>NC_008009.1:0-5257500 GCF_000014005.1 Candidatus Koribacter versatilis Ellin345
CCGTGTGTTGCGCGGCCAGATGAGAAATTTCTATGTCCCTCTCGACCACGACTCCACCAGCTCCGAACCCTTGGCTTCAGGTTCTGGATGCGCTGGAGAAGAAAGTAAATCGCCTCTCGTACGACACCTGGCTCAAACCCACACGGTTCAGTCACTCACAGGGAAACAAGATCTTCGTTCGCGTGCCGACGCCGGAGTTCCGCCACATTGGCGAAAAGTACGGCGACCTGATCCAGGAAGCGCTCGACAGTCTTGGCCTCGGCTTTGAAGACGTCGAGTTCGTGACCGATCAAGCGCCCGCGGAAGCACCGATGCGGCACGACGGAGGATTTCCGCCACAGTCAGCGGCAGCCCCTGCGCCGGCGCGAGTTCAACAAGCGCGCTTCGACTGGGACGGTGCGGCACAGCTGAATCCCAAGTACATCTTCGATAACTTCGTTACCGGCCCCGGCAACCAGTTTGCACACGCTGCGTCGCGTGCAGTGGCGGACCGGCCTTCGAAGACCTACAACCCGCTGTTCCTGTACGGCGGCGTGGGAATGGGAAAGACGCACTTGATGCAGGCCATCGGCCATACCATCAAGCGTAACAACCCTGAGCATTCCATCTGCTACGTGTCGAGTGAGAAGTTCACGAACGACATGATCAACTCCGTCCGCTACGACAAGATGACAAGCTTCCGCGAGCGCTACCGGACGGTGGATGTGCTACTGATTGACGATATCCAGTTCATTGCACGCAAGGAGCGGACCCAGGAAGAATTCTTCCATACGTTCAACGCGTTGCACGAGCAGCAGAAGCAGTTGGTGATTGCCAGTGACCGTCCGCCGAAAGAGTTGGCAGAGATCGAAGATCGTCTACGTAGCCGTTTCGAGTGGGGCCTGATTGCCGATATTCAGCCTCCCGACCTTGAGACGAAGGTTGCAATCCTTCAGAAGAAGGCGGAGTCCGAACGGACGCAGTTGCCCACGGATGTGGCTCTGTTCATTGCGTCGAACATTCGCAGCAACGTGCGAGAGTTGGAAGGCGCCTTAATCCGTCTGGTAGCGTACTCGTCTCTTACGGGTGGCGAGTTGAACCTGATGACCGCGCAGCAGGTGCTGAAGAACATCATTGATCAGCAGACGCGGAAGGTGACGATCGAGTCGATTCAGAAGGCCTGCGCTGAGCAGTTTGGCCTGCGGATCGCCGAAATTAAGGCGAAAAACAATTCGCGGGCGATTGTGTATCCGCGCCAAATTGCGATGTACCTGGCGAAGCACCTGACGGAAGCATCGTTGCCCGAGATTGGGCGGCAGTTTGGCGGCAAGCATCATACGACGGTGCTGCACTCGGTGGACAAGATCGACGAGGCCCGGAAATCGGACAAAGATTTGAACAGGCTCCTCAATAAACTTACCGAGAGTCTAAGCGGATAAGACGCGGCTTCGGCCGCGTTTTCCACTTCTGGAGGCAGTTTTCCTTCAGGCAAGTTGTGGATGAGATGTGGAAGGCGTGCAAGACCGGGTCAGTCTGGAAAGATATGGACGGGTTAGGAACAGAAGTAGCAGTATGCGGGACCGGAACTCGACAGGTGGAATTCGCTTCGGGTCACGCAGGACGCGGGTTTTACCGATTTTCCACTTTTCCGCAAGACCTACTGTTACTACTGTTTTTATGTTCTATTTTTGATATATAAAGCAAAGCAGTAAAACCGGGTCCAACCGAAGCGCCACTCTGGTTGACGCGGTTAGAAACCAGGGGGAGGCAGCGTAAGTTGCCAACGACGATTATGGCGGCGGAGACATCGGGAACAGCGCAAGGAACCGCAATGGAAATTACGGTCAGCAAGTTCGATCTGCTCAAGGAACTCACCGCGACGCAAGGCGTCGTCGAGCGCAAGACCACCATTCCCATCCTTTCCAATTTTCTCTTCGAAGCCGTCGGCGACAAGCTGAACATCACTGCGACCGATCTTGATCTCAGTCTTCGGACCGCTTGTGTAACGAAGGTGAAGAAAGAGGGATCCTGCACCATTCCGGCGCGCAAACTCTACGACTACGTGAAGCTGCTTCCCGATGGCGACATCACGATCAAGTTGCTGGAGAACCACTGGGTCAACATTCGTAGCGGACGCTCAAACACCAAGATGGTTGGCATGGCGCGCTCGAACTTCCCCAGCTTGCCAGTGTTTCCGACGACTGGGATGGTGAAGATTCCTGCCGCCGCGCTACGAACGATGATTGGTAAGACGATTTTCGCGATCTCCAACGAAGAGTCGCGGTACACATTGAATGGCGCGCTGATGGTGCTGAAACCAGAGTCGCTGATCATGGTTTCGACCGACGGCCATCGCCTGGCCCATATCGAGCGCCAGGGTGGAAAGTTCGAAATCAGCGGCGAGATGAAAACGCTGGTGCCGAAGAAGGCGATGAGCGAGTTGTACTCGCTATTACAGTCGACCGAGACCGAAGACATCGAGTTCGCAAAGGACGAGAGCACGCTGTTCTTCCGCATCGGCGGACGGTTGCTGACCTCGCGCCAACTCACCGGCCAATTCCCGAACTACGAAGCTGTGCTGCCGAAGGACAACGACAAGTCGGTGACAATCCGGACCGATGAATTCATGGCGGCGATCCTGCGTGTAGCGCAATTTGCGGACGAACGCTCGCAGGCAATTAAAGTTCGCCTGGAAAAGGACGAGCTACGCATCTCATCTTCATCCACTGAAACCGGCGAGTCGGAAGATTCGATCGTGACCGCGTATACGGGTGAGGTAGTGACCATCGGTTTCAATTCGCAATACTTGATTGAGTTCCTGAAGGCCGCTGGTGCGGATGAGGTGAGACTCGAATTCAAGAATGCGCAGTCGGCCGGCCAATTGCGTCCGGAAGCAACGTCAGATGAGTTCAAGTATCGGTATGTGGTAATGCCGATGCGGATCTGAAACTCTCTGTTGGATTTTGGGGTCGCTGCCTGCGGGCAGCGATTTTCATTTGGCGGTAGGATTACCGACATGATCGGGGCTGTCGATATCGGCGGAACAAAGATCGCTGTGGGCGTGGTGGACGCAGACGGCGTGGTGATTGCGAGCGACGAATGTCCCACCGAAGCGAAGCGTGGGTATGCTGATGCGCTGAACCGGATCAGTGCGATGTTGCGTGCCTGTGCCGAGAAAAGCGGCGAGGTGATCACGGGGGTTGGAATCGGCAGCACCGGCCCAGTCGATCCGCTTACGGGCGAAATCGGCAACGCCGAGTTCATCAAGGAGTGGATGGGCTGCAATCCGGTGCGCGACCTGGCCGAACGGTTCGGCGTGAAGGTCGCAATGGAGAACGACGCGGATGCCGCTGCTCTTGGCGAGGCAGCATGGGGTGCTGGCCGCGGTCGCAAGCACATGATCTTCGTAACCGTGGGAACCGGGATCGGTGGCGGCATTATTCTTGGCGGCAGGCTCTATCGTGGCGCAGATGGTGCGCACCCGGAGATTGGACACTACACGATGGATTCTTCTGGCCCTCTCTGCTTCTGCGGCATCCATGGTTGCTGGGAGGTACTGTGCGCAGGACCGGCGATGGGCGCGTGGATGACTTCGCAAGCGCCTGCCGATTGGCCGCCTGAAGACTTCTCTGCCAAGCGCATTTGCGAACGCGCGCGTGAGGGCGATCCTATTGCGAAACGGGGGGTGGAGCGGGAAGCACACTATCTCGGGCTGGGCGTCGCGAACCTGATCACGCTATTTACGCCGGAGGTCATTGTTCTCGGAGGCAACGTGATGCGAAGTGCGGATTTGTTCATGGAACAGATCCACGCCGAGGTCCGTCGCTGCTGCACCCAGGTTCCCTACGAGAAGACGGATATCCGGCTCGCCTCGCTGGGACCTCAAACCGGACTGGTCGGCGCCGCGCGGGTTTGGCATCATCGATTTCGGCAAGATGGGGAGGTCGCGTGAAGAGCGACAGTTCCGTTATTCGAGGCCGCTATTTAGAGGACATTCTCGATCAGCCGCGAGCACTGCGAGCGACGTGGGATGTGCTCAGTGATTCTTCTGCGTTCGAGCGGATTAGAACTCTGCTCGGTTCACGAAAGTTCGAGAGACTGGTACTGACCGGCATGGGCTCCTCGTATTTCGCTTCACACCCACTGGCAATCGAGTGCGCGGAACACGGTTGGACGCCGATCTTGCTGGAAACCTCGGAACTACTTCATTACTACCCGCACTTGCTCAAACCGTCGACGCTGGTGATCGCGGTTTCGCAATCGGGGCGGAGCGCCGAGACGGTACGTCTGCTCGAAGGAAACGCAGGAGGGCACGCGGTGGTTGCGGTGACCAATACGCCCGACAGTCCGCTCGCGACAAAAGCCGATGTCGCGGTACTCACGAAGGCGGGTGAAGAATTCTCGGTGTCGTGCAAGACGTATGTTTCATCGCTGATGGCTCTTGAAGTCGTAAGCGCTGCGCTATGTGGGAAATCTACCGATGACCGGTTGCAGGAACTTCAGGTAGCTGCGGATGCTGTCGAGCAATACCTCAGAGAGTGGGAGAAACACGTCGCAGATTTGTGTGAGGCGCTGCAGCCGATCAAGGATATTTTTCTCGTCGGCCGGGGATCATCCCTGGCAGCGGTGTATACAGGTGCGCTAACGATTAAAGAATCCGACCATTTCCATGCGGAAGGGATGAGCAGTGCCGCGTTCCGACACGGACCGTTTGAGATGCTCAGGCCCGAGCTGTTCGTCGCCGTGATCGCAGGCGAGCAACGAACGCGTGCACTAAACGAACGCATGGCAGCGGAGATTCGCGAAGCCGGCGCGCACGGTGTACTGATTTCCACCGATTCAAACGACGCTGCCTGCCGAATTCCGACTGTTCCCGAATGTGTCCGGCCGATTGTCGAGATCCTGCCGGCAGAAATGATGACCATCGCGCTGGCTGCGCTGGCAGGTCGCGAAGCCGGAAAGTTTGAACGGGCCACTAAGATTACGGCGGTCGAGTAAACGAGAATGCGCAGAAGCTATGCCATCGTCGCGCTGTTGATGCTGGTTTACTTCGTACTGTCCTTCCTGACCAACATCCTTGGTCCCATCATTCCCGACATCATTACGAGCTTCCACGTAAGCCTCACGGCGGCGGCGATTCTTCCGTTTGCATTTTTCATTGCGTACGGAGTGATGTCGATTCCGGGAGGGTTCCTGGTCGAACGGTTTAGTGAAAAGCCGGTGATGGTGGCCTCATTTTTTGCGGCCACGATAGGCGCTCTGGTTTTTGCGGTGCATCCCTCGTACCTTGTTGCGATCGTGTCGTTGTTCGTGATGGGCGGCGGCATGGCGGTGCTGCAAGTCGCGCTCAATCCTTTGCTGCGAGTCGCTGGAGGAGAGGAGAATTTCGCATTCAACTCGGCGCTGGCGCAACTCGTCTTCGGTCTAGCTTCGTTCCTCAGTCCGCTGGTGTTCTCTTATCTTGTCGAAAACCTTCCGAAATTGTCGGGACACAATTGGTTTGTCCATCTGCTCGCGGCGGTCACGCCCGCGCAATGGCCGTGGTTGTCGATGTACTGGATTTTCGCGGCCTCGACCGCTCTGATGGTCATCCTGCTCCTGGTTGTACGGTTTCCGGCTGTACAGCGCACCAGTGACGAAGCGGCGGGGTCCCGCGAGATGTACAGCGCGCTGATGAAGAGACCGATGGTGTGGCTCTACTTCGGCTGTATTTTCGCGTACGTCGGATGCGAGCAGGGTGTCGCCGTCTGGATGTCGAAGTTCCTGGAGCAATACCATGGCTTCGACCCACATACCACCGGGGCGAGTGCAGTGTCATGGTTCTGGGGGCTGATGACGGCGGGATGCCTGCTTGGGCTCGTCCTGCTGAAATTGTTCGATAGCCGTCGCGTGCTGCTGGCGTTTTCGTTCGGCGCGGTTGGCTGCCTCACCGTGGCGCTGTTTGGCCCTGCTAAGGCGGCGCTGTACGCCTTCCCAGCGATTGGGCTGTTTGCTTCCATCATGTGGCCTACGCTGATGTCACTCGCCCTCAATTCCGTCTCAGAGCATCATGGCTCGTTCGCGGGCATTCTTTGTACCGGCATCATGGGTGGTGCGGTTGTTCCGCTTATCATCGGCCGCCTTGGCGATATGTTCGGGCTACGTTACGGGATGATGGTGCTCTACCTCACCTTCGGATGCGTTTTGAGCGTGGGATTGTGGGCCAAGCCAATTATCAGCAACGCTACATTCAGTTCGAATCCAGGAACTCCGTTGCCTGATGCTAAGTAGCGGCTTGGACAATTGCTTTCCTGACGTGAAAGGCGATGGATGGAACGCCTTGCCGCGAATGTTTTCCTCACGTAGATTGATTGCGCGCCCACTCCCGGAGGCAAGCCATGCTCAAAGGATTCAAGGAGTTCGTACTTCGCGGTAACGTGGTGGATTTGGCAGTCGGCGTCGTGATGGGCGCCGCGTTCGGCACCGTGGTCACGTCGATCGTAAAAGATCTCCTCACTCCATTCATTGCGGCGATTGTCGGCAAACCTGACTTCTCCGCGATCGCACTTGAGATTCGCGGCAGCAAGCTGATGTTCGGCAATTTCGTCAATGCGGCGATCTCGTTTCTATTGATTGCAGCATCGGTGTACTTCTTCGTTGTAATGCCGATGAACGCGATCATCAAGCGCGCGCGCAAAGAACCTCCGGTGGATCCGACGACGAAGAAGTGCCCGGAGTGCCTGAGCGAGATTCCGCTCGATGCACGGCGCTGCGCACATTGCACCAGTCAGTTGACGGTGCCGGCAAAGGCATAACATTCGTTGACGCGCCCCAGCGGGGAACTGGGGCCGCGTCCGACTATTCCGAGCCCTCGTTTCCGGTGGCAGCCTTGTTGTGCAAAGTCACCGCATCTTCTACGGAAAATCCATGAGACGGGATCGGCTCCACTTTCGCGGGCCGCGGCACAATATCGGCTTCCACGGGCGGCGAGTGGCTCTGGATTGGTTCCACCATGTTGCACCTCGCTTGGTGTTGCACTCCTTCCATCGGCAGAATGGAAATCGCGATTCGTTACGAAAGTGACGTCCCCTTTGCTGAAGCGAGACGTCAAGAATGCGCTATCTGCATACGTTTCCAAGAGGTGTAGCCGAACCACAGGCCCAGGAACAGTGCGAGCATTCCTCCGCTCATTGCGGTGCTCGCGATGATCGAGAATTGCAGCTTCTCGGCGATGACAAAGAAGTCCCCACAGATTCCGAGAGCAAGGAACACCATTGCAGTGAGAAGCATTCTGCCTGCAAAACGCACGAAGTTGGCTGTGTCTTCGCCGGCCTCAGCGATGCGGTGGTAGGCAGCCGGCAGAACCAGCAGGATCGTCGCGATGGCGACAGAGCAGAGGCTCGCCAGGTGTGTGAGCTTTGCGTGCTGCGAGATTGTGTCGAACCCGCCCAACCAGACGTTGATGAATTGGAAGCCGAGCAACGCCTGCGCACCCGGTAGGACCATGCGAGCAGCGTTGAAATCACGGCGGCGACGATCGCGGTGCCCGGCGTGCTCAATTTTTGGAACGTCACCAGGATCGTGGACCCCAATGAGATGGCGAACGGAAGGAGTCCGATGGCTAGCATCGCCGTCGTGAAGCGATGAAAGCCGGCGGTGTCGCGGTGCTTGTCGACGATCGTGTGGTAGCTCGCGGGCGCCATCACTAAGGCCAAGCCGAGAAGAAGTATGGCGAGCCCAGCAAAGAGAGTTCGTTGATAGATCAGTGCAACGTGCTGGAAGTCGTCCTCGAAGAAGATTCTGAACTGCACGCCGATGATGACTTGGCCGCCAAGAATGAGAATGCGCGCTTCATTTACAGCGTTCTCGATCTTGTGGTGCAGGCTCGCCATCTACAGGATGTGTTGCGGGAGAGTGCGCGCAAGTTGTTTGCGCAATTTGTCTCCGTGTGAGTAGAAGTTGTGCACTCTCGGTGGTGTCTTCGGAACCGGCAATCCGTCGCGTCCCGACTAAAAAAGAGTTTCGCTGATTGCTGGATCGAGGCGCGGAAGACCATCTTTGCAGCACCTCTTCGCGGCGCCGTTATCGAACCAAGTTCCCTCTCTGTAAAGCCAAGTCAGGAAACGACTTATGGCCTGTCGGGGAAGCTCGAAAATGGGCTCTACTGTGGTAGAATTAAAGAGCGTTGGAACCCCGTTAAGTGACTGTAATTTCAATTAGATGAAGTTACTTCAGGGTGGCTGGAACCGCAGAGTTGTGGATCCGTGCCGGACGCTGGAAGTTTGCCCAGCCACGATGCTGGGGATGAATGGAGCAGGATGGCCTCGAAGGAAACGGCAGCAGCGGCGGCAGCCGAGAAGAAACTGAACGGCGCCACGGAACCGAAGAAGAACGGCAACGGAAACGGCTCGTCGGACTATAACGAGGATTCGATTAAGGTGCTCGGCGGCATGGAAGCCGTCCGCAAGCGCCCTGCGATGTACATCGGATCGACCGGCGAGATGGGCTTGCATCATCTCGTTTACGAAGTGGTTGACAATTCGGTAGATGAAGCGCTGGCGGGTCACGCCGACCGAATCGACGTCACCATCCATATCGACAACTCGATCACCGTTATCGACAACGGCCGCGGCATTCCCACCGGCGACATGGACATTGACGGCGAGATGATTCCGGCGGCACAGGTTGTGATGACCGTGCTCCACGCCGGCGGAAAGTTCGATAGCTCGAACTACAAAGTGTCGGGTGGCCTGCACGGTGTCGGTGTGAGCTGCGTGAACGCACTGAGCTCGCTGTTGGAACTCGAGATCTGGCGCGATGGACACGTGTGGCAGCAGGAATATTCCGAAGGCGTTCCGACTACCAAGTTGAAGAAGTCCGGCAAGACCACGAAGCTCGGAACCAAGATCCACTTCATTCCGGATGCAAAGATCTTCACTGTCTCCGAGTACAACTACGACACGCTGGCGAATCGTCTGCGCGAATTGGCGTTCCTCAACAAGGGACTGCTGATCACGCTCACCGATGAGCGCACCACGGACCCGAAGACGGGCGAGTCGAAGCACCAGGAGTTCAAGTACACGGGCGGTATCGCGGAGTTCATCAAGCACCTGAACCGCGGCAAGAGCGTGTTGCACGAAAAGCCGATCTACATGGAAGCTGAACGCGATGGCGTGGCGATGGAAATTGCGCTGCAGTACAACGACGCGTATTCCGAAACTGTTTTCAGCTTCGCTAACAACATCAACACCGTCGACGGAGGTACCCACCTCCAGGGCTTCCGTTCCTCACTTACGCGAACCATCAACTACGCCGGCCAGCAGCTTGGTTTGTTCAAAGATGTGAAAGAGAACCTGAGTGGCGACGACGTGCGCGAAGGCCTCGTCGCTGTCATCAGCGTAAAGCTGTCGCAGCCGCAGTTCGAAGGCCAGACGAAGGGTAAGCTGAATTCGGATATCGCTGGTATCGTGCAGGCGTTTGTGAATGAGCGCCTGGGCGCGTTTTTCGAGCAGAACCCGCCGGTGGCTCGCAAGATCATCAACAAGGCGATTGAAGCTTCCCGCGCACGCGAGGCCGCTCGCAAAGCTCGTGATCTTACGCGTCGTAAAGGTGCGTTGGATGGTGGCGGTTTGCCGGGCAAACTGGCGGACTGTTCCGAACGCCAGCCGGAGCGCTGTGAAGTGTATCTCGTCGAGGGTGAAAGCGCAGGCGGCACCGCGAAGCAGGGCCGCGATCGTCGCTTCCAGGCGATCCTCCCGCTGAAGGGAAAGATTCTCAACGTGGAGAAGGCACGCTACGACAAGATGCTCGGGCACGAAGAAATCCGGGCGATGATCACCGCGCTCGGCACGGGCATCGGCAAGGATGACTTCGATTACGCGAAACTGCGTTACGGCAAGATCATCCTGATGACGGACGCCGACGTGGACGGTTCGCACATTCGTACGCTGCTGCTCACGTTTTTCTTCCGCCACATGCAGGAGCTCATCAAGCGCGGCAACGTGTTTATCGCGCAGCCGCCGTTGTATCGCATCAAGAAAGGCAAGTTCGAACAGTACATCAAGAACGAAGCCGAGTTCGTGAAGGTGATGGTGAAGCGCGCGGCGGACGGCATGGTGATCCGCTACGGCGAGGGCGCTGCGAAGTTGGAAGGCGCGCAGCTCACACGCTTCATGACCTCGCTGAATGAGTACATCGGGTTCTTCGAGAAAGTATCGAAGCGGGTTCGCGACGAACGCGTCGTCGAATTGATGGAAAAGCTTGAACTCTCCAAGAAAGTTGACTTTGAGGGCGAAGCCAAGAAGTCTCCGGCCAAGGTCGCTGCGCTTGAGAAAGAGATCAAGGCCATCGCGAAAGACCGGAAGCTCCGCGACATCGAAGCAAGGTTCGATGACGAGCACAATCTCTGGTTCGTGCGCTTCGTGAACGACCAGGGTGCTGAGCATTTGCTGAACTGGGAGCTTGCGACCAGCCCCGAGTACCGGCAGATGATGTCGAAGTACGCACAGATCAAAGACTTCATGGAGCCGCCGTTTGTGATCGAGACGGCTTCGAAGAAGAGCTCAAGCGCTGCGGAGGCTGCGGAAGATCTGAGTGACGCCGAGCGCGCCGATCTCGAAAAGGCCGAACAGAAGAGCGCCAAGGTTGCAGTCCGTCGCACCAGGGCAGGTGAGCCGGAAATCGTGGAAAAGACAAACGTCCGCGAGCTCTTCGATTACGTGCTGAGCGAGGGCAAGAAAGAGTACTCGGTACAGCGCTACAAAGGTCTTGGCGAAATGACCGCCGAACAGTTGTGGATGACCACCATGGATCCCGAGAGGCGCACTCTGCTGGAAGTGAAGCTCGAGGACATGACGGAGACCGAAACCATCTTCAGCACGCTGATGGGCGAAGACGTGGAAGCACGCCGAAAGTTCATCGAAGAGAACGCGCTGGATGTGAAGAACCTGGACATCTAACGAAGAATCTCTGCAAAAGATTTGGCCCGCCGCTTTGGCGGGCCTTTTGCATTGCGATCAGAACCGGACCATGTGAGTGCACACTGACTCGAACCAACTCACACCCAAAAGCATTGATCCTGCCCCACACCCTTCGGGTCGCGTCAGGTTTCGCTGTTTAATGGCGGCTTTCTTTGTAATTCCCGGCGGTAAGGAGCTTCCATGAAGGCGATACAAGTTGTATTGGGCACGGCACTTCTTCTGGCTGGTATTCCCTGGGTGCATGGCGCTCCTGAGGAGAACGATACCGGCTTCAGCATCGATGCACTGGACCGTACTGCGGACCCGTGTACCGACTTCTACCAATTCGCGTGCGGCAACTGGGTCAAGAACCATCCGCTGCCGGCCGAGCGCACGCGTTTTGCAACCTTCGACCAGCTCGAAGAGCACAACACCGCAACACTCCGCACAATTCTCGATAAGGCATCAGAACAGGCAAAGGCCGGCAGCGCCGACGCCACCACGACGAAGATTGGCGATTACTACGCGGCATGCATGGATGAATCTGCGATTGACGCAAAGGGAACCGCGGCCATCGCTCCTGTGCTGGAGAAAATCCGCGGCATGCAAAGCAGAGCGGATTTGCCGCAGACGCTGGCAGCACTGCACCTCATCAGCGTGGATGCGTTTTTCGGATTCTTTTCCATCACCGATCCCAAGGATGCGCGGCAAGTGATCGCCGCCACGGACCAGGGAGGGATTGGACTGCCAGAGCGCGATTACTACCTTACGACCGATGAGAAATCGGTGAAGCTTCGCGCGGAGTATGTGGCACACATCGCGAAGATGCTGGAGCTGGCTGGCACGTCACAAGCAGCCGCGGCAAAGTCTGCTGAAAAAGTCATGGCACTGGAGACCCAGCTGGCGAAAATCTCAATGGACGTCGTGAGCCGCCGCGATCCGGAGAAGCTCTACAACCCGAGTACGCGCGAGAAGCTGGTCGCCGGTTCGAAAGACTTCAATTGGAATCACTATCTGGCCGCGGTGAATCCGCCGCAGTTCGAGAAGATCAATCACGTCTCGCCGCCGTTCCTGAACGGATTGGGCGCGGTTCTTCAGAAGACAGACCTCGCGGTAATCAAAGATTATTTAACTTGGCAAACGTTGCACGCGGCGTCGCAGGAGTTGCCGACTGGATTCCAGACGGAAGAATTTCATTTCTATCGCCAGGTGTTGGGCGGCGCGAAGGAGCAGCGTCCGCGCTGGAAGCGCTGCGCGAATTACACCGACAATCACCTGGGCGAAGCACTCGGCCAGGTGTACGTGAAGAGTGCATTTGGTGCGCAGGCCAAGGAGCGCATGGAAACGATGGTGAAAAATCTCGAGGCCGCGCTGCATGAGGACATCAGCAATCTCGACTGGATGTCGCAGGACACTAAGAAGCAGGCGATGGCGAAACTTGACGCCATGGTCGACAAGATCGGTTATCCGGACAAGTGGCGCGACTACAGCAACTATCGCGTGGAGCGTGGCGATGCGTTGGGAAATCTCTGGCGCGGAAACGAGTTCGAGATTCGGCGACAACTGAACAAGATCGGCAAGCCGGTGGACAAGACCGAATGGGGCATGACGCCACCAACGGTGAATGCGGAATATCATCCGGAACGCAATGACATTACGTTTCCGGCGGGAATCCTTCAGCCGCCGTTCTTCGACAACCGTCTCGATGATGCGATCAACTATGGCGCGATCGGCGCGGTGATCGGGCACGAAATGACCCATGGTTTCGATGACGAGGGCCGTCAGTACGACCGCGACGGCAATCTGCACGATTGGTGGACTGCGACCGACGGCAAAGCTTTTACCGACCGTGCGGAATGCATCGTCAATGAGTATTCGGGTTTCGAAGCGACAGAAGGCGTGAAACTGAATGGCAAGCTCACGCTCGGCGAGAACACCGCCGACAACGGCGGCGTGAGGGTTGCGCTGATGGCGCTGTTGGCGTCCTACGGGAACAACCCTCCGGCCGACGTGGACGGCTTCAGCCCGGAGCAGCGGTTCTTCCTCGGTTATGGTCACGCTTGGTGCGCGAACCAGACGCCGGAATCGCTGCGGCTGCAAGCGACCACGGATCCACACTCGCCGGGCAAGTGGCGTGTGAACGGAACGGTTCAGAATATGCCCGAGTTCCGCAAAGCGTTCGGCTGCAAAGCCGGCATGGCGATGGCGCCAAGCAATGCCTGTCGCGTTTGGTAGTTGACCTGAAGTTGTAGTTCTAAAAGCGTCCAGTGAGCAGTGCATCAAGCGCTCTGCACTGGACGCTTTTATTCAGCGCTATTATTATGCCCGAGTTTGCACAGATCGCTGGTTGTCCCTCGAACGAGCTACGTACGCTTGCTATCCCTTGCCCCGAAGACATTGATCCACCGCGACTTGCGCAGAGAACACGGAAGTGTGCCGTAGCCTTATTGACGAAGCCTTACGATAGCCCCGGAACTTCAAGGACACGCCTGTGTTCGTAATTGCAGACCCCGAAAGCTTGGGGAAATCAGTTGGGGAAAACAAGGAGAAGTTCCAAATGGCTAGGTATCTCGCAACCTCTGTACTTGCATTAACTCTTGCAGTTTCCGGTGCGGCCTTCGCGCAAGATGCGCAGACTGCGGCTCCGGCGCAAGGCAACACCGCTGCGGCAACAGCGCAGAACGGTCAGCGCGGCGAGCGCATGTTCGACAACCTCTCGCAGAAGCTGAACCTTTCTGACGAACAGAAGACGCAGTTGAAGCCGATCTTCGCAGAGCGCCGTCAGAAGATGGAAGCACTGCGCAGTTCGACGGATGACAAGGCCACCAAGCGCAAGGAAGCGCGCCAAATCATGAAGGACTCTGACGCGAAGGTGAAGGGCGTACTGTCGGCTGACCAGTACACGCAATACAAGCAGCTCAAGCACCAGATGCGCGAGCAGCGCAAGCAGGGCCGCGACAATCAGCAACAGGCGCAGCCGCAACCGCAGCAGTAGCCGCATCGCCCGCCAGGGCGACGGTCTAAGGAAGCATCGATCAACCCGATGACGTGACAGGGCGCGGACGGAATTGCCGATCCGCGCAGCTTCCTTTTTGCAGAGCTTTCCATCTCGCCCAAAAAAATCCTTGCAAGCCAGTCCAGTGACACCGTTCTCTCTCTGACGGCGAGAGCGCCCTCGCCCCAGGAGACAAGGTGATGCGCAAGTTTGTTGGTGGCTTCTTAACTACAGTTTGGCTGATGTTTCTTCTGTCTGTCGCCGCGGTTGCGGAGGATGGAACCTCGCTCACGATCTACAACGGCGGCTTTGCCGCGGTTCGTGAGCATCTTCCGCTCGATCTGAAGAGTGGAATCAACCCCTTCACATTTGCCGGAGCGACAACCACGCTCGAACCCGAATCGGTGATTCTGCGCGATCCTCTCGGACAGCACTCGGTGCAGATCCTCGAGCAGAGCTATCGCAGCGATCCGGTTTCGCAAGGGCTTTTGCTCTCGATGTACGAGGGCAAGACTATCGACTTCCTCGTCCGCCGCGGCCAGTTTGGTGAGCGGGAAGAGATCGTCAAGGGTAAGGTCATCCGCAGCGGGTACGTGCATCCGAATGCCCAGAATCCATACGGCGGCGCACAGCAACCGGTGATCGAAGTGGACGGCAAGCTGCGTTTCTCGCTGCCGGGCGAGCCCATCTTTCCGGACCTCGGCCAAGACACCGTTCTCAAGCCGACACTGAATTGGCTGCTGCAATCGGACAAGCCCGGAGCGTTCAATGCCGAGTTGGCATACATCACCAACGGCATGAGCTGGAACGCCGATTACAACCTGGTCGTGCCGGAGACCGGCAACGTTGCTGATGTGGTTGGTTGGATCACCATGCACAACAATACCGGCAAGACGTTCGAGAACTCGCGCATTCGGCTAATGGCGGGGGACGTGAATAAAATTCAGAACACAGGTGGGCTTAGGAGGGACTACGCGGCGAAGGCTGCTATGTCGATGAACGAGGCCGCTTCGGCTCCGGTGGTGACGGAGAAGGCGTTTGACGAATTCCATCTCTACACCCTCGAGCATCCGACGACGCTGCATGAGGAAGAGACCAAGCAGGTCGAGTTTGTACACGCGATGGGCGTGACCTCGCAGCGCATCTACGTGTACGACGGTATGGACGGCTATTACTACTACGGCAGCTATGTTGGCGATCAGCCGAGCTACGGCACGCAGACGAACAAGAAAGTCTGGGTGATGCAGGAGTTCAAGAACTCCAAGGAAAACGGGCTCGGCATCGCATTGCCGAAGGGCCGTGTGCGCTTCTACCGCCGCGATTCCGATGGCTCGCTGCAATTTATCGGCGAGAACCAGATTGACCACACGCCGAAAGATGAAACCGTACGGCTATACACGGGCAACACATTCGACGTCGTCGGCGAGCGCAAGCAGACCGACTATCACGTGGACCACAACGGCCACTGGGCGGACGAGAGCTTCGAGATCCACGTGCGCAATCACAAGAAAGAAGCCGTGACGGTGCGCGTGGTCGAGCACCTCTATCGCTGGGTGAACTGGAAGATCACGACCGAGACCGACCAGCACAAGAAAACGGACTCGCAAACAATGGAGTATCACGTGACTGTTGCACCGGACCAGGAGAAGGTGGTGCGCTACACCGTGCATTATTCCTGGTAGAGAGTTGCAGTGTGAGGAGCGCGGCTTCGGCCGCGCTTTTCTTGTGCTCGTGATAAAACAATAAGTTCCACCCTGTACCATGCCCAAACTCTTTGGTGAGCGAATCCGGTTGCCGCAGGTGTTCGCGGCGTTGCTTCTCTGCGTGTTTCTCGCGCAGTGCCTGTGGTTCGTCGCGCGCGTTCCTTTGGTCGAGAACGAAGGACTTGTGCTGCAATCGGGCGCGCAGCAGTTGCGCGGAATGTTCATCGCGGGTACACAACAGAACTCGCCACTCATCAGCTTACTGGCGGCCATTCCGGTGATCGGAAAAGACAGCAGCAATGCGTATCTCATGATCCGGAACCGCTGGGCGATCCGCGCCCCGTTCTTGTTGATGGGCGTGCTCCTCGGTGGTTCGCTCTGGTACGTGGCCAGGCGCCTCTATGGCAACGCCGGCGGATACATCGCTCTCACTCTCTATATCTTTTCTCCGTTCCTGATTATTCGCAGCGCCTTGCTGCAGCCGGATGTTCCGGCCGCTTGGGGCGCTTTTGGATTGATCTTCACCGGCATCGCAGTGGCGCATACGCTTTATGCACCGCGCGAAGTTGTGTTGTGGAACTGGAAGCGCATCGTTCTGCTCGGCATTTCCATTTGCATCGCTGTCGGCGCGCAGTATTCCGTGGTCTGGTTGTTGCTGCCGGCGTTGGCTTTTATGCTATGGCTCGCTCCGGTGCGGCGTGGAGCGGCGATGACGATTTTCGTAGCCGCGTGCGTGGTTGGACTGGTTGCGCTCTCCTTCACATTCGTTCCTAATCCAGCGGAGATGCTCGCTGCTTTGCGCCACGCGAACTGGGGCGAGTTCGATGTGTCGCAACTTGCCAGTATGAGTTCCTATCGTTTGATCGGATCTTTTTTCCGCGATAACAGTCTTCCCGCTTTGCTTCTGCTCCTTATCGCATTGGTCACCTACATCGCATGGCCGCGGACGCGCTACTTCGGTACCACCGCGCCTCTAGTCGCCGGATTGTTCTGTGTCTTCTTGTGCCTGGTGATGCCGCACTTCGGCGGACGACTCTTCCTCTTCGTTGCCCTCCCCATGTTCTATGTGTTCATTGCGGGAGTGTTCACCGATCTGCTGGAGACGCGTTACATGGTCCCACTTGCGGCCGTGCTGGTCGGTGCGCTGCTCGTGCATGCGGCGGCGAGCGTGATGGGGCTCGTCCAGCTTACGCATTTGACCCGCTAGTACCCTTCCTGCCGGTGACCTCCGGTTCCCAGAATTGACAAAAACAATTGCGCTGCACGTTTGCGGCGGCAGTATGATTGTTGCTCGAATGGGGGATAGTCCCATGCACTCGAAATTTCGTCTGTTTGCATTGGCCTCGGCAGTCGCTGCGTTTGCGGCGCTACCGGTGGCGGCCCAGAACCAGGGATCCCATGGTGGATCCGGCGGTGGCGGTCACGCCACGTCAACCAGCCACAGCGGCAATTGGGCTGGCGGCGCGGTGAAAGTTGCCGGACCGTCCCATGGCAACAACGGACATAACGGCAATGGCGACCACGGCGGCGGCAATGGCGGCCACAATGGTCACGACAACAACAGCCACCGAAACAATAACAATGGGTTTGGCTATGGCTCGGGCTACGGGTACGGTGGCACTTCCACCGAGCTTCCATACGACAGCGAATATGGCCAGCTCGAGGGGCACGGCACGTTTGACCACGGTGAGGTGCAAGAGCAGCCGGACAATCGTGTGGGCCCGACGATCTTTGAGCACAACGGACAAGCTTCAGGCGCGATCGCCGACAACCGCAGCAGCGCTCCGATCTATCGGGAACAGCAACCGAGCTATGACGAACCGGCGCCGGTTGCGTCTTCGCTCGACGACTCGCCCAATCCGACGATCCTGGTGTTTCGCGATGGGCATCAGCAGGAAGTCTCGAATTACGCCATCGCCGGAACTCACTTGATCGTTCTCGGGAGCAAGACCCAGAGACTCCTGCTCACCGATCTAGACCTGAGTGCAACGTCGAAGGTAAACGCGGACCGTGGTGTGAATTTCAAGATGCCGCAGAACTAGCCGTGCACGTAAACAACGAGGGCCACCCAAAGCGGGTGGCCTTACTTTTTCCTTCGGCTACAACATTGAAAACAAAGAAGTGCCTGCGGCACTCAGACGTGGAGGTCGATGAGGATCAGTTCGGCGAAGTGCTTGCGAATGGGACGCAGTTGGAGGTAGATCGCAGGGACGGCGAGCAGGCCGGCTAGGGTCATGGCGATGATACCGTCCACCAAGTCGCGGGAGAGGGTTGAGATGCCGAGAATCATCGCCAGTCCGGCGGGGCCGGCAAAGATGCTGAACGTTGCCCAGCGGGCGTCTTCGTCGAGGTCCCAGAGGCCGTAGGAGATGAAGCCGAAAGTCATGAAGCCGAGAGTGAGTTCGGCCATGCCGCCGATGAAGAGCGGACCATTCGTAAGGTGTCCGATGTGGGCAGCCCAGCAGCCAAAGGCGATCAGCGCGGCGACCACGCCGGCGAGAGACGAGAACAAGACTGAAAGAAGGACCACCCCTACGGGTCGCTTCATGACGGCCTCCCGTTCGTTTGACATACAGACACCAGAAAGGATTACAAGGTTTCGAGAATATTTCAATCGAAAGCGTGAGTTGCCGAAATCGGTTCCCAAATATGCGGATTTGATCCAATTGCCGAAATGGCGAGGATTTAGGGCAGCAATGCCTTCAGCGTAGGTAGCGACATTTCGCGAAAGACGCGATCAACTTCAAGTGGGGTAAGGCGGATGTTGTAATCGAGCCACCACACCATGACGGACATCAGCGCACCGACGAGGAAGTGTGCTGCGAGTTCAGGAATCTTGTTGCTTCGACCGAGTGCCGCAGAACGGCTGGTGTCGAGACGAACCAAGTCCAGCAGCAGGCGACGCATCTGGCGATCCACGATAAAGCCGCTCTCCCGACCCACGATTGCCCTCCAGAGCTGGCGATGGCTGTCGACGTGGCGAAAGAATGCGAGAGTGAATCCGAGGGGCGTACGCTTGGATTTTTTCTTTGCCGCCGTCTCCGCGACCAGATGCAGACGCAGGATGTCCATGGAGCGGACCAGGAGATCCTCCTTGCTGCGGTAGTGGGCATAGAACGTAGCGCGGCCCACGCCGGCGCGATCAAGGATGTCCTGCACGCTCAATTGCTCATAGCCGTGCTCCACTATCAGTGCCAGCAAGGCTGAACGCAGTTGGTATTGGGTGCGTTGAACACGCTTATCAAGCTTCGTCATTTGCACAAACTCTCACTTTTTGTTCGGGAGTGAACATCCTCGCCCGGTTTGTTCGGCAGTTTTCCATTTCCGAACAGTATGTTCGGTTATGCGAGACGGGAGGTCAAGCGATGAGCGAGGGGAAACATGGCCACATGCTGCCAATGGGACTGTTTGGAGTGATAGCCGCAATCGGGTTGATGGTGTTCGTGCCGCGGCTGCACGCAATTTCCAGGGTGATGGTGTGGTTCGCTGGATTTCACGTGCTCGGCGCAGCCGTGCTGGGAGCATCTGTGTATGTGCTCGGCGGCAACCGCCTTGCCAGGACGCTGCGGCGAGCACGCCACGATGAGTATCAGTTCGGATGGGAGCCTGCCTGGATGCTGGGACCGTGGATTGCGGCTTCAACGTTACTTGGCTGCGCGATCGTGCTGGAAATTGCGGTACCGCGCATTTGGGGGTTGGCGTTACTTGCCACGCTCCAGGCGGCGGGTTTCTTTGCCGGCGGATTGATCGCGCGCACCACCGCAAGTTACGACAGCGCGGTACTGCCAATGGTGGATCTTCGGCTGGGGGAAGAGAGCGTGGTGCTCGATGCCGGGTGCGGATCCGGACGGACGGTGCTGGCGCTAAACCGCGCGTTCCCACAAGCACGAATTGTCGCTCTCGATCGCTTCGATTCCGGTTACATCGAGGGTGGAGGACGCGACTTGCTGGAGCGAAACCTGGAACTGGCGGGGATTCGGCAGCGGGTTGAGATTCGCAAGGGCGATATCACCCATGTTCCCTTCGAAGACGGTGACTTCGACGCCGTCGTCAGCGCACATGCGATGGACCACTTGGGCGACGCGACGATGCCAGGCCTTCGCGAAGTGCGACGTGTGTTGAAGCCGGACGGTCATTTTCTGCTGGCCGTCTGGATACCGGGCTGGACGATGTTCGCGGTCGCGAGCGTGCTTTCATTCCATCTTGCCGGCAAGAAGAAATGGCGAACGCGAGTCTGCGAAGCTGGATTCAAGATTGCGGATGAAGGCATGTTCAACGGCTACTACTTCCTCGTGCTTGGGCGGACAGAACCGCTGGATTAGTCTTCACATACGCGATCACGAACAACAACCCAAACATCGGATCCACGAGTGACGGCGCGAGGCTGTTCTTCGCGATGCGTCCTTGCAGGTAGAGAAGAATGCACGGCCCGGTGTAAATGACCTTCTCGAGGACCGTGACGAGCATGATCGGACGGTAGCGGATGGGATCGCTGGCGATGACGAGAAACAAGACCTGGAAGAGCAGCGCGACGCCGACGAACCCGCAGTAGAACTCGGGATGAGTGATAGGCGGAGGGGCGTCGTGGCCGATGCGATCGAAGAGGAAATAGAGTGGCGTGACGACGAGGAAGCCGTAGATTGCGGCGATGAGGTAGGTGCTTTTGGCGAATCTCATGGCTAGAAGCTAAGATTCTGCGTGGTTTATCCGCGATTCGGCGAATCTCTTCGAGCGTTGCCGCCCGGATTGACTCCCGCCTGTTGAAAACGTTACAATCACATGGTTTGCCTGTACTTTCGCGTCCTTCCTAGGACACCCCGGAATGGTTGGGCCTCTCGGCCCCGCAAGGTTGTATCGGGGGAGTGCAAGCGCATAAAGTTCGTTTCTCGTAGCTCCACGTGCCGTTGCCCGTGTGCGCGGGAGCGTTAAGTTTCGGAGGCATCTATGTACGCGGTCATCCGCGCCGGGTCAAAGCAGTTTCGCGTCTCGCCCGGAGACGTTATCAAAGTCGATTCGGCTCCGCACTCGGAGTCGGGCAAGCTGGAAATCGCCGATGTGCTCGCAGTGAGCAACGGCCAAGGCAAGTTTGGCAGCCCGGAAAACGCTACCGTCACGGCCGAAATTCTCGGCGATGGACGCGGCGACAAGATCCTGGTCTTCCACTACAAGCGCAAGAAGCAGTACAAGAAGCTCCAGGGACATCGCCAAGGCTTCACGGCGCTGAAGATTACCGAGATCAATGTGGACGGCGAGAAGTTCACGATTGACGACATGCCGAAGAAGGAAGCTGCCCCGGCGAAGGCGCGCCGTTCGACAAAGAAAGCCGCAGCGGCTGAGTAAAGGATTAAGCGATGGCACATAAAAAAGGTTTAGGCAGCTCTCGAAACGGCCGCGACTCGAATGCCCAGCGGTTGGGCGTGAAGGCGTTTGGCGGCGAAACCGTGACCGGCGGGACGATCATCGTTCGTCAGCGCGGCACCCGCATTAAGCCGGGCCTGAATGTCGGCCGCGGCAAAGACGACACGCTCTTTGCGAAGGCCGATGGCCGCGTCGAGTTCAAGGATCGCGGGAACCTCGGGCGGTTCGTCAGCATCGTTCCGGCTAAGGCGTAGTTTTTTCCCACGTCCTGAAAGACGCGTGACGTGGGGCACCCGCTTAGAGAATGGGCCTCGCTGCGGCGAGGCCTTTTCGTTTGCAATAATGTTGAGAGCCGATGTTCGTTGATGAAGCCAAAATTCGAGTGAAGGCCGGGAACGGCGGGAATGGTATTGTCGCCTTCCGCCGCGAGAAGTTCGTGCCCCGTGGTGGTCCGTGGGGCGGCGACGGCGGCCGCGGTGGCGACGTCATAATGGAATCGAGCGAGCGCCACAACACGCTCGTACACTTCCGCTTCAATCCCGAATACAAGGCCGAGCGCGGACGCCATGGCGAAGGTGCCAACAAAACCGGCCGCGAGGGCGTAGACGTCCTGTTGAAAGTTCCCGTCGGCACGCTGGTGTACGACGACGAAACCGGCGAGTTGCTGCACGAGTTCGTTCACCCTGACGAGCGGATTATCATCGCCCGCGGCGGACGCGGCGGACGCGGCAACGCTCAATTCGCCACTCCGACGCATCAGGCGCCGCGCGAGTCCGAAGACGGCAAGATTGGTGATGAGAAGTTCCTGCGGCTTGAGTTGAAACTGCTGGCGGACGTTGGGCTGGTGGGTTATCCCAACGCCGGCAAGAGCACGCTGATTTCGCGCATTTCTTCGGCGCGGCCGAAGATCGCAGACTATCCGTTTACGACGTTGCAGCCGAACCTCGGTGTAGTGGTCGTCGGGGAGATGCCGCATGAACAGAGCTACGTGGTTGCCGACATCCCGGGATTGATCGAAGGCGCGAGCCTTGGAGCGGGCTTGGGTATGCAGTTCCTCCGTCACGTGGAGCGCACGCGATTGATCGCGCACCTGGTGGATGTGTCGGACGCGAGTGGGCGGCCGGATCCAGTGCAGGATTACAAGGTCATCACCAAAGAACTCGCAAGCTTCGGCTCGGGGATCGAGAAGAAACCGACGATCATTGTCGCGACGAAGATCGATGTCGCAAACCCCGACAAGCTGAAGAAGCTCACCACTTTCGCCAAGCGCAGCAAGAAAGCATTCTTCGCGATTTCCGCCGTGACCGGCGAAGGCATCGAGCCGCTGAAATGGGAGATGGCGAAGCGCGTGGAGGCGATCCGCGCGAAGGCACAAGATCCGGTTGAGGAAGCGGATGAGATCGAAGCGCCGAAGAAGAAGCGGCGTGCTCCGGCACGAAAGTCGGTGCGATGAACGTTGCGCTCTTCGGCGGCACCTACGATCCGATCCATCTAGGACATTTGGCGGTAGCGCGCGCCGCAGCCGAGCGCTTCAATCTGAAACAGATTCATTTCGTCCCGGCGTATATTCCGCCGCACAAGCAGAAGCAGGCGATTTCTAGCTTCGGCCATCGGTACACCATGATTTCGCTGGCGACCGCGGGGGATCCGCGGTTTATTCCGTCATTGCTGGAATCGCCGGATGCAATTCAGCGATCGGGACTCGACGCGAGCTATTCGTTCGATACCGTGCGGCGGATGAAGTCGCGGCTGAAGAAGGGCGACAAGCTGTACTTCCTGATCGGCATGGATGCCTTCGCCGATATTGCGAAGTGGCGCAATCCGGTGGAAGTTTTGCGGGAGTGCGAGTTCATTGTCGCCAACCGGCCGGGGTATTCACTCGCCGATGTTGTAAAGTCTTTGCCCAAGGAATTGCAGCCCACGGCGGAGGGGACTCGTCCCATAGAACGCGAAAAACCGCGGGGGGCGTTGAAACTGGAGGGTGCGACAATTCATCTGCTGGAAGATGTGAACGAGCCGGTTTCGTCCACGGAGATTCGGCTGGCGGTTGGAAAGCGCGGGCAAGCTTTAGAGCTTTTGGTAGGGGATGCCGTCGCAGATTACATCCGCAAACTCTATCTATACAAGCCCACCGAGCCGGTGCAAGATGAGGCCGGTAAGCAGAAATCCGGCCTAAAAGACCGTGGAGGGCTGCATGTGGTGGGCGGCCGGGAACATCAGGACTAAAAGAAATCAGGGCGAAAAGAGTACGCCGCGAGGTTTATGAGCAAATCTGAAAGTCGTAAAGCTGTTGCACTTGCGGTTTCTGCCGCACAGGAGAAAAAGGCGGAGAACATCGCTATTCTTGAGCTCGATAAGAGCTCGAGCGGGTTTACCGATTATTTCGTTATCTGCACCGGTAGCAACCCGCGGCAGCTACAAGCCATCTCCGATGAGGTAGACCAGAAGCTCTCCTCGATTGGTCAGGAGCCCCGGCACGTGGAGGGCTATAACCAGGCGGAGTGGGTGCTGATGGACTATGTGGATTTCGTCGTCCACATTTTCAGCGAGAACGCGCGCAAGTTTTACGACCTGGAGCGGCTGTGGAAGTCCGCCAAACATCTTTCCCCGGAAGACCTGAGCAAGCCCTCGGAACGGACCCCGGCCAAATCGCGACCGGCAGCCAAGAAAACGGCGGTACGCAAGAGCGCGCCAGCAGTAAAGAAGCCGCGCAAGACCGCCGCGAAGAAAGCGACCAAGCGCACCCGCGGTTGAACGACAACACAATGAGCGAACAGGGCGCAGCCTCGGCGAAAGCGGCAGAGAGCAGCGCCCTTTCTGCTTATGTGGCGGTGGATGCGGCGTCGAAGAGGCTCGTCGAGCAGATCAAGCGCGTAGCGCAGAGCGCCGCGACCGTGCTGGTGCGCGGCGAGAACGGCGTTGGCAAAGATCTTGTTGCGTCGCTGCTGCACTACCTGGGACCTAATCGCGATGAGCCGATGGTGAAGATCGACTGCGCGAGCCTGCCGCACGAACTCATCGAAAGCGAACTCTTCGGTTACGAGAAGGGCGCGTTCACCGGCGCTACGCACCAGAAACGCGGGCGCCTGGAACTGGCCGGCAATGGCACGCTGATCCTCGATGAGATCGCGGCGTTGACGATGCCGATGCAGGCGAAGCTGCTGCGCGTGATCGAACAGAAAGAGTTCGAGCGCCTCGGTGGCGAGAAGACGATTAAAGTCCATGCGCGCATTCTTGCCCTGACGAATGTGGACCTGGAACGCGCGGTGGCGCGGCGATCGTTTCGCGAAGATCTTTACTACCGCCTGAGCGTGATTCCGCTTGTGGTGCCACCTCTGCGGGAACGGCGCGACGACATCCAGCCGCTGGCGGAACACTTCCTTTCACAACTCGCGCAGGTGCATCGGCGACCGAAGCCAGTGTTTACGGCGGGAGCGTTGGAGGCATTGCTGAGCTTCAGCTATCCCGGCAATGTTCGCCAGCTGCGCAATATTCTCGAGCGCGTGGTGGTTATGAGCACCGGCCCGGAGATCCATGAAGATGATCTGCCAAGCTTCGTGCGCCAAGCCACCGGGCGTCCGATGATGACGCTGGAAGAGTTGGAGCGCAGCTACATCGCCGAAGTGCTCGACGCGACGCGCGGAAAGAAGTCGAAGGCCGCGGAGATTTTGGGGATCAGTCGGAAGACGCTGCTGGAGAAGCGGAAGCGGTACGGGCTGGATTGACGCCTCAGTATCTCTCCTGCGAATTTGCCTTATGATTGTCCGCACATGAAGCTCCGCGTTGTGTGGATCGGCAAGACCAAAGAATCCGCCATCCAAACCCTTACCGGCGAATATCTCAAGCGGCTGTCGCGTTACGTCGCGACGGAGGGGCTTGAGATTGGCTCGGAAGAAGCACTGCTCAAGTTGAAGGACCGACCGGGGCGGACCGCTCCCGTGCTTGTTCTGATGGATGAGCGCGGCAAGCAGGTGGGATCCGAAGAGCTAGCTAATTTTCTTGGCTATCATCGCGACCAGGGTGTGCAGGACCTGATTTTTGCGATTGGGCCTTCTGACGGCTGGCAGAAAGAAACGCTAAAATCCGCCACCCAAGTCCTCTCGATGGGCAAAATGACCCTGCCGCACGAGCTTGCCCGGGTGGTGCTGCTGGAGCAGCTTTACCGGGGCTACACCATTCTTACGGGACATCCTTACCACGGTGGACACTGATGCTATCCCTGACGCGGATTTGGCGGCGGATTGGTCTTGACGGCCTGGAGCACATCACGCTTCAGGAAGTGCCGGGTGGCTATGTTGCGGATTCGGTGCTCTCGGTGGAAGCCGATCTCGGCGGCGTGACATGCGAGTATCACTTCGATCTTGATGCGCGCTGGCGGACAAAGACATTCACGCTGAAGCAGCATCAATCCGGAGAAGACCGGACACTGCGGATTGAGCGCGTTCACGAGAGCGAGTGGAAGGTGGATGGCGCTGATCGGCCGGATCTCAGCGGCTGCCTCGATCTGGACCTGACGGTCTCGCCATTTACGAACACGCTGGCGATTCGTCAGCTTGCGCTTGCGCCGAATGAGGCGAAGGAACTGAATGCGGTGTACGTGAAGATTCCACAGTTGGAAGTCGTTCTGGCGCGGCAGCGGTATCAGCGGCTGGATGCGAACGAGCCGCCACGGCGGTTCTTGTATTCCGGGCTCGATACCGGATTCATTCAAGAGATTACGGTGGATGAGCACGCGCTCGTCGAAGGCTATCCCCGTTTCGCCGAGCGCGTTGCCTGAGTTATACGCGGATTCCGCCACCCGCGAGAATCGTTTCACCCGTTACCCAACCCGAGTCTCCCGAGGCGAGGAACAATGCGACTTTGGCAATGTCGTCCGGCTGGCCTACGCGGCCGAGCGGCGTTCTTAAGACCGAAGACTTGGAGAGGTCTTCTTCGTAACCCGACGCCTGCACACCTTCGGTGATCGTGAATCCCGGCGAGAGCGAGTTCACGCGGATCTTCTTCGGACCCAATTCTTGGGCCAGCACGCGCGAGATCACATCCACAGCGCCTTTGGTCGCGCTGTAGACCGCGCTGCCAGACGGCGGCGTCTTGGCAACCACCGAGCTGATATTGATGATCGAACCGCCCTCTTCGGGGATAAGCTTCACGAATTCCTGCGTGGTGAACAGCAGACCGGTGACGTTAAGGTCGAAGATCTTTTTGACGTGCGTTTCATCAATCAGTTCCAGCGGACGGAATTCGTACACGCCGGCATTGTTCACCAGGATGTCCACTTTACCGAACTGCTTCTTCGTTTCCGCCGCTAATTTCTTGGCATCTTCCGGCTTGGAGAGATCGGCGTGGATGGCTACCGCCTTGCCGCCGGCTTTCTGAATCTCGTTGACTACTTTGTCTGCACCGGCTTTGCTCGATGCGTAATTCACGACTACGCTCGCGCCTTCGCCTGCCAATGTCTTTGCGATTGCTGCGCCGATTCCTTTCGACGCGCCCGTTACCACTGCAACTTTTCCGCTCAGCTTGCCCATTGTCGTCGTCCTCCCACATTTCGATAGTTAGATAATTGTCTAACTGTCACAACGAATCAGATGAGCGCCGTGACGGAAGGATTCAGGCAAGATTTAGCGGCCGATTTTCTTGAGTTCTTTCAGGTAGGCCTTCCAGGCAGGGCGTTGCAGGCTCAGATACACGTACTTGGATTCCTTACGAACTTCGACAAGTCCGGCGGACTCAAGCTCTTTCAAATGGTGGGAGAGCGTTGCGGGCGTGACTTCGTGGCATTCCTTCACCGCGGCGCACGAAACCTCTTCTTCTGAGGCAATTTGCTGCAGGATCTCGAAGCGCCGGGGATCAGCCAAGGCTTTGGCGATCCGGGTGAATTGTCGTTTTTCCATAGCCGCATGATACGCCAGCGGCCTGGCGAATCGAATCTGGCGGCGCGACATCCAATAGACAGGCGGGTTTGCCGGAAATACCGTAAATCCGCTAAAATTAAGATGTTTGGATTACCCAGCCATCTCCGGTTGGGTACCCCCGGAGCACCCAGACGAACTCGTGAGTCAACCGGGTTTTACGAGGAGCACGGCGAGCCGATCAGGCAACTAGGAAAAGTTCCATGAAAACAGCAACTCATCCTTCGTATGACGAAGTCCGCGTCCAATGCGCGTGCGGCAATAGTTTCGCGACCCGCTCCACGCACAAAGGCGACATCCACGTGGAAATTTGTTCTGCCTGCCACCCATTCTTCACGGGCAAACAGAAGCTGATGGATACCGCCGGCCGAGTCGAGCGCTTCCGCCGCAAGTACGCGAAAGCGGACAAGCAAGCCGACAAACAGTAAGTTCGGAACACAGGAAGCCTCCGCGCAGGCGGAGGCTTTTCTTATGCTTTGGCCTTTGTTTCCGTGGGCTTGTCGCCGCCGTAAAGCCAGGCCGCGATAAGCAGCGAAACGATCAGGAACAGGATTGCGTCGGATAACGACCCGAACACCTGGCCCTTGTTGTACCAGGGCTGGCCGGCGGAAAGGGCGCTATGCTGGCTCCAGCGCTGGATCCACATAAGCAACGGGTTTTCCACCGCGCGCACCATACCGGTGACAAAGTTATAAAGCAGGAAAGCGATCAACACCGCGCCAACATGGCGGTCACGTAACCAAACTCGCATCAGGCCTCCAAAGGAATTAGCACTAGAATAGCAAGAGACCGTGAGAAAAGGCTTCGACAACCCGATTCAGCACCAGGCGCCCGAAGGTGCCTGTGTCGCCGTGCGCTTCCAGATTGGCAGCGTCGAGATCCGTCCCGCGACCGTGCTGGCGCCGATGGCAGGGGTGACGGACACGGTTTTCCGGCGGTTCATCCGCAACCTGGGCGGCTGCGGACTGATGATGACGGAGTTCACCTCGGCTGACGGCTTGGCGCGGATGCGCGAGGCAAAGGCCCGGCGCTATCTCACGTTCTACGGCAACGAGCGCCCGATTTCGGCACAGTTGTTCGGCAGCGATGCCGAAACGCTCGCCGACGCGGCAAAGGTCGTGCAGGACCTCGGCTTCGACCTGGTCGACCTGAATTTAGGATGTCCGTCGAAGCGCGTGGTGAAGTGCAATGGCGGCTCCGGACTGTTGCGCGACTTGCCGCAGATCAAAGTTATCTTCGAATCCGTACGCAAGGCGGTGACGATTCCGTTCACGGTGAAGTTCCGCGCCGGCTGGAACGAGAAGGAACTCGTTTTCCTTGAGCTGGCGAAATTGGCGGAGAATTGCGGGCTGAATGCTGTCGCGATGCATGCGCGAACGCGCGAGCAGGGCTACAGCGGCCAGGCGAACTGGGGATGGATTGCCGACCTGAAGCAGGTGGTGAAAATTCCTGTCATCGGGAATGGCGATATCCGTACACCCGAAGATGCGGCGGCGATGGTGGCGAAGACCGGCTGTGATGCCGTGATGATCGGCCGCTCCGCGGCGTCGAATCCATGGATCTTCCGTCAGATCGAGCAGTACACCGCCACCGGACGCTACGATCTGCCGACCAACGAAGATCGCTACGAGATGATCCGCATGTACTTCCGCATGCTGATCGAGAACGACACCCAAGGCGCGGAAGGCAAGATGAAGCAGTTCGCCTCGTGGTTCACGCATGGCGTGCCGGGAGGAGGCGTTCTGCGCAAAGCCGTGTACGAAGCGAAGAAGCGCGAGACGATTCTGGTGGCGGTGGATCAGTTCTTCGAAGCGTTGCTCGCCGGCAAAATTGCAGCTGCGAGCGAGACGGGGCCGTCACCGAATGATGAGCTGGAGTCAAATCCGGCGGCAATGACGGGCTAGACGAACCACTCCCTCTCTCTCCACAAATAACTCGCAATCGCCATCCGCACTAAAATCTGGACTCCGTCGAGACTCATCGCCGCATAGCGTTCGTCCACCACAGCGCTCGAGATATGCGGCACGACAAACAGAATTCCGACGGCGCAGAGGATGACGGTCAGCAACCGCGCCCAGTTCTGACGCAGCAACAAGCCCGTTCCGCCTGCGCAGAGCGCGATCGTGTACAGGAAGAAGGGCGTCGGCCCCATGACTTCGAGGCCGCTGCCGAGCAGCTGTGCGGCGAGGCGCAACGACATCGAGCCAATCAACGACAGCACTCCACAAATACACAGCACCGCTGCGAATGAGAAACACACGATCGCAATCGGCAAGATCAGCACCGGCCGTTCCACGTTCTCGGAGGTGAGCAACTGCTGCGTCATGTGGTGAAAGGTTGTACCGGCGGATTCCCGGGGCGCAACCGCGGGTTTAGGAATTGAATCACACCTAGTGGAAGTACGAAGCAAAGAGGAGGCTAGATTCAATGGCAGCAACCAAAAAGTCCACACGCAGCCGCTCATCGCGGAGCAGCGGGACGCGCTCGCGTAAAACTGCAGCGAAGAAGAAGAGCACACGTCGCACGTCGGCGAAGAAGTCGTCGCGTCGTAAATACAGCCCGAAAGCTGGAAAGTCCGTGAAGCGCGAGATGCATGAGTTCAAGCGTGGCAAGTTAAAGAGCGGACGTAGCGGAAAGAAAGTGAAGAGCCGTAAGCAGGCGATCGCGATTGGTTTGTCGGAAGCACGGCGTTCGGGCGCGAAGGTTCCGCGTAAGAAGGCCGCGTAGTCGAACCCTCAAGGGAGAAAGAGAAAACACCGGTGGGTGCCGGTGTTTTCTGTTTCACAGATAGGAAACACATGCTCAAGGCTGCGATCTTCGATATTGACGGCACGCTTGTTGACTCAGTGGACCTCCACGCCGAGGCTTGGGTGCGCGCGTTCCACCGCTTTCGTTATCAGCACGTAACGTTCGCCGAGGTTCGCTCGCAAATCGGCAAAGGCGGCGATCAACTCATGCCCGTCTTTATCCCGCAGCAGGACCTGGAGCGGATTGGCGATGCGTTAGAGCAATGGCGCTCGGAACTCTTCCGTCGCGAATACATGCCTCACGTGAAGCCATTCCCCATGGTGCGCGAACTCTTTGAGCATTTGAAGAACGATGGCTGGCAGATCGCGCTGGCGTCGTCATCGAACAAGCAGGACCTGGAGCAGTATAAAAAGATTGCGAACATCGGTGATCTTCTGGAAGCAAGCACCTCCGCCGATGACGCAGAACGCTCCAAGCCGCATCCCGACATCTTTGCCGCGGCGCTCGATCATCTTGGCGGACTGAAGCCGACTGAAGTTGTGGTGGTGGGTGATACACCCTATGACGCCGAGGCTGCGCGCAAGCTCGGGGTCCGCGAGATTATCGGCGTGTTGTGCGGCGGATTTCGGGAAGATGATCTGCGCAAGTCAGGATGCACCGCGATTTATCCCGAGCCGGCGGACATCCTGGAGCACTACGCCGAATCCGCATTCGGAAGAGCGCGTAAGGCGGCTTAGGATTTCTTGTCGGAACTGGTGGAAGGCTTCGGCGTCTCCGCGGATGCTGGGGCACTCTCCGATTTCTTTTCTGAAGAAGTGGAGTCGGTTGAGCTGCTTTTGGCCGCGCCACCCTTTTTCTTCGCGTAGTCGGTTACGTACCAGCCTTCGCCCTTGAATTGCACGGCGGGAGCGCTCAGCAGGCGTTCGACCTCGCCGCCGCACTTTGGGCAGACTTTTTCGGGCTCGTCCGAGAACTTCTGGATCTTTTCAAAACGCTCGCGGCACTGTTTGCACTCGTATTCGTAGAGAGGCACGGAAATGAATCCTTAATTCAACTTGATCTCTCTTTGATTCTAGAGTTGCGGGAAAATCCGCGCAAACTTGAGGTATCCTGCGCTGGATGGCGGAGAACGTCCAGCGCGGCACGCTGTACCTCGTGGGGACGCCGATTGGCAACCTCGAAGACATCACTTTCCGCGCCATTCGCACGATGAAAGAGGTCCAGCTCATTGCCTGCGAAGACACGCGCCAGACCCAAAAACTCCTCAATCACTACGATATCGTGACCCACACCACCAGCTATCACGAGCACAATGAGCTGACGCGGTCCGCCGAGCTGGTAATGCAGTTGGAACAAGGGAAGAGCATCGCTCTGGTTACCGATGCCGGTATGCCTGGAATTTCCGATCCGGGCTTCCGATTGATTACGCTGGCGATCCGGCACCGGATTCCCGTTGTTCCGATTCCCGGTCCGTCGGCTTTTCTCAGCGCGCTTGTCGCCAGCGGACTGCCGACTGATGCGTTTCGTTTCCTGGGCTTTCTTCCCAGCAAAGAAGGCCAGCGCGCCAAAGCGCTGGAGGGGATTCGGAATTCGACGCGGACCGTCATCTTCTACGAGGCTCCGCATCGGTTGCTCGAGACCGTTGAGGAGATCGTGCAGGTTCTTGGCCCGGAGCGGCCGGTCGTGGTCGCGCGTGAGGTGACGAAACTGCATGAAGAGTTTCTTCGTGGAACGTCCACCGAAGTTCTCTCCGAGCTGAAACATCGCGCAGAGGTGAAGGGCGAGATCACGTTGCTCATCGGCCGTGCCCCCGAGCAGCAGCATGGTCAATCTGTGTTCAGCGCCGCCACGGTCCGCACACGCGTGCGTGAACTGATGAAGCACGAGAACCTTGACGAACGCGATGCGCTCAAGCGTGTAGCCAAAGAGATGGGCGTGAGCAAGAGCGAAGCCTACCGCGAATTGCAGAAGACCAAGGACTGACGCCTATTCTCCTGACGAATGATCGTGCACGATGCGCCATCCCTCGGGGAATTTCCGCACCAGCAGCGTGAACATCCCGTGCGGCTTCTTGCCGTCCGGCATCTCGAGTTGCCACTGGCCGCGCACGAAGGCCGCATCATCGGACAGTGATGTAATTTTCAATTCAGGAAATGACACCTTTCCCATGGTCTTGCCCGAACCTTGGTAACGTGCCTTGTAGCGGTCCAGGGTCGGCTGCCAGCCGTGGGTTTCTGTGGCGTTGGAGAAGAACGTCAGGTCAGGCGAATTCCAGTATCCGGCCATGTAGCCCTCCAGATCGCCGTGGTTCCAGGCTTCGGTCTGGGCCTGCAAGACCTTTTGAATCTGCTGCTCAGCCGCATTTCCATCGGATTGCGAGGCAACGGAGGATTGGGCGGTTGCCAAGGCTCCCCAAACTACGATCGCGCATAGCAGTACCACTCTCAATGGTGTTACCAAGTTAATTACTCCCAAAGGTACTCATATTGTTGGCACCGGAGGTACAGTACCATCGTTATAGCTGGTTACGTTGACCGAGGTTACAAGTTGCTGTAAGTTGGACGCTCTTCTACCCGTTGCTTAGGATTCATGCGCCTTTGGGCCATATACTGAGCGGGAAGAAGACGCGATTCGGAACGGGAAGTCCAGTTACAGGTTCGTTACCTGTAACCTCCTCTTCAGCGTCGTGACCCAGTCAGGCTGTGTGGGTCTCCCCCCATGCCATTGCAGCCGCAAGGGCAACTCTGCGCGAAATTCAGGGTTGATGCTCTGCGCGGGGCTCGCTCTCGGGAATTTGGTACAGGGTCCTCGCGCCGATGTTCGGTGCTCGGCCGAGGAAGAGTGATATGCCAACGGAAACCATAGGCCGTTACGAAGTGGAAAGCGTCATTGGACGCGGCGCAATGGCCGTCGTCTACAAGGCCGTCGATCCTACGATCGGCCGCACCGTTGCGCTCAAGACCATGCGCTTCGACGTGCATGGCATCGAGAAGAATGAAGTACTGTCGCGCTTCCGCAATGAAGCGCGCGCAGCGGGAAAGCTACTTCATCCGAACCTGGTCACAATTTACGACGCCGGCGAACAGGAAGGAACGTTCTACATCGCTATGGAGTGCGTTGAGGGGAATACCCTCCAGGCGCTGCTCTCCGAACAGCGGTTCCTCACCCTCGATCGCACCATCGACATCATGACCCAGATTTGCGCTGGCCTCGATTACGCCCATGCTAACGGCGTAATCCACCGCGACATTAAGCCGGCGAACATCATGATCACCCGCAGTGGCGTGGTGAAAATCATGGATTTCGGTATCGCCAAGTCCGGCGCGCAGTTGACGACCGGCGGCGATGTCCTGGGCACCCCGAATTACATCTCGCCCGAAATGGTGAAGGGCGATCCAATTGATGGCCGTTCTGACCTGTTCAGCGCCGCAGTGATTCTCCACGAAATGTTGCTTGGGGAACGTCCGTTCACGGCGCCGAACATCAGCACCATCATCTACAAGATTGTGAATGAGCCGTTGCCGCCGGACCTCGAGACGAAGGTACATCCGGCCGTTGCTGCGATTTTGCGCAAGGCGCTCTCGAAACATCCGTCGGACCGCTACCAGGCGGGTGCGGATTTAGTCGGAGCGTTAAAGAGCTACCAAGCTCTGCTCACGCAACCAATTCCGACCTCGGTTGTTCCGGGGACACCGATTGTCACGAACTGGCCTGCGGTTTCACCAGCGGCAAGCGCGGCTGCACCGAAGCTCTCCGACACGGCTTCGTATCCAAGACCGCAACAGTCGCCGTCGGCGCCCCCAGGTCCTACCTATCAGGCGCCTGAGGTGTTCGGCTCCGACGTTCCGGAAGTCTTCCGCGCTCCTGTGTCGTCGTCAGACCTGGGCAGCACTCCATATCCGCCACCGATGAGGTCGTCGTCACCGCCACCGCCAGCGAATCCGGTTCCGGCGAGCTTTGGTCCGGTGGGGATGCAGCCGGCTGTGGTGCCGCCGCCGATTTTCGGGGCAAAGAATCTTGAGCATGAAACGATTGCGCCACCGCCGTCAAAGAGCGCATTTCCGCGCATTTTGATTGTGGCCGTCGTAACGGTGGTCGTCATCGCGGCCGGCGTCTTCGGCTATCGCGCCATGAACGATCAGACGCCCTCGAAACAACAAGCACCGCTGACGGTGGTAACTCCGGATCCGGTAGCGATTACCCAGACTGAGTCGGCAAAGGGCCGTGAAGAGACTTCCAAAATTGACGCAAGTGCAGCGGCAGCGACTGTAAACAAGGCCAACGCAGCGCCCGCCGCTACAAAAGGAAACAAGAAGAACCCTCAGCCTACGCCAGCTCCGGCAGTCGCGACGGTTGCGCCGCCGCCTGTGGTTCCGGGCGCAACAACTGCCGATCTTGCGATCAACTCAAATCCAGCTGGCGCAAGCGTTCAGCTCGACGGACAGAACCGCGGCGAGAAAACGCCTTTCACCGCTTCCGGCATGAAGGCCGGATCGCATACGGTAATTTTCACGAGGCCCGGTTATCAGCCGATGACTCGCACGGTCGAAATCGCCGCGGGGAACAACGCGTCGCTCAATGTCAATCTTGCCGTGGCGCCGACAGGTATCGCGTTCGAGAGCACTCCGGCGGGCGCGCAGATTTTCGTGGACGATGAACCGACTGGAAAAGTCACTCCCGCGACGGTCACAATTCCTCCCGGATCGCATTCGGTGAGCATCTTCAAGCAGGGTTTCGACGAAGGCACCGGCAACGTGCATGTGGGTGAGGGCGAGCTTCAGCACTTCGCGGTTGTCCTACAGCCCGGCGATCGTGATTCCCGCACCAAGCGCTTGTTCGCAGGCGCCAAAGACAAAGGGATGATCATCGTGCGTTCGCGTCCACGCGGTGCCCAGATCAGGCTCGAAGACATGAATGTGGCGACTACACCAGCGCGCATCATCGTGCGCAATGGCAAAGCGCATCTGCTGGTCACCAAGGACGGTTACAAGCCGTTCAAGAAGGAAGTCCAAGTGGATAAGGGCGACATCGTGGTGGTGGATGCGACGCTCGAACCTGTCGGCCAGTAATTTAGAAGAAGTCTTGGTAACGAGAAAGGCGCGAGAGGATCGCGCCTTTCGTATTTATTGAGCCTGCTTTTCCAGGTCTTGCGCGAGCCCTTCGACTTCCCGAGCACGCGAGTACTTCAGGTTCTTGCGATACACGGTTTCACAGGTGCGCAGCACGATGATCGCTTCATCCTTCGCCATTGCCTGGCCGGCATCGCCGGCAGCCTGATCGCAGTACTTCAGGGCCTCTTCGCCCGCACCCATCTCCTGGTTCAGCGACGCAAGCATGAAGAGATTCATTACCCGGTGACGGCGGTCGTTGGTGTATTGCGTCTTCGAAGTCGGATCCTGTAATCGCTTTTCGTAGATCTCAACTGCTTTGAGGAACAGCGGCTCCGCCTTGCTGAAGTTGTTCTCGGCAAGGTATACCTGCGCGAGATTTCCGATTGCGTCTGCGATCTCCGAAGAGTCGGCTTCGCGGTGGTTTTGCTGGATCTGGATCGCCTGCATCAAATATGGCTCGGCCGCGGAATAGTTCTTCTGGCGGTACTCAACAGATCCCAGTCTCGACAGCGCATTCGCCAATTCCTGCCAGTTTGCCTGGCCTAGCTTAGAAGCCTCGCTGCGACCGATCTCGAACTGTTGTTTCGCGGTTGCGTAGTCTTGTTTTGCAAGCGCCTCTTCGCCAGCGCGCCACGCCGGCCAGTATGTTTCCTGGAAATGTTTTTCTAACTCGCGTTCCGCTTCAGACGCAAAGAGGGAATAGTGGACCGTCAGTTGTGTGACCGCCGGCACGCGCGTCTCGCCAGAATAGAAGGGCCGGAAGAGCCACTGTTTCACGAATGCGACAGCCGTTGGCGCCAGTGCTGGATGCCCTGAAACTACTTTGGTCGAGGCGACATTGCCGTCGGTGTCGATCGTCGCTTCAATCACAACGTCGCCCTCGATTTTATTTACCGAGGCGAGTGCGGGATAGATCTGCAAGGGCCGGGTCAAAATGTGCGAGAGCGCGTCGGTCTCATTCACTGTGACGGAACTCGAGGACACCGCAGGCTTCGGAGCAGGCTTCCCGAATGGTGCGGGTTTCGGCGCTGACGGTGCATCCGGCAGATTTTGCGCAATCGCAGCTAACGACAACAAGAAAATGCAGAGAAGTGTTTTCATCACAGATACCGCGGCACTGGTTTTCCGCGCTCATCGCGTTCGACGTATGCGAAGGGATGCTCGTGATCGTGAGTGAATGCGACCAGCCACTTCTCCGGAATCGCCACGTCGTAGAACTTCTTGCGATTATCAATGCACAGGATCGGGTCGAGGTCGTAGCCCATCACCCACGTCGGGTCCAAGTGTGCGGACGTCGGAATTAGATCGCTGATGTAGCACGCAGTCTTGCCTTGGCTCTCGATGATCACAGCCTGCAGATTGCGGGTATGTCCGGGGAACATCTTCACACGAACGCCGGGCGCGATCTCCGCATCGCCCTTGAGTAGTTTCATCTGACCGGCGTTGATCAACGGGTCGTAGTTATCGCTGATGTAGCTCACCTTGTCGCGATCGTGCTGTTCCTGCGCGTGCTCCCACTCACCCTGTTGCGCATAATATGTGGCGCGCGGGAATGTCGGCGTGGCACGACCGTCTTTGTAATAGGTGTTCCAGCCGCAATGATCGAAGTGCAGGTGAGTGTTGATCACCACATCTATATCGTCTGGCGATAGTTTCAAAGTTTCGAAACTATGCAACAATGCGGATTGGTTTCCGTAGATCTGTTGTTGCTTCTCGCCCAGCTTCGGGCCGATCCCAGTCTCCACCAGGATGTTCTTGCCATTCCCGCGGATGAGCAGCGAGTTCAAGCCGAGCGTGATCCGGTTCTGGTCGTCAGCCGCAACCCGCTTGCTCCAGAGCGGCTTGGGCACAACTCCGAACATGGCTCCGCCATCGAGCCAATACGTTCCGTCGGTCAGGATGGTCAGCTCGAAATCGCCAATTGTGGTGCGATGCGTCTTGCTGGAGATTGCCGGTACGTTCATGAAGCGTCTAGGGTTTCGCTCTCTGCGACATTTGTTTTATTGATATCTCGTTCATGTGACGGCTTGATTACAGACCCAAGCCGCTATCGTCGCTGAAGGACCTCAACAACGCGATCGAAGTCTTCCAGCGACTTGTATTCGATCACGATCTTGCCCTTGCCTTTGCGGTCCGCAATTTGAACTCGAACCCCAAGATTCCGCTCCATCTCCCGTTCAACCTCGCGGACGTTGGGATCCACTTGGCGCTCCTCTGGCTGTTTCTTTTCCGGAGGGTTGAGCAGGTTTACGACTGCGCCTTCGGTCTGCCGAACGGACATTGAAAGGGTTGCCACTCGCTGTGCGAGCCTGATGATCGCTTCAGGAGATTCCAACGGCATCAAGGCCTTGGCGTGCCCGAAGGAGAGCTTATTCCCCTCCACCATGGCTTGGACTTCGGCGGGCAGCTTTAGCAACCGCATGAAATTCGCCACAGATGAGCGGTCTTTGCCCGTCCGTTGTGCCATTTGCTCCTGGGTCAGGCTGAATTCCCGCGCCAAGCGCTCGTAAGCTCGGGCCTGCTCCATGGGATTCAAGTCCTCGCGCTGGAGATTTTCGATGATCGTCATCTCCATGGCCTGTTCGTTTGAGACCTGCCGCACGATCGCCGGTACCGTGGTCTTTCCAGCGAGCTGCGAAGCCCTCCAGCGACGTTCACCAGTAATTAGCTGAAAACGATCGCCGTGAGGGCGCACGGTCACGGGCTGGAGCACCCCCGAAACCCTGATGGAGGCCGCTAACTCGTTCAGTGCAGTCTCATCCCATTGAGTCCGCGTCTGATAGGGATTGCGATCGATATGGTCGATCGGAAGCTCACGGACCATATCACCGGTCGGCGGAGCCGGCGCGGTGGCGACTGCTGGCGCAGCGGTGGCGCGGGAGGCGGGCAATAGACTCTCCAGGCCGCGGCCGAGGACTTTACGTTTTTCGATCATGGTTGTCATCCGACTCGGATTTAATCGCTCTCGCTGTGCGCCTGCACCATCTGCTCGGGAGCGACGTGCTGCGCCTTATTGCGGTGCTTCTGGATCACTTCTTTCGCCAACTTGATGTAGCTTTCAGCCCCGCGGGACTTCGGATCGTACAGCAACGCTGGTTTTCCGTGACTAGGTGCTTCGGCAAGCCGAACATTGCGCGGAATCTGGGTATCGCATAATCGCTCGCCAAAATAGCTTTTTAGTTCGGAAGCGACGGACTGCGCCAGGTTGGTTCGATCATCGAACATCGTCAAAACGACGCCTTCGACCGCAAGCTCAGGGTTATACGACTCCCGGATACGCTCGACGGTATCCAACAATTCGCTAACGCCCTCGAGCGCGAAGTACTCCGCCTGCATTGGAACGAGTACCGAATCGGCGGCGACGAGGGAATTGAGCGTGAGGAGATCCAGCGCCGGGGGACAGTCAATCACAATGAACTCGAAATTTTCCTTCAGCACTTGAATGGCGTCGCGTAGGCGATACTCGCGCCGCTCCATCATGACGAGCTCAATATTGGCACCGATCAGGTTCTTACTTGCTGGAATGAGCTGTAACTCTTCGAGCGCGGTGTGTTGCAGTACGTCGCTGGCTGGCGCCGTCCCCATCAGCAGCTCGTAGCTACTCAGACGATTGGGATCTTTTCCGAAGCCCAAGCCGCTCGATGCATTCGACTGAGGGTCGCAGTCAATAAGCAACGTCGGGACCTCGGCTGCCGCAAGGGAAGCGGCAAGGTTGATGGCGGTGGTGGTCTTGCCCACGCCACCCTTCTGATTAGCAATTGCGATGACCTTGCCCATGTGCCTCGTCCGCGAAGGGAGTCGCTCTCACGCTGAATCCCGAACCTTTGCAGGTTATCGGAGCCCACCCCTCAACGCAACAGCAGCGGCCCTGTGTATTCTGTGCATCCTGTGCAAAAGGAGGGTGTTCCACGTGGAACATAGCCGGCATTAGAAATGTTCTACGTGGAACATTGACAAGTAGGCACCTTAGTGCTAATCTCCCCCGCAATCCTCAAGGATGTTTTGGATGAACCGGGGACGCTGTGTCTAAAGGGGATCACAGCGGCCCCGTTTCTATTTCTGAGCTCGCTGCCCAATCCACAGCACTCGCTGGGTGGAACCAGGAAAGTAAACAGTTCGTTCCGTCCGCCAGCACTCTCCTATAACACCTTCTGCCTCAGCAGCTTGCGGAGATCCTAGAAGGCAGGCAAGCCGTCCGCCGGGGCGCACGAGTCTTGCTGAAACCGGGAGAATTGACGCAAATTCTTCCACCGCGCGCATGGTAACCACATCTGCCACCCCCACGTATTCCTCTGCCCGGATCGCCTGTACAGAGGCATTGGTGAGTCTCGTGGAACGCACTACTTCTTTGAGGAACGTGGCTTTCTTGCCATGGGCCTCGATCAAGGTCACGCTCAGCCCTGGGCGCTCGATCGCGATCGGCACTCCGGGAAATCCGGCGCCGGACCCTACATCCACCAGGGATCCTGTCGCGTCCGGGTCAGGGAACAGTTCGCGGGCCGCGAACAGCGATTCGCCAAAATGTCGCAATACGATTTGTTCGGGATCGCGTACCGCCGTCAGGTTCATGCGCGCGTTCCACTTCAGCAGCAGATCTAAATAGACGGAGATCTGCTCAAGCTGTCGCTCGGCGACCACGATGGGGTCCAGCAACTCAGCAATACGCGCAATCTCCACGCCCGGCATTTTCCTTTCTCGAAAGTTGCGTGTCACAATAGAGCATACCCTTCGTAATTCTGAGAGATTGACCGATGTCCGAGAAAATTACAGGCAAGTGCGTGACGGCCTCCGGGCTGCCGCTTGAGATTGAATTGGAGTGGCCTTTCCGCGCCGCGAGCTTCGGCTCCGACTGGTACGTTCTGCATGGAAGCGCGCGGCTCGATGACGCCAGCGGACTCCATGCCGATATCGCCGTTCACCTCACGGCCAGCATCCGCGAGATTCTGACGGCAATCGACAGCCAGGAAGCACTGATGGCCTCGATCAATACCGTCCGCAAAGCCGTCGACGACAAACAGCTCGAGCTGCTCAAGACCGGCAAGCGCCAACCATGCCCATTATCAAGTCGCCAGTACAGCATCAAGAACAAGCACTGGTGGTTCCTCGAAGCGAACGACGAACAGCTCAAGGCGTTCGTGAAGCGCAAAGTCTATTGGCTCGGCGTCGTCAACGGTAGTGGATCCGTGGAAGTGAGCGACGCGGTGGACCAGGCTTACCTCGGCGCAAAAGATAAGAACATCGCATATCGACTGCGCGAAGCGGCTAAAGCCTTGGCTGGCGAAGGATATCTTGCGCTCGATGCCGCCGGGGAACATGCATCGCCCACCGATATGCTCCGCGCGGAAGCCCCGAAAATGCAAGCTGAGAAAGATGCGGCGCTCGATGCCCTCATGGCCAAGCATGCCTATGAGAGCGCGCACAATCGCGCATAGCGAGTTCCACAAAGAACGACGCCGGGAGAACCTCTTCCGGCTTTTTTAGTTGGAGATTGATTGATTCGAAGGCTCTCTGGCACAATCCCTTCACTCTTTGAAGGAGAGCCTCGGATGAAATCAATTCGTGTCGCCGTCTGTCTCGCGGTTATCTTTCTTATATTTGCAGCTTCCGGCCGCGCACAGTCGGCGCCCGACAAAGCCTATCTGCAGAAGATCTGGGACGGCTGGCAGACCCTCAACGCGGATAACCAGACGCAGTACTATGCGCAGGGCCCGCACCAGTTCTTCGACATCGCCCCGGTGAAATACAACAATTGGGATGAGTACAAAAAGACGGTCGGCGAAGACCTGGCGCAATACTCGAAAGCCACGTTTAAAATCAACGACGACGCCCAGATCCACAAGGCTGGCGATATCTACTGGGGTTCCTGCACCATCGATTCGGACATGCTTCGCAAAGACGGGAAGAGCGAGAAGAACACGTTCCGCTGGACCTTCATCTTCCAGAAGCAGAATGGAAAGTGGTTGATCGTGCACGAGCACGTTTCCATGGCGATGCCGAGCTGAGCGGCTGAGGATACGCTCGGCAAGAACAAACACTGAGCTCTAGATTGCCGCCAGATATTTTTGTTTTTCCGTTTCCGGCAAGAACGACGCTTCGAAGGAATTCCGCGCGACCCGCCGAAGGTCATCGTCACTGAAGCCGAATTGGTCCTGCAGGATCTGATATTCGCCGGTCAACGTGCAGCCAAACATTTCGGGATCATCGGTAGCAATCGTGATCTTCACACCGGCGTCGAAAAGCTTCCGCACCGGATGCTCGGCGAGCGCTCGGCAACAACCCGTCCGGACATTGCTGCTCACGCACACTTCGATCGCTGTGCCAGATTTCGCGAGGTGTTCCACGAGCTCTGGATCCTCGATCGCGTGCAGACCATGTCCAATGCGCTCGGCTTTCAGATCATTCATGGCGGACCAAATCGATTCAGGTCCCGTACTTTCACCTGCATGTGCCGTCAGATGCAGCCCGTTCTTCGCGGCGTTCTCGTAGATCTCGCGAAAGTTCTCGGCCGGTCCACCCGCCTCATCGCCGCCAATTCCGATTCCAACCACGTTGCGCTCGCGAAGCTGGATCGCCTTCTCGACAACTTTCCACCCTTCGTCCGGCCCGAAGTGACGCACCGCATCGAAGATCCAATTGATCTTTACGCCGAAATCTCGCTCGCCGCGTTCTCGCCCGCGTTCCATGCCGTCGAATAAATGATCGAACTCTCCGCCACGCCAATAGATCACGCCCACGGACACATACGGCTCCGCATACACGCAGCCCTCGCGCGCCAGCTCTTCGCACATGCGATAGGTGATGAGTTCGTAATCGTCGGGATCGCGCAGGCGCTCGGTCACGGCCTTGAACGCCATCAGGAATCCGATGAAATCTTTGTATCTATAAATCGCGCGCGCATCGTCTTCGCTGAGCACGCGCCCGCTATCGCTCACGTCCGAATAGCGATTGTTCAGCACCGGCAAGGTCGTCGGATGCCGACGGCTCAACTCCGCAAGCGTCGCGGGATCGACCGTACCCTCAAGATGCAAATGCAGCTCGGCCTTCGGCAGACTTCGGATAAATGAAGAAGGCCCGGAGAGCTTCTCCGAGCCTGTAGAACTATTCATCACATTACTTTCTGACGGGCGCAAATTCGCTGCGGTGACGGCTATATAGCCAATAAACGCTCATGCCAATAATCAGCCAGGCGAAGAATCGCAGCCAGGTCAAAATCGGCAGTCCGGACATAAGCAGAATGCAGAACACCACGCTCAAGATCGGGGCGGTCAGCCCACCGGGGGCGCGGAACCCGCGGCGTCGTTCTGGCTGCTTAAATCGCAGAATGATGACACCTAGTGACACAAGCACGAACGCAAACAACGTGCCGATGTTCGAAAGGTCGGCGAGGGTGCCAATGTCGAGAATACCTGCCGGAATGCCGACGAGAACCCCGGCAATCCAAGTCGCCGTGGAAGGCGTGCGGAACTTGGGATGGACGCGCCCGAACAGCTTTGGCAAAAGGCCGTCCCGCGACATTGCGAACCAAACCCGCGCCTGCCCGAGCTGAAACACGAGCAACGAAGAGATCATCCCCATCATCGCCCCGAACAGTACCACCAGTCGCGTCCAATGCAGTCCCTTGGAGTGGGACATCAGGCCGAGCTTCTTCAGGCTGTTCACGACCGGAGCCGCGTCGTCAATCAGCGTGTCCCATTTCACGATGCCTGTCAGTACTACGGCGACCGCGATGTAGAGCACGGTGCAAATGACAAGAGTGGCGATGATGCCGATCGGTAAATCGCGCTGGGGGTTCTTGGCTTCTTCGGCGGCGGTGGATACTGAATCAAAACCGATGTAGGTGAAGAAGATAATCGACCCACCGGTGAGAACTCCCGGCCAACCCTGCGGTGCGAACGGATGATAGTTCGTCGGGTGGATGTACTTCATCCCGGCGACCACGAAAGCAAGAATGGCGCCAATTTTAAGGAGCACCATAATGTTGTTCGTCTCAGCCGATTCCCGGATTCCGCGCACAAGGACGACCGTCAACAGCATTACGATGAGGAACGCCGGGATATTGAATCCGAAGTGCCAACCTGTGTTGTAAATCGTGCCGCCTTGGAGATCAGTGAGGCCGCTCGGCAGGTACGCCGGCGATATCCAGCGTGGATTGGGATGCCAACCAAACCAGTCGAAGGCATCCACCAGATGCGCGGCGAAACCCACACTGACGGCCATATTGCTGACGGCGTACTCGAGGATAAGGTCCCAGCCGATGATCCACGCGATCAACTCACCCATGGTGGCGTAAGTGTAGGTATACGCACTGCCAGCGATCGGGATCATGGAAGCCAGCTCGGCGTAACACAATGCAGTGAACGCGCAGACCAGCGCGACCAACACCAGCGATAGCGCCAGGGCTGGACCGGCGCCCGGCCGTCCCGTGGTGGCCGTGTGATGAATGATGTAGTCGAGCAGCGGCGCGTTCAGGATCGAAGAGGTATCGAACTTCTGGCCGGCGATCGCAGTGCCGATGACGGTGAAGATGCCGGAGCCGATTACGGCGCCGATGCCCAAAGCAGTCAGAGACCAGGGTCCGAGCGTCTTCTTAAGCTGATGCTCCGGCGCTTCGGAATCAGAGATGAGTTTGTCGATCGACTTACAAGCGAGTAGTTGGTTTGCCAGGGTGCCTGCTCCGCACGAACTTGATTGGCCAGCGAGTGGCTACGGCACGAATTCGACCGGCGACGCAAAACCGTGCCGCGCTATTACGCGTGCTGGAAGAAGTGCTGCAGCACCAGCGCTTGCAGCGCCATTCTTGCGCTTTGAATCGCGGGAGAATCTTACCCTGCCGCCGCGCATTGCGCCAATCGGCAGGGTAAAGATGTGCCACTTCGAAACGGATTCGCCGGGCTGGCTTACCGCTTCGAGGTTCCGCGGACCAACTTCTTGACCTTGCGTTTCTTCTCGCCGCGAATGTAAGTGCGCTTCGCCTTCGGGGCCGCCTTCTTGCGGGCTGCGCGCTTTACTTTCTTGCGCTCGTCTTTATCGGTAATCTTCTTCGTATTTGCCATGTGTGTTGTAGTTGTCCTATCTAATTTGCGCGACAGATGTCGCTTAAACTGCGTCGCGGTCAGCCCGCGTATATCTCACCCTCTCCACCGCCCTCTCCTGTCATCCTGAGGAGCGTAGCGACGAAGGATCTGCTGTCCTGCTTCGGCCTCCGGGGATCTTCACGCCTTTTCCAACTGCGCGAACTTCTCCACCAGTTTTTTCAAGCCGAACCTTGGAAATTGTACCGTAATCTTGGCTTCTTCCCCTTCGCCCTCGCGCTGATACACCGTCCCCTCCCCATACTTGGGGTGTTTCACCTTCTGTCCCGGACGGAACCCGCGCTTCCCATGCGGCTCTTCCATCGGCACGCTCGGACGATTGAATTTCTTCCCGCGCGACGCGAAAAACTCCGCAATGTTGTCGATCGAGTTGTATGTCGAGCCGCCGCCATAGCTCGTCTTCTGCTTCGTCCGTCCATATTGCGGACGCTGATCTTCGTTCTCGTAGTCGTAATGCGTGCTGTACGAGTCATCGCCGAACACCGGCGTTTTCTTCTGCGGCGACCCGATGTCTTCAAACAACTGCGGTGGCACTTCGCTCAGGAACCGCGAAGCCGTACTCGCATCCGGCATGTCGGTCCCATACCGTCGCCGATACCGCGCCCGGCTCAACACAAGGATGCGCATCGCCCGCGTCATTCCGACATAACAAAGCCGCCGCTCTTCCTCAACTTCATCCGGGTTCATCAGCGTCCGCGAGCTCGGAAACAGCCCTTCTTCCATGCCGACGATGAACACCAGCGGAAATTCCAGCCCCTTCGCCGCGTGCATCGTCATTAGCGTGACCTGCGCACCGGCTTCAATGTCGTCGGTGTCCGCCACCAGCGCGGCGTGGTCGAGGAAATCCGCAATCGTTTCTCCGCGATCCCGCGAGTCCATCGCCGCATTCACCAATTCGCGAAGGTTCTCAATCCGCGCCAGCGACTCCGGAGTGTCTTCCGCCTCCAACTGCTTGATGTATCCCGTGCGATCGATCAAGAACTTCAGCACCTCGGAAACGTTCGCGTTCTCACCGGGCGAGCGGAAGCCCTCGACCTTCTCCGGAGCCGCTTCTTCCGCCGTGCCCAGGGCCTCCGGCGAAAACTCCTCCGCGTCCGGCTCCAGTTCTCCGAAGTCGAACGCCATGTTGTCTTGCAGATCTTCGTCTGCAATCTCCGGTTCGGCCGCGTCACTTTCTTCGGGCTTTGATACCTGTGCCGTCTCCACCAGTCGCTCTTCGAACTTCCCGTAGAGCATGGCGCGCGCATCCTGAATAAGTTCGCGGAAGCCCTTCAGCGCCGCGCACGCCCGTGGCTGCATTAGTCGCTGTTCCACGATGTGCCCCAACGCATCCCACAACGGAAGGTTGGTCTCCAGCGCAATCCGCTCAATCTGCTCGACGGTCGTCTTCCCGATCCCACGCGTCGGCGTATTAATCGTCCGCAGCAGCGCCACCGAGTCGCTCGGGTTCTGGATCAGCTTCAGATAGCTGATCATGTCCTTGATTTCGGCGCGCTCGTAGAAGCTGAAGCCCCCGACCACGTTGTACTTGATGCCATAGCGCCGCATCGCTTCTTCAAATAATCGCGACTGCGAGTTGGTGCGATAGAGCACCGCCGCGCGCTTCGGCTCATCGTCTTCATCGTGCGCGATCATCAGGTACTTGTTGATGTAGTCGGCCACAAACAGCGACTCGTTCTCGCCGTCCGGCGCCTCGTAATACCCGACCTTCGCGCCACCCATGCGCTCGGTCCACAGGTTCTTGCCCTTCCGCTTCAGGTTGTTCTTCACCACTGCCGACGCCGCTTCCAGAATGTTCTGCGTCGAACGGTAGTTCTGCTCAAGCCTTACGATCTTGGCCTCGGGGAAATCCTGCTCGAACTCGAGAATGTTGCGGATGTCCGCCCCGCGCCACGAGTAGATCGACTGGTCCTCATCGCCCACCGCGCACACGTTGTGCAGCGTTCCCGCCAGCGCCCGCATGATCTCGTACTGCGGACGGTTGGTGTCCTGGTACTCATCAATCAGCACGTACTGGAACCGCCGGTTGTAGCGCTCGCGCACCTCGGTCGAGGTCTTCAGCAGCTTGTTGGTCATCAGCAGCAGGTCGTCGAAGTCGAGCGCATTCGCTTTCGCCAGCTCCGATTCGTACACCTTGTAGATCTGCGCGATCCGCTCCACCTTCGGATCGCCGGATTGCAGGTACACCTCCTGCGGATCCAGCAGATGGTTCTTCGCATGCGAAATCCGCGAGAGCACGTTGCGCACCGTGAGCTGCTTATCGTCGATCCCCAGCCGCTTCATCGCCGACTTCACCAGCGACTGCTGGTCGCTCTCGTCGTAAATCGCGAAATCTTTCCGGTAGCCCTTTCCGTTGATCTGCAGTGCCTCGATATCGCGCCGCAGCACCCGCACGCAAAACGAGTGGAACGTCGAAATCACCGGCTTGGCCAGCGTCCGCCCACCTACCAGGTGTTCCACGCGCTCCTGCATCTCGGCGGCAGCCTTGTTGGTAAACGTCATCGCCAGGATGGAGTCCGGCGACACCCCAACCTTCTCGATCAGGTAGGCAATCCGGTAGGTGATAACCCGCGTCTTGCCGCTCCCCGCGCCTGCGAGAATCAACACCGGTCCATGGACGGTTTCCACCGCCTCGCGCTGCTGGGGATTCAGTTTTTCGAGGAACTGCAACGGGATTTCCTTCGTCGTGGCCTAAACTCAATTGTAACGTGCGACAGAGCGGCAGAGAGAGGTACACTCGCGCGGAGGCATCGGAAAGATATGGCAAACCTGGATGGCGCGAAAGTAATTATCGCTCTCTTAGTAGCGGTATTTGTGGTTTGGATCTGGGGCAACATCGCGCAGAGGGCGGGTATTCCCGCTGGCTCAGCGTTCTAGCGGTGGTTCCAATCGTGAATCTCCTCGCCCTCGTCTGGTTTGCCTTCGACGAATGGCCAATTGCAGTAGAGCTTGGAAAATTGCGAGCAGAAAAATCTATGCGTGAGACCGCGGGCAGCCGATTGAGGTGAAGCTCACTTCGTCGTGCAGTCCACCATCTCTCCCGGCGTGAAATCCCACTCCACCTTCCGAGCACTTCTTAACGCCGCGCTCGAATCCTTCACCAGCCGTCGATGCTCAAGATCCAGCCTGAGAAATTCATCTCTCGGTGGCTCCGTGTGAAACGTGAAGAAATATCCGCGCTCATCCTTGTAGAACTCCCCGATCTCGCCGCTATCTTTGAGCGCTTTCTCGTCGAGAACCATAGACCGGGTGGCCACATCCACGACTGCCAGTCCGGTGTCGTCGCGCATATGTAAGCCAATTAGGTAACGCTTGTCCTCTGTCTGGAAATAAAGCCCACCCGGCAGGTTCGCCACCTTCCCATCGCCCGAGATGACGATCATCCGCCCGTCGTAGTCGCCTTCTTTCATGATGACGAGCGCATCGGGGATAGGCTGCCGTAGCGGAAGAAACAGGCCAAAGCTGAAGCCGCCGGGATCAATTGCTAAGAACGAAAGTCGCGTCACGACCGCTTCGTCGCGCCGCACCTCAATAAAGGCATTGCAATCGGCGGGTGCGCCGACGAAGTTGCGCGCACGCGCCTGGATCACGCGCACCGACGCTGATTCGAGTGGGAACTCCCTCCGCGTGACGATGTATAGATTGCGCGGATATTTGGCGGGATTGAATGAGGCAGTTTCCTGAACCTTCTCCTGCGCCTCCCCCATTGCGAGCAGCGCGCAAATTGCTAGAGCGACAGCAAACCATCGCTTCATAAGCTCAGTTCGGCTTCCCCTCGCCCTCATCCACTGCTTCGCCTTGCGCCACTGCCGCCGCATCCCGCTTCATCTTGCACTCCGGACACGTGCAGTTCTCCCGCAGATACTCCCACGAGTAAATCCCATGCTGGTGCCCATCGTTCCACGTAAAGCGGATCGCATACTTCCCCACCGCCTCGGCTTCCGTGGGCCGTGCCAGCGCTTTGAACATCGGCAGCGCCCCGGCAATTGCCTTCAGCGGATCGCCTGGCTTGCGCCCTTCTTTTTCTCGTTCTTCAATACACAACGCACACGGGCAAGCATCGCGCAGCCAGGGGAAGGTGTAAGCCGAGCGGTGCCCGTCCTTCCACTCGATTTCCATCCCCGTGCCTTCGGTCTTATGCACTTTGACCGACTTCGGATCAGCACTCATACCTCTAGTATCGCAGACGCTCACAAACCGAGCGCATCCATCTTTGGGTTCTCGTACACGTCGTCCTCGCCCGGATACCGCAGCTCCGCGTCGAACTTCCCCGTCTCTTTCGCCAGCGCCCAGATCAAGCTCTCGCCGCAAGGCAAAATGTCCGGCTGCCGGTCGTACACCGGATCGGCAAACGCCTTCGCCGCATCCACCGGCTCCCATCCCTTGCCCTTGAATTGAGCAATCAAATCCGGCAAGAACATCGCATTCATCGGCGAATGATGGAGCAATACCGTGTGCGCGGGACTCCGTCCTAACACGCGCTGTGCCAGCGAATCGTAATACTGCGCGCGGTCCCAGATGTGTTGCAGATAGAAGTCGCGATACGGCCGCAGGTCGGCCTTCGCATCTTTCTCATACCGCTTGCGCATGCGCCCATCAATCGCCCAATCCGAAGCATCCACGGTCGCCCGCCCAATCCTGTATCCATGCTCCTTCAAAAACGCGCGCATCCCGTCGCGCTTCTCTTTCGTGTTCCCCTCTTTAAAAAACGGAAACCGAAACAGCTTCTGAAACTGCGAGTACCTCTCCACCAGCGGCTCGTTCTTCAACAGATCCGCCTCAAACCCCGCCAGCGTCACCTTCTTCGAATCGAAGAACAAGTGCGAATACGAGTGGCTCCCGATCAAATGCCCCGCATCGTTCCACTTCGCCACCAGCTTGCGCCCATCCTCGCTGTCCACGCGCATCCCGGTCACGAACAAAGCCGCCTTCACGTTGGCCTTATCCAGCGCGGCGAGCAGGTTGTCATTCACCTGCTGCCAGGTCAGCCCGGGGCCGCTGTCAGTTTTCGGATCGTCAAACGTAAACGCAATCTGCCGCGCACGCTCTTCAGCAAACGCATCTCCCGCTGCTGCGCACGCCACTGCCGCCACCAAGCTCCCAAGAAACTCTCGACGCCTCATCCCCGCAGCATACCCCCAATTCCCTTCGTGCAACCTTCATGCCCTTCGTGTTCAAAGATTTTGGCTGTGATTAAATAGAACGGCATGTCAGACAAGAAGGTCCGGGCCCGGTTCGCGCCCTCGCCGACCGGGCAATTACATGTCGGGAACGCCCGCACCGCGCTCTTCAACTGGCTCTTCGCGCGCCAGCAGGGCGGCACCATGATCCTGCGCATTGAAGACACCGACCTCGAACGCAGCGAAGCCCGCTACGAGCAGCAGCTTCTCGACGACCTCAAGTGGATGGGCATCAACTGGGACGAAGGCCCCGACGTTGGTGGCCCGTTTCCACCCTATCGCCAGTCCGACAAGATCGACGTCTATCGCGAGCATGCCGAGCGCCTCGTCGCCGAGGGCAAGGCCTACTACTGCTTCTGCTCCCAGGCCGATCTTGACGCCTATCGCGAGCAGGCCCTCAAAGACCATCGTCCGCCGATCTACCCCGGAACCTGCCGCAGCGTCGACCCCGCCGAGGCCAAACGCCGCCGCGATTCCGGCGAGGCTGGCGCCATCCGGCTCCGCATTCCCGAGCGCCCCATCCGCTTCCACGATATAGTTCACGGCGACGTCGAGTTCTCCAACGAAGTCGTCAGCGACCCGATCATTCTGCGTTCCAGCGGCGTGCCGGTATACAACTACGTAGTAGTCGTTGACGACGCCGAGATGCAGATCACGCACGTCATCCGCGGCGACGACCACCTCTCCAACACGCCCAAGCAGGTCGCGCTCTACGAAGCTCTCGGCTGGGCAGTGCCCGAGTTCGCGCACCTCTCCACCATCCTCGGTCCCGATCGCGAGCGCCTTTCCAAGCGCCACGGCGCAACGTCGATCGCCACCTTCCGCGAGATGGGCGTCCTCCCCGAAGCTTTGGTGAATTACATCGCGCTGCTCGGCTGGGCGCCAACGGGCGGCACTCGCGAAATCTTCCGCCCGGAAGAGTTGGTCAAAGAGTTCGATCTGCGTCGCGTCACGCCATCGCCGGCCATCTTCGACTTCGAGAAGCTCTACTGGCTCAACCGCCACTACATCAAGGAAGCCGCGACGTATCGCATCGCGAAACTCGCGCGCCATTATTGGGACCGCATGATGATCGACAAGATCGCCCATCGTGTCGGCATGCCCAAACTCGATCCCATCCACGTCGCACAGTGGGGCGCCTCCAACGAAGTGGACGAGTGGCTCAGTAAAGTCACCGCCCTCGTCGTCCCCTCAGTCAACAAGCTCGACGAGCTCCCTGAGCGCGGCAAAGTCTTCTTCGACTACGACGCCGCAGCCGCCCTCGCCAATCCCGACAACGCCGAAGTCCTGGCCGCGCCGAAGACCACCGACGTCCTCGCGGCCTTCACCACTCGCATTGCGAATGAATCAGCGCCGCTAACCGCCGAGCGCTTCAAAGCCATCGTCAACGAGGTGAAAACCGAAACCGGCGTGAAAGGTAAAGACCTCTTTCACCCCATTCGCATTGCGGTCACAGGCACCCACAGCGGTCCCGAGTTCGACAAGTTAGTTCCGCTAATCGAAGAAGGCGCATCGCTCAACCTTCCGATCGCAGTGAAGAGTGTGAAAGAGCGTGTAGCCGAATTCGCAAGCGCCCGCAATTAATTCGGTTGTGATTCTTGGTTTGTATCAGGGCACGACTTCAGTCGTGCCGATTCGCAGATGCCGCCGATAATTCGGTCGCGATTCTTGGTTTGTATCAGGGCACGACTTCGGTCGTGCCGATCAGACCACGCGATGAGCGGGCTTTAGCCCCTGCGAATGCCTCGCGCCCAGCCCACACTGATGCGCCAATCTCCAACACTATCTCCTGTCATCCTGAGCGAACCGAAGGATCTGCTGTTCGCCGGCCCGAGCACTACAGCGGCTTCAGCACTACCACCCAAGCATCCTTCGGTCCCTTCGCATCCACCGTCACGTTGTACTCCGCATCGTGGAACACCGGCCGCGGCTTGTACAAAAACCACACCTCATACTCACCCGGTTCCAGGCTGTCGGCCTTGAACTTCCCTTTGCTGTCGGTCTTCGTCGCGGCCACCAGCGATCGCCCGCCATACACTTCCACATCAATGTTGGGAATTGGCTCGCCGTTCTCGCGCTGCACCACGCCCTGAATCCGCTTGAGCGAATGATCGATCTTCACCGGTTGCTGCGCAAAAGCGATCAACGTCGCGAACAGCATCGTCATCAGAACGATCCAACGCATCACTTGGCCGCCTGCATCGTCACAATCAACAGCTCTTTCGTTCCCTGGTCATCGACCTTCAGGTGATACAACGCCTTCTTGAAGCCCGCTTCCCGGACATCCATGTCATACAGTCCCGGCGCGAGCAGCCTCATCACGAAGTGCCCATCCAGATGACTCGAAGTCGTCGCCATCACCGTTGACGATCCTTGCAACCGCAACGCGATTAGCGCACCGGGCAACGGTTGCCCCTTCGCATCGCGCACAATGCCGTTGATCCCGCGGAGGTGCTGCACTTGCTTTACTTCCACCACATCCGATTGCGCCCAAACGCTCGCGCAACCAGCCATTAACATCAGCCCAACCAATAAAGTCTTCATTTGTACTTCAGCACCAGTTCCGGCGACGCGTGCTCTTCGGTCACCCGCACATGATAAAAATCGGCGATACCGTTGTGATGCACCTTGATGTTGAAGCGACCGTTCTTCACTGCCGGAAAGGCAAATCTCCCCTGCGCATCGGTCTTCGCTTCGCCCACGGTGTGCCCGTTCTCGCGGCGAATCACTTCCACGGTGACGCCCGTCACCGGTTCGCCCTTGTGGTTCTGGACCACGCCAAGAATCTGTGGAACGCGCATCTCGTTCACATGCACCGCGAGTTGCTCCTCGGCGAATGCCGGAACAAGAAGAGTTAAGAAGAGAACACACAGCGCAGCGACTTGGCGGTTCATGAAGGCTCCGACGTAAAAGATCAGTTCACCACATTGTGCAACGCTTCGCGCAAATCTGCATGTTGAAATTGGTAGCCGTAATCCAGCAAGCGTTTCGGCAACACACGCAACGACCCCAGCGCCGTCTCTTCCGCCGCTTCCTTCCCCATCGCAATGTGCAGCGCAAACCGCGGCACGGGAAACAATGTTGGCCGATGCAGCACCATACCCAAAACCTTCGTGAACGCAGCATTGGTCACCGGATACGGCCCCGTAAAATTCACCGGTCCGCTCACCTGCACGTTGTTCAGTGCAAACATCATCGCGCCCACAATGTCGTGGATCGAAATCCAGCTCCACCACTGCCGTCCACCGCTAAGTCTTCCACCAGCACCAAGTTTGAAGATCGGTAACATCTGCGCCAGCGCTCCGCCATCTTTGCTCAGCACCACGCCAATCCGCGGATGCACCACGCGTACACCTGCATCTTTCGCCGATTGTGCCGCGCCTTCCCATGCCACGCAGATATCATGCAGAAATCCCGAGCCCGGCGCGCTCTCTTCGGTCAGCACCTCGTCGCCGCGGTTTCCGTAATACCCAATCGCCGACGCTGAAATCAGCACCGTCGGCTTTCCTGTCCGGCGAAACGCCTCCGCCACCGCATCGCTGATCGTCTTCGTTCCCGCCACACGGCTCTCATAGAGTTCTTTCTTCTCCTCTGGAGTCCACCTCGTAGCGACGTTCTTGCCCGCGAGATGAATCACTGCATCCGCACTTGCCAGCACCGCCGGATCCAGAGTTTTTCCCGGCGACCATTGCACCTCGCGGGCCTTCGGTGTTCCGCGCACCAACGGCGTAACCGTATGACCCTCACTCCGCAGCCGCGCGCTTACCGCCCGTCCAATCAACCCCGTAGAACCCGTTACAAAAACGTTCATCGCCTCCCCCTTACGGAGTAGATGACGCAGCCGTCTTCGGCATCAGCACATCGTCAAACTGCCTTTGAATGCGGTGAAAGAGATGCACCCTCGTTTCTTCTCCCGAGATCGAATGCGTTTTTCGCGGATAAATCTGCACATCGAACGGCACGCCGTGATTGATCAACGCATACATGAATTGCATCGAGTTCTGCATGTGCACGTTGTCGTCGCTCGTGCCGTGCACCACCAGCAGCCTGCCATGAATCTGCTTCGCGTTCAGCACCACCGACGTCCGGTCATAGTCCGCCGCCTGTTCCTTCGGCATGCCCATGTAGCGCTCGGTGTAGATCGAGTCGTAGTTGCGCCAGTCGGTCACCGGCGCCACGCTCACGCCCACCTTGAACCAGTCGGAATGCTCGAGCGCCCAGGCGGTCATGGTGCCGCCATAGCTCCATCCCCACCACCCAAGCCGGGCGCGATCGAGCTGCGGGAACTGCTTCAGCACCTGCTCGACGGAAGCCAGTTGGTCTTTCAGCGGAAGCTCGCACATGTGGTGCATAATCGGCGCCGCGAACTTCTCGCCGCGTCCCGCCATGCCGCGGTTCTCCATCTTCAGGATCGCGTAGCCGCGCTTCGCCATATATTGGTCGAAGAGATCAACCGATCCCCAGGAATCCCAATCCCCCGGAACGCCCGGTCCGCCGTACGGATTGGTGATCAACGGCACTTTGCCGTTCACCATCGCTACGCCTTCTGTTGGCATCAACAGAACCCCGTGCATCACCGTGCCATCATCGGCCTTTGCATCTACAAACTGCGGTACCAGCAGAGCGTAGTCCTTCACGCTCCGTCCGCTCCAGAACGTTGTGCACTCATCCTTCAGCGTGCACACCGCAAGCGCCGGCGGAGTCGTCAGCGCCGAGTAGTTGTCCACGAACCAGTTCGCCTCGGGTGCAAACTTCGCTTCATGCGTGCCGTGGTCCTTGGTGATCTTCTCGCTCACGCCATCGGCCAGGTTCACGCGATACTCCTGCCGCTGCCGCTCGTCTTCCTGGTCCGAGCTGTAGTAGACGATCCCCGTCTTCTCATTCACGCCATCGATGGAGACGACGTCCCAATCCCCGCGCGTCAGTTGCCGCTCCAGCTTCAGCGGCGCCAGCGCATTGCTCTTGTCGAGGTCATACAAGTAGATGTGCGTGTGCCCATCGCGCCAGCTCGTCCACAGCAGCTTCTCTCCATTAGCAATGAACTTGTACTCATCATTGGTCTCAATCCACGACGGGCTCGTCTCCGTCATCGCTACCTGCGTGCGCCCCGACTTCGCATCCACCAGGTACAAATCCAGCTTGTTCTGCGGACGGTTCAGCACGAACGCATACAGCAGTCCATCGTGCACCCACCCAAAGCGCGAGATATATGCATCCGTTGCCGGCAGCTCGATCCACTTCGTCTTCCCGCCCGTCGCGCTCACCACGCCAAGTTTCACCGACGGGTTCGGATCGCCCGGCTTGGGGAATTTCTCCTCATCCACCGTCGCCTGCGTCGGGATGTAATCGGTAATCGGATAGGTCGGCACCTTCGTCTGGTCCATTTGCAGATACACAATCTGCTTCCCATTCGGTGACCAGAAGTAATTGCTGCGGACGTTCAGCTCCTCCGCGTAAACCCAATCCACTTCGCCGTTCAGGACGTTCGCATTGCCACCTTCGGTAATTCGCTTCGCCTTTCCATCAAGTCCCGATACATACAGATCGTGCTCGCGCAGATAGGAAATGCGATCTCCCGACGGCGAGAACTTCGGATCGCCAAGCCCACCTTCGGCCGACGCAATCATCGCCGACTTCCCCGCCGCGAGGTCATAGTTCCACAGCGCACCGCCCGAGTCGAAGAGGATGTGCTTGGAATCCGGCGCCCAATGATAGGCCGCGACCGAATACCGCTCGCGATTGTCCTTCTCGCGGTCATCGGACTTCGTCTTCGCCGGCGGCTTCATCTCGGTCAGCTTCTCCTGCGCGACAAGCACAGCTGGCTTCGCTCCGGTGGTCACATCCACGTAATAGAGCGCACCGTTATCGCCCGAATCATCACGCTGCACGAACGAGACCTTCGTTCCATCCGGACTCCACTCCACCGACTCCGGCGCGCGGCCGAGCACTCCGCCCTTCGCGAAGATCGCTTCAATGGTTAGCTGTTTCGGCTTCGGCGCTTCCTGCGCGCTTACCAACGTAAAAGAGGAAGTGAAGAGAAGGAACGTAGCTAGATGTGCTTTCAAGCTTGGGTCTCCGATGACCCGCTAGTCTAATGGAAGAATTTATTTCTCGCCCAAACCGCCGCGCGCCTCTGACGGACGATCCGGCACGCCGCCTTCTGCCGCGCGGAAGCGCCAATAATCGCCAGCTGTCTCGCTCAAATCGGCCTGCGGTTTCTCGCCCTTGTACACGCGAGAAACACCGCGCACCAGGCGTCGATACGGCAGTTCACCCTTGTCGTCGGTGAGAAAGATCTCGCCGGTTTTGCTCGTCCGGTAGTACCAGCGCTTCAGCAACGCTAGATGCTCCATCCATTCGTAGGCCGACGCCGGCTTCTGCACCGGGACGGCAGCGAGCGCCTCGGACAAACGCGCCTCCATGCTCTGCGGCGTCTTTACTTGTCCAACTTGCAAGCGCGGCGTCACGTTGAACGGCACCGGATCGTGCAGGAACCCGCCGCTGATCTTCAGCAGCGAAACACTCTCTGCTTCCTGAGACGGCTGCACCATCACGCCATCGAGCCGCTCGATGTTCCGCACCAGCTCCGAAGCCTGCTGCGTCACCGCCTTTAGCTTCTCGATCTTCGTATGCAGTTCCGCGGCCTTTTCGAACTCGAGATTTTCCGATGCGATGTTCCGATCGATTTCAATCTGCCGCAACAACGATCGCCCGCCGCTTTCAAAGAACTCGCGGACGCTTGCTGTCTCTGCGGCGTAGCGCTCATCGGTGCAGCCCTTGAAGCACGGCGCCAGGCACATCTTCATCTCGGAATAAATGCAGCCCGGAAATGCGGGATCCGGATTCAGGTCGTCGGTACAGCGCCGCAGCAGAAAGAAATCGAGCGCATCGTTGCTGAATTTCTCCGCCGCCACCCGAGACGCAAACGGCCCGTAATACGCGGACTTCGATTTCAAACTCTGGATCCGCGTCGTCACCGCCACCCGCGGATATTCGTTCTCGAGTATCAATCGCACCAGCGGCGCAAACCGCAGCTTCAGCCGGTCGGTATAGGTCGAAGGGAAAATCTCCCGCAAAGTGCGATACAAACAAAACTGCGCCTCGAAATCCGACGCCACCAGCGAGTACTCAAGCCCCTGCACCCGGTCGCGCAGGTTGAGCCGCTTCGTTCGCTCCTCCGGGGCGCCCAGCAACCGCACCATCCGCCGGCGCAAATTCGACGTCTTGCTGACATACGGTTCCGTTCCCTCGGCGCCGCGCAACAAGAACACCGCAGCTTTCGCGGGAGCGGCGGCGAAGAACTCCGCGTCGTGCGCCGGTTCGAACTGGAGGCTGGATCGCAGCACCCTTGGAGTTTACTGCGACCCGTACATTCCGTTCACCACAGAGGCGCGGAGGTACAGAGGATTGGATTACCTGGGTATCCCCTCCCCTTCTGGAATCGCAAAATCTTCAAAACATTAGAGTTAGCCATTGGATAGTGCGCAAAATATTCAATCCAAAAGAGTTAAAGGCAAAATATTCAAAACAAAAGGGTTGCGGCTCGCAAAGCTCGGGACAAAAGGTTCTCCGGTCGCCATCACAGGGTTTTCAAAGAGCGTCGAGAAAGCGTTGGGGTCAGCGGCGATGGGCGCTGAGCCCGGGCCTGCTGACCCTGATTGGCACAGTAGCAAAGGATTTGGGATCGCGTCTGTGACCGGTGACCGCGTCGAGCGTGAGAGTCGTCACGCGATGTTGTGAGAGGCGGCTTTTTGCTGTCATTCCGAGCGGAGCACGCAAGTGCGAGGCGTGGGAATCCCCGGAATGCGTCGGGCGCCGCTACAGACCGAAGCTATCTCCGGAGGAATTCTTGACTGTTGTGGAAGACGACGCCGCGATGGGATTGCCACGTCGCTACGCTCCTCGCAATGACAGCAACACGTCTTACAGGATGTAGCGGACCTTGTAGACGAGCAACGCCACAATGGTCACCACCACCAGGACCACCACGCTCCGGTACCGGCGCGCGAAAAAGAACATCACGCAGATCCCGGTTGCCACCACGGCAATCAACGCACCGCCAACGTATTCGCTCAAGATCTGTCGCGGAATCGCGTAGCCATACGCATGCTCGAGCCGGAAATACTCGGCCAGGCTGCGAATGATCACGACGAATAAAAGGATGATTCCAGCTTGGGCGCTGCGCTCGGGAGTGGGAAGTTTCACGCCGGAATTTTACTCGCCTAGAACCCTCTTTTAGCCGCTATAGAAATCAAGTCTTTCCAAACTAAGACGCGGTCACGCTGCACGCTTTTCTTGATTCTCGCGGGGAGCTTCACTTCGGCGGTGACAAAGTGAACGGTCGGATCGGCAAGGTAAAGAAGCTGATGGTAATCGAGCCAATCGGAATCGCGTTCATCAAAGTTATAGTTTCGCGCTTTCGCAAGGTCGTATAGCGCACTGCTGTACCAAAATGCTGCATCAGTAGCATTCAAAATACGCGTTACGTTCTCCGGGGTTGCGGGAACCTCTATGAGGTTTAAGAGTGACGTCGACCATATTTCTTGGTTCGAGCGTTTTGAAACGCCGTCTCGTAGTTCTTCTAGGCTTTTGACGTGCTGCGCTTTACCACGGTCGACTTGGGAGACCACTTCGTCAAGTTTGATGCCATAGGCTCTAGTTCCCAACCCTACCCCTTCTCTTTCTAATTGCCATCTGTCTCGAGCGCCGACAATGACACGTGCCCATATGCGTAGGTGCTCTGGGTCGAAATGATGGATTCTTCCTGGCAAGCCAAAAGCGTGAACCCGCACAAAATCGCCTGCGAGCCCGAGATATCTGCGAGCGCCTAGCGAAAATAGAACCTTAAGCCGTTTTTGATTGTGCGAGAAATAGTCGTTGGAGCCGAGTGCGAGCCCGACCAACAGCTCGTACAAGGTATGTAACGAGATGTAGTAACGGTATTCGCACTGCAAGTAGCGCGTTACGTGATCCCATTCGCGCTTCGAGATATTTCCGGTCGCGGCGTATTCGAGAATCTGTGTATCCAAGAACACTTTTTTCTTCATGGAGAGCCGTTACCGCCAGCTAGCACTCTTCCACTTGATCCGAAAGTCCTCACCCTGCACGGTGACGATGCGGCACATTTCATGCAGTCGCGAGCGCATGCGTTCCCCAATGCGATCGCCGAGGGTCTCTTCGCGAGCGGCGCGTTCCGCGGCACCGTAGGTTCTTCGTGGCGGCTCATCGCCATTCGCGGCCCCGCCGGGCGGCAGGTCGCGATAATTCGTCGTGATGATCGTCGTCCTTCGGTCGTTGTAACGCGTGTTCAGAATGTGGCTTACCGTGTCCCATACCCACTCGGTCGGCTTCACCGCGCCGAGTTCGTCGAGCACCAGCACTTCAGCTTCAAATACCGGCCGCAAGACATCGAGCTCGGTGACGGCGACCGAGTTGTTGTAGGAGTTCTGGATTTCCTTTAGCAGCTCGCGATAGTCGTAGAACAGGCAGGGCACGCCCTTCGCCATCATCAGCTCGCGAATGATGCCAACCGCCAAGTGCGTCTTGCCCACGCCGATCGTTCCAATCAGCAGCAGCCCGGCGCGCTCCACCGGATACTTCTCCACAAACTGCGACGCCGCCAGGTGCGCCGGCGAGAGCGTCTGGAACGGCCCATCGTGCTCAAAATTGGAGAGCTCGCAATGCTTGTAGCGATCTGGAATGTAGGCATGCTGCAGCAGGCGGTCATTGCGCAGCCGCTGCTGGCAATCACAGCGCACCGCGCGCGGCCCTTTTTCGTCCGCCACAGTTTTCCACCCCGTGTCGCGGCAAACCTCGCACTTCACTGTCGTCTCTATCATCGCGTCACTGCTAATCCTGTCCGCAAGAGCCTGTCATCCTGAGCGGAGAATCCGCATAACGATGCGGATTCGGAGTTGAAGGACCCCTATCCTCACTCAAATGCTTATCGTATTACTTTCGTCCCGAACCGAGCGCGACGCAACCGCAACCCGCCTCCGGCCTGTGTACAACGCATGTTCTCTGTGGACGCCTGAGGAAAACGTGCCCAGAATAGATCTCCATGCAATCCGCCGTGAATCCGGAACTTCCCGTGGCGGGCGCGCTTTGGAGCGGCGTGGCCGCGTTCTTTGCATTTCTCGGTACGGCCGGAGCATGCATCGCGATCGTTCTCATCGTGTCCGTAGGCCTTGGGCGAGACGAAGGCGGAGTTTGGCTGCCTATGCGCTATGCCGCCATTTGGGTGCCGATCACCGCTCTTGTTGCGGTAAGTGTCGCGGTCGTGACGTTCCGGCGCGTTGCACGGCGATTCACACACGTAGCCGCCGAGATTTTTGATCGACAGTGAATCGGTTCCAAAGTTAAATCGCTCGGTTGTACCATCTCCCCATGCTGCCGTCCCTCAAGAGCTATATCCGCACGCACGCCCTCTTCCGCCCGGGCGATCGCGTCGGTGTAGCCGTCTCCGGCGGGGCTGACAGCGTTGCGCTTTTACGTGGCCTTCTGGAACTCCGGTCTGAGCTCGGCATTGCGCTCAGTGTTGTCCATCTCCACCACGGAATTCGCGGCGCCGAAGCCGATGCCGACGAACAATTCGTCGCCGATCTCGCCGGACAATTCGATCTCTCACTGCACCTTGAACGCGTCGACGTCCCGTCGCACAGTTCGCAGGAAAAGCTCAGTCTTGAAACCGCCGCCCGCGACCTGCGCTACGCTTTCTTCCGCCGGCTGCTCGAATCGAGTGCCTGCGACAAGGTCGCCACCGCGCACACTCTCGATGACCAGGCCGAAACCGTTCTCCTCCGGATTCTGCGCGGTACCGGGACCCGCGGCCTCGCAGCGATTCCGCCGTTCCGCGACGCCTCACCCGAACTCGCCGCTTGCATCGTTCGTCCACTCCTCGGAACCGAGCGCACCGAGGTCGAAACGTATCTGAAATCTCTAAACCAACCCTGGCGCGAAGACTCCACCAACACTGACCCCAAGCACCTGCGCAACCGCATCCGACATGAACTCCTCCCAATGTTAGAGGCGGAATACAATCCCGCGCTTCGCCAGTCTCTGGCTAATCTAGCCGAGATTGCTCGAGCCGAAGAGGAATACTGGGGTCCTATTGTCGAACGACACTTCGATCAGATCGTGACCATGACGAACTTCGGCGCCGTGCTCGACAGGTCCAGGCTGTCGGAACTGCCGCAAGCGTTCCGCCGACGCGTCTTGCTCGCTCTCCACGACCGCTTGGATATGCCTGTGAGCTTTGACGGAGTGGATTTCGAGCTCGACTTCATTGAAGGCAATCAGAAGGGCCACATCACCCACGCGCAAGCGAGCATTCAAGTTACGTCCGACCAAGTCAGTTTCTTCCTCCGCGACCTCACCAAAGATGGGCCAGCTGCCCCTGTCCTTTTCGACCAGCCTCTCTCCATCCCCACGACCCTCACCCTCCCTACCTCGACCACTCTCCGCACCACATTCATCCCCGCCTCCAACGCCCCGCGCTATAATCCCCACAATCTGTTGGCTCACGACCGCCTTCAGCTTCCGTTGCGCGTGCGCAACTGGCAGCCTGGCGATCGTTACTGGCCGGCCGGCAGCAAGCAACCGGAGAAGCTCAAGCGCCTCTTCGCCGAGCACCACATCTCAGCCGACGCCCGCCTTACTTGGCCCGTCGTGCTCAGCGGCGAAACCATCGTTTGGGTCAAAGATTTTCCGGTCGCCCAAGGATTCCAGGCGGAACAGCAGGACGCCGTCTTAATCGAAGCTGTCGAAACGAGGCAGGTGTGAGCAGAGAAGAGGGACTTCCCGCGAACCTGAAGGCGATCGTTACCGCCGAGCAGATCCAGCACCGCGTCGTCGAGCTCGGCCGCCAGATCACCGCCGACTATGCGGGCAAACGCATCGTCATCATCGGCGTCCTCGAAAACGCCTTCGTCTTCATGGCCGACCTCATCCGCCATATTGAGCTGCCCACCGTCTGCCAGTTCGTTCTTTCCGATATTCACGACGTCGAGGAGGGCTTGGCGCCCGCTCGTGAAATCTTCTTCTTTCCAGAGGTCGAAGTCTCCGGCGAGCATGTCCTCCTGATCGAAGGCCTGGTGCAGTCCGGCCTCACCACCGACTTCCTCGTCACCAACCTGATGGGCCGCGGCGCTGCCTCCATCAAGACCGCTTCGCTTCTCAACCGCCAGAGCTCCCGCAAGGTTTCCGTCCAGCTCGATTACTTCGGTTTTGACATCGACGACCCCTACGTCGTGGGCTATGGACTGGGTGCACCTCATTTAGGCAGGAATTTGCCTTATGTTGCGGCTACCAAACCGCCCGAACCCGGTGTCTAAACACTCGTAATCCCGAGACTTTTCCCGATTCGGGTGGAAGTTCAGCAGTACAATAGCTTGGGGCGACATTCCTTAAATCCAACTCGGCTGCGGGACATCTAAGTTTCAGCGGCGTTGGGTTTACCCGGTTCGCCGTCCGCCGTCGTGTGCGCCAAGCTGGAAACCGCGCGCCGACGGCACTAGAGGAGCAACATTCGTGAATTCCACCGTTAAGACGGTCGTGTTCTGGCTTGTCATCATCCTGGCAGGTGTCCTGCTCTGGCAGGTTCTGAAGCAAGGCACCAGTGGCATCAAAGAACAGGACATCAATTTCTCCCAGTTCCTTGACGACGTGAACCAGACCAAGGTCGCCGCGGTCACCGTTACCGGCGCCGAAGTTCATGGTAAGTACAAGGACGGCAACAGTGGTTTCCATACCACCGTCCCGCCCAACTACAACGACATGTACAAGGACCTCCGTGATAAGGGCGTCAACATCACGGTGAAGGACAACCAGGGCAGCTCCTGGCAGTGGATCCTGAATTTCGCTCCACTCATCTTGCTCGGCGCTCTGTGGTTCTTCATGATCCGCCAAATGCAGACCGGCGGAAACAAGGCCCTCTCGTTCGGGAAATCGCGAGCGCGCCTGCTCTCCATGAACCAGAAGAAGGTGACGTTCAAAGACGTTGCCGGCGTGGATGAAGCCAAGGAAGAGCTCAAGGAAATTATCGAGTTCCTGCGCGAAGCCCAGAAGTTCCAGAAGCTCGGCGGACGCATCCCCAAGGGCGTGTTGCTCGTCGGACCTCCGGGAACCGGTAAGACTTTGCTCGCCCGCGCGGTTGCCGGCGAAGCCAATGTTCCGTTCTTTAGCATCTCCGGTTCTGACTTCGTTGAGATGTTCGTCGGCGTCGGCGCAAGCCGCGTTCGCGACCTCTTCGAACAGGGCAAGAAGAATGCTCCCTGCATCATCTTCATCGATGAAATCGACGCGGTCGGCCGCCATCGTGGCGCCGGTCTCGGCGGCGGACACGATGAACGTGAGCAGACCTTGAACCAGTTGCTCGTTGAGATGGACGGCTTCGAATCCAACGAAGGCGTCATCCTCGTCGCCGCCACCAATCGTCCTGACGTACTCGATCCGGCGCTGCTGCGCCCTGGGCGTTTCGATCGCCGCGTGGTGGTCTCGCGTCCTGACGTTCGCGGCCGCGAAGAGATCCTGCGCGTTCATAGCCGCAAGATTCCATTGGCTGACGATGTCGATCTCTCCGTGCTCGCGCGCGGCACACCGGGCTTCTCCGGCGCCGACCTCGCGAACATGGTCAACGAAGCCGCTCTCAACGCCGCGCGCCAGAACCGCAAGGTCGTCCTGATGTACGACTTTGAGGTTTCCAAGGACAAGGTCCTGATGGGCGCCGAGCGCAAGAGCATGCTGCTGACCGACGACGAGAAGAAGGTCACGGCCTATCACGAGGCGGGCCACGCACTGGTCGCCGCCAAGTTGCCGCACGCGGATCCGCTGCACAAAGTAACGATCATCCCGCGCGGCATGGCCTTGGGCGTCACCATGCAGTTGCCCGAGACCGATAAGCACAACTACACGCGTGACTATCTCGAGACGATGTTGGCGATCATGATGGGCGGGCGGTTGGCGGAAGAGATTTTCCTCAACCAGATGTCCACCGGCGCCGGCAACGACATTGAGCGCGCTACCGAACTCGCCCGCCAGATGGTTTGCGAGTACGGCATGAGCAAGCTCGGTCCGCTGACCTTCGGCAAGAAGGAAGAGCAGATCTTCCTCGGCCGCGAGATCAGCCAGCACCGCGACTACTCGGAAGACACCGCCATCAAGATCGACGGCGAAGTCCGCCGCCTGATCCAGGAAGGCTACGACAAAGCGAAGCACGTCCTTGAGACCGGTACCGACGTCATGCACGCGATGGCGAAAGCACTGCTCGAACGTGAAGTGCTCGACGCCATCGAGATCAAGGCGCTCGTTGAAGGCAGGCCGATGCCTAACCGCATCAACCCGCCGAGCGGCGGCAACGCGACTGGTGATGATGTGCAGCAAGTGCTGCGACCCGAGCCTAGCCGTCCGGGATTGCAGCCGGGGGAACGTCCGAGCCCGGCGTAGTTTTCAGTTTTACTGCTTCACAAAAAACCCTGCTCCCTGGAGCAGGGTTTTTTTCGGCCTGAATCGCCGCTACGGTGAAAATGTGGCTTTTTCCGTATGGTGAAACCCGAAGAAACGAGGAAAACTTACGGTAAAACCCGAAGTTAGAAGTTGGTTAACATAGTCTTCCAAGTGCATATTTACTGATGATTTACAGACACGTACCCTATAAGTGGGACCGGTTTTGCCCGCCATTTTTTTCCCAGAACCGCGCTAACCGTGCCCTGGACCGTAGATTTCTTCTAACTTGTCGGGTTTGCCGCAAAGGTGGTACAGGAAAGTTGGAAGATTTTGTTTACTGAGGGGTAAATAGGGAAACAGGCGCAACGCAGCCGGAAGAGAATTGGTATTTATTCTGTCGGTCCCGTGTTTTCGTCGGGTTCAACGATTTCCCCATGCGTTTTGAGCGGAGAAATGGCGTGGTCAAAATAGCTCATGTTTTTCCCCGCAAATGGAAGATGATGTAGATACAAGTACTCGGTGGGTGGTTCCTGAAAGAGGTTCGGCATTCGCCTCCTGGCGAAGCCGGGCCATAGCGAATTGGCTCCAGCCCTCATCTCGATGTCAGGCGAGCGCAACATGCGACGGCTGAATGGATGGGTTTACTATGACCTGCGGCAGGCTCGCAGCATGGGCGCGAAGGAGGCGGCTATGGCAATCAGGCGTTCTGTATCAACAACAAACAAGCGGCCGCGAAGACTTTCGTCGCCAGCGACTGCGCTCGCGACGGCGGCTTCGCGCCGGAAACTGGTGGTTCCGAAGCGAAGGGCCCCGGCGGTTCCCACGGACCCGGCATTCGATGCCCATACTCTGCTCGACAGGTTGGGATCGGGGAGTTCCGGCAAAGAGTTTCAACGGAATGGATCCCTGTTCGCGCAAGGCGATCTGGCGGATGCGGTGTTCTATATTCAGTCGGGAAAGATCAAGCTGACGGTGGTGTCGAAGCGCGGTAAAGAGGCGGTCGTCGCTATCCTTGCGGAAGGCAGCTTCTTTGGGGAAGGCTGCCTGGCGGGTCAGCCGCTCAGGATGTCGACTGCGAGCTCTCTGCAGCGGAGCACTCTGATCCGGGTGGAGAAGCTGGTGATGTTGAACCTGCTTCATAAGGACAAGGTCTTCGGCGAACGGTTTCTTGCTTATGTCCTGTCGCGGAATATCCGCATGGAAGCGGACCTGGTGGATCAGCTCTTCAATTCCAGTGAGAAGCGGTTGGCGCGGCTTCTGCTGTTGCTGGCGAACTTCGGAAATGAATCGAAGCCGATTCCAGTGATCGCAAAGATGAGCCAGGAAACGCTTGCCGAAATGATCGGCACCACGCGCTCGCGGGTGAGCTATTTTCTGAATCGCTTCAGGGAGCTGGGATTCATTGACTACAACGGTGGCGGAATGAGCATTCACAGCTCATTGATGAGCGTGGTGCTGCACGATTAGCTTGTGCATTGTCATCATCAGTGCCCCGTTTCCGGTGGACCTGCGTGGCGGCAGGATACAGGTCAAAATTGACCATCCAGGCTCCGTGTTCCTACCTATAGTTTGACAATGAGAATCCAATCGTTGCATTTGTCCGCTTACCCATGCGAAGTATGCCACGGTCCCGTGGTGGCTGGTTGGCTTGGAATTCGCGAGACCGAGGTCACACGGGAAGTTGACTTGCGACAGGTGGGGGCGATCTGTCTGTTCTGTGGAAACCGTCAGGCTACGATGACTACGCCGCTACGGGAGTTCGCGCCCACTCCCTGGGATATCGGGTTTCGAGGACATGAAGATCCCACAAGCGTCGCTTAACCAGGCCTACGCAACTGTCTTTAGACAGCTCTTGCAAAGAAGACCCTGGATTCGAAGTGCGGCCGCTCGGGAAGAAATATCGAGAAAACAGTCCCCGCAGCGGGTGGCGAGACGCTGCTTCTCACCTGGATTTTTCCACTATGTTTACGGACGATTTCGGAGCTCACCCACAGCCCCAGACCCGCTCCGGTGTCGCCCTTGGTGCTGACAAAAGGTTCAAACAACTGCTCCTTGATGGCAGGATGAATCCCCGATCCGGAATCTGCAATCGTGACTCGCACGCCGGGACGGGAGCCGTTGCTGCGTTCGCTGCTCGCCGCGACTCGAATTTTCAGCATTCCCCCCGTTCGCATCGCATCCAGCGCATTTCCTATCATGTTGAGGATTAGCTGCCTGAGTTCGGCGCCCATCGCCAGCACAGGCCGACACTCGCGAAAATCCGTTTGCACCACGATCTGAGCTGCCGTCAATCTCGCGCGGAAAAGGTTCAGTGCGGAATTCACAATTTCTGCTGGGCTAACCAGTTCAGGCCTGCCTGTCTGATGGTATATCCGTAAGGTCTGGGTGACGATTTCGGAAACACGCGCGAGTTCGCGTCCCGCTGTCTGTGCATATTCCTGGCACTCCCACAGGCTTCCAGACTGGCCCATCAGATACAGAAGATTGGTCACAGATGCCAAAGGGTTGTTGATTTCGTGAGCCATGCTCGCGGCCAACCGTCCAACCACCGCCAGTTTTTCGGACTTTCGCAACGCTTCTTCTGCCAGCCGCTGAACTGCCAAGTAATCCCGCATCTGGTACTGCCGGCGACGGCTGCGCAAAGCTGCCTGCACTGTGCTCACCAGAGTCTCAGGCCGCGCCGGCCGTTCCAGTAGTACCACGTTGCCGAGCGGCTTCCGAAGCAGCGATCTCCTTTGACTCTCCTCGTCAACCTCTCCGGACATTGTCAAAAGAATGATTGGGAAGTCCGACCATGATGGTTGTAGCGCTACCTGTGCCGCCCACGCCGTAATTTCCGGCAATGTGAGCGTCTCTTCCGCTACCAGCAAGGCGCCTACGCCCGCAGCCATCTCGATTCGGGCCATCGCCAACGTTCCCGGCTGCTCGCAACGGATACCCTTGCTCGTTAGCAGGTCGGATATAAGTTCCGCATCCCGCCCGGTGGGAGCCAGTACCAGAACGCGTAGATCACGGTCGAGGTTGTTCATCCGCCGCACTCCTGTTAACACGCGCGCCGCGGGTCTGCATGCCCGCCGGGTTTCCTCGATATTTTGGTGCGCCTGTCAGCACCCCTTCGAACTCGGTCAGCACGCTTCCTACCGTGATGCCTCCGTTCTTCATCAATAGTTCGCGAATTGTCCGTTCGTGCGCCCCGCTTCTCTTCTTGATTACCGAAAGTGCCTGGCGTACCTCGCCGGCTACCTCAAAGTATCGAAATAACAGGACGGTATCGGCCAGGTAGCTCACATCCACAGGCGTATCAATGTTGGAGCCGACGAAACCGTGCTGCGCCACGGTCATCAAGGTCGTCACTCCTCTTTGACCCAGAAAAGCGAGCAGTTCGTGCAACTGCATGGTGAGGAATTTCTCGCCTGGCATTCCGTTGAGAAAGCCATTGAGGCTGTCGATCACCAGTAGCTTCAACTCTTTCGTCTCGGCCAGTTGCCTGATCTCGTGGACCAATTGGCCTGGGGACAACTCCGCGGCATCTACTTGTCGAAGCGACAGTTTCCCGGAATGAACATGTTGCTCTACCTCGAGCCCGAGCCCTTTCCCCCGCTTCGTCAGGGTTGCCAACAATTCATCAAAAGCAAAGAAGGCGGCAGTGTTGCCTTCTTCCGCTGCTGACTTTGCATAGCGCAGTGCGATCGTGGACTTTCCGCATCCTGCGGGTCCCAAAAGAAGTGTGCTGGTGCCCGTGTCCAAACCACCCCCGAGCAATTTGTCGAGTTCATCCAGACCGCTTTTCACTGCCTTTTGCGTGAATGTCGAGGTATGCTCCGAGGCAATCAGCCGGGGATACACCTCGACCCCGCCGCGCCGAATGCTGTAATCGTGAAAACCCTCGCGGAATGCCGAGCCTCGCAGCTTCTTCACTTCCAGCCTGCGTCGCTTGCTTCCATACTCTCGCTCCAAGCTCTCCAGCATGATCACGCCGTGCGCAATGCTCTGGAGTTGCCGGTCCTGTATGTCGGCGGTACGGTCGTCCAGCAACATTACTGTGCAGTCTCGTCCGGAGAAGTAGCGCTTGAGCGCCAGGATCTGCCGGCGATACCGCAACGGGTCCCGCGCCAGCAACCGCAGCTCGGACAGCGAATCGAAAACCACCCGAACCGGGTGTAGTCTCTCAACCTCTTCCAAGACGGAATTAATGGTGTCGGTGAGCTCTATTTCTGAAGGGTTGAATACGGTGTACTGCGCTTCGGGCTTAAGCTGCTTGTCATCCGGGACCATCTCGAAGATCGGAATCGCATCAAACGACCAGCCATGCGCCCGAGCAATTTCAAGCAGTTCATGTTTCGATTCCGAGAGCGTGACGTAGAGTCCCGAATGTCCGCCACGGAGCCCTTCCAGCAGGAACTGCATCGCAATCGTTGTCTTGCCTGTACCCGGGTCTCCTTCTATCAGAAATAGATGATTTCGTGACAGGCCTCCCCCGAGAATATCGTCCAGCCCAGCAATGCCGGTGGAGAACAGTTCTGCCGGCGCAATCACCTTCGCTTCGGTTAAGCCGCTGCCGTTGGATGGCTCTCTGGATGCCGTCGTTGTTTTGGTGTGCGGGTCCACGTGAACTCCTATGGCCAGAAATAAAACAACGTCTCTTGTGTGTCGCACCCGGTGTGGAGAAGCGCGCCTGCGTGAACTTCGTCGCGCAAAAACATTGTTAAGCGAAAGTTTGAGGGTTGCTGCTGAATAGGAATGGTCAATTTTGCACATTTGCCAAGAAAAATTGCGCGCCCCCGGCATTTTCGCCACGGACGAGAGTGTAAGAAATATTCGGGGAGGCTTCTGTCTGTCCCCTAGTTTTCCGCTTCTCCACCCACCCAAGCCAAATTGAGCCGCAACCCACGATTCACGCGGCGGGTTTGAATCCTATGACGTCTCCCCGATACTCCCCCACATCCCATCGCGTAGCACAAACGGGAGGGTTCAAACATGAGCAGCACCACTCTGAAGTGTGGACTCGGATTGGCAGCGATGGCCGCCACCCTGGGCTTCGCGCAATCCCCACCACAGGATTCGACCAAGCCCGACAATACCGCCGTCAATCAACGCGACCGCGACAAGTCGCAACCCACGGCGGACCAGCAGAAAGAGAATTCGTCCGACCGTGACACGGTCCGCAAGATCCGGCAAGCCCTCGTCAGGGACAAGGCTCTCTCGATCTATGCCGGGTGCCCCGGGTCCGGTCGGAATGATCTTTAATTCTGTTCTGTCTTCATCCCAAGAGCGAACTTTGGGTGCCCCGGGTCTCGCGATTTTCGAGACTTGGGAGAGAGGATGTCTGCACCTCGAGGCAGTGTCTGAAGTCACAGCGAGCGTGGAGCCGTGGAAAGATTGGGTGGTAACTAAGTTAAAGTCGATCCCACCAGCGAAGTTCGGCGAGGTGAGGGTGGTGCCGGGATTCTCGTCCGCCCAGGTCTCGAACCCCGCGAGACCCGGGGCACCCACGCGGTTTTGGAGGGGAGAAGGTAGGAAAGAATCATGATGGCAGCGGACCCGGTTATCCAATCAACCCGCGGCGCAACCCTTATCGCGCCTTGATCTGGTTGTAGGAGCTCTTTACCAACCCTGCAAACGATTCGTCGAAGAAGCTTTGATCGTCGTCGTTCTTCCCTGCGAATTTTTCTTTCCAACCCTTTGACTCGAGCGCCTTCGGCACTTGTGTTTGCGCTTCTTCTAAGGTCTTGCCGTCGTTGATCTCTTTCTCGACTTCGGTATTCACCGACTGCATTAAGTCGATCACCTGCGTGATGTATGTCTTGTCGTGCTGGACGTCGCCGTGGCCGGGGACGAAGATGTTGGCGTCGATAGCGGCCAACTCGCGCAGGGTGTTTACGAAATCTACGGGGAAGCCGCCGAACATGTAGGGCACCGGGTGGTCGAGGACATCGCCGGTGGCTACCAGTTTGTCGTTGGGCAGGTAGACGACGGTGTCGCCCGCGGTATTGGCGCGGCCGAGGAAGAGAATTCGTACCGGCCGGTCGCCTAGATCGATGTCGAGTTCATGTTCGAACGAGACATTCGGAGCCAGCTGGTGCGCGGTCTTGAATTCCTCTGCTACCGGCCCGAGTCCCGCTAATGCCTTCTCGTATTCCTTTCGAACCGTCTCCCCGATGGTTTCGCCGTTCAGATCTTTCCCGGTGTCGAGCACTTGTTGGAAGCGTTGCGCCCGCGATGGATAGCGCGTCAGGACGCCAGGGTTGTAATCGCCGATGATCTTTTGTGTGGGACGGCTGGCGATGATCTGGATTGCGGGAAACGCCTCGGCATAGGTCGCGTTTCCCAGGGTGTGATCGAAATGCCAGTGCGTGTTGACCAGGTACGTGACCGGCAGCGAAGTCCACTGGCGGATCTGTGCGATGTCCTGACGGGTGGAGGAAGGCAGCAGGCAGGAATCGACCACCAGCACGGCGCGCTTGCCGATGATGACGGTGGTGTTTCCCTGGGGGAAGGTGTCGGGGGCGTCGGGATGACGGATCTCGTAGATTCCCTCGGCAAGCTTGGTGGTGGTTCGCTCCTTGGTGACGGTGGAGTCAGCGAGTGAGAATTGCGAGATTGCGAGCAATCCTACGGTGAAGAGAGCGCGCGAAATGGAGTTGAAGATCGACATTGTCATAGTGTGAGCAGTGCGAACCAGGGAAGGAAAATGGATTGCTGGATGGGGCGACTCGTCCACTTTCAGGGCTGGCTTAACGGATTTTTGCCGACAGGAAAGTAGTGATCTGGGACTAGGTTGTCCCGCTACAATGCAGATGTCCATGCGCGTTAAAGAGGGCCTGCAACATATCCCTGAGCTCGACGGGCTTCGCGGCATCGCGATCCTCGCCGTGATGGGCTTTCATTTTTCCGGCGATACGCCGGTCTACTTCGGGAAACTGGCGGCCGTGTATTGGGCGTTCTTCTACGGCGGCAACGGCGTTGACCTCTTCTTCGTGCTCTCGGGATTTTTGATTACCAGCATCCTGCTGCATACGAAGGAATCGCCACAGTACTTCAGCTCGTTTTATGCGCGACGCGTGCTGCGCATCTTTCCGCTCTACTTCCTGGCGGTCGCACTCTTCTTCTATGTTGAGCTGCCGTGGCTCGAACACCTGTACGGCGCGCGTTCGACCTTGCGTTCCGAGCAGATCTGGTACTGGACCTACCTTGTGAACTGGCACGACACGCTGGGGAATATTGTGGGCGCGATGGGACACTTCTGGTCGCTCGCCATCGAAGAGCAGTTCTACTTCGTATGGCCTCTGGCGATTTGGCTCTGCAGCCGCAAGCGGGTTCCGCTGCTTTGCATCGGCGCGATTGTGCTTTCGACGGCGCTGCGACTGGTCTGCGATCTGCGGGGCTATGAAGTGGAGTACATCCACCGTGCGACTTTTACGCGGTTCGATACGCTCGCGCTTGGTGGACTGCTCGCGTGGATTGCTACCGACGAGCACTGGATGACGGTCGCGCAACGATGTTTCAAGTTTGTTGCGCCGGCGTCGTTGGTGCTCTTTGCCGCGAACGAATTCGCGCATGCCGAACTCGGAAGGTTCGCGGGATACGTAACCGTAAGCTATTCGCTGATGGCGCTGATGTGTGGGTCGCTGATCTTCTACGGGATCGCACACACCGGCGACGGAACTCTTCTGGCGAAGATCACGCGCTCGGCATTCCTACGCAACGCCGGAAAGTACAGCTACTCGATGTACATCTTCCATCTTGTGGCGAAGCGCGAAGCGATGGTGCCGATCGTTAATGCGCTGCGCGGCTATGGACTTCCGCTCTCGATCGCGATTATCTTTGGCATGGTCGTTTGCGGTCTGCTCACGTACGCGTTCGCGCTGCTCACCTGGAACGCTTTTGAGAAGCATTTCCTCAAGCTCAAAGACCGCTTCCCTTACGACCTTCCTGCGGACACGAGGATCGCGACCGTAACCACTGCGTAACCCCGTTGTGTCCTACGTCACAGCGCACCGGTTGTCTTCTGCGCGATGATTTCCTTAGCAGGAAGCGAGGTGTGTATGCCTCTCAAGGCAGCCCTTCATATTCGTCCGCAATCCATTGTCTTCGCTACCGACTTCTCCTTCGAATCCGAACGCGCGATGCGTCACGCTGCGGCAGTTGCGCGGCACTTCGGCTCTACGTTGCACATGGCACATATCGTGTGTTCGATGGGACTGAAACTCGTGGGTCCCGAAGCTGTGGCGGTTGCCGATGACATCGCGATCCGTGATCTTCACTCCTTTGAGCACAAACTCGCCATCAAGGGCCTGCTCGATGGCGTTGCGCACGACTGCATCGTTCGCGACGGTGAAGTATGGCCGCAGATCCGCTCGCTGATCGATGAGCTAGAGGCCGACATGATCGTCATCGGCACGCACGGTCGCCGCGGTCTCGGGCGTCTTCTGCTCGGCTCGGTTGCGGAAGAGATCATCCGTCGTGCCGAGTGTCCGGTGTTGACCGTCGGGCCTGACTTCACGCTTTCCGGAGTCGAGAACACGCGCGAGCCGCATCCCATCTTGCTTGCTACAGATTTCCAGCCGGCATCGTTGCAGGCGATCCCATATGTCGCCAGCTTTGCTAGCGAGCGCGGCGTGCCGCTCATCCTGCTGCATGTGATTCCGCTGATCCCACATCGCAAGAATGGTGACTGGAGTCGAAGCGCGACGCTGGCGGACCGTCGACACGAGACTGAGACCGCGGCGTTCGAGAAGCTGAACGCGCTCATCCCGAAATATTCGCTCGGCGACGGACAAGTGGAGTGCGTGGTGCGGTGTGGCGAGACTGCGGAGGAGATCGTGAAGCTCGCGCGCGAACTCAATGTAGATGCGATCGCGATGGGTCTGCATCGTTCCGAGCATCCGGAAGCGGTCACGCATTTCCGTCACACGATAGCGTGCGACGTGATCTGTCACGCCAGGTGCGCGGTGTTGACGGTGAGGAACTGAGCTTTGTCGCAAAGAAGAAGCCCTCCGTTTTCGGAGGGCTTACTTCTGACAAGAATTTGCGGAGTACTTCGACTTTAACTACTTCTCTTCGCCGGCTTCGAGTTCTTTGAGGATCTCGGCCACGATCTGTGGCTTCAGGCGATCGAGCGCTCGGCTGATGGCTGCGGCCAGCTTGTCCTGCGAGGGGATGCTCTTCTCGCTTGGATCTTCAATGGCGGCGCCGCCGAAACCGACAGCCGGTTTCGGTTTATAGGCGTCGCCCATGGCAAAGCGGCGAACCTCTTCCGAAATCGACTGCGTCTCTTCGGCACGAGCCAGGTCCTCTTGGGGCAAGGCTCCGCCGAACGCGGCAGCCATGGCTGCCGCCAGTTCTTGGGTGGGCGATGCTCCGGCATCGGGAGGTGGAACTCCCGTGTCCGGGGTCACCGCGGGTTGGGGCGCGTTCTTGTCATCCCGCACCGTTTCCTCCGCAGGCGCTGCTGTTGCAGCCTCAGGTTGTGGCGCCACTTCCGCAGTCACGGACGGTTCAGCAACTGCAACCGGCTCGACGACAGCTTCGGGCACAACTTCCTTCGGCGCTTGAGCAATGCGCATTTCGTTCTCGAGCGATATGGTTGTTTCTGCTTCGGACAGCGCTACTTCTTCCGCCATCCAAACGCGCACCGCGCCAATGACGACGGCGGGCGCTTCTTCCACGGCGGCACTGGCCGCCGCTACACCAGCTCCCGGAGCCGAAGGGCTCAAAGACGTGGTGGTTTGGCCGAGCAAGTCGAGCACGGCCGCAATCTCTTCCGTGACATCCGCCTTCGCCGAAGGAGCTTCCTTCTTTTCTTCGACTGGCGGGGCTGGCGTTTCCGGCGCGACTGTCGCAGCTTCGGCGACCGCAGCGGTTTCTGCCGGAGCAGTGGTGTTCTCGGCCGTTTGGGCTGATGCTTCTGCCGGAGTCTCGGTTCCAGATGTGGTAGCGGGAATCGGGCGCATTCCCTTGCGCGCCTTCTTTCCCGACTTGGAAGGAGTGGACTCGACGGATGGCGTCTCAACTACGGCCGGCGTTTCGGCTACGGGTGCTTCGACTGCAGACGTCTCGACGACCGCTTCTTGAACAACAGGTGTCTCGCCAGGAGCAGCCTCGGTAGCAACTGCTTCTACGGCTGGTGTGTCGGTAGTGACTGCTTCCGTCGCAACCGTCTCCGCTGGAGTTTCGACAGCGGTCTCGGTAGCAATCGCTTCCGCTACTGCTTCGGGCTCCGATGGTTCCGCGACGTGCGCAGGTTCTTCGATGATGAGCCGTCCGCCTTCGAGTGGCAGGACTGCATCGGTCAGGCCTTCCATCGGGGAGAGGTTCGGATCTTCGGTGGTGACCACGCCTTCGGATTCCGCCGAGCGCGAGGTCGGAACCAAGCCATCTTCGGTCGCGTTAGCTACGTGGATATGCTCGTTCGATTCCAGGTGCGGGTCCGGTGTCGCGGTGATTGCGACTTCGGGCGTGATCTCGAGCGCGGGATCGACGGCGGGGATCTTGTGGCCAATGTCGTGGGCGGCGCGGATATCGTCAGAGAGGAATCCTGCTCCCGTCGGAAGCACGCCATCTGCGGTCTGCTGCAGCGCGGGATCGACGGAAATTTCCGCGACGGGCGCAGGCTCAACCGCGAGAGGCGCCGGTTCTGCAGGCGCACTCACCGCGAATTCGTTGCTCTCCAGGGCGACGGGCGCCGCTTCGGGCGTGGGAACCACGGGTGTTTCTGTTTCTAGGGCAGCGACGGTTTCCGGTGCGGCTTCCGCGACCGCAACAGGTGTTTCCGGCGCAATCTCCGCGGGAACCACGGTTTCCGGCGCAGTTTCTACGCTCGAGTGCGCGATCAGGTAGTCTACGAAACCCGGAAGCACGGACGATGCGCTTGCAATCGGCGCTTCTGTGGGTGCTTCTGGCTCTATTGCGGGCGCGGCGATTTCTGGCACGGGCGGCGCGGTTTCCGCGACCGAAACCGCGGCTTCGGTGGAGACCGGCGCAGGTTCTTCTGTCACGATGGCAACGTCTGTGACGGGCGCGATCTCAGTAGCGGCGAGCGCGGATTCGACCGGCATTGCCACGGTTTCCATCGCGACAGTTTCCACGGGAACAGCGGGCGTCTCGAGTTCGGCGACGGCAGCCGATGTTTCCGCGACGACGGTGGAGGTTTCTGCCTCAGCCACCGCGCCCGATATCGTAAACGCCGGCATGGCGTCCGAAGTGGACCCAGTCTTCATGCTGGCGACCACGCCTTCCACCGGGTATGCAGGCGATTTCGGCATGTCCGGCGCTTCGGTGCGCGCGTGCGCGCCGGCGTGCTCGGGAGAAGAAGTACCGCCTCGCCATCCCTGCAGGCCGGGCTCCATGTATTCCTGGATCTGTTCGCGGGTCAGCTTCACCGTCCGCTCGTAGGTCGCTGGCGTGGAAGCCGGCGGTGGCGGCGGTGTTTGTGGCGACGCGGGTTGCGCTGGTGCTCCGGGTCGTCCGGGCTGGGCTACGTTTGCGATTCGCTGCGAAAATCGGTGCACAGCGCGCAGTAACTCGCTGGCCTCAAAGGGTTTGACGATGACACCGTCGGCGCGTACCCGGGCGCCTTCCTCAGGCTTGTAGGGCTCCATTTTGCCCACCGTCAACAGGACGGGGATGCGGGCCGTAACGCTCGAGGACTTAATCTTTTCGCAAACTTCCAAGCCGGTGTAGCCCGGCATGTAGATATCGAGGATGCAGAGCTGGGGATTAATTTCCGCGATTTTTTTAACAGCGGCTGCGCCATTGCTTACGGCCACAACCTCATAGCCGGCGTCGGTCAATATTTTCTTGCCCATGTTTTGGGCAGTCATACTGTCGTCGGCCAGCAGAATCTTTAAAGCCACGGAAAGAATCCTTCGCGCAAAAAGGGCAGGAGAAGCGGTGGCTCAAAAGTTAATGGTTCCAGCGGTAAGAGTCAATCCGGAATCTCTGCATAAGGCTTCTTACGTTAGTCACCAAGGTTTAAACCAATCCTAAATGAGAAAACCGGCACGCAATATGCCGGTTTTCACCTGAGATAGATACCGCGTCTAGAACGGGTTGAGCTTTCCGATCCCGTGCTTCTTCTTCTTCTTGCTCGAAGAATCTTGCGGGGTCTGGCTCGAGTCCTGCGCGGCCGGCGCTGCGGTAGAACTGGTGGTGGATTGCGTCGTCGCGTTGCTCGAATCGGTATTGGCGTCGTTCACACGGGTTGGTGCCGGCGCTGCTGCCGTATTGGTCGCAGGTGCGCTGGTCGGAGCCGCGGTAGCGGTGCTGGCAGGAGCTGCACTGAGTGTGGTGCTGGAGGCCCCGCCGCTCGTGGATGGAGCGGTGGGCGTCGGCGTACCGGTTTCCACGGGAGCTGCGGTTGTGGGAGCCGTCGCGCCGCTGTCCGAACGCGGGATCGGCTGGTTTTCCGGCGCTGGACCGGTGCCGGTCGGTGTCTCGAGGGTAATACCGCTGCCGCCCTTGGTGGGAGCAGGCTTTCCAATCAAGGTTGCGTTGGCGTTGTGTACGAGGTCGACGGCGCTGGTCTGCGGCGGATCCACCATGATGGGATCGCCATGATTGGTGGCCATAGAAGTGTCCGGATGGTGCTTCATGAAACTCATCATTTCCGACTTCTTGGTCAAATGCCCGCGGCCTGCTTCTTCCGCCTTACTCTGCGCGATGGCTTCCGGCGTTGGCGTCGGGATAGGCGCGTGAAGTTCGGCGAGCTTCTTCTTCGCGGCTTCTACGCGATCGGTTGCCGGATAGCGTGTGATGATTTTCGAATAGGCGGCGACAGCGTCCTTTTCGAAACCGGCGATGGCATTAGCGCGCTGGGTCTCGGCCAGGCGCGACGCCTTGCGGACCAGGTTCGCTTCTGCCTGGTGTGCTTCGCCGAGCAAGAAGAGCGCTTCGTCAGAGCCGCTGAACAACGGATAGGTGTCGGAAAGAGTTTGCAGGCGCGCCACGGCCGCCGGATAGTCCTCGCGCATGATGTAGAACTTGCCGATGAGGAACTCGCGTTGCGCCAGGATCTCTTGTACCTGGAGCAGCCGCGTTTTCGCTTTCGGAACCAGCGGACTGTCGGGGAACTGAAGGATCATCTGGCGATATTCTTCTTCCGCACGCTTGGCGTGGGTGTAATCGCGGTCTGGCTTCTCCATTTCGTCGTAGTGGATGCCGGCGATCTTCATCTGCGCTTCCGCCGATTCGTTCGGCATGGACTGTCCGAAGAAGACGATGAAGTCGCGGTATTCGTTTTCGGCCTGGGTCATGGCCGCTGATCCACCTTCGGCGTACCAGGAATCGCCGATCGAGAGCTTGGCGCGGGCGATGAACTCGGAATCCGGGTAGGTGTTGATCAGGGTCTGAAGGGTGACGCGCGCAACATCGAACTTGTTGTGCTTCATCGCGTCCATCGCGCGGTCATACAACACCTTGTCCGGCTGCTTGGAGTCGATGTTGGCGATCGGGTTGGAAACCTTCTTGTTGTGACAGCCGGTGGCTGCCAGCGTTGCCAATCCGATGGCAGCGGTTATGAGAGCACGACGAAACATTACGACCTACCTTTGGTGCAGGGGCTAAAGCCCCCGCTCTTCTGCAACTCTTTCGGCACGGCTGAAGCCGAGCCCTGATACGGACCGCAGGGGCTAAAAGCCCCGAAATTCCTGCGACCTTATTCGGCAGCGCTGAAGCGCTGCCCTGATACAAACCACAGGCAAAAACCTGGGCTTATGCAACTTTTTGGCAGCGCTGAAGCGCTGCCCTGATACAAACCGCCTTAGACCTTGACTAGCGTGGCGCTGTTGGCGGCCTTCAATAGCTCTCTTGCATTTTCGGCGGGATCGCCTTTGCCGAAGACAGCGTTTCCAGCAACCACGATCTCGACCCCGGCGCGAATAGCTTCGCCAATCGTATCCAGAGCCATGCCACCGTCAATTTCAATCCGGAAATTTGTCCCGCCCTGGTTCCGCAGCGCGACGAGTTTCCGCACCTTGTGTAACGTGGCCGGAATGAACGGCTGCGCGCCGAAACCCGGATTCACCGACATCACCAAGACGTAGTCCACGATATCCAGCACTTCCGAGAGTGTTTCAACCGGAGTTGCCGGATTGATCACCACACCGGCCCGGCAGCCATGGTCCCTGATCAGGTGCAGGGTCCGGTCGAGATGAAGGCAAGCCTCCTGGTGCACCGAGATCCAATTCGCGCCCGCATCGGCAAATGCCGGGATGTAGGCGTCGGGATTCTCGATCATCAGGTGGCAATCGATCGGAGCCTTCACGGCCTTACGCAACGACTTCAGAACCGGCGGCCCGATCGTAATATTCGGAACGAAGTGGCCATCCATGACGTCGAAATGCACGACGGTCCCACCGCCCTGTATCGCGGCTTCGACCTGCTCCGCGAGGCGGGCGAAATCGGCCGATAGAATGGAAGGCGCCAGTTCGATCAAAAGGGTCTCTCAGATACGCTGGGAACTGTGGAAATTCTAGCACGCGGAGGCTTTGCTTCGAGCCACCGGTTCGTGCCTTAATCCCACTTAAAATCTGCTACTTAGAAGGTTCCCAGAGCCCAACCGTATTGCCGCCGTTGTCCTGGATCCAGGCAAACTTGCCTTCTCCGATGTCCACCGGCGGGACGACCACCTTGCCACCGAGGCCCTTTGCCTTCTCGGCATAGGCCGCGATGTCCTCTACTTCGACGTAGAACAAGGTGTATTGGTGAGGCTCATGTCCGAGAGACATGATGTGCCCGCCGATGCCATGCGCGGCGCCCTTGGGGAGCCCGACATAGTTGGGCTTGCTCTCGTCCATCTCCCAGTCGAAGAGGGATTTGTAGAAGTCGCGGGTGGCAGCCACATCGCGGCAGCCGATTTCGAAATACATGACGGGATGAGGCATGGACTTCTCCTTACTCAATTTTCAGAGTGGCACTGTAACGCAGGCATCGCGAAAGGGAAAGGTTGTCTGCTCGAGTTCATCATGGATTCATCCCGCATTTACGCGGGTGAAGCGACTCTCTGTCAGAATCTGCATCTAAGTTTGTGTGACGGGAAAACGGCTACTGGCGAGAACAGGTTGGGCGATGCTGGCGGGGATGATTGTGTTCCTCATGATCAGCGCCGTGCAGTCGCAGGCCACGCCGATTCGTCCTGACTTGCAGAAGATGATCAAGCAGTCAGAGCAGGGGCGGCAACTGTTCATTCCGGCGCGTGCCGGGTGGGCGGAACCAGCGGCAGCCGCGATAACGGTGAACCCGCTGCTCGAGAGCCTTGGCGGCGAGAAACTCCGCCACGATCTGCGGGACGAATTGGCAACGATCGCTACACCGGATCCGTGGATTGCGCTGGCACTGGTGACGTTGATCCTGTTAATGCGCAAGCTGCGCTCGATTGAAGCACAAAAGAACCGTGCCCGCGCTGCAGGGCTGGTGCTCGAGATGCCGGCACCGGAAGTTCAGCGAGCAGCGTAGCGCTATTAAGTTCGCGGTGGTATGACCGCATCGAAGTTACCGCGTGCAACTGAGCGCGGGTGGAGGGGCCCCTCAGAGTTTGGAGGAGCCTTTTTCCTTTTGCGCGCCAACTTCGCGACGGAGTAGAGTCGCAGCATTATGGCCTCCCTCGGCTACACCTATTCTGAAATTTCTAAGATGATTGACCACTCGCTGCTGAATCCTGCGCAAGGCATAAACCATTGTGTATGCACTCAAAGATGTCGCTTGCCCGACGGCGATGCGAGGTGCACAATTTGTGGCCGCGAGGTTGCAACGTGCGGTTCTTCTTTTCCGCGCTCCTGGTTATTGGCATGGCGCAGGGCTTAGGTGCTCAGCCACCGCAGGATATCCCACATTGTCCCTTCAAAGCCCCGCGTGACGACTGCGCGACAGTCCCAAAAGCGACTTTCACGCCGCAACCGAATTTCTCGGATTACGCGCGGAAGAAGCGGCTCGAGGGAAACGTGATCTTATCGCTCACCGTGCTGTCGGATGGTACGGTTGACGATGTGAAGGTGACGCGCAGCCTGGAGAAGAGCCTTGATGAGCAGGCAATAAAAACGGTCCGAACCTGGAAGTTCGAACCGTCTATGTACCAGGGAAAGCCAATTTCGTACTCGACCGCGGTGGAAGTGAACTTTCGTCTTTACTGACGAACTACACCACTGTCATGCGGCGCGCTTCCATGCCGTCTAACACTTCCCACAAAACCTTTGCGGCTTGTTCGGACGCGGCCAGAGCAGCTTCGCGCTGTTCGGGGTGCGCTTCTAACTCCTGCGCCAGCAGGTCGCCCCACACGCGGGAGTGTTCGACGTCGGCGTACTTGTGCAGGTCGAAGTAGCCGCAGGTTTTGCGGTCGGCCCCGTAACGTTCCTTCAAACCCTTTGACTTTTCTTCCGCCACGCGCGGCACCTGCGACTCGTACGCATAGAACGCGGCAAGCGCTTCGGCGCGGGTGCCGGTGGCGGCGATGTTGCGGAACCAGGCGATCGCGTTGGCGACCGAATCCATTGGCTGCGACGAGCGGACGGTGTCGCAATCCGCACCCATGCCGGCGGCGAAGTCGAGCCAGATGTCGCTGTGAGCACGGCCCGAGATTTCTTCGTCCGCCAAATTGCGAAGGACGGTGCGACGGGTTTCGCCATCTTCCAGACGCGAGTGGAACGCGCTCAGGTACGCGGGAAATGCCGCGACGTGATGGTAGTAATCGCCCGCATAAGCGGCGAGATCTTCACGAGTGAGCGTTCCGGCGCTCCACGCCTTGTAATAAGGATGGCAAAGCAGATCGTATTTCGAGATATGCGCGTCGAGTTCGTGCAGAAGTTGTTGGGTCTCCATAACGCTCCTCATCAGTCACGATGCATTTGGGAACCCAAGCAATATATCGCGAAAGGGGCGGGTACGTCACAGGAGGGTGTGATGTGGACGGACCCTGCACGAGCCGGTACTTACCGACGTAAGTCGATAAGTCTGTAGTCCGGAAGTAGAATTCGCAGACGTTACACGTGGGAGGTCTTTTTGAGATTTATCTTCATATTGGCGTTAACTCTTGGCATTAATTACCCGGCTGCATTCTCGCAAGACAAACCTGAAGATGGTCCCAGAGTATTCGTTACTGACAGTCAATCGTGGGAAACCCATGCCGCAGCTGGAGGGTCCGGCGGGAATTGGGGCGCATCGTCGCAAGGCGGTGCTCGACCACAAACCGCTGAGATTATCAAAACGTTCGGGGAACGGTGCCCCACCGTGAAAGTGAACAATATTGAGGCGAAAGCTGACTACATTGTTGAACTAGATCACGAAGGCGGGAAGGGCTATCTGCGACATCGTAACAAGGTCGCCGTATTCGAACACGCCTCGGGGGATGTAATTATCAGCAAGTCGACTCTTTCGTTGGGTGGTTCGGTGCAGGAAGCATGCGAAGCTATCCAAAAACACTGGTCGGCAAATGAAGCAAAAATGAGAGCGGCAACCTCAAACCAGGGTGCACCGAGTACTCCCGCGAATTCAACACCTGCGCCACCCCCGGCTCCGGAACTGACGAAAGCTGCAACTATTAAGATCGCGGTAGCCTCTCAGCCGGATGGTGCAGATATCGAAATCGACGCCGCATTCGTGGGGAACACGCCGTCCACTGTCGAGGCCACGCCCGGAGAGCACAGCGTGGTGGTGCGGAAAAAGGGCTTCAAGACGTGGGAACGGAAGTTGAAAGTCAATGGTGGAGACATTCGACTGAATGCCGAACTCGAACCTGATAAATAGCCTTCCCTTAGCGACTGGATTGTCTCAGGGAACCCAGCATTCCAAAAACCCCGGTAAAATAAAGAAGTGGGGTTCACCGAACAATACGACGTAGTTGTGGTCGGCGCCGGGCATGCTGGGTGCGAAGCCGCGATGGCGGCTGCGCGCATGGGGCTGCGTACCGCGCTCTACACGCTTAACGTCGATTTGATCGCGCAGATGTCGTGCAATCCGGCGGTGGGCGGGATTGCGAAGGGGCACCTGGTGCGCGAGGTAGACGCGCTCGGCGGCATCATGGGCGAAGTGACTGACGCGGTTGGCATCCAGTTTCGCCTGCTGAACACTTCGCGCGGACCGGCGGTGTGGTCGCCGCGCGCGCAGTGCGACAAGCAGCAGTATCGTCTGAAAATGCGCGAGGTGCTGGAGAGCGAGCCGAACCTCAAGATCAAGCAGGCAGAAGTTGCCGACCTGATCGTGGAAGATGTGAGCGATCCGACGCATCCCGAGCGCATGAAAATTGCTCGTGGGATCAAGCTGCGCGATGGACGCACCGTGGGCGCGCTGGCAGTGGTCATCACCACCGGCACTTTTCTCAACGGGCTGATTCATTGCGGTGAAGAGCAATATCCTGCCGGACGCAGCGGTGAGCCGGCATCGGTGCTGCTTGGCGAATCGCTGAAGAAGATGGGGCTGCGTGGATGCCGATTGAAGACCGGTACGCCGCCGCGACTCGACGGCCGCTCGATTGACTGGTCGAAGTTTGCGGTGCAGCCGGGCGATGCCGAGCCGACGCCATTCAGCTTCCGCACCAAGAAGATCACGCAGAAGCAGGTGCCTTGCTACATCGCGCACACGACGCCGGAGACACACCAGCTCATCCGCGAGAACGTGCATCGTTCGCCGATGTACAGCGGGCAGATCCAATCTACCGGTCCGCGCTACTGTCCGTCGATTGAAGACAAGATCGTCAAGTTCCCGGACAAAGAGACGCACCAGATTTTCCTCGAACCCGAGGGCCTGAACACGTACGAGGTGTACGTGAACGGCATGAGCACCTCACTGCCGATTGATGTGCAGCTGCGCATGGTGCACTCGATCGTAGGACTCGAAAACGCGGAGATGCTGCGGCCGGGTTACGCCATCGAGTACGATTCGATTGACCCGACGGAACTCCAGCGCACGCTAGAGACGAAGAAGATTGGTAGCCTCTATCTCGGAGGACAGATCAACGGCACCAGTGGCTACGAAGAGGCGGCATGCCAGGGGCTGATGGCGGGCATCAATGCTGCGCTGGCAGTGAAGCATGAACCGCCGCTGGTGCTCGATCGCACTGAGGCTTATACGGCGATCCTGATCGACGACCTCATCAGCAAGGGGACCAACGAGCCCTACCGGATGTTCACCTCGCGTGCAGAGTTCCGGCTGCATTTGCGGATTGATAACGCCGACCGGCGATTGACGCCGCATGGGCGCCGCGTCGGGTTGATCAAAGACGAGGCCTGGCATGCGCACTTGGCGAAGCAGCAACGCATGGACGAGCTCAAAATGACGCTGGAAAAGACGCGCATTCGCACCAGCGAACTGCCCGTGGAACTGGCAGAGAAGTTCGGGAACATTGACGGTTCGACAGTTGTACAACTTTTAAAACGTCCGGAGAGCGATGTCGCGGCGTTCGAACAAATTATCCGCCGAGTGCAGCCCACCTTCTTCGAACGCGGCGATTCCGAGCGCGAATTCGTGTCAGACATCCGCAACGAGCTGAAAGCGGTTGAGACCGAAATCAAATATGCCGGCTATCTCGACCAGCAGACGAAGGCGATTGATCGTCTGAAGCGCTCCGAGCAGCGCGTGATCCCCGAGTGGTTCGATTACGCGAGCGTCAGCGGCCTTTCGCGCGAAATGTGCGAGAAGATGCAGCGGGTACGTCCGCAAACCATCGGCCAGGCGAGCCGCATTCCAGGGGTTACGCCGGCGGCGGTGTCACTCATCAATGTGTATATCGAGATCCAGGGACGAAAGCAGAAAGCCACCACCTAAACGCCTCCCACGCGTGTACTTTTCGGCGTAAGCTACTCTCTCATTCATTTCCTATGCAGGAGTTTTTATGTCCTACGGGCAGTCGATGACGGGTGAGCTGGAACATGAGATGGCAAACACGCGCAGGGTTCTCGAGCGCGTGCCGTATGAAAAAGCCGATTGGAAGCCGCATGTAAAGTCGGGCACGCTGAAGTGGCTAGCGGGGCATTGCGCCATCATGCCCGGTTGGGGTGCGAATGTGCTCACCAGCGATGAACTCAATGTTCACGGTGTGGGCAGTGCCATTCCTGACTTCGCAACGAAAGAGGATATGATCGCGCACTTTGAGGCGGAGCTGGCGAAGTATCGTGGCGCGCTGATGGAGGCGAGCGACGACTACATCCTGAAGCCGTGGACGTTGCGCGATAACGAGCAGGTCATCTTCACGATGTCGCGGATCGCGGTTCTGCGCGGGATGGTGATGAATCACATGATCCATCATCGGGCGGAATTAATCGTGTATTTGCGCTTGCTGGATGTGCCGGTGCCGGGGCTCTACGGAGCAAGCGCGGACGAGAAGTGAGTGCAGGGGCTGAAGCCCCCAATCTTTCAGGGTGCTGTTCGGCAGCGCTGAAGCGCTGCCCTGATACAAAGCAGCAATAAATAACGCAGGGCAGCAATAACAAACGGCAGCAATGATAAAGGCCGGCAATAATAAAGGCCGGCATACAGCCGGCCTTCTGCATATCCGAGAAGCAAGAACTACTTCTTGCTGGGGGCGATGGAGTCCTTCGCGGCCTTGGCCACGCGGAACTTCACGACGGTCTTCGCAGGAATCTTGATCGGCTCGCCGGTCTGGGGGTTGCGGCCCACACGCGCTTTGCGGTTCGATTTCACGAGACGGCCGAGACCCGGAATTACGAATACGCCGTTCTTCTTGGTCTCTTTGATGGCGACTTCCGCGAGCGACTCGAGGAACGCTGCGGCGGTCTTGTTGCTGATCTCATGGCTCTCTGCCATGTGGCGGACGAGCTGTGTCTTGGTCATGCCTGATGCCATAGGAAAAATCCTCCTTGAATTTGAGTGCCTCCGCCTAAGCAGGCTGCTTGCCTGAATCACTTGGAAACCCGCAATCCATGCGGCTTTCCGCGTATCGGCGGCGCTCAATTGCGCACATCATATTACAGCCGCGCTCAGTTTGAACAGCATTTTCACTAGATTTTATGCGGGTTTTCCACAGGCCACCCCCGCCGCACCCGCTGCCCATGCAGGTTTCCGCGATGTCGTCCGTTGGACATGTTTACTCTTCAAAACATAGAGCTTATGTCGAAGTTCGGACCTCGACGATGTCCTGCGGCATCGGTGCTTAGCACTTCCGCACCACGAATTTTCTACTCGACGGAGGGCGGAACGCGTCGCACTTCCGCTGGATCGATGAGCGTTTCAAGCAGTGTTGATGCGGTCTTGCGCAGCAGTGGATGAACGGCGTCGGGAGCGATTTCTGCCAGCGGCGCGAGCACGAAGCCGCGATTGTGCATCTCTGGATGCGGCAGCGTCAACTCTGGTGTGTTAATCACTTCGTTATCAAATAGCAGCAGGTCGAGATCGATATTCCGCGGGCCTTTTGGTATTTCGCGGTGTCGGCCCATGGCTTGCTCCACCCGGAGCAAGCCGCGCAACAGGGCGATCGGTTCCAGATTGGTGCTGAGTTCCAGGGCCGCATTCACGAACCAGGGCTGGTCCGTCATCTCGACGGGCTCGGTTTCATACCACGACGACACCCGCTTCACCCCGCCTAATCCGCCGATGCGAGCGATCGCGTCGAGCAGATTGGCCTGCCGGTCTCCGAGGTTCGAACCGAGCGCAATGTAAGCCGTGTGAATCATCGGCTCCCATTATGCCGCGAAATTACTTCGGTGCACTTGTTGGCCATCGCGCGCAGACGGTACCATCAAAAATGTGTCGTTAAGCGCATTGCTCCTTTCGGAAGACCCGAACGTCGTGGACATATTGCGTCCGCTGCTGCCGGAACTCGGAATTGCGACCGACCAATGCGCTTTTCCAGACGCTGCTTTGCGGCTGCTGAACAGCCGGAAATACGAAGCCATCATCGTTGATGACGAAATTCTTGGCGGCGTGGAGTTCATGAGTTCGCTACGCGGCCTGCCGATGACGCGCAATGCCATCATCTTCGCGGTCATCCGTTACGTTGGCGTAAAAGAAGCGTTTCAGTCCGGTGCGAATTTTGCGTTGGAGAAGCCCCTCACTGCGGAACGCGCGCAGCGCAGCTTTCATGCGGCACTCGGACTCATCATGCGCGAACGCCGCCGGTTCTTCCGCTACACCGTGAACGTGCCTGCCAGCTTGGAGTTCAGCAACCGCGTGGAAAACATCACGGTAAGCAATTTGAGCGAAGGCGGAATGGCGATTGACACCAGCTTCGCGCTCACACCGGGACTGATCGTGAAGTGCCGTTTCGACCTCCCGGGACTGAAGTTCACGATCGAAGCCAAGGGCGAAGTGAGTTGGACGGACAACCAGGGTCACGCCGGCGTCTGTTTCCAGCAGGTCCCTCACCTACATAAAGAAAAGCTGGAAGAGTGGCTTACTACGCGCGGGAAGGACGAGCCTGTCGCGATCCACCGCAACTCTGCGGAAAGCTGGCACAGCGACGAAGCGAGCTAGAGCTGGTCGGCGACAGGATGGGCGCCGCTGAAATCCGGCATGTCGGGCAGCTCATCGTTCAGCGTGGACTCTTCCCAGAACGATTGATCGCGCAGAATTCTTGTGACGAGCGCGGTGTGCATGGCATGACCGGCGCGGTCGGCAACGATGCGTCCCAGCAGGCGACGCCCGAGGAGAGCCAGATCGCCAATCAGGTCAAGAACCTTGTGCCGGACAAATTCATCGGGATAGCGAAGCGGTCCGTTCTTGATGCCATCGTCGGTCAACACGATTGCGTTTTCTTCGGACGCGCCACGGATCAGTCCCATGTTCAGCATCGCATCGCGATCGCGGAGGAAACCGAAGGTCCTTGCCGGCGCGATCTCGCGCAAAAAATTTCCGTTCGAGAGTTCGACTTCAAAACGCTCGCGACCGATCGACGGATGAGGGAAGTTGATGGCATAGCTCACGGAGTAGCCGTCATACGGGTAGACGGCGATAAACTTGTCGCCCTCGCGCAACTCGATTGGCTTCACGATTCGGATATAGGACCGCTTGCGGCGCTGCTTGCGCAATCCGGCGTTAACGATCATGTCGACGAAGGGCTGGGCGCTGCCATCGAGGATGGGCAGCTCCAGGTTGTCGATTTCGATGATGGCGTTGTCCACGCCCATGCCGATGAGGGCCGAGAGCAAATGCTCGGTGGTGGAGATCAGCACGCCCTTCTTCATCAGACTGGTGGCGTAGCTGACTTTCGCGACGTTGCGGCCGGTGGCCTCGATCTCGAAGTCGTCGAGATCTGTACGGCGGAAGACGATGCCTTCGCCAGTCGATGCCGGGAGAAGCCGCAGACGCACGGGCGCGCCGCTATGCAGACCTACGCCGTGACACTCCACGCTGGATCGTATTGTTTGTTCGAAGCCCAAATCGTCGCGGCGCTATGTTGCCCGTTGTTAATAGATTACAAGCCGGGAGGCTTCCATTGGATGTGGTTAATTGGCCACAGAACCGGGGCGGTACTGTGGTATTTTCACCGCGCGGCTCAGGGCCGCGACAAAGCTCAACTTCCGCAGAAGATCGGGGAATCTCGCATGTTTTGTTGAGCTTAGCGGACGCGTGGAAACTTTTCGGGAACTCACGCGTACCTAACTGGCAGATACTCGCTCCAACGGAGGTTTCATGAAACAGCTTCGGCTTGCGTGTGCTTTGCTGGCGCTGATCGCATCGGCATTTGCTGCGGGACCGCCGGTCGTTGAGCCGGTAATCCACGGCGACCAGGCGGTCACGGCTGAGCACAACGGCACGCAGTATCCGGTGTTTCGCTTTGCGCAGGACCAGAAGCTTGTTGCTTCCATCCAGCACGTTTTCGCGAGTTCGTTTGCGGGAGAGATGCAGAAGCTCTTCATCATGAGCCGTGATATTGCGAGCGCGCGCGATCGGCGCGACGGCCTTAGGGGCGATCCCGAATTCGCGCAGCCGATTTACCTGTTGCTGTCCCAGGAAGAAGGCGGATACGCGCGGCGCGATTTCTTTTTGGAGAGTGAAGATGGCGAGCGCGTGTTCCTGGCCGCTGACTACATCGACTTAGTCGTCGATCAGGAGTCGGTGGACAGCGGCGACTTCGAAGAGATCTTCTCGCACGAGCTTGGTCACTCGATTCTGCGGAACCTCGTCGGGGAACTCGTCGGCGCGCGCTCGAACAAGATGCACCAGAGCGTGACGCTAACCGACTATCGCACCGCGTTCGACGAAGGCTTTGCGGAACACTTCCAGCCGGTGGTTCGGCAGAACTCAGCGAATCCTTCGCTTACGCGGCAGCAACGAGGCGTAGTCGCGCCGTCCTTGGCGCAGGATTTCCTGAGCCAGCGCGACCAGGTGCTGCGCAACTTCGGCCCGCCGAGTTATGTCTTCCTTCACGAACGGATGGTGCCGGCGTGCGCATCGCTCCGCGAGTGCTACGTGGTCGAGGAGACTTCGACCAGCTTCGATCCGAGCCAACTCCGCAGCGGCCAGCAAATGCTGTCTTCCGAAGGCGTGGTCTCGACCGTCTTCCTGCAACTTCTCTCGGAAGGCGGTGCGCCAGTGTGTGGTGCAGATTGCGCGCAACTCGAAGCGAAATACCGCAAGCTCTTCGAAGCTCTCGCCGAGGTGAAACCGAACGCGACGCAGTCGCCGTTGATCCAGATGCTCGAGAGTTATCGCGGGAAGTATCCGGAGGAGGGCAAACGCGTAGTGGCGGACTTTGTGCTGCTCACGCGGGGAGCGACGGTTTCGACGGAACTCGCCCACGGCACAGAGGCAATGAGTGCGGCTTCATCACGCGCCGACATTGCGGCCTTTCGCACGCAACTTCATGCGGCACAAAAGCTGCTCGCCCAAGCCACGGACGACGTCCTTGCCGGAAAGCTCAAGCTCGATGCCGCCGTCGGGCCTGAACTGTGGATTCGCAACGAGGCGTTCACGCAGGCAAGTCTGTTTCCCGGGAGCGAGGAGGCGCCGCTGCGGACCAATCTGAATACAGCTTCGGCGGAGGAGATCGCGACACTGCCGCAGTTCTCAAAGGAAACGGCGCAGGCGATGGTTCGCGAGCGCCGTCAGAGAGGATATTTCAGGTCAATCGATGAAGTGATTTCGTCGGCAAAGCTCAACCCTGGACAAGCAGAGGTCATTAAGAAGGCAGAACAGTCGCAAGCTGGCGCGAAGGCGGACCCTGTGCGCTAGCGCTGCCAACTCGTGGACATCGCTCCTGCGTCGCTCGATTGCTGGGAGCGGAGAGTCTCCAGCGTGTTCACTGCCTGCAAACCGACGAAGAGACGGAAAAGCGCCCAGGCGTGAAACGCGGCGCTGAGATACACACCGTATTTCAAGAGAAGGAGACCATCGCAGGCGTAAAGCGCCATGCCGACAAGGAATGCCCACTTCATTTCCTTGCGCCCAAAGAAGCCAAACATGGCGATCACTGCAGCGGCAAGGATTGACATGATGAGGGCCGTGCTCTGGCCGCTGTTGCCGGATTGATGCCCGACGGCGTCGAGCACGCTCGTGATCCCGAGCCCAAAGATGAATCGCATGCGCCCACCGCCCATACTGATAAGCGTGTTGACCACCGAGAGGCCGGCAATCCAGAGAAACCAGTTGGCGCTTACTATCACGCGTGCTTTCGCTGCCGCGATCTGTTGCGGCCGCGCGTTGTTTTGTGGCGACATGGCGGGCGTGGACATCGAAGGGGCCTCCCGGGAATTCAGAGTAGATGGCGAGAAAACACTAGCACCGGAGAGTAGTTCGCGGAAGTAGTTTCTCCGCGCGCGGTACTTTTCAGGCGTTCCCAAAATAGTCCGTGTTCGGCGAGAGGCTAGCTTCGGTTTCGGACTTCGCTCGTTCCGACAGAAGTCGTGCGGATGTGCCGATCTCTATTTCGCCCGGATCTTTACGAATGTTCCTTCGGGCAGCTTGGTCCCGAGGAACTGCACCACGCCGTCTTTCACAATGCCGTTCACTTCAGTCGGTTGCTTCTCGTACTGGCGCGCTTCGGAAGCAGGATCTTCGCGGCGCCGGTTTTCGGGGTCCCCGGCGAGCCCGCTTTTGGCTTGCTGCGGTGATCGTCCCATGCCGCGGTCCATGGCTTCGTTGGCGAGGGCATCGGCTTCCTTGTTGCCGCCGCGCAAGGTGTGCTCAATGCGAAACCAATCGAGGGTGCGGATCATCACCCGCGCACGGCTGTAGAGATCCAGCAGGTTCGGCGACTTCACCTTGTACTCACCGCGAATCTGCTTCACCAGCAACTCCGAATCGGCGACGACCTTGAGCGCCTTGAAGCCGTGCTTCTGCGCGTAGTCGAGCGCCGCCAACAGGCCGGAGTATTCCGCCACATTGTTGGTCTGGTGCCCGAGAAATCCGCTCAGCGCGTCCACCTTCTGTCCACGCTCATCTTCCAGCACCACGCCAAATCCGGCAGGGCCAGGGTTGCCGCGCGCTCCGCCGTCCACATGGGCGATCAATATTTTTTCGGGTTTCTTGGCGGCGGGCTCGGGAAAGAGGGATGACATGGTGCGAGTTTAAATGAAGGAGCGATGACGGAAACGGGAGTAGTTGTACGAAGGGGGGTTGCCGACAGTTATCCTGTCGACATGAAGACGATGCGTTTTGAAGCGGTGGAACTTGAACCGTATGCGCAGCCTGTGCGTTTTGATCAGTTATCGATCGGGGAGACTTACTTTTCGGTGACCTATGTCGATAGGGAGATGCTAATTCCCACGGTTGAGACGCTGGTGTATGTAGGGTCGGACCTCGAATCCGACGACGACGGGATAGTTTATTTTCAGGACGTCGGATCCCATCGTGCCGGCGTGTCGTATGGAGGCGAAGATGGGCCCGAACAAGCGGCAATCTTTCAGTGCAGTCCCAGAAACGAAATCAGTGAAATTTTTCAATGTGACTTCGCGGTAAAAGAGCTGCTGAAATGCTCGCTGAGACGCCGAAAAGCAGAGGAGAATCGTTCGTGTTCAGGCTAAGTTCATTCGCATAATCGGCCGCTCCGGCGAATGCCGCGCGATCTCTTTGAACCCGAGGCGCGCGTAGGTCGTTGCCGGCATATTGCGACAGTATCGTACGGATTATTTTCCCGTTCGCAACTCTGGCCGCTCCATTAGGAGCGTGCTTTTTTCTCAAGGTCCTGCCAGATCCATATCCCCTGCAAGTAGCCGCCCAGAATTCCGATTGGAAGAAAAAGCGCCCACGCGATCAATTCTGTACTTGACCTGCGATGTAACGGGAGATAGTCGATTACGAATAGGCCGCCAAACAGCAATAGATTGAAGGCTATTTGGCGACGCACGGCAGACTTCTTGCCTTTAGCCAGCATGTCTTTACGCCGCTGTTTTTTGAGATCCGCAATCCGCTGCTCGTCGAACATCGTTTCACCGTCCGGCCCGCAACCTCACCGCCAAATACTCCGGCAACTCTGCCGTCAGAATGCGGTGCTGCGCCAGTTCGACTGGATAAGGCACCCGGTAGAACGTAATCTTCTTCGCTTCGGAGTCAAAGAGGGCGAACGCGGCGCGCCAGTCGCCATCGCGTGGCTGGCCGATCGAGCCGGGATTGATGAGGTACCGCGCTTCCATCATCAGCGGCAGCTCCCAGGTCTCTTCTTCCATCGGCGTGTGGTATCGCGGACGAAACGTCTCAACGTACCCTTTGCGGAAAATAAACCCGCCTTGCACGTGAGTATGACCGTAGAAGGTCAGCGGGGAGTGGCCATCGCGAAAGACCTCGAAGGCCGCGGCGCTGGAGAGCAGGTAGTCGTCCTCGTCGATGGGCGAGCCGTGCACCATCTGCCCACCGGTGAAGCCCGGAATGTCCACTGGCCCGCGCTGCAGTTGTTTCACCCAGTCGCGGTTCTCGTCAGAAAGTGTTTCGGATGTCCACGTGACGGCGCGGTCGGCAACTGCGTTGAAGCCAAATGTATCGCCGATGCCTGAGCAGGCCTTGTCGTGATTCCCGCGCACCACCGGCCCATTGAGTCCGCTTACGATCTCCACTACCTCGTTCGGACTGGCGCCATAGCCCACCACGTCGCCCAGGTTCAGGACGTAGTCGTGCGCCGGCGCAGCCGCCAGCGCGGTCTGCAACGCCTCAAGGTTGCTATGGATATCGCTGATGATGAGATAGCGCATGAAAACGGAAGCCCGGCAAGGATACACCGGGCTCATTGCTACTTTACAACGTTTCCGGCGATTACCGGACAGCGCGCCCAGTGTCCGGGAGAAATTTCTATGAGCTCGGGATTCACCGTAGCGCAGTTCCCGATACGGTCCCCGCAGCGCGGCTCAAAACTACATCCGATCGTAATTGCGCCCGCGGTCGGCACGGTACCTTCAATCGTTCGCAGCGGCTCCGCGCGATTGGTCCGCAGGGTTGGCACTGAGTGCAACAGCCCCCGCGTGTAGGGATGCGCCGCGTTTTTGAAAACCTCACTGGCCGTCGCCATTTCCACAATCTGCCCGGCATACATCACCGCCACCCGATCGCTGATCTGCGAGACGACGGCAAGGTCATGCGAGATGAACAGCATCGCCAGCCCATGCCTTTGCCGCAATTCGTTTAGCAAATCGAGGATCTGCGCCTGGATGGTCACATCGAGCGCGGTCGTCGGCTCGTCGGCAATCAGTAGCCGCGGACGGTTCACGATCGCCATCGCGATCATCACGCGCTGCCGCATGCCGCCCGAAAGCTGGTGGGGATAGTCGCGTGCCCGCCGCTCTGGCTCGCGAATCTCAACCTCGGTTAGAGATTCCACGGCGCGCCGCCAAGCTTCGGTCTTCTTGACGTCCGAGTGAGCGAGCACCGCCTCCGCCACCTGGTCGCCCACGCGCATCACAGGATTCAGTGCGGTCATCGGCTCCTGGAAGATCATCGAGATCGACTCGCCGCGCAGCCGCCGCAGCTCTTCGCCTTCGAGCGCCAGCAAAGAGCGGCCATCGAACGAGATCTCGCCCGAAATCCGCGCTTGCGTCGGCAGCAGTCTTAGCACCGCCAGCGACGTCACCGACTTCCCAGATCCCGATTCGCCGACGAGCCCCAGCGTCTCGCCCGCGGCGATCCCAAACGAGATCCCGCGCACTGCGCTCCGCCATCCGTCAGGCGTAGGAAACTCGATTTTCAGGTCGCGAATCTGCAGCAAATCGCCCACGGAGCGATGGTATCAGCCACGTTCTTGCGTACCCCGGCTGCACTCAATGACCGACAGACATCGCCGAGCATCCAGCCCACACTCGAGCGAGCACCTCCACTGCTCTCTCCTGTCATCCTCGAGGAGCGCAGCGACGAAGGATCTGCTGTTGAAGTTTTTTCCGCCCGCAAAACTGCGCTAAAAAAACTTCGCAAATGAAAATTCTCAAAATTTCGAGTTCGCGAATCGCCGCATAAACAGCGAATTTTCCCAAGATTTTCACAATTGTGTCCGACTCTGCCGCACCCGCCATCCATGCGGCTATTTCTGCGAATTGGCGCGAAAAACCGCGATTGACGCGGGTTCCCGGAAAGCATCGCAAAAGGACCTTGCACAAGTTTCGGGCAGGGGTGCTGTGAATTCTCTATAAGCTACTGAAAATAGAAGTGTTGTAGGCGTACGATTTCGCATTGACTTATTTTGGCCTGGGCGTATGTTCACACTCGTTCTTTGACAGTTCTGAAGTTTTCCCGGTTGGTGGTTAGTCCGGGGCTCGAGCGAGCTCACGGCAACCAACTCCAGAGAGAAACTACGGGAAGCGCCGAAAATCTCACGATGATCGGCCCTAAGGGAAGCGACGGTTTCCCAGTCGGAAGCGACGGCATCCGATCTTTCTCCGGTAGCGGTAGTGATATCGCAGCCCGAGAAAGAGTTCCGTAGCCAAAAGCAGGAGAGCAGGTTGCGAGAGGGGCAGCAAGGGTCTATAGCGAGCTGCTGGTCGAGGCGAACAAGAACAGGTTGAAGGCAAGATGGAATCCCGAGGCGTTAACTGGTTTATCCGGTTGACGGCAAGCCCGGAGCCCAAGCGAAGATCAAGCATCGTGGCCGCAAGGAGACGGTGTTGGGTAGGTCGGCAAGGGTCTTAAGCGAGCCGTTGGTCGAGACGAATAAGTTGACATCACCTCGGGATTTCTTATTTTTGTTTACCAAGTTACAGGCAAGAAACCACGAGAACTCAAGGTAAAACCCGAAGTTAGAAGTTCGTTAACATACTTTTCCAAGTGCTTATTTACTATAGATTTGCGCAGCCCCGCTTCTGACGCGATCCGAAAATTGACGTTCCAGCCCCGTAATTCCTTTCCTGAAAAGCCATAAAACGTGACTCTGTAGCCAGAAAAGTGCGCAAGTCGGCTGATTTGCCGCAAAGGTGGTACAGCGAAGCGGAAGAAATTTGTTTACTAGTCCGTCATAGGGCTGGATTGCGTGCGTCAGGATGCCGATTTCCGGGGATCGTCGTTGGCATGGATGTACTCCATGCCGAGCGGTCCGTTGGCAGAGATCTGAGTGATGTATTCGCCGGACTTCGCCCAATGAAAGTGCGATGTGTTGCCGGGAAGGACGACGACCGAGCCCGGCGGATAAGGATGAAGTTTGGCGGCGTCGAATTCGTCGCCCAGGCCGATGTAGAAGGTGCCGGAGATTACGGTGTAGACGCGGTCCTCGGGATGGCGATGCGGCATGAGTTTTATGCCGGCCGGGATTTTGACGCGGGTCACATAGGGCCCGGGTTGCGAAGGATTGCACACCAGCACAGCCAACCGGGCCGATGGCGGAAATGCGGCAAAGGGCTGCCAATTTACTTCCTCGGAAAGAATTGCCTGGAAGGTGAGTTTCTGTGGTGCTTGATCGATTGCCATAGGTTTCCCCGGTCGCGTCAGAAAAAGAGGGCCAAGGTAATGTCGCCTTTACCCTGGCCGTTCGGAGAGCTACGCCGCTACTTCCTTCGTTTTGCCAACAAAGCTCATGAGGGCTTGCGCGGTAATGGTGGACGATGCCGGATTCTGGCCGGTGATGAGGCGGCCATCCGTGATGGTGAACGGTTGCCAGTTGGCCTTCTTCTCGAAGATGGCGCCGAGACGAAGCAGTTCGTCCTCGACGAGGAAGGGCACGACCTTAGTGAGCTGTACGTCTGTTTCCTCGCCATTGGTGAAGCCGGTCACGTGCTTCCCTTTCACCAGCGGCTCGCCCTTGTATTTCACGTGGCGTAAAACGCCGGGGGAATGGCAGACGAGCGCGATCGGTTTACCGGAGTTATAGAAGGTTTCGAGAAGGGCGATGGAGACGGGGTCCTCGGCGAGGTCCCACATGGGGCCGTGGCCGCCGGTATAGAAGACGGTGTCGAAGTCTTCGGCCTTCATGTCGGCGAGCTTGAAGGTGTTGGCAAAGGCCTTGAGAGCTTGTGCGTCTTTCTTGAAGCGGACCTGGGCGGCGGTCTGGTTTTCGGCGAGGTCGCTCTTGGGATCGATGGGAGGCTGGCCGCCTTTGGGAGAAGCGAGGGTGATCTCGACACCGGCATCTCTGAAGACGAAGTAAGGGGCCGCACCTTCTTCCAGCCAGAAGCCGGTTTTACGTCCGGTATTGCCGAGCTGATCGTGCGAGGTGAGTACCTGCAGAATTTTCATTGGGTCACGTCTCCTTGATCATCGGGGGAGCTATCCGATGAGAACCGGATGATCAGAGCACTGCGGGGGGAGAGGGACAATTAGACGTTGGTATGGCAAGGTTGGCGGTGGTGTTGAAGAATTTGACGGGGGACCTACGACCCTGATTATGCATCTGTTTTTCCCAGGTCTCGAGAAGAGCGAGACCTGGGGCACCCGAGCACTTTCGTTCGGGAAACATAAAAACATAAATCTTAACCAAATTGGTCTTGGCAGGCGCTTCTCGGAGCGAGTATTCTCGCAGTCCTCAGCAGTAAGCCGTCCCCACGGCGCTTTCGGATCCCCACAGGCTCATTCCCCGCGATGGAAACTCGCAAGCCTTCTCCCAAACGGAGACCTGGAGGATCTATGTTCCGACTTCACCGACCGCATTTTGAAAAACTGTTTTTCGCCCTGACTTTGTTCTGGGCTCTGCCGGCCTTTTCCGGCGCTTATTCCGTTGTCTATCCGACGGGGATTTTCCCGGACGATGTAAACAACATCCAGGCCGCGGTGGATAAAGGTGGCACCGTGCTGCTTAAGGCAGTCAACAAGAAGGGCGTCCCCACAGAATTCAACTTCTCGACCGATCTCCTGACCGCGTACGGTTCCGGCTTTATCAACTTGAGCGCGGACGTCAAGATCATCGGCGAAGTCGCCGCACACGCCCGCACCACGATCCGCGGCGGCTTCGGCCCCATCGAGGGCCTATCGCCGGTTAAGAGCAGCATTCAAGGTATTGACTTCGAGAGCCCATTCTCAGACGCAATCGACATTGCGACTTCCAACGGCAGTACGGAAATTACGGGCAACGTCATTCACAACGTCGTGCCAGTGCGCGTAAGGGTGCCTGACGGGAACATCATCTCGTTCGCCGATGGGATCGACTTCTATGGCGGCAGCGATTACGGAATCGTTGCTGGAAAAGTCCGCCTGGTTGGCAATGTGATTGACGGCCTCGGCGCTATCTTCTCGAATGGCGTCCAGTTGGATACCGTGCAGAGCGATGTCGAGATTACCGGCAATCTGATTCAAAACGTGAACTCGCCCGACACAGAACAGGGCGGTGGAATCACGCTGGTGCGTTTGCAGAAATCCGCTCTCGTTTCAGCCAACCTAGTCATCCCCGGGCCGAGCGCCACCAGCTTCGCGGACGGGATTTTCATCGGGGGCGATCTGAGTGCCCGGTATAAGGTGATCTCGAACTTGGTCTATTCGACTTCCTACAACGGGGATGGAATTGACATCGCGGGAGGCGACGCCACTGGGACGACCGGCACCATCGATGCCGTGGTCGCTTTCAACCAGGTGACGACGCTCAGCGCACCGAACGCGATCCCGATTGCCCTCTACGACCTCGTTACCAACTCCTTGATCACGGGGAACGATCTGCGCGGTGAAGGGTACGCGGGGCTGATGATTTCGACTTATGGCTTCGACACCGAGGTTACAAGTGGGAATCGTTTCCTTGGCAACGACCTCAGCCACTTCAAATCCGATTTCGCCGATGTCTTCTTCGACGCCAACGGCGAAAACAACACTGTCCTGGGACAATGCAACTCGGTGGTGGACCTGGGGACCGGCAACACGATTAGGTGCACTCTGCATTCCGCCGCGCAAATGAAATCACCAGCCGCCCCGCGATTTTCGGTGGAGCAGATGAGGAAGATTCAAAGGCAGACGGTACATCCGTTGGTGCGGAATAATTCCGCAGGCAATGTTCTGCAGCCGTGATTAGGTGAGGCGGATCAGGCGGGAATTTCTTCGGCTGTGCCGAACTCGAGTTCGAACAGACGTTTGAGTTTGGCCGTGTACCCGGGGAGCATCATGTCATAGCAGAGTCGGAAATTCCCGCCGAAGTTTCCGACGGGAGCGGTGCACTCACCGTGCAAAAGACGGATGCGTGAGCCGTTTTCCTGCAGTAAGTCAGCCACGGCCGCGGTGCGATTTTGTGGCAAGTCGTGCTCCGTGCTCGGAACTCCGAAACATCCGCGCACCAATGTCGGTGACGACCAGAAGAGCGTCGCGTTGTGCCGGAATAGGCAATCGACTACGCGAGTGAGCGTGGCGTTCACCTCTTCAACCGGCGCCTCCTGCAGGTTCACGATGATGAATTGAAGATGTTTGTCTTCGATCTGCGACGTGAATCCGTATTCCGAGGATTCCTCGATCGCCTTGATTGCGGCCGGCGACACATATTTCTCGAAGAGTTTTCGCACGCGCCGTCGTTCGCGAATGACACTGAAGAGTCCCATGGCGGAAATGATACGACGTGAGGCCGCAGGCGAGCGCAGGGGCTGAAGCCCGGAAATCTTGGGGAGCGTTTTCGGCACGACTGAAGTCGTGCCCTGATACAAAGCCCGGCTGCGAAGGAGTTTTTGCGAAAGAGTTTTCAGCAGCCTGTGAAGTCGTGCCCTTTCACTTGTTGTGCTGCAATACAGGTTTTCAGCAAGGCGTGAAGTCGTGCCTTTCACTTCCCGTGCTGCGTAGTGAGGGTTTCAGCAGCCTGTGAAATCGCGGCCTTTTCACAGGGCGTACTGCTTCACGAAGAAGTAAATCGACAGCCCCGCGCCGATGAAGATGACGATCAGCCTAACCTTCGCGGGCGCGACTTTCTGGGCGAAGTGAGCGCCGAAGTATCCGCCGAAGGCTGCCCCGACGAGCATCACCAGAGCTTGCGGCCAGAATATCGCTTTCGCGACGATGAACGCGATTAGCGCTACACCGTTGCAGATGGACGCGAGCATGGTCTTGAAGGCGTTCATGGTGTGGATGCTTTCCATACCCATGAATGCGAATAGCGCGAGCATGAGAATGCCGGCACCCGCGCCGAAGAAGCCGATGTACACGGCGATGCCGAGTTGCACCAGCGCGGCGCCGGTCATCATGTGCGCACCGCCGCGCGCCTCGCGTTCGCGTACCCAGCGCGAGATGCGCGAGCTGAACGCGAAGATCACGGTCGCGGAGGCGAGCAGCCACGGAACCATATGGAGGAACGTAAGCTGCGGCGTCTTGAGTAGGAGGATTGCGCCAATCAGCGCGCCGGCGATGCCGGTGATGACCAGCGAGTAGATCTGCCGCGCGTCGGCCTTGCTGAACTCGCGACGATACGCGCCCACGCTGGCCAGAGTTCCCGGCCACAACGCGAGCGTGTTGGTGGCGTTGGCGTTCACTGGCGGAACTCCGGTGAAGAGCAGCGCGGGGAAGCAGAGGAAGCTGCCTCCGCCGGCGACGGAGTTGATGGCGCCGCCGAGAATCGCAACGCCAAACAACATTGCTGCGTGGCCCAACGTCATAAGAAGAACCAGTGTAGAAGACACGCTCGATTCCCGGAGTGACGCGTCACGCAACATTGCCAGAGCCGGGACCGAATTGGCGGTGTCTAATCAGGAGAAAGGCGCAGGCGCAGTGCCTGCGATAGAATCGGTTGGCCATGGCAGAGCCCGAGCAAGACGAACACGTATTTAGCGCGCAGAAGGAACCAGAGAAGCGCAACTGGACGCCGATGATTGTCGGCGCGCTGCTGGTGATCGTCGTGGTGGCCGCGATTGCGTTCTTCAATCGCAACAGCAACAAGGGCCAGGTACAGCACGATCCGTACGCCGACAAGCTTCCCATCAGCGACATGCAGATGAGCAAGTCGGAGAATTACGTCGGCGCGGCCGTGACCTACGTGGACTTCACCGTCACCAATACGGGCGACAAGACTGTGACCGGCGCGCAGGTGCAAGTCACGTTCCGCGATTCGCTTAACCAGAGCGTCGGTTCAGAGACGCTAGCCGCTTCGGTGCTCATTCCCAATACGCTCGGTGGATATCCCGACGTTACCGACCTCACGCGCGCCCCGCTCGCGCCGGGAAAGAGCCGCACCATCCGCCTGACGTTCGAGCACGTATCGGCCGAGTGGAACCAGAATTATCCGGAAGTGAAGCTGGTGAATTTGCAGTACAAATAAACTTCGCTGCCAACAAAAAGGGGTTCTCCAGGTCTGGATGGCTCCAACCCGAAGAACCCGGTCGAGAAAACGTGCGGTTAGTCGCGGTGTGCGCGTCCTACCAGGACGACCACCGGATTCGAGGCCGCAGGGCCCCACTCGCCATTTCCGAGATAGCGTGCCGTGATCACGTTGTGCCCTGCCGGCAACTGGGTTGCGAACAGGAACGTGGTGAAGTTGCCGTTGCCTTGGGTGAGGCCATATGCAGGCCCAAGTGGCTGCGGAGCCCGCCCGTTGACGGCATCGTAGAACTGCACTTTACCGAACGGCAGAACGATGCTGGAATCACCGCTCAGCGTCGGTTTCACAATGACGGCCAACTCGCTGGTGGCGCCCGCGCGCACCTCAGAGGCATCCGCGGACAGTGTTATAGCGGGGGTTGCAGGGTTTACGGTGGTCTCGATATTACCGCTGGCACTGGGCGCGTAATTTGCATCGCCCGAGTACGACGCGAGCAATTCACTGGTTCCAACGTTCAGGAACTTCGACCAGGGCACCACGAAGCTTGCTTTACCGTTGGTGAGCGCCACCGGTCCAGCGATGATCGAGTTGTACATGCTGACGAGCGTGACTGTGCCCGTGAGCGCTGCACCTCCCGACTTCTGAGGCGCCACCGAAACCGTGAAGGTGTCTGTGCCGCCGACCGTGAGAGTTGGGTTCGACTGCGAGATCTGCGTCACTGTGGCCGCTCCCTTCGCGGAATTCACGGTGAGGAAGAACTGCGAAGAGCGGAATTCGTCGGGCGCGACCGGGAAGAAGTTTTTGTCGCCCGAGTAGCTCAAACGAATGATGTGAGTTCCGGTCGTGGTGAAGGCGTGCACAAATTCTGCCTGCACCGCGTCTGATGGAACGTTTGTTGCGAGTGCGATCGGACCACTGATGGCTGCGCCATTGTCATAGACCTGAACCGTACCCGACGGGCGAGAGGATCCGGGGGCGAGCACGCTGATGTAGAACGTCAGCGGTGCTCCAACGGCAACGGTTTGGAGATCGGAGCTGATGCGCGTAAGACCGACGTAGCCTCGCGCCACCGATATCGATGCGGCATGCGGAGAGGACGAGGCGTGGAAACTGGTGTCGCCCGAGTAGGTCGCGCCGAACGAGTGCGTGCCTACGGACAACGTTTGTGAAACCAGGGAATCCAGGGTCACGAAGACATTGCCCGCGGTGATGGTCGCAGTGCCCGCGTTCTTGCCGTCGACCGTGATGGTCACCGATCCTGTCGCTTGTCCTTGCCCGGAGAGGCCCTGAACGTTGATCTGGAGCGCGGCTTCCGTCCCGAAAGTGATCGGTCCCGTCGTCGGCAGGTACTGGCCCACGAGGTTCACGTTGTAAGGAATGACTGTGATCTTGCTGTCCTCCGGCGTGATATCGATCGGAATGGGGTTGGAGGTGCTCTGGCTATAGGTGCCGTCGCCGCCATAGTGCGCGGTCAACAGGTAGTGGCCAGCCGGCAGACTTGCGACCGGACCGGAGAATGCACCGTGCGTCAGAGGCACGCTCGTCGGGTAGCGGTTCGAACCTGCCTCGAGTGCAACAGCTCCCGTGGGCGCGCTCGACGCTCGCGACGCATGAACGCGAATGTTGAGATCGATGGGTTGTCCGTGCTGCGCTTTGAAGCGTGAAGCCCAAAGGAAGGTTTCGGTGAGGTGCTTCCTGCCGGTGTTCCAATTCGCGGCCAGGTTTGCGGCACTGACCGAGCCGAGTCCGGTGGTCAAGTCGTACCCGGTGCCGGCGTTGAACCCGGTGAGGTTGGGCACGCCGTTGTTGCCGGAGGTGACGTCATTGAAGATGCATTGGCTGGTGTGCGTGGGATCCACCCTCTGCGACGCGTTGCAGTTCGCGGCTTGCTCGGCGGCAGCGAGTTGGTAGAAGGTGTAGTTTGCCTGGCCCTGGTATTGTCCGTTCTTTTGTTCCACAAGGGCGAGGATGCCGGCCATGGAGGGAGAAGCGGCGGAGGTCCCACCAACGACGACGGCGTTCGTCAGGACGATCTTTCCATTCACAGTCGTGGTCTGGCAACTGCCTTCGACGCACAGCAGGTAGCCATCGTGTCCACCGGCGGCTGCCAGCGAGACATCAGGCAGATCACGGACGCCGTCGTTTGGAACGCCGACGCCGGTTTGCCAGGCAGGTTTCGGGTAACCGGCGTTGCAGGTGAAGTTGAACCGGCTGCCGTTCTGGGTTACATCCGAACAGTTGCTGGGACCGCCGCTGCTCGAGTAATTGATGTACTGCGAACAGGAAGTGCTGGTGCGCGGATCGCAGGTCTCGTTCCAGGTAACTTCGGGAATGTATCCCAGGACAGAGGCTTGGTCGGCTGCATTGTTCGCCGACCAGTAGGTGGAGTCGTTTCCGTTCTCGTTGAGCTCGGTGCCTCCCACAGCAACGTTGTATGGGGTGGAAGCGAGCCCGCTCACCATTTTGCCGTATTGTTCGGGCAAGAAGTACGCGGCAGGATCGCAGCCGGCAGCACCGTTATCGCCCGAGCTCACGAAGGCAGTAATGCCCTCAGCAGCGGCTTGCTGCCACAACGACGAATAAAACGCATTGCCGCTTGGACCGAGAAACGCTTCGCACTGTCCATAGCTAGTACTCATGATGGGCGCGATACGGTGGTCGACGATGTATGCCGCCGAGAGATCCACGCCGTCTGTAGAGGCCGTCGAGCTGGAAGTGACGAACTTCAGTTTTGCACCCGGCGCCGAGGCGCCTGCCCACTCCAGGTCGAGGTCGGCCTCGAGTTCGTCCGGGGTGATTCCCGGGTCCGTACCGTTGATGAGGACTTCAGGATCGTTTTCCGAAAGCCCGAAGATCTGGCGGAAGGAATGTACGTCGGACAATTCGATGTTGGTTCGTCCCACGATTGCAATCGACACTCCGCGACCGTTGTTGCCGTCCGTGAGCAGAGGCGTTTCGTCGTAAATCTTCTGCAAGTCTCCGGGTGCGAGGAAATGGAATGAGCCATTCCCGGTTGTGAGGGTGTAGGAGGGATCTACCGTCAGCTTGCCTTTGCTGTCAGGTACGACTCCCGCGACAGGCTGCAATTTCCCGCTCGTGCCTCTCGACACCAGGACGCCGTGCGAAGTGAAGGAACGCTTCTGGAAGTTGTTCAGCGAGAGCACGCCGCGCACCACTGACGACAGCGCGCGCGGCAGCGAGACATCTGACGCATTCGCGAAGTAATCCTTACCGTTGAGGTGGTACTTGTGAATCTCGGTATTGAATGCGGTCCTGACTTGGGCTGCAGTTCCGGCGACCTCGATCCACTGCCGGCCGGCCGCAACCTCAGAAATCTTGAAGCCGTGTGACTGCAGCCAGTCGGTGACCTTCTGCATGTCGGCGTCGGTGGGGCCGAATTTCTGCGCGTACTGCTCAGGCGTGAGCCACTGGTGATAGTTCTTCGAATCAGTGTTCTGTAAATCGTCGAGATAAAGTTTCAACGCATCGCTTTGTTTGGCGCTGGGCTGGAGCAAGACCAGAATGCGATCCAGCGAAAGGTTGGAATCCACCGCTCCGGCGTCGCGGGCGGCCTTTGTCCATGCCGGCGAACTGCTATGTAAGGTAATGCGATCGGTCTCTAAAATTGGAGATTGAATGCGGGATGGATTTGGAGCGGTTTGTGCGGAGGAGGCGATGGAGAGAACAGTTGCGAGCAAGCAGGGGACGAGACTATGCCGGATTTTCGGCAGGGATACTCCAAGACGCATGATTTGAGGTCCTTTTAGTGTTTTGGTATTTCGGTAATGCGGGAAGTCATTCGAGCGGTGGGACCCACAATCCGAGTTGCGGAGGAGTCTAGCAGTCGAGAAACAACATCACAACGCGATATACCTGCAAGTTACAACGAGTGGGGATGAACGACTACAGAGCAGAGACGAACGACGAGCGTGAGTGCAGAATTCATTGCCGGTTGTGTTGCGATTCGGTTCAGGAGCGATGACTACGATGCGCGTGCTACGCTTTCCTTGTGAGTGATGCAGCCAAACAGGTGCGCTTGACCGAGACGGTCAAGGCCGCGGGTTGAGCGTCGAAGCTTAGTCCGGCGGTGCTGGACTCGGTGCTTGGGAAATTAGCCCGGCAACAGGACGCCAACGTACTAGTCGGCTTCGACAAAGCCGACGACGCCGGCGTGTATCTGCTCACGCCCGAGCTCGCGATGGTGCAAACAGTGGACTTCTTCACGCCCATCGTTGACGACCCGTACACCTTCGGCCAGATCGCCGCGACCAACGCTCTGAGCGACGTCTACGCGATGGGCGGAAAACCGGTGAGCGCGCTGGCCATGGTTTGCTTCCCCGACAAGGGCGATCCCGAGGTGCTGGAGCGCATCCTCGCGGGCGGATTGTCGAAGATGATCGAGGCCAACTGTACCGTCATCGGCGGGCACTCGATTCGCGACGAAGAGATCAAGTTCGGTTACGCGGTGACGGGAACAATCCATCCGCAGAAGGTGCTGAAGAATGCCGGCGCGGTTGCAGGCGATGCGCTGCTCTTCACCAAGTCGCTGGGGACGGGCGTGATCTCGACGGCGATTAAGCGCGGCAAGGCCGAGCCGGAGTGGATCGCCGCGGCAGAGCGCTCGATGACCACCCTGAATAAACTCGCAGCCGAGGTGATTGCCGCCGGTGATTACGCGGTGCACGGCATGACCGACATCACTGGCTTCGGCATGATCGGGCACGGGCGCGAGATGGCGCTGGGTAGCGGCGTCACGCTGCGTATCCGCGCGGCAGATGTACCGGTATTGCCCGGCGCGCTGGAGTGCGTGCGGTTGGGATTTGTTCCCGGCGGCCTCAACAACAACCGCGACTTCGCGGAGTGCCTGGTGACCTACGCCGACGACGTCCCGCACGAATTGCGGACGATTCTTTACGATCCCCAAACGGCAGGCGGCCTCCTGATTTCCGTGTCGGAGGCGGACGCAAAACGGTTACTCAGGGCAATGCAGAACGCAGGCGTGCCAGCGGTGCGCATCGGCGAAGTAATCGCGGCGGAGAAGCCGGGGATCGACGTTTGCTGACGCTTTCGCAGGTTCGGGTATCACCCTTGTATCAAAGACGCTGGAGTTGATTTTCAACACCGACGAGCTGTGCACCTTCAACTCCGGAGAACTGCTTGCCTATTCGCTCTCTCGCGCTACGCGCTCTTACACTCTGGTGCTTGATCGTGCTGCTGTGCGCGCCCGGCGCCTACGCGTACTCGGTTCTTACTCACCAGGCAATCATTGATCTGGCATGGGACGATTCGATTCGCCCATTTCTCTTGAGCCGGTATCCGAACGCGACAGCAGAACAACTTCAGGTTGCGCATGCCTATGCCTACGGTGGGTGCGCGATCCAGGACATGGGGTACTACCCATTCGGGCACACCTTCTTCAGTGATCTCACTCACTATGTGCGTGCCGGAGATTTTGTCGCCAGCCTGTTCCGGAACGCGCAGAACTTGAATGATTTGGCTTTCGCCGCGGGCGCGCTTTCTCACTACCTCGGCGATTCTTTCGGCCACTCCATCGCCACGAACCAGGCCACACCCATCGAGTTCCCAGACCTGGGCGCGCGGTATGGGACTGTGGTGACGTACGAGCAGGACCCGCATGCGCACGTTCGCACTGAGTTCGGCTTCGATATCGAGCAAGTCTCGAAGCAGCGGTTCGCGCCGCACTCGTACCTCGTACACATCGGGCTGCTGATACCACGTCCTTTGCTGGAGAAGGCGTTCTTCGAGACTTACGGCATGCCGCTCCACACCCTGCTCGGCGAAGAGGGGCCGTCGATGCGGAGCTACCGGTCGGCGGTACGCAGTTTCATACCATTCTTCGCGCGCGGCGAGGTGGTGCTGCATCGGCACGAGTTTCTGCAGGAGCAGCCGAGTCCGGAGTTCTCCACGTATTCCGAGGAATCGGAGCATGCCGACTTTCGAAACCACTCGCCGCAGGGGTACCGGAACCCTGGATTTGTCGGGCATCTGTCGGCGGCGATCGTCTGGATCGTGCCTAAGAGGGGTCCGGCTGCAATGCTGGCAATCAAAATCCCCAGCCACGAGTCGCAGGAGCTTTATGCGAAGAGCATGACTACGACACTGGAGCATCTGCACAAGCACCTCGGGGACCTCGGGCACGGAGAGGTCACGACCTTTGCGCTGGCAGACCGCGATCTTGACACCGGAGCGAGAACAAAGCCAGGTGGCTACGCGCGCACGGACGCGACCTACGCCAAGCTCCTGCACGACGTGGTGACCCGGCCGCAAATGACGATCCCACTGGGATTGAAAGAAGATGTTCTCGCATACTATGCGGACCTGAATGCGCCGATTACGACCAAACAGAACCCGAAGCAATGGGCGCAGGTGCAGCAGGAACTGGAGCATTTCCGGACCATGAAAAGCACCAGCCAGGTTCTGATTCCGAGCGAGCCGTAAATCTGCCGCTGAAACCCGCGCGGCACGCCCGTTCTCAGCTTGTCCGTATTCGGACGCTCGCTCGCGCCGCTGGACATGCAAGCGTGATTCCTAATTGCGATCGAGGTGCTAAGTACCTCAATTTCAGCGCCCTCCCGATTTGGTAGTGGCACGACACTTGCACCTTCCTTCTACGATTCTGTCGGCCTAATCTTCGAGGTTGGTATGCACGGACTGCTCCAGGAACTGCGCTTTGCGCTCCGCCAAATCCGGAAGTCACCGGGATTTTCGCTCGCGGTTGTGCTGACGATGGCCATTGGTATTGGCATGAGCACCGCGATGTTCACGGTGATGGATGCGGTGGTGCTGCGTCCGCTGGCTGTTCCCGACATGGAGCGCGTGGCGAGTGTCTCCGAGGAGAGTACCGACCACATTGCGCGCGCGGACGCGATGGGCAACGTGCAGGATTGGTACACGCAGAGCCATTCGTTTTCTGAGATGGCGTGGCACCGTCCCGTGGCAATGAACATGACCGGCGCCGGCGATCCCGAACAATTGATGGCGACGTTGTCGTCCGCCAATTTGTTCGACTTGCTCCGGGTGAAGCCGTGGCTGGGACGGACCTTCGCGAAGGGCGAGGATGAACCCGGCGCCGATCGCGTGGCGGTGCTCAGCTACTCGCTGTGGCAGAAGCAATTCGGGGAAGACCGCAACGCTGTCGGTCGCAAAATCCAGCTCGATGGCAAGGAGTACGACGTCATCGGCGTGATGCCGCAGGGATTCCGCTACGCCTCGTACAGCGACATTTTCATTCCTCTCGGGCTGACGCCGGCGGAAAAAGCGGACCGTGCGGGACATCTTTATAGCGTGCTTGCCCGTTTGAATCCGGGCGTGACTCGCGAGGCCGCGCTGGCGGAGTTGTCGGCGATTGCTGCGCACGACGCTAAGGAGCATCCCGAGACCAACCTCGGTTGGGGCCTGAAACTGCGCACGCTGGCCGACTCGGTGAATGACGATTACACGCCGATGTACATGCGGCTGATGCTCGGCGTGGGAATCTTCGTATTGCTGATCATCTGCGCCAACGTTTCGAACCTGCAGTTCGCGCGCAGCATCGGTCGCCGGACGGAGATTGCGATTCGCTCTGCGATGGGCGCCGGACGAACCCGCATCGTGCGGCAACTGCTTATCGAAAGCACCCTGCTCTGCGTTACGGGTGCGCTGGCTGGAATCCTGGTGGCGCGTCTGCAACTGCACCTTACGTTGATCACCATGCCTCCGCGGGTGGCACGCTTCCTGCCGGGATGGAGCAATATCAATTTGAATGGCCGGGCGCTGGCGTATTCGCTGGGCCTCGCGGTATTTGCCGGGATCTTCTCCGGATTGGCGCCGAGTCTTTCCGCGTTACGCTTGGGCGTGGCAGAGCAGTTAAAAGCCGGTGGACGCACCGTAGCGGGCGATCGGCGCTCGCATGCGTTGCGTAACATCTTCGCAGTGGCGCAGATCACGCTAGCTGTTGCGCTGGTTGCGGGAGCGGCGCTGATGGGCTCGGGCATGCGTGCAATGCTGCGCCAAACCGACCGCTATTCGCCGAAGACGCTATTGACCTTTGAAGTGAACCTGCCGCACGCGCGCTACGCGACCGCCGCGCAGCAAAAGGCTTTCTACGATGAGTCGTTGCAGGCGCTGCGGAACACGCCGGGCGTGGCATCGGCCGACATCACCCCGACGTTCCCGGTCAACAATACGGGCGTGTGGTGGCAGGACGTCAACCTCGAGCATGTGCAGGCGGTGCCGGGAGAATCGCGCGCTACACAGCGGCTAACCATCTCGCCGAGTTTCCTCAGCGCAATGCATGTCTCGCTGCTCGAGGGACGCTGGCTCAACGACTCCGATGGAACTTCGACTACGCCGGTAGCAGTGATCAGCAAGAAGTTCGCAGACCGATATTTCGAGGGGAAAGATCCGATCGGTCGCCGGATGCAACTTGGCAAGCCCTCGGAAGCGACCCCGTGGATCACCGTCGTGGGCGTAGCCGAGGACATTACCTGGCTCTGGGTGGACAAGACGCCGCAACCCACGGTGTACCTGTCGTACGCGCAATTCCCGGGCGACAAGACGTACTTCGCAGTCCGCGCTAACGGCGATGCCGACTCCATAGCGCCCGCCGTCCGCCGGGCATTCGCACAGATTGACGCCACGCTGCCTCTGAGCGACGTCCAGAGCTACGACGTTTACCTGCATGAAACGCTGGTAGGACTCGAATATGTCGTAGGCATGTTCGTCATCGACGCGCTGGTGGCGCTGCTGTTGGCCGCGATCGGGATCTTCGGCGTGATGGCGAATTCCGTCTCCGAGCGCACTCACGAAATCGGCGTGCGCATGGCGATGGGCGCGCAACCGAAACAGATTCGCATCCTGGTGCTGCGGCGTGCCGCGGTGCTGACGATCGTTGGATTGGCCCTGGGCATTCCCATGGCAGGTGGACTCGCGCGGATGATGGCGAATTTGATCTTCGGCGTCAGCGCGGGCGACCTGCGCGTGTTCGTCGGGACCGCCGGAGCGGTGACGCTGGTAGCGCTGCTGGCTACGTTGTTGCCGGCACACCGAGCAACGTCGGTGCAGCCGATGACGGCGCTGAGGAACGAGTAGAAGAAGACAGGGTTTCAGGATTGCGAAATCCGGGAGCGTAGATTAGATTGCGCGCATGCGTCCGCTCGGGATTTCGACTCTCACAGGGCTGTGGTTCGTATTGTCGGTCGGCGACTTCTTCGTTCCGCATTTTCCAGGCACTGCGGTGCCAACGTGGATTTTCGTTGCGATCGCCTCGTTTGAGGTCGGCTTATTTTGGCTTCTGCTCTGGTTCTTCTGGAGAGGTCACAACTGGTCCCGGATCGTGATGCTGCTGGTGTCTCCGTTCAGTATTGTTTCGCTCGGGGCAGTCAGTTTTCCTTTGATCAGCGCGTTGATGTGGAACGCCACCGTAATCTCGGCCGCCGCGCTGTCTCTCTTCCAGCTCTACTACCTGAACAAATCGATGGTCCGAGCGTGGTTTAAGAAGGGAGCGGAGGCGCGCAAGACCTCGCGAATGACGATCGCGCTGGTTTCGATATTGGCCGTGCTGGTGTCGATCTACGGATTAGAGGCGATGCATGTGAAGTATCTTCGCCACAAGCTCGGCCCGGAGTACCAACAGCTGCGTGCGACCTAGAGGTCGATCACGCCGTCGTCTGACGCGCGCCGATCCGGCTGCTCTTCAGCGCCAAGCCAAGCGCCGCGCCGAACGCGCCTACTCCGCCCATGAAGCCGTACATCACGAACTCAAGCGGCCACAGATTGTGCGAAGTCGGATCCTTGAACACTTCGCCGATGGCGAGAATAGGCAGTAGTCCAATCTGGAAGAAGGCCGCGAAGATGCCCTGTGGCCAGCCCTTGGCGAAGCCCCAGAAGAATCCCGCGACGAACAGAAGAAACAGGTCTGCGAACGCGAAGTGCTTGATGGATCTTGCCAGCAACACGAAAACGGAATGCGACGGTGAGCGCATTCCTGCGGAAGGATCATCAGCGCCAGGCCGGTGATCGCGCCGCGCGCACTGTAGACGAGCAGACCGCGAACTTTATCGCTCAAGAAATACTGTCCTCGGGAGTGTGGTTGGTGCTGCCTACTTGCCCGCGAGTTCCTTTTTCACGGTTTCGCTGACGAGCTTCCCATCCACGCGCACGTCGGCGAACTTGGCCATGGTGGCTTTCATCACGGTGCCCATGTCTTTCATGGTCGGCGAGCCCATCTCGGCGATGGTGGCGCGCACCGCGGCGACGATCTGTTCTTCGCTCGCAGTCTTGGGCATGTAGGTTTCGATCAGGACGATTTCTCTTTCTTCTTTCGCAGCGAGCTCGGGGCGATCGCCCTTGGTGAACTGTTCGACGGAATCTTTACGCTGCTTGATCATGGTGCTGAGGACGGCGAGAACTTCCTTATCGTCGAGCGGTGCGCGCTTGTCGATTTCCTTGTTCTTGACCGCGGATTTCATCATGCGCAGCGTGGAGAGCTTTTCTTCTTCCTTGCTCTTCATGGCGGCGACCATGTCTTTCTGGATCTGTTCGCTCAGGCTCATGCGGAGATTATAGATGTGAGCTACGAATCGCTGAGGTGAGGGGAACTCTGCGCGAACCAGATCCACCAGTGAATCGGTTTTATGGGCGGCTCTGTATTAGTTTCATTTATGGTTTCCAGAAATCTTTTGACGTTGACACACTGCGGAACGAGGGAAATAATCGCGTCAAATTCCAGTGATGCTCCTCGCAAACCCACGTCCGTTGTTCTTCTACAAGCTCCGCTACCTCGCAGTTCCGCGGCCGATGCCGTGATGCCTTTGAACTTCCCACACAACTAGCTTTCACACCGGCGGGCAAAAGCTCGCTCGCAATACGCCGTGTGCCGTGTACGTTAACGGCCGGTGCGTTCCCGCCGCCTGTCCCACCCCTAAACCCGCAGGGCCACCCTGCTCAGGACAATCGTGATGAATCGTTTCTTCGTTCGGGCCCGACTGCTCTCAATTTGCCTCGCACTGCTTTGGATTGCTTCCTACGCCGGCGCACAGGCTGTAAAAAATCCTTCTCGCATCACGCAAAAAATCGACAACACGGCGCGTGTCACCTTAAGTGGAACGGTACCCAAAGCGGCGAAGAACGCGCACGATCTCGGTGAAGTGGACGGCGGCATGAAGTTGCAGCGCATGATGCTCGTGCTGAAGCCCAGCGCAGAGCAACAGGCCTCGTTGCAACGCCTGCTCGACAGCCAGCAGAACAAGAAATCTCCCAACCATCACAAGTGGCTGACGCCCGAAAAATTCGCGGCGAGTTACGGACCTTCCGAAGAGGATGTTGCGAAGGTGAAGAACTGGCTCGAGTCGCAGGGAATGTCGGTCAGCAAAATCGGCAACGGTCGCCAGTGGATTGAGTTCTCCGGATCCGCGCACCAGGTGGGAACTGCGTTCGGCACATCGCTTCACTATTTCGAAACCAATGGCGAGCGCCACATGGCCAACGCCACCGAGATCTCGATACCGCGTGCGATCTCGCCGGTGGTGAGCGGCGTTCTCTCGCTGCATAACTTCCACAAGCAGCCGAATACCTCGAAGCTGTCGAAAGTGAAGTTGGGCGACGATGGCAAGTTGGCGCCCGTCGATCCGGCGTGGACCTATCGTGACTACAACCTGAATCCCTACTACTACCTTGCACCGACGGACGCGCAGAAGATCTACAACGCTTCGCCGCTGTTGAACGATGGCGTGGACGGAACCGGAATCTCGATTGCAGTGGCGGGCCGCAGCAACATTTATCTCAGCGACGTGCAGTTGTTCCGGAACGTTTTCGGCCTCAAACAGAACGACCCCAATTTCATCGTCAACGGGCCTGATCCGGGATATCCGTTCGGCGACCTGGTGGAGAACACGCTGGACGTGGAATGGGCCAGCGCGATGGCTCCGGGCGCGACGATCAACTTCGTCGCCAGCGGCAGCACGGACACCACGGACGGTGTTGATCTCTCAGCCGCATACATTGTGGACAACGCCGTAGCACCGATCGTCACCGTGAGTTACGGGCTTTGCGAAGCGCTCATGGGCCCGGCGAGCAACCAGTTCTACAACTCGTTGTGGGCGCAAGCGGCGGCGCAAGGTATGACGGTGTTTGTATCTACCGGCGACGTGGGCGCGGCGGAATGTGATGGCGATCTGCAGCGCGCCGGCTATGACCCGCCGGGGCCGGCGCAGTATGGCCCCACCATCAGCGGATTGTCTTCCACTCCTTACAACGTCGCCGTCGGTGGCACACAGTACAACGAGGGCAGCAACTTCGGACAGTACTGGTCCCCTAACAACGACTCCACGTTCGGCTCGGTACTCGGCTACGTGCCGGAACAGGCGTGGAACGAAAGCTGCGATCCGAACCTTCCGCAGGAAGGAACGAACTGCGTCTATGGACAGACAAACTACAACCTCGATGGCGGTGGCGGTGGTCCCAGCAATTGCAGCCAATCGACGGTGGACGATCAGGGGCTCATCACCTGCGTTGCGGGAACTCCGAAGCCGTCGTGGCAGACCGGATTAGGTGTGCCGAACGACGGTGTGCGCGATACGCCGGACCTCTCGCTGAACGCATCGCCGGATGACGATGGTTTCCTGTTCTGCCTGATCGGAGGCTGTCAGACCACGACGGTCAACGGCCAGACGATATTGACCAACGCCAGCACGATTGGAGGCACATCGGCATCGACACCGGCGATGGCCGGCATCATGGCGCTGATCGAGCAGAAAAACGGCGCCTTCCAGGGGCAGGCGAACTACATCTTCTACAAACTCGCCGCGATGGACGATCAAGCGGCTTGCGATTCGTCGAAGCGGACGGATCCAACAGCAACGAGCACGTGCAACTTCAACGACGTAACGATGGGCAGCAACAGCGTGCCCGGACTGCCCGGTTATGGCACGGACAGCGCGGAGTGGAGCGCGACGACCGGCTATGACATGGCTACCGGCCTCGGCACGGTGAATGCAGCGAACATCGCAACCAACTGGGCGAAGGTGACGTTTGCAGCCTCGTCCACAGCACTCACGGTCGGCGGTGGCACGGTCGCTCACGGCGATCCGGTAACGGTAAACATCGCGGTGACAGCGACGGACGGCGGCAGTTCTAAGCCGACGGGGCCGGTGTCGCTGGTCACGGACAAGTACGGTGCAGTTGGCCAGGTCACGCTCGATGCGAACGGCAGCTACAGTGGTCCGGTAGCGAACCTTCCGGGCGGTAGCTACAGCTTGACCGCGCAGTACGGCGGAGACGGCACCTTCGGCGCGAGCACATCGGCGCCAGCTGCGGTGACGGTCACGCCCGAAGACAGCACGACGACGATCATCGGTCTCTACACGGTTGATCCCAATACGAGCCGCGTGATTCCGTACACCGGTTCGGCGCAATGGGCCTACCCGCTGTGGATTAGTGTGAAGGTCGACGGCAAGTCCGGCGAGGGACGGGCAACCGGCACCGTCAACGTGCTTCGGAACGGAACCGTCGTGATGAGCGCACCGCTCAACAGCGATGGCTCCGCGTACATCCAAACCGGCAACGGAATGTCGTACACGTTCCCTGCGGGCGATAGTGATCTCTCGATTCAGTACTCCGGCGATAGCGGCTTCAACGCGAGTACGTCGGGGGTGACGAAAATCTCGTTCACGCCACAGAAGGTCTGGTCCACCATCCAAATCAGTTGGTGGCAGGTCCAGGCAGGACAGCCGGTGCTCCTCACCGCAGGTGTCCGTGCATTCGGCACACCGGTACCGACTGGGACCATGACCTTCTACGACAACGGCAAGAAGCTGAGTGATGCAATTCCCCTCGCGACCGACGGACCTTACGGTCCAACTGTTCCCGAGGTGACGTACACGGCGAAACTCACCACGGTGGGAGACCACTGGATCACTGCGGAATACAGTGGCGATGCCAACTACGCGGCCGTTGCTCAGGATGATCCGACGTATTCTTGGGGCAGCAGCTACACGGTCATCCCCGCTGCGGGTGAAACGACGACGACCACCGTCACTCAGTATCCGGCGGCAGTTTCGTTCGGACAATGGATCAACTTCCTCGTGAACGTGAAGCCGGCGAAAGCAGGCGGAGCGGCGCCGACCGGCGAGGTCGTGCTCACTTCCAACGGCCAGGTGAACGGGCAGGGCAACCTGGTCAACGGACAAGTCACGATCTCGGTACAAGCTGGTGCTCAAACTGCCGAAGTCTATGCGCAGTACCAGGGCGACAGCACGTACGCCTCGTCTTCGAGCGGCGTTTTCAAAACGACGATTGCGAAACTCGATTCGACCGTATCATTGACGACCACCGGCGCCTACGTTCTGGCTGGACAACAGACCAGCCTCAACTTCGTGGTGCAGGGCTACTACTACAACTCCACGTCGTGGTATCAACCGCAGGGCAGCGTGCAGTTCTTCGACGCGGTGAACGGCGGAGCACCCCAGGCCATCACCGCACAATTGGGGATGACCGGGATGAATCCGTGGGCGAACAGTGGCTTGAGCCTTCGCGAGACTCTGCCCGCGGGCACGAACGTCATCACCGCGCAGTACTCAGGCGACTCCTACTTCAATCCGGCGACCACGGCTGCAGTAACCGTGGTGGTTTCGCCACCGGACTTCACGGTCAGCTCCGATCCTTCGGCGTTGACCATTTCGGCCGGAGGCACGACGTCAGCAATACTTTCAGTGGCTCCGATCCTGGGATTCTCAGGAGCGGTGACGCTGACTTGCGGCGACGGCTTGCCCGCGGGAACAACCTGCAGCTTCTCACCCGCCACGCTCGACGCCAGCGGTGGACAATCTACGATGACCGTCACGATGAAGGGCCCGTTCACCAACGCGGCTGCAAATCATGTTTCGGGATGGTGGATGCTTACCGGCGGCTCCGGCGCTCTCGGGTTCTTCCTGCTCGGGATTTCCGGAAAACGCCGGAAGTACCTCGCGGGCATGCTGGCTACGATCGCGCTCTTCGGGCTGATGATGGCTTGCGGCGGCGACAGTCATCCACCGGCGGCAACTACGTCGGTGATGCTGGAGTCTTCGCAACCGAAGGTGGCAGCAGGTGCCAGCGTGACGTTTACAGCCGATGTGAGCGGCGGCAATAACGGTGCGACCGGCAGCGTCACCTTCTATGACGGAACCACCGCACTGGGCAATGCCGTGGATGTTTCCAACGGACAAGCGACTCTGGCAGTAAACACGCTGACCGTCGGAACCCATGCGATCACCGCCAAGTACACCGGCGATTCTTCGCATGCGGCATCGGTTTCGCAGCCCATGTACCAGGCCATCACCGGCACCACGACGTTGGCCGTCACAGCAACCTCGGGTTCGACGAGCCACGTGTTGAACCTCAACCTGACCGTGCAATAACACTCACGCGGTAATACCACGCGGCACTCTTCGGGGTGCCGCGTTTTTGTGTCAATTGACTTCGCTTGGAAAACGCCATACCATCCGCAACATTCTTCAGACCGGGGCCGCGTCAGAATGCAGGGGATCGAATGGATCGTTGAGGCGCAGGGCTGCCGCGCGGCGGACTTGCGGAGCCTCGCGGCGTTGCAGGAATTGTTTGCCGCGATCATTCGCGATCTCGATCTGCATGTGGTCGGCGAGATGCGCTGGCATCAGTTCCCCGGCAGCAACGGCGTCACTGGCTTTGCGCTGCTTTCGGAATCGCATCTTGCGGTGCATACCTTTCCGGAACATCAATCGCTTTGCTTGAATTTGTTCTGCTGCCGTCCGCGGCCGAATTGGGATTTCGTCGGCGAGTTGCAAGTGCGGCTCGGGGCTGACCGTGTAAACGTGCGTCGGGTAGAGCGGCCCTACGTGGCCGACGCCGACGATGTGCTGCGCGCCATGCCGGTGGGCGAGGCCGTGCAATGACGCACGTCTCTGCCGCGTGCCCGAACTGCGGCGCACCGCTGGACTTCAAGTGGCCAAGCAGTGTGCAGACCGTGTGCACCTATTGCAAATCTATCGTGGTGCGGACCGACGTTGATTTAGAAAAGGTCGGCACGGTTTCCGACCTCCCGCCCGATAGTTCGCCGATCCAGATCGCCACCGAAGGGATTTACCAGAACAAGGCGTTCACCGTCGCGGGCCGCATTGTGTACGAGTATGACGAAGGCACATGGAACGAGTGGCACGTCGTAATGCAGGACGGCACCAGCGCTTGGTTGTCGGATGCGCAGGCCACGTACTGCTTCACCCGTGCGACGCCACACAAAGATTTGCCCGCAGCAAATGCCGTGCAAGCCGGACAGCATTACACCTGGGATGGAATTCCGTTCACGGTGTCGGTGATTACGAACGCCAAGTATCGCGGTGTGGAAGGCGAGCTGCCGTTTCAGTACTGGGACAAAACGACAGCAACCTTCGCGGATTGCCAGTCGGCGCGCGGCGATTTCGCCACGATTGATTACAGCGACGATGAGCCGGCGTTGTATCGCGGCGAGATCGTGGACTTCGATGCGCTCAAGATGAAGAACCTGCGCACCTTCGAGGGCTGGTAATGAGCACGCCTCCGGTTCCCCCACGTCCCACGGCAAAGGCGCTGAACTGTCCGAGCTGCGGCGCGGCGCTGGTGCTGCGGTCCATGGATCGCGCCGTGACCGTGGTGTGCGATCACTGCCACGCCATCCTCGATGCCAAAGACCCGAACCTGAAGGTCCTCGAAACCTTTTCGGAAAAATTGACCGACAAGCCGCTGATCCCACTCGGTTCGCGTGGAACGTTTCGCGGCACCGAGTACGAAGTCATCGGCTTCCAGCGGCGAACGATCCAGGTCGAGGGCACCGACTACAGCTGGCACGAGTATCTGCTGTTCAATCCGTTCAAAGGATTCCGCTATCTCGTTGAGTACGACGGGCATTGGAACGATGTGAGCCCGACGAAAGGCTTGCCGGCAGTCCGTGGAAGTTCGGCCGAATATCTGGGCAAAAAGTATTCGCTGTTTCAAACGTCGGACGCACACACAACGTTCGTCCTCGGCGAGTTTCCATGGCAGGTGCGTTTTAACGACGCAGCGCAGTGCAACGACTACGTGAATCCACCATTCATGCTCTCCTGCGAACAGACGAGCGAAGAGACAACGTGGTCGTTGGGCGAATACATTCCCGGATCCCTGGTGTGGAGCAGCTTTAAACTGCCGGGGGCGCCGCCAGCCGCGGTGGGCGTGTACGAGAACCAGCCCTCACCGCTCGGCACCAGTTGGCGCGGCGTATGGAAAAGCTTTGGGCTACTGATGCTGGCGATGATCGTGTTGTTCATCGCGAATGTTGGGATGGGCGCTAGCGAAAAGGTCTTTACCCAGAACTACGTGTTTACGCAGCCCAAGCCCGGGCAGGAAGCCTCGTTTGTCACGCCGACATTTGAATTAAAGGGACGCATCAGCGACGTTGAGGTCAAGACGAAGTCGAACATCAACAACGAGTGGATCTATCTCAATTACGCGCTGATCGACGATGTCAACGGGCAGGCATACGACTTCGGCCGCGAGGTGAGCTATTACCACGGCTCCGATTCCGATGGCTCGTGGACAGAAGGCAGCAATGAAGATTCGGTGATCGTGCCCTCCGTTCCCGCCGGACATTACTACTTGCGCGTCGAGCCCGAGTCAGAAGCGAACTTCGGGCCGATCCAGTACACGGTGACGGTCACCCGCGATGTCCCCGTGATGAGCCTGTACGGATGGGCCTTCCTGGCGCTGCTGGTGCCGGCGGTCTTCATTTCATGGAAGGCATTCAACTTCGAGCAGATGCGCTGGGCGGAGAGCGACTATCAGCCGGCGGCTGCAGCCATGGGGATGCACGTGAAAGGCGGCGGCGATGAGTAAAGCGTTTCTGGTTTACGGCCTTTTGATTCTCGCGGCAGTGGGTTTCGCGCAGTATCGCGGGTTCAGCTTCAATAGTGTGAGTGAGTTGAAGAATGTGCCACGCTCGGTGCGCGACAATCCGGGCTCTTACCGATCGGTGTACGGCGTTTACCACCATTACACGGGAGGCAAATAGATGAACCTCATTCCGGTCACCAACATCGTGAATGCGCTGGTGTTCGCGTTCATCGGCATTTTCATTTTTACGGTTGCGTTCATCGTGCTCGACAAGATGACGCCCTACCACCTTTGGAAAGAGATCGTGCAGGAGCACAACCAGGCGCTGGCGATCCTGGTGGGAGCGCTCTCTATTGGGATTTGCATCATCATCGCCGCGGCCGTCCACTAAATGGCGATCCTGCTTTTCATCTCGGTCCTGCTGATCTCGGCGTGTGGGCTCATCTATGAATTGATCGCAGGAACGCTCGCCAGCTATCTGATTGGCGATTCGGTCTTCCAGTTTTCGACCATCATCGGCAGCTACCTGTTTGCCATGGGGATTGGCAGCGCGCTGTCGCGCTACATCCGCAGCGGACTGGTGCACCGCTTCATCTGGATCGAACTGATGGTCGGCCTGATCGGCGGATTTTCATCGGCGCTGCTCTTCCTTGCCTTCGCCTATACGCAGGCATTCGGCTTGCTGATGTACACGCTGGTGATCGTCATCGGCGTGCTGTTGGGGCTCGAAATCCCGCTGCTGATGCGGATCGTGCGCGAAAAGTATGACTTCCGCGACACCGTGGCGCATGTTCTGACGTTCGACTACATCGGCGCGCTCGGCGCGTCACTACTTTTTCCGGTGCTGCTGGTGCCGAAGCTCGGACTGGTGCGTTCGGCGATGTTGTTCGGGATCGTGAACGCGCTCGTGGCGCTGTGGTCCACCTTCCTGTTCGGCTCGGAATTGGCGAAGCGAACCATGTTGCGGGCGATGTCGGCGATTGTCCTGATTGCGTTGTGCGCGGGCATGGTGAACGCGCGCAAGATCACGGCGGCGGCGGAAGACAACATCTATGCCGATGAAATCGTGTTCGCGCGCGACACGCGCTATCAGCACATCGTGCTCACTCGGTTCAAAGACGATCTGCGGTTATTTCTCAATTCACACCTTCAGTTCAGCTCGCGCGACGAGTACCGTTACCACGAAGCGCTGATCCATCCGGGCCTGTCGGCAGTGCCGGTACCGCGGCATGTGCTGGTGCTCGGCGGTGGCGACGGCCTCGCCGTACGCGAGATTTTGAAGTATCCGCAGGTCGAGAGCATCACCCTCGTGGACCTCGATCCCGAGATGACCAAACTGTTCAGCACGAATCCAATGCTCACGGCGCTGAATAAGAAATCGTTTCTCGATCCCAAGGTGAAAGTCATCAACGCCGATGCGTTTCCGTGGATCGACCAAAGCACGGAGAGCTTCGATTTCATCGTGATCGACTTCCCCGATCCCACCAGCTATTCGCTCGGCAAGCTCTACACCACTACGTTCTATCGCGCCGTCGCGCGCCACTTGAGCGAACAGGGATTCATGGTCGTGCAGAGTACATCGCCAATGTTCGCTCGCGATTCCTTCTGGTGCATTGCCGAGACGCTGAAACAGACGGGCCTGAAGACGTATCCGTACCACGTCTATGTGCCATCGTTCGGCGAGTGGGGCTTTGTTCTGGCCGGCACGCACGAATACGAAGCGCCGACGTCGCTGCCGCAAGGCTTGCGCTTCGTCAGCACCGCTACGCTCCCCACGCTCTTCCAGTTCCCACCCGACATGGCGCCGATGAACGTGCCCGCCAATCACCTCAACGACCAGGTGCTGGTGCGCATGTACGACAACGACTGGAAGGACATCAGCCATTGAACACGCGGCGCGAGTTCATCCAACTCAGCTGCGCAGCTTTGGTTGGCATGACGCAAAAGTCGGGTCGGCCAATCCCCGGCGGATGGGTAAACGAAAACTTCACCGCCGGCCACGCCATCCGCGACCGCCAGCCCTTCGGCGATCCGAAGCAAACAGAGAAGACGACGCTGGTGATCGTCGGCGGTGGCATTGCTGGCCTCAGTGCCGCCTGGCGCCTGCATAAGCGCGGCTTTCACGACTTCGTGCTGTTGGAGATGAACGACGCAGCCGGTGGTAACGCCCGCTCCGGCGAAAACGAAGTCAGCGCCTATCCATGGGCAGCGCACTATCTGCCAGTACCGGGCTTGCGCGCGGTGTATGTCCGCGAACTCTTCGAAGACCTCGGCGTGCTAAAGAATGGCGTGTGGGACGAGCGCCACCTGTGCTTCGCCCCACAAGAACGCTTGTTTGCGTTAGGACGCTGGCAGGATGGCATTGAGCCAGTGGGTCTCGCGCAAGGTGATCGCGATCAGTTCGCCAGGTTAGAAGATCTCTTCGCGAAGCATCGCGCGAGCGGCGCATTCACTATCCCCAGCGAACTGGGGCTGACAGAGAAATCTGCGGACCTTGACCGGCTCTCCTTCGCGCAGTGGCTCGATCAGAATGGTGTCAACAGCGCGCCCATCCGCTGGTACATGGATTACTGCTGCCGCGACGACTACGGCGCTCTCGCCGCCGACACCTCCGCCTGGGCCGGTATCCATTACTTCTCATCTCGTGAGCCAGTAGAAAGAGGCCCGCTCACCTGGCCCGAGGGCAATGGCTGGATCACCAAGCAGCTGCTAAAGATCGTCGGCGGCTACGTCCGCACCAGCCAGCCCGTTCGCCGAATCCGCACCGAGAAAAACAAGTACACGGTGCAAACCGCTGACACCGCCTATCTCTGCGATGCTGTGATCTTCGCCGCGCCCACCTTCCTCGCGCCCTACATCATCGAGGGCTTCGGCCCCAAGCCCAGCTTCGAATACTCCCCCTGGCTCACCGCGAACCTCACCCTCGACCGCTCACCTCGTGGCGCGAATCAAGACGAGCGCGCCTGGGACAACGTCGTTATGCACTCACCCACCCTCGGCTACGTGGACGCCACCCACCAGACCCTGCGGTCCCACGTCGAGAAAACGGTCTGGACGTTCTATTGGGCGCTCGCCGAAGGTGCAGCCGCCGACAATCGCCGCAAGCTTCTCGCCTCCGATGCCGACTATTGGAAAGACGCCATCCTCCGCGACCTCGAGCGGGTGCATCCTGACATTCGTGCCTGCGTTACCCGCATTGACCTCATGCGTATGGGCCATGCCATGGCACGCCCAACGCCGGGCGCGATCTTCGATCCCCAGCGCCGTGAGCTTGCCAAGCTTCGCGGGCGGCTGCTTTTCGCTAATTCCGACCTCAGCGGATTTTCGATCTTCGAAGAGGCGCAATACCGCGGGGTCAAGGCTGCAGAGGCCGTGTTAGCGGTCCTCGGGCGAGTGTAAATCCAAGAGCTAACCACTCTTGCCCCCCGATAACCTGTTTTATTGCTTATACCTCCAGCGCAGTTTATGATTCGCGGCACAGCCGCAGAGTCTCTGCCAGGGTGCCAGCGAAGCGCCTTGGTGTGTTCTGCGGGCGTTCACTTCATTCGCGGCTGGCTCTCATGGATACCAACACGATCCTTATTCTCGCCCTCGGCGTTGTGCTCATTGCACTGGCAAGCGTCATCATCCCCTATATCAATGCATTGCGCCGGTATGCGGGATACTCCGAGCTGCGTGACGATGCCCGGGCGATCGAGTTCTTCCTTCGCGGCGAGACCTTCCGTGATTTGAACGACCTGGTGATTACGGGAAACACCCAGAGCTACCGCACGACCTTACGCTTCTCGAAAGAAGAGAACACGCCCGCGGTCAACATCCGCATGGATGTGCCCGCAACCTTCGACATGATGCTGGTGCCGAAGGACTCACCGGTTACTGAGGGCGGCCAGGTGGTGAAGACCGGCAACGATCAGTTCGACGCCAAGTGGGTGCTGCGTTCGAACCAGCCGACACAGGCAAAGATCTTTGTGGCCGGCGACACCACGATGAAGCAGATCAAAAAGCTCTGCTGCTCGTCGCGTACGTTCGTCGAGATTCAGCGCGGAGCCCTGGAAATCAGTGAACTGACCCTTCCTGAAGGATCGCCCAGCCGCCACCTGATCGACCACATGGAATCCATGGCGGTGATCGGCAAGCAATTGGCGCTGATGCCCGGTGCCGCGCAAGTGAAAGTCGAGCGCGTATCGGCACCGCGGCCAACGAGCAAAGTCCTGGCCGCAGTGATCGCGGTGGTTGCCGTCTGTACCGGTATCGCGGCGCTGGCCAACTACGAGCACTCAAAGAAAATGAACGCAGCCATGGTCGGTTCGGGTGGATCCCCCGTGGGAATTCCGGCCGACGAGGCCCTGCATATTCCCGACCTCCAGGGATGGCGCCTCGCGGACAGTCCCGACTTCGATCCCAGCCTGGTGCAGTGGTTGCGCAGCAGCCACGTGCAGCCCACCGGACGCCTGGAAGGCGACTTCGCCGGAGGCGGCGCGGGTGCGGACCACGCCTATTTGCTGGTGAACACAAATGGCGGGCATCGCCTCGTAGTGCTGGTGAATAACCAGGTGAAACTCGACCAGCAATTCAACGAAGTCGTTCTCGTAGCGAAGGTTCCGAAGAGCGCGATCCGCTCCATCAAGATCGAAAATGGCAGTCCTGCAACAGGAAATGCGGACGGGATTTTGGTCGTTACCAACAAAGACGATTTGCATTCCGGCGTGGTAGTGAGTTTCAATGGAAACTCGCCCGTTACCGCAGTCCCACAAAACTACAAGTCAACCACGCTGGAGTAAGCAATGCTTCATAAGAACCGGCTGTACACGCCGGGGCCGACCCAACTTCTGCCCTCGGCGCAGTTCGCCATGGCGGCGGCTACCATGCATCACCGTACCGCCGACTTCCGTGACCTCTACGTACGCACTCTTGCCGACCTGAAATCGTTTATCGGGACCCAGAATGACGTCATTCTCATGGCCTGCTCCGGTAGCGGCGCCATGGAGGCCTCGGTTTCGAACCTCACTTCACCCGGCGACAAAGTTCTCGTGCTCACTGCCGGAAAGTTCGGTGAACGCTGGAGCAGCCTCGCGAAAGCTTACGGCGTAAAAACTGAAGTCGTAAGCGCGCCCTACGGTGAAACCTGGACGCTGGATGCCGTCAAAGAAAAGCTCGACGGCGTCAGCGTGGTTTACATGCAGGGCACCGAGACCTCAACCGGCGTACGCCATGACGTCGAAGGCGTAGCCAAGCTGTTGAAGGGCACCGACACGCTGCTCGTCGTGGACGCCATCACCGGCCTCGGCACCACCCACTTCGACGTGGATGGCTGGGGCGTGGACGTGATCATCGGTGGCTCGCAAAAAGCTGTCATGATCCCGCCAGGATTGGCTTTCCTCTCTGTCAGCGAGCGCGCTTGGAAGAAGATGGACGCGACGAAGAACCCGCGCTTCTACTTCGACTTGCGCAAAGAACGGAAGTCGGCGGCAAAGGGCGAATCGGCCTACACACCGGCGACGTCGTTGATCGCGGGACTCGGCGCAGCTTTGGACTTCATCCGCGGCATGGGCAACGGTAATTTGTCTGACGGTCGCCATGCGTTGGTGGAGAACGCCGAAACCGCGGCGGCCATGACTCGCGCCGCAGCCGAAGCTCTCGGGCTCACGATGTTTGCGAAGCACTCGCCGGCAGCGGCAGTGTCGGCCATCAACGCCCCCGCGGGCGTGGATTCCGGCGCCATCGTGAAGGGTTTCCGCAACCAGTTCGGCGCGGTGGTCGCAAACGGTCAGGGTGACGAGATGAAGGGCAAAATCTTCCGCGTCGCGCACCTCGGCTATTACGACTACCTCGACACCATCGCAATCGTGGGCGCACTCGAGCATGTGCTGGCTTCGATCTCGAAGCCCGCGCACGTTGAGTTTGGACCCGGCCTGCGTGCCGCGCAGTTCGTTTACGCACAGCGCGCAACGTTTGCCGCTGCTACGGTGTAAACGATCTGCTTAGAACGACCCGTGTCGAATGCGTCACGTAGGACGAGCCGTCGCGGTGTGTATGACGAGCCGTTACGGTGTGTATCAGGGCATCGCTTTAGCGATGCCGCAACGCTGCTTCCACAACAAGGGGCTTTAGCCCCTGCGAAACCCAACGGCGCGGCGGTTTTGCCGCCGCGCTACCACTCTCCTTCTCGCTGTATCAACCCGGAGTCAACCCGCCCGCGGGTGGCTACCACCGCAAGGACCGCTATCTTGAAAATCGTTGTCGCCGAAAAAATTGCCAAAGCCGCCATTGATCTGTTCAAGCAGGATCCCACGTGGAACGTGGTGACTCCCGACCAGGTCGCCCAGAAAGAACAACTTCTCGAACAGCTCAAGGGCGCCGATGCCCTCATCGTCCGCTCGGCCGTCTTCGTGGACGCCGCCATGCTTGAGCACGCCGACCAGCTCCGCGTCATCGGACGCGCCGGCGTTGGCGTCGACAACATCGAGCTTGAAGCCGCTACCCGCAAGGGCATCGCCGTGATGAACACCCCCGGCGCCAATGCCATCGCCGTCGCTGAGCACACCATCGGCCTCATGCTCGCGCTCGCCCGCTTCATCCCCCGCGCCACCGAAACCATGCACGCCGGAAAGTGGGAAAAGAAGTCGTTGCAAGGCACCGAGCTGCGCGGCAAAACCCTCGGTATCGTCGGTCTCGGACGCATCGGCCTGGAAGTTGCGCGGCGCGCAGCATCGTTTGGCATGACGCTCGTCGCCCACGATCCCTACGTCTCTCCCGCAATTGCGCACGATGCGAAGATCCGCCTCGCTGATCGCGACGAAGTGCTTGCAGTTGCGGATTACATCACGCTGCACGTTGGGTTGACGCCGCAGACGGCGAACATGATCAACGCGACAACGCTCGCCACGATGAAGAAGGGTGTGCGCATTGTGAACTGCGCGCGCGGCGAACTCATTGACGACGCCGCCCTCGCGGAAGCCGTGAAGTCCGGCCACGTCGGCGGAGCGGCACTCGATGTCTTTACCGAAGAGCCGTTGAAGGCATCGCCCTACCATGGCGTGCCCAACGTCATCCTCACCCCGCACATCGGCGGCTCCACTGCCGAAGCGCAAGATGCGGTAGGCGTGCAGATCGCGCATCAAGTCCGCGATTACCTGCAACGCGGCGTCGTGCAGAACGCAGTCAACATGCCGTCGCTCACCGAGCAGGAGTACGTCGCGCTGGAGCCATTCATCACCCTAGGCGAACGCCTCGGCAGCCTGCTCGCGCAGCTCGCGGAATCGCGCTTCGAAGAAATCGGCATCCGCTACACCGGCCCGCTCGCCGACTGGAAGACCGAGCTCATCCGCAATGCCAGCATCAAGGGCATCCTGCAGCACACCACCGACGAGAGCGTGAACGTCATCAACGCCAACTCCGTGGCTGAGACGCGCGGCATCCGTGTGCACGAGTCGAAGAAGGAGCACCCGTCGAGCGGCGCCGCCGCCAATGTGCTCGGCCTAACGGTCACGACGCCGAAGGGAACGCTCTCTGTACGAGGCACGGTGCTGCATGGCAATTCGCCGCGCCTGCTTTCGTTCGACAACATTGATGTGGAAGCCCCGCTCGAAGGGACGTTGCTGGTCATTCGCAACCGCGATATCCCCGGCGTAGTAGGACGCGTCGGCACCATCCTCGGCGAGCACGAAGTCAACATCGCAAACTTCGCGCTAGGCCGTCCCAGCGGCAACAGCGGCGGCAACGCCATCGCAGCGGTGCAGGTCGACGGCCCGCTGAAAGAGCCAGTCCTGCAACAGCTACGCCAGCAGAAAGCGATCCTGGCTGCGAATGTAGTGCAGTTCTAGGTTTTGCAGTCTGGGTGCCCCGTCCTTATCGCGAAGCGATAGGGCGGGGTTTTTCTTTGCCCAAATGCCGAGCGGAAGCCCACTCTGACTTTTTAGATTTGTATCAGGGCAACGCTTCAGCGCTGCCGACAAGCTGCTCAGAAGGAATGGGCTTTAGCCCCTGCTACTCTTCCATCCTCTGCAATTTCCGCGACTCCGCCAGCAGCGCCATCGAATGCGTCAAATTCTGCATGGTTACGATGCCCACGAGGCGATCGCCATCCACCACCGGCACCAGGCTCAAGCCCTTGGTTCCGATGCGCCGGAAGATTGCTGCCAGCGTCTCGGACTTCTGTGCGATCTGGAAGCCTCGGTTCATCACGCCTTGCACATAGCCATTGCCGCCGCGCAGCGCATCGAGAATGCGTTGGCGCGAGATGACGCCGACCAGATCGCTGCCGCGAATCACCGGGAATTCGTCTTGCAACGAGTGCACGGCCTTGTGCAGCGCGTCTTCAAGCGTGTCGGCTGAAGACAGCGTCGAGAAGTCCGTAAGCATGACCTCTTCAATCCGCACCGTCTCCAGCACTGATTGGAAGATCGCAGTCCGATCTTCAATTTGCGCGCCGATAAACAGGAAGAAGCCGATCATCATCAGCCACGGCGCCCAGATCCCGGCGACCATGAACAGCGCTGCGAAGGTCTGGCCGATCGTCACCGCCCGCCGCGTGGCCTGCACGTAGTCCATGCGTTGCGCATACCAGGAGCGAAGCACGCGCCCGCCGTCCATGGGATACGCCGGCAGCAGATTAAACAGTCCGAGAAACAGGTTCGCCCACACGAAGCTCTTCGTCAGGTTCACCGGCGTAATCAGCGGCCGCGCGAGCAGGTTCATGTGCAACAGCCCGACGCAGGCAATCGCGGCGCCGATCCCTATCCCGAGATTGATCAGCGGTCCCGCAGCGCTGATGCGAATGTCGCGTGCCGCCGTCTGTCGCGTATGCGGCGCGTTGTCGTCCATGAACGTGATGCCGCCGATGGGCAGCAGCACAATGCCGCGCACCTTCACCCCGAGACGGATCGCGACCAGTGCATGCCCCAACTCATGCAGCACCACGGAGCCGAATACCAGGCCCACCAGCGCAAGTCCGCGCATTGCCAGCGCCGTTCCGTTCGCCGCCGACTGCGCAAACCACACGAACATCAGCAGGAAAAAGAACGTCAGGTGCAGTCGCACCTCGACGCCGAACAATCGCCCTATCGGAATGGACCAGCTTCGCATGATAGAAAAGGGAGCCGGTTCCCCAGCCCCTGCTCACATTCTATACACTTCTTAGACGCGACAAGCCGAGGCCAGGTTCCACCCAGTTCTGTATGCGGATCATCTCCGGGAAATTTCGCAGCCGTTCGTTGAAGACGCCGCAAGGCATGGACGTCCGCCCATCCTCCGACCGCCTCCGCGAAACGTTGTTCAACGTCCTCGCCTCCGGCTACCAACTCGAAGACTCCCGCTGGATCGATTTATTTGCCGGAACTGGTGCTGTCGGACTGGAAGCTCTCAGCCGCGGTGCTGGATACATCTACTTTGTGGAGAAAGCGCCGAAGATCGCGCGCATTACGCAGGAGAACGTGAAAAGTCTTGATGCGCAAGATCAAGCCGAGGTTCTTACCAGCGATGCCAACGCAGGATTGCGCCAATTGGAGGGAATCGATCCGGTGGACTATGTATTTCTCGATCCGCCGTATCGCGAAGAGGGCGCGTATCTCGGAGTGCTGCGAATTCTCAGCGACTCTCCGCTGCTCAAGCCAAGCGCGATCGTCATCGCCGAACACACCAAGCACTTCGATCCCGGCGACGGCGTCGGTGCACTCCAGCGCTACCGCTCGCTGAAGCAGGGCGACGCCGTGCTGAGCTTCTATCGCCGAGCTACATAATGAAGTCGCGTGTCTTCCCGATGATCGGGTGGTGCATCTCCTGAAGGTCGTTCTTCACGCAGTTCAGGCCGTAAACGCAGCTCTCGAATTCCTTCGACAACTTTGCAAACAGTGGCGCCACCTTGGCGTATTCGAAGTGCTCAAACTTCGAAACGATGTAATAGCTCTCCTTGCCGGCCTTCATGAAGTCAATCATGTTCTCCAGCCGCTGCTTGCGGAGACGAACGTGATTAATGCTCTCCGGAAACATGCCGCTGAAGAACAGCGTGTAGTCGCCGATATGTTTCCGCACCTGGCGTTCGCGATCGAACGACGACGCCGGTCCATAGATCGGATCGCTCTCAAGCAGCATTTCGCCGACATCCTGGATCGGCTTGCCCTCCGCGTTCTTCACGCGGAACAGGTTCTCGGCATCGGCAAATTCCGCCAGCATCGCCGCGACGTACTCTTTCACGTCCGGATCGCGCAGCCCGATGTCTTCATCGAAATGCCGGTCCACAAGGTTAAGGAACATCTCCTGCAAAGGTCGAGAATCTGCTAGTTGGCCCACTTTCATCACCCCACTTCAAGAACGTTGACGGGAGAGATACCGCGATTCCCTCCTCGCCGCAAGTGCACTTTTTGATGAGCCCCATCAAATTCTTCGATGTCGGCTCCAGCCACTCGCTTGCTGTGGAGTTAGAACACTGCTCCCGCTCGCATAGTTGCTGCTGATTTTGCTACTTTGGTGGACAACGTTTTCCGCTGGCAGTCTCCTGCCTCGAGTGACAACAAAATGCATCGCGAACCAAATGCGGTAATCTTGAGCTTCGCCTCATGACCTACGAAACCGCTGTCGAAGCGCTCTACCAGCTCGGCCACGAGCTCGCGGGCACGCCCTCGCACAAGTTCGATCTCGCACACATGCGCGTGCTCCTCGACGCCCTCGCGCATCCCGAACGCCGCTTCGCCAGCGTGCTCATTGCGGGCACCAACGGCAAAGGTTCCACCGCCGCCACGTTGTCTTCGATCCTTCTCGCCGCCGGATACAAGACCGGCCTCTACACTTCGCCGCACCTCGTCAAGATCAACGAACGATTCCGCATCAACGGCTCGCAGGTCAATGACGCCGAATTTACCGCCGCTTACGAGCACGTCGAAACCCTCGCCAGCGCACTGGTCGAGACCAAAGCGCTCCCGTGGCATCCCAGCTTTTTCGAGATGCTCACCGCCATGGCCTTCGAACTCTTCGCGCGCGCCGGAATCCAGATCGCGGTGCTCGAAGTCGGCATGGGCGGCCGCCTCGACGCAACCAACGTCGTCGAGCCGCTGATCTCGGTCATCGCCGACATCTCGCTCGATCACCAGAAATTTCTCGGCAACACCATCGCCGAAATCGCCGCCGAAAAAGCCGGCATCATCAAGCCCAACGGCACCGTCGTCACGCTGCCGCAGCATCCCGCCGCCAACGACGTCATCGGCCACGCGATCCTCGATCATCAAGCCAAGGGCATCAGTGCGGTGAAGCACATGCCGCCGATGGCGCCCGGCTCCGCGGATTATCGCGATGTCGAAGGCCGCAACCGCTATCCGCTCGAAGTGATGAACGAAATCATCGAAGTTAACTCCCCGCTTCCCGGACGCCACCAGCTCCGCAACCTGGCGCTCGCCATCACCACCGCAGAAGAACTAGCGCGCTTCGGATTCCCCGTTACGTCGAAACAGATCGAGCAAGGCATTCGCGAAACCCGCTGGGCCGGCCGCTTCCAGGTAATCTCCGCCGAAAAGAATGCCCTAAAACGCGAGTTGATCTTCGATGTCGCCCACAACCCCGACGGCGCCTGGGCACTCCGCTCCGCATTATCCGACAAGATCGCTGAGCGTCCGCTAACCCTCGTCTTCGGCGCCATGCACGACAAGGCCTTCCGCGAGATGGTGCAGATCCTCTTCCCCACCGCCCAGCAAGTCATCGTGACGCAAGCCAAGAATCCCCGTGCCGCCACCACCGCCGAACTCGCCGAAGTTGCCAAGGAAGTTGGAACCGAAGTCGTCCAATGCGCCAGTGTCGAAGCCGCGGTTCACAAGGCCCCTGAGCTTACGGCGGAAAATGGCGTGATCGTCGTAACCGGCTCCATCTTCGTCGTTGGCGAAGCCATGAACGCGCTTCAGGTAGAAACCTAAACCTCTCGCTGTGCGGACATTCTCCGCCCGCCCCTTTCGCTGCGATAATCTATTTCAAGCGATGCCTGCCTTGCTAAGCCGGTTACGGTCCTATTTCTTCTATGTCCCGATGGTGTATCTCTACACCGCGATCATGGGCGCAGGCTCGCTCATCTCCTCGCTCTTCGATCGCGACGGCCGCATCCAGCACTGGTTCGCGCGCACCTGGTCGAAGATGATCCTCGGCACCGCCAGCTGTCCCGTCACCATCATCAATCCTGAAAAGCTCTACGTCGGCGGCGCCGCGGTGTATGTCGTCAACCATCTCTCCGCGTTCGACATTCCCACCCTCTACGCCGCGCTGCCCTTCCAGTTCCGCATCATGGCGAAGAAAGAACTCTTCCGCTACCCCGTGCTCGGCTGGCATCTTTCGCGCTCCGGGCAAATCCCCATCGAACGCGAGAACGCACGTGCCTCGCTCAAGAGCCTGATGAAGGCCAGCGACACGCTGAAGGCCGGCACCTCCATGGTCGTCTTCCCCGAGGGTGGACGCTCGCCCAATGGCCAGCTCCAGCCCTTCCTCGGCGGATCGTTTTACGTCGCCATCAAGGCGCAGAAGCCCATCGTGCCCATGGCGCTCATCGGCACCTACGAAGCGTTGCCGATGAACAGTTTCCACATCCGTCCGCGCGCGTTCCAACTTGTCATTGGCGATGCCATCTCCACTGCCGGCTACGCTCCGCGAGAGATGGATAAACTCGCCGCGCTTGCGGAAGACGCAGTCGCTGAGTTGTACTATTCCCGCTCGACGATCGAGCGCCCGGCCACCGAGCCGGCAGACGAAGCCCTGCGCCACGCGCAACTCACGGAATCTCCCGAGGGACAAGGATGAGTTCCACTAAGCCACGCATCGCCATCCCCGAGCCGCATTCCTCGCGCCAATACACCGGCAAGCGCCTGCAGGATTACGTCGCTCCCATCGAAGCCGCAGGTGGCGAAGCGGTCATCATCGAACTGGCACTCCCGTCGGCTGAGCAGGCGCACCGAATGAAATCCTGCGATGCGGTGCTCCTCCCCGGCAGCCCAGCCGATCTCGATCCCGAAAAGTACGGCGAGGTAAAAGACCCGCATACCGCTGCCGCCGATGTCGCGCGCGACAACGCTGACGAACTCCTGCTGCAAGATGCCTACAACATGCGCAAGCCGGTGTTCGGCATTTGCTACGGCGTGCAATCGCTCAACGTCTGGCGGACCGGCTCCCTCGTGCAGCACATAGAGAGCAAGATTGCGCACGAAGTGAAGCACGAAGCCCGCGCGCACACCGTAGAGGTCAAGCCCGCAACCATGCTCGCAAAGATCGCCGCTGAAGCCGAGCCGAACGTTGCAGAGCATTGGGTGAACTCGTCGCACCATCAGTCGCTCGCCACCCTCGGCGATGGTCTTCAACTCGCAGCAACGTCGCCGCACGATGGCGTCGTTGAAGCTGTCGAAGGCACTGCGCCCGACCAGTGGGTGCTCGGCGTGCAATGGCATCCTGAGCGCACGTACAAAGAAGACAAATTCTCTCGCCTGCTCTTCGAGCGCTTCCTCGCCGAAGCCCGGCGCTGGCACGAACAATTCGCCGCAAAGAAAAACGACTTCGAGGCGGTGCGATAAATGTCCGTTCCCATGTCCTTAAACGGCAAAGTAGCGCTCGTCACCGGAGGCTCACGCGGTATCGGCGCCGCCATCGTGCGTCTCTTCGTGCAGGCCGGCGCGAAAGTCGTCTTCAACTATCAGCGCGCCGCCGACGCCGCCAACCAGCTCGTCGCAGAACTCGGTGTTGACCATTGCTTCGCGGTCCAGGCTGATCTCAGCAACATCGCCTCGGCTGGGCCGCTGGTGGAAGCCGCCGTCGCCAAGTTCGGTGCCGTCGACATCATGGTCGCCAACCACGGCCTGTGGCCGCCCGAAGATATCCCCATCAACGAGATCCCCGACGAGCACTGGCGCAACACGCTCTCCATCAATCTCGATTCCGTCTTCGGCCTCATCAAGCACACCGTCGCGCAAATGAAGCAGCAGGGCCGCGGCGGCCACATCGTGCTGATCAGTTCCACCTCCGGCCAACGCGGCGAGGCTTTCCACGTGGACTATTCCGCGTCCAAAGGCGCGCTTATCTCCATGACCAAGGGCCTGGCAACCGAGCTGGCTCGCTACGGAATCTACGTGAACGCGGTCGCGCCCGGGTGGGTTAATACCGATATGTCCGCGTCAACCCTGGTCGATCCCAAGGCCGACGCCCTGATCTACCAGCAGATTCCTCTCGGCCGCGTCGGTAAGCCGGAAGAGATCGCCGCGCCGGTGCTGTTCCTCTGTACCCCGATGGCCGGCTTCATCACCGGCGAAATATTTAACGTGAACGGTGGGGCCGTGCTCGTCGGATAATTCCAATTTGCGGTCGTGAACGTCTAATGAAGCAGATGATCCAGAAGCTCCTTCCCTTCCTGCTGCTGCTCGCCGCGGCTTCGGCGCAAACTGCGCCTGCAACCACTCCCGCTCCCGCCGCGACGCCGGCCACTACCGCGGCCTCCAACGACTGGCTCCCCAAACTTACCGGCGACGAAGACGCAACCGTCAAGAAAGCCCGCACCCTGCTCACCCAGATGATCGAGGCCCTCGGTGGCGACAACTACATGAACGTCACCACCATCGAGCAGACGGGCATAACCTACAGCTTTTACAACGGCAAGCCCAACAGCTTGGGCATCGAATTCCACCGCCTCTTCAAGTTCCCTGACAAAGAGCGCCTCGAACTCACCAAGCAGCGCGACGTCATCTACATCGAGAACGCCGACGTGGGATACGAAATCACCTATAAGGGCACGGCCATTCAGGAACCGAGCTCCTGGCGCGAATACGTCGGCCGTCGCAATTATTCGCTCGAAAACCTCCTGCACGTCTGGTTGAAGGAGCCTGGAACCCAGATCTATTACGAAGGCTCCGCGATTGCCGAACAGCGCATGACCGAGGTCGTCACCGTGATGAACGTCCACAACGAAACTGCGTCCATCTACATCGACCAGAACTCGCACCTGCCGGTGAAGAAGTCGTTCACTTACCGCAGCGTGCTCGACAAGCAGAAGGACACCGAAGGCGAGATCTACGGCAACTGGCGCATGGAAGGCCCGCTCAACACGCCGCACAGCATCGTCCGCACCCACAATGGCGACTACACCAACCAGCGCTTCATCCGCAACGTTACCTACAACGCGCCGATGGCAGATTCCTTGTTCGAAGCGAAACCGACCTACGATCCCTACGTTTTGGAACGCAAGCTCGACACGCGGGAACATCCGAAGAAGTAAACCTCACTTTTCTGCTTTATCTCCTCGTCTGTCCCATCACTGGCGGTTGCGACTGCTGACCATATCTCGCGTGACGATCATCACGTCCACGGGTGCTGGTCGTCACAGCCTATCCCCTCGCCCTCCGATACTGTGCTCCATGTGGGGATCACCCGAAGTTTCCACCTCCCGCCGCCCACAATGGCCGGCCACAGGACACGTGTCCCCAAACACCACCGTTTCTCTTCCTCGCGTAAGCCCACGCTACCGTCTCCCATTCCGCTACCCTCTCTTGTCATCCAGAGGAGGGCGCCAGCCCGACGTGGGATCTGCTGTTCTGCCGTGCGGGCAGCCCACACCAATCTCTCCCCCGCACCACCTTCTCCTGTCATCCTCGAGGCGCGTCCGTCGCGCCGAAGGATCTGCTGTTCTACTTGGCGTAAGCCGACCCCACAGCCTCCGTCTTCACTACTCTCTCTTGTCATCCAGAGGAGGGCGTCAGCCCGACGTGGGATCTGTTGTTCTGCCGTGCGCCAGCCAGCGCCACCCTAACTCCTTCCCCCTCAATATTTTCCCCGTAACCCCCGCGCCCTCAATATTTTGCGCGGAAAACACCCTCTAACCTTCAGAAAACAAAGAACCGCTTCCCCCGGTAGGGGTACCAAGGAGTTAACATGGCTATCAACCTCTGCAACCACATCAAAGCCAACGGAACCGGCTGCGAATCACCCGCCCTGCGCGATCAGGACTACTGCTACTTCCACACCGCGCACCGTCAGAGCCAGCGCCGACAGCGCCGTGCCGCCCGCCTGAACCTCCCGTTCCAGCTCCCGCTGCTTGAAGACGCCGCCTCCATCCAACTCGCCATCAACGACACGCTCAACGCTCTCCTTGCCGGCCAAATCGACCACAAAACCGCGGGCTTGCTCCTCTACGGCCTGCAAACCGCCGCCATCAACGTGCGCCACATCGACCTCGATGTCTCCGGCTTCGACCGCCAAGCCGCCGAATACGACGACGACGAAGCCGACCTCCTCGAAGAAGAAATCGCCGCCGACATCGCCGAAGAAAAGAAACTCGAAGTAGTCGCCGCCAAAAAAACCGAACGCGAAACCGCAAAAACCGCGGCGAACACCGCGACTCTCCCCGGGAAAAAGCCCGCCGCGCGCGCCGAAACCGCCGCTGCCGAATCCAAGCGCGCCGTCGGCGCCAATCCCACTTCGCCAACCGCACCAAAGTCTCAGTTGCGCAGCGACGGAATGAAATAGCCCACCACGTGAGTGGTGGGAAAACGGAGACGAAGGAAAGAAGCTAAACAAAAGGTCGGAGTCCCATTCATGGGACGGCATTCGGGGCCGCTGCCTTTGTTGAATCGTTCGTCGCACCTGTGCATCTTTTGCCGCTGGAGGCTTTCGCGAACATGAAGATCGGAATTCTTGGTTCTGGCGCCGTTGGACAAACTTTGGGATCTGGCTTCCTGAAGCACGGGCACGAAGTCATGCTCGGCTCGCGTGATCCTCGGAAATCGGAAGTACAGGCGTGGGTGAAAGCAAATGCTGGCGCGAAAGCCGGCGCCTTCGCCGAGGTTGCCGCGTTTGGCGAATTCCTGGTGTTGGCTACGCTCGGCGTCGCGGCCGAACATGCGCTGGAGATCGCGGGACTGGCAAACCTTGCCGGCAAGACCGTGATGGATGCGTGCAATCCCATCGCGGAAGGGACGCCGCCGCAGGAAGGCGTTTTAAAGTTCTTCACTGGGCCGAATGAATCGCTGGCCGAGACGCTGCAACAGAAGTTTCCCAAGGCGCACATCGTGAAAGCGTTCAACAGCGTCGGAGCCGCGCGGATGGTGAATCCACACTTCGAAGAAGGCGTGCCCACAATGTTCTATTGCGGCGATGACGACGCGGCGAAGAAGCAGGTCGCCAAATTGATCCAGGAACTCGGATGGGAACCCTTCGACTGCGGTGGAATTATCGCGGCACGAGCGATTGAGCCGTTGTGCATGCTGTGGTGCATTCCCGGGTTCACCCGAAACCAGTGGACGCACGCGTTCAAGCTGCTGGTGAAGTAGCGCAGCCACTGGCAATAGTTCCAGATGCGGGTAGCTGGTCTCGCGCGTAGCATTCCTGCGCTCTCGGGCACACTGCCGGAGACGGAGGATTGTATGTCGCTCACGAAGCGGGCGGTTGCTGAGTTCTTCGGGACGTTTTGGCTGGTATTCGGGGGATGCGGCAGCGCCGTGTTGGCGGCCGGGTTCCCAACCCTTGGCATTGGATTTGTTGGTGTGGCCCTGGCTTTCGGTTTGACCGTGCTCACCATGGCATACGCCATCGGGCGCATCTCCGGATGCCACTTGAACCCGGCGGTGTCTGTAGGCCTGGTGGCGGCGAAGCAGTTTCCGGCGTCGGAGTTGTTGCCCTACATCGTGGCCCAGGTAGTGGGCGCGATTGCAGCGGCCGGCACGCTCTACGTGATCGCCAGCGGAAAGCCCGGCTTCGAGCTGGGTGGATTCGCGTCCAACGGTTACGGGGAGCACTCGCCCGGCGGTTATTCGCTGTTAGCGTGCTTTGTCGCGGAATTCGTACTCACGGCGTTTTTCCTGTTCGTGATTCTCGGGGCCGTGGACAAGCGCGCTCCGTTAGGATTTGCGCCGATCGCGATTGGGCTTTGCCTGACGCTGATTCACCTGATCTCGATTCCGGTCACGAACACGTCGGTGAACCCGGCGCGCAGCACGGGACAGGCGATCTTCGTCGGGGGATGGGCGTTGAGCCAGTTGTGGCTGTTCTGGGTGGCCCCACTCGCAGGGGGCGCCGCCGGCGGCCTGCTCTTCTCGACGCTCTTCGGCAGCACCGAAGAAGAGATGTTGACGCGAGTGGCGAAGGCCGCCGAAAAAGCGCAGTAGACGGGCTTCAGTTCGAAACCGCTGCCGTGGTTCGCGAGCGCTCGAGTGCGTTGGCGAAAACTTTCAAAAAGTTTTCGACGTGCTCGGGCGTGGCCAGCGGACCCATGATGCCGATGCGAAAAACTTTGCCGGCAAGTGGGCCGAAGCCGCCCATAATTTCGATGCCGTGTTCGTCCATGAGGAGCTTGCGGACCTTTGCGTCGTCAACACCTTCGGGCACGCGCGGCGTGTTGAGGTTCACGATGCGGTGCTCGGGCGCGACGTGCATCTTCAGTCCGAGTTTCTCGATGCCGCTCACGAACGCGTGATGCATCCTGCGATGGCGTTCCCAGCGGTTCTCGACGCCCTCTTGTGTAATGAGCGAAAGGGCTTCGCGCAGAGCGTAGAAGAGAGTTGCCGACGCAGTGTGATGGTAACGATGCGAGACCTTGTAGTAGTCGTTGAGCAGCTTGAGGTCGAAGTACCAGCTGCGGTTGGGCGTCTTGCGGGCTTCGATGTATTCGGCAGCTCGCGGTGAGACGGTAATCGGCGAGAGACCGGGAACGCAGCTCAGACCCTTTTGCGTGCAGCTGTAAGCGATATCAATGCCGGTTTCATCCACCTTCACTGGCATCGCGCCAAGAGAAGTGACGACATCGGCTATGACGAGCGCACCGGCATCATGCGCGGCTTTGCAGATGCCCGTCCCTTGCTGGAACGCGCCAGTCGAGGTTTCGGCTTGGACATACATCACGACCTGCGGCTTTTCGTGGGCGATGAATTCCGCGGCTTCGGCGTCGGTGAAGACTTCGCCCCAAGGCTTCTCGAGCCGAACAACATTGCCGCCGTTGCGCTTCGCCATCTCCGTCATGCGGTCGCAGAAGAAGCCATTGGCGAAGACGCAGACCTTGGTTCCGGGCTCGACGAGACTGGAAATGGCAGTTTCCATGCCGCCGCTGCCGGTTCCGGAGATCGCGAACGTCAGCGGGTTCTTCGTGCCGAAGACGGTGCGGAGCATGTCTTGCACGGCTTCGCTGGTCTGGAAGAAATACGGATCCATGTGGCTGACAATGGGTTGGCTCATGGCCGCGTAAACACTCGGAGCAACTTGGGTTGGGCCAGGGCCGAAGAGAAGACGCTGCGGAGGATGGATAGAAGAGTTCGTCGTCATAGGAATCTCCGGCGCGAGAAGCACACGGTCGCGCTGCATCAATCTTCCGCCTTTTGCGGTTCGGCTGGCAAATGGATCAGCGATTCGCGGAGACGATTGCGGGAGTGATCAGCGAGCTGAAGAGGTCTTGCAGTTCGTTGGGAGTTTCACGGGAACCGTTCTCGAGCCAGCACTCGATGACGGTGAGCAGAGTCGCGGCGATGAAGCGTGCGAGCGCGCTCTTGCGTAAGCCGGTGAGGCGATCGAGGTCGATTGCCTGGCGCGCGCGAGCTTCGAAGCACTCGCGCAGGACTAACGGTGCGGTTCCGCCGCGCGGGCCCATGAAGGCGCCGAAGATGTCGGGCATTTGTTGGATGTGCCCGAAGAACGGTGTGGCATAGATCACGCATGGTGAATTTGGCTTGATGATCAGCATGGGAGCGACGATGCGTTCGAACTGGGAGCGCAGGAGATCGTCTTTCGTGGCGTAGTGAGCGTAGAAGGTGGCGCGTCCGACGGCGGCCTTCTTGCAGATGTCGCTGATACGGATGTCGCCGTAGCGGCGGCGATGCAGCAACTGAACAAAGCCGCTGTCGATACGGGCGCGGGTGCGGCGCACACGTTCGTCGCGGATCTCCTGGCTGCGGAGATGCGAGACATTTGCAGATTTCTGTTTCGCAAGTGCCATGAGTGCAGTGTTTCCCATTGCGACGCGGCTAGCGGGTTTATAGCATCGCGGCCATGACGACGACAACCAACGATCCGATCCGCCGAATTCTTGCGGTCGCGCTGTTCGCATTTCCGTGCCTGTTTGTGCTCGTGTTCCTGATGCACTTTCATCACGGCGCTGACTTCTTTCACTTCCATCTGCACTATGTGCCGCGGGATCCGGCGCGGGTGGTTGCGGCGCTGGTTGCCGCGCAGAACCGTTGGCCGATGGTGCACGATCCGCACATCCTCGGGTACCTGTCGCTGCCGCTCATCCAGCTTTGCGCGTTCGCGTTGTACACAGTGGGTCGCACGCGGCGTCCGATGGCGAGCGCGTTGGCGATGATGACGACCGTGACGGGGACGATTTATCTCGGCGGCGTGTTTGGGATGTGGACAGCGTTCTATCGCGGGCTGGGGAATGTCGATCCATCGCAGACGCAAGGGGCGATCGCGACATTCACGGCGATGACAGCGAACCAGGGAGCGTTCCTGATGACGACGACACTGGCGAAGCTGGCGATGATTGGGCTGGGCGCGCAGGCGTTGACGCTGATCGGGCGGATTCCCGCTTGGGCAGTGGCGTGCATTGTCGCAGGCGCGGTGTTGTTCCTGCTGTTCTGGGACCTCGACAACTGGATGACGATTGGAACGCTGCTTATGTGTGCGGGGTTTGTTCCGGTGCGTCGGGCTTTGCTGGCGGAGGAGCCGGCGTAGCGTCGGGATTGGGAGCAGGTTCGTCGGCAGGAGCAGGCTTCGCTTCGGGCTGCGCTTCTGATGGTGGGTTCTCGGTCGCAGGCGGAGTCTCAGGTTTAGCGGTTGCGTCGGGCGCAGGTTCGGTCTGGTTCGGTTTCTCGTCTGGTTGAGGCGTGGTAGCGCTCGGAGCCGCTGGCGCTTCTGGCGTAGGCTGCGCATCTGCGGGCGGGCCGACATCTGCCGGTTCTGGTCCGGCGTGCAACTGCGGTTTGTGTTTTTCGGCCTCGGCGGCTGCGGCCTGGTCGGCGATGGCGCGCTGGATCTGATCGGTCGCGGTGCGGATGGGAGCGACGACGGTTTCGGAGGCTGTTGCGGGTGAAGTTGCGGTGGGCGCTTGCGTCGGGGATTCCTGGGCGACCGCGGGTTCAGCGGCGATTGACTTGGTCGCGCCCCATGCGAACTGCGTGCTCAGCTCGCACTGCGAGCTGTTCATGGTGACCATGGTATCGCCGGAGTCGTGGTCTTTCGCGATTGGCAACAGAACGGTCTGGTAGGCGCCTTGATCGTTCGCCTCGCCAGCGTTGGTCACATGCTGGTCGAAGGAGGTGCTGATGACCTTGATGTCCTCTTCGGGATGGAAGCCGTGGCCGATGACGAGAGCCATGGTGGCGTCGGGCCGGAGGAGGACGGTTTCAAGCGTGCAGTCGTGATCGGTGACCGTGCTCGGGTTTGGGATGACTTCGCCGATGGCGATGGGCTTTTCGTCCTGATCGGCGATGACGAAGCGGCTGGGCTGTCCGGGGCGGTCGCTGAGGGCGACATTGATTTCGGAGCCTGGGCCGCCTGGACATTCCTTGTTGTCAGGGTTGCAGTGCAAGACACCTTTGTCGTCCACTTGCACGGCGGGAAGCAGTAGATGAGGCGCATCGGCGCCGAGCTCCCATGCCATGAAGAGGTAGGGCTTGCCGGCTTCGAGCCCAGCGGAACTTAGGGAGTAGCGGACCTTTTCGACGCCGTTGACCTTGACCTTGTCGATGCGATTAAAGAGCAGAGAGGCGAAACGGTCGGGCGGATTGCGGAACATCTGTTCGAGGCCGACTTCTTTCTGGATCCATTCCTGATCGTCGGGCGCGGACGGTGCCGGAGGCGCGGACTCCTGCGCCAGAAGTGGCGAGAGCAGGAGCAAGACCGAGAGCAGAAGACGCATGGGAAACCTACAGCGAATACTATCCCAAACTTACTGCGGAGTTGGCTTGGGAGAGGTTGGGGCCGCCGCTGGCGTTGCGGCTGCCGGCGTCTGTGCGCCCCAGTGGAATTGCGCGCTGGGTTTGCATTTCGCGCCCTGCACGGTGACGGTGGACATGCCATCGTCATGGCCTTTTACGCCGGGAAGGTCGATGGTTTGGAATTCGCCCTTTTCGTTGGCGGTGTAGCTGTTCTCGACTTTGTCGTCGTAGGAAGTGCTGGTGAACTTCAGGGCTTCGCCGGGCGTAAACCCTTGCGCGGAGATGACCGTTAGCGCGGCACTGGGAGCCAAGATAGTGACCTCAATCGTGCAGGCCTGATCGGTGCCTTTGATGGGCGTGGGAATCACTTCACCCATGGCGACGGGGGTTTTGTCCTCGGTAATAATGAAGCGCGTTGGCATGCCTGGGACGTCGGGCACGGCGACAGCGACCGCGGCTCCGGCGCCACCGGGACAGTCGGTGCGGTCCTTGGCGCAATGGAGGAGGCCGTTGGCGTCCACTTCGACCGCGGGCAGTCCGACTTGCGGCGACTTGGCACCGAGAGGCCAGGGCATGAGGCTGTACTTCTTCGTAGGATCAAGCTTGGGAGCGTTGATGGAGTAGCGGATCTTGGTTTGTCCGCTGTCAACTACGCTGTCGCCGCGATTGAAGGAGAGCCGGGACCACTTTTCCGGTGGATTCTGGAAGGTCAATTCGATGTTGACTTGCTTCTTCAGGAACTCCTGTTGTTCGGCCGTAGGCTGGTCTTGAGCGGCGACGACACCAACGCCACAGAAGAGAAGGATGATCGCGACACAGATACGCATAAGCGGGAAATGTAACATACGGCGCCTACCAGTGGCGCAGTGATTTCACGCGGGTTTGACCCTCGTACCTCAGCCCCGTAAACTCAAAGATTAACCTTATTGCACTGATAGAGACGGTATGGCGCACGAGCTTCCTAAGGCATACGAACCATCTGCGATCGAGCATCGCTGGGCCGAGTACTGGGTCCAGGAAAAGCTGTATCACGTCGAAACCCCCGCCGAGAACGACCACACGCCGACGTTCACATTGTTGCTGCCGCCGCCAAACGTAACCGGGCGACTGCACATGGGGCACATGCTGAACCACACGGAGATGGACATCATCATCCGATGGCGGCGCATGCGTGGCGAGCGGACGCTGTGGCTACCGGGCACGGACCATGCGGGCATCGCAACGCAAATGATGGTGGAGCGACAACTGGCGACGGAGGGAAAGAACCGTCGCGAGATTGGACGTGAGAAGTTCCTGGAACGCGTTTGGGAGTGGAAGAAGGAGTATGGCGGGGCAATCACGTCGCAGATGCGTCGGATTGGCGACTCGGTGGATTGGGACCGCGAATACTTCACGATGGACGACCATCTTTCGGTCGCGGTGAGGGAAGCGTTTGTTCGGCTGTATGAGCAAGGGCTGGTGTATCGCGGCAAGTACATTGTGAATTGGTGTCCGCGTTGCGGGACGGCGATTTCGGACCTGGAAGTAGCGCACGAAGAGACACAGGGAAAGCTGTGGGAGATTCGGTACCCGGTTGAGGGTACGGATGAGTCGATCGTGGTGGCGACGACGCGGCCGGAGACGATGCTGGGCGATACCGCGGTTGCGGTGAATCCGAAGGACGAGCGTTACACGCACCTGCACGGCAAGATGGTGCGACTGCCGTTGATGGACCGGCTGATTCCGATCATCCTCGACGAGCTCGCGCAGCCAGAGTTTGGGACGGGCGCGGTGAAGGTGACGCCGGCGCACGATCCAAACGATTTCCAGGCGGGACTGCGGCACAACCTGCCGCAGATTGATGTAATGGACGAGCACGCCGTGATGAACGAGAACGCCGGCGGCTATCAAGGGCTCGATCGCTACGAAGCGCGTGAGCAGATCGTGAACGACCTGCAGGCACAGGGGTTCCTGGTTGGGATCAAGGACCACACGCTGGCGCTGGGGAAATGCAGCCGCTGCAAAACGATCGTGGAGCCGCGGCTATCGACGCAGTGGTTCGTGGCGGTTAACAAGAAGCCAAATCACGGCGGCATGAGTTGGGCCGAGGCGGCGATTGCGGCGGTGGAGCAGGGACACATTCGCTTCACGCCGGAGAATTACAAACCGATCTTCCTGCAATGGATGCGCAACATCTACGACTGGTGCATTTCGCGGCAGTTGTGGTGGGGGCATCGCATTCCGGCGTGGTACTGCGAGGAGTGCAAGGAAGTCACGGTCGCGCGCACCACGCCCGAGGAGTGTTCGAAGTGCGGCGGCACGAAGCTGGATCAAGACAATGACGTGCTCGATACTTGGTTCTCGTCGGGCATGTTGCCGTTTACGACCTTGGGGTGGCCGGAGAAGACGCGCGACCTCGAGGTGTTTTATCCGACGTCGCTGCTGCTGACGGCATTCGACATCCTGTTCTTCTGGGTGGCGAGGATGATCATGATGGGTTGCTACTTCATGAGCGGGCCGAACCGTCCGACGGAGATCGCGGGCGGCAAGGAGAACGAGCTCAAGGAGAGCATTCCGTTTAAAGAGGTCTATATCCACTCGCTGGTGCGCGACGCCGAGCGGCAGAAGATGTCGAAGACGAAGGGCAACGTGGTGGACCCGATCGACGTGCTGAACAAATTCGGCACGGATGCGGTGCGCTTCACGCTGGCTTCAATGGCGGCGCCGGGGACGGACATTGCGTTCAGCGAGAGCCGTACGGAGAGCTATCGGTCGTTTGCCAACAAGATTTGGAACGCGGCGCGCTTCATCTTTATGAACGTGGACCGTGCGGCGGAGAAGGGCGTGTGGTCGCTCGAGGAATTCGCGAAGACACAGCCGAAGGGCGAGGGATTGCCCGGATTCTCGACCGAGACGCTGGAAGATCGCTGGATTCTTTCGCGCTTCAATAAGGTGGCGCGCGAGGTGAGCGAGGCACTGGAGACCTACCGGTTCCACGAGGCTTCGCACGTGGTTTATCACTTCTTCTGGGGCGAGTTCTGCGACTGGTATATCGAACTGACGAAGCCGCGGCTGGAAGCGGACGAGGCGACGGCGCGGAAGACATTCGCGAATCTGCTGGCGGTATTTGAGGGCGCGCTGCGGTTGTTGTCGCCGTTTATGCCGTTCATCACCGAGGAGATTTGGCACGCGATTTATGACGGCAAGCCACCGTTGAAGTCGATCTCGCTGGCGGAGTATCCGAAGGCGAATGTGGCGCAGATCAGCGATGAAGCTGAGACGGAGATGGCGATCTTGCAGGACCTGATCCAGGCAGTGCGCAATATTCGATCGGAGATTGCGGATATCAAGGCGCAGCCGAAAATCAAGGCAGGGATTGAAGTGTTTGCGACGGCGGAGATCCAGCAGTTGGTGGAGCGGAACCGCGGGGCTTTGGAGCGGCTGGCAAATGTGTCGGAAGTGAAGTTTGTTGGAGAGTCGCTGGCGAAGGCTTCATTGGCGCGCAGCACGGCACGGTTCGAAGTACGCGTGGTGTATGAGCAGAAAGTGGATGTCGCAGCCGAGCGCGAACGGCTGTCGAAAGAGTTGAAGAAATTGGAAGGCGAGTTCGCGAACAACCAGCGGCAATTGGGGAATGAGAACTTCCTGCAGAAGGCCCCGGCGAAAGTGGTGGAAGGATTGCGGACCCGTGAAGGGGAGTTGAAGGTGCTGATTGAGAAGGCGCAGTCGGCGTTGAAGGGGTTGGAAGGAAAATAGGCGGTGCGGTGCGCCCGCAGAACAGCAGATCCTTCGCTTCGCTCAGGATGACAGGAGAGAGCGGTGGAGATGCGGGCGGTGGGGTTGGCTGGCCGCGAGGCACGATACACTAGGTAGCCGAAGCGAGAGGCACTGTGGACTGGAACAGCCGTCGGGTTACTGCGGTTCTTGAGAACGCTCTTACCGAAGATCGCGCTACGCGTGATGCGACTACTTACGCTTGTATTGATCCCAACCAGCGAGCTACGGGCACGTTGATCGCGAAAGAGGATTGCATCCTTGCGGGGATTGGCGCGGTGCAGCGCATTTTCGAGGTGTACGCGATGCTGGATGGGGCGGTGGTTTCGCACCCTGAGGTCACGACGCATCCCGAGATCTTCGATGGGGTACGGCTGCGCAAGGGGCAGACAGTTGCGGTGATCCGGCACAATGCACGGGTATTGCTGTCGTGTGAGCGCGTGATTCTCAACGTCATTCAGCGGATGAGCGGGATTGCGACGGCGACGCGAAGGTTCGTGGATGCGATTGCCGGGACGCACGCGAAGATTCTCGATACGCGAAAGACGGTGCCTGGACTGCGCGTGCTCGACAAGTACGCCGTGCGGTGCGGTGGCGGCACGAACCATCGGCTGGATCTTTCGGATGGCGTGCTGATCAAGAACAACCACATTGCGCTCGCTGGGAGTGCGGTGGAGGCATTGGATCGGGCGATCCGGAACCGTCGTGGCGAGCAGCCGATTGAGATAGAAGTGCGTTCGCTGGAAGAACTCGAGCAAGTGCTGGAGAAGGGCGCGGAATCGGTGCTGCTCGACAACATGACGGCCGAGGATGTGCGCACTGCCGTGGAGCGCGTGAAGAAGCTCGATCGCTCGGTACCGCTGGAGGCTTCTGGCGGGATTGTGCTGGAGAATGTGCGGTCTTACGCCGAAACTGGAGTTAACTTTATTTCGGTAGGTGCGTTGACACATTCGGCGCGGGCGGTGGATTTGAGTTTGCGGATCATGCCTGCTTAAAAGCCAAAATCTTTGAGCACGAAGGACACGAAGGTTTCACGAAGGAGATTTTGGGATTGTGTTTCCTTTGTGGGAACTTCGTGTCCTTCGTGTTTAGAGATTTTTTCTTTAGAATCGGGACAATGCCTAAGTTTCAGAAGCACGTTTTTATTTGCCAGAACCAGCGGCCGGCGGAGCACCATCGCGGGTCTTGCGATCCTGGGGGGACTGGCGAATTACAGAAAATATTCAAGAAGAAGTTAGCCGACCATGGAATTCGCGGAGACCAGGTTCGGGCGAACAAGTCCGGATGTTTGGAGCAGTGCGAACATGGGCCGACCGTTGTGGTGTATCCGGAGGCGGTGTGGTACGGCGGGGTGCAGGCCGCGGACGTGGACGAGATTATTGAGTCGCACATTCTGGGTGGGAAGCCCGTCGAGCGGTTGCTGATTGCGGATGAGTGCTTGAATGCGGAGAAGTGTGCGCATCGTCCGCGGAAGTAGTGGTGTGACGATAGGGGTCCTTCGACTCCGTTTCGCTTCGCGATACTCCGCTCAGGATGACAGAGTAATTCTTTTGCCATGACCGACTTCCCCACGGATAATGCCGGTATCGCACGCAGCGGACAAAATCGCGACGCTATGGAAGGCACGCTCACGGATGAGCGCCTGGGGCATCTTGTGCGCCTGCTCGGCGATCATCCGACTGTGGTGATGAGCGGGACCAAGATTGCGGATGAGTTGGGCGTGAGCCGGTCCGAAGTGTGGAGGTTGATTGAGCACCTTCGCGAGCTGGGAGTGCAGATCGAGGGGCATCCTGCGACGGGATATCAACTTGGCGCGATTCCGGACTTGCTGTTGCCGGAGGCGTTGGAACCACAGATCAAGGGCACACTGTTCGCGCACAACGTTCATCATTATTTCCGGATTGGGTCGACTAACGTTGCCGCAATGCAGGCAGGGGCTGCTGGGGCACCGGAGGGGACAGTCTTCGTCGCGGAAGAGCAGACCGCGGGCAAGGGGCGCGGCGGGCACTCGTGGCACTCGGTGGAGTCGGCGGGAATTTATTGTTCGGTGCTGCTGCGGCCCCGCGTCGCTCCGGCCGATGCGTTGATCCTGGCGCTGGCGGCGGGCGTGGCGACGGCGGATGCGATCGCGAGCGTCACCGGATTGGCGCCGGACTTGCGCTGGCCGAATGATCTGTTGTTCGGGCTGAAGAAGTTTTGCGGAATCCTGACCGAATTGAATGCCGAGGCGACGCGGGTGCGGTATGTGGTGATCGGCGTCGGGATCAACGTGAATCACCAGGAGTTTCCGGAAGAGATCAGCAAGGTTGCGACTTCGCTGAGGCTGGAGAGCGGAAGGGTGTGGTCGCGCGTGGAAGTGGCGGCGGCGCTGCTGAAGTCTCTGGACCGCGTTTATGCCGAGTTGCTGCGTGGCGGTGCCGAAGCGCGGCGCGGGATGATTGCGCGGTTCCAGGAGATGTCGTCGCTGGCGAAAGACCGTCGGGTGTTCGTGGAGGAAGATGGCGGCTATGCGGGAACGAGTGCGGGATTGGATGAGCGCGGGTTTCTGCAGGTGTCGACGAACCACGGGAAGTCGGTGCGGACGGTGCTTTCCGGTGGAGTGCGGTCGATTGAAGATGTAGAGGGAATTCGGCAGTTGCACCACTGAGATCAATTCATGCTGCTTGTACTGGATGTAGGGAATACCAACACGGTGCTCGGGGTCTTTGAAGCGACGCCGGCGGAGAATGGCTCGTACACGTATGGACGGCTGATCGCGCATTGGCGCGTGGGGACGATCCGCACGCAGACCGTGGATGAATATGGTGTGCTCTTCCGCAATTTGTTTGCGATGGGCAACGTAGATTTCAAGGTGATCCACGGGATCATTATTTCGTCTGTCGTGCCGCCGATGGATACGACTCTGCGCAGCGTGTGCGAACGGTACTTCGCGTTGAAGCCGCTGTTCGTAGAGCCGGGCGTGAAGACTGGAATGCCGGTGCACTACGACAACCCGTCGGAAGTGGGTGCAGACCGGATTGTGAACAGCGTAGCGGCGTTCGAGAAGTATGGCGGACCATGCATCAGCGTTGATTTCGGGACGGCCACGACATTTGATGTGGTGTCGGCGAAGGGCGAATATCTCGGTGGCGTGATTGCGCCGGGGATTGGCATCTCAGCGGAGGCGCTGTTTCAGCGTACGGCGCGGCTGCCGCGCGTGGACATCAAGCGGCCGACAAAAGTGATGGGTACGAACACCGTGAACTCGATGCAGTCGGGGTTTTACTGGGGATATCTGGGGCTGGTGGATGGGATCCTGGAGCGACTGGTTGAGGAAATGGGCGGGAACGTCAAGATTGTTGCGACGGGCGGATTGAGTCCGCTGATCGGCGCGGGATCGAAGTACATTAAGGATGTGGACGATCTTCTGACGCTGGATGGATTGCGGATTATTTGGGAACGCAACCAGAGCAACACACGCAAGCGCGAACACGGCAAGTGAACATCGGTTATATCGCGCTCCGAGGGGTGTTACTGACGTGACGACAACCTTCCGGCCGGCTTGTGATTGAATAGCTGTACTCGTGGAAAACTACTTCAACTACTTCACGGAAATCGAGGAGCATTTCCAGCGCCGTCGCGGGTCGCTGCTGATTCTGTCTACGCTGGATTGGGCGTTGATTGAGACGTGGAAAGATGCGGGGATTCCTCTTGAGGCCGTGCTGCGCGGGATTGACGCTACGTTCGATGGGTGGGAGAAGAAGCCGAACCGGACACGCAAGGTGAACGGGCTCGCGTTTTGCACGCAGGAAGTGCTCGGCGCGGCTGAGCAAATAGCGGAAGCCGCAGTGGGAGCGGCGCCGGCGGAGAAGAAAGAGTCTGGCCTGGAGCAGGGGCAGGTGGCGAAGTTTCTGCTGGCGAATGCGGTGAAGTTGCGAAAGCTCGAATTGCCGGAGCCGGCTTTCACGCTTGCCGGACTCACCGCAAATACGCTCACGGAACTTGCAGGCAGCGTAATGAAGGACAGTGCCTTCCGTGCGGAAGACCTGGAACGGCGATTGACTGTCGCAGAAGAGAAGCTGTTCGCTGCGCTGCTGGCGGCGACGGCGGATGATGCGATTGTCTCGGTGCGAATTGAAGCGGACCGCGACCTGGCACCGTATCGCGGCAAGATGACTGGACCGCAGATCGAGCAACTCCACAAGCAGTACATCCACAAGCGCATTCTCGAGCGTTACAACGTGCCACGACTCAGCCTCTTCTACATGTAAGTGCGTATGATGTTGTGGTGGAACTGAAGATCGAAAAATTGATCTACGGCGGTGATGGCCTAGCGCGCATGCACGATGCCAAGCTGGGGCGATCGAAGGCCGTGTTCCTGCCGTTTGTCGCGCCGGGTGAGACCGTCGAAGCGATCATTCGGGAGCAGAAGCCGGGATTCGCGCGGGCGCAGGCGGAGAAGGTGCTTCAGCCTTCCGAGTTTCGGCAGACACCGCCGTGCCCTTACTTCTTCAAATGCGGTGGATGCCAATATCAACATTTGCAATATGCCGAGCAGGTGAAGGCGAAGGCCCAGATCCTGGAAGAGACGCTATCGCGGACTGCGAAGCTTAAGCTCGAACAACCAATTCAGACGCACGCGGCCGAGCCGCTGGGTTATCGCAATCGAACGCGGATGCGGGTGAGTCATGTGCCGCAGTTTGCGATTGGGTATTACCGCTTCGGATCGCATTCATTGCTGCCGGTAGAGCAGTGTCCGATCAGTTCCCCGCTGATTAATCGGGTGCTGCAAGGGTTGTGGGCGGCGGGACGCGAAGAACGGATTGCGCGCGAGGTGCGCGAGGTGCAGTTCTTCGCGAACCACGACGATTCGCGGTTGCTGCTGGAGTTGTACATCGATCATCACGCGGAGCCTGATGCATTGCAGCCGATGATTGAAACGCTGCGTGGGAAGATGCCGGAGATTGCCGGAGTCGCGGTGTTCCGGGGCGCACCGGCGGACGACAGCGAAGATCAACGCGCGCCGTTGACGCGGGCGAAGGCATCGCCCGGAGTGTTCTTTGGCGAGCGCTCGCTGAGATACAAGACGAAGCGGCATGAGTACCAGGTGAGTGCGGGAGCGTTCTTCCAGACCAACCGGTTCTTGCTCGACGAGATGGCGGAGACGGTAACGCGCGGGCACAGCGGAAAGCTGGCCCTGGACTTGTATTCCGGTGGCGGGTTCTTTTCGCTGCCGTTGGCAGACCAGTTCGAGAAGGTGATCGCTGTGGAAGCTTCGGGACATTCGCAGGCGGATTTGAAGACGAATGCCTTGCGGAATGTGAAGGCCGTGCGCAGCGGGACCGAGGAGTTTTTGCGCGGTGAGGGGCGGCAATTGCGGCCGGATTTGGTGGTCGTGGATCCGCCGCGGGCGGGGCTGGGGGAGAAGACATCACATTTAATTGGTCGAATGTCCGTGGGACGTGTGACGTATGTCTCTTGCGATCCAGCCACGTTATCGCGTGATATGAAGGTGCTGGTAGAATCCGGATTCCGCGTGGAAGAGGTGCATCTGTTCGACCTCTTTCCGCAGACCTACCATCTCGAAAGCGTGCTGCACCTGGTGCGCTGAAGTCGGAGCTGTTATGTACGCACTCGCCATCATTCGTTATCGGCGTCCTTTGGAAGAAGTCGTCAACGTGACCAACGCGCACCGCGCTTATTTGGGCGAGTTGAAGGCGCAAGGAATATTGATTGCATCGGGACCGTTCGATCCGCGGATAGGCGGAGGGTTGCTGCTGCGTGTGCCGGACGGCGACGTGGCAGGAACGCTCGATCGCGTGCGCGATAACGATCCGTATGTGAAGAGTGGCATGGCGCAGTACGAGCTGCTGGCGTGGAATCCGGGGATCGGCAAAGAAGAACTCGACAAGCTTTGAGATGTGAACTCCCCCGGGCCCACTGACGTTCCGCGCTCTCCTTTCTGCGGCGGCAAACAACCGCTGTTTCTTACGGCGTTGGCGTTTGGCTGCGGCATCCTTGCCGCGCGATTTGTCTTTCACCCCTCAAATGCCTGGCTGATCGCTGCGCTGCTGGTGGTGGCCTGCGCGATTGGGTTGCGCAAGTCGCCGACGGTCGCGTTTGCGGGGATGATGCTCTCGGCCGCGATGGCTGGTGGGCTGGCGCATGAGCTGCGCGGGCCAGAGGGCGTGGACTATCCGCAGGCGATGAGCGATGGAGAGTGCACCGTTACGGCACACGTGGTGCGCGATGGCGTGTTGCAGCGCGGGATGTTCGGCGGGCAGCAGCAGTCGGTGGACCTGGAGACGGAGCGAGTGCAACTGGCCGATGGAAGTGGGTTCGGGAGGCCGGTGGGATTGCGGCTGTCGGTGTACGCGCGGAAATCCGATTACGAGGATGAAGAGCAGCAGCAGGCAGGAGTGCTGCCGATGCCGGTGCTGCGCTATGGGCAGCGGGTACGGCTGACGGCGAAGCTGCATGAGGCGCGGAACTACAAGAACCCGGGAGCGTGGGACTATCGCGGATATTTGCGGGCGCAGGGCATCGAGTTGCTGGGAAATGCGCGGGTGAGTTCGGTTGAAGTGCTGCCGGGTTTTGGCGGAAGCCGGTGGAAGCAGTCGCAGCATCGGGCACGGGCGGCGGTGCTGGCGAAGATCCACGAGATCTGGCCGGCGGAACAAGCAGCGCTGTTCGATGCGATCGTGATTGGCGAGCGCTCCGAGCTGGGCAGTGAATTGAAGACCAGTTTCCAGAGTACGGGGACGTTTCACATTCTCGTGGTTTCAGGGATGAACGTCGGGATTTTGGCGTTTGGATTTTTCTGGCTGTTCCGACGCATCCGCATGGGAGATGTGGTGGCGACGATCTGCACGCTGGCGTCGTCGTTTGCGTATGCGTGGCTGACAGATTTGGGGTCGCCGATTTTGCGGGCGGTGTGGACCCTGACGATTTATCTGCTTGCGCGCTTGTTGTTCCGGCAGAGTTCGCGGCTGAATGCGATTGGCGTGGCCGCGCTGGTGATCCTGGCTTGGTCGCCGGATGCGTTGTTCGACGCGAGCTTCCAACTGACGTTCTTGTCGGTGGCGGTGATCGCGGGCGTGGTGGTGCCGTGGATCGAGAGGACCTCCGATCCTTATCGCAAGGCGCTGCAAAACCTGAATATCGTGCGCGCGGACCGCGGGTATCGGCCACAGCAGCAGCAATTCCGGCTGGATCTGCGGATGATCGGGGGACGGCTTGCGCGAGTCCTCCCACACCGGATCGTGCGGCCAATGTTGACGACACCATTCCGCGTAACGTTTGCGGCGTATGAGCTGCTGCTGGTTTCGTTGCTAATGGAGTTCACGCTGGCGCTTCCGATGGCGGTGTACTTCCATCGCGTGACGCTGATGGCGCCGGTGGCGAATGCATTGGTGGTGCCCCTGACCGGTGTGCTGATGCCGGCGTGCGCGGCGGCAGTGTTGCTGGGATTTGTGTGGTTGCGACTGGCGAGATTGCCGGCGATGGTGGCGCTGTGGTCGCTGAAGGCGATTACGGGTGCGGTGGCGGTGCTGGGGCATTTGCGGGTGTCGACGGGGAGAGTGGCGACGCCATCGCTCGTCGTTGCGTTGAGCGCTGCCGTGGCGATTGCGCTGGCGATGTTGCTGGCGCGGCGGAGGTGTTGGCTGGCAGCGGTCGGGAGCCTGGCGATCATTGCTTCTGGTGCGGCGGTTCTCTTCATCGTTCCGCAACCGCAGCATAAGTCCGGCGCGCTGGAAGTGACGGCCATCGATGTGGGGCAGGGTGATTCGCTGTTGCTGGTGTATCCGAATGGGCAGTCGATGTTGCTCGATTCGGGTGGACCGCTGGGTGGGTCGCATTCCGACTTTGACGTGGGCGAGCAGGTGACTTCGCCGTATCTGTGGGCGCGTGGAATCAACCGACTCGATGTTGTCGCTTACAGTCATCCGCATTCGGACCACATGGGATCGATGGCGACCATCATTCGCAACTTCCGGCCGCGGGAGTTGTGGCTGGGATTTGCGCCGCCGGTGAGGGATGTGGAGAACGTATTGCAAGCCGCGCGGGAAGAGCATGTGACGGTTCGGTTCTTTCGCACGGGAGATCAGTTTGGTTTCGGTGGGGCGAATGTACGGGTGCTGCTGCCTCTGCGAGACCAGGAGCCGCACATGCCGCCGAAGGATGATGATGTTCTTGTGCTGAAGATTGCATATGGGAAGACTTCAGCGCTGCTGATTGGGGATTCGCATAAAAAGGAAGAGCGGGAACTGATCGACCTCGCGCCAGAGGCGGATCTGTTGAAGGTGGCGCATCACGGGAGCAATACGTCGAGTTCGCCGGAGTTCCTGGCTGCGGTGCATCCGAAATTTGGGGTGATTAGCGTGGGGGCGAGGAACTCGTTCAAGCATCCGCGGCCGGAGGTGCTGGAGCGGCTGGCGTCGTTTGGGGTGCAGACCTATCGGACGGATATGGCGGGGGCTACGACGTTTTATCTGGATGGAACGAACGTGAGCGTCGTGCGGAGATGATGTGGGCTTACGAGGTGGTGTGAGCGATAGGGATCCTTCGACGGAGTTTCGCTTCGCGAACTCCGCTCAGGATGACAGGAGTTAGTATCGTGGTGCGACTAAATACCACAGGGGCTAAAGCCCAACGTTCAAGAAGTGGCGTTTACGGCACGGCTGAAGCCGTGCCCTTTCTACGCTGTGGGTGGTTCTTCTTCGACGGCGGCTTCGTCGTCGGTGGTGGGCTGGTTGCGGAAGGCTTCGATGATTTCGCGGGCTTCGTCGGCGCGATCACCGGGGACTTGGACGACAACGCCGCCGACGCCGGGGAGGATGTCCTGCTGGGCGTCGAGCGAGATGACGAGGGCGTCGATGCCGGCGGATTCGAGGAGGCCCTTGACCACCAGTGCTTCTGATTCCTGCTCTGTATCGAAGACGCGTACCAGATCGCTGTTCGGTGTTGGTTGCGTTGCCATCATTCCTCCCGTTACTACGATGCAGTTTGGAATCGAAACGATCTTAATCTGCGCATTTGCGTTCGGCTAGAGGGACGCCGAGGCGCTCGACGGCCTGGTAGGCGGTTTCGGTTTCGCCTTCGAACAACTCAGCGTGCATGCCGACGGCGCGAGCGCCGTCAATATTGGGCTGCTTGTCGTCGAAGAAGAGGGACTCGCCGGCGCTGACGTGGAGAGCCGCAAGGACGGCGCGGTAGGCCTCCGGCTCAGGTTTCACGGAGCCGATATCGCAGGTGTAAATCTGGGCGTCGAAGCGGTTGAGCCAATTGAGGCGCTGACGCATGGCGTGGAGCATGTCGCTTTGCATGTTGGAGAGAATGCCGATTTTCAGGCCAGCGGCTTTGGCTTGCCATGCGAATTCGAGCATCTCGGGATTGGCCTTGGTCCACTGTTCGTTGTCGAAGGCGATGAGGCGGTGAACGTCGGCATGCGAGATGGTCTTGCCGAGATGTTCCGCTACAGCAAACCAGTAGGTTTGTCCGGTGTAAACGGCGCGATCGTAGTCGAGGCGGAGGTCCCAATAGGGCTCCTGGAATTGTTCGACGGAGACGTTGAAGACCGAGGCGAGACGCGACCAGTCGTCCTCCGTCGGAGAAAGGGAGAGGACCATGCCGTAATCGAAAACGATGGCTTTCAACTGCATGAATCTATGATGCCTGAAAAATTTGGCGGCGGCGAATCAGCTCGCAGCTTCGTCCGGCCGCAAGCGGCGGAGACTCTCGACGGAAGGCACGAAGTAGTACGAGCCGGTGAGTGGCGTGGTGAAGCGGGTGAGGGCGTCGCGGGTGCCGTTGACGAGGCCGGCCATGCTGTCGAGCATTTTTGCGAGGCGCTGTTGCTCGCAGGTAAAGCCGACAAACATGGTGCCGTGATCCTGGACGCCTCCGTAGGGCATGTTGCGGCGGAAGACCTTGCCAAAGTCGTCCTGATCGGTGCGGGCGACGTGCGAGTCTTCGGGCTTGTCTTCAATTTCGGTGCTGTCGAGCTTGAGGCGGCCCATGATCTTTTCCTGGCGCTCGACGGGCAGGGCTTCCCATTCGGCGGACTTGTGCACCCATTTTTGCAGCAACAGGATGGATCCGGCGGCGCCGGGAGTGCCTTCGGGGATGAGAGCGGCGGCGGGTGCGTCGAGGAGCGAAGGATTCTCGGAGCCGTCGATGAAGCCGGTGAGGTCGCGGACGTGGCGATAGGGCCAGCTTGCGGTTTCGTCGGCGAGCTTGGCGAGGCCGTCGAGGTCGCGGATGACGTCCCGCGCCATGTCGAAGAGGACGTCGTAGGCACTGCCGGAGAGCCAGACCACGGCGTCGTGTTGGGTGGCCGGCATTGCGAAGCCTTCGATGCCGTTGATGGGAGCGTTGAAGCCCTTCACATCGGTGGGGATATCACCGGGAGTCAACTTGCGCCACAGCTCTGGGCGGAAGCCTATGACGAAGTTCACGCCACCGGTGGTGGTGCGTGGTTCGTGGATGGCGGCGAGCTTCGCGGCAAATTCGTCATGCTTGGTTGCGTCGAGAGCGTCGAACTCGAGGTAGGCGTGGGACGACGTTCCGAGCGCGAAGATGCCAGCTTGCGGCGTGTACATGCGGGGATTATAGCGACGGATCACCGGTGTACGGCCGTGACCAATACCTTTGGACAGTAGAATAGATGTCGATGTCCTTCTCCTTCCAAGTTGAAGCCACCCAGGGTGCCGCCCGTGCGGGGCGGATGATCACGCCGCATGGCGAAGTGGAGACGCCGGTGTTTATGCCGGTTGGCACAGTGGCGACGGTGAAGGGCATTCCGCAGGATTTGCTGGAAGAGCTGGGCGTCCAGATTCTGCTCAACAACACCTATCACCTGTATCTGCGGCCGGGGGTGGAGCAGATCCGCAAGCTGGGCGGGACGCACAAGTTCATGTCGTGGGACCGCTCGATCCTGACGGATTCGGGCGGCTTCCAGGTTTTCAGCTTGAGCGAGTTGCGCAAGGTGACGGAAGAGGGTGTGTCGTTCCGCTCGCATCTGGATGGGTCGTCGCATTTGTTTTCGCCGGAGAGCGCGATGGCGTCGCAGATCGGGATTGGCGCGGACATCATCATGGCCTTCGATGAGTGCACCGAGTATCCGGCGGAGCGGACGCGGACCGAGCGCTCGATGGAGCTGACGCTGCGCTGGGCGGAGCGCAGCAAGAATGCCTTCGAAGCCCATAAACATGAGGTGCCGTGGTTTGCGGAGCGCGGGAAAAAGTCGCAGGCGCTGTTTGGGATCGTGCAGGGTGGCATGTTTCCCAATTTGAGAAAAGAATCGGCAGAGCGGACGGTCGAGATCGGGTTTCCGGGATACGCGCTGGGCGGGTTCAGCGTGGGCGAGCCGCGGGAGAAAACTGCAGAGCTGGTGGCGAATACGGTTCCGTTGTTGCCGGAAAATAAGCCGCGCTACTTGATGGGCGTGGGGTATCCCGAGGAGATTGTGCAGTACGCCAGAATGGGCATCGACATGATGGATTGTGTGCTGCCGACGCGGGCGGCGCGGCATGGGCTGCTGTTTACGTCCGAGGGCAGGCTCACGATCAAGAACCAGCGGTTCGCGAGCGATGAGGGGCCGTTGGATCCGAATTGTTCGTGCAAGGTTTGCAAGCGCTATTCGCGGGCGTATTTGCGGCACTTATACGCGTCGAATGAGGTTCTGGCGCAAGTACTTAACACGACGCACAATCTGTCCTATTACCTTGACACCATGCGACGGGTGCGGCAGGCTATAATACTTGGGGAGAACTCTGTTTCCCTCCCTGTTGTGCGGTCGCCGCATCTGAGCGCCACCTAGTCGTACGTTGCTCGTCTGATTGGTGTTCGGAGAGTCCCCTCAATTCACAGGGAACGCCGGAGTCGCAAGCCTGAGGTGTGGGCTGTCCGGCGGGAAGCGTCCGAATAGCTTGTGTCTCGAAGTCCCACTCTGCGGACAGCGTCTGTCGGATGGGGCACCCGGTGAAAGTCTCGAAGAATGACGAACCTTTTAGCAGTGTTTTGGCAGGCTGTGGGCGGGCAATTTGGTGGCAGCCTGATTTTCATGGTCGCGATTTTCGCGATCTTCTATTTCCTTCTGATCATGCCGCAGCAGCGCCGCCAGAAGAAGTGGCAGCAGATGCTCGGCGAGTTGAAGTCCGGTGACAAGGTCGTCACCACGGGCGGAATTCGTGGCGTCATCTTCTCGGTGAAGGACGATGCCCTGGTTTTGCGGGTCGCGCCGGACAACATCAAGCTGGAAGTTACCCGGCAGGCAATTGCGTCGGTCATCACCGAAGATAAAGAAAATTCCAAGTCTTAGCAGGCAGCAGTACTCATGAAGAAGAACCTTACCTGGAAAGTTGTCGTCATCGTTGCCGTCCTGTTGGTGTTTGCGTTTGGCATTATCGGCAATCCTGCGGAAGTGAAGTGGGACAAAGAAGGGCTGAAAACTGCCCTGATGAACCGCATTCACCTCGGCCTTGATCTTCGCGGCGGCACCCACCTTATCCTTCAGGTGGTGGTGAACGACGCTGTCAACGCCGAGACCGATCGCGCGATTGAGCGCATCAAGGAAGACCTTGCCAACAATAAGGTCACCTATAGCGACATCACGAAACCTGATGCCGCGAATGCGCCAGAACGCATTGCGATCAAGGGCATTACGCCCGATGGCGCGACCACGCTGCGACGCGTCTCAGACGAGCGGTTGCCGGAATACAGCTTTGGCAGCGGTCCCGAGGGCAGCTACACGCTGACAATGAAGCCGGCGCAGCTGAAAGACTTGAAGGACCGCGCCGTACAGCAGGCGATCCAGAAGATCCGCGAGCGCGTGGACAGCCTCGGCGTGAGCGAGCCGGTGATCCAGGAACACGGCCTCGGCGATTACCAGATTCTCGTGCAGCTTCCCGGCGTGGATGATCCAGCGCGTGTGAAGGAAGTGATGCAATCCACCGCGATGCTGGAAATCCGGCAGGTGTTTGGTGGACCGTACTCGAAGGAATCGGAAGCTGCGCAGGGGCAAATGCAGCAGCCGGACACAGTGGTCCTGCCGGGCAAGAGCGAAAGCGATCCCGGAACCCAGGTCTTCTACCTGGTGGCGCGCAGCTCGGCGGTTGCCGGACATGATTTGCGCCAGGCGCGCGTTGGCCGGGACCAGAACGGCGGCGCGAACGTCCAGTTCAACCTGACCCGCGATGGCGGCGTGCGGTTCTCGCAATTCACCAGCGCCCACGTGGGCGACAAGCTGGGCGTGATTCTTGACGGCAAGGTGATGGAAGTCGCGAACATCAAGTCCGAGATCAGCGACTCGGGCGAGATTGAAGGCCGCTTCACCGACCAGCAGGCCAGCGATTTGGCCCTGATCCTCAATTCGGGCGCATTGCCGGCGAGCATCAAGTACCTCGAAGAGCGCACCGTTGGTCCGTCGCTGGGTATGGATTCGATTCGCCAGGGCGTACGTGCTGCGATCATCGGCTTCGTCGCGGTGATCATCTTCATGCTGATTTACTACAAGGGCGCGGGCATCAACGCCGACCTGAGTTTGCTACTGAACCTGGTAATTTTGCTTGGGTTCATGGGCTACTTCGGCGCGGTGCTTACGCTGCCGGGCATCGCGGGTGTGATCCTGACCGTCGGTATGGGTGTGGACTCCAACGTCCTGATCTTTGAGCGCATTCGTGAAGAGCTGCGCAACGGCAAGACGCCGCCTTCGGCAGTGGAGCAGGGATTTGGGCACGCGTGGTTGACGATCATCGACACCCACGTCACCACGATCGTTTCGGCGATCATCCTGTTCCTGTTCGGAACCGGCCCGGTAAAGGGATTCGCGGTGACGCTGAGTTTCGGTCTGTTCGCGAACCTGTTCACGGCAGTATTCGTCTCGCGTGTGATCTTCGATTCGATCCTGAATCGCCATCAACGCGGCGAGGCATTGAGCATTTAGTCATACGGCGGGAGCGAGTCTCCCGCCCGCAGTATCCGACAACCAGATTTGAGGCTTTGACGTGGAACTGTTCCGCAATACAAACATCGATTTCCTTGGCAAGAAGTGGTACTTCCTTGCGTTCTCGTTAGTCTTCAGCGTAGCTGGCCTTATCTCGATGGGCGCACGCTACGCCAAGACAGGCACGGCCGTTCCGCTCGGCGTGGATTTCAAGGGCGGCACGCTGGTCTACGTGAAGTTCGCGCAGACTCCGAACCTTGGCGACATTCGCGCAGCGATGGACCGCTCCGGTCTGAAGGACCCGAAGATCCAGACCTATGGGGGCCCTGCCAACAACGAAGTTCTGATCGCGCTCGAACAAAAGGAAACCAGCGAGCAGGCACTCGACGCCGGGAAGAACACGATTATCAAGGCGCTCGAAACGAACCCCGCGTCGGGCAAGAACGATCTCAATAACGTGGGCTCCACGACGATCCGTGATTACCTGATGAGCAAGGATCCGTTGCACGAGGTGGTGGATCCGGGTGCGAAGTACCAGCAGATCGCGTCGCAAATTGTTGACTATCGTGACAAGGAGCGGGGCGGAGTTCTGAGTTCGGTGGATGAGCTGCAGGGTCATGTTCCTGCTGACGTGGTGAATGCGCTGAAGACGGACTACTTCACCTCTGGATTTGGCGTCCGGAACGTGGAAATCGTTGGGCCCCAGGTCGGTAAGCAGCTGAGCAATCAGGCGCTTCTGGCAACCTTATATTCGCTCGGCGGCATGCTGGTGTATCTCTGGTTCCGATTTGAGCTGATTTATGGCATCGGCGCAGTGGTTGCCTGCTTCCACGACACGATCATTACTGTAGGTGCTTTCTCCTTGCTCAACCGGGACATTTCCCTTACAGTGGTCGCCGCGATTCTCACCCTGATCGGTTACTCCATGAACGACACGATCGTCGTTTATGACCGTATCCGGGAGAACATTAAGTTACTCCGTCGCGAGTCTCTCGCCGATATTGTCAATAAGAGCATTAACCAGACCCTTAGCCGAACCATCCTGACATCTGGGCTGACGTTCCTGACGGTGCTCTCGTTGTACGTATTTGGCGGGGAAGTATTGAGAGGCTTCTCTCTTGCCCTGGTAATCGGCATCCTAATTGGAACGTATTCCTCGATCGCGGTCGCCGCGCCAATGCTGGTTGCTTACCAGGAGTGGCGGGGACACCGCGGGACGGCAGCCCTACCCGGGCCGGCGCCTCGGAAAAACGATCGAGTTAAGGTGAAGGCCTAAAGCGAGATCTCAGCCAGTTCGCCATGGGACGAACGACTTAGAAAAAAGGTTGGGATCACCCCAATTTTCTGGGAGCAAAGCAAGTGGGCCCGGTGTCTAAGTTCTATGAAGTAGTTCCGGAGAACAGGCTATGTTTGAAGACAGCCTTTTAGAATCAGGGGGAAGGCTCAAAACCAAGAGCAAAACGACGACGACAATCGCTTTCATTGTGCAGATTGCGTTGGTCGGGGTGCTGGTTTTGATCCCACTGATCTATACTGAGGCGCTCCCCAAAGGGCAGCTCACCACATTCCTGGTGGCACCGCCACCCCCACCCCCACCTCCGCCGCCTCCAGCAGCGGCTCCGGTGCATGTGGTTAAAAAGATCGAAACCGATCTGAACAATGGTCAGCTCCGACAGCCGACGGCCATCCCGAAGAAAGTCGCAATGATTAAGGAAGACGAACCGCCACCATCCAGTGCGGGCGTCATGGGCGGCGTCGCGGGTGGTGTACCCGGCGGTTCGATGAATGGCGTCATCGGCGGTATCGTTAGCTCCGCCCCTGCGCCAGTAGTAAAGATGGCGACACCGCAAAAAGTTCGCGTATCGCAGGGTGTTTCGGAAGGCCTGTTGTTGCATAAGGTCACTCCGAACTATCCGGCGCTGGCAAAGCAGGCCCGTATTCAGGGTTCTGTGGTGCTGCAGGCCACTATTGGTAAGGATGGAAGCATCCAAAACCTTCGTGTGCTGAGCGGACACCCGATGCTGACCCAGTCGGCCCTGGATGCCGTGAAGCAGTGGAAGTACAAGCCATACCTGCTGAATGGCGAAGCGGTTGAGGTCGAAACGACGGTACAGGTCAATTTCACCCTGTCCGGCGGGTAGGCTACTGCCACTGGAAAGTGTCCCGCGACCAATCCAGTTACTCCCAAGTTTGCATACCACAGCCCCACGGCGGGGCTGTGGTCACTGCCAGTGCTGACAGTGTGGCTGTAGTAAGCTGCCGCGAGTTTCCGCTCAGCTTCGCCGTACCAGAGTTTTCGCGCTAATGCGTCGTCAAGAAAGCCGTAAAGAGTTCTAGGAGGAGATCTAAACTCATGTTTCTCGCAAACCTCGCAACCTTGGTTCTTGCCAATGCTCACCTCGCCGCCTGGGCGTTCCAGGATGATGCCGGCGCCGTGGGTTGGGATCCTGTCTCGCTGTGGAAGCAGATGGGAATCCTGGCCAAGATCGTCGTAATCATCCTTTTCATCATGTCTGGTTGGTCGATTGGCGTGATGATCGATCGCGCCCTGGCATTCAGCGCCGCCCGTAAGCAGTCCCGCGCGTTTGCGCCTGCTGTTGCCGGCGCCCTCCGCGAAGGCAAGATTGATGAAGCTATCCGCGTTGCCGAGCGCAACAAGAAGAGCCACCTGGCGAAGGTTGTGACCGCTGGCCTGCAGGAATTCAAGGCGCACGGCGAGTCAGCTGACATCCCGGGCGAGCAGATCGAAGCTTCGAAGCGCGCACTTGAGCGTGCGGAAGCCATCGTTCACGCAGAACTGAAGCGCGGCCTTTCCGGCTTGGCGACTATCGGTGCAACCGCTCCGTTCGTCGGCCTGTTCGGCACGGTGGTCGGTATTCTGAACGCGTTCCGTTCGATCTCGCAGAACAAGGCGACCGGTCTCGGCGCCGTAGCCGGCGGTATTTCGGAAGCTCTCGTGACGACCGCTATCGGTTTGTTCGTGGCGATTCCCGCCGTCATGATGTTCAACTACTTCACCGGTAAGGTGGAAGCGTTCGACGTCGAGATGGACAACAGCTCGAGCGAATTGATCGACTATTTCCTGAAGCGCCGCGGCATTAAGCGGTAAGAGTAGCGGGTCTCGACTCGCGAGGAGATTTAGGAAATGGCCATCGCAAAACGCACTGCAAACGTGAACTCGAACATCAATGTCACACCGATGGTGGACGTGATGCTCGTGTTGCTGATCATTTTCATGGTCATCACACCCATGTTGCAGAAGGGCGTCAGCGTTGATATGGCGAAGACCAACAGTCCAGCTCCGATGCCGGATGCGGACAAGGAAGACTCCCTGCTCGTTGCAGTACAGCGCGACGGTACGGTGTTCTTCGGGTCGGACAAGATCAACCCCGACGACCTCACCAACAAGGTGAAAGACCGGATCGCCAACAAGACCGACAAGCGCGTTTTCATTAAGGCTGACGCGCGTGCCAAGTACGGCCGAGTCGTAGAAGTTGTGGACGACATTCGTTCGGCTGGCGTGGACACCGTCGGATTGCTGACGGAACAGAAGAAACCCCTAGCTGCACCGCCGCCAACCCCGGCCACCCACTAAGAAGAGAGGAACAACCCAATGTCAATGAATGTTGGCGGGTCTGGTGGAGGACCCACAGCGGACATGAACGTGACCCCGCTGATCGACGTCTTGCTGGTGTTGCTCATCATCTTCATGGTGATCACGCCGCTGACGCCGAAAGGCTTGGATGCACTCGTACCACAACCACCGCCGAAAGATCAGAAGCAGCAACCGCCGCCGCCCGAACGGACCATCGTGGTACAGGTGATCAAGTCGGGTGACCCGGATCGGCCGACCCTCAAGATTAATCAGGACGAAGCGAACTACGATAATCTTGAAGGCCGTCTGCGTGACATCTTTGCGAGCCGCGCCGAGAAGGTGATGTTCGTGAAGGGTGACGACGACATTTCGTTTAGCAGTGTCGCCCAGGTCATCGATATCGCGCACTCCGCGGGTGTCGACAAGGTTGGTCTCATTACTGCCAAGATCGAGGCCGGACAATAGGTCAATAATGGGCGCTCCGCTCATGAGTCGGGGCGCCCTCCTCCAATTTAGGCCCGAAAATCGTGGAAGCGATGCTTCCGGCAGAACGCGAACGGTTCGGGCAATACGCAACGGAGAGTGAAATCCCAATGACAAGAAGCGCACGGGTATTGGTCGTAGTCGCAGCCCTGCTAGCCATGCTCGCGGGCACAGGTTGCAACAAGCTGAAAGCGCGCGACCAACTCAATAAGGGCGTCCAGTCGTACAAGAACGCCAAGTATGAAGAGGCGATCGAGCATTTCAAGAACGCTGTCGAGCTTGACAACTCGCTGACCAACGCACGACTTTACCTCGCGACGGCATATGCCCAGCAGTATGTTCCGGGTATGGATGCTCCTGAGAACGTCCGCAATGCCAATATGGCGATCGAGGAATTCACCAAGATTCTCGATGCGAATCCGAGCCGCGAGCAGCAGATCCACAGCCTGAAAGGCATTGCTTCGCTCTACTTCAACATGAAGAAGTTCGACCAGGCTTCGGAGTATCACAAGAAGGTTATCGCGCTCGATCCGAACGATCCGGAGACCTACTACTCCATCGCGGTGATCGATTGGACGGAAGCGTACCAGGAAGATCAGAAGGCCCGGGCTGCCGCCGGCGTACAAGCCACGGCTCAGCTGAAGGACAAAAAGGTCTGCCAGGAACTTCGCACGAAGAATGCCCAGAAGGTTGAAGACGGCATTAACGCCCTTACGAAGGCCATCCAGCTTCGTCCGGATTACGATGATGCCATGGCTTACATCAACCTGCTCTACCGTCAGCGCGCCGAGTACGAATGTGACGACCAGGCCGCTTACGATGCCGATATCAAGACGGCGAACGAGTGGGTAGACAAGACGATCGCGACCAAGAAGGCGAAGGCTGAAAAGGCCGGGCCGACGGGCGTGATCACCACCGATCAATCGAAGTAAGCACTTATCGGTTTACCCAAAGAGCCTCCTGAACAAGGAGGCTCTTTGCTTTGTGCTTGTCACAAACCTTGGTGAGCCGTAACCGCGCGCGCGTCTGTATGCGGTGGGATAAAATCGCAATTCCGTCCCGAGGGAGTACCTGATGGCAAAGCTCTTCAACAAAATCCTTATCGCCAACCGCGGCGAGATTGCGGTCCGCGTTATTCGCGCCTGTCGCGAGATGGGGATCGAGTCGGTCGTCGTCTATTCCGACGCGGATCGCCGCGCCTTGCATGTTCGGAAGGCCGACTACGCGTATCACATTGGGCCGTCTGCGGCGAGCGAGTCGTATCTGCGCATTGACAAGATTCTCGATGTAGCGAAGAAGAGCGGGGCGGAGGCGATCCATCCCGGCTACGGATTCCTTTCGGAAAATGCACGGTTCGCGCGGGCGTGCGTCGCCGCCGGAGTGAAGTTCATTGGCCCGACAGGTGACGCGATGGATGCCATGGGATCGAAGACGAAAGCACGCCAGGCAATGGCCAAGGCGAACGTTCCCATGGTGCCTGGCAACGCCGAGGGCCTGAAGAGCGCAGAAGAGGCTGAAGTCCTCGCTGAGCAAATTGGATATCCGGTCATGCTCAAGGCTGCAGCGGGTGGTGGTGGCAAGGGCATGCGGATGGTGAAGTCGCGTGGGGAACTGCGCTCGGCGCTGGAAGCCGCGAGCAGTGAGGCGCAGCGCTCCTTCGGCGACAGCGAAGTCTATCTTGAGAAATTCATCGTCAATCCGCGGCATATCGAGATGCAGATCTTCGCGGATGAGCATGGCAACACGGTATGGCTTGGCGAGCGCGAATGCTCAGTACAGCGCCGCCATCAGAAAGTCCTCGAAGAATCGCCATCACCGATCGTAGATCCCGATATGCGGCGGCGAATGGGAGAGGTCGCGGTCCGCGTGGCACAGGTGGCGAATTACACCAACGCGGGTACCGTCGAGTTCCTGGTTGATGAGCAAAAGAACTTCTACTTCCTCGAAATGAACACGCGGCTGCAAGTCGAACATCCGGTGACGGAACTGGTGACCGGCATGGATCTTGTCCATCTGCAGATTCGCGTGGCCTCCGGCGAACTTCTACCATTCAAGCAGGAAGATCTCTTGCTCCGCGGGCATGCGATCGAGTGCCGCGTTTACGCGGAAGATCCGGATAACCAGTTCTTCCCGTCTCCCGGGCGGATCACTCGACTGATTTCACCCTCCGGTCCGGGGATTCGTCGCGATAGCGGAATGTACGAAGGCTGGACCGTACCGCTCGACTACGATCCGTTGCTCGCTAAGCTAATTGCGTACGGCAGCGATCGCGAACAATGCATTCATCGTTTGCAGCGCGCTTTGTACGAGTATTTCGTCGGCGGAATTAAGACGAATATTCCACTATTCCGACGCATTCTGAGCGACGCAGATTTTCAAGCCGGAAAGCTGCACACCGGCTTCCTGGACCGGTTGTTATCGGAGCCGCATTTGCCGGCGCCGGAACATGAGGAACGCACGCGCATGGCTGCCATCGCTGCTGCGATCTTTGCCAGCACCGAGCCGCAAGTGACACTGGGTAAACCGTTCGATGGAGTGACGTACGCAGCGGCGGCGAAGCCAGTCAACGGTGCCGCGAATGGCGAGAAGTCGGAATGGAAATTCCAGGGACGCACGGAGGCGCTTCGCTAATGGTTTACGACATCGTAATTTCGGAGAAGACCTACCGCGTCGAAATCGCCCGCGCCGGAAGCCGTTGGAGTGGCAAGATCGATGGCCAGCCATTCGATGTTGACGCTGTCCCGACCGCCCGCGACATTCTTTCCATCATCGAAGGCGAGGGTAAGGCCTACGAGGTGAAACGAGAACGCGCGCTGAACGGCGAACTCCACATGCTGGTCGGAAGCTCCCGTTACTCCTGTGAGATCAACGATCCTCGTTCGCTTCGGACACGCCGTGCCGCCGCGGGCAGTACCGAGGGCCCGCAGAAGATCGTCGCGCCCATGCCGGGTAAAGTCGTGCGTATTCTTGTGCCTCAAGGCGGAGAAGTGGAAGTGGGGAAGGGCGTCGTTGTCGTTGAAGCGATGAAGATGCAAAACGAGCTGAAATCGCCAAAGAGCGGGAAAGTACAGAAGGTCCTGGTGAGCGAAGGCGCGACGGTGAATGCGGGGGACACGCTGGCGGTGATCGAGTAGGGTATTCGCTAAAGCGTATAAATTAAATCAATACGATTATGCGTATATATTGACTTTATTCGCTAAGACGTATAAAGTCCATCAATACGGTTAAGCGTATGGATGAAATCGCTCGTACCTCCAAACAACTCGGTGCCCTCCTCCGGAAGACCCGCAAGAGCCTCGGTCTCACCCAAGCCGACCTGGCGTCTCGAATCGACGTTCGGCAAGCGACCATTTCCGATTTAGAGCATGGAGAACGCGAGGCAAGGCTCGGCACGGTGCTCCAAGTGCTCGCAGCGTTGGATCTGGAACTGGTAGTCCGCACTCGCACGCGCGGCGATGCCAAGCATCTAGAGGACCTCTTCTGATGCCCCGTCACGCTACCTATGCCCCTCTAAACGTTTTCATCAACTCGCGACGGGTCGGAGTTCTCCGTCGCGAGTCCTCAGGCGCCGTCGAATTTCGCTACAGCGACGAGTGGCTCGCGTGGGCGCACGCATTTCCGATCTCACTATCTCTGCCTATGCGTCCGGAGAAATACGTTGGCGCTCCGGTTCTCGCAGTCCTGGAAAATCTACTGCCGGACAATGAAGCGATCCTGCGACGAGTCGCTGAGCGGGTGCACGCGAACGGAACCGACGCTTATAACTTGCTTTCAGCAATCGGACGCGACTGCGTCGGGGCACTGCAGTTTCGACCGGAAGACACACAACCTGGCCCTGCAGGAGTCGTTGATGGAGAGGAACTCGAGGGTCACGGAATTGAGCAACTACTCGCAAACCTAACGCGCGCGCCTCTAGGCCTTACGACCGACGATGATTTCAGGATCTCTATCGCCGGAGCCCAAGAAAAGACTGCTCTTCTCCGCTGGAATGATCGATGGTGGAAACCGCTTGGCGCCACGGCGACCACACATATTTTCAAGCGGCCGATAGGAATGGCGCACAATATTGACCTCAGCGATAGCGTGGAGAATGAGTATCTCTGTCTCCGACTCACGAAGGCATTGGGAATTCCTGTTGCGAATGCGGAAATCGAGCAGTTTGGAAAACAGAAGGCATTGGTGATTGAGCGCTTCGATCGTCTTTGGACGAGCGACAAGAGGTTGTTGCGCATTCCGCAAGAAGACTGCTGCCAGGCATTCTCGATGCCACCAACCAAAAAATACGAAGCCGAGGGCGGTCCCGGAGCCGTGAAAATTCTTACCCTCCTCAATGCTAGTGACACGCCTACCGACGACCAGAAGATGTTCTTGAAAGCACTGATAACTTTTTGGCTACTCGGAGCGATCGACGGCCATGCAAAGAATTTCAGTATTCGAATCGCCGAAGGCGGACGTTTTCAATTGTCTCCCCTTTACGACATCGTCTCCGGCCAGCCGGCTGTGGCAGCGGGCAGCATCCGCCACAACCAATTCAAACTAGCGATGGCGGTTGGGAAGAATCGGCAGTACGTGGTGAACTCAATCGCACCCCGGCACTTCGCCGAAACGGCTGCACAGGCGGGCGTCGGGCGAGTGGTCGTGGAGGAAGCGATGCAGGAGTTACATTCGGCGGCGGTGAAGAATGTGAGCCACGTTTTCAAAGACCTTCCTTCCAAGTTTCCAATGAAAATGGCAGAAGCGGTCCAGAAAGGCTTCGACCGGCGCCTCAAGATGCTGAGTGCATGAAAAAAAGGCATGGCCGCGGCCACGCCTTTTCTCACATCTTCAGGTCTACTTCTGTCCTGCCCGTTTGAGCACGTCGTCGGCGAAATAGTTCTCTACGCTCGACTTATCGCGCACAGACTCGTAGTACGCGGCTTTCAGCAGTTGCTCGCGGCCGTCGCGAAGTTGTTCGCGGATTGCTTGCTGGACGCGGGGATCGTTGAGTTCGCGCTGTCCGGAAGATTCTTTGGCGATCAGCTTCAGGATTCGATAGCCCAACACCTGCTTGTTCGAGGGATCTACGATCGGAAGCACGCCGGTGTACTGGCCGGGCTTCAGTCTCGCGACCGCATCGAAGGCGAGCTTATCGCCTTTGAGCGATGACTCCGGGATGAATCCGAGATCGCCGCCATTCGGCGAGATTTCTGGCTGTTCGGAGTAGTTCATCGCGACCGATGCGAAATCCTCACCGCTATCGAGCCGATTCACGAGCTGCTGGATCTTCTTCTTGGCTTCAGCGTCGTTGTTGGCCTTCTGCAGGTTCTTCACTTGCGGATTCGGCTGCGGAGTTACGAGGATCTGCGCCATATGGTACTGCGGCTCGATCAGGTTGAACTCTGCTTTATGGGCGTTGTAGTAGGAGCTGATGTCGCCGTCCGAGACGTTGATTTTGGAAGTGATCTCTTTGTTGATGACCTTGTCGATGGTGATGCTGCGACGCAGGTCGCGACGGAAGTCGTCCATCGTAATGCCGCGCTCTTTCAGCCGCGCATCGAACTGTTCCTGCGAATAGGGCGCCTTGGCGGCGTTGACCTTGCTGTCCACTTCTTCGTCAGTCGCAAGCAGGCCGAGTTTTTCCGCGCGCTGCATCAGGATCTCGTTGTTAATCAACTCGCGCAGGATATTGAGCCGCAGGTTGTCGGCTTGTTCATCGCTGGGCTGCTGCGGAGAGCCTGCGATCTGGTTCTTGTAATACTTTTCAACCTCGGGGCGAGTGATCTTATGACCATTCACGCGGGCCATTACGTCGTCCCCGCCTCCGCGATTGTTGCAGCCTGCAAGGCCGATTGCGGCCAATAGTGTGAGAGCAGCTAAGGGTGCCGCCCAGACAGACGATTTCTTACTGTGCAACTCGGTCCTCCATGAGGAAGCCTCTCGCAGCATACTTCGAGGCAGGATCAGCACTGCTTATTTCGACGCTCCCGTGCCGGTGCTGCCCTGCTCTTGCAAGTGCTTTTTGATTACATCAATCAATGCGTCTTCTTCAATTGCACCTTCGAGCTTTTCGCCGTTCACGAACATCGTGGGCGTTGCGCTCACGTCTAAACCATTGGCTTCCGAAACCGACTTCTTCAGCGCGGCGCTCTCGGACTGATTCTTGATGCACGCTTGTAGCTGATCCACATTCAAACTGTGTTTACGTCCGATGTCCAGCGTAACCTTGTCGACGGCTTCCTGCATTGCCGCAACGGAACGATGTTCCTCTTTTTTACCGGTGATTGCCGGCTGGTTGCTATGCACGTAGTCGGCAAAGTCCCAGTAGGCGTCCGTATTCTGGCTGGCAATGCAGTTTGAGTCCACGGCGGCTCGATCGGCCCACGGGTGGATTTCGGTCAAGGGATAGTCCTTGTAGATGATCCGCACCTTGTCGCCATACTGCTTCAGGACGTTGACGAGTTCGCTGTGCATACGGGCGCAGAAGGGGCACTCGAAATCGTCGTAATTGACGATCGTGACCTTGGCGTCTTTGTTGCCACGCACTGGCCGGTTCGCTATGTCGATCTTCGCCATGTTTTCTTCGTAGGGATCTTTGCTGAGATCGATTTTCGAAAGCCGGGCGAGGGTCTTGCCGTCCTTGGAAAGCAGGAATTCGTAGTTCTTCGATTTATCACCGTCCGAGATCGCAACGGTCACCGCATCGTATCCGCTGAAGTCGCTCGGCTTGGGCGCACCAACCGTTATATTGACCTGCGGAGGAACGCTGAAATGAGCTCGAATTTGGTCCTGGATTCGCCGGTTCAGCTGGGCGTCCGAGAGCTTGTTCTGCGATTGCGTATTGGACGATGACTGGGCGGAGCAGCCCACGCAGACCGCCAGAACTACGACTGCCAGACTCTTGAACAGAGACACGAACAACCACCTTGGAGGGAGAAACATGAACTCTTAATTATCGCACGTTGACGGCCCTAATTGGTTGAAAACTCAATATCTATGCGGGGTTTTGCGGGACGATACGTTATTGCTTTTGCAATACTTCGAGAGGCAGGAGGGAGTTCATTGACCCGGAGCGGAAGCCCTCGAGGTCGAGCGTGACATAGGTAAAGCCAAGTGCCTTGAAGACGCGAGTGAACTCGCGCGCCATCTCAGGGGTCATGGCGCGGGCGATTTCATCCTTGGCGATCTCGATGCGAGCGATCTGGCCATGATGCCGGACCCGAACTTGCCGGAAGCCCAACCCCCGCAGGGCATCTTCTCCCTTTTCGACCTGTTCCAAGGCTTCCGTCGTGACCGGGCGGCCGTATTCAATGCGGCTCGAAAGGCATGCAGATGCAGGCTTGTCCCAGACCCTCAGACCCGCCTGACGCGCTAGCTCGCGGATATCAGACTTGGTCATCGCGGCGTCGAGGAGCGGTGCCACGACTCCATGTTGTTTCGCGGCGCGCTGGCCGGGACGGAAATCGCCCTGGTCGTCGAGGTTCACGCCATACGCCACTTTCGAGTAGCCGTGTTCAGTTGCGACCCGCTCCATGACGGCGAAAAGCTCATCCTTACAGTGGAAGCATCGCATGGCATCGTTGCGGCGATAGTCGGGGCTGTCCATCTCCGAGGTTTGCACCACTTGCACTGGGATGCTTTGCTCTTCCCCGAAGGCCAGTGCGTCGCGCATCTGGGCGCGCGCCAAGCTTGCCGAGTCAGCGAGGATGGCCAGCATGTTGTCGCCGAGTACTTGGTGGGCGACGTACGCCAGGTACGCGGAGTCGATGCCGCCGGAGTAGGCCACCAGCAGTCGCCCGAGCGAGCGCAGGTGCGCCTCGAGCGATTGCTGTTTCTTTTCGAGCGACAACTCCGGCAAGGGCGAGACGGCCATGTATCTATCGTACGACACGAAACGCGAGTCGTGGGATGGCTGGACTAGTAAAGACGTTCTTGCCGCTTCATGGTGCCGAAGCTGCCGACGTTCGCCAGGGTGAGCGAGAAGCGGAACTGATTTTCATTGCGGATGTTACCGAGTGCGAAGCGCCGATATTCCGCACTGACACCGCAACAATCCCAGTTGTAGTTGAGCTGTGCGGCTGAGTACTGCAGGAATCCCTGGGTGGCGTCGAAGCCGAGGCTCGCCGCGGCGCCAAACCCTGTCTTGTTGGGGTGACCAAAGCCCCCGAGAAAACGAATCTGGTTGAAGCGCGCAGGCACCAGCGCGACGTTGCTGCTGGTGGCATCGGGGACAGTGGTGTTCAGGAACGCGTGGCTGGCGCCGACGAAGTATTCGCTGAAGCGGTAATTGCCGATCACGGTGCTGGCGTTAATGCGTCCGGCCACCGAGTCGTAGTCGAAATTCCACTGTACGTCAGTATTAGCAGTCGTCTGAATCCGCATGCGCGATACGAAGGGCGAGAAGCGGCGAGGGCTATCAATGTAGGCGATACCTGTCAGTTCGGCCGACGTTGTGAAGACATTGCGTGTGCCGTTGATGACGGCGCCACCGAACGTCGGGTCGAAATAATACTTCTGCGCCAGGTCCCAGCTGAACGCTTCGCGCGTTCTCGAAGCAAGGTCGCCGCAAGTGGACTTCGGCTTGAGCGATTCGAGTTGCTCGTGGGGAAGCTTGTTTTCCGGTGTTAACGGATCGGGGCAATCCGACGTGGCGCGCAAGTTCTTGGTGTAAACGCGAGTGGTGAAGGCGTACAGAACTTCGTTGGTGTTGCTTAGAATGTCGCGGGCGTCGAAGCGAATGATGTTGTGAAAGTTGTCTACGCCATTCACGTAGTTGTAGATGATTCGTGGCTCGATCGTGTGCTTGACCTGGTGCTGGAAGATTGGTTTCTCGAAGATCTTCTCAAGCGCCGGAGGACGAAATTCGAAGCCGGCTTCCAGCGAACGACGGTTTACCGGATCCTCGATCGAGACGTTGCCCAGAGCGCGCTGAGTGTAATAGGTGTCTCGCATTGCGATGGACGGCCGCAACGTCCAACCGTTCAAGAACAGGGCATAGGACAGTGCCGGTTGGATGTCGTAGCGTCCCATGTACGGGACCGAGTAATTAATCACTGTTGTTTTAAGTGTGGCGAGATCGGGCTCGCTGCGCTTCAGGCCCTCGGCCGCCCCTTCCAGCCAGAAAAAGAAGCGAGTCCGGGCGATCTGTTTCTCGACGTTCGTCAATTCGAACGTTGGAGCATGCACGATCAGGATCGCGCTATCGCCTCCCGTAGTCACAAGCGGAGTGCCAGTGACTGAGCATGGAACGTAAATGCCCAGCGTCGAACACTGATTTGTACCGAGAAAATTCTGGTATCGCGATGCCATCGCGTTGAAGCTGAGCGTATCGATGCTCTTGGTGAGGAAAGCGACCGATTTCACTTCAGAGTTGATAGCCTGCGTGTAAGACTCGGCGAACGCTTCCCGGAAAATGAACGAAGTCAGGTAGTCGATATCAGCGACCGCCCGGATGTCGTATTTGGCCTTCGTCTCAGCGGACAAACGGACTTCGGCGCCGCCCTGATTTTTGCGATCGAGCACCTGGAAATAGTGAAGATCGATAGTCGTCTTCTCGTCGGGTCGCGAACGAAATTCGCCATGTTCGGCCCAGCCACGTTGCGAAAAATATTCGGCGCCCACCGAGAGATCTGAACTCGTGTTAATCGCCCAATAGAAGGAGTCGCCAAGAATCGTGCCCTTCTGTGACGATTGGCCGATATTGGGAAGGAGGAATCCCGTTTGACGTCCCAAGTTCTCAACCGGGTGCTGTACGTAGGGAAAATAGAAGACGGGAATGCCGTGCAAGCGGAAGTCGGAGTGATAGATTTTGGCGTCGGCGCCGACGACAACATCGATCTTAGCGGCGTGGAACGTCCACTTCGGCTGCGGAAGTTCGCAGGTAGTGATCACGCCGTGATACACCACGTAGCGGTCCGGCGCCACTTTCTCGACCACCTCTCCGGTGAATACGAACGGGTTGGAAGATGTGAGGATGACGTTCTTGCCGCGGAACTTGGCGCCCGTCATACCGGTAACGTCGTAAAACTTGCCGGTCTGGGTCTGAACGTTGAGTGTGCCGTGGGTGGCGGTTAGGTGTTCGTCGTGCGGTCCGCCCTCAAGTACAAGGTGGCCGGTCGCCTGGACTTCTCCAGTGCTGTCGTCGTAGGTGATCTCGTCGGAGTGAAGCACAAATCCACGGAACCGGATAACGACATTCCCGCGTAATTTGTAAATCGAGCCGATTTTTTCCTGTTCGCGCGCCTCGATTAAAACGTCTTCCGGCGGCCTGCTCGATTGCGACGACTTGATTGCTGGGCTCGTCTTCTCAGATTTCAGGTTCTTCTGTGCGAGCAGCCCGCTGGTTAATAAGCAGCAGAGAAGAAGCAGGTGACAACCCATTCGAAGCGTGGTATTCGTTTCTCTGCGGAATGTCATCGAGGGCGCACTTCGAGACCCAAGCACTTCGTAATTGTCTGGCCGGGGCACAAGCTCGCAACTTAACACGTTGCTGGCGATTCAGCAAAACCACTGCCGGGCCGGGGGCTTCCGGGAATCACTGCCACCGATGCACATCCGCGGCTCTCGGCGTTCTTCCAATTCGCACCATGCTGGTTTCCAGCCCCGACGTCGTAGATTTTGCGCGCACCACGCGCCTTTCCGCGCGACGCGACCTTATTTCCACATCACATTGCGATAGGCTGCGAGAGGATTCGCTCTTTGGTTGAACCTACCTCCAATTTGGGAATGGACGAATCTCTTCCTCTCGATGAATCGTGGAAGAGCGAGGTGGCTTCTCGTCTCGACAGCTATCGCTCGAAGAGCAAACGTAAACTGTCGGGCGACTTCTCGATGCGTTTCAACTTCGAGGGTGAGCTGGCGCGGCCGCGTCAGCAGATCTGCGTTCCAGCGGCGCCGAAGTCAGAAACAGTCGAACCGGACGCCGAGGAGCAAGCAGCTGAGACTCTCGAATTGTCCGTCGTAGCGAAAGTCGAAGCCGAGCAGCAGGTCATCGAAGAAAAAGTACAGCTCGAACAGGTCGAACTTCCGCAAACGGTGCCGCCGAGTCAGCCTCCGCCGCTACGCCCGTCTGTTCCTTTCAAGCGCAAGATCCGCATGGAGGCGAATGTCATAGAGTTTCCGCGGCTGTTCCCGCCGGAGCCCCCGCTCTCGAACGTACTTGCCGAGCCTGTACTGCCGTCCGCACCCAGGATTCTCGATGCGCCGGAGATTGCCGAGCCGTTATGGGAGACGCCGATCCTTGAGGGCATGCGGCTGGAACACATAGAACATGAATCGGCGCCGCAGTTTGAGCTGCCGCTGCAGGTGGCATCGGTCATTCAGCGGGTGAATGCCTACGTCGCGGACGGCCTGATCGTGCTGATCGCCAGCGCAGTGTTCTGCGCTGTGGTTTTGAAGTTGCTGCCGGGGCTGGAGCTTTCGAAGCCGCTGATTTTCGGGGCTGCTGCTGTGCCTCCGATCTTCTGGGCCACGTTCGAATACCTCTTCATCGTTTACGCGGCACGGACGCCCGGCATGGCGATGACGAAACTCGCGCTCAGCACCTTCGACGGAACCGCTCCCAATCGTCGCCAAAGGCACCGCCGTGTGCTTGGTATGGCAGTGTCCTGCTGCTCACTGATGCTCGGCTTCCTGTGGGCATTTTTCGACGAGGACATGCTTTGCTGGCACGATCGCATGAGCCGCACCTATAGCTTCCATCAGAAGTCCTAAGTTCCTCATCGGCCAGTGCGAAGCATCCAACCTGAATAGTCGCTGCCCCCACTTTCTGGTAACGTTGAATCTCTTTTCGCATGTCGAGCTTCAGTGATCAAGCGAACCGCCCGGCAGTAAAGGTCTTCGTCGCCACTACGGTGATGCTGTCGTTCATCTCCTTCTGGCGGGCGGCAGCCATTGTTCTGTCCGATCTTGCTTCCTCTGCCTATTACGTTGGCGGTGACGCCGAGAAGGTCATCGGCAAGAGCGCTCCATGGTTCGTCCTTGCGGTGATGCTGTTCGCGAATGGCGTTCGCGCGGTCTACATAGAATCCAGCGTCATGTTCGTACGCGGGGGCGTGTACAAGGTCGTGAAGAGCGCCATGGGCAGCCAGCTGGCGAAGCTGTCGGTTTCCGCCCTGCTTTTCGATTACGTCCTGACCGGCCCGATTAGCGGTGTGTCCGCCGGCCAATATCTTGCAGGATTGCTGATAGATACCCTCGGCCACTTTGGGCATCCGATCCATGCCACTGACCAGCAGATCAATTATTTTGCCGCCGTCGTCGCGATTTGCGTGTCGCTTTATTTCTGGTGGAACAACATCAAGGGGATTCACGAGTCGAGTGACAAGGCGCTGCGCATCATGCAGATCACGAGCATCATGGTGGTGCTGCTCATCGGCTGGTGCTTGATTACGTTCATCCTTCACCCGGAAACGGCGCATCTCCCTCCTTTCCCATCTCGCGAGACGTTAAAAGTTTCAGGCGAATCTTTAGGTTGGCTCTATGGAACCTGGGCGGGGAAGTTGTTGCCGATTCTTTTGATCGTCGGATTCGGGCACTCGGTGCTGGCCATGAGTGGTGAAGAGTCGCTTGGCCAGGTGAACCGCGAGATCGAGCATCCCAAGCTTCAGAACCTGATAAAAGCCGGCATCGTCATTGCCTGCTTCGCGCTTTTCTTCACCTCGCTGGTGTCGATCTTCGCGGTCATGATTATCCCCGACAGCGTGCGGCCGAACTATTTCGCGAACCTGATCAGCGGGCTGGCGATGAATGTTGCCGGGCCTTACACTCTGAGGCTGTTCTTCCAGGCTTTCGTGGTGCTTGTCGGGGCTTTGCTTTTGTCGGGAGCCGTGAATACCGCGATCGTTGGCGCTAACGGAGTGTTAAACCGGCTGAGCGAAGACGGAGTGCTCACCTCCTGGTTCCGCCATCCGCATCCCCGGTTCGGGACAAGCCACCGCGTGATCAACATGATCGTGATCCTGCAGATAGGGACCATCATCGCCAGCCGCGGAAACGTGTATCTGTTGGCTGCGCTTTACGCTTTCGGCGTGGTGTGGTCGTTCTCTTTCATGTCACTCGCCGTCCTCGTGTTGCGGTTTAAGAATCCGGAAAACCGCCAGTGGAAGGTGCCGGGCAACATTCGATTTGGCCAGGTGGAATTTCCAATCACGGTCTCCGTCATCTTTCTCGCATTGCTCTCCGTCGCGATCGTGAACCTCTTCACCAAACCGCTTGCAACGAAATACGGAATCATCTTTAGCGCTTTGCTCTATGGCGTCTTCACCGTGACAGAGCGAATGAATCAGCGCACGGTTGCTTCAGGGAAACATGAGTTGGAGCAGTTCCGTGTCGCCGCGCAGGAGGAGCCCAGCTATGAATCCATCGAAGTGCGGCCCGGCAACATACTCGTGGCAGTGCGCGACCCAAAGAACCTCACCTACCTGCGGAAGATCCTTCAGGAAACGGACACCACCAAACGCGACGTAGTAGTGATGACCGCGCGCGTCTATCACCGGCAACACTCCTTTGGCGATGTCCGGAGCATGGAGCCGACGGAGGTCTTTGATCAGTACGAGCAAAGCCTGTTCACCGCAGTCGTCAACATTGCGGAGAAGGAAGGCAAGCACATCTCTCTACTGGTTGCGCCAACAAACGATGTCTTCGATGCAATCCTGGCTACGGCGCAGCGACTCCGCAGCTCGAAGATCGTGTGCGGCCTTTCCAACAAACTCTCTGACGATGAGCAAGCAAAACTGAGTGGTGACGCCTGGGAACGATTGCCGGAGCCACGGCCGCGGCTGAGGCTGGTGATTGTCGCTCCCGACGGGCGGGAGCGGGAATACGAACTCGGCCCTCACAACCCGAGGTTGCGCCTGCAGGACCTCAAGCTCATGCACGAGATTTGGTTGGAACTTACGCGAGATCCAAAATACTCCGGTCTCCATCACTATCACGTGGTGGGTGCCGCTTTGAAGGAGCTGCAGGACCGGCTCCACGGCACGGACCGGGTGGGCGCCATCCGAGACATAGAAGCTGAGATCAAGCGAGATTCCGACGAGCCGCCCCAGATCGTCGGGTAAGAAAAACGCACGGCCGCAGCCGTGCCTTCGGTTTTAAATTTCTATTTATGCTGCAAGCTGCTCGGGATCCGCTACCTTCACCGGCAACTCTTCCACCGAGGCCGTTAGCAGCGGTTTGCCACTGCGCAAGATGTACTCCAGCCACGCGCCTGCTGCCTGCGAGGTCAGAATAGCCGTCAGAACGAGTGTGGTGTAAAACGCAGCGTTGATGATGCCGGCGTCATACGCGACGCTCGCCAGCACAATGCCGGGGCCGCCGCGCGCATTCGTCGCAATCGCAAGGTTCAGCGAGTCGTACCAGTTGAAACGCGCCAGGCGCGCGCCGAGTCCGGCGGAGAGCAGCTTCAGCAGGCACGCCAGGCCCATGAAGATCGCGAGCATGGAGAACGAGAATGTCTTGCTCAAGTCGAGGCGGTAGCCGACGATAGCGAAATAAATTGGAATGAACGTCGCGAACGAGAACGTCTTCAGCGACTCAACCGCGGGCGCGAGCGTCTCCAGTTCGCCGATCAGGCCGTAGCCCGCGAGGAAAGCCGCGAAGACCAGGCTCACATCGAAGGCCGCCGCAATCGCAGAATAGGCAAGCAGCACGACCGTCACGTAGCCGACCGGCGAAGCGTGTACGAGGATGTTCCAGCGCGCGCGCGTGATCCAGCGCAACAGCACGGGTGCAATCGTCATGCCGATGCCGAAGTACACCAGTGCCGCGATCACGTGGCGGAGAACATGTCCGGTCTGCACGCCGTTCGTAGAAATCAACGCTGTGGCGACAGCCAACACCGCCCATAGAACGATGTCTTCAATTACGGCGACGCCGAGAATCAAGCTGGCGAAGCGCGTATGCAGAATCTTAAGATCGTGCAGAATGCGCGAGATGACGGGGATCGAGGTAACCGAAGCCGCGATGCCGACAATCAGCAGCACCGACATGCGGGGCGCGTTCGGGGTCGCCAGCTTTTCCAAGGGGATGAACTTGTAAGCGGCGATCACAAGCAGGAACGGCACCGCCGTCCCAACTGACGCCAGCCAAGTGACCTCCCGGCGGTCGCGCTTCTTGAACAGTCCCTTTACTTCTGCGCCGGAGCAGAACATCAAGAGCAGCAGGCCGAGATTGTAGAGGAACGAAAGAATCAGCTCGTACTTTTGTCCCACAGGGCCAGAACCAGCGAAGATCGCTTGCGAAATGCGTGGCGCGAAGTGGCCGAGCAGCGACGGGCCAAGCAGCACGCCGGCGAGGATCTCACCAATGACCTTCGGCTGCCGCATTCGCTGGAATAGATATCCAAGCAGTTGCGCGCTGGCGATGACGACGAACAGGAGAAGCGTAAGCGAGCCGAATTCCGCTGTACTCATGTGTCCCGGAGCCCTTTGTGTCTGGAATTCTGCCGCGAACGCGGCGCGACGATTCTCCCTACAGGAGGAGGCGCTTTCCGTCTGTACGTAGGATGAGGGCTGCTGCAATGCGGTTGTCATCAAAATGGGGCCAATCCTCGCTGCCGCGAGCTTCTGGGACTAGAATTTCCTCGTGGCCCTGCCGGTTCTTTCCCGTCGCTCGTTCTTGTCCTCCGCTTCGCTCGCTGCCGCCAGCCTGCCGTTCCTCCGCTCCTCCGCATTTGCGATTTCGAGCGTCCCGCTCGACGAGTTTGGCTATGGCGACGTCTCCCTTGAGAGCGAGTTACACAATCGTCAGTTCCAGAACACGCACGATGTTCTGATGGGCTTGGAAGATGACGCGCTGCTCAAGCCGTTTCGCGCCATGGTCGGCCAGCCCCCGCCGGGGCGCGACCTCGGTGGCTGGTATTGCTTCGATCCGAACTACAACCCGAATGATGTTGGCGTGGGCTTTGCGCCGACCGCAACCTTTGGGCAGTGGATCTCGGCGCTTTCACGTTCTTATGCGCTTCGTCCTGATCCGGCAGTGCGGGACAAAGTGATTCGGCTCAACCGGCTTTACGCGCAGACCATTTCACCTGAGTTTTACGGCCTGAAGAACCGCTTCCCCGCGTACTGCTACGACAAGCTGGTTTGCGGATTGATCGACGCTCATCAATATGTCGGAGATCCCGATGCGCTCAAAATTCTGGAGCGCACGACCGACACCGCGACTCCCTTGCTGCCGGGCCACGCGGTTGAGCACGGTACGGTTTGGCGGAGCGTGAAGGACGACGGTTACACCTGGGACGAGTCGTACACGATCTCGGAGAACTTGTTCCTCGCCTATCGTCGCGGGGCTGGGGATCGCTATCGCGCGCTGGGAAAGCAGTATCTCGACGACACCTACTACAACCCGCTGGCCGAGGGCCGCAGCGATCTTGAGGGACGGCATGCCTATAGCCACGTGAACTCGCTTTGCTCGGCGATGCAGGCGTATCTCACACTCGGTGACGAAAAGTATTTCCGCGCGGCGAAAAACGGCTTCGACTTTGTGCTGGCGCAAAGCTACGCTACGGGCGGATGGGGCGCCGATGAAACTCTGCGTGCGCCGAACAGCCCCGAAGTCGCCAAGAGTCTTACAGGGACCCATCATTCGTTCGAGACACCCTGCGGTTCGTATGCGCACTTCAAACTCACGCGCTATCTGCTGCGCGTGACCCGCGACTCGCGCTATGGCGACAGCATGGAACGCGTGATGTACAACACCATCCTCGGCGCGCTGCCGCTGATGCCCGACGGCCGCACGTTCTACTACTCCGACTACAACTTCAAGGGCAGCAAGTTCTACCACGACGCGCGCTGGCCCTGCTGCTCCGGCACTATGCCGCAGATCGCGACCGACTACGGCATCAGCACGTATCTTCGCGACCCACAGGGGATCTACGTCAACCTGTATATTCCATCGACGGTGCGCTGGCAGCAGGACGGGGCCCAAGTTTCCCTCACACAGAAGACCGCGTATCCGTTCGATCCGGTTGTCGAGATTGAACTTTCGACCACGAAGCAGCGAGAGTTCGAGGTTCACCTGCGGATTCCGGCCTGGGCTGAGCAGGCATCCATCGAGGTAAACGGAAAGCGGGAAGGGGTACCCGTAGCGGAGCGGTTCGCGACCATCCGGCGGACTTGGAAGAACGGCGATCGGATTCAGTTGGAGCTCCCGCTCAAGAATCGGCTAGAACCGCTGAACCGCGAGCGTGCGAAGCTGGTTGCACTCCTGAATGGCCCGCTGGTACTGTTTCCGATCGGCGAGAAGGCCCAGCAACTCACTCAAGGGCAATTACTTGCCGCGAAGCGCGCCGGGAGCGCCTGGCGGGCGGAAAGTACCGGCGGCCCGGTCAAACTGTTGCCCTGGACGGAGATACAAGATCAGCCCTATTCAACCTACGTTCAGCTTGCCTGACGCATTTGCCCAAAGGGCCGCAACTCCGGTAAAATCTATGTTTTGGCCAACCAGGTCGATAGGAATCCGTAGTCATGGCACAAGTCTGCGATATGTGCGGCAAAGGGCCGCAATTCGGAAATAACATCAGCCACGCGCACAACGTCACCAAGCGGCGTTGGAACGTGAACCTCCGTCCCGTCCGGGCGAAGGTGAACGGCGCCACCAAGCGCATGCGCGTTTGCACCACCTGTCTGCGCAGCGGCAAGCTGGTCAAGGCGTAGTTTTAGTAGCGGAATCTCCCTCCCGAGTTCCTCTTCCGAATCTGCAAATTTCAGGACGCGCTTCGCTGGTTTCCGGCGGAAGCGCGTTCGTGCGTCTATACGACGACCGGGACGAGGTGTGCGCCGCATCACAACGGCCTGTGAAGCGCCTCCTAGCCCCGCCGCCTCTAGGGTGGGACGCTAGAAGCGATGGCCACCATTACCCACCCCTACGCGCTCAGCAACCCGATGTCGCTCCTCACCGATAAGCCCCGCGAGGAGTTCACCCGCGCTGACCTGCTCGATGTCATCGAGCAGAAAGAGATCGAGCGGATCACCTTCCACTACACCGCGCTCGACGGCAAATACAAAGAGCTGAAAGTCCCGGTCGCAAATCGCCGGCAGGCCGAGCGCATCCTCGCGGACGGAGAGCGTGTGGACGGATCTTCGCTCTTCCGCGACATGGTGGATGTGAACCTCTCGGATCTGTATGTGGTGCCGGTGTACAAGTCGGCGTTCCTGAACCCGTTCGGTGAGCCCAGCCTCGAGCTGACATGCCGTTACCTGAACGTGCGCGGCGAGATGGTCGATTTCGCACCGGATGCGATCCTTCACAACGCCGCCGAGCTCTTCCGTCGCTCCACAGGATGTGAACTTTGGGCGCTCGGCGAACTCGAATTCTTCCTGCTCAGCGATGCTGGCCCCAGCCTCTTCCGCCTGCCGATGCAGCGCGGGTATCACGCCTCCGGCCCATTCGTGAAAAGTGGCGCGGTGCTCGATGAGATCGTGCGCCTGCTGACCCAGATCACCGGCGCGGTGAAATATGCGCACAATGAAGTGGGCTGCATCGACGCCGTGCGCAGCGACCTGGAAGAAATTCGCGGCAAGAGTGCCGAGCAGTTGGAAGTGGAGTTCCTGCCGGCGCCAGTGGAAGACGCCGGCGATTTTCTCGTCCTCGCGCGCTGGCTGATCCGCAACGTTGCGTATCGCCATAACTGCGTGGCGACGTTCACGCCGAAGATCGAAGAAGGCGTGGCGGGCAATGGCCTGCATGTGCACATGGAAGTGCGCCGCGATGGACGCAACATCATGCGCGATCGTGGCGAACTTTCCGCCGAAGCGCGTCAGGTCATCGGCGGGTTATGCACCTATGCCGATTCGCTGACCGCGTTCGGCAATACAGTGTCGTCGGCTTACCTGCGACTGGTTCCGAACCAAGAGGCCCCGACGCGGGTCTGCTGGAGCGATCTCAATCGCAGCACGATGATCCGTGTGCCCCTCGGCTGGAGCGAGGTCGGCGATCTGTCGCGCCGCATCAATTCCCAGCAACTCGAAGAGAGCGTGAACGAGGACGGCCGGCAGACCGTGGAGCTGCGCAGCCCAGATGGTTCGGCATTCGCACACCTGCTTCTGGCGGGAATTACCATGGCTGCGGAGTGGGGCATGACCCACGAACAATCGCTGCAAATCGCTGCCGATCTCTACACCAAGGGCAATATCTTCCACGACGAAACGGTCCTCAGCCGTCTGCGCTCGCTGCCACGGAGTTGTGTGGAATCCGCGCGCATCCTTTCCGAGAAGCGTGATTTCTACGAGCGCGATGGGATCTTCCCTGCCAGCATGATCGAGTACATGGCGAAACTCCTGCGCGCGGAAGACGACGAGGGCATGAACCGCAAGCTCATCGATTTACCGGCCGACGACCGCCTGCACGAGACGCGCAAGATTATGCACAAGGATTTGCACCGGCATTGAGCGATCGGATTCTGCTCAATGACCTTGATCGAGGAAGGTCCGAATCAAAGCAACCGTCTCCGCCGGTCGTTCTTCCATCAACCAGTGTCCTGATCCAGCAATGACGGCTTCCTGTACGTTCACAGCGGCGTCGCGCATGATTGCCCCTTCTAAAGTTCCCATCGACTTCTCTCCGCCGACGGCAAGAACGCGCATAGTCAACTTGGTTTTTGCAAACTCACGGTTGTCCTTCGCGTCCTGACCAAATGCCGCAAACTGCGCGAAGCCAGCTCTCATGCCTCCGGGCCGGGTGTAGCTCGCGGTAAAGAAGTCTCGTGTCGCGTTGTCCGGCTTGCCGGGATCGCCGGTGAAGTCGTTCCAAATGCGATCGAAATAGATTCGTTCTCTGCCTTGAACCAAGCGCTCGGCGTCGGGGCCATGAAAGTTAAAGTGCCACACTCCCGGCATTTGCAGAATCTCGGTCCAGGGTCCAAGGCCTGGGATGGGCGCGTCCATCACAACTAGCCGCTCCACCTTGTCCGGATAGGTTGCCGCATACGCGTAAGCGACCATAATCCCGATGTCGTGGGACACCACCACCGTCTTGTCGAACCCGAGGCCAGTCACCACGGCGCGCACATCCGCGGCCTGCGTTTTCTTGTCATAGCCACCCGCTGGTATCGACGATTTTCCAATGCCGCGCAGATCGGGGACGATGACGGTGTGGTCCTTCATTAAGTTCTCAGCCAACGGGGCCCAGGAATCGCTGTTCTCCGCGTACCCGTGTAACAGAACCACGGCGGGCCCTTTTCCGCCAGAGCGTACGTAGATCTCGGCCCCGGCAGGGCTATGGATCGTCTTGGCAACGAAACTTGCGGGCAACGCGGGCTGGCCGGCGCAGAATATGCTGGCCGCGACCAGTAGAAGAGCGGTCAAAATGGAGCGAAGCATGGAACCTCCAGCGAGAAAAGCGGGTCTCGGGATCATAGACGAACCGTTCAGATCGGCCAATCGCTCGCCGCCGACGAGAGACGAACCCGAGCAGGCGCTGAACTCCACCATTGACTTCTCCATCCATTCTTTCTACATTCTGAACATGTTCAAAGAACACTTGTCGAAGGGCAAAGCCTCGCGCGCGCAGATCTACGAAACGGCTATCCGATTGTTTCGAGAACGTGGTTTTGAAGAGACGACGATGCGCGATATTGGCGCCGAGCTGGGCGGTGCGGCGTCGGCGGCCTACTACTACTTCAAAGGCAAGGACGCGATCGTCCTCGAGTACTACGACGAAATCCAGCGCAAGCATGAGGTGCTGGTGAACGAAATGATGGCGCATGAGAAAGACCCGGCAAAGCGAATCGCACAGATCCACCACCTTAAGCTCGACATTCTGAAGAGCGATCGCCGGATCATGGGCGCGCTGCTGCGTTACGCCGGTGAGCCCGAGAGCGAACTCTCGTTCTTTAGTGCGAAGACCCGCGGCCTGCGCCAGGCCGCGATGAAGCTGTTTGCCGAGGCCATTGCGGATGCCGATCTACCGCCCGATATGGCGCAGGTGCTACCGACCATGCTGTGGGCATCGCACATGGGAATCTTGCTTTACTTCCTCTACGACAAGTCGGCCGAGCAGAAGAACACGCGGATGCTCGTCGATCGCGGGACGCAACTGCTGATGGGGTTCATCAAGGTGGCGAAGAACCCGCTGCTGCGGCCGATCCGGCGCAAGACGCTGGAGTTTGTGCAGGAGGCTGGGCTGGCGCCGAGCGCGTGACGCGTTTCTCGAGGCGGTGCTCGCTAAATAGCAGATCCTTCGTCGAACTCGATGACAAGTAGCGCTCGTTGTGGCTAAGACGACGGTAGTGGCTTGCCGCTGGCCTCCCCAGGCTGTTTTAGAGTCCTCCTCCCCGGATTGCCTGCACTCCCAGCGCGAGCAAAGAACAACACACAAAAACAAGAGAGCTCACGGCTGTAATTCTCAGGTACTTGCGAAAGACCGGCGCGTTGCGGAGGAGGTTCGGTCTAACGAGCAGCAGCAGAGAGGCGATGAAAGCCGGAAGCATCACCAGTGCGAGCGGAAAGAGGAGCGTCGCGGCCAGGCCCAAGATCGAGAGAGTCGTCGAGAAGAGACAGAGAAATGCGAGCAACTTCAAGTCGAGCGTGGATGTGGAACGTCGGCCGTGTGAGGCAAATTCTTCACAATGCAGGAACGAATAACCGGCGATGAGGGCCGTGATCGGAAAAACAAGCCAGTTCACCCAACGCGCTGGCGGCGGCAGGGGTCTTGGACCCGAGCTGACGTAAACAGTGAAGGCGATGTAGCAAAGTGAAGCCGCCACAAGCGCGATGAGAGTTCGCAATCGCATTGATCAAATCCTTTCGGTCCAAGAAAGTTCCTATCCTCCTACGTGCTTCGCCGAGCGCGTGAGGAAAGTCACCACGTGCTGGTCACTGCCAACAGCAACCAAACGTTTACGACGATGAGCAGACCATTGGTGATGAGAAGGTCTCTCAGGGGCCCGCTACGCGCGGCCATCGCGATGTTGGCGATACAGGCGAGCCCGAGCGCAAGGGGGATTGGAACTCCCAGCGGCTCACTCGTTACCAGGTTGAAAGATTGTGCGATCTGCGACAGCGCCAGATACACGAACGATCCGTAACAAAGAATCTGGAGCGACAGAGAGTACTGGTGAAGCCGGGGAACATCCCACGGTTCCATACGAGTGACCTTGCGCCTGGCGATCACAATCAGGTACCCGGGAAGCAGAGCGAACACTCCGACCACGATGATCACAATCGCCAGGACAACCACAAGCATGTAGTTATTCCAGCCAGCGCGGCTCGCAGCGCGGAGTGAAGGTCCACTGCAACTCTTTCTGCAAACTGTCTGTCGATAGGCCTAACCAGCGGGAAAGTGCGTGGCGGCTCCCGGAGAAGATCTGGAAGGCCTCGCGTACTTTCGGAGCGAGCCGCGGATCACTTAGACGTATCGACAACTGTCGATATCCGCGCAAGGCCCACAGGCACATGAGCCATGCGCCCTCGCCCTGGTAGACGCCGCCTTCGCTGGAAAGGACGATGAGGTCTTCGCGCGATACCTTGGCGAGGTCCGCCGGCAGGAGCCTATGGGCATCCGGGCTGCCGGCGGCTACAAAACGGAGTTCGACATAGGCCGGTTGGCGCTCGCACCAGCTTCGGAGACGGGTGCACAACCCGCAAGTTGCGTCATAGAAGACATAGAGAAAACGCATACGCCACCTCCTTCACGCTGCCGGCGGTCTTACGAACTGCTGCGGGGCGACCGGCGGAGGCTCGTAGCGCAACATCGCGCGTTTACGCATCTTGGAGAAGATGACGATGTTGGTGAAGTGCATGGCGCCGAGCACGAGCATGACTACGCCCAGCTTCGTGCTGAGCAACTCGATCACGGCCTGTACGGAAGTCGGCCGCACTGGCGTTGCGAGGGCCATGAGCACGTAGCCGAGGTTGATGAGATAAAAGCCGACCACGAGCAGGTGGTTCACCGAGTTCGCCAGTTCCCGGTTGCCGAGGAAGCTGTCGACTAGGAAGATCAGGCCGTTCTTATGCAGTGTCTGTGCGACCCACACGGTGAGGGCCACGCTGACGATGAGATAGAGGAGATATGCGGTAACGATGTACATCGGAACCTCCTTTTGAACACATTCAAAAATAGACTGGCGAATGACCACCCGTCAAGACAATTTTGAACCTGTTCAAATAGAAGAGGTTACGACACCTTCACATCCAGCAGCGCCACCCAATATTGCAGCGATTGCAGCGCGAAGCCGCTCAGAATCAGGCAGATGCCGAAGACGCCCATGCGGCGTTCAGGAAGGTGATCGGCGTAGTACTCCACGATTGGGCCGAACATAATGACTGCGCCGGTAGCGACGCCCGTCGTAAGACCCACGCGAAGAGCGAACAGCCACGCTCCCTCCACGCGATGGGAAACAAAGCTGCAAATCAAGGCGGCGATCAGCCATCCGAAGACGCGGTTAACCGTTCCCAGGAACTGGCGCCGCGTGAGCCGCGGACGCAGCTGCGGGCTGTAGTCGATGGCCGGCCTCATTCCGCGACTGTAGGCGAATATCTGTCCGACCGTAGTCAGAACTGCAAACGCCGCGGCGAAAAGCAAGCCGTCTTGCTTATAAAGCCCAATCGCAAATCCAGCGCCGCGGATCAGCGAACAAAGGGCCTCACCCCACACGGGGTAATGCGGTTTCCCCGTCGCAGCGCGATTCAGTTCGAAGGAGATAGTGATCCCGGTGGTGACACCGGCAGCGATACCGAAGATCAGTCCGAGGCCGAGCCCATAGAAGATGCCGAAAATGACTGAATACGTGACGATCCGGGTCAGCAGTCGAAGCGGGCCGTGTTGTCCGCCGAGGAGATCGTAAGCGAGGTACATGCCGCCGAGCAGATCGAGCGTTGTTCCCGCGATGCTGACACTGGCAAGCACGTGGTGATTCATAGCAAGCAGTTAAGCCAGCGCGATGACTTCGATCTCGACCAATACGTCCTTCGGCAAGCGCGCTACTTCAACGGTCGATCGTGCGGGAGGATTGTCCCGGAAGTACATTCCGTAAACCTCGTTCATTGCCGTGAACTCGCTCATGTTCTTCAGGAACACAGTAGTCTTCACCACTTTGGCGACCGAACTGCCCGATGCTTCGAGCATGCCCTGGATGTTGCGCAACACGCGGTCCGTCTGCGCATGAATATCGCCCTCGACGAGCTGTTGCGTAGCGGGATCCAGCGGTATCTGCCCGGAGAGATAAATGAAGCCGTTCGCACGAATTCCCTGCGAATACGGCCCAATCGCCTTAGGGCCCTGATTGGTTACGATGACGTCGCGCATGCGTCCTCCTGAAACAAACTCCATTTAACCACAGAGGCACAGAGAATCCGGCCATGAACCTCTGTGCCTCTGCGTCTCGGTGGTGAATACGGTGTAGGGTAGGTACGAGCTAAAGCTTCTGCACGCGCTGTACATCGCGCACACCGGGGATCTTGCGGATGCCGGTGATCATGCGCTCAAGGTGCTTCAGGTCTTCGATATCGATGATGACATCGATGGTGGCGTGGGCATCGCCGGTGTGGGCTTCGATATTGCGGATATTGGTGTTGGCGTCGCTGATGATGGAAGTGATCTGCTTCAGCATGCCGGGACGATCATCGCAGAAGACGGTGATCTTGACGGGATAGCCTGCTTCGCCGGAGCCGCGGTGGGCTTCACGCGCCCACTCCACTGCGATACGACGCTCCGGCTCATAAAGCAAATTGTGGACGTTCGGACAGTTGCGCGAGTGCACCGCCACGCCCTTGCCGCGGGTCACGTAGCCGACGATCTCTTCCCCACGAATCGGGTTACAACACTTGGCGCGATAGACGAGCAGATCATCGTGGCCTGTGACCTTGAGGGCTGAACCATCGCTCCCGCCAAACACGCGACGCACAACGCTAGTAAATCCGCCAGACTTTGGCTCATCTTCGCTGGGAGCAGGTGCCTCCGGATTGATTGCGGGCGCCAATTTCGCAAGGATGCTGCGCGCGGAGAACTTGCCATAGCCAATGCCCGCGAGCAACTCATCGGCCTTACCAAGCCCGTATTCATTGGCGATCTTCGCCAAATGCTCGTCAGCAATCTCCTTCAGCGGAATGCGATATTTGCGTGCTTCTTTTTCAATAAGCTTGCGTCCGATTTCAATCGCGCGTTCGCGCTGGTGAACGTTGAGCCAGTGCTTGATCTTCTGCCGTGAGCGCGGCGACTTGACGATGGTGAGCCAATCGCGACTCGGGGTGTGTCCCGGCTGCGTAAGGATCTCGACGATATCGCCCGACCGCAGCTTGTATCGCAGCGGCACGATACGTCCGTTCACCTTGGCGCCGACGCAGGTGTGCCCGACCTCGGTGTGGATGGTGTACGCAAAGTCGAGTGGGGTGGCGTCGCGCGGGAGAATGACGATCTTGCCCTTCGGCGAGAACGTGTAAACCTCTTCGGGGTAGAGATCGATTTTGAGGCTGGAGAGAAACTCGCCCGGATCCTGCACATCGCGTTGCCACTCCACTACCTGCCGCAGCCAAGCGAGGCGCTGCTCGTCTTTCGCGGAGATTGGCCCATCTTTGTACTTCCAGTGCGCTGCGATGCCTTCTTCCGCCAGCTTGTGCATCTCTTCGGTGCGGATTTGCACTTCGAAGGGATTGCCGTTTTCGGCGATCACCGTCGTATGCAACGACTGGTAGAAATTCGGCCGCGGCATCGCGATGAAGTCCTTAATACGGCCGGGCACCGGACGCCAGAGGTTGTGGATGATTCCGAGGATGGAGTAGCAATCGACGACGCTCTTGGTAATGATGCGCAGGGCGTACATGTCGTACACCTGCTCGACGTCAATGCGCTGGCGAATCAACTTCTGATTGATGGAGTAAAGGCGCTTGATCCGGCTGTCTACGCGAGCATCAATGCTGTTCTCTTTAAGCTTCGCGGTAATGACGCCCTTTACCTGCTCAAGGAACTCTTCGCCCTTCTTACGGCGCGACTCTACGGCTTCCTCAACGCGCTTGTAGCCGATCGGATCGACATAGGGGAACGCAAGGTCTTCCAGTTCGCCGCGCACGCGGCCCATCCCGAGACGGTGTGCAATGGGCGCATAAATCTCCAGCGTCTCTCGCGCGATCTTTTCCTGCCGCTCCTGTGAGAGGTGCTGCAAGGTGCGCATATTGTGCAGGCGGTCCGCGAGTTTGATCAGCACCACGCGGATGTCGTCCACCATCGCGAGCACCATCTTTCGGACGTTCTCCGCCTGCGCTTCTTCGCGTGAGGCGAAATCAATGCGGCTGATTTTGGTTACGCCTTCAACGATGTGCGCAACTTGCTCGCCGAACTGCTCCTGGATTTCCTCGATCGTGACGGATGTATCTTCCACAGAGTCGTGCAGCAGTCCGGCTGCGATTGCCGTGGTGTCCAAGCGCATGTCGGCGAGAATGATTCCGACTTCCAACGGATGTACGAGGTAGGGTTCGCCGGAGGCACGGGTTTGGCCGGCGTGGTGCTTCTGGGAGAACTCGAAGGCTTTTTTGACGATCTCGATATCGTCTTTAGGACGGTTCTGGCGGACGATGTTCAGCAGGTCGCGATACCGCGTGGCTGAGAGAACGTTTGTCGCGATTTGCTGGCGCAGGGTCGCCATGGGTCATTATAGCTGCTCACGCGGCTTCGGGCGCGGACAAAGGGTTTCAAGCCTCTCTGTCTCGCGCCCACGCCCTGTTCCGCTGAGTGAACTATGCGACTTCGCGCTTCGGATTCTGATCAATGGTGATAAGTTCCGTGTCTGTTTTCGGCGATGGATGTTCCGGCAGCTTTCTGTTTCGCGAGCGTTTGAAGGCGTCGCCGATCGAAGCCGAGGCAAAGAAAATGGAGCCGGCGGTAAGCGGGCCCAGAAGTTTGTGGTTGCCAATGGCGGAAAGCCCCATCGAAGCTATGCATCCGCAGCGTGAGCAGTCGGGTGCGCCGCCGAGTTGGCACGGCTCGACGTGCGTTTTGAAGTCCGCCGAGATCGTGCGTGTCGTGCGAGCAAAAACGCATTTCTCTGGGGAGTGCGGCGGCGCGAGAAACGCTTTCAGCATGCCCTCTGGCATGTCCAGCTTGGGATACGACTCACGTAGGTCAAGCAGCGTCTGAATCACGCGCGTTCGCTCGTCAGCGGTGATGCACTCTACGGAATCCGCACCAATTTGTGGGGTGAAGATACTGAACCATATCTTCTCCGCATTCGGATTCTCCGACCAGAAGTCGAGAAACCCCCGCAAGTATTCAGCTCGCCGGACCATCGCCCCTGTGATCGTGCAGTGGACGGCCACATGCTGCCCTTCGATGTTGCGCAGCACTCTTTCATATGTCGCGGGCTTTCGGCGAAGGTCGTGTTCCGGCTGCAAGCCATCGATTGAAACCGTCATGCGCAAACGCGGGAGGGTCGCCCACTGCGTTGGGATCGGCCGAAATGCGCTGGTCACTACTTGCACGTGAATGCCACGTTCGGCCAACTGCGGCAGAACGATTTCAAGTTCTCGGTAGCGGACCAGCGGATCGCCGCCGACGATCGAAAGATGAAGCGGCTTATGTTCGTCCACGAGGGAGAGAACCCGGCGAACTAGGTCATCACCTTTGTAATCGGTCAGACTGCGAAGGTTAGTATCTCCGCCAAGATGATTGTCTTCATATGCGTAACAGCCCGGACAACGTAGCGGACACTCACGCGTGATTTCAATGGAAAGGTTCGGCACCCGCCCCGTCAGGACGCGTCCCCAGGTTTGGAGGATCGGCTGAATCTGCAAATTCCCACGCTCCGGTTTCTGTATTAGACGCGCCGGGAAGCGAGGAGGCAGCACGAAAGTGCTAATTACCTGAAAGTTAATGTTGCGCCACCGGCAGTTACAATCTCCGGCAGGTAAACAACATGCGCTACTGCCGTTTTGTCCATCGTGGGCAGCCGAAGTACGGCCTCATCGAAACCGAGAACACGCGCGACTACATCATCCGCGCCATCGCCACCATGCCGCAGGATTACAACACCTTCGCTGGTGCCGAGCCATTGCATGTGCTCCTGGAAGAAGCCGAGTTGCTGGCTAGCGTTGTGCCCACCAAGATCGTTTGCGTCGGGAGGAACTACAAAGCGCACGCCGAAGAACTCGGACACGAGATCCCCAAGTACCCGCTCATTTTCTCAAAACCAACTTCTGCAATCATTGCACCCGGCGCGGACATTAAACGGCCGGCGAAGCTCTCACAGCGCGTGGACTACGAGGGCGAACTCGGCGTGATCATCGGTCGCGAATGCCGTCACATTCCCGAGGACCACGACGTGCGCTCCTACATCCACGGCTACACCGTAGTGAACGATGTCACCGCGCGCGATTTGCAGAACAAAGACGGCCAGTGGACCCGCGCCAAGGGTTTCGACACGTTCTGCCCCGTCGGTCCAATCGTCAACGATGCGCTGGATCCATGGACTGGCGTGGAAGTCGAGACTCGCGTGAACGGAGCGGTCCGCCAACATGGCAACACGTCGAGTTTCATCTTTCCACTCGACGTCATCCTCCGCTTCATCTCCGAAGTGATGACCCTGTTTCCGGGCGATCTCATTGCCACCGGTACACCCGAAGGCGTCGGACCGATCATAGCTGGAGACGTGGTTGAGGTCAGCGTGGCAGGTATCGGAACTCTGCGCAATCCTGTCGCCGACGAGTAGTGTCTTTGAGGTCAAAGCAAAAGAAAACGCCCCGCTTCCGCGAGGCGTTTGGTCTATAGCGCGAAGTTAGCGCTTTGGTTTGTTGTCGTGAGTCGCCGGTGCGCTGTGCTGCGGAGGAGCACTGTGCTGTGCTGGCGCCGCATTATGTTGCACCTGAGGAGCCGCGTGCGTTTGCGGCGGTGGATTATGAGTCGCTGGAGCGCTGTAATGAGGCGCCGGCTGGCTCTGGTGTGAAGCCGTATTCGGCTGCGAGGAGTACGTCTTCGGCGAATTCACCGACGCGTTGCTACGGTTCGTCGACGTCGCATTCGTGCTTGGCGGCTTCGGAACATTATGCGTGCTCGTGCTCGGCGATGCTGTCGTGTTCGTGTGCGCCGTGTTCACGTCTCGTGTATTGCTGCTCGCCGCCGGTGGCTTCGGAACATTGTGCGCCGTGGTGTTCGCGGACGCATTCGTGCCGACCTTGGAGTTCGTGCTCGCACTCGCATTGCCAGGCTTCGGAATGTTTGCGTTGCCCTTCGCATTGGCGTTGACGTTACCATTTGCCGTCGCAGCCGCATTGCTCTTCGGGGCAGGCATGTTCTTCGGAGTCGCCGTCAAAGCCGTCTTGTTGATTGGGCCACCCACTGCCTTTGCCGGTACCGCAGACTTAAAGTCCGCTGGGCGTGCGGTCGCAGCGATCGCCGGCTTGCCGCCGTTGTTCTTCGCCAGAAGCTGCGGGTTGCGTCCCGCTTCCTGGAAGTGCTGTTGCTGCGCGCTCGTGGCATCAACATGTTTCTCGTTCTGCCACTGGCGCTCTTGTGAAGTGGGCTGCCGGGTCACGCCGCCGTGCCCGCCGTTGTAGCTCACGTGGTTGTTGTTGTTCACGATGACGGTCTTGTTGTAGACGTTCGTCACATTCGTGACATTCACGTTGTTCACGCTGCGGTTGTAGTAGAAATTGTTGCCGTGCCAGTAGCCACCGCCGTAGCCGACGCCGCCGTAGCCGAAACCGTAGTTAATACCGCCGTAGAAGCCGACGTGCGGGCCCCAGTATCCGCCGTGCCATAGGTAGGCGCCGCCGCCCCAGCCCCAATAGCCAGGCGTCCACAGGAAACCGGGAGTCGGGGCCATCACCCACGTACCCGGAACCCAGTAATAGCCTTCGTCACCCCAAGCCCAATAGCCAGGCGTCCACATATAGCCAGCGCCCGGGCATAACGGTTGTGTATAGACGGGAATCGGCGGCGGTCCAACCGAAACGGAAACGAACACGCCTCCGAAAGAAAGTGCCGGGATGCTCATCAGCATCAACGCGAGCACAAGCAAGCGAACCAAACGATGGGTGGACATATGCAAACCTTTCAAAACTTGAACTAGTGCCGAAGTGCGCGTCTCAAGTAAATCTGCTGGGAGAGTGAACACGAATCACGAGCAGTTGTTGCGCAGAGCTCAAAAGTCGTTGCCGCCGATTCGGTGTAAGTCCCAACCGCAGAATAGTTTGGGGCGAAGCTTACGGCAGACCAGTAGGAAAGTCCATAGCCGGAACACGGACCAGCAACAACTTAGATTCAAAATGGAAGTCCTGCGCATTCATCATTTGCGGGATTTTTCAGAGAAATCGCAGATTTCCTCAGCCCTCTTCGGCGGATACTATGGCCAAAGGACTACGCCCTTCGTCATGCACCACCTTCGTTATTACTCGATCGCGCTGTGCGGGCTCAGCGCCGCCGTCGTCGGATTCGCCTGGCTCTCGCGCTCCAAGCTACAGAAACCCGACCATGAGAAAGAGCGTCGCACGCGGCTGAGCCGCACAGGACGTCTGACGATCGGTACCGCCATGGATGTCCAGGACCTCGAAGACGAAAGCCAGCATCTCACCCAGCTCCTGATCTATCGCTACGATGTTGCGGGTGTGGCCTACGAAGCGTCACAGGACATCACGCACCTGCGCCAATTCATCGACGTCCACTCGTGTCGCCTTGGCCTTCCTGCGTCCGTCAAATACGACCCGCATAATCCTGGCAATTCCATCGTGATCTCCGAAACCTGGAGTGGCCTGCGGAAGTGATGTTCTGCAACTTTCCGGCAATTGGAGCGTCTAGGTTTAGGTTCGCCCGCTCTCGGGCGCTAAAATAGAGCTGAATGTCCAGTTTGCCCCTGCCGATCGCGGTCTTCCTCGCCGGACTTCTGTCCTTCCTCTCGCCCTGCGTTTTACCGCTGGTTCCGGGTTACGTCTCTCTGATTTCCGGCGCAAGTGTCGAAGACCTACAGTCTGGTGACCGCAAGCTCAGCCGCACGGTCCTGCTGAACTCGATCATGTTCATCGTCGGCTTCAGTGTGGTGTTTATTGCCCTCGGCGCAGTGGCGACCGGCATCGGGCAGTTCATGAATATCTACCGCCGCCAACTCATGCAGGTGGCTGGCGTGGTAATCATCATCTTCGGCCTGCACCTCATCGGCGTGTTCAAGATCAAAGCTCTTCTCGCGGACAAGCGTCTTCACGACATGAAGGGCAGCGGCACTGCAATCGGCGCATTCCTCATTGGCTTCGCGTTCGCCTTCGGCTGGACACCTTGCATCGGCCCGATCCTCGCGGGCGTTCTCGCTATCGCCGGATCGCAAGATACGGTTGTGAAGGGCGTGCTTCTTTTAGCGGTTTACTCCAGCGGACTCGCGGTGCCGTTCCTGCTCACGTCGCTGTTTGTCGGTGGTTTTCTGGCGTTCTATACCAAGTTCCGCCGGCACCTGCATGCCGTAGAAGTTGTGAGTGGCGTTTTCCTGGTCGTGGTCGGCGCCCTGATTCTTACGCGTCACTTCACCATCTTGTCGAGCTATCTTTCGTTCCTGAATCGGTTTTCGCTCTGAGGGTGTAATTGAAGAACAACATCGCAATCCTGGGCTTTGCCGTGCTGGTGATCGCGGCCATGCTTTTTGTCGGCAGCAACATCGCGCGCAAAAAGCAAGCAGAAGCTGCGCGTAGCGGATCTCTCGTTGTCGGACAGGTTGTCGGCAAGCCCGCACCGGACTTCACCTTGCAAACCCTCGACGGCAAGAAGGTGACGCTCTCCGATCTTCGCGGCAAAGCCGTGGTGCTCAACTTCTGGGCCACGTGGTGCCCTCCCTGCAAAGTCGAACTGCCGTGGTTCGTAGATTTCCAGAAGCAATACGGCCCACAGGGATTGCAGATCGTCGGCATTTCGGAAGACGAAGGCGGTAAGGAGAAAGTCGCAGCGTTCGTAAAGGAGATGGGCGTGAACTACACCATCGCCGTGGACGACGACACTGTCTCGCGCAAATATGGCGACGTCGAAGACCTACCCACTACCTTCTATATTGATCGGAACGGTAAGATTGTGCAGTTCGCGATGGGGCTCGCTGATCGCAGCGAGATTGAAGAAAAGATCAAGTCCGCACTGGCTCAATAGGAGACGCGTCAATGAGAATGCAGCACTGGATTTTCACGACAATCGCTCTGTCCTTACCGCTTGCCGTCGCAGCCCAGAGTGAGTTCTCGTCTCCGAAACCATCCGTCGAGATCGTGAAAGTCGAAAGCGCTCCATTGATTAAGGGCAAGTCGGCGAACGTCACTTTGAACTTCCGCGTCGCTTCCGGCTACCACATCAATTCGAACAAGCCTAACTCCGAGCTGCTAATTCCCACGGTCTTGAAGTTGAGCCCTCCGACGGATCTCTCAATCGGGAATATTCAATATCCGGGCGGCGAACAACTCTCCTTTGCCTTCGCCCCCGACGAGAAACTCAGCGTGTATACCGGAGATTTCTCGGTTCAGGCCACCGCCCGCTCCATCGGCGCGATCCATGCCGGTAACTATCGCGTGCACGGCGAACTGAAATTCCAAGCCTGCGACAACAGCGCCTGTTATCCGCCAAAGTCCATTCCAGTGAACTTTGACGTTCAGGTCGAGAACGCGCCCAAACCCGGGCATAAGAATCCAGCGCAGAGTCCCAACGTTCACAACTAAAAGCAAGAGGCACGCCGCAGCGTGCCCCTGGCCAGACGAAGTACCAACTCAATCATGCCGCACGCGCATGCTCTCATCCACGCTGAGATTTGCCGGTGCTCCCTGTGGCGGATTACTCGCGCGCGCGCGTGCCACGAACGAACTTGCGGTCGCGTCCACCGAATAACTGTAAGGTCCACGGGTGGTGCGGGCCATCTGCAACTCGCCGCTAGAAATCAGATCATCGAGCGAAGCGTATTTGTTGTTGGTCGCCCAGTGGCGCCGCTCGGCATTCGCAATCTGCAGCAAGTCCTGTTCCACGCCGGTGGTGTCCACCGTCGCCTGCGGCACACCGTTCGCTGGAGACACAGCCTTGCTGGCGCTGATGTAGTAGTACATGCCGAACGCCGCGATGAGGATCACGGCGATGAAGCCTATCGCTCTTCCCATGGGCTGGAGAATAGCGCGGGGCACAACGGCAACGGTAGATAACTTTGGTGCGCCTTACCCTGGCCTACTGGATTTCCTTCGCGCGCCGCAGTCGTGACACCGTCTTTTCGCGTCCGAGATTTACCATGACCGCGAATAAGCTCGGTGCCACGGCCTGTCCAGTAAGCGCGACGCGCGCACCGTTGATCAGCCCACCGGCTTTCACGCCCTTCTCAGCCGCAAGGTCGCGAAGCACCTGCTCGGTGCTTTGCTCCGTAAACTCGCCAGCGTTGGCGTATCGTTCGCCGAGTTCCACCAGCATCTCGCGCACCGCGGGATCCTTCAGGAACTTCTCAACCGCCTCCGGATCGTTCGCATAATCGTCGGTGAAGAACGCCTTGAACGATCCTGCAAAGTCCTTCAGGTTTCGCGCCCGTGGCTTCAGCAATTCAATCGTTGCGACGAGGTGTTGCGCGTCGGGGTTCGCCGGCGTCAGTCCAACCTTCTGCCATTCTTTCTGGATCAACGGCAACAGCTTCTCCGCCGGATACGCCCGAATGTATTCGGTGTTGAACCAATCCAGCTTCGGCCGATCGAATACCGCGTTCGAGTGAGAGATGCCTTCCAGCGAGAAAAGCTTGATCAGTTCTTCATCGCCGAGCTTTTCCGGCGAACCTTCGGGAGCCGTCCATCCAAGCAACGCCAGGAAGTTGCGGAACGCCTCCGGAACAATTCCTTCGTCCGAGTACGAGATGACGCTAGTCGCGCCATGGCGCTTGCTCAATCGCGTCTTGTCCGGCCCGAGAATCAGCGGCACGTGCGCGAATATCGGTAACGTCGCACCCATCGCCTGGTAGAGCAATACTTGCTTCGGAGTGTTCGAAATGTGGTCCGCGCCGCGAAGGATGTGGCTGATCTTCATGTCCACATCGTCCACCACAACGCTCAGGTGATAGGTGGGAACCCCATCCGATCGCAGTAGGACAAAATCTTCGAGTTCGGGGTTTGCAAACTCGACCTCGCCAAACACCGCATCCTGAAACTTCGTATTGCCGGTCTCCGGAACCGCGAACCTCACCGCGCAAGGTGCTCCGCCCTGTTTTCGTGCGGCAGCATCCTCGCGGCCGATCTTCCGGCACGACTCGTCATACTGCGGGGCGCGGCCAGCCGCCGTGGCGGCTTTGCGCCGCTGCTCTAGTCCTTCCTTGGAACAAAAACAGTAATAGGCGTGGCCGGAAGCAACCAGCTTCTCGGCTGCCGCCTTGTATAGATCCATCCGTTGCGTTTGATAGTACGGACCCTCATCCCAATTCAAGCCGAGCCAGCGCATTCCGACGAGGATGCCTTCGACCATTTCCGGCGTCGACCGTTCGAGGTCGGTATCCTCGATTCGGAGCACCAGCGTGCCCCCCACATGACGGGCGTAAAGCCAATTGAATAAAGCAGTTCGGGCTCCACCAACGTGGAGGTAGCCGGTAGGGGACGGAGCAAAGCGGACGCGAACGGGACTGCTGACTTGGCTGCTCATAAGCGTAACCTTACAGAGTACAACGTGAGCCGCTTTGCGGTCTTCCCACCAGACGAAAACGAGATGGAGAGGTAACCTTTTTGCGAGAGCCAAATAGTTACTATGGGCATCAGACTTCGGTACCTTCCGTAACGGTGACCAGGTGACCGGAAGTCCTTATAGTTGTGTCACTTAGGCTTTATCGTCAGGTTGAGGCCAAGCGACTCAGTAACGCATGGAACCCCTATTGGCAGGCACCGTCTTTGTTCCAGGGCTCGTCGCCCTCGCGTTCCTGCTCGTCTTCGCGTATCTCCAGCGCCAATCCTCCGAACGGTATTTCCATAGCTGGCAGTGGTTCTGGTTCGCCAACACCGCTTACTACGCACTCGTTGCGGTGGCCGACACTCACCCCAAGATTCCAGCCTATGCCTCGTTGGCTCACACCGCTGAAATCTGTGGAGCGGTCGCGCTCTTTGTTTCCGCTCGATCCTTCGCGAAGACCGAACCTCCTGCGTGGACCAAGTACCTCGTTCTTTGCGCCCTCATTTATTGGACAGCCCTCCACGCCATCCCGCCACTAAGGGTCATGGTTCGGCCGTACCTGCACGCGTGGATCGCTGTTCTCGTCGTGCTGTTACTCGCCACCATGGAGTACGCGCGCGTTGCCTATCAGCGCGACTCCGCCGGCCTTCGCTGGATGACTGCATCCACCGCCCTTTGGATTGTTATGCAGGCCGGCAAGGAAATTCCGCCGTCCTTGCTCGTCGGACGCTATCTCCATCGCGGATCCGAGTACCTCGAAATCATGCCGTTGCTCCTGCTCGGTACGGCGATGGTGGTTGTGCTCTTTGACGACGAACGTCGCGCCATCCAGGAAAACGCGCTGGCATTTTCTTCGCTCGATATCGATCCCACCACGCCGGTCACGCGCGAACAGATTCAACCCAGCATCGAAAGCCTCCTCACCCGGTTCATGAGTCTCCTGCGTCTCGAGCAGGCGGTGCTCTACGTCTCCGAGCCTTGGCGCGGCAGTGTGCCTTCGGTCGCCCGCGGTTTCTCGCCGGATTTCATCACCCGGCTCGAGGTCCAGAACGCCGGCGACTATCTCGCCGACATCGCTTTCCGCCGTGGCGGCATCCTGAGCATTCACTCGCTCAAGGAACTGCAAGGGCCCATGCGTTCCGCTGCCCACCCCGGATTGACCTCGTTGGTCAACACACTGAAGGAAGAAAACATCTCGCGGTTCAGTGCCGTCTGTCTTCAGACGCGCGAGCGCAACATGGGTGTCGTCATCTTCCCCCACGGCAAGCGCCATGCCTTCAGTGCCAGCCGCCTGCGTCTTCTTTTATCGGTCAGCATGCAGATGGGCATGACGCTCGAGAACTACCTGCTGGTTCACGACGCTCATAGGCGAACCAAAGAATTCGAACTGCTCACGCAGATCGGTCAGGTCATCAGTTCGCGCCTCGATCCCGACGAAGTTCTCGCCGCCGTGCATCGCGAACTCGGACGTCTGTTCGACACCAGCAACTTCTACGTGGCCTTCCTGGAAGGCTTGGAGCTTCGCTACGAGTTCGAAACCGTCGGCGCTATTCGTCAGCCCCGGCGTTCACGGAGGTCGAAGAACGGTCTCAGCGATTTCGTCATCCGTACCGGCCAGCCAATCCTGATTCGCTCGGACATGAAGCGCGTCAGCCAGCGTCTCGGCATCGAGCCCAGCTCGCATCCGGCGAAGTGCTTCATCGGCGTGCCCATCCGCATTGGCGCCGTCAGTGTCGGCGTTGTTGCCGCGCTGAACTTCGATCGCGAATTTGTTTATGAGCAGCGCGACGTCGAAGTCCTCGCCACCGCTGCCGGACAGGTCGCTGTTGCGATTGAGAACGCGCGCATGTTCGCGCACGAACAACGTCGCGCTCGCTATCTCTCGTTCTTGAACAACGTTTCGCAGACGGCCATCTCCAGCCAGAACGCCGAGGAGATGCTCAGCGAAATCGTTGGCCAGATCCAGAAGAACTTTAATTACGACCACATCGGCATCGGAATTCTCGACTACGCCACCAAGGAAATCGAAATCAAAGCCGAAGCCGGCACCACAGCGCATGCGAAGGGCAAGCGCGTCGCGCTCGGCGTCGGTGTGCTCGGTCGCGTTGCACGCACCGGCGACACTTCCCTGGTTCAAGATACTGCCGCCACGCATCTCGCAGGCATTCTGCCCGATTCGCGTTCTGCTCTCTGTATCCCCATCACCTACGCCGAGCAGTTGCTCGGCGTGCTCAACATCGAGAGCCGCCGCGAAAACGCCTTCACGGAAGAAGACACGCTGCTCCTGCGGACGCTCGCTGACTTGCTCGCCACCGCGCTGCACAACGCCTTTGTCTTCCAGAAAATGCAGCAGCAGTCCATTACAGACGCGCTCACCGGCAGCAAGACGCGCCGTTACTTCCTGGAAGCTCTGCAATCAGAATGGAAGCGCGCCTCGCGTTCCACGCGACCGTTCTCGGTGGTGATGATCGACCTCGACAAGTTCAAGCAGGTCAACGACACCATGGGCCATCTCGAGGGCGATCTCGTGCTCGCTCGCATTGCGCGCCTGCTCGAACAGAAATGCCGCCAGTCGAATGTGGTTGCCCGCTTCGGCGGCGATGAGTTTGTCATCCTCATGCCAGAAACCGGTGTCGACCAGGCCCAGATTCTCGCCGAACGCCTACGCCTCTGGATCGCGACCGATCCGATGCTGAGCGAGCACCAGATCACCGGCAGCTTCGGCGTTGCGACTTATCCCATTCACGGCTCTTCGGTCGAAGACATCATGCGCGTGGCTGATGCCGGCATGTATGTCTCCAAGCATGCTGGCGGCAACAAGGTCGCCACCGCCGACGAATTCATCGACGGCCAGAACACCTCCGTCCAACGTCAGTTGATCAGCGCTTACGTCGAAGGTTTCCTCCAGCGTGAACACTATGGTCCCGAATACACATCCGAACTCGTCAGTGCATTGAAGAAGTTTTCTGAGAACGAAGCTGAGGGCAAGCGCGAAGTCATGATGGACGCCATCCTCGCGCTCAATCGTGCGAGTGAATCGCGTGAGCTCTTCGCCTCCGGACACGGTGAGCAGGTCGCGCGCACTGCGGAAATCATCGCCCGCGAATTAGGAATTGGTGGGCAAGATATTCAGGACCTCATCTTCGCCGCGCGCATTCACGACGTCGGCAAGATCGTCGTCCCGGAGAAGATCCTCAACAAACCGGCGATGCTGACCGAAGACGAGCACTATCTCGTCGCCATGCACGCCAACGTCGGCGCCGAGATTATCGACGCCATCCCCGACGCCCAGCACATTCGCCAGATGGTTCGCCATCACCACGAGGCCTTCGATGGCTCCGGCTATCCCGACGGTCTCAAGGGCGAACAGATCCCGCTCTACGCGCGCATCATCTCCGTCGCCGAGGCCTACGTCTCGATGATGGTCGACCGCTCCTACCGCGCCGCCCGCAGCCAGGCCGACGCCGTCCGCGAACTCGAAAGCCGCAGCGGCTCGCAGTTCGATGGCATGCTGGTGAGAATCCTAATTCGCCAGTTCAAGGCCGAAAGAGCGGCGCAAGGGAACGACTAGCTCATGTTCGAACTCATCGGCCTCGCCATTGCAGTCTCCGCAATCGTCGCCCTCGCGCGCGGTCGAGGCGCATCTACCGTGCTCTTCGGCGTGATCTCGGTTGTCGGTTGGGTTGTTATTCGCTACGGCGCTTTATTCGTGGTGAGATCTGAGGATGGCGTCCTGCTCGCGATGATCGGCGCCTGGGCATGGCTTGGCGCCATCGCTCTCTACCTGCGCTTTGTTGTTGGAGCAAAGATGCCGAAGCCTGACGGCAAATGGAACTGTTCGAGCTGTAACTACCTGAACGAGCGCAGCTCCGTCATTTGCGAAGCCTGCCAAACTCCCTACCAGCCGAAAGCGAGCGCCGCCGACGCCGGTTAGCGCTTCTCCAGCAGCACCACCACATGCGCCAAGGCAGTCCCGTCGAGATTCAATCCCTCCGGCGTCTTAGCCTTGATGCCCACCGCCGTCGGCTCGATCTTCAGCAGTTTCGCCACGCTCTCCTGGATTGCTTTCGCATGCGGCCCGATCTTCGGCGCATTCAGCACCAGCGAGCAATCCACATTGCCGACGCGATAGCCCGCCGTCTCAATATGCCGCATCGCTTCTTCGATGAACACGACGGAGTTCGCGCCCTTCCACTTCGGATCACTCGGCGGAAAGAACGCTCCTATGTCCCCGGCCGCAACGGCTCCGAGCAGCGCATCCGTGATGGCGTGCAGCAGCACATCGCCATCACTATGCCCGCTCAAGCCGTGAGTATGTGGAATCGTGAGTCCGCCAATACGCAGCGGAATACCTTCGCGAAACTCGTGGGAGTCGAAGCCTAAGCCAACGCGGATCATCCGGCGAGGTTCGCTTTCCGGCTATCTTCCTGCGACATGAAGAACTCCGCGAGTTCGAGATCCGCGGGCGTAGTGATCTTGATGTTGTTCGCAGAGCCCATCACCACCTGCACCGCGCCACCATTGCGCTCGATGAGGCTCGCTTCGTCAGTTCCACTGAAGCCCTCTCGGATCGCTTCGTCGAACGCTTTCTTCAAAGTGCCGAAGCGGAATCCCTGCGGCGTTTGCGCCAGCACCACGCGCTCTCGGAGAATCGTCGAAGTGATGACCGCGCCTTCCGAAGTTCGCTCGACCTGCTTCACCGTGTCAATCGCCGGTGTTCCCGCGATCGCCGCGCCATGCTTCTCAACCGCGGCAATCACCGCTGTAATCGTCTCCGGGCTCACGAACGGCCGCACGGCATCGTGCACCAGCACAATGTCGTCTGCACTCGCCTCAATCGCGTTCAGAGCATTGGCCACGGAATCCTGGCGGTGCTCGCCGCCTTCTACCAGTTTGATCTCTTTCTTGATCCCCGCCTGTTCGAGGTGTTTGCGGAATCCCGCCATCTCGTTCTTACGCAGTGCGACCCAGATCTCCGAGACCTGCTTGCACTCTACAAACTTCCGCAATGTGTGAATAAGGATCGGCGTTCCGTTCAACTCAAAGAACTGCTTGGACGTGACACCAGCTTTGCCGCGGGCCATGCGCGTTCCAAGGCCGGCTGCGGGAATGATTACGATAACTTTCGACATAAGGGACAAAAAGTATAGTTCCGCGCAAGGTAGGAGTTCAAATTACTGCCGATAAAAATCCCGCCCGGTTTGCGCATTTTTGGAACCGAGCGGGACCTTTGTAACGAGTAACTACTATTCCGTGCCCGTACCGCCCGTACCCGGCGAAGACGCTGCCGGAATCCCAGGCGAACTCGGCGGTGTGCTGGTAGTTCCATTGGCAGCAGGGAACGACGGCTGCGGATTGCTCTTCCGCAAGTCCTGACGCTCCGGCCTCTGCTCCGCGCGCGGCATCGTGCCTGAGGCCCGCTCATCAAACTTGCCGAAGATCATCTTGCCCGCAGTCGTCTGCAGCACCGATGTAACCGAAATCTCGATCGTCTTCCCGATCATCTTCCGCGCGTTGTCCACCACAACCATGGTGCCGTCATCCAAATACGCCACGCCCTGGTTGTACTCCTTGCCTTCTTTCAGGATGAACACTCGCATCAGCTCGCCCGGCAACACGATCGGCTTCAGCGAATTGGCCAGCTCATTGATGTTCAGCACCTCAACGCCCTGCAGCTGTGCCACCTTATTCAGGTTGAAGTCGTTGGTGACGATCTTCCCCTCATACACCTTGGCGAGTTCAATCAACTTTAGGTCGACCTCGCGGACTGCCGGGAAATCGTCTTCCACAATTTGTACGTGCAAATTGGTCAACTTCTGCACGCGTTGCAGAATGTCCAACCCACGACGTCCACGGTTCCTCTTCAGCGAGTCCGCCGAATCCGCCACCAGTTGCAACTCGCGCAACACGAACTGCGGAATCACAATCGTTCCATCAAGGAAGCCCGTCTCCGCGATGTCGGCAATTCGCCCGTCAATAATGACCGAGGTATCCAGAATCTTGTAGCTGCGCTTCGACTGTTTCTCGCCGCCAAAGATTCCGCCCAGCGCCGCAAGATTGAGCAGATCGCCCTTGCCGGCGCCAATCACCAAGCCGACATACGCCATCAGGAGCATCACGAAGAGCTCGAGGAAATGCTGCGTCGGCCCCTCTTTAATGGCGTCGCGAATGACGAGACTAAACAGGTAGGCGCCGCAGATGCCAAGAATGCTGCCGATCACCGCGCCGATCAGCCGCTTCAGGCTGGCATTACGCAGCCGCATCTCGAACACGACCACGGCGATTCCGATGAGAACACCAACGCCAGCGGCCTCGTAGCCCATCAATCCAAAAGGCTTTAACTCAAAGCATGCCAGCGCACTAAGAACCACGAAAACTAGACGAATGATTGCCAGATCCAAGCGGGACCTCCCCAAACACAGCCCCACTCCGGTCCGCCTCGGGACCCGCAAACTGGGAGAACGTTTGCCGGGCTACTCCCGCCTACAGCCTGAAAGGCGAACGGGAACAGTAGTAAGCAATAACAGCAGCCCTGCTGGGGCTGCCGGATATGAAAGAACAATGACACCAAATTCCGCCTCGAAAACGCGGATAAAAAATAGCAATGCGCTCCCGAGAGTGTCGGAAGTATATACCAGAGTGGCCCTGTTCAACAGAGCACGTCAAGTGCAACCAGACGCAGATAGGATGCACTTGCTCCGAATCAGGATAGACATCATCTTCGGAGTAAATAGCCCCGCTCGGTTTACCGTTGCGTAACCCGCGTCCACAGGCCATCTTGGAGGAGCGTCCAGCATGGGACGCCAGCGAGAGAATCTTGTTTCAAGTTGGGCCGATCCCGAAAGGGAGGATGAGCGGCCAAGGGCTCCCGGTCGTGTTTGGGAGAACCGAATAACCGGCGCAGAATCTCGGGGGAGAATTAGGCGCCGGTTTTTCTTTTGTTCTATTTCCCGCCCGTCGAGTCTCTGCTCGGATTTTCGTGCTTCTGCATCTGTTTCAGCAGTTCCGGACTATGGACGAATTCCACGTTCTTCTCTCGCGGAGCGCCGAATAGCTCCGGGTACAAGAAGTACCCCTTCTCGTTCGTAGCCTTCTCCTCCTCCACCGCGAGAGGATGCGCCACCGCGTACGCATCATGCCGCACGCCGGTCACCATCCACGAAACCTCTACGTTCGGCTTGTCGGTGCGGATCGTGAACTGGTGGTTCGCAATCTTCTTCGCCACGATTGCCTGCGCGAATTCACCGATCACCGTCAGTTGATACCGAAAGTCTCCATTCAGCGCCTCGAACCATTCCGGCAGGCGCACCACCGCTTGCCCTTGTTCGTCCGTCGTCACTGTGCCGTCGTACATGTTTTTCATTTCGGAGGACTCCACCGACGCGTGCCGAAGAAATTTGCCGGCTGGGTCAAGCGGATTGTCGATGGTGAACGAGTGGGCCGGAGCGCTCACCGTGCCGTGGATCTTCACATCTCCGAGGAACTCCCCAGCAAGCCCCTGTCCGCTCATGCCATAATTGCCGGGCAGTGCGAGTAAGCCCGGGCCTCCCAACAAACCAGGGTCTGCCGCCCCACCGGCAGTTATCAGTCCGTAGTTGCCGATTGTGCTGGGTGTGTACCCGGCCGTGAAAGTTCCGCCCGGAATCGCGCCGATGCCATTGGCCGAGAGAGTTGCGTTCGATATCTGCCCTCCCCCAAACAGGACAGTCCCGTCCGCATAAGCGACGAACTTCCCTCCCCCCGCGAATAGATCGCCTGCTGCGTCCAGCGTCATCTGCTCGACATTGCCCTGGCGAAAATGAATCTCGCCGGTGAGAGGACGGTTCAGAAATAAGTCGGTATTCTGCTGCAGCAGCGCATAGTTGGTGCACGCTGGCGCCGCCACGAAGCTCACCCCCGCCGAGGGGGCGAAGCATCCCACGTCCCCAATGATCGCCGGTGCTCCTACGCCGGTGAACGTAGCCGTTCCGGCACCGCTGAGCGAGAACACTTCGCTATTGCCCGCTCCCGACCGCCCGCTGATCAACTTGCCCGCCGTGTTCGTGCTCTGTAGTAAGGCGGTGGTTCCACTCGGACTCGCGGATGACACCTGCAACCCCACCGTGTTTCCAGTGGATCCCGTTTCATTTGCCAGCAGGGCAATACCGCCCGTGGAAGCCGAAAGCGCCCTTACTCCGATTCCGTTTCCCGTCGCCGCCGTGTTCTGCCCGAACACTCCATAGCCGTCCGGCGACTGCGTAATGCCCTTCACACCGGTCGCGGTTCCAGTCGCGGTGTTTGCCGTTCCATAAACCGCGATACCCGAGTTCGAGAGCGAAGTTCCGCGCACACCCACGGCAACTCCCGTCGTCGCATTGTTCGCGCCGAACATGCCATAGCCCGAGGTTGACGTGGTGGCTCCGTAAACGCCAAATCCCGTCGTCGACGTCGCGGTGCTCAATCCATATACTGCTGTGCCGGAACTCTTGCCGTAGAGCGCGTACCCTGTTGTCGCGTTCGACGACACACCCGCGCCCGTGCCACTCTGGGTCACGCCGACGATCTGATCTGTCGTCGTGCCGGTGAAGTTCGTCGGGCTGCCCGCGATCGCGTTTCGAATTGGTCCGACAGACTTCTTCTTCTCCGCTTCGCCGGTCACGGTCTGCATCGTCTGTTGGAATGCGGTGAGTTTCTCATTGGTAACAAACTCCGAGACCGCATGCCCCGCGAGGGTTTCGGCCTCCGCCGCTTTCAGCGCATATGGCACACTCACCAGCAAAACGCGCGGCTGTTCCGCTTGTCCTTCCACCCGGACTGCCAACCACTGCGCCTCACCTGACGTGAACAGATCGACCGGAACGCCGTCCAATTTCGTCGCGCCGAGCAGCACGCTGAATTTCCCGTTCGCGTCTACCTTCACGTTTTGTGTTTCACTCCACAGAACCTCGCTATCTCGAGGACCTCGGTGCAGCGAGAACGTGATGCCTGTGGTTCCCGCCGCTACTTCCGCGACGCCGGAGAAACGAATCAGTCGTGGCACGACGCCCGTCGTCGTCGGTTGCTTTGTCTGTTGCGCAAAGATCTGGCTGCCAAGCAGCAGCAAAAGGCTGAGCACGTAGGCGAATCGCCGCATCTGTTCCTCGCGTTTACTTTTGTGTGGAGATGGAGGGGGCCGAAACATCCTTACTGTTTTTGTGCCGCTACCTGGAGGTGGGTGTCCCGACGAGACCGGACGGATGCCTGCGCGTTGTCGACAGGAGCCCGCGGATGTTTCTCCCGTTCCGCTTTCGCCTCTGCCAAGTTCTCCCGCATGCGCGCATCACCGATGGTTAGTTCCGCCGCCGCACCATTCTCAACCGGGTGGAAGTACCGCCCGCGCTGCGACTCCGGCTTCTCACTTTCCACTTCCAACGGATGCGCCTTGGCATACGCGTCATTGCGAACACCCGTGACCTGCCAGCTCACCTTCACCAGCGGCTTGTCTGTCTTAATAGTGAAACGGCTGTTCTGGATTTCACGCGATACGATCGCCTGCGCAAACTGCCCGATCGCCGTGAGCTGGTACCGGAACTCGTGGTTATAGGCTTCCATGTACGACGGCAATACCACGTCCGCTTCACCGGAAGCATCTGTCGTGACCACGCCGTCGTAGATGTTCTTCATCTCCGAGGATTCCACCGATGCGTGCGTCAAGGTCTTGTTCGCCGGATCGGCCGGGTGATCGACAATCTGAAACGCGGGCCCGGCATGCGTGAATGTTCCACTTGCGTACACCTTACCGCTGAAGAAACCAGCATATGAACCGCTGGCGTTCACTTTATCCGAGCCATAGACCGCGAATCCCGTCGCACCGAGATTGATTCCCGTCACGCCCACTCCGTTGGAATCCGCTCCGATTCCCGTAACTGCGTATCCACCGGTGCCGTCTTTCGTGCTCGTGATAGCGATCACTCCGTTCGGCCCCGAAAACACTCCGCCCGAAGCCGAAAGCCCCGAGTACCCGCTATTTGCCAGGTCTGACAGAGCTCCGTGACCTGAATACCCTTGCACTCCATAAAATGCAGGAGTTATAGCTCCGTAGAATTCACCCCCACCCCCACCCCCGGTACCCGCATAGCCCGTCACAGCGGACGAGTACGAAGCGACGCTGGTGTTGGCAAGAAGGTAGCCAGTATTCATTTCGAACGCTGTCACCGCATAGTCTGCGTTAAAACTGGCTGTGGCGTGAACGTGGCCGTAGGTATCTACCGCGAACACCTCCGTGTTTCCCGCACCTGACTGCCCGCTGATCAGTTTCGCTGCGCCCGTTGTATCCTGCACCACCAGTGCCGTGCCCCCCGGACTGCTTATCGTTGATAGCAGACCTGTCGTCGATCCGCTCGGGGCCGTCTCGTTGGCAACCAGCGCATAGCCGCTGGCAGAAGCCGACAGCGCGCGTATGCCCATCGCATTTCCGGTTGTCGCCGTGTTCTGGCCCACCACGCCATAGCCGGATGGCGACTGCGTAATGCCCTTCACGCCGGTCGCCGTTCCCGTCGCAGTATTCGCCGTCCCGTACACCGCAATCCCGCCGTTCGACAACGACGTCCCGCGCACCCCTACCGCAGTTCCGGTTGTAGCGTTATTGGCGCCGAACAATCCATATCCAGCCGACGAAGTCGTCGCGCCGTATACGCCAATACCTGCCGCGGAAGTCGCCGTACTCAACCCATAGATTGCCGTGCCGCTGCTCTTGCCATACAGCGCGTAACCACTCGCCGTGTTCGACGAAATACCAGCGCCCGTTCCGCCTTGCGTTACGCCGACAATCTGGTCCGTCGTGGTGCCGGTGAAGTTTGTCGGACTCCCAGAAATCGCGTTGCGCGTCACGCCGGAAGACTTCTTCTCCGTGCCGCCGCTCGCAGGCTGCAAGCCCTGCTGCATCGCCGCCAACTTCTCATTGGTCACGAACTCCGACACCGAATGTCCCGCCAGCGTCTCCGCCTCCGCCGCTTTCAGTGCATACGGAACGCTCACCAGCAGCACGCGCGGTTGTTCCGCTTGTCCCTCCACTCGAACGCCAAGCCACTGCGCTTCGCCCGATGCGAAGAGCTCAACCGGCAGCCCGTCTGCCTTCGTCGATCCAAGCAGTACGCTGTACCGCCCTTCTGCATCAAGCTTCACGTTCTGCGTCTCCGTCCACAGCGTCGCAGCTTCTTTCTGCCCCTTGTGCAGGGTGAACGAAATCCCGACCGTTCGCTCCGGACCTTGCAATTGACCGGCGAAGCGGATGAGTCTCGGCACCGCCACCGCGTTGGTTTCTTTCGTTTGTTGCGCAAATGTGAAACTGAAAGAGACAAGAACCGCTACGACCAAGTACAGGTATTTCCTCATGCTTGTTCCTCAAGAGATGGACTTACGGCAAAGTGCAGGCCGACAACGGAGGGAAGTACCGCAGAAATTGGTGAGACACTATAGTCCGAATTGAACCAGGTCGCAATTCGGCACTTTAGCTGTGGGATGAACTTGCCTGATATCGCGCTAGAATCTCTCCCATGAAAGCCCTCCTCGTTGAGCAGCTCGGCAAGCTAGAAAGCCTCGCTCTTAGAGATGTTCCCGATCCCCAAGTGAAGCCTGACCGTGTCGTCGTCAATATCGAAGCTGCCGGCGTGAACTTTGCCGACATCAGCTCCAGCATGGGAAAGTATCCCGGCGTCAAAGTTCCTTACATCGCCGGACGCGAATTCGCTGGCACCGTCGAAGGCACCGGCGAGCGTGTAATGGGCTACACCCAGATGGGCGCCTTCGCCGAGAAGATCGCCATCCCGCGCGCCTTCATCTGGCCGCAACCTCAAGGCTGGACCTCCGTCGAATCCGCAGCCTTCCCCGTCAATTTCTTTACCGCTTACCTCGTCTACTGGAAGGCCGGTCTCACCGCGGATGCCTTCGAGCCAGCCGCTCCTTCAAAAAGCCCGCGTCGTGCGCTGATTCACGCCGTCGCTGGTGGTGTCGGCACGGCCGCCGTACAGATCGGCAAGTTGCTCGGAATAGAAACCATCGGCACATCGTCCTCCGATGAAAAACTTGAGAAAGCCAAAGCCCTCGGCCTCACCCATGGCATCAACTATTCCCACGACGACTACCAGCAGCGCGTCATGGAACTCACCAACGGCGAGGGCGTAGATTGTGTCTTCGAAATGCTCGGTGGCGAGCACACCAAGCGCAGCACGCGCTGTACCCGCGAATTCGGCCGCGTCATTCTCTACGGCACCGCTACCGGCGAGCGTCCTGAGTTCGATACGCTGACCATGTACTCTAAATCCATCAGCGTCCACGGCCTCTGGCTCAGCACCCTGGCGAACAACCGTGAAGTGATCGCAGCCGCATGGATCGCACTGAAACCGTGGGTAGAAGCCGGTCAACTCAAGCCAGAGGTCGGTCACGTCATGCCGATGGCAAATGCGTCGGAGGCCTACAAGCTCATGTTGAATCGCAAGAACTACGGGAAAATCATTTTGACCGTTTGAACCGGAGTGACCGAATGCGCAAGTCACTATTCGTTGCTGCTATTTTCTGTCTTTTTGCCTGTGTCGCCTTGGGAGAGAAGCCTCCGAGTGCGGACAAAATGATGTCGGAAGCAAAGGCGCGCGCCAAAGCTGAGAACAAGAGCATCTTTCTCGTCTTTGGCGCTTCCTGGTGTCCCGATTGCGACGTGCTGGAGACCTTCCTCAAGACCCCGGACGCGAAAGCTCTTTTCGACAGATACTTCGTCGTCGTGCATTTTGATGTCTTTGAGGAAGCCGGTGAGAAGCCCGGCGTCAACACGCCCGGCGGAGAAAACTGGATTTTGAAATTCGGAGGTGTCTCAGCGGCCGGTGAAGTTGGACTGCCCTTTGAAGTGGTGCTCAATGCCGACGGAAAGCCAATCGTTGACTCTCATCTTCGAACGAAAGGTAAGACCGTCGGCTTTCCTGAAACACCCGAAGAGATCGCATGGTTTATCAAAATGCTTCGGTCCGGAGCACCGGCTATGACCAGCGACGAATCTTCTCAAATCGAGGATCTTCTCAAACGTCAGAGCTAGCATTCCGCATAGGAGCAACTCGTACGCCGACTTGCCGAAATCGTCGCCCCTCCGGCGACTCCCCTTCAAGCCGATAAAAGTTCAGCGCAGTGAACGTCCCCGCGTACACGCTCATCATCCCGTAGGTCAGCCCGAGCCAAAACGCTTCTTCTAAATCTCGACTCGAAGGCTTCGCCGCTTCATCCGGATGCGAGTGCACGAATCCGACAATCTCCTGCCCGTCCTCCCGCGCCTTTCTTTGCGCAGCAATCAGAGCCTGTGGCGAGATCTCATACGCGTGCGCCGGTTCCTCATGAACATTGATCGCCGGAAGCGCGCGTGTCACCCATGTCACTTCTCCTTCTCTCTTGCCGATCAGGATGGCGCAGGCTTCCTCAGGGTACGCACTCTCGCCGAGCACCTTCAACCGATCCAACTCGCGCTGCTCAATCACCACCATCGTTGTCTGATATTAACCATTTGCGAGTTGCTCAGCCTGTCATGAATGTGCGAAATTGATAAGTTCCAGTTTCTGGAAGCAAGGGCAACCGTAGCTGGTGCTCCGCAATCGTAGTGCTGCAGAGTCGGCACCCGGCGGAGGAATTGCGCTTCGCTACGCCGCCACGGTCCCGATTCCCGCAAGCAGGCAATCATGGCAAAGAAGCTCAAAATTAAGCCGTACGCGGATGCCGTCTCCTTTTTCCGCGACCATGGCTTCGACATCCTCGAAGCCCCCGGCACCAGCAACCGCATCTTCTTAAAGAAGTACAACGTCTCCGCCGCGATCGAGCAGGCGCCCGACGGCTCCGCCAAAATCTTCGCCTTTCCCGGCTACCTTATTGGCGGCGAAATCTCCAAGCTCGTGGACAAGGGATACCAGAAATTCCTCAAGACTTCGAAGCTCGAAGTCCCCGCCACCGCCGACCACCTCACAGCGATGCACCAGTTCTCCGAGGAATTGAAAGAGGGAATCGGCGCGACCAGCCTCTACAACGAGTCCATGGGTACCGTCAGCGAAGCTTACGTCTACGACCGCGTGAAGGATCGCGACAAACCTGACGCCGCCCGCCCGCAGCGCCCCTGGGAAGGCGGCTCCAAAAAACCCGCGTAAGTTCTGTCATCCTGAGCGTAGTCGCGCGAAGCGCGACGGAGTCGAAGGATCCCTATCCTCGCACAAATCTCAAAGCGCGTTACGGCACACTCTCGCTAGTCTCCGCTGACTTCGCGCTCTCATTCCCGCGCACGTCCACCGCACTCACCGAATAGATATACGTCTTGCCGGCCTGCACCTGGTCATCGCGGAACGAAGGCACCGTCAGCGCCGCGCTATTCAGCTTGGTGAAGGTCCCGCCTTCTTCGCGTCGATAAACGAAATATCCCGCTAAATCAGGCTCGAGATTCGGCGCCCAAGTCAGGTCAATGAACACTTTCTGCCCCGGACCCGAAAACACTGCCTGCAGTTCTTTCGGAACTGCGGGCGGGAAAACATCATGCGCCAGAACGCTGGCGGTCTCGGAATCTTCTCCCTCAACCAAAACGCGGTTATCGCTTGCCGATTCCGTCACCACGTCAATTCGATATTCGAACTTCTTCTCCCACTCGAATGTTTGGTCCACGTAGCTTGTATCGCCAATGGGCACTGTCGCAATCGCCGCGAATTGGCCACTCTCGCCGCGACGCGAAATCTGGTACCCGAATCGAACCTCGGGAAGCGCCGGTGCCGCAATGGGCGCCCACAAAATCGTCACGCCGTTTTCGCCGACCGTGGCATTCACCCGCGATGGCGCCGCCAGCGCTGGTGCTGTCGAAATCTCTACCTGGTTCGAGAGTCCAACGCTCTTGCCGTAAGCATTCTGCACCTCGACGCCGTACATCACGGTGCCAAGCGTCACCTGCGTCAGCTTGTCTTCGAAGTGACTTTGCTCAATCGGACCACTCGCCTTCGGCAGCTCTGTCGGCACGTTGCCGATCTCGTCGCACTTCACCGCCGGTAAATTTCCCGGTGTTCGGCAAATGTTTGTCTTACCAACCTTCTTGATGATTCGACCGTCGGTAAACCGGGCCGGCGAAGTCCATCGCATCGCGACGCGGTCGCCCTTCCGCGTAACCGACAGGTCTGTCACTGCGCGCGGCATTTCCAACGAAGGCGGTTGCGGCGCGCCGGGTTGCCCGCATGATGTCATGATCGCCGCCAGCGCGAGTACGCCGGTAACCGCTATGAAGTGACGAAGCATAGAGAAGTAACAGAGTACCATCCGGCCCAACCCGCTATTCGTGATCGCTAGCTCACAATTCCACTTCAGTGCGCGGCAACATCTCGTCGCAATGCTTCATCTCTGCATGCTTGTACGACACCGCATCGTACTTTGGCACCCTGGAGGGCCCATCTCCGATGTTGTCTCCTCTTAGAACCCTTGAGCTGCTTCTCATAGCAGCTCTTTTTTCGTGTGCATCATTCGCTGCTACACCCACCTCGGGTAGCGTGACTCCCACCACAGGTTCCAAGACTGCATGGACAAGCTCTGCCTTTGGCGCAACCAACGGCGAGAGCACTTGCGTTGAAGGAACCACCTGCGACTCGTTCACCCTCACGATCACGGGTGCCGCGTCGAGCTACAACAACAAGTACGTCAACATCTCGATTGCTTGGTCGCTCTCCACCAACGACTACGACCTCTACATCCATAAAGGCTCGCTCACTGGACCGGTCGTCGCAAGCTCAACTGGAGGCGTTCCACAAACTGGCGAAGGCGTGAGCCTCAGCCCGACCTCTCTTGGCGTCGGCGTTTACGTCGTGCACGTCGTCGCTTCCACCACGGTTCCCGGAGACTCGCCCAAGGGCACAGCGGTCGTCGCAACTGCGCCGATCACGCCACCGCCGCCGAACGTCACGCCGCCTACGTATCGCAACTATCAATCCCCGACCGGTATCGGCGACAATTCCGGTGAGCCTTCCATCGGCGACAACTGGAACACAGGTCGCGTCATGACCTCGGCGGTCCTCGACACGCTACGCGTCAGCTTCAACACCGCCGTCTCGCCCGCGACGGCGACGTGGGTCGTGAAGAACAGTCCGCTCACCAGCATTACGTCGTTGGATCCGATTCTCTTCACCGATCGCAAAACCGGACGCACCTTCGTCTCGCAACTCGCGGGCACTACCAGCCTCTCCGAGTTCACCGACGACGATGGCACCACCTACACCCCGAGCCAGGGCGCAGGCATCGCCTCCGGCGTTGATCACCAGACCATCGGCGGGGGCCCGTTCCGCGTCTGCAATGCGCAGCAGAAATCGCAGAACCCAACTTACTGCGCAACGCTCACCGCGCGCGGCCCGCTTACCAGTTACGCGAACGCCGTGTATTACGCCTCGCAAGATATCGGCTTGGCGCAAATGGCTCTCAGCCAGGACGGTGGCCTCACCTACGAGGCGGCGCATCCCATGTACACGCTCGCGCAGTGCGGCGGATTGCATGGTCACATCAGGGTCGCCGGAGACGGCACCGTCTACGTTCCCAACAAGAACTGCGGCGGCACCCAAGGCCTCGTCTCTTCGAAAGACAACGGCCTCACCTTTACCGTCTATAAAGTCACTGGCAGCACCCCAGGTTCGAGCGATCCCTCTGTCGGCATCGGATCGAAGGGCCGGGTTTACTTCGGCTACACGGATGCCAACAATCACCCGTGGATCGCAACCTCCGATGACGGGGGCCAATCGTGGCACAACAACCAGGACCTCGCCACGCGCCTCGGCATTAAAAACGCCGTCTTCCCCGAAGTCGTAGCCGGCGACAACGACCGCGCCACCTTCTTCTTCCTCGGCACCAAGTCCGCGGGCCCCGGCACTGGCGACGACACCACCACCATCTTTGATGGTGTATGGCACGCCTACTTCGCCAGCACCTACAACGGCGGTCAGAATTGGGTTGTCGTTGACGCAACGCCGAGCGATCCCGTGCAATTGGGCGTCGTCTGTACCAACGGCACTACCTGCCCAAGCGGCACCCGCAATCTGCTCGACTTCAACGATGTCACCATCGACTGGCACGGACGCGTGCTCGCCGCCTACACCGACGGCTGCATCACCGCTAAGTGCATCGCCGACGGCAACAACTCCACCGCGCAACACACCAAGGCCCAGAACGACGGCACCACGAAAGCCAGCATCATTCGCGAAGCCACCGGCCTGAGCCTTTTCCAGAAATACGATTCAACTCCTCTGAAACCCTGAGCCAGGCAGGCGCAGCTCTCAAGGCTGCGCCTGCATTTTTCTATGTTTCAACGCCTGACTGCTCTCCTCGTCCTCGCCACCGCCTGCGCCCTCGCGCAGCAGCCTTCGCTGGTGAAGGTGTCGCTGGGTCAAACCCGCAGCACCGTTCATGCTCAACTGAAAGATCAAGCCACCTTCGATCGCGAAGAAGAAGGCCAGGAAATCTGGAAGTCCAACTCCGGTCCAATCCAGCACGTCATCATTGGCTACGACGCCGAAGGCGAAGTTCGCTACATCACCGCTGTCGGTAGCGATATTTCCTGCGATGCCCTAGGCACGTCGCCGCAACAAACCGGCCACGCTCCCGACCTCACCTTCCAGCGTCCCGAAAAGTCTTATTTGGTAATCGCCCATGGCCCCGCGCGCGATCACCTTACTTCCTGCTCCCTAAAAAACCCCAACGCCCAACTCTCGGACCCCGACTAGCGCTGTCATCCTGAGCGGAGCAGCGCGAAGCGCCGCGCAGTCGAAGGAGCCTACCCTCACAAGATTTTCATCCCTCGCTGTCGATTTCCCTCACCCTCATCCGACATACTCACGAACAAGGAGAAACGCCATGCGATTCATGATGCTGATGATCCCCGGCGGCTACGAGAAAGCCGCCCCCGACACCACTCCTCCGGCAGACGCCGTCGAGAAGATGATGAAGTACAACCGCGATCTCCAGGAAGCCGGTGTGCTCATCGCCCTCGACGGGCTACATCCTCTCTCCAGCGGTGCGCGCGTCAGCTTCGCCAAGGGCAAGCCCATCGTCACCGACGGTCCGCACGTCGAGACCAAGGAAGTCCTCGGCGGCTACTGGATGATCAACGTGAAATCGAAGGAAGAAGCCATCGAATGGGCAAAGAAGTGCCCAGCCTCCGCCAACGAAACCATAGAAATTCGTCGCGTCTTCGAAATGGACGACTTCCCGCAGGACGTGAAGGACGCCGCCGGAAACTACGAAGACCTGCAAGAAAAATTGAAGCATTAATACGATTTGCGACGGTTTGTTCCGAGCAAACCGGTTGGTATAGATTTTCAACTCTCGCACAGGAGTTTCATATGAGCAGTGTTCGCCTCCTCGTTGGCACCAAGAAAGGTGCCTTCGTCCTTACCTCTGACGGCAAGCGCGAAAAGTGGGACGTCGCCGGCCCCCATTTCTCCGGGTGGGAGATGTACCACCTCAAAGGATCTCCTGCCGACCCGAATCGCATCTACGCATCGCAGACCAGCGGCTGGTTCGGCCAGCAGGTCCAGCGCTCCGACGATGGCGGCAAAACCTGGAACCCCGTCGGCAACAAGTTCATTTATGACGGCGTCCCCGGCACCCACCAGTGGTACGACGGCACGCCCCACCCGTGGGATTTCAAGCGCGTGTGGCACTTCGAACCGTCCCTCACCGATCCCGACACCGTCTATGCGGGCGTCGAAGATGCCGCCATCTTCAAGACCAACGATGCCGGCCAGACGTGGACCGAACTTCCCGGCCTTCGCAACCACTCCACCGGCAACAAGTGGACGCCCGGCGCCGGCGGCATGGGCCTGCACACCATCATCCTCGATCCCACCAACGACAAGCGCATCTGGATCGCCATCTCCGCTGCCGGAGCTTTTCGCACCGATGACGGCGGTGCCACCTGGAAGCCGATCAACAAGGGCCTCACTTCGAAATACATCCCCGACCCGGACGCCGAGATCGGGCACTGCATCCACCACATGGCCATGCATCCGAAGAAGCCCGGCACGCTCTTCATGCAGAAGCACTGGGACGTCCTCCGCAGCGACAATTCCGGCGACCTCTGGACCCGCGTCAGCGGCAACCTGCCCACCGATTTCGGCTTCGTCATCGACGTCAACGCGAACGAACCTGAGACCATCTATGTCGTGCCCATCAAGAGCGACGAACACCATTACCCCATGGATGGCGCCCTCAAGGTCTATCGCAGCAAGTCTGGCGGCAACGAATGGGAGCCGCTCACTAAGGGTCTCCCGCAGCAGAACTGCTACGTAAACGTGCTGCGCGACGCCATGTCCGTAGACCAACTCGATAAGTGCGGCATTTATTTCGGCACCACCGGCGGCCAGGTCTACGCGTCCAATAATGCAGGAGACAGTTGGCAGGCGATCGTTCACGATCTCCCGGCCGTCTATTCCGTAGAGGCGCAAACGCTACCATGATTCGCGTTACCTTACCCGGACATCTGCGCAACCTCGCCAAGATCACCGATAGCGAGGTTGCGCTCGATCTCCAGGGCCCGGTCACACAACACGCAATCCTGTCAGCGCTCGAAGCCCGCTATCCTGTGCTCGGCGGCGCGATCCGCGACCACGGCACGCTAAAACGCCGCCCGTTCATTCGTTACTTCGCCTGCGGCGAAGACCTCTCCCACGATCCCGCAGACGCGCCACTGCCCGATGAAATCGCAAGCGGCAAAGAGCCGTTCATGGTCATCGGCGCAATTGCGGGAGGATGACAATGCACCGCGGCCAGCCCACGGCAACGCTAGAATGACCACTGCTCTCTCTTGTCATCCAGAGGAGCGAAGCGACAAAGGATCTGCTGTTGCGCGCTTGTAGGACAAACTCGGCATGCTAAAACTTTCTGAAATGCACGATGGCTATTTCGATGGCGCTTGGAACTCCGGCTACGGAGAAACCCATCTTTTCCTCCGCAGCAATTCCGGTTTTCGTGGAACGGTAGTTCTCCGTGGAGTTGCCGCCGCGAATGTGGAGAGTTTTCGTCAAGGTAATGTGATTTTTGACATTGAGACTATCCCCACGGAACAACTGACGTCGTCCAACATCTCAGATTCTTACGGGCTCGCGTCCGACGAGGAGAGCCGGTGCGAGAAACTACTGGCGCTTGCCAAGTCCGAAGGACTTTCGATTCTCAACGTGAATCCGTCCTACGGAGCGCAATGTACGTTTCTCTATCGGTCTGCCGAAATACTCGACGGTCACGTAACGAATTAAGGCCTGATTCATGACCCTCTCCCAACCCGAACTCCTCCGCTACAGCCGCCACCTCTCGCTCCCCGAGTTTGGCCTGGAAGCCCAAGAGCGCCTGAAGCAAACCAAGGTCCTCTGCATCGGCACCGGAGGCCTGGGCTCCCCTCTCGCCATGTATCTCGCCGCCGCGGGCGTAGGCACGCTAGGCCTCGTAGATTTCGACATCGTCGATTACACCAACCTCCAGCGGCAGATCATCCACACCACGCCCGACGTCGGCCGCCCCAAGGTCGAATCCGCCGCCGAAAAAATCGACGTCCTCAATCCGTTCGTCAACGTCGTGCCCATCAACGCGAAGCTCACCAGCGCCAACGCCCTCGAGCTCTTCTCGCAATACGACATCATCGCCGACGGCACCGACAACTTCGCCACTCGCTATCTCGTCAACGACGCCTGCGTTCTCACCGGACGCCCCAACGTCTACGCCTCCGTCTTCCGCTTCGAAGGCCAGGCCAGCGTCTTCGCCACCAAGTCCGGCCCGTGCTACCGCTGCCTCTATCCCGAGCCGCCCCCACCCGGCACGGTCCCGAGTTGCGCCGAAGGTGGTGTCCTCGGTGTGCTCCCGGGCCTGCTCGGCATCATCCAGGCCACGGAGGTCATCAAGGTCGCGTGCGGCATCGGCCAGCCGCTCATCGGACGCATGCTGCTCGTCGACGCCTCGACGATGAAGTTCCAGGAACTGCGCCTCAAGCGCGACTACCAGTGCCCCGCGTGCGGCACCCGTACGCTCAAAGAGTTGATCGACTATGATCAGTTCTGCGGAATCCGTGGACAGGAGAGCTCTGTGGCTGGAGACATCACCGTAGAAGAACTAAAACGCCGCCTCGACGCCGGCGAAAAACCTTTCATCCTCGACGTGCGCGAGCCGCACGAATACCAGATCGCCAATCTTGGCGGCCACCTCATCCCGCTCAACGACCTCCCGAAGCGCATCGGCGAACTCGATCCCACCCAGGAAATCATTACCCACTGCAAAATGGGCGGCCGCAGCCAGCAAGCCGTCGACTTCCTCCGCCAGCAAGGCTTCAAGAACGCGAAGAACCTAACCGGCGGTATCAACGCCTGGTCCGAAAAGGTCGATCCGAAAATTCCGAAGTATTAAAAGGGACTTGGAGAATCGGGTCGTATCAGGGCATGACTTCAGTCATGCCGCACCGACGCAGGAACCGAAGGGCTTCAGCCCCTGCCTACCTTCAAGCCCCCAGCAGCACTCGATTCCGTCCTTCGCGTTTCGCTCGATACAGCGCCTCATCCGCCGCGCGGATAATCTCATTGGTCGTCACGAGAATATCCTCGCTTGATCGAGGATGACTAGGGCGACGCGTGCATACACCTACGCTCAGAGTAACGAAGGGGCCCGCAGTGGAGTTGGCGTTTGCGATCTCCAGGCCGAGAACTGCACGGCGAATATTTTCTCCGATGGTTGTGGCGCTCTCCTCGCTGGTATTGGGGAGGATGAGGGCAAACTCTTCTCCTCCGTATCGCGCCACTACATCCGAGGTGCGCCGAACCGCACTCGCCAAGCTCTTTCCCACCTTCTGAAGGCAGTCGTCTCCCACGAGATGGCCGTAGTGGTCGTTGAGTGCTTTGAAGCAGTCAACATCAATAATCAAAAGGCTAATTGGATAGTTGGCACGTGCGGCGCGTTTGCACTCGGCTGTCAGGGTCGTATCGAAAAATCTGCGGTTGTACAAACCCGTTAATCCGTCGCGGGTCGACAACTCTTCCAGCTTGGCCACCGCCTCCTTCAGTTCTTTCTCTCTCTGAAGAAGCGCCACCTGCATCTCAGCCAGTCGCTCATTCGAGACGCGCAGGTCACGGCTCATCTGCCGATCGAAGTATGCGGAAATGAGCGCGCCAAATAAAACCATGCCAGCCATTACGACGATGCCCAACTGGTCGATATGGGTCACCGGAACCGTATGGACGGTGGAGAATTCTGTGTTGCCCCGTTCGAATGTCACGGCAAACATAGCGGTGTAGTGCATCGAGGCGATGCCAATGCCCATCAGGACCGCTCCGCCCATGCGGCGCAGTTCATGGGCGCCCGGCTCCCTTCGAAGCAGGAAGGTGATGCGCAACGCCATCCAGGAAAAAGCCACTGCGATTACAAGCGAGAGCAAAACCAGTGACGGGTTATAGCGATGCATGGCATAAGAACGCATTGCTGCCATACCCGTATAGTGCATCGCGCCGATGCCGCCGCCCATGGCAACGCTGCCCAAGACGATCGCCCGCCCCGAAAGACTCTCACGGCTCACCACCCACAACACCGCTGCGGAGGCCGCAACCGCGAGCAACAAGGAAATGATTACCGTAGGAACGTGATAAACGACTGGCACCGGCAGTTGTACCGCGAGCATGCCGAGATAGTGCATCGACCAGATGCCGAGTCCCATGGCGAAGGCGCCGGCAATCAGCCATCCAAGGGAGCGTTGACGGTCTGACGCCGCGACACGCTCAGCAAAACTGAACGCTGCGTAGGAGGCAACAACGGAAGTCGCGATCGAAGCAGCAACCAGCCAATGGACATACGTCACAGCAATTGTGTCCATAAGACGGACCTCCTACCGCACCGATCTGCTATGCAGCTGCGCTCCGTACCTCGCGACAAGAACCCCTGGGAGTCTCGCACCCTTGAACCGCATACCCTACAACAAGAACCATCCCTCGGAACTTACAAATTTTCAGTTCTCGGCATCCGACGACAGCTAAGCTCCGAGGAAGCAGGATGCTCTAGAGCAAACACAAGAGCCTCGCGAGCGGAGTTCGAATGCCCGATTTGGTAGTAAAATTGAAGTGATCCAAAATTTGTCCTGCACTGGAATTTCTTAGATTTTGTCTCTTCTAAAACACTTCATTTCTCAAAGCCGAAAATCACTTTTCGCGCTTCCGCTCCTGATCATTTTGCTGTGCGCCGGCACTGCGAATGGCGCGCCGGTGAACGGCATGAAGGAATACCGCTTGCGGCTCTTCCATACCCACACCGGCGAGCGGATCGATATCGTGTACCGCCGCGGCGATCAATACCTTCCTGAAGCTCTCGATCAACTCGATCATTACCTGCGCGACCACCGCACCGGGACGGTGCACCATTACGATCCGCGGGTCTTCGATCTGCTCCACGATTTAACCGCCGACCTGGGCGAGCCGGACACCGAGGTCAACGTTATCTGTGGCTACCGCACCCCGTGGAGCAACGAGTATCTGAGAACGCACGGACACGGCGTCGCCAGTCACAGCCTGCACATGCAGGCCTTGGCCATTGATATCCGCATTCCCGGCGTCAAGACCTCCGATCTACGTGATGCCGCTCTCGCCATGCATCGTGGTGGAGTCGGTTATTACTCCAGTTCTGATTTTGTCCATGTCGACGTAGGCCGCGAACGCCGCTGGTAAGCCCGGTCCTCCGGGTGATGCACGATCGCTTACAAGGGGTACGGATATCCCCTTGCCAAGGCCTTCTCAAGGTCCGCATCGTACCCATAGAGATCGTCGAAAAAGTGGACGGATCCATCTTCCTCGGCGACCGCAGTGCCATAGAGAATGAGCACTGGCACTGGCTTCGACAGGTTGACCTGGACGTTGTCCGGTCCCTTTTGCATCGCGGCGCGGACTCTTTCCACCGTCCATTCCGGTTTGTCCTGTAACGCCCAGGCGCTCAACTCGGCCGGCTTTTCTACGCGAATGCAACCGTGACTGAAGTCCCGCCGCGCTTGCGAAAACAGCTGCTGCGAGGGCGTGCTGTGCAGGTAGACGTTGTATTGGTTGGGGAAGATCAGCTTCACCAGACCCAGTGCATTGGTGGGCCCCGGCTTCTGCCGCACCGCGAGCTTCCCCGCACGCAACTGCTGCAGCACCTCATCGCTGATGGTGCCTGAGGTCACGACCTGCCCAGCCTGCGTGGTCACTTCGTAGTTCTTCTTCGATATATAGTCGCGATCGCGCTGAATGGCGGGCACAATCTCGGAACGTTGAATGCTCGGCGGTACATTCCAGTACGGACGGAAAACAACGTACTTCATTTCGTCGTCGAAAACCGGCGTCTCGTGGCGGAGCGCTTTGCCCACCACCACATTCATACTCAACACAACCTTGTGGTTCGCGTCATAGGCTCGCAGGCGGAACTCCGGAATATTCACCACCACCGGAGGTTGCGGGAACTCCTGCGGCAGCCACCGCCAGCGCTCCAGGGTCAGGCGCAACTGTTCCACGCGGGTGCTTAGCGGCGTATTGAGTTCCTTCACGGTTTGGGCTCCCAGGCGACCATCAGCTGTGAGACCATGGCGGGACTGGTAACGCTTCACCGCATCCACCAATGGCGCCTGGTAAACGTCACCGGCCGGGACAACCGCATCGGCCGGCAGGTCACCGAGCAGGTGCAGCAAACTCGTAAGGCGCGGTATCCCCGCATAGGGCTTTCCTGGATCAAGGGCCTTCGTCGGAACGGGCAACTGCTCACCGTTGTCCTGGCGCGCCAGCTCTATGTAGCGTTGCAGCCAGGCCTGCGTCGCTTTGTAGCCGGCGAATTGAGGTTGCACCGCCGCAAGCTCCGCTTCAACGTTCTGGCCGTTCACCAGGCGTTGGGTCAGGAATTGCGGGAGATCGTATTTCGCGCTTCTTCCGGTGAGTGCGAATTTGACGTGCGTCGGATTGACCCTCCCGATATGCAGGTCGGAGATGTAGCGCATCACGCAGACGGTGAGTGCCGTGTCGAACCGTGCTGCCGCAGCCGGCTGGCTCAGCTGTTTTGTCCGATCAGCCCATCGGGAAGCGTCGTAGTCTTCCGCGTTCAAGCCTTTGCCGTCCGCCTGTTTCAAAATCTCGATGATCGCCAGCGCCTGGGGTGTGGTCTGGCCGCCACGAGTCCAAGCTAGGTTGTACCCAGAGGACTCGTAAAAGGTCTGCACATAAGCGCGGTAATCCGAAAAATCCGGCCACCGAAGGTCGGAAAGCTGCCCCGCGGCAACAATCTCACGCAGCGAGCTATCGGCAACAGTCGGTCCGCTGGTTGCGGCCTGAAACGTCTCGCCGCCTGGAAGGAGGGCCTTGCCCGTCGCGCATGCACTCGTCGCGAGGATCCCAACCACACACAAGCCGAACGTACACCCGCGCACAAAAGCACATCGGGCAAAGCCAAGGTTCATCATCGCGGTATCGTCCGTTCTTTTTGCGGCAAGCTTGCGTTGTGAATCCGTGGCCAGTAGGCAGTCAACGTAGACGATGTTGGCCTTGCTCGTGCGCGCTCTTGCGTGCTGCGCCGTTCCCAAAACGTGAGAGATTATAGACCGCGAGTCGCGCGACACGCTGATCAGCGACTCCTCATTTCGGGTGCCCAAACCAGGCGTACTGCCACCCTACTGATAGGTTCTTATAGTTCCCGCCGAAGCGAACATAAGCCCCGCTGTTGAAGCTGACCTTGATCGACTGGGACTTCGTCAGCGGAAACGATCCCGTACCGCCAATGCGCGACGCGGTCTGCCGGGTACCGTTGACCGGCACATTGTTGTTCGACGCCTGCCCTCCGAACCAGAAGTTACCGTCGAGCGACGCCCAGAGAAGAGGGTTGCGCGTGAAATTGCGGCTGAGATGTCCCTCGAAAGACCCGATCGGGCTCAACGATTGGACGGCCGGAGGAGGGGTAACTGAGAAAAACTGCGAGTTGTCGGTAAAGAACCACGCACCGGCATAAGCGTCGAGCACCCACTTTTCGCTAAAGCGCCGCGAATAGCCGAACTCCGGCTTGAAGGCCCAACGATTGGTGCCCCAGTTGATCAGCAAATCCGGGTTGTACTGGCCGGTGGGAGCCACAACCTTCAGGCTCACACCCAGCAAAGTTTTCTGCTTCCACTTCATGAACTCCGGCAGTTCCATCGCAGGTCCGCCCTTGAGGTTCACGGATACCCGGTACACCGAGTCCAGCAGGCCGGATCGGTAGCCGTTGCGCTGTCGGCCAAGCACAAGGCCCTCAAAGTTCCCGACACCGTAGGGCAGCGCGGCGAGGAAGTTGGCGGAGCGGCCAAAGAAGTTGAAGGAGTGATAGTAGGCGACCGACGGCACACTGAACTCGCCGGACCCATCGGTAATCGGAACAACATTGTTGAAATCAAGCGCACCGTTGAAATAGGAGTAGCTCATCGTGATTGCGTTGCCATGGAGCGGAGTGATCAGGTAGGCCCGAGGCGTCAGGTCTTGGGCATGAGCCCCGCGCGTCACAAGCAGCGCAAATACGAGTACCAGCACACGGCTGACCCCAGCTACCGTGCAAGGCAACGTTGGCCAGTGAAATTGTGCACGGGACATAAGGGGACGGCCTTCTCGATGGCAATGCTAAGAACGCCGCGCGAAGATTTCAGCTAGGAGAATTGCCAGTGAGGGGCGGCAGCTCGAACTGATTCTCGGCAAGGGTTGTTCACTCGGTGACCCACGTCACCTCCACCCGTGTCCGCCGTCACATATTTCGTGACACGACCCAGCTACCATGCCTAACTGGGGCATTCGCAAACGCAATGCAAGCTCTTTGAAAACTAAGGCCCGACTTCCGTCCAGATCTCTCACGACAACTAGCAACCCCTTTGTTTAGAATATTTTGCCTCTAACTCTTTTCGATTGAAGATTTTGCGGAGTATGTATCAGCTAAGCCTAGTGTTTTTAATATTTTGCAATTTTAGAAGGGGGAGGGGGTACCCACTGGCTTTCCCCAATTCCCTTCGTGTTTTCCTTCGTGCCCTTCGTGTTAAAAGGTTTTTCCGGAAAGAAAAAAGCCCGCTGGGGAGCGGGCACCAGTACTGCGCCAATCGAATTTAGTTAATGCCGTGGATCTTCATCTCCACCAGCTTCTCCAGCGAAAGATCTTTCAATCCGCGTTGCTGCATGCCAGCGATATAGTCCGGAGTAACGCCGTGAATTCTGAGTTCCACCAGCCTTTCCGGCGATGGATGCTTGTAGCCCAGCTTCTCGATCTGCGAGATGAAATCCGGCGTCACGTTGAAGATGCGGAACTCGACCAGCTTCTCGAGCGGTAGGTTCGAGTAGCCGGCGTTCGCCATCTGGTCCATGAACTCAGGCGTGGCGCCATGGATGCGCAACTCCACGAGCTTGGCTTCGTCAGCCTGGTAGCCCCGGGCTTTGATCACCTTCGCGAACTCGGGCGTCACTCCATGAATGCGGAACTCAACGAGGCGTGAGCTCTCGTTGGCCGGAAGGCCGGCATCGCGCATCTCGTGCACGAACTTCGAGTCCACGCCGAAGATGCGGAACTCGATGAGCTTGTCAGTGTCCAGCGCGCGCAGGCTGAGGCCCTGCATCTCCTTCGCGAAGGCGGTGCTAACGTCCATCACTGCCATCTCGTATTGTTTGTCTTCGTCAATGCCGCGGAACCCGAGCTGCGACATCTGCTGCGCGTAGTTCGCATTCGCAGTGAAATGGAAGATGCCGGCGCCCTCCCCATCTTTCAGGAACCCATCGCATTCAAAGGTTCCCGCGTCACGCGCGATGGTGAACTTCACGTCATGCCGGGCAGCGGTGTTCAGGTCGAGTCCCTGGAACGTGGCAATCGGCCAGTCCGACGAGTTTTGCGAGTGGTGTCCCTTGCTGGACTGCATCAGCGAGAACTCCACCTTGCCGGCCACATCCGATTTACGCATCGTCCAGTCGCCGCTGTCGCGCGTCCCCGCGAGGAGCGATATCGTGCTTACAAGGAATATCGTTACAACAATCAGAAGTTTGGAAATTCTATTCATTTGAATTTCTCCTCGGAGGATTGCGTCTTACAGCACGCCTGCGTTTTTTAGTTGGATCAGTTTGTCGAGATCGAGGTCTTTGAAGCCGTGGCTCTTGGCCTTCTCGATGAACTCCGGCGTGACTCCCTGGATCTTCGCACCGATGACTTCATCGGCATCGAGGTCCTTAAAGCCCGCGTTCTTCATGGCGTTCACATACTCCGGTGTTACGCCCTGGATCTTCATCCCGACGAGTGCATCGGAATCGAAGCGCAAGCCAGTCGCCTGCATCCCGCGCACGTATTCCGGCGACACACCCTGGATCTTCATCGCCAGCAAATCATCCGGATCCGCCTTCACGCCGAGCTTGCTCATTTCGCCCGCATATTGTGTGGTAACGCCCTGGATCTTGAAGCCGATGATGGTGTCGTTATCGATGCCCGGATACGCAGCGCGCATCTGCTTCACGTAGTCGGGTGTCACACCCTGGATCTTCAGCCCAATCAGGTCGTCGGCGTCCATCTTCATGCCCGCGGCCTTCATCTCGCGCACGTATTCCGGCGTGATTCCCTGGATCTTCATCGCCACCAGTTGATCCACGTCGAGATTGTCGTAGCCCGCGGCCTTCATCGAGTCGATATAGGACTGTGCTGGAACATTGGACCGAGTCTCACCGTTCGCCTGCCACAACATCGGCATTGCGCCGATCGCTGGCACATGCACACTGATCGCGGGCACGGCCACGTGGACCGCCGGAACCGCAACATTCATTGCTGGTACGGCGAAGTGCGCCATCTGCGGTAGTTGCACGTTGACCGGCGGAACGTTCACGGTGATTGCTGGTACGTGTACATCCATCGGAGAGATCATCGTTCCATCCGCAAGCCGCGGCAACGACGACACCGGATTCACGTTCACCACCACCGGTTCCGCATCGACATTCAACTCGATCGGCTCCTGCGGCGTACTCACTACCAGAGCTTCCTGCGTCTGGGTCGTATTGGCTGCCTGCGCCTTTGCCCCGGTTGCGATCGAACTCGCCGCCAGCACCAGCCCCGCGACGACCAATACTCCCAGCACCGAGCTCCCGGTGCGAATCCCTTCCCGTTCTTCCGACATTCCCAACAGTCTCCTGACCCGCGCCTTGAGCGGGCTTCCATCCGCACCCATAGCGAACTGCGGCGTCAGCCGCACGCTTTCCAGGTGCGTCAATGCATGTACGTATTCCAACCGGTTGCCGCAGACCGAGATCGCCGTATCGTCGCAGCAGTTCTCGCGTTCCGTGCGGATGCGCTTGTTCACCCACCACACCGCCGGGTGATAGAAGAGCACCGTCTCCGCGAACACCTGGAACAGGTTTACGAAGTAGTCGAGCCGCCGAACGTGCGCGAGCTCATGCGCAACGATGGCCTCAATCTGCGAATCCGTGAGTCCGGTGAGCGCCGAAACCGGCAACAACACAATCGGACGAATCCCACCAACCACCGCCGGTACCTGCAACGCTGCCGAGCGGCAGAACTTCACAGCGCGCGAAATCCCCATCCGTTCCTGCACCGCGGTACAAAGCTCAAGCAGGTCGTCCTGCACCGGAGTCTTGGCAACGCTACGAAGCCGCTGCACCAGCAGGAAGCCGCCCGCGCTACGTAGGCTGAACACTACGACGCCTACCAGCCACAAGCGCACTAGCCACAACATCAACTCCGGCTGCGTATCGTTGGAAACCGGAGACGAGTGATGATGTCCGTTAACCGGTCCAAGGGTGGAAACCACCGGAGTCTGCGCAGAGGTGTCAGCCGCGAGATCGAACGCCATCGCCTCATCGGCGCGCTGTTGCAGGAAGTAGTACGTCCCGAAGGGAAGCGCGACCATCACGATAAGTGCCATCACTGCCGCAGCGTAGCGCATCGACGCCTGGTGGCAGAACGCCAGTGTCATGGACAGCAGCGCCGCTACGATTGCGCCCTGCCACAGGAAATGCAGCAGCGCCCAGCCTGTCATGCGGATGATCTCTGGGGAAAGATGCAATGTCATGGCAACTTCCTTTCGTACTCGTCGAGGAGCCTGCGGATCTCTTCGATCTCTTCGTGGGATGCTTTGCGGCCAGAAAGCGCGTGCAGTACCAACTCGCTGGCCGATCCACCGAAGACCTTCTGCAGCATGTCGCCCGCAAGTTGGCGCTTGGTGCGCTCGGCAGGCAGTACGGCTTCGTAGATGTGCGCGCGGTCGTGTTCGTTGCGCGTTACGGTGCCTTTGACGGTCATAATCTGCAGCAGTTTCAGCACGGTGGTGTAGCCGACCGGCTTGCTCGCGCCAAGGGTCTCGTGAACATCTTTTACGGTGGAGGGGCCGCGTTCCCACAACACGTGGAGGATTTCCAACTCCGACTGCGTGGGTGCCTTCAGGGTCTCGCGCTTCATAGTACAAAACCGTACTACGAATGACTTCGTAGTGTCAACGAAAGTCTTCGTACTCCGCTCGAAGTTGGGACGAACGGTTTATGGAAGGGACGAGCCGAACCGCCTACAAGGCCCCGTAAACCGGCACTGCCGCGCCATGGATGACTTTGCCGTCATCGCTCAAAAGGAAGAGGATGACCTTTGCGATGTCTTCCGGCTTCGGCCACTTGGAATAGTCGGCGCCCGGCATGGCGTGCCGATTCGCTGCGGTATCAATGATGCTCGGCAGGATCGAGTTCACCCGCACGCCGGTTCCGCGAAGATCTTCGGCAAGCGAATCCATCATCGCCAATGCCGCGGCCTTCGAACTGGCGTAAGCGGAAGCGCCGCCCGCATGGTCAACCGCTGCTTTCGCCGCGATGTTCACGATCGCTCCGGATTTCTGTTTGAGCATTGCGGGGATCACGGCGCGTGCCAGAGAGTAACCGGCGCGTAGGTTCAGCGTGAACATCTTTTCGAAAGTCTTGGTCTCGAGTTCCCAAAGCTTGATGCCGCCCGCATAGCCGCCGATAGTGTTGATCAGGAAATCGAGCCGGCCGTATTTGCCGATGATGTCCGCCACGAGGTTTTGCGTTGCCGTTTCGTCAGTGACATCAATGTGGTGCCCTTCGATCTGGCGATCAGCCGCCGCCGTGCGCAATGCGTTGAACTCTTCGGGAATGATGTAGGTGACGACCACCCGCGCGCCTTCCGCCATTAACGCGAGGGAAACCGCTTTTCCGAGGCCACCGGTGCCGCCCGCGACCAGCGCAGTTTTGCCGTCGAAACGCATGCGTATCGTCCTTCGATTCTGGGATTGGGTCGGCGGTGAAGCTGATGAGATACTGGCGCGCCCTGAGGGGCTCGAACCCCCGACCTACTGATTCGAAGTCAGTCGCTCTATCCAACTGAGCTAAGGGCGCGCGGTGATGATCATATACCACTGCGGCTGCTCCACTCTACGCGAAGCGTAGGGTAGGGCATTTCTTTTCCAAGCGCGGAATTACAGAATGTACCGCGACAAATCCTGGTTCTTCACGATGTGAACCAGAGCATTGCGCACGTACTCCGCGTCCACGGTTACATTCTTGTTTTCCAGGTCCGGCGCGGAGAAGCTGATCTCGTCCAGAACTTTTTCCATGATCGTGTGCAAACGTCGTGCACCGATATTCTCGGTGCCCTCATTCACAATCGCCGCGAAGTTCGCGACTTCGTCCAGCGCATCGCGTGTGAACTCCAGCTTCACGCCTTCGGTCTCCAGCAGCGCTGTGTACTGCTTCACCAGCGACGACTTCGGCTCGGTCAGGATCTTGATGAAGTCCGCAACGCTCAGCGATTGCAACTCCACGCGGATCGGGAAGCGCCCCTGCAGTTCCGGAATCAAATCGCTGGGCTTCGATACGTGGAACGCGCCCGCGGCGATGAACAGGATGTGGTCGGTGCGCACCATGCCGTAGCGAGTGTTGCAGGTGGTGCCTTCAACGATCGGCAGGATGTCGCGCTGCACGCCCTCGCGCGAAACATCAGGCCCATGGCCGCCTTCGCGGCCGGCGATCTTGTCGATCTCATCGAGGAAGATGATGCCCGATTGCTCCACGCGTTCCACCGCTACGCGCTGCACCTGCTCCATATCGATGAGTCGCTGCTCTTCTTCCTGGATCAGATAATCGAAGGCTTCGTTGACTTTCATCTTCCGCTTCTTGGTGCGCGAGCCGAAGATGTTGGGCAACATGTCCTTCATGTTGATGTCCATCTCTTCCACGCCCTGGTTCGAGATGATCTCGAAGGCAGGGAAGTTCTTCTCGCGGACATCGAGTTCCACGGTGCGCTCGTCGAGCTTGCCTTCACGCAGCTGCTGACGCAATTTTTCCCGCGTGCGGGAACCGCCTCCGTCGCCCGGCAACTCCAACTGTCCTTGCGTGAATCCGGCACCCGCTTCGTGCGCAGCAGCCGGCTGCGGTGAACTCGGAAGCAGCAAATCGAGCAGACGCTCTTCGGCGTTCATCTCGGCCTTGTCGGCCACATCGTCGAGCTTCTCTTCGCGGATCATGTCAATCGCGATCTCGACCAGGTCTCGGATCATCGATTCCACGTCGCGACCTACGTAGCCGACCTCGGTGAACTTCGATGCCTCGACCTTCAGGAAGGGCGAGTTCGCCAGCTTTGCCAACCGTCGTGCGATCTCGGTTTTGCCCACGCCGGTGGGCCCGATCATGATGATGTTCTTCGGAATGATCTCTTCCGCGAGATCGGGCGTCAGCCGCTGCCGGCGCATGCGATTGCGGAGCGCGATCGCTACCGCGCGCTTGGCTTCGTGCTGGCCCACTACGTACTTGTCGAGTTCCGCCACGATCTCGCGCGGCGTCAGCTCGTCGAGCATTACCTGTTCATCATCGGTTGTTGCGGGAAGATAAATTGCCACTGCCTTATAACTCCTAAACTCTTTGCTCTGTCATCCTGAGCGGAGCGGCGAAGCCGCGAAGTCGAAGGACCCCTATCGACTCCATAAAACTATTTCTTCGCTGCCTTCGCACGGTTCTCTTTCCGGATTACCAGCTTCAGCCCCGACCACGTCTCATCAATCGCGCAAACTTTTATGTCCACCAATCCCAGCTTCAGCGCGAAATTGCGGATCGGGTCCTCGGTCAAATCCGTTTGAACACCGGAAGCCTTCTTCGGCCACGCGATCCAGATCATGCCGTCCTGCTTGATACGACTCGCCAGTCCCGGCAGATGTTTCTGAAATTGCTTGGCGTCGGTCTCGAAGGCGACGACTACATCCACATTCTTCGCCGTAGACCCGACAAACGCCGCGCCTTCGGGCAGCGCACCTAGCGCCTTATCGAAGCTCGGCGGCTCGCTGACGGTGGCAATCCGGTGTCCCGGCTTGATGCCGAGTTTTTGCACCAGCGGAGTTCCGGAATAACCAGCCATCGCGTTCCTCCCGCTTTGCTAGAGTTCTTCGATCGTGACCCTGTCGTTGGTATAAATGCAGATCTTGCCGGCGATCTTCATCGCCTCTTCCGCAATCTGCCGCGCGTCGAGCGTGCTGTGTTCCAGCAACGCAGTCGCTGCCGCTGTCGCGTACGAGCCACCACTTCCGATCGCGGCAATGCCGGTATCGGGCTCAATCACATCGCCCTGGCCGCTGATCAGGAACGTCTGGTCCTTGTCGGCCACGAGTAATAAGGCTTCGAGTTGGCGCAGCATCTTGTCGGTACGCCAGTCTTTGCCGAGTTCCACGGCGGCTCGGCTCAGGTTCCCGTGATACTGCTCGAGCTTCGACTCGAAGCGCCCGAAAAGCGAGAACGCGTCGGCCGTAGATCCGGCAAACCCGGCAATGATCTTGTCCTGGTAAAGACGACGGAGCTTACGGGCATTGTGTTTAATCACCCCTTCACCCAGGGTGACCTGCCCATCGGCAGCCATGACAACTTTGCCGTCACGGCGCACGCACAAAACTGTAGTGGATCGCACTAAACGCTTGGAAGACATGAGGCTAATCTTTGATTATATCAGCGGGAAAAGGATGCAGCCGCAGGCTAGGGATTGCCCGAAACGTGGGTGTTGACCGAATGTGTGTGTCCCAAAGAAGTGCCCAACCTTTCCGGCTTCAGCCGGAGGGCGGGAGGAACTGCTGCTAAGACCTTGGGAAGGATGCAAAGCCAGCGCTCCTAAGGGTGCAACTGTATGTTTACATCCGTCATGTCATGCTCAACTTGAACGGCCACATCTTCAAAATGCGGCTTGCGCCACGCATGAAAAGGCCTCCCAAAACCTGCGGGTTCCTTTGGGCCAAACAGGCCCATATCCAGCTTTCCGTTGTCGTTTTTGTCTTCGTAAGCGCTTACGGCCCACCGACCCGCAGCAACTCGAAACGTGAAAGCTGGAATTGCACCCGGAGCAATGCGGAGTTCCTGAACAGGATTGCGTAGAAATCCATCGGCGTCCCACAAGGCGACATACACGGCATGCTTGCCGGAAGCGCCCTGAATGTGCCCAGAGACCAGGACTTCCCGTTGTGCGAAAGAACCCGTTGAAAGCATCACCAACACCGCACCCAAAACAGCGTTGCGGACAAATCCAGGAAGCCACACCTCGTGGAAGTCATCACCTCTGAATCGCATAGACCTCCAGGGCAGAGGTGATGGATCTACCGTCTTCCCCGTCTTCCAAAGCTAGGTCGCCGTTCCACCGGCGCTGCTCCCTTGTAGTCCTTGGGATACAGCACCACGTGCCGACCCGCCGCTTCACCCGCGCTTTCGGTGCGTAGATCGGTTTCGCTGCGCAGCGCGATGTGCACAATGCGGCGCTCGCGCGACGACATCGGCGCGAACGAATACGGCATGCCGCTGTCGCGAACTTTGGCGGCAGCATGTTGTGCGGCCATCTTTAGTTCGTCGAGGCGCGTGGCGCGGTAGCCCATCGAGTCGAACTGTAGCTGGTCGTGTTCGTCAGGAGCGAGCCGCAGCATCTCGATGCACACAAACTCAAGCGAGCGCAGCAGTTCGGCGTTGCGCTCCAGCAGCAGGCTGCTGTCGGGTCCCGAGAGCTCGACGAGAATTTCCGGAGCCGTGAATTCCTTGTGCGGCTGCGGCGGATCCACGGTGATGCGGTACTTCAGGTGAAGGTTCCCCTCGCGGATCACCGTGTTAAGAAGTTCGCTGACTTTCTTGGCTGCGGCAACTTTGTCGTCAATGGGCATAAGTGAACGCGTCAACTAGAAATGCAAACTAACTAGTGTACCTAAAACTCTGTCATCCTGAGCGGAGCAGCGCGAAGCGTTGCGGAGTGCCTACTCTTTGCCTTTCAGGCGCCGCTTGTTGGCTTGTTTCGCCCTTACCGCGGCAATCTCTCTCCCCAACTCTGTCTTGTTCATAATGAACTGCTGAGCAAAGCCGATGATGTTGCCCACAATCCAGTACAGCCCCAGTCCCGAGGCATAACGCAAGCTGATCCAGCCCAGGAACGCCGGCATCATGATGGTCATCATCTTCTGCTGCGCGGGGTCTATTCCGGCCTGCGGCGTCATGCGCTGCATCAGGATCGTGCTCGCCACGATCAGTACCGGGATGATGTACAGATGGTCTGGTCCCGAAAGATCATGCAACCAGAACCAGTTCGCCTGGCGCAGCTCAATCGCTACCGCCAGCATGCCGTAGAACGCGATCAGGAACGGCATCTGGATGACCAGCGGCAGGCAGCCACCCACCGGGTTCACGCTGTGTTGCTTGTAAAGCGCAGCCATTTCGGTGTTCATATCGGCGCGCTTCGGGTCGTTCATCTTGTACTTCTTGTACTTTTCCTGGATCGCCTTCATCTGCGGCTGGATCTTCTGCATCTTCAGCGCAGACTTCATACTGCTCAGTCGCAACGGCAGCAGCACCAGGTTGATGATTACCGTCAGGATGATGATCGACCAGCCCCAATTCGGCACCCAGTGATCATGCGTCCAGCGCAGCCACAGGAACAACGGCTTCGCAATGAAGCCGAGATACTTTCCAAAATCGACAACCTTCGATAAGTCGGGCCCGTTCGGTTGTCCCGGCGCGGCGTTCGACTTCACCGACTCAAGGATGTGTAGGGCCTTTGGTCCCACGAACAGCCGGGTCACCGTTGGCCCGCTCAGGTCGCCGACCGCAGAGCCGATCACATCCACCGGCTGCGTCTTGTTCGGATCGGGTTTGTCCAGATCCGCCGGAATCTTCAGCGTGTTATGCAGCGTGACCATGCTCGCCGCCGGCGGATTGTCCGGTAGGAAGAGCGCCGCGAAGTACTGGTCCTGCGCGCCCGCCCAGTTGAATGGCCCGCGCAGCGTTGCGCCGCCGACGATCTTTTTGCCCGTCTGGCGCTCAACTTCGCCGCTGTTCTCATACGCGATGGCTTGCAGTGCGTACGAGGTCGGCTGCACGTCGTCGCCAAAGCCGCTCGGCCATGCCGGAAGCGCTGTGACGTTCGATCCGCCGCGCGTAACGCTGGTTTCGACGCCAACCACGTAGCCGTTCGTGAAACGCAGCGTCTTCTTCGCCGAGAGATCGCCGTCGGAGAACTCAAACGTCAGCTCGCCTGGGACCTCGATTCTGCCGGTCGCGCTTGCCACATACATTGCGTCGTTGAGCTTCGTTGTGAGGCCTTGGTCATAGGTGAAGAACGAGAGCGGATACCCGAATTGCTTCGCCGCTTCCCGGTTCACCAGTTCCAGCGGATTGCCGTGGTCATCCTTGTAGTTCTTCAGCACCCACGACTTCACCTGCGCGCCGCGATTGGTGAAGACGATTCGTGAAACTGCGTTCTCGACGACGGTCTCGGTCTCGGCCTGCGCCTGTTTCGCGACGGCAGGTGTCGCGACCGCCGGAGCGCTAGCAGCCGGTTGTGAAGTCTGCGCCGCAACGGGCGCACTCTTTTGGTTCTTGTCGTCTTGCTTCTTGGGTATGTTCTTGAAAAACACAGTCTGCCCAATCACGATCATGATGAATGTGAGCGCGAAAATGAGCAGCAGCTTGCGTTCGCTGCCGGGTTCTTGCTGAGGGTTCTTAATTTCCGCCAAAGGTTTCTACCGTTTCATCGGACAGCGTCATGTGCCGTCGTGGAGATCTTGTCGTCGCAGCAGCTATGGGAACGTGGAACAGGGTCGTACCCTCCGCGCACAAATGGATGGCAGCGGAGCAGACGACCCAGCGCGAGCACGCTTCCGCGCACCGCACCATGAATCGAAATTGCCTCCATCGCGTATTCGGAGCACGTCGGCACGTACCGGCAGGAGACGGGCAGCAGCGGCGAGATCCACCGCTTGTAGCCCTTCAGCATCTGCACCAGTACCGCCTTCATCGCTGTTCCTTTCGCGCGCGAGGCTTATGTCTAGATACGTTTTCTACGGGACGTGGGTTCGCCTGTCCAGAGTTTGCGGCCTTCTCAATCACCGTGAGTGCCTTCTGCATTTCCGCAGTCAACACCGCGAAATCCGTGGCTAAAACCGTCTTTTTTGGGTTCACCACCACGTCTACCGCGAAGGTGGGACGGAACCCGGCCCAACATGCCCGCGTCGCCTCGCGAAGCCGTCGTTTCATGCGGTTACGGTCGACGGCGCCACCGAGAGCGCGGCTCACTGTGTAGCCAATCCGCGGCGATTTTTCCGTGATGTTTGCACGGTAAAACGCGGTGAAATTCGCGGAAAAATGGCGTCGCCCCTGCTCATACACCAGGCGGAAATCGGCGTGGCGGAGCAGGCGCGAGGCCTTCGGAATTTTCGCGGAAACACCGCCGCTCACGGCATTTTCTCGGAGCGTCATTGCGGCGCTGGGACTCACTTGTATGTATTCAGTCGTACCGGCGAACGCCGCTAACTAGTCGCGGTATCCAGCACTTACGGAGACGCGCTTGCGCCCTTTGGCGCGGCGGCGCGAGAGTACGGCCGCTCCGCTCTTCGTCTTCATGCGGGTACGGAAGCCGTGCGTCTTGGAACGACGGCGGCGGTTGGGTTGAAAAGTACGCTTCGGCATGGAACCTCAAACTCCCTTATTTCGATAACTTTGCACAGGGCAAACAACGAGTATATAGGAATTTGGCCGGAACCGGCAAACCCATTCCGCCAACATTTCTCCCACGGTAAAAAGGGAAACCTGAGTACAATCTCGTCTCCACTAGCATAACCCGGAGGTCGGGAAATGCAGCTTACCGTCTCGCGCCAAACCTATACGCCGCGCTCCACCTGCGGCACCCTCTCTATCGACGGCGAATTTCAGTGTTTCACCCTCGAGCCCCACGCAGACCAGTCGCAAGGCAAACCCTTCTCCATTCCGGAAGGCACCTACCAGGTCACGCTCGAATTCTCGCCCAAGTTCAAGTGCGACACGCCGCACGTGCAGCACGTTCCCGGGTTTGAAGCGATCGAGATCCATTACGGCAACTTTCCCAAGGACACTGAAGGTTGCTGCCTCGTCGGCACGACGCATGCACCCGACTTCGTTGGAAATTCCCGCGCCGCGTTCGCCGAATTGATGGCGAAGCTGAAGGCCGCGGGAACCCCGCTCTCCGTCACCTACGAAAAGGCAGCCGTCCCATAAAGCGGCATTCATCCCAAGCCCTAAGCAGTTCGTGGCCCCTCAGACTACATTCGATCGTCTGACGAGATTCTTGCGACTTTTGTGCCTCATCCTGAACAGCAGCCGAGGAGGACAGGCAATGGGTTATGCAGTCGTGGTCGACATCGAGAAAGGCCATTCGTTGGCAGCAGCCGTGGAGGCGATCGCTCGCAAGCATGAGCAGGCGTGGAACTCGCACGACCGCCGCGCCTACGAAGAAATGTTCACCGAAGAAGCCGATTTCGTGAACGTCATAGCGCAGCACGCCCGCGGCCGTGACCACATCGGCCGGGATTTCGAGCAGATCCACCGCACCTTCATGCGCAATAGCGTGTTGAAGACCGAGCGTCCGGAAGTGCGTCCGCTCACCGACGACAGCGCCATCGCCCACATCCGCTGGGAAATGACCGGCATGGAAAAGTTGCCGGGCTGGAACATCCCCGACGTCCGCCGCGGTGTGCTGCTTTATGTGCTGGTAAAACGTGATGGCGAGTGGAAGGTGACGGCCTTCCAGAACACCGAAGAAATTGCGGTGAAAGTGCCGGAGTAGTTAGGCGTGTACTACGCTGGTCTGGAGCGCCTTCGCGCGCTCCAGCGCGTCGGAAATGCTGTTGAGCATATTCTCCTCGCCCACGTGCGCACCCAACCCCGACTGTTCGATCAGTTCCTTGGGTTGTCGACGAGCGCCACACAGCAGCACCTTGCGCCCCGTCCTGCGTATCGCTTCGATCGCGGTCTCTAAAGCCTGAATACCGGTGGCGTCAATCGCGGTCATGTTGCGCAAGCGCACGATGACGACCGGCGGAAGCTCGTCAATACGCGAGGTGATCTCTTCCATCTTCTCCGTAGTGCCGAACAAGAACGGGCCGTGAATGCGGAAGATCGCGACGTAGCCCGGAATGTCCTTGTTCTGGAGGATGTGTGCATGCCCGGCTTTCACGTACTCTTCGGTCACCATGCTCACGGTTGTGGTGAGCGACACCCGGCGAATGAAGACGAGCACTGCCATGATCATTCCGGCTTCGACGGCGGTGGTCAGGTCCGCGAAGACGGTCAACAAGAAGGACGCAAGCCACGTACCTATCTCCAGCTTCGAGAGCTTGAGGATCTGCGGGATCTCGCGCCACTCGCCCATGTTGTAGGCCACCACGAACAGGATCGCCGAGAGCACCGCGAGCGGAATGAACTTCGCTGCCGGCGCCGCAAAGACCACAATCGCCAGCAACGTCGCCGAGTGAATCATTCCAGCGACGGGCGAGGTCGCGCCGGAGCGGATGTTCGTCGCAGTACGCGCAATCGCGCCCGTGGCAGGCAGTCCGCCAAAGAGCGGCGAAAAGATATTGGCAATGCCCTGGCCGACCAGTTCAACATTCGGGTTGTGCTTATCGCCGCTGAGCCGATCGGAAACCACGGCTGACATCAACGACTCGATCGCGCCCAGCATTGCCACGGTCAGAGCGGGCGAGATCAGCGGTCGTAGCAGGTTGGCGTGAAACTGAGGGATCTCCAGCTTCGGCAAGCCCGATGGGATTCCTCCAAAGCGCGTTCCGATGGTCTGCACGTCGAGATGCAAAAGCAGCACCGCGGCAGTGCCCGCGACCAGCGCCACGATATAGCCCGGCACGCGCTTCACATAGCGCATGAAGGCAATGATGATCGCCAGCGCCAGCAAGCCAATACACGTTTCCTCAACAGAAAGCGTTCGGAAGTTTTTGCCGAGAACTTCCATGCGATCGAGAAAATCGCCCGGCACTTTTTCAATCTTCAGTCCGAAGAAGTCTTTAATCTGCGTGCTCGCGATGATCACCGCGATCCCGTTGGTGAATCCAACCACCACCGGCCGCGGAATGAACTTCACCGCCGACCCCAGTCCGGTGATGCCGAGCAGCACAAGAATCACTCCGGCTTCGAGCGTGCACATGAACAACCCATCGATCCCATGCTTGGCGACAATGTTGTAGACCACGACGACGAACGCGCCGGTCGGGCCACCGATCTGTGTCAGCGAACCACCGCACGCCGAGACGAGGAACCCGGCGACGATCGCGCAATACAGTCCGCTCTGCGGCGGCACGCCAGAAGCAATGGCAAACGCCATCGCCAGCGGAAGCGCAACCAGCCCCACAGTAATGCCGGCAAGCAGGTCGGCAACAAAGCGCTGGCGGGAGTAATCACGCAGCGCAAGAACGGACTTCGGTAGCCACTCGTGCATTGGGAAAATACGGGCCTTTTTATCAAGCTAGCAAGCAGAGTAGCTGAAGGGAATCACGGGAAGGTGGTACTCACATTGGGACAAAGCAAAACGGCGGGATCTCTCCCGCCGTCAGTCAATCAGTTTCGCAACTAATTCTTCGCTGCTCCCGCCAACTGCCGCACCACGTAATGCAGAATTCCGCCGTGACGGAAATACTGCACTTCCTGGGGTGTATCAATGCGCAGCGTAGCTCGGAATGTTTCCGTCTTGCCGTTGTTGTGGGTGGCGAGAACTTCCACTGTCTTGCCGGGCGCGAAGTTATCGAGTGCCTCGTTGAGTCCGCGGATCTCGATCGTCTCATCGCCAGTCAGGCCGTGTTTCTCCACGTCTTCGCCTTCCAGGAACTGCAATGGAATAATCCCCATGCCTACAAGGTTCGAGCGATGGATGCGTTCGAAGCTTTCGGCAATCACCGCGCGCACGCCGAGCAGCCGCGGCCCCTTCGCCGCCCAGTCGCGCGACGAACCCGAGCCATACTCCTTGCCTGCGAGAATCACCGTCGGCACGCCCTCGGCGCGGTACTTCTCCGACGCGTCGAAGATCGACATCTGCTCGCCGCTCGGCAGATGCTTGGTATAGCCGCCTTCGGTGCCCGGCACCATCTTGTTGCGCAGGCGCGTATTGGCGAAGGTGCCACGCATCATCACTTCATGATTGCCGCGGCGCGAGCCGAAGGAATTGAAGTCGGCGATCTTCACGCCATGTTCGGTCAGATACTTACCGGCGGGCCCGTCTTTCTTAATCGATCCCGCGGGCGAGATGTGGTCGGTAGTGATCGAGTGCCCAAGTACGGCCAGCACACGCGCGCCCTTGATCTCCTCGACGGCTTTCGGCGTGAGCGTCATGCCCTCGAAGTACGGTGGGTTCTTCACGTAGGTCGAAGTGTCTTCCCACGCGAAGGTCTCGCCGGTCGGGACGTTCAGCCCCTGCCAGCGCTGGTCGCCCTTGAAAACGTCGCCATAACTCTTGCGGAACATCGAGCCTTCAATGCAGGAGTTCACTACGTCATCCACTTCCTGCGAAGTTGGCCAAATGTCTTTCAGGAAGACTTCGTTACCATCGTTGCCGATGCCGATCGCGTCTTTCGTCGGATCGAAATCAATGCGTCCTGCCAGCGCGAAAGCCACCACCAGCGGCGGCGACATCAGGTAATTCGCGCGAACTTCGCTATTGATGCGGCCTTCGAAGTTGCGATTGCCCGACAGCACCGACGCGACGACGAGGTCCTTCTCGCCGACATGCTTCGAAACTTCTTCCGGCAGCGGCCCGGAGTTTCCAATGCACGTGGTGCAGCCGTAGCCGACTACGTTGAAACCGAGCTGTTCGAGATACGTCAGCAGTCCGGACTTGATGTAGTAGTCGGTGACCACCTTCGATCCCGGCGCCAGCGACGTCTTCACCCACGCCGGCGTCTTCAGACCTTTTTCGACAGCTTTCTTCGCGACCAGCCCGGCGCCGATCATCACACTCGGGTTCGAAGTATTGGTGCAACTCGTGATCGCCGCGATCACCACTGCACCATGGTTAACGCCTTCTGCAACTGTCTCGCCGCCCTTCGGCGTGGCGTTGTGTTTGAAGTTGTCTTCCAGCTTCGTGCCGGGCTTCACCAGCGTCGGCAGCGCCTTCTCGAAAGACTCGCCAACATGACCCAGCACCACGCGGTCCTGCGGACGCTTCGGCCCCGCCACGCTCGGCTCCACCGTTGCCAGGTGCAGGTCGAGCACTTCGCTGTACTCGGCTTCCGGCGTGTCGTGCGTGTGGAACAGTCCCTGCTCCTTGCAGTACGCCTCGACGAGTTTGATGTGCTCTTCGCTGCGGCCCGAGAGGCGCAGGTAGCGCAGCGTCTCGTCGTCCACGGGGAAGATGCCGCAAGTCGCGCCGTATTCGGGCGCCATGTTCGCAATCGTCGTACGGTCCGCCAGCGGCAGGTGACGCAAGCCGCTGCCGAAGTACTCCACGAACTTGCCGACCACGCCGTGGCGGCGCAGCATTTCGGTCAGCGTCAATACGAGGTCGGTGGCAGTCGCGCCCTCGGGCAGCTTGCCGGTCAGGCGAACGCCCACCACTTGCGGAATCAGCATCGAGACAGGCTGGCCGAGCATGGCGGCCTCGGCTTCAATGCCGCCCACGCCCCAGCCCAGCACGCCAAGCCCGTTGACCATCGTCGTGTGCGAGTCGGTGCCCACCAGCGTGTCGGGATACGCCACGGCCTTGCTGCTGCCATTCGACCCCTGCTGCGCCACAAACACAACGCGCGCCAGGTACTCGACGTTCACCTGGTGCACAATGCCGGTGTCCGGCGGCACGATGGCGAAGTTCTTGAACGCCGTTTGCCCCCAGCGCAGGAACGCGTAGCGCTCCTTGTTGCGGATGAACTCCAGCTCGGCGTTCAGGTCGAAGGCTTTGGCGGAGCCAAACTCATCCACCTGCACCGAGTGGTCAATCACCAGCTCGGCCGGCTGCAGCGGATTGATTTTTGTCGCATCGCCGCCGAGGGCCTTCATCGCCTCGCGCATCGCGGCCAGGTCCACCACGGCGGGCACGCCGGTGAAGTCCTGCAGCAGCACGCGGCTGGGCATAAAGGCGATTTCCTGCGCGGGTACGGCCTTCGGGTCCCACCCGGCCAGGGCGCGGATTTCGTCGGCCTTCACATTGCGCCCGTCTTCGCGGCGCAGCAGGTTTTCCAGCAATATGCGCAGCGAGAAGGGCAGGCGCGCAACGTTAAAGCCCTGCTTGTCGAGGGCGTCAAGGCGGTAGATTTCGTACTCGCGACCATCCACGCGGAGTACGGCACGGCTATCAAAGCTGTTCATAGGAATTCCTCACAAAAATGCGCGCCAGGCGCGGTCAATCAGTTGTCAGGATCTTGATGGCTTGGTTCACGCCTCGTGAGGAGTGAACACCCATCCCCAAACCCGAGGGAATCTCGAGTTTTCCGGGAGGGCGTGCAGGCATTGACCGGTACAGGCTCGTCAGCCGGAACTCTTTAGTTTAACTCTGGAAGGGGGTGGAGGGGAATGGTGGAGAGGAGGGGGCGCGAAGCGAAGAGGGGAAGCGGCTTTTCTGCTATTTACAACTCGGTGGATGTCTGTGCTCGTGGGGTGGAGTAGAAGCGTCTATGGCCCTCACCGAGCGATGAAGTCCAGTGCTGAACCGAGACTAGCGCCTGTCAGTCTTCGATGCATCTCGATTGCGTGCCGTTCTGTCATGCCAGAGAGCAAATCGACCACTGCGCGCACAAGAGACCTTTCCTTCTCTGTCCCGGATTGTGACGACATATGAATTGCCTCAATATTTTCGCGATCGCTCGTCGGGAATATATGCGGCGCGTTCAGGGACTTCGCTTCCTCGTGGAAGATATTGAACAAGTCTTCAACTATCCGTTTTTGCCCGTATTGCTGTGTCGCGAGTGCGGGATTTTCAATCACGTAATGCCAAGTCAGCTGTTTCAGCATCTTCACTTCTTTTCTGAAACCCGGTGGAACCGACAGGAAAGCCTTTTTCCCATCCACTCCGACAGTCGAGTTGCTCACGTACCTGTTAATCAGCCCGGCAGTGAATGAGCGTAAGGCGGATCTTTGCTTCTGTGTGGCTCGGTACTCGACGTCCAGCGGAATGGTAATTGCCAGCTTATCGAAAGCTTCTTGCAACTCAGCAAATGCTTGATCGGGGAGCAATTCGTCGCGTTGCAGACGCTTTCTTGCACCATCATAAAAGCGCTGTCGCTCACCAGCGTCGGTTACCAGCAGGTGCAACGGAACAAGCCTCGCTCGGTAGAAGTCTTCGAGATCATGAACTGAGTACGTAATATCGTCGGACCAATCCATGATGCTAGCCTCAAGCGCCTGCTCGTCATCATTTGCATTTTGCAGTTGGCGCGCGAATTTGAAATCGACAAGTTCGGCCTCATATGCTCCCCACTTACGATTCTTCTTCCCAGAGTTACCTCTCGCCCACGGGTATTTCAGAACTGCGTTGAGCGTCGCGCGCGTTAAATTTAATCCTTCCATGTTCGAGGAGCGGAACGCGAGCTTGGTAATGATTCGAAAGCTTTGCGCATTGCCTTCAAAACCGTCCGGGAGATTCTGTTGTGTCGATAGTTTGTCCAACAGCACTTCTGAAACGTGACCGAACGGTGGATGGCCGAGGTCGTGAGCCAAGCATGCAGCCTCGACAACGTCAGCATCGAGTCTCACTGAGAGAGAATTATCCGCAGCGAGAAACTTCTCGGCTAAACGACGCCCCACCTGCGCGACTTCTAGCGAATGTGTAAGACGGTTATGAAAGATGTGGCCTTCCTCGGACCCGACTACCTGGGTGATTCCGGCCAATCTTCGAAACGCTGACGTGAAGAGAATTCTGTCGCGATCGCGCTGCGCCGGGAGTCGATTGTCAGGAGGACGATCACTTGGGTGCCTGCGGTCAAACCTGCCAACGGCCTCGGGGTTGGTTCCGTTCGGCATCTTCAACGATTTCGTGTCGGACTGACCATTAGTGATTGAGTCTCAGAAAGCAATAACTCGCCCTGGGAAATCAAATGCCAAATTGCCTCCCGGACAGAAATCGACGCGATCCGTAGCTGATCAGCGGTCTTAGAGATCACCTCGCTCGGTTCTAAGTCGGGGTGCATTCGGATGACTTCGAGGACTCTTTCCTCAACGGAGCGATCCAACGGGTAATTCGGTATGTGTGTAGCCATAGAAAACGAATCCTTTGCTGCTTTTGTACTCACTGTCTGTTGGAAATCGCTCAATTAGTGCGATCATTCAGGCGACAGCAAACCCAAATTCACTAGACGGTATTGCATCGCCAAGGGGCTTACTCGATATTTCCTTGCAAGCATCTTTAGGTCGTTGTCCGATAAATGAGCTTCGCCACGATAGGACGGCTTCAGGTCTCGATATAGAAATTCTGTTGGCATCAAAAGATTCGCAGCAAATGCGTTCGCTTCGATTTCTTTTTTGTCTGTCGCATCCGAGGACCTGCCATCTCGGCGAATCACAGTAAACCGCGAGTCAATGTATTCGCCTTCGTGATTTAAAGCGAAGTGCGCGAGTTCGTGCGCAACAGTAAACCGACGACGTGTTTGTGGATGCGCAGAGTTCACAGCGATACCCGTCATGCCGTTGCTGCGAATTAGGGCTCCAGACACTTCTCCGGCATACGCAGTTTCGATAATGGGGAGCCCCTCCGCTTCCGCAATACGTTCCACCGGAACGGGGCCGTCGTTTATGTTGTACTTCCGCAGGAGCTGCTCAACGCGCTGTTCTATTTCGGGTGGCCTCATTCTGCACCTTTCACGATTTCAGCGAGCTGGATCTTCGCCAATCTGACGAACCGGTCTTCGTTAGTAGGTTGATGTGCTTCCTCGACGTCATGCTCTGTCGGTATCAGTTCCATCGGGTGAATATCCAGAGCCTTTGCGAGTACAAATGCCTGCGCAATTTGCACATTCTGCCCGCCGCGTTCGATATTTGCGATCGTCACGCGTGATACGCCGATTCTTCTTCCGAGCTCAGTTTGGGAGATTCGGCGGGCCCGGCGAGCGCTCCCAAGACGGTGCCCAAACAACGTGTTCACTATAGCCGGATCGATTTGCACAGGATTTGCACAGCACCTAGTGCAATTCTCTGTGCAAAACATCCAGTTTGTCAAGTCTTACTTTTGATTGTGACAAGTCTAGCTTTGCAAATTAGTAATGCGTAATTAGTGATTGCGATCTTCGTTCCGATGTGGCACTCTCTTGTTGTGAGTACTAAGGCCCAAACAGGAATCAGCCGCGGATGGAAGCCGCGGCTGATGTGGGCGACGGACGAGTCCGTCGTCGCCTCGCTTTGCGAAGCTGTACCCGCGACGATTATCTACGTGAGAACGTCGGGTCGCAAGTGCCTCGTTGATACGGACTCAATTCAATCAGGAGGTGCCAGTAATGGCACGATTCCGTATCACCTGCACAATCCACAGCGAGGATCACGAGCGCATCGCCGAAGTCGGTTGTGACGATGGCTCACGCTTTACCGAAAGCGAAGCGATCGCTCGCATCGAAAACCAAGGGGACGAATTCGTTGTTGATCGTCCTCAAGGCCACACCGCGAAGGTCATCGTCGAAAAGACGAAAGAGGGTCGCAAGTTCCTCAAGACCGAGGCAGACGGCGAGAAACCCAACAATCTTCTTTCCTTGCCCACTTGCAAAAAGCACGTTGAGACGCCCCCACCGCCGCGCGTCGTGGTACCCGCACGCTCGCACGGGGTTCGATGGTGAGCACCGCCACTTGGATTTCAACCGCTCCGGATCTGCAGTATTTCTATCCGGATTTCACTCCCGCGGAAGTGCCTTCGGGCACTTCTGCGCGGCGAGCTTGGATTGGGCGGATCCAGCCGTTCACAGATGACGCGTCCGCCAGACTTGCATGGCGCCGGATGCAGCGAGACCTCGCAATCTCTATCGATCGCGGCACCATCCTACCGCCGCAATCCGCCCGCAAACTCGACCCGCACCCGCTTGAATCTCTGGCGGTCAATACCGAGATGTCGTTTGAAGTACTCCTTCTCGAATTCGATAATCCGCAACATCCATGGGTGTATTGCGTAGCGCCGGAAGTCTCGCGCGATGTCTTCCCCGCGTTACTGCACATCCGGGAGGATCGTTCGATTTGGTTTCGTGGCCGCTACATTCCTGGGCTGTGTGTGTACTCTGCGTCGATATTCAAGTTCGAATCCTGGCCGTCGAAATCGGTCCAGGTGCTCGATCAAACGGCGACGTACTTGGGAAAGCTTGTGATCTGGCTTCGGACTAGAAGGCTCTTCCACTTGAATTCAGGCGTTGTACTCTACACGCCCGCGCCAGGTGAACAGGTGCGCGACACCGAGCCGCGCATCAATCGCAATTTTCCCGGAATCGCGAAGCAACTTCTGCCCATAACGAGAGCGTGGCGAGGCGTTTGGCCAGGAGGCGTAGCTCCGTTCGGTCCCGCCGGGCACTTTCAGACGATTGCACCGCAAGAGGAGTGTTGGTGTGGCAGCGGTGAAACGTACGGAAACTGCCACCGAAGGCAAGAGGCGAGCGTTCTCGGGAATACAGGAGACGGGACATCCCCCAACTAGCTAATTACATCGCCCTGTGACCCATCTCACGCACGAGCGTGCCGCCCGTCACAGACTCTTGCGTCCCCTCCCATTATCCTGTGCATGTGGGGATCACCCGAACTTCTCATCTCCCGCCGCCCAGTCTGGACCGCCAGCGCAAACGTGTGTCCAGACGGGGGTGTTAACGAATAAGTAAACTTCTTTGCAGAGTGAATAGTTAAGGAAGTCTTGCAACAAAGGCGAAAAACGACAGCTAAGTCCCACAAAATCAAATTTTTGCCTATAACTCCCACGCGCTCAAATTTTTGCGCGGATTGCATACCCTAACCTGCTGAAAACACGATATAGGGGGGAGGGGGGTGGGGGGGGTACTTAACAATAAACCCCGCTGCTGCAGGGTTTACCCTCGCACCGCTTCCACCAGCAACCAAATATTCAGCCCCGCGATGACGATCGCGACGGTCCAAGCGACCAACTTCAAGAGCGCCCCATTCGCGAACTCGCCCATCTTCTCTTTCGAACTGGTGAACGCCACCAGCGGGAAGACGGCGAAGCTCAGCTGCATGGAGAGCACGACCTGGCTGAAGATGAGCAGCTTCGCGGTGCCGCTGGCGCCGTAGAAGAAGCTGATGATCACCGCCGGAATGATCGCGATCAGCCGCGTGACCAGCCGGCGCAGCCACGGTTTCAGGCGGATGGAGAGGAAGCCTTCCATCACGATCTGTCCGGCGAGCGTGCCGGTGAGGGTGGAGTTCTGGCCCGACGCCAGCAGCGCGATGGCGAAGATCACGCTCGCGCCGGTGACGCCGAGCAGCGGCGAGAGCAGGCGATAGGCGTCGCTGATCTCGGCAACCTCGCGGTGTCCGCTGCGGTAGAACACCGACGCAGCCATGATCAAAATCGCGGCATTTACCAGGAACGCGAACGAGAGCGCAATCGCCGAATCGATGTTGCAGTACTTGATCGCCTCGCGTTTGCCTTCAGGCGTGCGCTCGTACTGGCGCGTTTGCACGATCGCCGAGTGCAGGTAGAGATTATGTGGCATCACCGTAGCGCCAAGAATGCCGACCGCGATATAGAGCATCGCGTGGTTAGTGACGAGTTCCTGGTGCGGCAGAAAACCGGCGAGCATCGGCCAAAGCTCAGGCCGCGAGTACAGAATCTCCAGGCCGAAGCAGATGCTGATGGTCGCAATCAGGGTGACGACGATCGCCTCAATGTAGCGAAAGCCGCGCTGCTGCAACAGCAGCATGAGCAGCACGTCGCCAGCGGTGATGCACACGCCGATGGTGAGCGGGATATGAAACAACAGCTGCAGCGCGATCGCCGAGCCAATCACTTCGGCAAGATCGCATGCGGCAATGCCGATTTCCGCCAGCACCCAAAGCCCAATGCTCACCGGCTTGGAATACGCATCGCGGCAAGCCTGCGCGAGGTCGCGCTCGACCACGATCCCAAGCTTCAGAGAGAGCGATTGCAGGAGGATTGCCATCAAGCTCGAGATCAGCACGACTGAGAGCAGCGCGTAATTGAATTGCGATCCGGCGGCGAGATCGGTGGCCCAGTTGCCCGGGTCCATGTATCCAACGGCAACCAGGAAGCCCGGTCCGGCGAACGCGACGAGTTTGCGCAGGAAGCTCGGCCCGCTCGGGATCGGCAGGCTGCTGTGCACCTCGGGCAAGCTGGGCATTCCCTCGGTGACGCGCCACGGGCTGGAGCGGGTGTTCATGAAAGCAGATTGGATGCTACGGAACAGCTGAGTACCACTTTAAAAGAGCCATCCCGGTACGCGCCAGCATAGAAGTCACATGGCGATGTTTGACTTCGCTGTGCCGAAACCCTAACCTTTCCTCTTTACGCTCTGGAGAACGAACGTTCATGAAGGTCCTGGTGATTGGCGGCGGTGGCCGTGAACATGCGCTGGTGTGGAAGCTGAGACAGTCGCCGCGCGTTTCGAAGCTCTACTGCGTGCCCGGCAACGGCGGTATCGGCGACGAAGCCGAGTGCCTCCCGGGCGACGTGAAATCCGTGGACGCTATGCTCGAGATCGCCAACCGTATCCGTCCGGACCTCACCGTCGTCGGCCCCGAAATCCCATTAACGAATGGCCTCGTCGACGAGTTCCAGAAGCGCGAGTACCCCGTCTTCGGGCCCACGAAAGCCGCTGCCGAACTCGAAGGCAGCAAGAGCTTCGCCAAGCTCTTCATGCAGCGGCACCGCATTCCCACCGGCCACTACGCGGTCGTCACCGACAAAGTTGAATTGCAGAAAGCACTCGCGCATCTGCATGCGCCTGTGGTGGTAAAAGCCGACGGACTCGCCGCGGGCAAGGGCGTAGTCATCGCGAAGACCAAAGACGAAGCCTTCCTCGTTGCCATGGAGATGCTCAGCGGCAAGATGCTCGGTGACGCCGGCCGTCGCGTGGTCCTCGAAGAATTTCTGCAAGGCGAAGAGCTTTCGTTCCTCGTCATGAGCGACGGCGAGCGTGGCGTGCCGCTCGTGGCCGCCCAAGATCACAAGCGCGTGGGCGACAACGACACCGGCCCCAACACCGGCGGTATGGGCGCCTACAGTACCGATAAAATCGTGGACCCGCAAATGCGCGAGTGGCTGCTAAAGAACGTCGCGCGCCCGGTCATTCACGGCATGGCGGAAGAAGGCTCGCCGTTCAAAGGCATCCTCTATTGCGGTCTGATGATGACCGCCAAGGGCCCGATGGTCCTCGAGTTCAACGCGCGCTTCGGCGATCCCGAGACCCAGGCGATTCTGATGCGCCTCGACAGCGATCTGGTAGACGCGTTCGAAGCCAGCGTGAAAGGCCGCATCAGCGAAGGCGACTTCAAGTGGTCGTCAGATGCGGCAGTCACGGTCGTCATGGCCTCGCAGGGATATCCGGGCTCGTACGAGGCGGGCAAGAAGATTCACGGTCTCGCAGAAGCCGCAACGGTTCCAGGCGTAAAGGTATTCCACGCGGGGACCACCAAGCGCGACGGCGAGTACTACACCGCCGGCGGTCGCGTGCTCAACGTCACCGCGAAAGGCGTGACGCTCGGCGACGCCGTCAACAGCGCTTACGACGCGATCATGAAGATTCGCTTCGACGGCATGATCTATCGCAAGGACATCGCAGCCCGGGGATTGAAAGCAGCGAAGTAGCGCCCTGTCATCCTGAGCGGAGTTTCGCGAAGCGAAACGGAGTCGAAGGACCCCTATCGTCGGCGGCAAACTCTCCTCCGCGTAAAATAGGCAGTTGCACGAGAGGTCACGCAATTGTCCAAGCCTATCCGTGTCGCCGTGATTGGAGCGGGAGCGTTCGGCAAGAACCATGCCCGTGTTTATTCCGAACTGCATCGTGAGACCCAGGCCGGCACCCTGCCGCAGGGCACGCCCGGCGTAGAACTCGTCGGCATTGTCGACAGCGACACCGCTCGCGCCGCGCAGATCGCCGCCACTCACGAAACTCGCGCTTATGCTTCGATCCGCGAACTGCTGGCGCACGGCGGAGCCGATGCCGTCTCCATTGCGGTGCCCACGAAATTCCATCGCAATGTGGCGCGTGAAGCTCTCGAAGCCGGCTTCGACGTGCTGATTGAAAAGCCGCTCGCCGCCACGCTCGAAGAAGCAGACGAGATCATTGACCTCGCGGCCGAGCATCGCCGCATCGCGCAGGTCGGACACCTCGAACGCTTCAATCCTGCTGTCCGCGCGACGATCCCGCTCATCACCAAGCCCATGTTTTTCGAGATTCACCGCCTGAGCCTCTTCGGTCCGCGCGCTCTCGACGTGGATGTCGTCCTCGACCTCATGATCCACGACATCGACATCATCCTGTCGTTCGTTGCAGGCGAAGTGGTTGAAGTGCGCGCCGTCGGTCTGCCGGTGCTCTCGCAGAAGGTGGATATCGCCAGCGTGCGCCTGCAATTCGCAAACGGATGCATCGCCAATCTCACTGCGAGCCGAGTTTCGACGGAACGCGTGCGCAAACTGCGCTTCTTCCAGCCCAACCAATACGTGTCGATCGATTACGCGCGCCAGGATGTGCTGGTGTTTACGGTGAACAAGATGGCGCAGCACACGCCCAACGATGGTGGCCTGCCGCAAATGCCGGATGTAATGCCGTCGAAACCGCCGGTGGTGCCGGAAGAGCCGCTGCGCTCGGAAATCCTCAGCTTCCTGCAAGCAGTGCAAACTCGGGAAACGCCAGTGGTGTCGTTGGAAGATGGCCGCCGAGCTTTGGCGGTTGCGTTGGAAATTCAGAAGGCGATTGAAGAACACGCCGAGCGGGCGCATCTGGATGCGCTGACGAAGTAGGCTCCGCGCCGTCTGTTACTTACGGAGGCAGCATGAATCGGATCCTGGCAGCAATGCTTGTGGTCTTCGCCGTTTGTGCGCCGGTACTTTCACAATCAAGTCCATCCGTAGTGATCGCAGACATCGCAGCGAAGATCAAGAGCAAGGACGTGGTCCAGATTGAAGTTCTGTACATGGATCCAAACATCCTGACGCTGGTGAGGGTCACGCCTGAAGACTTGAAGAAGCGGTTCGAATACAAGGTTCTTCTTACCAGCGCCAGCGGACGCAGCCTTCCCGAGTCGTTGATGAAATCGCTAGAGAATACGCGGGTGACAGAGTCGAAAGGGGGCGCCGATGTTCGGTGGGGAGTGATCTTCGAGCGGAGAGATGGCTCTCCCGTCGGAGAAATCTACTTCGACAAATGGGGCAAGCGAGGTGCCGTGAACGGCAGCACCGTTTCCTTTGAGAATGTTGAATTGTTCAAGTGGCTATCGGAACGCGGGCATTGGATGCGGTGAGGAAATGACGAAACTCGTGATTATCTGCAGGTGGCTGTCCCTCTTCCAGGTTGCGGCGCTGTTGTGCGCACTGAGCTTCGCTCAGCAGCCCTCTGTTCGCAAGAACACTCCGTCAGGTCAATCTACGCCGGAAGGTGTTGCCGCAGACTACGCGCGAGCCTTCATCGCTGACGACGTATCGCTCATGCAACAAGTTCTCATCCGTCCCTACATGGGCGGAGCCACCCACGATGAGTACCTCCGCTGGAAAGAAGGTCTTCTCGAACACCTGCGCCAGGAGAAAGCGTCGTCCGCGCCTGATCCGCAGAATCCCGTCAAAATCGTGCGCGTGTTTACATCGCGCCATTTAAGTAAAAACGGCCCTGCATCCACCGGCTACGCATTGTCTGGATTTCAGGACGTGATGTTTGTCGATGTCGAAGTACTATTGCACAGCGGCGAGAAACACACCGAACGAACGCTCGTGATCAAAGATCAAGACGGAAAATGGTATGTGCATCCGCGGCCGGATCTCGCACCATTGCTCTCTGCAGGATTGGAAGAAGAGAGCCCTTCGCAGAAATAAGCCCCTCCAAAAATCCCTTCGTGAACTTCGTGCCCTTCGTGTTTAAAGATTTTGAGGTTTTACTTCAGCACGCCGCGTTCCGACTTCTCCACGAACGCAATCAGCATCGCCACATCTTCGCCGAGATCGCCTTCTGACTTCAGCTTCTCCAGCGCCTGCGAGGTATTGAGTTTCGACTTCAGCAGAACGCGGAAGAACCGCTGGATCCTTTTGATCCGCTCGTCGGAGAAGCCGCGTCGCTGCAACCCCACGGCATTTACGCCATACGCATGCACCTCGCGGGAGGCGCTGGTTTTCGAGAAGGGAAGGACGTCCTGCGTGATCGTCGTTCCGCCGCCGACATACGAGTGTTTGCCGATGGTCACGAACTGGTGGATGGGGCACAACGCGCTGATCGACGCCCACTCTTCTACCGTGACGTGGCCGCCGAGCGTGGCGGCGTTGGCGAGGATCACGTGGTCGCCGATATGGCAATCGTGCGCGACGTGCGCGTAGGCCATGATCAGCGTGTGATTGCCGACCGTGGTCAGCCCGCCGCCCTTCACGGTGCCGCGATGAATGGTGACGTACTCGCGGATCTGGTTGTGGTCGCCAATTTCCAGCCGCGTGGGCTGGCCGCTGTATGTCAAATCCTGCGGCCCGATGCCGATGGCCGCGAAGGGATAAATTTTGTTATGGCTGCCAAGTTTGGTCGGCCCTTGCAGCACCACGTGCGCGACGAGTTCGCACTCTTCGCCCATCTCCACGTTCGGCCCGACGACGCAATACGGCCCTATTTTGCACGACGCCGGAATCTTTGCCGACGGATCGATCACCGCGGTGGGATGGATGTTCGCCATGGCTGCCGTACTCAACTGTTCTCCGGCTTGGCAGGTCGCGGCACGATCTGGCAGCTAACGGTCGCTTCGCACGCGAGCTTGTCGCCCACGAATGCCTTGCCCATGAGTTTTGCCGCGGTATTGCGCCACACGATGACGTCCACTTCGAGCCGTACCTGGTCGCCCGGAACGACGGGCTTGCGGAACTTGGCTTTCTCAATGCCCGCAAAGACCATCAGCTTTTCGTTCTGGTCGGGAATCTCCGTCAGCAGGAGCGCGCCGCCAGCCTGTGCGATTGCTTCGACGATGAGCACGCCGGGCATAATCGGATATCCCGGGAAGTGCCCCTGGAAGAACTGCTCGTTGATGGTGACGTTCTTGATCGCCACGATGCGCTCTTTGCGCTTGAACTCGATAATGCGGTCGAGAAGAAGCAGTGGGTAGCGGTGGGGAAGGATCTTCTGGATGTCGGTGACGTCGAGGACTTGCTTGGCCTCGGCCATCTCGCCGGTAATTAACCTGCCGTCAGTCATTGCGTTTCCTGAGCAAAACGACAATTATATACAGGCGAATTCGTTCGACTTCCGATAGATTCAGCGTTTACCGAATGCCCCAAAGACCTTCGTCTGACCCTAGAACCTCGCATCGTGACCTGTTTGCCCACTTGAAAGACCAGCAATCGGCCATGCAATCCATGCTCCGCCGCATCGTGGAACACGAGTCCCCGAGCGACGATAAACCTTCCTGCGACGCCATGGCCGAAATGCTAGCGCAGGATTTCGGCGCCATCGGCGGCCGCACGAAACTCCATCGCGACAAGATCACCGGCAATCACCTGCAAGTGGATTTCGGCGGACCGCGCGGCGCGAAGCCGGTGCTGATCGTCGGACATTACGACACGGTCTATCCGCTCGGCACTCTGAAGCAGATGCCGTACCGCGAGAGCAAAGGTCGCATCAGCGGTCCAGGTGTGCTCGACATGAAGGGCGGCATCGTCCAAATTCACGGCGCCATCGCCGCACTGCAGACCCAAGGCGGGTTGCCGCGACCAGTGACGATCATCCTCGTCTCCGACGAGGAGACCGGCAGCGAGAGTTCCCGGTCGATCACCGAGAAGCTCGCGAAACAATCCGCAGCAGCGTTTGTCTGTGAGCCGGCCGCTGGCACCGACGGCGCGCTGAAGACCGCGCGCAAAGGCGTCGGCGACTATTTGTTGCGTATCACTGGCGTGGCTTCCCACTCGGGACTCGATTTCGAGAAGGGCCAGAGCGCGGTGCTGGAACTTGCGCGACAGATTGAGAAAATCGCCGGCTTCACCGATCTCAAGCGGGGAACCACGGTCAATCCCGGCGTCATTCGCGGTGGAACCCGCAGCAACGTGATCGCTGCGTCGGCGGAAGCGGAAATCGACGTGCGCGTGAGCACCAAGCGCGATGTCGAACGCGTTTCGAAGCTGTTTGCACGGTTGAAACCGATCAATAGGCGCTGCTCGCTAGCTCTTTCCGGCGGAGTCAACCGTCCGCCGATGGAGCGCACTCCGGGCACCGCAGCTTTATTTGCGCAGGCGCAGCTGATCGCTGCGGAACTCAGCTTTTCCCTAGCGGAGAGAATGGTGGGGGGCGGTTCCGACGGCAACTTCACCGGGGCTATCGTGCCGACTTTAGACGGGTTAGGCGCGGTCGGCGACGGAGCCCACGCGGTTCACGAATATATTTTCGCCACCGAAATGCCGAAGCGCGCAGCACTGCTGGCCGGATTAATTCGGGCGTTATAGCACATTCGTCTTTTGACTCCTGAAGGCCGCTGGCCTAGAATTTTAAGTGGATTAGCCGGAATACCGTCATAAGCTGGCAGGTCTCCGGGCTGCAATTGGAGGAATCATGTTCGGTGGCAAACTTGGAATGCCAGAGCTCCTGCTGATTCTCGGCATCGCACTGCTAATTTGGGGACCCAGCAAACTGGCCGATCTCGGCAAGGGCATGGGCGAAGGTATCCGCAACTTCAAGGGCGCAATGCGCGAAGGCGAGCAAGGCCCGGCTCCGACCGAAGAGAAGAAGTCCTAAACCGGTCGCAGTTCGCAAAAGATCTGAGGCACGCGACGAGCGTGCCTTTTTGATTGGCGCTAAGGGACGAAGCGTCTAAAGTTCTTTGTTTATGACTCGGTCGAAGCGCACCGCGGTTCTCCTCATAAGTTGCGTGTTCGGCATGGTACTTGTGGTTTCCAGTCCAGCATTGCTGCTGTTTGGGCGCTTGGAGTACGACTCCGTGAAGGAACGGCGGCACCGTCTGCCGTTCGAGAGTCGGGCATGGAACGACCCAGCGCAAATCGATGGTTCCGATCCCGTGCGGATTCGCATGGTGGACGATCTGATCTCTAGCAGGCGGCTGGATGGGCTCACGCGAAATGAAGTGGAACAACTACTCGGGGAGCGAACCGTCAGCGACACATTCGCGCATCACAGCCTGACGTACTGGCTTGGCCCCGAACGAGGCTTCATGGGCATTGACTCGGAATGGTTGGCTATTGACTTCGGAACTGACGGCCGAGTGTCGAAATATCAGATTGTGCGAGACTAGATCCTGCTCCGGTTAGCGCGAAGCATTTCACGACGCAGCAGTGCGTTGGCTCTTTTCGCACATCCATCTCTGCTTTGTTTCAGCCATGCGACTATGTCGTGATCGATTCGAACAGGCGCCCGTCTTCTCCTCTGCCAAAAGATCTGGGCGGGCATCATCTGCTTGAACGTTCGCGCGTCAATTCCGGAATATCGGATGTATCGATTTGGTCATCCGGCAACGCTGCAACAAAAGCCAATTGCCTTTGACGTTCTGCTTTCGAGAGCAGACTCTGGGCTTGTTCCGTGGTGAATCTTCTCAGCGTCATAGGACTCCGGCTCGCCGCATCATCCGATACACCCGCGCGATCGGCAGCCCCACCACGTTGAAATAATCGCCCTCGATGCCCGTGACCCAGCGCGAGAACATTCCCTGGATGCCGTAGGCTCCGGCTTTGTCCATGGGCTCGCCGGTGTGGATGTAGTCAGCAATCTCTTCGTCCGAGATCTCGGCGACGGTCACGCGCGTGGTTTCGGTTTCAACAATTTCTACGTTGGGGCCGCAGAGACAAACGCCGGTAGTGACCTCGTGGGTGTGGCCAGAGAGCATGCGGATCATGCGTGCGGCATCGGCTTCGTCGGCGGGCTTCTCGAGTACATGGGCATCGGCGACAACGATGGTGTCCGCGCCGATGACGAAATCGTTGGGATACTTCGCGGCGACGGCGCGCGCTTTATCGCGGGCGAGGCGCTGCGCGTACTGCTTCGGATCTTCGCCGGCAGTGTGCACTTCCGGCACGTGTGCCGGTTCCACGCGGAAAACCATGCGCGCCTTGCGCAGTAACTCCGAGCGGCGCGGGGAGGCAGATGCGAGAATCAATCCCATGCCGAGATTGTAGCGGAGCATCTTCTGCAACCTTCACGGTTGAAAGGTCGTCTGAATCGGAGTGCCTGTGAAAACCTCCGCCTCGCAACTTCAATACGGTGCCAGCCTGCGCGATGGTCGCGTGCATTTCCGCGTCTGGGCGCCGAACGCCAAAAGTCTCTCCATTCGATTGATCCAGGGTAGTTCGCAGAACGATCAGCCGATGCAGCGTGACGATCGCGGCGAGTGGACGCTCGAGGCCGATGCGCACGCGGGCGACCGCTACTTTTGCGTGATCAATGGCGAGCAGGCTGTGCCAGATCCGGTCTCGCGCTTCCAGCCCGAAGGCGTGCATGGGCCGACCGAGATCGTCGATCCTTCGCAGTTCCAGTGGTCCGATGAAAACTGGGAAGGCGTTGACTACGACGACTACGTGATCTACGAGCTACACGTAGGGACATTCACGCCGGAAGGCACGCTGGATGCGGCTATCGAGAAGCTGCCGTATCTGAAGGCGCTCGGTATCACGGTCGTTGAACTAATGCCGGTGAATGCGTTTCCCGGCAAGCATAACTGGGGCTACGACGGCGTCGGCCTCTACGCGGTGCAGGAGAGCTATGGCGGCCCCGAGGCACTACGCCGCTTTGTGGATGCCGCTCACGCGCACGGGCTCGCGGTGATTCTCGACGTGGTCTACAACCACCTCGGCAACGAGGGCAATTACCTGCGGATGTTCGGGCCATATTTTACCGACCACCATAAAACACCGTGGGGCGAGGCCATCAATTACGACACAACGCCCGGCTGTGAGCATGTCCGCCGGTTCGTGATTGATAACGCGCTCTACTGGATACGTGAGTATCACCTCGACGGCCTGCGTCTCGATGCCGTGCAGACGATCAAAGACGATTCGTCGAAGCACGTGCTGCAAGAACTCCAGGAAAATGTGCAGACACTCGCCGCCGAACTCGGCCGCAAGGTCTGCGTAATTGCCGAGACCGATGAGAATATTTCCAAATACGTGCGTCCTTTCGGCAGCGGTTACGGACTGCAAGGCTTCTGGAGTGATGACTTCCACCACGCCATCCACGCGTACTTCACCGGCGAGCGCCAAGGCTATTACCAGGACTTCGGCGACCCAGAGCAGATCGTCACTGCGATCCGCGACGGTTATGCATTTCAAGGCCAGCCCTTCAAGTTCTGGAAGGGCACGAAGCGTGGCGAGTTGCCGGTGAATGTGCAATTGCCACGCAACGTGATCTGCACGCAGAACCACGACCAGGTCGGCAATCGCGCCAAGGGCGAGCGCTTAACGACGCTCGTGCCTCGTGGCGCACGTTATGTTTCGGCGGCGCTGCTGTTGCTTGCGCCGCACACGCCGCTGCTTTTCATGGGGCAGGAATACGACGAAGAGCATCCGTTTCAGTTCTTCACCGACTACGGCGATCCCGTGCTGCAGAACGCCGTGAGCGAAGGCCGCCGCAAGGAATTCGAGGATTTCGATTTCCGGGAAGTGCCCGATCCGCAGGATCCCGAAACGTTCAACCGCAGCCGCCTCGATTGGTCAAAGGCCGTGGATACGAACCCGATGCTGCGGTGGTATCGCGAGCTGCTGCGGCTGCGCAAACGTTATGTCACGTCTGGCGAGCGCACTGCCTATGCAACTTATCAAGATGGCGTGATCACGATGATGGCGCCGGGCGACACGCCGGACCTGATCCTCTTCGCTACGCTCGAACCTGGGCGTCAACTTCCGGCCGAAGAAGACGGCTGGAACCTGACTTTGAAGTACAAGAGCGAGGATGGCTACCAGGTTCGGATCTTCACGCGTTGATCTGCAAACGACGAATGATCTCATCCACGATCGCTTCGACAGTTTGATGAATATCAATCGCTACCGCACCTTGCGGTTCTTCAAGGTCAGCGAACTGGCTTGCCAGCAAATTCGATTTTGCGAAGTGATGTTCGCGCAGCGCCAGTCGTGACGCGATCAATTGCTGGTCACCCTTTAACCACACGAGGGTTGTGTTCGGTGCCGCGAGTTGCTGGCGGTACGTTTCTTTCAACGCCGAACACGTAACCACCAGATTCCGATGCTCGGCGTTCGCGCGATCCATAGCGGCGCGGATCGCCTGTAGCCACGGCTCACGATCTTCATCCGTGAGCGGAATTCCGGCGGCCATCTTAGCTTTGTTCGCGGCCGGATGAAATTCGTCGGCATCGCGAAAATCCCAGCCGAGGCGCGCGGCCAGCGCCTTCCCCACGGTGGTCTTTCCCGAGCCCTGTACGCCCATCAGCAGAATGATCACCCCAGAATCCTACACCGGGTCGGTTACAATCCGGCGATGCCTGACCGCCCCCATCCGCATCGCTGGAGCATTGCGATCCTGCTCGGAGTGGGCGTGTTGGTCAATTACTTCGACCGCGTAAACCTGTCGATTGCACACGATCAGATCACCCGCGAGTTCGGACTCACCACGGTCGGATTCGGCTACCTGCTGAGCGCTTATAGCTTTACCTACGCGCTCTGCCAGATTCCTGCCGGCGCGATTCTCGATCGCTTCGGCGTGCGGCTCGTCGGCCGCGTGAGTACGGTGCTCTGGAGCATCGCGTCGTTTGCCTCGGCATTCTCCAACGGCGCGCGGCAGTTCTTTGCGACGCGCTTGCTGCTCGGGGTTGGCGAAGCGCCTACATTCCCCGGCAACGCGAAGGCCGTCAGCAAATGGTTCCCGGAAAACGAGCGTGGCCTCGCCACCGCCTGCTTCGACTGCGCCGCAAAATTCTCGAGCGCCATCGGCGTGCCGATCATGGGGTTGCTACTGGTGCGTGTGGGATGGCGCGGAACTTTCCTCGCCACGGGCATCGCGAGCTTCGCCTACTTCCTTCTGTTCACGATGGTCTACCGTGATCCAGAAGAAGAAGCGCCGACTGTCCTCGAATCGCCAGTCTTGGAGACAGGAATCTTGGATCTACTCGGCGATAAGAAAGTCGCCGGCCTCGCTATAGGCAGCGCAGCCTACAACTACTGTTTTTACCTGCTGCTCGCCTGGTTGCCGGCGTATCTCTCCACGTCGATGCACCTGAACCTTCTGCAATCGGCGTGGTACACCAGCATCCCGTGGGTGGTCGCGACGGCCACTGATCTTCTCGTCGGCGGCTGGCTTGTTGACGCGCTCATCCGACGCGGCTTCGATGCGAGCCGTGTCCGACAATCCATTCTCATCGGTGGCACATCGCTTGGCGTCGCGATCTTCGCTGCCGGATCGGCGACGACACCAGGGCAAGCCATCTTTTGGATCAGCGTTTCGATCGGCGGGCTGGCGGCGGCCGCACCAGTCGGATGGTCCGTTCCGGGCCTCATCGCACCTCCCGGAAGTGTGGGCCGCGTTGGCGGCATCATGAACTTCGCCAGCCAACTCGCCGCGATCTCCGCGCCGATCGTCACCGGTTACGTAGTCGCCTACACGCATTCGTTCGAGGCGGCGTTCTGGTTGGCAGCAATTTTCTTGACGATTGGGATCGCAGCCTACGCGCTGCTGCTGGGAAGAATTGAGCGTGTTGAAAGTCAAAATCTTTAAACACAAAGGACACTAAGGCCTCACGGAGGTATTTGTGAGTTTGTTTCATGGCCGTCTGCGCTTTCGTTGAGCAAGAGGGAGTTTTGCGCGCGAATGACTGCAAGATTCGCTTCCTCCTTGGTGAAACCTTCGTGTCCTTCGTGGTCAAAGGCGTTTTGCCTTCATTTACCCTGCTAAAATCGAACTACCCGATGGATCGCTCCTTCATACGTAATTTCGCAATCATTGCTCATATTGACCACGGCAAGAGCACGCTCTCCGACCGTTTGCTGGAGCTTACCGGCTCCCTCACGGCGCGCGAGATGCAAGCCCAGGTGCTCGACGCCATGGACCTGGAGCGTGAGCGCGGCATTACCATCAAGGCCCACTCTGTGCGCATGATGTACAAAGCGCACGACGATGTGGTCTATCAGCTCAACCTCATCGACACCCCTGGCCACGTGGACTTCTCGTATGAAGTCTCGCGCTCACTCGCTTCTTGCGAAGGTGCATTGCTTGTGGTGGATGCTTCGCAAGGTGTGGAAGCGCAGACGCTGGCGAACGCTTACCTGGCGATCAACAACGGGCTTGAGATCATTCCGGTCATCAACAAGATCGATCTGCCCAGCGCCGACGTCGAGCGCGCGAAAGAAATGATCGAAGGCGCGGTTGGTCTCGATGCGTCGCACGCGTTGCCGATCTCGGCGAAGACGGGGATGGGTGTGGAGGACATTCTAGAGTCCATCGTGCACCTGGTTCCGCCGCCGAAGGGAAATCCCGATCATCCGCTGCAGGCCCTGATTTTCGACTCGTGGTTCGACAGCTATCGCGGTGTCGTCATCCTTGCGCGTATCAAAGAGGGCACGGTGCGCAAGGGCGACAAGATCATGCTCTGGTCGAACAAGCACCAGTTCCTAGTCGAAGAAATGGGCGTGCTCACGCCGAAGCCGGTGGCCATCGAACAACTTGAAGCCGGTGAAGTCGGGTTCATCGTGGCGAACATCAAGACCGTGGCCGATGTCGGCATTGGCGACACCATCACCCACGTGGAGCGCCCGTGCCTCGAAGCGCTGCCCGGTTTCGAAGAACTCAAGCCGATGGTGTTTGCCGGCATCTACACCGTCGACGCGCATGAACACACGCTGTTGCGCGAAGCGCTGGAAAAGCTACGGCTCAATGATTCTTCGTTTTTCTTCGAGCCTGAGTCCTCCGTCGCGCTGGGTTTCGGGTTTCGTTGCGGGTTCCTCGGCCTGTTGCACATGGAGATCATCCAGGAGCGTCTCGAGCGCGAGTACGATCTCGACCTGATCACCACCGCGCCGGGCGTGCGTTACAAGATCACACTCACCGACAACTCGGTCATCGAAGTGGATAATCCATCGAAGTGGCCCGACAGCACGCTGATCGAGAAGATCGAAGAGCCGATCATCACCGCGATGATTCTCACGAACGAAGAGTATGTCGGTGGAATTCTGAAGCTCGTAGAAGAGAAGCGCGGACGCCAGAAGAATTTTGAGTACGTCACCGGCAGCCGCGTGATGCTTACCTACGAACTGCCACTGAACGAAATCGTTCTCGATTTCTACGATCGCCTGAAGTCGGTCTCCCGCGGATACGCTTCGCTCGACTACCACCTGGCTGGCGCGTGGGAATCGCCGATGGTGAAGCTCGACATCATGGTCGCTGGCGAATCGGTGGATGCACTTTCCACGATTGTTCACAAAGACTTCGCTTACGATCGCGGGCGCGCACTCGTTTCCAAAATGCGCGAGTTGATTCCGCGACAGATGTTTGAAGTTCCCATACAGGCGGCAATCGGGGCGAAGATCATCGCGCGTGAAACGGTTGCGGCCATGCGCAAGAACGTCCTCGCCAAGTGCTACGGTGGCGACATCAGCCGTAAGCGCAAATTGCTCGAAAAGCAGAAGGAAGGCAAGAAGCGCATGAAGCGCATTGGCAAGGTGGACATCCCCCAGGAAGCCTTCCTGGCCGTCCTCAAAGTCGGCGAAAATTCCTGATTCGAAACGCTAAATTCTGCTTGACAGCACTTTCCTGCTAGGGCCTGTTTTGTGCAAAACCCATTTCCCGATTCGTTCGGAAGCACCGTTTCGAGTGCTTCCGAACGAAATCCCAAGTAGCCGGATAAATCCCTGAATTTCAATAGCTTGGAGTACTGCACTCCGGCAGGGGCAAACCGTCTAAGTCGCTGAAAGAACTCGTTCTCACATTTGTAACACCGGGTTATGCACAAGGATTTCCACAACTTGGAGGATATCTTTGGCGACCGAATTGGGCCCCGCGAAGGGTAGGGGTTTTGGGTGCCATTTTCACGCCCTGGGCCGGTTTAATTCCCATTTAGCGTGAAATTCACGGTGATCTGCGTTTCCACCTCCACAGGCTCACCGTTGAGCAGATACGGCCGATACTTCCACTGCTGCACCGCCTCGAGCGCTGCCTGGACTAAGAACGGAGATCCGCTCACAACCTGCAACTGCTGGATCGAGCCGTCGCGGCCGATGATCGCGTGCAGTTGCACGACTCCCTGCGTCCGCGTCATGACCGCCATGCGTGGGTAAGTGGGTTTTACCTGGCGGAGCAGCAGGCTCTCCTGCGATTTCGAAGTGCGAGTCACCGGCGCTGCGCGATGCGTCGGTTGCACCGGGCCAGGACGCAGCACACTTTCGAGAACGGGGTTATGACGGCTGCTATCGGTACCGGTTGGATCTGGAATGCAACCGACGCATACAAGCTCTTCGGCGGCGGAATACTTGTCGGCATCGTGACTGCGATCAATCGTCTTTCCGACGCTGGTTGGCGCCAAGTATGGATTGATCATTACGTGATTGTCGCGAACCGGGCGCGGTGCAGGCGCGTGCTCCGTGATCACATCCACATGCGGCGGCGCGTGATAAATCGGCGGGAAGATCTTGGGACTGTCGTCCAGTGGCAACGCTTCCGTATGCACCAGCGGAAACGCGAGCAATACGACGACTGCGGTGGCTTCGAGCGAATACGAAATCAGTTGCGTCCAGCGCTTCCGGCGTTTCGTCTCCGCGGAGATTTCGACCAGGCTCTGCTCAAACATGGTGTGCTCCTTCTCTTCCACTCGCACTGGAACAGACACCACGGTTGGCGCGGATTTCCGCACTCTCGCGAAAAATATATTGGGAACAAATTGGAGGCCTGCGGAGACTAAGTCGAGTTTGGGCGAATTTACTTCCGCGGTTTCTGTTTCGCGGAAATGGAGCGAATGATCAGCTTGCCCTTGCCGTCTTTTGGCAACGGCGTCTTCGCTTGCGCGATCGCTGCAGCAATCAAGTCTTGCACTTCAGGTTGCGCGAGCGTTTTGGCGCCTTCGGAAAGACGTACGAAGCGATTCTGGTTGCCGCTGCCGAGCAGGATCTTGTTTGGGTCGGGCAGCGTGGCGCCGTAATAAAACGCCAATCCCACGCCTTGGCGATTCGCCGCCAGCGAACAGATGCAGTCCGACGGGCGCTCCGAGGTGCAGTAGCCGATGACAAAGAAGTTGTAGTTGTCATAGACCAGTTCATTCGCGGTAGGAAGGCGCTTGCGCATCGCCACGCGGCAGGAACGAATGACGGCCGCCATCGTCGGATCGAACTTCTCAAGGAAAGACTTAAGGTGCTCGGCAGGCGACGGAGTCTTGCTCATGCCGCGAAAGTTTGGCTGCTCTTCGTGAGGTCGTCAAGACCGAACCATGCATCATGACGAAAGTAACGGAGCCGGCAAAGAATTTTTCGGAACCCGGGAACCTTTCGGCGGCCCGCGGTGCCTAATCCTCTAAACAGATTTCCTCTCGCAAGAGAAAAGGACCGCTGTGGTGGCGGTCCTTTTCCATTCCCGAAGTATTGCGGCGGTTACTTCGCCGGAGGCTTGATTCCCACACCCGGGGCAGGCGTACCTGCTGGCTTGGCTGCGCCCGCGTTGGCCGGCTTCGGCTGCGCCGGAACGCCCGACACGGTGTTGTACTGGTCTACGACGATCTTGCTGATGTCCACGCTGCCGTTCGCCCAGAGCACCGGGCCCTGCGGCCAGGGGTTCGAGCTGTCGATCAGCAGTCCAAAGCCGTTTTCCTTTGCATACTTGTCGATCACCGGACCAAGCTTCTGCAGGATGCGCTGCGCAATGGTGTTCTGTTCCTGCTGGAATTCGTTCTGCGCATCTTCCGCCTGGCGTTGGAGAACCTTCTGCTTGGCTTCAATGTCCTTTACCAGCTTCGCCTTGGCGTCTTCGTTCATCTTGTCGCCCTGGGTGTTGAGCTGGCTCTTGAGCGAATCGACTTCCTTGCTCAGGCTTTGGAGTTCGGTCCGCTTGGGATCAAACTTCTTCTGGAGGGCTTCGAAGTCGCGCTGGCCTTCGTTGGTGGCGACGATGACTTGTTGGACATCAATGATGCCGACCTTCGCCCCTCCCGGGGTTGTCGCTGCGGCCGGCGTGGTCTGCGCCGACAAATTCAGCGTCAGTGCGAACATGAGAGTTGCGAGTAGGCATACAAACTTACGGTTCATGCGGGTTTTGAGCTCCTTGAAGTGCTCCGGGAATTCCTCAGATATTTCCAGCGGCGAGGCTGAAGCGGCGACCGATAGTGCCACTTCCTTACCAGCCCACCGGCCTCGGATGGCCTGGCGGCTCGGAAAAATCAGCGGTGCGGATGCTTAAAATTATAGGTTCAGCGCTATCTAGCGTCAACGTATTGACGCAAACAAATGCCCTGCGGAAGCACCAAAGTACCCCCGCAGGATAATTAATTTCGTCCCCACCTTTGGGCGGGGCTAAACCGTTTCCTTAGAACGTTGTAGCCACCGTGAAGCGGAACGTCTTCAAAGGCTCGCGCAGCACGTAAGTTGGGTTATACAACGAGATTGCCTGCTTGTACGTGTAATCGCCCGCGGCGCCATCCGGGAACATCGAACGGGTGATCGGCGACGGTGTCGTTGTCGTCGTATCCAGGCGGAACGGGTTATACGCGTAATAAATTCGGAACGGCGCATTCACGATCGGCATGATGACCTGCAACTCCAAACCCGTAGACATACGCGTCTGGTAGTTGGTCTTGTCGATCGGCGTGATGTTCTGGCTGAGCCCTGTCAGGAAGTGGCTCGCATCCCCACCACCGGTACAGCCCACGGTTAGCGGGATCAGCGGGTTGTACACGCAGCCAAAGATCGTGTTGGTCAACGTGCTGTACTGCTGATCGCTAATGCGAAGCTGGTCGTTGCGCAGCACCATGTCCCAGCCGGTATCCACGAAGGCTGCGATGGTCACCGGACCGGCGATCGGTACGCGATACTCGAGGTTGGTGACTACGCTGGTGTCGCCACCCGGATAGATAATGCGCTGCACCGGAATCGCAATCGTGTATGCACCCTTATTCGGATGAGCCGGATCGATTGGAACTGTCGTGCCGTCTGGATTCGTCAAGGCAATCGAGGTGAAGTCGGTAAGGAACGCCGTCGGCGATACCGAGCGGATGTCGAAGCCGCGCAGATCGTTTTCACCGCCCATGTAGAAGCGTTCGAACGGTGGCGCCACGTTGCCGCCGTAGCCCGTCACAAACGATCCCTGTACACGGAAGCCGAACACGTTGCGTCCCTTGTTCACCGGGATGAAGCGCTTGTACTCGGTTACCGGCCGAATCATCTGTACGTTGCCGCCAAGGCCCGAAATGTCCGCCGCCAGGAAGAAGCTGCTACCGCGGTGTGGACGCTGCGGATTGTCAATGCGGTTCCAGGTGAAGCTCGGCGTCACCTTGCTGGTGAGAATGCCTTCGAGCGCGTTCGGACCGGTAACGCTGCGGAATGCCAAGTATTGGAAGTATTGCGTCGAAGCCGTCGAGAAGGTCTGGACCGACGAATCGCTGAACGTGTACGAGAGCCCTACGCGCTTGAACGAGCGGTGCAGCGGGTAGCTCGACGAAAGCGTGAAGCCCGTCGTGGATTGCGAGTAGTTCTGCAGGGTGTCCTGCACGCTCTGCGACAGGTTCAACTGCTGGCCGGTGGAAAGTGCCAGCTGCTTGGCGTAGTTGTAGTCGTACTTGCTGCTGAACACCACCGCGCCCAATTGCAGCGGACGGTCGAACGCATACGGCTCGGTGAAGCCGAACTGGATGTTGCGCTCAAACTGTCCGACGTTGGCCTCAAGCTGAAGCGTCTCGCCTTTGCCGAGCAGGTTGTTCGTCGTGTAATTCACGCCGATGAACGATCCCGCCAGGCCGCTGACGCCACCCGTCAAACCAATGGAGTTCTTGCCCTTCTCCCTCACCTTCAACGTCAGGTCGATGGTGTTGTCCTGGTTGTTCTGCTTGGTTTCGGAGTCGGTTTCCGCCTTCAAAGGCTCGAAATACTGGAGTTGGTTCAGGCGCAGGAGGCTCATCTCCCACAACCGACTGTTGTAGATGCCGCCTTCTTCGAGCGCCAACTCGCGGCGAATGACCTTATCGCGTGTCGTCGTATTTCCGACGAACTCGATACGGCGCACCGAGAACTGTTTACCTTCGTCGAGATCAACCTTCAGCGTGATGCTCTTGTTGACATCATCGAATTGCGTATCGGGCACGGCAGTGGCGTTGATGTAGCCGAACTCGCCGTAGGCCTTCTTCAAGTCGTCGAGGCCTTTGCGCACCAGTTCCGCATCGAACCAGTCGCCATCCTTCATCTTGAAGATTTCGCGGAGCGCCCTGGTGTTGCTGATCGCCTTATTGCCGCTGAAGGTGATCTCCTTCAGCTTGTAGCGATCGCCTTCCTCGATCGGCATGGTGATGTCCACCACTTTGCCGTCCGTTTTCTTCCACGGCATGTACCACTTGATGCCGCTCACGTCGCGGATCTTGGTCTTCGGATCGCCGACGATCGCCTTGAAGTAGCCGCGCGTCTGGTAGTCGTAGCGGACGCGCTCGGCATCTTCTTCGAGCTTGGTCGAGTCGAAGGTCCGGGCGAACAGGTTTTCCAGGAAGATCGATTTCGGAATGCCAATCGGCTTCAGGTTCTTCATCGCCGCGCGCAATTCGCGCGCTTTCACGTGTGCGTTGCCCTCGAAGATGATCTTGCCGACCTTGACCTTCGGTCCTTCCTTCACTACGAACGTAATCGAAACTGCCGCTGGCGGAATCGGCCGGACTTCCGTGCGGATGGTCGCAAACTGGCGGCCGTGCGACGCGAGCAGTTCTTTCAAGACCACTTCCGCCCGCTTCACACGGGTCGGGTCGTATTGACTTTCCTGGGAAAGACCAACCTTGCGTTCTTTGAATTTATCGAGGACGTCGCTCTGGGTGACGGAGTTCAGGCCTTCGTACTTGATTTCACGGATCGTCGGCTTCTCTTTGACGTAAACGTGAATGATCCAGCCCTTGTCCGTCTGTTCCCGTTCAAGCCGCAGATCATCGAAATACCCCGCGTTCCAAAGAGCATTGAAATCTCGTTCCAGGGAGCTCTGGTCATATACATCCCCGGCGTGCGTGAACATACGGGACTTAACTGTGTCGGCGGGAATGCGACGGTTCCCGTGGACCCGGATGTCGACGATGACTCCCTCTTGCGCTTGTGCGATCCCGCAAAACAGTAGCGTCACGAGAAGAAACAAAGAAATCCGCCACTGCTTCCCGCGAAGCGAGGACTTCGCGGGCCTGACCGTAATATTGCTAAGAATGGTAACGACCTCTATACCTGGAATGAGGAAGGGTAATTATACGGTACGGGTGCTCGCCTCTAAAAGCTTTACGAAGCGATACATCCACGCCACCACCGTGGTTTTCCCACCATAGTGCCGCTTCGCTGGGAACGTTCACGCGTGGCATCGAAGGTTCGACGCGCCATTCTGGTTTTCAGTAGCGGCATGGGAGCGTATGATATCGAGAATTCCCTGAATGGGGAGAATCTCTCGCCGGCGAGGATGGAATGAAGAACTTTGTCATCGCGACGTTGCTGGTTTCCGGCCTCGCTTCGGCTGCTGTCGCCAGTCCTCGCGCCGCGTCCTCACCGAAAGAGCGCGTCAAACTCGTGCGCATCGCGCGCAATCTTGAGATCAATCCGCTCGCCTTTGAGGCTGTTCAGCAACGCCAGTGGGCCGCCGAATTCATCGTCAAGGCACCCGATCTTCATCTTGAACTCTGCGAGCCTGTCCTGCACCCGCTCGAACGCGGCAACCCGAATTACAATAGCCAGCTCTCCATGCAATTCATGGTTTCGTCAGCGGCCTTCATGGTGAAGCATCCCAAAGTCAAAGACCCGGTAAAGATCCAGACCGCCGGCGTCGAGGGCACGCTCAAGGCGTACCAATCAATCTTGAAAGTGGACAAGGACGCCCACTTCGATTTCCTCGACGGCCTTATGCAGCAGAAGCAGGACGGCCAGCTCGAGAACTACGTCGCATCTATCTCTTCCACCTGCGGCGAAATGGCCGAGCAAGCCCCAAGGCACAAGCGCAAGTTGATTCCGTAAATCACCTTTTCCAAGCTCACGCCTCGCTGCGGCCGTGAATCTTGCCTTGCACTCGCACAGCGAGAATGCCGGACCATGCTCAAACTCCCGCTCGAACGCCCCTGTCCCAAGTGTCATGCAAAGGTCAATGAAGTATGCACCCAGACCGGTAAGACCATCCGGGGAATTCATGCCGAACGCTGGGCCAAGAAGCCGCTCTATGAGACCGCCCCGGTGATCGATGAGCCCATCATCGACGGCGACGAGGTAGACTGAAACACCCGATTGATCGCGCCACGCGGGGCTTCGGAGCACGTCTCTTACCTTGACAATGCTCCTGCAGGGGCATAACTTCGAAGTAGCGGGCAATCCTGCCCGCACTCAGATTCCCTGAACTAAGTCAGCCCGTCTGAACCGGATCTCTCCTTAGCGCAAGCGCTCGGCCCCAGTACCAACCCGATCCCGCGGTCACCCAGAGGAGCTCATGCAGACCTATTCACCCAACAAGTACCACCTCGTAGACCTCCACAAAGAAATCTCCCTGTACGACCGCAAGATCGCGTACTGCCAGCAGTTTGAGAAGTTTGACTCCGACCGCGAACGCAGTTCCGCGCTGGGCAAATTGCAGAAGAAGCGCTCCACCCTCGTCAAACTGGCCATGAGTTTTTCCAGCCAGGGCATTGAGCACGACCCCAAGTTCTTCCCCCGCTCACTTTCGATCGGCGAAGACGGCACCATCAGTGAAATTCCGTGGTCACCGGCGCAAGCAAGCTAGGAGAAGATCGATGAAGAAGATTTTTGTTGGTAATTTCGCGTTCACCGCCACTGAAGACGATATTCGCCAACTGTTTACACCCTACGGCAAAGTGGATAGCGTTTCCCTCGTCACCGACCGCGACACCGGGCGCGCCCGTGGTTTCGGCTTCGTCGAGATGCCGAACGACACGGAAGCAGCTGCAGCCATCGAAGGCTTGAACGGCCGCGATTCCGGCGGACGCGCGCTCAACGTCAACGAAGCACGCCCGAAAACCGAGCGCGGAAACTCGGGTGGCGGCGGTGGTCGCGGTAATTTCCGCGACAAAGGCCGGAAGCGTGAGCCGCGGTGGTAGGCGCGACCGCCCAAACCTTCGGTAACGCAAAACGCCTCCGCAACGCCCACGGCTCCCTTAACGGCATCGTGACCATGACCACCGTCTGCTGTGAGACGTGTGGTTTCCACTACGCCATCGAACACCCCGCCGGCGCCGGCGACGAAGCCCTCGCCCAACGCCAGGCCGCATGGCTCGCCGACCGCTTCGTGTGGGACCACATCCAGGAAAATAAACACTCCGGCTCGGTTCGCCTGCCACTGCTTCCGGCACCTGCTACGGCAGCGGCCCACTAGCTGCCGCTAGAGCCGGAGATGCGTTGGCGGGCTTTTGGACGCCAGAATCAATCGCCGATAAAGCGCAGGTAAGTGTGGGGCTCAGCCTTGCATTGCTCCGCCATCCTTCGCACCAGTTCCCACTCGATGTGGTCCATCGGATTAGGCTGCAACTGCGACCATTCCCGCAGAAAGTCATCCATCTGCAGGTGGTTTAAAACAGTATCGGCATAACGATCGATGATGCGCAGTATTTTGGTCGCTGCCAGCGACTCATCCTCGGGAATCATGCTGAATTCAACGTAGACATCCGAAGGGATCAGGGGTCGCCCCTGTTCGTCTTCCAAACGCACGTCCCACGGCATGGACAGCTCCCTTATCGCCGACCATCTTAGTCCTGTCATCCTGAGCGGAGCGTGCAAAGCACGCGCAGTCGAAGGACCTCTATCGTTCACGAAAATGTTTCGTGCTGTGGTGCCCGATCACACAATGCCAACAAGTTTTTACTCGCTCAGCGTCGCGTAAACCTTGTTACTCCCTGCGATGATCCGCTTCACGGAGTCTTTGAATTGTTCAGCGGTGACGGTGTCCGCACGCAGTTCCTCCCGAATAAACAAATCACCTTTGCGGTCGATGCCCACTTTTACGAAAGTCAGGTCATCGTTGAAGTGCATGAGCTTGTCCAATAGGTCCGACGAAAGATTGAGTTTGGCTTTTGTTCGAATCACGGTGCCGACGATGACAAAATCGTCTCCCTCCGCGAACAGCATCACTCCGGAAAGACCATCGCCCTTCGGGACCGACAGGACGTCGGTGGCCATCCAACTCTGACACGGCGTCAGCACTTTGATCGCGTAGCCGGAATGATCGAGAAAGCCTTGCACCTTGGAAGTACATTCCTGCGACCGGCCCCAAACACTCAGAAACAGCAGCAAAAGAACGCCAAGAGTCAGCCTTTTCAAGAGTCTCTCCAGATTGCGTTGGCAACGAGTCGCAATCATAGCTCGTGAAAGCAGCCGTTACCACGTCATGCTCTCAGAGCCAGAGGAAACGAAGGGAGCGAAATCTCAAAACCTTCGTGCCCTTTGTGTCCTTCGTGGTGAAAGAATTTTAGCTTTACGGAGAGGCAGGGAACTAAACGTCCGCCGCCACGCTCTGCGGCTCTTCTTCGGAGTCCACAATTTCATCGCGGTAGAGCATGCGTAAAAACGGCGGCGGCAGAATCGTTGTGATTGCGGTCATCAAAATCACGATCGCATATGCCCGTTGCGACACCATGTTCATCTGCAACCCGATGAGCGCCACGATCAGGGCCACTTCGCCGCGCGGCGTCATCCCCACACCGATCTTCAATGCGGTCTTCCATCCTTCATGCAACACCGGCAGCCCGCACCCGACGACCTTCGAGACTAGCGCCAGGAAACCTACGATCGATGCCGCCACAATCAAATCCGGCGTAAAGATATGCAGATCCAGCCGCGCGCCCATGGTGAAGAAGAAGAATGGTGTTAGGAATTCCGTGATGCCTCTTACGGGCGACTCGAGTTCCCAGCGCGGAGCGTGGTCGGCGAAGATCAGCCCTGCAAAAAATGCGCCGATGATCGCCGCCATTCCGATCTTCGTCGCCAGCACTGAGAAGCCAAGACAAATCGCCAACGCCAAAATCAGCGGCGCATTGCCCGATGACATCTTCTGCAGGCCCGGCTCCATGCGGCCCACCACGCGTGGCGCCACGAAGATCATGATCAGCGCGAAGCCCACAGCTTCCGCCGCCACAATTCCAAGGTGGATGTATTGGATCCCCGATCCTTCCGCCAGCGATACCACGATCGTCAGCAGGATCATGCCGAGGATGTCGTCGAACACCGCCGCGCCGAGAATCACCTGCGAGGTGTAGCTCTTGATCACATGCAGATCGCTCAGCACGCGTGCCGTGATGCCGACGCTGGTCGCCACCATCGCCGCCGCAACGAACGCGGCTTCGTGGGTCACTTCGCCGCGCGCCTTCAGATAAATAAAGCCAAGCAGAAAGGGCGCTGCGATCCCGGCGAGCGCAACGTTGAGTGACGTGCGGCCGACTTTGATGAGGTCTTTTGGGCTGGTTTCCAGTCCGACGGAGAAGAGCAGGAAGATTGCGCCGATCTCCGCCATCGACACAATCGTGTCCGACGGTTCGATCAGCTTTGCCGCGAATGGGCCGAGAATGACGCCGGCCAGAATCTCGCCGAGCACGGCAGGCAGTCGCAGACGCTCGAAGATTTCTCCGAATGCTTTGGCCCAAACAAAAATCGTGAAGAGCTGTAAGAGAAGTGTTTCAGTTCCGTGCGGCATTCGAAAGACCTTTGCACCCCCATGCCAAGGTCTCGATTTATTCTGCGATAGCTACCTGCACTTGGGAAGCAAATTGCAGTGCAGCTGGCACGAAATCGAGAGTAGCTGGATTCTGAAATCCATACCGCGCCGCTCTCGAATTTTGCGGCGACACAAAGAATTCATGGGATGCTGAGAATCAATCGCGCCACGCTTGGGTTAGAGCAAGACATGGAGAGGCGTGCAGAAGGGAGGATTTGGTTGGAAACGCTGAAGTGGACCGCCCGCACCGTCTGGGGTTTGCTTATCTGTACCACCCTCGCAATCGGCTGCTCCTATCTCTTCTCGGCCCAGCCTTGGATCATCTTCCTCCCCATCGGTTTCGTGGTCGTAATCGTCGCCGTAGCGGCCCGTTATGGCGTTATGGTCGGCATCCTTGGCTCCATCCTGACTGCCGCTATCTTTGCCCATCTACTATTCACTCCGCTGCATAGCTTCCGTGTGGAAGACGACGCTGCCCGTGCCAGCCTCGCCTGGATGCTCCTCGGCGGCATCGCTATTCCTTATCTCCTGCTGCCCGACCTGCGCTCCCGGAACGATAAGAAGTAGTTCCGCTTCCGTTGCTGCCTCCCATTCGAGTGGTAATTTTGTTGTGAGACTCTCATGCCACTCTCCGACTTCCGCAGCGTCGGGCACTTCCAGGTACCGTTCTGCGACATTGATATGTTCCAGCACGTGAACAACGCCTCCTATGTCGTTTGGGCCGAGACCTCGCGCTGCGTCTACTTTGACGAAGTCCTCGGCGTCCCGCTGACCGGCGCACGCAGCATCATTCTCGCCAAGCTTGAAATCACCTACGAGCGCCCGCTGGAATATCGCGAGCACGTCGCTGTCGCCAGCCGGGTTACCCGTATCGGCAACAAATCCTACGATCTCCTAACCGAATATTGGAGCGAAGACTCCGGCCAGCGCGCCGCCTTCTGTACCGCCATCCTCGTGGGCTACAACTACGAAACGAAGCAGACGATTGTCATCCCGCAGGAGTGGCGGGAGCGGATCGCGGCGTATGAAGTGGTCAAGCCTCAGCTTTGATGTAGCGGGAACCTTTTGCTCGCCGTCAAAAGACGACGTCTGACCCATCGATTTCGCCCCAGTTCTCCACAGAAACCTTTCAGCTTCGCTTTTTGTTCGCCTTTTCCCGCAATACTCTATATACTTCCCCGAAATGGGACGCACGCAGCAGAATTCGACTTTGGGAGTATGTCTCCCATCACGCTGCGACGATTACGTTGACAAAGTATCTTGCGCTGCTCAACGCGCGAAACCCTACTCAGGAGTTGTGCCGCATGTCGGATGAACGTACCGAACGAGGCCGGTCACTGGAACTGGCGCTGTCGCAAATAGAAAAGCAATTTGGCAAGGGCTCGATCATGAAGCTCGGCGCGAAGGGCGCGATCGTCCCCATCTCGGTGATCTCGACCGGCGCGATCTCGTTCGATGCGGCCCTCGGTACCGGAGGCTTCCCCCGCGGCCGTGTAGTGGAGATCTTCGGGCCGGAATCGTCCGGTAAGACGACGATTGCGCTGCAGGTGATTGCCGAGGCCCAGAAGGCCGGCGGCATGGCCGCCTTCGTGGACGCCGAACACGCGCTCGACCCCACCTACGCCCGCAAACTTGGCGTGGACGTTGAGAACCTCCTCGTCTCGCAGCCGGACTATGGCGAGCAGGCACTGGAGATCACCGAAGCGCTGGTCAGTTCGAAGGCCATCGACATCCTCGTGGTGGACTCCGTCGCGGCCCTCGTTCCCAAGGCCGAACTCGACGGCGAAATGGGCGACAGCCACATGGGCCTGCAAGCCCGCCTGATGTCGCAAGCGCTGCGTAAGCTCACCGGCACCGTCAGCAAGTCCGGCACCTGCCTCATCTTCATCAACCAGATCCGCGAGAAGATCGGCGTCATGTTCGGCAATCCCGAAACCACCACCGGTGGTCGCGCGCTGAAGTTCTACTCGTCGGTCCGCGTGGACATCCGCCGCATCGCCGCGATCAAGGACGGTGACACCGTCATCGGTTCGCGCACCAAGGTGAAGGTCGTAAAGAACAAGACCGCCGCTCCCTTCCGTGAAGCCGAGTTCGACATCGTCTACGGCGAAGGCATCTCCAAGGAAGGCGACATGCTCGACCTGGCCGTCGAAGCCAACATCGTGGAGAAGTCGGGTTCGTGGTTCAGCTACAAGACCGAGCGCATCGGCCAGGGCCGCGAGAACGCCAAGCAGTTCCTCAAGGACAACAAGGACATTGCCGCCCGTGTCGAGGCCGAAGTGCGCAAACACGTCGGGCTGGTGAAGGAGCCGGCAGCCCCGGCACCTAACGCCGCCCCGCCTGTCCCGCCGAACGGCCATGCGGAGAAAGCTGCGGTCGCGCGAAAGTAGAAGTTGATTTAGCTAGATGAGCAGGGCGCTGAGAGATCAGCGCCCTTTGCTATTGCCCACGAGAATGTCACCGAAGTGCATGAGGGTTTCCGGTTACACTGGAATGTCATGTCAGAACCGAAATACAAGCGGATATTGTTGAAGCTCTCGGGCGAAGCCTTAGCGCAAGGCGAACAGGGGTTTGGGGTCGATCCAACGCGTGTGCATGAGATCGCGGCCGAGATCGCCGAAGTCCATCGCCTCGGGGTTGATATCGGCGTCGTGGTTGGCGGCGGAAACTTCTTCCGCGGCGTGGCCGAACAAGCGAAAGACATGGACCGTGTTTCCGCAGATCACATGGGCATGCTCGCAACTGTAATGAACTCTCTCGCTGTGCAGGACGCGCTGGAAAAGCAGAATGTCCAATGCCGCGTGATGTCCGCGATTGAGATCTTCCAAGTCGCCGAGCCATTTATTCGTAGGCGCGCTATGCGCCATCTCGAGAAAGGCCGGGTTGTCATCTTCGCGGCCGGTACCGGCAATCCGTATTTCTCCACCGACACCGCAGCTTCTCTGCGGGCGGCGGAAATCAAAGCTGACGTCATCATGAAAGCGACGAAGGTGGACGGCATCTACGATGCCGACCCGCACAAAGTCGCCGACGCGACCATGTTTGCGCAGATCACCTACATGGATGTCCTGAAGAAAGGCCTGCGCGTTATGGATGCCACCGCGATCAGCCTTTGCCAGGAGAACCGCCTTCCCATCGTTGTGTTCAATCTCAACGAGCGCGGCAATATCCAGCGCGTGGTTATGGGCGAAGCTGTAGGTTCTCTGGTCAGTGCGTAATATCGCTCGGCGAGTAAAAATTACAAATGCCTGCTGAAAATCGTGAGGCCAGGAAATCTCCGCGTCTTGCGCGCAGATAACCTTGCGGCTTAGATTTTCCCGCAGCACAGTTCCGCGGAGAAGGATTGTGACACTCTCGAAAGTCAGAGCGTCGGGCCACCGTGGCGTTAAAATAATGCCGTCCCCAGAAAGCCGTGACGGAAGGATGGCGCAGGATTTCAAACCAGGCCAGAAAGTGCCGAGTTCGGGAGTGTACCGGGTCCTTCATAAGGACCACAGAAAAGATCACGACGCGACCCTCAGGGAAGGCGAACAATTCCCGACCTGTACGGTTTGCGATCACGATGTACGGTTCCGATTAGTGCAGAGCGCGAACCTCATCGACCGCGACCGCGACTTTGTCGGCGAGTAAACGCTTGACCACCCGGAAAATAGCCGCCACCTTACGCCTAGCAGCAGTTCTCAATACAAAATACTTCCAAACTGGCTCCCAATTGCGCTAAGTTGTCTTAAAGCGAGTCAACAAGAAATTAAGGTTCCCCCTATGCGCACTCCGAGTCCCAAGGCGAGTTTTCGTCTGCGCACTTACAGTCGCGAAGCAATACGAGTTCATTCCGGCGGAACAAAAGGCTCCGGAAAGAGCAGTCGCGGCAGTTCTTCTCCCAAGAACAGCAAGCCCGGCGACGTCGTGCGTCAGTCCGGAATCTACGAGGTGGTGCACGATGGCGAGCACCGCGCTGCGCATGAAGTGGTGATGATCGCCGGCGACGCCTTTCCCAACTGCGAAACCTGCGACCAGAACGTGCGTTTCCGCCTGGTTCGCACCGCCCCGTACATCTTCCAGGACCAGGATTTCGAGGAAGACGACAAATAGTCGCCTCCGGATTTCGGCGACGGCCCGGAGTGTCGGTGCCTATTCCGCGTCTGTTTCGCTGCCAGAGTTTATAATCTCGTGTTCACATTCTGTACTGAGGCGGACTGATATGGCTCAAATCAGCATGGCTGCCGTTCCTGCGCTGAAAGATCAATTTGGTCAGTTAAAGACGCGCATGGAAAAGGCGGTAGATGACTTTCGCAAGGAACTGTCGGCGACCCGCACGGGCCGCGCGTCAGTGCATATGCTCGACACCGTGCAGGCGGAATACTACGGCTCGATGATGCCACTCAATCAGGTGGCGACAATCACAGTACCCGAGCCACAACTGATCTTGGTCACGCCCTTCGATCCGTCGGCGCTTGGCGCGATCGAGAAAGCAATCCGGAGCGGGGACCTCGGCATGAACCCGATGAACGACGGCAAGATCATCCGCATTCCCGTCCCGCCGCTCACCGAAGATCGTCGCAAGGAAATGGTGAAGCACCTGCACAAGGCGCTGGAAGAACATCGCACCGCGATTCGCAACATTCGCCGCGACGGCAACGACTTCATCAAGAAAACGCTGAAGGACAAGAAGATCACCGAGGACGAAGAGCGCGGCACCATGGAACATCTCCAGAAGCTCACCGACGACGAGATCAAGAAGATGGAAGAGATGTGCAAGACCAAAGAGAAGGAAGTGATGACGGTATAACCGTTGTCTGAATGCAGAAAACGGCCCACGCGCAATGCGTGGGCTTTTCGTTGCACGGACGAACGCCTACTTTGCCTGTGCTGGAACAAATTCCTCCAGTACCGCCTTTCGCATCAAGTCCGGCGGCAGGAGGCCCTGGGCCAGGATGAAGTCGTGAAACTTCTTCTGGTCGAACTTCACGCCCTTCGCAGCGAGCGCTTTCTCGGTTTCCTCACGTAGCGAGAGCAGTCGAGTGTAGCCGTAGAAATAGCTGTTCGCTTGTCCCGGAGCGCGGTACGTAAACCGCTCGACCTCTTCCTGTGCAAATGCGTGCGACAGGCACACATCATGCTCCAGCACGCGGTAGGCGTCTTCCGGAGTGACCTTCCCCGACTGTAATTCCGGGTCGAGGAATGCGCGTGCGGCGCGCTGCAAACGCAGTTGCAACGAGATCAGCTGGCCTTCCAACGGCATATAGGGCTTGATGAGGTATTCGGAGTAAAGGCCCCAGCCTTCGGCGTTGGTGCTGTTGAAGGCGTAGCGTGCGCGAGCCAGAGAGACGCCGTGTTCCAGCATGGAGTCGAATTGAAGCTCGTGGCCGGGGCGAGCTTCGTGCGCGGTGAGGGTCCAGGCAGCGGCGTCGAAGGTGAAGTCGTCGTACTTCTCAGAGGCAGGCTGGCCGGGGCCCGCCGGGATATTGAGTGGGAGAACGAACTCGCCGCGCTGGCCGGTGTTGTGAATGAACGGTGGCGGCACCATGTGCGGCGCAGGCTGCTGCGCAGTTTCGGCAGCGGTGGCAATCCTGATCTTTGCCGGTCGCGAAGGCAGCGACACAATCTGCTGGTCCACGATGATCTGCTCGATCTGTTTGAGCCGATTCTCGTAGAAGGGCAGGATGGCATCGCCCACGATTTGTTGCTTCTTCAATTCGTGGATAACGTCGCGGTAGTCGCTGGATGGCAGGTTGCGCTGCTTGGCGATCTGCGCTGCTACCGATTTCATTTCGCCCTGGATCTCGACGAAGGAGTCGTGGGCCATCTTTGTCAGTTGGGCGGGTGGTATATCAATGCCGTAGCCCTCAAGGTCGAGCGCGTACCGCTCGGGCGCCTCACGAAAATCGCTGCGAGCTTTCGGAAGGACGTTTGCACGGACCCACGCGTCGTAGTCGGTCAGTTGCTGCTTGAGTTTGGCGAGCGGCTCTTCCCAGCCTGTGAGCTTGTGCTTCTTCAGTAATGCGGCCATGCCCTCCGTGTAATTGGCATTGCGCGACATCTCGGTTTCGATCTCGGTTTTGGCGGGGTAGATGACGCCCGCTTTCGCCATCTGCTCTTCTGTGCGCTTCTTCAGGATTTCGGTAAGCGGCGTGTAGCCGGCTTCGAGACCGGCATATTCACGCACCCGGGTCACCGCGGCGGGGCGGCGATCATCAGGGGTCTGGTCATCGAGCAAAAGGCGAACCCCGCTGAACACACGCTGGCTCGCGTTGTAGAACGGGACCTCGCGCGCCCGTGCGTAATCCTGGTCGCGGAAGCGCAGCTGCATACGCCGGATCATGATCTCGAGATCTTCCTTGACCTTGGGATCTTTCTCCGACTTCTCCGCCGCTTCGAGTTTCGCGACCACAGCCTCCGTCTCTTGCCGCTCGGCGTTTTCATCGGCCAGCGTGGGCTGGGCGACCTTGGTATCGAATTCCGCAAGGCCCTGCCCCGACCCAAACTCAGGACTGTGTTTGAAGCTGATTTCAATCAGCATGTTCGCGTAGCGATTGCTTTCGGCGATCCATGCCGGCGGCGCTGGAGCTTTCTCGGGAGATTGAGCGAATGCGATGGAGGCGAGAGTAAAGACGAGCGAAAGAAGCAGAGCAAAACGGCGCAAGGGACCTCCTACAGATAGGCGCCTAGTAAAACACGCTGGAAATGCAGGCTGCAACTGCGGCGACATCGGCTTTTTCATTCGCGCAACCAGCGGCGGGGGATACAATGGCGCACCACATGGCCGTTGCTCCCGGAACAAAACTTGGGCCGTACGAAATCCAGTCGCAACTCGGCGCGGGCGGCATGGGTGAGGTGTATCGCGCCAAAGACTTGCGCCTCGATCGCAGCGTCGCGATCAAGGTTTTACCAGGGCATCTCTCGTCGAATCCCGAGTTGAAAGAACGCTTCGTACGTGAAGCGCGCGCGATCTCATCCTTGAACCATCCGCGTATCTGCACTCTGCACGATGTCGGCCAGCAGGAAGGCGTGGATTTCCTGGTCATGGAGTTTCTCGAAGGCGAGTCGCTCGCGCAGCGCCTGCAGAAAGGCGCGCTTCCGATCAAAGAGGTTCTGAAGATTGGTGTCGAGGTGAGCGAAGCTCTGGAAGTCGCGCACCGCGCAGGCATCGTCCATCGTGACCTGAAGCCCGGCAACATCATGCTCACCAAGACCGGCGCCAAGCTCATGGACTTCGGGCTGGCTAAGGCCGTGGAGAGCACTATGGCCGCGGGCACCAGTAGCGCTCCTTTGCTTTCCGGCGCACCCACCATGAGCGGCCTCAGTCCACTCTCGCCCCTGACGATGGCCGGCGCTGTCGTGGGCACGGTGCAATACATGGCGCCCGAACAAGTGGAAGGCAAACTGGCCGATGCGCGCTCTGACATCTTTGCTCTTGGTGCGACCCTTTATGAGGCCGCTACCGGCAAACGAGCTTTCGATGGCAAGAGCCAAATCGCGGTCGCGAACTCCATTCTTGAGAAAGATCCGGAGCCGGCTTCGACGCTCAATCCGCAGGTGCCGCGCGGAGTGGACCACGTGATTGCGCGGTGTCTCGCTAAGGACCCAGAACAGCGCTGGCAGACGGCGCGCGATCTCGGGCTGGAATTGGGATGGAGCGCCCAAGCGAGCCCGAGTTCTACGCAAATTACTCCCGTCAAGCGGCGCTCGCAGTCGCTTCCCTGGATTGTGTCCGGAGCCCTGGCATTATTGCTGTTGGTCGCACTCTTTAGCTGGTTAAACCGCTCTAGTCCCGCCACGCAGGCGCAATATTTCGCAGCGCCGTTTACCTTCACGGCCCGCGATCTCACCATCGCACCCAACGGTCATACAGTTGCCGTCGTTGGCTACCGGAGCGAAGCGCATAAGAACGGAATCTTCCTTTACGAACTCGGGTCGCAGAACGTGCGCCTGGTGCCTGACACCGATGGCGCCAGCTTTCCCTTCTGGTCGGCGGACGGCCTATCGCTCGGCTTCTTTGCTGATGGCAAATTGAGGCGAGTGGATATTGCCGGAGGTCCTGCGCAAACCTTGTGCGACGCTCCGGGCGGACGCGGTGGCACTTGGAACAAAGATGGCGTCATCGTCTTCACGCCGAGTGGAGCATTGCGCACCGGCCTTTGGCGCATCTCCGCTGCCGGTGGCAAGCCCGAGCAGCTCACTACGCCCGACGCAAGCAAGGGCGAAGACGGCCATCGCTGGCCGGTATTTCTTCCCGACGGACAGCACTACATCTACACCATCTTCAACAACACCGTGCACACGGAATTCGCGGGTCTCGCGGTGGGCGCTCTCGGGTCTAAGGAGCAGCACTTCCTGCTGCACGCGATTTCGAACGGTTCGTATGCCGCCCCAGGTTACCTGCTGTACTATCGCGACAATACGCTGTTCGCTCAGCGCTTTAACGCCACGAAGTTACAGCTGGAAGGCGAACCCGCAGCGCTGTTGAGCGATTTGCAATACATGCCGCGTATCCAGAGGGCGACCTTCTCCTCCACTGGAACGGGTGCGGTTCTCGCGCAACTTCGCACCGGCAATGCGGTCTCCCAGCTCACGTGGTTTGATCGTAGCGGTAAGAGTCTTGGGGACGTCGCAGATCCCGATTACTTTGGCGCGCTGTCCCTCTCACCGAATGGTCAATCTCTCGCGGTGGACAAGGTTGACTCCGGCAGCCAGAACACCGACGTGTGGCTCCTCGATCTGCATGGCGGCGCGCCGCGTCGTATTACCTTTGATCCTTCGATTGACGCATTACCGGTATGGAGTCCTGCGGCCTCCGAAATCGCTTTCGTCACCAATCGCGAACTACACTTCTCGGTCTATCGCAAATCGGTGGACGGCCACGCCACAGAATCCGTGCTGATCAACGATCTTCCCGACAACTATCCCAACGACTGGTCACGCGATGGCAAGTACTTCCTCTACGTCCACGGGACCGGTCTCTGGTATCTCACCTTCTCAGACATGACGAAGAAAGAGTTCCTCAACGCCGGCACCTCCGCATTGAAGACCGGGCACTTCTCGCCGGATGGCAAGTGGATCGCGTATGCGTCGAACGAGAGCGGCAAGTGGGAGATCTACGTTACGTCGTTCCCCGATGCAAAAGGCAAGTGGGAGATTTCCAGCGGGGGCGGCGAGCAACCGCACTGGCGCGGCGATGGCAAGGAACTCTATTACCTTTCCTCGAGTGCCAAGATGATGGCGGTTCCGGTGACCACGGGGGCGAACTTCAGCGCCGGTACTCCCGCAGCTCTCTTCCAGGCTGATCCACGCGAACTTGTCGCGACTACTGAACAAGTCGGCTACGACGTCAGCAGCGACGGCCAGAAATTCCTCATTAACTCCGCGATCCGCAACGGTGAGAGCCAACAGGTCACCGTCATCCTGAACTGGAACGAAAAGCTGAACAAGTAAGATCCCCGCCCTGCCGCGAACGATAGTCTGCGACGGGGCGGGAGGCGCTAGTTCTTCTTGCTCCACTCGCGGATGCGCGAAATCTCATCCGTTGGAATGTTGAGGAACTGCAGGAACTCCTGGTGATCCGTAGGCGCCGACTTCTCGAACTGGCGATGCCAGCGGTGCATGTCGTCTTCGGTGAAGCCCGCGTCTTTCATCACTGCGACCCATTTGTCTTTGGTCATGTCTTTTTTTCTCCGTAGCGTTTTCATGTTCAGCAGCTTCAGGATCACCCTCTGGTGTGCCTGGAGCGCTTCGATTTCTTTTTCGAGCTGCGAGAGACGGCGCTTGAGAACCCCGCTGAATTCGCCCCGTGGAGCGTTGAGGACCGCGCGGATGTCCTTTACGCTCACTCCTACCGAGCGATACAGCTTGATCTGTTCCAGGCGCTGCAATTCGCGCTCGCCGTAGAGACGGTAGTTGGACTCGGTGCGAACGGCCGGCTGCAGCAGGCCAATCGACTCGTAATACAACACCGTGCTCCGTGAAAGCTGGCAATGTTTCGCAAGTTGCGAGACTGTGTGCACGAGAACCAGTGTGAACCCTACAGTTGTAGACGGGTCAAGAGATTTCGCAACCCGGAATTTATAATGGCCAGTTACGCTAGCAGTGCAGGAGAAACCCATGTCCGGTGTGCAGGGAAGAGTCGCGTTGATCACGGGAGCTTCGCAGGGGATAGGCCGCGCGTGCGCGCTGGCATTGGGCGAAGCCGGCGCCACAGTCGCGCTCGCCGCTCGTAATCGCGAGAAGCTCGACGAAGTCGCCGCTCAGATCACAAACGCCGGTGGTCAAGCCTCGGTCTTCCCGCTCGACGTCACCGACGAAGAGCAGATCAAGGCCACGGTCAAAGAAGTGCTCGCGAAGCACGGCCACGTCGACATCCTCGTCAACAATGCGGGCGTGACGAAGGACCAGCTCTTCATGCGGATGAAGCGCGCCGACTGGGAAACCGTGATGAATACCAACCTCACCAGCGCCTTCCTGCTCTCGCAGGCCGTCATCGGCTCAATGATGAAGCAGCGCTGGGGGCGCATCGTGAACATCACCAGCATCGTTGGCCAAACCGGACAGGCAGGCCAGGTGAACTACGCGTCCTCGAAAGCTGGCTTGATCGGCCTCACCATGTCGGTCGCGCGTGAAGTCGCGTCGCGCAATATCACCTGCAATGCCGTTGCGCCGGGGTTCATCGAGACTGCGATGACCGCCGTCCTTGGCGACGATGTGAAAGCGAAGATCAACGAGCAGATCCCGCTGGGCCGGCAGGGAAGCGATTCGGACATTGCCCAAGCCGTGAAGTTCCTGGCGTCTGAAGAAGCGGGTTATATCACCGGGCACGTGCTGAACGTGAACGGCGGAATGTTGATGGGCTAACTACTTCTTCTCGGCTGTCGGCACCGGTTCACTCCCCGGGCCCGCCGGTTTCATCAACTCGTAGCGGACAACTCCCGTCTGGTCGAGGAAGAAATATCGCCGTCCATGGTTCCCCGGTTGCAGCGGCCACGCCATCGCGAGATACGAGTCGGGCGTGACCTTTTTGTAACCGATTTTGTACGGTCCGACGGACGCGGGAAGCCCCTTGAGATCGTCCAGTTTTGCCGCGAACGTGTCGTTAGCTTTGCGGTAATCGTTTTCAGCTTTGGCAACAGCGTTCAAGTAATCGACGGCAGCAGTTTCGGCCTGGGCATTGCGGGCAATTCGTACTTCCATGGTGCCAATTGCGATCGGCAAACCGAACGCAACCACGAGGATCACGACGACCAGCCAGGGGGCACTTTTCTTTGGAGTTTCCATCGTCCGCGGTTCCGCACGACGATAGCACACCCCTGTCCCGGCCTCGTTAGCGGGCTGGCGAACCCGGCGCTTCGCAGATGCTTCTCATTACCAAAGTTATGTTTGGCGCTCAATCGGTTCTTGCAGTTGCGCGTAGAACCCGTGTACAAGAAGGTGGATCATCGCGAAACCTGCCTTCTTGTCCTGCCCCCATTCGCGATTCAATCGAATAAGAGTTATGGCCAAAACCACGTCTCTGGCCCGGGTTTTGGAGCAATTTCGGACGTTCTCCACAGGAGGAACCCCGTTGGTACCGTATCCAAAGTGTAAAAAAATCTCCTTGCCAGAGGGTTGTACTCTGATTACTATGCACTTTCTCCAAGTCCGCGCCCGGAAGGTCCTTTCGGCATCATGAATATCGGCGAAACAATACGCAATTTCCGTCTGCAAAAAGGCATGTCGCAGGGCGACATCGAGAAGCGCACAGGTTTACTACGTTGTTATCTGTCGCGGGTCGAAAACGGGCACACCATCCCATCGCTCGACACCCTGGCAAAGATCGCATCTGCCATGGACGTGGCGCTGGCAACGTTCTTCTCCGACGCTCCTGCCGACAACGGGACGAAGTCTTCGCCGCAGGTTAGCGACGAAGTTCTCCGCTTCCTCAACCAGATCCGCCGTTATTCTTCCGGACTCAATGACAGCGATCGTCGCCTCGTTCTCACCATGGTGAAGAAGATGGCTGCGAGCGCCGGCAACGGCAAATAGATTTTTTGATTTCAAAAACGAAGCGCGCCATCGCGGCGCGCTTTTGCATGCTCAAATTTCGACTGCATTACGCAGCTTTGGCACTGATCTCGTTCAAAGCCAGCACTGCCAGTTCCAAGCGATCGCGCGCGCCCGTCTTCGAGAAGATGCTTTGCAAATGTCGCTTCACCGTGTTCTCGCTGATTGTGAGTTCGTTGGCGATGTCCTTGTTCTTATAACCTCGTGCCACGAGGAACGAGATTTGCCGCTCGCGTTCACTGAGCCGCGCCAGGTTGGTCGGCGCCGGCTGCGGTTCGGCAGCCATGGCGTTCAGCACGCCGCGTGCTACTTCATCGGAGAAGGCCAACTCGCCATCGGCGACGGCACGGATCGCAGCAAAGAGCTTCGACGGGTCGTCTCCCTTCAGCACCAGGCCACGCGCGCCGAGACGCACTACCTGGACGTAGTCCTGCTGGCTCTCCGAGCCGGTCAGGACCACCGACGCAACGCGGGTGCCTGCGCGGTCGAGCGTACGCAGCACATCGAAGCCATCTCCGGCGGGCATCGCGAGGTCGAGGACGAGCACGTCGGGGTGGACCTTCTGGACGATCTCCAGTGCCTCGGTGCCGTTGCTCGCGCTGCCCATTACTTCTATATCGGGCTGCGAGTTAAGCAGGGCTACGAGCGATTCCCGGAGAACAGCATGATCATCAGCGATAACAACACGAATCAATTCAGCCATAGGACCTCACTATCTTAGATGCGTCGAAGGATTAATGCATCTTGCGGAACTCTGGCCAGATCCTTAGGATTCGATGCCTATTCTTTACAACACGTTTCACGGTAGTTAGTCTCATTCCGCAGCACTCGTGTGCTATATTCCGTGCAATACGCCACCCTCGGTCCGTCTGCTCTGCCCCCGCGGAATCCTGGCATCGAATGGCGATCCACCCCTGAGGTGCTTGGTTGACGATCGACGAGGAACTCGACCTGCTGGATACCAGTCTCCGGCGGCTCAAGATCGAGTACGACGTGTATTTCGGAGGGGGATCGAAACGCCCCCCGAACGACACGCTCTGGCGAGTTCAGAGCCTCATCAAGAAATTCAGCGACAGCCAGAAACTCAATTTCTCGCAGCGCTTCAAGTTCAATACGCTTACCCAGAAATACGCCATCTTCAGCGATCTCTGGCGACAGAAATTAAAGATCAAGGAAGAAGGTTTTCGGCGTCCCCAGGATGCGCTGCTCGCCATCGCCGGCATGCGTACGGACGAGGAAAAGGCCGCGCAGGCTGCCCTCGGCGGTCGCTCGGCGGAAGATGAGGCAGACTCCTCGCGCATCGCGTGCAGCGACGTCGAACAGCAGGGCGATATGGTGCGCGCCTTCTACGACCGCATGATGAGCGAAAAACAAAAAGTCGGCGAACAGGCCGGCGCCCCTTACGAAAGCTTCGCGTCCTTCCTCAAGAAGAAGACGGAACAAATCCGCCGCGACTTCAAATGCGATGCCGTCGAGTACTCGCTGGAAGTGCAAGGCAACCAGGTGAAGCTGAAGGCGAAACCGAAGACCGCATAGAACTGAAATTCCGGAGTTCCCTTGAATACCAGAAAAGCAGCCATTCGCGAATTCAAAGAGCGCGCCGTGCCGCGCGGTATTTTTGCAGTCCGCTGCAAAGCGACCGGCTCAGTTTGGGTGGACTCGTCCCCAAATCTCACTGCTGCAAAGAATGGCCTCTGGTTCATGCTCCGAACCGGGAGCCATCGCGACAAGCAGCTACAGGCTGAATGGAAGGAACGCTCGGAGGAGCAGTTCGCCTTTGAGGTGCTCGAGGAACTCGATCCCGACACTCCGGCCCTGGCCGTGGATGACGAATTGAAGGCCAAGAAGGCCGCTTGGATCGAAGAACTCAAAGCCAAGGCGATTCAGAAGTAGCTACCCTGTCAAATTTACTCATCCGTCACCCTTCCTACGCTCCTGCCCCGCAGCTCTCGTCTTGAGTCGCTTGTAAACAAAGCACTTACGCCCTCCGGAGTTTGGCAATTCAGTTGATATAGAGATAGGTGTTCGCGCCTAGTGCGCACCCCGATGCAAGTTCAGGGGCCAAGCCGGATCGGAAGCTCGCATCCGGCAAAACACAGATTCTGAAGACTCCCCCGGAGGGTTATCCGCAATGAAGAGCCATTTCCTGATCGCGCTTCCGCTGGCAGCAACTTTGGCATTGCCCGCCCTGGCGCAAAATACCGCCTCGACCCCAAGTGACAATCAGAAGCCCGCTGCCACCGCCCCTGCGGCGCAGGACAGCAGCTCGCAGGCCGCGCAGAACAACAATGGCGTGACCCCCGCGCAGGAACAGGGCATGGCGGCCCACCAGCCGCTGCAGCCGGATACCCACGAAGGTTTCTGGGGCCATCTGAATCCGTTCGCGCGCAAGAAGTACGTTCAGCGCCAGATGTCGCCGATCCGCGACCGCGTCAACGAGCTCGATGAGCTGACCGCGAAGAACTCCAAGGACATTAAAGACGTCGACGCCCGCGCTCAGGAAGGCATCCGCATCGCCTCCGCCAAGGCGAACGAAGCCGACCAGCACGCGCTCGACGCCGGCAACCGCGCCCAGCAGGCCAACACCACCGCGACCCAGGCCAGCCAGCACCTCCAGACCGTCCAGACCACGGTTGAGAACATTGACCAGTACAAAGAGGCCTCGAACATCGAGATCCGCTTCCGTCCTGGCCAGAGCGTGCTGAGCAAGAAGGCGAAAGAGTCGCTCGACGACATGTCGAAGGGCCTCGCCGACCAGAAGGGCTACATCGTGGAAGTGCAGGGCTTCGCTCCCGGTCACGGCCGCGTAGCGGTTGAGAACTCGCAGCGCATCGCCGACGAAGTGGTCCGCTACCTTGTAATCAACTCGAACGTCCCGGTCTACCGCATCTACACCATGGGCATGGGCAACGCGAAGGTCCAGGCGACCTCGGCCACGGCAGATTCCAAGCCGAAGTACACCAAGGGCGGCCGCGTCGAGATCAGCCTGCTCCAGAACAGCCTCGGCCAGATGGCTTCAGCCAGCACCATGCCGCAGTCTGATGCGAACAGCACCGCAGCCCCGGCAGCTCCGGCGCAGCAGAGTGCTCCGCAGCAACCCGCGACTCCGCAGCAGTAAGTTTGCAACACGTCTCAACACCCCCTCCCGTTCCGGTGCTCCCGGGCGGGAGGTTTTTTCATGGGCGCCGAAATCTTAGTGAGTGGGCAAGCACTGGCAGGTAGAATGCGCGGCATCAGCATTCATCCTGTTGACGAGGTGTCCCGGTGCGGAGATCTGCGGGCGTTACAGTCATCGCGATTCTGTCGTTCTTAGGATCGCTCGGCGTGTTGGGCATGGCTGTATTGATGGGATCGGTCATGTTCGCTGCTCCGCGCGCGGCAATACCCTCAACGCCAGGCGCGCCCCAACTTCCAATGAGCGCCTTGATGGCCATCGTTTTCGTCATGTATTTGGTTCCGGCGATCTGGGGATTGGCCTCGAGCATTGGGCTGTGGCGGCTGAAGAACTGGGCCCGCATTTCCACGATCGTGTTCGCTGTGCTCCTCTGCATGTTCGGCGTGTTCGGAGGACTTGGTGCGTTGGCCGTGCCCGCGATCATGAAATCGCAACCGTCGCAGCCGCCGAATGCTTCGCAGATCACCATCGTCGTTATCGCGTCCATGCTGGTGTTCAGTATCGGAGAATTAGCTGTCGGAGTTTGGTGGGCTATCTACTTCACTCGACGCAGTGTCACTGCGCAGTTCATCCCGGCCGGATCGGCTTACGTTCTTTCCCCCACGAGCGATCTCTCTGCCGGGCCCGCCGCGATCCCCGCGACCCTCCCGGCTGGTCGGCCGATCAGCATCTCGATCATCGCGTGGTTCCTGCTGGTTTGCTCGATTTTCTTTCCATTTACGTTCCTTCTGCATACGCCGCAACTTCTATTCGGTGTGCTGATTAACGGTCCGGCAGCGATGATCCTGATGACGGCGTACCTGTTCGTCGTTTTATATGTCGGAATCGGCTTACTGAAGCTGTGGCCGTCGGCGCGACTGGTAGGAATCGGGTACTTCGTCTTCGGCATGGTGAATATGGCCGCCACCTGGCTCCGCCCCGGCGCCGCGGACCTGTTCCAGCGCATGATGGCGTCCCAGCCTAAGATGTTCGGACCCACTCCCGACTTCGCCTTTACCGACACCTTCCTCAAGCTGATCATGATCAGCACCGCGATCACCATGGCCATCCCGATCTACTTCCTCGTGACCCGCAAAGCCGCTTTCTATCGCAAGGAGAGCTTTTCCGGTCCGGCTTCGTAGCCTCGGAATCAGATTTATTTCTGCCCCGGCTTCCCCGTAGCCCTTAGGCGGATGTAATCTGTTGCGACCTGCTCGCTTTGGAGTTCGCGCCCTATGGAAACTCTTTACTATTCGCAGATGAAGTCCCCCATCGGCCAGTTGTGGATCGCCGTCTCGAAAAACGGCCTCGTCATGATCGAGTTCGAAGGGCGCGAGTTTCCGCCTGTCAAGTTCGACAAGAACGTCAGCTGGGTGATCTCCGAAGAGAAAACTGCAAAGGTGAAGAAGCAGCTCCAGCAATATTTCGACGGCCATCGAACGGAGTTCGATCTGCCGCTCGATCCGCGCATTGGGACGGATTTCCAGCGTAAGTGCTGGGACCTCGTCGCTAAAATTCCTTACGGCGAAACGCGCTCCTACCAGGAACTCGCAAAGGAATTGAAAAGTCCGAACGCATCGCGGGCTGTAGGTGGTGCAAATGGCGCCAACCCGATTCCGATCGTGGTGCCGTGCCATCGCGTCATCAACTCCGATGGACACCTCGGCGGCTATGGCGGCGGGCTCGATAAAAAAGAGCAGCTGCTCTCCCTGGAACGGGCCCTTCCCGGCACCGGCCCGCTGTTTTTCAAGGCCCCAAAATCAAAGTCCGCGAAAGTGGGAGTATAGTGCTTTCGCTGGATTGCCCAGAAGTGCCCGGTTGTCCGATCATGGATAGGTAATCTTTCAGACCAAATTTCCCCGTCACAATTATTTTGGCTTTTTCCCCTGGGTTCCCGTGGCGAATTACCTTTTGAGGCACACCACAGTGAAATGTGAAATCTGTACAACTCTGGGATTGCATTATCAAAAGGCAGTGGATGCTCTGCACGTGGCGAACCAGCACTTGCGTATGGTGAAGCTCGGCACGCTACAGTCAGCCCTGTGCCGCCGCGAGGTTCATGATTCTCTGAACGGGCTGATCGCCGCTGATGCTGAGCTGAAAGCTCATCGTGCGTGGCACATTGAGTGCCTGACCGCGCTTCCTCAACCGCATCACGCATCGCTCTAATTTCTCCGCATTGATTTCCGCCCTCGCGTTCGGCGACACTGTCGCCAGGAAGCGAGGGCGTCGTGTATACACCATCCCACTTCAAGCAGGAAGATCTCACCGCCATCCACGAGATGATGCGGCACATCGGGTTGGTCTCGCTCGTTACGACTACGCCGCATGGCCTTGTCGCCACGCAGGCTCCGGTGCTCTTTGACGCCGACGCCGATCACGGCGTCCTTCGCGGCCACATCGCGCGCGCGAACTCGCAATGGAAGGACACTCCCGCAGGCACCGAAGCACTCGCCATCTTCACGGGCCCCAACGCCTACATCTCACCCAACTGGTACGCAGCCAAGCGCGAGCACGGCAAAGTCGTGCCCACCTGGAATTACATCGCCATCCACGCCTATGGCGAAATCCACTTCAGCGAAGACCGCGACAAACTCCTCGATATCGTCACTCGCCTGACCGAAGCTCACGAATCTTCACTCGAACATCCGTGGAAGGTCGGCGACGCGCCGGCCGACTATATCGAAGCCATGCTGAAAGCGATCATCGCCTTCGAGGTGAAGATCACTCGCATCGAGTCGTCGTGGAAGCTGAGCCAGAACCGCTCAGAGGCAGACCGCGCAGGAGCGATGGCAGGATTGCAACAGCGTGGAGAAGAAGTCGCAAAAGAAATGGAGAGGCTCGACGCCCCTCCGTCGCCGAAAGAGAAAAGCTAAATTCCGATGGCTTCCTGGATCGCCTCGGCGATCGCGGTCGCGTGCTGATTCATTTTCGCTTCCGATTCCGCTTCGATCATCACCCGCGCCAATTTTTCCGTTCCTGAGTAGCGCACGACCACGCGCCCGCTATCGCCAAGATCTTGCTCGGCAGCTTCAATCGCGCTCATTACCGCGGGCAGTTCTTTCATCGGAATCTTGGCGTTTACTTTCACGTTGCGAATGACCTGCGGGAAGACCTTAAGATCAGCGATCAGTTCCGCCAGTGACTTGCCCGATCGCGCCAATACCTCGAGGACTCGCAGAGCCGTCAGGATACCGTCGCCCGTCGTTGCGTCACTGTCCATGAACAGAATGTGTCCCGACTGTTCGCCGCCGAGTGTCGCGCCAGTCTTCTTCATTTCTTCCAACACGTACTTGTCGCCCACAGCCGCGCGCAGCATGCGGATCCCGGAGCGCTTCAGCGCCGCTTCCAACCCCATGTTTGACATCGTCGTCGCCACGACGGTGTCTTCCTTGAGGTGCCCGCGCGCTTTCATATCTCGTGCCGCGAGCAGCAACACGGCATCGCCATTCACGATATTGCCGTCCCCATCACTGAAGAGAGCGCGATCGGCATCGCCATCAAACGTAATCCCAAGATCGAATCGCCCGCGCGATTGTCCAACATGCTTGGCGGCTTCTTCCGGATGCAGCGCCCCGCAATTCGCGTTGATGTTCCGTCCCGTTGGACAAATGTGCGTGAATTCGCTGAACACTCCTACTTTCGGAAACACAAGGTGCGCGATGGAACTTGCCGCACCATTCGCGCAGTCGAGCAGAACGCGGAACTTGCTGAAATCCGTGCCCTCGACCTGCGACCGCAGCCACTCTGCGTAATCTTCGCGAAGTTTGTCATCTCCGGGCAGCATGGCCGGTCCTTCGCCTTCGCTTTCGGCGCGCTCGAGTTCTTCGAGGTGATAGAAGATCTGCGCTTCGATCTCGTGCTCGATATCGTCCGAGAGCTTGTACCCATTCGCGCCGAAGACCTTGATGCCGTTATCGGTCCACGGATTGTGCGACGCCGACACCACGATCCCCGCGGAAAATCCATGCGTGCGCGTGAGGTATGCCACGCCCGGTGTCGTGATCACCCCGGCGCTGGCAACTCCGCAATTCGCGCTCTCCAAGCCACGCGCAAGCGCGCGGCTGATCCAGTCGCTTGATTCGCGAGTGTCCTGCCCAATCAGCACGCGAGCGGTCTGGTACTTCTCCACGAGACGCGCGCCCAACGCGCGGCCAATGGCGAACACAGTATGCGGATCGAGTGGATACTCGCCGGCAACCCCGCGAATTCCATCTGTGCCGAAAAGCTGACGTACAGGTTTGTCCATGGTTGGTAACGACAACTTCTACTTCTCCCCAGGCTTGGTCTTCGTCGTTGAAACGGTGACGTGGATAGGCTCAGGATTCAGCTGTTGGACGAGAGGGTCGCCGACAAAAGCCTGTGTAGTGAAAGTACCACGTCCCACGAGCCCGGTGGCATCCACTGGGTCCGTGATCGCGGCGTCAATATTGTTCAAACGCGACTGTGGCCCGACGATCGTAATCTTCGCCGGATTCACTTCCACATCGCCCAGCCTGTAGCCCGCCGCAAATGTGCCAATCACCCGCGGCGTTACATCCACCACCTTCGACGCGCTGCGGTCGAGGTCGAGCCGGATCTGCGACGGCACTACCTGCACAATGTTCACGTTGTGCGGCAGGTGACGGATTTGCTTCGGCGTGAGGTCGAACGTATGTTCTCCCACGTGCGCCCCTGCGAGATCGATCACCGCATCAATGTCGGCGTTCGTCATCTGGCGCAGAATGCGCGCCGGCCCCTGCACGCGGATCTCGGCCCGCTGGATACGCTCGCTGCTGATTTCCAGGTGCTCCGGCGTGTTGTAGAACTCGATCGGCACGCTCAACGCGATTTCCGCCGGCTGGTCGTGCGCCACGGCCCACCACAACAACAGCGCAATCAGGATCGAAACGATCTTCAGCCAGATGTGCCCAAACACATGGGTGCGCAGCCAGTGGATCATCGTTGCAACTCCGTCGCATCGTCATCCGATTCCCGCACACCCGACGGATACGTCGCAGCATCAAGGTCCGGGTCCTGGTGCGTCGGCAGCGTCGTCGCCGGCACATGGCGGCGAAGTAATACGCTCAGCCGTTCGCGCAATTCGTCAGGCGTGATATCGCGCTCGATCTGGCCCGCGACGGCAACCGAGATCGCGCCGGTTTCTTCCGACACAATCACCGCAATTGCATCGCTTTCTTCTGTTATCCCGATGCCCGCCCGATGTCGCGTGCCCAACTGCGTGGAGAGAATTGGGTTCATCGAGAGCGGCAGGAAACACGCCGCCGCCGCGACGCGATCTTTTTGGATAATCACCGCGCCATCGTGCAGCGGAGCGCTCGGCCGGAAGATCGTCGCCAGCAGGTCATAAGAAATATGGGCATCCAGCGCGACGCCGCTCTCAATGTAGGTCCGTAGGCCGATCTCGCGCTCAATCACCATCAGCGCGCCAGTCTGGTTCTGTGAGAACAGGTTCGCCGCGAGCACCACATCGTCATACGACTCGGAGTTCGCTGCAGAAGAGCGCGAACTCGCCAGTTTTCTTCCCAGTCGCGCCAATGCGTGCCGTATCTCTGCCGCGAACACCACGATCATGGCAAAGATGCCGTAAGGCAGCAGAGTGGTCATCAGCCAATCGAGCGTGCGCAGTTCGGCGAATTGCGCGGCGACGAATGCTAGAGCCAGTACGAAGACGCCCATCAGCATGGGCGTAGCGCGGGTGCCGCGGATCAGCTTGAGGAACTCATAAATGAGCAGCGCAACGATGAGGACGTCGAGCACAGCCGTGGCCATGTCCGTCGCCTGGGGTGCGCGTCCTCGTGCTAACCACTGCCCCATTTTGTCCTCTCTCAGACTTAGGGTGCGTGCTCGCCAACTCTTTATTCTAAAGCACTATTCCGGCTTCTTCACTACCGCACTGATTTGCCCCAGCGCCAGTTGTGCACGGATCGTGTTACCTTCGCGCACCTGCCGAGCGTCTTTGAGCAAACGCCCCTCGGCATCAAAGACCAGCGCGTAGCCGCGCTCCAGAATAGAGATCGGGGAGAGCCCTTGCAGTTGCCCCGCGAGCCGCTCAATTCGCGTGCGCCGCCGCATTAGATTCGCGCGCAACGTGGCAGCCAACTTCTCCACCCGGGCACTCAGTTCGCGATGTTCGGCCGCAAATCGGCTCCGCAAATCATGGTGCCGCACCCGCGTGGAAGCCACGTCCAGCCGCCGATGCAGTTGCCGGAAGACATTTGTTTGCGCCACGGAGAGCCTGAAGGCAAGGTCGTCCACCCGCTGCTGCCGACGCGCGATGGCCGTCTGCATCCCGCCAAACGCCCCATGCCGCGCCAACCGGTCCAACTTCTTTTCGTATTCCAGGAGCCGAACCCGCAACGCCCGCGCCAAATGGGTGCTTAGCGCCGTCAGCCGCTCATCCACTTCCTGCTTCGAGCGAATCACCAATTCGGCTGCAGCCGACGGCGTTGGCGCCCGCAGATCCGCCACGAAATCGCAGATCGTGAAGTCCGTCTCGTGGCCCACCGCTGAAATTACCGGAATCGTCGACGTCGCAATCGACCGCGCCAGCCCCTCGTCGTTGAACGCCGCTAGATCTTCGATCGAGCCGCCACCGCGCGCCACGATGATCACCTCGACATTCGCCGCCTTATTGAAATACCGCACGCCGCTGGCAACTTCCGACGCTGCGGTCTCGCCTTGCACCTGTGCCGGGAAGATCAGCACGTGCACGCTGTTGTGCCGCCTTCGCAGCACATTGAGAATGTCCTGAATCACCGCTCCGCGCGGCGAAGTCACCACGCCAATCTTCTTCGGCAGTGCCGGAATCGGCTTCTTGCGCTCACGCGCGAACAATCCTTCTGCCTGCAGCTTCGCCTTAAGCTGCTCGAACGCGATTTGTAGCGCACCGGCACCCTGAGGCTCCAGGTACTCGGCCATCAGTTGCAGTTCGCCGCGCCCCTCGTAGAGCGTGACTTTTCCGCGCGCGATTACCTTCAGCCCATTCTCGGGGCGGAACTTCAACAGCCGCGCCTGCGAACGGAACATTACGATCCGCAACTGCGTCGATTCATCTTTCAGTGAGAAATAAAGATGTCCAGAATCCGCCGGGCGAAAGTTCGAAATCTCGCCCTCCACCCATACATCGGCGTACTCGCGCTCCAGCGCCGCGCGCACCGCACTCACAATGTCGCGCACCTGCCAAATCCGCCGCTGCGGAGCTGAAAAGGTGAACCCAAGCTGGTCGCTAAAGGACATTGAGGGCAGTGTACCCCATCCCCGCGCCTGAGTTTGCGCCCTGTCATCCTGAGCGGAGCGTGCGGAGCACGCGAAGTCGAAGGACCCCTATCTTCTTCGAAAATCTCTCACTTGCGACGGTCGCATCACATTCGCTCCACCCTCTCAAAGCATATAATCCACCGCGGTCATGGCCACCACGCGCAGCACCGCCCCGCTTCGCGACGCTGAGGAAACCCTCGAAAGTTTCGACAGCCTCATGCCCTTCCGCGTGCAGGACATCCTGCTCGTCTCCAGCCTCTACGACTCCTTCATCCTCCGCGAAGACGGGCGCCTCAACGAGTTGCTCATCGGCGAATCGCGCGAACTCGATCTCCAGCACATCCCGGGCATCACGCACGTCTCGAACTGCGCGCAGGCGCTGGAGATCATGCGCTCGCAGCCGCGCTTCAACCTTATCGTTACCAACCTCGCGGTTGGCGAAATGAACGCGGCGCAACTCGCGCGCGAAATCCGCAAGTCCGGCAGCGATGTCCCGGTGCTCGTGCTCGCCTACGACTATCGCGAGGTCAAGAATTTCATCGCGCGTAATCCCGTCACCGACATCGATCGCATTTTTCTCTGGCAGGGCAATGCGCGCGTGCTGGTTGCGATGGTTAAGTACATCGAAGACAAGCGCAACGCGCTGCACGACACGAAGACTGTCGGCGTCCCCGTGCTGCTGGTCGTCGAAGACAACATCCGTTATTACTCATCCGTGCTGCCGGTGATTTACACCGAGCTGATCACGCAGTCGAAGCGCGTGATTCGCGAAGGCATTAACGTCGCGCATAAATTGGTACGCCAGCGTGCGCGTCCGAAAATCCTGCTCTGTTCCGATTTCGAAGAAGCCGAGAAGTATGCGCAGCAGTATCGTGAGAACCTGCTCGCCGTCGTCTCTGATGTGCAATTTCCGCGCGCCGGCGCGCCTGAAGCCGAAGCCGGCTTCGAACTCGCACACTACATTCGCGACCTCGTGCCCGACGTGCCGATCGTGCTGCACTCCAGCCATACCGAGTACAAAACGCGCGCCCACGACGAGGGCTTCGCGTTCCTGCAAAAACGTTCGCCCACGTTCCTCCGCGACTTCCGACGCCTGCTCACGCAGCAGTGCGCCTTCGGCGATTTCGTATTCCGGCTTCCCAGTGGGGAAGAGGTCGGCCGCGCCAGCGACATGAACCAGCTCGAGGCGCACCTGCATCGCGTGCCGCCGGAGAGCATTGCGTACCACAGTCAACGCAATCACTTCTCGCGATGGCTCACTGCGCGCACCGAATTCGCAGTCGCGCAAAAGCTGCGTCCGCGCAAGGTTTCGGATTTCGCAACCCTGGAAGACCTTCGTAACGATCTCATCGACTCGATCAACGAATACCGCCGCGAGCAGACGGAAGTTTCAATAGGCGACTTCGACGCCGCCAACTTCAAAATTGGAGACGCCTTCTTCCTGCGAATCGGTTCAGGTTCGCTCGGCGGCAAGGCGCGCGGCTTGGCGTTCATGCGCCACCTCCTCTACAAACAGCGATTCTCGCGGCGTTTTCCCGGCGTCAAAGTTTCCGTTCCACCCGCGGTCGTCGTGAGCACCGAATACTTCGATCGCTTCCTCACCGAGAACAACCTCCTCGAGTTCGCGATCCGCTGCACTGACGACGCCGACATCCGACGCCGCTTCCTCGAAGCCGAATTGCCCGCGACGCTCATCCGCGACCTAACCGCGTTTCTCGAAGAAGCGAAGTATCCGCTGGCTGTTCGTTCTTCGAGCCTGCTCGAAGACTCGCACTACCAGCCGTTCACCGGCGTATACGAGACCTTCATGCTCGGCAACCAGCAGCCGACGGAGGAAGAACGCCTCGCGCAACTCGGACGCGCCATCAAGCTGATCTATGCCTCGACCTTCAGCCAACACGCCAAGGCCTACGTTCGCGCCACACCGTACCGTCTCGAAGAAGAAAAGATGGCGGTCATCGTCCAGCAAGTCGTTGGATCGCAGCACGACACGCGTTTTTATCCGGACTTTTCCGGCGTCGTGCGCTCGCATAACTTCTACCCGACTGCACCCATGGCGGCCGGTGATGGCATCGCCGCCGTTGCGCTCGGTATGGGTCGCGCGGTCGTCGAGGGCGGACGCTGCCTGTCGTTCTGCCCGCGCTATCCTCGCCACCCGATACAGTTTTCCGAGGTAAAAGAGATCCTCTCCACCTCGCAGTCGGAATTCTGGGCGATGGACCTCGACCAACGACACAACGACAATCCTGTCTCGTCCTTGCGTGAAACGCGCTTCCAGTTGAACGTCGCAGAAGAAGATGGAACGCTCGCGCCCGTGGCCTCCACCTACAGTCCCGACAACGATCGCGTCTACGATGGTATGGGCCGCTCCGGAGCCCGCATCGTCAGCTTCGCGCCGATCCTTAAGCAGGAGATCTTCCCGCTCGCGCGCATTCTCGACGACCTCTCGAAAGTCGGGGAAGCTGCGCTCGGACAGCCCGTCGAAATCGAATTTGCCGTCCGTCTGCCGCGGGTAGAAGGCGAACCCGCGAACTTCGGCTTCCTCCAGGTGCGTCCGCTCGTCCTCTCCGGCGAGAACGAAAACCTGCACATGGGCGATGTTGACGATGCCACGCTGATCTGCAAAAGTACCAGCGTCCTCGGCAACGGCCGAGTCCAAAATCTTCGCGATGTCGTGGTCGTGGACTTCCATCGCTTCGAGCGTGGACGCAGCCAGCAAGTCGCTGAGGCCGTCGCGCACTTCAATGCCAACCTCATGGACGAAGACCGCCCCTATCTGCTCATCGGCGTCGGACGCTGGGGGTCGAACGATCCGTGGCTCGGCATCCCAATCGAATGGGACGAAATCGCCGGCGCCCGGGTCATCGTTGAAACCGGCTTCAAAGATATGGCCGTCACCCCGTCGCAGGGCAGCCACTTCTTCCAGAACTTAATGGCGTTTCAAGTCGGTTATTTCACGGTGAATCCCGAGAACGGCCACGGCCTTCTCGATTGGGACTGGCTCGGTGCGCAGAATGCTCGCGAAGAAATCGATTGCGTGCGCCACCTGCGCTTCGATCAGCCCGCAACGGTCGTGATGAACGGCATGACCCGCGAAGGCATGATCTTCAAGCCCGGACAGGAAACTCGACCCTAGCCGTGTTTTGGTGCGGTGTTTTGGTTTTGAAATTCTGTCATCCGGAGCGAAGCGACCGAAGGTCGAGCAGTCGAAGGACCCCTATCGTCACCACGATCACTAGGCTACTTCCGGCGAGAGCGCACCGCAGCCGCCAGTTCCCCCAGCAGCCCCCGCGTTTCTTTCCAGTCAATGCAAGCGTCGGTAATGCTCTGCCCGTAGACCAGCGGCTTGCCCTTCACGAACTTCTGTGCGCCACCGACGAGGTTGCTCTCAATCATCACGCCGATGATCGCTTTGTTTCCGCCGGCAATCTGCCCAGCCACATCGCGCGCCACCGCGCCCTGACGCGTGTGGTCCTTGTTGCTGTTGGCGTGGCTGCAATCGATCATCAAGCGCTGCGGCAACCCAGCCTTCTCCAGCAGCCCACACGCTTCTTTCACGGACGCCGCGTCGTAATTTGCCAGCTTGCGTCCGCCGCGCAGGATCACATGGCAATCCGGATTGCCCGTGGTCGCGAAGATCGCCGACTGCCCATACTTCGTGTGTCCGAGGAACGTATGCGGATGTGCTGCCGACTGCACCGCCTCAATCGCGATGCCGACATTTCCCGACGTCCCATTCTTAAATCCCACCGGACACGACAGTCCACTCACCAGCTCGCGATGGATCTGGCTCTCGGTGGTACGCGCTCCGATCGCGCCCCAGCACACCAATCCCGCAAGATACTGCGGCGTAATCATGTCAAGAAATTCCGTGCCTGCGGGAACACCCATCTCCGCGAGATCCAGCAGCAAATGCCGCGAAATCCGCAGGCCGTCGTTGATGTTGAACGACTCGTCGAGGTGCGGATCGTTGATCAGCCCCTTCCACCCAATCGTGGTGCGAGGCTTCTCGAAGTACACCCGCATTACCAGGAAGAGATCGTTCGAAAGCTCGGTGATTGCGTCTTTCAGCAGCGCCGCATATTCGCGCGCCGCTTTCACGTCATGGATGGAACACGGTCCCAGCACCACCAGCAGCCGCGAATCTTCTCCACGAATTATGTCGCGCACCGTGTTGCGCGCGTTCGCGACGGTCGCTGAAGCGTTCTCCGTCGTCGGCAGTTCCTCGTCGAGGAACGCCGGCGGAAGAACAACTTTTGTCCACTGGATGCGTAAGTCTTCGGTCGGGCGGATCATCGGAAACTCGCTGAAATCCACCTTACCACAGCGGTTTCAGCTCAGTGCGTAGGCGCGTGCATGATGTACTGCCCCGGATGCACCACCAGCGCAGCCGCGCCAACGATGCCCGAATCCGGCCCGTACTTCGCCTGCACGAACGGGATCTCGCCCGCGCGCGGATTCACCGACCACGAGCGCAGGTACTCGCGGATCCGCGGATACCATGGCGAGAGCATGTTGCCCACGCCGCCGCCCATCACGATCACATCGGGTTCGAGGAAGTCCACAATGTTGCCCAGCCAGATAGCGATGTAATCGGCAGTCTCTTCGAACACTTCGGTCGCCAGCCGATCGCCCGCTTTCCACGCGGCTTCCACGGTCTCGCCGGTGATCTTCGAAACATCCCCGCCCGCGAGTTCGATGAGCTTCGCGCCTTCATTGCCCGAGGCCGACTCGATTCTCCGCCGCGCGCGGGTCGCGATCCCCGGCCCCGCCGCGAGGTACTCGATGCATCCGGGCTTGCCGCATGCGCAGCGTGGGCCGCGATGATCGAAGTTGATGCTCATGTGGCCGCCTTCGCCTGCCGAGCCGGTGCGTCCGAGATAAACCTGGCGATCGAACAAGATCGCCGTGCCGATTCCGGTCCCCACCGTCGCGTAAAAGACGGAGTCGTACCCCACGCCGTTGCCCCAAACCGCTTCCGCAAGTCCGGCGGCGTTGGCATCGTTGTGCAGTTCGGTCGGAAGTCCGTACTGTTTCGCGATAATCTCGGCGAGCCCAAAATTTTTCCAGCAGGGAAGGTTGGTCGCCATTACCACGGTGCCGGTGCGCGGGTCCACCGAGCCAGGTGAACTCAATCCAATCGCGCGCACTTCAGCTTCGGGATTTTCGCGGATAGTCCGGTCAATCGCCTCCCGCACCGCATTGACGGCTTCGTCCGCTCCACGCGAGCAATTCATCGGATTGCGAGTCTTGTAGAGAAGCTCGCCGTTATCGTTCACCAGTCCGGCGGCGACCTTCGTGCCGCCGATGTCGACTCCCAGGAACGCCTCTCCCCTGGCTCCCATGCCTGCTCCTAACGATAGCGCCTGATCCGCAACACGTGGCGGTCGGCGCGGTACATGCCGAGCACATACAAAATCGGCTTGCCCTGCGTGGAATAGATCGTCTGACGAATGCGCAATACAGGATATCCCTTGGGAACCGCGAGCAACCGCGCGAGATCAGGGTCCGCACCGGTCGCATCAATTTCCTCGTCGGCATGCGCGATGGTGATGCCGTATTCCTTCTCCATCAAGGTAAAGAGCGATCCGCGCTCCAGCGCCTGCCGCGATACGCCGCGAAAGTCTTCCGCCGACAAGTAGCAACTCTCCACGGCAAACGGTTCGCCGGATCCAAGCCGTACCCGTTCGATTCGCAGCAGCCGGCTCGCTCCCGGCAGGGAAAGACGCGCGGCGATCTCGTCTTCATCGTCCACGACCTTGAGCGCAACCACGCGCGAAGCGGAATCGAGGCTGCGCGCTGCCAGTTGTTCGCTGAAACTGGTGAGCTTGTTGAAGTGGATTTTCGGTGCCGCGACAAACGTTCCCGCGCCATGCCTTCGTTCTACAAGGCCCTCGCGCTCCAGCCCCACCAGGGCGTGACGCGCCGTCATCAGGCTCACGTCGTGCAGACGCGCCAGCGAACGCTCGGACTCCACCGCATCGCCCGGCTTCAGTTCGCCCCGCTCAATGCGCTTCAGGATCGTGTCCTGGATGCGCTTGTACGCCGGGGTCCCGTTCTTGCGAATGGTTGGCATGGTTGTCCCCAGAGCTACACGGCTGTCGCGATTGGCCCGCCGTGGCGCCGCTCCTCTATGTGCTCGTTGTTTCCAAGTTTACAAAACCCAAGGCGAGAGCTATAGAGCTTTATACAATGCTCGCCCTCCCTTCGCAAGAGGGCTTTTGTGTCTTCGCCGCAAGGAATCGCTATATAGCGACTCGTCTGTTCCCGTCGGCACGATAGGCGGACTCTTTTCGGAGTGGCAAGGAAATAACGCAAATTATCCCCGGTTCCAGTGTCAAAACAGGAACAAGACAAGGCCGTTCGCAGCGTAAAATTCGCGCTATAGCAATTCGGTCTGTAGCGGGGACAAATCGTCGGCCTCCTTCGGTTTCACTTGACGCTCACGTAAATAAAGCTATATAGCAATATTTACCAGCCCGAACCAACAACCAAGGCGTTTGCCGAAGCGCTAATGCTGGCAACGCGTAGCTAAGTCTGGTCGACGCTACGTGCAGCTGAACCAGTTCGGCAGGGACGCTTCTGACCTCCAAGCGCCCTGCCTTTTTTCTTGGGATGTGGGAAAATTTCACGGCATGCCTGAACAGGTCGTGGTCCGCTGCAAGGACCTTCGCAAGACGTACGAAGGCAAGGTCGAAGCCGTTCGCGGACTCGACCTCACCATCTATGCCGGACAGTGCTTCGGCCTGCTCGGCCCTAACGGCGCCGGCAAGACGACCACCATCGAAATCCTCGAAGGCCTTCTCGACGCCACCTCCGGCGAAGTCCAAATCCTCGGTCATACCTGGACGAAAAATTCGCGCGAACTCCGCGAACTCATCGGCATCTCGCTGCAAGAGACGCGTCTCGGCGAAAAACTCACCGTCCGCGAAACCGTCGAACTCTTCGCCGGCTTTTATAAAGTGTCGAGACCGGTAAATACTGTGCTTGAAGAACTCTCGCTGACGGAGAAAGCCGATGCCCGCGTCGGCAAGCTCTCCGGTGGCCAGAAACAGCGCCTCGCCATTGCCACGGCGCTGGTCGCGAATCCAAAAATCTTGTTTCTCGACGAGCCCACCACCGGCCTCGATCCGCAGAGCCGCCGCCAGGTCTGGGACATCGTCCGCCGCTTCCAACAAGCTGGCGGCACCGTGCTCCTCACCACGCACTACATGGACGAAGCCGAGCGCCTTTGCGATTACATATCCATCATTGATCACGGCAAGGTGATCGCGGCCGGAACCCCGGCCGAATTGATCTCCGGTGTCGGCGGTCATCACCGCGTCGAGTTTGCCCTTGAGGCAGAGAACGTGGACGACGCGCTCTGGCGGAGCCTTCCGGGCGTAGGCGGCGTACATCGCGATGCTGAAATCACCGCGCTCACTGTCGAGGAGCCGCACCTCACCATCCCCGCGCTGCTCGCAATGGTCAACGAACGTGGATGGAAATTGAGCCAACTCACCACCAGGCAATCGAGCCTTGAAGACGTCTTCGTGAATCTCACCGGACGTCACCTGCGGGAGGAATGATGAGCGAACCACTCACCACCCACGGACGCTGGAGCGGCTACGCCGGCCTGCTCGGCGCACGCATGAAGGAACTCTTCCGCGAGCCCGAAGTCATCTTCTGGATCTTCATGTTTCCCATCCTGCTCGCGTTCGGCCTCGGCATCGCGTTTCGCAACAAGCCGGTCGAGAAGGCGAACGTCGTCTTCGCGCAGCAGGAAGGCTCCGACGCGCTCCAGACGCTGCTGAAGTCCGCACCCGATGCGCAGCGATTCAACATCCAGGTGCAGCCGCCAGAACAGGCAGCGAACAGCTTTCGTCTCGGCAAGGTGGATCTCGAAATCCTGCCCGACGGCAAAGGCGGCGCCGAGTACGTCTACGACCCCGCGCGCCCGGAGAGCGTTCTCGCCCGCAACGTGGTTGACGACGCCCTGCAAATTGCCGCCGGCCGCAAGCCCGTGCTGTCCTCAAGTTCGCGTGTGAACAGCGAGCCCGGCAGCCGCTATATAGACTTCCTCATCCCCGGCCTGCTCGGCATGAACCTCATGGGCTCCGGCATGTGGGGCATCGGTTTCGCGCTGGTAGATATGCGGCAGCGCAAATTGCTCAAGCGGTTCATTGCTACGCCCATGCGCCGCAGCGATTTCCTGCTCGCGCTCGCTTCCAGCCGCCTCATCCTCATGATCATTGAGCTCTTTCTCGTGCTCGGCTTCGGCATTCTCATGTTCCACATGCGCGTGATGGGCTCGTGGCCCGCGATCATCCTGGTCAGCGTTCTCGGCGCCATGACCTTCGCCGGACTCGGCCTGCTCACCGCCAGCCGCGCGCAGAAAATCGAGACCGCCAGCGGCATCATGAACCTCATCATGATGCCCATGTGGATCTTCTCCGGCATCTTTTTCTCGTACGAACGCTTCCCCGCGAAAGTGCTACCGATCATCCGCCTGCTGCCGCTGACAGCGCTCAACGACAGCCTGCGCGCCGTCATCCTGGAAGGGAAGACGCTTGCATCGCTCTCCGAGCCATTGATCGTCTTGTGCCTGTGGGGCGGGCTTTCGTTCCTGGTTGCGGTCCGTCTTTTCCGATGGACCTAAGCCGCAACTTTTTCCCGTAACCTGGGTTTGTATTCTGTGAGTCCAAGGGAGTTGTGTCGCTGGCTCACTGTGGAGTGAACCGAATGCGCAAGCAAGTTGCTACCTTTGTAGTTCTAGTCTTCGTTGCCGCCGCTGTTCTGGGCGGCGTGTGTGCGTGGGCGCAAGAGCCTCAGGACCAGCAGGGCCCACCGCCCCAAAGTGCCGGCGGACGCTGGTCGGTCTTTCAGTCAGAAGACAGAATGACCGGCGCCAAACTCGTCCAATTCGAACTCGAATCCGACAACACCATGCCCGACAGCGATCGTCGCTCGCGCGTGGTTCTCTTCTGCAAAAACGGCCACTACGAGAATGCTGAATTTCAGCCCAGCATCCGTATGGCCGGTCCGAACCGTCCCGGCTTCTGGGGACAGCCGCAGATGCAAGTCCGCGTCCGTGCCGATGCGTGGCACGACGACAAAGGCTGGAACTGGCTCGGCAAAGCGCTCTCCATGGACAAGGGTTCCGTCCAACGCGCCATGGGTGCTCGGGTCTTCCGCGTTGAGTTCTTAGCCGCTCGCAAGAAGGCCTCCGCGCAACCCTACATTGCGGAGTTCTCGCCGGAAGGCCTGAACTTCAGCCAGGTGAAAGCCTCCTGCGACCTAGGCCCCAAACACTAACGCTGTTATGACGTTCAGGTTTGTATCAGGGCACGACTTCAGTCGTGCCGATCGCGGCCGCAGAGATCTCGGGCTTTAGCCCCTGCGGCCCTTTCATTTCACGGATCACTTCCCCTGCAACTCGCTCACCTTCGCCCTCACATACTCCGCCGACTTCCCATTCGGCATCAATTCCAGGTACTTCTGGAACGCCTTCAACGCATCGTCCCTCTTATCCACCTTCAAATCGGCATCCCCGAGATTCACGTACGCAATCGCGCGCGACGGATCGATGGTTATCGATTTCTGATACCACTCCGCCGCCTCCGCATACTTGGCGAGACGGAAGAATGCGAACCCCGTATTGTTCGCGAACAACGCGTTCGTCGGCGCGAGTTCCGCCGCTTCCTTGAACTTCGCCAGCGCCTCCTCGTATTTCTTCTCCTTGTAGAGGCGCATGCCCTCATCATTCAACGCGAATGCGGACTTCGGCGAACTGGGCTCCGCTGCTCCGCGCGTTACCATCGCCACGGTTTCCTTGCCGGCTTTCAGTGCCGCGATCTCCTGCCGCAGCTGCTCGTTCTGCCGCTCTTTCTCATCGTTCGCAACCCGCAGTTTTTCGATTTCTGAGTTTAACCGGATGGCATCGTCATTGAGCTGCGTCGAATTCGATTCCAGGAACTCCGACTCATGCTTCAGCTCGAAGATGAAATCGCCGCCCTGGCTTCCGGGCAGATTGCCGAACGACGGCGTCTGCTGCGAGAGCGCGGAAACCGCGGGCGAAACGTACGTGGCCAACTCGCTGGCGGTGATCACGCCATCGCCGTTAAGGTCGGCGCGTCCGTCAAGAGCTTGCAACAACGTCCACGTGAAAACCGAGTGTCCGTTCGGGCCGCCATCCGCGACTTGCTGGTCCGCGCCACCGGCGGTGAACATCTGCCGCGCCTCACGCCGCGCAATTTCCTGCAAATAGTTCTGCGAGTTCGCCATCGGCGCGCCGCGCGTCAGCGCCAGCCCGCTGTAGCAAGAGTCCATCACGAACAACAGGTGTTTCGCCGGAATCGCCTCGGCGATGTCCTGGAAATTCGTCATCGAGATCGCCTGTCCCTCGTAGCTCGAGAGGTCGGCTTCGACCGGGATGATGTATCCCAGCTCTCGTCCCGACGCCAGCTTGCGCGTCGCGCCGTGCCCAGCGAAAAAGACGAACACGCGGTCGTCTTTGTTCACCATGTCAGGATTACCGAGCTTGTCGCCGAGCAGCGACAGAATGTTCTGCCGGGTCGCCTGTTCGTTCGTTAGCAGGAAAACGTGGTCGGGCTTGAACTTGTATTTGTCCACGAGCACGTCGCGCACCGCAGTCGCGTCATTCGCGGCGTAGCGCAGCTTCGGCCAGTTCTTGTAATCGTCAATGCCAATCACCGCCGCCCAGCTATCGTGATACATCGATTGCACCGGCGGAGGCTCGCTCGCCACCTGCGTTCCGCGCATTCCGGTCGTAACCTCCGTGCCATTCCACGAAGCAAACGTGTAGCCATCTTTCTCAAGTTCATCAATCAGCGTCGGCAGCACCGAGATGACTTGCTTATGAATATCGTGGAAGAGAATGATGCCGCGCCCCTGCTTCTTAACCTCGTCGAGCACACGCTGCACGATCGACGAAGGCACCGGATCGGCCCAGTCCATCGAGTCGATGTTCCAGATCATCGCCTTCAGCTTGTCGCCCTCGCTCACCTTGAGCACCGCGTCGTTCACCGCGCCATACGGCGGACGAAACACTGTCGGATCGCTCTTCTGCACATAGGCGATCAACTTGTTCGTCGACTGAATTTCTTCCGTCTGCTTCGCCGCGTCGAGCTTTGGCAGCACCGGATGGCTATAACTATGGTTGCCGATCGCCGACCCATGTTCCAGCACGCGATACGCGGCCTTCGCCGTCGGCGTGAGCTTCACCTCGCCCTTATCATCCACGGTTCCGAGGTTCTTGCCGACCTCGAAAAACACGCCCTGGATGTTATGCGCCTTCAGGATTTCGAGCACCTGGTCGGTGTACTTCGGATGCGGCCCGTCGTCGAAGGTGAGCAGGATCGTCTTCGGCGGAAGTTCGGTGCCGAAGATCTCATCGCGCCGTTTCGCCTTGATCGCACCGCGCGTCTCCGTCGGCGGCAGCGTCGCATCGTGTTCTTTAAGGATTCGCTCGCGCGCATACTTCGTCTTCAGGAACTCGACGTACTTCGTCCAAGCCTCACGTCGCACCGGCATTGCGCGCGTCGCAAATTTCCCGAATGTCGCGCTGATCTCCTTCTGGTACAACGCCTGGATCTGGTCGAGCGCCGCGATGTCGTCGGTCACACGCTTCTTCAACTCCGGCGGGAGCTGGCCCACAATGTCCTGCAACTCATCGAACGTGTCGCGGAAGACGAGTTTGTCGGCATCGCGATAGTCGCCATTCGATTCCACGCGAGTGAGAAATTCGGTGATCGGAACGCTTGCAGGTTTTCCATCAGAACCAATCAGCGATCCGTTCAGCGCCGCGATCCGCAGATGGTTCTCTTCGAACATCGCCTCGCCTATAATCGCCACGCGATCGCGATTGATCTGGTCAAGCGAAGCCTCGCCATCGGTGAGAACGATGATTTGCCGGTACGCCGCAACGATCGTGTCCATCTGCTGCGCGACCGGCGCCTGCGCGAACACCGGCGCCGCCAACAACAATGCAAGACAAAGAAGTCGTAACAACTTCATGAATGCGACACCTATGTAAGTTTTGCTGCCGCTAGCTTACGGCACCCGCCGTTTGGAAGAAAGTGACGTACGTGCGCCCTGTCATCCTGCGCGGAGAATCCGCATACCAATGCGGATTCGCAGTCGAAGGACCCCTATCGCTGCCACAAATGCAGCTAGTTCACCATCGCACTGGCGCTAGGCACCGCTCGCGGATCCACCACGCGCCGATACTCCATCATCCGTCCCGCCGGCCCCAGTCGGAACTCCGGCAGCACCGACGCCACGAACACGATGTCTTTTTCCAGATCGCCAAGGATCGCTCGGAAGCGCAACTGCACGGTGCCCGATCCATCCCACGGGTTGCTCTCCATGCGCAGTACGGCGCGAACGTACTGATCGTCCACCGCATGGGCAACGCGCCTGCCGCGCAGGTCGATCGGTTGCGTCACCACTGGTCTGCCCGATCCCGTGAGGTAAGCGACCGATGTGATCCGAAATTCGTCTTCGGATTCGAGCACGACTTCCTGCGTCTCCGGAGGTTCGCCTTGCAGAAAAGTTCGCGGGGCGAGATGGCGCACCATCTCCCAGCGCGAATATTCGTCTTCTAACTTCGCGAGGTGTTGTTGGGTGTGCGATACCTGTGCAGCGAGTTCGCGCGAGGGACGCCCTAATCGCCAGGTGATCGCTGCACCCACGGCTGCACCCATTATCGCTGCTGCCGCTGCAAGGATCATCCCCTCAAGCTTCCCAACCTTACCCCCAATTTGCCAGTACCTACCCTGATGCACGCACGTTCGTCCCACGCCGCTCGACAGTTGCCGCGCGTTCTCGTTATCGTAGACACTCCCGAGGTGTATCCATGAACAACTTGCTGCAGGACATCAAGTTCGGGGTTCGCACGCTGCTGCGCAGTCCGAGCTTCACCGTCGTTGCCGTGTTGACCATCGCGCTCGCCATCGGCGCGAATACGGCGATGTTCAGCGTGATCAACGCCGTCCTCCTGCGGCCTCTACCGTACAACCAGCCCGACCGCGTCATGGCCGTGTGGCAATACGATGCGAACCAGCAGATCAACGCCTTCACCACGCCGAACTTTGTCGAGTGGAAGCGCCAGGGCGGCATCGTCGCACAGCTTTCTGCGTTCACGTCCACGGCATTCAATATCGCGGACCAAGATGTTCCCGAGCGCGTCGCCGGTGGCAACATGCAATACGAATTGCTGCCGAACTTCGGAGTGCAGCCGGTCCTCGGCCGCAACTTCACGCCGGAAGAAGACAGCCTCAACGGACCGCCGGTCGCCATCCTCAGCAACGCCATGTGGCGTACCCGCTTCAATTCCGATCCCAACATCCTGAACCAGACCATCAAGCTCGACAGCGTGGCGTACACCATCATCGGCGTCATGCCGGCGAATTTCTACGTTCTGAACCGCAACGAACTTCTCTGGACGCCCCTCAAGCTCAACCCCACCGATCCGTCGAAATCGCGCCGCATTCACTGGATGTGGGGTTTCCTCCGCCTGCCTGACGGCATGACGAAGAAACAAGGCGATGCGGAAGTCAACGCCATCACTGCGCGCCTGAAAGCGCAAGACCCCAGCGGCGACGCCTCGCGTGGCCTGCAACTCCAGTCCATGCCGGAGTTCGTTTACGGCGACGTGAAGCCCGCTCTGCTGTTGCTCATGGGTTCCGTCGGACTTGTGCTGCTGATCGCATGCGCCAACGTGATCAATCTTCTCCTCGCACGCGGGGCCGCACGCCGCAGCGAACTCTCGGTTCGTAGCGCCCTCGGCGCACCGCGCGCGCGACTCATCCGTCAGCTTCTCACCGAGAGTCTCGTGCTCTCGATTTGTGCCGGAGCGCTTGGCTTGGGCCTCGGAGCGCTTGCGCTGAAATCTCTTCTCGCGATGCATCCTACGAACATCCCGCGTGTCGAAGAAGTTCGCATTGACGGTTGGGTGCTCGGCTTTACATTCCTCGTCTCGCTCCTCGTCGGCGTGATTTTCGGACTCGCACCCGCGGTGACCGCGTCGCGCGCGAACGTCGCCGAAGTCCTGAAAGACAGCATGCGCACCTCCAGCGGGCGCATCGGCCGGCAGCGCTCGGTCTTCGTCTTCGCGGAAACCGCGCTGGCTTGCATGCTGCTCATCGGCGCGGGGCTCGCGTCGAAATCCATTTGGAAATTGCAGAAGGTCGACCCTGGCTTCAATCCGCATAACGTCAGCGTGCTGCGCGTCTCGGCGCCGCGATCGCTGCTGCCGGCGCAACTGCCAGAGTTCTACCGCCGCATCTTCGAACGCGTCAGCACGCTACCCGGCGTCGAAGCTGCCGCTCTCGGGCGCGACCTTCCGATGAGTGGCGCCGCCGATCCTTCCATGCCGATCACGATTGACGGCAACACGCCTGCGCTCGCCGAGGGCGAAGTCATTACCCGTTTCCGCTCCATCACGCCGAACTACTTCCGCACGCTGCAAACGCCCGTCCTGCGCGGCCGCGAATTCGCCGACACCGATACCTCCACTTCGCAGCCCGTCGCGATCGTGAGCAAATCTCTCGCGGACCGCTATTGGCCGAACGAAGATCCCGTCGGCAAGCGACTGAAGCCCGAAATTCCGGACGCTCCGTATTACACCGTCGTCGGTGAAGTTGCCGATGTTCGCCACTGGAGTCTCGACATTCAAGTCGAGCCCACCGCGTACTACCCGTACACGCAGCTTCCGCCGAGCATCGTCGCGCTCTTCCAGAAGAACATGTCCATCGCGGTTCGAGGAACTGCGGGCGGCATCGTTCCGTCGGTGCGCGCCGCTGTCGGCGAAATTGATAAGACCGTGCCCGTCTTCAACGTTCACACCATGGACGAACTCTTTTCCGACTCCGGTTCGCTCCGCCGCTTCGACATGGCACTGCTGCTCAGCTTCGCCGGACTCGCACTGGTGCTCTCGGCGATCGGCGTTTACGGCGTCATCGCGTACTCCGTCGCGCAGCGCACGCGCGAAATCGCTATCCGGATGGCCGTCGGCGCGCAGCGCAAGGATGTATTTGAGCTGGTCATCGCCCAGGGTGCGAAGGTCGCTGGTGTCGGCGTGGTTGCCGGCGTAATCGGAGCACTGCTGCTGGCGAAGGTGATGTCGAGCTTGCTCTACGAGGTGAACCCGCGCGACCTGCTGACGTTCTGCACGGTCCCATTCATCCTGATGGTGGTGATCCTGCTCGCGTGCTACATCCCTGCGCATCGCGCGGCTTCGGTCGAGCCGAACACCGCCCTGCGCTACGAGTAGCTCAGCGGATCATGTAAACCTTGCGCACGGTTTCGCGCACTTCGCAAATGCCCTTCCACCCGGCGGGGAAGAACGCCAGCGTGTCGGGCACGATCTCGATCTGTTCACCGTTGTCGTTCGTGTAAAGACTGTTGCCCGCGAGGAAGTGGCAGAACTCGTCGCTCTTTACCTCGCAGCGCCACGTGCCCGGTGTGCACGACCAGATGCCGGTCTCCGCGCGCCGCGGCGCTACGGCGCGGCTCATCTGGATGCCGTACTTCTCTGATATCCCGATGATGCGCGTGGAGACGGCTCCCCAATCCGCCAGCGGCCCAACGTTCGCGACGTCGCGTAGCACCGGCGTGATCTCACCCGGCTCGCCAAGACAGCGCATATAACTCATCCGCATGTCTTCTCCGATCTCCGCTTCGCCGGTCCATCCTTCTTTGAAGTGCACGGCCACGTACGGCTCCGCATCAATCACCTCGCCGGAGTCGCGGCGAAACTGCGCGAACCCGTGCATTACGAGCCAGAGTTCGTCTTCCACAAACTTAAAAGAGCGCTTGCCGCGCTTGCACTCGCGCAGCCCGCCCTCCACGCGGAATTCCGGGTTGCGATACATCACGAGTTCGTCCGTGCCGACGTCCGGGTTCCAGTCGAAGGCAGGATGAATATGCGGCGCCGAAGATGAAAGGTTCAATCGCATCGCGAAGTGTAGAACGAGGGAATATATCGCATGCAAAAGCCGGGCGCAAAGTCCCGGCCTTGCTCAACGAATGTGAAGTCTCATTTGTGGCTCACGCGCCAGATTGCGTTCGATCCGTCGTCCGTGATCAACAACGATCCATCCGGCGCGACGGTCACGCCCACCGGACGCCCCCATACGTTTCCATCCGGTGTTACGAATCCGGTCACAAAATCCTCATACTCGCCGGTCGCATGATTCGTCTGGTGTAGCGGCACGCGAACTACTTCGTAGCCCACGCGCACCGCCTTGTTCCACGAGCCGTGCTCGCAGGCGAAGATGTCGCCCTGGTACTCCGCCGGAAATTGTTTGCCGTTGTAAAACGTCATTCCCAGCGACGCGCTGTGCGGCTGGATCAGCACATCCGGCACAATGACCTTATTCTTCAGCTCCGGATGCTTGCCCTTGTGCCGCGGGTCCTGGTTTCCGCCGATGTAGTAGTACGGCCAGCCGTAGAAACCGCCTTCCTGCACGTGCGTGATGTAGTCGGGCACGAGGTTGTCGCCGAGAGCATCGCGCTCGTTGATCGAAGTCCACAGCTCGCCGGTCTGGGCATTCACCGCAAGTCCGACAGGATTGCGAATGCCTGCCGCGAACACGTGCACGTTGCTGCCATCGGGATTCGCCGCGAGGATGTTCGCGCGGTTCTTCTCGCCGGTGTTCTCTTCGGGATCGTCCACATTCGATTCCGAGCCCACGGCGATGAACATCGTCTTGCCGTCGTTACTGAAGCGAACGTTGCGCGTCGAGTGACCTCCGGTCGGCAGGTCCACCAGCTTCTGTGCTTCGCCCCGCGCCTTCAGGTCGCCGTTCGTGTAGTGATAGCGCACCACGGCGTTGGTGTTGCCGATATAGATCCACTCTGGATTCGGCCCCGGCGGATAGAACGCGATTCCGAACGGCTCCTTCAATCCGCTTAAGAAGACTGAAGTCTGCTGCGGCTTTCCGTCGGCAGTCATGCCGCGGAAGATCTTGATGTTCCCGGGTTCGGTCTCGGCGACGAAGATATCGCCATTCGGCGCGGTAACAATCTCGCGCGGATTGTTCAGGTTGCTTGCGAACACATCGATCTTGAAATCCGGCAGTACCTGCGGCCACGCATTCTGCGGACGCGGCACTACGTGCGGACCATTGCCCGCCGACTTCGTCGCATAGGGCGGCGGCAAATCTTTCGCTGTAATCTTGCGGACCGTCCCCGGCTTCTCATCGCGGTAGTCAATAAAGGGCCCGTTGCCGGAAGCCTTCGGCAGACTCGCCGTCGTAGTGGAAGCCGCCGCACTTGCTGGCGCCGCAGCCCCGGCAGTCTTCATCGCCCGGATGTACCTCACCACCTGCCAGCGCTGTCTTTGCGGCAGGCCTTTCCACGACGGCATGCCGTTGTTCTCATCGCCGTTGGTGATGAACCAGAACAGTTCTCCGTCCTTCGCTTCCTGCGCCTTGCCAGTCTTCAGCGACGGAACATTTCCGGTGCCCGCGCCATCGGGCCCGTGGCAGGCAGCGCAGTTCTGCGAATAGATGTTCTTACCGGCTTTGATCGCCGCAGCGTCTCCAGCGACGGGGTTCTTCGTTGCCGCCGCGGAGGCAGGGGCGTTATGAAATGCTTTGTTCTGGGCGATGGCGAATACAGCGAGCAACAATGAAATTCCGATAACAGAAATAGAGCGGGTTCGCGAAACCTGCACGAAGACCTCCAGCGGAATTGGGAAAAACATGCCGTGCGAGCACACGGCAACTTAGGCATTGGATGTCGCCGGGCAAACCATGATTCCGGCGTCCACAAATTATTGCAGAGCGGCGCTTCGGCGACCGGCCGCTATCATAAATGTTTCCGCAAAAGGTTGATCGGCAGGGACTTATCGGCGTTCGCCGTTCCGCCCCAGGAATTTGAGCAGCTTTGTTCCGATTGCGCTCCCGCAACGAAATATAGGTATCGGACGAAAGTGAGAACTTTCGTTCAACACGGCTTGGAGGGGAACCAGGCCAGTGTTTCTCGGGGGAAGTCTCGCTGGAGAAACGAGACTTCTCCTTTTTATTTACGGCTCTCCCGACAGCGAAAACGCCGCCCACAGCAGCGGCGATTCCGGCAGCGTCACCGGCCCCAGCGCTGTCTTCGCCTTGAGCTTTCCCGCCCGCAGATCGCGCATCACCGCGAGTTGCGCGTTGCGCAGCGCCACCGCGCGCGTCCTGCCGGCATTCAACTCGCGATAGAAATGCGGCAGCAACGCGGAAGTCGGCTCATCGGCCACATCCCACAATGTCGCGACGAACGAAGCTGTGCCGGCGTAGAAAAATGCGCGGCTGAAGCCATCAATTCCGTCACCGGTGATTTTGCCCAGGCCAGTGCGACACGCGCTCAGCACGACTAACTTCGTATGCAGCTTCAGCTTGTAGATATCGCCGGAGGTCAGCCGCGTCGGCTCGTGGGTGGTCGCGCTCGGATAGAGAAGCAGGAAACTTTGCCGCGGGTCCGCGTCGTCCAGTACCGCGTGGGTGGCGAAGTGCACTACGGTCGCGCCGCGAAGCGCGTCGTTCACCGCGGCGTCGCTCGAACCCGCGTTTGCGAACGCGGTCACTGCATCGGGCGGCAACAATTTCTCGATCGCCTTCACCTCGCGCAGCGTGGCGGGAAGTTCCGGCAGTGTCACGCCATTGCTCAACTTCACGCCGCTCGCATTCGCCACCAGCAGGTAGTGCTGCGTCTGTTTCTCCGCGCGCTGCTCGTTTTCGCGCGTGTATTGCAGGAGTGCCGATGCCGGGACGGTGTGCAGCGCATATCGCTCCAACAGATACTGGCCCTTAGCGTCGGTGAGCGCCGCAAACGACAGGCGGAACAACTCGTGGTGCGGAATGATTGTCAGCAGCGCGCCCTGTTCGCGAGGAAGGTAGCGCTCCACCGGCGTCACCAGCAACTTATAAAGCGTTCGCCACGCGGAAGAACCCTGCGCTTCAGTGCCGACTTCCTTCGCACCGCGCGCGGCAGCAGACTGCACCGGCACTTCAGCTTTCTCTTTTACCGGTTCGTTCTTCAGTGTCCGCGCCACCAGCGCGGCTAGCCGCTTGCGTTCCACCGGCACGCGGACTTCGTGCACGTCGTCGTTCTGCGACACGATCCAGATGTAGAGGGCGTCGTTGGTCGCCCAGTACGAAACGATTGTCGATTTATACCGTTTCGCGGCTTCGACCATCTGTTGCGTGCTGAAGGGCGCGGCCGACACGTAGCTCGCGAAGCTCGGGTCGTTAATCACCACGTTCTTTACTTCGTGGGAGTCCCCCGCCTGCTGCGTGCCCATCAGATCGAGGAAGGCGCGCGCCCGGCCTTTTTCCGCGGTCTCCAGCGCCTCACGTTGCCGGTCCATTTTTGTCAGCACCTCAATGCTGACGTCGTACAGGTCCTGGATGCGCTCGTTGTAACCCTGTTTGCGCGCGTCGTCTGGGACAAGGTGGCTGCGGATCTCCTCGCGGATCGCCATCGCCTCGCGAATATCGGCGAGCGCGTGCTCATAGCCTTGCTTCTCAGTCGCGACCCCGGCGCGTGTTTCCAGAGCATCGGCAAGATTGTCCTGGTTCTTGTTCTTGCGGCACACGTTCACCGCGGCTTCCGCGGCGTCGTAGGCTTCTTCTTTGCGTCCGAGATGAAAGAACGCACCCGCGAGCTGGTTTTCGCGGAAGCAGAGTTGGTATTCGCTGGGCTTCTTAGCGATGACCATCTGCAACTGTTTCGCGGCCCTGTCGTACTGCTTGAGTCTAAGAAGTTCGCCGCCGATGTTGCCTTCGAGGAATGGAATGAACTGTTCCGCGCCGATCGCCTTCGCCTGCGCCAGGGCCTTCTCATATTGCGCCAAGGCTTTCGGGTGCTCCTCCATCGCCTCGTAGGCAACCGCAATCGCATTCATCGTCTGGATTGCGTACTCGTGATCGCCGATAGCATTTTGTATTCGCAACGCCTCGTCGTAGTGCTTGAGGGCAATCTTCGGCTGCCCTTGCATCCGCTCCAGGCGCCCCATGCTCACCAGCAAGGTCCCAAGCACCTGGTTGTCGCAGCCGCACTCTTTCAGGATCTTCCGGGCGCCTTCGTAGTGCGCGAACGCGTCGGCGAAATGTCCGGCCTGGAAGTCGTTGTCGCCCCATAAATGAAGGATCGCACTCTCGGAGCCGGGCAAGTGGAGAGCGTGGGCCTGATCGATGAGTGCTTTGATCTCCGCTTCCGGCGGGCTCGCCTGGTTCATCAGGATCGCCGAGACCTGCACCTCAAGCGCGCGTCCCTGGTTCCCGGTCGCCGCGAAATCTTTGGAGGACTGCATCGCCAGCGCAGCCGCTTCCTCCGGCTTACTCGACCGTCGCAGGCTCTGCGCAAGCATGTAGCGCGACTGCGCCAAGGCATGGGTTGCGCCGATCTCGGCGAACCGGTCCACTGCGTTTTTCAAGTGTTGCTGGATATCGGCGTTTTTTGCCCGGTCCGTCGCTGCCGCGATGCCGTATTCCGCAAGCGCTTCACCGCACTTGTCCTGTTTTTCTTTGGCAAGTGCCAATGCGCTGGTGAACGCGTCGGCATTCTTCGCCGGATCGACGTAGCCCGTCGTCAGCAGCGCGGAGACATCCGCATTGTTGGGGTCGGAGAAGGTAAGGTTAGGCTTGGTTTTTGGGTCGAACGCGAGATCGCAACCAGCTGCGTCAGGTTGCGCGGCCGCAATTACTGGTACGAACAGCCCAATGAAAACAAGACGGCGGAGAAATCCCAGGAGCATTTGGGGAACCCGAACTCAGGGGCTACTTGAGTTCGGATTCTAACTTGCAGGCTCGCTCCGTGTAAGTGCTTTTTCCTTCACAAAGTTGCTGGAGCAGCGGCTGTGCCGCCTCGTGGTCCTTCAGGCGAAGACTCGCCGCAGCGAGATACCACTGCGCATCGGACTGGCGTCCGCCCTCGAGTTCGTTAGCGGCAGCGCTCAAATCCGCGGATGCTTCCTTGTTTTGATTCAACAGAAGCTCGCTGATGCCGAGGTACAGCCGCACCGTGCCGTCCTTGGGATATTTCTGGGCCAGCGCTTTGAGCTGTTGCACTGCGGACGCATAGTCGTCGCCTTGATACTTCGCCAACGCTTTGGCTAGCTCGGGACCGGATGGCTGCGAACCGTTTCCTCCACGAGTCGCGAGCAGAGAAGTGGGATCCACGCGGATCGGCAACTTCTCCACCTTGATTTCCTGAGGCGGCTTTACATAGACGATGAGAGGCCCTTGAGCGGGCGTTTCCGGTTTCGGCACCCTGATCAGTACGAATGCAATCGCAGCAGCGGCGGCCACTGCCAGTGCCGGCACCCACCACTTCCTCGCTGGTTCAAAGGCGCGTGGCGCATTGCGTGCGATTCGAACACGAATGCTTGCCGATTCCGCCGGAGACAGCTCGCCGTACTCAATTGCATCGAGATCGTCGAACAACGTTCGGCAAACTTCGCAGGACGATAAGTGTTCCTGGATCTGCTTCGTCTCTGCATCGGCGAGCACGCCTTCATGCGCCGCATGCAGCATCCCGACCTCGGGGCACGCGGGCAACGTCACACGCGACACGAAGTCTTTCTCGTCGGAATCAAAATCATTCATCCGTTGTCGCATGGGCGGGCTCCTTTCCCCCGGTCAACGCGGTGCGCAGCAAGTGGAGAGCGTACTGCAGATGTCCCTTCACCTGGGTCTCGCTCAATCCGAGCTTGGCGGCAATCTCGGCTCGCGTGAGGCCATGCACGTACCGCAGGGTCACACAGACTCGATGCAGCGGCGTAAGGCTGCTGCATTTGCGAAACAAATCGTTCAGGCCCAACTGAGGCTCTTTGTGGGGCGCAGCCGGATCTATGTCGTCCAGCGATGTCTGATCGTGCGGCATGCGACGCCAGTAGTCGGCGGCCCTGCGCTTGGCAACGGTAAACAACCAGGCCGGCAATTGCGTCGTGTCGATCTTGGCGAAGTTCTTATAGAGGGCCAGGAACGCTTCGCTTGTAATTTCCTCGGCGATGTCCCGCCGTCCCACGCACCGCAACGCTAACCGGAAGACCGAAGCCGAGTGCTTTTTATAGACCTGCTCGAAGTCCTCAATCATGAATTCGCGCCAAACCGTAGGCCGGAACAAACGCGGTGGAATAAGCGTGCGAGAGCCGGGGAATTTCGCCGGATGTGTCTGCCGTCATCGTAAGACGGTTACCCGGCGGAGTGGAACGATTGTAGCGTGGATTTCAGTCGAAACACCTTTTCGGCACCACTTTCGCGCTGTTATTCCTTCTTCCGCTTTCGGCACAGCCACGAAAACAGGACGTTGGCACATCCGTCATCGCCCTCAAAATACGTCTTGTCATTCCTCCAGGAGGCATTTCTGCTTATGAAGCTCTCTCGCGGTCTTTTGCTGGTTCCTGTGTGCGCACTTCTCGTTATTGGAGGGTGCAAGAAGAAGGAAGCACAGGTGGAAACGAGCCAACCCAACACGCGCACGTCCGGAACGCCGACCCTTGCGGCGCGGCCCGCCGTACCAAATGAGGCGGCTACTGCCAGTTCTGCAACCAGCACCGTCGCCGCACCCGGCCTGAGCGCGGAGACAACGGCGAAGTTGGAAGGCGCGGCGTGGGCAATGAAGCAGGACGAAATCCTGCACGACGCCAACGGCCAATGGGCTGCGTCGGCAGAAGCGTCTTCAACGTTCCACGACGCCAAGGATCAGGAGTCGTTCTCTTCGTGGCAGGCCAGCGGCGCGCCCAACGTAGAACATGAATCCGACGATCCCCACTCCTGGGCGTCGAAGACCGAAGATGGCGGCATCGAGTGGCTCGACCTGAAATATGGCAAGCCAGTCTTCGCGACCGCGGTGCGGATCCGCGAGTCGAACGCGCCGGGCGCGATCATCAAGGTCGATCTTTATGACGAAGCCGGCGCTGCGCACAGCATTTGGCAGGGAACGGATCCGACCAAGGGCCTGAACTACTTCATGCTCAACTTCCCTAAGACGAGCTTCAAAGTGGCACGGGTTCGCGTTACGCTCGCGACCAACATCGTGCCGGGTTGGAACGAGATTGACGCTGTGCAACTTGTGGGAACCGAACAGTAACCTCGCGGAGGTCCGTGTCGCATGAATGACCGCAGCTTCTCCTTCAGGAACGCCCGTTGGGCGTTCCTTTTGTTCGCAGCACTTTTCGTCTGCGTCCTCGCCGCTGCGCAAAACGCACCGCGCGGCAGCTATGTATTTCAGCGCGACTCTGACGGCGGTAAAGCCGATGCCGGCAACTCGCTGACGATTACGTTCGATGAATCCGGCAACATCCAGTTGAGTGGCAGCGGCGCGCAGAGCCTCTCTGTCACTGGCGAATACCAGGTCTTCGGCGAGACCATCACGTTGTCGATTCCCGCGGTATCGAAGTCCGTGAGCCGGCGTCCGTTCAGCCTCTCGGGCGACACGTTGACGCTGCCATTCAAAATTTTCTCGGATGGTCCGGGCACTTCCACCTGGAAGGCTACGACGCAAACCGCGCACAACGGCGGCACCGGTAAGAGCGGCGGCTCCGGCGGCGGAAGCGGCGCAGGTAGCGGCTCAGGCTCCGGCTCCGGCGGCAGCGGCTCTGGCAGCGGCGGCGGCTCTGGAAGTGGTGGAGGTTCCGGCGGTAGTGGCGGCTCCGGAGGCGGAGGCGGTGCTGGCGGAGGCGGTGGTTCTGGTGGGTCCGGCGGTTCCGGCGGAAGCGGCGGATCCGGTGGTAACGGTGGCTCGGGTGGATCTGGCGGCTCCGGCAGCGGTGGATCTGGCGGCTCCGGTGGTTCTGGCGGTGGTAAAGGTGGCGGGAAGAGCGGCGGTAAAGGCGGACGTCCGGCGGTGACTGCGCCGTGGCAGGACAGTCCTTACGCGAAATGGATGGGCGACTGGGTCGGCACTGGCTGGGGCTGGGAGACGCGCTTCAAGTCCAGCGACGTCGGCACGAACCCCGGCGGCGGTCACGACATGATGACGCTGACGGTGCGTCACCTCACGCGCTTCCACTACACCGTGGACAAGAACGGCCAGATCGAGGGCGATGGCGCGATCACCTACGACCTCGATCCGAACCTGTGCGGCGTGTATCGCGCGGCGCAGCAGGTGAACATGGCGATCGACGTCATGAAGAGCATTAACGAAGCGCCGTCGAAGATGCGCAAACTGGTGGAGCAGGCGAACAACCTCTTCACCATGAAAACCGTCCGCGAGTACACCGACTTCCAAGGCCAGATCGAAAAGATGGCGAACTCAGTGAAGGACGAGGGCAAGAAACGCGCCACCGACACGGTAAAGAACTATGTGATGGAAGGCCTCGGAGCAAAGGCCGAAGACACGCAGGACTTGGCGAAGAACGTGATCTACCAACGCTGCATGCAGAACGTACCGGTTGTCGTCTTCGACAGCATGGTTTGCGAGAGCGTGAAAGATCCGAAAGCGAAAGGCCCGAGCAACGCCGGTGAATTCGTTTTCAAGGCGCTGGCTGACAAAGCTGCAGGCAATCCGCAGCCCGACTACTGGAACCAGGCGGTGACAGCGATCTCCGATCCCGGTCCGCTGGTGGATGAAGCCAAGGAAGCACTGAAGAAGAAAACCATCAAGGCGCTCAACGTCTTCGACGTGAAACAAAAGCCCGGCAAAGATGAATGCTCGGGTGTGCCTTCCACGCAGAAGGCAGGTACGAGCATGAACAACGTCACGATGAACGACCTCATGCAGTCGTGGGCTGAAACCATGGAAGGCATGGCGACGGCAGGGGCTAGCGGAGACGTCGGCGGCGTGATGGGATCGGCGACCGACCTGATCATGAACGCGCCCGGCGTGACGAAAGTCCAGTACGACTACAAAGGCCTGAAGAACGGGCCGGAGTCGCGGCGCTTCAAGATCACCGGCTACATCGAAGGCGACAAGGCTTATCTGCGCATGGATGGCGATACCTACGGTGGCGACAAAGAACTGTATGTCGAATACACGGTGAATTGGCAGAAGGGCGGTGGCAAGTTCCCGACGTGGAGCCCTTTCATTGACGAAGAGGGCGGCGACGTCCAGGCCAAGGGCAAGATGAAAGGCCTGTCGCGCAAAACCGTAGCGTGCTCCGCGGACGACTTGAAGAAAGACCCGAAGTGCCAACCGAAAGAAGAACTGGTGACGGTGGAGGAAAATTCGTCGACACCGTTCGCGATCTATCACAAGACTGGCGAACACCGAGGCGGCGTGAAGCCGTGGCATGAGTACGAGTACTACTGGCGGGCACAGCGCGTGACCGCGCCGCTGCCGCCGTCGAAATAAAAAATAGCGGTGGGAGGGCGCCCTCCCACCATAAGAAAAATTTCGTTCCCAGTTGGTTCGCGCGGAGTGGTTCGCAAACCGCCGGGAACGAATGCAGTTGTTACATCGCGAGGCTCACGCCTTGGCGAGCAGAGACACGCTTCGCTACGGGGTCTCCAAGTTGCCAGCTGAGAGTTCCCCGCGTGTCCTGCAAATTCGATAGTGATGACCTCGCCTGAGGTCGACTATCGACCTGTTGTCAAAAAGCAAATTGTTCTTCTTGGGACTACCCCACGTAAGCAGGTTACAAAGGATCGTGCAAGGGAGTCAGTGACCGCTAACCACTCCGAACGTGAGCTCTGCACTTGACGCAGGCGGGGTGCGGACGGTGTCCGAGGTTGGACAGGTAGCGACGCGGGCGAACAGGACGAGGCCGGACGATTCCAGCGAACATCCTAGATTTCAATCAGTTGGAGTGGCACCTCGGTTGCACTACGAAACACTTCGTTGAGGAGGTCTTCGTGCGCGCTGCTCTCCAGGATCTGAAGTTCGCCCTCAGAACCCTAAAAAAATCGCCCGGATATGTCATCGCTGCGCTGGTGGTGATGGCGCTTGGCATAGGCGCGAACACTTCGCTGTTCACGGTGGTGAACGCGGTGTTGTTGCGGGCGCTTCCCTTTGGGCATCCGGAGCAGCTAGTGGTGTTGTGGCATACGCCTCCGCAGAGCAGTTTTCCCGGGGTGAAGATCTTCCCCCTCTCCGCGGCGAACTACCTCGACTGGGAAAAGCAGAACACCGTTTTCACGCAGATGGCGGTCTCGTCGTACCGGACGATGAACCTGACCGGCAACGGGGAACCACTGTCGCTGCCGGACGAGGCGGTGTCAAAGAACTACTTTTCCACGCTGGAAGCGCTGCCGATGCTCGGCCGAACCTTCGTGCCCGAAGAGGACGCGGATGGCAAGAACAAGTCGGTGATCCTGAGCTACCCGCTTTGGAAGGACACGTTCGGGGGCGATCCAAAGATTGTCGGCAAGCAGATCACGCTGAACAACCAGGCTTATGACGTGGTCGGCGTAATGGGACCGGAGTTTCGCTATCCGTCGTTCGCGCGGATTTGGACGCCGCTGGGCATGACCCCGAAAGAGGCCGTGGTTCGCGGCGAACACCACTATCGCGTGATTGCACGGTTGAAACCTGGCGTCTCGCTGCACCAGGCGCAAGCCGACCTCAGCACGATTGCGAAGCAGTTGGAGCAGCAGTATCCCGCCGACGATAAAGGTTGGGGTGCGGCGGTGGTGCCGCTACGTGAGCAGATGGTAGGCGATGTACGTCCGACGCTGCTGGTGCTGCTTGGCGCGGTCGTGTTCGTGCTGTTGATTGCATGTGCCAACGTGGCGAACCTCACGCTGGTTCGCACGCTGGGGCGAAGCAAGGAGATGGCGATACGTACCGCGTTGGGCGCGGGCAGAAACCGAATCATTCAGCAGGTGTTGGCGGAATCCATGCTGCTGGCGATTGCGGGTGGCGCAATCGGCGTGGCGCTCTCACAATTTGGCACGAAGCTGATAACGAACGTTCTGGCGGACCAACTGCCCAGGACCTTCCAGGTGCACATGGATGTAACCGTGCTGTTCTTCACGCTTGGACTGGTGCTGCTCACCGGCCTGGCAGCGGGTTTCGTTCCTGCCTGGAAGGCGACGCACTCGAATCCGAATGATGCGCTGAAGCAAGGACTCGGCCGCACCGATAGCGATGGCGGCGGCAAGACGCGCAACGTGCTGGTGGTCGTCGAAGTTGCGTTGTCGCTGGTGCTGCTCTTTGGCGCGGGCCTGATGATCCGCACGCTGTGGGCGCTGCATGCGGTGAATGCCGGATTCGATCCGGAGAACGCGCTTTCGATGTCGGTGATCGTAGGCCCAAACAAACTGCCGAATGAAGTGGCGCAGGCACAGTACTACCAACGCATCGTTGAGCGTTTGCGAGCGATGCCAGGTGTGCAGAATGCCGGCACGGTGGATAGCCTGCCGACACAAGGCGGATCGATGCAGCCGGTTGGGCTGGAGGGGCATCCGGTGGTGGCGATGGCCGACCAGCCAGAAGTGAATGTGCGTATGGTGTCGCCGGGATACCTGGCGACGATGCGGATTCCGCTGTTGCAAGGGCGCATGATCGCCGACGCCGACAACGAGCACACTCATCCTGTGGCGATCATTAGCCAGGCGATGGCGAAGCGGTTCTGGCCCGGGCAGGATGTGATTGGCAAACATCTGACGCTCACATTCCAGGGCGATACGCAGTTGGAGATCGTTGGTCTTGTGGGCGATGTGCGGCAGTCGGGCCTCGATTCCAACGAAGATGATGCGACCGTGTACTATCCGTCGGCGCAACTGATTTTTCCCCCGGCGTACACGTGGCATTCGTTTCCGCTTTCGCTGGTAGTGCGTACGGCGGGGAATCCGGAGGCGATGCAGCCCGCGATCCTGGCGGCGATCCACGAAATCGATAGCGAAGTGCCGGTAACCGAAGTGATGACGCTGAACCAGGTGCTCGGCGAGTCGATTGCGCAGCAACGGTTCACGATGATCCTGCTGGAAGCCTTCGCCGGACTGGCGCTGCTACTGGCAGCGGTGGGGATTTATAGCGTGCTGGCGTACTCGGTGCGGCGGCGCATGCGTGATATCGGCATTCGCATGGCGTTGGGCGCGCTGCCCTCGCAGGTGCTGCGCATGGTGGTAATGGAAGGCATGCGGCCAACGATCATCGGCGTGGTGATCGGGTTGGCCTCGGCGATGGCGATTGGCAGGCTGCTGAAGTCGGTTGTATTCGGCGTAAAGACGACGGATTTCGCAACCTTCGTCGCAGTGTCGGTGGTGCTGCTGTTCATCGCGGTGATGGCGAGTTTGTTGCCGGGATATCGCGCGATGAAAGTAGAGCCGATGAAGACGCTGCGGGAAGAATAGCGGCGAGACCCTGGTTTCCGTTTTTGGGATGCATCTGCGCTAATGTCGCAGCTCTTTGCACTTCGCAACGGCACAATGAGTGGTTCCAACTCCCAACCGTTGCGAGGGACCGATGGCTTGCCTCTCCGTGCTGGCGCGGATTTCCGCTGCTTTGATATTTCTCACGCTCGTGGTTCCCAGCGTTGCTCAATCTGCGAATCGAACTGCTGCTGCGGGCACTGTCACAGTGCAATCGCTGAGCTTGCTCGATGTCGTCGACAATCTGGACGAGACGAGTTGTTCCGCGGCGCCGCGTCTTGGGACGGCCGCTTTCGAATGTGTGGGGCTGGCAGGGCGCAGTCACGGGCAGAGTTGCCTGATAGACCACATTCTGATTGGCGATCGGCTCGATGGCCCGAAGGAACTAGCGTGCGTGAAGTCGTGCCCGGGAGGCGAGCGTAACTCGGACGCTTGCGAGAACTTCCCGTGTATCAACCGTCTTGCCGGCAGGCCTTACTTCAAGACCTTCGCGGCGCTTCCCGCTGATGTGAAGACCCGCCTAGCGGCAGACTACAACACGCTGATCCAACTGGTTCGCGCTGAGGGCACGCCTCAATACGCGGCGTTAGGTGGCGACAGCAAGCGCGGAGCGGTGAAGCGCGACATCCTCGGCATAGTGTTGAAGGGGTTGCTAGACGTGGACTCTGGAAAGGACATCGGCCCCGGCGAAATGCTGCCGTTCGGGGAGTGCATCCTGGAACGGGCGAGCACACGCGAGAAAGTGAACGGACTCGAGCTTCATCCTTCGAAACGCTATGGCCAGGCGCCGAGAGTGAACACCGGAAATCCTGCGGATGCTTCCCCGATGGACACTTCGGCGAACGGCAATCTCAACGTTTATGAATCTGCATTCCTTCGCTGTAGCCGTGTGTCACCTGACCTTTCCAAGTGCCTGGCAGGCCAGATCACCGCGGAATTTCCGGACCTGCTCGCCGGCGAGATCTTGCACGAACTGGTGCACTTCAACCAGTTCAAGTTCGGGCACGAGATGATCGCGAAAGACAACGTACCCGATGACGCGAAGTCGATCCTCGACGAAATCATGGCCTACGGTGTCTCACGCGAACATCTCTACTATCGGCAGGGGCTGAGTCCCGCGAATGTGGCACTGCTCACCGGTGCCGGTATGAAGGGGCAGGTTGCGGAGTTTCAAAATGCGTGGCGCGACCTCGGAGAAGACCGCCAGGAAGAGGTCGCATTGTGGGCGCACCACACCTACGCATGGATGCGCGCGCGTCTCACCAGTCCGAACCGTCCTGCCGATGAGGGGCGTACGTGGTCGCTGATGTGCAGCGCAATCGCGCGGCACAACCAGAAAAAACACACCATCATTCCGTGTTACTGAGTATCAGGCTGCGACGGCGATCGAGTTGAGTTTGTCCAACGCCTCTGGAGAAAGCTGCAACTCGGCGGCGGCGAGGTTCTCGTGCAGGTGGCCGATTGACGAGGTGCCAGGAATTAGCAAAACATTCGGTGCGCGGTGCAACAGCCATGCCAGCGCGACCTGCATGGGAGTGGCGTTTAGGCTGGCGGCAACTTCGTTGAGAGTGGACGATTGCAGCGGGGTGAATCCGCCGAGAGGGAAGTATGGAACGTAGGCGATGCCGTTGGCTGCGAGGTCGTCGATGAATTTGTCGTCGTGGCGGATCGCGAGATTGTAGAGATTCTGTACGCCGACGATCGGCACAATGGCTTGCGCTTCCTCCAATTGCTTTGGTGAAACGTGGCTCACGCCGATGTGGCGGATGAGGCCTTTCTGCTGCAGTTCCGCAAGCACGGTGATCTGTTGCGCGATGGAATCTTCCCCGGGCTTTTCGCCGAAACCCCACGCCCGGAAATTTACGACATCGAGAACGTCGAGGCTGAGATTGCGCAGGTTATCGTGCACGGCCTGGCGCAGTTCATCGGGGCTGTTTGCCGGGAGCCAGGAGGCGTCGTCCCCGCGACGTCCGCCGACCTTGGTGACGATCGTCAGGTTTTTCGGATACGGGTGAAGTGCTTCCTTGATGATCTGATTGGTGACGTGCGGGCCGTAATAATCGCTGGTGTCAATGTGGTCCACGCCGGCGGCGATGGCTTCGCGAAGCACGGCGACGCACGCAGCGCGGTCCTTCGGTGGACCAAAGACGTGCGGGCCTGCGAGTTGCATGGCGCCGTAGCCCATGCGATGCAGCGTGATGTCGGTGCCGGGCAAGGTAAAGGTGCCGCCAAGTTTGTCAGTGCTCATTTCTTCCTCCGCTGGCTGTTTCCGGGTGCGTATAGTTAGATGAAGGAACCTTCAGTTTCGGAGTTCGCATTTGCCCAGACTTGTTCGAACCGCGTTACAGCCGCGAAAAACGCCAGTGCAAGCACGTTCAGCAGTGACGGTCGACGCAATTTTGGAGGCCGCCATTCAGGTTCTGGTGGACGCCGGCAAAGAGCGGCTGACTACGACGCAGGTCGCGTACCACGCCGGGGTTTCCGTAGGCACACTCTACCAATACTTTCCCAACAAGAGCGCGCTGTTGCAGGCGGCCTTGAGGCGGCACCTTGAGAGTGTAAGCGCGGAAGTGCTGAAGGTGTGCGAAGAGTATCGCTCCATGGGCTTGCTGGAGATGGGTGCTGCCGTGGTGGACGTCTACATCGATGCGAAGATGCGTCACGTGAAAGAGAGTGCGGCGCTCTATGCGGTGAGTTCTGACGTGGATGGCATGGCGATCGCGAAAGCTGCGGCGGCGCGCGCACGGCGGTCGCTGGTCGAGTTGTTTGTCACGGCGAAGGAAGGGCTGAGGAAAGACCCCGAACTTATCGCGACGAGCGTGTCGGCAGCCATGAATGGATTCGCACGAGCGCTGCTGGAGTCGAAATCGCCGGAGCGGGAAGTGGAAACACTGCGTGGGGAGTTGCTGGCGCTTGTACAAGCGTACCTGCGTACGTGCGTGAAATCGCCGATTACGATTTAGGGACGCCTGGTGGAATGCTCTACATAGTGAATGACGCGTCGTTCGTGAGTTCGAGTCCGGCGAGCCGTGGCGCTCGTGTTCCGCAGGTGCATCTCAGTTGGGACCGTCAGCTCCCGGATGCGTCGCAAAAGAGAAGCGGTAGAGGGCAGAATTAGCGATAAGGGAAGGGAATGGTCGGGGCGAGAGGATTCGAACCTCCGACCCCCTGCGCCCAAGGCAGGTGCGCTACCAGGCTGCGCTACGCCCCGACTATTTTCAATTATAACGGCAAAAGGCGCGGTTCCCATTCCTGAACGCGGGATGAACGGCATGAGGAGTGGCGAGGGCGCGCGTGCGATGCGTCTATAATCATGTGCTGTATGCAATCGCTCCAGTATGCGCTGGTCGCTTACGTGCGCAGCCCGATTGGAATTTTCGTCGAGCAGTTAAGGCGGGAGATCCATCCGGAGCACGCGCACCTGGCAGCGCACGTTACGGTGTTGCCGCCGCGCCCGCTGCGCGGCACCGAAGCTGACGCTCTCGCTGAAGTGCAGCGGATGGCCGAGGCGCATCCGGCATTTGAGATCGGCATGGGCGAGGTGGAGACGTTTGCACCCAGCACTCCAACCATCTTCATTCGCGTGGCGCGAGCGGCTTATCGCATGCGCGAGTTGCACGACGCATTGAATACCGGCGTCCTGCAATACGACGAGCCGTGGCCGTACATGCCACACATGACGATTGCGAAGCTCAACTGCTTGCCCGATGCGGAGAGCCTGGTCGACACTGCGCGTGCACGCTGGCGAGACTACAAGGGATCGAAGGAAGTGGTTATCGATAACCTGGCGTTCGTGCGCGGGTCGGGCCACACCTGGTTCGACATCGCGGAGTTTTCGTTGCAAGCGGCTGCCAAAATGCCGCGGTAGTGCATGTACCTCTTCTGTATTGCCAATGAACGTTTGAAAAAACTACAACTATAAGCACTGTCCCGGCGCCATGGAATCTCCCCCACATTCGGGGAGAGGTGGATATATGAACGTTGGAGTTTATGGGTCGGGCTATCTTGGGACAGTTGTGTCCGCCTGCCTCGCCGATCTTGGCATGCCTGTGACCTGCTACGACGCTGACACCACTCTGGTGATGGACAGCGCGCAGGGCACTCTACGATTTCACGAAAAGAACCTCAAAGAGATCGTTCGCCGCAATGTGCGCGCGGACCGGCTGATGTACACGACGGAGCTGGAATCCGTGGCTCGGCGTGCGGGAGCGATCTTCATTGCCGAAGATACGCCGGACGAAATCGAACATATTGTTCCGGAACTGGCGGCGGTGGCGCAGCCTCACGCGGTGTTCGTCATTGTAACGCCCACGCCGGTGGGCACGACACGGCGGATCGAAACCGAGCTGCGTATGCGCAGCTACAAACAGCATGTAGTCGTGCAGCCGATGTTCCTGACCGACGGATGCGCGGTGGAAGATTTCAACTGGCCGGACCGGCTGGTGCTGGGAACGACGTCGCACGATGCGGTGGACGTGATGAAGCAAATCTACCGGCCGATCGTGATGCGCGGCGTGCCGCTGATCGTGACCTCGTATGAGACGGCGGAACTGGTGCGCGAGGCTTCGACGGCGTTCGTGGCGACGAAACTGTCGTTCATCAATGAACTGGCGAGTTTGTGCGATCACGTGAAGGCCGATGCGACAGATCTCGCGCTGGCGATGGGGTTGGACAAAAAGATCGGGCCACGATGCCTGCAGCCGGGAGCACGGATTGGCGGGGCGTTCGTGGAAAACGAGATGAATGCGCTGGCGTCACTGGCGGAAGAGTTTGGCGTCTCTCTGAAGGTGCTGACGGCAGCGCGCGAAGTGAACCACGATTTCTCGGACCAGGTGATGGAGAAGCTGACATCGCTGATGCCAAGCGTGGTGGGTCGCGAGGTCGGCATTCTCGGTCTGGCGTTCAAGCCGAACACGAATTGCGTGGCGGGATCGGTATCGCTCTCGCTGGCGCGCGGTTTGATTTCTCGCGGAGCGCGGGTACGGGCCTACGATCCGGTGGCGATTCCAGAGGCGCAGCGCGAATTGAATGACGTGGTGCACTTCTGCCAAACGGCCTACGAGGCGGCCGAGGGGAGCGATGCGCTGGTGGTAGGCACGGGCTGGCCGGAGTTCCGCGCGCTCGATTGGCAACGCGTGAAGAAACTGCTGAAAACCCCGGTGGTTTTCGACACCAAGAACATGCTGGATGCGGGCCGCCTGCGCAATATGGGCTTCCGCTACTTAGGCATTGGACGTTCCTAGTTTTCTCCTTACTTCCATTTCGGATTTGTGAATCCATTGTGTTTCCTCCTTCGGCGCGAACCTAAACCGTTCGCGCCTTTTATAATTCCGAGCGGAGGATTTCATGCAAAGAACAGCAAGTGCACACTGGGAAGGTGGGCTGAAAGACGGGAAGGGATCGGTCTCGACGGCCAGCGGTGTCCTGAAACAGACGCAGTATTCCTTCGCGACACGATTTGAGAACGGCGCCGGCACGAACCCGGAGGAGTTGATTGCGGCGGCGCACGCAGGATGCTTCTCGATGGCATTCTCGGCCGAACTGGGCAAGGCAGGCTTCACGCCGACCTCGATCGATACCAGTGCCACGCTGACCCTGGACAAGACGGATGCCGGGTTCACGATTACAGCGATCCACCTGGATGTCCATGCCAAGATCCCGAACATAGACCAAGCGAAGTTCGAAGAGATCGCAAACGGCGCGAAGAAAGGCTGCCCGGTATCGCGCGTCCTCAACGCGACGATCACGATGACGGCGCATCTGTCCTAAAGGTGCTCTACTTTGGCGGCGCCTGCGGCGAGAAATCGCGGGCGCCTAGCCAACAACCAAGCTCCGGGAGACATCCCAAATGTAAGTACATTTTGGGCCCCCGTCCTTTACTTTTCCCTGGAGCAAGAAGTTGCAGATCACAATCTTTGGGCTGACCATTTCATCCTCGTGGGGCAATGGCCACGCGACGCCTTATCGCGCCCTGGTGCGGGCGCTGCATCACCTCGGTCACAGCGTCACGTTTTATGAAAAAGATGTGCCGTATTACGCGTGCCATCGCGATATGGCCGAGTTGCCCTATTGCGAGTTGGTGCTGTATCCGGAGTGGTCGATTGTCCGCCACTTCGCGCTGAAACAGGCGGCGGAATCCGATGTGGTGATCGTGGCGAGTTATTGCCCCGAGGGTGCACGGATAGCGGACGAAGTGCTGGGATTGCGGCGGCCACTGAAGGTGTTTTACGACCTCGATACTCCAGTGACGCTGGCCAACTTTCAGTCGCAAGGCAAGACCGAGTATCTCGAGCCACGACAGATCACGGAATTTGACCTCGTTCTGTCGTTCACTGGTGGGAAGGCACTACGACGACTGGAGACCGAATTCCACGCGCAGTTGGCGCGGCCGCTATATGGATGCGTGGACGCCGATAGCTATCATCGTGTTCCGGCGTCGCCCGCGCTGCTGTGCGATCTGAGTTACATGGGGACGTACGCACCGGACCGGCAGGAGAAGCTTGACGCTCTTTTCCTGGAGCCGTCGCGGCGGTCGCTGGGCATGCATTTCCTCCTCGCTGGAAGTCTGTATCCGTGGGGATGGAGTTGGGGTGAGAATGTAAAGAAGCTGGACCACGTTGCGCCGAGCGATCATCCGGCGCTGTACTCGTCGTCGTGCGCAACGCTGAACATTACGCGCAGAGACATGGCGGAGTCGGGGTACTGTCCGTCGGGACGGTTTTTCGAGGCCGCGGCGTGCGAGTGCCCGATTCTGACGGACACGTGGGAAGGGCTGGAGACGTTCTTCACCGACGACGAGATCGTGCGCGTGCACAATGCAGATGAAGTTCTTACCGCAATGCGAGCGGATTTGCGTGAGCACGCGCGGCGCGCGCGGCAGCGAACGCTTGACGGACACAGCGGCATGCGTCGGGCGCAGCAGATGCTCGCGTACTTTGACGAAGCCGTCGCACGCGGCCGGCGCGCACGAACGGAGGTCGCATGATCGGCATCATTCCGGCAGCGGGCGCAGGACAGAGAATTCAGCCCCTGGGCTGTTCGAAGGAGTTGTTGCCGGTCGGATCGCGGATGATCGACGGTGTGGAGCGTCCGAAGGCGGTAGCGGAGTATCTCGTAGAGCGAATGATCGCCGCGGGAGCCGAGCAGATCTGCATGGTGATTTCGGCGGAGAAGAGCGACATTGTTCGCTACTTTGCGGAGCGCAATTATGCCGCGGAGATCTTCTACGTGGTGCAGCAGAAGCCGGCGGGCTTGTGCGATGCGTTGTTTCGGGCCGAGCCGTTTGCCCGAACTCATCGCAATGTGCTGATCGGGCTACCGGACACGATCTGGTTTCCGGAGAACGCGTATCGTCCGGCGGTAGAAGACCAGAAGGCCGATGTGAATCTCGTGCTGTTCCCGGTGGACGATCCAACGGTGTTCGATGCGGTGGTGTGCGACGCCCAGAATTTCGTCGAAAAAGTGGAAGTGAAGCAGAAAGACGCGCACAGCCAATGGGTGTGGGGCGCCGTCACCTGCACGGGCGAGTCATTCCACGCGTTGAAGTTGTTATGGGAGTCGCGGCACCGCGAGGATGAATATCTCGGACACTTGTTGAATGCGTACATCGCGGCGGGCGATGCCGTGCGGGCGACGCACTGCGGCGAGCTGTATATGGATGTCGGGACGCTCGACGGCTATCATCGCGCGCTCGACTATTTGCGCGCGAAGAGGCAGGCCCGCGTCGAGCCTGCAGCCTAATTTCGCATTTCTTTAACTATGAGCGCGGAGAATGTCCCTGATCTCGCGGTTGATGCGAGCGGCGTCGCGCGAGGCCTTGTCGATCAACTCGACCCAGCGTTTATTGGTGTCGTCTAACGTGGCCTGGGCGAGCAGGTACGAAGCCTGCATTACGGTTTCAATGGAATTGCTAAGATCGTGTGCCAGGGTGCGCATTTGCGCGATGGTTTCGCCTTGAATCGCTTTCTCTGTCATAGATGGCTGGGCAGGTTGCGAAGACATTTCCTCTCCCATTCAGTGTAATACTTCGAGGCCGTTGGGGCTGGTATTCGCCCTGATGTGCAAAAGTCAGTTTGATATGACGATGATTTGCAACATTTCGTTGTGCGCAGCTCAGGATTTGTTGGCGGCGGCGGCGGAGAAGTGCTTGCGGTGCCGTGGTTTGACACTCAGGCCGCAGCCTGTAGAATAGGGGAGTACGTCGCCTCCGACCTGCGGATAGTACGGGTCCCCGGACACGGGTTGCACCGCGCAGGTTCACCTAGAAGTGCCGAAGTGGCGGAATTGGCAGACGCGCATGGTTCAGGTCCATGTACCGGCAACGGTGTGGGGGTTCGAGTCCCTTCTTCGGCACCAGAGATTGAATGGCCTTTGCAATCGATAACTTGCATGGGCCATTTTGCTGTCCATCAAGCGCGAGAGAACTTCCTCGAAAAGTGGATTGGTTGTGTGGTACGAGTTTCATTTCGCCCGTCCATTTCGGTTTTCTTGGAGGCCCTATCTCTCTTTGGTTTTGCGTAAAGCGATCTTTACCTTTAGTGGGCTTTATGCCGTGTGAGCAGGAAGTACATTGTTGGCGTAACAATGAGGGAGAGAAAAAGAGAAATCGTAATTCCGCCGATCACGGCGATGGCGAGCGGCTGCAGCATCTGCGATCCGGCGCCCAGAGCGAAAGCCAAGGGCAGCATGCCAGTAGTCGCAGCGAGCGCCGTCATCGCAATCGGACGCAAGCGACGTTTGCTTGCATTCACCATTGCGTCGTAGGGAGACATTCCTTCCCGTCGAAAGCGCTGATCGGCATCGATCAGAAGAATGCCATTCTTGGCTACGATTCCGATCACCATAATGAGCCCCATAAACGAGGACACGTTAAATGTGGTTCCGGTTATGAGTAGCGCAACGATAACTCCTATCACCGACAAAGCCGAGGACATCAAGATTGCAGTGGGTGCCCAGAAATCGCGGAACTCCGTTAAGAGAACTGCGAACACTAATGCCAGAGAGAGAAGCAGTACCTGGAAAAGCTCTCGAAACGATTTCTGTTGTTCTTCGTAGGTTCCCCCGTACTGCAAGCGAATATTCGGAGGCAAGTGAAGTCCCGCAACGGCGGTCTGTACCCGCTTGATCGCTCCACCGAGATCGGACCCTTCCAGCTTCGCAGTGACGTTCACCTCTCGCTGCAGGTTCTCCCGGCGGATTTCGTTCTGGGGCGGTAACTGCTGTACGGTGGCGACCGAACCGAGAGTCGCGATCTTGCCCGTTGAGCTGTTGATGATTGTGTTCGTTATGGCATCGAAGTTGGCGCGGTGTTCCGCCGCATAGCGTATTCGTACTGCGTAAGGTCTCGCATTCTGGATGATCGGCGTCTCCGTATTTACGCCTTCGATGATCGCAGCGGCGTCCGTTGACACTTCTTCAGCAGTGAAACCCATTCTTGCTGCAGCCGCGGGATTGACCTGGAAATTTGTGGCCGGGCCGCTGATCGTATTGTCCACTCCGTTCAAGACATCAACGACTCCCGGCACGGCCTTGATGGTGTCTGCGATCCTGGGGGCAACTTGCGACAAGATAGCCGGATCCGGATTGAATACTTTGATGTAGATGGGTTCGGGAGCATTCGCCAGGTCATTAATCATGTCCTGCAAAACCTGGGTGAACTCGACATCGAGTTCCGGCTCGGTCTTGAGAATCTCCTCCCGGATGTCCGCCATGATTTCGTCAATCCCTCGGCTTCTCTTGTCTTTCAGCTTCACGGTGAAATCGCCGTAATTGGCTTCCGTCACCGCGGCCAATCCCATCTGCAAACCCGTACGGCGAGAGGTGCTTTCCACTTCTGGAGCCGCTTTCAGGATTTCTTCAACGTGGCGCAAAACACGGTCGGTCTCCGATAACGAGGAACCGGCTGGCATGGTGTAATCGAGAATGAAGCCACCTTCGTCCATCTCAGGAAGCTGGTCGGTTCCGAGCTTTGCGTATCCAATGATCCCGAGCAAGACCATCCCGCCGCAGATCAGCAGTAGTCGGGCCGGGAAGCGCAGTGCAAGCTCGAGCGCTCTCCGATGCCACGCAATGACTTTTCCCATCCAAGGTCCGTGACCATGTGGATCTTCATCCGAACTCACATCTTTTCGCTGCGGACGGGCGCGCAGGATGATCAGACTTAGGCTCGGTGTCCAGGTGAGAGCGAGTGCAAGGGACGTGAGCAGGGAAACCGTCATCGTCAGTGCTAGCGCACGGAAGAAAGAACCGGTCACGCCCGTAACACCGATCAGAGGCAGGAAGACCACGATGGGCGTGATTGTGGATCCGATTAACGGCACTGTGATCTCACGGATCGCGCTCCGGACCGCTTCAATGCGCCCCTGCCCGGAATCGCGATGCAGCACGATGTTCTCTACGACGACGATTGCATCGTCAATCACCAGTCCGATTGCAGCCGCAAGTCCTCCGAGGGTCATGAGGTTGAAGCTCTGCCCGGTGAACCGTAAGAAGAGGATTGTGACGAGCAAGGTCACCGGGATTACGAGTCCCGCGACGAGCGAAGAGCGCCAATCTCGAAGGAAGAGAACGATGATGATCGTGGCCAGAACGAGGCCGATCACAATGGCATCCCGTACGCTTTTAATAGCTTCGCGCACCAGTGAGGATTGGTCGTAGAACGGTTGTACATCTACCCCGCGCGGCAGGTTCCGCTTCAAGACCGCCATCTCAGCCGCGACTTCGTCGGCGACCGCTACAGTATTGCTCGATGGCTGGCGCGCGATATTGATCAGTACTGCCGACTTTCCATTCGCTGTAACGATGGTGTACTTCGGCTGGGCGGCTTGCTGCACAGAGGCGACGTCGCCGATGTGTACCGGGACTCCAGCGGTCGTTATCTTGACCGCAACGGCTGCCAGTCCCGCTGCGTCGTGGACCTGCCCGCCGACGAGCCCGAGTACCAACTGATGGTTTGCTTCGTACAAACCCGGCGAATCAATGACGTTGCTCTTTTTCACTGCATCGGAAAGATCCGTAATCGTCACGCCGGTCGAGATCAATTTTGCGGGATCCGGCACAATATGGAACTCAGGGACATCTCCGCCCTGTACGACCACGGTGCTAACGCCGGGCAGCCGATTCAGGGGCGGCTTGAGATCGTAGGTTGCGATCTCCCACAGGCGCTCTTGAGAGACTGTGTTCGACGTCAGGCTGTATCCGAGAATTGGGAAAGTGGCGAACGTCAGCCGGTTCGTGGTGAGTCGTGCTGTCGGCGGCAACTCCTGTTGCACCTTGCCCAGTGCGGCGTCCACTAGCTGCAAAGTGTGGAACATGTCTTCATTCCAATCGAAGAAGAGGCTGACTTCAGCCTGGCCGCGGCTGGTTGTTGAGCGCACGGTTTGCAGACCCGGAACGCTGTTCACCGCGTCTTCGATCGGTTTTGTAATAGTGACTTGCATCTGCTCAACGGGCATAACACCGTTGTCGACGCCGATCACAACACGCGGGAAGTCCGTCTCCGGGAAAACCGATATCGGCACTGAAAACGTCGAATAGATCCCGGCGACACAGAGAACGATCGTTACGAACAGGATCGTCGAGAGATTTCGCGAAATCCAGATATGGTTCTCTTCTTGTTTCGCAGTTGGAGATGCTTCGGCGTTTTGTTGCGACGGAGCAGTCGAGCGATTCCAGCGCTCGCGCAGGTTCTCGAAGAAGCCGGGCATTAATCTTTGCCCTCTGACTTCTTATCATCTGCGCTATCGGATGCCTTCTCGGCCGCGACGACTTTGACTTTAGTCTTATCGTCGAGACCGAATGAACCCGTGGTAATGACCTGCTCGCCCGCTTTCAACCCTTCGACGATCTGAACGTCGTCGCCATCGGTTATACCGATCTGGACATCGCGTTTGCGAGCCATCGCATTCTCAACCACCATTACGAACGCTTTGCCTGAGTCGTCCTTTAGAACGGCCGAACTCGGAATGGTCAGAGCGTCCTTCAAGGTTCGCGCCGCAATCGCGACGCGAGCCGCCGTTCCCGGCTTCAGTGCACCCTCTTTGTTCTCGACCTTCACCCAAACTTCCACAGTTGTGCTTCCAGGATCGAGCGCGGGGCTAACCATCGTCACTTTTCCTGGAACTGGTTTTTCAAGTCCCTGCACCGTCACCGTCGCGTCATCACCAGGTTTCAGCTGTTGCGCTTCCGCCTGAGGTAGATGCGCTTTGGCAAGCAGCGACGAAGTTTCCATCACCGTGATCAGCGGCGTCCCGGGTGTCGTCATTTCACCGTCGAAGAAAGGACGATCCGTGACCACGCCATCAATCGGACTGCGAATCTCGGTGTAGCTGACTGAGGCTTCGGCCACTTGCAGCTTTCCGCGCGCTGACTGTAGTTGGCCTTCGGCGTTCCGCATTGACTGTTCACGAGTAACTGCCTTAGCAGATTCCAGGTGCTTGGAGGCCTCGTTGAATTGGCTCTGCGCCTGGACGAGGTTCAGGCGCGCTGTATCGAGGTCGCGGCCGGGAATCGCCCCTTCCTGGAAGAGCTTCTGTCGTGCATCGAATATCTTCTGCTGAACGTCGAGGTTTGTTTTGGCCTGTTCGTAGTCGAGTTCAGCCTTTTGGTATTCCTCAGGCACCGCGGCTTGGGTAGCTGTCTTGTACGACGACTCCGCCTGTTGAAAGCCTCCACGCGCATCCTCCGCCGCGGCGCTTACATCGCGCGATTCCAGGCGGGCCAGCAGTTGTCCACGATGCACTCTCGCACCACGCTGTACGAAGAACTTCCGCACTGGTGCACTTACCTTCGGAGTGATCGCGGCCTGCTGTAACGCGAATAGTACGGCGTCGCCCTGAACGTGCAAGGTGATCTCATGGGCTGCGACAGCCTCGGCCTGTACTTCAACTTCGGGGGTAGGCGCCTTCTCTTGCTTGCTGCAGCCGGCCAGCAAAAATAGCGACGTAGTCGCGAACAGCAACAGGGTCTTCATTGCGGTAGGCTCCCCGTCAGCGTTTGAAGATTGGATAAAGCGACGGCGTATCGCACGGCTCCATCCACGTGTGCGTTCTGGGCTTGAACAAAAGTGTTTTCGGCATCCACAACCTCAAGCACCGTCGATTCTCCGGCACGATACCGCAGATCGGTGAGGCGGAGACTCTCGGCAGTATCGTTCGAGCTTTGCTCCAACGAATCCAGAGATGCGTGAGCGGTTTGAGCCTCGGTGTACGACTCCTCGATATCCGCAATCAACTGCCTCTGGGCGGCCGTGAGTTCCACGTGCGCTTGTGTCCTCCGGATCTTGCTCTGTTTCACCCGTGCCGGCGTCGCAAACCAATCCCATACGGGAATTTTGACCGTGCCGGAGATCGCGTAGCCGAGGTTACGGAAGCCGTCCGGACTGTTGACCGCAAACTGCTCGGCGTCGATGCCATAGCCATACTCGACGGACAAATCTGGTAGAAATCCTGCCTTCGCGGCGGTCACATCGTGCTCCGCAACACGGAGTGAAGCCATGGCCGCACGCAGATCAACATTGTTCTTTTCGGCCTGTGCCTGAAATTCCGCGCGATCAGGTAAAGCAGGTACATTGTTCAGTTTCTGCTCCAATAAATACGGCGAGCGGGGATCCGGAAAGAGGAGGACTCCCAACTCCAGTCGCGCTCTCTCAGCTTCCGCCTTAACATCCGCGAGTTCACGCTGCCGCTGCTGCTGCTCAATGTGGGCCTTGACCACGTCCGCGTGCGCTACTTCACGGCCCTGTTCCAACTTTGTCGTCAATTCGTAGAAGCGGTTGCCCTCCTTTGCGGCGTCCGCTGCCACAATGAGTTTGCGGTCGGCGGCTAAGGCGTCGTAATAACGGCGAACCACCGTTACCACCAGCCCACGCCGGGCAACTTCGAGTTTGGCCGCTGCGAGGGCGGCAGCAGCATTACTCTTCTCGTAAGCTGCTATCCCACTCAGTCCAATCGTCTCGCTCACAAGGCCCTGGCTCACGTATTCGTGGACTGCATTATTTGCAATGAACCTGGGAAGCTGTCCGGCACCCGGAGGGATTTCGCTTGAGTGCGCGAGGCGAGCCGGTTGTGTGTAAATCATCTGGTTGTTGTATTGCACTTGCGGCAGGAGCGCAGACCTTGCGATTGTGCGATCGGCAGCCGCTACCACGTGGTCGGCCACCGCCGTGGCATAGCCTGGCTCACTTTTCTGAGCTAAGGCTATTGCATCCTGCAAAGTGATGGTCGGTGGGTCCGTGCTCTGCGTCGGCATTGGGGACTGCGCGGGATTCGTCTGGGCACTCGCCTCGACCAATGCACACAAGGCTAGCGTAAGCCCGGTAATGAGTTGGGAATTCAGTTTGAACATGGGTTAGCCAATTACTCGAGAATTTTCTATGTCGAGCGATGGCGAAGCCGAGTTCGCTGTGTTATTCGCAACCCGTGCCAGCCGAAAAGAGAAGGTAGACCCCGCTCCCGGAGTGCTCTCGACGTGTATCTCCGTTTTATGTTGTCCTGCAATCCATTTCGCGAGGGAGAGGCCCAGGCCTGCTCCGCCCTCTCCGCGACTTCTTGCTTTGTCGACGCGATAAAAGCGATCGAAGATGCGTGGAAGGTGCTCGGCTTGGATACCGCAACCGTTGTCTTGCACTCCAACCGTCACTTCGCGATCGGTCAGCTCCGCGAACACGCGGACGTATCCAGATTCCGGAGTGTATTTCCTCGCATTGTCAAGTAACACGACCATCAGCCGCCGCAATAGTCGTTCATCAGCCGACACCCATGTCTCTTCACTCGGAAGCGCAACCTCCAGGCGGAGTCGCGCCTCTCCCATTACTTGCGCCCACTCCTCAGTGCAGTGCCTCAGGAACGTATTTGTTTGCAAAGGCACTAACTGAATGATTTCTGCTCCTGAATCGGTACGTGCCAGGGTCAGCAGACTTTCGATCAACTCAGTTGTCCGTTCCGATTCCGCGAGGACATGTCCAAGGGCATTGCGATACTCCTCTTCAGTGCGGGTCTTGCGCAACGCCAATTCGGCCTCCGTGCGAATGAGGCTAAGTGGGGTTCGGAGTTCATGCGATGCGTCTGCCGTGAATTGCCGCGTTCGAGTGAACGCGGCCTCGATTCGCGACAGCATCTCGTTGAGAGTGTCTGATAGGCGCTGCAGTTCGTCGTTGGTTTGCAGAGGAGGTAGACGCTGGTTGAGGTTCCGCTCGTGGATCGAGCGGGCCATCGCTGTGATCTCATCAACAGAACGCAGCGCGCGTCGCGAAAAGTAGTAGCTGCCGACGGCAGCGATTAGAACGAAACATGGGACGAGGAACAGGAACACATTTCGGAGCTGTTCGAGAGTGTGATGAATTCCGTTAGTCGATGCTCCTGCCTCGATCGTATACAAGCGATCTTGAACCGAAACTGCCTTTTGCAGCATGAGCACGTGAAAACGACCATCCCGGCCTGTTGAAATGCGGCCTTTCGGCGATAGCTCTCGAGGCAGACTGGGGGATGGAAAGGTGTCTGCCATGCCACGCGCCCGAAACATCCAGTTACCATCCTGGTCGAGGACTTGCAGCCACACGGCATGGTCTTCTGTTTCGTATTCCTCTTCCAATGCCCGGCGCATGTCTTCCAGCGTTGCTCCAGAGCTCTGCGCGGCCATGAAGCGTTGCACTCCCGCAACCCGCAGCTCCAATTGGTCCTGCACCTCGTCATTCAGGCGCTCTCTCACCAGGACCCACACCGAAGAGCCGAAGGCCACAAGAGCCAGGGTGAAAATGCCGGCGTACCAAAGTGTTAGCCGGATCCGGATGGGGAGTTGTTTCATGACTCAAACTCCTGGTCGTCGCCGCTCAGTTTTCGTGCGGAGTAGCCAAAGCCGCGCACCGTTTGAATGAGCTTCGGATGGCCCTGAGTGTCCACTTTCTGTCGTAACAACCGGATAAATGCGTCGAGCGTATTGTTCTCAATCGCCCGATCGTAGCCCCAGACGTTTCCGATTAGCGATTGTCTTGACACAGGACGGCCGGCGTTTTGCATCAGTTTTTGGAGAAGGAGAAATTCGGTTCGCGTGAGATGAATTGGCCGATCGCCGCGAAAGACTTCATGAGAGGCGCTATCGAGCGTGAGATCTTCACAGACGAGAGTCGACGAGCGATGCGGTCCTGTCCGTCGCGTCACGGCTCTCAGGCGGGCAAGCAATTCGGAAAACGAAAATGGTTTGGTGACGTAGTCGTCTGCACCGTTGTCCAGTCCGCGAATGATGTCGCTCTCAGCATCGCGGGCCGTGAGCATGAGGATTGGTACTTGTCTCCCTTTATGACGTAGGCGACGGGCGACCTCAAAGCCATCCATGCCGGGCAGCATCACATCAAGAAGCAATGCGTCGAACTCTCCCGACATCGCGATATCTAGCGCGTCCACGCCGTTCATAGATGTGATGACACTATGGCCCTCTTCTGCGAGGCCATTGCGCAGCAACTCCAGTAACCGTTTTTCGTCTTCAGCGACCAGTATGCGCATGCTGTCGTTATTATCATGGCGATCTATCTCTGAAAATCCTCTGAAAATCCCGTCTGACCGAAAGAAAACACCAGTTGCCTTCAGTTTCCTTTCATCTTTCAGGGCGTACGATTCAGCCTGGTGCACCATAAAGGAGAATTATGCTGATTCCCATGTGGCGAGCGTTAGCCGCTGCCGCCCTCTTGAGCACACTCTCATTCGGCCAAAACGTTTACAAACAACTGGCTACATACTCCCTTCCGGGCGATACAGGGTGGGACTATCTGACCTACGACGAGTCAAGCGATCGCCTCTTTGTCGCTCATGGTACGTCGATTCTTGTTGTCAGTCCCGACGGCCAGAAACTCGGAGAATTTCCCGCAAACGGCGCACATGGCGTGGCGATTGTTACCGACAAGGGCCTTGGGTTCAGCAGTAATGGCCGCGCGGGAACGGTAACCGTATTTGATCTCAAAGAACTCAAACCTATTCAGGAGATCAAGGCTGGCGAGAATCCCGATGCAATCATCTACGACCCGTACTCCAAGCACGTGATCGTGATGAACGGGCGCAGCAAAGACATCATGGCAATCAATCCAGATACCAAAAAGGTAGACGCGACGGTGCCCCTCGGTGGGAAATTGGAATTCGCCGTCGCAATGCCCGGCAAGGTTTACGTGAACGTCGAGGATACCGGCGAGATTGCCACCGTTGATTCCAGCACGTGGAAGGCAGTTGCACGTTGGAAGCTCCCCGACTGCGAAGAGCCCTCAGGGCTTGCCGTCGACCGTAAGAACAACACGCTATTCACTGTCTGCGGCAACTCGAAGATGCTCGTCATTGATGCCGCCTCCGGCAAGGTTCTCGCGACTGTCAAAACCGGTGATGGCACGGATGCCGCTGGATTCGATCCAGGCACCGGTTACGCGTTCGCCTCGAATGGGGAAGGTACGCTTACCGTAGTTGGGAAAAAAGCAGACAAATGGGATGTTATTGAAAACGTACCCACCCAGAAGAGTGCTCGTACCATGACTCTGGATCCTAAGACACACAAGGTGTTCACGGTCGCGGCCGAATTCAACCCGCCCGCCCCCGGCGAACGGCGTGGAACAGTGAAGCCTGGAAGCTTCAAACTGATCGTGCTTGGCCCGGCGAAGTAGCCTTGACTATCTTTCCGATGGCGCACGATGTCGGCACCGTGCGTCATCGGAAATCAACCCTGAGAGTCTAGCGAAACGAGACGTGCTCGATAACGGCATTGGGAACTTGCCTGATTCGACTCTTTGTGTGGGCAGGCCCTTGATACGCGTGTTTGTCCTTGTTGGTCACAAAAACACCGATCAGGTATCCCACTGTCGAACCAACCACCACGTCTGAAGGAAAATGCTCCCCCGCAGTAACTCTCGTTAGCGACACCGTCGCCGCTAATCCGTACATCGCTAATTGGACAGGCGTCTTCGGATACTCTTTGGCGACGACGGTGGCGAGTGTCCAGGCGACCGCCGAATGCCCCGACGGAAACGAGCCACTGCTGAAGTTGCCTGCGAAGAAATTTCCCTCGCTGTTATTCGTATACGGCCGCTCGCGCGAGAAGACGAGTTTCATCGCGCCAGTGAGCAAAAGAGTGTCCACGGTAGCCTCGGCGGACAGCAATCCAGTGCGCTGAGCATGTTCGTCATGCGTCGCTAAGCCGGTTATTAAGATCCCGCCTGCTACGGCGGCTGTGCCGTACGTGCACCCATCCGAAATGTGAAGTCCACTCTGGTGCCAAGAAACCGGAACCTGCTGGGCCACGGTTTCATCAGTTGCGATCAAGGCACCGGTCGCGCCCAGGGCGATGGCGTCCAATACGAGTGCTTTCTTCTGAAATGGAGCGCCGATGATTCGTACTTCGTCCTGCGCCACGGTCTTCGCTGCCCTCCCTACGGTCTCTCCAAACGCAGCGGAAGAGCTTGGTTTTGAAGCCGACGGCGCATCCGGCAACCGCGCCTCGACATTCGCGTCAGAGCTGGTTACTGCTTCTTGCGCGGAGATGTGGACGATGCCGAAGATGGCCATCAACAGAATCAAGACCACCTTCGGGACGCCATTCGGCTGTAGATTGCGTGGCTGGAGACTGAGAAGGAATCGGACTGGAGAGTTCATGGTGGCACCGGAACTACGAGGCAGATAGAAGTGGACTTGTATTTAGCCGACAATGTGAGATGAGGGTTGTCCCGCTGATTGGGTGACGCCTTCCAGCGCCTACTCTTCGTGATCTAGCGGGTTGCCGTTTGGACCGACCTGAATCTCTGATCGTTTCCCGTTGGTGACGACTTTCGCCTCATACGCAACGAGATGGCCGTGTTTGGTAAGCGACTCGACCTTTCCGATCTTTCCGGTTCCCGCTTTCTTGATCAGACCTTCTTGTACCGGGAGATCCAGCGATTCGAAGTCCACCTGTTCTTCCACTTCGACGACCGCACCATCGCCGTCAATCAGAACGTCCTTACTGCGGCCGTGGAAGGTCATTTCGGCTTCGTAGTATGTGTGTCCGTTCTCGCTTTCCTCCGAAAACCCTTTGAGGACCGCACCGCGGCTTTGTTCGTCAACGGTCTTTTGAACGGCGACCGGCAAATCTTTTCGCTGAACCTTTCGTTCTCCAGGTTCAGCAACAGCCGCACCTACAACCAAACACGAGAGTGTTAACACTAGTACGGATACTCGGAAGCGCACGGTGACCTCCTATCGCGACGATTATCCGCGTCATACCTGAAAGTTATCTGAAGGCAAAAGCGAAACGTGGCAATCGTGCTGTGAGCACAGTAAATAGAACGGTTCAGCGATTAAGTTCGTTTGGCTCCAGCTTTTTGTTTCTGCTCCGTCCGAAGGCATTTCTATTTAGTCTGTAACTCCTCGTGAAAGCAACGCATGAAAAAAGCCCCGGTGGGTGCCGGGGCTCGGAGGTTCGATTGCGCTAGAAGACGATCTTTGCACCAACCTGAATGTGGCGGCTTCCACCGGAACCAACGACTGGATTCGATTCCGCGACATCGGGTGTGTAAGCCGGAATTCCGACTGCACCCGTTTCGAGGTTCGCTCCGAGTCCGGCGAAGTTCGGATGGTTGAGGATGTTGAAGAACTCGCCGCGAACTTGCAGGCTGAAGCGTTCAGTCAACTTGAAGGTTTTGGCGAGCGACATATCAACATCCGAGTAGCCCGGTCCGCGGAACATGTTCCGGTGCATATTGCCGAACTGTCCCCACTGTGCCGGAACCAGCACGGTGCCATTCTCCGCGTAGCATCCGCCCGCGTAATCCGACGTCGTCGGATAGTCGGTGCCAGGATCGATTCCGGGAAGCAGACCAGGTGCATACGGTCCACACGTCTTCGCCCACTGAGGAGTTCCAACGGGGATGAACGGAAGCCCATTGAAGCCCCACTTCAAATTCGACGGATCCCCATAAATACTCCACCGATCATTGCCGGTGTAAGCTCCGCTGAACGCGCTGTCGCCGTCATAGAGATCGATGGGACGCCCGCCTTCGAAGTTGAGGATAGTGTTGAAAGTCCAGCCGCCGAATGCTTTGTCATAGCGGGGAAGTTTAGGCGTCTGGTAGGTGAAGGCAAGGGTGAAGCGATTCCGGATGTCGGAACTGGCGTCGCCGCGCTCAAGAAGGCCGTTGTTCGGGTCTTCCCAATCGTACGAGCGGTTGCTGCCGTACTGGTCAATGGCGTGCGCCCATGTATAGCCAGCCACGAAGTCGATGCCTTTGTAGCTGTGCTGCCGCAACGTTACCTGCAGGCTGTGATAGATCGAACTGTCCTTGTTCTGCAGCATCTCAACTTCGGCCAGGTAGGGGAAGCAGTGAGTGCCGCAGAGGGTCGGGTTGGCGAATGGACGTCCGGAATAGCCGTCGGTGTCTTCGTAGGGATCGCCCATACCGTTGGCAACCCAGTCGTAGTACCACTGGTTCTGGTTGATGTTGCGAATGCTGTACAACTTCACGCCGTGATTGCCGACGTAGGCGACCTGCAACGCCATATTGCGGGTGAGTTGCTGTTCCAGGTTCAGGTTCCAGCTCAACGAGTACGGCGTCTTGATGTTCTTGTCCACGCCGAGGATGGAGCACGGTGTATCGCTGTCGCAGGTGAGTTTCGTAGAAGGAATGTCGCCGAAGATGGGGCCAGCAGACGACCAGTTGAGGTCACTCACTTTTAAATCCGCGGTAGTGATGTTGCCGCCAGGAACGGAGATGCCGTTCGCGCCGGAAGGAATATTCGCCAGTCCGAGTGCGGATGCAGAGTTCTGCGAAACGAACAGAGAGATGTGTGGGATCTCGTAGATGATGCCGCTACCGGCGCGGAGTACGGTTTTGCCGGTACCAAAGAGGTCCCAAGCGAAGCCGATGCGCGGAGCAAAGTTGTTCCAGTCGGTGTTGTAGGGCTTGTCGATCTGCTTGCCAACCTGCTGGATTCCAACGGCAGGATCGAAATTGGCCAGGAGGTCGTTCTGTTCGGTAATCGGAAGGCTGACGTCGTAACGCAGACCGCCGGTGACAGTGAAGCGAGGCTTGATGCGCCAGTCATCCTGCACATAGAAGCCAAATGACTTCTGACTCACGACGCGGTGGGTGTCTCCCGCTTTGATGTAGCCGTAGCGATAGTCGCCGGTGGTGAATCGTTCGAGGCCGCGGAAGGCTACGTAGCCCTTGCCATCGAGATCGCGAAGGTTGTCGGTACTGCCAGTGCGAAATTCGCCACCGAACTTAAAAGAATGGTTACCGTGGCTCCACGTGGTGTTTTCCGTGATTTGGTAGGTCAAGTTGGGGGTAGTAAAGAGCGGCCAATTTGAAGAGCCTCCAAGCCGGTTGAATCCACTGATCGCAATTTCCGGGAACCCGAAATCGAGCGGATCGGTTACACCAGAATTGATTCCATACTCGGTGGGATTAACGGTGTGATCGACCGTGAAGATTTGCTGTGAGAAGCGATTGAATCCGAACCGCCACTGCGTGACGACGTTGTTTTTGGGCATCCAGTTATAGCTGGCTCCGATGACCTGGGCGCGTGTCTGCGCCTGGTCCAGCCACTGAGGTTGCAGCACGTTGTGCGCTTCTTCCACCTGCAAACTGTCGCCGATGAAATACCTGAAACTGGCGTTGTTGTGCTCGTTGATCTGGTAGTCAACCTTCACAATGCCGTTGTCTTCGCGGTTGGTATTGTTGAAGTCGAACGTCTGGAGCGTCGGATCGGCCGGATTTGCCGTGCCGGGGTTCGTGGGGAAGTACTTCAGCAAACTGGAGCTGAGGTCATTGCAACTTCCGTCCGCCGTGCAGGCGGCAACCGCGTCTGGAATGCTTATGGAGGGGTCACCGTACGGAACGGTAACAGGCGTGTTCAACTCAAGTGGATTTCCCACCACGTCGCGAACGCCTTCGTAGTTCGCAAAGAAGAACAGCTTGTCCTTCTTGATCGGTCCGCCGATGGATCCGCCGAACTGGTGCAGTCGAAGGGCGGAAACGGGTTGATCGCCGGGATTGAAATAGTTCCGGGCATCCAGCGCGCTGTTGCGATGGAAGTAGTACGCAGTACCGTGGAGCGCGTTGGTGCCGGACTTGATGCCGATGTTCACGATGGCGCCGGGTTTCCAGCCGTACTCGGCTTCAGGACTGGATTGAACGTTGAACTCCTGGATCGCGTCGATCGGCAGGTGCGTTGCCGGCGTGCCTTCGACGCCCTCGGCGTTGATCACGGTCGTGCCGTAGTAGGCGTCGTTGTCGTCAATGCCGTCGACGATGAAGTTGTTGTCTTCAACGCGGTTGCCATTCGAAGAAATCGAGAGGAATCCGCCGCCCGGGCGACGCTGCACGCCAGGGTTCAACACGACCAGGTTCTGGAAGTCGCGACCCTGCAGCGGCAGTTGATTGATTTGCTCGTTGGTGAACGTGCTTTCCAAAACGGCGTTGGAAGTGTTGATCAGAGGCGCTACTTCCTCCACCGCCACCGTTTCTTTTGCGACGCCGGGCAAGAGTTGAAAGTCAATCCGAAGATCGTGCGCAACTTCGAGATGGAGACTTTCTTTGGATAAGGTTCCGAATCCCTGGGCTTCCGCGGTCACGGTGTAGTCGCCGGGTTCGAGGCTGGGGGCCGTGTAGGTTCCAGTCTGACTGGTTGTATAGGTGTGGCTGAGGCCCTTGGCGATGTTCGTGACGGTGACCTTGGCGTTCGGAATGACAGCACCGCTTTTGTCGGCCACTGTGCCGTTGATGGTACTGAGATAGCCTTGGGCCGCGGCGAACCCGCTGCATAGGATGACAATTGCGATCAGGAGAACAGACTTCAGACGTTTCATGATTCGCCTCTGAGGAGTGGTAGTGCCGGTTTGAAAGGTAGGGGAATACGGGAGAATGCGAAAACCGGAGTTAAAGCCCGGCTTCAAGCTTGCCAACGCCAACAAGGGCAACCGATTGCTGGAGACAGAAGGTCCCTCCGCAATTCGAGATGATTGGCTTAATCATGGTTTTCCCCTTGTGGCACCGAAGTGTTACAAGGGGATACTCACAATGTCAAGAAACTTTGCATATCGATACATTTTCGAGTGACGAACGCCGCGATGCTCGCGACCAGCCGATGTTTCGGGGTCAATAACTCGTTCAACGAGCTGTTCGCCGGATGGCCAGCGGAAGTGCGTTTTTATGCCGGCGGGTGCGCCGAAGTTGGGTGTGCCGTCGGGATTCCAGGTGAAGGGCTGCGCGCGCGGAGATCGCTGATTGGCGCAACCTTGGTGGGGCCGGAGTTGGCGTGGTAGAGGATCCAATCCTGTTTGCCGTTATCAGTTTGGAAGAATGAGTTGTGACCGGGGGAGTAGGCGTCGTGGAATGTGACCCATGGATCGGGACCGACCGGGAGCAGTGGGTTCACGAGAATCTTCGGGTTTTTCGGCGGCTGCGCAGGCCTGCCAATCGCGAAACTCAGAACATCAAGCAAGGCCAGCGCAGCCGAAGGGGACGCATCAGTTTGTTCCTGAATCTCCAGAGTTCCCGTTGGCCTGCGATGTTAAATTGCGGATGATTTCGGCTTCGCGAGCGCGGTAGGGACGACCATCGGCGTAGAAGACTTCGTGGAACCACGCGACCGGCGGCTCCAGAACGTAAGGACGCTTCCAAGAATCCCACGGCAAATTGGTCTGCGTTTTTCCGACAACCAATCCCCAGTTGATGGCGCCGACGTGCTCTTTGAGTGCGACGGGTAAGACTGTGTCGAAGGTGCTGCCTGCGGGACGAGCCATATATTCGGTGCAGATGATGGGCCGGTTGTAGGCGCGGAGCCAGTTGATACGCTCTTCGAAAGTTTCCGGCCAGTCGTAGCTGTGGAAGGTGATGATGTCGGACTGTTCCAGCTGGATTTTCGCGGTTGGAATGGCCTTATCCAGAGATGAATAGTCGCCGCGCCACACGCCACTGGTGAGTGGTTGGATGGGATGCATCTCACGCGCCCATTCGAAAACTTGAGGCAGGAGTTTATTGACGTAGTCGGCTTTGTACGGCAGCTCGACGCGCTCGTAGGCAGGCTTGTTGTCGTTGTCGGGCTCATTCCAAACATCCCAGGCGAGGATGCGTTGATCGTTGGCGAATTTGCCGACCACGCCCTGCACGTATGCCTTCAGCCGCGGATACTCCGCGGGATCTTCGAGTCCTTTGCGGCCGGGGCTCTGCATCCATCCAGAGTTGTGCACGCCGGGAACGGGCGGATGCTGCGGACCGAGCTTGGGATTTGGGTCCCATACGGAGTCGAAGATCACAAGCATGGGGCGGATGTGGTGTTTGGCGCAGATGCCGAGAAATTGATCGAGGCGCTTGGTGAAGCCGGCGGCATCCTGCTGCCAGAGAAGATCGTGCAGGAAGACCCGCATGGTGTTCATGCCGAGGCCTTCGGCCCATCCGAGCTCGCGGTCGATCTCCTGCGGGTTGAAAGTGTCGGCCTGCCACATCTCGAGTTCGTTGATCGCGTCGGTGGGAATGAAGTTGCTGCCGACGAGCCAGGGCTGCTGCTTGTACCACTGCGCGGCTTTTTCTTCCGTCCAGCGCGGGGTTTGTGCGACCGCAGTGAAAGAGACGAGGAGGAGGAGAAGACCGATGAGTTGCTGCTTTCGATGTGAACGCACTTTGCCTCCGAGGAATCAACGCTGGTGAAGCACGTTCTCGACGAGATCGCCGAGTTATTGCGCCGTGAATTCGTTGCCTTCGAGATTTGCTACCAGTTTGCCTTTGCGATCGAGTATCGCGGTATGGAAGGAATGGATGTAGAGACCTTCGTCCGGGTAATAGTTCATGTCGAAATAGTGGCAGACCTTCTGCACTTGATCGAGGGAGCCGGAGAGAACATGCCAGCCTTTCGGGTCAGCGTTCCATTTTGGCGCATAGCTCGCGAGGGTCTCCGGTTGGTCGTGGCCGGTGTCGATGACGATATTGAGCAGCACGAGATCGCCGCTGACGATCTGACCCAGTAGCCGCCATCGGTGGTGATGTCGGTAGAGAGCTGCTTTGCGAGGGGGCTGCGAAGTCTTCGCCCTTCTGCAGGCGCTGAAGAATGGACTCGGCCTGGGGATCGGTGTCGACGACGATGATGCGGATTCCAACTTCTTTCGATGGCGGCTGCTGGGGGATGACTTGTACCGGCAAGGTCAGGATTGAGCCGAGTAAAACGCTTCCCCACCAACGAATTCTGAGCCAGGCAAATTGCACGGAACCACCGCGCATCGCGGAGAGACCGCGTGCCGCCAAAATATAACAGTTTTTCGAGTAATCGTTTGCCCGAAGCGGGCACCAAGAGGCGCTGGAAGCCGTGTATATTAGCGGGAATGTCCCTGGGGATCCTCTCGCGATCGAGCCGCGATCGCTGCTTTTCGTTTTTCCTGGCTGCGGCTTTGAGCCTGCTGAATCCGCACGTTTCCGCGGGCCAGGAGCCCAATGCCGGCCAAGGCATGGGCGTTTCTACCTCCGGTACTCACGCGGCAGTTCTCGACAACCAGAAGCGGCCGATTACAGCCGGCGGATTCGTGGACACCGGGCCTGTGGTGTTTCAGGACATCACTGCTCAAGCCGGGCTTGCCGCCTGGAACCACGTGATGGGTTCGGAGAAAAAACAATTCATTTTGGAGACGGTCGGATCGGGCGTCGCTCTGCTCGATTACGACAACGACGGTTGGTTGGACATTTACGTTGTGAACGGCTCGACCTACGATGCTTTGAACGGTAAGGCGGACTCGCCGCATGCAGCGCTATTTCACAACAATCACGACGGAACGTTCACGGATGTAGCCAAGCAGGCGGGCGTGACCAACAATCGCTGGGGCTTCGGCGTTGCAGTGGGCGACTACGACAACGACGGCTGGCCCGACGTGTACGTGACGAATTTCGGTAAGAATCGCCTGTACCACAACAATCATGATGGGACGTTTACCGACGTTGCGGAGAAAGCGGGCGTCGCGCTAGGCGGGTGGTCCACTGGGCCCACGTTTGGCGACTACGATGGCGATGGAAAGCTGGATCTATTCGTTCCGGGATATGTGCAGTACGACATTGCGCACCCGCCAGTACCCGGCTCGGATGTGGTTGCATTTTCGACTTGCGAATTCCGCGGCATCAAGGTGATGTGCGGTCCGCGCGGACTGAAGGGCGAGCAGGACCACCTCTTCCATAACAATGGCGACGGTACGTTCACGGACGTGAGCGAGAAGGCCGGCGTCAGCGATAAGAACGGGTACTACGGACTCGCTTCGGTGTTCGTCGATCTCAATAACGATGGCCGCGTGGACCTCGCCGTGGCTGACGACTCGACGCCGAACTATCTCTACATCAACAAGAACAATGGGACCTTTGAGGATGCCAGCTATGCGTCGGGATATGCGCTGAATGAGGACGGACACGAGACTGCATCCATGGGGATTGCGGTGGGGGACTATCGCAATAACGGGCTGCTGGACCTCTACAACACGGTGTTCTCGGACGATTACAACCCGCTGTATCGCAATGATGGCGATGGGAACTTTACCGAAGTCAGCTACTCGATGGGAATCGCGGAGTGGACTATTCCATTCCTCGGATGGGGCACCGTGTTTCTCGATTTCGACAACGATGGCTGGAAAGATTTGCTGGTTGCGAACGGGCATGTGTATCCCGAAGTAGACAAGAGCGATTGGGGTACGACCTTCAAGCAACGTCCGCTATTGATGCATAACGTGAAAGGCAAATTCGAACTGATGCCGGCGGTTACCGGATCGGCGCTGGCGAGTGTTTATGCAGGGCGCGGTCTGGCATACGGCGATCTCTTCAACGACGGCAAGATCGATGCGGTGATCAATCAACTCGCGGGGCCACCCGCGGTGTTGCGCAACGTGAGTGCCGACAAAAACCACTGGATCGCCTTCAAACTCGTCGGCGGCCCCAAGAGCCCGCGCGATGCCGTGGGCGCAGCCGTGTATGTGACTGCGGGCGTAATACGCCGGAGGGACGATGTGTTGAGCGGCGGGAGTTTCGCGTCGTCCAACGACCAACGGGTCCACTTCGGATTGGGCGAATCAGCAACCGCGGATGCAGTGGAAATCCATTGGCCGAGTGGCGTCATCCAAAAGCTCACCTCGTCGTTGCCGGCAGATAGGTACTACACCCTCGAAGAGGGGAAAACGCCGGTGCCGCAGACGCAGGGCAACGCGAAACCGTAAACGCAGTTATGCCCGAAAAGGGCGCTCAAATCTGAGATACCGTTTCCCCATTTTGTTCTGTATCTGTGCCGGATTACGACATCCGTCTTTTTGCATGCGGAAGCTGAAAAGCAGCGCGTGGGTCTGCAAATCATGAACGACAAGCACTAGATCTCAACGTACGTGCTGTAACTCTCATCCTGAATCTTTAGGAACGATCTAAAAACAACTTGCTTGCCACCGGCGGCGCGAACGCTCCAGTCGTTGTTGGCGGATGGCTTGGCGTCGAGCAGGTCGGAGCGATGAAAACGCGGCCGCGAATCGCCGATTGCGAACAACACTAAGGGGCCGTGAACAAGGGCTACGAGTTTCTCGTGTTGCCCATCGACGGGTTGCAACTCGAAGCCCATAGGCAGGTCGAGATCAATGCGATCGCCGTCCTTCCAAGTACGCCGGATTGCCGCGAATGCTCCCGGTTTCGCCGCAACGTCTGTGCGTTGGCCATTCACGCGAAGTGCAGGTTCGCTGGTGACCCACGCCGGAATCCTGATGTACAGAGTTTGTTCGACAGGCTGCGTGGTAGCGAATCGCATTGCGACGGAAGTCTCGAACGGGTACTTCGTCTCCTGCGTGAGCTTGCAACTCCCATCGCTGGCCTTCCAGATGAGCGTCGAAGGAACAAATAGATTTACACAAACGCCGTCTGTCGCTTTGAGATAGATGCTGATGTGGTAATCCGCTGCGACTTGCGGAAGCGTGCCTGAGCAGCACGGCCACTTGTCGTTGTGATAGACCTTTTTGCCAACGGTAGCGTAATCCGAATAATAGAAGCTAGTTCCGTCCGGCTGGATCGGTTTGGCGCCGAGCACAGTGTTGTACATCACGCGCTCCATGCTGTCGCCGTAAGTGGAGTCGCCGTCGGTTTGGAGAAGATATCGTGTCAGTTTGAAATGTGCGTACGCGCCGCAAGGAGTCTCGAAGCTCGAGTGCGACTTTTCCAGGCTGTCGCCAAGCTGGCCTTTGTTGAACTCTACAAATGCCTCGCTCGGTCCCCATCCGCCAGTGGCAAAGCTTTGTTCGGCGACCATGCGAAAGCCATTCCGCGCCGCTTTGCGGTGCCGTTCGCTGTCGAGCGTGAGGTAGGCCTGCATCGCCGAACAGAAGGCATTCATGTGGCTATAGGCGTGCTCACCCGCGAGCACGTTGATACCCTCCGAGAGCGGATTGAAATAGGTATCGTCTTCCAGGAAACGAGTTCCGAGCTCGCGATAGAACTTGTTGCCCGTCCGGCGATAGGCGAGGAACAGATTCTCCGGCAGCGTGTAGCTCTCGTCCCACGTGAACGACTCATCTTTGTGGGGCCGTGCCCGCTGCTCCGCTCGCGACAATGCTTTTTCAGGAAGATATTGCAACATGCCGCGCGTCAGCTTTTCGTGAATCGCCATCGCGTCGGGATCGTGTGCGAACTCGTGCGCGTCGATTAGCCCGCACGAGAGCTTGTCGTAGGTGTAGGCCGGTAGGCGATAGCCGGCGAAGAATGAAGCTTTGTCGTCGAGCGTGGCGCCGTAACCCTTCACCAGTCGATGAACCTTCGCCTTGGTCTCTTCCGATCCTGTGGCGGCATAGCATCGGGCCAACGCCGAAACATATTGGCCCAAGGTGTGCCCGGGAACGAAGCCGTGGAAGTCGCCCTTGGCGAGATCGAAGCCCGTGAGGTCGTACCAGCCACCCATGTCCTCGCCGGGCGCGGGCAGTCCGGCTTTCTGGCGGAAGACTTTCAGCAGGCGGTCTTCATCGAGCTTGAGAAAGAACGCATGGTTCTCGTCAAACTGTTTCTTCAGCGGACCATCGAGTAGCTGAACATCCCCGTAGTTGAAGGTCGTGAACCGATGCGCTTGCGATGGTCCTGCTTGGGCAGCGGACAGCCGGCTCGCATAGGAGCCGGCTGCCGCAATTCCAGCAGTCTTTAGAAAATCCCGACGATCCAGCATGCTGTACCTCGCCTAGCGAGTCGAGAAACTGAAGACCGTGACGGTGTGGTACTTCTGTCCCGGCTTCAGTTCGGCGGACGGGAAGTTCGCGTGGTTGGGTGTGTCGGGGAAATGCTGCGTCTCCAGGCACAATCCCGAGCGATGGGTGTAGGGCTTGCCGCCTTTGCCTTTTACGGCGCCATCGAGGAAGTTGCCGGAGTAGAACTGGATGCCGGGCTGATCGGTGAGTACTTTCAGCACGCGGCCGGAAGTTGGCTCGTACACTTCTGCAGCCTCGGCAAGCTTACCGCCTGTTGAGTCGAGCACCCAGTTGTGATCGTAGCCGTGGCCGCGCTTGAGTTGCTCATCGTCGTTGTTGATGCGTGCGCCGATCTCGGTGGATTTGCGGAAGTCGAAGGGCGTGCCGTCGACTGAAGTCAGCTCGCCAGTCGGAATCAAAGTCGCGTCCACGGGCGTGATTTTCGAGGCGTTGATCATGAGCTGATGTTTCAGAATGTCGCCTGACCCTTCGCCCGCCAGGTTGAAGTAGGAGTGATTGGTCAGGTTCACGACAGTGGCCTTGTCGGTCGTCGCCGAGTACTCGATCCGCAAATCGCCCTTGGTGAGCGTGTACTTCACGGTGGCGGTCATGTTCCCGGGGAAGCCCATCTCGCCGTCTTTGCTCACGTAGGTGAGTTCCACGCCGTTCGGGAGTTGCTTGCCTTGCCACACCACGTTGTTAAAACCGTGCGGGCCACCATGCAGCGTGTTCGGACCATCGTTCTTCGGCAGGTCGTATTTCTTCCCGTCGAGAGTGAATGCACCTTTGCCAATGCGATTGGCGTAGCGACCGATGATGGCGTCGAAAAATGCATTGTGCGCGCCGTTGAAGTTGTCATAGAAACCGGCAGCATCGTCGAAGCCGAGGATCACGTCGGCAGTCTTGCCGGCTTTATCGGGCGCTTTGAAGGAAACAAGCACGCCGCCGTAGGTCATGATGCGGGCTTCGTACGGGCCGTCGCTCAAGGTGTAGAGGTCGACGGCAGTGCCGTCCTGAACTTTGCCGAATGTTTGCTTAGTCACGTTGGTTTTCGCTTCCGCCATGCCGACGGTAAGAATAGCAAGGAGCGTCAGCACGAGAACTTTTGGGATTCGCTGCATGCACTCACCTCTAGAAACTGGAATCGTGCGCAAGGTCAGGAAGTGACGGCTGCCGACTTGCGCGCGTGCTCAGAAACTTTGATCAATTTTGGCAACACTGTGCCCAAACCGCTTGTGGCCGGCGTTCCGAAAGCGAAGTACAACTCGCTGTATAAGGCGTAGAGCTCGTCATACACGGCCTGCTCGGATGGTTGGGGCTCAAACATTTTGTGCGGCGGACAGATTTTGTCCTGCGCGTCTTCCACCGTCTTGAACGTGCCGGCCGCCAGAAAAGCAAAAATCGCGGAACCCAGGCTGGTCACGCTTTTCGAAGGAACCAGCACTGGCCTGCCGAGAACGTTCGCATACACCTGGTTCAGGACCGCGTTCTTCTGCGGAATGCCACCGGCGTTGATCACTCGTTTGATCTCGACACCGTTCTGCGCCATGCGATCGAGAATCACGCGAGTATGCAGGGCCGTACCTTCGATCGCAGCGAAGAGTTCGTCTTGCGCGGTGCTCTGCAAGTTCCAGCCTAGGGTAATGCCGCGGAGATTCGGATTCACCAGTACGGTGCGATCGCCATTGTCCCAGGTAAGTCGCAGCAAGCCGGTTTGACCGGCCCGATATTTGTCGAGTCCATGGCTCAGCGTTGCGACATCGGTGCCCGCGCGAGTGGCGATGGCATTGAAGATATCGCCCACTGCGGAGAGCCCGGCTTCAATGCCGGTGCGCGAGGGATGCACGCTGCCTTCCACCACGCCGCAGACGCCGGGAACCAGGTTCACCGACGGCGTGATGCCGATGATGCAAGTCGAAGTGCCGATGACGTTGACCATGTCGTCGGTGCGACAACCGGCGCCGATGGCGTCCCAGTGCGCGTCGAACGCGCCGACCGGAATCGGAATGCCGGCTTTGAGACCAAGTTGCTCCGCCCAATACGGACAGAGATGTCCGGCGATGTGATCGGACTGTGTGTACTCGCCTTCGAGCTTTCCGCGTACTCCAGCGAGCAGCGGGTCGACCTTTACGAGGAATTCTTCCGGGGGAAGCCCGCCGAGCTTGGGGTTCCAGAGCCACTTGTGGCCCATCGCGCAGGCGCTGCGCTTCACCTTCTTCGGATCAGTGATTCCGGCCAGCGTCGCGGCCACCATGTCGCAGTGTTCGAAAGCTGTGACGAACTCGGCGCGCTTGTCGGGATTGTGGCGCAGCCAATGCAGCAGCTTGGAGAAGCCCCACTCGGAGGAATAGACGCCGCCGCACCAATCGATGGCCGCTAGATGCTCGCGATGCGCGGCTTCCGTGATTTCGGCAGCTTCTCCCTTGGAGCGGTGATCGCACCAGAGGTAGTACTCGCCAAGCGGCGTGAGATCTTTGCCCACGGGAATGACGGAGGAGCCAGTGGTGTCGAGAGCAATCGCTTCGACCTGGTCGCCGGAGACGCCAGCTTTGTTCACGGCTTCGCGCGTAGCCTCGGCGAGCGATCGCATGTGGTCGTCATGCGATTGGGTAGCGTATTCGGGATCGTCGGAGCGACGGTGCAGCGGGTATTCTGCAACGGCGGAAGCGAGCATCCCGCGCTCGCTGTCTACGAGCGAGACGCGCACGCTCAAGGTCCCGAAATCTACTCCCGCGACGATAGCCATGATGAGATTTCCAAAGCGCTAGTTCGTGCGGCGCGGCGAGAAACGGATGCAGTAAAACAAGCCAACGATAAGCAACACAGCACCCCACCAGACATTCGCGTGATACTGGAAGAGCACCACAGGATTTGCGGGCGGATGAATCATTTCACGCACGCCGGCCTGCACGATCAGAATGCCGTTCCCGAGGAGAGAAAGGCCGATCCAAAACCAGATTGAAATTCCGCCTGTCGTCATTGTCTCTCCTACCAGAAGATGATTTGAAGAATGATGAATCCGACGGCGACTACGCAGGCCCAGAACGCAGGACGCATGTACATCGGCACATCGCCTTCGCTTGGAATTGGTGTCACTGACTTCACGAGCCCGACCAGTTCCGCGTCGGGCCTCGGCTTCGTGGCGTAGCTCACCACCACCGTGACCAGCGCGCAGATGAGACACGACCACAGGGCGCGATACATGTTCTCCGCCATCGCCTGTGCGTCGGGTGACATTGCGACGTAGCGCAGCGCCGAGGGATCGAGCTTCACCCAGGCGTACATGCCGACCGACGAGACGGTACCCGCAAGCAATCCCCAGAAGCCACCTGCATTCGTGGCCCTCTTCCAGAGCATGCCGAGAACGACGGTTGCGAAAAGCGGAGCGATGAAGAAGCTGAAGAGCGCTTGCACGTAATCCATGATGCTGGCGAATTTCATCACGAAGTATGCAGTGAGAATGCTGATGATTACGCCGCCAATCGTTGATGCACGTCCCATGTTTACGTAATGGGCATCGCTCGCATCCTTTTTGATCATCGCGCGGTAGATGTCATACGTCCACACCGTGGTAAAAGCGCTGACATTACCCGCCATGCCGGACATGAATCCAGCGATGAGCGCGGTGATACCGAGGCCGAGGAGGCCGGGGCCGCAGTAGCGCGCGAGCATCAAGGGCAGAACTTCGTTGTAGCTGTGTCCGTGGGTGGCAATAGCTTGGCTTTCGCCTACAAGCTTCATGGGCAGGACGGCGAGGGCGAGCAGTCCGGGCAGAATGACGATGAAGGGGACCAACATCTTGAAGGCGGCGCCAATGATCGGGGCCATCTTCGCCGAACGCATGTCCTTCGCGGCTAGTACGCGCTGCACCACCAGGAAATCCGTCGTCCAGTAGCCCATCGAAATAATCGCGCCCAGTCCGAAGACGATGCCGATCCAATTGATGCCCATCGGGTTGTCGCTGAATTTCCCGAGCGTGGACCAGAGGTGCGTGTACTCCGCTGAGGCATTGCGCGTGATTTGCGCCTTGAGGTTCGTCCAGCCGCCGGCTTCGATCAGGCCCATGATGGGGATGAGAAGCGCACCTGCCCATATCAAAATGAACTGCAAGACTTCGTTGAAGATGGCGGAACGCAGGCCGCCGAGGGTGACGTAGATGGCGACCGTGATGGACGAAACTATGATGCTGACGTTGATGTCCCAGCCGAGAACGACCTTCATCACCAGCGCCATCGAATACATGTTGATGCCACTCATCAGCACCGTCATGAACGCGAACGAAACGGCGGACAGTGCCCGACTGGGTTCACCGAAGCGCAGCTTCAAGTATCCCGGCACCGAGTGCGTCTTGGAGATGTAATAGAACGGCATCATCACAAGACCAAGGAAGATCATGGCGGGAATGGCGCCGATCCAGTACCAGTGGGCGGCGAGGATGCCGTATTGGTAGGCGGCCCCGGCCCAGCCCATCAGTTCGAGAGAGCCGAGGTTTGCGGAGAGGAAACTAAGGCCGGCGATCCACGCGGTCATCTCGCGTCCGGCCATGAAGAAGTCTTCGCCGGTCTTGGCTTGGCCCTTCAGCTGCCATCCAATGGCGAGGACGAGGGCGAAGTAGAACACGATGATGACAAGGTCGGTGCTTGAGAGGTTCACCAACCGGTCCGCTACGAAACTCGCAAGGAGTGGGCTCATGCGGTATCAGTCCTTCTTCTGGCCGTAATAAGAATTTGCTCCGTGTTTGCGCAGGAAATGCTTGTCGTGCAGGGCTTGTCCAATCGCCGCCGAGGATCCGTTGATCGACAGCGTGAAACACGCAATTCGCGCAATGTATTCGAGGATCGCGGCACTCTCGGCCGCCTTCATCGCACTGGCCCCCCAGGCAAATGGACCGTGGTTCGCCACAAGGATTCCCGGGACATGCGCTGCGCCAGTTTTATGTAACGTGCGCACGATGGCGTGGCCGGTATTCATCTCATAATCACCCGTGATTTCCTCGTCTGCCATGGGATCAGTGACTGGGACTGAACCGTGATAGTAGTCGGCATGCGTTGTGCCGAAGCAGGGAATCGGGCGCCGGGCCTGTGCCCAAGCAGTGGCGTATTCGGAATGCGAGTGGGCGACGCCGCCGATCTCCGGAAATGCGCGATAGAGCGCAAGGTGCGTCGCGAGGTCGGATGAAGGGCGGAGGTCGCCTTCCACGATCTTCCCTTCCATGTCAGTGACGACCAGATGTTCGGGTTTCATCGTGTCGTAGGGAACGCCGCTGGGCTTGATCACAATCAGGCCTTGCTCGCGGGAGACCCCGCTGACATTGCCGAAGGTATATAGAACGAGCCCTTTCCGCACCAACTCGAGGTTCGCTTCAAGGACTTCTGCACGGAGTTGCAATAAAAGCATGCTGGCGGCCGGAATCTCAAGTAATCGTTTACTTCGGTTGCACCAAACTAGAACACCATTACGGCTTTGTCAATTCACGCAGAGCAATTTTGGGGCGTAAAAAAGCGCCCCTTGGAGAGGGGCGCAATCGTGCAGTGGTGGAGGTCGAGGGCAGTCTGTGTTTCGCGCCCTCAAAGGAACTCAGCGCCAACCCGTCAAGCGGTAATAAGCGTCGTTCCAGCGCAACTCGTTCTTGCAAGCGTGAACAGTGGTGTCGTTGTCGATCAGCACGCACTCGATGCCCGCCATTTCGGCATAGTCCTGGAGATGTTGGGCGGTAAGGCACAAGCTGAAGCCGGTGTGGTGTGCGCCGCCGGCGTAGATCCAGCATGCGGCGGCCACGGCCAGGTTCGGCTCAGGAATCCAGACAGCGCGCGCTACGGGCAATTTGGGCAAAGGCACCTCGGGCGGAATGACATTCACTTTGTTGATGACCATCCGGAAGCGCTCGCCGACGTCCACGATTGTCGCCACGACGGCAGGACCGGTCTGCGAGTCGAAGACAAGGCGCACGGGATCGCCCTTGCCACCGATGCTGAGGGGATGGATCTCGCACGAAGGCTTGCCGCTGGCGATCGAGGGGCAAATCTCAAGCATGTGAGCCCCGAGTACGAGCCCGCCATTCTCAAGGTGATAGGTGTAGTCCTCCATGAATGACGTACCGGCATCGAGTCCGGCGGCCATCACTTTCATGGTGCGAACCAGCGCGGCAGTCTTCCAATCGCCTTCAGCGCCGAAGCCGTAACCGTCCGCCATCAGACGTTGCACCGCGATGCCCGGGAGTTGGTTAAGGCCGTGGAGGTCTTCGAAGGTGTCGGTGAAGGCGTGGAAGTTGCCGTCTTTGAGGAAATGGCGCAGGCCAAGCTCGATGCGTGCAGCGTCGAGCAGAGACGCGCGTTGCTTGCCCTTCGCGGTCAGCGGCTCGGAGAGGGTGTAGGTGTCCTCGTATTCTGATACTAGATGGTCTACATCCCTGTCGCTTGCGGCGTGAATGCGGGCCACGAGATCGCCGACACCGAAGCCATCTACCGAGTAGGCGAGCTGGATTTTCGCCTGCACTTTGTCGCCTTCAGTCACGGCAACGTTTCGCATGTTGTCGCCAAAACGTGCGACTTTCAAATGTTGCGCATCGTGCCAACCCGCCGCAGCGCGCGCCCAGGTGCCAAGCTCGGAGATAACTTCGAGATCCTGCCAGAAGCCAACCACGACCTTGCGGTCGAGGCGCATGCGGCTGCCGATGAAGCCGAACTCACGGTCGCCATGCGCGGCCTGGTTCAGGTTCATGAAATCCATGTCGATGGTGGCCCACGGCAACTCACGGTTGTATTGCGTGTGGAGATGTAGGAATGGTTTCTGCAGCGCCTTCAGCCCGGCAATCCACATCTTGGCGGGTGAGAAGGTATGCATCCAGGTGACGAGACCGATGCAGTGAGCGGCGTTGTTGGCCTCGCGACAGAGTTCGTGGACGGCGTCTGCGGTGGTGAGCACCGGCTTGAAAACGACGCGAACAGGCATCTGCGGCGTGGCATCGAGTCCACCCGCAATCTCGCGCGAATGTTCCGCGACCTTCTCCAGCGTCTCCGGGCCGTAGAGATGCTGGCTACCGGTAACAAACCAGACCTCGAACTTCTTCAGATCGATCATCATGTTCTCCTGGGCCATTGTCCGTGGCTACTTCGCCGTTCCATCGTCGAGTGCGATGGTGGGCCAGCCATTCTGCCGGACCAAAGAGGAGATTTGCAGTGACGGTTTCCCGCTCTTCGCGTCATGGCAGGGAGTCCATGGCAACGCCGATGAATGAGGCGAGCAGAAGAAGAACAGATCGTGAAACGGTGGTTCCGCGCATCGGGATGTGCCTTCCTTGGTTGCCACGCGCCAATCAGGATCCCCGACGGGGCGCCCGTGGAACGCTGGGGATTCTAGCATAAGAGTAAACGATTACCGCGATTTTGTTGCAGGCAGCCAAAGTGGAAGGCTATAGGGTTTGGCGCAGGCTATTGTGCAACTTCGATTCGGTACAGCCCTTGCGCGAATGCTTCCGGCTCCGTATAGTGTTTGCCGATTGAGTAAGCGTTTACCCAGAATCACGAGGTACCCATGAGCACTCGCCGTGATTTCCTTCGTTCCACTGCCATTGGCGCTGCTGGATTGGCGCTGACCCGTTTCTCGCTGCCGTCGCTCGCGCAAAGCCGCAGCGTCGATTCCCGGATCGAGGTGCTGCTCGACGAACCGCTCGGGACCATCTCGCCGAACATTTACGGTCACTTCACCGAGAACCTGGCCGGGGTGTTTTACGACGGAATCTGGGTTGGCGAGAATTCGAAGGTCCCGAACGTCGGCGGGCTGCGTAAGGCCGTGATCGACCACATGCGCAAGATCAAGGCCCCCGTGATTAGATTCCCAGGCGGATGCTTTGCCGACACCTACGACTGGCGCGACGGCATCGGCCCACGCGAAAAGCGGCCGCGGCGCCCGAACTTCTGGGGCAATGGCGACCCGAAGCAAAACGTAAAGCACAAGTACGACCCCAATGAGGTTGGTACCGACGAGTTCATGCATTTCTGCCGCGAGATTGGCGCACAGGGATATCTTGCAGCCAACGTGCGCAGCCTTCCCGCGGAGCAATTCCAGCAGTGGGTGGATTATTGCAATTCGCCTGCGGGGAGCACGACGCTGGCGGAAACGCGCGCGACGAACGGCTCGCGTGAGCCTTACAAGGTGGAGTTCTGGGGCGTGGGGAACGAGTCTTGGGGATGCGGCGGCGACTTCGAGCCCGGCCAATATGCGATGGAATTTCGCCGCTACGCCACGTGGGTGCCAGGCTTCGGAATGAACTTGAAATTCATTGCCTCCGGGCCAAACGTGGAGGACTACCACTGGACCAGCGGCTTCTTCGAGGCGATGCAGAAGCGGATGGGCTCCCTGCACATGGTCTATGGCTGGGCGCTCCACCATTACGCCTGGAACCTGAGCCGCGGCAAAACCAACGACTGGGACAAGGGCAAAGGCGAAGCTGTGAACTTCGACGCCACCGATTGGTACGAGCTGATGAAGGAAGGTCAGCGCATGGAAGGTCTGATCGAGGGACACTGGCAGGTGATGGGTGAAACCGATCACGAGCATCGCGTAAAGCTAGTAGTGGACGAGTGGGGCCCCTGGTACCGCCCGGGCAGCGAAGCAACTCCCGGGGATGCGCTGGAGCAGATGCCAACCCTCCGCGACGCGGTGTTCAGTGGCATGACCCTCGATATCTTCAACCGCCATCCTGAAAAAGTGGCGATGGCGAACTGCGCGCAGCTCATCAACTGTCTGAACAGTTTGTACCTGGCGCATGAAGACAATTTCACGGTGACTCCAGTTGGGCACGTGTTCGATATGTATGCGCCTCACCAGGGCGGACAGTCGCTGCGCACGATCTTCTCTTCACCGCAGGTGAAGTACGAGCGCGACGGCACACCGGCGACCTTCTGGGGGCTGCGCGGTGCCGCGTCTTTAACCGGGAAAAAACTCTTCGTCACGGCGGTCAATCCGGATACCAGCTCACCACGAGAAAGCGAGATTGCGATCCGCGGGGCGAGCGCGGCTTCTGGCACGCTGACCGTGCTCTCGGCGCCCGACATCCACGCGCACAACACCTTTGAACATCCGGATGCGGTAGTACCCCGTCGGAATGAATTGAAGGTGAATGGCGCGACGGTGTCGCTCGTGATTCCGCCAGCCTCCGTGGTCGCAATCGAATTGGAACTGAGTTGACGGACGGGCTCAGCGATTAACAGAAGTTGCAGAAGGTGCATGGTATCGTGGTGGCCAGCCATTCAGGTTGAGAGTGTGCAGTCAAAAATAGCGCGGGCAAACCGTGTGTGCTCGTCCTGAAAGCGTCGTGGACCGATGGATATTCGGGAGATTGCGAAGAGGGCAAAAGTTTCGACCGCCACGGTCTCGCGGACGATTAACCGCGTCCCAACCGTGGATCCGAAACTGGCCAAGCGCGTCTGGCGGGTCGTTGATGAGCTCGGCTATTTCCCGAACACCCAGGCGCGCGCCCTGGTGTCAGGGCGGAGCCGAATCCTCGGCTTGGTGGTCTCGGAAATCACCAATCCGTTCTTCCCGGAAATCGTGCAGGTCTTCGAAAACATCGCTGTCCAGAACAACTACGAGATCTTGCTCACCTCTACGGGGCACGATCCCGTGCGGATGGAAATCGCAGTCCGGCGGATGATTGAGCACCGCGTGGAAGGTGTGGCACTGATGACCTTCGGGATGGAAGAGTCGCTTCTGGAAAACCTGAAGCGGCGGAAAATTCCGATGGTGATTGTGGACGTGGGGCCGCCGCGTCCGCTGGTGAGCAATATCCGCGTGGATTACCAGCATGGCATACGGCAGGCTGTCCAGCACCTCGCCGCTCTCCGACATCACAGGATCGCGTTTATCTCAGGACCGCTGCGGCTGCCATCGGCGCGGGCGAGGCTTGATGCGTTTAAGAACGCCATGCACGAACTGGACTTGCCGGCACATGATGAGTTGTGGGTGGAAGGTACGCATACCATCGAGGGCGGAGTCGAAGCTGCAGGGCGCCTGCTCTCGCTCCCCTCGCGGCCGACGGCAATTATGTGCTCGAACGACATGACGGCGCTGGGAGTCATGCGCAAGAGCCACGAACTCGGCATCCACATTCCGCACGACCTCTCGCTCATCGGCTTCGACAACATTCACATTTCCGAGTTCGTGCTGCCTCCGCTGACGACGATAGAGATGTCTCAGGCGGAGCTGGCAACGCTGGCATTTAATGCGTTACTCGCCGAGCTGCAACGCAAAACGCCGAACCCGAATGGAACGGAATACGCGCTGGAGACACACCTGATCTTGCGCGAGTCCACCGCACGTCCAAAGCAGGAAGCGGATAACGCAAAGAAGAAAAAGGCCGCGCGGTAAAACCCTTCAGAAACTAGATCTTCTCGGCCACAGCATTCTGCCGGTCTGAGTAGTATTTGTAGCTCAACCAAGCCACCACGCTCATCATTCCCACCCATCCCAGGAAGCGCACGAAACCCGCAACTTGCGTGTCGCGGCCAAGCAAGCCCCACCAGCCGAACATGGTGTTCCAGTCATGTTCCACGTAGTCGGAGTCGCCGAGCGAGACAAGCGGCAATGCCTCAGCGCGCGCGTCGGCCATGTAGGTGGCGGTGTAGAGGAAATTTTCGAAGAAGAAGAATGTGCAGAAGACGAAGCCGGAAAGCTGCCGGTGATAGAAAAAGTAGGCGGCGAGGAGGAACGGCACCAACCATTGCAGCAGCGTCCCTCCCATGATGCCGATCTTGTAGCCGAACCAGCCGAAGAGCGCGTGCCCACCTTCGTGAACGGCAAGATTTGCATTGTCAATGAAAAGGAAGCCGTCGCGATTGGTGGCGGCGTACAGAAGGAAGAGCCCGTAGAAAATTGCGGAGGCGACGATTATCGGTGTCGATACCGGCTTCCACTCCGCATCTTCGGCTGCAAAGCGCTCGAACATTAACGGCCAGAATAGAGCGTTGGCTTGGGTACCTGAAACTGGAATCAAGCCGGCAGACGCATAAGAGTAACGGCGGCTTCGGTTTCGCCGTGGCAATACCTTCGTATTGGCTTCTCCCGAACTTCTTGAAATCGGAGATAGTCTCCGGTTATCTAGTCTTCGTATGCGCTTAGGTCCGACGACGACGCGGCGCACGAATGCACTCAGCATTCATAGGAGATGAAGCATGGCAAGCGTGACAACGAATACTCTTGGAGCAACATCCACGACCGACGAAGTGCTGGCAGGCGCTATTGTCTGGATTGCCACGTCGGAAAGGTCGTTCCGGACGACACGACGATTACAGCAGTGAGTGAAGGGGTCCGTACGTACGCGGTAGCTCCAGAGAACGCGGAAGCGCTCTGGAAGAAAAGCGAAGAACTGGTCGGAGAGACGTTCTAACCCACAATAAGTAAGGATGGCAGGCCGAAGCCCGCCATCCTTTTGAAGCCCACGGTTACGCCGCGATGTGCCGGAAGCACCAGAACAAAAATCCGGACAACATGATCGAGACCGGCAGGGTGAGCACCCAGGCCAGCAACAGGTTGCGCACCGTGCCCCACTGCAAGCCGGAATGGTTTGCTGCCATCGTTCCGGCGACTCCCGAAGACAGCACGTGCGTGGTACTCACCGGTAAGCCGAACCAATCGGCTGCTCCGATCGTCGCCATGGCAGTGATTTCCGCCGCAGCGCCTTGACCGTAGGTAAGGTGATCTTTGCCGATCTTCTCTCCAACCGTGACGACAATGCGCTTCCAGCCCACCATCGTTCCAAGTCCGAGTGCGATGGCGACCGCGACCTTCACCCATCCGGGGATGAACTTCGTGGCGACATCAATATGGTTCTTCTTGTAGTTGTCGAGGATCTTCCAGTCTGCCGCGGAAATCTGGATGCTCGGTTGCTTTTTCATCAAGCGCAGCGCTTCACTCACGAGATACATGTCGTTGCTCGGGAATGTGGACGCAACCGTCGCGTTCCGATGTGCCGGTTCGGTGGAGAGTAAAGACGAGCGCCCTTTCGTGGGGTGAATGTTCGATGAAACTGGGTGATATCAATCCCTGATTGGGTCGAAAAAAGGAGGCTAAATGCCCTTCGCATTCCTCACGCGTTATTTGATTTCAAACGGCTTAGCTCTCATGTGGGGGTACTTTGGTAATGGCAAATCCCCGAAAGTAATCTGTGCTCAAAGAAAGGTGGCCCGTATAAACAACGTGCCATGAAAAGCTCGAAAGTTGAGCTTCAACTTTGTCTCGCGATCGTCCTGTGCTTGCTTGCATGCACTCCTCTGTTCGCCGCTGCGCCAACGTTGAACTCCATCTCTCCAAAGTCCGCACCGCTGAATACCGCGGTCACGCTCCAGTTGGTCGGAGCGAATTTCGCCTCGAACTCGCAGGTCTATTTCAACGGCAACGCCGTTCCGACGACCTTTAGCAGCACTACGGTGCTGCAAGCTTCCGTCCCCGCTGCGAGTGTGGCCACTCCGGGGAATTTTGCAGTGACGGTGACGACGCCCTCCATGGGCACCAGCGCGGCGTTGATGTTCACCTCTTATGTCGCGCTGCCCAACAACAGCATGGCGTATAGCGCCGCGACAGGTCAGTTGTACGTGTCGGTACCGAGCACCGCGGGCATGCCCTACGGCAATTCGGTGGTGGCGATCGACCCTGTGACCGGCGCGATCACGAAGTCGATCTTCGTCGGCAGCGAGCCTAACAAGATGGCAGTGAGCGCCGATGGCACCGTGCTCTGGGTAGGACTCGACGGCAGCTCCGCTGTGCGCCAGGTTAGTCTGACCGCCGGCACCGCCGGGGCAAAGATTACGCTGGGCTCAAACACCGGTACGAATGCACCGCCGGTTGCGCTGTCTCTAGCGGCACTGCCGGGATCGCCGAATTCGTTCGTGGTTTCCATGACCGCCCCGTTGGGCGGAACGGTTGTCGCGATTTACGACAACGCGACGCGCCGCGCGAATACGTGGAGTGCCTCGACTTACTCTGGAAATGCATTGCAGACGAATGCAACGACCTCTGAGGTGTATGTCGGCGGTCCGACCTACTACCAACCTCTTTCTTATAGCGCGACCGGATTGAGCGTTCCGAGGCTCGGTTCCTCGGGCAACTTCACCGGCAGCACAGACGACCTGCAGGTTGTGAATGGCGAAGTCTATACCGATCTTGGCGCGCTCTACGACGCGGAGACCGGTGCGCGGAATGGTTCGCTTCTGAATGGTTCGAACCTCGCCGCGGGTCCCACTTTCACCGACACGCCGCTCGGCAAGACGTTTGTGTTCGACAGCCCGACCGCGAACAAGTACACGCAGGTGCAGGTTTTCACCACGAGCACTTCGGCGTTGGCTGCAACCTTCCCGTTGAACCTCGCTTCGAACACCACCGGCACGCCGTCGCACTTGTTACGCTGGGGCACAAATGGCCTGGCAGTGCGCGACAATGTGGCGATCTATGCGTTCCGCTCTGCGCAGGTCACGAACCTCGCGGGGATCAATGCAGACCTCAGCGTCACCCTCGCGCAGAGTGGCACGCCGACCACCGGTAATTCCATCACCTACACCGCGACGGTGAAGAACGCCGGACCGGCCACCTCTACGAATGTCGCCTTCACGGCCCAGGCTCCTGCGACAGCGAGCATCGTTTCCATTACGCCGACCGTCGGCTCGTGTTCCAAGCTGAACGGCCTGAGCTGCAATCTCGGCAGTCTCGCGACCGGGGCAACCACGACAGTTACGGTTGTGGCAAAACAGATGCTCGCCGGGTCCGTGGTGCTCAACGCGCAAGTCTTTGGTTCGGAGAACGACCCCAACCTGGCAAACAACCAGGCTTCGACGTCAGTTCTCACCATCACCGGTAACCCTTATAACGGGGTTCCGACGATCACCTCGATTTCCCCCGCTGCCATTCAAGCGGGCTCGGGCACTACCATGGTCACGGTTACCGGAACGGGCTTCTCGACGGCAGCGTCGATCTTGATTGACGGCACTGCACTCGCGACGACCGTCCTCAGCAGCACGCAAGCCACAGCTATGGTTCCTTCGACCAAGTTGGCGAGCCTGGGTTGGAGCAAGATCAACGTTTCCAATCCAGCGCCGGGCGGCGGAGTTTCCTACGTGCTGCCACTTTCAGTATTCAAAGTGCTGAGCGCAGGTGCGAATCACATCGTCTATGAGCCGTTCAGCCGCAAGCTGATTGCCAGCATTGGCGCCGGCGGCAGCGGATTCACTGCGAATTCGGTGACAACGATCATCCCCGACACGGCGACGGTTGGCACGACCATGTTGCTCGGCGCCGCGCCGACCAGCCTGGCGGTCACATCCGATGGACAGGCTCTGTACGCGACCTTGCCGAGTGTGCCGAGCGTGGCGCGCTTCAACCTGCTCGCACAGAAGCTCGACTTCACGTACACGGTGCCGAAGGGTTCATCCTTCACTGGCACGATTAACCTCCGCGGCGTTTCTACGCAACCGGGGAATGTGAACACCGTCGCTCTGGATCTTGGCGCGAGCAACGGCATCGGCATTTACGACTTCAACTCCACGACGAAGACGGCTGCGTTGCGTGGAAGCAATACCGGCAACTACACCGGTTCCTGCGTTCGTTATTCCGATTCGACGAACCTGATGGCGTTTGACTCGGACAGCAACCTGACGTTCAACCACTTCGCAGTGCCCGCGGCCGGGTTTGCCTATAGCAATCCGACGCAGTACAGCACCTGGTCGCTGGCCAGCTTCAATTGCTTCCAGATGAACGGCGGCTATGCCTTCGCGAACAAGGGCGGAGCGGCCATCCCGGTATCCGCGGCGACGACGGAGGTCGGCGTCTTCAAGCCGATCCCGAACGTCACGACCTCGACCATGCAGGTTGTGGCGCCGGACGTTTCGCTGCACGTGGTCTTCTATCTGGCGCAGACACATTCACTTTCCAGCACGAGCGCGGTAGACGGCTTGGTGACCTACAACCAGACGACGTACATGCCGAACACGACGATCCCGATGGGCCTGGACCTGATCGAAAACACGACGTCGTTCGGTGGCGTGGATTTAGTGCGCTGGGGGCAGGATGGCTTGGCCGCGTTGACTAGCACCGGTAAGATCTACTTGCTGCGCGGCGGCGCCGTGGTTCCGCAACTGCTTTCGACGCGCACGGCGGCAACGCTGACGTCGGCATCGGTTACGTCGGTGACACATGGTTCGGGCAACCTGTTGATCAGTGTGGTGGGCACGAACTTCCAGAGCGGTATGGTGCTGACCTGGAATGGCAACTATCGCACGACAAACGTGACGGACGCGACGCATGCAACGGTTGCGATTCCGGCATCGGATTTTGCGAGCATCGGAGCCGGAACGATTACGGCAGTGAACGCGGGGGCTCCGGCTTCCTCGGGCCTGTCCATCACCATCAACTAGACCCGTGCGGTGCTACACTGGCGCGGGTTCTTATGATTACTCGACGGTGTTTCCTCGCAACTTCCGTCAGCGCAATTACGGCTTCGCTCCTCAGCGAAGCCGTCCCGCTTTTTGGCGGAACAACTCCGAACATCCAATTTCCTACGCAACCGCGCGAGCGGATCGCGATCGCATCGTATCCATTTCGCGATTTCATCGATTTGCCACCCGGCGAAAAGCCGGAGGGCCCGCAGCATCCGCGTATCCCGCTCAAGGACTTTCCGGCGCACGTGATATCGAAGTTCAATGTCAACAAAGTTGAGCTGTGGACGGGGCACTTCCCATCAGCCGAACAGAGCTATCTGCGAGAGCTTCGGCAGGCGCTCGATAAAGCCAAGGCGAAGGTAGTAAATCTCGCGGTGGATGGTGAGCATAGCCCGTACTCGCCCGATGCCGAGGAGCGCAAGAAGGCAATCGCTTTCAGTAAGCAGTGGATTGACGCCGCGACTTTCCTCGGCTCGCCAAGTGTTCGCACCAATCTTCCCGATGCGAAGGGAGCCGCTCCGGACTTAAACGTAATGGCTGGGAGTCTCACCCAGGTTGTGGAGTATGCGGCGTCGAAGAATGTCGTTGTGCATCTCGAGAACGACAACCCGATCAGCGAAGACCCCTTCTTTCTGGTGAAACTGGTTGAGAAAGTGAACAGCCCATGGCTGCACACGCTGCCGGACTTCTGCAACAGCTTGACTGCCAAGCCCGCGCAATATGCGTACGACGGCGTGAATGCGATGTTCAGCCATGCGTATGGCATGTGTCATGTGAAGGCTATGGAGAACGACCGCGATGGCAAGCCGGTGCACGTGGACATGGCGCGCACCTTTGGGTTCCTCAAGCAGCACGGCTATAAAGGATTCTGCTCGATGGAATACGACAGCCCCGGCGATCCGTACGCCGGCACGTCGGAACTCATCGAGACCACGCTGAAGTTTCTGGCGTGATTATTCGCGGCGCTTTTTGCCGGGCTTAAACATCGCCCACATTTCGTCGGTCATCATCTGTCCGACGTAGTTGAACTCGCCCGCGCCTTGCAGCCACTCGCCACCGTCGATGGTGACAACCTCGCCGTTGATGTAGCCGGCACCGTCGCTCACGAGAAACGCTGCGAGATCTGCAATCTCTTCCGGTCGTCCGAAGCGCCGCATTGGCACGCGTTGCTTTGCGATTTCTTCTAGTTGATCGCTTGGAATCAATCGCGAGAAGGCGCCTTCCGTCGGCACCGGCCCCGGCGCGATCGCGTTGAGACGAATACCCCGAGGTCCCCACTCGACAGCGAGGCTGCGCATAAGCGCCAACACTCCGGCTTTCGCGACCGCCGACGGAACCACATAGCCCGAGCCTGAGCCGGTAGAAGCATAGGTGGCGACGATGCTCAGCACGTTCGCGGGTTTCTTCTCCGCCAGCCAGCGACGTCCGCATGCCATCGTCAGATTGATCGTTCCGTTGAGCACGATTCCAATCACGGCCTCCCACGCGCGCGGAGAGAGTTCCTCGGTTTTCGCCAGAAAATTCCCGGCGGCGTTGTTCACAAGAATATCGAGCGGGCCATCGTTCCAGATCTGCGTGATCATTGTGTCTACCGCCGCGAGATCTCGTACATCGCAGGGAATGCCGTGAATCTCGCCCCCAGTCGCTGACGTCAGCTCTTCGCAGGTTCCGCGCAGCACTTCTTCGCGACGCCCGCAGATGTACACCGTCGCGCCGAGTTCGAGAAACCGCCGTGCCATCGCTTTGCCGAGGCCCGTGCCGCCGCCCGTGATGAGTGCGCGTTTTCCCTGAAGCAAGTCTTTCGCGAACATAAGAAACCCTCCGCCCGAAGGAGGAGGGTATCAGAGGGAAAGCTCACTACAGCGCTAATCCTTTGTGCGCGCGTTCACGATGGGAATGTTATTTCGACGCGAACGTCGTCCACGGATATGCATCCATGTCGCGCTGCAATGGCTTCTGCCAGTCGTATTCCGGATGCTTCGCGAGATGGTCGGCGGCCTTGAAGTCCTTCCCGCACGCGTGCCCCGCTGCTGCCGAGAAGCTCATCTTGGCAATCATCCCGGAGTCGGCGGCTTTGTTCTGCACCGCACCGGCGGTACCGAACGGCGGCACCCAATCGCCAGATCCGCGCGGCGAAAGCTCGATGTGCCCGTCCAGCGTGCGCTCATCGGGGTCTTCTTTCTTCTCGAAGGTGTCGTAGTGATCGGCTTCGAATTTTTGCGCGGCGGCGAGATCTATTTTGCCCTTGTTCTCTGCCATGAGCTGTTCCCATCGCACGTGGCGAGCATTCGAGCTCTCACTCATGTTGTTCACGTCGTAGCTCGACGCTTCTTCCTTGATCAGCTTCTCGTTGATCGGGAAGTTTGATCCCACAAAATATCCATCCTTCGTGCGTTCCAACGTTACGTTTTTCAAGCCAAGCTCAAGGCGGGCGACTTCGTTGTTTCTCTCATCGGCAACGAGCCAGGCATTCGCATAGCCTCCATTGTTGCCGTCTTTCATAATGCGGGCGAAATCATCAACGTTCGTTGCATACTGTGCGGCTTTACGTGCGCGCACGAACTCGGGGATGGCGTTCGGATCGTAGCCTTCAAAGTGTCCGATCGTAGTCTCGGTGATCGCGATACCCGCAGAGTTCACAACGAAATCGTCGGCGCTGTGAATGAAGCCCGGCAGACCATCCATGAGCATGCGCTTGCCATTCGTAGGCTGGATGTCATAGATGATCGTCCAGCGCTCGCCTTCAAGATAGGTCGTCCAGTTGTTGTGGGCGATAACGACCTTGCCGTCCTTCGTATATTTGCCGGTCGCGACGAAGGCGCTGCAGTGCTCCGGCGTCCCGAGCTTTGCTGTCGTGGTAATGCCGTGCTGCTTGTCGTAGACCTTGACGTAGTAGCTCCACTCCAGCGCCGCGTTCATTGCGACCACGTCCCATACATCTATCTTCACGCCATGCGCGGTGGCCCCATCGGCGATGCCCTGAAGTTCGTTGCGATATTCCTTCTCGATGTGCGGCCACATCATGTTCTGCGCGGCATCGCGGAAGAATTGCCAGTCTTTCTTATAGTCGTGCGCGGCCTCAAGTTGGACGACGTGCAGAGTGTCCTGAACTTCATTCGCAAGCAGGTAGCCACTCTGGAAGCCGAGCTCATGCGGCGTGCCTTCGATGTGAACGTAGGTCCAGCCGTTCTTCGCCGGTTGACGGTAGGCCTTCTTCAGTTCGGCAGGTTGGCCCTCTGCGCGCACGGTACGAACGATGGGCAGCCACAAGACCGCGCCCGCGAGAGCGATGCCCGCCAATGCTGCAATAGATTTACGCATGAAGACCTCCAGGGTGAGTTCAGGGATTCTAGCAAACCCGACGTTCAGGCATCGGCAATTCGGGAGCGCTCTGTCATACTTTGCTGAACATGGCCAACATTCTTTATGGCGTAAACGGTGAGGGCGCCGGGCACTCGACGCGCTCGCGGGAAGTTTTGGCGCACCTGGTGAAAGCTGGACACAACGTCCACGTCGCCTCGTTCGATCGTGGACTGCAAAATCTGCGCGACGAATTCGACGTCACCGAGATCTATGGTTTCCGCTTCGCATATGTGAACAATCGTGTGCGCTACAACCGTACGATTGCCAAGAACCTGTTCACGGCGCCGAAGGCGGCGCGCAGCTCGCACCACCTCGTGAAGCTGGCGGAAGAGTGGAAAATCGATCTCGTCATCACCGACTTCGAGCCACTTACGTGCCATGTCGCGCATCGCCGTCATCTGCCGGTCATTACGATTGATAACCAGCACTGCCTGACAAATACGCTGGTTTCGTATCCGAAGGAGTTCCGTCGCGATGCCGCGGCTGCGAAGCTCGTCTGCCGGCTTATGACGCCACGCGTGGACGCAAGCCTGGTTACCTCTTTTTTTGTGCCGAAGGTGAAGAAGGCGAAGACGTTCATCTTTCCGCCGATCCTGCGGCAGGAAATCCTCAGCGCAAAGCCGACCGAAGGCAATGCAATCCTCGTGTACGTCACTTCCCCCGCGCCCGCGCTAGCAAAGACGCTCGCCGGAGTTCGCGCCGAGTTTATCGCTTACGGGTTTGGCCGTGAGGGACGCGAAGCGAACATCACCTATAAGAAGCCGAGCATAACGGGCTTCCTTGCCGATCTTGTCGCGGCGAAAGCCATCATCGCCAACGCCGGCTTTTCACTCGTGACCGAGGCTCTGCATCTTGGCAAGCCGTATCTCGCGGTTCCGGTCGCGCACCAATTCGAGCAGACATTCAACGCCTATTGGCTTCAACGCATGGAATACGGCGCTTGGTGGGACGACCTGAATAAAGAGCGCGTCGAATCGTTTCTTTACAACCTTCCGCTCTATCGCGAGAAGTTGCAGGGCTATCCGCGGCAGGGTAACGATGCGATCCTGGCAAAGCTCGATTCGCTGATCGAGGACTTCACGGCGCCGCGCAAACGCGCTGCAGGCCCCCGATAATTCGCGACAACAAGAAACTGCCGATACGCGTAGTCAAGGAGGCTCCCTAAGCGCGCATCGGCAGGTTCGTCGTGTTCCGTCGACGATTTCTTTTGCAGGATCGATGGCCCCGAAGGGCTGACCGTCCTGACGTTGATTCCAAACTAGCGAAATTTGACGGCGAAGAGAAACGCATAAAAATTATGCGAATCATCGGAAGAATAGGACGCAAGCCGTAGAGTCTTATTTTTTCGCGCGATGCGATTTGCCGTCGAGCATCGTCGTCCACGCACCGTCTGCGATGCGGAACTCAGTCTTGAAAGTCTCGTCGTCGCCGCTGAAGGTGTTCGTCGTGCGGACTTCGGTCTTCTTGCCGTCCTGCTCGAAGCTGTTGTCGTAAGTCCAGACATTGCTTTCGATTTTCACCTTGCCGGTAAACGGTGCTGCCGAGCCGGTCATGGTGTAGTAGGTAAAGTCGCCGCCGTCATCGCTCGGGGTGTAGATCGTCAACTGCTGGTGCGTGCCTTTGTCGTCGGTGAGCGTCTGCTCGCAGACGAGGTAGTGCCCCTGCGTAGACCAGCTGCAATCGGTCTTCGACGCAACTTTGCCCGCGGGAGACATCGGCGTTTCCACGAACGTTCCGCCGCCCTCCCAGTGACCGACAAATGCGGCGAGCGGTTTTGCGGCATCCGTAGCTTGCGCGAATGCGGTCATCGAGGCGGTGAGCAGAAGAGCAACGTGCAGAAGAGTTCGCATAAGAGGGAAGTAGTTTACCCCGCGTTGGTTACTTTGCGGTTGCAGCGAAAGTGTTAGTACTCCTGCGTCGCTGCCGTTGCTCACGACGCAATTGCAGGGCCCTCGCGATGTGCGGCACGTCCTCCACGCTCTCGTAGAGCAGCCAGGAGATCACCAGGCCCTCGACATCGCACAAGATTCCGACGACCAGCGCTGCGGAAAGTAACCAGCCCGAGATGTTAAATCCGAGCAGCGCGATCACCGCCGCTCCGAGGAGCAGTCCCCACGCCTTCGAGCTATACATGTGATACGCGGCTTCCCGTCGGAATTTCAGGTAGTCGAACGAGTAGCGCAACAGTTCCATCGCGATCAGTCCAGCCAGCAGCCAGCGACGCTCCCAGAGCACGTCATAGTGCACCTTCCATCCGATGTAGAGAATCGCAAGATAGAAGATGGTGTCCATCACGCTATCCATGCGGCGGAGCAGCGGCGTGGCCACTCCCAGCCGTCGCGCCACGATTCCGTCGAAAATATCGAGCACGACTTCAGCGACGATGCAGGCGGAAATCCACCAGCCACTGCGGCCGGTAAGCGCAAGCCAGATGACAATCGGCGCAAAGAGCACGCGACCGAGCGTCATGGACCAGGGAATGAGTTGTTTCATTTCTGACGTGAGTTTAGGCATTACGAGGCTGCAAAACAACTACGCACTCCGGAGCGAACGGAGTGCGTAGCGAAGGGTCCGTTGGACGCGGACCGCGAGCTTCGTGATCCACATCGGCTCACGACTTGTTGCTCGCGTTCGCCGCCTTCTTGGCCTCGAGAATAAACGCCGTCAGTTCATCGCTCCACGGACGCTCCGCGGTCTTTGGCCAATTCTTTCGGTCGGCGTAGAGCTTGGTCAGCCCTTCCGCGATTTGCGGCTTGCCACCGGTGAACGCATTGATCAGCCCCAGCCAGCGTTTTGCCAGTTGCTGGGCACGTTCACTCTTCGGATCCACCCCATCTTTCACTGCCTGCTGGCAATCGGCAGTTAGCAGTTCCCAGTCCTTCTGTCCTTGCTGCATGCCTTCGGGACCCAGCTCTTCTCGCCGTTTCTCCAGATCTTTCTGTGCTTCGGGCGAGTAATACTTGTTCATCCAATCCGTGTTCTGTTCCATCTCGATTGTCTCCACAATTGATTTCAAGGTCTGCCAGTCCGCCTTCCCCGATTCGTCCAGCAAGCGCCGCGCTTTCTCAACAGCCTTGAGCGCGCCATCGAGCGTTTTGCGTCGGCGTTCCAAAGCCTCTTGTTGAAGTTCGAGCGTGGTGCGCAGGTCGTCGGAATTGCGGTCCACCAGGTCCTTGATTTCCTGAAGCGAGCAGCCGATGAACTTCAGCACCGTGATGCGTTGCAGCCGAATGAGATCGCGCTCACCGTACACGCGGTAGCCCGACTCCGTCCGCTCCGGCTTTAGCAGCCCGAGCCGATCGTAGTGGTGCAGCGTGCGCACGGTGACGCCAGTCTCTTTCGCGAACTGCTGGATGCGCATCGCGCGTGTCAAGGTCCCTCCGTTGCTCGATCTGAATGGAGTGTCGGGCCTGACGTTACGTCAGGGTCAAGCGAGAAGAGAAAAATTTTCTGCGGAGACCAAAGATTCCGCCGCCACTAGCACGGTCCCAATCCAAACCAGGTCGGCAACGCCAAGGTGCAGCATTTGCAGCCACACTGGGGCTTGCAGCGCGATGTTCATGATCCCGAGAAAGAGCTGGGTGACGATTGCGATCCCGACCAGTCCCGCAAATCGCTTGGCGCGCTCGTGGGTTCGGGTGGTGAGTGACACGAAAACCGCGACGATGATCGTCGACAGCAGCGCCAGTGCAGGATGAAGGATTCGCAGCCGGATGAGGAAGTGGCTCGTCGGCGAAAAATCGGCGGAAATCGTTGCGTTAGGAAATAGTGTGTCGCCGAGCGCAGCGATGACGCCGGCCGCGGCTGTGATCAACAGCATCGCCAGCGCTGCAATCGTGAGCCACAGCCGCTTTGTGTTCCAGCGGACGCTCGATCCATCCAGCGGCAGCCACACCGCGGTCGCGGCAATTGCCGCCAGCAGCAGCATGGTATTGGTCGAATGGATGGGCAGCGAGATGGCGCGCATCGCCGACTTGTCTTGTGCCACCAGCGCCAGCTTCACCAGCATCGCGCCCAGGAGAGCTTCGCTCAACATCAGAAATGCCGCGGCAACGGCCATAACGCGCGCTGGGTGTCGCTTTGGCAAGGCTCGCCAGCACAACACCAGCAACGCCAGCACAAGAATCGCGGCAATCCCGCTACTGGCGCGATGCGAAAACTCAATCAGGGTCTCGATCCTCGCCCCGCGCGGGATGACCTCGCCATTACAGAGTGGCCAGTGGTTCCCGCATCCCGCACCCGCGCCGGTGGCGCGCACATAGGCGCCCCACACGATCACCGCAATGTTGTAAGCCAGCGTTCCCCAGGCAAACTGGGTGATGCGGCGAACGGCGGTCGAGGGCGGTGCGACAACTGCGGTGGTGGCCATGAAATAAGGATAGACCATCCACCGCGTCTTTTATTCGTAACGCAGCGCTTCCATCGGTTCCACGCGCGAGGCCCGTCGCGCAGGAATCGAGCCGGCGAGCACCGCTACTAGGAAGATCGTCAGCAGTGCGAGCCCGAGCGAGAGTGCATCATGCGGCGACAGCCCGAATAGTTGGCTTTGCAGCGTCTTGCTCGCGAACCACGCTACCGGCAGCCCGACGGCCAGGCCCGCGACAACAACAATGCCGATTTCGCGCAATACCATGCGCACAATCCGGGTGCGGTCCGCGCCAAGCGCCATGCGGATGCCGATCTCGTTTGTCCGTTGCGCGACGGTGTAGGCGATGGTGCCATAGAGCCCGATCGCGGCGAGCAACAGCGCCAACACTCCAAACCCGCTGCTCAGCATCGCAAACGTGCGTTCGAGGAAGAGCACTTGGCCTACCACCTCTTCCTCGGTGTGGATTTTTTCGACGGGAACGGTCTTGTCGAGTTGCATCGCCGTTTTCTCGATCAGGGCGACGAGCGTTCCCTGCGGCAGGGTGCTGCGCACTTCAAAGGTCATGAACTGCGGTACTTCTTTGCGCTGGATATAGGAGAAATACGCGGTCGGAGGCACCTCTTCGCGGATCTGCGCATACTTCACGTCGCGCGCAACTCCGACGATCTGGTATGGCCGCGGCTTCTTCACCGAACCAAGATTGATCTGGTGTCCGATCGGGTTGTCGCCACGGAAGTATTTCTTCGCGAGCGCTTCGTTGATCACGGCGACTTGCGGCGCGGTGGGGCCATCCACCTCTCCAATACCGCGTCCGAGCAGAATCGGAATCTGCAGTGTCTCGAAGTATGCTGGACCGACATCGTGGCGGTAAATGTCCACATCTTTGCCCTCAGGCGTGTAGCCCTGGATGCGTCCGGTGGTCACCGACGATCCGGAGCCGATCGGTCCGTGCAGCGAAAAAGTGACGGCCTGAACCCCTGGTGCCGCGCCCAATTGCGACTGCATGTTGTGGTAGTACGCAATGAGCTGATCGTTGGTGTAGCCATTCAGCCCAGGGCTAACGGTAAAACGCGTCATGTTGGCACGCTGATACCCGAGGTCTACGTTCTGCAGTCGACCCAGCGTACGAAGGAACAATCCGCACGCAACCAGCAGCACAAACGACAACGCGATCTGCACGGCGACCAGCACTTTGCCCGAGAAAAAGTTTCTATTCGTAACGCTCCCCGCGGTTTGCTTCAGCGTCGTGAGCGGCTGCACCTTGGCTGCATGCCAAGCGGGCGCCACTCCAAACACCAGCGCGCTGAGAAACGTAATTCCGAATGCGAATGCGAGCACGGTCGCGTCCGGCGCAAGCTCCACGTGCACGGCCGAGCGTCCGCTCGACATCAGTTGCACCAGCAGGGCCGTCGCCCATCGCGCTACGACCAATCCGCCGATGCCGCCGAGAATGCCGAGCAACAGGCTCTCGGTAAACACCTGGCGGATAATGCGCGACTTCGGCGCGCCGAGACTGACCCTTACTGCGACTTCTTTCTGCCGCGAGGTCGCGCGGGTAAGCAGCAGCGCGGCCACGTTGCTGCACGTAATCAGCAACACTAGCCCCACCATCCCCATTAGCAGCCAAAGGGACGTGGAGAAATTCCGGCGAAGGCTATCGAGACCACGAGCAAGCGGAACCGTTCCAATTTGCGGTGGAGCCTTCTTCGCAGCCTGCGCATGTTCTTCCGGCGCGCCGCCGTCGCCCCCAAACAGTCCCTCGGTGCCGCCTTCCGACTGCTTCTTCGTGTCGAGCGCTTGCGAGAACAGAACACTCAACTCGGCATTGGCGGTTGCGTCCGAAACCCCAGGCTTAATGCGTCCGATGACGCCAACCCACCACGCGCGCCGACTGCGAAGATAGCTATTCGGTTCCGCCTGCTTGTCAGCCATCGAAAGCAGAGGGTTGTTGAGCTTGTCGAGTTGCTCGGCATACCAATGCATCGCCACGTAGACATCCGGCTCAATGCTCGGGTCCACGCCGAAAAACTCCGGCGGCGCCACGCCGACCACAGTCATCGGGCTCCCATTCACGTCGATCGTGCCGCCGATTGCGCTCGCCTGGCCGCCGAACTGCTTCTGCCAGAACTTGTGCGAGATCACCACCACCGGCTGCGCACCAGTCGCATCATCACTCGGCTGCAGGCCACGTCCGGCGACGGGCGACAGCCCCATGCCGCTGAAGAAATTTCCCGAGATGCCAACCAGCGTCGCATTGCTGGCATGGCCGTTCAATCCCACGTTCACGTTCTCTTCGTTGGCGGCAAAAGCAAACGTCGTATCGAAGGAATGGTTCTTGGCCGCAAAGTCCTCGTACGCCGGATACGAAAACGAATAGCTGCCGAAGCGCCCACCTGCCACGCGCGTAAAGCTGCCTTCCAGATCTTCGAGGTAAGCATCCGGGAAGTCGGAGGTCGGCACCGTCCACTGCATGAGCTTGAGCTGCGCCGGATTGTAGACAGGCAATGTCTTCAACATCACCGCATTCACAGCGCTGAAGATCGCGGTATTTGCGCCAATCCCCAGCGCAAGCGACAGCACAATCAGCAGCGTGAATGCCGGCCGCTTGCCGAGCATTCGCAACCCGTAACGCAAGTCCTGAAGAATCCTGCCCATTGAACACACCTCCGGAAGGAGGATGAGGTGCAACTTAGGTGCCAAGTGAAGTCACTGAAACGCAATCGGTTGCGTGACGAAGCGAAGACAAGGCTGTTCAGGAACGATGCGCGATGTTCGAGACCGGACAGTGCTTCAAACCGCAGGTTTCGCGTCAGGATCAATTTGGCCGCTGCCGTTGCAGGCCGAGCAATCAGCAATGCGCGCACCCTGGCAGGCAGGGCATGCTTGGTTCAGCACCAATAATCGCGACTTCACGCCAGTTCCGGAACACGCAGGACACGTCACCCGGCCGGAACCTTTGCAGACGGGGCACTCCATTCCAAACATTGTAGTGATTTCGCGAGATTCCCGAATTGCAGATTTGTTCCCTCATCCGAGCAAGACCGAAACGAGAAACCGGCACCGGGTTCTCGCGTCGCCCATGGCGCGGTAAACTTGTAAGTTCCGAGAGAGGTTGTTGACGTGCCTGAGCTTCGCAAAGATCCCATCGTCGGCCGCTGGGTAATCATCTCCACCGACCGTGCCAAGCGTCCTACTGATTTCCTGCGCGAGCGGTTCGTGCACAAGGGCGGATTCTGCCCGTTCTGCTACGGCAACGAGACCAAAACTCCGCCGGAGATCCTCGCCTACCGGCCTTCCAACGGAGGCCCGCCGGCTCAACCCAACACCCCGGGATGGACCGTCCGCGTCGTGCCGAACAAATTCCCAGCGTTGGGGATCGAAGGCTCGCTGAATCGCCAAGCCGAAGGCATGTTCGACAAGGTCACCGGCATCGGTGCGCACGAAGTCATCATCGAGAGCCCCGAGCACCTGGAGACCCTCGCAACGTTACCCGAGAAACGCATCGAAGACGTGCTCTGGGCCTATCGCGACCGCATCCTCGACCTGAAGCAGGACCGCCGTTTCCGCTACATCCTCATCTTTAAGAACCACGGTGAAGCCGCCGGCGCGTCGCTCGAGCATCCCCACGGGCAGTTGATCGCGCTGCCGATTTTGCCCAAGCACATCGTGGAAGAACTCGAGGGCGCCAAGCAGTACTACCTGATCAAAGAACGCTGCGTCTATTGCGACATCATCCGGCAGGAGACCGAGGCCGGCGTGCGCATCATCGCCGAGAACGATAGCTTCGTGACCCTCGCGCCCTACGCTCCACGTTTCCCGTTCGAAACCTGGGTGATGCCGAAGCGCCATGAATCCGCCTTTGAAAACGCTTCTTCCAAAACCTACCAGGACCTTGCGCGAGCCCTGAAGCAACTGCTGATGAAGAGCGACCGAGTCCTCGACAATCCCGCGTACAACCTCGTGATTCACAGCGCCCCCATTCAGGACCCGGCCCTAGACCACTTCCACTGGCACATCGAATTCATGCCCAAGCTCACCAAGACCGCCGGCTTCGAGTGGGGAACAGGCTTCTACATCAACCCGACGCCGCCAGAAGAAGCCGCACGGTTCCTGCGTGAAGCGAGGGTGGAAACGCCCCAGACGGTGGGAAAATAAGCGTTGAGAGAAGCTCGTCAAGCGGAGCCACCAACGAAGCTGCTTGTGAATAGGTAGTGGTACGGGCTGTTATCGCCAACAAACCTATGGATTCGGAACAACGAGAGATGCAAGATCGGGTCAACTTACCCGCAGACGCTGTCACGGTCAGCCTGTGGGATACGCTGCATGATGGTGATGTGCTGGCCATCGAGTCCGACCTTTTGGCAAGATCGCTCACGATTGTTTTTCAGGTTGGTTACGTCAGTCGTTTCCAAAAGCTGCCAGACGAAACGCGTTTTGTTTTGAAATTCAGTGGCGTGCGGTCTGTCCAATGTTTAAAGAGCGCTTCCTGGCCCGGCGAGTTTACTGTTCCACCCGGCACAAGCCGCGAGGATGAACGGAAACTCATCGACGATTACCACAGCAAATGGCGCGAAGAGTCATTCGCATGGGGCGATTTGGAACGGACGACTGGCGCGGGGCTGGAAGTTTCCAATGCGCTGCTCGCCACCGCCGACGCTTTCGTTGCTCTACAACTTGGCCTACTGGTCGGCGATGGTTCATACGTTGATGCGTTCATACGAGCCGAACGCATTGACTTCTTTGTTGGTGAAGATTCTGTCACGTTAGGGGCTTTCAGTTCTCTGGGAGAAGCCTATTGGGAAGCCTTCGCCAACCGAAAGCCGAGCGGTAGTGACATTTAGCTGGCGGTAAATCGCCTTCTCACAAGTAATCCGGTATGAAACGGTGGGTATCTATGGAATGGATTTTCGGCGCGGTGCTCGTCGTGACGATCGGCCTCTACGTGTGGTCGATTGGCTGGACTGGGCGCCGGATCACCAGGAAAATTCAGCCGTTCATTGATGATCTGTTCGGTACTCAGAAGAGGCCGCCGAAATAACTATTGGTAATGTATGGTCCGCCGCCGGACTGCAAGAGGTAGAGTGATGGACGGAATGACAGTCTGCGCAAATGTATCCGGCCTCAATGTGGAGATTCGATTCTCCGGGCCTCGATGATGATCCGCGCGCGCCGGTCCTGATAAATCGCTCGGTCAGTGAGACCGTTATCAACAACAGGTTTTCCGGCGCGCCGTTTGACTGTTTTCTCGTCCTTCTTCTTCCTCCGCAGACCCTGGTAGAACTGGTTGATCACCAGCCGCCGCAGCGGCGGTGGGAAAGTGGAAAGCGGTGTTTGCTTTCCAAGCGCAGCGTCTTTTCCACGGCCGAACTACGCTGCGGCCGCCAAGGGCTGATGGCGGTAAGGCTCACCCTTCGCGAGTACCGCCCAGGCGATACGCGCCAGCTTGTTGGCGATCGCGACGATCACCTTGTTGCGCGGTGCACGCTCGGCCAGCTTGTGGATCCACTGCCCCAACCCTGCGGTGTCGTACTTCACCCGGATCAGGACAGCACGCGCGCCATGGATCAGCAGCTGTCGTAGATAACGGTTGCCGCGTTTGCTCATGCCGTAGAGCGCCGTCTTGCCACCCGTGGAGTACTGTCGGGGAACAACACCGAGCCACGCCGCGAAGTCGCGACCCTTGCGGAACGACGACCCGTTGCCGATAGCGGCCACGGTTGCTGTCGAAACCAGCGGCCCGAAGCCTGGGATCTGGCGCAGACGCTGGCAGAGTGGATCGCTGGTGCTGATCCGCTCGATGGCGTCGCTGATAGCGATGATCCTAGCTTCCAACTCCTTCCACTCCTCCGCAAGTTCAGAGAGCAGCCAGCGCAGCCTCGGCGTCAGGTTCTGGGTCGCGTCTTCCAGTACACCCGGAAGTTGCTTGCGCAGGTGAATCGGCTTCGCGGGAAAGATGATGCCGCGCTCCAGCAGGAACCCGCGGATCTCGTTGATCAGTGCCGTGCGCCGCTGCACCAGGCGAGTGCGCACGCGGTGCATAGCCTGCAGATCGAGTTGCTCGTCGGTCTTGACTGGCACGAAGCGCATGTTCTCCTTCTGCACCGCGTCGGCGATCGTCTCGGCATCGAGAAAGTCACTCTTGTTCGACTTACGGTAAGGCTTCACGAACTGGGCTGCCATGAGGCGCACGTCGTGTCCCTGCGCACATAGGGCTGTCGCGAGAAAATGGGCGCCGGCACAGGCTTCGGTGCCGATCAAAGTGGGCTCGAGGTTGGCCGTGTAAGCCAACAGCTGTTGACGCGAGAACTTCCGCCGCACCAGCACGCGGTTGCGCTCTCCCATCGCCACCAGGTGAAACACGGTTTTACCGAGATCGATACCGACCGCTACGATACGCATGAGATGATCCTCCTGTTGGAATCTGCCGAGCCGAAAGATCGTACTCGGCGGCGGACCATCTCATTAATCCCCTTACCGCAAGTAATCCCCGCGATTCGGCGGCTTAGCTGTGCCAGTTCACCCGTCCTCACCTCAGCCGCTGTCGTTTCTATGCGCTTGTCCGATCACCACACAGTCACAGTTAGCCTTACATTGACTCTGTGGAAAGGAGTTTGACGAAGCCCGATCACCCACTCTCTCTGCGGCGGAGAGTGGGTGATTGGCTTGATACGTCATTGCACGTTGACGGTCACGGAGGCGGTAAGACCTACGCTGGCGCTCTGGAAGGCGACGATCGAGATACGGTGCGTGCCCGGCGTCAGGGTAAGCGACTTCGAGGTTTCGAAACTGGTGGGGTTCCCCGAAGTGGAAACGGTCGCTTTCGCGACATTATCCACGTAGAAGCGTATGGATTTAATGTAAAGCCCGGGCTCGGCGGTCGCACCCGCCGTCACCGGTACGGTCGTGCCAACGGTGTCACCCTCTACCGGAGAGCAAATAAGCGCCCCCGACTGCGCAGGCGTACAGGTTCCCGTGGTCCCGAACGAGAACTTCGCCACCCATGCCTCCAGTGCCCCGTTGTTGCTGGCGACCTTGTCGAAGGCATTCGCCGTGATGGGAATGTCGTTATAACTTGTCAGACCTGTAAGAACCACATTGTTCTTCAGGTCGAGGGCCAAGCTCAGGGCGAGGGCATACCGCGTGCCGAAGTACGTGGAGTAGTCGAGTCCGGTACCGTTGGCATTCAATCGCGTAAGGAAGGCGTTGCGTGTGCTCGCAACCGGACCGCCGAAGGTGTGCAGCGTGGATTGATACGCGTTGGCGGTGACCGGGAAGTCGGTGGTTCCAATGACGTGGCCGCTCAGATAGGCCCGTCCACTCAGATCGACCTTTACACCGGTGGCAAAGTCGTCGCCGGTGGAGCCGCCCAGGTACGTCGCATACAGTTCGGTTGAGCCGGTCGCATTCAGCTTCACCACAAAGCCATCGCCGTTGCCGGGCGCCGATGCTTGAAAAGCGCCGGGCGTGGTCGGCAGACCTGCATTGGCCCTGCCCACCACGTAAGCATTGCGGTGAACGTCGAGCGCAATTCCCGTCGGCCCGAGGTTGAAGTCAATCGGCGCATGCAGGAACGTCCCATACGACAGCGCGGAGCCACTCGCGTTCAGCTTCACGACGAACACATCATAGGGTCCCTGGCAGGTCGGCTGGAACGCGTTCGGCGTCGAAGGAAACGTCGCGCAGCCCGTCCATCCGGTGACGTAAGCGCTCCCGTTGCCATCCACCGCAATCGCCGTGCCCTGGTCGGTGTCGTTGCCGCTGAGGTAGGTGGCATAGACGTAGGCCGAGCCGCTGGGATTGATCTTCGCCGCAAACGCTTCTTCGCCGGATTTCGCCACCGTCTGAAAAGCTCCCGGCGTTACGGGCAATCCGGAAGACGACGTGAAGCCCGTAATATAAGCGTTTCGCGATCGATCGAGCGCGACCCCGTTTACCCGCGACGCGTAGGTATTCCCGCCGACATAAGTGGAGTACAACAAGCGGCTGGCGTTGGGACTGAGAGCGAACGCAACGCCCACAAGTCCGGCGGTGGTGGCGTTGGCGGGCTCGATCGCATCACTCGTAATCGGGAAGTTGGTAGAGTCGACGTCGCCAACGACGTAAGCTGCGCCGAGATCATCCACCGCGATGGCTCTGCCTGTTTGTAATCCGGCGTTTCCATACAGACCTTTTGATCCGCCGATGGTCGCACTATAGACGAGCCCGGTGCCATCTGGTTTTATTTTCGTTACGAAGATGCGATAAGCACTTCCCTTGAGGTACGCGCCTGCAGTGTGCGGGAAATCGAGCGAAACTGTTCCTCCCGTGACATAGGTATAGCCGTATCCATCCACGGTGACCGCATCGCCTTCGTCATCTCCGCTTCCCCCGAGGTAGCTTGAGTACACCAGCGTGGGGTCAATCACCAGGGAGCGTGTCTTGTCGTACGGGTCCATGGCAAAGCCGATCTCGTCCTTGCCCCGCAGCACAAAGTGGCTGGCCACACTGTGACGGGTACCATTCACCTGCTGGTAGGCGATGGGCGCATGAAACACGATGCTCCGGCCGTCGGCATGGATCTCGAGAGCTCCATCAGCAGTTAGAGAAAGCTTGTCCGCGCCCGCGATGTGCAGGCCGATCTGCGAAGGATCGGCGCCGGCCGCGACATCGAAATCGTATTCGAGTTGCCGCTGGTTTCCATAGAAGACGGCATCAATGCCTGGATACACAGAGCTATAACGGACGCGCGCAAAGTTGGCGACCCCCGTGTGCCAATTCTTGCTATCGCCGACGAAGTAGTTGGATTGGGAGGGGAGCGGTTGTTCGGCGGAGAGCGAGCCGGGTTGCGCCGCTCCGGAGAAGGTCATCTTGAACGCCACCGAATGCCGGGCGTCGCGCGACAAGTCGAGCGTGGCGCCTTCGTTCGTGAGGAACAGACCGTAGCGGGAACCGTGGGCGATAAAGCGGACCACGTCGGTCGATTGCCCTACATTGGGTTCAAAAAACATCGGACTGTCGCCGTAGCGGTTGAAACGCTCCGGCGAGCTTGGGGTGGCGGCGAAGGTGGCAAGCGAGGCGCATAGAGTCGCGACGATGGCGGCTCCCGGGAGAAATGTGTGGCGCGGATTCATGGTCCGGCTCCTGAACTGAGTTGCTCATGAGAGCTACTCCACACCCGAGAAGATGCCCGAGCCCAGCTTTTTCTGTTGATTCGTAGAGCGATGCTTATCGCACGCGATGCGACGCTTCAACCAAGCGTGGTTACTGAGCCCCAGCGACGGTGCTGCGATTTTGGGGGATGGCAGCAATCGGGGCCGACTCCGGAAAATTCGATGATGTTGGCGATAAATCGCCTCACCACATGGAATCACCTGATCACTTCGTCACGCTAGCGCCATCAACGCATCCACCGACCTCACTGCCTCGAGATAACAACTCGTCACCTGCTTCTGCGCCAATCCCAGTGCCAGGCACTTCGGCGTAATCGCGATCCAATCGCCTTCGATATACCCGCACACCAGCTCGAACAGCGTGCGCAACTGGCCGGATTCGCCGAGCAGCGCCGCGCGCACTTCGTCCGGCAACTGAACGCTGGCAAGAATCGTTTCCAACGGCGTATCGAGCAGCGGACTGAGCATGGAAAACAATCCGACCGTAAACGCCCAATACGGATTGCTATGCGCGCCAACCGCGAGTAGTTCGCAAAAGCGCGCACGCAGCAGCGCCGAGATGAGAAGTTCCGGCGGCTTGCCTGTCGCTGCATTGGCAGCCGCGCTCACCGCAACCCAGCGCCGAATTGCATTCTCGCCAAGAATGATCAACGCTTGTCTCAGAGAGGTGATGGTCGAGCGTATACAAAACGCCGCCGAGTTGAGGAAGCGCAGCAGCTTGTAAGAGAGCGCAACGTCGGTCTTGATGATTGCCTCAATCTCCGCGAAGTTGAAGTCCGGCTTGCACGTCGCGTCGAGCAATCGGATGTAGTTCACATACATCGGCGGAATCTGGCGCATCGTTAGCAGCGCAGGTTGCGCGAAGAAAAATCCCTGGAAAAGCGAACAGCCCATATCGCTCGCGGCCGTGAATTCTTCGAGCGTCTCGACCTTCTCTGCCAGGAACTCGATCTTTTTTCCGAATTGCTGCACCAGCGCACCGCATTCCTCAAGCGGCATCGCGCGGAAATCCAGCTTGATGTAATCGGCAAACTCCACCAGCGGTAGCGTGTTTGGACCGGGAATGAAGTCGTCGAGCGCGAGCGAATATCCCGCGGCCTTGAGTTCAGCGCAGCTCTGTAGTAAGTCGTGGTCGGGAACCACCGTCTCCAGGATCTCGAGTACAAGGTTCTGTGTCGGCAGCAACTTCACAAATCCTTGCGCCAGCAACTCGTGGGTACAGTTGAGGAACAACTGCTTCCCGCGCGACAGCTCCTTTACGCCGAGCGTTAGAAGATCATCGAGGGTTCGCCGCGCCGCTTCATCGGGATCTCCAATGCGCGCAAAGTTCTCCGCTGCCGCGCGGTAGAGCAACTCGTAGCCGAATGTCTGCTGTCGTGTGTCGAGAATGGCCTGCCGAGCGATATACCGCAACATAATCTGCCGCCACGGTGGTTATCGGCAGAATGCTGCGCCGGTTCAGGCGGAAGGCAAATGCTGTTCGATCACTTCGGTAATGCGCTTCAGCGCAGCCGAGCTTTGCGGAGCGTTGTAGCCGAAGAACTGGAAAACATGGTTCATGTCTTCCCACGCTTCCAGCGTGACGTCGGCGCTCTGGCGTTTCGCTTCTTCGGCGAAGGCCACGATACTGTCGTAAAGAATCTCCGCCTCGCCGGCTTGGATATAAATCGGCGGCAGCCCGCGCATGTCCGCATGGATCGGCGAAACCCGCGGATCGCCTCGCTCTTCCTCGCGACAGTACCAATCGCGCCAAGTCTCCGCCATTCTGCCGGTAATCCAATCAGCTTCGTCGTGATGCAGGCTCGGCCGCTCCACATCGAATTCCGTCGCAGGCGAAAGTGCAATCCCCAGTGCCGGCAATGGAATCCCCGCATCGCGCAGCTGCGGCAGCAACGACAGCGTCATGTTCCCGCCCGCCGAATCCCCTCCGACGACCATTCGCCGCGGATCCACCCCGAGTTCCAGCAGGCATAGATAAGCTCTCCGCGCATCGTCGAGCGCCGCCGGGAACGGATGCTCCGGCGCCAACCGATAGTCCAGTGCAAACGTCCGGGCATTCGCCGCCAACGCAATCAACGGGAGAAACTCCGCATACGACTCTTTCGGATAACACGCGAACCCGCCACCATGCAGATAAAGCAGCGTCCGGTCCACAGGCTTTTCCGGCAGGAACCACGTTCCGCGAAAGTTCGACTCCACAGCTTCTTCTCGCGCGACCTTCTGTGGCGCCGGAACCTCCAGCACCATGCAGTCGAGAAATTTTCTTTGTTCTTCTGCAGTCGGCAGTTTGAATGCCGCAATCAACTGCTCGCGTATCACGGCGGTCCCAACCTCCACCGCCCAGTTCCAACTTTTTCGTCTTGCTCCAAGGCTCAGCCGGTGTGCCGTCGCGCGTGCGATAGCCAGCGAACAAATCCTCCTGCACTTGTGTCGATAGGGCCCGCGGAAACGTGGAACTGGCAGCATGTCTCTCGTGTATCACGCGCACACGAGCGCGCCGCGAGGAATCGCATCGCGGCACTTCAGAATGGGAATTTACTTTGAGTTTGCGAGTTGGAGCCGCTTCGCCACAATGCTGTACACCGACGCATTAAACGCCAGCCCAATGTGCGTCCCCGGCACTTCGAAGTTCGCCTCTTCGTTGTTCGACAGGCAGTAGCGCCAGTCCACCACGCCATCATCCTGCGTGTAGATCGCCGTCTCCATCACGTTTTCCGGAATGCTTGCCTTTAGCGAACTGATGAATTCGCACGTGCAGCGCGCGGTATAACATTCCGGCAACACCTGCGATCCGTGGTCGCGAAGAATCTGGGTCCTGACCGCATTCGCCGCCGACAGCACCGCATGGTGCGCCACTACGCCGCGGATCGGCGACCCAATTGTCGTCACCGAAGCCACATCCCCCGGCCGCTGATTCGCCACCGAGCGCGCAATCACGCCGCCCAGGCTATGCCCCACAAGGTGGATCTTCCCACCCGTCTCGCGGATCGCCTTGTTGATCGTCTTGCCCAGTCGGTCCCGAATCAGAAGGTTCGGACACTCGGCATTCAGATCGATTCCCGACATGTACACGCGATAGCCGATCCGATCCAGCCATCCATGCAGATGCCCGAGGTATTCATCGTTCCCCAGGAATCCCGGAATCACAACAACCGCCGACCCGTTCCCGCGTGGAATGCCAAACCCGTAGTACACCGGCGACGCGTGCAGCAGCAGCAACTCCGCGCCGAACAGCGCCTCTTTCCAGATAGAAATGTCGGCTTCCGCATGGTCAGAAAGACCATTCGTGCGGCGGGAAGGCATAGGCCGAATGCGCGTGCCAGAACCCATTTGTGTGATCAGCCCCAACCCCTGTGCGATCTGAAATCCCGATACCTGCTAACCAAAATTCAGATGGCGTGGCGCAATACTATGTTGCACTCGTGTTACACGCAACGCAAAAGTTCATGAGTTTCGCATCTGTGCAACTGTTTTCGTGCAGAAAAGTAAAAAGCGTGCCGTCCAAAACTCTGAACGGCACGTTGGCGTGTTGAAAAATTCAACAGTTCTACTTGGCAATCTTCTCCGACACGGCGTCACCGAAGAGTCTTTGACTTATGCCTCTACCGGTTCCTTTACCGCTGTCTTGCGTCCGCGTGCCATCTTGCGTGGCTTCTTGCGTGCGGCGGTCGTCGCTTTCGTGCCCTTCTGCCCCCGCTTCATCATCGAGTCGATCATCGCCTTTTCCGCGTCGACAAAGGTTTTGACTCCCTCGTTCGTGAGCTTTGCAATGGGCAGACGAAACGGAGCCAGCATGTCAGCGCCCCGGTTCGCGACTTTCAGGTTTGTCTTCATCTGCGCCGACGCCACATCGAGCAGCTTCTTCTGCGCGTCAATCATCGCGTTGGCGCTCTCGCGAGCGAGTGCGGCAATGTCGGTGGTCTTTCCGGGCTTCCCTGGTTTCTTGTCGCTGGTTGCCAAAGTGGTTTCTTCGGCAATCACATCCAGGAACTTCTTCTGCGCCGCGACGAAGTTTTCCATACCCTCGCGTGCTATTTCCACGAGGTGGTCACGGTCGTAGACCTTCCCTTGCTTCACGCCTTCCATCCAGACTTGCGAGTGTTTGCTCGCCATCGTCAGGAACTCGTGCTGCATATCGACAAAGCCATCCACGCTACGTCGTGCGAGGTTCACCATCGCGGTCAGCGGGTTCGAGCCAACCACACGCTCTTTGACGCCTTCCATCAGGATCTCGTTCTCTTGTTGCACCAGGTCGAGCAGGATACGCTGTGCGTCGATGTAGTTTGCGGTGCCTTCTACCGCCAGTTCGTTGAGCAGGGCCATCGGGGAATGCTCGGGATGCGATAGGTTCTCCCGCATCGCCTTCATTGCCGCAGCGTTCTGCCGCATCGCCACGTCGACCAAAATGCGTTGTGTCGCGAAGAAGCTTTCCATCCCCTGCTGCACCCAACCGGAGAGCAGCGAGATCAACGACGAGGGGCGGGCGTGGGCCATGGGATCATGTGTTTCTGTTGGCATACTGCCTCCGTTCCTTTTTGCTGCATTGCAGCAATTAAGGAAAGCCTAGGATTTCGCGCACTGCCTGTCAAGCGGCATCTGTGGTATCTTGCAGTGCAGCAAACGGAGAGTCGGATGAATCCCGCCCGCGTCGTCGTCAAAAAGTATCCAAACCGCAGACTCTACGACACTTCCGCCAGCGCCTACGTCAACCTCGATGACATCGCCCGCATGGTCCGAAACGGGAAAGACGTGCAAGTCGTGGACGCCCTCACCAGCGAAGACCTCACCCGCGTCGTTCTCACCCAGATCATTGTCGAAGACACCAAGGGCCAGCCCACCGGCCTCCCCCTCGAGTTGCTCCGACAGTTAATCGTCGCCTCCGATCACGCCGGCAAAGAATTCATCATGTGGTACCTGCGCTCCGCCTTCGACGCCTACCAGAAAATGCAGGGCACCCTGCAATCCGGAATCGCCGGCATCAAAGACGTTGCCACCTCACCAGTCGATACCCTCCGCAACTTCCTCCGCGGCCCCGATCGTCCCACGGCACCACCAGATGAAACCGAAGAACTCCGCCACCGCATCGCCGACCTCGAATCCCGCCTCGCAAAGCCAAAGAAGCGCACAGCAAAGAAGAAGCCCTCGAAATCACCAAAGAAGAAACGGCCAAACCGCTGAGTTGAATCTGTTAATCAGTTTCGAAAGCTTGAGCCAAGCCTCGAAGTAGGCTAGACTCGCTCCCACTTTGGTGCCCACCCTCAGTGGCATCATTCGGCTCCTCGGCCCCTTGATCTCACTTCCGAGGGTTCTTAATGAAGCTCCGCTCGTTGTGTCTCTGCTTTCTCCTGGGAGTTTCCGCTGCAATCGCGCAGCCCACACCAGCTTCCACAGCGACCAGCCAAGCGGCCATCGTGCCTCACCTCATCCGCTTTACTGGACAAGTGAAAGACGCCAACGGAACGGTCGGCATCACGTTCACACTCCACAAATCACAGAGTGACAACGCCGCGCTCTTCACGGAAACACAAAACGTGAAGCTTGACGGCGAGGGAAGGTACACCGTTCTCCTCGGGGCAACCAAGGGCGACGGCATTCCGATGGAACTCTTCACGTCCGGCGAAGCCCAGTGGCTCGCGATTCGCGTCGAAGGTCAAACGGAACAGCGTGTGCTGCTCGTCAGCGTTCCCTACGCGATGAAGGCGGCGGAGGCCGAGACTCTAGCGGGACACGCCGCGACAGACTTTGTGACCGCCGACCGGCTCACCAGCACGGTTCAGCAACAAATGCGCCAGCAAGCCTCGACCACAACCACAGCGAAAGACGCACCGACAGGGAAGCGCGGTAATGTGGTGACCAACACCGCCACCAACTTCGCCGACGCAACCAGTACCCAGGTTGTGCTCGTGACCCAGAGCGGCGCTGGTTCAGGACTCGTCGCCAGCGCGGTATCCGGGAATGGCGTCGCCGGATCCACCACCACCGCGGCTGGCTTCGGGGTGTCGGGCGCCAACTCGGCTACGACAGGCGTAGCGATCGGCGTACGCGGTACCACCGTTGCCGATAGCGGTATCTCGGTCTTCGGAACCGCCAGCGGAACGGCCGGCAGCGCGACCGGCGTAAAGGGCATCACGGGAGCTCCGAACGGATTTGGCGTCTTCGGCCAGAACACGGCGACCACTGGGCCAGCCGTCGGTTTCCGTGGCACGACCGCATCAACCAGCGGCATCGGAATTTTCGGCACCGCCACCGCCGCCACCGGCACGGCAATTGGTCTGCGAACCTCGGTAGCCAGTCCGGGCGGGACCGCCGCTGTTCTTCAGAACACCGCCAGCGGAAAGTTGATCAGCGGGCAATCGGGTGCCACAAATACCGAGGTTTTCTCGGTGGACGGTGCAGGGAACACCGTGAGCGCCGGTGGTGTCCAGGCGGCGACGATGAATGTGGTGAACACCACAGTGCGTCAGCCGTTTCAACTGAATGGTACCGGCATCCTCGGCATCGGTGATCCTACCGAGTTGAACGTGTTTGTTGGGCGCGATGCCGGTAAGGTCAACGTCGCCGACTTTCCCACTGGGGCCGGAATTGGAAACACCTTTGTGGGAAACGGCGCCGGCGAGCACAACATCGATGGAAGCAATAACACATACGTCGGCCTTTTCACCGGTGGCGCGATCCACTCTTCAGACAACACGGCGCTCGGTGACAGTGCCGGAGCGGGAGACGGTGCGAGAAACACTGCCATTGGCAAAGCCGCAGGCGCAGGCGTCCACGATGACAACACCACTCTCGGGTACGAAGCTGGGTTTGGGAGTAGCGGTGCACGCAACGTGGTAATCGGCGCAAGTGCAGCTTCAGATTTCTTTTCCGGTAACGAAAATGTTGTTGTCGGAATGCAGTCGGCGCTCCATCTTTCCACTGGTTCGCACAACACGTTCCTAGGCGCGGGGGCCGGAGCTTTGACCTCCACTGGATCTTTGAACGTGATGATCGGCCAGAACGCCGGCACTGCGTCTAGCGCAGGTAGTGGAAATGTCTATATCGCAAGCAACGGCTGTAACCCATCGCCGTGCAATGAGAACAATACGATACGCATTGGCGGGGACTCCGGCCTTGGAACCGGTCATACCGCGGCCTTCTTTGCGGGCATCAATGGCCATGCAATTAGCACGGGTTCGCCCGTGTTTATCGACTCGAACAATCAGCTCGGCACCGGGCCTGCGACGCTGCCACCGTCGGCCGGCTCCTCCTTTTACATCCAGAACAACACCGGCAGCCCGCAAACCTCAGCCAGCTTCAACATTGACGGCAACGGTTTCGCGGGCGGTCTCCTTCAAGGTGGGTTCGTAAACGCGACCAGCACTGCGGCGAATAAACCATACCGCGAGAATGGTGTCCCTTTCCTCGGTATCGGAGTCGAAGGTCAGAACAATGTCTTCCTCGGAGAATTGGCGGGCCAAAGCAATGTGAGCGGGAGCGGACTCAACAACACCTTCGTTGGTGCGTCAGCCGGTAATTCAAATACCGGAGGAGATAGCAACACCTTTCTCGGCAGCTCCGCGGGACAATCAAATGTGAGCGGCGGCTTCAATACTTTCGTTGGCGTTGATGCTGGTTTAAGGAATACGACCGCTTCCGGAAACACCTTCATCGGTCAAACTGCCGGTATCGAAAATTCAACCGGCGCCTCGAGTGTTTTTGTTGGTCATAGTGCCGGTGCCAACAACACAACGGGTGGCCATAACGTTTATGTTGGAACGACTGCTGGCCTCGACAATTCGACGGGAGGCTTGAACACTTTTGTCGGCGATGGAGCCGGCTTAACCGACACAGGGAACGCCAATATCTTTGTTGGCGCCAACGCCGGTGGCAATAACACCTCGGGCGACAACAACCTCTACATCGGCAATGTCGGGTGCACGTCGCCCTGCACCGAGAGCGCTACGATTCGCATCGGCAACACCCAGACCTCGGCCTTCATGACGGGTATTGCCGGGAAGACCTCATCGAGTGGCATTACGGTCCTGATCAACTCGACAGGGAAACTCGGTACCACCACGTCGTCCCGCCGCTTCAAACAGAACATCGCGAACATTCCCGACAGCAGCAAGCTCTTCCAGTTGAGGCCGGTCACCTTCTTCTATCGCCCCGAATACGATGACGGCACCCACGTGCGGCAGTATGGCTTGATCGCCGAAGAGGTCGCGAAGATCTATCCGGACCTCGTCGTCTTCGACAACCAGGGCAAGCCGTACACGGTGCGATACCAGTTCCTCGCCCCGCTCCTTCTCGACGCCATGCAGAAGGAACACGCCGTGGTCGCCGCGCAGCAGAGCGTTATCGCTTCACAACAGAAACGCATCGACGAACTCTCGCAGCGTCTCGCACGCCTGGAGGAAACCGTAAACCGTATTTCCGCGGCGCACTGAAGCAGTCGTCGAGTGACGTGTGCGGAGTCGATGAACATGAGCGCTAAGTCCTGGCGCCGCCGTTCGTGACTCTGCGCACGCACACCCGTGTCCGCCATCACAGACTCTTGCTTGGCACCCCAATATTCTGCGCATATGGGGCATTCCCAATAGTTTTCAACTAGCTCTTTGAAATCTCGTGCGGCCAGCCGCGAACCCCACCTCAGCGCCACAATCCTCTCTTGTCATTCAGAGGAGGGCGATAGCCCGACGTGGAATCCGCTGTCCTTTTCAAGCCAGCAACTGCTTTGTTTTGAATATTTTGCCTATAAGTTGTTTGGATTGAATATTTTGCGCACTATTCAATTGCTAAGTCTCGCGTTTTCAAGATTTTGCAGTTTTCCGAGGTGGAGGGGTGCCTTCCCGAAAGCGTGTGGAGTACATTGATCGCCACGGAAATTTCAGCGAGGCAAGCGATGCGAAATTGGCTCTTGTGCGGTGTGGGTGTGCTTTCCCTGGCAGCGTTCGGCGTGGCCCAGGACAATGACTTCTCCAAAGTACAAATTAAAGTCGAGAAGGTCGCTGGCTCGGTTTACATGCTCCAAGGCGCAGGCGGCAACATCGGCGTCTCCATCGGTGACGACGGCATCGTCATCGTGGACGACCAGTTCGCCCCGCTGGCCGACAAGATCCGCGCCGCGCTCAAGGGCATCACCGACAAGCCGGTACGCTTCGTCATCAACACCCACTACCACGGCGACCACACCGGCGGAAACCTCGCCTTCCAGAAGGAAGCGCCGATCATCGCGCAGGACAACGTGCGCAAGCGTCTCGAAGAAGGTGGCGTCGGCGGCGTTGGTGCGATGAAGAACGAGCACAAGCCGGTCGAGCCTGGCGCATTGCCGATCCTCACCTTCGATCACCAGATGACCGTGCACCTCAACGGCGAAGACATCCGTGCACTGCACGTGCCCAGTGGCCACACCGACGGCGATAGCGTCATCTTCTTCCCCAAGTCGAACGTAGTTCACATGGGCGACGACTTCGTGACCTACGGCTTCCCGTTCGTCGACATCAACAGCGGGGGCAGCGTTCGCGGCATGATCGATGCCATCGACAAAGTCCTCTCGCAGGTACCACCCGACGCCAAGTTCATCCCCGGCCACGGCCCCCTCTCGACATCCAAAGAAGTCCGCGACTTCCAACAAATGTTGAAAGAAACGCTCGCCGCCGTGCAGGACGCGATGTCCAAAGGCCTGACCCTCGACCAGATGAAGCAGCAGAAGATCCTGGAGAAATGGTCGTCCTTCGATGGAAAGGACAAGTTCATCCACGCCGATACGTGGATCGAGACCATCTACGACGACCTCAGCGGCAAATCAGGCGAGTTCGTAAAGCACAACTAAGCCTTTCCAACATTTCGTTGAGTGCCAACCCACCTCTGGGCTAAACTCTCCCCACTTTTGTCGGAAGTTCCCCTTCCTCGGCCCCGGTCCCTTGTTGTGCCAATTCCCCGCATATCCGCTTCTCGGAGACTCCTATGAAACCGTGGCTTGCCACTGTCTGCCTGATGTTCGCCTTCACCACGCTTGCGTTCGCGCAGCAGCCAAACTCGACCTCGACCACGCCGCAAGTAAGCGTTCCAAGCATGATCCGCTTTTCCGGCCAGGTAAAAGGCGCGAGCGGGACCGTCGGGATTACCTTTACCTTGCACAAGACGCAAGATGACAACGCCGCGCTGTGGACGGAATCGCAGAACGTTCGCGCCGACGAGAGCGGTCACTACACGGTTCTGCTCGGCGCTGCCAAGGCGATTCCTATCGACCTGTTCACCTCCGGTGAAGCGCAGTGGCTCGCCATCCACATCACGGGTCAGCCGGAACAGCGCGTGCTGCTGGTCAGCGTTCCCTATGCGGTGAAAGCTCTGGAGGCGCAGACGCTAGCTGGCCACGCGGCGACCGATTTCGTCACCAGCGACAAGCTGACTACGGCCGTAAAGCAGGAACTCCAGCAACAGGCACCGACCAGGAAGACCACGAAGAAGGACGCGACCACGAACGCGCCGAACCCGGCCACGAACTTCGCGGACACCAACACAACGCAAGTCGTGCAGGTGGTGCAGAGCGGAATCGGCTCGGGACTGGTGGCGATCGCTGCGGCTGGTGCCGGCGTGCAGGGCGCGACCTCCGGCGCATCAGGCTACGGCGTCTTTGGCTCGAACACTTCCGCGACTGGCACAGCGGTTGGTGTGCGTGGATCCACGACTTCGGGCAACGGCATTGCGGTGTATGGCACCGCGAACGGCACCAGCGGATCGAGCACTGGCGTGAAAGGCATCTCGTCGGCACCGAGCGGCTACGGAGTGTTCGGCCAGAACACCGCTACCACTGGCACCGCGATCGGATTCCGTGGATCGAGTGCCTCCACCAGCGGCGTGGCAATCTACGGCACCGCGACATCCACCACCGGTACGACCAAGGGAATGCTGGCGTCGGTGGCGAGCACGAATGGCATCGCCGCGGTCTTCCAGAACACGGCAGCTTCGGGCAAACTGCTCAGCGGCCAGTCAGGCGCGAGCAATACCGAGGTCTTCAGCGTAGACAACGCGGGCAACACGACGGCTGCTGCGACGGTGTCGGGGCTGTTGATGAATACATCCAGCACGGTTGCTCGTAAGCCATACATGATCAATGGCTTGGGTATTCTCGGCGTCGGCCAAACGGTGAACGACTACAACCTCTTCATTGGTTGGGGCGCCGGCGACGCCGAGGTGCATGACGGCAACCAGCAGAACAATGTGTTCATTGGCCCCGGGACCGGCATGAACAACACCACCGGCTATAGCAATACATTCATCGGATCAGGAGTGAGCAGCAACAGTAGTACGACGCATAGCAATACCCTCATCGGATCGGCGGTGGCCACCAACGGGGCCGGCAACCAAAATACGATCCTCGGCAGCCTCGCAGGATTCCAACTCGGTGCGGGCGATGCCAACGTTTTCCTTGGCTTCGAGGCTGGTTTCTACAACACGAGCGGAAATAGCGATATCTACATCGGATCGGCGGGGTGCGGCACCTCATCCTGTAGCGAAGACAGCACGATCCGCATTGGAAGTGCGCAGACCGCGACCTATATCGCGGGAATCTATAGTGAGTCGCCCGGACCGAGCTCGGCGAGCGTAGTCATCGGTTCGAATGGAAAGCTCGGTATTCCCACTTCTTCACGGCGCTTCAAAGAGCAGATCGCGGACATAGGCGACTCAAGGAAGCTCTTCCAGTTGCGTCCCGTGACGTTCTTCTATAAGCCCGAATATGACGGCGGTGCCCATGAGAAACAGTTCGGCCTAATCGCGGAAGAAGTGGCAAAAATCTATCCCGACATGGTCATCAATGACAAAGAGGGTCGGCCTTTCACGGTGAAATATCAGTTTCTGGCGCCCCTGATGCTCAATGCCGTGCAGAAAGACCACGCTGTGATTGCTGCGCAGGAGCGAGTGATTGCGACCCAGCAGAAGCAGTTAAAGTCGCAACAGCAGCACATGGACGAGTTGTCCGCGAGACTGGCAAGGCTTGAAGCGGCGGTGGACCGCCTCACAACCACGCACTGAGGCTCTCGCTGTCAGCTATTTCTCGCTCTCTTTCCAAAGCGGGTGTTCAAAGCTGAGATACAGCAGGACACCCGCTTGTCCGCTGCTCGGGCCGGCTCCGATGGGTACGCCGACGCCCGGCACGATCTGCAATCCATGCGATAAGTTGTAGGCCCAGCGCACTCCCGGGCTGACAAACAGCTGCCCGCTGTGCGACGTCCGGCGTGCGGAGACGACGGTCTCGTTGTTGAAGTAAGCCGTCTCAACCAGGGCGTTGAAGCGCGGCTTTACGAGCCACACAAAACTATGCGCCGCATACCACGGACGCAACGTGCCGTGATCTCCCGCCGCGTCGGTGGCGTGCGGAATGATCGACACGCCCAGGTCCCAGTGGGAAACGACGTTCTTCGTCAGCACAACGCTGAGCGGTAATGCGAACTGCGCGCCAGTGCCGCCAAAGCCACGTGACCAGTAGCTGGATCCCGACGGAAGAATCAGGGAAGCGCGCGGGGCAAATGCCACGCGGGTTTCGCCGCTCCCAATGAGCTGGTAGCGGTAGTTGATCAAGGTGTCGCCCCAGCCCATTCCAGCGTTTCCACTGGCGCCAAGGGCCGACGACGTGTAGCTGAGCTGATTGCGCCAATGATCGGGCACGGGCCATTCTTGTGTGAAGGTGTATGCCCAGGTGCCATCCGACTGGTGGGTAAAGGTGCTGATGTGCTGAACGACACCGGGTTCCTGGTTGTAGGCCTCCTCAGCGAGGAAGCTGTTGTCCTGGATGGGGCCGACCTGTGCGAGTGCAGCGGTGATGAGAAGGAAGAAGGCGGAGAGAAGGCGAGTCATTAGGGCCTCGGTATGAAATTGAAAACGATTTTCATTTTCATCCTGAAACCGCCCTCGCGCTGTGACCTGCCTCACACCGCGACGTGACGAAACTCGGCGGTCTCCCCCGCTCTATCGGCACGATCCCGTGGAGAGATTAGGAGTCCAAACGAAAACCCCGTCCGTAGACGGGGTTTTGCCTGCCCTGGTCCGTTTATTGAACTTGGCCGATGAAGACACCGAAGGCCGGAACCGTAAGCGCGTTCAGTTTCTGCGCGCCGTCGGATTTCGAAAACGTGCTTAACAATGTTCTGGCTTCCTTGCCCGATTGCGAGTAGTCGGCCGTCTGTGCTTTGTCGCTGTAGTTCAACACCACGAGCACGGTGCCTTGGGGTGAGGTACGTGTGAAGGCAAGAACATTGCTGTTGTTCTCATTTACGCCCTTGTAGTCACCATCGCGAAACACCGGATTTTCGCGCCGGAGTTTCAGCATCGCGCGATAGAAGTTCAGGACTGAGTTCGGGTCTTTGTCTTCTGCGGCGACATTGACCTGCTTGAAGGTGGGCGGCACCGGCAGCCAAGGATGATCCGAACTGCTGAAGCCCGCGTCTTTCGCGTTGCTCCACTGCATCGGTGTGCGCTCGCCGTCACGGCCTTTTTCTTTGGGCCATCCAGTGCGGCCGATGGGGTCTTTCACCTCTTCTCGGCGCGTCGGCGTTGTGGTCTTCATGCCGATCTCCTGGCCGTAGTACATCAGCGCGCTGCCGCGCGGTGTCAGCAGAGTGGCGGCGACAACCTTCGCAAATTGCGCGCGCTGTGCATCGTTCAGCCCGTTGCCATAGCGGTCCCAGCTGCGCGCGTTGTCGTGGTTATCGAAAACCATGAGCGCGGTCTGGGTCGCAGGCAACGTCATCAGGTCATCGAGTTTGCGCCGGATCTCCGATACATCGCGCTTATTGGTGAAGCCGAGTTGCGTCGCCATCGGGAGATTGATCTCATCGTTGTTCTTGCCATAGATCGTCGCCATCTGCGCGGCGGTATCGAAATAAACCTCGCCCACGAGCACGCCGCCGGGATATTGGTTCGTTACATGGCGCATTGCGCGATAAACATCATGGGTCTCCGGCAGGTCCTGCGTATATTTGTGCTCGACGTCCTGATCGCCATACGCATTCTTTTTACCGGGAAGAATGGGGTCGTCGTGCAGATTGGGATCTTCGAAGAGCGTGTCCACGGCGTCGAGGCGGAAGCCGCTGACGCCTTTGTCCATCCAGAAGCGCATCGCACCGTACATTGCCTTCTGCACTTCCGGATTGCGCCAGTTCAGGTCCGGCTGTTCCTTGGCGAACATGTGGTAGTAGAACTGATTGCGTTTCGAGTCCCACTCCCACGCCGAGTGTCCAAAGAGCGAGATCCAATTAGTCGGCACCTGCTTCTTATCGGCGCCAATGCCGTCCTTCCAAACGTACCAGTCAGCTTTCGGGTTGGTGCGCGACGACGCAGACTCGATGAACCACGGATGCTTGTCGGACGAGTGGTTCACCACGAAGTCGAGCAGTACGCGAATATTGCGCTTCTTGGCTTCGGCCATCAGGCGATCGAAGTCAGCCATGGTGCCATACTCCGGCGCGATCGCCGTGTAATCGCTCACGTCATAACCGAAGTCCACCTGCGGCGAAGGGAAGCACGGCGAGATCCAGATGCCGTCCACCCCAAGTTCCTTGAGGTAGTCGAGGTGCTCGGTGATGCCGTTGAGATCGCCGAGGCCGTCGCCGTTGGAATCGCCGAAGCTGCGCGGATAAATCTCGTAGATAACCGCATGACGCCACCAGTCGGCATCTGTGGTTTGAGCGAGAACAGGGAGAGCGAATGCGAAGAAGAGCGAAAGGACGAGGAGCCGTTTAATCATGTGAGAACCCGAGACTGCCGAGAAGAGGCAGGCAGAGGAATTCTAATCGCTCGCCATCGCAAATTCGCGCTCAAGTTCGACGAGTTTTTCCTGGACGCGTTCCGCCGATGTCTTTACCGCGCGCGGCTTTCTCTTTGTAACCCGCTTCTTTGCTGACGAATTCTTCACGGCCCGCGGTTTGTTTACGCGCGGCTTAATCTCCTCGTCAAGCCCGAACGCGGCTCGGAATTCGGCAACAGTCTCGTGCAGGAACTTCGGAAGCAGGTGATGTTCCGGCGTAGCAACCGAATCGCACGAGAAGCCGAAGTAGGCGTAGCCGTCGTAGGTGAGGAGAGCGCAGTTAGCGCCCATCTCGCCGCCGATCGGAACGTAGGGGTAGGCCTTCAGCATGCGGTGTCCGAGCACGTAGAGTGTTTGCCGCGGCCCGGGAACATTGGTAAAAATCAAATTGCACAGCGTCAGGGGAAGCTGTGCCGCAAGCGGCCCGATGAGTACCTGCACTGGTGACGGAATGGCTGAGATGAGCGCCCCCGCGAGCATGACCATCTCGGCGATCTTCGCCTGCTTAATCATCGTCATGCGTTGATGCGCAGCGGCGATGAGTTGTTTCGGGTCGCGAATGTCGAGCGGAACCGCAACCGGAACGAACGTAATTTCGTTTCCCATGCCGCTTCGATCATCTTCGGGTGGACGGGTATTCACCGGAACTACGATGCGGAGGGACCGACCATTTAAATCCGCGCCGCGATACTCCGCGTATTTCGCGAACGTCGCCGTGACTGCGGCGAGGGCGACATCATTGAAGCTGCAACCGAAGGCGTTCTTCACGGCGCGCAACGAGTCGAATGGGATATCGCACCAGTCAAAATTCTGCGGGCCTTTGCACACCACGTTGAACGGCATGCGCTCCGGAGCGGAGGCGATCTCGGGGAATATCTGGCTGAGATCGTCCATGTTGGGCAGCGATGCGTGATGTGTGGGCGACGGTGTCGCCGCGCCGTGTCCATTCACCGGTGCGGGCTGTCGCACGATCTGTCGAGCCATAGTAAGAATGTCGCTCTGCGCATTCAGCAAACGCTGCACGGTCAGGAACCACGAACTTGTGAGGGAATCGAGCAGCGTCGTCGCGGGATCGCGCGGCGGACTCACCGGCACTTCGAGTTTCTTGCGCACAAGGTGCGGTACTTCGGGGCTGGTGTCCATCAAGGCGTTGAGGAACGCGACGCCCGACATGCCGTCGGCCATGGAGTGATGAATCCGGGCGATCAGTGCCGTGCGGTTGCGTTTGAGCCCACGCACGAGGAAGAAGTCCCACAGAGGCCGGTTGCGATCGAGGTTCTCGCTGAAGAGCTTCCCGGCAAATTCTTTCAACTCTGCGTCGGTACCATGTTTCAACGTGGTCTCGTGTACGTGATTGCGGAAGTCGAACTCGGGGTCGTACTCGAGGCAAGGCAGGCCGATGTTGAACGGTGGCTCCACCACGCGCTGCATGCATCGTGGAACCTGCGAGAGCTTCGCTTCGACGTAAGGCAGAAGTTCCTCGAAACGGATGTTGCCTTCGAAGATGGCGACCGACGCGATGTTGATGGGAATGCCCTCGCGTTCGAGATGGAGGAAGAGAGCGTCGCCAAAGGAGAGGTATTCACGTTGCGTCGAAGATTCCATGGAAAACTCCAGGACAAAAAGAACCCCGAGGGCTGTAAGCAGCGGGGGATAGTGAAACACGAGCCCAGTCCATCGTAGTGGCAACTGCTTGCCGTTCAGCAGCTTGCATCGTGGCTTCGCCAGTCATCTTCCCGATATGAAATTCCCGATTAGGAACCAATTGTGAGGTCCGTCCTTGTCGATCCAGCAGGACTCGCGATGCAATGAATCCTTTGTTTTACCGAGGAGACTGCACTCATATGGAAAAGATCAAGGAAGTGGTTGAAGCGCGCTCTCTCTTTACGGAGGCGGCGGTGGATTGGTCGGTAATGAAGTGGTTGAGCGAAAAGAAACGTGTCCGGAAGACCGCCGACGCATGCAACGCAACTCTCGACCGTGTTGAACTGGAGATGCAACAGGGATGGAGCGCCGAACTAAAGACCGCCTACGAGAGTTTGAGCGGTAAGGATACAGACAAGATTGCTCCGGATGCCGAGAAGCTGGCGAAGTCTCTGAAAGAAGCGCACGACGCCGCGATTGCCAAGAGAATGGAAGCAGAAGAGACCTTCGAAAAAGCTGAGAAGCGCATGAGCGTCAGCATGGCGCGTGAAGGCTGCCAGATTGCGATGGCGGGTTGGGACTTGCACGAGGCCGCGATTAAAAAGTCGGAGACCGCCGCGAGTAAGAAGTAGAATTGCGCCTCCACGTTCGTGCCAGTCTGGGAAATGATTCGGTATGACGCAGATAGCGTTGATGTGTGGACGCTCCTGCGGCGGATAATCAGGAACGCGTCGCGTGCGGTTGGTCGGGTTGCGACGTGAGCACTTAATAAGAAGATGGCAGCAGCTGCGACATTTGCGGAACACCTGAAAGACCTCTCGCCGGAGGCGATGCACTCTGCATTGGGACAATTCCTTCCCGACGGCGTGACCACGGAGCAGAAGGTGCAGCTTGTCGCCATGGCGCTGCGCTCGCCCGAGGGGGCGACTCTGCGGCAAGAACTTGGCCGCTGGATTGTAGATCGGCTTGTTCCCGTTGAGTCGCTGCTGCCGAATCGTTATGCGATGTGGCGAAGTCCGACGCGGGAATGCATGTTGTTCGTGATCTCGCAGCTCTCGGTGGAGCGCCTTGCACCGAAACTCATAGAGCAATACGAGCTTCCGCTGAAGACCACTCCCGAGGTTCGTTTGTTGAAGTTAATCGCGCGCGTCCCCGGGCTTCAAAAGCTGGGACAGGTGTTAGCGCGGAACCGGCACTTGCGCCACTCCGTGCGAACGGCGTTGTCGAAGTTGGAGAACGGCATTCGCGACGTGGGCATGAAGGACATGCTCGAGGTGCTGCATCGCGAACTCGGCGAGCGCATGGAGCTGTTCGACATGAAAATCGAACGCAGGCTGCTCTCCGAGGCGAGCGTGAGCGCGGTGGTGCGCTTCAGTTGGTGGAATGCGGAGGAGAGGCGCCGCGAAAAAGGTGTGCTGAAGGTTCTGAAGCCGCATATTCCCGATTGTTTCGCCGAGGACATGAAGATCCTCCAGGAACTGGCGGATTACTTTGGCCAGCGCGCCCACAAAGGATTTGCTTCCGGAGTGATTCCCGACACCTTCAGCAAAATCCGCCGACACCTTCAACGTGAGGTTGATTTTCCCGGCGAGCAGGCAGCACTGCTGGAAGCGGCGAAGCAGTACAGCGCCGTGCGAAGGGTGCGCGTGCCGCAGCTAATTCCGCACTTCTGCACCGCGCGAGTGACCGCCATGAGCGAAGAAGAGGGCGTCAAGGTCACTTCGGCGGCGCCGCACCTGGACGGGCAGGGGCGGGAGCAACTGTCGAAACAACTAGTGGAAGCCCTGGTGGCATTTCCATTACTATCTCGCAGCCCGTATGCGCTGTTCCATGCGGACCCGCACGCGGGCAATCTTTTGTATAACCGCCGAACCGGAGAGTTAGTACTTCTGGATTGGGCATTGGCTGAACGGCTGACGCGCGAGCAGCGCCGCCGTCTAACCTTATTGTTCGGGGCGGTGGCTTTCCGTAATCCGGCGGCGGCGTGCGAGCAGATCCAGTACCTGAGCGAGCGCGATAAGCACGATCATCCGGGGGACGCCAAGACGATCGGTAGGGTGGTAGAGAGATTCTTTGAGGAGTTGCCAGTCGCGAAGCTGCCGCGCGCAGTGGATGCAATGTCGTTGCTGGAGTCGGCAGCGATGGTGGGAGTAAGGTTTCCGTCGTCGCTGATTATGTTCTCGAAGGTGCTGTTTACGCTTGATGGGATACTCGACGATATTCGCGGCGGCAGTGCGACGACTGAGTTTACGATAGCGCGGTACCTTTTGAAGCGATGGGTACGGCAACCGTTTACGTTCGGATTGCCGCTCACCGTTCGCGATTGGGTCGGGCTGGAGTGCAGTGCATTGTTGTACGGAGGGCGCCTGGGTGTGCGCTGGGAAGAGACGCTCTCGACAAGGATGTTCGCCAGCAAGCCCGACGCGCAGCGGTCGCGCGCAGCGGGAAGCAGAACAAGGCATTAGCCGCGCAGCATAGCGCGGAGGGCCAACTTAAATTTTTGGAGGGTTCTACATGGCAAGGCATCGTTCCATGGCGGGAGCGCTGTCGCTTCTGCTGGCGCTCTTATTCTTCGTACTGACGGTTCCCGCGTCGGCGCAACAGGATTATGTCGGCAAATTCGACGCGTTCGCTGGCTTCTCGTGGATGGCTTCGCCGTCGGCGAACCTTTATCAACGCGGCGGACTCACCCAGGTCGCCTACAACTGGAAGCGCTGGCTGGCCCTGGGTGCGGACTACAGCTACATGACCGGCAACACCTCAATCCTTCCGTCGTACCTGAAGCCGTCACTCCAGCAGCAGTTGTCGGGTGAAATCGCGGCTGCCGGCGGATTGCCTCCGGGATACACCCTCTATGTCCCGTACCAGGGCAACACCTGGACCTTCGCCGCCGGGCCAGCGGTCAATTACCGGCACTTCAAGAATGTCACTCTCTTCGTTCACCCGAACTTGGGCGCGATCCATGAGACCGCGACAACCAAGCCGAAAGATTTAATCCAGACCTTGATCGTGAGCCAGTTGGCGCCGAGCGGCAAGAAAGAAGACACCGTCGTCTTCTTCGGCGTGGGCGGCGGCATCGATTGGAACTTGAGCAAGCATTACGGAATCCGCACCACCGCGGACTACGTTTGGTGCAATCTCTTCAGCGATCTGTTGAAAGACAGTCGCAATAGCTGGCGCTTAGGTGTCGGCCCAACCTTCCATTTCGGTAAGAACGTAGAGAAGTAGCTCTGTATTGATGCACGAAGAAGGCGCGCCCGCGAGCGCGCCTTTTGTTTTGCGCCGCAACTAGACAGCTTTAGAGACTTCGATGGAATCAGCGCGATCGGTCCACGTATGCGCGCTCGCGAGTGGAATGAACTCCATCGCGCGCTCCGCCAACGCCGTAATCGTCAGGCTGGGATTGACGCCGAGGTTTGCGGCAACGACAGAGCCATCGCAAACATACATATTGGTGTAGCCAAAGACGCGGTGCCGCGCGTCAATCACGCCGTCCACCGGCGATGCGCCGATTACAGCGCCACCGAGGCAATGGGCGGTCGCGGGAATATTGAAGAGAATCTCCGGCAACATACTCATCGCGGTGCCACCCGCCATCTTGGCGAATACCTGCGCGAACTGATTGGCCGCAGGAATGAAGGTTGGGATGCGCTGTCCGCTGCTGACGAGCACGCGGCGAACAGGCCAATACCAGGGACGTTTCCACCGCATATCAATGTGTCCCTCCAGCGCCTGCATGCAGAGCAGGATGACGGATTCGCGCGCGAAACCGAAGGGCTGAAGCAGTCGAACGGTGCGCACCGGATGCGTGCAGAATGAGACCAGCAAGTTCTTGAACCAGAGCGCAATGCGTCCAATGCCAGGCTTGCCCGCAGTAAGAGTGGTTGCAAGGCCGCCCATGACATCGGAACCTTTGGGATAACGCACGGCTTCAATGTGCGTGTGGTCGTCGATGTAAACGCCCGAACCGATCGCAACCCCGCGAGAAAGATCTTGCTCGGATTTCGGCACCCGCACTCCGATGAGTGATTCGCTATTCGTACGCACACGATTGCCGAGCTGATCGCTGATGTTTGGCAGCGAATGCTTCGTCTTCAGGCGGAAGAGAAGCTCCGTCGTACCGAGTGACGATGCCGAGAACACAATACCCCGACACGTGAAGCGTTGCCGGTTCTTGAACACGAATGAGGTCGAGCGTTCAGTAGTGACTTCGTACCCTTCTCTGCCATCCACCGCGCCAAGCGGCTGAACGTCCACCACACGCGTCTCCGCGAAGATCTTCATACCGCGCTTCTCAGCGAGGTAGAGATAGTTAAGATCGAGCGTGTTCTTCGCGCCGTGACGGCAACCGATCATGCAGCCACCACAGGCGTTGCAGGTGGTGCGCGCTGGACCTTCGCCACCGAAGTACGGATCGGCATAGGTCAGTCCACCAGCTTCGCCTTCGGGCGCCTGGAAAATGCCGACGTTGGTGCGGTAAAACGTCTCGCCTGCTCCGGAGGCGACGGCAACTTGCTTCAGCAGATGATCGGCGGGCCCGAGGATCTTGTTCTGAGTAACACCGAGCATGCGCGACGCCGTCTCGTAGTGGCGCGGCATCTCCGACTTCCAATTCGACAGTCCCTTCCAGGTGCCGCTGTCCCATACTTTATCCGGCGCACGCAGCAGCGTGCTGGCATAGGTGATGGAGCCGCCGCCCACCGCGCATCCATGCAAGATTGTGACGCGACTGAAAAACCTCATGCTGAAGAAGCCGCGCAGCCCGAGCCCCGGTCGCCAGAACCAGCGCGCGAGCGACCAATTGGTCTTCGGAAGGTTGTCGGGCGTCCAGCGACGCCCCATCTCCATCACTGCGACCTTGTAGCCCTTTTCCGTGAGTCGCAGCGCGGAGACACTTCCGCCAAATCCTGAGCCGATGACGATGAAGTCGAAATCAAACTGCCGCTGGTCATCTTGCATGGGTGGATTCTGATGTTAGCTGTTCCTGAAAAGCGTGAGGAAGAAAACACGGCGGCCCCAATCCATAATGGGCATTCATCGCACCGCGAAATGTACAATCTCAGCCGATGAGCGAGAACAAAGTAGATCCCGGCCAGGTGCTGCGAAAAGTACCGATCTTCAGCGGCCTCAGTGATGTCGAATGGAACGAGCTGTCGCAGCGCGTGGTTCCGCGCAAGTATCCCAACGGCGAAATGATCTTCTCCGAGGGCGACGCCTGCGCCGGCTTGTTCGTGGTGCAGAGCGGCCACATCCGCATCTTCAAAAGTTCAGCCAGCGGACGCGAGCAGGTGCTCTCCATCGATGGCCCCGGCAGTTCCGTCGCTGAGCTTCCAGTGTTCGATGGCGGCAGCTATCCCGCGTCGGCGGTGGCCGTCACCGACTGCACCCTGCTCTTCCTCAGCAAACAAGATTTCCACGCGCTCTGCATGAAGTATCCCGAGATGGCGCTGAAAGTTCTCCGCGTCGTCGGCGGAAGACTGCGCAGGCTCGTCGGAATTATTGAAGAACTGTCGTTCACGACAGTACGGCATCGACTGGTGGCGCTGTTGTTGCGTTTGGCGAAGACCGAGGGCAATAAAACCGAGCAGGGAATTACCATCACCCTTCCTGCCCACAACCAGGAGCTAGCCGCGCAGATCGGCACGGTGCGCGAATTGGTGTCGCGCAACATGAGCCGTCTCCAGCAAGAAGGAATGATCGAGCAGGATGGGCGCACGGTCATTCTCAAAGATCCAATGGGCTTGCAGCGAACGCTCGAAGAAGCGGGGTAGAACTCGACATATCCGAATGACCTACTTCAAGGATTGCACCCCCTATAGCTATGGAGTTGCGGATCAACCTCGAATGTTGAGTGTGGGCTGGCTCGACAAGCGGTATCCATTTCCAAAGGGCGAAATTGATCCCGCACTGATTGAGAAGCTAAGAAGGCTTGTCGCCAAGTCCACATGGATCACTCGCGGTCTCCACATTTGTGAGTTTTGCGAAATTCCCGCCGCGTTGGCTGAAGTCCATCAGCAAGGCCGGACTGGTGATCCTGCGTACTGGGAGTGGCTCAAGCCGCGCAGCAGTAACGGCGAGATCAGGGTGAGTCTGCATAGTGTCACCTATGCTGCGCCTTTCCTCGTCCCCCACTACATCGAGGTTCATAAATACCTGCCGCCACAACCTTTCTTAGTGGCCGTCGAACAAGCTCCCGAATAGCTCTTCAGACAAAACGCCCGCCCCTTCCCAGGCGGGCTGAGTGTTCCAAGTCAATCAGGAGATTAGTCGCCAGCCACTTCCTGCGCGTCCATCAACCGGACTTTCGCTTTCACGTCGCCAGTCTCGTACGAGTGTCCCGTCAGCAGCCCAAGGATGAACCAGCCAAGGAACAACGCGCCTACGGCGAAGATCGTGTCGCCCGGGATGCGCATCCACTTCAAGGTCGTCATCAGTGGTGTATTCAGGAACTCGGCGCTACGTGCGTACCAGGTTCCGTTTTCCACCGACGCCCAAGCCTGAATCAGTCCGACCGGCAGGACGCTGAGCAGCACCATCGCCAGCAGGCCGATGTTGATGCACCAGAACGCAATCGCCAGTGGCTTCTCTTTCCACGGCATGCCGGGTTTCAACGCGCGCAGGCAGAACAGCATCAGGCCAAGGCCGAGCATCCCGTACACGCCGAAGAGCGCGGTGTGTCCATGGACAGGCGTGGTGTTGAGACCCTGTAGGTAATACAACGCCACCGGCGGGTTGATCATGAAGCCGAACAGTCCGGCGCCGACGAAATTCCAGAACGCCACGGCGACGAAGAAGTAAACCGGCCACTTATACATCCCAAGCCATGGTGAATTTGTATTCGAACGAGTGAGCCGCAGGTTCTCCCACGCCTCAAAGCCGATCAGCACCAGCGGCACAACTTCCAGCGCACTGAACACCGCGCCGAGCGCCAATACTGACGTCGGCATGCCTGCGAAGTAGAGATGATGGAATGTGCCGATTATGCCGCCGGACAGGAAGATCACCGTCGAGAACAGCACCGCACGCGTCGCAGATTTCACGCGCAACAGTTGCAAGCGGGTGAAGAGGAACGCGATGACCACGGTGGCGAACACTTCAAAGAAGCCTTCTACCCAGAGGTGAACTACCCACCAGCGCCAATATTCAGCGGTGACGAGGTGGCTGCGCTGTCCATACATCAGCCCAGCGGCGTAGAACGTGGGGATCGCGATGCTGGACACGAGGAAGAGCATCAGCAGCGGATAGTTCTCATCTCGCTTCGCCAATGCGGGTTTGAGCGCGCGATACATGAGCCAGAGCCAGAAGACCAGGCCGCCAAAGAGCAGGATCTGCCAGACCCGCCCGAGGTCAACGTACTCGTAACCTTGCGCGCCGAACCAGAACCACAGGTTGCCGAGCTTCTGCTGGATGCCGAGCCACTCGCCGGCGAGTGATCCGAAGACCACTGCGACGAGGGCAACGAATAGGATGTTCACGCCAAGACGCTGACCTTTGGGTTCGCTGCCGCCGACCGCGGGTGCGATGAAGAGTCCAGTCGCAAGCCACGAGGTCGCAATCCAGAAGATGGCGATTTGCAGGTGCCAGGTGCGGCTGATGGTGTAAGGCAGGACTTTCGCCAGCGGGATGCCGAAGAAGCTGGTGCCTTCCACGCCATAATGCGCGGTGATGGCGCCGAGCCCAACTTGCAGCACCCAAAGGATGCCAACCACGACGAAGTACTTCACGGTTGCGCGTTGCGAAGGCGTTGCGCGGAGGCCGAGTAGTGGATCGCGGTGCGGAGCAGCGGGCTCGTGTTCTTCACTTTCTTTTTTCGAGCCGAAGTACCACACAAGTGCGCCCACGCCGCCGAGCAGCAGGACGAAGCTGATGATGCTCCATACCATCGTCGCACTGGTCGGGCGGTTGCCGATCAGTTCTTCATGCGGCCAATTCTGCGTGTAGGAGTAGTTCTGTCCGGGACGATCGGTAGAAGCCGCCCACGCCGTCCACCAGAAGAATGCGGCCATCTGCTTCTGCTTGGCTACATCGACGAGCGCTCCTTGGGGAATCGCATATTGAACCCGGCCATTGCCGAAGACATCGCCGTAATAGGCCGCAAGCTTATCGTAAGCAGCGGCGCGCTCCGGAGTAACTGTGATCGTGCCGGTCTCGGTGTTGTAAGTATTGCGGCGCATCGAGGTCTGCAAACGCGCTTGCAACGCTGCTTTCTGCTCGGCGGGAAGCGCCTCGTAGCCCGCCGCGCCTAGCTGCGGCGCCGATCCGTCGAGGATGAACATCGCTTCGCGGTGCAGGTAGTCTGCGGTCCAGTCAGGAGCGACGTAAGATCCGTGGCCCCAAATGGTGCCGATTTCCTGGCCTCCGATGGATTGCCAAACGTTCTGCCCGTCCTGAATGTACGAGCCAGTGAAGAGCACACGGCCGTCGGTGGTGACAACTTGCGATGGTATCGGTGGCGCGCTCTTGATGGCCTTGTAGCCGACACCGCCAAGTACGACGAAGCTGGCTACGAGGACAAAGCCGAGCGCGATCCAGAGCTTCTTAAATTGCATAAGAACAGCCTCCTTAAATCCCGCTCGCCTCGAAAGGTGCGGGCAGTGGTACGAACCAGATTCTGTGGATCTACTCCGCGCCTTCCATTTCCAGGACCTTCGGGAAGAGCACGTTGTTCTCGAGGTGAATGTGCTGGTGCAGGTCGGCTTCGAACGCCAACAGGTCGCGATAGAGCGACTGGAAGCTGATGCAGGCATCGGGCGGCGCCTTCAGGTCATTGGTCTGCTTGCGAATTTCCTTCAGCAGTTCGCCGGCGCTATCGTGCTCCATGAACATCATCTGGATCGGATTGCGCACGGTGCCGAAGCAGGAGGGCGGCAGCGGCTCGCCGGAAACCTGTGACTCTTCCATGCGTCGCACGTACGGGAAGAGGATTTGCTCTTCCTTCATCAGGTGGACCATCAGCTCGCCGGCAAGCGCATCAAACAGTTCCTTCGCCTGCACCAGTTCGGGATGGTTCTCGCCGTGCTTCGAGGCGACCTTCGCAAAAAGTTGCTGGATGCGAGGGGATTCTTCGCGCACGTAAACGTGATGACGGCTGAGGATCTGGTCGAGGACTTCGCTGACCGTGCTGATGGACCAATTCTTCGCGGCAGACTCGCGGCCTTCCTGGATCGCCTTCTCGGCGCTCTCCAGGTGATTGACGACTTCGCCGACCGCGATGCCGCTAGCGTGACAGGCTTCAGAAAGTGGGCGCTTGCCCCCACAGCAAAAGTCAATTCCGAGTTTCTCGAAAACCTTGGGAGCGTAGGGCAGCTCAACCGCGATGTCCCTGACTGTCTTGTTCGTATCTACCATTTCGTCCTCCTGGCTGTTTTCCAGCCGCAAAGCCAATCTACGGAGGAGCGGAGCTGCGCAATATGACTTATGTCACGGGAAGCTCCGATCTTCCGCGCGAGCGCGAGACAGTGCACAAAAAACAGTGCACGAGTGGTTTTCTTTGCCGGGGATAGTCGCCAAAAAGAGCTGCGTCAGGCGTCATTTTTCGCTGTCCGGTTCCGGACACTTTTCTCCGTCACGGGACACACGGGGGTTTACAGACGATTCGAAGCACCTCTTTAACTACCAATTTTTACATGAGCTTACAGATGGCCCGGAGATGGCGTTCGGCTTGCACTTCTGTTTTCGTGATGGATATCGCCCGCCCAGAATTCAAACAGCAAAAGCGCCGCCGCCAGATCATCATCGGCAGCGTCGCCGTAGTCATACTTGTCGCCATTACTCTTGGAGTCTCCCGGCTCAAACCCGCTGCGCCGTCAGTAGAACGGAGCACCGTCTGGACTGACACGGTGAAGGAAGGCCCCATGCTGCGCCAGGTGCGCGGCCTCGGGACGCTCACCCCGACTCCAGAAGATGTCCGGCTGATTCCCGCCGAAACCGACGCCACCGTGCTGCGGATCGTGAAGCTCTCAGGTTCGCCGGTCAACTCTGACACGGTGCTCGTCGAAATGAGCAATCCCCAGGTTGAACAGGAGGCCGTGGACGCGAATTTGCAGCTCAAGGCCGCCGAAGCCGAGTACCAGAACCTGAAGGTGAAGCTCGACGCCGACCTGATGACGCAGAAGGCCGGTGCCGCTACCGTCGGAGCTGATTACAGCCAGGCGCAACGTCAAGCGTCGACCGACAAGGCCCTCTACGATCTCGGCGTGATTTCCGGCTTGGCCTATAAGGCTTCGCAGGGCAAAGCGGACGAGCTCACCACCCGCAACGATCTCGAAGGCCAGAAGCTCACCATCAACCAGAAAGCCATTGTTTCGCAGATGGCCGTGCAGCAGGCCAAGGTCGAGCAAATGCGCGCTCTCGCACAGCTGAAGCAGCGCCAGCTCGACAAGCTGAAGGTCCGCGCCGGCATCGATGGCTTGCTCGTTGATATGCCGTTGCAAGTTGGACAGCGCGTACTGGCGGGCGCAGTACTCGCAAAGATCGTCCAGCCAAACCGCCTCATGGCTTCGCTGAAAATTCCCGAAACCCAGGCACGTGACGTCCAAATCGGAGAGCCCGCCTCGGTGGATACCCACAATGGCGTGGTGCAGGGCAGCGTGATGCGCGTAGATCCGGCGGTGGTGAACGGAACCGTCACGGTTGACGTAAAACTCACTGGCGACCTTCCGAAGGGCGCGCGTCCCGACTTGAGCGTGGATGGAACTATCGACCTCGAGCGTCTCGACAAAACTGTATACGTCGGGCGTCCGGCATTCGGGCAGGAGAACAGCACCATCAGCCTCTTCCGCCTCGATCCGGATGGCAAGGGCGCAAGCCGGGTTCCGGTGAAAGTGGGCCGCACCTCGGTGAACACCATCCAGGTAATCGAAGGACTAAAGCCGGGCGACACGGTGATTCTCTCGGATATGTCGCGTTGGGATTCAAACGACAGGATTCGGTTGGACTAAGCAGGATTTGAAGTTTCTTTAGGAGAGTGGCGATGAGCGAGAACGGACGTGCACTGATCCAGATCCAGGATCTAACCAAGGTTTTCTACACCGATGAGATCGAAACCCATGCATTGTCGGGCGTGCATCTCGAGATCGAAAAGGGCGAATATGTCGCGATGTCCGGTCCGTCGGGCTGCGGAAAGTCCACGCTGCTCTCGATCATCGGCTTGCTCGACACCCCCACCGGCGGCAAGTACTACCTGAACAACAAGCCCGTCGAGAACCTCGATTTCGCCGACCGGTCGCGCATCCGCAACCAGGAAATCGGCTTCATCTTCCAGAGTTTCAACCTCATCGGCGATCTCACCGTTTATGAGAACGTTGAGCTGCCGTTGACCTATCGTCAGGGCATGGCGACGCCGAACCGCAAGCAGCGCGTGATGGAAGCGCTCGAGCGCGTCGGCATGGCGCACCGCATCCGCCACTATCCATCGCAGCTCTCCGGCGGTCAGCAGCAACGTGTGGCTGTGGCGCGCGCATTGGCCGGCAACCCGTCCATCCTGCTCGCGGACGAACCTACCGGAAACCTCGACTCGCGCAACGGCGAAGCGGTGATGGAACTGCTCCAGAACCTGCATCGTGAAGGCGCGACCATCTGCATGGTGACGCACGATCCGCGTTTCGCGGCGCATGCGCAACGGCAGATTCATCTCTTCGACGGCAAGGTTGTCGCGGAAGAAGAGCTCAAGAAATTGACCCAGGAAATTCACTAACCCAACCGGAAATTCGAGCCGAGGAGGGTCGCCCATGCGGGGATTCGCACAGGACCTGAGGTATTCGTTTCGCCAATTGAAGAAAAGTCCGGTGTTCGCGATCACCGCAGTGCTCACACTGGCGCTCGGAATCGGAGCCAACGTCGCCGTATTCTCGGTGATGAATGCGACCCTCTTGAATCCCAGCGGCGTGCCACACGCTGACGGCGTGGTCGCACTGCGCGCGGGCTATAACCAGGGCGACCTCGGCAACATTAATCTCTCGCCGCCGGACTTCGAAGACGCTTCCGAAGGTAAGGAAGTCTTTACCTCCGCGGCCGTGATGAACGGCATGGACTACAACTACAGTCCGGATGGCGGCGGCACGCCCGAACTGTTGCGTGGCGCGAAGGTCACCTGGCAGTGGTTCGACGTCTTCTGGGCGCAGCCGATGATGGGACGTGTCTTCCGTCCGGAAGAAGACCAGCCCGGTGCGGAACACGAGGTTGTCCTCGCTTACAGCGCGTGGCAAAAGCGTTTTGGTGGTGACCCGCACATTCTTGGCCGAAAGCTCCAGCTCAACCAGGAATCGTATGAAGTTGTCGGCGTGATGGGCCCGGAATTCGCGTGGCCGAACCGCGCCGAAATGTGGACACCGCTGGCGCTCACTCCGAGCCGCTATACCGATCCCAACTACCGCTTCAACGAATATCTGTTTGGCGTGGCGCGCTTACGGCAGGGCAAAACTCTCGCTGATGCCAACACGTACCTCACGCATCGCACGCAGCAGGTTTACCAAACCGGCGGTCGTCTTTCTGACTATGCGAAGTCTGCGCAGTGGCACCAGTTCGCAATGCCGCTGATCGAATTCGTATCCGGCAAAATGCAGAAGCCCCTGGCGTTCCTGCTCGGCGCCGTCGCGCTGGTGCTTTTGATTGCCTGCGCCAACATCGCTGGTCTGCAGTTGGCCCGCGCTTCGGGACGTCAACGTGAAGTCTCGATCCAGATCGCACTCGGCGGCTCACGCGGACGACTGATCCGCCAAGCCTTATCGGAGAGCGTGCTGCTGGCATTGTCAGGCGCGCTTCTCGGCGTGGTCGTCGCGAAGCTTTCGATCCCCTTGTTGCTCGCGCTTGCGCCGCCCAGCATTGGTCGCACTGTCAGCGCTCCCATGGACGCCCGCATGCTCCTCTTCGTTGCCGGCATCGGCGTGCTCTGCGCACTGCTTTGCGGAACTGCGCCCTCGTGGCACATGACGCACATTCGCTGGTTCCAGGCATTGCAGGAAGGTGGCCGCTCTGATTCCGCCAGCCCCGCGCGCCAGCGCACACGCTCTGCACTGGTCGTTGTCGAAATCGCCATCGCGATGTTGCTTTTGTTCGGCGCGGGATTGTTGGTACGCAGCATGAACACGATCCAGCAAGTTGAGACCGGCATGCAGCCACACGGTGTAATGACCGCTGCTTTGACGTTGCCCAAAGCCACGTACAAGACCGACGAACAGCAGGCCAACTTCTACAACTCGCTTGAAGAGCAGTTGAAGCAGATCCCCGGCGTGCAGCACGCCGCGATTGTGGACTCGATCCCGTTCAGCAACGGGGGTGGTTCCGCTTCGTTCTTCATCGAAGGCAAGCCGGTAGCGAACGGCGCGCTCGGGCCACACGCAAACATTCGTTCGGTATCGCCCGAATATTTCGAGACTCTCGGTATTCCGCTAATGCGTGGCCGCTTCTTCACTTCCGCCGATCGCGCGAAAACACAGCTTGTCGTGATCATTGATGACGTTCTCGCGCGCCAGTACTTCGGCGATAGCGACCCGATCGGTCAGCACATCAACTTCGGCGATCCGCCGGACAAAGATCCCTGGCGCGAGATCGTGGGCATCGTGCATCACGCACGCGCCACGTCGCTGGAGAACGACACCAACGAAGGCTTCTACTACTTCCCAATGGCGCAAGCGCCGAACGACTCAAGCTTTATCGCCGTGAAAACGAACGGCGCGGCCGCGGGTCTCGTTGGGCCGATTCGCAATGCTGTGCGCAACGTCGATCCGAGCCAAGCCCTATATGACGTGAAGGCGATGGACGAGCGCGTCGATGACTCACTCATTGGCCGCCGTTTCCTCGTTGTCCTGCTCTCGGTATTCGCGGGCCTCGCGCTGCTACTCTCCGCCGTCGGATTGTATGGCGTAATTGCATACTCCGTCCGTCTGCGTACCCGCGAACTCGGTGTGCGCATGGCCCTCGGCGCGCAACGCAGCGATGTCCTGAAACTCGTGCTCGGTCACGGCATGCAGCTGGCAGTCGCCGGCCTCGTCATCGGGTTAGGGACGGGACTTGCGCTCAGCAAAGTGTTCGAGAGTCTCTTATTCAAAGTTTCCGTCTTCAACCCCGTGGCGCTGCTTTCCACCTGCGCCCTGCTGATGGGAACCGTGTTGTTTGCAAGCTATCTACCGGCGCGCCGCGCGGCCAAGCTTGATCCCATCCGTACGTTGCGCGACGAGTAGAGGAGCCATGATGTTCGAGAACCTTATTCAGGATGTGCGTTACGCGTTCCGCCAGTTGCGGAAGTCGCCCGGCTTCGCCGCAACCGCGATCATCACGCTGACTCTCACCATCGGCGCCAATACCGCGATCTATAGCCTCTTCGACCAGGTCCTGCTGCGCAATCTGCCGGTGAAAGATCCGAAGGGTCTTGTCGTCTTCGAGTACAAAGGCTCGCACACTGGTTCCACCAACAATCACGGCGGCCCGTCGGGCGCTTACTTCTCGTATCCGATGTACAAGGACATTCGCGATCGCAACACTGTGTTCGACGGCGTGATCGCGTCCGATATTTCGCAAGTCGGCCTGCAGTGGCACAACCAGCCAGAGCTCGTGAACGCCGAACTCGTCAGTGGCAACTACTTCGATGTTCTCGGTGTTCGTCCGGCCGCCGGCCGCCTGTTTGTGCAGGCCGACGACGTGGTGCCGAATGGAAATCCGCTCGTTGTCCTCAGCTACTCGTATTGGCAGCGGCGCTTCGGGCTCGATCCCAAAGTAGTCGGCGATAACGTCCTCATCAACGGCCACCCATTCACCGTGATCGGCGTTTCAGCGCCGGGTTTCCAGAGCATGCAGACCGGCTACCTTCCAGCGATCTATACGCCGATGATGATGAAGGAACAGGTGACGCCCGGGTGGAACGACCTCGACAATCGGCGCTCCATTTGGCTCAATATAATTGGCCGTCTGAAGCCCGGGATGACCATGGCGCAGGCAGAGGCAGGCCTGGATTCGCTCTGGCATTCGGCGCGCGAAGAAGAACTGAAAGAGGTTCGCAACAAGAGCGACAAGTTCCGCGAAAATTTTGGGCCGAAGAGCCACCTCTATCTTCACAACGGAGCGCGCGGCTTCTCGCTCCTCGACCAATATCGCATGCCGATGCTGATTGTGATGGGCATGGTGTTGCTCGTCGCAGTGATGGCGGCCGTGAACGTTGCGACGCTGTTGTTGGTTCGCGCGGCGACTCGCGTGAAAGAGATGTCGGTGCGCTACGCAATGGGCGCGCGCCGTACTCGCGTGATTCAACAGCTGCTGAGTGAAGGTTTGATCCTTGGACTCATCGGCGGTGCGCTCGGCATCGTCCTTGCTCCACAGGCCTCAGCGCTGCTTATTCGCAAAGCCTTTGCAGATTCCAACGGCAACGTGCCGTTCTCGTCCTCACCCGATATGCGTGTGCTGGCCTTCAATTTTGGGCTGGCGCTACTGGTGAGCCTGGTATTCAGCATTGCTCCGGCGGTCCAGTTCTGGCGGCCGAACCTCATACCCGCTCTTAAACAGCAAACCGTCACCACCGCGGGTGGCGCGTTGCGCTTCCGCAGACTGTCGGTCGCAGTGCAGGTCGGCGTGAGTCTAGTTCTTCTCGTGGGCGCCGGATTATTCGTACGCACCTTGGGCAATCTGAAGTCGGCGGATGTTGGCTTCGTCACCCAACACTTGATCACGTTCCAGATCGATCCCCAGCTCGCCGGTTATGAAGACAATCAAACGGCCGTTCTTCACAAGCGCATCACCGACTCCCTGAAAGCCCTGCCCGGCGTACAGGCTGTGGCTTCCACCGCGGACCCGGAACTGGCGAACACGAATAGCTCGAGCAATTTCAGCATCGCCGGCATAACTGAGAAGGAAGGCGATGACATGAACGCCGAGTGGCCGAATGTCAGCGCCGGGTATTTCTCGGCGATGCAGATTCCGCTGATCACGGGCCGTGACTTTACCGAATCCGACGCCGCCGGTTCAGGCAATGTCGCTGTTATTAACGAAACGTTGGCAAAGAAGCATTTCGGATCGCCGGACAAGGCCATTGGCAAAGTGTTGGCCCGCGGCTCGGGAGACGACGCCAAGTACGACATCCAGATCGTCGGCGTAGTGCGCGATTCGAAGCACACCAACGTTCGCGACGAAGTGAAACAAGCTCTCTTCACACCGTTATCGCAGATGCAGCACTGGGTGCGCGATCCGAAGAAGCCGGGCGCAAAGGAAGTGCTTGTGCCCGATCAGCCGGGGTTCCTCGCTTACTACGTGCGCACCTGGCAGCCGACCGCATCGGCGATGAGCCAGATCCGCGGCGCAGTGCAGGGCGTGGATTCGAAGCTGGTGCTCGACACCTTCCGCACCATGGATGCACAGATTGACGACGACGTGAATACCGAGCGCATCATCGCCCTGCTCGCTTCGGGTTTCGGCATCCTCGCAGCGATCCTTGCGGCGGTCGGATTGTACGGCGTCCTCGCTTATTCCACGGCGCAGCGCACCCGCGAGATCGGGGTACGCATGGCGCTTGGCGCCACCCGCATGTCCGTGGTCCGCATGGTGCTCACGGAAGTGCTCTGGCTCGCCGGCGCTGGAATTATCGTGGCGCTGCCGGTATCCATCGTGCTCAGTCGGTTCATGCGGGCGCAGTTATACGGAGTGTCCCATTACGACCCGCTGACGGTTTTTGCGGTAGTGCTACTGGTGACGCTGGTGGCGGTGGCAGCGGCGACGTTGCCGGCACGGCGTGCCGCTGGCATCGACCCGATGAAGGCATTGCGCTACGAGTAGGTGAATGATGACCGGCTTACTTCAAGATCTGCGATATGCATGGCGCCAACTGCGCAAGAGCCCCGGCTTTACCGCCGTCGCTGTGCTCACGCTGGCGCTCGGCATCGGCGCGAATGCCGTGGTACTGGCGGCCGTGCAGTCGGTGCTGATCGCACCGCTGCCGTATCGCGACGCCGACCGCATCATCGCGCTGAATACGCAGTTCACCAACGAAGGCCGCAGCATCAACCGCGTTACCGGCGCCGATTTAATGGACATTGAGGCGCAGTCGAAATCGTTCGAACAGGTTGCGTACTACTTCGGCGGCGAGATGGGCGTACAGTTGCCCGACCACGCAGCCTTCACTGGCGTGCAAGGCGCGACTGCGAACTTCGCGAACGTCTTCGGTGTAACGCCAGTTGCTGGGAGACTATTCAATGATAGCGAGGCCACGCACTCTGCGCTGATCAACGCCAACTTTGCGCGCGACAACTTCGGCAGCGTGGAAGCCGCCGTCGGCAAGTCGCTCAGCGTCGAAGGCACGACCTACGACATCGTCGGCGTGTTGCCCGGTGAGTTCAGCTTCCCCAAGGGCACCCAGGTCTGGATGGGCGTATCGGACACTCCCGAAGCTGAGTGGTCACATCGCACTTCTTATAACTTCCGTTCCGTCGCGAAGGTTAAGGCTGGCGTTTCGATGACGGCCGCGCAGTCGGAACTGAACACCATTGGCGATCGCCTCCGCATCGCGTATCCGGCTGACAACAAGAACAAAGCGTTCCTCGCGGTTTCGCTACAAGAACAGTTGGTCGGCAAAGTACGCCCCATGTTTCTGCTGCTCGTCGGTGCCGTTGCATTGATCCTGCTCATCGCCTGTGTGAACGTCGCGCATTTGCAGTTGGCGCGGGCCACCACCCGAACCAAAGAAGTCGCATTGCGTAGCGCGCTCGGCGCCTCGCGCACGCGGGTGGTGCGCCAAGTGTTTCTCGAAAGCCTGGTGCTCGCGTTCCTCGGAGCAGGTGTCGGCCTACTGATTGCCGTTCCGCTCCTTCGCAGCTTCCTGCGCCTCGCGCCGACGGACATCCCGCGCCTCAACGAAGTCCACATCAGCGCGCCGGCAATCGCATTGATCGCTGTGGTCAGCGTGATTGCGACGCTGCTCTCCGGCGTTGCACCCGCATGGCAGTCGCTGCGGCTGAACGTCAACGAATCGTTGAAACAGGACACCTCGCGCGGCATGGTAGGCCGCGGCGTCTCGAAGCTTCGTAACGTACTGGTCGTCGCGGAGATCGCGTTGACCTTCGTTCTTGCCGCTGGCGCAGGCTTGCTGGTGCGCACCATGATCAAGCTCAACGCGACCGATCCCGGCTATCGCAGCGACCATCTGCTCGTAATGTATGTGCACGCTCCGGCGAAAGGTTTGCTGGAGAATTTGCAGCGCACGCAGCAGATGGAAACGCTCTTCGATCAGCTGCGCGCCGTTCCCGGCGTAACGGCGGTCGCCGGTGTGATGGGCCTGCCCGCCGGCCAATACGGTTCCAACGGTGGCTACCAGATCAGCGGCCAGACGCTGCCTGCCTCACTTGACGACCTGCCGCAGGCAAACTGGGCGTTGAGCAGTCCACAGTATTTCTCGACCATGGGCATTCCTTTGCTGCGCGGACGCGACTTCCAGAAGAGTGATACGCACGATTCGGAACCCGTCGCGATCATCAGCGATGCGATGGCGAAACAGAGTTTTGGCAACAGCGATCCCATCGGCAGGCAGCTCCGTTGCGGGCTCGATGAAGAGAGCGGGAAGTGGATGACCATCGTCGGCGTTGTCGGCGATGTTCGCCAGGATTCACCCGCTTCCACTCCGCGTGCCACCTTATATCTGCCGCTGAAGCAGCACCCCTTCCGCGCGAACGAGTTGCAAGTCGTGATGCACACCGAACTGCCGCCGCTCACGCTGATGGAGACGGCGCGCAAGATGGTGCAGGGCATGGATCCGCGCATCGCTACGAAGTTCACCACCATGGATTCCATGCTGGCAGAATCCACCGCCACGCCGCGCTTCCGTAGCTGGCTCGTCGGCGGGTTCGCAAGCCTAGGCTTAATTCTGGCGATGCTCGGCATCTACGGCGTGATGGCGTATACCGTGGCGCAGCGCACCTTCGAAGTCGGCGTGCGCATGACTTTCGGCGCGCAACCCGGCGACATCCTCGGCATGGTGCTCGGCCGTGCGATGCGCCTCACAGTCATTGGTGTAGTAGTCGGTCTGGTGCTTGCCGCCGCTTCATCGCGGCTCATTGCGAGCATGTTGTTCGGGGTCCCCGCAGAAGATCCGGTTTCATTTGGCGTGGCGTGCGGTTTATTGGCGCTGGTGGCGTTGGCCGCGGCGTACTTCCCAGCGCGCCGGGCAGCATCGGTGAATCCTCTTACGGCAATTCGGTACGAGTGAGGACACTATGACGACATTGATGCAGGACGTTCGATACGCCTTCCGCCAGCTTTACAAGAAGCCCGGCTTTTCGTTTACAGCGGTCTTCACTATCGCCCTCGCGATTGGCGTCGCGACCGCCGTCTTCAGTGTCCTGTACGCGATCCTCATCCGTCCGCTGCCCTTCGATCAGCCCGACAAGATTTTCTTCCTGCAAGGCTATTCGCCGCAGGGATACACCCAGCCCGCCGCCTACCCCGAGTACCTGCACTGGCGCCGCAACACCCAGAGTTTCAGCGCCCTCGCCGGCTATTCGCGCGGCTCTGCGAATTTTGAAACCAACGGCGGTCCGGTACCGATCACCAGCGTCAGCACCACCGACAACTTCTTCCAAGTCTTCGGCGTGAATCCGATCCTCGGACGCACCTTCGCCGATGGCGAAGACCAGCCCGGCAAGAACGATGTCGTCGTGCTCAGCTATGAATCCTGGCAGCAGGACTTCGGCGGCCGCCAGGACGTTACCGGCGCGACCGCGAAAATTGATGGCCGACCGTACTCCATCATTGGCGTAATGCCCGCTGGCTTCCGCTATCCGATCAGCGCTGCTCACGCCGTGTACTTGCCACTGCACATCCCCAAAGACCTTGCCGAATCCAAAGGCTCGCACTGGATGCCCATGGTTGCGCGCTTGAAGAATGGCGTTACCTCGAAGCAGGCGGAAGACGACATGGGCCGTGCTATGGAATCCTATGCCGTGGAGAATCCCGACGCCAAGGGCCGTCGCATGAACATCGAAGGCATCGCCGCGCACGTAGTCGGCGATACCGGCGCTCCTCTCAAGGTCCTGCTCTTCGCGGTTCTCGCGGTGCTCGGCATCGGCTGCGCCAACTTCGCCGGACTCTTGCTTGCTCGCGGTGTGAAGCGCGAACGTGAAGTTGCTGTGCGCTCCGCCATCGGCGCGACCCGCACTCGCCTTGTCCGCCAAATGCTCACCGAGACCGTGATGCTCGCGATCGCCGGCACTCTGGGCGGAGTCCTGCTGGCCTTCCTCCTGCTCTCCGGAATCACCAAGCTCCTCATTGCCGCTCTCGCTCGCGGCGCCGACGTTCAGATCAACATCCCCGTTCTGGTCGCCTCGCTCGCGGTTGCGATCATCACCGCACTCGTCGCCGGTGTGGTTCCTGCGCTTCGTCTGTCGAGCATTGCCCCGTCGTTGGCGCTCAAAGCCGGTGGCAGTGCAGGCTCTGCCCGCGGACAGCATCATCTCCGTGCGGTCTTCATCGTTACCCAGATCGCACTCGCGCTCGTCCTTCTCGTTACCTCCGGCCTGCTCATGCGCACGCTCGCCGGCCTGCGCAGCACCGACCTCGGCTTCACCACCAACAACATGATCGCCACCGAACTCGATCTTTCGCGCGGCGCCTACGAAAATCGCGACGTCGTCACCGAGTTCTACAACCCGCTGATGGAAAAAGTTCAGGCGATCCCCGGCGTCAAAGCCGCCGGCATGATCCAGATCATCCCCATCCAGAACTGGGGATGGAACAGCGATGTCCAAATCGTCGGCAAGCCTCCCGCGCCCAAAGGCCAGGAGCAACTCGCCGAGTACCGTGTCGTGACCCCCGGCTATTACAGCGCCATGGGCATCCGCCTCTTGCGCGGCCGCCTCATCGATCCCAAGCTCGATAATCGCAACACAAAGCCGGTGACGGTCGTGAACGAAGCCTTCGTGAAGAAGTTTTTCGCGCCCGGAGAAGATCCAGTCGGCCAGCATCTCTCCGACGACGACAAGACCGAAATCGTCGGCGTCGTCAGCGACGTTCGTCAGAACATCTACGCCCCGCCGCTCGCCGAGATGGACTACGCTGTCTCACAAGTTTCTGCGAAGAACGCCTTCGGGTATCTCTCCAGCATGCAACTCGTAGTGCGCACTTCCATGGATCCCGCGGGCATGATGGGCAGTCTGCGCAATGCACTTCACGAAGTTGATCCCGGCGTTCCTTCCCGTACTCCGGAAACGATGAAAGACGTCATCGCAGAAGTGCTCATCTTCGAGCGCCTGGAAAACTGGCTCTTCGGTACTTTCGCCGCGCTCGCGATCCTTTTGTCGATCGTCGGTCTTTATGGGCTCATCAGCCACGAAGTGGATCTCTCCATTCGCGACATCGGTGTGCGCATGGCATTAGGCGCTACGCGCGCACAAGTTCTCGCGGGCGTTTACAAACGCGTCGGCCTCTTGCTCGCTATTGGAGTTGCCGGTGGACTCATCATGACCATGGCCGTGCAGAAAATTTTGTCGGCGCTGGTGGTCCTGCATCTCGGCAAGGATGCGGTCACCATCGTCTCTCTTGCAGCAGGATTAGCATTGTTCGGATTACTGGCAGCACTGCTGCCTGCGCGGCGAGCGGCTTCTACCGAGCCGATGACCGCGCTTCGTTACGAATAGGGAACTGAGAAAAAGATGATTCAACTGAAAAATGTCGAACGCAGTTACAAGACCGGAGCCGGGCAGACCTGGGTCCTGCGTCGCATCGGGTTGGATATTCAACCGGGTGAGTTCATCACCATCATGGGGCCATCAGGCGCGGGCAAATCGTCGCTCCTCAACGCACTTGCCTTGCTCGACGACCAATGGGCCGGCGAGTACTGGTTCAAGGGCGAAGCCGTCCACGACATGAAGCGCAAGCAGCGTGCCGACATCGCGAAGAAGCACATCGGCATGGTCTTCCAGAGCTATCACCTTCTCGACGACCTCACCGTGCAGGAGAACATCGATCTGCCGCTCTCCTACAAAGACATCCCAAAGAGCGAGCGCCAGAGCATGGTGGCCGACACCCTCGATCGCTTCCAGATCGTCGCGAAAAAAGACCTCTATCCCAACCAGTTGTCCGGCGGACAACAGCAGTTGGTCGGCATTGCGCGTGCAGTGATTCACAATCCCGCGTTGCTGCTCGCCGACGAACCCACCGGCAACCTGCATTCCAGCCAGGCCAAGGAGATCATGGAGCTGTTCAAGGAACTCAACCAGCAAGGCACGACCATCGTGCAGGTCACGCACTCGGAAGTGAATGCCTCCTATGGCACGCGCACGCTGCAAATGCGCGATGGATGGCTCGTGGGCGACACATCCAACCCGAACCTGCAATTCCAGGGCGAGGCGGCCACCCGATGAATGATCGCTTTGCAACCCGGCTCCGCAAGACCGTCAGTCTCCTGTGTGTTTACGCGACCTTCGCCAGCACCACCGCGGCGATGGCGCAGAACACCACTGCAGGCCCGAACGCGAATAACGTCCCGGATGCACCCCCGGCACCTACCGCCGCGTCGGCCTTCAACGTCCAGGTGCCCCACAGCCATAACCCGCTGGGTCCTTACACGCCAAGCCACGTCGCGGCGCCGGTGCTTTCGAATTCGCCGCGGCTCGCTTCGCTGATTCGCGATGGCAAACTGTACTTATCGCTGAACGATTCCATCGAACTGGCGTTGGAAAATAATCTCGACCTTGCCATTGCGCGCTACAACGTCCCCATTGCCGATACGGATATCCTCCGTACCAAGGCTGGCGGCTCGTTCCGCGGCGTTAATACCGGTGTGGTGCAGGGAACTCCGGGCGGCGGCGTGGGTGGCTTCGGCTCCGGTGCTCCGGGCGCAGGCGCGGGCGGTACGTCTAGCGGCGCAGGTGGCGCGGGCGCTGGTGCGGCTGGTCTCGTGCAATCCACGCTCGGCAGCGGTACGTTCGTCAACAGCTTCGATCCGCAGATCAACGCCAACATCGGCGTCGAACACGCGACGTCGCCTCTTTCCAACCAGACGATCTACGGTGTGCCCAGCCTGCAGTTGAACACCACTACCGGTAACTTCAATTATCAACAGGCGTTCGCCACCGGCACGCAGATTTCTTTCGACTTCAACAACAACCGTCAGATCACGAACAGCCCCAACAACAATCTCAATCCCTCACTGAATTCGCTTTACCGCATTTCTTTACAGCAACCATTGCTCGCCGGTTTCGGCTTTGGCCCGAACCTGCGCTATCTGCGTATTGCAAAGAACAACAAGAAAATTTCCGACATCGCCTTCAAAGATCAGGTCACTGCGACTGTCACGCAGATCGCCAACATCTATTGGGACCTCGTGGGTGCTTTCGAGCAAGCGCGCGTGAATCAACAGTCGCTCGACTTCGCCAACCAGACGCTCGACAACACCCGCAAGCAGTTAAAGCTCGAAGCCGTACCCGAGATGGATGTACTGCGTGCCGAGGCCGAAGTTTCTAAGCGCGCACAAGACTTGACCGTCGCCAATACCAACCTCGAGTTGCAGGCATCGCTCATCAAGAACGCGATCACCCGCTCTCTGGATGATCCGGTTCTCGAAGCTATGCCCGTGGTTCCGACCGATCGCATGGACACCACCGAACCGGTAACGCCGCAAAACTTGGTGGACCTCATTACCCACGCGTTGCAGTCCCGTCCGGAACTTCTCGAGTCGGATATTGACCTCGAGAACCGGCGCATCAGCCAGAAAGCCACGCGGAATGCGCTGTTGCCGTCTGTGAACCTCGTCGGCTTCTACGGCAGTGCTGGTCTCGCCGGTCTCGCGAACCCGGCCTTCGTAGGCGACAACCCGATTACCGTCCCGCCGGATTGGGGTGGATCAATTGAGAATGCGTTCAACGGTTCATCGCCGGATTACTACGTCGGCGTCAACGTGAACATCCCTATTCGCAACCGCATCGCCAAGGCTGACCAGTTCCGTTCCGAGTTGGAATACCGACAGTCGGAGTTGCGGCGGGAGCAATTGAAAAAGCAGATCCGCATCGAAGTCCGCAACGCCCAGTATGCCTATGAACAGACGGCCGCCCGTGTGGAAGCCGCGATCAAGGCCCGCGACCTGGCGCAACGCACCTTCGAAACCATGAAGAAAGAGCAGGACCTGGGTGCCGGTTCGATCTACCAGACTATGACTGCGCAACGCGACTTGGCGTTGGCATCACTCGATTTGGTGACCGCGCAGACCATCTACCAGAAATCGAAAGTCGAACTTGATCGTGCGACGGCCCAGACTTTAGAACATAATGGCGTCCACATCCAGGAGGCGATCACCGGCGTGGTCGCCGCGAACCCTGCCGAGAAACCGGCAGGAACGGAGATTAGATGACCCAGAGTGCCACCACAGGGAACCCAAAACTAATAACAACGCCCGCGCGCTCCGAGCGCGCGGCCCGCATTTTGGCGGCGGATGACCAGGAACACATTCTCGACGCACTCAAGATCCTCCTGCGCCCCGAAGGCTACGAGGTAGACACCGCGAAGTCCCCGGTGATGGTGCGCGAGTTGCTCAATAGTAACTCGTACGACGCGCTGCTCATCGACCTCAATTACACCCGCGATACGACGTCGGGCCGCGAAGGCCTCGACTTGCTCTCCGAAATCGTCGCACAGGACAGCACCGTGCCTGTGATCGTGATGACCGCATGGGGCAGCATTGATGTCGCCGTCGAAGCCATGCGCCGGGGCGCACGCGACTTCATCCAGAAGCCTTGGGAAAACGAGCGGCTCCTGACGATTCTCCGTACCCAGGTCGAACTGTACCGAACCCTGCAGCGCGCCGAGCGGTTGCAGGCAGAGAACCAGTTGCTCCGCGCGACGGGCCTGCCGCAACTCATCGCGACGGCGCCATCGATGCAGCCAGTGCTCGATTCCATCGCCCGCATCGGTCCCTCCGACGCCAACGTTCTCATCACCGGCGAACACGGCACCGGTAAAGAAGTCGTCGCACAGACACTGCACGGCATCTCGCAGCGAGCTTCGAAGACACTCGTAGCCGTGAACACCGGCGCGTTGCCCGACACGCTCTTCGAAAGCGAACTTTTCGGCCACGTCAAAGGCGCTTTCACCGATGCCCGCACCGACCGCATCGGACGCTTCGAATTAGCTGACGGGGGCACCATCTTCCTGGACGAAATCGGCAACGTTCCTGTCCGCCAGCAGGCAAAACTTCTCCGGGTACTCGAAACCGGCGAGATCGAACGCGTTGGCTCCTCGAAGAGCCGCCGCGTCAATGTGCGCGTAATCTCCGCCACCAACACAGATCTTCGAGCAGCCTCGGCGCAAGGACAGTTCCGCGAGGATCTTCTTTTCCGCCTCAACACCGTCGAGATCCACATTCCACCTCTGCGCGAGCGTCGTGAGGACATCGCCGCACTTGCGCTGCACTTCCTCAAACGCTATGCCGAACGTTATCGCCGGCCGGTGCAGGGCTTGGAGAAGAGCACGCTGCAGGCGCTCATGCAATACAGTTGGCCCGGCAATGTCCGCGAACTGGATCACACCATGGAGCGCGCCGTGCTCATGGCGCGCGGTAACGAGCTTGCTCCGGCAGATCTCGGACTGGTGCAGCAGAAGCAGCAGAGCAGCCCGAATTTGGAAGAATTGAGCATCGAGTCGGTGGAGAGTATTCTCATCCGCAAAGCTCTCCAGCGTTACCACGGCAACGTCAGCCAGGCCGCCGAAGCGCTGGGCTTGAGCCGTGGGGCTCTCTATCGCCGAATGGAGAAATATGGTCTCTGACGACCCGCCGGAGCGGACCATGGGGTTCGCCGCGGGCAGCGGCCAGCACTCGGAACGCGCCAAGGCCGCGATCGCTAACACCCGCTCGGCGGACGAGGCCCCATCGCGAACCGCCGCGCCCTTCCGCACCAAGCGCTCGCGCATTCGCTACGAAAGGCGCGTGCTGCTGCTGGCCTTCCTCGTTGCGCTGCCCAGCATGATCGTCAGCGTCATTCTTGTTCTCATTCAGAAATGGACGATTGACGCCAAAATCGCGCTGCTCGCCGGCGAGAGCATCGCGTGGCTCCTGCTCGTTCTCGCCCAGCATGAGCAGATTGTGCGTCCGTTGCAAACCTTGACCAATGTGGTCGCCGCACTCCGCGAAGAGGACTACTCGTTCCGTGCTCGCGGCGCCGCCATGGACGACGCGCTCGGCGAACTAGCCATCGAAGTCAATGCCCTCGCCGACGTGCTCACCATCCAGAAGACCAGCGCGATCGAAGCCACCGCACTGCTGTCGCGCATTGTCGAAGAAATTGACGCACCGCTCTTTGCCTTCGATCCCGAACACAAACTTAAGCTCGTAAATTCCGCTGGCGAGCGCCTCCTGCAGCAGCCCGCCACAAAACTTCTCGGATCCACTGCCACCGAACTAAACCTGCAAGTGGCCTTTGAGGCCGAAAGCGAATCGCTCGTTCCATTGCCCTACAGCCCGAACTCGCGCTGGATGGTGCGCCGCAGCAGCTTCCGCCAGGATGGCGTTCCGCACACGCTGATCGTTCTCTCTGACGTTAGCCGCGCCCTCCGCGAAGAAGAGCGGAGTGCCTGGCAGAAACTCATTCGTGTGCTCGGCCACGAACTCAACAACTCGCTCGCACCCATCAAGTCCATCGCCGGCAGCCTGAACTCACGCTTGAAGCGCACGTCCCTCAGCGACGAAGAACGCGAAGACTTCGAAAAGGGCCTCTCCATCGTCGAAGGCCGCGCCGAGTCGCTAAACCGCTTCCTTCAGGCCTATCGCCAGTTGGCGACCATGCCCCCGCCGAAGCTCAAGCTTGTCTCCATGAAGTCGCTGGTGGAACGCGTCGCCGGGCTCGAAACCCGCGTCGTCGTCGAGGTGCGTAATAATCCCGACGTTCATTTGCAGGCCGATCCCGACCAGCTCGAGCAGATGATGATCAACCTGGTCAAGAACGCCGTAGAAGCCTCCAAAGAAATGCAGCAGCCTGAAACTCCGGAACCGCCGGAAGTCATCGTTGGCTGGGATGCCGAGCCCGCGGCCATCATCCTCAAAGTCGAAGACAACGGCCCCGGCATCATGAACCCGAGCAATGCCTTCGTTCCGTTCTATACGACGAAGCAGGGAGGCAGCGGCATCGGCCTCGTTCTTTCACGCCAGATCGCCGAAGCCCACGGCGGCCGCCTAGAGTTGATCAACCGCGAAGGCACCCGCGGCTGCATGGCGCGCGTCACCCTCCCCCGCGGACGCGATTAGCCCCACCGCGCTTATAATGCGCAGGCGGAGTTCACCGCCGTTCTCATGCGTCTGCTCAAATCCCTTCCGATTGCCTGCCTGCTAGCCGCGCTTTCCCACGCGCAGCAACCCGACTTCGCACCCATCGCGCATTTCCCGCTAACCACGTCGCCGCTAACAATCCATCAGCGCGCCCAGGAACGCCTACCCTTCAGCGTCACCGGCGATACCGGCGCCATCCTCGGCCAGCAGGACGGCAGCTTCGAACTCTGGCACTTTCCCGATAAAGTCTTCGCTCACGTGAGTATTCACGCCGCGCTTAAAGATTATCCCGTCCCCATCGAACTCAATCCTCTCGCGGCCACCATCGATGTCGCACCCGATCACACCACCATTACCTACTCCCACGCTGCTATCACCGTGAAGCAACACATGTTCCTGGCGCGAGGATTGCAGGATGCCCCCGCGCCGCTCGTGATGTTCGAAATTGAATCCATCCGTCCCGTAACCCTCACCATCGACCTCGATCCCGTCATGCAACACATGTGGCCGGCATTGAATGGCAACCGCCCTGGAGCAGGCTGGATCCCCATGGGCACCGGTGGTGCGTACATGCTCGAGACCGAAGACCCCAGCTTCTACGGCATGATCGCCATGCCCAATGCGCAGCCCGGCATCATGGCTCCGTATCAGGAGCGCCCGAAAGATTACCCGCTCCAATTCATCCTCTCGTACGACCCGCAACGCGACGGCAATAAGTATTTCCCGCTGCTAACACATGTCGTAGATGGCGGCACCCTCCGTGGTCAGGAGCGCACCTCGCAACTCACATCAGAGATCGCCGAGATCGCCGCGAACTTGCCGAAGTACTACGGCGCCAGCCGCGACTACTACGCCCATTTCTTCGATACTCATCTAACTGTCGAAACGCCCGATCCCCTCTTCGATCAAGCGCTGCGCTGGGCCGAGATCTCCATAGACCAACTCAAGGTCCGAAAAGGAAATGAAGTCGGACTCGTCGCTGGTGTCTACCCGTCGGCCGATTCCGACCGCCCTGGCTTCGGCTGGTTCTTCGGACGCGACAGCCTCTGGACCACCTTCGCCCTCCACAGCGAAGGTGACTTCGCCACCTCGCGCAACGCCCTTGAATTCCTGATCGCGCGCCAGCGCGCCGACGGCAAAATCATGCACGAATACTCCCAATCCGCCGACCGCGTAGATTGGCCCTCATTCCCTTACATGTACGCCGCCGCCGACGCCACCCCGCTCTTCATCCTCGCCATGCACGACTACCTTCGCACTACTGGCGACGACGCCTTCATCCAAAAGCACTGGAAAAATATCAAGCGCGCCTACGATTTCTTGCGCGCCCACGACTCCGACGGTGACGGCATTTACGACAACTCGCAAGGAACCGGTTGGGTCGAGTCCTGGCCGCCCGGAATGCCGCAACAAGAGCTCTACCTGGCCGCCCTCGACCAGCAAGCCACTGCTGCAATCGGAGACCTCGCAAAAACACTAGGCGACGACACTCTCACCAAGTCCGCGCACGACACAGCCGAATCCATCCGCACCAAGCTCAACGCCTATCTCGCTCCTGACGGTATCTACGCCTTCAGCCGCAACAAAGACGGCAGCTACGACACCACGCCTACGTCCTATCCCGCCGTCGCCTGGTGGACCGGCGAACTTGCTCTTCCCAACGCCGCCAAGACCCTCGACTTCTACGCCGCCAGCGATCTCAACGCCGACTGGGGCTCTCGCGCCATCGCGCAAAGCAACCAGCTCTACGACCCCATCAGTTACCACCAGGGCTCCATCTGGCCGCTCTTCACCGGATGGACCGCCATGGCCGAGTTCCGCGCCGGACGTTCCCTCGCGGGCCTCCAGCACTTGCGCGAGAACCTGCGCCTCACCTGGGAAGGCGATCCCGGCAACGTCACCGAATTAATGTCCGGAAAATTCAACGAGCCATTAGGCCGCAGCACCGCGCATCAACTCTGGTCTTCCGCCATGGTCCTTACGCCCGCCATCCGGGGCCTCTTCGGCATCGAGACCAACGTCTCACAGCACAAGCTGTTCGTAGTCCCGCAACTCCCGCCCGAGTGGCCCCGCGCCGTCGTCCATCACGTCCCTTACGGCGACACCGAACTCGACATCACTTACCAACGCCAGGGCACAACGCTCAACATCACGGTAACTTCAGCGAAGGCCATCCCGCTCTGCGTGATCCCCGAGCGCACCGACCGCATGTGCAAGGTCGCACCGGCAACCACCCACACCGCGAGCATCACGTTGCCGGATGTCCAAGTATCGCTTCCCGATGAAGCGCCGCGCCCTGGCGATGCAAGCCATCTCCTCCGCGTCATCAACCAGCAGTACGAAGGCCGCAAACTGGCGCTCACCCTCGAAGCCCCCGCCGGTTCCCATCAGCAACTTCCGCTGCAAATGAACGACCCGCGCGTGAAGACCGTCACCGCGCAAGGCGCCACCATAAACAAAGAAACGCTGGAAGTCGCATTCCCGACAGGCGAAGGCTTCCAGCGTCAAATCGTCACTCTAACTTGGTAGGCGCTACTCCACCCACACCGTCTTAATATTCAAAAATTCGTGCAGCCCGTGCACGCCCAGTTCGCGCCCATGTCCTGACTGCTTCACCCCACCAAACGGCAGCCGCGGATCCGACGCGACCATCTTGTTGACGTAAACCATGCCCGCTTCGATATCGCGAATAAAACGTTCCTGCTCCGCTGGCTCGTTCGTCCACACACTCGCGCCCAGCCCAAAGCGACTGTCGTTCGCAATCGCGATCGCCTCATCAATGTTCTTCACCCGAAATACCGAAGCCACCGGCCCGAAGAACTCTTCCTTATAAGCCGGAGATTCTTTCGGGATATCGGTAATCACTGTCGGCGCAAAAAAGTTTCCCGGCCGTTTGATCACCGCTCCGCCTGTCAACACCCGCGCTCCCGCATCCACCGAAGCTTTCAGGTCGCGCTCCAGATCCGTCACCCCGCTCGGTGTCGAGAGTGGCCCGAGTTCCGTCGCGTCATCCATCGGGTCGCCAATCTTCAGCCCCGCCATCTTCGCCACGAATTTCTCAGTAAACGAATCAGCGATTGCTTCGTGAACAATGAAGCGCTTCGCCGCGATACACGACTGTCCATTGTTCTGCACCCGCGCCGTCACCGCAGTAGCCACCGCGGTCTCTAAATTGGCGCTTGGCATCACGATGAACGGATCGCTTCCGCCCAACTCCAGCACAACCTTCTTGATCTGCTTCGCAGCCGACACGCCAACTTCAATCCCAGCGCCTTCGCTACCCGTGAGGGTCGCGGCCATGATGCGCGAATCCGAGAGAATCGCATCTACCGCCTTCGCTCCGATTAGCAGCGTCTGAAACACACCTTCGGGAAATCCCGCTCGCCGCAGAATGTCTTCGATTGCCAGCGCGCACTGCGGCACGTTCGACGCGTGCTTCAGCAGCCCAACGTTTCCTGCCATCAACGCTGGAGCCACGAACCGAAACACCTGCCAGAACGGAAAATTCCACGGCATAATCGCCAGCACCGGCCCAATCGGCTGGTACTTTACAAAGCTCCGTTTCGCGCTGGTCTGCACAATCTCGTCCGCCATCAAGCGTTCGGTGTTCTCCGCATAGTAGCGGCACGCGGTCGCGCACTTCGCCGCCTCTGCCACTGCGGCCTTCAGCGGCTTGCCCATCTCCAAAGTCATAATGCGCCCAAGTTCCTGCTTCTCCGCTTCGAGCAGTTCGGCCGTCTTGTTCATCCATGCCGCGCGCTTGGAATACGGCAGCAGTCGGTAGGTAGAAAAAGTTGCGTGCGCCTTGGCGATCTTCGCTTCGATCTGTTCTGGGGTGAGCGCTTCAAACGTCTTCAGTACTTCGCCGGTGGCAGGATTCACACTCGCGATGGCCATGAGTTCTCCGTAAACGCTCCTATGATACTGCGCGGCCAAAAAACGGACGCTATGACACAAGTCACATCCGCACCGGGCGCTCAGTGAGCCTCTAGCCTCGAAGCAAAGAGGTGCGCGATGCCCAGGGTCCCACTGCATCCTAAGAACCCCGAACGCGTCTGCTGGGGATGCGACAAATGTTGCCCGGCCGATTCCCTCGATTGTGGCAACGGCACAGTGCGCACCCAGCATCCCGTCGAGATCTTCGGTGAAGACTGGCTGGAATTCTCCAAGCCACGGCCGAATCCTGAGTCAAGTCATTCCGGAACCGCAGATTAGTCCTCACAAGGCCCGGTGACGCCGCTCACCGTCATCTGGTCGCGACCGATTCATACTTCTTCGTTGCCCGCTGGGTGCTCGACCCAGCTTTATGCGGCCCGAATCAAGGTCGTGGGGCGATCCAGGCTCCAGCTCACGCCGAAGAGGTATCTATGCCAACCAAAACACTTGAAGAAAAGACTGCAAAACTTAGCCCAGAGCGAATCGCCCACCTCGAGGGCCTCGTCGACAACGCCCGCGCCGCCGCATCCGCGTTCCTGCAATTCACCCAGGAGGACGTAGACCGCATCGTGAAGCAAATGGTCCTCGCCGGCATGGAACACGCGCAGAAACTCGCGCAGATGGCCGTCGAAGAGACCATGCTCGGCGTCCTCGAAGACAAGGTCATCAAGAACATGGTGGCTACCGAGTTCGTCTACAACTATGTCAAGGACAAGCGCACCGTCGGCATTATTCGCGAATATCCCGAGCGCCGGCTGACCGAGATCGCCGAACCCATTGGCGTGATCTTTTCGCTCATCCCCATCACGAACCCAACTTCGACCGTTCTTTTCAAGTGCATCATGGCGATCAAAACGCGCAACGCGGTCATCTTCAGCCCGCATCCGCGCGCCTGGCGCTGCTGCAAGGAAGCCGTCCATGTGATGTATGAGGCTGCGCGCAAGCACGGCGCTCCCGACGGTGTCTTCGCCTGCCTCGAATCCCACAACCTCGACGACAACGACTACCTGATGCACCACAAATATGTCTCGATGATCGACGCCACCGGTGGCCCGAGCGCCGTGAAAGCCGCGTATAGCTCCGGTAAACCGGCTCTCGGCGTCGGCGCCGGCAACACGCCCGTCTATCTCGAGAAGACCGCTGACATCAACATGGCTGTCGTTGACATCATCACCTCCAAGACATTCGACAACGGCACCATCTGCGCCTCTGAACAAACTGTCGTCATTGACGACGAGATCTACGACACTGTATTGAAGAAGTTCTCCGACCTCGGCACGCACATCTGCAACGAAGGCGAGACCGAACTGCTCGGTCGTACTGTCATTGATCCTGACACCGGCGCCATGCAACCCATGGCGGTCGGTCAGAAAGCCGCTGATATCGCCGCTGCTGTCGGCATCGAAGTGCAGCCCAAGACGAAGCTGATCATCGCGCCAATCAAGGGTGTCGGCCCGAATCACCCGCTCTCCGTTGAAAAGCTCTTCCCGGTGCTCGCCGTCTATCGCGCCCACTCAACCGAAGAAGCGCTCGACGTCTGCGTCGCCGTGAATCGCGCCGGAGGTCTCGGCCACACCGCCGTCATCTTCTCCAGGAACGACGACATCATTCACCGCTTCGGCATTCTGCTCAACGCCGGCCGCCTCATCGTCAACTCGCCCGGCTCCATCGGCGCCCTCGGCGGAGTTTATAACGACATGGTCCCGACGTTTTCCTTCGGCTGCGGCACCGGCGGCGGCAACAGCACCATGGACAACGTCAACGTCTATCACTACCTCAACATCAAGCGGCTCGCGCGGAGGACGCCTCCTTCTATGTGGTTCCGCATCCCCAACCAGATTTACTTCAACCCGAATTCCATCCAGAACCTGGCTACGTTCCCCACCCGCTCCACGGTCATCGTCACCAACCCACCGCTCGAGCAGATGGGACACGTGGATATCGTGCGCCGATACATCCCCGCCGACACGCGCATTCACGTCCTCGTCATCCCCGATTGCGAACCGGAACTGAAGGCGGTCATGGATGGTGTCGAAGCGCTGAACTTCTACAAAGCCGATCAGATCATCGCCCTCGGAGGCGGCTCCGTGATCGACGCCGCGAAGATGATGAAGTTGAAATATGAATCGCCGGATGCGAACTTCGAAGAACTCGGCTCGCCGTTCCTCGATCTTCGCAAGCGGGTCGTCCAATTCCCGACCGAGAAGAAGCACCACGCGCGTTTGATCGCCGTTCCCACCACCAGCGGCACCGGCAGCGAAGTCACCCCCTTCGCCGTTCTCTTCGATAAAGCCCGCCAGCGCAAGATCACCCTCGCCGACTACTCGCTCAGCCCCGACGTCGCCATCGTCGATCCGCAGTTCGTCATGTCGATGCCCAAAGGCCTCACCGCCGATACCGGCATCGACTGCCTGACCCACGCGCTCGAAGCCGGCGTCTCAAACTACGCCAGCCCCTATACCGACTCCAACGCCATGCAGGCCATCCGCCTCGCGTTCAAGTACCTGCCGATCGCCTACGAAAATCCGCAGGACGAAGAAGCCCGCAACACCATGCACAACGCGGCCACCATCGCCGCAATCGCGTTCTCCAATGCGTCGGTCGGACTCAATCACGCACTAGCCCACGCCTTCGGCGCACGCTTCGGCGTCCCCCACGGCCGCGCCAACGCCTTAATGCTGCCGCACGTAATCGCCTTCAACGCCGCCGTTCCGCAGAAGTTCATGCCGTCGCCGAACCAGCAGGGCTACGTGGCGCACAAGAAGTACGCCATGATCGCCGACCTTCTCGGATTGCCCGGTCACACCGTCGAAGAGAAAGTCGCAAGCCTCATCACCGCCGTCGAGGAGTTGCTCGATCGCCTCAACCTCCCACGCTCCATCGCCAGCATGGGCATCAAACGCGAAGACTTCGAAAGTGCCATGCCCGAGCTGGTCAAAGCCGCTTTCGAAGACCCGTCCTGGCTCTCCAACCCGCGCATGCCGCTGATGTCCGAGCTTCAGGAACTCTTCCTGCAAGCCTACGAAGGTTCCGGCAGGAAGAAAGCAGAGGCGAGAGAAGAAGCAACTGTCTCGTAGTGGGATTGTCTTGCTGCGCGCACGTTACCGCTGGCACTCCGGACAGAAATAGGTCTTCCGCGCCTGCGCGCCCTGCCGCTTCACCTCGATGCGCGTGCCACACCGCCGGCAAGGCAATCCGGCGCGCCCGTACACCCATAACCGCTCATAGGGATCGGACCGTCCCGTCGTCCGCCGAAACCCCGTGTACGTAACGATCTTGTCCCCCGACGTATCACTCACGTTCGAAGTCATCAACTCCCGCGCCTTGGTCGCCACGCGTAAAAGCTCTTCTTCACTCAACGAGGAAATCTTCCGAAACGGATCCAGTCGGCAGGCGAAGCAGATCTCCGACTTGAATACATTCCCCGGTCCGGCGAGAACACTTTGATGCAACAGGGTATCTCCCAACTCCAAATCCCCATGCGCTCGCAACCGTTCGACGCTTGCCGGAATATCAAACTCTGCTCCGAGCAGATCGTCACCAAGCTGATTCAATCTCGCGCGCCGCTTCAGCGACTCCTCGGTATGAAACTCAGCTACCGGTACGCGAAACGCGACAGCCAATATGTCCGAGGTCTCAATCACTACCCGCATATCGTTACGGGATCGCTGCCATTGCTCGCCAGGCCGGTAGATATGCCAGCTCCCGCTCATCAGCATGTGCGTGAGCAGAATGAGATCGCCGGAAAAGTGCATGAGCATCCACTTGCCGCGCGCCTCCACGTCGACGACGGTCCTTCCCGCGAGCGGCGCATCTTCATCCACGCGCGCCAGCTTCGGCAGCACCGTCTCAAATCGCGTTACGACCTTCCCCGCAAGCGCGCGCTGCAACGTCCGCGCCGCGCGAAAAATGGTATCTCCCTCAGGCATGTAAATCCCGTTCGATGTACTCGGTTGTCAGATGTGATTTTGTCATCCTGAGCGGAGTCGAAGGACATCTATCGTCTCCAGCAAGGTTAACGGAAGAGTACCCCACCCCCCCCACCCCCTGGATTCTGTTTTCAATGGTTTAGGCTGTGGATTTCCCGTAAAAATTTCAATCCAAAGCACTTACAGCCAAAAATTTGAAAACAAGTCACTTCCGCCTGTCAGTTGCAGAAGTCCGAAACCATCCGCCGCGCGCGCCCGTTGACTCATTCATAAACGCCTGCGCTCCCGGACGGCCACGGCAGGGCTAATACGCCCTACCACCCCAACGCGCGCAAAGAGGCGCGTGCCGGGGACCCCGGCATTGGGTCAGATTAGCTGGATCGTGTCACGAAGAATGTGATGGGTGAGTGGGATCGATGTGAGATGGGTCACAAGGATATTGCTACAGCGGACGGCGATGGTAACAACTACAGGTGATGAAGTGAAGATCACCGCCTCCGTAGTGACGTTCCAATCCCCAAGGCATGTCAACAGACTAGGTTGTCGCTTCGCTCCGGTTCTGTGACAGGGGACACAGAATCGTAGTGCGAGTGTCTACTTCCCCAGGTCTCGAAAATCGCGCGACCCGGGGCACCCCAGCATTTTGTAAGAGTCGACAAGAAAAAGAACACTAAAGCAGACCTGGGCCACCCGCCGCATGCGGGGCTTGTTCTTTTCTCAGCATTTAGGTGAGCCCGTATTTTTTCGCTACCGCTTGCGCGATCCTTACTTGCTCGTCAAGGTGCGGGTAACCTTTCAGCCCCCCTCCGAGTTTCGCGAGAGCCACTTGGGCAGACTCTAGGCCTCCGGAGAACGCGAATAACAACATCAGGTGGTAAAACCCTATACCAGGCATGATAGGTGTCTTGAGCTTCCAATCGCGCCAAACTCCCTGCTCGGACAATGTAGCGAATTCCAACAGTGCCGCTTCGTGCTGTCTGAGTTTGTCTTGCGCCGACCGGACGCTCTGCAACCCGAGGAACTCCATTATCGGGAATCTCCGACGAGCTTCGGCGTCGGACAGATCTGGAACTAGTTCGCTGGCGAAAATCACTGCCAGCTTACTATCGACTTCCTTCACGTGGGGGTCCTGAGTTAACAGCGATTTCAAAGACACGGAATCGAGCGGGACATCGGGAACGTTTGCTTCGATCCGAAGTTCTACCGATCGCTCATAGCTGCTCTTCTTTTTACGGATGTCCAAGAACTCAGAATCCGCAAGGTCCAGGAGCGCAGCCAATCGCGAAAACTTTCGTTTGATATCGTCTGGAAAATCATCCTGCAGGTCGTACCACTCATGTTCCATTTCGGCCCAAGCATGGCCGAGGATCGTGGCAATCTGGATCTCGCACGTGATCCCCGCATGTTTCTTGTATTCCGTGATCTTGGAACGTCCAGACGAGTGCTGACAAACACAGTGCACCGCCTGATAGCCAAAACGTTCGGGGTCGGTGATTCGTTTGTCGACCGAATTCGCTTCATCCACATCGAACTCGTCCCGGACCAATTTGGCGACTACATCAATCTCGTCTTGATAGTAGACAATGATCCTAAAGCCAACCTGGTCTGTGATCTCGTCGAGGGAGCGATAATCCTTCTTCGGGTCAAGATATTTCGCCCGAAGTTTCTTGTTGGTTTTGACCCGCGACTGAATTGATTGGCACCGAATGGCGGCGGCGTCTAACAATTCGGAGATTAAACCCTCTGTCTTTGAACGAAACGCCTCCAGCAAATCTCGTTTTTCGACGAACTGCCGCATCACCTCTTCGACATCAACTCGGTCGGTGCTGTTTTCGTCATTTGCCATGTTCGCTCACGCTTGACGCGTCAACTTGACTCCCAATGTAACTCCCGGAATTTCCAGCGGACGGCCTTGGCCAATGGCGTGCGACTCATCCGTCAAGTTACCCTCGATCTTCAGCGAGAACGGCCTTCCAATCGTGTTGAACACGCTGTTGTAACTCAGCAAGAACGGCGAGACCCTTAGCTCAACCACAAATCTGTTCCCATCCCGACGGTAGGTTCCTACGTAATAGTACCCACCGTCACCGCCTCTAACATCTCCATTACTCAGAACCACCACGCCGCCGCCTGACAAGCCAACGCTGCTGCCAAATTCCGCAGTCCATAGTCCATCCATGTGATCACCTGACGAACAGCCTAATCCAATCCGGCCGAATTTGAAAATACACGAGGCGAACGAAATGAGTGAAAGGGTGCACCGGGAATCCGGGAACTCAAGAGACGGAGAAATGGGGACAGACGAAAGAATCACAATTTCAACGAGCCGCCAGATTTTGAAATTGTTTTGTCTGTCCCCGATTTTCCGGCGGTGTTCGCTAGTGCCCGCGGCGTTGTCTGCCCAAGTCTCGAAAAAGCGAGAAACCTGGGGCACCCGGCAGGAAAGGTTGGGGAAGGAATGATGATCGAACCGGACCTGGGCCACCGTCGTGGCCTGTGACCCTCAATCGTTTAGTGTACTTGGTGATCATTTAGGCACCGAATATCATCTCGTAGGAGAAACATCGATGTCGAACGAAGGAGTTCTACCGTTAGGAATTCTCCCGGTGAGAACAACAGACCCTCCGAAAAAGACCAGCCTGCCTGACATAACGATATTTGAGTTCCCGATAATAGGCGCGGTCGCGATAGCAGATGCTTTGCCGTGGGATCCGATCGAAATAGACCGAAACAACCTTAGGATGAGGATTTTCAAGCCGAAGCCAGCTCTTCATTCGGTCACAGTAGGCGGAGAGCTCACAACCCAAGCTATTGATATCAGATCGACTCTGTTCAGAGTGGAATGCGAACTTCTCGGTCAAGCTGACACGCCGAATGTGCTGGACGTGTTCCCCGTAGTCAACGAATTCGTGCATTTGATCCGGATCGTCGCCCGGCAATACTGGTTGGGACTCGCGATGGCAAATGAGGGTTCGGTCACGCAAGGTGTGAGGACGCGCATTGAAGCCGGCAATGCGGTATTCACTGGACAGGGCAGTTATTCTGTTCCGTTCATCGTGACTGGCCTTACCTCTTTCGGCTGGCACTTTCTGGGAGACCTATTCGTCAATCAATGTTTCCCGGGAACTGCAGAGCTGCTTCTTTGTGACGCTCTTGTTGAAGTCCGGAGGGGTGCTCTCGCACAGGCTGCATTGCTTCTGGGAGTTGCCAGCGAGGTCGAACTCTCCACGTTCTTAAACGACATTGCAACTTGGAAAGGCCTATCGAAGAACAAACGTCAAGCGATCGCGGATACTAAGTTTCGAGAGAAGTTGGTGACCCGTACTGTTGAATTGGGAATTCCCGATCCGCAAGGAATCACCATTCCACCGTTCGCACCTGGTTGGGCTCAAACACTCTTGGAACTCTACAGGATACGCAATCAAGCCGCGCACGGCGGCACCGCAACCGTTACCGTCGGCAGCGTTGTGCGCCCAATCGATCTGACCGATACTGCACGATTCATTTTTGCCGTTGAAGCGTTGCTAGCGTGGACCGCGCAACAACGGGTTTCTCGGTCTATCTCCACAAGTGTGACCGCGACGATGCTACCGTCGGGATATCCGCTTAAGGCAGTGATTGATCCACGGAACACTCCATGATGAGGGGAAAATCGATCTTCAATCGATCTGCGCCTCGTCCGACTCCAACTCTTCTTCCTCAACCTCGGGCTCCGCTCTCCCCACCAGCGGGCCGCCCACGCGCCGCATCTGGTATCCCAGCGCCGTCTTCACAAACCCCGCTTGCTCGAGAAATCTCCCAAGAAGATGCTTCTCCGCCGGCGCGCCGTTGATTGTCCCTACCAGCAGACCCGCGCGATATGCCTGCCGCGCGATCGCGATCTCCGCCAGCTTGCCCGCGAGCGCCCTGGCAGTCGCGCTGCGCTCCGGCTCGTTCTCCGGCAAGAACACCGTGACTTCCTCGCTGCTGCGCCGCAAATACGCGGCGAGCGCGCCATTCACCAGCACCACGCTGGTTCCTACCGTGCGGGAGAGCGTGGCGTTGTTCTCGGTGCGCGGCCACGGCAGGATCGCGCCATATGGGTTCGCCGGATCGACGGTCGCAAGATGTAGCGTTTCCGGCTGCTCCGGCGGGTTGCGCAGCCGCCGCAGCATATCCACCGCGGCATTCATCGCGAATTGGGCGCCGCCGAGCCCGCCGACGAACATCCCGCGCCGCACCAGCCCGCTGTCTTCCATCGCGCGCAAGGTGCGGTAAACCGAGCTGAAACCGCCGGGGATTCCCTCGGCCGCCACCGCTTCGCGCGTCAAAATGCCGTAGCGATTGAGGAGTTGCTGGGCGACGGCGGCGCTCCACTCCGTAACGCCGGCGGAATTGCCGCCGATGCGCGTTTCCACCAGCGACCACCGTCCCTGCCCCGCGGGATTCGGCGCGCGTCCGCGCGAGCGCCCGAGCGACTCCGGACGCCCGTTCTTGCGCTCGTCGCCGCGCTTGCTGTCGCCGCCGCTGACCAGCGCGCGCAGCGGCTGCAGCGTGTCGTTGGTCACCAGTCCCGCCCAAACTAACTCCCAAAGCGCATCCAGCGTCTCGCCGAAGAATCCCGCGCCCGACGCCGCTTGCAGCGCGGGGAAGAACGACGCGCCCTGCGTCTTCAGGAATTCCAGCAGCTTTTGCGCCAGCTCCGATAACTGCGGCAATGGCCGCAGTTCCGCGGGAGCCAGCAGTTTTGCCACGTTTTGCGCGGTGTAGAGTGCGATGCGCCCGTCGCGGCGCCCGAGCCGCTCCACGCCGACCCACACCACCTCGCCGCCTGCGATCAGCGTGTCGAGGTCGCCGCGCCGGTAGTCCTTCACGCGCGCGGGCAGGATCTCGCGCTCCAGCGTGCTCGCGGGGATGGGCGCGCCTTGGAGGAGTTCCACCGCGTCGAGCACGGCGTCGAGCCCGGGGCGGCGCACGGAAACGCCTTGCCAGCGGGTGATCAGCCGCGCAAACACGGCTTCATCCACGGGTTCGACCTCTTTGCGCAGGCGCGCCAGCGTCTTGCGACGGATGATGCGCAAAACCTCCGGGTCGCACCACTCCGAACCCGTGCCGCGTGGGTGGAACTCGCCTTCCAGCAGCTTTCCCGCGGCGTGGAGCGCGGTCAGCGCGGGTTCCACCAGCGAATCCGCCACGCCGAACCGCGCCGCCACCTGCGCGGTGGTGAACGGCCCATGCGTGCGCGCGTAGCGGCGCAAAATGCTCAAAAGCGCGTCCTGTGCGGGTTCCAGCCATACGTCCGGCAAGCCCGGCGGTAGCGGCACGCCGAGCGCGTCACGGTAGCGGGCCGCGTCTTCCACGGCGATATACCGCTTTGCGCCCGCGACCGTCGCGCGAACGACGCGGCGCTGGCGCTCCAAATCCGCGACCAGCGCCGCAACATCCACGCCGTCTTCCGCGCGCTGCGCCAGTTCTTCCGCGCTGAGATCGCCTAAGCGGCGCAGCAAATCGTGGAGGGCGTCGGCGGTGCGCGCGCCGAATTCGGCTTCGCGCATTTGTAATTGCGCCTCGACTTCGTCGAGCACCGCGGGATCGAGAAGCTCGCGGAAATCAACATCGCCCAACAAATCCTGGAGTTGGGCCTGGTCGATGGAGAGGGCCTGGGCGCGGCGTTCGGCCAGCGGCGCGTCGCCCTCATAGATGTAATTCGCGATGTAGCCGAAGAGCAGCGACGACGCGAATGGCGACGGCTTTTGCGAATCGACGGTGGTGACCTGTACGGCGCCGTTCTGGATATCGCGCAGTAAATCCGTGGCGGCGGTGAGGTCGAAGATGTCGCGCAGGCACTCGCGGTACGTTTCCAGAAGCAGCGGGAACGTGGAGTAGCGCGCGGCGACGGCCAGCAAATCCGCGGATTTCTTACGCTGCTGCCACAAGGCGGTGCGCTGGCCGGGACGGCGGCGCGGCAGGAGCAGCGCGCGCCCAGCGGCCTCGCGGAATTTTCCGGCGAAGAGCGCGGTTCCGCCGAGTTGCGCGGTCACCAGCGCGGTGAACTCCGAAACGGTGGGAAAGAGCGCTTCGACGTCGAGGGGCGCGTCGGAATCCGGCAGGCGCACGACGAAGCCGTCCTCGGTCCACATGCTTTCCGGCTCAATGCCGAGATCGGCGCGCAGTTTCGCGGTGACGGCGATGCACCACGGCGCGTGGACGCGGCTGCCGAACGGCGTGAGCACGCAAACGCGCCAATCGCCGAGTTCGTCACGGTATCGCTCCACGAGAATGTCCTTGTCCGACGGCACTTTCTCGGTGGCCGCGCGCTGGTCTTCGAGGTAGCGCATGAGGTTGTCGGCGGCGTTGGCATCGAGGCGGTGCGATTCGACCAGCGACGCGATCGCGGCGCCGCGCGGTGTGGTCAGCAGCTTCCGCGTGAGGGCGCCGATGCGCGTGCCGAATTCCGCGGGACGTCCGGCGGCATCGCCCTTCCAGAAGGGCATTTTGCCGGGCTCGCCTGGCGCGGGAGAAACCAGCACGCGGTCGTGAGTGATGTCGTCGATGCGCCACGTGGTCGCGCCGAGGATGATGGTCTCGCCGGGGCGGCTCTCGAACACCATCTCTTCGTCGAGTTCGCCGAGGCGTCCACCTTTTTTCTCCGCGCCGGAGAGGAAGACGCCGTAGAGGCCGCGGTCAGGGATGGTACCGCCGTTGGCGATGGCCATGGATTTCGAGCCCTGGCGCGGGGTGAGCGTGTTCTGCACGCGGTCCCAGTTGATGCGCGGGCGGAGCTCGGCGAATTCGTCGGAGGGATAGCGGCCGGAGAGCATGTCGAGCACGCCGTCGAAGAGCGGGCGGGAGAGCGTGGCGAAGGGCGCGCTGCCGCGTACGAACGCGTAGAGGTCATCCACGTTCCACGGGTCAACCGCGACGGCGGCAACGATCTGCTGGGCGAGGACGTCGAGGGGATTGCGCGGGTAGCGGATAGATTCGACTTCGCCATCCTGCATGGCGCGCGTGACCGCGGCGCAGGCGAGCAAATCCGCGCGGTACTTGGGAAAGATGAGGCCTTTACTGACGGCGCCGACCTGGTGGCTGGCGCGTCCGATGCGCTGCATGCCGCTGGCGACGGACGGCGGCGCTTCGACCTGGATGACGAGATCGACGGCGCCCATGTCGATGCCGAGTTCGAGAGACGAAGTGGCGACGATACCGCGCAATTGTCCGGCTTTGAGAAGGTCTTCGATCTCTTTGCGCTGCGCGACGGAGACGCTGCCGTGGTGCGCGCGGACCAGCGATTCACCGGCAAGGTCGTTGATCGCGCCCGAGATGCGTTCGGCGAGGCGGCGGCTGTTGACGAAGATCAGCGTGGAGCGGTGCTCCTGCACGAGGCGCAAAAGCTCGGGATGAATCGCGGCCCAGATGGAGCCGCGCACCGGTCCTTGCGATGCTGGGCCACTGGGCAGCGGGTTGATGTCGTCGAGGGAGGCCATGTCTTCGACAGGGACTTCGACGCGGAGGTCGAGGCGCTTGGGGGCGCTGGCATCGACGATGGTTACGGGGCGGTAGGGGAGTTCGTCGGTGGCCTCGTCGGTGACCGGCTTTGCTTTCGCGGTGTCCACGCCTCCTAAGAAGTGCGAGACCTCTTCGAGGGGGCGCTGCGTGGCGGAGAGGCCGATGCGCTGCAGCGGGCGTCCGCAGAGATGTTCGAGGCGTTCGAGGGAGAGGCTGAGGTGGGTGCCGCGCTTGCCGGGGACGAGGGCGTGGATCTCGTCGATGATGACGGTTTCGATGGAGCGCAGAACTTCGCGCGCGTTCGAGGTGAGAAGGAGATACAGCGATTCGGGCGTGGTGATGAGGATGTCAGCGGGTTCGCGCTGGAAGCGGACGCGTTCGGCCGTGGGGGTGTCGCCGGTGCGGACCATGACGGACGGCTCGTGGAACGATGTGGTCAGGCGGCGGGCGGCGTGGGCGATGCCGACGATGGGGGCGCGGAGATTGCGTTCGACGTCGACGGCGAGCGCTTTGATCGGCGAGACGTAGAGGATGCGGCAGCGCTGCTTCTTCTCGGGGACGGGCTCGAACATGACCCGGTTGATGGCCCAAAGAAATGCGGCGAGAGTTTTGCCGGTGCCGGTGGGCGCGAGGACGAGAGTAGAATCGCCGCGGGCGATGGACTCCCAGCCGAGGGTTTGGGGGCGGGTGGGGGCGTCGAAGACGGCGGTGAACCAGTCGCGCACAGGGGGGTGGAAGAGCGCGAGCGGGTTGGGTTTGCGGGATGTCACGCCCTTCTAAGATGCTCGTCGCGGCGAGGGCGGCGCAAGGGGGATTTCGTAGCGGGAAAAGGCGCCACTGCTCGCGCCGTCCGAGAAGTGGGTGAAACGGCGATCGAAGCAGGATAGATTCAAAGACCGCCGGGCTTGCTTTCCCACTTTTCGAAAATCGTGAGAAGTGGGGCACCGAAAGTCAGATGAGGGACAGAAGAAGAATGGCTAGATTTGGGCCACCCGCCATGGACTCCTTGTACTTCGGAGACCTATCGTATGCCTCTATTTTATTTGGCGGTATACGAATAGCTGTTCGACAGCCACTTCGTCCCATTGCGCGAGTACAAGGTCACGTACACCTTGCTCCCGTTCGTCGGGAGCCCGCTCACCGTCTTAGTCGTTGCGCTGCCGGCGTTCACAAATGCGAGGTCATGTGCCCCGGGCTTTGTTCCAATGTACAGCGAGTACTCGTTGATCCCCGTCCCCGCTGTCCAGCTAAATGTCACCGTGCTACTCGCCAAGGTCGTCCCATTGGCAGGCGACGTCATAACCGCTGCCGTCCCGCTACCCGACGCGTAGTAGTGGTACGTATTCTGCAACCACGTCTTGCCGTTGAGCGAGTTCAGCGTCACGTAGAACTCTTCGCCGTTCGTCGGCAGCCCGTTAACCGACGTAGTTGTCGCCCGCCCTGCATTCACGTAAGCGATCTCGTGGCTCCCTGCCGTCTTGCCGACATACAACGAATACCCGTCGGTTCCCGTTCCTTTCGTCCAACTGAATGCCTGCGTCCCGCCCGTCATCCTGGAACCGTTGGCCGGCGAGGTCATCGTTCCGGCCGTGCCCTTGCCGGACGTGACGTAGGTGTACGCGTTGGACTGCCACTTAGTCCCCATCCACGAGTACAGAGTCACGTACAACAGTTCGCCGTTCGTGGGCAGCCCCGTTACCGTTGCGGTCGTGTTCGTTCCTGCGCTTATATACGCAATATCGTGTGCGCCCGGTGTGCTGCCGAGATACAGACTGTACTGCGATCCCCCGATGCCAGTGTCCCAGGTGAACGTCGCGCTCGACCCTGTGAGCGGGGAGCCGGGAACAGGGCTGGTCATAGCCGCGGGGATACCCACCACATTGAACGTCGCAGTCACAGTCGCGCTCTGGCCGTAGTTGGGCGGCGCCAGTGCGTACGCATGGATCGTCGCTGATCCCATGTTGTAGCCGTAGATAGGCCCGTTATACGTAACGTAGCTTCCGCCCGTATCAATAGCACCCACCGCCAGGTAGTAGATCGTCGCCCCCGGCGTGCTGGACGTCAGCTTGATCGAATCCATGTAGGGCCGGATCGAGCCTGATGCCGGCGTGAATACCGGAGCCGCCGCCGGAGGCTGCAGTTCCGTTGGCGCGGAGATGCTCGCCAGGTATTTCGTGTCTCCCGGGTACTTGGCGACAACGTTATGTGGGCTCGTGCCGCCCACGGAAATCCCGGTCACTTGCGTCGTCGCCTGTTGCGCTGATGTCAGCAGCACGCTCGCGGTGCCATCGTACTGCGACGAATTCACAACATCAGTCAACCCGTCGCCATTCACGTCCATCAACAGGGCAATCCCGCAACATGGCAGGTACGGTGCTGGGTTCGAACTCACGGTAAACGTGCCGTCGCCTTTCCCCAGCAGTGCGTATGCGTTGGTTATGTTCGATTCCTGTTGGAGCATCAGGTCCGGGACACCATCTCCGTTGAAATCAGCGAGCCCGACCTGCAGCGTGTAATCTCCCAAGCCGATGGGACTCCCGCTCGCTTCCTGAAAGGTTCCGTCTCCGTTGCCAAGGAGTACCGCCACCCCTCCATTCCATAGAGGCACGGCGACGTCCGCCTTCCCATCGCCATTGAAGTCGGCTGTAACCATCACCATTGGTGCTCCAGCGGATCCGCCCGGACTGACCATGTTCGTCGGGCCCGTCGTGAACGTCCCATCGCCAGACCCGAAATAGACGCGGACCGTCTCGCTGAACGTCGCATCGAGTGCCGCGATATCAGTGATGCCGTCGCCGTTGAAGTCGCCCGCCACCATCGTCGCGAAGTTGCCCAGGATTAGCGTTTTCGACGTCGTCGGCACCTGCGTGAACGCCCCGGCGCCGTTTGCCAGAAATACACTGAGGGACCCCGCGCCGCCCGTAGCAAGGTCCGGAATGCCGTCACCATTGAAGTCGGCCACTACTACGGGTGGAATCCCGAGCCCATCGCCAAAAGGATTTGCAGGCGCTTCCGTGAAAGTCCCATCGCCGTTGCCGAGAAGAACGGTCAGCGAGTCATTGTGCCCGTGGCACAGCACCAAATCCGGAATCCCGTCTCCATTGAAATCCTGCGCCAGCACCGGAATACCCGCCGCGATAATCGGGCTCTTCGTCACTTCATTGAAATTGCCGGTGCCATTCCCAAGATAAATCCCCACCGGATTCGCCGTGTTGCTCAACTCCACAGCGATATCAGGATAGCCATCTCCGTTGAAGTCCGCTCCCACCATCGCGTTCGGTAGATAGCCGAGCGTCGACGTGTACGAATTCACCCAGTTCACCGCTGCTTGCGGAGTGGCCAAAGCTGCGGATGTCAGCACGGAGTTTCCCGTCGTCGTATCCACAAACGAAATCGTTCCCGTCGGCGCGGTAGCCGTCTTTGCTTTAGTGAATCCGTACGTCGTCGCGGTCAGCGTGTAGCCAACCGAAGGACCGAGCTCAGCAATCGTGGTAAAACTCGGCAGCTTTCCCGTCACAGTCAGGCTGGCCGTTGACGAAGTACTGCCGGCATACGCTGTAGTTGTCTTCGGAGTTCCTACGAAAACTGCCTTGTAGCTAAACGAACCCGGTGCCGGACGCAATGTGATCTTCGCTTTGCCGGAACTATTGAGTTGCGCCGTGCCTAGAACATGGATATCCGAACAGTGCGTCGCTGCGCCATCGCAGAAATTTACCTGTCCTTGCTTCACCGCCGTCGATCCTGCAAGCACCGTGGCGGTAAGGGTTACCTGGCTACCTGCACTGATCGTCGTAACGGCCGTGCCACCCGAAGTGATCGCAAGTGTGGTAGTCGTCGCAGTGCTCGCAAACGCAGAGCAACCTGACCCTATCAATCCCAACCACACCGCGGCCGCAATGCCGCGCTGGATGACTTTGGGTAAACCGGTAACTGTGTAGGCTTTCGAGACCAGGTACTTAAGCATGGTTGGAGATCTCCGAGCGGATCTGAGCGCCAAAAGACAGCTCTCTATCCATGCCAGCGCAGCCGACAGGAAACATCGCCCCAAGCCGTCCTAAAGCTCGTGAATCGAAGTGAGCATAGCAGAGTAGCTGGTGTGCGCGAATCAGGCGAATTGCTGGAGCGTTAGTTCTTGCACGAAATCGGGACAGACCAGTCGTTCCTCGCTTTCCATGCCCCGGATCATCCTCTCCCCGTCGCCGACAGCCCATATGCGCATTCCCGTGCCGCGATCACTTCCGCGCGGAGTTGTCCCGATGTGCAAGCTGTACTGGCTAACACGGCTCCGCTGTTCAGGATTGAAAAGCCGGGCTGATTTACAGCCTTCAACGTCCCAGCGGAGGCCTAGTACGCGGGAAACCAAGCGCGCAAACCGGCGGCAGCGTCTACGTCACCCTGTACTCGTTAATTTCAGGCGCGCACCACGCCATCACATACACGTTCTTCGCAGGCGGACAATCGGCAAAGGCCACGATGCTATCGCCCGCGCCGGGCTCTACCACTCCGGAGGATCCGCGACCTTCACTTGGACCGCGGGTACCGGAGTCACGCAATACAGCGTGTACATCGGATCCACTCCCGGTGCCCACGACATTCACTACGTCAACGCGAAACACGCACTGTCTACCAGTGTGACTGGACTACCCAGCGATGGCGGCACGATCTACGTCACGCTCTACTCGCTGATTGCGGCTAGTACCAGAGCGAAACGTACACCTACATCGCTGGGCCGTAGGCACGCGGGCAGGTAGCGTTCACTGCATCGGTTTCTTGCCTACGACCACCACAATGGACTCATCCGATCCGTTCCATGCTGGCACGCCTTCGTGTTTCAGTCGGCCCTCCGCGTCATTCCACATGAGCTTGGTGACGGAGCCCGCGCCTTTCTCGTACGCATACGTCTTGCCGTCATCCTGGAACAACGTGAAGCTCCCATTCGCTCCCGGATAAATCCGTACCGACGCGATCTTCTGCTCTTGCTGCGCGCTCTGCACCTCTGACCCAAACGGCACGATGCTTCCTGCCCTCACGAACAAGGGCAGCGTATCGATGGGAGCTTGCACCACGACCGTCTGCCCGCCGTGCAGCTTCTCATTGGTCCAGTAGTTGTACCAATCGGAGCCGGCCGGCAAATACACCGTTCGTTGCGTCGCGCCCTGTTCGGTTACTGGGGCGACCAGGAAAGCGGGTCCGTACATGTACTCGTCCGGAATGTCCAACGCCTTGGGGTCGTTGGGAAAATCCATGAACAGCGCGCGCATGTAAGGTGCACCCGTTTCATAGCTGCGATACGCAACCGAGTACGTGTACGGCAGAAGCTCGTAGCGAAGCTTCAGGTACTTCGTCAGAATCGGCTCGGCCTGTTTCCCGTAGGCCCAGACCTCGTTGTGCTTTCTCTCGCCGTGGGCCCGCATCACCGGATGAAATGCGCCCCATTCGAACCAGCGCACGAAGAGCTCGGGATAATCCTCGTAGCGGTCGATCACGTCGCGTGCGTCCGACCCGTCGATCAGGGGTTTGTGCTCGGCGTGGTGGTCCGCCGGAATTGCAGGCGAGAAGAAGCCTGCGATGTCCGTATCCCAATACGGCATACCGCTAGCGGTGAAGTTCAGCCCTGCCGGAATCGAGCGCCTCAGCATGTCCCATGTCGAAACAATATCGCTCGACCAGAAAACAGTGCCGTTCCTCTGCGCGCCGAGATAAGACGCTCGCGCCAGGATCATCAGCCTCTTGCTGTCGCCAAAATCGCGGCGAAACCCTTCGTACACCGACGCAGTATGAAACAGCGGATAGACGTTGTAGAAGCTCGTCCCCGGCCCGACCCAGAACACGTCATTCGCCGGATCGACGTCTGGCTCCGTTTCATCCAGCCACAGATCGTCGAAACCATACGGCTTTACATAACGGTCGCGAATCTGTTCCCACCACCACTTCGCAGCATCTGGGTTGGTCGTATCGAGGTTCGGTCCAATAATCTCTTTGTACCAACCGTGGTCAGGCTTTCCATCCGGCGTGTGGATCAGCCAGCCTTTCTTCAGCAGCATGTCGTAAAACTGAGTTCCCGGCGCAAAGTGCGGCCATACGCTCAGTAGCGTCCGCACATTCATATCGTGCAGTTGACGATTCATCCCAGCGGGATCAGGCCATCGTTTTGGATCGAGGTCCATTTCTCCTTGCCTGGTCATGTTCAGAAAATCAACCACCACCGTGTCGAGTGGAACCTTCTTCTCGCGATAAGTTCTTGCAAGGTCCAGGATCTGCCCTTGCGTCGGATAAATTGCCTTGCTCTGGATGTACCCATACGAGCCCCTCGGCAGCAGATGGGTCACTCCCGTCAACAACCGATAGCCCGCGTAGATTTGATCGCTGGAATCGCCGGCAATCACGAAGTACGAAACCCGGTCGCCAACGTCCGAGGTCCAACGGTTTTGTCCATTGAATCCCAAGTCCACAGTTGTCTTCGATGGATTGTCCCAGACCAGCCCATAGCCCCGGCTCGAAACCATAAACGGCACACAGACGTTCTCTCCACCAATCGCGCCGTAATCATGCCAGCAGTGGATCTGGTGATCGCGCAGATCCATCCAGCCCTTCTGTTGCTGCCCTAATCCGTAGTAGTGCTCGTCCGAGGGGGAATCAAAACTCGCTGAAACCCGGTACGTCTTCCCGCCCGATTTCGCCTGCGCTCCCTCTTGCTGCGGCGTCATGATCCAGGTGCGCATATGGAGCAGCATCTTGCCTTGTGGCGTTGTCACCAGCAGAGCATCGTGGTTTGGACCGTGATCTCCTCCGCCTCCGAAGTACACATCGCGAAGCTGCTGGTTCAATTCGTCGAGCGGCATCGGCCGTGGCAGCTTCTCCTTCGGCAGATCGCCCGGCGCAAGACGCACGATCATGTTGTCTGACCGGTACACCTCGCTGCCATCGGCGTCATGCTCGTGAGTCCATCCGGTTGGCGACGGTGCACCAACGATCCCAAAGCCCGGTGCGGCCGACGCCGCCGAGTTGTCAATGCTCATCGTCACGCGCAAAACGTTCGGGGCATACGGCACCAGCGAGATTACTCGGCCTTCCCGCTTCAATTCCAGCGGGCCGCCTTGGGCCAGCGTAACCCCTGCGAGGAGCAAGCTCAACATGGCGCTCTTCAGAAATCTCAGTAGCTGTCTGCTGTTCATAGAGTTCCCTCAAGGCACGTTCGCGAAACGCGGAACAGGCGTTCCAATCCATCGTAAGCCACTCGTATCGCCCTGTCTGCGATGTGTGCGGCTGGCGATCTCCTCGTTCCAGAAGCACTGGAAGAAGCTCGAATTCACCTATGCTGCGCCGACCGATCCGAGCTTCTTGGGTGGCGCTCAGCAGAGGTGGCGACGGAACGAGCCGAATTGGGAAATCCCACTAAGGGAAATGTTTTGTCGCTTTTAGCGAATGGAAATGTGGTGCCGGGACAGCAGATTCTTCGCAAGACTATCGCCGCGCTCTCAAGTTCGAGGGCGTGTGCGATGGCGTGGGCTCGACGCCTCGCATTTCAACACCTTGAGAGCGTGGTAGGAGTAGGGGGCCTTCGACTTCGCGGCCTTTGGCCGCTCCGCTCAGGATGACAGTGCCAACTGCAGCATCTTTAGGAGAGGAGCATTCCGCCGGTGAGTTCGGAGATTTTTTGGACTCGGTGTTCGAGGCACCATTTTTCTAGCTGGTCGACGAGGCGTTCGCTGGCGCAGGGGTCCCAGAAGTTGGCGGTACCTACTTCAACGGCAGTGGCGCCGGCGAGCATGAACTCGACGATGTCTTCGGCGGTGCTGATGCCGCCGATGCCGATGACCGGGATGGTGACAGTTTTGGCGGCTTCGTAGACCATGCGGAGGGCGATCGGCTTGATTGCGGGGCCGGAGAGGCCGGCGACGATGTTGGAGATGCGGGGTTTGCGGGTTTCGACGTCGATGGCCATGCCGACGAAGGTGTTGACCAGGGAGATCGCGTCGGCGCCAGCGTCCTGCGCAATTTTCGCCATTTGCGGGATGCTGGTGACGTTGGGTGAGAGCTTTACGATGAGCGGGCGGGTGGCGGCTTTTTTGGCGACGGTGACGACTTCGGCGAGCAGCGTGGGATCGGCGCCGAAGGTCATGCCGCCGTGCTGTGTATTGGGGCAGGAGACGTTGAGTTCGTAGGCGGTGATGCCTTCGCCGTCGTTGAGAATGCGGATGGTCTCTTCGTAGTCTTCGTTGCAGGTTCCGTAGACGTTGCAGAAGACGGGGACGTTTTTCAGTTTGCGCAGCAGCGGGAGCTTTTCTTCGACGAATGCTTTTGCGCCGATGTTCTGGAGGCCGATGGCGTTGAGCATGCCGGCGGCGGTTTCCCAAAGTCGAGGCGGAGGATTGCCGGGCATCGGTTCTCTGGAGAGGCCCTTGGAAACGAACCCTCCAAGCTTTTCGATGGTGACGATGTCTTCGAACTCCACGCCGTAGCCGAAGGTCCCGCTGGCGGCGAGCACGGGGTTCTTGAGCTTGATACCGCAGAAGCTCACGCTCATGTCAAACAGGAGCTCGTCGTCCTCGGCGGGTTTGGGTTGGGTGGCCATCGATTTCATTTTACGGGTCACAGCGGTGGAATCCCACGTCTCGAAATTCGCGAGACGTGGGGCACCCGACCGCAATTCTTATTTTACGAGATGCTTTTCTCCTGCGGGCGGATTCGGTGGGGGCTTGAGGGCTTCGGTCAGTACGCGTCCGGTTGCGGCGGCGGGTTTGTTGGTGCCGAGCAAAGAGGAGAGAGTGACGGCTAGGTCGATTGGTTCGCTGTGGCCGCGATAGACGCCGGGCGCAAACGGTACGCCGTAGAAGGCGAGCGGTACGTGGGCGTCGTAGCTGTAGGGGGAGAAGTGGGTGGTGCCGTCTTCTTTGGGGATGGTGAAGGGGCGCGGTTGGACCATGACCCACCAGCCGCCGTAGGGCGAATAGGTGTTGGCGAACTTGTGGCCCATGGGTGTCTCGGGGACGCGGCCTTTGGCGAGGTCGGACTTGGTGAAGTAGGCGAGTGCACCGGTGCGGACAGCGGCTTCGCCGACAATTTGTTCGGCGTCGGCTTCCTTGGTGTCGCTCCAGGAGGCTGGATCGAGCGAGATCATTGGGAGGCCGGCAGAACGGAGATATTTGCCGGGCTTGCCGGTGGTCTTAGCGATTTCCTCATTGAGCTTTTCGGTGAACTGCTTGGTGTCCATTTCACTGGCGGGCATGTGGAGAGTCTGGACTTCGCGCGGGACGGGGGCGACGCCGTGATCGGCGGAGAGGGCGAGCCAGACGTTATTCATGCCGAATTGCTTATCGAGAAACTGGAAGAAGCCGGCGAGTTGGCGATCGAGTTCAACGATGGAGGCGTGGAGGATCGGTGAGTCGGGGCCTACGGCGTGGCCGAGGATGTCGTTTTCGGAGAGGCTGATGACGAGCAGATCGGTGGTTGCGCGGGTGCCGAGTTTTTCGTTGGTGATGAGTGAGCGCGCGAAGTCGAGTTCTAGGTCATTGGCGAAGGGCGTGCTTCCGACGATTTCAAAATAGTCTTCGGGCTGGCCGTCCTCGTCGTTACGCGGGTTGGTGTTACCCATCACTTTGCCGGCGGCGTCTTTCCAGTCGCGGTTGAGGAACTTTTTGGCTTCATCGGAGTGATTGACGGCTTCAACCCATGGGGGGAGCGCCTTCATGTAGTAGTCGGAGGTGATCCACGCGCCGGATTTGCCGTCGAGCCAGTAGGCGGCGTTGGCGCTGTGGCCGGTGGGGAGGATCGCGGCGCGATCTTTCATCGAGATGCCGAAGACGCGAGAGCGGCCCTGGGTGGCCATGCGGAGTTCGTCGCCAAAGGTGTCGGTGAGGAGGTTGTGGGGCGAGGAGCCTTGGCCGCCTTCAACGCCGACGATATGTGTGGCTTCGTCGGAGACGCTGGTGACGCGCTCGTTGATCTGCGGGTCGAACCACTCATTGGCCATGATGCCGTGGCCGATGGTGTAGGAGCCGGTGCCGATCGTCGCGTGGCCGGGGCCGGTGACAAGGGTGGCGTAGTCGTAATAGCAGTCGGAAAAGTAGGCGCCGTGGTCGGTGAAGAGACGGAAACCTCCTTCGCCGAACTCGTTGTGATAGCGCTGGAGGTAGTCGCCGCGGAACTGGTCGATGACGATGACGACTACGAGCTTGGGATGGGCGTCGTAGGCGGAGGCGAAAGAAAGCTGGGAGAGGACGAGGAGCAGAAGCGCCAGGCGTTTCATGGGAGGGATTGTCGCAGATGCGAGGGAGGGCGTGGAAGCGGTGGAATCCCATGTCTCGAAAGGCGCGAGACATGGGGCACCCGATCACCGCCTGAAATCAGCATTTTTGATACTCTGAATGCTTATGCTTGACCTCGGATTCGTACGTGACAATTTGGCCCTGGTGGAAGAAAAGCTGCGGCAACGCGGCATGAATCCTGATGAAGTGCTGAAGGGCTTTCCGGAGATTGATGCGCGTCGGCGCGCGGCAATTACGGAGGCGGAGACGCTGAAGGCGCAGCGGAACAAGGCGTCGGAACAGATTGCGCAGTTGAAGAAGAACAAGCAGGATGCCACGGCGCTGATCGAGGAGACGAAGCAGGCGCGCGAGAAAATCGCGGAGTTCGAGAAGAATGCCGAGGCCGCTGAGGGGGCGATGTGCGAGATCCTGGTGAGTATTCCGAACCTGCCGCACGAGAGCGTGCCGGTGGGGAGGAGCGAACACGACAATCAGGAAGTGCGTCAGTGGGGAACCAAGCCGACGTTCGACTTCACGCCGAAGCCGCATTGGGAATTGGGCGAGGAGCTCGGTGTGCTCGACATGGAGCGCGCGGCCAAGATCACCGGGGCGCGGTTTGCGGTTTACTGGGACCTAGGCGCGAAGCTCGAGCGGGCGCTAATGAACTTCATGCTCGATCTGCATACGAAAGAGCATGGCTATACCGAGGTGCTGCCGCCGTTCCTGGTGAATGCGGATTCGATGTATGGCACCGGGCAGCTGCCGAAATTCGAGGCGGATTTGTTCAAGGTGCCGCACGGGGAGCGGAATCTTTACCTGATTCCTACGGCGGAAGTGCCGGTTACGAATTTGTATCGCGATGAGACGCTTGACGCGGCACAGTTGCCGACTTCCTTAACTGCGTACACGCCGTGCTTCCGAAGCGAAGCGGGATCGTATGGGAAAGATGTGCGCGGGATTATCCGGCAGCACCAGTTCCAGAAGGTGGAGCTGGTGAAGTTCACGAAGCCGGAGGAATCGTATGCGGAGCATGAGAAGCTGACGCGCAATGCAGAGGAAGTACTGCAACGGCTGGGGCTGCATTATCGGACGATGGTGCTTTGTACGGGGGACATGGGGTTCTCTTCGGCCAAGACCTACGATATTGAAGTGTGGCTGCCGGGACAGAATCTGTATCGTGAGATTTCCTCGTGCTCGAACTTTGAGTCGTTCCAGGCGCGGCGGGCGAATATTCGCTATCGGCCGGAGGGGAAGAACAAGACCGACCTCGTGCACACGATTAACGGCAGTGGGTTGGCGATTGGGCGGACTTGGGTGGCGATCATCGAGAACTACCAGCAGGCAGATGGGACGGTGGTGATTCCGGAAGTCTTGCGGCCGTATATCGGTGCGGAGCGGATCACTCCCCGAAAGCTGTAATTGCAATCGCGTAATACGACTTTTAGACTGAAGTAGCGTTTATGAATGTGTGGAAGACAATTAAGGGCTACCTGTGGTGGACGTATCCACGGGGGAGCCTGCATTACGACGTGATGGTGTCGTTGATCCTGCTGTTCATCTTTCTTGGACCGCGGTGGATCCACTTCGGGGACAAACCGCCCGGAACGGCGGCGCATCCTACGGCTGTCCTGGTGCAACCCGCGGGCGACCATCTGTTTATTTATCAGCTGGATGCGTCGGCGATTACGGCGACGACCGATCGGGCGATACGGCAGCAGCTGAAGAGCGTGATCGAGCCGTTTTCGGGAAGCATGGTGATCGATCGGTATGCAGTGGAGAAGACCGATGCGAACCATGCGGTGTATAAGGTTTGGGTGCATCGGTAGAAAGAGGCCTTGTGAAGACGAAATCGCTGATGGCTTGCGCGCTGTGGATGGTGATGCTGAGCGGTGCGGCGATGGCGCAGCAGGCGAACGGGCTTGAGGGTGTGCTCGCCAGCATGGATAAGGCCTCCGCGAACTTTAAAGCGATTGAGTGCTCCTTCAACTGGGACCAGTTCACTAAGGTCGTGAACGACACCGACACGCAGGCGGGGCACATGTTCTTCCGGCGCTCGGGCGAGAGCATCGAGATGGCGGCGCACATCGAGAAGCCGGATACGAAGATCGTGGTTTTCAGCAATGGCATCGTGCGTATCTACCAGCCGAAGATTGATACCGAGCAGAGGATTGATGCGGGGAAGAACCGCGCCGAGTTTGAAAGCTTCCTGGTGCTGGGCTTTGGCGGGAGGGGACACGACCTTAGCAAGAGCTTTGACGTGCAGTTTGGCGGGAATGAAACCGTTCAGGGTGTGACGACGGCGAAGCTGGTCTTGACCCCGAAAGAGGCGAAGGTCAAGAACATGTTCAACAGCATCATCCTGTGGATCGATCCGGCGCGGGGGATTTCGATTCAGCAGCAGTTCATGCAGCCGTCGGGGGATTATCGGCTGGCGAAGTACACAGATATTAAGGTGAACCAGAAGCTGCCGGATGATGCGTTCAAGATCAACACGACGCGGAAGACGAAAGTAGTTACACCGAACGGGTAGCAGGGGCTAAAGCCCGTTTTTTGAGCGGTGCGTGATCGGCAGCGCTGAAGCGCTGCCCTGATACAAAGCTTCGATCTGAGTGCTTTCCTGATCAAAGAGCGCTGCCCTGATACAGACCTGGAACCCCGTATACCCCTGATTCCAAGCTCAAAAATCTGCGCCGCAGCCACAAAAGTTGGCAATTCAGGTACTTGCGAATCTGCTTGCGGTTTCGCGACCGGGGGCTATACTTCGTGCAACTAAGGCCGTTTTGGGGTCGTCAAACAGCAGAGCGGCAGAAATCCCCCCGATGTACAAGGTGTCCCGAATGGGTAGAGTTGTCGTCATTCCCGCACGGCCGAACCCTGAACGCATTAAGCGCGTGCAGACGAGCGACCGGAAATATATTGACGGGCAGAAGCTGATTGTCGAGGCGATGAAGTACCTGGCTCAGAGTGATCCGGAAAACAATCGTCCTGCGATTGAGTTGTTGTCGGAGCACTTCCGGACGCGGTTCCGGATGAGTGACACGCCTCTGGAATCCTAGGCAGGGAATTCTCGTAAAAGGTTGAGAACAAAGAAGAAGGGGCGGGATTACCCCGCCCCTTTAGCTTGCCCTGCTGGGTCTAGAACTCGTACCGGAGAGCGAATTGCATGCGGCGGTACTGAGTCATGGTGTTGGTGTATTGACCGAATTGGGTGGAATTGCCGATCGAGCCGTTATTGAAGGCCATGGTGAGGGCGTCGAAGCGCACGGAATTAGTGACGTTAAAGACATCCCACTGGAACCTGATTAACTGGCTTTCGGTGATTTTCCAGGCTTTGGCGAGGGACGTATCCATGTTGAAGAAGCCGGGTCCGATGAGGTTGTTACGTTGGCCGGACTCTCCTGGATAGGCGTAGCGGAAAGCATTGATGGCGGTCGACGGGTCGGCGAAGACATTGGGTTGACCATTGATCATGTAGGTCCCGGTCTTCGGCTTCGGTCCGACCAAGATGGAATCGCCTCCGAGCTCCCAGTTGGTGGCCCAATTCGCGCCGTTGTTGACGCTGAATGGATAACCACTGGAGACACGCAGAATCCCGCTTAACGACCAGCCTCCAAGAATGGCGTCAGCGAAACGGCCCGAATCAGTTCCCCAACGTTGTCCATGTCCAAAAGGCAGGTTATAGACCCAATTGGTATTCAGTTGATGGGTGGCGTTGAAGTCGGAAAGCGCGTGCAGGGCACGGGGATCCCAGCTATTGATGATCTGTCCGCCGGGACCGCTCACCCAGGAAATGCGCTCGGCGTCGGAACCCATGTCGAGGGATTTCGAGAAAGTGTAGTTGACATCGAACTGAAGGTTGGAACTGCCATGGTGGCGAAGGGAGAGTTCCAGCCCGTGGTAGCTGCTAACGCCGATACTGCGCCACGCGTACAGCGATGAGAACTGGGAATCGTAGAAGTGGTACGGACCGTACTTTCCGTTGATGGTCGAGCAGGCGGGGAAGCAATCGCCTGGGTTCTGAAGCCCGGGGTAATCCAGATACTGAAGGGCAGTGGTTGCGTTGGTTGGAACGCAGGCAAACAGGTCGTAGACGGTCTGCGTAGCTGAGTAGTTGGCACCCGTGTCGGAACCATTCGAACAGCCGTAGATTTTTCCAGCTCCGGCAGCGTTGGGGAAGATGTTCTGCCAGAACGGAATGTTCGGGACTGTACTGATGTCGGCGCCGGCATTGGCGTACTTCACAAGCATGGTAGCGGCAGTGAAGTAGTCCATTCCGGACTTGGGATCCACGATATCGAGAGGTGTCGCGAGATCATCCTGCTGCAGCAGGCGATGTCCGAAACGCCCGACGTAGGAGGCTTCGACAACATAATTCTTCGCAAATTCGCGGGTGATGGAGAAATCCACCACGTGCGAATACGGCGTTTTGAGGTGATCGTCGAGGCCCCAAGTGATGGCGAAATTGTCGGGGTAGGTGATGGGCCAACCATTCGCCGGGGGAGGAGCGAGGATGGAGCCCGGCAGTCCGACGATGTTGTTCATGCGCTCGGCAGAGCCGGGATCAATGATGCCAGCCGGGTTGGTGATGGTGGTGGTGAGACCAAACGAGCCGTACTGATCGAAGGTGTTGATGATGCCTTCGCCGAAGTGATCGTAGTACATGCCGTAGCCACCGCGGATCGAACTCTTACCATCGCTTCCAAAGAGCCAATGCATGGGACCATGCTCGAACTTGGGAGAGTAGGCGAATGCGAGACGCGGCGCAAAGTCTTTGTAATCCCACGCCCAGTACGGTTTACCACCGTTTCCCTTGCCGGACAGGTCGAAGGTCATGGAGGGCTGGTTGGTGTTGCCTTGAAGCATGCTCTGCCAGCGCTGCTGGTACCAGTCGCCGACGTTGATGGTGGGTTGCACTTGCAGCCCGTTGGATTCGAAGGGGGGCTGCAGCAAGCTGTAGCGAACGCCGCCAGTGATGGTGAGGTTCGGTTTTATGCGCCACGAATCCTGGATGTAGAATTCGCCCTCGTTGTCGCGATAGTGGCGTGAGATATATGCGCCTTGGTCGAGGGTATTTCCGGTGCGGTCGCGGTTATACGTCGTGTCAACCTCGGTGATGAGGCCGGCGAGTGCTCCCATCGGGTAGTCGTAATTGTTGGTCCACCCGGAATCGACGGCCGGAAAGCCGTAAGCGGCAGGATCAAAGGCTTGGCCGGTGTTGGCGATGCCTGCATTCACGAGCCACGAGGGATTCGAACTGGCGCCGGAGAAGGAGTTGCTATTGTTGTGATGGTAAACGTCGATTCGCCGGTAGTTTCCACCAAACTGGATGGTGTGGTTGCCATGGATCCAGGAAACATCGTCCATGATGTTCTGGACGGGCACGTTCACTGACGCAGACCGGGAGAAAGACTGAAGGGTGTCAATCCCGCGCAGCGTGAAGAAGGACTGATCGCTGAGACCGGAAGTTGAACCACCCTGTCGAATATAGCCGTAGCGCAAATTGTTGACCCAGTTTGCTCCGAACGCGGCGGTATACCCTGCAGCAATGCCCTTGTTGTTGTCGCGAGTCTTGGAACTAGCAGGCTGGCCGGGGAACTGTTCCACGCCGAAGGAAGTGTCGTCCTGGAGGTTGCCGCGAACGAAGAGGCGATGGTTACCGTTGGCGGTGAGGTTGTAGTCCAGTTTCAGGATCGAAGTATTCTGATTCAACGGCTGCGGAGAGCTAAAAACGTAGCCACTGTAGTTTAGTCCGTCGCCGATGACGGTCGTGTTCGGGGCTGGGTACTGCTGGAGATAGGCCATGACGGTCGGGTCGGGACCGATACCCTGTGGATCCATGTAGGCGATCTGGGTGGGATCGAGCCGCTGAACACAGCCATCTCCACAGACGTACGAGATGTACCCGTGGGCCAAGTCTTTGGTCGGAACGGTACGAAGGACGGACACGTCCTCACGTTGTCGCAAGCCTTCGTAGTTAAAGAAGAAGAACAACCGATCTTTGATGATTGGTCCGCCGACGGATCCGCCGAAGTTGTTACGAAGATACTTCTGTGGGGTGTTCGGTTCGCCGCTCGAAATTTCAGCCGCCTTGGTGAACCATTCGTTCGCAACGCCCACCGTGGGCCTGTGGTACTCGTAAAGCGAGCCGTGGTATTTGTTGCTGCCGCTCTTGGTAACGAGTTGGACCTGCGCGCCTGAGGAGCGGCCCTGGTCAGCATTGGAGTTGGTGGTGGTAACGCGGAATTCTTCGAGAGAATCGGGCGTGCTGCGGAGAGCACCGTTGAAGGCGAAGCCGTTGGTCTGGTCGTTGTTGTCGAGACCGTCGAGAGTGACGTTGGACTGATCACTACGTGCACCCTGGGTCGCGCCGTTACGGCTGTCGAATGTCTGGTCGATTTGATTATTGTTGCCGACATACACCACGCCAGCCTGGAGGCTGAGGAGTTCGGTCGGGTCGCGCGCGTCAAGGGGCAGCGACTTGATCTGGATATTGCCAAAGGCGTTACCCAAGCTGGCATCTTGGGTATTCACGAGCGGAGCTTCACCGGAGACATCCACGGTGGTAGATTCCGCACCGACGGTCATCGAGATATTGGCCGTCGCCGGGGTGCCGATGAGCAACTGAAGGGTCTGGGTTGTGGTGTTGAAGCCCTTCATTTTGACCGTAAGTGTGTAGGTAGCGGGCGGGACCTGGACGAACTGGTATTCACCCTGACCGTTCGTGTCCATGTTGCGGGTGAAGTCTGTTTTGGCGTCGTGCAGGGTAACGTTCGCACCGGATATGACGCCGCCGTTCTGGTCAACGACGGTACCTCGAACAGCGGTGGTGGAAGTTTGTGCGTGCAGGCAGAGGGTTGAGAGCACGAAGGAGAAAAGGAGGAACGTCACCCGAATCCGCGAAATCCGCATGTGAACTCCTACAGTCTTTCTTTTACTTTTTCTGAGAGGTGAACCCGTTTGGTGGCAGAGCGAAGCAATCAAGGTGCCGAATTACGAAACTCTGAAATCAAACGGTTTAAACCGCAACCCAATCCGGAATGTCCGAAACGATACGCAAAACAAAAGGGACTGTCTACAGTTTTTGGGACGAACGCCGGGACGGAAGCCGCGAAATAGTGATTGCTGCTAGAGCAATTAAAAGCGGATAGCACTCAAGTGTGTACCGCGGTTCGGGGTTCTCGAGGGTGCCGAGGAAAGCGGTGCGGATGAGGAGGAAGGCGAGCACGGCAAGAAGGTAGCGCGGGCGCGGGCGGAGGAAGCAGGCGACGACGGCGAGTGCGACGAAGATGAGGTTGATGAGGCCGAGCCCTGCGGCTTTGAAGGAGTTCCAGAAATCGTCGGTGTAGTCCTGCCACCAGCGGCTGTCGAGGGGGAGAGTTTCAGTGCGCGGGCGCAACCACATATCGGTAATGCGCAGGAGCGGCAATTGCACGTAATAGCGGAAGGGATGGCGCGCGACGCGTTCGCGGGCAAGTTGTTCGAATTGTTCGTCGAGTTCGGGCCAGATGGCGGTTCGGGTTTGGTACTGCTCGAAGAGATCGCGGGTGCGCGCTTCTTCTTCGGGAGTATCGTAGGCGCGACGCGGAAGGAGTTCGACATCGGACGCGGAGCCGGGCATTTGCCAATAGATGTCTTCGACGGAGACGTATTCGGCCATCCAGGTTCGAACCCAGTGGTTGAAGCCGAGCGGAGTGAACTCATCGAGATCGCTGGCGTAGCGTGGCGCAAGGGGTTGAAAGTGTTGGAAGGTGCGCCAGTTGCGGATCGTCCAGGGGATGAGCGGTGCGAGAGCGATGGTGGCGACTAGAACGCCGGCCGCGAAAGTTTGCTTGCGCTGGGGGTAGCGGATCAGGCGGACGAAGAGGAAAAGGAGCGTGGATGCGAGGAGGATGCCGCCGTCGGGGCGGAGTTGGATGGCGGCGGCGATGGAGAGGCCGCAGAAAAACCAGGGCCAGAAGCGTCTGGTAGGGGATAGGGGTCCTTCGACTGCGCGCATTGCGTGCGCTTCGCTCAGGATGACAGAGCTAGTTTTACTCGTTGCTCCAACTGGTTGAGGCGAGTCGAGGGCGATGTAGAGGAACCAGAAGGCGCAGGCGATGGCGAAGATGCTCAGGGTCTCGGGCATCGGGCTGGCGACGTAGTTGGCGGTGAAGGGGCATAGGCAGGCGAGGATGAATGCGATCTTGCCGGCGCGCTCGGACATCATGCGGCGGGCGAGGTCGGCGACGACGAAGCAGGAGGCGATGTCCACGAACATCTGGACAAGCATGACGGCGGTGTAGTGTTCGCGGCCGAAGAGGGCGAAGCAGACGGCGAGGAAACTGGGGTAGCCGGGCAGGCGGATCCAGGTGGGGTTGGGCGGTCCGACTAACTGGGTAAAGCCGTAGATGCCGTGATCGATCCAGTTCTTGGCTATGTCGCCATAGATGTAGGTGTCGCCGGTGACGTGCGGGAACTTGAAGATGAAGACGAGGCGGAAGGCGAACGCGACGAGCGCGCCGATGAGGAATAAGCCTTTGGAATCGCGGATGAATCGAATCACTCTTGAAATGATACCTGTTCGTGGGATACGGGCAGAGAGTTGATCGGTGAGAGTTTGGGTTTGCACTGATATGGAAACACGCGGGGCGGACGTTTGACGTGTGTTTTTGCTGACCTCGATAATGAAAGATTCAAATGCCAGGTCCTGTTTTCTACGATCCAGAGCGTAAGCGGTGGCGCCGGTTGCGGATGGCGCTCGACATCACGGGCGTGCTCGCGACGCTGCTGATCGTGTTTTTCATTGTGAGTATTGTGCGGAACACCAATGTTCCATCGCTCGGCTTGACCGAAGCGAAAAAGCCCTACCACGCGCTCAAGGAAAATCAAAAGCGGAAGTATTTTCGGAAGGCGAGTACGCACCGCAAGACGAAGCAGGCGCCGTCGCAGGTGCAACTGAACACGACGGAAGGAATCCGCGCGGCGTTTTATGTGGATTGGGATGCGGCGAGTTTTTCTTCGCTGAAGCAGTACTATCCGCAGATTGACTTGCTGTTTCCCGAATTTCTCCATGTGCTGACGGAGGATGGGCATATCCAGGGCGTGACGGCGGAGAACAAGTTGTTCGATGTGATGGATGCGAGCGGCAAGGTGCGTCCGGTGGACGACAAGTTGATGCCGTATCTGAAGGCGGAAAAAGCGGAGACGGAAGTGTTTCCGCTGGTGAACAACTTCGATCCTATCGCGAATGAGTGGAAGAGCGACATCGGCGATTTCCTGGACGATCCGGCATCACGCGCGAACTTCCGAAAACAGATCGACGCCTTCCTGGGGAGCGATCGATACCGCGGACTGACGCTGGACTTCGAAGAAATTCCAGTGGACTCCATGCCGGGGTTCGAGGCGCTGGTGAGTGAGATTTATCAGGACATGCACGCCAGCGGGAAGAAGTTGTATATCAGCGTGCCGGCGAAGAACACGGACTTCAACTACGAGGCGGTGGCAAAGAATTCCGACGGCCTGATCCTGATGAATTACGACGAACACTATCCTGGCGGGCCGGCGGGGGCGGTCGCGTCGCAGGATTGGTTTGTCGAGAACCTGAAGTTTGCGGTGAAACATGTGCCGCGCGAGAAGATCATCTGCGCGATCAGCAACTACGGGTATGAGTGGACGACGATCGGCAACGCGAAGCTGCCGCAGACGGCGCACACGGTGAGCACGCAAGAGGCATGGACGACGGCGGAGGAGTCGGATGCGGATGTTGAACTGGATGGCGACGCGCTGAATCCGCACATTACGTTCATGGAAGGCGAGAACGCGCGCCACGATGTGTGGTTCACCGATGGAGTGACGGCGCTGAACCAGATGCGCGCGGCGCAGCAATTGGGGATCGATACGTTTGCGTTGTGGCGCCTGGGGTCGGAAGACAGGTCGTTATGGAATGTGTGGGACCGTCCGGGGGAGCAGGGTGCGCCGGACAAGTTAAAGGATGTGCCTCCGGGACAAGACGTGGACATGGAGGACGCCGGAGAGATTCTGCAGATAGAGGAGAGGCCGGCGCCGGGGCAGAGGACGATCAAAGTTGATGCTGAGACGGGACTGATCAGCGAGGAAGACTTCACGAAGATTCCGTCGCCGTACCGGATTGCACGCTATGGCAGCAGCGATAAGAAGATCGCGATCACGTTTGACGATGGGCCGGACCCGACTTGGACGCCGAAGATCATGGAAGTGCTGGATAAGTATGGGGTGAAGGGGACTTTCTTCCTGATAGGGGTGCAGGCGGAGAAATATCCGGGGGTGATGAAGAAGCTGTACGACGATGGGCACGAGATTGGGAACCATACGTTTACGCATCCGGATATTTCGAGCGTTTCGCGTTCGTACTTCAAGACAGTTGAGCTGAACCTGACGGAACGATTATTTGCTGCGAAGTTGGGCGTGAAGCCGGTTCTGTTCCGTCCGCCGTACTCGATTGACCAGGAGCCTGATACCGCTGACCAGGTAGGGCCGCTGGAACTGGCGCAGGACATGGGGTACATCACCGTTGGCGACAAGATTGATACCAACGACTGGCGCGATGACCCAAGGAAGACCGCGCCGGAGATGTTCACCGAGGTGATGAACAATCTGCCGCCATGCAAGCCGACGAACTTCCTGACGTGCGGAAATGTGATCCTGATGCACGATGGCGGTGGCGATCGCAGCGAGACAGTGAAGGCGCTGAACTTGATCATCCCGGCAATGCAGGCGCGTGGATACAAGATTGTTCCGGTGTCGGAACTGCTGGGAAAGACGCGGGCGGAGGTGATGCCGCCTATCAGCAAGAACGAGCGCTGGGCGGCAATGGTGGCGAGCCTGAGCTTCATTCTGTTCGGCGCCGTCAGCCAGTTCATCATTGCAGTGTTCTTCGTGGGCGACGTATTGATGACCGGGCGGTTGGTGTTTATCGGCACGCTGGCGATTTATGACCGCATCCGCGGGCCGAGGTTGACAGCAGACCCGGATTATCGGCCGGCGGTGGCGGTGCTGATTCCCGCATACAACGAAGAGAAGGTGATCGAGCGCACCGTGCGCAGCGTTCTGGATTCGGATTACCCGAAGCTGCGGGCGATCGTGATCGACGATGGCTCAAAAGATGCGACGGTGGAGGTTGTGGAGCAACTGTTCGCGGCGGAGATTGCGAGCGGGAAAGTCACGCTGCTGACGAAGCCGAACTCGGGCAAAGCGGCGGCGCTAAATTATGGTCTGGAGTTCGTGACGGAGGAGATATTCGTCGGGATTGATGCGGACACGATCATTGCGCCGGATGCGATTGGATTGCTGGTGCCGCACTTCCAGAACCCGAAGATTGCGGCCATTGCCGGCAATGCGAAGGTCGGGAACCGCGTGAATTGGTGGACGCGGTGGCAGGCGCTGGAGTACATCACGAGCCAGAATTTCGAACGGCGTGCGCTCGATGTATTCGGCGCGGTGAGCGTGGTGCCGGGCGCGATTGGCGCCTGGCGGACGGAGGCGGTGCTGGCGGCGGGGAAGTATCACCACGACACAGTAGCGGAAGATGCCGACCTCACGATGGCGCTGCTGCAAGATGGATACCGGGTGGAGTACGAAGATCTGGCTCTGGCATACACCGAGGCGCCTTCGACGGCGAATGGGCTGATGCGACAGAGGTTCCGGTGGTCGTTCGGAATTATGCAGTCGGTGTATAAGCACCGCTCGGCGTTCAAACAAGGTGGGGCGCTGGGATGGTTTGCGCTGCCGAACGTGGTGATCTTCCAGATACTGCTGCCGCTGGTGTCACCCTTCATTGACCTGATGTTCCTCTTTGGCGCCGGATCGTACGCGTGGAACCGGTATATGCATCCGGAATCCACGGACCCGAGCAGCTTCCACAAGCTGGTGTTGTACTTTGCGCTGTTCCTGGTGATTGATTTTGTGGCGTCAACCATAGCGTTCACGCTGGAGAGGCGGCAGCCGGGCGGGCAGAAAGATTTTTGGCTGTTGGCGCACGTGTGGCTGCAGCGGTTCGCGTACCGGCAGCTGTTTTCGATCGTGCTGATCAAGACCTTGAAGCGGGCGATTGAAGGCGGAGAGTTCGCCTGGGACAAACTGGAGCGCATGGCGTCGGTAAAACCTGTAGGAGTTCACACGAAGTAGGTATAGGCGACGACGAAGGTCGTATGGCCTGACGTGTCGGGTCAGGAGATAACTGTTGGTAACGTTTGCCCTGGAGCAGTTATCTCAAAAATGTCGAAGCAACCGAAGATTTTGTTTGTGGAAGATTCCATCTTCTTTCGGAAAGCGGTAACGCAGACGCTGACCAATGAAGGTTTTGAAGTTCAAACGGCGGCGACTGGCGAAGAGGCACTGCAACGGGCGCAGAACGAAACGCCGGACATGATTCTCCTGGACATGATGTTGCCGCGACTGGACGGCATGATGGTCTTGCGCATTCTGCGCAGCGGAGAGAAGACGCGAAACATTCCCGTTATTGTCCTTTCTGGAAACGCCATGGAACGCGACCGGGCAACGGCGCAGAAACTTGGCATTTCGCACTATTTCCGCAAGGATGCTTCACCGATTACTGAATTAGTGACCACGATGCGGGCGATGCTCGGAGTTGTGGCGTAGGCTTTTATGAAACATTCGATTTTGATGGTGGACGACAATCCGGGGGTAACTGCCCCGATGTCAGAGTTCTTCGAGCAGGCCGGGTTTGCGGTACGGATTGCGCGGACCGCGGCAGAAGCAAAAGAAGAAGTCGGGCACAAGCATTTTTCGCTGGTGATTACTGACCTACGGATGGAAAGCGGCCGTGACGAGGACGGACTCGGCTTGATACGGCATATCCGCCAGCACAACCCGGGACTGCCGGTGTTTGTCCTGACGGCTTCGGGAGCGCCTGAGACGGAGAGTGAAGGGTGGCGGCTGAACGTGGATAAGTTTTTAGGGAAGCCGATTTCGATGCCGAAACTGTTGACGACAGTGAAGGAATTTGTGGGCCAGTTTTATGGGGCAGTGCAATAGACGTTTGCGGTCGGCCTTGCCCCGGCGGCTGAGGCCGCCTTTTTCTTTTGGGGGGGGGCAGGGGTTAAAGCCCGCGATGATTTGCGGCGTTTCGGCACGATTGAAGTCGTGCCCTGATACGAGTCTCGTATCGATCGAGTCTTCGTAGCAGTCGGGGCTCGTATCGATCCGTTTTCCTCCATGTAAATCCCTCAGCCAAAGCGGTTGAAGCCGGTAGCTACCTCGGGGCATCTCTTATCAGGGTGTAAAATTAAGAGTTTGCGCGGCAGCGCGGGGAAGAAACTGTGAGCTGCCGGGAGGACTGCAATCATGGCTACTACTCTTACGAGCCGCGTGGAAGTGCGCGTTCCTACGAAGTTTTCCAATGAGCCGCTAACCGATTTTTCGCGCGAGGACAATGCGCGGAAGATGCGCTCTGCGATCGAGAAGGTGCGCGGCGAATTGGGCCGCGAGTATGACCTGATCATCGGCGGCAAGCGCATAAAGCTTGCGAAGAAGCTGCAATCGGTCAATCCGTCGAACCCGACGGAAGTGGTCGGCGTATTTCAAGAGGCGGGCGCGGCAGAGGTTGAGCCGGCGATGCAAGCTGCACTGAAGGCATTCGAGACATGGAGCCGGACCTCGTGGGAAGAGCGCGCGAATTTGCTGTTCCGCGTGGCGAACATGCTGCAGGAGCGGAAGTTCGAGTTTTCGGCGTGGATGGTATTCGAAGTCGGAAAGAATTGGGTAGAAGCCGATGCCGATGTCGCGGAGACGATTGACTTCGCGTACTTCTATGCGCTGGAAGCGCTGCGGCTCTCGCAGGCGAAGACGCCGATCCAACTGCCTGGCGAAGTCAACACTCTGAAATACATTCCACTTGGTGTGGGGGCGGTGATCCCCCCGTGGAACTTCCCGTGCGCGATCATGGCGGGCATGACGATGGCGTCGATCGTATGCGGCAACACGGTGGTGCTGAAGCCATCGAGCGATTCGCCGGCGATTGCGGCGAAGTTCATGGAGTTGCTGGAAGAGGCGGGCCTGCCGGATGGCGTGGTGAACTTCTGCACCGGTGGCGGACGCAGCTTTGGCGGCAACGTGGTGAACCATCCGAAGACGCGGTATATCGCGTTTACCGGTTCGAAAGAAGTGGGACTCGACATTCACGAGCACGCGGCGAAGACGCAGCCGGGTCAGGTCTGGATCAAGCGCACCATTTTGGAGATGGGCGGTAAGGATTCCATCGTGGTGGATGCCGACGCCGATTTCGATGCGGCGGTGGAGGGCGTAGCGCAGGCGGCATTCGGATTCAGTGGCCAGAAGTGCTCGGCTTGCTCACGGGCGATTGTGGACGAGCGAATCTACGACCGGTTCATCGGCGCGCTGCGAGAACGAGTGGCGAAGATCACGGTTGGTGACACGACGAAAAACCCCGGAATGGGCCCGGTGATCAACGAAAGCTCGATGAAGAAGATCCTCGGTTATGTCGAGAAGGCGCAGCAGGAAGGCGGCCGGTTGATCCTGGGCGGCGTTCGTGATGAAGAAGCGGGGCCGGGCTATTTCATCAAGCCGACGATCATTGCCGATGTGGCGCCGAATGCGACGATTTCGCAGGAAGAAATCTTTGGGCCGGTGCTGGCGGTGATGAAGTGTCGCGACTTTGAAGAGGGCGTGAAGATCGCTAACAACACCGAGTTCGGCCTGACCGGAGCGGTATACACCGGTACGCAGGACAAGCTGGACTATGCGGCGCAGGAGTACTTTGCGGGCAATCTCTACCTGAACCGGAAATGCACGGGCGCGATGGTGGGCGCGCATCCGTTCGGAGGCTTCAATATGTCGGGTACCGATTCCAAGGCGGGCGGGCCCGATTATCTGCTGCTGTTTACGCAGGCCAAGTCCATTGCTGAGAAGGTGATCCGCTAGTTACGAGTGGGTGGTAGTAGTGAGGGAGGCTGCGGCCTCCCTTTGCTTTTTCCAGTGCTGGAATTGACAACTCTGCATAACTACAGAAGAATAGGGCGCATATTGTTGCTGGCCGGTGTAGCCACTCCGGCGGCGAATTGCCCACCTGCTCAAAGGAAGCCATGGCGAGAATTCTGTGCATCGACGATGAGCCGCACGTAGTCACGCTGAAGTGCGCCATCCTGGAAGCTGCGGGACACACGGTTACGCCCTCGAGCTCGGCGCACGACGCGATCGAGAAGTTGAAGACGAACGAGTATGACGCCGTGGTCACCGACTGGCGACTTGGTGATGCGAATGGGCGCGCCATCGTGCAGGCGGCGAAGTCGCACTCGAGTGTGCCGGTAGTCGTGGTGAGCGGTTATGTAGCCGAGGCTTTCCAAGCGGCTGAGCCATTGGCTGATCTTTATCTCGAGAAGCCGGTCAATCCGGAAGAACTGGTCACGATCGTGAACGAACTGCTGAAGACCAGCGAACGCTCGGCATAGGTTCGGAAATATACCTTTTCAATTCTAGTGCAGTTTCCCTGCGGCATCGTGGGCAGCGAGCGCGAGCGTTATCGCGTGCACTCCGACGGCAATCAGAATTCCCGTACAACTCATTCCCAGTAGCGCGATGAAGAGCGCCAGCATTTTGGTGCCCCTTTTCGATGGATGCAAGTCGCCGTACCCGACGGTTGTGGCAGTGACAAAGGACCAGTAAAAACTGTCGAAGCGGGACCAGCCTTCTCGTCTGCCGACGACCTGGCCGCATAAAGCGATCACCAACCCAAATGCGATGAGCACGGGCAAGGTGAGCCAAATCCCAAGTCCGAACTGCTTGAAGAACGTGAGCGTGATGCCAGAGAGGAACATGGGGAGTCAGCGGCAATTGTGTGAGCCGTGTCACAGATTTCCAACTGGCAATTCTGACGGTGAGATGACGGCCGCGTAGCCAAGACTGCAAAAATTGACAGCAGACACTCCGATTGCCGGTAGTTAGATTGCAGAAGTTCGAACTCGCTTCTCACGCCGATAAAAAGCCGCAAAGCGAATGCTCGTGGTGGGTGTCTGGTTTGAGTTGCTCAAGCGAGAGAGTGCCTATGGAAAAACTTCGACAATCCTTATTCCGTTCTCTGATGGCGATCTTGTGTGCGATCGCACTCCTGCCGGGAGAGGCTCTGGCGGCACCACTGCCGCAACAGGCTCCTGCCCCGGCGTCGTCGGCTTCTTCTCCGACAACTTCGAAGATCTCGGCAGACCAGATGGAGTCCCTGCTGGCGCCGGTTGCTCTCTATCCGGATCCGCTGCTGGCGCAGGTGTTGGCGGCCTCTACGTATCCGCTGGAGATCATGCAGTTGCAGCAGTGGCTGGGGCGGAACACGGGACTGAAGGACAAAGCGCTGGCGGATGCGGTAGCGAAAGAGCCCTGGGACCCGAGCGTGCAGGCGCTGGCTGCTCTCCCAGATGTGGTGAAGCGGCTCGCGGACGACGTTCAGTGGACGACCGACCTCGGGAATGCGTTTTTGTCGCAGCAACAGGACGTAATGGACGCGGTGCAGCGCTTGCGCAAGAAGGCGCAAGACAAGGGCACGCTGAAAAGCACTGAGCAGCAGAAGGTCGAGACGAAGGTCATCGAGACCAAGACCGTGGTGGTGATCGAACAGGCGAACCCGCAAGTGGTTTACGTACCGACGTATGACCCGATGGTGGTGTGGGGACCGTTGTATTACCCGTATCCGCCGATCTGGTATCCGCCGTACGGATATTACGGTGCGGGGCTGGCGATCTCGTTTGGTGTGGGCATCGCGATGGGCGCATTCTGGGCCGGCGGTTGGGGCTGGGGATGCGGCTGGGGTGGTGGCGACATCAATATCAACCGGAACAATAATTTCAATCGCAACTCGAACATTGGTGGTGGAAACCGGGTGAACAATGGCTTGCCCGGTCGAGGCGACGGAAACCGCGGGAATGGTGGGAATCGTGGCAACGGTGGGCGCGTCAATAACGATCTGCCGGGTGGACGTGGCGGCACCGGTGGCGACCGCTGGTCGCACAATCCGCAGCATCGCGGCGGCACTCCATATAAGGACCGCGGAACTGCAGACCGGTTTGGTGGCACCACGCGTGGTGATTCGCTAGCAAAGAGGCAGTCAGGTGCACGGCAGACGATCGGGCGCCAGGGCGGCCAGTTGCCGAGCAATCGAGCCGGGGCTGGTGGTAATCGCGGTGGAGCAGGTGCAGGCAATCGCGCGGGTGCCGGTCCTGGTGCGGGCAATCGGGGCGGCGCGGGAGCGAGCAATCGTGTGTCGAGCGGCGGCGGTGCAGATCGCATCGGGAGCCGCGATGTATCGCGCAGTGGTGGCGGAAATCGAGACGCACTGGGCGGCGGCAACAGGAGTTATAGCGGATCAAGTGCACGATCGAGCAGCAGTCGCGGATCTTCGAGTATGGGATCACGCGGTGGCGGCGGCGGATCGAGAGGAGGCGGCGGCGGTGGACGGCGTAGGTAAGGCGTCGTGGATCGCAGCTCGTATATGGGAGGAACAAGGATGAATGCGAAATTGAAAACACTTTCCCGTAGCCTCTGGTTCGGAGTCGCTGTTTGTGCGCTGAGCACGATGGGGATGGCACAGGAAAAACCGGCAGCAACCGCAACCCCTGCGGCTGCGGACAAGACAACCGCGGCGAAGGCGACAGCGCCGACTGCGGCAACACTGGGAGCGAAGGCTTTCGATACCCCGCAAGAGGCAGCTGAAGCTCTTGTGGCCGCGGCGAAGAACTTCGAAGTGGGCAAGCTGGTAGAGATCTTCGGGCCCGGAGGTGAGGACATCGTATTCAGCGGCGAGTTCGCACAAGACCGGAAGCACGCGACGGACTTCGCTAAGGAGGCCGAGGAGAAGAAGAGCGTGTCAGTGGATCCGAAAAACGGCAACCGGGCATTTTTGCTGGTCGGCAACGAAGAGTGGCCGACGCCGGTACCGATCGTAAAGCGCGGCACGAAGTGGTACTTCGATGCGAATGCGGGACGGCAGGAGTTGCTGTATCGGCGTATTGGCGCGAACGAGCTGGATGCGATCCAGATCTGCCACGGATTTGTCGAAGCGCAGTACGAGTATGCGGAGAAGCCACGCGAGGGCTACGAAGTGAACCAGTATGCGCAGCGGATCATCGCGACGCCGGGGAAGCAAGACGGGCTGGCATGGCAGAAAACGGATGGAACCTGGGAAGGACCCGTCGGGGAGAAGATCGCCAAGGCTCTGGAAGAGGGATATACATCGAAGGCCGAGCCATACCATGGGTACTTCTTCAAAATCCTGAAGGGACAAGGGCCCGCGGCGCCGATGGGCCAGCTAGATTATGTGATCAAAGGCGCGATGATTGGCGGCTTTGCGATGGTGGCTACACCGGCGATTTATGGAGCGACCGGAGTTAAGAGCTTCATCGTCAGCCAGGATGGCGTGGTGTACGAAAAGGACCTCGGTCCGGAGAGCCTGACGAAATTCCAGGGGATGGATTTGTTTAATCCGGATAATTCGTGGACGCCGGTGGCGGAAGACGAAGACTGATTCATCGAGGCAAGAAAAATGGCCCGCTTCGGCGGGCCGATTTTTTTGTAAGTCCGACTACTGAAGCATGCGGCCTTCGGTGGTGGCAGCAGCGGCTTCCGCAAGAATGTGGTGGTGGATCGTGAAGAGCGCCAGTTCGAGACGATCGGAGACCCCGATCTTGTCGTAAACGTTGCGCAGGTAGTTCTTGATGACCTGCTCGGTGGTGCCGAGCTGGACGGCGATTTCCTTGTTCTTGTAGCCCTGCACGATGAGCGCCACGATGCGGAGCTCTTTGGGTGTAAGGCGATCGCGAACACGCGCGCCGACAAAGTCGTCGCTCTCGGGAGTTGCGGCGGCAGGCTTGGTTTCCTGGGTGAAGCGGTCACCACGCGCGACGCGGCGGACGCAGTCCACGAGCATGTCGCCACTGACGTTGCGGTAGACGACGCCGCGAACGCCGCCATTCAGGTACCTGGCGGAATTCTCGCCGTTCTCGGCGATGACGATGAGCCCGGTCTTGCAGCGGGTAGCGGCCTGCACGAGCGCACTGAGGTCGGGCACGAAGCTGGCGGAGAAGATGAGGACCGAGGCGCGGAACTTATCAATGGCCATCATCATCTGTTCCAGGGTGCCGGCCTGCGCAACGACGCGTAGGTCATCTTCCACCGCGAGCACTTTAGCGATGCCCGCTCGAAAGATCGCTTGATTATCAGCCAGAAGGATCTTCAGCATTTTCCCGTCCGCTTACCGAATGAACTCGTACTTGTCGATGACGCAGGCAACTCCGCTGTTGGTGGCGCCGTCTTTCGGTCCCTCGGTTCGGACGACGCGCCCATGGCAGTGAATCCGGACATCTTTTTCCGCGCCGATAACAGAGGCCGGCATGGTGATGTCGAACTCGACTTGGGAGCCGACCTCGAGGGACTGATCGAGCGACAGGAAAACTCCCGCCGCGCTCAGGTTATCGGTTTGTCCTTCATGGGTCTGCGCACCCTCGCCGCTGATCTTGATGGGCAGATGCACGTCAAACCGTTTTCCAGTTCGTACCTCGGACACGGAACCCTCCTCCGGGTCGCGAAACCTAAGGAATATGGCGGAAATAAATGCCGCTGATGGGGGTTTATATCACGGACGGCGTGATTCTGAAAGATTCGGGCTGTTGCAGAGCCTGACACGTGCCGTGTAAGGCTCTGCACAATGGGAAAGTGAGTGGAGTGCCTTAGCTAATCGAAGAACATCCCGGCGAGGCTGTACCCGAAGACCAAAGCGACAAGACTAGCGGCGCCAGCGGCGGGCCAGAAGTGCTGGCGCGCCTGACGGCGGACGTCCAGTCGCTCGCGAACGGTTTCTTCGGCGTTGGTTTTCAATTGTCTGAGGTCATCAACAGAACGGTGCAATTGCGCACGCTCGGCTGATGCGCGTTTTTCGAGATCTTCCAATGGAATTCCGTGGTTCATGCGATTCGCCTCGCTTCGGTTTCGAGAAGGATGCCATCTTCGCGAAGGACGCGAATCGTCTTCTCGGGGGTGAGATTGTTTTTCCGTAACGCCTTCATGCCGGTCATCGCGAGGATCCCGCCGATGAGCGCGTAGAGCACCATGACAGCCCCGAATGCGATGGGGTAAGCCCACGGATTTCCGGGGATGGCGGCGGCGATCAGGGTGACGATGGCGGCGGTGAAAAGGAACCATGCGGTCAAGAGGAAGATGCTGGCCATGACCAACATTGGTAGAGATGCCTTGATCGAGACGGCTTTCTGTTTGATCTCTTCGACAAAGAGCTGGGCGCGAGTCAGGACGGCACGATGAACCTCGTTCTTGAAGTCGTTGAGGACATCGGCGATCGATTTGCCGTTTCGGGTGTGGATCTCGTTAATCATGGTCGCTTCTCCAGACGCGGAAGGCAAAGCCGATGACGAAGGCCGCACCAGCGAACGCTGCGATGAGTTCGAGCGGATGGTCCTGCTTGAGGACGGCAGCTCGATTGCGCGCCATGATCAGTCGTTGCCGGGCGTTCTGTCGCAGTTCGAGCCATTGCCGCTCGGCGATACCAGCGAGTTGCTCGGAGGTGCCTTGGACGACATCGCCGAATTCGGCGGCTTTAGCGCGCGCCGTGATGTTGAGATCATGAGCTTGGCTCTCGACTTTGTCCTTAATGGCAGAAGCTTTGTCGGAGATCTGCTCGGTGATTTGGTTACTAGTTTCGACGAGATTTCCCTTTACCAAGGTGAGGCCGTTGCGCACGCGGCCGACAGTGGTGCCGAGCGCGCCGCCGATGGATTCCGCGGCGCGGTTGAGGCGCGGATTGCCTGCCTCAGGAAGACTGCGGTCGGCAGGGAAGCCAGCCAGCAATTCGTCCACACTGCGATCGTCGAATATGGGCTTCGAGGCCGCGCGTGCTGCGGGTATTCCCGATTGATTGCGAAGTGGATCAGCCATCAAAATTCCTCGGACCTTAGCGTTCTATGGTCTGAGGGGTTGGATGTGCGTTTCTCGCGCGGCGTTTGAACGGGCTAGGGCGAAACAGCAGAACTTAGCGGGAGGAGAGTTGCTGGGCAGGGACACGGCTGACGAAGCGCTTCACGGCTTCGATGTACTTGGCGCCACCGACGACGGCAGGATTGTCGTGGCCGGCGCCCGGTATGAGCAGCAACTCGCTATTGGGCGGAGCGGAACGATAGAGCTGCTCGGACATTGCGTAAGGAATGGTCGTGTCTCCGGTGCCGGCGATCACGAGCATCGGCATGTGGATAGCCGCGATTTTGTGGATGGAGTCGAAGCGCTGGTGGACCAGCAAACGAACCGGGAAGAAGCGATAAAGAGGATCGAGAGCAGCGCGATCGGCAACGGAGGTGAAGGTGCTTTCGGCGATGAGACCGGCCGCATCTCCATGGCGCTTGGCCATTTCGAAGGCGACACCACCTCCTAGCGAATGGCCATAGAAGACGATGTGGTTGGGCGAGACTTTCTTTTGCGTGACCGCGTAGTTGTAAGCTGCTTCGGCGTCAGCGTAGATGCGTTTTTCGCTGGGGAATGGGCCAGCGCTGCGGCCGTAGCCGCGATAGTCAAAGAGGAGAACGTTGCAGCAGGTGCGCGCGAGGCGTGAGGCCTGCTCGGCGTTTGAGCCGACGTTGCCGTAGTTGCCGTGGAAGTAGATGAGCGTGGGGGCTGCCGGATCTTGCGAGGGCAGCCACCACGCGTAGAGTTTGGAGTTGTCGGCGCCGGGGATCCAGACTTGCTCGTACTGGGCGTTGTAGTCCTCGGGGGTGCTCTCGATTACGGGCTGCGGGAAGTACAGCATGTGCGACTGCGCGAAGACGAGCACAAGGCAGAGCACCGCATACACGATCAGCAGGATGCGTGCGATCTTCCAGAGCAGTTGCGCGGGTTTGCTCATTTAGCGGGTGCGTATTTCTCCAACCACTTTATCTCTTCGCGGACTTTGATTTTCCCATGCCATGGGTTCTTGCCAAGACCATGGCCTTCGCCGGGGAAAATCAGGAGCGCATTGGGGATGCCGAGGGTCTTAAGAGCGTGTTCGAGAAGATAGTCTTCGAGCACGGCGACGCGGATGTCGTCACCGCCGGCAACCATGTGGGTGGGAGTTTTGATTTTGTTGGCCTGATAGAGCGCGGCTTCGTCGGTGTACATCTTGGTGGCTTCCCAGGGAGCGCCGCCGAGGTACCAGGAGTCATCGAGGGTAGTGTCGTCGTTGCCCCAGTTGGCGGCGTGTTCGACGGCGCCGGCGCCGGTGACGGCTGCCTTAAAGCGCGTGGTCTGGGTGATGAGCCAGTTGGTCATGTAGCCGCCGTAGCTGTAGCCGCCGATGGCGAGCTGGTTGGGATCGGCGATGCCAGCTTTAACGAGAGCGTCTACGCCTTCAAGGATGTCTTTGCCGGGCTTGGAGACGAGATGCGGGGCGATCTGCTGTTCGAATTCATCCCCGTAGCCAGTGGACCCGCGGTAATTTGGTCGGAAGACGAGCCAGCCCTCGGAGGCGGCGAGGAGTGCCCAGTCGTACCAGTCGGCACCGAAGTGGTCGCCGTCGGCGTCAATCGGACCACCGTGGATAAAGGTGAACATGCGCAGGTTCTTCTCACCGAACTTGCCGGGAGGATAGATGAGCATGCCTTCGACGGTAACGCCGTCATCGGCTTTCCACTGGAAGGGCTTGGCTTCCGGCAGAGCGCGTTCGGTGAAGAGCTTGTTGAAGCTGGTGATGGGCTTGGCGTCGGCGAGCTGGTCGAGGCTGTCGGCGAGATAGATTTCCGTCGGCTTATTTACGCGAGAGTAGATGAAAGCCACGCGTGGGGAACTTGCGATTGCCGAAACGTTCGCGTACGTGCCGGGCCAGGAGCTGATCTTCTTTACTTCTCCCTTTGCCCCCGTTGCGGTGTAGAGCTGGGTCTCGGTGCCAGACATTCCCGCGGTGAGGAGCGTGTCAGGCTTCAGCGGAGCATATTCAGAGACGTGGCCTTTGTAGGTTGCGGCCCAGCGCTCGATCTGAGCGGTGGTGGCGTCGATCCAGTAGATGCGATTCTGGGTGTCGGCGTATTTCGTGGATTCAACGGAGCCTTCGGAATTCTGGAAGAAGAGATGGTGATTGTCGGCGGCCCAGCGGATTTCGAACTCGATGCCGCTGTTATTGGTGAGCCGCTTGGCTTGTTCAGGAACGGTGCCGGCGATTTCGGCGGCGTAGATCTCGAAGTCGGCAGCGCTCTCTTCTCGCTCCGAGATGGAGCCGGTGAGGAAGGCGAGACGAGCGTTGTCCGACGAGACAGCAAGCTGGCGAACCCTGAAGGGAGTGCTGGTGATCAGGGCCGATCCGGGAGTTTCGGCAGTCTCGGGCTTGTCTTCCTTGTCGGAGTCTTTCTTCTTTTTCTCTTTGGGTTCCGAGGTCAGAGAGAAGTGGCGTGCCATGACATCGGCGAGCGCGATACGGGCGATTACGTCGCCACGTTCAGAAGCGCGGTACTGGACGGTGTCCTTCCAAGCTTCTTTATATGCGTCCTTTTTCTCTTTGCTCCACGGGGTGCGAGTGGCGAAGTAGATGCCCTTCGAGTCGGGTGCCCAGGCGAAGGCGTGGATTTCTTCCTCTCCGCGCGTGACGGCGAAGGCTTCGCCGCCGGTGGCAGAAATCACATAGACGTGCGAGACGCCCTTCGATTTGTCCTTGGAGTCGTCATCGTCGTCTTTGGTGCTGTCGCTGTCGGTGGCGCGATCGCTGAGGAAGGCGATCCACTGACCGTCAGGCGACCATTGGGGGCTGCTGTCGTGACCGGTCCGCGTGAGCGGGATGAGAGAACCGCCATTTGTGCGGTAGAGCCAGAGATCTTCGCGGAAGCGGTCATTGTCCCAATCGGCGCGCTCGGTGGCGAAGACTACAGCATTGCCGTCGGGAGCGATATGGACGTCGCGGTAGTAAACGGCGTTGAAGAACTCATCGAGCGTGAGCTTGGGTTTCTGCTGCGCGAAGAGTGAGGACCCGATGCTGAGAAACAGCAGAATTAAAACGTTAGAAAGTTTACGCATCCGGCTTTCGTCCGATCTGGGATTTGGTTGGCCATTATAAACAGAGTGTGCGTTGAACAGATGGCAGCCCCGATTTGATAGGCTTTTCGGATGAATCCCGAACGGAAAGAACCCGAGTATCTTTTTACGGAAAAGCAGGTAGGGGAAAAGAGTGGGATTGCGCAGCGGTTCCTGGATACGCGTGCGGAACTGAACGGGATCGTGACGCAGGCGGACAACTACCTCGTAAAGCGCTTTTACAACATTGACCACAATACGTACTTGGAGGGCGCGATCCCGGCTAAGTATAAGGAGTTGATGGGTCTGGTTGTCTCCGCAGGTTTACGTTGCGATGACTGCATCAACTATCACATTATTCAGAGCTACAGGCTCGGGGCGAACCGTCCAGAGCAGGAAGAGGCGTTGAACGTCGCGCTGGTGGTGGGCGGAAGTATCGTGGTCCCGCACTTGAGACGTGCATATGCGCTGCTCCAGGAGTTATATTCTTAGCGCCCCCAACCGAGGTTTTATGAAACGGACTTTGTGCTTGCTTGCGGTCCTTGTGTTAGGCGTAGCTGTGTGTGCGCCGCTAATCGCGCAGGAGATGCCGCAGATCGATAAGAAACAGATCAAAAAAGACGCCAAGGATCGCGACAAAGAAGCCAAGAAGATGGCGAAGCAGGCGCGTAAAGAAGAGGGCTCCCAGCGCAAGGACGCTTTGAAGCAGGAGAAGGCCGCCAAGAAGCAGGTGGCCAAGGACCATACGTCGGAGCAGAAGAAGGCCTTGAAAGAAGCGAAGAAGCAGAAGAAGGACGAGAAGAAAGAGATCAAGGAAGCGAAGAAACAGAACAACGGTCTGCACGATCCGGAGGCCCCGAAGGAAAAGAAGAAGAAGGGCAAAGATAAAGGTGAGAGTGCCGCGCCCGCGGCGCCGGCGAGTTAGATGGCCTGTCCGGCTGAATAGCCGGAGGCCCATGCCCACTGGAAGTTGAAACCACCGAGGTGGCCGGTGACGTCCACCACCTCTCCAATGAAATAAAGACCTGCGACTTTGCGGCTCTCCATGGTTTTGGCGGAGAGTTCGTTGGTGTCCACACCGCCGGCAGTGACCTCGGCTTTTTCGAAGCCTTCGGTGCCAGCGGGGACGATCTTCCATGCGTGCGCTTGACGTTCGAGGTCTTCGAGGGCGTGGTTGGTCCAGGATTTCGGGAGATGACGTTCGACCCAGCGATCGGCAAGACGTTGCGCGAGAACTTTGCGGAATTCGGACTTCAATGAAGATTCGTTGCGCCCTGCGGGATGGGCGCGAAGAGCGCTCGTGACGTCCTGTGCGGGGGCGAGATCGAGGGTGATGGTTTCACCGGAACGCCAGTAAGAAGAAATCTGAAGAATCGATGGGCCGCTGAGGCCACGATGGGTGATGAGCATCTTCTCGCGGAAGTGAGCCCCGTTGCAGGAGGCGATGACGTCGGCGGAGAGGCCGGTGAGATCACTGTAGGTGGCGGAGTCTTCGTCGTTGAAGGTGAACGGGACTAGCGCGGGGCTCGGTTCAATGATGTTCAATCCGAATTGGCGGGCGATGTCATAGCCGAGAGATGTGGCGCCGATCTTCGGGATGGAGAGGCCACCGGTGGCGACAACCAGCGCGGGGGCACGATATTCGGCGGAGTCGGCGATCACGATGAATTCGTCGGCGCGGCGAACTTCTTGCACGAGAGAGTTGGTGACGATGCGCACGCCGGCGGCGGTGCATTCCGTTTCGAGAAGGTGGACGATGTCGCGTGCGGAACGGTCGCAGAAGAGTTGGCCTAGCGTTTTCTCGTGATACGGGATGTTGTGCTTCTCGACGAGGGCGATGAAATCCGACGGTGTGTAGCGGGCGAGGGCGGATTTACAGAAGTGCGGATTCTCGCTGAGGAAGTTTGCCGGCGTGGTGTGAAGGTTGGTGAAGTTGCAGCGTCCACCGCCAGAGATGAGGATCTTCTTGCCGATCTTCTCGGCGCGATCGAGGACGACGACACGGCGTTCGCGCTTACCGGCCTCGATGGCGCACATGAGTCCGGCAGCACCGGCGCCAAGGATGATGACGTCGTAATGAAGTTGGGATGGAGCGTTCACTCCATCCCATGGTAACGGTTGGGCGAGGACGCGGGCGGCGAGGTGCTTTCATTTTGAGTAGCGAAGAAAAAGCTCTTAGAATGAGACGTTTGTGCGGCGTGGGATAATTCTGCGAAGAGTTCTTCCTATGGATGAAGTTCAGATCTACGCTCGGTTGACCGACATCTTTCATGACGTGTTCGACGATGAGTCGATCGTGGTGAAGCCCGAACTTTCCGCGAAGGACATGGAAGGTTGGGACAGCCTGACTCATATCCGCTTGATGCTGACGGTGGAGAAGGCGTTCAAGATGAAACTCTCGACCGCAGAGATTGGCAGGCTTGAGAACGTCGGTGCTTTGGTTGAACTGATCCGCGAAAGGGCCAAATAGAGGTCTCACGGTGAACGCACTGTATTCGGAGTTGCGATGGCTACCGCGGGGGCCGGAAGACTTTACGCGGCAGCTTAAGAGCGTTGGGGAATCGGAAGAGACGCTCGGCAGTGCGTTGCAGAGGCTCGCGAGTTTTGCGCTGGATCTCAATCAACTGACGAAGCTCGCGAAGGTGGTCGCGAAAGCCCAGAGCGAGAAGCGGTCGCTCGCACCGTTGATCCCATTCCGCCTGGCTGTGCTCAGCAACTCGACAACAGATCTGCTTGTTCCGGCGTTGATTGCAAGTGCTGCGCGGCACGGCATCTCGCTTGAGGTGGCACGGTCTTCCTACGATCAAGCCGCGCAAGAAGCGTTGAATCCTGATTCGGAGACGAACCGGTCGAAGCCCGATGCGGTGCTGTTTGCAATGGACTATCGCGCGCTGCCTTTGAAGTTGAGCGCCGGAAATGCACAAGCGGCAGCGGAGACCGTCAACGATGCGATCGGCTACTTGCAGTCCCTACGCGACGGTGTGAAGGAACATTCCGGTGGGTTGTGTATTTTTCAGACTTTTGCACCACCGGTAGAGTTGCTTTTTGGCAGCATGGATAGATCGGTGCCGGGGACGATGCGGAGCCTGATCGATGCGATCAATCGTGAGTTGGCGGATTTCGTCAGAAGCTCCGGCGATGTTCTGCTGGATGTTGCTGGACTTGCGGAGACCGTTGGTCTCGCTGATTGGCACGATCCGCAGCTTTGGAACCTTGGCAAGTTCGCGTTCTCTGACCGTTTCATTCCGATTTACGCGGATCGTGTGGCGCTGACGATCGCGGCGATTCGGGGGAAGAGCAGAAAAGTACTCGTACTCGATCTCGATAACACCATCTGGGGCGGAGTTCTTGGGGACGATGGGATCGAGGGGATCAAGTTGGCGCAAGGCGACGCCGAGGGCGAAGCATACCTTGCGGTGCAACGGATGGCTCTGGACTTGCGGAGCCGAGGAATCGTGCTGGCAGTTTCGTCGAAGAACGATGATGCGATCGCGCGAGGGCCGTTCGAACGGCATCCGGAGATGCTGTTGAAGCTGGAGCATGTCGCGGTATTCCAGGCGAACTGGAGTGACAAAGCGACGAACTTGCAGGCGATTGCGGATGAGTTGTCGTTGGGGCTGGATGGGTTGGTGCTTCTCGACGACAATCCGGTGGAACGCGGCATGGTGCGACAACTACTGCCCCAGGTTGCGGTTCCGGAGCTACCGGAGGAGGCGGCGTTTTACGCGCGCACACTTGCGGCTGCGGGCTACTTCGAGACGGTTACGTTTGCGGCCGAGGATTTGAAGCGGGCGGCGTTTTATCAGGACAATGCGAAGAGAGCGGAACTCCAAAAGCAGGTCCGGGGCGTCGACGCCTATCTCGCTTCGCTCGATATGACGATCACGTTCCAGCCCTTCGACGCGGCTGGACGTTCGCGGATCGTGCAGTTGATCAACAAGTCGAACCAGTACAACGTGACGACGCGGCGATACACCGAGCCGGAAGTAATCGAAGCTGAGGAAGATGCAAAGGTCTTCACCCTGCAGGTACGACTCGCGGACAGGTTTGGCGACAACGGCATGATCAGCGTGGTGATTTGCCGGCCAGCGGAGGCGGGGACGTGGGAGATCGATACCTGGCTGATGAGTTGCCGTGTGCTCGGTCGTCGGGTGGAGCACATGGTGTTGCGCGAGGTGCTGCGTCATGCAAGGGCAACGGGAATCCAGAAGCTGCGTGGCACCTACCTAGCGACGGAGAAAAACGGCCTGGTTGCAGATCATTACTCCAAGCTAGGGTTCAATCAGATCGCTAAACACTTGGAGGCGGTCACGCAATGGGAGTTGTTATTGGAAAAAGCTGATGTGTCTGAAGCACCGATGAAAGTGATCTCAAGGGGATTTCCTGCTGCGCAGGAAGTGCTCCCGTAGCAGCCGGTTGTGGAATTGGCGAGTCCGCGCCCAATGTTATGATGATAGGGCGTTCCTGCAGCACCAACCTTTAAGCCGGGATGGCGGAACTGGCAGACGCAGCGGACTCAAAATCCGCCGAGGTTTACCCCTCGTGGGGGTTCGACCCCCCCTCCCGGCACCATTTTTCCTGAAAAACTAAGCTCAATTCTGCCCGGGGTCTCCATCCCAATGCGGGCGCAATCCTGTTGCATCGCTCATGCTCTCGACATACAATCACCGCCTTCCCACCGGCTCCAAGTCCCGACTTTAGTTTCAATTTCCCGTTGCGAGGAGACTGCGATGCGCAAGTTGGCAGGAATCACTGTCGTGCTGACCGTTGTATTTGCCGCGTGGAGCGCGCTGGCCGCCACACCAGCGACGATGGTCACCCCGGTTGCCGGCTCGAAGTTCGCAGGGGCGAACGTGACCTTCACCTGGAATGCGGGCGCAGGAGTCTCGCAGTACTCGCTTTACATAGGGACAACGCCGGGGGCGCACGATCTGGCTTTCGTGAGCACCGGAGTGTCGACGACGACGACCGTGAACGGTCTGCCCACGGACGGGCGCAACATTTATGTCACGTTGTATTCGCTGATTGCCGGGGTATGGCAGGGGAATCGCTACAGCTACTTCGCCTCGGGTGCCGGTGTCGCCGCAACAATGACCGCTCCGGCTGCCGGTTCGAAGTTGGCGGGCGCGAGCGTGACGTTTTCATGGAATACGGGGGCGGGTATTTCGCAATATAGCCTCTACGTCGGGAATACGAAGGGAGCACACGACATCGCGTTCTCAAGCGGCAATGTGACGTCGAAACTGGTCAACGGCCTTCCGACGGACGGACGGATGGTTTACGTCACGCTGTACTCCCTGAACGGCTCGACCTGGCTGAGGAACTACTACACATATGTCGCGTCGGGAGTCGGCGTGGGGGCGGTAATGTCGTCGCCAGCGCCTGGATCTACCTTCGCAAACTCTGCAGCGAACTTTTCGTGGACGAACGGGACCGGCGTCTCTGAGTATTCGCTTTACGTGGGGAGTACACCGGGGGCGCATGACATTGCCTATGTGAATGCCGGAAGCATCCCGTTAGCCACGGTTACGAACCTGCCGACCAATGGGTCAACCGTGTATATCAACCTCTATTCGCTGAATGGGGCGACTTGGCTGAGGAACAGTTATACATACACGGCTGCGGCCGCGCCCTCAAAGCGGGTAGCCTGGATTCCCGACTTCTACGGCGAGACATTGCAGGTGCGGATCGGCACTGGCGCCGGTGCGATCGCCACCAGCGTCAACCTGCCCACATGCAATCCGAACAGCGTCGCGGTAAACAGCGATAAGGCATACGTCGTGTGCTCGGCCTTCGAGGCGAATCCTGACAAGATCCTGGTGTACGACGCGACCGTGATTCGTGCCTCGGCGGGGGGCGTATTGGCGATTAGTCCGACGAAGACGATCACGAGCGCGCAGTTCAACTCGCTGATCGGAATCGCCTTTGACGCTGGGAACAACCTCTGGGTGGCGAGTTACGGAAACCATCAGATCAACGAGATCACCGCTGCGGAACTGGCGAAAGCCTCGCCTACCGCTACGGCGGAGTTGGTTCACTCTCCTGACAATCCGGTAACGCTCACCTTCGACAGTTCCGGAGGCATGTGGGTGAGCGGGCAGTACTCGGGCGGAATCGTGCTGCACTTCCCGAGCAGCCAGATCCACAGCGGCTCCGGCGCAACTCCTGACTATTGCCTGGCGACGACGGACCTCGGGGCGGGATGCCAGTTCGTGGACGGCATCTTCTTAAACCCGGAGGGGCTCGCTCTCTATAACGGGGACGTCTGGGTGGCGAACAACGCTACGGGAGCAGCCGGTGAGGTCCCGGGACGACAACTCGTGGACTTGAAATTCAATGCCGGGAACGTGACGGTGAACGGTACGTTCGGTGATCCAACTGCCGCTGCGAAGAGCCCGTTCGTCTGTCCGGGCGGACTGTTCGCGGGAGCAATCCATCTTTGGATCAACGACGAGAGCTATGCCGAGGCGGATCCGCAGTGTGGCGCCATGGGCGACGTATCGGCTGCAACTGGCGGTGTGTTTGCGTTCACGCCGGCACAACTGGCCGCCCGGAGCACGTCCACGAGCCAAGTGCTGCCGTATTCCGGGGTTACCGGAAGACCAGGATTCGGGGGCATTTTTGTCGAGAAAGACCAGTAGCACTAAATCTTGTGCAGCACTGATCGGTAGTTTCTCGCAAGCATGGGGGAAAGCCCGTCCATCCATCGGACGGGTATGCTGCGAGTTTTGAAACGGCCCTCGTGTGCACCCCTTGATGCATCTCAAATGATGCGATTCAAAGTCCGCCGAGGTTACCTCACGTGGGGGTTCGCCCCTTCCCCGTACCAAGTTGTCAGCTCGATCAAGCCGCTTTCGCACCGATTATTTAGCATGTCTAGCCTAAATGAAAAGGGGACCCCGAATGGGGTCCCTAAGTACTACAGGCCAAACGCGACTTAGAAAATGAGCTTAAGCCCGAGCTGGATGTTGCGAGTTTCGTCGAGAGCGTTACCGTAGCCACCCTTTACAGCCTGGATGTTCCGTCCCGCGCTTAGGCTCGAGTCTCCATTCGCTGCTACCGACATGCCGAAGACATCAGCATTCGTAGTGAGCAGGTAGTAATTGTGGTTGTTAAACACGTTGTAGAATTCGCCGCGGAACTGCATGCTGAAACGCTCGGAGAGACGGAAAGTCTTTCCGATGACCGCGTTGAATTGATGGTTCCCCGGGCCTACGAACTGGTTACGATCGGTGTTTGGACCGTAGCTGCAACCCACGAGGCTGCCAACGGTGGGACAGCTGGACAAGCCGGTCGCCGGATTGATCGGCAGATCGCCCCACGAGACGCCCGTGCCAGCAACGGCGCCCGGAGCAGTGGTTTGACCGAGGTTCACGAGAGTCATATTGTTGGGATCCCACGGCAGACCCATGTAGTTGAAGACGCCGCCGCCAACATAGCTGTTGCGATTGGCAGAACCGTCCCTGGAAGTTGCAGCTCCGGGAATCCAACGGCCATCGTTGTTGAAGGCGTTGGTTCCGTCGAAGATGCTGTAGGAATAACCGGTGTGGTAGCTGAACAGCGGCGACAATGACCAGCCGTCCACAACTTGCCGAAGCACGCTGTTGTTTACTTTCTTGCCCCACGGCACTTGCCAAACTGCGCTGACGACGAAACGGTGGCGTGCGTCGTATTCGGAGTTGCCCTTGTCGAGGACTGGGTCAAACGGGTGAACGTAACCAAGTTGGAATGGGCCGTTGCCCGCCTCACTGAACGTGTTGCTGAGGTTATCGAGTGAGTGAGACCAGGTCCAGTTGAAGTTCAGCTGAAGACCGAGGTTGAACAGGTTGTCGGTGGTGAATCGGGTATTCAAGCCGCCGTAGGTATTAAACCCGTTCGCCGAGCGATAGTTGATTGCCGAGTACTGCAGGTTCGTGCCAGTGAGTCGGACGCTGTCGGGATCGCCGAAGAAGGCGTATCCCATACCGGCGCCGGAAATATTGGCGATGTCGTACAGATGTACGCCGTGAGCCCCGGAGTATTCGAACGCGAGAACGCTGTTCTTTATTACTTGGCGTTCAACTGCGAAGCTCCAGGATTCCGTGTATGCGGTCGGAATGTTCTGGTTTACCGCGCGTAAACTACCCGGCCGCAGGTACGGATTGGCTCCGCTCCCAGGTGCGAGAGGACCGAAGTTATCCACCGAAATCGGGGCAGCCTGGATCATCACGTACTGTCCCGGAGGATTCTGAATTACGTTGAAGGTGACGTTGCCGAAGTTGCGTTCGTAACTGATGCCGTAGCCGCCGCGGATCGCGGTTTTCCCGTCGCCGAAAACATCCCACGCGAAGCCAACGCGCGGCGCGAAGTTATTGCGGTCGGGTGCCCACAATCCGCTTGTCGGACCCTGGCCGGCGAGCTGAACGGAACCGTTGCGGATTTGTTCGAGAATGCCTGAGCCCTGTCCGAGGTAGAAGTTGGATTCGGGGCTGGTATCCACGTTGTGCTGTACGCCGTAGTATTCCCAGCGTAGGCCGAGGTTCAGAGTGAGCCGAGGCGTGAACTTCCAGGTGTCCTGTGCATACCACGCGCCGTCGTTGTAGTGATTGTGGCGCGTGAACGAGGGTGAGCTGACCGGCAGCGAGACTTTGCAGGAATCGAGTTCCTGATAAGCGCCATCGGTAGTGTAAGGACATGGGAATTTTCCTTGGGGATCGACCGCAACCTGGTAGCGCTTGGTATTACCTGCGACGAGTTGGTCGAAGGCATCCCCGACATCGAAGGCATTATTCAGATACGCGGCGGCGCCTTCATAGGCTCCGAAGGTGCGGTTGTCGCGGGTGTGAATGTACTGGCCTCCGAAGCGGAGTTGGTGCTTGCCTTTTGTCCAGGAGAGGTCCTGGTAAAGCTGGTAGAGGTTCTGCGGACCGCCGTATGGAATCGAGTTGCCGGGAGTGCTCGGCGAGTAACCGGGGAAGAGCAACAGTCCGCCATTGATGGTGGGCAGGCCGAAATAGTTGGAGTAAAGCGTCGGGCCAACCGGCGCAGTGGAGAACGGTTGCGATTCGTTCAGCCGGTTGTAAGCAATTTTGCTCTGGCTAACGAAATTCGGGCTGAACACGTGCGTCATGTTGATGAGCACGTTGTTACGGAAGAGAAGGTCCGGAGTGTCATAGCCGGAATACGGGCTGAAGCTGATGTATCCGGGGAAGTAATCCTGGCTCTCGAGAGCATAACGGCCGAAGATTGTGGTTTTGTCGGTCGCATTCCAATCCACGCGATTGACCGTTGAATACGAGTTCTGGGGAGCGCCACCGCCGGAGTTGCCGGCGATCTGGTAGGAAACTTTGTCCAGGGTTGGAGTTGAGTCGGCCGGCCCTGTGCTGGTGGTGTGTGGCGTTTGTGCCCACGTTTGAACGTCGAGGACGTCCAGGTTGTCCTTGCGAGCACCGTAGGCCTGGAAGAACGCCTTGGTGTTGTCGCTGACTTCCGGAGCTGCGAGGAACGCGGGATCAATGATCGTCGCGATGTTGTTGTTGGTGCTGCGAACGCGCGTCCACTCGGTGCTGGAGAAGAAGAATAGTTTGTTCTTCACCACCGGACCACCGATGGAATAGCCAAACTGGTTGCGTGTGAAATGTCCTTTGTCGATGCCGTTTGCGTCGTTCTCCCAAGAGTTGGCGGCGAGAGCCGAAACCCGGTTGAAGTCATAAGCGGTACCGTGGAAAGCGTTGGTGCCCGACTTGGTGGCAACGTTTACGACCCCGCCGCCTGCGCGGCCGTACTCCGCCGTGAAGTCGCTGGTGACAATGCGGAATTCCTGCACTGAATCGAGAGGGACGTTCTGCCCAACTGCGGCGTCATAGAGATCGACATTCTCGCCGCCATCGAGCAGGATATCGGTCGAAGCCGAGCGCTGGCCGTTGATCGAGAAACCAGTGCCGCGCACGAAGTCGGTGGTGTCTTCCACCACGTTGCCGGCAGTGGCAACGAGGTCATAAGCGTTGCGCGTGAGAGTTGGCAATTCCGCAATCTGCTTCGCGGTGACCACGTTGGACAACGTCTGCGATTCGGTATTCACCTGCGCCGCTTCAGTTTCGGCGGTGACGTCCACGGTTGTACCGGCTGACGTCACTGCGAGTTGCGCCTGCAGATCATTTCGCGAGCCGACGCTGACATCCAAGCGACGGGTGAAGCGCGCAAACTTCTCTGCTTCGACAACGACGTCGTACGCAGAAGGTTTCAAGTTCGTGAATGCGAACGTCCCGCTCTGGGTCGTCGTAGATGTACGTGTCGCGCCGGTATTCACGTCGGTGATGGTGACTTTGGCGCCGGCCACGATAGCTCCGGATGGGTCGGTCGCTACGCCGGTGACCTGACCGGTATCAGCCTGCCCAAAGGCGAAGCCAACCACGGCAAAGCACAGCAGCAAGAGCGCGACCACTCGACTGCAAGAATTCATTGCTTCCTCCAGCCCGCACAATGCGGGCTTGAAGAAGAGTGCAGGGCGATGGCCGAAACGAGTGGTCGATGTCGCGAGTGGGCGATGTCACGTTTGTGGGTTACGAAACGCGTCTTGGTGGGGATGAACCGCGATTCTCCAGCCGATGAAAGCCGCGACCGAATGGAGTCGCCGATGGTCGGGACCAATGAATTTGACGAGGGACGAACGCGAAATCGCGGGACGAATCGGTTCGTCCTTGGGTTAACGCAGCACAATAATGGGATCAACTGAAAGTGCACGGCGAGCCGGAATCAAAACTGCCAGGACGGCGACCGCGCTTAAGATCACGACCGTCTCGATCAATGTGCGTGGGTCGAAGGTTCCGATGCCGAAAAGGATCTCTTTGAGGAATCGAGATAACAGAAGGGATCCTGCTAAGCCAATCACCAAGCCGATAGCAACCAGGCTCATACCTTGCTTTAGAACCAGAGTGAGAATGTCCTTGCGCATCGCGCCCACCGCGAGCCTTAGCCCAATTTCGTAGGAACGCTCGGCCACCCAGTAAGCGATCACTCCGTAAATGCCGACGCTGGTGAGGAAGAGAGCGATCGAAGCGAATGCGCCAGTCAGTATTGCGGTAAGGCGAGATTGGGTTACAGAGTCGGAGATCACCTGGTTCATCGTCGCAACATTCGCGAAAGGGACATCGGGGTCGAGCTTTGCCATGATGCGACGAACCGGCGGGGCGAATGCGGACAAGTTGGTGTGAGACCGCAGGACGAGAGTCATGGTCGCCGCGGATGCCTGCGCGGCTGGGACATAAAACTCCTCGCTTACGGGTGCTCCCAAACCATTTGCCCGCACATCGCCGATGACTCCCACGATTTCGAGCGGGATTCGCTCACGGGAAGGAACCAAATGACGGCCGATGGGGTCGACGTTCGGAAAATACTTTTTCGCAGTGGATTGGTTGATGATCGTGACCAGTGATCCGTTGAGGTTGTCGTGGTCCGTGAAATCGCGTCCAGCGAGCAGTGGGATGCGCAAGGTTTTCACATAGGCGGGACTCACCATGCGATAGGCAATTACCGGATCTTTGCCGATGCCCTGGCATACGGTCCCTTCGGGACACACATACACGCTGAAGCCAAAGCCACCGATAGGCAATGCGCTGATGACGCCGGCAGCATCGACGCCGGGAATCGCACGCGCCTCTTCGAGAAGTGCGCGGTAAAACTCTCTCTGCTTTTCCGGCGTGTTGTAGTGCGAGGTGGGAAGGTTGATGGTGAAAGTCATCACGTTCTGCGGGTCGAAGCCGGGATGCACGCGAGCAAGGTTGGCGAAGCTCTTGATGAGCATTCCCGCTCCCGCGAGGAGAACCATGGCTGCAGCGACTTCACCAACAACCAGCACCAAGCGTGAGCGGCTTCCCTTTTGGCCGGTATTTGCGGTGCGGCCTCCCTCTTTTAGCGGTGTGTAGATGTCGGGCCGGTATATCTGCACAGCAGGGATGATGCCTATAACGACGGTTGCGAATGTGCTTAAAAGAATTGCGAACAGGACGACGGTGGGATCAAGCCCAAGCTCTTCCACCCGAGGCAGCGTCCCTGGCGGCAACATTCGCAAACCCTTGCCGCAGGCAAGCGCGATGACCACGCCAAAAATACCGGCGAGATAGGAGAGCACCAGACTCTCCGCGACGAGCTGCGTGGCAATCCGCGAGCGCGACGCTCCGATCGCCTGCCGAATCGCAATCTCTTTTCGTCTCGTAGTGGCACGAGCAACAAGCAGGCCCGCGATGTTCGAGCAGCCGACAAGCCAGAGGAATCCGACGGCGATGAGCAGCGTTAGAAGCGTAGAGCGGATCTGCCCAACGACGCTTTCCTTGAGTGCGACGACTTCCAGAGTAAAGCCACGCCCATCTGCGAAGCCGGGATTGTCCGCCTCATAAGCGCGCGCGAGAGTGCTGAGTTCAGATTGCAGCTGCTTTATCGTCGCGCCTGATTTCAGCCGGCCATGTACGCTGAGGAACGCGGCGCCCGAGCGGACCCGGGCCGGAGCAACGGTTGGATACTCGAAGACCCGTGGGACCCAAACCTCGGGCGCAGGTTGCACAAATGGAAATTGAAACCTGCGAGGGAGAACGCCAATTACTTCGACGCTACGGCCGTCGAGAGAGATCGTTTTCCCGAGGATGTCGCTTGATGCATTGAAGCGGGTCCGCCAGAAGTGATCGCTGATTATTGCGACCTGTGCACCGCCTTCACGTTCTTCCTGCGGAAGAAACGAGCGGCCCATCGCCGGAGTTACATCGAGTGCTTGGAACAAACTTGCCGTCGCATGCGCAGCAGGCAATTCCTCAGGAACACCGTTCGTGCTGATGCTCAAAGTAGTGGGGAAATAGGCGCCGACGCTCTCGAGGAGCTTCGACTCTTGCTGCATGCGCTGGAACTTGGTCCACGAAGTGGGAATTCCCGTGATCTGCCGTTCAGGGCTACCGGTCGTAATGTTTACCAAGCGGTCTGACTCGCGATAAGGCAGCGGACGCAGCAGAACGCCATCCACGATCCAGAACATCGCAATGTTTACGCCGATGCAGATGCTTAGCGTAAGAACGGTCGCGAATGCGAAACCAGGACTGCGTTGTAGGATTCGAACTCCGTGACGAATCTCCTGCGCAAGCATTGCTTATTCTCCGATCGCGTCAAGATCAAGTATTAGGCGGTTCAGCAAGCATTCCCCAGCGCACCATGGGATGGAATCCGGAGTTTCGAGTGCAAGTTGACGTGCGTCAGAGGGCGGCATGTACCTGATCAATCGTTAAGTTAGGAGAAACGGCCGCTGTTCGGAGGGGAAGAATGATTGCAACTTCAACGCCGCCTTTTCCGTCTTCCTCGATCACGAAAGAATGATCGCCGCCGTACATCTGGTTGAGCCGTTCGCGAATATTGCGAATTCCTACGCCGCTATGTCCCGGAGGCCGGAAACTTGGCGTACGCAAGCTGCCCTTGTTGCGGACGGTGAGCCGGAGCGTTCCGCTGAACACGATCGCCCGTAGAAAAAGTTCGCCGCCTTCCACCTGCTGCGAAACGCCATGAATCACTGCGTTCTCCACTAGTGGTTGCAGGATCAAAGGAGGCACAAGTGCTTGTTTCGCCTCCTCCGAAACGCTGCGAGAGATCCGTAAACGATCTCCGAGGCGAGTTTTTTCAATCGCAAGATACCTATCTACAAAGTCGAGCTCGTACTTCAGCTCGGTTTCGTTGACGTCGGCCTGTTGCAAAGCCATGCGAAGCAAATCGCTGAGCTGCGCCATCATCTTGTCGGCTGCATCGATGTCGAAATGCATTAACGAAGTGATGGAGTGCAGGGTGTTGAACAGGAAGTGCGGGTTCAACTGGCTGCGCAGGAATTGGAGCTGGGCCTGCGCGAGTTGAGCATCCAACCGCAGTTTCTGCATCTCGTTCTCGCGATATTTCTGGTAATAGCTGCACATGTACGCGATCGCGAGTACGGGAATGTAGGTCGTCGAGGTATCGAGGAACCACGCATACGACATGAAGCCATAGAACAGCATCCACGTGAACTTCTCATAGGAATCGGGCGAGACGTGCAGTGGAAACATCAGGTAATGCTGCGCCGTGTTGGCAAATGCGAAGAAGATGGATCCCGAAAGGTGAACCATCGTCGGCTTCAGAATGCGCCGCGGGGAAAAGGGAAATTTGAGAGCAAGGTAGTAGATTCCGGGGGTGAGCACCATTCCGAGAAGGTTGTGCAGGAACACATCCTTGAACATCATCCAGAACGGAAGGGGGCGTCCCTGGGAGATGCGCATCGGATACACCGTGATGACCTCGAGGAAGCTCAAGACCAGCCAGGAGATCGCGTTGACTCCCCACACTAGTGACCAGTTGGTTTTCTCTTTCGAGGCAGAAGCCGCGTGCACCTCTTCCGACGTGATGAGGCTCAGAGACATCAAAGCCGCTCGCGAGTGATGGAGGCGATCGCCATGCGATACGTGCGGCTGCAGGAAAGTTCTTTTCCGCTCTTCATCACCACCACATGCTCGCCACTGTTACAGGGCTGGAGTTCCTTAATCCGATTGACGTTCACGATGATCGAACGATGGACGCGGATGAATTTGAGAGGATTGAGCCGCGTCTCGACGTCGCGAATGGTATTGCGCACAGAGTGCACCACGTTCCCGCCGCAGTGGATGTGGACGTAATTGGAAGCCGCCTCAATCCACTCGATTTCGTCCTGCTCCAGGAATAGTACGCGTCCGCCGCTCTTGAAAACCAAACGTTCTTCGGGGTTGCGCCCATTCTTTGGCAGAGTCTCGATCAGCTTCGCCAGCCTTTGGGTCCATTCCTTGTCAACCGGGCCCGCAGCCTGAACGCGAGCCTTTTCGATTGCGCGATGGAGGCGTTCCTGGTCGAAGGGCTTCAGTAGGTAGTCGGCGGCATGGAGGTCGAATGCCTTGATTGCGTACTGGTCGTATGCGGTCGTAAAGATGATGCAGGGACGGTTTGCTTCGGGCAGGCGATCGAGAACTTCGAAACCGCTACCGCCCGGAAGCTGAACATCAAGAAAGATGACGTTAGGCTGCAACTTCCTAATTTGAGCGACGGCCTCATCGATGTTTGCCGCGTGGCCCATCACACGAATGCCAGGCTCGCCATCGAGAAGTTTCTTGAGCTTCATAGTCGCGAGGGGTTCATCTTCTACGATGACCGCGCGCAGTTCCAAGTCGACGACAGGATTGGTTGCCACTTCGACTCGCTCCCTCCCGAGTTGCTCGAACCTTATCCCAGCGAAAACACGAAGTAAATCCGGTGCACTGGAATGAGGGACGAGCGGCGAACTATCAGGGACAGAAGTTGCTGGTTGTGAAGCGGATGCCGCGCGGAGCGCGATTTTCTGCTGCATCGAGCTTGAACTGTGCGTTTTCCGTTCTTTACGGCCTGCGCGGTTATTGGCAGCGAAAATGTGTCACCTCGCCCCAAAGTGCCTCCCAAATCCTCACTTCGTTCGTACATTCCAAGCACACCGAGGAACACCATGGCCACGTCATTCGAAACAGCAGGGATTATGGAGCGACAACAGAACCTTCGCGGCATCCGTGTCGTGCTGGCGTGCAGCGAGCTGTTAAATTGCGCAGCACTGAGACAGGCGCTCGACCAACAGTTGGACGTTTGCGTGGTCGGGAATGCAACCGACTGGCCTACGCTCGTCTACCAGATGAACGAGTTCGTTCCAGAACTAGTGCTGGCCGGGAACGATCTCGTCTCACGGGCCTTGATGGAGTTTGGTGGACCTTTCCCGCTGTTCGTTCGGCTCGGAGATTCCAACCCAATCGACTCCTCGAGGGTGATCGCTACCTTGCCCATGTCCGCTTCTCCCGAGCAGATCTTCGAGACGGTGCAACAGATGAAAGTTGCCGTCCTGGAGGCGAAGTGGATGGACGTCATGCAAATGCTTCAGGCATGCCGGCCCGATGTGGTCGCTCGGCGATATTCGGACCTCATTGAGATGACCGGCAAAGACAGTGTCACCAGAGTCCATGCCGAAGACATCCGGTGCATTACGGCGGCGAAGAACTATGTTCGGTTGGAAACCACGTCTGGCGAATTCCAAACTCGGGCGCCGATTTCCGAGATCGGTGCGCGGCTGGACCCGGCGAAATTCATTCGAATCCATCGCTCCGTGATCGTAAACAAGCGTGAGATTGCGTCAGTCCTGCGACGTGAAGGCAATTGCGTGGCGGTGACACTGCGCAATGGAAAGAGATTTCGCATTGGCAGTACATATCGTCACGCGACCACTCAGTTGTTCGACGGTTCGACCGAAATCGCCTCCTGATCGCGAGATCAGCGCACCCGCCTCACGTATACCGTGTGGAGTTCCGGACGATAGAAGCCTAGTCCGTAAATGATCGGCAGGCCGTCGGACGCGTGAATGAGTTGCCGGATTCTCAGCAGGGGAGCATCGCGCCGAATTCCTAGCAGCACTGCCTGCCGTGCCGATGCAGTGGTGGCATCAATCTCTTCGTCGGCATAATTCAACGGATGCCCGTATTGTTCGGCGACGGTCGCGAACAGAGACTTCTTCTCGGCGTGTTCACGGCGAAGCTCAGGAAAGGCCTCCGCGGAGACGTAGCAGGTTTCGATTGCGAAGGGCTCTTCGCCGCCGATTCTCAAGCGCTGAATCTTGACCACGCGTGCATCCGTCGGCAGAACGAGCTGTGCATTCACGTGGGGCTCGTTTTCACAGAACTCGAATGTGAGTACCTTCGACCTCATTCGAACCCCATGCTCACTCAACTGTTCGGTCAGCCCGCTAAGCCGATTGAATTGGATCCTCGGAGGAGCAACGTAAGTTCCTGCCCTCGGGCGGCGGTGGACCCTCCCGGCATTCTGAAGCGCCAGGACAGCGTGGCGGGCGGTCATCAGACTCACACCGTAACGCTTCGCCAGGTCTCGCTCTGAGGGCAGGGCATCGCCTGGCTGAAGTTCGCCAGCTTCCATGCTCGCGAGAAGCGCTCCTTCGATCTTCTGATACGCCGGTATTTCGGATTGCCTGCCCCTGCGCATGAAAAACGCCTCTCGCCGCAGCGCCAGAATAACGTTCATCTAGCGAATTCTGCTATATAACAGTGCTTAACGGTCTGCAAAGAACTGTAATCCATTTGTCAAGGCGTCACGTAAGCGCCACCATTCATCCCACAAAGAGCAGGAACTCACATTAAATCGCATCAATCGTGCGACAAACGTGATGTCTGAATACGATATAGCCAAGAAGTGCCGGTTTCAGTTCCTCAAAAAAGAAATAGTGCAAATCGATTATTTTGTGTTGCCGGGTGCCTCAATGTGATATATAGCATTTCATCCTGAGGATGGCGCTAGTACACCCGTGCGTGCGTTCACCAGAAAACGTCCTCTCGCTTGTGACAGTTTTTCGGAGGGTACTGCAATGAGTTGGCTCAACAAAGTTCGCCTGGTGGGGTGTTTGCTGTTCCTCTCCCTGCTAGCGGCAAATTACTTAGAAGCGCAACAGGTGACTGCTGCAATTACAGGCACAGTTACGGACCCGGCCGGTGCGGCGATCAATGGCGCGACAGTTACAGCCAGAGACGTAGAGCGCGGCACGGTGACAACCGTCAAGACAAATGATTCCGGCGTCTTCAACTTCCCGCGCGTAGCGATCGGTACATATGAAGTGCGCACCGAAGCCAGCGGCTTCGAAATCGCAGTGCAACCGCCGTTCACGCTGGTGCTGAACCAAACCGCGCGTCTAACCTTCCAAATGAAGATTGGTAAGACGACGGAAACCATGGAGGTGAGTGCGGAAGCGCCCCAACTCCAGACCGACACCACCCAGGTCAGTACGCTGATCGACGCGAAGACGAACGACAGTCTCCCGCTTGCCACGCGCAACTTCATCCAGTTGACGCTGCTATCCCCGGGCGCTCTGTCGGTAGATCCGCAGAGCATGAACACGGGATCGAACGTCGCGGAAGAAGGCGGCCGTCCGTACATCAACGGCAACCGCGAGCAGGCGAACAACTTCCTGCTGGATGGAATTGACAACAATCAATCGTCCGAAAACCTAGCGGGCTTCACACCGTCACCGGATGCGATCGCGGAGTTCAACGTAATTACCCAAAACGCGCCGGCAGAATTCGGAAACTTCAACGGTGGTATCGTCAGCGCCACCATCAAGTCTGGAACGAATTCGTTCCACGGAAATGTGTTCGAGTTTTTCCGCAACGACATTTTCAACGCAAACAAGTGGGAAAATGGATTGCATAAGGGAGATCCCGCCTATTTCAACGCGGACGGTTTCGACAGTAACGGTGTAGCCTTTACCCCGAAAGTGCGTTGGAATATGTTCGGGGTAACCTTCGGCGGACCCATAATCAAGAACAAGTTGTTTTTCTTCGTTGATTATCAGGGCGGACGCCTGGATCACCCGTCAACCGCAGGTACGTTTGGCGTCTTGACGCCGGCTCAAATCGGCGGCGATTTCTCTAGCCTGCTAAGCCTTTCGACCCCGGTTCAACTCTACAATCCTTGCGCAGCGGGAACCGGCGTTTCCGGAAATCCCTGCCAGTTAGTCCCGGTGGCAAGTCGCCAGCCATTCGCAGGGAACATCATCCCATCGAACATGCTGGACCCGACCTTCGCCGCGCTCACCACCAACAGCCTCTATCCGAAGTCGATCGCGTCGGATCCGACCTCTGGATTCGGGTTGGCCTCAAATATCACGGGGCAACAGTACAACACCGACCAAGGCGACCTGCGACTCGACTACAACCTAAGCCAGAAAGATCATCTTTTTGCGCGCATGTCGAAGGGATACCAAACCGATCCTTCGACAAACAGTATTCTGTTGCTCGGCGACACCTTGAACCAGGCGTGGCTCAACAACTTCGCCTTCAACTGGGACCACAATTTCTCTCCCAGTCTCCTGAATGAAGTGCGTTTCGGCTTGAACTGGGTGAAGTTCACGAACGGAGCCCACACCTTCGATAGCTCCGTTGGTCAACTCGGTAACACTATTGGCATTGAGAATGGAAATCCGGGCGGGATCGATGGCCTCCCCGCGATGTCGTTCGGCGGTGGCGGGATTACGAACCCAGGCGTCGGTTCAATCCCGACCATCGGCTCGGCCAATGTAGTTGAAAACTTCGCGTCGACGGTAACGCAGTTCGACGACGTTCTGGAGTACACCCACGGCCGTCACGTGATCAAGGGCGGCTTCCAGATGAACAACTATCGAATCAATGTGTTCTACAGCGGAAACGGCGGCGAACTCGGTCAATTGCTGTATGGAACGACGTACAGCTCGAGCCTGGATGCCGGCGGTACGCCGGTCGGCGGAAACGGCGTCGCCGATTGGGCGTTAGGTCTCCCAGAACTTGTCGGCCGTGGAACCAGCACTGGAGGTTGGCATCAGCGCGATTGGCTCTATGCCGGCTTTATCCAGGATGACTGGAGAATCACGGACTCCTTGACGCTGAACCTTGGTCTGCGTTACGAAGCCCGAACTCCCTGGACCGAACTCAATGATCGGCAGGTGAACGTCAACGTCGCCTCTGGCGCGTTGGAATACGCTGGCAATACCCCGGTCGTAGGGGTGGGATCGAACGGTTTCAGCGAGGGCCTATACGACTCTTCCTACGGCCTTTCCGCCTTCCAGCCCCGCTTCGGCTTTGCCTATTCACCGAGATCCATGGACGGAAAGTTTGTTGTCCGCGGTGCGTTCTCGATTTCTTCCTATCTTGAAGGAACGGGGACCAATCTGCGCCTGACGCAAAACCCCCCCTTTACTCCGGCGCAGGTGGAAGCCAACAATGCCACCACCGGAATGCCCTACACTTCTGCAACGGGATTCACGACGGCAGCACCTCCGGGAGGCGATCCCTTCCAGAACGCGACGATGTTGGCGTGGTCTGGAACAGTTCAGCCAGCGGTAGCCAAGCAGTGGAATTTGACCGTGCAGCAGGAACTAGCGAAGAACCTCACGCTGCAACTTGGCTACGTCGGCCAGGCAACACAGCACTTGATGGTTCCCGAATGGTTGGTACAGGGCGTCCTGAACGGGGATGGCTCCGTAACGCCCAGCGCTTTCGCAGGCGGTACGAATGCTGACGGCACCCTCGGACCCAACCACTTCGGCAACGTAAAGGACACGGCTTCCAACGGCAGCATGAACTACAACGCGCTGCAGGCGGTGCTGCAACAACGCTTCAATCACGGTCTCGATTATCAGATTTCGTATACCTACAGCAAGTGCATGACGAACAACGACGGGTACTACGGAACCTGGGGAGCGAACACCGAAACTACTCCGGCTGCAAACTACTGGCAAAACCTCTACGACCCGCAAGCCGACTACGCGCAGTGCTATTGGGACGCTAAGCACGTGATCAGTGCCTACGCGACTTACGAACTGCCATTCGGCAAGGGTAAACAGTTCGGCGGCAACATGAATCCGGTCCTCAACGCGGTTGTTGGCAACTGGCAGATTGCTCCGATCGTCTCGTGGCACACCGGTTTCCCGATCGCGCTTTATGGCCCAGACAACTCTGGAACCAATTCACCGGCTGCTCGTCCAGATTGCAACGGGCCGGTGCAATACATCCAGCACACGGTGGATGGCGGCTATCAATGGGTGAGCCCGAGTGCGTTCTCGGCAGCTCAGCCTGGAACCTTTGGCAATTGTCCCGCCCAGGGGCCAGTAGTCGGGCCACACTACACCGATGCCGACATCAGCATGCAGAAGAACTTCCCGATCACGGAGCGCTACCGCTTGCAGTTTAGGGCAGACTTCCTGAATGCCTTCAACCATCCGAATTTCGCGCACCCCGACAACACCGTGGGCGACACGACGTTCGGACTCATTACCGGAACTCAAGACGCGAGACAGATCCAGTTCGCGTTGAAGTTCTACTTCTAACGCTGTACCGACCCCGATGTATTATTGGGCAGGATCATCCTCGATCCTGCCCGTTTTTTGTGGGGACCATAGAGTGAGAACGCTCATCGGCTTCTGCTGTCTTCTGATTTCTGGTGTCAATGTGCACGCGCAAGCCGCATCGAATAGCCCCGCCAATTCGCCTGCATCGCCCAAGGCGGCTCTTCGTCTGGCGCAGGAAGGGCATTGTAAGGAGGCGTTACCGGCGCTGAAAAAGGGCCTCGCTAGCGCGGCAAAAGACGATCATCGGGATCTCGCGATGGCTGGCGTGCGCTGCGCGATGTTCATGAACCAGCCAGAGAGTGCGCTGGAATTTCTACGTGTGCTTGAACGCGAGTTCCCGAGCGATCCCGACACGCTTTACCTTCTTGTTCATACCTACTCCGATCTCTCAACCCATGCCGCAGCAGAGTTGGCGACAAAGCATGGCAACACATACCAGGCTCGCGAATTGAACGCAGAAGCGCTGGAGTCACAAGGCAAGTGGCAGGAGGCGGAGAAAGAGTACAAGACGATTCTCGAGGCGAACCCTAAAGCCGTTGGAATCCACTTTCGCTTAGGCCGATTGCTTCTCTCCGCGCCGAATCCGCCAGCCGATATGGCGGAGCAAGCAAAGAGAGAATTCGAGGCAGAACTCGCGGTCGATCCCACAAATGCAGGCGCGGAATACGTGCTTGGCGAGTTGGCGAAGACAGCCAATTCCTATGACGACGCAATCCAACACTTCTCCAAAGCCACCAAACTCGACCCCTCTTTCGCAGCCGCGTATCTCGGTATTGGAACGAGCTTAGTCGCGCAGAAAAAATTTGCTGAAGCTGTGACGCCGCTCGAAACAGCGGTGAAGCTACAGCCCGCTAATCCTGCTGGCCACTACAATCTCGCAACCGCCTATAGTCGCACCGGACGCAAAGCAGATGCCGACCGCGAGTTCGCGATCCATAACGAGATGATGCAACGCAGCGGCGGCGCTTCGGCGCCCGTCCAGCAGCCGCAGTAATGGTGTTTCATCTTGCGTAAAGTCTCCCGTCGCGATTTCCTTTGCAGTTCAGCTACGCTAGCCGCATACGCGGGCCTCGGCCGATATGCCTTTGCCGCTCCGACGACAACCTATCCGTTTGAAGAGATCAGTCCTGAGAAAAGCGGCATCCTCTGGAAGCACGTTGCCGGGCACTCTTCCGCCAAGTACCTCCCCGAAACCACCGGCGCCGGTTGCGCGTTTCTCGATTACGACAACGACGGATGGATGGACATCTACCTGGTGAACAGTGGGAAGTCTGATTTCTATACGCCCGCGCAACCCATACGCAATGCGCTCTATCGCAACAATCGCGACGGCACCTTCACCGACGTCACCGAGAAGGCCGGTGTCGCTGGCGGCGGATATGGTCAGGGCGTTGCAGTCGGCGATTACGACGGCGACGGCTACCCCGATCTCTACGTCACGCAGTACGGTCGCAGCATCCTCTACCACAATAATGGCGACGGCACATTTGCCGACGTCACGGAGAAAGCTGGCGTGGCTGCGCCGGGTTGGGCATCAAGCGCCGTGTGGTTCGATTACGACAACGATGGCCGTCTCGATCTCTTTGTCTGTCGTTTCGTCGATTTCAGCAAAGATAAAAACCTGCCCTGCGAAGCCGAAGGCAAGCCGGGTTATTGCGTGCCGCGACTCTACAAGCCCATGGCCAGCTACCTGTTCCATAACAATGGCGATGGAACGTTCACCGACGTCAGCAAGTCTTCTGGAATTGGGAACTTTCTCGGCAAGGCGTGGGGAGCGGTCGCGACCGACATCAACAACGACGGCAAACTCGATCTGTTTGTTGCGAACGATACCGTTGCAAACTTCCTGTTCGCTAATCGCGGCAATGGCAAGTTCGAAGAGATCGGCACGATGGCAGGAGTCGCATACAGCGACGCTGGCCGCCCGCGCTCAGGCATGGGTGTAGATTCCGCCGACTTCGATCAGGACGGCTGGATGGACCTCTTCGTTGCCAACATCGACCACGAGCGGTTCTCACTTTACAAGAACAACAAAGACGAAACGTTCGACGATGCAGCAGAGAAGACAGGCATCGCGATGGCAACGCGACTGATGAGCGGCTGGGGCCTGAAGTTCTTCGATTACGACAACGATGGCAATCTCGACCTGATTCTCTGCAACGGAAACCCCGACGACCTGATCCAGGTCTATCACCACGATGTCAGCTACGAAGAACCGCTTCTCCTTTTTCACAATGAGGGCAACACTCTGCGCGATGTCAGCGCCGAGAGTGGGCCTATATTTTCTAAGAAGATGAGCGCGCGTGGCCTCGCGCTCGGAGATTTTGACAACAACGGCGCAGTGGATGTGCTGATCTCGATGAACGACGGCGCACCGCTTCTGTTGCGCAATGCCGTGGGGGACAAGAACGCCTGGGTCGGGATTCATCTCAAAGGCAAGAAGGCGAATCCGGACGCGATCGGCGCACGCGTCACCTACAAAGCTGACGATCTGACACGTACCCGGATGATTGTCGGCGGCGGCAGCTTCCTTTCCGCGCAAGATCCGCGACTCGTGCTCGGATTGGGTGCACGCAAAAAAATCGATTGGGTCGAAGTCCGCTGGCCCGCGCCGAGCGGACTGGTAGAACGCTTTACAGATCTGCCGCTCGGTCGGTATACAACCATCGTCGAGGGCAGTGGAAAACAAGCCCCTCCATCCCAGCCTGCGCGCTAAGTACCCGGGTGATCAGCGAGGCGAGGTGTTGCCCGTTGAAACCGCAAGCAAATACCACGACGCATGTGGCAGCCACTGTTCCTGCCAACGCCAATCGTTGTCGGCCCCGGTCTGTTTGTACGTAAGGTTAAAGTCGATATCGTCTTCGTCGCGGAAGCCGCTGGTAATGCCGTTCGATATGCCGCCCGGGGCATTGGTGAATTCCCAGGAATCGAAAAACAGGTACTGCGGATTGTTATGGCCGACGCCGTTCAACATCGAGGAATCGAACGGATTCAGTCCAACGATCCAATTGAGCTGGTTCAGAGCATACGAATTGAGTTGCTTCGCGAACTCCGGATCGTCGGTGAATTGAAGCGCAGCAAGTCTGGCTGCTGAAGACAAAGATGCGAGCCGCGCATTTTCGCCCTGCCACCACGGTGCCGCATCGCTGTTATGTGGGAAGAAGAAGCTGGTGCGACGGGCGCCGGTTTTGTCCTGAACAAACTCTCGGGCATAGCCAAAAGGATTTGGGACCTCACGCGTAGTCGCAAGCTCGAAAGCGAGCGACTTCTTAACCGTTTCGAGAACCTTTGTGCGAGTTTGCGCGTCGGTAACCTCCGCGTAGTACAGCAAGCTAACCACAGGAAGACCGGCATCAGACGCATGAAAAAAGGGACGATCATGGTCGTCGGCGCGCCAGTAATTCTGGTGCTGACCATCGCTCGCCAGGCGCGACACTAGGCTTGACGCGCGGCGATCAGCTGCTTCCTTGTATATTGGCTTCTTCGTTGCGCGGAACAACTCAGTCGCTGCGGTGAGTGCACAGTAATCGTCAACGATGTTCTCTTTGCCATCGTTGACCATTTTCAGGTTGTTCTTCTCAAGGTAAGCGAAAGCGTCTTCGGCAGCCTTCAGGTAATCCGCATTCTTGTATTCACCTGAGATAGGAGCAGTGCTAGCCATCGCCAAAGCAGCGATCGCAATGCCGCCGCCAGAACGATAGCTAACTTCGTACTCAAGATCGTTGTTCGCCTTCTCAATCATGTCAGGACGCTTGTCGTTCGACTGGTAGATCGCGAACTTCTTCATCTCGCCGGCGACCTTGCGCTCTTCGGGCACCTGCTTTACGCCGCCCGTCGAAATTGAGCGATAGAAAGAACCACTCGGATCTTTTACGCGCACGAGATAATCAGCACCAAACATCGCTTCGTCGAGAATGCGGTCTTTGTAGCGTGTAACCTCCGGGAGTCCCCGCCGAGTGAGTTGCCCGTAGCTCTTTAGCAGCGAGTACACGACGAGCGGGATCTGCTGCGGATTGAAGTAGGTTGAGAATGAGAGGTGCGACAGATGCTTCCCGTAATCGCCTGTCGCGTCCCACCAGCCACCATGCGCATCGAGAGTGCCTTGCTTCGGAGGATCGAAGGGCAGGTGACTGTCCGCCTTGTCCATTGGTCCCGAACTGCGTTCGTCTTTGAAGTAGTACAGGACATCAGAGAGAGTGCCTTGTTCCAGGAGATTGGCTTGAACGGCAAAGGGAAACGATCGCACTGCGCCTCGCGATGAGGCGCACTCAATGTAGTAGTGGCCTTCCTGCGTGAGGCTGTCGAAGTCCAATGTCCAAAAATACCAATCGCGCCACTTCTTCACTGGGCCGACCGCCACCGCCTTTATCGGCGCAACAACTCTGTCGTCGGTTGAATTCTTGATCGAGCATTCGGAAACACGGTCACCGGCTTTACCGAGAACGACAGCATGTTTCGCACCTGTGGTCTCATAACCAACGTGATCGGTTAGAACCTTGAGATCATTCGCGCAAAACGCAGACGCACAGAGAAGGAGGAGGACAGATGACATCTTCGCAGCGTGAAGCATAGGGTTCCTTGGAATAGGTTGTTTACTGATGTGAAAGCGACCCGCGAATTACAGTCATGGATGCTTTCGGCAATTCATAAACCGTGTCGGCCGATGCGTTAATGCTGGATTTTGCAACCGGCCCATCTGGATCGGGGAAGCCGCCTTCCCTTGTGGGATTCCACTTATATTGCGTGCTGCCGAAGGTCAGCAACTGCACTGGCCCTGCAAATCCAGTCTTGCCCCGCCCAGAATCAGAGAAATCGATCGTCACCTTATGCGCATTCTCCTGATCGCGATTCACAACGAGCAGCGACCATTGGCCATCAGGGCGCTTCACGGCGTAGGCGGTGATTAAGGCGTGCCCGGCGGCGTCCATGAGATCGCCAGTCGCGGCGTAGGTTTCGTGCACTCCGTCACCAGGCTGCACCCATTCGGTGTTGATTAACTGGCTCGAGAAGAACTGCGACGTCGGCTTGTCGACTTCGAAATTGCCCTTCGTCGTGAACATACCAAACGTACCGCCGGACTGATTACACCCCGGGTGCACACCCAGCGGTAAATAATGGAAGTAGTAAAGTCCCTTGCCGCCTGCGGTGAAAAACGAGCCAACATAATCCGCGAGCCAGAGCGCTCCGAAGATGTCTACCGACGACTCGCCACTGTTCCACGTGATGTTCGATTCGGTAACGAACATTGGCACATCGGCAGGCAGACCGTCGTCACGCCAAACCTGCATGATGTGAGTCATGAGCTGCGGCTCGTCGTAAAGGCTGCTCCAATTCACCTTGCACGGTTCGAATGGATAGTGTTCGAACGAGAAGAAGGCGAGCTCTCGCAGACCGCCGCGGGCCCTCAAATAGTTCAGGAACCGGCGCGTCCACGATGTCTGACCTTGCGCATCGGGCCACGACAAAATGTCTTCGTTCTGGCCCGTAAATACCGGCCCGCCAAGTTTCAGCTTCGGATCCACCTTGTGGATTGCCCTCGCCCATTGCAGGTAGAGTTCAGCGTCGTCTTCCGGAAGCGTGTACTGGCCATCCGGCTCTTCGCCGAGTTCCACATAGGAGATCGGGTAGCCGCGCTTCTCGACGTACGCGATTTCAGCAGCGGAATCTTCGGGCGTGCCATAGAGCAACGCGGTTGGAATCATTGCCGGCAAGCCGCGTGTGTATCCGCTGCGATAAAACAGATCCATGCCAACGTGTTCGTGTTGCGTCGATCCCAAGTCCGAAGGCTCGTGCCAAGGGTCAATCGAAGAGCAGTAAGTCGTGGTCTGATCCTGGTCGGGGGTGTGCCGCGCCACATCATGGAAGCCATTCCTGTCGGTCGTCCCGATGAACACCTCGCGGATTGCATAACCAACGCAATTGCGAATATCGGCCGAGCCATGTGTGTCGCAGGTATTCGATGGCTCCGTCATCCAGACGCGCAAGAAACGCACCGGCATCGGCGAATTCGAGAGTTGGTGGGTGACCGTCCCACCCTTGCCGGCGCTTACCACGCCCGCGGGGAACGCGACCCACGATCCTTTGCTCGGTAATTTGATCGCGTCGTCGCCGGTCCAATACTGAATTAGGTATTGCTTGGCGTAAGGCTCTGCCCAGGCGATCCGCAAAGCGTTTATGGATTGTGTCGTTGCAAGATCAATCACGATCCACTGCGGATGTTCGGAATCTTCCTGGCCAGTGAAATGTTTCGTGAGATACGGATTGCTCTTCCAATAGGTGTTGAGATCGCCGTCGGTCATTCTACCGAAGCCGCTCGTGTCGGTTCCATCGTTACGCGTAAAGCCACGATGGGGCAAAACATATCCGTACGAATGCTTAATGATCTCCGGTCCCGGTTCGGCGCTACCGGTGAAGTATCCTTTGCCGCTCGGATCGCTCCACGTGCCCTGCGGATTCCAGTGCCAGGCCTCAACTGCCAACTCGGTGTTCTGCCGATAGGTCACAGGCTGCCAACCGGCATCCAGCACGGCTTTCGACGGAGGCTCGCTGAAGTACTTCGCCGCCGCTGCCGCTCCGATACGATCAATGCCAGCACCGAGAGATTCGTTTGGAACGAACGAATTGGTGGGGTGGCTGATATCTACCCGAATCGTTTGCCCGAGCCCAATGACGCTTGAGCAAATCGCAATCAGGGAGACGAAGAGACACTGCTTCCGAATACATTTCATCCTGGCTCTGCCCCGTATGTGGGCGGAGAGACTATGCCCTCCGCTCGCGATCGCAATGATGAATCTCAGAAAATGAACTTCGCGCCGACCTGCATGATTCGAGGGTCGCGCGCGTTTGTAACCAGTCCGAAGGTGTCGGAGTTGATTTCGCCTGATGGATTTGTGAATTGCGCATGGTTGAAGACGTTGAATGCTTCAAAGCGCAACTGCAGTTGTTTCGACTCCGTGAAGACCACGGTCTTCAACAGCGCCATGTTGAAGTTGTTGATCCCTGGACCGTGGAAATAACGGCGCCGGCAGTTGCCGAACTGGCCGAGTTGTTCGGGACTGAAGAGGGCAGTGTTGAAATACGGCTTGCCGCTGCGCGGGTCTGTGTCTCCCAAAACTGCGCCACTGTAGGAGCAGTTAGGAACATCTACTGGAGCTGCATTTGCGCCGATAAGCGAGTTGTCGTCGTTCTCGGAAAGGCTCACTGGCAGCCCTGTCGCAAACGATGTGATTCCGGAGAGCGCCCAACCGCCAATCAGAGCTCTTTCCCATCGCTTGCTCGCATATTTATCAAATGGCAGCAGCCAGTTGTAGCTGATCACGAAGTTGTGGGTCACATCAAAGTTGCAAAGCGCACGGCTCACCCGCGGATCATAGGGGTACACCGAGTCTTGCAGACCGGATGCGTTGTCCATACATTTCGAGAACGTGTAGGCGGCAAGGAAACTCAACGATGAGCTTTCGTAATTCGCGCTCATCTGCAGCGAGTTGTAGTTTGAGTTGGCGATCGTCGAGACCCACGGATTGGTGTCGAAGAGCGGTCCCAGCGGCCGTACCGAGTTAACAACTTTGCCGGTGCTCGTGACCCATGGCGTCGTGGTGCCGATCGATTCGCCGCCAACCACCGTCACCGTGAATGGCGGCGTTTCGCTAAACGGACCGCACGGTCCCGCGCTGTTCGGGCCTAGATTGGCTGAATCGCTTAGGAATAAGCAAGCCGCCTGGTTAGTCGGATTGGATTCAACCGCTGCGACTAAGCGATGCGCCTGGTTGCCAACATAACTCGCGGTCACGACTGTGTCGGCTCCGATCTGCCGTTGCAATGATAGTTCGTAGTGCTCCGAGTAGGGGAGCTTGTTGTGTGAATTGAACGACCAGTCGTACGACAATGGCTCAACCTGTGCCCACGGAAATGTCGAGTCGGGATTCGACGGCGAGACATTCGTCGGAGGATATGGGAACGGGAAACGTTGTCCCACCGAATCGCCGCTGTAGCGTGCAAGATAAGGCGCTTCCAGAAGCGGTGGATTGGCGCTCCCGTAGTACAAGCCATACGGCGGATCGCCGACTTCGAGGAACTGCGATAAGTCTTCGACGGACGTGTAGTACAGTCCGCCGCCGATGCGAATGCTTGTTCGGCCCGGGCCGCCGAACACTTTGGCCCAGAACCCGGAGGTCGCGCTAGGAGAATATGCGAGACCTAACCGCGGCGAAAAGTTCGCCCATTGCGTCGGCGCCAACGTGCGCGGCACGCCCGGATCGCCGGCCACTACGTAGCCGGGAGGCGCGCCGGGAAACTTGACCGATTGCTTTCCCGGGATGATGGTTTCTGTTTTGTTCTGTGTGTCGTACCACGGCATACTCGCTTCCCAGCGCAGGCCGTAGTTGAAGACCAAGTTCGGCGTTACACGCCAACTGTCTTGTGCGAATAGCGCGTAGTACTTGCTGCGCGAGTCGAGAATCTGCGGGCTTGCCTGCGTCAGACTGTCCGGAGCACCGATCAAGAAGTCGGCGAAATCGATTCCAGTCTCCGATCCGGAGAACCCGTATTGCCCGTTCTCGGCCGCGAGATTTCGTTCGTTGATCTGATCGTAGTGGAACTGACCGCCAAACTTAAGCGAGTGGGTTCCGATCACCTTCGAAAAATTATCCAGCCACTGGAAAGAATTGTTGTACTGACGGGTACTCACCTGCGGCACGCCGATCCCAAAGCTGTTGAACGTGATGTAAGGCACACCTTCCAAACCCGGCGCGATCGGACTAATGCCGCCAGAAGCCGCTCCCCAAGGTGTGACGAAACCAAGATTGGCCAGGCTGAAATTGGAACCAATTCCGCTGGTCGGCGTTGTGAGAGACAGCGTGTTTCGCACATAGCTAAATCGGAATTCGTTCACCGCCGTAGCGCCAAAACTCTTGGTGTCGCCGATATTCACCAGTTGAGCGCGCCCGGACGTGGTCGCGGAGTATGGGAACCCTTGCGCCGGCACGCTGGCGCCCCCACTCGGGAAGGGCGAATCCAGAAGGTAGTCGTCGGCAAAGTAGTAACCAAACAATTGCCCGAAGCGCCAATTCTGGTCAATGCGCACGCCACCCTTATCGTCACGCAACGTCTGTGCATACTGCGATGTCTCGTAATTGAAATTCTGTGTCGAAACGTTCGGCTGCGGAATCAATCCCATCCCGACCATGGCGGTTGCTACAGGTGACCACGCCGCCTTCGGAACATCGGCATTTGGAAAAACGCACTGGGTGGCGTTCGTGCAGCCCGCCGTGTAGTAAGGCTCCTGGTCGTTGACGTTGTAGCCCAGTCTCTGCGAGAGAAGGTTCGCAAAATAAGGCCCATTCACAACGCCGCTAAACGAATCCGCAGAGTCGCTGAAATTGCCGCCGAGATTATCGACGGTCGGCACCTGGGCAGTCACTGTTGGCGCAAGGGTCTGCCGCGTCCCTTGGTAGTCCACAAAGAAGAAGGTGGAGTTCTTCTTAATCGCGCCGCCAATGGTTCCCCCGAACTGATTTTGCCGGAAGACAGGAGTCGGATCGGAGTGCGCTGCAAAATAGTTCTTGGCATCGAGCGAAGTGTTACGCAGAAAATCAAACACCGTACCGTGGAGTGCATTAGTCCCCGACTTGGTCACGACGTTGATCTGCCCACCACTGTAATTGCCGTATTCCGCGTCGTAGTTATTCGTGATGATGCGAAATTCGCTGATCGAATCGAGGTTCGGAATGATCGCAGCACCATTCGTCTTGCCTTCCTCGACATTCGACCCGTTAACCATGAAGCCGTTCGAAGCCTCCCGTTGCCCGTTCACCGACTGGTTGCCTGAATTCAAGCCACCATCCACCGGACGATCGTTCACGCCGGCCATCCCGGTATCACTCGAGTTGTAAGGCGACACGCCCGGCTGTAGCGCGAGCAGGTCTGTGAAGGCGCGGCCATTTAACGGGACCGCGGTCATAGTCTTGCCAGTGATGACCTCCCCCATTTGCGTGCTTTGCGTCTCGACGTGAACCGCTTCGCTGGTAACTTCGACTTTCTCGGAAGCTGCTCCCACAACCAGCGCAGCATCCAGGCGCAGAGCCGAGTTCGCGTTCACGACGAGGTCGGTCGTGCGGTACTGCTTGAATCCGGGCCGGCTGATCTCCACCGTGTAGTTGCCGACCGCTAGACTGGGGAAGTTGTAGAAACCCTTGCTGTCGGTGACGACCGTAGTATGGGTACCCGTTTGGGTATCAGTCGCCGTGACATTCGCACCGGCAACGACTGCACCACTTGAATCGGTGATCACGCCGGAGATACTTCCGGTGATGCTCGCCCAGAGCATGCTTGTCATGAGTAAAAGTGTGGACAAAAGGGATGCAGCGAACCAATTTGCGCGACGCATGACCGGACCTCCGGAATCAGAATTCAGGGCCGTAACTTCATTCCATCAGAATGCGATGTGTCCTATTCTCCAGTGTTGAAACGTTTCAGCACGCAATTGAGGACACATTCTATCTTCGACAAAGTGTTTTGGAGCAGGTATATTTCTCGGTCGTCAGAACGGTGGGACTAAAAATGCGCTTGACGCACTCATTCGTGCTGTTCGCTCTCGCGGGCGCGCTCTCCGGCGCAATGTGTCGTGCCGAATCCCCACGGAAGTGCCGCGTCGAACCGGTCCGCTTTGGAGGCTGGAACGCGCAGCAGGTGTCGAATGACTGGGTCGCGTTGACGATCGTTCCGCAACTCGGCGGCCGCCTCATGCAAGTTGCGTTTCACGGCCACAATTACCTCTTCGTCAATCCAAAGTTGGAAGGCAAATACTTCCCGCCAACTCCCAGCAAATGGTTCAACTATGGAGGCGACAAGATCTGGCCTCTGCCTGAGGGGAGCGGTGACGATCAACACTGGCCCGGCCCGATCGCCGATGTGCTGGACGATGGCGAGTACGCATTTACTGTCCTATCGCGAGGCGAGACTTGCAAAGTTCGCCTCGAAGGCCAATCCGATCCGAAGACTGGCTTGCAATACTCGCGTGACATCAGTCTGCAAAGCGATTCGCCGGGAATTCACTTCGACGCGACCATGAAGAACGCGAGCCAGCGAACGATTCGCTGGTCCATGCAGTCAGTCTCGCAGTACGACCTCGCCTCCGAAGAAAACCCGCTGAAACTCAATCCGAAGTTCTTCGCATTCACCGCTGCGAATCCGAAAACCGCCTACGAAGACGGCTACCGATTGCGGCTCGGGCAGGCAGAAGACACCGCGGTGGGCGTGAAAAACGGCCTCTTCACTTTGCACTACAACTCGTTCCAGCGCGAGATCTGGGTCGATTCAACTGACGGCTGGCTCGCCCTCGTGGATGGATCTTCAAAGTTCGCGATGGTCGAAAAATTCCCGCATGAAAACGAAGAGTACCCCGGCAAAGCAACGGTCATCTTCTACACCAACGGTCCCGCGGTTGAATTCAATGCCGACGGCGTACCGCATCTCACCGCGTCCGATCCCGCGAACATGCCTTTCTACATGGAAGCAGAGGTCAACAGCCCGATGATTTCACTACAACCAGGCGAGACCTACACCCTGCGCACTTCCTGGTTCCCCACTCGGAGCGGCGAAACCCTGCAGTCGGTCGCGCCAGCAGGAGTGGTGAACGAGCCGCTACGTGCCCAGTGGGAATCAAACGGGTTGCGATTAAGCGGACTGTTTGGAGTTTTTCAGTCCGGCGAACTCACAGCCTACTTTTACGACGACAAGGACGGCGAAGCAGGCTTGGCTGGAGTGCAGCGGGTCTCACCTGCAGAGTTGGTCCAACTGCAATCCATCGTGACTCCGCCGCATGGCAGCACGCGAGTCGTGCTCCACGTAATGTCTAACCTCGTCGACCGCGGCGTTCTAGCCGAAACAAGTTTCGAACCTAGAGGAAACTGAAATGATCTCGCGATTTGCTTCCATCTCGTGCGCAATGTTTCTTGCCGCTGCAAGTTTGGGTGCTCAAACGATCGTCGTCGACGCCGATCCCGCACACGTCGTGAATCGCTTCCGGCCGCAATACGCGCTGGGAACCACGGTAGATCGCGTCCCGAGCAACGCAACCGATACTTTCTTTCGCCCCGATCAAGTGCAACAAGTGCTGAGCGCGGGATGGGGCGTCGTCAGTTATCGCCAGAACACTGAGCTCTTCATTCAAGCGTGGCATTGGAACCCTAAGGGCAAGTGGAGCGATCCGAGCGGCAAGGGCTATTTCGTCGGCGACGCCACGCCTACGAGTGAGCCGATTCGCCACTCGTTCGGATACTCGCTCCAGCATCGTGGCTTTACCCGCAACGGGGGCTCCGAGTTCGACGGCTTCTCTCGTCTTGATGATGGCGACATCAAAACTTATTGGAAGAGCAATCCCTACCTTACACAGACGTTCACTGGCGAACCGGATTCCGCGCATGCGCAATGGATCGTGATTGATTTGGAAAAGCCGCAGGACATCAACGCGATCCGCATCGCATGGGCCGAACCGTATGCGCGCGAATACAACGTGCAGTACTGGGAAGGTTCGGGCGACGCGATGGATGAACAGGATAAAGGCACGTGGAAGAACTTTTCATCTGGGGCTGTCGCGAACGGTGAGGGTGGCACTCCGACGATCAAGCTCAGCACCTCAACGGTCCAAGCGCGATACGTGCGTGTGCTGATGACCGGTTCCTCCAATACCTGCGACACCCACGGATCCAGTGACAAGAGAAATTGTGTTGGTTACGCCATTCGCGAGGTCTATCTGGGTACAGTCGATCAGAGCGGCGATTTCCACGACCTGCTCAAACACACTCCGGGACAGCAGCAAACATTGACGTATTGCTCCTCCGTTGATCCCTGGCATGAACCGTCCGACCTGTACGTCGCACCAGACCGGATGGAATCGGGAGATCAGCCCGGCTTCGACTTGTTCTTCACCAGCGGCATCACCCGCGGACTTCCTGCAATCGTACCGATTGCGTTGATCTATGGAACGCCAGAAGATTCCGCGGCCCAAATGGCTTACCTCAAAGCTCGCAAATATCCGATCTCATACATCGAGATGGGTGAAGAGGCCGATGGTCAGTACATGCAGCCCGAGGACAACGCGGCTCTGTACATTCAGTGGGCGACAGCCATTCACAAGGTCGACCCCACATTCAAGCTGGGCGGCCCGTCGTTCCAGGGCGTGACTGAAGACATCAAGGCGTGGGCTGACCCGAAGGGCAGAACCTCGTGGTTCGCGCGTTTCCTTGACTACTTAAAAACCCACGGCCATCTCGACGATTTCGCATTCATGTCGTTCGAACACTATCCCTATGACGGATGCGAAACGCCGTGGGAGAACCTTTATCAGGAACCTGAGCTAATCATGCACGTTATGGATGTCTGGCGAGCGGATGGATTGCCGCCAAATATTCCGCTGCTCGACACCGAAACCAACGATCACGGTGGGGAAGCGGCGGTGGACATCTTCGGCGCGCTTTGGCTCGGCGATTCTTTCGCCGGTTTCCTTACCGCCGGCGGACAATCCACCCACTACTATCACGCACTTTCGTACTCCCCGCCGCATCCGGCGTGTCCGAACAGCTGGGGCACTTATCACATGTTCATGGTCGATAAAAACTATGTGATTCAACGGAAGACCTCGCAATATTTTGGCGCGAAAATGCTGACCCAGGAGTGGGTGCAGCCCGGCGATGCTGAACATCAACTCTTCCGCGCCACGAGCGACATCAAAGACGCCGCAGGACACACGCTGGTGACTGCCTACCCGCTACTTCGCCCGGACGGCAAATGGTCGATTTTGCTGATCAACAAAGATCGCGATCATCCACACGAAGTGCAGATCACATTCCGAAACAGCGGAGCGGGAGGCCTTCGCGGCGCCGTAGAGATGGTCACGTTTGGAAAAGCCCAATACCAGTGGCATCCTGACCGAAAGAATGGTTACGCCGACCCGGACGGGCCGCCCGTCACCAGCAAGTTGACGGCGGGCGAGCAAACTCGCTACACGCTGCCGCCCGCTTCGATCAATGTGCTTCGCGAGGTGCACTGAGTCCGGCAAACCTATTTTTTCCGTCCTCGGGTTGAATCCGTTATCCAATCGCTCAGTTTGGGTAGAAACTACAGGCACCGGATTCTAGCGAACCTAGGGAGGCAGGCGCTCGCCTGATCAAAACATGGAAAACGTGACGAACGCTTCACCCGGCCAGATCGTCATCATCCCTCCTGCGGAGAAGCTGGATGCGCATCGCAAAGCACTCACGCTAAACCTCGATACAACGGCGTTCGGTTCTTTCGCCGAAATTGGTGCCGGACAGGAAGTCGCCCGGTGGTTCCTCATTGTTGGTGGCGCCTCTGGGACGGTCGCAAAAACTATCTCCGCGTACGACAAACAAGTCAGCGACGATCTCTACGGTGCCGGTTCGCGCTATGTCTCCAGGGAACGGCTGGAGGCGATGCTGGAGAACGAGTGGGCCCAGTTGCTTACGCAATTGCAAAGCACCCGGGGCTCGAACACTCGCTTTTTCTCCTTTGTAGACACCGTTTCGGCGCGAAACCACGCCGGCACTAACGACCCCCATGGCTGGGTCGGCCTGCGGTTCCAGTCGGCGCCGGGTGGTCCCTTCAATGACATTCTGCTGCATATCAACATGCGGGACCCTTCCAATGTCCTTCAGCAGGAAGTAATCGGCGTCCTCGGCGTCAATCTTATTTTTGCCGCGTTTTATCAACTCACAGCCCAGGAGTCGTTTTTCGGTGGAGTAACCCAGGACCTTCCCAAGGAACGAGTTGAAATTGACTTCGTCGATTTTCGCGGACCTGCGTTTGAGGGCTGGAACCGACACGAAGTGCAGGTATATCTCGTACACGCGGGATTCGCAGAAGCGGTCTTCTTCTCCTCTAAGGGCACTTGTTCTCCACCCACCGAGGCGTTGTACAAGAAAGCGGTTGTACTGGCGCCGGGTACTTTCGTTCATCTGGATCCCATTCACAGTGAGATTCATCTGCATTTGTTGGCGGCAGGAGTCCAGGAACTCGGCCGGGAATTGGGGCAGTCCAGCGCCGCTCCAATGGGTTTCTTTGCTCTTTCTGCGGCGCCGCTCAGCCCCGAAGGTCCGGCCCCCGACGTTTCCGACTTGCTGCGGCGAATTGATGGGCTGTTAGCTCAAGGCGGCGATGTGCTCCTGTTTCGAGAACGAGAGCTCTACGCCATGACAACCCTCGTGAATCGCTACACCAAGGCGCCGATGCGGTTCGTCGTTGGTCTTTCACTTTCGATTCGAGCCTTTACTGATCCTTACTACCATCTGCAAGGCTCACTTCTTGAAGCCCTCTCGCGTCTGTTTGTACAAAACGTGCGCATTTACGCCTATCCGATGCGGGCGTCCGAATTACAGGAAGCAATCAAAGACTTTGCGCCCGCCGGACTGAAGTGGGATGAAACAGACGGGTGGGTGACGGCCGATCAACTGCGCTTTGCGTCTCCTCTCTGCCACCTTCACGCCTATCTCTTGGCGAGCAATTTCCTCGTTCCTATGAAAGTGGATCCAGAGAGCGCTTCCACATAACGCGTTGAATCAGTTCGCCCGAGTTCCGACGTGGGACCGATATCACGAGCATCCGTGTTCGCGATCACATAAATCGCCTCGCAACCCAAGATATCGTGTCCCACTGGGGCATTCCCAATCGCAACTTGAGCTCTTTGACAGTTCGCAACATTGCTCTGTTCGCGGGGTTGTCCATACTCAGCAACTCATTTGTTTTGAATATTTTGCCTATAACTCTTTTGAATTGAATATTTTGCGAACCATGCAATAGCGAAGTCCCGTGTTTTGAAGATTTTGCGTTTTTTAAAGGGGAGGGGGTACCCACCGTTCAGCGGTATGGACGGGGAGGAAATGCGTTATCTATTTGGAGCTGCTTGATGCGGGGCGGGCGAACGCGTCAGCAGGATCGAACCAGCATTGAGCTAGAAAACTGGGATCGGTCAATGTACCGGCGATCCACTGACGAAGCATAGGGGTCGTGGCTGCTGCCATCCCGCCTTCCGCAGCATCGAAGACGACCACCACACCGTCCACGCCCGTCGCGTTCGCTTGCTTCTTGAATACCGACTCCGCGTAGCTCAACCGTGCCTTCTGTGTGGACTTCCCATTCGGTTGCACCCAGATGATCTTCACGTTCTTGCCACGCAATGGCGCCCAATCACCGGGGAAGGTGGAAGTCTCTTCTTTGGTCAGGCGAAATTCTTCTCCGGCCGTGGATGCAGCGGTTTGCGCGGCTTTCGTTCCGATTTGCTCGACTTGTGCGGAGCGGATCCAGCCGCGATTGAGCCCGGAAATTTGAACGTGCGTCCACTCGCCTTCGGTCTTCAAATATTGAAACTCGTCTTCGGCATCGGCATACATCACAACGCGCGCGGCATCGGTTGGCGTCGCCACGATCGGCGTGTGCGGTGCCTTCACCGCCACGAGATCGCTCGGATGCTGCTGCGCTGCGATGACCTCGTTGAGGCTCTTCTCCTCCTGGACCAAGCGCTGGTAGCGCGGGTTCTGTTCAGGTGGAACCAGCGGTCCAGCAGGCGCTGCATAGGCTCTAAAGCTCGGTGGTGCGCTCGACAACGTGGGTGCTGGCGTCACCGATGGCCCCGCGTCCACCACCATCGGCGCCGTCCCCATTAACTTCGGTGAAACCAGCGGCGTGCGGGAAGCCGCGATGTCCGCCGCGTGCTGCGATAAACGGGCGCGCAGCCGGTCGAACAGGTCAGTCTCGAGTCGTCCATTGGACGGCAGTTCGCGATAGCCCGACTTCGTTGCGTCCTTGTCTTCGTACCAGGCGCTGATCTTCGCGTTGACGCTGACCGTTACCTCGGACTCCGACGCTTGTTGAAGGTTGATCGCATATTGGTACGACGGGCGCTGGAACCCCTTCAAAGGCGCGTCAATCGAGCCTACGAAGCCTTCGACAAAGGGCAACCGGCCGGGCTGATAAGCACTGAGATCTTTCAGCGCCTGCTCGATGTCACCTTTCGGCGCATGAAAGGTCTGGCGCAAGGCCTCGGTTTCCTGCGCGAAGGAAATTGCACAGAGAACGAAAAGCAGCGCGAATTGTGCGAGGGCACGCTTCACGGCAGGTTCTCCACTTCGGCGTGATAGACCCACCCGCGATGTCCATCGGCGGTTTGCACGCCATACCAAAACGGCGTAACGATGAGCACCACGACATCCGTGTACGGCGATAACGATTGCAGACTGGCAGCGCCCTTGTAAGGTGCGGACTTCAGCTGCGTTCCCGACGCCTTCACCCGCAGTTCCGCTTTGCGCCGCAATTGCACGACTCGTTGTTCGAGATCGATGGGTGCAGCCGCCGCAGCCTTGGCGGCTTCCTGGCGCGCGGCGAGGTCGAGTTCGGCTTGCTTTTCATTGCGCTCACGCGCGATCCGCTCGGCCTCCATGCGGTCCGTTTCATGGCGTGCCATTATCTGTTCGACCCGCTGCCGAATCTCGCCGAATTCTGCCGCCTCCACCGATCCATCGGACTCGTGAACGTGTTTCGATGAGTTCTCGATGAATACAGCATCGATGCGGACGTTGGTGTTCTTTTCGTCGAACCTGCTGACCACGTAGCGCACGGTAATAGTGCCCATATCGGCGGTATTCTTGAAGTTGGTTGGCGCGAGCACTCCTTCGGCGATCTTGTAGATCACTGTTCCGGCGGGAGCCGCGTCACCAAACGCCTTCGAAGATTCCGCACGGCGAGCGCCCATCAAGTTCTTTTCGCGCTGATACGACTGCGTGCCGTAAATCACGGTGTCGCCCGAAACCTGCTGCACTGCGTCAATCACATCTTTGAGCGGAGCGTTGACCAGCACCTGGAGCGCATTCGGCGATTCGTGGATATCTTTCCGCGTACCGGCCACCAGATGCGGCGCGGTAAAGCAGGAAAGCACGAACATGGCGAGCACGATGTGCGTAACGCGACGTACGTGGAGCGAACGGTAGACCGGGAGATGAGACAAGGGCATGAGGGCGTCGACTTGCTGCCATTCGTACTCCCGGACGCGAGGCACTGTCAAGCGTCCACAAACGTGCGGCGCGCAAGCGTTCGAAAATGGCGACTAGATGACGACGTGTTCATCTAAGTCTTTTGTTTGCACACAATTTTACTAATTTAGGCACGAAAGAGCTATTTGCTTTTGCTTTCGCGAGGGCGTAGTATCCGCAACCGTTTGGGGAATTCACAACCAAACTATTGCTGTCAAGGATTAGGCGCCAATTATTCGGGGAACATTCCCGTTTAGGTAAAGCCAGATGGCATGAGCGTTCGCTCGACGCTCGCCAGAAAGAATGAGCGCTTCGTGCTAATCGTTTTGCGAAGCTACGTTCCAAGGTTCGCTCGCAGATCGGACGAAAAAGCCCGATGAAACCTTGGGATAGAGACGTACAGGGCCCCTAGCTTCTTGCAATTTTTGAAGAGACCAAACTCGTCAGAGGAGCTGCTATGCGGATAGATGTGATCGGGCGTTTTCAGCGCCTGCGCTCGGCAATCGCTTCCTACCTCGCCATGGGGATGCTGCTCGGCATCTTCCTTGCGGCAAGCAGCCAATCCAGTTTTGCGATCGCGGCTTTCGCACGCAAGTACGGATTGCCGTGTTCCGCGTGTCACGATGCATGGCCCAAACTCAATAATTTCGGCCAGACGTTCAAGGACAACGGATACCAGTTGATGAACGACCGCGACGCTCCGATCTGGCAGAATCCGAGCTACTGGCCGGTGGCGTTCCGTATCACACCGAATTGGGACCTCGAGAACACTGGCAGGGTGGCAACCGACCAGGCGCCCAACGGACAGTCGGTCACAACTCACGGTTTCAATCTAAGCGGCCTCGACATTCTCACCGCGGGCACGCTCAACAAAGACATCTCCTTCCTGCTAGTCCCTTCTGCCGATGAAACGGGCGCCTTCCATTTCGAATCAGCTTGGGTACGGTTCGACAACCTGTTCCACAGCTCGTGGGCGAATTTGAAGGTCGGCAAGTTCGAGCTCGACAACCTGATCTCGGAAAAACGAGGTCTCACCCTCTCAGCGAACGGCGGCTCTTACCAGCTTTACCACTTCCTGCCGTTTGGCGACTCGAACCCCTACCAGTTCGGTATCGGCGACAACCAGATGGGAATCGAGTTCGCCGGCCACTCGAAGAACGACTACACGCGTTTCTCGGCCTCGCTGCTCAGCAGTAATGACGGCAACGTGGACGTTCCTTACGGCAGCACGTATGACGGGAGCTTCACCTTCAGCACCGCCTTCAACGCGGGCAGTTTAGGTCTACAGCGAATTGGGGCGCAGGCTTACATCGGGCAGGCCCCGACGTACTACCTCACATCCGGTGGCGGCGATATCCCAGGCACCGGCAAGGGCAATCACGGCTTCAGCCGTGAAGCGGTTTTTGCCCTGCTCTACTTCGGCAAATTCGACGTTACGCCGCTGTTCGGGCACGGTAGCGAGAGCGCATACCTGGCGAATTACGTTTCGACCGGCGGCATGCCCCCGGTATTGCCAGCGGGCTCGCGCGATCCATCGTGGAACAACTTCATGGTGGAATCTCACTACCTGTTCAACCCGCAGTTCATCATGACGTATCGCTACGACGCCATCTACATGACGCAGCAGGCGAGCACCGCGTATCCGGATGATGCCGGCAACACCACGGCGAATACGATTGCTGCCCGCTATTACCCGTTCATGCATAGCCGCGCGGGTTTCGCGCTGCATGGCGAGTTCTCGCACCTGAACCAGAAACACGTTTTCTCAACCACAACCGGAACGTTGCAGGACGTTAGCTACTACAGCGTCTTTGGCGGCATGGACTTCATTTTCTAAACGGTGATGACTATGAATGCGATCACGAAAACTCTGGTTTCCATGAGCTTCAGCCTCGCCATAGCGATCGCCGTCCCGGCGCTCGCACAGGAACCTCCGGGAAGTGGCATGCCGCAGCCGATTCCGCAAACGCCAGCGACGCATGACTTCACGTCCCACATCGGCAAAGTGACGGGCCATGCCGACCACGGCAAGCAGGACTACCGGCGCTGGTGTGTGGGATGCCATGGACCATATGGCGATGGCAACGGAGAAAATGCCCCGTGGATTGATCCCAAGCCTCGCGACTTCACAGCCGCGACCTTCAAGTGCCGATCAACGCCGACCGGTACCCTTCCTACCGACGACGATCTCTTCAACGCGATCACCCGCGGCTTCAATACCAGTAACATGCCGCAATGGCGTCCGCTGACACCACAAACGCGCGCCGACTTGATTGCGTACGTGAAGACCTTCTCGCCGCGGTGGAAGTCAGAAAAGCCGGGCACACCGATCACGATCACGCCTGAAACGCCGGTGACGATTGACAGCATCGCGCGCGGCAAAGCGTTGTTCGTCAAGTTGGAATGCTGGAAGTGCCACGGACCTCTCGGCCGGAGCGACGGCCCCTCGGCAGCAACCCTTACCGATAGCAAAGACCAGCCGATCAAGCCCTACAACTTCTCGACCGGCGGACGCTTGAAGTGTGGCGAGGCCAACGCCGATATCTATCGCGACTTCATGACCGGATTGGACGGGACGCCAATGCCGTCGTTTGCAGACAACGTGAAGCCGGAGGAAGCGTGGGACCTAGTGCACTTCCTGCGTACACTCCAAACCACTCGTCCGAGCAAAGAGAATGAAGTATTGAAGGCGGCAGGCGGTAAGATTCCTGACGTTCCGCCTCCTGCCGCTCCGGCGCAGGAGAACAACCAAGCTCCGCAGCAGGAGCAGAAGTCTCCGAGCAGCGGGAAATAAATTGAGTTTTCTATCCCAGGAGAAACGGATGCGAACGAAACAAGTCTGTACCGCAGCAGCGCTCGCACTGCTGATTGCACCAGCAAGCGTGTGGGCAGGAACAATCAGTGGCAAGGTGACGGTAGATGGCCCGGTTCCGAAGCAAAAGGTTATTGATATGTCGAAGGAGCCGGCGTGCGCGAAGGACTATCCAGCGAGTGATCCGCCGAAAACGGAAACGGCCACTGTAGGTGCGGGCAATTCCTTGTCTGACGTCGTGGTGTATATCTCCGCGGGCGCCAACGACGAGGGCACTGTACCTCCACAAGCGGTAACGCTGGACCAGCACGGCTGCCGATACATCAAACACGTGACCGCTTTACATGTGAATCAGGACATGAAGGTCACGAACAGCGATCCGACCTCGCACAACATCCATCCGCTGGCGAAAACCAACCGCGAATGGAACAAGTCGCAGCCACCCGGATCGCCTGCGCTCGATGCGAAGTTCGACCAGGCGGAATTCATTCCGGTCAAATGCAACATCCATCCGTGGATGCACGGTTACATCGTAGTGCTGAAGACGAACCACTTCGGTGTAACAGGTGCTGACGGCGGGTTCTCCCTGAAGGACCTGCCACCGGGCAAGTACACGGTGACAGCGTGGCAGGAGACGCTCGGGAGTTCGCAGCAAGACGTGACGATCGGTGGCGCCAACGAAACGAAGACGATCAACTTCGTATTCAAAGGCAAGGCGTACTAAAACCAGTCAGGGCCTGTAGCGGGACGCTACGGCCCTCCTTATCTATTTACTACTCGAAGTAGTAAATGAAGGACGACGCATGGGCAAACTCTTCGCAGTGGTGCTGGTGTTGATCGCAATCGGATCGGCGATCCCGATCGTCATGCACTGGTACCCGATGGCGCAGGACATCTCCACGCACGGTCATCTGATTGACGATCAGATGGGCGAGACGATGGCGGAAGCGGGTATTGCCTTCCTTGCCGCGCAGTTCGTGCTCGCGTTTTTCGTCTTTCGATACTCCGACCGCAAAGATCCTGGCAAAATCAGGACTTTCCCGGGCGGCGCCCGGACGATGGTAGTCGCTGCCGTACTGCTTGTCGGGTCAGAAGTGCTGGCGCTGGGAATCTTCGGACAGCGCGCGTGGGCGGGGCAGTACTTCACACCTCCCGGTGCAGATGCCATGACGATCCAAACGCAGGCGGGCCAATTTGCTTTTTACTTCCGCTATCCCGGCGCCGACGGCAAGCTTGGCCAGCAGCATCCGGACAAGATTGATGAAGGCAACCAGAACTTTTTTGGTCTCGATCCGGCGAATGATGTTGAGTCACGCGACGATGTCGTAACTGCCGAGCTCGGCATTCCTGCGAATCGAGAGATCCGACTCCTGATGCACTCCAAGGATGTGGGACATTCGTTCTACGTACGCGAACTGCGGGTGCAGCAGGACTTCGTTCCAGGACTCGACCTGATGGTGCACTTCACTGCGACGAAGCCGGGGAGATACGAAATTGTGTGCACGCAGCTCTGCGGATTGGGCCACTACAACATGAAGGCCTATCTGAATGTGATGACGCAGGAAGATTTCGACGCTTGGATGAAGCAGAAGACGTCGGAGCAATAGGGAATCGAAACGCCGCGTAACGCGCGGCTCGCTCAACATGACGAGAAAAAGCGGGGAGAGCAAATGAGCGGATTGGGTTCAGCAGAAGCATCTCACCAGCACGTGGCACCAACTGGGTTCATTCGGAAGTATGTATTCAGCCTTGATCACAAGGTGATTGGCCTCCAGTATTACGGGTTGGCAGTGGTGGCGGTGTTCATCGGGATGGTTCTTTCCTGGCTGATGCGCATTCACCTCGTGTGGCCGAATTCGCCTATTCCGGGCCTGCACCTGCTAAGCAAGAACGGCGCGCCCGGCGACGTGATGACGCCAGAATATTACCTCTCTCTGCTCACCATGCACGGAACACTGATGGTCTTCTTTGTGCTGACCAATGCTCCGTTTGCCGCGTTCGGTAACTACTTCCTGCCGATCCAGATCGGCGCGGAGGACATGGCCTTCCCGCGCTTCAACATGATGTCGTTCTGGACGACCTTTGCAGCGTTCTGCGTGTTGATTGCAGCGTTCTTCATCCCCGATGGGCCTCCGATTTCCGGCTGGACTGCCTACGCAACGCTCAGCGCGGTGGGAGGCGATGCGGGACCGGGGATGGCTTATGGGCAAACGCTCTGGGGAATTTCGATTGCGATCTTCTGTATCGCGTCGCTATTAGGTTCGCTGAACTTCATCGCGACCACTCTCGACCTTCGTACCAAAGGCATGAGCTTGATGCGGATGCCAATCTGCACGTGGGCATGGTTTATCACGTCGTGCATCGCGTTGCTCGCGTTCGCAGTGCTGCTCCCGGCTTGCATTCTCCTCTGTCTGGATCGGGTTGCGGGAACCAGCTTCTTCATCCCTTCGGGACTGGTTTTCAACGATCACGTCATTCCCCATGGCGGTGGTTCGGCCCTGTTGTGGCAGCATCTCTTCTGGTTCTTCGGACATCCCGAGGTATACATTGCGATCCTGCCGGCGATGGGCATCGTGTCGCACATTTTGATCAATAGCATGCGGCGGCCGCTGCTGAGTCACAGAGTCGTTATCGGCAGTATGATATCGATCGGATTCCTGAGCTACGTAGTTTGGGGACACCATATGTTCGTCAGCGGAATGAACCCGCTGTCTTCGCTGGTGTTCTCGTTCCCGACGCTGATTATTACGATTCCCGCGACAGTGCTGACGCTTATCTGGCTCGGGAGTCTGTATGGCTCGCGGCTTCGGATTAACAGCGCATCGCTGTTTGCACTCGGGTTTATTTCGATGTTCGTAAGCGGCGGCGTGAGCGGGTTTTTCCTGGCTCAGCCTTCCATTGACATCTATCTGCACGCGACCTATTTCGTGGTCGGGCACTTCCACTTGGTAATGGGCGTAGCGGCGATCTTCGGTGTGTTCGCGGGAACATATTTCTGGTTCCCGAAAATGACCGGGCACATGATGAACGAGACGCTTGGGAAGATCCACTTCTGGGGAACGTTCATCGGGGCCTATTGCATTTTCATGCCGTTCCACTATCTCGGCATGGTCGGCAATGTGCGGCGGTATTCGTCGTTTGTGGACGACTTCCTACAGCCCTATCTTCCCCTGCACAAATTCATCACCTTCGCGGCCCTGACCACTGGGGCCTTCCAGATCCTTTTCCTACTCAACTTGCTTTACAGCCGCTTCAAGGGGCCGAAGGCGCCGGTGAATCCGTGGGAATGCACGTCTCTCGAGTGGACGGTTCCATCACCACCGCCGTTCGACAACTTCGGCGGAGTGCACCCGGTGGTCTACCACGATCCGTACCAGTACGGTATAGAGGGCTCGACCGGAGACTACGTGATGCAGTCTTCACCCGAGACGATCGCGGTGGAACGCGACGAGAAGTAAAGGGGACCCGATGAGTGCGTTGAATGAACCACTGAATCTAGCGCAAGCCGTCGAAGTTGAACGCCAAGAGCGGCGTAAGACGAGCGGCGGGTCGACAGTACCGCCGAGTTCTACGAGCGGACGCTTGCCGTCTATAGCGGATCCAGCGGGCGAATCGGTACGTACGGGCGTGTGGGTCGGTCTGGCGACGATCGCGATGATGTTTGCGGCGTTCACCAGCGCCGTCGTCGTGCGCAAGGGCGCTTCCAATGATTGGACCCACATCGTACTGCCGAACATCCTCCTGCTGAATTCGGCAGTGCTGGTGGCAAGCAGCATCACATTGGAGATTGCACGCAAGAAGGTCAAGGCGTATGCGAAGGGAACCGCTCCATCGCAGAGTGTGCCGCTTGCGTGGCTCGGCTCCACACTGGCGCTCGGCTTGATTTTTGTAGTCGGACAGTTCGTAGCGTGGTCGCAGTTGAAAGCCCAGGGCGTATATCTCGCCACTAGCCCGAATGCTTCGTTCTTCTATGTGTTGACGGTGATTCATGCCATCCACGTCGCCGGCGGCTTAGGAGGTTTGACGCGGGTGATCTTGAAGACGAGCGGATCGGTATTCACGCTTCGGCGCAGCACACTCGACGGCACTGCCTACTACTGGCACTTCATGGGTGCGCTTTGGATTTACGTGGTCTCGCTTCTCTATTTGAAGTTCTAGTACAGCCACGATTCGGGGAGGAATTGTGAGTCAAGCTGATATCGCACAGGTTGGGCATGGACCGGCCTATGAGGCGCCACCATTTGCGATTCCGTCGAAGAAATTGGTGATGTGGCTGTTCATCATCTCGGATGCCGTGACCTTTGGCGCCATGTTGTATGGATATGGGTATCTGCGGAACGCGTCTTCGGATTGGCCGACACCGTTCAAGTTCTCGCCGAGCATCGTGAACGTAATGATCATGACTTTCGTGCTCATTACCAGCAGTCTGACCATGCTGATCGGCGTACGAAAGGCGCAGTCTGGCGATAGGTTTGGCGCGATCAACTGGACGTTCATCACTGTACTTCTTGGACTCGTTTTCGCGGGGCTACATATTCGCGAGTGGATCGGATTGATTCACGAAGGTGTCACACTCTCTGCGAATCCATGGGGTTCGAAGCAGTTTGGTGCATTGTTCTTTTCGATCACCGGATTACACCTAACGCACGTGTTCGGCGGAGTGATTGCTTTGACTGTCGTCGCCCTCGGCTTTAAGCGAGGACGATATAAAGCCGCCGACATCGAGATCTGGGGCCTGTACTGGCACTTCGTGGACTTGGTGTGGATGTTCGTAGTGCCGCTCGTGTACCTGTTGAACCTCGAGAAATAGGGAGAAACGACAATGGAACAGACTGCGCGTCAGGAGAGCCTCAAAACCGACATCCTGATCTATGTCGTTATTTTGATCATCGCGGGACTGCAGATCCTGCTCGCCTATCGGCCGGGAACAATCGGAAAGCATGTATTGGAGATGCTGGCGCTCGCAATCGTTCAAGCCGGGCTTGGGATCATGTTTTTCATGCATCTCTTTCAGGAGAAGCGTTTACTGATGATCGCGCTCATCCCCGTGACGATTTTCGTTCTTTTGATGATGAACATGTTCTGGAGCGACAGCTTCCGGCTGATCCACATGAAGCCGTGGGCGAACTGAGCCGACGATGAAAAATTTTGCTCGAGTGTTGCTATTTCAAGCAGTCCTGCTCGCTGCTACAGGACTGTTTGGCCAGGGTTGTGCCCTTTGCTATACGCAGGCCGCAGCTTCAGGCCCGAAAATGATTAGTGCATTGAAAAGCGGAATCATCGTGCTCATGGTTCCGCCATTCTTTATCTGCCTTCTCATTACCAATCTGAGCTACAAGAAGCGAAATCAGTTTCGTTCCTCACGCCTGTCCGGAGCGGCAGGATCCTCAGCGATCGAATCTGAGAATGCCGACCTCGGCTGGTAAGCCACCCGACTCCGTCACTTGGAAGCGCTTGCGGACGATGTCAGCACGTAAGTTGTCATCCTATCGACTTCCACATTGAATTTCGCCGCTGAGAGTGTGATGCGGTTGTTTGAATCGTAGCTTTCAACGACGCCTTTCATCATCACCCGATGCTTGGAAATCTGTGAGGATGGCGAGGAAGCTTGCGGTCCGGAATCGCGGTCAGAATCGCGTCCCGGAAATTTCTCTTGCGATACCGGATTATTTGGATCGGGGTATGCGCCGCCTCCATTCCACTTTCCTGGGCTATTAGCCGCGTCGGGCGGCTCAAAGGAGAGGTCCTGAGGACGGGTCGACGCCATGGGATAGATCCATGCGCAAAGGTCAACTTCGAGCGGAGTTGATTTGTCGCGCCATTGCAGCGAATGCATCCGGACCGCAAGGTGAGAAGGGGCGTCGCCGTTACGGGCGACCGACTCCGTCACTTCTCCCGAGAAGATCGCGTTGCGAGGGTAGACAAATCCATTTACCAGGGTTGCGACGACGAGTTTCGCCAGGACCTTGGTTCCGACCGGAGTTTTGCCGGCCTGAATTTTCTGCTGCATGACAACTGGATATTCCTGGACCGGCGCTCGCACCGCAGACGATGCCGTTGTCGAGGATTGCGCGATGGCGCCGCAGGGAAAAAGCAGGAGCAGAGAAAACAACCTGAGCGACGAAAAAATCTGAGGACTGCGCAGCATGCTCCACCTCCCGTGTGCGCTCACCGTGGGCCCCACTCCGAACCGCAATATACGCCCTTCTGAATCGGGCTGCTCCCCCTTGACGGGTTAGGGGTCTCGAAAAATACTCGCGAAGCATGGTTGCTATCTCCGGGTAAGACGCTAAAATGCGCGGCACGGCAAATTGCCGTCGACGTACACGACGCGGGTTCAAACTTACGCTACCTCGATTTTTAGAGAAATTCCGAGTGCCAGCACTTTATGATGCTGTGAAATCAAAAGAAATTTCAAGCGAGTCGCGTGCGGGGTGACGAGCATTGACCAGGAAGAGACGCGGGATTCATCTCATCGCGGAGATGGCGCAGGTGTCCATCGGCACGGTGGACCGTGCGCTGCACGGGCGAAACGGAATCAGCCACGCGACGCGCGAACGGATCCTCCAGATCGCGCGGGAAATTGGATACACGCCGAACCTTGCTGCTCGCGCTCTCTCGGCAGGGAAAGCCGGAGTGCGCATCGGAGTTTGCATTCCGCGCGAAATCCATTTCTTCTACGACCAACTCTGGGGCGGAGTGCTCGAAGAAGCCCGCCGCCTGGAGCATATGGGCGTTGCATTCGAGTTCCGGCCGGTACGAAATCTCGGCGAGGGCGATACCGAGGCGCTGCGTGAATTGATCGAGGACGGCGTGGATGGCGTCATTCTCACCGCAGGAAATCCAGATGGATTGACGCCCCTGGTGAATGAGGCTGAGGGCCGGAACATTCCTGTCGTCTGTGTATCTACCGACGCTCCGGAGAGCCTGCGTTCCAGCATCGTTTGCGTTGAGCCGAGACTCAATGGCCAGCTTGCCGGCGAGTTGATGGGAAAGTTCGTGCCCGCAGGATCGAAGGTTGCCGTGGTTGCCGGCATGCTCACTGCCATGGACCATCTCAGCAAGACGGAGGGCTTCTCGGTAACGTTCCCGAAACACTGCCATGGCGGCCAAATCGTGGGCGTTATCGAGGGCCACGAGGACGAGGACGAAAGCTTCCAGAAGACCTTCGATCTACTGGGTAGAGTTCCGGACTTGGCTGGTCTTTACGTCAACACCGTGAACTGTCTTCCCGTGTGTCGAGCACTTGGGGCGCGCCAACTCGCAGGGAGAGTCAAACTGATTACGACCGACTTGTTTGCGGAGATGGCGACCTATTTCGCCAAGGGCACAATCACCGCATCGATCTACCAGCAACCCCACCGACAAGGCCAACTGGCGGTCAGATTACTCGCCGACAACCTCACGGCAAACCAGCCATTTCCGCCTACTGTGCACTTAAGTCCTGGGGTTGTCATGTCTTCGAATTTGCACCTTTTCCGCGAGATGCGTCGCAGTGAAACGAAGCTTCCGGACGTGGTGCGCGTGGCCTCTCTCGCCACGAAGGTGTAGGAACTTTCCTTAGCACTAAGCCCGAACAGCTACAACAAATAACTCGAAACAACTTGACAATGATTCCCGAAAAGGATTAAAAGCGATGACGCTTGCTTTCCGTTAACGTTAACGGAACTTTGCTTTGCAGATTGCTGTGCTCGGAGGTTTCATGTACTGTGCGTTAACTCGGGTGCCAGAGCTGTGTCTGCGCGCCGTGCATCGATCGCGTTTTGCGATCCTGTGCGCGCTAGTGCTTTTCTTTTCAGCTCACGTTTTCGGACAAGAAGCGACCGTGGTCGGGACAGTTACCGATCCTACCGGCGCGAATGTTCCTAACGTGACGATCACCATCACCCATATCGAAACGGGTCAAGTCCGTAACGTCACGACTAACAGCGAAGGACAGTTCGCAGCGGCAGCGCTGCCCATCGGACACTACAACATCACTGCGCAGTCCGAAGGCTTCGGTGTCGCGCAGAAAACCAACGTCGCCCTCAACGTGGGCGATCGTACCCGCATTGACTTTGCTCTTGCCGTGGGGTCCACGAAGCAGACCGTAACGGTGGAAGCGAATGCAGTTCAAGTGCAAACCCAGACCGGCGAAGTCAGCACGGTCATCGACGGTAAACAAGTTGCGCAACTGTCTACCAATGGCAGAAGCGTTTACACCCTATACGCATTGACTCCGGGCGCCTCGAGTGTGCAAGGAGACTTCATCACGCCAACGCCGGTAAGCGGCGACAGTAACGTGAGCATCAACGGCCAGCGGCCAGGCCACAACCTGCAGATCCTCGATGGCGGCGAGAACCTCGATCGCGGCGGCAGCAGCGCGAGTGTGATGCCTTCGCTCGAAGCGATCGCAGAATTCACGAACATGACGTCGAACTACAGCGCCGAGTATGGCCTGTCGTCCGCCGCAACCATTACCACCGCAGTCAAGTCGGGCACCAACCGGTTCCACGCGTCGGCGTGGGAGTTCCTCCGCAACGATGCTTTGGACGCACGTAACTACTTCAACCCGGCGCCGGCGAAAGTTGCCGAACTCCGCTACAACAACTTCGGCTTCAATGTCGGCGGTCAAGTGCCGCTCTGGAAAGACCATCCGACATTCTTCTTCTACAACCAGGAATGGCGCCGGTTGGTGCAGGGTGGACAGTTGAACCAGACTGTGCCGCTCGCGAGCGCGTATCCGGATGCGAACGGAACGGGAACGGGCGCAGTGATTCCGACAACCCTGCCGAACGGGGACCCGAACATCATCACCGTTCCGACGGGCATTGCGAACTTCGGGGCGAATTGTTCCGGCGCCGTGCGTGCATCGTTGATTCCGGGCCAACCGTTCCCCGCGAATACCATCCCAGATTGCCTGATCGATCCGAACTCGCAATCGTTGCTGAAGGCAGGTATTTTCCCCTTGCCGACGAACGGCGTGCAGTTCCAAGGCGGAAACAACTCGCCGACGAACGTGACGGAAGAGATCGTTCGTATTGACCACCAGTTCTCGTCCAAGTTCTCGATCTTCGGGCACTGGATTGCTGAGCAGGTGTCGCAGACGTATGGCACCACGCAGTGGAGCGGCGACAACGTCCCGACGATCAGCGACGTTTTCGGCAACCCGTCATTCAGCGGGGTGATCCACACCACATACACGATCAGCCCAACCCTGCTCAACGAGGCGTCGTTTAACTACAACGGCAACCGCATCCACATCATCCCGCAGGGACTGGTTTCGGCGCCCGGCGACTTCACCTTCAATCGCTTGTTTACCGGTCCGAACGATCAGACCCGTATTCCGTCCATCGCGCTGAGCGGCAGCACGGGCACCAACTACACCTCCAACTGGACGCCATGGAACAACGCCGCAAACGACTACCAGGTTCGCGACGATGTCACGTGGTCCAAGGGCGCTCACCAGCTCAAGATGGGCGGCAGCTGGGCCTTGTACACCAAGGTTCAGGATGCTTTCGCCAATACCCAGGGCAATTTCTCTTTCAACGGTGGATTTAGCGGCAATGACTTTGCCGACTTCCTCCTCGGATATGCACAGCAGTACACCGAGGATGCGGTGAAGATCAGTGGGAATTGGAACAACGTATCCTGGGCAGCCTATGTTCAAGACAACTGGCGCGTAACTCACCGGTTGACCCTGAACCTCGGACTTCGTTGGGACGGTGTACCTCACACCTACGAAGCGAACAATCAATCGTCCAACTTCTACCGCAACCTCTACGATCCCGCGAATGCGGCGACGTTCGATGCGAACGGGAACATCTGCAGCGCAAACTCGGTTCCTGCTTGTCCAGGTGGACCCAGCCCGGGCTTGGGTACAAGTTCGAACCCAATCCTCAGCGGTGTGGGGTTCTATGTGAACGGCATCGGCATCGGTGGTTTGAACGGCGTTCCCAATGGACTGGTGAACAACCATTGGGCAGCGTTCGGACCTCGTCTGGGCTTCGCCTATGACCTTACTGGACAGGGCAAGAGCGTGGTTCGTGGCGGCTTCGGCATCATGTATGAGCGCATTCAGGGCAACGATATGTACAACGGTGCCGTGAACCCGCCCAACGACTTGCAGCCACTGCTAAACAGTGTCTCCCTCTCTAACCCGGGATACAACATTAAGACTGGCAATTCGATCACAGCAGCGGCCCTGCCGGTGTTGCCACTCGTGGTGAGCGGTATTGATTCGGAAAACTACAAACTTCCCGTCAACTACCAGTACAGCTTCGGGTTCCAGCAGTCGCTCGGTGAAGCGTCGGTCCTCGGTATCTCGTATGTTGGCAGCCAGTCACGCCATCAGAACGATTATCGCCAGATCAATCTTCCGGCGATCACCTCGTTGCCCGCTCTGTTAGCGAGCAACGGCGCCGGCATCAATCAACAAATGCCCTACCTCGGTTTCGGCGATATTCGCCTGGCCGAGAACGAGGCGAACGCCAGCTACAACTCCCTGCAGGTCGACCTGCGAGGTAACTTGAAGCGGGACTTCCAGTATCAGTTCGGCTACACATGGTCGAAGGCCATTGACGCAGCCACCAGCAACGGAAGCGGCGGCGATCTCAACAACGTAACCAACCCGTACGTCGGATGGCAGTACGATAAAGGACCCTCTCCGTTCGATCGTACGCATATCGCGTTCGCAAACTTCGTGTACTCGATTCCTCTGTTCAACAACAACGACAGCCGTGCAGTAAGAACGATTCTCGGCGGCTGGCAGGTGTCGGGAATTGTGACCATGGAGTCGGGTGCGCCCTTGGCAATCGGCTTGAGCGGTAGCAATGTCTCGAGTTTGTTCAACGGCGGCTTCGTAACGAACAGTGGTAATCGGCCCAACGTGAATGGAGCGGTCACCTACCCGCAATCCGTGAACGAATGGTTCGACACCTCCGCATTCTCGGCTCCCACTTGCACGACCGGACCGGACTGCTGGGGCGACCTCGGCCACAATACGGTCCGCGGTCCTGGGCGTGACAACTGGAACCTCTCACTGTTCAAGAGCTTCACTCTGAACGATCGCGGCAGTCGGATCGAATTCCGGGCAGATTCGTTTAACACCTGGAACCACACGCAGTTTAAGGGTGATTACAACAACGGCGGCATCAGCACAAACTTCGGCTCCGGTAACTTCGGGGCGGTAACCGCCGCATTCGACCCGCGCGAATTTCAGTTCGGGCTCAAACTCGTGTTTTAAGCATGCACACCTTCTCCCCCGACTCGCAGACCTCCTGGCGAGTCGGGGTTTTTTTTGATTCGCACAAGTAAAGGGTGCGTGCACACAGCAGTTAGAATGAACCGCACGCACACTGACCGGATAGGCGTTTGAGAATGGGGAACCTGATTGTGGCGCGGGGCTGTTTTGTCGTCGTATCGCTTTTTTTTCTTCCGTATTTCGTATTCGCCCAGGCCCCCGATCCTTCCGCAGCCATCGCCTTTGAACAACAAGGGAAACTCCAGGAAGCGGAGAGGACCTGGCGCGAGGTCATCAAGCAAAATCCCAAAGATGCGGGTGCCTTTGCCAGTCTGGGTGTAGTCCTGTCGAAGGAACAGAAATATCAGGAGGCCGCTGCAGCTGATCGCAAAGCGCTCACGCTTGATCCTTCTCTGCCGGGGGTGCAACTCAATCTTGGACTGGCGGAGTTCAAGCGAAATAACTTCGTAGCAGCCATACCGCCACTCAAAGCCGCCTACGCCGCGGATCCAGCCAGTAAGCAGGCGGTGACTTTACTTGGTTTGAGTTACTACGGGTCGAAGCAATTTGCCGAGGCAAGCAAGTATCTCGGAATCGCCGCCAAGGCAGATCCAGCCAACATTGAATTGCATCAGGTGCTGGCGCAAAGCTGTCTCTCCGCCCGGAATTACGACTGTGCGCTCGAGGAATTCCGCCAAATCTCCGCCCAGAATCCGCAATCGGCCGCGGTTCATATGCTCACCGGCGAGGCGCTCGATGGAACAGGACACACCGCTGCCGCCATTGAGGAATTCAAAGCCGCGGTCAACATCTCACCGCGCGAGCCTAATCTGCACTTTGGGCTCGGTTATCTTTTCTGGAAGTCGCACCAATATGACGACGCCAAAGCCGAATTTGAGAAAGAACTCGCGATCGATTCGGATCACGCTCTCGCCTTGGGCTATCTTGGCGATATCGCCATGAAACAGAATCGGCTGGAAGAAGCCTCAAAGTTCCTCCGCAAGGCGATCAGTGCCAAGCCTGATCTTCGAATGGCATATGTAGATCTCGGTTCCGTGCTGACCGAACAAAAGCAGTATGAGGAAGCCATGGAAGCTCTCAAGCACGCCATCAAACTCGATCCGAGCCAACCGGATGCACACTTTAAACTCGGCCGAGTTCTGCAGCGACTCGGGCGGTCCGAGGAATCGCGCAAAGAGCTGGCCAAGGTGCGCGAACTTCATGAGCAGGCCGACGCCCCGCTTGCCACACAATTGCCGGAGTCTGCCGCCCCGCTGCCGAAATGATGTCGGGGATTCTGGCCGTAAATGCTGGCGTGCACATACACGAAGGTGCCATTCGAACGGACTTCCCCACCCACTGTCTTCAACAAATAAATAATAAGGAAGGGCCGACTTAGTTTTGGCCCGACAAAATGGGAAAGGCTGGTTCACAAACTCAGGATTGGAAAACGCGGGGCATGGCGACTCGATTGGAGATCTCCGAAGGCCGTATTCAACTCAACCCGAGAAGCTGCCGCGTTCGGGTAGCCGGCACAGACGTGGGCTGTTTTCGGCGGGGAGATACAATTGTTTCTCGGCGTGCTCTGCGCTTCTTTACACAGGCGAGGGGCAGTGTCGACGTAGAGTAGCGTAAACTTTCTCTTCCACTAATAATGCGACCGCGGCATCGATGCAATCAACCCGTTTCAGATTCAACTACATCCCCCTCATTTCATTTTCAGGCATTTGCTCTGTCAGCACTTCTCTTGCTCCTCCTCGGCGCTGGGATGGGGCAGACTGCGACTCGCATCACCCTCGATGAGGCGGTGGATCTCGCCCTTGCGAAAAGCCCTGCGTTACAGGCGCAGCGCACGCTGATCTTGCAGAACGAGGCACAGGAGATTACTGCCAATCTTCGACCAAATCCCACGTTAGGGGCGGACAGCCAATTCGTTCCGATTTTCAGCCCGCAGGACTTTTCCGGAGACTACCTCGATCAAGCACAGCAGTTCGATATTGGCGTCGGGTATCTCTTCGAACGCGGTCACAAGCGGCAGAGGCGTTTACAAGCGGCCCGTGATCAGACGGCCGTCACGAAGGCTCAGGTGGCCGACGCCGAGCGCACCCTCGCTTTCAACATAGGGCAGCAATTCGTAAGCGTATTGCTCGCAGAATCCACCTTGGACTTCGCTTCGCAGGACTTGAAGAGCTTTCAGCAGACGGTCGATATCAGCGAAACGCAATATAAGGCTGGATACATCAGCGAAGGCGATTACCTGAAGATCAAGCTGCAATTGTTGCAGTTTCAGACGGACGTCTCTTCTGCACGACTTGCTAAGGTTCAAGCGCTCGCGGGATTGCGGCAATCGCTCGGATACAACACGGTTCCCGTCGACTTTGACGTAGCCGGCGACCTAGCTTTTCAGCCGCTGAAGGGGAGAGTGGAGGATCTGCAGATTCTGGCCATGCGCGAGCGGCCTGATTTCCGAGCCTCTCAGCTAGGCGTGACCGCAGCACAAAGCCAGATTCAACTCGCCAAGGCCAACGCCAAAGTAGACGTAAATGGCACCTACGACGTCTCACATGTCGCCGGCGCGACGAGCGGGTCCATCTTCGTGAGTTTCGATCTTCCCATCTTTAATCGGAACCAGGGAGAAATCGCGCGCACCCGGTATGCTCTCACTCAGGCGCAGGCGCAGGAACAAGCAGCGAATGACACGGTCATGACAGATGTATTGAATGCTTACGAGGCAGTCGGCAGCAACGAGCAGGTGGTGCAGTTGTACATTTCCGGATACCTCAAGGAATCGCAGGATTCTCGTGACATCAGCGAGTATGCCTACAAGCGCGGTGCCGCCAGCCTGTTGGATTACCTCGACGCCGAGCGCAGTTTTCGCTCAGTGCAACTGGCGTATCGCCAATCACTGGCGTCTTACATGACGGCAATCGAACAACTTAAGGAAGCTGTAGGGACGAGGAAGCTGCCATGATGATTTTCAATCGAACGTGGCAGCGATTGGCGCCGGCGGCGATTCTTGCCGCGCTCGCGCTCGTGCTGTCGAGTTGCCAGGGTGGCGGAGCGAAGAGCAGCAACACTCGTGAGGGGGGCAATCCCACGAATCCAGAGCTGTTCACCGTTCCTAGCGACCAACTATCCCACGTCCAGATCATCACCGTTGAACCGACTGCGCTCACTCGCTCGCTACGTTTAACAGGTGCGGTCGCGTACAACAGCTTCCACACGACCCCAGTGATCACACAGGTAAGCGGCCCAGTGAGCCGAGTCGTTGTGGTTCCCGGACAGAACGTGCACCAGGGCGAACCGATGCTCTATGTAGCGAGCCCGGATTTTTCGCAGCTCCGCACCAATTACCTGAAGGCGAAGGATGCTTACGCGCTGTCGCAAAAGGCATTTGCACGCGCGAAAGACCTCTACGATCACCACGCCATCTCGGAACAAAACCTGGAGCAGGCGGAATCGGCAGAAGTGCAGGCGGGGGGTGACCTGGTTGCGGCGCAATCGGCTCTCAAGGTGTTAGGCATTACCGACCCGGATGAGCTGGTCAGGACTGCGCCGACCTTCGAAGTTCCAGTGAAGGCTCCTATCAGCGGCTTGGTAGTGGAGCAAAACGTCGCTGTTGGACAACTCATCCAGCCGGGATCCACACAATGCTTCACGATTTCCGACGTAAGCACCGTGTGGGTGTTGGTAAATGTCTATCAAAAAGACTTGCCGTACGTGCGTGTCGGCGACACGGTTGAGATCCAGACCGATGCTTATCCCGACGTGTTTCACGGCCGCATCTCGTACATTGCAGCCTCGTTGGATCCCAACACGCGGACGTTGCAAGCTCGTATCGAGACGAACAATCCGGGCGGGAAATTGAAGAAAGACATGTACGTGACAGCAACTGTCAATGCGGGCGAGATTAAGAATGCACTGGTTTTGCCTGATGCGGCGATTCTCCGAGATAACGAGAATCAACCATTCGTGTATACCGAGACCGCCTCGGAACAGTTTGGCAGGCGACCGGTGACGCTTGGCGAAAGCGTGAATGGAAAAACTGAAATCACCAGCGGCCTCAAAACCGGCGACAAAGTTGTGGGGAACGGGAGCTTGTTCTTGCAGTTTGCGAACTCGCTGCAACGCTAACTCTATGGTTCGATCATCCGTGAAGGCGCTCTACATAAAGTCGAATAGAACGAATTAATGATTCATAGAATCGTCCACGCAGCTCTGCGGCAAAAATTTTTTGTACTGATGCTTACCGCTTTTATCACGGTGGCAGGAATTCTCTCGTTCCAACGGATGCCGGTAGATGCCTATCCGGATCTCGCCCCGCCGCAGGTTGAGATCATCACCCAGTGGCCCGATCACGCCGCCGAAGAAGTCGAGCGCTTGGTCACCTTGCCGCTGGAACTGGAAATGAATGGCGTGCCGCATCTCGTGGTGATGCGGTCGATCTCTCTCTATGGCCTTTCCGATGTCCGACTGACCTTCACGGATACAACCAACGACTACTTCGCACGACAGATCGTGTTTGAGCGGCTCGCGCAAGCCACTCTACCTACCGGTGTCACCCCGTCTCTCGCTCCACTCTTCAGCCCGAGCGGCCTGGTTTATCGCTATGTGCTCGAGAGTCCCGATCGAAGTCCACAGGAACTGAAGACCATTGAGGACTGGGTGGTTGAGAGGGCGTATCGGGCCGTTCCCGGTGTTGCCGACGACTCCGGCTTCGGCGGAACCACCATGCAGTATCAGGTGCTCCTGGATCCGGCACGGATTTACGGATACCACCTGACCGTTCCCCAAGTTACGGCTGCCTTGACAGCCAATAACTCGAACGCCGGCGGCGGATTCTACTCGCAGGGAGGCCAGTTTTACTACGTTCGCGGAATCGGCCTCTTACGCAACACAGAAGATATCGGCAACGTCGTTGTCGGGGCGAATAAAGGTGTACCGATTCGTGTCCGCGACGTTGGGGACGTCATAATTGGGCACGCGCCCCGCCTTGGCCAGTTCGGATTCCAGAGAAACGATGACGCCGTTGAGGGCGTCATCCTGATGCTTCGCGGAGAACAGACTCAGAATGTCCTGAAGGATGTTGAGGCAAAGACGCAGGAGTTGAACAGTCGGATTCTGCCGCCCGACGTAAAGGTTCACCCCTTCTACGATCGCAGCGATCTCGTCGATCTCACGACCGACACGGTCGAGGCAAACTTGCTTCGCGGTATGGTGCTGGTCCTGGTTGTCTTGATCTTCTTCCTGGTCAGCTTCCGGGCCGCGGTGATCGTTGCACTCACTATTCCCCTCTCGCTCCTGTTCGCCTTCATCGTTCTCCACGCACACGATGTAGCTGCCAACCTCCTTTCGATCGGCGCCATCGACTTCGGTATTGTTATCGACGGAACCGTCGTGATGGTGGAGAACATCTATCGCGAGCTCTCGCTGCGCGAAGGGCAGACGTACAGCCTCCATGAAGTGATCCTCACCGCCGCGAGAGACGTCGATCGTCCTATCTTCTATTCTGTCGCGGTCATTCTTGCCGGTTACTTGCCGATTTACGCGTTGAGCGGTCCATCGGGAAAACTCTTTCATCCGATGGCCGAGACCATGTGTTTTGCTCTGGTTGGAGCGCTCATTCTCACCCTTACCCTGGTCCCGGTGCTGGCTTCCTACTGGTTCAAGAAGGGCGTCCGCGAAAAATCGAATCGCGCCTTCGAGTGGATGAAGCGCATCTACGCCGTGCAACTCGACTGGGCACTCGAACGGCCGAAAACCACGATTGTGATTGCCGCTCTCATTTTCGGAGCGACGTTGTTGCTCGTTCCTTTTATCGGCGGCGAATTCATGCCGCACCTGGATGAAGGCGCGCTCTGGGTACGCGCCACCATGCCGTACACGATCTCCTTCGAAGAAGCGAGCAGCATCGCTCCCCAGATACGCAACATATTGATGTCGTATCCGCAAGTCACCGTAGTTGGATCTGAACTGGGGCGCCCTGACGATGGCACCGACCCCACCGGATTTTTTAACTGCGAGTTCTATGTCGGTTTGAAACCGTACAAGAACAAGGCGTGGGAAGGCGACATAAGCGACAAGCAGGAACTCATTGATTCGATCAATAAGAAGCTGACTGCGTTTCCGGGAATCATTTTCAATTACACGCAGCCGGCCGAAGATGCCGTGGACGAAGCGCTTACTGGGCTGAAGAGTTCGCTGGCTGTCAAGATTTACGGCGACGATCTCAACGTACTTCAGGACAAGGCCATCCAGATCAAGAACACGCTATCGAAGGTTCGAGGGTTTACGAATCTCACGGTCGTTCGAGAATTGGGCCAGCCGAGCCTGCTCGTAGAAGTTGACCGCGACAAGATCGCACGCTATGGAATCAACGTCTCGGATGTGCAGGCTGTGATTTCGGCGGCGGTCGGTGGCCAAGCGGTCACGCAGGTCATCCAGGGAGAAAAGCTTTTTGATCTTGTCGTGCGAATGCAGCCACAATTCCGCAGCAGCGCCGGCGAGATTGGCAACCTTCTCGTTGGTACGCCGGATGGTCAACAGATTCCGCTAAGCCAACTCGCGAACATCCGGCAAGGCAACGGCGCCGCATTCATCTATCGCGAAAACAACTCGCGCTACATCGGCGTGCAGTACAGCATAGAAGGTCGAGATCTCGAGCGCGCCGTCCGCGACGGGCAGAGAGCTGTCAAACAGGCCGTGACCCTGCCCCAGGGCTACTCGATGGAATGGGGTGGTGAGTACAGCCAATTCCTCGATGCGCGCTCCCAGATGTATTTCATCGGGCCGCTTGCGGTTGTACTGATTTTCTTGATCTTGTTCGCCCTCTACGGCAATTTCAAGTTCCCCATGACGATCGCTATTGGCGTGATTATCACCGAACCAGTCGGCGCCCTCATCGCGCTGAAGATCACAAACACGCCTTTCAGCGTTTCCTCTGTTCTGGGATTGCTCGCGTTGCTTGGCGTCTCGGTCGAGACCGCGGTGATCCTCGTTTCCTATATCAACAAGCTGCGCAAGGAAGGCCTCGAAATCCGTCCGGCAATCCGCGAAGCGTCTCTGCTGAGACTGCGCCCGATCATGATGACCGCCTTGGTTGCATGCCTCGGACTGTTGCCCGCCGCGCTCTCGACCGGTATCGGTTCGGACACGCAGAGACCGTTCGCCATCGTCATTGTTGCAGGCTTGATCTCAAGACTCTTCATTGGATTCTTCGTCAATCCTGTGCTCTATGAGATGGTCGCGCGCAAGGGCGATGTTTTACAGGTGTAGACGGTAATGGGGTTCCCCTCAGGGCCCACATCGCTTGTTTCGCGACCCCGTATCTCGCAAGAGCACTTTTCGCGTTCGTCCCACAAAATATCGAGCACAGATGTTTCGTGGTTCAAAAGGGATTTGACCGCACGTTATACTCGGCAACCAGAAATCCAGCTGCTCTGAAAGTGCTGGCTCCCCCGAGCCAGTGACGCAATTCTCATCTCGCCGCGGGTCTTGAGATATCGCTTGCCCGCCACGTCCAGGGGATATTCATGTCCATTCGAAATCGGCTCTTAAGCGCGACAACACGCGTTGCGCTCTTGCTGTGTGCATGCTCCATGGTTTTCGCCCAAGCGCCCTTAATTCAAAATCGCGTCACAGCCCCTATCGAAAACAGTAAGACAATCAAGATTCGTCAGACAGTCTCGCCGTTGGTCGCGAAGAGTGCAGACAAAGGCCGACTCGCTGGCGATCGTAATCTCGGGCAGATGCTGCTCATGCTGTCCCCGACGAAGGAACAGAACACCGCGCTGGAAGCCGTCATTAAAGCGGAGCACACTCCGGGATCGGCCAAGTACCATCACTGGCTCAAGGCTTCGGAGATTGCGACGAAGTATGGCGTCTCCGAACCGGACACGACTGCGGTTCGGGGATGGCTGGCGTCGCAGGGATTCGAGGTGAAGCACGTCGCCAACAGCCGACGTTTTGTGGTTTTCAGCGGTACGGTGGCGCAAGTGGAAGCGGCATTCCACACCCAGATGCACCAGTACGAGCTCTCAGGGAACTCGTTTATTGCAAACTCCCAGGAAGTCCAGATCCCTGCGGCGTTGGCGCCGGTGGTTCGTGGCGTCGTCCGCCTGACCAGCACGCCGAAAAACAACAACGTGAAGATCGTAGGCAAGGCCGCGTTCGATAAAGAGAAAGGCCAGATCACCTTCACGAACGGTGAGCATGCAATCACGCCCGCGGATTTCGCGACGATCTACAACCTCAATCCGCTTTATCAGGCAGGCATCAACGGCGCAGGGCAGTCGATTGCGATCGTGGCGCGCAGTGATATTTATTCGCGCGATGTCTTCGACTTCATGAGCATCTTTGGAGTTTCGTTTGGCGGCTTCTACTACACCATCAACGGAGACGATCCGGGCTATGTTTCGGGATCGGACGTTGAGGCCACCCTCGACCTCACCTGGGCGGCTGCAATTGCACCGGGTGCAACCCCAAACATCGTGATTTCGCAGAGCAACTTCGCTGACGGCGTCGATATCTCCGCCGCATTCATTGTGGACAACAATCTCGCGCCGGTAATGAGCACGAGCTTCAGCTCCTGCGAGCAGCAGATGGGGCCGGTCGGCACTGAGTTCTATTACTCGCTCTGGGCGCAGGCAGCCGCCGAGGGCATTACCGCCGTGGTCTCCAGTGACGACAGTGGCGGCGCAGGTTGCGATCTTCCGGGAAGCGGTACCTTCGCGCAGAACGGCCTCGCCGTGAATGCGCTCGCGTCCACGCCGTTCAACGTCGCCGTCGGTGGTACGCAGTTCGACGACACAGCGGATCCGAGCAAGTATTGGTCCTCCACGAACGATTCCACGACCAAAGCGTCCGTGCTTTCCTACATCCCCGAAAAAGCCTGGAACGAGAGCAGCATTGATTCGGGCAACGTCAGCCTATGGGCGGGCGGTGGTGGTGTAAGCACGCTTTGGACGAAGCCTGAATGGCAGATCGGAACTGGCGTTCCCGCCGATGGAATGCGTGACTTGCCCGACGTCTCGCTGACTGCGGCCGGTCACGACGGATACGTATTGTGCTTCGGTGGTTCTTGCGAGAGTGGAGGCATTTATACGGTGGGCGGAACATCGGCGTCGGCGCCGGCGTTTGCCGCGATCATGGCACTGGTCAACCAGCAGACCGGATCTCCGCAAGGAAATCCGAACTACGTGATCTACCAACTCGCGGCGCAGCACCCGGAATTCTTCCACGACACCACAGTTGGAGATAACAAAGTTCCGGATATGAACGGCGAGTTCACTGTCGGATATTCGACCGGTGTGGGCTACGACCTTGCGACCGGCTTGGGATCATTCGATGCGAACTCGCTGGTGACGAACTGGAACAACGTCACCTTCAGCGGAACCAACACGACGTTGAGTGGCCCGGCGGGCGGCTTGACCTTCGTGCATGGCGCAGGCGTGCCGGTCACGGCGAGCGTCAGCGCAGCGTCAGGCAGCAAACTCCCGACCGGCAATGTCGCATTCTTTACGGACAACCCGCTCGGCCTCGCCACTCCATTCGGCGTCGGTGCCGCTGCGCTGGATAACACGGGCGACGCGACTACCTCCCTCGCCGCGATTCCCGGCGGCACGCACTCGCTTACAGCTCGGTACGGAGGCGACGCAACCTTCACGGCCAGTACCTCGAACGCGGTTACAGTGACGGTTACGCCCGAGCCTTCGAATACGTATTTCGTGGCTGGCGTGGGTGGAAGCACCGTCACCTCGGCTGAAGCAAAGTACGGCGACCCTCTGGTGATGGCCGTTCTTGTGCAAGGCAATTCGCTCGTCGGACACCCGACTGGCTCCGTTTCGCTGAGTGAAGGCAGCACCGACCTTGGCACGCGCTACCTTAATTATGGTGAACACGAGGATGCGGAGCAGGGATCGAGTTCGGTCTTCGGAGTGATCGGTTTCCCAGTCGGCGTACACCAATTGACCGCGAGCTACACCGGCGATCCCAGCTTCAATCCGAGTACGTCCACGAACTTCCAACTCACCATCGTTAAAAGCGATTCAACCATCTCATCCCTGCAATTCCAGGGCTCGGCACTCTCCGGTGCGCCACTCCCTGTCTTCGGACAGGTCTCCCTGGCGTCGGGCACTCTCATGCCGATCTCCGGTTCGGTAACTTTCACAGCAGCTTCCGACAAAACAACTGTGAACCTCGGGAGCTTAACCATCGATGCGACCAGCGGCACGTTCGCAGGCAGGGTCAGCTTCCCATCTGCTGGAAGCTGGGTGTTGACTGCGGTTTATGGCGGTGACAGTAACGTAACCGGCACTCAAACCCAGACTCGCGTCGCCGTCGACAGCAGCGAAGCCACGACGATGTCGCTGAGTTCAAATGCACCCTCAGTTCCTGCCGGAGGTTCGGTGACATTCACCGCGCAGGTAAGTTCTCCCGTGGTGCTCCGGCTACCGACCGGCACGGTGACATTCATGGACGGCACGGCTTCGCTCGGCACCGCAACGTTGGATGGATACGGAATCGGAAAATTCACGACCACCAGCCTGACCGGTGGATCACACTCGATTACCGCGAACTACGGTGGCGATGCGATCTTCCGTGCTACCTCGGCAAGTGTCAGTCAGTCGATCAGTGACTTTGCGGTGCAGCCAACGACCGCGGCTGTGTCCATCAAGGTCGGACAATCCGGCACTGCGTTGATCGCACTCACTCCGCAAGGTGGGTTTAATCAAGCCGTCACCTTTAGCTGTTCTGGTCTGCCTTCCGGCGCAAGTTGCACGTTTGCACCAGCAACGCTAACGCCAACAGGCACGGATGTTGCGACTGACACGATGACAATTGCGACCAGCGGAAGTGGCGCGGCTGCACATCGTGCTGAGAACCGACGGATGAATTGGCTCGCTAGTTCCGGCTTTGGTCTGGCTGGCGTGCTGTTGCTGGTACCGATCTGCAATCGCAAGCGGCGGGCGCGTCTCGTCGTTCTGGCGGGACTCATGCTGATGCTCGGACTGTGGGGATGCGGTGGCAGTTCCTCCTCATCGCCCAAGCCGCCGCCTCCGAACCCGATGGTCGGAACTTACAGCGTAACGGTGACAGCGACCTCAGGCACTGGATCTGCGCATGCGGCAGATCTGTCGGTCACCATCACTCAGTAGCGTGAACCCAGACTTAACCCGGCCTCTCCGAGAGAGGCCAGGCAGTCCGGGGGATGCCGGGCTGCACTCTTTGAAGGGGAAAAGATGATGAAGCAGCATGGTAGGAAACAGTCGGTTCGATGGCAGCTGTTGCTGGTTGTCGCACTACTCGCAGTTCTCTCGGCCTGTGGCGGAAGCAGTTCCAAGACAATCGTACCGCCTCCCACGGTGGCGGTTGCGGTCACACCCGGATCTGCGACCGTTCCCGTGGGAACGTCGCAACAGTTTTCGGCAACGGTTACCGGATCGTCGAACACCGCCGTCACATGGGCAGTGCAGGAGAGCGACGGTGGGACGATCGATGCCGCGGGTAATTACACGGCGCCGATGAAGTCAGGCAGTTTTCATGTTGTAGCGACCAGCCAAGCCGATACATCGAAGTCGGCAAATGTCGGAGTCAGTGTAACGGCTCCCGCGCCGGTGTTCAGCACGACGGCACCGACGGCATCGGCCGAAGGAACGCTGTACTCGTACGTGCTCTCGGCCAGCGATCCAGCGGGAACGCCGGTCACCCTAGCACTTACCTCTGCACCGGATGGCGCAGTGTTCTCCGCCGGAACAATCTCGTGGACGCCCACCTGGAACCAGTCACGCAAGTCGAACAACTTCGTCGTCACCGCAACGTCAGACGCGGGCGGCACCTCCACGCAAGAGTGGACGCTCGCCCCGGATGGCACGGTGTACGGCCACTACTTTCTGCATTTCTGGGGAAGTGGGAGCGATGTGGTCATCCCGGAGCGTGACTTCTCGGTTCCTCCCATTAGCCGCGATCCCGGAATACTTCTCGTCTGGGCTCCCCAATCTGATGGCTCTCTTTTGCCCATTCCCGGAGTTGGTTTCGCCGACGGTACTTTCAAGTTTTCGGGCGTTCCCCCGGGAAACTACATCGTGTCGCTCGAAGGACACGCTGATCAAGTCCAGGGCATTTGGGCGAACACCAGCACCTTCTATTGGGACGCCGATGAGAACGGATACCCGCCACTCGATCCTTCGCAATGGTGGCCGGAGGCACTAGTCATCAATACCACCGGGCTTGATCCGTTTGTACTCGCGACCGATCAGTTCAGTCTTTATGACCGCGATGGCTATTGGGATTTCACAGGCTGGCTGCCTGACGGCGAAACAACCTACACCTTCGCGACTCCGTACCTGCTGGAAAACGCCCCCAGCCGAACAGACCGCTGGGTAGCCGTTGACGTGGAGGGTGTGCCGGGTACCGACCCGTTCACTTCCCACGTGATGGGACCGGCATGGGTGCAGCCCTTCTCGGCGATTGACGACGGAACGACGGTGAACTTCTCCGGAGAACTCGTTCGCACCGTGCCTCAAAGCATGGATCTGAACGTTTCTTTCTCGAGCTTCGCAAGTGCATTCACTTCGGCTGGGCCCGGACCCTCGACTCCGTACATCTTCGAGGCCATGGCGACGTCGGAGGTCAAGGTCCCAAAGAGTACCCTGTCAGATCCTTCGATCGGTCAGGATACCCCGATCTTCGCCGATGCAGCCATTTATGGCCCAACCGTCGAAGGCGATCCCGATCCCTGGCCCAAGGACGCGAAAGGCAACGACATCTGGCCGGATGACAAGAGCTACGGCACTCTGAACTACAACAATCCTTTTGGAGACGGAGAAAAAACGGTCTACATCGTTGATGCTCGTGCCAACTTCTCGATCCCATTTCCTGACTCGTCCGATCCGCTTCCGTGGGCCGTGGACATAAGTTACGCCACAACCGCTCCACTGAGTGGTCCTATATCTTCGATCCTCTCTCCGCCGACAAACGGCAAGGCTGACGACGTAGACTTCCTCACCGGTGGAACCGTCGCGAGCACGACTCCAACCCTGCAGTGGGACACCCCCGCGACGCGTCCCAATGAAGCAACCGATGCTGTGACCTACGACATTTTCATTTGCGAGCCGCAGAGCGCTGGAGGTAAAGGAGGGAAGGGCGGCGGCGGAGGAGTCACTTGTGTCCTGTCGCTTTACGTCAGTAATGTGGACACAAATTCGTTCGTAGTGCCCACAGGTATCCTCCAGGCGGGCCACTCCTACATCGTCACTCTCACGGCGGTGTCGCAGAGGGATTACGATCCGATCAACGAGCAGCGATTCAGCTATCCAGTGGCGACCTCGCAACTCGCTTCCGCCGCAATCACCGTCGCAGGTTCCACGAAGAACTCAGCCCACTCTCAAGCGAACAAAACCGCGCATCCGATTGTTGGCGTCAACACCGCGCAAAGCAGGACAGTGCTTCCGACGGTACGTGGCAGCGCTCACTCCATGCGCTTCCGCTCACCCGCAGGATATGCTCCCGGCTTCGTGGAAAAGCAACAACCCAAACTGCCAGCCAAGCAATAGATGCTCACAAAGCTGGTCCAAAGTCCGAAGAAAAGGCCACCGATTGCCGGTGGCCTTTTTGTTCACGTTTTGTACTCGCGTCATTTTCGCTGAAGAGCGGAAATGCGCTCGGCGATGCCAAGCTTCTGAAGAATTTCCGGAGATGCCTCGTCCATCGCCAGGGGTTCGTGACAGCTGTTGCAATCCTGCGGAATGGTTTTGCCTGAACTTGAAGTGTGCGAGCCATCGTGACAGCGGAAGCAGCCGGGGGACTCAGTGTGGCCGAGATTGTTCGGATAGGTTCCCCATGTAACTCCAAGCTCCGGAAAAACGTTGCGGTTGTAAATCGCGAGGACCGCTTTCCCGGCACGATCGACTTCTGCCCCACGCTGGCTGTAAACGCTGGGATAGTTTTGCTGATAGTAGGCGTTTAATTGGGAAGGAATCTTCTCCGACGCCTCTGCCTGGCTCGTGTAAGTCGCCTGCAGCAATTGCGCGCTCTCCTTCTTGACATAAGGCAGGGTCACGGCAATCTCTCCGAGCGCGAGTGCTTTGTCCAGTCCAGGCTCGGGCATTTCGAACGTGTGAGTCGGACGGTTGTGGCAATCCACGCACTGCATCTCGATCGTCGCCGTGCCATCCGGCGCCGCCTTCTGGCTGTCGGATGCGACGAACTCTTCTTTTAGGCCGGAAGACTCATTCTCATACTGTACCCGTGTAATCGTCTGTCTCTTAGGATCGGATGCAGCAAACCGGATGTGAATTCCGGGGCCGACATGTGCGCCGTGAATGCCCTTATATTTGTCCCCCCCCACCATCATTAGGAGGACGGTCTGCGTCCTTGTATTGGTTTCGTCCGGCGCATATTTCGTCAGAACTCGTAGATTCACGCCTGAGAATTTCTCCGGCCAATGGCAGTGTTCGCATGTCTCCCGCGCAGGCACGAGGCGGTTGGTTTCGATTGCGGAAGGAATCGGCTTGGGGCTGGATTTTAGAATTGTCTCTACGAGCTGGCGCGTGCCCGCCGCTTTACTGCTGACCCAGCCCGAAGCGCCGGGAGCAACGTGACACCCGACACATTCCACCCTGGAGTGGGGCGAGTTCTGGTATGCCGCGTACTCCGGCGCCATTACGTGGCACGTCCCCCCGCAGAATTGAGGTGTCTCCATGTGGCTCACGGCGCGATAGGAAACCTGTGTGCCTATTAGGATGTTCAGGACTGTCGTCACGCCCACGACGATGGCGATGCGGCGCAGTGCGTTCTTCCGATCGAACCCACCTGACGAAAAACCGTGACGGATCCGGCGTTTTGCCAGAAAGAGCCCGATTGGGGTGAGGACGAGCCCCCCGAAAAACACCACGGGAAGAAGAACGAACGCAACCAGTCCCGCATACGGATTATCCACATGCCCGCGCAATTGAACTGGCAGGATGAATATCCACGTGAGCACTGCGGTGATAACGAGCACGACCCCGGTCACGCTCAGCCAGTGCTGCGAAATCAAAAACCACGTTGGTCGCTGATTCGGTTCAGGCACGGTTCCCCACTGACCTCGTTTTACGAGCTTTCCTGAGAGTGTAGGAAATCTCAGGCTGCCGACATACTGTCAAAACGCGCAGGATGGCGTTTACAAAACTCTACCCGGATTCGGGTCTACCAACGTCCCGACAGGTAGGGTCGTGATGCTGACAGAAGTGACAGTTTCGTGGGCAGTTGACTCTGTGCGAATTTATGTCGCAAGGGAAGTTGTGACCGCTCGAAAGTGAACGGTGGGGAGCGCAGACTCATCTGCGCAACACAAGCAAGCGAACCAGGGGGAGGCGCATGGCCGCGTCCGAAACGCCCAAGCACGACGATGTCAACGTCCCGCAAGATCGCGTTCAGACAGCTCTCAGCCGTCGCGATTGGCTGCGGCTCACGATTGGAGCAAGCGCCGGTCTCGCGCTCGGCTCACTGGTCGACGTGAAGGCTGTGCGTGCCGCGAATGAGAGTCTAAAACTCTCGAACGTCCGCGAATTTACAACCTCCTGCAACTTCTGTTCGTGCGGATGCGGTATGGTCGCGACCGTGCGCGACAACAAGCTCATCACTCTCGAGGGCGATTACGACCACGTCGTAAACGAGGGGTCATTGTGCGTGAAGGGGATGTCTATGTTTCCCACGCACGCGTCTCCGCAGCGCAATCAAGTGCCCCGCTATCGAGCTCCCGGGAGCGATCACTGGGAAGACATTACGTGGGAGGATGCGGTTGAGCGCATCTCGCAGAAAATCCGCAAGACTCGCGACACCACTTGGATCGCAAACGAGAAGGCAGGCGACACCGAAGTCCCAGTGAATCGTACCGACGCCATCGCCTTCCTAGGCGGCGCCCAAAATACCAACGAAGAGTGCTACCTCTTCCAAAAGTTCGCTCGACTGCTCGGAACGGCCTACGTGGAACACCAGGCCAGACTTTGACACAGCCCCACCGTCCCCGGTCTGGGGGCATCATTCGGTCGCGGCGCTATGACGAACCACTGGGCCGACATGCAGCATTGCAAGGCGATCCTGGTGGAAGGCAGCAACGCAGCCGAAAACCACGTCATGGCCATGAAGTGGATCCGTAAAGCGCAGGAAAACGGCGCCATCATTATCCACGTGGACCCGCGGTTCACACGAACCTCCGCTGGAGCCGATATTTTCGCCCGCATTCGGCCGGGGGCAGATGCAGCGTTCTTGAACGCGATGATTAACCACATCCTGGAGAACAAACTCTACGATCAGGATTATGTGGAGACACACACCAATGCTTTGATGATCGGGAACGCCGACTTCGACTTCAAAGACGGCCTGTTCAGCGGATACGACGAAGAAGGTCACAAGTACAAAACGGACACCTGGGGCTATCAACTGGATGGTTCCGGGAAACCACGTCACGCGACAAGCCTCGACGATCCCCATTGTGTGTTCTCGACGCTGCGCAAGTTCTTCGCGCGTTACACGCTCGAAGTCGGCGAGCGCATGTCCGGCATTCCCGCGGCACAGATCAAGCTGATTGCCGAGACCATGGCAAAGCACCGCCCTGGGACGATTCTCTATGCCCTTGGCATGACGCAGCACACGACTGCTGTCCAAGGCATCCGCGCCTTCACCATCTTCCAACTTCTTCTCGGAAATATTGGGAAGCCGGGCGGCGGCGTGAATGCGCTCCGCGGCGAGCCAAACGTTCAGGGCGCCTGCGACATGGCGGTTCTGAACAACTACATGCCGGGCTATCTCAACTACCCGGTGCATACCGAGCCGACACTCGCGGCATGGACCGTGAACAACGGCAGCTTGCGGCGTAAATATCTGGTCAATACGTTGAAGGCGTTCTACGGCGACGCAGCCACCGCAGAGAACGAGTTCTGCTACGCGTGGCTGCCGAAGCGAAATAGTGCAAAGGATTACAGCGCCTACGGAATCTTCGAGAGTGCCCTCGCCGGCAACATGAAGCTGCTGTGGATCGCGGGTCAAAATCCCGCAGTGAGCTCTCCCAATCTCAAGCTGGTTTTTGAAGCGCTTGGAAATCTGGAAACGCTGGTTGTGCAGGAATTGTGGGAGACCGAAACCGCCGCGTTCTGGAAACGCCCCGGAGTTGATCCGAAGTCCGTGAAAACGGAAGTATTCCTGCTTCCGGCCGCGTTCTTCATGGAGAAGCAGGGCACCATTACCAACTCGGGCGCCATGGTGCAGTGGAGATACAAAGCCGTTCCACCTCCCGGACAGGCCAAGCCTGATGGCGAAATCGTGGATATCGTCTATCGCCGAGTGCGTGATCTGCTGAAGGATTCGACCGATCCCAAAGACCAAATCGTGAAGCGTGCGTTCTGGACGTACACCACTCCCGAGGATGTCTTGCGGGAGATCAACGGCCGCGCCCTGCACGATATTCCAGGCACCGACCTGAAAGCCGGTACCCTCGCGAGCCGCATCGCCGACCTGAAAGCCGATGGTTCAACCTCTTCTGGCTGCTGGATCTACGCCGGGGTCTTTTCAAAAGGCGAGAACCTCTCGAAGCGGCGTGACCACCGCACCGACCCCGGCAAACTTGGCCTCTATCCGAACTTCGGATGGACCTGGCCGAACAACATGCGGGTGCTTTACAACCGTGCTTCCTGCGATCGCCATGGTAAGCCCTATCCCGGTTCGAAACCGATCGTATGGTGGGACGAAGAAGCGAAGCGCTGGACTGGCTATGACGTTCCCGATGTGCCGGTAATCACTGACGGTCCCAACACGCCGAATGGACAGCGAGCGTTCCATATGAATGCCGAGGGCGTAGCGCGCCTCTTCGCTGCCGTTTACAAGGATCCAGAACCTGCCAGCGATGATCTGTGGCGCGACGCCAGTTACGTCCCCAAGGACGGTCCGCTGCCGGAAATGTACGAACCCGTGGAGAGTCCGGTAGAGAACCCGATGCACCCGAAGGTGCGGAATAACCCCATGCTGAAGTATCCGCGTGTCGGTAGCATCCATCAACCCATCGGCACCGCGAAAGATTTTCCTTACGTCCTTATGACCTCAACCGTAGCCGAACATTGGTGCGGCGGCTCCACGACTCGCAACAATCCCTGGCTGAACGAGTTGATGCCGGAACCTGTTTGCGAGATCCCAGAGGTCCTAGGGTCGAAGCTTTCCGTTAAATCCGGTGACTGGGTGAAGGTCTCGTCGGCTCGAGGAGAAGTTGAAGTGAAGGCTGTCGTCACACCGCGCATGCAGCCGCTCCAAATCGCGGGACAGCAAGTCATCATTGTCTGGATGCCCTACAACTGGGGCTTCCAGGGCCTCTCCACTGGCCCGAGTGTGAACCACCTCACAATCGACGCCGTGGATCCGGGGGCAGGTACGCAGGAGACGAAAGCGTGTCTCGTAAATGTCGTCAAGGTTCGTGACGCCAGCGCAAGGCGTTCCGATCCCAGAGGGAGGCGCGCATGACCGAACCCGCTGGTGGAATTCACACGAAGACGACCCTGGTAGACATCACGAAGTGCATCGGCTGCCGCGCTTGCCAGGTGGCGTGTAAGCATTGGAATGAGGGCGAGGGGGAAGCAACCGAGCTCGAATACAATCTTGGCTTCCAGAACCCCGCCACGCTCTCTGCCAAAACCCTTACGCTTATTACTTTCCATGAACTGCCCAACGAGCAGGCGCAGGGTGGATTGAATTACCTCTTCACCATGAGGCGCTGCCTGCACTGCCTCGAGCCCGCTTGCACTTCTGCCTGCCCGACGACGGCGCTAGCCCGGATGGCAGACGGCCCAGTGGGTTACGACGCAGACAAGTGCATCGGGTGCAGATATTGCGTTTGGGCATGCCCTTGGGGAGTGCCGACCCCCGAGTGGGACTCGCTAACTCCGAAGATCAAGAAGTGCACGCATTGCGCCGATCGTGAGGACCAGCCGGTACCACTGGAACGGAACAGCGTGCCGCTTACAGCGGATGAAACCGACCGCTACAAAAAGTCCATTACCACGCCTGCATGTGTGAAGGCCTGTCCCGCCGACGCCCTCACCTTCGGCGATCGCGACAGCATTCTCCAGGACGCCCACGCGCGGATTGCTGCCCATCCCGACAAGTACGTTGACCACATCTACGGAGAAAAAGAGGCAGGCGGCACTACCGTTGTATATCTGTCCTCTGTTCCCTTCGAGAAAATCGGCTTTCCAGATGTAGGCACAAAGCCATATCCCGGATTCTCGCGAACGGCACTGCATGCAGTGCCGCCTGCAGTCATCGCAGTCGGCGCAATGCTGGGAGGCGTGTACTCCTTCATGAAGCGACGCACTGTGGCGCTCATCGCCGCAGCGGAGAACAACTCCGCACTGGCTTCAAAACCGAAATTCGCTCCGCTGGACGCGCCGCTCCTGACACCTTTTAACTGGGGTCTCCTGGCGCTGATGGCGTTCGGTGTCATCTCTTTGATCACGCGCTTTGTCCTCGGACTCGGCGGAAGCACGCATCTATCAAACACCTACCCATGGGGTCTCTGGATTGTGTTCGACCTCGTGTGGATCGCCGTGGCCGCGGGCGCATTCGCCACAGCCGGCATCATTTATGTCTTCCAGAGAAAAGACCTTTATTCGCTGGGAAGATCGGCCGTCCTGATGGGGCTGCTCAGTTATTCCTTCGTCACCGTGACGCTTATCGCCGACCTTGGCTTGCCGTGGAATTCGTATCAACTCGCATTGCAATCGCCGGAACAATCCGCGATGTTCGAAGTCTCGTGGTGCGTTGGTTTGTACGTCACGATTCTCTTGCTGGAATTCCTGCCGGTTCCGTTTGAACGCTGGGGGTTGGCAAGAGCAATGGCCATCTGGCAGAAGTGGTCGGGCGCTTATGTTGCCGGTGCCGTAACGCTTTTCGTATTCCTGCTCTCGAGGAACTACGTCTACGCAGCGCTCGCGGCCGTTGTGTTCTCCGCGCTCGCATGGCTATTCCGCGCCAAGGACAAGAAACCCGAACCGATCATCCTTGCGATTGCGGCGGTCACCTTGTCCACCATGCACCAGAGCTCTCTGGGATCGCTCTTCCTGCTGATGCCGGACAAACTCGCTCCGCAGTGGTGGTCGCCGGTCATGCCGATCTCGTTCTTCCTCTCGTCGATCGCAGCCGGAACAGGCTTGGTGATCGTGATTGAGATGTGGATCGCAAGGGGCTGGAATCGACCCACCCCCATGCGCCAACTGGCGGCGATGGGTCAGATCACGTTTTGGTCTCTGCTCGTCTACGCCATCTTCCGACTGGCGGACATGGGTGTTCGCGGGCAATTCGCCGGCGCCTTCGGCGGCACCATGGGCGCTCTGTTTATCGCGGAGTTGGTTGTAGGTTTCGTGATTCCGCTCGCGTTGCTCGCCCGACAGTCTTCTCGAATGCTCCCAAGAACATTGTTCCTCGGGGCGAGCCTGACGACTGCCGGTGTGGTATTCAATCGCATCAATGTTGTTTATTTTGCGATGCATGTAAAAGGCGCGATGCCGCAGGTCGCACCCGAGCACTACGCTCCATCGATCTTTGAGTGGGGTATCTCGGTCGGCTTGATCGCGACGACGATTTTCCTCTTCGGACTCGGCGTGCGCCTGATGCCGGTTTTGCCCGCGAAAGAGACAATCCAGGGTGACTGACGCATGCTGAACCGAGATGCCTGGCTCGCTCGTCATCCTTATCTCGTTGCACTCGCAGACCTCGATGCCAACGTGCGCAGTACCCTTGACGGCATTGGCATTGCGCCAGCAGCCACGCCCAACTTCGAGGACTATCGCGCCGAGTACAAATCCGGTGTGCCGCTGCTTCACAGCTCCGCTCTCGTTTTCGATGTCGAAGCTCCAACCAGCTTTCTGCTGGAGCTCATCGAACGCCTATCGCGACGCTCCGATATCGGAGAACTAGCCCCGCAATGCTGGGAGCTGCATGCGCAGTTCTCGATGGATCATGGCAGTGCTGCGCGAGCCATGGCTGCACTGCTTCATCGGACAGACGAATCGGAAGCCCAGATCGGTGTACTTCGCTTCCTCGCATGGAAACTCATGCGAGTTTATTTCTCGCCAATGTTGAGGTCCTTCGATGCCTGGCGCCCTGAAGAGCAATGGCTTCTCAGCTACTGCCCCGTATGCGCGTCGCTTCCAACTATGGCTCAACTCACCGGCCAGGAGCCAGGCCGAATGCGGCACCTGCATTGTCCATGCTGCGGCACGCGTTGGCGGTTCCGGCGGACCGGCTGCCCCTTCTGCGAACGAGAAGATGATCATCGACTGGCGGTGATTGCAATCGAAGGCGAAGGCGGGCTGCGCCTGGACCACTGCGATTCATGCCAGGGCTATCTCAAGACTTACGATGGAGAGGGAAACGAAGCCTTGCTTTTGTCCGATTGGGCGTCCCTGCACATTGATGTGCTGGCAAACGACCGGGGACTGCGAAGCTTGGGTGCGCCTCTCTTCGACCTCGCGGCACTGAGTCAAATCGCGAGCGGCACCTAGTTCACCAGAATTACTGGTCGTCCTATCCTGCCACTGTTCGCTCGCATCTCCTGAATGCAGTCAAAGTTCTAGTCACAACCGCGAATCTTGCCAGTCTGTCAGAGTTGGCAGTTGGAGATTCTCCAAGCGTCGCCTTTCATTAGGGCTGAAATTTTCATATTTGGCGCTGCGGCGTTCGCTGGAATCGACTTCGCTTGGATGATCGCAGCCTTACGCGGAGGCCGTCCTATGGTTGCAAGAATCGGCGTAGCGTCCACCCTGCTGCTACTCTGTTCCCTTTTCTTTTGCGTTCCGTCCTTGGATGCGCAGTCCGCTCAAGACCTTCACAATGAACTTGAGCAGATGAAGCAACAGTACGCGCAAAAGGTCGCCGAGTTGGAATCGCGGATCGCGACCCTCGAAAAACAGAACGCGTCAATTGCTGCCGCGACGCAGCAGAATACGGTGACAGTTACAGACTTGCAAACGGAGGCCTTGAGACATGCTGAAGGGCCGGCCGATAAGCTGACACGCGACGAACGTACCCAGATCGAGCAACAGGACGCGGTAAATGCCCCTCGCTACGATCTCGTCCGCGATGCCGAGATGGAGATCGCGAAGCTTAAACAGCAAGCAAAACTCTTTGAATTCCACGGCTACTTGCGTTCAGGAGCTGGAATTAATAGCGAAGGCGGCCAGATGGTTGCGTTCCAGGCGCCTGGTGCCGGCGCGAAGTACCGTCTCGGCAATGAGGCCGACACCTATGCCGAATTGACGCTCGTCAACAACTGGATCAACTCGCAGCACGAGACCGATAAAGCCTGGTTGAAGACAACGGTAACGGTGCAGGCCGACACGACTCAATCTACGAATTATGCGTCGACCGACAAGTTTCGTTTCCGCGAGGCCTTCGTGCAGATGGGCAACTTGCTGGAGAGTCACCCTGAGGCCAAGTTCTGGGCAGGTGAGCGCTACTATCGTCGCGTGAACATTGACATCAATGATTTCTACATTCTCGACACCGCCGGTTATGGCGGTGGAGTGGAAGATTTGAACCTTAACTTCGCGAAGACTTCACTCGCCTACTTCATTGGTGCGCATGAGGACATCAATACCGGAAGCGGTCGTTATGTGAAGAACATGCTTGATGCGCGGCTGTATGACATCAAGGCGCCTCTTGGGAAAGTGGGACTTTGGTATGACTACTCTTTCTCGAAGGGCGGAACGACGACGGACACGAATACCGACATTGCATCCGTAGGAGGATGGGCGCTCGGATTTACCCATACGCGTACGGAATGGTTAGGCGGATATCACCGCTTCACCTTCCAGTACGGCGAGGGCGCCGCCGCGAACTTCAATTCCGGCACTGCCGATCCGACACCTTTCCTGCCGGATGCCAAGACCTACCGAGTTACCGAAAGCGTGGTTCTGCAGCCATCCAAGGTATTCGCGATCCAGCCGCTCGTCATCTATCAAGAGCAGTCCACCGGCCATCCAGACGAAGGGAACGCGACTTGGCTGTCCTTTGGCGCGCGCCCTGTGATTTTCTTCAACCAGCATGTCTCGCTTGCATTCGAGCCCGGCTTCGACCGTACGAAAAGTCCTACCGGTGCATACGAGGGTTGGGTCCGCAAGTTCACAATCGCTCCGCAGATCGGTGCAGGACGGGAATTCTTCAGTCGCCCCGTGCTGCGAGCATTCGTCACTTACGCAAACTGGTCCGATGGTTTGAAGGGCTATGTCGGCGGTCCGGTCTACAAGGACAAGACCTCTGGCTGGAACTTCGGAGTGCAGGCTGAAACTTGGTGGTAACACTCAGTCTCACGCTGGGCAAAACGAACTGCGCCCAAGCTAACTTGAATGTGGCTAATGTGTTCTCAGGCTTTCTACTTTTTTCGATCGGCTTTTCGCTTGGCCGGTCGAGACGTCCCTTTTTTCTTGGGGATGGGCAGCGATGTGGAGTATTTAATGCGCTCAAGAGAAATATTGGAGTGGGTGGCGAAGATACTCGGAACTCCGATTAAGCTTCCTTGCATCCAGGAGTTGAATTCCTTCACCCCCGGAGTGCGCACGTGCAGCAGGAAGTCTGAGTCTCCGGTCAGCGCGTAGCACTCCACAACTTCAGGCATGCGAGCGACAAGTTCTTTAAACTCGTCCATGGCTTTCAATGTCTGTGTGTTGAGTCGAACGCTAATAAAAACGTCCAGATCGAGGCCGAGGGCAGAGGGATTCAGAAGGGCAACATAGCGTTCGATCACACCATGCTCCTCGAGTCGCTTCACCCGTCTCGCGCATGACGGCATCGATATCCCCACGCAGTCGGCTAGTTCATGGATCGGCCGTCCTGAGTCTTGCTGCAATTCGTTGAGGATCATCAGGTCCGCTTCATCAACTTTGAACGTCAAAACCCGCCCCCACAGTGAAGAATCCAGTGCTCAAATTTGAACTGGAGCAAAAATAAGCGTGGGGTCGCCGCGTGTAAAGAAGGAAATGGCCAGCAATCAACCCTTCAGTGGGGGACTGCCGGCCATCGAAGGTGCACTACTGAACGGTAATCGGTATTTGAATCGTGGTGGTATTGCCCAATGAGTCAGAGGCCCGGACAGCAAGGGTGGTCTGGTATTGGACGTCGACGGATGCTGCTGCGGAAGACGATGGCAGATTGTGAGCGTCCCCACCATATTGCGCAACCGCAGAATGCTGCCCGTATGCAAGTGTCGTGGTGGTGAACGTGGCTGTACCGTTGCTAACGGAAGCCGTGCCTAATTGCGATGAGCCGTCGATGAACGTGACCGTGCCTCCCGCTCCCTGACCAGAAACCGTCGCCTTGAAGGTGAAAGTACTGCCATACCCTCCGGCGGTTGGCGTTGCGCTGAGAGTAGTTGTGCTTGCCGCCGGAGAATGACTGTCATTCCCGCACCCGAAAGTGACCAAGCAGAACGCCATGAACACAATGAGCGAAGCAAGACGCGGTTTGCGTCCGACTGGCAGGCAGAGGAAAACGACAGCAAATGCCGCACCTGTTCCGGAGATAAGCTCAAGGTGAAGATTTGCCTTGTGTGCGGGCGCCGAACGATGCGTACCGTTCGTTGCCGGAAAGACAGCATTCACTGTGAGCGTAGACGAAGCGGTGGAGGATCCCGCTCCGAGCGTAGCCGGGCTGAAGGAACAGGAAATCCCAGCAGGGGTTGGAGAAGGACAGGACAAGGTAATGTCGGCTGGAAATGGGCCGCCATTCGCGGTGAGAGAAAGGGCAGCGGTGGCAGATGATCCGGAAGTCACAGTCACGACCGAGGCCGTTGAGGCGAGCGTAAATGGAGGCGTGTACGTGACCGAAACTGCCGAGGCCGAGGACGCATTATAGTTCCCGTCTCCGCTGTAGTCGGCCACCACACTGTTGGCTCCCTGGTTGAGGGCCTTCCCGTCGACATTGATGGCGGCCCTCCCAATGGAGTAGCCGCTGGCGTCAGTATCGGCATGGACGGATGTCGTGCCGAGGGTTGCCCCCGTAGTGGAATCGGTGAACGTCACCGTTCCCGTGGGGTTCATCGCTTTGCTCGAGGTCGCAAGCATGACTTGGAACGTGACGCTTTCGCCGGCGGAGATAGCGGCCTTGCTCGCATTCAATGTTGCCGAAGTCGATGCCTTCGCGATGGTGATGGACGTAGGATCGGAACTGCTTGGCGCAAACGTCGCATCACCGGCGTAATGCGCTGTCACGGAGTAAGTGCCGGGAGCCGTTCCGGTGACAGAAAAGGCAGCATCGCCGTTTCTGAGAGCGAATGGCCCAAAGCCCACACCAGTCGTGCCAGCCGCAGTGATCAGCGAAGCGTCACCAGAAGGTGTTGCCCCTCCACTCGATGCACCGACAGCAATACTTCCGGTGAGCGTGGAACCGTATGCGATCGAGTTAGAGTCCAGCGTGAGGGTCGTAGTTGAGGAAGAGAAAGTTGTGGTTGCATCGGACCACGAATCCACCAGATTGAACGCATTGATGGTGCCGAGGCCCGAAGTGAGATCGTATCCCGCGTTCGAACTATACGAAGGCAGCACTCCAAGGAAATGAGAGGAGTCGTTCAGCGTGCAATCGAGAGTGCCGGAAGCGCATGGCATGGCATTACTGCCAAGTGAAACATCATAAAACGTGCATGCGTTGACGGTAGTTGCTGCCGAAGTGTCGCAGGCTGCTGCGCCTGATCCGCTGTACTGCTTTCCTGCAAGTTTGTAGAGGTCGTAGTTGGCGTTTCCTTGCGAAGAATTGGTCTTCTGATTTACCAACGCCATGACACCGGCAAATGCCGGCGAAGCGAAGGAAGTTCCGCCCGCAGCCAGCATTTGGACGTCGTCGCCGGAGTCGAGGTTGCACGCGAGATCGGGTGTTACATCAGATTCGCAGAAGACGTAGAAGCTGCCCCACAATCCGCTGCCGGCAAAAAGCGAAACGTCCGGGATGTCGCGCACCGTGTCTGCAGGTATGCCGGGAACGCCAGACTGCCATGCTGGTTTCGTGTATCCGTCTGTGCAGGTGGTGGGGTCTCCCCCACTGGAATTCGTGCAGGCACTCGCGCCGCCGCCTCCACCTACAACATTCGCGACGTACGGAGCCAAGTCGACGTCGTTACAAAGATCTTCGGTCGTTTTGTCCGGATACCCAAGCGATTGGTAAGCCGCTAGCAGCTGTGGATTGCCGCAACTGTTGTTCCAGGGGAGCTCCGGCATGTACGACTTCGCCGACTGTTTCGATGTGGGATCGTTTGTGGCGTTCCAGTAATTGCTCGCGTTGAGATAGGTGCCGTAGAGATCGGTCCCGCCAACAGCGACGTTATAAGGAGTTGACCCGAGCCCGTTGACCGCAATTCCATACCCCGCGAAGGGCTGTCCTTGATCGCACGCGGCGGAACCGGCATCGCCCGCAGAGACCATTACGGTGATACCTTCTGCTGCGGCCTGGCGCCACAATTCGTTGATCAAAGCATTTCCAGCATCGCCCAGACCGACTTCGCACTCACCGTAACTCAAGCTCATCACGGGAGCGAGCGCATTGTCGATGATGTATTGCGCGGAGAGTTCAACGCCATCCGACGTCGTCGTGCTGGCAGAGGCCACAAAATTGATGGTGGCATTCTTCGCGATTGCACCCGACCACTCGATATCGAGATCGGATTCACCCTCGTCGCCGAATTGGAACCCCGGATTCCCGCCGTTGTAAATCACGTTGAGTTTCTTAGCGGGCAAGCCGAAGTACGAGCGAAAGGCATCGACGTCGGCCGGGTTGATGTCACTGCGTCCCGCAATGGCGATGTTCTGGCCGGTGCCATCAATGCCGGCGTCCCAAAGAGGCTTCACGTTGTAGATCTCGGCGAAGTCCGCGGGCCCTACCGCAAAGAAGTCGCTACCCGAAATTTTCGTGTTGAACTGCGGTGCTCCCTTCGAAGGTCGCCACTTCGCATCGCCCTTGTGACGGGTGACCCCACCGAAATTGGCATGCATGGGCATCAGTGGAAAATCGTTCAACTTGGCAATCCCAACCACCGCGAGCGCCAGTGCCGCTGGAATCTGTGGGTTGGTGGCGTTCGCGATCTGCAGCTTCCCGTTCACTTTGTACTGGTGAAGGGAAGTGTGAAATGCCGCGGAGAGCTGCGCATGCGTACCGGAAAACAGAATGACATTGTTGCCCTTGGCTACGCTGTCAATGGTAAACCCGTGGGAACGAAGCCACTGCGTGATCGTGGCGACATCATGACCGTTGCTACCGAAGCGCTCTCCGAACTGTTGCGGGGTAAGCCAGTGGTGATAGGCAGTTGCCTTCGGGTTCTTCTGATCATCGAGGTATTTCTGCAGCTCGAGCTCCTGAGCGGGGCTGCGTCTCAGAATCAAAATCATTCGGCTCAACGCAAGACTTCCATCCGCCACGCCTTGATCGACGGAGGCGCGCGCCGCCGGGTAGACGTTGCCCTTCAACTCCACGAGGTTGCCGTCATCGATTGGCTGAGTAATCAGTGCAGCCGCTGAATTATTTGAAGATTGGCCGAAGGCTGTGAGAGACAGGCTGAGGATGACTAGCAGCGAAAATCGAAGGCGGTCGCAATTTCTATAAATACCCGCCGAGATCGAGCGACCCATGGGTTCTCCGTCAAAAACAAAAGTAATCGTCCCGAGACCTCCCCGCCGCCTGTATATCTTGAGACGATGCGAATTTCACTCGCACGAGGAGTTCGCACATTTTATTCGAGAAAAACAGATACTACGTAAAAAAATATCATGTGGGACGAAAAATATTGAAAAAACTCTCAACTGTCCTTAGTCTAACGAACCATAGATCAGGGTCTCAGAAAAAGTCGTGTAACGATGTTTCGATGCCGAGTCCTGGTTCTGCCACCGTTGTCATGATTCATAAGAAATAACCCAGGAGAGTCCCGTGGGTCACTGCGTTCGTCCCCACTATTACCTCGCAGTCATTCTGTTTGCATGCTCTTTCGTATCGGTCTGCAGCGCAGCCGGCAATTCAAAGCGTGAGACCAACGCTTATACGAAGCAGGACCTAGCGCGTATGCGCAATGGCGTGCGTACTCATTTGCCCGCGCAACCGAGCTTCAAGGGAAAGATATTTCCCTTCAATCGCCCACCCTCGTCAGATTCATCGGAGAGAATTCGTAACTCCGCATTGGCCCGAGCGAGTAGTTCAACCGCGTCCATGCCAGGACTACTTGGCGCACCTTATGTCCCCGCAACGATCGACAGCGACACTTCTGGCGTGTACTCATCGGCGTCCACTGATGTCGATGGCAAGAGTGGAATCGATCTGGTGACCGTGGACTATGACGGAACCTTGAACGTGCTTCTGAATGACGGTCATGGGAAGCTGGCTCTGTCCTCCAGCAACACCTCCGCCGTGGCGCTCAATCCAGGCATCGTTTACATCGAAGTCGCTGACCTCAACCACGACGGACATCCCGACGTGGTTGCGATGGATGCCTCAAACAGCGCCTTCCTCGTGTTTCTGAACAATGGCGACGGAACGTTTGGCGATGCGTCGAGCGTGTCGGTGGCTCCTGCAAGTGGCGCCAACTATTTGAACGGGGGCTCCTTCGCGGTTGGCGATGTCAATGGTGACGGCATCCCAGACGTCGTGGCCATCTCGAACCTTCAAAACGGAAGCTATCCCACCTACACCACGGTTTTCTCGCAGCAGACTTTCCTTGGAAATGGCGACGGGACTTTCGCTGTTCCTGGGAGCAGTACGGACGTGACCTTGCCGGGTTTCCAGTTCGTGCAATACGGGCAGGGAGTCGTCATCGCTGATCTGAACGGCGATAAGAAGGCCGATATTGTGACCGAGTATTACGACGCGATCAATTACTGGGTGACCGTGGCGGGTAGCCTAGGTAACGGGGACGGCTCATTCGCCGCGATCGGATCCGGTTCGGCAGTGCGCGCTGTTCTCGGCATTCATTCGGCTTTGCGCGTTCTTGATCTCAATGGCGACAAGAATCCAGACGCGGTCTTCATGGTTGGTGATGGGAACGCGTATGTTGCCCTCGGAAACGGCGACGGTACCTTCCGCTCCTCAAACACCGTACTGCATGGTCTTCCGGCGGCCCAGGCATTTCAACTGGGCGACTTCAACGCCGACGGTTATCTCGATTTACTTGTCTTCAACATCGGCAGCCAAGCCGTCTATGCGGGGCGCGGCGATGGGACGTTTAATCCAGAGCCAAAAGCTCAGTACGGTGGAAACCAGGCTGGCACTCAGGAGCCCTCACCCGCGGACTTTGACGGCGATGGCTTCGTCGACTTCGTGATTGTGGACCCCGCGTATGGAACCGCGTCGCTCTACTACGGAAATGGCGACGGAACGTTTGTCGCCCAGCGTGCGATTGCTCCGTCGAACTCATCTTCGACGATCCCAAACGCGCAGGAGGCTCCGAGCAACTTTGTCGCAGTGGCGACCGGCGACGTCAACAACGATGGCCTGGCCGATGTGCTCGCTTACGACTACACGAGTCCGTTTTACACCGACTTTCGCATGTACCCGGATGTGGTGCTTGGCATCGGCGATGGCAAAGGTGGGTTCAGCTTCACAAAGCTGGTGTCGGGTTACCAGTTGTGGATTGCAAAGGGGTTCGCGGTGGCCCCCATTGTTTCCGACTTCGACCACGACGGAAAGTTCGATTTGGTGCTTGAGACTGACACTGGCCTGTCGATTGCACTGGGGAACGCGGATGGCACGATGGGAGCGTTCAAGGCGATCTCGCTGCCCGTCGCGAGTTCCGGCTGTTCTTTCGGAAACTTCGACGTCGGCAATATCGATAACGACTCGAACGGAAACCTCGACATGTTGATCGCATACAACGGTGAAGGTCCGAATTGTATCGGCAACGACACCCCCTCCGGCTACTTCGTCCTGCTTGGCGATGGCAAAGGCGGTTTCGATGCCGCGTTTACCCCATATGGCGGATACGTGTCTGAGACCAAATTGATCGACTTCGACGGAGATGGCATTCTCGATATGGCGGTCGACGACGGTTACCAGACCGGCATCCTCATCTGCAATAGTTGCCCCACGCCCATCACGGTTCTGAAAGGACACGGCGACGGCACCTTTGATACCGACGGCGCGCACCTGGTGCTGGATGGTTGGCGCATTTCATGGCTAGTTGTGGGTGACTACGATCACGATGGCAAGCAGGACCTGACGCTCTTGTCGCGAGGCCAGCGCGATGATGCGTCGGGTGGCCTCGTGGACGATACCGAAGGCATACTCCTGCTAAAAGGCAACGGCGATTTTACGTTTAAAGATCCGGTGCTAATTGCGAAAGATACTTTTGCGACCCAGGCGCGATACGTCGATTTAAATGGCGATGGGTTTCCTGACCTCATCTTTGCACTCGACATGTCATTCGAAGCGGTGCCAACTTACAGCGGCTTGGTATTGATGCAGAATCTTGGCGACGGCTCTTTCTCCGAGCCGATGAACTACCTTGAACCATTCGGTACCGAGCAAATCTCCATCGCTGACTTTAACGGCGATGGCGCGCCCGATGTGTTGGTAGCGCCCTATTTCTACGACGGATTCACTCCCTCTGTGCTGTTCTTGAACCAGGGTGGAGACTCCCTGAGCTTGACAGCAACACCGAACTCCGTGACGCAGGGCGAAGACGTGGTGCTGCGCGCTACGTTGAACGCCGTTTTAAGTGGAGCCTCTGGCTCTGTAACGTTCACGTCGAACGGCGCGGTGATCGGAACCGCTGAGTTGAGCACAGGTTCGGTCGCCGAACTTACTACATCGGAGTTACCCGCAGGAACCGACACCGTGACGGCCACCTACGCCGGAGATGCGAACCATAACGCAGCGACCTCGGCGGTCGCGAGTGTCTCGGTGCAAAGCTTGGCGCCTTCGTTCAGCATCAACGCCACTCCACCCTCACTGAATTTGAAGGCTGGGCAATCTGGATCGGTGACGTTGAACCTTGCGGCGAACGCCATGTTCAGTGGATCAGTCAGCTTTACCTGTTCCGGGCTGCCTGCCAGTGCGAGCTGCTCATTCTCGCCGGCTTCGGTGGCACTCGATAGCGGAAAAACTGGCACCGTTACTCTACAAATAAAGACAGCTGGCACCAGTCAGGCGCGCGCAATTACCAACCGCTCGCTGTGGACTTCTGCTGCGGGACTCGCGCTGATGCAGTGCCTGTTGCTGGTGCTGCCGATCCGGCGTCGCAAGCTCGCACGATTGTTCGCGAGATACTCCGCGGGCCTGCTCTGCCTTCTGATGTTGGTTGGCATTTCTGCGTGCGGCGGGAGCAGCCATGACAGTTCAGGTGGAACACCAACCGGCAATTCGACAATCACTGTTACAGGGAGCGCCAGTTCTGGCTCCACGACAGTGACGCAGACTGCCTTGATTTCTGTCTCAGTAACCAACTAGGCCGTCAATAACCGGCGCTCAATGGGTTCATTGCAGCGCCGGTCAGTCCTGGAAACTCACATTTCGCAGATCGTTTAGCTGTTCTTATCCTGTCACTCTTCGTACGAATCCCATGAATGCAAGCTCCGTAACTTGCGGAGATTGCGTTCGTCTGAGCGAGCCAAATCGTCCAGATTTACACCGGTTTTGTACACCGGTTGTACACACCAATCGCAGGGTTCCCGCTGTTCGCAATGCACTCTACGAGATCCGAGGACGGTTGTTTGTCGACCTCTCGTTGCGTTCGCCATCATCCTGGATCAAGTTTTCTTACAGCTCTCACATCTCAACATTGCTAATCGGGAGCGTGAAGCAGTGACATTGGATTCCCATAACGAGACCGGTCGTGAAAAGACGTGCGCTCGTTCGATCGGGCGAGACTACACTTCGTGTGCTGAAACAGGGAGCTCAATCTGGTTTCCCTTATACCGATGGATTGATTGCTCACATTAGAACCATTCAACGTGCTCAGGTTCAAGACTCCCTCGTCAGTCGAACGGTTGAACAAGAATTGGCGTGGTTAGCGTTTTTTGGTTCTTTTATACGTGCACCGCTCTTCTAGCTCTGCTTGATCCGGAACGCCAGTTCCGTTCGAAGTTCGCGATCGATATCAAAGGCAAGTCAAAGTCTTCTGCGAAGAAGGTGCAGCATGAGCGCCCCCCTGCCTCTAGCTCACGCTCATTACGCGAACGTTTCCGGTTATGTCCTGTTCACGGCGATCTCGCTGATTGCCCTCTCTTTGTTTGCCTACACCATCGTGCGCAGGGCAATCCCGCTGTTGAAGGCGCAAGCTGATCCGCGTTTCAATCGCGCGGGAGAACGCCTCTGGGTCGCCTTCCGATGTTGGTTATTGCAGTGGAAGCACCCACGCTACCGCTGGGCCGGATTATTACACGTCATCATTTTCGCGGGCTTCCTGTCGCTTTCTCTACGCTCGACCGAATTGGTCATGTCGGGCGTTTTCGACGCGGTCTCACTGGAGCGGCATCTCGGGGAATGGTTCGCCGTTGGCTACGGTGTGCTGAAGGACTACGCCGCCACGGCTGCGCTGATTGCCGTGGTACTTGCCGCGGTTCGTCGCTTCTTTTTCCGACCGGCACGTTACGAGCCACGGCCCGGAGACGCACATCACCATATGGCCGAGGCCCTGACGGTTCTCGGTTTTATCGCGGCGCTGATGATTTCCGAGAGCGTGTTTGGCGCGAGCACGTATCGATTGTCGGGTGGTGAGGCGCCGGCAACGTACTCGTTGGCGAGCGGAGTCAGCCATCTTCTAGGGGCGTTGGGTCCCGGTAGGCTGGAAAGTATTCGCCAATATTCTTTCCTCGCGCACGAGATTACGTTCTTTGGCTTCCTTTGTTTCTTGCCGTTTGCCAAGCACTTCCATGTCCTGACCTCGCTTCTGAACATTTACTTCAGCAGATTGGATCGAGGGACGGTGAAGCCGGTGCGATGGAACGTGCCTGAGTCCGACCTCGATAAGCTTCCGTCCCTCGGCGTTCGCTACTTGTCTGATTTCACCTGGAAGCACTTACTGGACTTCTACTCGTGCGCCGATTGCGGGCGCTGCTCGGACAACTGTCCGGCGAATGCTGCCGGGCGACGGCTGTCGCCGCGATTCCTGACAATTCAGGCTCGCGATTACATTTTTGCGAGGTACACAATTTTCGGTAAGCCCGTTCCAGATATGGCGCTCGTCGGGAATGTCTATTCGGCTGATGAAATCTGGTCCTGTACGACATGCGGGGCTTGTGAAGAAGAATGCCCGATGCAGATCGAGTACATCGACAAGATCGTCGACATGCGGCGTGCCTTGGTGGAAGACGGTGAAGTTCCGTCCACGTTGAAGAAGCCCATGAAGGCGCTAGAGAGCCGCGGCAATCCGTTTGGCAAGCTCGAGAAGAAGCGCGCGGATTGGGCGAAAGTCAATGATGGCGAAGCGTCGTTGGACGTAAAGGTCTTGAGCGGGACGACCGCCGCAAAGACCTTATTCTTTGTGGATAGCGTCGGAGCCTACGACGATCGCATCCAGCGCGTCACACGGACAGCTGCCCGGCTCCTTTCTGAAACGGGCGAAAACTTCGGGATTCTCGGAGCTGCCGAGAAGGATAGTGGGCACGACGTCCGCCGTTTTGGCGAAGAGTCTTTGTTTCAGGTACTTCGTGAATCGAACACCGAGGCGATTCTCGCGTCCGGCGTCGAAAGGATCGTGACCGGCGACCCGCACGCGTTTAATGCCCTGCGCCACGACTACCGTGGATTGCCGCCTGTAGAGCACCTTAGCCAATACCTGGCCAGGCAGGTGCGGACCGAGAAGCTTCAACTTGTCGGGACGCCAGAAGCGACGGTCGTTACATATCACGACCCGTGTTATCTCGGACGCCACAACCAGATATATGACGAGCCTCGCGAAGTACTGGATGCCATCCCCGGCATAAAACGGGTCGAGATGCAGCGCTGCCGAGATCGCTCCTTCTGCTGCGGGGGCGGCGGCCTGATGCTCTTCTACGAAGCCCAGGAAAAAGAGCGAATGGGTGTACTCCGCGTGAAGATGGCTGCCGAGGCGGGCGCGAACACGATCGTCACGGCTTGTCCGTTCTGTTTGATCAACATTGAAGACGCTATCAAGGTAGCCGGGATGGAAGGCAACATGCGTGCCATGGATTTGACGGAATTCGTCTCGCTCCATCTGCCGGTCCGATATTTACCCGAGGAAACCGCAGCGATCGCTGGACCCCTCGTCACCACTGCAGTGCATTGATGCCTTAGGAGGTAAACGTGAACATCCTTGTTTGTATTCGCAGAGTACCGGACCCAGCAGAGAACGAGATTCGGCTCAACCGCTCAGGAACGGACATTGAGCGCGACGATCTTGTTTATTCCATCAACGAATGGGACAACTACGCGGTCGAGGAGGCCCTCCAGATCACGGCGCGAGTTGGAGGCGAAGTCACGGTCGTGACCGTCGGTGGAGACGAGGACGAAGAAGTATTACGACGGCAGCTCGCCATGGGCGCGAAGCACGCCGCGCTGCTCTCCGACGACGCCTTCGCGGCGACGGATGCGATGGGAATCGCTTCCATCTTGAAGGCTTACGCTCAACAGAATTCCTTCGACCTGGTCCTCACGGGCGTGCAAGCAGAAGGTGGAGGCGCGCAAGTTGGCGGCATGCTCGCTGCGCTGCTCGACTGGCCTTTCGCGTCTCTGGTCACCGCGGTCGAAGTGGTCGCAGACAAGAAACTGAAGGTCGCTCGCGAAATCGCGGGAGGCAATAAAGAAGTTAGCGAGATCGACCTGCCGTGCGTTCTCTCCATCCAGACGGGCATCAACGAACCTCGCTACGTCGGGATGCGCGGCGTCCGCCAAGTCGCATCGATTGAAATCCCGACGTTGGATGCAGCTCACCTGCGAATCGATAGCAACTGCCTTACCGCCAAGGTGAAGCACGCGGGCTATTTCAGCCCAGTTGCAGGCGTGGGCGCGGAGATGCTTTCCGGCGATCGCGAACATATTTTAGATGAGCTCGTGGAGCGTCTCAAAGGGCGTGGAGGGATCACAGCATGAACCCTATATTTTTGATTGCACTGCAGCGCAATGGTGCATTAGACGATACCGTCGCGGAATTGATTGCGACTGCCAAAACCTTGGATCCGACGGTGCAAGCGACAGCGATTGCCTGTGGATACGGCCCGGAACTCGATGCGGTCTGCGCAGCCCTTACCAAGAGCGTGCCGACCACATGGAAGATCTCGCACGAACAATTCGCGACCTTCAATGCAGAAGCCATCCGCGAAGGACTGGTTCGGATTCTGCCGAAGGGCGCAATCGTTCTCGTCGCGCACGATCACTTCGGTATGGACTTGGCGCCCGGTCTCTCCGTGAAGCTTGGGGCAGCGTACGTGCCGGATGTCCTCGTGGTCGAAGCAGGACAACGACTGGTCCGTCAGGAGTTCGCGGGTCAGTTCAACGCACGGATGGAATGTGATTTCTCTGGAGGAGCGGTGATCACGGTTCGCCCTGGTGTGTTCAAGCCCGGTTCCCAGGTTGAGGTAAACGGCGTAGTGGTTGACAAATCGAGTGAAGTAAGCGCGATCTCGGTCCGTCGCCGCTACGTCACAACGATCCCCGCTCAGGTCGGAGACGTGGATATCACCAAGCAGACCGTGTTGGTATCGGTGGGCCGCGGCATCCAGGAAGCTGAGAATATCGAGCTCGCCCAAGAGTTGGCTGACGCCCTTGGCGGCGCGGTGAGTTGTTCGCGACCAGTGGTCGACGCCAAGTGGCTAGACAAGTCACGCCAAGTCGGATCGTCCGGCGCGACCGTGAGCCCGAAGGTTTACCTGGCTTGCGGAATCAGCGGATCGTTCCAGCATATGGCCGGCATCAAAGGCTCGCCCTTCCTGGTCGCGATCAATAAGAACCCGGCAGCTCCGATCTTCCAATTCGCTGACGTAGGAATTGTGGACGACCTGCTCGAATTCCTGCCCGCGCTGACCGAACGCGTTCGCGAACTGACGGAACGGCAAGGCACAAAGCAGACGGCCTCTGCCGCGCACTAACGGAGGATGGCGATGATTGCGAAAAAGACACTGAAACTGAGCCTGAAGTCCCTGAAGGAATTCGCGAAGAAGCGATTGCCCGATCAACTGCTCATCGAATTGGATGAACGCGACGAGTGTCCAGTGGAGATTGTTCGCGATATGTGCAACCCCGGTGGGCTCGGGATTCAGTTGCTCTTCATTCCAGAGGAGTATGGCGGCTTCGGGGGCGGCGCCTTTGATGTGTACTGCATTTGCGAGGCAATGGCAGTGGTCGATCTCGGGATTGCCACGTCCCTATTTGCAACCTTTCTCGGGAGCGACCCACTCACCGTGGGCGGCACTCCGGAACAGAAGAAGCACTGGCTGGGCCGCATTGGAAACGAGGGCATTCTCTTCGCATACGGCGCGACCGAACCAGACGCCGGCAGCGATCTCGGAGCGCTCCGCACAACTGCGGACCGTGTGATGGATGCGGAACGCGTCGTGGGCTACCGGATCGATGGCCTGAAGCAGTGGATCAGCAACGGTGGCATCGCTGATGCCTACACGATCCTCGCCAACACACCGGCAGGTCCGAGTTGGTTCGTTGTGGAGAAAGGTGCTCCGGGTTTCACGCACGATAAACCCGAGAACAAGCACGGCATTCGTACCAGCAATACTGCCGCACTGGCGCTGCAGAACGTATATGTCAACGCCGACCGATTGATCGGCGGTGTAGAGGGACAGGGTCTGCTCCAGGCTCAGGCCGTGTTTGGGTATACACGATTGATGGTGGCTGCGTTCGGATTGGGTTCGGGCTGGGCTGCACTCGACCGCGCGATCCCATATTCGACGAAACGAATTCAGGGCGGTGCGCCGCTCTCCGAGAAGCAGGGCTACACCCACAAGCTCATTGTTCCGAACGCGGCAAGACTCGAAGCCTCCCGCGCATTCATCGAGGAAACCGCCGAGCGAATCGACAAAGGCGAGGGGAGCCTGAATACCGAAGGCGCAATCGCGAAATACATGGCAACCGAAGCAGGCAATACGACGGCGGAATGCTGCATTCAAGCCCTCGGCGGATACGGCTACACGCACGAGTACATGATCGAGAAGATCAAGCGCGATGTACGTATTACGACAATCTACGAAGGCACCTCCGAGATTATGGAGATGACCATCAGCCGCGATCGTTGGCAACTTCATTTAAAAACTCGAGGCCAGCATTATCACGATGTCGCCAAGGAGGCCGAGACGCTTCACGCACGGCACCCAGAAGTTGGCGCGGATGTTGCCGCACTGGCTTTGCATGCGTTGGCGGAGATCCTGGAGCGGGCGCGGGTCGCGCGTCTTACGCGCTTCCAACATATTCTGCTGCGACTCGGGGAGTTGATTGCCTACGCCGAAAGCGCTGCTTGCATGGCAAGGAGGGCAGCACGTGCTGCTGAAGCTCGACTTCACGAAAAGGCAAACGAGAGATTTTCACCGGATGCGCTCGCTGCGTTAGCGCGGATTTTTGCGCGCGAAGCGGCGCTAAAGGTAAGCGAAGAAGGGATGCGCTGGATTATTGGCAGTTCGACGATGAGCGCTACCGAGATTGCGACATTTGAAACAGGTTTAGATTTGCCGGCCATTCATCGTGCGCAAGCAGGACTTATAGCAGACATGGATTTTATTGGTGACCATTTATACAAACGCGCTGGAAAGCAATTGGAAGCCGCTTTACAGCAATAGCTTAGGAGCACTCATTCGGCGTGTCGTTCCGGGTGTCCTCCCGCACACAGGAGCGCAATTATGGAATCTACCGCGCATCGCGCCATCGCGATCGTCGGTCTGGGCGCTATTCTTCCCGATGCCCCCGATGTAAACACTTTCTGGTCTAACGTCCAATCCGGCCGCGACAGCATCTCCGAAGTTCCATCCGAACGCTGGGACCCCAACCTTTATTACGATCCCGATCCATCAGTCCCCGACAAGACCTATTCGAAGATCGGCGGATGGGTGCGGCAGTTCAATTGGGATCCGATGAAGTGGCACTTACCTCTGCCGCCAAAGGTGAGCGGTGCGATGGATCCAGCGCAGCGCTGGGCTATCGCGTGCACACGCGAAGCACTGGCGGATTATGGCTTCCCGGACCGGCCGCTCGAGACAGATCGCACCGCCGTAATCCTGGGCAATGCAATGGCGGGCGAGATGCACTACATGACGGCCCTGCGTGTCTTCTTTCCCATGTACGCCAAGGAACTCGCGACGGCCCCAACGTTCGCGGCGTTGCCGGAAGACTTACGTGTCGAGATTACTCGACAACTGCATGAGCGCGTGGGGGAGCGATTGCCGGAGATCACGGAAGACAGCATGCCGGGGGAGCTTGCGAACTGCATCGCGGGTCGAATTGCCAACCTCTACAACTTCCATGGACCTAACTACGTAGTAGACGCGGCGTGCGCTTCCGCCATGGGAGCGATGAATGCTGCAATCCAAGGCCTCGTTGAACACCAGTTCGACGTCGCCGTGACCGGCGGAATTGACCGGAACATGGGCGCTTCGACCTTCGTGAAGTTCTGCAAGATCGGAGCGCTGTCGGCGACGGGATCGCGTCCTTACGCGGCCGGCGCCGACGGATTCGTGATGGGCGAAGGCGCCGTCGTTTTCCTGCTGAAGCGTTTGGAGGACGCGGAGCGCGACGGAGACAAGGTTTACGCCGTGCTGCGTGGCATCGGCGGCTCCAGCGATGGCAAGGGCAAGGGAATCACTGCACCCAATCCCGTCGGACAGATTTTGTGCACCAAGCGCGCCTGGGAGAACGCCGGGCTATCTCCCGCCGACGTGAACTATATCGAAGGTCACGGAACCTCAACGCGGGTAGGTGATGTGGTGGAAGTGCAGAGCATGATCGACGTACTCAGCGAGTACTCTCTGCCGTCGCACTCAATTCCTATCGGTTCGGTGAAATCGAACATTGGGCACTTGAAAGCTGCTGCGGGCGCGGCGGGAATTCTCAAGACAGTTCTTGCGCTGCACCACAAGGTGCTACCGCCAAGCGTGCATTGCGACCGCCCAACTCCCGACATTGATTTTGCCAATTCGCCGTTGTTCGTGAATACAAAACTGCGGCCATGGGAGATGCCGCCGGATTCAGTACGTCGCGCTGGAGTGAGCGCGTTTGGCTTCGGAGGGACGAACTTCCATACGGTTCTGGAAGAGTACATTCCGGGCAGACTGAAACCAAAGGCGCGCAACGCGAGAGGCGCTGCGGACAATCCGGTTAATGCCCATGAGATTGTCGCTGCCGCTGCTCCGCAAAATGGACTAAAGGCGCCGATGCGCGGCGTGCTGGTGCTGGGCGCGGCGTCGAAGTCTGAATTGAAAGGGCGGCTGCGCAACTGGAACCCCGAAGGCGCAGAAACTCCTAAGCCGCCGCTCGCGAGCGATCTGCAAGCGGACTACCGCATCGCAATTGACTATGGCGCGCCCGCCGAACTGAAACAGAAGATCGCCGCGGCACTGAAGGCATTCGACGCCGATCAATTTGCGGTATGGAAAGCTCTCCGCGCGCAAGGCATCTTCCACGGGCAAGGTCCCGCCGCCAAGGTGGCCTTCCTCTATACCGGGCAGGGCTCGCAGTACGTCAATATGTTCCGATCTCTCAAAGAACGGGAGCCGATCGTCACTCAGACGTTTGCGGCCGCTGATCGGGTGCTCACCCCGCTGCTCGGCAAGCCACTGACCGAATACATCTTTGTAGATTCAAAGGACGAAAAAGCCGTTGAACAGGCGGAACTGGACCTGCGTCAGACTGCGATCACCCAGCCGGCAGTTCTGTGCGTGGACCTCGGAATCACGCGATTGTTGGATGCGTATGGCATTCGGCCTGATATGACGATGGGGCACAGCTTAGGTGAGTACGGGGCCCTAGTCGCCTCTGGATGCCTGCCCTTCGAGGAAGCACTGGAAGCAGTCAGTGCGCGCGGCCGCGAAATGACGCGCGTCTCAGTAAAAGACAAGGGAAAGATGGCGGCAGTATTTGCGCCCCTGTTTGAAGTCGAACGACTGCTGAAGACAGTGGCCGGCTATGTTGAAATCGCGAACCTTAACAGCGAACAACAGTCCGTGATTGGTGGGGCGAGCGATGCAGTTGACGAAGCCTGCACGAAACTACTCGCCGCCGGCTTCAACGTTGTGCCCCTGCCTGTAAGCCACGCGTTCCATACTTCGATCGTCGCTCCGGCGAGCGGTCCGATGCGAGACACGTTGGAGCGTATGCATCTGCAATCGCCGCAGATTCCGATCGTCGCAAACGTGAACGGCGAGTTCTATCCGACAGGCCCGAATGTCATCCCGCAGATGCTCGACATCCTTGCGAAGCAGATTGCGTCGCCAGTGCAGTTCATCAAGGGCCTGCAGACCCTGTATCGCTCGGGCGCACGCATCTTCGTCGAAGTAGGGCCTAAAAAGGCGTTGCACGGTTTCGCGGAAGACGTTCTCGGAAAGGACGAAGACGTTCTCGCGCTCTTCACTAACCATCCGAAGTGGGAAGACACCGCTGCCTTCAACCAGGCACTGTGCGGGCTCTATGCAGCCGGCCTCGGACGAGGACGCACCGACCACGCGATTGAGACCGTCAGCGAAAACAAGCAGCCTTCCATTCCTGCGCTTGCCCACACGGCGCTCGAGGAGTTGAACATGCCGGTTACCACAGTTTTGTCGGAAGATCGTTTCTCGCGACTGGGGCACCTTGTCGCTGAGTTCCTGGACCGCGCGTCTGAAATGCGCGAAATCCCCAGCCTTGCGCCGCGCTCGAACGAACCTATCGCCATCACTGGCGCGGCACTCGGCTTGCCGGGCACGGATCGTATTTTCGACGACAGTAACATCGCACGTCTGCTGCGTGGCGATCAGTTCATCGATGTCGTCCCAAACCGCTTCCGTCGCGCGATGGTCGACCGCCATATCCGAAGACTTGTGAAACGCGAGAATGGCGATCCGACTTTCGAGACGATAGAAGACGTCAGTGAAGCGATCAAACTCGCTGGTCGCGGCGGCGCTTTCGATCTCGAGAAGGAATTTGGCGTACCCGCGGATCGCGTCGCTGCCTTCGATCGCACTACGGCTCTGGCCTTGGGCGCTGGCATCGATGCCTTACGCGATGCCGGAATCCCGCTGGTCATGCGCTACAAGACCACGAGCACCGGGTCTCAGTTACCCGAGCATTGGGCGCTGCCGGATGCGATGCGCGACGACACCGGCATCATCTTCGCTTCGGCCTTCCCCGGGTCTGACTCGTTCGCCGAAATCATGGGTGGTTACTACGACGACCGTCTTCGCCGCGAGCAACTGCAAATGCTGCGCGAATTGCGGCAGCAAGTCGTATCGAACGGCCATGGCGGGGTAGCACAGGAGATTGACCGACGCATAACCGAACTCGCGGCAGCGATGGAACAGAACCCGTACTCGTTTGAGCGCAGGTTCCTGCTGCGTGTGCTCTCAATGGGACACTCACAGCTTGCGGAATACATCGGTGCGCGGGGGCCGAATACACAGATCAATGCGGCATGCGCGAGCACGACGCAAGCTGTCTCCATCGCCGAGGACTGGATTGGTGCTGGAAGGTGTCGGCGCGTCCTGATCGTGTCGGCGGATGATGTGACCTCCGACAATCTTCTTCCGTGGTTCGGCTCCGGATTCCTCGCCAGCGGCGTTGCCGCTACGGACGATTCTGTGGAGAAGGCCGCGTTGCCTTTCGATCGGCGGCGTCACGGGATGATCATCGGCATGGGCGCCGCGTCGTTAGTCGTTGAGAGCGCTGCGGCTGCGAAGGAACGCGGCATTCTTCCCATCTGCGAGGTGCTCAGCACTGTTACGCGAAACAGCGCATTCCACGCCACCAGGCTCGATGTCCAGCACATTGGCGGCGTCATGGACGAGCTGCTCTTGCGCGCCGAGGCAAGCCGAGGAATCCGGCGCAAGGAGATCGCTCCCCACACCGTATTCGTGTCGCACGAGACGTACACCCCGGCACGCGGAGGAAGTGCCTCTGCGGAGGTGTTCGCATTGCGCAAGGCCTTCGGTGAGACTGCCGACCAGGTCGTGATTGCGAATACGAAGGGGTTCACGGGCCACGCGATGGCAACCGGAATCGAAGACGTCCTCGCAGTCAAGACACTCGAAACCGGATGTGTGCCGCCGGTCGCGAACTTCAGGGAGATTGATCCGGAACTGGGTGCGCTGAATCTCTCGCGCGGCGGATCTTATCCGATCGAGTATGCGCTGCGGCTCGGCGCTGGCTTCGGGTCGCAGATCAGCATGTCGTTGCTGCGTTGGGTGAAATCCAGCGATGGATTGCGCGCCACGCCTTCCGCTCTTGGCTTCCAGCGCCGCATTGCTGACCGCGAGGTCTGGAGTCAGTGGCTCGAAAAAGTAGCGAACGTTTCCAACCCTGATTTGGAGGTCGTGAACCGCACCCTCCGCATCCGCGACTCAGGTGCGCCTGCGGTTGTCGCCGTCACCGCCACGAAAGGCGCGGCGGTAACCGCTTCGCAAGCCCCACAGAAACCAGTCACAGTAGCTGTTCAACCGATCGAACCGCCAAAGCCGCAGACGATCGAAGATCCGGTTCGCCAAAGAATTCTCCAACTTGTTGCTGACAAGACCGGATACCCATCCGACATGCTCGCACTCGATCTCGATCTCGAAGCCGATCTTGGCGTCGATACGGTGAAGCAGGCGGAAGTATTTGCAGCAATTCGAGAGCAATACAACATTCCTCGGCGAGAGAACTTGCGTCTGCGTGACTTCCCGACGCTTGCGCACGTGATCCAGTTTGTTTACGACAATCGTCCAGATCTCAGCTCTCCCGCACCTGTCGCGCCAACCGTCAACACACCTGCCATCGTTGTGCTTCCTTTAGTTGAGGAGGAGAACGACGAGGTGAAGGATCGCCTTCTCGAGTTGGTCGTCGAAAAGACCGGCTATCCCAAGGACATGCTGGAGATGGATCTTGATCTCGAAGCGGACCTCGGCGTCGACACCGTGAAGCAAGCGGAACTCTTTGCCGCAATCCGCGAGATCTATAGCATCCCACGCCAGGAGTCACTGCGGCTTCGCGATTTTCCGACACTGAAACATGTTGTGAAGTTCGTATATGACATGCGCCCAGACCTGGCGCAGAACGCACCAGTTGTGCCTAAAACGAATGTTGCTTCACCCGCCTCTTCAGAACAGCCAACGGCGAACGCAGCAGTCGCCGACAGTATTACCGATCGCATTCTCGACATGGTTGTAGAGAAGACGGGTTATCCGAAGGACATGCTCGACCTCGAACTTGATCTTGAGGCGGATCTTGGAGTTGACACGGTAAAGCAAGCGGAGATGTTCGCGGCGATTCGCTCTATCTACAACATCCCACGAGATGAAAACCTCAAGCTCCGCGACTTTCCTACGTTGAAGCACGTCATCCAATTCGCCCGCGAAAGGTCCACGATCGCCGGCCCGGCAGTGGAAACGCCAGTCGTCGCGACGCAGGCAGAGACGGCGCTTGCGTCCAAGGCGCGTTCCATCGCGAATTTCGCGGAGACAAACCTCGTTCCTCGCCGCGTGCCAGTTCCCGTATTGCGCCCGCCCCTCGAGCTTTGTAAGCCGACCGGAGTTGTGCTAGGGACAGGCACTCGGGTGATCGTGATGCCTGACACCGGAGGTGTTGCGGTTCAACTCATAGAACAACTGCGTGCTCTCGACGTCGAAGTACTCACCTTTGACACGACGCCTGATTCGGCGGCCCTTGATACGGCCATTCAGAAGTGGAGTGTTGCGGGGCCGATCCAGGGCGTCTATTGGTTGTCGGCCCTGGATTTCGAAGGCACATTGACGGAGATCAGTTCAGAAGCGTGGAGAAACGCAATTGTCGTGCGGGTGAAGTTGTTGTATCGCACCATGCGCGCACTCTACGAGCAGTTCGCATCGCCATCGACATTCCTCGTGAGTGCAACGCGTCTCGGCGGCCAGCACGGCTACGATTCTGCTGGCGCCCTCTCCCCCATGGGTGGGGCGGTTGCAGGATTTACAAAAGCATTTAAGCGCGAGCGGATGAACGCCACTGTTAAAGCGGTGGACTTTGGCCCTGAGCCCTCGCCGGTGCAAGTGGCTGAGTCGCTCATCTCGGAAACCCGCTTCGATCCGGGCGCGGTTGAGATTGGGTATAAGCAGTCGTTACGGTGGACGATCGGATTGCACGAGCGCCCGGCGGAGGATGGGGGCGCTGGCCTTGAACTCGGACCGCAAACGGTCTTCCTGGTCACAGGTGCTGCCGGAAGCATTGTATCTGCCATTACTGCTGATTTGGCCGCAGCCTCCGGCGGCATCTTCTATTTGCTTGATCTGGTACCCAAACCAGATCCCATCAACAACGACCTGAAGCAGTTTGCAGCCGATAAGGAAGGCCTGAAGCGCACCCTCGCGACGCGGCTAAGCACCGGCAAGAAACGTGCCACGCCGGCGATGGTTGAGAAAGCATTAGCGGAACTTGAACGACAGATAGCGGCTCAGTCTGCGATCGATGCTGTGCAATCTGCGGGTGGTGTGGTGCACTACCACGCTCTGAATCTCACGGATGAGCAAGCGGTGGAAAAGGTGATTGATGAGGTCAGGAAGGAACATGGCCGAATCGATGTTCTGTTGCACGCTGCCGGATTGGAGCGAAGCCACTTTCTCCCGGACAAAGAACCTAAGGAATTCGACCTGGTGTTCGACGTGAAGGCCGACGGCTTCTTCCATCTCCTGCATGCCATCGGAGAGATGCCGGTCTCAGCTGTTGTGGCATTCAGTTCGATCGCAGGACGCTTCGGCAACGGCGGTCAAACCGACTACAGTTCCGCCAACGATCTGCTCTGCAAGATCGTTTCGAGTTTCCGCTCACAGCGTTCCGGTACGCGGGGCATCGCGATCGATTGGACGGCGTGGGACAAGATCGGAATGGCGTCACGCGGTTCCATCCCCAAAATGATGGAAATCGCGGGAATCGACATGCTCGATCCGCAGGCCGGCATACCGCTGATCCGGCGTGAACTCACCATGGGTGCGACCCGCGGTGAAGTGGTCGCCGCCAAACGACTCGGAATGCTGTTGGACGAGTTCGAAGCAACCGGCGGTCTCGATCTGGAAGCACTGGAGAACTCGCGCGAGCAGTTGGCTCTGCGAGGCCCCATGGTGGGCAAAATCACCGGGATGGGCATTCACAACGGGTTGACCATGGAAACCCAGCTCGATCCGATTGCACAGCCATTTCTAAACGACCATCGCATTGATGGAACTCCGGTGCTGCCCGGCGTTATGGGCATCGAGGCGTTTGCCGAAGCGGCACTCTGTGTGCATCCGGGGTGGCATATTGAAGCGATCGAGGAAGTAAATTTCCTCGCCCCCTTCAAGTTTTACAAAGACGAGCCAAGAACGATCCTGGTCGAAGCCGTCTTCCGTCAGGACAACGACCACCTCATCACCGAGTGCCGTCTCATCGGTCGACGCATACTGGCAACGCAACAAGAGGAGCAGGAGACCACGCACTTCACCGCGAAAGTTCGGCTGCACAAGCATCCACCCGAGCTGTCGTCGGGAGTTCGCCCGCATCTTTCACCGGATTCGATCGTAGATTCCGCGAAGATTTACCGCGTGTACTTCCACGGTCCGGCCTACCAGGTACTGGAACGTGCGTGGTGGGACGGAACCCACTTGATCGGTGAAATGTCGATCAATCTACCGTTTAACCATCAACCGGAAAGCCTGCCCACGCAGATCGCTCCGCGCCTAATCGAACTCTGCTTCCAGACCGCGGGTCTATGGGAGATGGGCGCAAACAGTAAATTGGGCTTGCCCACGCGAGTGGATCAGGTCGTCGCGTGGCCGATGGCGAACGCTGTACCTCATCCGCTCTATGCGGTGGTCACCCCGCATCCGGAACACGGCACGTTCGACGCGGAAGTAGTAGACGCCGACGGTAACCGCTACCTACGGGTAGACGGCTACCACACGACAGCCTTGCCGGCACCAATTGATCCCGAAGTTCTCACTTCATTGCAACAGTTGATCACTCCTGAGGGAGTGACCGTTCCGTCGACTCACTGACCTTCCGCTCCAGGAGCAGCTTGTATGGAAACCAAATTTCGTCGTATCGCCATCGTTAACCGCGGCGAGGCCGCCATGCGAATTATCCATGCGGTCCGTGAGTTCAACCACGAGCACGGCACCGATCTGCGGACGATTGCGCTCTTCACGCAACCGGATCGGCAAAGCATGTTTGTCCGAGAAGCGGATGAATCTTTCTGTCTCGGACCCGCTCATGAACGTGATTCCGTCACCAAGCAACTCCGCAGCAGCTATCTCGATTACGAGTTGTTGCGGAACGCGCTCACCGAATCAAAGTCGGAGGCTGCGTGGGTGGGGTGGGGATTCGTTGCCGAGCATGCCGACTTCGCAGATCTCTGCCGGCACATGGGCATCGTCTTTATTGGGCCGAGCGGCGAGGTGATGCGTCGTCTTGGCGACAAGATCTCTGCCAAGAAGCTTGCCGAAAAAGCGAAAATACCGGTCGCCAAGTGGAGTGGTGGCCCGGTGGAGACCGTGGCGGAAGCCTACGCACATGCGGAACGCCTCGGCTATCCGGTATTTATCAAGGCGAGCGCAGGTGGCGGCGGACGCGGGATTCGGCAGGTTAATTCTCCCGCGGAGATGGCCCGCGCATTTGAGGGAGCGCGCAACGAGGCTTTCAAAGCATTCGGGGATCCAACTGTATTTCTCGAACGGCGGATTGACGGTGCACGTCACGTGGAAGTGCAAATCATCGCCGATCAGTTTGGAACGATCTGGCCACTGGGTACCCGCGACTGCACCCTCCAGCGGCGACAACAGAAGGTCATGGAAGAAGCACCATGCCCCGTGCTCACGCCAGAGCAAGATCTGGCATTGCGGGATGCAGCAGTCCGCATGGGTCAGACGGCGGCCTACGTGAATGCTGGCACTGTTGAGTTCCTATACCTGAGCAAAACCAACCGCATGTTGTTTATGGAGATGAACACCCGCCTGCAAGTTGAGCATCCGGTGACCGAGTGCACGACGGGCGCGGATGTTGTGAAACTTCAACTTCTCGTCGCTCAGGGCCAACGACTAGAAGGCATGCCGCCCGCAACATCGGGACATGCAATCGAAGTTCGTCTGAATGCCGAGGATCCAAGCAACGGTTTCGCTCCCGCTCCCGGCATTCTCGAGCGATTCCGTATTTCCACCGGTCCGGGTGTTCGCGTTGATACTGGCTTCGAAGTCGGTGACGTCATTCCCGCTGAGTTTGATTCGATGATCGCGAAGATCGTCGGTTTCGGACGAACCCGCGAGGAAGCGCTCGCCAGGCTCCGTCGTGCATTGCACGTCAGCACTGTGGTCGTGAACGGCGGCACTAGCAATCGTTCTTTCCTTATGCAGATGCTGGCCCGCCCGGAAGTCCATGGTGGTAATTACGATGTCGCCTGGCTCGATCGGATTACGGCCAGCGGCCTTCTTCTGACCGACGACCAAGGACACATTGCGCTGTTTCAGTCCGCCATCGACGCCTGCGATGCGCAGTGCGCAGTCGAGAGAACTCAGTTCTACGTTTCCGCATTACAGGGGCGTCCTGAAGTGCGCAACGAATTGGGCCATCGGGTTGAGTTGCGCTATCAGGGCCATTCTTACTCCATCCTGGTATACCGGCTTGGAGTAAAGCAGTACCGTCTGGAGGTCGACGGCTCTGCCTTTGAAGTCCAGATCGAACACTTACGCAAATACGAAAACGCTCTGACGTTTGCAGGAAAGACGTTCCGCACTGTTTCCATTGAGCAAGGATCCACCTATCGCGTGGAAGTAGATGGGGTCAGCCACAGCGTCGAACGCGATGAAGGTGGCATTGTTCGTGCGCCGTCGCCTTCAGTCGTAGTCTCAATCCCCGTAAAGCCAGGCGACAACGTTCAGGCGGGAGATCGTGTCGCGGTGCTCGAAGCCATGAAGATGGAGATCGTGGTGAGCGCGCCCTTCAGCGGAGTTGTACGGCAGATCGTGGCGATTGCCAACGTACAAGTTGGCACTGGAGCACCGCTGCTCCAGATCGATCCGGCTTCTGAACCGGAAAGCCAGAGCGTTACCCCTCGCCTTCAGGTCTCGGTGCTGGCGTCGACCATTCCAAGCTCGCCCGCGCGACCGATTGAATCATTCCGGCAAATGCTGCTTGGGTTCGACGTTAAGCCCGAGTTCACCAACGTGGCCGCAAAATACCAGTCGGCGGATGAGGACAGGGAACCTTCGCTTTACACAGAGGAAAACCGTGTCTTGGAAATTTTCGCGGACATCTGCGCTCTCTTCCGCAACACCCCGCGTCTTGCGAAGGAACTTCCGGGAGAGTCGCCGAGTGCCGAAGCTTGTCTCTTCTGGTATCTTCGCTCGCCGGCATCGGAAGGGGAAGGGCTGCCTCCTGAGTTCACCGAAAGCCTTCGTCGCGCCGTGCGTCATTACGGAGTGGAGTCACTGCAGCCGAGCAGCGAACTGCAGGATGCGCTCGTGTGGATTTACAAATCGCACTGTCGCATTGAGCGCCAAGTAACCGCGATTCTTCGGATCCTCCAACACCGTCTCGATACTCTCGACTTGAATGCTCAGCCCCCGAAGGACGCATTCAGCACGCTGCTCGATCGCTTGATCGCCATAACCCGGGCTGCATTCCCCCTCGTGAGCGACCTCGCCCGCGAACTGCGTTACCGGTGCTTCGAACAGCCGCAGTTCGAAGCCGCACGTATGCGAATCCTGGAGTTGGTGGACGAACATCTTGACACGCTCGCATCTTCGAGCGCGGAAGCATCAGGCGGCGCTGCGAAGCGGTGGCTTGTCGAGTGTCCGCAACCCTTGGCCGCGAGGTTCTCGAAGCGCTTCGCTCGGTCTTCCGAGTCATTGCAGCAGCTCATGCTGGAAGTGCTGATGTCTCGCTATTACTGTGTGCGTCGCCTTGATCAGTTCCGGCCCATATCTCTCAGACCCTCCTGCTGCGTAGCGACGAGCTTCGTTCAGGACCAGCAAACCACGCATGTGCTCGCCTTGCACACGCAGTTCAGCGATGTCAGTGCCGCACTGCACGCTCTCGGAGAAATGGTCGCAGAGCTTCCCCAGGAAGATGCGGTCCTCTTCGACATACTGGCATCGAATGGTGAACATCACTCCGCGACTGAACTCCAGCAGGAGTTAAACGACGCGCTGGCCGCTTGCCGATTCAGTCAGCCTGTACAGCGCATCGTGATCGCGGTCGCGGCGCGCAACGGTAAACCAGGCAACACCGAAATGCAGTATTTCACCTATGAACCTTCGGGAACGGGCTATCAGGAAGTTCAACTCTTCCGCGGCGTCCATCCAGCAACTGGCGATCGCCTGCATCTGTGGCGGCTCGGTAATTTCAACATCACCCGGCTGCCTTCGATTGACGACATCTTCGTCATGCGCGCGATCGCTAAAAGTAATTCGAAGGACGAGCGCCTCTTCGCCGTGGCCGAGGTGCGCGATCTCACTCCCATTCGCGATGAGTCGGGAAAAATCGTCTCGCTCCCTTACTTCGAACGCATGTTCGCAGAAGCTGTCGCTTCGATCCGGCGAGAACAATCAACTCGCTCCGTGCGCAATCGGCTGTATTGGAACCGCATCTTCCTTTATGTCTGGCCGACGTTGAACCTCACCGCGGAGGAAATGGACGGAATCGTGAAACGTCTGGCTCCTTCCACCGATGGACTCGGATTGGAACAGGTCATCGTTCGTGCGCGTATTCCGAAGGCTCGCAACGGCGAACTCCGCGATACCGTGATTCGAATCTCGGCTCCAGGCGATGCTGGAATTCTCATGACATTCCGCCCCGCCTCCAAGCTCCAGCCCATGAGGCCGCTCGCTGCGTACGAACAAAAAGTCATCAAGATGCGTCAGCGCGGTCTGCTCTATCCCTACGAAATCATCCGGCTGCTCACTCCACCGGATGATGGCACGCGTTCCGCACTGCCCCCCGGCGAGTTCACGGAATACGATCTCGACAACTCGGGTTCGCTCGTGCCGGTCGCACGCGAACATGGAGAGAACAAAGCCAACGTGATCGTGGGAGTGGTTCGCAACTTTGTCCCGCGTTATCCGGAAGGCATGACTCGAGTGATGCTCCTCGGCGATCCCAATCGCGATCTCGGCGCCATCGCCGAACCGGAATGTCGTCGCATCATGGCTGGGCTGGACCTGGCCGAACAACTAGGTGTGCCCTTGGAATGGTTCCCGGTCTCAGCCGGAGCCAAGATATCGATGGAGAGCGGTGTCGAGAACATGGATTGGATCGCCCGCGTTCTCAAACGCCTCATCGAATTTACTCAAGCGGGTGGCGAAATCAACATCGTGGTGAACGGCATCAACGTCGGCGCGCAGCCGTACTGGAATGCTGAAGCTACCATGCTGATGCACACGCGCGGCATTCTCATCATGACGCCCAAAGGCACGATGGTCCTTACTGGCAAGCGCGCCCTCGATTACTCCGGCTCGGTATCGGCCGAGGACAATCACGGCATCGGTGGATACGACCGCATTATGGGCGTGAACGGGCAGGCACAATACTTCGCCCGCGACATAGACGAAGCCTGCCAGATACTGATGCGGCACTACGAGCATACGTATATCGCGCCGGGCGAGTCGTTCCCACGCCGAGCCATAACGAATGATCCCCTGAACCGTGACGTTCGCGTTTATCGGATGCGCGATTCCAGCGACAGTGGATTTAACTTTGTCGGCGAGATCTTTTCGGACGAGACCAACCCGGGCCGCAAGCGCTCGTTCGACATTCGCAGCGTGATGCTTGCTGTATCGGACCAGGACCATGCGCCGCTGGAGCGGTTCGCTGGGATGCGCGCGGCCGAAACTACAGTCGTGTGGGACGCCCACCTTGGCGGATATCCCGTGTGCATGATCGGGATTGAATCCAAACCGCTCGCGCGCTTCGGGTTCGTTCCTGCAGATGGCCCGGACCATTGGACAGGTGGGACGCTCTTCCCAATGTCATCCAAGAAAGTTTCTCGCGCCATCAACGCTGCGAGCAACAACCGTCCGGTGGTCATCCTCGCAAACCTCTCCGGCTTCGATGGCTCACCTGAATCCATGCGGCGTCTCCAACTGGAGTACGGCGCAGAGATCGGCAGGGCAGTGGTCAATTTCAAAGGGCCCATGATCTTCTGCGTGATCTCGCGTTACCACGGTGGCGCGTACGTTGTCTTCTCGCGCACTCTCAATCCACAAGTGGAAGTCGTCGCACTGGAAGGCACCTATGCCTCGGTGATCGGCGGAGCTCCCGCAGCTGCCGTCGTGTTTGCCAGTGAAGTGGAGTCGCGGACGCGTAAAGATTCACGGCTTGAAGAAATCAACCGAGCTCTTTCGACGGCAGAACCCAGTCAGAAAGCGCATCTCACTGCGGAGTGGGACGAGCTCTACCGAAAGACTTACTCTGAGAAGCTGGGAGAAATGGCAACGGAGTTCGATGCCATCCACAGCGTGAACCGTGCCCTGAAAGTTGGTGCGATCGACGCGATCCTGCCGCCCGCAGACCTGCGACCGTTTCTGATTGCGGCCATTGAACGTGGAATCATGAAGCAGCAATGCGCTGCTGACGAGAACAGGTTGCAGCATGAGACGGAACCAACTGTTTTGGCTTGAGTGCACAGTCGCTGATCTGCCGAGCGATGTGGAGTGGCTGGGCGAAAACGAGCGACTGCGTTACGACCAACTACGCCTCGCCAAGCGTCGTGCAGATTGGCTGCTAGGGCGCTGGACTGCTAAAAGCGTCGTTTCCGACTGTCTCGGAATGTTACGCACCCCCTCGTCTTTCCGTGACATTCAAATTCTGCCGGACGCGGCAGGCGTTCCGGTCGCACAAATCGGCGGCTCAGCCGTGCTCGTTTCGTTGTCGATCAGCCACCGGGACGGTCGCGCCTTGGCTGTCGTCGGCGCTCCCGTTTTTCCCATCGGTTGCGATTTGGAGATCGTCGAGTCTCGCGGCCTGGAATTTATGCGGACGTTCTTCACGGAGGCTGAAATCGAATCCTGCCACAAAGCGAATCGCGGGGGCGAACTGGAGACTTTGATCTGGAGCGCCAAGGAAAGTACGCTCAAAATGCTAAGTGTCGGTCTGAGAGCAGACACTCGGTCCGTATCGATAGATATCGATTCTCGAGGCCGAGCGGAGTCCTCTTGGAATCCCTTCACCGCATTGGTGGTTGATGGGCACATCTACACAGGATGGTGGCGAGTTTTAGCCTCTCAGGTTCGCACCATAATCTCTTCACGGCAGAGCAAGATGCCGCGCGAGACGTCGGCAATTTCTTGACGCATCCAGCTAGTGATCGTGAACGCGGGAGACTTTGGGAAAGCCGGCAATTAGGTTTGCGCAGGTCTGTTGTCACCCGGTCCTCTACCGAGCTCGAACGGCTGACATTCAGCTCTCGTTCGACGTGCTCGTTGCGCGGCGTTGGATCGTAGGCTCCTCGCCAAGCGGGGAGCTTTGGATCAGGGAACGTCCGTGCATCCGATGGGGCGCAGGGTGTAGGAGCTAAATCATCCCGGTTGAAAGCAGTTTGTACGCCCTTTGTACAAATCCACCTGACTAAGAGAATCTAGTGGCGATCCTTGGCGTTATTCGAGGAGCAGGACTGATCCGCGTGGGTCGAAACCCGCTCCCGATAGAGGCGCGCTGACGATCGAGGTCTGTTCCAACTCACAGTGCGACGTAACCGAGCGCGAAAACCACGATGAGGTGGATGATCGCAAGCACCGCGAAGGAGTAACTGAACGGACGATGTATGACGTGCCACAGGTGGAATGCCTGCTGTGTCTTAGCGAGGAACGCTACCCTCTTGGCGAGTCCTGCGCGTTTGCGCGCGGCCACGATCGCGACTTCTAATTGTGCGTCGCTTGACGGAAGGAACCCGACGAGTGTTCCGACCATGCCGTTCCGCCCCTGCGAATGCGCTCGCAACCGGGCGACAAGGAATGGCCGTCTGAGGTCCAGCCAGAGCATCGAACGCAACGCTGTAATCGGCGACATCCTTCTGATCTCGTCAGCACGCGGCATGTTCTGCAGAGCTGCCATTTCGAAAAAAGCCGTCTCCAGGAGTGGGTCCGCGTATATCCTCTCTGTTTCTTTCAATGAGTTTTCCGCGGAGATAAGCGTTGGCGGGATTTGCGCGTAGACGTAACGTCCGGCGATGCCGCTCAGCGCAACGGCGCTCATGAACCAGAAGGCCATCCCCGCAATCCCCTGAAACTTAAAGGACGCATGAAACATGATGATTACGGGCGCCAGGCAGCCGGCGATCACGTGGAAATCAAGCCAGTGGCGGGCTGACCCTCTGACCGCTAACCACTTGATGCGTTTGCGCAGCGGATAGAGGAAGATGATGAGGAACAGACCGAAGCCGAACAATCCGAACCCAATACCGATCTTTCCACTTGGCTTGAGGAGAAAATGTTTGGGCGAGAATGGCCTCTCCGACATGCTGAGCCAGTAATAGTCGAAGCCGTACATCACGATGGCGAGGACCAGTGCGATCGAGGCGCAGATCGCAACCGTAACCAACAGGCGGTGGGCAGAGATCTTCTTGCGGGGCTGCAATCTCGATGCCGCCATCGAAAGTTCACTCATGCTTCGTCAACTCGCTTTCGGCAACCGCTTGCTGCGTATCGACCATGAATCGCTTGTAGTCGATGAAACGGTGAACGTTGCGCCAATGTTGCCGCAGGCTCTCCACTTCGATTGTGGCGACCGTTGGGAAGGTATAACTCTGCGACCAGCCAGATAGCGAAACGCGGGCAAAGTCGATCTGTGCATGTAGCGTTCGCAGGCCGATATCCTGCATGTCTCGGTTGAGGGTGGCCTCGAGGCGGACGATCATTCCCGCCTCTGAGTCGAACCACGCTTCTCCGGTGAGATCGAGCGGATATTCGCGCCCACGCACCGATACGGCAACCGGAGTGCGGTTGCCAGAGATGTGAGTAAACCGGACGCGATGGTACAGGTGCCCGTCAATCAGACCGTCCGCTTCAAGTTGAAACTGGAAACTGTTGCGATAGTACGGGTGAAAGATCAGATACAGCATCGAGAAGCCGTTGCTGATAAGCATCGGCGTGTTTTTTCGGTCACGGGCTTCGCGCTTTGGGATGCGAGACTCATCCAGCAGCAACTCGTCGTTGCTGCCTTGCAGCAGGACGAAATAGTCATAGACGCCGTCTTCCGCGTACTCAGTTTTGCCATTCTTGTCGAGCTTCACTTGACGGACCGTTTCGGTGCAGCGTACGTCGGAGATCTTGTCGAGAAAGCCGCTGACGTTTTTCGCCGCCTGATCAAGAAGAAGGTCGAGTGGTGCGTCCGACTGCGCGGCACATCGCTGCGAAGCCCACAACGCGAGCCCGGCGAGCGCCAACCAAAATGCAGCCCGTTTCATGGCAGGGCCTCCGGCCGCTGATGACTACGGTTATCGAAACGGTAGCCAAAGGTGACATAGAACTGGTTGTAGTTTTGGGTGGCGCCGTGTTGGATCGTGAACCCGTTGTCCACGAAGTAGCGAGAGCCAAAGTTCCATTCGAGCATTGAGTTCAGGAAACGGGAGCCGTTGTCTCGCGAGAATGAAGAGTTAAACGACTGCTGGCCTGCCTGCACTTGCAACATCAAAATGTCGCCGAGGTTGCGCGATATGGAGAATGATCGGTACGAGCCACGTGCGAACGCGCTATTGAACGTGGAATAGCGTGCATCCAGTCGAGCCCCGGTCTTCCAAAGCCGAGCTAAGCTGACGCCGTACATCGTGTTCCAGGAACTTCCGCTGTCGCGCGAACTGGTGCTCCGTCCGACCTCGGTGTAGAACGTCAGTCGCTTCGGTCCTTCGACACGAACGCCTCCACTCAAGCCTTGGAACAAGTACTTATCCAATAACCCGGTGCCGATAAGGGCTGGGTCGTAGGTAGGTATATCGCGAAAATAGCTGTAGTTAAGATCCAATCCGATGCGATGAGAAGGCAGTACGCGGACCGATGCGAAAGCCTGTTTCAGGCCCATACTGACGGCGGGCATGTAGGGTTGTGCCTTCGGGCTGTCGATCTGGACGGCATCGTAAACAGAGAACACTTGCTTGTACGCGATCGTGTTTTCGGCGAAGACAAATGGCCGGTCGATACTCCATTGCTCCATAGCCACCCCCATACCGATGGTGGTCATCGTGTGCACGGCTTCGAAGCTGCCGTGGTCGAAGCTGACGAACCCGCCTGCAATCTCACGATGGGGTGAGTAATTCCACGAGGTCGGATCGGGCGTAGAACCGGCGAAGACACCAGCCACAGTGTGTTCGCTCAGTTTGCGTCCGGCGTAGCCGCCGTCAATTGTGTCGAGACTGCTGGCCCAAGGCAGGTACATGCGTCCCATGCCCATGACCCACTTGGAATTTGGATTGTCGTAGGACAGGGTGAGGTGATAGGTGCGGCTCATCAAGTTCTGTATGGTGGAAGGCCCGCTGTAGGACTGCGCCCCGATCCTGCCCCGCCAATAACCGCTCAGATTCCAGTAGGTGCCGTTGATGCGGGTGATATCTCCGCGGAAGACGACGCCAAGCTCAGAGGAGCCGCCACCATACTGGCCGCTGTTGAAGATACCGCTGTACTCGAGCCCAATTCGTCCTTGCGCACGATTCACTTCCGGCAGTGGTGGCCGCGGAGTTTCCTCTCGAACATCTTCGTCCATCGGATCCCCATCGGTGAAGCTGATGACCGCCGGATACATGCGGCTGTTGCTCAAGGTCCGCCTAGTCACGAGGGCCGCAGCATCCTCATGTCCAAGCGTTACTACATCGCCCACCACCAGATCTCTTGAAGCGGATAGCACTTCACACATCGCCGAGTTCTCGGCAACCGACAAGATCTTCAACTCCGCGCTTGCCGCAACGGCGTTCTGTTGCTGTGCTGCTTCCGAACTTGGCGATGGCGGCAATGCGATGTTGAGCCGCATGCCCGCCGTGAGGCCGGCATTGCGTCCACCATCGATGTAAACACTCCCTCCTGCGACATAGCGGATGTGAAATTCAGTTTTCACCTCATCCGCCGATTGCGCGTGCACCAGTGTCATTGAGAGCCAAATTGCGATTACCGATCGAAAAGTGTTTCGCATGATCAGTCGCCCGCCGTACCTGTGGGATGGCAGCTATAGCAGGTCGTCGGGCCGTATGAATACCCGCGTACGTCCTTGTGATGAGGATCCGTGTTTGCTTGCGAATGTTGGTGGCAGGTGATGCAGGAGAACACTGCGTAATTCGCTGAATTGGTATGGCAGTCGCCGCAGCTTGTCCAACGGCCGGCGTGGCTGCCGGAGTAGATCGGGAACCACGTGTGGTTGAATACCGCGCCCAGCCACGTTGTCGTGTTGTGGCAGGTGTTGCACGTCGTCGGGAACATAGCCGCTTTGTGATTCGGATTGCTAGTAGCGTTGTAATCGGTCTTATGACAGCTATAGCAATCCTTGGGCAAACTACCGTTGTAGCTCCCCTTGTGGCAGTCGTCACATTTGATCTTTGTGTGCTGTCCAGTGAGCGGGAAGCTTGTCTTACTGTGGTCGAAACTCGCTGGGATCCAGCCATTGGTGGAATGGCAAACTTCGCACGTAGTCGGGAAGCCACTCGTTTTGTGATTGGGGCTGGTCGTTTTGTTAAAGTCATTGAGGTGACACGACACGCACGTTGTCGGCAATCCCGCATACACGCCATTCTTGTGGCACGCAATGCAGTCGACTTTGGTGTGTTGCCCGGTCAGTGGGAACTTGGTTTTATTGTGATCGAAAGTCGCCGGCTTCCATCCCGCGGTCGCGTGACAGATGGAGCAATCGGTGGGGAAACCCGCCGCCTTGTGGTTTGGGTCGGTGGTACCGTTGTAGTCCTTGATGTGGCACGACGCGCAATCTGCGGGTGTGCCCGCGTACTTGCCACCAACATGGCAACTTAGGCACGCCACAGTCGCATGCTTACCGCTGAGCGGATACTTCGTATACGTCGTGTGGTCGAAATGGGCGTCGGCCCAAGTCGCTGTGGTGTGACAGATCGTGCAGTCGGTCGGCCATCCAAGCGTGACGTGGTTCGGGTCCTTCACAGACTTGAACTGCGAGAGATGGCATCCCACGCAGTCGGTCGGCAGCGTGGTGTAGTTGCCGCCTACGTGACAGCTCGCACATTGCACCGAAGAATGCGCGCCGGTTAGAGGAAATTTCGACTTGCTGTGATCGAAACTCGATGGCTTCCACGCGGTCGTGCTATGACACATCTGGCACTGCGTAGGAAATCCTGCGGCTGCATGGTTCGGCGTTTTCGCTCCGGTGTAGTCCTTCATATGGCATCCGGAACACGACGCGGGAGTTCCTGTGTAATTTCCGCCAACGTGGCAGTCCACGCACTTTAGAGTCTGGTGGGTTCCGGTCAGCGGGAACTTGGTGTACTTACCGTGATCGAAGCTGGCGCTCGTCCAGTTCGCGGTGGTGTGGCAGATGCTGCAATCCGTTGGGAATCCTGCCTTGGTGTGGCTGGGATTGGTGGTCGTCTTGAAAAGGGAGAGATGGCAGCTGCTGCAGTCCGTGGGTAACGATTTGAAGTTGCCGCCGATGTGACAGCTTTCGCACTTCACGGTTTTGTGTCCACCGGTGAGTGGGAACTTCGTCTTATTGTGGTCAAAGGTGGCTCTCAGCCAACTGCTTGTGCTGTGGCACATACCACAGTCGCGCGGAAAACCAGCGTTAACGTGGCTGGGGTTTGTCGTGCCGTTGTACTCCTTGGTGTGGCAGCCGTAGCAGCTCGCCGGCGTTCCGCTGAACTTGCCGTTGAGGTGGCAAGCAGTGCAATCCAACTTTGCGTGCATCCCCGTCAATGCGAAACCCGTGAATTTTAGGTGATCGAACTTCGCCCCGAGCCATGTATCCATGGTGTGGCAACTCTCGCACGTAACGGGAAATCCGCTGGAGCGATGATCGAGCACTGGCGTTGCAAACTGCTTGGAGTGACAGGAGTAGCAGTCCGTGCTCAGACCCGCAAATTTTCCTGAAGCGGCTCCCACGTGGCAGTCTTCACATTGTGTGGTCGCATGTGCACCCACGAGCGGAAATCGGTTTTGATGGTTTTGAATTGCCTGGATTCCCACTTTCCAACCCTTAACCGTGTGGCAGGATTCGCAATTGGCACCCATCTGACGGCGGTGGAAGTCCGCGTGGCAGTCGGAACACTTCATGCCGACGTTCGAGAACACCAGGCTCGTATGGCACTGCCGGCAACTCACGTTCACGTGCGTGCCGCGCAGCGGATACTTCGTTTTGTCGTGATTAAATTCCGGAACAGCACGTAGAGGACGCCAGGCGGTGTAGGTATGGCAGTTCTCGCACGCGAGACCCAGCGCGCCGTGCGGGCTCACAATCTTTGCGCGTGGCGGCTCATGTTGCGCCGGGGACAACACCGTCGCCCCCGACACAAATGCCAACACGACTGCGACTGTCAGCCTGAACGTTGTCACTTTGCCGCTCCTGATTACAAACTCCCCCGCAGCTCTCAATGCAATCGCTTCGCCAAAATTCGCGCCGATTAGCTGGCGCGTATTGCGGAGCTGGCATGGCAACTCGCGCACTTCGTAGGCGTGGGCTTGTAGAAAAGCACTTGTTTGTTCGCTACTTCACGGAATTGCGTGTGGCACCCCTTGCAGGGCGTGTTCTGGTGTGCGCCCTTCAGCGAAAAGAGGGTCTTCTCGTGATCGAAGTGCGAAGGCCTCCAGCGGTTCGCGTCGTGGCATTCCGCGCAGCGCGTCACACGATCGGCGTGGGCGAATTGCGACCCATGTGGGTCGTTATGACACTGCTCGCAAGATGTGGGAGCGGCCTGGAAATCCACGTTCATGAGCTTGCGCTCCATGGCCGGCGGGCGGTGGCAGCCGATGCACTCAACCGCCTTGTGAGCGCCGGAGAGATCAAACTTGGTGGAGGAGTGATCGAACCGTTGCAGGTCGTTCCATCGCTTCGTCGTGTGGCAGGCCTCGCAACCGGCGGCTTCGCCATGCTCAGTAATACGTTCCATCCGCGCGCGGAACTGGCCGCGATGTGGATCTGAGTGGCATGTGGCACAGGTGAGGCGATTGAAGTGATAGGCCACGGATTGGGAATCGCCAGCCGCCTTGTGGCACTCGATGCAAGCTACCGCCAGGTGACCACCCGTCAGAACGAAACCGCTCTTCTGGTGTTCCGCGAGGGTGAATGTCGGCGCGTGGAAGCTTTTTTCGGTGTGGCACTTCTCGCACTTGTTAAGGTAAGGCGCGCCGGCGAACTGAGCCTGGTGTGCGTCCTTGTGACAGTCGGTGCAAAGCGCGAACTTCACTTTGAAGAGCGTCGCCTTGCCCGCCGGAACGTGGCACTTCGCACAGTCCACGCTGCTATGTTTGCCGCGAAGAGGAAATCCGGTATTCGCATGGTCAGCGGCCAGAAATCTCGAAGTTTTCCAGCCCTCTACCGTGTGACAGCTTTCGCACTTTCCACCGTCGGCCCGCTTTGCAAATTGTCCATTGTGTGGATCGAGCTTGTGACAATCGGCGCAAAGGTCGTGAGCGATCGGAGCCTTGAAATCTCCAGCTCTGTGACATGCATTGCACGCAACCTCCGCGTGCTTGCCGGCGAGCATGAACTTGGTTTTTGAGTGATCGAACTCGCGCGCGAAAGAGGTCTGCTTCCACCCACCAGTGCTGTGGCAGCTTTGGCATGCGCGATTGCTGAATTCGCCCTGGTGTACATCCTTGTGACACGACTCGCAGCCGTCGAAGCGAAGTCCGACGTACTTCACTTTGCCATCCGCTTGGGGCACGTGGCAGGATTGGCATTTCACCTGGGCGTGCGCTCCGGTCAGAGGGTAGCGAGTCTTCGCGTGGTCGATCCTCGAAGCGGCGCTCCAACTACGCTCATCATGGCATTGCTGGCAATTAGCTCCCTGGCGCCCATTGTGTTTGTCTTCGTGACAGGTGGTGCACGCGGTCGAAAGTCCCAGGTAGGTGTCGTTTGCGTTTCGAGCGCTCAGCGTCAAACGTTCGCTGGGTGTGATGTTCTTCGCTGAATGGCACTGCGCGCAATCCAGCGCAGCGTGCTTGCCGTCGAGTTCGAAGCCAGCCTTTGCATGGTCAAAGTGCTTCGAGTCCCACTTCACGAGAGCGAAGTTCGCGCCGTTGTGTTCGCTGTGACATTTCACGCACGAAGACGAGCCGGGCTGCGAGCCCACCAGCGCCGGATGATATCCGCGTTTCTGTTGCAAGCGGGCTGCGATGTCCCGGTGGCAATCCAGGCACCGAAAGTTCGGCGACGACGGCGAGACCGAGTGGCACTTCGTGCAGGAGGCCGAACTGCTCAAATCCTGATGCGCTTGAGAAAGCGGTCCAGGCGAGATCTGCGCTTTGGCCGCGAGCGGCAGGAGCAGCAGCAGGGTCAATAACCCAAAGAACCACACCAGCGGGAGTGGCAGGCGAGGACCGCCTTCGCTCGCTCCTGGCTCGGGGTGATGAATACTCGCATTCGTTCGCAGACCGTTTGGATTCTCGGGTGCCATCACAGTGGGACAGCACTCGTAAAGCAATCCTTATTCCATAACTACTCTGATAGTCGCGACCTTATCGTGCTTCGGCGGTGCGATGACTGTGGCGGATCGACACAGGTGTGTCCGTTGAAGACACAGCAGCTTAGTCGTCAACTTCCGATCCGCTGCCTGATGCGCCACTCGATTGCTTTCCGGTGCGGCCCTCAGATTCCTTGCGGGAACGCGACGCGGAACTGTTGCTTCCCCGTTCGCTATCTTCAAATAGCTTTCGAGGGTTCTCCGGCGACAAATTGGCGCCAACTTGCGTGGTATATCCGGGCTGGAGGTAAACCGGATGGCCCATCGGGCCGAACCCATCCACCTCCACCAGTCCTTCCATTACTTGGACGAAGGTCTGCTGTCTCTTACTGACCTCCACAACAAATTTCGTACCCCGTACCGTAATTACCGCAGTGGGCGTGCCCATTTTAAAAGGCTGTTCGTTGCCACTGCGTTTCTTCACAGTCGCTGTGATCTTGCCAATCAGTTCTTCGAGAAAGCTTCCCTTCGACTGCTCGGGAGCGCGGAGGATCACCCGCGTGTTCGGTTTCAGCAAGACCTGCGATCCGTCGGCCAATGCCAACAACGCCGAGCCTTTCTTGCACTCGATCGTCGTGTTCGGACCCAGGACCTGCCCTTTCTGGGCTGTATTCGATACCGAGTTCCCTGCAAGCGTCACAGACACTTCGCCTTTGACGTCGCTCACCACGGCTGAGCCAAATGGGAGGCTGGTTGCATCTGTACTCGACGCTTGTGACCATGCGAGCGCACCAACGGCAAACAAATACGCGACGACGACGGTTCGCAGAACTCTCTTCATGACTTACTCACTTCTAAGGCAGCGGTAGCACCGGGAATCGTGATCGTGAACGTGGTGCCGGCTGCCTCATTGCTCTGCACGGTTGTTTCCCCTCCGTGCTTATCTACGATTCGTTTCACCAGCGCCAATCCCAGCCCCCATCCCTGTTGGCGGTCTTCATCCTTACTGCCGCGAACGAACGGGTCGAACACAGAACCTGTATCGCTGATGGGTTCCCCGAAATTGTGAACGGATATTTGGAGCTTGGTACCCGAAATTCCCGCCGAAACTTGCACCTCCGTACCGCGCCGACCGTACTTGATCGCATTGCTCACCAGGTTCAATATCGCACCGGTCAGAAGTGGTTCATCCGCCTGAACGAAGATTTGCGGTTCACAGTTGAGCGTGAGTTGAACGTCGGACGTGTACGTCAACGGCGACATGAGATCGAACACCTGAAGTATCAATTTGCGGACCGGAATGATTGCAGGTCGTAAAGGCCGTGCTCCTGCGTCTGTTCGAAGAACGTCGAGGTAGCTGTTAATGAGAGCCAACAAACGTCGAGATTCACGCAGAATTGTTTTAGGCGCTTGCGCGCTCGCCTTTGCGTTCGGCATACGTGTCATCATTTCCGCGAAACCTTGAATGGCTACGAGCGGAGTGCGAAGTTCGTGCGTTACGAAACCCAATGCCTCTTCGCGTGCACGGTCGCGTTCGACGCGGAGATGTAGATTCGTCATGCTGAGCAGGGTGCCGCCGCGTGGAGTGAGCGAGGTCGCGGGAAGCGGAACGAGTCGCACCGAGTACAACTCGCCTTGGATCGTGGCCTCTCCCTCCGAAAGAGCTGCTCCAATTGTCAGTGGAGCCTCTTTGCTTTCGACCATCCGCGATCGCACATCGCCAATCGTTCCGGGTGGAGGACCGTCGCCCCAGGCGAGATTGAACGCCTGGTTTGCAAAGAGTAGCTGGCCTGCACGGTCGAAGACCGCAACCAGATCGCGTGTGGCCTCCAGCAATGTGCGATAAAGCTCAAAGCGCAAGCCAAGTTCCTGTTGAAGTTCGGTGAGAACCCGCAGTCTCCAGGAAATATCCTTCGCAGACGCCCCTGTCGCGCTCTGCCGGTACGCTAGCCATGTTTGTAGCAGGCGCATCTGTCGCGTAATACTGGCTTCCACTCCGGCAAGTTCTACGCCGTAGACCATCAGAGGAGTAAGCGCGATTACGGTCAGCCCCGTGCCAATCGGAGCGATGACTCCACCGTACCGAAACGCTGCGAAACCAATCCCATAGACGGTCAAACCCGCGGCAAGCAGTGCCGGCAGTATCCACCATCCCCGCCATAGGCGAAACAACATTGATCCACCGAAACCAAGCGCGAACAGGACTAGACCTGAAAGCGAGGCCGATATCGGTTTGAGTTTTCTTCCCGCCAGGATGGAGTCCACGATCTGCGCGTGGATTTCGACCCCAGGCGTCGGCAGGTTGCGCGATACCGGCGTTGTGATTCGGTCGCCAATCTCGACCGCTCCAAATCCGACGAGAATGACCTTGCCGCGCAGTGCAGTAGACTCTGATCCGTCCATCACTTCCGCGGCAGAGATTGTCGTCAGAGGATCCCTTCGAAAGGCGATCGGAATCAGCACCGGATGCGCGATGAGCACATTCTCGCTACCAGTCGTCGTGTGCAGGCCATAACCTGCAAGGAAAGCATCTACCTTCGCGCTATCGATTTGGCGCACTACCTCAAGACTGAAGGCGTCTCTCGGCCCAGCAAGCGATAGCTCGCGCGGAGGGAACGAACGACAAAGGCCATCTCCGTCAAGCACCGCATGGGCGTGCCCAACGGCCGCGGCTGCACCGGCAAGCCCGGGAAGCGGTTCCATCCATCGCGGGCCATCCGGGAACTCAGCGATCTTGTCGACTAACACCACTCGACGAGCTTGCTGAATTGCTGACCGAAGACTCTCGTCCTGCGCGTTGGATTGTGGCTCTGACAGCAGGATATCAACGCCGATGGCGGCTGGTTGTTGTGCAGATATCGTACGAATGAGTCGCGCGATCGTATCGCGTGACCACGGCCAACGTCCGTATCTCTGAAGACTGGCATCATCAATGGAGACCACGAGGACCGGCGACTCAGCACCTCTCGGCTGCAGGCGGAGATAGCTGTCTGATATGCGCCGGTTGAGTTCATGGACGGCGGGCGCGAACGACAACACTGCGGCAATCGCCGTGAGTGCAATCGCATGAAGAGCGCAGGACCGTAACCGTTCGCTCTTTGAACCAAAGTCACTCATTGATATTCAGAAGCATCGAGGGTTATCCCGAGGCGAACAGCCTTCTTGTAGAGCGTCTTTCTTTCAATGCCGAGGCGCCTCGCCGCTTCACTCTTGTTCCCGTGAACGTCTTTCAAAATGCGCAAGATCTGATGTCTTTCCATCTCGACGAGCCGGTCGGGAGCACTGACAGGTTCCGCCTTCGGCCCATTCTTCTGTGACTCTTGTTCTCGTTCGACGTCCGCCCCAGTGATCCTTCCTGTGGAAGCAAAAATTGCGAGCCGGTAAATTGTGTTCTCCAACTCGCGGACGTTACCCGGCCAACTCCGTTTCTGCAGCAATTCCACCGCGCTCTGCTCAATCGACACCCGCGCCTGATTGCGCTCATTGAATTGACGTAGGAAATGCGTGACTAATGACGGGATATCAGACTGTCGTTCCGCCAGCATCGGGATCTTGATCTGTACCACGGCGAGCCGATAGTAAAGATCTTCGCGGAATTTGCCTTCGCGGATGAGCGACGGAACGTCGCGGTTCGTCGCAGCCAGGATGCGAACATCGATCGGAATAATCTTGTTCGATCCAATACGGCGTAGCTGTTGCTCCTGCAAAACACGAAGCAACTTCACCTGGAAGCCGAGGGACGTTTCCGTAATCTCATCCAGGAACAGCGTTCCGCCCTGCGTCGATTCGATCAATCCTTTTCTGACTGAATCGGCACCCGTGAACGCGCCTTTCTCGTGCCCGAAAAGTTCGCTCTCCAGTAACGTCTCGGCGAACGACCCGCAGTTGACCGGCGTAAAGGGCATCTCTGCTCGCCTCGAGTGCTCGTGAATGGCCCGCGCTACCAATTCTTTGCCGGTACCGCTTGCGCCGGTGATCAGCACATTCGCATTACTCGGCGCCACACGCGCGATGAGTTTGTACACCTCGAGCATCGAAGGACTGCTGCCGACGATTTTCGACTCGGATTCCTCCTGTTCCGCCGGCGTTTCTCCGCTGCGCTCCTTGTGCTCCAGAGCGCGTTCCGCGATGTTGAGCAACGCGTCGATATCGATGGGCTTCTGAATGTAATCCACCGCTCCCTCTGCGATGGATCGTGCCGCCATTTCAAGGCTGATTTGCCCGGTGATGATGACCGCGTAAAGTTTCGGACGGTGCACGCGGCAGCGCCGCAATACTTCAACGCCGGTCGTAGAGCCGAGGTATACGTCCACGATTGCGAGGTCCACCGGGTGGGTGAGGATATACTCCTCGGCCGCTTCCGGCCGAACGAAGCTCTTGCAGGTGTGCCCGAGTTCCGCGAACACGCTCTCGATATACACACACGTTCCGGGATCGTCGTCTACTACGACAATGTGAAGGGATGGTTTCGGCATAACTTTCCCGGCAGAGCATACTGCAACTCTCATTCCAAATGCAGTGCGCTGCGCGAGTTTCGTCAGGCTAGTTTCCGTTCTGGATGACCCGGAGATGTACGAATCGTCATCTGCCGGAAGGGATCGGAATTGTTGCTCATTTTCGAAACTACGAAACCAACGCTTCGTTGTCTTCGGTTGACCGCTGTAGCTTTGTGCGTCGTCACCGAGTGGCAAGAAACGTGCGAACACGTACCAGCGATGGTCTACCTCTTGATGCCGGGTTGGGTTGGATCGGAGACAGTTGTGCCTGCGCTGCTGGGCCTGCTGCTTACTCTGTTTTTCATGCGTCGCTACCTAAAGAAACTTCGGGTGATCGAAGAAAGCGCGAGGCATGCCGCCGAGCAAGGTGCGATGTTCTCTGAAGGCCCACAAGCACAGCATCCCCTGATTGATGAGTCGCGTTGCATAGGGTGCGGGACTTGCAGCACCGCATGCCCCGAGGGCGATGTGCTGGGAATCATCGGCGGTAAAGCCGCCATCGTGAAACCATACAAGTGCATTGGTCACGGCTTCTGTGCAGAAGCGTGTCCCGTAGGCGCGATCACCATGACCACGGCCAGCCCAAGGGTTAACAGCCAATTGCCGCGGCTCACCCCTGAGTATGAAACCAATCTCCCAAACTTGTTCATCATCGGCGAGCTCGGCGGATTGGCACTCATCAAAAACGCTGTGACGCAGGGCCGCCAGGTCATCGATGTCGTCTTCGAACGTCTTCAACAGAGAGATCTTTCCCGCCACCCCGATGCATATGACGTCGTGATCGTCGGCGCCGGACCAGCCGGTATCAGCGCCTCTCTGCGCGCAATCGAACAAAACCTCAATTACCTCACATTGGAAGAAGGTGAGATTGGCGGGACGGTCGCAAGGTACCCACGGCAGAAGCTGGTGATGACCAGCCCCGTTGACTTCCCAATCTACGGGCGATTTAACAGAGTGGAGCTCTCCAAGGAAGAACTGGTCGCCTTCTGGTCGAAGGTTATGCATCGCGCCGACTTTAAAGCCCGAACCGGCGAAAAGGTCCTTGGTATCTCTCTCCAAGAGGATGGCCGCTATTGCGTGACCTCCTCTAAGTCGAGCTACAAAGCGCGATCCGTCATTCTTGCTCTCGGCAAGAGCGGCACACCAACGAAGCTTGAAGTTCCCGGCGAGAACTTGCCGAAAGTGATGTACCGCCTCATCGAGGTGGATCACTACCGCGACAGCGACATCCTCGTTGTTGGCGGCGGAGATAGCGCAGTAGAAGCGGCGATGGGCCTCGCCGCGAAGGGAAACCGCGTAACCATTTCCTATCGAAAAACAAATTTCAACCGCATCAAAGAACGCAATGCCCAGCGCATCGCGGAGTTCCTGGCAAATGGCAAGTTGAACGCCCTCTGCAATTCACGCGTGCTGGAAATCCGCCACTCTTCGGTCCTACTCGAACAGGAAGGAACGATATCCGAGATTCCCAACCACTATGTCTGGATTTTCGCAGGCGGAACTCCGCCCTACGACTTTCTGAAAGAGATCGGCGTCAGCATCGGGACCCCGGAAGCAGTCCAACCGCTATCCGCTCTGACGCCGTAAGCGCGCTCCGGTTCAGAACCCACTCCTTGCAGGCTAGCGAAGCGCCGTTTCCGGTGCCCTGTTTGCTTGCACTTACGAGAGTGGTTTCACCATTCTGGGGAAAAGGTGACATCACCCTCTGCGGAACCAACGAACAGGGCGCTGCCACCACCATGAAGATCTTCGGCGTCGAGATCCTCAATGAAGGCTCCGGCGTCTCCATCGACGATGCCGTCCAGAAAATGCAGGCCACCTTCGTCGGCGCTTCGTCCAGTCTTCCAGGCAGGAGACCTTTTTCTCACTTACGACTTGGTAGTTCGGTGTGAAGAGTAAAAATCCTCGCGCGGGGGCGAGGCTCGACGTCGGAGTCTTCTGGTTGGTCGTCCGCGGTTACCAAGAGCGTGGCCATCGTGCCCAAGGTTCGGTGCGAAGATCGAAGCCGAGCGTCTCCGGGTTGGTCGACGATGGTAATAACTTAACTGTTCTTATCCTGCCACTCTTCGTACCAAGCCATCTGGATGGCCTCGAGCTTGCCTTCAGTGGATTTTTGGGGGTCATCCACGAACGTCGGCAGGGCAGTAATCATCTTGTGCAGATCGGTGAAGCGGACTTCCAACGGATTCTGATCGGGAAATTTTTCGGAGAGTTCGATCCCGAGATCTTCGGCATCGTCCCAGTGAAATTCAGCGGCCATCAATGTCCCTCCGAAACGTAGTTGCGGTTCCACGCGGGAATTTCGACCACAATCTCTCCCGGCTTCTCGATCTGTACCTGGCATCCCAGCCGCGACGCAAGCTGCAAGTCCGCCGCGCCATCCAGGCGATCGGCCTCGTCGTCGTCAAGCTCACTGAGCAGTTCCGCGCCCTTCTTCACCACCACATGACACGTGGTGCACGCACAGTTGCCGCCGCAAGCATGGTCCAAATGGATCCCGAAATTCAGCGCGACGTCGAGAATCGACTCACGTTTCCCATGCTCTTGGTAGGCAAGATTGCCATGCTCGAACTCGACACTCTTGTTCTCCGGCATGAACGTCACGCGCACGAGTTTCTCCGGGTTGATGCCTTCTACCGTAATCGTGTTTCCAGATTTCGTCTCTTCAGCCATATCGTCCTATTTCTCAAATTCTGCGGGCGCAAACGGGTGCGGCGCCGCGGGGCCTTCGCCCATATCGGTCTTCGCCATGTCCTTGCCCTTCAGTGCCGACGTCACCGCCGAGTCCATCATCAACTCGGCCAATCTCATCGTCGCTTTATTCAGTGCATCGATCGCAGTACGAATCTTCTTGTAGTCCTCGGTCGCCATGTCGGTGCGCAACACGGACTCGCACTCGTCGATCAACACTTTCTCGTCCTCGCTCAGCACCGTCCACGCATCGCCGCGGCGACCCTTGTCCAACGCGGTTAGGATCGTCTCCGCCTCATTGCGTGCTTCGATCACTTGCCGTTTCGCGAAGTCATCTTCCGCGTGATCGAACGAGTCGAGAATCATGTTCTCGACTTGGTCGTCCGTGAGTCCATAAGTCGGCTGCACGTTGATCTCGGACTCCTTACCGCTGCGCTGCTCCTTCGCCGACACATGCAGAATTCCATTCGCGTCGATCAGGAACTTCACCTCGATGCGCGGCAGCCCCGCCGGCATCGGCGGAATTCCTTTCAGGTCGAAGCGCGCCAGCGATCGGCAATCCGCTGCCAATTCGCGTTCGCCCTGCACCACGTGAATCGCGACGCTCGTCTGTCCTTCCACTCCGGTCGTGAAGTGCTCTGTCGCCGAAGCCGGAATCGTCGAGTTCCGATGAATGATCTTTGCCACCACTCCGCCCAGCGCTTCAATCCCTAGCGACAACGGCGTCACGTCCAGCAGCAACATCTCCTTCGTTGCTTCCGATCCGCCGGAAAGAATATTCGCCTGCACCGCCGCGCCAAGCGCCACTACTTCATCGGGATTCAACTCGCTATGAGGCTTGCGACGGAACTGCTTCTCCACCAGCGCACGTACCTTGGGAATCCGAGTGGATCCGCCAACCAGCACAGCCTCATCCACGTCTTCAGGCTCCAGCCCTGCATCGCGCAGCGCCTGCTTCACCGGACCAACCGTCCGCTGGATAACCGGCTCGATAAGCTGCTCGAACTGATCGCGCGCAATCTCGCGCTGATAATGCTTGCCACCTTGGATCTCAACATCAATCTTCGTCGACGCCTGCGACGACAGCGCAATCTTCGCATCGATCACGGCCTTGCGCACAGCTTGAATCGCTTCTGCCCGATGCCGAATATCCGCGCCCATATCGCCAGCGATATCCAGCACCGCCGTCGAAATCAGCAGGTTATCGATATCGTCTCCGCCCAGGTGCGTATCGCCGTTGGTCGACATCACCTCGAAGATCCCATCGTGCAGCTTCAAAATCGAAATATCGAACGTCCCGCCGCCCAGGTCATACACCGCAACCGTTCCGTTCCTCTTCTTGTCCAGCCCGTACGCAAGCGAAGCCGCCGTCGGTTCATTCACCAACCGCAGCACTTCCAGTCCGGCAATGCGTCCCGCATCTTTCGTCGCCTGCCGCTGCGCATCGTTGAAGTACGCCGGAACCGTGATCACAGCCTTCGTCACCGGCGCGCCAAAATATCGCTCCGCGTTTTTCTTCAGTTGCCGAAGAATGAACGCTGAAATCTCGGGCGGCGTATAGGTCCGCTCGCCCAGATGAATCCGAATCACTTCGCCGGCGGCGAGGTCGTCAGCCACGCGGAAAGGGAAGAGCTTCAACTCATCCTGGATATCTTCAATGCCGCGCCCCATCAGCCGCTTGATCGAATACACTGCGCGCTCCGGCGTCTCAATCAAATACTTCCGCGCGGCATTGCCCACAATGATTTGTGCGGCCGGATCCAGTGCGACAATCGACGGCACGAGGTTCGCGCCATCTTCGCCCGGAATCACCACGGGCCGGTCGCCTTCCATGTACGCTACCAGCGAATTCGTCGTGCCTAGATCGATCCCAACTACCCGTTCTTCTGCCATCAGTATCCCAGGACGTCGTTCACGTCGCGGACGAGGTTGCGGATGTACGTGCGCCGGTTCAGCAGGTCGACCATCTTCGCCGTCACCGCCCCGCGCTTTGCGTCGCTTGCACCTTCTGCGACCACCGCATCCCACTCGTCCCAATCCTTCTTCAATTCCTGATCGAGCGCCTTGTAGCGTCCCACCAGGTCCGCGCGCGTCTGCTCAAGTTGCTTCGCAAGATCGGCGTCTTCTTCGCCCATCTTCTTGTTCATGCGCGCTTCTTCCAACTGCATGTTCAACTCAAAAACTTCTTCCAGCATGTCCGGCGGAATCGCTTGCTGCTTCTGCTTTCCGCTCGTGCGCGCTTCTTCCGTCGCCGACTTTGACTGCTCCCCAAAGTTCACGCCCTCGGTCCGCAGCAAATACTCCGTCCGCGCGATCGGGTCCTTCAATGTGCGATACGCATCATTGAGCTGCGACGTCTTTTCCAGACTCCACTGCTGCTCCTGCGATGCCGCCTGCGCGTACCGGTCCGGATGCAACTTCCGGCTCAACTCGTAAAACCCGCGCTCCAACTGTCCTAAGTCGATGTTCAGTTTTTTCGGCAATCCAAAAAACGAGAAATAGTCCGTAGGCACAGCGGGCTGCACCGACCCGCAGTTATTGCAAAAGTGCGCCGCGCGCATGTCGCCGCACGACCAGCACCCCACGGTAGTACGCCCGGCCGAATCGCCGTTCAACACCGGTATCGCGGAATACGTGTTTTGCTTCGCTTCAGCCATAGTTTTTTATAGGACTGCCCCGCGTGAGCCAGAGCGATCGCCTGCATCTCCACCGCTCTCGCTTGTCATCCAGAGGAGCGCAGCGACGAAGGATCTGCTGTTCTCTGGAGCCGCGGACAACACCTACGCGAACGAACTTCCGCACCCGCAGCTCTTGCTCGCATTCGGATTCACGAACACAAACCGCTGGTTCATCAGCGTCTCTTCGTAATCCAGCGTCATGCCGTTCAGATAAATAAACGACTTCGGATCCACGAACACTCGGATGTCTCCATACTGGAAAATCCGGTCGCGCTCCCGCGGCTGCGTATCAAAGCGGACGTTGTAGCTCAGCCCCGAACATCCGCCACCCTGCACTCCCAAACGCAATCCACCCTCGGTTGGCGAAACATTCTCTTTCACCATCGCCACCCGAACCTTCTCCAGCGCCTTTTCGGTAATCTGGATCCCCTTCGGCGGGGCGCTTTGCGCTTGTTGAGTCTCTATCGTTGTCATCTTCTGTCATCCTGAGCGGAGTCGCGTAGCGACGGAGTCGAAGGACCCCTATCGCAACCACTACCTTCCACTACTGGTTGTTCTTCTTCTTCCAGTCGCCAATCGCCGCCCGGATCGCGTCTTCCGCCAATACCGAACAGTGGATCTTCACCGGAGGAAGTGAAAGCTCCTTCACAATGTCCGTGTTCTTAATCCCGAGCGCTTCATCCACGGTCTTGCCCTTCACCCACTCCGTGGCCAGCGAAGACGATGCAATCGCCGACCCGCATCCGAACGTCTTGAACTTCGCGTCCTCAATGATGTTGGTCTCAGGATTCACCTTGATTTGCAGCTTCATCACGTCGCCACACTCAGGCGCGCCTACCAGCCCAGTTCCAACTTCGGCGCTGTTCTTGTCCATAGAACCCACATTCCGCGGATTCGAATAATGATCTAGAACCTTCTCGCTGTATGCCATCCTCGTTACTCCTTCTCAATCTCGCTATCACTTCTGTCACTGTTCTTAGTTCTTGTCATCCTGAGCGGAGTCGCGCGCAACGCGACGGAGTCGAAGGACCCCTATCCGCTCCCCAATCTTTAGTGCCCGCCCTCGGCAGCCCACTGCACCTTCGTCAAATCGATGCCTTCCTTGTGCATCTCGTACAGCGGCGACAACTCGCGCAGTCTCTTCACCACGTCAATCAGCTTGTTTGCCACATAATCCACTTCCGCGTCCGTGTTGAAGCGTCCCAACCCGAAGCGGATGGAGCTGTGAGCAAGATCGTCGCCTGCGCCGAGTGCCTTTAATACATAAGATGGCTCCAACGTCGCAGAGGTGCATGCCGAACCGCTCGAAACCGCAATGTCATTGATCCCCATCAGCAGCGACTCGCCCTCAACGAAGGCAAAACTAATATTCAGATTGCCCGGCAGCCGATGCTCCCACGAGCCGTTGACGTACACTTCGTCGAGCTCCGAGAAGATCTTGTCCTTCAGCCGATCGCGCAGCGCCGTCATGCGCTTGCCTTCTTCTGCCATCTCCTGGCCAGCCAGCTCAATCGCCTTCCCAAGGCCAACGATGCCCGTAACATTCAGCGTGCCCGACCGCATGCCGCGCTCATGACCGCCGCCATCGATCTGCGCCACCAGTTGCACGCGCGGGTTCTTGCGACGCACATACAGAGCGCCCACACCCTTCGGCCCATACAGCTTGTGTCCGCTGATCGACGCCAGGTCAACGTTGTCTTGAATCACATTGAACGGAACCTTGCCGATGATCTGCACCGCGTCGGTATGGAAGACCACGCCCTTCTCGTGACACAGCGCGCCAATCTCGCGGATCGGCTGCAACACGCCGATCTCGTTGTTCGCCGCCATGATCGTCACCAGGATCGTCTTGTCGTCCATCGCGCGCTTCAGGTCGTCGAGATCGATCCGCCCGTCCTTCTGCACCGGCAGATAAGTAACGCGGAAGCCTTCCTTCTCGAGGCGCTTGCACGTGTCGAGTACGGCCTTGTGCTCCGTTACCTGCGTAATGATGTGGTTGCCCTTCTCGCGATACATCTGCGCCACACCCTTGATCGCCAGGTTGTCGCTCTCCGTCGCACCCGACGTGAAAATGATCTCCTTCGACGTCGCGCCGATCACCTTCGCGATCCGCTCACGCGCCTGGTCCACTGCTTGCTCAGCCACCCAGCCGAACTCGTGATTACGGCTCGCGGCATTCCCGAACTTCTCAATGAAGTAGGGAAGCATTTCGTCGAGTACACGCTGATCCATCGGCGTGGTCGCGTGGTTGTCCATGTAAATCGGCAGCTTCACCGCCTTGTTCCCATTTCCGTTCGTGCTCATCGCAATTCTCCTAATGCCTGATTCCTAAGACCCTTCTGAACTATTGCAGTGTGACCAGATCTCTCACCGGCTCTTCGCTCTCGCACATCTCTGCGATCGTCAACCGGCCCAATACATCCTCAATACTCTTGCTCACCTTGCGCAGCGGTTCGCGCACCGTGCACTTGGAAGTCTGCTCGCAGCTCCCCTTCGCGGTCGTGCACGACGTCATGAACAGCGGACCTTCCAGCGCCCGGATCACATCCAGCGCCGAAATGCTCCGCGGATTGCGCGCCAGCGTGTAACCACCATTCGTCCCCTGTTGCGACTGCAAAAGCCCCGCCTTCGTCAGTCGCTGAAGCAGCTTCGCCAAAGCCTCTTGCGGAAGCCCATACATCTCAGCTAGGTCCTTCGCCGAACAGGCGCCTAAGTCGGCATTCGCCGCCAGGTGCCGCATGGCAATCAACCCGTAATCCGCCTTTTTAGTGAGCTTCAACATTTATGGTTCTTGTCTCGCGGCCAGCCGGAAACGCTTTTCCAAATCTCCAACGCTCTCTCTTGTCATCCAGAGGAGCGAAGCGACGAAGGATCTGCTTTACTTCCGATATATCCGACGCTTTTGGTCGCCTTAAAGCTCCAAAAAGAAGGCCGGAATCTCCGACCTTTTTCGTCGTAATTCATTATAGGGCTCCCACCCCACCCATGCAAGTGAAGTCACCCGGTTGCATTCCCCTTGCTCTGAGCGGCAAAACCAGCAATCGAATAGCTTCCGCAAACTCCTATCTTATTGGGCTGCCCACGGAAGTCCCCAAACAGTCAGGCCGAAGGCCGATCGGGTTCCTCAGCACGACGCGCCAGCGTCGTGAAAGGCCACACACCCGAACCAAGCCGGCTTCAGCCGGCGGTGCGGCCTTTGCTCGCGAGGCGTTCAGCCTCGCAAATCAGCCACCCTCGCGAAACGGGTCATCCCCCAATGTGTCATTAATTAAGGCATCTTCCCAATTGCGTACTGCTCCCATTCCGCTACCCTGAACGGTATGCGCACTTCCATCCTTCTACTCGGCCTGTCTCTACTCGCGATCCCTGCCTTCGCAGGGTCCGCCGCCGACCTGCCGAAGGTCGAAGTGCTGCCCACCGCCGCGCCGAAAGAACCGGTGTACTCCGTCGTCGCCGGCATCGACGGCGAAATCTATCCCGTCTTCGCCAACTACGCTTCTTTAAAGAACGTCTCCGAGCGCAAGTGGGGCACCATCGCGGTCACCGTCTCGAACCCCACGAACACCGCGCTTCGCGCCCGCATCTCCGTTCAGGTCCAGGGCTGGAGCGACGAAGAAATTCAACTCGCGCAACTCGGCGCCGGCGCTTCCAAGACGTACGTCTTCGCACCCACGTTCCTCCCGCGCTTCTACAACAATCAGGAGATCGCTGCCGCCACCACGGTCGTAAATGTCTCCGATATGGGAGGCCAAACCCTCTACCTCCAGACCGTGCCGGTAAAGATCCGTTCGGCAGAAGACATGTTCTGGGGATCGAAGTTCCAGTTCGCACCCTTCATCGCCTCGTGGATTACTCCGCACGATGAGCGTGTCGAAGAAATCCTTCGCAAGGCGAAGGAATTCATGCCGGGCCGCCGTCTCCCCGGCTACGAGCCCGAAAAAGACGCCGTCGGTCAAGAGCAGATGACTTACTCTGAAGCCCGCGCCATCTACCGCGCGCTTCAGGATGCTGGCGTCTCCTACGTAAAAAGCTCTATGACCCTCGGTGGTCACCAGGATGCCAGCGAGCGTGTACGCATGCCCGAAAGCTCGCTCCGCGACGTTTCGGCGAACTGCATTGACGGCGTTGTTATGTACGCTTCGCTCTTCGAGAATCTCGGAATGGAGCCAGTGGTCCTATTGCTTCCCGGCCACGCTTATGTTGGCGTCCGCGTCTCGCCCAAGTCCGACAAGTATCTCTACATCGAGACGGCGATCACCGGCCGCGCCAGCTTCGAAGACTCCATCGCCTCTGCTGCTCGCGGCGTCGCATCCCTCAAGTCGAACGACCAGATTCGCGTCTCCGTGGCCGACGCCCGCACCATGGGCATCTTCCCCATGCCCCGGCCGATAGTACAATCCGCGCCATCGTCCGAAAGTGTAAGTGCCGCGCTGCAACTTCAAATTCCCGCTACTCACCAATAAGAGTCGGTCTTCTCAGGTTCGTAAATTTCGTTTCCAGCCGCTTGACAAGCCGCGCCGTCGGTTGAAAAATACCCCGCATTCCGCAAGGAATTCGCCCCTTTCGCGGGCCTCCGTATGAATTCGATCCGACTGACCAACCAATCCCCCGAGTCGCTCAACAACTCCATGCCACAGCCTTGCCGCCACCCGCGCGTCGCGATCGTCTCGCGTGACGAGGACTCCGAATTCGTCGAGTGCCTTGAGTGCCGCGAGATCTTCGAGTCCAGCGAGTTCAAAGATATGGACATCGAAGAACGCAACCCGCCGGAAATGTAGAGTCCCGCATCCGCCATTCCTCACGGTGAAAGCAACCGTAGTCTCCGGCCAACGCACTCGTGTGCTTCGGAAGCCTCGTTGTATCAGGGAAGGATTGCAGTCATGCGCTTTGTATCAAGGAAGGATTGCAGTCATGCTTTGTATCAGGGCATGACTTCAGTCATGCCGAAAGGGCGCCTATCCGCGCGGCTTTAGCCGCTGCCTATCCGCTGCATCGCCGTTTCGGCCCCGTGGGGAAGCCTCACAGTAACTTGTGCCGCTCCCTCCCGTTTGTTATGGTGTCCCCACTCTCCCAGGACAACGTCGCACGCGTGTGCGTGGACGGGAGAACTCATGATCCGAACGGCCCTCGTGGTGGACGACTCCATGCTTATCCGGCATACCGTCTGCCGCTTCCTCGAAGATCGCGGCTACACGGTCGAGTCCGCCACCAATGGTGCCGACGCCCTGCAGATCCTCCGCGGCATTCGCCCCGACGTCCTGATTACCGACATGATGATGCCCAAGATGGACGGCTCCCAACTCATAACCGAGTTGAAGAAAGACGCGGAGATGTCTACCATCCCCATCATCGTCCTCGCCGGCCGCCAGTCCGCCGCCGGACTTCCTCCCGAACACCGCGCCAATGCCACCATCTGGAAAGACATCGATATCGTCACCCAGCTCGACAAGGCTCTCCGCGACACGCTCGGCCCCGAAAGCTAAACTCATCTCATCTTCGATTTCGGGAGGGACCATGAAACTCCTCTTCGTCGCGCTTCTGCTCGCCGCGACTTCTTCTGCTCAAACCACCGCCGCCCAGGCTCCGACCAAAGACACCAGCTTCGTTGACGCCGACGGCACCGCCCGCATCACCCGCGTCATCCCCGTTCCTCCCGACCTCAGCCCCGAAGCAAAGAAACTGCTCTCGCGTCCCGACTCCGACGCCAACACTCCCGAACCCCTTGCCCAGCGCCGCTCCCGCACCGACGAGTGGCAGGAGGGCGCCGGCAAGAAATCCCAGCAGATATATCCCGTCAACATCGAGAAGACGACGATCGCCGGCGTTCCCGTTCGCGTTTTCACGCCCATCCATCCGACCACCTCCAATGCCGATCGCGTGCTCATCAACCTGCACGGCGGTGGATTCAACTCCGACTCCGGCTCACTCACCGAGTCCATCCCCCTCGCTAACCTCGCGAAGGTCAAAGTGGTCGCGGTCCTCTATCGTCTGGCTCCCGAGCATCCCTATCCTGCCGCCCTCGACGACGCCATCGCCGTCTACAAAGACCTTCTCAAGACCTACAAGCCCGAGCACATCGCCATCTACGGCACCTCCGCCGGTGCCATCCTCACCGCCGAAGTCGCGGTGAAGCTGAAACAGCTCAGTCTTCCGATGCCCGGTGCGCTCGGCATCTTCTCCGGCATGGGCGACCTCGATCGCATGGGCGACTCCATGGCCATGTACGCGCTCCGGGGCCTGTCTGGCCACCTCGATCCCCCCACCGGCCAGCACGACAAGGACTATCTCGCCGCCACCAGCCCGCGCGATCCCGTCGTCTCCCCGGTGTACGCCGATCTCCACGGCATGCCGCCGTCGTTATTCATCACCAGCGGCCGCGACCTCCTGCTCAGTGGCACCACTATCCTCCACCGCGCCTACCTCCGCGCCGGTAACGACGCCCAGTTAATCGTCTTCGAAGGTCTCCCCCACGCCTTCTGGAACCAAACCGGTCTCCCCGAAACCGAAGAGTGCTACGACTACATGTCGAAGTTCTTCATCGCTAAACTCGGCCTGAAATAGTTGTCATTGCGAGGAGCCGCAGGCGACGTGGCAATCCCGCGAAAGCCCACGGCTGCAAGAACCCCGAGAGCTCCTCAACCCGCACCCGCCGCTCCTGTCCTCGCGAGTCGCTTTGTGCTTTGTAAGCCTCAGTGCTCTGTATCAGGGCAGCGCTTCAGCGCTGCCGAAACGGCTCGTAAAGTTTCAGGGCTTTAGCCCCTGCGGCCGTGTGCTTCACGAAAGCCCGTTGTCATTGCGAGGAGCCGCAGGCGCCGCGGCAATCCGCGAATGCATCGCTCTCCCCCTCGACAACCTCCCGCGTCGCAGATATAAAAGTTCGCATCTTCAAGAGGTCCCGAATCCGTGCGCACAAAATTTGTCTTCTTGCTATTGATCGCCGCTTCTTTCTCCTTCGCTCAATCCCACCGCCCCATCACCGAGAAAGATCTCTTCCGCTTCCAATGGATCGGTGACCCCCAGCTCTCGCCCGACGCCACCCAGGTCCTCTACGTCCAGATCAGCGTCAACGATAAGAAAGACAACTACGACACCTCTCTCTGGACGGTCGCCACCAACGGCCAGTCCGCGCCCGTCCGCCTCACCTCAGGCAAACGTGATTCCTCTCCGCGCTGGTCGCCCGACGGCAAATGGATCGCCTTCATCCGCGGCAGCGCCGAGCCTCCGAAAGAAGGGAAGCCGCCCGCGACACAACTCGCATTGCTTCCTGTAAAAGGCGGCGAAGCCGCAATCATCACCGACCTCCCGCGCTCCGTCGCGCAACCGGTATGGTCACCTGACAGCAAACACATTGCCTTCCTCTGCGACGCCAACTCCGATGACCTCGCGAAGAAGCAGAAGAAAGACGCCGGTGCCGAGCCCGAGCACGAGTCCGACGTCCGCGTCATCAACCGCGCTGTCTATCGCTTCAACGGCCAGGGCTATCTCGATCCCAAGCACCACGCGCACATCTGGATCACCGATCTGCCCACCGCCAGCGACGCCAAGGTCACTCCCAAGCAGCTCACCACCGGCAACTTCGACGAGCAGGAAGCGACCTTCACCCCCGATGGCACACGCATCCTCTTCCATGCCGACCGCAACATCGAGCCGTATTACACACTTCCCGTGTCCGACATCCTCACTGTTCCCGTCACGGGCGGCGACGTCCAACTCATCAACCAGGTCAAACTCGGCGGCCTCCTCGGCGGCGTCAGCAGCATGGTTCTTTCTCCTGACGGCAAACGTATCGCCTTCATCGGCTCCGCTCCCGAGCCCGTCCGCTCCTACTCCGAACCCGATCTCTGGACGCTCGAACTCACGCCCGGTGCCACGCCAAAGAACCTCACCGCCGACTATGATTTCGACGTCAACAGCGGTGTCGGTGGCGACAACCGCGCCCCGCGCGCTGCCGGCGGCCTCGATCCCCTCTGGTCCCACGACGGCTCCACCATCCTTGACGTAGTTGCCAAGCAAGGCCGCGCCATCCTCGTGAAGTTTGATGTCACCGGCAAGAAGCAGCCACAGGAGATCACCCGCGGCGATCAAGCGGTCGAGCAATTCGTCGCCTCAGAAGACAGCAAGACCGTCATCCTCAGCGTCTCTACTCCGACCCTGCTGGATGATCTCTTCGCGCTTCAGCCCGACGGTTCGCAGCGTCAGCTCACCAACGTCAACCGCACGCTCTTTTCCGAACTCAACCTCACCGCGCCGGAAGAGCTCTGGTACACCAGCTTCGACGGCAAGAAGATTCAAGCCTGGATCCAGAAGCCGCCCGACTTCGATCCGAAGAAGAAGTATCCACTCATCCTAAACATTCACGGCGGCCCGCACTCCGCCTACGGATGGGTCTTCGACCACGAATTCCAATGGATGGCTGCGAAGGGTTACGTCGTTCTCTATCCCAACCCGCGCGGCAGCACCAGCTACGGCCAGGACTTCGGCAACATCATCCAGTACAAGTACCCGGGTGACGACTTCAAGGATCTAATGGCTGGCGTGGATGAAGTCATCAAGCGCGGCTACATCGACGACTCAAAACTCGGTGTCACCGGCGGCAGTGGCGGCGGCCTCCTCACCGACTGGGCCGTCGGCCATACCAAGCGCTTCCGCGCCGCTGTCTCGCAACGCGATATCTCCGACTGGGCCGCATGGTGGTACACCGCGGACTTCACCCTCTTCCAGCCGCATTGGTTCAAAGCGCCGCCCTTCGACGATCCTCAGGACTACATCGCCCGCTCGCCCATCACCTACATCCACGACATCGATACGCCAATGATGTTCATTCTCGGCGAAGCCGACTACCGCACCCCGCCCGCCAGCGGTGGCGAAGAACTCTTCCGTGCCCTTCGCTTCCTTCACAAACCCGCGCTCATGGTGCGTTTCCCCGGCGAGTCCCACGAACTCTCGCGCTCCGGACAACCGTGGCACCGCGTCGAACGCCTCGAGAACATCGTCGGCTGGTTCGACATGTACCTGCAGGGCGCATCAAAGCCCGAGTACCGCATGCCCTCCGACGAAACCAGCACTACGCCCGACAAGGAGAAGAAACCCTGAGGTAGCGGCAAGCTTCAACTCGCGTTCGGCCCATGGTCGCCCTGGTCAAAGCGCACGACTTTCCGAGTTGCTGAGACTTCGAGTGAAAGCCGCTTTGGGAAGGGGCACGGCTTCACAGGCTTGCTGAAAAACTCGCTTCGACGCACGGTTTGTATCAGGGCACGGCTTCAGCCGTGCCGAAAGCGCCTGAAGATTATCGGGGCTTTAGCCCCTGCCACTGCCGGTTCAATCTACTTCTTCCTCACCGCCCACATCGCATCGCTCTGCCCGATCACGAACGCCACGAAGCACAACGCCAACACGCTATGGTCCAACGAAGCTCCGAAGTATTGCCAAACCGGCGCATGCGCTCCCGGATAATTCGACGAGAATAGCAGCATCATCATGTAAATGACTCCAAACGCACTCGCCACCCTCACCCAAATTCCAAGCACCAGCGAAATGCCGATCGCCAACTCCCCATAAGCTGCGAGAAATGCGATCGGCGTCGCAAAGCGCAGCACGAATCCTCGCAGAACCGGAACCATGAACGGATAAGCCCCATCTTCAAGAAACCGGTTGATCCACATCTGGAAGCCGCCATGTAGAGTGAACTGGGTTCCGAAGACCTTGTACTGCGCGAAGATCAGGAACAGTCCACCAACGGCAATCCGCAGGAACGCAATCGCCCGATCGTTGCGGCGCTCAGAGGCGTGGAGATTATTCATAGCCGATGAGGATAGCGCGGAACGTGTCGTCACTCAGGCAGCCTACTTCTTCGCGTACTCCACCGTCTCCCCAGTCCGATCGTTCTTCACAACCAAATTTCCCTTCGCATCCACCGTTAACTCAATCCCATGTCCGCCATCCGGCCCCTGCACATTCGCCAAAAACTTCTCCGCGGCGTTATCCCCGCCCGCATCTTCCGAATAGTGCAACTGCCACAGCGCTTCAAGTCCCGGAATCTTCGCGACCGTTTCGACGGTCGGTTTCGATCCGCCCTTTTTCTCGCCGTTGTCCATAATCGCGATCCGCGGACGCACCGCATCCACCAGCGCCGGACTCGAACTCTGCATCCACCCGTGGTGGGAAACGATCAGCACATCGATTTTCCCAATCCGGTTCGTAGGACACATCATTTCCATTTCTTTGTCCCAGGTCAGGTCGCCAAGGTCGAGCAGACGCGCTTTACCAAACGTAATCACCACGCCCAGTGAGCGCAGATTTTCAGTCTTATCGGCCTCGCGCTTCTCTGAAGCCGCGCAGAATGTGTTCGCCTCGCCCGCACCCTTCAGCGGTTTCTCAATCAACGCGCCGTCGGCCGAAACGGCTTCAACATCGATCCCCTTAATCGGCAGCTTGTCACCCGGTTTCATCGTGATGTGCTTGTACTTCCCGGTCGCGAGCACCTCCTGATAAGCCTCGTAGCGGTTCTCCGTGATCTCGTCAGTGGTCTCACGGTTCGGCCCGTGGTCCACAAACGTCCCCACCGGAATCTTCTCCACCAGGTTCGGCACGCCGCCCACATGATCGTCGTGGAAGTGCGTGATCAGCACGTAATCAATGCGACTCAGCCCCGCGCTCTTGGCCGCAGCGGCAATCCGGTCCGCATCGCGCCCTTCATTGCCCGGCCATCCGGTATCAATCAACAACGATTCGCCCTTCGGCGTAACGAAGAGCGTGGCCTGTCCGCCCTCCACATCCACGAAGTACACCCGCAGATCGTTGGAACTCTTGGCCAGCATGGATGCAGAGAAAAGAAGAAGAAAAGTTAGGAGCCGTTTCATGGCCACCGATTCTACCGGAAACAGAAAACCCCTCGTTATGCGAGGGGTTCTGTAGAGTTGGTTTTGTATCAGGGCAAGCCTTCAGCCGTGCCGAAAAACTTCTCCCCCGACCGGTTTGTATCAAGGCGAGCCTTCATTCGCGCCGGGACACTTCGTCCCCGACCGGTTTGTACAGGGCACACCTTCAGTCCTGCCGAAAAACTTCGCCCCGAACGGTTTGTATCAGGGCACGACTTCAGTCGTGCCGAACGAGCCCGCCCGACGAGGGGCTTTAGCCCCTGCTATCGCCGATAGTCGCCGCGATAATCGCGGTCATCATGCCGATAATAAGGCACCCGTTCCCGCTCATACCGATAAGCGCGCGGCGCGTAATGTCCGTGATATTCATGCCGGTAATACCCACGATAATAGGGCCGATAATAGCTCGGCGAATAGCAATACCCAGACGAAAAGTAATACGGCGAAGCACAATATCCTCGATACGCCGGATAAGGCGCCACGGCAACATAGCCGCCCGCATAGGGGGTGCCCACACTGACTCCGAACGAGACCTGCGCATTCGCTTTCGCCGGCGCAGCCATCGCCACCGCGAGAATCAGCCCGAACAGCACGAATAAATATTTTTTGTTCATGAGTCCCAACCTCCACTCCTGTAAACACACACAGGGCACTTTGGTTGCGGTTGGGTTGTAAAGATGTGTTTAGCGCAGGCGAAGATTGGCTTCCGCGGACAGATCAGGCGCCGCAAATTCTCCGCTCAGAAACCGCGGATACGCCGCCGCCGCAATCATCGCCGCGTTGTCCGTAGACAGCGGTCGCGAAGGGAAATACACAGGCAACCCAAGTTCGCCGGCACGTCGTTCAAACGTCTCACGCAGCTCGGAATTCGCCGCAACTCCGCCCGTCACCAAGAGCGTTGCTGCATTGTTTTCCGCAGCCGCGTGCAGCGCCTTCGAGACAAGATCATTCACCACCGCGCGCTGAAACGATGCAATCAGATCGAGCGTCTGCCGATCGCACACCCGCAAATAATCGTCCTGCGATGGCTTCTCGATTTCCTTCAACGCCGTTCGCCGCGCTTCAATCGCCGCCTTCATCTCGTGCGTTTCAACATAGCGCAGCACCGCGGTCTTGATACCGCTATACGAGAAATCCACTCGCGCATCGTCATCCTCATGTCGGTTCTGCGGATTGCGGTCGCGATGCTTGATCTGCGCGAACGGAAACCTCACCGCCCTGGGATCGCCATGCTTTGCCAGGCCATCGAGAATCGGCCCCCCGGGATATCCAAGCCCCAGCAGCTTCGCGACTTTGTCGTAGGCCTCGCCGGCCGCATCGTCGCGCGTGTGTCCCACATCGCGATACGTCCATCCCGCATCCTTCTTCTCTGCAAGGTAAAGATGCGTGTGTCCGCCGCTCACCACCAGCGCCAGCACCGGAAACTGAATTTCGCCGACGCCTTGCTGCTTCTGTTCCAGCAGCACCACGTGAATGTGTCCTTCCAGGTGGTTCACGCCGATCAGCGGCTTATCCAGCGCGAATGACAGCGCCTTCGCATAACTCACGCCCACCAGCAGCGCTCCGGCCAGTCCGGGTCCGCGTGTCACAGCGATGGCATCAATCTTGTCATAGCTCTGTCCAGCGTCTTCCACCGCCTGGCGCACCACGGGAACGATAGCCTTCAAGTGCTCGCGCGAGGCCAGTTCCGGCACCACGCCGCCGTACCGCATATGCGTGTAGATCTGCGAGAACACTACGCTGGAGAGGATTTCTGCGCCGTTTCGGATCACAGCCGCGGCGGTCTCGTCGCACGAGCTTTCAATTCCCAGGATGACGGCGTCGGCCATGGCTTCATTCTACGGGAACCGCACGTCGGCGTTGCTCGACGCAGCATCTAAGTGGCAGAGGTTGACGATGCTCTTGTACTTGCTCGCAGGAACGACGGTCTCAACGGGATTCATGGTCATCGCGTGGCTCGCGATTGCGGCCGCGCTTCTGGTGCTTTTCTCTGGCCTGTTTGGCCCCGGCTTGCGTTACAAGATCTCCGCCGCCAAGCCAGCAGACAACCGTTCTGACGAATTCCTGCACACCCTCGAGGCCCTTACCGATTCCAAGGTCCATCGCGGCACGAGTTTCACCGTGCATACCAACGGCAACGACTTCTACGAAGAAGAACTGCGCGCCATGGCTGCAGCACAGCACAGCATCAACCTTGAGGCCTACATCTTCCAGAAGAGTGAAATCGCGCAGCGGTACGTCGACACAATGACCGAGCGCGCCCGCGCCGGTGTACAAGTCAACATCGTCCTCGACGCCATCGGCAGCGCCGCAACTCACGAGAAATTCTTCACCGATCTCCGCCAAGCCGGAGGCAAAATCGCCTGGTACAACGACAGCACCTGGTACAAGCTGCCCCAGTTCAACCATCGCACCCACCGTGAGGTGTTGGTTGTCGATGGCCGCGTCGGCTTCATCGGAGGCGCGGGCGTCGCTGACCATTGGTACAAGGCGCGCCCGAACAAGCCACGCTGGCGCGACACCATGGTGCGCGTAGACGGTGAAGCTGTTCCCAACCTGCAAGCCACGTTTGCCGAGAACTGGTTGGAAAGCTGCGGCGAAGTACTCACCGGCGAAGACTATTTCCCTCAACCGCACGCAGAACAGGGAAGTGGCGAAGCCATGGTCATCAACAGCACTCCCACCGCAGGCGGTTCCACGCGCGCCCGCTTGCTCTTCCAAATGCTTTTGGCATCGGCGCAACACACAATCCACATCACCACGCCGTATTTCCTGCCCGATCGCAGCATGATGGACGAACTCGTCCGCGCCGTGAAAGAGCGCGGCGTCGAAGTCGTGCTCCTCGTTCCAGGCAAGAAGAGCGATCACATGCTCACGCGCAGCTCCAGTCGCCGCGCCTATGGACGATTGCTGGAAGCCGCTGCGCGTATCTACGAATACCAACCAGCCATGATCCACGCCAAGATCCTGCTCATCGACGGCCTCTGGGGCGTCGTCGGTTCCACCAACTTCGACAATCGTTCCTTCGGTCTCAACGACGAGGTAAACCTCGCCGTGCGCGCCGAAGACTTCGTCGAACGCCTCGAGCATGACTTCGAGCGCGACCTTGCCAACAGCGAACTCATTACGTTGGAGAAGTGGAAGCATCGCCCTGTCCTCGAACGCGCGCCCGAACTCCTCGGCTGGGTGCTCGACCGCCAGCAGTGATGCGCCTCCGCATCGCCACCTACAACGTCCACAAGTGCCGCGGCCTCGATCGCCGCACCGATCCCGAACGCATTGCCACCGTCATCCGCGAACTCGATGCCGATGTAATCGCCATGCAGGAAATTCTCGACGTGCGCGACGGTCACCCCGGTCACGACCAGGCCCGCCGTATCGCGACGAACCTTCAAGAATACGAATGGCGATTCGGCGAAAACCGCTCGCTCCACGGCGGCGCCTACGGCAACATGACTCTCAGCCGTCTGCCCATCACCGCCAGCGAAAACTACGACATCACCTGGCGCCATCGCGAGCGCCGCGGCTGCCTCCGCACCGATGTGTCGTTAACCGACAGAAGCGTGCTTCATCTCTTCAACCTCCATCTCGGCACCAGCTTCGTAGAGCGCCGCCACCAGGCGCGCAAGCTGCTCACGGAAGCCGTGCTCCGTCGCGCCGAATTCACCGGCCCGCGTATCGTACTCGGCGACTTCAACGAATGGACCCGCGGCCTCGCATCGCGCCTCATGGGCACGGAATTCGAGGCAATCGAGCCGCGCACGCACCTGCGCTATGCGCGTACCTATCCCGGCGTAATGCCCCTGCTCCACCTCGACCACTTCTACTTCGACCGAACTCTCTCTCTCGAGTCCTACTGCATTCACCGCAGCCGAACCGCGCTCATCGCCTCCGACCACCTGCCTCTGGTATCCGAGTTCAGCCTCGCAGAACGCACTAAGCAATAACCGCGCTAAGATTGACTGCAATGCAGCCCAAGGCAGCCGCCATCGAAATCGTAAAAACGCTCCGCGGCCACGGCCACCAGGCCTATCTCGTTGGCGGTTGCGTGCGCGATCTCCTGCTCGGCCGCGATCCCGCCGACTACGACGTTGCCACTGACGCCATCCCCGACCAGGTGATGAAGATCTTTCCGAAGACATGGGCCGTCGGCGCGCAGTTCGGCGTAGTCCTGGTTCCGGTGCCTGACGAACCCGAATGCGATCCGGAAGCAACGCATCCGCAAAGCCATCATCATGGCTGCATCGAAGTCGCGACGTTCCGCAGTGACGGCGTCTACTCCGATGGCCGCCATCCCGATGAAGTCCGCTTCTCGCAAGACCCCCGCGAAGACGTCCAGCGCCGCGACTTCACCATCAACGGCATGCTGCTCGATCCCCTGAACCACGACGAAGTTCTCGACTTCGTCGGCGGTCGCGCCGACCTCGCAGCCAAAATCATTCGCACCATTGGTGATCCGCGCCAGCGTTTCGAAGAAGACAAACTCCGCATGCTCCGCGCCGTACGCTTCGCCGCTCGCTTCGAATATGAAATCGCGCCCGAAACCATGGCGGTGATTCAACAACTCTCGCCGCAGATCAGCGTCGTGAGCCACGAACGCGTGCGCGATGAACTCACGAAAATGCTCACAGAAGGCCACGCCCGCCGCGCCTTTGAGTTGCTCGATGAATCCGGCCTTCTCATCCAAGTTCTTCCAGAGATCGCGAAGATGAAAGGCGTCCAGCAGCCGCCGCAGTTTCATCCTGAGGGCGATGTTTGGATTCACACCCTGATGCTGCTCGAGCAATTGCCACCGAACTGTTCGCCGACCCTGGCCTGGGGTGCGTTGCTTCACGACGTCGGCAAGCCCCCAACATTCCGCCGCGCGCCCGATCGCATCCGCTTCGATGGCCATGTGGATGTCGGCGTACGCATGACTGAAGTGCTCGGCAAGCAAATGCGTTTCTCCAACGAGCAACTCGATCAGGTAAGCGCGCTCGTCGAGAACCACATGAAGTTCGCAGAAGTGACGCACATGCGCGAGTCCACCCTCAAGCGTTTCATGCGCCTGCCGAAGTTCGACGAGCACATGGAACTCCACAAGATGGACTGCCTGGCCAGCCATCGCAACCTCGGGTCTTACGATTTTCTGAAGCAGAAGATGGAAGAGACTCAGCCCAAAGAAATTCGGCCAGAGCCATTAGTGACCGGCGCCGACCTCATCGCACTCGGCCACAGGCCGGGGCCGCTCTTCAAAGAGATTTTGTCATCCGTGGAAGATGGACAACTGGAAGGCAGACTGCAATCGCGGGAACAGGCGATGGCGTTCGTGCAGGCGGAGTTCCCGCTCTGACTTACGCCGGCATGTAGAAGAAGTAGATCGCCGCGACGAGCGCCAGTACCAGCAAAAGTATGAGTGCAGTGGGGGTTGAAATCCCCGGTTCGGGTGCGGTGGTGCTGTTCGTATTCATATGTTCGCCATCCATGCTTGCGTAAGCTTCTTACGAATTGTCAAAACCGTCAAAATCACCTTAGTAATTGACCGTTAGTACCCGCCATTTGTGACAGTGCTCTCGAACCCCTTTGCCCCCTCCCGAAGCCCCAGCTTTCCGATGCTACAATCGATTTTTCGCCCGTTTAGAGCCTGTGATGGAGCACGTCCGGCAAACCCTGCAGCAGATCTTGGTAGATGCGGTGCGCCGAGCGCCAGCCGAAGATGTACCCCTGTTGGCGTGGCCGCTGGCATGCGGAACGGCGGTATCCGAAAAGACACGGGCATTGGCGTTTGAGAACGGCGAACTGGTAGTCCAGGTGCCCGACGCAGCCTGGCGGGTGCAGTTGCTGGCTTTAGCTAAAGAGTATCTGCGGCACCTCAGCGAGATTACCGGAGGCCGCGTCGAACGGCTCCGGTTTGTGTTACCCGGCGAAATGGAAACGCGATGAAAGTCACCGAAAAAGACGTAAAGTACGTCGCCGACCTGGCGAACCTCGAGCTTACCGAAGCCGAGAGCAAGCGCTTCCTCAAGGACCTCAACTCGATCCTCGAGTACATCGACAACCTCAATGAACTCGACACCACCAACGTCGAACCGATGGCCCAGGTCGCCGCGCGTTATGGGGGCGAAGGGAAGTCCGAGGCCGAGCGCTACGGCTATGCCCTTCGTCCCGATGAACTCCGCCCGTCGTTGCCTCACGATGTCGCGATGAAGAACGCGCCCGATACAGATGGAACCTACTTCAAGGTACCCAAGGTAATCGAACGATGAAGGAACTCGCTGCTCCACCAGATGCAAATCGAGTCGCTGACGCAGTCGAAGTACTGCGCGCCTGGATCATCAATCAAGGCTTGCAAGTCTCTTTGGCGCCGGGCTCCTTCGGAGGCGGTGAGAACGAAATCATCGTCTGGTCGATCCTGCTCACGGACATAACCCGGCACATCGCGGACGCTCTCCACAAATCTGAGGGGCTGGATCCGAAAGAGACAATCAACAAGATCCAGGCGCACTTCAACCTTGAACTCGATGAGCCCACGGCCGAAGCGAAAGGTGACTTCATAGTCTGAAATGGACATCAACGTACTCACCATCGACGCAACTCGCATCGCGATCCAGGAGCGCCAGGCCACAGCCACGGCAATTGCCGAATCGTTCTATAAGAAGATCGAAGCCGAAGACGGAGAGATCAACGCCTACCTCACGTTGAGCCGCGACCGCGCGCTCGCGCAGGCCGCCAAGATTGACGCCATTGCCGACCGCGGTGACGACCTCCCCCGCCTCGCCGGCCTCCCCGTCGCCATCAAAGATGTCATCTCGACCAAGGGTGTTCGCACCACGGCAGGATCGAAGATCCTCGAAGAGTTCATTGCCCCCTACGACGCCACGGTCGTGCAGAAGCTCGAAGCCGCCGGCGCCGTCATCCTCGGCAAAACCAATTGCGATGAGTTCGCCATGGGCTCGTCGAACGAGAACTCAGCCTATGGCCCGGTGCGAAATCCCCGCGATAAGTCTCGCGTCCCCGGCGGATCATCCGGTGGATCGGCTGCGGTCGTCGCCGCCGGAACTGCGGTCACTTCGCTCGGTTCGGATACCGGCGGTTCCATTCGCCAGCCCGCGTCGTTCTGCGGCGTGGTCGGGTTGATGCCGACCTACGGCCGCGTTTCGCGCTACGGCCTGATTGCGTTTGCCTCGTCGCTCGATCACATCGGTCCGTTCGCCAAAGACGTAAAGGACGCGGCGATCATGCTCGAAGTGATTGCCGGTCGTGATCCGATGGATGCCACTTCCGCCGAGGTCGCAGTCCCGAAGTACTCCGACGAAATCGGCAAGCCCGTTCGCGGAATGAAAATTGGTGTCGCGAAAGAATATTTCGGCGAAGGCCTCGATCCCGAAGTGAAAGCCTCAGTCGAAGCGTCCATCCAGAACCTCGCCAAGGCCGGCGCGGAGATCATCGAGGTCTCGCTGCCGCACACCAAGTACGCCATCCCTACGTACTACCTCGTTGCTACCGCCGAGGCATCGTCGAACCTCGCGCGCTTCGACGGTGTCCGCTACTCGCACCGTTCGAAAGAAGCGAAAACACTCTCCGAGATGTACCGCAAGAGCCGCGACGAAGGCTTCGGCGCCGAAGTCAAACGCCGCATCATCCTCGGCACCTACGCACTCAGCGCCGGCTACTACGACGCCTACTACCTTAAGGCGCAGAAAGTCCGCACCCTGCTGGCCCAGGACTTCGACGAAGCCTTCGCCAAAGTCGACGCGATCGTCACGCCCACCACGCCGACGCCGGCGTTCAAGCTTGGCGAAAAAGCCGACGACCCGCTAGCCATGTACCTCGCCGACATCTTCACGGTCACCGCCGATCTTGTCGGCATCCCGGGAATCTCGGTCCCCTGCGGGAGTTCCAAAGACGGTCTTCCCATCGGTCTGCAGGTCTTCGCGAAACACTTCCAGGAAGCGACAATGATCCGCGTGGCCCACGCCGTGGAACACGCGCTGGCTGCGGTGTAGCGCACAACTTTCGGCTCCGAAACAGCCCTGCTCCGGCGGGGCTTGTTCTTTGGTAACGACGTAAATTCAGGAACTCCGCTTACATGAACGTGTAAGTATGACGCGCCGTTTTCTTGCTCCGCGAGCGGTTGCGCGCACTCTTTCTCGCCCAAATTCAGCAACTTACCTCGGGACCTGTCCCTTTGGCACTTTCGTTGCAGTTAGTGGAGCTGCCATCATCCATTCGTACTCGGAGCCACTTATGTCATCCAATCGAATTTTTGTAGCCGCCACCTCGCTCGCGCTGATGCTCGGCGTTCCAGCCTGGGCCAGCAACGGTCACGGCAACGATAATCACCAGGACGAAGCTCACGGGCAGGGAAACGGCGCTGCTCACGGAAAGAAAAAGGGCTGGAAGGGCTGCGACCTCCCTCCCGGACAAGCGAAAAAGCATGGCTGCTATGCGCCAGTCGTCGCGCCACCCCCACCGCCCCCGCCTCCTCCGGTCCACACCTACGTTGTAGCCCCGCCTCCGCCGCCGGTCGTGCATGTGCACGTTGTGACCCCACCACCCCCACCGCCTCCGCCACCAGCGAACGGTGTGCAGATTCACGTAGACGCGGTCATCCACCCGTAACTCGGACAACGATCGCTCGACGCCACTCACAAGTTCTCACTAAAGGGTGCCCCATCCTGATCGCGAAGCGATAGGGTGGGGTTTTCCTCTCTAGCGGTCAGCCCACGCCGCCCTCTCCCCTCGCACTAAAACGTCCTGTCATCCTGACCCTGAGCGTAGCCGAAGGGGAAGGATCTGCTGTTCTCTTCGCGGAAGCCCACACCGCTCTCACCCCGCGCACTTCCACCTCTTGTCATCCAGAGCGCAGCGAAGGATCTGCTGTTTGCTAGAAGGTACCCCCACCCCCTCTTAAAAATCGCAAAATCTTCAAAACACACGGCTTACCCACGGCATAGTCCGCAAAATATTCCATCCAAAGCACTTACAGCCAAAATATTCAAACCAAACGAGTTACACACGCTCTCCGGCCGCGATGACGGGGCAATAGCGACTCGCCCGCCGGGCACCCCACCCGATGGATACCAAAGATCAGAGGTTCAGTTGGAAATGCCCCACATGCGCATCGTAGGAAGGAAAAGGCAAGAATTCTGTGACGCCAGACACGGATGCTTGTGAGGTGAGCATAAAGTGGAGAATTCGCAGTTCACTAGTTAAATTAGGTGATTATTTCGGTATCAATATACTTCACACACATTAGCAACTAATGTGGCGCCCCGTGACCGGGCAGCGGAATCATTCACCTTCCGGCAGGTTTCTCCATACGCATCCCGCGCCATTGTTGGTCGCTTCCATTGGGAACTCGGAAGTTTTTTTCCACCAAGTCCAATCCTGCCTATATGTCGTAACAAGGGTGGCATCGAGCTTCGCATTTGGCGGAATGAAAATCTGTGTCGTATCCATGCAATTCGCGGAAACTCTCTTACCCGGTCTAAGAACATTCTCCTTGGTCGGGTTTGTCACCAATCGAATATTAGAGATGTTGTAGCCCGGAATATTGTCGATGCGACACATGAAATTCACGTCATGTATTGCCAGAATTCCGTCATTTTGCAAATAAAAGGCCGTCCCCATTGGGTCGTTCGGACGGAGGCTTCCCGATGACCCGATAGAATTTTCGGAAGCCAATTCAGCGCGAAGCCAGCGAGCGTCACTAATACTGCAATACCTCCTAGATATTCCCAAAGGATTAGCCACGGGCGCTTCTGTGGCTGCGGTGGCGGTGGCTTGCGCGGCTTTGCTCGCCTATCTCTTATATCTTTTGGGGGTTTTGCTTTCATGAAATCTCCTGCCCGGATGGTCTAGTATCTTGTCGCTCATTCCTGGCATCACCCTTTTGCTCGCCGTGACAGGGCTAGTGTGTTGGCTGATCGTCAATCGCGTAATAGGCAGCACACTTGGGCGATTGGACGAGAAGGTTGTGAAATGTGCGAGTTCTCGCAAAATTTCACCCAGTGTTCCACCCCGAGCACGTCGAGATAGTGAAGCTCCCCGAAAATCGCGAGGTAGTTTTTGTCGGACGCGAAATCCAGAGCCTCTGCTTGCGAGAGTGGAGGAGTCATGAATTTATGCCCGGAAATTTTCGTTCTGGGGAGGCTCATTTCGCTAGCATCGGATGGGTAAATAATGGCCGCAGTGACCTGAAGCGTACTGCGGACTTTGAAATCCGCCTTGTTGAACTCAGCTCCGCGCCATTGTTCTTCAGTTGGAGCGGTTCCCAAATCTATGAGTGGACGCGTCGGAACATCCGGCTCTTTGCCCATTGGGATCAAATCGACAAGAATGGTTCCCTTCATCCGAAGCAGTGGGGTTTTCCCTATATTCGAGAATCTTACTGGCACGAAAATTGGCTGACCACTGGTAAGACTAAAGCTCCGTTTTACGTCGGTACCGATGACGCTCTCGGGAATGGGAATCCCTCCAAAACCGACTTTCAGCCAAGCTCTCTGGTCAATTTGCATCGCTTGACGCGACAGACGAAGCTGATCGACTCCTTGAGCAGCGGTAGTCACGATGCTCGCACTCTGGTTGAGGCTCTGATTGTGAGTGTCCCACCACAGGCAGAAGGTAACAATGGTGTAGACCGCAACAATAGCAATCGTCCACAACTCAAGTCGAACTTTGCGATCCTCTCTTTTCTTTTGATCACCGGATTCGGATTTTATGGATTCTATCGTTTCGGATGGTATTTGGAGCGTGTTGGTGAGAACTGGAGGGTTGTTATTGGCTTCTATTTGAGCCTTGGAGGATTCTGTTATGGCGTCTGCATGATTCTTCACTTCATTTCGAATCATTTCTAACTGTGTGCGGACAAGCTCAGTCAGACGGCGATATTGCCAAGGGAACATATAATTGTGCGTTATGAAGGCCGAAAAAGAATACACCGAGGGAGCGCAGGCCGCAGCCAATTTCAACAAGGCCATGACGGCTCTCCTCTGTTCCGATTTTCTCCTATAATCCACTCACGACCAACAGAAACGCATATGGCGGGGGCCCACGGCGGGTGGCCCACCCAAGCATGTTCTCGATCTCTGGGTGCCCCATTCTAGCGATTCACGTTTTTTGTGAAGCGCTAGGGTGGGGCGGTTCGTGGATGAAGTCGGAGACTCTTTCCCGAACAAAATGCCCCACCCTAAGATTTCGCTCAAAGGCGGAGCGAAATCTTAGAATGGGGCACCTGTCTGAAAGACGTATTACCCATCAGTTAACAAAATCTTTCCACTTTCCCTGTACCACCTTTGCGGCAAATTCGACGACTCGAACATTTTTCTGGCTCCAGGGTCACGTTTTAGGGCATTTGGAGAAAAAGATTAGGGGTCAAAACCGTCAATTTTCCGACCGCGTCCAGACCCGTCCGCTGCAAATACCCGCTAAATAAGCACTTAGAAAAAGTTGTTTACCAATTTCTAACTTCGGGTTTTACCGTAAGTTTTCCTGGTTTCTTGCCTGTAACCTGGTACGCGGCTACTCCACGGGAGTGTAGTAATTCTCTCCCGCGCACCCACGACACAACGTGCGCCCATCGCGAATCACTTCGCGATGGTAGTTAATCCCTTCGCCGCACTGATCGCAAGCAATGCGCTCGCCCTTGAATCCCGGCATCTCCTGCGGCCCCACTTCGACGGAGACCCATTGCATCGTGAAGAGATCCTCATCGCTGAGCTCGCGATACGCGAGCATTTGCTGCGCATTTTTATTGTCGAGTTCAGGATGCAGCTGCCGCGCCAATTCCTTCGACGACTCACGCGCCGCCACGCGAACCGCGCGCCCCGCCTCAAGATCCACGAAGGTCGCTGCCATCTTGCCCCAGTCGCGAAACTTCAAAGCCCGCTTCCCAAGCCGACATCCAGTGACCACGCCGATCGCATCGGTCGCGCAGCGATCGATCTCAACATAGGTCACAAGCCGCTTGCGATCGCGTCCGCGCGGATCTTCGATGCCAAGCTTCTGCATTCCGCACAGCGCCATGCGCACCCCAAGCACCTGCCCGGCGCAGAGGTGTCCGTGGGCCAGCTTCGCTTCTTCAAGTAGCTCGTCGAGCGTCTTCATTCCGGCATCTTACTCGTCGTCGTTGCTGTCTGTCGCGATATCGGTGGCGTGACCAAAAACCGTATAGCTCGCCTTGGGATATTTCTTGGGAAAGAAGGTGACCTTCGACGGGCTGCGCTCCCACTGCGGCGCGTCGCAATCTGCGTCCGGAGAATCGGCCTGGCTGGCCGGCCCGAGCTCTTTTCGAAGCACTGCTTTCTTGCGGCCGATCTGCGCGACGACTGCATACAGAGTTTCCCCGTTATCCGAGATGCCGCAATAGGCGGCGTAGTCGCGGTACCAGCTCACCGACGAATAAAACGGGTCGAACTCCGGCAGCTTGATGGTGGTGATGTGCGCGTTGGTGCGGTCCACCAGCAGCCACGCGCCGCGCTGCCACTTCCAGTGCGGAGACTTTGTGTCTTCGGGAAGATTGTCATTCAGCCGGTAGGCCTTGCGGGCAACGAAGAGGCGGTCGGTGATGTCGTGGGTTTCGCCGGTGGTGAACTCCTTGAGGGCGCCGTCCACGTAGAGACCGCGGACTTTCATGTCCATGGTTTTGTCTTCGGTGGGGCCGAGGAAGAGCTTGACCGTCATGGGTTTGCCGAAGGTGATGACCTTCGGCTTGCCCGCCGCCGATGCGAGTCCGGTGAACATAACCGCGAACTGGAGGAGTGCGATACATCTGCGCATACTACGAGGCTAAGCCCGCAAGCGCCCGCACTTCAACCGAAACCCGCTCCCGGCGCGATACAACCAATCCAGAGCAGAACCCTTCGTAAAGACGTGACCCACGAATTTCCCGCGAAACGTTCCCAGCACATCCTGGTGGTTGACGACTCGCCTGAGCTTGCCATGCTCATGCAGGAGCTGCTGGCTGCGCATGGCTACCTGGTGCAGCTTGCCTATAGCGCAGCCGAGGCGGAGCGGGAAATTGCGGGGCGTCCGCCGGACCTGATCTTGCTGGATGTGCAGATGCCGGGCAAGAACGGCTACGACCTTTGCCGTGAGCTGAAGGACAATCCGGAGACGCGCCTGATCCCTATAGTGATGATTACCGGGCTTACCGATCGCGAGAACCGGATCAGGGGCATAGAATCCGGCGCCGATGAATTTCTGAACAAGCCGATTTTTCCGGAAGAACTGTTTGCGCGGGTGAAGTCGCTATTGCGGCTGAAGGAGTTTACCGACGAACTCGACAACGCGGAGGCAGTGTTGTGCACCCTCGGGTTGAGCGTGGAGGCGCGTGATCCTTATACGGAAGGGCACTGTGAGCGGCTTTCACAATACGCGAGCGAACTCGGTGCGTTCCTGCGGATGGGCGCCGATGCAATCCTTGCGCTGAAGCGCGGCGGATACCTGCACGATCTCGGCAAGATCGCGATTCCGGACGAGATCCTGAAGAAGGGATCCGATCTGACTGCAGATGAGTGGTCGATCATGCGGCAGCACCCGATCATCGGGGAGCGCATTTGTCAGCCGCTGCGTTCGCTGCGAAAAGTACTGCCGATCATTCGCCACCATCATGAACATTGGGATGGGAGCGGGTATCCAGACCAGTTGGTGGGGCTTGAGATTCCGCTGCTGGCGCGCACGCTGCAGGTTGTGGATGTTTACGATGCATTGCGAACGGCGCGTCCTTACAAAGCGGCCCAGTCGCATGAACAGGCTCGCGAGACGATGTTGCGCGAGGCGGAGCGTGGCAGGTGGGACCGCGAACTTGTGCGCGCCATGTTCGCCATGCTGACTGAGCGGCGAAAGGCCGCTTGAAGCATTTCGAAAAGAAGAATTGGGCTGCTTACAACTGATTTAGAATGGCTTGGCGTCTAACAAGCTGCATACAAATTGAGCCGTTCCCAGCCCTAGACGCCCATGGAATACGTGTCCTACAGCATTGTCATCCCCGCCTATAACGAAAGCGATCGCATCCAGGAATCGCTGACGAAGATTGTTGCCTTTCTTGCTGAGCAGAGCTGGACGGCCGAGGTCCTGGTCGTCAACGACGGCTCTCGCGATAACACAGCGGAGGTCGTGAAGCGGTTCGCGGCGCAGCACCGGTTTATTCGGCTGATTGAAAACCCTGGCAATCGCGGCAAAGGGTACAGCGTGCGCAATGGCATGCTGCAGGCAGTGGGCGATGTCGTGCTCTTCACCGACGCCGACCTCTCGGCGCCGATAACCGAGGCACCGAAGCTATTCAGCGAGATCCAGAAGGGCGTGGATGTTGCCTTTGGCTCGCGGTGGCTGGTAGCGAAGATGCAGACCGAGCGGCAGTCCATCATGCGCCAGATCGCCGGGCGCATGTACAACGTCATCATGCGGATTGTGCTCGGATTGAACTTCAAAGACACGCAGTGCGGATTCAAGGCATTCAACCGCAAGGCGCTGGAGACGATCTTCACACGTCAGCACGTGGAACGCTGGGGCTTCGACGTCGAACTGCTTTTCCTGGCACGCAAGTTCAAGCTGAAGATTGAAGAAGTGCCGGTGGAATGGGCACATGACGACCGGTCGAAGATCAACCCTCTGGTCGACGGCATCAAGATGTTCGGCGAGATGCTGAGTATCCGGTGGAATTCGATCGTAGGACGCTACACGAATCCGCACCTGCCGAAGCCGGTGGTGACGGACGCCACGCCGGTCGTAAAAATCGCAAAGTAAGTTGAGAGAACTAGCCGGCAGCGCGCATCACGCGCGTTTCGGTGCGTCGCACCGTCTGCACGCCGACGACGGGATCGACCACGATGGTTAGTTCCTTGCTGCAGGTTCCGCAGAGCCAGAAAAATTCGTCGCGTGTCGGTGGTTTGGGCGCGTCACTCGCGACAGTTGCAGCCGCGCGCAAAGAAGCGCCGGCGGGTACCTGGAACAATTTGCCATCGCGAAGGTAGCGGAAGACCGAAGAGCAATTCGGATTAGCGCACTTGGACATCATGGAAAGCTCCGGATACGAGCAGAAATTCGGGGAGAAGAAACTGCGGTCTTGCGCTAGCTTCGATTTCAGATGCGGGAACTCCGTCCCGAGTTCGTTCCTGCTGAGAAAATTGTAGGGAGAAATCCGGCAGCTACTCTGGATTTCTGCGCGCCATATATCGCCACAGCACCGGAGCATCGTGTCGCGAGCGTTGGTCAACTCCGGAACGAGCAAGGGCCAGCGCGGCGGCGGATCGGTGAAGGTTTGTTATAATCACAATGTCTTCGAAGCCGAATTATTCCCGCCTGCGGCTTCGGGTTGTCGGGGAGTGGCTCAGCCTGGTAGAGCACCTGGTTCGGGACCAGGGGGTCGGAGGTTCAAATCCTCTCTCCCCGACCATTTAATTCCAACAACTTAGCTCTCTTCGGCCGTAAGTTTTTACGGTTACCGACTCGTGTCTGCAGGTCTATTCACGCAGGCGCGTAGCGCTACGATCGCTCGCCCGAAATGGGTAGGGTGAACGAGAAGACGGACCCCTGGCCGATCTGGCTCACCACAGTCAATGTGCCGCCGTGGGCTTCGATCAGCACTTTACTGATTGCCAGACCCATACCCGTGCCGGCGGCGGCGTAACGCTGTTTTTCTCCGCGATAGAACTTGTCGAAGATGAGCGTCTGCTCGAAGCTGTCGATCCCCGGTCCCCGATCGGCCACGCTGGTCACTATGAAGTCGCCCTTTAATTCCGCGCTGATGCGAATGGGTGTGTCGTTCTCCGAATATTTCGCGGCGTTCTCGACCAAGTGAGTAAGGACCTGCCGGATGCGATCGAAGTCGGCATACACCGGAGGCAAGCCTTTCGGCAATTCAACGGTGACCGGATGTTTGCGTAGTGTAGAGATTTGCTCATCAAGGACGGTCTCGACAACTTCGCTCAACGCAAATTGCCGTCGTTGCAGGGTGATCACTCGCGAATCGAGACGCGCCATTTCCGCAGCTTCGCCAACCAATCGGTTCAGCCGGTCTGTTTCTTCGTTGATGATCGTCAGCAATTCCGCGCGCGCAGCGGCGTCCGCGAGAGAACCCTCGAGCAGCGTCGTTACACTCGCCTTGATGCTGGTAAGTGGCGTGCGGAACTCATGTGTTACTGAGTCGAGTAGCGCAGAGCGCAGTTGTTCGCTCTCGCGTGCGGCACGGCTGGTTGCCAGTTCGTCCACGGCGCGAGTGCGTTCGATGGCGGTGCCGACCAGACTGCCAATTGCGTCCGCGGTTTGCCGCGGAATCTCCAATCCCTTAATTGCCAGCGCGCCAACCGAGCGCACGCCAAGCCGCACCGGGAAGTAATTCACGCCGTTTTGTTGGGTGCTTTCGCCGCGGGCAAGAGTGTTTCTCAGGGTTTCCGCGTCAATCGAGACGTCGGCAGTCGAGCGGTAAATAGTTGGCTTTACGTTTGAAATAAGCGCGACCCCTGAGCCGCCAAACGATTCGAGAACGAACACCGGTATCGCATTCATCAGTTCCGGAACGGTTTCAACCGTCAACAATTTCTGGCTCAGGTCGTAGAGATGCTCGACGTTTTGGCGTTGCTCTGTAGCTTTCTCAGCTTCATTGCGTGCGCGTTCCGCGAGATTGCTAGCGACGACTGCGGTAACAAGGAAGGCGAGAAGCGCGATCCAGTTCTGTGGATCGGCGATAGTGAAGGTGCCGACTGGCGGCAGGAAGAAGAAATTGATTGCCGCGGTTGCGAGCACCGAGAGAGCCATCGCGACCCTAAATCCCCAGAACGCCGCGGTAAGCAAAACCAAGATGAGAAACGTGAGGGCGACGGTGGTGGGATTAGCCGGAACGTGGCGATATATGAAAACGACTGCGACGAGGACGAGTACGACGACAACGTACCGTCCGAGCTGTCTTGCGCTCGATCTCACGGCTGCATTTTACGCCAGACGAAAAACGGTATATAGAATACGCAACGATGCAGAAGACTCCCGATCAGTGGCTGGACGAGGTCTCACCGGAAAAAAAGGTGGGCCTGCTGAAGTTGTTCCTTGGCTATGCGCCGGGCGTCGGCAAGACCTACTCGATGCTCAGCGAAGCGATTCGACGCATGAGCCGAGGCGAAGACGTGGTGATTGGCGTGATTGAAACGCATGGGCGCCGCGCCACTGCCGAGCTGTCCTCGAAGCTCGACATCATTCCGAAGAAGCAGCTTGAATACAAAGGCACCGTCTTTCAGGAGATGGATGTTGACGCGATCCTCGCGCGCAAGCCACAGGTTGTGCTCGTGGACGAACTCGCCCACACCAACATCGACGGCAGTAAGCACCGCAAGCGCTACGAAGACGTGCTGGAGCTGGTGGACGCCAACATCGACGTGCTGACGACGATGAACGTGCAACACATTGAGAGCCTCGGACCAAGTGTGTTGCAATTCACAGGGATCCAGGTGCGCGAAACCGTCCCCGACTGGCTGATGCAGCGCGTTGACGAGATCGTTCTAGCCGACGTAACGCCGCAGGCGCTGGAAAAACGCATGAAACGCGGTGATGTGTATCCCACCGACCGAGCCGAGCGCGCGTTATCGCATTTTTTCCGTCCGGGAAACCTTATCGCACTTCGAGAACTCGCGCTTCGGCAGGTTACGCAGGTAGTGGACCGCAGTCTTGATGCGTATCTCGCGAAAGAGAACGTCGAGCAGGCGCCCGCAGTTCGCGAGCGCATTGCGGTCTGTGTCAGTTCGAATCCTGCTGCGCAGTATTTGGTCGCCCGGGCCTCTCGCATGGCGCACGCGATCGGCGGCGAATTTTATGTAATTTACGTGGACGTTGGTCGCGACACCGATCCCAAGGACCAAAAGTCGCTTGCCGAGAACATTCGTTTCGCTGAGAACCTCGATGCTAAGGTTCTGCGGACGAAAGGGAAGAGCGTTGCGGAAGAGGTAGCCAAGGTCGTAAAAGAAAACCACATTACACAGATCATCTTCGGTCGGTCGGCGCGTACGGGCTACCAAAAATATCTCTATTTGTCGGCGATCCATAAGTTTCTGCGTGATGCACCGTCGGTCGATGTGCATATCGTCACCCAGGAGGCCCGCTGATGATCGCGCGCATTCTCGTAGTTGACGACGAACAGCAAATCACGCGGGTACTGCGCACCACGCTTTCGGCGAAGGGCTACGAGATACGCGTTGCCAACGATGGCGAAACCGCCTTCGAGATCATGAAGGACTGGGTGCCGGACCTCGTCATTACCGACATCTCCATGCCCAACATGGATGGCCTTGCGCTTTGCAAGGAACTACGTGCGCGTTCGCAGGTGCCGATCATCGTGCTCTCGGTGAAGGAAGACGAGCGAACGAAGGTCAAAGCGTTGGATCTTGGGGCGGATGATTACATCACCAAACCGTTCAACATCAACGAACTGCTGGCGCGCATTCGTGCGAACCTGCGGCGGGCACCGGTTGCGGAGATAGCGACGATCCTGGAGCTCGGAGATTTTGTGATCGATACCGCCGCGCACCTGGTCAAAGTCAGGGGTACCGAAGTCCGACTCACTCCCAAAGAATTTGATCTGCTGCTCTACCTCGCGCGGCATCCCGGCAAGGTTGTGCCGCACCGGACGCTGCTTTCGTCGGTATGGGGAGCGGACCACGCTGAACAATCCGAATACCTCCGCGTTTTCGTCGGACAGCTCCGCAAAAAAATCGAAGGCGAAAACAGCAATAAGCGCTACATCCTCACCGAGCGCTGGATCGGCTACCGCTTTATTCCCGAAGGCGAACCCATCGCCGCCTAGCCGTCTTTACGAACTCCTTACGTGCGCCTTAGGGCACCTTTATGCCTGAAGGATTCGAATAGAACTTGCGCAGTCATGCGGAGGTTCTTCGTGCCGGTGCTTGTCGTCGTTTCCGTTTGCGGGTTGGTATTTATCGCACGCTTTTTCTTCGCGCTCTGTCAGGAGCCGAAGAGTTCGAGATCCACCCACGTGTGGTTCATTCGTGCCCGCATGCACCGGATCATCTCGGAGAAGCGGCATGATTCCGCACAGAAGCGTGCTGCGTAAGGGGTCAAGGAGAACTATGAGTATCGGAGACACAGCAGTTGAGGCTTTTGCGGAAAACGCCGCAGCGCGCTTGACGTTCCTGGAATTATCGGACGACCAAAAGTCAACCAGCGGCGAACTCTTGTGCGACTGGAGTTCTGGCGGCACCGAAGGCCGCGAGTGCGGCTGCTGAGGGTACGGGAGACTCACATGCAAGACCTGATTTACATCGCCATCACTCTTCTGTTCTTCATTGCGGCCGTTGCATACGTGCAGTTTTGCGAACGGGTGAGATAGCTGACCATGAATCTTGAAACGCTCGTCATTCTCGCTGTTTGTGCGCTACTCGGCGTTTACCTGGTTTACGCCTTGCTTCGTCCGGAGAAATTCTGATGTCGGCCAACGGTTGGTTCCAAATCCTGTTGTTTCTCGGATTGATCCTCGCGGTCACGAAGCCACTCGGTGTCTTCATGGCGCGGGTCTTCAACCGAGAGCGTACGTTTCTCGATCCGGTATTGCGACCCATTGAACGGCTGATCTATCGCTGTACCGCGGTGGACGAATCGCAAGAGATGAAATGGACCGAGTACGCCATCGCTATGCTGCTGTTCAGCGCGGTCTCGATGCTCATGCTCTACATCATGCAGCGCGTGCAACTTCATCTGCCATTCAACCCGCAGAAATTCGGCGCCGTCGATCCCGCACACCTGGCGTTCAATACTGCGGCGTCTTTCACCACGAATACCAACTGGCAAGCGTATAGCGGCGAAGCGGTGATGAGTTACTTCACGCAGATGGCGGGTCTGGCGTACCACAACTTCATGTCTGCCGCTGTGGGCATCGCGATTGCGATTGCGTTCATTCGCGGCATCGCGCGTCGGCAGTCGGAAACGATTGGCAATTTCTGGGTTGATATGACGCGTGCGGTGCTGTGGGTACTGTTGCCCTTCTGCATCATGGGTGCACTGGCGCTGGTTTCGCAGGGCGTGGTGCAGAACCTCAAACCGTACGACACGGTGAAACTTGTGGAGCCGCAGCAGGTCACAACCACCGGTGCCGACGGAAAGTCGAGCACGCAAACGATCACCACGCAGACCATCGCCCAGGGGCCGGTTGCTTCGCAGGAAATCATCAAGGAGTGGGGCACCAACGGTGGTGGTTTCTTCAATGCCAACAGCTCGCATCCGTATGAAAACCCGACGCCGCTTTCGAACCTGATCGAGATGTTCTCGATCTTCGCGATCTCCGCGGGACTCACCTACACGCTGGGCCGTATGACAGGTTCACAGCGCCACGGTTGGGCCGTGTGGGGCGCGATGGCTGCACTCTTCCTCGTTGGAGTGAGTGTTGTTTACTGGGCGGAAGCCAGCGGCAATCCTCTGCTCGCCGGGGTTGATCAGCACACGAGCGCGATGCAAGCCGGCGGCAACATGGAGGGCAAGGAAGTTCGCTTCGGCATCGCGAACACCGCGCTCTTTGCCACCATCACCACCGATGCAAGCTGCGGCGCCATCAATGGATGGCACGATTCGTTCACGCCACTTGGTGGCATGGTGCCGCTCGTAAACATCATGCTGAGCGAAGTGATCTTCGGCGGCGTGGGAGCGGGAATGTACGGCATGCTGATTTATATCGTGCTCGCGGTGTTCATTGCGGGCTTGATGGTCGGACGCACTCCGGAATATCTCGGGAAAAAGATCGAAGCCTACGACGTGAAGATGGCAATGCTGGTTGCACTCATCTTCCCGCTCATCATCCTGGTTTTCTCTGCAATTTCCAGCGTCAAAACATTTGGCACGGGCAGCATTCTTAACCCCGGTCCACATGGCTTGTCGGAGATTCTCTATGCGTTTGTATCCGGTACGGGCAATAACGGGTCCGCATTTGGTGGCCTCACGGTAAACACGCCCTGGTACGACGTCGCTATCGGCATCGCGATGCTTGGTGGGCGTTTCCTGATGATCATTCCGATGCTGGCGATTGCCGGCAATCTGGCGAAGAAGAAATACGTACCGGCATCTGCTGGAACTTTCCCGGTCACAACGCCTTTGTTCTCGGTGTTGCTGATCGGCACCATCATCATCATCGGCGCGCTGACGTTCTTCCCAGCACTCAGTCTTGGGCCCATCCTGGAGCACCTCCAGATGCATGCCGGAAAGGCGTTCTAGTCATGTCCCCAACCCAACGCAAATCGCTCTGGGACCCGAAGATCGTACGTCGCGCCTCGCTTGAGGCACTGATCAAGCTCAACCCGAAGAAGATGACGGGCAATCCCGTGATGTTCGTCGTGGAAGTTGGCAGCGTGATCACTACGGCGCTGCTCGTCGTTCATCCGCACACGGCGTTCAAGTTCAATCTGCAAATCACATTGTGGTTGTGGTTCACCGTGCTCTTTGCGAACTTTGCGGAAGCGATGGCGGAAGGGCGCGGGAAAGCGCAGGCCGATACGCTCCGCAAAGCCCGGAGCGAAACCATCGCGCATCGCTTGCTGCCGAACGGCAACACCGAAGAGATCGCAAGCTCGAAGCTGCGAGCCAACGACATCGTCCTTGTCGTCGCCGGCCAGATGATCCCTGGCGATGGAGAGATCATCGAGGGTGTCGCCTCGGTTGACGAGTCAGCGATCACGGGTGAATCCGCGCCGGTCATTCGCGAATCTGGTGGCGATCGCTCGGCGGTTACTGGCGGCACACGTGTCCTCTCCGATCAGATCAAGGTGAAGATTACGTCGAACCCCGGTGAGACTTTCCTCGATCGCATGATCGCGCTGGTGGAAGGCGCAGAGCGTCAGAAGACGCCGAACGAGATCGCGCTTAACATCCTGCTTGCAGGATTGACGATCATCTTCTTGCTCGCGGTCGTCACGTTGCAGCCGTTCGCGATCTACTCCGGAGCGCAGCAGACGATCTTCGTCCTTGTCTCGTTGCTCGTTTGCCTTATCCCGACAACGATCGGCGGATTGCTCTCCGCAATCGGCATCGCCGGCATGGATCGCCTGGTGCAGCACAATGTGCTTGCAATGTCGGGGCGCGCGGTGGAAGCCGCGGGTGACGTGAACACTCTGCTACTCGACAAGACCGGCACGATCACGCTGGGAAATCGCCAGGCGTCGAAGTTCATGCCGGCGCCCGGTGTGACCGAAGCCGAACTTGCCGATGCGGCGCAGCTCTCCTCGCTCGCCGACGAAACTCCCGAGGGGCGTTCCATCGTGGTGCTCGCGAAAGAGAAGTACAATCTTCGCGGTCGCGAGCTCGGCAATCACGAAGCACACTTCGTTCCGTTCACGGCACAAACCCGCATGTCGGGCGTGAATCTCAATGGTTTCGAGATCCGCAAGGGTTCGGTGGACGCCATCGAGCGTTATCTCGTCGACAACTCCAAGCCCATTCCTGATGAGGTAAAGGCCACGGTCGAGCAGGTTGCGCGTACCGGCGGCACGCCACTGGTTGTTGCGGAGCGAAGCCGTGGCGCACTTGGCGTAATCGAGCTGAAGGACATCGTTAAGGGCGGCATGCGCGAGCGCTTCGATCAACTCCGTGCCATGGGCATTCGCACCGTGATGATCACCGGCGACAATCCGCTTACCGCCGCTGCAATTGCGCGGGAAGCTGGTGTGGATGACTTCCTGGCGCAGGCCACGCCGAAAGACAAAATGGACCTCATCCGCAAAGAACAGGCTGACGGCAAACTCGTGGCGATGACCGGCGACGGCACCAACGATGCGCCCGCGCTTGCGCAAGCTGATGTTGGCGTTGCCATGAACACTGGCACGCAAGCTGCGAAAGAAGCCGGCAACATGGTGGACCTCGATTCGAACCCGACAAAGCTGATCGAAGTCGTCGAGATCGGCAAGCAATTGTTGATGACCCGCGGCGCCCTGACGACGTTCTCCATCGCGAATGACGTCGCAAAATACTTTGCCATTATTCCCGCGATGTTTGCCGCAACCTTCCCAGTGCTTCAGGCCCTGAACGTCATGCGTCTCAAGACGCCGGAATCGGCAATTCTTTCGGCCGTGATTTTCAACGCGATCATCATCATCGCGCTCATCCCGCTAGCACTGCGTGGCATCAAGTACCGCCCCATGGGCGCTGCGGCCATGCTACGCAGAAACCTGGTGATCTACGGTGTGGGCGGCGTAATTGTTCCGTTCATCGGAATCAAGCTCATCGACATGCTCATTACTGCAGCGCGTTTGGCATAGGTGCACCATGAAAAAGAACCTCATCACCTCCGTACTCATGACCGTCGTGACCACCGTGTTACTCGGCCTCGTTTATCCGTTACTTATCACCGGCTTGGCGCAGGTTTTCTTCAAGGACAAAGCCAACGGCCAGATCATCAGCGCGAACGGCCACGCGATCGGCTCGCGCATCATCGGGCAGCCATTCACGGGCCCCGCCTATTTTCACTCGCGTCCGTCTGCCGCAGGTAATGGCTACGATGCTTCGAACTCCGGCGGCACGAACCTCGGCCCAACGAATCAGAAACTCGTAGATCGCGTGAAACAGGATGTCTCCGCACTGCAGCCTGAAGCGAACGGCAAGCCGATTCCGGTGGACATGATCACGACATCCGCGTCAGGACTCGATCCGCACGTCACGCCTGCGAATGCCGAATTTCAAGTTGCTCGTGTCGCGCGGGAGCGCGGGATGAGTGAAACCCAGCTGCGGCAACTCGTCGCCAGGCACACGGAAGGGCGCCAAGTCGGTTTCCTTGGCGAGCCGCGCGTCAATGTTCTCGAACTTAATCTCGATCTCGACGGTACTCAGCCGATGCCCACGCCAAGGTAAGACAGCAGCGTCTGCCGGAATTCTGTCCCGAAGTACTGGTTCGCACCAATTAAATACTGGTTATCTCAACCCTCGATCTGATCGAAAGGGATAGGCATCGATGCGCGTTTATCGAATCTTGCAATTGTTTGTGTGTGTCGCAATCCTGACCTTCTGTGTTCACGCCCAAGAGACCGTCTTCAATGTTCCCAGCGGCGACATCCTTGATCGCAGCAAAGTCTATGGCGAGTTGGATTTTGGTTATATGCATTCCACTGGCATCGCCAGCTTCACCCCGCGCGTGGTGGCCGGTATGGGGCATCGCATCGAAGTCGGCGTCAACTTCAACGGTCTGAACAATTCTGACTTTCCGCAACTCATCCTCTCGCCCACCATCAAGTGGAAGGCCTATGACGGCGGCAAGAATGGCTGGTCGTTTATGGTCGGCGACAATCTCTTCTTCCCGGCCTACAACAAGACGTACGATGCCGGCAATTACGTGTATGCAGAGTTTGTGAAGACCTGGCACAGCGGCACGCGCGCCACCTTCGGCGGCTACCACTTCACCGCGGACGTCGTCTCGTCCGGTCAGCGGGCCGGTGGGCAATTTGCGTTCGAGCAGCCGATTAACAAACGTCTTACGGCCGCGGTGGATTGGTATACGGGGGCCCAGTCGTTGGGCTACGTCACGCCCGGCGCGGTGGTGAAAGTCACTTCGAAGCTCACGTGGTACGCCTCGTATCAGATCGGCAACTCCGGCGTTTCCCAGGGCAATCACCAGTTCCTTACTGAACTCGGCTGGAATTTCAATTAGCCGGAGGGAGTCCAGGCGGTAGCGTGCTATCCGTTTTTCCGAACTGCGGACTCGGCGCGCCGCCCATCGTGAAGACGATCGTTCCACCATGCGCAATATCGGCATGGCGGAACCAGATCTTGTCATATGGCTCACCGTTCAGGGTGATGGACTGAATGTACACATCGGCTGGCGATGTGCGCTTCACCTCGATCCGCAGAATTGTTTTGTCGCGCAACTGAATCTCAGCGCGGTCAAACAACGGTGAGCCGAATACGTAGTTGCCACTTACGGGATCCACAGCGTAGAAGCCGAGCGCGCTCATGACGTACCAGGCGGACATTTGCCCGCAATCCTCATTGCCGGCGAGTCCGTTGGGCTGATTGTCATATTCCATTTCGAGTAGCCGCCGGACGAGCGCCTGCGTTTTCTGAGGCGCCGACGCGTAGCAATACAGGTATGCCATGTGATGGCAAGGCTCGTTGCCATGCGCGTACTGGCCGACCATACCGGCGATGTCGGGTGGCGCGTCGGGAGGAAGCTGCGAGTTCTCCGTAAAGAGTTTGTCGAGTTTAGCGACGAATGCTTTGCGTCCGCCGAACAGCTCCATGTAGCCGCCGACGTCGTGTTGCACGGTGAACGTTGTCTGCCATGGATCGGACTCGGTGTAATCGCGCCATTGTTTGGAGTGGCCCATCTCGTTCGACGTGAACGGCTCAGACCACTCGCCGTTTTCCAGCTTCGGTCGAATGAAGCCGACGCTCTTGTCGAAGAGGTGCCGATAATTGTGCATGCGTTGTAACAGTAGCTTTTCATCGGCAGACGCGCCGGCCGCGCGTGCAATTTGTGCCACCGCCCAGTCGTTATACGAGTACTCGACCTGCTTGCTACACGACTCTTCTTCCTTGTCGCATGGGATGTAGCCGAGCTTCCGATAGTAGGGCATGCCGCGATAATCATCGTCCATCGCGCGGCGACGCATTGCGGGATAACATTTCGCGAAATCGATGCCGCTGAACCCTTTGACATACGCTTCCGCAATCACCGATGCCGAGTGATAGCCGGTCATGGTTCCGGTTTCCTTCGCTTGCAGCGGCCACACCGGCGGCCCGGCGGGACTCTCTTCGCACATCCTAATCAGACAATTCACGAAATCAGGCACCCGGTCGGCGAGCGCCAGCGTATAGAGCGGATGCGCCGCGCGAAATGTGTCCCACAACGAAAACGTACTGTAGTTGTGCGCGCCCTTTGAGAGTTGATGGACCTTGCCATCCATGCCGCGGTATTGCCCATCCACGTCATCGAAAAGCGTGGGCGCGACCATGGTGTGGTAGAGGCTTGTATAAAAGATCTCGCGTTGCCGCGCATCCTTGGTCTCAATGCGGATCCGCGCGAGCGACTTCCTCCACGATTCATGCGCCGTGCGGCGAACGCCGTCGAAATCCCAGCTCGGAATCTCGCTCTCGAGATTTTTAAGGGCGCCTTCTGTACTGACCCCGCTTAGCGCCGTCTTGACGAAGATCGGCTTCCCGGCCGCAGTTTGATAGTGCACGAGCAGTTTGAGGATATTCCCTCGCGTTTCGCGACCATCCACTTTTTTGTCGTCGGAAAACAGTTCCACTGAAGCGAATGGTTTCGAAAATTTCATCGCGAAGTACAGCTCGCGGCCTGTGGCCCATCCGTTGATCGAGCGCCCGCCGACGATCGTATCGGGCCCTGTAACTTTCAACTCCGCCCACTCGATGACCTTCGGATCGATACCGATCACGTGCGCGAGATCGAGGATGAAGTGACTCGAGTCGCTCGCTGGGAAGGTGTACTTGTGCATGCCCACGCGTTCCGTGGCGGTGAGTTCAGCGCGGATGTTGTAGTCGCGCAGAAGCACGGAGTAGTAGCCGGGTGTCGCGGTTTCATCCGCGTGGCTGAAGCGTGAGCGATAGCCTTCGCCGGGATTTTCGCGCGAGCCAGGCACCAGCTTCGCGGAGCCGGTGCCAGGCATGAGCAGGAAGTCGAGCATGTCGGCAGCGCCTGTTCCACTCAGGTGTGTATGGCTGAAGCCCATGATCGAGGCGTCGGAATGGTGATATCCGGAACACCAGTCCCAGCCGTCGTTATAGGTGTCTGGGCTGAGCTGCACCATGCCAAAGGGAACTGTCGCGCCGGGATATGTATGCCCGTGGCCGCCGGTGCCAATGAAAATGTTTACGAAGCGGGTGAGGTCATCATCAGAAGATTTGGGAGCGCTGCTTTGTGCCATCAGCGGCAAATCAGGCGTGCGAAGAAAGGGAAGCAGTGAGAGTCCGCGCAGGAAGGTTCTTCGATCGAACAAGGGGCCTCCGGGATCGGTGCTGGACGAGCGTCCGGCAATTGGCGGCTACCATCTTACGGATTCATGACGGTTGTGAATAGGAGTGGCAGCAAGAAAGGCCCGAGTGTAGGACTCGGGCCTCGAACGATGCACGGAACTATTTTGTCCAGTTTGGAACCGCGCCGGGCGTCCAGGGTGCCCCTGCCGCGTTCATCTGTTTCTGCAGGTTCGCGAAATCAACCTCGACCAGTTGGTGCAGTTTCGCGAGCGTGGTTGTGAACTCGTCGGCTGTAACCTCGTAGGCATCCAGGTCGGTTTGGGTTGGTTTCACGATTGCGAATCGCGTGTCCCCCATCACACTCTCCACGCGATCGCTGATGGAAGCCAACGTGTTCTCGTTTCGCGCCCGCAAAACATTGTCGCCGCGCAGCGTTCGCAGTAGATCGTTCGTCTGCTGCGTGAGCCGATCGGCTGACTCAGTCAAACTCCGGTCCGCACCAGGCGCTAGTTTCAGCGCTTCGTGTACCTCCCTGAGATGCGCCTTTAGCTCATCGGCAGACTTCGCTGCACCCTGGACCGCCCCGTAGAGTTTGCCCAACTTTTGTTGGAAGTCGGTGAGTGCCTTCCGGTCGACGTCCGGCATTTTGTTTACGCCATCAGCGAAAACTTCAAACGTCTGCGGCTCGCCGAGTTCAGTCGTCACGCCGCGGATGCGCTGAGCCAATCGGACCGTATACGTCCCGGGCATCACGACTGCGCTGTTCGGAATGTTGAAGCCTTCGTCCTCTTCCCCACGCGGCTGCGGAAGCGTTGGCTCGGAATAGTGGAAGTCCCACGCGACGCGGTGCATCCCGGGCGCATTTTCGCCCTCGATACGACGGACTGCGTTTCCGGCCGCGTCGTACACGGTAAGGAACACTTGCGGCGCGGATTCTTCGGCTTCAGTGCGCAATTCGTCGTTGCTCGGATACTTAAAGGACTGCTTGTTTTTCTCCGCGTCTTTCTCAGCTGCCTGCCGCTGCTCCTTCAAGCTCTTGGATTTCTCTTTGAGGTAGTAAGTGAACGTCACGCCATACGGCGGATTCGGCGCGGTGTAGAACGACTCACCTTGTGTCGCCTTGCCATCACCTCCCAAAAGGAAACTCGGCAGGTACAGCATCGTGCGTCGTGGCGGGAAGAGCAGAGCGGGCTTGCCGACTTTCTCCGCCGACATCCCGCGCAGCGGCGAGATGTCGTCAAGGACGTAGAAGCCGCGCCCGAAGCTCGCCAGCGCGAGATCGCCTTCTCGCTGCTGGATGACCGCGTCGTGAATCGATGTCGTCGGCATGTCGCCAGTGAGCTTGATCCACTTCGCGCCGCCGTTCGAGGAGAAGAAGACGCCAAACTCAGTTCCGACGAACAGCAGGTTGCGGTCAATGGAGTCTTCGGCGATCGCCATCACCTGTCCGCGCTCCGGCAAATTTGCGACGAGAGATGCCCACGTCTTTCCAGCATCCGTAGACTTCAACAAATACGGCTTGAAATCGGAATTCTTGTGATTATCGAACGCCGCGTAAACGGTGTTTACATCGAATCGCGACGCGATCAACCGGCTGACGTAGCTGTTGTCTGGCACGCCGATGAAGTGATCGAATTTCGTCCATGAGCCGCCGCCATCATGGGTGACGTGAATGAGTCCGTCATCGCTGCCTGCATAGAGCAAGTTTTCGTCTTTAGGCGATTCAGCGAACGCGACGATGTTCCCGTAGAACTCAGTTGACGCATTCTTTGCCACCGCGTCCGGGCCCCAAACCTTGCCCATCACTGGCAGCGTGTTGCGATCAATTTGTCGGCTCAGATCAGGGCTGATGAATCGCCAGGTATCGCCGCGATCATCGGAGCGATAGATCCGGTTAGCCGCGAAGTACAAACGTGTGTGCTGATGGAACGAAACGTAGATCGGAGAATCCCAGTTCCAGCGGTTGGGCGGTCCGTCTTTCGGATCTTGCGGTTGAACGCCGACGAAGTTGCCGGTTGCGCGATCGAAGCGAATCAGTCCGCCATTCTGTGACTCTGCGTACACCGTGTTTGGATCGGCGGGATCTACCTGCGAACGGAAGCCATCGCCGCCGGCTGTCATGAACCAGTCGGTGTTGATGATCCCGGACGCGCTGCGCGTGCGCGCCGGGCCTCCCATGCTCTGGTTGTCCTGCGTGCCGCCGTACACGTAGTAGAACGGCTCGGAGTTATCGACGGCTACGTCGTACATCTGTGCGAGCGGGAGATTGGCCTTGTAGTTCCAGGTCTCGGCGCGGTCCCACGATTCATACACGCCACCATCGCACCCGACGAGATAATGCCGCGTGTTATCGGGATCAATCCAGATCGCGTGATTGTCTACGTGCTTGGACTTGGTTGGCAGCGGCTTCAATGTCTTCCCGCCGTCGTCACTGACCATGATCGCGAAGCCCATCTCATAAATGCGGTCGACGTTCTTGGGGTCGGCGACGATTTGCGCGTAGTACATCGCAGTGTTGTCGTACGGATTGCGCTTCTCCCATGAAGCGCCACGATCGCGTGAGCGGAAGATGCCGCCTTTGCCTTCGGCCGCTTCAACCGTGGCGTAGACAACGTTGTTGTCCACTGGCGAAATCGCAATGCCAATGCGCCCCATATCCACGCTCGGCAGCCCGTTCTTCAACTTGTTCCAAGTCGCACCCGCGTCGGTGGATTTGTAGAGCGCCGATTCAGGACCGCCATCAATCAGCGTCCACACGCGACGTTGGCGCTGGTACGCCGCGGCGTAAAGCACATCGGGATTCGATGGATCTTGTGCGACATCGGTCACGCCCGTGTTCTCGCTGATGATGAGCACGTTTTTCCACGTCTTACCGCCGTCGGTGGTTTTGTAAAGCCCACGATCGCCGCCCGGTCCCCACAACGGGCCTTGCGCCGCGACATACACAACGTTGGAGTCGCGGGGATCGATCACGATCCGGGCAATGTGCTCCGATTTCTCCAGTCCAACTTTCTTCCAACTCTTGCCGCCATCTTCACTCTTATAAAGACCGTCACCATAGCTCACACTGCGCTGCGAATTCAGTTCGCCCGTACCGACCCAGACGACGTTCGGATCTTTCGGATCGAGCGCGATCGCTCCAATCGAGAACGAGCCCTGGTCATCGAAGATCGGATCGTAGGTTGTGCCGGCATTCGTTGTCTTCCAAACTCCGCCGGAAGCAGAGGCCACGTAATACGTGCTCTTGTCGTTCGGATCCACGGCAAAAGCAATCACGCGTCCCGAGAAAATTGCCGGTCCGATGTTGCGCAGCTTCAATCCGGCGAATGTGCCCTCCGAGAAAGGATCCGCGGGCTTCTTCGGTTCCTCCGTTTTGTTCTTTTCCGCAGCTTTTTTGTCGGACTGCTTCTTCTGGTCAGGTTTCGAAGCTGGGGGTGTGGTTGCAGCGACGTCGCTATCGCCCTTCTTCTTACCTTTTTCTTTCGTGGTCTGGGCGGAAGTCGGAGAGGGAGTCGGCTGGGAATCCTGGGCCGAAATGAATGTTGTCGTGAATAGGAGTGATACGAGTGAAAGTGTGGTGAGTGAGCGCGAAAAGAGTGCCACCGAGTCTCCTGCTTGAGTAGTCGTGCGAAGCGCTTGATTGCAGCGTTCTCTACAATTCACGAGAGTAGAAGAAATTGCAAGCTGCTCCCGACCGAGAAGATTCAATTCGTCCCGCTCTCCAAGGTCTCGGCGATTTCCAATATCTTCATCACGCTGTTGAAGTTGCGGGCTGTGGCAGTCTTCTTCAAGGTTCGATCGAGAACCGAGCGTAGGTCTGAGCGCCCGATTCCATCGGGAAAGTAAATGTAGATTTCGCGCCCTTTGAAGTGGACCTCTTCGATCTTCTCCGTGCCGTTCAGCTTTGTTCGGACTTCCTCCAAGGGCTCAGACAACAGGAAGTGCACCAGCATTCTGTCGGGCGGAACATCTTTTCGCTTTTTGAACGGATTGGCAGCGACAACCGCGCGCAATTCATCGGCTGTCCGCAACATGATCTCAGGTCGAAAGCCGAACTTCTTCTCGATCGCGTCGCCGATCTTTTTCGCGAGCGCGGCCTCATTCGTCTCAGGGCAGCGGAAGATGACGTTTCCGCTCTGGATGAACGTCTGTGCACCTTCAAACTTGAGCTTGGTGCACAGTGCGCGCAACTCTTCCATCTTGATCTTGTTATAGCCGGTGACGTTTACGCCGCGCAGCAGGCAAATGTAAACAGGCATGGCACGGGAGTATAGCGCGCCTAGTCTCCAGCGTGATGGAGTTGCTGGCGACGCTTCTTCCACTCATCGGTGGCGAAGATGCGTGGCCCAAGCTCGATCAGGCGCGGCAGCATCTGGAAGACAGAAATCGGCGTCCAGGGATCGCCGTTTCGCGTGCGATAGCCGCGGCGGTTCAGCTCTTCGGCGATAGTCCAGTACGGCCCCTCTTGGACTGTCATGTCCATCATCAGGATGAGCGCTTGCCACTCGTTGGGATTCAATTCGAGCGAAGCAGTTTCCGGCTCTAGACGCATGCCAAAAGGTGGCTCCTCGCGCACCGGTGCTTCGGCGTCGACTTCGCGCTCCCATTCGACGGCGACCATTCGCCAGCCGCTGTCGGCGCGTTTTTGAATCTGGGTGGTATCCACCGGGCCCTGAATTGCCTGACGTTCGCGTTCCGTGCGCTTGGACATAACTCCCCCGGCAGTGATGTGCAACAGGCAAGCCGCACGTAAGCTGCCAAGCGATCGCGTTTGTCGCTCAACAAGTTAGGGGTTCCGGGACGCCGCCGCCTGTCCGAGGCCGAAACGACGATGTGCGGAAATGGGCATTAGTGGACGGAGTAGGGGCTCTCGCCTTCGTAGCTTTGGCCGTACTTATTCTTATGACCTTCGGCGAGGCTGGGCGATTCCGTCAGGGTGATCCGAGAAACCTCTGGTGCATCGGCTGAAATCGTCACACGGCGCGAAAGGGTCTTGAGATCCTCGGGGCGCGTCCGCTCGTACCACACACCGAGCTCGTACTCGCCCGCTGGTAAGTCGAGGCTGTATTCACCCTTCGCATTGCTGGTGTCGTAGTACGGGGTCTTGAGAGCGAGCACGATGGCGCTCATTTCAGGATGAATGTTGCAGAAGATGTACGAAGCCCCGGGCCGGTTGAAGTGCACCATCTTCGACGATCCGCTCTCGTACAGTCCAAGATCGAAGGGTGTGCCTTCATATACCGAGAAGACGTTGTGGAAGAACGGATCTTTGTTTGGGAATTCGACCGCCGCGCCCACCGGAACGATCAATAGATGCGGGCTGAAGCGCTTGTTCTGCTGCGTGAGCCGATATTGTTTCGGGGCGGGAGGAGGGGCCGGCGTTCCGCGCGGCACGAACCACACCACCACGTTGGAAGCGTCCTTGGCTGGTCCTTTCTTGCCGGTGATCTCGACGCGTCCGGTCACGTGCACCGTCTGTGCGAAGCCGCAGGTTGCGAAAATGCACACGACCAGCAGGCTCCGCCAGCTTCGAAACCCCATTAGAAGATCACTCCTACACCTAGATTGACGTGCTCGGCCGTATCTCGTTGGCCGCTGAATTCGACGCTATTCAGGTGGCGGTACTCGAGCGAGAACATAAGGTTCGATCGAGGCCGCTGGATCACATTGAACATAGTAGTCCAGTTCCGCAAATACGGGCGGTACGAGTATGGTGCGTTGTCCAGCCGAAGGTCAGCCGCAAATGGACTGTCTTCGCCGAAGGCCGCGTTAATTTCCCACTTGGGAGCAGGCTTGTACTTAAGCTGCGACCATCCCCCAATGCTGTTGACCGGATAGACGTGGGTCAGCGGATCGCTTAGGTAACCGTCCATCACCGCCGTCGTCCCGATGCCGCCCCAAAGACCGCCCACCGCGCGCCCACGGTAGAAGGCGCCGCTATCTTCGAAATAACGCCCCAGTGCGACCTTCCAATCGAGCGTTGCCGCCCAACCGTCAACCGTTCGGTTGAAGTCGAAGTCATGACGCGCATAATAGCCGCCAAACCCGATCGATGATTTTTCTGTACCGCTTCCGAAATCGAAACTCTGGCGCGCCGCAAACGCCGGAACGCGCGACCGTTCCCCAGATTCCGGATACCGGCCAAAGGAATCCCCGGGCAGTTCGCCACTAAGGGGATCAAGCATGCCAAATTGCAGCTTGGTTGATAGGCTCTCCGACGGTTTCCATCGGCGCTCGGCGACGATTTGTGGTGTCCAGGTCCAGAGATTTCCGGAATACCCAAAGCTAGGCGTTCCGATAGTTGCGAGAGAGGTCGGCGAATACGGTGAGATAAACGGTTTGTCTTGGCCGACGCTCAACGACCAGTTCTGCCAGTCGAGTTGGGCCTTCGCGACCTTCATGCGCACGATGCCCATCGCAACGCCATCAAGCGTATTCGGGAATCCACCCATGAAGTCGAATTGCATTGAGGCAGACGTGCGTGCACCCGCCAGGTCAGGACCGAAGAGGTCGAGGTTAATGAACGTCTGGCGCATGGTGGCTGAAATATTTCCGCCGGAGTGTCCAGGTGTGTGCCCTTCGGCGAGCATCGGAACATCCTGATCGTCCACTTCGCCGCGAGTTCCCGAGGCATTGAACAGCACCATCCCAGAAAGACGTACGCGATATTTCGATCCGCTCTCAACCTTCGTCTGGTATTGCTGGTCAACTCTCGTCGACAGCAGCGCCTGCTGCTCTTGCAGAGTGGTCACACGGTCCGCGAGTTCGGTTGAGGTCGGAGTGGTCTCGGGCGAGGCCGAGGGAGTATTGCTCGGCGGCGCGTTCGTCGCGCGCAGAGAGGCTACCTCTGTTTGCAGAGCCTGGATCTGCCGCTGCGACTCCTTAAGCTCGCTACGCGTCTCCTGAAGCGAGGAGACCACATCTCGCAACTGTTGTTTCAACTCCTGGAGGTCGGGGTCCGTTGTGGCGTTTTGTTGCGCCAGCGACGTGCTGACACAAAAGAGTAGTGCAGAGATGGTAACCGCCATTCGACGCATATTTCTCTCCGGAGTGCTGGGAGTCCCGCCTTTTTAGCATTATGCGCGGACGCATTCAACCAGCAATGGGTGGTTACTTCCTGTATCTTGTGCCGCCACGGGAGGTCAGCTACTCTGCCATGCAGTCGGAGTACGAATGCCTTCCAGCTCTCCTGTTGAGGAATCACAGGCACAATCAGCGTCTCGCGAGGAGATACGCAAGTTCTCTGGCGCATCGTTGCGCGCCAAATTCATGCTCGCCATGGTGCTCGTCACCAGCGGTCTCACCATTGGTGCGTTGGTAATCGTCCGCGCCCGAGTGACGCAACATATCCAGGAACAAGTCCAGCGCGACCTGAAGAACTCCTCCGAGTACCTTCGAAGTTACGAGGGACGCCGTGCCGAGCTCGTTGACCGCATGGCCAAGCTCGTCGCCGATACACCCTTGCTCAAGGCGCTCCTTACCACTCGCGACGCCGCAACGATCCAAGACGGCACGAAGAGTATTGCCGCCGTTTCTGGTGCACAGCTTTTTGTTGCGACTGATCCGGGGGGAAAAATTCTCGCCTCCCACGGAACCCAGGCATCAGACCGCGCGCAGATCGAGAAATCGATCCAGGCAAGCATGCAAGCCGGTCGGCAACGCGATTGGTGGTTGGTCAACGGACATCTTTACGATGTTGTTCTGACTCCTGTCTCCGCCGGAGCAGGCGCTGAGACGCTCGACGTCGGCATGCTCGCCTGTGGATTTGAAATCGATCCGAACCTCGTTCGGGAAATCGCTAGCCTTACCGATGCCGACGTGGTCGTCCGCTACAAGGATTCAATTATCCTGAGCACTCTGCCCACGGGTGCGGATACCAGCGAAGTTCGAAAGGTTCAGGCGGCTGGAGTTCACGACATCCGAGTCGGCGATGAGCGATTCTTGCTGACGGAAGTCATCCTCGGTCAGGAAGCGTCGAGTCCGATTCTCGTGCTGCTCAAGTCTTATGACCGCGCGACGGCATTCCTCACCGTGCTGAATTGGATCGTCATCTCCATCGGTCTGATCGCGGTGCTCGCTGGTTTGGGACTGGCCTATGTCATTTCCAACCGATTCACCATGCCGCTCCGCGAGCTTCTTACCGGCGTTCAGGCGCTGCAAGACGGAATGTACGACTACCCGCTGGAAGCGCGGGGAAATGACGAAGCCGCGCAACTCACGGATGCCTTCGCGCGTATGCGGACAGCGCTCCAGACATCCCAGGAGCAACTCCTGCGTTCCGCTCGTATGGAAGCCCTTGGGCGTCTCGCCGGCGGCGTCGCGCACGACTTCAATAACCTCATCACCATCATTAGCGGTTATGGCGAACTCGCGCTCGACAAGTCGAGCGGCGATCCGCAATTGACTTCTTTCATTCAGGAAATCCGCAAGGCGGGCGAACGGGCTACGGGATTGACCCGTCAACTTCTCGCCTTCAGCCGCAAACAGGTGTTGCAGGCCCAGCCCCTGGACCTCAATGCCATTCTCAGCAATATCAATAAAATGCTGCGCGTGCTCGTCGGTGAAGATGTGCAATTGGTGATCGTGCAGGGCGCTGGAATGCCAACCGTGATGGCCGATCCCGGGCAGATCGAGCAGGTCATTATGAACCTGACGGCAAATGCTCGCGATGCCATGCCCGGCGGCGGAACACTGGGGATGACCACAAGCGTCCAGTCTGGCGACGCCCTTACCGTTCCCTCTGGCGAAAAAGCAGCTGAGCGTTACGTTGTCCTTGCCATTAGCGATACGGGCACGGGCATGACTCAGGACACGATCAAGCACATCTTCGAACCATTCTTTACGACCAAGGCTCCGGGTAAGGGAACTGGCCTCGGACTGGCCACGGTATACGGCATCGTGCAGCAGAGTGGCGGATTTTTGGAAGTGCAGAGCGAACTCGGCAAAGGCACAACTTTCCGCGTCTGTCTGCCAGCAGTCGAAACCAAACCCAAGACCGTTGCCGACGTCGTCGTGGCCGCTCCGAAACAACGCGCGTCGGGCGTGATCCTGGTTGTCGAAGATGAGGAACCGGTTCGCCGGTTGGCGATTGCCGGTTTACAAGAGCGCGGCTATACCGTTCTTGCAGCCGCGAATGGCCGCGAAGCGCTCGCCGTAATCGCAGCGCAAAATCGGCCCGTAGACCTGATCGTCACCGATGTCATTATGCCGGAAATGGGCGGTCGTGAATTGTTCGACGTGCTCAAGCGCGACTATCCCGGCGTTAAAGTTCTCTTCATGTCGGGATACACGGATCGCTCGCTCGCGGAGCTAGGCGCGGAGTTGGAAGCCTCTTTGATGCCAAAGCCATTTACGCCGACAGCGCTCGCGCAAAAAGTTGGTGACATCCTCGAGCCGAACAAGGCTCGAACCGAAGTCAAGATCTCTTAATTGCTATACGCGAAGCCCGACGCATGCCGCTTCCGTCCCCGTGTGATCGAGTGTGCCAATCACGTGCTCGAGTTCATGCCGGTCATCCGATTCCATCTCGCGATATACGACAGCCATGCCAACTCCGGGATGCGAAGTGGCAACAATGCCGGTGCCATAGATCGGGTGATCATCAATTTCGAGCTTAAAGCGAACGTCGGTGTTGATCGGCCATGGGGCAAACGTCGAGACGTAAAAGCCCCCGAGCGATATATCGCCGAGGTGACCCCAACAGCGTCCGTTCGTGTGGTCAATCAGGTCGGCGCTGCCGTCTACGGGATAGCGTGCGTACTTCCTTGTTGATTCCATCTAAATCAGGCCTTTCTCCGCAGCTGGGATTCTGCTGGTAAGGGCTTCGGGGCCTTATGCGAAGGAAGTCTACATCGCATTCTGCCGTGCCGGGAGTACCTACTCCGTCGAGATCGGAAACGGCAGTGTATGTACCTTCGTGTCGCCGCTGGCCCGTCGTTCCAGGTTCTTCAACAGCGCTTCGAACTCATCGTGATACTCCGGATAGATCTCGGTGAAATTGATCCCCAGGCCTACTCCGGGATGGCAGGTAGCCACGATCCCGCGCCCGAAGATGTTGGCTGAACCGGAGTCGATCTGGATCTCGACCTCGGTGCCGACGTCCCACGGTTCTGCGCCATGTAAATAACATCCGGTGCGCGATATGTCGCCAAGATGTCCCCACAGCCGCTTAGTCGTCTCCGGGACGTGGATCTCAACGCCACCATGGCAGGTGTAACGCGGATGCTGACGAGTATTGTCCATGTACTGCCCGTGTCCTTTCTGCCGTTCCAAGTCCAGCGAGCGCACCACCGCCCAACTGCAGCCGGGACTTTATCGCGAATCGACCCCGCCGAGACAGCTTTCACGAGTATCGATAGTAATCAAAAGTCACCTGATTTTCCCAGCGCGGGAAATTTCGTACACTAGACCGCACTTCTCATGAGCAGTCAAGTGCAACCCGCGCCGGACGCCAATCCGAAGTCCCAAGACCCACCAACGGGCCGTTTGGGTGTTACCCTCCTTGGCTTTGGCTCATTCGCTTTGGCGGCTGCAGAAAGCCTTTGTGTTGCGGCGGTTGGATTAAGTGGCATCCGGGTTGCTATCGGGATGAGTTCGCTGATTTCGGCGACCGCCGCTGGACCCGCGCACGGATTTCATCGCAATTTCCTCCGGATATTGTTTCTGGTCGCGGGAGGGATCGGCTCGACGCTTGTTTTGTTATTGGTTTGGAACGAAGGACGCATGCGCAAGAATCCCGCCGCGGCCTGGCGTTTGCAGCCGCTCACAGCTCAACAAAAGCGCAGCCGGCGAATTCAGGTCGTCTTGTCGGTCGTGTCGCTATTACTGATCGCCGCGGAAGTTCTGACCCATCCGTGGTTCCACCACGAACTCTAAGCCTCAGCTCCGGGTGGTGCGGCCTCAATCAACTCCGACAACCGATTGTGCAGACGGTCGCTGTAGCCGACGGGCAACTCGAACGTCCGCTCGTCGGCGACGAGCACCAGTATGTTCCGCGTGGAGTCGAGCACTGCGGCGCAGTGTCGGCAGTGGGCGAGGTGGTTTTCGATATCGGCACGCACTTTCGCATCGATTGTGCCCTCGATGTAATTCGAGATCTCGCGCCAAACGTGCTTGCAACTTAGAACCATGACGCGCCCGCCCCCTTTCTCAGAAACCCGAACAGTCCACCACGGCCCGTCTGCAGCATGGGTGCAAGGAACTTTTGCATCATCAACCTTGCCCGCAACAGGCGTACTTTCACGAGCCCTTCCGCGATTCCCAACGCTTTTGCCGACTCTGCAATGCTCAGTTCCTGCACGTCGCGTAGCACGAACACCTCGCGATAGATGTTCGGCAATTCGCGGATTGCCCGCCGGATCATCTCGCGAATTTCTTTGCGCTCCAGCGTCTCGGTTGCTACCTCCCGCCAATCGGCGATGACTGCCGGCGTAAAGTCTTCGTCGGGATCCGGAGATTCATCGATCGATGTAAATGGGATTACTCTTTCGTGCCGCAGGCGTCCACGAGCTTCGTTCAGCACAATGCTCGCGAGCCAAGTGCTGAATTTCGACTCGCTGCGAAACGAATGCAATGCCCTGTACGCCTTCATCAACGATTCCTGGACAACATCCTCAGCCTCTTCTGCGTTGCGTAACAGCGAAAACGCCGAGAAATACAGGCTCTTTTCGTAGGGCCGGATCAACTCATGAAAGAGTTCACGCTCGCCCGCCAGGACCCGGCCGATCATCGCCGACTCGCGACACGCGATCTCGTCTGCTGCCTCCCCGGACTTCAATGGCTGGGACAAACTGCAAGTCTCCGTAAATCCAAGTTCCTGCTGGGCCCGTACTACAGGACGCGTAACCGTACGAAGAAGTTACATGGAATTAGGAAAAGAATTTTGAACACAATTTTCAAAATTCCGTGTAACTTCCTTGGGGCACGGGCGTCACACCCGGCAGCGAGCCACCTGGTTCGAGCTCGGATGTGAGAGTAATCAATCCCCTTAGGGAAACCTACACAACTTTCGAAAGGAAAAGTATGAAGAATACCTCGATGAAGGCCCTCCTGTTGAGCGCGGCTATGACTGGTCTGTTGGCGGGCGCAAGCGCTGCCCAGACCCCGAGCACCAATGACGGCACCAACGCTGTCAAAGCCAGCAATGGCAGCAGCGTCCTGTTGGCCAAAGCCGACAAGGACAAGAAGGACAAGCACTCCTGCGCCGGCAAGAACGATTGCAAAGGCAAGGGCGGGTGTAAGTCCAGCGACAACGGTTGCAAAGGCAAGAACTCTTGTAAGGGCAAGGGTGGCTGCGCCACCGACGGCTCCAAGATGCCTAGCTAGTTAATCGCTCCCGGAGGGCCGGATGCGAGATTCCGGCCCTCAGTTCCTCCTTCCAAACTGTTCAGGACCACAATGGCAGCAAACAGATTCAACGGCTTCACGGACTACGGCATCGGGATCGGTCTTCGCATCCCTCACTACCGGCACATCCTCGACAACAAGCCGGTCGTTGATTGGTTCGAGATCATTTCCGAGAACTACATGATTGACGGCGGCCGTCCGCTCGCGGTGCTCGACGCAATTCTCGAGCAATATCGCGTGGTGCAACACGGCGTCTCCATGTACTTCGGTTCCGTGGACCCTCTAAATCGCGAGCACCTGAAACGCCTCAAGAACCTCACGCGTCGCACCAAGACCCCGTGGCTCACTGACCATCTCTGCTGGGGGAGTGTGGACGGCCGCTATACCCACGACCTGATGCCGCTCCCATACACCTGGGAAGCGATTGACGTCACGGTTGCGAAGATTAAGCAGGTCCGCGACTATCTCGAAATTCCTGTAGCCGTGGAAAACGTGAGCAGCTACGCCGAGTTCCACGAATCCGAAATGACGGAGTGGGAGTTCCTGAACGAAGTCGTCGAGCGCGCCGACTGCGGAATTCTCCTCGACGTCAACAACATCTACGTTTCTTCGATGAACCACAGTTTCGATCCACATGTTTATGTGGACAGCGTGCCCGCAGAGCGCGTCGCGCAGATCCACATCGCGGGCCATTCAAAGTACGAGAAATACATTCTGGATACTCACGATCATCCGGTGATCGATCCTGTGTGGCAGCTCTACGCGCATGCGATTCGCCGCTGCGGCCCGACCGCAACGCTGCTCGAATGGGATGACCACATCCCGTCCTTCGAGGAAGTTCACAACGAGGCGTTGAAGGCAAAGAAATTCCTTGCCGAGAATGCGGAACCAGTCGAAAAGAAGATCGCCGCAGCCGAGGCGCGCGTATGAGCACCCTGCGAGAAATTCAACACCGTTGGGCCGCCGCGGTCATGCATCCGCTCACGTCGAAGGACGAGACACCTCGCCGCTTGCATTCCGAGGCGGAAGCCATCATCAAGCCTAACGATCGCCTGAGCAGCCTCGAGCGTCTTGAGATTTACAGCCGCTCGTACTGGTTCCGCGTCCTCGATTCTCTGGTCGAAGACTTCCCCGGCGTGCGCGCCATCGCTGGGGTGAGCGAGTTCCATGCGATGTCGCGCGACTATCTCGCGCAGCACCCTTCGACATCGTTCACACTCCGCAATCTCGGCTCGCATTTCGTTGCTTGGCTTGAGCGCAACCAAGAGCGGGTTCATCCGCATGAGCAATTCGCGCTCGACATGGCTCGCCTCGAATGGGCCCACATCGAGGCCTTCGACGCCTCTCAGCGCCCAACGGTCACGCCAGAGATGTGGGCGCGCGGCGGCGAAAATGCTGAGTTGAAGTTGCAGCCATACATCCGCCTGGTGAAGGCGTCGTATCCGGTAGACGACATCCTGCTCGAAATTCGCGAGATTGAGGATTCCAATCGCAAAATCGCAAATTGGCATCGCACCCGACTTCCCCAACTTGCAAAGTCAGAGAGTTTTATCGTGGTGCACCGTGTCGACTATTCGGTTTGCTACCGGCGCGTGGAACGCGAAGCCTTTGATCTGTTAAACGCATTGCACTCTGGCGCACCGCTTGGTGTCGCGCTCGACGCCGCATTCCGCGACAGCTCGGTTCCGGAAGATCAGTGGCCCACGCTGGTGCAGCAATGGTTCGGCGCCTGGATGTCCCTGGGTTGGTTCTCGGCCTAATTATCATTTCCAAAGAGAAGGAATGTCATGAGCCTGAATACGCTCGTAAGCCGTGGCTATGGTCTGCTCATCAATGTTGCGAACCGTCTCCAGTCGCCGTTTCTCTTACTCGTGCGTCTGTACTGGGGGTGGCAGTTCGCGCAATCGGGTTGGGGACGCCTCCACCATCTCGATACCGCCACTGAGTTCTTCGCCTCGCTTGGCATTCCCATGCCGCACTTGAACGCCATCTTCATCTCGAACCTCGAACTGGTCGGCGGAATTCTGCTCGCTTTCGGCTTCGGATCGCGCCTCGTGAGCCTGCTGCTCGTGGGCGACATGACCGTTGCCTACCTCACCGCGGAGCGCGATGCCCTGAAGATGATCTTCAGCGACCCCGGCAAGTTCTATAACGCCGATCCCTACACGTTCTGGTTCGCGTCGTTAATGATTCTGGTCTTCGGTCCCGGCCTTTTCTCGATCGATTACCTCATTCGCAAGCGCATGGCCGGAGACGCCCCGCTAAGCTCCAACGATATCTAGAGGTTTGTGCCGAAATCGGAAAAGGGAGGATTTTACTCAATCGATTAAATAGAGGGTTTTTCGTGACATCTTGACACTTTTGCGGTACAAAGGTGGTGCCTGCGGGAAGGCCTCCGGTACCCCTTTCCAGCCTCCCCGGGACTGTTCCCACTTTTCCCCTGGGAGAACCGCTCTCCATGAAACCTCGGTGTTATCGCGTCGCATTTCTGATCTTTTGTTTTTGCCTGTCCCTGAATCTCTGGTCTCAGTCACCGGCACTGAACTCACCGCAAGTTGAGAAGCGCATCGATCAACTGCTCAAGCAAATGACGCTTGAGGAAAAGATTGGCCAGCTCAATCAATACTCGCAGGGTGCGGCCACCGGCCCCGGTACCGGCCGCAGCGGCTATCCCGAAATGGTCTCCAAGGGCGAGATCGGTTCGATCTTCAACCTGACCGGCGCGAAAGAGACCAACCAGATGCAGCGCATCGCGATGGAAAAATCGCGCCTGCACATTCCTCTCATCTTCGGACTCGACGTCGTCCACGGCTATCGCACCACCTTCCCCGTGCCTCTCGCTCTTTCTGCTACCTGGGACCCGGCGCTTATCGAGCGCGCCGCTCGCATTGCGGCGAAGGAAGCCAGTACTGACGGCGTCCGCTGGACCTTCTCGCCGATGGTGGACATCGCTCGTGACGCGCGGTGGGGCCGAATTACTGAAGGAGCAGGCGAAGATCCTTATCTCGGATCAGAAATTGCAAAAGCCTACGTCCGCGGATATCAGGGCTCGCTGGATTCGCCCGATAGCATCGCCGCCTGCATGAAGCACTTTGTCGGATACGGCGCGGCCGAAGGCGGACGCGACTACAACACCACAGAAATCTCCGACCGCACGCTGCGCGAGTATTACCTGCGTCCCTTCAAAGCCGGTGCAGATGCCGGCGCGCTCACATTCATGAGCGCTTTCAATTCTCTGAACGAAGTTCCAGCCTCGGCCAATCTGTTTACGCTTCGCCAAATCCTCCGCAAAGAGTGGGGCTACAAAGGCATGGTTGTGAGCGACTGGCAGTCGCTGCTCGAATTGAAGAACCACGGCATCGCCAACGACGACCGCACCGCCGCCGCCAAAAGCATTCTGGCCGGTGTGGACATGGACATGGAAGGGAACATCTACCACACCGAAATGCTCGATCTCGTGAAGTCGGGCGTAGTTCCGGTGAGCGTGATTGACGAATCCGTCCGCAATGTTCTGCGCGTAAAGATCGCTCTTGGCCTGTTCGAGCATCCCTATGCCGACGACACCAAATCCGCATTCGACGGCCCGATCCCCGCAGCCTATCGCCAGGAAGCGCGTAAAGCCGCCGAAGAATCGTTCATTCTGCTGAAGAACGACAACGCAGGTGGACATGCCGTTCTGCCCCTGACGGATGTACACAAAATCGCCGTCGTCGGGCCCATGGCCGACGACGCGGAAGACATGCTCGGCGCCTGGGGCGCAAAGGGCAACGCCAAAGACGTCGTCACACTGAAATCCGCGCTGACGGAATACGCTTCCGCTCATAACATCGCGGTCACGTTTGCCGACGACGCCAATTCGATCCCCGCAGATGCCGACGTCGTCCTCGTCGCCGTTGGTGAAAATGCCAGTCTGATGACCGGCGAAGCTGGATCGCGCACGCACCTCGATCTGCCCGGACATGAGATTGCCGAGGCCGCCGCCAAAAGCGGCAAGCCCGTCGTGCTTCTCGCGTTCAATGGCCGCCCCATCGTCCTCACCGACGTTGCTCCTAAGATGAACGCCATCCTCGAGGCGTGGTTCCCAGGCGTCGAAGCCGGTCCTGCACTGGTGGAAACTCTATTCGGCGTCGCAAATCCGAGTGGCCGCGTCACCGCGAGCTTCCCGCGTTCGGTCGGTCAGGAGCCGCTCTACTACAATGCGCTGAGCACCGGGCGACCTGCCACCGGTGTGGACCTCACGCATCCCCCGACAAAGAGTGAGGAGAAGTACCATACCCGCTACATCGACGAGCAGAACGCGCCACTGTATCCCTTCGGTTATGGCCTGTCCTACAGTTCCTTTGAGTATTCGGCGCCGAAACTGAGTGCGGCTTCCGCCAGCGCCAAGGCGATCAATGCAGGCGACGCAAATGCTGCTATCAAAGTCTCAGCCATGGTGAAGAACACCAGCAATCGTCCCGGCGATGAAATCGTGCAGTTCTACATCCGCCAGCGCGGCACCAGCGTGGCGCGTCCGGTGCGCGAATTGAAGGGCTTCCAGAAGGTCACCCTTGCCGCCGGCGAAACGAAGAACGTCGAATTTACGCTCAGCCGCAAAGAACTCGCCTTCTGGAACATTGACATGAAAGAAGTCGTAGAACCCGCAGAGTTGAGCGTCTGGATTGCTGGCGACTCGGTGAGCGGTACTCCCGCGAAGATCGAAATCAAGCCGTAGTATCTCCCGAACCAACTGAAAGGGCTGGCAACGCTGCCAGCCCATTTTTGTTGGCCGCCTGAGCTAGGCTGTTACTTTGAATCCCGCCAACTGCATCGCCCTCGTGGCTTCGGGGTTCTTCATGAAGGTCTCCCACACAAAATTGGTACGCTTGTTCTCGGCCATCAGCATCGTCGGCCCAACATCAATGCCGATGACATCCGGGTTGTACCAGTTCTTCAGCGGATTGAAGACATCAATGTAGCCGTAGCGGCACCACGCATTCGGATATCCGCCACGCACCGTTCGCAGCACCTTCATACAATCGTCGTAGAGGAAGGGAAGTGAGCCGCCCGCGGCCGCCGGAACTATGCTGCCGTCAATCGGCCCCATCGCCGGAGGTCCACCCCACGCGGTGTATCCCTGCATTGAGTCACTGGCGGTGAATCCCCACAGACTGTCGGTGTAATCGGAAAACTTGTCGTGCAACGAGAGGCAAAACAACTTGTGCGCCTTCGTTGCCTTGACGGAGTTGTCGAAGTAATCCGCGTAGTCGTCGCGCTTGTTTCGGAAGTCGTACCAGATGTGCGAAAACTGATGCGTAAACAGCGGATCGCCCGACGAGATATACGTGATCCCCTGGTACGTGTACGTCGGACGCGTCCATGCCTTCCACGTATCCGGCGCGATCGGATGCGTCGGCGAACCGATTGCGAGCAGATAGATCATCATCAGTTCGCAGTAGTGCTCCCATCGCGCATCGAGGAATCCCGACTCCGGCTTCCATCCCATGGTCAGGGTCTTGCCGCCGTTCTGCATCCATGGCCAATTGACGTTGTTGTAGAGCTTCGTCGCCAGGTCCACGATCTGCGCATCGCTCGCGAAGTACTGTCTCGCCGTCAGCACGCCGCACAGCATCAGCGCCGTATCTATCGACGACAGCTCGCAGTTCCAAGCGCGTTTGCCGGTTGACCAGTCGAGGAAGTGGTAAAAGAAGCCCTCATGGCCATCGGCCTTGCTGAGCATTGTCTGCAAGGTCAGCCGCACGCGAGCTTTGATCTGGTCGCTCGGGATGTAACCGCGCTTATCGCCAATGCAGAGTGCCGTTAGCCCAAAGCCCACGGAAGCGATGCTTGCCACCGTGTAATTGTCGGAACCGCTGGTCTTTGCGCGGTCTTTTATCAAACCGGTGTCGGGATGCGCCTGCTCCCAGAAAAATTGGAACGAACCCTTCTCGACTTCATCGAGCAATTGTTCGTCGGTGCCTGTGTAACTCGCGGGCGGAGTCACGGCCGTGCTCTCTTTGCTTCCGCCGCTGCAAGATCCCAGCCACGACAGGCTCGCGATCGGTACCAGCATCATCGCCGCGCCCGACGAACTGATGAACTCGCGTCGCGTCACACCTTGCAAATTACCGCTCTCGTCTTTTTTCGACATCGGAAACCAACCTCGTAAGCATAATCCAAGAAGAAAGGCGGTGACCCGAGGTGGGCCACCGCCGAGTGGAGGGTTCGTGCAACTTAGAAGGTGAAGCGCACCTGGAAGTCGATTACGCGTCCTGCCAAAGCCGCCTGCGGCTGCCCGAACGTATTGCTATTGATCGACGTTGCCGACGAGGAATAGCCAAACGGTTCGAAGTTGAGCCGGTTGAAGGCGTTGTAGAGGTTGGCGCGGAAGTCGATTTGCGAACTTTCGCCACCAAACCAGGGCAGGCGTGCGGTTTTACCGATAGCAAGGTCAACCGTGGAGTAATTCGGTCCACGGAACGAGTTGCGGTGAATGAACGGCGGTCCCGCCGGAGGCTGCGAGCAGTCCGCCGGCTGGAAGTACTGGTTGATCGTAGCCGTTGCGCCGCCGGGGCAAGTTACGGTTACGAGCGCGTTCGGGAAGATGCCGCCATGCAGGAAGTCATCGTTCGCCAAACCCGATTTGCCGTTCATGTACTGAGCGGTTACGAGCGCCGGACACGGAGCCGATCCGATCAATGGAATTGTCGGGCAGTCATTCGACTGCACCGGGCTCCACGGGAAGCCGGAGTGGTATTGGTAGGTTCCATCGACGTGCCAGCCGCCGAGAAGGGTACCAACCCAATCATGACGGTTCCGGTAAATCGGCAGATCCCACAACGCCGTGAACAGGATGTTGTGCGTCGAGTCGAAGTCGGACGGACCGTAGTCCCAGGTCTGGTTCAGAGGCCAGAACTGGTTGGTCTCGAAGCCCGCGCCTTCTCCGCTCACCGTATCCATGCTCTTGCTGAAGCGATACTTCCCGATGAACTGGAGTCCATTTGAGAAGCGGCGATTCAGGTTAACCAACAAAGCACTGTAGTTGCCGTTTGCGCTCGTCGATGGGAAGTACACCGGGTTCGCATGAGAAGCCGTATCCGAGCCGGCGTTGCTGTAGATGTAATCGAGGTTGACGATGCGCAGCAGCTTGCGGGTTTCGCTGCCGGCATAGCCAATATCGAGCACCATATTCCAAGGCAACTCCTGCTGCACATCCAGTGAGTAATTCCAGATGTACGGCGTTGCCATGTTCTGCGGCGCGCCCCAGACTTCTACCGATCCAGTAATTGGCAATCCGGTGGTGGGATCGAAGTTGTTCGTTAGCACGGGATTCGGGCCGTAGTTGTACATCGATTGATAGTTCGTGCCCACAACGTTAGGGTCAATCTGTCCGCCGACGTAAGGCGTTCCGAACGCGCCGGTCTCGGTTCCGCAGCAGATGCCATAGCGGAACAGATACGGCGGATTGACGCGCGAAATGCCGGTCATTGTGTCAGTAATGCGGTTATAGGAAACACCCACACCGCCGCGAATCACAGTTTTCGCGTCGGAGAACGGACTCCACGCAAAGCCGAGACGAGGCGCAAAATTGTTCCTGTCTGGTGGGTAGAGTTGATCCGTTGTTTTGACAGTCGCAGTCGTCAACGCGTCCGGGCCGGCCGCGCCGAGATACAGATTGCTCAGCCGTCCATACTTCTCAGTCAGCGGTGCGAAGTACTCGTAGCGAATGCCGATGTTCAACGTCAATTTCGGCGTGATCTTCCAATCGTCCTGGAAGTACAGCGCCCAGTCGTTCTGGCGGAAGTACTTATGTACATCCGTCGGTTGGCCGCTGCGCGGATCAGCGTCTATGCCTTCGTAAATCGGAGCGCCGTTAAAGAAGTTCCAGAGCTCGTGATAAACGAAGATCGGACGCTGGCTGCCGAATTCGTAGTCGTTATTGTCCTGGTTCATCGCGAACGAGCCGCCCATCTTGAACGCGTGACGTCCCATGTTCTTGCTCAGATTGTCACGGAATTCAAATTGGTTCTGCGCCGCCATCAGCGGAGCATTCGTGCCCTGCGTCGCGCCGTAATTGATGCGGTTGTTCGGAATCTGTTCGATCTGCAGGTAAGGAATGCCCCAATACGCATTCTTGTTGGTGTCGTACTGGTTGGTGAAGAACCGCGTGGCATTTACGCGGAATTCGTTCAACAACGTTGCCGAGAAGGTGTGGTTCCACAAAATCGCGCCGTACTTATTGCGCGGCTCGAACGTCAGGTCTTCATTCGGACGCCCGCTGTTTGTTGCGACCACGTCGTTACGCGGAACCATGTATCCGCTGAACGCCAGCAGGTCCTTGCTGCCCAGGTTGTAATCCACGCGCAGGTTGTATTGGTTTCCCTTGCTGGTGCCCGGCAGCGCAATGAACGCCTCTTCCAGGTCTGGAACGCCGTCGAACCCACTTCCCAAGCTGCCGGCCGTGAATACCGGAGCATAGTCGCCGTAGGTGCCGATCGGCGAACCCACGTCAAGGCGCCCGTTGATAACGTGGCATCCAGGTGCGGTGTAGCCCTGCCCAAGAACTGCGCTGCAATCCGTCTGCGGAATAACGTTCAGGATGCGTGGAGCATTCCCCGGCAACGTCACCGCTTGCCCGATCAGGGAGTTCGGATACGTCGCGGCGAGTAACTGGTCGAATTCAGGGGTCTCGACCCATTGTGTCGAGTAGTTGGTGTTCGAATAGCGGCCGCCTTCATAAGAGAAGAAGAAGAACAACTTGTTCTTCACAATCGGGCCACCGATACTGCCACCGAAATCGCGCGCCTTTACGTTAACTTTTTCCGTTGGAGTTCCCGGCGTCGGTCCGCCCCATTGGTTCTGCGCATTCAGCCCCGGCTCGTCGTATTTGAAGAAACCGCTGCCGTGGAAGTTGTTGGTGCCGCTCTTCGACACGACTTTCACCTGCGCGCCGGAGTTGCGGCCGTCTTCCGCCGAATACGTCGACGAGACGACGGTAATTTCCTGGATCGATTCCTGGTTCGGCGTGATGATCGCGGCGCCGCCCCACGTCAGGCTGTTGACGCTAGTACCGTCAATCATGAAGTTGTTGCCGCTGGCGCGCTGGCCATTGGCCGTGGCTTGCACAAAGTTTTCGTTTTGGAAAATTCCAGGCTGGTCGTTCTGTCCCGGTCCTGGTGAGTTCGGAAACCAGTTCGCAGTGCCATTCCCGGCGAGAGAAGCATCGCCGAACACGCCTGGCGCCAGTCGCAGGAGCGAATACGGATCGCGTCCATAGGTTGGCAGCCGGTCTACCTGCTTCGTGGTAATGGTTCCATCCACGTTCGCCGATTCTGTTTCCAGACCCGCTGCTTCCGTGCTCACGTCCACCGATTGCTGCGTGGCCGCGGGAGACACCGTGATGTTGAGGCCGCGCACCTTCTCGGCCTGTACGTCCACGTTCTTCGTTTCAGATTTTCCGAAAGAGCTTGCTTCCACGCTCACCGTGTACATGCCCGGCGGCATTGCGGTCACACGATAAAAGCCAGATCCCGAGGTGACCGTGTTCCTCGAAACCGATGTGGCCTGGTCAGTAATCGTGACATTAGCGCCCGGGACGACTGCACCCGACTTGTCGGTGACAGTCCCTTCCAGGCTCGCGCCGTACTGTGCATACGCTGTTCCCAACAGCAGGCACAATACGGACAGGAATAGGGTGATTTCTGTGAAACGGCGAGACATGCGACCTCCGAGAAATTCAACTCAATTTCCGGCTTCGGTCCTTGACTGCGACTCTCTTTCCGCCGGGTTGAAGGGACACAATTAAACCGAAACCTAATCGATTTAATGGACGGCGCGAGGATACCACGTCCAGAGTGGCTATGAACCGCAAAAAGTTGTGTCAGTTTCCCGAACTCGTCCTTGCCCTTGCCCTTTTGTCTATGCGACACTTCGCCCATGCCTCGGCGTAAAACGATGCCCCCTCCGCGGACATCGTCGGACCATAAAAAACCGATCAGTCTGAAGCGTCTCGCCGAGCATCTCGGGCTCTCTTCTGCCACTGTTTCCATCGTCATTAACCGCAAGCCCCTCTCCGACATGATCCCGGAAGAAACCAAGACCCGGATATGGGAAGCGGCGAGCCGTTTCAACTATCGGCCCAACATCATCGCTCGCTCTTTGCGCCAGCAGCGGACCTACTCCATCGGGGTTTTGCTGCCGGAGTTTAGCGACGGTTATTCCGCTTTGGTGCTAAGCGGCATTGAAGACTACCTTTTAGGGAAGGGGTATGCATGGCTGGCGGCAAGCCATCGTCACAAAGATGAATTGATCCGCGAATACCCGCACCTGCTTTACACCCGCGCGGTCGAGGGTTTGATAACCATCGACACCCCCTATGACGAGCATCTGCCGTTCCCCGTCGTGTCTGTTTCCGGACACCAGACCATCGAGGGCGTGACCAATATCGTGCTCAACCACGATCGCTCCGCGGAGCTTGCAATCGGTCATCTCCACGAGCTCGGCCATCGACGCATCGCCTTCATCAAAGGACAATCCTTCAGCTCCGATACCCAGGTCCGCTGGGATTCGATCCGCAAGGCTTGCCGGAGCTTCGGCATTACCGTTGACCCGCAACTCGTGGCACAGCTCGAAGGTGTGTCTCCTTCGCCGGAGCCGGGATACCAAGCCGCGAAACGCATCCTCGCCAACAAAGTCGACTTCACCGCGCTGTTCAGTTTTAACGACGTCTCCGCCATCGGCGCCATCCGCGCATTGCAGGAAGCCGACCTCCATGTTCCAGAAAGCGTATCCGTTGTCGGCTTCGACGACATCGCCGTCGCGGCCTACCACATCCCGGCATTGACCACCATCCGCCAGCCACTGGGTCACATGGGTTCACTCGCCGCCGAAACGCTGGTCGAGCGCATCGCTGCGCGCGGGAACGAAGGACCAGCACTGCTCGAGGTCGAACCCGAACTCGTCGTACGCGAATCGACCGCACCTCTTTCTACCGCCAAGGCCGTCCCTTCAGGCAAGGGATGAAACGCTTTCTCATCACCATCCACGCCATCTATGTGCTGGTTGGGATCGCCAACACCATGCTCGGTCCTCTGTTGCCGCTGCTTGCGGCACGCTGGCAGCTGAGCGACCGCCAATCGGGAATGTTCTTCCTCGTGCAGTTCGTCGGAGGTTTCGCCGGGGCAATCTGCTCCACGAATCTGGCGAAGCGCTTCCCACTGCACTCCATCGCCAGCGCTGGTCTTTTTCTCACTGCCATCGGATTCGCCGGCCTTGCCGCTCCCGCGCAGTTGGTAGCCTACGTCAGCATCTTCGCGAACGGATTCGGATTGGGCTTGGTTTCCCCGACTCTCACCGCCGCGGTCAGCGAAGCTGTCCCGCAACACCGCGCCGCCGTGCTCAATCTATTGAATTTTGTTTGGGCATTGGGCGCGATCACCGCACCGAACCTTGTCCTCATCGCCTTGCGTCAGAGCGGATTCTCGGTTCCCGGGATGTTGCGCGGGTTCGGCCTGGTGCTCGCGATCACCGCGTTACTCGTGCCACGAGTCATCACCACGCGGCCCGCTGAAGAAGCCGTCGCCGCCGAACTGCCGTCAAGCACGTGGCGGCTCATCGTCGCCTGTGGTGTCTTGATCTTCGTCTACGTCGGCATCGAAAATGGCGTCGCCGGATGGCTCCCAACCTTCGCCACGCGCGTCCATCGCTTCACCGTCGAACGCTCCGCGCTACTTCAGGACACCTTCTGGACCACATTCCTCATCGGACGCTTCTGCGCTCCCGCCGTACTACGCGTCGTCGCCGAAAGAATGCTGCTCACGCTTTCCGTTTGTCTCGCGGCCATCGGCACCGCCCTGTTGCTCACAACGAACTCGCCCCAGATCCTATTTGTTGCGGTAATGGCAATCGGTGTCGGCTGCGCACCTGTTTTCCCAACTGCGATCGCGCTCCTCTCCCATCGCCTCTCCGGACAATCCGGCACCAAGCTTGGATATATGTTCGCTTCTGCCGGACTCGGCGCCGCATTCTTCCCCTACTGCATCGGCGCTCTTTCTTCCGCAACCAACAGCCTGCGCATTGGGATGTGCTTGTTGCTGTTCTATGAATGCGCTCTCTTGATGGCCCACTTCACCATGTCCTACTTCGCGGCACGCACCACGTCGTCGGCCATTCAGATTCGCACCCAAGGCGCGTAGCTCGAACTAACCCGGAAGTCCATGACCCAATGAGGAGCCTCGCGTGACTCTCGCGCTTTGACTTCCAGAGTCACACACACAATCATCGTCAGCGGAGATTCTCCGCATGTTGCGAAAGTCATTAACCGTTATCGCCGTCTGTCTTCTTCCTCTCTCTGCATCCCTTGCGCAGACCACGCCACCCTCCTGTCACTCAGCAGCCGCCGGACAAAACGGTAGCCTCGCCGGCTACGTGCCCTTTGGTCCGAGCAGTCCTTGGAACCAGGACGTCTCTAAGGCGACGGTGGATCCCAACTCATCGGCGATTATCGGTTACGTTGGGACGACGAAGCCTCTCCATCCGGACTTCGGCGCTGGCCTCTATCAAGGCTCAACCATGGGCATCCCATACATCGTCGTGACCTCCGCGACGCCGAATGCCACCATCCATTTCACGGATTCACCCGGCGAAAGCGACCCGTCGCCGATGCCGGTTCCGAAAACTGCACCGATTGAGGGTTATCCCGCGCCAGGCAGCGGCGATCGCCACGTGCTCGTACTCAACACCACGACTTGCTGGCTCTACGAGCTTTACTCCGCCTATCCCAACACCGATGGAAGTTGGAACGCCGGGTCCGCCGCAATCTTCGATCTGAGCACTACTGCTTATCGTCCCTGGGGATGGACGTCCGCCGATGCTGCTGGCCTTCCTATCTTCGCCGGCCTCGTCCGCTACGACGAAATCGTGAACGGCCACATTGATCACGCATTGCGATTCACGCTGCATAACAGCAAGCAGGCGATGATCTCGCCCGCGCGTCACTGGGCTGCGAATTCGTCGGACACCCTCGCCGCGCCCATGGGCCTGCGTTTCCGTCTCAAAGCCAGCGTGGACATTTCGAAGTACTCCAAGACCAACCAGATCATCCTCACCGCGCTGAAGAAGTACGGCATGATCATGGCCGACAACGGCACGAGCATGTACCTGAGCGGCACACCCGACGATCGCTGGAGCAATGACGATCTGCACAACCTCACCCAACTCACCGCTAACGATTTCGAAGTCATCAAGCCAACTGCGGTTTACACGACCCTTCCAACCGGCGCATCGCCGGTCATCACCAGTTTCACCGCGTCGGCTTACAGCATCACCGCCGGAACCAAAGTGACATTGAGTTGGGCTGCGACCGGCGCCACCTACTACAGCGTCGCGCCACTGGGCATGCAGCGCGGCACGTGGATGACCGTCGCTCCTACGAAGACCACCACCTATACGCTCTACGCGACCGGTTCGTATGGAAGGACGCAGGCGACTTTGACAATCACCGTTCACTAGCAATTTCACTCAAACAGAAATGGCGGCTGAAGCCGCCATTTCTTACAACTAAGTTCGTTCTACAGCCCGGCAGATCAGCAGCTAGCGCTCGTTACTTGGTTGCGAACGCTTCGCCCCGATTCGGCTTCGCGTTGTCACGCATTCGCTTCATCGTTCCGGGACGCCGGGCCCATTCCGTCTGCTTCTCCGGTGGCGCCCCGTACAACTCAGGAGAGATGTAGTATCCGCGCTCGCCTTCGGGTTTCTGCTCCTCCACTTGCAGTGGATGCGCCTGCGCGTAAGCATCCTTACGCACGCCGGTGACCTGCCATGAAACTTCCTTCCCGGGCAAGCCGCCAGCGATCTTAAAGCGGTTTCCTAAAACCTTTGTAGCAATGTACGGCGTAAACGAGGCGCCGATCGGAGTGAGTTGGTAACGGAAGTTGCCGTTTTCCGCTTCAAACCAATCGGGCAGTTGCACGATTGCTTCGCCATTGGCGTCGAACGCGGCGACGCCGTCGTAGATGTTCTTCATCTCCGAGGACTGCACCGAGGCGTGGGAGAGGTACTTATTTGCGGGATCGAGTGGATGGTCGATCTGGAATCTCTGCGCACCGTTGGTAAACGTGCCGTTCACCGTAACATTGCCGAGGAAGAGCCCCGCAAGACCGTCTCCAGCGGCTCCGTGGCCGGGAATGGCGACAATCCCATGCCCGCCATAGTGGTTCGTACTGGCGCCGCCCGTCGTAAACATTCCGTCTCCGCCGAGCCCGTTGGTCGAGGCGCCGCCGGTGGAATACACGCCGACTTCGCTCTCAAAGTCGGTTGGATCCACCCCGCCATAGGTATTCAAACCGGGCACCCGTGCGGTCGGGGCGATGGTAAGACTGCCGCCAGAACCGACCGACATTTCCTCCTTGTTGCCCTCTCGAATATGCAGAATGCCTCCCGTGGGACGGTTCAGGAAGACATCGCTGTTCTGCTGGAGCAGTGTGTAGCTAAAGCAGCCATCGAGCGCATCGAAGCTGATGCCGGCGGACGGAGCCCCGCACCCCACGTTACCGATGATTGCTGGAGCTCCGTTGCCGCTGAACGTGCCGCTGCCGAGCGCATTCACCGAGAAGACCTCTGTGTTGCTCCCTCCCGAGCGCCCGCTAATCAATTTGCCGGCGCTGTTCGAATTGCCCAGCACTGCTGCCGTGCCGTTCGCACTCGCAGCCGTGGCTTGTATCCCAATGGTGGTTCCCGAAGCCGCAAGTTCGTTGGCCAGTAACGCAATGCCGCTCGTCGACGATGAGTTCGCGCGAACTCCTATGCCATTGCCGGTGGTCGCCGTGTTCTGACCGAATACGCCGTAACCATCCGGCGATTGCGTAATGCCTTTCACGCCGGTCGCCGTCCCCGTCGGCGTGTTCGCGGTGCCGTACACCGCGATACCGCCATTCGAAAGCGATGTTCCGCGCACACCCACCGCCGTACCCGTCGTCGCATTGTTTGCGCCGAAGACGCCATAACCCGAAGTCGAAGTGGTGGCGCCGTACAAACCATAACCAGCGGTGGATGTCGCCGTGCTGAATCCGTAGATCGCGGTCCCGCTGCTCTTGCCGTAGATCGCATAGCCGCTCGCCGCAGCGGAGGAAACTCCAGCTCCGGTACCAATCTGCGTCACGCCGACGATCTGATCCGTCGTCGTTCCACTGAAGTTCGTCGGTCCGCTGCCGACAGCATTTCGCGTCCCGGGAGATTTCTTCACAGTCGTGTCGCTAGAAGACGGCGCCCCTTGCTGTTGCATCGCGCTGAGCTTTTCGGTGGTCACGAATTCCGATAGCGAATGTCCAGCCAGCGTCTCGGCCTCGGCGGCCTTGAGTGCATACGGAACACTGACCAGCAGGACGCGTGGCATCTCCGGTTGGCCTTCGACACGAATACTCAGCCACTGCGCTTCGCCGGAAGAGAAGAGCTCCAGCGGGATTCCGTCCGTTTTCGTTGCGCCGAGCAACACGGAGTACTTGCCGTCCGCGTCGAGCTTCACGTTCTGCGTTTCGATCCACAGGGGTTTGCTGTCTTCCTGTGCCTTGTGAAGCGAAAAGGTAATGCCAACCGTTCCGCTTGCGGCTTTCACTTGGCCGGTGAAGCGGATCAGGTGCGGAACTACCGGTTGGGCTGACGAAGCTTGCATCGTCTCCTGCGCAAACGCGACACAGCACAACAGCACAGCGAGACACACGACTTGCAGAGTTCTCACGCTTTGCTCCTGGTTATTTTTTTCTGTAACGAACGGCCCGGCATTGCGGGTTCGGCCTGACGTCTGGAAGACACGTAATGGGAGAGATTGGGAACGCAGTCTACTGAATTTCAATATGGAAAGGCAAAAAGCAAATACAGCACCTTCGTGTATGTTTGAGCTTAGCGTGCAAAGGAAAATGGCGGCCGAAGCCGCCATCCCTTCAAATTCATTTTGTTTCTACAATCGGCAGATCAGCAATTCGCGCTCGTACACCATCTCCGAAGGCAGGTGGTCATGCAACTCGATGAATAACTCTTCGTGCCCAATGACCTCCTTCTTCCAGTCTTCGCGCTCCACGCGTTCGAGCTCTTCGAACTGCTCGCGCGGGAACTCCATGCCTTTCCAGTGAATGTCGTCATACACCGGGATCCAGCCGATCGGCGTTTCCTTGCCGAAGCCGCGGCCGTGCACGCGGTCCACAATCCACTTCAACACGCGCATGTTCTCGCCGTAGCCGGGCCACAGAAACTTGCCATCTGCGCCTTTGCGGAACCAGTTCACGTGGAAGATGCGGGGCGTTACCGACAGATTGCGCTGCATCTTCAGCCAATGACGGAAGTAGTCGCCCATGTGATAGCCGCAGAACGGCAGCATCGCCATCGGATCGCGGCGAACTTTGCCGATCGTGCCCGCAGCAGCTGCGGTCATCTCTGAGCCCATGGTCGCGCCGGCATACACGCCCGCGCTCCAATTGAAGGCCTGATACACCAGCGGCATCGTCGTTGCGCGGCGTCCACCAAAAATGAACGCGCTGATCGGTACGCCCTCGGGATCTTCCCAGTGCGGGTCAATCGTGGGACACTGCCGTGCCGGCGCCGTAAACCGCGCATTCGGATGCGCTGCCTTTGCGCCCGTTTCTTTTCCGATCTGCGGCGTCCACTTCCTGCCCTGCCAATCGGTGCACTCCGCTGGCGGCTCGTCGGTCATGCCTTCCCACCACACCCCACCCTCGGGAGTGAGTGCAACGTTGGTGAAGATGGTGTTCTTCGCCAGCGACGCCATTGCGTTCGGGTTTGTCTTCATTGATGTCCCCGGCGCCACGCCGAAGAATCCTGCTTCCGGATTGATCGCCCTCAACTTCCCGTTCGCGTCCGGCTTGATCCAGGCGATATCGTCGCCGACCGTCCACACTTTCCAGCCTTCGAAGCCCTTCGGCGGAATCAGCATGGCGAAGTTCGTCTTGCCGCACGCGCTCGGGAATGCCGCCGCGACGTAGGTCTTCTCACCCTCTGGCGATTCCACGCCGACGATCAGCATGTGTTCCGCCATCCAGCCTTCATCGCGCGCCATGGTGGAAGCAATGCGCAGCGCAAAGCACTTCTTGCCCAGCAGCGCGTTGCCACCGTAACCGGAACCGTACGACCAGATCTCGCGAGCTTCGGGGAAATGCACAATGTATTTCTCTTTGTTGCACGGCCACGGAACGTCTTTCTGCCCAGGAGCCAGCGGCATGCCCACGCTGTGCAGGCAGGGCACCACGCGCTTCGTGTCTTTATCAATTTCTTTGAAGACTTTGATCCCGATGCGCGCCATGATGCGCATGTTCACCACAACGTAGGGCGAATCCGTAAGCTGAACCCCGATCTGCGCCATCGGCGAATCAATCGGCCCCATGCTGAACGGGAGCACATACATCGTGCGTCCCTTCATGCAGCCCGCAAACAACCCGCGCAGCTTTTTGCGCATTTCGTACGGATTTTCCCAGTTGTTCGTCGGACCCGCCGCGTCCTTCGACAGCGAGCAGATAAACGTGCGGTCTTCAACGCGCGCGACATCGCTCGCATCCGAACGGGCGTAATAGCAATTAGGCCAAAGTTTTTCGTTGAGCTTTATAAAGGTGCCGTTCTGCACCAGGTCGGCGCAGAGCTTTTCGTTCTCTTCGTCGGAACCATCTACCCAGTGAATGTGGTCCGGGGTGGTCAGTTCCGCCATCTTTTCCACCCACCGCAGCAGGTGTTTGTTTTTTGCCAACGGCACGTCGTGCCGTGTCTTCGGTTCGCTAACAATAGAATGTGCCATTTTTCACCTCGCGCGCACCAGACGCGCTTTATTCTCCGCCAGTTCGGCTGACGGGCTGGTTTAGCAGGCTGTAATTTTATTGCAATTGCGAGAGGCGCGGTGTGCGCCCGCTCACAAAATGTGCCTTTTCGGAATTAATGCCCTAAGTGATAGATGCTGCAAAGGATAGCTGGGATTCGGGGCACACGCGTGGCGAGGAAGGACGCTACCGCCTAGTCATCGTGCCCTTCCGAAACGGCTCAGCAACCAACTGCCACTCGTCCTCATAAACGACGTAGCCCGGCTTATCGGTCTTGATTTTCTGGATGTAGATGCCGTTTCGCTCCAGCACTCGAACCATTTCCCATTTCTGGTCGAGGTTAGGATCTTCTGATATCGCAGCAACAATGTTAGGAGAGTGTCTCTTCCGCAATTCAACGGCAATCTTGTCGACCGAAAGCTTGCTACTAGGAATGTCGACGCGATACTTCGGATCGAAATCGCTGAAGTGAGCAAGCTGGCTCGTGAATTTGCGACGCAGCCGAGGATCGGACACGAACTCCCGATAGCGGTCGCGCTTGCTCCGCTTTATGAACGCCGAGATCAATGTCAGTTCGTTGTGCACTGCAGGAGTTTATCGCGATCGAAAATCTGGGTGCCTACGGCGTCTTCTTCAGCACCGCGGTATTCCTCTCATCCGCCGCAATCCCCCGCATAAACTTCTGCAACGCTCCCAGTTGATCCACCGGAATTACCAAGTCCTTCACCGTGTACGTCCGGCTGTACGACAACACATTGTCCTTCGCTTCCACTTTGCTCTTATACTCCGCGAAGGGCGCGGTCACCTGAGTCGGCTCCGGCAGTTCATCCACCTTGAATCCTGCCGGCAATTTGATCTCAATCATGTCGCTCTGCATCGACGCCGTCGGATACAGCGTCACCGGATATTTCCGCTTCTTGTCTTCCGCAATCGACGAACTCTTGCTCCCCAGTACGCGCGGCCTCACCAGCAACAGATCGCCGGCCGTCTTCGCGTAGTCCGGCGCCTCGAACTTGTACCGCAGGATCAGCGCCTCGTCATACTTATCGAGTCCCTGGATGCTCGCGTACGTCAATTGCGAACGATCAAGAAACTCTGAGAGAAATTCCTCAATCACCTTCACGCGCTTGTCGCGATCGGAATTCACCAGCCGCGCCCGCATCACAGACGCCTCATATCCCCAACGAATCTCTTCCACCTCTCCGTTGAGCGCACCCTCCGGCGTGAGCTGCAAATGCGCCACCCGCAGCAACCGATTCAGGCTCGGCGCTAGCAGCGGCATCTTCACCAACTCTCCGCTGTCGCCGGTCACGAGCAGGGCATAGCTATCCTGTTCGGTGGAGTGCAGCAGCCCGAACGGCGTCATGTCGTCAGTCGGATCGAAAATGAGCAGCGGTCCAAGTTTCGGATCATCCACTCTGGCAAAGAGCGAAGTCGCATCCGTATTCGATGGAATCTTGATCGCTACGATCATGTGATCGAACGTCCACGGCGTTGGCACCGCCGGATTCACCACCCCGCGCTCGCTGTCCACCAGCGCCAGGTACGACTCGATGCCGGCTTCTTGCAACATCGTCACCAGCAGCGTCGCTTTGTCTTTGCAGTCGCCGTAGCCGTTCGCGAATGTGTCGCCGGCCATGTGCGATTGCCAGCCGCCAACCTTGCCAATCGAAATCTCGACGTAGCGAACATTGTGTTGCACGTAACTGGCAATCGCATGGATCTTCGCCACCGCGTCTGTCTTACCTGCGATGAGTTCCGCGACCTTCGCCTGCATCTTTGGCGTTGTAACCCGGCGACTTGCATTCAGCGTGTTGGCCCACTTCGCCACGTCACTCCAGGCCTTCATGGGCGTGGCCTGTGGAATCGACGATGAGAACAACGTTACCGCCATCATCCCCGCGAGCGATCCGGGATACGGCATGTCCGGTTCTTCGCTGATGCCCTCGATGTCGTGTACCTCCCACAGCCAGTTGTTGGCGCCAATGTTCTGGGGTTTCTGTTCCGCCCAATTGCTGAAGCGGTACTGGTATTCCCAACTCGACGGGAGATTGATCGTGAAGCGCGCCGTCTTGACCGGCACATTTTCCTGGAAATCCCAACGGTCGCTGTAAACATTCGGACGTCGCTTCTGCTGGTACTCCACCGCGACGTACGACCCCACTTCTACTGCCGGCACCTTGATCACCTTCACTCGGTGATCATCGTAAAGTGCATCTTCGTAAGGACTGCCTTCGATCGCGTCCTTCTCCTTCAGTTCGTATTCCTGCCCGTTTGGCGAGATGCTCCAGGCCTTCAAGGACTCGATCTTGCGGTCCTTGTCGAACTGCACAACAAAGACCCCTTCCTCTTTGCCCTTCGGACGCAGCACCTTCACCGCGCGCCGCACGTTAACGTACATATCTCCGTTGTCACGGACGGTCACCGCCTCGTCATGGAGAAGCACCACGGCATTGGCTTCGTCCGAATACTTCGGCAGTGGCGCGTGCGCGAGCTGCCGGAACCAGTCCGGCACCGAATCGCCCGCACTCGCCGGCACCGCAATCAGCAGCAGAACGCCGAGGACGAGAACAATGCGACGACTAATTTCCCATCTTGAGTACAGCTTGCTCATTTGCCCCCGCCTGGACCTGCTGGAAATATCCGCGAACCGCTCCGTAATACTTCTGATCAATGAATAGGCCCTTCAGCTTGAAGTCCCGCACCAGGTGCAACGTTCCGTTGTTGCTGTCGCACTTCACGTTCAAGTCCGCGATGTTGTTCTGTTCGGCGACCGGCTTCGGCATGCTCTCCACCTGGAAATTCGCCGGCAGCTTGATCGTGACGTCGTCACTGCGGTCGTAGGCGTAATGCATGATGATTGGGTTCACCCGCTTCGTCGGAGTGAACGGGTTCCTGTAGGCAGCGGCGAACAAAGTGCAGGGAATCAGCACGCGTTTGCCGGCCTGGCTCGCGTAGCCTGCCACCGTCACCTTGAAGGTCGCGACGAGCGGAACATTGGACGCCTTCCAATCATTTACCTTCTCCAACTCAATATCCGCCTTCAGCGCCATCCAGTCCTGGAGTAATTCCTCCATATCTTTCTTCTTGCCGGCATCGTCCTCGTTGCGCTCCCAGAGCCGATGATGGAACGCATCCTGCCCCGTGAACGTCACTTCGACCTCGCCGGTCAGAGAACCGTCGTCGCCTAACGTCATCTTCGCGACGCGCTTAATGCTCGAGTCATCGCTGGGTGGAAGTGGAATCTGTGCCCAAACCGGCGGGTTCTTATCGAGCTTCAGTCCTGAAACTGCGGTGTCTTCCCATGGCACCACGCCGAACGGGCAAAACGGGCTCCCCGGATCGAGGTAAATATCTGCACCGTTCACCTTCACCAGCGGGATCTCATAAGCGAGCTGCGACGAAGATGGCCACTCTTTGTGGAAGATGGCCGTATCGCGCTCCGTCACCGCCACCAGCGTCGCATCGAATCCTGCTCCACGCGCCAGCGCGACGAATGTACGGTTCAGCTCATTGCGATACCCGGCCTTGCCATTGATCACGTCTTCAATGCTCTTAATGTCCCGGATCTTCAGCGCCTTGATTTCCTTGTCGCTCTTCGCCGATTCGAATTCCAGGTTCTCGAATGACTGCACGTGCTCATAAATCTTCCGGAGCTTCACATCCGTCGAATCGCTCGACGAAATCACGCTGGCGAGGTCCTTCTGGATCGCGCCCTTTTTGTCCATGAAGCCTTCCGCCCAGCCGTGCCACTTCTTTCCATGGTCTTTCCAATACTGATCGGGCTCCGGAATATGGGTATCGCTATAGAAGAAGAGCACTCGCGCCTTCGTCTCTGACGACGGCGGCATGAATTCTTCCTTCTCCACGCCAGGTACATTCACCAGGTCCAGGGTGACCTTGTCCGTAAGTTGTTCGTGATTGAACTTCGCATCCGGCGGAAGGCGGTTGCTGCGCAGGGACCAATAGAGTCCGTCCATCGTCAGCGGCTTAAACACAAAATGCGCGCTCTGCTGGTAGAGCTCCTTGGATACCTCCCACTCGGAGCGAGGGAAATAATAATATTGGTGTGTCGCCGGGTCCGAGGCCTCCCATCGCACTACGTACTTGTATTCAAGGACGCTGCCGGGCGTCACGTCGGGCATGGTGAATGCCTTGCGGTGAACCTTGAATCCCTGGCCTTCGGCAATCACCTTTTCATACGCCTTGCCATTGAACGGAATCACGGTTCCGTCCGGATGAATTGTCCGGCCCTTGATCGATTCGACCGTGTATGCACCCCGATCGAAATCCAGTACAACATCGCCGTAGTCTTTGCCTTCCTGCGTGAAGATCTTGATTTGGGCATACTCAGCCTGCGAGCCCATCCTGTCGTCGCGCTCAATGGCTCGATACAGAATCATCGCCTTCGCCCCGGGCTGCGCCGGATTGTCTTTCATCGCAAGTTGTTCAGGAGTGACAGGCGGAAAATCAATCGCACGGGCCAGACCTAAACCGAGGAAAACCACAGCACACAAGGTAGTGTTGCGGGCAAACCAGAACTTCTTCATCGGAACTCCCTAGACCCAAAAAAGTACTTCTGCTTCTAGCCTCGAAAAGGAGGAGAGTAGCTGAATTATGAACTGTCCACCACTTTTTGGGGAATAGGAAATTACACGTAGAAGCGCACAGTCGTAACGGTGTTCCCGTTTTTCTTTTCGGTGATTTTGCAGGTTGCGGTGAAGCAAGTTCGTGAAGGACCAAAACTACCGCATCACCGCCGCGAGAAACTGAACTCGCCGTCACCCACACGGAAGTGCCGGGTGTCGTCGCGACGAACGCCCAGAATAATGCCCCAACTACAAAAGGCACCCGGGTCTCGGGCGCCTTCGGTTACGAACTACAGGTCTTATAGTCTACCCGAGAGAGTAGTCGTCGTGGTCACACCCGTTGCCGGAACGGGAATGCTCACCAGACTTTGCTGCGCGGAGCGCTGGGTTGTACCCGCAGTCGCCGCGGTATTCGCGGAGAAATTAGCTGACCCGGTGATCATGTCAGAGCCGGCGCTCGCGAGCTGCCATGTGTAGTAAATCTTCACCGTGCACTTTGCATAACCGCCGCTGATTGGCGTGGCCCTGCCATAAGCCGTTTCATAGAATTGACGGCCACTGGTGTCGCCGCTTACATAAGTCGATACTGAGCAAGTCACCGGATTCACGGTCGGAGTCGAATTCAGGATCGTGAAGTTGTAAACGAGAACGCCACTGTACGGAGTCGTAGCGATATTCGTAACTACATCCCTCCCCGAAATCATCGGTTGGTCATGTCGCGGGCGCTCAGATCTGTTCTGCGCGAAAACCGAGAGCGAAAGTGTCAGCAAGGCAAGTAACGTGCCCACATACAATGTCTTTTTCATGCAATCTCCATTGCTTGGAATTCCCCAACGAGGTGGGGACGGAAAGATGTTTTCGTGAGGGAGCCGCAATTGGCCCCATTCGAGCCGGTTACAGTCTTCCCGAAATTGCCGTTGTCGTGGTCACGCCTGTAGCTGGTACGGTGAAGCTGACGAGATTTCCCTGCGTTTGACGCTCGGTCGTTCCTGCGGTAGCTGAGGTATAGCCCCAGAGGTAGTAGTTCCCGGTGATCATGTCAGTACCCGCACTCGCGAGCTGCCATGTGTAGTAGATTTTCACCGTGCACTTTGCATAACCACCGCTGATCGGGGTGGCTTTCCCATTCGCGTTTTCGTAATACTGCCGGCCACTGGAATCGCTGCTCACGTATACCTGTACTTCACAATTCACAGGATCCACGATCGGGGTGGATGTCAGAATTGTGAAGTTGTAAACCAGCACGCCGCTGTAAGGAGAGGTGACAATATTCGTAACCACCTCTTTCGGCGAGATTCCCGAGGCGCCGTCATTTCGCGACTGATCAGTTTTGTCCTGCGCGAAAACGGAAAGGGAAAGCGTCAGCAAAGCAAGTAACGTGCACACATGCAGTGTTCTTTTCATGCAGTAATCTCCATTGATTGAATTCCCCATGAGGGTGTGGGGCGGAAAGATGTTTTGGTCAAGGAACCGCAGTTGGTTCCAGTCGAGCCCGTTGGACACCCAGGGAAGGAAAAACTGACCTTTGGTGGCGCCTATAATCCCACAGTTTAGGTTGTGCTTAACTCGGCTTTAGGACACTGGCCAACCGGACGTTACCCACCCCAAGCGCGTCTTCCATGCAAAAGAAAACGCCCGGCGCACGCCGGGCGTCTCACGCAACCTGAGGTTTTACAGTCTGCTCGAAATGGCGGTGGTCGTCGTTGTCCCGTTTGCCGGCACCGGAAAGCTGACGACATTCGAACTTGCGGTGCGTTCCGTCGTCCCCACCGTATTGGTCGTGAAACCTAAGACGCTATATTGACCCGTGACCATGTCGCTACCGCCACTGCCCAGCGCCCAAGAATAGTAGATTTTCACGGTGCATTTCGCATAGCCGCCGCTGGGAGCGCTGGCGGTACCGATCGCCGTTTCCTCAAACTGCCGCCCGCTTGCCGCATCCGTTGTGACCACGCTTACCGTGCAAGACGGCGGGTCCGTAATCGGCGACGTGAGCAGGATCGTGAAGTTATAGACGAACACGCCGGTGTAGGTGACCGCCGCGACGTTAGCGACTTCCGTCTTCGGGGAAATCGCTGATTCATATCGGGGCGTTTGCGCTTTGTTCTGCGCGAAAGTGGTGAGTGACAGCGTAAACAGGGCAGCCAGGGTGCAAATTGCTTTTTTCATGCGATCTCCATAATGGGTGCCCCGAGAATTTGCGGGGCGGAAATGGTTAGGCGCGAGGGGAACGTCGGGGCGGTTCCCCAGGTGGAACTGGGCACTTGTACTCTCGTGGCGCCGCAACGTGCACACCGGCCTCCGCTCTCTGCGGACTCAAACTGCGGAAATTGGCCGAGAAGGGCACCCGTCCACGTATTCGCGTGCGCTTGGATTTTGGAAGAAAGTCTCTTCAGGACAGGCACCGATTGGAGATGAACTCCCGATTCCTCTTGTATATGGAAGCTAGTCGCCCGCGCCGCCCGACATGATGATGGGCATCGTCGGGGTCTTCGATCCTTCGGCGTTCTCCAGCGTGATTGCAAACGCCTTAGGCTGCATGCCGGAAGGCATCGAGGTCTCCACCATCGTCGCGTTCCCGCTGGCATCCGGCCAGAACGTTCCCGCCGGGATCGGCGCGCCTTCCATCGGAACCAGCCACAACTGATAGGCCTTCTTCGGCGGCGCCGGCGGCAAATTGCTCGCCATGAAGATCATCTTGCCCATCTTCATGCTGTAGATCGTCTTTGCCTGCGGCTTCGGCTTCTCGTTCGCCGGCATGAGCGTCACGCGCATCGCGTCCGGCGACTTCAAAAGCTCGAGCATCTCCCGCGCCTGCCGAAGCTGGATCTCCTGCTCCTGGGCGTTGGCACGGATTGCTGCCGCTTCGTTCTTGATCCGCAGGTTCGTGAAGAACATCAGAGCCGCGGCCAGCGCGAACGCCAAGGTGGTGAACCACGGGATCCACATCCAGCCCTTGCCCACCGTCTGCGGACGCGCAATGCGCTTCGGTTCATTCGTCATCGCGGCAAGCAAACGTTCGCGCGAACGTCCGGGTGGACGCGGCCCCGAGGCGCTCATCGCCAGTAATCCCAGGTCTTCCTGTACCGATTGCAACTCGCGACGGCACGAGGCACACGCCTGCAAATGCGCCTCAAACGCCTGCTTCTGCGTCGCATCCAGCGAGCCAAGCGCGTAGAGCACTACCTCTTCGAACTGTTCGTGCGTGCTCACGAGCTTTCTCCTGCGCCGCCCAGTTTCTTGCGTAACTGGATCAACGCGCTGCGTATGCGAGTCTTGATCGTCCCCAGCGGTTCTCCGGTCTTGGCCGCGATCTCCGAATGGGTAAGTCCTTCGAAATACGCCATCTCCATGCAGCGGCGCTGCTCGGGGAACATCTCCGCGAGCGCAGCCCGCACCTTCTCCACGATGGCATTTTGTTCGGCTTCTTTGCGCAGGTCGTAGGTCGAAGCGATCACCACGTCTTCGAAGTCGGTCTGCGGCTTCCGTTTTCTCAATACATCAATCGCGCGATGCCGCGCTATGACGCCCAACCACGCAGCCAGGTTCCCTCGGCTTGCGTCGAACGCCGCGGGGTTGCGCCAGAGCTGCATGAAGATCTCCTGGAGGACGTCTTCGGCCGCGGCCGCGTCGCCGAGGATGCGAAGCGCCGCCGCATACACAATCGGTGAATAGCGGTCGTAGATCACCGCCATCGACGACTGGTCGCCACCGCGCACGCGCGCGATCAATACCACGTCGCTCGTCTCCGGATGTGACGGTTGCGTGCTCAGTAGCCTACCCTTGTCGTCTCCCCTTTATTGGATACGCAGCCTAAGTATCTTTGGATTGCAGGGAGTGGAGTCGAAAGGAAAGATATCAGCTACAGCGCAAAGGTGACAAACCCGCAGGGCCTTTGATTGCCTCGCGGGAGCCGGAACGGTGCTCATCCCCGCACTGCTCTCTCTTGTCATTCAGAGGAGCGAAGCGACGAAGAATCTGCTGTTCGCCTGTCGCCGCGAAAACCCTGTTATGCCGCTGCCTGCGGCTGTGGCGCCACCGGACTCTGCGCCAACAACAAATGCCTTAATCGGGACCGGTCTGACAGCCCAATATCCGCGATCTCGAACGTAATCTCGTTGCCCATGACCTCGCGCACAAGGATCTGGCTATTCAGCTTCCGCAACGCGAGTTGCAACTGCAGCGTCACGTCACTGCCCGGCTGCATCTTGCCCTGCCGCCGCGCCTTTCCGCCTCCAAGGCTCAAGGTCATGATGTCCAGCCCTGCCTTGCCTGCATTCGACGTCGCCACCGCCGTCATCGGCTTCATCGGGAACACCCGCTGATACCGCCGCTGTCGCGCAAACGGATTGCTCGGATCCACCGCGAGGGGACCTATCGACAGTTCCCGTTCGCTGACACCCATCTGCGGCGTTAGCGCCGCCGCGCGCTCCGGATCGATCATGTGCATCGCCTGTAACGCCGCGATCCGCAGCTCGTGCGGCTGCGCCCAATGCAGCACTTTACGTTCCTGCAGTAGTTCATTCAGCGCCGCCAGAGCCTTCTCTGCGCGGAGCCGCCCCAGGGCCTCAATTGCTTTGACTTTGCTGTAGCCCGAGAACCGCGGGCTCTCACCGGCCATCGCGATGTCCAACAGGCTGTGCGATGCATCCACATCCCCGCTCATCCCGATCTCGTCAATTGCGCCGGGAATAATCAGTGCGTCGAGATCAGGCAGAAGTTTCAGTAGCACCGTTCCACGTTTCGGCGACGCCGAAATCGATAACTGCCGCACCAGCGTGTCCTGTTGCACCCGCGTCCACTCGCGCGTCCGCGCCGGCAAAATCGCCGCCACCTCTTCCGGATTGACCGACGACAACAATCCCACCGCGCCCAACGCATCCTCGGAGCTTCCGGATTGCAACCGCCGCAGCAATTCCTGATGCGTCTCCTCGCCCATGCGGCCTGCGAGGTTGGTCAGCCGCGAGCTCTCTTCGCGCAAACTCGAATTCAGGAACCGATTGCAAAGTTGCTGCGCCACCGGCGCTGCATAGCGTTGTAATAGCGAAACCAAATCGTCGGTGATGTGGTTCGCCGTGAGCGCCTCGTCCAGATATTCCGGCAGCCGGTTCTCCACCGAGATTCGCGGCCGCAACTCCATGCCCAGCACCGGCCGCCGATGCACGATCTCTTCCAGTGCATCCGACGCTGCCGCCGACGCCACAAAATCCCGCTGCTGCTGCACTGTGTAGCTCAGTCGAATCAGGGCCGCGCTCAATAAGGACTGCATCCGCAGGTCCGACTCGCGCATGAGTTGCCGCGACACCGACTTCAACAGCTTCGGCACATAATCCGGCACCACCAGCGCATATAACTCCGCAAGATCGGAAACACCTTTCGCCGACCTCCGGCGTCCCTCGGCATCCCGTCCATCCACGGCATTGCCATAGTTACGCAGGATCGTCCCCGCCACCAATTCTTCGCCATGCGCAATTAGTCGCTCGAGATACGGCACAATGCACGTTGCCGGCACATAGTACGGAGTCTCGAAGAGCAGAACCATTCGCTTTGCCGCATCCGGCGCGGCGCTCCACAACTCCTGCTCGAGCGTTTCAAGATACGAATCCAGCGCGATGCCACCGCGCGCCATTTTCTCTTCGTAACTCGGCATCATGGTGCGCAACGTATTCAATTGCCGACCGAGTCGATCCAGCAGACCAGGAATTTCCGCTGCCGCAATGCGTTCGTTTTCCAGTTTCGTCAGCACGAAGCGGATCACGATGTCGTCGCCGAGTTTCAGCAGCAGTGCGTCGCCCGCGGGATGAGCATGGTCCTCGGAATACTCCGCGAGCAATTCGCGCACCAGGTACACCAGCGCCGGCCCAACGCGCTGTAACTGACGCGCCGCGCCAAGTGCCGCGCCCTCGGTTTGGCTGGTGCCAAATTTGCCGAGCACGTGCAACAACTCCGCAATCTCTTCCGCGGCGACTTCCGTCAATGGCCCGGGATGCAAACTGGACGCGCTGGCCGCCGCCGTCTCCTGCAATGCCACGTTGATGAAGTACAGCAATCGCGATGGATCGTTGAGCCAGTCGCGCGGATCTTCGCCGGGCGCGACAACCATCTTCTTCGGAGTCGCCTCATCGCGCGGCGCGTCAAACGCCATTGCGCTGATGATGTCCTCAAGTGCTTCAATCGTGAACGTTTCGTCGAGAGAAAGGTTCATCCGCCGCGTCTGTCGCAGAAATCGCGCAAACGCCAGCTCAGCGGGCCCCTGTTCCAGCGGGATGCCATCCACGGTCAGCCGATCGCCGGTCAACTCAAGCGTCAAGCCCACGGTCGGTATCAGTCCACGAACGTGCTGGAACGCGGACTCCATCTGCTCTGTGGTCCGCGAATGGCCGAGTCCAAACAGCCTCACGTAACGCGAGAGGGCGAAGAGGTTGCGTGCAACGCCGCGACCCGCCGCGATCTTCAGCTGTGTGGTGGCCGGGACTGGCACCTGGGCCTCCTTGGGGATGTCCATTAGACTACACACCTACACTGGCCTTTTGGACGTTACGAAAGGCCCAAGCCAATGGCTACACGCCCTAAAGTTTGTGGAATTCAGCCCTGTTTTCGGCGCTGTTTCATCTCGGCCAACATCGCACCCTGCTCCACCGGGCTCAAGCGGTTCGATACCGCTGGGAACAGCACGGTTTCCTCGAGGTCGAGGTGACCTCGGAATACCTCATCCAGCGCCTTCGATAGGCTGCACATCTCGCCATGGACTTCGGGCAGCTTCGCGGGATTGCTCGAGAGCAATACCAGGATGGGAATCAGCCGTTCCACGAGGTCGTCGATCCCGTGATGCTGGTGCGTCATCGCATTCAGAGCGGCGACAATCTCCGCACTGCCGTTCTCTCGCAATCGTGGCCGTAAGCTCTCTTCTTCGTCGGCCTCGTGCAATGGCAGCGAGACGGTGAAGTAGCGGTGTGCCGATGACGCGGCGGTGCTGATCTCTTCCAGCGTTGATCCCTCTGCGTGCGCGAGCTTCCGCACCACCGAGGTGAAATTACGAATGCGATCGTGGCACCCGACCAGCAGGTCCACCGCGGTTTCATTCTTCGTCGTGGGATTGAGCGACTTAATTCCGTGCAGCATAAGTTCTTCTAAGTTAGATCATTCGCGCCCGCGTTCGGCGCAAAAAGAAAGGACCGCGGTTTTTCGCCGCGGCCCGTTCCATGGTGTCAATGCCTAGCGCTTCTTGCCTTTTTTCGCGGCTTTCTTCGCCGCCTTTTTCGCTCCGCCCTTTTTCGCTGCCTTCTTCGCGGGCTTCTTGGCTGCTTTCTTTGCAGCTTTCTTTGCGGCTTTCTTCTTTGCTGGAGCTTTCTTGGCCGCCTTCTTCGGAGCTGCCTTCTTCGCCGCTTTCTTGGCAGGCTTCTTAGCAGCGGCTTTCTTCTTCGCTGGTGCTTTCTTTGCTGGAGCTTTCTTAGCCGGGGCCTTCTTCGCAGGAGCCGCCGGAGCCGCAGCCTTTTTCGCCAGCGCTTTCTTTGCCGGAGCAGGCTTCGGCGTTTCTGCCGCGGCCGGGGCCGCTGCCGCCGGTGCTCCCGACGTCATCTCGGTCTCGTCCTCATCGTCCATGTCATCGTCTTCTTCTGGTTCCGAGGCGGAAATTTCCTCGTCTTCTTCTTCGTCCTCGAAATCTTCGTCGAGTGATTCGTCGAACGCGTTGGAATCTCCGAACTCATCCATCTCGTCATCACGTCCGTACAGGGTATTGTCGTAGAAACTCATCTGTCCTCCTGCTACTCCGCCTCGAACAATCGGTTGAGAATGCCTGGCCTCTACTGCTGCTCCACTGCTTACGAAGAACCGTACCGCACAATCACATTGCTTCGCGACGGCGCGGATTATAGCACCACGCTGCACGCTTCTCGCGTGACGGCGCGATCAGAGATTAGGGACTCTATCTGAAATTCAGTGGTGAGGCAACTGCACCCAGGAAACAAAATTCTTCTCGTGTTCACATTGGAAATGGGAATACGAGGCTGTTTGGTGCTCGTCTGTAAGTGCTTGATAAAGAGACCGTTACGTTATCGTCTGATCACTAGTACATCGCCCGGGCGCAGCTTCGAAGTGTTGGGATTGTACTTCTTCAACTCCGCAACCGTGGTGTTGTATTGGTTCGCGATGCTGCTCAGAGTCTCACCACGTTTCACGGTGTGATGCATCGCGCTCTGCTTTTTTTCGTCACTCGATTTCGCCTGTGATTTGCTCGACAACTCCGGCGCAGCTTTCTTTGACGACGAGCGTGAACGCGTCGAACTCGCCTCTTCTTCATCGCCTGTCGGCTTGTAGATGTGCAACACGCGACCTTGTTTCACCGAGTCGCCGCTGATGTGGTTCCACCGTCGAATCTTGTCGGCAGGAACTCCGAAGTCATCCGCGATCGAAGCAATCGTGTCGCCCTTACGCACTTTGTACGACACCGGCTTCTTCGAATATCCGCCGCCTTCATTCGACGCGCTCTGCGAACCTTTGCTCGATGCCACCGGAATAATCAGCTTGGCATCGGTGCGTACTTCTTCATCAGGAAGATCGTTCGCTTCCGCGATGGCATCGCTGCTCACGTGATACTTGTGCGCGATCGACGCCAGCGTGTCTCCGGGCTGCACGCGATGGAAGCGCCACAGCACGCGCTTCTCCAGCGGGATCGCTGCGATGTTCTGCTCGAACTTGTCTTTCGTCCCCGTCGGCACGTGCAGTGTGAACGATTGGTCTTTCGGCGTGGTCATGCGCAACAGGCTCGGATTCAGTTCCTGCAACGTGCTCACCGAACCGTCCACGCATTCCGCGACCAGTCGCAAATCCACCGGATAATCAATCGTCACCGAATCGCCCTGGATCGCCGCATCGAACTGCACCTCGGTGAGCCCATACTGCGCCGGGTTCTTCGACATGATCGTGATCGCGATGATGATCGGCACATAGTTCTTGGTCTCACCCGGCAGCACGCCGCGCTTATACAACTCCCAGAAGTCCGCGTAGCCCGTGCGTTGTACCGCGCGTTGTACCGTCAGCGGACCGCTGTTATACGCAGCCATCGCGAGATACCAGTCGCCGAACATGTGGTAGAGATCTTTCAAATGCCGTGCCGCTGCGCGCGTGGCTTTTTCCGGATCCTGGCGATCATCCACCCACCAGTTGCGATCCAGTCCGTATTGGCCCCCGCGTGAAGCCATGAACTGCCACATTCCGCGAGCTCCCGCGCGTGAGAGCGCCAGCGGCCGGAACCCCGACTCCGCCTGCGCGAGATAGATCAAATCCTGCGGCACGCCTTCTTCTTTCAACACGCGCTGGATCATCTCGCGATACATTCCCGAGCGCGCCATCCCATTCGCCAGCGTGCCCTTCGCGCGCGAAGAGAAGTACGAGATGTAACCCGCGATCTGGTCGTTCATTACCAGCGGCAAATCGGAACGCGTCTGCCGGATCTCCGCCAATGCCTGCGCCTTGATGTTGGGATCAACCGGGAAGGTGACTTCGTTGGCCTCGTCAATCGGGGCCGGTTCCGACTTCTGTTCGGTGAAGCCGTCACCCTCTTTCAGCGCCTGCAACTCAAGCTCGTGGACGGACTCCACAATCTTGTCGAACTCGTTCTCGAGCCGCTCATCCGAATGCACATCGAGATTGCTCGACAACATCGTCTTGAAGGCCTGGTCGAAATTGTCCTTCGCGGCTTCAAGATGCCCGGCAGCGTAATTCGACTGCCCGGCCTTGAACTCCTTCTCGGCCTTCGCGATCAGCTCTGTGACTGAATCTCCCGCAGGCGCGGCAGTCGCTACCGGCGCAGTTGCCGGTGCCGCATCGCTCTGCGGTGTCGCCAGTGTAGGTGCCGTCGCCTGCGGAGGTGGAGTGGTAGCAGCCTTCTTCGGGTTGTCGGTCTCGCACGCCGTGGTGATGATCATTGCGCCCAGCAGGCACAGCGACCAGAAGCTACGAATTCTCATTTCCCTCAAACAGCATGCGAGTGCGCATGAATAGCGATGGCTCTCCAGATTTCAGCGGGAGCTTTCAAATTCTACAAGCCAGCGAATTTCAGGGTCAATCGAGTCAAGACCGTGGGTGGCCAACTTCACGAAGGGAAGCGGGGCGATGTGAACTACGAACCCGCGACGACCACGCCGGATTCTTGCGCGTTCGGCCGCTTCCAGGCCCACGCCATGCGCGGCGTATTGTGCGCCAGCCCAATGCGCCCCTTCGAATCGAGCAAGATAATGCCGCCATGTCCGTTGAGTCGCGTGTAGAGACGCTCGATCGCGGCGGTGGCGACGGTCTGCGGAGCATCGCCCATCTCCACGCGGTCTGCCGCCCACTTGCTCAGCACCAGCTTCATCATCGGTTCGCCCCATCCCGTAACGGAAACCGCGGCGCTGAGATTGTCGGCGTAACCGCCGCAGCCAATGAGCGACGAATCGCCGACCCGTCCCGCAGCTTTATTGAGTGTGCCGCCGGTCGAAGTTCCCGCCGCAATGTTGCCTTGTGCATCGAGCGCCACCGCACCCACCGTGTCGTGGGTATCCATTCCCGGGCCGGCAAACTCGGACGGCACTTTCAGAAACTGCTGCTTCTTCGCATCTTTCCAGCGTACGAGTTCGCGCTCGATGATCAGCTCTTCATTCGCGCACAGCGCGATGCCATGCTCCTCCGCAAACCGCTCCGCGCCTTCGCCGACGAAATAAATATGCGGCGAGTCAGAAAGCACCTTGCGCGCCGCGCGGATCGGATTCATCAACCGCTCCACGCACCCCACACCGCCGGCCTGCAGCGTCGCCCCATCCATCATCAGCGCATCGAGTTGCACGCGTCCGTCTTCGTTGAGAAACGATCCACGCCCTGCGTCAAACGTCTCGTCGTCTTCCATCGCGACGATCGCCTCTTCCACTGCGTCCAGCGCCGACCCGCCCTTCTCCAGAACGCGCCATCCAGTTTCGGCCGCCGCGCGCACTCCGCGCTCATGGGCCTCCACCGCATCATCAGGAATCGCCCAGGCGCCGCCATGCACGAGAAGAACCGGAGAAGCATTCACGCCGCACACTCACATAGATGGAATTGGCAAACGGGTCAGCATAACGCATCGCGGCCAGCCCAAGAAGATGCAAATCCTTGCTCCGCTCTCTCTTGTCATCCAGAGGAGGGCGATAGCCCGACGTGGGATCTGCTGTTGCAGTTATCCCCGCACCGGGCTTGTTTCCGCCGCACTGCTCTGTTCGTGCGACTTCGCCACCGCCGCCTGCAAAATCGCGCTCTGCTGATACGTGTACACAACGCGATGAATCACGGTCACTGTCGAGATCACGGCCGCGACCCACAACACGGGCGCCATCTTGTTGAACAGCGCACCAATAATGATCAGCACAATGCGTTCGGGTCGCTCCATAAAGCCGACCTTACAGCTCTCGATCAGCGACTCCGCGCGGGCGCGCGTATAGCTGACCATCACCGAACTCACCATCACAAACGCCGCAAGCACCACGTAGAGGAACCGGTTCGCGCGCGCGTAATACACCAGAAGTCCAAAGAACAGCGCCACATCGGAGTAACGATCAATAACCGAGTCGAAGAATCCGCCAAAGATGGTGACTTGGTTGGTGGCGCGAGCGACACGCCCATCCACCATGTCGAAGATTCCAGCGCCGAAAATCACCAGCCCGGCGTAGAAGAACATGCGTTGCTGGTTCTCGATGCGGGCATAGCCGAAGAAAACCGCGGCAACGATATTGATGACCAAGCCCAGGAAGGTGAGGACGTTCGGGTTGATCCGCGTTAGCGACAGCCCGTCCACAATCTTGTACAGCAGGGAGCCGCACGCCTTACCAACCGCATTGGTCCACGTCATCATGCTTCGTCGTGAATGGTGGTGAGCTTCAGGATTTCGAGTTCGCGCTTTCCGGCCGGGGTTACCACTTCGACCACATCGCCTTCCCGCTTGTTGAGCAAGGCGCGGCCGATCGGCGAAGTCGTAGAGATAAGTCCCTTGCTCACATCGGACTCTTCGCTGGTCACCAGCTTGTAATCGATCTTCTCGTCCTTCGTTAGGTCGTGGACCTTCAGCGTCGAACCGATCGCGGCGCGGTCCTTCGGGATGTTCGCCATGTTGACCAACGAAAGCTCAGCCATACGCCGCTTCATCTGTCCAAGGCGGGCCCGCACGAACTCCTGCCGTTGCTTGGCCATGTGATACTCGGCGTTTTCGCTGAGGTCACCCATGGCAACAGCTTTCTTCAGTTCCGCCGGGAGTTCATGCTGGAGCTCGTGCTCCAGGACTTCAATCTCCTGTTGGAGCTTCTGCCTAATGTGGTCCGTCATACTTCGGTAGGCTCAACCTTTCAATCCGGGGACCCGGGCCAGCCGGTCTCGCGGCGCGAGGCGGCAATCTATGGATTATAACCCTGCTCTTTCTTCTCACTCATCGCATCTGAAGCGGTTGGCTTTTCACCACCTTGCAGCGGTTTTGCGCTTTTGCAGCGAGTGGTCGGAAACCTGCGCCAATTGACAGTTTCAGGCATTGAACGTTACAATAACTTACAGATTATTCCTGCCCTTATCGGCTCAATGGGCCTGGTTGTGCGGTCTGCAATGAATAACACTCTTAGCTTTATCGTCGGCGACAAGGTCGTTTATCCGAACCATGGCGTCGGAATCATCGAGCAGATCAGCAGCCGGACTATTGGGGCCGCCGTTCAGAAATGCTATTGGCTCAAAATCAAGGCCAGCAGTTTACGTGTCATGGTTCCCTTTGATAGCGTGCACCTCGTCGGGCTCCGCCGGGTCGTTCGCAATGGCGAAATCACCAAGATCATCGAGTACCTCTCCGACGGTAAGTGCGAGAGCAATCACGACTGGAAAGACCGCTTCAAAGAAAACTCCGACAAGATGCGTACCGGCTCTCTCATGGAAGTCGCCGGCGTCTTGAAGAGCCTTCTACTTCTCGGCCAATCCAAGCCCCTATCGTTCCGCGAAAAGAAGATGCTGGAGCGTGCCCGCTACCTGCTGGTCAGCGAACTCGCTATGGCCAAGAGCTGCGAAGAGCCGGAAGTGGAAGAACTGCTCGGCCGGGCGTTGCAGAAATGCAAACTGCGCTTCCCGGAAGCCAGCTCGATCGCCGAAGCATAAATTACTAGTTGGTTAACACGCAGCCTGCGGGCTGCGTTTTTCTATTTCGTGTGAACCCTTTTTTGGCGGCGCGGCATCTGCTCTCGCATGTCTGGAATACTGCACGTCTTCCGCACCCAGCCCGACGTTTACCAGGTCAACTACACGCTCGGAGTCTACTCGTGGGTCCGCACCATGCCCCGCGAGGAACTGGAGCATCTCCTCGTCACGCCCGTGGCGCTCGAAGAAGACTTTCTCGATAAAGTCTTGGATGAACTGAACGCGAAGGAAAACATCACCATCGCCGACGTCTCGATCACTGAAAACGAAGCCAGCGCCTTGGGCTTTGAGCCCATGCCAAGCGACGCGTAGCGAGAGGGATTCGACCCCGCGGCCTTGGCCGCTCCGCTCAGGATGACAGGCGAGAAGCGAGAAGTGTCACTCGCCCATCCACTGCCCGTAGCCCTCAAATCCTTCCACGTGGTCGAGTACGATCTTGATCGCGGCCGTAACCGGGATCGCGAGGATCAATCCCATCGCGCCCCACAACCAACCCCAGAACAACAGCGCGATCGTCACCGTCAGCGGATTGAGTTGCAGCCGTTTCCCGAGCACCTTCGGGTAGAGCACGTTCATCGCGAACAGGTGCAAGCTCAGGATAGAAACGATGATCACTACCAGCTTCTCAAGGCTCATCACTCCCATTCCGGTGATGACCGGCGGGATGAGTGCCAGCACGATGCCCAAGTACGGCACCATGCTGAGATACCCGCTGATGAAGCCCACGAAGTAGAAGAACGGCACTCCCAACAGTCCGAAGATGATCATGCTCACTACGCTGACAAAGAGCCCGACGAGCAGGTTCCCGACCAGAAAACTTCGGATCATGCTCGACATCAGCCCCAGCGTGACGTAAGCGGTGTTGCGGTTCTCCATCTTGAACAGCATCACCGTCGCCGACCTGACGTGCTCCTGCCAACTCAACATGAAAAACGCAAGGAACGGAATAAAGCTGATGGTGAAGAAGATTTCGCCCACGGAGCCGAGAGCGGTTGTAACTGTGTCGGACAGGCTCGACTGCTGGCGGATAGTAACCGCCCTCTTGTCATCTTCCGATTGCGGAACGATATCCTGGGTACTCCTCCGAAATGCTTCCGCCCGCCGTTCCCATCGCTGGCCAACCTCACGTATGCGCCGGCTGTACTTGGGCAGGTCCTGCATGAAGTCCACGCCTTTGCTGTACGACATGAACGTGATGCCGTAGATCACACCGATCAAGAGGAAAACTGCGAACAACGAAGCCAGCGACCGCGGAACGCCAAAGCGGACGCCGAAATCGACCACGGGCGCGAGCACGAACGCCACCAGGATCGAAACGAACAGCACCACCAGCACCATCTTCGCCACGTACGCGAGTCCAAGACCGGTGGCGAGCGCGAGAATGAAGAGGCACGTCGTCTGCGTCTTCTGCATCTTGCGCAGTTCGAGTTCTTCGGCTGTCGAACGGTCCAACGCCACCTGCGGGATTTCAGGAACGCCATCTTCGGTCTGAGGCGCAAAATCGATGGGATCGTCTTCCATTCCGGTTCGTTCCTTGTGGGTCGGTTGGTTGCGGGTGTGCAAACTATAATTTCAGCGTGTCCACAATGAAAGAGCCTTCTGCGGTACATGGGCGCATCCTGGCCCTCGATTTCGGCACCCGCCGCATCGGGCTGGCGGTCTCCGACCCGCTCGGCATCACCGCTCAGGGGCTGCAAACGCTCTTGCGCAAGAACAAACGCACGGATTTGGCCGCGCTTCGGAGCGTGATCGAGCAGAACGAAATCCGCGAGATCGTGGTCGGCCTCCCGCTCCGCCTCAGCGGCGCCGATAGCTCCTCCACCGAAAAAGCCCGCGAATTCGCCGCCTGGTTGGAAAAAGAGTTCGCGTTGCCCGTGCACATGTGGGATGAGCGCTTCACCAGCGTCGAAGCCAACCGCGTCCTGCGCGAAAGCGAAATGAGCATCAAGAAACGTGGCGAAGCCGTAGATCGGCTCTCCGCCGTCCTGATCCTGCAAGCCTTCCTCGAACGCCGCGGCATCGACAGGGAAGAGCCCCTGTCATCCTGAGCGGAGTCGCGCAAAGGCGACGCATTCGAAGGACCCCTATCCTCGCAAAAATATTGGGCACTTGACCGAGCGGCTTTGTGTCAGGGCACGACTTTATAGGCTGCTGAAAAACCGTGCTTCGCGGCAACACAGGTATCAGGGCACGACTTTAGTCGTGCCGAACGAGTCCAGAAAAACGGGCTTTAGCCCCTGCAATCCACCGCAGATATCCCGCTACTTACCTTCATCATCTAAACTGCTCTGGTTCGCATGCGAAAGTTCTTCAGCTTCGTGCTTCTCCTCGTCCTCGCCGTCGCGGGATGGCTTGCCTGGGCGCTCTACCTGCCCGTCGCGCCGTCAGAGCCGAAATTCGTGCTGCTGCGTCCCGGCTGGACAACGCGCCATATCGCCCGCGAGCTGAAGGACAACGGCATCATTCGCTCCGACAAAGCGTTCCTCTTCATGCATATCCTGCGCGGCGAGCGCAGCCTGAAGGCCGGCGAATATAAATTCGATAGCCCGGCGAATGCGCTGAACGTCCGTGATCGCCTCACCCGCGGCGACATCTACGTTCGCCAGGTCACGGTCCCCGAGGGCTACAACATGTTCGACATCGCACAGGCGGTCGAACAGGCGGGCCTCGGCACTGCCGCCGAATTCCTCAACGCGGCACGCCAGGATTTGTTCCTGCTCAAAGATGTCGATCCGACAGCGAAATCCCTCGAAGGCTATCTTTTCCCGGACACCTATTCGTTCACGCGCACCATGTCATCGCATGACATGGCCACCGCCATGGTGCATCGCTTCAAGCAGGAGGCGAAGGCACTCAATCTCGACAGCGATGTCCATCGCGTGGTGACGATGGCCTCGATCGTGGAAAAAGAAACCGCAGTTCCCGACGAGCGCCCCCAGGTCGCCAGCGTCTATTACAACCGGCTCGACAAGAACATGACGCTCGCTGCCGACCCGTCGGTGATCTACGCCGCGCTCCTCAATAACCGCTACCGCGGCACCATCTACCAGTCCGACCTGCAGTACGACTCGCCCTACAACACCTATAAGTACGCCGGGCTTCCACCGGGGCCAATCGCCAATCCAGGCCGCGCGGCGCTCGCCGCAGCCATGCATCCGGCGCAAACGCAGTACCTCTATTTCGTCGCCGACGCGCAGGGCCATCACCGTTTCGCAGCAACCCTCGACGAGCACAATCGCAACGTGCTGGCCTACCGGCGGGCAATAGCGGCGAAATAACCGTCACTTCCGTTCCTGTTGGTACTGTCAGGCGCGGACCTAAGGAATTAACTCTCCGCCACCTTGAAAACTTTTTGTCACGTTATACTTTCTAGTGAATCTAACGCCTTAGATTTGCTCTGTTTCGGCCCCTTATTACCAAATGCGATTGCGCCCTCATATACAAGTTGTTGCCATTTTTTCGTTGCTGCTCTCCAGCTCCGGGTGCCTTTTCCGCAGTAAACCCGTGACGGTTCGGATGAGCGATGCTCCGTTGAAAGACGCGACCCGTGAGCAACTCGTTCAGCAGTTGAACGAAGAAGCCTCCAAGATCAACACGATGAACGCGACGGTCGACATCCTTGCGTCCACCGGCGGATCCAAGAAGGGCAAGATCACCGAGTACCAGGAGATCCGTGGCTACGTCCTCGCCGAGCGCCCGAATTACCTGCGGATGATCGGTCTGCTGCCCATCGTGCGCAACAAGGCCTTCGACATGGTCACGGACGGCGATACCTTCAAGCTCTACATCGCGCCGAAGAACCGCTTCTACGTCGGCCACAACCAGATCAATAAGCCGTCGCCCAACGCTCTCGAAAACCTGCGCCCACAGCACATCAACGACGCGCTTCTGCTCCACGAAATCGACCCGAAGGACGAGATCGCAGTCCTCGAGGGCTCGAACGAGATCATCCAGGACACGAAGACCAAGAAGGACGTCGAGCAGCCCAACTACATTCTCGACGTGGTGCGCCACGACAAGGAAACCGACAAGTGGTTCCTGGCGCGCAAAATCTACTTCAGCCGCACCACGCTGAAGCCGTATCGCCAGGTCGTTTACGACAAGAACGGCTACGTTGCGACCGATGCAAGCTATGACGACTTCCGCCCCGCCGACGGCACGGAATTCCCCTACCAGATCCGCATCTGGCGTCCGCAGGAGGAGTACACGGTAACGCTGAAGATCGTGAAACTCGACCTCAACAAGCCGATGACGCAGGACCAGTTCGCGCTCGAACAGCCACCGGGCTCCACGCTGGTGAACCTCGACAACCATGTCCACAGCGCCAACGGCGGCGCTGGCATGGGGAAATAGGCAGGTTTTCTACCACAAAAGGGGCAAACCTCCCCGAAAGTGGGAGAAGGCTGTCAAGAGGCAAAATTGAGCGATTTCTTGGTAAGCTGCTGACACGGCGGGAAATATAAATTTCGAAAAAGTGTCCGGTTTACCCCCTTCGGGTTGGTATTCTGGAAATAGATAGAGAGCGGGGCAGAAATTCTGTCCCGCTTTCGCTTTTGGGGGAGGAAGTGAGGGACTGGGGGCGCGTCCCTTACAATCGTGAAGACATGATGAACCGGATGATTGTTTCGAACCTGGTCCACCGGCCGCTGCGGTCGGTGATCAGCATTGTGGCGATTGCCATCGAAGTCACGCTGATTCTGCTGATCGTAGGGCTTTCGGTGGGCATGCTGAACGACAGCCGCAAGCGTACCGCCGGCATTGGTGCGGACGTGATGGTGCAGCCGCCGAATGCGTCGGCCCTGTCCACGTTTAGTACGGCGTCGGTTCCGATCAAGGTGGCGGGAGCATTGGAGAAGTTGCCGCACGTGATTGCGGCAGTGCCGGTGGTCATGTCGACCAACACCAGCGGCAGCATCGAGGTGATTTACGGGATCGATCTGACGGCAGGATCGCCGTATAACTTCGATAACACGGGCCGGCCGTTCCGCTACATTGCCGGCGGACCGTTTCAGGGGCCGAACGACATGCTGGTGGACGACTACTTCGCCAGCGACAAGCACGTAAAAGTCGGCGATCAACTGGAGCTGTTTAACCACAAGTTTCGGGTTTCAGGCATTGTGGAGAACGGCAAAGGCGCACGCAAGTTCCTGCCGATTTCGACCTTGCAGAATTTGATGGGGGTGGAAGGCAAGGCCAGCATGTTCTATCTCCGGCTCGATAATCCGGCCAACGCCGATTTGGTGGTACAGGAGATCAAGAACACCCCCGGCCTGGAGACCTACACGGCACGTTCCCTGCAAGCGTTTCTATCGATGATGACCGTCGAAAAGCTGCCGGGCTTCTCGAACTTCATCAAGGTCGTGGTGGGAATTGCGATGATCATCGGATTCATTGTGATCTTCCAGTCCATGTATACGGCGGTGATGGAGCGGACGCGGGAGATCGGGATTTTGAAGTCTCTCGGCGCGAACAAGGTTTACATCGTGCGGCTGATCCTGAGGGAGACGCTGACGCTCGCAGTTTGTGGGATCGCGCTGGGTATCGGGTTCAGTTACGCGGCAAGGCTGGGCATCCGGGCGAAGTTCCCGCTGATGACGGTGCAGATGACCGCACCGTGGATTGGATACGCCACGCTGATCGCGGTCGTCGGCGCGATGATGGGGGCGATTTATCCGGCGGTAAAAGCCGCCCAGAAGGACCCGATTGACGCGCTGGCGTATGAGTAGGACGTAATCTCCGCAAAATGTGGCGGAGATTAGGATTTTTGACGTATGGCTGCGCATTGGCGCAGCCATATTCATTGCTCTCCCAACAGGGTTCAATGTCGGCTGAAGCGCATTTCGATGGTGACCGAAACGGCGACGGGCTTTCCATTCATCAGAGCGGGCTGCATTGTCCAAGTGCGTATTTTGGCTACCGCGACTTGATCGAAACTAAGGCCGAGGCTCTTGACGACGGTCATCGTCGTGACCCTTCCAGATTCGTCGATGATGGCGGCAACATTAACGGTGTCATCGAAAACTCCCTTGGGCGCGTTGTCTGGGAAGCTGGGGTCGGGAGTGTGAATGGAGATCGGCGCTGAAACTCCCTCAGTTTTTCCAACGTGGTGAAGGACATGTTCGCCGAGGGGAAAGCAGATTCCACTTGGCGGAATCGGGCCGGAACTCTCGGCTTGTTGCTTCGGTTTCTTGCCCTGTCGCTCGCGTTCACGACGCATATGCGCTGCGAAATCCGCTTTTTCTTCGGCAGTGCACGAGGGCGTGATCGATTTTCCCGGGCGATAGAAGACGCTCCAGAGCGCGTGTTCGACCGCGTTCTGGTCGGTGGAGTCTGGAACGTCGATTGTGACTGATCGCTTAACGATGCCTTCGGCGTAGGAAACGGAGTTGGTGTCGAGATGGTAGTTAAGGAGCGGCAGATCGCCTTCGAGCACTACTTTGCCCGGCGGGTAATGGATGGAGATGACGTGAAATGTGCCATCGGTTGGGCCGAATCCGAGTCGCGCGTCGGGTAAGGCGCGGCCATCGGCGTCGAACTCCAGCTTTTCGGAGCCGTAAAAACCGCGGAGGATCAGGAGCTTATTTTTGAGTATGTTTCCGAAAGGCAGGGACTGGTCGTTTGCGGAAGGTTGCGGGAACGCGGGAACAGTTGCAAGAAGCGCGAGGAGGGCGAGGATGCCAGGGAGCCGTTTCACGACAGGCGTATTGTACGGACGGAAATCCTTGGTTTGTACTCTGTTTTCCGCTACAATTCCTTGAAGCCTTGAAACGGGCCCGCGATGGGTCCGGAAGCAGTGTTGCGGCGGCAGTGTGCGTTGACATGGCCTGCTTGGGTTCGTTACACTTAAGGCTTCTGTAGTCCTGCGTTTGCCCGTCACGTGGTTCCCAGCGCGTTCCTGCGCGCCGGCTAACACAGCGGTATTCATTCGCGGTTTTCCAATATCTGGGAGAGTTAAGATGTCCACGTATTTCCCCAAAGGGGAAGTTGCGCGTAAGTGGTTTGTCGTTGATGCCGATGGCCAGACCCTCGGTCGCCTCGCGTCGCGGGTAGCGCGCATCCTGAGCGGCAAGGACAACCCCAAGTACACGCCGTTTATTGACACTGGCGACCACGTTGTCGTCATCAACGCCGAGAAGATCAAGATCACGGGTCTTAAGGCGGACAACAAGAAGTATTACCACTACTCCGGCTACCCGGGCGGCATGAAGGAAGAAGAGTTCCTGAAGCGCCTGGAGCGTCGTCCTGAGTTGATCCTGGAGACGGCGATCAAGGGGATGCTGCCGAAGTCGAAGCTGGGCAAGGCGATGGGCGGCAAGCTCAAGGTTTATCGCGGCGCCGATCATCCGCATATCGCGCAGAAGCCCGAAGTGCTGGCGAACGCGTAAAGAATTCAAGAAGGGTAGCGATTTCTCGAATGGCTGAATTAGTTCAATACTACGGAACGGGACGCCGCAAGTCGGCAGTTGCCCGTGTGTTCCTGCGTCCCGGCAGCGGTGAGTTCAAGGTCAACGGCAAAGGCTTCGAAGAGTACTTCGTGACCGAAGCGCAGCGTCAGTCGGCGAAGTCGCCTCTGGTCCTGACCGAAACCATCGCCACCTTTAACGTGGTCGCCAATGTCAGCGGCGGCGGCGTCAACGGTCAGGCCGATGCGGTGAAGATGGGCCTTGCCCGCGCACTGCAGGAGTTCAACGCGGAACTTCGGGGCAAGATGAAGGCCGAAGGCTTCATGACGCGCGACGCGCGCATGAAGGAGCGCAAGAAGTACGGCCAGAAGGGCGCTCGTAAGCGCTTCCAGTTCTCGAAGCGGTAATCGGGAACGATCGATTCCAAGTCCCCACCCTACGCTTGCGCGTAGAGTGGGGCACCCAGTTACGGCTCTCGGTTTGTGGTTCCGGGATCGAGAGTCGAGAAAGAACACCGGAACGAAATCACTCCGCACCCGCACATTACGGGGCGGGTACCGGAATGGAAATCTCAGGCCTGGCTTGAGATGCAAATCCAATAGGAGGTAGTTTGGCTAACATCACCATGAAGGAGTTGCTCGAAGCTGGCGTTCACTTCGGGCATCAGACGAAGCGTTGGAATCCAAAGATGAAGGAATACATCTTTGGCGAACGCAACGGGATTTACATCATTGACCTGCAGAAGACGCTGAAGATGTTCAAGGAAGCGTCCAAGTTTGTGTCGGATGTGGCCGCCGAGGGCAAGCTTGTCCTCTTTGTCGGCACCAAGCGCCAGGCACAAGATGCCATTGCTGAAGAAGCAAAGCGCTGCGGAATGTTCTACATCAACCAGCGTTGGCTGGGTGGATTGCTCACCAATTGGGTGACCGTCCAGAAGTCGGTGAAGCGGCTGAAGGAACTCGACGAAATGGCCACGGATGGCCGTTACGAGCTGCTCCCGAAGAAAGAAGTGATCAAGCTCGAGCGCGAGCGCAAGCATCTCCAGGCGAACCTGGCGGGCATCAAGAACCTGAACCGGCTGCCGGACTGCTTGTTCGTGATCGACTCCAACAAGGAGCAGATCGCGGTGAAGGAAGCTCGCAAGCTGGGCATTCCGGTGGTTGCAGTCGTCGACACGAACTGCGATCCGAGCGAAGTGGATTACGTGATCCCGGGCAACGATGACGCGCTGCGCGCGATCCGCCTGTTCGCCTCGAAGATTGCGGACTCGGTTGCCGAGGGCTCGCAGTTGGCCGACAAGAGCATGATCGAGAGCACGAATGTGAGCAACGCGGCCGAAGTAATTCCGCAGAGCTACATCGGTGACGACGAAGAGCATGGTCTTGCACAACCGACGGAAGAGGCCGCTCCGGTGGAAGAAGAGATCAACATGGAAGAAGTGCTGGGCAAGGGCGTGCGCAAGCAGCCAGTCTCAGAGAACGAGAACGTGGAAGCCGCCGCGGCGGAACAGAAATAAGACTCCTTCCAGAGCTTTCCATCTGACCCGCGTGAAACTGGCGCGGGTCATTTCACATAAGGCCTGTACCGAGCCGGGGCTTGAGTCCGGCAGCAAGGGTCCGGAATCTAATGTCTGCAGAGTTCTATCCAATGCCGATGTTTGTCCGGCTGGCGGTAGCAGATGTGGAAGCCAGCAAGCAGTGGTTTCACACGGTGCTGGAGTTCGAAAGCGTTTTCGATATTCCGCACTCCATGGCGCACCTCCGGGGCCGTCGCTACCAGGACGTGCTGATTGTGAAGGGCGAGGTTCCGGAGCAAGTAGGCCAGGGCGTAACGCTCAGCTTTAGCTGGAAAGAGCCGGTGGACGAGATTGTGCCGCGGCTGAAGGCGGCTGGCGGCAAGATCGTGGATGGTCCGGTGGACCGTCCGTGGAACGCGCGAGAGCTGGTGATTGAAGATCCGAATGGCTATCGGATGAGTTTCTCGCGGCAGCTTGCGAACAAAGAGTTCGGAGAAGTTATGTCGGGAGTGGAAGCAGACAAGTGAACCGATAGGGGTCCTTCGCTCCGCTCAGGATGACAGGGTAACGCAATTCATACGGATTTCTATAGAGGTCCAGACTGGAAGAGGAAGTGAGCACAGAGACCGTGAACATCAGCGCAGCACAGGTAAAAGACCTTCGTGAGAAGACAAACGCCCCGATGATGGACTGCAAGAAGGCCCTCACCGAGGCCAACGGCGACATCGAGCAGGCGATCGTGATCCTTCGCAAGAAGGGCATTGCGTCGGCTGCGAAGAAGGCTGCACGCGTGACCAGCGAAGGCTCGGTGGTGAGCTACATTCACGCCGGCGGCAAGATCGGCGTGCTGGTGGAAGTGAACTGCGAGAGCGACTTCGTGGCGCGCACGGAGCAGTTCAAGGAACTGACGCACGACATCGCCATGCACATCGCGGCAAGCGATCCGAAGTTCGTCCGCAAGGAAGACGTGACGCCCGAGTACATGGAGAAGGAAAAAGAGATCTATCGCGACCAGGCCGCGAAGACCGGCAAGCCGGCTCCGGTGATCGAGAAGATCGTCGAGGGCAAGATGGCGAAGTTCTACGAGGAAGTGTGCCTGCTCGAGCAGCCCTTCATCAAGGAGCAGACCATCAGCGTCGGCCAGTTGATCGCGACCACGATCGGCAAGCTGGGCGAGAACATCTCGGTGAAGCGTTTCGCGCGCTTCAAGGTCGGCGACGTCGGCGAGACGGTTGCGATCTCGAAGGCCTCGAACGAGGGTGAAGCCGAAGCACCGGCAGCGAAGTAGTTCGTTCGCACGTGAATGAAAGAGGGTGGCTGAAAAGCCGCCCTTTTTATTTTTCTACGAGAACGGGCGCGGTATCTGACGCGAGTTCGGCGCTGGCGCGGTATCGATGCCAGTGAATGAATAGGATGCGGATCGTGGCCATCACAGGAACCGAGAGGTAGATCCCGAGTACACCCGCGACTTCGCCTCCAGCGAGAACGCCGAAGATGGTGAGCAGAGGGTGGAGTTCGACTTTGCCGCCGAGCAGGCGCGGGGAGATCACATAGTCCTGAAGGAGGCGCCAGACGCCGAGAAAGACGACGACCCAGAGGGTGTGGTGGAAGTTTGGGGTGCCGAAGCAGACACCTACGATGCCCACCGCCGCGATGGCGGGGCCGACCAGCGGGACAAACTCCAGAAGGCCGCCGACGGCGCCGAGGATGTAGGCATAAGGAACCTGGAGCACCGATAATGCCGCGGTATAGACCAGTCCGGAGATGATGGCGAGCAGGAGTTGGGCGCGGACGAATTGCGAGAGCATGGCGTCAACATCAGTGATGAGCTGACCAAAAAACTCTCTTTTGCGCGGCTCGCCCACGATGTTCTGCAGCGAGAGGCGCAGGTCACGCTTATCTTTAAGCAGGAATGCGCCGAGGATGGGGATGATGATGATCCAGCCAATGTTGGTGAGCATCGCGGCGGTCCGGGTGCCGGCGCTGCTGATGGCGCTTACGATTTCATCCTGGTGGCTGACGAGCAGAGTCTTCAGACGTTGGGATGTTTCGGCGCTCCAGCCATGGCGGGAGCCGAGCGTGAAGGCGATGTTGCCAGAGGCGACTTTGTCGTAGAGATCCGGGAGTTGCTGGCCAAGTTTTTGGCCTTCGGAGAAGATGCGTGGCCCGATCAGTGCACCGGCAATGGTCACGGCGACGAAGAGCAAAACGTAAACAATGAGGATTGCGAGGCCGCGCGAGTTGCGCATCCATCCGGCAAGGCGGCTGACGACGGGTTCCAGCAAGTAAGCGAAGAGAAGCGCGAAGAGAAAGAGAATGAGCGTCTTGTGCGCAACGTAAATGAACGCCAAAACAGCGGCAAAAACCAGCACGGTGGTCAGTACGCGGACTGCGCGGCGGTCCAGCAAATCGATCACTCGCTCTCCATTCGTTTGGATGCGGCAAATTGCGTTTCGAGCAAGATGGGAGCATGGTAAACAGGGCGGGAAGAGGATTCCAGCGCGAAGTTGGGTGCGCATTGCTTCCGGGACGAGCGAGGCCGTAAAATCAGAGATTCAACGCACTTGAGCGAGCCTGTGAAGCAAGTCATCGGCATCTATCCCGGATCTTTCGATCCGGTCACGAACGGGCATCTCGACCTGATTCATCGAGGGGCAAAGATTTTCGATGAGTTAGTGGTCGCGATCCTCCGCAATCCGGAGAAGGACCCGCTGTTCACGGTTCCGGAGCGCAGAGAGATGTTGCAAGAGATGACTAAGAACTTGCCGAATGTGCGGGTGGACGAGTTTCAGGGCCTGATGGTGGATTACGCACGCAGCCAGGGCGCTGCGGCAGTGCTGCGGGGGATCCGGGCGATCAGCGATTATGAGTACGAGTTCCAGATGGCGCTGATGAACCGGAAGCTGGATTCGACCCTGGAGACGATTTTCATGATGCCGGCCGAGAAGTATTCGTACTTGAGCTCGCGGCTGGTGCGGGAAGTGGCGCGGCTTGGCGGTTCGGTCGACGGCCTGGTGCCGGAGATGGTGGTGCAGAAGTTGGTGTTGAAGGTAAAGGGTACGAAGTAAAGACGAGGAGATTTTATGAGTTCTGCAACATCGCAACTGACGCTCAGCCCCGCCGCGCGGATGAACCGCATTGAAATTTCGGCAACCCTCGCGGTTGTGAACGAAGCCGAGAAACTGCGCTCTGCCGGGGTGGATCTGGTGGACTTTGGCGCGGGCGAGCCGCACTTCGGAACGCCGCAGCACATCCGGGAAGCGGCGATTGCGGCGATCCATAACAACTTCTCGAAATACACGGCAGTGGCGGGCACGGCGGAACTGCGCGATGCGATTGCGAAGCGGCACGCCACAGACTTCGCCACCGACTACAAGCGCGAGGAAGTGATCGCTTCCGTGGGCGGCAAGCATGCGCTGTTCAACGCGATCCAGGTGCTGGTGGACCACGGCGATGAAGTCATCATCCCGGTGCCGTACTGGGTGTCGTTCAAAGACATGGTGCAGTACTCGGGCGGCAAGCCGGTGTTTGTAGAAGCGGATGAGAGCCAGAACTTCCGGCTGACGGCGGCGATGGTCGAGAAGGCCGTGACGCCGAAGACGAAGCTGATCATTTTAAATTCGCCGTCGAACCCGTCGGGCGCAGTGATGGCGCCGGAGGACATGAAGTCGATAGCGCGCTTTGCCTATGAACGCGGGATTTGGGTCATCTCCGATGAGTGCTATGTGTATCTGAACTACACCGGCGAAGAGTTTTCGCTGGGCAGCCTGACCGAAGTGAAGGAGCGGCTGCTGGTGGTGGGATCGCTTTCGAAGACCTACGCCATGACCGGATGGCGGCTGGGCTACACGCTGGCGCCGGCGGCGGTGGTGAGCCAGATGCAGAAGCTGCAAAGCCAATCGACGTCGAACCCGACCTCAATTGTGCAGAAGGCAGCGGTGGCGGCGTTGAATGGTCCGCAGGAGTGCGTCGCCGAGATGCGCGCCGACTACATTAAGCTGCGCGACGAGATCGTGAGTGGGCTGCGCTCGATTCCGGGCGTGAAGTGCACCATGCCACAGGGCGCGTTCTACGCCTATCCGGACATCAGCTGCGCGTTTGGCAAGGCAGGGATGAACTCGGCGGCCGACGTCGCGAAGAAGCTACTGCACGAGGCACACGTGGTCTCGGTCCCGGGCGAGGCGTTCGGCACAACCAAACACATCCGGCTGTCGTACGCGGCTTCGCATGAGAATGTGGCGCGCGGTTTGGAGCGGATGCACAAGTTCTTCGCCAGCCTTTAATTTCAAAATCCCCACGTCTCGAAAATCGCGAGACGTGGGGCACCCGTTCTGGCCAGAGCTGCTTCTAAGTTGTTTCGGGCGTAGTTCGCCGGTTCGTTCGACGACATTTCATGGCAGACCTTCATCCATTCCTGTTAGCCCCTGAATTTCATGAACGCATCTGGGGGACGCGCGACCTGCGGCCCATCTATACCCGCATTGTCGGCGATAACCCGATTGGCGAGGCTTGGCTGACCGGTGAGAAGTGCAAAGTTGCGAGTGGACCGCTGAAGGGCGAGACGCTCGAGACACTCTGCAAGAGATTTGGCGCTGCTTTGACGGGCAACAAGGCGAAGCCTGCCGACCGCTTCCCGCTGCTTGCGAAGTTTTTGTTTCCGCATGAAAAGCTTTCGGTGCAGGTGCATCCGGACGACGCGCGCGCGCAGGCGATCGGCCAGCCGTGGGGAAAGACGGAGTGCTGGTACGTGGCGAGCGCAGAACCTGGTGCGCAGGTCATGCTCGGATTCAAGGCCGGTGTGACGAAGCAGGAGTTTGAGCAGGCGATCCACGAGAAGCGTGCCGAGCACTTACTAAACGCGGTACCAGTGCAGACCGGAGACATGATTTACGTGGATGCGGGTACGGTGCACGCGATCTGTCCGGGCGCGGTGATCATTGAGACGCAGCAGAATTCGGACACGACCTACCGGCTGTATGACTATGGGCGTCCGCGAGAATTGCATGTGGAAGCGGGGCTGGCGAGCACGAAAGAGAAGACACATGCCGGCAAGGTGAAGGTTTCAAGGAACGGCAACCATGACGTACTGATTGCGTCGCCGTCTTTTTGCGTGGAGCGCTACTCGCTGAAATCGCCGCTGAAGATGAGCGCGGAGGAGCGAGGCGCGTCGGTGCAAGTACTGGTTTCAGAGAAAGGGACCGGTGTGCTGCACCACGCGGGCATCGAGCCGATCGCGTTTACTCCGGGTGAAGCGGTGGTTGTGCCGGCGGAGTGCGATGAGTTCGAAGTGCAGCCACAGTGGGAATGTGAGTTATTGCGGATGAATTTGCCCGCGCATGCAGTGCCCGAGCCAACTACAACATTGTTATGAAGAAATCGAAGGCAAATTTCTATCCCGTAATTCTTGCCGGTGGACGCGGAACGCGTTTCTGGCCTCTGAGCCGCAAGCGCATGGCGAAACAACTACTGCCGCTGAACAGTGATAAGAGCATGATCCAGGAGACGGTGGAGCGGTTATCGGCGCTCGCGGAAAAGAAGAACTTCTGGGTGGTTACAAACGATGATCTGCTCGTCCCGATTGCGAAGCAGCTGCGCGCATTGCCGATCAAACAGCTGATCGCAGAACCGGTGGGGCGGAATACGGCGCCCGCGATTGGGTTGGCGGCGTTCATCCTCGAGCGACTGGATCCCTCGGCAGTGCTGGGACTGTTTCCGTCCGATCACGTGACGTCGAAGCCAGAGGCGTTCAAGAAGGACATTGCGAAGGCGGTGCAGATCGCCGCGGCGGGCGAGAACATCGTGGTGCTGGGAATTAAGCCGACGCGACCCGAGACAGGCTACGGATACATTGAAGTAGGTGAGCAGTACGAGCGTGGTGTGATGCGAGTTCGGCGCTTCACAGAGAAGCCCAACGCCGAGAAGGCCGCGGAGTTCGTGGAGTCGGGGCATTATTTTTGGAACAGCGGCGTGTTTGTGTGGGGCGCGAAAACGCTGGCGAACGCATTGCGGGAGCACCTGAGAGAGACCGCGCCGTTCCTGGAGAAAATTGCCGCGAGCTACGGGACGAAAGAGTTCGCGAAGACGTTCGCGAAGTTGTATCCGAAGTGCGAGAACATCAGCGTGGACTACGCGGTGCTGGAACCGCGCTCAGCTAAGGGCGAGAAGAGCTCGAACATCTTTTGCATTCCGGCGGATTGGGGATGGAACGATCTCGGCTCGTGGGCGGCGCTGTTTGAGCATCGCGCGGCAGAGCAACAATTGAGCGAGCACGAAAACGTCCTCACATCGAAGGGTGCATTCACGCACGATGCGGGTGGAAACTTTGTGCACTCGCCGAGGAAGTTCATCGCCGTCGTGGGCGTGAAAGACTTAGTTGTTGTCGAGACCGACGACGCGCTGTTGATTACGACACGGCAGAAATCGCAGGACGTGGGCAAGGTCGTAAAGTTCCTCGACGAAAAGAAACTGAAGAACCTCGTTTAACTATGCCTCAGCAAATCAAGTTTGGAACTGACGGTTGGCGCGGACTGATCGCCGACGATTACACCTTCGAGAACGTTCGCCGCGTGGCGCATGCCATGGCTCATTACATCCACAAGCACGAAGACGCCAGCAAGGGCGTTTACGTGGCGTACGACACGCGCTTTGGCTCGCGCCGGTTTGCGGAGGCTGCTTCGGAAGCGATGGCTTCAACCGGATTGCGTGTAAAACTGGCGGATGATTACACACCGACACCGGCGTTGTCGTATGCGATCAAGAAGTTCGGTGCGGCCGGTGGCGTGATGATCACCAGCAGCCATAACCCGGCGAACTGGAACGGCGTGAAGTACAAGGCCAAGTACGGTGGCTCGGGCACGCCGACGATCATGAAACAGATCGAGAGCTATCTTGATGCGCCAGTGATCATGAAGAGTGGCGGCAAGGTTGAGGCGTTCGATTTCAAGGCGCCGTACTTCGAGGTGCTGAAGAGCTTTGTTGATCTCGATGCGATTGCCAAGGCAAACTTCCGCTTCTGCATTGACGTGATGTATGGCGCGGGACGCGGCGTGCTGTCGAAGATATTCAGCGAGCGCGGCATTTCGCACGTGGAGATTCGCGGCGAAGTGAACCCGCTGTTCCCGGGGATTAATCCGGAGCCAATCCTGCCGCATATTGCGGCGTTGCAGGAAGCGACGGTTCGCGAGAAAGCGCACGCGGGCCTTGCAACGGACGGCGACGCGGACCGCATTGGCGCCGTGGATGAGCGCGGCCGCTTCGTGGACGCCCACAAGTGCTTCGCGGTGATTTTGAAGTGGCTGTTGGAGAAAAAGCAGTGGCCGGGAGCGATCACGCGCGCATTTAACACCACCAGCATGCTCGATCGCATGGCGAAGAAGCACGGTCGCGAACTGGTAGAGCACGGCATCGGCTTCAAGTACGTTTGCGATGTTGTGCTGTCCGGAAAAGAAGTACTCGTCGGCGGCGAGGAGTCGGGTGGAATTGGGATTCCGCGACACTTGCCTGAGCGCGATGGAATTCTTAATTCGCTCGTAATTGCGAACGTGATGGCGAATTACGGGATGTCGTTGGGCCAACTCGTGGATTCGCTGCAGGCGGAGTATGGCGAACACCATTATGGACGTATTGACATGCACCTCGACAACGCGGTGAAAGAAGATGCGATGCGGCGCGCAGGTGAGCGTCCGGCGAAGATCGGAAAACTCCAGGTGAGCCGGATCGAAGATATGGACGGAATGAAGTTCTTCTTCGAGACACCAAACAACGGCAACGGTGCGGATGCGTGGGTGCTGATTCGCGCATCGGGCACGGAGCCGCTATTGCGTGTGTATAGCGAGGCATCATCGCCGGAGATGGTGCAGGATATCCTCGGCGAGGCGGAGAAGTTCGTGCATCGGCGCGCTTAATACTTGCTCGAGCGCAATGACAGCATCGCGCCACGAGAATAGAATTAAAGCAATCGCAGAGTTCGACGTAACCGCGCGGGCAATGTAAGATTGCCCGCAATTTCGTTTTCGCTCATGAATACTGTTTCGACCCTAAAGCCCGACAGCCTCGAGGCACGCCGCTATAACCGTCTCAAACGATGGCTGGAGGTGTCAGACCTGATCGTCGGTTTCGTGCTGCTGCTGGCCCTGGTCCTCACCCACGGCAGCGCGCGGCTGCGCGACCTCGCGTATCTCGCGTCGCGACAGTATTACTCCATCGCCGTATTCATGTTCGTGCTTTTCCTGCTGCTCATCAGCAAGGTGCTCTCGCTGCCGATCGATTATTACGGCTTCCGCCTGGAGCACGAGTTCAAGCTCTCGAATCAGAAACCTGGCGCGTGGCTTTGGGATGAGTTGAAGGGCTGGCTCGTCGGGCTGGTTATCCTTACGATTCTCGTCGAGGTACTTTACGCGACGATCCGTCTCTACCCGGATTATTGGTGGCTGGTTGTGTGGGCAGTATTCATCGGGTTCACCGTCCTGCTGGCGCAGCTTGCGCCGGTGGTGTTATTCCCGATCTTCTACCGTTTTGAGCCGCTGAAAAACGATGCCCTCCGCGAGCGACTGGTGAAGCTCGGAGAGAAGGCGGGAACCAAGGTCCGCGGCGTGTACGAGTGGAAGATCTCGGAGAAATCGAAGAAGGCAAATGCGGCGCTGACGGGCCTGGGGAAAACGCGGCGAATCATTATCGCCGATACTCTGCTCGAAAATTACAGCGACGACGAGATCGAGGCGGTGCTGGCGCATGAGCTGGGACATCATGTGCACGGGCACATCGCGAAGGGAATCCTGGTGCAGGTGGGGATTACGTTCGTGGGCTTCTGGGCGTCGCACATCATCCTGCGGTATGTCGTGGACCAGCGTCAGATGTTTCAGTCAATGTCGGACTTTGCGAACTTGCCCCTATTGGCGCTGATTGCCGCGGTGCTGGGTTTGGTGCTGACACCGGTGCTGAACGCGTACTCGCGCTACAACGAGCGGCAGGCCGACTCGTATGCGTGGAAGTCGATACCCTCGGTTGAGCCATTCGTGACGTCGATGCACAAACTAGCGAGCCAGAATTTGGCAGAAGAGAACCCGGCGCGATGGATCGAAGTGCTGTTCCACTCGCATCCTACGATTGCGAAGCGAGTGGAAGCGGCGGAGAAGTGGCGGGAGCGGCAGGCCGTCCCGCCAAGCGAGACACCCGCGACATCGGTTTAACGATAGGGGTCCTTCGACTTCGTTTCGCTTTCGCGAAACTCCGCTCAGGATGACAAGCCCACAAATAATCTAATTGCGAGAGCGTAGGATTTCTTCCACGCGCTTGAGGTCGGCTTCGGTATCCACTCCGATGGTGTCGTAGGGCGTTTCGGCGACGTAGATATCCACTCCATTTTCCAGAAAACGTAATTGCTCGAGGCGCTCGCTGCGCTCGAGGGACGACTCCGGCCAACCGCAGAACCGGTCGAGTGTCGGCTTGCGATAGGCGTAGAAGCCGAGGTGCTTGAAGTAGGCGATGTCGCCGCGATTGTCGCGATCGTAAGGGACGGTGGAGCGCGAAAAATACAGCGCGCGGCCGGTCTTATCGGTTACGACTTTTACGGCGTTCGGATTGGCGACGTCTTCCTTCCCGCAAGGTGTTTTAAGGGTGCCGACCTGGACGGTTTCATCCCGCATCAATTCGAGAAGCGTATTGAGGTGCTCGGGGCGGGCGAGAGGTTCATCCCCCTGAACGTTCACGTAGACGTCGGCTGCTACGGTCTGCGCGACTTCATGCACGCGATCGGTACCACTGCGGTGCTGGTCGGAGGTGAGGCGCGCGTTCCAGCCGTGCCGGTTGCAGACGTCCATGATCTCCTGCGAGTCGGTGGCGACGATGACGTCGGCGAGCATGGGCGCACCCTTGGCGGCGTTGTAGACGCGATCGAGCATGGTGCGGCCGTCGATCTCACGGAGGATCTTTCTCGGCAGGCGCGTGGAGGCGATGCGGGCGGGGATGACGGCGATGGCTTTCACCGTTCCAGTTTCGACGCGGGGTGCTGGTTCGGGCAAGTTGAATCGTGATACCCTCGGCGGCAATCTCTTTGAAACGGTTTAATCGTGAAAAAACATTCTCCCTCGCAAGATGGCATTACCCGCCGCGACTTCCTCAATTCAACGCTGCTCGCTTCCGGCGCGATGCTGCTGAACCAGGTCACTCCGGCTGAACTACTCGCACAACAGAATGGCGATGACTTCACCGGCTATGGCGGCGTGGGCGACTACGCGAATTCGAACGGCAACACCGAAGCGATCCTCAAGGCGGGACATGGAATTCGCGATGGCGCGTATGACACGCTGAAGGACGTGGCCGACACCGGCGAGACATTCGATTGCTTGATTGTGGGTGGAGGTATCAGCGGTCTGGCGGCGGCGTTGCTCTTCCAGCGTGGCACACAGAACCAGTGCACGTCGCTAGTGTTGGAGAACCATCCGATCTTTGGTGGCGAGGCCAAGCAGAATGAGTTGGAGGTGGATGGGCAACGGCTCACAGCGCACCAGGGTTCGGCGGTGTTCTGGGTACCATATCCATACAGTTTCATCGGGCGTTTCTACGACTCGATCGGATTGCGCGCACCGCGATTCGAATATCAACGGTGGGGAAGCAAAGAGCCAGAAATCCCGCTGAGCAAGACACCGTACGACATGTCGGGTGAGATGCCGAAGACGTATGGCTTTTATTTCGGCAAGAAGTTTGGAGGGTCGGGAACGTGGCTCATTGATCCGTGGGGAAAGAAGCTCGAGGGTGCACCGATCACAGCGCAGCAGAAGGCCGATCTTCTGGAGTGGCGTAACGGGCATCATCACCGGCCGAAACCGAAGTATCACGGTGACCCGATTACGCGGCAGCTGGACAGCATCACGCTCGAGGAGCACATGATGCAGCGGTTCGGCATCTCTCGCGAGACGATACGAACTCTATTGTCGCCGGTGGAGGGCGGAGGTTCGGGACTCGGGCCGGATGCGCTCTCCGCGTATGCAGAGTATGCGGCGGATTTTCTGTATCCGCTGCCAGAAGACGACGCGGACCAGATGTTTCCTGGAGGAAATACGGGTATCGCGCGGCACATGATGAAGACGCTGGCGCCGGATTCGATAACGGGAGCAGCGACGATCGAAGGCGTGCAGCGCGGGCGCGTAAACTTCGCGGCGCTCGACCGGAAAGATCAAAAAGCCAGGGTACGGTTGAATGCGACGGTAGTCTCTGTCGAGCACGAAGGCGCGGCAGAGAAGTCGAAGGCCGTGCTGGTGACCTACCTGAAGGATGGGAAACTCTATCGAGTACGCGCACGTTCAGTGGTCGTCGCGGGCGGATGCTGGACGGCGAAGCACATTGTGCGCGATTTGCCGGCGACGCATCGCGAAGCGTACGACCAGTTCTATCGCTCACCGTGTTTGATGGCGAATGTTGCGGTGAGGAACTGGCGGTTCCTATACAAGATGGGCGTCAGTGGCTGCCGCTGGTTTGAGGGGCTTGGAAATTACATGGAGGTGCGGAAGTTGCCAGTGTTCGGCGCGCCGTCAGCGACGATTGGACCGGATTCGCCTACCGTGCTGACGCTGAAATGTTTGTATTCGTATCCGGGCCTGCCGACGCAGGAGCAGGGAATTCGCGGGCGTACGGAGATGATTGGAACGTCGTTCCATCAGTACGAGCAGCAGATCCGCGATCAGTTCAATGAAATGTTTGGACACGTGGGCTTCGATGCGAAGCGCGATATCGCGGGGATCATCTTGAACCGGTGGGGACACGCGTACTTGAATCCGCAGCCGGGATTTTTCTTCGGCAAGGATGGGAAGCCGGCGCCCAGCGAGGTGTTAAGAGCAGCCCCCTTCGGGCGAATTGCGTTTGCGAATACGGATTTGGCGGGGATTATGGATCACCGCACGTCCATCATCGAGGCGGATCGTGCGGTGAGGCAGTTATTGGACCACGTGATTACTCAGAGCTAGCGCTATTTCAGCAGACGTTTCATGCGCGCGATGTCGATCTGCGGAGTTGGATATTTCGGGTCCATATCCTCCAGGGCTTCCACGATGATCTTCGAGACCGCGAGATTGCGGAACCATTTGTGGTCGGCGGGAATGATGAACCACGGCGCGTATTTCGTGCTGCACTTGCCGAGCGCGGCTTCGTAGGCCTCCGTGTAATCGTCCCAATATTCGCGTTCTTTCAGGTCGGCTTCGGAGAGCTTCCAATGCTTCGACGGGTCGGCCAGTCGCGCCTCGATACGCTTCTTCTGCTCGCCTTTGCTGACGTGCAGGAAGAATTTCAAGATCGTGGTGCCATTTTCGGTCAGGTATTTCTCGAAGCGATTGATCTCGTCGTAGCGGTCTTCCCACACTTTCTTGGGTACGAGATCGTGTACCCGCACCACCAACACATCTTCGTAGTGTGAGCGGTTGAAGATCATGATCTCGCCGTTTTCGGGCGTGGCCTGATGGATGCGCCAGAGGAAATCGTGCAGGCGTTCGCGGGTTGACGGGACTTTGAAGGACGTGACCTTGCAACTCTGCGGACTTGCGCCCGACATTACGTGGCGGATAGTGCCGTCTTTGCCGGCGGTATCCATGCCTTGCAGCACGATGAGCACCGAGCGCTTGCCTTCGGCGTAGAGCGTGTACTGCAGGTCGTCGAGGCGGCGGATGGTTTTTTCCATGAGCACGTCGACTTTGTCGTTGTCGTCACCCTTTTCGTGCTCGGTTTCGTAGCCGAGAGTCTCACAGGTGTCGTAGTCCTTGAGGCGGACTTTCTTGTGTGGGGGCACAGCCAATTCTTTGCTGAATTTCATTGGTGGCTCTCTCCGAATTTAGGAACGCACAGTCGCACGTGATTTATAGCACTGACAAGTGTTCCCGAATGTGATGGTCTTGCGTACCGTGCCGCTTTATTCCCGAGGAGGAATTGTATGGCAACAACGCTATCGAAGGTGGCAGATCTCGCAGGGCCCGGCATCGGCAACTATACCGAACTCGAAAAGATCCTGCCCAAGGACTATCACTCACTGCTCGATCGCAAACAAACCCAGAAGGCGATCTATGCGGTGAAGACGTACATTGAAGAGCACCTCTGCCAGGAATTGAACCTGATTATGACGTCCGTGCCGCTGATTGTGGATATGGAGAGTGGCGTGAACGACTATCTCGATCGCGACGGATCGAGGACGCCAATCACCTTCCACATCCCGAACGATCATGACGTGCACCCAATCGACGCACAGGTGGTGCAGGCCGCGACCAAGTGGAAGAGAATGGCGCTCAAACAGTTCGATATGAAGCCCGGCGAAGGGCTTTGCACCGACATGCATGCGGTGCGCAAGGACTATTTCCTCGATCACGACCACAGCGTGTACGTGGACCAGTGGGACTGGGAGCGGACAATTACGGCCCAGCAGCGCAGCCTCGAATTCCTGAAGACGATTGTCAGCAAGATTTGGACGGTGATTGTCGGAGCGGAGCGGTTCGCGCTGAACAAATTCCCGGAACTGAATGATCCACGCTGTCCCAAGCTACCGGAGAAGCTGACCTTCCTGCATGCGGAAGACATTCTCGAGATGTATCCGGACCTGCCGCGGAAACAGCGCGAGACGATGATCCTGCAAAAATATCCGGCGGTGTTCATTATCGGGATTGGATGGACGCTGAAGGATGGCTATCCGCATGAAATGCGCGCGGCGGATTATGACGACTGGGTCACCGAGACAGAGTCGGCCGAGGGCAAGATGATGCACGGCCTGAACGGTGACATCCTGGTCTGGAACCCGGTAACGAAGCGTCGGCACGAGCTGTCGTCCATGGGCATCCGGGTGAATGCGGAGACGCTGAAACAGCAACTGAAGGCGACGAACCAGGAGCACTTTCTGAACTTCCCATATCACAAGGCGATTCTGGACGGCACGATTCCGCTCAGCATTGGCGGCGGTATTGGGCAGTCACGGACGTTGATGCAGATTTTGCGGAAGGCACATCTTGGCGAAGTGACGGTATCGGTGTGGCCGAAGATCCTGAAGGAGATTTGCGCGAAGAAGAATATTTTCGTTTTGGAGTAATTGTTGGATTCGGAAAGGCGCTGCCGCGACAGCGCCTTTTTTCGTTTCGGCTTAATCGGACCACGGAGTGGGCAAGCGGTCCCAGCGATGTTTTTTCAATTCAGCGAGGAGTGCGGGGTTGAGACCACCGGCGTCGCTGTCCGAGATGTTGTGCTTGACGTGTTCGGGCTTGCGCATGCCGGCAATCGTGGTGCTGACTGTGGGGTTCGAGAGGATGAAGCGAATAGCCATTTCGGGCAGGACCATGCCTTCGGGAAGGATTTTCTTCAGCGCTTCGACGCGTTCTACGGTCGGTGCAAGGTTTTCGGGGCCGAAATAGCCCGCGCGCCAATCGCCTTCGGGGAACTTGGTGTCGAGGGTGAGATGGCCAGCGAGGCTGCCTTCATCGAGCGGAACACGGGCGATTACGCCGACGTCGAATTCGTCGCAGATGGGGAAGAGTTCATCCTCGGGGTTCTGGTCGAAGATGTTGTAGATAACCTGCACGGCGTCCACGAGGCCGGTGCGAATGGCTTTGATTCCGTTGGCGGGCTCCCAGCGGTTGAGGCTGAGGCCGAACGAGCGGATGATGCCGTCACTCTTGAGTTTTTCGACGGTGCTGCGGAACTCGGGCTCGTCAGTCCAACTGTCGTCCCACACGTGATATTGCAGCAGATCGATGGAGTTCACGCCGAGCTTTTCGCGGATGGCGTTGGCGTAGTGGAAGACGTGGTCGGCGGGGAAGACATCCTGGTACTTGTACTCGGGGGTCGCGGGCCAGCGATCGTTCTTGGGCGGAATCTTTGAGGCGGCGTAAAGTCGCTTGTTCGCATTGCGCGCGATGATCTGGCCGAGCAATTCGTCGCTGTGGCCGTTGCCGTAGGCCCAGGCGGTGTCGAAGAAGTTGCAGCCGAGGTCCACCGACATTTGCAGAGAGCTGAGGGATTGCTCGTCGGCTGAGCCACTCCATCCGCTCATGCCCCAAAGTCCGTAGGCGACGTCGCTGATTTCAAAACCGGTACGTCCGAAGGTGCGGTATTTCATGAGGCCCCTTATGTGCGAATGCTGTTGTCCGGACTATTCTGCCACGGCGCTGGAAAGTGCGGGCTGCTCGCCGGCAATTTGCGTGGGATCCATTTGCAGCCAGTAGTGGAGGCCGATCGCGCCGGCAATGGTGACGAGGCTCATCAGCCATCCGATGCTCGGCGAGAGCCAGAAGACGTGATTGTCGAAGCGAAGCAGAGCAAACCAGAGCAGGATTGTCGCGACCGACGCCACTAGCGGCACCCAGCGCTGGCGGTCGGCGATGGGCAAGCTGGTTTTGCTGATGGCCTGCAAGAGCAACGCGAACGGGTAGGCGACGATGAGATCTACGAGATAGTGCTCGCCGGTGCCGAGCGTGGCGCAGACGGTAAATAGGACGAAGTAGAGGACAATCGCGCGCCAGAACCAGTGCAGGCCCTTGGAGTTCCACCAGGCTAGCAGTACCCATCCCATATGCAGCGACGGGATCGCATTGCGCGGGCCGGGCAGGGTGACGACCGTCGGCACGAGACGCGCGGCTTGGGTGAAATCCGGAACGTAAAACGGAAACGACGCGCCGAAGACGTGGGCGGGGCCCATCGCCGGAAGCAGGTTGTAGAAGATGACGCCGATGGGACCGGTGAGGAGGAAGGCATACATCACTGGCAGTGCGGCGCCTCCGCGACGGCGAAGATTCAAGCCGTAAACGAGCGCGATGGGCAGCGCGAGGCCGACATAGACGATGGTGCTCGAGATGCGGAACCAGGTGTAGGTCGCAAAGATCTTGCCCATCTCCGGCGAGGCCTGCCAGATGAGGCTGGCGTCGAAGGAGAAGAGGTAGTAGTCGAATACCTGGGGATGGAGTTTCTCGGTGATAGCGAGCAGTTCGCTGGCAAACCAATCAGAGCCGGCAAAGATCACCGCGGGGATAAAGGCGTAGAGGAGCATGCGCTGTTCATCGCCTTGCGACCAGATCGCGCGCAGACCGAGTACCAGGAACGCGGCGAGACCTACGAGGGAGATTGTCGGGACGACCAGGAAAATGCCGGCAGCGCGGGTCCCGGCGATGCCATATTCCAATGCCCACAGCACCAACGCGACAGCGACGACGTGGATCAGTTCTTTGGGACGACGGATACAGGCGTAGATGATGGCGGCGCCTGCCAATGCCGCAGCGAAATAGGCCGAAACGATGGACTCAATGTAGAACCGATGGCTGCACGCGAGCCCGCACACCAGCGCCACCAGCAGCAGGCTGAGCAGGTATTGCAGGATTCGGCGCGAGGTTGGCGGCATCAAGGTCCCAGATGTGTCGTTCCAACAGAATAGGGCAAGGCTGCGCGACCGCAAAGTGATTTGCTAGTGCGCACCCATTTCGCGGTAGTACTCCTGTAACACGTAGAAGGCTTGCTTGCGCTGGCCCTGGTCGGAGACGAGGCCTTTGCGGTTGCGCATGTCCTGCACGCCGGGCAGCAGGCGCACGGGCGAGTGGAAGTCCATGAGCACCCACGGCGAGAGTCCGGCGAGGGCGGGAATCTTGCGCAGCATGGTCAGCTGATGGCGGTAGAGGTTTGCCTGGTACTCCTCGGTCCAACGTTCGTTAGTTGCGCCGTGACGTCCATAGGGCGCGCCGCCGCCAAATTCGCTGAACAGCAGCGGCTTCTCCCACGAGGATTTCCATTCAGTAGTGTCGGCATCTTCGACCCGGCTTTCATACCAGCCGATGTACTCGTTGATCGCAAGCACGTCCACAACGGCGCCGAGCGGGTCGTCGATGAGGCGGGTTTTACCTTCGCGTCCGGTGCGATTGAGGGCGGCGGTCAGCAGGCGAGTGTTGTCGAGCGAGCGAACGTCGGAGGCCAGGGCTTTCAGGAACTCAAGACGGTCGGGATCAATGGGAGTTTCGTTGGCGATAGACCAGAGAATAATCGCTGCACGATTCTGGTCGCGGGCGATCTCTTCGTGAAGTTGCTGGCGGGCCTGCGCGAGGGAGTCGGGGTTTTTCCAGTCAATGTCCCAGTAAACGGGGATCTCGGACCAGACGAGGATGCCCATACGTTCGGCTTCGCGCACCATGCTCTCGTGGTGCGGGTAGTGGGCGAGTCGCACGTAATTGCAGCCGAGTTCTTTCGCCCAGCCGAGGAGCGTTTTGTCGTCTTCGGATGCGAAGGCGCGTCCGCCGCGGAAGGGCGCTTCTTCGTGGATCGAGATGCCGCGCAGGAAGATCGGCTTGCCATTGAGGTAGAGCTTAGTGCCGCGGGCTTCGATGGTGCGGAAGCCAATCTGGTCGGTCAGATGGTCTGTGCCGGATGAGATGCGAACTTCGTAGAGCTTGGGATTGTCGGGCGACCACGGCGTCAGTTGCGCGGGGAAGCGGAAGGCTGCGCGGCCGTGCTCATCTGCCTTGGCGCTCTGGCGGAGCTTGGCTTCGGGAATCTCGATCGTTACCTCGGATCCCCCGGCGGCGCTGTTGAGTTGCACCCAGCCGGCGATCTCGTTCGGCGAACCTTTCGCCAACTGGATGAAGTAATTCTCGATGAACGCACTCGGTACTTCTACGAGGGAGACTTCGCGGGTGAGGCCGCCGTAGTTCCACCAATCGGTATTGAGCGCGGGAATGGCGTCCTTGCTGCGACGATCATCCACTTCCACGACGAGCAAGTTTTCGCCGTCTTTTAGTTTGCCGGTGACTTCGAAATTGAATGGCGTGTAGCCGCCGCTGTGTTCGCCAAGCTTCTGCGCGTTGAGATAGACGGTCGCGTGATAATTCGCGGCGCCAAAGTAAACGAACTGACGCTTTCCCTGCGCTGGATGGTAGGAGAAGATTCGCCGATACCAGAGCGTGCCCTCGTACAGAAACAGCTCAGGGCGTTGAGAGTTCCAATCTCCGGGGACTTTCAAAGTCGGAGAGTGATCGAAGTTGTATTCGATGAGCTCAGAAGGATCGGTTTGGTGTCGATCTTCGTAGAAGCGATTGCGCTCGCCGACGTGGTAGGCGTCAATGATGGTGCTCCAGGTGCCGGAGAGATCGGTGATCTGGCGCGCGTGGATGTTGGCGATGAGAGGCGTTTGTGCAAATGCAGTTGCCGCGGCGGCGAAAAGAACTAGAACGATGAGCACGGAGCGGCGTTGAGTGCGGTGAGTGGTCGGCATCGTCTCCTCACGATTCGAACCAACCATCGTACAAGGAAGGAAAAAGAAAGCGGGAGCCGAAGCTCCCGCAAACTCAAGATGATGAGAGTTACTGTTTCGTGAGACTGAGCGGATGCTGAGTGTTGTCGTTCTGCAGCATGCAATTCGTGCCACCGGCATAGACGTAGCCGCCGCCGGAGATCATGCTAGGCGCAGTGGGGTCATTCGCGAAGCCGAGATAGATCATGTGGCCGGCGATGATATTGTCCGTCGTGTCGATCTTGAGGTAGACGATGTCACCCGCTGTAAACGACAGAGCCGAATCGAGCGTACCGGTGACCGTGCAGCCAGCGATGCCGGAGAAAACAACGCCGGTGCCGCTCGCCGTTAGTGGGTAACTGCCAGCGCGACCGCCCGTTGATGTCGCGGTGGACGCCTGCGTGAACTCGACCGAGACGAGGCCGGTGGTGACCGGTTCATTGCCTTGCCATGTCCCGGAGAAACTGGAGGCCATCACGCCGGTCATCGTGCCGCTATCGCCAGCATCAGTGCCGCCGACGACTGAAAATGTGCCATTCGGAAGTGACGTCGCTCCGCTGCTGGTGACATCGGTGAAGGTGAGAGTTATGGTCGAGCTTCCGATCACGCCAGTCATTGTTAGCGTACCGTTCGAAACCGAACCTGAAACCGTCATCGGCCCGGTGCTGTTGCCGATCGCGTAGCCATTTCCGCCGACGACGAACATGTCGCCGGACACCGAGGTTCCAGAACCGGTCAAGGAGCCGCCGATGTGCATCGGGCCATTCGTGCCGCTACCAACGAACGCCCAGTTGCCGGACGCGACGGTACCGTTGCCGCCTCCACCACCGCTGCCGCCACCATGATTCAGAGGACCTAATTGCTTACTGGAAGCGCAACCAAGTGTCCAAGCAAGGAGTGATACTGCCACCATCAGCCCCAGAACCTTCTTCATGAAATCCTCCGCAAATGTATCTGCCAGTGGTCCGAGTTCTCCGCCGATTGGGGGCACACGCTGCATGCCAGCCCACTCCCACCGTTTGAAAATGAAACAAGCCAAATCTTTGTCGGCGAGTATAGAAGGTTATTCAGCTTCTCACGAAAAAGAAAGTGTGAAGTGTGCCAGTACGAAAGCTGTTTCCGTTGTAGTAAACAAGACTAGTACTTGCGTAAGACGCCGATTACCCGTCCCTGGACCTGCACCGAACCGGCTGGGACGCGGATTGGCTGCATTTTGGCGTTGGAGGGCTGCAGCCTCACAGTCTCGCCTTCGCGGTAGATGCGTTTCAGGGTCGTGTCGGAGTTTTCCACGAGAGCCACCACGATTTCGCCATCTCGGGCGGTATTGATGCGCTCCACCAGGACGTAGTCGCCATCCACGATGTGCTCGTCCTGCATGGATTCACCGCTGACCTGGAGGACAAAAACCTCCTTGGAACCAGTGAAATCGCCGAGCGAGATGGTTTCAGGGTTCTCGATGGCTTCAATCGGCTGACCAGCGGCAATGCGGCCAAGAAACGGCAGCCCCGCGGTCGCTACGGCAGCAGCGGCGGCCATGGACTTCTTAAGCTGGCCCTTCGGGCGCAGGACTTCGATAGAACGGGCGCGGTTGTAGTCGCGCTTGAGCAGGCCCTTGGATTCGAGATTTCCAATATGCTTGTGAACCGTTGCGAGGGAGGAGAGCCCCATGCCTTCGGCAATCTCTTCGAAGGACGGTGAGTAGCCATGGGAATCGGTGAAACTGCACAGGAAATCGTACATCTCACGTTGCCGGCGGGTTAGCGCGACCATTCGACCTTCCTTCGCTATCGAGTCGTTGCTACGATGCCCGAAGTATTAGCGAAAGGAAGGCGAAAGTCAAGAGCTAACCTACTTGCTTTTCATGGTTATGCCGCGAGGAACCTCCGGAAGAGGGCAGCTCCCACCCAGCGCTTCGTCTTGGAGCTGCCATGCGGCCCAGACGGAACCGTAAACCCCGATGGCTGCGGCGGAAGGTCAGGAAGGGTCAGAGGATGACGAAAGAGGTACTTGGGACGAACACCGAGCGACAGGGACAGGTTTGTGGCGCACACCCCTGCCACGAGATAACGTACATGGCCGGGAGGCGTCTATCGCCCGTAGGAGTTGCACCATGAACCTTGAATCGAACGCCGCAAAGACGATCGCCGCGCTGGCCGTTTTGAATATCGGGCTCTTTTTCTCACATCATGTGCCCGTCAAGGCGATCTATACGCCGACGGTTCAGGCGAGTGTGGTCTCGCAGAGAGCCGAGATGTGCAAGGTGCGCACCGAGGCGAGGTTGGCCGCGATGGAAGCGCGTCTGCAAGCCCGCGCCGCAGCGCGCGAGATGGTCCGCGCCCGCCGCCAGGTGAAGCAGGCGACCGTAATGGCGCCCAACGCTACGCCCACGAAGTGCAACATGAGCGTAACGGATTATGTGCGTGGAATCGTCTCCTCCGGCATGCGCACGCTGGCCAGCGGAATCTAGTCCCGAAACCGAAGGCATCGCTTCGCGATTACCACGGTTCGGACGCAACCACTTTCTAGGTCGGAATTTAGGTGGATTTAGGAGATACTCTGCGGTATCACTAATTGCTGGCCTTCGCTCGTTCTGCTTACAATGAATGCCTAAGGTCCACCCTGTCAAAATGTCCGATATTTCCAAGCATTTGGAAAAGGCCGAAAAGTATCTCCAGAAGGGCAAGCACGAAGATGCCCTTGAGGAGTATTTGCAGGTATTGGACGAACAGCCGTCGAATCAAGGCGTTCGACAGACAGCCGCTGAACTCTGCGTCTCCCTTGGCCGCACTTCCGACGCGGCCACAATGTTCGGCCAGATCTTCGATTCCCAGTGTTCCATCGGCGATAACGCCCGCGCTGTCATCACTTACAAGAAATTAGTCCGGGTCGGGAAACCCTCCTTGCAGCAGATGCTGCAATTCGCCCACATCCAGGAGCGCACCAACCGCAAAGAGGCGCTGGAGGCGTACGTCAACCTGGGTAGTGAGTACCGGACCGCTGGAAAACTCAGCGATCTGCTGGAGGTTTACCGGAGAATCTCCTCGCTCGATCCTTCGATCGAGAACTATGCCCAGGAAGGCGATCTGGCAGCGGAACTGGACGATCCGAAGACAGCTGCGGTCTCCTTCGTCCAGGCCGGAATTCTCGTTGAAAAGTCCGGTGGCGATGCCTCTGAGTGGTATGAGAAGGCCTACCACTACGATCCGACGAACCCGGGGGCTGCCTTTGGTCATGGGCACGCGCTGTTGCTTCGCGGAGAAGCCGAAGAGGCAGTTACGATCCTCGAGCCGCTGGCGAACTATCCTTCGAGCCCGATTGAAGCCCGGGAGGCCTATGCCCGCGCACTGCTGCTTGCGGGACATCTCGAGAAAGCCGAACCCGTCGTCTGGAAGCTGTATGAGTTCGATTCGCGAAAGCTCGACGACATCCTGGAACTGATTGGCGACTACGTTGACCTGCAAAAGACCGACAACGCACTGCGCCTGACGAAAAAGCTGGAAGAGCAAATGTCGAAGACCGGCCGTCGCCGGGAGTTCGTGCAGATCATGCAGGAGATGCTCGAACAGAAATCGCCCTCCATCGAGTTCCTGTACTACATGGTGGAGCTTTACAACTCCAACAACCGCGAACACGACTACTGCCACACGCTGCTGCGCTTATTCGAATTGCATTACGCCGCTGGCGAGTTCCTGCGCGCCGGAGATTGTCTTGACCGCGCGGCGGAAGTGGACCCCTACGAGCCGGGTCATACGAACCGCATTGAAATGTTGCGCGGCAAGCTCGAAGACAACCGTTTCAACGCCATCGCGAACCGCTTCGGCAGTGTGATCAAGGTCGAGCAGCAGGGCGGACAATCGTCGAACAACAACAATATTTCGACCCATGCCGCCAGCGACAACGAAACGACGGTCCTCGAGGACCTGATCCTCCAGTCCGAAATTTTTATGCAGTACTCCATGCGCTCGAAAGCGGTCGAGCGGCTGGAACGTATTCACAAGCTGTTCCCGCATGAGGAAGAGCGCAACGAGAAGTTGCGGAGCCTCTACAACAATGCTGGGTTCTTCCCGCAATACTCGGACCATCCTTCTGCGCAGCAGATGGTTGTAGCGCCCGTGACGCGCGGGGTGGACCAGCAGCCTGCTCCTCCCATACCGAACGCGGTTGCCGCCGAGAACTCGGTGGACAACATCTCGCGAGTTACTGAAATCACGCGGAACATCTACCGCCAGGGAAACGTGAAGGCGGTGTTGTTCGCATCCGTAAACGATATTGGACGCCACTGGAATTCGAGCCGCTGCGTGGCGGGGTTGTGCTCGCCGGGCAAGCCGCCCTCGGCAGCGCTGGAATACTGCGCGCCGGGCATTCCGCAGTCGGACGTTGCGGCGATCGTGAAATTGATCGGAGTTCTCCATCCGCTGGCGGTAGCGATGGGCATGGTTTCCATCTCGAATGCCCGCTCCGCGCATGAACTTGCGCCGGTGCATGACGTCATCGAGACGCTCGGCATTGAGTCATTGCTGGCAGTCCCACTCTCCGAAGGCGACGAGCAGGCCGGCATCTTGATCTTGCAGCAATGCACCCCGCGGTTGTGGGGGCAGACGGACGTCGTAGTGCTGCGCACCATCGCCGACCAGATGGTTCTGGCGGTACACAACGCGAGACTCAGAAGCCTAGTCAAGAACCTTGCTGTGACGGAAGAGAAGTCAGGCTTGCTGAAGCGTTCGTCGTATCTCGACGTTCTGCTCTCGGAAGTGAAGCGCGCTTTGCAGGCCAACGCGCCGGTCACGCTGATGCTGGTGGAGATCGGCAAAGCCGCGGGGCTGATCCGTGACGTCGGCGAAGCCGCTGTAGATTCCGTGCTGCAGCAGGTAGGACAGGTGGTACAAGCACATTTGCGGCAGAATGACGTGCCTGTGCGCTACGACCTGACGCAGATCGCGATTGTTCTCTCGGATACGAACGACAAGAACGCGTTCTTTGTCGCCGATAAACTTCGCAAGGTGCTTGGGGGCACGAAAATCCCCGGTCGTGACCAGGCGCTGCCGATCTCGATTGGCATTGCCGAGGCTGTGATGAACCCGCATTATGATCCGGTGGACGTGGTCACCGAGGTGATCAATCGCCTGGAATCCGCGCTGGAAGCGGCGAAAGCCTCGGGCGGCAATAAGTCGCACTCGATCGCACCCGCATTCCTTACCGCCGCCGCGGGCGACTAACTCCCGCATCCGTTATCATCGAAGAGATGTCTTCCGTCACAATGAAACCTGCCGTCCACCCATTCCGGACCGACGACCCACGCCTGCAAACGATCCACGAAAAGGTCCTCGCAGGAAAAGAACTCGATCTCAACGACGTGACTGTGCTCTTCGCGTCGAAGGACATCCTCGCGATCGGCTGGCTTGCAAATTACATGCGCGAACAGATGCACGGGCATGCCACGCAGTATGGCGTCGATACGATGGCTTTTGCTAACGGAGCAGAATCCGGCGAGGCGGCGGAGTTCGTGGTGCTCGGAAGCGATGTAGATCGCGTGGGCGCGGCAGTTGCGAATCTGCGGAAGCATTCAGCGAGCGCTGTGGTATCGGCGATGACGGTTGAGCAGATCGCCGGAAACAGTGCAAAAGGAACGCTCCAAAAACTTCGTGATGCCGGTGTCAGCAGCTTGCTTGGTAGCGGCGCTGAATTGTTTTTGCCCGCCGTACGCAAGGTGATTTGGAACACCACGAACACCGCGGAGCAACGGGCGGAAGCTCGATCGTTAGCCGCGGAAGCAAGGATCCAGGTTCCTGCCTACGTGGTGCAGCGCACGGCGTCCCCCGAGCAGCAGGCTCGCGAGCTACTGAGCTTCCGCAACGTCCAAGCGAAAGCATTCTCCTCGATCTCATTTGATCCTGACGCGACGACAGACCTGAACCTGGTGATGACCACCGGCATGCAGGAGATGAAGCAGATAGCCATCGCCCGGCTTGCGCTCGGACACATCCCGCATGTCCGCGCCTATTTGCAAATGTTGGGCGGCAAGCTGGCGCAGATTGCTCTGCGCTTCGGCGCAAGTTCGCTGGATGGGACATTGCTCGATGCTTCCGAACCGCAGGCCGCGCGGGCGGCAGAACTCGCCCGCGAGATCACGGTCGCCGGACGCGAGCCGCATGAACTCTCAACCGTCCGGCGCTTGATCGTGACGGCTTAGGACGCCAGCGGATCTTCTCTCTGATCGTTCTGATTGCGTTTTTGGCGCTCTCCAGGGTCCTGATCGTTCAACTCACCTTCTGGATTTTTCTTGAAGCTGCCCTCCATGGAATGTTCTTCGTTTTCGCCCGGCTCGGGCAGGTCAGTGTCTTGGCCTTGTAGGGCCTTGCCCTTGTTGCGGTGCGGGTTTTGCCCTGAAAGCGAGGTATTGGTGGGTTGGTCGGGGCGGTCCTGCTCGACGGCGCCCTTCTTGGCATCGGGATCAGTGGACATGTTGTCTCCTAGGTACCAAAAGAGGACGCTGCTGCCCGAATTGTTGCCCGCACGTCAAAACTTCAGGACGTACCCTTCTGGGAGCTTGCATTCTGTACTGGCGGGGAGCAACGTATCCTCGGAGTCACAGCTCCAACTAGGCAGGGAGACCATCGTGAACACGCAAGTCCGATGGACGTGTGTCGCAGTTTTGCTGGCAGCAGGATCCTCCGCGCCCGCCGCGGACGTTGTGTTTCTTCCCGGACGCACGGTTGACGGAGCACTGAATCCCGAGGCCCGCATGCAGGCGGTTCATGCTGAAATGAAGCGCGAGTGCAGCGCCGCCCCGAACAGTGACCGTTGCCACCGTCTGAAACGGGAATTCCAGCAGGAAGCCAAGAACTGCCAGAAGCAGCGCCGTAAATAAACCGGAACGCCGTCACGTCGAGTTGATATCCTGAGGCCATGAGTTCCCCCGGGCCTCTGTACCGACCTTTTGACCGGCTCGTCCACATCGAGATCAGCGGCCGCGTTTTCGAGGTCCCGGAAAATAACACTCTCCTTCGCGCCCTCCAATACCTTTCCCCCGAAGATGTCGCCATGGGTCGCTTCTGCTGGAACGAAGACTGCCAGTACTGCCGCGTGAGCTATGACACCGGTGAGGGAACTGCCAAGCGCGCCGCCCTGGCGTGCAAAGTGGGCGTACAGGATGGAATGCGGCTTCAGGAACTGAGCCTGGAATTGCGGTATTGCCTGCGGGCACTCAAGCTGCCCAGCGTCACCGAATAAAGATTTCCGAACAATTCTGCTGAGCTGCCGTCTTTAAGTTAGATGGACAGCGGAGGCAACGTACTCGCGGTGCGGTTCTGGACGAAGACGTCGGATGAAACCGCTCTGGAAAGCTGCGTGCGCGAGCACGGACAGATGGTCTATCGCATCGCGTTTTCGGTCTTGCGCAATCCGCATGATGCCGAAGACGCGGCGCAGGAGACCTTTCTGCGAGCGCTCCGCTCCGGGAGGGTGGAAGACGTGAACGACTCGCGGGCATGGCTGGCCAAAATCGCATGGCGCATCGCGCTGGATCATCGGCGGCCGGAAGATTTGGAACTGTCCGCGATCGTGGAACCGGCTTCCGGTGCGGTGAATGCCGAGAGCAGTTTGCTGGCGGGAGAGCGCACGAAGATTCTCCACGAGCTCATCATTTCGCTGCCGCGTGATCTTCAGGACGTTGTAACGCTTTCGACGGTGCAGGAACTAAGCGGCACGGACGTCGCCGCGATCCTGGGAATTCCCGAGGCCTCGGTGAGAACACGTATGCACCGCGCACGCGAGCTAATGAAAGAGAAGTTGCAGTCCAGGTACGGAACCAAGTCCGCGAGAGGAGAAACAAGATGATCGAGACACGCGACAGATTCGATGGCTGGCTCGATACAGCACTCGCGGAGTACTCGAATGTCGAGCCGACGTTGGGATTCGAAAGCCGCATGCTTGCCGCCGTGCGTGGACGGAAGCAGCGTGCGGTATGGATGTGGAGCACTGGACTCGCAGCAGCAGCGGTGGTTGTGATCTCGTTTCTCACCGCCCTGAATCAACCGGTGCCGAGTGCACCGCCAGTAGTCAGCGCACGGATCTCCGTTCCCGCGATTGAGCGTGTAACTGCGCAGGCAGCAGCGGAACCAAAGCAACGTAAAACTCGGCCACAGGATGTTCAAACGTCAATCCGTGGAGTTCCCGTGGTCGCCTCGCCGTTCACGCCGCAAGAAGAGGCCGTTCTACGACTGGTGCGCAACAGCCGCGCAAAGCAGTTGGCGGGACTGGTCGCGCAGCCACGAGATTTAAGCAAAGAAGTGGATTTGCTGCAGTTCAAAGAGATGGAAATCCCGGTGCTCGGGAGAGAGGAAGAACAATGATTCGTCGTACCGCATTGATCGCCGCTGTGTTCCTGTTTGTCGTCGGAGGGTTCGCGCAGGAAGCGAAAACCGATCAGCACGCAAAGTACAAACTGGATTTTGTGCTGAAGCAAATGGACCGCGGCAAGCCGCTCAGCACGCATAACTTCACCATGTCTGCCGAGGCTAGCGGTGGCTCATCGCAGATACGCACGGGCAATCGCATTCCGGTTGATATCGGTGGCGATAAGGGGCTTCAGTATATGGACGTGGGCTTCAATTGCGACGCCCGTATCATCCAGTCCGGTTCGAGCAACGTGGGACTGGAAGTCGGTTGGGAGATCAGCACCATGCCCGGCACGAGCGGTTCCGAAAAGATGGTCCGCCAAGTGCGCTCCCGCTCCACACCCCTGGTAACGTTCGGCAAGCCCACGGTGGTGAGCAGCGTAGATGACATCAACTCCGGCCAGCAATTCGAGCTCGATGTAACGGTCACACCCGAGTCGTAGCGGCGGCCTTGCAGCAAAAACGCCTCCTGATTGGGAGGCGTCTGCATTTCTACCGAGTCCCGACTAAGACGGCTTCCTCTTGGTGGCCGGAGCCGCGCCGCCGCTGAGTCGTGCCAGACGGTCGCGTGCCTGCTGGGCCTCGATCGAACGCGGATAGCGATTGATCAGCGAGCGGAGTTCGCGCACACCCGCATCCTTTTGTCCGAGTTCCAGCAACGCAAAGCCTTTCTTTAGCTGCGCAGCCGGCGCTTTATTGCCGCTCGGGTACTGCTCGAGAACCTTGTCGTAGTCCTTCACCGCGTTGTCGAAGTTTCCTTGCCGATATTCGATGTCGGCGATGTAGAACTGTGCGTTCCCGGCGAGATCGTTATCAGCGTAGAACTTCATGAAGTCGCCAAACTCACCGCTGGCGAGGTCGTATTTGCCGGCGTTGTAGTCGCGAAGAGCGTTGTTGTAGAGGACGTCAGCCGGAGGCGCTTGATTCGCCACCGGTGCCCCGCCGCCGCCACCTCCATTGCCTCCGCCGTTATTGGGCATATTGCCGGCGTTGGCATTCAGGTTCTGGCTCTGTTGCGACATGTCGTCGAGCTTCTTCGACAACGCCGCGACGCGCGCCTTGAGCTCGTCCACCGAATCATGCAGCGACTGGATCTGCCCGCTCAACTGGTCGGCCTTGTTGCCGCCGTCCTGCTGCTGTTGCTGCAGGGTGCGCGTGAGCGTGTCCATCTGCTGCGTCATCTTGTTCATGTTGTCGGTGCTTTGTTCAATGAGGTTGCGGATCACGCCCATCCGCTCATTGAACGTAGTCGACATCGCCGTCATCTGGTCCTGCAACTGCTGGACCTGCGTTTGCAGCTGGATGATTTCTTTGCTGACGCCAAACGAGGGCGCCGGCAGGAACGTGACGGCGACAAGCGCCGATCCGAGAACTACGTGTCGAATTCGCATGGCAATGCCTATGTTAGATGCCGAAGTGCTGCTTCGGAGTAACTAGCTATGTTACGTCAGTTCGACGGCCCAGAAAGTAAAACGCGACGGGCAATCCGTTCCCTATGAGGCCGGACCGCTCGCCGCGTGAAAACTACTTCGAGATCACGAAATGTGCGCGGCGGTTCTGCTGCCAGCACTGTTCGTTGCTCTCGGTACAGAAGGGCTTTTCCTTGCCGTAGCTGATGGTGCGAACGCTCGACGCAGGAATGCCCGCCTGAACAATGGCGTTCTTTGCGGCCGAGGCACGGTTGTCGCCGAGTGCGAGGTTGTACTCGGTCGAACCACGCTCGTCGCAATGGCCCTCGATGGTGAAGTGAATGTTCGGATGCTGCTTGAAGAAGTTGGCATTCGCCTGCAACACCGCCTGGTCAGCCGCGCGTACCGTGTAGGCATCGTAATCGTAGTAAATGTCCTTCACGTACTTCGCAAACGCCTGCTGATCGCTGAGGCTGATTTCATCGGGTTGCGATGCGCCGCCCCCTGATACCGTCACCCGCGCAGTTGCATCCTGCGTGCCACCCGAGCCCTTAGCTACGAGATGATACGTAGTGGACTCAACTGGCGTGACCTGCTTCGAACCATTCGGATCGACCGAGCCAAGGACATCAATGGTGACGTCAGTGGCGTTGGTGGTCTGCCAGGTCAAAGTAGTCGGCTGGCCGGCGTTGACCGTATTCGGGTTCGCCGTAATGGTGGCGGTTGGCGCCGGAGCTGGCGGCGGTGGCGGGGCCGCGGGCGGTGGAGTCGGCTTCTTGTTTGAGCAGGCAGATCCCACAATCATCATCGCGAGCACGACGACCATCATGGCCCACTTCATGCAGTTGCGATTCACTTACTCCTCCAATTCCGAAGGTCGTTGGCCTTCGTTACGCGGGCCATGCCCGCAACCTGGGTAGTGCATCCAGAGTACCCCAGCGGAGAGCGCTGCCGGGGTATTTCTGCCGAAAAGTCATTTTCGTGCCGCTATTTCGAACTCCAGTTCGGCATGCTGTTCGCACCCGAATTGGTGAGCTGTGTCTGCTGACTCCCGTCGGCAAGCATGCTCCAAATTTCCTCGCGTCCCGACCTACTCGATTGGAACACGACGTGTCGCCCATCCGGCGCCCACGAGGGAAAGTCGTTCCGGCCGCCGTCGTGCGTGAGCTGTACCCACTGATGGCTGGCGACGTCCATGATGTAGATGTCCTGCGCACCCGGCGCGCCCGGGCCATAGTGGCGCGTCCACGCGAAAACCAGGAACTGGCCGTTCGGTGACCACGAGGGTGAAATGGCATAACCCTGGTCGGTCATCTTGATTACGTTCGAGCCGTCCACATCCATGGTGTAAATCTGCGGAAGCCCGGTGCGTCCACTGACGAAGGCAATCTGCGCGTTCGTCTTGGGGTTCCACGTTGGTGACGTGTCGGGGCCTTTCACGTTGGTCAGGCGCTTCAAGTTTGCGCCGCTGATGTCCGAGGTGTAGATCTCGGGGTCGCCACTCCGTGAAGAAGAGAACGCCAGCCTGTTGCCGTCGCCGGAGAAAGCAGGCGCGGAGTTCGTGCCGCCCAGCCGGGCAAAGTTTACAGAACGTCCCAGTTCCGTGGAGTAGATGCCGATCTCCCAGCCGTTGGTCATCCACGAATACGCTACACGCGCGCCATCCGGTGAAGCCCGCGGCGACAGAACGATGGAGCCAAGGTGTGTAATCGGCTTCTGGTTTGAGCCGTCGTAATCCATGGCCCAAATTTCTTTGTGCCCCGTCCGGGTGCTGATGAAGTAGATCTTCGATTCCGCGATGCCCTGGATACCGCCGCCAAGCCGGAAGATGATTTCATCGGCAAACTTGTGCGCGATCAGACGCGTGTTCTCGACGGTTGCGCCGTTCTTATACTGCTTACCCAGCACCTGCGGCGTCTGCGGGTTCTTCACGTCGTAGAGCCAGCCCTGCACCGTGACTTCGTTGTTCGCCACGTTGATGTTGCCGAAGGCCAGCATGCTCGCGTTCGGTGGCGGCGCCCCCCACGTGTTCAATTCCACCTCTGATGGCTGTCCAGGCGCCTGCGTAGGGTTGAAGCTCTTGGAGACGAGGTCGAACAGTCCCGCCTGGTAAAGGTCGTTCCACAGCGTTTGGTCGAACGCAGCAGACAGCGACTCGCTGCCCTGTCCGGCCTTGAAGTCGGGAACCGCAAGCCGCACCTTCTCGACGCCGAGGTTAGTGCCGGTCTTGATCCAATCGGTCTGCGCCGTGAGCGGCAGGCTGGCGATCAAAAGTAGTGCTGGAAGAAAGAGCTTTCTGAGCATTCCGAAACCCATGCCGTCCTTTAACGAGTCTGAACCCACGCGGCGCAGAGCTATAGAAGCGTACAGCGAAACGCGAATTCATGTGACTGAGGGGCGCAATCGAAGCTACGAATTGCGCACGATTCTATCGCTCAAAATAGAACTCTACGGAAACTTTGTTGCCCGAGTAACCGCCGGGCAACGGCCCAAAGGTATCAATGCGCTGCAAAGCGCGCGTCGCCGAGATATCCAGCGACGGGATTCCACTCGACTGCTCTACCCGTATGTTCGACGGGCTGCCATCACGGTTGATGTCGAATGTGATGTAGGTCCGCTTGCCCGGAGGTGTATGCGGATCGATTTCATAACGTAGCCAGTTCTCGGTGATTTTCCGCCGCACTGCGTCCACGTAATAGGCGTAATGATTGCCGAAATCCCCACCCTGCCCAACCGAAATCCCGCCCTTAGTGGTGCCCATCGCGAAATTCGTACCGGCGTTGCTGTACATCGCACTGGCCGGACCGCCTTCACCGTAGGGGATCTCGTTGTTCTTCGCTTCTTCCACCGGTTTAGGCTTCTTCACGTCGCGCGGTGCAGGAGGCGCTTTCTGCGGCTTTGTTTTCGCTTGCTTGTCCGGGATCGCAATCGCCTCCGGCGGCGGCGTTTCTTTCACCGCTGGCGTAGTTTGCGTCAGTCCTTTCGAGTCGTTCGCCAGCACATTCTGGGTTTCTTCCACGGGACGCGGCAATGGAATCGCACTGACCAGCGTTGCGCTCATCGCGCCGCCACCGCCCGAGGTGTCGCCACCCCAGTTCTCGCCGGGATGATGGAAATTCGCCCATCCCGTGAACACGATCACCGCCGTCAAACCGACGTGCATCACCGTGGACGCCACCAGCGACGGCGCCCAGCGTTCATGCTCTTCGAAAATTTCAGCGCGTACTGCCATTCTTCTCGCTTAATGGCTGCGTAACGATACTGACGTTGCTCACGCCTGACTGCTTCACCGCGTCCATCACGGTCGCAAAAGCACCGAAAGGAACGCTCTCGTCGGCGCGCAGGAAAATCGCTTGCCCGCGCGGATCGCGAATCTTCTCGCGGATCTTCTGCGGAATGTCGTGAATGTTGACCGGCTCGTTGCCGAAGTACACCCGCTGTTGCTTATCGATCGAAATGACCAGCCGTTCTTCCGTGATCTCTTTGACCGTCTTCGTCTTCGGCACCGCAACATCAATGCCTGACTGCAGCACTGGCGCGGTGACCATGAACATGATGAGCAGCACGAGCACCACGTCCACGAACGGCGTGACATTGATATCCGACAGCGAACTCTGCGTGCGGCCTTGTGAGTTAGTGAAAGCCATCTAGCGCTCCACCACCTCGACACCGCGTTGCGGCGCCGGCGCGTTCGAGCCGCGCTCCACCGTGTTGAGCAGTTCGAGACTGAAGTCGTCCATGCGCGCGCCAAACTCGCGGATGTTGTTCATGTACATGTTGTAGAAGATTACGGCCGGAACTGCTGCAAACAAGCCCGCGGCAGTCGTAATCAACGCTTCCGAAATACCCGGTGCGACGGCGCGCAACGTTGCAGCGCCCGCGTCACCCAGACCGTGGAAGGCATCAATGATGCCCCACACCGTACCGAACAGCCCGATGAACGGCGTGACCGCGCCCGTCGTTGCAAGCCAAGGCAAGCGGCGTTCCAGGCGGGTGAGTTCTTCGCTGGCAGCGATCTGCGTCGATCGCTGGATCGATGTGACGTTCAGGCGCGGCCCCTGGCGGCGCAACTCTTCGTAAGCGCCTTCAAAGACAGACACCAGCGGGCTCGGCTTGAATTGCTCGGCCACGGCAGCGACGTCCTGCATGCGCTGCGCTTTGCGGAACGCACGCACGAAACGGCCACTCTGGACTTTGGCGCGGCGGAACAGCGACCACTTCGCCACGACAATGGACCACGAGAACAAGCTGAACAACATGAGGATAAGGAGGACCGCGCGGGCGACCAGTCCAGTATTGCTAAAGAGACTGGTGAGCTCGCCGGATTGGGCAAAAGCGAGTAGGTGAATTGCCATCTTTTATCAGTCAGGCCGCCGGTTGGGGCGCCTGGCGCGTCGCGGAGCGGGCGCTGGGCCCGAGGGTGAACAAATGCAGAAGCGATTGAACGCCCTGCCAGAGCTACCGATCATTATATGCACTTGGACGCGCATTCCTCGGCTTCAGCGCAGGATTCGCAGTGATTTGTTGTGGACGTTTCTGGTTCACTCCCGTCGAACGCCGTTGTTGCGCTTGGTGGGGCAGTCTCGTGCTATCCTGCGCGAGAAACAAGGGTATTCGCGTGCTCCTGGAACTGCGGGTCGAAAACTACGCCGTCATTGACAACGTGGTGGTGGAGTTTGCCCCGGGCCTGAACCTGCTCACCGGCGAAACCGGCGCCGGCAAGTCCATCCTGATAGATGCACTAACTCTGCTTCTCGGCGACAAGGCATCGGCGGATGTCATTCGCCACGGCACCGACAAAGCCGTCGTTGCCGCCGTTTTCGAGGCAGAGCCCGGCGGAATCGCCCCGGTCCTTGAAGAGAACGGCCTCGACGCCGAAGGCGACCAGATCATCCTCCGCCGCGAAATCACCGCCAACGGCCGCGGCCGCGTGTTCATCAACAATCAGCCTGCAACCGTCAGCGTCCTGAAGCAACTCGCGCCGCACCTGGCCGTGATCCACGCCCAGAATGCGGCAGTCCTCGGCTTCGATCCTGCCTCACGCCTCGCGCTTCTCGATTCCTATGCCGGCGCGGACCTACACCCGACGACCGAAGCCCACGCGAAGTGGCGCGAAATCACCGCACGCATCGCCGACCTCGAGCGCGACGAACAGGACCGCCTGCGCCTCCTCGACCTCTGGAAGTTCCAGCGCGAAGAAATCGACCAGGCTGATTTGAAGCCAGGCGAAGACGAGGCGCTCGAAGCTGAAAAGCGCGTTCTCGCCAACTCCGAACGTGTCTTCAGCGCCGCCATGGGCGCCTTCGACCATCTCTACGAGGCGGAAGGCTCTGCCTCCGAACAACTCAAAGCTGCGGCCAAGCAACTGGAAGACCTCGCGCGCTTGGACGAGAAATTTCGTGAGCAGGCCGCCGCCGTCGAATCCGCCCGGATCACCATCGAAGACATCGGCGTCTCCCTCCGCGATTATGCCGAAGGCATTCAAGCTTCCCCGGAACGGCTCGCGGAAATAGAAGACCGACTCGCGCTGCTCGACCGCCTCAAGCGCAAATACGGCAAAGCTCTCGACGAAGTCATCGCCTACGGTGCCGACCTCGCGCGCAAGCTCAACGAGATGGAGAACAAAGACGAGGTCCTTCGCGTCCTGAAGAAAGATCTCGCGAAAGCCGCGGAAGCCTATCTCGACGCCGCGCGCACTCTCTCGCGCAAACGCTACGACGCCGCCAAGAAGCTCGAGAAGATGGTCGAAACCGAGGTCAACGACCTCGCCATGAAAGCCCGCTTCAAGATCGAAATCGGTGGCACCGACGAAGAATCGAACTGGACCGCCAGCGGCTTCGACCAGGTGGCCTACATGATCTCCGCCAACCCCGGCGAACCGCTCGGCCCCGTCGAGCAGATCGCCAGCGGTGGCGAACTCTCACGCGTCATGCTCGCGCTCAAAGCCAGCGTCGAGGCCGGCAAATCACGCAGCAAGAAAGACCCCGCCCACCAGCGCACCCTGGTCTTCGATGAAATCGATACCGGCATCGGTGGCCGCGCCGCCGAAGCCGTCGGCAAGAAACTCAAAGCCCTCTCCAAAACCAAGCAGGTCCTCTGTATCACCCACCTCCCGCAAATCGCCTCCTTCGCCGACCACCACTACCTGATCGAGAAGAAAGAAGCCTCGGGCCGCACCAAAACCACCGTCCGCCCCCTCGACCTCGAAGACCGCACCGAAGAAATCGCCCGCATGCTAAGCGGCGCCAAACTTACCGAAACCTCGCTAAAACACGCCGAACAGATGTTGAAGGCGAACGGCTGATATAAACGGAAAACATCCCATTTCCGCCGCTTTTTCGATTTAAAAATTATTCATAAATCGAAATACTAGTGTTTATGCTAGTATTTCGTTATGAAACTTGGGGATCGCCAAGCGCATTACGAGACCCGCGGATTCGCGGAAAAGGACGCAGCCACGGTCGCCACGGTTCTGGCCGATTGGCTGGAGGACTAGCCATGGATTGGGCAAAGTTCGTGACGGAGAAATCCCGCGAAGCCGCTGTCCTCGAACTCGATCAGGTCGCTGCGGAAGTCGGCGTCGATGTCGATGTGGCGCGACAAGGCTTGCTGCGCCAGGAGCAGCGCGGCTTGGTTGAGCACCTCGGAAAAGGTATTTTCTTGATCCGAACTTCGCGCGACACTTCGGGAAGAGAACTCATCAACCAGTTTCGGCCCGATGCCTACCTGTCTCTCGAAAGCGTGCTACGAGAATCCGGTGTCTCCACCCAGTCGCCGAAATATCTGACGTGCATCACTACTGGCAGACGTGGCGAATTTCGTTCCAAGTCCTTCGCAGTCGTCTACAAACATATCTCCCCGAAACTCTTCTGGGGTTTCCACGAAAAGCGCACCCTCTACGGCTCATACAAAGTCGCCAATCCCGAGAAAGCCATCCTCGACTGGATCTACCTCGCACGCCAAAACGGCCAGCCCGCCGACACCGACGAATTCGAAATCTCCCAGATTGATCGCGGCAAGCTGCTCGACTACTCTCTGAAATATCCCAAGCCCGTCCAGCAGCAGATCAAGGACTTGCTCGCCGACTTCGCTGCCGGCCGTTCCGGTTCCCCCACCTAAGTCCCTTTTACTCCGCTATTTCCCCGCTCACCGCCCGATGTCTCCCATTCAGCCCTCATGCCTAAACCCTAGTTCCCAGCCGCCGTATAATTGAACTATCCCGCAGTGGGGAAAGATCGCAAAGGAACTACATGGCAACAACAGAAGTGACTGCGCCGTCGCTCGAGGCGCAGCGAACGCCCGTCGTAAACGACTTCAGCATTCAGGTCGCGACGGTCAACGGTTCAGGATCGCAATCGGCAAACACTGTTCTCCTCCGCACCATCTTCCAGATGGGCGTGCCCGTGTCGGGCAAAAACCTCTTCCCGTCGAACATCGCCGGCCTGCCGACCTGGTACACCATTCGCGCCAGCAAAGACGGATTCGTCGCGCGCAAGAAGGAAATTGATTTCGTCGTCGCGATGAACCCTGAGACGGCGAAGGAAGACGTCCTCGCCCTGGAGCCTGGCGCCGCCGTTCTCTATGACGAGCCGCTGAACCTGAAAGACCTGCGCAGCGATGTGACCTTCTACGCCGTCGCCTTCGACAAGATCGTCGCCGAGGTCTGCAAGGAAGCCAAACTCCGCAAGCTCGTCAAGAACATGATCTATGTCGGCGTGATGGCGAAGCTGCTCGCACTCGACATGAAGGAAGTCGAGAAGGCAATCCGCAGGCAGTTCGCGACCAAGGTCAAGGCCGCCGATCTCAACTGGAACGCCGCGCAGGCCGGCCACGATTACGCCGTGCAAAATCTGCCGAAGCAGGACCCGTTCAAGATCGAGAGGATGAACAAGACCGAGGGACAGATCATCATTGACGGCAACGCCGCCGCCGCGCTTGGTGCGATGTTCGCGGGCGTGAGCGTCGTGACCTGGTATCCGATCACGCCGTCGTCGTCGCTGGTTGAGAACCTGATTGAATACATGAAAGAGCACCGTCTCGATGCCGACGGCAAAGCGACCTTCGCCATCGTGCAAGCGGAAGATGAACTCGCCGCAGTCGGCATGGTGCTCGGCGGCGGATGGATGGGCGCCCGCGCCATGACCGCGACCGCCGGCCCCGGCATCAGCCTGATGGGTGAATTCACCGGCCTCGGATATTACGTCGAAGTGCCCGCCGTGATCTGGGACGTGCAGCGCGTCGGGCCTTCCACCGGCCTCCCGACCCGCACCGCACAAGGCGACATCATGAAGGTCGCGAATCTCTCGCATGGCGATGCTCGTCATCCGATGCTGTTCCCACACTCGGTGGCCGAGTGCTTCGAGTTCGCTGGGGCCGCATTCGATCTCGCGGAAACCTTGCAGACGCCGGTATTCGTAATGAGCGATCTCGATCTCGGCATGAACAACTGGATGAGCGAGCCGTTCGCGTATCCCACCCAGCCGTTGAAACGCGGCAAGGTCCTGTCTGCCGAACAACTGACCCAGCTCGGCGGCTTCGCACGCTACAAAGACGTAGACGGCGACGGCATTCCCTATCGCACCGTGCCCGGCACGAAGCATCCGCAAGCTGCATGGTTCGCGCGTGGTAGCGGTCACAACGAGAAGTCGCAGTACACCGAACGTCCCGACGATTACGTCAACAACATGGACCGTCTGGCGCGTAAGTTCGCTACCGCGCGCAAGCTCGTACCGCAAGCCGACATCGTGCAGGATGGCGGCAAGGTCGGAATCATCGCCTACGGCACTTCTCATCACGCGATCGTCGAATCGCTCTCGCAGTTGCTGAAAGAGTACGGCGTCGGCCTTGACTACCTGCGGCTGAAGGGCTTCCCCTTCGGCGAGGAAGTGCACGACTACATCGCGCGCCATGATCGCGTGTACGTGGTTGACCAGAACCGCGATCACCAGATGTTCGACTTGCTCAAACTCGATATCAAACCGGAGCACGTAACCAAGCTCCGCAGCGTGCGCCACTATAACGGGCTCCCCATTGATGCTCGGTCCGTCACTGACGCGATCCTGGCGCAGGAGGTGAAGTAATGGCGACAACTTCCGCGCCACAACCCAAGACCAACCACATCGGCCTCACCGTACTCGACTATCGCGGCGGCAAAACCACGCTCTGCGCCGGTTGCGGCCACAACGCGATCAGCGAGCGCATCATTGACGCGATGTACGAAATGGGCGTTCAGCCCGAGGAAATCATCAAGATGAGCGGCATCGGCTGCTCCTCGAAGACGCCCGCGTACTTCATGTCGCGCTCGTTCAGCTTCAATTCCGTGCACGGGCGCATGCCCGCCGTTACCACCGGCGCGGTGCTGGCGAACCAGAAGATGATGGCGATCGGCATCTCCGGTGATGGCGACACCGCTTCCATCGGTATGGGCCAGTTCGTGCACCTCATGCGCCGCAACATCCCAATGATCTACATCATTGAGGACAACGGCGTGTACGGCCTCACCAAGGGTCAGTTCTCGGCAACCGCCGATATCGGCTCGAAGCTGAAGACCGGCGTCATCAACGATCTCCCGCCGATCGACACCTGCGCGCTGGCCATCATGATGGGCGCGACCTTCGTCGGCCGCTCCTTCAGCGGCGACAAGAAGCAGCTCCACACCATGCTCAAAGCCGCGATCGCCCACAAAGGCACCGCGATGCTCGACGTCATCTCGCCTTGCGTGACCTTCAACGATCACGAAGGCTCGACCAAGTCCTACAAGTTCATGAAGGACCACGAAGAGCCGCTGCACGACCTCAACTTCGTGCCGTACTTCGAAGAAATCAATGTGGATTACGACGAGGGCACCACGACCGCAGTGCAGATGCACGATGGCTCGAAGCTACTGCTCAAGAAGCTCGAGCACGACTACGATCCGAAGGACAAGATCAACGCCGTACATCGCATCATGGAGTCGCACAAAACCGGCGAGATGCTCACCGGCGTCTTCTACGTGAACCCCGACGCGCCAAGCTTCCTCGATCTCCTGAACATGACCGACACGCCGTTGGCGCAATTGCCGGAGTCCACGCTACGCCCGTCGAAGGCGACGCTCGAGGCGATCATGGAAGAGTATCGCTAAATTGTGTTCGTGATTCCAAAGCCTCCGGCGACGGAGGCTTTTGTTCATTTAGAACGCAAACGTCATCCGCGCATGACAACTCCGCCCCGGCATAAACGACGTCCCTGAAAACAGTCCCGCAAAACTGATCAAATCAGCCGATCATTCAGGTTCTCAATATCGCCTTGCAGCCGCAGCGAGCGCCTCTCATGCTTCAAGTCCGACCTTCGGCGCGAGACCACCGCTGTCGTCCGTGTAAGTCGTGAGCCGATATTGATTTGCGGTGCTGATCAACCGCACCGAAAATTTCAGTCCCAGGCCTGCTTGGTAGTAGTTCAATGCCTCGATTTCAGTGCATTGTTGCCGGTAAATATTGATTCTGCACACATTCCAAAGCTGAAAATGCAACCGCGGAATGTTGCGTCACGTCTGTTGTGTTAGGAGTACAATTCTCGCCCACGAAGAACCGTGGCAGCAGCGGTTTCAGTTTTTCCGCTGAGGGTAGGTATGAACGTCCATATCAGTTACAAGGGTCTGGAAAAGACCCCCGACGTCGAATCCACCGTCAAACTACACCTGAAAAAACTGGAGCGCCGACTGCAGGTATTCCGGCCCGAGCTGGTCAGCCTGCATGGCAGTGTCCTGCAAAAGTCGCCACGAGCGGGGTTTGTGGTCGCCTTGAACCTCAAGCTCCCGACGACCGACATTGCGGCGGAACAGGCGAACCCAAATTCAGCAGTCGCGGTGAAGGCCGCGTTCGATTCCCTCATCGGCCAGATCTCGCGCCACAAAGGTGCGCTGCGCAACGAGCACGCCTGGCCGCGACGACAACAGGAACATGGTCGCAATGCGATCAGCGAAGTTCCCTTTGAAGACACGGTCGCAGCGATCAAGCCAGAGAGCGTGACCAACGAAGATGTGAGCAGCTACATCAACGCCAACCTGCCTCGACTGCGCCGGTTCGTGCAGCGCGAACTGCGGCATCGCGAACAAGATGAGAAGATCGCGCGCGGCTCGATCTCGGTTGACGAAGTGATTGACGAAGCCATCGGCAACGCGTTGAGTGAGGCCTTTGAGCGGCCCGAGAAGATGCGCCTCGAGCCATGGCTCTATCGGCTGTCCACCGATGCGATCGATCGGCTCGCAGCCGGCGATTCCGGGGGCGGAAATATTCCACTGGACCGGCCCGACCGTTCGCGCGATGGCGAAGGCAGCGACGAAAACGTGCTCCAGTTCCACCAACCCGACGAAGATCTGTCGGCAATGAGCCTGACGTTCGACAAGAACATTTCCACGCCCGAAGACCTCGCGGCGAAGGACGAGATGATTTCGCTCGTCGAACGCACGTTGCGCGATGCTGGGAGGAACGAACGCGAGGCTTTCATTCTTTTCACCATCGAGGGCTTCACCGTCGAAGAGATTGCAGACATCACCCAGAAACCGGAAGAGGAGGTAAGAAAGAGCGTGCATTCCGCCCGTGAGTACTTGAAAGAGTTTTTGCCCGTGCGGGATCCGCTGAGTGACCGTTTGATCGAACACTCCAAAACGGCCTAACAAAAACATAAAACAACAAGGCCTTCACGGTAAAAACAGGAGACTGAAGGAATGATCACGCGGGACGAAATTCGCGAGATATCGGAAATCTATTCTCCTGAGGGTTGCGCCCTCACGTTCTACTACCAGCCTGCCCTCCCACTCGATAAATCCCATCGCCACGAAGCAATCCTGGTCAAGGACCTGGTGCGATCGGCACTCGCGGAATCTGAGAAGCACGGCCGAAATGACTGCGCGCGGCAGGACCTCGAACGCATTCTCGGCATGGCCGACCAATTCCAGGGAAACAGCCGGCAGGCGAAGGCGATCTTCGCCTGTTATCACCGCGGCATCTGGCGCGAATACGATTTGCCGCCGATGCTCACCAGAACGCAGCTGGTGGTGAACTCACGCTTCCATCTCAAGCCGCTGGCGCCGTTGCTCGAAGCCAAGCCGCGCGTGCTGGTGGCAGCGATTGACCGCACCAAGGCGCGCATCTTCGAACTCGCCGACGAGAAGATCGTGGAGAAGCAGGATTTCTTCACCGGCCTTCCGCGGAAAGGGAAGAGCGACGGATTCGCCGGTTATGACGGCGGCCACGCCGAGCGCCGCGAGTTGAACGATGCGATGGCGCACTTCAAAACCGTCGCCGACTTTCTGCTTGCGTACACGCAACGCAGCGGTATCGAACGCGTAGCGATCGGGTGCCGCGACGAAATCTGGTCGGAGATCAAGCCGAACCTGCACAAGTACACGCTCGATCGCCTGGTCGGCCACTTCCGGGTGGATGCGAAAGTTGTTTTGCCCGCCGAGGTGAAGGAGAAAGTTGACTATCTGCTCGCCGAGGATGACGGCCGCAAAAAACTCGACTTGCTGCGCGAGGTGATCGGTGAAGCCGGACGCAACGGTCGAGGTGCGCTCGGCTTGCGTCGCGTTCTTCGCTCGCTGGAGATGGGCGAGGTGCAGACGCTGCTGCTCGAAGATAAGTTTGCGGCGCCGGGAGTACAGTGCACCAACTGCAACCACATCGACATCAACATGTCGCATTCATGCGGGGTGTGCGGGAACCCGACGATTGCGATTGAGGATGTTGCCGATCCGTTGCTGGCACGCGCGATGGCCGCGGGAATCGATCTTCACTACCTGCCGGCCAACGGTGAACTGGACCGCGTAGGAAGAATCGCGGCACTGCTGCGGTTCCGGGCGGACCAGAACACGTCGATGAAGCTCGCGGTATAGACTGACGATTTTTTCGCCGAGGCGCGGGGCCACCCGCGCCTTTGCCGACTCCAAAATATTCAGTTTTCAAAGAACTCTGCTGCCCCGAGGGCATGTGGACGCTAGGCCCACTCAACTTGCTACCTAATTCCAGAATATCAAACCGAAGGGCAAATTCTGCTCTCCGCGTGTCCCTCGCAAGTCTATGATTTAAAGTGTGTTAAGTGGCATGTCCCACAATCCGGGGTCTTGACAGCCGACGTTTGTGGGATGGTTTTTGGGGGTGGTTTGCCGCAAAAGAGCTACGAAAAAATGACACGCTGAACGCCCTGTTGGCCCCGATGTTCGAATGCTGGAATTCTTCGTCGCACATGCACACGACCACAGAAACTAGCGGGATAGCGTGGCAAGTCGCGGCCCAAATCGTGTGAACTCTGCGTGTTATCCTTTGCGCCGTAATCTTGGGAGGTATTTGTGAAGTTTTCCCGCCGTGAATTTATCGCGACGTCTGCAATTGGTTCGGCTTCTCTTGCACTTGATCTGAATGCGCAATCCAACAATGCTCCTAAGGCTGCCGGGCCGGGGAAGAACATCCTGATTTGCTCGGCGAATGGTCACAATTATCTCGATCGCGGACACGCCGTACTGGAGAAGGGCGGCGACACGCTGGACGCGATCATGGAAGTGGTTCGCGGGCCGGAAGAAGATCCGGAAGACGACAGCGTAGGTTACGGCGGGTTGCCGAACGAAGAAGGCGTGGTCGAACTCGATTCATGTTGTATGCATGGACCAACGCGGCTCGCCGGATCTGTCGGTGGCGTACACGACATCATGCATGTGGCTCTGCTGGCGAAGACAGTGATGGAGCACACCGGGCACGTGATGCTGGTTGGCGAAGGCGCGAAGCGTTTTGCGGTCGCGCACGGCTTCCCAACGATGAACCTGCTCACTGAGCACTCGCGCAAAGTCTGGCTGCTGTGGAAGGAGACAAATTCCAATCAGGACTGGTGGGGGCCAGGACCGGCGAGCCCGCACTTCAAGTTCCCGACGAATGGAACGAAGTCGGAGGACCTGAAAGAACGTATCCGTGAGATGGAAAAGCTGGCGGAGCAGATCGGAATCGAGCCGGAGCGGCGGATGGCGGCGATCCATCGCGTTCTGTATCCACCGACGGGCACGATCAACTGCTCGGCGCTGAAGGCGAACGGCGAGATGAGCGGCGCCACCACAACCAGCGGACTGGCGTGGAAGATCCCTGGGCGCTGCGGTGATTCGCCGATCATCGGCGCGGGCTGCTACTGCGACCAGGACGTGGGTTCTGCGGGAGCGACGGGCAGCGGCGAAGAGAACATCAAGATCGCCGGCGCGCACACGATCGTGGAGAACATGCGCCATGGCATGTCGCCAAAAGAGGCGGGCATGGATGCGCTGAAGCGGATCGTGCGGAACTATAACGGGGACATGGCGCGCCTGAAGTACGTGAGCATGAAGTTCTACATCCTGCGCAAAGACGGCGAGCATGCCGGCGTTTCGATGTGGAGCGGGACGAAAGAAGCTCCGTCGAAGTTCGCGATCCACGATGGGACGGCGCGGTTCGAGAATGCGGCGTACCTGTATGAAGGCGAGCCGCAGGAGTGGCCGCCGATGCCGGAGTTGCAGACTTCGACGTATTCGACGCTTTAGCTCCGTTCAACTCTCATTTCCTGCCATTCGGCCTCGCGGTTCTTACGCGGGGCCGTTTTCTTTGCGAAGATAGAAGTGTGGGGACGATTGTCTTTCAAGTCGGGCATATCATGCGCGGGGCGTTTGAGGCGCATATCGTCCAGTTCACGCTGGTCGCGCTGAGCTCTGTCTTTTTCCTGGTGGATCCGTTCGCGATCATCCCGACCTTCCTCGTGATGACGGCGCGGCACGATCCCATTACACGCCGGCGGATGGCGGCACGGGCATGCTGGACCGCATTTATTGTGCTGACGGCATTTGCGTTTGCGGGCACGGCTATCTTCAAAATCTTTGGCATTACTTTGCCGGCATTTGAGATCGCGGGAGGTCTGATCCTATTGCTGATCGGGCTCGACATGATGCAGGCCGAGCGTCCGACGCAAGAGGGTTCGCCTGAAACGGCCGAGGGTTCGGTGAAAGACGACGTCAGCATCACGCCGCTCGGCATCCCGATGCTTGCCGGGCCCGGAGCGATCTCTACGGTGATGGTGCTGAACGGCACCGCGCGCGATTGGTCCACGACGATTCCGGTATTTGCGGCAATCGCGCTGACGTGTTTCGCTTCCTACTGGATTTTGCGTGGCGCGGAACGCGTGAGCCAGAAGATGGGACAGACTGGCATCCGTGTGCTGATGCGAATCATGGGACTTCTGTTGATGGCGATCGCCATTCAGTTCATGATTAACGGGCTTACCAATCTAGGTGTAATCCACGCTGATTGAGTACTTTCGGTACCTTAGACTCCACGCTGACACTTTCATCCACCCTGCAATTTGCTGTAAGTTAACTGGGCAGCTCTCAAGCTCACAACCACGGCCTATTTGTATTTGGGAGACCACGAAGTGTCCAATTCCGCCGCCACTTTGACCACGGGCGATCTGGTCGGCAACTACCGGATTCTCGGCCTGCTCGGTGCAGGTGGCATGGGCGTGGTCTATCGCGCGTTGGACGTGAAGCTGGAGCGCACCGTTGCGCTCAAATTCCTACCGGAACACCAGACCACCAACCAAGACGACCGCAAGCGAGTGCTGCGCGAAGCGCGCACCGCGTCGCAACTCGACCATCCGAACATTGGCGTGATTCACGGTTTCGAAGAAACCGACGATGGGCGCGTCTTCATCGTGATGGCGTACTACGAGGGCGAGACGCTGGCGCGGAAGATTGCGCATGGACCGCTGCCGGTGCCCGAAGCGGTCGATATCGCGATCCAGATTTGCGATGGGCTGGCGGCGGCACATGCGAGCGCTATCGTTCACCGCGATGTGAAGCCGTCGAACGTGATCATTACACCGCGTGGCGTGGCGAAGATTGTTGACTTCGGCCTGGCGCGGCTCTCGACTGGCGCGAGCACGCAGAGCATCAGCAGCGGCGGCACGGTGGGTTACATGTCGCCCGAGCAGGCGATGGGCAAGATGGTGGACCAGCACACCGATGTGTGGTCGCTGGCGGTGACGCTTGCCGAAATGATTACCGGGCGGAATCCGTTCGTCCGCGATTCGGCGGCGGCGACGGTGATTGGCATTGTGAGCGATCCGCCGCAGCCGATGGACGAGATTCCGGTGGACCTGCTGCGCATCATCTATCGCGCGCTGGCGAAAGAGCCGGAGCTGCGTTATCAGAACTGCGGCGAGATGCTGCCGGAACTGAAGGACTTCCGCCGCGAAGTGGAAGTGGCAGTGACAGCGCCGCCAAGTACGCGGAGATCGACGCTGACGGCGAAAGAACTGCGGCCGCTGCTGGAGCATGCGTCGCGATCGTCGCTGGGGAATGCGCTTACCGTGCAGCATCGCCGGCAACGCTGGCTTGTGGTACTGGCGATTATCGCGATCGTGATCGCTGGACTTTCCTTCGTACCGCCGGTGCGCGAAAAAGTGACGCAGAGCTTTACGCATTCGGAAGAGCACATTGCGGTGCTGCCGTTCGACAACATTGGCGGCGATGCGTCAACCGACGCCGTGGCGCAGGGCCTGATGGATTCGATGACGAATGCGCTGTCGAACCTCGGGACCGTGCAGAAGTCGCTGTGGGTGATTCCGGCGAGTGTGGTGCGCGGACAGAAGATCACCGACCCGATGATGGCGAATCGTGAACTCGGCGCTACGCTGGTGGTGAAGGGAAGCATCCAGCGTAAAGATCAGACGGTACACCTGTCTGTGAACCTGATTGATGCGAAGAACCTGCGACAGATCGGGTCGGCATCGCTGGAAGACAGTTCCGGAGATTTGGCTGCACTTCAAAATGAAGCCGTGTCACGGTTGGCGCGGTTGATGAATATCAAAGTCAGCGCCGACTTCCTGAAGACGACGGGCGGCAGCGTTGCGCCGGCGGCGTATGAGTCGTATCTGAAAGCGCTCGGGTTGATGCAGCGTTATGACAAGCCGGGGAATCTCGACCAGGCAATTACAGCGCTGAAGAGTGCCGTGGAAACCGATCCGCGATTTGCGCTGGGATATGCGCAATTGGGCGAGGCGTTTCGGTTGAAGTACAACCTCGACGTGAATCCGAAGTGGATTGAGCAAGCGAAGACGTACAGCCAGAAGGCCGTTGAACTGGATGATCATGTTCCGGCGGTGTACGTGACGTTGGGACGCATTCATGAGGCCGCTGGCGAACATGATCTGGCGGTGCAGGAGTTTCAACGCGCGCTGGCGCTGGATGCGCGCAGTGCGAACGCACTGAATGGACTTGCGCACAGCCAGGAGAGCGCGGGCCATGTAGCCGAAGCGGAGGCGACGTTTAAGAAGGCTGCGGCGCTGCGGCCCGATTATTGGGACGTCTACAACGAGATGGGGCTGTTCTACGATCGCCAGAGCAAATACAAAGAGGCGATCGAACAGCTCAAGCGTGCGGTGCAACTGACGCCCGACAATTCGCAGGTGTACTCCAATCTTGCTGCGGTTTATATCGACAGCGCCGATCCGAAGTTGCGTGGCGATGCCGAGCAGGCGCTGAAGAAATCGATTGATCTGAGTCCGACGTATTTTGCGTATGCGAACTTGGGCTCGCTGTACTTCGATGAGAAGCGGTATGCAGAAGCCGCGTCGGTGTTGGAGAAGGCGCTGCAGATCAACGGCGACAATTATCTCGTCTGGATCTGGCTGATGAATTCCTACGATTGGCTGGGTGAGCAAGACAAGTCTGCCGCCGCCGCGGACAAGGCATTCGGGCTGCTGTCGAAAGAAGCACAAGCGAAGCCGCGCGATGCGTCGGCACAGGTGATCCTCGCGGACCTGAGTGCGAGAAAGAAGCTGACGGACAAAGCCATGGGCCATCTGCAGACGGCGTTGGCTCTGGCGCCGGACGATCCGGACATTCTCGCTGATGCGGCCAGTGCCTATGAACTTATGGGCAATCGCGCGAAGGCATTAGCAGCGGCGCACAAAGCGCTCGACAAAGGATTCTCGCTGGACAAGCTGAAGAACGACCACGTACTGCAGGGCCTGGTTACAGATCCAAGTTTTCAAGGTACCGCGAAATAGCACGACCTGAGAGAGAGGAGAACGATGTCAAGCCCGATCATCCTGACTGTGAATTGGAGCGCGACGAGCGGATATTCTTTAACGCCGCCGAACCCAGACATTAACAACGGAGGGACAGCACGATTTACCTCCCCTAACAAACCGGCCACGATTCACTTCACTCCCACGAATACGCCATTCGGGGCAAGCAAAATGGTGCCGATGGGCGGTTCCGTCGATGTCCCTGTAGGGGCGGCGGAATACCAAGTGCAGTATTCCATCGCCGCCGTGCAGGCCACTACGGGGGTGGCTGCGACCGCGGGCACCTCGACGGTGCGACTCGGAGTGTCGAGTGGCACGATCAAGGTTGGTTCTGGATAGTTAGAGGCGGGTTCGCTTTCAGGCGGCCGGGATGGCCGCCTTTTCAATTTGGATCGCTGGCAGTCTTGTCAGTTGCAAATTGCAGTCTTCAGCCGGAGATTCGTCTGTCGTCCTATTCAGTGGAGGTCATGATGGATAGCAGTCTGGCCAAAGTAGCGCAGCGAGCTTCCGGATTCTCACTCGTTCTTTCGGTATTGCTGATCGTCTTCGGCGTGCTGGCGATTATGTTGCCGGTGGCGATGTCGCTCGGTGTGGTGATCGTGGTTGCGTGGCTGCTGATCATCAGCGGCGTCGTGCAAGGAGTGCATTCGTTTCGGTGCGAAGGGATCGGCAGCAAGATCTGGCGGCTACTGGTGGCGCTGATTTACGTCAGCATGGGAATTTATTTGCGCGTGAACCTGCACATCGGGCTTGCTGCGCTCACGCTGGCGATGATCATTTTCTGCGTGTCGCAGGGAATCTTCACAATCGGTGCGTACCTCATGACGCGCAGCAGTGGCGCATCGGGATGGATGCTGTTCGACGGCTTCATCACACTGATCCTCGGGATCATGATTTGGCGACATTGGCCGGCGTCGTCGTTTTGGGTGCTGGGAACGTTTGCGGGCATCAACATGGTCGTCAGCGGCATGTCGCGACTGGGACTCACACTCGCGGTGCGACGAGCGTTGAAAATGTCGGCACAAGCGGCGTAAGTTCCCGAAAACAGGCAGGTTCAAACGTAGGTAACGGCGCACGAGATTTCTTGCAAGGAATTCAGCGGAGTTCGTTCTAGTATCGGGGGCAGAATTTTCGAATAACGAACTATGCTTGAGATCATTGCGCTCGTCGCGCTCGTCCTCGCATTGTTGTGCCTTGCGGGAAGTTCCACCCCGTACGCAGTTTTCTTCATGTCCATTTCCGTTGCCTGCGCTGCCTGGCGCGCTTATCGCGCGCGCGAGGCTGCGGACCGTGCGCAACGCGAGCTGAACGATCTTCGCGCAGAAATGCAGCGACTGACGACGCTCTCGGAGCGGGCAGTCCGGATTGCCGCAGAGACGGCGAACCAGGTGATGGCGCGGACGGTAAGCGCTCCGCCGGCGGATGCCGTGCGGCCTGCTGCTCCACCTTCAACACCTCAAGGAAAACCAGAATTTGTCAGCGCGCTGGATGTGGCTGCGGAAGTGCCGAAGTTTGTGGCGAAGCCAGAGGCTGAGGTGAAAGCAGCGGCTCCGATCGCGCCGAAGATCGTAGTTCCGCCGGCGCCGGTGGTTCCTCCACCACCATCCGCTCCTCCTCAGCAGGTTTCTGCGCCGCCACCGCCGGCTCCACGCGTTGTGGAACCAGCGTCTCCTGCTCCGCCGCAGAGGCCAGCGGCTCCGCCAGTGCCGTCGTTCGCGACGGTAGGCAAGCCGTCGAAGGCGGCGAGCGAGCGGATGCGGTCAGCACTGAACTTGGAACAGGTGCTCGGCACGAACTGGTTGAACAAGATTGGCGTGATCATTCTTGTTCTGGGCATCGCGTTGTTTGGCATTTACGAGCTCGGACAGCTTGGGCCGCTGGGTAAGGTCGGCTTAAGTCTCGCTGTTTCGCTTGCACTTCTCGGTGGCGGAATCTATCTCGAACGCAAAGACCGCTACAAAGTTCTTGGTCGCACGGGAATCGGCGGCGGCTGGGCGCTGCTCTTTTTCACTACCTACGCGCTGGATCACGTCATGGCAATGCGGGTGATGAGTTCGGATGCGCTCGACTCGCTGCTCATGCTGGTGGTCGCGGGCGCGATGGTCGCGCATACCCTGCGATACAAGTCGCAACTTGTTACCGGATTTGCGTTCCTGCTTGCGTATTCCACGGTTGCTCTGAGCCACGACACGGTTTACAGCCTGGCAGCGGGAGCGATTCTGGCGACAGCAATCGTCGCCATCGTTTTGAAGATGGACTGGTTCGAACTCGAAGTCTTCGCGATTCTCTCGAGTTATGGGAACCATTTTTACTGGCTCTATCGGCTGCTGGGCGAGCACGGGGCGGAGGGGCATCCGTTCCCGGAATTCATGGTTAGTGCCTCGCTGCTCGTCTTCTACTGGGCGATTTTCCGGGTGTCGTACGTGGTGCGGCGGGTTGCAACGGCGTCGGAGGAGAATCTTTCGACCGTTGCAGCGCTGCTCAATACCGTGCTGTTGTTGGCGGTGATGAAGTTCCAGTCGGCGCGGCCGGAGCTGGCGTTCTATGCGCTCTTGATCCTGGGCGCGATGGAATTCACCATCGCGCAGTTGAGCATTACACGGCGTCGCCGCATCGCTTTTGTGGTGCTGACGATGCTCGGCACGGCGCTGATGATTGCCGCGGTACCGTTCAAGTTCTCCGGCGGGAACGTTTCGATCTTGTGGCTGGCGGGTGGAGAAGTGCTGTTGTTCGCCGGGATCTTTTCTTCCGAACACCTGTTCCGCAGATTGGGGATGGTGACCGGCTTCGTCGTCCTTGGCCAGGTTTTGATCGTCGAATTCCCGCGCATGATTGCTGTGCGCGCGACTTCGCCCGAGCTAGCTCTCATCAAGCAAGGCGTGGTACTGCTTGCCGGCGCCGTGGTTTTCTACGGGAACAACGCTCTGCTGCGGATGCGATGGCCGCGAATGTTCAGCGAGTACTTCGATGATTTACTGCTGACTGCGACGTCGTATCCCGGCGCAGTCACGCTGGGGCTGGGATGCTGGGCGGCGTTTGTGCACGACAGCATGGCGGTGGCATTTGCGGCGGCCATGCTCGCGGTTGCGGTGATCGCATACTGGTTGAAGTCGTGGCACGTACAAATCCAGTTTGGCGCGCTGGGAGTCGTCGCGGTTGCGCGCTGCCTCACTTATAACGCGCATTGGGACACGCCACACCATTTGCCGTGGCGCATTGGATCTTTGATCGCAATTGCTGCGGTTTTCTACATCGCGGCGAGGTTTACGCAGCACAACGCGGCGAGCGACCAACAACTCATCCGTGGCCTGACTGCGGCGACCGGCACGGCACTCGTGGGTCTGCTGTTCGTCTCAGAAGTCCCAGCGGTGTGGCAACCCCTGGCGTTCGCGCTGTTTGCGCTCGGCCTGGTTGAGTCGGCGCGACTCACGGGCTATCTCCCGCTGCGTTGGCACACGCATGTTGTCGCGGCGACGGCGGTTGTCTTCGCGGCGGCGACGAGAGTTTCCACCACGCCACTCTGGCACTCGATTCATACCGGCCTTTGGAAGCTGATTCCGGTTGTCGCAGTGTTCTATGTTCTTGGTCTGCGGGCAGCGAAGATTCGCGATTCTTACGTCGAATGGGTCGGAACAGCCTACAGCTGGGCTGCCAGCGCTCTGGCGGTCTGGCTGCTATACGAAGGCCTCAATCAGCGGTACGTCGCGGCGGCGTGGATTGTGTATGCGTGCATCCTGATGGTGGTGAGTCGTTGGCGCGGATGGACCTCGCCAGCCTGGCAAGCATTGGTGATTGGCGGATTTGCGTCGGTTCAGGTGGGAGTCGTTAACCTGCTGGAGAGCACACCCGGCGTGCACAACACGTTACGGCTTTCGATGTGCGGCATTGTGATTGGCGGACTCTATCTGCTCTCGCAGACGCTGCGTTTGCCTGATCAGTGGCGCAAACAGGAGTTCGAACAACTGCACTCGTGGCTGGCGACCGGGCTTCTCGCAACGTTGCTCTGGTACGAATTGCCGGCGGTGAGCGTCGCAGTGGCGTGGGCGTTGCTGGGCCTTGCCGTCTATGAGTTCGGCTCCATCCGCAAGTTGGCGCACATGCGTTGGCAGGGATATCTCGTACTGCTCGCTTCCTTCGGACGCATCTTCTTTGCGAACCTTTCCGCGGGGACCCCCGGCGATTGGCTGAGCACGCGCATGGTGACGGTGTTGCCGATTGCCGCGATCTATTACTTCGTATTCGGACGCGAAGTGGAATCGGAGAAAGTGCGCCGCTGGAATATCTCGCTGATCTTCGCCTACCTCGGTACTGCGGCGGTGATGGCGGTGTTCTATTTCCAATTTGCGAATGAATGGGTGGTGGTTGCCTGGGCAGCGCTGGTGCCGGTTCTGCTCGCGCTGGCTCTGCTTCTGAAGCAGAACGTGTTCGCGCAGCAGACGGTGCTGATGAGCCTTGCGGTGTTGGTGCGCGGAATGCTGCACAATTTGTTTGGCGGTAGCTATTTCAGCGGCTCCGATTGGCGGGGTCGGTTTGGGGTGTTGGGGACGGCGGTGCTGTTGCTCCTCGCAGCGCTGCCGCTTGCGTTTGAATATCGCCGCAGGTATGCGGTGGATCCGGCATTGCGTGGACTACGCCGTGCGTTTGCTTTGGCGATACATCGTATCGAGCAGCCGATTTTCTTCGTTGCGATCGCGCTGCTGACGACGATGCTGACGCTAAAAATGGACCACGGGATGATCACGTTGGCTTGGGGCGTGGAGGCTGTCGTCATCTTTGTGAGCGCCCTCGCACTGAAAGAGCGTTCATTCCGGCTGACGGGCTTGATACTTCTCCTGATGTGTGTCGGCAAGATCATCGTGATTGACGCCTGGCGGCTGGCAATACGAGACCGCTACCTGACGTTCATCGGATTGGGCGCATCGCTGATCCTTGTGTCGTTCCTCTACAGCAAATACAGCGAGAGGATCCGGCAATATCTATGAAGCGCTGGATGGGGTTGCTGCTGGTGGTGGCGTTTGCTGCCGGCGCGCTGGTGCTTGTACATCGCCGTCGCGAGAGTGGCGAGGTATCGCCGAACGCGATGTTGAGCATGGCCGCCGATGCGCAGCGGGATGTATTGCGCGCGCCGATGCAAATGACGCGGCTTTCGGATGAAGAAGAGACACGCATTGGCGACGCGATGGCCGAGCGCTATGAGGGCTCCTTCCGCAGCCCAACGGACTACTCGGCAGTAGAGCGCGAGGTGCAGAAAGTCGGCGGCAAACTCGCAGTTCACGCGCATCGCCGGCTCAACTATCGTTTTCATCTCATTCCCGACGAGCAGTTACTTAACGCGTTTGCGCTGCCGGGTGGACACGTCTTTATTGGGTTCGGGCTGGTTCGGTTGATGAACACAGAAGACGAGCTTGCCAGTGTGCTCGGTCATGAACTTGAACACATTGACCATTATCATTGCGCCGAGCGTGTGCAAGTGGAAGCGCAGATGCGCAAGTTGCAGCTTGGCGTTATCGGCGAGCTGATGCAACTGCCATTGAGCGTCTTCGAAGCGGGCTATTCCAAAGACCAGGAGTCAGAAGCCGATCGCGAAGGGATCTTGCTGGCAGTCGAAGCCGGCTTTTCCCCGTACGGCGCAGTTTCGATGTTTACGAAGTTCGATGAGCTGCATCGTGCTTACGTAATCCACGCGGGCTCGCCGCCGGAGGAACTCTCGCAGCTTGCGATCGAGACGCTCTCTGGATATTTCCGCTCGCATCCGTTGCCGTCGGAGCGGATCGCGCAGGCGATGCAGGTCATCGCCGGGCATCATCTTGAGCGACAAACGAAGCAGACACCGATGCTGCCGGAAATCGCGCAACAACTGGATCGAGAATAAAAGCCCATCTCGCCAGGGCGGGATGGGCTCCTGGATCGAAGCGTCTTTAGAAGCGGATTTCCGCGTTCGGCTGACGGTCGAGGTGAATGGTGTCGATGAATCGCACTTTGCCGATATTCAACTTCATGACTAAGGAACTGGTGCGAACGCCTTCACCGAAAAAGCGCACGGCCTTGAGCAGCGGGCCTTCGGTGACGCCCGTAGCGGCGAAGATGATGTTCTTGCCGGGGGCGAGCTCGTCGGCGCGATAGATGCGCTTGAGGTCGGTGATGCCCATCCCGGCCATGCGGGCTTCCTGCTCCTTGGTGTAGCCGACGAGACGGCCTTCCATGTAGCCATTCAAGCAACGGATAGCCGCGGCGGTGATTACTCCCTCTGGAGCGCCGCCGACGCCCATGACCGCGTGAACGCCGGTGCCGCGTACGGCCGCGGCAATACCGGCCGCGACGTCGCCGTCGCTGATCAGGCGAATGCGCGCGCCCGCTTTGCGGATATCTTCGATGAGCTTTTCGTGGCGCGGACGGTCGAGCACGATGATGACAAGGTCTTCGACATCGCGCTTCATTGCGACGGCGATTGCTTTGAGGTTCTCCTCCACCGGACGATCGAGGTGCACCACGCCACTTGCGGGAGCGCCAACGATGATCTTCTCCATGTAGCAATCGGGCGCATGCAATAGGCCGCCACGTTCGCTCGCGGCCAGCACGGTGATGGCGCCGGGAGCGCCGGTGGCGCAGAGGTTCGTGCCTTCCAGCGGATCGACCGCGATGTCAATTTCAGGATCAGTGTCTTGCTGCCGGCCGACTTTTTCGCCGATGTAGAGCATGGGAGCTTCGTCGCGCTCGCCTTCGCCGATCACGATGCAGCCTTTCATGCGCACGCTTTCCATGGTGGAGCGCATGGATTCCGTGGCAACGAGGTCGGCCTGGGTGCGATCACCGCGGCCCATGAGTTTGGCGCACCCGATGGCGGCCTCTTCCACAACCTGTAGGAACTCGAGTGCGAGGTCGCTCTCAATTCCGGGGCGGCTCGCGGTGGTGGTTGTGGTGGTGTTTGTCGACATGGGTCCTCCGGTGGGATGCGGGCGAATGGCTGCCCAACACACATCAGCCCATGGTGCGCGACCATGGGCTTAGTGCGAACTGAAAATTGTCCTCTTTTGCTTAGAAACCGTCAATGCCGGTAATGTGTTGCCCGATGATCAGCGTGTGTACATCGTGCGTGCCCTCGTAGGTTTTCACCGATTCGAGGTTCATCATGTGGCGGAAGACCGGGTACTCATCGGCGATGCCGTTGCCACCGAGAATGTCGCGCGCCATGCGAGCGCACTCCAGGGCCATCCACACGTTGTTACGCTTCGCCATGGAGATGTGCTGGTGACCGGCCTTGCCTTGATCTTTCAGGCGGCCGACCTGCAACGCGAGCAACTGCGCCTTGGTGATCTCGGTGATCATCCATACCAGCTTCTCCTGCACCAGCTGGTGGCCGGCGATCGGCATATCGTGGAACTGCTTGCGGAATTGCGCGTATTGCAGCGCGCAATCGTAGCAGGCCATCGCCGCGCCAATGGCGCCCCAGGCGATGCCGTAGCGCGCCTGGTTCAGGCACATCAGCGGAGACTTCAGGCCATCGGACTTGGGAAGTAAGTTCTCGGCGGGAATGCGGACGTCTTGCAGCGAGAGGCTCGACGTGACCGAAGCGCGCAGTGACCACTTGCCGTGAACATCCTTGGCGACGAAGCCGGGACGATCGGTTTCGACGAGGAAACCGCGGACGCGGCCGCCTTCGTCTTCCACCTTCGCCCAGATCACGGCGACGTCGGCGATCGAGCCTGAGGTGATCCACATCTTCTCGCCGCTAATGATGTAATCGTTGCCTTCTTTGCGGGCGCGAGTGCGCATGGCGCTTGGGTTTGATCCGGCGTCGGGCTCAGTGAGGCCGAAGCAGCCGAGCTTTTCGCCTTTGGCCATCGCGGGTAGCCACTTGTCTTTTTGTGCGTCGCTGCCGAAGGTGTAGATCGGGTACATCACCAGTGCCGATTGCACGCTAACGAAGGAACGTACGCCGCTGTCGCCGCGCTCCAGTTCCTGGGTCATCAGGCCGTATTCCACGTTGCCCATCTCAGCGCAACCGTAACCCTTGAGGTTGGCGCCAAAGAAGCCAAGCTCGCCCATCGGCTGGATGAGCTCCTTGGGGAAGCGGCCGTCGCGATTGCATTGCTCGATGATGGGGATGAGGTTTTCTTCGATGAAGCGGCGGGTGTTGTCGCGAACCAGGCGCTCGTCGTCGGTGAGGAGCGTGTCGAGCTCGATGTAATCAACACCCTTGAATTTAATGGCCATGCGATCTCACTTTTCTTGAACGTACGGAGGGCGCGCGGGGGCCGAGGTAGAAAGGTCGGTCCGGCGCTGTTCAGGGAACTAATGAGGATACAAGGGCGGAATGAGGAGGGTCAAACGAGGTTAGTTATTGGTAACACATATGTTACCATTGTCACGATGATCTCCGTAACAATACCGGGACATCGGGACGGCCATCCAGCATTGGACGGACTACAGTCTAGGAAGACGTAACAACATGCCATTGACCCGCGCATTCAAGGAAACCGTAATGGCGCGCGTGAAAAGCGATCGCCAGTTTCGACATTCGCTGCTCCGCGAGGGCGTGGAGTGCCTATTAAGCGGCGATCTGGATGCCGGAAAGCTCGTTCTTCGCGATTTCATCAAAGCTACGGTGGGTTTTTCTGCTCTCTCCAAGGCGGTCAAGATTCCGGAGAAGAGCCTGATTCGTATGTTTGGGCCTTCTGGAAATCCGCAGGCGAAAAAGCTGTTCCGGGTCGTGGCATTTCTTCAGCGCGGAGAAGGAATTCGCTTCGAAGTAAAGCCTCGCAAAGCCGCTTAAAACTGAACCGGGGTCTGGAATTTTTCGTACCTTCTGTTGCGATGCGCACATTGCTTGTCTTTGCATCCTTGTTGGTTTCGGCAGGATTGTTTGCTGCCGAACCCATCCACCGTCTCGATGGCGGCACCATCTCGCCGGAACAGATTGATGCCACCGTCACGCGCTTGATGAAAGCCGCGGAAGTTCCGGGCTTGGGCGTGGCTGTGATCGACGATGGCAAGGTCGTCTACCTGAAGGGCTATGGATTTCGTGACGTGGAAAAGAAGCTGCCATACACGCCTGACACTGTCGCGTATGCTGCCTCGTTCACGAAGTCGGCATTCGCGTACATGGTGTTGCAACTGGTGGATGAGCGTTCGCTCGACTTGGATCGGCCTGTTTATGGGTATCTACCGAAGCCGCTACTGGAGTATGACGACTACAAAGATCTTGCCGGCGACGAGCGCTGGAAAAAGATCACTGCTCGCATGCTGCTGAGCCACACCAGTGGGCTGCCGAACCTGCGCAGGTTCGAGGACGATCAGAAAGTTCACATTCACTTCGAGCCTGGTTCGCGTTACGCGTATTCGGGTGAAGGCCTCAAGCTATTGCAACTCGTGATCGAAACCATTGCCAAGCAGCCATTGCAACAACTGATGGAGAAACGCGTTTTCGAGCCGTTTGGCATGACGCGAACTTCGATGGTTTGGAACGCGGAGTTCGAAGACAATTTTGCCAACGGCTACGATGAGAATGGACGAAACCTCGGGCCCGATCGTAGGAAGAGCGCAGGCGCGGCGGGGTCGATGGTGACGACCATTCGTGACTTCAGCCGGTTCCTGCAATTGGTAATGCATGGCGACCGGCTTTCGCCAAAGATGCATTCCGAAATGCTCAAAGCGCAGGTTCGTATTCATGCACAGCACGAGTTCCCGACGTTTGAGAACAAGGCGACGCACGCCAATGACGCTATCCGGTTGAGCTACGGTTTGGGTTGGGGTTTGTACTGGTCGCCGTATGGCGAGGCCTTCTTCAAAGAGGGTCACGACGACGGCTGGCGCAACTACACAGTGGCCTTTTCCGACTCCGGCAAGGGCATGATCATTATGACGAACAGCGGGAATGGTGAAGGAATCTTCAAGGAGCTACTTGAAGCGGTCCTGAAGGACTCTTTTACGCCGATCGAGTGGGAGGGCTACACACCGTATCAGCAACTGCCACCGCGGCAGTCGAAATAGCTATTCTTCTCGTCGCCAATGCAGCTTCACCAGGGCGCGGAGGCGCGTCTCTTCGTCGCGAGACAATTCTTCTGCTGATTTGTAGTGCAAGCCGCGCAGGAAATTTCCTTCATCTTCGGTCAAGCGGAACAGCTTGATCTCCCGGGCGCGCTGAAGCAGGTCTTCCAGTTCACGAAGGCGTTGTTCTTGCATGGTCTTTTGTGATGGTGCCCCACATTCTACTGCGGAAGGTCGAATTCGCAATAGCTAAGGATGATCAAAACGGAGCAGGTGCCCGGGCAGCACGAATGCGCCTTCGAGGTTTGGGGGCATCATGCCGGTCCAGTTTACGCAACGACGATTGATCAGGCGCACCTCACTCGACAGCTCGGACCATTGGCCTTCTTTTTCTTCGCGGATGGTCATTGCGAAAAGGTCTTCGCGTTTGGGCTCACCCTCTTTCCATGAGAACAGCGAGGCCTCGAGACCTTCGCTCAGCGACTCATTCGGAAGGACGCACAGGATCCATTCGTGGATCGCATCCATTGCGTAGGCGCCCGGAGTCACGCCCGAGATGCATTTCCTGAGGGCCGCGCCGTATTCGTGCGCGACTTTCTGCACGGAATCATCAGTCGAATCATCGATGATCAGCACCTGGTCACAGGGACGAAGCGTTTCGAGCAGGCGTCCGAGGCGTGGGGCGTCGTTGCGAGTGTGAACGATGGCGCTGATTTTTGGCATTTCGGAGCAGGATAGCTGCTGAGGGATTGGAGGGCAAATCTGGCGACAAGGTTGTAGAGAAGCCGGGCTGTGAAATTTCCGCAGCCCGGCCCGAATCGCTAATTGGTGCTGGTTTCGTTCCAAAGGAACGCGAGGTCGTCGGCGATATCCGAAACCTCCTGGGTTACCGAGACGCCGGCGCTATGGCCGCTGACGGTTTGGTAATGCATAAGGATGGGGCGATCACTGGCGTTGTCATGCTGAACCAGGGCTGCCATCTTGCGCGCATGGAGCGGATCTACGCGCGTATCACTGTCGCCGGTGGTGAACATGACGGCGGGGAACTTCATGCCCGGCTTCACGTTGTGGTACGGAGAGTACTTCAGCAGATAGGGGAACTGCTCGGCGTTGTCGGAAGAGCCATATTCGCTCGTCCACCACTTGCCGACGAGGAAATTCTGGAAGCGGATCATATCGAGCAGTGGGTAGCCGCACGAGATGGCGCCGAAGAGCTCCGGATGTTGGGTCATCGCCGCGCCCATGAGCAGGCCACCGTTGGAGCCGCCGCGTGCCGCGAGGTGCTGGGCGTCGGTGTACTTTTCGTTAATCAGGTATTGGGCTGCCGCGAAGTAGTCGTCGAAGACGTTTTGTTTGTGCTCGAACATGCCGGCCTGGTGCCACTTTTCGCCGTACTCGCCGCCACCGCGCAGGTTGGGCTGCGCGTAGATGCCACCTTGCTCCATCCACCACGCGATTCGCGGGCTCCATACTGGCGTAAGGTTCACCAGGAAACCGCCGTAGGCATAGAGCAGCGCCGGTGTTTTGCCGTCGCGCTTGGCGCCTTTCTTAGAAGCGATGAACATCGGGACCTTGGTGCCGTCTTTCGACGTGTAGAAGACTTGTTTCAACTCGAAGTCGTCCGCATTGAATGGAACGTTGGGCCGGGCGAAGACTTCCGTCGCGCCGGTCTTCACGTCGTAGTGGTAAATCGTTGGCGGGCTGATGAACGATTGGAAGCTGTAAAACGCGTGATCGGAATTCTCGCGTCCGGACATATCGCTCGCGGATCCGAGCGTCGGGTATTTGATTTCGCCAGTCTGCTTGCCATCGAGCGCGAAGATGCGGGTTTGCGTAACCACGTCGTGGAGCGACGTGATGAATAGCTTGCCGCCCACGAGCGAGATTCCTGAAATCACATCCTTGCCTTCAGGAACGATGGTCTTCCACTGCTTGGGGTCGGTATCGCCGAAGTGGATCTTGATCACCCGATAGTTGGGTGCCTGGTAGTCGGTGGAAACGTAAAAGTCGTCGCCGATATTCACCGGGTTGAAGCGATTATCAATTCCGTGAATGATCTTCTTTACCGGCGAACTTGGCTGGCGCAGGTCCTTTGCGTAAACGTCCACGCGCTTCGCTGGCACACCCTGCGAGTTGTAGATGAGGAGGTAGCGCTGATTGTCGGTGATGCCCACGCCGATCAGGTCCATCGGTCCGAGTTTCTCGCCCTCAAATTCTTTGCCGAAGATCAACTCGTCGTTGGCCGACGGTGCTCCGAGCTTGTGGTAGTAAACGATTGAGCCCTGATCGTTGACCTTGGAGTAGTAGATGCCCTGCTTGTCAGGACTCAACGAGATGCCGAAGTAACGCGCGCTCGGCAGCGAATCCGCCAGGTCCTGCTTCTTCGCGACGTCGAGGATGTGTACGGCCTCTTCGTCGGCGCCGCCTGCACGATCGCCGTAGACAAGCAACGAGCCGTCCTGCGAGATGTCGTCAATTGTGACGGAAGTGTTCTGATCCGCGCTCATTTTGTTTGCGTCCACAAGGAGCTGATCCTGGCCGTGAATGCCGTCTCGCACGTAGATGGAAGATTGGTTCTCTTCCGGAAGGCGTTTCATGAAGAAGTACTTGCCGCCGCGCTCCGCTGGGGTTGAGTATTCTTCGACCTTGATCAATTTCGAGAGCCTTTCCGCGATCTCAGGCCGGATTTTGACCTGCGAGAGATAGCTCTCGGTGTACTTCATCTGCGTGTCGATCCACGCGCGCGTATCGGGGCTCTTGGCGTCTTCGAGCCAGCGATAGTTGTCAGTAATTGATACCCCGTGGATCATCTCAGCCACGGGTTTGATTTCGGTTGCGGGCGGAGGAGGAAGCGTAATCCCGTTTCCACCTTTTACCTGGGCGGGTTTGTCAGCGGCGTAGAGACACATTGCAAGTAGGACGATCGCAAGTAAGGGCTTCATAGGCGCAATCGTTTTAGCACTTCGTTCATGGAAGTGCAAAGCAATCGTCCCATTGAGCAGGCGACTCCTACTGTTCGCGCAGCACGTGCATTGGATCGGTTCGCGAGGCACGCCATGCTGGAACGATCGCGGCAAGTGCTGCAACGCCGAGCACGAGTGCAATTACGCCGGCGAACGTCACGGCATCGAGGGCCGAGACACCAAAGAGCATGCCGCGGAGTATGCGCCCAGCAAAAGCCGCGAGCACCAGGCCGCAGGTGCAGCCGATCATGGTAACCCGCAAGGCTTGCCAGACGTATCGCTTGGTGATTTGTCCGCGGACCGCGCCCAGCGCGAGGCGAAGGCCGATCTCGCGCCGGCGTACCGTAACCGAGTAGCTCAAGGTGCCATACAGCCCCACGCATGCGAGAGAAACTGCAGTGAGTGCGAAGAGACTCAGCAGGATGGTACGCAAGCGGTTCTCGGAGTAGGCGTCGCTGAGGTGATCTTCGAGAGTGCTGATGTCGAAGACGGCGCGGTTTGGCTCAATGTTTCCAAGCGCACGGCGGATGGTCTGGGAGAGCGCCATTGGATCGGAATGGGTGCGGATGAGGAATTCGGGATCGGGATCGGGTGCGGCGATGCACCAGTACACGGTTGGCTGCGCATCCATATTCAACCCGTTCTCACGCGTGTCGGCCACGACGCCGCGGACCATTCCGGTGAGCGCGATGGCGTGGTTCACTCCGAACTGAAGGTGATGGCCCATGGGCGTCGTGCCGCTCATGTAGCGATCGGCGAAGCTGCGATTCACGAGGACGTCCTTAGTGTCCTTGCCCTGTTCGCACGGTGTGCCAGCGAGTACCGGGATGCGCATGGTGGCGAAGTAACCGTCCGAGACGAAGCGATTGGTAGCGAGCGTGGGATGATCGGGGTCTTGCGGTCCCTCGAGAATACGAACATCGCTTTTGTGGTCGTCGGGGACGCCGGGCATGGAAGAACTCGTGGCCGCGCCCTCGACACCAGGGACGGCTCGGATGCCGTCGAGGTCGTGATCAATGCGACGAGCCATGGCTTTCATGTCCACGGTTTCGCCGTAGCCTCCACTAATATGAAGCGTGAGGACGTGCGAGGGATCGAAACCGGCGTCTACACGCGTTAGCGCCTGAAAGCTGCGCAGCAGCAGGCCAGCGCCGAAGAGCAAGGTTACGGCAAGGGCAACCTGCACAGCGACGAGCGTCCATTGCAACGGCTGGCGCGCCGCGACGCTGGTACGGCGGTCGGAGGCTGCGAGGGCTGCGGACAGCCCGCGGGTGGCCCGTAACGCAGGCACAGTACCGCAAAGCAACGTGACCACAATCGCACAGACAAAGGTGTAGCCCACGATTCGCCAATTGAGGGCGATCTCATCCACGCGCGGCAAACTCGCCGCGAGCAGATGGAAGACTCTCGCGGAAGCGGTAGCCAACAGCAAGCCGATAGCCGAACCGATGCAGGCGAGCACGAAGGTTTCGCTGAGCAGTTGTGCCACGATCCGTGCACGCGACGCGCCGAGGGAGAAGCGGACCGATATCTCGTGCTCGCGATCGCTGGTGCGAGCGAGGAAGAGGGCCACGATGTTTGTGCAGGCGATAAGCAGGAGCAAGCTGACGGACCCGAAGATCATCCACAACGAACGCCGTGCAGAGCTGACAGTATCTTCCTTCAGGGGATTCAGGATGACGGCAATGGTTGCATCGGGGTTCGGGAACTGACGCCCGAGTTGTGCCTGGACTGTGGCGAGATCGGCGCGGGCCTGGGTTACGGCGACTCCGGGTTTCATGCGTCCAATCACGGTGAACCAAGTGGCATCGCGGCTCTGCGCATAGGTGAAGTCGGGCGGGGAGGGGATGAAAATGTCGGCGTCGCGGACAGGGAAGAGAAACGATTGCGGCATTACACCGACGACGGTGGGGGCGGTGCTGCCGATATGGAGTCGCTTGCCGATGACAGAGGGGTCCGCGTGAAAATGGCGCCGCCAATAGCTGTCCGAGAGAATGACTGCGTCGGGGCCGCCGTACTTGAACTCCTCGGAGGTAAAGTCCCGCCCAAGCGCGGGAGCGACACCGAAGACCTGAATGAATCGTGGCGCAACGAACGCGCGCATGACTTTCTCAGGCAGGCTGCCGGACAATTCGGAACCCGGCTCGGTATAGTACCCGGTCATGGCTTCGAACGTTGCATTCATGCGATTCCAGTCTTCGAGCCGCGCGGGAGACACGAAGGTGACCGGGTGGTGCATGTTGGTCATCTTCTGCTGGAGGAGCATCAGTCGGTCGCCGTTGGGATAGGGAAGCGGGCTGAGCAGTATCGCATTGATGGCGGAAAATACCGCGCTATTGGCGCCGATCGCGAGTGCAAGCGTAACGACGACGGTGAGCGAGAAGCCTGGCGCTCTGCGGATCAACCGAAGTCCCGATCTGAAATTGCGAACGATGGTCTCCAGCAAAGCGCTGCTGTGCACTTCTCGCAGTTGCTGCGCCGTCTGTTCCTTGCCGCCCAGTTCGATCATCGCCCGTCGGTGCGCCTCATCCTGAGAGAGGCCTTGCGCTACGAGCTCACGCGTACGTTCGTCGACGTGGAACTTGAGTTCAAGATCGAACTCTGCTTCGTTTTGATGGCGGTAAAAAAAACTCATCGCTGACTCCTACTCCGCGCTCTGCAATATGAGCGCAATGGCCGCCGACATTCGCGCCCACGTCTTCTCTTCTTCCGCGAGTTGTTTGCGACCCTTCGCGGAAAGCTTGTAGAACTTCGCCGGACGCCCGGTTTCGCTCTCTTCCCAACTTGCGGTGAGCCAGCCGCGCTTTTCCAGGCGATGCAGCGCAGGATAGAGCGAGCCCTGCTGGACTTGCAGGACTTCCTTGGATACCTGGCGGATTCGCTGCGCGATGCCGTAGCCGTGGAGCGGGCCAAGGGCGAGAACTTTCAGGACGAGGAGATCGAGTGTGCCTTGAAGAAGATCGTCAGCCATAGTCAGACATTCTACATAGGAAGAATGTCTAGGTATTAGAGCGCCGTGTAGTGGTGGAAGTCAACGGCGTTCGTCCCGGGTGGGATGGGTGGAGACAAGGGTCCTTCGACTTCGCGTGCTTGCGCACGCTTCGCTCAGGATGACAGGGCAAGAAACTATGGCGGGGTAGACACAAAAATGGCGCCGGGGGAAACACCGTACCCCGGCGCACTGGGGAAATGCGCGGCCTATTGGTCGCGCAAGGTCTTCATCGGGTCGAGGCGAGCGGCGCGCCACGCGGGCGCGGTGCTGGCAACGACGGCGACCACAAGCAAAATTCCTGTGACAGTGAGGAGCGTGACCGGATCGAGCGGCTTGATGGTGTAGAGCATGCTGCTCAAGTAGCGCGTCAACACCAGCGAGAGTCCCATGCCGAGCACAAGTCCTACCAGTGCTAAGCCCAAGCCGTGTTTCAAAATGAGGTTCACTACATCACGGCGACGCGCACCGAGCGCCATGCGGACACCGATCTCAAGTGTGCGTTGCGCCACCATGTAGCTGAGCACGGCGTAAAGACCGATGGCGGAGAGCAGGAGCGCGAGCGCGGCGAAGCAGGTCAGCAACATGGACTGGAAGCGCGGCTGCGAGGCATTCTTCGAAATAAGGTCGTCGTAAGTATGCACGTCGTAGACGGGCACGTTGCGGTCCATGGCCGCGACTTCGGAGCGCACGGCATTGGTAATCTGCGTGGGATCGCCGGAGGTTCGGATGACGAAGATCGGCGGGCCCACGATGGCCTGCGTATGCGGCAGGTAGTACTCGGGTCGAGTTTCGACGGTGAGGCCCTGGCGCTTGATGTCGCCGACCACGCCGACAACTTCACGCCACACGCTGTCGGTGTAACCATCGCCGAGCCCGGGCTTCACATGCTTGCCGATTGGGTCTTCGTTGGGAAAATACTTCTTGGCGAAGCTCTCGGTGAGGATGATGACTTTGGTCGACGTGCGCGTGTCGGTCTCGAGGAACTCGCGTCCGCGCTTAACTGGGATACCGATTGTTTTGAAGAAGCCGGGCGTTGCGATGCTGACGATCTCGGACGGCTCGTCGGCTTTGGGGACAGGATGACCTTCGATCTCGAACGATATGCTCATCATGCTTCCGGTCAACGGGAGCGGCCACCCTGCTGCAACTGACTGGACCCCGGGCAAGGCTTGCAGCCGCGGGATCAACTGCTGAAAAAAACTTACGTTTTTATCCCCCGGGTAGCGATTGTCGGGAAGGTCCACGCTGGCGAGCAACACATGGCGTGCATCGAAGCCGGGATCGACATGCATCACCCGCACAAAACTGCGAATGAGCAGGCCTGAACCGACGAGCAGCACCAGACCGATCGCGGTTTCCGCGATGACGAGTGCTCCGTGCAGATGATGCTGCTGGCGCCCGGCGCTCGAAGTGCGGGTACCGTCGCGCAGTGAGGCTGAAGGATCGAGACGCGAGATACGCATCGCGGGAAGCACCCCGAAGAGTACGCCCGTGATCACCGAGATCACGATCGCAAATGCGAAAACGCGATAGTCGGTGCCGACCGAATCGAGGCGTGGAATATCGGAGGGCACGAAGCGCAGCAGCAGGCGGAGTAACGCCATGGAGAGAAGGAGTCCGGCGATGCCGCCGCAGATACCGATGAAGACTGATTCCACCATGACCTGGCGCACGATCTGCATCCGTGTGGCGCCAAGTGCCGAGCGCACTGCTATTTCAGAGCGTCGGCGCGAAGCACGGGCGAGCAGTAAGCCCGCAACGTTGGCGCAGGCGATGAGCAATACGAAGATCACGGCGGCGAAGAGCATTCGCAATGGCCCGCGCGTATCGCCGATCATTTGTTCGAGCTGCGGCTTTACGAAGGCGCCGAGGAAATGGGAATTGGTGTCGGGATATTGCGCCGCGAGGTTCTTCACGATCACCGTGAGATCAGCCTGTGCCTGCTCGGTGGAGACGCCGGGCTTCAGCCTTCCGACCATCGAAAGAAAGTGTGCGCCACGCTGCACGGTAACCGGGTGGTCGCCGGTGGAATCGAGGGCATCATCGGCGAGGGTCGTCCAGAGCTGCGCGGCAGGATTCTGCACGGGGAAGTTGAAGTCCGCGGGCATCACGCCGGCGACGGTATAGGAAAGTCCACCGATCGTGATGTTCTTGCCAATGATGTCGGGATCCGATCCGAAGGTGCTCTGCCACAGCGAGTGGCCAAGCATGGCGACGTGCACACCGGGTTTTTCATCGTCGGCGAGGAAATCGCGGCCGCGTTCGGGATGCACACCGAGAGTGCGGAAGAAGTCGGCGCTCACCGTGAATCCGTCCACATGGCGGGCATCACCACGGCCGGTGACGGAGAAGCTGCTGTCGTGATAAGAGGACAGGTACTGGAGCGTCTTATTGCCCTTGCGCAGGTCGAAGTAGTCGGGATAGCTCATGGAGCCGGGCACGAGAGCGGCATCGGCAGTCTTGGCGTTGCGCGGCGTGTGCGCCATCGCCGTCCACACAATTTTGTCCTGCTCGGGGAACGGCAGCGGCCGCAGAAGCACGGCGTTTACCAGGCTGAAGATCGCCGTGGCGGCACCAATGCCGAGCGCAAGCGTGAGGATGGTGGTGATGGCGAAACCAGGGTTCTTGCGCAATTGCCGCGACGCAAAGCGGAGATCCTGCAACAGCGTATGCATTTGAAGCAACTCCTCGTGAACACGGGGGATGAGCGGGGCCGACAATACTCCGGAACTGAGTGGTGCACGTTGCGAGCCGAAGTGCGGGTTCCGAAAGTGTTTGAGACACAGACGGTTAAGTGCCTGCCGAGTGAGCAAGGTGGGACGAGTGCCGTCCGGAAGGAGACTAAGTTGTCCGAAACCGGACAGAGTTGGTGCTATTCGGCGCGCAATGTTTCCGCCGGATGAATGCGCGCGATACGCAGCGTCGGAAGATACGTCGCGCCGAGCGCGATGATCGCGAGGATTCCCAGCACGCCGAACAACGTCACCGGATCGTAGATGCGCACGCCGTAGAGAGCGCTCTTGGTAATGCGCAACGCGAAAGCGGAGAGAACGAGGCCGGCGGCGAGTCCGCACGCTGCGGAGATGAGTCCGGAGCGGCCGATCTCGAGCATGGCCTGGTGGATGGTGGAGCCGAGCGCGATGCGAATGCCGATTTCGCGCGTGCGCTGCAGCACGAGGTTCGAGACGAGAGCGAAGATTCCGATCGCCGAGAGCAAGAGCGCGAGCGCTGCCAGAGTAGTGAGCAGCGTGACTTCCACGCGCTGCATAGTGACGGCTTCTGCGCGGATGTCAGTCATGCGATAGAAACCGGAGAAGGGCAGCGAAGGATCGGCGGAGGCCAGCGCGTGCTGCATCTGCTCGGTAAGGCCGGTCACGGGGCCGCTGGTGCGGACGATCCAACTGGGCTGGAACCAGATGTGAGCGACGGCGATCAGTACGCCCGGCACCTGGGTAGCGGGAACGTATACCGTCGGCTCGACATTCAGAGGCTGATCGGAATCGAAGCCGGGAGCTTTGGCGACATCGGCTACGACCGCGACGACGATGCGTGGTTTATCGGCGCCGAGCTGGCGGCCGGTGGCGTCGGGCTGGTTGAGATACCGACGCGCGAAGGACTGGTTCACGATGACGACGGGCTGGCTGTCGGCGGTGTCGGCTTCGGTAAAGGTGCGGCCCGCGAGCACGGGAATGCGCAAAGTCTCGAAATATTGCGGGGTGACGTAGATGACGGTGGCCGTCGGTTGCTGGCCGGCTTCTTTGCCGTCGGCGATCTTGATGCCGTCATTCAGACCGCGCTCGTAGGGCAGGCTTAGGCCGACGGAGGCGGATTCGGCGCCGGGAATCTGTCGCATCGATGCCAGGCTCTTGCTTAATAGATCTCGAAACTTTGCAGGATCGTGATAGCGCGCGTCATCGAGGGAGAGACGCGCGGCCATCACGTTGTTTGCGTCGAAGCCGGACGGCAGCGTTTCGAGATAGACAAGGGTACGCACGAGCAGGCCGGAAGCGGCGAGCAACACGACCGTGAGTGCGATTTCGCCGGCGATCAATGCCTGACGAACGCGGGTGTGTCCGCCGGCAGAGACGCTGCGGCTGGATCCGGCGGCGATGGCGGCGCGAAGATCGAGGCGTCGCGTTTGCAGCGCGGGCAGCAGCCCGAAGAGCACGCTGGTGGCGATGGTGGCAAGCGCGGTAAAGAGCAGCACGCGGCCATCGAGCGCGATGTTCTGCACCGGCAGCAGGTCTGGCGGAAGCAGCGTGGTCAACGCGCGGAGAGCGCCGAACGCCAGCACAACGCCCGCGCCGCCACCGGCGACGGCAAGCACCAGGCCTTCGGTCCAAAGCTGGCGCAGGATGTCCCACCGCGACGCGCCGAGTGCGAGACGGGTGGCGAACTCAGGTGTGCGGCGCGCGACGCGGACGAGCATCAGCCCGGCAAGGTTCGCGCAGGCGATCATCAGGATGAAAGCCACGGCGCCCATTAGCGCTACGACCGGTCCGCGGAGATCGGCGCTTTGGCCTTGTTGTAGCGGCACGCTGTAGTACGAGACGTGCGAGCCGGGATTGTGCTTCTCGAAGCGGTTGATACGATCAGCCCATGCAGCATTGATTTGCGTGTCGGCTTGCTGCCAGGTGGCGCCTGGACGAAGGCGCACGATCGCGGTGAAGTTGGTGCCGGTGCCCTCGCCATGGCGCGAGGCACGGATTGGCGTGAAGATGTCCGCCGACTGGGGCATGGCGAAGTGCGGCGGCATTACCCCGACGATCGTGGACGGTTCGCCCTTGAGGAGGATGTTGGTGCCGATGACGCGGGGATCGGCGCCGAACGCACTGCGCCAAAGACCGTCGCTGAGGATCGCAGCCTGGGGTCCGCCATCGCGATCCTCGTCTTCGGTAAAGGTGCGGCCCAGGCGTGGCGTGGTGCCCAGCACTTCGAAATAGTGCGCGGAGACGCGGCCGGCGTGGACATATTGCACCGCCGATCCGGCCTTGAGATTGGCCCCTGCCGCGAATTCGCTCTGCACCGCCGCAAGCACGGCGGGAACGTTGTCGCGCAGGAGCTCCCACTTTTCGCCGTCCACACCGGAGCGTTCGTCCTCGGCGTTGCCCGGGCCGGATACGCGGCCGAAGATGGTTCCCAGCCGCTCCGGCTGCGGGTACGGCAGCGGGCGGATGAGCAGCGCGTTGACGACCGAGAAGATCGCGGTATTGGCGCCGATCGAGAGCGCGAGCGTGAAGACCACCGTGATGGCGAAGGCTTTGTTGCGCAGCAACTGGCGGATGGCGAAGCGAACATCGGGCATGGCGGCTCCAGGATGGAGATGTCCTGCCAGGGTTTACGCGGAGGTACCCGCCTTAGTTCCCCGACGAGGCAATTTTCCGGCGGCCTTCAGGGCAGAAAGATCAGATCACGAAGAACCCGGAATACTTTCAGAACCCCGGAACTTACCAGTTGCAATACGAGTTCGCATAGAGGTTGGCCGAAAGATTCCAGCAGAAACCCGAAAACTGCTTCGAGCAGTTCCACGCTCGTAACTACGTCCACCGCGAGCCACAGGTTCCGCAGATCGCGACTGGTTCCGCTAGCCAAACAGCCCCATTTGCGCAGGTTCGTCCGCGACTATGGGACGACGGTCTTCGAATTGCACCCGGTGCGCCGCGAAGCCGTGCTTGCGCTTGAGTGACGACATCAACTGCTGGATCCGTTTGCGGTAGGCGTCGGGCACAAAGGCGTTTTTGCCGTAGCGCTTGCGATAGTTCTCCGCGAGATGCGGGAATTCCTTTTCGAGAAACGGCATGAAGACACTAGCGGAGCATGGCTTCAGGAAAAGCGGGTTGGCGAAGATGGAACGCGCGCCGTGGGCATGGGCGGCGGCGACAAGGGCGTCGAGATCCTTGGCGCTGTCGGTGATGCCGGGCAGCACCGGCGCGCACGAGACGCCACACGGAATACCGGCTTCGTTGAGCAACTTGATCGCGTTGAGCCGCAGGTCGGGGCGTGGCGCCCGTGGTTCGAGGATGCGCGCGAGTTTCGCGTCGAGGGTGGTGATGGTCAGGTTCACCGAGACGTGGTTGTTTTCGGCAACGCGGCGCAGCAGTTCGAGGTCGCGCAGGATGAGTTGCGACTTGGTAATGACGCCGATGTGAAAGCCGCGGTGGAGCGCGAATTCTTCGAGGATGCCGCGCGTGACTTCATAGCGACGCTCGGCGGGCTGATACGGATCGGTGGCGGTGCCGATGGCGATCTCTTCGCCGGGCTTGACTTTGCGCAGGTCGCGGCGGAGCAGGTTCGAGGCCTGCTGCTTGACGAAGATCTTGCGCTCGAACTCGGTGTTGTCGCGCAGCTCCATGAACTCGTGGGTGTAGCGCGCGTAGCAGTATTTGCAGGCGAACTCGCAGCCGCGATATGGATTGATCGTCCAGGTGAAGGGCATGCGCGGCGTGCTGCAGCGGTTGAGCAACGAGCGCGCGGGCAGGGTAAGGTACTCGACCTCGTGGCCGAGGCGAATGCTTTCGCCTTCCGCGGCCAGCTTGGCGATGCCGACGAGCGTGGGCGAGATCGGCCCGGCGCTGCGCGGTTCATAGGCCAGCAACGGAGGTGCGTCGAATTTAGGCAGAGCGGACATGTGGCACATCCAATCCCGGCGGCGAGGCGTCCGGGCGAAACCCCAGGGAGGAGGGTTGGGCAGGTATCGCCAGAGCGGGCGGTCGCACCTGCCGGTCCTCAGCAAGGCGAAAGAGGGAGTACTTTCGCCTTTTGTTCGCCTTGCAGATTAGCGCGGGGAGGGGGGTGTGTCAAGTGGGAAGGAAAATAAAAACCCCATCCTGCTGCGAGAATTGACGCGAGCAGGACGGGGTTTTGAGCGTTACTTTTGTTCGTCCGCCGGCGCCGCTCCTGCAGGTTTCTGCCAGATTGCCGGGTCGATGATGGGGTTGAAGGTCCACTGCTTCACGGTTTCTTTTGCGGTGACCTTGCCGTTGTCGGTTACGGTGCGCGAGGTGTAGAGGGTAACGCCGTTGACCGGTTTCCAATCGGCGTAGTCGGCGGTACGGCTCACGGGACCGGCTTGCGCCATGGCCGAGTACTCGCTGCGCAGCGGCAGGTTGCTCTTTGGGTCCAGATACCAGGTGGCGTCGGCGCCGTCGGCGTTAATCTTCAGCACGTTGGCTTCGACGTCGCCGATTTTCTTTGTACCGGCGGCGGCGAAGGTGTACTTGGGATCGTCGGCGTGTTGCGCCACGGCGATGACATCGCGCTTGAGGCCTTTGAGAGCGTCTTCGCGCGCGGGGCCGGGCATATCTCCGGACTGGCCGCCGGCAGCCATGAATCCGCTGCTCGACGTAGCGGCCATGACCATCTTGCCCATGGGCGTGGAGATCTGCAGATGGACGCGGTCCGGATATTGCACGATGCTGTCGGTTTGGACCGTCATTTCGCCTTGCGGCGTGTTGCGTACCGTGTCGGATTGCTGTTCGACGGCCTTGATCGCGGCAACTTTCTCTTTGCCGCCGATGGCCTGCACGAACTTCGCGGCCAGCGCCTTGCCTTCCGGATTGCTCGCGGCAGGTGCGGCTTCGGCAGCGCCTTCACCCTGCGCTTCACCGGTCGGAGTAGGGATGGTGATGTCGATCGGTATCACCTTGCCGAGGGAGTCGAGCTTTTGCGCGCCCATCTCAGAGGAGTTGCCGACGACGAGGGTCGCCATCTGGTCTTTGTGAACATACTTCTGCGCCACGCGCGCGACGTCTTCCGAAGTGACTTTCTCTACGTTGGCGCGGTACTGCTCGAGAAAGTCGAGCGGGTAGTGGTAGAACTCGTAGGCCATCTTTTCGCGCAGGACCTTTTCCGGTGTATCGAAGTTGAAGATGAACGAGTTCAGGATGGCGGCCTTGGCGCGCGTGAGTTCCTCCGCGCTGGGCGGCGTTTTCACGAGGTCGTCGATTTGCGCGTTGAGCGACTGGATCGCTTCGACGGTGGTCACGCTCTTGGTGCCCATGCCGATGCGGAAGACGCCCGGATGGTCAAACGACGCGCCGATGCTGCCGTATACCGCGTACGCGAGTCCTTGCTTGGTGCGGATGTTCGAGAACAAGCGCGACGAGAAACCGCCGCCAAAGACTTCGTTCATCACTTCGACCGCGTAGTAGTCGGGGTTGTTGCGCTCGATGCCGAGCGAGACCATGCGGATTTCGCTCTGGTTGACGTCTGGCTTTTCGACGAAATAGATTCCGGGCGCAGCGGTTTTGAAGTCAGCGTGGAAGGCTGGCGCGTCGGGACCCTTCGGCCAGCTTTCGAAGGCGGCGCGCAGTTTCTGTTCCATCTGCTTGGCGTCGAAGTCACCGACCATGCCAATGATGATGTTGTTGGGATAGACGTACTTCTGGTGCCACTGCACGAGGTCCTCGTGCGTCACGGCCGCAACCGTGGCGTACTCCGGTGTCCGGGCGTAGGGATTGTCCTTGCCGTAGGCGAGTTTTCCGGCTTCGCGGCCGGCGATGCTGCCGATCTGGTCGTTACGGCGCGAGATCGACGAGCCCATTTCTTCTTTCGCGAGCTCGAGCTTGTCGTCGCGGAAGGCTGGGTTTTGCAGGATGTCGGCAAAGATGGGGAAGACGGTGTCGAGGTCTTGCTTCAGGCAGCTGAACGCGATGGTGGTGGAGTCGGCATTACCATCGGTTTCGATTTTGGCGGCGCGGGCTTCGAGCAGGTCGTCGAGTTCGTCACCGGTTTTGGTCTTGGTGCCGCCGGTGCGCCATACGTCGCCGTAGATGTCGACGAGACCGACTTTGGCGGCGGGCTCATTGCGCGAGCCGCCACGAATGCGCATGGTGGCGTCAATCAGCGGAAGCTCGTGATCTTCCTGGAGGAAAATGACCATGCCGTTGGAGAGCTCGATGCGCGTGGGCTCAGCGGGTTTGAAGGCGGGAAGCGTGGGCGTGGGAATGCGCTCCCACTCACCCTTTTCCTTCGGGGTTCTCTGCGCGAACGAAGCCGTGCAGACGAACAACGTGGCGACGAGGAAGAACAGCGTGAATTTCTTCATTATTGCTGCGCTCCCTTCTGCGGCGCCGCGGTCTGAATGGTCGCGATGGAGCGGTTGGTTTCGGTGAAGATCTGGTTGGCGATGCGGCGAACGTCAGCCTTGGTCACCTTGTCGATGCGGTCCACCGACTTGAAGAGTTCGTGCCAATCGCCATAACGCGTCTGGTAAACCGCGAGTTCGTTGGCGAGGCCTTCGTTGCTGCCGAGGCGGCGGATCAAGCCGGCCTTCTCGCGCGTTTTGATCATCTGGAGTTCTTCGTCCGTCACGTCGGTGGTCTTGAGCTTGTTGATCTCCACGTGAATGGCGTCGGCGACTTCCTGCGTGGTGTGGCCTTGCGTGGGCAGCGCGTAAAAGACGAACAGGTGCGCGTACTTCACGCCGGGGAAGCCGCTGAAGCCGGCGGCGGCGAGGGCGATCTTCTTATCGCGCACCAGCGAGCGATAGAGGCGCGAGGTGCGGCCGTCGGAGAGCAGGTCGGTGATGACGTCGTAGACGGCGTCGTCGGCGTTCATGTAGTCGGGACGGTGATAGCCCTCGAGGTAGTAGGGCTGCGACGCGTCGGTGAGCTTCACGATGCGCTCGGAATTCTGCGGCGGCTCGACGGAAGTTTCGTCAATCGGCTTGGGACCCGACGGAATGCGCGCGAAGTACTTCTCGAGAATCGGCATCACCTTGGCGGGATCGAGATCGCCGACCAGGCCGATGACCATGTTGCTGGGAATGTAATACGTGTGGAAGAACTTCTCGGCATCGGTGGCGGAGAAGGTTTGGAGGTCGCTGTAGTAGCCGACGGTCGGCCGATGATACGGGCTGGCGGTGAAGGACGCCGCGGTGAACTGCTCGATGAGGCGGCCGACGGGCGAGCTCTCGGTGCGCATGCGGCGCTCTTCGACGACGACATCGCGCTCCTTGTAGAACTCGCGCATCACCGGATGCAGGAAGCGCTCGGACTCGAGATACGCCCAGAGTTCGAACTTGTTCACCGGCATGGAGTAGAGGTAGTCGGTGGAGTCCCACGAGGTGGAGGCGTTCATGCCCTCGCCGCCGGCGCTTTCGACGATCTGCCCGAACTGGTTGGGAATGACGTACTTGTTGGCGTCGGCGATCGTGTCTTTCCAGGCCTTCTGGAGAGAGGCGACCTTGGCATCGTCGCGGCCCACGCGCTTGTCACGCTCGTCGATGTAGGCGGTGTAGGCGGTCTCGACCTTTGCCAAAGCTGCTTTCTCGGCGGGCCAGTCGGTGGTGCCGATGGTCGGCGTGCCCTTGAAGGCCATGTGCTCGAACATGTGCGCGAGGCCGGTGCGTCCGCGAGGATCTTGCGAAGAGCCGGCATCGACGACCGTATAGAAGGAGAAGACGGGCGCTTCATGACGTTCGCAGATGACGATCGTCAGGCCGTTGGGCAGCTTCTTCACGGTAACGCGCTTTTCAAAAGAAGCCTCGTCTTGCGCGGCGAGGAATGAGGAGAGCAACAGCAGCGCGAAGACGAGCTTCGCGACAGGGCATTTCATGGAGCCTCCAAAGGCCAAAAGGCTAGGGTAAGGGCGGGGGAAGGGGGAGGTCAATTTTGCGGGGACGAGTGGTGGGGGAAGAAGGAAGAAATCCTTCATCTATGGCCACCGTAAGGACACTGGTGAAAATAGACCGATCGCTAATCGCTCCTTCCGAAAAGCGATTGATCGCCACCTCCCCGATCAACCTTGTTCCTCAACGCCGTTCGACAAGGAAGGGGCCTAGCGCCATTGCGTCTAGATTCGTGCGGAGGAAAGTCCGTACCGCATCGGCGGGCGAACATACGATTGGTTCGTCGGCGTCGTTGAACGAGGTGTTGAGCAATACGGGATGGCCCGTCAGTTTTCCGAATGCAGTCAGGAGAGCATGAAACAACGGGTCGTCGGTTCGGTCGACGGTTTGGGCGCGGCAGGTTCCAAAGTGAACCACCGCGGGTATCCGGTTCTCAGCTTCCTTTTTCACCGGCACCACGAACTGCATATACGGTGAAGCGCCGTCCAACTCGAAATACTGGTTCACGCATTCGCGAGGTACAGCGCCTGCGAATGGTCGAAATCGCTCGCGATGCTTGATGCGCTCATTCACCACGTCCTTCATTTCCGCCGACAGAGGACTTGCCAAGATACTCCTGTGTCCAAGCGCCCGTGGACCATATTCCATCCGACCCTGAAACCAACCGAGAACTTGTCCTTGCGCAAGGCGCTGAGCCACCTCATTCGCAAGTTCCGCGGGACGGTTGTAGCGGACGGCATTTGCCTGATCCAGGACGGCTTGTATTTCGCGCTCCGCATATGCTGGGCCGGTGAATGCAGAAAAATCCAGGTCCGTGCGCTTAAGGTTCTTTTCGTGGTAAGCGAACAGAGCCGCTCCCAATGCTCCTCCGTGATCTCCGGGTACGGGCGGAACGTGCACTCGCTCGAAAAGGCCGGAGCGAAGGATTTTTCCGTTTAAAACAGAGTTCTGAAAGACCCCGCCGGCAAGACAAAGGTCCGGTGCGCTTGTCTCTTTCCGGAGGTGCGCCAGCAGATGAAATACGACGTCCTCGGTTAGCTTCTGCAAGGCCGCCGCAAGATCGAAGTGGACCTGCTCAAGCGGTTCATCCGGCTTGCGTTGTGCGATCCCGAATGTCCGGCAGAGCATCGTCTCGCAATATCCAGGCTTGAACACCATCGCGGTGCGATCGGTGCGATACCTTCCTCTGGGCAACAATTCAACGAGCGAGCGGTATTGAGCCGCGAAGCGCGTCGGATTCCCATACGACGCCATGCCCATCACCTTGTACTCATCCCAGGCGGCGCGCATGCCAAGGAAATCCGTGATCATGCCGTAGAGGATTCCAATGGAATCAGGAGAATAGATGGAGCGGATGTGACGATAGCGGGTTGCGTTCCACTCACCCAGCGAACCGCTCTCGTCTTCGCCCTGGCCATCGATGGTGAGGACAGCGGCGCTGTCGAATGGAGAAGTGTAGTAGGCGCACGCCGAGTGGCCCATGTGGTGCGAGACGCCGCGGCACCTTGGAAGAGCGCTTCCAAGTTCGGCGGAAAAGCGGCTTGCAATCCGTTGGGGTGACATCAGGTCACGTATCACGCGCATTCCGGCGATCGCGAGTTGCGGCCCTGAGAACAAAGGCACACGGTGCACATGGTTGAGATTCATGTGCAGGAACTTTCTGCCGGTGATCGCCCAAGGGTACGCGACGGTGTCAATGTCGCCGATTTCTAATCCGGTCGTTTGCAGCGCGGCGTTCAGGGCACCGATCGGAAAGCTCGACGTGTGTTTCTGGCGGGAGAATCGTTCCTCTTCGGCAGCAAAAAGCACCTCGCCGTCCCGCACCAGCGCCACGGCCGCGTCGTGCCCAACAAAACGTAAGCCGTAGTGTTGACGGTAGTATTCGCCGTTCTGAATACCGGAGAAGCCAAGTACGACCATGGGCAACTCTAACTCAACTCTTTTCTTCGCTTGACATCTTTAGTGAACACGTTCACTAATATTAGAACACGTTCAAATATGAATCGCAAGCGGCCTGTGTAGCGCCAGATGAAATAGGAGAACCAAGTGAAGATCGTGATCCCGGGTGAGTCTGGACAAGTCGGAACGATTTTGGCTCGCGCCTTTCACCGCGACGAGCATGAAGTGGTTGTGCTCAGCCGCCGTGCACAGGTCCAGCCGTGGCGCGTCATCGTATGGGATGGGGCAGCGCTCGGCGATTGGGCAAAAGAACTGGATGGCTGCGACGTGGTGATCAACCTCGCGGGGCGCAGCGTCAATTGCCGATACTCAGAGGCCAATCGGAAGGAAATCCTCGACTCCCGCGTGTTGTCGACACGAGTCGTCGGGCAAGCGATTGCGAATGCCGGGCGGCCGCCGCGCGTGTGGCTGCAGGCGAGCACCGCCACGATCTACTCGCATCGTTACGACGGCCCGAATGACGAGATATCGGGTCTCCTCGGCGGCGAGGAACCCAACGCCCCGAGTTCCTGGCGATTCAGCATCGAGGTTGCCCGCGCCTGGGAAGGCGCGTTCCATGAAGCGAAGACCGTCCACACCCGCAAGGTCGCGCTGCGTTCGGCAATGACGCTGAGCCCCGATCGCGGTGGAGTGTTCGATGCGCTTGTTGGCCTGATGCGGCATGGCCTGGGCGGGCGCGCCGGCGATGGGCGGCAGTTTATGTCGTGGATTCACTACGAGGACTTCGTGGCGGCCACTGGCTGGCTGATCGATCACGACGACATCGAGGGAATCGTTAACGTCGCCGCTCCGGCTCCGTTGCCGAACGCAGAGTTCATGCGTGCGCTGCGGGCTGCTTTCGGGATGCCGCTTGGACTCCCTGCTAGCAAACGGATGCTGGAGATCGGCGCCGTCTTCCTTCGGACGGAAACCGAACTCATTTTGAAGAGCCGTCGAGTGGTTCCAACCAGATTGCTTGATCATGGATTCAAGTTCAGATTTCCGACGTGGTCGGATGCGGCAGGCCACCTCTGCCGACAATGGCTGCTGACCCGCAGCCAACAAAAAAGGCTGGCGCGGAGGACGCCAGCCGGAGGCAACGAGTTCAACTGTGTTAGAAGCGGAAGATCCCTGAGAATTCCATGATTCTCGGTTGGGTCAGCGTGCCGGAGTATTGGCCGAGGCTGCCCGAGTCCCATTCCGTCTGCATGTAGTTGTAGGCGTCGAAGCGGGTGCTGTTGGTCACGTTGAACACGCTCCAGCGCAGCTGGAAAGAATTGCTTTCCTTGATCTTCCAGTTCTTCGAAATGCTCATGTCCACGGCGAAGTAGCCATCGCCGCGGATGTTGTTACGACTTCCGCTCTGTCCGGGGTAGGCGTAGTCAAACGGGCCGCCGCTGGCTGCATCGAGCGAGGCCTGCGTGGGGTTCTTGAAGATCCACGGAGTGCCGTTGATGATGGTTGTGCCAGTGGCGATTTTGTTGCCGGTGGTGTTGGCCCAACCCATTTCATCCCAGTTGGTCGGCCAGACGTAGCCCATAAACATGCTGACCGGGTAACCCGAAGACCAGCGGGTGGTGCCGTTGAGTTGCCATCCGCCGAGGAAGGTATCCATCCAGCGGTTCATGTCGTTGCCGAACTTCTTGCCGCGCCCGAAGGGCAAGTCAGCCACCCAGTAGGCATTGATCTGGTGGCGCAGGTCGAAGTCGCTGGGGCCATACATCTGGTTAACGTCGAACGGATTGATGATGCTCGACGTCAGATAGTGCGCGCCGCGTTCTGACTGCGACTCGATATCCATTGACTTGGAGTAGGTGTAGTTAAAGCCGAAGCTGACTCCGTTACTCACGTCCTTGCGCAGGCTGACCTGGAGTCCGTGGTAATTGGAGTGACCGATGCTGCGCCAATCCCAAAGGGACGAGTATTGGCTGTTGTAATAGCTGTTGAAACCGCCGATGGGCTCGAGTCCCGGCAGGTAGCCGAGGTCGATGTTATAGAGGCCGGAGGTTTCGTTGTAGAGGCTGCCGCAACCCGGGCCGAAGGCGTCGTAAATCGCTTGCAGCATGTTGGCGGTCGAGCCGTCCTGGCTGCAATACGCATACGATCCCGTGTTCTTCATCATGTTCTGCCAATACGCCGCCGTGGGGCCGATGGCGGAAGGCGTAATCGAGCCTTCGGGTACACCGGCGCGCCACATCTGCGAGAGGCGTGTTGCCGCCTGGTAGTAGCTGATGCCCGACTTCGGATCAATCAGGTTCAGGGGCGCAGCAATGTCGTCGAGCCCGAGGATGCGATGGCCGAAGTGGCCGACATAGCCAAGATCGAGGACCATCTTCCAAGGAAGTTCACGCTGGATGGAGAAGTTCACCGCGTAGGAATACGGTGTCTTCACCGATTGATCGATGCCGCGCGCGATGGCTTCCACGCCGGAGTATTCGACGGGGAAATTAGACGGCGGTGCTCCGGGCATGATCTGGACACCGTCGCCATTGGTAACGGGAATCTCGTTCATGCTCGTGATGCGAGGTGCCGCAATGCAGTCCGCCGAGGAGCCGGGAGGGCATGCGAGCGTGAGCTGCGAGGCCGGGTTCGAGAGGTTCGTGGAAAGACCAAACGTGCCACCCGCGTCGTAGTGCAGCGCGAGCGCGGGGCCGAAGTTGTCGTAGTACATGCCGAAGCCGGCACGCAGAACGGTCTGGTGGTCACCGGTAAGTTTCTTCAACCAACTGTAATTCGGTTCGGGCGACCACGAAATGCCGATACGGGGGGCGAAGTTTTTCGTCTGCGCCGAGTAGAGGCCCGACCGGCCCCAGTAATTGCCGGAGGGTGCGAACGAGATCGGCGTGTAGCTGTTATCGGGGGTTCCTTGCAACATGCCGCCCGCGCGGCGATTGAACCAGGCGCCCATGTTGACGTCGGGAGTAACTTCCTGGCCTTTGGTTTCCGTAATTGGAGTCATCAACTGGTAGTTCAGGCCGTAGCTGATGGTGAGGTTCCGGCGTGCCTGCCAGGAGTCCTGGGCGTAGAGGATGTAGGTGTCGGTTGACCAATTGCGTGCGACCGGAGCGCCCTGCGCCATGGGATCGGCGGTGCTCGTGTTCTTGACGCTGTAGTTGTATTGCGCGTCAATCTCGCTGGCGATACCCATCATCGCCGCGAGCGGGAAGTCATAGCTATGGGTGAAGTTGCTCGCCACCGCGGGGTGGCAAGGTCCTCCGTGTGAGCAGCCATAGGCAGGGTCGAGAGGGTCGTTCTTGTTGGCGAATCCACCGTAGGCGAGCCAGTCGGCGTTGGTGAGTGCATCGCTGAACGAGCTGTTGTAGTTGGTGTCACTGCGGCGAATGAACAAAATATTTCCGCCGAACGAGAAGCTGTGCGTGCCTTTGGTCCAGGTCAGGGTGTCGGCGATATTGTGTACCGGGGCAATGAACTGGCTCGAGTAAGTAATGCCCTGGTCCATGTCGCGCATGAAGACCCAGGCTTGGCTGGAGTTGCCGAGGGTGCCGATGCTCTGATGGGTAATGCCGTAGCGCACGTTGTTCACCATGTGTGGTGTGAACGCCGCGGTGTAGCCAGCCACCAGGCCTTTGCTCAGATCAATGGTGCGGTACTGCGGGGAATCGCCGGGGAGGAAGGGAGCGCCGTCGTTGCTGTCATTGCGCGCTGCGCCACGCAGGAAGAGCGTGTGATTGCCATTCTTGGTGATGTTCCAGTCGAGGCGGCCGATGTACCAATTCTCACTGAGGCGCGTGGGCGCGGCCCAGCGATAGCCGCCATAGTTCGGTGCATCGTTCAACGCCGACTGGTTGGGTTGCGGGAAGCTGCCGTTGAAGTAGCTGAGAGCCGCGGAATTCGGGCCGACACCCAGCGGATCCATGAGGCCGAGTTCTGAGGCGGTGAGCGCGTTCCATCCGGCCTGGATAGGATAGGCGTTCCCGCTGATGCCGGTGACGGACTTGGCAGGACATTGCGAAGGAGTGTCGCAGGCGTACTGGATGATGCCGTCGCGGAGTGTCGTGCTGGGGATGTTGGCGAACTCACTCGCCGAGTAGGACTGTCGATGTCCTTCATAGTTGAAGAAGAAGAACAACCGGTCTTTGATGATCGGGCCGCCTACGTCGCCACCAAACGTGTTGTGTACGAGTTTCTCAGGAGTGTTCGGCTGGCCGTTGGCGATCTGCGCGTTCTTCAGGAAGAAGTCATTGGCTTCGCCGATGGTGTTGCGGTTGTACTCGTAGAGGTCACCGTGGAAGCGGTTGGTGCCGCTCTTGGTGACCATGGAGATTTGCGCGCCGGCGGAACGGCCTTGTTCGGCGGTGTAGTTCGAAGTCGTAACCCGGAACTCCTGGGTGGAGAAAGCGGTGGAGGGGAGAACACCGATGAAGGAGTAGCCGCTGAACTCGTCGTTGTTGCTGACACCGTCGAGGGTGATGTTGTTCTGGTCGCTATGCTCGCCGTTTACAGCGCCGGCGCGGGTGTCGTAGCTGTCGGCAAGAAGTTTGTCGCCGTTATACGCGACGCCCGGCTGGAAGCTGAGCAGCAGGGGCATGTTTTCGGAGCGGAGAGGAATCTGCTCGATCTCATCGCCGCCCATGTTGTGGCCAACGCTGGAATCGGTCGTATTTAGCAGCGGCGCTTCGCCCGTGACTTCGACCGTCTCGTTGGCGGCGCCCACCGCGAGGACGATATTTTCCGTTGCGGGCAGATTCACCTTCAGTGTGAGCTCGGGGCGCTCCATGGTTCGGAAGCCTTGCGCGGTGACCGTGAGTTTGTAGGCGCCCGGCATTAGCGACTCGAGATCATAGATACCTTTGTCGTTGCTTGTGGTCTGGCGAACCATGTTCGTTGCGGTGCTGGAGAGCGTCACCTTGGCCCCGGAGACGATTGCGCCCGTGGTATCAGTTACGGTGCCGTGTAAGGACGTGGTCGCCTGCGCCCCAGCAAGGAGCGGCAAACTTGTAAGGAGCAGGGCAAGAGCCACAAAACGAACAGTAACGTTCCAATACCGCATTTAGGTTCCTCCGCGATCAAGCCCGCTTCAGCAAGCAGGGCTGGAGTGAAACAAATGTGTAATGAATGTCGGCAACAACAGAAGCAGGATTGAGTTACAGGCCCCGTGTGGCGGGCGTAGGTAGCACGCACCGCTCTGTTTCTTCAGATGGGCGAGCATTTGATACCTCGCTTCAGAGGAAGTCAAGAGTGAATTTTAGATTTGCAACATTTGTTTCAGACTGAAAGGCGACTTGATCGCCAAGTTGCTTCGGAGCATTCTGCAATCGTCGACCGCCCAGACAAAGTGGTGCCGACGGGCCTCCAAACGGCTTCGCGGGAATAAAATGGAGAGGAACTTCTATTCCATCCAGGACGGGCCGATGAGCACTTATCAGGAGATCGTCGAACGCGAGCAGCAGTTCCTTCTCGGCACCTACGCGCGCTATCCGCTGGCATTGCAGCGGGGCAAGGGCGTTTATCTTTTCGACTTCGAGGGCAACAAGTATCTCGACATGCTGAGCGGGTTGGGCGTGAATGCGTTGGGACACGCGCATCCGCGGATCGTGAAGGTCATCCGCGACCAGGCGGCGAAAGTCATCCACCTCTCAAACCTCTATTACAACGAGTACCAGGGGTTGCTGGCGGAAAAGCTATGCAAGCTCTCGGGACTGCAGCGCGCGTTCTTCTCCAACAGCGGTACCGAGGCGATTGAAGGTGCGTTGAAGCTGGTGCGTGCCGCGGGGCACGATCGCGGGGGTGAGGCGAAAAGCAAAGTCGTGGCGCTGGATGGTTCGTTCCATGGACGCACGCTGGGCGCCCTCTCGCTCACCGGCCAGCCGAAGTATCGGAAGAACTTCGACCCGCTGCCGGGTGCAGTGCAGTTCATCGACCGCAACGACATCGAGCAACTGAACGCGGCGGTCTCGGATGAGACCTGCGCGATCGTGATCGAGCCAATCCAGGGCGAAGGCGGGATTCGTCCCGCAAGTGTGGAGTTTTTGAAAGCAGCACGCGAGGCGGCGACACGACACAACGCAGCTCTGATTTTCGACGAGATTCAATGTGGCATGGGACGCACCGGCACCATGTTCGCGTTCCAGTACTTCGGCGTGAAGCCGGATGTAGTCTGCCTGGCGAAGCCAATTGCGGCAGGCCTGCCGCTGGGCGCGTTCCTGGTGACAGAAGAATTGGGGGCGGCGATGTCGGCGGGCAAGCACGGCACCACATTCGGTGGCGGACCTCTCGCGTCCCGCGTGGCGCTGGAATACTTCGCGATCCTCGAAGAAGAACATCGTCTGGAGCAGGTGCAGAGGGTCGGCGCCTACTTCACAGCGGAGTTGCAGAACCTGGTGGACAAATTCGAAATCGCGGTGGAGCAGCGCGGCGTGGGGATGATCCAGGCGCTGGAGTTGAGTGTTCCGGCGAAGGGATTTGTGGAAGGCGCAATCGCCGAGGGCGTGCTCTGGAACGTGACCCAGGAGAACGTCATTCGTTTCCTCCCGCCGTTTCTGACGGAAGAAAAGCACATCGATAAGGGAATTAAGACGCTGAAGAAGCTGCTGAAGGCCACGCAGAAGGAAGCGAAGGCGGCGAAGAAGGCAGAGAGCGCGGTCGCGGCGCAATAAAATCGGGGAGCCGAGGTGGGCTCCCCTAAGAAGCGACAGAGGCGATATATCGGTTAGTTAGAGTGGCTCGGTGGTGTGCCGGTTGCACGAAATGATTGAGGCGCAGCAAACATTCTTGGGCCAAACCACTGAGCACGATTTCACGCTCCCGACGGGCCATCGCATGCACTATCGGAAGGTAGGCAACGGCCCGCCCGTGGTGCTCATTCATGGGCTGATCGCGTCTTCCTTTTCATGGCGCTTTAATCTTCCTGCCCTGGCGCAGCACTTCACCTGCTACGCCGTAGATCTGTTGGGGATGGGCGACGCCGAGCGTCCTTCGGGAGTGGATGTGTCGCCGCGCGGGCTGGCCGAGGGGCTGGTGGCTTTCCTGAAGGCGCAGAGCGGCGGGCCGTGGAGCATCATTGGAACTTCACACGGCGGTGCAGTGGCAATCTGGCTGGCGCGGCTGGCTCGTGCGGCGGGACTGGAACTGAATCGGCTGGTGCTGTCGGCACCGGCGAATCCTTGGTCGCAGCATGGACGTCGGCTAGCTCCGTTCGCCGCGCATCCGATTTCGCGCGCGGTGGTGAAGGCTTCGCGATGGGCGTATATCCCGGTGCGACGCATGACGTTCTCGCGAATGTATGGCGACCGTCGGCTCATCACAAAAGAAACGCTGGCGGGCTATGCACGGCCATTGAAGATCAAGGGCACGGTGCCGCACTGCCTCGATCTGCTGAAAAACTGGGTGCGCAACGTCGATGAACTCGAGGGCGTCATGCGCGGGATTGATGTTCCTACGCTCCTGGTGTGGGGGACGAAGGACCGACTGGTGTATTTCTCTTCGGCGCAGCGAATGTTGGAGACGATTCCTGACGCGCGACTGCTGAAGATCGAAGGCGCTGGGCACCTGCCGTATGAAGAGCGTCCCGAAGAGTGGAATGCCGCCGTGGTACCTTTCCTGAGAGACGCACATTAGGTGGAGTTCCTCTTCGATTTTCTGCGCGAGCACTTCCAGCAGCATGGCTACTGGACGGTCGCCATTGCGCTGCTACTGGAAAATGCCGGCGTTCCGGTGCCGGGCGAAAGCATCCTGCTGTTCGCCTCGTTCGTCGCCTACTCACAGGGTACGATTCGCATTCCATTGCTGATCGTCGTGGCAATCGCATCGGCGGTGGCGGGCGACAATATCGGGTACTGGATCGGGCTGCGCGGCGGGCGCCCACTGCTGGAGAAGTACCAGAAGTTCTTCCGCATTTCGCATCAGACCCTGGTCAAGGGCGAGCAATCGTTCGAACGCTACGGGTCGGCGACGGTATTCATCGCCCGGTTTGTGTTCGGGCTGCGGATCATCTGCGGGCCGCTGGCCGGCGTGCTGCGGATGCCGTGGCGGCGCTTCCTGTTATTCAATGTTCTCGGCGCGACCGTGTGGGTGGTGGCTATGGTCACGATCGGAGCGCTCTTCGGCCGGCACTGGAACAAGGTCGTCGAGGTAATGGGCGGCGTGAATGCCGTGATATTTGTGGCGGTAGCGATCGCGTTGTTCCTGGCTTGGCGGCATTTTCGTCGCCGCCGCTGATTTCCAAGCCAGATTCATCAAACTCTTACGTTGTTAGCCGATGATGTACGTATGCCGGAATTTTCCTGCGGCGTTTTGGGAAAGTTGGCATCCAATGGGCAAATGGCAATCACCCGGCTCAAACGCGCGATATGGCTGTTGATCGGCTGGGTGTTGCTCGTTGCCGGCATCGTTGGACTCTTCCTGCCATTTCCCGGGTTCGCGCTGATCGTGCTTGGATTGCTCACGCTATCTTCGGAATATGTCTGGGCGAACAACCTGATCGGACGACTGCGCGGCCGTTTTCCAAAGACGGTGAACGCAGTTGAGAAGTACTCCGGGCGCGCCACTTCCGCCGACTGAGCGGGTATCCGCGATAGAATCGCATCAGCCGGATGCGAGAACTCCTGAAGCTTGCACTATCGAAGATTGATCGCGGCGCGTGGGCGCGCTTCTTCATCGCGATCTTTGGCCTGACGCTGGCGTTCTCGGCGGCGATGCTCTCAACCGTCGCCAACGAAGCCGGTAACGCGATTGCTGGAATCATCCTCGCGAGTTCCGCGCTCCTTCTCGCTGTCGTCGTCGGTATTGCCGTCGTCCCCTACTTGGCAAAGCGAGTGCGAATCCGGCGCGTACGCGACGCTCTGAACTATGAGGTCACGCGCGAAGGCACGATCTATCTCGTGCTGGCACTCGTGATCGGGATCGCCGCGCTCAACACCGGCAATAACCTTCTCTTCATTGTGGTCTCAGCGATGCTGGCTGCGGTGGTGGTTTCGGGCGTCGCGAGTGCCATGGTGTTGCTCGGCCTCGAACTCGAAGTGATCGTTCCCGAGCACCTGTTTGCCGGCAGTGTCGCGATGGCGCGACTTGTGCTTCGCAACAAGAACCGTCTGGTGCCTGCATTTTCCGTGAGCGTCGTGCCGCCGAAGCATAAGAAGGCGAAGAAGCACATCACGATGCATCGGTCATCGTTTCGCTTCCCGCCCAAGTCTGCGCCTGGAAAAGAATGGTTTCTGTGGCCGGATCTATCGGTCCGTTGGGAGACCGAAGCGCAGCCATCCGAGGAGCTCTTTCGCGGCACGGTGTACTTTCCATTCATCCCGGCAAGGCAATCGGCCCAGGCCGAAGTCGAACTCAGCTTCGCGAAACGCGGTTCGTATGCACAGAGCGGATTCGGGCTTCAAACCCGGTTTCCATTCTCGTTCCTGACCAAGACACGGACGATTGCGATGAAGCGCGAGGTTGTGGTGTATCCCTCTGTCGATTCCACGGACGAATACTTCGAGATGCTGCCATTGATCACGGGAGAGTTCGAATCGTACGTGCGCGGACGTGGATACGACCTCTATCGCATTCGCGATTACGCGATGGAAGATTCAGCCCGCCACGTGGATTGGAAAGCAACCGCGCGCACCGGCGACCTGAAGGTCCGCGAGTTCACGCGCGAGGATGAGCGGAAGCTGCGCATCGTATTCGACAATCCCGAACCCGGGCGAATTTCTCCAGAAGGCTACGAACGTGGGGTGCAACTCGCGGCGTCGCTGGCATGGCATTTTGCAGGAGATACGACCGAACTCTCGTTCGCGGCGCCGGGCTATTCAGGGTCGAACGAGATCTACGAATTTCTGCGGTATGCAGCGCTGGTACAGCCGAAACCGGGTGAATCCGTGCTCGATGGGTTGGAAATCACGGACGACTACAACATCGTGATCACGCCGCGAAAGCGTGGGAGCATTCCGACGCCGCTCTGGAACTGCTCGTATTTCCTCTTCCTTGAGTAAGAGCAATCAGCGAAAAAGTGACGGATTTGCTTGCATGAGAGCTGGATTGGGTCTAAAGTGCCGTCCCACCTGTGGGCGAATAGCCGTCCTCCCCCCGAGGCGGCGTTCGGGAGGACTTGCAATGCCAGCCATCCTCGAACTGCTGAAGCAAAACCACCACGATCTCCATGTTGTGCAACACGATCAATCGGTGATCGAAGCCGTGCACTTCATGGTGGAGAACAACGTAGGCGCAGTGCCTGTGTTAGACCACGGACATTTGGTCGGCATCTTCTCCGAACGCGATGTCATGACCCGCGTCGTGGTGCGAGGCATGGATCCGCACAGCACAACCGTTGAAACGGTGATGACGCCGGAGCCACTCGCGGTCGCGCCGGAGACGTCGGTCCACGACTGCATGGTACTGATGAAGCAGCACAAGTTTCGGCACCTGCCGGTATGCGAAGGCCGAAGGCTGGTCGGCTTTCTCTCGCTCCGCGACCTTCTGTTGTACGAGGTAGATGAGAAGGACGTCGAAGTGCGCATGATGCGGGCGTATATCGCGAGCTGACGGTTTGCGCGGCTGGCGTGGATCAACCGCGATAGACCGCCAAAGTCAGGAGCACGGCGGCGAGTTCGCTGGTGAGGATCAACCAGTAGGCGCTGGGACTCTCCTTGCGTTTCACCAGCCCCAGGGGCATGGTTGCGACCCCGGCCGCCAGTTGCACCACGATCCAGACGACAAGTAAACGTGCAAGCTGCCACGGCTTGATCTGCAGGAGGAGGGCGGCTCTCATGCGCTCACGGTGCGGGCTTTCAATTTCGCGATGTCGCGGATTTGGCAGCAGAGCCACTCGGCTTCGTTGTGGTCGCGTAACGCGTTGCCCATTGGGTATTCACGGTCGTTGAGGGCTTGAATCGTAATCGTGTAATACGGAATGCCGCTGCTGCCCCCGCCAGATTGCATGGTGATCTTCGGGTAGATGGCCTTGATCTCGCCTGCGAGCCAGCGCTTATCGCTGTGATAGCCGAGGAGGTTGGTGTGGACCTCGACGGCGTCGGATTTGACCACGATGCGGGCAGTGCCGAACCACAAATTCACGGCAATGAACCAGAGCAGAAGGTCCATCAGTCCGAAGACGATAGGAAAGAGGAACGGCGCGTGCATCACGAAAATAAGTACCTCCGCGCCACCGAAGAAGATGGCGAAGAGCGTGACGCCGATGGCGGAGCTGACGTTTCGTCCGGCAGGAAAGTAGAACTGCGTACCGCCTTCGGGTGCAGCGGATACAACCACTGTTCCACGAACTGGCGCAGTCGGCGGATGGATGCGCTGCTCTTCTTCTTCGTGGGTTTGCCAGTCGGCGAGACTTGGCGATCCTCGAGTCTCGAAAACGGGGACCTCGTAGTTGTCGTCGAAGTTGACGCCGGGGACGTCGGCCTCCGCGCGCAGGAGCCAGAGAATTTCGTTGGCCGAAGTCGTGTGATCGGTGGCTGGCATGTTACGCGGAATTTCGAACTCAACCGGGATGGCGCTGCCTGTTGGGCCGGCCATGATGTACTCGGAACCGAGGTTCGTCGTGTCCTTCCAACGAATATGATCGCTCGTGGAACGGTCTTTGCCGCTGCCGCTGGTGACGCGATTCAAGCACGTAAGCGAAAGGTTGATGCCGTGCGGTAATGGGTAAGGCAAGCGGACGTCAATCGTGCCGCGAAGTTTCCCGCCGAGAGGCGCGGGCAAGGATTGCATTTGGAGGAAAGTGCGGCCAAAACGGAGTTGCCGCAGCGTCTGCACAATGGCGGTGACCAGGAGAAAAATGCCGACCGCCGGGAAGAGCCCAACGACAATGTAGGCCCACTTATTCGGCTGTGGGTTCTTGGTTACGGCGAAGGCCGCGCCCCACGAAATCGCGTTCCAAACCAGGGCGAAAAACCACAGACCGAGGGCCGAATAGCGAGAGGCGCCATTCGCGCGGCTTTGCGCCCAGTCTTCGCGCCAAAGCCAGGGGGAATCCGGGTTGGCGGCACGAATTGCATTCACCCGTTTTTGCGTGCGTCCGGACTGCAATCCTGCGGCGAAGATGAGTGCGCCGAATCCGGCGAAGACCAGGCCGAAGATGATCCCTATCCACGGATTTTTGAAGTTGGGATTATCCAGATTCTTTGCGCTCATTCCGGCGAAGAAAAGTCCCATGCCAATAAAGGGCAGGCTAAACAGCATGAGACAACCGCTGCCGGCGTTCGAACTGGATGAATTCGACGACGAGGTGAGCGTAAATGGCATGGTGGTGGCGGCATTATAGGCCGGAAAGCTGCGCTTTCCGCGGCAACGTTTCCGGCAGAAGCTCAGAAATACCTACAGCAGCCCACCTTCGGAACGGCACGCCCATCCAACTCTCCAAAACGTACCCAAATTCATGCTGAACGCCTTCTCTCGAGGGTGCACGAACGAGGGCACGCAATTTTGAACGCCGTTTTTGGAGATGGGAGACATGCGGAAGATTTCGTTATTTGTTGCGTTAGCCGCTTTGTTAATGCTGGCGCCGGCCCTGTACGCGCAAGACCACGTGGAAGTAGGTGTTTTCGCGGATTGGACGCGGCTCTCGACCGGAAATATCGACAAGAATTACGTCGGTGTAGGTGGGCGTGTTGGATTCAACGTCAATCGACACGCGACGATCGAAGCGGAAGGTACGTGGGACCCCAACCGTGCGATCACGTTCGTTTCCAACACGGGCGGCGTGCTGAACACCTATAGCACCGACCTGCACCTTGTGAACTTCATGGCTGGTCCGAAATTCCAGACTTCCGGACCGGTCCGCATCTTCGCAACGGTAAAAGGCGGACTGCTGAATTTCAATTACGGGAACAACAGCTTTACCTCGCAAGTGAATGGGGTTCCCGACGGCGGTACGCATGGCGTGCTGTACCCGGGCGGTGGTCTTGAGGCGTACCTGGGACCTATCGGCCTGCGCGTTGATGTGGGTGACGAAATCTACTTCTCCAATGGAGCACATAACAATCTGAAGGTCTCGGCAGGACCGACCTTCCGGTTCTAAGAACAAATCACAATTCGAGAAGCGAACGGGCAGCTTGATCCAGGGCTGCCCTTTTGCTTTTTGTGACGTGCGACACAGCGCGATCCGGTGGCGGAAGTTACGATTTTCATGGTTCGCCATGAAAGACACCTTCGAACATCTGCTGGACGAGATTGGGTGGAACATCCTCGGAGCGTTGCAGCAGAACGCACGCATTCCATACGCGGAGTTGGGTCGAATCGTTGGGCTTTCGACGCCGGCGGTGACGGAACGCGTGCGCAAGATGGAGGATGCCGGGATCATTGTGGGCTATCGCGCACAGATTGACCCGGTAAAGGTGGGGCTGCCGATCCTGGCCTTCGTGAATGTGAAGGTCGGCGGCGAGAACCTGACGCGCTTCATGGAATTGGCGGGCGAACATCCCGAAGTGCTGGAATGCCATCGCGTTACTGGCGCCGACTCGTTTCTGATCAAGATCGCGGTGGCGGATGTAGGGCACCTCGAGCGCCTGCTCGATGCGCTGATGCCCTACGTTGCGACGACTACGCAGATGGTGCTTTCTACGGCGCTGGCGTGGGGGAATATTGTGCGTGCAGGCGAGGCGACCGAGCCCGCAGGCCGAACTTAACGAACTGCAACTCTATAGTGAGTTGGACTTTTGTTTCTCGCCTGAATTCCTAAAACAACCATCATTTCTGCATGTAAAACGCCTATTCGCTTTACGTAGGATTTTCCTATTGCAAGCTGCGCACAGGCGCGCTTGGCGAGGCGACATGATTACGGCGGAACTGCGGAAGTTTGCGTGGAACGATCGGGATGTGGATGTTGACGACGATGGATTCATCCTGCAACCCGAACTGTGGGATGCGACATTAGCGCTGGTGCTGGCGCAAACCGATGGCGTTAACGAATTGAGCGAAGCGCATTGGAAAATCATTCATTACGTCCGCGCTTACTTCCGGGAGCACGGTGCCGTGCCCACGGTGCGCGCGATGTGCTCGGAGTCGCAGATTTCGCTGCGGGGATTCTACGAACTCTTTCCTGCTGGGCCGATCCGGGGAGCGTGCAGGATTGCCGGACTGCCAAAGCCCTCAGGGTGCGTTTAGGAAGCTGCGATGGAAAAGCTGATCTATTTCGATAATGCCGCAACGGGCTGGCCGAAGCCGGAGAACGTGTATCGCTTCATGGATGAGTTTTACCGCACGCACGGGGTGAATCCGGGGCGCAGCGGCTACGACTTGGCAATGGAGACCGGTTCGATGGTGGACCGGTCACGCAAGCGCCTGACGAAATTCTTCGGCGGAGATGAGGATGCGCCAGACCGGCTGGTGTTCACCTCCAACGTGACCGATGCACTGAACCTGGTGATTCCTGGTTTGGTGGGGCATGGCGATCACGTGGTGACTACGAATCTCGAACACAATTCGGTGATTCGTCCGGTGAACCATATGGTGCGCGATTGCGGGGCGGAGGCGACGTATGTGCCCTTCAAAGCGCACGGATTCATTGAACCGGAAGCGATTGCCGCGGCAATACGCCCGAATACAAAAGCCGTGGTTGTGAACCACGGGTCGAACGTTATCGGCACGGTACAACCGGTGGCGGATATCGGCAAGATCTGCCGTGAGCGCGGTGTGACCTTCGTGATCGATACGGCACAGACAGCCGGAGTAGTGCCGATCAACATGAGAGCGATGAACGTGGATGTGGTTGCGTTCACCGGTCACAAGGCGTTGATGGGCAGCGTGGGGATAGGCGGGTTGTGCATTCGCAAGCATGTTGAAGTGAAGCGGGTGCGCAGCGGCGGCACGGGCGTTCGGTCGGTGGATCCGTATCATCTCGAGGAGTATCCGTGGCGGCTGGAGTATGGGACACCGAACCTGGTAGGGATCGCTTCACTGTGGGCGGGACAGGATTGGCTCGATGAGCATGGAGTGGAAATGGTCCATGCCCGCGAGATGAAACTGGCGAAGAAGCTGGTGGACGGCTTCCGACAAGTCGAAGGCGTGACGCTCTATTGCTGCGAGAATCTGGCGAACCATCTGCCGACGATATTGATGAACATCGATACGATGGACCCCGGAGATGTGGGCGTGATGCTGGATGTGGACTACAACATCGCAGTGCGCACTGGGCTGCATTGCGCTCCACTGGTACATACGCAGCTCGGTACCGTGAAACGCGATGGGGGAGTGCGCTTCTCGATCGGAGCGTTCAACACCGAAGAAGAGGTAGACGCTGCGATTCACGCGGTTTCTGAAATCGCGAAGTGGGCGATGAGCCGGAGCGCGAAGTCGAGGGTTACGGCATAGACGATCGCGGTCCCGCGGCCAGACCGTGAATGCCAAGCTCGCTGTACACTCGTTCGAACTTTGGTGCGGAGGGCAGGGGATGTTATTGAAGATCGCGCGCAGGTCTGCGCTGTGGATGGCTGTGGTTGCGATGTCGCTGATGGCGACGGCGCAGCCAACGGTAAAACCGGAGAGCGTGGGACTCTCGTCGGAGCGGCTGGAGCGGCTTGGCGCGGCGGTACAGAAGAGCATCGACGACAAGCAGATTGCGGGCGCGGTAACGCTGGTATCGCGCCATGGGCAGATTGCGTGGTTCAAGGCGCAAGGGATGGCTGATCGCGAAGCCAACAAGGCGATGCGTCCGGATGAGATGTTTCGCATCTGCTCGATGACGAAGCCGATTACGAGCGTGGCCGTAATGATGCTGTACGAGGAAGGGAAGTTCCTGCTCGACGACCCAATCTCGAAGTACATTCCCGAATTCAAGAACCCGAAAGTTCTGGTAAAGCCCGCGCAGGGGGATCCTTACACCATCCCGGCGAAGAACGAGATCACGATTCGCGACTTGCTGCGGCACACGTCCGGCGTTACGTATCACTGGAACGAAGACCTTGGGCCGTATTACCACAAGGGAAATGTCGCGCATGGGCTAGCGCAGTATGACGGCACGATTGCCGATAGCGTGAAGCAACTCGCCCAACAGCCACTGTTGTTCAATCCGGGTGAGCGCTGGGAGTATGGGCTCAGCGTGGATGTGCTGGGGCGATTGGTCGAAGTCGTTTCGGGGATGCCGCTCGATCAATTCTTCAAGACGCGGATCTTCGATCCTCTGGGAATGACCGACACCTATTTCTATCCACCGCAGGGAAAGCTGGATCGCTTGGCGACGGTGTACTGGCTCGACGACAAAGGACTGAAGCGTTTTCCGGACACGCCAGTCGTCGAAAAAGACTTCATCTACACCGCAGATTATCCATACAACGGGCCGAAGAAGTTGTTCTCGGGCGGCGCCGGGCTCATATCAACGGCGCAGGATTATCTGCGCTTCTGCCAGATGGTTCTGGATGAAGGCAAGGTCGGCAACAAGCGACTGCTGAGTCGCAAGTCGATCGAACTGATGTCGCACGATCAATTGGGGAAAATCAATCCGGAGGAAGGTTTTGGGCTTGGATTCGGGGTGGACGGTGTGAAATCGCCGCTGCATGAAATCGGCACGCCCGGCGAAGTCCAATGGGGCGGCTTTTACTACACGGAGTTCGTGATCGATGCGAAAGAACAGATGATCGTGATCTTCATGTCGCAACTCAAAAACAACGGTGGCGCGACGATCAATGAAGCGGCAAAAGCGCTCGCGTTCCAGGCGATCATTGATTGATGTAGAGCACGCACAGCCACGGCTGACGGATGCTACACTAGAGGTGTTGTGGCTGTGCGGGTCCCACCTGCCATTTTGCAGCCAAAATAAGAGCGCGTAGCTCAGTTGGTAGAGCACCTGACTTTTAATCAGGTGGTCATGGGTTCGATCCCCATCGCGCTCACCATTCCTTCCAATTCTCACTGCGATCACAAATCGACCAGTGCACTCGTGATGTGCGAACTCGTGGATTCCCGGCTTTTTATCTAGAGACATCGCGAACGATGTCTGGATGTTTGCCGTTGTCTGGTTGCGCCTTGTTGCTGACGGGGGATGCGGCCGATTGCCAGATTTCCGATGGCAACGAAATGGGAAAAAGTTCTGTTTTGGCCAAAAAAGACAAAACAAAGACCGTTTTATCGTAAACGGTCATGAAAATGATTGACTCAGGCTAATAAAGGGCATTAGGATTTTTGGCGATCCCGAACTATGCGTCGCCTTTCACAGGAAGGCGGGAGGAAGATCGTCATGACAACAAACGAGCGCGTGCAGCTATCAGAGCGCATCCCAGGCACCGTGCGTCAGGTCCTACTTTTGGTTCTTTTCTGTTTGTTAGCTGTGCCGTTATTTGCGCAGTTTGATACCGGCACGATTACCGGAACCGTGACTGATTCCTCCGGCGCCGCAATCCCCAGCGTAAAAGTCACTGTGACCAACACAGGCACCAACGTTCAGAAGACGGTGACGACGAACGCGACCGGATATTACGTCGCGTCGGAATTACCGGTCGGAAATTACGTAGTGAGTGCGAATTCGACCGGCTTTGCCGAGACAAAAAGCCAGAGTGTTGTGTTGAACGTAGGCGCGGTCGTACACGCGAACCTGGCAATGGCAGTCGCTGGGAGCGAGCAAAAAGTTGAAGTGACTGGCACCACGACGTCCGTTGACACCGAGACGGCCCAAAGCGGCACCACGTTGAACGCGACGCAGGTGGCGAACCTTCCGATCAACGGGCGCGACGTGAGCAACTTCCTTGAGATCGCTCCGGGGTCGGTGGCTTCAACCACATTCTTCCAAGGGAGCGTCAACGGGCTTGAGAACATTTTCACCGGTCTGAACATTACGGTTGACGGCCAGAATGCCTCACGCGGAGACATTAACGGATTCCTCGATACGGAAGGCCAGGAACTGGCGCGGGTCACGCGCGCGAGCGTCGACAGCATCCAGGAAATTGACTTTACTAACAGCGGTTTCAGCGCTGAAGCGGGACGGTCACTGGGCCCGCAGATGAACATCATCACCAAGTCGGGCACGAACGACTTCCACGGGACAGCGTTTGAGTTCCTGCGGAACGACGCACTGGATGCCAAAGACTACTTCAATAACGGCAAGGCTGCCCCACTGAGGATGAACCAGTTCGGCGGCAACATCGCCGGTCCAATCATCCGCAACAAGCTCTTCTTCTTCGCGAATTACGAGGGCGATCGCACGCACATTACGAACTTCAATGCGCTGTACGAGACGCCAAGTGCGTATATGCGTTCGAGGCCACATGACCCTCGGATGGATCCTGTCTTCGCGCAACTGGCGCCGGTTCCGGTGGGATGTACCAGTATTCCTGCGCCGGCTTCCTGCGCAGTGCCAGGAACCACGGATACCACCGACGCGACAAGTACCGCGGGCGGCGCGCAGCTCGTGTATGAAACCGCGTCGTTGCCCGATATTCTTCGCGAAGACACCGGGTCTGTGAAAGTTGATTGGAACATTTCGGACAAAGATCGGATTTTCTTCCGCTACAACATCAATGATTCGTTAACGGATTACACGTATGGATTGAACCAAGGACAAGTTTCGCCGCAATCCATGCGGACGCAGTTGTTGAAGGTGGATGAGACGCACACCTTCAGCCCGACATTGCTGAACCAGCTGAGCTTGGCGTTGAACCGGTTCTACTCAAACACGGACTCGAATACGCCAGAACCATTTGTGGGGTTCAGCGGCTTCTTCACTAACCTCGGCAATCTGCCGGGGCCGAACACGTTCAACCAGATCACGCCGTTCAATGTGTTTGAAGTGTTTGACAACGTCACGAAGACGTCGGGGCGTCATACGCTGCATTTTGGCGCACAGATTCGCGCCAACCAGTTGAACGAGTGGTTGCGTCCTCAGCAGGTGTACCAATTCGGCGGAGCAAACATCTTTCAGCCGGATATGTTCCACGATTTCCGGACCGATAACCCGTTCGTTTTGCAAAAGATCGGGTTCCCGGGATTTGTGGGCGTGACCAACTCAAATTGGGGTCTCTATCTCCAGGACGATTGGAAGGTAACGCGCACCCTGACGTTGAATATCGGCGTTCGTTACGAGTACAACACCGCGTGGAGCGAGCGTCACAACATCGAGCAGAATTTCGATTTCGCGACGCAGGCCTTCCTGCCGCAAAACCAGGACATCTACAACGCGCCGAAGGGTGATGTTGCGCCGCGCCTCGGCTTCTCGTGGGACCCGTTCGGCACTGGAAAGACGGTGGTACATGGATACTACGGTCTGTTCTATATGCCGATGCAGTACGGCTTCGGGATGATCGGGAACATTCCCGATTACCAGAGCTATAGCGTGAATGTGTTCCAGGCGATTTTCGGAAATCCTCCGTTCTCGATCGCCTATCCGTCACCCAACCCGCCGTTGCAGCCAGGAACGCAAAACGTAAATATCTTCCCGAGTAATCCTCAGGATCCTTTCTCCGAGAACTGGATGTTCGGGATCGAGCAGGAGATTGCCCCAAACACGGTTCTGGCCTTGAACTACATTGGCAACCACGCTATGCACATGCAGGCGGGCGTTTCGTTCGCGAATGTGAACCTGAATCCCGCTAACCCATTCACGCAGGCGCGTCCGCTATCGGGATACGCGAGCGAGAACTATCTGTGCGATTGCCTGTTCTCGAAATACAACTCACTGCAAGCGCAAGTGCGGCACAACATCGGGAAGTTGAATTTCGAAGCGAACTATGTCTGGTCGCACGAGATTGACGACCAGATGAACTTCCTGAGTCCCGGGTATACCAACCCGGCCGACCCGAAGGCTGACATTGCCAGCGGCGATTGGGACGTGCGTCAGAACCTGACAGGCAGCGTGGTGTATGCGTTCGGAAACCTGAAGGGAGAAGCGGCGTGGAAACGGGCCATCCTGGGCGGATGGCAGGCTTCAACCATTCTCCAGGCGCGGTCTGGCTTGCCGGTGAACATCACGCTGGTGAGCGGATTGTTTGGGAACCCGACGCGTCCGAATCGCGTGGCGGGACAACAAGGCTACCTGTCGGACATAAATTGGCCGAACAGCAGCTTCAACTCCGCCGCTTATGAGATCAATCCTAACTACACCGGCGACTGGGGCCCAGTGTGGGGCAACACGGGACGGAACGACCTGCGTGGTCCTGCCTTCGTGCAGTGGGACATGTCGGGGATGAAGAACATTCCGATCACGGAAAGGGTAAACCTGCAATTCCGTGCGGACATCTTCAACATCCTGAACCACCCGAACTTCGCAACGCCCGATGGTGGAATCTGTAGCTCGATCACTGGGGCGTTCACGGATGCCTCTGGATTCCATCCGGCAACCTGCGCGCCGAATCCGAACTTCGGCCGCACCGGACAGACAGTTGCTGACTCGAACACAAGCCAGATCGGACCGGGAACCAACCGGCAGATCCAGCTCTCGCTGAAGCTGGTTTTCTAGCGGAACGCAGCGACCTCCCTACCAGGCGGCAGCAAGAGATTGTTGCCGCCCATTTTTAAGAGTTTCTTTCGCGGTAGATGATCGGCAAACAATCCGGTTTCCAGGCGCGACTCCGATACACCGTTCTTAGTACCTGTAGTTTGAGGGGCAATGTCAAAGCAAAGTAGTTCGAACTACGATAAGTTCCCCGTGATTGCGGTTCCCGATGCGACCTGTGACGTGGGCTGGAAGGCTATTACACAGACGCTCAGGAAGACGGCGATCCAAGGGAGATTTGTAGTTTGTGTGGAGTGTTATCCGGGCTGTTTTGAAGGAAATATTGAAGCCGAGTTGGTGAATGGACTGAAACCGCACTCGGTCATTAGGTCAGCGGAGTGTTACAAGTCCGAAAATGAAATCAGAACACTAACTGCACGCGATCTCGGGGACGACCCCGTTTTCGCGTTTATGAACAACTATGAACTCTCCGAGTTCCTCGACGAGCGCAAACTTGGAGAAAAGCGCGCCGATCTGAATACAGCCGACGGCCTGGTTTTGGTTATAGGAACCGGAGCTGCCCTGATTGCAGAACACTGGGACCTGCTGGTTTATTGCGACATGGCGCGTTGGAAGATTCAACAACGTCAGCGCGCCAACGAGATCGCCAACCTGGGACTGGAGAACGCGACTGAACGTGCTTCGTTGAAATATAAGCGCGCCTTTTTTGTGGATTGGCGCGCCGCAGATCGCCTGAAGAAGCAACTCCTGCCGAAGATTGATTTCGTACTCGACACCAACGATCGAGCTACGCCGAAGATGATCAACGGAGCGCAGCTTGCAGAAGGATTGCGGATCGCTGCGCACCGTCCATTCCGAGTCGTGCCATTCTTCGATCCTGGGCCGTGGGGCGGACAATGGATGAAGGAAGTTTGCGATCTACCGCGCGACGCCGAAAACTATGCATGGTGCTTTGACTGCGTTCCCGAAGAAAACAGCCTGTTACTGGCGTTCGGCGATGCGCGGGTCGAGATCCCGTCCATCAATCTGGTGTTTGCCCGCCCACATGAGTTGCTGGGAGAAGCGGTGCATGCTCGCTTCGGAACAGAGTTCCCGATCCGCTTCGACTTTCTCGACACGATGGATGGCGGCAACCTTTCTTTCCAAGTGCATCCGTTGACCGAGTACATCCAGGAAAAGTTCGGGATGAACTACACGCAGGATGAGAGCTATTACATGCTCGATGCCACCGAAGAGGGCTGCGTGTATCTCGGATTGAAAGAGAACATCGATCGCGGGCAGATGATCGATGACCTGCATCTGGCGCAAGAGGGCGAGATCCCGTTCGACGCGGAAAAGTATGTCAATCGCTTTCCGGCGAAAAAGCATGATCACTTCTTGATTCCCGCCGGAACACCACACTGTTCGGGGAAGAACAGCATGGTGCTGGAGATCAGTGCGACTCCCTATATCTTCACGTTCAAGATGTGGGACTGGGGCCGTTTGGGTCTCGACGGAACCCCGCGACCGATTCACCTCGAGCATGGGCTTCGTAACGTGCAGTGGGACCGGACGACAAAATGGGTAGAAGAAAACCTGGTCAATCATACTTCGGAAGTCGACCGAGGCGAGGGTTGGGTAGAAGAACGGACAGGGCTGCACGAGCGCGAGTTCATTGAAACGCGGCGGCATTGGTTTACTACCCCGGTGCGACACAACACCAATGGCGGCGTGAATGTTCTGAATCTTTGCGAGGGTCGTGAGGCAATGGTAGAGAGTCCGACCAGCGCATTTCCGCCCTTCGTCGTCCACTTCGCGGAAACGTTCATCGTTCCGGCAGCGGTGGGTGAATACACGATCCGGCCTCATGGCGAGTCGGAAGGGAAGCGCTGCGCCACGATTAAGGCTTTCGTCCGTAGCAATCCTTAAACGACAGTGAGGGACCCATGCAACGTATGCATCGCGCTGTTGCGGTGTTTCTGTGCTGCCTTTCGCTGGCGGCGTGTGCCGCAGCCCAGCAATTACCGCCGACGGAGAAGTGGACAGCGACGGTCGCCGAGAGGTATGCGATCTACCCGGACGTTGTGTATGGCACGGCAAATAACTACGCGCTGAAACTCGATGTTTGGCAGAGGAAAGATGCTAAGACTCCGGCGCCAACGTTGATCTATTACCACGGTGGCGGATGGATCTTTGGCGACCGAACGGGAGCGACACTCTACTTTCTCCCGTACCTCCAGATGGGCTGGAACGTAATCAATGTCGAATACCGCATGGCGAGCCAGTCACCGGCGCCCGCCGCGGTGGAAGATTGTCGTTGTGCGCTGCGGTGGGTTTATCGCAATGCGAAGCAGTACAACATCGACACGAAGAAAATAGTCGTTACCGGTCACTCCGCCGGTGGCCACCTATCCCTCATCGTCGGAATGCTCCCCGACGGCACGGGCTTGGATAACAACTGCATTGGCGATGAGAAATACGGTGATGCGAAACTGGGCGTTGCAGCGATTGTTAATTGGTATGGACCCTCTGATGTTGGCGAACTCTTGCAAGGGCCGGAACTGAAGAATTACGCGATCATGTGGATGGGAAGCCAAGTGGACGTGCAAACAGTCGCCAAGCGAGTCTCTCCGCTAACGTATGTGCGTCCGGGCCTGCCGCCTGTATTTACAGTGCATGGCGATGCGGATGACGTAGTGCCTTATGAGCAGTCTGTGCGCCTTCACAAAGCGCTCTCAGCGGCTGGAGTGCCCAATGAGTTGGTGACGATCAAAGGTGGCGGTCACGGCCAATTCAACGACGCGCAATTGGAGGACGCTTACACGAAACTGTATGCGTTTCTGCGAGAGCATGGGCTGATGCAGTAGTCAGGGTTTGCCGCTCGTGGGGATGCTTGCGAGACGACCGTCCTGGCTGTGAACGGCTAAGCTTCCCGACTCTTCTCGAAGGTCCGAAATGTCTGGCCAATCGCGCTCCATCGGAGTGACGAAGATTTGATAGCTCGTGGCGATCGTTTCACCAGCCTGAATTGTGCTGAATACGGGGACATCGAAGAGCGTCTTCATCTCTTTTGCGTGTTGTAGGCCGAGCGGAATAGGGCTATTCCCGAATTCCACGCCGCGTGCACGGGTGACGCCATTCCAAGGCGGATAGCTTCGCGCGCAATTCTCTTCCCAAAGAGCTATCCAGGGAAATTGGCAGCGGTCGAAGACGTAACCGGCCGCGAGTTCTAGGCGCCGATTGTGCACGGCGATGTATGCGTTCGATCGTTCTGGCTCTGTGAGAAGCGCAGCAACAAAGCCAGTGCCATTCTTATCAAATGGGAGAGACAGATCGACCAAGTGGCCCTTGATCCACGGCGCGTGCGGCCAGTCAAAGTCGCGATCCACGACAAGACTCTCCCGATCCTCATATCCTAACGGCCAGGTACGACATTGATTCGCCGACAGGTAGAGTTTGGCTTCACCTGCCGAGAAGAGCGGCTCTCCGAATGCTGCATGCTCGACCCATTGGAAATCGAGAGGAGAGTGCTTCACGTTTGTCACGCGCTCTTCGATGTGAACGGTGGATGCGCCGGCGGAAAGCAGAAGGGTGCGCTCGGCACGAAGACCGTAAACGGGCAACAAAGCTTCCATCGTGACAGACGCGCTTACATCGTCCGCGTTGCTGTAGGAGATTTTCCAGTCGCTGGCTACTGCTTCGCCATGCAAAGGCAGCCCTTGATTCGATTCGGATTCGTCCGGCAAGCCGAAATACCCTAGCGCCAGCGCGTGCCCGGTGTAACCGCAAAGCAGGCGCCCGATCGGACCGTCCCCATACGAGCTGGAGTGTAGTTGTGAGCTGAACTGCGAGGGCTCGATCGTTGACCACGGCGACTCGAACAGCGTGTTGTAGGGCGAGCCGCAGAGACGAAAATCTGCGATGTGTCCACCGCCGAGGAGCACTGTGATTTCGACCGTACCGTTCGTAAGGCGAAAGGCGCGTCGGCCCTTCCATGTTATGGGAGCGGCCTCGCAGCGATTCATCCTAGATCGTCAATCCACCATCAATGGCAAAGGCTACACCAGTGACGAATGCTGATTCGTCGGATACCAGGTATAGCGCGGCGAGCGCGATCTCTTCCGCAGTGCCGAAGCGGCCCATTGGCTGGCGTGCGATGAAATTCTTCTTTGCTTCCGCGGGATCGGGGAATGCGGCAAGTCGCTCAGAGAGAGAAGGTGTGTCCACCGTACCGGGGCAGAGGCAATTCACGCGAATATTGTCGCGAACGTAATCCAACGCCATCGACTTCGTGAGCCCCACGACTGCTGCCTTCGTAGCGGTGTAACACGCGCGATCTACGACGGCCCGCAGAGCCGTAGCTGACGCGGTGTTCAGGATCACTCCGCCGCCATGCTCCTTAAAGTGCGGAACAATCGCGTGGCAGAACAGGTACATACTTTTTACGTTGATGGCCATCGCGCGGTCCCACTGTTCTTCCGTGGTGACATCGATCTTGCCAGCCGGCACGATTCCTGCGTTGTTGAACAGGATGTCGATTTTTCCGAAGCGTCCGATCGCTGTGTTCAATGCGTTTTGTACATCCGCGCTCTGACTGACGTCGCCCCGAAGCGCCAGGCAGATTCCGCCTGAACTGGTGATTTTTGAAGCCAGGTGTTCGAGTTTGCCGCCATCGAGATCGATCGCGAGGATGTGGGCGCCTTCCGACGCAAATAGCTCGGTGGAGGCTTTGCCGATTCCAGCAGCGGCGCCCGTAACGATAGCGGTTTTTCCTTTGAGTTTCATTTCTTCGTGGATGCTCCTGTGCCGCCTTCCTGGAAGGCCATGCCGCCTGCGGGAACAAGCATACCGCCGTCCACCAGCAGTGCGGCGCCCGTGATGAACGAAGACATTGGCGAGGCGAGATAAAGAACAGCGTCGGCGACCTCGTCCGGTTTACCGATGCGACCGAGCGCGTGCATTCGATCGCAGGTGCGAATCACGGATTCCGGGTCGGGTGAAAGACTCGCCGCCCAGTGGAGCATCGGCGTGTCGATGGTACCGGGGCAAACGCAATTCACGCGAATGCCTTTATGCGCATAGTCGAGGGCCATGGCCCGCGCCAGACCGAGGACCGCGTGTTTCGAGGTGACGTAAGCCGCGGAGTTCTGGATCGCGGTGAAACTCTGCACCGAGCCGAGCACGACGATTGCACCGCCATTGCTTATCATGTGCGGCACGCAGAACTTCGAGATGAGAAAGCACCCTTTGAGGTTCACTCCGATGACGCGGTCCCAATCGTCTTCAGGAGTGGTAATGACGTCGCCGTAGTATTGAATGCCGGCGTTGCTGACCAGGATGTCAATCTGCGAATGCTTCGTGATGACGTCGCCGACAGCTTGCTCGACATCCTTCGACTTGCTGACATCGCATCGAAAGAATTTGCACTCACCGCCGTGCGCGCGGATCGCGGCTGCAGTCTTCGTGCCTGCGTCCTCGTTAGGATCGAGAATGGCGACTGACGCACCGGCCAATGCGATCTTGCGGGCGCAGGCTTCACCGATACCCATCGCGCCACCGGTAACAACGGCGACCTTGCCGGAGAGATCGATCTTCATAGCCGTTCCCCTATCGCGGAGCTGTATGGAGCCGAATCGTTAATACCTGGAATGGTTTGATGGAGACTGCAATGCCGCCGGAACCGACGGGAAGCGGGGCCTGATTGTCCTCGAGAAGGTTACAAGACCATGCCTGTTCGACCTTGACGTACTTGCTGGCGATTGTGAACTGAGAAGCCTCGCCCGAGGCATCCTGCAGCCGAAGGATTGTGCGATCGCCGTCTTCTGCACGCTTCCAGGTGAGCAGATTGATTTTCGAATTGCTGATCGCGAGCAGTTCAGCTTGTTGGCTCGGGAGCGGCGAGGTGTCTGTCGAAGCGCCGATGTCGTCGCGTTCCAACGGAGTCAGCGCATTCCAGCCGAAGTGATTGAGGGCTGCGGGATCGAACTTCGCGTCGCTGGTGACGGCGTAGCGGAAGGTGAAATCGCCGCCTTGCCATGCTGGAAAGTTCGTGCCCCAGTAATTGTTCATCAGCCACGAGAAGATCGTGCTGCTTTTTGGCTTGAATTCCGCGGGCCATGCGCCGCGCATGATGTCACCGAAGGTCGTGAGTGGTGCGTCGAGCGGAACCACCGTTGCGGATATCTGTGGATTGTAGACGGCGGCCCATGTCGTAGGCAGATACCACTCGCGGCTGCCGCCTGCGAGTTCGTCTTTCGCGGGATTCACCCACCCTGTTTGCGAGCCGTAAGTGAACTGCGGATCGGCGACTGCGAAGGGGAAGGCGATGTAAGCGGATTCGCGAGTGAGCACGCGTTCTTTGTGAACGCGATACGTAAGGAAGACTTGCTTTTGCGAACTGGGTAGGAAGATCTCAGTTTCAATTGAAGTCGTATTGGTCGCACTCGAATGCATCGTGATCCTGATGCCGAGGGGCGTGCGCTGTGCCGAAACGACGGTGGCCGACTGCGCTGCATGTGCGGTCAGCGCAGGAAGATTGAGCCCGGCGCCGAATCGATAGAGCGAGTTGCGTGGGTATTCGTCACCGCCGGTGACGTAGAGATACGCGCCGAATTTATAGGGACTGTTCTGGTCCACCAATTCGCGGCCGAGTTGTTTGTCATAAACACTCGCGATGGCGCCGCCTGAAGGCGCGATCGTAACGCGATAGAAGTCATTCTCGAATACATTGCCGTGAAGGCTTTCGGGTTCGTGGGAAGCCGCACTGGTCGGGCGAATCGTGAAGAGCTTGTATCCGATTGCAGGGACGTCCGAGGCGGTGAACCGCACCCGCACATTGCCAGGACCGAACCCCGGAAGCGAGATGCCCTTGCCTTTGAAGCGAACCTCGAGTGGAACTTCAGATCCCGTCGTGGCATCCACGAGCGTGCTGCCGTCCGGCAGGTCGGTTTCGACGACGCCTGAACGTTTCCAGTTGAGCGAATTGAAAACCGCGACTGACGCTTCTTTCGGATGGACCAACGCTTCCAATTGCGCCCATCCACGCTGGATGGATTCGTCGATGTCGTTGCGCGCGCGTGTGACGCGGGCCCCCTTCAACGCGATCTGGTCTTCGCTCTGGTGGTGTTCCGGCTGCGTCGTCGCGCCAACGTAGGTCCAGGTGTGCTCGTCATACGTCAGCTCGTTCCACCATGCGTCATCGAGCAAAGTGTGATCTGGAATAACACGAGGGTCGATCGACGATACAGCGGCACCCAACACCTCTGCGGTTGCAATCCGATGCTGGTTCTCGCGATGAATCGCAGTGTGGGCGGCGTCACTTCCGTAGCCGTCCTCCCAGTAAGGGCCGAAATCGCCGCGATAAACAGGGATTTCCCCTTTCCACTCTTGCTCGATCTGCGCCATCGCGGAGTGAACCGTCGAGAACTCGAGTTTCGGCCAGGCGTATTCGTGGTTGAACGTGCCAACAATTTCGCTTTGTTCCTTCGCGAGCGGAGTGTTCTCCAACTGCGTACCGAAAATGATCGCGGTGTTCGCCGTATAGTCGGGACGCGTGTAGGCCTGCAGGAAGACCGGCAGCGAATCACGTATAGATTCCATGCGCCACGGTCCGCCAAATAAAGTATGGGCTTGCAGGTAAGCGCGGGAATACCACATCAGCACCCGGTTGCCATCTGGGCCTTCCCAATAAAACGGAGACTTCTCATTCCAACGGCCGAGCAGCATGATCGGCGCGCGCCAACTGTTGCTCGCTGCGATGAAGTATTTGATTCCCGCGTCATGAAGCACCGATGCGTATCCCCATGTGTACGCGGGAACGTCGACGATTTGCGCGGCATCTGCGGTGGGGAGTTTGTACTCACGCGCGAGTTGATGCTGGTTGTAAAACGAGCGCGCCAGCGCCTCCACTGAGGCATTGCCGGTGTGCTGGTTGGCGAACTCCGGTGGAATCGTGATGCTGCCATCGCGAACGTATTGCAAGAACTGCTCGCGCGCTTCAGCAGAACGGCCGTTCAGATATTGAGTGGCCACCCAGCTACCGTCGAGTGTCCAGCGGAAATCTGGCGTCTTCTGGATCAAGCCCATCGCCGCGTCAATAGATTGAGAGTGGAGTTCCGCGACCTTCGCGGCGTAATCGGTGAAGCCCACATCAAGGTGTTCGTGCGGGATGATCGCAACCGCCCATTTCTTTGCAGGAGTGATCGTCGCGGTCGCCTTCGAGCCGCTAAGGCTTGCGGTTGCTTCTTGAGGACCGCTCCATTCAGGGACATCGAAGCTCGCACGGATCTCGCCGAACTCGCACTCGGAGGAGAACTCTTTTGCCAGTTGAGTGCTGCCTGTCTGAAGTTGGATCGTTCCACTCTTGGGCAGCGCGCCTGCGCTCGCGAATACGTCGACGACTTCCGTACTGCCATTCTTGCCGGCACGATAGAAGATCGTTGGTTCAATTTGCGCACTGAACGCGTGGTCGTCGTAAGTTGCAGAGGGATCTTGGGTGAGTTCCAGTGCGTCGTACACCAAGCCGGTGTGTCCGGGAGCGATGGCGCCGAGAGAATTCTGCGGAGTGGCAGGAGCGTCCATTGCGGTGAATACAAGCGTGTTCTCGCCTTGATGTAGCCACGAAGCGGGAATCGCGATTACTTTTTCATCCGTCGACGTTTGGGGAACAAACGTTCCTTCCCAGTCGCCAGCGTTGAAATCGAGCTTGGGATGAAAGTAAAAGTAACCCGAGTGGCCGTTGATTTCCAGTTTCAAAAACGAAAGACGCGGCGTCTCGTACAACATCGCGATTTTAAGGTGGTAAACGCCCCGCGGAGCATCTTTCAACGCAAACTTCAGCGTGTAAGGATGCACTCTCCCACCCGTCATTCCGTTCGCCGGGCCTGGTTGAAAGCGGTACCAGTCAGAGTCCTTGTTGTGTCCAACGACGAACGTTAGGTCACTCTTCGGGTCCGCGTGGTCGATGCCCTGGTCGCGAAACTCGCCCGAAGAGTGATTGAAGGTCCCGAGCTTCCAGATGCTTTGCTCTTGTGCGCCAGCTATAGTTGGCGAAATCAACGATGCGAACAGAACTGCCTGGGCCAGGAAATTCCACCGGGTCTTCATGATCACCATTTCGGTTGCGTGATGACACCGCCGCCGCGGCGAGGGTCGTCTGTCCACGCGCCCATTTCGTGCTGCTTCGAGAGTTCGTGGTAGCGAGCGAGCTTGTCTCGGTCCAGCGACACGCCTAGTCCGGGGCCGGTCGGGACTTTCATCGCCCCGTTCTCGAACTTCAGCATGCCGCCTTCGAGGATGTCATCCTTCAGGTGGTGGTAGTGGGAATCGCAGGCCAGGGTCAGATTCGGCAGGCACGCGGCCAGATGCAGCATTGCAGCCTGCGAGATGCCGAATTCCGCACCGCTATGCATGCCGGCGTCCACACCGAGCGCTTCGCAAATCTGCCCTGCGAGCTTGGCGCGATGAATTCCGCCATACCAGTGCGGATCGAGCAGCACGACATCCAGCACGTCGGCCATGATGTTTGGCGCGAGATCTTCGAAGGCAAACACCGACATGTTCGAAGCCAACGTGACCCACGGAGCCTTTGCATTCACACGTTGCATCGCGCGCATGCCCCAGACGGGGTCTTCGAGGTACTCCATGTTGTAGTCGTGCAGGCGGCGGGCGACGTCAATCGCGGTAGTTGCCGTCCACACTGCGTTGGGATCGAGGCGAATACGGTGTTTTGGGAACTGCTTGCGCAGCGAGATGAAGGTATCAATCTCTTCATCTGGCGGCAGAACGCCGTTTTTGTATTTGAGCGTTTTAAAGCCGTAGCGATCAACGAGCGCCTTCGCGAAAGCAACCATCTGCTCAGCGTTCGAGACTTCGCCCGTCCCCTCGTCATTTGCATAGCGATAGAACAGGTAGGCAGCGAAGGGAACTTCGTCGCGGATGCGTCCGCCAAGGATGTCACAAACCGGCCGGTTCAGCGCCTTGCCTTGAATGTCGAGGAGCGCGAACTCGATACCGGCAAACCCGAGAGCGAATCCGAAAAGCTTCACCGAACTCGGCGTTGCGACCTTCCAGCGAATCCTCTCAAGATTCATCGGGTCTTCGCCAATCAGTTGCGGCTTGAGATCGGCAAGCTGTCCTTCGCGGCTCGCACCTGTATAACACTCCCCGAGGCCGGTGATGCCTTCGTCGGTTTCGACCTCAATAATGATGCGCGAAAAACCAGGATGAGAGCCGATGGAGTAGCGCAAAGGCGCTTCAATCGGGATGAACGCACGCGTCCAGCGAATATCGGTAATTTTCATGAGAGCTCCGCCAGCTAACGCTGGTTGGCGAGTAATTGTCCCTTGATGCCGGCCCGCACGCGACAAATATGCCAGCGGCTGAGATTGGCAAAATACATCTCATCGTGATGCGGACCGCCGAAGGCGATATTCGTGGGACTGGCGAGCATCGTTCCTTCACTATCGGCGACGAATAGTTTGACTTCACCGTTCGGTGAAACGCAATACACATTGTGCGACGCGTAGCAGGTGACGTACAGATTTCCGGTCGCATCGAGTGCCGCGCCATCCGGAACGCTGTGCAGGCCGCTCCCGTATACGCGGGCTTTACCCGTCACTTTACCGCCCGCAACCGGCACGGCGAGTACATTGTCTTCTGTGCTTTGTACAACGAAGAGCGTCTTGTCGTCGGCACTCAGCGAGAGGCCATTCGGGAATGAGAGATCCGAAAGCAGTTTCTCAATCTTGCCATTCGGTCGCAACACGAACAAAAATCCATCGTCGCCGTGAAACTCACCGGAGTCGCTGAAATAAAGATTGCCTTCGCGATCGAAGACGGCAAAATTCGGCGTGCGAAGGCGGTAGCGGCCCACGCGATCCCACGACCGGACGACTTTTCCGGAACGATCGAGTTGAATGAGTGCGCTGAGTTTAAAGTTGCAAACGAACAATTCCTGGCGCGACGAAAATGTCAGGCCAAGATTGAAGCCGCCGAGTGTGGTCACCAGCTTCACTTTTCGTTTCGCGTCGATGCGATAAATTTGGCCGAGTTCACCGCCGGCCCAGAGGTTTCCGTCGGCATCGAAGGCAAGACCTTCAGGATGGTCAAGGCCATCGGCGAAGACTTCGAAACGATCCATCGAGACAAGCGAGGTCATGTTCGAATTAACGCAAAAAGTATATCAATATCACTTGTTTGATAAACAAAAAAACATATATAGTTTCTTTCTGGCGGAAGTCAAGCAAACTCTGACGGTTTCGGGAGTGAATCGATGCGTTTGGTGCAATACCGGGCAAACGGTGAAAGTCGCCTCGGCCTTGTGGTTGGTGACGGTGCGTTTGTCGACGTTGCTTCGGCTGCCGAGAAGGCTGGCAGGGATGCCGCGCCTTTCCAATCGACATTGGCGTTATTGGAGTCAGGTCCGGATGCGCTCGAGTTCGTACGCACGCTTGGCGTAGGCCAGGATGTTGTTCACGTTGACGGCCGCGATTTGGATTTCCCGGTCGCTGCGAAAAAGATCGTCGCCATCGGTTTGAACTATCTCGACCATGCGAAAGAGGCTGGCCAGTCGATTCCTAAGACACCTCTGTGCTTTGCGAAATTCACGTCGAGTCTTTCCGGACCATACGATCCCATCCGATTGCCGGACGCCGAAGCGCAAGTGGACTTCGAAGGCGAACTCGGAGTCGTGATCGGAAAGCGCGCGCATCGGGTGGCAGAATCCGAGGCAATGGAATACGTAGCCGGGTATGTAGTCTTCAATGATGTTTCGGAGCGCCGCTCGCAGTTTGCCGACGGTCAGTGGACGCGCGGGAAGTCTTGCGACACGTTTTCGCCGAACGGACCGTACCTCGTCACCCGAGACGAAGTGGCGGATCCTGGCAATTTGCGAATTACCACGCGCGTGAATGGCGCGGTGATGCAAGATTCGAACACGAACCAATTGATTTTCAAAATTCCTGAACTCATTTCTTATCTCTCGCACAGCTTCACCTTTCATCCTGGCGACATCATCGCCACCGGCACACCGCCGGGAGTGGGTTTCTCGCGCAAGCCTCCGCTTTATTTGCGCGAGGGCGATCTCGTGGAAGTAGAAATTGAAAGTGTCGGGAGAATCGCAAACCGTGTCGAGCGCGGTTACTAATTTCGTCAGTGAGGGCCTAATCATGCGTCTTCTGTTCAAGTTTGTGTGTGCGCTTCTCGTTCTCTCTGCGGTTGCTTTCGCAGAGTCCAAGCACTTCGACTGTAATCCGTCGTTTGGGGCACAAGCCCCCTGGCAAGGCGCCGATGCGGCGTATTCCATTCCCCTGCAGGATGGCCGCGTGGTCTGGATCTTCGGCGACACACTGTATGGAGACAAGCGCGAAGTCAACGGGAACGATCCGAAGATGGTGCACAACTCTATCGGCATTTCGACCTGTAAGAACGGCGAATGGAAGCTCGATTACTCGATCAAGCGTGATGAAAAGGGCAACTTTGACACCTTCTTCAAGCCGCAACGGAACGACGGGACCTACTACTGGGCGCTCGATGGCGTGGAGCACAACAATGAGTTGTGGATCACGCTGGTGTGCGTGCGCAATAAGCCGAATTCCGACGCTTTCGCGCTCGGATTTGAAGTTTGCGGCACCGACCTGGCACATGTAACGGGCATAAAGGATGTCCCGCAGAACTGGAAGATCTCGTACTCGCCGCTCGTTGCGGAGAGCGTGCACGCCAACCCTTCAGCCTCCGCGCTGGTGGACAGCGACAATCTCTACATCTTCACACTGTACGAGCAGGGGTCGCGGCCGCAGATCCTTACGCGCATTCCACTGAAAGGATTGAGGGACCCGCAGAAAAGCCTTCAATATCTCGGTAGCGACGACAAATGGCACGACGGCCTGGAACCGGCAAAGGCGAAGGCTGTCATGAACAAAGGCGCATCCGAGATGTCGGTGCGTTACCACCCTGAGTTAAAGAAGTGGGTCGCCGTGATGGTGGATCCGCAGATCTTCTCGGACAAAGTGATCCTGCGCACCGCACCTTCCATGAGTGGCCCATGGACCGAAGGCGATGTGATCTATCAGGTCCCGATCATGCAGAAGAGCGATCCGCGTTACGACAAGGACACATTCTGCTACGCGGGCAAGGAGCATCCGGAGTTCGAGAAGGCCGGCGAACTCCTGTTCACTTATGTGTGCAACACGATGAAGCCCGCGAAACTGCCTGCTGAGACCGACGTGTATTTCCCGCAGGTAGTGCGCATGCCGATGCCGGAGGCCGCGAAGAAGTAGTCAACGTTCAAGAACACGTTTGCAGAATGCGAGCGTGCTGCGAACGTGTTCGGTCCAATACGGCCAGTCATGACCGCCCGGGAACTCTTCATAGGTGTGTGGAACGCCTAGATCGGAGAGTTCCCGGTGCAGTTTCCGGTTCTGTTCAATCAGAGAGTCCTCGGTTCCGCAATCGAAACGTAATGGTGGCAGATGCGTGAGGTTCGTCTTCGCCCAGTACAGCAGGTCTGTCTCTTGTTCACCGGCGAATAGAAACGCGTCAGGCGGATACGGAATAAAGCGCGAGAGCTGAGATGCGTGCGTTACGGAGGAGTGCGCCGAGATTCCAAGCGTGCGTGCGGCATATTTCATTCCGAGTCGCATCGCACCGAAGCCGCCCATTGATAAGCCAGCGATAAAAAACTTATCGGATCGCAATTGTGGGAACAGTTCACGCAAGCAAGTCGGGATATCGTCAGCGATCCAGGCTTCATAGTTTGCGTGGGCATGCGGCACATAACCTGATCCGTCGCCCCACAAGCCATCGGAAGGCATTGCGATCATCATCGGCGTGGTGCTGCCATCTTGCAGCATCGCGAGTCCAGTGCGATCGATTGCGCCATTCAGCCACCAATTCCATTGGCAGCCGTAAACGCCGTGCAGCAAAAGCAACAGAGGAACGTCGTGCATCGACTCGAATCCGGGCGGGGCAAAGAGCAGTACATCGCCGCGGCCCGGAAGCGCGTTGCCGCGAAAGTTGAGGAACCGCAGGTTTTCACTCCCGGGAATCAGCCCGGAAAGCTGTGCGTTCGGAAATTGTTTTTGCATAGGGCTTTCGAATCAGCGCGAAATCGCGACGCTGGCGGCGGCTTCCTGGTCAGGAAACTTGATCCAAACCGTGTGCGAGTCCGAATCATACAGCCAGCCATTCTGCACTTCCTGCAACTTCTTCACGGATTCCTGCTGCGAAAGCCTCGAGGTTCCGAGTGACACCCCGCTCGGCGGTGCAGCCTGGAGATGCACTCGCAGCACGAGAGATCTCTTCGGCGGACGGAAGCTTCCCTCAGGAGCGGACAACGTGACGTTCACCCCTGCGGTCGTTGCCTCCGCGGTGATCGTCTGTACGTAGTAGGCGCCTTTCTGATACCCAAAGCTGATGCCGTCGTCGTCGTAATACTGGCGCGAAGAAGACGAATCTGGATAGATGTCGAGCGTGAGCGGATCGATCGGGAACTGATCGGTATGCTGCATGTCCTGCTGGCTTGGAAGGATTGCTCCACCGCGAACGAAGAGTGGCAAGCGATCGAGCGGCGCATTTACAGTGATCATCTGCGGACCCACATACTTGTGGTCGGTCCAGTAGTCGTACCAAGTCCCTTTCGGCAGGTAAACCCCACGGGATTCGTCGTAGTCTTTCACGATCGGGGCAACGAGCAGATCGTTGCCGAAGAGATATTCGTCATTGGTTCCTATCGCCCACGGATCATCCGGATATTCGAGCAGCAGCGGGCGCATGATTGGCTGACCGGTGGTCGCGGCTTCCCAGAACGTCGTATAGATGTACGGCATCAACCGGTAGCGCAGCTTGATCGACTCGCGATTGATCGCCTCCATGCGATTGCCGAAGCCCCACGGTTCAAGATTTCCCGGACCAAGCGAATGTGTCCAGACAAACGGAGTCAGTACTCCGGTCTGCATCCACCGCGTGTAGAGTTCGGGGCTCGGAACCGGCATGATTCCACCGATGTCGGCGCCCACGAACTGCAATCCGGAAAGGCCCATGCCGTTGAGCATTGGCATGCTAAGACGAAGATGGTCCCAGGTGCCGAAATTGTCTCCGCTCCATTGGGCTGCATAGCGCTGGCCGCCGGCGAACGTTGCACGAGTAATGATGAACGGGCGTTCGTTCGGCCGCGCCCGCAACATGCCATCCCGTGTAGCGAGCGTCTCCAACATCCCATAGACGTTGTGGATTTCGGCGTGGGTGCGAGGCCCCATCTCCGTGTGGTGAACCATGTCCATGTCGAATGTGGTTGTCGGGCCATTCGTGCCGATCACGGCGGGCTCATTCATGTCGGTGAGAATTCCGGCCACGCCCTGGTCAATTTGTTCCTTATAAAGACCCGCCCACCAGTCACGGACCTTGGATGAAGCGAAGTCCGGATACGCGCTCTGACCACCCCAGCCCTTGCCGGTGAAGACCGTGCCATCGGGCTTCTTCACGAAGTAATTGTTTTCCAGCCCCTGTTTGTAAACCCAATAGTTGGGATCGACTTTCACCATCGGATCCACGATCGCGATGATGTGAAATCCCTGCTGCCGCAGGTCGGTCATCATGCGTTTGGGATCGGGGAAGCGCGACTTGTCCCAGGTGAAGACGCGAAAACCGTCCATAAAGTCGATGTCGAGGAAAATCCCGTCGCAGGGAATGTCGCGTTCGCGGAAATTCTCGGCGATAAAACGAACTTTGGTTTCCGGGTAGTAGCTGTAACGACTTTGGATGTAGCCCAGAGACCAGCGTGGCGGCATCGGAACGCGGCCGACTAGCTCGGTGAATCGGCTTACGATTTGCTTCGGCGTCGGACCCGCGAAGAAGTAATAATTCAGTTCTCCGTTCTCTGCGCCGAACGAGTAAACGTCGGGGATTTCCGATCCCATGTCGAACGAGCTTCGCCACGTGTTATCCAGAAAGGTGCCGTACGCGCGACCCTGTCGTAGCGCGACGAAGAACGGCACGGATTGATACAGGGGTTCCGTTGTGCCATCGAATCCCTCAGGGTCCTTGTTCCACATCACGAGCGAACGGCCTCGCTTGTCGAGAGGCGTACTCTTCTCTCCGAACCCGAAGTAGTGCTCGTCCGTTGGCTGGTCTTTCCATACTCGGACACGATGTCCATCCCAACTCATTCCCTGGTCGTCGGCGTCCTTCGAGATGAGTCTGCCTTTCGCGTCGTAGAACGCAAGCCGGAACGGCGCCAGCTGAACTCGTACTTCCAATTGTTCGGTGCGGATGCTTTCAACGTTCTCTTTCGAAGAGAAGTCCACCTTGACCGCGGGCCAGTCGGTCTTTACTACAGCGTACGAATGATCGGGGGGAAGAGAGGTTCCAGCCACGGCCCGCACGCGCACGATGTCCGGAGCGAGCACGGTAATTGCCACCGTTGTCCGCGCGTTGACAAAGGTGAATTCATTTGCCTGTCTGCCCCTGGGCTTGAGATCTCCAATGGATTGCCAATCCGCAAACGTTGCACTCAGCGCCAGCAACACGAAGCAGGCCACGCGAAAGATAAACGTTCGGCAGGTACGCGGCCGGTATTCGTATGACATGTGAGCCCTCATGAGGAATTGGAGCGGTTACACGTTGCCTGTGAGCAACGGTTCGGCGCCAAACAATCCAGCGTGATTGCCGAGTTCCGCGGCGACGATCTTTACTTTGCCCCACGGAGTCCAGGCGTGCTCGTTCACGAACTGCTGAATGTGCGGCAGGATGACGTTGGCGCTGCGCATCACGCCGCCACCAATCACAATGAGCTCGGGATCGTAAGCGTGAATCAGGCCGACCGCGGCGGTTGCCCAAACTTGCAGACAGTATTCCCGGATCTCCAGTGCGACGCGATCACCAGCTTTTGCGAGTTCGAACAGAGCGCGGAAATCGATCTTCTCTCGCTGCGCTAGAGCGCTGTGCTCGAAGCCTTTCCATTCCTTTGCCATGATCGGCAGCGCCCATCCAGAGGCTTCCGCTTCGCTGCATCCAACAGCGCCACACGTGCACAGGCGTCCACCCACCTTTGCGGGAAGATGTCCTCCGAGACATCCGGCTTGCGCGTGCTTTCCACGCAACAGCTTGCCTTCAATCAGCGCCGCTCCACCAATGCCGGTGCCGAGAGTGATCATTACGACATTGTCGTAGCCGTGCGCGGCGCCCGCGTGGCGTTCGCCGAGCAGGGCCATGCGCGCGTCGTTCTCAATCGCGAAGCGCAGTCCGAGTTCGCGCATACTCCACTCGTTGAAGTCGATTCCCGGCGCGTCTTCATATTTCTTGTTGGTAGAGATCACGCGCCCGATGCGCCCGTCGGCCAATCCGCAGAACCCAAGCGCGAGCCCAAGACAATCCTTAGCCGGAATCTGCAATTCCCGTAAAAGCTCGCGCACCGCGTTTGCGAAAATGTCGAGCACCGGGCGGAGGTCTTGGGCGTGATCGAGTTCGATCTCGCGGCTCGCCAATAGCTTGGCACCCTGCACCACGGCTACCGCGGCGTGCGAGCCTCCTAAATCAATCGAGACAACACATCTGTCCATCGCCTTACCTTAGCGGCCTTGGGATTCAAACAAACGCAATAGAAACAGGATAATATCCTGTTATAGCTATAAACGAACACAATTTTGTTCTTTTTGGTTGATTTAGGAAGAATCCGCGCGTACTCTATCGACGTGAATCCAGCCATCATTGCCAACGTGGACTGGAGTTCGGGTGCCTTGCAGGTGCCGGGCTTACGGTCTTCTGAGAAGAAACTCGGACAACTTAGTGGAATCTTCCGCGACGCGCAAGCGTTCCGGGGAATGGATCCGGATACGATTGTTTATCGCGTCTGGTGGTGGGAGCCCGTGCCCGGAGGTACCGAAGGTGGATTGTTCTGGGGTCTCACCGAAATCCAGCCCGGTTCCGTCGGCGATGAGTATTACATGACGCACGGCCATCGCCATGCCGTTCTCGATCGCGCCGAGTTTTACGGAACGACAGTTGGCGAAGGCATGCTGGTGTTGCGAGATGAGTCGGGACGTTCGTGGTTTGAAGCGATGAAGCCGGGAAGTCTGCATTACATTTCCGGTCGCGTGGCGCATCGAGTGGTGAATACGGGCGATGTTCCGTTGCGTTTCGTGGCATGCTGGCCGAGCGATGCGGGGCACGACTACCAGATCGCCGGTGGAAAAGGTTTCGGCGCGCGTGTGCTGCGGCAGAACGGCAAACCTTCATTCACCCTCACCGAAGAGTAGCGGACCATAACCGGAAATGAACTTCGATCCAAAGCTTGGAGTGCATTGCTCGAGCGACATGCACTTTTCGTATGACGATGGCGTATTTGGCCCAGCGCCCGAGTTTCGCCAGCTGAATGCCATTCGTCGCAGTCTGCGCGATCCGAATTGCAAGGGCCCCGACCCGGTTTATTCCATCGTGATGGATGTCGGTCGTGAATCCGACCGCGCAGAGATGCAGCGGCGCATGATTTTGTACGGTGTCGTGGCGTATGCGGCCGGACGGCTAGGTGACGAACCGGTGCGCAGCCAAGGCCACATCCACGCAATCGCGCCGCACTGTGGATGGTCGACTCCGGAGTTGTTCGAGATTTGGGAAGGCCTCGCGATCATCTACGCCCAGGAGCGTGCAACAGACGATCCTGGCCGCTGCTTCGCGGTTGTAGCCAATCCCGGAGATAAAGTCGTTGTGCCACCGTCGTGGGCACATTGTGTGATTAACGCTGATCCGAATCGTCGTATGGTCTTTGGCGCATGGTGCGATCGGCAGTACGGTTTTGTCTACGACGAAGTGCGTGCGCACGGCGGGCTAGCTTGGTTTCCGGTGTTCGATGCAGAGCAGAACATCCTCTGGGAAGCCAACCCCAGGTATCGTCGCTCTGAAATTACGGTGCGCGAACCGCGGGCTTATCCGGAGTTGGGAATCACTCCCGGGACACCGATGTACCAGCAGTTCGTCGCCGATCCCGAGAGCCTGCAATGGGTCTCGCAGCCAGCGCGCGTCGAGAAAACCTGGGACCACTTCGAACCGTAGCTTATTCGACTACGCCCAACTTCTGTTCCAACTGCTCAAGAGATACGCCACTCGTCTCCGGGTAGATCATCGCGATAATCAGCACGTCAATGAACATCATTGCCGCGAAGAAGAAGAACGGCGTAGCGCTCGATTTCGCGGCGAGCACCGGGAACATCCACGAGATCAGCGCGTTGGTGATCCACAAGGTTGAAGTGCCAAGCGCTTGGCCTTGGGCTCGAACACGTGTGGGAAAGACCTCGCTGATGTAAACCCAAATCACCGCGCCTTGCGAGATGGCGAAGAAGCCCATGAAGCCGATGAGCAGCCAGATCAGCGAGCCGCCATGGCCTCCGCTGTGGAAAATCTGTCCGATGATCGCAAGGAAGATGCACACACCTGTTGTGCCGACCAGCAGAAGTTTCTTTCGCCCGAGTTTGTCGATCATCGTCATCGCGACCAGAGTAAAGAACAGATTGGTGCAGCCGATGAGTACCGACTGCATACCGGCGGAATACTTGCTTGCTCCAGCGGCGGCAAAGATATCGTTCAGGTAGTAAAGGCAGGCATTGATGCCGGTTAGCTGATTAAACGCGCCAGCGCTAACGGCGAGAAAGATTGGCAAGAGGTACTTGCGCTGCAAGAGCGACTCGCTTTTAGTGGAGCGCTCAAGATGGATGGAACGCACGATCCCGTTAAGCTCTTCCTCCGGATTGTCAGTCCCGGTAAGACGCATAACCCGAAGTGCTTCGGCGGTGCGTCCTTTCATCGCTAACCACCGCGGGCTGCGCGGAATGAAGAACAACATTACGAAGAAAAGAACCGCCGGCGCCGCGGCGATACCCAACATCCATCGCCATTCCATCGCGCCGAAGTTCATCCTGCCGATCACGAAGTTCGAGAGATACGCAACGAGTATGCCGATAACGATGTTTACCTGGAAGAATCCGACCAAGCGTCCACGCCACTTCGGCGGGGAAAGCTCTGCAATGTACATCGGCGCCAGCACCGACGATCCGCCAATACCTAGCCCGCCGATCACGCGGAAAACGAGCAGCGAACTCCAATTCCAGGCGAGCGCGCAGCCCAAGGCTGACAACATATAGAAAATGGCCATGATGCGAAGGCTGTCGCGCCGACCGATGCGCTGCCCTGGGTATCCAGCAGTGATCGCTCCCAAAACGGTTCCCAACAGAGCGCTGGAGACGGTAATTCCCAGCGCATTGGGGGTGAGCTTGAATACCTCAGTCAGTTGATGAGTGGTACCCGCGATGACTGCCGTATCGAATCCAAAGAGCAAACCACCAAGCGCGCTGACGAATGTGCTCTTTACCACGTGGCGGTTAATGGCCATGCTGCCTCGTCGCTTTCTTTATTGAACGAATCGTATCTAAAAGAACATAAAACGTCTATTAAATAGAACAAAGCGATGCTATAAAGTTGCTTTATTGCCGAATACCGTCTTTTGCTCGGGAGTCCCCTATGCCTTCTTCTGATCATGACGTCAGCCGTCGCACATTTCTAAAGTTCGGGGCCGCTGGAACGACCTTGGCCGCTCTTACTCCCACAGCGGTCGCGAATCCCGGGTTCTTCGGCACCGATCCAATCGTCAAAAAAAGGCTGACGTGCCCGCCATCGCTTGCCGACATGGCCTCCGATCCGCAGCGCTATCAATTCCGAGATCTTTTCAATTCACCGGCGGCGATGAACGAGTTTGGGTACGCGCAGGTTGGCAAGTCGGTCTCGGCAATCACCGCGATCTCATTTCCTCCGTACGCATGCTGCGCTCCGCCGTCGATGCCCTGGAGCCCCGGCTATCTTCTCACTTGCGAACTGTTCCTCGACGGCCGGTTTGCCGCGATTGCTCCGGAGCCGGAAGGCGTCGTGGAGTACCAATGGTTCCCGCATTGCGTGTTTCGCAACCAGACCATGGGGGGACTCCAAATCTCAACCCGTATGTTCCTGCCCAGCAAGCAACGTGCGGTGATGCAAACGATCACGGTAAAAAACGCCAGCAGTGGCCGCAGAACGTTCACGCTTGGTTTCGACATGCGTGGTGCGGTCGCAAAGCAGACGACGCCATGGTTCGTGAATTCTCCCGGCGAAGCCGACAACAAGATCACATATGACGCGCGACGCGGCTGCCTCATCTTCGAAGCGCAGCACTCACAGATCGTCGGTGTGCAGGGTTTTCATACCTCTCCCGACCGGGTCGAGCAGAAGCGAATGCTGCTTTTTGACCTCGAGCTTGGTTCCAGGGAATCAAAATCTCTGAATTTTACGGTCGCGCTTGCGGGCGACGCTTCGAGCGCGGTGGAACTCTATGACAAGTTGCAGGCTAACTTCGCAGGGATCGAGAAGGAGAGTGAAGCGACCTTCGACCATCTGGTGGGTTCGGCGTTCACACCCGGCAATTCCGAATTCAGCGGAAACCTGCCGCGCCTTGTCACCGACAACGAAGCTCTCTGGAAGCTGTACCATAACGGTTTCGCCAACCTACTGTTTGCAAGGCGCGTATCGCCCGATTCCGTGTACGGTCCAACCTATCTCACGCTCAGTGGACACGTGCTGCCGACCCTGAGTTTTCCGTGGGACACTTCGCTCACCTCTCTTGCACTAGCATTGCTGGACCCGACGCCTCTGCGCACGCTTGTCGAGGCATGGCTGAAACTCGGTTTGCACGACCATCACTCCAGCGACTACATCAGCGGGCAAGGTGCAGGGCCGTGGTATGCGGTGAACGATACCGCCATCGTTCGCTGCGCTTGGCGATACATCTGCGTTACCGGCGATTTCGCGTGGCTCGACAAGAAAATTGGCGCTCACTCTGTACTCGAAGGCCTCGAAGAGCACGCACTCTACTGGAAGAAGCTCGACCCTGCTGGTCACGGACTCGGAGATTACGGCACGATTGAGAATCTTCTGGAAGTTGTGAGCACGTATCTCCACGAAGTTGCCGGTATGAACGCGAACAATGTACACAGCATGCGGGTTGTCGCAGCAATGCACGAGCATCGTGGAAATCAGGTGCGCGCACAACAACTACGGGCGGAAGCGAAGTCGCTGGCCGAGCGCATCATCCATGACCTTTACGTCGCCGGAAAAGGGTATTGGCGCTGTCGCCAGCCAGATGGCTCGTTCAACGAAGTCCGTCACTGCTACGACTTCCTTGCTGTCCTCGACAATATGGCCGAGGACCTATCGCCCGCTCAGAAGCAAGAGATGGCCGCATTCTTCTGGAGGGAGTTGCGCAGCGAAACCTGGATGCGCGCATTGTCTCAAAGCGACGCCGACGCCACTTGGAACATCCGTCCCGACCATAGCTGCCTCGGTGCGTACGGCGCGTGGCCGGCTATGAGTGCGAAAGGTTTGTACAAGGCCGGCAGCTCACCGAAATTGTCGGCGTGGCTGAAGCAGGTCGCAAAGGCAGGGAATCAAGGCCCGATCGGGCAAGGCCATTTCATCGAAGACGTTTTTCCGCCCGTGAATGGCGGCGCGAGAAAAGCTTCGGAAGATGCGCCATACATCGAAGATTGGTGCTGCATTGCGGCGGGTTCGTTTACCGAACTTGTAATCGATTCGATCTTCGGAGCGGAGCTGACGATGAAAGATGGTATCCGAGTGAACTCGCGTCTAGAGGATTTCGATCCCAATGCGCGGCTCGAAGGCCTGCGTTATCAAGGCTCGCTCTACAGCATCACGAAGAATGGGGCGCAAAAACAAACCGGATAAAGCTCGTCAAACGCGCATTACTTCGATGCCGAGTTTCTGGAACGGTTCGATTGCCTCGTCAGTTGCCTTCGTATCGGTAATCAGGATGTTCAGCTCGTTTGCGTGGCAGATCCGCCAGTTTGCGACCACCCCAAGCTTTTCGCTGTCCACGACAGCCACGCGTCTGCGCGCGAGTTTCATCATCGTCGAGTTCAGTTCTGCCTCATCTGCAATGAAGCAACTCGCGCCCCACGTCGCGTCCATGCCATCCGCGCCGATGAACATGGTGTTAATCAGCATGTTTTCCAGCGCCTTGAGCGCGGCCGAGCCAACCAGCGAGAACCAGTCGCCGTGCAAGTGACCACCGGTAACGAAGACATAAACGTCTTTTCGTTTCGACAACTCCATCGCCACGTTGACGGTGTTCGTCACAACGGTGATGTTGTAGTTCATCGGCAGGCCGCGGATGACCTCGGTGGTCGTGGTTCCGGGCGTGAGCGCAATCGTCTCCCCAGGGGTGATTAATGCGGCCGCGGCGCGCCCGATGCGCCGTTTCTCATCTGCTGCGCGTTCCACCTGTGCCAGGAAGGACTGATCGCGCCGGAACGGTTCGTAAAACAGCGGCTCGATCGAGACCGCTCCGCCATGGGTCCGACGGAGCAAGCCCTTCTGCTCGAGCGCGTCGAGATCGCGACGAATGGTCACTACCGAGACGTCGAGTTGCTCGCTCAGCGTGTCAACCGACACTCGGCCGGTCTGCTGCAGCGCGGTGAGAATTGTCGTAAACCGCACCTGCTGCTTGTCTTGCGTGCCCGGTATCTCTGGGTGGTTGGGAACATTCAATGAGCTCCCGGAACCTTGCCGGGAGTTCGGATTCGACATGTTCTCCTCCGTTCCTGAAAGGAAACTAATAACACAACCGAAGGTTTCGTTTCAGAGAAAAACGAAAGTTGGAGCTTAATCCGCCGCTCGGGCTTAATCGCTGATGTTTCAACCGAGCAGCTGCAATTGTTCCGGCGATTGTACGATGAGTTTCCCGCGCGTCTTCTTCAAGATCCCCCGCCGTTGCCACTCACTTACGAACCGGCTGCTGGTGAATCGGCTCACGTCCGCCATCTCGGACAATTGTTCGTTGGTGAGGTCCAGTTCGATCCCGTTCGGTGCGGAGCGCCCAATCGTTTGCGCGCTTTCGGCGATGATTCGAGCCAGCCTCTGTTGCGCCGTCTCCGAAATCCTCGACATCAAGAGGTCCGCAAGCAGCGACAGGTATCCGTTGGCGACCGAGCAGACGTTCTCTCGCAACTTCGGAAATCTATCTAGCAATGGTTGGATCGCGTCTCGGTTCCACACCATGACGGACGCTTCCGACCCCGCGGTCACCGTGGTGAGAAATGGATGCGATTGCGGCTGGAGGGCGGCGAGACCGAACACATCGCCAGGCGATATCCAGCGCAGGAAGACGCGTTTGCCGCCAGGCGCGGCCTTCGAGAGGTCGGCGAACCCTGACACCAACATCGAGAAGTGCGATCCAGGCTCGTCCTCATGCTGTAAGACCTCATTACGCGACACGATTCGCATCCGCGCCTTCGCGAGGATCGCGCGCAAGTCAGCCCGAGAGAGTTCTTCAAAGAGCCGGGAATAGAAATCCGACGGAAGATTGAGTGATTGTTTCTGAAAGACAGTCGACAAACGTACAGCCTCGCTTGCGTCGCCGGAGTGGAAAGACGACAAATGTCGGAATTCGAGCAGCTATGCGGGAGGACCGAGCGTGAGCAGGTTGCGATTCCTTCAACCGCAAAAAGCTTCGTAAAGCATTACAGAACCGAAATCATTTGTCGTTGCTCGCAAGCAAGCGAAACCTTGCTGTAGCGCAAGTAGCACCAAACTCGGCATCTCATTGTCCCCGGGACATTTGCAGGGATGGTACTGCTCGAACGTTCGCCAGTGTGCGGAGCGAAAACGGCTAGAGGATGTAGAATCTTTGTGTTGTACGACTCTTAATATTGCTGGGGACAACGATTTGGAAATCAATGCGATTCTGTCTCAACTGAAAGAGGAGCGTGATCGCCTGAATACGGCTATTGGCGCTCTCGAAGTCGTGGGTACCGGGGCCCCGCGAAAAACGGGCAAGCGCAAGCGCGTAATGAGCGCAGAAGCTCGCGCGAAGATTGCTGCTGCTGCTCGCAAGCGTTGGGCAGCCGCGAAGAAAAAAGGTAAGACCACGCTCGCGGCGTAAGTAGTTGGGCCAAGCTTTGATTTAAGCGGCATCCTCCCCGGATGCCGTTTGCCTTTTTGACGTAAGCCGTATCGAACGGCGGATTGGATGACCCGGTCAGGTTGTCACAAGCTTGCGAAAGGTGTATTGTGCGCTTGCGAAAGCTTTCATAAGAGAGGGTTCTCCAATGAAGCGATGGGTCGGAATGGTTTTAGTGACGGTGTTGAGCGGATATCTGACAGCACAGGACATCGGTTATAAAGCAGCGCCAGACGCGGCGGAGCGCGAGACGCTTCTCCTTCGCGACTTCCATCCCAAATCTATGCTGCACGCCCAGGAACATCCAGTGCTGCGTGCGAAGTTCCCGGTATTCGACGTCCACCAGCATGTGAACGATGCGGCGCGGATCGAGGAACATATGGATCCTAAGGAACTCGTGGCCCGTATGGACAAGCTCAACATCAAGTCCATCGTGATCCTCACCGGCATGTGGGGCGACAAACTCCAGCACGTGATTGATGAAATGGTGAAGCCCTATCCCGGTCGTTTCCTCGTTTTCACTCAAATTGACTGGAGCAAGATCGACGATCCAAATTTCTCCGAGGAAATGGTCGCGCAGATTGATGACGGCGTCCGCCGCGGAGCGCGAGGCCTCAAGGTCCTCAAAGATCTAGGCCTCGGTGTAAAGGACAAGACCGGAAAGTTCGTCACGGTCGATGATCCGCGGCTTGATCCCGTGTGGGAAGAGTGCGGCAAACTCGGCATCCCGGTGTTTATCCACGTCACCGATCCGGAAGCATTCTTCTATCCCGTCGATGGGCAGAACGAACGCTACGAAGAATTGATTAACCATCCGGACTGGAGCTTCGCGGGGCCGAAATTCCCGAAGAAGATTGATATCCTCGAGGCCCGGAACCGTGCGTTCGCGAAGCATCCCAACACGAGGTTCGTCGCGCTGCACATGGGGAACTGGCCGGAGAACCTCGATTATGTCGGCCAAGTACTCGACAAATATCCGAATTCCATGGTCGAGTTCGGAGCGCGTGAAGCAGAGCTTGGACGCGAACCTCGACGCGCCCGCGAGTTTTTTCTGAAGTACCAGGACCGCATCATGTTCGGCACCGATGTCGGCCCGGAAGAAGCGATGTACCAGAACTACTTCCGCTGGCTCGAAACTGCCGACGAATACTTCGATTATTGGGATGCGCCCGGGCAAGGCCGCTGGAAGATCTATGGTATGGCTTTGCCGGATGATGTCCTCGAGAAGGTGTATCACCTGAACGCCGACAAGCTTTTCGCGAACTCACCAAAGCAGTCCCCTACACACTAGGTGGTACAGCTTCTACTCTGCTCAGTGGGTTAGAATGATGGCCGCGACGCGGGATGCCCTCCGCGTCGCCTATTCACGACAGGACATCGAACCGATGGCGAATGCTGACAGCGCACAACAGGGGAATGGCGCCGACTCGCTGATGAGCGAGGAGCGGCGTATGCAGATCCTCCAGATCGTGCGCGAGCGCGGCCGCGTGCGCGTGCACGAATTGAGTGAACGTTTCAGCACCTCGGCTGTCACTATCCGCAACGATCTCAACGAACTCCACCGTCGTGGGCTTCTGCTCCGCTCGCGTGGCGGCGCAGTGCACTATGAGACAGCGAACTTCGAATCGTCCCTGACGGAACGCCTTCAGACGCGCGCCTCGGAAAAGCGTCGGATCGGCGCAGCTGCGGCGGCGATGGTCAACGATGGCGAGACCATCATTCTTGATTCCGGCACCACCACCCAGGAGATCGCCCGCCACCTGAAAGGGAAGAAGGGGCTGCAGGTCATCACCAACGGCGTGAACGTCGCGATGGAATTGCTCGGCGTACAAGGAATTCAGTTGGTGATCGTCGGTGGAATTCTGCGTGCCGACTCCGTGTCAGTTGTCGGTGGCTTCGCCGAGAATATGCTGCAACATCTCGCCGCGGACAGGTTGTTTCTTGGCGCAGCGGCATGCGATCCGGAGTTCGGGCCCAGCACCCCAAACCTCGAGGAATCGCTGGTCAATCAGGCAATGGTAAAGATCGCCCGCGAAGTCGTCCTCGTCGTGGATTCCACCAAGTTCACGAAGCGGAGCATGTCGCGCATCACCGCGTTCTCGGGAATTCACAAGGTGATTACGGACAGGGGCATCGCGCCGGAAATCGAAGAACGGCTGAAGACTTCTGGCTGCGAAGTGGTCTTGGTTTAGGCAGCAAGCGAACTAGCCGAGAAATTCCTTCCTGCGTTTCTCATCTCTGAATGCTTCGACCCCTCCCGCAGCGGTTGTAGAATACGCGGCGGTGCGATTGCCGAATTTCAGGCAATCCTGAAGATGGGCACCTCTCAGAAACTGGTGTAGGAAGCCGCTGTCGAAGCTGTCGCCTGCTCCAACCGTGTCAACCACCGTCACCTTCTCACCGGCGGCCCGAATTTCTTCCTTCCCTTTGCGTAACAACGCGCCATCCGCCCCGAGTTTTACCACCAGCATCGGAACGCGCTCGGCGAGGCGGTTGATCGCTTCACTGACGTCGTTCGTCTGAGCGATCCGGCATGCCTCCTGCCGGTTTGGCAGGAAAATATCTACGTGCGGAAATATTTCGTCAAGCAGCAGCCAGGTGTCGTCGGGATCGTCATTTGTGTCGAGAGAGGTAGTCAGGCCAGCGGCCTTCATCTCGCGAAACAACCGGCCCGCATCCGGCAGCAGTCCGCGATGCAAGTAGAGCGATGACATGTGGAAGTGTGACGCGGACTTGAGAAACGGCAGGTCCAGATGGTCATACTTGAGTTCGAACATCGTTCCCGGAAACGTGAGGATGTGGCGATCACGGTCGTGCGGCAACAGTAGCGTCACGCCCGTCGTAGTTTGGCTTGAGATTAAGTGCGAGAGGTCAACGCCGGCCGAGCGCAGATACTCGAGCGCGATCTGACCCATCGGGTCCGGGCCAACGCACGTAGTGAATCCGACGCGGGTACCGAGGGTGGAGAGGTTATGCGCGAGAATTGCGGAAGAACTGCCGAGGGTCTGGCGAAAATTGGTGGCGAGCAGCTCGCGTTCGAGCGGCATCTCTTGCGGAAGGCCGTAAAGAATAAGATCGAGATTAATTTCACCGACAACTGCGATATCGAGTGCCATGCTTTCCTTTGGCGGAATGAAAGTTCGACCAGAGTATACTGGCGCTGACTTTCATTGTCTTTTGCTCTCTTCCGCACGATGCCAGAACGCTCAAAGCTCCTGTGTGTGAGTCTGAACCCGGCTGTCGACCGTCGGATCATCGTGCCTTCGCTCCGGGTAGGCGAGGTGAACCGCGCAACGAGCGCAGATCCGCAAGCTGGCGGAAAAGCTGCGCATGTCGCATTCGCGGCGGTTTCGTTGGGTGCAGAAGTGCGCTGGCTTGCATTTCTTGGCGGTCCCGACGGCGAGAGTTGCCGTCGTGGAGTCGAAGCCAGGGGCGCGGTGCCGGTGGTAGTTGAAACCGCAGGACGGACGCGCAGTACCCTGGAGTTGATCGACGAAAGCACTGGCGCCATCACGGAGGTTCTGGAACCGGGCCCGGAGATCCTGCCGGAAGAGCGGGACCGCATGTTGTTTTGCTTCGGAGAAGAGTTATCGAACGCGCCGGTGGTTGCGTTGTCGGGGAGCCTGCCGCGCGGTATCGAAAGTTCTATTTACTGCGATCTTATCGAGGCCGCAAAGCGAGAGGGTTGCACGGTGCTTCTCGATACCAGCGGCGCAGCGCTCGAATACTCTCTCAAAGCACAGCCGTCGCTGATCAAGCCAAATCGCCAGGAAGCTTCTGCGCTGCTTTGCCGCGAAATTCAAACTGCGGACGACGCCATCGGAGCCGCACAAGAGCTTCGCACGCGAGGCTCTGAGTCAGTCGTTCTGTCCTTGGGAGCGGCGGGAGCGGTGGTTGCCGATGCCGACGGCATTCTCCTCGGAACCGCTCCGAAGCTTGAGGTGATCTCTACGGTTGGTTCCGGCGATTCCTTTCTCGGTGGCTGGGCGGTTGGCGTGGCCGACGGACTGGATCGGGTCGAACGCCTGCGCCTGGCCATCGCCTGCGGAACCGCGAACTGCGTGGCAAACAATCCCGGCGTCCTCGACCGCAAACTTGTTGTAGAGCTCCTTCAACAGGTTGTGATCGAGCAACGGTGAGTTTCCTCCTCCCATTTGGAAACACCTTTCGTAGATTTTCCGCATGAACTCCCTTGACGAAGGCTTACGACTTCGCGTATAACGCAAGACTTAGTAACGTTTCGAAAGTAAATGAAAGAATAACTTCCGAGATGTTAGCAGTCGGGCCCTTGGGTTCCCCCCAACCTGTTCCCCAAGGAGGATGCGCGCAATGAAGAACGACTATACGAGTAGTGTGATTCGAATGCTGGTGGCTGCGATTGGGTTCTGCGGCTTGGCATTCGCACAGAGCAACACCACGTTTTACGTTGCTACCAATGGCAACGATTCGAATGCGGGTACGATCGGCGCTCCGTGGAAGACAATCCAGCACGCCGCGAATTCGGTACAGGCGGGTGCGACGGTGGATGTCCGCGCTGGCACCTATAACGAGTCCGTGAACATCCCGGTGTCGGGGAATGCGACGGCCGGGTATGTGACTTTTCAGGGCTATCCGGGCGAGACGGCGATCGTGGATGGGACGGGACTCTCCTGCTGTGGCGGTTCGACGAAGGCGCTGTTCAACATCACGAACCAAAGCTACGTGATTGTCAGTAGCTTTGAGATTCGGAACTATTCGACTTCGGCAGCGGCGAGCACACCGGCTGGGATTTTCGTTACCGGAGGCGGAAGCAACATCCAACTGCTGAACAATAAAGTGCATGACATCGCGTCGAAGGCCGAGAATAACGGCAATGCGTTCGGCATCGCGGTTTATGGGACGAGTTCCACGCCCATCAGCAACATCGTGATCAGCGGCAACCAGGTCTACAACTGCAAGACCGGCAACAGCGAGACCGTCAACGTAGATGGCAACGTGAACGGCTTTACGATCAGCAACAACATCGTTCACGACGACGACAATATCGGTATAGACGCAATCGGCTTCGAAGGCGTCGGGCCGTCAGGATCAGACCAGGCCCGTAACGGAACAATCAGTGGAAATACGATCTACAACATCACGTCGTATGGCAATCCCGCTTACGGGAACCAGTATGCGGCCGATGGTATCTACTGCGATGGCTGTACCAACGTAGTGATCGAGCGAAACCTGGTCCGCACCACCGATCTGAACATCGAAGTAGCGAGCGAGCACAAGAACAAAACGTCGAGCTATGTCACCGTACGGAACAATCTCGTCTACAACGCGAACTCGTGCGGCATCTCCATCGGCGGCTATGCGAGCGGAGTGGGCGGTAGCGACCACATCACGATCGTCGGCAACACGCTGTTCAACAACGACACGAAGAAGACTGGCAGCGGCGAGTTCCAGATCCAGTACCACGCGACGAACAACATTTTCGAGAACAACATTGTTTCGGCGGGCCCGCAGGGATTGATGGTCAACAATTTCACTAAGTCGGTAACGAACCCGGTGACCTCGGACTACAACGTCTTCTATGCCAGCACGCCAGCAAATGCGACGTGGATCTGGTATGCGAAGACATACGCCACTTGGGCGAAGTATCTGTCGGCGAGTGGGCAGGATGCGCATTCGTTCTACGCAAACCCGCTCTTCGTGAATACGGCGACGCCTGACCTGCATGTCCAGGCGTCCTCGCCGGCGGTGAATAGCGGAACGAACCTGGGTGTGTCAGTGGTAGGCACCAAGGATTTCGCGGGAAATCCGCGAGTGCAGGGAACGAACATCGATATTGGGGCTTATGAGCAGTAGCAATACGGATAAAGTCAGCCCCGCCGAGTGCGCGTCAGTCGCGAACATGGCGGGGCGCAAGATTGGGGTAGAGGGATGAAGGTCGGTCTAAAAAGCTTTGGACGGTTCAGTCTGGCGGTATTTGTTTTCCTGGCAACAATGAGTTTGTTCGCGCAGAAGGACGCCGGCACAATTGCCGGTGTGGTGCGCGATCCATCGGGCGCCGTTGTCGCCGGTGCGCAAGTTTTGGTACGCGACATCGATCGGGGGGGCGAAAGCAAGCTCACCACCAATGCAAATGGCGAATACGTCGCCAGCCCGCTGCGAATTGGTCACTACACGGTCGAGGTAAACCATCCGGGTTTCCGCGGCGTGAAGGCGGGGCCGATAGAGCTGCAAGTCCAGCAGCGCGCCGTCCTCGACCTGCAACTTCAAGTCGGTGATGTCACCGAGAAAGTCGAAGTCGTCGCCGCGGCTCCACGTCTTGAGACTGAAACCTCAGAACTCGGGCAAGTTGTGAGTCAGCGTCAAGTCTCGCAATTGCCTCTTAACGGACGCAACTTCGCTCAGCTTGCACAATTGAGCGCTGGCGTCGCGCCCAGCGAACCCGGCTCCCGCGACGAGGGCGGCTACGGATTCAGTTCCAACGGCGCGCGTTCACTGCAGAACAACTTCCTGCTCGATGGCGTGGACAATAACTCGAACCTCCCCGACCTGTTGAATGAAACCAACTTCGTCATTCAGCCACCGATTGACGCGTTGCAAGAATTCAAGGTCCAGACCAGCGCTTATAGTGCGGAATTCGGTCGCGGCAACGGCGCGATCATCAATGCCGTCATCAAGTCAGGTACCAACCAGTTCCATGGTGGGGCATGGGAGTTCTTCCGTAATGAAGCGCTCGATGCGCGCTACTACTACGACACGGATCGTCAACCGTATAAGCAAAACCAGTATGGCGTCATGCTCGGCGGTCCGATCATCAAGGACCGGACCTTCTTCTTCGCCGATTTCGAAGGCCTCCGCCTCAACCAGGCCCAGCCGCAGACTGCCCTCGTTCCAACTCAGGACATGCGCAACGGCGACTTCTCGTCGTTTCTCGATACCTCTACCCAGGTCTACGGAACCAACGCCGCTGGGAATCTCGCGCCCATTCTCGATTGCAACGGCATGCCGACCTACTCGGGCGAAATCTTCAATACGCGCCTGACGCAAGCCTATGCCGGCAATCCCACCGGCATCTGCGGTATGCCCTTCGGCTATTCAAACGGATTGCCGGTGAACATCATGCCTGGGGGAGTGATCGATCCACTGGCGCAGCGCCTCTCGGCGCTCTACCCGCTGCCGAACAGCAATAACAATGCCGGCTTTAATTACATCGCCGACCCAGTACAAACTACGCACCGTGCCAATTTTGATGTTCGCATTGACCATAAGTTCTCCGAGAGGAACAACATCTTTGGCCGCTTCAGCTATGAAGACCAGCCGAGCTTCTTCCCGCCGACCTTCAGCACTGGCGGCGACGGCGGCGGTTTCTTCAGCGGCATCGAAGACAATGCTTATAAGAGCGTCGCGATCAGTGACATTCATACCTTCTCGCCGACGTTTATCAACGAATTTCGCCTCGGTTACAACCGCATCAATTCGCACCGCTTCCAGCAGAACTACAACGTGGACGTCTCCGGTGCGATTGGTTTCCCAGGCGTTCCGTTCACGCCTATCAACGGCGGTCTTCCGCAACTGACCTTCAGTGATGTCTCGACACTGGGCAGCCCAACGTTTCTACCTTCCGTCGAGTTGCAGAACACCTACGTGCTTGATGAAAACGTTACATGGGTGAAAGGCCGTCACACCTGGAAGTTCGGAACGGAAATCCGCAAGGAAGAGTTCACCATCAATCAGCCCGCGGAATCGCGCGGCACGCTGAATTTCGGCAATGACTTCACCAGCAACCCCGGTGCACAGGACGCGCAGGACCTCAGCGGCAACGCGCTCGGCAGCGGTTCGGGCTACGCATCGTTCCTGCTCGGCGCCACCGATGGCGGCGGAATCAACAACATCCACAACGTGGATTACCACCGACCCATCTACTCGTTCTTCGCGCAAGATGATTGGAAAGTGAACGGACGACTGACCGTGAACCTTGGTCTGCGTTACGAATTGTTCACGACCGTAAAATCGCGCCACAATGAGCAGGGCACCTTCGATCTTGCCACCGCGACACTGATTCTTCCCAAGGGCCAGACGGCGCAGCTTACGCCGTATCTCTCCACAATCATTCCGGTTTCGGCCACGGGAAGCGAAGGTCTGATCAAGCCGGACCTCAATAACTTCGCACCGCGCATCGGCTTTGCGTTCCTCGTTGATCAGAACCTTGTACTGCGCGCGGGATACGGCATTTTCTACGGTGGCCAGGAGAACGGCCCGTATTCCAATCCGAGCCCCGGCTTCAACCCGCCGTATTTCGTGACGCAATCTTTCAACACGCCGTGCGGATTGGCTTCATTGAATCCGAATTTAGCGGGGAGCGGTCAATACTGCGGCATAGATGGCTTGGAGTTCCTGCAGAACGGGTTCCCGGCATCCGCACTGACGGACCCGAACACGCCGATCCTGTATTCGGTGGATCCGGCACTGCGCACGCCATACATGCAGAATTGGCACATCGGGTTCCAGCAGCAGATAGGAGCCAACACAGTATTTGAGCTTGGTTACGCGGGTTCACGTGGACTGAAGCTTTTCACGTTCCTCAACGGCAATCAAGCGACGCCGACAGCAGATCCAAATAGTCCTTTTGCCGATCGCCGTCCCATCCCGCAGATTGACTCCTCCGTCCAATGGTTCCGTTCCGGTGGACAGTCTAACTACAACTCGCTACAAGCAAGTCTCGAACGCCACTTCGCAAACGGTTTCACCTATCACATCAATTACACGTGGGGCCACTCGCTGGATACGGCGTCGAACGCGAACCTCGGCGCACAGAATGGCGGCGACTTCCGCGACATGCGCTTCCCCAACGCGGAGTATGGTAACTCCGATTTCGATGTCCGCCACCACGCTGTATTCAGCGCACTGTATGACCTACCCTTCGGCATCGGACGCAAGTATGCGACTGATATTTCGAAGCCGCTCGACTACGTGATTGGCGGCTGGCAGGTTGGCGGGATCGCCAGCTTCTCCACCGGCAACTGGTACACAGTGACCAGCAACGCCGGCGTCTCCAATGCCGATGGCGGCGGAAACGTCGGTTCTTCCGACCGTCCTGACCAGATCGGGAATCCCAACGCTGCGCCTTGCCAGCCGGGCACGTGGTTCAACACCTGCGCGTTTACCGTCGCGACCCCGGGAACGTTCGGCGACGTGGGCCGCAATACGATTCAAGGTCCGGGGTACGAGATTGTTGATTTCTCGCTCTATAAGGATTTCGCAGTGACCGAACGCAGCCACTTCGAATTCCGCGCCGAGATGTTCAATTCTCTCAATCACTACAATCCGTTGTTCGCGAAGTCCGGTCCGCAGAACGGGAACAACGCAACCGTCTACGACCCATCAAATCCCGGCCTGTTTGGCGTGATCACGGCAGCTCGCTCGCCGCGGCAAATCCAGTTGGCGTTGAAGTTCTTGTTCTAGGGGCCGCCATGAAACTTACCTCCATGCACCGATGCCTTCCGTTGCGGGGAAATCCGCGACGGAAGGCCCTTTTCACCGCGCTCTTAATGGGCGTCTTCGCGGCCGGAGCGAGCGGCCAGACCAAGATCGAAGGCAAGCAGATTGCCATAGAATTCGACGCCCAAATGCACTCCCGCGCAGTGGCATTCGGCGAGACGCCATTCGGCGATTTCAGCAGCTCGGAAAGCGTTGTCGTTGACGGTAAGACGCTTTCGGACTTCGCACAGACTTCACAGCGCACGGAAGGCGTATCCGACATGCTTGGTGCAGGGAAGCGCCTGATCATCGAAGGCAAGTCCGGCGATGTTTTCAAGACCGTGACCGTCAGCGTCTACGACGATTTTCCCAATGCCGCAGTCTTCGACGTCTCCTACAAAAACGCTGCGTCATCTTCGATAGAAATCTCGAAGTGGACGAACAACGCGTATTCGGTCACTGGCTCATCGTTGTGGTCGTTCGAACCCGGAACCTACGAGCGACGCCCTGCTTGGGTAGCGCCGCTAAAGGTCGGCTTTCACCAGAAGAACTATCTCGGGATGAACGCCAGCGACTACGGTGGCGGAACGCCGTTCGCCGACATCTGGTCGCGCAAAGCCGGTCTCGCGATTGGCGACCTCGAACTGAAGCCTAAGCAGGTCTCCCTGCCCGTCGCCATGCCCGACGCGAAACACGCCACCCTCAGCATCGAATTCGTAAACACACAAAAGCTCGCGCCGGGTGAATCGCTAACAACCTTCCGAACTTTTGCCATTGTTCATCATGGCGACTATTTCGCTGCCCTGCTCACTTACAAGAAACTCATGCAGAAGCTCGGCCAGCCCGCATCGCAGCGCGCCGCCGATGGTGGTTTCCGGCCGATGTGGTGCGCCTGGGGCTATGGACGCCGCTTTACCGTGGCTCAGATAGAGAAGACCATTCCCGAAGCCAAGCGCATCGGCTTCGAGTGGGTCACTGTTGACGATGGCTGGCAGACGAAGTATGGCGATCTGACGCTGGATCCGAAGAAGTTTCCTCGGGGCGATGCCGACATGAAAGCGCTGGTGGATAAAATCCACGCCGCCGGCATGAAGGCGCAGTTATGGTGGTCGCCGATGAGCGCCGCGCCGGACTCGGCGTTACTCAAAGACGATCCGGACCTCGAGCTGAAGAACAAGGATGGTTCCCCGCAGAAAATCTCGTGGTGGAATTCGCTGTATCTGTGTCCTGCGTACGAGCCAGCGGTTGAGGTTCAGCGCAAGTTCGTGCAGAAGATCATAGGTGAATGGGGCTTTGATGGTCTCAAGCTCGACGGCCAATACATGAACGCTGTCCCGGCGTGCTATAACCCTGCGCACCATCACGCAAAGCCGGAAGATTCCGTCGAGCAACTGCCGTTGCTCTTCAAAGCCATTTACGACGAAGCGCAGAAGGAAAAACCTGGCGCGCTGATTGAGTTCTGTCCTTGCGGCACGTCGTATTCCTTCTACACCATGCCGTACTACAACATGAGCGTCGCGAGCGATCCTTCGAGTTCCTGGCAGGTGCGTACTAAAGGGAAGACGATCAAAGCTCTGCTCGGTGACGGCGTGCCGTACTTCGGCGATCACGTCGAGCTGAGCGACAACGCCAGCGACTTCGCCTCGACCGTCGGCGTCGGCGGCGTTGTCGGCTCGCAATTTACCTTGCCTGCAGTTGCTTCGCGGCATACCCAATTTGATCTTGTTCCTGCGCGCCGCAAGATCTTCGAGAAGTGGGTCGGCCTTTACAAGGAGAAGATGCTGAGCGAAGGCACCTACGAGGGCACTCTCTATGACATCGGCTTTGATCGTCCAGAGGCTCACGCGATTAAGAAGGGCAGCGCAATGTACTACGCGTTCTACGCTCCGACTTTCAGCGGCAAAGTGGAACTGCGCGGCCTGGAAGATCGCGACTACAAAGTGACCGATTACGAGAACAACAAAGTGTTGGGGCCGGTCCACGGTCCGACAGCACAACTGGAAACAAGTTTTTCGAAACACTTGATGCTGGAAGCGGACCCGCAATGACAATCAAAACAGAGAAAAATTCGGGCAATCCGTTGTCGGCCTTGATGGAGTTGGCGCAGGAAGAAAAAGCCTCCAGGGGCCTGCTGCATACTCCCGCCGAGATCGCGCAGCAGCCCGAGACATGGCAAGGCACCTACGCCCGCGTCGATCGCCAGAAGAGCGCGTTGCGCGAATTTCTCGGCGTGAGCTTGAGCGCCACAACCACCGTTTACCTCATCGGCGCCGGGACTTCCGACTATATCGGCCGTGCGTTGTGCAGCGTTCTCCGACAGAAATGGCAATGTGACGTAATCGCGGTTCCGAGCACCGAACTCATCACCAACCTTGAGAACTATGTTCTGCCACGCAGAAACTACCTCTGGATTTCCTTTTCACGCTCTGGCGACAGCTCCGAAGGCGTCGGTGTGCTCGACCTCGCGATTACGAAATATCCCGCAATCCGGCACCTCATCGTGGGCTGCAACAAAGACGGCAAGATGGCGCAGATGTGCGCGGACCGCGACAATTGCTACGTCCTCCTTCTCGACGATGCCACAAACGATCGCGGCCTCGCGATGACCAGCTCGTTCACCAATATGGTTATCGCCGGACATTGCCTGGCAAACATTGACGATCTCAGTGCTTATCGTCCTCTGGTTGAAAGTCTCATCGGCATGGCGCGCGAGATGCTGCACGTAGCTCCGCCCATTGCGCTCGAGATCAGCAAGCTTCGCCTTCGCAAGGCCTGCTACGTGGGCTCAGGCGCCCAGGCAGCCACCGCCACCGAGTGCGCGCTGAAGACCGTCGAAATGAGCGCAGGTACTATTCACACCATGGCAGAATCCACGATGGGTCTGCGTCACGGACCGATGTCTGCCCTGGGTGACGATTCACTCTTTGTCGCCTTCGTCTCCAGCGATGAACGTCGCCAGCGCTACGAACTCGATCTCATTAAGGAGATTCATCGCAAGCAGCTCGGACGAGTGCGCGTCGCCATAGCGCCTCCGAACCTGGATGAACTTGTGGACTACTGCGAACACGTCATCACGCTCGATGCGCCTCCTGATTTTCCGGACGACTATCGCGTCCCAGTGGATGTCATCTTCGGGCAACTCGTCGGATTGTTCTCCTCCATCCAGGCAGGACTTCAGCCAGATCGGCCGAGCCCAAATGGGGCAATCACGCGCGTTGTATCGGATGTGAACATATATCTCGATTAGCCTTGGATCGTCCTCTCGGCGCTTCAAGTAACGTAAATCTTCCTTACGGCGGTAATTGGTTCTTCCCCAATTCCTGCCGATGAGGAAGACATGCACGCGACAGACCTTGCACCTCCGCGCCCGTTCATTTTTCTCCGCAATTGGCATCAATGGCGTGCGGAAGCAAAGACCGCACTGCAGCGAAGTCGAGTGCAGTTTCTGCTGCTCTGGCTTCTCTACCTGCTTGCCATCGGGGTCTCGGATTTGATCGCATACCCCGTTCAGGATGCAGAACTGGTCTGGTTCCCAACCGGTGTGGCACTCTTCTTCCTCATCTGGTGGTCGCCAAAGTTATGGCCGGCTGTTGTTGTTGCTTCCCTGTGTATTAATCTCGCGCCAACCCCAGGCGACGTCGTTGAGGCCGTTGTGAACGGCATTGAACCCGCGCTAGGCGCCTATATCTACCTTTGGGTCTACAAAGACCGTAAGGAACTGGCCGGTCTCCCTGGGAACGCCGGCATGCTTGCGTTGGGTGGAATCGTCGTACCCACGCTGTTCGGGCTTCTCATGCAGGAGATCGGGCGGCAACCCTTGCTGCAACTTTCGACACCCGAAGTAAGTACGTGGCGCATGTGGCTGCTTGGCGATTTCAGCGCAGTACTTCTGGTCGTTCCGATGATGGCAGGGTTTGCTACCGGGAAATTCGAACCCGCCGTGTGGACACGTGCGCGCGTCGGGGAACTTGCTTCAGCCATGGTCGCCCTCGTGGCCGTCACAGGTTTGGTCTTCGATCTATGGGAGGATTTTCTACCTTGGGCGGATCTCGGTTCCGAACTCGTTTCGGACGCCTTCCTTGTCGTTCCCATCCTCACTTGGAGTGCATTGCGTTTCCCAGTCTCGGTTTCGGGCGTTGCTGTGTTCTTGTCGGCGTCCATGGCTATGTGGGGTACGCAACATGGCGTCGGCCCATTCGCCAGCCACTCCCCCGCGATCAATGCCATGATGATGCATGGCTTCATAGCGTTTGCCGGCGCTTTTACTATGCTCATCTCGTTCGGACGGCGCGACAGTCAGCGCAAAAACGATGCCCTGGAAGCCTCGCGCCAACAGTACGAACTTCTCTTCCGCAACAATCCGCAGCCCATGTGGGTTTTCGATCGCAATACATTGCGCTTCACCGAAGTCAACGATTCCGCAGTGCAGAAGTACGGTTATTCTCGCGATGAATTTCTTCGCATGACGATTAAAGACATTCGTCCGAGGGAAGACGTTGCGGTTCTGGAACGCAATCTCGAGGAAACACGAAGCCGGAGTCGCGACGTCGGGGTATGGCGCCACCTGAAGAAGGATGGGTCCATGCTTGATGTGGAGATCACCGGCTGTTCAGTAGCAATGGACGGCAAAGCGCAGCGACTCATCCTCGCCAACGACATCACGGAACGCAAACAGATGGAAGCGGAGCTTCGCCAATCGCAAAAGCTGGAGGCCCTGGGGCGTCTTGCCGGCGGCGTCGCGCATGACTTCAACAACCTCATCATGATCATCAGCAGCTACGCCGAGCGCCTGCAATATTTCGCTGAAAATCCGGAGAAGGTCCGGAGTGATAGCGAACGGATCCTGCAAGCATCGGACCGCGCCGCTGCGCTCACGCGCGAACTTCTCGCCTTCAGCCGTAAGCAAATCCTGGTACCTAAGATCATCAGTCTCGACGAAGTCGTTGAGAGCCTGGTGCCAATGGTCCGTCGCCTGGTTGGCGAGGACGTTGAACTCAAGTTCATTCCAGCCGAGAACGTTCCGCCCATCAAGATCGATACCGGGCAGCTCACGCAGGTGCTTCTCAACCTATGTGCCAACGCACGCGACGCGATGGATCGGCAGGGAAGCCTTCAGATCACAACGGCGCGTATCAATACTCCCGGCATGCGGCTGAACGGGCATGGCGAGCTACCGGCGGGAGAGTATGCCGCTTTAGGAGTCGCGGATAACGGAAGTGGCATGTCGGCCGAGGTTCAGGAACGCATCTTCGAGCCCTTCTTCACCACCAAGCAGCCCGGCAAGGGCACTGGTCTCGGCCTCGCGACCGTGTATGGCATCGTGAAGCAAAGTGGTGGCTACATTGGGCTCACGAGTACCGTCGCGGTCGGATCGAACTTCGTTCTGTACTTTCCGTGTGCAAGCGAGCAGGTCGTCACAACCGCCGTCAGGGAAGCCAAGACCTTCGATACCGGGAGCGAATCCGTGCTCGTGGTCGAAGACGAGCCTGACCTCCGCGCCGCCGTCGTCGAGTCTTTGCGGACCTTAGGCTACAGCGTCGCGCACGCCTGCAATGGGCACCAAGCGTTGGAAATAGCTGAGAAGCTCGGGACCATCGACGTCCTTGTGACAGACGTCGTAATGCCCATCATGCGCGGTACCGAACTTGGCAGGTACGTTCGCAAGATGTTCCCCGGCGTGAAGATCATTTTCATGTCCGGCTATTCCGACGGGCTCGTCAATCCCGACGAACTCGACGCCGATACGATCTTCCTGGCGAAGCCGCTCAGCTTAAGCGTACTCGCCAAGAACATTCGCGCCATCCTCGCGAAGCCGCACGGGCGAGCCAGTTAGGAAGTCTCCAGACGCTGCCGCAGTTCGCGGCGCAAAATCTTTCCGCTGGCCGTTCGCGGAATTGAGTCGGTAAAGACGATCTCGCGCGGTTGCTTGTACCTCGTGATGCGCTGTGCCACGAAGTCCTTCAAGTCCTCCGCCAGCTGTGGCGATTCCTGCTGCGGATTGCGCAAAATAATGAAGGCCATCGGAATCTCGCCGTGCTCCGCATCGGGCCGTCCGATCACGCCGCAATCGCGCACTGCCGGATGTTCCAACAGCACGCCCTCTACCTCGGCCGGCGCAACAGCGAAACCGCAGTATTTGATCATCTCCTTGCGACGATCGACGATGAAGTAAAAGCCCTCGTCGTCGCGCCTTGCTACGTCGCCGCTCCAATACCAACCGTCGCGCAACACGGATGCTGTCGCAGCGTCCGCTTTCCAATAGCCCCGCATGAATTGCGGTCCACGCATCACGAGCTCGCCGCATTCTCCCGGCGCGACCTCGTTGCCATATTCGTCGAGGATGCGGCACTCGGTCTGCGCCGCCGGATACCCGATGGACGTGGGACGATACCACTCCGGCTCGAGAAACCCGAGATGCGTCACTGGCGATGCTTCCGTCATTCCGTATCCCTGCCGAATCTGAACCCCGGTCTGGGCCGTGAACCGTAGCGCCAATTCCGGCGCCAATGGCGCCGCACCCGACTTCACCCAGCGCAGCGAACTATCCTTTGGGAATCGCCCCTCCTCCGCCTGCTGAGACCAATTCAACAGGACCGGCGGTACACACGGCGCCATCGTAATTTGCTGTTCGATGAGCAATTCCAGCGATCGCCGCGGATCGAAGCGCGGCATCAGCACCAGCGTTCCTCCGAGTGCCAGCATCATGTCCAGTGCCACCGTGAGCCCATAGATGTGATACAGCGGCAAGAAGCACAGCATCCGGTCGTCCGGCGTGAGCGCCCCTGCCTCACCCGGTATCAGCGTCTGAAACACATTCACCACCAGGTTCGCGTGGGTAAGCATCACGCCCTTGGGGAGTCCTGTTGTACCGCTGGAATATGGGAGGCATGCGAGCGTGGTAAGCGGGTCGAATTCGCGCCACGGCAGCGCGTTCGCACGGTCCTTCAGCAGCTTGCTGAAGGGTTCGGCTGCACCAGCTCCGGTGCGGGTGTAGAAAACGTTTTTCAGCGCTGGCAAACCCTTGAGATCCATCTCGTGAATGAGCGGACCATCTGTAATTAGCGCGACCGCTTCTGAATTTTCGAGCTGGTAGCGCACTTCGCGCTCGCGGTAGGACGGATTTAGCAGTGTCGAAACCGCACCCGCGTAGCTGATCGCATGAAATGCTGCGCAGAATTCCCAGCAATTCGGAAGATAAATCGCAACCACCTGCTGCGGCCGGATGTCCGCCGCAATCAGCCCCCGTGCCATCCGCTCGACCAGGTCGGCATATTCCGCATAGGTCACTTCGCGCGGCGGAGTCGTGGATGTATCAACAATCGCGATTTTCTCGGGGGACCGCTCAGCCGTCGCGAAGACGAGGTCGTGAAGGAGCTTTCCTTGAGGGTCAGCGTACAGCTTGGTGCGAGGTGGATGCATGGGTGCGAACGGATTGTACACCGACGAAAAATCCCATCCCGTGCGCCAACTCACGCGCTCAGGATGGGACCGATTGAAATTCGTTATGCGTGCTCGAGCCCGGATTCCAAATCCGCGATGATGTCGTCGCGGTCCTCGAGTCCGATGGACAACCGAATCCCGCCCGGCTCTACGCGATTGGTCTCGCAGCCTCGGCCGTGGCCGTTCTTCTTCGCCTTGTTCGTGTCCACTGCAAGATAAGCCGAATGCGTCATCGAATAGGGATTCTCGATCAGTGTCTTGATCTGCCCCAGGCTCACCGCGAGTGTGATGCAGTAACCCTTATCCGCCACGTAGTTGATAAACTTCTCCGCTGCGTGGTTCTCGCCACTCTTATCGCGCAGCGTGAAGTACACCATCGACCCGGGCGCGAACTTCCCTCGATAGTCCACCATCTGTGTTTCCGCAAGATCGCGCTGCGGGAAGCTTTCGAGGCCGGGGTAGAACACTTTCTCCACTTTCGGATGCTGCTCGAGCCACTCCGCCACATACTGTGCCGTCTTTTGCATATTCGCCATACGCGCCGCCAGTGACGGCAGTCCATACACCAGCACGTTCCATGCGGGCTTCGGTGAGAGTGATCCGCCAAAATCCTTGCGGTACATCAGCAGTACGTTGTGCAGGCTCTTGGGTCCAATCACGACTCCGCCCATGTCAGTTCCAAACCCGCCAATACCTTTGGTCAGGCTGTGCACCACCATATGCGCGCCAAGCGTCAATGGACGCTGGCAGAACGGCGTCGCGAACGTGTTGTCCACGACTACGCGGATTTGCTCCAGTTCGCTACGGCCTTTGTTGGCATGGTCTACAATTTCGCGTACCGCGGCGATATCGATCAATTCCAGATTAGGATTCACCGGAGTTTCGAAGTACACGATCCGGGTGTGTGCGTTGATAGCTTTCGCGATCTCCTTCGGGTTACGCATGTCGACAAAACGCGTGGCGACCCCCTGGCGGGGAAGCCAATTCGTCATCAGCGAATACGTGCAGCCATACAGAGTATTGTGCGCAACGACCTGGTCGCCCGCCCGCGTCAGCGCGCATATCGAAGCGGAAATCGCGGCCATTCCCGTGGCGAAGCACACGCCCATCTCGCCCGCTTCCGCCGCGGCAAGGTTTTCTTCCAGCATCCCGCGCGTCGGTTCGTCCAGCCGATCGTAGATGTAAATCGGTACTTGCCGCGTCGTATCGATCGTGTCGCACGCAAACTCGAAGAAGCCGCGTGCGCCGCGTTGCGAAGAACTCAGCCGGAAGGTCGCCGAGGACGTAAGCGGCGGCACCACGTGGTGCGAGTAGTCCCACTTCGGCGTGCGCATCGAGCCGTGGATCAGCCGCGTTCGCAGATCGTATTTTTGATTATCGTGAGCTTCGGCTTGCGGTTTCTTCGGGGAGGGTTTGGCTTTGCGAGCTTTGGTGGTCGGCATAGAACTATCCCTTCAGGTACGGCAGCAGTTCCTTGAACACTGCTGAACTCGATGAGCGTAGCAATTCGTACATCATCATTTCCGTGCTGGAGATCACAGCCCCCGCATCTTGCATGCGATTAAGCCCAATGTGGTAATTCCACTCCGAACGGGATCCCACCGCATCCGACGCCACATGCACGATATATCCCTGGCTCATCGCGCCCAACGCCGTCTGCATCACGCAGATATGCGTTTCCATTCCGCAGAGCAGCACGGTGGTGCGATTGCCAGGCAGCGTCTTAACCGCGGAACAGAAGCCCTCGTTGTTGAAGCAGCCGAACTCGGTCTTATCGAGCGTGATCGCATGCGGCAGCAGGGAAGCAATCTCCGGCACCGTCTCGCCCAGTCCACGCTTGTATTGCGTGCTCAGGACGGTCGGCAGTTCCAGCATGCCCGCCAGGCGGATGAGCAGCTGCGCGTTCTTCACCAACAATTCTTTGTTTGCAATTGACGGCAGCAGTTTCTCCTGGATATCGACGACCACCAGCGCGCATTGTTGCGGATCCAGCGGACGGCGGGCAATTTCATGGGGATCGAGGGTGAGTTCTATGCTGCCGGGCGTCATTCAGAGGCTCCTTTGCGACAAGGGAACCGAATATTGTACTTCCGCCAGAGGATGCCGTTGAGAGCCAGTTTGCCCGCCGGGCCCCACTCCGCTATCATTTTCCAGACATGTACGAGAATTTTTACGCCACCGAGCGCTGGTCGAAAAAGAAGGTCCACTGCGTTTACCAAGCCCTGGTCGTTGCCATCGCTACCCGCCATGCCGACGCCGTTGACATCAAGTTCGACGTTGACGAACGCGGTGTTTGGATCGCGCTGCCGCACCCCGCATGGATGGAGTACAACCGTCGCAATCCGGGCAAGGTCATTACTGACCCGATGGCCGTCCAGGTCGCCGGGCGGTACCTCAAGCAGCTCATCGAGAGTGGCGAAGACAACGGCCGCGAGATGTTCGCCGTCAGCGAGGAAGAAACCCTCGCACAGCTGGATGCATTCCTAAAAGAAGCCAACACGGTTTCTGCGTAGACGCGTCGCTGAATGGAAACGGCGAAGGTACTCTCGTTTCTCATCAAGCCGCTGGAAGAGAACACCGGCAGGGGCAGAGCACTCACGATTACCCCCGCACTGAGTGGCGTCCCTCTCGACCAGATCGTTAAGCAATTCGAACTTGAATACCATTACGAACCATCGGGCGGCTATGCCGGGATTGTGCCCCGTTTTTTCAACTATGGGCCACTCGAAGAGTACTTCATGGGGCAGCCGGCAACGGACTACTTCCGAGAGAATGGTGGCTTGTATCTGCTCGGCTGCCAGTGCGGTGAAGTCGGTTGTTGGCCTCTAACCGGCCGGATCAAAGCAGAAGAAAAGCGCATGGTCTGGAGCGATTTCCGCCAGCCACATCGTTCCGTGCGCGATTACAGCGATTTTGGCCCGTTCGTTTTTGATCTCGAGCAGTACCACACCGCGGTAAAAACGATGGCCGTTGAATACTCCACTAGCCCCTCGTCCGCGTAGTGTACGGCTTCCGCGCAAACGCTCCCACCATCGGCGACATGATCGCCACTCCGCGCTTCTCGACGGCTTCGTCACGTAGCCGTTGGGCAAGTGAATCGCTGATCACCCCGCCGGCGGTCATGCCCAGAGCTTCCATCTCCGGTAGCAGGCTCCGCAGCGTTTCAGTCAGCCATTCGTACACCGGGCTATTCGGGCCACCGTCCATGACGCATTCCACGCGGCACTCCGGGGCCGGGAGCCCCGCTTCCTGCATCAGCCAAAAGAGCTGTGTCCCGATGTTCGGGCGCGCCACGGATCGCCGGTAATAGTCCACAATGAGCTGTTGTACCGAGAACATCAGCGGCATTTCCGGATATCCGCGCGGATAGAACGACAAATCGTATTCCTGAAACGCGATTACGCCGCCGACATGCACCATGTGCACTGCCTGCTTAATTACCTCCATCGCGTCTTGCATGCGGATGAGGACATGCCGCCCGATCACCGCGTCGTAGGTTCGTACCGGCGTATGCGACGCAATGTCCGTGTGTTCGAAGCTTACGTGATCGTGCCCAGCCGAACGCACGCGTCCCTGGGCGATCTCCAGCGCTTTGCCATCGGTATCCACGCAGTGCAGCCGTCCATGAGGTCCCAGTAACCGCGCGGTGATGAGGGAGACCTCGCCGATCCCGCAGCCGACTTCCAGCACTCTCATGCCGCGAGAAATTCCGGCGCTACGCAAAAAGCTGTCGGTAAGCGGATTGAGTACGGAGGCTTGCAGCGCCAGCCGCCGGCGCTCATGGTCCGCCGGACTCATGGGCTGTGCAGCGGCGATATTCGGGCTACTCATGTGCACCTCGCAGAGGTGCCGGAGATTATAAGGCCGCCGCCAGTTCCGCAAGGGGTGTTTTGAACGTTATTCGACTAGCGGGCCGTACTGGCGCTCTGTTCCCCCTGCAGCCATTGCTCCGCTTCTTCCCGCTTGCGGAACACGCGCACCACCCGGAATGTGCCCTCGGCGAGCGTCGCGAAGATGCGCATCATCCCGAACAACACCTCGCGATCAACTACGATGGCGCACGCACCGAATCGTACTTTCGGTTGCAGCTGTTCCACCTCGTAGACCACTCCGGCCAGTTGAAAGCTTTTAGGAAGTGACTGTAATTCGACAAGGTCGAGAAATACGTCCGCGTGCGGAGGGCAGGCAGGGTCTGCCTCAAGCGTGCGGAAGTGATCAAGCACGTCCATCATCCGCACCGGTCCCACACATCGCGTGCGGACCAGTTTACGGGCCGCGTCGATCTCGTAGGTGACGGGCACGGGGCGATTCTACCTCGTCTCGTACGTTGTCGTCTCCGGGCAGTATCCGCTAATCTTGCTCTATGTACGCTCGCAAAGTTCGAGTCGAGTATGAAGAGCAAGGTCAGCGCAAGCCTTGCCTGCTGAAGTGGCTCGACAGCTTCTCCATGCGCAGCTTCACCAATGACCAGGTATTCGACGACACTCTTCCCACCGCCGACGGCCAGATGGAAATCGGCACCCGCGTGCCTCTCGATCGCCTTACGCACGACATGGAAGATTGGTTTCGCCGGAAAAGCTATTTGCCGCAGGGAAGTCGCTTGCTGGTGGAAGAAATTAACGTCTAAAAAGCGCAAGCGGGAACCGAAGTCCCCGCTAGGAATCTCGTTCGAACCTCTCGTGCCGTCTGCCTATACCGCAACGCCTGCCAGTGTGCTTGGCTGTGCCGCTAGGATCGCGGCGGTATCGCAATGATGCATCTTCAAATGCTGCCAATAACGGCGGCGTGCATCGGTGAGCGCCGTGTGTGCGGCTTCCGCCCGCAGGCGTGAAAACTCGTCATCGAAATTGGAGCAAGTGTATTGCGCCTGCTCAGCGTTGAGGTACTCCTCGATCTTATCGAGGACCTCGTGTTTCAGCGTGTCGCCTTCCATACATGCCATATTCATCCCCCCGAATGAATACGATCCCTTGGGCCGAGTCAGGAGTGTAGCCCAGCTTGCTCAAAATGCATTCTTACGCTGGTACTCTGCTCGGGTTACCTTTGTCAGGTCAGCCCTGGCAAAAAGCGTTCGTCCCAAAACTCGGTGACAGCCGCACTCAGATGGCGTCTAATGAGCTAAGTGCTGTGGATGGAATGCGCTAACTCCCCTAGGTGTGGAACGGTCTATGTTCGAACCAGTACCGGAATCGCCGTTTCGCCGGCGCCCATGGGTTCTTGTAACCTCCATGGCTGCCCATTGCCTAGTGCTGTTCCTGATGCTCCGCGCCCCCACTCCCGAAATTGTCAAAGTCCATCAGTTGCGCCAGGGCGACGGCGGAAAATCGTTCGCGCGTCTCTACCTGCAAAGCGACAACCTCAACGACATTGCGAGCGAAGCGAAATCATCGAACAAAAAAGTCACCGAACAGAACATCCGCTCCAAGCAACTCGACAACCCCAGTAAGTCACTTCAGCTTAAGCTCGAAAAGCACGAACGCCTGATCGCATCGACCGCGAACAACGACGCTACCGGAGCCGGAAAGAACCGTGCCGCTGCGACCGCCGGATCCACTTACGGCTCGCTTTACTCGGGTGACCTCACTGGACCTGAAGTCCGTCCCGCTCTGTGGATCTCCGGGCCCAATCCCGCTGTCGCTGCGAGCGAGTTCGCGGAAGGCCTCGAAGGCAGCGTGATCGTCGAGATCACGATTGATGACGAGGGCAACGTTGTCGCGACACATCTAATTCAAGGCCTCTCCGGCCCTGTGGATGGTCGCGTGATTGAAGCCTTGCAAATGGCGCACTTCATTCCGGCCAAACGCAACGGCGTTTCGATTCCTTCCAAACAAGACGTGTACTACCACTTTCCTCGCTAAACATTTCCGAGGGATGAACACAGGGATAAATTGCTGTTCATTCGCGGACGATTTCCTCCAGCGCCGAACACAGCACTCGTCCCACTTCATTTGCGATCATCACTGGACCCGCATATTCATTGGTGATTTCGTAGTCCCTTCGTTTGGCATCACGCGTGATTAACAGAAATACGTGGAACTAACACACGATTTCTGACGTATCGGTAAACGAGGTTGGGCTGGAACCTCTACGCCCGACACGCAAGGGAAAAGGGCAGTCCTTTGCATTCCTAAACGCAGTTCGAAGTCCCGCTCGCCGAGCGCGAGCCTATCTAAAGAGGGGTGTATGAAGCAGGTTCAGAAAATCGCTTTACTGATGATCACAATGTTCCTGGCGATCGCTGCCTTCGCCGGAACCGATAAGAGTTCGGTTGACCTCACGCTCAACCACAAGGCCGTGGTGAATGGCACTACGCTCGAGCCGGGCGACTACAAAGTTGTCCTCGAGCGCCAGGGTGACACCGTCCAGGCAACTTTCCGCAGCGGTCGTAAGACAGTCGCTACCAGCAGCGGCCACTTCGAGCAGCGCGCCGCCTTTCCCGCGGACGTCGCCGTGGTTGTCGGCGAAAGCGATCGCTCCATGCAGCAGTTGCTCGTGAAGAAGATGAACGGCGCAGTGGTATTTGACAATGGCGGTGCTTCCGCCGCAGGTCACTAGAGTTTTTTCGCAAACTAGCTCTCCGCTAGACTAGGCGCGGCGAAGCGGTAACTTCGCCGCCTTTTTCTTTTCTGCCCGCCTCGCGTACAATTCCGCACCAACGCCGCGAGGTCTCTCTGCCGCTTACGCGATCTATTGGAACCTGGGGACTCACCGCCCTGGTGGTGAATACCATCATCGGCAGCGGCATCTTCGGCATCCCCACCCCCTTAAATGCCGTTGTCGGCCGTGCCAGTCCCCTCGCCATGGTGATGGCTGGCCTTGGGATCGGGCTCATGATGGCCTGTGCCGCCGAGGTCAGTTCACGTTTCACTGAACCCGGCGGGGCCTACCTGTACGCCCGTACTGCGTTCGGCCGCTTTGTCGGCATACAGATCGGATGGTTCTCCTGGCTCGCACCCATGGGCACCAGCGCTGCTGCTTCGAATCTCTTTACCAGCTATCTCGCTGCATATTTTCCCTTCGCGGGGACAGCTCTGGGTCGCGCCGCGGTAATCACCACGTTGTTCGCGTTTCTCGCACTCGCAAATTGTGTGGGCGTGAAAGTCGGCGCAAACCTCAGCAGCGTGTTCACCATTGCCAAGATCCTGCCCTTGCTGTTGCTGATCGTTCTCGGATTGCTCTATTTTGCGCATCATCCACAGACGTTTGCACAGGCACAGCCCGCGCCGGCAGGCATTTCGCCATGGATTGACGCGATGCTGCTGCTCTCTTTCGCCTACGGTGGCTTCGAAAACGCTATTCTCCCAGCCGGCGAAGTGAAAAATCCGCGTCAAACATTTCCCATTGCGCTTGCCGCCGGACTGCTGCTTTGCATCGCGATCTACTCGCTCGTACAGTTCGTTTCGGTCGCAACCATCGGCACCGCCCCGGCGGAACGCCCACTCGCGTCGGCGGCTGAATTGCTGCTTGGAACCGGTGGCGCGGCGTTCATTACCGTCGCTGCGATGATCTCCACCTTCGGCCATCTTTCCGCTGTCCAACTCGCCACACCCCGCCTGACCTATTCTCTCGCCGAACGTCACGACTTCCCGTCCGTCTTCGCACGCGTGCATCCGCGCTTTCAAACGCCTTACATTTCAATCATGATCTTCAGTGCCATCACCTGCGTTCTCGCGCTGAGTGGCACATTTCGCTGGGCCATCGCGATGGCCTCAGGCGCACTCATCGTCATCTACGCCAGTATCTGCGCCAGCCTGATTCGCCTTCGCCGCATGCACGGCGACGAAGCTCTGTTGGGCATTCCTTTCGGTCCCGCGATCGCCTGCCTTTGCATCGGCTTCGGACTCGTGCTGCTTGCTCGTCTCACGCTCCGCGAAGGCTTTCTCCTGCTCGTGACCTTCGCCATCGCAACCCTGCACTGGCTCGTCGTTCGTAATCGCGCGTATCCGCAAGCAATTATTTCGGAAGCAGGTTCTGCCTCATGACCCGCGACCTGCTTTCCATTCCGCCAGTTCCCGCGGATCGCCGAGTGCTGTACGGTGACGATCCAAACCAGTTCTTCGATCTCTATCTGCCCGACGCACCGCACGCCGTCGCCATGGTGATTCACGGCGGCTTCTGGCGCGCGAAGTACGATCTGCTCCATGTGAGCCACATGTGTTCGGTGCTCGCCAAGAGCGGCGTTGCGGTGGCCAGTCTCGAATATCGTCGGGTGGGAAATTCCGGCGGTGGCTGGCCCGGATCGTACAACGATGTTCGTGCGGGGTTTGCCGCGATCCGCAAGCATTTCGGAGAGAACTTGAAGTACGTAGCTATCGGCCACTCTGCTGGCGGCCACCTTGCGCTACGTCTCGCGGTTGATGAGCCAACGCTCTCGGGGGTCGCGGCGCTTGCTCCCGTTGCCGTATTGAAGACCGCCTATGAAATGAACCTCAGCAACGGTGCTGTTGAGGAGTTTCTTGGCGGCTCACCCGCAGAGATTCCCGGCATCTACGCGTCCGCCTGTCCCTCGCAGCATCCATCCACCGTGCAGCGCATCCTCCTCCACGGCGATCTCGACACCGACGTCCCCATCGCAATCAGCAAGGAATTTGAAGCCGCCCGTCAGAACGACAGCGGCACCGTCTGGTTCATGAAGCTCGAAGAAACCGAGCACATGGACCTCATCGACCCGGAATCGCGCGCCTGGCCGATCGTTCACATGGACATCGAATCGCTGATTGATGGTTAATTCAGATTGGCCACAAATCGCTGCACAAACCGATAACAATCCCGATACGAGCAATACAGCGGCACCGGCGCCACCCGCAAGATATCCGGTTCGCGCCAATCGCAGAGCGCGCCTTCTTCCACAAGCCTGTCGCAAACTGAGCGATTGCCGGCTGCGACGCGAATTGACAACTGCGCGCCACGCCGCTCCGGCTCCCGAGGCGTGATGATCTCGAACCTCGCCGACTTCTGCTGATCGAGCAGGAACTCCAGGTATCCGGTGAGCGCAATGCTCCGCTGCCGCAGCTTCCCGATCCCCGCTTCATCGAAGATTTCCATTGACGCTCGCAGTGCCGCCATCGTCAGGATCGATGGATTGCTCAACTGCCATCCCTCCGCGCCCGCCATCGGATGAAACTCTGGCCCCATCTTGAAGCGCGTTTCCTGATCGTGTCCCCACCATCCCGCAAACCGCGGAAGCTCGAAGTCGCGCGCGTAGCGCTCGTGCACGAAGCATCCGCCAATACAGCCGGGCCCGCCGTTCAGGTACTTGTAGCTGCACCATGCGGCCCAATCCACATCCCACTCGTGTAGCTTGAGCTCAAGATTTCCCGCTGCATGCGCGCAGTCGAACGCCACCACGCATCCTTGTGCGTGACCCGCCTTCGTGATCTCCGCCATGTCGAAGGCCTGCCCGGTCGCGTAATTCACGCCGCCAAGCAAGATCAGCGCTATCGACTGTCCTTCACGCTCGATCAACTCGAGGATGTCCTCATCCCTCATTGTCGCCTCGCCTACTCGCGGACAAAGCTCGAGTAACGAACTTGCCGGATCGAAGCCGTGGAACTTGATCTGCGACTGTACCGCATACTGGTCCGACGGGAAGGCACTGCCTTCGATGAGAATGTTGTGCCGCTCCCTCGTAGGTCGATAAAACGACACCATCATTAGGTGCAGGTTCACCGTCAGGGAATTCATCACCACGACTTCGCTCGGCTGCGCGCATACCAATCGCGCCGTCTGTTCCGTCAGCAGTCGGTGATACGGCATCCACGGATGCTTTCCGCGAAAATGCCCTTCCACACCGAGCGTCTCCCAATCCTTCAATTCCTGCTCGAGGTATGCCCGTACCGTCTTCGGCTGCAGCCCAAGGGAGTGCCCCACCAGATACACAGACGCCGATCCATCCGGAGCCGGTGGGATATGAAACCGCCCGCGAAACCGCGACATCGGATCGCGCGCATCCATTTCGATTGCGAAATTCTCGGTGGTGTCGAACGCAGCGGCCGCCACTATGCATCCTCCAATGGCGTCAGATTGCGATGGACGAGTTCATCCGCTCGCTGCCAATCGAGATCTTCAATTTTCGCGATAGGGTCGCAGAGCTCAGACAAAATGCGGTCTTGAATACGCCCCCGCGATTCCGCAACCGAGTACGGAACGCGATGAAACGTGACCATGGCGTACTTTGGCACAAACAGTCCGGGGAACTTGGCTTCCAGCGCCAGTTCTACCTTCTTCTTGAACAGGAAGCGCGAATCGCCGACCTTGTCGCGCATCTCCACAAAGTTTTCGATCGCCATATCCGCGATCGCGTCGGTATTCACCTTGCGCGCCGCTCCAAATTCGCGAAACACGACCGGCCAATTTGGCCCGTATCGGTCGAGCAAGCCAAGCAGCACGGTGCAGTCTTCGAACGAACAATTCAATCCCTGCCCAAAGAACGGCACGATCGCATGCGCTGCATCTCCGAGCAGCAGCGCTCGGCTCCCGTGGCTCCAGGGCGAACACTTCACCGTCACCATGGCCCCAACCGGATTCGCGAAGAAATTCTCCGCGAGTCTCGGCATCAGAGCCATCGCGTCGGGGAAGTTCTCTTCGAAGAATTTCACGATGTCGCTATTGTTCTGCAGCAGTTGAAAGCTGTTCTTGCCTTCGAACGGCAGAAAGAGAATGCAGCCGAACGTGCCGTCAATGTTCGGCAGCGCAATCAGCATGAACGATCCGCGCGGCCAGATGTGCAGCGCGTGCGTCTCCATCGCGTGCTTGCCGTCCGAATTTGGCGGGATCGTCAACTCTTTGTAGCCGTAATCAAGATATTGCTGCGAGAAGTTGAATCGCTGCAGCTTCAAAAAATCCCTGCGCACTGCCGACACTGCACCGTCCGCGCCGATTACCAGTTCTGAGTTCACGGTCTTCCGTTCATCCGTCTCTTCGTCGCGAAAATAGACCGCACGTTCGCGAAGGTCGAAGTGGGTGCAGCGCTGGTTGAAGTGGATTGTGATGCCTTGTGCCTCGGCCGCATCCATCAGCGCGATGTTCAGGTCTGCGCGCGACACCGAGTTGATGACCTCGGTCTCGTCCTTGCCGTACGGCTGAAACGTCAGCGCGCCATTGAGCGCGTGCATCATTCGCCCGCGCATCGGGATGATAATCTTTTCGATCTGCGGCCAAACGCCGATCTCGCGCAGCGCGTAAATGCCACGCGTCGACAACGCGAGATTGATCGAGCGTCCCGCGCTGATATGTACCTTGCGCATGTCCGGACGCCGCTCATACAGCTCGACATCGAGCCCGCGCTTCTTCAGCGAAATCGCCAGCAGCGGCCCGGCAAGCCCTGAACCGACTATCGTGATTTTCTCTTTCGACGCCATTGTCTATTCGGCTTTGCGCAGCATCGTTCGCGCTTCCCACAGCTCGGGAAAAAACGTCTTGTCGAGCGTCAGCCGCAAATAGGATGCGCCCGTGCTTCCGCCGGTTCCCATCTTCAGACCAATGGTGCGCTCCACCATCTGGATGTGCCGCAGCCGCCAACTCACGACCAGTTCGTCGAATTCCGTCAGCCGCTCGCATACGTCGATCCAATCGCGGAAGTGCTTCTCGTCTTCATAAACATCGCGAATCGCGAATGCCCGCGCCTCGAAACGATCGCGATCCGTTGCGTCCGGGGCATACGCCGGCAATTTACCGAGCGCCCGCAGCGCATCGAAGAGCACATCGTGCAGCGATGGTTCGTGAAGGCGCTTCACCAATTCCGCGTGTTCCTTCGGCTCGGGCTCATGAACCCGCATCAGCTTCTCGTCGCGCAGCCCGCAGAGAAATTCAATCTGCCGGAACTGCTGCGACTGGAAACCACTCGCCGGTTCTAATTTGTCACGGAAGGCGAGAAAATGGGTCGGAAGCATCGTTTCGAGGATCGTGAACTGGCTCACCAGCACCCGCAGTACTTCAGTGCATCGCCGCAACAATCGCGCCGCCTCGTAAACTTCATCTCGCGCCCGCGGATCACGTGCCACCGCCTGCAAACAACGGACCACCGCCTCGAGATCGTGCAGCAGTTCCTTGAACCACAACTCGTAGGTCTGATGAATCACGATGAAAAGCAATTCATCATGCCGAGGTGGTTCGGACTGCAGTTGCTGAAGCGAGAGTAACTCAGGGATCTTCAAATACGACCCGTATGTCAGCTTATGCTCGTCACCCGCACCGTTCCCGTGCGCCACCGGACATCCGCTGGAACTGCGAGCTTCAACCGGTGCGGTGCTCTCCGCTTCAACCTTCAGCCCCAGGAATCTCGCCGCATTTGCATTCAGCAGCTTCTTCTTTGCCGAACCGTCGATCTTGCAAGTCCGAATCAATTTACCGATTCGCTCTTCTCCCAACGGAAACGGATAATCGGATCCCAGCACGACTTGGTCTTCTCCCATCGTGCTGATCAGGAAGCACAGAGCCTCCTCGTCGTACACCGCGGAATCCACATAAAACCGGTTCACGTATCTGCGCGGCGGAAGTTCCGACTTTCCGCGTGCCACCGGATGATGCGACCACGCGTTCTCCATGCGTCCAAGCAGGAACGCGAAGCTGCCGCCCCCATGCGCGAAGCAGATGCGCAGGTTCTCCGGCAATCGATCGAACGCCCCGCTCAAGATCATCGTCACGATGCCAAGCTGAGTCTCCGCCGGCATCGCGACCGTCCACGGCGCCATGTAATTCGGCATGCGATCGCGCGCCATCATGTCCCACGGATGCACCAACACCGCTGCGCCGACGCTCGCGCAATGATGTAGGAACGTCTCGATCCCGGCGTCGTCGAGGTTCTTCTCGCCAACATGATTGCCAATCTGCACGCCAAGGTGCCCGTCCTTAATCGCCCGATCGAGTTCCGCGCATGCGAGATCAATGTCTTGTAGCGGCACCTGGCAAAGTGCCTTCAGTCGTCCCGGCGCGCGTGCACACAACTCCAACGCAGCGTCGTTGAAAATCTTCGCGCACTCCAGAGCCTGGTCCGCCGGACGGTCGTACGCAAACAGCACCGGCGTCGCCGAGATGATCTGCAGGTCTACGCCATCGCGATCCATCTCCGCCAAGCGGACGTCCATGTCCCAACATGCCGAGTAGATTTTCCGAAACTCACGGTCGCCGAGCATGATCGTCGCCTTGCCCGGTTCCGTATGCTTGATCCACGGCCAGTCCGGCGTGCCGAATTTCGCGGCAAGGTCCGGCCAGCTCTCCGGAAAGAAATGATTGTGAATGTCGATCGTCTGCATGTTTACTGCTTGCCCGGATGCACCGTGCCGCAATGCTTGCAGCGGCGTAACTCTTCGTTGGAATAGAACTGTTCAAACAGCGGTGGCAGATCTTTCACAATGCTCTTCAGCTTCACTTCCGCGCGATGCACCAGTTGATGGCAATTCGGGCAATACCACTCGAACGCGTCCACCGTGCCCTCGGGTCGCGGCATCTCCACCACCATGCCGATCGTATTCGGCCCGCGTTGCGGCGAGTGACGCATGTGCTTCGGCAGCAGGAACACTTCACCCTCGCGGATAGGGATCTCCACCGGCGGCTTGCCAACTTCCTCAATCACGCGCAGCTTGATGTCGCCCTGCAATTGGTAGAAGAATTCTTCCGTCGGATCGTCATGGAAATCGCGCCGCTGGTTCGGTCCGCCGACCACTGTCACCATGAACTCGCCGTCGTCCCAAACCTGCGCATTACCGACCGGCGGTTTCAGCTTCTCCTTGTTCTGCTCGATCCAACCGTGCAGGTTGAAGGCCTTCAGCGTCTTGATTGACGGCATCGTTTCCTCTTATTTCGCGAGCGGTTTGTATGCCACCGCGCGGATTTCAATCAGCAAGTGCGGATGCGGCAATTGATGCACGGCTACAGTTGTCCGCGCCGGCCCATCGTAGTCAAAGAACTCACCGTACACTTCGTTATATCCCGCGAAGTCGTTCATGTTCACGAGATACGTCGTCACTTCGGCTACGTCTTTCAGCGTTGCGTCGGCACTCGCCAGGATGTCGCGCACGTTCTCAATCACCGCGCGCGTCTGCTCACGGATGTCGAGTCGCGTTGTTCCCAGCGCATCCACTTCCGCGCCTGCGATCGAATTATCGGCGCGCCGCGAACTCGTTCCCGACACAAACAGAAAGTCTCCCGCGCGCTTGATGTGCGGATATTTACCGCGTGGCTTGGCTCGACCTTTCAGGACTTTGCTTTCCATCGTTACTCGGTCCGAATGCAGATGTTGTTCAACTCGGAATAGAAATTCAGCGAGTGCATCCCGCCCTCGCGCCCAATTCCCGATAGCCCAACTCCGCCGAATGGCGTGCGCAAATCGCGCAGGAACCAGCAATTCACCCACGTGATGCCTGCATTCATCTGCGGCGCCACGCGGTGCGCCCTCTGCAAATCACTCGTCCAAATTGAAGCCGCCAAACCATACCGCGTATCGTTCGCCAGCGCCACTGCTTCTTCTTCGGAATCGAACGGTGCAACGTGGCACACCGGTCCGAAGATTTCTTCTTTCACGCAGCGCGCCGATTCCTTCAGTCCCGTGAAGATCGTTGGCTGTACATAGAAGCCGCTATCGCGGCCATCACCAAACGTCGGCACGCCACCGCCGATTACGACAGTTGCGCCCTCTTCGCGCGCCAGGTCGAAATAAGACAGAACTTTCTCGCGATGCACCTTCGAAATCAGAGGCCCCATCGATGTAGCCGGTTCCATCGGCCATCCCAGGTCATAACTCTTCGCGCGCTCCGTCAGAGCCGCGACAAACCTATCGAAGATTCGTCTTTCCACGTACACGCGCTCTGCACACAGACAAACCTGGCCGGTGTTGAGGAACACCGCATCACTCATGCCCGCGATGGTCGCGTCGAAATCACAGTCAGCAAAAATGACGGCGGCATTCTTGCCGCCCAACTCAAACGAAACCGGCTTCACGGTCGGCGCGCAAGCCCGCATAATAGAGGCGCCCGTCTGCGACTCCCCCGTAAAAGTCACCGCGTTCACGCCCGGATGGCTGACCAGAAACTCACCCGCCGAGTTTGGCCCGAACCCGTGCACCACGTTATAGACGCCATCGGGTACGCCCGCTTCCTGCATCACTTCCGCTAGCAGTGTCGCGGTCGCTGGCGTCTCTTCCGACGGCTTCACCACCACCGCGTTTCCGCACGCCAGTGCCGGAGCCACCTTCCACGTCAGTAGCAGCAGCGGCAAGTTCCACGGAGTCACGATCCCAACTACACCAATCGGCTTGCGCACGGTGTAATTCAGCGCGCGGCGACCGTCCGGCAATTCGGTCTCGAACGCTTCCAGCCCCGCGATTTTGATCACATCAGCAAACACTCGAAAGTTCGCGGCGGCGCGTGGCACATCCAGTCGGGAGGCCAGCGATAAGGGCTTGCCCGTGTCTGCGACCTCCGCCTGTACAAAGCAGTCAAAGCGCTTCTCAATTCCTTCCGCAATCTTGTAGAGAACAGTCGCTCGACCACGCGCGCCGAGTTTGCCCCACTCCCCATGCAGCGCCTTGCGCGCCGCAGCAACAGCTTCGTCCACCATCTCGGCTGACGCTTCCGTCACGGTGGCAGCAACACTTCCATCTGCGGGATTAATGTCCGCAAACCCCCGTTTGCCGGGCACGAAGCGTCCGCCAATGTAGCTGTGCAGCGACTTCAAAATGAGAACCCCTGATTGCGAGAAGCACCGGAATCTGGCTGCGAGATGCGCTGTTAAGAAATGTTATCAGCGTCGGAAGGCGAGTGCCACTTGCAGCACTTGGGCTATTTCGCTTTCGAGGCCGAATGTTCCTGCCAGAATTTCCAGGTCTCAGCGTTGATCTCATCCGCGAAGGCAAAGTAATCGTGGTCTGCCTTCGGCAGCTCACGATAATGCAGCGTGTACCCGCGAGCTTGCAGCATCTTCTGCGTCCTTCTCGTTTGCGCAATCGGGTACACGCGGTCCGCATCACCGATGTAAAGCGCGACCGGCACCTTGCGCTTTGCCTGGTCGAATATCGACGCATATTGATCTTCAACGCCATTGGCAAAAATCGCGCCGCCGGCGTAGGACTCCGCATCGAGCGTGATCACATCGAATGCGAGGTAGCCGCCCATCGAATAGCCGAAGACGTAGACCTTCTTGGCATCGAACTTCGCGTGCGTCAGCGCGTCATCAAGCACGCAATGGAATACTGCAGGTGCGACGCCTTCAAACTTCTCATCCCGAGGCAGCGAAGGTGCGATCAGCGCAATCCCATTCTTTTTTGCGAAAGCTGCCCACGCTTCGATCATCGAATCGGGGCTGCCCCCAGCGCCGTGCAGCAGAAGAATCGCCGGTTGCATTTCGTACCCGGTACTGAATAGAACATAGTCGTAATGCGCCCCTTTGCAGTTCGCCTTGACGTGTGAAACGTCCGCGGCGAGAGCCGCAATTGGCAGGGACGCAAGCAGACAGATCATTGAATTCCGCAACGAGAACACCGGCGCATTCTACCCTCACGCGAGCGACCTCGCATTTGCTAAGCTGGTTGCTTCGGCATTTCTTCCGCAGCGCGCTCCGGCGCGAATCCATTACAGGTACGAACCAAGTGGCAGACTTTCATGGCAGCTTCGAGTACGCCGGTCCGGACCGCGCCGTCCGGCAACAAGGCAATTGCCGCATTCAAATCGATCCCGAGCTATTCACTTGCTCGCCCGACCTCGGCACGCCCATCGTCTTCGATCTCGGCGACATTGACGCCATTCACACCGAACGTTTCACCATTCGCATTGCGCTCTACACCGGGTCAACTCTCACGCTGAATCAGCTCGGCCGCGACATGCAACCGCTGATCAGCGATCTCATGCCAAAGTTCCGCGACCGCATGGCGAAGTGCCTGCTTGTCGGCGATCTCGAAGAAGTAGATCGCTTCGAAGGTTCATTCCAACTGGAAAGCGTGGTTCAGAAGTGCCCGTCCTGCGGCGCCGCGACTACCTCATCGAAGTTCTGTCCGTCGTGCGGCAAGCCGACGCATCCGGAAGAGACTGCGCCAATGCAATGCCCAGGTTGCGGCGCAAGTGTGCAGGGCAAGAACTTCTGCCCTGAGTGCGGCGGGGCGCTGCGAGCTAACACCGCCGTCGCGCCGCACGGAGGCCCCGCGCAGATCCGTCTCTACAAGAGCAACGTCGGCGTGCTCGCCACGGAATCCCAGAGCTTTCAATGGCGTCTCGCAGATCTTGATGCGGTCAAGGCCGATCCGAAGACCTACCAGGCCGTCCTCGAGATCGGCTGCACCGCACTACGCATCAACGAACTAGGCAAGCGTACTGAAGATTTCGCGCGAAAAGTCCGCGAGACTACCAGCGAACTCCTCGCCAATGGGTCGAAAGCGCTGCACACCGCGTTCCCGTTCCTCAATCCCGACCAGCTTCAGTCGGTAGCACAACTCCTGCGCGAAGGCAGTTCCGCCCCGGTCACGAAGCTCGACGCGATCCATCCGCAGATGAGCGCCGCGCTGGAGAAGAATGCTGTTGACGCTACCCTCAAGCCCTACTACGACGACCTCGTAAAGCGCACCGCCCCCGGCTTGCTCTACGCCGGCTTCAAAATCATTCGTCCCGAAGACGAAGACCTCGCCGCCCCGAAAGAAGAAGCGGCGCCCGAAGATCAGGCTCCCGGCGATGCCGATGGTGCTCCCGCTGCCGACGCCGCTGGCCCGGCTACTCTCTACTGGTTCTTTTTCCCGCTCTCCACAAAGCCCGGCAGCGCTGATCTTGCCAATGCCGTCGCGTGGGAAGCCAGCTCTGCCTCCGGCCGTGCCACCTACTTCTTCCGCCTCTTCGATCGCGCCGAGAAAGCCAGGTTGCAAGATCCTCTAGCTGTCGCCGATTCCATCCGTCGCCTCAACTCGGTCCTAGGCACGCTCAACTTCCGCCGCCGACCGATCTACCTCAGCGACGCCGAACTCAACACCGACCCTCGCTTCCATCGCTATGCCATCGCTGCGCGTCGCATCCCGGAGTTGCGCCAGGTGCGCGCCAGCCTGCTCGGGCGCGCCATCCACAGCAGCTTCGACGCATGGCAGACCCAGGTCGCCAACCTCCTCGATAAGGCATAAATCCGCTTCGTCGCCGCGTGGTTTTCTGTTACATCTTTAAGATGGCGACCCACACTCCGCATCGGCCCGCCGCGTCTGTAACGCTCGAATCCATCGAGCAGGCGCGCGCCCGCATTCGCGCCGATGTTTACTTCTCCCCCTGCAACCACTCGCACTCAATCTCCAAGATCGCCGGCCAGCGCGTATACCTGAAGCTCGAAAATCTCCAGATGACCGGTTCCTTCAAGGAACGTGGCGCGCTCAACAAAATTCTCACGCTCTCCAACGACGAGAAGCAGCGTGGCGTCATCGCAGCCAGCGCTGGCAATCACGCGCAAGGTGTCTCGTTCCACGCCACGCGCCATGGCATTCGCGCCCGCATCGTCATGCCGATGATGACGCCTTTGGTTAAAGTCAATGCCACGCGCGGCTACGGCGCCGAAGTCATCCTCCATGGCGCCGACTACGACGAAGCTTACGAAGAAGCTTGCCGCCTCGCCGCCCTCGAAGGCCTCGTATTCATTCATCCTTTTGACGATCCGCAGGTCATCGCCGGGCAGGGAACCATCGCGCTCGAATTGCTCGAGCAAGCGCCCGACATGGAAGCTGTCGTCGTGCCCATCGGCGGCGGAGGTCTTATCAGCGGCATCGCTTGCGCATTGAAATCCCTGCGTCCGGATATCCGCGTCATCGGCGTGCAGGCCGCGCGTATGCCTTCCATGCAAAGTGCATTGCAAGCGCACAAGGCGGTCACCATTGATTCGAACACCACTATCGCTGATGGCATCGCTGTCCGCCGATCCGGCGATCTCACTGTCCATCTCGTCGAAAGCTACGTCGACGAACTCGTCGTCGCCGAAGAAGAAGAAATTGCCAGCGGCATCCTCACCCTGCTCGAACGCGAGAAGACTCTCGCCGAAGGCGCCGGCGCCGCAGCAGTCGCCGCCCTGTTACACCACAAAACTTCGCTGAAAAATGAAAAGACCGTTGCCCTCGTTTGCGGCGGCAACATCGACGTCTCGTTGCTGGCCCGCATCATCCAGCGCGGTCTTGCCAAAGACGGCCGCCTCGTCCGGCTGCAGATCCATCTCTCCGATCGTCCCGGCTCGTTGCATCAACTTACGCGCCTACTTACCGTGCATCAGGCCAACATCGTCGAATTACACCATGACCGCACCTACTATGGCGTGAACCTCGGCGACACCATGATTGACGTCACCCTGGAGGCTCGCGGGGAGGAGCAGATCCAGCAGATCCTCCACGGCCTGCGGCAGGAGGGTTATAGGCATGAGCGCATTGTGTAAGCCGCTTTACAGTTGCGTAAATTCCCTCATAACTTCGGTTATCTGTGCTACTGTATGTCCCCCGAGCTAGCATTTCTCCAGTATTTTCTTGCTCGGGGTCTTCCAGATGTCTGCCTCTGAACCAGCGCTTTCGTCCGCACCTTCGCCATCGCCTACGCCGGTGTTTACCACCGATGAGATGCTCAGAACCATGCTGAAAGTCTCTGAAAAGGTCAGCGACCTGATCTTCTCGCCCGGGCGTGCTCCGCAGGTGGAACTGAACAGCGCTCTCGTCGCGGTGCCAGGATTGCCGACATTAATGCCCGTGGACACACGGCGAATCGCCGGCGATTTGATGGGTAATAACGAACAAGCGACAACTTCGTTGAGGGAGAAGGGTTCGGCCGATCTCTCCTATAGCCTTGCGCGTGAATCGCGATTCCGTGTGAACATCTTTTCGCAGCGCGGCAGTTACGCCATCGTGATGCGCGTCATCCCGCACAGCGTGCCCACATTCGAGCAGTTGAACCTGCCGCCACAACTGGCCGACATTACCAAGCTGATCAACGGCATCGTCCTGGTCACGGGCCCCACCGGATCAGGTAAGAGTTCCACCCTGGCGGCGATCATCAACAAGGTCAACTTGGAGAAGGCGTGGCACATCGTCACCATTGAGGATCCGATCGAGTTTCTTCACCCTCATAAGCAGTGCACCATTCACCAACGAGAGTTGCATAGCGACACGCCGAGCTTTGCCCTCGCTCTGCGCGCTGCGCTGCGCCAGGCGCCAAAGGTCATCCTGGTCGGCGAAATGCGCGATCGTGAAACCATGGAGATTGCACTCGAAGCCGCGGAAACCGGCCACCTCGTCATGTCAACTCTCCACACCACCGACGCCTCCAAAACCGTGGAGCGCATCATCGGCACCTTCCCGATTTCCGACCAGCACATTATTCGAATCCGCTTAGCGAAGAGTTTCCGCTACATCATTTCGCAGCGTCTTATGCCGAAGAAGGATAAGACCGGACGCGTGGCTGCCATCGAGATTCTCAAGTCCACCATCCGCACTCGCGAGTACGTAGAGAAAGGCGAGAACGAAGGCAAGACCTTGCTCGACGCCATGCGCGATGGCGACCTCGACGGCATGCAGTGTTTCGACGACGTGATCGAGCGCATGATCCGCGAAGGTGTGGTCGACATTGATACTGGCCTCGGATACTCCACCAACCCCGGCAACCTGCGCCTCCAGTTGGCGGACCTGATTGATGCTCAGCGCGCCGCGGAATCTGAATTCGAACCATAATCGCTCGTCGCGCACGCATCTAACCCGTCAGAGGGTCGCGGTGTCCGAAGATCAGCAAACAGGAATCATTCGCAAACTTTTGCCGTTCACCAGCGCTGCCGTCGTGATTGCGCTTCTCTATGTCGGCTACGTCTTCTATTCGCGCCATCAGGCTGAGAAAGACGCCGAACAGAAGCTCACCGATCAGCAGGCCGCCGACGTGCGTAAAACCTCTGAAGCCTACGGCGGCAATGAGCTGAAGATTCTCACTTTCTATGCCACCGCAGGTCCTATCCGTCGCGGCGAAACCACGCAGCTCTGTTACAGCGTCTCCAATGCCCAGAGCCTGAAGATCGAACCCGATGTCCATGACGTCCCGGTGTCTTACAGCAATTGCGTAAAGGTCTCGCCCACCAAAGACACCACTTATGTGCTATCTGCAACAAGCGCAAAGGGCAAAACGGACACCGCCGAGTTAACAATTCCCGTCCGCTGATCAGTACTACTTCTTGTAGTCGTTTACGGTTCTCTACAGACTGTGAGCTCCTGCCATTTTCGTTAACGCCTGTCGAAGCATATGCCGTTCCTTGCTTCCTCCGCCGGGGAGTGTTGCTTGACTCATCGTCTCTTGCGTACCGCGCTCGTCTGCGTTTCGTTCGTCTCGATTTTCGGAGTTCTCACCTCTGCCCAGGAATTTCGCGGCGGACTAGCTGGTAGGGTCCAGGACGCCTCTGGCGCCCGCGTCGCCGCAGCCCACGTCCAGGTGCAGGCTCCAGAGTCTTCCGTGCAACGCGAGACCGCCACAGACGCAAGCGGCAACTTCCGCTTCAGCGATCTTCCCGTCGGACGCTACCAGGTGACCGTCAACGCGCAGGGTTTCGGTGTCGCGACCTCCGAAGTCGCGGTGCTGGTCGGCTCAACCCGCGATGTCTTCGTGACCCTCCATCCGCCTTCGGTGAAGGAGAGTGTCGCGGTCTCCGGTGAAGCATCCTCCATCACCATGCAGCCCCTCGATACCTCAAGCCCCGTCCACCAGGCGGTGGTCTCGGCACATGATCTCGAGGAACTCCCGCTCGCCAACCGCAGCTTCGCCAACATGGCGTATCTCGCACCCGGCACCCAGCCCATCGAACCCAGCGACCCGACCAAGGCACGCATCACCGCCGTCGGCACCGGTGGCAGTTCCGGGTTGAATAACGAGAACTCCGTGGACGGAGGCGACAACTCCGACGATTACATCGGCGGCTTCCTCCAGAACTTCTCCACCGACAGCATCCAGCAGTTCGCCTTCCGCGTCGCGCAGGAAGACGCCGACACTGGCCGCACGACCGGCGGCTCCGTCGTCATTACAACCAAGCGCGGCACCAACGACTGGCACGGCCTATTCGGCTTCTACGACCGCACCTCTGGCCTCACCGCTCGCTACCCCATCGACAATCCTGAGCCCAACCCGAAGCAGCCTTTCTCGCGCCAGAACTACATCTTCAACGGCGGCGGGCCGATTAAGAAAGACAAGCTCTGGGGTTTCGGATCGTTGGAATACGTCCACGAGCGCGCCAGCATCGCGTACAGCAACGACAGCCTCGCACAGTTCAACGCGCTGGCCTCGCTCGCGCAGGCCGGCTATATTCCCGGCGCTCCCGATATCGCCGTTCCGCCCTATGTCATCACTCCCTTTAACGACTACATCGGCGATGCCCGTCTCGATTGGGCGCAATCCGATCATTCGCAGTGGTTCTTGCGCGGCGCCACCGACCGTTACACCACCGAGAACGACATGGTGCAGCAGGGCACGCTCCCGTCGGTCGGCGCCACGACGCGTTCGCTCTACTGGAATTTCGCGCTTAACAACCAGTACCAGTTCTCGAACACCTGGCTCGGTTCCTTCACTTTCGACGCTTCCATCCTGCATCGCACCGTCAATCGCAACCAGTACTACGGCTTCTCGCTCGACTTCCCATTCACCACCACGCCCAGCGTCATCACCGGCGCCGACACCTTCGGCGACAACTCCTTCGTAACGCCGATCACTGCCTTCCCAGTCCTGCGTAACCAGCAGAAGTATCAGTTCCGCTACGATCTTTCCCACTCGACGCCGAAGCACACCATGAAGTTCGGTGTGAACTTGATCCACGAGCCGGTCATTGGGGGAGTATTGGCCTCACAAGCCGAAACCGTCATCGCTTACTCGCAGAATCCCGTGGACTACGCGGCCAACCCTGCCAGTTTCGCGTTTACGTCGGCGTATCTCACCAATCCTGATACCTGCAACGAAAACGCTCTCGATCCCGACACGGTTTGTACCGCGACGCCTGCGGGCGATGGGAGTTTTTGGCAGAACGTGCAGCGCCTGGGCATCTACGCCGAGGACATCTGGCGCGTGACCCCGCACCTCACGCTGAACTACGGCCTGCGTTGGGACACAACCTTCGGCCTCTTCGACGTGGGTGGCCGCAGCCAGAACGCGAACGTCGCCCTGCAAACCATTGCCTACCCGCAGTACAACGGCGTCCCGCTCGACAACCGCAAGCAGTTTGGTCCGCGCGTCGGCGCCATTTATTCACCGGGAGATAGCGGCAAACTCGTTCTTCGCGCTGGCTTTGGCATGTTCTACAACGATCTCGCGCAAAACGGCTGGGTGGATGCGTTGATGGCCGTTAACCCCGGCAATGCCAACGTCAACAGCACCGGCGCGATCATCGACCCGCACTACCACACGCCCTACGCCATCGACGCTAGCGCCGGCGTGGAATACGCCTTCGATCAAGACTGGATGGGTGCCGTCGAATTCACGCACCAGACCGGCATGCACGGCTATCGTCGCTACGACTATCCCGATGTCTCAGTCTTCCGCAGCGACAATCGCTCCGCCTACGACGGCCTCGTCCTGCGCGTACAGGGCAACGTCTCCAAGCACTACAGCCTGACTGCCCACTACACCTTTGCCAAGGCCCAGACCTGGGGCTGCCAACTCGGCGAACTCTTTGACTACGTGAACGGCGTCTGCGACCCCTTTAACGCCTTTGGCCCGGGGGACTACGGTCCAGCCGGTGAAGACGTACGCCACCGCTTCGTGCTCGCAGGCACATGGCACGCCCCGCTCGGCATCGAGCTTTCCACCATGACGCAAGCCGAGAGCGGTCGCCCCTTTACCATTACGAATCCCGACGGCTCCGGCCGCGCCGTCATTAACGGCGTCACCACTACCATGGACCAGTTCCGCGGACGCCCATACTTCCAGGTGGACCTCCGCGTCTCCCGTCCGTTCCACATCCAGGAACGCTGGCAAGTCACCCCGTTCTTCGAGATGTTTAACCTCTTCAACCGCAACAATCCCGGCGCGTTCTACCGCGCCAACATGGCGGATTTGCCGGTCAACGATCCTGACAATGCCACAGCCATCTGTTTGAACGCTGATTGCAGCCAGACCAAACCCATCACCAGCCCGAACCAACTCCGCATTCCAGCCGGCGCTTTCGGCGACTTCTTCGGCCCCGGTACTACCGTCGGCATTCCATTCAGCGGGCAATTCGGTGTTAGAGTGAGCTTCTGAGCGAAGTTAGGTTCTTTTACAGGCGTTCAAAGCGTGGACATCGGATGGAACATCCATTCCGGTGCTCACGTGCATCTCACTCCTAACACCGTTCCATCTTGGCCGCGAATATCGTATATCGATAATTCAAGGGTCTAAGCAATCGTTGAGATGTCTCAGAATTTCAAGCCTTTAAATCCGGAAGAGAGCGTCGTGCGCCTCGCCGCCATCGTGGACTCGTCCGATGACGCCATTCTTGGTACCGACACCCAAGGCACCATCAACACCTGGAACCCTGCTGCCGAGAAAATGTTCGGCTACTCCGCCGACGAAATCCTCGGCCAATCAGTCCTGCTGCTCATTCCCCCTTCACTGCATGCCGAGCACGCAGAGAACTTCGAGCGCATTGCCCGGGGCGAGCGTATCGAGCACTACGAAACCCAACGTTTGCAGCGAGGTGGCGGACGCATTGATGTATCGTTTACGCTTTCCGGCATTCGAGACCGCGAAGGCCGCATGCTCGGCGCGGCCATGATTGCTCGGGAACTGAGCGCAAAGCGGCGGGACGAGGCGGTCCGTGCCCGGCTCGCCGCGATTGTCGAGTCCTCGGACGACGCCATCATCGCCAAGGACCTCAACGGTGTCGTCACGGACTGGAATGCCGCCGCCGAGCGCCTCTTCGGATATAAAGCCGAAGACATCATCGGACGCTCCATTCTCGCCATTATTCCCCCCGAACTTCAGCACGAAGAGCCGGTGATTCTTTCCAAAATCCGCGCCGGGCACCGCATGGAACATTATGAGACCCATCGCCTTCATAAATCAGGGCGCCGCTTGGAAGTCTCAGTCACAATTTCCCCGATCCGCGACTCGTCTGGCCGCGTGATTGGCGCCTCGAAGTTCGCTCGCGATATTTCCGAAAAGCGCCGCCTCCAGACCGTTCGGAGCATTCTCGCCGCGATCGTCGAGTCTTCGGACGACGCCATCGTCTCGAAGAACCTCGACGGCGTCATCACCAGTTGGAACGCCGCCGCGGAGCGCTTGTTCGGTTACACCGCTGAAGAGATCATCGGACAGTCCGTATTACGTATCATTCCGCGCGAACTTCAGCACGAGGAACCCGGTATTATTACCCGCCTGCGCGCCGGAGAGCGGATCGATCACTACGAGACTCGGCGGCGGAAGAAGAATGGCGAGAGCATCGACGTCTCCTTGACCGTCTCCCCCATTCGCGATGAACGCGGCACCGTGATTGGCGGGTCCAAGATTCTGCGTGACATCAGCGACCGCAAAATCGCCGAGGCCGCAATCATCGAGAAGGAACGCTTTGCTGCCGCCGGACGCCTCGCCGCGACCCTCGCGCATGAAGTCAACAATCCACTCGAGGCCATCACCAACCTCTCGTACCTGCTCTCCATCCATGAAGGTCTCGATTCCGAGGCTGCTAATCTCGCCGCTTTGCTTTTGAAAGAGGTCCAGCGCGCGGGAGAGATCACCCGGCAGACCCTGGTGTATTACCGCGAGTCCAAGGTGCCGTTGCTCGTCAGTCTTCGCGAAGTCGTCGCCAGCGTTCTCCGCGCCAAGCGCTCGAAGCTCGAGCTAAAGAACGTCCACGTCGATAGCGCCTTACCTGAACCTTTTTTCGTCGAAGGCTATCCGGGTGAGTTGCGCCAGGTGCTCGAGAATCTGCTCGACAACGCTCTCGACGCCGTGCCCGACGGCGGGCATCTCCAGATCCAGGGCAGCCGCTCCGTCTCCGCCGCCAACGAGCGCGTCCTCCTCTCGATTTGCGATAACGGCCCCGGCATTCCCGCCGAACTGGCCGGGAAAATCTTCGAACCGTTTTTCACTACCAAGAAAGAGAAGGGTAGTGGCCTCGGGCTCTGGGTCTCGCAGTCCATCGTCAAGAAACATCAGGGCACGATCGAAGTTCGCAGCAACCAGGAAAACCGCGAGACGGTTTTTACCCTCAATCTCCCTGCTGCCAGGCTTCCCGAGCCCGCGGACCGCCGCTCTCCGGCTGCAGTTTCCTGATCTTTCGCCGTGTCCCCCTTTGCCCCCCGGCTCTTTGTGACCCGAATCACAAGACGCTGTGCGCCGAATTTGTTAGATTCAATGGCGTATGGCAGCCCCTAACTCCCTCTTTGTCCGCGCCTGCAAGCGTCAGCCCGTTGAGCGCACCCCCGTTTGGTTTATGCGCCAGGCCGGACGCTATATGTCCGAATACCGCGCCGTCCGTGAGAAGTATTCGCTGGTCGAAATCTGCAAGAAGCCTGACGTCGCCGCCGAAGTGACCATCACCGCCGCCGAAGCCCTCAACGTGGACGCGGCCATCATCTTCGCCGACTTGCTTCTTCCTCTCGAAGTCATGGGACTTCCGTTCCACTTCTCGCCCGGCGAAGGCCCGGTGATCGAGGTGCCGATCCGCGATGCCGCGCACATCACGCGCCTCCGCACCGATCGCGCCCACGATCTTGGCTACGTCGCGGAAGCCGTGAAGAAAGTCAGCGATCACTTCGGCTCGAAGCTGCCGGTCATCGGCTTCTGCGGTGCGCCATTCACTCTAGCCAGCTACATGATTGAAGGCGGCGGCTCGCGCAACTACCTCGAAGTCAAAAAACTGATGTACAACTCGCCCCACGCGTGGGACGAGCTTCTCGGCAAACTTGTCGCCGTCCTCAGCGAATACACCGCCGACCAGGTAAAAGCTGGCGCCGACGTCATTCAGATCTTCGATAGCTGGGTCGGCTGCCTCAGCGTCGAAGACTATCGCCGCTACGTCCTGCCACGCACCACCGAACTGGTGAAGGCTCTCCAGCACTCGACGAGAGTTCCGATCATCTACTTCGGTACTGACAGCGCCACGCTGCTGCCCTCCATGCGCGAAACCGGCGCGGAGGTGATCGGCCTCGACTGGCGTGTGCCGCTCGACCAAGGCTGGAGCCTCCTCGAACACAGCGTCGCGATACAGGGAAATCTCGATCCGGTGCTGCTCTTCGCCGAGTGGCCCGAGCTCAAGTCGCGCGCCGAGCGCATCCTCAAGCAGGCCGACGGGCGCCCCGGTCATATCTTCAATCTCGGACACGGCATCCTTCCGCACACGCCCGTTCAGAACGTGAAGGACCTTGCCAAGTTCGTGCATGAATATTCTTCGCAGTTGGTAGGCCCGCGCGAATGACGAAGAACGCCGTCCTGTTGCTGGCCCACGGCAGCCCCGAGAACGTCGCCGACATACCCGAGTACATGAAGTACGTAACGGGTGGTCGCGGCCTACCGGAATCCGTGGTCAAAGAAGTCCAGCACCGTTACGGCCTCATCGGTATCTCTCCGCTACGCTGCCACACCGTCGGCCAACAAACCGGCGTCCAACGCGAAACCGGTGTTTCGACGTACATCGGCATGCGCAACTGGCATCCGTTCGTCGCCGACACCATCGAGCAAATGAAGCAGGATGGCATCGAGCACTGCGTCGCCCTCTGCCTCGCGCCACAAAACTCGCGCACCAGCGTCGGCCTTTACCGCAAGGCGCTGATGGAGAAAAATCCGCCCTTCACGGTAGATTTCGTGGAGAGCTGGCACGATCACCCGCTGCTCATCCAGGCCTTCGCCGAAAATCACCGCGCCGGATACGAAAAAGCGCGCGCCGAAGCCAGCCACGATCTGCCGCGCATCTTCACCGCGCACAGTGTCCCCGAGCGCACCATCACCGAAGGCGATCCCTACGAGGCGCAAACGCGCGAAACCGCCGCTCTCGTCGCGAAAGGCCTCGGCTTGAAAGATGCAGTCTGGCGATTCGCCTTCCAGAGCCAGGGCATGTCGGGCGGTACGTGGCGCGGCCCAACGGTAGAGAGCACGCTCGAAGGCCTCGCCAAAGAAGGCCATCGCGGCGTCTTCTTCCAGCCCATCGGTTTCGTTTGCGACCACGTCGAAGTTCTCTACGACATCGACATCGGCTTCCGCGACTTTGCCGAAAAGCTCGGCATGAAGATCTGGCGCGCCGAATCGCTCAATAACTCCGCTACCTTCGCACAGGCCATTGCCGACATCGTCCGCCAGCGCCTCGCCGCGCAGGCAGTCACGGTCTGAGCATGCGCATCGCGATCATCGGCGGCGGAATCTCCGGCCTCAGCGCCGCTTACACACTCGAAAAAGAACGCGCAAAAGGCGCTGACGTCGAGTACACGCTCTTCGAGAGCAGCAACCGCCTCGGCGGCGCCTGCTACTCCGAGATCGTGGATGGCTGCGTGATCGAAGCCGGACCGGACTCGTTCGTCTCCGAGAAGCCGTGGGCCGCCGCGCTCTGTCGCGAACTCGGCATCGGCGACCAGCTCATCGGTTCCAACGACAATGACCGCAAAACCTGGATCGTCAACAAGGGGAAGCTCATCTCGCTTCCCGACGGCCTCATGTTCCTCGTCCCCACGAAAATTCTGCCCACCGCGTTCAGCCCGCTCTTCTCGTGGAGCACCAAGCTTCGCATGGCGCGCGAGCTCATGCACCCGCCGCGTCCCATGAACGGTGACGAAACCGTGGCCGCGTTTGTCGAACGCCACTTCGGCCGCGAAATGGTCGACCGCCTCGCCGACCCCATGCTCTCCGGCATCTACGGCGGCGATACCGACCAGCTCAGCGTCCGCGCCACTCTCGCGCGCTTCGTCGAAATGGAAGCGAAGTACGGCAGCCTAAGCCGCGCCATGCTCGTCGCCAATAAAAAAATGAAAGCGGCGATGGCAGGCAAGCCCAAGCCGCCCCTTTTCACCTCTCTCCGTAACGGCATGCAGCAAATGGTTGACGCCGTACTCGCGAAACTTCCGTCCGAGTGCCTCACGCTAAACACGGCCGTCGAATCCATTGAAAAACGCGACGGCAAGTACTACTTGACGCTCAGCTCCGCTCAAGGCTTTGTATCAGGGCAGCGCTTCAGCGCTGCCGAAACCGCTCCTATGGAAAATGGGGCTTTAGCCCCTGCTAATGCCGAAATCTTCGACGCGATCATCCTCGCCACGCCCGCCAACATCGCCGGCCGCTTACTTGCAAATATCGATAACCATCTATCCGAGGATCTCGCCGCCATCCCCTACAGCTCCTCCGCCACCGTCATCCTCGCCTACGACATGGCCGACCTCAAATCCCTTCCCGGCGGACACGGCTTCCTCGTCCCGCGCACCGAAGGCCGCCGTATGCGCGCCTGCACCTTCGTCCACAACAAGTTCCCGCACCGCGCCCCGCCCGACAAAGGCGTCCTGCGCTGCTTCATGGGCGGCGCCAACGACGCTGCCATCCTGCAATCAAGCGACGAAGAGATCACGGCCATCGTCCAGCGCGAGCTACGCGAAATCGTCCACCTAGAAGCGCAGCCCAAGCTCGTCCGCGTCTACCGCTGGCGCGGCGCCATGGCGCAATATCCCCTCAGCCACCTCGACCGTGTCGATCGCATCGAGAAAGCCATTGCTGCCATCCCCGGCCTCGCCGTAGCCGGCAACGCATTCCGCGGCATCGGCGTGCCGGACTGCGTGCGAACAGGAACCGTCGCGGCGCAATCCGTACTCGACCATCGCAAATAGCCAGTAGCCATTCGTCCCGCCAAAAATCGCCTCGGACCTTGACTCACATAAGATGACAGTCGTACTCTTTCGTCATGCGTTACTCGCCCGAACACAAAGCGCAAAGTCACGAGAACATTCTTTCCGTAGCCGCTCGCTCCTTCCGCGAATACGGCGGAGACACCAGCGGCGTCGGTACCGTCATGAAAAAGGCAGGCCTCACCAAGGGCGGCTTCTACCGCCACTTTGAGAGCAAGGACGATCTGTTTGTCGAAGCCGTAGCCCGCGCATTCGAGCAAATGGGATCGGGAATGGTCGAGGTTGCAAAGTCAGCTCCCAAGGGGCAGGAGCTTCGCGCCATGATCGAGCATTACCTGAGTCCCCGCCACGCGGCTTCCCCTGGAATGGGTTGCGTGGTCTCTGCACTCGGGCCCGAGTTCTCCAGAAAACCATTGTCTGTGCGCAAACGGATCGAAGCTTCACTCGACGCCTATCGCGAGCGACTGCTGCCCTTTGTCCCTGGCCACTCGCGTGAAGAAAAAGTGGAAAAGTGCAGGTTACTGTTTTCCAGCATGGCCGGCGTACTGATGATGGCGCGCCTTGCCTCCACTCCACAAAAACGAGACCAGATGTTGATGCAGGCGAGGAGCTTTTTCATAAAGTCCTTTGCCGAGAGGTAACTCTTTTTTTGCCTGATAAGAGTACGGTCGTACTCTTAAACGAAACCATTCAACCACACCAGGAGAAGTCTATGAATTTCACGCTTCCTTTGCTTATGACGCTGCTCCCCGCAGCAGTGATCGCCCAATCGCAATCCGGCGCTACCTCAGGCATGACCAACCCGCCCGTCCCGAAAACCACCGAAGTCCTGGTTATCGAGACCCCGAAGCAGGGCGTTACCTTTCAACAAATCATCGCGGTCATGCCGGACGAGGTCCGCGCAACCGCCCAGCTCTACCTCGACGGAAAGATCCGCCAATGGTATTCGCGCGGCGACGGAAGAGGCGTCGTCTTCATCATCGACGCCACGAGTGAGGATGAGGCAAAAGCAATTGTCGAATCGCTCCCGCTCTCCAAACAGCAACTATTGGATCACCAATATGTCGCTCTCGGACCGTTCATGCCGCTGCGGATGTTGATTGGCCCAGCAGCGCAACGCTGACAGCAAAGCGCGATCCCTGACTTCAGCCAGTAACCGCCACCACCCACACTTTAGAAAGGAGCACAAAATGTCCCCCGAAACCATCTTCCGAGTGCAACTCATCTTAGGTTATGTCGCGTGGCTTCTCTGCTTTGGCGCGTACGCCATGCCCAAGCTGAAAGCTATGGACGCCGCCGCCGCGCAACGCGCGATCGCTACTCTGCACAGCTTCCGCATCTTCGGACTCGTCTTTATTCTTCCCGGGGTCGTCGGCCCCAACCTGCCGGCCCAGTTCGGCTCCTTTGCCGCCTACTGGGACCTGGCGACAGGTCTGCTCGCCATCCTGGCGCTCCTCACGTTCCGCGTTCGACGCCTTTTTTGGGTGTTCGTGGTAGCGTTCAACCTCGTGGGAGTCGTGGACCTGCTCATGGACTACTACCACGCCATTCAGTTAGGAGTAGCGACGAACCCCGGCCAGATGGGCTCCGCCTACGTAATCCCCGTCCTGTACGTGCCGTTGCTGATGATCACCCACATCGCGGCTTTCTACTTGCTGCTGCGCCGTCAGCCCAACCACGCACCGGCGCTCGTCAGCCATCCCGCCACCTCGTGACGGAGCCAATGGCGGAGCTTCACAATCATCCCGCCCCGCGTTATCCGGCAACGCCTTTCGCGGCATCGGCGTGCCGGATTGCGTGCGCACCGGCACGGTCGCGGGGCAACGCGTTTTAGAAACGATGAGTAATTGTCGTTTCGAGAGCCAGCTTCAATTCTGAATTGTCTGATAGAAGGAAAAGTCGGATGCGGGACAGCTCTGCCACGGCTGGTCCTGGCGATAAACGATCATCAGTTTCTGGCCATCCAAAGCAAGCTTATGGCCTCCGAACGCGTTTGATGTGCCGGTATACTCACGGCCGTCACGAGCTGTGAAACGATACCCGACTTTGTATTTCGATGGCTTCGACTCTGAGATAGCAACTTCACCCACAACCGTTTCGGGTGCGGCGACAATACTTCGTTCGCGAGCATATGTCTTTAGTTCAAGGGCGAAGAAGAATCCGACGACGACTCCGAGAATTACTGTCAACGATCCGCGATCATCCAGAGCATAGAGCGGCAGCCAAAGAAACGGGCTGATTGCTAAAAGCCAACCTCTTACCCGAATAGGAAACCGCACTTCGTGCGAAACGGAATTGCTGGCTGCGAGCATATCGTCGGCCAGATTCTACCACGGTATTTCCCCCCAACCTCAATTGATCAAGCAGCCTTCCTATGGCAAACTCCCACCCGTGAAGCTTCTTCGCTACATCGAGCTAAAGAGCGGCCATTCCGACAACGGTCCCGCTTGGATCGGCTACGTCACTTCATCCAAGACTGGTCGGACGTTGTACTTCAATGGTCGCGGCTTGATGAAACTAAAAGGGCAGCGGCGTGGAAATTCGGGTGGGAACTACGTCGACATGGAAACCGGCGAGTCGTTCTGGGTCTCCGGCGTCAAGAAGAACGGGCAAGACCGTCACTGGGCCGGATCGGGAAAAGTTCTCGTAGAGGCCGCCGCGCTCGCGGATTATCTGAAAGCGATCGGAACCACTACTTTGGATAGATCGCGTTGTGAGGTAACTGAAACTATCCAGGCAACCGACATCAAGAGGCTTTCCGAATTGGCGAACTCATCTTGCAAAGGCTGGCCTGACGAGCCCTGCGATCCCTACTCATTCACTCGCAATGTGGCGCTCCGACGTGGAAGCGAATAGTTCCTGACATTTCTCGACACTCCCCCCACTCACACCGGGTTCTAGTATCGTGTGAGGTCAGCCGTGAACCGTCTTCTCCAACTAGCAGCTCTTTCCTTCGCTCTACTCTCTGTCGCCTACGCCCAGGAAGCCGACCAGCACGACATGGCCAACATGTCGGACGATGGCATGTCGATGCACGAGATGCACATGAGCGCGCACATGCGTATGACCACCCTGCGGTCGCCCGCCTCCGGCGACCAGCAGCGTGCCGACGCCATTGCGCTCGCCGCCAAAAATGTCATGTCGCGATACACCGATTATCGCCGGGCCGAGGCCGATGGCTTTAAGCCCTTCCATCCCGAGTTCAAGCAGCCGATGTACCACTTCACCAACGGCAGCTATGCCATCGAGGCCCAATTCAAGTTCAACCCCGACCACCCGACGTCGCTGCTCTACGAGCCCACCAAGGACGGCTACCGTCTCGTCGGCGTCATGTACACCGCGCCTTTCCGCTTCACCGAAGACCAACTCAACCAGCGCGCGCCGTTGAGCATCGCGCAATGGCACATGCACACAAACCTGTGCATTCCACCGTGGAATGGCTGGTCGGACATCACCGGCGCCCACCCGAAATTCGGGCTAAATGGCTCCATTTCCGACGAAAAAGCCTGCACCGCCGCCGGAGGCACCTTCCGCGATCACGTTTTTGGCTGGATGGTACACGTCTATCCGAACGAGGCCGACCAGTCCCAGATCTGGTCGGTCGAACGGCAGATGTCGCACACCCACTAAAGTAACAGCGGAATTTCGCGGGAAGTCTGGTAGATTGATGGTGGTTGTTTCCCACCTATGTTCAGACTTCTCAAGCTTAGTTTCGCGATGTTGCTGCTGTCGATAGCGCTGCCCGTCTTGGCAAGTCCGCTAGCGCCGCCTCCTCCGAAAAAGGCCGGTAAGCAGCGCCACAGCCGCACGATTCCGGCACGCCACAACGCCGGCCGTCCCATGCACGCGTAGACGCGCTACGACTTCGGCATCGCTCCAAATTTTTCCAATACATTCGTCGTGATCTGCTGCATCGCCGCGCTCGTCGCCGCCGGTCTCGCATGGTACGACACGAATGGCTCCAGCCCCCACGACCACCGCATTGACGACGCTTCAAACACAATCGCTCCGCTCGATGCCTGGTACCACGTCATGTCGGCGTTGCGGTTGTAGAGCACTCCGAGTGCGATGACCACCGCCGGTGACTGCGCCACAATGTTAAGGTTCGCCGGACCAAAGCCCAGGTCGGAATCCATCTCGCCATCCACCACCAGCGGAACGTGCGAACCGTTTTCAAGTCCGGTATTGGCGAACACCCATGAGCTCGCATCGCTTACCACGAGGTCCGCGGGTGTATAGAGAGAGCCGTTGTACATCGCGCCGAGCACACGTTGCTCGGGATTGCTCACGGGCTCATCCCTCCACCGCACCGTGGTCAACGACTCGGTTGTAGAACTCGACGCATCTGGGTCCGTCGCTGCCGATCGGTAGCAGACGACGGTTTGGTTAGCAGCGCTCGAAACCGAACTCGGCTGCAGTCGGATCTGCCAGAACATCTCGTTGCCGGTGAAGAATCCAAGGTTCGTCCCGCCATCTCGTGCGGCCGTGATGTGGTCGCGCATTTCTTTTGTCCAGTACTCAGGATGCCCACCCGTAATGAACGCCTTGTACTGTCCGAACTTGATTGTGCCCGCATTAAGCTCGACGTCGGTTGTGTACGTCATGTCCCACCCGTGCTTCTCCAGGAACCGAATCATGTCCAGATCGTGCAGCAGCAGGTCGCCATCGCCCGGCTCCACAATGCCGATGAAAGGCCGGTTCAACGACACTTTTACCGCTGCGACTGTGTCCGTGCTGTTGAAGTCGTACAGGCTCTTTCCGCCCCACGCGTTGTAGGCCTCGTAGGTGAAGAACGGAATGTTATAGAGAAGGTCGGAGTGCGTCGTCGGGTCCGTGACCACGAACACGATGTAGGTTTGCAGGTTCGTATCCGTGGTGGTCGCCTTGGCAAGATACGCGCCGCTCGCCCACTCCCCTCCTGTTTGCAGCGTATAGCTCGATGTCCAGTTGCACTCCACCAAGCCTGTTGTCGGATCCATCGTGGGCTGCGTCTGCTCGGTTCCAGTCAGCGTTACCGGATCAAGCACCGAGCGTCCTCCTTTGCCGCCGTACCAACCCATGCGAAAGACTTGCAGCGTGTACGACGAGCTCGTCGTACTGATCAGGAAGTTGATTGTGCCGCCCCGCGCAACGCTGGGCGCAGACGCATACCCCTCGATCTGATGAATCGCCGCCTTCGTGATCTGCCAGTCCGTAGTACCAGTCTTCTGGTTCTCTTCGAAAACCGTAGGAGGCGGTGTTCCGCCGCCGCCTCCACCGCCACCGTTTCCGCCGCCTCCGGAGCCACCCGAGGACCCACAACCTTGCAGAGCAGCACAAAGCAGAACCATTGCGAGACTGAGAAGAAAGAATCGTGCGCGATTAGCGCGACCACGAAGTCGGCCCATAAGTCCTGTCTTATTGTGATTAGGAAGACGACTAAATTTACTTCGTGGAGCTACCGGTGACTAGAGCACATTCCGGCACCAGGTCCACGTCGGTGAACCGAGATGACAATTTCGTAAACGAGCCGCTCTCTCCTGTCATTGCGAGGAGCGCGCAGCGCGGCGAGGAGATTTGCTCTTCGCGGCCATCTTCTTTTTCGCCGGAGTCTTTGCCTTCGCTCTTTCTTCTGCCGCCGGCTTGCATGTCTCGCAAGCTCGCCACATGTACCAGGCCGCCACGCTGCGATACGGCTTGTACACCTCACCGAGCGCCATCAACTCTTTCGGCTTCGGCATCTCGATCCCGTGCAAATACCCATATCCCTTGCGCACGCCGAGATCGTCAACCGGCCACACATCTTTGCGGAAGAGGTTGAACAGCAGGATCATCTCCACCGTCCAGCGCCCGATCCCGCGCACCTGCGTCAGGTGATTGATGATTTCGTCATCGCTCATCTTCTTCATCGTCGCGATGTCCGGCACCGTCCCATCGATCGTCTTCGCCGCCAGATCTTTGACCGATTTCGTTTTGTTCCCTGAAAGTCCCGCCGAGCGCAGCGTCTCATCCGGTGTCGCCAGCAGTTGCTCCGGCGTGGGGAAGGGAAGCGCTTTACCATGACGCGTGTCATGCGTCGGCGTGTCCGGTGGAAAGTAAAGTGCCTTCACGCGATTCAGAATCGTTGCCGCCGCTTTGCCCGAGAGCTGCTGATACACGATCGACTCCATCAGCGCCTCGAAGACGTTTTGCATGTAATTCGGCTTGATCGCGCACGGCGGACACTTGGCGATCAGCTTCGCCAGTTTCTTGTCCACCTTCGACAGGTGTGCGATGGCTTTCTCGTGACGGTCGCTCATTCGTTCTCCGGTGTCTCCGTTGCCTCTGCGGCTTCCGCTTCCAGTGCCGCTAAAATCTCGGCGTCGGCCTTCATCCCATTCAGCACGCGGTACGCACTGCGGCTGCTGAATCCCGCTCGCAGCAGCGTCCGGAAGATCCTCGCCGCAGCTTTCTGATCTTTCGGATCCAGCGGCTTGATCCTCTTCCTTTGCACAAATTTTTTCGCCAGTTCGACCTCGTCGGTGTCGCCATAGGTCGTTTTCATTGCGGCGTCGATCACATCGCCATGCACGCCCCGCGCCTTCAGGTCCGTGGTAACCCGCAGTCGCCCGAACTTCTGATTTTCCTTTCGATTGTTGGAATACGTCTCGGCGTAGCGCGCGTCGTTGAGATACTTTTGCTGCTTCAGCCGCTCGATGACCGCTTCCACCATGCGGTCACCGTCTTCCTGATGTGCCACCTTCGGACGCATGAGCCGCTTCATCTCAGCAACGGAGCGCATCCGGCGGCCTAGCGCCCCAATAGCGTACTCATACAGCGATTCCTCGGTGTAATCCTTACGGGCTGGGCGTTTGAAAGCCACGGCGCTAGTGTAGCGGAAGGCGTACAAAAAGCGAAAGGTTAAATCCATAAACACGAAGGGCACGAAGGAAACGAAGGTTTCACTGCAACTCAGAAATCCTTCGTGTACTTCGTGCCCTTCGTGTTGAAAGGTTTTGCTTTTATCGTCCCGGGCCCTGCCCGCCGCCGAATCCGGTGGTGAATCCGTGCTGCTGCATCTCTTCTCGAGCGGCTTCTGCCGTACCCGAAATACCCTGAACCCGCAGCTTGAAGTCGTCGGGGTTCGACGCGTTTTCGAGCGCGGTGTCGTAGGTGATCAGGCCCTGTGTGTAGAGGTCGTAGAGCGACTGGTCGAAGGTCTGCATGCCGTACTGCGAAGTGCCGGCCGCCAGTGCTTCGCGGATGCTGCGTGTCTTTTCCGGAACGATGATCGCTTCGCGGATATAAGCCGTAGAGATAAGCACTTCGGCCGCAGGCACTCGGCCCGCACCATCGGCGCGGCGCATCAGGCGTTGGCTGATGATCGCGCGCATCGTCGCCGCTAATTGCAAACGAATCTGTTTCTGTTCCGGCGGCGGGAAGACCGAAATAATACGGTTAATGGTTTCCACCGCGTCTAGCGTATGCAACGTGCTGAACACCATGTGACCGGTTTCAGCCGCGTGCAGTGCAGTCTGGATCGTTTCCAGGTCGCGCATTTCGCCGACGAGAATCACGTCAGGATCCTGACGCAAGCTGGCGCGCAGCGCCGACGCGAAACTCGGCGTATCCACTTCCACTTCGCGCTGGTTGACGAACCCCTTCTTATCGCGATGCAGAAATTCGATCGGGTCCTCAATCGTGATGATGTGTTCCGGCCGCGTCGAGTTGATTCGGTCGATCATGGCGGCCAGGGTCGTCGACTTACCGGAACCAGTGACGCCCGTTACCAGCACCAATCCACGCTGCTCGTCGCAAATTCCTTCGATAATGCGAGGCAGGTAAAGCTCGTCGAGGCTGCGGATCTTCGTCGGAATCACGCGCAGTACCACGCCGACATTGCCGCGCTGCTGGAAGACGTTCACACGGAAGCGTCCGAGGCCGGCCACACCGTAGGCCATATCGAGTTCGGCGTTCTCCTTGAACTTTTGCTTCTGCCGGTTCGACATCATGCTGAACGCCATATTCAGCATGTCTTCGGCGGAGATACGCGGTTGATCGGTGAGGGGGACCAGCTCGCCATCGATGCGGATGTGCGGATAGTTGCCGACCTTGAGGTGTAAGTCGGAAGCCTTTCGCTCCATCGCAATACGAAGCAGGTCATCAATATGCATGGGTTCTTCCTAGCGGCCAGAGTGGCTGAGTGTCAGCGAAGTTACCATCTTGTTTGGGGGAAAGCAATCGGGGAAAGCCATGGTTAACGTAGGAAACACCCCGGTGGGGAAGGCCAAGGCGCCCTGGTTGCTGTTAAGCACCTTGCCACGGCACGTCCGACCCATTCCCATAGGAGAATTTGGGATGAATTTCTACGATTTTGGCTTTTGGGCGTAATACCCGGCGCGGGTCTGGATCTTATAGCCTTCCTTCGTCCGGATCTCGAGTTTCCGGAAGCTGCCATCCAAAGCACGGTTCGTCGGCGTATAGCCAATGTTGTACTGGCTGCGCATTTCTGCTGCGATCTGGTCGAAGGCTTCCTTCACCTTCTTTTCGTTGTTGCCGACCTCGATCATCCGGCCGCCGGTTTCCTGCGCCAATTTCTTCATCTCGTGATCGCCGCTATACCCGAACCCACCGTAGAATCCCCGGTCCGCGATCAGCAGCACGTACACAATTGCGTCGGCTTTCTGCGCCGATTCAATGGCATCGTGGATTTTCAGCCGGCTGCCCTCGTCCTCGCCGTCGGTAAGGACAATCATCGCCTTGCGACCAACCTCGTTCTTCAGCTTCTCTTCCGCCGCCAGGTAGATCGCGTCATACAGCACCGTGCCGCCTCGGCACGATGACGGCAACGGCCCGCCGCCCAATCCTGGCGCCCCGCCGCACGGAGGTGCGTTGATCTTCACCTTATTCAGCGCCACTCGCAATTGATGCGCCGAGTTTGTAAAGTCCTGCACCAGGTCCGCATCCAGATCGAAGTTGATCACGAACGCCAAGTCCTTCTTCTGAAGGACCTCCGCCAAGAACGCTGCGCCGATGTCCTGCTCCATCGGAAGCACCATGCGCTGGCTGCCGCTCGTATCAATCAATATTCCCAATGTCAGCGGCAGATCGGTATTCGCATTGAAGTACTTGATGGTCTGGGGCTTGCCGTCTTCGAAAACCTGGAACTCGTCTTTCGTCAGGTTGGGAATGAGCGTGCCGTGTTTGTCCTTCACATTGAAGAACAGGTTCACCACGTTCACGTTCGACTTAAACGTTGGCAGGTTCTGGTCGTCTTGGTTGACCGGCTGATCGTCCGCCTGGGCCGCCGCTATCCCGACGAGTGCTGCAAGAAACAGCATCAAACTCAGTGTCGGACGAATCCGTTTCATATTCTCCAATCCGAAAGCCGCCTTGCGTAGTCTATATTGTAGGTTCTACTCACGTATGGATGCGAAATCGGCGAATCCAATGCAATGAGGCTGGGAAATGCGATTCACAAGACTTCTTACCACCTTGGTGACTGCTCTCTTCCTGTCGTGCTCTTTGGCCGCCTTCGCGCAATCGCAACAGCCCTTGCCTGACGGCCCGGTCCCGCAACAAAACGTTCCACCCGAGCCGACACCTGTTCCGCCTCCTGCAGAAACGCCGAAGAGTGCTCCTACTCCCACTTCGACGAAACCCGTGGACCAAAGTGAGCCCGTATACGCCCCTGGCGTGCAGCCAAGCCAGACGACCCCGATTCAAACCGTCCCACAAGGCCAGGCTCCGAACACTCCCGGCAGCGGCAGTGACGAACTCGCTTATCGCATCTCCGTCGAAGTCAACTTCGTCCCTGTGCCGGTTACCGTGAAAGACGACGATGGCCACCTCGTCCAGGGCCTGCTCCGGCGCGACTTCGCAGTCTTCGAAAACGGTGTTGAACAGAACATCTCATTCTTCAGCAGCGACCCGTTCCCGCTCTCCGCAGCCGTCGTCCTCGACCTCGGCATGCCCGACAGTACGGTGCGTAAGGTGAAAGAAACTCTCAGCGCTCTCGACGGCGCTTTCGGCCCCTACGACGAAGTCTCGGTCTTCACTTACGGCAACACCGTCCACAAAGAACAGGACTTCACCAACTCTGATGTCCTGATGCGCACCCTCAAGTTCCTACGCATCGCGGCCCGCGGCGAGAACACCGGTGTCCCGGTCACCAGCGGCCCAATGGCCTCCGGCCCTACCATCAACGGTAAGCCTGCGATCGAAGGTACTCCCCACGTCCAGTCCGTGCAGCAGCCGTCGCGTGTGATGAACGACGCCATTCTCATGGCTGCCAACGACCTCGCGCAGCGTGCGCCGAACCACCGCAAGGTGATCTTCGTCATCAGCGATGGCGCCGAGAAGGGAAGCCACTCCAGCTATAGCGACGTCATGCGCGTGCTCCTGTCCAAGGAGGTCGCGGTATACGGTATCGGCGTCGGTTCGGCCTCCGCTCCGGTCTACGGACAAGCCAATCGCATTCACATTCCCGGACTGGGCACCGGCAATATCCTCTATCGCTACGCCAACGCAACCGGCGGCGACGTCTTCAGCGAGGCCGGACGCGACGCAATCGAGTCCGCCTACCAGCAGGTCACGCTGCAGGCCCGCAACCAATACACTCTGGGCTACAACACGCGCGTTTCGCCGGTTAGCACCAGGCGCAACATCGAGGTACGGGTGCATCGCCCCGGCCTGAAGGTTTTCGCCAAGGAGAGCTACTACCCACTGCCGCCGGCACCGCAAAAGCCGGGTGCTCCCGCGACGCAGCAACCACCACCCGCGCAGCAATCGCCAACGCAATAGCTCGCGCTTATTTCTTCTTGGTTTCCGTCATCAGCACTCGATTCGTGCCGCCGTCGTGCACCTCGAGGTATCCGTCCTGCGACTGAGCGACAGTTACGCTCGGGAAGATGACTCCACCCAAGGGCGTTCCGTCCGCCGCTAGTTTCATTTCGAGAACCGCAAACGGATAAGTCTGGGTTTGGTCCTTGAGCCACTTCTCAAGCACGGAAGCCAGATGCTCTCCGACAAGGCTCAGTACCTGCGTCCCATCGTCGCGTTTACGCAGAAACGCAGCGTAGATCTTGCGGTTCGGCTGTCCTTGCACCTTGACCACTCCCTTGTCGCCCGCTTGGATCAGCTTCATGCCCGTGTCCGGATTCTGTTTCAGCGCGCTGAGCATTGCTGCTTTGTCGGCATCGGAAGTCAGCCCGTTCAATCGGATCTCGATGGTTCCCGAGCCCCCGCCCGAGGCTGCTTCGGCTGCGATTACCGTGGCGGTGTAAACCTGCGGTGCTTGCGCGTACGACAGCGTAGCGCCCAGCGCCAGAAGCACACACACATGTCCGACATTAGTAAAACGCTTCTTCATAAGAACTCCGATGGAGCCGAATTTGTTATGCGAGACTTGATACTAACGACCGCGTCTTGCGATAACTGGCAATTCTCCTAGTCTGGTTCGCGCCGCATGATTGGTGCGTAGCGCGGCTTCGGCGGGCCGTCAATGAATCATCTTTTCCGGGCTAGTTACACTGGGTGGAACCTTCGTAAGTTTGTGAGAGTATTCTGCGAATCAGCTTCTCTGTGGTATAAATCCTGATTAAGGATTCGTCCCCGCATTCGCTTGCAGTGTGCCGTTCTTCCGGACGCCCGTCTCCCCCGGTGCCGTATCCGGTTGGGTTTCCGGTACTGAGGCGAGTACGTGCGTCCACTTTCCGAGGCTGAGCTTTGAGCTTCATAAATTTCGCCGCCCGCGAGATCAACTGCAAGATCGTCTACTATGGCCCCGGCCTTGGTGGCAAAACCACCAATTTGCAGATTGTGTACGAAAAAACGGCCGACAAATCCAAAGGCAAGATGATTTCGCTCGCCACGGAAACCGACCGTACCCTGTTCTTCGACTTCCTGCCGCTTGATCTCGGTACCGTCCGCGGCTTTAAGACCCGCTTCCACCTCTATACCGTTCCGGGCCAGGTTTTCTACGACGCCAGCCGTAAGCTCATCCTGCGCGGTGTCGACGGCGTCGTCTTCGTCGCCGATTCCCAGGAAGAACGTATGGACGCCAATATCGAAGCGCTCGACAACCTGATGGAGAACCTCCAGGAACACGGCTACGACTTCAAGGCCATCCCCTACGTCCTCCAGCTCAATAAGCGCGACCTTCCCAACGTGCTCCCGATCGACGCCCTGAAAAAAGAACTGATGAAGCGCAACGAGCCCGTCTACGAAGCCGTCGCCTATCAAGGCACCGGCGTCTTCGAAACCCTGAAGGAAGTCGCCCGCCAAGTCCTGCTCGAACTCAAGCGCGGCTAACTCGGCTCCTCTGATAGCTCTGTCATCCTGAGCGGAGAATCCGGATAACGATCCGGATTCGCAGTCGAAGGATCCCTATCCTCTCGAAAGAGTTTCGTTGTCGCGATAAATTTCCCACAGGAGCTTATCTTGTCAGCATGAAGACTCGATACATTCAAATCGGCCCCAAGGGCCAGATCGTCATCCCGGCCAAACTACGCGAAGAGCTTGAGCTGGAAGCCGGCACCAAATTGTCAGTGCAACGCGACGGTCAAATGCTTATTCTCTGCCCCATCACGCCCGCGTTTATCCGGAGCCTCGTTGGCATAACGCAGGGCCTTGGTGAATTGCGTGAGAAGTGTCACAAAGACGACAAGGATCGATAGCCCTTCTCACCGGCTGAGCACCTCCATCACAAACACGCCCGCTCCATATCCCACCATCGGAATCGCCCCCGTCGGATCGCCAATTGCTCCGTGGAACAATTTGCAGTCCACGGCGACATACATCTCGGGCACGAAGTTGTGGTCCTTTGCCGACTTCTGCACCATGCGTTCTACGATCGCCGCCGCTTTCTCTTTCTGGCCCAAGTTACGTAGCACCTGCGCGAGGCTGAAGTCCACGAACAAGAACTCCTCCTGCTCGTACCAGTACTCGTAAATCGCTGGATCGGTGTATGTTCCGCGCACCCGACGATATCCACCGGATGTGACCTTCAGTAGTTCCATGCGCTCCACGGTCGAGCGAATGATCGCCGGATCCTTCACCACGCCGAAGTTGATGATCGCCAACAGCGCACCATCGATATCGTTCTTGATCCCTTCTTCGAGCGTGCCATGCAGTTTGCCGTCGCGGATGAACGCCGCATCGAAGCCCTTTTGCAGCAGCCCAGCTTTCTTCAGCGCATCTTCTCGCCCGGCGTCGTCGCCTGCGCGCTTCGCCATCTCCGCATAACTCTTCAGGCCAACGATCGCCAGCGCCGTTGACCAGGCAAAGTGCTTCTTGTCCGGCTGGTGCTCCTCCCAAATCGACGTGTCCTTTGCGACGATCAGCCCGTCGCCGTATTTTTCGAAAGTCGCCTCCAGCGGTTTAACGATGAAATCCTTCGCGCTCTCGTACACCGTTCCGCGATAGCTCGGTTCGTTCAGCAGTGCCGCATCGTCGTAGCGCGACACGTACTCGCCAAGCGCCCACAATGCGAGCGCCCAACTGTCGTACTCAATGTTCGGCGCGCCCTCCATGGTGAAGAACGGCTCTTCCGCCCCGTCGCCCCAATAGCGCACCACCGAGATCTGGTAGTCGAGGCCGCCGGTCTCCTTGCGCATCTTGCCGGTTGGCTGCGCGTTGAAGTACGCCATCACCGCCACGCGCGCTTCCTCGCGATGACCCATCCGCGCCAGAGCCACGGTCGCGAAGGCCATGTCGCGCACCCAGGTGTTGGAGAACGATCCATCCGGCAGGCACGCCACGATCAAGCCGTTCCCATAACGTCCCGGACGGTTCGGCTCGCGGCTCTGCCCCATGCGCAGAACCATCTCGCTCTGCCGCCATAAACGCCGTTCCTGTTCGCCGACTAACTGTGCCGGAGGCTTCACCCTCCAATGCTCGACCTCTGCCAGTTCGCGTTTCGCCAGCTCTTTCGCGCTCAACCCGCCGCGCCACTCTTGGAATTCCTTTACGACGGCCGTCACATCCGCGTCTTTACCCATCGAGACCAGCGCCCAGGCGTTGCTGCGCTCCAGCCACCCCTTGCCTCGGCGTTCCTCGAGCGGAATCATCAGCAGCGACTCTTCCACGTCTTGAAACGCAAACACCTCGATCGGAACCCCCGCGATCATGACACTCTTCTCGATCCCGATCTCGTGTGCCCATTGCACTTCAATTGCGGCATGATTACTCGCCTCCGGCTGCCATCTGGCGATCACCACGCTCTGCCGCAGACCGAACGGCATGAACACCGTCATTTCACCGGCGCTGCTCCGCGCGTGAATCACGTGCGAGTCATCCACGTACTCCGCAACTACGTTCGTCGCCTCGCCATGCCATCCCATTGCCTTCAGGAAGTTCGCCGTCGGTATGCCCTCGCCATACAGCTCCTTCGGATCCGGCCGCCCATAGCTGTAAGGATGGGCATAGAACCTCCTCAGCGCCGCGCTCTCCGGCGACACCACTGCAAACCCAAAGCCATTCCCAGTGACCAGCGGGGAAGCGAAAGCCGGAATCGCAACCAGCAGCGCGGCAAATAACAGCCAGAACCGGAGCCTCATAGCGTTCAGTGTCCACTCCCGCGCACTCCAACGCAACCCGTCATGACGACCGAACTTGTAATGGCGACCGTAGAATCCGCAAACCAATGCGTATTCGCGTCGAGTCACCTTGTGTTCTCGAGCTAACTTTTGTTTCCCGCTTTGTATCAGGGCTTTCCGCTTTGTATCAGGGCATCGCTTTAGCGATGCCGATGCAGCCGGGAACAAATTCCGGGCTTTAGCCCCTGCGCCTGTGATCCACCGCACATCGCCCTGTGCCCCACGTCACGGATTTTCTTGCGCTCCTTCAGCGATCATGAGCATGTGGGGCATCCCCGATCATCACAACAAGCTCTTTGAAAACTTTCTCGCGGTCAGCCGTCCCCTCCGCCTGCAGTACCGCCATCCTCTCCTTGTCATTGCGAGGAGAGGCGCAGCCTCGACGTAGCAATCTGCTTTTTGCGGAGCTAACCCCTTATTTTTGAATATTTTGCGCGGAAAACATGCGCTAAATTCTTGAAAACAAAGATTGGCTCCCGGGGTAGGGGTTATTTGTCAGTAAATAGCAAACGGGACGCCGAAGCGTCCCGCTTTTGCCGCTGGGGGAAGGATTACTTGGTGCCGTTATCGAGCAGTGGTGCCGAACTGTAGTCGCGGCGGTTGCTACTTCCGCGGCCTGACTTGGCCGCCGCCACCGCCTGTGCGCCGAATTCCGGACCGTATTTCTCAAGCAGCACCGGAACCAGCGCGCCCTCCGCTTCTTTCACGAAGACCATCTTGCCGTCGGTGCCGATATCAATCCGGATGAAATCACCCAGTTTGATCTGCCCAGTGGCCACCAGGTTCGCGAGTGGGAAGACCACGTTGCGTTCGATCGCGCGCTTCAGGTGACGAGCGCCGTACTTCAGGTCGGTACCTTCCTGGAGCAAGAACTTCTTCACCAGCGGCGTGCACGAGAAGACGAACTGGTTGTTGCCAGTCGCCTGCAGGATGCGCTGCTGCACCATGCCTAACTCGATCTCGAGGATTTGCTCGAGGTGCTCGGGCTTCAGGGTTCGGAAGACTACGATCTTGTCGATGCGGTTCATGAACTCCGGCGAGAACTTCCGCCGGGCCGCATCCACCGCCGTGCGATCGATCTTCTGATCGAGCTTCGTATCGATTGAGTCTGGTTTCTGCGCGAATCCCATGGAGCCGTTGATGAGATCGTTCATCTCGCTGGCGCCGAGGTTCGAGGTCATCACGATCAGGCACTGCGACAGATCCACGCGACGGTTATCGCCGAGGGTCAAAGTTGCCTTATCGAGAATGCCGAGCAGGAGCTGCCAGAGCGCATCGCTGGCCTTCTCGATCTCGTCGAAGAGCAGGATCGAGAGCTTGATCTTCTCGGTATGCCACTGGTTGAGCGCCTCCTGCGTGAGCAGGGGGTGGGTCTCGCGGTGGCCGAGGTAGCCCGGGGGCGATCCAATCAGCTTGGCGATTTCGTGCGAGTGCTGGAACTCGGCGCAATCGATCTTGATCAGCGCCTTGCTGTCGCCGAAGAGGGACTCAGCGACGGACTCCACCACGCGGGTCTTGCCCGATCCGGTCGGGCCAAGGAATAAGAGATTGCCTACCGGGCGGCCTGGGGGATTCAGGCCAGCCAGAAACATCTGGTAGATTTCGGTAACTTTTTCGACCGCGGGATCCTGACCTACGATCTTGCGGCGGAGGGCTTGATCAAAATCCTGGGCATCATTGCTGCGCCGGTTCGGATCGAGGGTAGCGTTCAGTCCGGTTCTCATAATTTGTGGGCCTTGCTAAAAGTCGTCTTTCCTATTACGGGGCCCGACTCGCGGAGTGACGAGTTGTCCGTTGAGATGGGAGACTCACCTGAAATAGTTGTCAGAGTCCCCGAAATCAATTTCTCGATTTCGTTCTCGTTCTCACCCGTAAACTTAGATGCTGAAAAGGGAAATCGCGGCCACACGTTTGTCCCAGTCGCGCCACTTCACTCAGAACTCATAACCAAGCAAGTTCCCCGCATTCCAAAATTGGCGAGTATTTTGGCGTCTGGTTCTCGCTCGATGAGCGATTTTTTCCTCTGCCACCCGCTGAAATTGGGCACTTCGTGCATCTCAGATTGAAGCAGCCCGACTTCACGGTCGGGCAATTTTGTGCCATGGAAAACCTCTCAATCCACGAATCGCTGTCGGAGCTGTATAAAAGTGCTGACCTCGGCCTGGTGATGGCCGACATGGAGCGCGTTTTCGACGCCAACGAGGCGGCTCTCCAGATGTTCGGGTTCACGCGCGCGGAGATGCACGAAGGCAAGCTGAACTGGCTCGAACTCACGCCGCCGGAGTACCGGCAACTGGACGAGAATGCGCTGGCACAATTGAGGGAGTTCGGCACCTGTGTTCCGTTCGAGAAAGAGTTCGTCCTCCGCGATGGCACACGGTTCCCCTTCATCATCGGCGGAGTGAGGCTCACCCAACAACCACTCAGTTGGGCCGCCTATCTGCTAAGCCTGCGCGAGAACCGCCGCATCGCGTCAGTAGAGCAGAGTGCCCGCGATCTCAAGGCGAAGACCAGGTTGATCAACCACCTGGCGCACGAGTTGAACAATCCCCTCGCTGGGCTGACGTTCGTGATCCACTTGCTTGGCACTCGCCAGGATGTGGCAACGGACGATACGAAGAAGCTGCTCGGCACCGCCTCGCAGTTGGTGGAGCGCATTTCGGCAACGGTGCAGCATGTCTTGGTCGCCACTGGAAACGACGGCGTCTAGCGGAAATCCCGATTGGGACAATCACCTTTTCGAATGGGACAACCGGGGTTATCAGCCCGCCGTTTCTCACCTATAATTCCTAGTTAAGCTGCACCGAGTTCCTTCCAGTCGCATATCTCGTGCTTCGATAGGCAGCGGGAATTGTGTGGAACCGACCCGGCAGTTTGACCATCCAAGAAGTTGCGCAGCGCGCGAAGGAGGCCCTCATGGCCATCCCTGTTACCGAGCTCATCTGGCACAACGGCAAAATGATCAAGTGGGACGACGCCAAGATCCACGTGCTCTCCCACGTCGTGAACTACGGGTCCTCGCTGTTTGAGGGCATCCGCTGCTACGAGACCAAGAGTGGTCCGGCGATCTTCCGCCTCAAAGAGCACATGCAGCGGCTGTTGAACTCGTCGAAGATCTATCGTATTGATGTGCCGTTCTCCGTGGACGAGCTCTGTAACGCCGCCGTCGAACTGGTCGGCGCGAACAAGGTGTCGCCGTGCTACATCCGCCCCATCGTGCTGCGCGGATACGGCGAGTTGGGCGTGAACCCGATCGGCTGCCCGACCGAGGTCTACATGGCGAATTACGCCTGGGGCAAGTACCTCGGGCACGGCGGGCCGGACGATGGCGTAGATGTTTGCGTATCGTCGTGGACGCGCTTTGCGCCGAACACGCTTCCGGCATTGGCCAAAGCCGGTGCGAACTACATGAACTCGCAGCTGATCAAGATGGAAGCCATCCTGAACGGCTACAGCGAGGGCATCGCGCTCGACGCGAACGGTTATGTGAGCGAAGGTTCCGGCGAGAACCTGTTCATCGTTCGCGATGGAAAGATCATCACGCCGCCACTCGGCAACTCGGTGCTGCCGGGCATCACGCGCGACTCGGTGATCCAGATTGCCGACAGCCTCGGCATCGAAGTGAAAGAGCAGATCATTCCCCGCGAAATGCTGTACGTGGCCGACGAAGTGTTTTTCACCGGCACCGCGGCGGAAGTCACGCCGATTGCGTCGGTGGACAAGATCCAAGTCGGTACGGGCAAAGCGGGAGCAATCACGAAGACCATCCGCAAGGAGTTCTTCGCCCTCATCCACGGCGAGGTAGAAGACCGCTTCGGCTGGTTGACCCCGGTGAAGCAGCCAGTCGGCGCGTAGCTTTTCTGGTAGTGAGAAGAGGCGCTTGCGAGCGCCTCTTTGTTCTCGAAAACGGCTCTCAACTCTGGATTTGCAGGTGTTTGGCGCAGATTTCGGGCGCCACCTGCGTGTTATACTTTTAGAGCAATTCGTGTCCTGGAGGATGGTATCGATAAGCGTTTTGTCCGCACCAACGAGCGCATTCGGGCACGCGAGCTTCGCGTGATCGATGACGAAGGCAATCAACTCGGCATCTTGCCGCCATTCGAAGCGCTCAAACTCGCCAAAGAAAAGAACTTGGATTTGGTAGAGGTATCGCCCACCGCACAACCTCCGGTCTGTCGCATCATGGACTTTGGAAAGTTCATGTATGAGACGGAGAAGCGCGAGCGCGCGGCGAAGAAGCACCAGCATGTCATCACGGTGAAGGAAGTAAAGTTCCGCATCAACGTGGATGAGCATGACTACCAGACCAAGAAGAACCATGTATTGCGGTTCCTCGGCGAGGGCGACAAGGTGAAAGCGACCATCTTCTTCCGCGGCCGTGAAATGACGCGGCAGGGGTTAGGACGCGAGATCCTCGAACGCGTGATCAAGGACATTGGCGACAAAGGGATCGTGGAGTTCCGCCCTCGTCAGGAAGGCAATACGCTGCACCTGATCCTGGCGCCTCCGAAGTCGCAAGGTGGGCAGAAGCCGAAACCTCTGCAAGCGCAGGCTCCGCAACAGGCGAAGCCACAGCAAGCGAAGCCGCAACAGAGTGCGGCGCCGGCGGAGCCACAGCCCCAGCCGCAAGAGAAACAGGGCTGAGGAAGTTGTTGAGAGGATAGGAGTTCTTCGACTCCGAATCCGCATATTCTGCGGATTCTCCGCTCAGAATGACATGGTTTCGAGTGCCTTCCGCGTTAGGCGGAAACGCTACTCTCATGTAAAATAGTAAGGATGCCCAAACGGTGGCGACGCTGCCGGGAGGGGTTGGGAATTTTTATGCCGAAACTTAAGACACACTCCGGCGCCGCTAAGCGCTTCAAGAAGACAGCAACGGGCAAAGTAAAGCGCAGTAAGGCTTTCAAGCGCCATATCCTGACTTCGAAGAGCACGAAGAAGAAGCGCCATTTCGATATGGAAGGTTTGGTGAGCAAGGCGGATACTCCGAAGATTAAGCGGATGATCCCTTACTAACTTCAACGCCAAAGTAGCGTTGAAGGCCCGAAACAGAAGTTCCTGAGAGCTGACACCACGGCCGGGAGTTGAGGGCTAGCAAATGCGAGCGAAACGGTACACCTACCGCCAGCCGCGACAAGAAAGCAAAAAGGAGCAGAAATGCCTCGCGTAAAACGTGGAACTAAACGGCGCGCCAAGCGGAAGAAAATATTAGAGCGCGCATCCGGATATTACTTAACAAAATCAAAGCTCTACCGGTCAGCAAAAGAGTCGGTTGAGCGCGCGCTGAAGTTCGCTTACACGGGCCGCAAGCAGAAGAAGCGCCAGTATCGCTCGATCTGGATCGTGCGTATCGGCGCCGCGGCGAAGTTGAATGGCTTGAGCTACAGCCGATTTATCAGCGGCCTGAAGAAGGCCGGGGTGGAACTCGACCGCAAGATGTTGAGCGAGATCGCGATCCACGACCCGCAGGCCTTCGCAGTGTTGGCGGAGCAGGCAAAAGCCGCTCAACCCGCAGCAGCGTAGCAGCCGCTCGAAACAACAGACCCAATTTTTACAGGTGGGCGGCCGATTTGGCCGCCCATTTTGCTTCTGAGAAACGGATCCATGGCTGAACTGTATTCCGTTCCAAAACTCGAAGACTATTCACCGGCTGCGATGGATGCCGCCGTCCGCGATCTGCTGAACGCGCTCGAGCAGGAGGCTGCTAAGCTCTCCGGCGAGAACGACTGGAAGGCGTTCCGCGACCGCTGGATGAGCCGCAAGAGCGGTGTGCTGATGCAGATCACCGAATGGCTGAAACTCGCGCCGAAGGAGCAGAAGCGCGACGTTGGCCAGCGCGTGAACGAGGTCAAGGCAAAGATCGAAGCTGCGGTGGACGCGGCCGAAGCGCGGGTGAACTCGCAGGCGTCGTCGGCGCGCTTGGTCTCCGAGCGCGTGGATGTGTCTCTGCCGGGCAATCGGCGTCCGCTGGGCGTGAAGCACCCGGTGCTGCGCGTACAGGACGAGATCGTCGCGGTATTCAAGGCCATGGGCTACTCCATTGGCGAGGGGCCGGAAGTCGAGAGCGACTACTACAACTTCGAGTCGTTGAACTTCCCGCCGAACCACCCGGCGCGCGACACCCAGGACACGCTGTTCATTGCCGGGCAGGAAAAGAAGCAGCAACGAGATCGCCTGCTGATGCGCACGCATACGTCGCCGGTGCAGATACGGACGATGGAGAAGCAACGTCCGCCGGTGCGCATCGTGATTCCCGGCAAAGTGCACCGCAACGACGCGCTCGATGCCACGCACTCGCCCGTCTTCCACCAGGTGGAAGGCCTCTGCGTGGATACGAACATCACGTTCAGCGACCTGAAGGGCACGCTCGATCACGCGTTCAAGAGCCTGTTCGGCTCGTCGGTGAAGACGCGGTTCTATCCGTCGTTCTTCCCGTTCACTGAGCCCAGCGCCGACATGCAAGTGAGCTGCATCTTCTGCGGCGGCAAGGGCTGCCGTACGTGCAAATTCAGCGGCTGGATCGAACTGCTGGGCTGCGGCATGGTGGATCCGAACGTTTTCGAATTCGTGAAGGGCAACGGTTACGATCCGGCCAAGGTAAGTGGCTTCGCGTTCGGCATGGGCGTGGAGCGAATCGCGATCTTGAAGTACGGCGTGGACGAGATCGCCAAGTTCTACTTGGGCGATGTGAGATTCCTGGAGCAATTCGCTTAGTCGGTGGTTGGCTGGGAGATGGTGCCGGCGATCAATTTCCATTGCCCGCCTTTGTGCAGCCAGAAGCGCATGAATTCGAGTGAGATGTTGAACTGATCGGAGATGTACTCGCCGCGGCATATGACGATCGCCGCGGTGCCGAAGTTGATGATTTTCGAGTCCCTCCAGTGGATGGATTTGAGGTGAGGCCCGGCATGGGGCGCGTACATCTCCATGATGCGGGCTTTGGCGAAATAGGGCTGCCCGTCCGAGAGCAGCAGCATGCGTTCGTCAAGCAGTTGGTCGAGCACCTTCGGATCGCAATGAAGCTGCGCAATCCGTAAACGTTCTTCGACTCGGCGGATTTCGTCTTCGACGGACGACATCAGGGTCTCGGCGGTACTGGCATCGATGGGTACATCGGCAGATTGAGTGGATTGTGGAATTTTTGAAGCGGTTGGCGATTGAGAAATCATGAGAATTCTTCCCAATTGGATACGAGACTTTGTTGATACGAAGGCGAATGACCACGACCTCGCGGAGTCGCTGACGCACGCAGGGATTGCGGTGGAGTCGATCGTCGAAGAGCACGGGCACACGATTTACGAGATGGACCTTACGACCAACCGCGTGGACGCCATGAACCACTACGGCGTAGCGCGAGAGGCGTCGGCGATCTTCGACATCGAACTGAAGCCGGTGACGCCGAAGCTCCCGAAGGCAGAAGGCACGGCGAAGTTTGCCATTGAGTTGGAAGACGCGCAGGGCTGTCCGCGGTACACGGCGCGAATTGTGCGCGGGGTGAAGGTCGCGTCGTCGCCGAAGAACATTGCGCAGCGGCTGGAACTGCTGGGATCGCGAGCGATCAACAATATCGCCGATGCCAGCAACTACGCGCTGTTCGAGATCGGCCACCCGACGCATGCGTTCGACCTCGACACGCTGGAGGGCGGGAAGATCGTGGTCCGCCGGGCGCGCGAGGGCGAAACGCTGAAGACCCTCGATGGCGAGACGCGCAAGCTCACGTCGCAGGACCTGGTGATTGCCGATGCAGTGAAGGCCGTTGCACTGGCCGGCGTAATGGGCGGCTTCGACACAATGATCACCGAGAAGACCACGAATGTGCTGATCGAGTCGGCATGGTTCGATCCGGCCAGCATCCGGCATACGGCAAAACGGCTGGGGATGCACACCGATGCCTCGCATCGTTACGAGCGTGGCGCGGATATTGCCATTACCGCGCTGGCGTGCGATCGCGTGGCGGAACTAATCCTCGAGACAGCCGGCGGCAAGCTGGAAGGCGAGAAAATCGATGCCATCGCGCGGAAGATCGAGCCCCGGACAGTGCAATTGCGGCGCAGTGAAGTAAAGCGGCATCTCGGTCTGGACCTGCCTGAGCAGGAGATCGAGCGGATCCTGCGGCGCTTGGGTTTCGGCGTAGACGGCGAGACCGTCACCATCCCAAGCTGGCGCCTCGACGTGGAGCGCGAGATTGACGTTATTGAAGAACTGGCGCGCATTCACGGCTACAACAATTTCCCCAATACTTTGCCATCCTTCGCAGGGGGCGTGATTGAGCTTCCGGATGAGCAAAAGCGGGCGCGAGTGCGCGAAATCCTGCTGGCGCTCGGCTACAACGAAGCGATCTCCCTGACGTTTGCCTCGAAGGAAGACGCGGCGCAGTTCGGCGGCGGCGAACCGCTGGCGATTGCCAACCCGCTGAACGAAGAACAGGGATACCTACGGACCTCGTTATTGCCCGGAATGCTGGGCATGATTGCCTACAACCTGAACCGCGGAAACACTGACGTCCGGTTATTCGAGTCTGGCGACGTCTTCGAGAAGACGGGCGAGCGCTTCGAGGAGCGGCGGCGGTTGTGCTTCGCGGCGACCGGAAATTCGATTGAAGCATCGGTGCATACGAAGGCGAAGGCTACGGACTTCTTCGACTTGAAGGGCGATGTCGAGGACCTGCTCGCCGCATTTACCAAGCGAACCGTGTACTTCGACACGCTCGTACCCGAGTACTACCATCCCGGCCGAGCCGCGCGGATCGTGCTGGACGGCGCGACCGTGGGCTACGTTGGACAGCTACATCCGTCGGTGGCTGACGTCCGCAAACTGAAGCAGGACGTTTACCTCGCGGAGATCCTGCAGGAACGGCTGTTCCAGCACGATCTTAAGGCGCCGCGGTTCACGGCGATTTCGCGGTATCCAGCGGTAGAGCGCGACTTCTCGTTCGTCTTCGATGACGCAGTGACATTCGACCGCGTTCGCGAAGCCGTTGAGGCGCTCGGGATAACCGAGATGACCAGCTTTCAGGCGGTCGAGATCTTCCGTGGCGGGTCGGTTCCGGCTGGGAAGTACTCGTTCCTGGTGCGGGCGGCGTTCCAGTCAGCGGAGCGCACCCTTCGCGACGAAGAAGTTGCAAACTGGTCAGGGCAAATCATCAAAGCGCTCGAAATCCTGGGCGGAGCGCTGCGAGGATAGAAAAGTCTTTAAACAAGAAGGACGCAAAGGGCACGAAGGAATTGAAATCTCCAATTCTCCTTCGGGTACTGTGTGTCCTTCTTGTTCCTGGTTTTTCGCATCTGCCTTGTGGGTTCGCGGCAATCTACTCTCCATATCCACAGAAAATGTTGCGGCTTTAGGAACGTGCGGTTGAGGCGCGCATTTTGTGCGCTATACTGCGCTCGAAGCACATTCATTCCCCCGAGGTAGATGCACCGAATGTCGGCAAAAGTAGAAGAAGCTCCGCTCTTGACTACGAATGACAGCGATTTCCAGTCGCTGGAAGAAAAGGTTTACCGGACGATCGAGCTGTTGAAAGCTGCGCGTGAAGCGAAAGCAGCCGTCGATCGCGATAATGCCCGGTTGCGGGAACAACTCGAGACGCGCGAAGAAGAACTGGAAGGCTCGCGGCAGGAACTGATCAATCTGCGCAAGGAACGCGAAGAAGTTCGCGGACGCGTGGAGAAGATGCTCAAGCAGATCGAACAGATCGCGGAAGAGCAGTCAGGGGACTAAGACTCCCGCGGTTTTGCAGTAAGTCGCGGAAGGCTAGCCGCGACGGGCCCTTCGGCCAAGTGGTAAGCGCCGGCATCCTGGCTCGGGATGTGCGGTGTCGGTCTGGCGACCGCGAATTAACGGCATGGCAGATACGAGGGAGAACCAGTTGACTCAATCGAACGGATCCGTCCGCGTTGAGATCTTCGAGCAAGCCTACAATCTGCGCGGCTCTGACCCGGAATATATCAACCGGTTAGCGGAGTACGTGGACACCAAAATCAGACAAGTAGCCCAGCAGGCATCCACCGTGGATGCAACCCGCCTTGCGGTATTGGCGGCGTTGAACATTGCGGATGAGTTCCTGGTGCTCAAGAAAAAGTACGACTCGGTTTCAGGAGAGCTCAACCAGCGGACCTCGCATTTAGAGGGCGCGCTGGACGAAATCCTCGCCGAATCGCGCATGGTTGGGTAAAGCCTCGTTCCTCCCGGGACGAGGCCGTTCTTTGTAAGTTCCATCTGTCGGCCCGGGCCACCGGAGCGTGCGCCGCACGGAAGCTTTTTTCTCAATCCAGTAACTCTGAAATTCTCCTGTCCGTCCCGCGGATCCCGCTGTTAACCGGCTGATTAGGGATAAACGCCGATCTCCCCCACTTTCCGGGAACTCTGCCGGGGTAAACTACAACTTCATGAATATTGGCGAGGCCATCCGGATTTCGCTGGCGTCTCTCTGGGCGAACAAGCTGCGGTCTGTGCTGACGCTGCTCGGAGTGGTGATCGCTGTCGCCTCGCTCATCGCCGTGGTCACGTTCGTGAACGGCATCAACGGCTACGTCGCTGAGAAGCTCTTCAACCTCGGCGCTGACGTTTTCATCATCAACAAGACGACCAATGCGGTCACGAACGTTGATGAGTATCTCGATGGACTGAAGCGCAAAGACCTCAAATTCGAAGATTACGAGGCAGTGCTCGAAAGCTGTGGTAGGTGCAAGAACGTAGGCGCGACCGCACCGACGATCACCGGCAACGTGAAATATGCCGAGTTGAACAGCACGGATACCTACATCCGCGGCTGGACCGCCAGCATGAACCCGATCTACGACCTCGACTTGTCGCTAGGGCGCGGGATCAATGACGCCGACGTGGACAATGCCTCGCCCGTGGTGGTAATCGGGGCAGACATCCAGGAGAACCTGATCGCCAGTGTGGACCCGATTGATAAGGAAATCCGCGTGGATGGCCGGATTTTCCGCGTCATTGGCGTCGGGAAAAAGCGCGGCAAGACGCTCGGGCAGAGCCAGGACAACTGGGTCATCATGCCCATCAGCACGTGGTTCAAGGCCTACGGCACCAACGGTCAGAGCATCCGCGTTTGGGGCAAGGCCTACGGTGTGGGCACGCCGCTTACCAGCGCGATGGACGAATCGCGTGTGATTCTCCGCTCGCGCCGTCACGACGCACCCGGTAAGCCGGACAGCTTTGTGATTGATACCAACCAGAGCTTCCTGACACTCTGGTCCAACATCAGCTCAACGTTCTTCCTGGTGATGATCATCATCGCGTCGATTGCGCTCTTGGTCGGCGGCATCGTGATCATGAACATCATGCTGGTTGCGGTCACGGAGCGTACCCGCGAGATCGGCATTCGCAAGGCAATGGGCGCGCGGCGCACGGACATCCTGCGGCAGTTCCTCATCGAGTCCACGGCGTTGGCGCTGGTGGGCGGAGGCGTGGGCGTGACCAGCGGAATCCTTGTTGCCAAAGGCGTCACCATGCTGATCGGCATGCCTTCGGCGATACGCCTGTGGACGGTTCTGGCTGGGCTGGCGTTGGCGGCCTCCGTGGGGATTTTCTTTGGGGTGTATCCGGCGAGCAAGGCGGCAAAGCTCGATCCAATTGCCGCATTGAGGTTCGAACTCTAAATGGCAGGACGCGGCGAATTCGGCGAAGTGGTTCGCATGGCGAAGGAGACCATCGTCACCAACAAGATGCGCTCCGGATTGACCGTGCTCGGAATCGTCATCGGCGTGATGATGGTGATCCTGATTTCGTCGGTGGTGCGCGGCTTGAACCAGAACGTGCAGGACATGGTTTCGTCCATGGGGTCGAACATCATCTTCGCGTTCCACATGGAGCCGTTTAACTTCGGCAGGCCATCGTCGGAGGTGCTGAACCGCAAGGAACTCACGCTGGAAGATGCGATGGCGATGAAGGACCTGCCGCACGTGAAATACGTGTCGGCGGGAGTTCGCTATTTCCTGCCACAATTTAATACGGGCTCGTATAGCGTGAAGTACAACGGCCGCAAGACACGCAACACGATTCTCGAGGGCGATACCCCGAGCATTAAAGATGTGTTCGACGTCAATATCGCGAAGGGGCGCGCGTTCAGCGAGACGGATGACGAGCAGCGAAATACCGTCATCATGATCGGGCACGATACGGCCGCGACGCTCTTCGGCAATGACGACCCTCTCGGGAAAGAGATCAACATCGAAGGCCAGTTGTTCACGGTAGTCGGCGTCGCCGGGCGACAGAAGAGCGCATTCAGTGGCGGCTCGAACCCGGAAGACAATATCGTCTACTTCCCATACCACACCTTCCGCAAACTGCATCCCGAATTGAAGCAGAACTGGATCAGCGTAAAGGCCACGTCGCAAGCCGACATGCCGAAGGCCATTGACGAAATGCGCGAGCTGCTGCGCCGCCGCCGGAAGCTGGCGCCGAACCAGCCGGACAACTTCGCGGTATTCAGTCAAGATGTGCTGACCGACGTGTGGAACCAGCTCACTGGCGGAATTTTTATCTTCATGTTTGCGGTAGCGAGCGTGGCGCTGATCGTTGGCGGCGTGGGCGTGATGAACATCATGCTGGTGTCGGTCACAGAGCGCACGCGAGAGATTGGCGTGCGTAAGGCAATCGGTGCGCGCAAGAGCGACATCCTCTTGCAGTTCACGCTGGAAGCGATCGCGCTGACCGCGGCAGGCGGGATTCTCGGCGTGCTACTCGGCGGAATCTTGACTGGCATAATTCCGCTGATCTTCCCTTCGCTGCCGGCTAGTCTTTCGGCGTTCTGGGTGATCCTCTCAACCACTGCCTCGGCGACGATCGGCCTTGTCTTCGGAATTTATCCAGCATGGAAGGCGGCAAACCTCGACCCCATCGAGGCCCTGCGTTACGAGTAGCCTGCGGCTCGTCTGATACCCTGATTTGTTCATCCGATGCACTACGCGCACCTCATCCTGGAAGCACTGACCGTGATTGGTGCGGTCAGCGGCACAGCGTATTACGCGCTGTGTTTATGGGGTGCTGCGCGATTTATCCGCGAGCGGCGCGCGGCACAAAGCGAGGCGTTTACGCCGCCGGTGAGCATATTGAAGCCGCTGAAGGGCGCGGACCCGAGCATGTACGAGGCGTTCCGCAGCCACTGCCTGCAAGATTATCCCGAGTACGAAATCGTCTTCGGTGTCGCGGACTTGCACGATCCGGCGGCACAGGCTGTCGAGCGATTGCAGCAAGAATTTCCGGAACTCACGATCAAGTTGGTGCAGTGCTCTCCTTCGGGCGGCACCAATCGAAAAGTTGCAACCTTGCAGGAGATGCTACCGCACGCGCGGTACCCGTACCTCCTGATCAACGACAGTGACATTCGCGTAGGAACTAATTACTTGCATGAAGTCATGGGTCCGATGCTGGACTCGAAGGTCGGCATGGTGACGGCCCTGTATCGCGCGGCTCCCGGGAAGACACTCGGATCGAAGCTGGAAGCAATTGGCATTGGAACCGACTTCATGGGAGGGGTGCTGTCAGCCCGCGAGATTGAAGGTGGGCTTCACTTCGCGCTCGGCTCGACACTGACTTTTCCACGCGAAGCCCTCGAAAAGATCGGCGGCTTCGCCCCTCTTCTTGACTATCTCGCCGACGACTACGAACTGGGCGCGCGAATTTCGCAGGCCGGATATCAAGTCGCGCTGGCACGTACGATCGTCGAAACCCACCTACCGGACTATTCGTGGCCAGCTTTCTGGAAGCACCAGTTGCGCTGGAACCGCACCATCCGCGACAAGCGCAAAGGCGGATACTTCGGCGTGCTGTTGACCTTCGGCCTCCCGTGGGCATTGCTCACCGTGATCGCGTCGCTGGGTGCGGGGTGGGCTTGGATGCTCTTCCTTGCTGTCGTGGTGGCACGTTATGCGCTGGCTTTGACGCTGATGGGGCCGATTCTTCACGACCGTAGAGGTACGGGCAATCTCTCGCTCGTGCCGCTCCGCGACTGCGTTGCGATGGTCCTATGGTTCTGGACGTATTTAGGCGACGAGATCGAATGGCGCGGCGAAACCTTTCGCCTGCGCGATGGAAAACTCATTCGAATCGAATAGGGATTAGTATTTCTGAACGACTGCGGGTTCTTCCTCTTCGGTGAGGTTCAGTCGTTCCGCGACAATCCGCCCACCCGCGGTGAAGCGATAGAGTTCGCCTCGCCATTCAAAGGTGCTGCTGGTATAACTTCCCGCCCAGGTAAAGAAGCCAACAAGATCGCGGATTGGATAGAGCCAGCAGAGCGCAAGCGCACGTTTGTCGCCGACAACAATGCCGCCGACGATTGCACTTTGCAATGTGCGGCTCAGCCAGGCCCACGCGAAAAGCGCCCAGCCCAATGTCCAGTGGCCCATGGCGCCGGCCGCCATCAGGCCGAGGATGCCAAATGGCATCGCGAACGTAAGGCCGGTGCCGAAGTGTCCCTTCGGGCGCGAATGTCGTGTGCTTTGCATCCAGCGCAATTGATCGCCGAACGTCTTCGCGAACGATCGACTGGTGAGCACGTGGCCAACTTTTACGTCGGAGAGAACGACCTCATATCCTGCCTCCGAGATGAGGTTGCCGAGAACAAAATCGTCGGAATAGAACTCGCGGGTCGCCTGGATGCCACCGATAGATTTCAGGGAATCGCGGCGGACGGCCATCACCGCACCGAGAGCGAATTTCATGCCCTCGAGCATATCCACCACCATTACGCCCGACGGCATCTCTACCGACATTCCGAGAGCTTCCATCCGCGACCAGAATTCTGGCGCCGGCACGCCCTTGTACATGGCGGTCACACAACCGACCTTGGGATCGTTTAGAGGTGGAATGATGCGGCGAATGAAATCGTGCTCCACCACGATGTCGCTGTCAGTAATGATGAAGTGCGAATTCGGAGTGGACTGGATCATCTTGTCGAGCGAATAGACCTTCGCGTTGTGCCATTCCGGCTCGCCGCTGATGATCAGGCTCGACTTTACGTGAGCATATTTCTTGCGCAATTCGTTGACGGTGCGTACCGCATCGTTATCGAGGCTTCGCGCGCCGAAGACGATTTCAAAATCGGGATAATCCTGCTGGAAAAAGCTCTCAAGGTTTTGTTTCAGTTGCGGTTCGGTACCGTGGACAGGCTTGAGCAACGTCACCGGCGGAAACGTGGTGCTGGCTGCGATTTGCGATTCGGAGCGGCGAGACAGACGGAGGTGCCGTAATGAACCGAGTAGTACCAGCACCAGAAACACCGTCGAACTGATTGTCCCGATCACCGCAATCAAGAAGAATACGGATCGGGCGGCAATCAATGCCGCTAAGCCAGCGATGGCGATGTCCATAAAACTCCATGATTATAGACGCGTTCCCGGCTGAGCAGGAGATACGATTCGAATGAAGAATCGGTCATCGTGCACGAACTGGCTACGCCTTGCATCAGGAATTTGCTCCTTCAGTTCGGACGATTGCTGAGGATGAGCTTACCGCCGCTCCGCGCGATCTCGTAACTATTGCCGAGACGTTGCACGGACAGAGCCTTTTCCTCTTGCGTCCACACGAAGATGCGCTGAGGTCCATTCCACAACTTCTGAAACGAGGCATCATCTTCAAAGATGGGCGGAGCGTCAGGGTACAGCGCGCCATTATAGACGTTTCCGTGTTCCCGATTGTTAATGATATGGATTAGTTTCCCAGTATAGAAATTCAAGGTCGAGGCTTCTTCATAGGGCCCGTTTACTACGATGACATCGCCTGATTGCCATTGCTTGTCGATGGCTACGGCGAGCGTCTTCGAAGAGAGAATCGGTGCGAAGTCCACCATCCCCACGTGAACGCAGTAGAGAACCGGGAACATCATCAATGCGAGCGCCCAGTTCGCGGCGTTGGCTTTGCGCTTCCAACGCAACCAGAAGTTCGCGATGCTGCCCACGAAGAACGACCCCGCGAACAGTCCCATCGGCAGGCGGAACAGACCAATCGCGCGCGGCGTCAGATCAAGGACGTGACCGAGCGACATGGCGTAGTCGTTCGGATTTTTCCTCAAAAGATCGGCGAGATCGGATCCCGGCGGCACGGATTCCGAAAGATGCAGAATGTATGACGCAGTGCCGGCAAACGCGATGCCAAGAAACAGCAGGAATCCGGAGCCGATCATCCCCCACTTGCGAAGCGAACTCTTCTCCGGCGACTCGTCCTCAGCTACGAGCCAGTCCGCAGTGATCAGAGCCAGGGCCGGCAGCGCCGGAATCGTGTAGTACTCCTGGCGTGTGGAGAAGCTGAAGAAAAAGAGGATCAACACCATCCAGATGGTGAAAAGCACCAGCGCGCGTCCGCGGCGGTCGAGTTCACGTAGTTTGCGCGGTACACGCGCAATGGCCTGAAGCGCGAAAGCACACCACGGCAACAGCCACAGCACCATCAGCGACCAGAAGATCGCCAACGGAACCGTGTCGTAGTCCTTCGGGACACGCTTTCCGAGGTAGCGCAGGATGTGCTCGTTGATGAAGTACCACCAGAAGAAGCCGCGCGCCTGTCCCTGTGGTGGATTCGCCAGACTCGCCAGGATGTGCCACGGCGCGGCAATCACCAGCAGCACGCCAATCATCAGCAGCCAGCGCATTTTCAGCAGGTGCTTCAGGTTGTGCGTTAGGAACAGATAGACAACGATGATCCCAATGGGGAAGATGACGCCGATGAAGCCCTTCGTCAGGATATTCAGCGCGGCAGCAGCGGCGAGGCCGGCAGCCGAGGCTATAGAAGGCTTTTCCTGATCAATCCCGCGCAAAAAGAAATCAAAGCCGATGGTGAGGAAGAGACCAACCAGTAGATCGGGGATGAGAATGCGCGTGAAGATATAAGTTCCGACGCCCGTCCCGAGGATGATGGCGGCCCAGAATCCCGCGCGTTCGCCGAGGTTACGCTTGCCGATGGCATACGTGGCGAGCAGGGTTGCGAGGACGCCGAGCGTGAGAGGCAGTCGGGCGGTCCATTCGGTGACCCCAAACATCTTGAAGCTGCTGGCCATTCCCCAGTACATCAGTGGGGCTTTTTCGAGATAGCGCAGGCCATCGATGTAGAGCGTGGTCCAGTCGTGGCGCGTGATCATTTCGCGTGCAGCTTCGGCGTGGATGGAGTCGGCGTCGTCGAGGAGCGCAGGCGTGAAGAGGCCCGGGATGTAAATGACCAGCCAGAAGAGGCTGATGATCACGATGTGCAGCTTGGCTTTAGAAGATTGCGAGCGGCCCACAACAACAGGTTGGGCCGGAGTCGTACTAGAAATCATTCCACCGTCCGATAGCTCTCATTATACGGGAGTTGTGGGACGGAACGGCCTACGCCACGCGGCGCAAACGCTGCGGTTCTTCGGGTTCCGGCTCCTCAACAGGAGCATTGGGCTCGGTGTGCGGGCGGGACGGCGGTTCCTCGACTGGCGGCTTCTCCTCGCCCGGCGGCACAGGGATGCGATCATCGTCTGTCTTCAACTCGAAAGACCGTGCGTCATACTCGAAAAGATAAGCAGGTGACACCAGTTTTCCTCGGACTGAAATTCGCAAAACAATGGGGCGTTGCGTCTGTCGTCAGATGCGTGCGGATGCGCCGGGTTTGGCGCGCGATCGGCGTTAATCCGCGAGCAACGCTTCTGGGCCGCTGGTTGCGTTGTCTGTGCGCCGCTGCTCAGGATTCTGATGCAGTTCCTCCGCGGCATCACGGCCGAGTTTGGTCGCGAAGGATTCCGACACCACGCTGCGGCTTTCTTTTCCGGTGAAACCCTCCGTGGATGTGGAACGACTGCCCGGCATAATACGGTTCACCATGCCCAACGCATCACTTACGAGTCCGGGAGCGATGCCGTGCGCTAACGCCGCGAGCTTCGCCTGCGGCGACAGAGTAACGCTCGAACGTCCGCGTTTCACCGCGGTGATCACGCAGCGCGCGGCGCGGTGAGCGCTCATCGCCGTGACTGGTGTACTCGCGCCCAGGCTGAACCACGCATATTCCTTGCGGTGGTCGCCCTTGTAGCGTGCATTCACGTGAGAGCCCGTGCGCATCAGGCCGGGAACAACGGTCGTGACCGTAATGCCGTCTTTCGCAAGCTCCGCGTGGATACCTTCACTGAAACCGATAGCGGCAAACTTCGCAGCCGAGTAAGGAACGAGATGCGGCACCGCGATCCGACCGCCAATTGAAGTAATGTTTGCAATGTGCCCAGAGCCCATGGCACGCATGTCACGAATCGCTTCGAGTGTCGGATAGACCAAGCCCCAGAACATCACGCGCATGGCTTCTTCGAAGTCTTCGATCGTCTGCGAGTGCAGTGGGCCGACCTGGATCACGCCCGCGTTGTTAATGAGCACGTCGAGTGCGCCATAGCGCGCACGGATTTGCTCGAACATCTTGCGAACTTGCTCGCGATCGCCAACGTCGCAGGGGACTGCAAGAACCTCGGCGCCGATGGCCTGCAGTTCCTCTTGTGCCCAGCGCAGTTCTGCTTCATCGCGCGCGCAGATCACGAGGCGCGCACCTTCGCGCGCGAGTTCCTGCGCCATTGCCAAGCCGAGTCCGCGCGAAGAGCCGGTGACCAGTGCGATTTTGCCGCGCAGGCTGATTTCGCGGAAGCCCTTCCAGATCGCGCGTCCGAGCAGCACCGCGCCTACACCCGCGACGGCGCCGGCCGCCACCGATCCTGCAGCGGCAGCAATCAAAACATTTCGGACTCGCATGGTCGCCTCCTGTTTTTACGTGGTCTCGCCGGCTTTGACCTGGCCGAAGTTCAAGAGCGTAACGATAAAGATGCCGCCAGTGATATTTCCGGCGGTCGCGAAAAGGAGCCATTTCACATAGGCTTCGAGCGGAACCACGCCGGAGAAGACAGCCGCGAGTATCTCACCGCTGGTGGCGATGCAGTGTGAAAAATGTCCAAGGCCCACGATAAAGGTGAGCAGCCAGATCACCGCAATCTGCCCGATCGTCCACGAACTAGCCGAAACCATCCAGGCCACCAGCGCGATCATCCAGCCCCCGATCACTCCGCTCCAGAAAATATGCGCGCTGCTGCCGAGGAGAGCTTCCTGCCCGAGTTTCACCAGGTACTCCGCAATGTCGGGTTTCAAAGAAGAGGTCTTGACCGCAAGCGCAGAGAAGGCGCACGCCCCAAGCACATTAGAGACAAACACAATTGCCCAAAGCCGCAAGGTGTCCGCAACATGCTTGCGTTCGCTCAGGATCAACGCCACCGGATAGAGCGTGTTTTCCGTGAACAACTGCGCGCGGCCGATGATCACGGCGATAAATCCCAGCGGATAGAACAGGTAAGGAATGAAGCTGCCAGCGTGTTCCGGAAGAGCTGCTTTGGCGGTTGCCACCGCCAATCCCGTCAGACCCATGGTGATGCCGCCCGCCAATCCAGAGAACGCCAGGGCATGCGGCGTACGGCGCACCTCGTCGTGGGCATTACTCTCCACCTGTTCAAAAATCTCGTTGGCGGTAAGGCGAGAAGTCTCTGGCAATTCGCGTCTCCGCAACCTTAGATGCAGAAGTGCGTGAAGGCAGGAGGGATCCAGCGCAGGGGTGAGGTCCTGCATCCGGGTAGCTGGCCAGAGTGCAAAAAAACACTTAGGCCAAGGGTTAGATAAAACCCCGCGCAGCGGATGCCATCTAACTAACTGCGCCGCTTCGTCGAAGATTCCGATTCAAGAAGACAATGAGGGAGTTACACATGAAGAAGCTATCGATTCTTGCGGCAGGCTTGCTCCTGACCGGCACACTGGCACTTGCACAGACCGCCAGTACAGACACAACCAGCAGTCAGCCGGCGCAGACACAGTCCTCTAGCGCGACCCAGCAGACGACCACCACGACTTCCACGCCCGCAACGCCATCCAGCACCCAAGACAACGCGACCCCAAGCAGCGCGGTGACCCCGGCAACGCCTCAGAGCGATTCGCCGAACGCCAACGGTGCGGCCAAGACGCAGCCTTGCACCACGAGCGCAACGCCATGCAGCAGCGCAAACCCGGCCAGCGGCAGCAGCGCGGCGGATCAGCCTTGGGCAAAGCCGGCGACGGACACCGGCGCGACCAGTTCCACGACCACCAAGTCTTCGACCACCACGACCACGGCTCCTGACAGCACTGCGACCCCGAGCAGCACGACTCCGGACGCTGCGCCGAGCACCAGCACCACGCCGCAGTCTGAGAGCACCACGCCGCACATGATGGCGCAGGCCACCACGCCGGCGAACCCGGCCGATGCGCAGAGCTCGTCCACGACGACTAGCTCGACGACGACCAGCAGCGATGCTGCGCAAAGCACCAGCAGCGACGCGAAGAAGGCCGATTCGGCTTCCAGCGATTCTTCTGTGAAGAGCGACAAGGACACCATGCCGCAGAGCGATGCAGCTCAGGCGGGCGCACAGTCTGGCAGCAGCTCGACTCCTAGCTCGACCGACGCGCAGAGCACGACCAGCACCTCGTCCTCGACCGATGCGAACGGCAACACCACCGAAACCAAGAAGCACAAAAAGCACAAGAAGACCACGGACGCGAACGGCAACGCGACTGATTCCACTTCGAGCTCCAGCAGCTCAACCACCAGCAGCCCGAGCAGCACCAGCACCCCGAATAGCTCGAGCACGCCGGATCAGTCCTCGACGCCCCACTTCTAAACGGACGCTGTAACCTACCCAACACAAAGGCGACCCTTGCGGGTCGCCTCTGTTTGTTGCGGGGAGGGAAGTCGCTCTACTTCGCGGCAACCGTGTAGCTGCTCAGCACCTTCATGTAATTGCCGCGTTCGAACGCCGCGGGCTGCGGAACGTTCTTCTGGCTCATACTGCCCTGCATCTGCTGGATGGACTCATATCCGTGTTCCTCCATCCACTTCTGCACACCTTTCAGCAGCACGCCGACGTAATCCACGCCCTGTTCGAGCAGCGCGGAAGTGGTCATCGCAACCCTCGCGCCGGCCATCATGCTCTTGATGATGTCCTCCGGTGTGTGGACGCCGCCTGTAATTGCGATGTCCGCGGTGATTTTGCCGAAGAGAATCGCCGCCCAGTGAATGCGCAGCTTCAACTCGTTGCTGCGGCTCAACACCAGGTTCGGCGTGACCTCGAGCTGCTCGAGATCGAAGTCCGGCTGGTAGAAGCGATTAAAGATCACCAGCGAATTTGCCCCGGCGTGATCTAACTGCTTCGCGAGGTTGGCGAAGGCGCTGAACTGCGGCCCCAGCTTCACCGCGACCGGGATCTTCACGCTGTCCTTCACAACTTTCACCAGCTCAGCGTGCATGTGCTCGACGGTTGAGCCGCTGAGGTCAGGATCGGTGGGCACGTAGTAGATGTTCAGTTCGATCGCATCCGCGCCGGCCTGTTCCATCAACCGTGCGTAACGCGTCCAGCCCCCCGCCGACACGCCGTTCAAGCTGGCGATGATCGGAACCTTCGTGCTCTGCTTCGCCTTGCGAATGTGCTCAAGGTACTCATCCGGGCCAATGTTGTACTGGCCCATATCCGGGAACATGTCCACAGCTTCGGCAGAGACATCGGACCCGAACGAGAGGAAGCGATCCAGCTCGTTGCTCTCAAGGTTGATTTGCTCTTCGAAGAGCGAGTGCAGCACGATGGCTGCCGCACCCGCATCTTCCATGCGTTTGATGATGGCCTGGTCTTTGCACAGAGGAGAGGCAGAGACGACCAGAGGATTCTTCAGTTTGAAGCCCAGGTATTTTGTCGATAGATCAATCATTGCTGCCCGCTCCTTTTGCTGCGGCCTGTGCCTGTCCTGCGATGGTTTGCGCCAGTCCCTTGAGATCGCCTTCGGCCGGCATGTTCGCCCACTGTTCATACATCTTGAAGCGCGTAGTCACGTCTTCCTGCGCTTGCGTGAGCAGGAGCTGTGCGGCCTTCGGGTCGCTGTGGCGCAGCATGGTGTACCGCGTCTCGTTGTAGATATATTTCTCCAGCGGAATCGTCGGCGCCTTCGAATCCAGCGTGAAGGCCGGCTTGCCCTGGTCCACCATCGCTGGGTTATAGCGGAAGAGCGGCCAGTGGCCGGACTGTACCGCCAGCTTCTGCTGGTCGAGTCCGTGCACCAGGTCGAAGCCGTGCGCGATGCAGTGGCTGTACGCGATGATGATCGAAGGACCGTCATACGCTTCCGCCTCGTTGAAGGCCTTCAGTGTCTGCATGTCGCTCATGCCCATCGCGATGCGAGCTACGTAAGCGGAACCGTAGGTCATGGCGATCATCGCGAGGTCTTTCTTCGCGCGCGGTTTTCCGCCGGCGGCGAACTTCGCCACCGCACCACGCGGCGTGGCCTTCGACATCTGTCCGCCGGTGTTGGAGTAAACCTCGGTATCGAGCACCAGGATGTTCACGTTCTTCCCGGACGCCAGCACGTGGTCGAGTCCACCGTAACCGATGTCGTAGGCCCAACCGTCGCCGCCAAGGATCCACACCGACTTTTTCACCAGCGCGTCGGCTAGAGAGAGCAGGTCCTTCGATTCTGCAGTGTTCAGGCCTTCCAGCTTCTTTTTCAGTTCCGCGACGCGAATGCGTTGCGCCTGAATACCAGCCTCATTCGACTGATCGGCAGTAAGAACGCTCTTTACCAACTCTTCGCCGAGCACGCTGGCGAACCTCACCACCAGTTCCCGTGCGTATTCGTTTTGCTTGTCGATGGCCAACCGCATGCCCATTCCGAATTCGGCGTTGTCTTCGAACAGCGAGTTCGACCAGGCCACGCCGCGTCCGTCCTTGTTAACCGCGTAGGGCGTAGTCGGCAGGTTAGCGCCGTAGATCGACGAGCAGCCCGTCGCATTGGCGATGACCGCGCGGTCGCCGAACAACTGCGTGAGCAACTTCACGTATGGAGTTTCGCCGCAACCCGTGCAGGCGCCACTGAATTCGAAGAGCGGCTGCATGAGCTGGACGTCCTTCACCTGGTTCACGCTCAGAGGCTTGCGGTCCACTTCGTCGATGCTGAGGAAGTAGTCCCAGTTCTTCGCTTCGCTTTCACGCAGTGGGAGCTGGTCCGCCATGTTGATCGCCTTGTGGCTTATGTCGCTCTTGCTCTTTGCGGGGCAGGCTTCCACGCAAAGTCCACAACCGGTGCAATCTTCCGGCGCCACTTGCAGCGAGTAGAGCTGGTCTTTCAGGTCCTTCCACTTTGCGGGAGCGGTCTTGAAGGTCTCGGGAGCATTCTTGGTGTAATCGGTCTTGAACACCTTGGCGCGAATAACCGCGTGCGGGCAAACCAGCACGCACTTGCCGCACTGGATGCAAAGCTGCTCATCCCACACCGGAATTTCCAGGGCGATATTGCGTTTTTCCCAGAGAGCGGTAGCGGTTGGGAAGGTGCCATCCACCGGCATCATGCTCACCGGCAGATCGTCGCCGCGGCCGTCAATGATCGGACCGAGCACGTTGAGCACGAATTCAGGCGCATGCGTCGGAACCGGAGGACGCATGTCAAACGTGCTGCTGACCGTCGTCGGAACCTTTACTTCGAAGAGGTTCGCAAGCGTGGAGTCGATGGCGTCGAAGTTCTTCTGCACGATCGCTTCGCCACGCTTGCCGTAGGTCTTCTTTACGGCCTTTTTGATCGCTTCGATAGCTTCTTCGCGCGGTAAAACTCCGCTGATGGCGAAGAAACAGGTCTGCATGATGGTGTTGATTCGCGTGCCCATGCCGGTATCGCGTGCGACTTTGTAGCCGTCCACCACGTAGAACTTCAGCTTCTTGTCGAGGATCTGTTTTTGCGTCTGGCGCGGCAGGTGGTCCCAAACTTCTTCGGCGCTGAACGGGCTATTCAGCAGGAAGGTCGCGCCCGGCTCGGCGTTCTGCAGCACATTCACGCGTTCGAGGAACGTGAACTGGTGGCAGGCCACGAAGCTCGCCCTCGAAATCAGGTAACTGGAGCGGATCGGTTTCGGTCCGAAGCGCAGGTGAGAGGTCGTCAACGAGCCCGACTTCTTGGAGTCGTAGACGAAGTAGCCCTGGGCGAAATTGTCGGTATCTTCGCCGATAATCTTGATTGAGTTCTTGTTGGCGCCCACCGTGCCGTCTGCGCCAAGTCCGTAGAACAACGCACGCACCGTCTTCGCATCTTCCGTCGAGAACGTGGGATCGTACGGCAAGCTGGTGAAGGTCACATCGTCGTTGATGCCGATGGTGAAGTGGTTCTTCGAAGTCTCCTTCGCGAGTTCGTCGTAGATACCCTTGACCATCGCCGGAGTGAATTCCTTCGACGAAAGTCCGTAGCGTCCGCCCACGACCTTGGGAAACTTCGCAAACTGCTTGCCCGCCGCAAAGCTCTCGCTGATCGCCGTAACGATGTCCTGGTACAGCGGCTCACCGAGCGATCCCGGTTCCTTAGTGCGATCCAGCACAGCAATCGATTTCACCGTTGGCGGCAGCACTTGCAGGAAGTGGTCCACCGAGAACGGACGATAGAGGTGCACCTTGATCAGGCCGACCTTCTCGCCCTTCGCGTTCATTGCTTCCACGGCCTCTTGCGCGACATCGGCGCCCGAACCCATGAGGATCATCACGCGCTCGGCATCCCGCGGGCCGACGTAATCGAACAGGTGATACTGGCGTCCCACTTGCTTGGCGAATTGGTCCATCACGTTCTGCACGATCGTCGGAATCGCCAGGTAATACGGGTTCACCGTTTCGCGGCCCTGGAAGTAAACGTCCGGATTCTGCGCGGTGCCGCGGAGCACCGGTGCATCAGGGGTGAGCGCGCGCGAACGGTGGCTGCGGACGAGGTCGTCGCTGATCAGAGCGCGCAGGTCGTCCACGGAAAGCTGTTCGACCTTCGCAACTTCGTGCGAGGTGCGGAAGCCATCGAAGAAGTGAATGAAGGGTACCCGCGAGGCAAGCGTGGCGGCGTGCGAAATCAGCGCAAAGTCCATCACTTCCTGCACATTGTTCGACGCCAGCAGCACCCAGCCCGTCTGGCGCACGGCCATCACATCCTGGTGATCGCCAAAGATCGAGAGCGCCTGTGCCGCGATGGATCGCGCCGCAACGTGGATGACCGTCGGAGTGAGTTCGCCGGCGATCTTGTACATGTTAGGGATCATCAGCAGCAAGCCCTGCGCCGATGTGAATGTCGTGGCCAGTGCGCCGGTCTGCAATGCTCCGTGCAGCGCTCCACTGGCGCCGCCTTCACTCTGCATTTCGATGACTTGCGGGATCGTTCCCCAGATATTCGGTTTGCCCTCGGACGACCATTGGTCACTCCACTCGCCCATCGGCGAGGAGGGCGTGATCGGGTAGATCGCGATCACTTCATTCACTTTGTGCGCCACATAGGCAGCGGCTTCGTTGCCATCAATCGTTACTTTCGGTCTAGTCATCTATGAGTCCAATCGTCGAGGAGAACGGCCGCCGAGGCGGGCGCGAATCGTATGCGGCGGTCAGCCGCGTGTGCCTGGTTGCTGCTTACTCGCTGCGGTTTGCAACTGGAAAATGTCCCCACAGCAAACTGCAGTGCCAGTTCGAACCGCTTCTATCCTGACGGGAATAAGCACATCCAGCAGTGACTACAGACACTCCCACTTGTGACAAACGTCACAACGCGTAAGTAGATGAGAACAGAAGGATTAGCTGGTAAATCTGCCAGGCTTCAAAATGGCGAAAAAGTGCTGCCACCCGGGATTTGTGATTTCCTGCAACAGTTCGGCGCGATCGCAAAAGAAAAGGCGCAGCACGTGGCTGCGCCTGGAAGTCACGAACGCTAAGGTGTGATGCTGTGGATGCTGCAGGTCCCACTCGTCGGCTGTGTCGGCACGCCCGATGGTGCGGTCTGGTTCGGGATATTGGTGAAGTCGAAGAACTCACTCATGTCCGCCTGCGCCGCATCACGCGCCGTCAAACTCGGCAAGCTGAAACGCTTCTCGATGAACTTCAAAATCGCCGTCGTGTCCATCACGGTGTGCGAGACGTAGCCAACCTTCGTAAACGGGGAAATTACAAGAATTGGCACGCGGAAGCCGGTTCGGTTGTAGGTGTCGGGATCGTCGGTCGGCTGAAGCATCGGCGGAGTGGAATCCGGCACCGCAGCGGAATGCGGCGGAACGTGATCGTAGTTGCCCCCACCCTCGTCGTAAGTGAGGATAAACGCCGAGTCCTTCCACGAACTGCTGGTCATCAGCGCATTGATGATTTTCGCTACGTACGCTGCACCCTTCTGGATGTTGGCGTCCGGATGCTCGTCGAGCGAGCTCGTGCCGCCCTCGTCCGAAGTCTCGACGCCGGTCTCGATGAACGCGACCTGCGGGAGCTTGCCATTCTTGACATCGTCAAAATACTGGCTGATCGGCGCGATGTTCGTGCTCTTGTACTTGGCGTAGAAAGACCCAAAGTACCCGAGATAAGTGTTCCCTGAGGTCTCGTAAATCTTCCAGGTGATGCCGGCGTTTTGCAGCAGCGTGAAGATCGTGTCCTGGGAATACGTAGTGTTTGCGGGGATGTCATTGACCACTCCCAGCGCCGAAGCCGCGAAGGTCGCAAGCCGATTCGGTGGAGTTCGCGACAAAATCGGCGAGAAGAAACGGTCTGACGTAGCGAACTGCGTTGCCATGAAGTAGTAGTAAGGCAAATCCGCGTCGGTGTAATACCCCATTGCGCGGATGCCTTCGGTATCGGTGTAGGCGCCGGGTCTCTGCGCATTGTTGTCCTGCGCATAGTGCGCCGCCGAATACACGAAGCCGTCCATGTTGTACGTCGTACTCGTCGGGTTGTAGCGATTGATGTCGCGGCGGCTGGCGTTCCACGATGGCGTAACGTTCTCGGAACAGACGGTCGCGAAGTGGAAGGAAGCTACCGTGCTCGTACCATCATTCGATGGGTTGCTGGCGCCCGCCGGCAGACCATCAACGTCGGCGCCCTTTCCGTGCGCGGTCCGATAGTCGTTCAGCTTCCCGAAATACTGGTCGAAGGAGCGGTTCTCCTGCAACATGAACACAATATGGTTCAGCTGCGAGAGCTGGCCATTGCCGGGAGGTTTCGAACCACCCCCTCCCCCACCGGATCCACCGCTGCCGCCAGAGCCGCTGCCACCGGAAGACGAGCCACAACCAGAGAACGCTGCCAAGCACAATGCGAGCAGTACTACAAGGAAAGACCGTTTCATACCACCGCTTCCTAAGAAGGTGTACGACAAGCGCCCTCGTTAAGATGGAGAGTCGCTGGAGCGGCGTTGCTCTGAGCTGCTGTTGCGATTTGGAGAATTTGGCCTTCAGCGATACAACCCGAGACTCTGGCCTGATCCGGGTGCAGCGAATTTATCTTCCAGAAAAAGAAAAGCCCGCAGCCGAAGCCGCGGGCGTGAGTTGCTGAAATCCTATGTGGTCGGCTTTGCCGGCGCTTGTCCCGGCTTCATGTTCATGTGTTTTTTCGCTTGCGCCACCATCTGTTCGACATCCGCGCGCTGCGGAAAGTCCGGCACAGTCTGGAGCAGTTTCTCCCAGGTTGCGACTGCGGCCTTGGTATCGCCCTTTGCGCGCCATTGCGCCATGCCCAGGTTGAACATCGCCTGGCCGTGTTTGGGGTTCTCTTTCAGCGCCGTCTCAAATTCCTTGATCGCGCGATCCGGGTCGTTCATGTAGAGATAAGCCGTACCCAGGTCGGTGCGTACGTTCGGGTTCTTAGGCTCAATATCCAGCGCCTGGTTGTAGAACTGAACCGCGGTAGCGAACTGCTGCGCGTCGTAGTAGAGGTTGCCGACCTCAGCGAGCGTCTGCGGGTCCTTCGGATTTGTCTTCAGCTTTGCCATTAAGGGCGCGGCCTGCTGATCGGCCATGGTCTTGAGTTGCTCGGGCGAGGGCATCTGCGGTTGGCCTTGTCCGGCGCCGGCGTGCATGGCGTCGTTCGGTGCCTGCTGTTGCGACGCCATTGCTCCGGCTTGCGGCGCGGGTGTGCTCGACGCCTGCGAACCGCGGATGAGATACCCGACCGCCGTACCTACGATCAGGCAAATGACGGCCATTATGTAGGCCTGGGTGCTGCTCCAATTCTGGGTGGTGCGCTTTTCTTCCGTAGTCGCTGCCATGATTGCTTCCTGTCCGGGCGGAGGGATTTGTCACCAGGGATTCCGCTTTGACACGAAGATCCTATCGGGCCACTAACACAACGGCCTGTGATGTAGATCACATCCGATACGCGATTTCCACCAAAGGGGGACAAGCTACTTGCGGGGCTTGCCGACGCGTTGCGCGGTCGCGAACATCAGCGCGATTGTGTTCATGTCCTTGGGCTGGACTTTGCCGGCGGGAATGCGCAGGTGGGTAATGTCTTCGAGTGTGAGAAGAAGGTCCACCAACGCCATAGAATCGATCAGCCCCGAAGAGACGAGCGGCGAGTCTTCTTCGATTGTGATGCCGGGCTTGCGTAGCAGCGCCACAATGTGTGCCTTCATCTGTGCGGCTTCAGGTGTCATGCGTCGTCTCCAAATTCCGGATGCTCTTGCAGTAATTTGTCACGAGTGGCCGATCGGGCCGCTTTCCCCGCCGTGCTTTTTACGATCCACCTCGGCGGTTTGAGCAAAATCCGCCTTGGCGCCACGCCAGTCACAGCGACGACGTTTTTCCGCACTTCCTGCTCGATGGTTTCGCTCTCGGCGAGTAGCTCTTCGCGCTCGACTTCAGCAACGATCACAATGTCTTCCGTCCCGAGCTCGGGATTGTAGAGACCCATGGCGACGACGCGCCCATCGTGGATTGCCGGGTGCGTCGCGACGACATCTTCTATGTCCTGCGGATAGAGGTTTTCGCCCCCGACGATCAGCAGGTCTTTCTGGCGACCGACCACATAAAGCTCGTCGTTGAGCGGAAAGCCGAGGTCGCCGGTGCGATACCAGCCGTTCACGAAAGCAGCGCTCGTTAGATCGGGCCGGTTGAAGTAGCCGGTGAAGAGACTGTCACTGCGAATCAAAATTTCACCTACACGCTCGGGTGCCAGCGGTTCTCCTGCGTCATTCACGATCTGAACTTCGTTGCATGGCAGCAACGATCCTGAAGACGCGAAAGAAACCGCTCCAGGCACGGACGATTCCACGACTTCGATCACGTGTTCACGACGAAAGCGCGTTCCATCGGCCCATACTTCCGTCGGTTCCCGGCCAATCTTCGATTGCGTGATCGCGAAGACGTTCTCCGCCATCGCGTAACTGGATTGCAAGACTCCTTTCTTCAATCCAATCGCCGCAAACGCCGATTCAAATTCGCGCAGGCTGCTGGCGTGCACCGGCTCCGAGCAGTTGATCAACGCACGCAGAGAAGACAGATCGTAATCGGCCCAGCGCTTCTGCGGAACACGACGCGGCACGAACTGGAAAGCGAAGTTCGGCATCCAGCCTAGGGTGCACTTGCAAGTGGTGATCGCTTGCAGCAGCGATTCCGGCTGCATCACCCAGTCGAGCGACGACTGCATTACGACCGGAATGTGGCACACCATCGGCAACATGAAACAGGCGATGAGACCCATGTCGTGATACAGCGGCAGCCAGCTATAAATGGAATCGGATTGCGGATCGATCCGCAGCGCATCTGCAAGATGCTGCAGTTGTCTCAGGACCGCAGCATGCGTCAGTGCGACACCCTTTTGCAGCCCCGTAGTTCCGGCAGAGTGCTGGATGAAGGCGATCTCGTTCGGTCCCAAAGGCGAAAGCTCAAGTTCTCCGCCCTCGATTTCCGCGGATGCGCGGATGACTCTGCTTCCTTCGCCGATCGAGACGTGTCCGAGCATATCTTCCGGAAATTTGCGGTCGAGGACGATCACTTTCGCCGACAAGTTCGCCGTAACACCCGCTAATCCCGCCCGGTATTTCGCCGGCTCGACTTTGAAATTGGGATACGCTAGGAATGCCGGTACCGCACCGATCATCATGGCTCCGGCGAACACGGCCATCGCATCGATCGTCTGCGGCATGAGGATGACCACGCGATCACCGCCGCCGACCGCGGCCCGACGCAACGCTAAAGCCTGCGCTCGCGCTCGCACCCGAAATTCTGCGAACGTCACGGTCTCGCGCTCGTCCTCGTCGTCAACCCAACGAGTTACGAACGGACGCTCACCCGGCGCAGCCTCAAGCGCGGCAATCAAGTTGGGATATTCGTTCAAGCTGGCGCCTATTCTAGCGACCGAATTTCCTCACGTTTGTGCTATGCGTCACATTTTAGCCATTAGGTGGTATGCCAAAATTCGTGAGGATTGCACCGAGGAATTGACCGATGCCCAGTCGCGGAGCGCTGTACATTCTCGTGTTCTTGGTGAGCCTGCTCATCTGCGCGCGCTCGCGTTCGCGCGGCCTTCGCCAGGGCGCGCTCCTCGTCGGCTGCTACGCCGTCTATATGACTTGGGGCAGTTGGTTCCTCGCAGTGCTCGCCGGGTCCACGCTGATGAACTTCCTGCTCGGCCGGTGGATCCGCCGTTCGCCCACTCGTTTCGCCCTCGCGGTGGGCATTGCGCTGAATATAGTCGTGCTCGGCACCTTCAAGTACCTGCCGGAATCCGCCGTCTCCCTTCCATTCAGTTCGCTGCAAGCATTCGCACATCTCGCGCTGCCACTCGGCATTTCCTTCTGGACTTTCCAGGCAATGAGCTACCTCTTCGACCTCTATCGTGAAGAAGAACTCGATCCGACGCTGGCAGAATTCGCGATCTACATGGCGTTCTTCCCGGTGGTGATTTCCGGCCCTGTTTGCCGCCTGCCCGACATGCTTCCACAATTCCGCTCCGATTCCAGAACCCAAACGGATGCGATCGGACGTGGCCTCACCCGCATCGCCACTGGCGTCTTGATGATGCAGATCGCGCGCCTGCTTGGGCAGGGCATTCTCTCTGGTGACGGAATCAACTCCGGCTTCGACCGCGCGACGACCTGGGGCGGCACCGATGTCTGGTGCCTGGCGTTCGGCTACGGATTGCAGTTGTTCTTCGATTTCGCAGGATATTCGCACATCGCCATCGGCGCGGCGCAGGCCCTCGGCTTCACCGTTCCCGAGAACTTCGATCGTCCATTCACTTCCACCACCCCCTCCGTCTTCTGGACCCGCTGGCACATGTCGCTCTCCTTCTGGATACGCGACTATGTTTTCCTGCCGCTGGCGGTGTTACGCCGGGAAGTCTGGTGGCGCAATCTCGCGCTGGTGATCGCGATGGTGCTCTTCGGCGCGTGGCACAAGGCGACATGGCTCTTTGTGCTATGGGGTGCATATCACGGCGTGTTGCTTGTCGCGCACCGCCTCATTCAATCGGCCCAGCGGAAGTACAACTGGAACCCCGGAGAAGGCCTGTGGACGCCACTTTCCTGGGCGGCAACGATGCTTGCAGTGAATTTCGGCTGGATCTTCTTCCGTGCGAATTCCTGGGAGCAAGCGCAGCGAATGCTCATCGCGGCGGTTTCGCCGGGCACCTATTCCACACATTCGCTCAGCGATACTCTGTACGCTCTCGTGTTCGCAATCGCGTTTGGTTACGCAATTATCCTGATGCTCGCCGACACACTACACAAACAGCAGAGCGCGCTTTCCAGCAACCGTTGGCTCTGGTTGCCGGCTGTCTATATCGTGGTTCTCCTGCTTGTGTTGGGGATGACCTACACTCGCGGTGCCGACGCCGCGCAGTTCATGTATCGCAATTTCTAAAATATCTGACCGTTAGGCGCGAAGACCGGAAAGCCGTCCCACGGCCGCGATTGCCGCAGTTCGTTCGCGCCAGCGTCGGGATTGTAGCGGAAGAGAAAGCGCCCAAAGCCATAGTGAAGAAGATGGTCATTCGGCGCCTGTTGCAGCGCCCGTTGATATTGCGCTGCCGTGTCCTGCGGGCTCTCGTCAGCCTGCTGCGCCTGCATTGAAATTCGAAGCAGCTGCTCGGAGTGGTTCGATTGGTTCGTGAACGGCGGCTTCTGCAACCGTTCCGCCATCTCGTGCGCGATTCGGATCCGATCGTGTCCGGTAAGCGCGAGCCATTCCTCGCATTCAGACTCTGACGGCACGTCGGCTTCGCCCGCCGTCGGCGATAGCTTGCCGGCAATCTTCAGAAACATCGCGCGCGCGAGCAGGTAATTTCCTGTCGGCGTCAAATGAACGTGTTCATAGATGAGATCGCCTCCGGTGATGCCATCAACGGCGTTCGCATACAGAAGTTGTTCTGCGTCCACCAACTCCGCGCCGCCGGATTCCGCCGTGCTGCGATTGATCGCGTTAATTCGGCTATCGGCGCGGAAGCGCAGGGTATCAAGGTCGCGGGCGCGTTCGAAGTGCTTGAGCGCCTCTTCGCGCTTGCCGAGCGCCAGTTGCACTCTCGCAATTCGAAACTCTAATTCCGCATACTCGTCGTCGATCGCAAGAGTTTGCGCGTAGAGCTTCAGTGCTTCAGAATGAGCACCGGCCTCTTCCAACTTCGCGCCCTCATTCACCAGAGTGTCCCACCGCTGCAACGCTTCTTTGCTCAACCCTGCCCGATGCAGCGAAGAGAAAGGTGCGCAGTCGCGCAAGTTCGTCGCTACGGTTGAGACAATCGCTGTCGCTCCCGCTCCGCGCAAGACCCCGATCGTGTCGCGTAGGTTGGCTTCGAAGTTCGCGTAAACATAAGGCATTAGAGGCGACGACTGCGGCACCTGCTTGTCGAGGAACATCTCCATGCCGCGCCATTCCAACTTCTGCATCCCGAGCTTGGTCAGCAGTTGTCCCGTGCGCGTGGTGTGGTACCAGATGCTGCTTCGAATCGCCGGTAATTCCATGGCAGACGCCGCAAACGCCGTCCCCGCGCCATACGGCCCCACGACCTCATTGTTCCCCGAGTAGATGATCACCACGTCGGGTTTGAGCTTCGCAATCTCGCGCGCGATCGGCAATCCAACATGCGAATTGATGGCAACGGTGCCCGTGTTCATTACCTCGAACCTCATCTGCGGATACCGATTGCGCAACATGACTTCGAGATAGCGGCTGAACCCATACGCCGGATCAGGGTCTCCCATTGCCGCCGATTCGCCGAGCACGAAAATTCGGTACGTGTTCTGCGCTTTCACTGCGGGAACCGCGAATAGAGTCGGCGTGTGAATGATGCCTGGAGGAAAATACGGCGCCGTGAAGAACAGGTTGTAGCAAGCCGCCGGTTGCTGTTCCATGGTGCAGGGAACGGTCAACGAAGTCGGAAATCCAACGTCGAAAACCCGCAGAGCGCCTTCCAGGCACCCGAGAATCAGCGCAGCTCCGAACACCGCGCAAAAGATCCGCATCACCCAAGTTTTGGCGGTGATGGGCGCGGTTACAACGGCTTGCGCTGTGGCGGACATGCGACCCGCTCATCATAGATTTCCTGCCGCACAAACCCCTGTGACGCCTATCACAAAGCGTCCGTTCAGCCAGCTTGCGTGAAATCGCGGAGCGCTGCGGGAATCTGCGCTACCCGCGCCCTCAGTCGGTCCGCCAATTGCCTTGTAAGTTGTTGAAATTATGAAGGCTTTCGTGGTGTGCAGGCTTGGCAGCTCAACTGCATTCAGTCTGGTTGGGCGGAGCTTCGCCATTGCTCCGCGGAAGTATCGAGAAGAGGTTTTCATGACCGAAATTACGCCACAACCGGAAGCCAAACCGCAGCTATCCTGGACGCAAAAACAGGTCTACACCATGAGCGCGATCTGCGTCGTACTGGGCTTGGTGTTTGGCTATTTCCTGCGCGGGTCAGAGGGCGCGAGCGCACACACCCGCACCGACGCGGCGACCCAATCGCAACCGCAGCAAGGCATGCCTCCCCAGATGGGTGAGGGCGGTGGTCAGCCAATGCCGTCGCTCGACGACATGAAGCGCATGGCCGACAAGGCTGCCGAGCCCTTGCTCGCGCAACTCAAGAGCGATCCCAAGAACCCGCAGCTTCTGGTGAAGATCGGCAGCACCTATAAGAGCGCGCATCAGTTCAAGGAAGCTGCAAAGTATTTCGGCCAGGCTTTGGAACAGAACCCGAAGGACCTCGCACTGCGCAATGAAACCGGCGCGGACTTCTACTATGCCGGAGACGTGGACCAGGCGATTGCAATCTTCCAGGACGGCCTGAAATATTCGCCGAACGATCCGGCGACTCTACTCAACCTGGGCATGATCAAGCTGCGCAAAAAGAACGACCCGAAGGGTGCGGTCGAACTCTGGAAGCAACTGCTGGCGACCAATCCGAGCCTTGAACCGCAGAAGAAGCAACAGATTGAGAAGTTGATCGCCGACGCGCAAAGCGGCAAGCCGCTCGCGTCGAACTAAGACTCACCGTCTACTTATCGCGCGCGTTGCTCGTGGACACTTGGTCCGCAGGGCAACGCGCGCATTCGTTGGTTTGCGACCAATGGCTGGCGCTGCCATACCCAACTGTTTTGATCCTGCCAAATCGGATCGAGGTCGGTCGCAATCATCGTTCGGATGTTGTAGCGATCGCAAATTGCGTCTACCTCGTCGAGCGACATCATGGTGCGATAGGGCGCTTTGAGTTCTCCGATAGCAGCTTCGCACACGCTCGGATCGCCACCGAAGGCTGCACCACAGCTAGGGTCTCCCGCGGCGAACGGATGGTCCGCGTACAAATGAATGAAGGCGATTGCGGCCGACTCGGCGTCGAACTGGTAGATCGCTTGTCGATCCATCCCCTTGTTTAATTGCGCTAGGCCTTGTTGCAAGTAGAAACCTTCGGCTCCGAGGTTCGGCAATTGCAGAAATGTTTCCGCGCGCGGCTTCTGGTTCGTTTCCACGTACCACACGAAACCGCGGAGCAACGCCACTTGGCAGATCGTGCCGAGTACGCCGATCCACAGCGCTGCATGCAGGAGTGATTTGGTTGCGCCGCGGAATCGCCCTTCCGATTTCAGTAGATCCGAAGCGATCGGCGCTGCCCAGATCAAGAGCACAAATTGAGCGGGCAAGATCCCGCGGAACCCGAGGTCATTTCCGTTGGTGACATCGGACTTGAAGATCGTCACGACAAACAGACAGCTTCCCAATAACAGCCAGGTGCAACGTTGCCATCGTTCCATCGGTGCTGTGCCCAGTGCCTCGCGCCGAAACTGGATAACAGCGACGCAAAAGAAGAATCCGAATTCGATGATGTACACCAGTGCAACGATCGGGATTTTGGCAAAATCGAGCACCACCGCGCTCTGTACACCGTGGGCACTCAGGAAGTCGATGGCCGCAGGGAAGTCGCGTAACGATAAAACGGCAAACCGGGCTCCCGCCGCAGACGACTTGGTGAGCAGGTCGCGTAAGTACGGCGCTGCGAAGAGCAGCGAAAGTGCGGAGGCACCCGTCCACGTTGCCAATGCGGTGAACCTTTGCTGTACCGCGAGCACAAGCATCCAGAGCGCGCAGAACACCGCGAACGTAAACGTCACATAGAGTGATAGTCCAGCGGCACTGGCGAACGCCATTCCGCCCAAAATCGCGGCCCAGATTTGTTCGGATCGCGAACGTTGCTCGCCTTCTGCAACGAAGAGCACCAGCAATCCCGTCATGCATGCGATCAACGCGGCCACATGGTGCGGCACCCAAAGCAGAGATCCCATCCATGAGGTGACTTGGTTCGGATCCCACCACTCCATGTCGGAGATCAAATAATGCAGTCGCGAACAGAGGATCGTGAAGGCGACAAGGTCCAGGCCGGTCACTGAAAGCAGTGCAATCCCGATGAGTGACTTGCGGCGCAGCTCAGATTGTCGAGTGAAGTGCTTCAGGAAAAGCGGTACCAGCGATGCAAGTCCGAAACCTGCCCAGACCAAGCTTCCGTTCAAGCAAGCGCGCGCCGGAATTCTGGCGAGTTGGCCCGGCAACGCCGCGACGACATACCAGTAGTAGTAATAACGCAGGGTCGGCGAACCGCCGATATTGAAGAACGGATTCAGCGGCGGTGAGCCATCGCGAATGGCGGCAGCAACGAATGGTACACGCACGCTGTGGTCGAAAACGGTCGTGCTCGGGTAGAGCCTGTCGCCAATCTGCAGGTCGACCGTCGAAAACAATGCGATCACTGCCCAGACAATCATGAAGATCAGCCCGATCTTCGTGCTGCGATCCATTGTCGAAAGCTTCCGGCCTCTCGATTCCTTCGCCAGTAAAGCCGCGCTCCCAACCGCTGCGAGAACGAACAACGCCAGCGTGACACGTGTCCCTGCGAACCTCTCCATAAGCACAGAGAGGGTCGGAACCATCGCGATCGAAAGGGCGGCACTAATCAGCAACCGCTCGCTGCCTGACGCCGCGCGAAAACCGAATAGATTCGAGAACCAAGCCAGCAAAAAACCGGGTGGAAGGAGGAAGGCCGCAAACAGGAACGTGGCTGCAATCGATTCCAGGAGGGCAAGCAGCATAAAGTTTTGCAATTTCGGACTCCCGCCCTCCGCACGCCGAACGTCCTTCTTGCGCGTGCGAAATCTCGCGAAAATGCTCCCACAATCAGCGCACAACCGGAAGTGATTTCCGTCACAACTTGCGGTGCGGACTGCACAGGGCGCGGCTTTTGCCACATGGTATGTTGAGCATCGAGGGAATGGCGTGGATGCGTTTCAAGAGATCGCAGCACTGCGGAAATTGCGGGCCCTGCAATTGCTCGCCCTGGTCGCGTTGTTCGGGGTGATCGGCGGTGTCGCGCTCAAGACGAAATACTGCGTCCTCGATCCCGACATCTTCTGGCACATAAAAGTAGGGGATTGGATCCTCGAGCACAAAGCCGTACCCCACACCGGAATCTTTTCGCAAACCGCCGCGCAGCGCCCGTGGACGGCCTATAGCTGGGGCTACGAGATTTTGCTCTCGCGCTCGTACGCGTGGTTCGGACTGGTTGGTCTCGGGAGCTTCGGCGTCTTTCTCACGTTCTTAGTCGCAGCAGCTTTATTTTGGGCGGTCTATCGACTGTCGGGCCGCTTCTGGACCGCCTGGTTGCTAACGGGCATCGGCGTCTATGCATTCTTGTTCAGCCTCATGCCGCGTCCAGTGTTCTTCTCCATGGCCATCTTTACCATCCTGCTTTGCTGGCTGCTTGAGGCACAGCGCGATGGCAACATTCGCCGTCTCTATTGGCTACCACTCATGTTCGCTATCTGGGCGAACCTACATATCCAGTTCACCTATGGGTTGGCGCTCCTCGGGTTGTTCATCACCGTCCAGGGATTGCAGTCGCTCGCACAGCGACTCATGCCAGGGCTGATGGAGCGTTATTTCGCGCCCTCGACGCTGCCACTCGGAAAACTCATCGCGATCTTTGCGGGATGCATCGCAGCTTCGTGTATCGGGCCGTATTCCTATCACTTGTTCCTCGTGCTGCGTGAATACTCGAAAGCCAAGTTCACCTATGGCATGATCATCGAATTATTGCCGCTCAATTTCGAGACCCCGAGCCATTACTTCGAATTGCTGCTCGCAGCGGCGGCTTTCGTCGCCGTCGGCTCGCAGAAGAAGATTGATCCCTTCAAACTCGCATTTCTGATTATCGGCACTGTCATCGCCTTCCGTACCACCCGGGATGCCTGGTTTATCTGCATCCCTGCCGTCGCCTTTATCGCTGAGTGCACCGCCGCTTCCGAGCGCGAGCCACGGCTGAAGCTGGCGGAAACAGCCGGTGTCCTGGTCGGGTCGTTGTTTGTGCTTTTCCTGGTTGCACGCAACACCGACTTCAATCAGCGCGGTCTCGACGAAGCTGTGAGCGGATGGTACCCAGTAAACGCGGCGAATTTCCTTCGCAACAACCCGATGCCGGGGCCTCTCTACAACAGTTTCGATTGGGGCGGATTCTTGATCTGGTACCTGCCGCAGTATCCGGTTTCGGTCGATGGCCGAAACGATCTTTACGGAGACGAACTTGATGCTCTCCTTTATGGCAGCGAGTCCGGCGATCCGAACTACGTGAATGATCCGTACCTGAACGCAGCGGGTGTCGTGCTGCTAAGGAAGGAAGTCCCGCTCGCGAAATTGCTCACCGTAGACAAGCGCTTCCGCGTGATCTACCAGGACCAACTCTCCGCAATCTTCGTGCGGCGCGACGCCGGTCAGTAGTTACTTCTTCACGACCACCGAAGCGAAATTGTCGGTATAGATTTCCTGGTACCGTTCCGTTAGGTCGGGGAATGTGGTGAGCGCCCGGCGCAGCGCCGAGTTCTTCGCGATCACGATCGTCTGCGCATCCGCAAACAGTGGAGCCGATTCCAGCCGTCGCCCGCCGAAGTACGTCGTCAGATATTCCCGGATCATCTCATCGCCGTAGAGATTGGCTCGGCCGTCGATCGACACGGGCTGCTCCGGCAAGTACCACCGGATGAACCCTCCCCACTCCAGGCTGTTGAACAGTGGCCCACGCAGGTTCTGTCCGCGAACCAGGTCACACGCTTTCACCGGCATGGACTCGCTTGCGAGCGCCATGATGCGTTTATCGTTGGGGGCGATGGCAGCAAACAAAATGAAAAGAGCCGCGGTCGCACCGACAACAACCGGTTTGTGCCAGACACTGTTCGCGTTGGCGCCCACTTCGCTGATTTGGTCATCACTCACCGTATCGCCGAGCACCGCGATTGCAGCCACAGCCACGAGCCATACATCGCGCTGAATCCGGAAGCCCAGGCAGGCAGCCAGGGTCAGCACGGCAAACGAGAAGATGTCCTTGGAACGTCGACGTCCAAGCGCGAGAAACGCGCCCATCACGAGAACAAGAATGAGGTAGTCCTGCGGCTGGCGGAATCCGAGCGGCCGCAGTTCGCCAAAATACTTGAAGGCCGCAGAGCCGTAGAGTGTCGGAAAAATCTGCGGCGCAAGATAGAACCCGTAGGGATTCAGAACCGTCGCCACTCCGGCGCCGACGCTCGCCAGCATGAGCGGCCGAAGCGGAACCTCAGCATGCTCCAGCCGATTGCGAACTGCCTCTCCGCCAACAAAGAGCGCAAGCACAATCAGTCCCAGCACAAACTGGATTTGAAAATTGCACCAGACCGCGAACAGCACCGGCAGGGCATAGAGCTGCCGCGCATCATGCGTTCTGCGCCAGTGGAAGAGGAGCGCAAGTTCAATCCCGAAGCACACGATCGCCACATTGATCGGTGCCGCCACAAATTCCGGAAATACGAACTGCATCACCGCCGCGATCACCAGCGCGAACCAGAACTTGCGGCGTCCACCGGCAAGCAGAAACGCCATCGCGGTAAGCGCGAGTTTCAGTGCCATGCCAACCACCGTCACGGCGCGCAAGGAAAGCAGCTTGTACCCGATTCCCAGCACTGCGTCGAAGGCCCAATTCGTATCGATCCACGGAACGTTCACATATTGCGACAAGACGCAGCTTCGCGGAATCGCGTGTTGCGCCAGTATCCAGCGTCCGGTCGCGAGGTGGCCCCATACCTCATCAATCCGCGCCCAGGCAGGGAACAGCGCAGTCCGTCCGATCGCCACGGCGAACAACCCAATCAGGGCAATGGTTCGCAGGATCTTCCACGAACTCCCATTTGTATTTGGATCGGCCACGACTTACTTCACCCCCGGTTTAGCGAGAGCCGGGGTCACAGAGCCGTTAGAGTAGTGCGCGTAGCCGTGGCAGGTCAGGGTGCAGGTATTTGCGCTGTGCGAGTACGCCAGCGTGCCATTGTTCGGCGCGACGACCTTCAGGTCGAAGTTCACCATGCGCTCGCCGGAGATGCCTGCCGCCGTTCCGCCCATTCCATGCGAAGTATGGCAGATGGAACAGGAGAACCCGTCGTTGATGTGGGTCGCGTGGCCTCCCTTACCGTTTTTGTCGGGCAAGAAACTCGCATCCGAAACGATGTTCGTAAGGTCGTGGCACTTCGCGCACATCGAATACGGTCCATTCGCGGAAGGATCGAGCGGCGGATTCGGAATCAGGTTTGTGATCGTCGTACCCGCACCGGCGCCGGAAGCCACCTGGCTGTATTCGTAGCGGCGCTCAAGGATGTGGCTGAACGTCGAGCCATGCGGACCATTTGGCCCGGTTCCACCACCCTCACGATTGTCATCGCTGTTATGACAATCCGTGCAGAAGATGCGCTGCCCCATGGAGCGCCCCTGGGTCTTCCCGTCGAGTTGCACCATGAACGCGCGCAAGCTTGGTTGGGGATACCCGCTGCTGCGATCGAGCATCACCGGATGTCGCGACGTCGAGGACGAGTTGAATTCATAAATCACGTTCAGCGAATCGCCGGGATTCTCTGCCGCCCACGCGGGCGCGTACCCGAAGATCGTCAACGTCGTCTTCCCGGAACTCGGCCCATGGCAACGCAAGCAGTTCTCGTACTGATTCACCGCCGGATCGATTTGCGTGGTGCCGTCCACGCCTAAGCCCTTGGTGCTGGTTTGCGAAATGCGTATCTTCGGCGGAGCATCAAAGCTCGTCACCTGCTGCGATCCGTGCGCGTTGTGACAGTCAACGCAAGTCGCATGACGATTGTTTTCGAGGACCGTTGCCTCCCCGGCGCTATGGGTGTTGTTGCCGGCCGGATACGGGTGGCCCGTCTTTGCAAATTCGGCATACACGTTCGGAATTGCCGGTGAGATGTTCGATCCCCCGTTGTGGCAGGTAATGCAATTCTGTGTCGCCGAATCCATGTTCGGCACTGGCGATGCCGGCTGCCGCAACAATTCTGCTCCGCCCAGTGCGCTATGTGGAACGTGGCACGATATGCATGAATTTGCGCCGACCGTCGTATAGCTGCCGAGTCCCGCGCCCTGCGAAAGCTTATTGTTCGTGTTCGCGTGGATACTCGTCGTCCACGGCGACAGAGGGTTGTTCTGGTTGCTTACCTGGCGTGCACCCGGCTCATGGCACGCCAGGCACAGTGCTCCGTTCGAACCGTCGCGTACCAGGAACTGCTGCGCCACCGTGTCAATCGCCTGCACGTGCGGATTGTGGCAGCTCGTGCATTCCACGTTGTTGTTAATCAACTTCACCGCGTTTTGCGGATCCGCGGTCTTGTGGCTCGAGATCAGGGTCGTGACCAGGTCCGGCGAATCGGTAGTCAAAGCTCGAAAACTAAATGGATGCGAGCCCCCGAGATTGCTGCCGAACTTGTCCTGCGGCAGCATGTTGCCTGTCATCCGCAGGCGCCCATAAGGAACCGTCTGCCCCGGCGCGACGGTGCCGTCATGGCAGCTCAGGCAAAGATTGCTATCGCCCCCGAGAGGTGGTTGGGTGGTCAGGTTCTTGAGCGTCGTACTCGTATACGTGGTGTAGGTCTGCTTCGAGAGTGTCTGCGCCCACAGGGGCGCCGAGCCCATCGTGATTCCTGAGTGCGGCGCATGGCAATACTGGCATCCGGAATTCAGCCGGCCCTTGATCGGCGAAGTGCCGCCTGGCGAGAGATCATGCGAGCCGAGTACGTCGGTAGTCCACTGCGCTGGGGAATTCACGCACAAGACACCGACCAAGAGAGCAAGCAGCCAAGCGCGCTTCATGGCTGGCCTCCTGCACGCTTACCGACGCCGTAATAATGCAGCACTTGGATCCGGCGATTAAACGAGTCAACCACGAAGATGCGGTCCTCGTGGTCAATAAAAATGCCGGAAGGAAGCTGAAACTCCTCAGGCCCCGTGCCTTTTCCGCCAAACCAGTACAGCCAGTGGCCTTCGCGGTCGTAAATCTGTACCCGCGCACTCGCACCTTCCACCACGTAGATGTGGTTCTCGGAATCCACGCTCACGCCCTTGGGACGAAACATCGCGCCCGGCGTATCGCCGATCTCGCCAATGCTGCCGCGATAGCTGCCATCTTTTCCGAAGATCTGGATGCGGAAGTTCATCGCATCCACCACCACCAGCTCGTCGCCCACAATGCGCAGTTCGGTCGGATAGTGCAATTCGCCAGGTTCCGATCCCGGCTTGCCGATCGTGGCAAGTACTTGGCCCTGCATGTCGGTGACATAAATCTTGTCGCGTAGGGTGTCGGTGATGTACACGCGCTGTGCCGCCGAATCAATCGCAATCCCGGTAGGCCGCTTGAAGAATCCTTCGCCACCCTTCAAGGCGCCAATCGAGCGCTGATACTTGCCGTCAGCATTAAAGACGAAGACCTTGCCGGTCTCAGAGTCCGTGACGTAGAAGTTGTCGTGCGCATCCACCGCCACGCATTGCGGCTGGAGCATCGACTCTTTGCCCTTCTCATTGCGTTCGACGAACTTGTACTTATGCTGGGCGAGGTCGAAGATGTGCACGCCATTCGCGCCCGGATCGGTGACAATCGCTCGCCCGCGCGAATCCACCGCGATACTGTAGGGTCTGACTAGGAAATGTTCGTCTGGTTCACCGGCGACGAAGTCCACCACCTTCGTCCAGAAGCCTTTCTTGCCGAGGACGTCACGATCGGTCGTAAACATCCGCTCGAAGGTGAGGCGTCGTCCACCCTCAATCTCGATCGCCGGAACCGAAACTTCTGCGGGCTTCTCTTTCGTTGCGGCAAGGCACGTCAAAGGAACGAGGATCGACAAGGTAAGTACTGCGGCCCTTGCTCCTCGTACGTCCAAAGTATTCTCCAGTTGGCTTAGAAGAAATTGAACCAACGCGATACGCCGACGAAATACGATGATACCGCGCTTGGCAGCGTAGAGCTTGAACCCACGTTCTGATAGAAGCGCGTGTATCCCGCATCGAGATAAAGCTTCCGGAAACGGTACCGCATCTGCGCTCGCCAAATTTCCGTATCACTCGAGTACAGACTGCTCACCGAATTTGTGCCGCCGTTGGCTTTGGAATACCCACCATTGATGGTGAGGCGCCGGAATAGCAGGCTTGACAGTCCGAAACCGTATGCCTTGCTGTTGAAGAACACAATTTCATTGGGTGAGATCACGCCCGGGGGCAGATTCCCCGGGACCGACAGGAGTCCGCTCGGCGTCAGGATCGACTCTCCATTCGACTGAGACCAGAATGCGTTCGCCTGGATCCTCTTGTACATCACCGAAGTGGAGAGGCTGTCCGTACGGCTTCCCCCGTTATTATCGGTCGAGAACGCTGTTTGCCCAGCCGCGTAAGTCGTGTTCCAGAACGTCCGGTCGCCGAACTTCTTCATCACGTGGCCGCCATAGGTCATGGACGAAGCCGTGTAGAAAATCAATAGCGTCTGAACGTTCTGCGCATAATCGAAGTACGCGTCCACGTCCCACTGGTGGATCTTACGGTTGAAATTGACATTTGCTGTTAGGCCGAGACCCGTGTGCCCATCCTGCGTGGCGCCGTCGTACGCGCCAAACGAAAAGTTCAGAGCGCCGAACAAAGGTCGAGCGTAGTTGTACGCAACGTTTCCGCCATAGGTCGTCAGCTTGAACTCGTCGCCCATGAAGAACTGTTCCTGGTGAGCAACGTCTCCCGAGACGAACAGGTTTTTCGTGAGGATATAGCCCGCGGATGTGTTCACCCGAAACGCGCGTACCGTTCCTAGTGAATAGGTGGGTACAGCTCCACCGGCGCTAATGACCTGTTCGGTGAACTGGTCCATCGCATTGTCGGTGTAATTGCCGTCGGCCGCCAGCGACAGCCGGTTCGTCGGCCGCATCGTGAAGACTGTGTTGAAATTGTCCACCGTACCGTTTGAGTTCACCGTCGGCCGATCATCGGAATAGGTGCTGTCGTAACTGTTCCGGTTGAACGATGCCGAAAAGGTACCGTTCTTCGGCAGAGGATGGTTCGCGCTGAACTGATATTGGTTCGACGACGTCGTTGTATGCGGGTTCTCTACGCCTTCCAGGAAGCTCGGGAACGTTGCGTCAGAGTTGAAGTGCGAGTAGCCAGCACCGGTCTGCCACCCGTCCCATGCGTAGAACTCTTGAACGCTGAAGTTCTTTTGGTCGTTCTTGGCCTTCGCATCGCTGCCGTAGATCGTGTTCTCGTTCGAATTGTCGTTGAAGTTGAAATTCAGTTTTGGCAATCCGGGCAGCATCACTCCCCACCCAATGCCGAATCCGCTTCCGTTTCCGTTTGTCAGCAACCCCTGCTGGCTTCCCGGGATCCCGAACTGTCCGGTGCTGTCTTTGGCGTACGAGTACGAAACCGTGCCGGGGAAGTGGCTTCCGGAAAAGATGTTCACGGTGCTATTAAGACCGCTGGAGTTGGTCAGCGATTGGAAGTCTGAATTTGCCTGCGAGCGTTGGTAATAAGGCTGAACCGAAAATGAGAGGAAGTTCGGACTGTAGTAGAAGCCGTTGACGTTCGCATCCGCGCCAAGGTAAAGCCCGTGATCTGAACTGGTGTCGTTGAAATCGGACGAGTACCCAAATGAGAAATTGCCGTTGGATTTCAGATCGACGCCGTATAGCTCGACTTGCGCGCCGGCCCGGATGCAAAAGACAATCGCGACGATCAACAACCATCCCGTTCTGTTACTTCTGCCACCCACCTGGGTATCCCTCTACAGCTCTTCTACCTTTGCGCTTTGACGGAGTTGTTTGTCGAACGAGCCGCGAAGCTGCTCGGTCTTGGCCTTCTTCATGTCTTCCTGCAACTTGGCTTTCACCTCGCCAAACGGTGTGCGGCCCGCGGGCGTGTGCGCGTTCAGCCGGAACATGGTGTAGTTCGGACCGATCTGAATCAGGTCGCTCACTTCCCCTGGTTTCATCACTAGCGCCGCTTTCACGACATCGGGCGGCAGGCTGGCGCGGTCAATCGCTTTGCGATCGCCCATCTTCACATGCCAGTCGTCATCCGAAACCTTTTCGGCAAGTAGCCCAAACTCTTCGTACGTCTTCGTCGCCTTCGCTGCCTTAAAAGCGTCGTGAGCGCGCTTGTCTGCTTCCTTCTTTACTTCCGGGTTGGCGCCCTGCGGCGGAATGATCGAGATCGTCTGGATCGAGAACGTCTCCGGACGATCGAATTGCTTCGAATTCGCTTCGTAGAATGCTTTCGCCTGCGCGTCGGTCACAACCGACTTGTCGTTGACTTCTTTCTTCAACAGGATCTGGACCAGCATCGTGCGCCGCATCTTTTCATGCATCGCCTGTCGTGAACCGAATTGCGCCACGATCCAGGCATCGAACTCCTGCTGCGACGGGAACTGCTTCCGCATCTCAGCTTCGCCCTTGCTGATGATGGACGGATCGAAGGTGATCTTGCGGCGCACTGCTTCCTGGTAGACCAGCTCTTCGAACACAATCATCTGGAGAGCGCCTTTGCGCATCTCTGGTTCCATCTTCTTGGGCACGCCGTTGTGCTGCGCGGCGTATGGGAAAATCGTGTACATCTCGCGCAACAAGTCGCGCTCAGTCAGTACCGTGCCATTTACGCGCGCAACCGGTTTGGTTTCGTCCACAGGGCGCGCGGCGGGAACGGACGTAGTCGCCGTGCGCTCTTTTGCGACCGCGGTCGGCGCGTGGGATGCCATCTGTGCGAATGCGGCGGAAACCGAGATCAGGACCAGGGCAGCGGATTGGACGGCGTATTTCATGAACTCCTCAACTCATGCAGGAAAATCGGGGGAGGGTAACCCCTCCCCCCAGGTTGTTGGTTAGAACACCGTCGTAACGTTGTTCACGCCAAATGCTTCGTTCGCTTCGCCAAAGTGGCACTGGCGGCAGAACTGGGTCGTGGACGGCGCTTGCGTAGCGCTGTTCGTGTAGTTGTTCCACGCGCCCGGATTGTAAGGAGCGTTGATGAAGAAGTAGGACGGATAGTACCCATTCTTCTGGATCGCCGTGCCGGCGGTCTTTCCCGCGCCTTTGTAGATGTACATAACATGCTGGTTGTGGCAGGTGGTGCAGGTTACGTATAGGTTGTTCTGGTTGGTGTTGCCTTCCGGATTCGCAAGGCCCCAGCTCCAGGACGTGCCTTCGATCGCCGGCATGCCATAGTTCTTCAGGAAGTTCGAATACTGCGTGCCCGAAGCGGTCGCGGTCGGAGTGATCGTGCTGACTGCGTTGCTGGCGGAGAAGGTCACCGTAAGGTAAGTGCCGAGGCGCAGGGCGCCGAAGTTGGCAGCAAGGCCCACTGGGTGATCGTTGTTGTAGTTGCCGGCCGACGAGCCATCATTGCCGAGCAGGGTCGGAATGTGGACTGCGTTGCCGTAGATGCCTGAAGGCAGAAGGTTCATTCTCTGCTCATAGGCATAGTTCGTCATCATGCCGCCCTTGGCGACGTTACCGTCGTGGCAGGCCAGGCACATCGCGATGCCGCGAATTTCATCGCTGCCCGCAGTGAAAGCGGGAATCGTTTCGGTGTAACGGCCACCATCGCCCATGGCCAGCGTGTAGCCATAAAGTGGGCTCAGGTCCTGGCCGAACAGGGCATCGTTGCCGGAGTTCGGATCGTTGTTCAACGCGCCGTTGTAGCCATTGCCGATGTTTCCACCGCCGCCGCGACCGCCGCTGTGAGGAGCATGGCAGCCCGCGCAACCGCGTCCGCCATCATTGTGTGCGCCGAGAATGTCGATCCCGGTCAGGCCGGTGCCCGCATTGTAAGTCTGCGCGGCTGCCATGCCGACAAAGAACGTCACGCACAGGATAAGCATGAATACTTTCTTCATTTAAAACCTCCTGATTTTTACCGCCTACTGCTTTCTTGCTCAGAGAAACCGTTGGGATTCGGTTCTCCTTTGCCGGCGGCCCGCGGACCGTCAAGCTTCCTGCGCAGAGCTACTGCTAATACCGCGGTTCGTTTATGTATGACTACTTCGGCTTGTTATTACTGTTTGCCGGCGCTTGCGAAGCCGTCGCTGTCGCGCCAGTCTTACCCTTTTCCAACGCTTGCCGGCGTTCCCACTCGGCACGCGCCTCCGGGTTGCTGATGTACTGAAACATCTGCACCCGGCCCGGATTCTGATCTGAGGTGTACACACGGTTCTTCTTGTCGATCGTCAGTCCGGCAACATTGCCGAACATCCCCGGCAACAATCCGTGTCCTCCCAGGTACAACAAAACTTTTCCATCTTTGCTGAAGCACTGCACGCGGTCCTGTGCGGCATCCGCTACCCACACGTGCCCGTCGGAATCAATCGCGATCCCCTTCGGCCGTGCGAACGTTCCCGGACCATCGCCCGCCTTGCCCCATGCCGTAATGAACTGTCCGTCGGCGTCGAAAATCTCTACTCGCCGGTTCGAGGTATCGGTCACATACAAGTTGCTGTCGCTGTCCACCGCTACGTTCGTCGGCCGCGCAAACTGTCCTGGCTCCGTCAGTGCGTGGTTCTTTCCCGAAGTCCCCATCTTGCGGATCAAGTTGAACTTGTCGGCGTCGTACACCAATACTTGGTCGAGCGCCGGATCCGCGACATAAAGGAACCGGTTCTCGTTATCAACCGCCATCCCGCCCGGATCTACCAGCCCCTCACTGATTACCGCTTCCTGTTTGCGATCCGGCCCGAAAACCAGTACCCGATGCAGCTGCGAGTCCGAAACAAAGAGCCGGTCGCCGTCGTCAATCGTCAATCCCGTGATCAGCCCGAAGTGCGCCTGCACTCCGTTCTTGATCATGTCGACATCGTGGGTCTCGGTGTTGAAGATGAAGATCGCTCCAACTTTTCCGTCCGCGACATACAGCAGGCCCTTCGAATCCACTGCCATGCCGTACGGAGTAGCCAACGCAAACCGCTGCTTCGGGCCGTTCTTGCCGTTGCCCTCGGAATCGCCGCCCGCCAGTCGTGCCATCCACTCCGACTTCTTCTTTTCCTGAACGATCTGCGTCTGGATCTTCTCGCCCGCGAAGAAATCCACATACTTGAGCCGCGTGATCGCAGGCGGGTTCGGCCACACGATCTTCGAGTAATCCAATTTCTTCAGAACCGACTCTTCCTGCACAGGCGCGGCAGCATCCTTCTTCTTATCTTTTCCACCGAAGACAGGCACAGCGCAGCCGAGCACCAGCGCGAGGATGCACGTCGCGGTTGTTGCTAATTTCGATTTCGACTTGTCGCTCATGCCGTACATCTTGAAAGTTCCCTCGCTCTTACTTCGTGGGTGTCGTCTTCGGTCCCGTCTTCGGTGTCGTTGGCTGCGGCGCCGCCTGTGTCGAGTGGCAGGTTTCGCAGAACTTCCCGTTTGCTTCCTGGTCTTTCACCAGCAGGTTGTCCTTCGCCGAAGCGTGCGGCTGATGACAGGTCAGGCAGTTGATCGACTTCACGACCTTGTTGCCGTCGGTCAAATCCATAATGTCGGAGACCGGATGTCCTTCCACCGGGTGTCCGCGGCCGTACTTGATCGGTAAGGTCGGTACCTGTTGGAAGTAGTTCTCCGGCAACTTCACCTTGTCGTTGAAAATCGTTACAAGATGATCGGCTTCGAGCTTCTTCGGCTGCGGATCCGGTCCGTGACACTCCAGGCACAGCGCATTCGTTGATGCAGCTCGCAACAGGTGTTGATTTTCGCCACCATGCGGCTCGTGACACGTCGCGCAACCCTGCTGGAACGCCGGCTGATGGAGATGCGCTTTTGTCTTTTGCAACTCCGCCTGGTCCGAGTGGCAACTCGTGCAAGCCGCAACTCCATTCGGAGTTGGGAATGCCGGCTGCTTTCCGGCGTGCGGGTTGTGACAAGTAGTGCAATCGCCCATCGCTCCAGGATGCTGAACCTTCGCCTTCTCGATCTGCTCGGCCTTCTCGGCGTGGCAGGTCACACATACGGCTTTGCTGTCAGCAGCCGTTAAAACTACCTTTCCGTCTTTGGGAGCGCTGTGACACGCGTCACATTGGCGTCCCTCGAACGGCATATGCTGAAAGGCCTGCATCAGCTTCGGCGACTTGGACTGGTGCGGATCGTGGCAGGTCAGGCAATCGGCCGTACCAAACGGTTGTCCCTGGTGCGCCTTCTGCAGGCTCGCGTCCTTCGCATCGTGGCAGTCCAGGCAAAGCCCCGGAGCGTCCTTCGTAAGGTGGTTATCGAACTCGCGCTTGCCGCGTTCGCCGGTCTTGTGGGTTACGTGGCAGGTCTCGCAGCCCATATCCAGCGCCGCGTGCCGGCTTCCGCCCTGCGGCACGTTCATTCCCTTGGTGTGGCAAGTCAGGCAGATGTTCTCTTTGCTCGTCTCGCCGCTCGTGGGCTTCAGAAGCTGGTTCTTGTTGTCGGACTGGTGCGGATCGTGGCACTTCACGCAATCGCGAACGGCCGGCGCGTGCACCTGGCCTTTAATCTCGGAGGCTTTCTTGTCGGCGTGGCAGGTAAAGCAAACGCCGCTGGTGGTCGTCGCGACCAGCTTTACGCGGGTGATGTTCCGGTTGACCCGGACTTCATGGCAGCTGGTGCAGCCCATCGCAATCGCCGAGTGCACATTTTTGCCCTTCGACTTTTCGCCGTGGCACTCAATGCACTTGGCCGAATCCGTCTTCGGATCGAGCGGCACCGGATGGGTAGCGGCAACCGCCTGCCCAACTCCGATCACCATGCTCAGGATTGCGAAGAGACCCAGACGACTCACAGCTACCTCCGGTCTGTGCATGTGCACGACGCGTACCGTAGCTGCGGGATTTCACCATTGTTTTTCCACGAAGCCTAAGCTGCTGAAAATTCAATGACCTACATCAACCTCGGACATTGCGTTTCATTCTGGAACCGAATTCTGCGCGTTCAAATATGGGTTTTCCCCCACAGGCGTCACGCGAAATCCCGCAGCCCCGGTTTGGAATTTGTGATACCCGTCACAAATCTTTGCCCCACAATCGGTTCACTCATGCGATCGAGGTAGTTCCGAGTTCTAGCTCGGCGAATAACGGATGACCTCCCCGGCTGAAAATTCAATTCGAGCGACACAAGTGAAAGGGCATGACTTCACAAGCTGCTGAAAAACTCGTTTCGAAAGGTTTTGTATCAGGGCACGACTTCAGTCGTGCCGAAAGAGCCGCAAAAATGTTGGGGCTTCAGCCCCTGCGCACTCTCTCTCCCTCCCCGCACTCTGTAAACCTCACGGCTCTGGCTTATCACACCGATTGTGATAAGCCCCTGCGCGCTTGCAATCACTCGGTTGCGTGATATCTCGCACACTTGCTCCTGCAACGAAACCCTCCCGCAATCGCAAGTTCCTCAAAACACGCCACCAATTCCGCTCGCACGGATTGGCCTCCCGCTTGCACCTACCGCTGTGCCGGGAAGGACTATCGATGTCTGCACAAAAACAAAACATCCCAACCAGGATCTTCCGCACTTTTGCGTCTCTTCGTACTGGCATCACGCTCCTCATCCTGGTAGTCATCGCTGCCGCGATCGGAACTTTCATCCTCCAAAGACCCACCACCGACGCCGACAAAATAGCGCAGGCCTATTCACCAACCGCGCTTTACTGGCTCGACCGCCTCACTCTTACCGATATCTTTCATGCGTGGTGGTTCGCCACGTTGCTTGCGCTAGTCAGCGTCAGCATCGTTTGCGCTTCTATCGATCGTTGGCCTAATGCCTGGCGCTTTTATGCGCGTCCGTACCGCAAGCCCGATCCGCACTTCCGCGCTGTGCTTCCCAACCACACCGAACTCCCCATCGCTGATCCCAAGTTGGCGCTGAATGTCGCAGAAAAGGCGTTGCTCGAACTTGGCTACAAACCCGAGCGCATCGTGGACGCCGACCACGTCTCGCTCTACTCCGAGAAGAACCGCTTCTCGGTGATGGCCGTTTACGTGGTGCACGCCAGCTTGCTCCTGATTTTCCTCGGCGGCATCATCGACGCCGTCGTTGGCTATCGCGGCTTCATGGCGATCGTGAACCACCAGAGCAACAACACCATCGAACTCCGCGATGGCGGCAAGAAAGTCCTGCCCTACGCTGTGGTTTGCAACGACACCGGTCAGGAACGCTACGAAGACGGCACCCCGAAGAAGTGGTGGTCGAAGCTGGCAGTCGTTCGCGACGGCAAAGTGGTCCAGGAAAAAGAAATCGTCGTCAACGATCCGCTGGTCTATGACGGGCTTCGCTTCTACCAGGCCAGCTGGGGCATGACTGGCGATCTCGACCAGGTCTCAATCGTCGCCGAGCCCTTTGAAGGCGGCTCTCCGCAAACCGTCGGCCTCTCGCTGAACAAGGCGGTGAACCTCGACCCGCAGACCACGGTCACGATGTTCGAATTCATCCCAGACTTCTTCGTTCGCGACAACCAGATCTTCCGCCGCTCCAACGACCCCGTGAACCCGGCCTTCCACCTCAAGGTGAATCGCGCTGGCACGGAATCGCTGGTGTGGCTGATGCCCGCGTACAAGAACACAACCGAAGACCAGAAGTCGCCGTTCAAGTTCTCGCTGACCGAAGGCCCGGGCGCGATGCGCATGGTGCATTACACCGGCCTCGAAGTTTCGCATCAGCCCGGACAGTGGGCAATCTGGGCAGGCGTTCTGCTGATGGGAGTCGGCCTCGGCGTGGCGTTCTATATGGTCCACGTTCGCTTCTGGATCATGCCGGTCGAAACCAAGGATGGACAGTTGGTCCTATGGATCGGCGGCTCCGCCAACAAGAACAAAGACAAGTTTGAAGAGAAGTACTACGAACTCGTGGCGAAGATCCGCCACGAGCTGGGGATCAAGGAAGTGCCGGCCGCTGAAGAAGAAGAGAAAGAGCTGGCGCACGTTTAGCAAGTAAGCCGGGAGAAACAGAAATGGCACAAGCACGAGTTGTGAATATCGACAGAATTGAGGAGAAAGCTCCCGCGTCCGGCGGCCTGTTACTGGCCCTGGTTGGACTGGGCATAGCCTTCCTCATCATCACCGCGATGCTGGGCATCGCCAAGACCCACCAGCCGCTGTTCACCGAGAGCAACATGCTCTATGGCGCGCTGATCTTTTACGCCGGCGCCGGCGCTCTCTACATGGGCTTTGGCGTGACTGGCACCGAGCGCTACATCAAGTACGCGTCGCTCTTCACCGCCATCGGCTGGATCGCGAACACTCTCGCCGCCGGCCATCGCTGGTATCAGTCAGGACGGCCTCCCTTCGCCAGCATCTACGAGATGCTGCTGAGCTTCGTCTGGACTGTCGCGCTGCTTACGCTCATCGCCGAAAAGAAATACGGCGTCCGCATCGTCGGTTCAATCACCATGCCGCTGGCGGTAGTCAGCGTCATCCTGATGCAGCTTCTGCCGAGCGAAGTTCGACCGCTGGTTCCAGCCTTGCAGTCCACGTGGCTGCACGTCCACGTCACGCTGGCGATGTTGAGTTATGCCGCCTGTGCCGTCAGTTTCGCCATCGCGATGATGTTCCTCATCCAGGACAATTTCAAAACCTCAGACTTCCAGTTCTGGACGGCCCTGACAAGCGCTGCGACCTTCCTCGCGATCACCGCCACACGCTTCCGCGCCGGATCGCTTGCCGTCGCCGCTTGGGACCTCGAGCGTAAATCCGACATCGTAGAGCAGGGCAACACCCACGTTTTTGTCGGAATTCCCGAACTCGGCTGGTTGTTCATTCTCGCCGCGCTGGGTGCGTTGATTCCCCTCGCGCTGAACGTCTTTGCCCGAGTGAAGAAAAACGAACAGGCGTATGCCTGGGCCGACAAGGGAATGTTCATCAGCATCCTGCTGCAGGTCGCCACGCTGAGCGCATTCATCCTCCGCGCTCGCCAGGGCGTTTATCTCACTCCCGAAGGCGATGAGCTTCCGACCGTTCTTGCCGCAAGCCCGTTCATTCTCGGCGGTGTCATCAGCAGCATTTTCGGATCGCTGCTCTATCTCATGCTGCTGTGGCGTCGCACCGATTTGCAAAAGATGTTGCCTCCGGCCGAAACCCTCGATCGGGTCACCTACAAGACCATCTGCATTGCCTTCCCGCTGCTGACCGGCATGATCGCCGCCGGCGCGTACTGGGCGAACCGCACCTGGGGCTCCTACTGGAGCTGGGACCCGAAAGAAGATTGGGCCGCGATCACCTGGCTGATCTACGCGCTCTATTTGCACATGAGAATTACCCGCGGCTGGCGTGGCCGTCGCGCGGCATACTTCGCGATCTTCGGATTCGCGGTCGTGATCTTCACTTTCCTCGGCGTCACGTATCTGCTTCCCGGCTTGCACGCGTACGCATGAGGACCGGATGGGAGCGGGGCAACTCGCTCCCATCGCTTTGGATGTTTGGGCTGAACCAGGGCACGACGAACGTCGTGCCTTTCCACCATAGAAACGTGAAATGAGAGCAGAGACGATAACGACGGACAAAGCGAACGAGCAGGCCTCTTCCTGGTCCAGCAACGGCGAAGTCCTGCCGAAGCCCGTACCGCCGTCGCCGCGCCCAGCCCGCATGCGCATGCCGTGGCAGTTGAAGACCCTGCTGCCAGTCGCTGCCGCACTCCTCAATGGTCTGCTGCTGTTCGTTTTGCTCACGATCTCCCTCGATTCCGGCCCGCGGCACACCGTGATCGCCGTCGCGACCGCCGGAGCGTTCATCATTTGCGCCATCATCATGGCAACGCTCGGCTACTTCGTGCGTAAGCCGATGCTCGAGCTACAGAAGAAAATCGCGCGCGTCACCCAGGGCGACCTCAGCGTCTCTGTGGATTTCGCTGATCGCAACGACGAGATTGGCGATCTCGGCCGCGACTTCAACTCCATGGTCCTGCAACTCCGCGAGAGCCGCGAAGAAATCCAGCGCCTCCACCGCACCCAGATGTCCCGCGCCGAACACCTCGCTACGCTCGGAGAACTTGCGGCCGGACTCGCGCACGAAATCCGCAATCCGCTGGCGGGAATTGCCGGCGTCATCGACATCATCGGCCGCGATCTGCCAATCGAGAGTCCGGCCTGCGCCGTCGTGAAAGAAGTGAAGCAGGAGGCGATGCACATCAACCGCATTCTCACCGACCTGCTCGAAACCGCGCGCCCCAAGCACCCCAACTTCCGCCGCGAAGACCTCGACGCCACCATCTCGCACGCCATAATGTTCGCGCGCGAGCAGGCGACGACCAAGCAGGTTCACATCGAATTTCTACAGCAGAAGAACGTGCGACCGGTGGAACACGATCCCGCGCAGATCCACCAGGTGCTCCTCAACATGCTGCTCAATGCAATCCAGGCGGTTGCGCGCGAAGGGCATATCGTGGTAAGTCTCGAAAATCGCGGCGATTACGCGGCCATCTCCATCACCGACAACGGCCCCGGCATCCCGCCCGACACACTCAAGAACATCTTCCGCCCGTTCTTCACCACCAAGGGCCACGGCACCGGCCTTGGTCTTTCGCTGGCGCGCCGCATGGTCGAGGACCACGCTGGTCGTATCGAGGTCACCAGTAAGGTCGGCGAAGGTACTACCTTTGTAGTACTCCTCCCATACGATAGGCCCCATTCGGAACCGGCACAGTCGTAATACACTACCTGCAACAAACGAATGCCGTCAGAGAAAATACTGATCGTTGATGACGAACGGCTCGTTCGCTGGTCTCTGCGCCAGAAGTGCGAGGAATGGGGTTATCACGTCATCGAAGCGGACAACGGGTCTGCCGGACTCCGGTTGGCGCGCCACGAGTCGCCTGATCTCGTGCTGCTCGATGTGCGCCTGCCCGACATGGGTGGCCTCGAAATTCTCAAACAACTGAAAGAAAACGGCGATGCGCGCGCGGTCATTATGATCACCGCCGACCCGCAGCTCGAGGACGTGAAACTCGCGCTGAAGCTGGGCGCGTACGACTTCGTCGGCAAGCCGCTCGATTTTGACGAACTCTCCGTCGCGGTGAAGAATGCGCTGGAAACCACGCGGCTGCGCACCGAAGTCGAATCGCTACGTGGCGAAGTGCGCCGCCGTCACGGCTATCACGACATCGTCGGCGTCTCGCAGAAAATGACGGAGCTGATGGTGTTCGTCGCCAAAATCGCCACCAGCGAAGCCACGACGATCCTGGTGCAAGGCGAGAGTGGCACCGGCAAAGATCTCGTCGCGAAAGCCATTCACTACCAGAGCCGCCGCCAGGAAAAACCATTCGTCGCCATCAACTGTTCAGCAATTCCCGAGACGCTGATGGAGGCCGAACTCTTCGGACACGAAAAGGGCGCCTTCACCGACGCCAAAGCGATGAAAAAAGGCCTTTTCGAAGCGGCTGATGGAGGCACGCTGTTCCTCGACGAAATTGGTGAGCTCTCGCCGCTGTTGCAGGCGAAATTGCTTCGCGTGCTCGAAGACCAGGTGATTCGCCGAGTCGGTGGTGTGCGCGATATGCAGGTGGATGTCCGCGTAATTGCTGCGTCCAACCGCGATTTGGAGAAGATGGTGCGCGACGGCACCTTCCGCCAGGATTTGTATTACCGCCTCGCGATCATTTCGGTGTTCTTACCGCCCCTGCGTGATCGCAAAGAAGACATCCTGCCGCTGGTGGAGTTCTTCATCGAGCGCTACAACCGCAAGTTTAAGAAGAGCATTCGTGGCGTCACCGACAACACCCGCCGCCTGCTGATGAAGCACGACTGGCCCGGCAATGTGCGTGAACTGAAAAACGCGATCGAGCGCGCCATGATCCTGGATGAGGCAGAAAACCTGCGCCCCGACTACCTGCCATTTGCCGTAGCGCAGCAGCAGGCGATGTACACGGCGTTCGAGAGCGCATCTCCACCCGCTCCAATCCAGCAGTTGCCGAATGGCCGCAGCTTGCCGCGTTTAGTCATTCCTGAGGGCGGAACTTCGCTCGAAGAAGTGGAGCGCGCGTTCGTCGAAATGGCGATGAAAGAAGCGAACGGCAACCAGACGCATGCCGCGCGCCTGCTGGACATCAGCCGCGATGCGCTGCGTTACAAGCTGAAAAAGTTCGGCCTATTGCATGCCGAAGACGACGATCCGGCGCTCGCCACCAACTGAAAGATCAGGCCGCAGTCGCTGGCCCGACCACATACCGCAAAATCGCCACAAAATGACAGACACTTCCCGCCAGCACGCACAGGTGCCACAGCATGTGGAAGTACGGTCGCCGATCTTTCAGATAGAAAACAATTCCGCCGGTGTAGAAGATGCCGCCCGCCATCATCCATAGAAACCCTGGCATCGGCAGCACCGCGAGCAGCGGCTTGATGGCGATGACCACGATCCAGCCCATGCCGATGTAGAGCGCGGACGAAAAGATCTCGTGCCGCCCAGTGGCGAAAATCTTATAGACCACGCCAAGAATCGCGATCGCCCAGACCAGCGCGAAGAGCGTCCAGCCCCACCCACCGCGCAGAAGCGCCAGCGTGAACGGCGTGTACGTACCTGCAATCAGCAAATAAATCGAAGCGTGGTCGAGAAAGCGGAAGACGCGGCGCGCACTAGGAGCAGGGATGGCGTGGTAAAGCGTGGAGATGAGATACAACGCGCAGAGCGTAGCACCATAGATCGTGACACTGACCAGCAGACGCGTGTTCCCACCAACCGCCGCAAAAACGATAAGAGTGATTAAGCCGAGAACGCTGAGGAGAGCGCCGATGCCGTGCGTGACGCTGTTGGCGATGGCCTCGCCTAGCTTGAAGGGTTCTATCTCAATGTGTCGCACAGATAATTTTAGGATTGTGTGCGGAAGGGGAGTGTAAGAGTTTTGTCAGAGAGTTGATCCGACTTGAACACCAGAGGATGTGAAGTGGCGAAATCGGCGTACCGGATGATGCGCCTGTGGCGCGTCTTATTAGACCACCCCAACTCGCCAAAAAGAGGCGCGCTAGGATGGGGCACCGAAGAAGTGGAGTGCGTAGGGCTGGCCACCCGCCTATTGCTCCAGTGACACCACCGTGACGGACTTGGGCTCCAACTTAAGCATCACCTTTCCACCCTCTACGCGGGCCGATGTGGGTTTCGGCACAACCGTGTTCGGTGCCTCGAACGTATTCACGCTGTCGACCTTCGGTCCGGCGAGCGTTTCTCCCGACGCAGACTTCGTAGCAAACCCAGTCACATTCAACTCCACATCCGCCGTCTGGTTCGGGTCCACATTCGTGATCTCCAGCCACAGTTTGCCGTCTTTTCCTCTCGCAGCGAGCGCATCGATGCGCGGCAGCGTGCTGTCGCCGTGCTTGTAGGTGCCCGCGTCAAATGTCACCGGAACGAAAGTCGCATCCTGGAAGGGCAGGTACATCTTGTAAACATAGTAGGTCGGTGTCAGCACCATCTTCTCTTTATCGGTGATGATCATCGCCTGCAGCACGTTGATCATCTGGGCAATGTTCGCGCCGCGCACCCGATCACTGTGGCGAGCAAAGATGTTGATGTTCAGCGCGGCCAGGATCGCATCGCGAATGCTGTTTTGCTGTACGAGAAAGCCCGGATTGCTCCCCGGCAAGGGCGCATACCAACTGCCCCATTCGTCCACGATGAGGGCGACCTTCTTTTCCGGATCGTACTTGTCCATGATCGCGGAATGCTTCTTGACCAGGTCTTCCATCTCCAGCGTCGATTTCAGAATCTGCGCGTACTCGTCCTCTCCGAACCCCACGGACTTGTACGCCGGCGGCCATTTCACCGTCGTGTAACTGTGCATCGAGAGGCCGTTGATGTCCCAGCTCCACGTGTGCTTCTGGTAAGCCTTCATCACCGTATCGGTCCACTCCGTCCAGCGCTCTTCGCCTCCGCCCGGACCGACTGCGATCTTCAACATCTGGTTCTTGTCCGTCTGCGCCGGATTGTAGTTGCGAACGAATCGGCTGAAGACCTTCATCCGGTCCAGGTAGTAATCGGGCGTCATGTTGCCGCCGCAATCCCAGCTTTCATTGCCGAGGCCCAGCAATGCGATCTTGTACGGTGCCGGATGCCCGTTCGCAGCGCGCTCCTTCTGGAGCGTCGTTGCCTGAGCTGCCGTCATGTACTCCAGCCAATCTGACGCTTCCTGCGGAGTACCAGAGCCCACGTTGACCGACACGTACGCCTCGCTCCCGATCTGCCCAATGAAGTCCATGAACTCGTGGGTGCCGAAGGTGTTGGGTTCGATCACGCCGCCCCAGTTCGGGTTCAGCCTCACCACTCTTTGCGGCCCGATCCCGTCGCGCCAGTGATACTCGTCGGCGAAGCACCCGCCGGGCCAGCGCACATTCGGCACATGGATCGCTTTCAGTGCGGCAACCACATCGTTGCGAATGCCCCGGGTGTTCGGAATCGTGGAGTCGCTGCCGACCCAGATTCCTTCGTAAATGCCATGTCCTAGATGCTCAGCAAATTGCCCGAACAGATTACGATCGATCTTCACCCCAGGCCGGGATGGATCAATCGACACCTGCACCTTTTGGGCAGCCGCAATCGTTGCGTTAGAAAGAAGACCGAAAAGAGTCACTACAACGAGAATTGTGCGCAGGAACAAGCGACACCCTCCAGCGGAACCGTCAGAAATGTTTCGTCACATTTATACTCCTCGCTTCTCCAGCGTGCTCCGACGTCGCCGCGCGTCGGATCCGCGTCGAGTCCGTGCTGCGGTTTACAGTTCGCGAATCGCAGTCACAGGGTTTCGGCGCATCGCTCGATGCGCGGGAAGGTAGCATGCCAGCAACGACATTGCTCCCAGGAGCATGACGACGGAAACGACGGTGACCGGATCGTTGGCGCCGATTCCGTACAACAGTCGGGCGATGAAACGTGTCAGTCCCATTGCAAACGCCAATCCCAGCGTCAGCCCAATGGCTGTGAGCCATAATCCCTGCGACAGCACGAGCCGCAGCACGTTGACGCGCGAAGCACCCAGAGCCATTCGTATTCCGATCTCGTGGGTACGCATTTGGGTTCGATATGCCACCACGCCGTAGATGCCGGTTGCCGCAAGAACCAGCCCGATCATCGCGAACATTCCCGCCAGGGCGCTCTCTATGACGGCGAAACTGCTCGCCAGTTGGGTACTCTCGCGCATGGGACGCACATCGAAAACCGGGAGCCGTGGATCAATTTCGTGGATGGCGTTCTCCACCGCTGGCGCAAAGTCGGCCGGATTTCCCTCGGTCTTCACCTGCACGATCGTCTCGTACCCCTCCTGGAAGAAGCTCATATACACCATGGGCTCCGGGGACTCATTCATCAACATATGTGTTGAATTTTTCGCGAGGCCGACGACCGTGAAAAGGCGGCCCCATATCCTGAGTCTCTTTCCCAGCGGATCCTGTCCGGGCCAGTATCGCCTCGCCGCCGTCTGATCCACGATGAGTACCCGCGGGGCCTTTTCATCGTCATCCGGCGTAAACTCGCGACCTTCCAGAATGGGTATATGAAGGGATTCGAAATACCGCGGGGCCACCTCGGCGTGGTACACCTGCAAAGATTCATGCGGGTGTGGCACATACCCTTCCGGATACGCATCCTCCCCCTTGTGGCCCAGGGTCATCGGAATCCAGTCCGTAAAAGACGCAGCCTTTACGCCGGGGAGTGCCGACACGCGATCAAGTATCTTGTGACGGATCAGCTGTTCCTCGTCGTGGCTGTAGCCGGCGATATTTAGCCCCACAGTCGCAGTCAGAATGTGGTCCTGTTCAAATCCGGGATTCGCGTGGGCGAGATTCCGCAGTGTTCGCAGAAACAACCCGGAACACAACAGCAGCGGCAGTGAAAGCGCGATTTGCGCAACCACCAGCCCGCTGAGCAATTTCCGGTTGCGTGATCCGCCGGAGATACTTGCAGACTCTGCCTTGAGTACCTCAGCTGCCGGCGCGTGGGCCGAACGCCAGGCGGGAAGCGCGCCGCACAGCATCGCGGCCAACAGGGACGACACTGCAATCCCGATTACCACCCTATGGTCCATGCTCCCGTTCAGAATGATGGGATTCGAACTCGCCGGAAAGAACCATGCGAATGTCTTCGATGTCCACGCTGTCAACCCAAGGGCCGCGGCTCCTGCGACGATGGAAAGCACCACGCCCTCCATCACCAGCTGCCGTACCAGTTGCATACGATTCGCCCCGAGCGACTGCCGGATGGCAAGCTCACGCCGCCGGGATACAAACCGTACTAGCGTGAGCGTAGCGACGTTCGCGCCGGTCAGCAACAGCACCACAGCGGCAAAGGCGAGCAGAATGGGCAGCGTCGTTGCCAGGTATCCGTTGGCGCCGAATGGGGAGCGCCACATGGGGTCCAGCGAGATGCGGTTATCGCCGAGATGATCGTCCGGATACGCCACCACGATGTTGTGCATCACCGTGTCGAGGTCCTGGGCTGCCTGGGCACGGCTCACGTCGGGCCGCAATCTTCCAATTACATTCAGCCAGACCGCACCACCACTGCGATGCGTCATCCGCCACGCATCCGTCCCGAGGGGATCAAGCGTTACCCACAGATCTTCACGGATCCCGGGCATCGCTCCCACAACCCCCTCCGGCGCCACGCCGATGACCGTCAAAGGATGCCGGGCGATCTCGATCGACTTGCCCACAATCGCCGGGTCTTTGGCATAGCGCGTCTTCCAAAGCGAGTAACCCAGGACCACGTTGGGAACGGCACCTGGAGCCGTCTCTTCTTCAGGCAGAAAGAAACGCCCCAGCACCGGCTTAATGCCGAGCACATCGAAATAATTTGCCGACACGTTCGCAATATAGGCACGCTCCGGCTGTGCGCCGCCAGTCAGCGTGATCCAATCGTGATGATATGCGAGGATTCCGGTGAAGGTGTGGTTCTGCTCGCGCAGATCGCGATAGTCGAGATACGAGAAGGGCGGAGTCGGAGAGAAGTTCCGTTCTCCCCGCTGCAGGCTAACAAGATCGCCCGTGTCCCGCGCGCCAGGAATGGGACGCAACATCGTACCGTCGATCCAACTGAATACGGTGCTGTTGGCGCAGATGGCTACTGCCAGCATCGTCGTCGCGGTGATCGTGAAACCGGGACTTTTGCGCAGTTGCCGTAACGCGTAACGGAGATCCCGGCTTAGCTGTTCAAGCCAGGTCAGGCCCCATATGTCGCGCGTCACATCCTGCACCAGGGGAATATTTCCAAATTCCCGAAGCACCGCTTGTCGCGCCGTCTCTACCGTCTCGCCTCGCGCCACTCGATCGGCAATCGCCATCTGCAGGTGAGCATCCATCTCTTCCTGCAATTCGCGCTTACGCCGCTCAGAACCGAAGCTCGGGAACAACTTCATGACTCACTCTCCTCCGGCTTGACGTACATCACCGACCCAATCGCTTCGACGATCCGCTCCCATCGGCCCAGATCGGAGACCAACTGCTTTTTCCCCGTGGCTGTGATTCGGTAATACCGGGCTCTTTGCTTGCTCTCGGACTGCTTCCACTCAGATTGGACCCAGCCCTGACGCTGCAATCGATGGAGAGCCGGATACAGTGAGCCGGTCTCGACTTGAAGCGCATCTCCGGATCGCAAACGTATCGCCTGGACAATGCCGTACCCGTGCTGCGGTCCCCATTGCAGGGTCTGAAGAATAAGCATGTCGAGTGTTCCCTGCAGCAACTCAATCCGGTTTTTATACTGTTCCTTCTCGCTCATAGATGTAGGCAATCTACTCCCAGAAGAGGTAGATTGTCTACTATCAGGCGAGCGTCGAGAGTCTCGCCAAAAGAACGTTCACGATGCTGGCGCGTCGTGCTGAGAGGAGCGGTCGGCCTGCGGCCTGGCAATTCGGGAGTTCAGGAGCCTATCGTCTCTCCAGTATTTCCCTGACACACCCACCGTCGTTGCTGCTCTTCCGCAAGGTTTCCTCGTGGCGGGATACAAAGCTGTAGGGCATCGTGTTTCCCCCTTCTCGAACAGCGCCTTGCAATTGGAAATTTATGCATGCCCGTCAGTCCCCGCAAATCCTTGAATCTATTGAGTTTTTCCGCAGAATGTGGTATAATACTAAAGGCCTTTTTCGTCCGAGGCTATCTGTATGACCGATGCCCGTCGTTGTGGAGAAATGAGGAAAGTATGGATCAACAAGTCAAAGAATTTTTCTTGAAGTATGAGCAAGCAAACGCTGGTTCGGATCTGTCCGGAATCGATGGCCTCTACGCGGATACATTTATGTTTGGCGGACCCAAGGGTGTCCAAGCAGTCCGAAAGGAGGACTTCCTTAGGGTCGCTCCCAAAATGAAGGAGCGCTTTTCTTCCATGGGCCTCTCTGAAACCCAGCTTCAGGCTGTGGAAACGAAACCGCTGGATTCCACCTATCTGCTCGCGACGGTGGTGTGGAGGATGAAGGTTCGCGGGGAGTCCGGGAGCAAGGATATCGACGCACGCGCAACCTACATTTTGGTACGAGGACACGGCGACGTGCTGTCGATCATTTTCCAAATCGATCATCAGGATTTGGCGAGCGTTATTCAGGAACGTTGAGTTGGGGGGAAACGAAAACCGGGACCGTGCTCTGCGCGGGCGCGGTCCCGGGGAGCGCGAAGCATTACTGATGCGCTCAAGCCTGCTACCTCAAAGAAACTACTTCACGCGCTTCTGCGCGTCCGCGATCGACGCCTCGACCTTCGGGCGGTCCTGATAATTCGGGTTGGTCTTCAACAACTCCTGCCAACTCGCAATCGCTGCCTTCGGGTCGTTCTTGCCCTGCATCAGCACCACGCCGCGGTTGAACATGGTCTCGGCGTGCGTCGGTGCGTACGAAAGTGAAGTCGCGAATTCCTTCAGAGCACCGTCCGGGTCGCCGTTGTAGAACATGGCGGTCCCCATGTCAGTGCGGACGTCGGGATTCGACGGCGCGATCGCCAGCGATTTCTGGTAGTACGCAATCGCCTGTGGGAATGCCTGGCTGTCGTAGTAGTGATTGCCGAGCTTCGCCAACAGATCTGGATCGTTCGGGCGTTGCTGCAATTGCGCGATCATCGGCGCCGCAGCTTTGTTGATGTCGTCCAGTGACAGGCGTCCCGGTTGTCCGTTAAACGTCGGCACCTGGAACCCGCCGGTACTCGGGGCGCTTGGGGCAGGAGCGCTCGCGGCGGTTGTTGTTCGTTGTTGTTGACTGTCGGAGTAGGAACCGTGGACGAGCCAGCCGATCCCGATTCCAACGACGAGTGTGATGGCGGCGAGGACATACGCCTGCGAGGCGGTCCAGAGATTGGTGGGCGGTTGTGCTTGCGCAGATGCTTTTGCCATGAATCTTCTACTCGGAGGCTGTAGCCTCTCTTGTTTTTACCTCAAGGACCGAAGTCCTGTTCATCAATTGGTGCCGGCGGCAGCCTTTTGCGGCTGTTCGAGGTGGAACAAGCGCTGCACCGCCATGGTGAGCATGTCTTGTTCACTTCGTTCTGGGAGTTCTTTCAGTTCACGGGCCAGCGAACCAGCAATTCGTTGCGTTATATGGGCCGTTAGTGCGGTCATAGCCTGGTCCTGGTCTTCCGTGAAAGGGCCTAATTCCTGGCGCAGGGACTCCAGTTCCTGCCGGCAAACTTCATCGAGGCGGTTGCGCAGGGCGACAATCGTCGGCACCACGCGCTCGGCCATCAATTTGCGTCGGAAGCCCTTGGCTTCGTCCGCAAGAATTTCTTCTGCGGCAACGGCGGCCACCTGGCGCTCACTCTCGTTGCGCTTCGCGACCTTCTCAAGGTCGTCCATGTCGAAGAGGTGCACGCCCGGAACTTCGCGCACCGCAGGATCAATGTCACGCGGCACGGCGATGTCCACCATCACAATTGGCTTCCCACCGCGAGCGGCCTGGATGCGTTCTGCATCGGCCTTCTCGATCACGTAGTGCGGGCACGACGTGGAGCTGACGATGATGTCGGCATGGTCGAGATAAGGCGCGCGATCTTCGAGCGCGACCGCAATGCCGCCCACCTTCTCGCTGAATTCCTGGGCCTTGTGCAAGGTGCGGTTGATAACGCAAATCTGCGAGGCGCCGTGGTTCATAAGGTATTTCGCGGCCGATTCGCTCATCTTGCCCGCGCCCATCAGAACGACGGCTTTGTCGAAGAGTTCGCCGAGGACTTGTTTCGAGAGTTCGACCGTGGTGTACGGAATGGAAACTGCCGCATTGCCAATCGCAGTTTCGTTGCGCACGCGCTTCGAAACCGTAAGCGCCTTCTGCATCACCGCATCGAGGAAGCGGCCGGTGGTTCCGGCGGCCTGCGCCTGCGACCAGGCGTTCTTGAATTGTCCGACGATTTCCGGCTCGCCGATCACCATGGAATCGAGGCTGGAGGCGACGCGGAAAATGTGGTTCAGGGCGACGTCATCCATCAGGCGGTAGAAGTGCGACCAGTCGCTCATCTTCAGGCCGTACTCGTGGGTCAGGAAACGGAGCACGGAGTCAGCGGCCTCGCCGGCATCGCTGGTCCAGAGGATGAACTCGGTGCGGTTGCACGTGGCGAGGACCACCAGTTCATCAATACCTTCGGCGCGGACCAATTGGTGCAGCGCCTCGTAGCGTCGCAGTTCGCTCATCCAGAAGCGCTCGCGCACCGCGACGGGAGAGGTTTTGAAGTTCAGTCCGACCACCACCAAGCTAGGTTCCACGTGACACGTCTCCAATGCCTACCGGCAGTAGTGCACACGCCATACCAAACTGCCGCCTCGATGTACTACTAAAGGGGACTCATGGAATCAGCAACTTGCAAATAGATTACGGGTTGATGGTAGATAACACGGGCACAACGGTGTGGCATCTCACTCCGCGGCGCGTGTTTTGGCACAAGTGCTTTTTGTGACAAGGAGTTGCATACCCGGCGGCAGAGGCCTAGACTGGCGCGGAATCCGAGGTAGCCGGGATTCGGGTTCCGCAAAATTCGGTTGGAGGAACTTGTAAATGAAGAAGCTGGTAGCAGGAATGTCACTCGCTGCAATGATGTTGGCCGGAACTATGGCCTTCGCAGCGGGTGCCGACGACTACAAGGCGAAGTGTGCCATGTGCCACGGCGCCGATGGCAAAGGTGCAATGGCAACCAAGATGGGATCGAAGCCATTGACCGACCCCGCCGTGCAGGGCATGAGCGATGCCGATATCGCGAAGATCATCAGCGACGGCAAAGGCAAAATGACGGGCTTCAAGGGCAAACTCAGCGACGACCAGATCAAGGCCGTTGCAGGCTACGTGAAGACCCTGAAGTAAAGAAGCTCCGTTGTGGATTTGGGCGGCTGAGGCCGCCCTTTTCGTTTTGAGGGACAAAGAAGCCCGAAGGGCGGATGAGCTTCTCAGCGCGCCGCTGCACGCTGATGCCTCTTCGATTTATACTCTTTGCGAAATTTCGCTTGAGGTCTGAATGGCTCCTAAGGTCCTGGCAGTTCTGCTCTGTGCGTCCACATTTGTGCTCGCGGAAAATCCGGGAGAAGCGGTTTTCAAGAAGAATTGCGTGATGTGCCATGGCGCCGATGGCGCCGGAAAAACCAAGATGGGGCAAAAACTCGGTGCTGCCGATTTGAGCAGCAACGACATCCAAGGTTTGAGTGACGAGGCGCTGACCCAAACAGTGAAGAACGGCAAGGGCAAGATGCCTTCGTTCGAAAAAACCTTGAGTGCCGACGACATCACCCAGGTCGTGCAGTACGTGCGCACCCTGCGCAAATAAATCAACGATCCACAAGCGAACCGACGGAGGTTGCCAATGTCGGAAAAAGATGAGAAGGACAGCCCGCGTAACGGTGTCTCGCGGCGCGACTTTCTAAAGATTGGCGGCATCGTCGCCGCAGTTCCGCTCGTCAGCACAACGGTGGTGGAAGCCGCCGGCGAGCCGGTCGAAGTCCACGGTCCCTACAAAGCCAAGGTCACGCTCAACCTCAACGGCAAAGCGCGCACCGCGGAACTCGACACGCGCGTGACTCTGCTCGACGCCATGCGCGACCACTTCGACCTCACCGGCGCCAAGCGGGTATGCGATCGCGGCGCCTGCGGTGCGTGCACCGTGCTCATGGACGACAAAACCGTATACGCCTGCTCGATCCTGGCGATTGACGCCCAGGGCCGGAAGATCACCACCATCGAGGGCCTGTATCCCACGGAGACGCTCGACACGTTGCAGCATGCGTTCGTGGAGAACGATGCGCAACAGTGCGGCTTCTGCACCCCGGGATTCATCGTGGCAGCCAAGTCGTATCTGGATCATCACCCGCAGGCGGGCGCGGCCGACTTCAAAACCGGCCTGAGCGGTAATCTCTGCCGCTGCGGCACCTACAAGGGCATGCAACTTGTCGCTGATCTACTCACCAAGGGAAAGGGGGCTTAACCATGGCGGATTATCAGTGGCCCGACGAGCAACATCGGTCGCTTCTTGGCAAACGCATCACGCGCGTGGACGGCCCCATCAAAGTGAGCGGCCGTGCGAAGTACACCTACGATGTCCGCCCCGACGGCATGCTCTGGGGCAAAATCCTGCGCTCGCCGTATCCGCATTGCAAAGTCACCAGCATTGATACCAGCGCAGCCGAGAAGATGCCGGGTGTGAAAGCCGTGCAGATCCTGCAGAAGCCGGGCTCCGAAATCCACTGGGCCGGTGACGAAATCGTCGCGATCGCCGCGGTAGATGAGCCGACAGCCTATGATGCGCTGAAGGCAATCAAAGTCGAGTATGAAGTATTGCCGTTCCACGTTTCGGACGCGGAACCGCCAAAGAACCTCGGCGTGTCGAACGAGCCGTTGACCATCGACGAGCTCGGCGACATGGAAGACAACCAGGTCCCTGACGACGAAGTCATCGCAGCGATCCAGAAGCGCGGCATGACCGAGATTCCTGACGCGAAGACGCTGGAGGCGCTGGCGAAAGACGGCGTGCCGCCGGAAATTATCGCGGCGATCAAGAAAGCGCAAGTCCGCAAAGGCAGCGGCGTGAAGTCGCCGTACAAGAAGACCGCGGTGCAGACGCAAGGCAAGCCAGCCGATGCGTTCGCCGCCGCGAAAACCGACGGCGTTGTGAGCGAGGGAATCTATGGAGTCCCCGTGATCACGCACTGCTGCCTCGAATCCCATGGTGCGATGTCGCAGTTCGTGGACGACAAGAACCTCGAAGTTCACGTCTCCACGCAGAACCTGAGCGGCATTCCCGCGCAGATGAGCGAACCGATGGGCATGCCGGCGTCCAACATCCGCGTTCTGCAGCAGTACATTGGCGGCGGCTTCGGCAGCAAGTTCGGCATCGACCGCTGGGGAGTGGCGACGGCTCAACTTGCCAAGAACACAAACGGCAAAGCCGTGAAGATCATGCTGGCGCGCGACGAAGAACAGCAGGTAGCCGGCGCGCGGCCTTCCGCTTACGCGCGCGTAAGCGTTGCGGCCAACAAAGACGGGCGCCTCACTGCGTGGCAATCGGATGGCTGGGGCACGGGCGGTCCCGGCGGTGGAGGATCGCCGCCGCTGCCGTATGTCTTCGATATCCCCAACCAGAAAAAACAGTACACCGCGATTGCGACCAACCAGGGACCATCGCGAGCGTGGCGCGCGCCGAACCATCCGCAGGCAGCGCTGATCACGATGTCGGCGCTGGAAGACACGGCGGCGAAGCTGAACATGGATCCGCTGGAGTTGTTGCGCAAAAACATTGACATGACTGGCCCGCGCGCCAAGACCTACGAAGAAGAGTTCGTCATCGCGGACCAGATGATGGGCTGGAAAGAACGCTGGAAGCCGCGCGGCAGTTCCACCGGAGTGGTACGCACCGGCATGGGGTTGTCGCTGCACACGTGGGGCGGTCGCGGACACGATTCCAACTGCGATCTCACCATCCAGCCGGATGGCTCCGTCGAAATCAAGATGGGGACGCAGGACCTGGGAACCGGCACGCGCACCTGCATCATGATCGTCGCCGCCGATACGCTCGGGATCCCGCTGGAGAGTGTGAATCTGAAAATTGGAGACACTCGCTATCCGGTGTCGGGTGGCAGCGGTGGAAGTACGACCATCGGCGGCGTGAGCAGTTCGACGCGCCGCGCCGCGGTGGATGCTCGCGATCAACTGCTGGCGAAAGTCGCGCCCGCGCTGGGCACAACCCCAGACCAGATCGAAATCAAAGACGGAACCGTCAGCGTGAAGGGCGATGCCTCGAAGAGCATGACGTGGAAGCAGGCGTGTTCGAAGCTGGGGGCGGTGCCGATTACCGTGCGCGGCGTGAACAAAGGCGGTATGAAGCCCGACCTCACAAACAGCGGCGTCGGCGGCGTGCAAATGGCCGAGGTCAGCGTCGACACCGAGACCGGAATCGTGAAGGTGACGAAGATGGTTGCGGTGCAGGACTGCGGCTTGGTCGTCGACGTCAAGACCGCCGAGACCCAGGTCTATGGCGCGCTGATCATGGGTATTTCCTACGCGCTCTACGAAGAGAAGTTCATGGATCCCGTGACCGGGCGCATGCTCAACCCGAACATGGAGTTCTACCGGCTCGCCGGGCTGAGCGATATCGGCGAACTGCAGGTGCATATGATGACCGGTGCGGGCTATGACGATCGCGGCGTGATCGGGCTGGCCGAGCCTCCGGTGGTCTCACCAGGTGCGGCGATTTCGAATGCAGTGGCGAATGCGCTGGGCGTGCGGGTGCCGTATCTCCCGCTCACACCCGACCGCGTGCTCGCGGCGCTGGAGAGGAGCTAACCATGCGACCTTTTGAATATGTGAATGCGAATTCGCGAAACCAGGTCGGCGAACTGCTCGGCAAGAATTGGGGCGATGCCGAAATTCTTGCCGGCGGCACAGACCTGGTCGCTTTGATGAAGGATGAGGTCGTCAATCCCAAGCGGCTGGTGAATATCAAGGGGATTGATGACCTGCACGGATTGAAGGCTGACGCCAGCGGAATGCGGATTGGCGCGCTGGTGACGCTCTCGGAATTGGCGCATGGAGCGGAATTAGCCAAGGTGTACCCGGCGATTGCGGATGCGGCGCGCGACGCGGCGAGCCCGCAGATTCGCAACGTGGCGACGATTGGCGGGAACATCTGCCAGCGGCCGCGCTGCTGGTACTTCCGCAACGGTATGGGTCTGCTGCCGACGACCAAAGACGGCAAGTCGATGGTGCTGGCGGGAGATCATCGCTACCACGCGGTGCTTGGCAACGATGGCCCCGCGTACTTCGTGAGCCCTTCGACCGTGGTTCCGGCGCTGATTGCGCATGGAGCAAAGGTGCGAATTCTCGGTGGCGGGAAACTGCGCGAGGTCGAGCTCGAGAAGTTCTTCATCACTCCGAAGAACGAGAACGAACGCGAGCATGATCTGCGGCCGAACGAACTTGTCGTGGAAATCTTCATTCCGGCGGCGGCCGGCGTGAAAGCGGCGAATTACGAGGTGCGCCAGAAAGAGCACTTCGATTGGCCGCTGGCGACGTGTTCCGTGGCGCTGACCATGGACGGCTCGAAGGTGAAGTCGGCCAAGATCGTGCTGGGCGCGGTGGCGCCGGTGCCGTGGGTGTCGAACGAGGCGGCTCAGGCAATTGTCGGCAAGGAAATCACGCCCGATACCGCGATGGCCGCGGCGAATGCCGCACTCGCTCCGGCGAAGAGCCTGGGACAAAACAAATACAAGATCACTATGGCCAAGGCAGCGGTGAAGCGCGCGCTGCTGGCGGCCGCCGGCGGCCAGTCGGCACACTTGGGAGGCCATCATGATGCTCATGCCTGATCACGAACGCTTCGATACCTCGCATCCCGACCTGTGCCCGTCATTGCGCTGGAAGGGCCAGTTCATCTCGACCGAGCACGACCCCACGGTGCCTCCAACCAATGACGGCTTGTTCTGGTGCATGCACACTCAAACGTGCATTGGTCCGGATGGCGAACTGGCGGAGCCCGGCAACTGCAAGCACTCGGGACGGAGTTGTCACGGGTGTAAGTAGCGGGCGGCGGATGAAACAAGAATCGTAAAAGGTGCGGGTGATCTGGTCTCGGCGGGAATCCCGAGGTTGACCAGATCAGCCCGCACCTGATTTTTTACGGCTGGTACATCCAGAGGTCGTTCAGGTTTCCCTGGTTTCCGACGGAGTCGTAGCCATCGCCTCCCATGAACCAGAAGTTTCCGGATGGATCGACCCAACCGGCGACGCCGAAACGCCCTCCGGGACTATTGGTAGCCGCGGGGATGCCCAAGGTCCCGTAGACGCCGAGTTGGCCTCCGCTGCGGCCAACGCTGGAGCTTCCGCCCATCCACGTCCATTCGCCGTACGTTCCGGCCGACGGATCGAACTGCCACAGGTCGTTCAGGTATCCGTTTACGCCCGCGGAGTCGTAGCCGTTGCCACTAAACAGCCAGAGTTTGCCGCTGGCATCGAGCCAGGTGAGACCGCTGAAACGGCCTCCCGGAGCGTTGGCGGCGGATGCGGTCCCCAACGAGCCATAAATTCCGGGTTGACCGGAGTACGGCGGTACGGTGTTGCTGCCGCTCATCCAGGTCCACTGGCCGACGGTACTGCCGCCGCCCGGCGTGTAGCGCCAGAGGTCGTTCAGGAAGCCCGGGTTTCCAACCGAATCCGCACCGAGTCCACCGAACAGCCAAACATTGCCTGAGCGATCGACCCAGCTCACCCCGGAGCCTCTGCCGCCGGGAGTATTCACAGGATCGGGGACGCCGAGTGTGCCATAAACTCCGGCTGCGCCGTTGCCAGAGTTGGCAGTGACGTTGCCGCCGGCCATCCAGGTCCACTCACCGTGGGCGCCGAGCGTGGGGTTGAACATCCACAAGTCGTTGAGATAGCCGAGTGTGCCGGTGGAGTCGATGGAGTTTCCGCCGAAGAGCCACAGGTTGCCGGAGGAATCGATCCAACTGATGGCGCCGTAGCGTCCGCCGGGAACGTTGGCAGGATCGGGAACGCCGAGCGTGCCGTAGACGCCGGAGGGTCCTGAGAAGACGGCGCCGACGCTGGTGTTGCCGCCCATCCAGGTCCACTCTCCGGTGGCGCCGAGGGTGGGATCGAAGACCCACAAATCATTGAGTTCGCCGGTCACACCGTTGGCGTCGATGCCTTCGCCGCCGAAGACCCAGATACGGCCGGAGGCATCGGTCCACGTGGCGACCTGCTCGCGACCGCCGGGAACGTTGGCGGGATCGGGAACGCCGATCGTGCCGTAGACGCCGGGCGCGCCGGCGGCGCCAAAGCTCGTACTGGGCGGGGCGACCGTGCTGCCGCCCATCCAGGTCCATTCAGCGCTGGTGGGAGAGTATTTCCAAAGATCGTTGAGCAGTCCGCCGGAGTCGGTGGAATCCTGGCCGTATCCACCGAAGAGCCAGAGATTGCCGGAGGCATCGGTCCACGTGAGCGGTTGTTGCCGTCCACCGGGGATGTTGGTGGGGGACGGAGTTCCGAGCGCGCCGTAGACGCCGGGTTGGCCGCCGTTCGTGCCGACCGTGCTGCTGCCGCCCATCCAGGCGAAATCGCCGACACAGACGACGCTGACATTGGTGACGTTGGCGGTGGCGATGCCGGCGCCGTTGCTGACGGAGCAGTTCCGCGTGGCCGGCTGAGAAAAGACCGAGACGTTGAAGTCCTCGCCACTGCCGACGGGATTGACGAAGATGAAGGAACCATTTCCGCTGAGCGGCAAGAGATCGGTGTTATTCACGCCGAGAGAATCTTGCAAAATCAGGGTCCCGGCGGAGAGACCGCTGACCGTCCCGCCGACGGTAAAAGTGGTTCCGGAAATCGTGGTGCAGGTGACGTCGGCGTTAGCGACGTCTGCGGTGGCCGTGCCGACAGCATTCGAGACCGTGCAGGATTGGCCGGAGGGATTCGAAAACACGGTGATGCTGTACGGAACACCGCCGTCCGGAATTGTGCCGCTAAAGACGAAGGCGTAACTGGCGGCGCCGGCGCTTACGGTGAGGTCGTTGCCGGCGTTGTCCTGAAGGACGAGGCCGGTGCCGGTGAGGCCGAGGACCTGGCCCCCTACGCTGTACGCCGTAACGCATGCAATGCTCACGTTGGTGACATTCGCGCTGGCGTTGCCGGATCCGCCGGTGACCGTACAGTTTTCGCCCGAGGGCTGGGTGAGGACGGTCACGGCATAGGGATCTCCGCTTTTAGCGGGCGTGGCGAAGGTGAACGTGGTGGCGCCGGAGCTTACGGTGAGGTTGTCGCCACCGTTGTTCTGCAACACCAAGCCTGAGCCGGTAAGTCCGGAGATGGTTCCGCCGATGGTGTAGGTGGTGGAGGACGAAGATGTTGTGCTGCTTCCGCCGCAGCCGCTGAGAGTTATAAGTGCCAGGACAGACAGAGCGAAGACCGTGACCCGAAAACTGGTTCCCATCTGATAGGACTCCTCAAGTTGCAGATAAAACGGCTGGGGGCCCAGGAGCTGTTTGTAGCTGGTTATCGTGCAGTGTAACGCACCAGGTTGGGGCGCGAATGTTGCCCGGGGTAAGTAGCCGGTACGAGTAGAACAATTTCGATAGAATAGAGCCCAACGGGGTGAGGATATGAGGGTTCAGTCCCTATTCGTTGCGCTTCTCTCTTTTTCCACGATTTCATTTGCCCAGCAGATCCGCGGCGACTACATGGAGTCGCGCTCGGCCGACGTGTACGTGGCGCAGTGTTTCGCCAATGGCGAGACCGGTCTCAACGGCAAGCAGGCGCTGCTCGCGTGGCGCATCGATTCCGGCGCATGGAATGGCGTTAAGCTCGACGGGCTGCACGTAGCCGGCGCCGTCCGCGCAAACGCCACGCTCGGCGATCCGTACGACAATCCGTATCCGGCGAAGGTCGTGATGCTGGTAGATGATCGCGCCACCGCCGAACAGCGCCAAGCACTGATTGCCTTCGCCCAGCACGAGGCAGGGCAGCTCTTCGAAAATGTCGTCGAGGTGAAGCGCGTGCCAATGGAGTTGGAGATCCCAGACGCCGCGATCGCCCATGCCCACGTCCATGGCAGCGGCGTCGGCGCACATGCGATGTTCCGCGCCGGAACCCTGGCGCGCATCGAGACCCGCTCGCTCAACGATAACGACCACATCTGCGGTAATGAGACGACATATTATCCGCCGCTGACCACGGTCGAAACGGCGACGCCCGCCGTAGCGCTAAGCGATGTGTATCAAGGCGACGGCCTGAATGAAGATTGGGCGAACCACGGACGGCGCAGCGCGTATCTGGCCCACTTCACGGTGGATGGCAGCACGATGGCGAGGAAATGAGATTTCTGCGACCCTAGGGGTCCCTTCGACTTCGAACGCGGAATTTTTTCCGCGTTCTCCGCTCAGGATGACAAGAGATTGTGAGCCGCGCACTTGTCTCCGCGCGGCTTTTGGTTTTATGGTCAAATCCATGTACCGAATACTTTTCGCAATTCTCTTACTTACAAGTCTCTGCGTCGCTCAGAAGCTCGAACCCACCGGCAAGCCCGACGTTCCGGATGCTATCAAAGCCGCACTTCAGGACAAAGGACAGCGCATCCTCGACAAAGACGGCACGCCCCTGGTCTCGCTCTGGCTGGCAAAATCGGTCAAGACCACTAAGAAAGAAGTAGAAGGCGCCAACTACCCGTCGCTCGACTCTTCTTCTTTCATCGGCGCAATCACCTTCGAGCAGGATGGCAAAGACTTCCGTGGCCAGACGATCCCCAAGGGAACCTACACCCTCCGCTACGGACTTCTCCCCAACGACGGCAATCATATGGGCGTCGCCCCGAACCGCGACTTCCTCCTTCTCCTCTCGCTGATCACAGATTCCGACCCGAGTGCCACGTTCACCGACAAGCAGTTGATGAGAGCATCCGCGAAGGTCGCAGGTGGCGCCCATCCGACGGTGCTGAGTTTGGTCGCGGACGAAGGCAAGCCGGGAACGGTTACCGTCAACGATCAGGGCTTCGTCGTTTTCCATGCCGCACTCACGACGACCGACGGAGAATTACCCCTCGCGCTGATCGTGAAGGGCGTCGCGCAACAATAATTTCGGCACATTCCTCTGCAGCGCTGTGAATTACCTCGCCAGCGCTGCATATTTCTGCAACAGCGACAGAAAATCGCAACACCCGACCTCTTCCGCACCCTACCCGCTCAAATTCAGTGACTTACGCCGCACTGCTGCATTCTTACGCGGTAAACGACGTTGCAAATCACATCGTTTTCGACTGTTGCACATTTCCGCAACTATGCTGTTCGATTTTCATCATATCCCCGCAAACCAGCATGAACACTGACCATCCGCAACTTGCGCGAAAGCGCCCTGACTTTGGCATGGGGAATGCATTAAGCAATGGCGTAAGAAGTCATCATACGGAGCCCAAGGCGGAGGTGCTTTATGACAGTCATTCTCGTACTCTTCACGTTCGTTGCATTCCTCACCATCGATTACTTCATGAGCCGTGGCAAGCAGCCAGTCATTGCGTTACAGCCGGCAGTTACCAAGCATGTAGTTCGTCCGCTGGAGCCCAGCCTCGTCGGCGGCTTCAAGGTTCCTGAGTCCCTTCGCTATCACCCCGGACACACCTGGGCGCTGAGCGAGAGCCCGAACCTGGTACGGGTTGGCATCGACGATTTCGCCGGAAAGATCAACGGCACGGTGGACAAGATCAACCTCCCGCAGCGCGGCCAGTGGGTCCGGCAGGGACAGAAGATTTGGTCGATCGAAAAGGACGGCAAGAAGGTCGACATGGTTTCCCCGATCGAAGGCAGCGTGGCCGAGATCAACGATGCAGTGCTGGCTAACCCCGGGCTGGCGTCGAAAGATCCTTACGGCGAAGGCTGGATGATCACGGTTCAGTCGCCCGACGCGAAGACCAACTTCCGCAACCTGCTAGGCGGCGCCTTGGCCCGCTGGTGGATGGAAGAAGCAGCCGGCCGCTTGCAGCGCCGCATGCCGATGATGGCCGGTGCGATGGCCCAGGATGGCGGCGAGGCCGTGGACAACATTACCGAACACCTCCCGAACGAAGATTGGGAGAAAGTAGCGAAGGAGTTCTTCCTCTCCTAGCAGATCGAGAGAGCAGCCACAGAGCATCACCTCCTGATCGGCTCTCCGCCCGAAGCCCCGCGCAAGCGGGGCTTCTAAATTTTGCCGATTCAATTCAAACTCGCAGCCGAAGCTCGTGATAACCTTCCGCCACTTTGCTGGGAGGTGGCGCGTGATAGTCCCGAGATTCCTGCGAATTTGTTGCGCGGCCCTGCTGCTAGTTGTGTGCGCAAGTGTTGCGAGCGCGCAGCACGACGAGCATGCCGCGAGCGCCAAGCCAACCACCCTGATGGAAGGCTTCGGCAACATCCATCACAAAATTGCGACCGGCAATCCTGAAGCGCAGAAGTATTTCGACCAGGGACTGGCGCTTGCGTTCGGCTTCAACCATGAAGAGGCAGAGCGCGCATTCCGCAGAGCGGCTGAGTTAGATCCGAAGGCCGCGATGCCCTGGTGGGGCGTGGCCTACGTCGTCGGTCCGAACTACAACATGGACGTGGATCCCGAGCACGAGCGCGTGGCGTTCGAGGCGATCCAGAAGGCCGTAGCGCTTTCCGCGAATTCGCCGCAGGTCGAGAAGGACTACGTCAATGCGTTGGCGAAGCGCTATTCCGACGCGAAGAATCCCGACTATCAGAAACTCGCGAGCGACTATCACGACGCCATGGGAGCGCTCGCCAAGAAGTATCCCGACGACCTCGACGCGGCGACGATCTACGCCGAGAGCGGGATGAACCTGCACCCCTGGAAGCTCTGGAAGAAGGATGGCACGCCGCAGCCGGGGACGGAGGAGATCGTCGCGACGCTGGAATCGGTGATCGCGCGCGATCCGAATAACATTGGGGCCTGCCATTTCTATATTCATGCGGTGGAGGCATCGGCGCATCCCGAGCGCGGCGAGACCTGCGCGAAGAAGCTGGCGGGGTTGGCGCCGGCGTCGGGTCACTTGGTGCACATGCCCGCGCACATCTACATTCGCGTCGGCGAGCATGAGGCCTCCGAAGAAACCAACGTAGCCGCAGCGAGGGCCGACGAGGCCTACATCCAGCGAACCGGCGCGCAGGGCGTCTATCCGGCGATGTACTACACCCACAACCTGCACTTCATCGCGATTGAGAACGCGACCCTGGGCCGCTACTCTGCGGCGATGGAGGCGGCGCGCAAAGTCAGCGCGAACGTCGAGCCGATAGTGAAAGACATGCCGATGGCGGACTTCTTTGCGCCCTTGCCGACGATGGTGATGGTGCGCTTCCGCCGCTGGGACGACGTCCTACAGGTGAAACAGCCAAATTCGTATCAGCCCGACAGCACGGGCGATTATCACTTCGCGCGCGGTCTGGCGCTGGCGCACAAGGGCAAGATCGCCGAATCGAAAGTTGAGTTAGCGGCCCTGAACAAAGTCGCTGCAGAGATGGCGAAAATCCCGACAACTCCTGCCGGCCCCGAAAACGCCGCCAAGATCCCGCAGATCATGGCGCACGTGGTGGAGGCGGAGATTGCGCTCGCACAACAAAAGAGTGATGCGGCGATCGAGCATCTGAAGGCCGCCGTACAGCTCGAGGATTCGATGGATTACAACGAGCCGCCGGACTGGTTTCTGCCCGTCCGCGAAACGCTCGGCGGGACGCTCTTACGCAGCGGCCAGCCGGTGGCCGCTGAAATGGTGTTTCGGAAGGACCTGGAAATAAACCGGCGTAATCCGCGCTCCATGTACGGCCTGACCGAGGCACTGAAGGCGCAGAACCGGATGCAGGACGCGCTGGCGCTGCAGGCGCAATTTGACGAGGCCTGGAAGGGCGCCGATACCAAGTTGACGATTGAGGAGCTATGAACGAGCCCGCGGTGAAGCTTACAGTTTTGTACCCGAACACGCCGGGATCTTCTATGGATTGGGAGTATTATCTCGGCCCGCACATTGACTTGGCGCGTCGATTACTGACGCCCTTCGGATTGCAGCGGATTGAGATCGAGCGCGGGTTGGGGCCGGGTGCGGCTCCGCCGTTTCACGCAATCGCTCGGCTGTATTTCCTGTCGGCGGCGGCGCTGCAAGATGCGCTGGCGCAAACTGCGGCTGCGCTTTCTGAAGACGTGCGCAAGTATTATCGGGGGGAGAGCGTGATCCAGATTAGTGAGGTGGTGCCGGTGTAGGGCGCATTCTGGATTGCGCCGATTTAGCGCTGCTTGTACCATCCAAGCACTTATGGCTGCTTCGTCTCTGGGGTTGGTAGGCCGAACCATTTCACATTATGTAGTTGCCGAGCGGTTGGGTGGCGGCGGTATGGGCGTGGTCTACAAGGCCACCGACTCGCGCCTGGGCCGCAGTGTCGCGCTCAAGTTTCTTCCCGACGATATCTCGCACGATCCGCAGGCAATCGAACGATTTCGCCGTGAGGCACGTGCTGCGTCTGCGCTGAATCATCCCAACATCTGCACCATTTACGACATCGGCGAGTACGAGGGACGTCCGTTCATCGCGATGGAGCTGCTGGAAGGCCAGACGCTGAAGCATCGTATCGGTACGCGACCGATGGACATCACCGAGATCCTCGATGCGGGCATCCAGATCGCGAACGGCCTCGACGCGGCGCACACCAAGAGCATCGTTCATCGCGATATTAAGCCGGCCAATATCTTCCTGGTAGAACCGGGCGAAGCGAAAATTCTCGACTTCGGATTGGCGAAGGTCACGCTGAAAAATGCGGTATCCGCTGCCGAGACAATGGCAACCATGCCCGCGCCCGTGGTCAGCGAAGATCAGCTGACCAGCCCTGGAAGTTCGCTCGGCACGGTGGCGTATATGTCGCCGGAGCAGGCCCGCGGCGAAGAACTGGATGCGCGCTCGGATCTGTTTTCACTCGGAGTCGTGCTCTACGAGATGGCGACCGGACAGTTGCCATTCGCGGCAGCAACGGCGGCGCTCATGTTCGACGGAATTCTGCACAGCGAACCGAAGTCGGCAAGCGAAGTGAACCATCGCATTCCGCTGGCGTTCGACACGCTGCTGAACAAGGCGATGGAGAAGGACCGCGATTTGCGCTGCCAGTCGGCGGCGGAACTGCGCGCGGATTTGAAACGCCTGAAGCGCGACATCGAATCGAGCAAGAGAAGTGCGGCAGGTGGCAGTTCGACGTCGGTCGCGTCGGCGCCCGCTCAGTCGAAGCAGAAGTCGGTGGCCGTGTTGTATTTCGCCAACCAGAGCGGCGCGAAGGAAGACGAGTATTTTCGCGATGGCATCACCGAAGACATCGTGACCGAGCTGTCGAAGATTGCGCAGCTTGAGATTTTCCCGCGCTCCGAAGTTCTGGCATTTCGCGATCAGCCGGTGACCGCTCAGCAAGTCGGGCAGAAACTTGGCGCCGGTTATGTGCTTGAGGGTTCGATCCGGCGCGCCGGCAACCGGGTGCGGATCACCGTGCAACTGGTGGAGGTCTCCACGCGACACTCCGCATGGGCGGAGCGCTACGACCGCCAGTTGGAGGACGTGTTCGCCATCCAGGAAGAAATCGCGCGCAGCATTGCGCAGGCGTTGCGCATTACGCTGACGCCCCAGGAAGAGAAGACGATCGCGAAGAAGCCGACGGAGAATCCGCAGGCTTACGACTTCTATCTGCGTGGCCGGAGTTACACGCGGCGCGAGAAATTCGATTACGCGCTGCAGATGTTCGAGCATGTCATCCAGCTCGATCCGAATTTCGCGCTGGCGCACGCCGGCATCGGGCAGATTTGTGGACTGATGTTCGAGTTGCGCGAGCAGAACCAGAAGTGGATTGACCGCGGACTGGCGGCTTGTGATCGTGCCACCGCATTGGCTCCCGATCTGCCGGATGTTCTGGTGGCGCGAGCGCGCGTGAGTTACGCGCAGAAGAAATATGAAGAGGCGGCACTACTCGCACAGCGGGCCGTCGAGCGCAAGCCAGACGCAGAAGGTTCGTGGGACATCATGGGCCGTGCGTATTTCGCGTCAGGACAGTTCGAAGCAGCCGCGGCCATTTCCAAAAAGGCGATCGAGTTTAACGGCGACGATTACAACACCTACCTGCCGTTCATCAACACCATGCATCGCTTGGGCCGCGAAGACGAAGCGGAAGAACTTCGCGTGGGGATCATCAACGTGCTGCGGCAGCAGCTGGAGCGCGTGCCGGAAGACGTGCGAGCGCGCATCTTGTTGGCCGCCACCCTGGCGGAACGGCGCGGCGATGAGGACGAGGCGATGTCGCACCTGCGCACGGCAATTGCGCTCAGTCCGGGCGATGCGAATACGCTGTACAACGCCGCGTGTACTTACGGAATTCTCGGGAATAAGCAAGAAGCGCTGGACGCGCTGAAGAAGGCCTTCACATCTGGATATGGGAATTTGGCGTGGGCGGCGAAAGATCCGGACCTCGATTGTCTGCATGATCTGGAAGAGTTCCGCAAGATCGTAGGGCTTGAATGAGATTTCTGCGCATGCTCGCGGTGGCCGTTGTACTGCTCGCTGGATATGCGGTAGCGCAGCAAACAGCGCCAACGGATCATCGCGCCGACGTACCGTTCTTTGCCGTGGACAGTCATAACGATCTCATTCGCCATCTGACCGCCGCCGAATTCACCTTCTGGGATGGTAAGACCGAACTGACCTCAGGTGTTACGGTGCAGAGCGGGAGCGAGTTGCCGCTTCGCCTCGGCGTGCTCGTGGATACGAGCACGAAGGCACACGGCGATGCGTATGCCGCGGCACTGCATGCCATCAGCAATTTCGTGCAAGGCGCAATGCTGGAGCAGAATGTGCGCGTGTTCTTTGTGCCCTTCGCGAACAAAACGGATATGTCGGCGTTCATGAGCAAAGACGACCTGGCCCACTATCAGTTGAAGATCAGCAAGGGCGACGGAGCGGCGCTTTACGACGCGATTGTCGGCGCATGCAAGGAGCGCATGGCCGTGGAGGAAACCCATCCGGCGCGTCGCGTGCTGGTCGTCATCAGCAACGGTGAAGACAACCAGAGCCGCTTTACGTATCAGCAGGCGATCGCCGCCGCGCAAAGCGCCGGCGTGGTGATTTTTACCGTGAACACCGGCTCAGGTGGTTCCGGCGATCACGGCGAGGTGCGCTTAAGAGAGTTCTCGGACCAGACGGGCGGAATCATCTTTCCGGGTTCGAACCCGGGCACCATCTCAAGGCCGTTTGAAGCGATCTCCGACCAGATCCATTCCATGTACGTTGCGAGCTACGCGCCCGCCGATCCGGCGAACGCACATTTGACGGTGAAAGCGAAATCCGAGAAGACAGTGAAGGTCCGGCAGGCGCGTCGTTAGCCGAAATTGTGGAAGTGGTAGATCCCCTTATCGCAAGTAATCGGGTGGTGCCGAAATAGGGAGTGGTAAGGGCTGTTCGCAAAAGTAATCTTGGAATCACTTGGCGTCACAGATCAGTTGTGAAGCATTGCCTGTATAGCAGGCTAGGACGTGCGACCCCAAGCCTGCGCCTCGATCTTCCAGACGCCATCGCGGTTCGCGAACGTGTACGCAAGGGTACCGGTCCGAACAATGGCCTGGCCCTTGATCGTGATCGTGAGAGTCCCCGATATGACTGCATATGCAGACGAGCCCTCGACATTCCAGAAGCCCATCTCGTAGGACAGGTGCTCGTTGGTGACACCAAGGCCCTCACGCCATTTCTCTACGTCAGCGAGCCAATTGGCCGGAGCATTTGGATTCAACCAGCGATAGGGCGCAATGCCGTCGATGATGATTGCAGTATCCCCGAAAACGCGCAGGAAAAGATTGTCGTCTTGGGTGTTGAAGCCGTTGATGTGCGCGTCGATTAAAGTCTGGATTTCAGCCGGTGGATTGCTGGTCACGATAAGCCTCTGGTGCACACTAGGTCAGGAATGAAGGACGTGCAACTGCAGCAACTAACAGGCCGAACAATGCGCCAGGTCGGCCCTCTGCTAGCGACCACGCAAACTTGCCTTTGCCTGGCACTGGGCGTGCGCTAGCATGTGCCATGCGAAAAGTGTTGGCCGGCGCGCTGCTTGTATGCGGCATGTTTTCTTCGGTAGCGGACGGGAACCAACAGGTGACCGCGACGCCCGGCAGCAAAGACAATCCAAAGGACAACGGTGCGCCTCGCGTAGCTCTCCACGAGAATCGCGGATCGGAATTGGATTTGGCGGTCGCGGGGGATTTGCCCGGGGTGCCGCGTGGCTCGATTCGATACGTCTCACGCGAAGAATTGTTGAAACTACCGCAAGTCACTTACCTGGTTTCGGACGACGCAAATTTCAAGAGCGCCGTGGAAATTAGCGGAGTGTTGTTGGAAGAACTGAGCAGCGCATTAGGCACGTCTCCTGCGTCTACCTTTCTGGTTGCGGTATGTGCGGACCAGTACCACGGCAATTTTCCGAGCGAGTACGTTCGCGAACATCATCCGGTGCTGGTCCTCAGAATCAACGGGCAGCCGCCGAAGGGCTGGCCGAAGAACGCGGAAGCGGCTGGTGCGTTTATGGGGCCCTATCTTATTTCGCACGCGAAATTCACGCCCAGCTTCAGGGTTTTTGCCCACCAGGACGAGGCGCAGATTCCGTGGGGAGTCGAGCGCCTGGAATTTCGCGATGAACGAAAAACACTTGCAGCGATCGCCCCGCGCGGCCTGCACGCCGGCGATGCCAACGTGCAGGCCGGCTACCGAATCGCGCAGCAGAACTGTTTTCGATGCCACAACATGGGAGAGGACGGCGGAAGACAGTCCGGACAGCCGTGGCTTGTGCTGGCAGCTTGGGCAGCGGCTAGTCCGGAACATTTCGCTTCTTACGTGAGGAATCCGCAGGCGAACAACCCGAATTCCCAAATGGCCGCGAGTCCAAAATATGACGATGTGACGATGAAAGCACTCACCGACTATTTTTCGACATTCATTGCTGCGGGGAAGCCATGATCTTTCGGCTTGCTAAAACCTTGTTGGTGGCGGCGGTCGCGGGGTTCTACACCATTGTGGTGTTGAATAATACGACCGACTACGATTCGAACTACCAGTTTGTGCGGCACGTGATGATGATGGATTCGACGTTTCCATCGAACCACGCGATGTGGCGGGCAATGAATGCTCCGGGACTGCATACTGCTTTTTATATTTCGATCATTCTGTGGGAGAGCGTTACCACGCTGCTCTGCTGGTGGGGAGCGATCCAATTGGCACGGTCTTTGCGAGCAACAGCGGCGGGGTTTCAGGCTGCCAAGAAGTGGGCAATCGCCGGCTTGTCGCTAAGCCTTCTGATGTGGCTGGTGGCGTTCTTAAGCGTTGGCGGCGAATGGTTTTTGATGTGGCAATCGAAAGCGTGGAATGGGCAGGAAGAGGCCTTTCGGATGTTCACGGTGGTGGGGATTGTGCTGCTGTTGCTGGTGCAACAGGAAACCGAAAGCCAACTTTAATATGTTTGTCTAACTGAACAGCTTCGCACACATGTCGCGCTCCCTCAGCAGCGCCAATCGTCGTAGAAGACGCATTAACGCACTATCCTGTCACATAGCTATTGGTAAATCGCCCTTACGACCAGTAATCAGGCTGCGCCCAAATAGGTAGTGGCAATGTAGGGTCCGCGGCGATTGCCGGGACGGTTTTCTGATCGACGAATATAAGCTCGGACAAGACCACTGGACCGAAGGCTACGCCACCGTCTAGCAGCCGAGACTGAAGCGCATTTTTGCAGAACGCTTCTTCACTGACGATCCGCTCGATTCGTTGTGATAAGCCCGGTTCTCGCCAGTTATCACCTCACTATGCTTAGCCGAAGTTCTGGAAGTGCCCGGTCTGCACCCAAACTGCAGTGACGATGGTCGCGTTATACGTAACGTGCATCACCCACGAGGCCGCGACGGATTTCAGCTGCGCGCGCACCCAGGTCAAAACCAGTCCCACGATAAACAGTGGCAGCAGCGCTGCCCACGAGAAGGCAAGCTGCGCGCCGTGCAGTGCCGCAAATGCGGTTGCGGTAATCACGATCGCCCAGAGTTCGCCGAGACCCTCGCGAACCGACGGGAACATCAAGCCGCGGAAGTAGACTTCTTCAAACAGCGGCGCGAACAGGACGCCGAAGACCGATGTCACATACGCTCGCATGGGACTCTTGAAGAGCTGGTCCATCGGCAGGCTCTTCGGCATGGGCAAATACATTTCCGTCAGTTGCACTACGGTCGCGAGGAGCAGGCCTCCGATCAGGCCCATCACCACGGTGCCGAGCCGCGAGTTCCATTCGATCGCCACCAGCGCCGCTTCGCCCGAGCGCTGGCGTAGCACGCGTGCAATATAGAACAGCAGAATCACGTATGCTGCCGATTGTGCGGTGAGCCCAACGAACGGCGAGCGAGCGACCTCCATAGTTCGCGCGTGCTGCCATGTAGGAAGCATGCTGGCGCACATGGTGGCGACGACCCAGCAGACGATCATCGCGATGAAGAAGATGACCGCGATGCCGATTACGTCGAAGCCCGTCCACGCGGGGAACGGCGGGAAGAAACGGATGGTCTCCCGCGGCGGCGCGGCGTTGGTGTTCGGCAGTGGATGGTCGGCGGAAGACACTCTGCGAATTATCCGTCTGATCTAGATTCTCGTGTCGGTCGTGGCAGAGCAATTTCTGCTGCGACCTTCGCGGGCAGCGCACGCACCACGCTGTTCTTCAGCGACTGGGCGAGCGCCTGGCCGGTATAACTCTTCTTTACCTTAGACACCGCTTCGGGGGTCCCTTGCGCCACAATTTTTCCACCGTCTTCGCCACCCTCCGGCCCGAGGTCAATAATCCAGTCGGCGTTCCGGATGACATCCATGTTGTGCTCGATGATGATGATCGTGTTTCCGAGATCGGTCAGACGATGCAGCACGTCGAGCAGTTTGTTAACGTCTTCGAAGTGAAGGCCGGTGGTCGGTTCGTCGAGCAGGTACAACGTTTTGCCGGTCTGGCGCTTGCTCAATTCCCTCGCCAGTTTGATGCGCTGGGCCTCGCCGCCGGAGAGAGTTACGGCAGATTGACCGAGATGAATATAGCCGAGGCCGACATCCACTAAAGTCTGAAGGCGCTGCTTCACCTGAGGAATGGCTTCGAGCACGGCGAGCGCGTCGGCGACTGGAAGCTCCAGCAGGTCGGCGATGCTGTGGCCCTTGTACTTCACGGCGAGAGTCTCGTGATTGTAGCGGCGACCGTTGCAGACCTCGCATTGCACGTAGACGTCGGGAAGGAAATTCATCTCGATGCGGCGCTGGCCTTCGCCCTGGCAGGCCTCGCAGCGTCCGCCGGCAACGTTGAACGAGAATCGTCCGGCTTTGTAGCCACGCTCGCGCGATTCCGGCAGCATGGCGTAGAGGTCGCGGATGTTGGAGAACACGCCGGTGTAGGTCGCCGGATTCGAACGCGGAGTGCGTCCGATGGGCGATTGGTCAATGCGGATGACCTTGTCGATGTTCTCGGTGCCGCTGATGGACTTGTGCTGGCCGGCCTCCTCGCGCGAGCGATAAAGCTTCTGGGCGAGCGCGCGGTAGAGGATGTCGTTCACCAGCGTGGATTTGCCTGAGCCGGAGACACCGGTGACGACCGTCATCACGCCCAGCGGGAAGCTGACGTCCACGTTCTTGAGGTTGTTCTCGCGCGCTCCGAGGATGGCGATCCCTTTGTCGGTGACCGCGCGGCGTTCGTGACGAATGCCGATGGCGCGGCGGCCGGAGATGTATTGCCCTGTCAGCGACTCGGGCGCAGCTTCGATATCGGATGGCGTGCCGTGAGCAACCAGTTCGCCGCCGTGGCGTCCGGCGCCGGGACCAAGATCTACGACGTAGTTGGCGCGACGGATGGTTTCTTCGTCGTGCTCGACGACGAGCACCGTGTTGCCGAGATCGCGAAGCTCCTCGAGCGCGGTGATCAGGCGCTCGTTATCGCGATGATGCAGGCCGATGGATGGCTCGTCGAGAACGTAGAGCACGCCGCGGAGCTTCGACCCAATCTGCGTCGCGAGGCGGATGCGCTGCCCTTCGCCACCGGAGAGCGTTGCCGCCGAGCGGCTGAGCGAGATGTATCCCAACCCGACATGGTTCAGGAAGCCGAGCCGTTCGCCGATTTCGCGCAGCACGCGGCCGGCAATGCGATCTTCACGTTCGTTGAGCTTGATGTCTTTCACCGCATCTACCGAACGTGAGACCGGAAGCGCGGTGAAGTCGGCGATGGACATGCCATTCACTTTTACCGCGAGCGATTCCGGGCGCAGTCGTTTGCCGTGGCACACCGGACATTCGGTGGGTGACATGTAAGCGAGCAGCCAGTCGCGATAGCCTTCGCTGGTGCTCTCGTCGAGGTTCTGCTTCAAGTAGGCAAGAACGCCTTTGAAGCCGCTGCGGCCGTTGCCATTCGTCGCGCCGTAGAGCAGCAGGTTCTGCTGCTTCTCCGGGAGCTGTTCGAAGGGCAGCTTGAGATCAATATCGTTCGCGGCGGCGGCGATCTCCACCATGCGGATGAGATTGCCGGAGGCCGAACCTGGACCAAGGCCGCCATCAAGCAGCGGCTTTGACCAGTCAGTGATGATCTTCGCGGGATCGAAATCGTACTTGTTGCCCAGGCCGTGGCACTCCGGACAAGCGCCATACACGCTGTTGAACGAGAACGAGCGCGGCTCGAGTTGCGGAACGCTGATGCCGCATTCCGGGCAGGCCAGTCGCGACGAGAAGAGATGCTCATCACCACCAACCACGGCCACCTGCACCAGCCCGCTGCCTAGTTTCATCGCGAGCTCGACCGACGCTGCGAGGCGCTTCTCGATTCCGGGTTTTACCAGCAGGCGGTCAATCACGACTTCGATGGTGTGGTTCTTGCGCTTGTCGAGCTTGATCTCTTCGTCGGCAATGTTGCGCAGTTCGCCGTCAATGCGCGCGCGCGTGAAGCCGTGCTGCGCGAGTTTTTCCATCTCTTTCTTAAACTCGCCTTTGCGGCCGCGGACGATCGGCGCCATCAGCATGACGCGGTCCTCGGGTTTCAGCTCCAACACTCGCGCTACGATCTGTTCGACAGACTGCCGCGAAATTGCGCGCCCGCACTGCGGACAGTGGGGTAGTCCGATCGACGAATAGAGAAGGCGAAGATAGTCGTAAATCTCGGTGATAGTGCCGACTGTGGAGCGCGGGCTGCGGCTGGTAGTCTTCTGCTCGATGGAGATCGCAGGGCTGAGGCCGTCAATCGAATCCACATCGGGACGTTCCATCTGGTCGAGGAACTGGCGCGCGTACGCCGAGAGCGTTTCAACGTAGCGCCGCTGGCCCTCAGCGTAGATCGTATCGAAGGCGAGCGACGATTTTCCGGAGCCGCTCAAACCGGTAATGACGGTGAGCGTGTTCCGCGGGATTTCGACCGTGATGTTTTTGAGATTGTGCTGGCGCGCCCCGCGCACCGTGATCTTGGAAATCGCCATCGTGTGAAACGCTATAACCCTTGTTGCTGGCCGAATTCCGCCGGGAACATGGCCTCTGGTAATTGTCGGGGCCCCACAGTGAGCCATAGAATGGGGCAGACGGAAATGTACTCAAGTATCTTATTTGCCAACATCAGCGAGCGTCAACGCGGGGTAGAGTAGGCGCAGAGCTCGCATCCAACTACAACAGTGGGGATGAGGGCAGCATCTTAAAGGCAGTATTCATAGGGTTATGAACGCACTTATCGCGGCTTCAGTCCTGGTGATCACTATCGGCTTGGCAATCTGCATCGGAATTGGTGCAGGTTATGCTGCGATCTGCGCGATCCTCAACGCGTTCAGTGCGCGCCGCGACAAGATGATCACCGCTGTCGAAGCGACTCCGGCCCCGAGCGTCGGCGACTAGTAAGCAAAATCCGTACCACCTTCCTGTGATTTTCTCCCACGTTTATCCGCCTCCCTCCACCTTCGTCCGAAATCTTGTCAATAGCATCAAAGTGCTAATTTTCTACGTAAGCGATTGATTCATAAGAAGATATAAACTTCGCAAAAGTGTCACTTTTACCCCTTCCACCTGCTATTCTGAATATATAGAGTAAAGAAAAAAGGGCGACTCCTTCCGGGTCGCCTTTCTCTTTTGCTCTCCGAGCGACTCCAATGCGGGTCGCTATTTCTTTTGGTTTCAATATGGGGGAGGGGGTACCCGCGATGAAATACACCGAACTGTTAGCGAGGGTCTTCCGGCGGATGCTGCTGCTGTTGTTGCTGCTGCTGCATGCGCTGGAGTTCCTGCAAAAGCTGTTCCGGCGATTTCGGCTGGTTCGGGTTCTGCGGCTGGTCCGCAGCATCCGGGTTCGGCTGCTGCTGGATGGGAATGCCGTTGGGAACCGGCTGCTGCTGCGGCGGCGGCTGTTCCGGCTGTTGGTCGGGCTCCGGCGCGGGTGGTTCTTCGATGATCTGGGTCTGGCTGTCGTCCGGGATCTCCGCATCGGGCAGCGTCTGGTCGGGATCAGGTTGCTCGGTTGGAGGCTGGAAGGCTTGTGCAGCGCCGGGCTGGGCTCCTCCGGTTGCGGCATGGCCGGCGCCGGCGGCCCGTGCCGTCAGGATAATTTTCTGTACGGATTTCGGGTTCCCTGGCGTGCCGACCAGCATGAAATCGTACTTCGTGCTGTTAAGCAGGGTGCTGAGCACATCGCGCGGATCGCCCGGCCCGATCTGCGTTGCGACGCGGTCGGATGACGATGCGCCGGGGCCATCAATGCTGGCGCCGGTACGGGCTTTGACCGCGCTCAGGATGGAGCCGAGGGTCGAGTTCTCGGAACGAATGCTGAGTTGGCCGTCCTGGAAATTCACCTGCGGTGCCGCAGCCGGAGATTCCTCCGGCGTAGGCGGTGGTGGAGGCGGCGCCTGGACTACCGGTTCCACCGGCTGTTCCACTTCCTGCTTGGCTTTGCGTTTGGCAGATTTACGCGTTTTTGACGGTGCGGTCGCGGTTGTCGTGGCTGGCGCTTTGGTCGCAGGTGCGCCGACGCCCGGTGTCGCCGGCGCGGTGGTCTTTGCCGCTGTCGCGGTCGCTAGCGGGATTTCCTGCTGCGCGAAGGCTGCTTCCGAAGCGGGAGCCAGCGCAAACATCAACAATCCAGCGAGAGCGGAACGGCTTACCATAGCAAGGGTTAGACGCGCCGCAATGCTCGGAGCGAGCACGGCGCGAGGTGACATGATTCTAACCCGTTTCAGCGCGGAAACATCGGAAATCGCGCAGTTTGCATCTATCCAGAACAGCAGCTTTCGGCCCCTGAAGGTATGAAATAACAATGAAAGCTTTGATAGGCAAGTCCCTGGCAGTCTTTTTAGCTTCTTTTTTCCTGGTTGGCGGAGCGATGGCCGCGGAGACGTGTACGTCGGCCAACGACCTCGATGCGCAGACACGCGCCTCGATGGAAAAGACCGCGCACAGCGTGTTCAACATGGCGGCACGCGGCGATGTGTTCAACCTGAAGACGAATGCGGTGCCGTCGTTGGCAAGTTCGTTCGGCGGCGTGGAGCAGGCGGTCTCTGACAGCAAGGCGAACCTCGGCGGTGTACAGCCGACGATCCGCAACTTGTACTTTCTCGATGCTTCCGATGAGAAGGGGACCATCCAGCGGGCGGAGTTTTTCTGCGGCGTGTTCAACTCCACGGACCGCACCGGATTTGTGCTGAACAATTTGCCGGCAGGCCAGTACGGCATCGTGGTGCTCGACGCGCCGGGCGCGAAGCCGATGACGATGTCGCTGGTGTTGCAGGTAATGAACGGCGCGTGGAAGATCGGCGGATTTTATTTGAAGCCGGCGATGCTTGCCGGACACGACGGCAACTGGTACTGGCAGCAGGCCAAGCAATTTGCGGCACAGGGCAAGAAGCACAACGCGTATTTTTATTACCTGGAAGCGCGCGAGTTGCTGGCGCCGGTGCCGTTCATGACTACGCCATCGCTCGATAAACTCTACGACGAAATCGAGGCCGCCAATCCGCATGATCTTCCCGGCGACAACCCCGTGACGATCGCCGGCGCGGACGGCAAGAGCTACCAGGTGACATTCGTATCGCCGCTGGTGGTGCAGGATGCGCTGGCGCTGGTGCTGCGGCAGAAGGTGGCCGATGCGTCGAACACAGCTACGGCGTTCCAGGAGAACATGGGCCTGATCAAGGCGGCGGTGGCGAAGTGGCCGGAGACGCGCGAGATCTTTACGACGGTGGTGGCGCGCGCACAGGATGCGAATGGGCAGGATTATGGATCGCTGCTGCCGATGAAAGATATTAAGTAACTACGCGGCGTCGCCGCTTTCGGCTTTTTTCACTTCTAATTTTGTTGGCTTCGCGAAATCGAAGACGCATTCGCTCGGCGATTTGTCAGTGCGCAGCCCTTCGAAAACAGGGGCGCGCATTCTGACCTGGCCGCTTTGGCCTTGGTGCGTCCACTCGGTGAACTTGATTTCGGCAACGAGTTCAGGGCGGACATAGTGGACCTGGCGCGGGCTGTCGGGCTTGCCGAAGAACGGTGAAGTTTTGGTTTCGAGCTTCTGGAGTTTCTTCCACAGGGCAGCGTTTGACTGGGCGGTGAAACCGCTGCCGGCCTGGCCAACGGGGATGAGGCGGCCTTTGTCGTCGTAGAGGCCGAGGACGACGGAGCCGAAATTTTCGCGACTGCCCTTGGGCTCGGTATAGCCGCCAATCACGCACTCCTGGCGCTGCGTGATCTTGATCTTCAGCCACTCGCGGCTGCGCTTGGTGAGATAGCAACTCTCGCGACGCTTGGCGATGATGCCTTCGAGCCCGCGCGCGCGGGCGGCTTCGTAGAGAGGCAGGCCCTCGTCGAAGGAGTCAGAGACACGCAGTACGTCGCTGGGCGAGATGATTTCGCTGAGCACCCGTTTGCGGTCCTCGAGCGAGACGTGCGTGAGGTCGTAGCCGTCAAGGTAGAGCAGGTCGAAGGCGTAATACTGCACGGGAATGTTGGCGTTGCCCTTGCCGGTGCGGCGTCCGCCCTCGCCGATGCCAGTGCGTTGTTGCATCAGGCTGAAGGAGGAGCGGCCTTCGCCGTCGAGGGCGACGATTTCGCCGTCGAGAATGGCGCGTTGCGCGGAGATGCTTCCGCCGATGTCGTGCAGTTCAGGATAGGCGTTAGTTAGGTCGTTGCCGTTGCGCGAGACGAAGCGAAGTTTGCCATCGTTGAGGAAGGTGACGGCGCGATAGCCGTCCCACTTGATCTCGTAGAGCCACTGGGAGTCTTCAAAGGGCTCATCTACGAGCGTGGCGAGCATGGGCTGGATTTGCGACGGCATCGCGGCGTGACGCGCGCCTTTGAGATCGGCGAACGCCGGGTGCGCGTCTTTCTGTTTCTTGGTTGCGGTGGTCTTCACAGCTTTCTTGGCTGCGGTTTTGGCGGACTTTTTTGCTGGAGCCTTTGTTTTTACAGCGGTCTTTTTTGCGGCAGCTTTCTTGTCGGCCTTCTTGATGGCGTCCGCGAGCCACGCGCTTTTCTGCGGGATGTTGGAGGATCCGGCGCGATTGCTTTGCCACTCGGCCGATTTCTGGTCGCCGGCGATGTCGTCGAGCGAGCGCTTGGTGAGGGCGGAGAAGTCGTACTCGTCGATGTCGTAGCCAGGGACGACGGCGTCATCGCGGTGCTTGATCAGCAGCCACTCGTTACCCTTGGTGCCGGAGCGGCGCGACTTGATGTGCACCAGAGCGAATTCGCCGTTGAGCTTTTTGCCCTTCAACCGGAATTTGAGATCGCCCTTGGCGAGCATGGCGTCGGCGTCGCCAACCGGCTCCCAGGTGCCGATGTCCCAGACCATCACGGTGCCTGCGCCGTAGTTGTTCTCGGGGATGATGCCTTCGAATTTGAGATACGAGACGGGATGATCTTCGACAGCCATGGCGAGGCGCTTGTCGGCGGGATCGAGCGATGGGCCTTTGGGCACGGCCCAGGACTTCAGCACGCCGTCCATCTCAAGGCGGAAGTCGTAGTGGAGACGTGAGGCGTGGTGCTTCTGCACCACGAAGCGATGACCTTTGCTTTTGTCGATCGAGGGTGGAGGCTCGGGGGTGTCAGTAAAGCGACGTTTCTTTTTGTATTCCTCGAGTGCCATGGCGTTTCGTTAGATGGCCGGATGCTTGGAAGAAGGTGCCAAACTTTAGCGCTGCGATTGTAGCAGCGCTTCGGCGCGGGCATGGCCCTCGGCGAGTTGGGAATGGTAGCCGGTGCCGGCGTCGTCCCCGCCGTTAAACGGGTCTTCGCGCTCGGCATTGTGGAATCCGTCGAGGGCTTCGCGGGCGTGGTTTTGCGCGAGTTCGGCGAGGCCGAGCTTGAGGTAGAACCAACTTGGTTGCGGTGCGCGGGAGGCGGCGAGATGCAGGACTGCGACTTCGTCGGGGTAGCGGCCTTGCTGGTCGTAGGCGCGGGCTAGCGCGGAAGCGGCTTCGTCGGAACCGAGATTCACGGCAGTGTGGAGCGAAGACTCCGACTCGTTCCAGCGACCGGATTGGAGAAGCGCGGCGCCTTTGGCGTAGTGGAGGAATGCATTTTGCGACTCGACGGCCTCGGCGCTTTGCAAGGCAGAGAGCGCTTCGGCGGTGCGATCGAGAACGATGAGGATTGCGGCGCTGTTGAGGAGGTAGTTGAAGCGATCGGCGCGAGCGCGGAAGCTGTCGCCAGTTGGAGGAGCGTCGAAGCGAACTTGGGAGCAGTCGAGTTGCGTCTCTTCCCACTCACCCTTCGGGAAGCCTGCCACCCCAGAAAGCGCAAAGGCGGCGCTCTCCGGGGACCCCGACGGTGGGGCACCCATATTTACGAAGACAGCGCCAAATGGATCGAGATAAGCGGGCTTCCATCCGGGGCTGTTGCAGAACTTGTTGAGGCTCGCGAGGCCCATGCCGTATTCGCGGTCGAGGGAGACGACGACCGTGTTGATGTGGCGCGATGCGACTTCGCGCTGCCAGTCTTGCGAGTCGAGCGACTGTGTCAGCAGTTGCTGCGCGTGGACGTAGAGGCCGGGTTCGAGTTCGCCGCGGCCGTCGAGGTAGAGACGGTATTCGGGAGCGAGCTTGCCCATGAGGAAGCCGCCAGAGTTGTAGTCGTTGAAGACGTTCGCGGGGAGGTGGTTACGAACGATGAAATCCGCGGCGCCAGCGGGGAAGCGTATGGGAGCGCCTGCGCCGAAGACGGAGTATTGGCCGGGCGTGCGCAGGTAGAAGCGGTTGGTGACGAGATCGGAGATTCGGACCGCGACTAGAAACGCCGAGAGGACGAGGACGATGGTGGCTGCTTTCGTGGAGATGTCGGGGAAATCCCCACGTCTCGAAAATCGCGAGACATGGGGCACCCAATCGGTGAAAACGGACCCGCCGATTACGACGACGATGATGGCGAACATCGCTACGAACCGCGATGCGTGAACCGCAGCGTACACGGATCCTACGAGGATGACGGCTTCGGCGAAACGACGTTGCATGAGAGCTGCAACGGTGCAGATGGCGGCGATGGCGAGGAACCAGAAGAACGCGCTCTCGTAGTCGCGCCACGCGAAGGCTTGCATTGCTGTGGTCGAGTTCACGCGGACGCGCATGAGTTCGAGGATGAAGGGGTTGGTGCCCGTCGGCATGAGGCGGAACATGCCAGCGTAGACGCGCCATCCCCAGGGATTGAGCAGGGTCGCGGGTATGGTTGCGAGCAGCCATGGCGCGGCGGAGCGGAGACGAGAAAGGGCATCACTGCGTTTCTGCAGCGTGAAGAGCTCGCCAATCTCGAGCAACACGTAGGCTGCGCACATCCCGAAGCCCGCCAAAAAGCCGAGGTGCAGGTTCACCCAAAGCGCCATCAAGAGCGGCAGGATCCACAGCAGTCCGCGACGGGAGCGATGAAAGTTCCAAAGGATGGAGACGAACGCAGCGAAGAGAATGACCGAGAAGAGTTCAGCGCGCATGACGCAACGCGCTGCAAGTAGAGGTATGGCGAGAATCGCGATGATTGCGGTGGCAAAGCGTGCTCCATGCAGGAGAAGCGCTACGGTCGCGACGCAACCAACAGCGGCTGTCCACGAGAGCAGCGAGTAGCTGCCGATGCGATACAGGAGGTATTCGAAGATTTGCGAAAGGGCCGGGTAAATCCATTCGCGTCCGAAGCCGGTGTAGGTGAAGACGTCGGTGCGCAGGATCTGGTGGTGCTCAAGCATCCAGCGACCGGCGGCAAGTTGCCAGCCGAGATCGGGATCGGCCGCGGTCTTCAGTCCGGCGAAGAATGCGTAGGAAAGCGCGAGGCCAACGGCGATCCAATAGCGCACAGATTCGCCGCGCGGCGGACTTGCGGACTGCGAAGCCACATTGGATGGCATGGATGACACGAGGAAATCATCTACGAAATCGAGGCGCAAGCCCATTCCACAACAGTCACATATGGCCGGAAGGGCGGGCTGATTATGTTAGGATTAATGACTGAGTTGGGCGCTTAACTCAGCGGTAGAGTGCCACCTTCACACGGTGGAAGTCATAGGTTCGAATCCTATAGCGCCCACCATCGAAATTCTTTACGACAGCCGCTTTCGAGCGGCTGATTGCTTTTTGGGGATCGGTTTCCGGTGGCAGGGAAGAGCTCAACGATCGGCCCCCGCTGGTATTGCCCCTAAGAATGACGTTCGCTTACAAAAGCGCTTCATTCAAGTTGCGGATGGCTTCGTCGATCTCTTGGGTGTTCTTAAAGCCGATTGTCGCGCAGTCTACTTCAGCGTTCCGGAAAGCGAATTTCATCGCTTTGAGCCGGTCATCATGACTTCGATCGAACTGACCGCCTCCGCAAAGCTTCATGCCGATCACCCCCAATCTTTCTTGCTTCAACTTCTGGATGTTCGCCACGACTTCGTTCACATTTGCTGGGTGGTTCGTGTCTTCAGAGGTGGGTCCATCCATACGCGCGCCGTTGTGGTTGATGCGGATAAGGCCGACTTCAAGCCAGCTTGTTCCAGGCATCTGCCGTAGCGCAGGCAGTCCATGTACGGAGGCGCCATGGGAACGGACGATCGTTCTCCTCTGTGCCTCAAGGATGGCATCCTGCCAACGTTTCGTAGTCTCAGGCCAGTCGGGCGTACGCTGCCAGTGCAGCAGCATGATGTCGAAGTACTCAGTCTGAGAGGTGCGTCGCAGCTCATCGAACTTCGCTTGTGGGTCGGCGGCCTCGTGGAAGGTGCTCACTTTGCTCATGAGCTGGTAGCTGTCGCGGGGCAGCCCTTTCAGGGCCAAACCAAGCATACCTGGAGTTACATAAGCCTCTGCTGTCTCAAAGAAGCGGATGCCATGATCGTAAGCGTATCGGACTAGCCGTGTGAACTCCTGCTGCCCTAATGCCGCCTGCACTTCGCCATTGTTTGTACCCGTGCCGAAGGCCAGGCGGGTCACCTTTACTTTTGAGCGGCCCAGAACGACGGTGTCGGTAGCGGTGCGCGTGGCAGCTAACAACGGCACCACACCCGTACTCGCCAAGACGCCGGCTGCCAGACCGGTTTTCAGGAAAGTACGCCGTGTAGTGGACGTCATATCGGCCTCCGCGAGTGATCACAGATGGTACACCCAAACCAGAGCACCGCACTCGGTGAGCTGACGCGTGTTCCGTCCATCCGCGACGGCATTTCGAGTGAAGCGAACTGAGATACGCGCCTGCTGAATGAAGCGAGGCGGTGGTCAGCGTGGCAAGCGCCTAATGGCCGATGGGCTCGTGGTCACGCTTCCACCGCCGAGCAGCTCAGAGATCGTCGTGATGACCGAACAGAAGCGCTACCTTTCGGCGTACCAAGCGGAGTGCGCAGACCACTGCCTGCAAGTGAGGCACTGGGGCTCGCTCCAATGTGTGAGGCAGGCGGGACAAACACCGCCCGTGTCGAAGGTGTTCCACACGTGTTTGCAGGTGCAGCACCAGCGACTATGCTCCCGCGGCTTCCGTCTACACAGAGGGCAGCGAATATGCGGGCCGCATGTATCGGCGCCCCCCTCGTGAGTTGTCTCGGGGTCGAGGACCGATGTCGAAGCATCTCTTTCGCGATCAGGCACGGTGCTCATTTTGCCACAGTTTTCGTGGCAATTTGGACCAAAGCAAAGGGCCGGCATAGTGCCGGCCCTTATACTGCCGAGCGTTCTGGTTAGAACGTGAGGCGTACTCCGTATTCACTCCACAGCGAACGCGGAGTCGTGGTGCTGCTGGGGTTGATGAAGCCCGCCGGATGCATGAACGTGGAGGGCGAGGCGATGTTGCCGTTGAAGTTGTTTCCGTAGTTCGGGGCGTTGGTCAGGTTAAACGCCTGTGCGGTGATCTGCAGGTTGAAGCGCTCACCCAGCTTGAAGTTCTTCGCCAAGCGGAGGTCAAGCTCGAAGGTCGGCTTGCCACGAAGCGGATCGAACTGCGCGAGGGTGCAATCGCCGTTGTAGAAGCACATCTGGAGGTTCTGCTGCGCTTCCGAGGTTGCATTGTCGTCGCCCGGATGAGCGGCAACGTACGACGCGATGTAGTTCGTGCCGTAGAGGTAGTTATTCGTCTGTCCCTTGGGGACGATTACGGCGGTCGCCGTGCCGTTACCGGTGTTGAGCGTGTTGTAAGAGTTGGTCAGAGCGTACGGGCGCGCCGAGCCATATTGCAAAATCGGCGAAGCCTGGATGCCAAAGGGGAAATCAACCAAACCGCTGATGGTCACGTGGTGACGTTCATCGGAATAAGTCGGTCCCCAGTTGTATTTGGCAAACGGATCGGTTGCGAGGAACGGGTAGTTGCGGAAGGCATAGTTGCCGTTGGTGTTGTAACCGTCGGCCCAGGCCAGGGTGTAGTACGCGTTGAACATGAAGTGATGCGTCATGCGCTGGCGGTAGCCGAAGTTGATGCCGTCGTAGCGGGATCGGCCGATGGACTGCTCATCGCGCACACTGTTCAAGCGCGGTTGGCCGGCAGCGGCAAAGGCATCGTCGAGAGGACGGAAGCAGCAAACACCACCGACCGGAACCTTCTGGTCGATATTCATGGTGCGGTTTTCATGCAGGTTTTGGACGTGCGTGAACTCCGTCTCGAACACCGAGTTGGAGGTTACTCCCCAAGAGTAGCCGAAGTTAAATTCCTCCGACACCGGGTTCTGGTAGTTAGGATCGACCAATCGCCCGGTGCTGCCTACAGTGAGGTCAGCAGACGGCGGGGCAATTGTGGGCATCGGGCTGATTCCATACTGCCATTGTCCGAGAGGAATTCCGGTGCCTGGAACGACATCGTTCACCGGATCGCTCAAACTGAACAGGGTCTGGAAGATCGTCGAGTTGGCCTGCTGTTCCATGAACAACGGAATGTTCTGGAAGGAGTTGCCGTAGTAGAGACCGAAGCCGCCGCGCAGGACGTGCGTGCCGGAACCGGTGAGGTCATAGGCGAAGCCAACACGCGGGCTGAAGTCCTTGTTGCTGGCGTGCGGGAGGCTCGCGACATACGGATTGGTGATCGGGCTGTTGATCGCCACCAATTCCTGGTAGGTACGGCTGTTCGTGATGTCGGACTGACCGTAGGTGTTGAAGTCCTTGTCCCAACGGATGCCGAGGTTCAAGTTCAATCGCGGCGTGACCTTCCAATCATCCTGGAAGTAGAAGCCGAGCTGCTTGGTCGGCACGATGAACTGCGGATCGCCGTTGGCGATGGTCATGCCGGTGACAGCGCCCTTGGTGGCGAACTGTTGCGGATAATATCCCGGACCGCACTTGTTGACGTCGTCGGTAGCGGCGGCCAAAATGCAGCTCGGGTCGGCGCCGAAATCGATTTCGAGAGTTGAGCTGTACTCGAAGAAGCCGCCCTCCACTGGATTCCAGATGTAGTCCACGCCACCTTTGAAGGTGTGCTTTCCGTGGGTCCAGCTGATGTCGTCCTTAAACTGGAACTTGCGCTGGAACGACTGCTGCGGAACGTTGGTGTTGGTGCCGAACGAAGCGTTCGGGAACGTGACCAGCGGCGCGCTGATGTCGCTGTCGATCAGGTTGTTCCAGTACTGCCACCCGAACGTGAACTGGTTGATCAGGTGCGACGTTAGCAAGGTATTCCAAGTCAAGTTGGCCAACTGCAGATGGTTCTTGGTGAAGTTACCGTTGGTCAGGTCGCCGGTACCGTCCGACTGATCGTTCAGGCTGTCGTTCACCTGCGAGTTGTAGGAAAGGTACGCGGAGTTCTTGCTGTTGACGTTCCAGTCGAGACGGCCGCTATAGCGAGTTTCGTTGAACGGACGCGGAATGACTGCTGACGGCTGAGCTGCGAGTCCAGCACCCGCCGCGAGGGAGAGTTCGTCGAACGAAGTGCCGCTCTCGCTGAGGCCCTGGCGTTCACGCTCATGTTCGAGTGCGAAGAAGCCGAAGAGCTTGTCCTTGATAATCGGGCCGCCGAAGGAGCCGCCGAACTGCTGACGGCTGTAGTCGGGGTGTGAGTGGAAGGCGCCACCGGTGCCATCCGGAACCATTTCGTCGGCGTCGAGGGCCGAGGTACGGAAGAAGCCGAAGGCGGAGCCGTGGTACATGTTGGTACCCGACTTGGTGATCATGTTGATGGCGGCGCCCTGCGAACGGCCGTTTTCAGCCGAGAAACGCTGGGTGCTGATCTGGAATTCCTGCACGGCTTCGAGCGGAAGCTGCATGACCGGTCCGCCAACCGTGTTGTCCTTGTTATCCACGCCGTTGACAGTCACGTTGACGTTACGGCCATCGGCGCCGTTCACGGAGAGAATCGCGTAACGGTTCTTGGTGGGATCGTAGGAGTCCGCGGCTTTCACGCCCGGAGCGAGGTAGGCGAGGTTGGCAACGTCACGTCCGACAAGCGGCATTTCCTGCACTTCGCTGGGCGTGATCTGCGTGCTTACGGAGGTCTTGGCGACATCCACGAGCGGCGCGGCTTCGGTCACTTCCACCACTTCGCTGGCGGAGCCTGGATTCAAGACACCGTTGATGGTCGAAGTTTGTCCGACCAGAAGCTCTACGTTTTCGGAAAGGCTTGCAAATCCGGACTTGGTGATCTTGATGCTGTATTGACCGGCAGACAACAGGTCGAAGCGGTACGCGCCGTTGCTGTCGGTGTTGGAAGTACGCGTTTGTCCGGTCGCTTTGCTCGTGATGGTGACTTGTGCGCCGGCGATGACCGCGGACGTCTTGTCATACACGGTGCCGGCGACATTCGCGCTAGCGGTCGCCTGGGCGAATAACATATGTGTCGCGCATAGCAGGAGCGCTAAGCTCAACACATAACGGATATATCTCCTCATTTTCCCTCCAAGGATGTCTCTGCAGTAGCCGTTGCACGTACGATCTGCAACGTTTGTTGCAGTTTCGATCGAGCGATAGGACTTCTCGACAGGCTGCGCCCTACGCGGGCATAGCCAAAAATAGGATTCTTTGTTAGCGGAAGAGCGAGCGGTAACCCCAACCCAAATTCCATCAATCCAGCGCAGACCCAATATGCGCTTTCGTGTCTCTGCGAACACTTTGGTGGTTGTGGCTTTTTACACCACGAAACAGGCGTTTCACAAGCAGAAAGTTGCGTTCTGTCCCATTCAAAAGAAGAGGGCACCTTGGGAGGTGCCCTCGAGTAAGCCAGGTTTCGCTGACCCTAGAACTCGAAACGGAAGCCGAACTGCTGACGGAACGGGCCCGTAAAGGCCGGACCGCCCTGGCCACCGCAGTATCCCTGCGGCGTTCCAAAGTTGGACTGGCTGGCGTTATTGAAGTAGTAGTTACAGAAGTTGTTTACGTTGCCGATGTTGTAGAACTCCCAAATCAACTGCAACGTCATGTGTTCGTTGAACTTGAATGCTTTAGCGACGCGCGTATCAATCTGGAAGAACGGGTCGCCACGCAGGGTGTCCGGCTTGAGCATGGTGCAACCCTTAGTGAAGATCGGATTGCCCGGAGTGCTACCGACGCAAGCGCGGTCAATCGTGGAACGTCCGTCGCCGTTAATGTCCGAACCAGCGATGAAATCATACGGGCGTGCCGATGCGGCCTGAACCAGTGGTGCAACTTCGAATCCCCACGGCAGTTGGAAGACGCCGCTCAACGTGAAGCGATGGCGCTCGTCAAAGCTGCTGTAGTTGAATTCGTTGGAAGCGAACTGCTGCTCCGGAGTGACATTGACGCCGCTGCCGCTATAGGACGACGTCGGGCGTCCACCCCACGACCGCGCCCAGGAGAGAACGTAGCTCGCCTGGAATTGGAAGTGGTGGCTCATCCGCTTCCGTAATTGGAAGTTGATGCCGTCATACAGAGAGCGGTTCGAGGTTGAGTAATCGTAGATAGCGCCCAATCGCCCGATGCCAAGGTTCTGGCCGGCGATCTGGCTGTCTGGTGCTTCCGAGAAGGCCGCGTCCATCAACCGAGTTCCCGCGCCGTTCACGCAGGTTGGGTTGGTAGGATCGCCGCCGTACGCCGGATCACAGGTCGATCCGATCTTCGGGTTCATGTTCAGAACGCGTGGTTCATGGGTGCCGAGCACGTGGTAGTAATCCGCGCCGAACGCGTAGTCGTTGCCGAACTGGCGTTCGCCGCCGATGGACATCTGCTGCGACCACGGGTCCGTCAAACGCGGGTCCTGCATACGGCCAACGGCGCCGGGTGCGAGGTCCGTAGTCGCCGCTTGCGGAGCCGGAAGCGGATCGATGCCAAAGCGGAAGTTGCAAAGGTCGGTTGGATCGGCAGTGCCGCCTGCAGGGCAAGACCCCGGGGCTTGGCTCGGGAAGTAGTCGATGATCGTGTTGTAAATGGTTGGATTGGTTTCCTGAACCGCGAAGAGCGTCAGGTTCTGGAAGATGGTGTCGCGTGCGATGCCATAGCCGCCGCGGATGACGCTCTTGCCCGAACCGGTGGGATCCCAGGAGAAACCAATACGAGGCTGGAATTCCTTCCAGTCGGCGGTGTTCTTGCTAGCCAGACTGGTATTGCCGGCGAGGTAGTCCGCCCTTTGAACGCCTGCTTGTGCCGCTGGATCAGACAGGTTCGCGGCGAGTACGTCGCGCAGGACTCGGACAGTGCGGTTCGTGCTGCTAAAGTTGTTCGTGAGCTGCGGGATGAGGAACAGCGGGTTCGCGTCCCAGCGCACGCCGGCGTTCAGCGTGAAGCGGTTGGTGACCTTCCAATCATCCTGGAAGTAGAACGCTAACTGGTGCGATGGAGGCTGTGCGGTCGAACCGGAGCCGCCGTTGTAGGTGAGTTCACCGACGGCGCCGCGGGTTGAGAAGCCGTCCGGATACGCCGCAGGGTTCGCCAGGATCGTCTTCGGATCATCCTGGAAGATGACTTGGTAGCCGTTGGCGCCGAAGTAGAAGAATCCGCCCATTACGTCCACGTAATCCCAGTTCACGCCCATCTTCATATTGTGGTTGCGATGCACCCACGTGAAGTCGTCGCGGAACTGGTATTTGCGAATCAGGGTTTCTTGGGGAACGTTGACGTTGTTGCCGACTTCCGGCACGCCACCGCCGCATCCGCCGCCGATACCGAAGCAGATTTCTGGATTGGTTGCAGTCCCTCCTCCCGCCACGTCGTAGGTGAAGGTGCGACCCGGCGCCGGAAGGATGTCATTGGTGAAGTCCTGGAGGTGGAAGTTGAACGAATTCACCTTGGTCGGCGAGATCGTGTAGTTGTGCTGCGCTACAAAGTCATGAAAACTGTTGCTGTCAGAAGTGGATTGGCTGGCGTCAGCCACGAACGGAAATCCAAGCTGATCGTTGGGGTTCGTCCATTTTTCCCACGCATAGCGATAGAACATGTTCTGACGATCGCTGATGCGATGGTCCACCTTCGCTGTCAGCTGCTGGTCGAGGTACGAGTAGTCGAGCTTCCTGATGGGAACCGCATAGTCCGGGAATGCAGCCGCGAACAGGGTGAGATTGTCGAATGCAGAAGGATCGACGCCAATGTCCTGGGGTTCGCGCTTCTGCTCGTATGCGCCGAAGAAAAACAGCTTGTCCTTGATGATTGGACCGCCGGCAGAACCACCAAACTGGTAGCGATGGAATTTGTTTTTCGGGTTTCCGGCGATTTCATTGAAGTAGCTGTTGCTGTTCAGACCGCTGTTTTGGAACAGGCTGAACGCCGTCCCGTGGAAAGCGTTGGTACCGCTCTTGCTGATCACGTTCACTACAGCAGCCGCTGCGCGGCCGGATTCCGCCGTATAACGGTCGGTCGTCACCTGGAATTCCTGGATGCCTTCCATGGTGAAGTTCTGGACGATGCCGCCGATGACGACGTCCTTGTTGTCGCCGCCATCCACGTTGTAGTCAATGGAGCGGCCGTCGCTGCCGTTCACGCTCACGTTGCCGGAGCGGGTCTTGGTCGGATCGAAGGCTTCTGCAGGACGCACGCCGGGGACGGTTGCCATCAAACCCGCGAAGTTGCGGTCCACGATTGGCAGTTCCTTCACTTCCAACGGCGATACTGAGCCGCCGATATCGGAACGCGTCGATTCGATAAGCGGCGCTTCCTCGGTGACGGTGATGGTCTCATTGGCGCCGCCCGTTTTGAGGGTGAAGTTCAGCGTCAAGGCCTGGCCGACGAGCAGCGGAACGCGCTCATTCACGGTCTTGGCAAAACCAGGGGCTTCCGTGGTGATGGTGTACGTTCCAGGGGGAAGGTCATTTATGGTGTACCCGCCGGTGGTGCTTGACTTGGTGGAGCGGGTCAGTCCGTTATCGACGTTCTTTGCGGTAACGGTCGCATTGGGAACGACTGCACTGCTGGAATCTACGAGGGTGCCGTTGATTTGTCCGGTAGTTTGCTGGCCGAAAGCGATCGAAGAGATCACCAGCAGGATGAGGAAGGTGAAGAGAACAGCTCGCTTCATGCTTTGCCTCCACTTTTGATTGAAAACGGGGCCCGATACAGGGAAACGCCAGCGTCGCCTGCGCCAACACTGGGGGATGAGCGGCAATTCAGCATTTTTGTGTCCAAATTGAACTTGCTGCGTTTACAATCAGTTACAAATTTTCACAACCCTTTCATCCCAGAATCGAGACGGTTTTCGACCGGGATGTCCATAAATCCATAGGGACGGATTGTGTGGGAGCAGGGCTGCGGGTTGCAACTACTGCGCAGCTTTGGCATCCAATGGGTCGGAAGGCGTTTAGCGGCGGGCATTATCAGTGGGTGTTTACCGGGTGTGTGCCGCACGACTGACTTTCCCGCTTGCGTTTCAACAGCAAGTGCGGGTAGTATCGAAAAGTCCTCCAAATAAGCCGCACTTCCCGTGCTGGCATTCCGGTACGAAACGGGTTCCAAACGTACTGGGCAATTTGACGAGAACTTTCCAGCCGAAGCCTGAAGTTAGCCAGTTCGCATAAGTGCGTTCCAGGTACGGCCGCAGAGTACGTGGGTTTACCAAGAAGCAACGCAGGACAAGAGAGACATATGAGTGAAGGACCGAACCATCCTTCCGGGCCGCCTCAACAGCAGCCCGGGGGAGGAAGAGGCCGCAGACGGCGTCGTGGGCGCCGTGGTCCAGGTGCAAAGCCCGGACAGCCCGGCCAGCAGCAGGGTCAACCTGTACAGAACCAACAGAATAATTCGCCCCAGCCGCAAGGTCAGGGGCAAGGCGGCGGCGGTGGCTTTAAGCGTCGCAAACGCTTCCGCAGCGGCGGTAAGAAGTTCGGCGGCGGTGGTGGCGGCGGGAAGCCGCAACGCCAGAACGAGGGCGGCCAGCCCAACGTCTTCAGCGCGCCTATGGACCACAGCTATCGCGCTAATGGCAATGTGAACGGCAACGTCAACGGCAACGGCAGCGGCAGCAATGGAGCTGGACGGCACTTCGGCCGCGGACATCAGCAGGCGAGGGTGTACCAGGAACCCATGCTCGAGCCGGTTCCCGCAGGCCAGCCGACCGATGCCATCCGGATCTTTGCGTTTATCGAGGACTTGTTCTTCCTCGCGAAGATCCAGGAGACAGCGCGCAAACTGAACGTGAAGGTACAGTTCGTGAAGAGCGACAAGGACGTGCTCGAAGCCGCGGAGACCAGCGGGGAGAAGCCGTCACTGATCATCTTCGACCTGAACAACCACCTCGCGAACCCGCTCAAGACGATCCCGAAGCTGAAGAAGGAATTCAAGAAAGAGACCAATTTCCTTGGCTTCGTCTCGCACATCCAGGGCGACCTGAAGTTGAAGGCGATCGAAGCCGGCTGCGATACCGTCGTGCCGCGCTCGGCCTTCTCGCAGAATCTACCCAACCTGCTCCGTCGCCACGGTGCGCCGGACGAGATCGAAGAAGTCCAGTAGGTTTCACGAATCGCGAGAGCCGCTGCCGAGTGCAGCGGCTTTTTGTTTCTCCGGCAACGCCCGCCCTCTCGTTCCTCTCTAATCGAGTGGGCCTCTATGTCTCTCCAGCGCGCACTTGAAGTCAACGAGCTCGCACCCGATCTGCGACCGATTTACGACGAGGTGCGCTCCGCCTTCGACATGCCGTACGTACCGACCATTTTTAAAGCAGCGGCGGGGAATTCGACCTATATCCGAGAGATGTGGGACGACCTCTACGAAGTGGCATGTTCGAAGGAGTTTCACGCCTCGGCAGAGACACTGAACCAATTCATCAACGCCCAGGTGATCGGCACGCGCTGGCGCTTTTCCAACCAGGAGCGGCTGCTCACGGCGCAGAAATTTTCTCCCGCCGACGTTCGCGTTATGGCGGGAGTGGCTTCGACATTCCAGCGCGCTCTGCCGCGGATGGCGCTGTTCACGCGGCTCATGCAGCGTGGTTATAGCGGAGGGCAGCGAGGACGCGTCAGCGCACGACATGGCAGCTCGCCCTTTGCGCGGATGATCACCCTGCACATTCCGAGCGAGAGCGAAGCTTCTTTGCGCACCTGGCTTATCTATTCGGAGATTAAGCGCAACACCGCTTCAAAGCAGGTGCCCAGCATGTTCCGCGCAATCTCGCCCTTTCCGGGCTACCTGGCTTCGGTATGGGTGGATACGAAACGTCTCTTCGCCGATCGGGAGTTTCTGCAGGCGCGCGATGAACTGTCGCGACGAACCTTAACGCTCTTACACGGATTGCCGGTGAGCGATCATCGTGCTCTGATGGACGACCTGCACCCGGAGCAGTGGCGCGAGATCGAACAACTGGTGGACGGTTTCGCTCGACTGGTGCCGCAATTCGCCATCGCCGCCGCGGTGTGGCGACGTTCGTTCGCGAGCGCGCAAAGCCAACTCATGGCGGGTTGATTCGACCATCAACCATTCCTGTTTGTGCGTCTATCCGGGTGGCCACGTGAGATCGCGTCCGCCAAGCAAATGCAGATGAAGATGGAAGACTGACTGGCCGGACTTCGGCCCGACATTGAGCACCGTGCGGTAACCGTCCTCGACGTTGTATTGCTTGCCGAGTTTGGCGGCGATCAGGTGGCAGTAGCCGATGATCTCGGCATCGGCTTCGCTGGCTTCTTTCAGGCCGGCGATGTGCTGGCGAGGAATAATGAGGAAGTGAATCGGCGCTTGCGGATTGATGTCCTGGAAAACGAAGACTTTTTCGTCTTCATACACTTTCTTCGATGGGATCTGACCGGCGACGATCTTGCAGAAAAGACAATCCGACATACGGGACCTCAGTGGCGTTATGGCGCCTATGGTATAGGAAGAACGGCGATCCCGTGATGAATCCGCGAGTCATTCTCACGACCGAGCGGCTGGTGCTGCGCCACTGGCGAAGCGAAGACCGCGAGCCATTCGCGCGCATGAACGCCGATCCGATAGTGATGCGGTTCATGCCGGCCGTGCTCAGCCGCGAGGAGAGCGATGCGCTGGTAGATCGGATCGAAGAGCACTTTCGCCAGCGCGGCCATGGACCATATGCGGTGGAGCTCCGCGAGAACGGAACGTTTATCGGATACACCGGCTTGTATGTGCCCACGTTCACCGCGCCATTCACGCCTTGCATCGACATTGCCTGGCGCTTGGATTGCGCGCACTGGAACCGTGGATTCGCGACGGAAGCTGCCCGTGCTGTAGCCGAGGATGGGTTTTCGGAGACTCGCGATCGAGGATCTCGTCTCGTTTACTGTGCCGGGGAATCTTCCGTCGCGACGGGTGATGGAGAAGATCGGTATGACGCACGATCCCGCAGATGATTTCGATCATCCGCGGCTGCCAGAGGGCCATCCTATGCGGCGACACGTGTTGTATAGGCTGCGGAAAAGCTAATCCAATCGCACGAGGAAAACATTGCCTTCGCTGACGTGCGTGGCGCGTGCGACTTCCTGGGCGCGCTTCTTGTCGTCCTGCGGAACTTTCACGCGGACCCAGTAGCCGCCGTCGGGGGCGGGGAATTGGATGACCTGCGTCGTTTCAAACGACTCGAGCAGGTGCTCTTTCAGCTTGATGGCGTCTTTCTGTCGGCTGAGGGCGCCGATTTGCACGCACCAGCGTCCGCCGTGATCTACCGGCGACGGTGCGCTGATGACCTCGAGCTTCACCATCGCGGTGCCGCTCTTCCAGACGTCTACTTGCTTCGCTGCGGCAAGGGAAAGGTCAATGATGCGGTTCGGCACGAACGGTCCGCGATCGGTGATGCGTACGACCGCGGAGTGGCCAGTCTGCTCGTTGGTCACGCGAACCACGCTGTTCAGTGGAAAGTCGCGGTGCGCGGCGGTCATGGCGTTCATGTCGTAGACTTCGCCGTTTGAAGCGCGGCGATTGTGGAAGCCGGGGCCGTACCAGCTCGCGTAGCCTTCCTGGGTGAAGAGCGAGTTTCCGTTGGGCTTTCGCGCTGCCGGAGGCGTTTTTTGCGTGTTCTTCGCCGATCGCGTGGTATCGGTTTTTGTCTGCGGTGGTGGATAGTTTTGTGAGGGCGGAGGTGGCGGAGGCGGATTGTACTTCGCCGCTTTTTTCTTTCCTCCGCACGATGCGAGCAGCAACAACACAGCGAGCGCTGCGGAATAACGCAGGGCGGTCAAGCGCACCGGCGAAAGGGAAGAACTACACGGCATTAAGTCTTTTTCTCGTCGGGTGCATCTTTCTGCTGGTCCATGAAGTCGGCGAATTTCGCCAGCTTTTCAGCGGCGACACGCAACCCGCGGCTCGAATGTTCGCGCACGGCGGGTACGACCTCGTCGTTGATATACGCAATCAGCTTCTCCGATTCACGGTCCAGCTTGTCGGCGGCCTGGTGAACGGCGCTATTGAAGCGTTCGTCGAACGGTCGGTTCTTTTCGTCCATGGACAGCTCCCAACGATACGGTGCCAGAGCACCTAGATTATCGGCTGCTGCTTACCGCGAATCAACCGGGGGCATACGACTAGCAACCAGCTGCACCCTCCACTGAAAACCCGCTTCTGTGGCCCAAGTTGTCGACGAGAGCTGGAATTCGTGTAGAGAGAGAAGCGGGCGTGAGCAGCGGGGTTGGCCGTCCATTTCGATCCTGTTCAAATTGGGCGGTAACTGCCGGGCAGGTACTTCAGATTGGAAATATCGCATGAAAAGCTGATTTTTCGCGGGTCAAATACAAACACACAGCTTAGAATGGCGTCCTAATTAAGGCAGCAGGAAGCCTGAACCGTGAAGCTGTCCGCAATACATTTCGCCGCGATTGCCGTGATCATGTGCCCGCTGATGGTGCATTCGCAGCAGGACGCGCTGCCGTCTGCTCCTTCGGCAGTTGCCGCCCAACGCGGTTTTGAAATGGCTACGGAAACGACGTTTATCGTGATGCCTGCGCACGATGCCAGCTTGAGTTCCTCGCACCTCAATACCGAGCAGAAATTCAAAAGCTTCGTTGAGCAGCAGTTCTCGCCGGCCGCGACGTTCTCTTCGGCGCTAACCGCGGGCTTCCATCCGTCGTGGAACAGCGGCCAGGTCAACGAGACTTACGCCGGCCGAGTGAGCAACGTGATCGAAGACCAGACGGAGCAAGGATTCTTCACCAAGTTCCTGCTGCCGACGGTGCTGCACCAAGATCCGCGCTACCATCCTTCGACTTCGGCGAATGCGGTCAGTCGCGCTGCCTATGCAATCTCGCGCGTGGTCATCGGCCGTACCGATAGCGGTCACGCGACTTTGAATACTTCTGAACTCACCGGCGCCGTCCTGGCAACAGCGATCCCCACGGTTTATCACCCGATTCGGCAGTATGACGCTGCCCAGACTGCAGGCCGTGCCGCCGGTGGAATTGCCACCGACGCCGGCATGAACCTGATCCGCGAGTTCTGGCCTGACGTCCGGGAATGCATGATGGATCACGGTCCGAGGATGGTGCAGAACCTGGTTACCAAGATCGGGCCGCGTCCGCAAACCACGCCGAATCAGTCTCCAATCAATTAGGCAGGGTCCGTTTCCACCCTTCAGGGTACCAACGTAATGTATGCACCTGCGTCGGTTAGTCGTAGAGTGTGCGTCCGGGGTTAAACCTCACATGCACGCTCGATATGCAGTAATTCTGGCCGCAGCGATGTCCCTCGCCAGCGCGCCGACTGTTCTGCCGGCACAAGCGCCGCCGGCAGCGCCCGCAAACGTTCTCGCGGACGGTACGCCCGTCCATCTAGTTCTTGCTCGCATGGTTTCGTCAGAGACAGACCAACCGGGAGAACTCGTCGAGTTCGTCGTGAAAAAAGACGTTCAGCTAAATGGGAAGGTCCTGCTCCCTGAGAATGCGTACGTCTACGGCAAAGTGGTTGCCGCGCAGCTCGACAACCGCGAGGCTGGCAAAGCCGGCTCGGTCGAATTCCGCCTCGAATCGCTGAAGCTCACGAGCGGGCAGGAAATCCCGCTGCGTACGATCAGACAGATTCCAAGCGGCGCCGGCAGCGACATCAAGCCTGAATCGCTGACCAACCTCGTCAACTCTCCGTATGCGCCTTTTGCGCATTTCAATAACGGCATGACTTGCACCGTTCCCAAGGATTCAATGCTGACGCTCTATGTTTCAGGCGATGTCGCCATTGGCCAAGCCGCGGTCGCCAAGCAGGTCACACAGGAACCGGCCGAGGATTCGGTGGCGAGCCGCATTGTGGACACGGCCAAGCCTGGAAAGTCGTTGGGCGATATTGCTCGCGAACAGCGTGATCGTGGAAAGATTGGCGGCGGCATGGTGAGTTCTCCGCAATAAGTTCAAGGCCGAACCCTCCAGGGTACATAGGAACCTCCGACTCAGCAGCAGACTTGTCTGCTGCTTTTTTCTGTATTTTCGGGCTACGACCCTGAAAAACCAATAACATAGCCCTGTGACGTACGTCACCATTCGATGTGCGGTGAGTACAGCTAAGCCCCTATTCATCGCCGTTCCCCGCTAAACCATTCACGGAAAACGGGCTCTCCCCTAAAGTAAGAACAGATAAATGTGGGGGAGCGCTCTCCCTGTACCGCTCCATATTCAGGCAAACGAAGAGGCAGAATGCACAAGCCGGTAAAGTATTTCGAAAAAGCGATGACCTACGGCGCCAAGGGCGCGTGGGCGGTTTTCGACAAGCTCAACAGCATCAACCAGAAACCCTCGTTTACGCCGAAGTGGAGCGATAAGCCGCTCCTGAAGTCGTACCAGAAGTCGAAGCCGCCGCTGGGCTGGCCACGCACCACGGATTCTCTCTGCCCCAAGTGTGTTCCTGAAATCCGTAACTCCATCGTGGACGGCAAGTTGCCGCACGAGATCCTGCTCAACGAGCGCGCCGGCGAAATCAAGGCGCAGATCATCGAGCGCGACGGCAAGATCCTGATGGTGAAGGACTGCCCGAAGCACGGCCACTTTGAAGATGTGATGGCCATGGATCCCGCGTTCTTCAAGCACCTGGAAGAAGTTTTCCCCGGCCGCGACATTCGCGCACACGCTGACGAGAAGCTGCATCATCACGGTTCTTCGACCGTGAAGTACGGCCGCGGCTCGGTGCTGACGATCGATCTCACCAACCGCTGCAACATGATGTGCGATCCCTGCTTCATGGACGCCAACCAGGTCGGCTTCGTTCATGAGCTGACGTGGGATGAAATCAAGACGATGCTTGACAACGCGATCACCATCAAGCCGCGGCGCCAGATGAGCGTGCAGTTCTCCGGCGGTGAACCGACGTTGTCGCCGTACTTCCTCGATGCAGTCGCTTATGCCCGCAAGGTTGGTTACAACTCGGTGCAGGCTGCGACCAACGGTATCGAATTTGCGAAGAGCCCTGAGTTCGCGAAGCAGGCGGCGGAAGCCGGTCTGCGTTACGCGTACCTGCAGTTCGACGGCATCGGTAACGCTGCCAACTCGCACCGCGCCGTCGGCAACCTGTTCGACGTAAAGCTGCGCGCGATCGAGAACCTGCATAACGCGGGCGTCGACATCGTTCCGGTCACCACGATCGTGAACGGCCTGAACAACGAGCAGGTGGGACGCATCATCCAGTTCGCGCTCGACAACCCGAAGCGCATCTCGTTCCTCTCATTCCAGCCGGTTTCGTTCACCGGCCGCGACGAAGAGATCACCGACGAGCGTCGCCAGGCGCAGCGCTACACGCTGAGCCATCTGGCGCACGACGTGAAGAGCCAGACCGGACTCGGCGAGCCGATCCGCGACTGGTTCCCGATCAGCTTCATGAGCACGTTCAGCGATTGGGCTGACCTGACGCATGGACCGAACGCCGACTGGGGTTCACTCTCCTGCGGTTGCCACCCGAACTGCGGCGTGGGCATGGCGTTGATGATCGATAAGGAAACCAAGGAAGCCGTTCCCGTCACTGCGTTCCTCAATGGCGACAACATCGCCAAGGATGTGGCGAAGGTGAACGACGCTGCGCGCGGCCGCTTCCTGAGCGTGCTCGGCATGGCGCTCGCACTGGGACGCAACTACGATCCGTTCAAGGCCCCGAAGCATTTCAAGTTCATGGACTTGATGAAGAAGTTCGACAAGACCTTCGCGGCTACACCGGGCGCCGACAAGCGCTACGGTAAGAGCACACCGGACCGCACCATTGAAGACGTGCAGAAGCGCCGCCAGGACCGTTGGAACTTCCTGTTCATCGCAGGCATGTGGTTCCAGGACCTGTTCAACTACGACTTCCGCCGCACCGAGCAGTGCATCATCCCGTACGCGACGCAGGAAGGCGAGATCAGCTTCTGCGCATACAACACGGGCGTGGGCTGGCGCAACATCGTAGAGAAGATGCACATGACCGCCACCCTCACCAAGTGGTACGAGGAAAAGGGCCGTCACGAGATCTTCGCCGGCAACAAGAAGGTGGCGATGACCTCCGCTGATCACACGCTCAACTTGATCGACGAGCACGTGCACGCGGAGCGCAACCACACCCTCGATGACCTCGGTATCGCGAAGACGGCGCGCGAAGAAAAGACCCGCGCACGCGACGCGAAGCTGAAGTCCACCGAACAGCTTAAGAAGGACGCGGAAGACGCCCGCATGATGTCGCTCTACAAAGAGCATGTGCTGGGTGAGAAGCCGCTGCCCCAGGAAGGCTTCATTCCTCTCGGCAGCATTGGCGGCATCAAGCCGGCAGAGAAGAAGGAAGAAGTAATGGGCGATTAACCCAAAACTCTCGCTTCACAAATGCGATACCCCGCGAACATGCGGGGTTTCGTATTTTGGATTCCTAGTCCTTCAGTGCGCTTCCCACTGAATCGCGTAGAGATCAGTTCCTCCAAGATCGCGCAGCAGGAGCACCGAGCCATCCGGCGCCAGTGCGCTCCAGGTGGACCAGCTGCCGGTTGCCGCGAAGCCGTCGAGATCGAAGAGTTTTTCGACAACGCCGTCGGCCACTCGAATTCGGTACATCGCGGGAGACCACGCTGAGAAGCGATTGAAGTAGACGAACTTCTCGTCGCGCGACCATGCGGGGTAATCCACCTGGTCGGCGAGGTGGCGTCTTTGGCCGGTCTGCAGGTCGAGGACATCGATGCGGTTGTCGTCGGGATTGCCGGAGAGAAGGTATCGTCCGCTTGGCGATACGACGGGGTCCGACATATGTTGCGAATTTGGAATGAACTTGCTGCTTCCCGAGTGAAGATCGAAGATACGCAAACTCTCGTCGTGTTCTCCGACTAAGATCAAGCCATGGCCGTCCGCAGTCCAGCCCGGACCGCCGACGTTCGATAGCTCACTCGCAACGAGTTGGGCAACTCCGCCCTTTGACGAAATCACATAGGTTTGCCACGGTTTACCCGCGGCAAAGTTTGCGCGGAAGGCGATGGACTGTCCATCCGGCGACCACTTTGGCACGAAGGCACGCATGGGAGCCTCTGTGAGTTTCTGTGCGTCAGTCCCGTCAACTCGTGATCTCCAGAGGATGTGTTCGGGGTAGGTGACATACGTGACCCACTGTCCGTCGTGCGTGAAGTCGAGTTGATCCACCGACGGACCGCCCAGGTAAGGGACGAAGTTGTGCGAGGCGTCGTCGTAGCGCAGCAATTGCCCTCGCCGGTGCGATCCCACCGCGTAGAGAGTGTTGTCGTTCTTGTTGAATGTCGGCAGATCAAAATCGATGGGGCCGCCGATGAGTCGGGTGGGACGCGGCGGCGCATGTTTCCACCAGTGGTCGCGGCCAAGCATCCAGATCTCTCGACCACTGGGCGTGACTGCGCTGAACGCAAGCCACTGGCTATCCGCGCTCCAACTCAGCGTCCAGGGTTCGTCCTGCATTGCTCGATCGGACAGCACGCGTCGCAACTTCCAGTCTCCTGGCCGGGTTTCCCAGAGAGCGGTTCCGACGCCGCTTGAGTTGATTATGACCATGCGCAACACGTCGCCAGCGGGCGCCCAGCGCATGCGGGTCACCTCGCCTGGGGTCTCGAACAGTACGCGAGCATTGCCACCCTGGCGATCGCAGGTCAGTACTTTGCCGTCCTGTGAATAGAGCAAGGATTGTCCGTCGGGTGAGAACGTAGCTCCCATCGCGACCACATCGCCTACTCGCCTCGCCGAGCCTCCGACAATATCGGCAATCCATAGCTGTCGCAGTTCGTGCTCCTCCGTAAGCTCACGGAGCAGCAATTCGGAGTTGTCGTGGGAAATGTCCTGGACGTCGTAGTGCGGAAGCCCGATCTGCACCGGGGTGGGAGATCCGCCACCGGCGGCCATGCTCTTCAACACGAAGTTGCGACCCGTGCGATCAAGAAAATAGATGCGCGGACCATCGGTGACAACGTTTTGGTTTGGATGCAACGTGCCCGAGCGCGTGAGCTGCACGATCTTTACCACGCGTGGTTCGGCGGGTGGGGTGAAGTAGATCCACGCTGCTGCGGCGATCAATCCGAGCAAGACAAGTGCGGGGATGAGCAGCCACCATCTACGTGATCGGGTTTCGACGCTGGCCGGAGCCGTGGTGAGAGCGACCGGCTTCTTCACTATTACGGAGACAACCCTCGCACTCGTCGAGTCGGTTTCAGGTTTATTGGCGGGAGCCTGGACCGAGGCAGCCAATTCGGAATCGGCAGGGACGTCGCTTTCGACAGTACCGATAAAGCGATACCCGCGGCCTCCTACGGTCTCGATATATCGCGGGGCGTCGGCCGAGTCGGAGAGAACGCTTCGCAGCTTGTGCACGGCGGTGCTGATGTTGTTATCGAAGTCGACAAAGGTGCCGTCCGGCCACAAGCGGGTGCGAAGATCCTCGCGAGTGACTAGTTCGCCGGGAGATTCCAGCAGGATGGACAGGATCTCAAACGGCCGGTCTTGAATTTTTAGCCGGGTGCCGAACTTGTAGAGTTCACCGGTTTGCCGGTTTGCGCAGTACGGCCCGAAGCGGACCAACTGCTGGCGATTGGCGGTTTCTCCCATTTCCTTGGCACAGCTCGGGGAATGCGGAAGTCTACCACCGTTGCGTCGTGAAGTGTTCCGGTTTCAGCGCCTTAGACGGTGCTCGACGGACAACTCACAATTGAGCCGCCCTCCATTGACCAATCCAGTGAAATGCCCCAGAGTCTCGCAGCTCTCACTGCCAGTTCGTCCACTAGCACTGCAAATTGGGCCCCTCCAACTCTCTCCCTACGGAGGACGTATGAAGTTCGGTCGTTCCTGGATGTTGATGTGCTCGTTGCTAACCGTCCTGTTGTTGACCACCCTTGTCGCAGCTCAGAAAGATCCCGGAGTACGAAAAGGTGCGCCTGGCGCCGGCACTCCGCTCAATGGATTAACGCCAATAGAACTCAACATGTTCTTTGAAGGATTCCAACGCACTGTCCAGTTGGAAGGTGTTTGCGATGACTGTACAGATGTCACGCTGGGTACTTTTGTGGATCCGGCCAAGGCCAACTTGGTGACCCAGACGAACTCGTCCGGGCTCGGCGTCCGCTTCAATGGAGACCAGTGCAGCTCTTGCCACAACCAGCCGGCAGTGGGCGGTTCGGGTGGCTTCATGGTTCCTAACCCACAAGCTCCGGCGAATCTTCAGCGCCCGCCTGAGAACCCGATGTTCGATCTCATCCCGCATCGGAAGGGCGCGACGAACGCGGTACCGTCGTTCATCCATCAGTATGGGCCGATCCGCGAAGTACGTTTTGCACGGAAGCCTGACGGCTCGCCCGATGGCGGAGTCCATCAGCTTTTCAGCGTCGTCGGCCGTTCTGACATCTTTCCCGCCGGCCAGGAAAATACCTGTACGAGTGCCGTGTTGCCGCCGACGGACTTCGAGTCGCAATACCGTTCTGGTAACCTGCGCTTTCGGATACCGCTGCAACTCTTCGGGCTCGGCATCATCGACGGAATCCAGGACCGCGAGATTCTCGGCCGGCACCAGGCGACAGCGTCGGTGCGCCAGCTCTTCGGTATCCAGGGAGTGCCCAATCACAGTGGCAATGACGGCACGATCACGCGTTTCGGTTGGAAGGCACAGAACAAGTCGATCGCGATCTTCTCCGGCGAGGCCTACAACGTGGAGATGGGCGTGACCAACGATCTGTTCACGCAGGCGACCGACGAGTCACCGCTGTGCACCGCCGACAAGAGCGAGCCCAACGACATCACGCGGCTCGACCCTGACGACACGCGCAACCAGAGCTTCTACAACCCGAACCACGAGGTCGCCGACTGGCTGATGTTCGCGATCTTCATGCGCTTCCTGGACGCGCCGCAACCGGCGACGTTCACGGACAGCGCCCAACATGGGCAGCAGCTCTTCGGCACGGGGCCGGACAATCCGGGTGTCGGCTGCGTGCTCTGCCATACCGCAACCATGAATACTCCGGCGAGGAGCGAGACCCCTGCGCTGGAGAATCTGACGGTGCATCCGTATACCGACCTGCTCATCCATCACATGGGAAGCGGCCTGGCGGACGACATCACGCAAGGACAAGCAACCGGCGACATGTTCCGCACTACGCCACTCTGGGGAGTCGGCCAGCGCATGTTCTTCCTGCACGATGGCCGAACCAGCGACTTGCTGCAGGCCATTGAAGCGCACGCTTCAGGCGGCGATTCGCACGGGATGAAACCGTACGGCTACGGGCCATCGGAGGCGAACGCCGTGATCCGGAAGTTCAACGCACTGCCTGCGAAAGACCAGCAATCGGTGCTCGATTTCCTGAGAGCACTGTGAGAGCAGTGAAAGGGAAAGCCAGCGCATTTAGCGATGGCTTTTTTGTTTTGGTACGTATTCATTTGCTGGGTGCTCGAATCCTCCGACGATGCATATAATGCTCATCCGCACTAAGACAAACAAATGGGGGATGGCATGCGATCGGTTCTCGTTACAGGGAGCAGCAAAGGGATTGGGTACGAGATTGCGATTGCATTCGCCCACGCGGGATACCGGGTGTTTGCGACCATGCGCAATCCTTCAGGTTCTCCAGCGCTGGCCGAAAAAGCGGCCGCCGAGAGTTTGCCGATTTTCGTCAGCGCCATGGATGTGGACCGCGATGATTCCGTCGCGAACGCGATTGCCGCAATTCAATCTAAGCACGGTCCCATAGATATCCTCATCAATAACGCTGGCGTAGACCGGGCGGGATCCATTGAGGAACAGTCGCTGGACGATTTCCGCGCGTGCATGGAGACCAACTACTTTGGCGCGATCCGTTGTATCAAGGCCGTCGTGCCGCAAATGCGCGAGCGACGGAGCGGGACGATCATCAATATCAGCTCCGTCGCCGGTTCCTTCTCTCATCCTCCGATGACCGCCTACTGCTCTTCCAAGTGGGCGCTGGAGGCGATGAGCGAATCTCTTGCCTGTGAGATGAAGTCGTTCGGCGTGCACGTCGCGCTGGTGAAGCCCGGAATTATTGATACGTCTATGGCCCACCGGATAGGCGCCACTGGACACTCTGAGTATCCTCACGCCGCTCGTATAGCGGCTTTATTCTCCAAGACTCTACAGGACGCGCCAGTGCCGCCAACCGTCGTCGCGCAAAAGGTTCTCGACCTCGTGAAGAGCGGGACATGGCAATTTCGGCATCCGGTCGGCCCCGACGCCGTACCGCTGATCGAATGGCGAAAGTCTATGACCGACGAACAGTGGATTGAACATCATTCCGCCGAAGATGAAAACCGCCTGAAGGCGGCGCAAGCTGCTGGCGAGTGATTACGATAAACTCCGCTCGTTCTTCGTGTTCAGGGCTTCACTAGCGATATCGATTCGGCGTTTTCGGGGATTACGATCTCGCCAGCGGCCTTGGGTGCGGTCTTCGGCGACGTACTCGGATTCGGTGGATACTTGGTTCCGTTGTAGCGCATGCGCGCTTCGTAGCCGCGCAGAATTCCACCCCCTCGCACAAAAACGCCGATGTCATGCCAACCACTCGTTTGGGTATCGAGAACGCGGACAGGCGGATTCGTAATCGTCATTGCCGAGACTTTCTTGTAGGAATCACCGTTCGAGGCAAGGACCAACAAAATGCAGCCTCCGCTCCCGCACCAGTCGCTGCCTGTCATGCGGACGATCACCTCTGGTTCTTTACTGCTACTCAAGTGCGCGAATGCGAAGGAGTAAGCCACATGCGAGGGATCGAGCCCGATTTTCTCAACGTATGCCGTTAGGTAGGTTTTCAAGCGTTGCGGCGGCGCATTTTGGGCGATGCAAAGGCAGGACATGAAAGCCGAGAAGTAGATTGCTTTCAAAATGGTGGAGCGGATCATTGATTGCCTTGTTGCTTCCGATGAGCGATGCGCAATAGCCAGAGGGCAAAGAACAACACAGGACGTTGACGACAAGAACTGGCCAGCCGTGCGCGAAACCCCATAGCGACGGACCGAACATGATGGTCAGGCCGATGGCCGGAATCAGGAGCGACCAAGCTACGACCAACATACATCCTTGCCGGAAGGTCATATCGTGGGCGTAGATTATGACATGGCGCTTTCTGATCTCATCCGCGACCAGTTCACCTTCCAGGCTGCTGCCTATGCCAACGCGCAGCCCATCCGTAACGAAGAAATCCTTCAGCGCATTGTTGCCGCGGCCGATCCGCAGGTGGACGACGAGGCCCTCGATGTCGCCAGTGGCCCCGGCATCCTGACGTGTGCGCTCGCCGCGAAGGTGTTGCATGCGACGGGTATCGATCTCACGCCCGCCATGCTCGCGCAATCCCGCAAACTGCAAGCCGGGCAGGGGCTCATGAACCTCACTTGGGTGGAAGGCGATGTCGCGCATCTCCCGTTCTCGGATGCGAGCTTTACGCTTGTAACCTGCCGCTACGCGTTCCATCACTTCAGCGATCCGCTCACGGTACTGCTGGAGATGAAGCGAGTCTGCAAATCAGGCGGCCGCATTCTCGTGGTGGATACCGCGCCAGCCCGCGAAAAAGCCGACGCCTTCAACCAAATGGAAAAGCTGCGTGACAACTCGCATGTGCGTGCGCTGCCGGTCGAAGAGATGGTTGCGGTTTTCGAGAGTGCCGGGTTAGCCGAGCCGAAAGTCGAAACGCTGCGCATGGCGGGCGATCTCAACAGTCTGCTTGCGCGGTCATTGTGCCAGCCCGGGGATGAAGAGCGGTGCCGGTGTCTTTATGAAGAGTCGCTGGGCGAAGATCGCATTGATATGCAGCCGCGGCGCGAAGGCGACAACATTCTGTATGCGTTTCCGGTCGCGCTGTTCGTCGCACCAAGAAGCTAAAAGCCTGTCATGCTGAGCGAAGAATCCGCACCACGATGCGGATTCGCAGTCGAAGCACCCCTATGGACTCCCAGCCCGTTGTCTTTTGCGATAATAGGAGCCGATGCGCAAGACCCTGGCTCTCGTCCTCAGCCTGATCGGCCTTTTCGATTCCGCCTACCTCTGGTGGGTCTACACCTCGCCGACGCACCCGCTCGTCTGCCTCGGCTCCGGTTGCGACGACGTTCGCGCCAGCCGCTTTGCGTTCTGGGGCGGCATCCCTACGCCCGCTTTTGGCGCGGTGCTCTACGCAACGCTCGTCATCCTTATTGTTGCCGAGTCTTTCGCCGGTGAGAGCACGAGCAAGCTGCTGAAGAGAATTGCGTTTTATCTTTCGGCTGCGGGACTGATCGTTTCGCTCTATCTCACCAGCCTCGAGGCTTTCCAGATCCACGCCTGGTGCGCGTGGTGCGTGGCACAGCAGATCGCCATCGCGCTGATCTTCATTCTGCTCGGCGTCGAGCTCGGCAAGCCGGAGAGCGATACGCCGAAGCGGGCGCAGCGCAATGTCGCGGTGCTGATCATCTGCGTGGTGCTTGCGATCCCCGCCTTTGCGTGGCTGTCGAATCACTCTGCTGCCGAAGTAAAGAAGCAACTCGACGCGAATAGTACGGAAGGTCCAGCCGATCTCACGCGACTGATTCGTCCAGATAGCCACACTGCTGGCCCGGCGGATGCCCCCATCACGATCGTCGAATTCGGCGATTTCCAGTGTCCGTCATGCATCATCGCCGAGGCGACCAACCGCCAGATCCGACGCAATTATCCGAAGCAAGTGCGCTTCGTCTTCCGGCAATTTCCGCTCGCGAAGTTCCACGTCTTTGCCGAGCGCGCCGCTGAAGCCGCCGAGTGCGCCGACGACCAAGGCAAGTTCTGGCAGATGCACGACCGCATGTACGAAGCCGACGGCGAACTCGCGCCGGTGCAGTTGAAGTACTACGCGCAGGACATCGGCCTCGATTCGGCGAAGTTCAACGCATGTCTCGAAAGTGGCGAAAAAGAAGCGCGGGTTAAGGCAGACATGGAAGATGGCAAGGCCGTAGGCGTGGGGGCCACGCCGACCTTCTGGGTGAACCAGGTGAAACACGTCGGCGGATTGAAGTTGCAGGATATCGCGGTCGCTGCCGCTGCGCCCGCACAATCGAGTGAAGCTGCTCCATCCGCGCCACCAGGTCCGGCGAAGCCAGTTCCAGCCGCGCTCGCCGCGACCGTCACTTTCGATAAGAACTCGTCGAAAGCCAAGAAAGAAGCTGCACCGGTTGAAAACAAGCCCGCGACGAATTCAACTGCTCCTCCTACAGCAACCGCGTCTCTTATCCCGGGTGCGGCTCCGGCTGCCAATCCGCTCGCGGTCGGCCAGTCTGATTCAGGGGACTGCGATGTGAACGCGCCCAAGGGTCCGGGAAAGAATGAAATCCCCACCAATGCCGCGCAGGACCTGCATAAGAAGGGCGCGCTTTTCGTGGATATTCGTTCGCCGAAAGACTTCGCCAAGTCGCATATCTCTGGGGCCGTGAATCTCCCGCTGAATAAGCTCAGTGACGGCGCCGGAACGCTGCCGAAAGACAAGCCAGTCGTGGTGTATGAAAGCGGTCTGGCTGCCGGTGATGTGTGCGCCGCCAGCCGTGCCGCTGCCGGGCTCCTAGCCAGCCGCGGCTTCAAAGAAGTGAAGGTCTATCACGACGGTTTCGCCGGTTGGCAAAAAGCCGGCGGGTCCGTCCAGTAGCTTTTCGGAGTCACTCATTGCTTCCACGCCGCGCGCTGCTCATCGCTCTTCTCCTCGTCGCTGCGCTCTCTTTCGCAAAAGAAAAAAAGAAAGAGGAACCGCTCCTACGCAAAGTGGGCGTGACGCTCCGCGACTTCTATCCGCCGGAAGGCTACAACTGGCGCGGCTCCGACTCGCATTCGCTCTCCGTTATCGTTTGGTATCCGGCGGAAGCCAGCGCCGAAGAAAAAGAACAGTACCTCGGCGATCCGCCGATGATTTACGCCGGCAAGGCCGCCAAGGACGCGATCTTCGCGCCGAGCTTCAACACCTATCCGCTGGTCGCGCTTTCGCATGGCACCGGCGGCAGCGCTATCCAGATGGCGTGGCTCGGCACTTATCTCGCGGCGCGTGGCTACATCGCCGTCGCCGTGAATCATCCCGGGAACAACGCTGCGACGGGCTACACGCCACAAGGTTTCGCCGAAGGTTGGGAGCGTGCGAAAGACATATCGACAGTCATCGATGGCATGCTGCGCGATCAGCGCTTCGGGACGAAGATCGATCCCGATCGCATCGGCGCCGCCGGCTTCTCGTATGGCGGCTTCACCATGATGGAACTCGCTGGCGCGACTGCCGACTTCAAAGGCCTGCTCGCGTGGTGCCAGGCGCCTGAGAACCACAACGCGTGCAGTCCTCCGGAAATGCCCGACCTGATCGATAAGTTCACCAAGATGCAGAACCAGCCGGAAATCAAAGCAGCGCTCGATCACGCCGGCGACTCCTATCGGGATCCTCGTATCCGCGCCGTCTTCGCCATCGCTCCCGCCATCGCCCGCGCTTTCTCCAAAGACAGTCTCGCGCAGATCAACATCCCGGTTGCCATCGTCGCCGGCGAGGCTGACGATCAGGCTCCCGTCGAGAGCAACACGAAAATCTTCGCCGCAGGAATTAAAGGCGCGCAGCTCACGATTCTTCCCAACGGCGTGGGCCACTACACGTTCCTCGACGTCGGCACTGACCTCGCCAAGAAAAAGCTGCCACAGCTCTTCGTGGATAATCCAGCCGTCGATCGCCAAGCTGTTCACGAACAAGTCGCTACCATGGCTGCGGACTTCTTCGACAAAGAGCTCACACCGGTGAAGCACAAGAAGAAGTAGCGCACTGCTGATTTCGTTTTCGCAGAGTACAATCGCTGCGAAATGACGACGTATAGATTCGCAGGCTTCGCTCTCTCACTCATCGTCGCCACATTTGCGAGTGCGCAAGGTAAACCCGGCGAGGGCTTGCCGACGCTCATTCGCAGCAACGAGCAACTCGGCACCAGGCTGTTGAACTCCATGCATATGGCCTCGCCTGACCAGAACGTTGCGATCGCTCCTCCACCCATAACGCTGATGTTCGCTCTGTTCCGAGCGGACGCGCGCGAAGAGACCGACAAAATCCTCGGATGGGATTCAGCGCTCGATCTTCGCTATTCGTCCCGAATGTTTATTGGTGCATTGGATTCAGGCCCCTCCGATCCGCCGAAACCAGAAAAACTTCTTGGTAATCAATCCCTGATGCCCGCGGGCGAAGATTCTATTTGGATGGCGAATGCGATTGTGTATCGCACTCCCAAGGTGAAGGAGGTATTTGCGCCGTACTTCGTAAGAAACTCGCAACGCTTCTATCACTTAGATTTTGTGAATATAGGCGATCGCAAACCCCAGTCGGAAGATTTGCGCCAGGCCACCCGCGGACTTGCCCTTGCAACGCTTCCGGCGTTCGACATCGGGAATGACTTCGCCTACGTAGGTTCCCTTCACCTTAGTTGTTCATGGCAGGGCAATCTCTTCGTTCTTAACCCTGAGATCGACGGTGACTTCGCGGTCCGTTCGGGAGGCACGAAGCCTGTCCACATGATGGATGGCGAAAAGGACTTCTTCGATCACGCGCAAACCGACGAGTTCGAGGCGATCACTTTGCCGTGTAGCATCGGCTCTATGACCGTAGTCATGCCTGCGCAAGAGAAGTCCATCGAGGATCTCTCGCAAAAGATAGTCTCCAACCCGTCGCTTGTATCTGCAGCACTGCATCGCGAATTCGGCGCTGTCGTCATGCCTTCCTTTGACTTCGCATTTCATTCCGAATTGCGGCCGGTTTTGGAACGATATGGCTTCAAGTCGCTCTTCGGTGTAATGCGACAGATTATTCTGGTGCCGGAATCGCATCTGACCGAAGTGAATCAGAGCGGCCGAATCAGGGCGGATCGCGCGGGAGTCTACGCCGAAGCCAGCACTCTCGGCGGTGGAATTCTCGGCGGAATCATGGGCGGCCCGACGCCGTTCCACATGGTGGTAAATCGTCCGTTCCTGTTCTTCGTTCACGACGACGCAGCCAATATTTTGCTCTTCGCTGGCGTAGTCATGGATCCTACCCAAAACTGACGTCCTAACCACTCCGCTTGGCTGTCCATCCGCACCGCGTTTTCCACCATTCGCTGAATTCCGACTTCACACGAAACTGTAACCGACCTCACATCCTCAAGCGCTCCATTCCGCGCACAATATCCATTGCGAAACTATCCATCCAAAACCCATTTGCTGTGGAAATTTGAGGATCGATCCCTGTGAGCACATCTGCGTTCTCTCCCACCAAGCGCCCGAAGTTCAAAATTCTCCAACCGGAATTCACCCTGACCGGTCAGCGCATTACGCCATTGGCCAAGGGCTTGCCGAAGGAGACAGAGTCGCTTTGTCCCGAGTGCCGCCAGGTGATTCGCGCGCGAATCTTTGAAGAGAACGGCAAGGTCATTATGGCCAAGACCTGTGCCGACCACGGCGACTTCCGCGACATTGTATTCAGTGACGTGGCCCTCTACCAGAAGATGGACGAGTGGAACTTCGGCGACGGCGGCGGCAACTCAAACCCGAACAACGAGCAGGGCGTAACCTGTCCAACCGACTGCGGCCTCTGCACGCTGCACACCTCGCACACGGCGCTTGCCAATCTCGACCTGACCAATCGCTGCAATCTCACGTGTCCGGTCTGCTTCGCCAATGCGAACACCAGCGGTTACGTGTACGAGCCGAACTTCGAGCAAGTCGTGAAGATGATGGAGACGCTACGCAACGAGCGCCCCGTGGACGCCCGCTGCATCCAGTTCTCCGGCGGAGAGCCTACCGTCTATCCGCGTTTCCTCGACGTTCTTCGCAAAGCCAAGGAGATGGGCTTCACCCACATTCAGGCGGCGACCAACGGCATCGAGCTGTCAGATCTCGACTTCGCGCGCGAGTGCAAAGAAGCCGGCCTCGCCACGCTCTACCTCCAGTTCGATGGCGTTACCGACGACATCTATCGCCGTGTGCGTGGCGTGAATCTGCTCGACGTCAAGATGAAGACCATCGACAACTGCCGCAAAACCGGCATGAAGATTGTCTTCGTCCCTACGATCGTTAAGGGCCTCAACGATCACCAGATCGGCGACATCGTTCGCGTGGCGATCGAAAACATTGATTGCGTCAGCGGCATCAGCTTCCAACCGGTCGCCTTCACCGGCCGTATCAATCGTCGCTCGCTCGAAGAGAAACGCTTCACTCTCGCCGACCTCGCTCAGGCTGTCAGTGACCAGACCGGCATCACCCGCGCGCAGGAAGATTTCTTCCCGCTCGCTTGCGTTACACCGTTTTCGAAGCTCACGGCGGCGTTGCGCGGTGTCGGGGTGCCTACGATCTCGTCGCATCCGCACTGCTCGCTCGGCACCTATTTCTTCGTCGACGAAGAAACCAAACAAGCCGTGCCCATCACGCAGTTCGTGGACGTCGGCGCCATGCTTCAGGACATGGACGAGCTCTCGCGTAAAACCCGCAAGTCAATTTTCAAGTTCTATACCAAGCTCGGCGTGTGGAACTCGCTGAAGAAGCACTTCCACAAAGACCGCGCGCCGCGAGGACTCAGCTTCACCAAGTTCCTGCAAACGCTGCAAGGCCTCACCGACAAGAAGCTCGGTCGCGATGGCAAAGACGGCACCTTTACGTATCGCACGCTGCTCGTCGCCGGGATGCATTTCCAGGACCTCTACAACTACGACATCGAGCGCGTGAAGCGCTGCGTCATTCATTACTCCGCGCCCAACGGACAGCTCTATCCGTTCTGCACCTACAACTCCGGCCCCGAGTTCCGCGAGAAGATCGAGCGCGAATTCGCCGTCCCGGTAGACACGCTCGAGCCAATGCGCAGCAAAGTGGATGTCCGGCAGAACCACCCGAAGCAGGCCGAAGTCGTCAGCACCGAAGATCTGGTGACGATCGGCTAACCCATTCCCCCTACTCTCCCACGCCCCTTCCGTTAATGGAGGGGCGGTCTTTTTGTCATCGTGAGCGAAACGGACAAAGTCCGCGAAGTCGAACGATCCCTATCGATTCCGGTAATTTCCGAGCAGAATACCCTTCGCACCCGCGACACTCTCGACTACAATCCCACGCATGCGAAAGCTGCTCTGCGCCGTCATCGTTCTGTTGCTCACCTCCGCCTGCACCATCGCCCCTGAGAAACCGAAGCCGGGCTGGGAGATGGCCACCAGCGGCGAACAATACGAACGCTTGTTCTGGGATTCGGTGAAGGCCAAGAACTGGCGCGACGTCGAAGCGCACCTCTCGGGAACGATCGTTGCGCAAAATCCTGCTGCCGTTGCTAACCGGCAGCAGACCATAGAGCATTTGCGGAAGTTCGATCTCACCGATTATTCGATCGGCGAGATCCAGACCGAAACCGCTGGCGCCGACATCATCGTGAGCTACATGTTTACCGGCAAAGGCACCATCGACGGTCAACCTCTCCCCGACAAACCGCTGCGCATGATGTCCGTGTGGCAGCAGGCCAAGAAGGGCATGATTATGGCCGCACACACCACCATGCCGACCTCTTAACTGGGTTTGCCACGCGAAGAAGGGGTTGCCGGTTCGTCTTCCTAAAATGTAACAAAAGGTTACACCATTTACGGTCAAAGGGCACCGGAGCGACCGCTTCGCGGTGGATCAACCGTCACCATTTCAGCTACTTACAATCCGTAAAGCCAATGGCATCAGGGTTGCTCTTATCCCTGTGTCGCGGACAAGAGCGTTTGGCTACGACACCTATCATTCCCGGGGAGGGAATTTATTGGAGAGCGGAGGCACCCGCTCTCCTTACTTTTTGGTGACGATCCTCACCTCGATCACGTGCATACCTCACAGACTCCGTTGCCAGTCCCGCGCTATTCTGCGCATGTGGGGCATTCCCAAGTTGACTTACTCGTTCTTTGATAACTCTGAGCCTCTGCGCTTCTGTGGTGAGCTAACTGCTTATTTTTGAATATTTTACCTATAAAGCACCTGTTTTGAAGATTTTGCGGGGATTTGATCGCTAAAATCTTGAAAACAAAGAATGGCTCAGGGGGAGGGTATACTCTTTTGCAATCATGAGCACCTCCGCGACGGCCGCTGACTCCGACGCCTCGGACCTCCAGAAATCCCTGCTGTCCTGGTACCGGCACAGCCGCCGCAATCTGCCATGGCGACGCACTCGCGATCCGTACGCGATTTGGATCTCGGAGATCATGCTCCAGCAGACCCGGGTGGCCGCCGTCCTCGACAAGTACGCCCAATTTCTCGCGCAATTTCCGAACGTAAAGGCATTGGCCGACGCCTCGCTCGACGAGGTTCTGACCGTTTGGAGCGGCCTTGGCTACTACCGGCGCGCGCGAGCCTTGCACCAGGCAGCGCAGATGGTGGTCCATCATCTGCACGGCAAATTTCCGGATACTGCGGCAGGCTGGCGGCAACTGCCCGGGATTGGTCGCTACACCAGCGCGGCGATCGCCAGTATCGCGTTTAACGAGCCGGCGGCAGTGGTGGATGGCAACGTGGAGCGCGTCCTTGAGCGTCTGGATGGAGAGCGCCACGAGGGCGAGAGGCTTTGGGAGCGCGCGGAACAATTGCTTGCCAAGCGTGCACCCGGCGATTGGAACCAGGCGATGATGGAACTCGGCGCCACGATCTGTTTGCCGCAGAATCCGCAATGCCTGGTTTGTCCGGTGAACGGGCCGTGCAAAACCCGGGGGCCACTCCAGTCTCGACCGCAACCGAAGCGCAAGCGCGCCGAGCTTTGGTACGCTCTGTATGCGCGGAAGAACAGCGTGCTGCTGGTGCAGCGTCCAGCGGACCACTCGTTGATGGCCGGTATGTGGGAGCTTCCTGCGATCCGCGCAAATGGCGTGGAGCCGCTTCACAAACTGCGCCACTCGATCACGGACACTGATTACGCGGTCTTCGTGGTCCGCGGCCGTACGGCGAAGAAACACGGCAAGTGGGTTACGCACGAAGAGGCGCACCGGATGGCGATCACCGGATTGACGCGCAAGATTTTGCGGAAACACTTCGCACGGGAGGCGTGATGTTTAAGTTCTTCCGCGCGATGTTCAAGACCCCGAGGAGAAGCAGGATGGCGACACTCGAAGCCGGCGTGAAGGCCCCCGATTTCACACTGCCCACTATGACCGGCGAAACTTTTTCGCTCAGCAAAGCGCTGGAAAAAGGGCCGGTACTGCTGGCGTTCTTCAAGATCAGCTGCCCAGTGTGCCAGTTCGCGATGCCGTACATCGAGCGCATGTACCAGGCTTCAAAGGGCAAGCCGGTGACCGTGATCGCGGTCTCGCAGGACGATCAGCGCGCGACGCTGGCATTCCTGAAGGAATATCGGATTACGATGCCGGTTGCACTCGATGACACGAAGAGCTATCCGGCCTCGAATGCGTATGGGCTGACCACGGTGCCGACGTTTTTCCTGATCAATCCCGAAGGCGACATTGGCATCGCTTCAGGCGGGTGGTTCCGCGAAGAGCAGGAGCAGTTCTATCGCGCGCTTGCCGGCGGCGGCGAGTACTTCCAAGCCAACGAGCGCATCCCCGATCTGAAATACGGCTGAGGATCGAAGAACTGAGCCGCGGTCTGCGGCTTCTTCGAGAGGGCTGAATCACAGCTTGCGCCCAACATCCGTGGGATTGAGTCGCTGTTTCCATCAGAGCGCCCCAGCCCAGGCGGAGCGAGAGTGTTGCGGCGTTACAATATAAGGTTTCTTGCTGCTCTTGATTCTTATCATGGAGTTTCCCTACATGCGAAATGCCGTGTTGTTGCTCATTGCGATGAGCGCAATGTCGTGCGCCATTGCACAAGGATCGCCGGAGAAGCCGAAATCCGGAGCCAAGCAATCTGCCGCAAGCGTGCCCGCATCGGCGCAGTCCGCGATCAACAATGTCAACCCGGAGATCATCCGCGCGCACGTGCGTTTCCTCTCACTGGATCTGCTTGAGGGTCGCGGAACAGGACAGCGTGGTGGCGACATTGCCGCCGAATATATCGGCACGCAGTTTGCTAGTTACGGACTGAAGCCGATAGGCGATAACGGCAGCTATCTCCAGAAGGTCGAAATGCTTGGTATCAAGACCAAGCCGGAGTCGAGCTACGCGGTCACGACGGAGAAGGGACAGAAGCTGGATCTGAAGCCGGGACAGGACATCGTTTCGATGGACGAAACCGGCAATGCCTCCGATGAGATCGACGCACCTATCGTTTGGGTCGGGTTCGGCATCACTGCGCCCGAGTACAGGTGGGACGATTACAGCGGCCTCGACGTGAAGGGCAAAGTGCTGCTGATGCTGGTGAACGAGCCACCTTCTACGGACCCGAACTTCTTCAAGGCCAAGGCACTCACGTATTACGGACGCTGGACATACAAGTACGAGCAGGCCGCTCGCATGGGCGCAGTCGGCGTGATCCTCGTGCACCAGACCGAAATGGCGAGCTACGGATGGGACGTGGTCCACAACTCGTGGGGAGGCGAACGTTCCTACCTGCGCGCGAACAACGAGCCGCAGCTGAAGGCGGCGTCATGGATTCAGTACAACGTGGCGAAACAGATCTTTGCCGACTCCGATATCGACATCGCAAAGGCAATCAGTGAGGCGGGACGGCCGGGCTTCAAGGGACGCGAGTTGAACGCGCATTTCAAGGCACACGTGGAGAGCGCGGTGCGTCCGTTCAACTCCTACAACGTCGTCGCGGAGTTGCAGGGATCGGATTCGAAGCTGACGGACCAGGCAATTATGTATTCCGCGCACTACGATCACCTTGGTATTGATCCGAACCAGTCGGGTGACAACATCTACAACGGGGCGGCCGATAATGCGACGGGTTGCGGCATTCTGTTGGAGATCGCCCGCGTGATGTCAGCATCGCCGGTGAAGCCGAAGCGATCCGTAATCTTCGCGTCGGTAACCGCGGAAGAACAGGGTCTGCGCGGATCGGAGTATCTCGGGAAGAACCCGCCGATCCCCGCACGCAATATCAGTCTCGACTTGAACTTCGACGATGTCCCGCCGATCGGCATGCCGGAGGAAGTGCAGGTGAGTGGCGCGGAACGCACGACGTTCTACCCAGTCGTGGAGCAGACCGCAAAGGAGTTCAAGCTCACGATTGTTCCAGATTCGCGGCCCGAAGCTGGCCACTACTATCGCTCCGATCATTTCAGCCTGGCGCGCGTTGGAGTGCCGGCCTTCTCGGTGAATGAAGGCGAGAAGTTCGCCGGCCACGACAAAGACTGGGGTGAGAAGCAGGCGCAGGACTACAACAAGAACCGTTATCACCAGGTCACAGACGAGTACAAGCCAGAAATGGACTTCTCAGGCGACGCGCTGATGGCGAAGTTCGGTGTAGCGCTGGGCTGGAAGGCAGCAAACCAGCCGAACAAGGTGGGGTGGCGTGCGGGAGACGAGTTCGAAAAGGCCCGCAAAGCCAGCGAACAGTAATTTAGAAATTACATCGCGAGACGAGGCTGCGGAGACGCAGCCTTTTTCTTTACCAGACGCCGTGCAGAAGATAGCCAGGTTCGAGCGGCATTTTGCCGTCAACCTTTACGACGTTGACCGAGCTGTTGATGGCGTAAACATCCACCATGCCTACAGCGCCGGCGTTGCTGGCAATCATCTTCAACGCGACGTCATCCGAGTCAGCGATGACGAAGGCTGGATTCGGACGCCCCTGGTTCGCGGAACTGACGAGGGACTTCACTTGTTCCGCAGTCATACCGAAGAGCTTTTGAAGTACCACACGCATCGCGGGCGCGTTGGGATCCTTCATCACGATGATGATGTCCTGACCGTTCGGCCACTTCTTCGTGACGTTCTTCAGCACCTTCGCAAGATCCGCAGTGGTAAGTGCCTTGGTGTCGTTGGCCTTGTTTACGACCACGGCAAGGTCCTTCGCCGCAACGTAGAGGGACGAAGCGAGCGCGAAGATCGCCAGCAATGCGAAGTGCCTTAGTCGATGCATGAATGCTCTTACGGTATTGTCCATCAAAAGATATACGAGTGATAAACACAAGTAACGTGAGTAACCTTGGAGTTAACGGGGCCGCGTGCTAATCTGCGCACACAATTGGGAGAAGTGTGCGTTCGTAAGGGACCGATGATGAACCGTTTGATGACCAAGCTTATGTGCTATGCCGTGCTCGCGGCACCGTGCGCGTTTGCTACCGGATCAGGCCAGGAGGCCACTCCGGAGAAAGACATTCCACTCACCACTAGTTCGGACGTAGCGCGGCGCGCGTTCCAGGGCGGACTCGAGAATATCGAGAACCAGCAGTCCAAGCGTGCCCATGTCGACTTCCGGTCCGCAGTGCGCGCTGACAGCAACTTTGCGCTGGCGCACTTGTTCCTGGCATACGACAACGGAAATCCGGCGGAAGAGAAGGCGGAGCTTCAGAAGGCGCGCACGCTGGCCGCGAACGCCTCGAAGCCCGAACAGATGCTGGTGGAATGGATGGCGGGATCGCGTGAGGGGAAGATGGTTCCGGCGATCTCTGCACTGAACGATGTGACGTCCGCGTATCCCGAAGACAAGTTCCTGCTATTTCTTGCCGGTCGCTGGATGGTGCAACAGCAGAATTACGAAGGTGCGCAGCGGTTCCTCGAGCGGGCAGTGACGATCGATCCGAATTATCCGGCGGCCCTGAACGAACTGGCGTATGCCTACGCCGGCAACAGGATCTTCGACAAGGCATTCGAGGCACTCGACAAGTACGCGAAGCTGCTTCCAGGTGAACCGAATACGCAGGACTCCTACGGGGAGATCAGCCTGAAGGCGGGGCGATTCGAGCAGGCGGTTGAACACTACAAGAAAGCGCTGGAATACGATTCGACGTTCGTGTGGTCGCAGGTTGGCCTGGGCGACAGTTACATGCTGATGGGGAAAGAGCAGCAGGCCCGTGCAGAATATGCGAAGGCGGCTGCGATGGCACCGTCGGATGGCGATCGGCTTACGTGGCAACTGCAGTCGGCATTGACCTATATGTTCGCGCATCAGCATGAATCCGCCGATGATGCGTTCACGAAGGTGGCTGAAGAAGCGAGTTCGTTGCATATCGGCAAGCAGGAAGCCATGGCGCACAGGCTTATGTCGGCTTACGACCCGGATTTGCCGGGGTTCCTGCGGCACACTGCTGACGCTGAAAGCGCGTTGAAGACACGCTCGGATATATCGAAGAGCGATCGCGACCAGGAGATGGCGCTGCTGTTAAAATCCCGCGCTGTGCGGGCGGCGGAATTCGGCCGCACGGACATGGCGAACGAGTCCTTGAAGAAGCTCAGCCAGATGGCGGAGAGCATCCCGGACAACGTAATTCAACAGGCGAACGAAGGCGCGCAGGGCGGCGTATTGTGGGTCCAGAAGAAATACGCCGAGGCCATACCTCATTTGGAAGAGGACCAGGGGAATCCGTTGAGTGCGGCGCGCCTGTTGCAGGCGTATCGCGAGAGCGGAGACTCGTATCGTGCCGACTCTCGGGCGATACGGTTAAATAGTTATTACGAGCCGACGCTCGACGATTACCTGGCCAGGCAGCTGTTGAACGGCAAACAGCGCAAGAAGTAACAAGCGCAAGAAGAAGTCTCCCAGGCGACAGGGCAGAGAGTACAATTCACCTCCGCATCACCTTCTCCCGGTGAGACCGGCGGCAATCCAGCAAGCACGTTGAAGGTGGAGACGCGGGCATGGTTTTCCAGTTCCGCAAACGCGGCAGCCTCGAAGAGAGGGTACGGCAGCTCGCGATGTCGTCGTACGTGCCGGTGCTGACGCTGGAGGGACTGGCGCCGGGAGTTGATAACGTCCGCCACGACGTTTATCTCAGTTCAAAGTTCTGCGACCAAGCGCGAGTGCACATCTCGCGGCTCATCACCAAATACGGCAACGTTGAAGATCTCGCAGTCGAGACGACGAATAGCCTGGTGCCGGCGTTTCCCCCACCTAGCCTAGCGCCGGTATCGAAGAGCCCTAATGTGCGTGCGCAGGAAGCCGGAGAGTTCCGTAGATTGCTGACGGAGATCCAGACGGCCGGGCTGCAGCGCGCGAAATCCCTGGGAAATATCTCGGTTGATATGGTGGCGCGGCTGGCGCTGATCAAATATCTGCGAACCGAATTGATCGGCCAGTTCGACCACGTGCTCGAGCGATGCCGGGCACGCCTGAAGCAATATGAAAATCCGCGTCATGTGAATTCGGGACTCGGGATCGCGCTGCGCGACCGTTTCCTCAACCTGCAGTACCGCAAAAAGCTGATCCTCCGCCAAGCGGGGCAAGACGTCTTCATGACGATGCTCAGCGTGGAGAAGGAAACGCTATCACGCATGCGCAGGTCGTTCTTTGGTGTTGAGACGGCGAGCTACGAGCTGTTCACCAACCGACTGCTGTTCACAGATGACGGGCGCGACGACTTTCTCAATGCCGAACACTATGTAATGCTCGGCAACTTCGACCGCGATCCTGACCGCTTCCCGGCAATGCTGGAGATCCTGACTGACTTCCTGGTGGCACTTAACCTGCCGATGGAAGGCGCGACGGAGACAGTGGTAGACGGGTGGCTCAACGATCCGGAAAATGCCGAACGGTTGATCGGCGATGGTGCGCCGGACGACAGCAACAGGGGTGAGTTGCAGCGTGCCGTGCTGACCGCCTGGGTGACCACACTCGAGCGGCACGACGTGATGCAGCATGTTATCGCGTCGTATGAAGTGGTGCCGTTACTCAGTGAATACACGCCGCTGATCAACGCGCAGCAGTTGAAGAATGCGCTGATCTCGAAGTCTGAACGCAACCGTGTGGAACAGTTGCTGCGCGAACACGGGAAGATTTCGGCAGAGAAGATGAACTTAGCGCGGAAAAAAGTGGAGGGCTATCGCGGACAGGACCGGCTGAAAATTGCCGGGCGTTTCCTGCGGGATTTCATGCGATACCACCGCGATTTGCGCCGGCTGGAAGCGTTGAACTCGGCGCTCGACACGGTGAGCGTTATTTCCAATGAGAAGCTGCGCGAGCTGTCGGCGATCAATAACACGCTTTATGAATTCCTTCTTCCCGATGAACAGAAGCCAGTGGAAGACCGGATCACGCACCACGTGATTCTCAAGGCCGATCTTCGCGACTCGACGGAGGTCACACAGAACCTGGTGCAGCGTGGATTGAATCCGGCATCGCATTTCGGACTGAACTTTTTCGAGCCGGTGAACAAGTTGTTGGCGAACTACGGCGCGACGAAAGTGTTCATTGAAGGCGACGCGGTGATCTTGTGCATCTTCGGGCGTGAGCATGACCAGGGTGGAACGGTGGCGCGAGCCTGCGCGCTGGGCCGGGAGATCATGGAAGTGGTGCGCGGGTACAACGCGAAGCTGGAGACAGAAGGATTGCCGACGCTCGAGTTAGGCATCGGGATCTGCTACCAGGAGGGTTCACCGCTCTACCTGGTGGACGGCAACTCGAAGATCATGATTTCGCAGGCGTTGAACGAGAGCGACCGGCTTTCGTCGTGCAGCCGGATCACGCGCAAACTGCTGACCGCGCCTGGAATTTTCAATGTCTATGCGTTCCAAACCGACGAAGGTGGGGAAGGCCTGGAGATGCAGCTGCGGTACAACATTGGCGGAATCCAGCTTGGGCGCACCGCGTTTCGGGAATTGCTGGAAGAGATTTCGCTGGAACAACGGCATTTGGAATTGCCGATGCTATGGGAACACGAACTGGTGACGTTGTATTCAGGCATCGTGCAGCTGGCGTCAGGAACGTTCCACAAGATTATCGTGCGCGAAGGCGTGGTACCTCGCGTGGACGCGCGAACGCTCGAGTTGAAGAGCTGGACGGAACGAAAGTATTACGAGGTTTGCACGAGCCCGATGGTTTATGAGTACTTCGAGGCGCCGAAAAGCGTGAAGGCGACGAGCGCAAATTAGCTACGGGTTGATCGGCTTCAAGTGGAATGGGATATCCACGATCGCTTCTAAATCCACCGCCGTCCCATTCTTCATTCCAGGAACAAATCTCCAGCCCGCGAGGGCGCGCATCGCGCTGTAGTCGAGATCCTTGTCGAGACTGCGTAAAACTTTGATGTCAGCGACAGTGCCGTCCTGGCGGATGACAGCGTAGAGCGTTACCGTGCCTTCGATGTGGTAGTGGACAAGTGCCTGCGGGTAAACCGGATCGAGTTTGCTGGTCGCGACAGGCGCTAACACGGGGATACCATCGCGACGATCGTTGAGTTCGGCGAAGCGCACCACCCAGCTTCCGGTCGAAGAGTTTAGGTTCGGCATGTTGAGCGTAAGGGCGTAGTAGCGCTTGCCGGCGAAAACCTTGTCAGCGAGCGGGTTGCGCGCTTCGGGCGCGGTTGTCGCGGGCATGGGCTTGGTCGCTTTCGCGAGATCGGCGACAGTGGCGTGCTGCATCTTGGGGAACTGCAGCTTGGCCATCTCGGTTGTTGCGGGAGCGGGGGACGGCGTCTTGCCTACGACGGGCGCGGGATTCGCGCCTTCGGGCGGCGCGCTGACGTAAATGCCCGCAGGGCCGTTCTCTTTCCCGGAGCCGTTTCCAGCGCCACTAGAGTTCCCGTTCTTACCTGCTCCAGGGCCGCTCTCGTTTCCAGAAGATTCGGGCTGTCCTGTGGCACCGGGACGGCCGCTGGGGCCAGCGGAGAATTCACCGTTGCGATTACCGGCGGGAACGCTGATGGGACCGTGGACGTCGGTGGGGTGAACGCTGAGGGCGATGATCTGGCCAGTTGGTTTGCCGTTCGATCCGGCGATGCCGCCGACACTGGGTTGGGGTGGAACCACTTGGGGCTGCGGGGTTCCGTTCGGCACCCCGTGCTGGGCGATGCCCGGAGCATTTGGTGCCGGGGGTATAGCTTGCGGTTGCAGGCTGCCGATTCCGGTCACACCACTCTTCTTTGCGGAAACAGTGGGCGCGGGTGGCACGACTTCGCCGACGGTGAGTCCGCTGGCGCGTTGCGCGGGAACAGGGAGCGACGGCGCAGGCGCGACGACTGAAGGTTGCAGTGCCGAGACGTTGAGTTGACCGTTGGGACGCAGCGTACGATCGTTCGCGACCGGCTCGACCGCTGAGCTTTGCAGGTTGATTGTGCGCTTGTCGCGGAGTTTGCTGATGTCCGGAGTTGGCTCAACGACCTGGGCCGCGAGTGGGAAGGTCATCTTCGGTTGCACGGCAGGCGAAGCCGCAGTAGGCGCGACCGGGTCGCTCGTCCAAACCGCCATGTTGGGAAGCGGGACATCGTGCTGGAGCTTCACGTTTGGTGGTGTGATGACGGTCTGGGTGTGATTGTCGGCGTTCGGTCGTACCGAGATGATTTCCTGCTTCGCGTAAACCGGATCGGCTTTCTTCGACGTGTGCGGACGCGGCGCCTTGCTGTTGATTGCGGGCAGGTAATCGGAAGTCGGGTAGTACTGGATGTGCGCGTGCTCAAACGGGCTGATTGGCCTGACGGGCGGTTCAAGGAACCAGGCAGAGGTGCAGATCGCGAAGGTGGCGACGACGACGAGGACGTGTCCCCAATACGATTCGCGGATGCGCGTCCATGCGGGCGCGGTCAGGACGTAGTTGGTGAGCCAGCCTTCGTACCGACTGCGATCGAAAGGGCGAGGCCAATCGCGGAAACAGAGGAAGTCGCCGAGGTTGCGGAAGAAGACGGTGCGCCCGGATTCGATGGCAGGCAGAAGCGCGAGCGTGGGTTCCGTAGAACTCGGCTCTGGCGTGCGACTTAAATTCAACTGCGTGCCGGATGCCATGAATACCTGGTGCGCGATGCGAGTGGAACGATTATATCGGCAAAAACAGGGCCGAAGTGGGTCGGGTACACTTGGACGAGAACTCTCATGCGAATTCCGTCCCTTATTTCAGTGTTCCTGCTTACTTCGGTACTAAGCCTCGCGCAATCCCTCAGACCACAAGACGTTTCAGGACTGTATTCGTTTGTGAAAAGTGGCGACACAGTGCAGATCAATGTGCAACCCGATGGCAGCATGTCGGGGTACGTGTCGCGGGTGGGGGACGGGGATAGCGACCGGGGCCAGATGCTCGACATGATGTTTGCGAAGTCGTCGTTGAAGAACGGCCACCTCGAGTTCACGACGAAGAAAGTCCACGGGACTTGGTTTGAATTCAAAGGACGAGCCGAGCGCGGAACCTCGAAAACAAAGGACGAAGAGGGTTACATGATCATCCGGGGCACGTTGACGACGGTGCACGAGGACGTGAATGGACATGCTACACCGCTGGCGAGCGAAGTGGAGTTCAAGTCGTTCCCGACGGGGATGTAACTAATATTTGGCTTCGGGTGGACGGGTGTGCTCGACTGGTGAGTCGAAGCGCTTGTTTTCGTGGCTGCTGATGAGTTCCGGGCCGGGGCCGTAGGTTCCGGTCGCCGATGCGGGATTCTCGTCGCGGCGAATGCTAGCGCCCCCGGATTCCATGGAGGCCTTGAATTCGCGCAGGGCCTGCTCGATGAAGCCTTCCATTTCTCCTGCGAAAGAAGCGAACACGGGACGGAGGATGCGTCCGGCGGGGACGTAGTTCATGTGTACATGAACCAGAGTGTCGTTGCCGATGCGGGAGAAGGTAATGCGTCCACTGTGCTTGGGACCGGCGAGCGATTTCCAGCCGATGGCTTCGTTGGGAATGAATTGGGTGATGATCGCGTCCCACTCGAAGGGAGCGTCGTTGATGTCAACGCGCCAGTGAGAGCGGCTGCCAGCGACGCGGACGTTGCGAACCATGGAGACGTGGTTGGGAACCATGCGGAAGTCGGACCAGGCGTCGAAGACATCGTCAACAGGGCGGCCGATCTGGACGCTCTTTTCCAGTCGGACGATCGGGCTGTAGCCCCCTCGACGTCCGAAGTGCAGGGCTGTCCACATCCCCGCAACTGTGCCCGCACCGAACACCACTCCCGCCCAGAATGACCGCTGCTCCATATGAATGCTCCTTGGCCTCTATGGATTGGAGAGATTTGTAACGGGCGAGGTTGCCATCGCGCGAGATGGCAACTCACACTATCGTGGAGGACATCCTCATTAGTGGACGTTCTTCCTCTGCATGACGCGGTGCGCGATACATATCGGGACATCCGGGTGGCATTACAAACACTGGGTGGGCACGTTTTATCCAGAGAAGACGCCTGCTTCGAAGATGTTCGATTTTTATGCAAAACGGTTCGATACGGTTGAGTTGAATAACAGTTTCTACCGGCTGCCTTCCGAAGAGATGTTTCGGGAATGGGCCGCCGCGACCCCGAAGGGATTCACCTTTGCGGTGAAGGCAAGCCGCTTCATTACCCACAACTTGAAGTTGAAGAACCCGCAGAATGCCCTGGACAACATCCTGCTGCGGGCTGAGGAGATGGGCAAGAAGCTTGGGCCAGTGCTGTTCCAGCTGCCTCCTAAGTGGAAGAAGAATACGGAGCGGCTCGAGGAATTTCTCGCGGCCCTCCCGAAATATCACCGGTATGCATTCGAGTTTCGCGAACCGAGCTGGCACTCCGAAGACGTGTATGCGGTACTGCGGAAATTTAATGTCGCTTACTGCATTCACGAGATAGCGGGGTTTCACACTGATTTGCAGGTGACGGCGGATTTTACCTACGTCCGGCTGCATGGACCGGGAGCAGGGAAGTACGAGGGCAGCTACACAGAAGCGCAGCTTCAGCGGTGGGCGGAGCAGATTCGGCGCTGGCGCGAGACATTGAAGGCTGTCTATTTGTACTTCGATAACGATCAGGCGGGATATGCAGCGAAGAATGCGCTTCGGTTGAAAGCGCTGGTTGGCACAGAGCAGCAGGAGCGTGTGGCTTGAGTTACAACGCGCGGCGAACGCACTACATCCGGCTGCATCCGCGCGCCGATACCGACTATTGCAGCCAGAACCGCACGGTGATGGCGACCGGGCTGGATGGTTTCATCGCGGACCGGCCGGACCAGGGACTGTTCAATAACCAGACGCGGCTGCTCAGCAAGTATCGCTACTGCCTTAACAATGACGACTGGTGGCCGGTGGCGGTGTCGAACGTGGAGCAGCACTCGTGGATGGGTTATTACATCCAAGCTCCTCCTGGGTACAAGGAAAGCGAGTTAGACCGCGGCAGCGGACAAGTGGAGGCAATTTCGCAACGGTCGCTCGAATTGCGAATCTCGCGTTTTGTCGGAGATGGTGTGCATGAGGACCTCGACATTACGAACTTCACCGGAACGGAAGTGGAGTTCACCCTGCGGCTGCAGTTCGACGGTGACTTCCTTGACCAGGAGGAGACGCATCGATCGCATGAGAAGCGCGGGAACATCGAGCGCGAATGGCGACGACGGCCGCAAGGTACGTGGGAATACGCGTTCGATCATTACGCGGAACATGAATACGACAATCAGGGCGATAGAGGGAGGGTTTCGATCCATGGTGGCGTGCGCATCCATTTCCTGAAGTGCGACAGTGAGCCAACGCATTGTGGCGGCGAGATCACGTTCCCAATCAAGCTTGCGCCGATGCAACAATGGCACGCCTGTGTGGAACTGCTTCCGGTCTTCGAAGGAAAGGAGCTTCCGGCGCAGTACCCGTGCAACTCGTTTGGAACGACGAATACGGAATTCGACCACCTGCGCGAGAGCTTCTATCAGCGTTCAACGAAGTTCAGTACCGGGAATTCTCACGATCTTGCCTATGACGTGGTCGCCTCGCTGGAACAGGCGAAGCGGGACCTGGCGTCGTTGCGGCTGTACGACCTTGATCATGCGAAAGACGCTTGGACTGTTGCAGCGGGATTGCCGATCTATGTTGCGCTATTTGGGCGCGACACGCTGACGGTGTCGTGGGAGTCGGGGATTCTCAGCACGGACATTCTCAGCGGCACCCTCCAGGAATTGCCGCGCTGGCAGGGAACGAAGATCGATGACTGGCGTGATGAGCAGCCCGGACGCATGTTGCACGAGGCGCACACGAATCCGCTGGCGATGTTGCAGTACAACCCGCGACAGAGATACTACGGCGCGGAAACGACGAGCAAGTTCTATCCGGTAACGGTGGCGGAGTTGTGGCATTGGACGGGAGACAAGGCGCTGGTGAAGCCGCTCATCGGCCCGGCGCTCGATGCGCTGGAGTGGTCGGACATGTACGAACACGACCAGGGGAATGGATTCTTCGCATATAAAACGCGGTCGGTGGATGGCACTCGCAACCAAGGGTGGAAGGACTCGAAGGATTCCATGGTGTATCCGGATGGATCCTTGGTGGACGCGCCAGTGGCGACAGTCGAAGAGCAGGGCTTTGCGTACGTTGCGCGACTGCACATGTCCGAGGTTTTGTGGTGGTTGGATGAGAAGGACCTCGCAAAGAAGCTGTGGGACCAGGCGGCAGAGTTCAAAAAGCGATTCAATGAGAAGTACTGGATGCACGATGAGAACTACTACTGCATGGGTCTCGATCCGAAGGGCGAGCAGATCAAGTCGATCGGTTCGGATGCGGGGCATCTGTTTGCAGCTGGAATTGTGGATGACGCGTTGGTGAGGTCGACTGTCGAACGGTTCATGAAGCCGGATTTGTTTACGGGTTGGGGAATGCGAACACTGTCATCGGAGCATCCGGCGTTCAATCCATTCAGCTATCACCGCGGCTCGGTATGGCCGGTGGAGAACGGCAGCTTCTGCATGGGGCTGCTACGGTTCGGACTTTACGAGCAGTTGCACACTCTGGCCAAAGCGGCGTTTGAATCAACCGCGATGTTTGAATATCACCGGTTGCCGGAAGTGTTCTCTGGCCATCAGCGAGATGCGAAGCATCCGTTTCCGGCGCTATATCCGAAGACTTGCTGGCCGCAGGCGTGGTCGTCGTCTACGCTGTTTTCCATTGTGCAGGCGTTACTGGGAATTTACCCCTACGCGCCATTGAAGGTCCTGATCGTGAATCCGGTGCTGCCGGAGTGGTTGCCGGAGATCACGCTGACCGACCTCCACGTTGGAGAGGCGGTGGTGTCGATCAAGTTCTTCCGCAAAGAAGATGGGAGCAGCGATTACCGTGTGCTCGATCAACAAGGCGAACTGCACATATTGCGAGTCGAGAGCCCCTGGTCGATGCGGCACAACTGGGTTGGCAACATCGTGAACTTTGTGAAAAGCTTCGCGCCGAGCCGGTCCTAGGCGGCAGGGAGTAGCAGCTTTACTGGCGGCCGGCGAGAATCGAAAAGGCGTGCCGCTCGAGCAGCACGCCCTTCTTAACGGTGCGGATCGCTAGCTGGATCCGGCGCCTTGTCTCGAGGCTTCCGCGATTTTGCGTTCCAGGAACGCTACATGCTCGCCTTCAAAATCGGCGAGTTCGGTATAGAGTCGCTTCAACCTCGGGTCCTTACAGGCCTCGATGAGGCCGGTGTAGAACTTCTTCGCCCCCACTTCCGCGGTGAGACCTACATGCAATGCGCGTTCTTTCGGAGTGCGGTGGTCCTGGGCGGTGACCCCGCTGAAGACATCAGCGTCTTCAAGGCGCGGAATCTCTACAAACTCGTAGATGTCGTCGTCGGTGAGGGCGCACGGCCGCTGTCCGAACAGTTCGCTGTAGCGGTTTTGCAGCAGCGTGCTGTGGTGGCGCTCTTCGGCGGCCATATCCCAAAAGACGCTGGCGATGGCGAGGGAATCGTCGTCGCGGAACTCGACAAACATCTCTGCGAAGCGATGGTAGATTTCAGCGTTTCGCTCTTCGACGAAGACGGCGGCGTGTAAGGCCTCCTGCTCCGTGAGCGCATTGAAAGTTCGTTTCATCACGCGAAGTATGTCTCCACTCTCGTAAGTCCGCAAGAGCGACCATACGTAAATCAACAGCAGAACCTAGAACGGGAATACCTAGACTTTCCCGTTAGCCCGTTCCTGCTCGAGCTTGGCGATGGTATCCCGCAGCCATGCCTTGAGGTTCGCTTCCAACTCGGCTTCACTCTGGCGGGTCTCGATCGTCAAACCGGAAGGAGTAAGCGGGATGAAGTGACAGGGCGCGTCTTCGCGACGATATTGGTCAGGCACAAAGTCCCAGAGAAGGCAATTCCGGCACGGGTTGGGGCGACGCGGAAGCCCGTAGTTGATGCAGGAAAGCGAATCCTGGAACGGAGATATGGGGACTAGCGGGTTCTTTTGAGCGCGATAGCCGCCCTGTTCAAGGAAATTGAGTTCGTAGCGCAGGACTTCGAGGACATCGCGGGAATCGTCTGACATGGCAGGACCTTGGCGGGCCGGTCTCGTGGCCAGTTACCAGCCTGTGTGATTTTCGGCGGTTACGACCGCAGAAGCGGTGATTCACCTCACAATCGCATGTGACGGCTCCCGGGCAATGCCGCTGGGGTGGTATGCGAAACTTCCGCGCGCTGTGACACTTATCACAGTCGGCAGGTCCTCCGTCTGCGAACTTGGGTGTGCAACGGAGGATGGCCGGATGAGACCGAACGTGGATTTCAACGAAAAGCCGTTTATCGCGATCTGGGAGACGACACAGGCGTGTGACCTGGCATGCGTGCATTGTCGCGCATGCGCCCAGCCGCAGCGGAGTAGCGATGAACTCACCACCGCTGACGCGAAAAAGCTGGTGGATGAGATCGCCGAGATGGCGGTGCCGGTGTTCGTGCTCACAGGTGGCGATCCGCTGAAACGGCCGGACATTTTTGAGATTGTGGGCTACGCGGCTTCACGGAAGGTGCGGATTTCGTTGACACCAAGCGCCACGCCGTTGCTGACACGGGAGGCGATCCTGCGGCTGAAGGAAGCAGGACTGGCGCGGTTGGCGGTGAGCCTGGACGGCCCCACGGCAGAAATCCACGACGCATTCCGGAAAGTTGCTGGATCGTTCCAATGGACGATGGACGCGGTGCGCTGGGCCCGCGAAATTGGGCTTCCGGTGCAGATCAACACGACGATCACACGGCACAACTTCCACCAGATCCACGATGTGATTGCACTGCTGGAAAAGCTGGATATCACGTTGTGGAGCGTGTTCTTCCTGGTGCCAACGGGGCGAGGGCAGGACATCGGGCTGCTTTCCGCTGAGGAGTTCGAGCAGGTCTTTGAGACTCTGTACCAGACGGCGCAACGGTCGCTGTTCGACATCAAGAGCACGGAAGCGCAGCACTATCGCCGCTACCTGCTGCAGCGCAGGACCGAGGGGAGAAAGCAAGAGTCGGTAAGCGGCGAGCGGATGCCGCAATTGGCTTCGGCGATGACGGAAGACGGGATCGGCCGCGCGATGGGTATCAACGATGGAAAAGGTTTCGTGTTCATCTCGCACAAGGGCGATGTATTTCCAAGTGGATTCCTGCCCATCTCGGGAGGGAACATTCGGAGGGAGTCGCTGGCAAAGATCTATCGCGAGTCGCCGCTGTTCAAATCGCTGCGTGACACCGCAAGTTTGAAAGGGAAGTGCGGGCGGTGCGAGTTCCGGGAAATCTGCGGTGGGTCGCGGGCGAGGGCTCACGCAGTATATGGAAGTCCGTACGCGGAAGAGCCCTGCTGCGTGTATCAACCGAAGCGACTGGAGCAGCCGGAGACTGTGGAAGTGGCGTGCGACTAAGGCCGCCAGGAGTACGTGTATTTCACCACGAAACGATGTTGATAGTAGCGAGCTGCGTTGTCGGCAAGGCTGGCAAACTGCTGTCCGGCGTTGTAGATGACATAGAGGTCACTATCCGGCCGGTAATTCCAACGTAATCGGACGTTCGCGGTGGCTGCTTGTGCGTTGGATGTATCCATCTGCAATACGGTTGAGAGCGAGAGGAAGCGAGAGAAGGCGTAGTCGGTCTCGAGTGCGCCAAAGAGGACCGAGAAGTTTCCGTTTTCGATAGGGAGCAAGAAGCGGTTCCACTGCTCGCTGAAAGTGAACGAGAGGCGCTCACTTCGCCGGTAGCTGGAGCGGATGCGGAACTCGTTCAACCTGCCGTTGTAATATCCACCCCAACGTTCATAGAAACCGATGGTCCAGCGCTTGTCCTGAGGCGAACCGTAAGTGAGCTGATGGCGTGCCCAGTTGTAGACACCCACCGGGATGTAGACGTTCTTGTAGATGTTGAACGGTTCGGTGAGTCGCTGGGCGTCGGCCTCGATGATGTCATCGTCGGTGTACGAGCCGTTGTGAAATTCCGCGCGGAAGGTAGTTTGCCACTGCTGGCTCTCGACTTCTCCCTGCAAGGTGGGGCCGTGGAAGAAGAAGCCTTCGAGCTGCACTTCGCGGATTCCAAGGATCTTGGGACGGTACTTGAATGCTGAATCGAGATAGTCGCACTGACAGTCGGGACGTTCGAGGAAACCAACTTCAGGGTTGAACTGCGCGCCGATGGTGCGGTGATCGTAGAAGAAATCAAACCAATTAGAGCGGTAGCTGGCCCCTCCACCGATGTCGGTTTGGCCGCTGGATACCCCGGGCGAGCGAGTCTCGGTGGCGAATCCGTTGAGTGCAAGATTCTTAAACAAGATAAAGCGGGCATCTACGCCTGCGGTTTCGTTGAACGGATCGTCCGGATTACCAGAGCGTTTGTCGATGCCCATGGCCCCGATGTAGGAGCCGCCGCCGAGCGAATACTTGACGCGACCGACAGCGAAATTGGCATAAGGGTTCGGGCCAGAGTGGCGGGTGTTCACATCCATGACGCCGAACTCGAAGCCCGCTGCTGTTCCGGTGACCTTAGCGCCGCCGTTGATAGGGACCTGCTGGCCTGAGATCGGATCGATGCCGATCTGTCGGCTGAAGAACAGCTGATCGTTTTCACCACCGACACCGAAATTGAAGACGCCAGAGTTCTCGAGGAAGAATTGGCGTTTTTCTGGATAAAAGAGCTGATAGGGCGTGAGGTTGAAGCGTTGAACGTCTACGTCGCTGTCAGCAAAGTCGGTGTTGCCGGTGAGATTCGCGACAATATTGGAGCGGATGCCGATCTTCACGTCCACGCCGCCGGTGTAGATGCCAGAAGAGCCCGGCGTGAGTCCTGCGGAATTGGCGTCCGAAGGTAAATGATTGAAGCCGACGAGACCGTAGGGCTTGACGATGAATAGGCGGCCGCTGCCGATGTCGGTGATGCCGCGCAGCGTGCCTGCCTGGCTGATTTTCGCGGTACCAAAAGTGCGACGCCAAGCCGCCCAAAGGTCCTCTTCGTTCTTGCGTCGCACGAAGCGCTTGAAGTTGATTCCCCAAACGACGTCGCTCGATGCCATGAAGTTCATGGTCGAGAAGGGGATGCCCACGGTAGCCGTCCAACCTTCCTCCGTAATGCGGGCTTCAGAGACCCAGACGCCGTCCCATCCGGGATCACCGTCATCGGAATCGCTGTGCTGCTCATCGGTGATCAGTGCATCGCGCTGTGTGCCGAGCGGATTGACCTGGAAAACGTAACCGTTGCGGCGATCGAAGCGAGAGTCGACGACGATTTCGAAATAATCATCGAGCTCCTGGGTTACGTCGCGGCGCAGCTGGGTGGCGACGATTCCGTTTGGCTTGCGGTCGCGGCAGAGGATGCCGAAGAAGATCTCGCTGCGGGTGTAGAGAATGCGGACCTCAGTCGTCTCGGTCGCCGGTAGGCCTTCATTGGGTTCGCGCTGGCGGAAGTCGGAAATGGGGGTAGCGAGATTCCAGAGAGGGTCGGCGAGCGTGCCATCGAGCTTTGGGGCATCGTCGACGCGAGTGGCCACCGCGGTGTAGGGAGGTGGCTCCGACACTTGCGCCTGGGCAAGAAGTGCGGTCCAAATTGCCGCCATTAGGACGGACAAAAGTCGTCGTTTGCGCACGCGGATGCTCACAGCGGATTCAGGTTCTGTGGAACAGGCCACTATAAGGGGCGGGATTGGCTGTAGTCACGCAGGGAGTGCGATTCGAATGTCGCAATGGGAGAAGTGCGCGAGTTGTCGGTTTTGGAGGGTATGTTGTAAAATCAATGAGAACGAGCGGGAGTAACTCAGTGGTAGAGTGCGACCTTGCCAAGGTCGAAGTCGCGGGTTCAAATCCCGTCTCCCGCTCCAGTATTCCGGTTGCTTTCCCTCGCAGCGGCGAGGGTTTCGTGTTTTTACCCGGGAATCGTCGTTAGGGTAAAATACCTTCAGCTTCAATCAGGCGCGGTACCCAAGTGGTAAGGGAGAGGTCTGCAAAACCTTTATGCGTCGGTTCGATTCCGACCCGCGCCTCCAAATCCTTCCTAGTAATTCTCCCGAATACATCACGTTATGAGCCTGGATCGCTTTGGGTTCCTTCGGGTTCGATGGGGTAAATCACCCACGATCGACTCGAAAAACGGACCCAAAGCGCACGGGATGGCGGGTCCGTTTTGCGTTCCGGCCTATCCACAACGGGCCGTCTTTTGCGCATAGCTCGTTCGCGAGGAATGGGGCATTTTCTTCGGTCGAATCGGATAAAATGTCCACCGCTCACCGTTTCGCGAAACTCAATCGTGGAGAAAACAATGAAGAGATCTCCGTTTCTCGCAATGGCCCTGCTCGCGTCTGTATTTGCCTTTTCCGCTCATGCGCAGGACGCCGTGAAAAAAGAAGCAGCCGTCAAACCTGCCGATCCGGAGTTGAAGGTTGTGGTCGATTCGTGGAATGAAGTCGGTAACAAGCTCGTCGCCATGGCCGAAGATTTTCCCGAAGACAAGTACGACTTCAAGCCCACGCTCATGTTTTCGAATTCTCGGTACCGCTTGCAGACCTGAAGCCAGGTACTTACGTCTGCCAGGTGAATATCATTGATGATTCACGTGGGGCGTTCGTGTTTCCTCGCACAACGTTGACCATCCGACCTCCGACAGACCGGCGCGGCGAATAGGTCTGTTCGTGGTTTACGCTGTCGCTTCGCAGCGAATGCGTAACCTCATTCGTCGTGACAGTACTGGTAGTTCACTCAGTTTACGTGGCCTTCCGATATCAGCAACATGGACAAGACAGATATCTGGAGCGAGAACATGAGCAATACGCCAGTCACCGCACAACCCTCCAACGACGCTCATACCTTGCTCAAACAATATGGATGTGGCCCTATCCCGTTCTCCGGGACCGACAACGCATTTTACGAGCGTCATTTTGTTTTCGACAAAGTCCTCGATAAACGCGAGAGTACGGCGCGTGATCAATTCGAGGCGTTCGCACGGTCCGTTCGTGATGTCCTTTCACAACGATGGGTGCTGACAGAACAGATTTACGGGCGACAGAACGCGAAACGCATTTACTACGTCTCCATGGAGTTTCTGATCGGTCGTTCGCTGGCCAACAATGTCACTAATCTTTTGCTGGATCCTCTCATCCAGGATTCCCTCAAACAAAAGAAGCTGGATTGGATCGAATTGATCGAGCAAGAACCCGATGCCGGTCTCGGCAACGGCGGATTAGGTCGACTGGCGGCGTGCTTCCTTGATTCAATGGCGACTCTGCAATTGGCCGCCATGGGATATGGACTGCGCTATGAATACGGAATTTTCAAGCAATCTATAAACGATGGTTGGCAGGAGGAGACCGCCGACAATTGGTTGCGCCATCCGGATCCATGGGAGGTCGCTCGGCCGAACGAGGCCGTCGAGATCAAGCTGAACTGCTCGTTTGAGTTGCACAACGGTGTCTTGCGGGCGATCCCCGGTCGCCCTTCAACCATGATCGGGATCCCGTATGACCGCCCGGTTGTCGGCTACGGCGGCAAGACCGTGAATACCCTTCGGCTCTGGGCCGCATCTGCGGCCGACTACTTCGATTTTAGAGAATTCAGCGGTGGCGATTTCGTCGGCGCGTTGGCTGAGACTTTGACCGCTGAGACGCTGACACGCGTTCTCTATCCCGACGATTCCACCTCTTTCGGGCAGGCTCTTCGCTTGGTGCAGGAATATTTCCTGGCAGCGTGTTCGGTGGCGGACTTGATCCGGCGTTTCCGCAAGCACAACAGTGATTGGAATTTGCTTCCCGAAAAAGTTGCGGTGCAGCTGAATGATACGCATCCAGCACTGACGGTCCCTGAACTGATGAGAGTCCTACTGGACGAAGCGAATCTCGGCTGGGAAACGGCTTGGGACCTCACCCGACGTACCCTCGCTTACACGAACCATACGCTCTTGCCCGAGGCGATGGAGAAGTGGCCGGTTGCCTGGTTCGAACTCATGCTGCCGCGACATCTCCAGATCATGCTTGAGATCAATCAACGTCATCTCGACGCTGTCCGGACCAAATTCCCGGGCGAGAACGAACGATGCACCCGGATGAGTCTGCTCGAGGAAGGCTCCCCAAAGAAGCTCCGCATGGCCAACCTCGCGATTGTTGGATCGCACAGTACGAATGGCGTTGCAGCCCTCCATTCGCAACTCCTCAGGACGACGACCCTGAAGGACTTTGGAGAGATGTTTCCTGATCGATTTAACAATAAGACCAATGGAGTCACGCCGCGCCGTTGGCTCCTATTAGCAAATCCGGCGCTTGCGCGAAACATTACGGAGGCGATCGGTGATGGGTGGATCAGGGATCTCGATCAACTTATCAAACTCAAGCCGCTCGCCGAGGACTGCGCCTTCTTGGCAGCGATTCGCAAATCGAAGTACCAGGCAAAATCCGAATTTGCAAATTGGCTCCTTCGAACCAGTGGGGTGAAGCTCGATCCTGACACGATTTTCGATAGCCAGGTGAAACGGATTCACGAATACAAACGGCAACTGTTGAACGCATTACGAATCGTGGTCCTTTATAACCGGCTGCGACAGAACCCCGAACTCGCAATGGCGCCCCGAACATTTCTGTTTGCGGGCAAAGCTGCACCTGCTTATCACTTTGCGAAGTTGGTCATCAAGTTCATCAACAATCTTGCAGGCACAATCGAGGGCGATCCGGTCGTTCGGGGGAGACTCCGTGTCGTGTTCCTGCCCGACTATTCCGTTTCCATGGCCGAGCACCTGATTCCGGCTACCGAGGTATCGAACCAGATTTCTACTGCCGGTTACGAAGCCAGCGGCACCAGCAACATGAAGTTCATGATGAACGGAGCACTGACGATCGGAACGCGCGACGGTGCAACCATCGAGATGGCCGAGGCCGCCGGCGAAGAAAACTTTTTCCTGTTTGGCCTAACCGCCGATCAGGTATCGCAGAATCGCACATGGTATTCCCCGCGCTGGCATTATGAGAACGAGCCGGAGACGCGTGCAGCATTGGAACTGATCTTCTCCAACCACTTCAGCCGCCACGAGCCGAATGTCTTCGAGCCGTTCCGCCAACTACTTCTGGATAAGGGCGATTACTACATGCACCTTGCTGATTTAGGAAGTTATCTCGCGGCGGACCAGCAACTCACTGCGCTGTACAAGATTACTGACGCATGGGCTAGCAAGGCCGTTTTGAACGTCGCCCACGCGGGCAGATTCTCCAGCGATCGAACAATTGCGGAATACGCGGCGGACATTTGGGACGCCAAACCGTGCCCGGTGTCATAGCCGAGAAGGTAGAAACCTGTGGGTCCTCGCCTTCGCTGAAACACTCAATCTTTCAAAGACCGATTTTGATCGGGGTTGAAGGGGACGCGGGCATGAACTTCAGTGCCGCAACGGGCCTGCGATTGAACGGTCAACCTGCCATTTAGCAAACGAACGCGTTCACGCATGCTCGTAAGGCCGAGGCCTTGACTTCGCAGTGCCGATTCGACATCAAACCCTTTACCCGAGTCGCGAACCAGGAGATGGAGTTCATTCGAGCGTTCTTCCAGCCGTACTTCAACTCGCTGCGTCCCGCTGTGTCGGGTGGCGTTATGGAGTGCCTCTTGGAGCACCCGCAGAAGCGAAAGGCCGAGTTCCGGAGGGATTGAGGTCGAAACATCGCTCGCGAAATCGACGTCGATTTTTTGCCGACGACCCACTTCTTGACACCAGCTCCTCATAGCTGTGACCACTCCAAGAAGCTCCAGCTTCGAAGAATGCAACTCGTGACTCAAGCCGTGCACGTCATTGGCAATTTCAACCACCTGGAGCCGAAATTTTTCCAGATGGGATTGAACCTCTTGAGGAACACCTTCCCGGCCATCGAGATCAATCGCCAGCACAGCCAAACGTTGACTGATGTCATCATGGAGCTCGCGCGCAATGCGGGCGCGTTCTTGCTCTTGAGCTTCTATCAGCTTTCGCGTCATGGCTGAAAGCGCTTCTTCGGCTTCCTTGCGACCCGTAATGTCCAGAATCTGGGCTACGAAATACCGCGCGACGCCTTCACGATCGCGAATGACTGATGAACTAGTCTCCGTGTAGACGATTCGGCCACTCTTGTGCAGGCAGCGTTTATGTAACCACTGAAATCCTTGACCCGAGAGTGCTTCGCGCATCTTTTCTGAAAACGCCGGCCAATCCGCCGGGAGAGTGATCGATTCAATCGTCTTGCCAAGAATTTCTTGCTCTGAATATCCCAGATAGTCGCAGAAGGCGCGATTGGCAGAGAGATAACGCCCATCAAGAGAAACGATCACCATGCCGATTCCAGCATCTCGAAAGATGCTGCGGAACCGTGTTTCGCTCTCACTGAGGGCTTCTTCGGCAAGCTTACGTTCAGTGATGTCGTCCACCATCGCAAGCACAAGCGGAGAGGGTTTGCCACGAAGCAACGAAACAGTGAGGCGTCCCCAGACGGTTGTACCGTCGCTTCGGAAATAGCGTTTATCGATTTGATAATGGTCGATTGATCCTTCGCGCAGCTGCTGAAACAGGACCCAGTCCTTTTGAGCATCTTCCTGCGGAGAAAAATCCACACAATGCTTATTGCGCAACTCTTCCTCGGTAAATCCCAACATCGAACAGAATGCTGGATTCACAAAGAGCGGCTGCCCATCTAAGTTCTCGACGACGATTCCGACGGGACTTGCTTTGAAGGCGTCGGAGAAGCGAGCCTTGACCTCTTCGTTTGTTTCAAGTTGCATTGTGGTCTCGAGTGAAAAGATCTAAAAGGGTGTCTGTGATGCCGGTTAGTAGGAGACGTTATCACGAATCGAGATGATGAGATCCCCAATCTTCGCGGGCCTTCGATGCTACTTTGGTGGAATCGGTATTCAGCTGACACATGACAATCGCATCGTTGAGAAACGGCAAAGCAGGTCCCGAACTAACGACCGCGAAGTTGCTGTGCCGCAAGTTCGCTTCAATGCGCGACTTGGCGTTCGTCGCCCTTCGGGTTCCGTATATAATTTTGCCCGGGGTTCGAGGGTAGTGGTGTTAAGTGTCCTGGCCGCTTTCGTTCCCCTTCGTGAAGTTGGGGGCCTCATTTGCACACCCAGGCGGCGCGAGTGCTGCTGGTGGACGATTTCGACCACTGGCGACAAAGAGTAGCTCTCATCCTGCAGCACTCGCAGGAATTGACGATTGTTGGTACAGCGTCTGACGGCGTGGAAGCAGTCCAGCGTGCCGAAGACTTGCAGCCGGATCTAGTTCTTCTCGACATTGGGCTTCCCAAGCTGAATGGGCTTGATGCCGCCCTACAAATCCTGCAGCGTTCACCCAGATCTAAAATCATCTTCCTCAGCCAGGAAATCTCCAGCGATATCGTGGAGGAGGCATTTCGGCGAGGTGCGAATGGATATGTCGCTAAAGCAGATGCGGCGACGGAGCTCTTGGCGTCAATCGAGACGGTTCTTAGCGGCAGCAGGTTCGTTGGTAAGCGGTTTGCGTCACTTGTGCCCGCAGCGCTCCCTCACCGTGGAATGCGCACCCGTCACGAAGTGGGGTTCTATTCTGAGGAGCTGCGACTCTTAGATCACGTCACGGAATTCATCGGGGCCGCGTTAACGTCGAGACGGGGCGCCATCGTGGTCGCCACAACATCGCATCGAAACGAACTCGCTCAAAGGCTGCGACGAATAGGGCTCGACACCGACGATGAAATCTCTAACGGTCGCCTTTTTATGCTGGATGCAGCCGATACACTCACCGCCATCATGCAAGGGGGAATGCCCGATCCAGATCGGTTCCTGAACCTGCTCGGGAGCACCTTGGCTCAATTGGAGAAGACGACGAGCTTCGAACATGGGCCGACTGCACTTTACGGCGAATGCGTTCAGCTTTTGCTTGACGAGGGCAATATTGAGGCGGTGATCGCGCTTGAGAGGCTCTGCAATCGGATGAACGATCTTCATGATCTTGAGATTCTTTGCGGATACCGTCTCGCGGAACGCGAAAACGAAGCCAGTCACCACATCATCAACGGCATCTGTAGCGAGCACTCACTCGCGCATTTCCGATAGTGTTCCCTTTGGCTGTCATGCCAATTGCGATTCGACGTTACCCCGGACTGGGAAGCCGCGATGGCACCTAGTGCTCCGCCTTCCTCGACCTGCTGATGAAGCTCCATCGCGCTGCTGGGTTCACAAGGCAAAAGCGTGCCCCGTTGCAAATTACCGGCGCTTGAACCTTCAACCCCGTCACTCTATTCTGGAATGCAGTGCAAGTCATCGTCATCCCGAGGGACTTTTCCACCCGCCCGCGGTCTGTTTCGCGATGGCATCTCTGGTTGTTCCCACTCGTCACGCTTGCGGTGGCTCTCCGGCTTCCATCCGGCGCTGCGGCGCAGGCGAAGCCATCCAAGCCCATCGTCAAAGCCAATGCCAGCGCCTCGCAAGCAGAAGTGGAGCTCGCCCGACGCATCAAGACCGCGGATGCCGCTCGCGCATCCGGGAATACGAAAGCTATCGGAGACGCCAACCGGAAAGTCATAGCACTCGCTTTACGGGAACTTGGACATCTGCGCTTGAGCGAACTCCTCTCTGCCCAGGCCGTCGAGCTATATCGCAATTCTCTGAGCTTCGAGGATGCAGTCGATTCGCGGGCGGATTTGGCAAACGCGATCAACACCGAGGCGAAAGCGAAGACCACTCCCACATCGCCGCCTGACGCCGATCCATTCGCGAGACCGGACGCCTCCACCTTCTCACGCGCCAAGCTCTCTCCGGAGCAACGTACAGCTGCCGAAGGCAAGGAGATCCAGCTTCGCCTCGTCCTTGGCGCGAGTCTTAACGATCTCGCGACCTCTGAGGCGGCGCGCAATCAGTACGGCATGGCGCTCACACATCTCCAGCAGGCTGAGAAGTGGAACTCGGCGACCACTGGCCTGGCAAGAAATCTCGGCTTCTGTGCGTTCAAGGTGGGTGACTACCCTGAGGCGATTCGTACGCTTTCCCGTGCTCTCGAAGAACAGCCGCAAGATGCTCCCGTTCGGGCGATGCTTGGCATGTCGTATTTCGGGAGCAACAAATATGCAGACGCCGCGAAAACCTTCGAGCCGCTCGGTGATCGTGGGATGCAGGATACCTCCGTCGGTTACGCCTGGGCGACATCGCTCGCTCGGACTGGCGATCTGAAGAAAGCCGCGGACGTACTGAATCACTTCGAGAACTCCAATCTCTCCCCGGATGCATTACTTCTGGTGGGCCAGCTTTGGACAGAGATGACCGATTACCAGCACGCGGTATCGGTTTTCCAGAAAGTTTTGCTGCGGGACCCTTCGTTGCCGAAGGCGCACTTTTTTGAAGGATTGGCATATCTGAAGTGGGAGAAGTGGAACGAGGCCGCCTCCGACTTCCAGGCGGAACTCGCACTGGTTCCGGGCGACCTCGACGCGAAATACACTCTTGGTTTTATTCGTCTGCAGCAAGGCCGCGTAGACGAAGCACTGGCGTTCTTCAACGAAGTTCTGGCTGCAGAGCCCAATCACGCGAACGCCCAATATCAGATCGGCAAGATCATGCTGGATCGCGGGCGACTGGACGATGCCATCACCCACTTGGAAATCGCAGCCCGTCTTGATCCCCAGGCAGACTATATTCACTACCAGCTCCAAGTTGCGTATCGGAAGCGCTCGCGAATTGCCGAGGCGGACCGCGAACTGGAAATCTATAAGCAGCTGAAGTCCCAGGCGCGCGAACAGTCGTCTTCGCCCAAGCAGAATCCTTAGGTCTTCAAAGCGTGTACGAAGCAAACCGCCACGTCGCCGCCCTTGTCCTTACCGCTTTCCTGGCGGCTTCTTCCTCTGTGCAAACGGGACACAACGCGCCTATGCCGTCTCCTCCTGGCGCAAAGTCGACAAAGTGCAACGGGCGGCCCATCCCGCAGTTTGAAGACGTAACTTCCAAGGCCGGGATCCGCTTCACCCATACCTCCGATCCTTCCAAGAAGTACATCGTCGAGTCAATGAGCGGCGGCGTGATTCTGATTGATTACGATCGCGACGGTTGGCCGGACATCTATTTCACCAATGCCCCTACGGTTGATAAGGCCTTGAAAGGAGAGACGAGTCTCGGAGCTCTCTACCACAACAATCACGATGGCACCTTTACCGACGTGACCGCAAAATCTAGGCTGGATTCGCCCTGCTTCGCCATGGGCGGGGCCGTGGGTGACTACGACAACGATGGCTGGCCCGATCTCTACCTGACCTGCTTCGGTGGCAACGTCCTGTACCACAACGACGGGAACGGCACCTTCACTGACGTAACGAAGAAAGCCGGAGTGCGCGATGGCCGATGGTCCACAGGCGCGTCCTTCGGAGACTACGACGGCGACGGCAACGTGGACCTGATGGTGGTGAACTACGTCGATCTCCGTCTCAACGATCTTCCGCCCTTTGGAAAACTTCCGAACTGTAAATATCGTGGCATCGATGTCCAGTGCGGTCCCCGCGGGTTGAGGGGTGCGGGCGACTCTCTCTTCCACAACAATGGTGACGGCACCTTTACCGACGTTTCCAAGGCCGCCGGGGTCGACGATGTCCCGGGATATTTCGGAATGGGCGTCGTCTGGGTTGACTTCAACAATTCGGGGCGTCCAGACATCTACGTCACGAACGACTCCAGTCCGAAATATCTCTACAAGAATGAAGGCAACGGAAAGTTCAAAGAGATCGGCCTTGAGTCCGGTACCGCGGTCAACGAAGACGGCTCAGAGCAAGCTTCCATGGGCATCGCCGTCGGCGACTACAACCACACCGGACGGCCCTCCCTCTACATAACCAACTTCGAAGATGAAGACGACCTTCTTTATCGTAACGATGGCGATTGGAACTTCACGGACGTCTCGTACAAGTCAGGCGTGGCGTTGCCTTCGCTGCGATCGGTGAAATGGGGAGACGCCTTTGCGGATTTCGATAATGACGGCTGGCTCGACATCTTCGCGGTCGGCGGTCATGTTTATCCGCAGGTGGACGGACTTCCATCTGGCGGAGGATATCGCCAACCGAAACTCTTCTACTTGAACCAGAAAGATGGATCCTTCTGCGACGCCGCCGACAAGGCCGGTCCAGCCCTAGCCGAGAAGCGCGTCTCGCGGGGCGTAGCTGTCGGCGATCTATTCAACGACGGCAACCTCGATATCGTGGTTGAAGACCTCGACGGCAGCCCGACGATCCTGCGCAACAAAGGCGTCCCCGGAAACCATTGGGTGAGTTTTGAGTTGGCGGGTACCAAGAGCAATCGCCTGGCACTCAACGCCAAGGTGAAGATCACAGCGGGCGGAGTTACCCAGACCGATGAAATTCATAGCGGCGGCAGCTATCTGTCGCAGAACGATCTCCGGGTGCATTTCGGACTCGGAACCGCAACGAAAATCGACTCCGTCGAGGTCCGCTGGCCATCGGGCAAAGTGGACACCGTGAAGGACATCCAAGCCGATCACTACTACGCCATCCTGGAGGGAAAGGGAATCGTTTCCGGTCTCTCCCGGAGTCACTAGCGATCGCCGCAACTCAAAGGCAGTTGTCAGGATTGAGCAGATACGCTATGATCACGCCCATGTTCTTCCGCACCTCCAGCGTTGCCATGTGTTGTTGCTGCTGTTGCAGCATGCTGGCGCGTGGAGGAACGAAGAGCTAATTTCATAGCAATACAGCCTTCTTAAACCACCGTCGCAACCGTGCCGGTGGTTTTTCTTTTGCTCCAAAATCCCACCGCGCCGAACCCTAACTGACTCGAAAGGACCTGCGATTGAAAGCGCGGAGTGTTACTGCCCTATTGTTTTTCCTTCTGGCGGCCGCCCTGTTGCCCGCACAGGTGGCGATTCGCGTGGGCTATTTCCCAAACGTTACGCATGCGGAGGCACTCGTCGGTCGCGCGAACGGCCGCTTTGAACAAGCCCTGGGGAGTGCCACAAAACTCGAGTGGAAGACCTTCAACGCCGGGCCGTCGGGGATCGAGGCGCTTTTCGCAGGCGCCGTCGACTTGCTTTATGTCGGTCCTAATCCAGCGATCACCGGATACATCCGATCTCAAGGCGAGGCGTTGCGTGTGGTTGCCGGAGGCGCCAGTGGAGGCGCTTCTCTGGTGGTGCGTAAGGGCGCGAACATTCGGAACGTTGAAGACTTTCGCGGCAAGAAGGTAGCGTCCCCACAACTGGGGAATACACAGGATGTCGCTCTGCGGGCCTGGCTGTTGCAGAACCACCTTAAGAGCACCGACAAAGGTGGCGACGTGCAGATTGTCCCGCTCGCCAATCCCGATCAGCTCACACTCTTTCAAAAGGGACAGCTCGATGCGTCATGGGCGCCGGAGCCCTGGGCTGCGCGGCTGATTCAGGAAGCCGATGGCCAGATATTTCTTGATGAACGCTCCCTCTGGCCAGACCACCGGTTCGCCGTCACGGAGGTCGTGGTACGGACGGCATTTCTGCGCGAGCATCCGGACCTGGTGAAGAAGTGGTTGAGCGTCCACGTGGAACTGGCGAACTGGATCAACAAGAACCCTGGCGAAGCGAAGGCGATTGTTAATCGGCAAATTCAGAGCGACACCGGTAGAGCACTGCCTTCGCGAGTGTTGGACGAGGCGTTCAGCCGGCTCGAAATCACCTATGACCCAATCCGCTCGTCGTTGACCGTTGTTGCGGAACGCGCCTATCAAGCGGGTTTCCTCAAGCAAAGGCCAGACCTGAGTCGCCTTTACAGCTTTGAGCTGCTCAACCAGGTGTTACGCGAAAAGAACTTGCCGAACGTTGAATAGGAATTGGAGAAGAAGATGGCAGCGCTAGTGGAATTACCATCCCCGATTGTCGCTGAGACAAAGATCTCGGTGCGTGGAATCACGAAGCGATTCGCACACGGCCGCGAGCAGCTTACGGCGTTGCAAGCGATCGATCTGGAAGTGCGCCGTGGGGAATTTCTCTGCGTCGTGGGTCCCTCCGGCTGCGGAAAATCAACGCTGCTTCACATCATCGCCGGACTCGAAAAGCCCTTGGGCGGTGAAGTTCGGATCGACGACATTCCGACCAACGGACCAGGCCCAGATCGCATTCTGATTTTTCAGGATCTCGGTTTGTTTCCCTGGCTCAGCGTTCGGGAAAATGTGGAATTCGGGCTCAAGATGAAAGGCCTCTCGCGGCGCGAACGCGCGGATCGAGCACGACACTTCATCCGCCTGGTTCATCTTTCGCAGTTCGAGAACAGCTACATCCACCAACTTTCCGGAGGCATGCGACAAAGGGTTTCCCTGGCGCGCGCTCTGGCGCTGGCGCCGAGCGTGCTGCTAATGGATGAGCCCTTCACGGCACTCGATGCGCAAACCCGCGACCTGCTCCACGACGAGCTAGAGAGGATCTGGGCAGAGACGCGCCAAACAATCCTGTTTGTCACCCACAACGTGCGCGAAGCAGTGCGGTTGGGCGACCGCGTCGTCGTGATGACCTACCGGCCTGGGCGCATCAAGCGCGAGTTCGGCATTGAATTGGATCGTCCGCGCGCGCTCGAAGATCCCGAAGTGGCGGCGCAAGCGGCGGAGATCCTGGCGGAATTGCGAGGCGAGATCGATCAAGCCGTTCGCGCAGAGTACAGCCATGCGTAAAGCCCTGCAACAAATCGCGTTTTACTCCACGCTGCTCGTGCTCTGGGAATCTGTAGCGCTCCTGAAACTTTGGCCGCCGTACCTGTTTCCGACGCCGCTGACAGTATTCGAATCGCTGCGAGCGGGATTCAGCGACCACAGTTTCTGGATCGGCATAACAGTCAGCATGAAGCGCGTGGCAATCGGCTACGCGATCTCCTGCCTCCTCGGCGTTGGCCTCGGATTTCTGATTACCTACAGTCGCTTCCTGTCGGAAACTGCCGGACGACTCATCGTCAGCCTGCAGAGCATTCCGAGTATCTGTTGGCTACCGGTTGCCATCTTGTGGTTTGGACTCACAGAGAAGGCGATTTTGTTTGTGGTGGTGATGGGATCTCTCCTGGCAATCACCATATCGGTGGAGTCCGGCTTGCGAAGCATACCGAAGATCTACTCGCTCGCCGGCCGCAATCTCGGCGCCAATGGATGGAAGTTAATGGTCCACGTGCTGCTGCCAGCGAGCCTTCCGTACTTAATCTCCGGGCTTAAGCAGGGATGGGCGTTCGCATGGCGCTCGTTGATCAGCGGCGAAATGATCTTCGTAACTCTCGGCCTGGGTCAGTTGTTGATGATGGGCCGCGACCTCAACGACATCAGCCAGGTCTTCGCCGTGATGCTCCTCATCGTCGCGCTCGGTTGGCTGGTGGACACGCTCTTTTTCCGCGGACTCGAACGCGCCGTGCAGCGCCGATGGGGATTCGCGACGCCCTAATGATTGACATGACAATTGCAGCTCGAAATCGCGAGATGGAAAAGGGATGACAATGACATCGCTTGCAGAACAAGCGCCAGCTCAATCCAGTGCGCGGCGCCTCAGTCACCTAAAGCTCCTTGAAGCGGAGAGCATCCACATTTTCCGCGAAGTGGCCGCGGAGTTCGAACGGCCGGTGATGCTCTATTCGATCGGGAAGGACTCCTCGGTCATGCTGCGATTGGCGCAAAAGGCGTTCTATCCAGCCCCCATCCCGTTTCCGCTTCTGCATGTGGATACCGGCTACAAGTTCCGCGAGATGCTGGAATTTCGCGATTCCTATACGAGAGAGCTGGGGTTGCAGCTACTGGTGTGGCGCAATGAATCGGCAATTGCGAAAGGAACCAACCCGGTCGCGCTTGGAACCAAGCAATGCTGCGGCTACCTGAAGACTACCGCGTTGCTAGATGCGCTGCAGCATTACGGCTTCGATGCCGCATTCGGCGGAGCACGCCGCGACGAGGAAAAGTCACGCGCGAAAGAGCGGATCTTTTCATTCCGTGATCGTGCGGGCCAATGGGACCCAAAGAACCAGCGTCCGGAGTTGTGGAACCTTTACAACTCGCGCGTAGCGCCTGGCGAGAGCATCCGCGTCTTCCCGCTATCGAATTGGACGGAACTGGATGTGTGGCATTACATCCACCTGGAAAACATTCCGATTGTTCCGCTCTACTTCGCACAGCCACGGAGAATGCTGGTTCGCGGAGATAGTTTGATACCCATCGAACAACCGTTTGTTACTGGGTTGCCGGGCCGCGAAGAGACGGTGCGCTGCCGATTGCGTTCGCTCGGATGCAGTCCCTGCACCGGCGCCATTCGCTCCGACGCCGATACAGTTCCGAAGATCATCGCCGAACTCGTGGCATTTCGCACATCAGAACGTGCCAACCGTGTTATCGATCACGATCAGGAAGGCTCCATGGAAATCAAGAAGCGTGAGGGATACTTCTAATGGCTACAGTGTTCACTCTTCGCGAAGACAATGCCGATTCTGATATCCAGAGTTTTCTGGAGCAGGAACAAGCCAAGGACATTCTGCGCATCAGCACTGCAGGCAGCGTGGACGACGGCAAGTCCACACTCATCGGTCGCCTGCTCTATGACTCGCGCAACGTTTATGAGGACCATGTTCGTTCGGTGACGCGCCACGATGTTTCGCTTGGCACATCGGTGGTGGATTTTGCACAACTGACAGATGGGCTTCGTGCCGAACGCGAGCAGGGAATCACTATTGACGTAGCGTATCGCTACTTTTCAACTGCGAAACGGAAGTTCATCATCGCCGACACTCCGGGCCACGAGCAGTACACGCGCAACATGGCTACGGGTGCTTCGACTTCCGATCTCGCGATCGTGCTCATCGATGCGCGCAAAGGGGTGCTCGTTCAATCGCGCCGTCACCTCTACATTGCCGCCCTGCTGGGGATCCCGCGGGTGGTGGCGACAATTAACAAGATGGACCTGGTGGATTTTTCGCCCGAGGTGTTCGCCGCCCACTCGCTGGAATTGAAGCGCCTCGGCGATGGACTCGGGATACCGAGTCTCGTCACGATTCCCATCAGTGCATTGGATGGAGACAACGTCGTTGAGACCAGCGCCCGCACTCCTTGGTACGACGGCCCAAGTTTGTTGCAGTTTCTGGAAACCGTTCCGGTAGAAAACGCTTCGGAGGTCGCGTTTCGTCTTCCGGTGCAGCGCGTGCTTCGCCCACACCAGGAGTACCGTGGCTTTGCGGGACAGATCGCCGCGGGCGCAGTGCGGCCCGGGGATCAAGTGGTTGTCTTGCCGTCAGGCCGAAGCAGCCGAGTGCGTTCCATCACCACGTTCGATGGAGACTTGCCATCCGCTGAAGCCCCACTTTCCATCGCCCTGACACTAGAGGATGAAGTGGATGTCAGCCGTGGGGACGTGATCGCAGCGGCAGATGCGCCTCCCACGGTGGCAAAGCGGTTCGAGGCCTCGCTCGTCTGGATGGATTCAGCTGAGTTCCGTCCCGCCAAGCGATATCTGCTGAAACACACCGCCCAGGTGGTGCCCACCACCGCAATCACAATCAAAAACCGAGTGAATGTGCAGACGTTTGAAACGGAACAATCGTTCGTGTTGCACATGAACGACATCGCGATCGTGGAGATCGAAACCAAGCGCCCCCTGGTAGGCGATTCATACCGCGACAATCGCACTACGGGGAGCTTCATCTTGATCGATCCGGAGACGAACTCCACCGTCGCTGCCGGAATGATCCGTTCGTTTGTCGTTAACCCATCACTAAGCAAACATCACGTTCCTATCGTTGAACTGCGCAAAGGAGCTGTCGTGGACGCGGTCGAGCAGAAATTGTTCGATCGTGGATACCTGGTGGTTCGCACGAAGCTCGATCCTGACCGGTTGCTGCAGCGCTTGCATCTGCCTCGACTGGTCCTGCTCCTGGAAGGCCCTGACGTTCACTATTCCCGGATCCGCTCTTTCTCACGTCAAACGCGTTTGTCCGTGGAGTACAGAGTCGAGACATCCGCTACACCCGACAGCATTGTTGAAAAGATCGTTGCGCTGCTGACGGAGGAGAAAATCGCTCATGAGTAGCACAACATTCGATCTCGGATTCCAGGCCAAAATTGCCGCTGCGCAAGCTCTCGTGCAGGAATCCATCGAACACGCGAAGCGACCGTGCTTGACGTGCAGCTTCCAGGCAGAAGACGTCGTGGTGCTTGACCTGCTTCGGCAAGTGGTGCCTGACATCCCCGTACTGTTCCTCGATACCGGATATCACTTCGCGGAGGTCTATCAGTACCGGGACGAGATCGCCTCGAAATGGCGGCTGAACCTAATCAATCTGCTGCCCAAGCAATCCGTGGCCGAGCAGGAGAGTGCGTTTGGCATTCTTTACCAAACTGCGCCGGACCGCTGTTGCGGTGCTCGAAAAGTAGAACCGCTGTTCCGCGCCCTGGAGAATTATTCGACATGGTTCACGGGGCTGCGCCGTGAGCAGTCCAAGAGTCGATCGGCGCTGCAGTCGATCGATCTCTTTACGCTGCCAACCGGAACGGAGATTCAGAAGGTCAGCCCACTTGCCGAGTGGAGCACCCGGGATGTGTGGACGTACGCCTCGGCACATGGCATCCCGTTGCTTCCCCTTTATGAGAAGGGCTACTCCAGCATTGGATGTGAGCCCTGCACGAGCCTGCCCTCCGAGGGCGATCCTCGATCTGGCCGATGGGGCGGCCACAAGCTTGAGTGCGGTATTCACATCCAACCGTCGGCAACTTCCGAGAAACCCTAACGACATGCACCGACCCAGTTCCTTCCAACAACTCGCAGTTGTGACCAGCGGCCAATGTTGTCGCATGCAGGACGCTTTGCCGGCGCCGTAGCGGACGTGTATCTCGATCGAACGATCGTCGTCCTTCTACCGCCGGTGACCCCGGCGGTTCATTTTTGCTTGAAAAAAGAAGAGGAAAAGTACATGACGCTGCAGCACACAGCGCCCTATGCTCGAATTGCCTTATTGCTGCTGGTTTCGGCGACTTCAGTCGTCGCGCAGTCCTCTGCAACAAAAGCACAGACAAGCTCTGACGACGATCTTCGCGCACAGGTCGAAGAGCTACGGCAACTCGTCATCGCTCAACAGAAAAGAATCGAAAAGCTGGAACACCGGGGCGGAGAAGCCCTGGTTGCGGATACAACCAGCACGCCCCCGCCCAGTCAAGCCGGGCCGCAAGAGCCAGCAAATCAGCCCGTCGTTTCCAACGTCAACCGACAGCTGACCAGCGGAAGTACAGACGAACGCATCCGCAACCTCGAGCGACAAATCCAGGGGCTTGGACCCATCTCCTTTAGTGGCGACATTCGTCTCCGCGGCGAAGCCTTCATTGATGGGCCAGACGATCATTCTCTGGTTCGCACTCGAGCACGGGTGCGGGCGCGATTCAACGCCACGGCGGATTTAGGTGATCAATTCGAGACCGGCCTCTCGCTAGCCAGCGGCGACGTCAACGATCCGATCTCCACAAATCAAACGCTCGGCGGATTCTACACACGAAAAGCCGTTGCTCTCGACCAGGCATTTCTCACTTACAAACCGCATGCATTCCGCGCGCTCACTCTAACTGGGGGCAAGTTCCGTTATCCCTGGGTGAATACCGAACTCACCTGGGATAAGGACCTCAACCCGGAGGGGTTTGCACAGAAGCTTGACTTCACCTTCGAATCACAACCGGTACTGAAGGGGATTTCTGTCGTTGGATTCGAACTTCCCTTTGCGGAAGTGGCGCGTATGGACGCGACCAACAAGAGCATCGTGCAGAGCGTTACTTATGGGGGCCAGTTGCAAACCCACTGGCAACTCGGACCGCGCGTTCGCTTTCACGCCTACTCCGGGTTTTATGACTTCCATGGTGCGGACGCGATCGCGATCGCGCTGGCGAAGGCGAGCGCTAAGAATCCCCAGACTCCCCTTGCCGGTGCATTGCCGCTGCAAGCGGGTGGTAACCCGGTCCAGAATTCGATCTACACCACGACTGCGAACAACGTTGTCACGGTGAACGGCATTTCGTATCCGACCGGCGTCAGTTCGGTTACGAATGCTCAGTTCGCATCAAAGTTCGGGCTGTTCGACAACATCGCGCGGTTCGACATTGATACCGCTCACCCTCGAGCGCCGCTGACTCTCATCGGAGACTTTGTGCAGAACACCGAAGCCTGCGGCAATCTCAGCGAGATACAGACCGTCCCCGCGAATACCTCCAGCGTCATTTACAAGCAGTCGCTGAATGCGACGTGCCGTGCGTCGGAACGCCGCGGATACTGGTTGGAAGCGCGTGTTGGCCGTCTGCTTAAGAAAGGCGATTGGCAGTCGGGATATGCAAGAATATTTGTTGATCGCGAAGCCGTGCTTGGCAATTTCAACTACAGCGACATGCGCCAGGGGACCAACGTAACCGAGCATCGTGTCGATACGTTTTATCAACTGCAGAATAGCGTTCAGCTAGGAGCGACCGCGCTAATCGGTCGTCCGATCGGGATACTCAACTCGACCGGGAGGGTCGAGCCATGGCTCCTGCGTCTTCAGTTCGATGTTACGTACATATTCTAGGGATCCATACCTGATCACAACCAAAGTGTGCTCAGAGACGTTTTAATCACTCAATCTCGAAATCGAGGTAGAACATAGCATAGGAGTTGAGCGTCTCGATTTCCGATGTGGTCGGTTCTTGCAGCAAAGTGGGCTCCGATTTCTGTATGCTGGGCCCAGTCGCGCCGTTTTCCTGGGCCCAAATATCACATTTCGAGCCAGAGCTGATCGGAACAAACTGCCCGCGCGCATTTGGCAAATCCGAATTGCATCCGCCTGCTTGAGTTTCGTAAGTTGAATTCATCTCACTCCCTAAATTCATTCTTGGCAATCATCCATTTGCCGACCGTGCCAACCGAGACCCATCGAACTGCAATCCACGCGCCAGGTCAGCTCATTCTGGGCGCCGATGTGGCTACGTTAAATGGTGTTTGTTGCTCAAGCATTAATCGTGTGGAGATGTAATGAGATGTTCATCCCTATTTGGGAAGCGGAAACACTGCTTCCTCATTCGGAAAGGTATTGTGCTGCCTTCAACTCTTCCGGCTAGCGCGTGTCGATCAGGTCGATCAGGAATTCGGCCAGTCAGTTTCCCCACTAGCACATCTGTGAAGATGCCAGATTCGAACCTGCCCTTGGTCAGACAGTAACCACCTGGTTCTTTGGCCGCCCATCGTCAAGGCACGTGCCAAACGCAGCACTTAGAGGCGGCGGGTGGCCACTAGTGAGTGGTACCCCCAGTGCTAAGAAGAATTCTGAGTTGCCCGGCGCTCAACATTATGTAAACATAGTGCTAACACAAAAAACGTGCGAGCAAACTGGGGCGAGTGGAAACGCAGCACGCTGCACGGATTCCATGCAGTGGCTTTTAATTCCGGCTCGTACGTAATGGATCGACGCGTCGCGATCCCGATTGATACCCCCTTGGGAGAATCGTTTGTACCATCTGAGAAAGCTGGTGCAGCGCGCCAGACGAGGCGTGGCCTGCGCGCTATTGGCTTTGGCGGCTTGTACTACCGTTAGTGTGGCAGCTTTCCCGCAAAGTCAGCCGACCATCGGTTCGACGTTTGTACCGCTCGATAGTTGGGTTTATCCGGCGTTAGATCGCCTGCGTGCCCTTGGCTACACGCACACGCAGTTCATGGGTCTCAGGCCTTGGACACGCCTGATGTGCGCGCGACTCGTTCACGAAGCTGCACAGTCTTTGCGGCCCGGTGACCTCAACGCGACCAAGATGTATAACCAGCTCGCAGATGAGTTCCAGCCGGAACTAGGGTATCTAGGTGGGGACCCGAGCCAGACGGTCACAATCGATTCGGTCTACGGTCGAGTTATGGGCATCGGTGGTGACGAGCCGTTGCGCGACAGTTGGCACTTCGGCCAAACCATCGCGAATGATTTTGGCAGGCCATTCGGTCAAGGCGTAAACGCGGTCGTTGGGATGAGCGCGCGCGCACAGCGGGGAAGATTCTTCATCGCGTTTCGCGGTGAATATCAGCATGCTCCAGCTTTGCCGGGCTTCGATTCGAATGTACAAAGCGTTATCGCGAAAATTGATCAAACGAGCAGTGCTCCTCTCCTGTTTCCGCAAGATCAGCGAGACCGTTTCAATCTGCTGGACACATACGCCGGTGTGGCGTTCGGAGCCTTTGAGCTAACTTTCGGCAAGCAAAGCCTTTGGTACGGTCCCGGAACCAGCGGGGCATTGCTGTTCAGCAACAATATTGACCCTCCGTATATGTTGAGGCTTGATCAAGTGAATCCGGTTCGGCTGCCCTCGTTTCTTAAGTATTTGGGGAATATCCGCACCGAGTTTTTCTTTGGAAAGTTGTCGGGACATTCTTTCCCGGCACGACCGTTCATGCATGGAGAAAAGGTCACTCTCAAGCCGACTGACAATCTTGAGGTCGGCTTTACGCGCATGACCGTATTCCTGGGCGAAGGCAATGGGTTTACTCTCGGGCGCATCATCCATAGTTATTTCAGTGTCGGAGACAATCTCGGAAGCAATCGTTCGAACAGCGATCCGGGCGACCGTAAAGGCGGACTCGATGCAAGCTACCGCGTGCCGGGTTTGCGCGATTGGGTCACGATTTATACAGATTCCTTTACGGATGATGACCCTTTACCGCTTTCTGCTCCGCACCGCGCGGCCTGGAACCCCGGTATTTACATGCCGAAGCTTCCAGGATTGCCGAGTCTGGATCTCCGTGTGGAAGGGGTAACCACGGATATCCACTCCGAAGCGACGGTTGGTCACTTCGTTTACTACAACGGCATATACAAGGACGGATATACCCAAAACGGCTTTATCATTGGAAATACAATCGGACGAGGCGGGCGTGCCATACAGGCGACCAGTACCTACTGGTTTAACGCGCGCAACGACATCCAGGTGGGCTTCAAGACGGGAACGGTGGATTACAGGTATATCCCGGGCGGCGGCGGCCAGAAGGATTACAACGTTCGCGCCGACTGGTTAGTGAAGAAAAACATCGCCCTGTCTGGATTTGTTCAGTACGAGCACTGGAGTTTCCCGCTGCTGGCGGCGACCCCGCAAAACAACGTAGCAGCGTGGTTGTCCATCACCATCGATCCGAAATTGGAATGGGGTCACGCCCGCACTGCGCTCCATCGTGATTCCACGAGTCGTCCGTCTACTCAGGATTTAAAGCAGGAGTAACTGCTGAATTGGAACAGCTATGAAGAATTGGTTGTTGATCGGGATTGTGGCCCTCAGTTCCTGGACGTTTGCCCAGACTGATGCCCATCCAACTGCCTCGTCGAATGAGTTTCCAACGCGAGGGCAACACGTTAAGACGCTGTTGATCGGGCCTGGCGACCTATTGGATTTGAACGTCTATGACGTGCCGGAACTCATCCTCAAAGTTCGTGTTGACGACAACGGGGATGTGTCGATTCCGTTGATCGGTCAGCAGCATTGGGGCGGCCTCACGACTGTGCAGGCGGCTGACCTTGTCACAAAAAAGCTCATTGAGGGTGATTTTGTGAAGAACCCCGAGGTATCGATTCTGGTGGACGAGTTCGCGACACAAGGGATATCCATCTCCGGCGAGGTGAATCAGCCCGGTATTTATCCGCTGCTCGGGCCTCATCGCCTTAACGATGCGATCTCGGCGGCCGGTGGCCTCTCGCCCCGAGCCGGACGGACCGTAACTATTGTCCATCGCGCCCACGTGGACGAGCCGGTGATCATCGATCTCCCAAATTCGCGCAACATGGTGGAAGCCAATGTCGAGTTGGAGCCGGGTGATTCCATACTCGTATCGAAGGCCGGTGTCGTCTATGTCATGGGAGAAGTTATTCGTCCAGGCGCCTTTCTCATGGAAAACAACACACGAATGACGATCCTCCAGGCCGTCACGATGGCTCAAGGTCCAACCAACATTGCGGCGCTTGGCGGTACGAGAATCGTGCGCAAAACTCCTCAGGGTGTGCAGCAGTTTCCGGTCGCCCTCGACAAGATAACCAAGGGTGTAATTCCTGACCGACTTCTCGATGCCGACGATATTGTCGTCTTGCCGAAGAGTGGCGTTAAGATCGCTGGCCAGATTACGGCCCGCTCCGCCGTGGCTGCAGCTGCGGCCCTTGCTGTGTACGCGATACGTTGAGATTAATCAGGTTCATCGGTACCAATTCGATGAAAACTGCGGACTGCGAGTCGTAAGTGGAAAAGTTCTCACAAATCGAAAATGTTCAAGGTGCGTCACGTACCAGCTGGGCAGACGTGCAGGAAGATCGCGAAGCGGATCTCCTGCATGTGCTGTATGTGTTGCGTCGTCACCTCCAAATGATCATCGGTGTCACCGCATTCGGTGTCCTCGTTGCAATCCTCTTCTGCCTATTCATGAAACCGCGCTACGAAGGCATGGCAGATTTAAACGTGCATCCTGAAGAATCTGCTGCGCTCGACATGGGCGCGCTTGGAGACCTGGCGACCGGCGCGGGTGGCTTAGATTGGAGTTCCAAACTCGAGACACAAGCGCGCATCTTGAAGAGCGACACTCTGGCGTGGGATGTGATCTCCCAATTGCGGCTCGATCAGAATGAGGCGTTCGCAACCAAGTCGCTCTTCGGTCGGTCTTTGCAAACGCCCGTAGGGAAGGACGTCAGTTCCGTCGATGAGGCACGCAAATCCAAGCTGCTTACGCGCTTTTCCAAGGCCCTTCGTGTTGAAGCTGTTCCGAAGACTCAGGTAATAGAGATTCGGTTCCGCAGCACCGATCCAGCGCTCGCCGCGAAGGTCGTCAATACGCTCACCTCGTCGTATATGCACCACAATTTCATGACTCGCTTCGAAGCGACGATGCAGGCGTCAGCTTGGTTGCAGCAGCGCTTGACGGAGCTCAAGAACAACGTCGAGGAGTCTCAGCGAAAACTCGCGGAGTATCAATCGAAAGCGAACATCATCGGAACCGACGAAACGGACAATCTTGCAGTTTCTGATCTTACCGACGTCAGCAAGCAGCTGACCGATGCAGAATCCGACCGGATCATGAAAGAAGCCAAGTATCGGCTCGCCCAGACCGGCAATCCGGAGCTGATTGGCACCATACTTCCGGATAGCGTGTTGCCGGTTCTCCGCTCACAAGAAGCCGATCTCAGAAATCAATTGGCACAGTACAGTACCAAGTTTGGCTCGAACTATCCAAAAGTGATCCAGCTCAACAATCAGTTGGCACAAACGGACGCCTCGTTGAAAAAAGAAATCCGAGACATCGAGGAACGCTTCCGCACTGAGTATGAATCGGCGAAACGTACCGAAGATCAACTGCGAGCTTCAGTTGAAAACCGTAAGAAGGAGGCGTTCTCGCAATCGGCCAAGTTCAGCCAGTACGACATTCTCAAAAATGAAGTAGCGTCTGGCCGGAGTCTATACGAAGACCTCCTTCGCAAACTGAACGAAGCGGGAATCGCGGCCGGGTTGAAGTCAACCAATGTTGATGTGATCGACCCTTCGGCGGTACCTCAGCTTCCGGTCTTGCCGAATGTTCCGCTCTTTATCGCGCTTGGGTTGTTTGGTGGCGCATTCCTTGGGGTGTGCAGCGCATTCGTGAAGGAGAGCATCGACCAAACCATCAGTTCGCCCGAGGATGCGGAGGAGATGGCTGGCATCTCGACCATCGGCTTGATTCCTCACTTCTCGATGGAGGGACTCAATGCTCTCGCGACTGAAAATCAGTCGGTTCTAGCTCGGGTACCTCTCGCCGCAGACCGCCCCCAGTCGAAGCTCGCAGAAGCCTTCCGTGCCCTACGTACCTCTCTCCTCCTTGCCAATGCTGGAGCGCCTCCGAAAGTCATCATGATAACGAGCGCACAACCTGGCGATGGCAAGAGTACCGTGAGTGTCAACATTTCAGCTGTGTTGGCACAGTCAGGTGCCCGAGTGTTACTCGTTGATGCGGACTTGCGCCGCGGCGTGCTCGCCAGAAATCTCAAGGTGATGCCAGAGGGAGGCCTTAGCGAGTGCCTCGCAGGACGAAAGTCTTGGCGCGATCTGATCATCCCGGTGAACGGCGTTGCGAACATGTGGGTGCTTCCGGCCGGCCATCGGCCTCCGAGCCCGGCTGATCTTTTCACCTCCAACAAAATGGAGGAAATCCTGAATGAGTGGCGCGGAGCGTTTGACCACGTCGTGATCGACACTCCTCCGGTTGTTGCAGTGACAGATGGCGTCGTTCTTTCGCAAAAAACGGATGCCGTGCTCCTGATTGCGCGCGCGTCGAGAACTGGCCGACACCCGCTGCGTCATGCGCGCATGCTGCTGGCGAAGGTTCGTGCAAATGTCGTCGGCCTGGTTGTGAATGACTTCGATGCGAAAGCGAAATACTACGGGTACTCATACAGTTACGACAAGTACTACGTCGAGGATAAAACCGAGACGACCGTTAACAACTAAGTTGCAACATTTGAGTGCCTGAGGGAACCAATACGTGAGAAAGTCGCTGATATTTGCGGGGCTAATCTTTTGCGGCAGGGTCCTGTGCTACGGACAAGCCGCCCAAGATGATTCTGACCCGCTCAACTTAAGCGACATCCTCGCCTTGCGCCGGGCGGCTCCCTCAGCAACCGCTACCACGTCGGAGGAAAGGACGAACCGGCTCGGTGCGAGTTCAAATGCAAGTACTCAATCAAGTACAGTTTCTTCAACCGATCCCGCCAGCTTGCAGTCCGCCGACCACAGCGCGAAGTTCGAGATGCCCAACCAGCGTTCCACCGCGAATGCATCCACCAAAGCCGGAAGGACGAATCGTTCCGCCATCTGCTTTCAGCCAGGTGTGGGGTGGATATCAATACCCCCTGCGTCGCGAAGCGCTTCGAGTACGGGATCGCAACTCGTAATTCCCAAAGCTGTTCCGGCCTATGAACTCCGAACAAATGCGGCTCTCGCCGCCACCTCCTCGTCTTGTCCTGAAGGTCTGACTCAACTGGGAAAAGGAACTGCCGCACTGAGTCAGGAGCGACCAGACTTAATGAGCCGGTTCGGCGCGGCAGCCGACTCGGGCCTGCCGCGCGAACGACTCAAAGATCTATCAGAGAAGCCAACTTCTTCGCCAACTGCTGATCGCCCGAGTTCGCCAAATGCCCGTGATTCTGCATCATTCGCAGGGAACCGGAAACAGCCTGCTCAGAGCGCCTTCCAGCAAGGCACCGCACCTAACACAATCAGTCGTACTGGGGGTGGGCCGTCCTTCAGCAGCGCGAAATCTGTCAATGCAACGTTCACACCCAAAGAGATCCGCGCATACGAGGGACTGGTCGAGAGCTGTAAGAAGATGGACGAGCTGGGTAATGAAGGAATTTCGAGAGTTAAAGCCGAAGGCCACTTGTCCACGGGCCGCATGGAACAATTCGTCAAGACTTGTTCAGACATAAAGAACAAATCTCGCCGATCGGTGATTACTTCCATGCGCAAACACCAGATCAAATAGTCGGCGGACGAAACTGAACAACAGACCTGCAAAAATTCAATGAGTCAAAAAGAACGTACTGCATCCACCGACGACCCGCGGGTGAATTGGCATTTAGAGGACGATTCACTTCCATCCGTCGAAATTCCTGTTCAGGTCGGCAAGCCACGTTCTCTCAAGGCGAACGTCATTTGGACCCTATGCGGTAATTTCATCTACGCTTTCTCGCAGTGGGCCATGCTCGTTTGTATCGCTAAATTAGGGGATCCGACGATGGTCGGACAATTCGCATTCGGATTGGCGGTGAGTGCTCCCATTTACATGTTCACCAACATGCAACTCCGGTCCGTGCAAGCCACCGATGCGAAAAGCGAGTACCGCTTCTCAGAGTATTTCGGGCTCCGCATGCTGGCCAGCGTCGCCGGTCTTCTTGCCGTCTGTGTTGTCTCGGCGCGCAGTTCTTCAATGCGTACTACCGCGCTCGTGGTGTTCGGCGTCGGCCTTGCTAAGTTCATGGAAAGCGTGAGCGACGTAATCTACGGGCTCTGCCAGAAACACGAGCGCATGGACAGCATCGCGATCAGCATGTCCATAAAAGGGCTTGGATCTGTTGCCGCACTTGTGGGCGTCCTTCGCTACACCCACAACTTGGTTTATGCGGTGCTCGCCATGGCCGGGTGGTGGGCTCTACTGCTGCTGTTTGTCGACCTTCGTTGGGCACATAAATTCGCACAGATCGACCCCGCGGACCAGGGCACGATTATTCCTTCGTTCGAACGGAAAATACTCTTCTCGCTTGGCGTCCTGGCGCTCCCCATGGGCATCCAGACCATGCTCGCCAGCCTGACAACCAACATTCCGCGATATGTCATTCAGCACGACATGGGCGCCGCGGCATTAGGTCTCTATGCCGCCATGGCTTACTTCATGCTCGCGGGACACACCGTCATCGCTGCGGTTGGCAATTCCGTCCAAGCCAGACTGGCGCGGCATTGGCAGCAATCCCTGCCACTCTTTCGGCGCTTGCTGGTTCGCTGCGCGGTCTTTGCCTTCGGCATGGGAGCGCTCGCAGGAGTGATTGCGCTTGGGGCCGGCAAACCGCTTCTCACCCTCTTCTACCGGCCAGAGTATGCGAAGAACCACAACGCATTCACGGTACTCATGTTCGCCACCGGCTTCTATTATGTCGGATCGATGCTCGGCGCCGGCGTGGCAGTGGTGCGGCGCTTCTGGCTCTTTACGGTGCTCTACGCCAGCGTTCCGCTCGTCGCATTAACGTCCTCGATCGTGCTTGTCCCGCGCTCAGGCTTGATGGGAGCGGCCATCGCAACCCTCATCTTTTGCGTGGCAAACGCCGTGGTTCCGATGATCGTTATCGCGCAGGCGTATAGACAACGCGTCGGTGCGCTTCCGGGGGTCGCCCCTTTAAGCGAACCTGCATGAGAAATCGCCCAAGTGCAAGAGATGTCGTCGAGACAACACTGAAGGCGTGTCCGTACTGAACCGCAAGAAGCCGAAGCTCAGACGTGTCTGCAGTCTCCCTGTGCCGAGAATTGCTCCGTTCGTCGCAGCGCTGAGGCGAGAATTGCTGGAATTCAAACAAGACGCGCGGATAGAATGGCACTAACTCCTGGAGCCGATCACACCGCACTCTGAATGGCCAATCCGCGCGCATTTCCGACAATCGACGAATATCTCCGCGAACGACTGATGCCTGTGGAGGGCGCGATCCCGCGCCTTCGCGGTATCGAGATGTACGGAGATTCAATTGCCGCGGCCACCGTCGGTGGCGATCTGTTCGAGTACATCAACTTCCAGCAGCGGTATGACATTGACGCGCGTATCGAACGCGCCCAACGCCTCTCCCGGGAGTTTCTCGAGCCCCTTCCTGCGGGTATGCCGGTCCGCAATTCGGTAGACGATCAAGTTCAATGGATGAAGTCGAGGCGTGACTTCCAACCTGAGATGGAAGTGGAGTACCGGTTCTCCAAAAGCTCAGAGCAGGTGCGGGTCGCCGAGGACCTCAAAGAACTCTACACAACCGCGGGAGTTCTGTTGGTGGACGCGCAGGGCCACGGCATCATCTCGGCGAAGATTGCCTCCACCGTGCACGATACCTTTCATGCGCTCATGCTCACGGAATTGGACCGCTATGGACGCACCACCCCTGAGCTCTTCGAAAACCTGAACCTGCGCCTCGCGCAGTCGGTCACCGCGCGCAATGCACTTGGGATCCTTGACGGTGGGAATGCCCGGGAAATCGCCACCATGCTCTATGGAGAAGTGCGGCCCGGCGGTCGTTTCCGTTTCGTGAATTTTGGGCATCCGCCGCCGCTGGTGTTCTCTGCGGAATTTTCCCGGTTGGTGGAAATCAACGACGACTACATGGTGCAGTTCCTCGCTCTGGGCCTGCAACTTCCCGCCGATCATCCGGATCGCAAGAAGTACTACTCCATGAATTTGCGGGAGCGCGAGTTCATGTCTTCGGATATTGCCGAAATTACCTTGATGAGCCCCGGCGACATCGCGATCCTCTATACCGATGGCGTTTACGACGGCAGTGATGCCGAGTCTCGCGTACAACTCCAATCCATTCTGCGCAACCACTACCGGGGATCGGCCAAGGAGATTTGCAACGCCCTGCTCGAACACGCTGTGAAGCAGGACGAGGTCTCCCGGGAGACCGGCGAACAGGACATGATTGACGACAAGACGGTCTTTGTCATCAAGCGGACCGAATAGCGTCCCGTCCCACCGGCACCTTGCTCCTATACCAACGTCCAATTGTTTTCCCCTGCGTCCACGCGCATCCTCCTCAACAGGAACGCGAGTTGCTTTCCGCTGAACTCACCTCCGCAGGAGAAAACGACATGGCAAACGTGGACTACGAAGTCGGCGCCAGCGCGGCGAACGAAACCAAAGCAATCAAAGTTGATATGAAGTTCGAGATCGTTGTCATCCCGGTTTCGGATGTTGATCGCGCGAAAGCATTCTATGCGCGCCTCGGTTGGCGGCTCGACGCCGACTTTGCCTCGGGTGACGACTTCCGCGTCATCCAGTTCACGCCCCCGGGTTCCGGATGCTCCGTGATCTTCGGCAAGAACGTCACTGCTGCAGCGCCGGGTTCCGCCCAGGGCCTGTACCTCATCGTTTCCGACATTGACGCCGCCCGTCAGCAGCTCGTTGACCTGGGCATCGAAGTCGGTGAAGTCTTCCACGGCGCGAACGGTGTCTACACCGGAACCGACGAGCCCTATCTGTTCGGACGCATTCGCGTCAGCGGCCCCGATCCCAATCATGGCAGCTATCGCTCGTTTGCATCGTTCCGCGATCCTGACGGCAATGGCTGGCTCTTCCAGGAGTTGACCACGCGCCTGCCGGGACGCATCGACTCCACCTCAACCACCTACGCCTCCACCAATGATTTGGCCAACGCCATGCGCCGCGCCGCTGCCGCGCACGGCAAGCATGAAGCGCGAATCGGCAAGGCCGACGCCAACTGGCCGGATTGGTATGCCGAGTACATGGCCAGCGAGCAGTCCGGAAAAGAACCGCCGCAGTAACCTCGGTTTAGTGCGCCGAACATCGGCGAATCAGCATCAACTTCTGGAGAGGTGCTCCTTTGTCGCGGCATTTCGACGCAATCATCATTGGTACCGGCCAAGCCGGCCCGTCGCTGGCGGCGCGGTTCTCGGATGCAGGCATGTCGGTGGCAATCATCGAACGCAACAAGTTCGGTGGCACCTGCGTCAACACCGGCTGCATTCCAACCAAGACGCTCGTCGCCAGCGCCTACGCCGCGCATGTCGCGTGCAGAGGCGCAGACTACGGCTTCACCACTGGCGGCGCGGTCCAGGTTGACATGAAGCGCATAAAAGCGCGCAAAGACGCAGTCTCCGGAAAATCGAACAAGGGCGTTGAAGAGTGGTTGCGGGGCCTGAAGAACTGCACGGTCATTCAAGGACACGCTCGCTTTCGCTCCGCTCGCACCGTCTCGGTCAACGACGAACTTCTGGATGCCGACAGGATTTTCATCAACGTAGGCGGCCGAGCGTCGGTCCCCGAACTTCCTGGGATCCACGACGTCCCATTTCTCAACAACTCATCCATGATGGACGTGGATTTTCTGCCGAAACATTTGGTCGTCGTCGGTGGAAGCTACGTCGGCCTGGAGTTCGGACAGATTTATCGACGCTTCGGCAGCGAAGTTACGGTTATTGAGATGGGGCCAAGGCTGGTGGGACGCGAAGACGAAGACGTCTCGCAATCCGTGCGCGAAATCCTCGAAGCCGAAGGCATAAAAATTCGCACCGACGCGAAGTGTATCTCGCTTTCGAAACATGAAGGCGGGATCGCCGTCGGTGTGGACTGCGAAGACGGTGAGCCGGAGGTTATCGGGACCCACGTTCTCCTTGCCGTCGGACGCACTCCGAATACCCAGGACCTCGGTCTTGATCAGGCAGGCGTCGCCACTGACGCGCGCGGGTACATCACGGTTGACGATCACCTTCAGACCAGCGTGCCCGGAATCTGGGCGCTCGGCGATTGCAACGGACGCGGCGCGTTCACCCACACCTCTTACAACGACTACGAAATCGTCGCCGACAATCTCTTGAATGGCGACCACCGTCGCGTCTCCGATCGCATCCAGACCTACGCGCTCTACACCGATCCACCGCTCGGCCGCTGCGGCATGACGGAGAACGAAGTTCGAAAGTCCGGGCGCAAGGCCTTGGTTGCGAAGTATCCCATGAGCCGCGTCAGTCGCGCCGTGGAGAAGGGCGAAACCCAGGGCCTCATCAAGCTTCTGGTTGACGCAGAAACCAAGCAGTTCCTGGGAGCCGCTATCCTCGGCACCGGCGGCGATGAAGTTGTGCATGTCTTGCTCGACATGATGTACGCGAAGGCGCCCTACACCGTCGTCCAGCGCGCCATGCATATTCATCCCACCGTGAGCGAATATCTTCCGACCATCCTGGGGAAATTGGAACCGTTGAAATAATCGGCGCAGCGGAAGCCCGGTTTCATCCAACGACTTCGAAGATGAGTTCTACCTCCACCGGCGTGCCCAGAGGCAAACTCGCTACGCCGTACACGAGGCGGCACGGATTCTTCTCGGCGCCAAAGACGCTTTGCAGCAGATCGGACGCTCCATCCGCTACCTTGGGCTGGTCCGGCACGTCTCCGGTCGTGGCAATCATCACACCCAGTCGCACGATACGTGTCACCTTATCGAGCGACCCGATGTGCTCCTTCACCACGGCGAGACCGTTCAGCGCCGCCAGCCGCGCAGCCTGCCGGCCCGCATCAAGGTTGAGCTCGGCTCCAATCCTGCCGACGAACTTCGCTTGCCGCCCTTCGGTCGGGAGCATCCCGCTCACAAACACGAGATTGCCCGTCTGCACCGCTTCCGCATAGGTCCCAAACGGTCGAGGCGCCGCGGGGAGTTCAATGCCGAGCTCTTTCAGTCTCTGTTCAGGCTTGCCTTCTGCCACGGTCGTTTGGGTAGTTGTTTTCATAGGACCTCCATCCAAGTGCAGAACTTCGCCGGTGACCTGCTTCACATCGGCTGCAGTTTTGCTGACACCCGAATTCCACCACTTCACTCCCTGCCGGGCTATTGAACGTTGGTATTGGCCATACCATCGGCCGACGATAAATGCGTTTGCACCCACCTTCGGGAAACTTCTCGACCCAACCGCGAGGGATTAAGGCTTCCGTCCGCTGGACGAAAGCGCCGCAAATGTAGAAAAATGTGGGTAATTCGAAATGGGCCCCGTGTGGAGGATGTTTAATGAAGCGGCCCGTCCCCCCGATCTCTATCGCAGGTTCTCAGCTCGGCGACGTTCGTCACATCTGCGCGTTCTTCAACAGCGAAGAAGAGGAGTATCGCGTATTGCTCCCCTTCATTCAGGATGGCTTCCGATGTGGCGACAAAGCCATCCACGTCGTGAATCCCGACCAAACGCCGCGACACCTGGATAGGCTCCGGACCGCCGAAATTAACGTCTCCGCAGCCCGCGACTGCGGACAGCTCGAAATTCACACCAGCACTGACACCTATCTCAGCGACGGAATTTTCGACCAGGACCGAATGCTCGAGTCCTTCGAACGAATGGCCAGCGGCCACGCCGCAGGGTCCTACCCGCTCAGTCGCATCGTGTGCCGCATGGATTGGGCGAGCAACGATCCCTCGCACACCGCGGACCTCATTGAGTTTGAGTCGCGCGTCAACGACCTCTGGTGCCAACACGACGATGCCGTGATTTGCACCTATCACCTCTCCAAGTTCGGCGGCGCGACCGTCATCGACATTATGCGAACTCATCCCCTGGTGATCGTCGGCGGCGTCCTGCATCAAAACCCGTTTTATCTTCCGCCAGAAGCCTTCCTGCGTGAATATCGCGGACGCCGAGCGCGGCAAATGTCATCACGATCCTCATCCTCAGCCGCCTGATATGTCACAGAAAGTCGAACCCTCCGCCGAAGAAATCGGTCGTCTCCAGCGGTGTATCAGCGACCTCATTGGTGTCGTTGCACTTCCCACCATGTGGAGCGGCGGCGATCCTGAACAAGTCGCTCGTACGCTTCTCGAAACGCTGGAAGGCGTGCTCCAGTTGGACTTTGCTTTCCTTCGCCTTACGAATCCTCCGTCAGAGCTGCTGCGTACAAGCGCCCTGACGCCGGAGCAGGTTCGTGCGATCGTCGCCCGATCTCTGGACGACACCCCCAATGCAGTGTGTCGTGCCGAGCTTAGTTCGGGACGCGACATTTCGGCGATCTCCGTGCATCTCGGCTTGCACGGCGAATTCGGCGTACTCATCGTCGGGTCCCAACGCTTCGAGTTCCCCCAGCAAACCGAACGACTGTTGCTGAATGTGGCCGCGAACCAGGCAGCCATCGGTTTGCAAGAGGCACGCCGCTTCGGAGAGCAAAAGCGCATCGCTCGTGAACTTGACGACAAGGTAGCGCAGCGCACCCGAGAACTCGCTGACGCGAACGAGGCCCTTCGCCACGAAATCGAAGATCGTAAGGAGATTGAAGCGCGCCTCCTCGAGAGTAAAGAACAGCAATACCACGTCCGAGTGGAGCTGCAAAAAGCGCTCGATGAAATCCGCAAGTCCGAAGCGAAGTTGCACCAGGTCATTGACACCATCCCCACCCTCGCCTGGTGCAACCTGCCCGACGGGCCCAATGAGTTCCTCAGCAAACGATGGCACGAGTACACCGGACTCTCGCCGGAAGAATCGCATGGCTGGGGTTGGCAAACCGCGTTTCATCCTGAAGATCTGCCGGCGCTGATGAAAAAGTGGATGGAACTGATCGAGACCGGAGAACCGGACGAAATCGAATCGCGCCTCCGCCGTTACGACGGCGTTTATCGATGGTTCCTCATCCGCGTCGAACCCTTCCGAGATGAGACCGGAACCATCGTGCGCTGGTACGGCACCAGCACCGATATCGAAGAACGCAAGCAGGCAGAAGAACGATCGCGCCGCAGCGAAGCATTCCTCGCTGAGGGTCTGAACCTTGCGCGTGTAGGAAACTTTTCCTGGCTCGTGGAAACCGACGACATCAAGTGGTCCGACCAGCTCTACCAGATTTTCGAATTTGAGCCCGGCCAGCCGATAACCTTCGAGAAAATTGGCTCTCGCGTACATCCCGACGACGTGCACACGTTGTACAACATGATCGAAAAGGCCCAGCGTAACGTGAGCGACTTTGAATATGAACATCGCTTGCTCATGCCGGATGGAAGCGTGAAGTATTTGCGCCTGGTAGCTCACGCCGGCCGCAACTCCGAACACCAAGTCGAGTACATCGGTGCGGTTCAGGATGTAACCCAGCGCCATCTCGCTGATGATGCCTTGGCGCGCGCGCGCTCGCAGTTGGCAAACGTGTCGCGGGTCACCAGTCTCGGCGTCCTGACTGCGTCCATCGCGCACGAGGTCAATCAGCCACTTTCGGGCATCATCACCAACGCCAGTACTTGCCTCAGGATGCTTTCCGCGGAACCGCCGAATGTCGAAGGCGCTCGCGAAACCGCACTGCGCACCATTCGCGACGGCAATCGCGCCGCCGACGTCATCTCCCGATTGCGCACACTGTTCACGAGAAAGGACCGGTCCGCCGAGGCCGTCGATCTCAACGACGCGACCAAAGAGGTGATCGCACTTGCTTTGAATGAATTGCACCGCGGAAAGGTGGTCTTGCGGCCGGAACTCGGAGATGACCTTCCACCCGTCATCGGTGATCGCGTCCAACTCCAGCAGGTGATCATGAACCTCATGCGCAATGCCTCCGACGCGATGAGCACCATCCACGATCGTCCTCGGGATCTATTGATCCGCACCGAGTCGGACGGCGAGGCCGTACGCTTGAGCGTCACGGATTCCGGCGTAGGCTTCGATGCACAATCCGCCGACCGGCTCTTCGAGGCCTTCTATACAACCAAAAACGATGGTATGGGGATCGGCCTCTCCATCAGCCGCTCCATCATCGAGGCCCACCAGGGGCGGCTCTGGGCAACACCGAACCAGGGCCCCGGCGCCACCTTCTGCTTTTCGCTTCCGTGCAGCACTGATACCAAAGTCCAATAGACGCTTACCCGCGGCTGCTGCAAGCTACCCTCATGAACTCAGGCCACGAGCAACCGTCGGAACGTGCGCTCGTGGTAGTCGTAGATGACGATGAATCTGTACGAGAGTCGCTTCCGGATCTGCTCAAAGAATTCGGTTTTTCCGTCCGCGCATTTGCATCCGCAAAGGAGTTTCTGGAGTCTGACTGTAATGGTCGAACCAAGTGCCTCCTGCTCGATCTGGCGATGAATGGAATGTCGGGATTCGATCTTCAGCTCGAACTGAAAGCGCGTGGTCGCAAGGTTCCCATCATCTTTATTACGGGTCAAAAGGACGATGCTCTTCGCCTCCGTGCATTCCAACAGGGGGCTGCGGGGTTTCTGCTCAAACCCTTCAGCGACACGGATCTCCTGACGACGCTTAACACCGCGATGGGAGCAAGTTAATCAACAGTTCTCGTATTGAGAGATACAATCATGATTTCGCGAGCATTTGGTTCAGACGTGAGACCAGCCTCGATGTCGTCCGTTCCTCCAACCTCTTCCGTCGTTTTCGTCGTAGATGACGACATCTCCGTGCGCGAATCGCTTGAGCTGCTGTTCGCCTCAGTCGGACTCAAAGCGCAGACATTTGCCTCTGCCCGCGCCTTCCTCGATCACCCGCGCGTCGCCGTGCCGAGCTGCCTCGTGCTCGATATCACCCTCCCCGGACTCAACGGTCTCGAACTTCAACAGCGGATCGCCGACCGTCCCGGTTTGCCCATCATCTTCATTACCGGCCACGGCAGTGTGCCGCAAACCGTGCAGGCCATGAAGGCCGGCGCCGTCGAGTTCCTGACCAAGCCCTTCAACGATGAGGTGCTGCTCACTGCGGTCCGGCAGGCACTTGAGCGGAGCCGCGCTGCGCTGGCCCGCGAAGCGGAGTTACGGGATTTACATCGTCGCTATGAAACTCTGACCGCTCGCGAACGCCAGGTCATGGCCTTGGTCGCTTCCGGCCTCCTCAACAACAAGTCGGAGCGGAACTGGGCATCAGCGAAATCACCGTCAAGGCTCATCGCGGACAGGTAATGGAAAAGATGAAGGCCGACTCCCTCGCCGACTTGGTCCGCAAAGCCACAAACCTCCCCTTCAAAAACCCCCTGTCATCCTGAGCGAAGAATCCGGACCCCGGTCCCGGATTCGCAGTCGAAGAGCCCCTATCGTCTCCGCTGCCCTTCGTATTCGCAGTCGAGCGACCCCTAACGCTCCGCGAATTTTTGCCCTCACAGATGGCTATTTAATAATCAGTAAACAAAATCTTTCAATTTCCATGTACCACCTTTGCGGCAAACACGACGAAATAGAAAAATTTCCGCGCTCAGGGACGCTTTTCACGCGGTTTTGGGAAAAAAACATGGGAGCTGGAATGTTGACAAAAAACGGCATACTCTCGCAAATCATCAATAAACAAGCACTTAGAAAAGTTTGTTTACCAACTTATAACTTCGGGTTTCACCGTAAGTTTTCCCTGTTTCTTCGGCTAACTTGGTATTGCGGAGCCCTGAATTTTGAAGGCAGCAATCGCATCGCTGGTCTTCTGCGTCTGCAAACTCTTGCCCAGCGCCTCCGCCGATTTCACCAGCGTCGGCAATTGCTCCTTTAAATCCGGCGACTTCTGCGCCAGCGCTTTCGCCTGCTCCGACTGCACCAGCGTAAGGAAGTTCTGGTACGCCGGCACCGCGACTGCATTCAGCGCCTCCAACTTTTCCCCCAACTGAAACAACGACGCCTGCGATTGCCCCGCAATCGCTGCCTGCCGCGAGATTGCGGGCGATGCTTGCTCGGAAGCCCGCAGTGGTGGCGCGTTTGCGGGGATCGAGATCACGCTGCCTGCGGGCACAGTGGTCAAATCTTTTAGCTGAGGATTCGCCTGCAGCAGCGCGTCCTGCGCCTGCTTCGCGGTCTGTGCTGTCTTGTCAGGCAGTGTGAATAATCGCGTGACGAGGTCCTTCAAACTCTTATCGCCTTTGAAAGTTGCGTAGCTCATTTCAACCTCTCCTATGCGGTGATATTCAGTGGAGCCATGGCTGCAGGCATACCCGATGGCTGCACCTGGATGCCCATGGTAGTGATGTTGCCGATCACGGTGACCGCCGGTTTATCGCCCCCCGGCACAACCAGAATCATCGACGGTGGCGGCGCATTCGCAACGACCCCAGAGGCAGGGCCTTTCACGCGGTTGCCCATTGCGATGATGGAGAGAGCTTCGATTTCGACGACGAGGTCGAGCCCGGAGTTGTTGGGATCGTCGAGGAAGCACTGGTTGTCGCTGAACGTGCAGGTCTGGATGGAAGCGATCACCACCGTCCCAGGGAACGACGGCGTTGCGCCGCCGTAGGACTCGAAGAGATTGTCTTGCACGCTGACGACGTCGCCGGTCGCGAGGAGCGCGAGCCACGCGGACTTGTCTGGGGTCGCGGGCGGTGCAGTCGCACGACGAACGTTGTTGTCGGTGACATCCAGGCGTCCTAGTACAGAGCACATGATGCCGCGCGATGGCGAAACGCTGGGGCCGGCGTCGGTGACCTGGTTGCCTGCGATGCGAACATCCATTCCAAGCAGGACGTAGATAGCGCGGCGGCTCGCCCCGGTGTCGCCAGTTTGGGGGCCGAGTTGCGCGATACGGTTTTCGCTGATGTTGGCATCGAGCGTGGCACGCACTTGAATTCCCGCGATCTGCTTTGAGTCATTCGGTAGTTGCGCGACAGAAAGCAGTGAGTTCTGGACGATGTCGAGATCGATGTAAGCGCCGGAGAGCAAGATACCGTCGCCGCCGATCGAGGACATCTGGTTTTGCGCGATCAAGGTTGCGAGCATGTAGCTGCCTGTTGGTGAGAGGATGCCTGTTCCGGCGAGAGCATTGAGGCGGTTGCCGACGATCTGGATGCCATAGATCGGCGTGAGCGTGGTGTCGGCGGCGAGATTCGTGGAGACCGTCGGGCCGGTGCTGCCGATAACGATGCCGTCGTTCTGCATTGCCGGAAGTTGGTTCTGAAGCGCGGAGTCAGCGGCAGTGTCGTCGTACGAGATGGTCGCTCCGCCAGTTTGAGGTGCGGTGCCGGCGAGCAGGAACACCGCGCCGTTGGCGACGGTGCGATAGATCTTGTAACTCTTCGCTCCGGAGAACGCCGCCCAAGCGAGAGTGGCATTCGACGGGCTGGAGACGATGACGGTCGCATTTGCGGTGAGCAATACCTCGCGGCCGGACGGCAGAAGCGCCGTGACCAGCCAGGAGTAGGTGGCTGCGGTGAGCCCGCCTTTGTTGTTCGCGCTGGTGTTGACACTCACGTCGGTTGTGGTGCGAGAGATCTCGTTGTTGAGGACTCGGGTTTGCGAAATATTGCAGATGACGGCGGCATCGTAAGCAGCCGTATCGGATGCGGTGGCGGCGGTGATCTGGAAGGTATTGGATTCGACAGTGACGTCGAGACCAGTGCCGATGAGCGTGAATCCGCTAGCCGCCTGGACGAAGTTCTTCGCAAACCGAACTTCCGATGCCAGCAAACTCGCGGGACCGGAGCAGTTGAAAGCTGCATTGGTGCAGTAGAACTGGTTTTCTTCGGCGAGGAATTGCATAACCGCGAGCTTCTCGGCGTGAACCGCAACGCCGGTGTCAACGTTGGTGAAGAGATTTTCGCGGAGGGTGCAGTTGAGAATGATGGTGTCGGCGAGAGCGACTCCGGCGGAAAGTTGCCGCTGATCGGCAGCAGTCCCGAACGCGCAATGCTCCACGCGCACGTAAGCGCTTTGCGCAATGACGAGCGCGACAGGTCCGGAGATGAAGGCGCCGGTATCGCTGAACGAAGCTCCACCTGAGAAGGCGATTGCGTCAATGTCGATGTCAACGGCGTTTTGCACGCGCATGATGGCGTTGGTTTCGAACTGTCCGGTGGGCACGAGCGTTGGCAGCCCATGGCCTTCAATTGCAAGGTTCACGGCTGCGGCATTTCCGCCGCCGATGTTGATTGTTGACGCGACGTTGTAAACGCCCGGGCCGAGACAGACCTTCCCACCACCCTGGCCAAGTACGAAGTCGATGGCTTGCTGGATCGTCCAGCTACCGCCGTTGTGGGTATCGGCAGTGACGCAGGATTGGCAGTCGCAGCCGGATTCGCCGCCGCCGCCAGATTGCGGAGGCCATTCAATCCGGCAATCGGTTGCAGAGTCAGGCAGGGTGAGCACGGAAAGACGAGCGTAGTGGTGATGGATTCCGAGTGGCGGCGCTTCGACGAGTTTCTCGACGGTGCCGTCTACGGTGCGTGCTGCGAAATTCCAGTAGTCCGCGACGTGAAAGGCGCCAGTGCCGGGATTCAAGTCGAACGAAACGGTCACGCCGTTTTCGAGGATGAGTGCGGTTCCGGGCGACGGAACGGGGATAGCGCCGGTACTGACGGAGGCGTCGAGATCGGTCCATTGGGTAGTGCCGTCGCTCTGGAAGACTTTGCCGCTCTGGTCCCATTTCACCACGCGCGTATGGCGGGTGGGATCGGTGAGGTTGTTGGCGTCGACGGGGAAACTTGCCGCTGGAAGAGCTGCCGACAGCTTGATGGTGTTATTGGAATCCGTGACGAGCAGGACCTGGCGCAATTCGCCGTGCTGACCGTTGAGTTCGAGCCAATCATCGGTGATTTCGACCCAATCATTCGCGTTGAAGCGAAGAACGTTGTCCCGCCCGGTGGATTGCACGGTGAGCACGGTGCCCCCCTGCGAGATGCCCATGACCGGGGTGGCTACAGACGCGTTGTTGCGTGACCACTTAAAGGTTGCGGGCGTGCTCGATGTCGCGGCCTCATGGATCTCAACGCGATAGAGTTGGTTCTCCATGCCGGTGAAACCGGTGTTCGGCGCCAGGCAGCACGGACCGGAGGGCGATGATTGTACGACGCCGGTACTCAGGCGTCCGGCCGAAGGCTGAATGAGCGCGGACCACGCCGTGATGTCGTCGTCGGCGGTAGTGCAGGTGACGCCGGAGGTTTTGCTCACGTCGAGGAGGCGAACCTGCCACACAGTTTGAATTCGGCCGGTGGTATCAACGCTGACGGCCTTCTCGATGAGATCGGGATCCTCGAGGAAGGTCAGGCAGCGCTGCCAGACGTCGAGATAGACCATGAAGGGGCCGCCGCTGGTAGGGAACGGCGCTTGGGTGGCAATGCCGGGGAAGTACGGTTGCTGCAGATAGTCGAGAGGATTTGCGCCGACGAGTTCATCGAGTGCGGGGTCCCAGTCGGGCTGTGCGCCGGGAGCAGGAGGATTCGGCGGAATCCAACCACCGGATTGCGGGACCGGCAGGCCATGGTTCTCGGCCAATAGACCGTCAACGTACATGCGTCCGACGCCGATGCTGACGGAGCCCGCGGTCGGCTTTATCAGGAATGCGTTCGGTGTGGTGGACGGATAAACTGCATGGCCGAAACAGTCGTACGTGCCCGCACGGATTCGGCGCGCCAATTCGGCTAGCCACTCGTTCCAATCGGAATCGAGTTGCACGCGGCCCTGTTGCATGACCACGCTGCTGAAGTCCTTCCACGGATCGAAGGTGACGCGGCTGATGTCGAAACTCATGGCTGGTTCCTCTCAGTTCTCGTAAAACACACCAAATTCCAGGCCCACAGGCATGTACTCAGACATGCGGATACGAAGATCGGTTTCGCGAAGCGGGGCGAGGATGAAATGAAATGCCCCCATCTCGCCGCCGTCGTCGGCACCGCGACGAATGGCGTCGTCAGTGACGGAATAGAGCTTGCAGTACGCAGGATTTCCGTAGCGAAGCGATTGAATCAGCGGTTGCGGCTCGCCCTTGCCTTGCACAACACACTTGTATGTTCGGGGCGTGATTGCGCCGGTTGGCAAGTAGCTGAAGCGCACACAGCCTTCCTGTTTGCGCACCGCCCAGAGCGGAGCGCGCCACAGAGCCGGAGTAGCGGCGGTATCGGCATCAGAAAGTTCCGCCCAGAAGATGCAATTTGAAACCAGTTCGAGCAACGTCGCATAGACCTTGCCGATAACGGTGCATCCGGTCATGGTGAGCGAACCGCCGGGTGTCGGGCGTTGCGTGCCCGAATCAACGGTTGCGACGTACGCGACCATGGACGGCAGAGTGGCGTCGAGGATGGAGTCGGCAAGAGTTGCGGTCGCAGTGCCGTTGATCCAAAGTGCTCCGACGATCGATTTGCTGATTTCTAGTTCTACCCCTGAATCCTCGATGAGGACGGAGGGCCTCCCGAAGAAGGTTGGATCTGGAGTACCGTCCGAAAGGAGAGCCCAGCCGGGAACAACTGTGCAGTGGGTGATTCCAAGATGACTGAGCTTGTTTTTGGCCGAGGCGGGAACGTGGAGAAGCGCCGGAGGTAACGTGCCTCCACCAGCAGGGGGCGCGTAGGCGATGATGAGTCCATTGAGGTCGAGTGAGCCTTCTTCGTCGCCGGTGATGGCGAATTCACCGCCGAGGAACAACGTTGGGCGTACGCCATCCGCGGCGCGTAGTTCGACGTGGCCGCCTTTCTTGATGGCGAGAGCCAGACCGGCGGGCTCGGAGTAGTTGGCGTTGTCGGTGATTTCGACGACACCATCGCCAGCGATCGCGGTCAAAGCATCGTGGATTGTGGGGTAATCGCCGGGGACGCGAATGACCGCTTGATCTTCTGCTGCGGTGAATGTGCTGCTGCGCGGATACTCGCCACCGCCCATGTCGGCGTTGAATCCGTAATAGTAAGAAGCTCGGACATGGTTGGTTTTGCCCGCGGGAGGTGGTGGAAGAGCGATGCGACCGAGAAGCGGATCGACGGCGGGCAGGCCACCGGCTTTCGGTAGATTGTTCCAGCTTCCGTCGGGACCCTCGAGATCGCATACCTGGATTTCAGATTGCAGCGCTCCGTCCACGTAGAGTGCGAGACTCTTACCGAAACCGTAGTAGGTTGCAGTTTTGCCGGCGAGGATGTCCTGCATGTCCTGACAGAGAACGTGGCGTCGGAGGCGATCGGGAACATTTTCCGGACGAGCGGCGTCGGTTATGTCCTCACCCTGCGAGATGGGATGGTTGAAGAGCGGCATGTCCGCGTCGAGCGAACTAAAGCGGAAACACTGGGGATTGCCTGTGACGGGCGTCGACGGTGCAAGAGTCATCGGATAAGCGTTTAAAGACCAGAGGAAAATTCCGATGTTTTGAATGTTGTAGCGGCCACGCTGCACGGCGATGCGGCGAACATCGACTTTATGCGCTGTGCGGTCGAAACCAGTGTTGATGTAATCGCCAGATTTCCAATTGCGCAGATCGGGCGCATAGAAATTCTTCGCGCGGATGTGATTCATGTACTGCGTGTCGCCGAGGACCTTGAACATTTCGACGGCGTGTGCGCCCCAACCCGTGACGTCGCGGGCGAGTTGCTCCATGACGAGCACTGTGCCTTTGCGACGCCGGAACGAGATGGTGTGGGCGACTTCAGCGCGCGGGCTGGCGACCGCAGGTGCAACACCACGGACGGACTTGTATCCGATGAGGTCGCCAATATAAGGAATGACCCACGGCGCGCAGGTTTCGATGAATTGATCGTCGTAGAGTTGGTCGAGGTTATCAGCGAAGATTGCGAGTTGCTCGGAGACGACCATCATCAACGACTGCAACGGGCCGCGAGAGGCTTTGTCCAGCAAGGCATCCAGCTGTTGCTGCTGCTTAAGGGTGAGCGTGGAGAGCGCTTGAAGCGCCGCCAACTGGGTTTGTTCCGCAGACGTAAGCAGCGGTTGCGATTGAGCGAGGTCCGCATCGCGCAGACGATAAAGCGCGGGGAGCAGGTCATAGAGTTTCTGTGCGGCCGTGCTCACTGCATCACCCCCAACTTCACGGATTTTGGATCAGGATCGAGGACGAGGATCTCGGCTGGATAGGGAAGAGCCGTCAAACTCGGCACGGGGACGTAGGCACAAATTCTTGTCGGGGAGTCAGAGAACGGTCGTGTCCATGTGACTTTCTGCGACAACCAGGCGTTGAGACGAGGGACAGTGATTGCGCCTCCACGGCCGGCGAGATCTCCGGCGGTACTGGTGGCCACCGTGTGAATCTCGGTGACGTTGACGGCGATGACGCCCGGCACATCCTGAATCACTGTGGCTATCTCGTCGGACGACACGCTTTGCCCGAAGTCGCGATTGGCAAAGCTGTATTCGCCGGTGAGCGCCGACTGAACTGCCGCTTGCACGGTGGGTTGATCGTAAGCGGGGTCATACTTCACGTCCGCGGAGAGCCCAAAGAGGGTTTCGAAAAATGAAACCGCGGTGATGGGAATGAGTGGATTTCCGTAGTTCTTCAGAGAAGTAGTGAGATAGCCGAGCGTTGGATTCGAGGCTGGGAGTGCTTCACCATCCACGCCAGCGACGGTGAGGAAGACACCGCGGCCGGGACCAGAGGGGATCCAAATCGCGTAGGCTTTGGAGATGCCCGCGAAAGTCGACGCGTAGCTCTGATAGTCGGCGATAGACACGGCGCGGCCGAGAGTGAGTACGGATTGCGGGGCGTCGGTGCGAATGTCGGCAACAGTCTGGGGGTCCTGGCCGCCAGTTGCAGACTGAGGATTGGTGACACCGTTGACGCCGAGCGGGCGATCCATGAGCGTGGTGAGGGTTCCAGCGTCTACATTTCCCGCAGAACCGCTGCCGATGCGGTAGTTGGCGCGGATGTTGTTCTGTCCAGTGGGGAGCGTTGTACCTTCTACTCCGTCGCCGAAGAGAACTGTGGTGTTGCCCGATTGCAGATTCGTGGTGAAGACGGCACCCGATGGAGGCTGCTGGTAAAGCGTCTGCACCTCGGTCCACTTCACACCGTTTACGTCTACTTCTAAGCTGCTCTGGCGTCCGGTGGGTGTGGCTGCCTGCACATAGGTGAGCGGTGACTGCTTGAGAGCGAAGCGCTGGTTCGGAGTGGCCGCGCTCCCGTTGCCGAGAATGTCGGTGACGCTCTGGCCATTCGTCGCCATAACGACGTTGGCGTTCACAGACGTCGTCTTGCGTTCGTAGCAATTCATGAGCGCGGACTTGAGGGTGATGAGTGTGTGCGCGGTGGCGCCGGGGGTGGACTCAATGACGGTCACGAGAGCGCACTCGCTGATAACGGGGTCGGTTTTGCTCGAAGGCGTGAGTGCGAGATTCTTGAGATCTGCAGTGATCGTTCCGGGACGACCGGTGACGTCTTCCACGGAGAGAGTGATGTTGCCGCTGCCTTGTTGCCATGCGCTATTGCTTACGTTCTGCAATGGCGCGGCATCGGTGATGATGACGACATCGTCGACATCGAGGGTGACGGTTGGGCTAGCGTCGTCGGGAGTGAAAATGATGCCCGCGATTTTCGCGCTCAGCTTCTGCAACTTGCCGCTGACGGCGATGACGGTGGCCTCGGCGAGATCCGGGCGCAGGTCCTGCAAATCGATCGACGAGCCATAGAGAGGATAGAAGAGCGGTTGCAGCGGCACAGTGAGGCGCTCGCTCTGGACGAGAGCCGAAGTCTCACGCGTGTCCTGGTAGTAGCTGTCGAGTTGGGTGTTGGTGTCGACGGCGGCGCGCGTGATTTTGCTGCTGACGCCGTATCTCGAATGCGAGATCGCGGTGACACTGTTGACGTGGTAGAGGAAGATGAATCCGGCGGGAGAGCGAGAGATTTGCGCGTCGGGGCGAACCAAGGCGATCCAGCCGCTCGAGGTCATTTTGTTGTATACGGCGTCGAGATCGATGAGATTCTTGCCGGGGGAACCGAAGATCCACTCGGGATTGTTTCCCGAGGTGATCAAGTTGGCAGTTTGCAATGCACTAATAGTTGTCCCAGCGAGCAATGCAGGGTTCACTGCGTTGTAGCCGAAGAGCGATGCACGCGCGCGCAACGCGTAGAACTTTGGGTGATCCTGCGCGGGCTGGACGTTGGTCGGCGGATAGCCGAGACCTTCGCTCCATTCGACGTAGGTGACGTTGTTCTCTCCGTCAGGAGTGACGGTGGTGATTTCACGGACGTCCCAGTTCTCGCTGCCTGCGCTGTTCTTGCGCTCGTTACCGACAACCAGGATGAGATCGCCCGGTTGGAGTGAGGTGGCGGTGCCTTGCAGATAGACGCTGATATCGTTCATCTGCGGCACCCACTTGGTTCCGGTCATTACGGGGAGCGCGTTCCAATCGGGCTTGGCGGGGATGTCGCTGGAGGTTTCGAATGTCTGCGGCTTGGCGTTTTGTGCGGGAACGCTTTGCATCTGCGTGCCCTTGGGGATGGTGATTGCCGGGGCATTGGGATCGGGAGCTTGGCCGGGCGCCGTCTTGAGAGAGAAGGCGACGTAACAAGCGGCGGAGACTCCGGGAGCGGGCTGGTAGCCGATCAGACGTGAGAGTTCGACGAGAGAGCGAAGTTGTCCGGCGGTGCGGAGGTAGCTCTCGTTCGCGAGACGTTCCTGGTAGAAAGTGAGGACGTCGAGGACAACGGATGTGGCGTCGAGGAAGGCGATGGTGAAATCGTCGTTGTCGCGCGTTTTGAGTTGCTGGAGCGCCGGGTAGTCGGAACTGGAGAGGCGCGCGAGCATGGAATCTTTGAAGGTGGCCCACTTGCCGACGCGATAGGTGACCTCCGGAAGACCGGGGCGATTCTGTTCGAGGTCGGGCGTTTGCACCGCGATGCCGGCGCAGCAGCCGCAATTGCATCCAGCGTTTCCGGAGCAGCTCATTTGCCACCTTCCAGCACGAGGGACAGTTGTCCATGGTTGGGGAAGCTTGGGTCATTCGCGAGACGCGCGATCTGCAAGGGGCCGATGGGAATCTCTCCGGCGGCGATGTACTGCGTCGTGGAAATCAGTCCTTGCGGTTGGAAGGTGCTGGCGCGGACGGCCTTCACTCCAGCGACGCATCGCGCTGCTGCGTAGATCGGACTGAGGTAAACAGTCTTTCCAAAGGTGAAGTTGTCGGGGTAGAAGAGGCCCTTCTGACCCGTGGAATTGACGCCGCTGCCGAGGACTTGCATGAGAGCGCGCTGGACATCGCTTTGGAAGTAGTCGGGATCGACGCAGATTTCGAGTTCAACCTGGAGCGGCACGTATTGCGGATTGTCGATCTCGAGGTCCTGGCCGGCGAGGTGATAGCGCTCTACGTTCTTCTTGATCGCTTTCGAGAGAACCGTTGAAACATTGCCGGCGCCCACGGGCTCCGCGGCGATGAACACCGTGTACCAACTGCCGGTCCAGCGGAGTTCTGCGACAGCTTGATCTACCTGAGGAGTTTCTTCGGCGACGTGAGCGTAATCGTCCATGGTGACGGCGCGCTGCTGCGTGAGGAATGCTTGCGGTGCGCGTCGGCGGATCTGCTCGTTGGTTTCGGGATCGGTGCCACCCGTGGCGGGCAAGGGATTACGGCAATCGCCAATGCGGGGATCGCCAGCGTGGAAGGTGAGCGTGTCGGCTCCGACATTTCCAGCGGTACCGTTTCCGACTCGATAGGTCGCGATGAAATTCGTGCCGGTTTCAGGATTGCGTCCGTTGGTGTCGTCGCCGAAGCGGAGAGTGGCGGTGCCGTCGTATTCGACTTCGACGACGAAATTCAGGTCAGCCTCGCCGCTTTCAAGGAGGTCTTTATCGGGCGTCCACGTCTCGGTGCTTGCTTCGGTTGTGCCGCTGAGGGTGATTTCAGGAATCGCTTGCGTCGGGTCAAATTGCATGAGAGTGGCGGCGGAGAGAGTGGTATCCGCAGTGCTGGCAAAGCTCTCGACCACGACAAGGTTGGAGACGCCGTTAATCTGGAGAGCGGCCGATTCCAAGGCTAGGTTGGTAAACGATTCCAACAAGACCGGGAGTGCAACGCCGATTGCGCCCGATGCGGGGTTGTAGTCCAGATCGAGGTCGAAGAAGACTGGATTGGCGCTTGGTTGCGCCGTCACGCCGAACAAGGCTGGCCAATTTGCGGGGTCGGTCGGCTGCAAGGTGAGATATATGGCGCTGCTGGTGTCCTTGAGATCTGTGGGTACGGAATTCGACAGCATGGTTGGGGTGAGCGGAAAAGTCGTGGGTGGCGTGGCGGGCGGCGTGTAGGAAGCTGGAATCTCCATGAGCTGCGAGACGCCGTTGATCTTGGTGACAACGAAGTTCGGATCGGCTGAGTTGAGTGAGAGTCCGACAAACTTTTCGACGGGCACGAGCTTGTTTATGCCAGAGCCCCCGGACGCAGGATCGTAGACGACGGAGAGGTCAATCTTGGTTGAGTCACCGGAGTTCACTGCCACAATGATTCCGAAGTTTTGCGGCCAGCCGTTCGGATTTGTTGGCTCGAGAGTGAGTGCGGCGAAGCCTTCGGCATTGTTAAGACTGAGAAAGCCGGAATCGGGAAGATTCACAACGCCCGCGGTGATCGGATTGCCCAACTCTCCCAGCGGAACCTCGGTGAACGGCACGGCTTGGGTCAGCGGACGATCGGGAACTTGCGGCCGGAAGCGAACGGGCAACGGTGAGGGACGTGTGTCGTCGCAATGGTCGGCCGCGGGGTCGGGTGGCTGGAAGATTGTGGGGGCTGGAACGGTACCGATCTCAACGCCGGTTAGCGTGAGTCCGTGATCGGATAGGACGTTATTTCCGAAGGCGACGCTGACGTCCGTGAGCACTTGAGTATCGCCGTTGTCGTCGATGAAACTTGACGAGACGCAAACCGCGAAGGGCAGTGCATCGTCTTGCGACCACTGGATCTCGGTGACTGGCGTTGGCTTCTGCGCCGGGCTTTGGATCGGCAGGCCGGTTCCTTCTTCGAAGAGCGGATCGATGAGTGGATTGCCGGCGCCATCTTGGGTTGCGATTTTGGTCACTCGCACGGCGCAGCGATGGCGGATGTCAGCGTCGGCAGCAAAGCCCGTCTTCGGGCCGACCATTTCCTGGAAAATCAGGACATCGCCGATACCGAGCTTGGGATACGAGCCGTGGAGCGTGGCTTCCATCGCGCCCGCGGGCAGACAACAACTGGTGTCGCCCCAGGTATAGAACGAAATCTGGTTGTGCTCGGGATAGAGCACCTGATCCCACATGGGCTCGAAGACTTGTGTGCCGCAACGCAGGGCAGCTTCTTCGTTTCCGGCACCGACGGCGAGCGAGTTCGGCAGGTTGGGAGCGAAGGTGTAAAAGCGAGTGACCTTGCGGTCGATGAAGACCTTGGTTCCGGGATCGGCCTTCAGGTCGATGTGTATCCAGGTACGCGCATTGCAGCCGTCGCTTGCGTGGTAGTCAACGAGCAGAGCATGACGACGAAGCGAGATGCGGCTACGGGATGTGTTGAGATAGGCTTCGGTCGCGATCGCATCCTGCTGATAGCTGAGGCGGTCGCCGACATACGCGATCAGTTCCGTGAGCGCGATGCCCAAGTCAGCTTCGCTGGTAGCACCCCAATTAGGCAGCAACTGGCTGAGGCGATCGAGCATGATGCCGCGGAAACTGCCGTAATCCTTGGCGAGATAGTTGATCGCCGGAGGTGTTGGAAGATCGGGCGGGCAGTTTGGCTGCTGCGGAGCACAGTCGAAGTCGGGACCGCACTCGACCTTGAAAGAGAACGTGACTTCCGAAAGTTGGGGATCGAAGCCTGGCAGAACATCTGTGACTTCGAAGGAAGATTGCAATGCTTCGGAGACGCTGTCCACGAGGCGCAGAACGTAAGGAGAGAAGTCGCCGGCTTCACTGGTGCGAACCAGAAGGACGTTTGCGGCGTCGCTGAGGGCGGTGAAATATGCCTGTTCCTGCGGGTTGGTAACGGGAGATGCGGGAGGATTCGACGCCGGGGCGACCCAATCGATACCTATATTTATGATGCTCTCGCCGCCGGTGATCAGGACGTTGTCACGGGTGATAGAGGCCGGAATCGGGCGAAGGCAATGGACGAGCAGCGTACGCTGACGCGGGCTGTTGAGCGGAATCGCGTCGTGGTCGAGGACTTCGAGATAATCGATACCGTTTGGCGTACCAGTGATGTTGAGGGTGCATCCGCTGCCACTTCCACCAGTTGTGGGAACTCCAGTCGCGGTCGAGTAACCGGTGCCGTTGGCTTGCAGGGAAACCGTCGCGACCTTGCCGGTGGAAACCGTCTCGACCTTCACTGTGGCGGTGCCGCTCGATCCTGGCTGTGCGATGGTCAGAACGTCGCCAACGGTGTAGCCAGTTCCCGGCGCGTTGATGGTCGGCGTGGTGATAATCGAGCTCGGATTATTCAGCACCGCACTCTTGCGGTTTTCATTACAGCAGCTATAGATCATGATCCGGACCCATACGTGAACGTCTGTACCTGCGTGACGTCTGTGTTGAGCATGGAATAGGAAACGGTGACAGTGAGTTTTTCGTTCTGTGCCGAGGCGACGACCGACTGCACCTTAACGTAACTGCTGAGCCATTTCTGGAGCGCAGCCTGCACTGCGAATTGAGTCGCAGCCGCCATTTCGAGGCTGTTGGGCGCGAAGGGAAGCTGGAGAAGGCCGCTGCCGAAGTCGGGAAGGTTGACGCGCTCGCCGGGAGAGGTGAACAACACCTGCTCGACGAGTTGCTTGACATAGTCGTCAAGTTCAGCCTCGCGGGTACGGCCTCGTCCATCGAATTGATACGGAAAGTAAATGTTCATCGCTGCTTCCTTGGCGCTATGTCGCGATTACCCTTGGCTGTGCCGCGACCGGCACGAGCGGTGTCCCCGTAGGAACGCAGATCGAGACACCTGCCTGAATCACGACAGGCTGCCCCATGGAGAGGACACGCACTGTGCCGACAATCCACTGACCGGTGACGCATGGGCCATTGCCAGCCGGAGTGACGAATGGACATCCGGCTACGGCGTATGGTGCGGTGACGGTTGCAATGGGCATTCCCGAGACCATGACGCGCGGGCTCGGCACCGTTGGCATTGCCTGGCCACCATGTGCACAAAGCACGGTTGCTCCCATATGCAGAATTGGTCCGGGCACAACTCCTCCTAAATCGCGGTAAGCGCACCTAAATTGACGTCGACGGCTGGTCCAACCATGGTGATCATGGCGCCCTTACCGTTGCTGATGTAAATGCCGCTGTCGTTCACGACGATCATTGCCCCTGTGGTGCTCTTCATAACGATTCCGCCGGTTACGGGCGTCGGAGGCGCATCGCTGATGAGCAACATGTTTTGCGCGGGAGTCTGGAGACAGATGTTTACGCCAGGTGGGATTGCCGGAGGGGCGATCGCGAACACCGGGACCTCGCCGACGATTCCCCAGAAGCCACCAGTCCAGATCGGATAGTCGGGGTCACCCTGTTCGAACTCAATCCAAACCTGCGAGCCGAGTGGCGGCACGACGAAAACACCTGACTGAATGCCCGCGGACGGAACGCATGGCATTGCCCAACTCGACGGGATTTCGCCGAGGACATCGGGTACCTGCGCCATGATGCGACCGATTTGTTCCGGGTCAATGTTGTTGATGACCAGGCCGCGATACTTGCCGTAGTACTTCGTCGGATTGCCGCCCGCAGCGGTTTTCTGTGGACTCATGAGGGCACCGTGGAAACTGTGGATACCAAGCCGTTACGGCTCAGCTTGAAACTCTGCTTGTATTCGCCACGCTTGATTTTGTGGGTGACACTCTTTACGTAATAAAGACCGTCGAAGGCAGGTCCCGCGCCTCGCACGCCTACGAGCTCGCGGGCTTTGAGAACTCCGCCGTAACGCACAACATCGAGGGTGCCTTCACCGGTAACTGCATCTGCCCATTGCGACGCTGCAGCTAGGCCGATCATGATGGTCTGGGGGATTGGGCGCTTCGAAAGGTCGTCGCGGATCGGCGTGAGATCGGGTGGGATGTTCGACGGCAGTGGCGGAATCAGTCCGAGTGGCGGATTTAGGGGCGTGATCGGCGGAATTGGAATCGGAATAGAAACGCCGGTTTGCTGGTTGTAAATGTAGACGATCGGAATCCGGTTCTGCTGCTGATCGAAATTGAAGGTGAGATTTTCGACGTTGGTGTATGCATCCATGTCGATGTTGAGGGCGGGCTGAATTGCGCCGAACTTGATTTGTGGTCCCCAGTAGGCTTTGCTGATGCCTGGAGCCGGTCCGGGATCGATATAGAAGACGTATCCGACGCGATCGGCGAGCGCGCGAACGTAGGCGAGATCGGTGCCCTGTTGGCTGGGGATCATGTCGATCGGCAACGGCACGTCGATTAACACGCTGGGGATGATCAAGGGAATGACGCCGAAAATCGCATACTTCGCGCAGATGAGAGCGACGCGCGCTTCCGCAGGGCAGGCCGGGAAGGGGAAACCGCTCCAATCGGACTGGTTCATGAGCGCGGTGAGATCTTCGCCGGTCAGGGTCAGTGTCGAGTTCGAGCCCTTGTCTCCGGGAGAGATGTGGTTGTTGGTGATGACTCCGTCGATCAGGACATTCGAGACTCCATTCACGATGGCGACGATAACAACCCGCATGAATAGAAGTGGGAGTCCACCCGTGAGCAAGAACATGATGTTGAGCGGCGATTGTTTGTCGATCAAGAACGTAAGCTGGAATCCGCTTGTGCCGGTGTCATTCACCGTCACCTCAACACTGTCGAGGGCGTCCATGACTGGGCGCGGCGGCGTCATAGGGAAAAACGGTCCCATCATCAGGTTGAGTTGAACGCTATCGAGCATTCGCCGCTCCTGGTACGCCCTGCGGTGTGGTGATGTTCAAGGTTGTTCCCGGTGTTTCCGTAAGCGTGTCGGGATCAATGGCTCCATTGGCATCGGCAATCAGCCAGAACATGAGCGGATCGCCGAGATATTTGGCGGCGATGAGATCGAGCCGGTCGCCCTGGTGCACGGTGTGCACTGCAACCGTGGAGAAGTTCGGAGGTCCCGGTTGAGGTACAAATCGTCGTGCGAGATAAGTGATCGTCTGGCCATCGGGACCGATGTAGGTCCACGTACTGGAACCGTAGTAACGACTGTCAGTAGGGAATGTGACCGTCGGCACCACTCCCATCTGAATGAGGCTTTGAAGCGGCGAGTTCATGGCAGACCTCCCAACCCGAGGACGGAAATAGCGACGCTGCTTGCCATGGACGCCAGTTGCTGCTTGTTCGTCAGATAGCTCATGAACATGCGGCCGCCAGGGTGAGCTAAACCGATGTCGTCAATATTCAGCACGCGGAGACCGAGGCTGACCTTGGCGCGAATTGGATTCAGATTCGGATCGAAAGCTTCTTCGGTGATTGAGAAGTCGGTGATGCGCACCGGCACCACGCGGGTCTTGCTCCACACGAAGAGAGTGAGTGGTTGTTCGAGTGGAATGATTTCCAGTTGGCCGTTGTTGGCGAGGTTGTCGTCGGAGAGCAGGGTTTCGACGGTTGGATTCACGAGCATTTCGAGCTGTGCCAACTGGGGCTGCAAGCCGAATTTCACTGTGATCGGATTTTGTTTTGGAAACTCCAGCTGGTCGGTTGCATCGAGTTCAGCCTCGAGCTTGATGGTTTCGACTGCGGGGCCGCGGAGACGGAGGGCATCGACGCGTGTTCCGTCCTGCGCTCCCTGTACGGCTTGAATTTGAAGCGTACGCGAGAGGGTATCCGGGTTGTATTGCAGCGCGATCACGCTCCGCAACGCAGTGGTGTCCGGGTCCATGGTGACGATGCCACCTTTGACAAGACGCGGTGAACCGGGGAATGTGGTCATAAAACGAAGTCAACTCCGTAATTCGTTTCCGCTAGTTGGTGCGAACGTCGTCGTAGGTAATTACTTCCGACCCGTAATCGGCCGGATCCACTTCTTTCACGACTTTCTCGCCAGTTGTTACGTCAAAGCCCTCGATCACAATCTTTCCGCCATTTCCTTTTGCTGCATTCAGGACCTTGTCTTCTACGCCTTGTTGCTGCGCGATCTTCGCGCTCTTGCGGAACTCCGCTTCGATTTCGCCTGGTTTCGCCAGTCCGCCGGCGATGCTTTTCTTGAATTCCTCTCCGGACTTGAGGTCGCCCGCCACAATCTTCTGGCCGCGTACCTCTACGTAATCCGGGATGCGTCCACCTTTGCCGATTTCGTTTGTGGGCTTGATTGTTCCGTCAGGAGCACGCACACCGACAATGTGCGCTTGTTCGAGAATCGTGCGATTCGGATAGGCCATCTGCCTCTTGATTGCCCATATCCGTTCTTTGACATTCCAGAGTCCCTTGATCGGCCCGCCCTTCCTGCTCTTGCCAGTCGCGGCTCGCTCGGCTTGATAGTCGATGGTGTCCCAACGTGCCTTGTGCAGATCTCCTTCGGCTTCTGCGAGGCGCGCTTGCAAAGCGGCTTCGCGATGCTGAACTAGTTTTTCGCCAGAGAGCTTCCCTCCATTTGCACGTACGTCTTCCAACGCGGCGATGAGCTTCTTGCCCTGTTCGGCGGCAAACTCGGGATCGGCCTTACGCATGTTCTGGACCGATTCGTTCCACTCCTTGAACTCAGGATGGGCATCAAGTTCCTTCTTGTATTCCACGTGAATCACAGGGCAAGGCGGAGGACTACACTTCCCGACACCCTGCTCGGTAACGACGACATCGTGTTTGCCATCCGCAGTCTTCTTCTTGGCGGTTGCGTCCTTCTCTTGTACGGCCGCGGCAGTTTGGCCTTCCGGTCCGTCCGTCTTCTTCGCGCTAGGCGTTCCGGCGTGCTCTTCTGGAGGCGCACCGATTGCGCGTTTCTGCGTGGTGGCCGGTGGTGTGTCTTCGTGAAGAGGCGCAGCGCCTTTGCGCTCGCCAGGTGCCTTGTCGGGAGGCGCTGTCGTCACGTGCTCGTCCGTATGAACGGGGGGCGTTTTCTTCTGCGGCTTAGCGACTGGAGCCGCGGTTTGATCGTGCACTGGCGTGGCCGCTTGATCGTGTAGTGGTGGAGCCGCTTGATCGTGTACAGGTGGTGCGCCCTGCTGATGCTCGGATGGGGCAGCTTGCTTCTCTTGCGGCAATCCTTCTTCGTGAACGGCAGCGCCATGTACGAATGCAAAAAGTGTTCCTGTAGCGAAGGCCTGCGCGAGTTCGATCAGGAAATCTTCCATCACGAATTTCTTTTTCTCTTTTCGCAGCATGTCGAACGCGGTTCTCGCGGCGGTCTGCACCAAGTTGGTGGCGCCGGCGAGAGCGGCATGGACGGCAAGTTGCGCTGGTTTCTGCCCGAGTTCCGGAGCCTTTCCGAGCACAGCTTTCGTGGCAGCATTATTCAGATATTTTGAGAAGCCCAGGGTCGCGAGTTGGAAGACAGTGTCAAAGGCGATGCCACCCCAGTCGACTTCTTCGCGCAGTCCGTACTTGACTTCCATTTCCTGACGGCCGACATCGAGGAGTTCACCCGCGACGATGTTGCCAACCGCGAAGCCGGTTACCTTGCTTGCACCGGCGCTCGCACCCGGCGCGAAGATGGTTGCGGCATCCAAAGCGGTGCGGCCGACGCTGAACCAGAGCGCCATTTCGGTCGCGTCGTTGAACTTGAGCATGTCTTCGCCGGTTACGCAGACGAGGCGTTCTTTGTCGTCATAGAGGCGCACGCCAACGACTTCGTCCTTCTTCAAGCGAATGCCCCCGAGGAAGGTTTCGAGCGGCAGAGTTTTCGTTTCGCGGCGGAACATCGGATCGCCTTTGACGTCGTTCAGAGGCTGCTTGACGAGGATCTCGTCGCCTTTGCGTTCCGCGCCGATGGGCGCGTTTGAAAGCTGCCACATACCTTTGGGCAAGCGGAGAGGGAAGATCTTGAAGCCTTGGCCGGCGGTGTCCTGGCAACGCTTCTTTTTCTGTTGAGGATTCTCGGGAATGGCTGCCTTGGTTGCGGCATCGGCGGCGGCATCGCCTTTTTCTTTACGCTTATCGAGTTCCTCGCCAGTGATCTTGGCGGCGTTCGAATCTGCGCCAATCCCGGGCTGAGCGACGGCGCCGCTGTGCAGGCCGGCGACAACCTCAGTTTTCATTTTGCTGATGCGGGAGCGGATCTCGCCCTGACTAAATCCGTTGAGATATTCCGACGCTGCCTGGTAGAACCCGCCCTTCATCTGTTCCGAAAATTTGGCGTTGAGGAATGCCCAATGCGTCATCTTCGCGACCGCAGAGCCAGGCCCAACGCGAGCGTTGCTGATGGCGCCGATGTGGAGTTGCTCGGTCTTCCAGCCCGCGCCCAAGGAGCCGATGAACGCTTTTAGATCGCCGGCACTTAGTCCATTTGCCAACTCGGCAGCTTGTTCCCAGTGCGCTGCGTCGGCGGCATCAAAAGCCTTTTCGATCAGCGAACCGGTTCGAGGCGCGTCAGCGACTTCAACATCCGAATCCTCTTCCCGCTGGACCAGACGTTCGCTTGGACCCTGTTGGTGAACGACGTGGGTCAACTCGTGGGCCAGCAGGCGACGGCCCTCAGCGCTTTCAGGCTGGTAGCGGCCTTCGCCAAACACAATTGAATTGCCGACGGTGTAGGCGTGGGCATTGACCGCCTCTGCGGACCTCGCTGCACGACCATCGTCGTGTACTTGCACGCTTCCGAGGTCGACGCCTAATCTCGGCTCGAAGAACGATCTTGTTGCATGATCGAGAGATCGGCCGCTCGAATTCAGAACGCTATGCACAATGGGCGGAGCGACATGTGGGGCTCCGAGTGCTGCCGGCTTGCGCTGCAAAAGCTTCTTTTTCTTGCAGTCATCGCATTCGTCCTTCGAATCGCTCGACCCTTTACAACCACATTTGCGCTGTAGGGTTTGTCCGAGGCTGACGCGAGATAGCGACCATGGACTCTTGTGAGACTCCCCAGTCATGACTTGATCCGCGAAGCGGTCCGCCTCCCGTTCGAATGAGCTATTGGGGTCGCCGACGCGCAACGAATTCGAGGAAGTGTTCTCCTGCTGCGAGTTGGAGTGTGACAAGGCGGTGCGGCTCATGGCTTCAACCCCCGACCGATGCCTTGCCCAATTTTGCGTCCGAGTTGACGGGCACCTGTCGGTCCGCTTTGGAGCGGGATGCGCCCGAGCTTCATCACCGGAGTGCGATGTGAGCGTGCCCAATCGGCGCGAGTGTCTCGATTAGCAAGCATCTCGTTAATCTGGGCGCGAAGACTCGCTATCAACTCCTTGTCCTGTCCGGCTGGTAATCCGCTCAGCACGACGCGATCGATAGTGAGGTGAATGCGTGTCATACCCAGCCACGCAGTTCTGCACCTGCAAGTGGACGCTCGATCTTGTGGGCTTCGAGTTTTGCGGCCTCAAGGAGGTGCTCCATGCCCACGGGGCCGTCGCAGTCGGCCGCAAGGAATGCCGCGTTCAGTGCGATATTGCGAATGTTTCCGCCGGCTACGTTGAGCTGTGAGAGCTTCTTCATATCCAGTCCGCGCGTCGGGGTGGAAGATGGAAATACCTTCGCCCAAATCGCTTCGCGTTGCGCTGCATCGGGAAAGGGGAACGTTATGGTGAAGCGGAGACGTCGTTGAAATGCGCGGTCGAGGGAAGCCTTCAAATTCGTGGTGAGAACTGCCAGCCCGGCATAGGACTCCATTCGCTGGAGCAGGTAGCCCACCTCGATGTTGGCGTAGCGGTCGTGACTATCCTTCACCTCTCCGCGTTTTCCAAAGAGGGCATCGGCTTCGTCGAAGAGCAGCAAAACCCCGCCTTCTTCGGCAGCGTCGAAGATGATCTTGAGGTTTTTTTCCGTTTCTCCGATGTACTTACTCACGACCGACGCGAGATCGATGCGATAAAGATCGAGTCCGAGCTCGGACGCCAAGACTTCGGCGGCAAGGGTTTTGCCAGTGCCAGACTCACCGCAGAAAAGCGCACTGACGCCTAGGCCCCGTTTGCCCTTTCCGGCGAAACCCCAGTGCTCATGGACACGCATGCGATGCCAGGCCTGGGTCGACATATGTCGCAGCATGCGCATCTGGAGCTCGGGCAGTACGATGTCGCCCCAGGTGGCTGCCGGACTAATCCGTTGTGCGAGATCTTCCAACTTCGGTCGAGCTAACGATCGGCAAGCCTTCCACAGCGTGTCAGGATTGAGCTCCGCGGAGTTGGTCGAGGCCAACATACCGGTGTGATAGATCATCCGAGCGCTCAGCCGAAATTGCTGCGAGATCCTGGCAAGGCCGCCGTTCATGTTGGAAGCAGCGCCATTGAGAGCACGGACCCAGAGGTCATGCTGTTCGCGAGCAGCAGGCTTGTTTACATCGAAGCGAGCATATGCACGGTGAAGCCGAACAGGTTCTTGCGTGGCGAGGAAGAATGAGAAAGGCAACTTGTCGGCGAGATAGTTGGCTGCGGCTGTCATGCTCGAATTTCCGCATTGCAACAGGAAAGTAGCGGGAAGCAAGAGCGCCTCACGTTCGAGGAGCCAAACAAGCCGCTCAAGATCCTGAGTTGAACCGGGAAGATCTTCGAGGCGAATTGAGAAAAGTTCCAACCCGAGGGCTTGCGTGACGAGGGCCGCGACGTCTTCCTGGCCAAATGCGTCATCTCCGCAAAGGTGGAGGACCGGAGCGACTTGGGACGCTTCGCGCAATATTCGCGCGATGGATGTGGCCGTATTTCTATGCTCCTCTGCAACGAGGGGAGCGCCGGCAATCGGTGTGATGAGCGAGTTGAGCGAGGGATCGGGGACATGCATCCCCGCGAGGTAATGAAGCACTCGTTCATCGATGCGAACCGGCGCGGTGGCAAATCCGCCGCTATTGCTCAACTCCACAAGGTGAAAGCGCCGCAGGGGCCGTACGGGCGTGAATGCGCTCCAGTGAGGATTTTCCAAGAGCGACATCGCGAGGCCGAAGGTAACGTAGGGCCTTTGAGACAACTGGTGCATCTCGGCGCAGCGCGCCGCCAATTCAGAATCCATTTCGACCCCGGCACAAAGCAACAGGAGGTCGCGCTCGAAGTCGGTTAGCCCGAACATCGCGGTAAGGCGGTCGATTGCAAACGGCGAGTCTTGGGGCTCCGGGATACCCGAAGCCAGCATTGCGGTCATGCCAAGCCGCTCTTTGAGGCGCGCGAATTCGGCCACGAGGTACGTGTGATTGGCTTCGGTCCAACTCATGGCAGTCGCGGTGCTCATTACGTCACCTGCACGGACGGGCCGGTAAATTTCGGAGGCTTCGCCGTCATGTCGATGATTGGACTGTCGATGCCGTCGACGCGGAGCCGCACTGGAACGGGTGTGGCAGTGGCGGTGAGGTTGGCAAAGGTGAAGCTCGGAGAATTGGTTGGAGTATCGAAGGTGTCGGCTGGAGCCGCCTGGCTTCCGATAAGGAGTTGAACAGCCTGCCCAGGGCGGAGATAGGGTGCGCATGGCACGGAGACGGAAACGTTTAGACCTGATGGGATCGTTCCGGGCGCCCAAGACGCATCGATTTTCGGCGCAATCGCGAGGGCAACGCCATTGGTGTCCACTGTGTCGCCATCCGATGCGACCTTGGCGGAGACCACGTAAACGCCTGCGGGGAGGTCCGTGGGATGAAGTTGTGGGGACGGTAGCACGGGGTTAGGAATACCAAACTTAAAAGACACATTCGTGGCATTCGTAATGGCGGTGATATCCGACTGAAGACCCTGCTGTGGATTGACCAACCGTACGGCGGAGGTTCCGTTCAGGAATGCGCCTTGAACGGTGACCGTATCTCCGAGACATGCGACAGGCTGTTTGTTTGGCGGATCAGCTTCGGTCAACGTTGGAATTGGAGACAGCGGCTTCGCTTCGATAATCCGTTGTAGTACGGGTAAAGCGGCGAATACTGGATTCTGCGGCTGGATCAGGACCACGGATACCTGAAAGGGAAACGTCGGGCGGTAGTCGGCCTTGAGGGCGGTCCAGAGCCACGCGATCTCCTCGCGACCAAGAGTGGCGGGAGTGATCTTGATCATTTCGACCTGGTCGGCAAGTCCCGAGAGACCGAGCGCGGTAGCGAATGGAGCTGGATAGCTCGGTGGAAGGGCTGCTAGCGCCGAAGCGATATCTGCGCGGGCAATCATCGGATTTTGGTGCAAGAAGAAGACGCCAAGACCAAGCAAGGCTTCGGCCTGGCTATCTTCGGGCGCATACGCGGTCAGAAGATAGTGGAGGTCCAGCGCGAGGGGTTGATTCGCAATGCGGGTTTGACCGTCCGGCGCAAGGGTTGGCATCTCAATGTTTCGCCACGCGGCGTTTAGCGTGACTTGGTGGAGAAAGATATTTACCTGGAGAGGCGCGTTGCCGCCGCCGGCAATACCGCCCTGAATGAGGTCAGGAGCAATAGCGGTCACGGAGACGCTGCCCAAGACCGATGACGGATTGTTGTACACAGCGTTCAGATACGACTGGAGCACAGCCGTGACCGCGGCGAGCGCAAGGGCATTGCTCACTGCGATCTCCCATCCCGACGGCGCAGGTAGTCATCGAGGCTCGTAGACTTGCGCGTGACTTTTGGTGTGCTTTGCGGCTGAGGCTGCGCGACGGCGAGCACTTCAACCCTGCCGATGTGAATCTGAATGTCGTCGGGTTCTCGGTGTGAGGCTTGTGATGCGGCGGGCGATGACCCTCGCGATGGCCGTGCGGGAGTTGCTGCGTTGGGAAGAAGCGCTGGTCGCTGTTCCTTGGGGGGGAGGAGCGGAGAATAGGGCGGAGGAATTAGCGACTGCTGACTCTCGACATCATGTGGTGTTGATGGCCGAGATTTCGTCGAGGCCTGCTTGTCTGTCTCTTCTTCGTCTCCGGATGCTGAGTAACTACGAGTCGGAGTATCCTGGCGAGTTTTGTCGGGCTGTTGGGAAAGGTCTGACCGGGAAAGCTCAAAATCAAGATTTACGCGGTGTGATGTCGAGCGCGACTCGCTGTTTGTAAGCGTGGTATCCGACATTTCGGATTGCATACCAGACTCGTCACCGAGTTCAGGCGTCGAGGGAGCGAACATTGAGCCCACCATCGGATGCACGCGTTGCGACGGTTGTGCAGCGGATCCAGCGAGTCTTTGGAGATAACCACTCATGCGTGCACCATCTCCATGTAATTGGCTCGGCGGGTCGCAGAAAGGGAGAGGATTTCGCCTTCACTCCAGCCGTAGGCCGATGCGATGGCATGTACTTCCCAAAGTGCCCGTTTGGCGCGAGCCTCGATCTCACTCCACAAGAAGTTGACGAGATCGATGGTTTCTTCCGAGTGGTTCTCGCACTTCGGACACACGAACGAGATGCGAACCTCCGCCATGGGATCGGCTTGTGCCATGGCTTCGCCCAGAGGCTCCGTGTCTTCCACCCGCCATTGCTCCACTGACTCTCCTTCAGACAGGCAGCGCTGAACCAGCGCTAGAGCTGCATCGTTAGGATCGTCTTCGGTTTGCAGTGCAGCGAGATCGCGACTTGTCGGTAAGCGAAAAACGCGATCGCGAAAGCTAATTCGGCCGGTGCGTACGGACTGCTGCTCGGAGAGAAGAACTCGCGCGTCAATCTCGAATTCCATTTTTTCGTCGCATTCAGAACACACGGACCAACCTTGTAGCTGAGGGCCGAAAGTGACGATGTGCGTTTCCAACAGAGCTTGATTCCGACGACCAAGGGGCCAGTCGGCAATGTCTGCCGAAGCAACCTCGGGAGCGACGGCGGCAAGCGTCATCACCCCGCGGTCGAGTGGGTGCATTCTGGCGCCACGCTCCCAGAGGTCGAGCACGCCCGATATGGAGAGTGCTCGCACGCTACGTCACCACAGTGGCCAGGGTCGGTTCTTTCGGTTCGGAGACGCTGGTGTCGCGTTCCCATCCTTCGTTCTCAAGCTTGATGTGCTCGATCGCGATCGCATTCGCGTTGGCGTCGAGATCAGGCAGCGCCTGATACTCGGACACCCAGCAGCGGAAGATCTTGTATGCCATGACTACCTGGCCGGCCTCGTTGTAGAACTCGAGATAGATCTCCTTTCGGAAATCGGCGAGGGAAACCTCTGAGCCGAGGCCAGCGCCGAAATTCCACACTTTGCCGGCCCAGTCGTGAAAGTTGAGGTCCTGCGTCAGTCCGCGCTCGAGTGTGATCGGTTCATATTTCGTGCGGCCGGGAGACTTATGCGAAGTAGAGGGATCGCCGCCGGAACGGTGCTCGACGACCTCCGTCGTGCGCTTCAGTCCGGAGACTTTGCTGCCGCCGTAGACGTACTTGCCGTCCCACTTCAAACGAAATTTGAAGTTTTTGTACGGATCTAATCGCTTTGGATTTGCTGGAAACGGAACGCCCATACAATTTTCTCCTTACGCCTGAAGCTGTCCTGCCATCTGCTGGATCTGTATTACGACGAATTCTGCGGGGTAGAGCGGAGCGAATCCGACGAGAATGTTGACGATGCCCTGATCAATGCTCGACTGCGGATTGTTGTCGGCGTCGCATTTGACGAAGTAGGCCTGTTGCGGAGAGGTGCCTTGGAATGCGCCTTGCAGGAAGAGGCCCTGCATGAAGGCACCCACGTTCATGCGGATCTGTCCCCAGAGCTTTTCGTCATTGGGTTCGAAGACGACCCACTGGGTGCCGTCGTACAACGAGCTTTCGAGGAAGAGAGCGAGACGCCGGATGGGAACGTACTTCCACTCGGAGCCGACCTGGTTGTTCCCGCGCAACGTTCGCGCACCCCAAATGACGTCGCCGTACACAGGAAAGTTGCGGAGGCAATTGATCGCCTGGATATTTAAGCTTCCGTTCTGCGCGTTCGTGAGATTGAGCGTGAGACCGGTGTCACCAGTGAGGCTGGCGTCGATGCCGGCAGGCGCTTTCCAAACCCCGCGGGCTGTGTCAGTCGCCGCATAGAGGCCCGCAACAAAGCCGCAGGGTGGAAAGGCGCGAGTGCTATTGGTTTGCGAGTCGAACTGGTTGACCCACGGAAAGTAGAGCGCGGAGTTGATGGAGTTTACGCCAGTAATGCCAGCCGGACCGTTTAGTGCCAGGTCTTTCACCTTGTCGTCCGACTTGGAATCTACGATTAGGAATGCGCGGTTGTCCACGCAGTACGCTTGCAGTTCGGTGATGTTCTGGACCACCGTTTCGCCGGGAACGCAAAGGATGTTGAAGATGGGAACGGTATCGAGCAACCGAACACCTGCGGTTCCGGCTCCGCCCGAATTGAGCATTTTCTCGAAGACGGTGTCGCCCGGTGCCAGCGGCGTGCCGTCGTTTCCGTCAACGCTGGCATTCAATGCGATAGAGCCGGGATTCGAGGCTTTCGGCGTGGTCGGAACGCCGGGAGTGACGGTCAGCGTGACCGGGGTTGGGGCCATCTTCGCCGTTACATAGTTCGACTGTTCGTTCAGGATGTTGACGACGTAGCGTCCCTGCGTGTCGGCAGAGTTCGTCGAGAGATTCGAATAGCTCTCAACAATGGTCTGCGCAGACGTGACGGGATCGGTGTAGACAACCGAGAGAGTAAAGCGGTTGTAATCGTCAATTCGCGGCTGGACCTGGATGGAGTAGTTCTTCGCCCATGCGCCTTGGTTTGCGGCCGATATTGTCAATCCGGCGGCACCTTTCGTAACGGTGACTTTGCTGGGTGACACGCTCGCGTCGAAGGTTATGGTCTTGATGTTGACCGACGCCGTCGCAGCCGCCGTGTTGCCGTTCGTGGTGTCGGAGACGAGTCGCACGATGTAGGCCTGTTGTCCGCCGTTGTTAAAAAACTGATTGACGGAGTAGCCGAGATTGCTTCGGGCGTCGAGGCCGCCGAATTGGTTCGCGAAGTCTGCCCAACTCTGGACCAGTGTGGCTTCATCGGTCGGGCCCTGCGCTGCCCAGCCCACGAAGGCAGCGATGGAGGTAGCGACGCCTGTGATGGTGTGCACTCCACTGGGAATTTCTTCAATGTAAACGCCAGGAAACGTGAAAGTCGGCGGCATCTTTCGTCCTCCTCAAGTCCGCATTTTGCGGACAAGCCATTCGCCGTAAGGCGATCTCATCCACAATGCATAACGCGGAGTGCACTCACCGGAAGGACTACGGCCTGCTGTGCAGTAATTCGCACCACGGCATAGGCACGCAGGTTGTTCCCGGAATCTGAAAACTCAACCACCACCCCATTGGCCTCGAGTTCGGCGGTCAGGTTCGCAAGCACTTCCGCCGGCTCCGGCAGAAAGACGTCGGCGATGCGGAAGGTCACCCGGTCTCCGACTTGCGCAGTGTTCGCGAAAGGCATGCAGAGTTCTCAAGTGGGAGAGTGGCAATTCAGGTTCCACAAGGATTGACTTGTGAATGCATCGCTACGTCATTTTCGGGTAGCGCAATTCAATGCTTTGCGGAGCGAGGGACGCGGTGAGATGACTTTGTGTGGAAATAATTCTTGCAAAGGTCTGCCAAACTTGTCAGCGACACTGCAGAAAGTGGCAGTCAATCGCTACTTCGGAAGGGGTAATTTGCCGCCAGTCTTTGTCGGAAGTGTCGTCATGTATTTCTTCATCTCGATCGCGACTTCCCCTTTGCGTTGTGTCATAGCCTTGACGCCATCCTGCCCGTACGCGCGAACGCCTGCCTTCCAGTCCGTCAGTCGGGTGCGGTTGCTCTTTGAAGAGTTGAGTGGTTCCTCCATCAAGAACAAGTTTTTTTCATAGCTCACAAGTTTCTTCTGCGAATCTTCCGTGAGCTCCCAGAAACCGTCCCAGTTGGACATTTCGTCAATGGAGTTGAGGTGGTCAATGCTGGGATCTTGAATCTTTTTGCCGGGCTGACCGCTGAAGGCTGAGTACTCGTCTATGCCTTTTGCGCGAACAAGCACGGCGCGCTCCGCCGATGCCGAGTACGAATAGGCTCGAATGGGGGCAAGGGGATCCGCCGCGAGTTGAGCGATGGCAGCCTGCTTCTTCCCGATCTCCGACCCAAGTCTCGCAGCTTCACCGCGCAGATCGGCAAGTTTTTCCCGCTTTTCCTGATTAGGTTCCGAACTGCGTTCCGTTTCGCCAATCTCAATCTGGTTCTGCAACAGCAGCCCACGCAGCCTTTTGATTTGCAACTCGGTCATATCGCTCTGCGATTTCCGCTCGGTTGTGATCTTGGCCTTGTTCTCCGCTCGCTTGGCTGCCTCCGCCTTCTTCGCTTCCGCATCGGGATCGATTTTCGGAGCGCTCTTCGCCTTGGCGGGTGCTTTCTTTACTCGGTCCTTCGTTGGGGCTGTTGTCTCGTCTGCCTTCGTCGTCGAATCATCGGACGCGTTCGTCTTCTTCGCAACCTTGGTCTGCTTGGCTGCCTTTCCTTTCGATTGAGACTTGCTGGAATCGTCAACGTCCGGCTCCGCCGCCTTTTTGGTCGCGGTGGTGCGGGCGCTCGCTTTACCTTTTGCCTTGCCGCTTCCAGAATCGCTGCGGCGTTTCTGGTCTGCGGTATCCGTTTTTTCGACCTTTTCGTCAGCACGAACCTTCTTGACATCCTTGTATTTCGTTTCGTCTTCAACCAGGCGCTGCTTCGGAGCGGTGGTCTTTTTTTCTGCCTTTTTGGTGTCTGCAGTTGGCGGAGGTTGTGGCGGGTTGGCTTTTTTTGGCTCGACTTTGGGCGTCTGCGAAGCTTTCGCAGTTTGATCAACCTTTGGGGCCTGCGGAGGCTTTGTAGTCTGGTCAATTTTCGGGGGCTGCGGCGGTTTGGTCTGCTCGATTTTCGGCGGCTGTAGTTTTGGCGGATCCGGCTTAGGCATCGGATCTTGCTTCGTCGCGCGTTGCCGAAGAGCTTCCGGTTCGAGACGAGGAGAAAGACGCTCATCGGTCATTTGCGCCATCTGCCGACGCTGGTCCATGCGAGCCTTGACGGGTGCCGCCACCATCAGGCCGGCATCCACCATCGATCCGATTTCGGCACCCTTCTCGCCGCCGATGATGCGCCCAACCAACGAGCCGGGACCCGCATTTGCGATCTGGTCTAGTTGCGCGAGGATGTGGTTGATGCGGTTGTTCTCGAGAGCAACTTTGAATTCCCCAAGGGTGCCTTGGTGGGTGGAACCGTCCGGGAGCGTGCGAATGGCCACAATGCGATCTTCCGCTTCGTGCTCCCCTTCGGTAAGGTCGTATTTGATGCCGTACTGATCGCCCGCCATTGGATCGCGACGCAATGCCGAGCGTGCTTTGGGTGAGAGACGGCGGAAATTCATTAAGGCATAGTCAACGCGGTCCCACTGCAGGCTGGCGAGACCTCCAGTGCCTTGCAAAGCGCGGAATCCGAATGGACCGATCAGATTCTCTAGCGACTCTCCGCAACGGCCGATGAACGTAAACATGTCCACCGTATCGAAAAGTTCCATCGACGCGTCGATGAGATCGATGAGGCTGTCGGCCGCAGGTCCATTGGGATCGACGGCCTTCACAAGCACAACCAGCGCATCCATCGCGCGGTGTGTCTTGAATTTTGTGTCAACCTGTTCAGCCTCTTTCGGGTTCTTGCGCTCCCATTCGGTCTGAGCTTTGTCCCAAGCCTCGCCGAACTGCTTCGCGTAACCTTCCTTCGCAATCGCCGCATTCAAAGCACTTATCGCAGCGTCTTTTGCAGGGCCTATAGCATCCGCCGGAAGTTTGCCCTTCGCGATCTCCGCCATAAAGACGTTGTGAAAAGCATCGTCGTATTCCTTTTCGTGCGGGACGGAGGTGGTGACTTTGTAACCGATCTGTTCGAAGCTCTGCTTCTTATTGATGAGTTCGTATTGCTTCCACAAAACCGAATCCACCATTTGCTTGACGTGCTCTTCGCGGCTCTTGGACTTGTCTTCCTGGCCGATGTACTTGTCAGAGACGTCTGTATCGCTCCCGCCCGTGGTTTTCTTGTAATTGGCAAAAAGCTCTAGAGCAATGTCACCGATCTCCTGCCTGCCGTCGACCTTTATCATGGTTCTTGCTGTCGTCGGCTTGATCTTGAGGTCATTGAGTTCGAAGATACTTTCGTCGCGTTTGTCAGGAGCGTCGTCGCGCCAGGGGTGGAAGACGACATACAGACGGTTGCTGGACGGAGTCTTCGCGTCAATCAACATTTTTTTGTCGATCATTCCTGAGAGAACTTCGCGACTGTACGTCTGGCGCAAGAGGTCCTTCGCAAATCTGAGTTTCATCAAGACGACGGTCTCGTCGCCGGTCAACTCAGGCATATCTTCATCGCGTGCGATCTGGGCGGAGGTACGAGGCACCATCACCGAAGCATGGCTTCGCCCTCTCTGGTCACCGCGCGCTGTTTCTTCGGCGGTACGCCGGGCATTCACTTCGGCCGGTGAACCCCGTGAGCTCATAGGCAGTTGGGACGGGAACGAATTGATATTGCGTTGTTGGAGGGTATGGACGAGTTCGTGGGCGAGAAGAGATCGGCCCTCGGCTGTGCCAGGTGAATAGCGACCTGCTGAAAACACGATGTGCTGGCCCAGCGTGTAAGCTTTCGCCGCAAGAGCCCTCGCGGAGCGGGCCGCTGCGGCGTCGGCGTGTATCCGAACGGTTTCGAATCCCCAGCCGAATCGTTCCTCCATCATTAAGCGAGTTTCGCGCTCCAACGGTTCGCCAGGCGTGTTTACAATCCTGTCAACCCCGGACTGTTCTAAGGACTGTTCTCGTAGACTGTCGTCGCTCTTCTTCTGAATCGATCCCTGGGCGGCCCTTTCTTGCTTACATTTGTCGCACGTGCCGCCGCATTCGCATTTCCGCTGGACAACCGGCTCTGAACGAGCTGTTTGCAGCGACGAGCTGAGCGGTCGGCGTAGTACCGCCGCAGCCATGTCGTCCGCCTCCCGTTCGAGGGAGTCGCTCGAGATACGGTTATGCCCAGCAAACGCAGATGGACGTGGGTTCGGATCGTCCCCGTGAGCGGTGAGGTTCAGCTTCGAGATTGAGAATGAATACTCGGGCTGGGAGGCTTCCTGCACGGACTGGTCGGCCGAGAAGTAGTTCGTCGCATTTTTCGCGGGCGTAGCGGCCTTTCCGGCCGGGGACGGTTTCGTAATTGCCAGACGTGCAGATGTTCGCAAGCCGACGCTCATCGTGAAAAGCACAGACTTCTGCGCATGTGGTTGCAACTTGACTACCACTTTGAGGCGGTGCACAACTTTGGGAAGTCGAGGAAATTAGAGGTTCCCGTCCGATTTGAGGATCGGCGCGCCCACCTGTACCAATGCAACTGAAGAATGTGGCAGTGCGCTAGGAGCTCAGCCCTATGCCTCTTTCGATCCGCCGATCCCGTGTGCGCTCATCTTGTGGTAGAGCGTGCGTTCACTGGTCTGGAGGAGCTGAGCGATTTCGCGACGGGTCTTGCCGCTAACCTGGAGAGCTCGCCGCAGCAGTTCGCCTTCGATCTTGCGCATCAATTCAGGGAAAGGGAGCTCGTTGCGTACCATGATGAGCCACAGGAGGTTGGCGGCAGCTGGGATGTCGCTTGCAGCTTGGGTCTCGGTGGCCGAATCCGCTTCTTGGCGGAGCCAATCCGCACGTGTGAGGGAATCGCCTTCGTTTTTTAGGAACAACATCCGCTGAACGGCATTCTCCAATTCGCGGACGTTTCCCTCGAAACGACAGACTTTTAGGTATTGCAACAGCTCGGGATCCAGCGACTCGATGCGTTGGTAGAGTGCGGGGTAGCGGTGGGCAAATTCCAGCACCAGTGCAGCCAAGTCATCGCCGTCTCGCTCGCGTAACGGTGGCAGGTTCACTTTGATGACGTTGAGCCGATGGTAAAGGTCCGCGCGGAACTCTCCTTGCGCTACCAGAGGTTCAAGCTGCCGGTTTGCTGCCGCGATGATCCGCACATCTACATGCTGTTCGCGATCGGAACCGAGTGGCCGGATGCTGCCTCTTTGCAGCGCGTCCAGCAACTTCGGCTGCAAGCGCAGTGGCAAGTCGTTGACGTCATCGAGGAACACGGTGCCACGTTCCGCCGCCTGAAAAAGACCAGACCGGGCTGACACGGCGCCGGAAAACGAACCTTTCCGATGGCCGAAGAGTTCGCTTTCGGCGAGGCTTTCGGAGATCGTGCTGCAATGCACGGTGACGAACGGGAAGCGTCCCCGTTTTTCGTCGAGGGCATGGATGGCACGCGCAAGGACTTGCTTCCCGGTGCCCGTTTCGCCCTGTAAGAGCACCGTGGTATCGCTGGCATGGGACGCCTTGTATGCGCACTGAAGGACGCCCGACATGGACGTACCAGTGGTCACAAATCCCAATGCGCTGAAGATGTCGCGCAGTTTTTCTGGCTCGGGCAGTTTGATTCCCAAAACTTCCTCGCGGGGGAGCTCCGAAACCGGGTGAGGGTAGGTCGAAGCGGGAACATCGGGGATCTGAAGCTGTGAGTGAGCCGTTCGGTGGCAATGACTGTCCTGCGTCCGCACGGAGAAGAAAAATGTCTTAAGGAGAGAGACTATGCCTTTGATTGGTATGTGCTGTCAATTGCTGTCGAGCAACGAAATTGGCTGGGGTATTTTGGGCCAAAGGTGCTACTTAGAGACCGTCCAGACGTACAGATGGGAGCTTGCAAGTGGGCGGAAGAATCGGCAAGAACCGCTTCGCCAGCACACGCGGCAATACTTTGGTATTGCCTCAATGAACTTCCTGAATCGTGTTCGCGGAAGGCCACATCGATTGCGAACATGGTCGATTCTTCTGCGTGTTTGACACCAAGATTTACTTGCAATACTTGACCGCCAAGAGTAAACGATTGGCGGGGTTTTGGGGTTCCACTCACAACACATTGGGCTGAGCAGCGAATTCTGGAGGTGGCCATGGGATTCACCCGCAGAGACTTCCTGAAAACTGCCACTGTTGGCACAGCCGCATTACCGATGCTCGGATTCAGTACCGAGCAAGCTTACGCGCAGGCATCCGAGCTGAAAATCGCGCGCACCACCGAGACCCGCTCAACTTGTCCATACTGCGCGGTCAGTTGCGGTGTCATCATCCACACGATCGGCGACAAGGCAAAGAATGTTACGCCGCAAGTGGTGCACGTCGAAGGTGACCCCGATCATCCCATCAATCGAGGTACGCTCTGTCCTAAGGGCTCGTCTCTGATGCAGGACATTCTCAACGAGCGCCGGCTGCTCAAACCGCAGGTTCGGCGTCCCGGTTCCGATCACTGGGAAGACATCTCGTGGGACACGGCCTTCGAAGAAATCGCGCAAAAGGTGAAGAAGACACGCGACGACACCTTCATTGAGAAGGACCCGATGGGACACACCGTCAATCGTTGCCCCGGGATTGCATTCACTGGCGGATGCACGGACACCAACGAATTCAATTTCCTCGTTGTGAAGACGATGAGAAGCATGGGGGTGACGTACCTGGAAAACCAGGCACGTGTTTGACACGGCCCAACGGTCTCAGGTCTGGGACCAAGCTTCGGTCGCGGCGCGATGACGAATGGCTGGGTAGACATCAAGAACACCGACATGATGTTGGTGATGGGTGGCAATCCAGCAGAAAACCATCCATGCGGGTTTAAGTGGGCGATCGAAGCCAAGCGCACTCGAAATGCCAAGTTGATTGTCGTTGACCCCAGATACACCCGAACTGCCGCGGTAAGCGACTTGTTCATCCAATTACGCGCGGGTACGGATATTGCTTTGCTCGGTGCGTTTGTCAACTACGCGCTGCAGAACGACCGCGTACACCACGACTATCTCGTCAATTACACAAACGCTGCGTTTATCGTGAAGGATGGTTTCAAGCTTCCCGAGGATGGACTGTACTCCGGCTATGACGCGGAGAAACATACCTACGACAAGAGCACTTGGAATTACGAAGAGGGCGGCAATTTAACGGGCAAGGCAGTGTCGGGAACCGCCGGGACTGGACAACCGCCCGCGAAGGCGAACATCGTTGCCGCTTCCGCACACCCCGCAGAGCAGGCTCCCGCACAGCATGGGATACCGGCAGCCGGTGCGACACTGCCGACGTTGCCGCCGAACATTGCCTACGACACCTCGCTCCAGCATCCGCGCTGCGTTTATCAACTGCTGAAGAAACAGTATTCGCGCTACACGCCGGAGCTTGTCGAACGCATTACCGGAATTCCGAAAGAACAGATTGTGCAAGCTGCGGACTTGTTTACTTCTGTACGCAAGAACGGCGATCCGAGGCAAGTTGGCACCATCATTTATGCCGTGGGGTGGACCCAGCATAGCTCGGGAACACAGACGATTCGTGCGGGCGCAATGCTGCAACTCTTGCTCGGAAACATTGGGCGCGCTGGCGGCGGGATGAACGCGTTACGTGGACACTCCAATATTCAAGGCGCTACCGATATGGCCGGGATTTTCGACATTCTGCCGGGATACCTGAAGGTTCCGACGCCTGCCGACGCCGATCTCACTGCTTATCTGAGTCGCACAACCCCGAAGACCGCAAAGCCCAATGAGTGGGCGTCGTTCAACTATTGGTCAAATACGCCGCGCTTCATGGTGTCGTTCTTGAAGTCGATGTACGGCGACGCGGCGAAAAAAGAGAACGGGTTCGCATTCGACTATCTGCCGAAGGTGGATCGCAACTATTCGTGGACTGAGATTTGGGATGGGATGTATCGCGGGGAAGTGAAAGGCATTTTCGCGTTTGGCATGAACGGCGTGATGATCGGCCCGAATAATCAAAAGAACATCAACGCGCTGAAGAAGGCCGACTGGCTGGTCGTATGCGAAATCTACCCTGACGAGACGAGCGAGTTCTGGAAATCTCCGGGAATTACTCCGGAGGAGATGAAGTCGATCAACACGACTGTCTATCGTCTGCCGGGTGCCGGTTTCGCTGAGAAAGACGGCACGATGGTAAATTCGGCACGCTGGCTGCAGTGGAAATGGGCCGCGGTGCCGCCTCCGGGAGACGCGAAACTCGATCAGGAAATCTTGTCGCGAATCTTCCTGAATGTGCGGGACCTTTACAAGGCGCAGGGCGGCAGATTCCCGGATCCCATCCTGAATGCTTCGTGGAACTACACCAACAAGCAGAATCCGTCGCTCTCTGAAATTGCCAAAGAACTCAATGGCAAGGCGCTTGTGGACGTGACGGACGATGCTACGCAGACGACCATCAAGGCCGGACAGCAGTTGCCGGGCTTCGCTTTTCTCCGTGACGATGGTTCCACTACGAGCGGGAACTGGCTCTACTGCGGCTCGTGGACGGAAGCCGGCGCGATGATGCAACGCCGCGGCACTGATGATCCGTCGGGGCAGGGGATTTATCAGAATTGGGCGTGGTCCTGGCCCGCCAATCGCCGAGTGCTCTACAACCGCGCTTCGTGCGACGCGAACGGCAAGCCTTGGGACGCATCTCGCAGCCAAGTGTGGTGGAACGAGTCGTCGAAGAAGTGGGTTGGCAACGATGTACCCGACTTCAAGGCAGATTCGGTTCCGACGGAACACATGGGGCCGTTCATCATGAACCCGGAGGGCGTTGCTCGCCTGTTCGTTCCGCTTGGACAGGTTGCCGACGGTCCATTCCCTGAGCATTACGAGACTTTCGAGAGCCCAGTGAAAAACTTGCTGCACCCGCAGCAGAACAATAATCCGGTAGCCAAGAAGTTCAAGAGTGACCTCGACAAGTTCGGTACACCCGAAGAAGGCTACAACATCGTTTGTACGACCTACCGCCTTACCGAGCACTACCACTACTGGACGAAGAACAATCCAATGAACGTTCAGTTGGTGCCGGAGCCGTTCGTCGAAATTCCGGCGGAACTTGCGAACGAGATGGGCATCCGCGGCGGCGAGAAGGTGAAGATCAGCAGCGCCAGAAATCATTACATCGCCAAGGCCATGGTCACCCGGCGCATCCGCGGAATGATGATTGACGGCAAGAAGACCTATCAGATAGGAATCCCGATCCATTGGGGATATCGAGGTATCCAGGAAGATGCTGGTCGGACCGCGCTAACGATGGTCAACGGTCTTACCGCAGCCGTTATCGACCCCAACGCGTTCACACCTGAATTCAAGGGTTTCCTCGTGAAACTCGAGAAAGTCTAAGGAGAAAAAGATGGCAAGCAAGCTTCTCCAGATCAAGGCGATCTCGGGCCACGCAGGAGTGGCGCCTGGCGCGAACATGTCGCGCGACTATGACGTGTGCAAGCTCGTCGACACAACCACGTGTATCGGCTGCAAGGCGTGCGAGGTCGCGTGTCTCGAGTGGAACGGATACGACTTCCAGCCAACAACGTTCGACAATACATACCAGACGATGCCAGACACGTCATGGAACTACTGGAACTTGATCCGCTTCGATGAGCACGTGAACGAGGATGGAAGCTTTAGCTGGTTGATGCGCAAGGACCAATGCATGCATTGCGAGGACCCAGGATGCCTGGCAGCGTGCCCCGCCGACGGCGCCATCGTGCAGTATGAGAATGGCATCGTTGATTTCAACCAGGCGAACTGCATCGGTTGTCAGTATTGCGTTACCGGATGTCCCTTCAATATTCCGAAATTCAATCCCACAACGAAAAAAGTCTTCAAATGTACGCTGTGTTCCGATCGCGTTGGCGCGGGACTCGAGCCTGCATGCATCAAGGCATGTCCGACCGGGTGCCTGCACTTCGGTTCTAAAGAAGACATGAAAGATCTTGCGAACAAGCGCGCCACGCAGCTCCGAGAGCACACAGCTCATCAGAATGCGGGTGTGTACGATCCTGAAGGAGTTGGGGGAACGCACGTTATCTATGTGCTTCATGACATCAATAATCCCGAGAAGTACGGTGGCCTGCCGAAAAACCCGACGGTAAATCCGATGGTTCGACTTTGGAAGGGACCATTGAAATGGATTGGAGGGCTGGGAATGATATTCGGCGCCGTCGGTATTGCGTTCCATTACTTGAGGTACGGGCCGAAGGAAGCTGAAATTCATCCGGGAGGCGATCGTGAGCGAAATTAGCCACGCTGTTCTCCGCCATGAACCGCCAGCGGGCCGCATTCAGCGGTTCACCTGGACGGAACGACTGATGCACTGGTACACGGCTGTTACTTATATTTATTGCGGCATCAGTGGCCTCGCGTTTTTCAGTCCACATCTGTATTGGATGGCGCTGCTTCTTGGTGGCGCGCCAAGTGCACGCGTGTGGCACCCGATCGTCGGGCTCGGATTCGTGGCGGGAATTTTCTGGATGCACCACTGCTGGGCGCGAGACCTCACTCTTGATGAAGACGATCGTCTCTGGCTCAAGAACGTGAAGTACTACATCAAAAATGAGGACGAGAAGTTGCCGCCGCAGGGCAAATATGACGCGGGGCAGAAGATTTACTACTGGGTCATGCTCGGTGCATCGATCCTGCTTATACTGACGGGCTTTTTCATGTGGTATCCCGAGATCCTGTCGCGGAGCATGCATTGGGCGCTCCCAATCTTGGTTTTCTTCCACGCGGTCGCGGCGCTGCTTACGATTGGCGGCGTGATGATCCACATTTACATGTCGGTCTCGAACGTGCCGGGCAGTTTGAAAGCGATGACGGAAGGTCACGTTTCGCGTGGCTGGGCGATGTTGCACGCGCCCAAATGGTATGCGCGAATAACCGCGAGGGAACCTCGCTGATGCGTGGCGTTTCGAATCCATGGCAGGAGAAGATCGATCGGGCGAAAGCCCTCATAACTCAATCCGACGCGGCCGCTGAGATCCTACGGTTTTACGCTGATATTGTCGGATTCCAGGAAACGGTATACAGCGCGCTCGATGATCGACATCGAATGCCCGAAGCCATGGCCGCTTTCATCCCTGGAATGCTCGCACTGATGGCGACACGGGGAACGTTCCAACTTAAACAAATTGCAGACTTTGCGCGCGAACTCGAATGGGCTGATGAGCTAAGTTCCTATTGGAAGGAACGAGTTACGGCGACCTACACGCCTATATCGTTAATATCGCAATCAATCCTTCAGCCTTTTGCGCGAAAACTTGCTACGACTGTTAATCGACAGGAAAGCTGGTTAAAGCCGGAATGTCCTGTTTGCGGATGTTTACCGCAACTGGCGGTTTTGCGCCCTGAGGGCGATGGGGCCAAACGACACCTGCTTTGCGGACTGTGCAGAACGGAGTGGGAATATCGTCGTGTGATCTGCGTGTACTGCGGAGAACTCGATAAGGAGAAGTTGCCTGTTTTTACCAACGAGCTCACACTCCACGTAAGGACATCGGGTTGCGATACGTGCCGTAGATACCTCAAATGCGTTGACCTTAGCGTAGACGGTCATGCCGTTCCAGAGGTGGAGGACATAGCTACACTAGCCGTCAGCGTTTGGATGATCGAGCAGGGATTTCAGCCGATCAGAGCGAATCTTTTCGGATTTTGAAGCGCTTCACCGTTCGCGGATCATCTCGGAAGATGCCCGTGATCGTGATTCAAAGATACCGGCAATAGATGATCCATGAGCTCGGACGCATCGGTGTCTGCCGATAAGAATGCGAAGGTCTGACGTCTGACACGGTCCACCATCACAAGGTTGCTTTCTGAGAGCAGAATGCAGCACGTCGAGGAACAGACTACTCGAGTGGGTGCGCTCATCCAACGAGCTTCGGCCTCGCGTACGATTCGGATCTCAAAACCTCGAAAGAGCTCCTGGTGGCGGCCACCTAATTGAGAGAGCAGACCCTCATCGTTCGTTTGGATGGACCCGTTTTCACCGACGAGTTTGAAGCGCATTTCAACGAAGCGCTTCAGAAGATCGGGCACAGGTTCACGACAATAAGACATCTGCGTGCGACCTCAAAGTTCGTTCGATGAAACGAGAGAGTTGGGCGGCCCCATACTGTGGTGATCCGGCATAACGGAAGCGCAGTGCGTCAAGGCCGCCTATGTGATCGATAACCGATCGCCTGTTTTCTGCCATCTGCGCCATTGAGTGCGGCAGTCGTTCCACGCTGTTCATCAGGAACCGTCGCGTATAGGACCCGGTAACTCGGGCGAGATGCGCCGTTCCAGTTCGAATGCGCTCCAAAAATATGATCAGGCTCGGCATGCAGACCCGCGAGGTCTTCAAGTCAAGTTGCGGAGCCGCAATCTCAAAGCCGATCTCGCCATTCGCCGTGGGGTTGGGCGACCACTGAGAGAGTTCGGGAAAATAAGCAGTGGCATCAGACAACAACTTTAGGGGCGCATCTAGACCGTGAACCTCAAGGCTGGCACCGGCGCGACGAACATACACCCAATCGTCAGAGAGAAAATCGAAACCTTGCTTTGCGAGGGCAACAGCGAGCGTTGATTTGCCCGCCATCGAATGGCCGGCGAGGAGAATTCCGTGGCCCTCGCTAACCAGGCAGGCGCTGTGCAATGGAAGCACGCCGACAGCGCAACCCATCACGCCCAGAATCAGTGGAATAATTCGCTGGTTCCAGAAATTCGAATCGCTAGCGACTTCCTCGGAAACCCATCCCTCGACCGACTTCTCAAGCAAGTCCAGAAGGAATGTGTTTTCGCCAAAACGGGCGACGACGAGGTGCTCCATGCCTCTGAACTGAGTGGGGGCTAATCCAGGAGAAAATGTCAACACGCGAATATTAATCGTCAGTTCTGGTTCGGTGCAGTCTGTGATTAACCAAGGTCGAAAGGCTTCGATCACTGTTTCTGAGTTGCTCGACAGAGAACAGAAAACTCCCGCGCAGCGAAGCAGCGTGCGAAACTCCGTGGTTGTCGGGACGAAGGTCAGAGTTCTTTCCTCGCAGACCAATGTACCGCCGATGTAGCCACACATTTCGGCGAACGCGAAAGTCTGACAATTCATTCACAACCTCGTGACAACGGCCGTGGAACGGACTCCTATAGTCCATTCCTCAAGGCAGACGCATGTCGAAAAAAGTCGTCTTCTTCTTTCCATCGTTCGCCAGCACTGAGGCCACTGCGCCGCTGGGGATCTTAGCCGTCGCGACTCCGCTTCTGCGCGCGGGCTACGAAGTGTGTTTGATTGACTCCACGATTACTCCAGATTTCAAGAAACGAGTGTTGGCGGAGGTGAAGGATGCGATCTGTCTGGGTGTCTCGCTCGTAACGGGCCCCATGATTCGCGAGACTATCGAGATCGCTAGAGCGATCAAAGAATGGAACCCCGAATTCCCAATCGTGCTGGGCGGATGGCATCCTTCGCTCCTGCCGACCCAGACATTGGAAGCAGAGTACGTGGATATCGTGGTCCGGGGACAGGGCGAAGAGTCGTTTCTCGATGTGGTGAGACACCTTGAAAGCCGCTCGGCAATGGATCTTGTTGCCGGGATTGGTTTCAAACGTGACGGAAAAACCGTCTTCACCGCCGAACGGCCGTTGCGGCCGATTGCTGATCTACCACCGAAGGCGTATCACCTCGCGGACTTCGATGCTTACGAACGCGTTTGCGGAAGACGTTGGGCGATGTACACATCCAGCCTTGCTTGCCCATTTAACTGTGCGTACTGCACGAACGCCGGGGTATACGGGCGAAAGTGGAATGCACTTCCAGCAGAGCAGTTCGTCGAAGAGACTGTGGATCTTACTCGACGCTACAACCTCGAAATGCTCTGGGTGGTTGACGACAACTTTTTGGTCGATCTCGATCGGGCACGAGAGATCGGTGCAGGTTTGGTCAGGGCTGGCGGGAATTTCAAATGGAGCATTCAGGCGACCACTAACCTCGTCGCAAGACTTTCGACGGAAGACTTGAAGTTGCTGCATCGGGCGGGGCTCCAACAAATCTGCCAAGGCGCCGAATCGGGTTCCGAAAAGGTGCTCGCGGCGATGAATAAGGACTTTCAGAACTTCGAGTCGATTTACGAGAGTGCTAAACGGTGTCTTGAAGCCGGGATCCGACCTTCTTTCAACATCATCTTCGCCTTCCCGGGCGAAGGACCGAAAGAGCGGCGCGAGACGGTCCACTTCATTCTCGACATGTGCACCAAATATCCGGGCGCGGAGTTTTGGACGAACATCTTCACTCCCTACCCAGGCGCTCCTGTGATGCAAAAAGCGAAGGAGTTCGGCATTGACGTGCCAACGAGTTTTGAGGGCTGGGCCGATTTCTTCCCGCGCTATACCGAATTGCCATGGCTAAAGGGGAGGGAACATCGCCGATTGCAAGTGATGCGCGACTACCTGCGAATGGCATTTGATCGGATCCCCATCGCTGCACAGCGTCGGACGTCATTTACACGTTTCGCGCAACGGGCCATTTCACTGCCTGCGCGTTGGAGACTGAAAAACGACTTTTATGCCGCGCCAATTGAGCTCTATTTGAATAACAAGCTGAAGAAGCGCATGACGATGAAGCCGGCGGTAGATGCCAAAAGGCTACAAACGACCGCCACTGCGGAGGCGGCATGCTGACGCGAGGCAAAGTCGTACTGTTTTATCCAGCCTACGAAGGCGCGCCTCTGAGTGCGCCAACATGCCTCTTGTCGCTTGCGGCCACATTGCGGGAACACGACTACTCCGTCGTAATGATTGACGCGGCGATTGTCCCGAATTCCAAGGATCGAGTTCTGCGAGAGCTCGATGACGCGCTTTGCCTGGGCATCTCCGTGCTAACTGGCCCGATGATCTTGGGAGCGATCGAAGTCGCCAAGGCAGCGAAAGAACTACACGCAAAGTTGCCGATTGTTTTTGGCGGGTGGCATCCGACGCTCCTGCCAGAGCAGACGCTCATTGAGCCTTATGTTGACTTCGTCGTCCGACGCCAGGGTGAGAGCAGTTTCTTGGAACTGGTGAATGCGATTGCCAGCGGACAAAGTGGCGAATTCATTTCTGGCGTGTCATGGAAAATCAGAGATCACTGCGAACACAACGTCGATCGTCCGACGCAGCCGCTGGATGCGCTGCCTTTGCCTGCGTACGACATGGTGGACTTCGACGCCTATGAGCGCACTGCCGGCGAACGGAAACTCGCGTATGCGACAAGCGTTGGCTGCCCGTATGCGTGCAACTACTGCACCGACATGGTCTTTTACAAGCGTCGATTCAACGCGCTGAATGCGGAGCGAGTAGTTGCTGAGATGACTGGCCTGGTGGCGAAATTCAAAATCGCTGAGATCGCCCTGCTCGATTCGAATTTTCCGGTAGACGTGAAACGCGCCGTGGCGATTGCCCGCGGCATTTATGAATCAGGCGTACCGTTCCGCTGGACATTCCAAGCATCGACTGACTTTTTGTTCCGGATGAGCGATGACGAAGTGAAAGTGCTTCGCGCGAGTGGCGTGTCCCACATGGGATTCGGAACGGAATCGACGTCTGAATCCGTGCTCAAACTGATGAATAAGCGTCACCAGCGAATGAATGAAGTTTACGAGACGGCGCGCAAAGCAGATGCGGCGGGCATTCGTGTCACTTTCAATCTGATCTTTGGCTATCCGGGGGAAACAGAAAACGATCGTGCAGAGACTTTTCGCGCAATGAGCGAGATCGCGCGAGAGTTCCAGAGCGTGAGTTTCTCTCCGAATATATTTACCCCTTATCCTGGAATCCCGATATGGCCGGAGTTGCGTGAGATGGGAGTGCAAGAGCCGCAATCGCTGCGGGAGTGGGCACTGCTTCCCTTGGGCGTCAATGTGTTGCCGTGGCTGCAGGGAAGGGACCTCGCGCGTTTGCAGCGAATGTTGGCGTATTTCTTGTTGAACAGCCATGTGAGGAAGAATTCCCGTTCTATATCCCGCGCGAGCCGGGTTGTGCGCCGAGCCGTGAGTGGATCCGTGCGTTGGCGAATTCGTAAAAGCAGGTTCTCGTTTCCGTGGGAATTGTGGCTCGCCAGGACCACTGAACATTGGGCAGAGAGACGTTCCCTTGTCACTGGGCAGGTATTGCCAAAGCCGAGCGCTGCAGTTTGTAACTGAGGTTAATCGTGGCCGACGTCCTACTCACACATTCATACCACCTGAGCTATGACCCCAAGCAGGTAAGGAAGATGCAGCCTTACCCACCGCTCGGGACGCTGTATGCGGCGGCGATTCTGCGCCAGCGCGGAATCTCAGTTGCCGTCTTCGACACGATGTTGAAAGAGCCCTCAAGCCTGTTCGTGGAAGCGCTAAAGGAGCACCAGCCAGCAGTTGTAGTCATATACGAAGACGATTTCAACTTTCTGACAAAAATGTGCCTCACTCGGATGCGACAAGTTGCATTCGAGATGATAGAAGCGTCGAGAGCTTACGGCGCGCGCGTGGTTGTGCACGGCTCGGACGCAACAGATCAGGCGCCGCTCTATTTACAGGCAGGCGCGGAGTTCGTTCTCCAGGGAGAATCGGAAATCCGACTCGGAGATTTGGTTGCTTCCATGCTGCTGGGTCGAACTCCGACGGAGGTTCCCGGGTTAGCGTGGCACGATACGAGCGGAGCAGTGATGCATCACGCATCGCCAGTAGAGCAGGCGAACTGGATGCAGCTTTCCACGCCGGCCCGCGACTTGATCGACCTGAAGCCCTATCGAGAGGCGTGGTGTGAAGCGCATGGATTTTGGTCGCTGAATATCGTCGCCAGCCGCGGGTGCCCTTACAGATGCAATTGGTGCGCGAAGCCGATCTCGGGTGATCGATTCCACCTGCGTCCAGCCAGGTTAGTGGCGCAAGAGCTATGTGAGTTACGGACGCGCTTCGGCGCGGACCACGCCTGGTTTGGGGACGATGTCTTCGCTTTGGACCATCGCTGGGCGGCGGAACTGGCGGACGAAGTCGAGCGTATCGGAGTGAGGGTACCGTTCAAGGTTCAGTCGCGCGCCGACTTGATGACTGTTTCAACTGTTGACGCGCTCCGCCGTGCAGGATGCGCGGAAGTATGGATGGGCGTGGAGTCAGGCTCGCAGAAGGTTCTCGACGCCATGGAGAAAGGCCTGAAGGTTGAGGCTGTAAGCCGTGCTCGAAAGATGCTCGGCGAGGCGGGCATCCAGGCTTGTTACTTTCTACAACTTGGCTACCCAGGCGAACTTTGGGATGAGATCCAACAGACGATTGCTCTCGTGCGACGCACGCGTCCCGACGACATTGGGGTGTCGGTGTCGTACCCCCTTCCAAATACTCGTTTCTACGAACAAGTCCGAGACCAGCTTGGGGCGAAGAGAAACTGGCGGGATAGTGACGATCTATGCGTCACGTTTACCGCCGCGTACAAAAATGAGTTTTATCTCGCACTTAGGGACGCACTGCACGCAGAGGTGGATTCGTGGAGCGCAAAACCGAACCCGACGAAATCCGTAGCCGAGCTTTGGCAGCGTGTTTATGAGCTTGAGCCAAATTCACGAAATGTTCGTCCGACAGAACTGCCTGATGCGTCGATAGGGAAAGGGCGTTATGCACCACTGATCTCGGCGGATGATCTCAGAATCGCGAGGGAAGTGTAATGGCCGAACTCCTTCTAACGCACGGGTATTTCCTCTTTGAAGACCCAAAAGAAATGCAGATCATGAAGCCTTACCCTCCACTTGGTCTGCTCTACATCTGCTCATATCTAAAGCAGAAAGGCTTCGACGTAGATGTATTCGATAGCACATTTTCTTTACGTGAGGATCTTTTCAACTACTTGCGAACGCAGACTCCGGGAGTGCTCGGCATCTACGCGAATCTGATGACCAGGGCGAACGTGGTTCAGATCGTGAAGGTCGCCCGCGAGGCCGGGTGGACGACGATTGTTGGAGGGCCGGAGCCCGGTGCGTACGCGCTCGAATACCTTTCCGCCGGCGCGGAATTCGTCGTGATGGGCGAAGGTGAGCTCACGATGGAGGAGTTGCTTTCATGTCTGCTCGCGAACCAAAAGGAGCGGGCATTGAATATAGCCGGGATCGCATTCCTCGACGAAAAGGGGACTTTACGACGAACTGCATCTCGGGAGCAGATTCGTGACTTGGACGCACAACCGTGGCCGGCGAGGAACAGTATTGATGTTGCACGATATGTCGAGACTTGGAGAAAGGCTCATGGCCAAGGATCCGTTTCGTTTATCACGGCAAGAGGCTGCCCGTTCAAGTGTCGCTGGTGCAGCCACCAAGTGTTCGGACAGACACATCGTCGGCGTAATCCAAAGCTCGTGGTCGACGAGGTGGAGTGGCTGCTCAATGCGTATTCGCCGGACATGGTCTGGGTAGCGGACGACGTCTTCACGATTAATCATGCCTGGATCCGAGAGTATTCGGCAGAGATGAAACGGCGATCATTACGAATACCGTTCGAATGCATAACACGCGCCGATCGTTTTAATGAGGAGATGGCAGTTCTGCTGTCTGAGCTGGGCTGTTTTCGGATTTGGATCGGCTCCGAGAGCGGCTCACAACGAATTCTCGATGCGATGGAACGCGGTGTTCGAGTTGAACAGGTACACAAAGCTACTGAATTGTGCCGTACTCATGGAATTCAAAGTGGAATGTTCTTGATGTGGGGATACGAAGGCGAGGAGGTCGCGGACATCGAAGCGACGATTGATCACGTGAAGCAATCGAAGCCGGATATTTTCCTCACGACACTCGCGTATCCGATTAAGGGCACGCCGTATTACAACGCGGTTGCTGACAAGCTCGTCGAAGTGCGACCTTGGACTGAGAGTTCTGACCGAGAGTTAGTCGTCGCTGGACGGCGTCCACGAGAGTATTACCAGCACGCCGACCAACTGCTTCGGGATGAAGTGGCGCTCACGCGACTGTCGCCTGAAACAGCCGGCGGAGTTAAACTAAGACAGAGAATTGCGGCATCGAGATCCGCGATGTCACTACTCACTGGGGGACCGACGAAATGACGACAATCGTCGATCCAAACTGTGCAGGGTCCGCCTTTGATGGAATCGCGAACGAGTACGACGAATTGTTCACGAATTCGCTCATTGGCCGCGCGCAACGCGCCGTAGTGTGGCGGGAGATCGACCGAACATTCCAGCCTGGCGACACCGTGCTCGACCTGAATTGCGGGACTGGAGAAGATGCACTCTATCTTGTTAAACGTGGGATTAACGTAGTCGGCTGCGATGCGTCGCGGCGGATGGTCGAAGTCGCACAAAACAAGCTTCGCGGAATAACTAATCCGGCGCGCGGCGAATTTCACGTTCTAGCCAACGAGCAGCTATGCGAATTACACGCCAGTGCGAAGTTTCAGGGAGTACTTTCGAATTTTGCGGGCATAAACTGCGCGTCGGAATTGCGAAACGTTGCGGTGCAAATGAGCAATATCCTCAGTCCGGGCGCCATCGCGGTGATCTGCGTGTATTCGAAATTCTGCGCCTGGGAAGTAGTGTTTTTCGGTTTAAAGGGACAGTGGAAACGGGCAGTGCGCCGATTCGGGCGTGAAGACACCGCTCGAGTTGGCGGCGCGAGCGTCACGGTCTATTACAGATCCCTTCGTGAGATTCGAGAGACTTTCGCTCCTTGGTTCCGCGTATGCAGAATCCAGGCGGTCGGTTTAACGGTCCCACCTTCTTTTCTCGAACACTGGATATCGAGAAATCGCAAGTTGTGCCGCACATTCATGAAAGTGGACGATGCGTTGCGAGCGGTTCCGGGAATACGGGCGTGTGGCGATCATGTGTTGATCACCTTCGAGAGGCGTGCAGCGTGAACGCGATTCCGCACTTACTGACGCCCGTTCGCTCCGGCAAGGTCGAATCCGTGGATGATCTGGTTCTCCAATGTCCGCGATGTCGTCAATGTGCTGGGACAATATCGCGTTCTCATGCGCCAGAACGGGCTGATCTGATCTGCGCGACCTGTTTGATCACTTTGAGATTGCGCAGAGGAATTTGGAATGCGCTTCTCCCCGAACGCGAGGCGTATTTCGCAAAGTTTCTCGACAACTACGAGGCGATTCGATCTGCCGAGGGACGGGGAAGCTCCGATTCCGCTTTTTACCTGGCGTTGCCTGACAAGGACCTATCGGGGAAGAACGAAGAACAGTGGAAGATCCGTCGTCGGACGTTTCAGTGCCTGGAGACCGAGATCATCGGCCCGATTGCCAGCCGTGTAGCGCGAGGACTAGACATCCTGGATTTAGGCGCCGGAAATGCGTGGCTGAGTTATCGTGCCGCGTTGCGCGGACATCGACCGGTTGCGGTGGATCTCATTGACAATGATTTTGACGGGCTCTGCGCTGCTCAGCACTACCGGCAGCGTATTCCCGGCATGTTCCCTCGCGTTCGTGCAGAGTTCGACTATCTTCCTTTTTCGATGGACCAATTCGACGTCGTCATTTTCAATGCTTCGTTTCATTACTCCGAAGACTACGCGCGAACTCTTTCTGAGGCCCTTCGCTGCGTGCGCCGGCCGGGATGGATCGTAATCGCAGATACCGCTTGGTACCGTCACGAAAGTCAAGGTGAAGAGATGTTGCGAGAACGCGCAGCCATATTCACAGATCGTTTCGGCACAGCGTCGAATGCATTGAACTCTCGCGAATTTCTGACCGACGAACGCTTGCAGGCGCTCGAGCAATCCTACGGATTGCGCTGGCAGCGATTTGACCCTCAATACGGGATTCGATGGAGGATGAGACCCTTCATCGCGAAATTGCGAGGGCGCCGTGAGCCGTCGCGTTTCCGGATCTATGTTGCGGAGGTGACACGGTGATCGTCCTTGTGAATCCCCGCGCAACTCGCCCGAAGAACCGTCGTCTTCCTCTCTCAGTGCTCGCACTCGGCGCTGTCCTCGAGGGACGAGAGGAATACGCGATCGTAGATGGCAATGTGGATGAGCAACCGGAAAAAACGGTCCTCTCTCTAATTGACAAGAATCCCGTCGAATTACTCGGGCTGACAGTCATGCCGGGTCCACAGATGGCCGCGGCAATGGAGATTTCGCGCAAGATTCGAGCACTGCGCCCACATGTGCCGATCGTGTGGGGTGGGTACTTTCCTTCCATCTATGCGGACGCCACACTCAATGCGTCTTACGTTGACTATGCGGTTCGTGGCCAGGGAGAGAACACCCTCATTGAATTGCTCGAGGTAGTCCGCGGAGTTAGATCGCCCGATTCGATTCTGGGCCTCTCTTTTAAGGATCGGACTTTTGGCATGCATCGACATAATGCCGAACGTCCGATGCAAGGTCCTGACGCATTCCCGTGGAGCCCTTTTCACCGCTTGCGGGTCGAACAGTATCTCCGGCCGTCGTTCTTTGGAGAGAGGACCGCTGCACATCACGCGAGTATCGGGTGTCCTTTCCGCTGTAGTTTTTGTGGCGTGCACGCTGCCTACGGGAACCGCGAATTGATGGAGAGTCCAGACCGCACGGTTGCGATCCTCTCGCACTTGAAACAAACCTACGGTGCCGACTCAGTCCAATTTTATGACATGAATTTTTTCATGCGCGAAGACCACGCGCGGGAGCTAGCGGAACAAATGCTTCCGCTGGGAATGAAGTGGTGGTGCGAGGCGCGCATTGACACGATGTCCCGCTACTCCGATGCCACGCTTGATTTACTAAGGCGCGCGGGCTGCAAGATGATCTTCTTCGGAGCGGAATCCGGAAGCGACTGGGCGCTGAAGGAAATGGAGAAGGGAATTACGACTGAACAGACATTGACCGTGGCAGAGCGTATGCAACAGCACGGGATAATCCCAGAATTTTCTTTCGTGATCGGGAATCCCCGTGATCCGGAACGCGATACAAGAGAGACGTTGGCGTTTATTCGCAAAATCAAAACGCTGAATCCGGCATCGGAAATCATCATGTATCACTACACACCGGTTCCTCAGCGCGGCGCGATGTATGGGCAAATTGACGGGAAAATCAATTTTCCGGCGACTCTAGAAGAATGGGCCACCAAGCGATGGATGGACTTCACGCTTCGTATCGATCCCAATACTCCATGGCTAAAACGTAAGACGAAGAAGTTGATTGAAAACTTTGAAACGGTCGTCGCTTCGCGATGGCCAACGGTACAGGATATCGCCGCTCCCAAGTGGAGCCGGAACCTCCTGCGAACCCTGAGCGCCTGGAGATATTGGTTTCGCATTTACGCGTTTCCCCACGAACTCAGGCTGGCGCAGCGATTTATCCAGCTACGGCGTCCCAAACAGGAGAGCCTGTAAACGCCATGGCGTTGCTTGAGAGTTCGTTCGACAGGGTTGCCGAAAAGTACGAGGAGACACCCAATCCTCTCTTGCGATTGGAAGAACGATTCCTGCCGGGCGTTCTTCCGCCGCTGGGTGGGCTCGACGTTATCGACGTCGGCTGCGGAACCGGTCGCTGGTTGAGAACGTTCTCTAAAGCGCGGCCGAATTCGCTCATTGGGATTGATCCATCCTCGTCGATGCTTGCCATTGCACGGTCGAGCATGCCAAACAACGTTGTCGTACACGCGGGATCAGCGTACGCGCTTCCAGTGCCTTCGGAATATGCCGACTTGGCGCTGCTTTCTTTTGTGCTGAGCTATTGCGATGAGGTAGAGGTAGTGGTCCGAGAACTCGCCCGAGCCTTAAAGCCGGGAGCGTCAGTCGTGATTAGCGACATGCATCCGACGACGGAGGGGGAACTCGGATGGAATCGAGCCTTCGATTCTGTGAAGGGCACGACAGTATTAACCAGTTGCCGGCACGAAGTTGAGAATATGGCGGCGACATTTGCGAGATATGGATTCGAACGCGTGTGCCATCTTGAACTGCCGTTCGGCGAACCTGAATTCCAAATATTTGAAGTCGCAGGTAAGCTCGAAAGCTATCGCGCAGCCCATGGTCGCCCAGCGATCTACATCTCACGTTTTGTTCGTCAAAATGCCGAACTGGAGTGCGAGGTGCATTTATCTTGTGCTCAAGTCTCGCTCGGCCCAAGTGCTAGTACTCCGGCCTCAATCTCGATTCGAAACGAGAGGATTGCATCGGTTTCGTCGATCTCGGGGCATTCTGGCGAGAGGTCGATTGACCTCAGCGGATGCATGATTCTGCCCGGACTCATCAATGCTCACGATCATCTCGAGTTCGGCCTATATCCGAATCTTGGTCACGGTCCCTACAAGAATGCGGCCGACTGGGCAAATGATATTCATCGCAGAAATGGGGATGAAATCGCGCGCCAAGCTCGCGTGCCGAAAGATATTCGACTGTACTGGGGAGCTTTGCGGAACCTTCTCTCCGGAGTGACTAGCGTATGTCATCACAACCCGTATGCGGAGATTTTCGATCGGCAAGACTTTCCAGTGCGAGTGATAAGAGAGATGAGATGGGCACACTCACTGGCTTTCGGTGATGGGTTGGAACAAGCGGTCGAACAATCTAGTGATAACTGGCCGTTCGTTATTCACGCATGCGAAGGTGTCGATGAATCGGCGGCCAGAGAGTTGGCCGAACTGGATCGCCGGGGACTCTTCGACGAATTTACAGTTCTTGTGCACGGCTTGGGTTGCCGCGGGGAGGATATTGATCTTCTCAACCAGCGCGATGCAGGGCTGATTGTGTGTCCTACGTCGAACGTTTTCTTGTTCAACAAGAGTATTCCATCGGCATATTTGCGAAAGGTCGAACGTATCGCGATCGGAACAGACTCCCCGCTCACGGCAGGTGGCGACCTGCTCGATGAACTGCGGGCGGCACAAAAGCTGCTGCTTGCAGATCCGTCAATTCTCTACCGGATGTGCACGGATCGTCCTGCGGCATTGCTTCGTTTACGGGCCGGGCAAGGACAAATTCTTGCGGGAGGCCTCGCTGATTTCACCATCGCTCGTGATAAAGGACTCGAGCCTGCCGACGCTTTGCTGGATCTAAAGCTATCGGATATCGAGCTGATCTTTGTTGATGGCAGGGTACAGCTCGCTTCGGAGAGCGGAATCAAGAGACTTCCGGAAGTTATGCGCCGACACCTTCTTCAGTTGCTCGTGGACGGCTCACCCGTTTGGGTAAACGCGCCACTAGACCGCATGTTCCGAGAGACGACGCAGGTGCTCGGAGACGAGATCAGATTAAGTGGAAAGCGAATCGAATATGTTAGTTAGCATCCAGCCAGGCCGATCCACCGATCCCGAGGAACTGCGGGAACATCGCATTCGCCGGCTACCGATACTCGTGCTGGATTTACACAGCCGGTGTCAATGTAAATGCGTGATGTGCGACATCTGGCGCACACGCGAGAGCCAAGAACTTGATTTCGATCTTCTGGTTCGCAATCGCGATGCATTTGCAGGGCTCAAGATCGAGTGGGTCGTTCTCACCGGTGGCGAGCCATTAATGCACTCACGTTTTATTGACATTTGTACATTCCTTAAGCAGGAAGGCGTAAGAATCACGCTTCTCACTGCTGGTATGAGCCTCGCAAAGCGCGCCTCCGAAGTCGCGAACTGTGTCGACGAGGTAATCATTTCTCTCGACGGTCCGCGGAAGGTTCATGACCAAATTCGAGGCGTAACGGGAGCTTACGATCTCCTGACGACGGGGATTCTGGCGGTGTTGTCGCAGCGACCGGAGATGCAGATCAGGGCCCGAACAACCGTGCAAAAAACGAATTGTTCCGCATTATGCGAGACGGTAGATGCCGCGCAGGAGCTGGATTTGTCCGGGATATCGTTTCTGGCTGCGGATGTAACCAGCGCAGCGTTCAACCGGCAAAATCCGCGGCCTTCCTCTCAAGCACCAACGATCGCCTTGGATGCCAGCGAAGTTGAGACTCTGGATTGCGAGATCGCAAGGGTCATTAAGCGGTTTGAACGGGAAATCGCAAGTGGGTATATTGCTGAGAGTGCTGCAAAGCTGCGACGAATAACGCACCATTTCCGCGCCCACCTAGGTCAACGGCCTCACCAAGCGCCCCTCTGCAATGCTCCTTGGGTTTCGGCGGTTCTTGGCCACGATGGATCGTTACGACCGTGTTTCTTTCACGAACCCATCGGTAGTGTAAGCAACCAAACTCTTGAAACTGCATTGAATGGGCGCGCCGGTTGGCATTTCCGTTCATCGTTGGACGTGGAGCGGAACGCAACTTGCCAGCAGTGTGTCTGTTCACTTTATCGACCACACGAGGATTAAAGGGTCCCCGGGCCGGGGCAGGCTCGCGTCATTTTTCACACGAGAATCTCTGCCTAAGGTGGCGTGTCCTTTGGGGGCGTGTCCTTTGGCGAGACAGAGTTTGCAAACAAGTGACAAATCGGACATTGAGGATTGACAACAGCTTCCGGCCCCTTGTTTACCGTGTGACAGTCGAGCCGGAACTATGTCAAGCAATCGTAAAAGGGTATCTCCTAGTGGCAGGGCGTTCGTTCGACGGTTCATCGTGACGATCGCCTTGCCGTTTTTGATGAGTTTTTCCGGGTTTGGGCAAGATGCTCCGCTGATTTCCGGCGGTGTGGGTTTCTTGAGCACTACCGCTGCGGGCCAGACTTACTACCAGCCAATCCTTGCTCCTGTTGCCGTGGTTCCTCTTGGGGAACACTTCCTGGTGGAAGCCCGGGCGGATCTGCGCGGGTTCATTGCCCCTGAAAACGGGAATGGCCCATACCAGGGACAATTCTTCTCGACTCTCGAATACGCGCAAATTGACTACCTCGTTAATAAGCGATTGACCATCACTGCTGGGCGATTTCTTACGCCTTTCAACACTTACAACGAGCGGCTGACGGCGATTTGGATTCGCGACCTCGCCGATTCGCCACTCATTTATCCGATCGGGACGCGAACTTCGGGATCGAGCAATGGTGCGATGATTCGCGGAGCCGCAGCGAATACAGATAGCTGGGAGTTGAATTACACCGCCTATTTTTCCGCAGCATGCACAGTAAACAATCTGCAGGCCGGGCGCGCGGCGGGGATGAGGGCGGGAGTATTCCTCCCGAAACAACAACTCGAAGTTGGCGGTTCATACCAGCGGTATCTCCAGGACGAACACATGAATGTGGGGGGAGCCTATGTGTGGTGGGTTCCTACAGACCTTCCGGTGCAGGTTCGGTCGGAATACGCCCACTCTGACCAAGGCCACGGGTATTGGATTGAGGGTGCATTCCGATTCACTCGAAAGAACGAAATTACAACGATCACATCGCGAATCCAGCCCATGGCCCGAGTGCAGCAGTTTTTTCGGGGTTCGGCGCCCGGAGGTCTGCTTCCGTCGCAAGACACGAACGAAATGGACTTTGGTATAAACGCCTACCTTCCCCAGGACATCCGGTTGACCACGAGCTACGGGCGGCAATTTAGCTCCGGAGCGGATTTCAACGTCTGGAACGTCGGCGTGACCTATCGCTTCGTGCTTCCGCTCGCAGGGAGGCACTCGTGAAGACTCTGCTACTAGCTGGGTTGCTCATCATCGGTGGCTGCGGCGTATTCGCTCAGACCGGCGGGAAAGCGGCGCCCACCATAAGCAACCAATCGAATGCTCCAGACGGTGCGCGATTGTTCGCCGTTAATTGTGGGCGTTGCCATCGTCCTCCGGACCAACTCTCTCCGAAAATCGCTGGCTCAGTTCTTCGTCACATGCGTGTACGCGCAATGCTCTCGAAAGAAGATGAACAAGCAATCTTGAAATACCTTGCCCCATAACCAGGTGGATATGCGCAGAACTCCCTTAATGACATTGCTCGTAATCATGGCTCCGGTTCTATTTCTGGCCGCGACAAACACCATCAACGCAAACTCGGTTCAGCAGATCGATATCAATGCTCACCGGTTCTCTTATGAGCCAAAAGAGATCACGATCAAGAAGGGCCATCCGGTCACCCTCGTGTTTCACAGCCAGGATGTGAGCCACGGATTTGTTTCCGAGGAATTTCGGGTGAAGACGGACATTCCGAAGCGTGGAGTCTCCAAGGTGACATTTACACCTCAAAACGCCGGAGATTTTGTCGGAAAATGTGCTCATTTTTGCGGAGCGGGCCATGGCGAGATGCAGCTGACGATTCACGTTGTGGAGTAAGCATGCGCACGCTTGCGATTGCCGCAGTAATCATTAGCGTGACGATAGCGAGCTCATGCAGAGTCTCAACTCCGGGCAAGTTGGAGACAGGCTTTATGCGAACGGCGAAGCACAGGGCGCTTGTCGGGAATAAGGACGCTAAGAACCCTAAGTCATTCACCCCCGACACGATCAAGGCTGGAAAGAAAGCGTTTGGCCATTACTGCACTGTCTGTCACGGGCTCGATGGGCAGGCAACGGGTGTGCCTTTCGCTGCCCGTATGACGCCTCCGGTGCCTTCTCTCGCATCGCAGGACGTGCAGTCCTATACCGATGGCCAGCTGTATTGGGTGATCGCAAACGGAATCGCTCCCTCCGGCATGCCCGCTTCCAAGGGCATTCTCAACGACGACGAAATCTGGGAGATCGTCATATACATGCGCCACCTTCCGCCGCTTGGCAGCTTAGGAGAACCGAAGTTCTATTCGGACTAACATGCTCGTTCGTCCACTCAATTCGCTCCCAGCCGTGATACTCGCGGCGTTCATGCCGGTTCGATCGCCGGAGTTGGAGCAGGCATTTGCGAAGTTTGCGCTTCGTGATTGGCGGAAGCTTGGAAACTGGATCCATGCGAGTGGACTTGCGCTGTACTTATTGGACGAACTGAAATCGCGAGGCATCGGAGATGCGTTGCCCGATGCGATTCGATCGGAGCTTGAAGAAAACCTGGCGGACAATCTTGAGCGGACCAGCGCGCTCATTGTCGAGTTCTTGCGGCTGAATTCGGAGTTTGCCGCGGTGAAGCTCGATTACCTCTGTATCAAGGGCTTCACGCTTGGCGCTGTCTACTGCAAGAGGCAGCAGCTACGGTCACAGTTCGACCTGGACTTTTGGGTCAGAGAAGATCAGGCACGAGAGTTTACGAAGCTGATGCGTCGTCTCGGGTACGACGTGAAGGCATTCGATCGCGTGCTCGAGTGCCACACGAACGGTACTCCGTATCCGAGGTTCCAAGACTTTTACAAGCCTCCTCAGCGCAAATCGGTAGAAATCCACCTGCGCTCTGTGAGCGAGTTCGATCAAGTTCCTCGCGCAAACGGTGTGCTCAACAACGTAATTTTCCCGGCATTGGCGCGCGAGCGGATGTTCGTTGAACAGGCGTTGCACCTCACAAAACATTTTTGCAGCGAGTGGACCCGCGCCTCCTGGGCATTGGAGTTGAACCGAGCAATTCACGGCCCCGAGATCGGTGCAGAGTTCTGGTCGGCCGTGAGGGAGCAGTGCACAGAGGTTCAAGCGATCCTTCTGGGTATTGCGGTCGCTTCGTGCGCCCATATCTGGAAATGTTCCGCGCCGGTCGAACTCAATTGGGCCACCAAGGCTTTGCCAAGTGGCGTAGTGCGATGGATCGATGAGTATGCGCAATCAGCGGTGACTGCGCGTTTTCCGGGATCGAAGTACTACCTTCTTCTTGAGAAGGAGTTGGAAAAGGACTCGATCGATTATCGACGCCATCGTCGAGCAGCGCTGCTGCCTTTTAGGATGCCCGGATACGTCACCAACGAACGACGTCTGACACTCACCGAGATTCCCTCCCACATCAAGTATGTCGGAAAGCGTTTCGCATTCCACGTGCGAGAGGGAGCAAAGTTGCTTCAGGCGGAACGTAATTGGTTGGAGCGAACGCGAAGCGCGAAAGTATACGCGCAGCGTGAAGGTGACAGCATCGCGTAGGAGGGACGTTGGGTTGTGGGTTCTCTCAAAGGGCAGGTCACGAGTACCTAAGTGACAGGGCGAAGCTGTGATGGAGGTGGTTCACATGCTCGAGTCGAAATGTAATGGGTACGACGAACTTCACTGGTTCGCCGTCCAAACCCGACATAGGCATGAAAAGCGGGTTGCGGAACGATTGCGCCAATCAGAGATTGAGACGTTCCTCCCAATTCATCGTGCAGTACATCGATGGAAGAACGGAATCAACGCCGAAGTCAACCTGCCGCTCTTTCCGGGATACTTGTTTACAAGACTCCGCGGATCCCAACGAATTCCTTTATTGCGCGAGCCCGGAGTAATCGCGATTGCGGCTTCGAGTAATTCGCCAACGCCTATCGGCGACAACGAAATTGCACAGCTTCGTCTCGTCGCAGAGAGCGTCAAAGCCGAACCGCACCCGTTCCTGGCGATCGGCCAGCAGGTGAAGGTGGTTGCCGGCCCGCTCTTCGGCATGGAGGGGATTCTGATTAGAAAGAAGAGTGAATATCGGGTAGTTGTGTCAGTCAAGATCATCATGCGGTCTGTCGCGGTGGACGTTAGTGAGTTGGAAATCGAGCCGGTTCGCACAAGTCACTTGAGATGGGAAGAAGCATGAGGCGCTTCGTTTTTAACACGATGCTTTGGAGCGGATTCACTTGGGTCCTGTTGGCGGCGATGGGGGTTGCTCAGCAACTGTCGACGCCGCTGCCTGCCCAAAGCGACATAACAGATGCGCGTTCTTCCGAGAGCATGTCACTTCCAGCGTCCGCACTCATCAATCTTCTCAAACAACGTCCGGACTTGGTGATCGAGATTAAACGCGCCGCAGCGACATACCTTCAAGCGAAAGGAATGGACGTTTCGGAAGATGTAATCACCGACGACATGCTGTTCGAACGCATCAATACTGATCCGGATTTCCGCAAGTCGCTGACGTCGTGGTTGTGGACGCGCGGATACATCAATCAATCGGATATCGAGAATGCGGCGTTGAGCCAATCGAATTCTGGTGCCGAAGAAAGCGGGAGCACGCAACCCTTCGACTCACAGCTACCTACGACGTCGAATAGAGCGCAGAAAGTTCGTCCCTCGGGCCAAGAACCCGATCGAGAGCGGTATTCGAATTCCGCAAGTGCTGGCGTACAAGCGACGGGACCTGCGCAACCTCGTTCGCGCGTATCGGAGGAAGCTGGCGATCCGAACCAGCCTACTCAAGACGGCCTAGTACACCAACCCACTCCACTGAACCTTCTTGCGCTTCGAGATCTATACACGCAAGTTCCGGAACCAAGCTCGTCTCTTCGCCGGTTTGGTTCGGACACATTTCTGCAACACGGACAGAGCGCAGAAGCCTCGATCGATCTCCCAGCTGGACCGGAATACGTTCTTGGCCCCGGGGATGTTCTGACTTTAAGCATGTGGGGAAGCATTTCCCAGACATTGCCGCGAACTGTGGACAGGGAAGGCCGGATTGTGCTGCCCGAAGCTGGTCCTGTCTCGGTCGCGGGACTCACGCTCGAGCAAGCGCAAGCTCTGACAGAGAAAATGCTGCGACCGCAGTTTCGAGATGTGCGGGTACAACTATCCCTTGCGCGAGTGCGCACTGTGCGAATCTACGTAGTCGGTGATGTGCAACGTCCCGGTGCATACGATGTGAGCGCCTTGTCGACGGTGGTGAATGCACTGTTTGCTGCGGGTGGGCCTACTGCTATCGGATCCTTGCGGACAGTGCGTCACATGCGAAACAAGGAGCTGGTGCGCGAAGTTGATCTGTACGATTTTCTCTTGCGAGGAATTCACGCGGACGTAGAACGCCTCGAGCCTGGTGACACGGTTCTCGTCCCTCCGGCGGGCCGCCAGGTGACTGTCTCCGGGATGGTCCGGCGCCCTGCAATCTACGAGCTTCGAGGCGAGAGATCGATCGACGACGTCGTCGCTCTCGCCGGCGGACTCCTCGTCTCGGCGTCAACCTCACAGATACGGATCGAACGTGTCAGGGCGAACACAGCTCGCGTAACGGACGAGATCACAGTTAAAAACTCGGACGATGCGTCTTCGGTTCGGGCATCGCTGCAAGCGTATGCGGTCGAAGACGGTGACAGAGTCGTGATTGCTCCGATCCTTCCGTATAGCGAACGTGCCATTTACGTGGAAGGGCACGTAATTCGCCCCGGCAAGATTGCATATCGCGACAACATGTCTGTTACCGATGTGATCAGATCTTATAGAGACCTGCTGCCTGAACCCGCTGAGCGGGCAGAAATCATCCGGTTGCGTCCTCCCGACTTTCGGCCGGAAACCATCGAATTCAACTTGTCAGAGGCGTTGATCGGCAATAGCCAGATTCACTTGCAACCGTTCGACACGATTCGTGTCCTGGGCAGATACGAGTTCGATGCTCCGAAGGTCACGATTCAAGGCGAAGTCTTACGGCCAGGCACCTATCCCTTACCCGAGAAACTTACCGTCGCTCAGCTAGTGCGCTTGGCAGGAGGTTTTAAGCGTTCAGCATTAAAAGACCACGCTGATCTCACCAGCTATGACGTGCAGCAAGGCGCCAGGGTCACGAGTCATCGCCTGTCGATTGATATTGGGCGGGCGGTTGATGATGCCGACTCCGCGGCTGACGTCGCACTGAAAACCGGCGATGTGTTAACAATTCACCAGATCGCTGGCTGGAACGACATCGGCGCCTCTGTGACTCTAGGAGGCGAGGTTGCGTACCCCGGAACGTATGGCATTCAGGAAGGGGAGCGACTCAGCTCGGTGCTGAAACGTGCGGGTGGTTTCCGCGACACTGCCTATCCGACCGGTGCGTATTTGTCTCGTGTCCAGGTGCGAGATTTCGAAGAGAAGAGCCGCAACGAACTCATCCGACAAATTGAAACTACCTCTGCAGCAACAAAGATTTCGCCTTCTCTGAGTACCACCGAGCAGGCGGCGACGCTGCAATTGATCACGCAGCAGCAGGAACAAGTACTGCAGCGGCTGCGGAATCAGCCGTCGACGGGACGGCTTGTGATCAAGATCAATAGTGACATTGCCACGTGGGAAGGTACTCCCATCGATATCGAACTTAGATCTGGCGACGTGCTGACGATTCCCAAGCGACCTGGATTCGTGCTCGTCACTGGGCAGGTTTACAACTCGACCGCGATCACGTATGTGCCGGGGAGGGATGCGAATTGGTATTTGCATCGTGCAGGTGGACCGACCGCAATGGCGAGCAAGAAAGAAATTTTCGTCATTCGGGCGAACGGCTCTGTTGTAGGTCGCGAGTCCGATGAGAGCGCGCTTCACGCCAAGTTGGACGCGGGCGACGTGGTAGTTGTGCCTCAAAAGATCATAGGCGGCTCGATGTTCTGGCGAAATCTCCTGGCAACCGCGCAATTCGTGGCTTCTTTTGCGATCACTGCTAAGGTCGCTGGACTTTAAGTTGAAGATCATGCCATCCGACGACAGGCTTGCTGCTTCAGTCGATGTGACGAATGCGGTCCGCGTTAGTTCGCGCTTGGATCGACTCGCCATCGGATGGGAGCGACGAGGCGCGATTGTCAAAGCCGCGGTGATAGGTGTGATCGTCAGCACGACTCTCGCTTTCGTTATTCCAAAGCAGTACGAGTCAACAGCACGCATCATGCCACCCGAAGGGGGAATGAGTTCGGCGATTATGGCGGCGCTGGCAAGTCGGGCTCTTCCGGGAAATCTTGGAGCAATTGCGGGCAGCCTTTTCGGCTTCCAAAGTACCAGCACGGTCTTCGTTAACTTGCTACAGAGTCGGAGCGTGACCGAACGGGTCGTTGATCGCTTTGATCTTCAGAAAGTCTATCGAAGCCGCTATAAACAGGACGCCCTAAAAAAGCTCCATCGGAGAACCGAGATTGCAGAAGACCGTAAGACGGGCATCATTACGATTACGGTCGCAGACACTGACCGTCGTCGCGCTCGCGATATGGCCCAAACTTATCTCGATGAACTGAACTCTCTGGTAACCCGTGTGAACAGTTCGGCCGCCGGACGAGAACGCGAGTTCATCGCACAACGCCTTGTCACAGTGAAGCGTGATCTCGATGATGCCGAACGCCAGTTGAGTGTGTTTTCGACGAAGAACGCCACGCTCGACGTTAAAGAACAGACTCGCGCAATGGTCGAGGCAACAGCAAAACTAGAGGGAGAACTCATTATTGCGCGTTCGGAATTGAGTTCGCTAGATCAGATATATGGGCCCGAGAATGTGAGAGTGCGGGCGGGTCGCGCTAGAGTCGGCCAATTGGAACATGAACTCAAGAATGCCACCGGCTCTGGTGTGCCGAGCGACATTACCGAATCTACTCCATATCCTCCTTTAAGAGCTCTGCCAACGTTAGGCGTGCAATGGGCCGATCTCTACCGACGCGTGAAGCTGCAGGAAACGGTATTCGAGCTATTGACGCAAGAGTACGAACTCGCCCGCATCGAAGAGGCGAAAGCAATTCCAAGCATCAGCGTAATTGATCCGCCGAATTGGCCGGAACGCAAGTCCTTCCCGCCGCGATTGGTGATCATGCTCGTAGGGACCTTACTGAGTGTATTGGGAACCTTCTTCGTCATCGTGAGGAAGGCTGAGTGGCGCGCGGTTCCAGAAGAAGATCCGAAAAAGTTACTGTTCCGTGCCGTCATGCTCGACTTGAAAGAGGATAGCCCTCAATGGCTATCGAAGAAGACGGTTCACCACAATGGCCACGAGCTCTGAATCGCTGACGGTTGGAATTCTCCAGCCGCGCAAACGAATTGAAGGCGCGCCCCTCGCACGGAACGTCGTGTTCAGCGTAGTCGACTACCTGACGCAACCGCTCCTGATGTTGCTTACAGCGCGCTACTTCGTCAGAGCGCTGGGGTTACCGCTTTTCGGGATTTGGATTTTGGTCCTCGCCATCATTGGGAGCAGTGGCAGCATCTGCACGGGTTTTGGAGACGCGGCATTGAAGTATGTCGCCGCTATGCGTGGCCGCATGGACGATGACGGTGTTTCGCGAGTTATCGGCTTATCTGCAATGCTGAACCTTTCCATGGGAATTGCGTTAGCGCTCGCGTTTTATGCGCTCGCACCCTGGTCCGCCACGCACATGTTCCATCTCAGCGGACAACTAGCTACCGAGTTCGTTACGGCTCTTCGCATTGGCGGGGGCGTCCTCGCCGTTCGGTCGCTATCCTTCGTTTTCATTGGGGCATTCCGCGCATTTGAACTATATGAGCGGGCAACTCAGGTTGTCGTGAGTACGAGACTTGCAACAGCTCTCGCGGCGCTCGTCTTGGTCTGGAAAGGGTTCGGAGTCGTCGCAATTCTTTGGATCACTTTGATTTGCGAATTCGGAGCACTCTTAACGTTGGTGCACCGCGGCGCCGGGGTTTGGCGAGAGGTTCGTGTCCCGCGGCTTAAAGAAGATGACTGGCGATCGCTTACATCGTTTGGCTTCTTCGGATGGGTCCAGGCGCTCTCCGGAACACTCTTCAGCCAAGCCGACCGGCTCGTCGTCGCCGCTTTGCTCGGACCTTCAGCTTTGACCTATTACGGCGTGTGTGTGCAATGCACGCAGCCGATTCACGGACTGACCGCAGCTGGATGCAATGTCTTGTTCCCGCATCTGAGCACGAAGGTCGAGACCGCCGGCACATCGTATTTGCGGAAGTTTCTGGCTCGCGCATTTCGTCTCAACCTACTCACCGTTCTTGGGTTGGCGATCGTGCCCCTCCTGTTGAGCAGACCTCTCCTCACACTCTGGATGGGAAAATCATTCTCCGACCATGCAGCTGTCACACTTTCCCTCGTGGCGGCGAGCTTTGCTCTCCTTGCTCTGAATGTCCCAGGTCACTACGCTCTCATGGCTCTCGGAGAGGTGCGGTACCTGACAATCTTGAATGTAGCCGGGTGCGTCCTGTCTCTCTTACTCGCTTGGTTCTTTATCCCGAAGATCGGAATCGCGGGAGCAGCGGCTGCAAGGCTGGCATACGGCCCGTTGACCTGGTTGTTGTATGCGAGGCTGCAGCGGCTAACAAGCCGGGAAGAGGCGAGATAAGCGTGTCTGCGGCATCGCTCCAAATTCGCGCGGCAATTACAAACGCAAGTCCTGTCGCGTTTTTGTTCGGCTGGTTCTTGTCAGCTCGCATAGCGTTGACACTGCTTGCATTCCAGGCGAATCCCGCGTCCGGTAGCGCGGCTGAAATTGGCGTGCTGTTCCTTTTCGTTTTTCTAGCTTGGACCTTTACAAGCAGTCAACAGCAATCCCTAGATGGCGCAACACCGCTTCGATGGATCTGCGCGTATCTTGCAATGACTGGGGTCAGCCTCTTCTGGTCGGTCACAGACTCCGTGGTGGTGGGGTTAGCGTATTGGGCAGGCCTCGCAGCGGAGTGTTTCGTAATTTACCTGATCATGAACTCAGGGGATGCGAACGAAAACTGTGAGCGAATCCTCTTCGGGTTCGTCGGAGGCGCAGCATTCGTCGGGCTTATTGCCTGGTACCTCCCTACTCTCTCGGACCTCCGAATCGGAGATGAAGATTTTCTACATCCCAATGCCTTGGGGTACGTCCTTGCTCTCGCAACACTGTGCGGGATGCATCTTGCCCGCAAGTCGCGGCTAGCGGGACTGCTTGCGGTGTTTTGCGGAATTACGCTCTGGAGGACAATCAGCAAAGCGTGCATCGCAGGCTTCATTGCCTCTGCGGCGTTTTACCTCTTGAGAGCGTCGCACTTGAGCCGCCGAGCCAAGATCGCCATCTATGCGATAGCGGCGAGCAGCATCGTCTTTGGATGGAGTTTGGTTGAAGCCTATGTCGATATGTATGACCAAGGCAGCCACATCGAGACACTTACCGGACGGACCACCATCTGGAGCATCGCCTGGGAAGAGGGAATTAAAACACCGTGGCTGGGCCATGGTTTCTATTCTTTTCGCTTCGTCGTTCCAATGCTCGGCGACTTTTTCCCTTGGCAGGCACACAACGAGCTTCTTCAACAATTGTTTTGTTACGGAGTCGTGGGCTTGGCAGTGTTCGCCGTTTTATACGTGTCCTTCGCCCGCTTTCTGTACGTCCATCGAGGCCACGAATGGTTCTCGCTCGTGGTGGCGATATTCGTATTCGTGTTGGTTCGAGGCATCGCCGATACTGAGCGCTTTGATCTCAACTTTCCCCTGTGGCTGTTGACTCTGTTCACGATGGTTATTGCCCGGACGCAACAGGAACGAGTGACAGCATGAGTAACCCATCCATCAGCATCGTCACACCGTCATTGAATCAAGGGCCATTCTTACGCGAATGTCTCAAGAGTGTAGCGAAACAGGGCATTTCTGTAATCGAACACATCGTGATGGATGGGGATTCAACAGATGACTCCATGGAAACACTGAAAGCATTTGAGGCGGAATGCCGCTACCCGCTGCGATGGCAATCCAAGCGCGACAGAGGCCAGAGTGACGCTATCAACAAGGGCTTTAAAGAGGCCAAGGGCGAGATTATCGGGTGGCTCAATGCAGATGACCGTTACCGCCCCGGTGCTTTTTCGGCGGTGCTAGATGCATTTCGGAAACACCCGGAAACGGATGTCTTATATGGCGATTACACGTGGATTGACGCGGACGGCGAAACCGTCCAACAGCGCCGCGAAATCGGGTTCAGCCCGTTCGTGCTTCTGTATCACCGCGTCCTTTACATTCAAACGACCGCAATGTTCTTTCACCGGCGAGTCCTTGATGCCGGCTACTGTTTAGACGAGAGTCTGCATTACGCAATGGATTTCGAGTTCTTCGTGCGGCTCAGTGCGAGTCGTCACCGATTTCTACATGTTCCGGTGTTCCTGGGTGATTTTCGATTTCAGCCGAAAAGCAAGACAACACTTCATCCCGAGAGACAGTTGCAGGAGCAAACAGACATCATGCAACTGTACTCACCAGTATTTCGACACTGTCCTCGTGGGATGTTCGCTACCGGGATGACATTCGGCCTACGTACTGCGGCCGCGATTCGAAGGTATAGCGAGAAAGCCGTTCGCGGCTATTACTTGACGCAATTTCGAACCGCCGCACCAACTGACTAGAGAAGCAACATGCGCGTCGTAATATCCGCACTTTGGGGCGCGACTCAGCCCTCTGGCATATGCCGGACGGTCGATGGGCTTGTCCGTGGAATAAAGGAAATTGCTTCGGATGTCGAACTGGCGATCGTCGTCGGCAAGTGGCAGCGCGGTTATTTCGAGGATTGCTTCGAAATCAATTCGTCAAATGTGCGGCTCGTTGACGTAGATATTCGAAACAACTCTGTCAGTCGCAACTTGTGGTACGTGTTCGGACTGCCGCGGCTCGCGAGGAGAGTCTCCGCCGACATCGTACACATGGCGTTCCCGGCTCCAGTGATTCGCTCGGCTTTTCATTGTCCAATCGTTACCACCCTGCACGATCTTTACCCGTACGACAGTCCGAGCAATTTTGGTTACCCGCACGTGTTTGCGAATCGAATGGCGTTGAGACGAGCGATCAGCGCCGCCGATCGCGTCATTTGCGTTAGCGACTTTACACTGTCGAGATTTCGTGAGCGATTTCCGGTGCCAGCTGCACACAAGGGCGTCCATATTGCCAACGCTATTGTGGCGAGCACTTCAGCGGAAGCGGGACAGTCGCAGATCGATGGTCCTCTGTTCCTTGCTGTGGCACAGCATCGAGCTAACAAGAATCTAAATTTATTGCTTCGCGCGTTCAACTTTTATCGATCGCTCACCGATGCCAAGGCGGGTCTGAAACTGGTAATCGTGGGGATGGATGGCCCTGAAACCACGCGCTTACATCACCTTGTTGATCGACTCAGTTTACATGAGACCGTTGTGTTCCTCGCAGGTCTCACGGAGGGCGAACTGGCGGCCCTCTATAGGGATTGCGAGTTGTTTGTCACACTCTCCAGCGTTGAAGGATTTGGATTACCACTAAGAGAAGCGATCGAGTCTGGATCGCGAGTTGTTGCTTCCGACATCCCGGCGCACGGGGATGTTGAGCGTGGCCGCTGTGAATTCGTTGCTCTCGGTGGGGACGACGAGGTTTCGCGAGTTGTTGCGGCGTTTCAACAGGCCTTGAGCTCTCCGAGAAGGTTTTCGACTAGTTCCCGTCAACAATCGCCTTCCCGAACCGCAAGCAAGTATCTCGATCTCTATAGCGCAGCGGTACGCGGGCAGGCAACGAAGGGAAAGCATCCGTCCAACGAGTTATCGACCTTGGAGCATCGATGAGCCATTTAGGGGAATCGAGAAAAGCAAATGTGTTCGGTGTAGCGATCGAGCCAGTAAACATGCAGTTGGCCGTGTTGCGGGTGATCGAGGCGCTAAGGGATCCTCCATCATATGTATGTCTTGCTGGTGCCCATGGAATTGTTGAAGCTCGACGGAACATTGAGTTGGCGCGCGCCTATCGCGATGCCTCTTTTGTTTTGCCAGATGGAATGCCTACGGTGTGGATTGGTCGTCACCAAGGGTTTGTGAGCATGGATCGTGTGTTCGGGCCTGAATTCATGTTTGCGGTGTTCCAAGCTTCAGAGGGTACGGGCGCGAGGCACTTTCTGTATGGCGGGGAGGTCGGTGTAGCCCAGGAACTTCAATCCTCGTTGAAAAAGAGATTTCCGAAATCCAATATCGTCGGAACCTACACGCCGCCCTTTCGAAGTCTGAGCCAAACAGAAGAGACCGACTTGGAACAAATGCTTCGCGTCGTTCGTCCGGACTTCATGTGGATCGGTCTTAGTACGCCGAAGCAAGAGATATTTATGCGCAAATATCGCGACATGCTTCCGGTGAAGATCATGATTGGAGTGGGCGCTGCCTTCGACTTTCACACCGGCCGCCTGACCGACAGTCCAACCTGGGTCAAACGTTCAGGTCTTCAATGGCTGCATCGGCTTATCCAGGAGCCACGCAGGCTCTGGCGCAGGTATCTCCGCACGAACTCTATTTTCTTATGCCTTGCCATGCTCGAATTGGCTGGGTCTGAGCGTCCGCGGATTTTGCCCGTAGCGAAGCCTGCAGCGGGAGTTCTAGACGATCCATTGGTGGAGTAACGAAGTTTTCGTTTGTTTGATTGCGTTCCGGCTACTGAATTAGTGAATCACATCTCCGTGTTTCAATCCACAACTGAGAAAGAGAGTAGACGCATGCTAAAGCGTGTCCTTGTGACGGGCGCTGGTGGGTTTATCGGGCACCATCTCATGAACGCCTTGGTCGACCTGGGATATTGGGTTCGAGGTGCGGACATAAAGAGCCCGGAGTTTCAGCCCAGCCGCGCGGATGAATTTCATCTCCTTGATCTTCGCGAGGTACAAAACTGCGAGCAAATGACAGACGGAGTGGATATGGTCTTCGCGCTTGCTGCAGATATGGGGGGCATGGGCTACATTTCAAGCCATCATGCGGCCATTCTGCACACGAATACATTGATCAACTTCAATACGCTGGAAGCGGCAAGGCGCAGCGGGGTGCGGCGCTATCTGTTCACCTCGTCGGCTTGCGTCTATCCCGAGTACCGTCAACTTGCTACTGACGTACCGGCCCTACGCGAGGAGGATGCTTACCCGGCTGCTCCGCAGGATGCATATGGCTGGGAAAAGTTGATCACGGAGCGCCTATGCACTCACTATCGCGAAGACTATGGGATGGAAATGCGAATAATTCGCTTCCATAATATCTTTGGACCGCTGGGGACGTGGGAAGGAGGACGCGAGAAAGCTCCTGCCGCGATGTGCCGCAAAGTTGCGATCGCTAAACTCACAGGTAATCACGAAATCGAAATCTGGGGCGATGGCAAACAGACTCGTTCCTTCTGCTATATCGACGATTGCGTCACCGGTATCCATAAGCTCATGGTGTCCGATTTTGCGTATCCGTTGAATCTCGGGCAGGATCGCATGGTAAGCATCAATGAACTCGCGGATTTAGTTGCGGATATCGCAGGTATTCGCGTCAACAAGCGTCACGTTTCTGGGCCGATGGGAGTACGCGGTCGTAATTCCGATAACACACTCTTGCGACAGGTTCTCGGCTGGACCCCTGTGATCTCTTTGGAAGATGGCCTGCGTCGTACTTACCGTTGGATCGAGGCTCAGGTGGCCGCCAAACTTTCGGAGAAATGCTCGAGTTCGTTCACTTCGAAGGTCGCGGCTACTACGCCATGAGCAGCACGACCATTCGGGTCAACCCAGTAGCGAGGCGCGGACTTCTCCGCGCTTTTGCTCTTTTGGAGTTAGCTGCCCTCATCGTGGGTCTTTCAGTCTTGAGTGTTCGCGTGATTCCACACGCGTGGCGTAGCCTCGATACGGACTTCCCCAATGATTACGTCGCAGCTCGACTGGTTCGCGAGAGCTACACAGTTGACCGGATTTACGAATGGGAATGGTTTGAAGAGCAGAGAGTACGGATGGGAGTTGATTACCCCACAGCCGGCTTCATACCACACACTCCATTCTCGGTTCTCCCCATGATTCCGTTTACATGGTTTGAACCGCTTGCCGCCAAACGGGCATGGATCACTACGAGCCTCCTCCTGCTTCTCGGTTCGATCACGCTGATCTCGAATATTTCCCATTTGCGTTGGCAGTGGGTTGCAACGGCCGCATTCCTGTCCATGCCGCTGTATCGCAATCTCGAGTACGGCCAGTTTTACGTTCTCGTGCTATCGGTGCTCAGCCTCGCGCTATGGTGTTATGGCCGAGATTACCGATTCACAGCCGGACTACTTACGGCGATTGCTGCGGGATTGAAGATCTTTCCCGTGCTGTTGATCGTTTTCTACCTGAGGAAGCGCGATTTCAGGGCCCTCGTCGGATTTGCGATTGGCGCAGTCACGGTATTTGGAACGTCTTTGTATGTGTTCGGTTGGGTAGCGTGCATTCGATATGTGAATGAGATTCTTCCCGCCGCGATGCGCGGCGAAGCGATGGATCCATTCGCCCTGGCTGCGAACTCGATCAGCTCAGTGCTGCATCACATTTTCATCCTTGATCCGCAGTTGAATTCACACCCGATCGTCAATGAGGCGTCGCTCGTCGGTCTGATCGGTCCGTTGTTGCAGATTCTGATATGGGCTCCTATTGCCCTGCTGTGCTCAAGAACCAGAGATCCGCGCGTCGACAATCTCGAATGGTCCGGTATTCTTATCGCTTCTCTTACAATCTCGACGCTTCCTGCGTCGTACAACTTCATTGTTTTATTGTTGCCGTGCGCCATATGGGTTGGTGGTTGTATTCGCGAAGGCTGTCGGTGGGCTGCTGTGGCCGTCGCCGCGCTCTATTTTCTGATTGGATGGCTTCCTCTCACGTCTGGCGGCTCACGCGGTTTTGTTGCGATCCTCGCTGTCCCACGCCTTTGGTGCCTACTTCTGTTGTCCGGCTTGGTTATCTACCATCTTTCCCGCCGGGCGTCGTTTGACTTCCGCCGGGAAGGGCTGTGGATTGCCAGCCTCCTCGTGCTGACGCTGATCAGCAGTTTTGGATTGGCACGTCATGAGAGTCGACTGTACAGCGAGCACGCTTCGCCCTTAATTCCTGAGGGGACGATCTACGTTGTAACCTCTCCTCAACTTGCAGAGGGTAAATTGCGATTCCATGGGATGGCTCGCGACGGCTGGCATTGGTATCAAGTGGACCAAAAAGGCGAGGACATGCACATCATCGAGGCGCCAACGAAAGATACCGCGTGGCTCGTCGAAAATAAAGGGCGTCACTCGCTCTGGATCAACGATCGTTCGCAAACACCAGTGCAGGTTTCCTCTGATGATCTCGACGTTTATGAATTCTCGGCTGCCGACAACGGCCAACTCGTGTTCTCGGCGCTGACGGGCCACCACAGAATGGAGCTTTTTGTGTTGTCGAACGGAAAGCCGGAGCCTTTGCACATTGAAAACGCGCGGTTTCCCGCGTTTTCTCCGGATGGACGCTGGCTAGCATACGCAAAATTCTCCAATTCTTCCTGGCACCTCACTCTCCGAAAACTCGATAATGGCAACGAACGCCACCTTGGCACAGCCTCTTGTAACCAAGCGTATCCGGCATGGGTGCGGGATTCGCAGACTCTCATTTATGCGAGCGATTGCGGGCGAGGCTTGTGGCAAACCACGCTCGAATCGCGAAGTATCGAGTTTTAGACACACCTGTCTAATTGGTGTTTAGCACGGTGCTGTAAATTCAATTTCTCGAGATGCTGGAGGGCGGTCGTAAAAAGCATATATCCTTACGAGAAGTTCCTCCGCAGGAGCAGTAGTGAAGACCAGCATTCTCGATATTCTTCGGATCGGTATCGGTCCGTCGAGTTCCCATACCGTTGGACCGATGCGTGCGTCGCGCGAATTTCTTGTGAGGCTCGGCACAAGGCTTGTTTCGGTTGATCGACTCCTCGTCGAACTCTACGGCTCATTGGCTTTGACCGGCCATGGGCACGGAACGGACCGCGCGATTTTGCTGGGGCTCGAAGGATGCAAGCCAGAACTCGTCGATCCCGAGTTGATCGACGAAACTATTTCCAGCATTCGAAATACCCAGAAAATTAAGTTGCTAGGTGAGCGACAAATATCGTTCGGCGAAAATCTTGATTTAGTGTTCCATCGCGATATCGCGATGCCGGGCCATCCAAATACGTTGCGACTAACCGCATTCGACGATGCGGGAGATGAGATCGAGACCGCTCTCTACTATTCAGTGGGGGGCGGCTTTATTGCGCGTGAAGGCGAGGTTCAGGCTAGGGAAGAAAAGCAGGAGCCGCCTTATCCCTTCTCAAGCGCTGAGGAACTCTTGAGACTCGGAGAACGACATGGCCTCGCAATCTGGCAGATTGTGTTGGCGAATGAAGAGCGATGGCGTGGTGAAGCGGATGTTCGTGCTTACGTCGCGAAGATCTGGAACACAATGCAAGGATGCGTAGCGCGCGGGCTAAAGACCGAAGGCATCCTGCCCGGCGGTCTCAAGGTGCGGAGGCGAGCGCCAAATCTCGCACGAAGGCTTGCCGAGAAAAAAACCAGCGATCCTCTGGGGGCGTTGGACTGGGTGAACGCGTTTGCGTTTGCGGTGAACGAAGAAAACGCTGCCGGCGGTCGAGTAGTAACAGCTCCTACGAACGGTGCGGCCGGCGTTATTCCGGCGGTGGCGCACTACTATGAGAAATTCGTGCCGGAGGCGTCAGAAGATGGGTTGTTCCGCTTTCTGCTGACGGCCGGCGCCATCGGTATTCTCTACAAGGAGAACGCTTCGATCTCAGGCGCGGAAGTCGGATGCCAGGGAGAGGTCGGCGTCGCTTGCTCGATGGCCGCCGGCGGACTCGTAGCTGCCTTGGGAGGAACCAACGATCAAGTTGAGCACGCCGCGGAGATCGGTATGGAACACCATCTGGGGATGACGTGTGATCCGATTGCCGGACTAGTGCAGATTCCCTGTATCGAAAGAAATGGCGTTGGTGCTGTCAAGGCTATCAATGCGTGCCGCATGGCGATGCAGGAGCCCGAACACAAGGTGTCGCTGGATCAGGTTATCGAGACGATGTACAAAACGGGTCTCGATATGCAGACTCGCTACAAGGAAACATCACAGGCTGGCCTCGCATTGAACATCATCGAGTGCTAACGCGATTGAGTCGAAATGACGCCGGTCGACCCGCCTAGCGACTATTCAGCCTTCGTTATCCGAATGGTGTTCCCGAATTGAATGCCTTTTGACGCTTGCGATACCGCGGGCGCGAGCAAAGCAAAGAAAACGACAGCAGCGCGGCAAGCGGGATCGGTTTCTCACTTTGCAGAGATCGAGACGATTTTTCCGGCGTAGCGGACCGTCTGATCGAAAACGGACGCAGTCTCAACACCGACGCCGTGAGCGCTGCCGACAAATACCACGTGGAATGTGCGCTCATTCAGCATGCCTGGAAAGCTACCTCGGCGGTCGCCGATCTTGAGCTTATGCTCCCGCTCATTCCACGAGATTGGAATCTCCGCGTGCATGCCCTTCTCGTAGTTGTAATTGTCATTTTCGTCTTCGTATAACGTGAAGTGGCCATCAGCGCCGCGGTATACGCGCAGTTCGATCGGGTCGACGGGTTTCTCGCCGGCGTATTGCTCATCGGGACCGAGAGGCACGATTGATCCGGCACGAACGTACAAGGGCATTCGATCGATTGGTGCAGGTGCGTTGATCCAGTGGCCACCCTGTAGTTCCTCTCCGGTCCAGAAGTCATACCAGGTGGTCCCGGGCAGATAGAGGTGTCGCTCAGTTGCGCCTTGCTCCGTGACTGGATTCACGAGAAAAGCAGGTCCGTAGAGGAACTGGTCGCCGACGTTTTGCGCCTTCACGTCGTCGCGAAAATCCATAACCAGCGGGCGCATCGGCGTGTAGCTCTGATCGGTGACCATCCACGCGAGTGAGTAAATGTACGGCATCATGCGATAACGAAGCCGATCGAACTGAACTAGGACCTTTTCGGTTTCCGGACCGTAGGACCAGAGTTCGTTTTCATCGGGATTGCGCGTACCATGTGTGCGGAAAATCGGGCAGAATGCGCCGTACTGAAACCAGCGTGTGTACAGTTCGCGATATTGCGGGTCGTTAAGATTCCCTCCCGAAATAAACCCGCCAATGTCGGTCGTCCAGTAGGGCATACCTGAGAGTGAGTAATTCAGACCGGCCGGAATCTGTCGTTGGAAGGCGAGCCAGTTCTCGAGGATATCGCCGGACCATGCTGTAACGGCGTTGCGTTGCGCGCCAGCGAACACCGACCGAGAAAGGATGAAGACGCGCTTTTTGTCGCTTGCACTGCGCTGGCCTTCATACACCGCGGTTGTGGTCATCAATGGGAAGATGTTGGCATAGCGGTCGCCACTACCGATTGAGACTTTGTGACCGAGCATGATGTTTTCTTCCTGGTTCTCGGTCTCTGGCTCGGTGGTATCCAACCACCAGGCGTCCACGCCAACGCTGAAGAGAGCTTTGTCCATCAGGTTCCAGTAGTATTTACGGGCCTCTGGATTCGTAGCGTCATACACCGCCATTTGCCCGGCGTGGTACGGAGGCGAAGCGAACTTAGTGCGATCGATGAACCATCCCTTCTTGTCCATCTCCTCGTATTCTTTAGATCCCGGTTCGAAGAAAGGCCAGACGGAAATCATCAGGTGGAAATTATTTTTGTGGAGGTCGTCGACCATTCCCTTAGGATCGGGGTAATTATCGTTGAATACATGCTCGCCTTTGCGGTTCCACCAGAACCAGTCCTGCACGATGTCGTCTACCGGAAGTTTCACTTCGCGATACTTGTGTGCGACAGCGAGAATCTCCTTCTCCGATTTGTAGCGGTTCTTGCACTGCCAAAAGCCATACGCCCATCGACCGAACATGGGAGCCTGTCCTGTTAGCTCGCGATAGGAGGCGACAATCTTGTCGAGATCCGGGCCGTACAAGAAGTAATAGTCGATCGTGTCGGCGACTTCGGAACTCAGATAAAGCACGTGGACGAAACGGTTGTTGAATCGCGATCGCGATGTGTTGTTCCAGAAGATTCCATAGCCGTTCGTCGAGACGAAGAGCGGGATTGTGATGTTCGTGTTTTCCTGCGAAAGCTCAACGGACTCGCCCCGAAAATTGAAGACCCCGGCCTGGTGTTGGCCGAGGCCATAGAGACCTTCCTGCGATCCATACATGTTGATCACAGTCTCACCGCGGTAGGTGTTTTCACCGTTCACCGTCTGGGGATACATGAGGCGCTTACCGTCTGTCGCGAGCGTCTTGCCGGACGCGTCACTGTAGTTGATCGCGCCGGTTGAAGCGGTGATCTGAATCTGGAGTTTGGACGTCGTGAGCCTATAACCATCCGATGTCTTGTCGAAAGTGAACGCAGCCCGAGGCCACTCCTTTTTGATGACGACATAATCGGGGTGGCTCGCAAACGTCGAAACCGGAGAGTAGATCAAGTGAACAATCGCCTCGTTGCATATTTGGAATTTAAGGCGGGCTCCGGACTTTAGTTCAAACACGACTCCTTCCTCTGATTTCTTCGAGCCCGTGATCGGGTCGTGGGGAGTCCATTGGCCGAATGCCGGGAAACAATAACAAACCAATGAGAGGAGGAATAAAAAGATCGCCCTGAGTCGCATGAAAATCACCGCTTTCTACCGCAAGAACCCTAACGTACCGAATGAAGTACCTGCAAGCTGAAACGATTTAGACAATCATTTTTAGTGCCTTTTTGGCTGACACACCTGCCCATGAATGTATGATGTTGGCATGGCCGCGCGGAAACCCGGCAAGAAAATACATGCGCAGCAAGATGTCCCTCGCCGCGTGACATTGAAGTTCCTCGCCGAATATCTTCAGCTCTCTACTACAACAGTCTCGGTGGTGTTGAGCGACTCTCCGCTCGCGATGACGATCGCCCAGAAAACCAAGGAGAGAATCTGGGCCGCAGTTGAGAAGTTCCAGTACCGCCCCAACATGTTTGCGCAGTATCTGCATTCCAAGCGCACCTTCAGCGTAGCCGTTCTCGTGCCGGATATCGGAGATGAATACTCGTCGTCACTCATTAGCGGCATCGAGCGGCGACTGTCTGAAGCAGGGTACAAATATATCGTTGCGAGCCATCGCGGTGCTCCGAAAGAAATCGAGACATCCCCGGAAACTCTCATGGATAGGGCAGTCGAGGGCATGATTTTCATCAATACCCCCCTCCAGAAGAGACTTCCAATTCCCGTTGTCGCTGTTTCTGACATCACGACGGCACCGGGCGTGTCGAGGATTGTAATCGACAATGACCGTGCAATTTGGCTCGGGCTTTCACATCTCAAGCAGCTCGGTCACAAGCGGATCGCATTCTTCAAGGGGCCGGACCACAACGGCGACACCGAAATGCGATGGAAGGCCGTCCTCGAGAATTCCGAGAAATTCGGATTGGAAGTCGAGCGCGAATTGACCGTCCAACTCGGAACATATCCAGAAGTGAATGAATCAACAGTGTCCCACCACGGGTACGCCGCTGCGATGACGCTGCTCAAGCGAACGCGGAGCTTCACTGCTTTAATGGCGTTCAATGACGGTTCCGCAATCGGAGCGATTCGCGCTTTCCAGGATGCAGGACTCTCGGTGCCCAACGCCGTCTCGGTGATCGGGATCGATGACGTTCCTCTGGGTGAGTTTATCTACCCACGCCTTACCACAGTCCGACAGCCTCTTGAACAAATGGGTCAGCTCGCCGCTTCAACACTCCTCGACCGGATCAACGGAATGACGGTGCTTGAGGAGACAAAGGTCCTTCCCGAGTTGATTGTGCGAGAATCCACTGCTCCGCAGCGCTACAGATAATTCCCTACCAAATCGGTGTTTCCGGAATTGGGAACACTATCGTATTTCGACCGTTGTGGGATGGAAGGTGCGTCCTTAGTGGTCGAGACTGGAATTGCACGCCTAGGGTGGCGTGTTAGTGCAAAAGAATTATTGACACGGTGATATCAAGGTTTTAAAAGTGGCAGCGTTGTCTAAAACGTTTTAGATGGGAAAAATATCCATCGAGAAAAGCCGGCATGACCGGCGAAGCTGTATTCGCGTTCCACGGAACGCTTCTTACAGGCGGCCCCTGCTATGAATTCTGCGATTTACCGGCCCCTTGGGCGCTCGACAGCGTCCGAGATTCTGGTGACAGTACCCGAGCCAGTATCGATTCTCGAACTGCAGCTGAAACGCCCGGCAGGCGGCCCTCCCGTTCGAAAAGCGCTCCAATCGCCAATAACGTTCACTCCACGTATTCATTCCGTTGCAATCCTCCGTACGCACGAACTGAGGCGTTCGACCTCCAGCAGTGATGCGTCGGCGTATGGAATGAATGAGAACAAAGTGAGTTTGACCTAGAGCCCGCAATGAACCAGTGCGGGCAGTTCGGGAGGTACCAATGCGTAAGTCTATTTGCGGCATATTTCTGCTAATCGGGCTGCTCTTGGCATCAGCCGCGATGTTCGCGCAGCAGACGGCTACGATCTCAGGCACGGTCACGGATTCATCCGGCGCTGTAATTCCCCATGCCAGTGTGACGTTGACCAACAACGCTACACAGGATGTTCGTCGTACTACCGGTAATGATTCCGGTTTTTTTGTTTTCACTGCAGTTGTGACGGGAAACTACACGGTAAAGATTGAGGCAACGAGTTTCCGCGCTTGGGAGAACAAGACGATTAGTCTGCATCCTGGCGATCACTTCAACGTGAATAACATTCAGATGACCGTGGCGACCGCAAACGAAAACGTCACGGTCGAAGCGGTGTCTTCACAGGTTCAGATTCTCGATTCCGGCGAGCGTAGCTCAACCCTTTATGCGAAAGACATCCGGAATATGGCTCTCCAAGGCCGCGACGTTACAGAACTCACTAAAACACTTCCTGGCTTCAACAATCTGACTGGCGGCGGCAACGTGAACAACGCCAGCGGATATGATCCGACAATCGCGGGTATCGGCTCTTCGGTTGGGAACGGCTATAACGCCAATGGGTCTCCGACCCGCGTGGGCGGAGCGCAGTTGACGTCGGACGGCGCCAACATCATCGATCCTGGTTGTAACTGCAACGCGACACAAACCGTAAATGCCGACATGGTGCAGGAAGTGAAAGTCACCACTTCCAACTACGGAGCAGAGTCTCAAAGCGGTCCGGTGGTCATTCAGGCTGTTGGCAAGTCCGGCTCGTCCCAGTTCCACGGCGCCGCGTACCTGCACTTCCGCGATCATTCGATGAATTCGACGGACGCAGTGAACAAGTCTCTTGGTACTACGAAGCCGGATGATCGTTACTGGTATCCAGGAGGCAACTTTGGCGGTCCGGTGCGCATTCCCGGCACCAACTTCAACAAGAGCAACAAGTTGCTCTTTTGGACCGGCTACGAATATTACAACCAGAGCTTCCCGGATCAGATCGTGCCTGTCGTCACGTCCACCGTTCCCACCGACAGCATGCGCGCGGGCAACTTCGACATGAGCGCTGCCGACAATGCTCACTTTTGTGGCGTTGGCGGATGGCTACCGCAGTGCACCCCGATCACCAGCATTAATGGAACAACCGTCAACAACGGAGACATCTCATCATTTGTCGATCCAGGTGGCGCTGCGATCATGAAGATGATCCCCGCCGCGAATGCGGATCCTGCTACGAACGGTGGGCACAACTTCATCACGAATGCCATGAATACAAAGAACGGTTATATGTGGCATTCACGTGTGGATTACAGCATCACCGATTCAACCAAGCTGTATGTCTCATACAACCAGCAGAACGAAGTCGCTGGTATCCCGGTGATGTTGTGGTGGGCGCCTCCGACCGAAGTTCCATTTCCCGGCAATTTCGTTGCTCCAGGCGATTCCAAGACGATCTCAGCTAACCTCGTGAAGATTTTCAGTCCGACTCTCACGAACGAGACAATCGTCACGTGGTCATATCTGAACAATGCTTATCGCTATGACAACATGGCCGGCGTATCGCGACAGGCACTTGGGTACCCGTATCACGGCATTTTCGGCAACACGGATGTAATGCCTTCTCTGTCGAATGGTTGGTGGATTCCCGGATACCCGATGATCTACCAGCAGGACGCCCACGACTATTACAGCAAGAAGCAGGCCCCGGGCGTGACTGACAACCTCACCAAGGTGATCCGGACCCACACCCTTAAGTTCGGCTTCGACTGGCAGATGGCGCAGAACGACCAAATGAATTTCGTTCAGCAGAACGGACAAGTTCAATTTGCCACATGGGGAGCAAGCGGCAATCCTGTTGCGAACCTGCTCCTCGGCTCGACCACCGGCTATACGGAATCCTCGAAGAACACTCCGCAGAACATGACTTACCAGACCTTCGGGTTCTACCTCCAGGACGATTGGAAGGTAACACGTCGCTTGACGCTGAATCTCGGTGTCCGTCTCTCGCATGACCCAGGTTGGACAGATCACAGCGGCAACTACGGGCTGGCGACGTGGACACAACGGCAGTACAACAGCGACATCGCCGCCGGGAATTCATTCCTGCCCGGTATGCGTTGGAACGCCGTGGACGGCAGCGTTCCGTTGTCAGGGCGTGACGTTCAGCTGATCTTCGCCGCTCCGCGTGTCGGACTCGCGTTTGACGTCTTTGGCGATGGCAAGACTGCATTGCGCGGCGGTTTCGGCGCGTACTACTACCATGATCAGTTCAACGACTATCAGGGACCACTGAGCACTGCGCAGGGCGGACGTTCTTGCGCTACCACTGGCGTCGCCACACTCGCGCAGATCGATGCACAAGAGAATGTGAACTGCTCGCAGGTTGGCGGAACCTACGCTGTCAATCCGAATGATGACTCAGAGCCGCTTACCTATACGTATAGCTTCACGTTTTCGCAGGCTCTTCCCAAGAACTCTCTGCTGGAGATCGCGTATTCCGGCAATCAGAGTTCGAACTTGATCGTCCCGAACCAGAACCAGAACATCATTCCACTGGGCGCGTTCTTCAAGCCCGACCCGGTCACCGGTGTTATTAACTCGGTTCCGGACCTCGAGCAGGGCGCGAACGGCGCGAACAAGAACAACTACAAACCGATGCTCGCCTATACCGACCTGAACCTGGTCCAACATGGTGCATTCGCCAATTACAACGCACTTCAGGTTTCGTATGCAAAGCCCAGCGGTGCATTTACTTATAGCTTCAACTACACATGGTCGAAGGCGATGGGAATCATCGGCCAAGGCCCGGGCGGGTATAACACGCAGCCTGATCCGGCCAACTTCCACAACGATTACACCGTTTCCTACATCAATCGCCCGCATGTGTTCAATGCGACGTATTCGTATGAACTCGGCAACCTAGTGAAGGGGAATAAGCTCCTTGGCGGCTTGACCAACCACTGGATGTTCTCCGGAATCACGAGCATTCAGACGGGAGCTCCTCTGGCCCAGTCGAGCACCATTAATTTCAACCTGAGCGCCGCGGGCACCACCAGCGGTTGCACCGCTGGTGCGGACAACTGCTTCCCGAACTACTACCTCGACAGCACTGCAGTTTTGGGTAGCTCTGATTACAAACTGATGCCGATGGTGAACTGCGATGTTACGGGGCACGGCGATCATCAGTACATAAATGGTTCTTGTTTTGGGGCGCCGACGACCGGCGACAACGGTGGGTTCATTCCGCCCACGCTTTACGGTCCGGCGTATTGGAGCAGCGATCTTGCAGTTCAGAAAACCTTCAAAGTCAGCGAGAGGCAGAACGTCGAATTTCGCCTCTCGGCTTTCAACTTCCTGAATCACAAGTTGACATCCTTCTACTCCAACGACACCACGAACCTGACACTGAAATACATGCCAGCCGTCAGTGGCTTGTCAGATTACACGGGATACTCTGGTCCCTACACGCAGTACATGAACCCGGGTTACACGTTCGGAAATACGGCGAGAAATGGCAGCAATTGGGTCAATGGCCGCCGCGTAGTCGAACTGAGCTTCAAATACTCCTTCTAACCAACGATGGGCGGCCGCAAGGTCGCCCATCCGATAAATCACTCTCGAATCGGGATGGCAGCCAGCCATCCCCTTTTTTCCTGAGGGCCCCCGCAGACATCTGGAATGCGGATGCGTTGCGTGCCGGTGACTGTGCCAAAGCCCCTCTGTATATTCAATTGCGTTCGGACTTAGAGGCAGAACTCTTATCGAGGAAATCGCGATGAATGCATTAAAACGGCTATTGGTCTTCAGCGCAGTTGCTGGATTGCTCACCGTGTTCGCTCCAGCTCAGAAGACGAACGCGCCATCGAATTCAGGATTGATGCTGGGAGTTGCATGGTATCCAGAGCAATGGCCCGAAGACCGCTGGGAGAAAGATCTCGTCCTCATGCAAGCGGCGGGAATCCACGTAGTGCGTATCGGAGAGTTCGCGTGGAGCACGATGGAACCGAGCGAGGGAAAATACGAACTCGATTGGCTCCAGCGCGCGACCCGACTCGCTGCGAAGCATCACATCGACGTCATTCTTGGCACTCCTACTGCGGCCCCTCCAGTCTGGTTAACTCAGAAATACCCCGATACTTTGCTCATCGACGAACAGGGAAAACGCGCGGTGCATGGCAATCGCGCCCACTTTTCATTCACGAGCCCACGCTACCGCGAGTTCTGCCGCAAGATTGCGGAAGAGATGGCGCGGAAACTGGCGAAAGAGCCGAACGTTATCGGCTGGCAACTGGACAATGAGGTTTCCAATCCGTCGTATGACGGGTACACACGCGCGCAGTTCCAGGAATGGCTGAAGGACAAATATAAGGGTCTCGACGCTCTCAATCAGCACTGGACGACAGCCTACTGGAGTCAAACGTACTTCGATTGGTCGCAGATTCCGATCCCAGTGGGCGGCAATAACCCCGGCCTCATGCTCGATTGGAAACGGTTCATCACCGACACTTGGTATAGCTATCTTTCGAATCAGATCGCGGCAATTCGCAAGTACGCGCCGGCGTCCCAACCGATTTGTACAAACACAATGGGACTCTTCGATGGTTTCGACCACTACAAAGTTGAAAGTGAACTCGACATCGTCGCGTGGGACCATTACGTCGGCCAGGGCCACCTTAATCCGGACTTTGCCGGATTCATCCACGACCTGAATCGCGGATTGAAGCAGAAGAACTTCTGGGTGATCGAGACACAACCGGGCGCGGTGAATTGGCAATCGATCAATAACGTGTTGGACAAAGGTGAAGTGCGAGCGATGGCTTGGCACGACGTTGCGCACGGCGCGGACATGGTGAGTTATTGGCAATGGAGAAGCGCACTGAATGGGCAGGAGGAATATCACGGAGTGCTGGTGGGCGCGGACGGCACCCCTGTTCCGGTTTACGACGAAGTGAAACAGGTTGGTAACGACTTCGCGAAGGCGTATCCAGTTCTCGCGGGAACGTCGCCGCATTCCGAAGTTGCGATGCTGCATGACTACGACAGCCGTTGGGCGATCGATTGGCAGAAGCACAATCGCAACTACGATCAGATCAAAATCCATGTCTCGTACTACCACGCCCTCCGAAAACTGGTCCACAGCATAGATGTCGTGAATCCTTCAGTTGCACTCAAAAACTACAAAGTCGTCGTTGCTCCAAATCTGAGTCTCATTCCCGACTCGCTGGCAAAGCATTTGCGTGAATACGTGGAACAAGGGGGGCATCTCGTCCTCGGGCCGAGAGCCGGCATGAAAGACGAGTTCAACGCGTTGCTTACGGAACGACAGCCTGGAGCACTGGTCGATACTCTCGGCGGGCGAGTGGAGCAATTCTATGCTTTGGATCAGGACGTTCCTCTCGAAGGCCCTCTTGGGTCGGGGCACTCTTCCCTCTGGGCCGAACAACTTAGCGCAAAGCCGGGAACGGATGCCTTGCTCACCTTTGGAAAAAGCAACGGTTGGCTCGACCGTCAGCCTGCAATCATCTCGCGCAAAGTCGGGAAGGGAAGAATCACATACGTGGGGGCCGTGCTCGATGAATCCCTGATGGACAAATTTGCCGGATGGATATTCTCGACCAGTGGATTGCATTCTGCATTTGGTCTCATTCCGGATGGTGTTGATGTTTCGGAGCGAAGTGGCAATGGGAAAGACGTGTTCGTGCTCATTAACTTCAAGCAAGAGAACCAAAGCGTGCAACTCCCGAAGAGCATGAAGCGGGTACTCGCGAATGGGGAATCGGTGAGTAGCGTAAATCTGCCGCCGTACGGAGTGGAGGTCCTGGAGGCGCAATGAACAAGCCGCTGGTGGTGCTCGCATTTCTTGCTATTGGAACTCTGTTAACCGAAGCGCAGGAGCAACCTGCAAATGTTCAACGCGAACTGAAGTCCATTGACCACACTGTCGCTGCAGGGCCGTTCCGCGATGACTGGAATTCCCTGAAACAAATGAAAGTTCCCGATTGGTTTCGCGACGCAAAATTCGGGATCTTCATTCACTGGGGTGCGTACTCCGTGCCGGCGTGGGGCAACGAGTGGTATCCGCGAAACATGTATCAGAAGAAAGAGCCGGAGTTCGCTCACCACATCGAGATTTACGGGCCGCAGAACAAATTTGGCTACAAAGATTTTCTGCCACAATTCACGGGAGACAAGTTCGACGCCGATCAGTGGGCCGACCTGTTTCGTCGCGCAGGAGCGAAGTACGTGATCGAAGTCGCCGAGCATCATGACGGCTTCGCGATGTACGACACTCAATTCAGCGAGTGGAAAGCTACAAAGATGGGACCGCATCGTGACGTGATCGCCGAACTTGGCCCGGCGGTTCGCAAGGCTGGATTGCATTTCGGAATCTCGTACCACCGCGCGGAGCACTGGTGGTTTTTCGATGGCGGCAGAACGTTCGACTCCGATGTAAACGACCCGAAGTATGCGAGTTTTTACGGCCCGGCCCAGCCTCAACGCTTGCCTGGTGCAGATCGTGACAATCAGCCAGATGCCGCGTTCCTTTCCGACTGGCTTGCCCGCAGTGGAGAAATTGTCGAGAAGTATCACCCGGACCTCTGGTATTACGACTGGTGGGTCGGCCAGCCGGCGTTCGAACCCTATCTGCGGAAATTCGCAGCGTTCTATTACGACGAAGCAGCCAAGGCGCAGCAGCCGGTTGTCATGTACTACAAGGAAAAAGCAATGCCGCAAGGCACTGCGGTTCACGACGTCGAGCGTGGCAAACTCGCGGCCATCCAACCCGAACCTTGGCAAACTGACACTTCGATCAGCTACAAATCATGGGGCTACCTGAAAGATGACTCGCTGCGAACGCCAAAATCCATCGTGCAAGACTTGGTTGATATCGTTAGCAAGAATGGGTGCTTGCTATTAAATGTCGGTCCGAAGCCAGATGGAACGATTTCAGAGGACGAGCAGAAGATCTTGCTCGCAGTCGGAGAGTGGCTCTCTCTGAACGGAGAGGCTATTTACGGCTCTCGTCCGTGGACGACTTTCGGCGAAGGTCCGACCCAGGTGAAAGAAGGCAGCTTAAACGAAGGCGAGCAGAAGCCGTTCACTTCGGACGATATACGCTTTATTCGGAACCATGAGGCGCTGTATGCAATTTCGATGGATTGGCCGAAAGATGGAAGCATACGGATACGGTCACTCGACAAGGAATTGAAAGTGAGGAGCGTGTTGCTGGTGGGATCGGCAGGCAAGGTATCTTTCAAACAAGATGCCGAGGGGCTTTGGGTCGAACTGCCTAAGGATATAAGTGATGAACTGCTTCCGGTTTTGAAAATCGAATTTCGCCAATAGATTTTACGGACGAGTACAAGGGGCTGCCGCGGCAGCCCCTTGTACTCGTCAAACAGAAGGCCTGATTACCGTATTCCCCACAACAGTTCCATAGTCAGCTGATCGAGGCGCTCGTATTGCAGGCCGCGCTTCGCAATGGCTGCGCGATCATAGGTGCGGTTGAGAAGAGACAGAGCGCCATCGTGTGAATATTTCGAGCTGCCGGTGGTTTGCGGGTTGATCTCGGAGAAGATTTGCTGGATCTCCTTGTCGGCATTCCAGCGCTGCGCCTTTTCCTTCAGGATCAGGTAGCTTCGCATGCATCCGCGCGCAAAATCCTTTACGCCGGCGATGTCTTCTGTCCTGTAAGCGTGCGCGTCAAAGTGGCGCGGCCCTTGATACCCCGAGTCTTCAAGGAACTTCACCAACCAGAACATTGATTTTGGGGTTGCAGATGCAAAACGAAAATCCTGGTCATAGCGCCCAGGGTTCTGATCGTTTAGATCGATGTGGAAGAGTTTGCCCGCTTCCCATGCTTGCGCAACCGCGTGAAGCGCGTTCAATCCCGCCATGTGCTCGTGCGCGACCTCAGGATTTACACCAACCATCTCCGGATGCGCAAGGGTTGGGATGAAACCGAGATAGGCACCAGTCGTCGGCATGTATATGTCGCCGCGAGGTTCGTTTGGCTTGGCCTCCAACGCAAATTTGAAACCATACTTTTTGTCGAGATTGTATTCGCACAAATAATCGATGGCTTCGCGCAACCGCTTGAAGGGTTCTTCGGGACGGCGGCACGCATCAGTCTCAGTTCCTTCGCGCCCACCCCAGAGCACAAAGAGCTTAGCGCCTAACTCGGCGCCGAGATCCATAGCGCGCATCGTCTTCTGAAGAGCGTACGCACGCACATCGGCGTCGTTTGCGGTGAAAGCTCCATCTTTGAAGATTGGATCGAAGAACAAGTTGACCGTCGCCATCGGCACGACGATGCCGTGCTGCCTGCAGGCCGCCTGAAAATCGCGGACGATCTTGTCGCGCTCGGATGGCGTCGCGTCAATTGGAACAAGATCGTTATCGTGAAGATTGACCCCCCATGCGCCTACCTCGCGGAGCAAAGCGACAATGTCGTTCGGAGGGATAGTGGGGCGCACTGCATCGCCGAAAGGATCGCGGCCGCGGTTCGCGATCGTCCAAAGGCCGAACGAGAACTTGTGTTCCGGTCGCGGCTGGTAAGCATCAGACATGTGTTCCTCCAGGTTTCATGCCACCGTCGAGGTGGCGGCCATACCGATCGAGCGCAGCGCTGGATAAATGCGACGATAACGTTCGTATTGCTGCTGCAAGACGGCTGAATTCGTTAGATCGGGCGCGATCGTCTCGCCGACCTGAACAGTTTCGGCGCACGCGGCATCCACCGTGGGCCAGACCTTTGCGCCAACACCGGCGAGCAGGGCGGCGCCATGGGCTGCGCCCTCATCGACAAGAATCGTTTCGACTTTATGCTTATAGACATCTGCCTGGATTTGGCGCCAGAGCGGTGAGCGTTGCCCGCCGCCTCCGAGCCGAATACTCGAAACGGGTACTCCCATCTCGGCGAAGATCGAGAGGCTATCACGCAAACTGAAGGCAACCCCTTCCAGAATTGCGCGAAGGATGTGTGCGCGACCGTGATTTGCCGCGAGTCCGACAAGTGCTGCCCGAGCGTTCGGATCGACGTGGGGTGTGCGCTCACCCATAAGGTATGGCGCCCAAAGCACCCCGTCGCATCCTGGCGGGGCGGAGGCAGCTTCGTCCATTAGGCGATCGTAGGGATCGCGTCGATCTTCCACTCGCGTGCCAAAGTTGTCGCGGAACCAGCGGAGAGACAGCCCGGCAGCTTGCGTCACGCCCATCACGTGCCAGCGCCCCGGAACAGCGTGACAGAATGTGTGTAATCTCCCCAGCGGGTCCATTGCAGGGCGATCCGTAGATGCAAAGACCACACCTGATGTGCCGATCGTCGCATGCACCGCGCCTGCGCTTACAACTCCGAGCCCAACGGCGCCCGCCGCTTGATCGCCAGCTCCCGCTACCACGGGCGTTCCCGCTGCGAGCCCCGTAGCTGCTGCACCCTCTTTCGACACCACGCCACAAACGTCGCACGATTCGAAAAGCGGCGGCAATGCCTTGAGATCGATGCCCGTCGCGTTCGCCATCTCACTTGACCAACGCCTGCGCGCAACGTCGAGCAGCAAGGTGCCTGAACCGTCCGCCATGTCCATTGCGAATTCGCCTGTGAGGCGAAGACGAACGTAATCCTTGGGCAGTTGCAGTCGGCGAAAACGTTCATAGAGTTTCGGTTCGTGCTTCCGCACCCACATCAACTTGGTCAGAGTGAAATTCGTGAGCGCTGGATTGCATGTCCATTCAATGAGCTGTTTCTCGCCGATTTGTTCTGTCAGTTCGCGAGCTTCTTCGGCAGTGCGCTGGTCACACCAGATCAGTGAAGGCCTCAGTACTTGATTGTTCTCGTCGAGCAGAACGGCACCATGCATCTGTCCGGAGAACCCCACAGCCGCGATCTCGGAGTTGGTGACGCCTGACTCGACAAGCACGGCTCGGACGGATTCACCGCATGCTCGCCACCAGTCGTGCGGATCTTGCTCCGCCCATCCAGTTTTCGGAGAAGCAAACGGCTGATGCTCGGCAGTGCGCGAAGCGATCACGCGGCCTTTGTCGTCAATCAAGACCGCCCGCGTTCCGCCCGTGCCAACGTCGATTCCGAGTAACTTCGGCATGCTCTGATCCTATCCGTTGCGCTTGCGGCTGAGCATGTCGAGCGCAACAGCGGCAACGAGAATGGTGCCCTTCACGATATCTTGCGTAAAATCGGGAACGTTTTTCAGCGACATCCCATTGTCCAGGCTCGCCATGAACAGCGCGCCCATGCATGCGCCCGCTATGGTACCGCGCCCGCCCATCAAGCTGGCCCCGCCGATAACGCACGCCGCAATGGCATCCAGTTCAAGCAGAAGTCCAGCGTCAGGCGATGCGCTTCCGACGCGCGCGGTATAGATTACGCCTGCCAACCCAGCGAGCAATCCCAGTACGCCGAATGTCGCAATGGTCAGCGCGCGAGTGTTGATGCCGGAGAGGCGCGCAGCTTCACGGTTCCCGCCGACGGCGTACATGTAACGTCCCCAGGTTGTGTTTGACATAACAAAGGCGCCAGCAAGGGCGACAATCAGGAACAATAGGACGGGTACAGGGATTCCTTCATACGCGTTGAGCATAGCAACCAGGGCCACGGACAAAACCGAGGGAATACCGATGCGAAGTGCAAGCTGCGTACTCGAAAGAGTTGATAGTCCAAGGCGCTTGCGCGAGGACTGCCAGCGAAGCTGCGTGACGATAATCGCTACCACCGCCAGAGCAGCGAACGCCCAGCCGATCGGTTTGTCCAGATAGGATTGGCCGATTGAGTTGAAATTGTACAGTTGGATTGGAATCGTCTGGCCCGCACTGATCGCTTTTGTTACGCCGCGCCAAGCAAGCAGTCCTCCGAGAGTCACGATGAAGGACGGAACGCGAGCGTACGAAGTGAGGATTCCCTGTGCGCAGCCAATGATCAGGCCAAAGACAAGAGCGATGGTCAAGGTCGCGGTCACACCCCAGGCGTTGTTTGCCTGGACGAGCGCTGCAGCCATCCCTGTTAGACCAACTAGCGATCCAACGGACAAATCGATTTCGCCAATCACGATCACCATCAGCATGCCCACAGAGAGCACACCGGTGACAGCCATCTGTCGCGTGAGGTTTGAAAAGTTGCGCGCATTCAGGAATACGCCGTGAGTGGTGTATTCGAACACGATCCAAATCGCCACCAGCGCAGCCGCCATCGTGTAAGCTCGCGCGGTTGCACCGAACTTCACTTGCGGCGGAAGATTGCTCGTCCTTCCAGCCTCAACAATTTGCACACTCGTGGCTACTGCACGATTGTTGCCGCTCATGCGTCGCTCCTGCCGTGCGACGACGAATTGATTTCTTTGATTCCAGTAGCAAGGCTCATGATCTTTTCAGGAGTTGCCTCGGCGCGCTTCAGTTCGCCCCTGACACGTCCTTCGTGAAGTACAAGAATTCGGTCACAAATTCCGCGCAACTCTTCTAACTCCGATGAAACCACGAGTAGAGCAAGGCCTCGATGCGCAAGTTCGTCGATTCGGGAGTAGATCTCCTGTTTGGCGCCAACGTCGATGCCGCGGGTGGGTTCGTCGAGCAGGAGGATTTTTGGATTCTTCATCAACCACTTGCCGAGTACGACCTTTTGCTGGTTGCCACCCGACAGCGTGCCTACGACCGTCTCTGGTGAGTTCGCCTTTACGCGCAGGTCCTTCATTGTCTGCTCAACGCGAGCAACTTCGCTAACTTGGTCCAAGACGGATGCTTTCGCGAAACCCTTCAAGGCGACGAGGCTCATATTGCTCTGGACGGAATGATCAAGCGACAAACCGAGTCGTTTGCGATCTTCCGTCACAAAGGCAATGTTGTGGGCGATCGCGTCTGCAGGTTGGGTAAGCGCCACGTCCTCGCCTTCGACGAGGATCGACCCAGTACCGTGCTCTGGAAAGGATCCGAACAGTACATTGAGCAGCGCTGTGCGACCCGATCCCATCAACCCCGCAAGGCCGACCACTTCGCCAGCACGCACCTGAAGCGAAACGTTTGTTAGCACATTGCGGTTTGGCAATGTCGGATGCTTAACGGTTAGGTCCCGGAGTTCTAAAGCAACTTTACCTGCCGCACGCTGCGGCTCAGGGAAGACCTGCTGGATGTCGCGGCCCACCATGAGAGAAATCATCTGCTGACGATTGACGTCCCCGCGGAGTTTAGTTGCGATCGTACGTCCATCTCGCAGGATTGTGATCCGGTCCGCGAGCGCGAGAACCTCATCGAGGCGGTGCGAAATATATATAAGTCCGAGGCCCCGCCCCCGGAGCGCACCCAGAATGTCGAAGAGTGTCTGCGATTCGGCTTCGTTTAGAGCAGCCGTGGGCTCATCGAGAATGAGAATTCTCGCATTGTGCGAAAGAGCCTTCGCTATCTCAACCAGTTGCTGTTGGCCAATACCGAGATCACGGACGAGCCTTTCTGTCGGCAGGTCGACGCCAAGCGAATCGAGCAGAACCCGCGCTGTTTTGTGAACATCGCTCCAGCGCACAAACGGACCGGAAGCCTGCAGCCGTCCGAGGAAAATATTCTCAGCAATGGAAAGCTCAGGAACCAAAGACAATTCCTGGAATACGATCGCGATTCCGGCGCGCTCGGCAGCGCGAATTCCGTCAAACTGCTGCTGAGCGCCCTCGATCACAACACTTCCGGAATATTCCCTGTGAGAATAGACACCGCTCAGAACTTTCATGAGCGTAGATTTGCCGGCGCCGTTCTCACCTACGAGAGCGTGAATCTCGCCTCCGAGCAGGTCGAAGCTGACTCCGTCCAGCGCGTGTACGCCGGAGAAGTCTTTAGACACGTCGACCATGCGCAACAGAGGTTCTGGCATCGCTAGTCCTTCGGCCACTGCGTGCGCGAGACATTTTTGTATATGTCTTCGCGCTTCAAGAAGCCGTCTTTAATGACAGTAGAATCGATGTTCGTGCGATCAACAACAATCGGCGCGAGAAGAATTGAAGGAACTTCTTTCGCGCCGTTGTTAACGTTCGAATTTGACTGGACCTTCTCGCCACGCGCAAGCGCTACCGCCGCCGCTGCTGCATTTTCTGCGAGGGGCTTGATCGGCTTGTACACGGTCATCGACTGCGTGCCCTCGACGACGCGCTGCGCGGCCGCGAGGTCGGTGTCTTGACCCGATACAAGCACTCTCCCCGCCAAGCCCTGTTCTCCAAGCGCCTGAATGGCGCCACCGGCGGTGCTGTCATTTGAAGTCACCACCGCGGCGACATGATTATTTGCCTGCGTGAGAGCGTTTTCGGTGTGACGCAGAGCTTCACTAGGCAGCCAGTCTTTGGCCCATTGGTCCGCGATGATGCGAATGTCGCCGCGCTTGATGGCGGGACTAAGAACCTGCATTTGGCCTTCGCGAATTAAGTGAGCGTTGTTATCCGTTGGTGAACCGCCGATAAGAATGTAATTGCCCGCTGGTGCGCGGGCGTAGAGGTATTTCGCCTGTAACTCACCAATCAGCTTGTTGTCGAATGAGACATACAGACTCACATTCGAATCGCGAATCAGTCGGTCATACGAGATCACGGGCACGCCCTGCGCCTCAGCACTGCGCACCGCCGATGCCATGACTTCGCCGTTATGCGGCACTATGACAAGAACATCGACGCCCATCGTCAGCAAGTTTTCGCACTGTCGGATCTGGACAGCATCCACTCCGTTGGCGGATTGTATGAATACTTCGGCTCCGAGTTGGCTGGCTTTCGCCACGAAGGCATCCCGATCATGTTGCCAGCGTTCCAATTGCAGCGAGTCGAGCGACAATCCAATCTTCACCGGGCCCTTGCCGCGAGATTGCCGCGCCTCTTCATGCCCACGGTGGCAGGATGTTGAGAATTCGAGCAGAGCCACTATACAGAGTAAGAGGATGAAGTTGCGCATGGACCAACGTGCCTTGGCGGCAGCATTATGCACGTTGCCGCGATGAATGAAAAGCCTTATCGTGTACGTGCACGGTCAGTGTATCGCGAGCGTGCCGTTTCTCAATAGGAATTCCACATTGCCATTGACTCTGTGTTCCTGGCCGGCATAAATAAATTGGAGAGCAACTGACGATGTCGTCCAATCCCTTAATTCCTCACGCGGGAATTCTTCGCCAGAGGCGCTATTGAGACAGAGAAGCGGAATCCCGAAAATCGCTGAGCTCGCTGGCGTTTCGATCGGAACCGTGGATCGTGCCTTGCATGAGCGACCCGGCATCAATGCAGCCACGCGCGACCGGATATTGAAAATCGCGGAAAAAATTGGCTATAAACCAAATCTCGCGGCACGTTCGCTCGTCACGGGCAAGCGAATCAGGATCGGTGTCTGCATGCCACGCGAAATCGCCTACTTTTATGACGAGATGTGGCGCGGGATTGAAGAGGAATCAGCCCGATTCATCGAGCGTGGCGTCGAATTCGTATTGCGGCCTGTCCCTGAACTTGGTGTCGGAGATCACGAAGCGATGCGAGAGTTGATGGCGGCAACGGTCGAGGGAATCATCGTAACTCCGGGGCATCCAAAAGCCAGCACCCCCCTCATCAATCAGGCCGAGCGGAAGGGAATTCGTGTTGTTTGTGTCTCCACCGATGCTCCGCGCAGTTGTCGGTCATCAATCGTGTGCGTAGAGCCACACTTGAATGGGGCGATCGCCGGAGAACTGATGGCGAGATTTGTGCCTGCGGCTTCGAAGGTCGTAGTAATAACTGGCATGCTCGATACGCATGATCATCGGGCGAAAGCCGATGGCTTCAAAGACGGATTCATGCGGAACAACAGGTGCGGAGAGGTCCTGGATGTCATCGAAGCCCACGAAAGCGCAGATGAGAGCTTCCGCAAAACCTCAGACCTCTTAAAAAACGTCCCAGACTTGCGGGGAATCTATGTGAACACCGTCAATTGTCTCCCGGTATGTCGCGCACTGCACGGTTCAGGATTGCATGGAAAAGTTCAGCTCATTTCCACGGACCTATTCGGTGCAATGGTTCCATTTTTGGAGGACGGCACAATTGCGGCTTCGATGCACCAGCGACCGTTTCGACAGGCGCAAATTGCCGTCCGAAGTTTGGCGGAGCATCTCCTGCACAACGCCCCACTTGCACCTACGCAGAACCTGAATCCGAGTATCGTGCTCCGCAGTAACCTGCACTTATTCCGCGAAGCCGCGATGGATCGCCTTCAGAGCGTCGCACTGCGTTAAGTCCCCATCACCAATTCAGAGAATACGAGTGCTAAAACCGCTTGTCTTTTGGTTGGCAGTAGTAGTGGGCATCGCAAGTACAACCTAGGATTCTCATCACGATGCTCAAGTCGCGAGGCCGCGGATCCACTAACCGGAGAGCGCAACGTCATTGTTTCGGTGACTCCGCGGCAGACGTCGTACTGGTTGCTCCCGCGACCGGAGGCAGTTGGGTGCGCTTGCGGATGCCTTGGTCCTCTACGATCTCGTAAATGAAGTCCCCTGGCACATCCCGCAGGACCTCTTTCTTTCCGGTCGGCCACCAGATCTCCACGGTGGTCATCTTGTCGTCAGCGCCAAGTCCGAAGTGCACACGTAGGTCGTTCATCGAGAGGTAACTCGCCCCACTCCGAACTTCATTCATTTGCTTGAGCGTGGGAGAGATCACCGTGATCCGCGCACCAATCGCGGCGCGGTTACTTTTTGTTCCCACGAGCTTGAAGATGACGCGATGGTTCGAATTCTGCGTCTGGTTGATTAGCAGATTCGGCGGTTCTCCTATGTTCTGCAGGAGAATGTCGACATTTCCGTCGTTGTTGATATCGCCGAATGCGGCCCCTCGCCGAGACTGTTCGGGAATCGCATTCAAACCGGCACCTTCAGATATATCTTTGAACGTTCCGTTTTGCAGGTTTTGGAATAACTGCATCCGTTCGCGGTAGCGAGGACTCCCGGGGATCGCGTCCACCTGCGGGTAGACGTGTCCGTTCGCAACAAAAACATCCGGCCAGCCATCATTGTCGAAGTCCACGAATCCCGTGCCCCACTTCACGTACGAGAAACTTCCTTGCCCCAACCCAGACGCCCATGCCATGTCCGTAAAGCTCTTGTTTCCGAGATTGTGGTAGAGGTTGTCGGGTTGATCCGTAAAATTCGTAACGAAGATATCGAAGTTGCCATCGTGGTCGTAGTCGCCTGAGTCCACTCCCATCGACCCAAGCTCTTGTCCGTCGTCACTGAGTGCGACGCCCGAGACCAAACCGACTTCTTCGAAGGTGCCATTGTGGTTGTTGTGATAAAGAAAATTCGGCCCCGCATCGTTCGCCAGATACAAATCCGGCCATCCATCGTTGTCGTAATCCGTCCAAATTGCACCGAGTCCGTAGCGATGCTTCGGATCGTCCACGCCTGCCTTTTTTGAGACTTCTTCGAAAGTTCCATCACCTCGGTTGTGAAACAACTTGTCGCTCTCGCCTTGCATGCCCCACGGCCCGCATTGCACCAGGACACCTTTGAATCGGCAGAATCGTTCGTCGCTCCCGAAACTTGGCAAGTTATTTATGTCGAGGTGGACGTACCTCGACACAAACAGATCTACATTGCCGTCCTTGTCGTAATCTCCCCACGCGGCGCCAGCGTTTAACCCATCCATCGCGACGCCGGCCTTTTCAGTCACGTCTTTAAACTTGCAGTTTCCGAGACCCTTGTAGAGCGCATTTCTCCCATAGCCGGTAACGTAGATGTCCAAGATCCCGTCGTTGTCGAAGTCGGCAACCGCGACGCCCATTCCCCAGCCTTTGACCGTCAGACCTGCAGCTTCGGTGATGTCGGTGAATTTTAGGTCGGCATCCTGGTGATAGAGCCGGACGAGCGGATCCCCCCCTTGCTTAAATCGGTCTACAGTCGATCCGCCAGCGATCAGCAGATCGAGCTTTCCGTCGTCATCGCAATCGAAGAGTCCAGAGCCGCCGCTCATCGATTCGATGATGTAGTGCTGCTCCGGGGACGAAATGTGCGACCCCGTGACACCCGCCTTTTTAGCGATATCCTCAAACTTCGGAATCGACGGTTTTGCGGGAGCGGGTGGACCGGGAACCTGGCCAAAACCAGAGGTCAGAAGAACCGCCAAAAACGATAGAAAAAGTCTCATTGGGTACCGGAATCTCGTCATTGTACAGCCAAGTCTCTCGTCCCGCTGTTTAGGGCTCCTCCCACAAAATCGATTCGCTAAAGGCACCAAAATGCCAAAAATGACCAAAATGGGAAGCTAGTAACTTTATATTATTGACAGACTTCCGAGCTCCTCACTTTTTGGCTTGACAAGTCATGTGAACGCACCTTTAAATACCGCCCCAAGCCTGTGCATGGCCTCAAGAATAACGTTATCCGAGCTTCAGAATAACGTTATGGCGGAAAAATCGGGCAAGACTCGAACTGCCTGATCCAGCGCCGAACCCTGAGGCTGTCTTTGCGAGTAGTCGCTTAAGCCGCCGCCGAAAGGTGGCATATGTAGCACCAGATGGACTTGGTTTGTGGAGGGATGGCATGCGTTACCGCTTTGCCTGTTTGGCAGTTCTGATTGCCCTTGCGTTATCAACCCTTTCGTTTGCCCAAAAGATCGCTGGCACCATTACCGGAACCGTCTCGGATCCGCAGGGTGCAGTAGTCCCGGGAGCGACCGTCATTGTTACTGACGAGGCAACGAACGCGACGCGTACAACGACCACTAAATCCGCAGGTGAATTCACGGTTCCGAACTTGGATCCGGGCACCTATTCGGTAAAAGTTTCGGGATCAGGTTTCAGCGATTTCGAAGCGAAGCGGGTCGAGGTACACGTCTCCAGCATCACCCGTGTGGATGCGAAACTTCAGGTTGGAACCACGAAGCAGGAAATCGTGGTCGAAGCCCAGGGTATTGAACTCAACACCGAAAACGGCGAAGTCGGCAACGTCATCACCGGCGCCCAGGTTCGCGAGCTTCCTCTGAATGGCCGCAACTTCGTCCAATTGACCACCATCATGCCCGGCGCTTCCGTTTCGGAAGGCTTCGACAACAAGAGCAAGGGCTTGATGGGAGGCGTCGACATCTCGTTCAGCGGCGCTCCGTCCAACGCCAACCAGTGGCGTGTAGACGGTGCCAACAACAACGACATTGGTTCGCAGCGCACCATTTTGATGTATCCGTCGATCGACGGCATCGAAGAGTTCAAGATTCTGCGCAACAGCTACGGCCCCGAATACGGCGGGGGTGGCGGAGCGCAGGTCAACGTCGTAACCAAGGGTGGCGGCAACGAGTACCACGGCGATGCTTACTACTTCGGCCGTAACGGCGTCCTCAATGCCAAGAACTATTTCATCGGTCTGAACACTTGCACGAGCGGTAGTGATCCGGCTTGCCAGAAACAAGCTCTTCAGCGTAACGATTTCGGTTACACGTTGGGCGGTCCGATCGTGAAGGACAGGGTCTTCTTCTTCTGGTCGGAAGAGTGGAACTACGAACGTCGCGGCGCCGTTCGCCACGATTGGGTTCCGACCGCACAGGAACGTGCGACGGGCGATTTCAGCGATATTGCATCATGTCCTGCGGGCTCCAAGGGACCTGCTGCTCCTAATTTCGCGAAATACAACACGACTGGCGACACGGTTGGTTCGGGAACGAATGGCCAAATTATGGATCCCGGCCATCTCAGCCCGGCCGGACAGGCGCTGGTCTCGATGATGCCGCTTCCGACGGCCAGTCCTTGTAACCAGTATGACTGGATCGCGCAAGTCAAGGTTCCCCTCAACTGGCGCGAAGAGAACATCCGCGGCGACATCAAGATCACCAAGAACAACAACCTGATGTTGCGTTACGCGCAGGATTCCTGGGACAACCCACTGCACGCTTCCGCCAATGGCGAAGCCGGCCTGTGGGGTACGCAGGACTTCCCGGCGGTCAGTGATGCGTGGTCGCAGCCCAGCAAGATGGCCGTTGCCCGCTTGACCACCACTATCGGCACCACAATGGTGAACGACTTCCAGTTCTCCTATTCGGCGAACCGCATCAACATCGTCAAAGCCGGTGACGACACCGCTCTCGGAAATTCGATCCGCGCTGCGGTTCCAACCGTCTATCCACTTTCAGGCAAACTCCACTCCAGTGATCTGCCGATGCCGATCTGCTGGTGCTCCACTTACTTTGGTACACAGGGGCCTTGGAACAACAACCAGGATCTCTACACCTGGCGAGATGACTTCTCCAAGGTCGCGGGTAAGCACACGCTCAAGCTCGGAATTCTCTACGATCAGAACTCCAAGAACGAAGAGCAAGGTGGTGAAGCCGGCGGTCTGTGGGGTTCGGCTGGATACAACAAGGTTAGCTGGGACGGCGGTTCTGGCAACTTCTATGGCGACATGCTGCTCAAGAACATGAGTTGGGGCGGCGGTGAGAACGCGAAGAACGTCATCGCCGACATTCGTTGGCGCGACGTCGAGTTCTACGCTGGCGATACCTGGAAGGTGACGCCACGCTTTACCTTGGACTACGGCTTCCGCTGGTCCTTCATGCCGCCAGAGTGGATGGACAAAAACGATTGGTCCATCTTTAACCCCGCTGTCTATGATCCGACCAAGGGAGCCGATCCGTGCAACGGTGTCGAGTTGCCCAAGGGCGGCGACACTAGCTTGTGCGCGGGGCTCGGTTCCTCGATCACTCCTGCTGTCTCGCAATACCGTAGCTTACGTCCGTCCAACAATCACCTGATCCAACCCCGTTTGGGCTTTGCTTACGATGTATTCGGAACCGGCAAATTTGTGCTCCGTGCTGGCATTGGCCAGTTCTTTGCACGCGATCCTGTCGGTCTCACTCTGCGCTCGAAGTCCGTGAACCCGCCGTTCGCGGCCGCTGCGAGCGGCTACCGTACGCTCGACGGTTTCGGTCCAAACAACACACCCACCACCTGGGACAATGGCGGCGCGGTGAATGCGTGGCCCACCGGTGGTACTCCGACTCAAAGCTTCGAGCAGAACTCGAATCTCTCCAACTCGTGGCAGTGGAATATCACCACCGAGGCAATGCTGACGAAGGACACCAAGCTGGAACTCGCATGGGTGGCCCTGCGTGGTATTCACCTTGGATCCGCCGCCGATATCAACCAGATCGCGCCGGATAACCGCTTAGCTTACATAGAACGTGGCTTGGCTAATTCCGGTGACACTCGAACTGATCTGTTCCCGTACGGTGGCCTGACCACTGGTCAGATTACCCAGTGGAACCACCGCGGCGATTCGATCTACCACTCACTGCAGGCGATGTTGAGCACAAAATTGACGCGCAACTCGATTCTGCAAAGCAGCTACACTTGGTCCCACAACATCTCAACCACTACGCTCGGTTACGTGGGCACGTCCACCGCTGTTCCTGACAGCTACAATTCCGCAGCCAACCGTGGAAATGCTGACTTCGACCGGCGCCATGTGTTCAACCTCAGCTTGGTTTACAACTCTCCGGCTCTTCAAGGACACAATATGTTCGTGAAGGGTGTTGCTGGCGGGTGGGAACTGGGCTCGATCTTGAACTTCTCCTCCGGTCCGGCGATCACCGTGAATGGACTTTCTGTTTCCAATCTTTGTCCGTCCCAAGCCCAGCTTGCCGATTGCAATGCGGGTACAGTACCGCTTATTGGAGTCAACAACCCGTGGGGCGTTTCGAACGCTGGCCAATATGGTGCGCGTCCGAGCGTCGTTTCGAACGTAGCTTGCAATACCGGCAGCAGCTCCCAGTGGCTTAATCAATCAGCGTTTACAGCCAATGGTTTCCCGCTCGGTGGCTACCCGAATTCTGGTCCGGGTCAGTGCGCCGGTCCCGGAACGGCAAATGCCGATGTATCTGCCATGAAGAACTGGAACTTGCCGATCCATGGCAAACACTTCTTCACGGAAGGTGCGCACCTGCAATTCCGTTTCGAATTGTTCAACCTTGCCAACCATCCGATGTTCCGGTTCAACAACAACCACCTGACCTACACGGCCACTGGCTATGCCAACGGCGCAACCAGTGGTCCGGTGAACGGCTACATCGCTGATGACGGTACGATTCAGGGAACCAGCCTCGTTCAGGGTTCGACCTTGGGTCAGCCTGGCTTCCTGAACAACATCGGCAACCGCGAAATCCAATACGCTCTGAAGTTCATCTTCTAGCGCGTAGACATCAACCCACGGCCGGAGTGACAATACTCACTCCGGCCTTTTCCTTGCTATCAAGACAGACGGATAATCAGCTCGCGAAGTCATCTTCGCTCATGAGACGCACTCTTGGTTCGCTCATCTCAACTAGATCGCAAGTGGAGTTTCCCAGTGGTTCCTTGGGCCCTGATCAGATTGAAGAAGCTCAGTTCCACGCTTCTGTCATTTATTCTTTTGCTCCCTTATCTCGCCGCGCAACAAACACCGCGCGCCCAAATCGAAAGTCTTATTCGGAGCAATCAACTCGACGCAGCCGAGCAACAGCTCTTCTCGCAACTTCAGGCACATCCCAGCGATGGGTGGGCGCTCGACCTTCTCGGTACGGTTCGTTTGAAACAGAAACGAACTTCAGAGGCCACGGCGCTCTTCCATCGGGCACACTCGCTCAATACGAACGACTCGAATGCCCTTCGCGGTCTTGCCGAATCCGCGGCCGCCTCTGAAACGTTCGACGACGCAATCGCCTGGTACACCAAGCTGCTTGAACTGAATCCCACCGACCTGGCCTCGCGCAAGCAGCTGGCACTCCTCCAGGAGAAGGCTGGTAGATACGCCGATTCGGTCGCTACAATTCAGAAAATTCCCGTTGCTTCACGGTCCGCCGATCTTCTTCCGACGCTGGCCTCCGATTACCTGAACGTTCATCAGGAACAGAAACTCGCTCCCCTGGTGCAGCAGGTTGTAAAACTCGGGCCTGCGAATTCGAATGTGATGCTCGACTTCGTCGCGGTGCTCGTCCGCAACGGGTACATTCAAGATTCTGAGAAGATCTTGCAAATCGCCCGTCCATCAAAGCCGACGGCCAAGTATTTGCACACGCTTGCCAGGGTACGCGAAGCGCAAGACAATTTGCCCGAGGCCTCGAAGCTCTTCCAACAGGCTCTGCAACTCGATCCCAAGTCCTTCGACTTGCTCTTCGATGGGGCGCGGTTCTCAGGGCAACACAATCGATGGGATGAGGCCGTCGGGTACCTTCAGAAATGCGATGAGGTAAATCCAGATCGCCCCGAAGTGCTCTTGAAGTTGACGCTCGCCTACCTCAAAACCCGTCGCCGGGAGAAGGCTGTCTCTGTGGCTCGACGGCTGGCTTCCGTCAGTCCGAATGATCCCAATGCTCAATACATTCTCGCGTTTGCCCTGGTTGAAAATGAGCTATGGGAGACTGCCGAGCCAATGGCGCGAAAAGCCGTTGAGCAGAATCCGAAAGACGCGAATTCGCAACTCCTTATGGGCATCATTCACCTGAACAAAGGTGAGCTGGATGCGGCGCGAGTGTCGTTCGATGAGACTCTCAGGCTCGACCCGAACCTGCTCGATGCACATTACTACTCGGCGCTGGTCTCGGATCGCAAAGGCGACGTTGACGCCGCCCGGACAGAGTTGGATGCGTTGGTGGTGAAGAATCCCGATCACGCTAACGCGCAAGCCGAACTTGGCGTACTTCGGCTTAGGGCGGGAGACGCTCAGGGGGCGCGCGCGGCTCTGGAGGCCGCGGTGCGACTGCAGCCAGAAGCCTCGCAAACCCATTATCAGCTCGGTCTCGTATACGCCCGCCTCGGGTTGCAGGACGAGTCGAAAGCCCAGATGGCCGAGTTCCAGAAGCTGCGCGAAGCGGAAGACAATCTGCGAAAACGAGAAGCCGGAGTCAAGGTCCCATAGCGTCATGAAACTTACATTCGAAATTCGCGAATGGCTGTTCACGGGAGTGCTCGCCGGCATAGCCTTTGTTTCCGTTTCCTCGATGTTTGCGCAGACACCGCAGGCTGCCACGGTGCAAAAGGACGCTAGTTCCCCCGAGGCTCACTTCGATTCCGCGCAGACTTTCCAGATTGCTAGTGACCTCACCCGCGCTGCGGCAGAGTATCGCAAGGGGATCTCGGTCGCACTCGAGCGCGTCGGGAATTTGAAAGTTGCAAAAGGTGAGTTCACCTCGGCTCTCGATTTGCTTCGGAAGGCAGTGGCCACCGACCCAGAAAACACGGACGGCCAAATTGATCTCAGCATCGCCTACTTCCGTGCCGGCAATTACGAGGGCGCGAGGACCGTGCTGCTACCTCTTGTGAAGAGCGACCCGGGCAGTGCACGCGGTCGCAACCTGATGGGCAAGATCCTTTTCATGCAAGGAGATTTTGAGGGTGCCTCAACCGAGTTGCAGGCAGCTCTTTCCATCACACCTGACTTCGATGTCGCCTACAGTCTCGCACTCGCCTATCTTCAATTGAAGAAGTTGCCTCAAGTCACTCCGCTCGTCGACGAGATGAAAGCCTCTATGGCGAAGTCCCCGGAGCTTTATATGCTGCTCGGACAAGCCTACCGGCAGACTGGCTATTACGACCAGGCGGTGAGCGAGTTCAAGACTGCGCTTGCGCTCGATGCCGCGCGTCCGCGCCTGCATAACCTACTTGGAACGACTTATGTGGCGTTGGGGGGCAAGCAAAATTACGAACTCGCGCGCGCCGAATTCCAGCAGGAGCTTGCAAAGAATCCGAAGGACTATTCGAGCCACTATTATCTTGGCCTGATCGAGTTGGAAGACGGGCAGTATGCGAAGGCCGAAGCCGCGCTCAAAACCGCGCATGCCCTCGCGCCCGACGACCCCGCGGCGATGCTCTTGCTCGGACGCCTCTACGACCAGCAGAAGAACTGGAATGCCGCGATCGAAGTGTTGCGTCAGGTGCTCGCGCGTTCCTCAGCCCAAGGTGCATCACCCGTGCAACTCGCGACTACGCACGAAATGCTGTCGAAGGCGTACGCAGGCGCGGGGCAGATTCCCGAAAGCGAAAAGGAACTCGCCGCCGCGAATGCGCTCAAAAGTCAAGACGCAAGCAAGAGCGCAACTAGTGATCCGGCCGTGGCAATCCAACCGGAAAATAGTGGCAAAGAGCTTCGCGCAATGCTGATGCAGGGATCGCCCAAGGCTCAGCCATCTGACGCGTCTGAACAGAAGTACGTCGCCGATATCTCGAAACTCCTCGGAAATGCCTATAACAATCTCGGGGTCATCGACGCGCGTGCCGGCTCCTACAAGCAGGCCGCCGACGAATTCAAAGAAGCTGCCAAATGGGACGATTCCATTCCTCAACTGGACCGTAATAGGGGCCTTGCTGCGTTCCGGGCCCAAGCATACGCCGATGCGATTCCGCCTCTTGAACGGCTGTTAAAAAAATCTCCATCTGACTCCAATCTGCGCGAGTCTCTCGGTCTCAGCTACTACATGACCGACAAATTCAAGGAGAGCGCGGCGACGCTTCGACCGATTGTGGACACAATGTCGAACAATCCCGGCCTCCTGCTCTCCGCTGGCGTCGCGTTCGTAAAATCCGGAGATATCCCGACCGGTCAACGCTTGTTCACTCGCGCCTTTGAGGTCGGCAAGGCGACGCCAGAAATTCACTTGATTATCGGTCAGGCATACGCGGAACAGTCCGATAACGACGAAGCCCTCGCCGAATTCAAACAGGCTCTTGAACTCAACCCGAAGTTGCCGGACGCTCACTTCTACATCGGAATGGTGCGATTTAAGCGTGGTGAATTCGACGACGCTGCCAAAGAATTTCAGCAGGAGCTCGAGGTCAATCCTCAGAGCGTTCAAGCGATGTACCAGTTGGCATACATCCGAATGCAGCAACACCAGGCGCCCGAAGCCTCAAGTCTGCTTTCGGAAGTGATCAAGCAACAGCCGAACAATTCAGATGCCCACTATCAGCTCGGGAAAGCATTGTTGGAACAAGGTGATGCAGGCGGTGCAACGCGGGAACTTGAAACCTCGGTGAAGCTACATCCGACTGACTATGCGTATTTCCAATTGAGTCACGCGTACGCGCGAACAGGTCGCGAGGCGGATTCCAAGCAAGCGCTCGAGGAATTCGAAAAGCTGAAGCCTAAACCGAAAACACCGATGGGTCCCTGATGGAGCAAACATCTTTAGTCGTGTGGGGTGACGTGTGGGGTTCCTCGTTAAGGAAAGCTTCCTTCTAGTACTTCTGTCCGTGTCTCTCATTACGCCCGCCGGCACCCAGTCGCAATCACCGAACCAAAGCGAGCTTGTCATCCGCGCTACTACGCGTATGGTATCGGTTGATGCTGTCGTCACCGATAAGGAGGGGCGTCCGGTCACCAACCTGACCAAAGACGATTTCACAATCCTTGAAGACGGGAAACCGCAAACGGTAGCGTCGTACGCTGTCAGTGAAGCAGGCGCAACTTCGCAGCAGAGGCCTAAGGCTCAACCTGTCCTTCCGCCGCATGTCACCACCAACCGTCCCGATGTGGTCGAGTCGTCAGATCGGATCGCCGTACTGCTTCTCGATGGGCTTAATACGCCTCCTCAGAACCAGAACTATCTCAAGCAACAGATGTTGAAGTTCCTTGCGGAACACTTCGATCCCAGCCGCAAGCTTGCAGTCGTCGTGCTTTCCGAAAAATTGATAGTCCTTCAGACTTTCACCAGCGATCCCGCCCTACTCAAGACTGCGCTCCAGAAATTTCAAGCGGTCGCGCCTGCGGTAGCGAGAAATGCCGGCGAATGGGACTTGTCTACAACGTACGTCTCCACCCCCGAGATCTCTCTTCCTCCTGAGGCTCACGGCGGTCCAGATTCGAGCGGCGCCGATCCAACTCAGGTACCCACCTCTGGAGGAAGCTCAGACACGTTCGCAAACGACATCGCTTACATGATGCGTCGCTTCGAGAATGAAGCGCAAAACTTTGCCCGCGACACGCGGGTCAATATTACCCTTGATGCGCTTCAACAAATCGCGCGATTCCTCTCGGGACAACGTGGCCGGAAGTCACTCCTCTGGTTCTCGACCGCATTTCCTGTCGCTGTTTCCGGCATCAATCCCGAGGATTTGTCGACCTCCCGTAACTACGGAGACAAGCTCCGCGTCACCACCAATTTGCTGAACGATGCCCATGTTGCGATTTATGCGATCGATGCTGCAGGCCTGGCTGGCGGAGCGCTGGGTGACGCCTCCCAATCCGGTCGCGATGCTACAGGCCGAATCATGCTCACAGTGGAAGCCAACCGAAAACTGGCCAAGGACGAATTCGCGCGCATGGCAACCGACGATACTCTGGAACGCGCCGCACTCGACACCGGCGGCCGGTTCTTTCACGCCAACGACATTTCCAACTCCATTGCGTTGAGCCTGGACGAAGCCGGTTCGTACTACATGCTGAGCTATTACCCGACGAACAAAAAATGGGACGGCAAGTTTCGGCAGGTCAGGGTAAAAGTAAATCGTCCTGGTCTCACCGTCCGTAGCCGCCAGGGATACTTTGCAATTGATGCCGCACGGAAAAATGCCGGGACAAAAACGGACGACTTGAAGGCAGCGGTCAGTTCCATCGCCTTGCCGTCAACCCAAGTAACTTTCATGGCACGCGCCCTGCCGCCTGCCAAGAACAGCGAATTGATGGTGGAATTTGCAGTTGATTCGAACACCGTCTCGTTCGAAACCGTTGCGAGACCTTCAGGAAGCGGAACCCAGGTCGCCCGCCAGAACTGCAATCTCAGCTTTGAGGTTCAAGCCTTTACGCCCGACGGCAAGTTGGTCAAAGGCGCTGGGCAATCAGCAGATGCCGACTTGGAACCCGAAACCTACGAGCGTGTCCGAAAACAGGGCATTCCAATGAAGGTACCCATCAGCCTCAATGCCGGGAAATATATGCTTCATCTCGGGGTTCGTGACAATCACACCGGATTGATCGGTACGGCGGAACTGCCTGTTGTCGTCGGGGGAAGCTGATTCGTACTGTCAAATCACCCTAGGGTGACATTAGCATTTCTGCATTGCGGCGAAGGACTGCTATAGTCCTGCCCAGAGTTTATCTTTCGCCGCTTAATCCGCAAGAAAGGTGCATCGGTGTTGACTTCGAACTCGGCCCCGGTGACGCGACTTCTTCGATTTTGTCTGTGCCTGCTCTTTTGCGGCGGTCTTGCCGTTCCGTCGCAATCCGCACAGTTGCCTTTTTTTGGTAAAAAGTCGAAAGAGAAATCGAAAGAGAAAACGACCCAGGTCCCTCCCACACTACAACCACGGGTGCTCAAACTCGGCGACGGTTCTGAGATCGCGATCACCGAAGTGGTTCCGAGAACCCAATCTGCACTCAGTTCCCTCGATGACATCATCGCCAGTACTTCCGACAGCACTCTCAGTGCTGCCGAGGCCAGGGTTCAAGAGTTGGTCACGGATGTGGCAAATAATAAGCAAGACACCCAGGCGACCATCCAATACGCCCGGTCTACGCAAGGGCTGAATGAAATCAGAACAGAGTGGACGCGGAAGCGCACTGAACTCGATGGTCTGAGTTCGGTTGTCGAGAAACGCGTCTCAGATCTGACCGATAAACAACGACAGGTCGCCGCGATTCGAGATCTTTGGGCTACTGCCTCCACTCCGGAAGGCGAACTCCCGGCAGCGTTGCAGGACAGCGTCAGTCGAGTTCAACAGTCTGCATCGGAGGCGGACATACGACTCCACGCTAGCCTTGACTCTCTCATTCCGGTGCAGGTGAACATCGCTACCGCCGGAAAAGATATCGATGGAATCCTTTCATCGGTCGACGCAGCGCAGAAGGGTCTGCGCAACCAGATCTTCGCGCTCGACAGCCCTCCGATCTGGTCAGCCTTTCGAAACGGAAGCTACAGTTCGCTTCGCATACAGGTTAGCGCCGCGACAAACCGCCTGAGATCTCGGATCGTCCAGTTCTACAACCACTATTGGTCCCGCCTCGTCGGCTATCTGCTCTTCTTTATCTTCTTGACCGCGGTACTCTTTTGGTTACCTCGCGCAGCGTCTCGCAGCGAAGACCACGACGATAGAGAGAAGAGCGGGTTCCTGCGATACCCTATCGCCGTTTCTGCATTCATCTCTCTCATCCTATTTGCTGCATTTTTCCCCCAAGCCCCGCTCGAGGTGTTGCGCCTCGCTGTCCTCTTGCTGATCGTTTGTTCTGTGATATTGGCGGCAAGAGTCTTCGACCGCTCTCTGCTCAGGCCCGTCACAGCCATCGCATCGCTACGAGTTATGGACACAATCAGCGCGAATGCGGCAGCCGGTACCTTGTTGCAACGTATCGACACGCTCCTTATCGCAATCCTGGCTTCGGGAGTGTTCACCTGGCTGGGTTACAAGGGCGGGGCAGCCATCCGAGAACTTGAGCGCCGCAGATGGCCGGTCGCAACCGTAGTTTGTCGCATCTCCGCCGTTCTGCTTGCCTTTTCGGTATTCACCAACATCATCGGCAATGTGTCCCTCGCCGAAATCCTGCTGTCCGGCACACTGAAAGCCGCCTACGCCGGCGTCATTGTTTATCTGTTCTACACAATATCTCGCGATCTGCTTTTCCTCTATACCAATACAAAGTTCAGTCAGCGCTCACGCGTAATTCGCTATCATCGCGACCTCTTCGTGGAGAAGACGACCAAGATCTTTCGGTTGATCTGTTGGATCGCATGGATCGTCGTACTGCCAGCGTCTTTTCAATTTGCCGCTGAAATCTTTCAGGCAGTAGGAAACTTTCTGCGACGCAGTTGGTCGCTTGGTGCCGTCAAGATTTCGCTTCAAGACATTTTGATGTTCGGAATCGTGCTACTGCTTAGTACGTTTCTTGCCCGTGTCGTGCGGTTCTTTCTGGAAGAGGAGCTGTTGCCGCGCACCAGGGTTTCCGATGGCGCAGGAAAAGCCGGCTCAAGACTGCTGCACTACTCGCTTGTATTTCTTGGGTTCTTTCTTGCGCTGGGCGCGGCTGGTCTGGACCTTAGCCGTTTGACGCTTCTGACTGGCGCATTTGGTGTCGGCCTCGGATTCGGTCTCCAGAACGTCGTCAGCAATTTCGTCTCGGGCATCATCATTTCGCTCGAACGCCCCATGCAAGTAAACGACGTGATTGAAGTCGGCACCTTGCTTGGCACGGTGCGCGAGATCGGATTCCGTTCAAGTACAGTCGTGACGTTTGACGGCGCAGCCGTGATTGTTCCGAACTCCGAGTTGATCACCAAATCCTTTGTGAACTGGTCGCTCACGGATCGTCTCCGTCGGGGAGAAATTCGTATCGGTGTCGCCTACGGCACTGATCCAGGGCGGGTTCTCAACCTCCTGCGTGAGGTTGTAGACTCAACTCAGGACGTGCTTAAGAATCCAGCCCCGCTCATCACGTTTGAAACGTTCGGCGCAAGCAGCCTTGATTTCACTGTACGGTTCTGGGCTTATATCGACAACTTGGTAACGATTCGGAGCCAGTTGAATGTCGCCATCAGCGAGCGTATGCAGGCGGAAGGGATCTCGATCCCATTTCCGCAGCGTGACGTTCATGTCCATTTGGCAAACGGAAACGAGTCGCAGAGCGACCTATTCGAGCGAATTCAGAAAGGGAAAACCGCAACGAGTTAGCGATTCTCGTTCTGCTTGTTCTGCAATTCCTCGGCGAGTTTTAATTCCCGCTCTGCGTCATCACTCTTACCTAGATCGCGATACGACTGCCCGAGTAAGTGGTGGGTGATCGGGTTTTTCGGATCCATGCTCGCTGCATGTTGCAACGCGCGCAACGCTAGTAGCGGCTCTCCCTTCTTTTCCAGCACTTTGCCGAGAAGTATGTACGGCCCTGTCGTCGTTGCATCCAGCCAGATCGAGCGTTGCAGCAGTCGCTCCGCATCATCGTACTTTTGAACGCGCGAGTAGGCGTCCGCCAGCTTGTAATACGCCGGCGCGTAGGACGGATTGAGGTTCAACTCCTTCCGGAAATCCTCGATTGCCTCTGGCACGCGTGACTTATAGAGGTGAAGCTCGCCTAATAAATAGTGCGCCAGTGGAAGCGTAGGCTCGAGCGCAATCGCCTTCTGCGCATATTCCTCTGCTACCGGATCATATTCCTGTCGAAGCAACATCCGTGCTGTGAATAGATAACTGGCAGCCGAGTCTCGCTTCACATCGAACATCTGTGCGAACGCGCCGCGCGCCTGATCGTAATTCTTCAAATGGATGTAGCAGATTCCCAGGATGTACGACGCATCAACATTCGCGCTCGGAAACCACGTCTGCACCTTCTCCAACAGAGGGATCGCGTCCTGCGGCTTCCCAGACAAGTAGTACGACAATCCCAGCAGTTGCACCGCTTCGCTGTCTTTTTCATTTTGTTTCGTCGCTTGTTTGAGATAACGAATCGCGCTTAGGTAATCGCCCTTCTTGTAATAGGCAATTCCAATTTCCCTCACGAGGCCTTCAATTGCCGACTGTTCCTGTTGAAGTTTCTGCAGTTGCACAATCGCTTCGTCATACTGTCCATGATCTAGTTGTCTATGAGCATCGGCGATGACCTTCTGCGGGTCCGTGGCAGTGGCCGTGGTCTGCGCCGCAGCGCTCATTGCGCACCCAAGAACGAGAGGAAGGAGGAGGCGAGACATGATTATTTCGCTTCGGCCGTGGCTACACCAACGTGCGTATCGGCCCCACCATAATAGAAGAAGTAGCGATCCCCCCTCTTCACCATGCCCTCCACAAAGACGACATTCGGCACCTGTCCAACCTTTTCCCAGTCTTTCTCAGGGGCGAAAATCGGTTCCTCACTGCGGTAGATCAATTTACGGGGATCATCCCGATCGAACACAGCGATTGCGGTCTTGTATACCAAATGATCGTCGGCACCGTTGTAGACCAGCACAATTCCTCGGTCCGTCAAACTCGGCGGAGGTCCCGGTTCCACAACGCGCGAATCGAACTTTCCCGGCCGTCGTGGCAAAACCGGAGTCTTCGTTTCCTCCGTCCAGTGGATTAAATCCGTCGACGAGGCCAGCCCCATTTCGTCCGTCTTTTCAGGGGTGGTGCCGAGAAAGTACATCCAATACTTCCCATTGATCCTCTGCTTCAAGATCGCGCCGGATTTCGTCCAGCCCACGTTCCAGTTTCCCTTGTAGGCTGGCAGGATCACGCCCTTGCGATCCCAGTGCCGCAAATCTTTGGAGGCAGCCAGGCAGAGCTGCGCGTCTTTCTGGTTGTACCCGGTGTAGGTCAAGTAATACATTCCGTCGATCTCAACCAACCGTGGGTCCTCCACTCCGCCATCGCGCTCGTACTCCGCTTCTGGTGAAAACACCGGCTTGTCACGATGCTCGAAGTGAATCCCGTCGCTGCTCGTCGCATATCCCAGACGAGAAGTCCCTGACTTGTCTTGCGCTCGGTACAGCATGACGACCTGTCCATCACGCTCGATCACGGCAGGATTGAAGGTTCCAGCTGACTCCCAACCATCGCCGCGCGGCGAAAGCAGCGGCTTGTCCGATGCGCGTGTCCACGGCCCGAAAGGCAATCCCGCAACCGGCGTGCTCCCTGTGCTGGACGCGGCCACGATCAAACTGAGAAGGGTGACAGCAGCTGCTGTCAAACGCAATCGCATCGTGACATCATCCCACCGGATGACATCTGCGGCAACCGCTCACCGATTGACTTTCAATCCTCGCCCGTGGAGTATTGAACTCACTAGATCGCCGCACGGATTTCATCTTGTTCTCGTCCCTTATCCCAGCAGCTCTCGTTCTCGCGATGTGCTTGGCAACTCCCGCCGTATTCGCCCAACAGTCGGCGGCTGATTTTTATAAGCGGGGAGTTCAGGCCTACGGGCGGGGAGACGACGCATCCGCGCTCTCGTCTTTTCAACAGGCATCGAAACTCGATCCCAATAATCCCGAGTATCAGAATGCCGTAGGCCAGGCGCTGTTCAAGCAGGGAAGACCAGCCGAAGCAATTCCGTATTTCCGTCATGCCCTCAAACTCCGCCCCGATCTCGCAGTCATTCATGCATACCTGGGTCAAGCTCTTCTCGCCGATCACCAGGCTGATGCCGCCATTTCCGAATACCGTATCGCTGTCAAAATGGCTCCCAACGAAGTCGAGGCCAATCGTGGATTGGGTCGCTCGCTCAGCACCAAAGGGGACCTCGACGGCGCCATCGCCGTCTATCGTTCCGCACTGGAGACCAATTCGCAAAGCGCGCCACTTCATGACGATCTCGGCTCGTTGCTGGCCCAGAAAAAAGACTTCGTTGCCGCGCAACAGCAATTCGAACAAGCCTTAAAACTCGACCGCCAGTACGAGCCCGCACATTTTCACCTTGGCGTCGCGCTACTTTCACAAGACAAAGATCCTGAGGCAATGCTTTCTTTACAGGAAGCGGTGCGTCTCGCGCCGAACGATGTTGCCGCCCACTTCTTTCTCGGTCGCGTTCTCGAGACACTCGGCGACAACGCGAATGCTCTACAGAACTACAAAGACGCTGCCCAACGCTCTTCCGAATTTCCCGGCCTCCAGGAGAGACTTGGACTCACAGCGCAACGAGTAGGCGAAATGCCGACCGCGATCTCCGCTTTCCAGAAAGCCATCGCGCAATCCCCGCAGAACCCCGATCTTCATAACGACCTTGGCCTGGCATTCATGCAGGCTGGAGATGGCGAGGGAGCTATTCGGGAATTTAACCAGGCCCTCAACCTGAAGCCGGAGGATGTCGGCTATCTCGGAAATCTCGGGGCCGCCTACCTTCAGCTTTCCGAGTTCGACAACGCCGTTGATAACTTCCGCAAAGCTCTCCAGATCGCGCCGGCCAACGCATCACTGCACCATGATCTCGCGTTGACATTGAAGTTGAAGGACGATCTCGCCGGAGCTGCAGCGGAGCTTCGCGAGGCCATCCGGCTCGATCCTAAACTCTACGACGCACATTACACGCTGGGAGTCACCCTTTGGCAGCAAGGCGAGTTTCCCGCCGCCGTTGAAGAACTCGAAGCCGCCCTCGCCCAGAAGCCCGACTATGCTGAGGCTTATTACACCCTCGGCACCGTTTACAAGCAGATGAATAAACCGCGTGAATCCGCCGAAGCACTTCGCTCTGCATTGAAAATTCAGCCCGACTTCGCCGGCGCTCACACGACTCTAGCCGCAGTCCTCCGTCAATTGGGCGACACCGCTGGTGCCTCCGAAGAAGCACGTATCGGCGCGGAACTTGCAAAGAAGAAAACCGGCATGCAGGCCGCGGTGTTCGCAACCAACTCTGGAATTCGTCTCCTAAATGCAGGCGATCTGGATGGGGCTGTTTCCCAATTCCGACGGGCTACCGAGTCGGCACCCGACTACGCCATGGGGCACTTTCAACTCGCAACTGCACTCTCCCGCCAAGGCAAACGCGACGAGGCCGATGCCGAGTTCTCCAAGGCTGCAACCCTTGATCCACACCTGAAAACCCAGAAGTAGCTCACGAATTTCTTTTCCCGTCCTGACACAATTTGACGCAAATAATAGGTTTCTTGTATTGACACGTCCTACAAGCCCATTGACAAGCCCTTCCGCCGCAATGTACTTTCTCGGTCACGTGTAAACGTGACTTGTGTCACTTGCCTAAGTGATGCGGGGTTTACCGGGATCAAGACAGTCCAGGATTCAGAGAAATCCATAAGGACTGCAAGGGCGATATGTCGCCCGCTCCTGGCGAGCCTGATTCACCCCCTGAACTGCTTTCAGATGGCGCCCCAAGCGCCTTCGGAGGTCGAGAATGAAGCGTGTAGCAGCCGTACTTGCGCTGTGCTTTCTTTCTTTGCTGGCAGCAACGCCGGCATTTGCCCAGGCGGTCTTCGGAAACATCTTCGGGACTGTGACTGACCCACAAGGCGCAGCTGTACCCGGCGCCACCGTGACCGTTTCTAACGTCCGTAAAGGAACTTCGGACACGGCTACCACGAATGAAAGCGGTAACTATCAGGTTACTCACCTGATTCCTGACGAGTACAGCGTCAAGGTCGAAGCCAAAGGCTTTAAGACCTTCGAACAAAAATCCGTCAGCGTTTCAGCTGACCAATCTGCACGTCTCGACGCCCAAGTTCAGCTCGGCTCGGAAAGCCAGACGGTCGAAGTGACCAGTGAAGCACCGCAGCTCCAGACGGATCGCGCCGACGTCGCAATCACATTCAATCAGACCTACGTCGAAGACTTGCCGGTCTTGAACCGCAACTTCACGCAGTTCGAGTTGATGTCGCCCGGAACCCAGAAGCTCGTCGGCTGGAGCCATGCCTCCACCGAGAATCCGCAGGGCAGCCAGCAGATTTTCGTCAACGGCCAGCACTTCAGCGGCACCAACTTCGAGTTGGACGGCACCGATAACCAGGATCCGATCTTGGGCATCATCGTTGTCAATCCCAATCTTGACGCCGTTACCGAAACCAAGATCGCGTTGCAGAACTACGACGCGGAAATGGGAAAGGCCGTCGCCGGCTTCGTTACGGCACAAACCAAGTCCGGCAGCAACGAGATCCATGGCAGCGCATTCTACTTCCGCCGTTCTGACGCAAACCAGGCACGTGATCCATTCACCCAGTTTCAGCCGGATGCGATCACCGGACGAATGATTCCCTACGCCCGTTGGCAGCAGTTTGGTGGGAGTGTCGGCGGTCCGATCATCAAGAACAAGTTGTTCTTCTTTGGCGACTATCAGGGAACTCGTCAGGTCAATGGACAGACGCAGGTTTTGACGGTGCCAACCGCCAAAACAGTTAGCAGCTGCGCTGCGGCGCTGGGGAATCCTGCACTGAACTGCGACCTCAGCGACTATCTCGGGAACGTTGGTGGCGGTGGGCAGGTTTACATGCCCAATTCCAGCAACTCATCCACTTTCACGGGCGGCACGAAGTTCGATGGGAACCTGATCCCGGGAAACTTGCTTTCCCCGCAAGCGGTTGCCCTACTCAAGCTCTTCCCGGCGCCCAACTCCTCGGGTATCGACGGCAAGGGTGTACTGAACAACTTCGTCGGAGGCGGTTCTGGTCCATTTAATCAGAACTCCTTTGACACGCGAATTGACTACAACATGACGGACCGGACGCAGCTGTTCGGTCGATTCAGCCTTGACTATTTCAACCTGTCGGGCGCTCCTGCCTTTACCCAACTTGGCAGCGCGGGCTTCGGATTGAACGGCTTAGCTGGCAGCTCCATCACACATAACTACAGCCTGTCGTCGACGGTTACCCACACCTTCAGCAACTCGCTGCTCGCGGACTTCCGTTTCGGATGGTTCCGCTACAATCCACAAACTCACAAATACTTCGAAGGTAAAACTCCCGCCAGCGATGTCGGAATCCCAGGTGCAAACCTTGGAGATCTCGCCACCTCCGGTTGGCCGGCTTTCAACATGGACACTGGCGCCGACGGCAATGGTTCCGGAACCGGCACCTCGGTGTCAGACTTCGGAGAAAGCCTCAATATCGGACGTTGCAACTGCCCGCTGACTGAAAAGGAAGATCAGTTCCAGGGTGTGAACAATTGGACCAAAATCCACGGCAACCATACCTTCAAGTTCGGTGCCGATATTCGAAGCGCCACTAATCTGCGAGTCCCAAGCGATGCGAACCGTACGGGACAGTTCAATTTCAACCATCTCGCCACTTCAAACGGCGGCGTTGGTGGCTTGGCTTTAGGCACCTTCCTGCTTGGCGATGTCACCACTTACGACCGTTTCGCGAGCACTTCACTGGACGCTGCTGAACACCAGTGGCGGTTCTTCTTCTATGGCCAGGACACTTGGCGCATCACGCCGAAATTGACGTTGAACATCGGCCTGCGTTGGGAAGACTACACGCCTGAGGCCATTAGTGGAAAAGACCTCGGCGGCCTCGGTGTGATCACAGCCGGCGGCAACGGAACATTGACGCCCAACGGTGCCGTAGTTCGTGTGGCGGGTGAGGGTCCATACGACACTTCGCTGAACGTGAACCACAAACTCGACGCCTTTGCTCCGCGGTTCGGCCTTGCTTATCAGTTTGACGATAAGACGGTCATTCGCATGGGTTACGGCCGCAGCTTCGATATGGGAGTGTTCGGTTCTAATTTCGGACACGCAATTTCTCAGAACTTGCCGGTTCTTGTTCACCAGAACATTTCCGCCAGCAGTCAGGGCTTGGGATCAGACAACTATGTGACGGCGTTTACTCTCGGTACCGGCGCGCCGCCAGCCACCTATCCAGTACCGGTCAACGGTGTCCTGCCGATACGTGGTCCCGATAACTCGGTAGATCCGCGCATTCGGCCGGGCAGCCAGACGCTACCTACGATCGACGTTTGGAACTTAACCATCCAGCGGCAACTCACGGCGACCACCACCTTGGAAATTGCCTACGTCGGGAACAAAGGCTCGCACACGTTCGCAGGCAATGGACCGGCCTATAACGTCAATCAACCCAGCATCGTTGGATTGGCAGCGGGAGTTCCCCAAGCAAACCGTCGACCTTTCTACAACGCATGGGTCTACCCCGACTTCACTGACCCCAACACCGGCCAGCCCTTGGTGTGCTGCTCAAGCGACTTGGGCAACTACTTCGGCAACAACGCCAATAGCCTCTACAACGCACTGCAGGTGAAAGCTGAAAAGCGCATGTCCAACGGGTTGCAGTTCATCACCCACTACACGTGGTCGCGGTCGTTACGTTACGACAACAACTACTTCGTGGATGACCCGCATGTCGCCTATGGTCCCGACAACCAGAACCGTAGCCACGTGTTCGTCGCCAACGTTGTCTATGATCTTCCGTTCGGGAGAGGCAAGAAGTTCGCAGGGGGCGTAGGTAAAGCAGCGGATCTCGCGATTGGCGGTTGGGAATTCAGCTCCACCACCAACTGGAGTAGTGGACTGCCGTTTACCCCGGGCACCGCATTCTGCAACAACGATGTGGGCGTGTGCCGTCCAGATAAAGCAGGCGCATTCGCTTTGGGCGCCGGCAAGTTCGATCCGGCAGCCCACAGCGTGACCTACTACACTCCGGAGAACCTCTTTACTGGAACCGGAGCTTGGTCGGCGCCGGTACTTGGAACGATAGGGAACTCCGGATGGGATTCTCTCTACGGTCCGCGTCTCTTTACCACGGATGCAACCCTCATGAAGAACTTCGCAATTACTGAGAGAGTGAAGGCTCAGTTCCGGATGGACGTGTTCAATCTGTTCAACCATCCAGTGCTTGGGTTCAATTCGAATCAGGGAAACACCTGCGTTCTCTTCTACAACAACGGAAATCCTGCCGACACAACCAACTCGAACTGCGGCAGCGGTGGCAAGATCACCGATATCGAAGCTGATACGACCATGCGTGCACTGCAGTTCGCGGTGAGAATCAACTTCTAGCTCGTAACCTCAACCAACGGGGGAGCCTCTGGGCTCCCTCTTTCTCTTTCTTCCTCGTCCCGGTTGACCTTCTTTCCGCCCGCGCCCTACCATGTCCTAACCCATGCGCATTCGCGTTTTACGGCCTTTTCTAGCGTCGGCCACATTCCTGACGCTTTGCCTCGCACTCTCACCCAGCAGCCCCGTAGAGGCCGCCCAGACGCAATCCACAGCCGCTCCCGCAGCGCCACTCAAGGTGAACTTCGTCGACATCGCCGAAAAGGCCGGTCTCACTGTTGACAATGTCTACGGCGGCGTCGATTCCAAGAAGTACATCATCGAAACCACCGGCTCCGGCATCGCCGTAATCGATTACGACAAAGACGGCTGGCCCGACCTCTTTTTCGTGAATGGAACGACCCTGGACGGTGCGAAAGGTAAAGACCTCAGCAACCGCCTCTACCACAACAACCACGACGGCACCTTCACGGATGTCACCAAGAAGGCGAACCTCTGGCATGCAGGATGGGGCCAAGGCGCCTGCGTCGGCGACTACGACAACGACGGCAACGACGACCTCTTCGTCACCTACTACGGCAAGAACATCCTCTACCACAACAACGGAAACGGAACATTCACCGACGTTAGCGAGAAAGCTGGCGTCGCCGGCAGCGGCAAAATGTGGGGAACGGGCTGCGCCTTCGTCGATTACGATCGCGACGGCAAACTCGACCTCTTCGTCGCCAATTACGTGGACTTCGATCTCTCTACCGCGCCAGCTCCCGGCGAGCGTCCCACGTGCATCTGGAAGGGTGCACCGGTGATGTGCGGACCGCGCGGCCTGCCCTGGACTAAGAACCTGCTGTACCACAACAAGGGCGACGGCACCTTCGAAGACGTGACCGACAAGGCCCGCATCGATAAGACCAATGGCCATTACTCGTTCAGCGTCTCAGTCGTTGATTACGACGACGACGGCTGGCCCGACATCTTCGTCGCCTGCGACAGCACCCCCGCCATCCTGTACCACAACAACCACGACGGCACGTTTACCGACGTTGCTGTCACCCTCGGCGCAGCCTTCAACGAAGACGGCCGCGAGCAGGCCGGCATGGGTTCCACCGTCGCCGATTATGACGGCGATGGCCGTCTCGACATCTTCAAAACCAACTTCTCCGACGACACCTCGACCCTGCTCCACAACGACGGTCCGCCCGGTTTCACCGACGCCACCACCGCTGCCGGTCTCGGCCTGCAAACCAAGTATCTCGGCTGGGGCACCATGTTCTTCGACATCGATAACGATGGCTGGCCCGATCTCATCCTGGCCAACGGCCACGTCTATCCCGAGGTCGACAAGTTCAAACTCGGCAGCGACTACGCCGAACCGCGTCTCCTGTATCGCAACTACGGCGACGGCAAATTCACCGATCTCTCCACGACCTCCGGCCCCGGCATATCCGCACCGCATGCTTCTCGAGGAGTCGCGGTCGCCGATCTCTGGAATGATGGTCGTCAGTCCGTGATTATCAGCAATATGAACGAGCGTCCACTGTTGCTGGTAAACGAGGTGAAGTACAGCAATCACTGGATCGCCTTTAAGGCAATCGGCACGAAATCAAACCGCAGCGGCATCGGAGCGAAGATTCAAGTCACCGCTGGCAAGCGCGTCTTCGTAAATGAAGTCCGCAGCGGCTCCAGTTACAACTCCAGCAGCGATCTCCGTGTTCACTTCGGTTTGGGGACCGCGACCAGCGTCGATACCGTAGAAGTTCGATGGCCCAGCGGCGAGACCGAGCGCTTCACCGCGAAGGTTGATCAGGTCAACACATTGAAAGAAGGTTCGGGCGAGAAGGTCGCAGCGGCAAAGAAATAGCTATTTCTTTGCCGAGAAGGCAATCGTGTTGATCACACCTTTGCCTTCTTGCACGACATACACCTGGTTGGGCTTCAAGTCTTTGAGCGTGTCCACCTGCCCGCTCGGCCAGAACAGCTCGACCACATCAACCTTCGTTGCCTTACCAATTCCGAAGTGCACTCGAAGATCATTCTGCGAGATGTAGCCACCGCCGCTCCTCACTTCATCAATTTGGACATGAGGCTTCGGTTCGTCCGTCGGATGCGTCGTACACCGAATCCTTGTCCCAATTCCGCTGCGGTTCGATTTCGTACCCACAGTCTTGAACTTGATCCAGTTATTATTCACCTTCGAATCGCAGCGCAGCAACTGTGGCGGACCATTGACGGTGTTCACAACCACATCAAGGTCACCGTCGTTGTCGAAGTCTCCAAACGCCGCACCACGCGCCGCGATCGGAGCCGAAATTCCTGTACCCGCCTTCAGCGATACATCTTCAAACTTCCCATTGCGCAGGTTCTTGTAAAGCAATTTCTGCTGCGGATATCCAGCTTCTGTCTTCAATTGCTCCACTTCCGGATACACGTGCCCGTTGCAAATCAAAATGTCGGGCCATCCGTCGTTGTCGTAGTCGAAGAACCCACATCCCCAGCCCAGAAATTTCGTGTGCGCCCCAAGCCCACCGATGAAGGTGTTGTCTTCAAAATTGCCTTTTCCAATCCCGTGGTAGAGCGAAGGCGTATCTCCAGCGAAGTTTGTCTTCACGATGTCGAGATTGCCATCCAGATCGTAATCCGCCGTGGAAACGCCCATGCCCGCCTGCGGTTTGCCGTCCGGGCTGAACGCGCACCCCGCATCCACCGCAACATCCTCGAATTTCCCGTTGTGCTTGTTCTGATAGAGCGCACTCGGCATCGAGTCATTCGCCACGTAGATATCGGGCCAGCCATCGTTGTCAAAATCCGCCACGCACACTCCGAGTCCGTAAGTCCCGACACCCTTCGTGATCCCGGCCGCCTCACTCACATCGGTAAACGTCCCGTCGCCGTTGTTGTGGTACAGGATGTCCGTATCGCCCTGCATCCCCGGGGGGCCGCATGCGACCATAATGCCCTTGTACAAGCACGGACCCGATTCCGGCACCGGCGCGGTTTTCAAATCCAAATCAAGATAGTTCGCGACGAAGATATCCAGATGTCCATCACGGTCGTAATCCACAAACGCGCATCCGGTTCCCCAGCGCGTGCGCTTACCCGCGATCCCCGCCTTCTCGCTGACATCGGCGAAGGTTCCATTGCCGTTGTTGTGATAGAGAACGTTCTTCCCGTAATACGTGACGAAAAGGTCGTCGTTGCCGTCGTTGTCGTAGTCGCCCACGCAGCAACCCTGCCCCCAGCCCGATCGTCGTAGGCCTGCCTTGTCGGTCACGTCTGTAAACGTACCGTCTCTATTGTTCTTGAAGAGATGATTGACCGGTTCCTGTCCGGCAGGGAAGCCTTCGAGTCGTGTGCCGTTCACCAGGAAAATATCGAGCCAACCATCATTGTCGTAGTCGTAGAACGCAACTCCGCAGCCCGTGGTCTCAAGCAGGTATTTGTTCTTGTGCTCGCCGCCAAAGATCGTGACCGCCTTTAGGCCCGCCGACTGCGCGACATCGAGAAACTCCACTCCGAGCGAGTCGCCTGCGTTCTTCCCCACCTGACCAGGCAAGGGCACTGCCAGAGACAACACATCGGCGAAGGGAAGCACGAGGGCGGTCCGACACAGCGACTGAAGAAATGAGCGGCGTGAAGATGGCAAGCTGTTCAGGGACCTTCTTGGACTCCCGATCATTTTGCAGCACCCGAGCACTCCGGGCAAGCCGTTCTCCCTGGGAAATCCAGCTACCCTGGCCTGCGTGCCTTGGTTGAGCGCCGCTCTTCGTTGTTTTAGACTCAAGCGACAAATCGACCCTCCGGAAGGTCTCATGCGAAAACTCCTGATCTCTTCCCTCCTCGCTGGCTCTCTTCTCGCTCTCCCCGCCTCGGCTCAGAACAACGCATCCAAAATCGACGCCAATGGGCATGAATGGTGGCAGCATGCCGTTTTTTACGAGGTCTATCCGCGCAGCTTTGCTGACAGCAACGGTGACGGCGTTGGCGACCTCAACGGCATCGCCTCGAAGGTCCCATACCTGCAAGATCTCGGCGTGGATGCGATCTGGTTAACTCCATGCTTCCCATCGCCACAAGTCGACTTCGGCTACGACGTGTCGGATTACGAAAACATTGATCCGATGTATGGAACGCTTGCCGACTTTGACAAGCTCCAAAAAACCGCCTCGGATCACAATATCAAGATCATTCTCGACCTCGTAGTGAACCACACCTCTGACAAGCATCAGTGGTTCCTCGACTCGGAATCTTCCAAAAAGAATCCCAAGCGCGATTGGTTCATCTGGCGGGACGGCAAAGGCCCGGGCAAGCCACCCAACAACTGGACATCCACGTTCGGCGGTTCTGCATGGAAACTCGATCCCAAGACTAATCAGTACTATTACCACTACTTCTACGCCGAACAACCCGACCTCAATTGGCGTAACAACGACGTTCGCGACGCCATGTTCGACGTCACCCGCTGGTGGTACAAGCGCGGCGTCGCCGGCTTCCGCCTAGACGCCGTTGATACTCTCTTCGAAGACCCCAACCTCAAAGACAATCCGGTCCTCCCCGGAAAAAACAAATTCGGCGACCCCAATACCGATGAGATCAACAACAAGCGCTTCCCCGAAGTCCACCAGGCGCTGCAAGGCCTTCGCAAAGTCGCCGACGACTACAACGCCGTCCTCATTGGAGAGACCTGGACCAAAGACATCAACGAACTAAAGGCGTACTACGGAACTGGCGCCCGTGAACTCCAAATGCCCATGGACTTCATGTTCACCCAGGTCAAGCCGCTTGCCGCAGCTCAGTTCCGCGCACGAGTGGCAGAAATCGACGCAGCCGGTGGATGGCCTGTCTTCGTCATCAGCAATCACGACATGGTTCGCGCCGCCACTCGCTGGGGCGACGGCAAACATAACGCTGAAATTAACAAGATGATGGCCGCCTTCTATCTCACGCTCCGTGGCACGCCGATCATGTACTACGGGGAGGAACTCGGAATGGAAAACACCGATCCCACTCGCAAAGAAGATGTGAAGGATCCAATCGGACGCACCGGCTGGCCAAAGGAGAAGGGAAGAGACGGCGAGCGCACGCCGATGCAGTGGAACTCGGAAAAGAACGCCGGGTTCTCCACCTCGGATAGCACCTGGTTGCCCGTCCCGCCCAACTACAAAACGCGCAATGTCGAAGCCGAGTCGAAAGACCCAGATTCTGTTCTGTCCTTCTACAAACAGGTTCTCGCGCTGCGTCACAAGAACCAGCAACTCCTCGAAGGCAGCTACGCTTCCGTCACCGACGACCCCAACGTGGTCGCTTACCTTCGTCCCTATCAGGACAAGGCGGTCTTGGTTGTTCTGAACATGTCAGCCATTCCAAAGAAGATGCGATTGGATCTGACGAATAAAGGCTTCACAGCCACCGCCATGACACTCGTAACCTCAATGAAAAACACTCCAGCCCAGGTGAACACAAAGGAAATTGCTCTCACACCGTATGGTGCCTACATCGGCGAAGTCGCCAAGCAGTAATCATTCTGCAAACGAAAATGCGGCGCGTTCAGCGCCGCATTTCTTATTGATGGCAGAGTTCTAGTTCGCTGCGGCCTTCGTCACCCATCCCAGATCGTAAGCGAACTGCAGCGCCGAGGCATTCGTCCATCCGAATCCTACGACGTTCTCGCTATAACCCGCCTTTGCCTGGAATTCGCTCGAACTCTGCACGACATCGTACTTCTCGCGGATTGTCCCATCTTTCGCAAAATTCCGCGCAATCGTATTCACCCACTTTGCCGACACGCGATCCGCTTCGTTCTTGTATCCATAGCGCCTCATGCCTCCGACGCCAATCATCATCGTGGGAGCCCATCCATACGGCTGGTCCCACTGCACGCCCGTCGTGTACGGGCTCATCGACATTCCGCCCGCCCGCTCGAACACATCTAAGTGGGACATCACTTGCTTCGCCTGCTGCTGCGACGCCAGCCCAACCCACAATGGATAAAACGTCGTGATGTAGTCGTAGGTCGAGCGCTTGCCCAGCGTGAAGTCCCAATCGAAATAGCGTCCCCGCTGTGCGTCCCACAGATACTTATCCACGAGCTGCTTCCTCTTCGCCGCCCGCCCCGCCCAAGTCTGTGCCTGCCCGTTCTTAAGGATTTCGCTGACCTTCTGCATATCGGTCTCTGCCTTGTAGAGCAGGCTGTTCAGGCACACCGCAGCAAAGTGGTGCGTTTTCCCGCTGAAGTCGCCGAAACGAAACGAAATATCAAACCCAGATTCCCGCATCGCACGATCGCCCTTGTAGTAGTCGGCGGTGTACTGCATCGGCGATGAAGTTCCGCACGTCGGCTTTTCCCCGTCCCGCTTCTCGCAGACTTCCATCGTGAACTCAGGCCCAATCAGCTTCGCGGCCGACTTCCCCGACTCTGCGAGGTAATCGTCTTTCTCGTTCGACGCCTGAATGTATCGGAAAACATCCCGGTAGTACGGATCATGCCCGTCGGCCACTTCCGGTACAGGCCCGTGCCCATAGTCGAAATACCGCGAGAGACCAGTATCGCCAGCGAGTTTGTCGCCGCTCGTCCACATGTTGTAATCGCGTTCGATGTAGGGATACGCCTTCTTCAACCAAGTCTCTTTGGCCGTCGCATCCGGAGTCGCCTCGTAAACCAGCAACACCATCGAACTTAGAAACGGCGGCTGCGATCGCGTCATGAAGTAAGAGCGATTCGCGTTCAGGATGTCGCCGTAGTTATCAATCTCGAAGAAGAAATTCTCCACCATCCCCTTCGCCATGTCGTACCGGCCATCACGAAGCAGCCCAACGATGATGAAGTAGCTGTCCCATCCGTACTGCTCGTTCAGGAATCCGCCCGGCACCACATAGGGATTCGGCAGATAGAGCGTGCCCTGTCGAAAGCCATGGCTGGTATCGAGGCTTCCAATCGCCGTGACCTTCTGCGGCAGGTGCGCGAGTTCGACCTTGCATCGCTCCGTCACTTCCTTCATTGCCTCGTTTTCCGGATACCCGACCGGCAGATACAACATCGAATGCACACCCGCGTGCTTATCAATGATCGTCTCGCACGAATTCATCGTGCGTGTCAGGACGTCCCATCCCTTATGGATATAGTCCAGAACCTGCGGCATGTTTTCAGGTTTTTGAGCGAATGCTGATGCGGAAAGGAAAAGAACGATGATGGTGATGCAGAGTTTCTTTTGCACCCGAACAGTACCCCCGGCGCGATGTATCAAACGCCTGCGAGATTAGCCGTTCTTGAGGGCTCTGCGCAAGCGAAAGACTCAGTGCGGCGTCCAATGCGGCGCGCTGCCGAACAGCCCTTGCACAACGCAAATCTGATATGCGAGCACGAGCCCGAAAGCCACGCTGATAATCCCTGAAACCAGCGCCAGTCGCCGCCCGAACACTTGGAAACGATCGCCCACGAATCGCAACGCCGATGCAATGCTCATCGTGATCACCATCATGCCCGCAATGGTGCCCACCCCAAACACAAGCAAATAGACGATCGCACAATTTGCGTTCCGGATCGTCGCCAAAATCAGCAGCGCCACTGCCGCCGATCCTGCCAAGCCATGCACGATGCCCACCATTAGCGGCCTTACAAGCTGGTAAAACGAACGCTGTCCGAGCTTCCGATCGAGTTTATCCAACGTCTCGTGCGAATGCGGATGATCGTGAGAATGATCATGTTCGCGATCCGCGCCCGCCGATCCCGGAATTGCCTGCTTGAAGCTCGCAAGATTCCATCCTCCCAGCAGGATCAGCATCAAGCTCACGGAGAACTCCATCGCGAGCCCCAGTCGTGCGGGAATCACCAGGTTAAAGAGGATGATCGCGCAGCCCACCAGGAAGATGGTCAGTGTATGGCCGACTCCCCAGAAAATCCCAATCATCGCCGCGCGCTTGGCACTACGCTGCTGAGTCACGATCGTCGTGACGGCGATCACGTGATCAGGATCGGTCGCGTGACGCATCCCCAGAAAAAATCCAATCGCAATAATTGAAATCAGGCCAATCATGCTGGTGTTATTAGCGTGACTGATTCAGCCAAACTGGTCAAATCGTCTTCGCTACCTTCGTTTCGTTCAAACGCGCCTGCAGGAATTCCAGGAACTCATCCATCCCCGCGCCCGTTTTCGCCGACACCTTGAATATCTCCATCCCCGGTCGCACGGCAAGGATATTCTGCACAGATGTCGTCTCATCGAACTCAACTGCCGCCGCAAGGTCCATCTTCGTAATCACCGCCACGTCTGCGCTGTTAAAGATCGTCGGATACTTCAACGGCTTGTCTTCGCCTTCCGTCACCGACGAGAGCACCAGACGCAGGTTTTCTCCCAAGTCATAGGAAGACGGACACACAAGATTGCCGACGTTCTCCACAAACAGAAAATCCAGCTCATCCGGATTCCACCCCTCCAGCGCCTTCTCCACCATCGCCGCTTCAAGATGGCAAACCGTTCCGGTCACGATCTGCTTCACCGGCGCTCCACTTCGCGCTAGTCGGTGTGCATCGTTCTCGGTAGCCAGGTCGCCGACGAGCGCCGCAACTCGGAAGTTCTTCGAGAGGAGCTTCAACGTTTTCTCCAGCAACGCAGTCTTTCCCGATCCCGGGCTCGAAACCATGCTCACCACGAACACCCCCGACTCTCGGAACCGCTCGCGCAGCGCGCTTGCCACAATGTCGTTCTGCTTTAGGATGTTCTTCCGTACTTCCACCAACCGCGGCTCGCCGCTCATTCCGCCACCTCCAACGCAGTCACCTGCAGTTCTTTCCCCTGTGTAATCTCATGGCCCGGCGATCCACACTCCGCGCAGCAGAACCATTGAATCGAACTCACCGGCTTCGGCACCCCGCACTTCGGACACTGAATCATTGCGGGCACTTCCTCAATCACCAGCTTCGATCCTGCCAACGGTGTATCGCAACACGCCATCTCAAAGGATCCGCGTAACGCATCCGCAACCACACCCGACAACGCACCGACTTTGATGTGCACGGCCGTTACTTGCACTCCCCGCTGCGCCGCTTCTTCCTGAGCGACATCAATAATGCTCATCGCGATCGACAATTCGTGCATCAGTTTGTCCTTGCAAATGCTGCCATCGCCGCTTGCCCGAGGCTGATTCCGCCGTCGTTCGTCGGAACCATGCGGTTCGTCCAAACCTCAAGCCCGAGCACATCGAGTTGCGGCTTCAAGTCTCCCAGCAACAATTCGTTTTGGAAGACTCCGCCGGACAGAACGACCGTTTTCGCGCCCTGTTCTTTACAAATTGTTCTCAAACACTCTGAGATTCCGTGCGCAACTCCCACTTGGAACCTTCGCGCAATTGTCTCGAGAGCGACACCCGTCAACCGAGACTGAATCACTGCGGTCAGCAATGGCCTGAAGTCCAACTCTCCATCGGTATAAGGGAACTCGAATCCGTCTCGATGGGCGGTTCGTCTCGCCAACTGTTCCACCCATATCGCAGCTTGCCCTTCGTATGTCGTCTCCCGCGTGAATCCAATCAACGCTGCTGCGGTATCGAAAAGTCTCCCCATCGACGTCGTCCCAAAACACCGCACATTCTTCGTCACCAATTCGCGGGCTGCTCGAAATCGCTCCGGAAAGTTGAATGGTGCAGCGCACAAATCGGGCAGGTCTCCCAACTGAGCTAAGAATCCCGCTGCCGCCTGCACTGGGAACTCCGCCGCTGCATCTCCCCCCGGCAGCACCGCGGGTCGCAAATGAGCCACCCGCTCGAATCCTTCGTGAACTGATCCGGCGAAGATCTCCCCACCCCAGACCGTCCCATCGTCGCCCCAGCCAGTACCATCGAAGCTCACGCCAACTACGCACCGGTTCCACTCACCGCGCTCCGCGAGGACCGAAGCGATGTGCGCCCGATGATGCTGCACAGCGACCTTTTTTTTCGCCGCGATCTGCGCTGCATGCAGTGTGGTTCGGTATTGCGGATGCGCATCATGCACCAGCAGTACTTCATCCATCTTCACTTCGTACATCGCCAGGAGGTCGCGGATGGTCTCTTCGAATGCCTGAAACGCTGTGTAATGTTCCAGATCGCCAATATGCTGGCTCACAAACGCTTGTCCATCCACCACCAGCGTGAGCGCGTTCTTTAAGTCCGCGCCTAGCGCCAGAATCGGCCGCTCGCACGGAATCGTTGCCACTGCCCCGGGGGCATATCCCCGCGCGCGCCGCAGTATGGCAGGCCCGTACGCTCCCACCCGGGCCACGGAATCATCCACTCGTCGCGCTATCGGCCGATCTCCAATCAAAAACGCGTCTGCAATCCCCACTAGGCTCTCAATCGCGTCGGCGTCTTCGTATGCGATCGGCTCACTCGAGCGGTTGGCACTGGTCATCACCAAGACCTCCGGCGCACCCGACGCGAAGAGCAGATGATGCAAGGGCGTGTACGGCAGCATCACGCCAAGTTCGTGGTTCTCCGGTGCTACTCCCGGGAATTGCTGCTTCGCCCGCGCAAGCACAATCGGTCGCGCGATCCCAGTAAGCAATTCGCGCGTTTCATTGCTCAATTCCACGATTTGGGCCGCAATCTCCACGTCTCGCGCCATCACAGCAAAGGGCTTCTCCTTGCGATACTTTCGCTCGCGCAACGCTCTCACCGCATTCCCATTCCGCGCATCGCAAGCAAGGTGATACCCGCCCAGCCCTTTCACCGCCAAAATCTTCCCGTCGCGCAGTATCTCCGCCGTCCGCTCGATGGCAGCCGCCCCGAAAATCCTTTCGTCACCAATTTGTAGGAAATAAGTCGGCCCGCACTCCGCGCATGCCACCGGTTGCGCATGGAACCTTCGGTTCGCTGGATCGCCGTACTCTCCCCGGCAGTACGCGTCCAGCGGCCAGTCCTTCATAGTCGTCTTCGGACGGTCATACGGCAGCCCCAGCACCACCGTGTATCGCGGGCCACAATTCGTGCAATTGATGTATGGGTAGAGGTACCGGCGATCCGCCGGATCGAATAACTCTCGCAGACACTCATCGCAAACCGGCAGATCCGGCGAAACCCGCACCGTCGGCCGGTCTATCCGCTCGCTCTCGCGAATTGCGAAGTCTAGGAACCCCTCGGGCTTTGCAGGGTCGACCTCAACCTGCGAGATACTCGCTGCCGGCGGCGCCTCGGTCTCCAGTTCCTCTACAAACCGCTCGACCGATGGCTCAGCCCCTTCCAGGAAGATCTCTACCCCCTGCTCCCCGTTCCGCACCCATCCGGCGAGGTGGTGCGTCTGCGCGAGCCGATACACGAAAGGCCGGAACCCGACCCCCTGTACCACCCCACGAACCCGGATTTTGCAGGCCGCTTTCAATACACCTCCGGCGGGCTCCCCAAGCAGACCAGCCTACGTCCCACCATCCTCCCCGGCAATCACTCGAACGCGTCATTCCCAAATCCGCTGCCCGGAACGCCGCCACATATTGTGCAGACAACCCAATGGCCTCATAATCCTCACGCGCACAACCCATTGGACATGTACTCCTTCAGAAAGGTCGAACTCGCTGCGGTCGCGCTCGTCGCGTGCGCACTTGCAGGATGTCGGCAGCGTCCCACCGAACTCCAGATCGCCTCACCATCCCAGCCGCTCGTGGCCGATGGTCACTCGATCATTCGCCTCCCGATACTCGCGCAAGGAAGCATGGACACCCATCGCCTGTCGATTCGCCCACTCGCTGACGGCTACGGCTCCGCGTCGGTCGCCCCATCGCCGCTCGCTCTCGTCTATCGAGCCGGGGTCCTCCCCGGTGAAGTTAAACTTACGATCTCGGGCGAGAATGTCCATCCCCTCGAAACCGAACTTCACGTCGCTCCCGACTACAGCGATCGCTTCGCCGACGGCACCCCCGACTTCCTGCGCCTCGATTCGCCCTCCGACCGTCAATCCTTCCGCCGCTGGTTCACCGCGATCGCCGAGCACCAGGCTGAGGTCTCCAAGCTTCCGGCCGAGATCAACGACTGCGCCGCCCTCCTTCGCTACTCCTATCGCGAAGCCCTGCGCTCCCACGATGCCGCCTGGAGCAAAGACTCCGGTTTTGATCAGCATCCCGCAGTTGCAGACATCGACAAGTATCGATACCCTCACACTCCGCTCGGCCCTCAACTCTTCCGTACCTCCCAAGGCCGTTTCGCCGCCGCCGATCTTCAGGACGGCACTTTTGCCGAATTCGCCGACGCCAAAACCCTCATCGTCAACAACGCCCACTTCCTCTCCCGCGACGTCCATCTCGCGCAGCCCGGCGACCTCATCTTCTATCGCCAGTTCGAACAACATTCCCCGTTCCATTCCATGATTTTCCTCGGCCGTAGCGGCGGCGATGCCGGGGAATGGGTCGTCTACCACACCGGTCCCGATGGCAAGTGGCCAGGCGAGATTCGTCGTGTTACGCTGGTTTCACTTCTTAACCACCCCGACGCCCGCTGGCGTCCCGTGCCCTCAAATAGAAATTTCCTGGGTGTCTATCGCTGGAACATATTGCGAGAGGCTCAATAAATGCGCGCAAGAATTGCGTCCGTCCTTCTTCTCATATTCGTTCTGAACTCTCTGCCTGCCCATGCACAGGAGAAGAAGATCTACTTCTCCATCACCACGAATAAGACCTTCCGCACCGGCGAAAAACCCGCCATCCAGGTCTACGCGCGCAACGTGGACGTCCTCGAGTTCCGCGTCTACAAGGTCCACGACCCCGTTAAGTTCTTCTCGCAACTCCAGAACGTCCACAACTTTGGCCCCGAATATTCGCCGCGCGAAACCGTGGACGAACGCACGTGGCTCGAAAAGTTTCACGACTGGAAGCACGACCTCTGGGTCTCGATCCGCGACTTCTTCCGCTCCCAGTTCTCCGCTAAGAACCGCGCTGAAATCCGCGACCGGCACGCCGAAAAAGCTAAAAAGAGCCGTATCACCGGCAACGCCGGATTCGCTAATGTCCCGCTCCTCAACTCGCAGCAGTTAGTTGCGCGTTGGCGTATCGATGTCCCGTCCAACTTCGTCAGCGATTCCTCTTCCACGCCTCTCGATGCTCTGCCCGCTGGCGCCTACGTCGTCGAAGCTACCGATGGCACCTATCGCGCTTACACCGTCTTGCTCGTCTCTGACATGGCTTTAGTGATCAAAGCTGCGGAAGGCCAACTCGTCGCCTACACCGCCGATCGTGGCAGTGGTTCCCCGATCACTGACGCCACCGTGACCACTTGGCGCACGAAGAAAATTGCCGCCCAATTCAAAACTGACACGCAAGGCCTCGGCGAGGCCAAGGTTGATTCCACCACCGTCGAGCGCGAAACGCCCTCCGACAACGGCTCCGAGTGGGTCCTCGCCCAGCACGGCGACGACGTCGCCCTCGTCGCTCCCTACCAACTCAACGTCAGCAGCGATCCCTACCGGGACTGGTCGGGTTACGTCTATACCGATCGCCCCGTCTATCGTCCCGGCGACACGGTTCAGTTCAAAGCCATCATTCGCCGTCGTCAGCACGACCAGCTCTCGCTTCCGACAGACCGAGAAATCAAGGTCACTATCCAGGACGCTGCGCAAAACACCGTCCTCCAGAAGTCCTATACGGTCTCGAGCTTCGGCAGCGTGAATGGTTCTCTCGAACTTCCGAAAACTGCGGCGCTCGGCTACTACAACGTCTCGCTTTCCGTCGGCAGCGTCGGTGGCGGATTCCAAGTTGAGGAATACAAGAAGCCGGAATACTTCGTGAAAGTCACTCCCGAAGCCCCTCGCGTCCTACAAGGCGGCAAGATGAAGGCCACCATCGAAGCCCGCTACTACTTCGGTGAGCCAGTCGCGAACGCGAAGGTGAAGTACGTCGTCCACACCCAGCGCTCCTACTACTTCGGCGACGAAGACTCCGAATTCGATGAACCGCCCGCCACGGAAGGCGGTGGCGATGAGGGCTCCGCCGATAGCGACAGCGGCGGTGGCTTCTTCTATGGCGAACAGGTCCTAGAAGAGCAGGGCAAACTCGACGCCAACGGGCGCCTCACGATCACCATTCCGACGAATGTCGAAGAGAAATATAAGAACGACGTGGATTACCGCGTCGAAGCCCGCGTCACCGACGCGGCAAACCGCGAAATCCCTGGCCACAACGGCTTCCTCGCAACCTACGGCGCGTTCCACCTAAGCGTCGAGGGCCAGAGCTACGTCTACAAACAGGGTGAAACCGGTCAGTTCACCGTCAAAGCCCTCGACTACGACAAGAAGCCCGTCAGCACACCGGTTCATGTCGAGATGTTGAAGTACAAATACGGCCAGGAAGACCAGGTCATCCAGAAGACTGACGTCACCACCGGCGCCGACGGCCTCGCGCATTTCACGCTTCCGCTCAGCGACGCCTCTGAGTACACGATCCGTGTTAAGTCGCCGTCAGCCGGCCGCGAGTTGCAGGCCAGCACCTGGCTCTGGGTCGCAGGCAAGAACGAAACCACGTGGGCCGAAGGCGAAGCCCGCAACCTCCAGTTCGTAGCCGACAAGACAAGCTACAAAGTCGGCGATGTCGCCCACGTTCTCGTGATGGGCATTCCTGAGAAGGCCACCCTGCTCCTCACCACAGAAGGGAATAACGTCCTCTCCAAACAACTCGTCCACTCCGACGCTTCGAGCGCCACCGTGGATATTCCCATCACCATCGACAGTCAGCCCAACATTTACGTCGGCGTCGTCTCTATCCGCGACAACCAGTTCTACCAAGGCTCCAAGAGCCTCAACGTTCCTCCCGCCGAGCGTCGCCTCAACATCGAGATCACGCCCGTCAAGCAGCAGTTCCAGCCCGGCGAAGCCGCCATGTACAACGTCGTCGCGAAAGATTGGCAGGGCAAGCCCGTCAAAGCCGAGTTGAGCGTCGGCGTCGTGGATGACGCCGTGTACGCCGTCGAACCCGACACCGCCGGCGACATCGTGAAAGCCTTCTACTACCAACGCTACGGCGCGGTGCAGACTAACTCGTCGTTCGACTTCTACTTCCACGGCGAAGCCGGAAAGAAAATTCTAGAACTCGCGAAGAAGCCCACGCCTCACTCTCGCGCTCTGGCGCAAGTGAAAGCCACCGACTTCGTCCAGCCCCGCGTCCGCAAAGCATTCCCCGACACGGCCTACTGGAGTGCCACCGTCCAAACCGACGCTAGTGGCATGGCCACCGCCAAGCTGTCGTTCCCCGATTCACTCACAACCTGGCGCACCACTGTCCGTGCCATCACCGCTGACACCCGCGGTGGCTGGGCCGTCAATCGCGTTCTCGTCCGCAAAAATCTGATGGTCCGCCTGGCGGTTCCGCGCTTCTTCCGCGCTGGCGATGAAGTCACGGTCTCCGCCATCGTTCACAACTATCTTGAAGGCACCAAGAACGCCCGTGTCTCGCTCGACGTCACCGGGCTCGACGTTGTCAACGGCAGCACGCAGGATGTCACCGTTCCAATCCGTGGCGAAGTCAAAGTCGATTGGCGCCTGAAGACCAAGCCCAATGCCACCTCGTCGAAACTCGTCGCCAAAGCACTCACCAACGAAGAAAGCGATGCGCTCGAACTCACGCTACCGGTCGTGCCGCTTGGTGTGAAGCAAGTCATCAACAACGCAGGAGCTATCTCCGAACCTTCAGCGCAGCGCACTGCCGCCATCAACTTCCCGGCTACCGCACCCGAATCTTCGCGTGGTCTCGATATCGACCTTGCACCATCCGTTGCAGGATCGTTATTAGGCAGCCTCGAGTACCTGACATCCTTCCCCTACGGCTGCACCGAGCAGACGATGTCCGGCTTCCTTCCCGACGTAATCGTCGCCAAGACGCTCAAGGACCTGAACATCAAGTCCTCGATCGAGCCCAGTCGTCTCCGCGAGCAAGTCAAAGCCGGTATGCAACGCCTCAATGACTTCCAGCACGAGGATGGCGGTTGGGGCTGGTGGAAAGACGACGACAGCATGGTCTTCATGACCGCCTACGTCGTCGCTGGCCTCTCGCAGGCGAAAGATGCTGGCTACTATCCCGACGAAGAGCGTGTGGACAAGGGCAAGCAGTTCCTGCATGCAGCGCTTAAGAAGCATCCCAACATGATTTCCGACCTGCGCGCGTACGTCGTTTACGCCCTCGCGCTCGCCGGCGACAAAGACAAGAAAGACCTCGATTCCGTCTGGGACCGGAAAGACAAGCTCTCCGCCGAGGGCATCGCCTTCGCCGGCCTCACCATGCAAATCGAAAACGACGCTCGCGTGAGCGACGCCGCCAACTCGCTCAAGTCCATGATGAAGACCGAAGGTGACGGCGCCTACTGGCTTTCAAAGCGCGACGATCTCCTCGAGATCGACACCGATACCAGCGCCGAGACCACGGCCTACGCCGTGAAGTTCTTCACTGCACTCTCGCCTTCTGATCCCGTCCTGCCGCAAGCCATCCAGTGGCTCATGCGTCATCGCGACGAAGGCTACTACTGGGATTCCACCAAGCAAACCGCCATGGTCATCTACGGCGTGGCCGACTACCTCAAAGCCAGCAAGGAACTCGAAGCCACATTCAGCGCTGACGTCCTCGTCAACGGCAAGTCCATCCTAACGAAGAAGTTCACGCCCGACGACGCCGCCAGCGCAGTCAAACCGCAAACAATTCACCTCAATCCCGAACAACTCGCCGCCAACAACCAGGTCGAGATTCGCAAAAACGGCGGTGGGCGTCTCTACTGGTCAGCCCGCGGCTCGTACTTCTCAACCGATAAGAAGCTCTACAGCAGCGGCACCTTTTCGCTCAACATCGCCCGCGACTACTACAAACTCACCAGCCACAACGACGGCCAGAAGATCACCTACGATCTCTCACAACTGAGCGGTCCCGTCGAAAGTGGCGATGTCCTCGCCGTGCGCGTCACCGTCAGCGGCGGCAAATGGAAATACCTGCTCGTCGAAGATCCCATCCCCGCCGGTACCGAGTTCATCGAGCACGACGAACTCTACCAGGTGAACCAGAAGCCCACATGGTGGCGCAACTGGTATTCGCGCCGCGAATTCCACGATGACCGCGCCGCCATCTTCCAGACGTACTTCGACGGCAGCCGCGAATACTTCTACCTTTTGAAAGTCGTCAATCCGGGCATCTTCCAGATCAGCCCAGCTTCGGTCCAGCCCATGTATCAACCCGACGTTCGCTCAACCACTGATCTCTCTCACGTGGAGGTGAAGTAATGATTCGCAATGCCATCGCAATATTGCGCAGTGGACGCGTCCTCGGACTTCACCTCGTCGGCAATGCACTTCTTCTCGTCGCTGCGAGCCTCTGGCTGCTCCTGCCGGAAGCGCATGTCTGGCAGTTGATCATCACAGGTGTTTGCGCACTCGCTATCCTGTTCCTCGCGCTCTGGCTGCACACCTCGACTCTCGAGTACGCCGCGAATCCCGGCCCGGAGAACTTCCGAATCGCATTTCGCCCAAGCTTTCTGCGCATGCTTTGGCTCTTCCTCGGCGTTGCCGTCCTCTTCTTGCTGATGTGGTACGTCGATCGTCTCACCGACCGTCAATATCAAATCGCCGACTATCTCTACGCAAAGATGCCGCCATCGCTCAGGCCAAAGGACGGCGCATCCGTCTACTATGCGCGCCTCGGAGTCATTATTTCGATCGTCTTCTGGTTCCTGCTACCGAGTCTGATGTTGCCCCTGATCGCGGCTCGCGTCATCGGTGCGCGCGTCCGCGCCGGATTGAAAACGCTCATTCGCTGGCGCTACTGGCTCGCGATGATAGTCACCGTGTGTGTTGGCGTATGGCTTACGACCGTTCTTCTCAATTGGAAACCCGGTAAGAGCCTGAGCGCGCAGGAAGGGAGCTTGATCTTCCGCATGGCATTGGGCTACCTATTGGCTACTACATCTTGGCTCACGACCGCTGGATTACTGGGCTACTTTGTCCGAACTAACAGCGACATCGTTGGGAATTCCGCTCCGGAGCCAGCGAAGTAGTTCTCGCACTCCGTACTGCTTGGCAAACGCGGCGACCCTCGTGGTCGCCGCTTCATAGGCTCGCCGCACACTCGCTTCGTCGCTACGCGTCTCAATCGCGTGACTCATCTCATCCGTCGTCATCGGGTGTACAACGGAACTTCGCGATTCATCGCCGAGATAAAGTACCAATCCCTCGCGAAACCACAACGGTGTTCCCGGTTTCGCATTGGATTCCACCAGCAAATGCAGGAACTCGTGCCGCAGCAGGGAACGGAGCCTTGATCCCAATACGCTCGGCGGCTGGATGCGGACGTGATCTCCGCGCGTGCTCGCCGCCACCCATCCGGGCTCGCCAGTTGCGTTGCGGAACATCTCTACCGTCGGATACACGTCAACTGCCGCACGCCCGCTCAGCACCAATCCCGATTTCTGGCTGGCCCAGGCCAGCGCCTCCTCCGAAGCTGGAAGCACACGCTCCGCATCGGGAATATTTACTGCGCGCACGTCGACCTTTCCGGCACGACTGATCCACGGAATCCCTTGCGCTGAGGCCGCATTCGCCGTGCCCGGATAATAGAACGCCAAAATCTCGCGATAATTTTTGCCGGAGCGTGCCATCTCCGCCGCGCCCGTCTGGCAGAGTCCCACGCCATGTCCAACCCCGCGGCCTCGGAAAACAAATCGATCGCCGTTCCCACTCACCTCGTACCAATCGCTCTTCAGCGTGTTCCAGCCCAGCGCATGTCCGAGTGCAAACCGAAAACTCGATGCCGACATCGTGGCTCGTTGCTGGCTCTCTCCCACGCGGAATTCCAGCCTTTGCACACGCCCCGACGCCGTATGCGATGTGACCACAATCCGGTCCCACTTCACCGGAACCTGCAACTTCGCCGCCTCGAGCGCCTTCGCTATCTCTTCGCGCGTCAACTCCGCACTCCAATCCTTCGAAACTCGCTTACAGTAGGGATCCTCATGCGCGACCAGCGCAGCCGACCGTTGATCCGGCCACACCGACGCGACGTCTTCGGTCCGTCCTCCGCAATCCTTGTGGTAATAAGCCGCCAGCGGTGACCCGCGGTCCCACAGCAGTTCGTTCGCGGTCTGCGTAACCGCCTGCTGCACCGCAGGCGAGACGTCTGTCCGGAGATACTGGCAATGAGTGCTGTCGCAGAAATCGAAATGCTCTTCCTTATGTCGTTCGCGAAACCGCGTCGCATACGAGCGGATCGCGACCGCCAATGCCTTCAATGCTTCGGGCGGCATATCTCCCGCTGTCTCTCCCTGCAGCACCGCCGCAACGTACTCTTCCGTCGGATAAACGGCGATAACGCGCAACTCTCCGCGAACTGCCGAGATCTCCAACGGCACATGCACGCTCATCGGGCGAATCGTCCCGCCGCTGATCCTTACTGGCCCATTAATCGCGACGCGCATGGCAGCACGGTCCCCGATGCGTATCGAGCCTCCGTCTACACGCACCGCGATCGTGCTCATGAGTTTTTCTTGTTTCCCATCTAATCGCAAAGTCGACGGTCCATCAGGCGCGATCGTTACCTCTTGCAAGTGATATAGCGACAATAGCCGCACGCGAAACGGCGGCTGCTGCGCCATCGCCGTCGTCGCGAAGAAGAGGCACAGCCAGCGCAGCACTTTCATCGTTTCTCTTCCGCGTAGCTCTCGAAGATGCTGCGGGCAATCGCCGCGGCTTCCGTGCTCCCACGTCCGCGCTCCACGAACACCACCACCACAATCTCCGGATGCTCCGCCGGCGCAAACCCCGCCAGCCAAGCGTGGGTCTGCGGATTACGCGGATCCGCCGAGGTCCCCGTCTTTGCCGCAATCTTGATGTTGCTCGGCTGCGCTCCCTGCGCGAGTCCGTGTTCCACGGCCGCGCGCAATCCGTTCAGCACCACCTGCTGAGGCGCCGTCGCCTTTCCCGTCTGCCATCGCGCCATTTGCAGATACGCCGCAGCCATCTCCACCGGCGTCACCTGGATTCCAGCCGCTCCCACCGCAAGTAACTGCCGGTCTTCTACGGTGCGTTCGGGGGTGATCCGCCCCGCGCCTTCGTCCGGCAAGATCCCCGGCGCTCGTGTGAAACCGTGTTCCTCGAAGTGCCGCTCCAACTCGCCCGGCTTCAGTCGCGTCGCTGCCGTAACAAAGTATGAATTGCACGAGAACGCCAGCGCTTCCTCGGCGTCGAATTCGGAAAGCTCCGCCGGATGCGAGCACACCAGCCGATGTCCCTCGATATTCAGCGATCTCTTGCATGCGATAGTTTGTTGCGGCGTGGTCGCGTCACGCTCCAGTAGCAGTTCAAGTGTGAAGGGTTTGATCGCTGATCCCGGGGTTGCCACTCGCGTCGTGAGCGTCTTGCGATTATGCGCTGCCAGCACCTGTCCATCGCTCACGCGTAGAACCACTGCCGCGCCTTGCTGACTGTCAAAGGCTCGATCCATCGCCTGCTGCAAAGATTCCACGCGGTGGTCCGCGCTCGCGTCATAAAGCGCGAGCAGCGCCAGGCTAAAACCCAGCAGACATATTCTGGAGATGGAAAGAACACGCACGCCGATAGTTTGCCTACCTCGCCGCGCCCGAGCAATGAAATTGCGCGGACGCGTACGCGTGCTGCGGAAGGGAACCGCCGACTATTGCCGCACTTTGTACCAGAACACCGCGCCCTTCGTGATCGCCGGCAATACAAACGTCACGCGTCCGTTTTCTGCCGTGCCGACGACCTCCTGCTCTTCACCCATAAACGGCAGGAAAAAGCCCTTTGCCGACGTCTCCGGTACCGTCACCCGCACTCCCGTCTGCGGCGTTTGTACTGGGTTTTCGTGCGGAATCAAGCCCGAGAAGTTCGCGAAGTACACATGCGGCGACCCATCTACCCGCGCTATCGAAGTCGCCACCTGCGACGAAGCTTCAACCGCAATTCCATCCGACGGCAGCGCCGCCAAGAACTTTGCCTCGCTCTCGGTCTTTGTCCCCGCAAAATCCTTCGCCAACACCGCGTAATATTCTTTTCCCGGACAGTTCTCGAATTGCACCACATTCGAATCGGTGAACGTCGGTTGCGTCCCTGTCGCGATCACTTTCCCACCCTGCGTCGCGAATCGCTTGATCTCCGCCCGCTCGCTATCAGTCAGTACGCGCACATCCGGTAATACCAGCGCCTGTCCCTGAAACGCCCCCAGCGTCCGCGGCGTTACCACCTGGAATTCCCGATGCGACTGCATCAGAAGAATTAGAATTCCGCGATACGACTGCAGGAACTCCTCGGAATACAGATTCCGCGTCTCCGGCGAGAAGTACACTCCCACCGGCTTCATCGCCGACCGGGGCATGTAAAACACATCCTCATGCGCCGCGATCCACTTGAAGATCTTCGTTCGGGTCGTCTCGTCGTTCGAGCCCCCCATCGAGTGTCCCGGTGCGTCCCAGAAGTTCGCGTTCGCCATCACCTGCGACATCGCGAGGTTCATCATCGCCTCGCGCTTGTCCACCTTTTTGTCGCCGTCCCACGAGTAGTTCAGAATCCACGTGGGCTTGCCCTCGGCGAAAGCGCGGAACGTATGCATGCCCACCTGGTAGTTGAACCAATCCAGCTGCGAGCGCGACGACGCCATGTGATCGCCTTCGCCGAATTCATACTCGTGCGCAATCGCGTCCACCACCGGATACAGGCTGTAGACATCTGCTCCGACCCGCACCGCTTCCTGCTCAATCCCCGGATAAATCTCCGGGATCGTCTTGATTTTCGGATTTACTTTCTTTGCGGTCGTCGCGATCTCGTTCATGAAGTCGGTAAACGTCTGAATGCGGAACTCAATCCATTTCTGGAAGTTCTTGTCGGTGAAATCGCCCAGCTTCAAGTCTTTCTTCGCATCCAAGCCCGTCTGCTTCTTGAATTCCGCTACGGTGTAATCATCGAAGCTCGCCCAGGTTTGTTCCCACCCGTCGAAGTGTGTCATCCAGTACGGAATATCCACGTAGATACCGTCGATCCCCGTTCCCGCGATCTGCGCCACGCGTTGCATATACGTTTTGCGCCACTCCGTCGCGTACGGACTCACCCACACATCTTCATCGCCTTTAGCAATCCAGAACGCCGACCCCGCCCCAAACACCGCCGGTTCGCCGGTAATCTTGCGCTGCAGCCAATCCGGATGGTCCTTCGCCAGCGTATGCGCGCTTTTGTCCGCATTCGCGGTAATACACTCCGTCCCCGCAATGTACACAAACGCGTAATTGCCCGCCTTGTGCGCCTTCTCGGCGACCGCTTTAATCGCCGCCAGCTTCTCTTCCGGATGCAGATAGCTCTCGTAGCGACCCGGGATATCGTTGTCCACTTCAATCCCGAACACGCCCGTGCGCGTGGCGTTCTCGACGATCTCGTCCGCGTCGCCGCCCTTTAATCCATAACCGCCGATGCGCACATAGTTCGACCAGTCTTGCCCAGCAGGGAACTCTTTCCGTTCTCCCGCCGAAAGTGTTACCGCCGCGCACACTACGACCACTGCCGAACGCCAGATGTTCCGCATTGAGGCCCCTTCTAGAATTCGAACCGTATCGCCACTTGCATGTGGCGCGGTTGGTTGGCTTGGCTCTCCACGCGTCCGAAGCTTCCATCACCCCACGCAGAGAACGGCGTTGCAAAGCGCACCGAGTTCGTGAAGTTGAAGAACTCCGCGCGCAACTCGAGCTTCATGTTTTCGTGGATCGCAAAATCTTTGAACACTCCAAGGTCTAGGTTCTTGATCCCCTGGCCGCGGGCATCCGACGAGAACCGCGGCGCATTGCCCGGCACTTGGTCGCCAGGGTCCGCGAAGCATGAGGCGTTGAAGTAGTTTGCGTTCGGGTCGTTCGACATGGCGACATCGTGCAGGCTCATTCCGCTGAGTGGATTGCACGAGAGGTTCGGCCGTTGCTGGCCGTCCCATAGCTGCGAGTTCGACATCGCAAACGGAATCGGTTGGCCCGACTGGAGGGTCAGCAGCGCGTTTACCGACCAACCGCCCACGAATCCATCCACCCATCGATTCATGTCGCCGCCAAACGTTCGAGTCCGTCCGAAGGGCAAGTCGTACACGGTCGCCAGCGTGAATCGCTGTGGCGTGTCGTTCGCTCCGATCGAATACTCTGCCTTCAGGTTGTTCAGGTCCTGCGGCTGGCCAAGTCCTGATCCGTTGAAGAAGATCCACGAGTTCGCGCCATACGAGGAATTGTCCGTCGCATGCGAATACGTGTAGCTGCCTTCAAAACTCAAACCGTGGCTGGGACGCTTCTGGAACCGGACCAGCAAACCGTTGTACCAGGAGTTCGCTGATGTCAGCGGCAGTCCCTCGAAGTCGCCGTCGAACTGCGGATACGGTTTCAACAGGTTCACTAGCGGGATCGTGTCATTGTTGTAGATGGAATCCGGCTCATGGAAGGTCGCAGTCGGGCCAACGAACATCGACTGGAATGGATTTGGATATAACTCGTTCAGCAAATCGCTCGGCGCCTCGCCCTTCGCGTTTGCCAAGGCGATCACTTTCTGCCGTGCCGCTGCCGATAGGAAATCTCGATTGCGCGTCGGATAGCCGTACGGCAGGTGCGTGCTGTGGTTTGCCGAGTAGTCCGCCGAAATCACGATCCCCCACGGCAACAGGTGCTGCACGCCGATGTTCCACTGGTAAATCTCAGGGTTGCGGTCTGGCAGGGTTCCCAGATCATTCGAATCCGCAAATCCCCACTCCGCCAGCTTCCCGTATGTTGTTCCCTGCGGTCCCGGCACGGTGTTCGTCGGCAATGTCGGGAACGGATTATCCAATGTCGCGTACTGCGTCACTCCGCCGTCATTTGTGAAGTGAATCGCAGCGTCCTTGCGGAACGACGTTCCCGAGTACTGGAAGTTGGTCGCCGTTGACAGCCCATAAAACATGCCGACGCCGCCCCGAAGTACCGTGTTCTGTGCCAATTGATACGCGAAACCCAATCGCGGTCCCCAATTGTTCAAGTCGGAAGGAACATGGCGATTGTTGGAAGTCGCGAACACTGTCGTGCCCTTCAAATCAGTGGTTCCCAGCCCCAGCGTTGCAAGATCGGGGTCGCCCGTCGGGTTCAGGTTCAGCGACACTCCGCTGTCTCCCGTGAAATTGTCGAACTGGCTTCGGTTGTGCCGCTCCGTGTAGGGCGTGCTGAATTCGTAACGAAGTCCCAGGCTCAACGACAGTTTTGGCGTCACCTTCCAATCGTCCTGGAAGTAGAACGCGTTCTGCATCGACTTATCCGCGACCCCGTATTTAATGTTGATCTGCCCACTTTGGGGAAACCCGAGCAGCATGCCCGCAAGGCCGGTGCCGTAGTTTGCAGGACTTCCGCCAAACGGATCTTCCGCTGTGATCGTCTTCGTGAAGTTGAACAATCCCGTCGCGTAGTCCGGTTGGTAGAAGTTGTTCAGGAAAATCCTGCCCTCCCATCCGTACTTGAAGGAGTGCTTGCCGTGTATCCAACTCATCTGCGAGGCAAAAACGTACTGCGTGTGGCCGTTGACGGTGTCCACGCAGCACTGTTGGTCGTTGAGCCCCGAGTAGTTGTCCACCGGCATTGACGGCATCCGCTGGATCCCGTTCGCGTCCATATACAGCGTCGGCAATCCGAGTGTCGTAAGGTCTACTTTCTGCGACGTGCCCTTCTGGTAATAGCGGTCAAGTCCGGCGCGGTTCGTCCACAGCAGCGTCGGCGAGATCGTCCACGTTCCTTCCAGCACCACGTTGCGCGTGGTTGTATTGCTGGTGATACCGTCGTAGAACGCGCCTGGTTGATCGAACTCGCTGTTCGCCTGGCTATAACGTCCCATCAGGTGAATGCGGTCGTTCCATTGGTGGTCGATTTTGATGTCGAACTGCGTATTCGGGCTCGTGATCACCGTTGCCACGTTGAAGTTCGTCTGCGTCCCCGGATCAATCGGTCCTGTCGCGGCGGGGTAGGCATTTACCAGGTTCTGCCCGATCGCAGTGATCATCCCAGCGGGAATCACATTCCCTACGAACGGCTGGCGAGTCTGCGTCACCGGATCGTACGCGAACGGATTGAAGAGCTGCACGGGCACCAGGTTGCCGTTATCGTCCTGCACCATCGTCTCGGAAAAATTCCCCGCGCGCTCGAGGTCCGTCGGCACGCGCCCGCTGATCAAGTTCTTGTTGTTCTGCCGAACGTGCTCAACGTCCACCAGGAAGAAAGTTTTGTTCTTGTAAATCGGCCCCGACAGCGCTCCCCCAAACTGATCGCGGGTGTTGTCGGTCCGCGGAACGCCAGCACGGTTCGAGAAGAAATCGTTCGCGTTCAGTTCCGTGCGTTGCCCAAACCACCAGCCGCTGCCATGGAACTTGTTCGTGCCCGACTTCATCAGCACGTTCACCACCGTGCCGCCGTTGCTGCCGAACTCCGCCGCGAAGCTGTTGTTCTGTACCTTGAATTCCTGAATTACTTCGGTCGACGGTACATAGCTCACATTCGTCGTCGCGCCTTCGCCCTGTTCCGGTCCGGTCGCCAGTCCGCCATCCAGTCGGAACTCCGCCGATCCATAGCGCTGACCATTCGAAGAGAAATCCGTTCCATACGGATAGCCACCACCGTTGTTCAGCGTAGTCACGCCTGCGGAGAGATACACCAACTGCGTCACATCGCGATTTTGAATCGGCATGCGACTGATGAACTCATTCGTCACTTCGGTGCCGAGCGATGCCCCACCTGTATCGAGCAGCGGTGCTGTATCGACCACATCGACACTTTCATTCGCTGCCGCTGGTTTTAACTCAAACGTCATACTCGCCTGCTGATTCACCGCCAGCACAATGTTCTTATGCACGGACGTCGCAAATCCCTTCGCTTGCACCCGCAACGTGTACGTCGTCGGCCGCAATGCTGTGAAGATGTATCGGCCTGCGTCATCCGTCGTCGCCGTTTGCGAAAGCCCCGTCTCGTCCGCCGTGATCGTCACGGTTGCATGCGGTAGCATCGCGCCGGTGTTATCGGTCACTTGTCCGCGCAATTCTGCGGTGTACGTGCCTTGGCTCACCGCGTTTGGCGCGAATGTGAATACGAGAAGAACAACCGCGAGTGCAAAGAGAACGCCCTTCCGAATGTTGCTCATGCTGGCCTCCGACAAACAATGACACTGGCTTTCAAAACGTTTCGTAAACTTTCGAAAGCTTTTTACTTCATCCTGAGCAGCCCGTCAATAGTTTTGCTCACATGACTTCTCCTTTCGGTTCGTTTGGCAGTCGCCTCGACGTGTAAGATTCGCTGTTCTGGATTCCTATGGCCCCTCTCGACCTCAGCCCCGCAGATTTCCGCGCCCTTTCCCGCAAAATCTCCGATTTCACCGCCGATTACCTGGAACGTCTCCCGAATCTACCTGCCTTCCCGCTAAACGTCTCCGGCGAGGCGGTAAATGCTCTCTTTTCCGCGGAAGTCCCGATCGCACCTATGGGCGAACGCGCCTTCGATCCGCTGGCGGACGTATTCGCCTTGTCGAGGCCAAACTCCCCGCGTTTCTTCGGATACGTCTTCGGTTCCGGCCTCCCGATCGCCGCGCTTGGTGACTTCGCCGCAAGCGTTTTGAACCAGAACGTCACCGCCTGGCGCTCCGGTCCAGCCGCCGTGACCATCGAACGCACCGTCGTTGGCTGGCTCGCCGAAGCCATCGGTTGTTCTGGGTTTTCCGGCAGCCTCACCGGCGGAGGCTCACAAGCCAACCTCATGGCTCTTTGCATGGCCCGCGAAGCGAAAGCGCCCGCCAACGAAAACGGAGCCCAAGGTGGAGTGATCTATTGCTCCGACGAAGCTCACATGTCCATGCCGAAAGCCGCGATGATGCTCGGCCTTGGTCAGAAGAATGTCCGCCGTATCCCAGTGAATGATCGCTTCCAGATGGACATCAGTCATCTACGTGACGCAATCATGCGTGATCTCCGGGAAGGGAATCGTCCCATCGCCGTTGTCGCCAGCGCTGGAACCGTTGCTACCGGCAGTATCGATCCTCTGCCCGAGATTGCCGACATCTGCTCCGAACACAACCTCTGGATGCACGTGGACGGCGCCTACGGCGCACTCGCTGCAATGACAGTTCCCGAAAAATTCGTTGGACTGAATCGTGCTGACTCGCTCTCCCTCGACCCGCATAAGTGGCTCTACCAGCCTGCGGGTTGCGGATGTCTCCTCTACCGCGATCCTGCCGCCGCGCAACGCGCGTTCTCGCATACCGAAGACTACGCACGCTCCCTTTCGACTGACCCCATCGAAAGCTTCGCGTTCTTCGAATCGTCCATGGAACTTTCGCGGCCGTTTCGCGCGTTGAAGATATGGCTTTCGCTCCGCTACTTCGGGCTTCAGGCATTCCAGCAGCGCATCGCCGAAGACCTTCGCCTTGCCCGCATTCTCGCCGACTCCGTTTCCGCCGAGCCGCAACTCGAACTTCTCGCCCCCGTTGAGCTAAGCGCTGTTTGTTTTCGCTATGTGAGGAAAAATGCCGATCTCGACCACCTGAACCTCGAGATTCTTCAGCGCATCATTCAACGAGGGAAGGTCTGCATCTCGAACGCAACCATTCGTGGCCAGTTCGCTCTCCGCGCCTGCGTCGTGAATCATCGCAGCACGGAGGAAGACGTTAAGGCTGTCGTAAGTGAGGTCCTACATGCTGCGAATGAAGTGAGCGGATGAGTTGATCGTTGCTATGCCTGGCCGGTGAGTTCCTGGTCCAGAACCTCGCGCACCTTTGCCGCAAGTACCGCCGGGGCGAACGGCTTTTGCAGAAACGATCCCGATGCTTCGAGCGCAGTGCGATCGAGCTTTGAGTGCGTTGGATACCCCGACATAAACAGGATCTTGATCGCAGGCACTTTTGCCGCGACTCGCTTTGCCACTTCACTGCCGCTCAAGTGGGGCATCACGACATCTGTCAGAAGGAGGTCAATGCGTTCCCCGTGGCGTTCGCAAAGTTTCTCAATCTCACGGGGATCATCAGCCGTCAGCACGTTGTAGCCGCACGATTGCAGCAGCGTTACCGACATGGAGCGGAGCTGAACATCGTCTTCCACGAGCAAGATTGTCTCGGTTCCTCGTGCCACTGCCGTTCGGGTGTCCCCGCTTTTTCCTGCGCCGTCGCGACCGATGAGCGGCAGATACACATCGAAGCGTGATCCCGCTCCCGGCGAGCTTTGGACTTCGATGTAGCCCCGGCTCTGTTTCACGATTCCATATGTCGTCGCGAGACCGAGTCCGGTGCCCTTTCCGACCGCCTTCGTGGTGAAGAAAGGTTCAAAAATGTGGGCGATGGTCGCTTCCTCCATCCCGATCCCATCGTCACTCACGGAGAGCCGCGCGTATCCACCCGGCACGACAATCGGGTTCCGCTCCAGGCTCCGCTCATTCAGCACTACGTTCGCAGTCTCGATCCGAATCGTCCCGCCCAATGGCATCGCATCTCTCGCATTCGACGTGAGATTCATCAAGACCTGTTCCATCTGTCCCGGGTCAGTCCGCACCGTTCCCAACTCCAGGTCAAAACTCGTTCGCAGCTGGACATCTTCTCCTACCAGCCGTCTCAAAAACTTCTCGAAGTCGCGAATCAGGGAGTTGAGGATTACCGGCCGCTCCTCCATCACCTGTTGCCGGCTGAATGCGAGCAGTTGCCGTGTGAGTCCCGCTGCTCGGTCGGAGGCGGCCTTGATCTCAGTCGCATACTCGTGGTTCGGATCGTTCGCGTCCAGGTTCGCCATTTGCATAGCGCTGTATCCGCCAATCACCGTTAAGAGATTGTTGAAATCGTGCGCCACGCCGCCGGCCATCGTTCCTAGCGACTCCATTTTCTGCGACTGCTGCAGTTGTAACTCGAGAGACCGCCTCTGCGTCATGTCAATCAGCGTTCCCTCGATCATCTCCATACCGTCCCGGTCCACAACCATCGCGCGGTGCCCCAGCGTGTGAATCAGAGAACCGTCCTTCCGTCGGTATGCGACTTGTACGCTTCGCTGCTGTCCATGCGTTCGCAGATCGCGGAGCGTCGCTTCGCGCTCTACTTTACCGCCGGCATACAATCGCGCCGCCGAACCGTTCGCGATTTCTTCTTTCGTGTAGCCGAACATATCGCAGAACGCCTGGTTGCAATCCGTGATCTGCCCGTCAGGCGTGGATCGATAAACTGCCGCCATATTGTCTTCGAATAGCCGGCGATACCGTCGCTCCGAATTCGCCAATTGTTGCAACATCTGGTCTTGCCTACGCTGCGCAACCAGCACCCGCATCGTGAAGAATGCCACGGAGACGAACATCGCTGTCAATCCGACCACGACCTGCTCAAAAACGATCGTCGAGTACAACGACAGCAAAATGACCGGAATCGCCAGCGCCGGCAGATAAATGATGAAGACCGGCGCGGAATCCGCCGTTAGTTCCGACTGCACCCCCACTCGCCCGCGTTCGCGCCAAAGTGATGCTGCAACCGCGACGAGTGCGAACGGTATCGTCCAAGCTAGGTCAAACCAACGGACTTCATTCCAGATCTGAAAGCGGTCGGCGAAGTTCCCAACCGACGATGCAACTGCGAACAGACTCATCGCCGCTGCGACCGGCGCTAGAAGTCTGCGGATCGCCAGTGACTTCGAGAACGCCGCGCGCATCGTCAGCGCGAGCGCCAGTGCGCCTCGCCATGCAGCAAGCAAGATCAGTCGGTGAACTGCTCCTCGCTCTACGCTCTGCGTCATGCTCGGGATCGCCACCAGCATGATGTGTACCGCGACGATCAAAATCAGCAACTGGGCGACGTCGAGGATGACGTCCCAATGAACGCGCTCTTCGCTCTTTCCGCCTCCCATCAGCGCGGCAATGAACATCGGGGCCGTGGAAAGAAAGATGACCAGTGCTACCCAAAGCGGAGGATCAATCAGTCCATTCCCCAGCAGGTCATAGCTGGAATCGATCAGCGATGCGATCGACCAGAAGCCAAACGTGACCGCTGAGAATTGCCAGAACATTCGCGGATATTGCTGCGACCGTTCTGAAGCCCTCCAGCACGCAATACCTGCGAGTACTCCAGCCAGAAATTGAAATTGCTGTGACGCAAGGAAGCCCCATCGCGCGTTAGGCCAAACAGCAAGCCAAATCAGGTGAGCGATGACGATTGCGGAGGCGGCCCAGGCGAGCTTACGAAACCGTGACATGTCCAAAGGGGAGCCCCAAGTATAGGTTTCGTGCGTCGCCGAATCCACAACAAAGACGCACCTTTCGGCCCCTTTCGCACCGCGGTCGGAGCCCCCATTTTCGCTGGAAACCCCACCTAGAACTGCGGCAAACATCTCATTCGAAAAGGGAAACCAGTCGCGTCAGCGAGTTCTCCCGGTGAGCAACTCTGCCGTTCAATTCAGCATCTCACCCCAACTAGCGCTACTAGCGCTCTCCCCCGAGCTTTGATTCGCTTCCATAGTCGCGCAAGTGTGCTCGTTGCCCAATTCCTCTGCCGATCGGGGTGGATTCTGAATATTGGCATTCAGGCCTGCAAGAACATTCTGGAGAACGAGCGCAGCGGATTCCACCTCGTGCGATTCGCCGCGCTGGTGCTGTGCCTGCCTGCGCTCCTGCACGCCGGCCAGCCCGACAACTCGCAACAAGACCTAAAGCAGATGTCCCTCGAACAGCTTTCGCAGATCGAGGTGACCACCCCTACCAAGCAGCCCGAATCCGCATTCAACACCCCGGCCGCGATCTACGTCATCACCTCGGAAGACATCCGCCGTTCCGGGGTTACGAATATCCCTGAAGCGCTTCGCCTCGCGCCCGGCGTGGAAGTCGCGCGCATCGACGGCGATAAGTGGTCCATCGGCATCCGAGGTTTCGGTTCGCGCCTCTGCCGCGATGTGCTCGTCGTGATCGATGGCCGCACCGTTTACACGACGCTGCTTGCGGGCACCTACTGGGAAGTCCAGGACTACCCCCTTGAAGACATCGAGCGCATCGAGGTCATCCGCGGTCCCGGGGGAACCATCTGGGGCCCGAACGCCGTCAACGGCGTGATCAATATCATCACCAAGCGCGCCAAGGACACGCAAGGTGGAATGGTTTCAGCCGCAACCGGAAGCTTCGACCACGGTACCGTGAACGGCCGCTATGGCAATCATCATGGCGACAACCTGCAGTACCGCTTCTATGGTCGTGGCTTCGATCGCGGTCCACAGTTCCACTGGGACGGCCGCAACTTCGACGACTGGAGTTCGCTCCAGGGCGGCTTCCGCGTGGACTGGAACGACAAGGCCCAGGTCAACGCCTTCACGCTCTCCGGCGACATCTACGATCAGCGCGCTGGTGAAAGCGTTGTCGCTACCAGCTACACGCCACCCTTTTCGCAAGTGCTCGATCAGGATGCCCGACTCTCCGGCGGCAATGTCAACTTCCACTGGCATCACGATCAAGGGGAAGGCAAGAGTTTCGATCTCCAGGCCTATTACGATCGCACCAATCGCCGCGAGCCCAACTTCGGGGATCTGCGCGACACCTACGACGTTGACTTCGTGCAGCACTGGCGCCTATTCGATCGCCACAAAGTCACTTGGGGCCTCGGCGCGCGTTTCAGTCACGGCGACAACATAGAGGTCGTCTCCGGACTGACTTTCAGTCCCGCAGATCGCACCGACCGTCTTCTGACAGCCTTCATCCAGGACGAGTTCACGCTGGTCAACAAGCGCCTGGTGCTCACCTACGGCTCGAAGTTCCTCAACACCAACTTCACCGACTACGCTCCCGAGCCAAGCGCGCGCCTGCTCTGGACACCGACCGATACCACTTCCGTCTGGGCCGCAGCCACGCACGCCGTGAGAACGCCGTCCGATGCCGAACGTGACTTCTTCCTCTCCGGATTGGTGGCTGTTCTGCCTGATGGAACGCCGTACTTCGCCCGCTTCAACGCCAACCGAAACTTCCGTCCCGAACAGATGAACGGATACGAACTCGGTGCGCGCCACCTCTTCGGCAAGAACGTCTACGTGGACATCGCCGGTTTCTACAACCACTTCCACAACCTCTTCAGCGAAGACATCACCGGTGCGCCTTACGTGGAAGACAGTCCTGGAGTGCCGCACATTCTGCTGCCGGCACAGTTCGGCAACGGTCTCATCGGCAACACCAAGGGCTTCGAGATCACATCCGAGTGGCGTCCGACTGAGAGCTGGCGTCTGCGCGGCTACTACTCGTACCTGCACATGAACATCGAGCCGGGACCAGGCTCGCTCGACATCGGCAGCGCTCCGGGGATTATGGGCTCCAGTCCGGAGCACCAGGTCTTCGCGCAGTCCGAATACGACCTGACCAAAGCGCTGCAGTTCGATGCCGACATTCGCTACGTCAGTGAACTTCCGGGCCAGACCGCAGGACCGGCTGGTGCGACCTATCCGATTCGTGCGTACACCACCGCCGACGCTCGCTTCGGCTGGCAGATCGGCCATCAGTTCGATGTCTCTGTCGTTGGCCGTAATCTGCTCCAGCCACACCATCCAGAGTTCGGCTCGGATCCTTCGGCCGATAGCAACATCGCGTTTGTGGGCATTAAGCGCAGCGTGTATATAAAGCTGACCTGGACGAGCGCCCGTTGAGAGGCGACATCCGTCGCAACTGAACCATGACCAACCTGTCGCAGAGGCGAAGCAGTCGTAGCGGCGCGAAGCGAACATCTTCCGTTCGCGACGTCCTGCGCTGCCTGGTTCTGCTGCCTTTGTTCCACAGCCTGCTGGCAATGGCCGCTCCGCCCGCAGGACCTCCAACAGATCTCCAGGTCAAAGCCGCGTACTTGTATAAGTTCGGCGCGTTTGTGCAGTGGCCAGCGAGCGTTGCTCCGTCCGACGACTTCTCCATCTGCGTTCTCGGTCGCGACGGCTTCGGTTCCGTCCTGGACTCCACGATCAATGGCGAATCCATCGAAGGCAAGAAGCTGGTCGCCTTGCGCGTGAACTCCGTACGAGAAGCTGCGCAGTGCCGCATTCTATACATCAGCAACTCGGAAGAGAGTCGTCTGCGCGGAATCCTGGTTGAGCTCGCGAAGGCTCCGGTGCTCACCGTGAGCGACATCCCGCACTTCGCCGACCGCGGCGGAATGATCGAGTTCACCCTGCAAAGCGGCCGCGTGCGCTTCGACGTCAACGTCACCAGGGCCGAGCGTGCGGGACTCACGCTCAGTTCACAGCTTCTCAAGGTTGCCGCCAACGTGAAGCACGACGAGGCGAGGGATTGACGATGCCGACAAACACCTCCATCGCCGCCAAGCTCACGTGGATGAACATCGCGGTCACCACGGTCGCGCTGCTCGTCGCTTCCGTCGGCTTCCTCTTCTATGACCAGTCGAACGCGCGCACTAGTCTTGTCACCAGTTTGTCCACACAGGCACAGATCATCGCCGCGAACAGTGTCTCGGCACTCGAGTTCAACGATCCCGAGTCGGCCCGCCAAACTCTCCGAGCGCTTGCCGCGTCGCCAAACGTCGAAGGTGCGGGCCTGCTCACGCCGGACGGCCAGCTGTTCGCCGAGTACTGGCGCAGTGCCGACGTTCGCGTGAACGTGCTGCCATCGTTATCACCCGACAAGCAGCAAACCGTACTGTTCTTCAGTGAGAAGGTTACGGTCATCCGCAACATTGACTTCGGCGGACGCCGCATTGGCGCCATCTACATCCGCTCGAACCTCAGCTCGCTCAATGAGCGCCGCAATCGCTTCCTGAAGATTCTCTTCTTCGTACTGCTCGCCTGCATGGGCGCGGCTTTGATTGTCTCGTGGCTCTTCCGGCGCACGGTTGCGGGGCCGATCGCGGAACTGGCCGACACCGCGATGAAGGTGTCGCGGGAGAAGAATTACTCGCTACGCGCGCAACCAAGCTTGGCGCACGACGAACTCTCCACGCTCATCACCGCTTTCAACGAGATGCTGTCGCAAATCCAGGTGCGCGATGCCGCGCTGCTCAGCGCGCGCAGCGAACTCGAACTGCGCGTGCAGGACCGCACCAAGCAGTTGGTCGCAGCGAACCGCGACCTCGAGGCGTTCTCCTACTCGGTTTCTCACGATCTCCGCGGGCCGCTCGAAGTCGTGAATGGAATGAGCTACATCATTCACCTGCAATACGGCAACGAGCTCTCGCCGGGATTGAAGGACTGCCTCGACCGCATCGATGACGCCTCGAAGCGCATGAACGAACTGATCGAAGACCTGCTCAATCTCGCGCGCGTCACCAAGAGCGAGATGCACCGCGAGCGCGTGGACGTCTCCGCGATGGCGCGGGAGATCTTCGCCGAACTCAAACAACGCCATCCGCAGCGCGTGGTGGAAATCGTCGTTGCATCCGATGCGATCGTGGTGGGCGACGCGCATTTACTTCGCGTGGCGATGGATAATTTAATCGGCAACGCGTGGAAATATTCTTCCAACAAATCACCGAGCAAAATCGAATTTGGCGTTCGACGTGCGAATGGCACCCCGGTGTACTTCATCAAGGACAACGGTGCCGGCTTCGATCCGCGCGGGATGCAGCGTCTCTTCCAACCATTCCAGCGGTTGCATCCGCTATCGGAGTTTCCTGGGACGGGCGTCGGTCTTGCCACCGTGCAACGCATTATTCAAAAACACGGTGGACGCATCTGGGCCGAAGGTGCCGTGAACGAAGGCGCTACTTTTTCCTTCACCCTCGACAACGCTCCGGAATCCTAGGGAACGTTTTCTTACAAACCTTTGACGTCCGTGGAACAGGCTGCCTCGTCCAATACGGAAGAGGTGAGAGCATTCATGGCACGTAGCGCAATTGTTCCGCAGGTCCCATTCACCTATCCCGCCCTGGCCGAAGCTCCCCTGGTGCTTTGTGTCGACGACGAGCCCGCAATCCTCGAACTCCTGGAAGATGTTCTGACCGCGTGCGGTCTGCGCCCACTCTGCACCGATGACTGCAACCTGGCGCTCACGTTGTGTGAGGAGCCGATCGACCTGGTGGTGCTTGACTACCACATGCCACAGATGGACGGCCTCACGCTGGCGACCAAGATCCGTGAACGCAATCCGAACTTGCCGATGATTTTCTTTTCCGGTGCGCCGCTCCCGGTGGAGTCGCTGGCCCACGCCTCGCGCGTAGTTCACAAAAGCGAGGGCGCAATGCGCCTGGCCACCACCATCCTTCAGTCCATTCGGGCGAGAGTGTGAGGGTACCCCCTCCCCCTGGGGATCTTGATTGCAAAGGGTTTAGCTAGTGTATGTCGCGCAAAATATTCAAAATAAATGGCTTATACGTAAAATATTCCAAAATAAGGACTTAGCCGGGGCTTTGGAAAGACAACAGGCACGGAGGCCACAGAGTTTTCAAAGAACTTGGTGTTGCTGTTGGGAATGCCCCACATGCGCAGAATAGCTAGGCCTTTGGGAAGAGCCTATGATCGGGAGCACGGGGCGTGGTGCGGTGGGTCACGGGCCAGTGTGCGGTCTTCCCGGCGCTGGTCGCGCGGATGTAGAGCCGGAGTGGGCCTTGGGCCTGGTTTTCGGACAAAAACGGAGTTCGGAACTAGCCTGCCAGAACTGGGTCGGAAGAGATTTTCTCGACTTCGGATTGGTCTTCATCTGGCGGAAGTTTCAGCACCCGGCGCCACCATGTCGCGGGAAATGCAAGCGTGGGTCTCAAGTTGCGCCTGCAGGCTGGCGGCGGCGAACAATGCGGCGCGAGGACTGTCGAGCAATTGCAGGATGCAGCCGCACTGCGAACAGCGGGCTTCGATGCGGGTTCCGTTGGACTCCAGCAGGACCGTGGGATAGCTACTCATACCTTCACCATAAGGGCGAATCACGTTTTCTCCTTTGCTCCCCGGCAAGCGCTTGTTGCATAGCTAAGCACCTGGATTTATTGAAGATAACGCGAGTTGCCGATTTGCGCTGTGAGCCCGAACACGCACCAATGTGATGCGGTTAGGCGATGGCCAACAACTGCGCCATTGCTCGGTTCGATCCACCCATTCCCCTTGGATTGCCTTTCACCGTTCGACCCGGTAGACCAGCGGAGACGCCGGCAACCCGCGATACAGGGTGTCCAGTGGGCCAATCTCCCGCTGCCGCCTATAAATATGCCTTGCTTTTCCCCGAAACAGGTGCAGAATCTTGGCAACGCTACTTCTCTTCGGGACCACCCCTGTTCCCTATCCCCTATCCCCTTTCCCCCGACGCCAGAATCCGTTTCATCGAAAGGCAAATCTATGCTTCAGATCGCGCTCCGAAACATCCAGAACGCAGGCATCATGGTTTGTGCTGTCCTGCTCGCTTCCACGCCAGGACTTGCGCAACCAATGGTTCGCTCGACCATTCAGTCTCAGTCCATCGTTTCCCTGGCTCCTGCTCCGAGACCACAAGGATCAAGCCTTGCCCGCCAGGCGACTGACGCAACGTTCCAGAAGGCTCCGGCCAACTTTCACGTTTTTGTCGCTGCCGGGGTAGGAGAGAACGCGGGCGCGGAAACACTGCTCTTCAATTTCTCCGCGGCAACCACCCTCACGCACATCAAGATGGCGAACAAAAACTTTGTCATCGTGCCGGGCGGCTCTTGTTATGAGGGGAACCACTACAACCGCGGTGAGAGTTGTTCGCTGCTGGTGCGGTTCACCCCACAGGGACCGGGCCACCGACTTGGCTTTGTGCAGATGACGAATTCATCCGAAACCGCGGTCACGAGCTTCGGCCTCGTCGGCAACGGGTATGCCCCGATTCTGAGCTTTACGCCTGCGCAGATCACCACGGTGACTGGGACCGCAACCGCCGGCACCGGGACGATCAATAACGCAACCAACATGACGGTCGATGGCGGGGACGTTCTATACATCGCTGACGTTGGGAATAACCGCATCAAAGAGATTGATTCCAGCGGTGCAATTGGCACCATCTCGCCAGCCTTTGCCACTCCCCAGTCTCTGGCCGTGGACAGTCTCGGTATCATTTACTCCGCTAACACCGCGGGTACCTACTACTTCAGCTACTTCGCGCCTTGGGCGACCCAGACTGCGTATGGGACCACTTACGCTCCGGGGAGCTGTACTCCGAATACTCCCTGCCCATTGACCACAGTTGGCATGTCTAAGCCGGCCAATATGAGCATTGATGCTTACGACAACCTTTTCTTTGAGGAGGGAACAAAGGGCGCAGCCGAGATGCCTGTGGCCAACGTTTCAGGCGGCGCCGGATCCTTCAACTTGTGGTATCTCACGAACCAGTTCGTCTACTCCAACGGGACTCCGGCATCGTTCGCAGTGGATGCCAGCGGAAACCTCTACAACAGCTATATCTATAACACCGCCAATACCTGCTTCCTGCTGGAGGAGCCACTCTACAATGCCGAGTACTCACCCACGGCCAACCGCGTGGCGGGGGGAGTGAAATGCGGGTTCTCCGGGGATGGCGGCAAGGCGAGCGGCGCCGAGATCAGCAACAAAATCGGGCAGATTGCTTTCGACATCGCCGGCAACCTCTATTTCGCGGATGCCGGTAATCAGCGCATTCGCCGGATTGATGCTGTCACTGGGATCATAAGCACAATTGCCGGAAACGGAACGGCGGGCAACGCCGGCGATGGCGGCGCGGCGGTTTTCGCGACGATCAGCAATCCTACCGGTCTGGCTGTCGATTCCCAAGGACAGGTGTATTTCCTGACGAACGCGCCGACGGCCGGGCCGACGCAATCGATTCGAAAGCTGGGGACCTTCGGCTATTGGAAGTGGACTTATCAAGCCAAGGGAACTATTAGTGCTCCGAAAATATTCACCGTCTCGAATACCGGGAACCAGCCCCTCGCGCTGAGTGCGAATGCATTCTTCGGAGGGACCAATCCGACTGATTTTGCGACTGATCCGAGTACCACGAGTTGTGGACTGACTGCGGGCGCGACCCTGGCGGCAGGCCACACCTGCCAGGTCGGCATCGTGTTCAAGCCGTCGACCGTAGGTACCCGTACCGCGAGCCTTCTGTTCCCCGGCAATACCGTTGCCGGCATCAACAGCATTCAACTGGTTGGCATCGGCTACCTGGGGACACCGACGATCACCATCACATCACCGAGCGGCACCGCAACGAAGGGAACGACGATCACCTTCACTGCCAGTGTCACATCAACGCCAACGACGAAGCCGACCGGAACCGTTACCTTCAAAGTGAACGGAACTCAGATCGGTAGCCCGATTACGCTATCGTCGGGCACGGCATCTACAACCTTCACCGAGGCAACCGCCAACACGTACACGCTTACGGCCACTTATAACGGCGATGTGAATTACCCTGCCGCGACAGCGACGAAAAGCCTCGTCGTTAGCGGCACGATCAAGGCTGGAGTGCAGGTGAACCTTGCTCCTGCCGTCGAGCCCGCATCCGCGTGCGGTCCGGCAAGCTTTGCGGTTCGGGTATTGTCCGCGTCGGATGGTACTCCGACCGGTACGGTCGAACTGATGAGCGGATCCACCAGCCTGGGGTCGGCGGTTCTCCGCGACGGTATCGCGACCCTCAGCACAACCGCCAACACGCGGGGTACGCAGTCATTCTTCGCGAAGTATGGCGGTGATGACTTGCACCAGGCAGGAGTCTCAGCTTCGGTGACGAAGAGGATTCCGGCGGCTGGCGTTTGCAATGGTGAAACTCGGGCGAGAGGCTTCTCGGCGGTGTCGGCAATCCGAATTCGCTGAACCTAACGTGGTTTTTGGGCCAAAGAAAAACGGGATGGACGAGAGTCCATCCCGCAAGTTACCGCAACCTTCCTACACCAAGCCTTGATCCAGCATCGAGTCGGCAATCTTCAGGAAGCCGCCGATGTTGGCGCCGACCACCAGATTGCCCGGCTTGCCGTACTTCTCGGCAGTCTCGAAGCAGTTCTTGTGGATGGCGATCATGATGTTGTGGAGGCGATGGTCAACTTCTTCGCGCGTCCAGGCCAAGCGCGCGCTGTTCTGCGCCATCTCGAGGCCTGAGGTGGCAACGCCGCCCGCATTCGCAGCCTTTGCCGGTCCGTACAGTACGCCCGCTTCGAGGAACAGGTTCGTGGCTTCGAGCGTGCTCGGCATGTTGGCGCCTTCGCTGACGACCTTGCAGCCATTCTTAATGAGGTTCTTCGCGTCCTTCGCGTTGATCTCATTCTGCGTGGCGCTCGGGAATGCGCAATCGGCCTTGATGTCCCACAGCGGGTTGTGATCGAGCTTCGGATCGACCGGGATGTACTTCGCCGTCTTGAACTTCTCGGCGTAGTCGCTGATGCGGCCGCGCTTGGTGTTCTTCAGGTCGAGGATGTACGCCAGTTTTTCGCGATCGATGCCGGCCGGATCGTGAATGATGCCGTTCGAATCACTGCAAGCGATCGGCTTCGCGCCGAGATCGAGCAGCTTCTCAATGGTGTATTGCGACACGTTGCCGCTGCCGCTGACCAGGCAAACCTTGCCTTCGAGCGTCTGCTTCACGGTCTTCAACATTTCTTCCGCAAAGTACACGCAGCCGTAGCCGGTGGCTTCCGGACGAATCAACGAGCCGCCCCAGTTCAAGCCCTTGCCGGTGAGGACGCCGGTGAATTCGTTGCGCAGCCGCTTGTACTGCCCGAAGAGGAAGCCGATTTCACGGCCGCCCACGCCGATGTCGCCCGCCGGCACGTCTGTGTCGGGGCCGATGTGGCGTTGCAATTCGGTCATGAAGCTCTGGCAGAAACGCATCACTTCGTTGTCGCTCTTGCCTTTCGGATCGAAGTCCGATCCGCCCTTGCCGCCGCCCATGGGCAGCGTGGTGAGCGAGTTCTTGAATACCTGTTCGAAAGCCAGGAACTTCAAAATGCCGAGGTTCACCGAAGGATGGAAGCGTAAGCCGCCTTTGTAGGGGCCGATGGCGCTGTTCATCTCAATGCGGAAGCCGCGATTGACCTGGATCTCGCCCTTGTCGTCGAACCAGGGAACGCGGAACATGAGGAGGCGCTCGGGTTCGGTGACGCGCTCAAGGATCTTGTGGCTGATGTATTCAGGATGACGCTCGAGTGCGGGGATCAGAGATTCCAACACTTCCTGGACTGCCTGGTGGAATTCCTTTTCGGCAGGGTTTTTCGCTTTTACCAGTGCCAATACTTCGTTGACGTAGGTCCGCGGCGTCGCGATGGCGCCGGGAATCATCGTTGACAAGCTCATAAGAATTCACTCCTCCTCGTTTTACGAGGGCTCGATTGCACTGCAGTCAGTTATTGAAGTAAGCGCCGCTTGGGCACGCGCGAGGGGCGGTCATTCTTTGGGAACGCCATCGCCCGAACTGTGAAACTGCTTTGTGCTTCCCGCGGTCGCTTCCTCTTTCGATTCAAAGGGATTGTCCATGCCCCCATGCTCGCCCGCGGTGAACTCGTCACCGTATTGCGCGAGCATACGCTGCGTTTCGCGATCGTTCCATCGCAAAGCGATCAGCGCTTTGGGCATTTCGCCGTGGCCCAGACACAGCGGGCACACGACAATATCGGTATGTTTGGAAGATTGCGACATCTGTACCTCCTGAGCTAAATGGAGGACATGCAAAGAAAGATTGTGTCCTGGCCCGCGTAACCATCTTCGGACCAAACCACTTACTGCCATGTGGCAAGCGCACTGGCACGGAAGTGTGTGCCGTTGCGAGAGTCACCAGATTACGCCGTCGCTGGCCCAGAACTGGGCCTCAAGGGGATCGAACGGCTTAGCTCAACAACTTCACTACGGCTCCGAAGTTGGAACCTTCGATAGCGCACTCATTCTTCGCCTGCGCGAAAAATCTGGCTGTGACCGGAATCACCTCAGAAGGTGAGCTAACGGCAGGTACTGTTCAATTTCGCTCTTTTGGATTTAAGCAGTGCGCACCGACTTGCTCAATTGGACAAATGTTGTCTCTTGCAGTATTGGTTCCTAGCGCGATTAAAACGATTCAAGGAGTTTCCCTATGAACTCTTCCTATTTGCGACAGTGTCAGATCGCAGTGCTGGTGGTGGCGGGAATGGCGTGTGCCGTTTCGGCATCCGCACAGTCGCTTGCTAACAAAGCCGTATCCATCTCGGTGAATGCCGGCGACGGCTCGTATCAATTGGCGGGCGTCGATGGGAAACCGGTGCTGTCGGCGCGGGTAGGAGCGGAGGTCGATCACAAGTGGCTGCGGTCGTCGGAGTATGGCGGTTGCAAGGCTGCTGAGTCGAAGTTCAACGATGACCTTGGCGCAGGCAAGCAGATCGCGGTTACATGCGCGGGAACAGCGAGCAAGCCGGAACTCACATACGTGTTGCAAGCCTACGATCAGGCCCCGTATGGAACGGTGCAGGTGAAGCTTCGCAACACCACGGGGAAGAAGCTTTCGGTGCAGGCAATTCGCAGCGTCGAAGCAATCGGAGAATCGCGCATCGAATTGGGCGCGAACGCTGCGGCGGATCGCGTGCTCTCCGACAGCTTCAGCGAAGACTGGCCGGACCTGAAGATCTACGATCTCGCGCAAGCGCCGGAGGGCCTGCATCGTGGCGTGGGCAGCCAGCTTATTTATAACCGCGAGAGCAAGCAGGGCCTGTTCCTCGGGGCACTGACCTCCGAAAAATTTCTTACCATCCTGCGCTTGAAGACCGACGGCGCAAAGATCGGGTCGTACGAAGTGGATGCCACAGGAACGACAGAAATCCAGCGGGCGCTCCACTTGGAGGACTCACCGGCGGAGGACGTCGTCGAGCTGAGCCTGCCGCTGGCTGCGGGAGAGACGATGACCTCCGATCGCCTGATGCTTGCGATTGGCGGTGACTATCACGCGCAGCTGCTGGCGTACGGCGATGCCATACGTCGCCTGCATCATGCGCGGGTAAACGGCGAGACTCCCGTGGGCTGGTGGAGTTGGACTGCCTACTATGGCGCCATCAACCAGGGAGAAGTGCTTGCCAATGCCGACTGGCTCTCGCAGAACCTCGCGTCGCTCGGGTACACCTTCTTCCAGGTGGATGAAGGCTACCAATACGCGCGCGGCGAATTCACGACCACGAACGCCACGCAATTTCCCGATGGCATGCGCGTGGTGGGACATCACATCGTTGGCGATGGACTGGTCTTCGGCTTGTGGACAGCGCCCTTCGAGATCACTACACGCTCGTGGGTCTTCCAGAACCACAAAGATTGGCTGGTGAAGAATGCGAAGGGCCAGCCAATCCCGATCGGCGACGTGTGGGGCCAGCACGTGGACACGCTTTACGCGATTGATACGACCAACCCCGGAGCGCAGGAATATCTGCGCCAGACGTATAAGACGATTGTGCGCGAGTGGGGCGTTCGTTTCATCAAGCTCGACTTCATGGACACCACCGCCATCGAAGGCTACTACTACAAACCGAACACCACCGCCCTTGAGGCGCAGCGCATCGGCCTGCAGATCATTCGCGACACTGTGGGTGACGAGGTCATCCTCGACAAAGACGGTAGCCCGATGTTGAACCCTGTCGGTCTGGTAGATTCCGGCCGCGTCTCCGCCGATACTGGTCACAACTTCGAGCGCACGAAAGCCGCGGAGCCTGGCATTGCCGCGCGCTTCTACATGCATCGGAACTTTTTCATCAACGATCCCGATGCGTACAACGTGACCGACAGCTATCTCATGGAGGAGCACGAGCAGAAGCCGCCCGTCACGCTCGCGGGAGCGCAGGCGTCGATTGCACTTTCGGCGATTTCCGGCGGGAACTACGAGATTGGCGATGACATGCTGTTGCTCGGTCGCGAGAAAGATCGCCTGGCGTTGGCGTCGAATATCGATCTGATCAACATGATCCGGATCGGCCGCGCTGCGACTCCTGTGGACTTGCTGACTTACGCATCCGAAGACGAACAGCCCAGCGTGTTCTTCCTCCGCGAAGATCAACGCCAGGCCGTGCTCGTAGTTTTCAACTGGACGAAGTCATCGCGGACACACCAGTTCCAACTTGCGGATCTAGGGCTTCCGGCATCAGGAAAATTTGAAGCGACGGATGTGCTGAACGGAAATGCTGCCGTCGCGCTCGGAAACGGTGCCTTGCGAATTGCCGACCAGTCGGGCGAATCGGTGAGAGTGATCAAGATCGTGGATTCGAGCGTTCAGCCCTCGGCGCCAGTGCTGAAGACCAGCGTGCCGGAGACGGCAAAGGCCGGCGAGACGATCCATTGCAGCGTGCAAGCCGATCTCGAACATACTCCGGCGACCACCTATCGCTGGGATTTCGGCGATGGCACCCACGCTTCGGGGAAAACCGCTACGCACGCGTATCCAACGGCGGGAGAGTACAGCATCCAACTTGTGGCGGAGGGACTCGACGGCGTACCGGCGAACCAGACGTTCACGGTCAAGGTCACTGGCAATCTGCCCGTGATGCCGCAACTGAAAGACAACCGTCGCTTCGTGGAGCCCACCGAACGAAAGTAGCCCGCGAACTCAGTGGAAGTGATATTCGAACGTGGCCTGCTTCGCGAAGTTGTCGTAGAAAAGCACATAGCCGCTGCGGTTGTAGTCGTCGATCATGAACAGGAGCTGCGAGTGGCCAGATTTGTCATAGTCTCCCGCGTCCACGAGGACGAGGTTGCCTCGCAAGAATTGAGTTTCACCGTTTGGATCAATGGTGAACCACTGATCGGCGAACGGATCGTTCGATGGATCGTCAACAATGCCGTCACAGCGGTAGGCGCTTAGGTGTACCGCCGCGAGTTTCCACGTTGTGCTGGCCCCATACGACTTTCCGAAGTGAAAGTCGGCGTCTGCGTAATGCCAATTTTTACGGGGAGCGGATTCATTGTCGCAGTTCTGGACAGAGGCGAAGTGCTTACTGAACTGAGTCCGAATGGCTGCCCTCTCATTTTCGGAGATATGGGCAGGCTTCCAGTTATCCGGGGCCTGAAAATTCGATCGGGAAACAGCAACAAGCGGACGCAAGATTGGGTCGCCAAGAAATCCGGCAAACTCTTCTGTCGGCTTGCCGATCACCGGCACTTTCGCCGAAGGCAGGATCACCTGTTCCCCGACTCTCCAATAGCTTGACCACTCTGCCGGAGTGCGCGCACTGACCTCGCCCATCTTGCGGCCGTCAAATGCAATCGTCCAGTGGACCGCTTGCGGATACCTTGCCGGCAATTTGTGCAAGCACTCCTCATTTTCACAGTCCGTCGGGAAGGCCTTCCAGTCGTCGCCTTCGTGGAAGAAGAGAGCTCTAGCGGCTCGATGGTGCATATCGTTCGCGGATTCAGAAGGGACGTCTTCGAGAACTCCGAGCAGGAGCGGTTGGGTCTGCCCGAACAGGCCAACCGCGCAGAGTAGTAACAATCCAAGACAGATCGACTTCATATGTCTGCCGTTCTCGTCGGCTCAGTGGAAATGGTATTCGAGCGTCGCCTGCTTCTGGAAGTTGTCGTAGAAGAGCACGTAGCCGCCGCGATTGTAATCGTCGATCATGAAGAGGACTTGCGAGTGGCCAGATTTGTCATAGTCTCCCGCGTCCACGAGGACGAGGTTGCTCGCGAGGTAATGGACGGTGCCGGAGGGATCGATCGTGAACCACTCGTAGTCCAGCCCGGCGGTGGCTCCGAGGTTGCTGGCATCGCAACCTTTAATTCCGAGCGAGAACAATTTCCACCCGGTCTTTGCGGCGTAGCTTTTGTTGACCTTGATTTCGGCGTCGCGGTATTCGCGGCTTTCTTCCACTTCGCAGTTAGTGATGCGCGGATATTTTTTGCGGAACTCGGCGCGGACCGGAGCGACGTTGGCTGGCACTGCGATGAACGGCTTCCAAACGTCGGGATCGGCGGAGTTGGGTTGTGAAATTGCAACCAGTGGACGTAATACGGGTGCTCCCGGAAATCCCGCGAATTCCTCCGTTTGTTTGCCGATCGCCGGAAGAGGAGGCTCACTGATGATTTGCATCATTGCGCGCCAATCGGAGTCCGGAGGGTCGGGGGCTACGCGCGACGTGATGGTCCCAAGACTGCGCCCATCGAAAGCTAGCGTCCATGTCAGTTCGAAGGGAAATTCCGGAATGAATTGCTGCATGCACTTCCGCGTGGCGCAGTTGGCCGGCAGAACTTTCCATTCGGTCCCAGACTTGTAAAACACCGCGCGGAGACCGCGAATGTGCGGATCTTGCTCGAGCGCTCCCATGCTGTCTTCGAACACGCCGAGAACTACCGGCGACTGGGCGAACAACGCCGTCGAGAACAACAGCGCGCATAGGATCCGGCGAAGCATCGACGCGGGGAGGATAGCGCGAATGTCTGCGCGATGACAGTCAATTTCGATCAGGCGCTGTTACGCGTTCCAAAAATACCCGCTTTTACGGATTACCAGCAGGCAGGCGGGCTGCCTGGGCGAAGACGTAGATCCAGCCGCCGGCGCGACGCATGTAGACGTCGCTGAACACCACCCAAACGTCGAATGGCTTGCCATCCTGCGTGCCTTTCTCGTGTAGTTTGCCGGTGAGGACGGCGGTGTCGCCATAAAAACGAACGGTGCGGTCGGTGTCGTCCTGAATCTCGTAGACGACCGTGCCGGATTTCGCTTCGGCGAGCATATCGGGCTTGAAGTAGGTTTTGCCGGAACTTGAGACGAGCATGTAGTCGTCGGAGAGATGGCGCGCCATGGTCGCGGCGTCGTTCTTCTTTACTGCGGCCTGGTATTCATCATCGAGTTGCAGGATGGCGTTGCGGTCTTGTTCGGAGCCCCGGGTGCTCGTCTGTTGGCCTGCGCTTGGGAAAACCAGCATGAAAGCAATGGAAATGATGGCGAAAAATGAGGGCAGCGTTTGGCCTGCCCTCAAACAGTTCGAGGTTGTACGGGGAAAGAGCATGTCCGGAAGACGATACGACAGATGGAGAAATGTCGTTGGACGGAACCGGACGCGAAATTGAGACATTTCTAGCATGTCCGAAAACGTCTAATCGTGGTGAAGGAAGTAGCTATCATGGGTCATGCTCCTCGACCGGCAGACGTGTTCGCGGGCGCGGTTGTCGCGCGATCCTCGCTTCGACGGCAAGTTTTTCATCGCCGTCTTGACCACGCGGGTGTACTGCCGCTCGATCTGTTCCGCCCGCACCTGTCAGGAGAAAAATGTGCGGTACTACCCAACCGCCGCCGCGGCGGAAGAGGCAGGATTTCGTCCGTGCCTGCGCTGCCGGCCGGAGTGCTCGCCCGGAACGCCGGCGTGGCTGGGAACGCCGAGCACGGTGACGCGCGGGCTTCGCTTGCTCAACGAGCGCGCTCTCGATGACGGTGGAATCGAATATCTGGCGGAGCGGTTAGGAATTGGCGGACGCCACTTGCGCCGATTGTTCCTCCAGCATCTGGGAGCATCGCCACGCGCGGTGGCTCAAACTCGGCGATTACATTTCGCGAAGAAACTGATTGATGAAACCAGCCTGCCGATGAGCGAGGTCTCGGAGGCATCAGGCTTCGGCTGCGTACGACGGTTTAATGCAAACATCCGCGCGACCTTCCATCGCACGCCGTCGCAACTGCGCGCGCTGGCGAGGAATGCGTTTGAAACGCACGAGCACGAATATGTGTTTCGGCTGCGGTACCGTCCGCCGTATCACTGGCTCGGGATGTTGGATTTTCTGCGTCCGCGCGCGACACCCGGCGTGGAGTGCGTAACAGAAGACGCTTACGCCCGATCGATCTCGTTACACGGTAAAGAGGGAAGCTTCGAAGTGACCCACGCACCGGAGCAGCACTCGCTGGTGTTGCGCGTGAACTTCGAGGACTCGTCGGCGTTGTTTCAGATTGTGGAGCGCGTCCGCGCGATGTTTGACCTGAACGCAGACTGGGGTTCGATTGCCGGGGTGCTCGAGAACGATCGGCTACTTCGCGGACATCTGAAGGGCGATCCGGGGCGACGTTTGCCTGGGGCTTGGGATGGCTTTGAACTCGCCGTCCGGGCCGTTCTCGGCCAGCAGATCAGCGTGGCAGCGGCGACCAATCTCGCCGGACAAATCGCTCGCAAGTTCGGACGGCCCTTGCGGAAGTCGAATGGGATCTCGCATCTGTTTCCGACTCCCGAAATTCTGGCAGACGCTGCTTCCTTGCCGCTGCCGATGAAACGGGCGGAAACCATCCGCGCGTTGGCGTGCGCGGTCCGCGACTGCGAGCTTCAGTTCGATGCAATTACCGACGTGCCGCAGTTCTGCGAACAATTGAAGACCATCCCGGGAATCGGCGACTGGACGGCGCAGTACGTTGCCCTGCGGGCGCTACGCGAGCCCGACGCGTTTCCCGCAGGCGACCTCGGCCTGCAAAAAAGCCTGGGCGTGAAATCGTCGGCAGAGTTAGAGCGAAGGGCAGAGAACTGGCGGCCCTGGCGCGGGTACGCTGCCATCTATATGTGGAGCGCTGGACACTCGCTGTAAGGCGAATCGGAGACGAAAAACAGTCCTCGCTCGCGCTTATAGTTTCGCGATTTACATAAGCCCTCAAAAGCCACAGTTATGGGGTGTGAGCTTCGTCACAATTTCAAGTGACAAGGGTCACCGTCCTTATCACATTCCGCACGGGACAATCTATGCGTGTTCGGGGCCGTTCAACGTCGACCCGTCTTAGCCTCCAATCAGCCGGGAAATTCTTATTTGAAATATCGCCATCATAAAAGTCCGAAACTGTGTTTTGCCCCAGTATTTCTGCGGGTGAATGCGGATTCCGGACAGGAAGTGAGAAGCCCATCATGATCATGGCTTACCGATTCGTGCGGCTGATTGAAACCCACTCTGAGGGCCTGGCGAAGGCGCTGCGAAAAAAGATTGAGAACTGTCCCAAACTCGTCGATTACCACAATGTGCCTGCCGAGGAACTGACCGAGCGGGTGTACGAGGTTTACCGCCATCTCGGTGAATGGCTTTTGGGCAAAACCGAAGCTGACATCGAACAACGCTACTCGGCGATCGGGAAAAAGCGCGCGCAACAGGGAGTTCCGTCGTGCCAGGTTACGTGGACCATCTGCCTGGTGAAAGAGAACCTGTGGGACTACCTGAAACAGGAGTCGGTGATCGAGCGTCCTGCCGAAATTTTTGGTGAGTTAGAGGTGCTGGAGTTGTTGGACCAATTTTTTGATCGCGCAATTTATTACGCCGCGGTCGGCCACGAGCAGGCCCGCGTCGAAATGGCGCAAGTGGCCATTCATTCCTAGGGAGATTCGCATGTCTTGGTTTGTGGAGTACGAACGCAAGAGAAAGAACAGCGCCGCCGAGGCGCTTAAGGCTGTTCAGTCGGGGATGCGCGTCTGGGTCCATGCCAACAGCGGCTTCCCGCAGGTGCTTGCCGATGCGTTGACCGCACGCGCGCCCGAACTGCGCGACGTCGAAGTCGCTCACCTGCTGGGCATGGGCAAAGCTCGCTATGCGGAGCCGGAATACGCAGCATCGTTCCGTCCGAATGCGCTGTTCATCGGTCCAAGCGTGCGCACTGCCGTCAACGACGGGCGCGCCGATTACACGCCCATCCATCTCAGCGAGATCGAAGCCCTGTTTACCAGCGGCGCGATGCCGATTGATATCGCGCTGATCCATACCTCGCGTCCCGATGAACACGGCTTTGTGAGCCTTGGCACTTCGATCGAGACCACTCTCTCCGCCGCGCGCGCAGCGAAGTACGTGATCGCGCAAACCAACGTGCAGATGCCGAAGACCTGCGGCAACACCTACCTGCACGTCAGCGAGATTGACGCGTTCGTCGAAGTCGATGTTCCGCTCGCCGAAATGACGATCCACGAAGCCACCGCGGAGCACCAGGAAATCGCCAAGCATATCGCTCCGCTCATTGAAGACGGCTGCACCATCCAGACCGGTATCGGCGGCATTCCCGACGCCATCCTGCCGCACCTTATGGACCGCAAGAACCTCGGCGTGCACACCGAGACCATCAGCGAAGGCGCGATCCCGCTGATCGAGGCCGGCGTAATCAACGGCCGCATGAAGACCCTGAATCCGAATAAAGTCACGCTTGGTTTCGTGCTCGGAACTCGGCGCATGTACGACTACGTGCGTATGAATTCGATCTTTGACTTCCGGCCGAACAGCTACACCAACGATCCCTACGTGGTTGCACGTCACGACAACATGGTCGCCATCAACTCGGCGCTCGAGATCGATATCACCGGCCAGGTTTGTTCTGACTCGGTAGGCCAGAAGTTCTACAGCGGCTTTGGCGGACAGCTTGATTTCATCCGCGGCGCTGGACGTTCCAAGAATGGCAAGCCGGTGATCGCCCTGCCGGCGACGGCGAAAAACGGAACCATCTCGAAGATCGTCCCGATGTTGAAGCCCGGCGCGGGCGTGGTTACGACGCGCGCTGATGTTCATTTCGTCGCGACGGAATTCGGCATTGTGAATTTGCACGGCAAAACAGTGCGGGAGCGGGCGGAATTGCTGATCAGTATCGCGCACCCGAAGTTCCGCAAAGAGTTATTGGAGCATTGCGAAAAAATGAAGTGGACCCGCTCAGGAGAGTTAGTGGGCGCGGCTGCGTTGTAACAAAACTATAAAGAGGCAATCGATGGCGGAAGCACGCGGTTACGTAACGGTTGATGCGGAGGAGTGCAAAGGCTGCGGATTGTGCGTTGAGTCGTGCCCTCCGAACTGCCTGGAACTCGCTCCGGAGTTGAGCCACCAGGGCGTTCACCCGGCGCAGTACACCGGGGAGAAATGCACTGGCTGCGGCATTTGTTTCTACTGCTGCCCGGAGCCGGGCGCAATAACGGTTTACAGACACACCATGCCGGCAAAACAGCCGGCTCTTTCTTCGTCTGGCGAAGGGAAGGAGACGGCCCATGCGGCAACTGTGTAAGGGAAATGTCGCGATTGTGAAAGGGGCCATCATGGCGGGATGCCGCGGGTATTACGGCTATCCCATCACTCCAGCCAGTGAAATTGCCGAGTATGCGGCGCTGTTGTTCCCGCAAGTCGGCGGCACCTTCATCCAGGCCGAGAGCGAAGTTTCGGCCATCAACATGGTGTACGGCGCGGCCTCCGCGGGCGTGCGCACCATGAGCGGATCTTCCGGCCCAGGCATTAGCCTGATGCAGGAAGGGATCAGCTACTGCGCGGGCTCCGAACTGCCCTGCGTCATTGTAGACATCGTGCGCGGCGGCCCCGGGCTTGGCAATATTGCCCCCGAGCAGAGCGACTACTTCGCAATGACCAAGGGCGGTGGCCACGGTTGCTATCGCAACATTGTTCTCGCTCCGGCTTCGGTGCAGGAGATGTTCGACTACACCATCAAGGCCTTCGAACTCTCCGACAAATATCGCAATCCGACCGTCATCATGACCGACGGCTTCGTCGGCCAGATGATGGAGCCGCTTGAAATCGATTTTCGCGACATCGTGCCCCCTGAGAAACCTTGGGCGGTGAAGGGAACTCACGAGACCCGCAAGAACCTGATCAGTTCCATCTATCTCACCCCCGATCAGCTAGAGGCGCACATTCGTCACCTCGAGAAGAAGTACAAAACGATCGAAGAGAACGAGACGCTGTCTGAGACCTACATGGCCGAGGACGCCGAGATCCTCGTTGTCGGTCACGGCATCATCTCTCGCGTGCTGCGTTCCACCGTAGATATGGCGCGCGCACAAGGCATGAAGGTCGGGCTCTTCCGGCCCATCACCCTGTGGCCGTTCCCGTCGAAAGAACTGGCAAAAGCCGCGAAGAACGTGGCCTGCATCCTGACCGTCGAACTCAGTACCGGACAGATGGTGGAAGACGTGAAGCTCGCCGTGAACGGCCGAGTTCCGGTCGAGTTCTATGGACGCTGCGGCGGCAATGTGCCGTCGGCAGAAGAAGTTAACGCAGAACTATTCAGCCGCGTCGCGAGCCTGGTTTAGGAGGAGGAGAGACATGGAAGGGTACGACATCATCAAGCACAAATCTCCGGCCTTCTACGACAGCTTTGAGCGGAAGGACGAACTGCAGAATCAAACCCACTATTGCCCGGGCTGCGGCCACGGCGTCGGCCACAAGCTAATCGCCGAGGCCCTCACCGATCTCGGCCTCCAGGACCGCACGGTGCTTGTGAGCCCGGTCGGCTGCTCGGTGTTTGCGTATTACTACTTCGACGTGGGCAACGTGCAAGTCGCCCACGGACGCGCCCCGGCCGCGGCCACCGCGCTGCGCCGCTCCAACCCCGAGAGCATTGTCATCAGCTACCAGGGCGACGGCGATCTCGCGGCCATCGGCACGGCGGAGATCATTCACGCCGCCAATCGCGGTGAGAACATCACCGTGATCTTCATGAACAACGCGATCTACGGCATGACCGGCGGCCAGATGGCGCCGACCACGCTCGTGAACCAGACCAGCACCACGTCACCCTACGGACGCAATCCGCAGAACGAGGGCTTCCCGCTGCACATGTGCGAGTTGCTCTCGAGCCTGGAAGCGCCGGTGTACATCGAGCGCGTTTCGCTCGGTGACCCGAAGAACATCATGAAGGCGCAGCGCGCGGTAAAGAAGGCACTCACTCTGCAGAGCCAGAAGGCCGGCTTCACCTTCATTGAAATCCTCTCGCCCTGTCCGACGATCTGGAAGAAAGATCCGATCGAGGCCCGCAAGTGGGTCAGCGAAGTTCTGATGAAGACTTTTCCAGTCGGCGTCTATCGCGAGAAGAAACTCGAACTGCCGGAATGCAAACACGCGCCGCAGAAGACGGTCGCGGAATGCATCGGCGCTACGCAAGGCGTAGAGAAGACCACCGGTCATCGCCACCACACTCGCGACATCAGCATTAAGATCGCGGGCTTCGGCGGACAGGGCGTTCTTCTCCTCGGCCAGATCATCGCCGAGATGGGTATGCGCGAGAGCATGGAAGTAAGCTGGCTTCCCGCGTATGGTCCGGAAATGCGCAGCGGCAGCGCCAACTGTAGCGTTACCCTGGCACACGACCGCATCGGAACGCCGCTCATCACGCGGCCGGAAGTGTTGGTCGCGATGAACGAGCCCTCGCTACGGAAGTTCGCCGATACGGTTGCTCCCGGCGGCGTCATCCTCTACAACCGCGATCGTCTGCCGGAAGATTTCAGCATCTCGCATGCGCGTGTGTTGTGTGTACCAGCTTCCGCGATGGCCGACACACTCGGCTCCGCGAAGGTCGCCAACGTGGTCATGCTCGGCGCGCTTCTCGAAGAGACCGAATGCCTGCCCTCCGAGAGCGCGATCGCCGTACTCGAATCCACAGTCAAGAACCCAAAGATCCTCGAACTCGACAAGCAGGCCATCAAGGCCGGCCGCGATTTCGTTGATAACCAGGTGCGCGTCGGCGCCGTCCCCGGGCCCGACGGGTACGCATACTAGCTTTTCCCTTCGAACGGCGGTGGGCCTTCGTGCCTGCCGCCTTTTTGTTAAAACTCTCGGACTAATAGGTTTCCACTATGGCCTCCCAACTCGGCCACGCATAGGCTTTCCCACCAACCGTTCCTTGTGGGGACTGAGTTTCGCAACTGAACAACTGAATCGCACCAGGAGAGACTATGTCGTCGAGCGCCTCTGCCGCACCCGCTTTTGCTGTCGCCGATGTCCCGAAGAAATCTGCTGTCACCACTGCGCAGATCGTTACCGTCATCTTCCTCGGCCTCGCCATGGCGCTCTATTTCTGGGTTGATTCGCGATACCCCTCATTGATGAAGAAGTACCACGCCGGCCACGCGGTGAAGGCTGCGGGCGCCATCAGCTTCGACGCGATCCTTCCCGTCAACCCAACCATGCCGCTGACGACACGCATCGTGCGTACCTCCGGCAATTGGCTCTATACGAACCGCATCGGGATGAGCTTCGGTATGGGGTTCGGCGCGTTGCTGCTCACGCTCCTGCCCATGTTCGCGCGCCGCCGGTTCAAAAGCGGATTTGCCAATACCGTGCTCGGCGTCGCAGCGGGTGCGCCGCTCGGCGTGTGCGCCAATTGCGTCGCGCCCATCGGACGCGGCCTGGTGCAGGCCGGCGCTAGTCCCAACACCGCGCTCGCGACCATGATCAGTTCGCCCACGCTTAACGTTGTCGTGCTGGCGATGGCATTCAGCCTGTTCCCGCTGCCGGTTGCCATCACCAAGATTGCGACCGTGCTCGCGCTGCTCGCGCTGGTGCCGTGGTTTGCGCCAAAGCCCGAGCCGGAATTCGCCTGTGAGATTCCGCAATCGGCAGCCGCCGGATCGGCCGTAGTGCTCTTCCTCAAGAACCTTGCGAAGATGATCGCGATCACGCTGCCGTTCATGGTGCTCGCCGGCGTTCTCGGCGCAATCCTCGCCGAAGCCCTGCCATCGAGCAGCCTGCCCGCGCACGTTTCGATTCTCGGAATCATTCTTGTCGCGCTGATCGGCGCATTCCTGCCGGTACCGATGGCTTTCGACGTCGCAATCGCGTTCGTACTGATGTCGCGCGGGGTGGCGCTGCCCTATGTCGTGACGCTACTCTGCACCCTCGGCTGCTTCAGCATTTATTCGGCGCTGATCGTGGGCAAGAGCCTGTCGTGGAAGACCGCCGGCAAGATGTACGGCACGGTGGCCGCGCTGGGAATCGTCGCGGGATTGGTGACCGCGGCGTGGAGCGGATTCTAGTTATAGGTGGACGATTTCGATATCGCCCCACTGCTCGTGTAGGTATTCGGCCGCAATCCGGCGATGGCAGTGCTCCGGCTTTTCCTCGGAGCAGAGAAGGCATGCATCCTCGAAGATTTCGCGATCGAGTGAGCCGGCTGCCTTACGCTCTTCCAGCAACTTACGAAACGCTGTCTCGTATGCCGGCCAATCCATCGCCTTCTTCTTGTAGGCATCGAGAATTTCTTGTGTCGGGGCTAATTCCGGGACATGCGTGTACTCGATACTTGCGATTGCTTTGAGGAAGTACCGCAGGTCGTCTTTCTTTGAAAAGCCCGCGAGCTGCGATGTGTTGTTGAGCCGGACGTCGATGACGCGCCTTACGCTCCCCGCTATGAGCGCGGGGAAGAATTCGTCCGCACTCTTCTTCGTAAATCCAATCGTGAACAGCTTCATCGGTGTTCCTCTTCGGTTTTCGTGAAGGCAATCTTCTCTTCCTGCATTTCGTAGGCGATTGCGACCAGTTCGTCTTCCCCTTTGAAAAGATGCATGGAACCGAGCGACAAACCATGCCTCAGCCGTTCGATCGTCTCCCGATGGTCTTCAACAAGCTTCTCGCCGACGATATGTTTTATTTCGAATCCGCGGGCCGCGAGCTGCCTGGCAACCAGGATCGTGCGATGGCAATCCAGTGGTTCCTTCTCCGCGCAGAGGATCGCGATCGTGTATCCCTTTGCAAGGCCGGCATGGATGCGATCGAGTCCGTGCTGAAAGAGGGCCGTCTCCGCGAGCCGCCCATATCGCACCCGTCCATTGTCGTAGCAACGCGTATCCTCGCTCCGCGCTCCAAGTTCCTTGCCGAGAAATATGTATTGGATCCCCGCGCGCTTCAGCGAATCTTCCAGCGGATCGCGATTGAACTGCGGATACAACCGGCTATAGGGCTGCGAGCGTACATCCGCAACCGCGGTAATCCCATTCTGCCGAAGCAATGCGATCAGTTCTTCGATCGATCGGTTCGAATGTCCGATGGTGAAGACGGTGCTCACCCGCGCCATCCTGGAGTAATTACGCCGGCGCAGTACTTGTAGCAGTAGCCGGCGATCCACGGCTCGCCCAGGCTCACGCATAGCAGCGCTTGTTCAAGGGGATACTCGCCTTCGCCTTCAGCCAGGTATTGCCGCTCGATCTCCGGATCGGTGATGGAGAAACGGTATTCCTCGCCACGATAAAACAGGAAGCCGCGTGCGCGATGCCGCTCACCAAACTCCGTCTTCTCCGCGAAGACTTCCACTGAAAACTCCTCGGGTTGAATCAGCAACAGAGAATTTCGATATTGCTTCGCGTCCTCCGAGAAGATGCGGTCGTTGATGCCATGGCGGCTACTACATCCCGTGCCCCATAGCGACTCGACCTTATCCACCGCGTTGCGCAACTCGTTCCACGGACACAGACCTCGCCGCACCCAAGAGTGCCGGACGTCCACCAGGTGGTTCTCCGATTGATGTGCGTGGGGCCGCGGTTCCTTCAGCCCGATCTCGAGAATGTCTAGCAGGGAAGCATCTCCGCCGCGCGGCAGCCGTCGCTCACGCTCGTGTAGCTCCTGTGTCGGCCGGGCACTTACCGGACGAAGCCACGCCCCGAACGCCCCGTTGCTATAGATTTCTTTGCCGGCAATACATCGCCCCGAAGTCTGGCGCGAATTGGCAAGACAAACAAACCGTTTCGTATACATGCCGCTTCAAGTATCGCGACCGTCAGGGATCCGCGAAGTGACGCGGCTCACGTTGCGGATGTTCACGGGCATCCCATGATTGGGGTAGACTCGTCGCAGCATGTCTCCCAAAAAGAAGGTCTTCCGCAAAGTCACGGCCGTGAAGGCGCTCGCCCGCAAGGTGCTGGGCACCACTCCGCCCACTCGTAGGGCGCCTGGGACGAAGAAAGAGAAGACCGCGAAACACAAGCCGACGTTGGGAAAAATGTTGTCGGAAGAATAGCCTCGGTTATCGCGGAAGCGGCAAAACGAAATTCAAAATCTCTGACACCAGCGCTGCGAGCGCCATCCCAAACACATAGGTCCGTAGATAGGTGTATTCCGTCCGGCGGGTGGCGTAGATCGCATAGAAGCCCACGAATACAGCGCTGTTAAAGGTGATGAAGAATCCGGTGGAGCGCATCATATCGCGCGCCGCTTTGTGCACGGCGACATACTGCGCCGGGGTGCGGCTCGACATAATGATTCCGTAGACCAGGATGTTCCAGGCAGCGAGGATCAGAACCACGATCAAAGTGAGTCGAAACCCGACATATCTTCGCACCAGAGCCGGTGTGTTGGTGCGCAGAAACTGTTCGGTCTTTTCCGCTACTGCCATCTCTACACCGCTTTGATCAGCAAACACGTGATGTCGTCATGCTGGGGTGTCATGGCGACGAACCGGTCCACGTCCGTCATGATCTGGTAAAGCATCTGCGCCGGGCCTAGCTGCAGGTTCGCGTTGACGACTGCGATCAACCGGTCTTCCCCGTATTCCTGCGCATGGTCGTTCTCGGCCTCGACTACGCCATCGGTAAAGATGACCAGCCAGTCGCCCGGATTCAAAGTCAGTGTCGCTGATGGGTAGGTCACGTCTTCCATCATGCCCAGCGGAATGCCGCCGATATCCAACCGCTCGAGCTGTCCCGTCGCGCGCCGCAGCATTGGGTTGTTATGACCAGCATTGATGTACGTCAATGTCCGTGTCGCCGGCGTATATTCCGCCAGGAATGCCGTGGTGAAACGACGCCCCTGCTGGCTGTTGGTGCAGGCGTATTTATTCATGCTCGCCGCGAGATCGGGCAGCGAGATGTCGGCGGTGGAGAGAGTTTTCAAGCTGGCCTGGAAGGTCGCCATCAACAGGGCTGCCGGCATGCTCTTTCCCGCCACGTCAGCGCAGGCGATCAGCCAGTGGTCGTTTCCGCCGGTGCGCGGGAAGACATCGTAAAAGTCTCCGGCCACCGTGTTCGCCGGCCGCGTAACAAACGCGACTTCCATCCCCGGGACAATCGGAGGCGTCGCGGGCAGCAGCCACTGCTGGATTTCTTTAGCGATCTGCAAATCGCGCTTCATGATCACGCGGTCGCCGATCTCCAGGATCAGCAGCAGGAACATCAGCAGTCCGCCCCAGAACTGCGGATTGACGACGATGGTCTGGTTCTGGGTGGTGTGCCACGTGATCTGTCCGAAGAGCAACGAAACCAGCGCAACCAGCAACAGCACGCGGCGGGCGGGCGAGAGCTTTTCCATCACCGCCCAGAAGAACTGTTCCGCCATGAACCAGAACTTGTGGCCGGGCTTCATGCCCGAAGTGCGGTCCTGGTTGATTTCTTTGGAGTAGAAGCGGTAGCCAGCGCGTGTATCGGCGCGAAACTGCGACCAGAGCTGGTCCATTGCCATGCCCTCGGTCACACGGTTCCAGAATCGAGACCAACCGGTACCGGGAAGAGGACGCGGTTTCTGCGGAGCTGGAGCGGCGCTACTCATGAAGTGGTCTGGCAATTATAGAGGAGCGGCGCAGACACTGTGAGGAATGGGCAAAGGCATGAGACGTACATCACAGACAGCCTTTTCGCCCCGCGCGATGATTGGCTTAGCAGCGGACCCATGCAGCATCGGGACCGCGGCGAATTTTCATTGGCGACAGGGACGTACTCATGAAAAAGCTACTCGTCTGCCTCATCCTGCTGATGGCCGTTCAAGTGTGGGCGCAGGACAAAACCAAGGTCACGGTCAAAAGCACCGAAAAGAACAATGGCGTAGTCATCGTTACGATTAACATCAGCGACGCCAAAAAGAGCGTCGATCTCAACTGCAACGACGGCACTCCGAGCTGTGCGGCGCCGAAGGCCGGGGAATACTGGATGGTGAAGCTCCCCAAGAACCACGGCGTCTACGACTGCCAGTGCGTCGATCTATTCCCGGTGACCGCCGATCCCGACAGCGATCCGAAGCTCGGCGAATACTGCATGCCTTAAGCTATCCGGCCGCGACGGCGACGCTGTTGCGGCCCTTCGCTTTCGCCTCGCCGCACGCCTTCAGCGCCGAGTCCAGAAGATCTTCTGCGCTCATTCCCGGCTTCCAATCGGACAGCCCGCAGGCGCCTGTCAGGGTGATTTCTTTGCCATCGTGCAGCCGTAACTGCGCGTTCTCAAGCGTCGACTTGAAACGGTCCAGGCTCGTCAGTGCGCGGTTGGCGTCAACGTAAGGGAAGAGCGCGACGAAATCATCGCCGGCCAGTCGCGCCACGCTGTCCTCATGACGCAGGGTGGCACGAAGTATGGTGCCGAAGTGTTTCAGGGCGGAATCTGCCGCATGCGGCCCATGTTTCGCAACCATAGCTTTCAGATCGTCGAGCGATGCGACACAGACGCTCATCGGATGCTTGTATCGACTGGCGGCTGCAATCGCCTTGCCGACGTAATTCAGGAACGCCGCGCGGTTGGGCAGCCCGGTAAGCGGATCGGTCGTGCCATCCCGCTGGATCTGCTTTTCGAGTGCCTTGCGGTCGCTTACATCGCGGAACGAAATGACCGCGCACTCGCCGTGGACCGGGTCGTTCAGGACACTCGCGTTCGACTCGATCCAGATTTCGGTCTTGTTGGGCCGCGTGATGCCGAAGATGACGTTACGCTGCGGCTCGCCGGTTGCCAGCGCTTTGTAGGACGGCAAGTCTTCGGTCGGGATCGGGAAACCGTCGGGCTGGACGGGTTTGAAATGTAGCATTGAAAACGTCTGCCCAACCATGTCCTTCAACTCGGTTCCAAGCAGAACGGATGCCATGGTGTTGTGCGCCAGCAGCCGCCGCTGCGAGTCGCGGACGATCACGCCCTCCGCCAAGGTCTCCATCACGGTGTGCAGGAACCGCCGATGGTTCTCGGCCATCGCACGCTGCCGGTGCAATTCCATCAATTGCGCCGCTTGCGATGCGAGCGTCCGCAGCGCACTCTCCTGGAACGGCTTCAATGTGCGAGGCTGGCGGTCGATGATGCAAAGGGCGCCGAGTCCAAGTCCCTTGGATACCAGCGGCGCTGCCGCATAGAAGCGAATGTTCGGCTCGCCGGTGACGAGGGGATTGTCCTCAAAGCGCGGGTCCTTCGCGGCATCGGGCACCACCATGAATTCGTTGGGCTTGAGGATGGCATGGGCGCAGAAGCTCTGTTCGCGCGGCGTCTGGTCCGATTCCACGCCAAGCTTCGCTTTGAACCATTGCCGATCGCTGTCTATGAAGGTCACGGTTGAAATCGGGGCTTCACAGATCTCGGCGGCAAGCGCGACGAGATTGTCGAACGAACTGTCGGGAGGTGTATCGAGAATCTGGAAGGAGGTTAGTTCCTGCTGTCGTGCGGCTTCATTTGCTGGAATTACGGCGGGCATACGGGTTCCTTGGAAAGCGTGTCGGCTATTGTAACCACGCTCTCCCATCCCCGGCATGTGACCGAAGGGTGTAACCTGTGCGCTTAGATCATGAAGCGAGCCATCATCCTAGCCGCTGTCTTGCTCTGCATGCCGGTCTTTGCCGCGCAAGCCCAGCCCGCACCGTCCGCCACCGAAGTGCTGGCGACGATGGAGCGCGTCGCCGACTGGCAACTCGCGCATCCCTCGTCTCACGCCACAACCGAGTGGACGCAAGCCGCCGGATACGCCGGCATGATGGCGCTCGCGAATCTTTCGAAGGGCCCCAGGTACCGTGAAGCCGTGCGCTCGATGGGGGAAGCCAACGCCTGGAAGGCCGGCCCGCGCACGTATCACGCCGATGACTTAGCGGTTGGCCAGACCTACGAAGCACTCTACGTCTTCTACAAAGATCCCAAGATCATCGCGCCCCTTCGCGAGCGCCTCGACTTCATCCTCGCGACCCCGTCCAAAGTCCAGTCGCTCGACTTTCAGCAGAAATATGATCAGGTGAGCGAACTATGGTCGTGGTGCGATTCGCTTTTCATGGCGCCGCCGGTGTGGGTCGAAATGTCGGCGATCACTGGCGATCCGCGCTACCGCGAGTTCGCGATCAAAGACTGGTGGCGCACCACGGATTTCCTTTACGATCCCGCCGAGCATCTTTATTACCGCGACAGCACGTATTTCAATCGCCGCGAAGCCAACGGGCAGAAGGTGTTCTGGAGTCGCGGCAACGGCTGGGTGATGGCCGGACTTGTTCGCGTGCTTGATGCTTTGCCCCCGCAGGATCCATCGCGGCCGCGCTTCGAGAAGCTCTATCGCGACATGGCGCAAGCCGCGCTTAAAGCACAGCAGCCCGACGGTCTTTGGCACGCCAGTCTTCTCGATCCGCAGAGCTATCCACTCAAAGAGACCAGCGGCTCTGGTTTCTTTACCTATGCTCTGGCGTGGGGAGTGAACCACAAGCTGCTCGACCGCGCTGAATACGAGCCCGCTGTCGTAAGAGCATGGAGCGCGCTGGTGGCTTGCGTGGATAAAGACGGCAAGCTCACGCACGTCCAGCCCATTGGCTCCGATCCCAAATCGTTCGCCGAGGATTCGACTGAGGTATATGGCGTCGGGGCATTCCTGCTCGCAGGCAGCGAGGTCTATCGCATAGCTGAGAAGGGAAAGCACTGACGCGATGGGAACGCGCCTGATCTGGCTTTTCCTCATGTGGTGTATCGCGATCTGCGCGATCGCAGAAGATGGTCATGATGCCTGGCTGCGCTATGCGCGCTTGCATGAAGCGACGGCGAAACAATTCCAATCGCTGCCGAAGTTGGTCGTCACCCTCGGCGACTCGCCCCCGATTGGCTCGGCGCAAACGGAACTCAAACGCGGTCTCGCACGCATGTTGGGCCGCGAAATTCGCGCTTCGAAGCAAACGCCCACACAAGATTTCATCCTGCTCGGCGTGCGCGATCAAATCGAAGAAATGTTTGCGAATCTGCACGTGCCGGAACTCGCCCCCGATGGCTTCTGGCTCGACTGGACTGAGGTCGGTGGCCACAAGGCTCTCGTCATCGCCGGCGGCTCCGATCGCGGTCCACTGTATGGCACGTTCGCGCTTCTCGGTAAAATCGCGCGCGGCGAAAACCTCGAGACGCTGGATGAAGTGCAAAATCCAGCGGCGCCGCTGCGCTGGATCAACCAATGGGACAACCTTGACGGTACCATCGAACGCGGCTATGCCGGGCCATCCATTTTCTTCGAGAACGGCAGCGTTCGTGCCGATCTCACCCGCGCCCGTGAATACGCACGCCTGCTCGCATCGGTCGGTCTCAATGGATGCGTGGTGAACAACGTCAACGCCGACCCGCGTATTCTGGACGACGCTTTCATCCCACAACTTGCGCGAATCGCGGACGCCTTTCGCCCCTACGGCGTGAAGCTCGGCGTATCCGTGAATCTCAGCATGCCAAAAACGGTCGGTGGGCTCGACACATTTGATCCACTCGATCCGCGGGTGCAGGCGTGGTGGGCGCACAAGTTCGATGCCCTCTACCGCGCTATTCCTGACTTCGGCGGTGTCGTCGTGAAAGCTGATTCCGAAGGCCAGCTTGGCCCCTCCGCCTACGGCCGCACGCCCGTGGATGCTGCCAACGTCATCGCGCGCGCGCTGCGGCCGCATCACGGCGTGGTTTTTTACCGTGCGTTCGTCTACAACCACCATCTCGACTGGAAAGATCCGAAGGCCGACCGTGCCCGCGCTGCGTACGACATCTTTCATCCCCTCGACGGCCGCTTTGATGACAACGTCATCGTGCAGATCAAGAATGGCCCCATCGATTTCCAGGTGCGCGAGCCCGCATCGCCCCTATTCGGCGGAGTGAAACAGACCAGCAAAGCCATCGAATTGCAGATCACCCAGGAATACCTCGGCCAACAGCGCCACACTGTCTACCTCGCGCCGATGTGGAAACAGACGCTCGACTTCGACATGCACGTGGATGGTCACGACACCCCGGTCAAATCTCTCCTTCGCGGCGTGGTTGGCGTCGCTAACGTCGGCATGGATGCAAACTGGCTCGCCAATCATCTCGCGATGGCCAATCTCTACAGTTTCGGCCGTCTCGCGTGGGACTCGAATCTCAGTGCCGAAGCGATCGTGGATGAATGGATGCGCCTCACCTTCGGCAACGATCCCGAGGTCGTGCAGAAGGTCCGCGAAATCCAGATGGAGTCATGGCCGGCCTACGAGCACTACACCGGCCCGCTCGGCCTGCAAACGCTCACCAACATCACCGGGCCGCACTACGGTCCGGCGCCGGAGTCGCAGGAGAGAAACGGCTGGGGCCAGTGGATCCGCGCCGAGCACGACGGCGTCGGTATGGACCGCAGCGTCTCGACCGGCACCGGCTTTGTCGGCCAATACTCGGCGGAGGCGCAAAAACAATTCGAGACCGCGGCGGCCACGCCCGACGAGCTTCTCCTCTTTTTCCACCACGTTCCGTACACGTATAAGTTGCACGGCGGGAAGACCGTGATCCAGGCCATCTACGACTTCCATTACGAAGGCGCGGCGCAAGCGAACGAATTCGTGAATACGTGGGAGACTCTCGAGCGCAAGATTGATCCCGACCGCTATCAAGCTGTGTTGGCGCAGCTTTCGTACCAGGCCGATCACGCCATCGTGTGGCGCGACGCCATCAACGACTGGTGCCTCCGCACCTCGGGGATCTCCGACGCGCAAGACCGAGTCGGCCATCATCCGGATCGCATCGAGGCGGAGTCAATGCATCTCGAAGGCTACACAGCCGTGGAGCTCACCTCATGGGAAGGTGCGTCAGGCGGCAAAGCCGTTGCATGCCCGAAAGAGCGCACTTCCTGCGCTGTGGAAACGAGTATCAACACTGACGGTACCTACGACATCGCGGTGCAGTACTTCGATCTGAACGGTGGCGTCGCGAGGTTCGAATTGTTCGTCAACGATCAGCGTGTCGCTACTTGGAAGGCAGACCGCCAACTACCTGGCAAAGACCTAAGCGCCGATTCTTCTGTTCGCGAACACATCAACGGAATTTCCATGAATCGTGGCGACCATCTGCGAATCGTCGGCACCCCCAACGGCGGCGACCCCGCGGCCATTGACTACATCGAGATCCAGCCGCATGCGAACTAAGCGCGTACTCGCAAGCCAAGCATTCCGCCTCCTGCTGGCGATTCTCTGCCTCGCTCAGTTTGCACTGGCCAGCGACCGATGGCAGGGCACCTGGGCCTCCGCGCAGATGATTGCCGCTCCATCCGACTTGCCGGATCTCGTATTCCACGAAGTCACTGTGCGCCAGAACATCCGCATTTCCTGCGGAGGAAATAAGCTGCGGGTGCGCATCTCCAACGAGTTCGGTGACGGCCTCCTCGATATCGGCGCGGCAACCATCGCTCTCACCGGCAAAGCGAGTTCAATCAGGAAAGCCAGTGAGAAGGCGCTGAAGTTCGCCGGTCAGAAGCGAATCAGCATCGCCGCCGGAACCGCAGTCACATCCGATTCGCTTACCTTCGCTGCGCCCGCGCTCTCACGTCTCACGATCACGCTGTACATCAAATCCGCGCCCAAACAAATCACTGCGCACCCCGGCTCGCGCACCACTTCGTATCTGCTCGCAGGCAACAGCGTTCACTCGGCGGAACTGCCGACCGCCGTGAAGATCGACCGCTGGTACTTCCTAAGCGCGGTCGAAGTCTCGGCGTCGCACAATGCCGGCGCCATCGCCATCCTCGGTGACTCCATTACCGACGGCCGCGGTTCCACCACCAACGGCAACGACCGCTGGCCTGATCGCCTCGCTGAGCGTCTCGCCGCCGACCCTAAGACGGCCGGCATCGGCGTGCTGAACCTCGGCATCGGTGGCAATCGTCTTCTCCTCGACGGCACTGGCCCTAGAGCTCTGGACCGTCTCCAGCGCGATATCTTCGCGCAGTCCAATGTCCGCTGGCTGATCGTGCTTGAAGGAGTGAACGACCTCGGGACCCGGCCAAAAGAAAAGGGCGCCGCAGATGCCGGGGCCACAGCCGCCGACATCCTCTCGGCCTACCAGCAGATCATCCGCGAAGCTCACTCGCACAATATCCGGGTATATGGCGCGACCATCCTGCCCTTCGATGGTGCGGCCTACGCCACGTCCGAGAATGTCGCCGACCAGCAAAAGATCAACGATTGGATGCGCACCAGCCGCGCCTACGACGCCGTCATTGATTTCGCCAAGCTCTTAGCTGATCCATCGCATCCCGACCGACTGTTACCGGCCTTCGATACCGGCGACCACCTGCATCCGTCGGCACCCGGTTACAAAGCGATGGGCGACGCGATTCCACTGTCGTTATTCAATCCGTGAAAGTTGGATTAGGTGGAGGAACTGGCCTACGCTATGATGCGCCACCTTGGTCGCAGACTGGGCTAATTGCTGGGAATTTGCCAGGACTCTATACTTGTCCACTGGTCGAGGCGGGAGTGCCGAATGGGAAAACAGACGGAGTCGGTTTGGATACCCGAGGTGCGGCCCACGGATACCGCTGTGGTGCACGAATCTGCCATGTTCCGTGTTCTGAGCGCAATGCTGGAACGGGGGACGATCGGCCGTGACCACTCATTGCTAGTCGTCTTCGGCGGAGAGTTTGATCGCGCCGTCATCGCCGAATTGGCTTTCACGAATGTCTCCCTGTCGAACATATCGAATGCCGTGGGCGACTTGCACTTCGACGCCAGGGCATTTCCATTCCCGGACAACTCCTTTGACCACGTCATAGCGCATGCCGGTCTCCATCATTGTTCACGACCGCATCAGGCGGTTTGTGAAATGTATCGGGTCTCGAAGAAATCAGTCATCTTTTTCGAATCGCAAGACTCATGGATGATGCGTCTTGCGATTCGCATGGGAATGACGGTTGACTATGAGTGGAATGCAATTCTCGACCACCGTCTCCAGCGCGGCGGCGTCGACGACCTGCCCGTGCCGAACTACGTCTACCGCTGGACTCGCAGAGAAGTTGAAAAGCTCGTTCGGTCGCTCGACCCCGGTCACGTCCCTCACCTGAACTTCACCGTGCAATGGGACTTCACCTACAAAAGGGTGATGCGGAGATTGCAGCGCACCCCGCTCCGGTTCTTTCCCTCATGGCTCCTGAGTGGCTCATGTAGGGCCGTACTCGCAACCTTTAACCTGTTGTTTTCCAGTTATGGCAATGTATTCGCGGTGCGGATTGAGAGGTCGCAGACCGAGCAGCCGTGGATGAAGGACGGGGTATTTGTGCCACCATTCCAAGTACAATCCAGCGAAGCCGGATCCTGTGAGCACGAGGTCAGCTAAGCGCTGTTAAGAGCCCTTGGCGGAAGCGTGTGCGAGTCGAACACACCCTCGACAGGACGAGCCTGCCGAACACCGGTTTTGAAGACCGGGGCGGTCACCGGACCACTTTCGCTTCCGTATCCCGATTCTAGCAGTCACCCGTTTTTCACCAACTCCGGTATCCTTGTGCCCATGACCGCCCGCACCTTCGCCTACCAGCAACTCGACGTCTTCACCAACCAGCCGCTTCAGGGCAATATGCTCGCCGTCTTTACGGACGCCCGCGGCCTCTCCGACGCCGAGATGCAGGCCATTGCGAAGGAAACCAATCTCTCCGAGACAACGTTCATTCTGCCCCGCGACGCCGAGACCGAAGCCCGCGAAGGTGTGAAGGTCCGAATCTTCACGGTGGAGGAAGAACTCCAGTTCGCCGGTCATCCCACGCTCGGCACCGCATATTTGCTGCACCAGAGCGACGACAGCGACCAGGTCACCCTCGATCTTAAAGTCGGCAAGATCCCCGTCACCTTCACCCGCGACGCCCAGGGCCTGGCCTTCGGCGAAATGCGCCAGCGCGACCCCGAATTCGGACAGGTCCACGACGACGCCGTTGCCATCGCACGCATTGCCGGCATTCGCCTCGACGACATCGACGCATCTCTCCCGATCCAGACCGTCTCCACCGGAATGCCTTTCGTCATCGTGCCAATCCGCACTCTCGCGGCACTTCGCAACCTGCGCTTCAACTGGCAGGCGGCGTCCGACTATCTCGCCAAGACTGACGGCAAGTTCTTCTATTTCGTCTCGGAAGAAACCGAGCAGAAAACCTCGTCGCTCCACGCCCGCATGATCTTCTACAACGGCGAAGATCCGGCTACGGGTTCGGCTGCGGGCTGTTGTGCAGCGTGGGCGGTGCAACATGGCGTGGTTGCGTCAGACGCGCAGGCGATCATCGAGCAGGGAATCGAGATGAAGCGAGCGAGCTACATTCATTTCCGCGCGACGAAGCGTAACGAATCGGTCAGCAATGTCCGCGTAGGTGGTCACTGTGTGAAGGTGTCGGACGCGACCTTGTCGTTTTAGGACCCAACAAGCGGCATGAAATGAACCACATCGCGGAACCGCAGATTTCCACATCATGCACAGGCATTTTTCTCGAAAGAGCCCTTTACACGCCCGTCATCGGCTTCTAGTATCGCCTTCGCTCTGGCTCAAAAAAACTGGTGAAAGTGAAACGGCGGACCTGCTCAAGTCCGTCGCGCAGTGTGCCCTGGATGAAGCCCAAACGCACGATCTTATGTGTTGACGACAACGAACAATCCCTCTCCATCCGCAAAGTCATGCTTGAGACCCGCGGCTACCGCGTGATCACCACCCACAACGGACGCGAAGCGCTCGACTTCATCCGCCGCGGCGGCATCGACCTCCTGCTTACTGATCTCGTCATGCCCGAACTCGATGGCAACGAGCTCATTCGTAAAGCCAAGGAACTCTCGCCCTTCACGCCAGCGATCCTTTTCTCCGGCCACACGAAGTTCATCACCACCGATAGCCAGGCGGACCTCTTCTTGCCAAAGGGAGCGCACGCCCCGATCGAACTGCTCGAGCGCATCCGGTTGATGCTCGTCCGCAAGCGCGGACCGAAGCGCCCGGCAACATCGGTGCCCATAGAAATCGCCGCCCACGTCGGCGCGAGTCCCGGCATCGCCTAATTCAATTTTCATTCGAATAAAAGACCGGCCTGCGGGCCGGCTTTTCTTTGTTTCGAAAAGCAGCAACTCACCTCAGGTGTTTTCCCTACTATCCAGAGTTGCTGGATTTCCACATTCAGAGTAGCCGGATTAGGTGCGTTTTGCTGTAAATCCAGAGTCTCTCGTCTGTAACGCAATGAAAATAAATAAGAAATGCCGATGGCTAGTTCTGTGGAGTTAGTTCTCGCCTAGGAGATTCACCCGATGCGTTTTAAGGTTAAAACTTGAAGAACATTAAGCCCAATGGAGGATGTTGGCGGGCAACCCAAACGAATACTCTGCACAAGTCGCGAGTGATGCATCACCCAGATTCGCTCTGCCTCATTCCTAACTAGTTTTATTTGTGCAGGAGACAAGCCTAAGGTGACGATTTCAAGAGCCATCGCCATCATTCCCACCTTATCGGCCCGCTCCTTTTGCTGGTTTTCCGGTTCGCAGCTCGTGCCGGAACTTCAGAGCTCCATCAGTCAGGCGAAATTGGTCTCGATCTACAAGGCGTTCTGGCCAGAAGGTAGCAGCGTCTCGGAACTGAATGCAGCGTTCCAAATCGACGGCAACCGCTACCACACGCCGTACAGCACCGTGTTCGACAAGTTCAGCTTGTCGGCTTGGTGAGCAATACCGGTCACCCGACGGCAAGACTGCCGGGGACCTGCTCCACCACTTTGTCTTGGAAGTTGCAGTACTTCAGCGGAGGCAGTATATGCGTTCTTTGATCGTTGGCCTTTTTGTGTTCGCCCTCACGGGCCTGGCGTCGGCGACGGTATCCGTTTTTTCTCCCACCAACGGATCCACCGTTTCGACATCGGTCCATGTGACCTCGACCTCCTCCTCCTCTCATGCGATCACCAAGACGATCGTTTACATCGATAACAACCAGGCCTACACCAACTCCTCCAGCACCGTCAGCACATACGTCACGGTGGCTGCCGGCGCGCACACCATGGTCGTGCAGTCGTGGGACTCGGTCGGAACGGTCCTCAAATCCTCCGCGATCGCCTTCACTGCGAACGCCTCGGTGGTTCCTGCCAACGCTGCGAAGTACCTCAACATTGACCAGATGTCCGGATGGGAGTCCTGCGACAAATGCGCCGGCGCTGGTGGCAATGGACCGACTGCATACCATTCGCTCACCCAGGGCGTTCTGTCGCCGGTACTAAACGGCAAGTCCACCCAGCTTTATCTCCAGCCGAGCACGGCGTACGCCAACGCTTTGTGGTGGAAGCAACTCGGGGCCAATTCCAGCGTCAGCAACTTCTCGTATGACCTGTACTTCTACATGAAGAATCCTTCTGCCTCGCAAGCCCTGGAGTTCGACCTGAACCAGTCGATCAACGGCAAGAAGTACATCTTCGGCACGCAATGCGATATCAAGAACCATCACGACTGGGACATCTACGACGCCTATAACCACAAGTGGATGCAGACCGGCATCGCCTGCTCGGTGCCGCAAGCGTACACCTGGAACCATCTCATCCTGGAATTCCAGCGCGTCAACGGACAGATGAAGTTCATCTCCGTTACTCTCAACGGGAAGAAGAGCTACTTCAACAAGAGCTACAACCCCACCACCAGCAGCGTCACCGAGTTGAACATCGCCGTGCAATTGGATGGCGACGGATCCGCTACTCCGTACAACCAGTGGATCGACAACGTAAACATGTACGCCTGGTAGATTTTTAATAGCACGAAGTGGAAAGGCATGGCCGCGAGCCATGCCTTTTTCGTCACCGCGAAGCCGCGTCCCAATGGCTCCATCGTGTAATATCAAAGATTACCCGGCTCGCGTCGTCCCACACCGAGAGAGTATTGCCGGGTGCTGAATACTTAATGGCAGCCATCATCCAAGCACAAGAACTCCGCAAAACTTACAAAATCGGCAAGGTCGACGTCCCCGCGCTTCGCGGTGTCTCGTTCGACGTCGAAGAGGGCGAATTCGTCAGCGTTGTTGGCCCGTCCGGCAGCGGCAAATCGACCCTGTTCTACATCCTCGGCGGGTTGACCAAGGCCGATGGCGGACGCGTCCTGATCGGCGGCACCGACTTCGCCCAGCTCTCCGATGCCGAACGTACCAATCTCCGCAAGACCAAGATCGGCTTCGTCTTCCAGAAATTTAATCTGCTTCCCACCCTGACCGCCCGCGACAACATCAACATTGCGCGCGATATCGCCGGGCGCAAGGCGACGGCGGAAGATGAAGCTCTCTCGGCGCGCATTAACGCGCTGCTTGGCATTGATAAGCGTCTCGATCACCGTCCCTCGGAACTCAGCGGCGGCGAACAACAGCGTGTCGCGCTGGCTCGCGCGCTCGTCAATCGGCCTGCCATCGTTTTGGCCGACGAGCCCACCGGCAACCTCGACTCGAAAAATTCCGACATCGTGCTCAACATGCTTCGCCAGTCCAACCGCGAGTTCGGCCAGACCGTGCTGATGATCACGCACAATCCCGAGGCAGCGAGCTTCGGAGACCGCATCATCCATATGCGCGACGGCGAAATCGTAGCGCCGGAAAAAGATCCGCAATGGGTCCCCAGCACTCCCAACAAACAATAGGCGCCGGCGTTACGGCAGGAACCCTACCACCTGCCACAGCGGCGCCGGATCGTACACTGCGCCAGCCGCCACCGTTCGCCAGACTTTACGTGTGTTGTGAATGTCGGCGAGCGGGTCGGCGTTCAGCAGCAGAACGTCGCCGCGTTTTCCGGCTTCCAGTGAACCCGACTCTTTCTCCACGCCCACGGCCCTCGCCGCCTCAATAGTTGCAGCCTGGATCGCTTCCTGCGGAGTGAAGCCGGCCTCCACGTACAGTTCCAGCTCGCGGTGCAGGGAATATCCAGGAATGGCTTGGTCGGTTCCGGCGACGATCGGGACCTTTGCTTCGTGAAGCGCGCGCAGCGTGGCGATAATCGCCTTCCTTCGCGCATCGGCAATTGCGGCGCGGTCTCCAGTTGGCGGCGGACTATCCAAAGCCTCGCGCAATTGTGGTGGAAGGTGGTCGACGCCCGGCTCAACTTCGTGGAGCGGCACCGTAATCGAGAAGCTCTCATACAACGCCGCCGTCGGGTCGAGGACGGTGTGGTGTGCTTGCAAGGTCGAGACCAGGTCCTTCATCCGCGCCCCTTCCAATTCGAGCACCGCCGGCTTGGAACGGTCCGGTTTGCCATCAGCGCCGAAGATGGGACGGGTCGAGTACTGCAGTTCGTAGCTGATGTGATTGATCTGGTCCATTCCAAGGTGGATGCCCTGAATCGCCGTCATTCCTTCAGGGATATGGCCAGTTACGGTCATCCCTTTTGCGTGTGCTTCGGTGGTAATCGCCTTCACGATCTCCGGCTTCACTGAGCTGTAGATCTTGATTTGCCTTGCACCCGCAGATGCATATTTGTCCACCCATTCCCGCGCCTGCTCGGGCGTGTCGGCAATGGTCACGCCGATCGTCAATTGTCCCGATCCGTCAATCACGCCCGCAAATTCAAGGTGCGGACCAATCGCGGGATCCTGCTTGCGATCAAGTTCGTCATGAAGTGTCTGGATAAACTCAAACTCATTCCCGACGTCGCGGACCGTGGTCACGCCAGCGGCAAGGTAAATCGGTCCCCACTCCACCTGTTCGTAGTGAGCATGCATGTCCCACAGTCCCGGGACTGCGAACTTGCCGGTGGCGTCTAGCACTTTCGCATCGCTGGGTATCGTGACCTGGTCTTTCGGGCCCACAGCTCGAATAACTCCATCTTCGATCAAGATCACGCCATTTTGGATCGGCGGCGCAATCGAGTCTTCGATCGTCGCGCCGACGATAGCGAGCCGCCGTGATGGAGCCATGCGCGCGGTCGCACTCAGCTTCTTCAAATTCGCAAGATCGGCCTTCACCGCGTCCGCAATAAACAGATTGAGGCTCTTCGCATACTTCTCGCGGACGGCTTCGAAGTGATCGAATTCCGCATCGATGCTGACCAGCGCGACCAGGTTCTGCGCGTCGTCCATCCACAACGATTCCTGTCCCCAGATCAAGCCACTTACCGTGTATCCGTGCGTCGCCTTACCGTCGATTGCCAGCGTTCCCGCAGGGGTGATACGAACCGTCGCCTTCGATGGATAAGCAGTGAACTCCTGTGGCTTTCCATGCTTCAGCCACCAGCGCATCATCTGTTCCTGCATCGCCACCGGTGAATATCCGTCCACAACGAACCATGATTTGTCGGCTTTTTGCGTCTCGGATTTGCCGCTACGCGTGATGGATACGGTGTCGCCCGCCACTGTAACCGAGTCATCCATCTCAGCCTGACGCGAGGGCTTGCCCTTCGCGCTGAACGAGCGCGGCGCCATGTCGCGCGTGCCGGCGACAAACGTAGTCTCCAGCGGGACCTTCGTACCGCGATCCGTAAACAGAAAATGTGAAGTCAGCGTGTAGCTGTCTTTGTCCGTGGCGATGGAATAGGTCTCACTGCCGATGGGACGAGCGAACTTATGCAGGACGAAACTGCCGGAGGTGGCAGTCTGCTGCGCCAACACGATCGCGCCAGAGAGGAAAAAGCACACCAGGAGAAAACGAGCAAAACGCATGAGTCTCCTTCGAATTGCAAAGAGAGCATTCTTGTCCATCATTACGTTGGAATCAAGCTGGTGGGAGGCAAAGCAGCAACTGTCATTGCGAGGAGCGCAGCGACGTGGCAATCCCCAAGGTCTGTCCACGCCACAACCTCGGAAAGTCTTTCCCACTACAGCCGACGCCAAATGACAAAAGGCGGCCGACTAGGCCGCCCATTGCGATGGTGCAATCTTCAAACTAGCTTACCGGTTCCGCCAACCGCTGGTTGATCGCAAACAGCGCCAGTTCCAACCGGCTCGACACGCCCACCTTGTCGAAAATGTTCGTCAGGTGATGCTTCACGGTGTCTTCGCTGAGGTTGAACTTCTTCGCGATCTCCTTGTTGGTAAAGCCCGCGACAATCGTTCCGAGAATTTCCATCTCGCGCTTGGTGAGCCCGAAGTTCTTGGCCTGCGAATCCGCCTGTGCACCGGCCGCCGTGGACTTCAGATACTCCACGATGTCGTTCACGCTCTCGCGGCCCACCCAGTACTGGCCGGCCATCACCGAGCGAATGCCCTTGAGCAGCAGCTGCGTCGCAGACTCTTTCAGGATGATGCCCTTCGCACCGGCCTGCAGCGCTTGCACGATCTGCGCTTTTTCAATCGCAGCAGTCAGAATGATGATCTTCGTCGAGCTGTCGTCGGTAGTCAGCTCGCGCAGCGCATCCAGGCCGGGAACGCGTGGCATTGCCAGGTCGAGCAGCAATACGTCAGGTCCCAGCCGTCGCGCCTGCTGGACCGCTTCTCCGCCATCGGCAGCTTCGCCGATTACATCAAACTCCGGCTCCGATTCCAGCAGCCGCCGCAGGCCGTCGCGAAAAATAGTGTGGTCGTCGGCAATCAGTATGCGGACGGTTTTCGTTGCTGTGCTCTTATCCATGGCTTGCATGTCCTTTCTTCGGAACCATTATCTCCAGGCGCGATCCTTCGCCGGGTGTCGATTGGATAACGAGTTCTCCGCCGATTGACCGCACCCGCTCCTTGATGATGGCCGGGCCGCGGCGAATGGTATCCAATTCTATGAGGTTGCGGCGTCCTGTGAAGTCAAATCCTCTTCCGTCGTCGTCAATCATCAGGAGCCAGTGATTATTTTCCTGCGCGAACCGCACCATCGCGTTTCGTGCCCCGCTGTGCTTTCGAACGTTAATAAGTCCTTCCTGCACCACCCGGGTCAGCTCGCGGCAAACCTTCGGAGTCAGTGTAACCTCCTGCAGGTCGGTCACGAATCGCACGTAAATGCCAGTGTCGCGCCGGAAGCGGTCAACATAATCCGCCAGGTAGTCCAGGAACTGCTGCGGCCCCATGTCCACAGGCTTCATCTGCTGCATAAGCTCGCGCAGGTTAATCACTTCCTGCTGCAACAAATGCTGTACCCGTGCGAGTTCCGCCGCCAATCTCGCCGACTCTCCCACTGACTGCCGCCGGATCACATCCACTTGCATTTCGACGGCAATCAACGACTGGATGGCACCATCGTGTAGTTCGCGGGCCACGCGGGCCCGTTCAATCGCCCCCGCCCGCGTACGCAGCCTCCGCAACAGATACACGCTATACAACGCGGGGCCTACTTGTCGGACGATGTTCTGCGCAAAACGTAACTCCTGCTCCACGTCGCGGCCCAGTTGGGGATCGAGCACAATCATCCGCCCCGCCCACTCCTGGCCGAAATTGAACGACAGACTGAGCAAACTCTGCGCTCCGTCAGGAATTGTCAAGCCTTGCGGAGTTTCATGTTTCACCCGCGTGCCGTCGCGCTCGATTGCCGAGTAATGGGCGCCGCTGAAGCGCGGATTCGTCGTATAGAAGAAGGCGTCTGCCGCAGCGGTCGGATCGTAGATCCCCACCTCATTCAGCGACACTTCGCGCACGAAAGCGCGCGCTTCCGTTGCGTCGCCATGGGTCTGCCAAAGAAAAATCCTGCCGCTATTCACGTCTCGCGCCAGCATCAAGGCGCGATCGCCACGGAACACATCGGAGAACCCGGTCATGACCGTGGTTAAACTGTTCGCCAGCCCAAAGTCCACGCGAATTCGACTCAACATTCGCGTAATCAATCCGTTTTCCGCGCGCAGTTCTTTCTCGCTCTCCGCGAGATAGCCGATCATTAAGCCCGCCAAAAGCAAGTACACGCAGCGGATGATGAACTTGTTGACCTCAAGATCGCCGGCCTCGAGATCGCGCCACGCCGCCGGCCCTTTGACCAGCATCACCGACTCGAAGCCGAGGATACCCACGCTGGCGATTGACGTCGCGGCTGTCTCCCACAGCCCCCAGCGGAAGGCCGCCGAAAGCAGCGAAAACAGGTACAAGGTAAAAAACGGACTGTCCGCGCCATCGGTATAAAGACAGAGCAGGGAAGGCCAGATCACGTCGCCGATGTGGATGAGGTGCACGAAGTGCCGGTTCGCTCGCCGCCAGCGCAGCGCAGCGGAGATCGCCGCACTCCACGCCGTATAGCACAACAGCACCACATAGGCAGTCTGCCGGTATTTCTCGGGATCGGTCGGGTCCACATGCACCGCGACCAGCGAGGTCAGGGCAACAATGACACGGGCGGTGGCTAGCGCCCGCTCAACGCGCTGCTCCTCTTCTGCGGAGAAGCCGGGACTCAACCGACGCAAAAACCGATGTCTGAAAGATAGAGCGAGCAATGTGCTCCGGAGAGGCCTTTTCGGCCTCTATACGCAGATTATCGGCCACCCAAGCGCCTACCGGCAACCCACAAGCGTGCCGATTCGGGTAATGACTCGTATCTCCCCGGTCAAGAATCACAAAAAAATGTGATATCTCTCACTGCGAATTGTGCGAAGCTCTCCTACGCTGAATGTAGCCAAACCGGGATATGGCCCTAGTGCCGCCTCCCGAACGCAAGGCATGACTTCAGCCAGCAAACCCGTCGCGACCAGCTCTTCGCAATCGCATGCCCGGGTGCAGCATTGCGAACCCCCGCTGACCGCGCCGCGCCTTTGCTCGTCGAGTAGGTCCTGGTTGGAAGGAGGTACGCAACATGAAATCAAAACAACTCTTTGCGACTCTGCTGCTCCTCGCCGGATGCATGACACTCATGACATCCTTCGCGCTTGCACAGAGCAATGGCCCAAAGTATGACCCGTCTACCGAGGTGACTCTCAAGGGCACCGTGCAGGAGATCAAAATGGTCCCCGGCCCCTATGAGGGCGTCCACGTCATGCTCAAGACTTCCACCGACACCATCCTCGTGCATCTCGCGCCGCAAGGCTTCCTCAAGATGCTCGACTTCGACGTCAAGGTCGGCGATTCCGTTGAGGTCACCGGCTGCAAGATCACCGGAGAGATGGGTCCCGAGATCCTCTCCAAAGACGTGAAAGCGGGCAACAACGAAATCACCCTCCGCGATAAGAAGGGCGCTCCCGCCTGGGCAGGCATGAAATTTAGCTCTGGAACTTAAGCGATGCCACGCTGTGCACGAAAGGCGGGACTACGGTCTCGCCTTTTCTTTTTTGCGCGGAGCCGGCTCACCACAGAGGTACAGAGACGCAGAGATTTTAGGTGTGTAGAGCAAATTTAAACCAGAGCTTCGCATTTCGGAAAAGGCAACTGAAACTTTCCCAATCCTCTGTGCCTCTGCGACTCTGTGGTGAATTGAAAGCCGAAGAGAACGGCTATCTCTTCCGCTCGCGCTCCGCCGGCACAATCGTCCTTCGCGTCGGCACCAGCGCTCCCTGCGAGGGATCCACTGCCTGGGCGCGATGCATAACTTCCTTCTGGATGTAGGTCACGAACTCCGACATCTGTTTCTGCATCAGTTCCATCCGCTCGCGCATTTGCAGGATGATCGCAATCCCCGAAATGTTCACGCCGAGGTCACGCGCCAGCGACAGGATGAACTCCAACCGCTCGATGTCTTCGTCGGTATAGAGCCGCGTATTTCCCTCGGTCCGCGACGGTTTCAGCAGCCCCTCGCGCTCATACAGCCTAAGCGTCTGCGGATGAATGTTATACATCTCCGCGACGGTGGAGATCATGTACGCGCCCTGTTTACGCTTGCGAGCCATGTGTAGGGATAGTGTACGACAAGGGTTCCGGCGTCCAAAGTAAAAGGCCGGAGCACCTGCCCCGGCCCAAGAAGTACGAAGAATTACGCCGCGACCTGCTCCTCCGGCGAACTCTTCACAAACCATCCCGTCGGATGCAGCAGCCGCTTCAGACCATAAGCGACCACGCCGCCCGAAACCACGAGCAAGCCGAACCACAACGCGTTCATGCCCATCACCGTCTCGCCCTGGCCGTGGTAGATCGAGAACCCAAGCAGTGCCATCGGGGCGATGCTCAGCGCGATCGCGCCCCATAGTCCGCCGGGAACTTTGTACGGACGTTCCATGTTCGGCGCCTTAATGCGCAACACGATCAACGCCAGGAACTCCAGTCCCAGGCTGCCGCCATAGAGCAGGATATCGATAGTCACCAATCTCTCGAAGCCGAGGCCGAGGCACATCGCCCACGCCACCGCGCAAGCCACAATCGCCACCCAGGGCGCGCGTGTCCGCGGCGTCATCTTGGTGAAGACGTGTGGCATCAGGCCGTCCTGCGCCATCGCCAGCGGCAACCGCGAGTAGCTCAGCACCAGCGCGTTAAACATCCCAAACGCCGACAGCATGCCGCCGACAACAATCGCCATTCGCAGCGCTGGGCCGCCAAGCATCCCGGCAATATCGGCCCACGAGCCCTCGCCAAAGGCCGAGGGGCTGATGCCGGTGACCCACATCGCCGCGAACGGCAGGGTATAGCTGATCGCTACGATCGCCACCGCCACGCCCATCGCCCGTGGATAAGTCTTCTGCGGCTTATGCACTTCGCCGGCGACGGTCGTCGCATTGTCCCAACCCATGTAGTTCCACATGCAGATCAGGATTCCGCCAATCAGTCCAACGTCGGATGTGCTATGCCCGGTCATGCTGCCCGCAAACGCGCCATGCTTCAGCGGCGCGAGCACCGCGATCGCCACAAACGGGATCGAGAGCAGTACGAACAGCCACAAGGAAGTTGTCGCCACGACGCGAATGCCGGCGATGTTCATCGCCGCACAGATCACCACGATCGCCAAAGCCACCACGACCCCGCGATGTCCGATGCCGAAATACGGAAACAGCTTCGTCAGGTAGGTGACGAAGAGCGTCGGGTAAATCGCCATATCGAAAATGCTCGCCGCCAGCGAGAGCCAGGCTTCCTGGAATCCCCAGAAATTGCCCATCGCACGGCGCACCCACACGTAGTAGCCGCCCTCTTCAGGCATGGCCGATGCAAGCTCGCCGATCATCAGCGACGTCGGCAGGCTCCACAGGATGGGCGTGATCAGCAGGATCAAAATGCCGCGCGCGAAGCCGGAGCCTCCAATGATGTCCTCGGTACCGTAAGTACCGCCGGAGACCATGAAGAACGTTGCGGCGACAAGCGGCCACAAGGTGAGCTTCTGCGAATTCTTCGGGAACGAAGCGGGGCGGGAGACAGAGATGGTCGGGTTGGGGCGCTGCTCAAGCGTCGAAGTGGCCAATTCCTATGGGGTCCTCCTCAGGACTATCGAAAATTTCGATCCGGGACAAAAAGAATACAAGGAATTGGATTCCGAACGCTAAGAAAATATGCAGAGACTCGTATATTTTTGCATTAGCGTTTCCCCCTTCGCGTCAGCTGGCCGAGCTCTCTTCGACTCCCTCGCTCTCTCCTGCTCCTTGAGCCGGACGTAAGTCCGGCGAAGGATCTGCTGTCCCTCTTCCCCTCGGCGTATGCTTTTCCAGTTATGACTGCCGAGCAATTCCGCACCTCGCTCTCCCTCGACGCTCCCCCCGCTGACCTCCCCGTCCCGCTCGCCGCTCTCTGGTACGACGCCAAGGGCACTTGGGAGAAAGCCCACTCGCTCGTCGACGAGCTCGAGACCAAAGACGGAATGGCCGTCCACGCCTACCTCCATCGCAAAGAAGGCGCCGCATCCAACGCCGAGTATTGGTACCAGCGTGCGGGCCGCGACCACTCTCGTCCCGCGTTCGACGACGAGTGGCAGTCTCTCGTCGAATACCTTCTCCCTCGCTAGAAAGCTGCTGCTCCCTGCGGGCTGCTTCTCATCCCTCCCGGTGGAACAACGCCGTTGCAACTGCGTAATGCTCTCCATGCGCGGTAGCAGTGGGCAGTGCCGCTAATTCACATTCGGAGGACGTTATGAAAAAGATTCTTGGTTTTGCCATGCTCGGCTTGGCGGCCATCCTCTCGTGCAGTGCGAGCGCACTGGCCCAGGACGGCAGCGAAGTTGTCGCCGATATTCCATTCAGCTTCACCGTCGGTCAGCAGCACCTCGCTGCCGGCACCTATCACTTCCGCACCAGCGGCGATCGCCTGCTGTTCCGCGACGCCCATGGCACCAACCTCGCCCTCGTCGCAGCGCTCCACGAATCGAAACTCGATACTTATGGACAGAGCGCCGTTCGCTTCGTGAAAGAAGCCGGCCAGTTCGAGTTCGCGGGTGTCCAGACCGCCGGTGACAACTACGAGCTGCAGTTGGCGAACCCGACCCACCACACCCACGTGGAAGCCTACGAAATTGTCAAAGGGAAGTAGTTCACTTCAGAGGAAAGGACGAACGCCTATCGAGTAAACGTTCACACAGACTAGGGAAATCCAAAAGGCCGGCGCACACCGGCCTTTACTTTTTTTAAAGCTAATTAGTTTTTGGCTCTGTCATCCTGAGCGGAGCAGCGCAAAGCGCTGCGGAGTCGAAGGACCCCTATCAATCCCACAACCCTGGAGAAGTTACACCTGTCTCCACAACTCTTCCCGCGGATCCTCCGGATTCAGCTTCTGCAACTCGCGCAGAATCTCCTTCGAGCGCTCATCGCTCACCTTCGGCACGATGAGCTTCACCTCGACAATCTCATCGCCGCGCTTCGTTCCGTCGGCAGCGTTCGGAACGCCTTTTTCGCGCAGCCGCAGCTTCTGTCCGCTGTTCGTTCCCGGCGGAATCTTCAGCAGTGCGCGTCCATCAATCGTCGGCACTTCGATCTTCGTTCCTAGCGCCGCTTCCACCGCCGACACCGGCACCGTCACGTAGACGTCATCGCCCTCGCGCCTGAATACCGGATGCTCCCCGGCCTTCACAATGATGTACAGATCGCCGCTTGCGCCACCCATCGTGCCGGCATTCCCTCTGCCCGCAAGACGAATGCGCTGACCATCGCGCGTACCGGCCTTGATCTTGAATTCCAGCGGCTCGTTGCGCGTGATCGCGCCTTCGCCATGGCACACCGGGCACTGGGTTCGCGCCTTGCCGGTGCCGTGGCACGTCGGACACGTGACGTTGAACTTCATCGGCCCGCCGCCCGTCTCGATCTTGCCCTTGCCATGGCATTGCGGACACGTATGCGTCCCGCCGATTTCGCCTTCGCCATGGCAGTTCGAACAAACTTCGCGCCGCTGGATGTTCAGCTTCACCGTCGTCCCGCGGATCGCATCCCAGAAGGGCACATTCACCTGGTACTCAAGGTCGGTTCCTGCCTGCGGCCGCGGACGCTCCTCGTGTCCACCGCGCCCTCCGCCAAATAGGGAAGAGAAGATATCGCGGAAGCCGCCGCCGCCGGACGGTTCGCCCGCTTCCTGCGAAAAATCAAATCCACTGAAGTCGAACGGAATGTCCTGCCCGCCCTGCGCGGCCCGCGGATCGTAACCGCCAAATCCACCCGCGCCCGTCGCGCCGTTACGCGCATACGCCTCGGCCGCAGCCGGATCAATGTTGTCCGAATAGAACCCGAGCTGGTCGTAAATCTTCCGCTTCTTTGGATCGCTCAGGACTTCGTTCGCCTCGGAGATTTCCTTGAACTTGTCTTCGGCCTTCTTGTCCCCGGGGTTCACGTCCGGGTGATATTTGCGCGCAAGTTTGCGGAACGCCTTGCGGATCTCCTCCGCCGAAGCATTCTTCTTAACCCCTAACGCGCCGTAATAATCTTTGGTCTGTGTTGCCATTAGTTAACCGATTCTACTGCTCTGTTCCAAATACTTTGTGATTAGCGCCAATTGCCAATGCCACCGCACTCTCCTGTCATTGCGAGGAGGACGTTAGTCCGACGTGGCAATCTGCTCCCAATCCAAGCTCTCCGGGATGAAAAGGAGGCAGCAACGCGTCTAATCGCATAGATCGACCTTCATGTTTAACTGGCCTTCGAACGGCTTCGGGTAATTGGCAGCCACAATTCGGTATTTGAACCCAAACGAGCGCACAGAGGTTATCCTCGGAAAGTGCACGTGGACGGTTGGCAGGGCCTCCTTCATGGTGTGTTTTAGTCGAGCAACCACGAAGTGTACAGAGGAGGACGCCCCTCTCTGAATCTCGACTAATCGCGCATTCGAGGGTTCGTCTTCCGGTTCTTGGGCGACTTTGGAGTCAAAGAAACCGGCGGTTGCTGGATGCCGTCTTTCGCCAGGATGCTGAGGAGGATCCGGCTCGACCGGTGGCTCTAGGAAATCCTCATCAGAAAGCAAATCCAGATCCTCCGGGAAGTCCAACCAAACATCGATATCGTCTGCAGGAATGCCGCCATCGTTTCGAAGCACAAGTGAAATGGATCTCGTTCGCTCGTTCCAATTCTCTGATTCGACTTCCTCAATCAAGAACTTCTCGTAAGCTTTAAAAAACTCGTTTAACTCGCCGTTGTACCTCCTGCAGATCTCTGGACCGCCCTGGAAATACGCGTAGCCCGTTGGGCCGAGAGTGGGCGCAAGATAAGGGTATTGCTTCTTGAGTTGCCCAATCTCTTCCGACAATTCATTGAGCGTTAGTTGCTTCTCCGCTCGGCTGATCCGAGTACTCCGAAATAGGTCACCGTCTTCGAACATAAGCGTCAGCTTAGGGCTGCGAGCGGTAAACGCTTGAAGTTGAGATTCCAGCTCTGCGATGCGCTTTTCTTCCGGTTCCAATTCTTGGGGTATCCGCAAGGACTCATCCATCGCTAGCATTTTCACGTTGATCTTGGACTTACCTTTGATCGTGAGCCCAAGGTCAGCTGAGGTTACGAGGACGCGATCACTCGGTAAAGTGTGGTCAAGTGCGTACTCGATAGCAGACGCGAGCAGACGATCGTCGGGGATGTCACTCGAAAGCCGGTGCTCCGCGAAGTTGATCAGAGGTTCATTTGGCAAGAACAGAATGTCCGTCCCGGTCCTCACCGTGGGGGTTCCTCCCAGGCGCTCGTATGTACTGAGAAGTCTGATCGCCGTTGCTGCACGCTGCTTTAGCCGAGGCCGGTTTGCACCATCCTTGTGACGATTTAGCTCGCCAATCGTAACTGGCGAAATCACTAGAGTCACAGAATCGCAGTCCGCCAGACGAGGCCAGTCGATGTCGGTAATCGGAGGGAAATGCTCAAAGATGTTAGTGTCAAGAAATACGAACTTATGCATCTCTCCCGCCTAATTCACTTTCTTCGTTCTCTCCGGCGCATCCTCATCACCGCCGATTGGCGCAATGAACATCGGTCCATCGTCGTGCACAATCTTCATTCGCTCAAAGTCCTCGCCATCCTTTTCGAACAGCGCGAAGCTGCCCTCACCCGGCAAGAACGTCAATACATACGCCTGACCATTCACTTCGAAATTCATCCTCGTTACTCCTGACCCCTTATACCGCTGCCCGTTCGGACAGGTTCCATAACATCGGCTGTCCCAGCGGCGCCGCACCAATTCTGTAAATCCCGCTCGACAGCACATTCCATCCCGCGCGACGCATCATCTCGTTCAGCGCCTTCAGCGAGAAGTAGTTCACGTGCTCGTGCATTACGCGCAGCCATCCGCCATGCATCAGCGACTTCGCCACCTTCGGCCGCGTCACGCCCAGCACACCAAACTGCACCACCCGACGCGCCACCATCGGCGCGCTCAGCGAACTCTCCAGCGGCACATCGTGAAGCACCAGCGTGTTCGGCGCAGCGATGGCGTTGATCCGCGCCATCAGTTCCAGCGGAAACCCAACATGCTCCAGCAAGTTGCTGGTTACGATCACGTCGAACCCACGCTGCTTGCACTCTTCTTCCGATCGCAGCGCGGTCACGCCCGCCACCGGCTCCACGCCGGAGATGTCGTACACAAACCGCTCCGCATCCGGAAACAGCTTGTCCACCAGTTCTCCGCGATCCCCGCCAAAATCCAGGACACTCGCGACCTTCCGCCCCGTCAGCGCCTGCTTCACCACCGGCCCTAACGCTCCGGTTCGCCCAGTCCAGCGCTTCTCATCGGCGAGGCCTTTGTTGAACGCCTCGCTATACCACGGTTCTGTTTCCTGCCGCGATTTCTGATACTCACTCTCGCGATAGTCGTGGTAGAGCTTCATCTCTTCTGTCAGTTCGAGCCGCGGGTTGTAGAACTCGAAATCGCAATTCGCGCAATGACTGAGTTCCACCGGAAACGTCTCTCGTTGCCAGATGCGCCGGGCCAAGAACGGCGCGACCATCGCTCGCTTACCTGCCGAGACCGCCGCCCCGCAGATGACACACTCGCTGACCTTGATCAATTCACCCCGCCCAAGTCGCCCAATATTCGAAAGGGAGCAGACGGCGAATATCTCAGCCTGCTCCCAATTCGTCAAAACACGTTGGTACTGCGCGGACGCTTATTTCTTCTCGTCCACGTCCACGTACTCAGCGTCGATCACACCTTCGTCCTTCTTCGGCTCAGCCTGCGCCTGCTGCGCGCCGCCCGCCGCTTCCGGACCAGGACCAGCTCCGGGAGCTCCTGCCCCTGGAGCAGCCTGCTTGTACATCGCCTCGGCCAGCTTGTGCGAAGCCGCCGTGAGCCGCTCGCGCGCCGCGTTCATCTGCTTTGCGTCGTTGGTCTCCAGCGCCTTCTTCGAATCGGCCAGCGCGTTCTCCACGTCGCCGCGTTCGCTTGGGCTGATCTTGTCCCCATTCTCTTTCAGCATCTTTTCGATCTGGTACACCATGCCGTCGAGTTGGTTGCGGGCCTCGATCTCTTCCTTCTTGGCTTTGTCTTCCGCGGCGTGCGCATCCGCTTCTTTCGCCATGCGCTCCACTTCTTCCTTGCTCAAGCCGGAAGACGACGTAATCGTGATCTTCTGGTCCTTGCCGGTGGCATTGTCCTTCGCCGTCACGTTCAGAATGCCGTTCGCATCAATGTCGAACGTCACTTCGATCTGTGGCACGCCACGCGGAGCCGGCGGCAAACCGGTCAGGTGGAACTTGCCCAGCGTGCGGTTCTGCCCCGCCATCGGACGCTCGCCCTGCAGCACGTGGATCTCAACCGAGTTCTGGTTGTCAGCTGCGGTCGAGAACGTTTCCGTCTTCTTGGTCGGAATCGTCGTGTTACGCGGAATCATCGGCGTCGCCACTCCACCCAGCGTCTCAATCGAGAGCGTCAGCGGAGTCACGTCGAGCAGGAGCAGGTCTTTCACCTCGCCCTTGAGCACGCCACCCTGGATCGCCGCGCCAATCGCCACGACTTCATCCGGGTTCACGCCACGGTGCGGCTCGCGCCCGAAGAATTCCTTCACTACCTGCTGAATCCGCGGCATACGCGTCTGACCGCCGACCAGCACTACTTCATCGATCTTGCTGGCGTCAATGCCGGCGTCTTTCAACGCCTGCCGGCACGGCTCAATCGAACGATCGACCAGGTCGCGCACCATCTCTTCCAGCTTCGAACGGGTCAGCCGCTCTACCAGGTGCTTTGGGCCACTCGCATCGGCGGTGATAAACGGCAGGTTGATCTCCGTCTCCATCGTCGTCGAGAGCTCGATCTTGGCGCGCTCCGCACCGTCACGCAGACGCTGCAGCGCCATCTCGTTGCCCTTCGCCCGCAGATCCAGGCCTTCCTTCTTCTTGAACTCGTCAATCAGCCACTCGACAATGCGCTGGTCGATGTTGTCGCCGCCAAGATGCGTATCGCCATTGGTCGACTTCACTTCGATTACGCCTTCGCCCACTTCCAGGATCGAAATATCGAAGGTGCCGCCGCCGAAGTCGTACACGGCGATGGTTTCGTCCTTCTTCTTGTCGAGCCCGTAGGCCAGCGCAGCCGCCGTCGGTTCGTTGATGATGCGCTTTACGTCGAGACCGGCAATCTTGCCCGCATCCTTGGTCGCCTGCCGCTGCGCGTCATTGAAGTATGCAGGCACCGTGATCACGGCTTCCGTGACCGTCTCGCCGAGATAGTCTTCCGCCGCCTTCTTCAGCTTTTGCAGGATGTACGCCGAGATCTCGGCCGGGCTGTATTCCTTGCCCTGCGCCAGCACCGCCACGTGGTCGCCCGCCTGCTGTACCTTGTAGGGCACCATCTTCATCTCTTCATTGACTTCGTTGTACCGACGTCCCATGAAGCGCTTTATCGAGAAAATCGTGTTCTCAGGGTTGGTAATCGCCTGGCGTTTCGCCACCTGTCCCACCAACCGCTCGCCGGTCTTCGTGAAGCCAACAACTGAAGGCGTAGTCCGGCCCCCTTCTTCATTGGGGATAACCTTCGGTTCCCCACCTTCCATCACGGCCACCACGGAGTTCGTAGTGCCGAGGTCAATTCCAATAATCTTCGCCATCGGAGCCTTAGCCTCCCTAAAAATTGCCAGAAACTCTTGTCTTTGAGCTTGTTAGACCATCAACTCTGGCCTGATAACAGAGTTATTATCAGACTTGAGTGAGTTACTGTCAAGTTATTGGATGAGCCGAGAGGAGCGTTGGTTGCGGAGAAATGTGGCTTTGTTTGCAATGGGATGCAGGCCATCAACTCCAGCCCTCTTTATCCTTCGCTGTGCTTCTGAGCCGCGCATTGGCGTCGGATGGTGCCCCAGCCCGCAAGGGCTGGGTATGGATCTCCACTCTCCCGAACCCCCGCCAGTGGCGGCACCCATTCGCCGCGACCGTCACGCGATTGACGAATTTAAAGCTCGAATTCCCTTAGTAGTCTCAATCTAGGAACACAGCTATTTTTCGGATGGCAAATTTAGGCTGCCCCGATACACTGCACTTTTTCGGAGTTCTGGATTCATGGGTCTTCGTCGTCTCGTCGCTTTCCTTCTGCTTTCCACAGCCTCGCTTTTCTCCCAAACCGCCCCGGTCTGCACTCTTCCGGCGATCCAGGTAAAGTCCGCGCCCGGCAACATCTTCACCGAGGCTCAGGAGAACCAGCTTGGTGACGTCGTCGTTGACCAGTCGCTCCCGTATATCACCATCATTCACGACGAAACACTCGCCAGGCCCTTGCGCGAAATTGGTGCCAAGCTCATTGCCCAGCTTCCCACGACGATGACGTATCACTTCGATGTCATCGAGCTCGATGAAGCCAATGCCTTCAGCTTGCCCGGCGGACACATCTATGTTTCGCGCAAGCTGATTGCGCTGACGCAGACGGAGGACGAACTCGCCGCCGTCCTCGCCCACGAACTCGGCCATGAGGTCACGCATCAGGGAGCCGCGACCTTCTCCCGCCTTTTTGCAACCTTGCTTGGCGTTCACCAGGTCACTACCGCCGACGACATCCGGCACCGCTATAACCAAATGCTCGACCTGCAAGCGTCCAAAAAGGTAAAGCTCAGCAAGGAAGAAGACGATCAGCTCGATGCCGACGCTGTCGCCATCCAAGCCCTCGCCCGTGCCGGTTATAGCGCCTCGGCTTTTGCGTCCATGTTTGACCGCGTCGCCGAAACCCATGGCGGGAAGAGCAGCTTCTTCGCGGATCTCTTCGGCATGACCAAGCCCAACACCGCGCGCTTCCGCAAAATCCAGAAGACGATCGCCACCCTGCCGACAGAATGTTCAACCCAGCGCGCGACCGGCGACTCCTTCGCGAAATGGCGTACCAGCATCATCGAGTACGATCCCACCGCAGCGGCCGAGGCCCATGCTCCGGGTTTGCTCTGGCAAAAGAAGCTCACGCCCGCATTGCGTCCCGGTGTGAAAGAGATCCAGTACAGTAGCGATGGCCGTTACCTCCTCATCCAGGACAGCGGCGCCATTCACGTCGCAACCCGAGATCCGCTGAAAGAAGTTTTCCAGATTCCTGCCCAGCGCGCCTATCCCGCCAAGTTCTCTCTTGATGGCCAGCGCATCAGCTTTTACATGGGCAACGGCGAGCCCCGCATCGAGGTGTGGAGCGTCGCCGACCAGAAGCGCGTAGAGGTGCATGAACTCCACGTGAAGCAGCGCGAGTGTCCGCAGTCGGAACTCTCGGCCGATGGCAAGGTTTTCGCATGTATCCAGGCGCGCGAAGTCAGCGACGGCGTTTATTTCGACCTCGTTCTCTACGACGTTTCAAACGGCGCGGAGCTGCTGCGCTTCCCGAAGATCCGCGACGCCACCGGCTGGAACGCTTACGTCCTGCTGCGTCAGTACACAGCGGTCGTCAATCGCCACGGTTCCTTCGAGCTGGTTTCCATGCATTTCTCGCCAGATGGTCACTGGCTGGTCGCGGCGTTCCTGAACCGCATGGTGGCCTTCGATCTGACCCAGAGAACGAAAGTTGAGTTCCCGCCGCAGATCGCAAAACTGCTCGGTAATAGCTTCGTCTTTCTATCCCCGGACCGTGTGTTGGTGTCGAAGTTCGTCGGCGCATCCAGTGCCGATGTCCGCAGCTTCCCCGGCGGCGACCTCATCAAGCCCGACATCCTTATTGGTGCTGGCTGGGTCCGTCCCACCGAGGACCCCAACCATGTCCTCGTTGGTCCGCTCGACGACTACCCGCTCGGCATCGTTGACATCAACACCAACAAGGTCGCGCTTCGTCTCAAAGGCCGCAGCGCCAACGTCTGGAAGGACGAGTTCGCGATGGAAAGGACGGGCGGCGACCTCTCGGTCAACAACCTCCCCGATGCCAAAGAGAAAGCGCTCCTCCATCTTTCCGACAGCCAGCTCGGCAGCGTCGATCTCGGCGTGATCTCCGGCGACCTTTCCTGGATTGCCTACACCGAAGGCGCCCGCGGCGGCGTGTGGAACCTGGCAACCGGCGAGCGTGCTTACCATCTGCGCGATTTCAACGGCGCGTATTTCGCAGGCGATACCGTCCACGCGGACATGCCGAAATTCGAGAAGAGCCCGCGCGTCATCGCCCACATGAAGCTGCCCGGCTCCGCCGTCACTACCAACGAGTTACCAGGCGACGATCACTTCCTTCAGTACGGGCCGATCGTGCTCGCATTCCGCTCCGGTAAAATCGGTCGCCACCCGAAGGACGAATGGTACGACTCGGAAGTCACGCAAGTCCGTGGCCTCGACGTCGCCACCCTCAAAGAGCTCTGGACCGAGCCCATCGCGAAACGTGCCGACGCCTTCCACGTGCACTCCACCGGCGATACCTTCGTCATTGAACGCGACGAGAAAGATGTCGTGAACCTCGAGTTCCAGCAGCTATCCACCGGAAAGCCGCTCGCGAAGCTCGCCATTAAAACCAACAAACATTCCTTCAATGTGATCGACGCCGTCATCGCCGGTGACTACCTCATCGTGGCGGACGATCAGTCTCGTTCGACCATTTACAAAACCAGTGGCGAAGAGGTGGCGCGCGTCTTCGGCGGATACATCATGCCCTCGGCGAAAGCCGGCGTCCTCGCCGTGCAATCCGAAGAGCAGGGCGTCTTCCTCTACGAACTGGCAACGGGCAAAAAGATCGACACCCTCCAGCTCGGCCGCCCCATCGTGTATTACAACTTCGACTCGACCGGAGAAAAACTCTTCGTCCTCACCTCCGACCAGGTGGCCTACGCCTTCGACGTCGAGAAGCTGAAAACCAGCGCGACCACCGGCGCGAACTGAGGGCGTTGTATCCTTGCTCGGTGCCGGAACTCCCCGACATCACCGCCTATCTCACCGCGCTCGAACCGCGTGTCGTCGGCAAAACGCTCCACCGCGTTCGCATCACCAGCGCATTCCTGCTGCACACGATTGATCCCACCGCTTGAGGCCGTGGAAGGGAAGCGCGTCCTCGCGCTGCGAGGTATCGGAGCAGACCGCCGGCAACTAGACGCGCTGAAATCTACCCCCTTTCGCAAGCCCCCGACACCACCAGTCCGCATTTTTCCTGTCCGGAATGCGATCGTCCGAGTCCAATTCCGGACAGCCGCGTTTCACACTAGTTCTGTAGTTTCAATGTTTTACCTTTGGCGATTTTGGTGCTCTGATAGGCAATATGAGGGAAGATCTCCGCTCGGCGCTCCGCGCGATGCTGGCTAACCGCGGCTTCACCTTTATTGCCGTTCTCACCATCGGCATCGGCATCGGCGCCAGTACCACCATCTTCGGCTGGATCCGAACTGTTCTGCTCCATCCTCTCCCCGGGGCGACCAACGCCTCTCGTATCGTCTCCCTCGAGAACACCGCCGACGATGGCCATCCGCTGACGACCTCGTTCCTCGATTTCACCGACTATCGCGACCACCTCAAGCTCGCCGACGTGACTCTGCGCAAAATCCAGCCCCTTATCATTGGCGAGGAGCCGAACCCGGCGCGGGCCTGGGGTGAAGTGGTGTCCGGCAACTTCTTCCCGGTGCTCGGCGTGCAGCCTGAAATCGGCCGGTTTTTCTCGTCCGAAGAGAGCACCGACGCCCAGAATGCGCACCCGGTGGTGGTGATCAGCCACGGCTATTGGGTCTCCCACTACGGAAGCTCTCCCGCGGCGATTGGCCAGACCCTTCACATCAACCGCACGCCGTTCACCGTCATCGGCGTCGCCCCGCTGGCATTTCACGGCTCGTGGGCCGGGTTAGACATGGAGATGTGGGTTCCGGTCACCATGTACGGCCAGCTCACCCACACCGGCATATGGATGCTGGAAGACCGCAAGACCCGGAACTTCGAGATGCTGGCACGGCTCAAGCCCGGGGTTCACCTCGCAGAAGCGAACCAGGAGGCGCAGGCCCTCGCCGCGAACATGGCGAAGGCCGATGCCGACGCAGATAACGGAGTCGGGCTGGTTTTCATGCCGCTCTCGAAATCGCACTTTGGAGCGGAAGCCGTGCTCCTGAAGCCGCTCGGTATTTTGATGGGCGCCAGTGCGTTGATGCTCCTTACGGTTTGCGCCAACATCGCCAGCTTGCTTTTGGCCCGCGCTACGGCGCGCCGCAAGGAATTCAGTATTCGTCTTGCCATGGGAGCCCGGCCCGCACGGCTCACCCGTCAGCTTCTCACCGAAGCTCTCGCCCTCGCGCTTGCGGGCGCGTTGCTAGGCTTGCTCCTTACGCGCTGGCTTACCGGCGCTCTCAACTGGCTCGCGCCCGGAAACTCCACCCCATTGCTCAACGCTCACCGGTTCGATTGGGAAGTGCTGCTCTTCAGCGCGGGATTAGCTGCCTTCGTTGCGGTGGCTGCCGGCATGGCGCCCGCACTCAGCGCTGTGCGCGCCGACGTGAACCAGGTTCTCAACGAAGCCCGCGGTCTGGGCACCAGCGGCGAGTCGCATCACTTGCGCAAGGTGTTCGTCGTGGCGGAGGTGGCGCTCGCAGTCATGGCTCTCATCGGCGCCGGTTTGTTCGTCAAGAATTTCCAGCGCTCCCGCCAAATGGACCCAGGCTTCATCGCCGAGGGCGTGGCGGTCGCCAGCTTCGATCTTTCCACAGCCGGCTACAACGCGCGTCAGGCCGACGACTTTTGCACTCGTCTGCGCGAGAAGCTTGAGCATACCCCTAGTGTGACCGCGGTCAGCTACGACGATTCTTTGCCCCTCGGCTCCTCCGGCGGCAATTGGGAGGACCTCGAAATCCAGGGTTATGTTCCGCGTCTGAACGAGAACATGAAGATCTACCGCGACCTGATCTCGCCCGGCTTCTTCGACCTCATGAAGATCCCTCTCCTCGCCGGACGCGACTTCGACCTGCACGATTCCGCAACCCGACTTCATGACGATCCCATACAGAAGGTCATGATCGTGAACCAGGAATTCGTTCGCCGCTTCCTGCCCGGCCGCGATCCCCTCGGCCACAGAGTGCGCGGCTGGGGCGAGTGGTTCACCATCGTCGGCGTGGTACAGACGGTCAAATACCACCAGATTACCGAGAGTCCCGAACCTTACATCTATGTGCCGATCCGCCAGGTTTACCGTCCGGAATACGGGCTGACTTTCCATGTGCGCACCTCCGGATCGGTTCCGGAAGCCATCGCCTCCATCCGGCGTGAAGCGCGCCAGATCGATCCCGGCTTGCTGTTGCTCGATGCCCAACCCCTCACCGAGTACATCGCCGGCTCCCTTTACGGTCAGCGAGTCGCCGCCAGCCTGCTTACCGTGCTTGGCGGGATCTCAATTCTTCTGGCTGCCGTCGGGCTCTATGGCCTCATGAGCTATTCCGTCGCAGAGCGCACCAGTGAAATCGGAATCCGCATGACTCTTGGCGCACAACGCGCCACCGTCATGTCGATGGTTCTAAAACAGGGCTTGGTGATGGCTTTGCTTGGACTCGCGATCGGGACAGTCGCGTCGCTGGCCGCGGCGCGCCTGGTCTCCGCTGCGCTCGGCGCCATCAGTCCGGCGGATCCCGCGGTTTACCTCGCCGCCGTTGCCTTCACCATCATGATGGCCCTACTTTCGGTCGCTATCCCTGCATGGCGAGCCATGCGCGTCGATCCTATGGTGGCGCTGCGCTATCAGTGAAGGCATTCCGCCCGTAGACGAACGACTCAGATGTAAGCTATTTGCGTGCCGGAACTCCCCGACATCACCGCGTACCTCACCGCGCTAGAACCGCGCGTGCTTGGCAAAACGCTCCAGCGCGTCCGCATCACCAGCCCCTTCCTCCTCCGCACCATCGATCCGCCGCTGGAAGCCGTGGAAAGGAAGCGCGTGCTCGCGTTGCGGCGCATCGGCAAACGCATCGTCTTTGGATTGGAAGACGATCTCTGGCTGGTCTTGCACCTGATGATCGCCGGCCGCCTTCACTGGAAAGCCGCGGGCGTCGCGCTGAAAGGCCGAAATTACCTTGCCGCGCTGGATTTCGACGACGGATCGCTGGTACTCACCGAGGCCGGCGCGAAACGACGCGCGTCCTTGCATCTTTTCCGCGGCGAAGCCGCGCTGCGCACCGTGGATCCCGGTGGAATTGACGTCTTCACCGCCGATCTCGACGCATTTCGCGCGGCGCTCACCATAGAAAACCGCACCTTGAAGCGCGCCCTCACCGATCCGCGCTTCCTCAGTGGCATCGGCAACGCCTATTCCGACGAAATCCTCTGGGCCGCGCAGCTCTCACCCATCGCGCAAACCCACAAGCTGAAATCCGACGAATGGCAGCGCCTCTACGACGCCACCCGCGCGACGCTGCAAACCTGGATCGACCGCTTCGCCGCCGAGGCCGCGAAGAAATTCCCGGAGAAAGTCACCGCGTTCCGTCCGGAGATGGCCGTCCACGGCAAGTACGGCGAGCCCTGCCCGCGCTGCGGCGAGAAAGTCCTACGCATCCGCTACGCCGACAACGAAACCAACTACTGCGCGCGTTGCCAGACCGGCGGCCGCGTCCTCGCCGACCGCAGCCTATCGCGCCTTCTCGGCTCCGATTGGCCGCGCACTCTCGACGAACTCGAGGCCCTCAAGCACCGCTAGTCTACTTCCGGCTTGTCTCCGGTGTGATGGTCTTCGATTTGGAACCGGAGGAAGTCGTGGATCGCTTGCAAAGCTTCGGCATCTTGAGTTTGTATGCGCACCTCACCGCCAGTTGGCATTTCCAAATAGGCATAGGTGATCTGGTCGCGCCGCTCTTCCATGACGTTGGCGCCCGGCGGGTCTTGGCTGTGGACGAACATTGGTGCCGAGAAGTCGCCATTCTTAAACATTGTTGCGATGTGGGCTAGGTGCATGCGGATTTGCGCGAGTGAGTCTTTGTCGTCGGCGTTATTGGCGACGACCTGGATAGCACCACCATCGGCTAAGAGGCGGAAATGGTGCGTGGTTTTCTCATGCGAAAAGCCCATTGCCTCGTCGCCATGCTTTTCGACGTCGCTGCGATGTTGCTCCCGTTCCTGCTGGTGTTTCGCGTGCATGGGACACGACGCCATGTCTTGGGCAGAAAGTGAGAGTGCGCTGAACGCCAGAACGATAAGCACCATCTTCATAAGGAACTCCTGTTGCGAAAGGATCTGTTCGAGCGGCCGCCGGGCACCGGCGCCAAGCTCAGCGAGTACAGCAGCTGCGAGCGTTGCGTGGGACCGGCCTTTTTTAGTCTGCTGTCCCAGTCCGACAGGACAGAACGCAAATACGCCGCCGTTTGCCTTAGTGCTGTGATTTCAGCCTCGATCGCTGCAAGCTTTTGCTCAGCAAGGGCGCGTACTCGCCGGCAGGGTGTCCCACCAGAATCGCGCTCTTTCAACACGTCGGCAAGCTCCGGAAGGGTAAAGCCGATGCGCAAAGCCCGGCGCACCACAAGCACGCGTTCAATCGCCGCTTCGGGATACACGCGGTAACCCGATTGCGTCCGCGACGCCTTGGGCAGAACGCCGATCTTCTCGTAATGACGCACCGTATCTGGGCTCACGCCAGTTGCCTTCGCTAACGCCCCGGAACGCAATTGATTGTTGGATAATTGCTGCACCATGAGAAGTATGAACCCTCGAATCGATTCCAAAGTCAATGGCAGTTCGAAGGTTGGTGCAGGAAAAACGGCGGTTCGTCCCTGTTAAGATGGCCGGACTCTCCCGGAGGAAGTTCATGCGCATCCTTGTGACGTTTGCCGTGATGGTGTTGTGCGCTACGGGTTTCGCTCAGGAACCCGACGCCGAAATTGCGCACCACATCGAATCCATCAAGGCGATCGACAACCATTCGCACGTGATCGCCGCCGATCCCGCCGACAAAGGTTTCGACCAATTGCGTTGTGAGATGCTGCCCGACAGCGGCATTGGCGCCGCCAGCCAGCGCTATCCCAACCCTGACTGGATGAACGCCATCCACGCGCTCTACGGATTCACCCCGAAAGACGGCAGCGACGCCGAAATGAAGCGCGTAGACGATGCCCGCGCCGCCGAGATGCAACACCACGGCGACCAGCGGTGGGTGCTCGACAAAGCCGGCATCGGCACGGTCCTCGCCAATCGTCTCGATCTCACGCCCGAGATGAAAGCCCCGCGCGTGCTCTGGGTCCCGTATGAGGATGCGCTGCTTTTCCCGCTGAACAATACGGGCGAGAAGTCGGTGAACCCCGATCGCAAAGCGTTGTTTGAAATGGCCGAGCACCTGCAAACCCACTACCTAGAACTAGCGGGCCTGAAGAAGCTCCCGCCAACGCTCGATCAATACGTGAAGCAGGTCCTGGTTCCGACGCTCGAGCGTCAGAGAAAAGGTGGCGCCGTTGCGTTGAAATTTGAAGCCGCGTATCTCCGCGCGCTCGACTTTGAGCCAGTGCTGCCGTACCAGGCCCAACAGGTGTACGCGAAGCACGTCAACGGTTCTATCGCGCAACCCGCGGATTACAAACTGCTTCAGGACTACCTCTTCAAGCAGATTGCGCTCGAAGCTGGGAAACTCGGAATGGCGGTCCACATCCACACCGGTAGCGGTTGCGGCGCCTTCTTCAACGATCCCGGAGCTGACGCGGTTCTGCTCTCGCCCATGCTCAACGATCCCGACCTGCGCAAAACAAACTTCGTCCTGCTGCACGGCAATTGGACGCAGGAACGCAAAGTCATCGGCCTCATCCTCAAGCCGAATGTCTACGTGGATACGTCGCTGATCGAGTACTTCCTCACGCCGCGCGAATACGCAGAGATCCTGAAGTCGTGGCTCGAACAAATGCCCGAGCGCGTCCTCTTCGGTACCGACGCCTCGCCCGGCGGCCCCGGCCAGAACTGGCCCGAAACCACACTATGGGGCGCGGCAAAGTTCCGCCGCTCGCTGGCAATCGCTCTGACTGAGATGGTGCGAGAGGGAAGTATCGACAAGCAACGCGCGAAGGAGATTGCGGACCTCGTGCTGCGCGAAAACGCTGCCAAGCTCTACGCCGTGAAGTAAGCGCTATTTTTCCGCAGGCGCAGGCTTATTCCCGAACACGGCGTGCCACGCGCGTTTCAGCGAACGTCCCGTCGCGTCCGACGCCTTTTGCAGGCTGTTAGACGTATGCGTGTCCGCGTTGTCGAGCGCGTCACTGGTGTGCTGCGCGCTGTTGTTCATGGAGCCCAATACCGTATCGCTCACCGCGATGGTTCCACGAAATGTGCTGCGGCCCGCCACCGTCACCACCGCGCCCGGCGGCGCGGCATCCACGATTTTCACCATCTCCGGCGTGAAGTTGCTGCCCATCTTGTCGCCAAGCACCCACGCCGGTGAAGCAATCCAGTCAGAACCGTTCGCGGGGACATGTCGCTCTCCGATGTTCACCACGTTAACTTCACGCGCGAGCTCCACGTTGTCGGCGCAGGAATCGGCGCCACATCCGCTGCCGCTATCGCACTTCACCTTGGTGAAGTAAAGCGCATGCTTGCCGGCCGAACTCCACACCTGTGGCCCGTGATCTTCCGCGTCCAGCGCCGTTGCCCGCGCTCCGCTGCTGATGTCGCAAGCAGTCTTCTCGTGCGCGCCTGCGTACCAATACAGCGCCTTCGGCTCTGCGCCGGAAATCGAGATCAGCGCCGCTACGTGCTCCGCATCCAACGCATGAGGAACCCGCCCGCAATCGCGGTCCCACAGCGTGTAGTAGTGCACCTCGACCTTGTCGGCCGATGCCGGAAACACCTGCCCGTAAATTGTCCCGTCTTTGGCCTCGACTTCCGGGCTCGCGCCGGGTTTGAAACGCGCCGGAGTTCCCGCACAGTCGGATGCGCTGATCATCAGCTTCGGCTGGAATTTCTGTAGCAGCGATTGCTCGAAATCGTCGGAAAGGCCATCGTGATCGGAATCCGTCGCGGCGGCAGATTGGGCGAATAGCGGCGTGCAACCGAGGAGTACAGTTGCGATCAAAAGGATGCGGGGAGGGAACGCGACCATGTCGCTTGATTGTACGCCGAGAGAATTCGACCTTGAGTTTCTCATTGATAGATACACAAACTTCTGAGATTCTTACACATCGGAGAGCCGTGATGCGAACGAACATCGAGATTGACGACCATTTGATGCAGGAGGCGATGCGCAGCAGTGGAGCGAAGACGAAGAAGGCAGCGGTCGAGGCGGGGCTTCGATTGCTCGTGCAGGTAAAGGCGCAGTCTTCTATCCGCGAGTTACGAGGCAAGGTGAAATGGGATGGAGACCTTAAATCAATGCGACGTAGCCGCGTTCGAGAAGAAGCCTCTGCATGATTGTCGTGGATAGTACGGTTTGGATTGACTATTTCAGGGCCGTCCCAAATCCCCACACAAATTGGCTTGACCGAGAGTCGGCTCGCCAGCCGCTCGCGATTACGGACTTGATTCTCTGCGAGGTACTGCAGGTTATACGAGACGATGTAATGTATCGACGAGTCCAGCGGGATCTTTGCCGATTTACCGTATTCGATTCCGGCGGGGCGACCCTTGCGACAAAAGCGGCCGCGAACTACCGGTTGCTGCGATCGAAGGGTTTCACCATACGATCCACAATTGACTCTCTCATCGCAACGTTTTGCCTCTCAACCGGGTACAGCCTGATCCATCGCGATCGCGATTTTGATTGTTTCGAGCGAGTACTGGGGTTGCAGGTAGTGCATCCGTAACCAGGCGCTACTTCTTGCTCTCGTGGTACTCCATCTCGGTATTCACCGCCCAGATGTTCTCTTTGTCCTTGCGACCGGTGATGATGTTGTCCACCGCGGTCATCGCGGTCAGCATGGAGTGGTCCTGGTTGTTGTACTTGTGCATGCCGTTGCGGCCCACCAGGAAGAGATTGTCGAAGCGATCGATCCATTCGCGGATCTCGTGGAAGCGGTCGTAGCTGCCGAAATACGCAGGGTAGGTCTTCGGCACGTGGATCACGGTGCCATCCAGCACCGCGCGGGCATCGACGATGCCGATCCGCTCCAGTTCCGAGGCGCAGTACTTCAGCATCTCCTCGTCGGATTTCTTCCAGAGCTCATCGCCCTCGTAGCAGAAATATTCCGCGCCAATCCACGTCTTCGTGCGGTCCTGCACCAGGTACGGGCTCCAGTTGTTGAAGATCTGCAAGCGTCCCACGGTCACGTCGGGCTCCTGCACATAAATCCAGTTATCGTCGATCATTTTGCCGTTGCGATCGGTCACGCGCAGTTTGTCGACGAGCAGCCCAACCGTGATGAAGTCGCGATACTGTAGGCCATCGCTCACCTGCCGAACATTCGGCGGCACCGGGCAATCGAGTTTCTTGACCAGTTCCTGCACCGGCATGGTCGAGAAGAAATAATCGCCCTTAAATTCCTGCAAGTATCCTTCTCCGTCCTGCACTGCCACACCTACAACCCGCGCGCCTTCGGTGTGCAGCCGGATCACGTCGGCGTCCATCACGATTGTTCCGCCGAGGCTCTTTACCTTCTCCGCCACCAGTTCCCACATCTGTCCGGGGCCGAGCTTCGGATAGAGGAATTGCTCGATCAGCGAGGTCTCGGTTTCTTTCTGTGCCAGGCTCGTTTTCGAACTAAAAGTCTGCCGCAGGAAATGCCCAATCGCTTTTGTGATCGAAAGGCCCTTGATGCGTTGTGCGCCCCATTCGGCGCTGATCTTGTCGCAGGGGACGCCCCAAACTTTTTCCGTGTACGACTTGAAGAAGGTCCCGTACAACTCGCGGCCAAAGCGGTTGATGAAGAACTGTTCGAGGTTCTTCTCGTCCTTAATCGGACGCAGCCGCGTGCCGACGTAGCTCACCCCGATTTTCGCGCTACGCTTCAGGCCGAGCTTGCCCAGCGTGTCGCCGGTGAGCTTGATGGGGTAGTCGAAAAACCGGCGCAGGAAATAAATGCGCGAGCGCCGTTGACGCACCAGCATCACTTCGTCGGTCTGCTCAGGATCAGGTCGTGGGCCGTCGCCGCGCACCTGGCGCTGCTGGTTCTGATAGGTGAGACTGAGTTCTTCGTGTCCCGCCTCGATGGGCATGTGCTGAAACCACCACTCCATCACGCGGTCGCTCTTGGAGAAAAAGCGGTGCCCGCCGATGTCCATGCGGTTGCCCTTGTAATTCGCGGTGCGCGAAATACCCCCAATGTACGGGCTCTTCTCAATCACGATCGGTACGATGTCGGTGCGCGTCAGCAGTTCGTACGCGGCCGTAAGCCCCGCCGGTCCCGCGCCTATGATGATTGCCTGTTTCGCCATGGAAGGATGTATCTAGTTTGCGGGAACAGGTGCGTTTTCGCCAACTAATAAGCGCGAACGAACGTGGGATTTCAGATGACTAAAGGCTTTCACCACGTGGTCGTTCGTGCCCTTCGAAGGAATTTGAATATAAAACCCCTTCGTGAACCTTCGTGGTGAAAGCTTTTGCCTTTCAATCGTACCGCTCAAAATTGATCTGCTTCTTGTCCCACCCGAACTCGTCTTTCAGAACGTCGCGAACACCGCTCACCATCTCATTCAGACCGCAGATATACACCTGCATGTCCTTGCCGCCGTCGTGCGCCTTCAGGATCTCGCGCAAATGGTCCTGCACGTAGCCCTTGCGACCTGTCCACGCGTCGCCGCCACGGCTGAGCGTGCATACGTAGTGGAAGTTCGGGTGTTCGCGTTCCATCTGCTCAAATTCGTCGCGATAGTAGATGTCGTCGGCGTAGCGAGTGCCGTAGATCATCCAGAACTCGCGCCCTTTGTAGCGTTCGGGGTGCTGGAAGAGCCAACGTCCCATGCTGCGGAACGGCGCAACGCCCGTGCCCGTGGAGATGAAAATTGTGTCCTTCAATTCTTCATGCAGGACGAAATGCCCGTGCGGCCCATGCATGCGCACTTCGTCGCCAACTTCGCGGTCGCACAGATAGTTCGACATGAACCCGTTCTCCACCCGGTTCAGGCAAAGGTCGAGGGTATTGTCGTCGCGCGGGTCGGAGGCGATGGAATAGGCGCGAGTAATGAACTTGCCGTCGGCCTTCGGCTCGCGGACAGAGACAAATTGCCCGGCGATGAAATCGAATTTCGGCCGATCGAGAAATTCAAATTCAATATGTTTGGTTTTCTCTGAAAGCAGGATTGAGCGCGTAACGCGCGCCGCCATAATCGGGTGAGTCTCAGCCAAGTTTCATCCCCCGGGTGCTGGGCCGCAAGCCCGCACAATTGTACTTGAGGGCGGCAAGATGCCCGAATCTGCGGTTCATTGCATGCTTCTCGCGCGGCGTGGGGCACAGGAAGGCGTTACACCGGGTTGATAGAAGCGGGATACTTCGCCAACTCACGATCGACTGTGACGAGTGTCATTCCCTCGACCCGTGCCTGCGCCACGAGCAACCGATCAAACGGGTCCTTGTGAATTCTCGGCAGGGCCGCAACTTCGAGCCCATGATCCGCGGTCACCGGCAGCTCGTTGTACTCGTTGGCAAGCAGGGTCCGCCGCAATGAGGCGACATCAAACGTGATGCTTGGGTGCTTAAGACTACTCTTGATCGCAAGCTCCCAAATGCTCGCCGCACTGAAATATAGCTCGTTGGCCGGATCGTTGATAAGCTTCCGGCCCGCAAGCGAGATCCGTTTAGCATCGCTCGTTGCCCAGATAAGCAGATGACTGTCGAGGAGAAGCTTCATTCGTCCTCGCCGTAGAACATCTTCTCGATCTCCTCCTGGTGGCGAGTGTCGAAATCGTCGGGAATCGTGAATACTCCCGGCATTGCGTTCAGGCGCTTTACCTTCTTAGGCGCAGCCTCATTGATGGCCACTACCTTCACCATCGGCTTGCCCGCCTTCGCTATGATGAACGGTTTTCCCTTCGCCGCCTCGTCCACCAGGCGTGAGAGATGGGTCTTGGCTTCGTGAATGTTTATCTTTTTCATCGCAGTCCATTGAGTAAACTAAGTCCACTTAGTTTAGTTCATATCGCCGGGTCTGTCTAGGGTCTTCGCCCTTATCGAATCACCCCATACTTCTTAAGAACCCCCTTTGTCTCCTCGATCGGCAACGCCTTTACCGTATGCCCGTTTCCCGTGGTCGTCGTGGCCTTCAGCATCGAGTTGTAAATCGCTTCCTCGGTCGCTTCAATCGTGGCTTCGAACAGCGGTGACATCGTGTCGTTGGTCACTGTTTCAGTGTGCCGCGTTAGCGCTTTGTCGGCAGTACGAATCCGGTTCTGCGAAGCGGTGGAGAACGCGATCGCATAATCGCCGCTGCCGTTCGATGACGCGCTACCGGTACGGGCCAGCCCCAGGATCGCTCGTGCTGCGAGGCGCTTCAAATTGCGCGAGTCCATCGGGGCGTCGGTGGCTACGACGATCATGCACGAGCCATCAGCGCGGTCTCTTCCATTACCGGCCTTTTGCAGCTCTTCGCGCAGGTAGTACTGGCCAAGTTCCTGCCCTACCGGTGCGCCTGCGATGGTCAGCACGCCGCCGAAATTCGTCTGCACCAGCACCCCGACGGTGTAGCCGCCAAGGTTCGCCGGCAATCGTCGCGACGCCGTGCCAATGCCGCCCTTCCATCCGAACGCCACGGTTCCGGTGCCCGCTCCAACGGCGCCTTCTGCGACCGGGCCGCCCTTTGCGCTCTTGATCGCGGCAAATACATCGTCCGGCGAAACGTGGCGTCCGCGGATGTCGTTCAAATAGCCGTCGTTGGTTTCACCGACCACCGGATTGAACGAGAGCACGTCTTCGTTCCCGGGCAAGCCGATCATGTACGTGGTCAGCGCATCGGCGACCTGCGAAACACTCGTTGTGTTGGTCAGCAGCACCGGCCCTTCGATCTCGCCGAGTTCCTCTACCTGTGTAGAGCCAGTCATCTTGCCGTAGCCGTTCCCCACGAACACCGCGCCGGGCACCTTCTCGCGATAAAGATTGCCTGCGTGCGGCAGGATCGCGGTCACGCCGGTGCGAATGTTGTCGCCGCGGATGATGGTCGTCTGGCCAACCAGCACTCCATCCACATCGGTAATGGCGTTGAGCGGTCCACGCGGAAGCACGCCGACGTTGATTCCCAGGTCAGCGGCGCGGGGCCGTTCGTTCGAGGTTTGGTTCTGGGCGATGCCGAGGGCGCTTAGGAGAGTGAGAGCAGTCGCGAGCACGACTTTATGCATGGCGAAGAATTATAGAGGCGTCTGGGTCTACTCGTGCTTCGCGATCAATTCCGGCAGCTCTCGCATATCGTCGAATGCATGGAAAGCGCCAGCATTGAGCAATGCTTCTGCGTGGCCAGGAGAGCAGTGCGAGCCACCGAAGAACCCCAACACGCGCATACCGGCCCGCAGAGCAGCGCGAACTCCTGGCACACTGTCTTCCACCACGAGGCAGTTCAGCGGACTCGCCTTCATCCAGCCCGCCGCCAGGATAAAAACGTCTGGCTCCGGCTTTCCGCGCGCCACCATCTTCGCGCTCACCACGTTCGGCGCGAACCGCTCATACAGCCCGATCGCACTCAATCCGACCCGCAGCGTTTCCGGAGAGCTGCTCGATGCAACACAAATCGGCATGGTCAGTGAATTGACCGCCTCCACCACTCCGCTTACGGCCGTGAGCGAGGTGGCGTAAGCCTCCGCTCGCCGTTCTCTTACGGCTTTCCGAAACGAATCCGGAATCGGCTGGCGCCATTCATTCTCAATTTCCGCTTCCATCTCGCGCGCCGTCCGGCCAATGAATCGGCGAATCACATCTTCCGTGCTGATCGTATAGCCGATTTTCGTCAGCTCTTCGGCGGCGATCCTGCAGGCGACAACCTCACTGTCAATCAGCACTCCGTCGCAGTCGAAAATAACGGCATCGAGCATCGGAGACTACTCGACGGTTACAGACTTCGCCAAGTTTCGCGGTTGGTCTACATCGCAACCACGTCGTACCGCGATGTGATATGCAAGCAATTGCAGCGGCACGATCTCGAGGATCGGCGAGAGCAACTCTGGGACTTCCGGCAGGAAGACCACGTGGTCGGCGTGGTCCGCGATGTGCGGATCACCTTCCGTCGCCACGGCGATCACGGTCCCGCTGCGTGCCTTTACTTCCTGAAGGTTGGAAATCGTCTTCTCGTACTTCAGGACAGAGTTCGCGTCGCGGGTGTCCTGCGTCGCGATGATAACGACAGGAAGATTTTCGTCAATCAGCGCGTTGGGGCCGTGCTTCATCTCCCCCGCCGGATAGCCTTCGGCGTGGATGTACGAGATTTCCTTCAGCTTCAATGCGCCTTCCAGCGCGATCGGATAGTGAATGCCGCGGCCAAGGAAAAGGAAATCGCTGGCGCGGTGGTATTTCTTGGCGAGCTCTTCGGTCTCGGCGTCGAGCTTCAGGACGTGCTCCAGCTTGCCGGGAAGCTGTGCTAACTCTTCCATGTATTTTCGCGCGTCGTCGTAGCTGATCTTGCCGCGAACTTCCGCCATGTGCAGCGTGATCAGGAACAGCGCGGTCAGCTGCGCGGTGAACGCCTTCGTTGAAGCCACACCGATTTCAGGCCCGGCATGCGTGTACACGGTTCCAGCGGCTTCGCGCGCAATCATCGAGCCCACCACGTTGCAGACGGCCAGCGTCTTCGAGCCTTTAGCTTTCGACTCGCGCTGTGCTGCGATTGTGTCGGCAGTTTCGCCCGACTGCGTAATCAAAATCGTGAGATCGTTCGGACCGACGAGCGGATCGCGATAGCGATATTCGCTGGCGTAATCCACTTCCACCCGAATTTTCGCCAGGCGCTCAAGCATGAACTTCGCCGCCAGTCCGGCATGCCAGCTTGTGCCGCAGGCCGTGATGTACACCTGTTCGAAGCGGCGGAAATCGTCGGCGGTGATTTGCATCTCGTCGAGGAAGATCTTGCCGGTATCGAGCGAAATGCGGCCCAGCGTGGTGTCGCGGACAGCACGCGGCTGCTCATAAATTTCCTTGAGCATGAAGTGCTTGAAGCCGCCTTTTTCCGCCTGGATCGGGTCCCACGTCACGCGTTGCGGCTTGCGCTCGAGCACGTTGCCGTCGAAGTCGGTGACTTTTACGCCGTTGGGCGTGATGACCGCGAGATCGCCGTCGTGAAGGAAGAACATGTTGCGCGTGTGGTGAAGGATCGCCGGGACATCCGAGGCGACAAAGAATTCGTCCTCGCCCAGGCCAATCACTGCCGGTGGCCCGTTGCGCGCCGCGACAATCTTGTTCGGCTCATCCGACGAAATCACCGAGACTGCAAACACGCCGGTGAGCTGCCGCACGGCTTTGCGCACTGCGTCTTCCAGCGCAACGTGCTCCCCGATGAAATATTTCTCGATCAGGTGCGCGATGATTTCGGTATCGGTCTCAGTCACGAATTTGTGCCCATCGGCGATGAGCTGCTTCTTCAGCGTGACGTAATTCTCGACGATGCCGTTGTGCACGACGACGATGCGGCCGGTGCAATCACGATGCGGGTGCGCATTCTCTTCCGTCGGACGGCCGTGCGTGGCCCAGCGGGTGTGACCGATGCCGTAAGTGCCTTCGAGCGGCTTGTTGCGGATGACTTCTTCGAGGTTGCGCAGCTTGCCTTCGGCGCGACGCAGTTGCAGACCGTCTCCGTTGCCACCAACGGCAATGCCGGCCGAGTCATAGCCGCGATACTCCAGGCGACGCAGGCCTTCCAATATGACGTTGACCGGCTCTTTTTTGCCGACGTAACCTACAATGCCGCACATACCTTGAACCTCGGAGACGCGTGGGCGCTACGGTATCCGCGCGAGAATTGCGGGGCCGCTATTCTTCGATGGAGTAGCGGTACTCTTCGATCACAGGGTTGGTGAGCACTTCCTTGGCGGCGCGCTCGACCTCGGCCTTTGCCTGGTCGTGGTTCAGGCCGTCCAACTGGATCTCGAAGTACTTGCCCTGGCGCACGTCGGCCAGGCCCTTGTACCCCATTTTGTTCAAAGCCCCGTGAATGGTCTTACCCTGTGGATCGAGCACACTTTTCTTGAGCGAAACGTAGACGTAAGCTTTCATGGCGGAAGATACGATTATAGCGTGGTTTGGGAGGGTCTTTTGAAGATGCGTCGCGTTTTTGCGTTGGTCCTGTTCCTTGCTTCTGCCGGTTCACTCCTGGCGCAGCCGCTACAGCCGAAACAAGGCAAGGCGCTCATGGACCTCACTCACCAGATGATCGAAACCCACCATATTCCCGGCGCCTCGGTCGGAGTTGTAACCAACGGCACCATCACCACGTGGGCTGATGGCCTCGCGGATGTTGAGAACCGAAGCGCTGCGTCGCCGCTCACCCTTTATCGCCTGGCTTCCGTCTCAAAGCCGATCTCGGCGGTCGCCGCGATGACGCTCGTCGAGCAACATAGGCTCGATCTAGACGCCCCGATCCAGAAGTACTGCCCGGCGTTTCCGGAGAAACAGAAGCCGATCACCACACGCGAATTGCTTTCGCATACCTCCGGAGTCCGCCACTACCGCGACGACGAGATGTCGTCGGCATGGACCGAGAACACCAAGCATTACGACAGGCCGAGCGAAGCCTTTGAGATGTTCGCCAGCGATCCGTTGAAGTTCGATCCCGGCACAAAGTTCGGATATTCAACTTACGGCTACACCGTTCTGGGCTGTGTGATCGAAGGTGCGTCCGGCGAGAAGTTCATGGACTACCTGCAGAAGTCGGTGCTCGCGCCCGCCAAGATGACGCACACCTTGCAGGACAATCTGCTCACGATCATTCCCAACCGCACGCGCTATTACGACACGGAGAAAGATGGGACCGTCATCAACGCCGGATACATGGATTCCAGCTATAAGCTCCCCGGCGGGGGACTGATCTCCGACGTGACCGACATGTCCGAATTCATGATCGCCATGATGCAGCACACGATCGTCTCGCAATCGACGGTGGACCTAATGTGGACACCGGTGAAGACCAGCGATGGAAAAACCAGCGGCTACGGCCTCGGCTTCGGCACTGGCGATCTGCATGGCTGGAAAACCATCTCGCACACCGGCGGCCAGAAGGGCACAAGCACGATTATCTACATGGTCCCCGAAAAGCAGTTCGGCGTGGTGATCCTGACCAACCTCGAAGGCCAGGGCGATGCGCTGCGAGAGACAGCCGCGAAAATCGCGGACGAAGTGCTGAGCGCTACTCCGAAAGCTCAATAATGCGTGGCTTCAGCTTGCCGGCAGCGGTGATCTGGATAATGCCGACGGCGATCGGCAGGTAGAAACGGCGCGGGCCGGCGGCGCCGGGATTGAAGAACAGCACGTCCTTCTCCCAGCGGATCTCCGGCTTATGCGAGTGCCCGTAAATCACCGCGGCGATACCCGCCGCGCCCGGCACAACATCGAGTTCTTTCACATTGTGGATGAGATAGAAGAGCTTGCCGCCAAGTTCCACAGCGTCTGTCGCGGCGAATTGATGGTAGTCGCGGTGGGTATCTACGTTACCGCGGATGGCGGTTACGGGTGCAAGGTTGCGCAACTCTGCAACAATCTCGATATTGCCGATATCGCCGGCGTGCAGGATGTGGTCAACGCCCTCTAAAGCAGAGACGGCCTGCGGACGAAGCAGGCCGTGCGTATCCGAGATGACGCCGATTTTCACAAGCCGAACAACTCGCGGAGCCGCTTGGTCTGCGCGCGGCTGACGGGAATTTCCGTCTGCTTACGGTCATCCATGCGGATCTGGTAGCTGCTCTTGAACCACGGCACTACTTCCTTGATCCGGTTGATGTTCACCAGGAACGAGCGGTGCGCGCGCCAGAATGCTCCCGGGTCGAGCGAGTCCAGCAGCTCTTCCAGCGTGCGGCAATTCGATTGGCCTTCCATGTTGGCGGCAACCACGGTAATCACGCCGTCTTCGATCGAGGCGAAGCAGATGTCTTTCTGGTCCACCAGGAACATGCGGCCATTGGCCTTGAGCAATATCTTCGATTGCCCGGCTTTCTGCTCTGTCTTCTGTTCGAGCATCTTCACCAGCGCGTCAATGCGCTGATCGTTGCTGGGCGCGGGCTCGGCACTTTCGAGGTTCTTCTTGGCCTTGTCGATCGCCTGCGCAATGCGCTTCTTATCGTAAGGCTTGAGCACGTAGTCAACGGCATTCACTTCAAAGGCCTTCACCGCATATTGATCGAACGCGGTCGCAAAGATCACCTGCGGCATCGCGACCTTACGGTCGAGGAGCTTTTTGATGACGCCAAAGCCGTCGAGGCCGGGCATCTGCACATCGAGGAAAACGAGGTCGGGGTTGTGTTCCTTGATCAGGTTCACGCCCTCAACGCCGTTCTTGCCCTGGGCGATGACGTCCACATCGCCAATGGATTGCAGCAGGTAGGCGAGCTCGTCGCGCGCCAGCTGCTCGTCGTCAACAATCACCGCAGAAAGAGACATTCGACCGTCCGTGAGTGAGAAGTATAGCTCCGCTGAGTACGGCTGAGTCTTACAAACTGATGCGTAGCGCGGCCAGCGTGGTGCAGCGAATGCGGTGGAATTCGCCTTGAATTGAGCAAAAATGGCTGCCCTCTGTCATTGCGAGCGTAGAACGCGCAGCGTTCGCAGCGCGGCAATCCCGAGGATGCGGGGTCCGGAAGAGCCGTCGAGAGTTCTTCGGGAGAGACTCTTGACCCTTGCGGTGAGTGAGGCTGTATGGGGATTACCACGTCGCTGCACTCCTCGCAATGACAGGGGTCCACATCCCGGTGAGTTGATGTACCATATTTGATACATGGGACTGCGCCGTGACTAAACCTACTGGATCTTCCTTCGATAGCTTCCTCGAAGAAGAGGGTCTTCTTGAGGAGGTCCAAGCCGTAGCCATGAAGCGCGTCCTCGCCTGGCAACTGGAACAGGCGATGAAGGCAAAGGGGCTGACGAAACAGCGAATGGCGAAGCATCTGAACACCAGCCGCAGTCAGGTGGACCGCCTGCTCGACCCGGAATATACGGGCATCGGCCTCAATGCGGTGTCGCGAGCTGCGCATGCTCTCGGCAAACGCATCGAATTCCAACTCGTCGATGCTCCGCCACGGCGGAACTCCACCAAGTTGCGCGCACGCCGCACGATGCCCTCTAAACGCACCGCCTAGCAAGCGGCCGAATAGGCGGCGGCAGAGTGTCGTAAACTAAAAGCTTATGGACGTGATCTACGGTATCCACCCGGTGAGCGAGGCGCTGAAGTCGCGCGGGCGCAGCTTTCAGTATGTGGCGATTGCGAAGGACCGCATGGATCCGCGGGTGCAGCGCATTGTTGAAGACGCGCGCGAGTCCGGGATCACGGTGCGCTTTTTGCCGCGCGATTTCCTGGACCGCACCGCCAACACCAACATGCACCAGGGCGTGATCGCGGTCACGTCGAAGAAGGAATATCTCGACCTCGACGACATTATCGAGAAGAAGCGCGGCGAACATGCGTTCGTGGTGGTGCTCGACGGGATTGAAGATCCGCACAATCTGGGCGCGTTGATTCGCAGCGCCGATGGCGCGGGCGTGGACGGCGTCGTAATTCCCGAGCGGCGCGCCGTGGGCGTGACCGGTACGGCGATGAAGGCCAGCGCGGGGGCCGCGGAATACGTGCCGATCGCGCGCGTCACGAACATTGCGCGGTCGATTGAAGATTTGAAAGACAAGTACAACGTGTGGACCGTAGGACTGGACGAGCGCGGCACGCAGAATTACGACGAGATCGACTACAACATGAGCCTCGCGCTGGTGCTCGGCGCGGAAGGCAAGGGCCTGCACGATCTCGTGCGCAAGAAATGCGATCTGCTGGTGAAAATCCCGATGGCGGGCGAGGTCTCGTCGCTTAATGTTTCCGTGGCCGGCGGCATCGTGATGTACGAAGTTTCGCGGCAGCGGCGCGCGAAGGTGGCGGGTGCCGGATCGCCGGGTACAACGTCTAAAAAGAAAAACCGTAAGTAGTCGCGAGGCAAGCCACGTAGTGGCGCCAGTTGGTAGCCCAGCGCGTGAGCGCTGGGAAAAGCCGCACAAATCTTTAAGAGCCCCGTCAGGGGCGTCACGCGCTTGATCGACGCGAAGACCCGAAAGTGATTCGACCTAGATTGAAGTTTATCCGGAGCATTCTCGTTCTCTTTGTCCTCTCCGCAGCGGCGTTTGGCGCGGACCGCAACGCGCTTACGTTCACCCAATACAACTTGAAGACGACCGTCACGCCGACCTCGCAGGGCTTTGAGGCCGAGGGCACGGTCACGCTACGCAACGATAGCGCCACGCCACAGAAGTGGGCGGTTTTGCAGGTCTCTTCGTCGCTGGAGTGGCGCTATGTGCGCGTGGGCAGCGAGGAAGTGCAGTTCATCGCGCAGCCGTACACAACGGACATTGATCACACCGGCGCAGTGAGTGAGGTGACGGTCACGCTGCCGAAGCCGCTGGAGCCGAAGCAGAGCGTGACGCTGAACATCGCGTACGGCGGGACGATCGCGCTCGATGCCAAGCGCCTGACGCGCGTCGGTACGCCCGATGCCGATGCGACGCGCTCCGACTGGGACCAGGTCTCGAATGACTTCACTGCAGTGCGCGGGCTCGGATTCGTTGCGTGGTATCCGGTGGTGATGGAAGCCGCGAGCCTGAGCGACGGCAACGCGGTGTTCTCGACGATTGGCCAGTGGCGCAGCCGCAACCGCGGTGCGGAGATGCACCTGGCGATTTGTTTGCCCGCGAAAGAAGCCGGCGGACGCATGATCGTTGCGAATGGCACGGAATCGCAGGCGAAGCCAGACGAGGGATGCAAAGCGTACGACTATCGCTTGGGGCCGATGACCGTGCCGGCGTTCGTAGTCGGAAATTTCCAGGAGCTGAAGCGGCCGGTGCTGACGGTGTATCACGAGCAAGGGCACACCACGGCGGCTCAGGATTATGCGGCGGAGTTTGAACGCCTGCAACCGTTCGCCGCAGGATGGTTTGGCGCACCCAAGGAGCACGCGATGTACGTCGAGCTGACCGGCCGCGCGGTGACGCCATACGAGACCGGCGCGCTGATGTTCGCGCCGCTCGGGCAGGGCGAGCGCATGGCGACAGATTTGTCGGCGGCGTACCAGCTCGGGCAGGTTTCGGTGCAGTCGTTCCGGCCCTGGATTGATTACGGGACGGCGCACTTCCTGCAGTTCCTGGTGGTGGAGCGCGAAATGGGACGCGCGAATGCACTGGCGTATTTGCAGCAGTACGCCCGTCCGCTGGCGACGGCGGACAAGGATCCGGCGAAGGACCCGGCGGCGCAGTCGCTGATCAACACCGACGACGAGCTGTTGTATCGGGGTAAGTCGCTGTTCGTGTGGTCGATGCTGCGCGATTTGGTGGGCGACGAGGCGCTTTCGGCAGCGGTGCAAAGCTACCGTCCGGAAGACGATCACGATGCGAGCTATATGCAGAAGCTGATCGAGAGCCATGCGCACAAGGACCTGGAGTGGTTCTTCGATGACTGGGTCTATCGCGACCGCGGGCTGCCGGATTTCCACATTGTCAGTGCGTATCCCCGGCAGATTTTGGGCGGACAGTACCTGGTCACGATCACAGTCGAGAATTTGGGGAGTGCAGCGGCGGAAGTGCCGGTGTCGGCGCAGGTGAATGGTGGAGAGAAATCCGTGCGCATTTTTGTGAAGCCGGGCGAGAAGGCGACCGCGCGCATCAACACGCAGCAGGTGCCGACGTCAGTAACGGTGAACGACGGCAGCGTTCCGGAGCGCGACATGACCAACAACAAGATGGAAGTGAAGCCGCCCGCGCAGTAAGTTGCACTTTTGTGGGAGATATCGCGACACGATAGAAATGTTGTCAATAGGCAAAAATCGCCGATTTCTCCGCAAGCTGATGAATCGCGGGGAAATATAAATTCCGGAAAAGTGCAATTTTCCGGTGCTCAACTTGATATTCTAGAAATAGGGGGAACGAAAAGAGTTCCGCCGAGAGATTCGAGGGCGACATCGAGAGATGAGCGCCCTTTTTGTTGCACTTTTGTGGGAGAAATCGCGACACGACAAAAATGTTGTCAATAGGCAGAAATTACCGATTTCGCCGCAAGCTGATGAATCGCGGGGAAATATAAATTCCGAAAAAGTGTCCGGTTTACCCCCTTCAACTTGGTATTCTGGATATAGATGGGAACGAGAGAAGTTCCCGCTGAAAGTTTTGAGGGCGCCGTCGAGAGACGGGTGCCCTTTTCGTTTTGGCGGGGCGTTTCGGATATTGGGAGAGCGGCGTGGGACGTAGACTTTGGGCATGGATGCAGGGTTGGCAAAGATCGATTGGGAGCGCGTGGCGCAGGAGTTGGACGAGCGTGGCTGCGCGACCACGGGCGTGGTTCTGGAGCGCGGAATCTGTGATGAGTTGGCGCGTGGGTACGGCAACGACGCGCAGTTTCGCAGCAAAGTCGTTATGGCGCGGCATGGGTTTGGACGCGGCGAGTACAAGTACTTTGCATATCCGCTGCCGGAAATTGTTCAGCGGTTGCGGACGGAACTGTATCCGCGCTGCGCTGCTGTCGCGAACGGATGGCAGGAAAAGTTGGGACTGGACAAACGCTTTCCGCGCGAGCATGGCGAGTACCTGAAGCTGTGCCATGCGGCAGGACAGACGCAGCCTACGCCGCTGTTGCTGAAGTACGGTGCGGATGATTACAACTGCCTGCATCGCGATTTGTATGGCGACTTGGTGTTTCCGCTGCAGGTGGCGTTCTTGCTGAGCACGCCTGGCGAGAATTTCACGGGAGGAGAGTTCGTGCTGACGGAACAGCGTCCGAGGATGCAGTCGCGGGTGGAAGTGGTGCCGCTGCGGCAGGGCGAGGGCGTGATCTTCGCGGTGAACGAGCGTCCGGTACGCGGAACGAAAGGCGTTTATCGGGTAGGCATGCGGCACGGAGTGAGCCGGCTTCGCTCGGGGCAGCGATTCACGATGGGGATTATTTTTCATGACGCACTCTGATTTGCCGTTGTGGCCGGAGACGCGGGTGGAGATCCGCGAAGGCGCTGTGCTGCTGCGCGGGTTTGCATTGTCCGTGGCGGACGAGCTTTTGCCCGGGATCCGCGAAGTGGCATCAGTTGCAGAGTTTCGAAACATGGTGACGCCGGGTGGGCACGTGATGAGTGTGGCGATGACCAACTGCGGGCGGCTCGGATGGGTGACGGACAGCAAGGGATATCGGTACACGACGGAAGATCCATCGACCGGAAAGCGTTGGCCGGAAATTCCGGAGGCGTTTGAGAAATTGGCCCGTGAAGCCGCGGATGCAGCGGGATTTTCGGGGTTCGCGCCGGATGCATGTTTGATCAATCGTTATGCGGTGGGTGCGCGGATGACGTTGCACCAGGACCGCAACGAACAGGATTTCGGGCAGCCGATTGTTTCGGTGTCGTTGGGTTTGCCGGCGACGTTTCAGTTTGGCGAAGTGGAGAACCGCCGCGGGGCGCAAAACGTCGCGGTGCGACACGGGGATGTGGTGGTGTGGGGCGGAACCGCGCGGTTGGCGTATCACGGGGTGTTGGCGTTGAAGGCGGGAGTTCACGAGGCGACGGGGGAGTATCGGTTTAATTTGACGTTTCGGCGGGCGGGATAGCGCATTTCACTTTGGAGTCGCTTCACCACAGAGGCACAGAGGCGCAGAGTTTTGGGGGAGATGTGACCCGAATTTCTCTGCTTCTCTGTGCCTCTTTCGTGAGCCTGAGCTTTCTTGGCGCGAGTGCTGAGTAGGGGGCGATAGGGGTCCTTCGACTCCGTCGCTTCGCGACTCCGCTCAGGATGACAGGGGCGGGAAATCTGTTTGGGTTGCTGGGACGTAGTCTTTAAGGAACGTTGATGAATGGGCACATTCGAGTGGTGAACAACACTTGATGTAACCTTTCGCGGCGCCGGCCATCCAACTTTGTAGTGGGGTGTGGGCATGTTGATCAAGAAGCAGGGTGAGATTCCGTCGTCGGAAATTACGGACAAAAAGGTGTACCTGAACCGTCGTGCGTTTATCGGCGGGGCGGCTGCGGCTGGGGCGGCGATTGCGGTGGGATTCAAGGCGGCGGGGCTATTCGATCCGGCGCTGCACGCGAGCGCGAATGCGAAGTTGCAGTTCAAGCCGAGCAGCTTCAGCACGAACGAGAAGCAGACGCCGCTGAACGACGTGACCCACTACAACAACTATTACGAGTTCGGCACCGACAAAACCGATCCGGCAGACGAGGCCAAAAATTTCAAACCAACGCCGTGGAAGGTGAAGGTGGAAGGCCTGGTCAAGAAGGCGCAGACCTTCGACATTGACACGTTGCTGAAGATCCCGCTGGAGGAGCGCGTGTATCGCATGCGCTGCGTCGAGGGATGGTCGATGGTGATTCCGTGGATCGGATTTCCGTTGTCGGCGCTTTTGAACCAAGTGGAAGTGCAGCCGAAGGCGAAGTTCGTGGAGTTTACCTCGCTGCTCGATCCGAATCGCATGCCGGGGCAGCGGAGGGCGGTGCTGGAATGGCCGTATGTGGAGGGGTTGCGGCTGGATGAGGCGATGCATCCGCTGACGACGATGGTGGTAGGCCTGTATGGCGAGACGCTTCCGAACCAGGATGGCGCGCCGTTGCGATTAGTGGTGCCGTGGAAGTATGGGTTCAAGGGGATCAAGGCGATCGTGAACATCAAGCTGGTGGAGAAACAGCCGACCTCGACGTGGACGCAGGCGGCGTCAAACGAATATGGTTTCTACTCCAATGTGAATCCGAACGTGGACCATCCGCGATGGAGCCAGGCGAAGGAGCGGAGGATCGGGGAGTTTTTCAAGCGTCCGACGCTGATGTTTAACGGGTACGGCGACCAGGTGGCGAGTTTGTATTCGGGCATGGATTTGAAGAAAAACTTCTAATGCGACCGAAATTGATCAAGCCGCTGGTATTCATCGCGTGCCTGATGCCGGTGGCGAACATGGCATTCGGCGGATTTCGCGCGCAATTGGGTGCGAATCCGATTGAGGCGATCACGCACGAGACCGGCGACTGGACGATGATCCTGATCATGACGACGCTGGCGATCACGCCGCTGCGCCGCATTACGGGTATCAGCGAATTGATTTCGTTTCGGCGAATGATTGGGCTGTTCGCGTTCTTCTATGGGACGCTGCATTTCCTGACGTACATTTGGCTCGACAAGTTTTTCGACATGCACGAGATCGTGAAGGACGTGTACAAGCGGCCGTTCATCACCGCCGGATTCACGGCGTTCGTACTGATGATTCCGCTGGCGCTGACGTCGACGAAGGGGTGGATCCGCAGGTTGGGGAAGAAGTGGACGGCACTGCATCGGCTGATTTATGGGACCGCGCTGGCGGGCGTGGTGCATTACATCTGGCTGACGAAGAGGGATGAGGCGAAGCCGTTTATGTATGCGGTGATCCTCGCGGCGCTGATGTTGTGGCGAGCGTGGGCTTGGTGGGAGAAGCGTCGGAAAGTGAGCGGCGCGAGAGTGGCGGAAGCGGCGTAGATATTCTCGATTCCCATGTCTCGAAAAACGCGAGACATGGGGCACCCGGACATTTTTGTGGAGTAAACAGCAGATCCTTCGTCGCTGCGCTCCTCTGGATGACAAGAGAGGACTGTGGAGGTGCGCGCGGGGGTGGGGGCTGGCCGCGATGCGATTTCTTGTCGCGCGCGAGTGGGATGAGTTGCGTCGTCGCGCGATGAAAGTGCTTGGATTTGGCGCGGGGCGTGGCAAAATGGTGGGGCATTCCGGAAGACCCAGGAGAAAACTGAATGAAGAGGATTTTGTGGGGTGCGGGCCTGTGTGTGCTTGCGATTGGGGCAGTTGTGGCGGCGCAGGATGCGGCGGCGCCGAGTCGCTTGGGCCGAAGGAAGAAGCGCAGAAGTAGAGTTTAAGCCGCGGGGCTCACGCCTCGCGGCAAGTACCGTGCCGCCCGCTAAAGCGGGCTTTTATTTTGGGCGGGCGTTTCACGACGCTGGTCGGCCTTCGGCCTGGGAGTGGTGCGAGGGAGGCCGTGTGGCATGGGGAGACGGTGGGGGCGGGGATAGAGTTTGCAGGGGCTAAAGCCCCGTTCATTATTGCCGCTTTTCGGCACGACTGAAGTCGTGCCCTGATACAAACCGGCGTCGATACGAGTTTTTCAGCAGCCTGTGAAGCCGTGCCCTGATACGAAGCCTGTCGATTCAACGTCCTGAGTCGTGCGTGTCTTGATACGACGCAACTAGTTCATGTTGCAGCCGCCGCCGGTGCCCATGCAGCAGGGGCCACCGCTGGCGCAGGAGGGCGCTTCGGAGGACGAGCCTTTGCTGTGGGCGGCGAATTTGGAGAGTTGCTGCTCGAGATGGTGAGCGTTGCACTTGGGGCAGGAGGCTTCCTGCGAACCCATGACGATGGCCTCGAAGTGGTGGCCGCAATCGGAACAGATGTATTCGAAGATGGGCATGAACGGCTCCTATGTGTCGCGGTCCCACCCTCCCTTCGGGGAGGGTGGGGCACCCACAGCATCGTAAGATAAGAGAATGATAGCAAGTGGGGGCGCTGCGGGCAGCGCTGCTTTCGTACCACATCCATGGTTTAAGAATGGGCATGCGCAGACGCTGGCTGGGAACTTCCAGCGGCGGAGGAATTTGCTGCCGCTGGCAGAAGACCGCTTGTTCAACGTGGAAGAAGATGCGCAGATCCTGTGCCATTGCCATTGGCAGGTCGATCGATCAGCACGGATGACGCTGATCATCGTGCATGGGCTGGAGGGGTCGAGCGATTCGCGGTATGTGATTGGCACTGGGTCGAAGGCGTGGAAGCGCGGATGGAACGTGGTGCGCATGAATATGCGCAATTGCGGCGGGACCGAGTCGCTGACGCCGACGCTGTATCACTCGGGGATGTCGCATGATGTGGCGGCGGTGGTGAAGACGCTGATTAATGAAGATCGATTGACGGAGATCGCCGTGGCAGGGTTTTCCATGGGCGGGAACCTGGTGCTGAAGATGGTTGGAGAGTGGGGCACGGCGGCGCCCAAAGAAGTGAAGGCGGCGGTGGGGATCTCGCCGGCGATTGACCTGGCGGTTTCGGCGGACGCGCTGCACACGCCGGGAAACCGGATCTACGAGTGGAAGTTTATGCGGGGGTTGCGCAACCGGATCAAGCGGAAGGCGAAGTTGTATCCGCACCGGTATGACCTGCGGTATCTACGTGGGGTGACGACGATCAGGCAGTTCGACGATCAGATCACGGCGCGATATTCAGGATTTACCGGCGCAGATGACTATTACGCGCGGGCGGCGGCGGCTAACGTGGTCGACAAGATCGCGGTGCCGACGCTGGTGATCCACTCGAAGGACGACCCGTTTATCAAGATGACGCTGGAAAGCCGGGCGAAGCTGGAGGGGAATTCGCACATCCGGTTCATCGAGACAGAGTTTGGGGGGCATTGCGCGTTCATGGGAACGCCCAACGGAGACGATGATGGGCGGTGGGCGGAGAAGCGGCTGGTGGAATTTGTGGGGGAGCACGTGTGATGGAGTGCGAGTTCTCGGTGGAGTTGGGGGCGGACGATCCGACGCTGGCGGTGCCGTGGCGGTCGCCGGATGGATCGGTGGGTTTCGTGGACCTACGGTTTGACAGTTCGATGATTGTCGAATTGAGCGAAGTGAAGGAATTCCCGGAGCTTGGGGAGTTTTTGCGCGCGCTGAATTCTGGAGAATTCGCGACGGCGAAGTGCGATGTTTGGTTCGATACGTTGATGGATGTTGATGATGAGCCTTACGAAGCAGCGATGAAGTGCGCTAGTTATGTGGATGTGTACTTCGCTGGTGCGCGGTTGGCATCGTTTGAGGAGCATGAGCTGAGAGCACGTGCGGTGGTGAAGCGGGTGCGAGCGGCAGAGGAGATTCGGGGACGCGCGGAGGTGGTGGTGCGTCGGGCGTGGTTTGGGGAGGACGAAGGGTTTTATTGGACGGTTTATTTGACGGGGTATGGGGAGGATTCGGACTCTTCGCGACAGCAGTGGGCGAAGGCGATGAGAGTGGTTGAAAAGGCGCTGAGTTGATCGTCGTGAGAGAGCTTGTGGCAGTGGTGGCGACGTCGGCGGCGTTGGGATTGCCACGGCGCGGCTGACGCCGCTCCTCGCAATGACAAGGGGGATGGGGTTGTGGAGGGATAGGGGTCCTTCGACTGCGCAGCGCTTCGCGCTGCTCCGCTCAGGATGACAGAAGCATAAAGATTAGTGTGAAGAGGAAGTGGTTTGGGCTGCGCTCTGTGGGGGCGCGGCTTTTAGTTTTTGCAGGTCGGATTCTAGTTGGGCTTGCTTCTTGGGATCTTTGAGGGCGACGGGCTTGCCATCGTGATCGGAGAAGTAGGTCAGGAGAGCTTCGCGGAGGTCGGGGGTGATCTCGGCGTTGTCTTGACTGGTGAGACGGTTCACGAGTTCGGCGTAAGTTGAGTCGGAGAGCGAGTATTCGCCGGGGCGGGTGGGCTTGCCGGTGTCGAGATCCATGGCGTGGAGAGTGACTTCGCCGTTTCGCAGTTGTTCCGTGAGCTGGGTGTAGTAGTCGTAGGTGCTGTTGACGCTCTTGAAGTAGAGGTCTTGCGTCTGCGGTGTCGGGTTCTTATAGGCGAGTCCGCGGAACGGGCCGATGTGGGGGAAGATCTTCAGGACTACGGCGAGGATGCGGGCTCCGGCGCCGGGCTTCTGGTATTGCTTGCCCCATTGCTTTTCGTACTGGGCGCGTGAGAGGCGGTAAAGGAACTTCTGACGGTTGTAGTCGGGAATCTCTTTCTTCATTTCGTCTTCGCGGCTGGCGACGGCAACCCTGGTCATCTCGGGGATGATTTTGCTGACGGAGCGGCGGTAGGTCCCGAGGGCGAGGTCTTCATGGGTGATGACGCTGGTGATCTCGATACCGTAGGTGTCTTTGAAAGCGCGTTCGAGCAATGGTTTCGAAACTTCGAAACCGATGAAGTCGTGGTAGGACTGCGGGGCGTAGCGGCCCTTGGCGACCTGGCTGACGTCGAAGCCAAACTCGACTTCGAGGTGAGCGGAGTGGTCTTCGGCATAAGTCACAACTCTGCCGTACTTGGCGCGGAGCTTGGGGAACTCGATGGCGACGGCCTGGTTGACGATGGGGTGTCCGGTGATGTCGGAGGCGTAGTGAGCGAGGGCGCCGAGGGCGAAGGCGTACTCGTTGATGCTGTCGGACTCGTTAATGAGGTTGACGACGAAGTCGCCGGAGCGTACGTAGTGCACGAGATCGCTAAAGGTGCGGTTGCCGAAGGGGTAGTAGCCGAGGTCCTGGATGACGGCGCCGCCATAGGCGTAGGCGTGGGCTTCTTTCAGATCGTCATCGGTGGCGTCGGGGAAGCGGGCCTTGATGAGGGGGACGATGTCGTGGTCCCACGCGAGGTCGATGACTTCTTCGTGAGTGAGGACGGAGTAGGCGCTCGTCGGGGGACAGAGCGCCAACAGGATAAGGTACACGCTGCAAAGGCGGAGCAATCGCGGCACAACGGCCTCGTTCTTACAGAGCCGGCCGGCGCCCTGTGATGAGTTGGATAAGCAGGGCGACGACAGCGAGGACGAGCAGGAGGTGGATGTAGCCTCCGATTGTATAACTGCTGACAACGCCGATGAGCCAACCGATAAGCAGGATGACGAAGATCGTCCAGAGCATGGGTGCACCTCCTATACGAGTAGTTAGAGGTGAGAAGCGGGATGGTGGTTGTATAGCGGTCAGGGGCTAAAGCCCGTCATTTTTCCAGCGGCTTTTCGGCACGGCTGAAGCCGTGCCCTGATACAAGGCGTGAGTCAACTATTAGTCGAGGGGTTCGGCGTCGATGCCGATGTTTTTTTCGCCGGCGGCTTTTTTCTCGTTGTACTTCTTGACCCAGGCTTCGAAGGACTTGCCGGCGGCGCTGTCTTTGCCGGTGAAGCTCAGGGCGGCGATGTCGCTGTAGCGGATGCTCATTTTTTCGGCGCTATTTTTGGGATAGAGGCGGACGGTGCATTCGCTCAGGTCGGCGGATTCGGCACGACGATCGAAGACGTAGCCTTCGACGGAGTCACCGGTTTTGAGGGTGATGGTGAGGTCGCCGCGGAAGTCGAAGGCTTTGTCGAAGGCGTCGTGGATTTCGGCGGGGGTGGCGAGGGAGGGAATGTAGCCCTCGAGGTTTTCGTGCTTGAATCCGAGTTTTTCGTCTTCGCCGTGAGTGTTGGGATTGTGCATGGTGCCTCAGGGGCTAAAGCCCCTTTTCTTTTCGTACTCTTGCGGCAGCGCTGAAGCGCTGCCCTGATACAAATCTCGTACCCTGATACAAATCTCGCGCCCTGATACAAATCTCGTACCCTGATACAAACCTCGCGCCCTGATACAAACCTCGGGCCCTGATACAAACCTCGGGCCCTGATACAAACCTCGGGCCCTGATACAAACCTCGGCCCTGATACAAACCTCGGGCCCTGATACAAACCTCGGGCCCCGATACAAACCTCGGGCCCCGATACAAACCTCGGGCCCCGATACAAACCTCGGGCCCTGATACAAATCTTACGACTCGGGAGTCGTGATGTGGACGAGCGTGGGGGTGGGGGCTTTGGGGCGCGGGGTTTGGTCGTTGTCGACTTCTGGGTCGGGATAGCGATGGAAGAATGTGGCTTTCGCGGTGGCCCAGAGGCCGCCCAGGGAACCGAAGGTGTGGTTCACGGCGCTGGCTTCGTAGCCGCTGTGGACCATGCAATTGGCGCATTTCGGGTTGCCGCTCTCAGTGCCGTAGCGCTCCCACTTCGTCGTGTTGATGAGTTCGTCGAAGGTATCGGCGTAGCCGTCTTGCAATAAGTAGCAGGGCTTCTGCCATCCGAAGATGTTGTAGGTCGGCATGCCCCACGGGGTGCATTTGTATTCGCGCTTGCCCATGAGGTACTCGAGGAAGAGTGGGCTCATGTTGAACTGCCATTTCTCGTGACGATTGCTGAGAATCTGGCGGAAGAGGCGGCGCGTTTTGTTCTTGGAGAGGAAGTGCTCCTGGTCGGGGGCCTTGTCGTAGGTATAGCCCGGCGAGAGCATCATGCCTTCGACGCCGACTTCCATCATGGTGTCGAAAAATTCGCGGACGGATTGCGGATCGGCGCCGTCGAAGAGCGTGGTGTTGGTGGTGACGCGGAAGCCACGGGCGAGCGCGAGCTTAATGGCTTCGAGCGCTTTGTCGTAGGTACCTTCGCGGCAGACAGCGAAATCGTGGTGCTCCTTGAGGCCGTCCATGTGAACGACGAAGGACAGGTACTTGCTCGGCTTGAAGAGGTGGAGCTTCTCTTTGAGCAGCAGTCCGTTGGTGCAGAGATAGATGTACTTCTTGCGGGCGAGCAGTCCTTCGACGATCTCGACGATCTGCGGGTGCATGAGCGGTTCGCCGCCGGGGATCGAGACCATGGGGGCGCCACATTCGTCCACGGCGTTGAAGCACTGCTCGGGAGTAAGTTCCTTTTTCAAGATGTGGCCGGGGTACTGAATTTTGCCGCAGCCCGCACAGGCGAGGTTGCAACGCATCAGGGGCTCAAGCATCAGGACGACAGGGAAGTGCTTGCGGCGTTTGAGCTTTTGGCCCAAGACGTAGGACGCGACCGTCCACATTTGCGATACAGGAACTGGCATTGTTCTCTATTTTACCGTAATAAAGCGGTACTCACCACCCCACAGAGGTAGGAGTATCAATAGTTTAGACAGCCATTGTGATAGATGCGAGGGGAGGGCATTGGTTGCGGGAAATGAGGGGGTGAGGGGGGAATTTGGGGAGGGAACGGGGTGGCTGGGCTTGGGGGAACAGCGGATCCTTCGTCGCTGCGCTCCTCGAGGATGACAGAGAGGGTGGTGGGGTGCGGACGGTGGTGTGGGCTGGCCGCGAGAGGCGAAGAGTTTTGGCGTTGATAGGGGTTCTTCGACTGCGAATCCGCATTGGTATGCGGATTCTCCGCTCAGAATGACAGACAGGTTAGAAGAAGCCGTCTTTGCGCAGTTCTCCGGAGAAAAGCTCCACGACGCCTTTGATGACCTTGTCGGCGTTTTTGGGATTGAAGGTATCGCTGGTGCCGGTCCAGAGAAGGACGGTGTCGTCGCCGGCGACGCCGTAGAAATTGCCTTCGACGCGGACCTTCTTTTCCTCGCGCAGATATCCGGGGGTGCAAACGATGGGGGCGACGTATCCGTAGTAGCCGTAGAAAGAGCCGTAATACGGGTAGGGCGCCATGGCCTGCGGCGGAACGTAGGTGACGCTCTCGTGAATGCTGACGAGACGCGCGACGATGACGGCGTCAATGTGATTGGCCTTGATCTGCTCGCGGATGTAGTTGGGATCCATGACTGCGCCTTCGGGGCGGAGAAGAAGTTGATTGCCGGGTACGACTTCGACGTGATTCGCGGTAAGAGCGGCAGCGAGGTCGTCCTCGAAGTCGGCGCGGTGGCCGGGGTTGGGGCTCATGCCGATGATCAGCACCTTCTTGTAGGCGTGGGTCGCAGCCGCAGGACTCTTCCAACTGGTGAGGAGCTTGGCTTTGGCGGAGGCCACGCAGGGGAGGAGAAGGATGATGATCAGCAGGCGTTTCATGGGGGGAGTGTAGAGGGAATTGAGGGGTGGCGTGACCTGTGTGAAGTGACAGGCAAGGAGATCGGGTTGGCCGAATTTCAATTTGGTTCTGACGGGAGGAGAACCACTTGTCCATGGACGATTGGTATCGAGCGGAGGTTGCGCAGCGTGTTACGGTCGTCTTGCGAGCCTCTCTTAGATGAAAACCAAATTCGCGGTTCTCTGGGTATATCTAGCCTGTGCACTTCTACTTGGCAGTTTGATCAGTTGCGGCGGCGGTGGTGGGGGCGGTAACTCAGGAGGAGGCCTGACTCCTGTAGTTCCATCGATAACAGCGGTCTCGCCAACGGATGCACTGGTCGGGCGGTCTGACTTCCATCTCGTGGTAAACGGCGCGAACTTCTCCTCGGCTGCCGTGGTGTTATGGAACTCCAATCCGCTCGCGACCACGTTTGTTAACTCCGGAAAGATCCAGGCAGACGTTCCAGCAACGTCGCTGACCGTTGGCGTGGCCGTAAAACTGAGCGTAAAGAACGGCGATACAGGGAAGGTGAGCGCCTCGTTCGAGTTCGATGTGTACAACCCAGCGCCAACACTGACTTCAATTTCGCCGACGAACGCGAAGATGGGATTGCCGGTGACGATTACGGTCACAGGGTCCGCCTTTGTCAGCAACTCGCAGGTGCAGTGGAATGGGACAGCGGTGGCGACAACGTTCGTGAGTTCCACGCAACTCACGGCGGACATTTCGGCAGCGCAATTGGGAAGTGCCACTCCGGGATCGATCAAGGTATTTAATCCCGGACCACGGGGAGGGACATCGGAAGGGCAGACTCTGCTGGTGGTGAACGCCGCAACGACAATCACGACGCTCGACGTGAGCGCGACCGCAATCGTGAATGATCCGACACACGGGAAACTGTATGCAACGGGAGCATTCGATGGGTCAAATTATGGCGTATTGGCAATTGACCCGCTGACGGGCGCCGCAGGAACCTCGCAACCGGTAACGGGGCCAACCAGCCAGTTGGCGCTGTCTTCGGACGGCTCGTATTTATGGATAGGAGGACGGGACAACAACCTGATCCAAAGAGTGACGCTTCCGGGATTTGCGCCGGACGTTACGATTACGATTCCGCCCAACCATTTAGGCGAAAAGATGTTTCCGTTGTCGATGGCTGCGGCGCCTGTGGGTTCGCACGCGCTGGCGGTTATGCGGAGCAATTATTCGACGGGAGCGGATTCGCTCGGTGTCATCTATGACGATGCGACGCCGAGAGCAAACGCAATCACGCCCGGAACCTACACGGTTGCCGGAGTGACCTGGCTGACGTAGGGTAAGGACGATTCGGTGCTATACGGGCAGAATGGCGCGAGCGATGGATTCGATTTTTATCAGTTTCAAGTTGACGGAACAGGCGCGACGCTTGCGAAACGCTATAGCAACCTATTCACGTATTTTGACTTCGGCTTCTACTACAACCGGTCGAACGGGCTGATGTATGGCGTGAACGGAGAAGTCGTTGATCCGCAGACGGGAACACTTGTCGGCAGGTTCAATCTCGCTTCATTCCAGTTCTGGCCTTTATGCCTGCCGGATCTAGAACAGGATGTCGTATTTTTCCTTGGGCCAGCGTCATGGGAGAACTATGGCCCACCGCATTACATCCTGCAGGCGTTCGACACGAAGACGTATCGTCAATTAGGCACGCTTGAATTGCCGCAGGTTACAGGCGACGCGAAGAACCTTGTTCGTTGGGGAAATGCCGGACTCGCGTTCAACACAGTGTCGGATAACGTCTGGGCGACCGACAAACCTGGGGTGTACTTAATTGACGGCGATTTTGTAAATCCTCACAAGACGCCCGATGTGACGGCAGGAACGATTTTGAAGACCATCCCGCGACTGACATCTATCAGTCCGGTGAGCGCCCTGGTGGGAAGTGGGGCGCAGACGCTTACGATCCGGGGCACGGGATTCCAGCCGTCGGCGACTGCGTATTGGAACAACAATGCGCAAAGCACTACGTATATCAGCGACACGCAAGTACAAGCGAGCATTCCTCCGACGAATCTTTCGGCGGAGGGGACGTCGAGCATCACGGTAAACAACAGCAGCACTGCGGTCGCTTTTACTCCACAGGCGTTCAGGGTAGTCGGTGCGGGGTCGACCGCGATTCGGTTGAACCTGGGAAGCTACGACATCGCGTGGGACAGCAAATCCGCCAAGTTGTATGCGGCGGTGTGGAGCGCGGATGGAGCGTATCCGAATGCGGTTGTGGCGGTCGATCCGAATACCGGGAATGTTGGGCCCTCGCGCATAGGGATACCTGATCCAGACCTGCTACGCGTGTCGAGCGATGGAACGTACGTCTACACGGCCCAGCGGCATGCGAATACGATGACGCGACTCGATCTGCCCGGGCTCGACAACCCGCTCACATGGCCCCTCGGAGCGGACGCTTTTTGGGGGCCGATGTTCGCGCTGGATTTCGAGACTGCGCCGGGATCTCCAAACACAGTCGCCGTCACTACAGGCGACAGGGGAACCGAACCAGAAAGCCTGGGCGGAGTAGCGATCTACGATAACGACATTCAGCGAACGAATAAGCTTTGTGCCGATTGCACCAACCAGTTTGGGGTGATCAATTTATTCGATGACCTGGCATGGGGCTCCGATGACACAACGCTTTACTCTTCGATCATCGACGATTGGGGCTACCGCGACGACTTTTACACCATGGGCGTGAACACCTCCGGGGTTGATCTGGTCAGCCGTTTCGAAAAATTCACGAAGAGCTACAACAGTTACATCCACTACGATTCAGCGTCGGGATTGATCTATGTGGACGATGGACGCATCTTTGATCCGGTGACAGGTAATACCGTCGGCAATTTGGGAAGCTCCGGATACGTCGTGCCTGACTCGAGCCTTGGCAAGATCTTCGTGCTCGGGCAAACGGCAGCACAGAGTGGAACGGCAGATTACACAGTACTGTCATTCGATAAAGGGAGCCTGAGCCAAGTCGGCTCGATAACCATCAAGAACCTCGTTGGTGTGCCGGCGAAGATAGTTCGGTGGGGGGCTTCGGGATTGGCGATTGCCACAGTCAACAACGTGGCGCCGATTGGTGAGTTGTACATCATCAACGACGCGAGCTTCGTGAGTTCGGCTTCGCCCGCGGGGATTGGGGCCAGAACAGTCGGCCCAGTGCGGTTGTCATGGACCGTACCACAGCGGAGGGATCGAGCTTCCAAACCGGCATCTCGGAGCCAGGGAATGCCCCTTCGCTAAAAGTGAAGTAGTGCGATCGAACAAGAGGCGCGCTGATCTGCGCGCCTTTTGCGTTGATTGGGAAGAACTTTGATGGTTCGCTCCGTTTGAGTCTTTAATGGAAGACGAGAAAAGCCCCCGGGCGTCCCCGGGGGCGAAGTTGCAGCGACGCTACAGGGTTTTGTGCGGCGACTTGGTTGTGGCTTTGGCGGCTTTGTTGGCCGGGTAGGCGTGCTCTTTGTGCGGCTTCTTCAGGGTTGTGCCTTGTATGTGAGTGAAGGGTTCGGTATCGGCGAAGGTGGGCAGGTTGTGCGCGCGCGTTTTGGTGACAGCTTCAAATCCGGAGGCGAGCTTGATGAGAGTGGGCTCGCTGAAGGCGGTACCGAAGAAGCTCACGCCTAGAGGAACTCCAAACTGGGTGCAGTCGTTTGGTTTCGTGGGAGAGGCGCAGAGTTTTGGCATGGCGCCCGGTACCTGAATGATTGGGTAACCCGGACCGGCGGCCATTCCTGAGGTGCCGAAGATGAAGTGATCTCCGTATAGCAGGTCGGTGGACCATGCTGGGTTGTCGGTTGCGGTGAACACGGCATCAAGATGGAACATCGAGATCGCGGCATCGATTCCATTGACACCAGCGTTGTGGTCGATGGCGAGGGCCTGGTTGTAGGTCATGCCACCGAAGGCGGGCTGAGGATCATCGGCGCCGGGAGCGAGGGTAATGGTGAGGTCCCAGATGTCCTGATTGAAGAAGGGCATTTCTTCTTCGGGGTGGGCGTTGTTGAAGTCGATGGCGGTCTGCAAGTCTCCGCCGCCGATGGGAACGCTGAAGCGGGTGGCGAGATAGGCTTTGAGGTCGTTGCGGAAATCGAAGCACAGGACGAGGAACTCACCGTCAGCAGTGGCGAAGGTGAAGCCCGCTGCGTCGAGATCGATGACGGTCGCACCAGCGTCTTCCAAGGCCTGGACGGTTTCTTCGAAGGCATCGAGCACGGGTTGGGGCGTGCTGACGTTGGTGAATCCGGAGAGACCAACGCGCGTGACACCGATGGTCGCGCCGTTGAGGCCGTTCTTATCCAAGAACTGGGTGTAGTCGGTGGGGATGGTGGGACGCGTTTTGCCGGTTCCCTGCCAGCCGAGAGGAACTCCGCCGGTTGCGGGATCACGTCCGTCGGAGGTGCGGCTCTGGATGATGCCGAGGGCCGCGGCAGCGTCCGCGACGGTGCGACCGTGAACACCGACAGTGTCCTGAGTGTGGGAGATGGGAACCGCGCCGGCGCGACTGGTGAGGCCGACGGTGGGCTTAATGCCGACGACACCGTTGGCGTTGGCGGGGCAGACGATGCTGCCGTCGGTTTCGGTACCGAGCGAGACAGCTGTGAAGTTAGCGGACACGGCAGCGGCGGAGCCTGAACTGGATCCGCAGGGATTGCGATCGATGGCGTAGGGATTGTTAGTTTGTCCACCACGGCCCGACCAACCGCTGACGGATTCGAAGGAGCGGAAGTTCGCCCATTCCGAGAGATTTGTCTTGCCGAGGATCACGGCGCCGGCGGCGCGCAGGTTGGCGGCGACAGTGGAGTCGCGGAAGGCGGGGGCGCCGACCAGCGCGAAGGACCCGGCGGCAGTCTGCATCTTGTCGCCGGTATCGATGTTGTCTTTGAGCAAGACAGGAATGCCGAGCATTGGGCCGCGCACGCCGTTACGGCGCATGCGATCGGCATTCTTGGCCATGTTGAGCGCGTCAGGGTTCAACTGGATGACGGCGTTCACTCCCGGGCCGTTCTGGTCGAGGGCATCGATTCTTGCCAGGTAAAAGCGAGTGAGTTGTTCGGAATTCAGTTGGTGAGAATTCATCAGGTGCTGAAGCTGGACCAGGGTGGCTTCGTTGTATTGGTCAGGCGCGTTGTGGTTTTTGTGATTGGCTGTTTGGGCGGACGCTAACGGCGCTGCCAGCAGTGCAGCGCACACGAGAAAACAAAATCCAGAGAGACGGGGGAGTCTCATCTTTGACCTCCATGAGGATTAGTGGAAAGAAGGTGGGTCTGACTCTCCGATTCGAGCGAAGGTGGGAGAGGGGCAGAAATTCGCTCGGGACATTCTGCTCCCAGCGGGGCGCGGTGAATCAAAAAAGTGGAGCGGAAATTGTCAAAATTAATGGGCACCTCAAAGGTGCCCGTGCAGGGACAAGTCGTAGAGCGAGGTTACTCCGAGGTGAAGTAGTCCACTTCCACCGGGTTCTCGAAGAGCGAGTAGTCGCGGGTGACGACGGTGATGCCGCTGTCGGTAACGTGGTATTTCTGGCGGTCGGATTCGGTGTCGTAGCCGATGACTGTGCCTTCGGGGATGTGGACGTCGCGGTCGATGATGGAGCGGCGGATGCGGCAGTGGCGGCCTACGTTGACGTGCGAGAAGAGGATGCTGCTGTCGACCTCGCTGAAGGAGTTCACGCGGACGTCGGGCGAGAGTACACAATTGCGCACCGTACCACCGGAGACGATGCATCCCATGGAGACGACGGAATCGAGCGCGGTACCCATGCGGCCTTGCTCGGCGAAGACGAACTTCGCGGGCGGGTATTGGCGCTGGTGGGTGCGGATGGGCCACGCCTTGTCGTAGAGGTTGAAGACCGGGGCGACGCTGACGAGATCGAGGTTGGCGTCGTAATAGGCGTCGAGGGTGCCGACGTCGCGCCAGTAGAGGGCTTCCTTCTTGTTTTCGTCGATGAAGTTGAAGCTGTAGATTTTGTACTCGCCGACCATCTTGGGAAGGATGTTGTGTCCGAAGTCGTGCTTGGAGTTGGGATCTTCAGCATCTTTCAACAGGACGGGGATGAGCACGTCAGTGTTGAAGATGTAGATGCCCATGGAGGCGGAGACTTTGGATGGATCGTAGGGCGAACGAAGTTCGGTGGACTTGGGTTTCTCGACGAAGCCGTTGACGTGGCTCTGGTTATCAACGTCGACGACGCCGAAGTGACGCGTTTCGGAGGGATCGATGAGGATGGTGGCGAGGGTGACGTCGGCGCCGGAGTCCTTGTGCTGGCGCATCATAAGGTCGTAGTTCATTTTGTAGATGTGGTCGCCGGAGAGAATGAGAACGTACCGCGGCTGCTCAGATCCGATGGAGTAGATGTTCTGATAGACGGCGTCGGCGGTGCCCATGTACCAGTTCTCGCTGACGCGCTTCATGGGCGGCAGGATTTCGATGAACTCGCCGAGCTCGTTGCCGACGATGCCGCTCCAGCCTTCGCGGATATGACGGTTCAACGAGAGCGCCTTGTACTGCGTGAGGATATACACGCGGCGCAGGCCGGAGTTGATGCAGTTGGATAAGGTGATGTCGATGATGCGGTAGATGCCGCCGAAGTTGACGGCAGGTTTGGCGCGGTCTCGGGTTAGAGGATAAAGGCGCTCACCAGCGCCGCCGGCCAGGAGTACTCCCAATGTCTCGATCATCGTCTCTCGCTATCACTGCGCCATCCGAGCGAACATGGCGAAACAAACGGAGCACGGATGGGTAGGAAATATCTAAAGGAAGCCAGACTGTACTAACGAGAACGGAGCTTGCAGCATCCCCGAAAATCAAGGGGAATTCGATGGTAGCACAGGCCGGAGGGGCGCGCAGTTCAGGGTCAAGCGGCATCGTCGAGACGAATGCGCAGCGATTTCAGGAAGCGTTCGTCTTGAGGACTGACTTTTAATTCGGGGCTAGCGCCGTTGGCGTTTACCAGGCTGGGGCCGAGTTTCTCAGAAGACTGTTCGTCTTCGTTTTTGCTGAAGCCGATGGTCGCTTCGAAGGCAAGAAAGATGTCGTAGCCGCTGGATTTGATCTGTCCGATGACGCTGGCGACTTCGTCAGAGTTGGCGAGGGACTGGTTCATGGCTTCGCCGAGTTGCTGGAAGAGCTGTTTAAGGTTCTCGTCCACTGTATTCACCTAGCTGCAGGGGCGATCCGCCCGGAATTTCCGCGCTTCAAAGGATTGGATGCAAATGGGAAAAGAAGGTTTTGGTTGTACCAGAGTAGTGGGACATTTTTGTTGGCTAAGGGGCGTAAAATCATAATTTGAGCGAAATGGAGCCAAACCGGAGCATTGGCGGGTCGATCGGGGCCGGACTAGGCCAGGTTGCCCGTCATGCGATGAACCCGAACAAGCGAGCCAAGGTACTGCGCGCGGCAGGTGCAGGTCTGGCGGCGACAGCGAACTCTGTCCGGCGGACGACGCACGTGTTGTGGCTGGAAGTCACCGGGTTCTTCTTCCTGGTGTTCGCGACGGTTTGCGGCGGGGCAGCGTACCGGGAGTATCAGCAAGTGCTGCTCGGGAAGACGGAGATGAACCGCGTGTACCTGGCGGGAGCTCTGGCGTTTATTTTCGCGTGGTTCGGCGTGAGTTCCTTTTGGAGGGCACGCCGACGATAGGGTTTTGTTTTGTATTCATAATTCATAACCAAGAGGGCCGCTCAAATGGCCGCAACAACTGAAGTGCCAGTCGAAAAGAAAAAGCCATCCATTCCTGACGCAAAAACTACCTCAAACATTCCCATCAAATTGGTTTACGGTCCTGCCGATCTGGAGTCGCAGAATTACGACGCGGAACTCGGGCAGCCGGGACAATTTCCTTACACACGCGGCGTACAGCCGACGATGTATCGTGGGCGGCTATGGACCATGCGGCAGTACGCCGGCATGGGCGACGCCGAGGCTTCCAACCAGCGCTACAAGTACCTGCTGAGCCAGGGGACATCCGGACTCAGCGTGGCGTTCGATCTTCCGACACAGATCGGCTATGACTCCGACAATCAGTTTGCGCTCGGCGAAGTGGGCAAAGTCGGCGTGGCGATTGACTCCATTGAAGACATGGAGCGGTTGTTCAATGGCATTGATCTTGAGAAGGTTTCTACGTCGATGACGATCAACTCGACGGCGACGATTTTGTTGTCGTTGTATATCGCGGTCGCGAAGCGCAACGGCGCTGACATGAAGAAGCTCTGCGGCACGGTGCAGAACGACATCCTGAAGGAATACATTGCGCGCGGAACGTATATCTATCCGCCGAAGCAGGGAATGCGGTTGATTACGGACCTGTTTGCCTTCTGCAACGACAACGTGCCGGAGTGGAACACGATTTCGATTTCCGGCTACCACATGCGGGAAGCCGGTTCGACGGCGGTGCAGGAAGTGGCATTCACACTGGCCGATGGCATTACGTATGTCGAAGCGGCGCGCAAATCAGGCTTAGATGTGGACAAGTTTGGGCCGCGGCTGTCGTTCTTCTTCTCTTGCGATCGCAATTTCCTGGAAGAGGTAGCGAAGTTCCGGGCAGCACGTCGGATGTGGGCGAAGATCATGCGCGATCGCTTTGGAGCAAAGAATCCGAAGGCCATGATGCTGCGGTTCCATACGCAGACGGCGGGATCGTCGCTGACGGCACAGCAGCCGGAAGTGAACATTGTGCGTACGGCGATCCAGGCGTTGGCGGCGGTGCTGGGTGGAACGCAGTCTCTGCACACGAACTCGTTCGACGAAGCGCTGGCGTTGCCGACGGAGAACTCGGCGCGCATCGCGCTACGCACGCAGCAAGTGATCGCGTATGAGAGCGGCGTGCCTCAGACGGTAGATCCGCTGGCGGGTTCGTACTACATCGAGTCGCTGACGAACGAGATCGAGACGCGGGCGACGGAGTATCTCGGGAAAGTGGATGCGATTGGCGGGATGCTTAAGGCGATCGAGAAGGGATACGTGCAGCAGGAGATCCAGAACTCGGCGTATGAGTTCCAGCAGAGCATCGATCACAAGGAAGCAGTGCTGGTGGGCGTCAACAAGTTCCAGGTGGATGAACACAAGGAGATTCCGCTGCAGGTGATTGATCCGTCGCTGGAGCCGAAGCAGGTGGAGCGGTTGAAGGCGCTGCGTGTGCGTCGCGATAAGGCTGCCTGGTATAGCGCGCTGCAAGGCGTCGAGGATGCGGCGAGGAATGGAAGTAACGTAATGCCGCAGATTATCAACGCGGTGGAGAAGTATGCGACCGTGGGTGAGATTGCGGACACGCTGCGGAAAGTGTTTGGGGAGTATAAGGAAGCGGTGGTGATTTAGGGGCTGTGTGAGCCCTGAAGAAACAGCAGATCCTTCGTCGCTGCGCTCCTCTGGATGACAAGAGAGCGTAGTGGTGAAGTGAGCGCTTTGCAGGCTCACGCTACGCAATAAAACCTAGGAAAAAAAGGAGCGCGGCTTTCGGGCCGCGCTTTATTTGCTGCATGCGGAGAGATTGGTTCTTGCGTATCCACCCTCCCTTCTGGAAGGGTGGGGCACCCACAGTTTCTTATTCGTCTTGTTTCCAGAGGCTGCGCGGTGGATCTTCGGGTTCTTCGGAGAACACGGGTTCATCCTGGAGGCCGAGGAAGCCGGAGGGTTGTGTGCCGACTTCTTTAATTTCGTGATCCTGGGTGTGCTTCTTGCGTTTTTTGGAAGTGCGCACCGGTTCGGTTTCAGCGTCGTCGGTGACGCTGATCATGAGGACTTGTTCATCGCTGGAGGGCATCATGATGCCGCAGCGATGCGAATGACGAATGGCGTCGATGAGGGCCGGGTTAATCTTGCTCGAATGCGGGTGTACATCGCGGAGTTCTACGCGGTGCACTCCGACCGCCTGCGCGAGGCGAGCGGCCACTTCAGCGTCGTAAGTAACAAATCGGGTCATGCGTCATCTCCGGGACGAGAGTTTTACGCATTAGCAACTGGAGAGCCTAAGAGCACGTGCTTTGCCACCCGGTGGTACATAGGAAATCAAGCACTTACGGACGCGTCCACAAGTAACGAGTGGGAGTTTTTTACATCGTTCGGGTCGCCGGGGAAACTTCCACAGTTGATGAGAATGGAGGCGATTCGGTCCGAGGTGTGGCCGTCCCAAAGTGGCGGAATGGACCCACACTTTTTGTTACCGGCGATGACTTTGCGCGCTTCGGATTCCATGCGATGGAAATCAGAACCGACAAGAAGGTTGGTGCCGAGCGTGACGGTCACGGGTCGCTCGGTGTTTTCGCGAACTGTCAGGCAGGGAATGCCGAGATACGTGGTTTCTTCCTGGATGCCGCCGGAGTCGGTGATGACCAGTGCGGCGCGTTGCTGGAGGGAGAGAAAGTCAATGTACGGGAGTGGCTCGAGTATCTGGAGATGATGAAGGTTGATGCTGAACTCCTGCATGTGTTGCAAGGTTCGAGGATGAACGGGGAAGAGCAGCGGGAGATCTTCTGCGATGCGATCGAGGGCGAAGAGCAACGGTGCGAGATGGGAGATGTCGTCCACGTTAGATGGACGATGAAGCGTGACGAGGCCGAACTTTATGAGATTGAATTTTGCGGCGAGGTCGGCGAAGCGAAGTTCTGCGAGGGGAAGAAGGCGCACCAGGGTGTCGATCATGATGTTACCGACGAAGTGGACTTTGTTGTCGGGAATGCCTTCGCGATGCAGGTTCTCATCGCCATCGAGTGAGGGCGTGAAAAGGACGTCGGCGAGTTGATCGGTGACGAGGCGATTGATTTCCTCGGGCATGGAGCGGTCGAAAGAGCGTAAGCCGGCTTCGACGTGGATGAGCTTGATGCCAAGTTTCGCGCAGACGAGGGCGACCGCGACCGTGGAATTGATGTCGCCGTAAACGATGACAGCGTCAGGACGTTGGTTGAGAAGCACGGGCTCGACGCGGCTCATGATGGCGGCGGTTTGTTGCGCGTGGCTGCCGCTCCCGACCTGCAGATTGACGTCGGGCTTGCGAATGCCTAGCTGATCGAAGAAGACCGTCGACATGTTGCGGTCGTAGTGCTGACCGGAGTGAACGAGAGTTTGACGGGAGCCGCGCTGTTCGAGGGCGCGAATCAGCGGAGCTGCTTTCATAAAGTTGGGACGCGCACCCACTACGTGCAGGAAGTGCATGATGCAAGGGGCCTCAGATCGAACGTATCTGAGTGCAGAGGCGGCGGGTATCCCACAAGGGCTCGCTGCGTTTTCCCATTTCGGGCAAAGATTCGCAGAACTTCGGCCTATTCAGAGAGCATGGTGGACTTCATGGTGATGGCGCCGACACACCAGAGGAGAGCGTCTTCGAGACGCTCGCGGCTGCCTTCATCGCGCAGGAATTCGCCGTACATGTGGGTACGCTGGAGGTGCGCCATGAGATCGCTGAGGGCTTCCTGATAGAGCGGGGGCATGCTGAGACGGGTAGCTCGCACGAGGTCGTCAACGACTTCGAGGCAGTCCACGATGATTTTGTCGGAATCTTCGGATTCGGCGTTGATGAGGTACATGGTCTGGGCGATGTCACAGAGCATGTCGAGGTCTTCGGGGACTTCGCCGAGGGCTTGCATGCTGGGATCGCCGATTTCGAGGGCCCGCTGCGAGAGTTCCGGGCGGGTGAAGAAGACGACGCGGTCACCGACGGTAGTGATAGGGCGCTCGTTGTCGCCGCCGAAGGCGAAGAGGGTGTAGAACTGCGGGCCCTCGGAGTCGGGATCGAGGCGAAAGCCGACGAGGTAGAGGTCTTCGGCCGAAGGCGTTTGGTTCAGGATTGGGAAATCGTTCATTCCGAAATTGGAAGCCTATCCTAACATCCTGCGGGAGAGGCCAGTTCTTTTTCCGTGGCCCATCCCAAGTTGCTACAATGCCCGCAAGTCTATCGAGTGATTGAACTTTTCGTCCCATGACTACGTAGACCTGAGCATGGGATTTGGGGCAAGTGGCATCGCCCTTGTAGAAGTCGGCAGGAACTTCACGGAGCGGCGGTTGGACGAAAACCAGGCACTAGCTTTATCAGTGCGGCGCTGTGTGGCCGGAGATACGGCTGCCTGGGAGGATATCGTCCGGCAGACGAACCGGAGGATTTACAACCTCTGCTACCGGTTTTCCGGCTCTCCTGATGACGCGCAAGACCTTACCCAGGAAGTATTTATCAAGATTTACCGGACGCTGGGGAGCTTCGACTCCGGCAAGGCGTCATTCGTTACGTGGGTAACGACGGTGACCCGGAACCTGCTGGTAGACCATTTCCGTAAAGGCAAATACGACCGCATGACCGACTCGCTCGACGCCCCGATGGGCGACGAAGAGGACGGCCTGGCGCTGGGTTCGCAGATCGCGGACAAGGGGCAGACCCCGGACGAGCGGCTGGAGTCCCGGGAGACCAAGGAACTGGTACACAAGGCTTTACAAAAGCTGTCGCCAGAGCTTCGGGAAGCCGTCATCCTGAGGGATTTGCAGGACATGGATTACAAGGAAATCTCGCAGATTTTGAAGATTCCGGAAGGCACCGTGAAATCGCGAATTAATCGCGGGCGGACGGAACTTGCAAGGCTATTGCAACGTAGTAATAGGCAGGTTGGCGAGTAAATTGCCAATCGGCCGGAAGGAATAGAGAGCTGCCATGAACGGCAACGGAAAATTCGAGATGCAGTGCACGGACTTCGATGCGCTGCTGACGGACGCTCTCGACGGGCTTTTGGAAGGCGAGCGACGGGCACGGTTTGACCGCCACAAGGCGGAGTGCTCAGCGTGCAGCCTGCTATTCCAGGAGACCAAGTCCGGATTTGACTGGCTGCACACGTTGGATGAGGTGGAGCCTCCCCTCAACCTCGTGCACAACGTGATCGCAGCTACTACGGTCGCCCAGGTCATGGGAGTCACGGATGTCGCACCGCGCAAGAGCTGGCTGGAGCGCATGAAGGAAGCGTTCCTGCCGAAGTTTGCGCCGGTGATGACGCCCCGTTTCGCGATGTCGTTCGGGATGGCGTTCTTCTCCATCTCGATGTTGATGAGCGTAGCGGGCGTGAAACCTGGTGATCTGCGCCATATGGACTTAACGCCGAAAGGCATTCGCAAGACGTATTACGAGACGCAGGCCCGCGCAACGCGCTACTACGAAAACATCCGGCTGGTTTATCAGATGGAAGCTTTCGGACGGCAGTTGAAAAAGGCCGCGACGACGCCCGCTGACCAGAAGCAACCGTCCAAACCCGATGTCAACGAGAACCGGAGCCAGGACAAGGACAAGCGGGAACAGAATTACAGCCGGCAAGGCCAGAACGAGATTCTGGCCCAAATAGACCGGTGCCGTGTGAGTCTGCACGGCTAGTTGAAGTGGTAGTGACTGGGGAATTCGGGGAGAGGAGAAACACCATGAACTGCGCCAAACATCCAGAAGTTACCGCCTCGGCGTTTTGCCGAACTTGCGGCAAGGCGCTCTGTTCCACCTGCGCGCGCGATGTACGCGGCGTTGTCTATTGCGAGGAGTGCCTCGCTAGCCGGCTGCACGATACCGTGCCGCCGAATGCGCCGCCTTACGCCACAGTACCCCCGATCGCCACGCCGGTCATAGTCCGCCAGGGAGGCAGCCCCGGTTTGGCTGCACTGCTCTCGCTGATCCCCGGTGTGGGCCAGATGTACAACGAGCAATACGCGAAGGGATTGGTCTTCGTGCTGATCTTCGCGGCACTGATCCAGTTGACCGACCACGTGAGCGGTATGTTCGGTCTGCTGATCGGCGGCTTCTACATTTACCAGATCATTGACGCTTACAAGACGGCCGAGGCCCGGCGCTTCGGATTGCCGTTACCGGATCCGTTCGGACTCAACGACATGCTCGGCGCCAAGAACAAGCCGGCGTATGCGAACCCTCCTGCTGCATTCGTGCAGACGACCGGTGATCCGGTCACGGGAGTAGGGCCGCAAATGGTGGCGGTGGAAGAGGAGCCGGAGAAGGTCGGGGCACCGATGGGTGCCATCATCCTGATCGGCCTGGGCGTGATCTTCCTGCTCAATACGTTCGACTGGTTCCATTTCGACTGGTTCGGCAAGACGTGGCCAATCCTGTTGATTGTCATCGGTGTGTGGATCTTCATTCGCCGCAGGGATGCGGCAGCGAGATAGGAGGGCATCATGTATCGCTACAACCGCAGATGTTCCTGCGCTCGTTGCAAAGCGCATGCCCTTATGGCTCCCGCGATCCTGGTGACAATGGGAGTTCTGTTCCTGCTATCGGAGTTTGGCGGATGGCGGGTGAACTTCGATCACACCTGGCCGATGGTTTTGATCGTTATCGGCGGCGTGATTCTCGCAAAGCGCAATGGTTCGATGGAAGGACATGTCGATCCGGCACAAGAATACGTGGTATTGCAGCAGGCGGCCGTGGTCGCGAATCCCGCGGCTATGACTCCGGCTCCCGACCAAGGCAACTCGGAGGTGCAAAATGGCTAGCACGGTAACTGCTCCTCCTCCAGCGCCTCCCATGCGTCCGCGGCGGCAGAAGTCTTACGCCGGCGCGGTAGTACTGATCCTCATCGGCGTGCTGGCCCTGCTGCAGAACTTCGGCATGATTTCGCTGCGGCACTTCTACGCCCGGTACTGGCCGCTGATCATCATCCTGATTGGTGCGATCAAGCTGGTCGAACACTTCCAGGCGAAGAAGGACAACGCGATTCCTGCGGGCGTCACGTTCGGAACGATCGTCCTGTTGTTCTTCGTGGTGGTGAGCGGTATCGCGATTTCGAAAGCCGAGGGCGTGAACTGGCACGAGCTCGGGCAAACGTTCGACATCAACGATGAAGACTTCAACCACATGGGGCAGAACAGTTACACCTATGAAGACCGGTTGGAGCAGGCGTTTCCCGCGAACGGCACTTTGAAGATCGTTTGCGATCACGGCAACATCAACGTGAACTCATCCGACGACGGCAAGATCCGGGTGATGGTCCACAAGAAGGTGTGGGCCAACAGCCAGAGCGATGCGGATGCGTCAAACAACAACGCGAAGCCGACGATCGAGATCAACGGCGGCGCGGTGGTGGTCAACGCGAACACGCAAGCCGGCGGTAAGCACGACATTGCGGCCGACATGGACATCTTCCTGCCGAAGAAGGCGGACGTCACGCTCAGCACGCGGCATGGGGACGTCAATATTGTGCAGCGTGAAGGGCTGATCACGGCTTCACATCAGCAAGGTGGCGCGAACTTCGAGGACATTACCGGCGACGTCAACGTGAGCGGCGAGAAGATCACCGTGCGCGCGACGCGGATCAAGGGCAACATCTCCGTGCAGGGACGCGTGACCGAGATGACGGCGGAAGACATCTCGGGAAATGCAACGCTGAACGGTGACAACTTCGAGGAAGTGCGGGTATCGAAGATCGGCAAGACGCTGACGTTCAAGTCGTACCGTACGGACCTGGAGTTCGCAGGCCTGGCGGGTGACTTCGACATGAGCTCTGACGATCTGCGGGCGAAGGACATCACCGGGCCGGTGCGGCTGATTACGCGGTCGAAGACGATCCACCTGGATGATGTGAGCGGCGATGTGCGGATCGAGAACTCGAACGGAGACGTGGAAGTCCACGCCGTGAAGCTCGGGAACTACGATGTGCGCAATCACCACGGCGATGTTACGGTGACGGTGCCGTCGAAGGCGGCGTTCAGCGTGGACGCGCGCACGCAGCACGGGGATGCGTCGAGTGACTTCGGGGAACTCAAGGTCTCGAACAACGACAACGAAGGCACGGTGAATGGCACGGTTGGAGGCGGCGGTTCCAAGCTCACGCTGACGACCGATGGTGCCGATGTGAATGTAAGAAAGAGCAGTTAGGAAGTTCTCTCTCCCCAATAGGTAGGGCCGGGCATTTGCCCGGCCTTTTTATTTGGTGTGCAAAATCTAGCTGGCGGCGGTGCGGGAGACCATGCTGGCCGGGACGGATTCGCCCTTCAGCAGGTATTGCGAATGGTGCGCCGGGCAAGAAGAGGTGAGGTCGGCTTTGACCTCGATCATGCGCGCTTCGATGTCCTCGGACTTGGCGAGGCCGGTAACACTCATCGCGTACACCTGGTGGCAGGTCGGACATTCCACGGTGCGTGGCTGATAGGTGCCAGAGCGGACGCGGCAAACAATTCCGTTGGCGACGAGGATGTTGTAAGTCTGCACGGAACTGATCGCGGTGCCGGAGGCTGAAATGAACTCGAACCAGACGTCGAAGTCGGCGGCGCCTTTGGTCAATTCCTGGATCTGCTTGGTGACGTTCATTTCCTCGACGTGGCCGGCCTGCACGATCTCGTTGTAAGTGGCGTGCGACTGCGCTTCGCCGGATTGCAGGTAGAGCGAGTGCAGCATGATGTGAGCGTGGCCGAGGTTCGCGATCCAAAGCACCGCGTTGGGCCCATCCTGGCGCAGTCCGAAGGCGTAGCTGTCATCGGAGAGCGTCTTCAGGATGGCTTGGTTTGTGCGCGCCAATTGTTCATTGGATAGAACGTGTAACCAGGTGATGTACGCGAGGGCGCATACGGCGAGAAGTGAAACTCCGCCGGCGATGGCTGTCATCGGTGCGGGTTTCCAAATGGATAAACCTGCAACGACGGCGAGGATGACTGCGAGGGCAATGGCCGCATTCTTGATGCGGGCCCTGGAATCCTGCAGCACTTGGGAAGAACGGCTCGATGGCGCAGACATAGCGGATGGTGTTTTTATCACTACGTAATCGAGAGTACAAGTTACTTGAAGGGAGTTACTTCGAAGGGAACGGAGCGAGGCGAGGTTTCCTGCTGAAATTGAACCACTTAGGGAAGGGGAAAGGGCGGAGGCAAAACCAACGTGCCCGCCCTGTCCGCTTTGCGGATAAGGACGGGGCACCCTGGGGATTATGCTGCGGGATTTTTCTTCTTCTTTTCGTCGTCGCCGTAGATGCGTTCGGCTTCCTTACGGTCTTCTTCGACTTGTTCCGGGTCTGGAATTTCGAATTCCGGATCGTAGCCTTCGCGGTTTTTATCGGGCTGAGGGTTGTGTTGGTTTGACATGAAACACCTCCTTGCAGCAGTTGGGATGCTCGGCTTCGGGCAGGAGATTCGCAGAAACCTGATTTTCACAAGCGAGCGATACGAAGGGAGTAGGATAACTATCTTTATCGGCCCAGGGCCTTTGAACGTATGCCAACCTTCGCCGCTGTCGATATTGGATCGAACTCCGTCCGGCTCAAGATAGCTGCTCTCAACCGTCGGCGACTGGAAACCCTTTTTGAAGATCGGGAAGTGACGCGCCTGGGCGAGTCTGTGTTCCGCGCCGGATTGCTGGATCCGCGCGCGATGGAACAGACCGTAAAGGTGCTGCGGCGCTTTCATCGCGCGGTGCAGCAGCACGGGGCAGATCGCGTCCGAGTGGTGGCAACGAGCGCGCTACGCGATGCGCGCAACGGCAACGCGTTCCTGCAGTGGGTGCGGGCATCGACTGGCTGGCAGTGTGAGGTGATCTCGGGGCTGGAAGAAGGCCGCCTGATTCACCTTGGCGTGATGGCCGGAAGTCGGATTAAGAGCTCGCCGATGCTGCTGATTGACCTTGGCGGCGGCAGTTGCGAATTGACCATCTCGGTGAAGGAGCAGATCGAGAAAATCGTCAGCTTGCCCCTGGGTGCGGTGCGGCTCACAAAGCAGTTTCTCGAGCACGATCCGCCGAAGAAGAAAGAGCTAAAGGAACTGCGGGCGTTCATCGCAGAGGAGATCGGGCGCGTCGCGAAGCAAATGTTGCAGGCGAAGGTAAAAATGACGGTAGCAACATCGGGCACGCCCGCGGCGCTCTCCGACATGTGGGCAGCGCGCGAACGCAAGCATACGACCACCGTTCCGCGGGCTGGACTGCTGGAGTTGACGCACGAGTTGAGTCGCATGACGCTGGCGCAGCGCCGGACGGTCCAGGGAGTTGGCACTCGACGAGCGGAGATCATCATTGCCGGCGCGGTTGTCTTCTCGGAGTTGCTGACGCACTTGAAGCTGGGAAGCTTTCGATATCTGCCCCTGGGATTGCGCGATGGGATGCTGGCGCAGATGGCGGCGGAGCACGACCAGCGCGCCGATCTCCGGACGCGGTTGGTGGCAGAGCGAGAGAAGTCGGTGTATGACCTTGGCACGCATTTTGGAGTTGATCATCGGCATGCCGAACGCGTGCGCGATCATGCGGTGCGGTTGTTCCAGGCGTTGAAACCGGTGCATGGATTGCCCTCGCAGTACGAGCAGTGGGTGGCGGCAGCGTCCATGCTGGCCGAGGTGGGATCGTTCATCAATCGCTCAGGACGACATCGGCATACTTACTACGTGATCTCGAATTCGGAAATTTTCGGTTACACGGTGCAGCAGCGCAGGGTCATCGCGGCGATCGCGCGGTTCGTGGGCGGTTCGAAGCCGACACTGCAGAGCCGGCAACTCCGGGTGCTGTCGCCACAAGACCGGCCTTTGATTCCGCGGGCGGTGCTGCTGTTGAGAATGGCCCGCGCGCTGGAACAGGGACGTCGTGGGGCAGTGAAGGGAATCAAGGCGCGAGTGGAAGCGGATCGCGTGCTGCTGGCAGTGGATGAGCGGTCCACGGGCGCGGAACTGGAGATCTGGGCGCTGCGCAAAGAGCGCGCTTACTTCCGCGAAGTTTTTGGCAGGGATTTGCTGTGCGCGGAACCGTAGAGAGCGCGCGCGAGCTTCGGTGTAATCATCCAGTTCAAGACGGAACGCTTGGGGCTGAAGTCCACACGAGCGACGCTGCCTTTTTTCAATTCAATCGATTTGCGTGAGCCGCCGTTGGTGACGACCTGGCTGACGAACTCGGTCAGATTGGGATTGTGGCCGACAACCATGATGGCTTCGTGTTTTGCGCAGGCATTGAGGAGCGCGCGGAAGTCCTCGAAGGTTGCGGAAGGCCGGAGGGAGTCGCTGATCTGGAGGCGGGCGTCGAAGCCAATTTCGTTGCCCACGAGCGATGCGGTCTGGGTGGCGCGCTTCAACGGGCTGGTGATGACCTGGTCCACCTGGACATCGAGGGCGGAGAGCAGTGCGCCGACGTAACGGCACTGGAGAACGCCGTCTTTATCGAGTGGGCGCTTTTCGTCTTTGATGGGATCGGCGCGCTTTTCGCCGGCGTTCGCATGACGCATGAAGTAGATGATCATTCTCGTTTACCTGGCGCGGGCGCGGCTGCGAGTTCGCCGAACCGGTTTATGCTCGGGCACCGTCGGAATTGCGTCAATGCTCTTTTTCCCTTCTGCGACCGCGATCAGGAAGTCTTGCGCGCTGAAGGGTTGAACATTCTTTCCGCGCGGATGGTGGAAAGCATAGCTGCCGTCGGCGTGGAGCACGCGAGCCTTCGAAGTATCCGCCAAGTATGGCGCAAGAATCTCCTGGCGCACCCTATCTTTGAGCAACGCGTCGCGTAACGGGAAAAGTGTTTCGACGCGCTCGTAGAGGTTGCGCGGCATCCAGTCGGCGCTGCCGAGATAGATTTCGTTGTTGCCACCATTCTCGAAGTAGAAGATGCGGCTGTGTTCGAGGAAGCGGCCTACGATGCTGCGGACGCGAATGTTGTCGCTCAGTCCGCGGACGCCAGGGCGCAACGTGCAGATGCCACGCACGATCAAATCAATTTGTACGCCGGCACGCGACGCTTCGTAGAGCTCCTGGATGACGTCTTTATCGAGGAGCGAATTCATCTTGGCGATGATGCGGGCGGGCTTTTTCTCGCGGGCGTAATCGGCTTCGCGGCGAATGAGACCGGCAATACGCTCGGCCATTTCAAGCGGAGCGACGAGCAGCGGTTCGTAACTGGATTGCTCGGAGTACGCCGTGAGGAAATTGAAGACACGGTGCACGGCGGCAGTGATTTCTTCGCTCGCTGTCATCAAGCTGACGTCGGTGTAGAACTGCGCTGTGATCGAGTTGTAGTTGCCGGTACCGAGGTGCGCATAGCGGCGAATGACGCCGTCGGGATCTTTGCGAGCGATGAGCGCGAGCTTGCAATGTGTCTTGAGGCCAACGAGACCGTGGAAGACCTGGACACCGGCGTCTTCAAGGGTGCGGGCCCAGCGGATGTTGGAGGCTTCATCGAAGCGGGCCTTCACCTCGATGACGGTGGTGACTTCTTTACTCTGGGCAGCTTCGACGAGGGCGTCGATGATCGGCGACTTCTCGTTGGTTCGGTAGAGTGTCTGCTTGATCGAGAGCACGCGCGGGTCTTCCGCTGCGGCTTCGATGAAGGAAACAACCGGTGTATAGGAATCGAACGGGTGATGCAGTAGGACGTCGCGCTGGCGGATGGCCTCGAAGACGTCGTTGGAGCCTTTGGGCAATGCCCATTCGCGGGCAACGAACGGCTTGAACTTTAGATCGGGCCGGTCGGTCTCGCTGTAGAGGTGCGAGAGACGCGAGAGATTCACCGGGCCGTGGGCCTTGAAGATCTGCCATTCATCGAGTTCAAATATCTCGCGAAGGCGCTGAGTGATCTCTTCGCCGGCGTCGGCTTCGATTTCGAGGCGGACGGCGTCACCGCGCCGGCGATTGTGCAGTTCGGTGCGGACGGATTCAAGGAGATTGCGGGTATCTTCTTCCTGCACGTAGAGGTTGCTGTTGCGCGTGATGCGGAACGCACCCTGGGCAACGATGTCGTACCCGCGGTAGAGCCTGGCAGTGTGAAGGGCAACGAGATCGGCGAGGGAGATGTAGTCGTCAGTTGCACCCTGACTGGGAAGTTTGATCAGGCGCGGTAGCGCGCGCGGCACGGTAACGACGCCCATGTAGGACTCGGCGGCGCGACGACGGCGGCGTAACAGGAGCGCCTGGCAGAGCGCTTTGTTGATGACGCGCGGGAACGGATGCGCGGGATCGACGGTCACGGGTGTAAGTAGGGGATCGAGTTCCTGAAGGCAATAGTGCTCTACGAATTCGCGGGCCGGGCCATCGAGTTCCTCTAAGGAGAGCACCCGGACGCCATGCTCCGCGAGTTGCGGGCGCAGCGCCTGGTTCCAGCACCGATATTGGCCGGCGCCGAATTCCTGAAGTACGCCGGCGAGGCGGTCGCGCTCCATCGCGGGCGTGAGGCCATCGGGGGCGGAATCGGCATAGCCGTCTTCAATCCGCTGCAGCAAGCTGGCAACGCGAATCTCAAAGAACTCGTCGAGGTTGCTGGCGGTAATGGCGAGAAACTTTACCCGCTCCAGCAGGGGATTGTTCGCGTCTTCAGCTTCTTCGAGAACGCGAGAATTGAACTGGAGCCACGAGAGTTCGCGGTTCAGGTAGTTCGTCGATCTTGCCAGGGATGTGCTCACAGGTGGCGGGATTCTACGGGTTCATTATTACGTTTTCGTGAACAGGGGACAAGTTGGGGCGAATTGAGTTCTGGAATGCCCGGATATTGCCATTCACTATGCGGAATTTCACCTGTTAGGAGTTACAGCTTACGACGACCTAAGGATGGTAAGCTCCCGAATCAGAAAGCACTAGGACGTTCGTACTTTCTCGTGAGTCTCTCGATGTACTAAACTGACCTCCACTAATTTGCCAGTACGTTTGGTATCCCCTCGGAGGCCCATCTTGCGTTTTCAGAAGCCCCTGTTTCTGCTCGCAATTCTCTCTTTATCTCTTTTCGCGTCAGCAGCCCAGAAGGGGCATGACGCAACGCTTACGGTTGGCGTCCAGGGTGGTTCAGGCGTGGCCGCTTCGGACATTTCCGTGACCCTCGGGGGGAAAGGCGCCGCCCTTGTAGCGGCTCCGGTACCGAAGAGCCTGATAGTTCCGGATCTGCAACTGGATCAATACACTACAGAGCTGCCGGAGGCGGTCCAGAGCCCGATTATTTTCGTCTTCGATGCGATGGATACGAGAGAGATCGAAGAACGCGACATGCGGAAGCATGTGCTGAAATTCATGGCCGATGCTGCGGCGAAGAAGCAGGCGGTGGGGCTGGTGATGATGTATCGCGACGGCGTTTTCGCGATCCATGACTATCGCATGGGATCGGCGGTGCTGGCGGCGGCCCTGGCGAAGGCCAATGGTGGATCCGCTCCGAGTGTTCCCGGTGCCGAGCAACGAGTTGCAATTGAAGCGAAGCTGCTGGCAGAGTTCGCTAAAGGCACATATTCAACCCAGGCGAGCGACAACACCGTACTCTTGACGACGCTGGATGCGCCGGTCCTGATGATGCAGGAAGTGGGAGCAGCACTGCGCGACCTTCCGGGACGCAAGGCGATTGTATGGGTCACGGCAGGTGTGCCGTTCGAGATCGAAGAACGCGATCACAGCCTCACGACCCACCTCGAACTGAATAGCGGCGTGGCTGTGAACGGCGCTTCGGTGACGAGCACAAAGCGCACGGCAACCGACGACCAGATCCGAAAACTACAACCGATGTGGAGAGCGACGCTCAACAACCTTTGGGATTCCGGTACCGCGGTTTACCCGGTTGAAGCTCGCAGCAATTTTTCTCCACCGGCGGGGCGCGTTTATACGTCCACGATGACCCAGGTTGCCGAAATGACGGGCGGCAAGGCTTTCTACGGGAGCAACGATCCTTCCTCCTTTTTCAACTCGATCGTGAGCGACAATGCGAATTCGATCCGGGTCGCATTTCCAATCGAAGGTTCGAACGACAATTGGCAGAAGTTGAATGTGACTTCGCCGAAGGGAAAAGTCTTTGCGCCCACCGGGATGTTCGTACCGCCGGACCGCAGCGCCGACGATCTTCGCAAGAACGCGATCAGCACAGCACTGAATTCACGCTTTGGTTTCGGGGGAATGCCGTTCCGATTGACGCTAGGCGACCAGGGGGCGAGCGGGGCCAAGAAGACGGTGAACTTCGTCGTATTCCTGCCTCCGAATGCGGGCTTTGTGGATGAGAAAACCGGCGAGATCAACCTGGACATCGCAGCCGTTGCGTATGGCAAGAAAAGCGAGAAGGCCGGGACGATGGCGGCAGCGGTAGCGACGAAAGTGCCGACCGAAGCGGTGAAACAGATCGGCGAGATGGGGTCCAAACTCTCGCAGAAAATTGATCTGCCGCCCGGGGATTACACGTTGCGCGTTGTGGTTCGCGACAATCTGAATGGACGTGTCGGCTCGATTGAGGCTCGCGTAGAAGTAAAGTAAACCGGGCGCTTGTGGCTGGCACAAAAGGGAGTTTGACAAATCTTTTTGGGCTTCTAAAATCAGCACCCCGGCGTCTTAAGCGCCGGGGTGGATCGGTGGGAAGCTGGACCGCCAGGGCAGGTGGAGTTCCAGCTCCCGCTCCGAACTTGAAAATCCCTTCTTAGATGCCGGCGTTCCCGCCGTGGATTTTGATACTTCCGTTTACATTGCTGAGCTCAACGCGGGTCGTACCCGAGCCGAGCGTCGTATCGAGATCCGATCCTACCCAACCTTTGTGAATAGGTAATTGAAAGTCACTCGAGATGCTGCCACTCACGGTGCTGGCACTGAGGTGCGCATTGGCATCTTTCGGCATCGCGAGTTCGACGTGACCGTTCACGCTCGAGAGCTTTACGCGGCGTGCGGAGTTCAGGTCTACGAGTTCGCTCGAGACGCTGCCGTTTACGGTTGAAAGTTCCACGTCACCGGTGAGTCCGCGGGCTGAGATGGCGCCATTTACGGACGCGCCGTGCACTTCGCCCTTCACACCATCAATGTCGAGCTTGCCGTTGACGAGATCAATCTTGTCGAGGCGCGCGCTGCGCGGGACGTGGAGTTGATACTCGACGTTTGCTGGATTGTTGTTGGTGCGATGTTCGGGATAATGCGTCTCGATATGAATGCGGTCGTTGGAGGCATCCACGCGAATCTCAGCTTCGTTGAGCTTCTCTTGCGTGTTCGCGGTCTTTACAGCGTCGAGCTGGACCTCGTTGCGGTCCCAGGCCGTGATCTCAACGGAGCCGTTGATATTGCTCAAGGAAACGTTGATGTTGGGTGAAGCGGGATAGGTCTTGTGAAATTCATCGCGAAACTGCGCCGCCGCGGCGGACAGGGCAGATGCGAGCACGACGAGCAGCGAGGCAGCAGCGAGGGCTGTCTTACGGCGCCATTGAAACATGAGTACCCTCCGGAGTCATGCGAAGCACGTGTGCTTCCCGTGAGACACCTTTGAATACGAATAAGTTAGCGCGATTGTTCCTTGTTTTCGTGTCGAGGGACGAACAGCACTGTTCGCGGGTGGACAGTGCTCGGATATGACGCGAAACGCAGCGCTAGTCTTTGAGCTGGAAGCGAATCAGGTGGTAAAACGCTGCCACGCCATCGGTCCAATTGATCTTCTTACCCTCGGCATAAGTACGGCCGTGATAGACGATGGGGACCTCGTAGATGCGCGCTTTGAGCTTCGCGAGTTTCACCGTGAGTTCGGTTTCGAAGCTGAAACGATCGCTCTTCAGGTTAAGGCGATTGAACAGATCGCGAGTCAGGACCTTGTAGCAGGCGGTGACGTCGTTGAGCGCGAGGCCAGTGAGCATGTTGCAGGTGATGGAGAAGACACGATTCAGAACGAAGCGGTAGAAACGCGGAACGCGATGCGATCCGTAGTGGAAGCGGTTGCCGAAGACGGCGTCGGCATGACCGTCCAGCAAGGGCTTGAGCAGGGCCGGGTAGTCGGCCGGATCGTATTCGAGGTCGGCATCCTGCATGAGAACGAGTTCGCCGGTGCAATGTTCGAGGGCGGTGCGAACGCCGGCGCCCTTTCCCTTGTTCATTTCATGCAGAACCACCTTGACCGTGATGCCTTGCTTGCCGAAAAGTGAGGGAAGATCCATCTCCTGGAGGAACTCACGGGTGCCGTCGGTGGAGAAATCATCCACGATCACCATCTCTTTGTGCAGTTCGCCGATGGGCTGGCGTGCGACTGCGTTGAGCAGCTGCATCACAGTGCGGCGCTCGTTGTAGACAGGGATGATGATGGACAGCGTGTGGAACACCGGCGATTGAGGCTCGGTTGTAGCCAGCGATTCGGGCACAGTTGTGTCCTCGGTATCCGGCCGAGTTTGTGAAACCAAGAAGACCCCCAGGATCAGAGTGACCGGATCAAGCGGATGCCGGTAGCGCGGATTCGGGAAAGTAATATAGTAAACCGCCGGGTAGAAAATCAGAAGACAGGCGAAGAGCCCGGCGGCGTGAATGCGCTTCTTGAGCGCGAGAAAACAGCCCCACCATCCGAGGCATGCCGTCGCGAGATAGCCCGCATTTTTCAATTCTTCTTCGTAAAAAACTTTTGAGATACGCGGGGGTCCGCTCCAGAAATAGACGAAGCGGCGGAAGGTCAGCACCGCGAATCTTTCTTTGTGCGCTTTGATCCAGGCGACCGTGTCTTTCTGGGTCTGCGCAACGTAGGCGACTTCACCCATGGCTTTGTAACGCTGATAGACCGGGATGCCTTGCGTGGGATGCGCGAGGGCGACCCAGAGGCCTTCAGCCATGTCGTTGTTGCCGCAATGTAACTCGACACCGAAGTTTCCGCGCAGTAGGAACGGTTTGTGGAAGACGCGATCGTTGCGTATCAGCCAGGGCGAGAGCACGGCGAAGAAGACGATCGCGCTGGCAAGCGCCGGCAGGAACCACGACTTCCGTTGCTGATGCAATTTGTAGACGAGCCATAATCCGGCAAATGGAGTGAACGAGCAGATGGATGTGTTTGTGAGTGCGACGAATCCCCAGAGTGCGCCCCAGAAAATCCAGCGGCCGAAGCGATCGTCGCCTTCCATCTTGAGCGTGAGCAGAATGAGCGCGGTGAGCAGGAAGGTCGAAAGACTTGTCTCCCACACCATGCGTACGCCCCAGTAGGCGAGGTTCGGCAGGAAGACCCAGAGCCAACCTGACCACACGGCAACGGTCTCGTTGAACATCCGCTGGGCGATGCGGTAGACCGTCCACGCGGTGAGGGCGGAGAAAAAGCTGTTGAAGGTCAGCAGCGCGAAGGACGCGGAGCGCGTGTAGAGACCGAAAATCTTGAAAGCGCCGGCAACGATGTACGGATACACCGGCGCGGCCCAGGCGGTGGGCCCGGTATCGCCGTAAAACGGTGAGGAGAATCCGTGGCCGGTCGCGATGGATTGGGCGATGCGGCCGATCTCCCAGCCGAACGAAAAATTTTCGTCGTTGGCGCGGAACTTGTAGGTGTGCGCTAGCCAGATGTAGAGCACACGAGCGACAAAGCCGATTAGCACCATCCAAAATGGGGAGTGAGTCCAGCGCTCGGAGGGCGCAGAGTAGGCCTTTCTCGCGGCTCCGGCTCTGAGGGTCGTGTCGGCTGAGGTCATCAGGCAGTGTCTATTGTCTCGAATTCCTCACGTTTCCAGCAACTTGCAGGGCACTTATGGGTAGTAACGACTTCTGTGCGTTGCGTCACGTCTGGTGTGTGACGGGAATCACCGACCATTGAGACATATCGCCGTAATTTGAATGTGGGGTTGAAACCGAACCCGAAAGATTAAAGCGCCAGAGGCAAGCCGGTCTTGATCGAAGGGCGCGAGGAGAGAAGCACAATGGCACACGTGATCGTCGACACCTGCGAAAAGGACATGCTCTGCATCGATTCCTGTCCGAGCAATGCTATCCACCCACTAAAGGAAGAAACCGAGTGGGAGGCCGCTTCGCAGCTTTATATCAACCCCGAAGAGTGCATGGACTGCGGCGCCTGCATTTCGACCTGCCCGACCAATTCGATTTACCTGGCGGAAGAAGTTCCGGCGGATAAGGCCGAGTTTGTGGCGAAAAACGCCGCCTATTACGGAAAGTAAATCGGCCTCATCCTAACGTTCCTAATGAGCCCGCGGCGCGTCCGCGGGCATCACTTTTGTTACGCGCCAGGTTGCGCGTTGAAAAATTCGGCGACTTTCACATAGAGCTCCACGGCCTCAAACAGTTCCTGCTTGCTCAGGAACTCGCGTGGAGTATGTGCGACATGGATCGAGCCGGGGCCGAGCAGAACGGGCTCGCCCCAGTTGCTCAAGCGCGGGATGTCAGTGGTGAACTTTGCCGTCATGGTCGGAATGTCGGGAACTGTGCGCAGTTTCACAAAAGGAATCTCAAGCGCGTATTCGCAGTGGGCATCGGGGGCGATAGCGGTTTCGATGTCTTTACGCAGTTGTTCAGACGGGCCGACCAGGCGAAAGAGCAGCTGGGCGCTGGCTTGGTCGGGAATGACATTTGGTGCGCGGCCGCCTTCGATCACGCCGATGTTTACCGTGCATGGACCGACCTCAGGGTTTTCTGGAAGCGGCATTTTGCGTAGGCGTTCAAGCGCATTCAGCAACTTTTCGATCGCGGATTCTCCAAGCTCCGGATAGGCCGAGTGCGCCATTTTTCCTTCCGCAATTACGTTCACACGCAGCGCGCCTTTAGAGGCGACACCGATGCGATTGTCGGTGGGCTCGCCGTTGATGAGGAACTTCGAACCCGGCGCGTGTGAATTGGCGACGTAGGCGCCGGTGCTGTCGCGTTCTTCGCCGACGACGAACAGTAGTCCGGCGTGAATGCCTTTGGTGCGCAACTTCTCAGCGGCGTCGATTTGCGCGGCGATGATGCCCTTGGCATCGCAAGCTCCGCGGCCGTAGATGTTCTTCTCGTCCTCGGACGAGGGAATCCATGGAGGAACCACGTCCATGTGCGTCGAAAAGACGACCTTAGGACGTTGGTGACCGGGAGAGGTTGCCCAGACGTTAAAACGTTCTTCTTCGACCGGCATTCGCGAGACTTGGTAGCCGAGTGCCGATAGTTCGCGAACCAGGAGCTCACCCACCGGTGCTTCGTTCCCGGTAATTGATTCCACGTCAATTAGTTTTCGGGTGAGGGCGACGACGTCAAAAGACATGTCCCGAGAATACAAGCGATATGCTCGGAGATAAAGCCATCGGGAGATGGGACGCATCCTACTCCGGGTGAAAAATAACTGGCCAGTTCTCTTGGCGTTGCTGATCGCCGGACTTGTTTATGGCGTGATTGGGCTGCCGATGGCGAATGCGTATGGGCATTGGTGGCTCTCGGTGGTCTTTTATGCGGCGCTGGTGGTCGCGGCGGTTTACGCCCGCTGCAATCCCGATCCGATCCACTCAAAACTCTTTCATCGCAAGGTGCGCCGCACACCGCAAAGCCTGTGAGCCGACGGGGTAAACTGAGGTGGAGATGACGACCCATTCCACCCCAAATGCGCAAATCCGTTCGTTCTTTCTCGAAGGGCCGGCAGGGCGTCTGGAAGCGCTGCTGAACGCAGGCAAGCCGGATGCGCAATTCGCGGCGGTAGTGTGCCATCCGCACCCGTTGTACGGCGGCACCATGCACAACAAGGTGGTGTACAACGCCATGAAGGCGCTGCGCGGTTTCGGATTCCCAGTGCTGCGTTTCAACTTTCGAGGGACCGAACTGAGCGAGGGCGAACACGATTACGGCGCAGGTGAGCGCCAGGATGTCCAGACGGCCCTCGAGTGGCTGAAGCACGAATTTTCGTTGCCCCTGATCTTTGCGGGGTTTTCTTTTGGCGCTGCGGTTGGTTTGCGGGCTGCCTGTCCTGATCCGGATGTGAAAGCGTTGATCTCGCTGGGAACACCGGTGGCAGCAGAAGGACGTTCGTACACCTATGAGTTCCTCAATGAGTGCGCGAAGCCAAAATTGTTTGTTAGCGGAGACCGCGATCAGTTTGGGCCTGCGGAAAGGCTGTACGAAGTGACCGCAGCCGCGGCAGAGCCGAAAAGGTTCGTGCTCATCCATGGCGCCGATCATTTCTTTGCCGGACAACTGGAAAGCATGAAGTCGGCGATTGAGTTCTGGGTGCGCGATACGCTCCTACAACCTCAGCGTCAGTAATCAAGAGCAGCTTCGAATCTGGCTATAATGTGTCTCCTATGGGGAATGCGCAGGACGCCTCAGGGCCGCTCATTTCGGGGATTTCGGCGCATTTTCGTGGCGTCGCGCGTGAGATTTTCCAGCATGCGCTGACCGAATCCAGCATCCGCAAAGCTTTCGATCGTCACGTGAGTCTCGATCGTGGCATTTTGCGCGTGGGCGAAGACCTGTTCGATCTCGGATCGTTCTCGCGCATCTTCGTGGTCGCGATGGGGAAGGCAGCGCACACCATGGTCGAAGCGCTCATGACCCACCTGGGTGCGGGAGTGACCGGCATTGTCGCGTGCTCGACGGATCCGGTGACGCAAGTCTTCGGGTTCCGCTATTACCGCGGCGGCCATCCGATGCCGAACAGCGACTCCGTGCGCGCAGCGGAAGCGATCCTGAAATCCCTTTCTACCCATGCATCGCGTTCACTCGTGATCTTTCTGGTCAGCGGCGGGGCATCGGCGATCGTCGAGAAACCTGTGGACGACAGCATCACGCTGGAAGATCTCATCGCGACCTATAAGGTGCTGGTGCATAGCGGTGCGCCGATTCGCGAAATTAATGCCGTCCGCAAGCATCTTTCAGCCACCAAGGGCGGACGATTGGCGCTGATGGCCTCGCCCGCCCAACAGGTCTCGATCCTCGTCAGCGATGTGCCAGACGGAACGGTGGACTCACTGGCGTCGGGGCCGACGATGCCAGATACGACGACGGTCGAGGAGTGCTACGACATCGTCAAGAAACACAAGATTCTGAAGCAGTTTCCGGCGTCGGTACGTGATCTGTTCGAACGGGTTGAGTTGGAAGAAACTCCGAAGCACGGTGACGGTTCGTTCGACCGCTCGCGCTTCTGGACGATCCTGTCGAACGAAATTGCTCGCAAGCACGCAGTAGCCAAGGCGGCGATGAATGGGTTCGCCATTGAGGTGGACAACACCTGCGACGACTGGGACTACGCGGAGGCGGCGGACCATCTGCTGAAGAAGTTGCGGACACTGCGCAAAGGTGTCTCGCGCGTCTGCCTGATTTCCGGTGGCGAAGTGACGGTGAAAGTCACTGGGGAAGCGGGTGTCGGCGGCCGGAACCAGCAGTTTGCGCTCTATTGCGCCACGAAGATCGCGGACGAGGACATTACCGTCTTGAGCGCTGGGACTGACGGCATCGATGGCAATAGTCCAGCGGCGGGCGCCATTGTCGATGGAACTACTCTTGCGCGCGCATCCGCAGTTGGCCTCGATGCGCAAACCGCATTGCAGACGTTCAATGCCTACCCGCTGTTCGACGCCCTCGGAGACGCGATCGTTACCGGACCGACCGGAAACAATATTCGCGACCTGCGAATCCTGCTGGCGTACTAGCGCTTATTCTTTCGCGAAAATCTTCGTTTTGCCTTCTTCCAGCACCAGCATTTTATTCAGGATGCCGCGCGATTCTGCGTCGGAGAGAAGGCGGTCGAGCGGTTCTTCCATGGGCTCGTGGGAAAGCCGAAAGGTGCCATAGTGCATGGGGATCATGCAGTGGGCCTTGAGATCGATAAAAGCCTGCACTGCGTCTTCCGGGCTGGCATGGACGTTGCGGAAGGACTCAGGATGGTAGGCACCAATTGGCAGCAGGGCGATCTTCGGATGCAGTCGCGTGCCGATCTCATGGAAGCCGTCGAAGTAAGCGGTGTCTCCTGAGTGATAGAGCGCGTGCTGGCCGGACTTGAGCACGAAACCGCCGTAACCGCGATGCATATCGCGAATGATGCGCGCGCCCCAATGTCGGGACGGCGTATGCGTGATCTCGACGCTGCCAAACTTCACCGACTGCCACCACTCGAGTTCGACGACGCGCTCCATGCCGAGATCGGAGACCAGGTCTTCAACATGGTGCGGCACGACAATCGTCGGACGCTTTCCGAACCGGCGGTAGTTCGAACGGGCAATGGCCCGCAAAGACGGACGGTGTAGATGGTCGAAGTGCGCGTGCGAAACGAGGATCAGGTCGATCGGCGGCAAGTCCGAGATGCGAACACCGGCGCGGCGTAAACGTTTCAGGACGAAGATCCAGGGTGCGTAGTTCGGGTCGATCAGTATGTTTTTCCCGCCGAGCTGGATCAGGAAACTGGAATGGCCAATGAAAGTGATGCCGAGTTCGTGCGCCTTGGCATGAATCGGCTGGTGGGCGACGCCGGTCCGTGGGGTGACAACGGAGTGCCGCACGAGTTTGCCAAACTGTTTGGCTTTCTTGCGGATAGTAATCTTCAACATGAACCACTTATTAGACGCAGAGAAGGGTAGTCGCGATGCGTCTGGGATGCAACTCCGACGCGGTGGCCCAACGCAATGCCGCTTTCGGTTTAGTTTTCAACACTGTTGTGCAAAAGATTGTGGAAATATCGCCCCAAATTCACGAACGTGCAACATTCATGCCCCTTCGACCATGTTGCACCATCGGGGGTGCGAGTTTGGCACGCGAACTTCTTTGGAATTTTCGGTGCAGTGTTAGGCTGCTGACGTGAAAGTCCGCCTTGACAAGCTTCTGGTAGAACGAGCGCTTGTTCCGTCGCGCGAACGCGCCCAAGCCATGATCCTTGCAGGTCGAGTGCTCGTCAACGAGCAGAAGGTCGAGAAAGCGGGTGCAAATGTCGAGGATGATTCCGCCATCCGGCTACTTGGCGATGATCTTCGTTACGTTGGCCGCGGCGGACTGAAACTTGAGCGCGCGCTGCAGCATTGGAACATTGAGGTTCGCGGACGCACTTGCATGGATATTGGCGCTTCAACCGGTGGCTTTACCGACTGCTTCCTGCAACACGGAGCCGCTCACGTGATTGCCGTGGATACCGGATTTGGCCAGATTGATGCCAAGTTGCGCGCCGACGAACGCGTGCATCTCCTCGAGCTGACCAACGCTCGCTATCTCACACGAGAGCAGGTTGAGGAAGTTGCTCCCGGAAGAGTGCTGCCGGATATCGCTGCCATGGACGTGTCGTTTATCTCTGCTACACTCGTGCTTCCGGCGGTAATAGCGGTGTTGCGCGACGCGCCCAGTGAGCGAAAGCAGCTGGTGGTGCTGGTAAAACCGCAGTTCGAAGTGGGCCGGGAAAAGATTGGCAAAGGCGGAATCGTTCGCGATGCAGCTGCCCAGCAACTCGCGCTCGAGAAAGTGAAAGAGTGCGTTGCGGAACTGCGGGGCCGCGGTTTGGACACCATCGAATCCCCGATCCTGGGAGCGGAAGGCAACCGCGAGTTCCTACTGTACGCTGAGCTATAAACGATGAAGACGGTCGCTGTCCTATCGAAACCATCGAAGCCGGAACTCTCGGAGATCATTCCGCCGCTGCAGGAGTGGCTCGGACAGCATGGCTACGAAGTCATCTTCGACCAGCAGAGCGCCATTTACGTGAGCGGCATCCACGGCGTTGAGCGGGCGAAGATCGCTGCGATGCATCCGGAGTTTGCGATTGTGCTCGGCGGTGACGGCACACTGCTTTCGGCGGCCCGCGCCGTTGCCCCTGCGGGAATTCCGATTCTCGCTGTGAATCTTGGGTCGTTGGGCTTTCTCACCGAAGTTCCCCTGCAAGATATGTACAGCACGCTCGAGCGCGTGATCGCCTGCAATTGTCCGCTCGACGAGCGAACCATGCTGGCGTGCGACCTCATCCGCGACGGCCAGGTGCTGCACTCGTATACCTCTCTGAACGATGTTGTGGTGAACAAAAGCGCTATCGCGCGACTGGTCGGATTCGATGTCTCGATTGATGGCCGGTTCGTATTCAACTACAAGGCAGATGGCGTGATCGTCGCGACGCCAACCGGATCTACTGCGTATTCGCTCGCAGCCGGCGGTCCCGTGCTGATGCCCGCGGTTGGGGCGTTCCAAATTACTCCGGTCTGCCCGCATTCGCTTACTCATCGACCGGTGGTCGTGCCGGAAACGGCGACCATCTCCATCGTCGTACGCAGCAATGGGGAAGCGGCCTTCCTCACCATCGATGGGCAGGTTGGTCAGCCTTTGAAAGAGGGCGATGAGATTGTTTGTCGCAAGGCCGACCATGCCGTGAAGCTGCTGCAAATGCGGCAGTCGTTCTTCAAGGTGCTTCGCGAAAAGCTGAAGTGGGGCGAACGCGAATGAAAAGAGCGGTGCCCCACCGCTCTTTCTCGTGAATATTCGTCTCGCTATTTCTGTGGCACCACCTGCAGGTTGTTCTTCACCTCGAAGATTCCCGACACGCTGTTTGCGCGAATTCCGGCGGTGTCTTTGTCGCCTTGGTTGTCTACCACGCCTTCGAGGCTCACGTGACCGCTTTTCACGATGATGCGAATCGGCTTAATGGTACCGAGGTCGTACTTCTGCAGTGATGGAAAACCGTAGATCGCCTTGAAGAGCCGGATGCGAAGCTGATCGTCCATTGAAGACGGCGGCAGCACTTCAATCTGGTTGGTGACCGATTCCACACCCTCGATGCGCTTCACCGAATTCTCGGCGTCAGACTTCGTAACTGGTTTCACGACGGCGCCGGTGAGAGTCACGTTAGCGCCATTTACTTGGTAGCCGATGACATCGAACACACCGTACCAGGGAAGCATCAGGATCTCGTGGCGCACCTCGCGCTTGATGCGATCTTCGGTTTGCGGTGAGGTTTGACTCGGTGATGTTGCTTGCTGCGCCGTCGACAGCGCCGCCAAGCAAAACGAAAGCAGAACAGCCGCAACTGTTTTCCGAATTGACATTGATTCATCCCTCCAGAACCTACGATGCGAAAAAGCTCGCTTCTGTTTGAGGCCCCCCGGCGTGCGGAATTGAACAGACCTGGAAACGTGAGCAGCGCCGCCATTTACACCGGTTCGGCAAAGCACTACCATTTCAAGGTTATGCCCGTTGATACCGAAACATCTAGCTATACTCCCGTCAAAGCGCCACGTGGTAACACCATTTCCTGCAAGGGCTGGCAGCAAGAAGCTGCCATGCGCATGCTCATGAACAACCTCGACGAAGAGGTAGCCGAGCGCCCTCGCGACCTGGTTGTGTATGGGGGCACCGGCCGCGCAGCCCGCAGTTGGGACTGCTTCCACGCCATCGTGAACACGCTTAAGTCTCTCGACAACGACGAGACTCTGCTGGTGCAATCCGGGAAGCCGGTTGCGGTGTTCCGGACGCACGAATATGCGCCGCGTGTGCTCATCTGCAACTCGAACCTTGTCGGGCATTGGTCGAATTGGGACAAGTTCAACGAGCTCGAACGTGCCGGTTTGACGATGTATGGCCAGATGACCGCCGGCTCGTGGATCTACATCGGATCGCAGGGCATCATCCAGGGCACTTTTGAGACATTTGCTGCCGCGGCCGAGAAGCACTTCGGTGGTGAACTTGAAGGGAAGCTGATTGTGAGCGGCGGTATGGGAGGCATGGGTGGCGCTCAGCCACTGGCAGCAACCATGACCGGCGCGTGCTTCCTTGGCATTGATGTTGATCCCGAGCGCATCAAGAAGCGCCTGAAGACGGGCTACTGCGACTTCATGGTCAACTCGCTTGACGAAGCGCTCCGCATCCTGAAGAACGCCGTTCGCAAAAAAGAGAACATTTCTGTCGGTCTTGTCGGCAACTGCGCCGATGTGATTCCGGAACTAGCCGAGCGCGGCGTGGTGCCCGACATCCTTACCGACCAGACGTCGGCGCATGATCCGCTGAACGGGTACGTTCCGAATGGCATGACGTTCGAAGCAGCGCTGGAGCTTCGCAAGAGCGATCCGCATGCGTACAACGAGCGTTCGCTGGATTCAATGGCGCGCCACGTCGAGGGCATGCTCAAGCTGCAGAAAATGGGCGCTGTCACCTTTGACTACGGCAACAACATTCGGACGTTCGCCTTCCAGCGCGGCGTTAAGAACGCGTACGACTTCCCGGGTTTTGTGCCGGCGTACATTCGTCCTCTGTTTTGCGAAGGCCGCGGACCGTTCCGCTGGGTAGCGCTCTCGGGTGAGCCGTCGGACATTCATGTGACGGACGAGCTGATCCTTCAGATGTATCCGCAGAACCGCATTCTGAGCCGCTGGATCGATCTTGCGCGCAAGCGGATCAAGTTCCAGGGACTGCCGTCGCGCATCTGCTGGCTCGGCTATGGCGAGCGCGCCGAGTTCGGGCTCGCAATGAACGACCTCGTAAAGAAAGGGAAGATCAAGGCCCCGATCGTCATCGGCCGCGACCACCTCGACTGCGGCTCGGTGGCATCGCCGTTCCGCGAAACCGAAGCCATGAAAGACGGTAGCGATGCGATCGCCGATTGGCCGCTGCTCAACGCGCTGCTGAACACTGCGAGCGGAGCTTCGTGGGTCTCGATTCACAACGGAGGCGGCGTAGGCATTGGCTATTCGCAACACGCCGGCCAGGTGACAGTCGCCGACGGAACCGACGAGATGGCGAAGCGCATCGAGCGGGTGCTTACTAACGATCCGGGCATTGGTGTGGCACGGCACGTGGACTCCGGCTACGACGAAGCCAAGAGCTTCGCGAAAGAAAAGGGCGTCAAGATTCCGATGGGACAGTAGTTTCATTCGGCACGGCGGCGATGAACTGCCGTGCCTTTCTCTATGCCAAAAGACTCCGCCATCCTCCTCCGCGATATCCGCCAGCTTCTCACCTTGCGCTCGCCGTCCGCGAAAGTTGGACCGCGCCGCGGGAAAGAGCTTTCGGAACTCGGCGTTATTGAAAATGGCGCTGTCCTGGTGCGCGATGGAGAGTTCGTCGCGGTGGGTACGACGCGCGAGGTGCTGCGCATCGCCAAACGTGAAGCGAAGAAAGTTCAGGAGATTTCGTGCCGCGACCAAGTCGTTCTACCGGGTTTTGTTGATTCACACACGCATCCCGTTTTCGCTGCGCCACGGCTGATTGATTTCGAGAAGAGGATCACCGGAGCGAATTACGAACAGATCGCGGAAGCGGGCGGCGGTATTCGTTCGAGCATTCGCGGGGTGCGCGAGTCATCGCGCAGCGTGCTGACTGCGAAAGTGCTTGGAGCTTTTGAAGAAATGGCCGCGCACGGGACGACGACCATCGAGGCGAAGAGCGGCTACGGTCTTGATTTCGATTCGGAGATCAAGTCGCTCGAAGCGATTCGCAGCGCAGCGAGGAAATTCGGCGGGACAGTCATCGCAACATTGCTCGGCGCACACACGGTTCCTCCCGAACATCGTGCTAAACCTGAGAAATACGTTCGTATCATTTGCGAAGAAATGATCCCCACTGCTGCGCGCAAGAAGCTCGCGAAATACGTGGATGTCTTCTGCGAGCGTGGCGCGTTCACGCCAGAGCAGTCGGAACGGATCCTGCGCACCGCGCGCGATCATGGTCTGGAAGTACGCGCGCACGTGAATCAGCTAACCGAAGTTGGTCTCGAGCGCTTCGATCAGTTCGCGCCCGCATCGTACGATCACATGGACAAGGTAAGTGCCGGCGACATCCAACGCCTCTCTAAGGCCGACATGATCGCGACGCTACTGCCTGCTGCGAACTATTTCCTTGGCCTTAGCGAATATCCACCAGCCCGAAAGCTCATTGATGCTGGAGTGGCGGTCGCGCTCGCCACCGACTACAACCCCGGCACCGCTCCCACCGCGAGCATGCCATTCGTACTCTCTGCCGCATGCACCCACATGAAGCTCTCGCCGGCTGAAGCTATCGTCGCGGGGACTTTCAATGGAGCATGCGCATTGCGCTTGCAGGGCAGCAAGGGGAGCATCGAGCCCGGCAAAGATGCCGACCTGGCAATCTTTGATGCCGACAACTATCGCGAGGTCCCCTACTGGTTCGGCGTGAACCGCTGCTCGGCAACCATGCTGAACGGCAGCTTCTTTCTTCCCGCGAACCACTCGAAAGTGTAAGCGCGCGAACCCAAGTAATTTTCATTTATAGTTCTTGCATACTTTTCCGTGCTCGCATCGACATTTTCATGCATCCGAAAGGCCTGATGAAGAAGCTTCTGTTGCTGTTCGCTCTTATGACTGCGGCGACGTTCTGCTCCGCGCAGCGTCTGCCCGGCAACGTTGTTCCCGATCATTATTCGCTGAAGTTCGCGCCCGATTTTTCCAGCAGCACTTTCCAGGGCGACGAGACCATTGACGTGCGGGTTCTCTCCGCAACCGATGCCATTGTCCTCAACGCTCTTGAACTGGAAATCAAATCTGCGACAGTGACGGTTGCCGGCAAGGAGCTCACAGCCAGCGTCACCGCGGATGCCGAGAACGAGACCGTCACGCTGCACGTTCCCTCGCAACTCACGGTAGGCTCAGCCACGATCCACATCGGATATACCGGCCGACTGAACGACAAGCTCCGCGGTCTCTATCGCAGCGAAGCCAATAATCGCCGCTACGCCGTGAGCCAGTTCGAGGCCGTGGATGCCCGGGTCGCCTTCCCATCCTTCGACGAGCCTTCTTATAAGGCGACTTTCGACATCACGACCGTCGTGGACCAAGGCGACACTGCCATCTCGAATGGCCGCATCGTGAGCGATGAGCCCGGTCCGGCAGGGAAGCACACCATCAAGTTCTCGACCACGCCGAAGATGTCGAGCTATCTCGTAGCGCTCACCGTCGGTGACTGGAAGTGCATCTCTGGCGAGCAAGACGGCATCGCGCTTCGCATTTGCTCGGTGCCCGGCAAGGAACAGCAGGGAGCGTTCGCTCTCGAGGCGACCAAGGCGATTCTGCATTTCTACAATCAGTACTTCGGGATCAAGTATCCCTATGGCAAGCTCGACCAGATCGCAGCTCCTGACTTCGAAGCCGGCGCGATGGAGAACACCGCCGCCATCGTCTATCGAGAGAGCGCGCTGCTGCTCGATCCTGCAAAAGCATCGGTTAACGATCAGAAGGAAATTTCATCGGTCATCGCGCATGAGATGGCGCACCAGTGGTTCGGCGATCTCGTCACCATGAAGTGGTGGAACGACATCTGGCTGAATGAGGGTTTTGCCACTTGGATGGAGAGCAAGCCGGTCGCAGCGTGGAAGCCCGAGTGGCAAATCTCGCAGGACGATGTTCTCGGCTCCAGCTCCGCGCTCAACACCGACTCAACGCAGAACACCCGCCCCATCCGCCAGCAAGCGGAAACCCGCAACGAGATCAACGCGCTGTTCGACGGCATCGCTTATGGCAAGACTGCCGCCGTCCTGCGGATGCTCGAGGGCTACATCGGTCCAGAAGTCTTCCGCAAAGGCGTAAACAGCTATCTGGAAGCGCACAAGTACGGCAACGCTACCGCCGAAGATTTCTGGGGCGCGATGGCGAAGGCCTCAGGTCGACCGATCGACAAGCTCATGCCGACGTTCGTCACGCAGCCCGGAGCGGCATACATCGCGCTAACGGACAAGTGCGAGAACAACGAGACTGTCGGTACGATCACCCAGCAACGCTTCTACTCCTCGCCGAAGCTCATGCAGAGCACGTCTGACCAACTCTGGCAGGTGCCGGTCTGCAGCAACGAAATCGGCGGAGCAGGAACCGCCAGTTGCGAATTGCTGACGCAGAAGCAGCAGTCGTTCAAGCTCAAGGGCTGCGGCCATGGCGTTATGGGGAACTCGAAGGGTAGTGGCTACTATCGTTATAGCTTCGATCCCGCCGAGTACCAGTCGCCGAACTTCAAGATGGAAGAACTGCCTGAAGAAGACCAGGTCTCGCTGGTTGGCAACGAAGGCGCACTGCTCGCCGCCGGGGTTCACCACATCCAGGACTTCATGGCCATGACGGAGAAGTTCCGCGGCGTCCCCACGTACGGCGCAGTGAGCGAACTCGCGGACCACCTGACTTTCGCCGACCGGCATCTGGTCTCCGACCAGGACCGCGAACAATTCCGGTCGTGGGTGCGCAGCGTGTTCAAGCCGACTCTCGAGAAGGTCGGCACGGTTTCGTCTAAATCTGACACTCCGGGCCAGCGCAACACGCGAGCGACGCTCGTAGAACTTCTCGGCAACGTCGGCGAAGATCCCGATGCCATCGCCCTCGCGAAGCAGACGGTCAACGCCTACATGCAGGACCCTGCGTCGGTGGATACCACCCTCGTGGACGCGTCGTTCCCAGTTGCTGCCGCACACGGCGATGCCTCGCTCTACGACATCTTCCTCGCGAAAACGAAGCAGGCTTCGTCACCGCAGGACTACTACCGTTACGTTCACGCACTTCGCGACTTCCGCGATCCGGTGCTGCTCAAACGCACCCTCGAGTGGACCCTCGGTCCCGAAGTTCGCAACCAGGACCTTCGGGGTCTCGTCGGCGTGCTCTCGAATCCCGCCGGCCAGCAATTGACCTGGGATTTCATTCGACAACGCTGGAGTGACATTCAGAACAAGGCCGGACAAAGCATCGTGGGCGCGCAATTGGCGTATTACGCGATTGGGGTCTTCTGCGATGCGGAGCATGCGAAGGAAGCGCAGTCCTTCATTGATCAGCACCGCGTTCAGGGTTTGGATCGCATCGCGCGCCAGCAGATGGAGCGCGTTGGTCAGTGCATTGACCTCCGCCAGCGCGAAGAACCCAATCTCGCGCGCTTCCTTCAGAAGTCAGGGAACGGCAGCGGGCAGCACTAGAAATCGGCGGCGGGTCGGCCTTCACCGGCCCGTTGGTCGGTTCCGCCAGTTTGAAGCAGGCGAGTTTTGCCTGTTATAATTCTCCTGTTCGCACGCACTGATATCTTCCGGCGTTTTCGTCGTAAGCCCACCCATCGTGCTGCACTTGCAGTGGCCAGGTAGCTCAGCTGGTAGAGCAGCGGACTGAAAATCCGCGTGTCGGCGGTTCAATTCCGTCCCTGGCCACCATCTCTCCCCATCTTCGGTACTTTCCGATGCTGTCCGGTTTTTCCCATTGACTTCTGAATGGTCGCTCAGTACAAGAGACGCGTGTGGGGTCGGGGCCAAATTGTGTTCGCGTAGGCCCTTCTGTGTGTTGACTCCGCGCTACTTCAGTCCCCGGGAGAGGATCCAATGTCAGGTCAATCGAATGTGGAACGCCTGCAAGCAGCGGGTGTGATCGGAAGCGGCCCCGTCGCCGATCATCATGCGGAAAAGATCAACAGTCTGAGCGATGACGAAGTGAATACATTGATCACCGTTCGCAAGAAGATGGGTGATACTGACGATGCTTCCGACCATCTCCGTCCCAACTTCTTCGTTTAGCCAGTTTTAGATTTGTGAGATTCACGGGATGAGCCAGGCCACGCACGTCGCTGCATCGAATAGCTCCATTCTTTCGACCAAGATCGCGCTGGCTCATCCACGTTTGGATTTTTCCGCGCGACGCTTCTGGAAGCATCCCGACCTCCACATCCTTCTGCCGAAGTTCTATCTCGAACTCTATGCCGTCGTGCGCGGCGGGCTTTCCGTCATGGAAATCGCACAGCGCCGGGCCGAAGAACTTTCAGCAAACGATCCCGTCGCCGCCATCCTCGCCGACTACTACGCCAAGCACCTTGTCGAGGAACGAGGTCACGACGAATGGTTGCTGGAAGACATGGAACACTGCGGCATTGATCGCCAACATGCGATCGAGCGCATTCCGTCCGGCGCCGTTGCGGCACTGATTGGCGCGCAGCAATTTTGGGTGTTGCAGGAACACCCAGTTGCGTTCCTTGGCTATGTCTCCGTCGTCGAAGGCAATCCTCCGGTTCAAACTCACATCAACGAAATTCGCGATGCCACCGGCTACCCGGATGCATCCTTCCGCTCATTGCGAGAGCATGCCGACGTCGATACCGGGCACGCTGCCGAGCTTCGTGGTCTCATTGACTCCCTGCCGCTTTCGCCGCGGCACCACCGACTCCTCGGACTGAGTGCCTTCGAAACCGTCGGCGGGCTGGCTCGCATCTTCGATCAGCTCTGTGGCGAGTGACGGGAACGCCGTGGAAACGCCTGATTTCGTGCCGTTTTTGACTGTCATTTACCGCTGACGTAAGATGCGCAAATCGTGATCGGGCAGATCGTTTCTCATTACCGCATCGTCGAACAGATCGGCGGCGGCGGCATGGGTGTGGTGTACAAAGCCGAAGACACGCGGCTGCACCGCCTCGTGGCGCTCAAGTTTCTGCCCGAAGATGTCGCCGAAGACACGGCCACGCTGGCTCGCTTCCAACGCGAGGCCCGTGCCGCGTCTGCCCTGAACCACCCCAACATCTGCTCCATCTTCGACATCGGCGAACAGGAAGGCCGCGCCTTCATCGCCATGGAATATCTCGACGGCGTGACCCTGAAGCACCTGATCGGACGCTCGCCGGTGGAAATGAGCAAGCTCCTAGGCCTCGCCATCGAGATCGCCGACGCACTCGACGCCGCGCATACCCAAGGCATCGTGCATCGCGATATCAAGCCGCCCAACATCTTCGTCACCAAGCGCGGTCATGCCAAGATTCTCGACTTCGGTCTGGCCAAAATGTCGCAAGAGCAGGAGACCGAGTCGCGACTGGTTGCCGTCACTTCTGATGGCCTCACGGGCGAGCATCGAACTAGCCCCGGTACCACCATGGGCACAATCGCCTACATGTCACCGGAGCAGGCCCGCGGCAAGGAACTCGATGCCCGCACTGATCTGTTTTCATTCGGCGTTGTGCTTTACGAGATGTCCACCGGCACGCTCCCATTTCGCGGCGAGAGCTCAGTCGAGACATTTGAAGCAATCCTGGGTCGCGTTCCGGTCGCACCGGTTCGCTTGAATCCCGACGTACCCCACGAACTCGAGCGGATCATTTCAAAGGCGCTGGAAAAAGACCGTAACCTCCGCTACCAGTCAGCCGCCGAGATGCAAGCCGACCTCAAGCGGTTGAAGCGCGACACCGACTCGGGCACCATCATCACCGCGATCTCTGCACCGCCGGCACCCGCACCCGTGCCTACGCAGCGCCGCAAGACGCCGTTGATCGTTGGGCTCGTTGCCATCGTTGTTGTCGCCGCATTGGTGTGGGCTGGCGTCTCGTACTTCGCACGGCCCTCGGTCATCGGCGCCATCGCTGTCCTGCCCTTCGTGAACGCCGGCAACGATCCCAACACCGAGTACCTTAGTGACGGTCTGACTGACAGTCTCATCGACCGCCTTTCGAATTTGCCGAATCTGACTGTGATGTCGCGCAGCGCCGTCTTCCGCTATAAGGGACAACAGGTGGATCCGCAAACCGTGGGCCGCGATCTCCACGTTGGCGCCTTGCTCACCGGCCGCGTCATCCAGCACGGCGACAAAGTTCAGATCAACGTCGAGCTGGTGAGCGCCAAAGACGACAGCCATATCTGGGGACGCCGCTACGAAGAATCGCTCTCGCAAGCGCAATCCGTCGAGGTCCGCATCGCCTCCGACATCTCCGACCGTCTCGGGCTCCGCCTGAGTGGCGAAGCCCAGCAGAAACTCAGGAAGCAGTACACCAATAATCCTGAGGCTTATCAGCTCTACCTGAAGGGCGTGTATTGGTCCAACAAAGCCACTCGCGATTCACTCAACAAGGGCAAAGAGTACTTCGAGCAGGCGGTTAAGAACGATCCCAATTACGCGCTGCCATATACCGGTCTCGCCGTTTATTACCGCATCGCCGACGACTGGTTCATGGCGCCGCACGATTGCATGCCGAAGGCGAAAGAGGCTGCCGAGAAAGCACTGCAACTCGATCCGTCCTCGCCGCAGGCCCACACCGAGATGGGCGAGGTTTACTTCTTCTACGAATTTCGCTGGGCCGATGCAGAAAAGGAATTCCGCCGCAGCATCGAGCTAAATCCCGACTACGCCCTCGCGCACTCCGACCTTGGATGGCTCCTGACCTCCACCGGACGTGCGCAGGAAGGCATCAGCGAGAGCAAACGCGGACAGGAACTTGATCCCCTCTCTCTCGACACCAACATTTATTACGGATTGAGCCTCTACTTCACCCGCAAGTACGATGCCGCCGAGACCCAGTTCCACAAGACCCTCGACCTCGAGCCCGACTACTGGTTTGCGCACGCCTATCTCGGCCGCACTTACGCGCGTACCGGTCGCGTGAAAGATGCGATCGCCGAGCTTCAGAAGGCCGAAAAACTCTCGGAGGGGATCACGGAAACCCGCACCGGCCTCGGCGTCGCGTATGTCGCGAACGGCCAGAGCTTCGAAGCTCGCGGCATTCTCGACAAACTCATCACGCAATCGGATCCCTACGTTCCGCCCTACAATCTCGCCGAACTCTATGCTGCCCTCGGCGACAAGGACCGATCGATCGAATCGCTACGCAAGGCCTACGAGGCCCGGTCCATCTACATGACGTTCGTCAAATTCGATCCCGAACTCGAAGCGATTCGCTCCGATCCCCGTTACTCCGATTTGTTACGCGAAATGGGTTTGGATCCTTAAGGTCAAAAGCCTCTGCTCTCGAAAACAGTTGCCGAGTTTTGCGGCAGGGTAGTATGTTCGCGCGTGGTTTAAGAGTTCACGTTCGGACGGACACTCTTGGCACTCAATCCTGTTCTCGTACGAAGTACCATGGTTGCCGCTCTCGGCGGCCTTCTCTTCGGTTTCGACACCGCCGTCATCTCCGGCGCTACCCACGCTCTTACCGAAGCCTACTCGCTCTCGCCCAGTCTCCTCGGGGTTACAGTCTCGAGCGCTCTCTGGGGGACGGTTGCAGGCTCCCTTCTCGCCGGTATTCCCGCCGATCGCATCGGCCGCCGCGACAGCTTGCGCTTTATGGCGGTGCTGTATCTCGTCTCGTCGCTCGGCTGCGCCTTTGCCTGGAACTGGCCGGCGCTTCTCGTCTTCCGCGTTATCGGCGGCCTCGGCATCGGAGGCTCCAGCGTCATCGGTCCTATGTACATTGCGGAGATCGCTCCCGCCAAGTGGCGCGGACGCCTCGTCGGCTTCTTCCAATTCAATGTCGTCTTCGGAATCCTTCTCGCGTACTTCTCCAACTATCTCGTCGGACTCGGATGCTTCGGCGCAAATGAATGGCGCTGGAAGCTCGGCATTCCCGCCGTACCCGCGGCGCTTTTCCTGATCATGCTCTTCGGAATCCCGCGCAGCCCGCGTTGGCTGGTGAAGAAACAGCGCGTCCCTGAAGCCCGCGAGTCGCTGCAACTGATAGGCGAAGAAGATTACGAGAAGGAACTCCACGACATAATCGAGTCCATCGACGCCGATCACGCGCAAGGCGACAGCCTTTTTGATCGCAAATACTTGTTCCCGATCTTCCTCGCGGTTTCCATCGGCATGTTCAACCAGCTCGCCGGTATCAACGCCATCCTCTATTACCTCAACGACATCTTCGCCCAGGCCGGATTCAACAAGGTCTCCAGCGATTTGCAGGCCGTCGCCATCGGCGGCACCAATCTCCTCTTTACCATGCTCGCCATGAGCATCATTGACTACGTCGGCCGCAAGACGCTCCTGCTCATCGGCGCGGTCGGTACTGCGCTCTGTCTCGGTGGTGTCGCGTGGATCTTCCACGTCCACCAGCACCAGGGCTATCTGCTTTGGCTGCTTGTGGTCTACATCGCGTTTTTCGCTTTCTCGCAGGGCGCAGTCATCTGGGTCTACATCAGCGAGGTCTTTCCCAACCGAGTGCGCGCTGGCGGACAAAGCCTCGGCAGCTCCGCGCACTGGATCATGAACGCCATCATTGCCGGCGTCTTCCCGGCTCTCGCGGCAAAGTCCGGTTCCATTCCGTTCGCATTTTTCGCCGCGATGACGGCCATCCAGTTCTTCGTGGTGCTGTTCGTCTATCCGGAAACCAAGGGCATCACCCTCGAAGCCATGCAGAAGAAACTCGGAATCTCATGAGCAACTTCACCATTGTCGGCTTGGGAGAAATCTTGTGGGACGTCTTTCCGACCTACAAGCAACTCGGTGGTGCGCCCACGAACTTCGCGTACATCAGCAGTCTGCTTGGTGATCACGCCGTGGTCGCCAGTCGCATCGGCACCGATGACCTCGGCACCGCTGTGGTTGACCGATTGAATTCCCTGCAACTCTCCACCTCGCACCTGCAGCGCGACCTCGAGCACCCCACCGGCACGGTTCAGATCGAACTCGACTCCACTGGCCAGGCCAGTTTCGACTTCACCGCCGAAGTCGCCTGGGACTTCCTCGCATGGGATGCCGCATGGGAACAACTCGCTCAAAGTACCGACGCAGTCTGTTTTGGCACGCTCGCTCAGCGCAGTCCACAATCCCGCGTCACCATTCAGCGCTTTCTCCGCGCCACGCCGTCGAGCGCCATCCGCATCTTCGACATCAACCTTCGCCAGTCGTTTTACTCGTCCGAAGTGCTCTCTGAGTCCGCCGAACGGGCCGACATCTTAAAACTGAATCACGAGGAGGTCCTGCCGTTAATGACCTTGCTCGGCGAACATTTTGTCGATGACGACGCCGCTGCAGCATGGCTCTGCGAGCAGTTCGAACTGAAGCTCGTCTGCATCACTCGTGGCAGCAACGGCAGTCTCCTCGTAAATCAAGAAGCTCGAGACGAGCATCCCGGCTATCCCGTCGAGGTCGCCGACACCGTCGGCGCTGGCGACGCCTTCACGGCAACTCTCGTCCACCACTATCTTCGTGGTTCGTCGCTCGCCACCATGAACGATGCCGCCAATCGCATGGGTTCCTGGGTCGCGAGCAAGCCCGGCGCCACACCTGCCGCCGAGCCTGAATTCATTGACGCAGCCCGCGCGGTCCGCGATTAATGCTCAAGACCATCAATCTCGAAGAGGGATTTCCCACGGTCGAGCAAGCCCGCCAGAAAATGTTGCGCGAACTCGATCTCGCGCGCCGCGCCGGACACAAGGGTGTAAAGCTCATTCACGGCTACGGCTCCAGCGGCGTCGGCGGCGAAATCCGCTTGTCGGTTGGCCGCGCACTCCAGGAAATGAAACGCCACGGCGAAATCGCTTTCGTGATTTATGGGGAGAACTGGGGCATCAGCGACCCCGACACTTGGGCGTTGCTCAAGCTCCGTCCGTCCCTGAAGAAAGAAGAAGATCTTGGCCGCAAGAACCGCGGTATCACCGTCGTCTGGTTCTAGTTTCCCTGAGCGCGGTACCCACTCTGTGCGCTGAAAGATGTAAGTTTTAACAGGGTTGTTCGTCCACGTCCGATAGTGCTATCGGTTTGCGACCGACCTGTCCTAAACTATCTGTATGACGGCGGTTCTTTGTAAGTGCGGTCGGGCCCATGGAGTACTGGAGTTCCGAGTTCTGAAGCTACGCATGCACCATGCTCAAATGCCCTCGCGAAGGGAATTGATCATGCCCCTCACGCGCCTTCAGAACGGGCAAATGGTCGCGAGTTGCTGCTCCGAGCCACTCTGCGACATGCTGGGCGCACCCATCCTCTCCAGCGATGTCAGCACCATCAAGTTTGCGAATATCGTTGACGAAGAAGAAGACGCCAGCTAGCTCAACCGAGAAGCAGGCCCGTTACGGAAGTGTCTCCATTCCGTCACTTATCAAACCAGTTGCTCACCTCCCTTTGTGGACTAGACAGCCGTAGTCTCCCGGGGCAACATTTGCGCATCGTGAACGAGCGACGCGCCCACACCCGCTTTCCGTGCGAAGGAGTAGTAGAACTACTCTCGCCCGATCGCGCCTTGCGGACGTGGGGAATGCTCGCCGATATTTCCACCGGCGGCTTCTACGCCAACATGAGCCATCCCTTGCCAGCGAAGGCTCCGGTTCACTTCATCTTGCAGTTGCGCGATTTGAATATCGAAGGCGACGGAGTTATCGCCACGACCCACCCCGGAGTCGGAATGGGCATCGCGATCTCACTCCTCGGCCCCGCCGACCGCGTCGTATATCGTGCGCTCCTCCGCGAGATCGAGGCAGAAAGCGAGCCCGCGTCGTTTCCTCACGGAGAGGAGTGACCCGCCACACACGCGAACGTGTTCTGCATCACTGCCTATTTCGTTCCCGCCGAATATTCTGCGAATGTGGGGCAATCCCACAATCACCAAAATTAGCTCTTTGAAATCTCGGCGGCCAGCCCGCAAAAACCTTCGCGCCAAACTCACCCTCTCCTGTCATTGCGAGGAGCGCCGCAGGCGCGACGTGGCAATCTGCTGTTCGTGCGGAGTGAAAAAATGCTGTCAAAACCATGAATATTCCGCTCGAAATCGCAAAACAAGCGCGCGCAACTCGCATTTTCCGTGCACTTTAACCAAGAAATCCGCGACGATTCGGGACCTATCCCCAAGTTCCTTCGTGTTTCCTGAGTGTCCTTCGTGATTAAAGATTTTGTTTTCCAATGTCCGATAACACGCAGAAGCTGTCCCAAAAACGTCGCTAACTCCTACGCCGAGAGGAATTTACCTCTAACTATCTTTAGAAAGAGTAATTTGCGAAGATTGCATAGTCTAAGTTACTGAAAACAATAGAGGGTGGGGAGGGGGGTACCCCCCTGCAAATCAAACTTTGTTACCATCCTCTGTGCAACTCACCATCATGTCCAAGACTGGCGAGAACGTCGTCCGCATTGAGGCCGAAGCCCTGCGCGAGTTGGCCGACCGTATAGCCGGTCCCATGGCCGCCGACTTCCAGCGCGCCGTCGATCTTCTCGCTTGCTGCGGAGGTCGCGTCGTCGTGAGCGGCATGGGCAAAAGCGGCTTGATCGGACGCAAGATGGCCGCGACGTTCAGCTCTACCGGCGCTCCGGCGTTGTTCCTGCATCCCGCTGAGGCCATGCACGGTGATCTCGGCATGATTGCCCGCGGCGACGTCGTCATCGCGCTCTCCGCCAGCGGCGAAACCGAAGAAATTCTCAACCTGCTGCCGACCATCAAGCGCCTCGGCGCCCCGGTCATCACCATGACCTGCGACAACCTCTACGCCAATGGGGCCAAGCGTTCAACGCTCGCGCAGGCCGCCGACGTCGCGCTCGATTGCTCGATCGCGCAGGAAGCCTGCACCCTCGGCCTTGCGCCAACAGCCTCAACTACGACGATGCTGGCGCTCGGCGACGCACTCGCCATGGCCCTGGCCGAGAAGCGCGGCTTCAAAGAAGAGGACTTCGCCAACCTCCACCCCGGTGGCAAGCTAGGCAAGCGCCTCACCAAAGTCAGCGCGCTAATGCATGCGGGAGACGCCATCCCGCGCGTTACGGCCGAAACAAAAATGTCCGACGTGATCTACGAGATGTCGCGCAAAAAACTCGGCGTTACGACCGTCGTCAAGGGCGAAAAACTTCTCGGCATCATCAGCGACGGCGACCTGCGTCGCCTGCTCGAGCATCGCGGAAAAGATGTAATGGATCTCACCGCTGGCGAGTGCATGACGTCGAGTCCGAAGACGATTCATCCCGAAGCCTACGCCACCGCCGCCCTCGACTTGATGGAGCAGCGCAAAATTACTTCGCTCGCGGTCGTCGACAGCAACGGCGAACTTAAAGGTATCGTCCACTTGCATGATCTGTGGGGAACGGAGATGTTGTGATGCAACTCGCAACCAGCAGAATCGCAACCGATGGCTACGAGATCGTGCCAGACGTGTTCGCGCCTGCCGAGTGCGACGAACTTCTTCGCCAAGCTGGTGGGTTCCCGCGAAGCCGTGCCGGCATGCGCCATCTCATGTCCGTGGATTCGGTAGCCAGAGTGGCACTCAACCCGCGCATGATGAAGATTGCGCAATCTGCGATCGGCGATGACGCGAAGCCCTTCAAAGCAACACTGTTCGACAAATCGAGCGATGCTAACTGGCTCGTCGTCTGGCACCAGGACACAGCGTTGCCCCTCGCGGAACGCCACGACAAGCCCGGCTGGGGACCGTGGCCCGTCAAAGAAGGAATCATCTACGCGCATGCGCCGGCACGGGCACTGGAGCAGGTCGTCGCTCTGCTGACGAAAACGGCCCGCTTCGCGTTTTGCCAGGCACTCACATACTCGGAGTGTTGACGGACGATGAAATCGCGCGCGAGGTAGAGAGACGGCGTCCATTCCCATGTACGGTAGAGCGAGGCGGCATTGTGGTGATGCGACCGTTGGCCGTACATGCGTCGTCGAAGTCACAATCGTCGAAGCCGCGTAGGATATTGCACATCGAATACGCATCGCAGGCTTTGCGTGAAAAGGTCAGTCTGGCAATCGCCTAGGAGAACATCATGCGTGTAACCGGTTTTGGTGGCCTCTTTTTTAAATCGCCCGATCCCGAGAAGCTCTACCAGTGGTACGAGACGCACCTCGGCATTAAGCGTAGCGAATGGGGCGTCTCCTTCAAATGGGCTGATGATCCTCATGCCGCTGATGGCCAGACCGCGTGGTCGATTTTCAAATCCGACACCAAGTACTTCAATCCCAGCCAGGCGTCGTTCATGATGAATTTCCGTGTCGAAGGTCTCAAAGATATGCTGGCGAAAATGCGCTCGGAAGGCGCTCAGGTCGACGAGAAGTACGAAGAGACCGAGTACGGCAACTTCGGCTGGGTCATGGATCCTGACGGCAACCGCGTCGAATTATGGGAACCGAAGGACTAGCCACGGGCATCGAGGTGAAGTATGTATCACTACAATCCTGAAACCGCGCTCGAAGAACTCACCGAGGACGCCCATTTGCCGAACCCGGTGCACATGCGCGACATGATGCTCCGCGCTCACATGAACGCCGATCATTCGATCGAGATGAACCGATTGTTTGTCGAGTACCAGCGCAACTTCGGCGAGGCACAGAAGCTCGCGAAAGAGCTGCTGAAGGGCCTGTCGAAGTAAGTTGGTTAGCGCTTTTTCGCTGCGCTTTTCTTCTTCGCCGGCTTCTTTTTCCCGAAGAATGAGAAGTGATGCGTCTTCATGTCCACGCGCAGGCCGATGAAGCTCACCCCTTCGCCCTGCAATCGCATGCGCTGCTCGAATCCATGTTCGCCGGTGAGCAGAATCTTGCCTTCTGATCCGACAACCCGCTGCCACGGAACACTTCCGCCTCCGCCGTGCAGTGCCCACGCAACCTGTCGCGCGTATCCCGGATAACCAGCCGCGTACGCAACATCCCCGTAAGTTGCGACCTTGCCGCGGGGAATGCGGCGGATTTGGGCGAGGAACTCTTTGAAGAGGTTCTTGTCTGTCTTTGGCACGTGAGTAGCGTAGCGCATCACGCGCGTCGCTTGCTTGTTACAATAATGAATTCCGCTCGCATCCACGCAGTCATCTGAAGCGCGTAGCGGACGTTTACCCAACATGCATCGCTGGTCTAAGCTCTTCATCCCTACTCTGCGCGAGGCGCCTGCCGACGCCGAAGTCGCCAGCCATAAGTTCCTCGTTCGGGCCGGATACATCCGCCAATTAGCCGCAGGCATTTACTCGTACTTGTTCCTCGGGAACCGCTCGATGAACAAGATCATCGGTATCGTCCGCGAGGAGATGGACAAGATCGGCCAGGAATATTACCTGCCGGCGTTAAATCCCCGTGAGATATGGGAAGCCAGCGGGCGCTGGGCGGTGATGGGCGACAACATGTTCCGCCTCAAGGACCGTAAGGGGGCGGAGCTTTGCCTCGGCATGACCCACGAAGAGATCATGACCGAGATCGCGCGCAAGGAACTGCGCAGCTACAAGCAGTTGCCGCAGATCTGGTACCAGATCCAGACCAAGTTTCGCGACGAGCCTCGTCCGAGGTCGGGACTGCTGCGCGTGCGCCAGTTCATCATGAAGGATTCGTACTCGTTCGACATCGACGCCGCGGGTCTGGACATCAGCTACCAGAAGCACCATGACGCGTACTGCCGCATCTTCGACCGTTGCGGGTTGAAGTACGTCGTTGTACACGCGGATTCCGGCGCGATGGGCGGCTCTGGGTCTCAGGAATTCATGGTCTACACCGACGCCGGTGAAGACCTCGTTGCGAGCTGCGCGAACTGCAGTTACGCCGCGAATGTGGAGAAAGCCACATCGAAGCTGGAAGCCATCGAGGACCTCGTTGCTACGGCCGATACGCCCGAACTCGTTCATACGCCCGGGCAGAAGACGATTGAGCAAGTCGCCGCGTACCTTGGCGTCTCACCGAAGAACAAGATCAAGACGCTTGCCTACATGATGGCCGCTCCCAAGGGAGCCAAGGACGGAAGAGAGCAGGCCCTCGTCGTGCTCCTGCGAGGCGACCATATGCTCAACGAGGCAAAGCTCGGCGCTGCAATCAAGGGGCGCGAAGTTCGTCCGATGACGGAGGAAGAAATCCAGGATCTGTTCCATTCCCCTGCCGGATACCTTGGACCTCTCAATGTCGAATGGGCCAAGACCTCCGAAGATACCGAGAAACCTTTGCTGCTTTTGGATGAGGCACTGGTCAGTCGCAAGAACCTGATCGCAGGCGCGAACAAAGAGGAGTATCACGTTCGTAACCTCACCCCGGGCGAAAGCTTCCAGTTCACCGGCTCGGCTGACCTGCGGATGGTCGCGGAAGGCGAGCCTTGCCCGAACTGCGGACACGCCTTGAAGGTGGGCAAGACGGTCGAGATCGGCCACATCTTCAAGCTCGGCTACAAGTACACGGACGCTATGGGTGCCCGCGTTCTCGACAAGGATGGCAAGGAAGTCATGCCGATCATGGGCAGCTACGGCATTGGCATGGAGCGCATCTTGACGGCGTCAGTCGAGCAGTCCAACGACGATAACGGCTTCTGGCTGCCTGCCCAGATCGCCCCGTTCGAAGTCGTTGTTACCCCAACCAACGTCAGCGACGAAAAGCTGGCGAAAGGGGCTGAGGAGATCGCTGCAAAGCTGGAGGCTGCAGGGTTTGACGTCATCCTGGACGACCGCGACGAGCGGCCGGGTGTGAAGTTCAAGGATGCAGACTTGGTGGGTATCCCCGTCCGGATAAACGTGGGAAAGAAGTTCGTGGAGGGCAAAGTTGAGGTAATTCACCGCTCGACACGTGAGTCGCTCGATGCTACGATTCCGGAAATCGTTGAAAAGATAGCGGCTTGGTTGAAACCGAGTGCTTAACCCCCGGATCTATCATCGTGCCACGGAGCTTTGTAAATGAGCCGAATTAAGGCGGTGTTTGCGTTCGTCATTATCATCGGAGTGGTGTACGTGTGCTACGTCATCGGGCCGCCGTACTTTAACAACTACCAATTCCAGGATGACCTGAACACGGAAGTTCGTTTCATGCAGAACGCCCGTAAGTCGGATGAAGAAATCAAGGCCGATATCATCAAGAAGGCCACTGATAACGGGATCCAGCTTACGCCGGCGCAGATCAGAATCAACCTGGTCGGCAAAACGATGACGGTGGAAGTTAACTATTCGGTTCACGTGGAACTGCCGGGCTATTCCAGCGACATCCAATTTCATCCTGTCGCGTCGAACACGTTGGTTATGTAGTCTCCGGAATTGTTGCAAATTGTCAGGGTCCCCAATTTGGGACCCTGTTTGCCTTACAATAGAGGTTGCTCTGGCCCGGGTATCATGTGCCGCCCCCCTTTAGGGTGGGATGTGTCGTTTCGGCGGGAACGCGCGCGGCGAGTCATTTTGCGCAGCTAGGTAACAAAACGACGCCGAACGACGTCTCAATAAGAACGGCATCTCTGTTCAAACTGTGGCTATCAAAATCAAAATCCCCAGCTTTTCCACCCTGAAGCGCTTGTCTGCCAGTAAGGGCAAGTCTCGCTCGCAGGCATCTGCAGAAGGATGGCGGCGCTACGAACGCGAAATCCGCCTCGGCGTCGCGGCGTTCATTGTTGTCTGCATCGTATTCTTCTCGGTCTTCACGTATTACTACGTCAAGTACCAGCGCATCGTCGATCGCCGCATGAGCGGGCAGATCTTCGCTCCTTCCGCGAAGATCTATGCGCGTCCGGTCGAACTCGATGTGGGGGATCGAGCATCCGTCAGCGAGATTGCCGCGGACCTGCGTCGATCGGGGTACTCCGATGACGCGAAGGGTACCGATTTCGGGCGCTTTGAATTGCGCCACGGCGGAATCGAAATTTATCCCGGGCCGCAGTCGTACCACAGCTCTGATTCCGCGACCATCTACATTGCCGATGGCAAAGTTTCGCGCATTGCCGGTGGAAACGGCGGCGACCTTTCAGCTTACGAACTCGAACCGCAACTCGTGACCGCGCTTTTCCAGGGAGAAGATCGGTCGAAGCGGCAGATCGTGAAGTTCAACGAGATACCTAAGGTGATGGTGGATGCTGTTCTCGCCATCGAAGACCGGCGTTTCTTCCAGCACGGCGGCGTGAATTATTACCGCCTTGCGGAAGCGGGGATCACTGACGTCTTGCATCATCACCGGGGCCAAGGTGGCTCAACGCTGACGATGCAGCTTTCTCGCGGGTTCTTCCTGACACCAGAGAAGACGATGAAGAGGAAGTTCACTGAGATGCTCATCGCTATTGAGCTTGAGCAGCGCTTCAGCAAGCAACAGATTTTCGAACTGTATGCCAACCAAGTTCCGATGGGACAGCGCGGTTCCTACGGCATCAGCGGCTTTGGTGAAGCTGCACGCGCGTACTTCAATAAGGACATCAAGAACCTCACTTTGCCGGAAGCCGCGTTGCTCGCCGGACTCATTCAGCGTCCAAGTTATCTTTCGCCTTATCGCCACCCGGAGCGCGCACTCGATCGCCGCAACCTGGTACTGGATTCGATGGTTGAGACCGGCACCATTACGCGCGACGAGGCTGACAAGGCAAAGGCGACGCCCCTGAAGCTCGCCGCGCCAAACGTGGAAGCCAGCGATGCTCCTTACTTCGTCGACATGGTGAAGGACTTCCTGGGATCGAAGTATGGCGAAACCGACATCAACGAGAACCAGTACCGGATCTACACCTCGATTGATCCCGAGTTGCAAAAGGCCGCGGCTGAAGCGGTGGAAGTCGGCATCAAAGGCGTTGACGAGCAGGTGTTGAAGGCGCGTACGAAGAAGGTGAAAGTCGGGACAGGGAAGAACGCGAAGACGGACACCGAAGTGAAGCCGGGACCGGAAGCCCAGGTGGCGCTCGTCGCGATTGATCCGCACACGGGCGAGGTGCTGGCTCTGGTCGGCGGACGCAACTATGGCATGAGCCAATTGAATCACGCGATCGCCAAGCGTCCGACTGGTTCGATCTTCAAGCCCTTTGTTTATGCGGCTGCGATGAATACCGCGATCACCGGCGATCCTGCGCAGGCAGTTACGCCGGCATCGCTGGTGGACGATTCGCCGACGACATTCATGTATGGCGACCAGATTTACGAGCCGCGTAACTACAAAGCCGAGTATCACGGTCAGGTCACCGCGCGCTATGCACTGGCGATGTCGTTGAACAACGCGACGGTGAAACTTGCCGAGCAGGTTGGGTATGACAACGTCGCGAACCTCGCGAAGAACGCCGGTATCGTCAGCGTAAAGGCGACGCCCGCCATGGCGCTCGGCGCCTATGACGCGACTCCACTTGAAATGGCGGGCGCGTATACGGTATTCGCCAACGGCGGCGTGCGTCTTTCGCCGACACTGGTAAAGAGCGTGCGCACGACGAAGGGCGATGTCGTAGACAACTTCCAGGCCGAGAGCCGCAATGTTCTCGATCCGCGCGTAGCGGCTGTCCTGACAGACATGCTGCAAGGACCGGTGAATTATGGCACCGGCTACACGGTCCGCCAGCGGGGATTTACGGCGCCCGCGGCAGGGAAGACCGGCACTTCACACGATGCCTGGTTCGCCGGCTACACCAGCAATCTTCTCTGCATTGTCTGGGTTGGATTCGACGACTATAGCGACATCAAACTTTCGGGTGCCGTCGCTGCCGCGCCTGTCTGGGCGGAATTTATGAAACGCGCTCAGAAGATTTCTCAGTACGAGGACATGAAGGGCTTCGGGCAGCCGTCGGGCGTGGTTTCAGTGGAACTCGACAAAGTGACCAACGATCTCGCGACGCCGTCGTGCCCGGAGACCTACACCGCATCGTTCGTCGCCGGAACAGAGCCGAAAGAAACCTGCGATCAAGCACTCGGAGACCACCGCGGCATACTGTCGAAAATCTTCGGAGGAAGCGGCCAGCAAACCGTGTTGCCACCACCCACGACCAACGGGCCCGTGAACAACATGCCGCCTGCGCAAACGACCACTTCCGCGCAGCAGCAACAACAGGATCAGAACAAAAAGAAGAAGGGATTCTTCGGCAAGATTGCAGGGTTCTTCAAGAGCGATGGCAGCGATGGTCAACAGTCGCAGCAGCAGAACCAAACCGATCCAAACAATAATGGAAGTGCCAGTCCGCATTAAACAATGCTTTGGACGCTCTCCAGCCGGCGCAAAATTCCATAGTCCAGAGTAGAAGGTTTCAACCGCGCTCTCTTAGGTTGGAAATCGCGCTTTCCGTTAAACCGTTTCAACTTTTTTGCCATTTCCTGCCACTCTAGTACTAGCTTTTGTAGTAGACTCCCGCCACTTTGGTTTTGGTCCTCGTTGCGCCCTCGCAACGAACCTGTGGATTCGCGCTTCGCGCGTTGTTGTTTGGGTCAGTGAAAAACAGAAAGTCAGACGTTAAACCCCCTTCGCTTGCTTGGAGTTTGGGCCCCTTTTCCGTGCAGATCGAGGATTCTCCCTTTCCATGTTCCGACTTAACAATTCAGGAGATGCGATGTCTCGAAGCTCGATACGTTGGCTTACAAGTGTGTTTAGTCTCTCCCTCCTCCTCTCCCCCGCGCTCCGTGCGCAAAACCAGGCAGACAATCAGACTCATCGAGTCGGCGAACCATTCGTCATTTGGGAACTGAAGCACGACGTCTCGCCACCACTGCGCGACATGGCGCGCTGGTCGCAACCGCCTCACGCCAAACACGAAGCTGAACCGGTGCGCAGGATTCCAATGCCGCCATTTCCGCCAGCACAGCAGGACGCCGTGATCCAGCGGCAATCGCTGACCACGAATCTTGCCGCCAGCACAGGCTTGAACTTTGAAGGCCTTGGCAACGGCCAATATGGATTCACGGTCAACAGTGCTCCGCCCGATACAGACGGATACGTCGGCACCACGCAGTACGTGCAGGAAGTAAACAGCTCGTATGCGGTGTTCAATAAATCCACCGGCGCGCTGATTGCGGGGCCATTTGGGACTAACTCTTTGTGGAGTGGCTTCGGCGGCGGTTGCCAATCGAACGATGACGGCGACGGCATCGTGCTTTTCGATAAGGCTGCGCAGCGCTGGGTCATCACCCAGTTCTCGGTGTCGAGCACCCCGTACTTGGAGTGCATAGCGGTTTCGACCTCGGCGGACGCGACCGGCACGTACACCCGCTACTCGTTCCAATACTCCAACTTCCCGGACTACCCGAAGCTTGGTGTATGGCCCGACGGCTACTACATGTCGTTCAACATGTTCAACGGAACGACGAATGCGTTCCTTGGCGCCCAGGCTTGCGTTGCCAACCGCGCCAAGATGATCGCCGGCCAGACCGCGAACCAAGTCTGCTTCCAGCAGAGCTCTTCGGTCGGCGGGTTGTTGCCTTCGGATCTCGACGGCGCGACGCCTCCACCGACCGGAGCACCCGACTATTACTTCACCTACGGAACCAATTCGCTCCAGATGTACAAGTTCCACGTGGATTGGACGACAACGTCGAACTCGACATTCACGGGCCCGACGAACATCAGCGTTGCTTCCTTCACCCCGCTTTGCAGCGGCGGCACTTGCGTTCCGCAGCCGAGCACGACGAACAAACTGGACTCACTCGCCGATCGCTTAATGTTCCGCGTGGCTTATCGCAACTTCGGTTCACATGAATCGTTGGCGATCAGCCATTCCGTAACGGGCGGCGTGCGCTGGTACGAAATCCAAAACCCGGCAGGAACACCCACCGTAGCGCAGCAGGGAACGTTCGGTCCTGACGGCAGTACACGCTGGATGCCGAGCGTTGCAATGGACCAGGCTGGCGACATGGCCATCGGTTACAGCGTGTCCAGTTCGTCGGTATCGCCATCGGTGCGCATTAGCGGCCGCGTGCCGACCGATCCTTCCGGCACTCTGGAAACAGAAACCAGCGTGGTAGCGGGCGCGGGATCGCAGAACGGAACACTTACCCGCTGGGGCGACTATAGCGCGATGACGGTGGACCCGGTGGACGACTGTACCTTCTGGTTCACGGAAGAGTACATGAAGACCACGGGAACCTTTAACTGGAACACGCGTATCGTTTCGTTCAAGTTTCCCGGTTGCGGTTCGAGTGGTCCCACGGGATCGGTCAGCCCGACGAGTCTGACTTTCGCGAGCACGACGGTCGGCAGCACGAGCGCTTCCCAACCCATAACCCTCAGCAATAGCAGTTCCACCGCGTTGAGCATTACCAGCATCGCGGCGAGCGGCGACTTTGCGCAAACCAACAATTGCGGTAGTTCACTGGCCGCAAACTCCTCGTGCACCATCAACGTTACGTTTACTCCAACTGCCACTGGCACACGGACGGGAACTCTCACCGTCAGTGATAACGCAAGCAATTCACCGCAGACGGTGAGCCTCACAGGAACCGGCGCGAGCAGCGGTACGCCGCAAGCAACGCTGAGTCCGACGAGCCTCACTTTCGGCAGCACAAATGTCGGCACCACCAGCGCAGCGCAGAACATCACGCTGACGAATGGAGGATCCGCTACGCTGAGCATCAGCGGTATCGGTATCAGCGGCGACTTTGCCCAGTCCAACAACTGCGGTACTTCGGTTGGTGCAGGTGGAAGTTGCACCATCAGCGTAACTTTCACTCCCACGACGACGGGCACGCGTACCGGCACGCTCTCGGTTACGGACAACGCCACTGGCAGTCCGCAATCGGCAGGCCTGACGGGCACGGGTGCAACCGGCGGTGGAGGTGGTCCGCAGACCGCGCTCTACAGCAGCACATTGAAAGCGCCGCAGTGCGCGACGGTTGGCTCCTCGTGCGACTCCGGTACTTCGCTGCTGAACGGTCGCGACACGATGTCGGGGGGCGCCGAGCCGAACCAGCCGAACACGATCAACAGCTCGTGTGCGGATGGTACGTCGGGCACCTACCACTCGGATGAGTCCGTTGATCGCGTGCAGATCGCGACCAGCGATGGCACCTCGTTCGCACCGGGCAAGACTGTGACGGTCAGTGCTACGGTGTGGGCCTACAGCACATATACCTCCGACCACTTGGATCTCTACTACGCGGCGAACGCTAACAGCCCGACGTGGACAGCGATCCAGACCAATATCACTCCCGCCGGCAGCGGTGCACGGACGATCACCGGTACTTTCACGTTGCCTTCGGGCAGCTTGCAGGCGGTACGTGCCAACTTCCGCTACCAGGGATCCGCGTCATCCTGCAGTACCGGCGCCTACGACGATCATGATGATCTCGTGTTCGCCGTTGGCTCGGCGGCCCCGGACTACTCTCTCTCTGCTTCTCCGAGCAGCGTGAGTGTGATCCAGGGTTCGAACGCAAACAGCACGATCACCGTGACGCCAACGGGTGGCTTCAGCGGATCGGTTTCGTTGTCTGCCTCCGGCTTGCCGGCCGGCGTGACCGCGGTCTTCAATCCGACGAGCACCACCAGCACGAGCACGTTGACGTTCACCGCAAGCAGTACAGCCACGCTGGGCACTTCCACGGTGACGATCACGGGAACGTCCGGCACCACTACTCACACAACCAATGTCACGCTGACGGTGAATTCACCGGGCGGCGGTGCACAAACGGCGGTCTACAGCAGCACACTGAAAGCGCCGCAATGCGCTTCCAGCGGAACATCGTGCGATTCAGGTACGTCACTGTTACTCGGACGCGGCACGATGTCGGGTGGCACGGAAGTGAACCATCCCAACACGATCAACAACTCGTGTACTGACGGCAACTCAGGCACCTTCCACTCCGACGAATCGAACGATCGACTTGTGATCGCTTCGACCGATGGAACCGCGTTGACCCACGGCAAGACCGCGAAGATTACTGCGACGGTCTGGGCGTGGAACACCGGTTCCTCCGACTCTCTCGACCTGTACTACGCTGCCAACGCCAGCAGTCCGACTTGGGTGCTGATTGGAACACTCACGCCGACCGCGGGCGGACAGCAGACGTTGTCCACCACATTCACTCTGCCGACCGGAAGCGTGCAGGCAATTCGAGCGAACTTCCGTTACCAGGGATCCGCATCGTCGTGTAGCACCGGTTCCTACGACGATCACGACGACTTGGTGTTCGCGGTGCAATAACCATTGTTCTCACGGACCCGGGCGTTATTGCCCGGGTTTTTTTTTGCAAAAAGTGCCGCGTTGTTCGCGCTGAGACGAGCTATACCTGCCCGGTAATCCGCGCCTGATAACGGTTCCATCAAATAGAAGGAACTATTTGTGTTGCGAGAATATCGACGTTCTTGAATCCAGTGGCTCGCGACCGACATCTGTTAGTGGCACGTGGGGTTTTTATCAGAATGGCTGGATTAAGAAAACTGTCGGTCCTATTGGCTTTTGCTTTTGCAGCACTGTGCCTTTTGACGAATGTCGCCTGCACCAGTACTGAAGCGAAGCAGCCTGCGCCACAAGCACTTCCCGTGAAAACCAGTTCAATTCAGCTGCAGCAGGTGCCGCAAGTGGGCGAATTCGTAGCGACCGTGAAATCGCGGCGTTCCGCCAGCATTCAACCGCAAGTGGATGGCTCGCTGACAAGAATCCTGGTGAAGTCCGGGGACAGCGTGCGCGCCGGACAAGTCCTGATGACGATCGATCCGCTGAAGCAACAGGCGACCGTTGACCAGCAGCGCAGCACCGAGGCCCAGAAAAAGGCCACGCTCGATTACAACGAGCGCGAACTGGAGCGCCAGAAGGCCCTGTTTGAATCGGGCGTGACCAGCAAACGCGATTATGAAATTGCGCTGCAGAACTATCAGAACTCCAAGGCTGACTGGGAAGCCTCGACGGCAGCTCGCGTCACCCAGCAGCGGCAGCTCGCGTATTACAACCTGACTGCGCCTTTCGCCGGGATCGTGGGCGATATTCCCGTTCACATTGGCGATTACGTTTCGCCCCAAACGCTGCTTACAACGGTGGATGAGAACGCGGAACTCGAGGCCTACATCTACATCCCAACCGACCGCACTGCCGACATCCGCATGGGTTTGCCCGTGCAAATCGTTACCAGCAAGGGAGAACTCATCGAAGCAACCAAGGTGGATTTCATCTCGCCCCAAGTGGATAACGCATTGCAGGGCATCCTGGTGAAAGCTCCTCTTCACGGTTCGTTGGAAAAGTTCCGTAATGCCCAGCTGATCAAGGCGCGCGTGGTGTGGAACACTTCGCCAACTCCCACAGTTCCTGTGCTTGCGGTCACGCGGATCGGCGGCCAGCCGTTCGTCTATGTCGCAGCACAGACGGACAAGGGAACTGTCGCGAAACAACGCTCGGTTGTATTGGGCGACACCGTTGGGAATGACTACGCGGTTACGAGTGGTCTGCAACCCGGCGACAAAGTGATCGTCTCTGGGATCCAGTTCCTCGCAGACGGCGTACCGGTGCAACCGATCAGTTAGAAAATATCCACGACAACATCGTCCGAGAGGATCGGCGATGCCCACACAGGAGTTGGACTGTGGTTGACTTCTTTATCAAGCGCCCCATTTTCGCGACCGTATGTGCGTTGCTGATTATCCTGGCGGGCGCGGTTTGCATCCCGACGTTGCCGATCTCGCTGTATCCCGAGCTTGCTCCCCCACAGGTTACTGTGACGAGCAATTACGTCGGCGCGAACGCTCAAGTGGTGGAGTCTGCGGTCACCACTCCGCTTGAACAGCAGATCAACGGTGTGGAGGGCATGCACTACATCTCGTCCACCAGTTCCAACGACGGCACCAGCAGCATCAACGTCACGTTTCGTACCGGGTACGACTTAAACATCGCCGCCGTCGACGTGCAGAACCGCGTCGCGGCTGCGCAAGGACGGCTCCCGCAGGAAATCAAAAACACTGGCGTTACCATCACGAAGGCGAATCCGAACTTCGTTTTTGCCGCCGGTTTTTACTCGCCCGACAACACTCTTTCCAACCAATACATTTCGAACTATCTCGACGTTTACGTGAAAGATGCGCTCAAGCGAATCCAGGGCGTGGGCGATGTAGTGATCTTCGGCGAACGCAAGTACGCCATGCGCATCTGGCTCGATCCCACGAAGCTCGCCGCGCGCCAACTCACGGCTGCTGACGTCGTAGCGGCGCTCCAGGAGCAGAACGTCGAAATTCCAGCTGGACAACTCGGGCGTCCGCCGGCAGATCCCAAGCAGAACTTCCAGGTCACGCTACGCGCTGTTGGACGGCTCTCTGACCCGCGAGAGTTCGAAGACATCATCCTCAAGAGCACCAAGAACGGAATCGTTCAACTCAAGGACGTTGGCCATGCGGAAGTCGGCGCCGAGAATTACGATACCAACCTGCTCTACAGCGGACACGAGGCGATCGGTATCGGTGTACAGCAGCTATCGAACGCGAATGCGCTTGAAGTCGACAAAGCGGCCAAAGCCGAACTGGCTGAGCTCTCCAAGTCTTTTCCTCCCGGCATCAAGTACGTGGTTGCCTTTGACACGACGACCGTGGTTGGCGATTCCGTAAAAGAGGTCATCACCACACTCGAAGAAGCAGTGTTGATCGTCATCATCGTGATCTTCCTCTTCCTTCTCGATTGGCGCGCAACGATCATTCCGGCGGTCACGATCCCGGTTTCCTTGATTGGCACATTTGCCTTCATCAAGATGTTCGGGTTCTCGATCAACTCGCTCACGTTGTTCGGCATTACTTTGGCGACGGGGTTGGTGGTCGACGACGCTATCGTCGTCATCGAAAACGCCCAGCGGCACATCAACCAAGACCATACCGATCCACATCGCGCAACCTCGGTCGCTATGGCGGAGGTATCCAGCGCCGTAGTTGCAACATCGCTGGTTCTGATCTCAGTCTTTGTCCCGGTATCGTTTTTCCCCGGCACCACCGGTATTCTCTACCGCCAGTTCTCGCTGACTATCGCTTTCTCAATCGCGATATCCCTATTCAACGCGCTCACGCTCTCGCCGGCATTGGCGGCCATCTTGTTGCGCAGCGAAGAGAAGAAGTACGGCATGCTCGATTGGACGCGGAGCAAAACCATCTCGGGTGGCTATCGCAAAATCGCGCACGGGATTGACGACGCCATCCACGGCCTGGGTGCGTGGTATGGAAAAGTTATTGGAACAGTCTTGCGCTTGCGCTACGTGATGCTGGCACTCTTTGTGGCTGGTCTCGTGGCCACCGGATACATGTACGTCCACGTGCCTACGGGTTTCGTTCCGCAGGAAGACCAGAACTATTTCATTACCGTCGTGCAGGCTCCGCAGGGTGCCTCGCTCGCGTACACGACGTCGATCGCCAAGCAGGCAGAGCAGATCCTGCGCGCCGATCCAGATGTCTTTGGCACCTTCGCGGTACCTGGTTTCTCTCTGACCGGAGGTAGTTCGTCCAACTACGGTCTGATCTTTGCGCCTCTGAAGCCGATCGACGAGCGCAAGGGCAAGGGCCATGCTGCAAGCGACATCGTGGCGAGGATAGGACCAAAGCTTTTCTCGGTTCCGGGCGCGATTATCGTTCCCTTCGAACCTCCCGCCATCCAAGGTATCGGTAGCTTTGGCGGATTCCAGTTCCAATTGCAGGACCTCGGCCGCAACACGCTGCAGGATCTCGACGTTGTCGCGCACAAGATCATCGGGGCTAGTCGTCAGCGGCAGGACCTGGCGGGATTGTTCACGAGCTATACGGCGAACGATCCCCAGGAACTCGTTGAGATCGATCGCCAGAAGGCAAAGGCCATGGGCGTGCCGATCAGCCAGATCACCCAGGCTCTGGGCGTGTATATGGGGTCGGAGTATGTGAACGACTTCGATTTCAACAATCGGTCCTACCGCGTTTACGTCCAGGCCGATCAACCGTTCCGCATGACGGCACGCGACATTCGTCAATATTATGTGCGCTCTGACACCAACGGTCTCGTACCTCTTGAAAACATCGTCACGCTGAAAGAAACCTCCGGCCCGCAGGTCATCAATCACTTCAACCTGTTCCGGTCCGCCGAAATCGATGGCGCTCCGGCTCCGGGCTTTAGCTCCAGCCACGGACTGGAAGCAATGCAGGAACTCGCGCATCAGAACATGATCCAGGGCATGTCATTCCAATGGAGCGGCCTTGCGCTGGAAGAAGTCGAAGCTGGCGGCAAAGCGATCCTCATCTTCGCGCTCGGCATTCTCGTGGTGTATCTCACGCTTTCCGCGCAATACGAGAGCTTCGCGTTGCCATTCATCATTCTGCTGGCGGTTCCGACTGCTGTGCTGGGGGCGTTGTCGTTTATCTCTTTACGCGGATTGGTGAACGATGTCTACGTACAAATCGGGCTGGTGATGCTCATTGGCCTTTCGGCGAAAAATTCAATTTTGATCGTCGAGTTTGCCGAGCAGCTCATCGAGCAAGGTCGCTCGATCACCGAAGCCGCGATCGAGGCCGGCGAATTGCGCCTGCGCCCAATTCTGATGACGTCGTTCGCGTTCATCCTCGGAGTTCTCCCGCTCTACTTCGCCACCGGTGCCGGGAAAATCGGTCGTCACTCGGTGGGCACAGCGATCGTGGGCGGCATGCTCTTCTCGACAGTACTGAACTTGATCTTCATCCCAGTGCTGTACGTCATCGTGAAGACACTCTTAGGAGCACGCACGTCCGGAGTAGCTCTCGAAGCAGAGGAAGTGGAAGAGGCGGCTTAGCAGCCAAGGGTCCCAAGTTGTTGAAGGATTTTGGCTGCCCCCCAGGGATTCGAACCCCGATATGCTGATCCAGAGTCAGCTGTCCTACCATTGAACGAGGGGGCAGCAGCGCCGAAAGGCTTGTGAAACGCAGGCTGTAGAACGGCTTCCTGCGCATCTCTGATTTTATGGGTCTTACGCGCAGCCGTCAACCCGAGACAACCTGGTGCGGCTCTCGATTGCTGGCATCTCGCTCTTATCCGGTTCCATCCCACGAAGTGGACACTTTTGTCTCACATTGGAGGAGGGGAACACATGCGCAAACTCGCGGTTCTCGCAAGCACTGCACTTATGGCCAGCGGTCTGATGATCGCGCAGGCACCGGCGTCGGGTAACGACGCGACTGCCGGAACCCAGACGTCGGCTGACAAATCGAAGCCCAGCGCGTCTTCATCGGCTTCACCGAAGGCCGATCACGCATTCGTGATGAAAGCCGCCCAGGGTGGGCTCGCTGAAGTCCAACTCGGGCAACTCGCCGCGCAGAAGGCTTCAAACCCGGACGTGAAGGCATTCGGCCAAAAGATGGTCGACGATCACACCAAAGCGAACGATCAGTTGAAAGATATCGCCTCGAAGAACAACATCGCGATCCCGACCGAGATGTCGACGAAGGATAAGGGCGAGTACGATCGTTTTTCGAAGCTCTCCGGCGACGCCTTTGATAAGGCCTACATAAGCCACATGGTCGTTGACCACAAGAAGGACATTGCGGAGTTCAAGAAGGAAGCCAACAGCGGCAAGGATGACGCAGTCAAGAACTTCACGCAGCAGACGCTGCCCACCCTTCAGGACCACCTGAAGACGGCCCAGGAAGCGAACAGCAAGGTGAAGGGAAGCGCCAGCGCTAGCAATGCGAAGAGCGGCAATACCGCGAATGCATCCGCGCAGACTCCGCAGTAACTTGGGCTGAAGGACGAAGGCGCAGCTTTAGCGGCTGCGCCTTTTCTTGCGCAAAATCCAGATCAGAGCTTCCGTCCCGAAACGCTCAGGCCTCCCAAGACGATCTACTTTTACCTCTGCTTCACCGATTCCGTGGCACTCCAGCCTTTATAATCAGGGGCTGCCTCGACGTCGACTTTCACGTCTGTGCAGCACTGCACTCATGCATAAAACCATGAACATCGAGGGCCCGCTCACCGGCGCGCCCTTGGGCTACTAACCGCGGTCCGGCAATGTCATTGGCCGCAACTTCCTACCTCAATCGCAAAGGACGAATATGTTCGACATCACACTAGTTCATGCACGCGAGATCCTCGATTCCCGTGGAAATCCGACCGTGGAAGCGGAAGTTACTCTCTCTGGCGGCGCGGTCGGCCGCGCTGCCGTTCCCAGTGGAGCCTCGACCGGCGAACACGAAGCCGTGGAACTGCGCGACGGCGACAACGCCCGCTATCTCGGCAAGGGTGTATTGAAGGCCGTTGAAAACGTGGAAGGTGAGATTGCCCAGGCGCTCGGCGGCATGGACGCCAGCCAGCAGCGCGATATCGACATGCGCATGCTCGACCTCGACGGTACCGAGAACAAGGGCCGTCTTGGCGCCAATGCGATTCTTGCGGTTTCAATGGCGAGTGCACGTGCGGTCGCCAACCAACTGGACATCCCGCTCTACCGCTATCTCGGCGGCGTCAACGGCAACATTTTGCCGGTGCCGATGATGAACATCCTGAACGGTGGCGCTCACGCCGACAACAACGTTGACTTCCAGGAATTCATGGCCATGCCGGTCGGCGCCGAGAGCTTCAGCGAAGCACTGCGCTGGGGCGCCGAGGTCTTCCATACGCTGAAGGGCGTGTTGAAGAAGCGCGGCTACAACACCGCGGTGGGCGACGAAGGCGGCTTCGCGCCGTCGCTCAAGTCCAACGTCGAAGCGATCGAAGTCATCCTCGAAGCCATCCAGCAGGCTGGGTACACGCCGGGCGAGCAAATCGCGATCGCTCTTGATCCTGCGGCTAGTGAGTTCTTCAAGGACGGCAAGTACATCTTTAAGAAGTCCGACAAGTCGGAAAAGACCAGTGAGCAGATGGTCCGCTGGTGGTCTGACTGGGCGAACAAGTATCCGATCGTCTCGATCGAAGACGGATTGGCTGAGGACGATTGGGAAGGCTGGAAGCTGCTCACCGACGAACTCGGCGACAAGATCCAGCTCGTCGGCGACGACCTTTTTGTCACCAATCCGGAGCGCCTTGCCCGCGGCATCGATAACGGTGTCGCGAATTCAATCCTGATTAAGGTGAACCAGATCGGCACGTTGAGCGAAACTCTTGATGCGATCGAGATGGCGCGCCGTAACGGGTACACCGCGGTCATCTCGCACCGCTCTGGCGAAACCGAAGACACGTTCATCGCCGACCTTGCAGTCGCGACGGGGGCCGGCCAGATCAAAACTGGTTCCGCTTCACGTACCGACCGTGTTGCCAAGTACAACCAACTGCTACGCATCGAGGAACAACTCGGCGCAGGTGCGCGGTTCCTCGGTATCGGTGCGCTGAACTATGACGGCGATCTAAGCGCGGAATAGCGAGCTCAAATAACAGAGAATTCGGCGGCCTTCGGGGCCGCCTTTTTGCTATATTTCAGCTTCTACTCCGGAGGGGTCAATGAAACCGCTGTTTGCCGCCTGTTGCCTGTTAGTATCTAGTCTCTTTGGGTATGCACAACAAGCGCCGGTAAGTAGCGCGAATTCGCCGACGGCGGTTCCGGCGGAAGAGCGAGCCACAAAGGAAGACGTCCTCGCGCTGATGGACGTTATGCATGCCCGCCGGAATGCTCAGGCCGGCATGGACATGATGACCGATGTGATCAAAAAGCAAGAACGGGCACACTTCCTGGAAAAGCACCCCGATGCATCTCCCGCCGCGCTGAAAAAATTGGACGCGCAGTTCGATGGCATCATAAAGCCCGAGCTTCTCGACGAGATGATCTCGGACATGGTGCCTATCTACCAGAAGTACCTTTCTCACGAAGACGCGATCAGTATTCTATCTTTCTACTCCTCACCATCTGGACAGCGCTTTCTGGAGCGGATGCCGTTGCTGTTGCACGAAGTCGGAGAGATGAGCACTGCGCTGATCACCCGTCACAAAGATGAGATCCACGCTGAAAGTGAGAAGCGAGTAAAGGAGTTCCAGCAGTATCTGAAGGCCCATCCTGCAGAACTCGGCGATCCCGTTGGCAAAGAGTCTGAGAAATAGCCGAGCTTATTTGCGGTTGGATGAAGGCTCTGTCGCACTCACGGTCGCGTCTTGTAATCGTCAAATAAAATGATCAGCGACGGAGTATTCGCCTATGAAACGTGCTGCGCTCTTAGTTGTGTTGCTCTCTGCCCTAGTGTCTGCCAATTCGCAAGAGACCAAGCCAGACCAGCCCACCCGCGATGACCTGACGAAGATGTTCGAAGTCCTCCGCGTGCGCCAGCAGACCGAGGGCGTAATGAAAACAATGCTCGCGCAGATGAAGCAGCAAATTGAGGGCGACATCGAGAAGCGATACCCGAACCTCTCGGAAGAGTCGAAGCAGAAGATTGAAAAGATGGTGAACGATTCAGTCAATCTCTACCCGGTCAGCGAGATGCTCGACGACCTCACACCCGTTTACCAGAAGCACCTTACCAAGGCCGACGTTGACGCTATCGTCGGGTTTTATTCGTCGGCGGCAGGCCAGCACTTCCTCGACCAGATGCCGACGATGACCCAGGAAGCCATGCAACTCATGCTCGCGAAGTTGCAAACCCGCACCGCCGAATACGCCAAAAAGATCCAGGACCAGGCCGACTCGCTCGCCGAACCGAAGAAACCCTGATGTCATCCTGAGCGGACTCGCACCGAGTGCGACGAAGTTGAAGGATCCCTATCTCACACCCACGCCAGAAGCTTGTTATCTTTATACCCAGTAAATAAGCTCTTATAAGGAAGCCATGCCGACACCGAAGCCTCTCGTCCTTATCATCCTCGACGGCTGGGGATACGCGCCGCCCTCCAACGCCAATGCGATCTCCCTCGCGCGAAAGCCCAATTACGACAAGCTGCTGACCGACTTTCCGAATACGCTCATCCACACATCGGGCCGCTATGTAGGTCTGCCTCCGGGGCAAATGGGCAATAGTGAGGTTGGCCACCTCAACATCGGAGCCGGTCGCGTCGTTTACATGGACATCACCAAGATTGACCTCGCCATCGAAAACAAGTCACTCTTCAAGAATCAAACCCTGCTCGACGCCATGAAGCACGCAGCCAACGGCCGCCAGTTGCACTTCTTTGGACTGCTCTCGGATGGCGGCGTTCACTCGCACCAGAACCATCTCTACGCGTTGCTGCGTATGGCGAAAGAGAACGGCGTCGAGCGTGTCTTCGTGCACCCGTTTATGGATGGACGCGATACGCTGCCGACCAATGGCGTAAAGTACGTCGACCAGCTTCAACAGAAGATGCGCGAGTACGGGATCGGGAAGATCGCCAGCATCAGCGGTCGCTATTACGCGATGGATCGCGACAAAAAGTGGGACCGCGAGAAGCTCGCTTCCGACGCGATGCTGCATGGCCGCGGCGAGGGCGGCCGCTATAAAGATCCGGTGCAGGGAATTAAAGAGTCCTATAACAAGGGCGTAACCGATGAATTCATTATTCCCTTCGTCTGCGTGGATGACAATGATCAGCCGATTGGAGTCATTCGTGACGGCGACGCGTGTATCAACTTCAATTTCCGGGCGGACCGTGCTCGCCAGATCACCCGCGTGCTAGCTCGCAACAGCGGAATCACAAAGGACGGCGGCCGCGAGCTCGATGCCGCCGACACTCTCGACGCGACCATCCCGCGCGATACCATCCCCAAAGATCTGCACTACACGTGTATGACGCAGTACGACCCAAAGTTCACGCTGCCCATCGTCATCCCGCCCGATACGCTCACGCACATTCTCGCCAACGAAATGGCGGCGATGAACATGCGCAACCTACGCGTCGCCGAGACCGAGAAGTATGCGCATGTCACCTACTTCTTCAACGGCGGCATCGAGAAACCGTATCCCGGCGAGGAGCGCGAACTCGTGCAGTCGCCGAAAGTTGCTACCTACGATCTCAAGCCCGAGATGAGTGCTAACGGCATTGCCGACGTCATTGAGCACGCCGTCGAAAAGGGCGCATTCGATGTGATCGTTGTGAACTTTGCAAATGCAGATATGGTCGGTCACAGCGGCAAAATTCCACCGACCATCACCGCCGTCGAGACCGTGGATTCTTGCCTTGGACGGGTGTACAACGTTGTTCGCAAGAAGGGCGGCGCGATGCTGATCACCGCCGATCACGGCAACGCTGAACAGATGATCGATCCCGAAACCGGTGGCCCGCAGACTGCGCACACCACGAATCCGGTTCCGTTCATCTTCGTCGCCGAAGATGCCAAGAAGCGATTTTCACTGCGTCCCGACGGCGCATTGCAAGACATCTCGCCAACAATGATGGGCATTCTCGGCATTCCACAACCCAAAGAGATGACCGGCCACGATCTGCGTGTCGATCTCACGGTGAAGAAGTAACGCATGAAACTGGTCATCGCACTCCCGCACCGGTTTCCGCTCTGGGATGCTCCGCCATGGTTCGCGGAAAAGCTCAGGGCGGAATTTCCCGGCTTGCGCGTTGTGCAGATGGCCGGCTATGCGACGCTCGAGCAGGAAATCTCAGACGCCGATATCGCACTTACCCGCGAATTGAAACCCAGTCAGGTTCACGCTGCGAAGCAACTCAAGTGGATCCACTCCGCCGCCGCCGCCGTCCATGCGTTGATGATCCCCGAGATCCGTCAAAGCAACATCATCGTCACCAACGCCACCGCCGTTCACGGTCCAGTCGTCGCCGAACATGCACTTGCCATGATCCTGGCGATCGCGCGCCGTATTGATCTCGCCGTCAAAGCACAAACCGAGCACATCTGGAAGCAGGAGGAGATTTGGGTTACCAATCCTCCGCCGCGCGATATCGCGGGTTCCACGTTGCTTGTCGTAGGCCTCGGACAGATCGGCCGTCCCCTCGCGCAGAAAGCAAAAGCACTCGGAATGCACGTGATCGCTGTTCGGGAACATCCGGAGCGGGGTGCAGAGACTGCCGACGAAGTCTTCGCGTCGAAAGACCTGCTCAAAATTCTGCCGCGCGCGGATTTCGTCATGCTTTGTCCGCCGGTGACGCCTGACACAAAAGAGGCGTTTGGACGCGACCAACTTGCAGCGATGAAGCCCGACGCCTATCTTCTCAACGTCGGTCGTGGTGCTCTGATAGACGAACCAGCTTTGATTGAGGCTCTCCAACAACGGCGTATCGGAGGCGCAGCGCTCGATGTCACAAGCGTCGAACCGCTTCCGTCCGACTCACCGCTCTGGGCGCTCGACAACTGTATGATTACGCCGCACACCGGCGGAATTTCTCCGAAACTTTGGGAGCGGCAATACATCTTCTTTACCGAAAACCTGCGCCGGTTCCTAGCGGGCAAGCCGCTCCTGGGACTGGTAGATAAATCGAGAGGCTACTGATGAGCAGCGCTTCGACCGTCCTAGATCCTCGTTTTCCTATCGGCAAATTCCACTACACCGAACCCCCCTCCGCCGAGCAGCGAGTGCAATGGCGCAAGCGCCACATCGACACCCTCGCTGAAATGCCGATTAAGTTCCGCCATGCTGTCGACGATCTCACCGAAGCCCAGCTCGACACGCCGTATCGCGAGAACGGCTGGACAGTCCGCCAACTCATCCATCACATCCCCGACAGCCATATGAACGCCTACGTGCGTTTCAAGATGGCCCTCACTGAGCCTGATCCCTTGATCAAGACCTACGAAGAGCAGCTCTGGGCGGAGCTCTCCGATTCGCGCGAAACCCCAACCGAGGTTTCACTTGTAATGCTGCGAGCCTTGCACACCCGTTGGGTCGTGCTGCTCCGAGCGTTGTCGGATGACGACTTCGCGAAGAATTACGTGCACCCGCAACTCGGCGCAGTACCGCTGGAAAAAGCGCTAGCACTTTATTCGTGGCATTGCCTGCACCATACGGCGCACGTCACGGAGTTGCGGAAGAAGATGGGCTGGTAACTAAACGCCGAAGACTTTGCGCGCTTCCTTCGTGGCTTCGTAAATCTGCTCGAAGTTTTCGATAGCGAACAACGTCGGCTGAAGCTCGTCCACTTTCACATGAGTGTCGAGCACTTCTTCGAGTGAGAAGTCGTGGATCTTGCACCCACGATGCACCACGTTGTCGCCTTCTTTCACCGACGAAATCACGCCGCTACCATACATCTTCACGTCGCTGCCTTCGCGGATTAACCCAAACTCCACCGTGTACCAGAACAGTCGTCCAAGCCGTTCCTGGTCGGCGTCGTTCGTGATTTGCCGCGCGATTTGCGCAAATGCTTGCAGATAATCGGCAAAGACCTTGTGAGCATGCATCGGTACGTGACCGAAGATATCGTGGAAAATGTCCGGCTCCGGCGTGTAGTCCAAAGAATCCGGTTTGCGAATGTACGTCGTTACCGGGAAAACTCGTGCCGCGAGCAAATCGAAAAACGTCCGTCCCGGCAGGAACCCACTCACTGGCAGGAGCATCCAGTTGGTTCGGGTTTGCAATGTCTTATTGATGTCGCTAATCACCGGCATCCGCTCGGCGCGCATTCCCAGCACGCGCAGGCCTTCGAGATACTCTTTGCATGCGTGGGTGCTGAGTTGCTCCATGCGCCGCTCGTAAAGCGTCTTCCATGTCCCATGCTCCACGTCGGAGTACTGGTCGTAATGTTGGGTTACGACGTACTCTGCGGCGTCGCCGGGCAATGTCATCGTGTGCGGCTGCATGCAATCTCCCCCGTCAATATTAGACGCGCTTTCCGCGCATCCGGGTTCCTAGTCACAGCGGTTTCCGCGCGTCCCCACACCGGATGGCCGACCGGATATTAAAGGCCTGATTTGCAACGGTGTCAAATCAGAATCAAGCACCCCTAATCACCAATTCCCGCGGCAGAGTTCCGCCCGTCTTCGCAAAAGTGTAAGCTCTTCCAAGCATTCGATCATGCCCGAACTGATTCAATCGGCCAAACAGTTTGCGCTGCAGCAAACCGAGCGTATTAGCCAAAGCCGGCACCCCAAGCAGCAGACCGCCGAGAACCATCTCAAAGCAGTTGCGCAAAACGTCGCCTCGGTCACTTCCGACCGCAACGCAATCGCTGCCGCATGGCTTCACGACATCGTGGGAGACACTCCTGTCACCCTCGGTATGATCGAGCGACGCTTCGGTGCCGATATCGCGCGACTCGTGCATGAACTCACGCCGGTAAGTCGGCCTGGTGATGGCGACCGCGCTGCGCGTTTTGCCAAAGACAAGCGCCACTTCGCCGCAATCTCACCAACCGCGAAACTGGTGAAACTGGCCGACATGATCGACACCTGCCGCGACCTGCGCGCCGCTGATCCAGCAGTCGCTCGCCCCTTTCTTCTCGAGGTTACAGAGCTGCTTCCGGTGCTCGAAGACGGCGACATTCGTCTTGCTGCCCGTCTTCGGAAAGAACTGCAAAGAGCTCCCAAAACCTTGGGTGATGTCGAAGCAACACCTCCCCCGCGGCTGGAGCCTCTCGCCATTTCGCTCAACGCTCTACGGGTTTTCGAGCGCGCCTTCAGCGCCTGGGACATCGCCGATCCCCTGCTCCTGTTCCATGCGGATGCCGACGCCGCGGAATGTCGTCACGAGATCGAAGCAGCGCGAGAAGAAGTCGCCGCGGTGTGGCAAGACGGCGCTCTGCGCGGATACGTCACCGGCTCTGAATTGAAGGAAGGAACCTGCGCCGGTTACGTGCGGGCCATCGCGCCGGACCAGTTGCTCGATGCCGACGGTTCACTCACCGACGCCATTGAAATCCTGACGCGTTACGATGCCTGCTTCGTAACTTGGGACGGCGAGCCAAGGGGCGCCATTACACGGGTTGACGCCCATAAGCCTGCGGTGCGCATGTGGCTCTTCGGGATCATCACCGTCATCGAAATGGAGTTCACCGAACGCGTTCGCCAGCAGTGGCCGGCAGGTGGTTGGTCCACGCTAGTCTCGGCAGGCCGTTTGGAGAAGGCGCGGCAACTCTTTGCCGAGTGTACGCGTCGCCACGAAAAATGCGAGCTCCTCGATTGCCTGCAACTCGGCGACAAAATTCAGATTCTCATCAGCGACCCCGCATCTCTCGCACTCATCGACATTCCCACTGCAAACGCAGCCAAACGCATCACTGCGCAGATTGAATCATTACGGAATAAACTTGCGCATTCACAGGATTTTATCGATCAGGACTGGCCACAGGTGGTGCGTCTCGCGCGCCGCGTTGAGCACATGGTGCAGCAGTTCTAGCGCGTCTTCGCCGCGAAACGAGCGCTGAAAACACTCATCCGAATATGGTTGCGCGAAACTGAATATGGCCTCCGCGTGCTAACCTGAACGGTTGCAAATTCGAGGTTGGACTCCACAATGAACTTCAAAGCTGCACTTCTTACGTGCTCTCTGCTAGCTGCTCCTCTCATCGCTCAAAACACTCTACCGCCCGAGTCCCACGGAATCGCGATTTCGCACATGGATACTTCCGTTGTTCCGGGCGACGACTTCTACGAGTACAGCAACGGCGGTTGGCTGAAGGCGACCACTATTCCTGCCGACCGCGGCGGGGTTGGTGTGTTCAGCGTTCTGCGCGATCTGAGCGACAAGCGCACCTCTTCGCTCATTGAAGAGATGTCGAAGTCGAAAGCGGCGCCCGGCTCCAACCAACGCAAGGTAGCCGATCTTTACAACTCTTACATGAATGAAGCGGCGATCGAGAAGACGGGCGTCGCTCCGCTGAAGTCGCACCTCGACGCCATCGCAGCGATCACAGACAAAAAGACGCTCGCGCACGCTCTCGGCGAAACGCTCCGCGCCGACGTCGACGCGCTCAACAACACCAACTTTCACACCCCGAATCTCTTCGGCCTCTGGGTAGCGCCGGGTTTCAACGATCCCGACCACTATGCGCCCTACCTGCTGCAAGGTGGACTTGGACTGCCCGATCGCGAGTACTACCTCTCGGACTCCAAGCAATTGACCGAGGTCCGCGAGAAGTACGTAGTACACGTCGCGGCGATGTTGAAGCTCGCCGGCTTCGACGACGTCGATACCCGCGCCAAACGGATTCTCGCCCTGGAACACGCGATCGCCGAAAAGCATCTCTCGCTCGCCGCGAACGACGACATCCACAAGGCCAACAACACCTGGACAAAAGCCGATTTCGCATCCAAAGCTCCGGGCCTCGACTGGACTGAGTACTTCCGCGGCGCCGGGCTTGAGAACCAGAAAGATTTCATCGTCTGGCAGCCGACCGCCTTTACTGGTGAAGCCGCACTCGTGCAGTCGGAATCCCTCGATGCGTGGAAAGACTGGCTCGCCTACCATTTGATCGAAAACTACGCCGGCGTTCTTCCCAAAGCCTTTGCTGACGAGCGCTTCGCCTTCTTCGGCGGCACGCTGCAGGGCACCACCCAGCAGCGTCCGCGTTGGGCCCGCGGTGTGAACGTCGTGAACGGTCTGCTCGGGGACGCCGTCGGTCAGGAATATGCGCGGCGCTATTTCCCGCCGGAAGCCAAGCAGCAAGCGCAGGCAATGGTTGCCAACATTATCGAGTCCTTCCGCCAACGCGTTCGCAACCTGTCCTGGATGGCGGAGTCTACGAAGAAGGAAGCCGAAGCCAAGCTCGACACGCTCTACGTTGGCATCGGTTATCCGGAAACATGGAAAGACTACTCGTCTTACGATGTGAAAGCCGACGACATTTTCGGCAACATCTGGCGTGGCAGCATCTTCGATTATCAATACGACCGCGCGAAGGTTGGCAAGCCCGTTGACCACCACTGGTGGTCCATGACGCCCCAAACCGTCAACGCCGTCAACCTGCCGCTCCAAAATGGGCTGAATTTCCCCGCAGCGATTCTGCAGCCGCCCTTCTTCGACCCGCAAGCGCCGGCCGCTGCCAACTACGGCGCCATCGGCACCGTCATTGGTCACGAGATCAGCCACACCTTCGATACCGAGGGTTCTGCCTTCGATTCCAAGGGCCGCGTGCGCGACTGGTGGACTCCCGCCGACTTCGAGCACTTCAAGAAGGCGACCAACGCTCTTGCCGAGCAATACAGCACCTATAAGCCGTTCCCCGATCTATCGCTAAACGGCGAACAGACCTTGGCGGAGAACATCGCGGACGTTGCCGGCATCGCCGCCGCCTTCGACGGCTATCATGCCTCGTTGAAGGGCGCCGCCGGGCCAACGCAGAACGGATTCACCGCCGACCAGCAGTTCTTCATCGCCTTCGGGCAGAACTGGGGCTCGAAGGCACGTGAAAATGCGCTTCGCCAGCAGGTGCTCACGGATCCCCATTCCCCCGGCCAATACCGCGCACTCACCGTTCGTAACATCGACGCGTGGTATCCCGCTTTCAAAGTGAAGCCTGGTGAAAAGTTGTTCCTCACACCCGAGGAGCGTGTCCGCATCTGGTAGCATTCGCAAATCAATCGCGATATGACCAACCGGCAGAGCTAATCTGCCGGTTTTTCTTTCCCTGCGACGCTTGTGAATGCTCGCCGCGAAGTTCCGTTGTGGAACTCACATCTACCACTTTGCGGGAAGTTAAGCCCCAAGGGGTATCTCCTTATCTGCACGATGATGCTATGTTTCGTTTCGCGACGTGAGTCGAGGCTCTCAGGGCAGCCACAAGCCCATTACTTGAAGAGAGTTTCACACCACAGTTTCTTCCTGGGTTTCTGGACCTTCAAAGGCCTCGGGAAAGAATTGTCTGTCGCGTTCATTGGAGGTACCGCCAATGCTGAAAGTGGGACTAGTGGGGATGGGCTATTGGGGCCCGAATCTTGCACGCGTTCTTAACCAGAGCCCGAAATGTGAATTCGTCGCAGCCTGTGATCTCAACCCGAGAAACCTCGATAAGATCACGCGTCAGTATCCAACGGTTGTCGGCTATCGAGACTTCGACGCATTCTTGCAAAGCGACGTGCAGGCAGTCGTCATTGCAACACCGATATCGACTCATTACGAATTGGCCAAAGCGGCCCTACTCGCGGGAAAACATGTCTTCGTAGAAAAGCCCATCGCCGACGCAGGATCAAAAGCGCGCAAGCTCGTGGAACTTGCGAACAAGACTCAGCACACGTTATTCGTAGGCCACACCTTCATCTATAGTCCGCCGGTTATCAAAGTTAAGCAGCTTATCGATAGCGGCGATTTAGGGGACATTCACTACGTGAGCCTCTCGCGGGTGAACCTCGGCCTGTATCAATCGGATGTAGATGTAGTGTGGGACCTCGCAGTTCACGATGTTTCGATTCTCCTCTACTGGCTCGGCGAGAAGCCAATCCGTGGTGCGGCGTTTGGCCGCGCGTGCGTGCAAAGCGAGAAGCGCGATGTTGCCTTCCTCTGGCTCGAGTTTCCGAGCGGGATCATCGCGCATAACGAAATTAGTTGGCTTTCCCCCCAGAAGATGCGGCGAACCTGCGTCGTCGGGTCGAAGCGCATGGTCGTCTATGACGACATGGATTCAGCCGAGAAGGTCAAAGTTTACGATCGCGGCGTGAACGTCAAAGAGCCATCCAACTTCGGCGAATTTCAACTCACCTATCGGATGGGTGACATGTACGCTCCCTATCTCGAGAACGCCGAGCCCCTTCTGCGAGAAATCGAACACTTCGTGGCCTGCTGCGAGCAGGGAGTCATCCCGACGACGTCGGGCGAGTTCGGCGCACAAGTCGTCGAAACTCTCGAGATGGTCAATCGCACCGACGTTGCGTCCTGGAACACCAGCACAATGTCGTCGGTGGGGGCGCAACTATGAACGTTACGAAAGAATTCTTCCAACACCCATTGGCGCTCGTAGACAGCGAAGAGGTCGGGGTCGGCACACGCGTCTGGGCTTGGGCCCACGTGCTCGAGGGCGCAATCGTCGGAGCCCACTGCAATATCGGAGAGCACTCCTACATTGAGGGCGACTCACGGCTCGGAGACAACGTCACGGTGAAGAATGGCGTTTCTGTATGGGCGGGCGTCACCGTCGAAGACAACTGCTTCCTTGGGCCGAACTGTGCCTTCACCAACGACCTCAATCCTCGCGCCTACATCAAAAAAGATCCGGAGCGCTTGCTGGCCACCATCGTTAAGGCCGGAGCTTCGATTGGCGCCAATGCCACGATCATTTGTGGCAACACGATTGGGCGCTACGCCTTCGTGGGGGCTGGCGCCACCGTAACAGTCGACGTCGCCGACCATGCGCTAGTCGTGGGTACACCAGCGCGGCAAATCGCATGGATGTGCACCTGCGCGCAGAAGATTCCGCTCTCTCAGAAGCACACCGTCGGTGAACCTCTTCGCTGCGATCATTGCGGCTGCGAATACACGGAAACGAAATCGGGCCTGGTCCCCGTAGCGGTTCAGGCACAAAACTGAAAGCGATGACGATTCATGCCGAATGCTGATGTAAAGGTTCCATTCGTAGATCTCAAAGCGCAGTATGCCGCGATCAAGCACGAGGTTGGTGATGCAGTCTCGGATGTTCTGCAGAGCTGTCACTTTGTTGGCGGCCCAGCGCTTGAAAACTTCGAAACACGATTTGCCGAATACCTTGGCGCAAAGCACTGCGTAGGTGTCGGCAATGGCACGGATGCAATTACGCTCGCTCTGCGCGCCGCAGGGATCGGCCGCGGCGACGAGGTGCTTGTTCCGGCGAACACATTCTTTGCAACCGCGGAAGCTGTCACCAATGCCGGAGCGACGCCTGTGTTTGTCGACGTCGATGCGTCCACATTTCATATGGATGCGCCATATGCGGAGTCTGCAATTACGTCGCGCACCGCCTCCATCCTTCCTGTCCATCTCTACGGACAAGCCATGGACCTCCGCCCGATCCTCGCGATCGCCCAGAGGCACAACTTGCTGGTAATTGAAGATTGCGCGCAAGCCCACGGCGCGCAGATGCATGGAAAAACCGTCGGTTCCTCCGGACGCCTCACGTGCTTCAGCTTTTATCCCGGCAAAAATCTCGGCGCTTACGGCGATGGCGGCGCCATCACTACCAGCGATCCGGCTCTCCACCAACGGCTCCGCTTGCTCCGCGATCATGGTAGCCCTGTGAAATATCAGCATCATGAGATTGGATTCAACTCGCGTCTCGATGCCCTTCAAGCCGCCGTGCTCACCGTGAAACTGCCATACCTCGACATCTGGAATGCCGCGCGTCATGCAAATGCCACGAAGCTGGTGGAGTTAATTCGCGAACTTCCGCTCGTCGTGCCGGAAATTCCGGGCAGGCTCCGTCACGTTTTCCATCTTTTCGTCGTCCGTTGCACTCAGCGCGACAAGTTGGTCGCGTTCCTGACACAGCACGGCATTCAGGCCGGAATTCACTATCCAGTTCCGCTGCATCTCACCCCCGCATATCAAGCTCTTGGGGCGCCCGGTCGCGGGGCATTGCCGGTGGCGGAACAACTCGCTTCGGAGATCCTGTCGTTGCCCATGTTCCCAGAACTCAACGACGATCAAATCTCCTATATCGCCGAAGTTCTCCACGACTTCGTACAGATCTACCAACCGGAGGCGCCGGTTCAGGCGTTCGAACTCGCGCCTTTGTTATCCTGAATCAATGGCTGGTTTGATTGATGCAATTAGCGTGAAACGCAAGATGTTCTTCGAGCACGAAGGCGTGCCGTACCACTGTCTCGACGCTGAAGTGAACACGCCCACGGCGCGCGGCGGACAGACACTCGTCCGCCTGAAGATGCGCAACCTCCTCACCCGCGCGGTGTTCGACAAGACCTTCAAGGCCAGCGACAAGTTCAAAGAGCCCGATCTCGAAATGGTTCCCGCGTCGTTTCTCTACAGCGACGCCGACGGCTTCTACTTCATGGATCAGGAAACCTTCGAGACCCACACGCTTCGCGAAGATATGATCGGCGACGCCGCCGACCTCCTCACTGAAGGCCTCATCGTTCAGTTGAGTAAGTACAACGGCAATCCCATCGGCCTGGAGATGCCAACCTTCGTCGAACTCACTGTGACGCAAACAGAGCCGGGCATGCGCGATTCCGGCGCGGGCAGCGTGACCAAAGCCGCAACGCTGGAAACCGGCGTCGAGATCCGCGTGCCGCTCTTCATTAAAGAGGGAGAGAAAGTGAAAGTCTCCACCGAAACGCGCGGGTTCGCCGGCAGGGCATAGCGCGGCACCGGGCAGTTTGAGAATGGGACGGCAATAGCCGTCCCATTTTGCATTAGTTCGCCGCTGCCTCAGCCATTGGCTGGCTATCGGCGCTGGGGCCGTAGATGCCGGGGACGGCGCCCCCCATGGCGCGAAGATACGTGCTGAGCTGGCCGCGATGGTGCACTGAGTGCTTCACCGCGAGGCCGAGGAACTGTACTGCCGGCATCTGCATTAGCCCAAACATGTCGAGGACCTGCGTTAGCTGTTCGGGCGTGAGGGCGCGAACGCGCTCGATGGCTGCCGGAATGCGCGCGCGGTAGTGCGCGACGGCGTCGGCGGGCGTCAGGATGCCGCATGCATCGGAGTCGTCAGGTGGGGGCGTAAACGCGCCAGCGGCGACGCAGTTCAGTAACCACTCATCCTCGAGCGCGAGATGGCGCAGCAGACCGAGCGCGGTCTTGGACTTCGCATCAGGGCTGTAATCGAGATGGTTCGCCGGCACTGCGCCGAGCACGCGAAGCGTGGTGTCTACTTCGTGGGAGTAATCGGTACAGAGGAAATTTGCGATCGTTTTCGCTTCAGCAGAATTCATGTGAGGACTCCAAATTTCAAGGGGATTGCGGGCGCACCATTGTAGCCAGACTCCCCCTACTAAAGAACAATGTGCCGTAAATAAAGAACCTGCCACAGTGGGGAGGCAATCGGATGTTTATCTCTGGAGGTCCCCCGATGCTGCTGCAAGCGTTCACACTCTTCCACGTTGCGATTAGCCTGGCGGCGATCGTCTCGGGCTTTGTGGTGGTCTCCGGACTGCTCAATAACCGTGCCTACGCCGGGACGACCAGCTTCTTCCTCGCCACTACGGCGCTCACCAGCATTACCGGGTTCCTGTTCCCGTTCCATGGGATCACGCCGGGGATCGTGCTGGGGGTGCTTTCCCTGATCGTGCTGGCGATTGCCTACTGGGCGCGACGGCAATGGAATGCCGCGCAACGCCTGCGCAAGACCTACCTCACGACGATGGTGATTGCGCTGTACTTCAACTTCTTCGTGCTGGTGGCGCAGTCGTTCCAGAAGGTACCAGCGCTGCATGCGCTCGCGCCTACGCAGAAGGAACCGCCGTTCCAGATCGCGCAGGGCGTCGTGCTGGTCCTGTTCATCACGCTGGGGATTCTTAGCGTGCGTCGCTTCCATGGGGAAGGGTCGGCCAAGGTGCTCTCGCGCGCGGCGTAGGAAAAGCTAAAAATCAGCGCCAGGGAGGTGCCTGCAATTCAGGGTACCCCCTCCCCCCTCTAATTTTGCAAATTCCTCATAACGTTGGACTTAGCTTGTGCATAGTCCGCAAATTCTTCATTCCACAGATACTTAGAGGTAAATTCCTCTCGGCGTAAGAGTTAGAGAGCATTTTCGGATGTTGAACGGCAAAACCCTTCAACACGAAGGGCACGAAGTACGCGAAGGTTTCAAAGAGCGATTGCGTCCAGCGGGAGTATCCCACTACGACAGGTTATTCGGTTGGTGTCGTGAAGAATGTGATGGCGGACACGGGTTCGCGTGCGGTGGGTCACAGGGATGGCATAGAAGACGCGCGAAATTTCCATCGAAAACCGCGTGAAAATGCTCGACCACCCCAGCCAGCGCAAAAGCTGCGCTCGCCGGGGACCCCGAAGAAGCCGCACCGCCCCTGAAGGGGCTTGGAGATTCCTCGTCACCTTTCACGACGCTAGCGCGTCGTGCTTAGAAGCCCAACCGCCCTTCGGGCTGATCAGAGGTCATCCCAGACTGCGCAGAGGCAGGCGATTTCCTTGATCTTGCCGTGTTTCTTGTGCTCGTCGTTGTCGAACTGGATGTACACGATGCACTCTTTGTCGCATTCGTCAGTGGGTTTGCACCGGAGATAGACGCGGTGCGTCTTCTCTTCTTTCTTTTCATCCTTCTTCTGAAATTCGAGTTTGCATCGGCGTGGATCGGGATCGTGGTATTGCTGCCAATCGTCTTTGTCGAGCTTGATGCACTTGCAGTCGACGTCTTCCACATGTTCGACGCCATCCTTCTCTTTCATTTCGAGATAGAGGACGCATTGTTCGTCGCAGTCTTTCTTGTGGCAGCGGAAGTACCAGGTGTTGTGCTTCTTGTCGGCGTCCGATTTACCGAGCTTGGATCGCAATTCACATTTGTCACCCATGGGGATCTCCTTGCAAGGTGAGTGAGAGGGACGACATGGTAGCACCGAGCGTGTCGATAGGCACTAGATGGGGTGGAGTTTTTGTGGGCGTCGCGCCAGCCGTTGTCGCACGAGATGCGGAAGAGATCAGTAGTCGATTCCTTTGATCAGGTCCTGGTTCTGAATGATCTGGAATCGGTCCGGGTTGGCGCGGACGAGGGAGTCAGCGTAGCTATTGGAAACCGTACCGCGCTCGGCATAGTCATTGTCGTGAACCACGGAACGATCAAGCTGATAGTTCTGGAAGGCCTTGCTGGAGCGGTCGAGGTCATCCATGTGCCCGTTGAATGAGGCATTGGATTGGTCGAGTGAGCGCATATGGTTATCGAAGGAAGCGTTGGAGGCTTCGCGCCGTGCATCGAGAGCTTTGCCCTGGGCGGCGGCAGCGGCCGCGTCGGCCTGCACCCGGCTCATGGCAGCTTGCTGCTCGGCACTGACGACTGCACCATTCTGCCGGTAGGAAGCGACCATCGCCTTGATCGTCGGGGCCAACTGGGCAGCGACGGTCTTGGGAGCTTGTGAGCCGTTGACTGATAAGGCCCACGTAGGCGTGCCCGGAACATGAACGGCGCCCAGTCGCACGCTGCCGGTGCGCGGCCCTTTGCCGTCGTGCAGATCGAGATCCATCATGGCCAGAACGACTCGGCCTTCTCCGGGAGCGTTTACGGGCGTCTCCTGCAAAAGCGAAAAGGTCGCGGCGGGGAGACCGCGACTCTGGCGCATCTGGTTCATGATGGCGGCGTAGGCAGAAAACAGATCACCGCTGAACGATGCGACGAGATGAGGTCCGGCGCCGTAGGCACGCTGAACGTTGCTGGGATCGCTGATTCCCTGGAAAAGCATACCGAGGAAAACGGCTTCACCATTTGGGCCCTCGGCACGAATGGAGCCGCCAGCGACCTGGGTGAGCTGCCATCCGACCGGCAGACCGATGCTGGCGCTGCGGTCCCCAGCGGTGGCCGTTGATAGGGGTTGAACGCTCGGCGCGGCGCCGGCGGAACGCTCACTTCGTGCAGACAGCCAGGCCGCGTTCAGTGCCTTCATCATCTCGGGCTCAGTCTTCGCGAATCGGCCGGCGTCATCGTAGAGGACAGCTGCGGTTGTAGTACCGCCGGGGGGCATGGACACGATCACCATGCCGGCGATCGGCTTGTTTCCCTGATTCTTGGCTGTGAGGTTGAAGAAGACAGCGATGGAATCGGAGCCGCGGGCCTGAAAGAACTTGCCGATCTGGGGGCGATCGCCGAAGTGTCCGTGGACCTGCTTGAGCATGAAGCCCATTGCCGCAGACGGGGAGTTCTGCCCGGTGAGCGAGCCGTAGACCACCTGCCCACCGCCGGGGTTGTCGATCGTCTTCAACTCGTCGGCTGCGATGGCGGTCGGGACTATCGCGCAGAAGAGAAGGAATACGATCCAATGCAGAATGGAATGCCGCTGGTGAGTCAAGGGGCGCCCTCGTCGAGCGAGAACGATAGATTGAGTCCACCGGCATGTCAAAGTCTTAAATGTGGGAGGGTTGGGAAGACGCAGTGCGGATCAGGATTTCCGTTCGGAATGGATTCGACCGATTGCGGTGGAAATTAGGATATACCGGGAGGAAAAATGGATGAAACTGAGCGCCAATCGTTCGAGGAAAAATAGGGGAATGTTGCGTCTCCCCCCAATTCCCATTTTTTGAAGGAGGGCACACCTTGGAGCGGCGGTATATGGTCGGGGTGGAACGTAATCGCCATCGGTTCACCTCGTCCCAAGATTTTTTACATTTCCCAGCAGCGCAAAGAAGCCCCCTCTCCTTGACAGCTTAGGAGAATCATCGTACATTCCTAAGCGACTTAGGAGGATGCCTTGCCACCGCAAGCCCAATTGCTCCCAGGAACCCTCGATCTTCTCATCCTGAAAGCCGTCTCACTCGGCCCTCTGCACGGCTATGGCGTACTCCTCCGCATAGGGCAGATTTCGAACAACGCTCTCCTCGTAGAGCAAGGTGCTCTTTACCCGGCTCTCTTCCGTCTTTTGCGCCAAGGGCTGCTCAAGGCAAACTGGGGCACCTCCGACAACAATCGCCGCGCGAAGTTCTACGAGCTCACCACCGCCGGACGCAAACGTCTGCGCGAAGAAACCGAGGGCTGGGGCCGACTCGCGGAGGCTATGGCCTCTGTTCTCGCCAGCACGCCGGAGGAAATATGAGTTTGTTTTCTTATCTCCGGGCTCTTCTCTCCCGCCCTTTCTCATCCACATCCAGCGATATCAGCGATGAGCTTCGCAGTCACCAACAGTTGCGTGCCGACGATCTCCAACGCTCCGGGTTGCCGCGAGATGAAGCCGAACGCCGTGCACGCATAGAGTTCGGCGGCGAGGTTCGTTTTGAGGAAGAGTGTCACGAAGAAATTCCCGGGCACTTCTTCGAAATCCTCGTGCAGGATGCGCGCTTCGCTCTCCGCATGTTCGGCAAGGCGCCCGGCTTCACGGTGGTCGCGATTCTCACCATTGCGATCGGCATCGGCACCAACGCGGTCGTCTTCAGCGCGATGAACGGGCTTGTACTCCGTCCCATCAATGTTCCCGACGCCGGGAACCTTTCTATGCTGGAGCAGAGCCGCGACCGCTCTCCGCAACAGTCCTATCCCGATTACCTGGATATACGCGACCGGACCCGTAACTTCGACGGCATGATCGCCTACACCATCTCGCGCGTCGGCCTCGGCGCCGATGGCCACAGCGCCCGCGCATGGCTCTACGAAGCCAGCGGGAACTACTTCGATGTCCTCAGAGTGCAGCCCTACCTTGGCCGCTTCTTCCACGAGAGCGATGAACACGGGCCCAACAGCAGTCCATACATCGTGCTCAGCTACGCTTATTGGAAGAGTCACTTTCAGTCCGACCGCGGAGTTGTTGGGCGCACCGTGGAAATGAATACACAGCCCTACACGATCCTCGGTGTGGCGCCGCCCGGCTTCAACGGCACCGAACTGTTCTTCGCTCCCGACTTCTGGACCCCCATCGTCAACCAGCAGCAAGTGGATGGGTGGAGCAATCTCGACGGTCGCGCCGCGCGTGGACTTTGGATTATTGGACGCGTACGTCCCGGCGTCACTCCGGCGCAGGCCACCGCAGACTTGAATGCGGTAGCCTCGTATCTTTCCAAGACATATCCGAAGGATGACGATCAGATTCACTTCACTCTGGTGCGTCCCGGCCTCCTGGGAGACATGCTGGGTAAGCCCGTGAGCGCATTTCTCGCGGGTCTTATGCTGCTCGCCAGCCTGATATTGCTCGCAGCGTGTGCCAACCTCGGCAGCCTATTCGCTGCTCGCGCCTCTGACCGCGCCGGCGAAATCGCGCTGCGCCTTGCCCTTGGGTCAAGCCGTCGCCGCATCCTGCGTCAACTCTTCACGGAGTCGGTCATGCTGTCGCTCATCGGCGGCATTGCTGGGATTGGCGGCGGAATCGTCTTACTGCGCTGGCTGAACGTCTGGCGTCCGATCTCCGATTTTCCGATCACACTGCAGGTCCTGCCGGATTTTCGGGTGTACTTCGTTGCGTTCGTGCTGGCCTTGTTTAGCGGGCTTATTTTCGGCGCTATCCCGGTGCGCCAAGTCCTGCGCTCCAATCCCTACGAAGTCGTGAAAGCCGGTTTCACCGGCGAGCGTCGTAGACGCCTTACCGCGCGCAACGTCCTGCTCGTCTTTCAGATCTCCGCTTGCGCTGTATTAGTTACTGCGTCGCTGGTCGCCGTCCGCGGGCTGGTGCGGTCTCTGCATAGCAGCCTTGGGTTCGTCCCTGAGAATTCGCTGATCGCTGACACCGATCTCGATATGGCGGGCTACAACGAAGACACCACGCCAATCATGCAAAAGCGCCTTATTGAGACACTCGCGACGGTTCCCGGTGTCAGCGCCGTGGGCATGGCAGACCGTCTTCCCCTCGCTCTGAACGGGGCAACCGCGGCTGTTTACAAGGACGACACAGTCGACTTCCGCGCCTCCAACAGTCTCGGGGACGCCAGCTTTTACAGCATCTCTCCGAACTATTTCCGCGCGGCAGGCACCGCGTTTCTCGCGGGACGAGACGTGGCCTGGCAGGACAATCGCGACGCCGTCCGGGTAGCCGTGATCAATCGGAGATTTGCCGACAAGATCTTCGGCTCCGTTGACAAAGCCATCAGCGGCCATTTCAAAATGAACGAACGCCGTTACGAAGTGATCGGTGTGGTCGAGGATGGAAAATATCAAACCCTCACCGAAGATCCGCAGTTCGCCACGTTCCTGCCGATCCTTCAGGCACCCACAAGTTCCACTACGCTCGTCGTTCGCACCACGCGCGATCCCGCGCAGTCGGCCCCTGAAGTCGACTACACCCTTCGCAAGCTCGATAGCAGGCTTCCGTTCGTGATCAAAACGTGGCCGCAACAACTTGACAGCGCCCTTTTCGCGTCGCGTGTCGCTACGGTCGCGCTCGGTATTCTGGGCGCACTCGGAGCTATGCTCGCGATCACCGGCATCTTCGGCATGGCGTCCTATGCCGTCTCGAAACGCATGCGTGAGCTGGCAATCCGCGTCGCTCTCGGCGCCCAGAAGAAGCAGGTCGCCTGGGCCGCGCTCGGTACACCACTGCGCCTTCTCGCGATCGGCTCGGTTATCGGACTTGTTCTAGGATTCGCCGCAACCGGCGTTCTTTCCTACGTGGTCTACCAGGCAACACCACGCGATCCGCTGGTCCTTTGCGGGGTTGTGTTCACCATGTCGTTGCTGGGCCTGCTCGCCACGTGGATCCCTGCCCGGCGCGCGCTTCGCTCTGAGCCGTTGCAACTGCTCCGCGAGCAATAGCCGGTTCCCGCGTCGCATCGTCTCACGACTCTTATCACAGGAAGACGTGCGGCTATCACATACATCGTGACACGATTTGGAAAACGGGGATAGCGAGGGGGAGGGCGGAATCACTTAGCAGTCAATCCCACCCTTCCGGAAAAGCACAGATTCTAATCCCCAGTCGGATTCAAGATCGTCAGCCCCGGCAAGGCGTTCGCTGGTGTCTTCGTCCATGTGGGTACCGCGAGATCGGGCAGCGGTTTGGCGTGGAAGAGGCGGCGACATTCGCGGGCGATCCAGCGGGCGGTGCGTTTGGCTTTCTTGCGGCGGGCGCTGTCGGTAGAGATGCCGGTGCCGGCATACATCTGGCGATAGAGCTTCGACAGGAAAATGAAGCCGAGGCGGGAGCGCAGGGTGGGGCAACAGCGCGAGCGTTTCCAGATGGCGGGGAAGGTATAGAACTTGTCCCACACGCCCTGGGTGCGATCACGAATCTCGTCCGACGACATGATTGGATGGGGCGTAAACATTTTCGGACGGATGCTGGTGGGGATGAGCCAGTAGCGAACGATCGGGATCCCTCCTACCAGCGTCGGCTTAACGAGTTGTTCTTTTTCCCAACCGTTGAAATCGACGGTGCCCGGGAACGGCGTCATCATGACGAACTGGGCGAAGGTGATACCCGACTTCAGCGCGAGGTCTACCGTAGCGTCGAAGGTTTCCGGCTTGTCGGTGGGAAGGCCGAAGATAAACGAGCCGAGGACGTGCACGCCGTGACGGCGGAATTCCTGTAACTGCTGGGCGAGCCGGTCGCCTGAGTAATTGAAATCCTTATAGACCGCTTTGAGCCCTTCCGGGGTGACGGCTTCTACGCCGACGAGTGCGCCCTTGATGTTGGCGGCGCGCATGGCGTCGAGGAAGGCAGCGTCTTCGGCAGCTTCCATGGTGATTTGGGTGAAGAAAACCATGTCCTTGGGGAGCCGCGCCAGTTGCGCCATGAGGTGGAAGCGTTCCTCGCGAATTTGTTCGAGGTTGCGCAGCTTCTCGGTGTTGTTCTGGGCCTTGGCGAGGCGGAGATCGGTGAGGGTGACGGGGTAGAAGTTGTCGTCGGCGAGGGCGATGAAGCGGAAGCCACGGCGCCGGAGGTCAACGATCTCTTCGATCACGGACTGGAAGTTACGCTGGCGGGGCTTCTGGCCGTCGGTGCGCCACACGGAGCAGAAAGAACAATGCTTCGGGCATCCGCGAATGGTTTGCACCGAGGCCCACATGTACTTGTCGGTGTCGACGAGGTCCCAGCGCGCGGCGATGAACTGGTCGCCTTCGATCTTGCCGCCGGCATAGATGTGGCCCGGAGTGCCGGCCGCGCAGTCTGCGAGTGCGCTCGCCCAAATGAGATCGCCATCGCCGGTGACCACGGAGTGCGCACCGCCACGATCGAACGCTTCTTCGGGATAAAGCGTGGCGTGAATGCCGCCGTAGATGACCCACGCTCCGCGTTCGCGAGCGAGGTTGCCGACTTCGTATCCGCGCAGAGCGTTGCCGGTATGAACGCTGATGCCGACGATGTCGCCGCTCTGGATGGTGGAGGGATCGAGCGGTTCGAGAGATTCGTCCACTAACTTCGGAGTGCCATAGCTGCGCGGAGTCGCGGCGGCGAGGACGAAGAGCCAACGCGGGGTGATGACTGCGGTGCCGAAAGAATTGTCGCTGGGATTGACCAGGTGCACGTTCACAAGAGCCGCCTTTCCGGTCGTGCTCCCGGCGAAGAAGGGGAAGGGAGTAGGACTTTTAGGATTCAGGGGTGGACGTGCTGAGGCGTCCGAGGGGAAAATTCGAACGCGCGGCCACAGCGCAGAATGAAGATCGCTGGGTGGAACATCGTACGAGTGCAGGTTCTCGAGGGTCTGGTTGGTGGACCGACTCGCAATCTGAAGGCGCATCAACGCAAAAGGGGAGCGCGCTGCGAGTTCATGGAAGCTTATTTCAAGAATACGCCACTTATAGGTGTTGGCGCAAATTGTCGCTTGGGGTACCCCCTCCCCTCTGGATTTTGCAAATTCTTCAAAATGCTGGACTTAGTTGGTGCATAGTTTGCAAATTCTTCATTCTACATACACTTAGAGGTAAATTCCTCTCGGCGTGGGAGTTAGATGCGATTTCGGGGGTCGGAAACCAAAATCTTGGAACACGAAGGGCACGAAGGATTTTCAGGACGCGAGGCCGTGGGCGGATTTTCAAAGAGCGGGTGTGATTCGCGGGAAAAGTATCCCACTACGACAGATTAGGGCAGGTCGTGTCACGAAAGATGTGATGGCGGACACGAGGGTGCGTGCGGTGAATTACAGGGCGGGCGTGGGAATTGGGCGAAAAATGCGCGACGAAAAAACAGCGAGATTGTCGTGATCTCGCGGGGACGGGATCGGGTAGTTGATAGGAGTCTTCGACTGCGAACCCGCATTGGTCTGCGGGTTCTTCGCTCAGAATGACAGACAAATAAAGAGTGCGCGCGCTAGATGGGGTCGGAGTTTTTGTGGGCGTCGCCTACGTTGCTTGGTTCGTCGTCGAAGGACTTGCCGGGGGTGAAGGCGAACTTCAGGTATTTCATGTCGACGCGGCGGATGATGTCGTGCCAACCGTTGTCCCAGGAGATGCGGGCTTCGCCGGCGACGTAGCTCCAGGTGCCGTGGTTGCCGGAACCGACGTTGTTGGAGGCCTGACCATTTTCTTCGAGAGTGAAGACGTAGTTGTGTCCCTGGCCGTCGCCGACAGTCCACTTGCCGACGTAGCGGCTGCGGGTGGGCAGATCGATGGAGGTGCCGGAGGCCTTGCCGGAGGAGCGGAATTCCATGCGCACGATGTCGGCAAGCGCGAAGGTTTGCTGGTGGCCGTCTTTGAAGGTGATGACGATGCTATCGGCGTTGCTGGTGGAGGCGGCGCCAGCGAAGGTGGTGACTGCAAGTAAGAAAAGAGCGGCGGCAAGGAAGCGTGGGTAGGCAGTGCGCATCAGGCGCTCCGTGAAGAATGAATTCGACTGAGTGTGGCGGGGATAGGATACGCCGGAAGGGAAAACTGGGTTGGAGAATTGGGGAGAGCAATGGCGGCGCCGGCGGCACCATTGAAGGCGGGTTGGGGAATGTGCGGTGTGTGCCCTTTCCGTGTAGACTAGCGCGCATTTCTCAGGAGGATGGTGATCTATGTCGAAGCGAAACCTTGGGCTGCTCGCCGTAATGTTCGTGCTGGTGCTGGGAATGGTGTGGAATGGGAACGCGCAGGCAGGACGCGGTGCATCAGGCGCGCAACGGTGGGAGTACCTGGTAGAGCCAGTACCCACGGTGGCCGTGGGCGGCGGGTTTATGGCACCGGAGAAAGCAATGCAGGAAATGAATGCGCACGGTGCGCAAGGATGGGAACTGGTGCTGGCTTCACACGGAATGCTGGTTTATAAGCGGGCGAGATAGACACGTACCCGGCGAGAAGCGATCTTGCGCCTACCGCGCGCCTTATTAGACCCACGCTAACCCGGGAGGCGAGCGAGGATGGGGCACTCGGCGTAGTGTCGGCAGTGTCGCTCTCCCACTTCTCGAAAAGCGCGAGAAATGGGGCACCCAGAGTGATTTGGGAACAAGAGAAGTCAAAAGCTTAGGGCAGACCCGGGCCACCCGCCATCCGGTACCCGCCATTTCTCCATACTTCCTGGGGAAAGTCTAGATGAGGAATATGCTAACGGTTCTGGGTTTCCGGCTTATAAGATAGGTGGACTAATTGCCATCTCTAGTAGGAGATCTACATGTCCATACTCTTCGGAGGCGGATCAGAATTTCGTCGGATTGAATATAAGAGCGAGGCTGAATTTGAGCGCTGCATAGTCGATATTCAGCACCGATTGTTCGGTCCCTCCCGGTTCTACTTGGACATCAAGCGAAAAATCGGGGTCAAAGGCGGAGTGCAGAACATTCCCGATGGCTACCTTCTCGACCTCTCAGGTCCGACGCCTCGATTGTATGTGGTAGAAAACGAGCTAAAAGCACACGACCCGCTTCGCCACGTTGCAGTTCAGATCCTCCAGTTCTCCATCTCGTTCGAAAGTGAGCCGCTAGCCGTCAAAAGAATTCTGCTTTCCGCGCTGAACGAACAACCGTCGATTCGAGAAGCCTGTGAGAAGTACGCTCCCGCGCGGGGATACAGGAACCTCGATCATCTAATCGAGTACATGGTCGCGGAATGCCCTTTTGCGGCTCTCGTGATTATTGACGAGATGCCGGAGTCGCTCCAAAGCGTGCTTTCGCAAAGATTCCGGTTCGGTGTCGAAGTCTTGGAAGTCGCTTGTTATGAGGACAAGAATGGCGGACGACTTTTTCTGTTCGAACCTTTCCTGGCTGATGTAGTCGGCGATACTACTGCAGATCAAAATGCAGAAGGGATGTCTGCGATCGATACTTCTGAAATCGATACTCTCGTTGTTCCGGCGCGTGAGGATGGATTTGAAGAAGTATTTCTACGCGAAAACCGCTGGTATGCAGTGCGGATTCACGACACGATGCGACCACAGATCAAGTATCTGGCGGCCTACCAAGTGCATCCCGTTTCGGCGATCACCTTCATCGCGCCGGTACAGTCGATTGAGCCTTGGAAGGAGTCAGGCAAGTATGTGCTAAATTTCGCTGAGCCTGCACGGCCGGTCGGGCCGCTTGCTTTAGTTAAAGGTGGCCAGGTTCGTCCGCTTCAGGGGCCACGATATGCCACACACAAAGCGATTGTGGCAGCGAAGACACTCGATGACGTATGGAAGAAGCAGCAGTAATGGTACGATACGCTTGGAATTACCACCGCGACTAAGGCGCAATGACCATGACAATCGGCTTGGTGTGCCCAAACGAATCGCCGGAAAAACGCGGGGTGAAGCCTTTCTTGCGATGGGCCGGCAGCAAACGAAAGCAGCTTTCGCGTCTGGCGCCATACTGGTCCGGGGAGCACAAGCGTTATGTCGAGCCATTTGCGGGTTCTGCTTGTCTTTTCTTCGACCTTGCTCCACCCTCCGCGGTCCTCGGCGATAGTAATGAGGAACTGATTCAGCTTTACCGCGTTGTTCGCGATTCACCAGAGCGGTTGCATCGGCGGCTTTGTCGAATTAAGCGAGACGTTGCTACATATCTTCGGTGGCGTAACCAAAACCCGACGACCCTAGATCCCGAGACGCGCGCACTAAGATTTCTCTATCTAAATCGGAACTGCTTTAATGGGATTTATCGTACAAATCTTCAGGGCGGATTCAACGTACCCATGGGGAAGCGAGTCGGTGAGTATTTTAGTAAAGAAGATCTATTACGCTGCTCAAGGCTACTGCAGACTGCCGAACTAGTCGCTGGTGACTTCTCGGCGACCTTGGATCTTGTGAAGGTGGGTGATTTTGTCTATCTGGATCCACCTTACGCGGTGTTATCTCGCCGAATTTTCAAGGAGTACGGAAGCAAGCTATTCGGCACCGAAGATATGCCTCGGTTCGAGGAGAGCCTTCACGCGATTGTGGGTCGGGGTGCTGACTTTCTTGTGTCCTATGCAGATTGCAAAGAAGCGAGAGCGCTCGCGCGGAAGTGGTGTTCGGTTCGACTTCCTGTAAAACGGCACGTCGCAGGCTTCGCCGGCGACCGAAAGACCGCGTACGAATGGGTGATCAGCAATCGGCAGCGATCAACAACGGCTTAGAATAATTAGGTGGCCTAGGCGATGACAGCGGACGTGGATAAGTTTGGAGTGCGGGCAATCGGGGTAAACACTCTGCCGATGGATGGGGTAAAGCCCAACCCGCATAACCCGAGGATGCTCTTCGATCGCGAAGACTTGCACATTCTTCGCGAGTCGATCAAGCGTGTTGGAATTCTGGTGCCGCTTACGGTCTATCGGGAAACGCGTAGTGGCGACTACGTCATACTTGACGGTCAGCGACGGTGGATCTGCGCGCAAGAAGCCGGACTGAAGACGATTCCGGTTAATGAAGTCGCAGAGCCCACGCTGGTGCAGAACATCGTCACGATGTTTCAGATACACAAACTCCGAAAAGACTGGGAGTTAATGCCGACTGCGCTCAAGCTTGAGCTGCTGATGCGCGAACTTAGAGAAAAAAACGACAAGCGACTGGCGGAACTCACCGGCTTGGACGAGGCGGTTGTGGTGCGGAGCAAGAAATTGCTTTCCTACCCCAAACGATATCAGGATACGATGCTGGACGCCGATCCCAAGAAGCGCGTCAAGGCGGATTTTTTCATTGAACTCTATCCAGTCCGAAACGATCGGGAAGTGCAGAAATTTCCCTGGTTCAAAAAGGACGATTTTACGGACGCTATGCTGAAAAAATCAGCCGCCGGTGGGCTGAGATCGGTCACAGACTTTCGAATCGTTAAGCAGTATGTCAACAATGCGGTCAAGGCGAAAAAGACTCCTCTGATTTCCAAGCGACTGCAGGAATTTGCAGATCAGCCGGTGCTTGGGCCGGACCACCTCAGCATCGAGTCTGCCGCGGTAACGGCCAACGCCAAAAAGCTCTTGCAGTCAGTGGACAAGATTTACTCGCAGGTTAATGACATAGATATTGATGAATATTATGGGGAAGAGGCGTTGTGGAATCGCCTAGAGAGCCTTGCGCAACTCATTCGCGAGAAACTGCGGGCGCTCGGTCGGCGGGAGGCAAAGTGAGAAGCCCGCTGCCACGTGGTGTGAAAATAGATGCCAAGCGGTACAAACGATGGGTTGATCGGTTCGGGGCGTATCGCTCAGGAATCGTCAACATAACCATTGATGGTTGGCTGCAGCAATTTAGCGGGGGAGATCGGGATTTGGCAGCACGCGTTCTTGACGCGGTTGAGTTCTACGATCAGACCAAGATTCACGCAGCCTACCGGCAGGCTCTCGCGTCTTTGACTGGTTGGGACAAGTTACCCTCCAAGCGAGTGAACAAATGGCGATTTGCTGCGATGTCCGGAAGTGCTGGCGAAAGCGGCGATGCGATGCTCTACCAGTTCCGACTTGCAAACGGACTAGACTCCAAGAAATTCAATGACCTCTTTGTTTCGCGAAGCGATCTATTTCGACTACCGCTGCTTTCAGAGAGCGACCCGAACAGGATATCGAAGGACGATACCGTCGTCTTATTGGACGATTTCAGCGGAACTGGAACTCAAGTATGCAAGGCATGGAATGACCCGGAAACATCTTTTGGGGCACTTCTTGCGGACGTCGGAAAGGTATATCTGATTCTGGTTGCTGCTTCGGGGGCTGCGCGCAAGCGAATTTCCGAAGAAACGACCATCACGCCACTACCGGTGCACGAGCTGCATGATGGCGACAACGTGTTCTCGACGCACTGCTCACACTTTAACGGATCGGACAAGGCAAAGCTGCTGCGCTATGGGAGAGTTGCTGACTCGAAGCACCCAAAAGGATTTGGGGATTGCGGATTCGTAATCGTCTTCCAGCACCGCACGCCGAATAACTCCATCCCTATTCTGCACGCGGACCATCCTCACTGGACGGGGTTGTTCCCACGGCACGTTTGATCAAGCGTGAGCGCTCCTTCTCCCGACGACAGTGCTCGATACCGATGGCCGCTTCGTTAAGTTAACGACTACAGGGATTGACCCGCGAGCGTAATGTCGATGGGTTCAAAGCCGTCCTCCACCTTCTTCTTTCCGACCTCAATCGCAGCGCGTAGGCCTGACTCCTCGTTAGGGAAGGTGCTTGGTAACGAGAACTGCGTATCCATGTCGTTCCTATCAAAGACATAAAACTCCGCAATCCAGCCGCTCCCATCAGCGAGCTCGTGGCTACGAGCATCAATCGAACAACCTTTGTGTTGAAAAATCTTCTGCATTGGAGTCTCCGATCATCGTTCAACAAAAAGCCCCGCATCGCTGCGGGGCTCTTCGTTTCTACTTTCGACTTCGATTTAGTACATGCCGCCCATGCCGCCGCCGTGTCCACCGGCCGGTTCAGACTTCTTCTCTTCGGGGATCTCGGAGATGAGGGCTTCCGTGGTGAGCATGAGGCCAGCGATGGAGCCGGCGTTCTGGAGCGCGGTACGGGTTACCTTGGTCGGGTCGATGACGCCGGCCTTGACCAGGTCAACGTACTCGCTGGTCTGGGCGTTGTATCCGTAGTGCGGGTCCTTGTGGTCGCGGATCTTGCCGACCACAATGGCGCCTTCTTCGCCGGCGTTGCCGACGATCTGGCGGAGGGGCTCTTCGAGCGCGCGCTTGATGATGTTGGCGCCGATGCCTTCGTCGCCGGTGAGCTTGAGGGCGTCAACGGCTTCGACGCAACGGATGAGCGCAACGCCGCCGCCCGGGACGATGCCTTCTTCCACGGCAGCGCGGGTTGCGTGCATCGCGTCTTCCACGCGAGCTTTCTTTTCCTTCATTTCAGTCTCGGTGGCTGCGCCGACCTTGATCACCGCAACGCCGCCGACGAGCTTCGCCAGGCGTTCCTGGAGCTTCTCGCGGTCGTAGTCGCTGGTGGTCTTTTCGACCTGGCTGCGAATTTCCTTCACGCGGCCTTCGATGTCGGAACTCTTGCCCTTGCCTTCGACAATCGTGGTGTTGTCCTTGTCGATGGTGACCTTCTTGGCGGAACCGAGATCGTCCATATGGACGTTCTCGAGCTTAATGCCGAGGTCTTCGGTAATGGCCTTGCCGCCGGTGAGGATCGCGATGTCTTGCAGCATGGCCTTGCGGCGATCGCCGAAGCCAGGCGCCTTCACGGCCGCAACGTTGAGCGTGCCGCGCAGCTTGTTCACGACCAAAGTCGCGAGTGCTTCGCCTTCCACGTCTTCCGCGATGATGACCAATGGGCGTCCGCCCTTGGCGATCTGCTCGAGCAACGGGAGCAGGTCCTTCATCGAGGAAACTTTCTTTTCGTGGATGAGGATGTAGGGGTTCTCGAGCACGGCTTCCATGCGCTCAGGATCGGTGACGAAGTACGGGGAGAGATAGCCGCGGTCGAACTGCATGCCTTCGACGACTTCGAGCTGGGTCTCCATGGTCTTCGACTCTTCAACGGTGATGACACCGTCTTTGCCGACCTTCTTCATGGCTTCGGCAATGATCTTGCCGATGGTCTCGTCGTTGTTGGCGGAGATGGTGCCGACCTGGGCGATCATCTCGCCGGTGACGGGCTTGCTGAACTTGTCGAGGGCGCCGGGGATGCGGTTGCCTTCGGCGTCGTTGTAACCGCATACGGCGGTGACGGCCTTGTCGATGCCGCGCTTGAGGGCCATGGGGTTGGAACCGGCGGCGACGTTCTTTACGCCTTCGCGGTAGATGGCCTGGGCGAGAACGGTGGCGGTGGTGGTGCCGTCGCCGGCGATGTCGCTGGTCTTGCTGGCGACTTCCTTCACCATCTGGGCGCCCATGTTCTCAAGGGTGTCCTTCAGTTCGATTTCCTTCGCGACGGTAACGCCGTCCTTGGTGATGAGCGGGGAACCGAACTTTTTGTCGATAACGACGTTGCGGCCCTTGGGGCCGAGGGTAACTTTCACTGCGTCAGCGAGAACGTTAACGCCGCGCAGAATGGACTGGCGGGATTCTTCGCCGTGAACGATTTGCTTTGCCATTGCGATCAATCTCCTTCGAAATCTGTTTCCCTCAGGGGCTGAAGCCCGGCGGAGGGAGCTTTTGTCGGCACGACTGAAGTCGTGCCCTGATACGAATCTTGGTGCGGCGCTAGCGCGCCGGACGAATTGTTACTCGAGGATGCCGAGGACTTCTTCCTCGCGCATGATGAGGAATTCTTCGCCATCGATCTTGATTTCGGTGCCGGCGTACTTGCCGAAGAGGATGCGGTTTCCGGCTTTGACTTGCAGCGGGGTGGTCTCGCCCTTTTCGTTCTGCTTGCCCTTGCCGACGGCGATGACTTCGCCTTCCTGCGGTTTGTCCTTGGCGCTATCGGGGATGATGATGCCGCCACGGGTGGTCTGAGCTTCCTCAACGCGACGCACAACGATGCGGTCGTAGAGGGGAACAAGCTTGGTTGCAGTTGCAGTAGCCATTCTTGGGACTCCTTTCGAGATTTCCTATGGGTGTTTGGGGTGCCGCGTGATTCGGCGGCGAGAAACTTATGGATTGCTAACCAGGGCAGAGTGCCTGCTAGCACTCACGTCCTACGAGTGCTAATTCTAGGGCGGCTGATTGTCCGATGTCAAGCGGAAGAGGGTGGAATGTGAGTGAGATTAACTCAATCTTTACCGTTTTCCGGCAAGAGTCGAGCAGATTAGCTGATTCTAATCAGTTTATTGGATTTTTCTAAACCCTGCGAACCTTGCGCCGATGGAGGAGGTGAGCAAGGGATGGGACCTGCGGGCCGGGAACACCGGGGCGGGTCTCAGAGCCGGACGAGGCTGTATAGAGGTCGAAGTTCTGCGAATGGGAGCGAATCCAAGCTGCGTGCGTGCGCAGGGACTTGGTAGGCGATCGTGGAATTGGCACCTAGCCTGGCAACGGAAGTTGCTTCCCGGAACTCTCATCTCGACGCGGGGCCGAAGTTGGACCGGCCGTGGCCCCGCGGCGAGAAATCGCCAGGCCTTGAGGTGCTGCGGTGCAAGCTCCCAGAGTTCGTCTGCTGATCACGCTCGTCTTCTTTGTCAGTTTTTCAGTTGCGCAAACTCTTAACAGTTCCAATGCAAGTGCGGCGCCGGTGGTAGAGGTGTCGAGCGCGAAGTATGCGAAGGCGATGCAGAAGGTAGTGACAAAGTACGACGTCACAAAGATCGGCGAACGCAAAGTTGCGGGCGGGATGAACTTTGTCTCCATTGAAGCGGAGGCCAGGCTCGGGCGGCAGTTGTCGGGCGAAGCGGACCGCATGCTGCGGTTGGTGCAGGATCCGGTCATTACTGAGTATGTGAATCGGCTGGGGCAGAACCTGGTGCGCAATTCGGATGCGAAGGTGCCGTTCACAATCAAAGTTGTGGATTCGGAAGAGATCAACGCATTCGCTCTGCCAGGCGGATATTTCTACGTGAATACCGGGCTGATTCTTGCCGCGGATAGCGAAGCGGAGTTGGCGGCGGTGATGTCGCACGAGATTGCGCACGTGGCGGCGCGTCATGCGACGAAAAATTTAAGCAAGAGGGAACTGCTGCAGCTGTGCACACTGCCCACTTTCTTTATCGCTGGGCCGGCGGTGATCGCGATACGAGAGGCGGCCCAGATCGCGTTACCGATGACGTACATGAAATTCTCGCGCGATGCCGAACGCGAGGCCGATTTGCTTGGCATGGAGTATGCATACGCTTCTGGGTACGATCCGCAGGCCATGGTGACGTTCTTCCAGAAGGCGCTGGTCAGGGACCAGAAGAGGCAGCGGTTGATTGCGCGGGCGTATGCGACGCATCCGATGACGGCGGAGCGCATGCAGCGCGCGCAGGCGGAAATCCAGACGTTGTTGCCGCCGAAAGACAACTACATGCTGACGACCAACGAATTCGATGAGATCAAAGCACGTGTGTCGCGACTGGAGAGGAACCAACTGGTAGCCTGGGCGCCGAGCAGCAAACCAACGCTGCGGAACCGGACCGATGTGGAGAGTGCTCCGGTCAGCAATACACCGACTTTGAGAAAAACTGTTGGTGACGGAACCAATTTCACCGATGTTAAGAAGGACGTCCGCACGTATGCGGAGCGGCAGTGGAACTAGGGCCGACGGTATGGGAACCGGCAGCCCTATGAGTTAAGAAGCAAGCCATCGTGCGCGGGTGTGGCTGAAGCGAATTACTCCTGGTTCGCTTCCGCCACGTACGCGCACGAATTTATTTTTGCGCAACACGCCGATGGAGCCGATCAAATCGGGGAAGGTCTCGGCAAGAACGCGGTTTATATTCGGATCGTCGAAGGCATGGCGCAGCAATCGATCGACGGCCTCGGCGGCGTAGCCGTGACGACGAAACTCGGGGCAGATCGCATAACCAACTTCGATGCTGTTCTTCAGCGGTTCGCCTTTGAAGCCGCAATTGCCGATGAGTTGGCGATCGCGTCCGCGGAGCAGGATGTAGTACATCCCCCAGCGGCTTTGTTCGTGCGATTCGAGATAGTTCAACATCCAGCGTTGGGAAGCTTCGTCGTTGAATGGCGGTGGCGGCCAAACCTTGGGCATCCGCACATTCAGGTTTCGTGAGAGCGAGCGCGGGGAGCGGAGTTCGGCCTTCATGGATGCGACGGTGGCAGGGATCAGCCAGAGCCGCGGAGTTGCGATCTTGTGCATTTCAGATGTCTCCAGAGTTAAGAGTGGAGTCGCGCGAAGACACGTGTGCCTGCGCAGAAGTGCGGCGGCAGGCTAGACAAGATCGGCGTTACAGAACAGAGGCGACTCGCTAATGAAGGTGACTGTGGAAGAAAGCATAACCCGAGATCTGTCTTGAGGGAAGAAGGTTCGTCTTTCCCACCCTCTCTTCGGGCACCCACACTTTTAGTGACGAAGAGAGTTCTTGAGCGTGGTGAGCTTGGCGAGAAATTGCTGGCGATCTTTGGTGTCTTTGAAGTTCTTGAGAGTAGTGGCTTCGAATTCGGCAATTTCAGGAGTGCAATCGCAGCCGTTCTGTAACAGCCAACTGATACTGGGCGCGTAGCGATCGAAGTTCTCCGCATTTTCGCGTGACCAGGCACCGTCATCCATCGGGGCACGGAACTCCGGCGGCATACGGGCGATGATCTTTCTCGAACCGCTGCAGAGTCCAGTGGTCGGTTTTAGATCTAAACGAACAAGTTCGCGAAGTACGCGTTCGTCGCGGTACTCATTCATCATTTGCTCGGCCTGTTCCTGGCGCTCCGACAGGGTCACGATCTTGGAGAGCGCTGCTTTGCGCACGTCGGCGGACTGGTGGGCAGTGAACGGCATCAGTTCCCAGAGCGGCGTTGATTCGGGATACGCGGCGATCTTCGCGATCAAAGCATTGTCTTCTTCGGTTTTCGTTTTTGCTTCTTCGGCGGCGATTACCGGAGCCACTCGGCGGCTCTCAGCGGCATCGCGCATGGACTGCATTTGACGCGAGACGTAGGGCGGATAAGGAATGACCGCGGCAAGGAGCAGCGGAACAGTTGTGATCCACACAGCAAGGTTGTCAAGGCCGCGTTCATGGACGACCGGAACGATGAGGCAGAGGATGCGGATGAGCAGCGCGACTGGAATTATGATCGCAGCGATTTGCAGCAGGAAGGCAGGAGAGAACTGATCTTTGCTGCAGAGAATGTCGAATGCGCCGAATTCCGCGACGGCGGCAAAGACGAAGACAGGCAACATCCACCAGGCAGGTTTTGCGGGGAAGACATCGCTGAATCGCGTGATCGCGAGGAGCACGGCGAAGATCAGCCACAGGGCGATACCGGCAAACGCGGCGTAGGCCTGCGCGTAGGCATTGCCTGCGGCGTCGCTGCTGTGCAACGAAAAGATCAGTGCCGAGAAATAGAGCGTCAGGAAGCCAGCGGCTGCACTGAGCAGATACGTGAAAAAGAGCAAGCGTTCTCCAGTTACCAGATATCGATGTAGGCCTTGTGCTCGCCGCAGTGAAGACAGCGAAAGGCATTTGCCGTGGGGCCATGTTCACGGTGCAATGAGTTCAGCAATTCGTTCGCAGCACCGCCCGAACGCTCCCATTCGTGCACGATTTCGTGCATGAGCGTGCCCTCGAGTTTCGGGTAATCGCGTCGCACCTCAACGATACCCACTGGTTCAAGGAAGGCCATTGCGTCGTCGCAACAGGCGAGCCACTGCTCCGACTGCCAGCCGGCGAATCCAAGAGTGCGGTACAGGATTTCCTGCCGGGCAGAGTTTGGTATCTCGTCGGCGAGGCCCGGATCATCCACGAACGAAGCGTCGAACTTGCGGTGGGCGGAGCCGTCGGCGATGCACCACGGACACAGGGCGTTTTCGAGATCATCACTCTCCGCGTATACCGAGACCGTATAGATGTATCCGCGCTTCTTGTCGCAGCACACGCAGGTCTCTTCGGAGACAACGAGGTTGCCGCTCTTCACGGGGTCGGGATGATAGCGGAAATTGGGCAGCGGCATGGCTAGCTCCGGAGGCCCGCTTCTTGAGGGAAGGCGGAATTCTAGCAGAAGGCACGCAACGCCCATCGCGAATGCGGGTTTACAATATCCGCAGACCTATGAAGAAGCTTTCGATTCTCGCCATTGTTGTTCTGCTGGGAAGCCTGTTGGCGTTTGCCGATAAGAAGGATGAGCCGCAAGGAGCGTCCGAAGTAAAGTTCCAGGTGGTGAAGGCCGACAACGGCAAGCCGGTGCGCAATGCGTCGGTGATCCTGCATCCCGTGACGAAGCAAGGATGGCAATCGAAAAAGGGTTTCGAATTGAAGACCGATTCGGAAGGGAACACCCAGTTGGCGGTCCCGTATGGCAAGGTGCGGGTTCAGGTGATTGCACCGGGGTTTCAGACGTATGGGGAAGATTTCGTCTTAACCGAGCCGACGAGGGAAATCGTGATCAAGCTGGAACGTCCGAAGGACCAGTACACGATCTATAAGTAGACGCTATTCTCGGGTGCTCGCCGATTTCTTCAACACGATTCCGCCGAGAAATGCTACCGCCGCTCCGAGCAACCACTGGATCCTCCAGAGCTGAACGGCCTGCCATTCTTGAATGGTGTTCGCGGTGTACAGCCATCCCACGGCAATCGCCGCCAACGCGCAGGCCAGCCCAATCACTAAGAAGATAAGCGAGGCCGTGCCGAGTCCGGTGCGTTCGCGAATGCTGGCGAAGTCGAGCCACTCAACCCAATTAAAGGTATAGCGGCCGAGGCCCATGGCCGGTACGCGGTCAGAACCGCAGATGTGGCAGTAGCGGGCGCCCATCAGGTATTCGGCGCCACATTCACAGGTGGCATCGCTGGCCACCGGGTCAACGACAACTCGCCGCGAGCCTGCCGGACGCCAGTATTCCTGCTTAACGTTTTGCAGTGCGTCAGCCATAGGGTTTCTTCTTAACCCCTTATGTCGCAAGCCCAGTGCCAAATCAAGACAACGCGTAAGTTCTTAATTCTTAATAGTTTCGCGGAAACCTAATAAGGCCCGGCAGTGAGCCGGGCCGGAAATATCTACGCGATGCAGGGGAAAACGAGGCTATTTGTTGCGTTTTGGCATGGCGACGACCTTCTGCGTGGGCAGCACCTTGTTCCAGAACTCGAGCAGCAGTAGGTCACTAGCAGTCAGCTCGATGTTCTCGGGGCGTGACAGCCCATCGTTGAAGACGTACTCATCGAGCAGCAGGTGCAACCGGGCGAGCGATATTCCCATGGACAGCGCTGCTTCCCGTTCGGAGTAGAACTCTTTATCTTGCGAGATAGGACTTTTTACGTTTGGATTCATCTCGTATCACCCGCCGGAGGGAGTCTCTGGGGTGAATCGATTTGTACCTGTTTTCGGGAGCTCTGCGTATCGGGTAAACTGCCCTAGAACCCCAGCGATGACACCTTACCGCTACGCCCGTCCGCTTATTACCTTGGGCATCTTATTGATCTCGCTGTGGGTTAGCTCTCCCGGCCAAATTGTGCCAACCCGCATCAATACTGACCCGGCTAGCGCCAAAGGGGCACAGTTCTTCTACAACCTCGAATATGACAAATCCATCCGGGAATTCGAGGCCGTATTAAAGGCACATCCCGACGATCCTTTCGCGGTCAACCACCTCTTGACGACGGTGATGTTCAAAGAACTGTATCGAATCGGCGCCTTAGATACGGAGCTCTATTCCGGCGATTCGTTCCTGACCAAGAAGCAGTTTGCGCCGACCGATCCGCAGGTGGTAGCACGCGTGAAAGAGCTGATGGATCGTGCGTTCTTTCTCGAAGAAGAGCACCTCAAGACGAATGCCAATGACGTCGACGCGCTTTACGCGCGCGGGGTGACCCGGGGCCTACGCTCCACGTGGACCGCGTTGGCTGAGAAAGCGTGGTTTGCGGCACTGCGGAGTGCCGTCGGCGCACGGCACGATCATGAGCGCGTGCTCGAACTCGATCCCAAGTATGTAGACGCAAAGACGATCGTCGGCGTGCACATGTACGTAACCGGCAGTCTGCCATGGGCGGTGAAAGCGGCGGCTTCCGTCGCGGGATTGTCCGGCAACAAGCAAAAGGGGCTTGAATACCTTCGCGCCGCCGCCGCGCATGCGCCTGAGAGCGGCATGGATGCTCGCATCACGCTAGCGCTTTTTCTCCGCCGCGAGCAAAAGTACGATGAGTGCCTTCAGGTCGTAAAAGGCATGCACGATGAGTATCCCCACAATTTCCTGATCTCTGCCGAATACGCGCACCTGTTGAATGCAGCGGGACACGGGCCGGAGGCGGTTGCGGAATATCAGTTGGTCCTCGACCGCTATCGCAAGGGATGGTTCCCGGTGAGTCGTCCGGAACAAGCGGCTTTTGGGCTGGGCGAAGCAGCGCGCGGCCAGAAGCAGTACGAGCTTGCGCTGAACGGGTACAACATGGTCAGCACGTTTAAGAACGTGGATCAGGAACTCATTCAGCGTACGAATCTCGGCGCCGGCGAGGTGCTGGACCTAATGAACCGGCGGGATGATGCCGTAAAGCGCTACCAACAGGTGCTCGCGTTCAATCAATCGAATGCCGTAGCCGAGCGCGCCAAGCACAATCTCAAGACCCCGTATCGCGGGATGTAAGCACCGCTCCGATCACCCCTTCGGCGGATATTCGTCGATCAATTTCACGATCGCCTTGTCGAGCAGCTTCATCGTCTTCTCTTTTGAGTCGAGTTCGAAGTTGATGCTCTGCCTGACGGTGCCGATCCAGACGACTGCTTTCGCCTTGGGATCTACGAATTCGAGCGCTAGCGTGCCCTGCTGGAAGTAAGTGCCGGAGACGGCCCAACCCACATTGCCGCCGACCCACATCGTGGGGTCCCAGAAGATGTCGTTATAGCCGGGCAAAGGAATGTACAGCGTTGTGAGTGCGACGTTGCCCTGGTAATCGATGGAACCGTCATGCACGAGGATCAGGTCGCCGCCACTCTCGACCTGGGTGAGGCCGCGCTTCGCGAATTCCTGCTGAATTGTGTTCTTGATGATCTCGCGCAGGATCGGTTTTTGCGCGGGCATCTCGCCGGGCGCGACGCTGTAGGTCTTGTATTGCGCGAAGTTGGTGCCCTTCTTGAAGCCGGTCTTTACCTTCTGGGCAAAGATGGTGGACGAGGCAAGCAACAGCACGCAGAGAGCAACTTGCGATTTCATGCAGGCAAAGCTATAGGTGCATTGCTGAACGAGGTACTGGAAGAATTGTCAGTAGGAGGCTACAGGTTCTTCCCGAAACGTCGCGAGGCAGGCGCTGAGATCGTCGATCATGCGCGCAAGGCGCAGCTTCTCTGCTGGTTCCGAGGCGGCGCGGAACGATGATTCGTATTCTCGACGCAGCAGTCGTAATTCGCGGATTTGTTCGGGATCGGATTTGGTGACCATCATCAGCATCAGACACTCTCAACTCACGATGGGTAAATCCCAAGGGAGGTAAAAAGCCCCAGCACCTGCCAGGGCCGAATGAACTTAATATGAGCCGGAAACTTTGGCGTCCGTAACCGGCGGAACATTTTCTTTCTCAATGATCTTCTTCAGCTTAACCACTGCGCGGATTTTCGCGTATCCCCCGCGTATCCCGGACGTCCCACGAAAGATTGGATCCCGATGTGAACTCAGCGCCCTACCGGGCGTTCTGGAGACGTTCGATGTGCAGGCTGAGGACTTTCAAGTCCTGATAGAGGCCCCAAACTTCGCTCAGGCTGGTGGAGCGGCGCAGTTGATGAATCATGCGGTCGCGCAAATAAAGCAGCTCAACCAGACGGCGGGTCTCAACTCCATTGTTCATGCAACGACAATACCGCGACGAACCGGCCCGCACACTCCCCAGACCAGCGTTAAACGTCACACAAGTAAGGGATGTATCCCCGAATGAGGGACATTACCGGGGACCGCTCGACATGAGTTACTTGCGTTCGGATCCACGCTCAATTGAGTTCGTGCTTACTTCGCCGGAGAGAAGTCGAAGCGCCGAAAGACGATCTCCCACTCGTGGAGCGGCGGCTGCTTGAAACTCCACAAGTTCATCCCGATCGGCAATGCGACATGCGGAACATTGGTTCCGTCGTTCGTGAGCGTGTCGTGTTGCAGCACGTGCTCTGGTGGAGCGCTAATCGGAACGAAGCCGGCCATGATGTAGAAGTCGATTTTATCGGCGGTCCAGACGAAGCGCGCCGTCGTCTTTGCCGGACGATCGTTCACATAGAAATTGTGTTCCCACGCCGAGACGCCATTTGGTCGCCGATGTCCTGTCGGTGGATAGACCGTGAAATCGGCGTTGATCGGCTTTGGCTGGTTGTTGTTCCATGCCGAGAACTCAATGTCGATTTCCTCTTCGGCGTCGGCGCCGATCTTGTGAATGGGCCCGTATGAGAAGAGGCCGATGACTATCGTCGGATCCATGGCGTAGATCTGCGAGTTCTCGATCTCCCACTGGTAGGTTCCGAAGCTGAGATCGTCGGTGGTAAACATCTCGGAGCCGGACCAGGCGTCGCCTTTCTTGACGATCCGCATGTGCAGGGCGCCGTCCTTGTCGATGGAAAGGTTGGCGGGGTCCGCGGCAATTACGCCGGCCATGTGGCCGGTGCTTGGTTTCCAGGTATGCCCCATCCATTGAAGGTTTTGAGCGGAGGCAAGGGAAGCGAAAAGAAGGAATGCGAGCAAGTTTAGGCGCATGGCTTTTCCGCGGACATTCTACGCGTGTCGTCACGATTTTTCAGTCGGCGGGGTTCATCATTGTTCGCGGCAAAATAGAATTAGTACTTCAACGATCGCACGACCAAAATAAATCCGGAAATGCAAAACCCCACACCCGATTCCCAGGTGTGGGGCCCCCGGAATTGTCAGACTGTGCATGACCGGGGAATTCGCGGTTGCGACATCCGCGTGGGTTTCTCTTCCAGCGCTGAACGCTATCCCATCGTGGTGGAAGCTTTGTCATCGGTACGTCAGCGTTTTGCAACGAATGCGAGAAGAAGTGAACGAAATTCAGGGTTCTGGTCCCCGGGCGATAACGCAGGTTTTGACATCGTCAATGCGGAATCGGGTTGGCGCTGCGCATCTAACCGGGAATGTTTCGAACTGTCGTAGCGGTGCTTTGGTTGGCGATGCTGAGCTATGGAAGCTCAGTTCCAGTACGCCATCACGAAGGCTTGGTGCACGGGTTCCTCACCCTACGCTCTCTGGATGGCACCCTCCTCGCCGACGGCGATCTCATCCAGAACGTACGTGGCGACAAAGTCACGAGTCGATTGGTTTTCCACTTTAAAGACGGATCTCTTTCCGACGAAGTCGCGGTCTTCTCCCAGCGCGGAACCTTTCATTTGCTGAGCGACCACGTGGTTCAAAAAGGGCCAGCATTTACGCATCCGCTCGACATGCGGATCAATGGTGCAACCGGCGACGTGGAAGTGCGCTACACCGAAGACGGAGCAGAGAAGTCCGCGCACGATCGCGTGAAGGCCACGGATGGCCTGGCAAACGGGATACTCCTGACCCTCTTGAAGAACCTCGCGCCGGATACGTCCGAGGCCAAGCTTAGCTACGTCGTCGCGACGCCAAAGCCGCGTTTGGTGACGCTGCTTGTCTCCCGCAATGGCAAGGAACCCTTTCGCACAGGCGGAACTGAAAGGAGTGCAGCACACTTTCGGATCAAAATTGACTTGGGTGGCATGACGGGACTGCTGGCTTCGGTATTCGGAAAAGAGCCGGCCGATCAGAACGTGTGGATCCTTGAAGGCGAGGCTCCGGCGTTCGTCAAATCGGAAAGTCAGATGACGCCGAATGGTCCGATGTGGCGCATTGAACTCACGAGTCCTTCGTGGGGAAAGTGAACGGTTCGCTGAGCGATTCGCTCGATTCGCTGAAGTCTGGACGCCTGCTGCGGAGCTGCCATGTTACGGTCGCTCACGCGACATGCTCGTCGAAATCGGACAGGTCGAAGCGCTCTTCCGTTACCCGGTGAAGTCCATGGCCGGCGAACGGCTTGAGTCCGCCGAACTCGGCTGGCATGGCTTCGAAGGCGACCGTCGTTTCGCGCTTCGTCGCGTGAACGATCGGGGAGCATTTCCCTGGCTCACGGCTGGCAAACTGCCCGAACTCGTGCGTTATCTCCCAATGCGCGAAGGTGATGGCGTCGTTCCAACCCATGTGCGTATGCCCGACGGCACACAGCTACCAATCTTCAGTGAAGAACTCGCAGCGGAGATCGAAGGTCGTTATGGCGCTCCCGTGCAAATGGTGCAGATGAAGCACGGCATCTTCGACGATGCGAGCATCTCGGTGATCGCCTCCGAGACCACTAACGAAGTTGCACGTCTCGCCGGACAAACTCCCGACGTTCGCCGGTTTCGTCCGAATATTGTTGTGCGGTTGCAACAACCAAGCGCCTTTCAAGAAGACGAATGGCTAGGCGGTGTCCTTGAATTCGGCGAGGAGGAAAATGCTCCCGCGATTGCCGTCACCATGCGCGACCTGCGCTGCGCGATGATCAACCTGGATCCAGACACAGCGAAGCCGGAGACGGCGTGGATGAAAGCCGCGGTGCGAGCGAACGGAAACAACGCCGGTGTCTATGGAACCGTGACGCGCATGGGCCGCATTAGCGTTGGCCAAGGAATCATCTTTCGCCCAGCGCGTCCGGTTTAGGCATATCGTTCCCGTTCGCTTTGGATCCCTAGAATTGCGGCGCTGTCGCTGGCAGGGAAGTGGAATCGATGCCCTCGCAAGCCAGGTTATCGATGCTCAGATTTCCCTGCGCATCCAACCGAACAGTCCAGATGGAATCGTAGTCTTCGTCATTCCACAAGGGCGCGTTTTGTGCCACTCCGTACGAGTACAGCAAAGCATTGATCGTCGGCGGAACGTGCTTGTGCTCCCACGCGACGAGCAAGACATGGTTCGAAAACGTTCCATTGGTGAAGAGATAGTTGCTTGCCTTCGTTGCCAATTGCGGCGCGTTTTGCGAAAACACTGCAACGCTCGATGCCAGGTTGTAGGGCAGATTGTTCGCGATGGCATATGGCTCTACCGTCATCGCAGGGCGAATGTAGGAGGACGTGATGCTCTCGGGCGTGCCAGGTATGCCGATTGCAGGATCGATGGCGATTACCTGGTCCGGGTGGATCTTTCCGGCCAGCGCGTTCGGCAAGTCGAGCGCGCGCCATTGTCCCGCAGCCACGTAGTTGCCGTCATCCCAGTTGGCTGCAGGATGCGCCTCGGCGTGGCGAATCATGTACACCGTTTCATTCACGTTGGTGTTCGCAGGAACCACCGCGCCGCCGGCGCCGCCCACGGCACTTACGCTGTATGTCCCCTGGCAGCGTGCGCTCGCGATTTTGCCTGCCGGCAATGCGGGGTAACTTGTTCCCGGATGAAGGTCGGCGTTGTAACCGACAAGGGCCGCGGTTCCTGAAGGCGCAATTGAGATCGCATACACGTGGTCGGGGCCGCCATAACTCGATGGCAGGGCAAGTCCGAAACCTTCCGATGCATTGATGTTCGACATCATCGCGCTGACCGTGTCCCAAGGCGCGGAAAAGACAAAGTATCCGGGGCTCTTGGCCGTGATCAGCGCTTCGACGAGTGCCTCGTTGGCGCCGTTCTGGTCGGTGAAGTCCAGACCTTGGCAACCTGGGCACGAGAAGACGGGCTGTGCGACATCGTTCGGTAATGCTGCGCTGTCAGCGTATGAAGCGAAGATCGGAAAGCTGTTCCCAGTGACCGGCGCTCCGCCGTTAATCGAAGTGCTGACCTGGTTGAGCATGGCGAACTGTTGGACGGCCATCAACGGCGCCATGTCGGGATACTTGTTCGTAGTTTGAAGATGGGTCATCGGCTCCAGGGCGTAGATCGCGGTGACCGCTTTCCCGCCGAGCACATTCTGCTTTAGATAGGTCCCAAGGAGCAGTGTCCGCTGTAACCCTTGACTGGTGAGATTTGCGGTGTCGTCGTTGATGTCCTGCGTGCCGTGATGTTGCAGGTCTTCACTGGCCACGAAAATAAGATTTACGTTCTTTGCGCTCAGTGGAGTGGGGGCCGGATCGGGAGACGACGATGTACCGCATCCGGCAAGCAGGACTAAAACAAACAACATGAAAACCACAACCAGGGAGCGGGAACTCTTCGTCATGGAACGTTTTCCTCTCGAGCCGCCACAAGGCAAGCTCATGTTCTGGGCTCGACATCGGCTGCAGTCCTGGAGAGTGTGAGAGCAAGCTCCGAGATATGTCGGTCCTTTTCCTTATTTGGGCGTCACTCCATCAAGAAAGTTCACTTCCGCAAATACGATCTCAGCGCGCTTCTGGCGCTATTTCGCGAGATTGTTTGTTGGCACTGGTTTGAAATCCGGAGTACACTCTTCCGGCCATCCCCTTTCGTTCCGACCCCTAAGAGCGGCTCTCGTTGTCGTTTTGCCCGGCTCAAAAATCTATTCACTTCAGGAGCAGGTTATGCGTCTCAAGCTTGCCGCGTTGTGTTCCCTACTCGTGCTGTCTCTTCCCGCGTTCGCCCAGCAGCCCGCCGCCGATCCTGCGGCATTGGCATCGACGGTACCGAACGTGATCCGATATAGCGGGACCCTGCCGCACAGTGCCGGCAAGACCGTTGGCATTACCTTCACCCTGCACAAGAACCAAACCGATCAGGCGTCTCTCTGGATGGAGACCCAGAACGTGATTGTGGACGCTACGGGTAAGTACAGCGTGCTCCTTGGTGCGACCAAGTCCACTGGCATGCCTGCGAACCTGTTTGCCACCGGAGAAGCGCGTTGGCTTGCCGTGCATGTGGATGGCGAATCCGATGCTCGCGTCCTGCTCGTCAGCGTTCCGTACGCGATGAAAGCTGCGGAAGCCGAAACCCTCGGCGGTCACGCGCTCAGCGAATTCATCACCGCCGATAAGCTAAGCGCCGCGGTGCGCGAGGAATTGAAGCTCTCGCCATCGCAAGGATCGTTCAACGTGAAGAACGGCTCCGGCGCCAAGACGAACGTTGTCACCAATACGGCCACGAATTTTGCGGACAACAACGCCAACCAGGTTGTGCTGGTGACGCAGAGCGGTACCGGCTCCGGACTGGTCGCCAACGCGGCATCCGGCAGCGGATTGATCGGAACCTCCGGCGGAGCGGCTGGCTTTGGAGTGAGTGGCTCCAACACCGCGGTTACCGGTGTTCCCGTCGGTGTACGTGGAACAACGGTCGCGGACAGCGGTATTTCCATCTACGGTACCGCGAGTGGAACCGGAGGCAGTGCGACTGGTGTGAAGGGCATTACGGCGGCTCCCGCCGGTTACGGTGTATTCGGACAGAACACGGCGACCACCGGCCCGGCCGTTGGTTTCCGCGGCACGACCGCGTCTACAGCGGGTATCGGCATTTACGGTACGGCCACTTCCGCTACCGGCACTACTACCGGTATTCGCGCGAACGTCGCGAGTCCGAATGGCGTTGCGGCAGTGTTCCAGAACAGCGGCAGTGGGCAATTGCTCAGCGGACAAAGCGGCGCGTCGAACACGGAGGTATTCAGCGTGAGTGGCGGGGGCGACGTTGCCGCGAACTCGTTGAACCTGCCGGCAACTTCGGCGACCACCGGTTTCCTTGCAATCGGAGGTCTTAAGGTCATGCTGGCTCCGGGAATTTCGGGAACCAACAACTTCTTCGCAGGACAGGGTGCCGGGAACCCGACGGTGAGTGGAAGCTACAATGCCGGTTTCGGTGCGTTGTCGGCGTCCAATCTCTCGTCGGGAATATTCAACACCGCGATCGGCTACGGCGCACTCTACAACATCACCACCGGAACGGATAATACCGCCGTGGGTGTTGAGGCTGGGTACCCGGGCGAGGTTACTGGGAGTGGCAACACTTACGTGGGCGCAGTAGCCGGCCCGTCAGTAGATGGCTTGTTCAGGTCTACTGCACTCGGCATCTTTGCCAAGGTTGGCAAATCGCACGCCATCGTGCTCGGCGACTCAACCGACGCTGCGCTCACGTTGGGAATCGGAACCCCGACTCCAAGCAGTACGCTGTCGTTCAACGGTGACCGGATCACCTCTATCGCGCCGGAACGGAGCAGTGGGTCCAACCCCGGCCAGCAACTCGGGCTCTCGGGCGGCAGCGCGGCGGTGGGATCTACCGACATTGCTGGTGGAGACCTGGTGCTGGCGGCAGGTTATGGTACAGGCCTTGGGTCTGGAGGCAATCTCCGCGAGCAGACTGGTAGCTCGGCGGCATTAAGCGGCACAGCGGACGGTCTGCTGGTGGACCGCCGTATCGTGGTGGCGCACGGCAAGCAGTTGACCCTCTCTTCTCCCGGTTTCACCTCGCTCATGTCCATCCACCTCGTCGGTACGAACACGGCGGGTGGGCGTATCTACTACACGATCCGCGCAACCGACGGCGGTTCGCAGATCGCGACCGAAGAAGGCGTGATCCAGTATCTCGCCACGGCGAACTCCATCACCTGTACGGTCCAGACCACCGACAAGCTGCACTTGGGGACGGTGAACTCAGGATGCACTCCTGGATTCTTCAATCCCGGGAGTCAACCAGGTGTCAGCATCTTCGACAACGTGAGTTTCTCGTCGCCCGCGCCGATCGTGGTGCACGAGATCTATTTCACAATCGACAACGAGTCGGGATCGTCGATCCGACTGGAACCGTAGGAAAGAACGTTCAGTAGAAAGGGCGGCTTCGGCCGCCCTTTTTATGCTTTCTCTTTCTTTACCAATTCCCGGATGCGCTTGCGTAGGGCGATGCGCTTTTTTCGAATGCGATGCGACCTGGCTTTATCGCCATTGATTTTCGACATGGTGGCTCTCCCTCGATCTCAATTGAGTGCTTCGCGATCATAGCCCATCCGTTACATCTCCGTGGCAACCTTCCGGGCGAGTGGGCTGACTTCCTTCGTCGTGCAGGGGCAGGTGCTGTACATGAGGCGCAGCAGGCGGTTGCCTTTGCGCGCGGTAATCATGATGTCGCCGGCCACGAACGCTTCATCGCCAATACCGGGCAACTGCTCGGAACCGGGGAAGCGTCCGATCACGCCTCTCTCGAGACGCATCTGCTCCACTCCGTTTTCAGCGAGGCCAACGACGAGCACGGGAGCGTTGCCGTTGGCGTCGGAAGTAGGCTCGTGACCTTCTGTGGTTTGCGATTTGAAGATCGTGCCCGCGAAATTCTGGATCATGTTTTGCTGCTGGGCGTCCGCCCCCTTGCCGCCGCCGATCGCTGCGATGTGTTTGGCGGTGAGGTCGGCGGTGTTGCCATGCACGAGGTACGAACAGCTATCGCCCTCTGACTTGGTACCGACGACCGTGACGTTCAGTGCGCGACTCACCTCGTCCTTGCTGAGAAAACGGCAAACGTCGCCGAATGCGGGCGACGAATTTGCGGAAGTCGAAGAGGAGTGGGAGTGCGTGTCCGACAGCATGCCCCCCGTGACCTCGTTGACCTTTTGTTTCACGCGGTGGGCTACGTAGATGGCGCCTACCACCCCGGCTGCTCCGACCAAGACCACGACCACGAAGAACGCGATCGCTACCTTGGCCAGCGTGCTCATCCCTTTGTGCGGCGCAGGCGGAGCGGGAGTGTAGGTCGCAACCGGAGCGGGCGCAGGTGCCGGAGCAGCAGCCGCCTGGACGGGAGGCGGCACTGGTTGACCGCCGAGGTTCGCGCCACACTTCGCACAGAACGCTGCGCCGGAACTCGGCGTCCCACACTTGGTACAGAAGTTTGCCATGATCAGCCCCCAACTGCGCCGGGAGAACCCGGGAGAGGCCGCAATCTTTACCACACTTCGCTGGTAGCTCGCAAACCGAGATTGTTCTAACCTGCAACGGGGGATTCTTGCCTGTGCACCTTCTGTTGATCGTCAAAGTTGTCGCGATGGTGGGGTTGATCGCCTGGCTGCTTCGGCAATTTCGCAAGCCGAGCGGGTGGTTGGGGCGTGGCATCGCGCGCTCCATGAACGTGAGTCACGGCCAGATGACGGACTGGGGGCTGCAACAGGTCGCGGTGGCGCGCGATGCCGCCATTCTCGACGTGGGGTGTGGGGGCGGCGAGACGGTGCGGAAGCTTGCCGAGATGGCGCCGGCGGGAAGCGTGGTGGGAGTGGATTTGTCGGCCGCCAGCGTGGCCGTGGCGCGGAAAACGAACGCGGCGCAGGTTGCGGCGGGACGCGTCCGGATCGAAGAGGGCTCGGTGGCGGCGCTCCCATTCGTAGACGCCTCGTTCGATGTGGTGACGGCGGTGGAGACGCACTACTACTGGCCGGACCTGCCGGCCAACGTCCGCGAGATTAGAAGGGTGCTGAAGCCGGGCGGTTCGTTTGCGCTGATCGCGGAAGCCTATCGCGGAGGACCGCTTGGCCTGCTTTACGCGGTGGTGATGCCGCTGCTCGGGGGCAAACTCCTCTCGGACAAAGAGCACCGCGATCTGCTCGTCCAGGCTGGGTTCGTCGATGTGGCGACGCACCATCAGAAGGGCACGAACTGGATCTGCGCGGTGGGGAAGCGAGAGCCGTAAGACAAAACCTTCACCACGAAGGGCACGGAGGAAACGAAGGGTCAGAGCGGCTGGCTACGACTCTGCGGATTCGACTCGATACGTTCGTCCAATGGATTCGTTGGGGCACTTCTGGTTTACTCGGGGCACTGTCAACTGCTGCCCGAGGGCGCGTTTTCGGTCCTTGAACCGATGATCCCGCGGCTTGAATCCAATCCTGCAACGCTTCGCAAAAAATCAAGGAGACAATTATGAAAATCGTAGTGATCGGCGGCACCGGGCTGATCGGATCGAAACTGGTCAGCAAGCTTCGTGAGCACGGACACGAGGTAGTCGCGGCAGCACCCAGTACCGGGGTAAACACCATCACGGGCGAAGGACTCGCCGAAGCGTTGAAAGCGGCTTCGGTAGTTGTGGACGTTTCCAATTCTCCCGATTGGGAAGATTCCGCAGTGCTGAAGTTCTTTGAGACATCGACGCGCAACCTGCTCACGCAGGAAGCTGACGCCGGGGTGGGACATCACGTTGCACTCTCGGTCGTGGGCACCGGGCGACTATCGGAAAGTGGTTACTTCCGGGGCAAGATTGCGCAGGAGAAGTTGATCACAGAATCTTCCATCCCCTACACCATCGTGCATGCCACGCAATTCTTCGAGTTCCTCAAGGGACTTGCCGATATCTCCATGGTCAGCGGCAAAGTGCACTTGCCGGATGTGCTTTTCCAGCCCATGGCCGCCGACGATGTGGCGACGGCGTTGAGCAAGATCGCGGTAGGCTCGCCGGCAAATGGCATCGTCGAAATTGGAGGGCCGGAAGAGTTCCGTGTGGACGAGCTGGTGCGGCGACGCCTGGCCTCGCTGCAAGATCCTCGCGAAGTGATCGCGGACCCGAACGCGCTTTACTCCGGGGCGCACCTCAGCGAGCGGACACTGGTTCCGGACAACGGCGCACGACTCGGCGAAACTCGTTTTGAAACCTGGCTCACCCAACCCGCAGCCCAACTTCCGAGTGCGCATCCTCAGCCCACAAGCGCCGATGCAGGCGCGAAAGAGAGCCGTAAAAAGGCGAGCTGATATCGCGCCCGAATTTCTTTCATGCTCTCGCTGGGCTCAGCGCGATTGGGTTTTTGGTTGGTTCGCTTGAGCGACCTCGGCGGCGGCCGCGGGTTTTTTCGGGAGCTCGAGGACTGGCGATTCCGGGAGTTCGGGGAGGCCGGCGTCAAATTCGGGGGTGTATTCGAAGAAGCTTTCGCCGTTGCCCTCGGTGAAGTGGAGGCTGCCGATGTTGCCGGCGGCGGTTTGGAGGCCGTAGAGGACGAGGGCGGCGCGGCGGGGGTCGATGCGATCGCAGAGGAGGGCGTTGAGGACGTCGCCGATGGCGAGTTGAACGGTGGCGCGGTCTTCGAGGACGGGAAGCTGCAAGGGAAGCTTGCGTTCGGCGGCGACGCGCTGGCGGCGGACGCGGTCGCGGGAAGCGACGTGGAAATAGCAGAAATCTTCGTCGCGGAGGGCGATGGCGCTGCAGGTGGTGCCGTCGGCTTTGATGTGAATACATTCTTTCGCGCTGGATGCTGGCATGGCTTTTCTCTCTCCCGGGTGACCCCACCTACCCCCTCCCCCCTGAATTTTGTTTTCAACAACTTAGGCTGTGGAAAACTCGTAAAAATTTGAGCCCCAAGGGTTTAGGGGTAAAAATTTGAAAACAAACGACTTGTCTCCGAGAAACGGGACCTTGGCCGCCTTGGCGGCGCGGGTCTGGGTTGTCTCGGGAAGAGACAGGATAGGGGATTGGGTCGTAGAAAGATGTGATGGGTGACGCAAGGCGAGGTGATGGGGCGCACCTATCCCACGTTTGGTGGGGATTGACAAAACCTCTGCCTGGCCCCGGCGTTGAAAGTCAAAAGCTTTTACCACGAAGGGCACGAAGTGCACGAAGGATTGGGGGGAGAGCGAAGTCGTGGAGAAACTCGGTATACGTGCGGTCTGTCCCCGGGTTTCCCCCGGGTTTCCCGAACTTCTAGTGCATGTTGACTGCGGGAAGGTGGATGTTGAGCTTGTAGCAAATGAAGAGAAGGAGGATGGCGCCGAGGGTGGAAAAGATGAGGCCGGCAGGATGAAACCGGCGGTTAGAGGAACCTGTAACCATGTGGGTGATGCCGCCTCCGAGGATCGAGCCGAGGATGCCGAGAACGATCGTCCAGAAGAGGGTCATGTGGACATGCATGACGGATTTCGCGAAGAAGCCGGCGATAAGGCCAATCAGGAGGTACCAGATCAAGTGGAACATGCTGTGTCCCCGCCTTGAGAACCCGTCGAGTATATGCCTGTTTTGCACCCGGCGCGGAGCTAGCCAAAGAGTCCAGGCGAACCGGAAGACGTGAACTAAGCGGCTTTTCGATTGACCTCCAGAAAACCTGGTAAACGTGCGGCCTGTCCCCGGGTTTCCTGTCGCCGATTTCAAGAAAAACCCCGGGAGTGACCCCGGGGTTCGGTTTGATTAGCTGACCTTGCGGATCGGTCGGTCGGTTTCGTTGTAGTCGGCGCTGGCTTCGCCGGAGGACGAAACATCGTGAGCCCCGGTGGACTTCAAGATGTCTTTGGCTTTCGAGGTCCAATCCGAGTTGTCGCAATGGACGGAGAGCAGAATACCGCCTTCCTTGACCTGGCCTTCATAGCGCTTGGCTTCGAATTCCGGAATGCCCATGCCGATGAGGGCACCGGCGATTCCGCCAACCGTTCCGCCCACGCCCGCACCCGCCAAGGTGGCCATGATGGGACCGGCAGCGATGAAGGGGCCCACGCCGGGGATCGCAAGTGCGCCGATGCCGGCTAACAGTCCGAGCCCGCCGCCAAGGACGGCGCCCGTGCCTGCTCCGGTGGTTGCGCCCTCGGGGGCCTTGGTGTTCTTCTTCACGGCGAAGTCCTTGGTCCCCTCGTTTTCAGGGAAGAGGACCGAGATGTCTTCGGTGCGGAAGCCGGCCGCGCGCAAGGCGTCCACGGCGCTGTCAACTTGGGTTGTGGTGCGATAAATGCCGAATGCTGCGGTGTTTTTGCCTGCCATATTGAATCTCCTGGGGTGATGACGCGCGGGTTAATGGGCGGCCGACGATTCGTCGGCATGCTTGTCGTGCTTGGTGGCGACCTGGAGCTGGCTCTTTACGTTGTCTTTGCCGGCGATCTCAGCGGCCTTCTGTTCGATGTTCTGTTTCTCTTCTTCCGAGCGCACTGGCCCCTTCAGCGTTACAGAGCCGCCCTGGGCGATGACCTTGATGTTGTGGGCATAGCTGGAGAGAGACTTGTCTTTGACGAGGGCTTGCCGGATCTTGCGGACGGTTTCGCGGTCGGACGGATTTTCTTTCTGCTGGTCGGCCGTGGGTTGCGACTTATCGCGGTCGCGTTGATTGACGGCGGTGTTGTCGGGCTTAGGCGCATCCTGTGGTGGGGATTGCGCGAAGCCGAGGGTGGCGGCCATCGCTGCCAACCCGAGTACACACTTCAGAGTGGTGCCTTTCATGTTTGAACCCTCCCGTTTGTGCTACGCCATGGGATGTGACGGCGCATTGGGAAGATGTCATAGGGTTCAAACCCGCGGCATGAATCGAGGGTTGCGGCTCAAATTGAGAGCGGGATGGGTGTCGAACGTTTCCCGGTATTCGAAAACTTGGTAAACGTGCGGTCTGTCCCCGAGTTTCCCACGTTTGGTGGGGATTGACACGGAGCTCCAGCGACGCTGGAGCGCTTGCACTTGCAGGCCGAATGCTGGCATCCTCTCTGCACTCCGGGCTTGTCCCGAATTCCGTTACGAGGTTCGTTCATGCGAATTCTGTTGTGCACTACGTTCCTGGCACTCACCAGCGCGGCGGCTTCGGCGCAATCCGTTCCGATCAAGATGGGCTTGTGGGAGAAGACGATGACCACGAGCAACGGGTCGGGCACTCCGGAAACGACGAAATCGCGGAGTTGCGTTACGCCCGAGGAATGGAAGGCGATGGATGCCAATGTAACCCGGAAGCGCGAAGGCTGCACCTCTGGGGCTGTCCGGAATGCGAAGGGCTACATATTCAACAGCACTTGTACGATCGGTGAGACGACGTTGGTGATCAATGGTTCAACGACGGTGCCGGATGCAGAGCACATTGTGACGGAGTCGCACACGACGTCCACCAGGAACGGGAAGAAAACACAAACCGATAGTAAGTCGGCCAGCCATTTCGTGAGCGCCGATTGCGGCAAGGTACAGCCAGGCGAGCCGGAAGACGTGAACTAAGCGGTTTTTCGATTGATCTCCAGAAAACCTGGTAAACGTCCGGTCTGTCCCCGGGTTCCGCCCGGGTTCCGATGACGGAAATTGGTGGTTATTCCGTCTGTCCCCGAAACTCCCAAACTCCCATAAACTCCCATAGGTGGATTTCTAGCGTACGTCTATTCCCGCAGTCACATGCAATTATCAGTTCTCTTAGCCGTTAACGTCGGCGCCTCCGCGCCCTTGATTGTGAAGACTCTCGCTGCGGGAGTTCCGACCGATCGAGGTCGCGTGGGCTGAGATCGCTCCCTGTCGATGGTCCCTGACGTTAGCAGCGAGGGAGCGGCGCAAACAACGTACCGCCTGGGGTGATCGCAGTCAACATCTAGGGTTATTGGCGCAAGCGTTCGTGGTCTCCCATGTCTCGAAAACCGCGAGACATGGGGCACCCGGCATTCCTAAAGATGCTGGGCAACATATTTCACGAACGCCCAAAGTTCGAGGGCCAGAATAATCACGAATGTAGACTCGAAGAGGAAATACTTCAGGCGGGTGAAAACATCGCGGCCTTTGTGAAACATCTGGACTCCTCCATTGAAAATGATTCATAGAAGGAGACCAAAAGAAGCGTAACACCCTTTACCCCTCTGTCAACTCATGTTTTCGGTTTCCCTGTGCAAATCCAACCGGAAAATGAGTGTGCCTGTGGAAGAGTGTGGAAAACACGCCCTAAAAGTTGAATTCTCAAGGCTTGTACGGCGGTATGTTAGTTGCTCTATATATGCTTTACATTCGCCCGAGCGCGACCCAGATGTTGGAGGAAGTCTTCAGTTGCACTGTAGCATTTGCCAACTCTGGGCGTTGTCATTTCCCCGAGCCCGCATTGAACGGAAATAGTCGATAGCACCCATTCTTTTGTTGAATGCCAATCGCGGTTCTCGTGGGTTTGTAGTACTTATCGCTTTCGATTTGCCTACTTCGAGTCAGATGCGGTGAGGCCCAGTTCGTTACGAACGCCGCCATTAGTCGATTCAGGCCATTGAATCGTCAAAAGCACTCTTTTATCGCTCAACTTTCGCCCAGTACAGTGTTTTCTGCCATCATCTCCGTTGATAGAAAACAAGATCACCGCGTTGTTAGACTTTAGCTCACCTTCAACTCCGATGACACTGAGCAAATCTTCTAGCTTCTTCACGTAGCGTCTTTCTGCGAATTGACGCTCGATGTCAAAGAATTTGCCTCTGTTTTGTGTCGGAAGAAGATTGATAAACGCAACCTGAATTCTAAGCACCTGCCAAATGCGAATGAAGAACGCCTCCTCTGAGACGCCGAATTTCTGTGACGCCTGCAACACGGAGTGCAATAGAGCCGCACTTTCCTTCTGCGGAATAGCTGATTCGAGAAGGTGGCGCGGCATTAATAAGCCAGTGGCGAATGAGTCGCACCATCGCTCAAGGATGTGATGTGGTACGTCTGGCTGCTTAAATTCCCCTTCACTCTTCTTCACTCTCAAGCCCAAAATCCAGTGGCCCATCTCGTGGGCGACTGTGAACGCTTTTCTCTCCGGAGAATCATTTTTGTTCACAATGATCTCGGCACCAAGGTTGCCCATGGGCAGAAGGTAGCCACTTCCATCGAGGTCCTCTTCAACGAGATAGAGGTTCTTCCACAGCGCGATGACTCTTCGCAGGTTTACAGGTGCGACGGAAACCTCCGCGCGTTCCAGAACCCGGACGGCCATTTTTTCCGGGTCTGGTAGTTGGCAGGTGTGGCTCATTATTCCTCTTCGTCGAGCAATACTAGCGTTCGGTGCAGATAACGCCGCAGGAGGGCTCTCTTATCCTTTTGGGATATTCCACTAAAGCGGGCGGCAATTGCGCTCGCGCGCTCATTGAAAGTAGACCGAATCCCAGCGATCACGTTTTCTGCATAATCCGGGTCAACCAGCTCTGCGACTGTCGTCTTCAGCGCGGTCGCGATCCATCGCAACACTGTTAGCCCAGGATTCGAGATCGTGTCCACATTCTCTTCGATGTTTTGCAGCCCTTGCTCGGTTAGTCCGACCCGTTTTGCCAAATCGCCTAGCGAAAGACCGGCTTCGAGGCGTAATTCCCGGATCCTAGATCCAACGATATTTTGACTGAATCCGTCGATCGTAAGTTTCCGCTGTTCCAAGAAGGGGCGGATCTCGATCAGTCGTTCTTCTAGCATGGCGCGCAGGTGCTCAGGTTCTCTGTATCGTATGTCTATCTTGAGGCTAGGAATACCAGTGACCATCCGGCTGACGCTTCGTTCACCTGGAGCGATCAAGATAATCGGAACCAGAGACTCATATGCAAAGCTAAGTTCTTCGCCGGATCCAGTGCTGGGAAAGTGACATAGATGTATAAGAAGGTCCGAGCTCACCACCCGTTTTCGGTCTGTGATGAAAACTTCGGTGGCAGACACGTCCGCATGGTGAACTGGATCCGTGCTCTTACGAGGCTCATACAAATCTATGTCGACTGATCGGCACACGAGCGCTACGACATCAGAGAGGTGAATGATGAGCGACCTTTCCACCTCATCCAATCCAGTCAATGCTGAAGCCAAATATGCGTTCAGCGGAACCGATTTAGGGCTTGGATGCACCAAGATCGGGTTCTCTGGTTCGATTGATATTGCCCCGAAGCCGTGAGGGTCTGTTGCCCCAACCAGTCGTCTTGAATTCTCGACGATTTGTTCCGCGGATTCTGTTTGGAAATGTTGCTGGATCCGTTTGCGGAGAGCTAATGACTTCGTTTCTTGATCCATCTAAACCTCCGGGAGCAACAGCTTGAGGTCCGGCCTGATGCGAGCAGACTTTCGAACTACAAGCTGAATATGTGACTGTGTTAACAGGTTCGAGCCGGGATAAATAGGCGCGCCCTCCAAAAATGGCGCCCGCACCGTGTCGCATTCCGGCATGATGTATTCTCCTACGTAATTGATTACCAAACAATCCAAGCATCGCGCCCCACCTCTGTTTTCCGGGAGAACCTCGTTTTTTTCGAAGAATGATTCGAGCAGGCGTTCGTAGGCGAGCTTAATCGCCTCGGTGTACTCAATGTCTGTGAGATCGAGGCAGTGCCCCAATTCTATGTCAGCTTGAATTACGGCGGCATAATCGCGGTGCTTAGATTTCGCCCATTGCCACGCACGAAATGGCGCGTATTCCCAAAAGTAAATACCGTGACCGAGCCAGTCGTATACGTTCTGGCTAGCGACGAAGGAACTCGTAGACATGATCAGTTCCGCGCGGTGTTGATTCGTGCCGTGATACGCAGTAACAACCCGCGAAAATCGTCTCATCGTCCGCTGTCACTCCCCGGCTTGGCGAGCCAAGTTCAAAAGCCCAGCACAGATTCTGCTGGGCCTTTTTTTCTCCTCGATGGTGCATTTCCTTGGAATCTACGAGCACCCACTCGTACTTCCGCATTCATTGCAGCGGTAGCAGCTTCCGTTGCGGGTCATGATGGCGCCGCAGACGTGGCAGCTGGGGGCATCGCCTAGATCGATCAGGTCTTTCAGGGCGTCGGCGGTGTGGACGTGGTGTGCGACCGGGCCTCCGGGTGGCGTGTAGCGATAGGGGTCCTTCGACTCCGGCGCTGGTGCGCCTTCGCTCAGGATGACAGATGAACTGGAGGCGTCGCTGGATGACGGTGTGCCCATCATGTATTTGGGGCGGAGGCCTTCGAACAGGGCCTGCTGCTGGCCGGTTAGGAAGCGCAGTTGGAGCCAGCGGAAGATGTAATCCATGATCGACTTGGCGAAGCCGATGTCGGGATTATGGCTCCAGCCGCTGGGCTCGAAGCGGGTGTGGGCGAATTTTTCGCAGAGCAGCTTGAGCGGGACGCCGTGCTGCAGGGCGAGGGACGTGGCGCAGGCGAAGCTGTCCATGAGGCCGCTGACGGTGCTGCCTTCCTTGGCCATGGTAATGAAGACTTCGCCGGGCATGCCGTCTTTGTAGAGGCCGACGGTGATGTAGCCCTCGTGTCCACCGATGTTGAATTTGTGGGTGACGGAGAGGCGCTCGTCGGGGAGGCGATGGCGGATGGCGCGCGGTGGAGCTGCGGCATCGTCCTCGGACTCGGAGGCGACCGGTGCGGCTTCGGCCTTCTTTAGCTTGTCTGTGGTGCTAGTGCCGGAGGCATTCAGCGGCTGGCCGCCCTTGGAGCCGTCGCGATAGATGGCGACCGCTTTCAGGCCGAGCTTCCAGCTCTGGATGTAGGCCTCCATGATGTCGTCAATGGTGGCGTCTTTCGGTAGATTGACGGTCTTGGAGATGGCGCCGGAGATGAAGGGCTGAGTCGCGGCCATCATCTTGACGTGTCCCATGTAGGAGATGGTGCGCGTGCCCTTGGCGGGCTTGAACGAGCAATCGAAGACGGCGAGGTGCTCGTCTTTGATGTGCGGCGCGCCTTCGATAGTGCCGGTGGCGTCAATGTAGCTGACGGTGGCGTTGGCCTGGTCGCTGGTGTATCCGAGCTTGAAGAGTGCAGCCGGGACCGTGTTGTTCACGATCTTGATCATGCCGCCGCCAACCAGCTTCTTGTATTTCACGAGCGCGAGATCGGGCTCGATGCCAGTAGTGTCGCAGTCCATCATGAAGCCGATGGTGCCGGTGGGCGCGAGGACCGTGACCTGCGAGTTGCGATAGCCGTGACGCTCGCCGTGCTGGAGAGCTTCGTCCCAGGTGGCCTTGGCAGCTTCGAAGACGGGCGCGGGCACGTTCTTCTGGTTGATGTTGTTGACGCTGGCGCGGTGCATGCGAATGACGTCGAGGAAAGGCTCGCGGTTGACATACCAGCCGGGGCAGGCGCTGCCAGTGATCTCGACCGATTGCGTGATCGGCGTAGCAGGCGTTAACGGCTGGCCGAGTTCGGCGATCTTCGATGACTGGAGATACGCTTCGCCGCACATGATCGCAGTGACGCAGGCAGCGTAGTCGCGGCCGGCATCGCTATCGTAGGGAAGACCCGCGGCCATGAGCAGCGCGCCGAGGTTGGCGTAGCCCAGGCCCAGCGGACGATAGTCGTGCGAGTTCTTCATGATGGATTCGGTGGGGTAGCCGGCGTTGTCGACGAGGATCTCCTGCGCGGTAATGGTGATGGCGCAGGCGTGGCGGTAGGCGGCGACGTCGAAGGTGCCGTTGGGCGCGAACTTCATCAGGTTGAGCGAAGCGAGGTTGCAGGCGGAGTCGTCGAGGAACATGTACTCGCTGCAAGGGTTGCTAGCGTTGATGCGCGCGGTGTTCTTGCTGGTATGCCAACGATTGACCGTGGTGTCGTACTGCATGCCGGGATCGCCACACTGCCAGGTGGCTTCGCTGATCTTGCTGAGAAGCCAGCGGGCTTTGAAGGTCTTGACCACATCGCCGGACTTCACGGCCTTGGTGCTGAAGTCGGCGTCGCGGACTACGGCGTACATGAAGTCGTCAGTCACGCGGACGCTGTTGTTGGCGTTCTGGAAGAAAATGGAGCTGTAAGCTTCGGCGTCAGGCGAGGAGCCGTCGTAACCCTGCTGCATGAGCGCCCAGGCCTTGGCTTCTTCCTTGGCCTTGCAATCGATGAACTCAACGATGTCGGGATGCTCGATGTTGAGGATGACCATCTTGGCGGCGCGACGCGTCTTACCGCCGGACTTGATGACACCGGCGAAGGCGTCGAACCCGCGCATGAAGCTGAGCGGACCGCTGGCAGTGCCGCCGCCGCTGAGCTGCTCGTTGCTCGAGCGCAGCGGAGAGAGGTTGGTGCCGGTACCGCTACCCCACTTGAAGAGCATGCCTTCGGTCTTGGCAAGCGTCAGGATGCTGTCGAGCGAATCGTGCACGGAGTTGATGAAGCAGGCGGAGCATTGCGGACGGGTATAACCCACCGGTCCGAACTCAGCTTGCTGCTTTAGGAAATTCCAGTGCCAATTGGCGCCGTCGGCCTGGGGCTCAATGCGATCGCAACCGACGTTGAACCACACGGGAGAGTTGAAGGCCATCTTCTGCTGGACGAGGAGATGGACGAGCTCGTCGTGGAAGATGGCAGCGTCGTCGGAGGTGCGGAAGTAGCCGCCCTCAATGCCCCAGCGGGTAATGGTCTCCGCTACGCGGGCGATCAGGGCGCGGACGCCGCTCTCGCGTTCGCTGGTGCCGAGCGTGCCGTGCAGATACTTGCTGGCGACGATGTTGGTGGCGGTCATCGACCAGTCTTTGGGCGTCTCGACGTCGAGCTGCTCGAAGATCTTGTTGCCCTGGGCGTCAGTAATGGCGGCGGTGCGAAGCTCCCACTCGACTTCGTCGTAGGGCGAAACGCCGGCCTTGGTGAAGGCGCGCTTGAAGGTCAGGCCCGGAGCTTTCTTCTTCGGGGCCGGGATCGGGTTGGAGGTGGTGGTGTGAGCTTCCGTGCTCATCGCTAATTTAGGTGCTTCAGCCATTTGATTCCCATCTCTCTTGCTGATTTGCCTTCGTCCACCGGCCGATTACGACCTTGCCCGCATTCTCACCAAGGCTGGGGTGAGTGGGGGACCTCGCTCGCTACGCTCGCGAGGACCAGAAGCCGAAGCTCCTGGGATTTCAAAGGGTGCTGACCGTTTTAGAGTCAGCGGGGTAAAAGGGGCGCCCCGCCTTGGGGAACCCCTGAATCGATCCATGCGCTACGAAGTCACCGCTGATTCGCGCGCGAGCTTGTCAAAGGAACACAACCAAATCCCTAATGGGAGACCTGCTAGACCCGTAAAATTGGCCCAACTGCCTGCCCGGTTTTACGGGCTATCGGAAGGAGTCACCTCTGATCCCTTCCTTGGTTGCCGCCTATTCCACTCAGCCAGTCATGGCAGGGAAGAAGTCTTCCATTCCATGATCTTCAGGTGGCGGCTTTTCCTGATTTGGGGCTCCCAATCTGCCCCGATGTATCTCTCTGGGAAATGAAAATTACGCCGACATGTGGGGCCTGTCAATAGGCCTGTACAACATGTTGTGCCTTGTTAGTTATTGTACGCCCGTTTGTTGACTCTCTTGATGCCTCTATCTGTCGGGAAAACAGCACGTTACAGAGCTGTGAAAAAACTCACCAGAGCACCTGATCTTTGTTTGGGAATCGCCGGGATTTGAGGTGAGTTTCCACAGATTTCGAGCTGTCGGCCAATCACACTTCAGCGACAGTAGTCCCGGGAGGGAGGAGGGTCAATTGAGTGAATGCGGTGCAATGGTGGAAAACAGTGATTTGTTGTGGAGAGCGGTGGAAAAGGAGGACCAGATCATGGAGTCGGCGGTTGTAATACAAATTAATACCCACTATGATGTTTGTATTATGGCTAACTCGGAAAAGACCATCAGCTTTCGGGCGCAATCAGCCCAGATCGATGCTCTGGACTCCCTAGCGTCCGCCCAGTCTCGCTCGCGCAGCTACGTGATCAACGAAGCAATTGCAAACTACATTGCGCTGCATGAGTACCAGGACGAGTTGGTAAGAGAAGGTCTGGAAGATATGCGTAAGGGCAGGACGATTACCAATGATGAATTGCTGAAGCGAATCCAGAAGACTGGTCGCGCAGGGCGATGATCGAGTGGACAGAGCGCGCCTCCAGCCAGCTTGACAATGTCCATGATTACATCGCACTGACGAACTCCGTCGATGTCGCAGCGGCGATTCGCCTGCACATTATCGAAACCCTTCAACAATTGTTGCCGTTTCCGATGTCCGGCCGAGCTGGACGCGTGCCCGGAACCAGGGAGCTGGTGATCCCCAAAACTCCCTTCGTCGCTGTCTACACCGTGCAGAAGACGCGCATTCTCGTGCTGGCTGTTTACCATGGGGCGCAGCGCTGGCCGGGAGCGCTTTAGAACGGTTCGTGCACCTACGCATCGATCAGGTTAGGCGAATTCGCGATGGACATCTACGGGCAGCTGACGCATAACTCGCATGTCTCTGGCTCGTTTTCTCTGAAGTGTTTCCTATCCGTGACGATGATGAGTCTGTACGTTGATAGTGCCTTGTCCGAAGTTGGGGACGACTAATCCACAAGGTAACGAAATTGCAACGCTATACTCCGAGTTGACGAATGCTAAAATCCCGATTTATGAAGCGCCGAGATAGCGATTCAGCTCCGTTTTTGTTGGAAGTTGGATACGAGGCAGAGAATCCCTGGCGAATTGCTGAAAGCCAGCCGCCGAAAGGCAAAAGCGGTTTGGTCACGCTCGAACTCTGCGCCGGTGCTGGGGGTCAAGCTCTCGGGTTAGAACAGGCCGGTATCAATCATGTCGCGCTCGTAGAGATAAATAAACACGCATGCGAGACACTTCGACTTAATCGTCCCAATTGGAAAGTGGTTGAGGGCGATCTGCAAACGTTCGATCCTTCCCCGTACAAGGGCGCTGACATTGTCTCGGCAGGATTGCCATGCCCCCCCTTTTCTGTTGCCGGAAAGCAGTTGGGAAAGTTGGACGAGAGAAATCTCTTTCCGGCGATGGTGAATGTCGTCGACGCGGTAAGACCGCGAGCCGTTATGGTGGAGAATGTTCGTGGCATTCTTGATGCGGTATTCATTGACTATCGCGAGCACGTGAGCAAGCAGCTGCGAAAACTTGGATATACCCCGGGTTGGCATTTGATGAACGCCTGCGAATTCGGAGTTCCTCAACTTCGGCCGCGGGTTGTATTCGTAGCGATGCGAAAGGAGTATTCCGAGCACTTCGCTTGGCCGCGCGCGACTAACGAGCCTCAGACGGTCGGAGATGTATTATTCGACTTGATGAGTGCGCGCGGCTGGAAAGGTGTGAAAGCTTGGCGCGCGAAAGCAAACGAGATTGCGCCAACGATTGTAGGGGGATCCCTGAAGCACGGCGGCCCAGATCTTGGTCCCACGAGAGCACGCCGCGCCTGGGAGGCACTCGGAGTGGACGGGAAGGGGATCGCGGACGATGTACCGGAGCGTGAGTTCGTAGGTATGCCCCGTCTCACTGTTCGTATGGTCGCGCGCATTCAGGGTTTTCCCGATGAATGGCAGTTCGCGGGCAGGAAAACGCAAGCGTACCGCCAGGTTGGAAATGCTTTTCCGCCGCCTTTCGCTCGTGCAGTTGCGGAAAGCGTGAGTGCTTGCTTGTCGTCCGCACGAAGGACAGTCCGAGTCACCAGTGCTTAAAGAGTTGCCGTGTGGACACGATTTCTAAAGCGCGGCGCAGCGACAACATGCGCCGGATCACAAGCGAGAGTACTACACCGGAACTCTTGGTTAGAAGACTTGTTCACGCGATGGGCTATCGCTATCGCCTTCATGTGAAAAATTTGCCGGGCAAGCCCGATCTCGTTTTCCCCGCAAGACGAAAGATTATTGAAGTGCGGGGATGCTTCTGGCATCAGCATAGGCACTGCATCGATGGCAAAATGCCAAAATCCAGATCCGAGTACTGGATCCCAAAACTCACCCGCAACAAGCTACGCGACAGACAGAATCTCAGGAAGCTCCGACGGTACGGATGGGATGTTTTGTTGATTTGGGAATGTGAAGTGCGCGAACAAGCCGATGTATCAGCCCGCATTCGGCGATTCCTAGAGCATTAGTCTTCCGATTCATCGCGGTTGCGTCGCCTCCGCTCCTCCTCGAATCTTCTGATGATACCGCTCGGGTCCGGAGGCCACGGTTTGTGCCTTCGGAGTATGTAGTCGGACCGTTTCCTGCCGGACTCGTCTTTATAGAGGAGCGTGTCGATCTCCCATCCAATCACTGGGTACCGAAGCTCGCGGAGCCGCTTTTGCCAATCGTCCTGATTTGCAACGACGTCGATGAGTGCAGACGGCGTCCTCTTTCCGACGCCCACGGACTTGAGAAGTTCCCCAATTCTGACATGCACACTATCGGGTGCGGTCACCTTTTTCATGACTGCCCTGTCGACATTGAGAGACGAGAAATATGCCTTTTTGCCGGCATTGCATTCTTCACAAATGGCCCATAGGTTCTCGCGTTCATTCGTTCCACCCCAGTCGCGAGGCTTCTTATGATCGACCACTAGGGCGATGCCGTGTTTCTCAACGGTACGCCCGCACATTTGACACTTGCCGTGAGCAGAGTGGATGACTTCGGCGCGCTCTCGCTGGCTGACCTGCCCTTCGTCAAGAACAACCGACCGTTTGCTAATGTACCTGTAGAGCGTTACTTTCCGCTTGTTTCCATGAGCCTTGCTTGTTACCGAGTGCTTCTCGATCACGAACCACTTCTTCAGATCGCGCTTACGACGATCTAGATGAGTTTGTTCTTCCGCTTGAAGTCCTTCCTTCTCCAATTCTTGCCGAATTTGGCCTCCCGTGACTCCCTCAGGGAATCGCTTCATTATTTCGATGATCCGCAGATGGATAGATCCAGGTTTGCTTGCCATCCAAGTCTCCCAATAACGCGAGATGTTACATGATGTGACCACGCGCACGTCGAGAACATTCACCCGTCACAGACTCTTCCCTCCCACCCCGATATTCTGCGCAGGTGGGGCATTCCTAAACGATAGACATTGTTCTTTGACAGCGGCTTGAAGGTAGCAGGTAAGTCTTTGTTTTTGAATATTTTGGCTGTAACTGCTTTGGATTGAAGATTTTGCGGGGATTGCAATCGCTAAGTGTCGTGTTTTGAAGATTTTGCGATTTTGTGTAGGGGGAGGGGTGCTCCTACTTTCGCGGAGACGATAGGGATGGTTCGACTGCGGACGCGGAACGATCTCCGCGTCCTTCGCTCACCATGACAGGGCTACTTCTTTTCGCGGACTAGTTCTTCTAGATCGTCGATCTTTTCGGCCATCAGGTTCATTTTGCGGGCGAGGCCCTGGATATCATTGGCGGCGCGCTTGTTTACGTCGAAGTCGAGTTCGCTGCGGAGACGGTCCTTCATGTCCTGACGGTTCTGGCTCATCATGATGACCGGCGCCTGGATGGCGGCGAGCATGGAGAGGAAGAGGTTGAGCAGGATGAACGGGTACGGATCCCAGGCACGGCTTGCGAGCCAGACGTTTATGCCGGAATAGATGATGAGGATGATGCCGAAGGTGATGATGAATGACCACGAGCCGCCGAACTGGGCGACGCCGTCAGCGATGCGTTGGCCGAACGAGGTGTGTTCTTCGATGACTTCGTTGGGGTCGCGCTGCGAGCGCACGCGGACGAGCTGTTGCGTGGTGTGGAACTGGCGCGCGACCTGGGTGAGCAGGTCAATGCCGGCGTGGGGCTTTTTCGAGAGCAGCATCTCGATGTCGTTGCGGTCGATCTCGATGCACTCGGTCTCGGTGATCGCCGTAGCGGTCGTCTGGTGCGGGATGCCCTCAATCATGGAGGCGAAGCCGAAGAACTCGCCGACACCGGGCTGGTCCACCGTGACTTCCTGGCCATCTGAATCTACCGTGCTCACGACCACGGAGCCGTTGATGATGACGTAGGCGCGTCCGCTCTGCTCGCCCATTTTGTAAATGCGCTGGCGAGCTGTGAACTTGCGGTGCTCGACCTGGCTGCTGAGAACGGTGAGTTCGTCCTGGTCGAGAAGGGTGAACAAGGGGACGTCTTTGAGAATTTCCGGTGTGCAAGCCATGAGCGGACCTCGGTGAACAGAGTTTGCGAATGGAAATATAACCTAAGTTTGTTGGCGCTAAGTTTCACCAATGTGAGTTCGGCTGATAAAATCCTCGGTTTGCCTGCACAGGCGAGAATCCCCTGGAGAACCTCTATGTCCGAAGCAACGCTGAAATCCGCTGGTCCAATGCCCCTGGTCGCCCTTACCGAAGATGAGGTCCTGTTCCGCGATAACGTGCGGCAGTTTGCCGACGAGGCGCTGCGTCCGCTGGTGAAGGAAATGGACGAGAAGGGTGTGTTCGAGCATTCGTTGATTGAGCAATTCCACCAGCTTGGGCTGATGGGGATCGAGGTGCCGGAGGAGTACGGCGGCGGCGGCGGAACGTTCTTCGAGGCGATTATCGCGGTAGAGGAGATGTCGCGGGTAGATGCGTCGGCGGGCGTGATTGTGGATGTGCAGAACACGTTGGTGAACAACGCGCTACTGCGCTGGGGCAATGCCGACCAGAAGAAGCGCTACCTGCCGAAAATGTGCGCCGAGTGGGTTGGCGCTTATGCGCTGAGCGAAGCCGGTTCGGGTTCCGACGCCTTCGCGCTGACGACGCGCGCCGAGGACAAGGGCGATCATTATGTGATCAACGGGCGGAAGCTGTGGATCACCAACGCTAAGGAAGCCGGCCTGTTCGTGCTGCTGGCGACCGTGGATCCGAGCGCGGGATACAAGGGCATTACGGCGTTTCTGGTGGAGAAGAGCTTTGAGGGCTTCACCGTCGGGAAGAAAGAAGACAAGCTGGGGATTCGTGCGTCGAGCACGTGCGAACTGATTCTCGAGGACTGCAAGGTGCCGAAGGAGAATGTGCTCGGTGAAGTGGGCAAGGGATACAAGATCGCCATCGAGACGCTCAATGAAGGTCGGATCGGGATCGGCGCGCAAATGCTTGGACTGGCGCGCGGGGCTTGGGAGCACGCCGCGAAATATGCGACCGAGCGCAAGCAGTTCGGACAAGCGCTGTCGTCGTTCCAGGGGATCCAGTTCCAGATCGCGCAGATGGCGACCGAGATTGAGGCCGTCCGGATGATGGTGTACAACGCGGCGCGCATGAAGGATGCGGGGATGAACTTCGTGAAGGAAGCCGCGATGACGAAGTTGTTCGCATCGCAGGTGGCGGAGCGGGTGGCGTCGCTGAGCTTGGAGGTTTACGGCGGGTACGGCTTCACGAAGGACTATCCGGCGGAGAAGTACTTTCGTGATTCGAAGATCGGCAAGATCTACGAGGGGACGTCGAACATGCAGCTAATGACCATTGCGAAGATGGTGATGGGCGGCAAATAAGCAGCGTTCCCACCACGGAAGTAACCGGATTTTCGTTATTGCCGTAAGGCAAGTAGCTACTTGTACGGCGGGCGCGGGTGCACTATGCTGCGCCTTACAAAGCAACAGCTTAAGCGAGGCCCCGTTTTGGCGCAGTCAGCAGAACAGATTGGGCAAGACCTTACCGCGGTCCATTCCTTTTACCTCTTCTTGCTGGAGAGCGCGCTGGCACACGAAGTGCCGGTGCCGCCGTCGATCGCGCACGACCGCGATGTGCTGCTTCGTTTTGTGTCGCTGCTGGACCTGGCAACAACGCCACAGATGATCCGCGATGGATTCAAGTCGGCCGATCAGCGTGGGGCGGGGGAGGCCCTGCTGCGTTTCTTTGCGACCAAGTCGCGGCGTCGGCGGGAAGACCGCGACAAGGTGGATGTGATCGCGACCGCACTGTATCGGTTCCTGGTGCCTCCGGATGCGGGCGAACTCGCGGAAGATGCGGACTATCAGCGGACGTTGCAGTTCGAGGAAGAGTTGCGGCGGATTTATCGCAACGTGGAGATTGAGGAGCCAGCGACGGAACACATGCAGTTGGTGCGCGAGTTCCAGTTCCTGCGCGATGAGGTCAACGACTTCCGGCACTTCGATGAACTGATTGATAGCGGCGTCATCCAGAAAGTGCGCGACATCAAGCAGACTCTGGATTCGTCGTTCCTGCACCCGAGCGTGCTAGCGCCATTGGCGTCGTACAACGTGTTCTTTGGGCAGAGGTTTGATTTGCTGTTCAAGCGCGCGACGCAGGAAGTGAAGTCGTTCGCGCACAAGGTGCAAGCCGACGGCGGCAGCATCATGAGTCGCGTGGACGGCGATGTCATCGTGAAGCACCTCGCCGACGTGGACGAGGGGAAGATCCTGAACGAAGAGTACAGCCGTGCGCAGGAAAACCTGCGGCATGTGTCGAAGCTGAAGAAGGCCGTGGACAACCGGCGCTTCGGCAAGGGCGCGCCTTTGAAAGGGGCGGTGCCGCAGCAGACGAATGTTCCGCGCGTGCCTCCGCCGACTGCGGTGCCTCAGCCAGAGATCACGGCAATTGCTGACTCAGTTGCGCCAGCGCCAAAAGGACAGGCGCAAGCCGCACCCGTGCCACAGCGGTCGCATCGGTTGGGGCCGGAGCCTCCGGCGTATTCGACGCCGCGGAGTTCGAGCAGCGTGGCGGAAGTCGAGTTGCAGAAATTGTCGGGCGTTCAGATGACGATCCGGAGCTTCGTTCGAGCGGCTGATCCGACTGCCGCGCAAGTGGTGCCGCTGCCGAACGGAAACATCACGCTCACGGTATCGGAAGTTGAAGCGTTCCGCGCCGATTACGGAAATGAGAAAAGCTTCCGTGCCGATTTTGTTGCGGCGCTGATGCAGATGGCGGCGCTCGATGCACGTCTGCTGGCGGAGTGGCAGGAGTTCCAGAGGACACGCTACACGGCGTACAACTGGAAACCGCATGCCGATGCTCTCGCACATTTGCTGAACATGTCGCGAACCGTTTCCGAGCACGCCATGCAACTGATGACGACGGCGCATCAGCGTGGATTGACCGACAAAGTCGCGGCGGTCACGGAGAGCATCGAGAAGGTGCGGATGCGAGCGCAAGCGGCGGCCGAAGCGTTGCAGTCGATCGGCACAGGCGAATAGCGAACGGGAATTCAAGCGCCGCGCAAGGTGATTCACAGGCGCGTCGGCTTTACGCAAACGCGCACTCACATATAAAATCGAAGACAGGCCGACGTAGCTCAGTTGGTAGAGCAGCCGATTCGTAATCGGCAGGTCACCAGTTCAAGTCTGGTCGTCGGCTCCATTCCTCTTTTAATCAAGCATTTGATTCGACAGCTTGGAGCGACTTGGTAACAGTTGGTAACAACTGGTCGGCTATTCGTTCCAGTGGCGCACGAAAGATTTCTGTCTCTGTGTGCTCGTAGACGTTCAAAGTGATTCCGACGTCGGAGTGACCCAAAATTCCCGAAACCACTTTCGGCGACGATCCACTTCGCAGCAATTGCGTTGCTTGCGTGTGCCTGAAGTCATGCCAGCCCGTGAGTCGAATTCCTAAGGCCTTCGCGGCTGGTCGCAAGTAACGCTTCAGAGCGTTGCCGGGATTAACTGGTGACCCTGCCCGCGAGTGAAAGATAAACTCCCCATCTCCCAACATTCTCATCCGAGAAATGAGAGCAGCCGGGATGGGCAGTTTTCGATTCGAACTTGCTGTCTTTGTAGAGTCTGCTTTGCCGTCATAAATGGTGCGCGACACATGCAGAATGTCGCCGTCGAAGTCAGACCACTTGATTCCAATTGCCTCCCCAATCCGAAGGCCTGTCACCGCAAGAAGGAGAACGAGCGTTCTGTAAGGCTCTTCCAACTTGTCGGCAATCGCGGTAACTTGCTCCGTCATGAGAATAGAGCGTTGTATTTCGCCCTTTTCAACATGCGGTAGCGGTACCTTTGAACAGGGATTCTTTTCCAGCCAAGCGCAGTTCACCGCCCACGTCAGAATTCTGCCAAGCGAAACCCGCATCCCTCGAAGTGTGTTGCGAGAATATTTCCCCGCCTGACTTGCGAGAAACGTCTGCACGTCTTCGCGAGTGATGCTTCCAATTTCGCGTTGACCGAACGTGGGAAGAATGTGGCATCGCAAAATCTTCTGATAGTACCCAGCAGTGTTTCGCTTGATCGTCGGAAGTTCTGCGTTCTCCCATCGCCTGTGTAGCTCCGAAACCGTCATGGCAGTCTTGGGTTTGTGAGAGGCGATATTTTCCTGCAATCGGATCACAGCGGAGGCCCTCGAAGGCAACTCCGCAATCGTGCCAAGTCGGATGTTGCGAGTACGTCGAACAATGCCCCCGCCCGGCGTGAGCAAGTCCTCTCGGAAACGACCGTACCACACCTTCAATTTGGTGCCCCTTTTGTAAACATGTCCGTTCTGATAACGCTGAATTTGCATCGGTGCTCTTCTTTCTCCCGATGAGTTCAGCGGTTTCCCGTGCGCCATTCTGCCTGAAAAGTTTCGTTGCAGCAACGCAGGATCGAATCGAACGAGTCTGCCGACTGTTACCGATGGCAATTCAGCCTGATGCCTTCGCACCCAGCTTTCTGAAACGTTGAGGAATGAGGCTGCCTGATACGTGTCAAGCAACGCGCCATTCGATCTTGGAACTACCTCCACAATTGAATTGTTCAAACATAACCACTAGTGCCCCAGAGGGCTGCTGCTGCACATCTGCCGAGCATTGCTCAGTCATACTTGCAGCAGCGATGCAGAGGATACGCGCCTCTGCTCGCGGTTATTGCACTACGGCGTCGGGTTGCTCGCACACTGGGGCAGGCTGCGCAAGACGCTCGAAACCAATGAAGTATTTGAAAGCATCGCCGGGTTTGCCTGTGCCTTCGCGTCTGAGCATCCCCTCTTTATCGCGCAAAACTACCGTGACCTTTTGTTTGCTGATTTCGAGGCTGCCAACGATATCCATTTGAGTACAGCCAGGATTTTTCGAGACGAATTCGAGCAGTCGTAAGACTGTCTGCTCGTGCTTTTCGGACTGATCCTGTGCTTTGAGGAATGACACTTTCTCCCCAAGCCGCAACTCTTTCGATTCGGGGTCAAGTTCGATAATGGTTGCGGGCATTTCGCCCCAGTACGGGTCACGCTGCGATTGATCGCTCTGGATCATGTGACAGCCCGTTTTCTTGTCGCACGTCAGTGCAATCATGGTTGTACAGCTTGCCCTGATCGCGCTGGAACCAAGTGCGTTATCGAAAGGATCGTTTGGATTGTCACCTTTTCGAGAATGGTGAAGGGTTAACAGATGGCCCCGAAATCCGGCTTTCCGCAAAGTGTCCTGCAAACCATTTATGGCATCGAGGACGTTGTTGTATCCGTTGACATCTCCAACATTCAGGAACTGAAACAGAAGATCAATCACGATGAGGTCGGGGTCGAATGACCGCACTCGGTCAGCCAGCCAAGAGAGCCAGTCTCCGTGCTTCTCTGGAAGATCAGCGGCGGTGCAAAGCATTAAACGCTCCGCATCCTTCTCTGTGACCCCCAGTGCCCGGAAATCTGCAGCAACGTCGTATGCCTGATCTTTACGATCGAGATGCAGATACAAGACACGGCCTTCTCCTTTGGGAATGTTTACCTGTCTTCCCAAGAGGCTCTGTCCAGTGATTACGGCTGCTGCGATATTCCGAGCGAGAACCGATTTGCCAGCCTTCGGTTTGCCGACGATGGTGGTATGTGATTGTTTATCCAGAAGCCCCTCGATCAACCAAGGAACATTCGGACGCGTTGAATGGAACCAATCGGCTCCTGAAACTACATTGTTCATTTTCCTCCTATTTTGAATTGCAGCATTTCGCCAATGCGTATCGAATACGCGGCACTGCTGTTTTCCGCGCTGACATCTGCTCAGAAAGTCAGTTGTGCTCAACGCGGAGTTCCTGTGCTCTCTCACACAGAAAACCGAAAAACTAAAACAGACATGTCTCAGCTTTAGTTTTAGGAATTTAGTTTTTATATATATATCCGTAGGACTGTTTCAGTTTTACTGTTCTGAGAGTGGCTTAGTTTTTAGAAGCTAAGGTCTCAGAAAGGCGAACGACAAGAATCTCGTTAGGGAACAAGTCGCTCCCAAGAAGATGTCAGCGCCGGAAACAGCGGATATTTAAAGGGTTGTCTTTCTTACTAGCCCCGTCATTACGGGTTAAGGAAGGCGTATTGCGTCAGACCGTCACCGATGCTTGAACTACCGCCAACTAAGACATACAATACCACATAACCGCTAGTCTGTCAAGAGTTTAGCTGGAAAGCGTATTGTGTACGCCTATCTGCCTGTTGTAAAGCGAGGATGTTAGATAGGGTGTTGGGTAGGATGATAACAAGTGAAAAGTTATCTAAGTCGCTGTCTGGCCTGTAGATCGCTCAAGACGCCCCCTCCGAACTGCACGTATTCGAAATTTCGGGGAGTTAGCGCCCATAGCGTAGCTTTCCGCCCTCCTGAATTCATCCCAGAATCGCTTGTGGCGAAAATGACGTGTCTCAGGTCGTCGGGACTCCCGGAGATTCGTCTTGAGGCAATAACGTGCGATTACCGGGCATCTCATGAGACCAAACGAACCTGCAATGGGAACCGGAATCGGCATCCACAGTAATGCGTATCGTGTACGAAAGGGCCGATGCCTACCTCACGATATGAAAACTGCTTCCAAGGTTCTTCACATTGAAGAATTCCGAATCCTCGCCTTCGGTGATGAGCGTATATGACTCCTTGTCGAGGCGGGTGTTGTTTAGCGGATTGAGTTTCGTCACGGCATACTCGACTTCATGAACCGGGGGAAATCCCGACCTGATCTGCCGCAAGGATGTGTGAATGTGAATCTCGTACTCGACGTTGCAGACAATATCCTGAGTACTTCGATCAAGCAGCCTTCCTCGACCGGATAATGTTTCGTGCACACGACCTCCTAAAACGCATACGTGGAAACGAGCGAATTATGCGCCGTCTCCGAACGCAATCGCCCCACGCGGGAAATAACACCCTCTATTGTTTTCTTGGCAGACCAGTCGCATTGATGATCTTCGCGTGCTGTTCGATTGTCGATTTACGTCTCGAAATTTCGCTTCTGGCACTCTGGACTAAGCCGTCAGAATTCGAGAAGTCAGTTTGAAGCCATCCCAAATGCATTTTAATTTCGCGCACTGCTCTTTCAATCTGACTACTGATATTCGGGTCGGCGTCCGTAAGCTGATAGATAAGCAATATCTCGCTTCGTCCTGAATCTATCTCGGCTAAAACGCCTCCTTGGTGCGTCGAAGGTTGTACATCAAGCATGGCAGGGTCGCCCGTGAACGGGATGTGAACCGTGATCTCGGTTGCCTCCACCCAAGTTGGCCGTGAGTCATCAAACACCAGCCTGTTTGGCAAAGTCCGTGCATCAACTTTGATCAGGCGATCCGTTTGGAACATTTCGCCTTCTTCTAACTTAGGCATCGCAATCGCGAGAGAATTCACGATTTCGGACGCAAGCGTTGCTTCATCCTCGGCTAAGCGTTCTGGGGGAAGCACTTGAACTAATTCTCGGGCACGCTGTTGACGCCCTTGTTGTACCGAGAATGCAGCATATTTACTAAACAAACGATGTAGAGCCATGAGCGGTTTCCCCTTGCGCGGATTGGACTTAATCGTTGACATACTACCCTGTTTGGCACTGAAATCAACCAACTAGCCGTAAACTCCTGTATTCACGAGGTGGAATGTGCAAGACCCTGACGTAATCGGGCCCGTAGGAACCGGGGCGGAGATCGAGGTATCACAAAACGCGCTGGCGCAGAAGTTAGGGAGTGGCAGGAACAAAAAATACGTTCGATTTGCCGTGGCCGCTCTAAGCGCTATACCGTGGATTGGCGGGGTGATCGGAGCTTCCGCGAGCTTTAGTGCCGAGCACGACCAAGAACAAGTCAACGACTTGCACAGGCTTTGGCTCCAGGAGCATCAGAGCCGTGTACTCCAGCTCGGCGAGACACTGAACGACATCTTCGAGCGGCTGGAATCGTTCGGCGACGAGATTCAGGAGCGCGTTGAGTCTCCGGGATTCTTAGCTCTTGTGAAGCAGTGCTTTCGCGAATGGGATGAAGCCGAGACCGATGATAAGAGAGAAATGCTCAAGAAGTTAATTACCAATGCCGCCGCCATCACGCTGTGTCCAGATGACTTGATACGTCTTTTTCTTAACTGGATCGAACTCTACCATGAAGCTCATTTCGCGGTGATAAAGGAAATCTACCGCCATCCCGGAGTGACGCGTGGCCAAATTTGGGACACCATTAATCGCGTTCGTCCAAGAGAAGATTCGGCAGAAGCTGACCTTTATCGATTCCTGATTAGGGATTTGAGCACCGGGGGAGTCATTCGACAACAGCGGGAAACCGACGGCTCGGGGCAGTTCCTAAAGAAGGATCGGCCCCATGTTGCTAGAGGGATGGGAGCAAAGGTGATGACGTCTGCTTGGGACGAGATAGATCCGTATGAGCTAACAAAGCTCGGGAAACAGTTCGTACATTATGTGATGGAAGATGTTGCGCCGCAGCTAGGCGGTTAATTTCGCGATGCATCTTGCTATAAAAAGAGGCATATGCCTCAACGGTTGTAGCGTTGTCGGAGTGATGCTGTTAATTGGCGCAGAGTATCCTCCGATTCCCCCTTCATTTTTCTCAAGGCGTAGATGTAAGCATCCACAATGGGTATCCGGCGGTTGCTGCTGTCTGCATAAAAAGCGTCAATTTGCTCGACAATATCGGAGAACCTGAAGCCGGAGATCATAAGCCGTTCCGATTGTTTCTGTAGAGTGGGTAACGGCACAGATCCCGGTAACTCCGCTTCTCGACGCATCAGCATGAGCCCCTCTTCCACGCCATTCAAAAATGTGATCCGCGATTGTCTGTCCAACGACCGCCACGTCCGACCATTGGACCACGAATAAGTGACAGCATTATCGACGTCAGCTGTCGTGCTCATTTCATCTTCGCGTTCCTGCCCAACCGTAACCATGGATATTGCCATTACGCAGAGTGTGATCAGAATCGTTCTGCCTATCGACATACCTGCCTCGCTGGCTCGGGAATATAGCATTGTTCGCGTCATCCCTGAAGGAGCGAACCAGCATCTGCCAAGCGATGATTGGATTGGGGATGAGGATGGGCCGGGGGCTCCCTGCCGTCATGGGTCGGCCCGGAAAAGAGACTCCTTTTTGGCCTAGGGAGCCAGACAGCCAAGAGTCATGCATACGCGATACACATCCGCTTTCGAACGACCAAGCTCTGTAGCGATATCCCCGTAACTCTGACCGTCATCGCGCAGTTTGCGGATTTGATTAGCATCCGGATCGCCAGCACGGTTTACCTTCGGACGGCCACCAACTCTTCCTTGAGCCTTCGCTCGCTGCAATCCTGCTAAGACACGTTCCGAAAGTCGGACGCGTTCCTGCTTTGCGAGGGCTGCGAGAATTCCTATGATCGCATCTCGGAAGATGCCAGTGCCGTCCAGATATTGCTCTGTGAAGCTCTTGAACGCCACGCCAGAGGCTGTGAGCCGTTGCAGATGCGTCAGCGTTTCCAGCGTCCCTTCGCGGCTGAATCTGTCGAGCGACCAGAACAAAACGCAGTCAAACTCCCGGCGAGACGCCGCTGCAAACATCGCTTGGAACTGCTCCCGATCTCCCCGCTTGCCGCTCGCTCGGTCAATGTACTCAGTGGTAATTGGCCAATCCTGCTTTCGACAGTAGTCGCGCAATTGGCGCAACTGATTCTCTGTGTCCTGCCCTTTGTCCTTAGTGCTCACTCTGGCGTAAATCGCAACTTGCATATTCCCTCCGAACATGACGAATCATCCCATTCGAAGAGTCAGAGTGCAAGGAAATTGTTTCAGAAAACTAATATTTTATGGAACATTTTGTGCACGGTTATAACTCTTGAAGAATCAGCATCAGGAACCATCTATTTGTCTAGGGGTTTTTTGGAACGCCGTTGACCTGTGGCCGAAACGGATTGGATCGCGGGACGGTCGATTTTGCGCTGGATCACCGTAACGGTTGACTGGTTTGCGAGATTTCTCGATGAGCCTAAATAAGCTCAAGGATTGATTCTATTTACCGACAGCCTTCTTTCTTGCTGCGCTGCCCCAGTAATAGGCGTCATAAAAGGCGGAATACTGAGTATATGGGTTCGCAAGTCGCGCAAACTGCTCACATGTGACGTATACATCGATCGGAGAAACGCTCGGGTTCAGCACAATACAGTTCGCTTGGTTGTTCGTGATGATAGGCAGCCCGCGATTCCACCATGCTTGATAGGCGAGGTGTTCGGAGCTTGCATTTCCGAATAACGTCAATGCTGGCTTTAGCACATCGAGAAATTCCCAATCTCGTCCTGAATCCCGCCCATGATGAGGTGCAATTAGGACGTCAACGTCTCGTACCGCATCCCCATGATTTGCCAATATGTGTTCCCACGTCGCGTCTTCGGAGTCGCCTGCGAAAATGATCTTGTTATTTCCCGTTCGGTAGAGAAGGACGTAGGAGCAATCATTAAACTCTTTATCCTCACATGCCTGTGTAACCAAACCGGACGTGGGTGCCAGTATCGTTAATCCGTCGCCACCTTGGCCCCCACCCTCTGCTTGGTTGTAGTACTGGCCCGCCGTTCCAGAGAACAAGGTGAGTCTTTTGGGGTCGTGCTCGGGTTTCCCGTCTCTCAATAGGGTATAGAAGTTCCAATCGTCCTCGTCGTATGGACTACCGTCCTCGAAGTTCATCTCTTTGTTATTGTCGTGATCCCAAAAATTGAGGGGAGAGAACGCGTCAAAAACTGACTTGATCCCGTCCATGTGATCCATGTCCGGATGGGTGATGATGAACCGAAAAATAGACGCGATCTCTCGCTGCTTCAAATAGGAGACAGGATTCACCGGGAAGAGCTTCTGTCTGAAATCACCATTCACGCCCTTTTGCAAATCCGCAGCCGCCTTGATTATCTGCTCCTTCAGTTCCTCAGTCGGGCTGGCATTACAAACGTCGATCATCGTAACTCGGCCAGAGTTGTGTTGGATGATCGAACAGTCACCATTTTTCACATTCAGAAAGTGAACGGTTGCCATGCGGGTTTTAACCTCCAAGCGGCAATTCTGCGTAACGAAGCAGGAGTTCGTAGGAATACTGTCGGAAGAATTTAAGATAGCGATAGAAGAGCGCTATCCCGCAAAACGCGGCGGCGAGTGCCCAATGCCACTGAAGGGTCGGATTACTTACCCGTTGCACTGCAATTACGATCGCATCGAACAAAAGAGCGAATGCCATATTGCGAGCGAAGCCGTACTGGTTCCTGAATTCGTCGAGTCGCGCCTGAGCTTTGTCATTTCTCGTTACCACAGCGTATGCATGTAAAAACAGGCCTTCTCCTTTTGCAGGGCCTTTTCGTCTGTCCGCAGCATCCCACACGCGTATCTGCGTTTCTTTCGGCAAAGGCCTGAAGTAGTTCGGGAATACGAGGGGACGTAATCCCTTGGTCTTGCCCTCTGCGAGAAGTAGGTCTGTGGGTCTGGTTAGGATTCGGCTCACAACGAGTTGTTCAAGGATGAAGGACGAAAAATGCGCCACGATCTGACCGACAACGTATGAAAGGACAACGAGGAGGACGCCAAGCGCAACTCCGACCTGTGTACGCTCAAGGATATGGAGACCCGATACATAATCGAAAGCGGCTAGAACAGTAGCGCCGGAAGACAGGTAAGCGAAGAAGTCGTAAACGCTGAAGGGAATCTTATCCACGGAACAATACAATTACCGAGAGGAGCAGCAACTGTCAATGACAAGACGCGAGTGTTGAGTCCAAATCGCCCGGCCCAATTACAGACCTTTTAAGAGCCGTGCCATGGTGGTATCCAATCCGCGAGCGATTATTTGCAACGTAATGAGTCCCGCCTCGCGTTTGCCACGTTCGATATCTGAGATGTGGCCGCGATTGATGTCGAGATACACAGCCATGTCCGTTTGAGTCCAGCCCTTCTGGATTCGCAGAGCACGAATCCGTTTCCCAACCGCCAGTAGCAGTGCGTGCTTGTCGCTGGACACACGCTCATGGTCGCCTTATCATCCCCGCCAGCGTGTCTGGTATGCCAGACAGTCAATATCGGAGAGTGCGAAGTGATAGAAAGCTCAGAGCTGCTCGTGCAGGCGCTTACTCTTGTTGCTTGCGAAGCTGTCGCCGCTAGGATTGTTGAAGCAGAACGGCACAAATCAGCTTCGCAGCGAGTTGCGCTTTTCAGGACAGGAAGAAGGCACATGTGTTTGCACCCAAGCTGCCGACACCCCGTTGTTGGCGAAGTGATATTTGGGCACTGCGAAAAGCATTTGGACGACCGCGAGCGCCGTTGGGTTGCGGAGGACTTCGAGAACAACGGAAGGCCGCAATTGAAATCAGTTCACAGTGTCACGGTGGGACTCGACAGAATGCTTCAAGAAATCGATGACGAAAACATCAAGCTCTTCCAAGAGCTGAAGGACTCTGCTCTTGTCGAGGCGAACCGACTGCTGGATGAGAGACGAGTTCAAGAGTTGGAGCGGGAAAAATATCTTCCCGTATCACTTCGAAATCGAATCAAAGATGCCGAGGAAGCGATATTTCAGTCGCTGCGGTATTCGAGTGACACTGCGGAATGATGGTGTTCGCGTCTTGGTATCAACTTTGGTAACAACCGTACTCAAATCTGCCCATTTGTGCGTATCGGCGATATCGGGAAACCGCTGATTCATGGGGTATTTAGCTAGTTGAACCGCAACCGGCAGGTCACCAGTTCAAGTCTGGTCGTCGGCTCCAGATTTCTCAACAACATAGCCCTGATTTGATCGCCGTGGCCTGCAATTTTGCGCACGGCGATTGATTTTGTCCGCAGAAGTTCTCGCGACGCTGCCATAAGTTGCAGACCGGTCTGCCACTTATGGCGGAAGCGCCTGCTTATTTCGTCGGCGGGTTTGGGTTCTCGGGTTTGTAAGGGCGACCGGTGTCGGTGCGGTCCCACTTGAACTTGACCTTGTCATAGCCGCGCTTCAGGTCCGATATGTCCGACTCGCAGTTTGTACAGATGTCCCTCCCGAAGACCTCGACTTCCACGCTCTCTACTTGGTTTGTCCACCCTGCATCTTGACCCCGGAACCAGTCGATGAACTGTCGTTCGGCATGGGAGATATTGCTCTCGCGGAGAGGATCGCCCGAGTTCCACGCAACCACTTCCAGAGAGTCCGCGCCCTCTGCGGGTTGGATCACGAATCCTGAGGACTTCTGGCTTCCTTTCTTTGCACCGGCGTAGGAGGGCACGGTGACCTCCGGCAGCTGAGCAGCACGGGGATCCTTACCGCCAATTGCCTGGGCACGGGCTGGGTCCACCGGATCGAAACGCGTGTTCCTCAGTCCCTTGGTTATGACTTTGCCGCCTTTCATCTTGATCCTGGCTCGCATGCCGACATAAATGTCTTTTCCGGCGATATTTCGAACCCGCTCCTCGGAGGGAGACATGGGCCCGCTGCGGGTGACCGGCGGTGTCGTGTCTTTCGGAGGCTTCTTCTCGGGTGGAGGGACCTTCTTTCGTTTGTCCGGCTTGGTTTTGGTGTCGCCCGTCGCGTCATCTGACTTGCTTCCCTTGGTTTGTGCAGACGAATCGTCGAGGTCGTCTTTTGACGCCTTCGTGGGAGCGGTTTTGCCTTTGTCCTTCGTGGACACCATTTGTTTGTCTGTGGGCTTGTTGTCAGCAGCGGTTTTCTTTCCCTTTGGAGCACCTTTGGCGCTGCCCTTGCTGCCCAGCGCCGCATCGTCGTCTATGCCGGTGGTTCGCGTCGGAGGAGGCGTTTGCTTTTTCGCGGTGGCTGCCGCCGCATCTGCGTCGGCAACTTTTCCGCTCACATTGGGAGGATCCACAACTTTGGGCGCGGTCGTCGGCGTGGTTGGTGGATCCGGGACGACGGTCTTTGCAGGAACTTTCGGAGGGGTCGGTGGGTCAGGAACGACCGTTTTTGCAGGAACTTTCGGAGTGACCGGGGGATCCACCTGCGTAGTGCCGGAGAGCCTCGGGGGCGTGCTGATCGTTGGATTTTCTCCAAGTTTTACCGGGTACGACGCCATGGTGACATTCACTAAGTCGACGAATGCCACGAGTCCCCCAACCATTTCACCTGCGATTTGAGCCGATTCCAGCATTTTGGGATCGGTGAGTTTTCGATACTCGAACACCGACCAGTAAACCTCCTGGGACGGAGTTGCATTGCGGTCGGCTTTGACTGTGAGCTTCAACGTCCTCTCGAGCGACTGCAATTCGTTCTCGGCGTGTCCCGACTCTGGAGAAAACCACGACTTGCAGGGATCGTCATTGCTCGCCGTCGCCCTCGCGGTGGCAATTCCTCCTCGGTTGGGATCGCATTGCTTGTGCCGCTCGGCGTCCACCAGTTTCATCCACTCGAGGTATCGCTCAAGGACAGGGCCGCGGATCGCGCTGGGCATGTTTTCTGGTCTGATTCGTTGATCGAGGAGCTGGGTGACAAGTTCTCTCGCGAATTTCTGGTCAGCTTCAGACCAGCCCACCATCTCTGTGTCGAGATCCCCCAGGTTCAACTCCTTGCGTAGTTCGAACTCTTGTTTGACCGGATCAACCGGTGCTGGCGGGGCGATCCCCAAGTCCTCGTCGCTCTTGCAGCCGCCCGGTCCACAAATGTTCGGGTCTTCATTGAGAGGCATCAATGTCATCGGCTTGGGCGGATGGATGGGCCGGGCCATGTTCATTTCCGGCATTTCGATCTCAACCACCTCGTGGAGCGCGGGTTTCACTTCTTTCAGATAGGCGTCTTTGGCTGCACCTTCGAAAAATGCCAGCTCACTGTTGACTTTCTCGCGCGCCTCCTGCGAGAGCTTTCCGTGACGACGGATGCGGGCAGACATCACCTGACCGCGATATTTTGCAGCGGAAACGTCGGTCTTCCATCGTTTGTCGGGGGAGCGGCGCAGGACCACGGAGCCCACGTTCTGCTGAACGACATGGGTCAACTCGTGGGCCATTAGAGTCCGGGCCTCCGGCCCATCCGACGAGGGCGCACGCCCGCTGAAGACGATGTCGCGCCCGACGGTGTAAGCCTTAGCATGCAGGGCTTCGGCTGATTCGGCCGCCTGCGCATCTCGATGCACCCGTATGCGACTGAAATCGTAGCCAAAGCGCGGTTCAAAGAAGCTTCTAGTCTGCGGATCGAGCGGCTGGCCCGCCGACCGCAATACTTCGTGGACAATCGGCGGCGCAGCGGCGAGCCGAAGGCTTCCCGCCGCCGCGGGTTTCCTCTGCAGCTTCACAGGTTCCGGCTGCTGTTGGCCACGGCATTTCTCGCACGTCCCGCCGCACTCGCATTTCTTCTGCTCCGAGGAATGGGCTGCAGGAGAGGTCGGTGGGGCAGGGGATGGCGACTTCATTACAGCGTCCGCAGTGCGGTCAGCTTCGGCCTCGAGCGGATCGTCAACTTCTCCTACGTCGAGCTTTGCCTGGATCGGCAGGAGCGGCGAGAAATCTTCAGAATTGCTGCTGCCGTCGTCTTGTGCGCCGGAGAAAAGCCGCAGTCCCGCCAGGGAGAACGAATATTCGGCGCTGACGCCCTCTCTTTGAGTTTCCTGCGAGTAGTAATTCGTCGCTTTCTTTGCTGGAGTTGCGGCCTTGGTCGGGGCCGCCTCCTTCGTCAGTCGGGCGCGCGTGAGCATCCGGTGTTAAGCAGTGCAACTTGATTTCCATTCGTGGTCGAGGTTGGCGGCGGCGCTTTTGCCTTCCGGAATGCGGCAGCCGGGACCGGACGAACTGAAGGTTTTGGCAGATCACTGGTGGGCTCGTGCGGACGCTATCGTTGGTTCTGGCACCTTGGTAGGATGCTGCTGCAAAGTAAGTTGCGGAATCCAGAGTGCCCGAGGTCCGTGGATGATGAAGTTCGCCTTCCTGCTGTTGGTGTGCTCATTCTTTCTGGTTGCGACGAATGAAGCTGGTGCGAGTGCGATGACGACTGTCGTTCTGGAAGAGCCGGGATTTCCGACGGCGGATGCGGCGGCGCCGGACATGGCGCGATTACATGCGCTCATATCCGACGCGAAGTTTGTGGTGGCGGACCAACTGGTTGCTTCGTTAGCGGACAGGGCGACCACGCTGCTGGTGCTGCCCTATGGGTCGGCGTTTCCGGAAGCGGTGTGGCCGGCAATTGATAGCTATTTGTATCGCGGCGGGAACCTGTTGGTGATTGGCGGGCGACCGTTTACGCGTGCGGCGTTTCGCGGAAAATCAGGATGGGAGTTGCGCGAGTACAGCGTGCGCTTCGTGCTCGGACTGAATATCGATCAATACCAGGAGACGCCGGGCAGCGACGGAATGCAGTTCGAGGCGAATCCGGACGTGATGGTGAAGGCGTCGCAGTTTAGGTGGAAGCGCGGATTTAGCCCGGTGATCCGGCTGTCATCCAGCGATGTTTATAAGCGGCAGGGATCGGCGGGAGAACTCGACGCGCGGCTCGATGCACTGGCGTGGGGACTGCGTGATGGACGAAAGTTCGCAGCGCCGGCAATTGGGATTGATCATGTGCGCGGCAAGTGGGGCGGTGGGCGCTGGGTGTTCGTGAATTCGGAGATCACGTCATCGGTATATGCAGGCGATCTCATTCGCGATCTTGTGGAGTACACGGAGCGCGGAGCGCAGGAGTTCACGGCGCGTCCGACGCTGCCACTCTATGCGGAAGGCGAGCCGGTGCAGGTGGAATTGAACTGGTCGGCAAACTCTTCTTCGGCCTCGTTGAGAGCAGAAGTGTCGATCGCGCCGGAAGACAAGCCGGAGCAGAAGGTGGCTCGCACCGCGACACTCGCAAATGGCGGCGCAGTGGTGGAGTTCCCGCCGGTGCAGGAAAAAGGATTGTATCGAATTGAATCACGATTGTTCGATGGCGATCGAACTGTCGCGGCGTATCACTCTGGCTTTTGGATGCGTGACCTCGAGTATCTTCGCTCGGGGCCGAAACTTGGCGTCAATAAAGACTACTTTGAACTCGATGGAAGGCCCTTGGCGGTTGTCGGCACGACTTACATGGCGAGCGACGTGCAGCGGTTGTTCTTCGATCATCCGAATGTGTATGTGTGGGACAAAGAGTTGGGGCAGATCAGCGGTGCCGGCTTGAACATGATTCGCAGCGGCTGGTGGACGGGCTGGGACAAGCTGTGCGACGAGACGGGACGTCCGTATGAGCGGACGCTGCGAACGCTGGAAGCCTATCTGATGACCGCGCGTAAACATGGACTGCCGGTGCAGTGGAACTTCCTCGCATTTCTCCCCGAGGTGCTCGGTGGAGAGAACCCATATCTTGACCCCGTGGCGGTGCGGCGGCAGAAGGCGTTCTATTCTGGCGTGGCCGCGCGCTTCCACGATGTGCCTTTCGTGGCGTGGGACCTGATTAACGAGCCGAGCATTTCACAGTTCGTGTGGAAGACGCGGCCGAACCAGGATTGGATCGAACTGCAGCAGTGGAACGAGTGGTTGAAGCAAAAGTACCCGGATCGCGCTGCGCTGGCGGATGCATGGAACATGCCGCAACTTGGCGACACCGCGCCGGTCCCGACAGAGTCTGAGTTTGCGCCGCGCGCCATGTACGCTGGCCCGAATTCGCTCAAGATTTACGACTTTTATGTGTTTGCGCAGGAGAAGTTCGCGGGATGGGCGCAGCAGATGCGGGAGGCCATCCGCGCCACCGGCGCACAGCAACCGATCGTGGTGGGACAGGATGAGGGTGGATACAACGATCGTCCGAACCCAGCGTTCTTCGGCAACGCCGTGGACTTCACGGCGAACCATTCGTGGTGGGAGAACGATTCGCTGTTGTGGGATTCGCTCGTGGCGAAGCAGCCGGGGAAAGCGATGCTGATCCAGGAGACTGGATTGCAGCGTGAACTGAACATGGATCAGACCGCGCGGCGCACAGTTGAAAGCGAAGGCGCACTTTTCGAGAGGAAGATGGCGCTCTCGTTCGCGCAGGGAAGCGGTGCGATCCAGTGGCTGTGGAACACCAACACCTACATGACCGAAGGCAACGAAGCGCCGATTGGTGCGTTACGCGGAGATGCGACGGAAAAACCGGAAGCCACAGTGCTGCGCAACTTCGGAACGTTTGTAGCCAAGGCGCGTGAGGTGCTTCGCAATCCGGTGCAGCCGGATGTGGCGATCGTGACGTCGCAGGCAATGCAGTTCTCAGTGATCGGCGATGCACAACTGGAGGCCCAACGGAAAGCGGTGCGTGCGCTGGCGTATGCAAACCACGTGGCGCCGTATGTAATTGCTGAGAACCAGATTGCGAAGCTGGGCAATCCGAAGCTGGTCGTGCTGCCTTCGCCACAGGCGCTGAACGAGAAGACATGGCAGACGCTGGTGGCGTACGTGAAAAACGGCGGAAGTTTGCTCGTTACAGGTGGCGTGGGACGTGACGAACATTGGCACGTTGTCGATCGTTTTAACGCGCTCGGCATCAAGGGGGCGACGGAGCCGCTGACGTACAAAACTGCCTCCGTGAAGCTTGGCGCTAACGAAGTCCGCATGAGCTTCGATCAGACCAAGCAGGCGTGGTTGGAGACGGCGCGCTTTGCGGACGAAAAGAAAATTAGCGAAGCCTCGTTGGGTCGCGGAAAGATCTACTGGGTTGCATATCCGGTAGAGCTAGCTGAGGGACTCGATGCAGCGGCGCAGGTTTACAAGTATGCGTTGGCGCAAGCGGGAGTGCAGCCGCTGTATGGCGTCGAAGGTGTAGTTTCTCCGGGTGTATTGATCTATGCGACGGTGCTCGAGGATGCCGTAGCCTACCTATTCGTGTCGGATGACGCGGCGGATACGAATATCGCGGTGCGCGATCGCACGACCGGAGCACGCTTGCAGGTGACGTTGCCGTCGCAACGGGCGGCGATTCGGATCATCCGCAAGAAAGATAAGTCGGTGGTTGCGGAGTATTCAAACGGCGGCGTTCTAGAGGATGAGTAACGATGGTGGTTCCGGCGGTAACGTCGGGACCTCGCAAGGGGCTTGTTTCTTGGCTTTTGTATGTCCTTTGCAGGTCGAGAGTGAGCGGCGCATCCACTTGCTTTTAGAGGGTTTCGCGAAGTTCTGCCGCGGTCCGGCGTCGCCTGTTGTTATTTGTTACAGACCCGCTTGTCACCACGATTCTCTAACCAAAGTAACTTTGCGTTCCAGAGTAGGGCGGGGTATTGTTCTGCTCGTTCCAGCATCAACTTCCCCCTGCAGTCAGACGACAGGGAGTCTTCAATGACATGTACCGAAGCCGCGCAACTCAAGAAACAGGTCCTGCAATGCACCAGCGTTTATCTGGAGGCCGACGGCCAACGGACGGATGCTGGGGAGAACGGCATTGTGGCCGACTTCGCCATGTATGCACTCGCTGAGGCCCGAAGGAAGTACTGGTTCCATGTAAACCAGCATCATTGCGAATCGTTCGAGCAAAGCAAATGAACCCGATTTCGAGTGAATGGACATATCTGCTGTGGCTGGGGCTCACGATCGTCGCCGGATTCCTGTCCGTGCGCTTTCTCGAAGGCCGTGACCTTCGCCGGGTCGTCCGGCAGGAGCGAGAGGCTCTAAAGCGCCATCCCCAGATGCGGTTGTTCCGGTAGATTCCGTTCTACAATAGGCGCCGATGTGGGTCGCTCGGGCGCGAACGTATTTCCTCGTAGTTCTCCTCTTCCTTTTCTTCGCCACGCTGAGCGCGGCGCAGAGTAAGTCGATCTCCATTGGCGGCGGCTCAATCGATATCACGCTTCCGAGCGGAGAACCTGCGGCATTCCAGGACGACTTAATGGAGTGGGTGCGGCGCGCGGCAGATGCCGTGACGACTTACTACGGGCGCTATCCGGTGAAGCACCTGACACTGAAGATCAGCGCCGACGACCGTGATGGAGTGCATCATGGCGTGACCTATCCGGAAAACGGCGGGCTGATCGTAATTTCAGTGGGACGAGGGACGACCAAAGAACAGCTGATGAACGATTGGATGCTGACACACGAGATGATTCATCTTGCGTTTCCTTCTGTGCCACGGCGGCAGCACTGGATTGAAGAAGGAATTTCTGTATACGTGGAACCGGTGGCGCGAGTGCAGGCGGGGCAGTTATCGGTGGAAGAGATGTGGTACGAGACGGTTCGCGACATGCACCAGGGCGAGCCGGAGTCAGGCGATCAAGGACTCGATCGCACCCACACTTGGGGACGAACGTACTGGGGCGGCGCGATGTTCTGCCTGATGGCCGATGTGCGTATCCGTCGACAGACGAAGAATGCGAAGGGGCTGCAGGATGCGCTGCGGGCCATTATGAACGGCGGCGGCACCATCGCCGAAGATTGGGAGATCGATCGTGCGCTGGCGATGGGCGATAAAGCGACAGGGACGACGGTGCTGATGGATCTCTACCACGAGATGAGCGATAAGCCGGATCCGATGGATCTCGATGCGATGTGGAAGAAACTCGGCATCACGGTGGAAGGGAAGACGGCGAAGTTCGACAACTCCGCGCCGGACGCCGGGATCCGTGAGGCGATAACGCGTAAACCATCAGCGCAGAAGTAGCAAGCCGATGATGCAGAGAACGAATCCGCTGGCACTGCGAAGGGTAAAGCTCTCGCGATACACGACGGTGCCGACAACGAGAAGCACAAGCGCGACCATGGTGTTGCAGGCGAACGAAGTGATATTCAGCTTCAGGCCATAGCGATAGCCGATCAGATAGCCAGACTCGATGGCGACGAGAGAAGCCGCCAGTCCGACCGAAACCCAATTCAAACGATGCAGTTGTTCCAAAGAGACGCTGTGATGCGAGGCGGCGATGCAGAGGCACGTGAGTGAGGCGAGTCCGAAGGAAATGAAGAGCGCGAGAAACGGATCGAGCGTGGAAGGCGTGGCTTTCTGGCAAAGGTGATAGAGGACCCCGCCGCCGATGATCATGCCGACCGTGATGATTTCCGAAGTGCTGAGATTCATGCCGTTCCCTTCTGTTCGTCGCGCCGCATAAGGAAGTCTTCCTGGGGATCGTTGCCGACGAGGAATTGCTGCGTGCCGATGATCTTGAATCCGAAGCGCTCGTAGAAGCGAATGGCGCGCGGGTTTTCGGAGAAGACGCCGAGCCAGACCGGATGGGCGGCATACGCCAGCATCTCGAGCATCAGCGCATGGGCGACACCGCTCCCGTGGAAATTCGGCCCGACATAAAGTTTGCGCACCTCGGAGGGATGCGGCTCCGTCAATTGCGGATGAGGGCTGTCGTGCCACAGCTCGCCATACCCGGCAATCTTTTGTTCAAACTCCGCGATGAAAAGCACGACATTGGTATCTGCGATGGCTTCGCGGAACCGATCTGGCGTGAGCTTCTCCTCGAAGTAGGCATCGAGGTCGGCCTGTGCAGCGCCCGGGCGTCCGCCGAGAGGGAACACCGCGCGCGCAAATTCCGACAAAGCTTCGGCATCGCTGGTGCTCGCGCGTCGGGTAAAGAACACAACTCGAGGCATGGAAGGGATTGTAACGGAGGCGGAAATCCCCGCCCTGTCCGCTGTGCGGATAAGGACGGGGCACCCGAAGTTACTTCGTCGAGAAACGGAAGATGATGATGTGGTGGAATTTCTGGCCGGGCTTCAGCACGGCGCTGGGGAAGTTGGGCTGGTTCGGAGCGTCGGAGAAATTCTGGGCTTCGAAGGCATAGGCATTGCGGAAGGCGTATTTGTGTCCACCTTTGCCGGCTACGCCGTCCATGTGATTGCCGCTGTAGAAATGCAGGCCGGGCTGGTCGGTGAGCACGGTGAGAACGCGTCCGCTGGCAGGATCGTAGGCTTCGGAGGCGGGCACGAGCTTACCGTTGTTGTCGAGAACGTAGGTGATGTCGTAGCCGATGCCGTACTTGAGTTGGTCGTTCGACTTGTCGTCAACGTGCGCACCGATGGGAGTGAGCTTGCGAAGATCGAGGGGCGTGCCGGCGACATCAGCGAGTTTGCCGGTGGGAATCAGGCCATCGTTTACGGGGACAACTTTCGCGGCGTTGATCTGCACTTCCTGCTTGGCGACGTCGCCGCTACCTTCACCAGCCAGGTTCCAGTAGGCGTGGTTGGTCAGGTTGAGGACGGTGTCCTTGTCGGTGGCAGCGGAGATGTCGAGCTTGAGGTCTTTGCCGATCAGCGTGTAGCGGACGACTGTGGTCAGGGTGCCGGGGAAACCGGCTTCGCCATCTTTGCTGACGTAAGTCAGTTCAACGCCATTGGCAATCTGCTTGCCTGTCCAAAGCTGCTTGCCAAAATTTTCGGGTCCGCCGTGCAAGGTGTTGGGGCCGTCGTTCTTGGGGGTATGGAAGTCTTTGCCATCGAGGTTGAAGGTTGCGTTGCCGATGCGACCGGCGTAGCGGCCGACGAGCGAACCGAAGGATGCACCGTCTTTGACGTAGCCGTCAACGTTGTCGTAGCCGAGGGTGATGTCGGCGGTTTTGCCGTTCTTGTCGGGGGCAAGCAAGGAGACGATGCGCGCACCGTAGGTGGTGATACGGGCTTCGATGGCGCCGTCTTTGAGGGTATAGATGTCGACGGAGCGGCCGTCGGGCATTTTGCCGAACTCAGATTTGCTGACGGTGGTTGCGGCGTGGGCAAGTGAGGCGAGAACAGAAAGCGTGAAGAAGACTGCCAAGATGCGGTTATGGAGCACGAAGCCTCCGCAGAACTAGGATTGCGATCCGGATAAATGTAAATCATTGTTGCCAGATTGGAATAATCGCGAAGCGAAGTATCCCCGGAAAGTAGCGTCCAGCGTGGTTTTTGCGACGACTCGCCCCTTTCGATGAAAAGCCCGCCTTAGCAGGAACAACCCTGGACAGAGCTGCTCGTTCTTAATCGGCAAATCCCGCGGTTCGGGTCTGGGCCATGAACACTTCGTGTCGCTTCGTCTCCTTCCTCTCTCTTGCCACCTCGTTAACCATTTTGCTTGCCAGCTGCGGAGGAAACTCCGGCAGCACAACCCCGCCGCCACCCGAGGCCGCGCCGTCGCTGACATTTTCCGCGGCTGCAACGTCGGTTGCGGACGGGACCTCTACCACGTTGACATGGAAGGCTTCCAACGCCGACTCGGTATCGATCGATAACGGAATCGGCACCGAGCCGGTGACGGGTTCGGTAAAGGTCACTCCCACGAAAACTACCACTTACACAGCTACCGCGGTGCACGGAAGCAAGAGCGCTACCCAAACCGTGACGGTGACGGTTACACCCAAGGGCCCGGCGCTGCAGTCGATTTCGATTTCACCGGCCAGCTTCTATCTACGGGTTGGCGAAAAGCAGCAGTTGAAGGCAACAGGCAGCTTTGACGATGGCAGTTCTTCGGACATCACATTGCAACTCACGTGGACGTCGGCAAGTTCGACCACTGCAGGAGTCGGGGAAGGACTGGTGACAGGCGCGGCTGCGGGTGCTACGGACATCACCGCCAGTCTCGACGGGTTGAGCGCAAAGGCGCATGTTGCGGTGAGCGCTGCGGCTTCGACGAACGTCCTCACTTATCACTACGACAATACGCGGGACGGCGCGATCGCAACCGAGACCACTCTCACTCCTGCGAACGTTACCAAGAGCGGCTTCGGTAAGCGTTTCACTTATGCGGTGGATGGTCAAATTTATGCGCAGCCGCTGTACATGGCGAGCCTCAAGATCGCGGGCGCTACGCACAACGTTGTGTTCGTCGCGACGGAGAACGACTCGGTCTATGCCTTCGATGCGGATGGGCGACAGACATCTCCGTTATGGAAGGTGAGTATCGGCAAGCCGGAGACGGTAAGCGATCCGCTCGGCATCAAACCATTGCTGGGAATCACTTCGACGCCAGTAATCGATGCGGCGACCAACACCATGTACGTTGTTGCGCGCGACGGATCGAAGTTCGTGTTGCATGCGCTCGACGTGACCACCGGCGCGGAGAAGGCTGGGTCGCCCGTAACAGTGACGGGGTCGGTGAGCGGCTCCGGCGGCGATAGCAAGGGCGGCGGCATTACGCTCGAAGGCGGTTGTTATCAGCGTTCGGGGCTGGTCCTGGCGAACGGCAATGTTTACCTCGCCTTTGCTCATTGCGCCCACGGGTGGCTCATCGCCTACGACGAAACTTCGCTGCAGCAGACGGCGATCTTCAACAGCACCCCGGATGGTTCGGGCGGGACGTTCTGGATGAGCGGCGGTGCTGGCGCGGTCGATGCTGGCGGCGATATTTACTGGATGACCGGTACAAACTTTGGCGACTCGCAGCCGGGCTACAACAATGCGTTCTTGAAGATGTCGCGCACTTTGACGATTGACGACTACTTCATGCCGAGCAACACCGACACCTTGATCAAGAACGATGCCGATCTCGGCAGCGGTGGCCTGGTGCTGATGCCCGACAACTCGTCCGGTACGCCACACGAGGTCATCGGAGGCGGTAAGGATGGACGCATCTTCGTGCTGAATCGCGATCGGATGGGCGAGTACCAATCCACGGATGATGTGTTGCAAGTGGTGCAGACCGGAACGCAGCAATACAACAACCTGCACTGCACGCCGGTGTACTGGAACGGCAGCCTGTATGTGCACTCCGCCAGCGATGTCATTCGGGCGTACGGCTGGTCAAGTAGCACGGGGATGCTGACCACTGCGGCGACGTCGAAGGGAAGCACGGTGTTCGGGTCGCATGGCGCGACACCGATCGTCTCGTCAAACGGCAACAGCGATGGGATCCTCTGGGAAGTCGAGTACACCGACTATTCCAGCGGAGGCGCGGGCATCCTGCATGCGTACGACGCAACCGATGTCTCGAAAGAGCTGTACAACAGCACGCAGGCGGGATCGCGAGATACGGCTGGTCCGGCGATCAAGTTCACGCCGCCGGTGGTGGCAGACGGCCAAGTCTTCGTCTCAACCAGCAATGAGCTCGATATCTACGGGCTCCTGTAGCGTTAGCTGACCTCGGCAGACTCGGTGACGACGCGCGCAGGGATGCGCTCCGTCGGCGAGCTGCTGAGGAACGCACAGACGAGCGTGAGCAACGAGGCCACGGCGATCGCGGCAACGCAGGCGTGCCAGCCGCGCCAGAGCCACACCCAACCGAGCGCTGTCGCGCCCACGCTGCCACCAATGTAGTAGAGAGTGACGTAGAGTCCGGCGGCAGAAGAGCGGGCGCGGCCGGCGTTGATGCCGGTCTGTACCGTGGCGGCGGCCTGGTAGATGAAGATGCCGGAGGAGAACAGCGCCAGGCCCACGATCACTATGCTGAGGTGCTGCGAGAGCGTGCAGGCAAGTCCTGTGAGCGCGAACGCCGTGGCCACAATCGCGGTATTGCGGAAGCCGCTGCGGTCCAGGAAGCGTCCGGAGAGCGGCGTAATGATGAGACCGAGCAGGTAGACGCAGAAGATCGTGCCCAGAGCGGCACTGCTGAGGTGGAATGGCGGCGCTGCCAAGTAGAAGTTCACGTAAGTGAATGCGCCGACCAGCGAGAAGAGTACGCCGAATCCCATGGCGACCGTGGCCAGCAGCCGCGGATTGCGCAGGTGCATCCGCATGTCATTGAGCGTTGCGTTAATGTCTTCGGCTTTTTTGAAGTTCCTGGCTTTGGGCAGCCATTGTCGAACGGCGATCGCTCCGCACAGGTTGATGACGCCGATGACGACAAAAGCGGCGCGCCAATGCCAGTGGGTGGCGACCAGTCCGGCGATGAAACGGCCAAGAAAACCGCCGAACACGGTGCCGGTCACATAGGAAGCCATCACGCTGCCTACATTGATGCCGCTGAATTCTTCGCCGATGTAGGCGATCATCACCGCAATAATTCCCGGGACGCAGATGCCTTGCAGGAAGCGCCACAGCACCATCGACCAGATGCCAGTGGAGGTTGCAGCGAGCAGAGTTGGAACGGTAAGCCAGAACAGCGCGGGAACAATGACCTTCTTGCGTCCAATGCGCTCTGCCATTAAGCCGACGATGGGCGCCGCGATGGCGACACCGAACGTGGTCGCGCTCACCGTAAGACTGACCTGGAGTTCCGATGCGTGAAATAAGCGTCGAAGAAATGGCAGCAGAGGCTGGGTGCAATAGACGTTGAGAAATGTGCACGCGCCCGCGAGCATGACCGCGATCAGGCTCATGCTGGTACTTCTGTCCGGGTTCGGGGCCGACGAATTCACTGGGTCCTGTTTTCCATGATGCAGCGCGCGTGCGATGATGTGCAAACATCACGCTCGAATTCTGGAGAGAGAATGTTCGTTGGACACTTTGCGGTAGCGCTTGCCGGGAAGAAAGCTGCACCGCGCGCAAGCCTCGGCACGCTGGTGATGGCCGCGCAGTGGCTCGACCTGCTCTGGCCGATTTTCCTGCTGCTAAATTTGGAACAGGTGCGGCCGGCGCCGGGAATCACGAAGTTCACGCCATTCGATTTCGTCAGCTATCCGTGGACGCACAGCCTGGCTTGCGTGCTCGGATGGGCCGTTGTCTTCGGCGGAGTTTACTTCGCGGTGAAGCGGTTCGGGCGCGAGTCGTGGGTGCTCGGCGCCTTGGTAGTTAGCCACTGGATTCTCGATTGGCTCACCCATCGTCCTGACCTGCCGCTGTATCCTGGTGGACCGAAAGTTGGGCTCGGCTTGTGGAACTCCATCGGCGGAACCCTTGCGGTAGAGCTGCTGATCTTCTGCATGGGATCTTATGTGTATCTCACCACCACGCGGGCCAAGGACAAGATCGGCAGCTGGGCGCTATGGGCGTTCTTGTGGTTCCTGCTGGTGATGTATTTGGTGTCGACGTTCGGCCAGACGGTGCCGGACCAGAAGCAGTTGGGTTGGGGAGGACTGGCGATGTGGATGTTTGTGCCGTGGGCTTATTGGATTGATCGGCACAGATTGGTGCGTGCGGCGTAGGTCCCACCCTGTGGCTGAAGCCACAAGGGTGGGACACCCACATCTTCTTACTTAAGTTTCTTGTCGAAATACTGCTCCTCCACCGAGTAGGCCTTGATCCACGATTTGAACATCAGGAACCCGTGGATCTCATCAGGGAAGATCAGCTCTTCAAACTCCACGCCCTGGTTCTTCAGTTTCTCCGCGAGGGTGGTCGTTTGCGAGAACGGTACGTTACGGTCGTCGTCGCCGTGAATCAACAGCACTGGAGACTTCCACGTGCTGATCGATGCCTCAGGCGATGAATCGAAGGCCAGTTTCTGGGCTTCCTTCGCATCGGGCGCAGCCGTCGCATTGTTCTCCCACTCACCAATGAAGGCCGACCAGTCGTGTACGCCATGGAAGTCCACGCCGGCAGAGAAGATGTCGGAGTTGCGGGCTAGGCCCATGGCCGTGAGGAATCCTCCGTACGATCCGCCCCAGAGGCCGATCTTCGATTTGTCGACGTTAGACAGGGACTGCAGGTACTTCGCTCCAGCGACAACGTCGTTGTACTCGGCCGCACCGCGCCAAACTGTGTTGGGTGGGTTGAGGAAGTCGTATCCGTACATGATGCCGAGGCGGTAATTCACGGACAGCACCACATAGCCCTTGCTCGCCAGGTATTGATTCATGGCGTAGGCGTTGTGGTAGTAGTCCATGTAGTGGAAGCCGAGCATCATCTGTCGGACCGGTCCGCCGTGGGTGAAGATCAGCGCGGGATGGGTTGATTTGCCATCCTTGGGGACGAATAGTTGGCCGTGGATCTTCAGGCCGTCACTATCGAAGATGACTTGCTGGGGTGTTACCAACTGGTTCGAGGGGAAATCTTTCAGCATGTCGGCGGCAATCAGCCTGCGGCTGCTGCCGGTTACTTCGTAGGGCATGGCGGGCGAAGTCGCACTTGATCCGAGACAGATGACTTTGTCGCCGACAAGCGTGGGCGACCATTCGATCGTCTCACCGCTGCTGAGTTGCTGGCGCTGACCGCCAGTTGCCGGGACGCGCCAGAGATGACGCCGGTCTTCGTCCTTGGAATCACTCGTGTACTCATTCGACGAGTAGGTGATCCACTTTTGGTCTTTGCTAAGGGTCACGTCTTCGACTTCGAAATTGCCTTGCGTGAGTTGCGTCGCTTCACCCCCGGCGGCCGGAACCGAGTAGAGGTGATTGCGGTTGTCGCGCGTGGAGACGAAGACAATGCGATCACCCGCGAAATAAAACGACGTACCGATGAACATCGGGAATGAGTCTCGAGGTTGATCGCCGCTGTGCCAGACCTCTTTGCCCTGTGCGGTGCTGGCGTCGGCGACCCAGATCGACCAGGGGTGCGGACGTACCGGGATCAACGGCAATTTCGCCTGCACTCCGGGCTGACGAACGAAGGCGATCTGCTTGCCGTCCGCGGACCATCGCGGAAGATCGTCACGATTGGTGCTTGGAGCTAGATAGCGGACTTCGGTTCCGCCGATTTCCTGCAGCCCGATAAAACTATGGTCGGTGCGATTGACGACGAACGCGAGCCGCTTTCCGTCCGGCGACCACCGTGGTTCGGAGAGTTCGCCGCGAAGCTCATTGAGCTTCTTGGCCTGCTGTTTGCCGTCGATGGGTGCCAGAAGGATGCCGGTCTTGTTCGCCCATGCGGCCCACTTGCCGTCAGGAGAGATTTGGATGTCCTCGCAACCTTCTTCGCCACAGCCCATGTCGCCAAGTGTGCGCGGCTCTCCCTTCGCTACATCAATAGCGAAGACCTGCTGCTTTGCGCCTGCGGTCAGACTCTGAGGATTTGCGGAAGAGCCGCCGCCATTTACTTCGGTTCCGCGAGCGTAAAGAATCGTCTTGCCGTCGTTGCTGATGGTGAGCGCAGCGATCGGTTGGCCGTCGTCGCCGTGGTAATGGGTGAGTTGGCGCGCTTTGAAGTCGGGAGCGTCGGCGATCCAGACGTTGCGCTCGCCCCGATTGTCGAAGACCCAAGCGACGCGCGAAGCATCTTTGGCAGCGACGAGTTCACTCGGGAATGGAGAACTAAGAACCTGCTCGATGGTGAATTGAGGAAATGCGAAGGTGGATGCGATCAGAAGAGCCGAGAGAAGAATCCTGTTGCGCATGGTTGAGGAGGATAACAGAGCGAAATCTTTCACCAAGGAGACCACGAAGAGATTCTGAAATCTGGAATAGATTCGAAGAGTTCCTGTGATCGGCAGGTCATCGCCCCAAGCAAAACCCTTGTTGCCCTTGGTGTCCTTCCTGTTGAGGGTTTTGTCTTGAGGAAAAACTTGCACAAAGGAAAAGGCCGCCCGGCAACTCAGGCGGCCTTTCCTTCAAGGGAGAATAGTTCCAACGGAGGCTAGACCGTAGAAACTTTCTGGACAAATACTATGAGGTGGGTAGGGGGGTGTCAAGCCATTTTTCAAACTTAAATGTCTTGTTTTTCAATAACTTACGTTTTTGTCCTCAGGGAAGTAAAAGTGACAAAAAATGTCAAGACGGGAGGAATCAAACTCGTAAGTAATCCAATTCCAGACACTTACCGGAGGTCGAGACTGATGATCGTGTCCTCATCCTCTTTATGGAAGCGTCCGGGGAGAATTCGCTGGAAGAGGACCCGGATTCCGCCGAAAAACACCCCAAAGATAAGGCCGACGAGCATGAGAATTCCGGCTAGCGTAAACATCGCGACGACGAGGTTGCCGATATTGTCACGCGCGCGAAGTTTGGTCGCTTCGGTCCAGCTCACGGTCGCGTCGAAGTTCACACTGCCGACAAGAGCCTTCTCATCGCCGCTCGACAGGTTGCCGGTCATGATCACGACTTTGTCGCCGCTGCGTTTTGCGACGAAGCCCGGCGCGGTACTCATCGTGTTCTCAAAATTCTGTAAACGCTCCGTGGCAATTTGTGGTGTTGGATAGGACACGACCACCATTGTGGAGCGATCGCCATGATCGGCGTAGTCGGCGAAGGCTGCTTCCGCGGCAGTGCCGTATTTCTCGAAGTTGATTTGATCGGTGCTCACCGGCGCGTGCAGTGCGGTCAGGGCATTCGGTCCGAGGACGTACTTGAGTGTGCCTTGGACGGACTTCTCATGGGGCAAGTACCCGGGAAGTATCGGTGCGGTGGCGTCATTGCCAGCCGCCTTCGGCAATTCCTGGGCCAGGGCGCGCAGGTCGGCAGCCGACATCGCGGTCACCTGGTCGAGGTTGGCATCCACGAGAACGTTGCTGCGGTAGAACAGAATGCGCGTGTTGGCCGAAGCGGCGTCATCGCCGATCTTCTCCTGGATCATCTCCGGTTGGCGATAGAACGTGAATGCGCCATAGGAGCCGGTGACGTTGTCGAAGCGCGCGGCCTTGATCGTGATCTTGCGTCCGCCGCGGGTGTACTGCGCTTCTTCGAAGTCGTGGAAACCGTATTCCTTCAGCACGGCGGGCATGGCCGCATCAGCTTGAGCGGGATCATTGCCATGCTTCAGAGTCTGCGTCTTGTCCCATCCGGCAAAACTTTGCGGCAGCAAAGGCGCGGGAGCCGGGGGATCGGCAGCAAAGGCCCCAAGGGCGAAGCAAAGTACGGCGACGAACGTAAAAAGGCGGTTCATGGACTGTTTATTAGACTACACGGATTGCAGGGAAGTTTCCGGAATCGTCTTAATCGCCTGGCGCCTTTTGCGTTTGCTGCGCCACCTTCACGCTACTCAGGCTACTGACGTACTTCGAGACGCCCTTGTATAGCGATTCGGCGATCTTCTGGCGGTACTCAGGCGTCTTCAGCTTCTTTTCGTCGGCGGGATTGCTGAGGAACGATATCTCAGCAAGGATACTCGGCATATTGGCGCCGATCAGCACGATGAAAGGCGCTTTCTTCACGCCGCGGTTGCGCATTGGGGCGCTCTTGTTCGAAAGACCGGTGGCGAGCGAACCTTCGATGTCGCTGGCAAGTTCGCGCGATTCGTCGATCTTTTCTTTCAGGGTGATCTTCTTCACTAGGTCCTGAAGTTCGTGAATCGACTTCTCCGACACTGCGTTTTCGCGAGCGGCGACATCGAGCGCTGCCGGATCAGAGGTGAAGTTCAGGTAATAGGTCTCAACGCCACGGGCGCTCTTGTCGCGGCTGCTGTTGGCGTGAACAGAGACGAATAAGTCGGCCTCGTGCTGGTTAGCGATCGCGGTTCGGGTCTCGAGCGGGATGAACGTATCGTCGTCGCGGGTATAGATGACTTCCGAACCGAGGCGGCTTTCGAGCAACTTGCCTAGGCGAAGTGCCACGTCGAGGACGAGCTCTTTCTCGGAGTAGCCGCTTGGGCCCACGGTGCCGGTGTCGTGGCCGCCGTGTCCGGCATCGACCACAATGCGATTGATCTTCAGGCCAAGCGCGCGGATCAGTGAGCGGTCACCGGCGGCGGTTGGGGCGGCCTCATGAATTTCAGCGACCTCGGAGGCTTTCGATTTTTTGCCCTTGGAAGTGGATGCAGTCTCGGTTTTTGGGGCCTTCGGTTCGACCGCTTGATACGTCGGCTTGCTCGTCGGTGCCGTCGTGGCCTTTACGCCTGATTTGGTGGCGGCCAGGTCAGCATCGGGCTTGGGAAGCGGATTGCCCTCTTCCTTGGCTGCTTTGTACTTGCGCTCGTAGTCTGCCGCCTCGGTGCGCATTTGCTCCTGGGACTTCTTGACGCCAGCGGCGTCTGCTTGCGGTGACGTGGGCGGGGTGCTGTCAGCCTTCTGCGCGACTTCCGGCCGTTTGGTCTCGTTTGAGGGAGGCTCCGCCTTTGCTGTTTCCTTCTTCGCCGGCTTCGGAGTTTCCTTCGGAGTCTCAGGTTTGGGCGCTGGTTTCGCTTCTGCGAGTTCCGTCTTCTTTTCAGCCCTCGGTTCTTCCGCCTTTTTCTCCGGCTTATTGGTGGCGACCGCGGTTGCCGGCTTCTTGCCGTGAATATCGATGATTAGCCGGTACGGGTTCGGCAGGAGGAATGCCGAGTAATCGGCGACATCCTCGACGTCGAGCACGATGCGTACGACATCTTTCTGATACGGAGCGACTCGCACTGTTCGGAGGAATCCGTCGCCCACCTCAAAGCTCTTGCCGACGAGAGTCGAGGCGAGCTTGGCGTTATGCAGGTCGAAGAAGATGCGGTCGGGATGCGGAATCCGCCCGGCCTCGTACTTCACCTCGTCATCGAGGTCAATTGCGACGCGGGTGTAATCGGGCGTGGACCAGTAGCGGATGCCGTTCACCGTCGGCATTGCAGCGTGTTTCTTCTCGGCCACGGCGGCCGCCTGAACTTCGGTTGGCGTCAGCGGCGGCGGTGCGCTCAGATCAGCCAGCGCCTTGTGCGCCTGGTCAACGAGCTGCGATTTTGGATAGCGCTGAAGAAATTCCTCGAAGGTCGCCTTCGCCGCGGCGGGATCTTTCAGGTCTTCCTTCTGGATCTGCCCGATGGTGAACAGAGCGTCCATGCGGTATTTGCTGCCGGGGTATTCCTTACGCAGGAACTCGTACTGGGCGATCGCGTCCTTCAGCGGCTTCTGGTCCTGAAAGTGGCGGCCTTCTTCCGCCATCACTTCGGCGACGGCAAGAATGCTGGCATCGGCCTTCGACGAAGCTGGGGTGGTGAAGTACACCTTTTTGTAAGCTTCAATCACCTTCTGATAGGCGGCCTTGGTGCGATCTTTTTCGGGCTGGCCGTTGAGGGCCTCGCGCATCTTTTCGGCGTCTTCGTAGGCGGAAAGCGCGAGTTCTTTCTTGCGGGAAGTGGAAGGTGCGGAGAAGGCGACGAAGGTTGCGGTGGTCAGCAATAAGAGCAGCGCCGCCCACTGTCTGCCTCGGAACGTACGAACCCTGAACCCCATCGGTGACTGCTAAATTTCTCCTGCTCTTAGCTTGGAGCGGTGTGGGCGGTTAGTCAACGTTATTGAAGGTCAGGACACCTTGCTGGTCACGGTACACCTTGATCGGTGCGCGCGTGGGAGCGAACTGGATATTCATGCCGCCGTTGTAGAGGCGCGTGATCGTCTTCACGTAGTTCTGGGTTTCCTGGTAGGGCGGAATGCCACCGTGATCGGTAACTGCTTTTTCACCCGCGTTATAGGCAGCGAGCGAGAGCTTCACATCGCCTTTGAAATCTTCCAGCAACTGGCGGAAGTGCTTCACGCCTGCGTCCACATTCTGGTGAACGTCGAACGGGTTGCTGACGTTCAACTTGCGGGCGGTGCCCGGCATGAGTTGCATCAGGCCCATGGCGCCCTTGTTGGAAACGGCGTGCGGGTTGAAGTTCGATTCGACCTTGATGATCGCCTTCACGAGGTTGGGATCGACGCCGTGATTGGCCGCCGCATCGGCGATGGCTTGCTCCACCTCCGCGGTGGTCACGGCATAGCCCTTCGCAATCTTGCCGAAGTTCGGGTCTTTATCCGCCGTGTCGACCACGCCCTTAACGGGATCTTCTTTCTGCGTCGGTTGCGAAGCAACGAAGTTCTTTACGTCGGCTGCAGCACTGCGGGCAGCTTCGATCGCGGCTGGATTCTGGTGCGGTACAGGCTTCCAGCGGTGTTCTGTCCCACTCCAGAAGATAAGCGTCTTGGCGGAGTGTGTCGGAGTGCCGTCGGCGGACTTGAACTTGGGAAGGTCGTCGTCGTTGACGAAGACCTTACGACCGTCCACATCCACGGTAGAGATGCTGCCGGCAAACGCCGGAGCGCAGGCCAAAACGAAGCCCATGCCTGCCAAGCCGAGATGTCTAAGCAAAGTCATAAAGTGGTCGCGTAAAAACCCTAGGCCATTCCGCGAACGGGCGACAACATGGAATCCTTATGGAATCCTTTAGAGTGGCTGGATTATAAAGCCGCTCCGGGCAAGGTTCAATCGGGGATTTCCCTACCTTAGTCCATGACCTCCTGAGTGTTCGCGGATCGAATGTTATCGAGCCGCGTACGCCTGGGGTGGGGCAAACGCCGCCTTTACATGCGGTTGCATGAGGTACCAGATCACCAGCACCGCGATTCCCATGCGCACCAGCGTCAGGAACATCGTAATCAAGTTGAAGTGGAGCATCGAGACGAAGAGCCCGAGCACCGCAAACACGAGGCCGATGCCGGTGAGAATAATGGTCAACATCCGTCCCCATTCCTTCAAGCCCCAGAGGCCGAATCCGCATACCGCATTCAAGGCTCCGATGAAGATGAAGACCACGCCCACCACGGCGCCGATCGCAGCGCCGATTCCCGCTCCCGCCGCTCCAGCGCCGGACTGCTTTGCTGCCGCTCCTATAAACGAGCCGATGAACGCACCACCCACGAAACAGGCAACCGCGATCAACGCGCAGAACGCGGTTCCAATGAAGAGAAGGATTGCAAGCACAGTCACGCCGGTCGGTCGGTTCATCAGTTCCCGCCTTGGATGGATTTGCACGAAACGCTAGTCCATTGGGGCGAGAGGGTCAAGTTCGAAAGGATGTTCGGCGCCATCGCAAATCCACGATGGCACGGCATTTATACTGTTGATACCCCATGTCCTCGACCCTACAGGCGATCCTGGACGACACCCGGCGTGATCTCGCGGCCCGGAAGTCGGCTGCGCGGACCAAAGAGTTCGAAAAGCGAGCCGCGGAGCATACACCGCGCGGATTTCGCACGGCACTGTGGGAGCGTGCCCAGGCCGGCGTCGCCGTGATCGCGGAGTTGAAGAAGGCGTCGCCGTCGAAGGGGCTGATTCGGGCGAACTTCGACGTGATAGCTCTAGCAAAAGAGCTAGAAGAAGCGGGTGCTGCGGCGCTTTCAGTGCTTACCGACGTTCCGCACTTCCAAGGATCGCTGGAGAATCTGGAACGCGCGTCGCAGACGGTGAGGATTCCATGCCTGCGCAAGGACTTCATCCTGGATCCGGCGCAGATCGTAGAGGCTCGCGCCTATGGGGCGGATGCGATCCTGCTGATTGTCGCGGCGCTCACCGACTTGGATTTGCGCAATCTTCGCGACGAGGCCAAGCGTTACGGTCTCGATGTTCTTTGCGAAGTCCACGATCGCGATGAGCTGAAACGTGCCGCTGACCTGGGTTTCGACCTAATTGGCGTGAATAACCGGAACCTGAAGACATTTCGCGTGGATATCGAGAACTCACTGCGCTTTGCCGAGGAGTTTCCGCCGAATGCCCTGCGCGTTGCGGAGAGTGGTATTCATAGCCGTGAGGATATCGATCGCCTTCGAGATGCGGCTTACAGCGCGTTCCTGATCGGCGAATCGCTGATGCGAGCGGATTCTCCCAGCGCCACGCTGAGGGAGTTGATCGGCTGATGTGGATCAAGGTCTGCGGTACAACGAATCTCGATGATGCGAAGTTGGCCGTAGAACTCGGCGCGAATGCATTGGGATTCATCTTTGCGCCCAGCCCGCGACGAGTCTCGCCGTTCGAGGCCAGCAAGATTACGGCGCAGGTAGATCCAAAGGTGGAGACAATTGGAGTCTTCATCAACCAGGCACCGTCAGTCATTCTTGATACGGCGCGTCGGGCTGGTATCTCCGGTGTGCAGTTGCACGGCGAAGAAGATCCGGGGTCGGTGCGCAATCTGCTGGCGCTCGCGTTGCGAGAGAAGACGCCGCTGAAGGTTTATAAGGCCGTGCATATGAGCACGATTGACAACAGCTTTGCCTGGGATGCCGAGTCGTCGAAGATGCTGGCCGGTATGGTGCTCGATTCCGGTACCCCCATTCAGCGTGGCGGGACAGGGCGGACCTTCGACTGGAACGAAGCAGCGCCGCTGGTGCGGGTGCTTTCGCGTCGGACGAAGATCATCATCGCCGGTGGTCTGAATGCACAGAACGTGACCAGGGCAATCAGCTTGTTTGAGCCGTACGGGCTCGACGTGGTAAGTGGCGTGGAGAGCGAACCGGGCAAGAAGGATCCGGCGAAACTGCGCGCATTTTTCGAGGCGGTGCACGAGGCCGTGCAGAGACGATAGATGGCAACCAAACCAATCGCGAAAGTTCGTAAGTCGGTACCAAAGAAAGTTGAGTCGCAGGTCGGCTACTTCGGCTCGTATGGCGGACGCTTTGTCCCCGAGACTCTGATGGCCGCACTCCAGGAGCTTGAGGCTGCCTACGAAGCAGCCAAGCGCGACAAGAAGTTCAAGGAAGAAATCGAGTCGCTGCTGCGTGAGTACGCGGGACGTCCGACGCCCCTGTTTTTGGCCAAGAATCTTACGCAGAAACTGGGCGGGGCGAAGATTTACCTGAAGCGCGAAGACCTTCTCCACACAGGCGCCCACAAGATCAACAACTGTATCGGTCAGGGGCTGCTCGCGCGCCGCATGGGCAAGCACCGCATTATCGCCGAGACGGGCGCTGGACAGCATGGAGTCGCCAGCGCGACGGTTGCCGCACTTTTCGGCATGGAGTGCGTGGTTTACATGGGCAGCGAGGACGTCCGACGGCAGGAACTGAACGTCTTCCGGATGAAGTTGCTCGGGGCAGAAGTCGTCTCCGTCAACTCCGGTTCGCGCACACTAAAGGACGCCATCAACGAAGCCATGCGCGATTGGGTTACAAACGTCCGCACCACGCATTACCTGCTGGGCAGTGTGCTGGGCGCACATCCGTATCCGATGATGGTCCGCGACTTCCATCGCGTGATTAGCCGCGAGGCCAAGGCGCAGATCATGAAGGCCGAGGGCAAGCTGCCGACCGCGATCATCGCTTGTGTGGGCGGAGGATCCAACGCGATTGGCGCGTTCTACGAGTTCATCGGCGACAAAAAGGTCCAGCTCATCGGCGTGGAGGCTGGCGGTCGCGGCAAAGCGCTGGGCGAACATGCCGCACGCTTCCGCGGTGGAGCACCAGGCGTGCTTCAGGGCACGTATTCTTACGTCCTTCAGGATGAACACGGCCAGATTGCTGGCACGCATTCGGTGTCGGCGGGATTGGATTACCCGGCGATTGGTCCGGAGCACGCCGCTCTTGCCGAAGCGGGACGCGCCGAGTATGTAGCCGCCAGTGACGCAGAAGCGCTTGCAGCGTGCAGTATGCTTGCTAAGACGGAAGGCATTATTCCGGCACTGGAGTCGTCGCACGCGGTGGCGGAGTGTGTTCGCCGCGCGCCGCAGATGCGTAAGAGTGACGTCGTCATCGTCAATATCTCGGGACGAGGCGATAAAGACATCGGTATTCTCCGAGAGCAACTTCGGTTTTAGAATCACACTAATTGCGCCATGAGAAAGACCATCGTCATTGCCGTGGCTGTCGTGTTGTTATCGCTCTCGCTCGCATGCAGCAAGAAGCCTGTGAATCCGGACGAACCGGAGCCGCAAAAGCCCGAACCGACGCCGCTCTTCAAGCCGGCGATGAGCTACTGGAGCTTCGATAAAACGAAGCAGACACTTGGCTACACGAACTGGGAGATTGTGGAAGACCGCCGCCCGCTGGTGAGCGATCGTCGGCCACCGTTCCGGTTAGTGGTGATCAAGGTACCGAACTTCAAGGACGGCGGCTACACCGGCGATCTCGTGTTGTGGTTTTATAACGACCGGTTGATGAAGACGCAGTTTTACGTGCAGAACCTAAAGGAATACTTGCCGCACGCCGAGGGCGACCAGGGCATGATGATGAGCAACGAAGGCTCCACGTTCATCTCGCCCCATACTCGGGTGTGGGCGGGAAAAGACGCCGACGGCAAGACCTACCTCGGCATGCAGGATGAGATCCTGAAGAACAAAATGGACGACTGGGTCCTGCGGTACTCGAACCAATAACGATGGCAATCCAATTTCACAAGCGTCCAGGGCTGGTCGCGTACATCACGTGCGGTGATCCCGATGTGGATACCGCGATCAGGATCATTCTTGCGGCGGTCGAGGCCGGCGCGGATGTGATCGAACTCGGAGTCCCATTCAGCGATCCAGTCGCGGATGGGCCGGTGATCCAGGCGGCAAGCGAACGCGCGCTGCATGGCGGCACTAGTGTGAAAGATGTGCTTCACGTTGCACGAGAAGTACGCCGGCACACCGACGCGGGATTGATCGTTTTCTCGTACATGAACCCCTTGCTGCGTTATGGCCTCGAAAAATTCTGCGCCGATGCTGCGAATGCCGGCGTAGATGGCGTTCTTGTGACCGATCTGCCAGTCGAAGAAGCAGGACCGTACCTGGCGGCGATGTCGAAGCACAATCTCGACCCGATTTTTCTTGTTGCGCCGACAAGTCCCGACGCTCGGTTGAAGCTCATCGCAGAGCACAGCCGAGGTTTTGTTTATGCGGTTTCTCGAACCGGTGTGACCGGCACGCGCCAGGAAGTCGCAAGCGATGCTCGCGACCTCGTGAAACGGTTGCGGCAATTTACGAAGTTGCCGATCGCCGTCGGCTTTGGGGTTTCAAACGCCGAGCAGTTTGCGGAAGTGGGTCGCTTCGCCGACGCCGCCGTAATCGGCAGCGCGATCATGCAGCGTGTTTTCGATAACCCGGGCAGCGAGCCCGAAGCGGTGAAGGCCTTCCTACGCGGACTTACTTCCTCAATGAAACCAGCGGCGGCAAGGAAGGGCTGAACCACGGATGGAAATAGCGGACTGGCGCAAGAAAATCGATGCCATAGATTTGCAGATGCTGGAACTGCTGAACGAACGAGCGCGCGCGGCACACGCGATCGGCGTACTCAAGCGCGGAAACCAAGCGCCGATCTACGAAGGCGATCGCGAACGCGCCATCTTCGCTAAGTTGCAGGAAGCCAACCACGGCCCACTTACCAACGAAGACATTACGCTCATCTACACGCAGATCATCGCGATCATGCGAGATCTCCAGACCCGTCCCTGATTCATGACCATTCAGCGCATCACCATCGCGGGTCTCGGCCTCATCGGAGGCTCACTCGCGCTGGCGCTGCGCAAAGCTGGGTTCGACGGTGAATTGGTCGGCTGCGATCGCGCGGAAGTGATTGCTACCGCCACCGAACGCGGCGTGATCGACAGCGGCAATATCGATCCCGTGACCGCGGCGCAAGGAAGCAATGTTGTAGTGTTGGCTACGCCGGTGGGCGCAATTATCGATCTGATCGAACGTCTTGGGCCGGTGGTTCCAGCCAGTACCCTTTTGACCGACGTAGGCAGCACCAAGCACGAGATTGCGGAGCGCGCGCAGCAAGTTTTCGGCAGTGCCGCCGGAGCGCGGTTCTTGCCGTCGCATCCGATGGCGGGCGCGGAGCACTGTGGACTGGAACACGCGAACGCCGATTTGTTTCGCGGCGCTCCCTGGGTATTCACGCTGATCAACGGACAACCGGAGCAGGCAAGTCACGCCGCCGAATGGATATCCCTTGTCGAGAAACTCGGGGCCATCCCGGTCTTTTTCGATGCTGTACGCCACGATCGTCTCATCGCGTGGAGCAGCCATCTCCCGCAGATGGTCTCGACGGCTTTGGCTTCTGCGCTCGAGGCTGAATTCGGCGACGATCCGGCGATTCGCCAGATCTGCGGCCGCGGTCTGAATGACATGACCCGCCTTGCCGCCAGCGGCTACCCGATGTGGCGCGATATCGTCGCGACCAATAGCAACAACCTTCGCGACGCACTCCTGAAGTATGAACAGCAACTCTCGCACTTGCGCGAAAATCTTCGCGGTCCCGCGCTTCGCGAAGAGTTCGACGCAGCGAATCGCTTCCGGAAAAACCTAAAGTCTTAAAAGACGAACGGCACCAAGGATAGGAAATTAATTGTGAACCCCTTCGTGTCCTCGGTGGCCTTCGTGTTGAAAGCCTTTCGCTTTTAGTACAATCCTCTGTTCCGTGGGGCTCAACATATGAACAAGGTAGTGGCAAACGCGGAAGAGGCCGTCCGCGACATTCCCGATGGCGCAACTCTCATGGTCGGCGGCTTCGGCTTGTGCGGCATTCCGGAAAACCTGATTGCCGCGCTCGCGAAGAAAGGCGTCAAGAACCTCCACACCATCAGCAACAACGTGGGCGTAGACGAGTTCGGCCTCGGCATCCTGCTTTACAACAACCAGATCACCAGCCACAAAGGCAGCTACGTCGGCGAGAACAAGTTACTTGAAGATATGGTCATCTCCGGTCGTATTGATCTCGAACTCATTCCGCAAGGCACGTTTAGCGAACGCATTCGCGCCGGCGGTGCAGGCATCCCCGCGTTCTACACGCCGACCGGCTACGGAACGATCGTCGCCGAGGGCAAAGAGACCCGCGACTTTAATGGCCGCATGTACGTGATGGAAAGAGCGCTCACCGCCGACTTCGCGCTCATCAAAGCATGGAAGGGCGACAAGTGGGGCAATCTCGTCTATCGCAAAACGGCGCGTAACTTCAACCCAATGATGGCCACAGCCGCCAAGATCACCGTCGCCGAAGTTGAGTACCTGGTCGAGCCCGGCGAACTCGAGCCCGATCTCGTGCATACCCCTGGCGTCTACGTGAAGCGTATCTTCCAGAGCGCCGGCCAGGAAAAACGCATTGAGCGCCGCACGTTGCGCAAAAAGCCCGAGGGAAACTGAATGTCCACGGCTCCGAACATCAATAAGCAGAAGGACCACGAAAAGCGTGAGCGCATCATCCGCCGCGTGGCGCGCGAACTCCGCGACGGCTACTACGTGAACCTCGGCATCGGTATGCCGACGCTGGTCGCGAACCACGTGCCGGCGGGTGTGCAAGTCGTATTGCAATCCGAGAACGGCATGCTTGGTGTTGGGCCGTATCCGTATCCCGGCGACGAAGATCCTGACCTCATTAACGCCGGTAAAGAGACAGTCACGGAGCTTCCGGGAACGTCATATTTCTCCAGTGCCGATTCCTTTGCGATGATTCGCGGCGGGCATATCGATCTCAGCGTGCTCGGCGCGATGGAAGTGGACGAAGAGGGCAACCTCGCGAATTGGATGATCCCCGGCAAAATGGTGAAGGGCATGGGTGGCGCCATGGATCTCGTTGCCAGTGCACGCCGCGTGGTCGTCGCCATGGAACACACGACCCGAGAAGGTTCGCCCAAGATTTTGACGAAGTGCACCCTGCCGATTACCGGACTGAAGGTTGTGAACACCATCGTTACCGAGATGGCCTACATCCGAGTGACCGATAAAGGTCTCGTACTCGAAGAAGTTGCGCCAGGACTCACGGCGGACGACGTGCAAAAGGCGACCGGACCGAAACTGATTGTGAGCGAGAAATTGAGAACTATGGAGTTTTAATGAAAGCTCCGGGAGCGATTATGATCTTCGGCGGACTGATCCTGTTCGGGTGGTCACGCATCGAATAGGTTCTACGGATGGACTTCTCGGGTTCTTGGAGTTTGCCAGCATGAGAATCGCAGTTGTCTCCTTGGCACTCGGCATCGTATTCAGCGGGTTCGGCTTCGCTCAAAATCTCCTCGTCCTCGAGAAATCCGACCGTACGCTCGCCATCGTCGATCCCGCCACGCAGAAGGTGCTCGCGCGCACGCCCGCCGGCGAAGATCCGCATGAAATCGTCGCCTCTGCCGACGGCCATTTTGCTTACATCACCAACTACGGCGCGTTCGACAAGCCGCATCACACATTGACGATTGTCGATGTAACGCAGCGTAAGACGATAGGCACTCTTGATCTCGGATCGCTGCTTGCGCCGCATGGCCTCAGCCTAAGTGAAGGAAAGGTTTACTTCACGGCCGAAGGCAGCAAGGCCATCGGTCGCTACAACCCTGATACTAAGCAGGTGGACTGGACGCTCGGCATCGGTAACAACCGTACCCACATGATCGTGGTGCATGGCGACCGCATCTTCACTTCCAACGTCAACTCCGATTCCATTAGCATCATCGAGCGCGACGCGAAGGCCGACGTCTCTGGCTGGACGCAAACAGTCGTTCCCGTCGGTAAAGGTCCCGAAGGCTTCGATGTCTCACCGGACGGCACACAGCTCTGGGCCGCCAACTCGGGCGACGGTACAGTTTCGATCGTGGATGTCACTTCAAAGAAGGTCGCAGCCAATTTCGACATCCATGTGAAGCGCTCGAACCGCCTCAAGTTCACGGTCGACGGCAAACTCGTCCTCGTCTCCGATTTGGGCTCTGGCGATGTCGTCGTGCTCGACGCGGCGACGCACAAGGAAGTGAAACGCCTCAACGTCGGTAAAGGCGCCGCAGGAATTCTCATTCCGCCGGATGGTGCACGCGCTTACGTCGCGTCGAGCGGCGATGGCAACATCGCGATTGTCGATCTGAAGTCGTTGTCGATTACAGGGCACATCCCTGTCGGCAAAGGTCCGGACGGCATGGCTTGGGCGACTCCAGCGCGGTGACACTTGTCAGTGTGTCGAGAGCACCAGCGGATCGAGAAAGTCCCAGTGCCAATTGTTGTCCACCTTATAACCGTGGCTTATCAGGAACTGGCTGATTTCCAAAATCTCGTCGCGATATTCGGCGGTGAATTCGTACGCGAAGGTGAAAGTTGATCCCGTCGGGAACTGCACCAATTTTTGCTTCAGCGCCTTCAGGCCTTCGCAGCCGTACTGGTTCACCGAGTAGGTCAGGCGTTCTGGGGAATTGAGGAATTGCATCGGCGGCATCGTCCAGTCCCGTATCGGTCGCCCATAGATGTAATACCTCTGCGGGCCGGGTGGCGTCGCCAGAGTCGCCCCGCAACTAAACGTGCACGCAACGCCGTTGGAAGCGTCTTCGCCCAACAATGCCGACAATCGCGTGGCGTCATCGGACGTGAGCGTCCACCCTACTGCGCCCGCGTAGCTCATGATGAGCTCATGAAAGTCGCCGTAGTGCTCGCTGCTGGGCCCCTCGTGGTCGGCTTCCATCGTTTTGCGCCAGTGCACCAGTTCGTTCCACAGGTTTTGCTTCGACGGGAGAGTTCCGTATCGCCGCAGATAGTCGGCGGAATCGCGGGTCATGATGGTTCGTGCGTGGATCTGCTCCAACGCCAGTTTCTCCAGCACCTGGCTGGCTTGCAGGCGTCCGATAGCGCTCAGATATTCATTGCATCGGCCATCACGAATCTGCGGCATCCCCCGCCGGATGCGCGCCTCCGCCTCGCGTGGCGCAACCTTCAGCAAGTACGCCGAGATTGGCACCTTTACTTGGCAGGACCAATCGGGCAGTTTCCCGTCCACAAACGGCAGTACAGTCGGCAGCACTTTGGCCGTTGCATAGCGGTGCAGCAGCGACGCCTCGTACGCCAGCGCGAATTCTCCCGATAGCGCGACAAAGTTCTTCGCCATTTGCTCTTCGAGGTCGGGCAGCGTGGCATCCGGCAGGCGTAATCCGTAGGCAGAGAAGCGCGGCATGGGGCGCCCGATTTCGGCACGAATGAACGGCGTTGCCGCAGAGGGATCCAACTCCAGCCAACGCACAAGTGCCAGTTCATCGGGCGCCTCGGCTTTCTTGCGGACGACGGGCAGCATTAAGGGCGAGCGCACCTGCGGCCATCCGCCGCGCATCAACCATTGCTGGCGCTCGTAGGGAATCAGATCGAAATTCTCGGCAACGAGCGCAATCACCGACGCCGGCAACGGTAGTGGTCGAGTGCCGCCGCCGTCCTGCGCGCGCGGCGGATTCTGAACCACTGTTAGTAGGGAAGCGAGCCTGGCTGTCTCCTCTTTCTGGGGCAGGGCAGCAATCAGCGAGTCGAGCACTTCGTTAGTAGAGTCAATCCATCCGTTCTGCTTATTGGGATCGCCGTATTGCTGATTCAAATATTGCGCCACGAAGTTCAGTTCCACGGAGTTCACGCGGGTGTCGGAGGCAATGAGCTGACGTTTGAGTTCTTCCGCGGCCGCCTTGCCGCTCGGCGTCACTTCCAGACAACGCTGCGCTTCGAATACTCCGTGGAGAAATGCTCGTGCCAAAATGCGCGCTGCTTCTGGCGTGCCGAGAACGCACAAAGCCTCGGTTTTACTCTCGTAGCTCAGTCGCTCTGCGGTCGGTGGATCAGTCACCAGCGGAATCGGCTTCGCATGCGCGTCCGCCCCTTCCGATTCCACACGTTTTTGCCATTCCGGGTCGGCCGCTACGATTTGCAACTCCATGTCGCGGCTGACGGTCACGCCCCGTTGAGGGGAGTTCAATTCGCGCAGTCCCCCGGTGGCTTGATTCACGGGATCATCGAGCCCCACGGTCATCGTGAATCGGACGGTGTACGAGCCAGGCCGATCGAACCGGTAGCGCTTGTTCAGTGTGTAGTTATACTTCGCGGGTTCGGTCGTCAGGTCCGGGTTGGGTACTTCGAACGTCGATCCGCCACCAGTCCGCACTCCAAATCCGATCTTCGTCAGGTCTACGGCGCCGTCCATCGGCGTAACCGCGAACGACCACACGTTGGTGAACCGGCACATCGGGAATCCAAAATTAGACTCACGGAACGGAAGGCATGGCGCCAGGTAGCGTCCCTTACTGGTGCTGGAGAACAGCATTTCGAGCGGGATGACCTCGCCTACCTGGAAACGGTTCGAACCCGTCGCCGATCTCAATTGCACATTTAAATCGGCGGAACCCTGGCTCGCGAGCGTCTGCGCGTGCAGTGCGGCAGCAAGGACAATCCACACCGTAGCAATCCAACTGACGCGCATCTACTCTCCTGTGAGCAATAGACCTGCATTGCTCGATTCCGTCAACCCTCATGTTTCGTGACTCTATCGGGTTAGTTCCAAAGAATCTCAGCGTCTCACCCTAGCTCCGCTGAGGGATACTCAATCCGCCACGAAGGTGCGATCCTCATTGAACGCGCAATGACTCGCGCGGTGCACCGCTAATTCCGCATTCATACCTGAGGACCCGTGCTTCGTTTTTCTTTTCGTTTTTATTTTTTTGCAGCTTTTTTTCTCTTCCTCATCACGCCTGCGCTCATCGCCCAGGTTCCCGCGCCACCTTCCGGATCGAAGAGTCTGACGCGGCTCGAGGAATCTACCGACTGGGACACCTGCGGCAGTTGTGGCAATTCAGGTGGCACTGGCGCCGTCGCTACTTACAGCATGGAGCGCGGCATTACCAGCCCCAACCTCGACGGCAGCGCCACGCAATTCAGCATCGGCGGAACGTACGCATTCAAGAATGCCTACTGGTTCGTTAAGCACTACACCGGTTCACCGACCGCGCCAGTCTCGTACCTGAAATATGAGTTCTATCTCTGGGTTCCGGCGGTCTTCGAAAAAATTCCTCAGGCGATTGAATTCGAATGCCAGCAAAAAGTTGGAGGCTATCTTTACAACTTCGCCTGGCAAATGGACTATAAAAGCAAGACTTGGCGCACCTTCAATTTCACGCAGAAGCAGTGGGAGAGTGCCGGCGTCAGCTTTGCCGGGCTGGCCGGCGGCAAGTGGCATCACGTCATCGCCGAGTACCACACCGCTAACAAACAGGTGATTCACGATGCGATCACCCTCGATGGTGTGCGCCACGTGGTCAACATCCATCACCCCGCGCGGGTCTGGAACACCGGCCACTATCTCTCGAACGCGTTCCAACTCGATCTGAATGGCACTGCGACGGACTACCACGTGTACGTGGACAAGATGAGCGTGACTTACAAGTAAGCACTACGCAGAGGGCTTCGCCGTCGCCCCTGCGAACACAAGCATGTAGCCGTTCACGTCTTCCACATCGAACTCAGTCTGCCCATATTCCTGAGGACAAAGTTCGCGCGTGATGCGGATTTGCGGGTTCGTCGAAAGCTCGCGGAAGAGCGCTTCCACCTCGTCGGTCTCGATGTAAACGTCCCAAGCGCCGCGCTCGCGTGCTGCCGGATCGTCAGGCTTCTTGTAACCCGGCTCGTGCTGTAAGAAAAGCTTGATGCCGTCGCGCCACACGATAGCGAAGCCCGGCGGATAGTACTTCGACTCGAACCCGAGTTCGCGGTACCAACCGAGCGTCTGCCCCATGTTCCCGACGAGCAGGACAACAGTGGTGCGTATTAGTCGTGCAGCCTGACGTTCCATTGGCATATTCATCCGCACTCTTGGTTAAAGCAGACCCAAATGGTCCGGGTATTTCGCCTGCAGTGAACTCACCAGCAGCCCAAACTCCGGCATCGCACGCAGGTTCTCCAGACAAGGATCTTTGAGGAAAAACGGCCAGCAGGCAAAACCCGTATTCACGGTTCGCTCCAGCCATGCAAAGGCCGTCTCCGGACGACCGACCAGCGCGTGGATACAGGCAATCTGGTAGTAGCTGTGATGTGCGTGCCCAAATGATTGAGGGTAAGAACATGCCTTCATCACGCAATCCATCGCTGCTTCGGCCTTCCCCATCCTGGCGTGCAGAAGCCCCTGCATACTGATCATCAGCGGATCGTGCGGCGCTGCCGCGAGCGATTCCTCCATGCATTGCGACGCCGCGTCCCAGTCGCCGGTCATCATGGCGGGGAACGGAGCCCAGTGCAGCGCGTACTTATTGTTGGGACTCTCCTCGCGCCACGCTGCGATGACTTCCGCTGCTCGTTCGAATTCGCCTTTCCAGCCGTACACTTGCACCACGCTTGGACTGACCGCCCGCTTTGGATGGAACGGCCTCCCGCGCTCAAACATTTCCAGCGCGTGATCAAGTAACCCAACGTGCGCGAGAATCGTTCCTAGTCGGTTGTAGGCGTGTGGCAAGTTTTTTTGTAGCGACAGCGCCCGCTTCAGATCTGTGATCGCCTCCAGGTGCTGAAAATTTTTGGACGGTCCCCACACCAGGAACGCACGCGCCACCAGCGCTTCGGGCAGTTCGGGGTCGAGTTCGAGTGCGCGGCTACCGTGGAACTCAGCTTTCTCCAATAGCGCACTGGTCGGGTCTGACTCGAAGTGCTGCACCGCAAACACAAAAGATAGCGTGGCGTGCGCGAGTGCGAAATTGGGGTCGCGAGCCACCGCAGTCCCAAGATGCTGGCTGGCACGTGCCACCTCCGCGGGGTCTCCGGATCCACTGAGCTTGTAGCCACGCATGAACTCCGCATACGCCAAGGGATTGCGGCTATGCCGTGGACGCTGCTGCGGCGCGTTGAGCGGTAACTTCAACGCTCTCGCGACTTCCCGGGCGACCTCGCCTTCCACCTGCGCGAAGCGGTCCAAACTTGTATCAAAGCTCTTCGAGAAACACACCCTTCCGGAGTGCGCGTCCAGCATCTCGACAGAGAGCCGCCACTCCCCCTTCTGCAAACGAATCGCACCGTGTACAACGAACCGCGTCGCCAGTTTGGCAGCAACTTCCTTCGGCGATACTGCGGCCGAGAAATGTATCGTCGCCGAACTCGGCAACACCACGACGCCTTGCAACTTCCCTAGCTGCGCAGCCAGTGCATCGGCGAAGCCAATGCCCACGCCTTCGTCGTCGTTCGCCTTCCCAGCCATGACAAGAGGCAACACGGCGATCGAACGTGAGGTCTCATCAATCGGAATGTCCAGCGTCTCTGCGCGCGGGAACTGTGCCTCCACCACGCGCATGGGCCCAATAAAGCGGTAGCCAACGCCAACCACAGTTTCCAAAAAGCGGGGACGGTCGGGATCGTCTCCGAGGGCCGTGCGGATTTTTCGCACGATGTTGTTCAGATTTCTTTCGGCGTCGATAAAGAGGTCGGTTCGCCAGATCTTGCGAATGATTTCTTCCCGCGTCACCATCTGCTCGCGCCGGCTCACTAGGAACATGAGCAGTTCCATCGGCTTTTTCTCGAGCTTCACCCGACTGCCCGAGCGTCGTAGCTCATAACGCCCCAAGTCGAGTTCGAATTCAGCCGCAGATCGCTTCGCAGTGCTCATGGTTTGGGCAGCAATTATCGTGTATTCAGCGGCTTGCGGCGATACAAAAAAGATACCCAACGGCCATACTGTAGCCATTGGAATCATGGGGAGTTCCGGGCATCATGGCCTTCGTCACATCAATCTCCTGGAGGCAATCCATATGAAACCGTCCCGGTTCCTCTCCCTTACGATCTGCGTTCTCTTGTTCGGCGCAACGCAGGCGCGCATTGTCGGCGCGCATGGACACGAAAACACCGCCCACACTCCCGACACGATCCAGTGGGCTCCTGCACCCCCAGTGGTTGAACCGGGTGCGCAGATCGCCGTGCTCGAGGGCGATCCGATGGCCAGTACGGGCGACTACACCATTCGCCTCAAGATGCCGAATGGATACCGCATCAATCCGCATTGGCATCCACTGCGCGAGAACGTCACCGTGATCTCCGGCACGTTCAAAGTCGGAATGGGGGATACCTTTGACGCCGACAAGATGGCAGCGTTTCCGGCGGGCAGCTTCGCCTACCTCGATCCTGATATGCACCACTACGCCATGGCCGTTGGCGAAGTCGTGGTACAGGTGCACGGACAATCGCCGGTGAAGTTCAACTACGTTAATCCATCTGACGATCCGTCACGGCGCAAGTAAATCGCATTCGTCCTCAAATCGCGTGGTCTGTCCCACGAATTCCATTTCGTGCAGCGACGTGACACGCGTGTGACACGCCGATAACAAACGCCCTGCCGCTGCTCTGTATTTTTCAAAGAACCGTCTCGCCATTTGGCGAGACCGAACAACATAAAGGATGGATGAGTAATGGCTGTAAGCGAAGCAAAACTGCACGACTTTCTCGGCAAATTTGTCTCCGATCTTGGCGCCACGGCCCATGCGGGCATGGTGGTCATTGGAGAACGGCTCGGCCTCTATAAAGCGCTGGCCGGAAAGAATCTCACTGCCGATGAACTCGCGCAAGCCACGGGGACAGACGCACGTTACGTACGCGAATGGGCAGCCTCCCAGGCCGCCGGCGGATACCTAACTTACGACGCACATACGCAGAAATTCGGCATGACCGAGGAGCAAACTCTCACGCTCGCTCACGAGGACGGACCCGCCTATATTCCTGGAGCATTTGAACTCGCTCTCGGATCGCTCGCTGCCGTCCCGCGCATCACCGACGCTTTCCGCAGCGGCGCCGGCATGGGTTGGTACGAGCACGATGAAGCGGTCTTTCATGGTTGCGAGAAGTTTTTCCGGCCCGGCTACACGATGAATCTCGTCAGCTCATGGATCCCTGCGCTAAGCGGCGTGAAGGAGAAACTCGAGCGTGGAGCGAAGGTCGCTGATATTGGCTGCGGAAAAGGCGCATCGACCATCCTGCTCGCAAAGGCGTTCCCGAACTCCAATATTTTCGGCTTCGACTATCACGATAAGTCCATCGAGATGGCTCGCGAAGCAGCGCGGCTCGAGGGCGTGGATGATCGCGTCACCTTCCAGCTAGCCAGCGCGAAAGAGTTTCCCGGCGACGGCTACGATTTTGTCTCCGTCTTCGACTGCTTGCATGACATGGGCGATCCCGTTGGTGCTGCTGCTCACGTGCGTCGCGCTCTCAAAGACGATGGCTCATGGATGATCGTGGAACCCTTCGCGCACGACGAGATGCACGACAACTTCAACCCGGTCGGACGCGTGTACTACTCGTTCTCCACCTTGCTCTGTACGCCGTGCTCGCGTTCGCAGGAAGTGGGCGCGTGTCTTGGCGCGCAAGCTGGCGAGAAGAGAGTGCGACAAGTCGTCGAATCTGCCGGCTTCAGCCAGTTCCGCCGCGCAACGGAAACGCCATTCAACCTGATTTACGAGGCCCGTCCGTAGTCAAATCAGTTCCGGGTTTCCCATAGAGAAGCCCGGAACTTGCACATGTTTTTGCGAGAGAAGACTACGCGATTTTTCGAACTAGCCTTCCGGGCAGGGTGAAAATCGCCCAGATCAGATCGAGTACCCCGTCCACGGCAACGCCCAGGATGCGAAATGGCAGCAGGAGCAGCCACACGATGGGATAGAGAACGAGTGCGATGATCGCCAGGGGCCAGCAGAAGATGAGTACCACACACCACACCAGGAACGTGAGCATACGTACCTCGCCACTCAGTTATACGGCTTTCGGCTCGCTGAAGTTCGCGGAATCGTGCAGGTGCTTCCTTAAAAAGAAATAAGTGCGCTGCGCGGCGTCGAGCATGTCGAGCCCGCGAAAGCCGTGGCCTGCACCTTTGTAGATCTTCATCTCATGGGGCACCTTGCGCGATTTCAGCAACGACTCGAGCTTGAACGCCTCAGTGACCCGCACCGTCAAGTCTCGATCACCGTGCAGGATCAACACGGCAGGGCAATGCTTCATTTCCGCGATGATCTCGTCCGGCATGCCGCCGAAGTAATCCACCACAGCACGAACTCCGGGCCGCATGGCACTCAGCGTCAGACCGAGATACGCTCCCAGCGAAAACCCGACGATGCCCACCGAACTTGCGTCCGCAAACTCCTGCTGGCCCGCCCACTCAATCGCATCGGAGATCACCCCGATCCAGCGTCGATGATGCTCGCGAATCTCCTGCGGATATGCCCACGTAGTACCGGTGGCGTCGAAATAATGCGGCACGAACACAGCAAAGCCGCGGTCGGCGAGCATGTGCGCGAACTCGTTATAGTTGAGGTTTGCGAAGCCACCGGACCCATGCAGCGCCAGCACAATTGGGTAGCGCCCTGCGGTTTTAGGACGGTGGCTATCGATTCGGATACGAGTGTCGTCGCTGAGGAATGTGGTTTCCAAGATGCCTGATTAGATGCACGTTACGACGCATCGCTTCATGTGCCAAAATTGGATTCATGCCGAAAGTTGCAGTAGTGGTGATCGACGTCCAGGAGGGAATTCTCGCCGGAATTTCACGCCGACGTCCGGAAGAGACTGAGAGGGCGCTGGATGCCTGTGTCTGGCGGATCAGCGAGCTGCTCAAGCGAGCGCGCGCGGCAAAAGTACCGGTGATTTACGTCCAGCATGAAGGCGGAGTCGGCCATCGCCTGGAGCCCGGCAGCGCCGGGTTTCCGATCCGCGAAGAAATTCAGCCCAAGCGCGGGGAAGTCATCGTTCACAAGAAATTCTGCGATTCGTTTTTCGAAACCAGCTTGCTGGACGAGCTGAAGAAACTTGGCGCCGAACAACTGGTTATCGCTGGATGCATGACGCAGTACTGCATCGACACTTCCACACGGCGTGCGGTTTCCGTTGGGTTCGACGTGACTCTTGTTGCCGATGGCCACATGTGTGGCGACACCCGAACGCTCACATTCGATCAAATCATTGCGCATCACAATGCGCTGCTGGATGGGTTTGATGCCGGAGGAAAAAGCGTGACGGTGAAACCCGCGGCGGAGATCGACTTTGCTAACGCAAGCGTCGCGACGTCCTGACATTCGCAAACTCCGCGCGCCAGCTATTGAACAGCTCCACCATCGCGGTGGCAATTGCGCCGCTGAATCCCAGCGTCACCATGGGCAGGATGGTCTGGGAAGTGACGCGTTCGAAGAGGGAGCGTGCGAGTTGCATGTCGGTTGACTCACTGACAGTAACCCGCATTCAGCTACAAAGTTGTCGAGATTCAGGCTGAAACGGTCTCGGTTTCTGCGAGTTTCCGTAAAGATTCGTCGTACGGAGCCTTCGCCACGCCACGTTCGGTGATGATCGCCGTCACATACTTGCTGGGCGTCACGTCAAACGCCGGGTTCTCGATGCGCACGTTGTCGGGCGTCATCTGCTTGCCCGCGATGTGCGTCACCTCGCGCCCGTTGCGCTGCTCAATCGGAATCTTCGAACCATCCGGCGTATCGAGATCGATAGTGGACCACGGCGCCGCAACATAAAACGGAATGCCGTGCTCCTTGGCGAGCACCGCAACCGTGTACGTGCCGATCTTGTTGGCCACGTCGCCATTCGCCGCGATGCGGTCCGCGCCCACCACCACCGCCTGGATCTTGCCCTGCGCCATCATCGCGCCCGCCATGTTGTCGCTGATGACGGTGGTATCAATGCCATCCTTCATCAGCTCCCATGCGGTCAGGCGTGCGCCTTGCAGGAACGGGCGGGTCTCGTCCGCGAATACCCGAATGTTCTTGCCGCTCTCCACCGCCGCTCGAATGACGCCGAGCGCCGTGCCGTAACCTGCGGTAGCGAGCGCGCCGGCGTTGCAATGCGTCAGCACGCCACCTTCACTCGGCATCAGCACCGCGCCGTTGCGTCCCATTGCCTGGTTCGCCGCGATGTCTTCGAGATGAATGCGCTTGGCTTCGAAGACCATCTCAGCCTTGATCACCGCCAGCGGCATGTTGCTCAGCTCTTCGAATTTGCGCTGCATGCGGCGGATCGCCCAGAAGAGGTTCACGGCGGTCGGCCGCGTCTCGCCCATGGTCCGGCAAATCATGCCGAACATCTGGCGTAATTCACTCAGCGTCGAAGCCTTCGCATCGCGCACGCCGAGGGCAATTCCCATCGCCGCGGTTACTCCGATGGCCGGCGCGCCGCGCACGATCATGTCCTTGATCGCCACCGCGACTTCTTCGTAGGTGCCGCAAGTTACGTAGACTTCCTCGGTCGGAAGCTTGGTCTGGTCAACGAGCACAACGCCTTCGTCCGACCATTCAACAGTCTTGATCACGGATTTCGTCATTACTTCGCCGCGCCCTTCAATTCAACGTGTCTCACACGAACCTCGTCGGAGGTGAAAACTGAGACGAACGGCGCGCCGCCGGCTTCGGATTCCACCGCCGGACGACCCATCGCTTCCAACCGTTCTACCAGGCACATCACGCCTGTGACCTCGAATCCGAACTCGCGGGCGGCAGCAATGGCCTGGATCGTCGAAGAGCCGGTGGTGCATACGTCGTCCACGATCACGACGCGCGAGCCTTTGCCTTTGAAGCCCTCAATGCGGTTCTTCATGCCGTGTTCTTTCTCGGCCTTACGCACGAGAAAGCCCTCGATCTCGCCAGTACCCTCAAGCACGCTGGCAATGGAGACGGCGGTCACAATCGGGTCGGCGCCCATGGTCAGTCCGCCAATCGCCGCAGGGTTCCACCCGCGATTGCGGATTTCGTTGAGGAAAACCAGACCGGTCAGGTGGGCGCCGGCGGCGCTAAGGGTCGTAACCCGACAATCCACGTAGTAGTCGCTGGTGCCCCCGCTAGAGAGCTTGAACTGCCCCAAGGCAAAGCTCTTCTGGGCCAATAACGACAGGAGTTCGCCGCGATGATTCATGCTTCTAAAACGATAACACGCGGGGCTACTCGCTTCGTTAAAACGTCCGATTCGCAGTCGACAGTTCTGTTCGATTACCGATGACCGTTACCGTGGTGCCATAACGGTTACTGACGTGAGTTTCCGGTAAAGGCAACCGTTGAGACACTACACGAATATGCCGATAGAGTTCGACGTGCCGTTGAGCACCGAAAACTCACGTACGACGGCCCTCCGTTGTTCAACGCGGGCGCATTTTCGCGCGCCTCGGAAACAGCAGGGGTTCACACTGATCGAACTGGTTGTGGTGGTCGCGATCATCCTGACGATCGCGGCGATTGCCATTCCCAATTTCATGCAGGCCGTACGGCAAGCGCGAATTGCAAGGGCAGTGGGAGATATTCGCGCGATCGTGAATGACATCCAGGCCTACAACGTCACCTACGATAAGTATCCCGACACCCTCGATGACATCGGTCGCAGTGATACGAAGGATCCCTGGGGAGATCCCTACCAATACCTGAATTTCGCCGATACCAAAGGCAAGGGGAAGCAGCGCAAGGACCGCTTCCTTGTGCCCATCAACAGCTATTTCGACCTGTACAGCATGGGCGAAGACAAACTAAGCGTTCCGCCACTGACGGCTAAACAGAGCCAGGACGACATCATTTATGCCAGTGATGGGTCGTTTGTCGGCTTGGCCTCTGACTACTAAGGAGCAACACTGATGCAGTTTACGACCGCAGTAGTGAAGAGCAAGGTAGCGCGTCGCATCCTGTTGTTGTTCATCGGTTGCGCCCTGTTGCCGGTCACGGTGCTGGCTGTGTTGTCGTTTTACCAAGTCTCCTCACAGCTTCGCGAACAGAGCCTGAAACAATTGCAGCACTCGAGTAAAAGCGAAGGAATGGCCATCTTTCACAACCTCGAGATGGCAGATACAGATCTACAACTTCTCGTGTCCGAGGCGGAACCTTCGTCGAAGCTATCGGCGAGCGATCTCTTGGCGAAACACTTCTTGCGCGTGGGGGCATTCGGTCCCTCTCGAGAGGCGCAGGCGGTCCTCGGCAATTCCATTTCGATGCCGGACCTGACGGAGCAGGAACTACACCACCTCGGAACCGGAAAGGCCTTGCTGCGAAGCATCCCTTGCCGAGTTAACGCCGGCATGGAGTGTCTGCTGATGCTGCGCAAGAGCAAGAATACGAATCTCGTGGTGGCCGGTGAACTCGACCTCGTATTCGTGTTCGAGGCGCGGACGATTCCCCCGGGGCTCGACATGTGTGTATTTTCGGCAGACCGGGCACCGATCTTCTGCCCCGCCGGGGATGCGGCGCTCCAGTCGAATGCGGCGGGGCGGTTCGACCACAGTTCCGACCTTTTTTCCTGGCGGAGTGGATCGGAGACCTATGACGCGGCATATTGGAAGCTGCTGATTACGCCGAGCTTCTTCCAGCAGTCATGGACGATTGTAGTGAGCGCCAACCGTCAAGACGTTCTCGCCCCCATGGCACGCTTTCGCCAGTCGTTCCCATTGCTCATCCTGTTAGTGTTCTGGGTCGTTTTGCTGCTGAGCCTGGTCCAGATCCGCCGCACGCTCGGTCCGCTCGAGAGGCTCGAAGAAGCCACCAAACAGATTGCGGGACGAGACTTCAAAATCTCGCTTGATGTGCACAGCGGCGACGAGTTCGAGAACCTCGCAGACTCCTTCAATGAGATGGCGCGGCAACTGGAGATGCAGTTCAAAGCGATGGAGGAACTCCATTGGGGGACTCTCACAGCGCTTGCCCGAGCCATTGACGCTAAATCCGATTGGACGGCCGGTCATTCCGAACGCGTAACGGTGCTTGCAACTTCGATTGGACGGCGGATGGGACTCTCGCCCGAAGAACTCAACATCATGCACATGGGTGGCTTGTTGCATGACATCGGGAAAATTGGAACGCCGCCCGATGTCTTGGACAAACCTGGCAAACTCACCCCCGACGAGATGCTCACCATGATGAGCCACGTGCAAATCGGCGTGAGAATCCTGGAGCCCATCGCAGGTTTCCGCAAAGCGCTCTCGATCGTGTCACAGCATCACGAGTGGTACGACGGTACCGGCTACCCCAACAAGCTGAAGGGTGAGGAGATCAGTCTTCATGCCCGCATTTTCGCCGTGGCCGACTGCTTCGATGCCCTGACTTCCGATCGCCCTTACCGTAAGGGTCTTCCCACCGTGCAGACGCTGGCGATCATGAAGAGCCAATCAGGAACCCACTTCGATCCCGCCGTCCTAATCGTCTTTTTGGAGATGATGGCCGAAAAAGAGGAGACTCAGCTTGTCGCAAGTACCATCACAAACTGAGCAACGGTTCTTAGTCAGGTCTCTTGCGATTATAACGACCGTTCTGATGCTGAGCTGGTGCTTGGCTTGTCAAGACGCGATTCCTGTTGTTCCGCAACACCTGCTGGGGACTTGGGTCACAGACGATCCGCGCTTTGCCGGCCGCACCTTCGAGATTACCCATACCCACGTCAAAATTGTCCAGGAGCAGGGCGGACAGCCGGTGGTTGAGTCGATTCATAAAATCGAACGCAAGCCCGTTGGGCGCAATACCCTCTTTACTTTCTATACTAGGGACGACGCAGATCCCGACCAGAAACCGGGGAAGATCATCTTCGAGTATGATCCGGGGGACGATGGCGTGATCCATTTCAAGAACCAAGCTCCAGCCTGGAAGAAGCGAGTCGAACCCTTGCTGTGATGTCGCTGGTTCCATTCGATTTCAAGGTTGACGATTCGCGGCACGAACGTGCTTCAATACATTTCGTCATGCGAAGACTTCTCTGTTGGGTTCTGATTCTCGCCGGGACGTGCGTCGCCCAGAAGCCGGCGCCCATTGCGGCGCAACTCGACGCACGCGAACAGCAATTGGAAAAGCTATACGCCGATTATTGGCGGATGGAGTACAAGATCGCCCTCGGCGAATCGAACTTGTCCTCGCGCCCGATTCAAGAACAGATCCGCACCGTCGTCTCGGACGACAAGTTCCTCGTACAACTGAAGAAGGCCAAGTTCACCGATCCGCTGCTGCAAAAACGCCAGAAACTGTTTCTGAACGAAGCGGTGTACACCAAGATCACCAACGATCCGGCCCTCACGGCCGTAGTCGAACAAGTTACCAATCAGGACAATGCAATCCGATACAAGGTCGGTGATCGCTCACTGACTCGCGCGGAACTCACCGATCTGCTCGAGCACAACCCCGATCGCCGTATTCGCGAAGCGGCCTGGCGTGCCGAGACCCAAATCACGAAGGCGAATGGCGACCACATCCGGCAGGCAATCCGTCTGCGCAACGACCTCGCCAGCAAGTACTCCGACGAAATCTTCTCGATGTTCATGCTGCACCGCAAAGGCCTTGAGGTGCAGGACCTCTTCTCCTGGTTCGACCAGATCAAGGAACAAACTGAGCCGGAGTACCAGCGCCTGCTGGCGCAGATGCGGAAAGTCCTCGGTGTTGCGAAGATTGAGCCGTGGGACCTCGACTTCTACTTCGCGAATTTCACCCAATCGTTCGAAGCGCAGAAATTTCCGGTAGCGGAAGGCTGGCCAAAAGCCAAGCAACTCGCACAAGCCCTCGGCTACAACCTCGACTCGGTAGAAATGCACGACGCGGACCTCGGTTTCGGCGGGGCGGCCTATCCGGTCCTGTATGGAAAAGAAGCCAAGATACTGGCGAACCGGTACAAGGGCATCGATTATTACGATCATCTTTTTCACGCCACCGGTCACGCTCTGCACTACGAGCTAATGGATGAGCCCTCCTATCTCATACGCGCGAACTACGCGGAGCCAATGGATGAAGGCACGGCGCAGGTTTTCACTCTTCAGCTTTATCGTCCCGAGGTTGAGATCAAAACGTTTGCTTTGAGCCCGGCACAGGCACGGCAGATGGGAACCAGCTATCGTCTGCGCCAGCTAATGGAGGTGCGGGGCACTATCGCCGACGCGCTCTCGGAGTTCGAGACCTATGGCGATCCCGATCAGGATCCGTCGGCGGTATACAACCGCATCCACTCGCAGTATCTCGGCGTGGATATGCACGACGAGCCAGTGTGGGCATTCAATTCACTGTACGGATCTGACCCGATCTACCTTCAGAGTCTTGTTGTCGGCGACATGGTGGCTCACCAGATCGTTCATCACATCGACCAGCAGTACGGCCGCACTTGGGGCAAGGCCGCCGGGGAAGAACTTAAGGCTGATTTCTTCGCGCGCGGCGCCGAGATGACCATTGACGAGTACATGAAAAAAGGCACCGGCGAGGCCCTGACGCCGCGCTACCTGGTCCGCTTCCTCAGCGGATCACTCACGCTGCAATAGAAAAACCCCGCGTTCGCGGGGTTTGTTTGAATCACGCCCGCCTAATTTTGCAGAGACTTCGGGTCCGACTTATTGACCGGCGAGTGATGATTTAACACGGAGAGCAGCTTCGACGCCGATGCCGGCGCGCCGACTTTGCCGAGGCGAATAATGTCTTTCGCCGAGAGCTCGCGTCCGTAGAGCTTATGGTTAGCGCTACCATCCGAGCGCAGTGTCGTGCCTTCGAGCGAGATACCCGCGAACAATCCGCGCGATCGAGAATACGACAAGATCTCCGCGCGCATCACTACGTCGGTCGCGGCCTGCGCGTTGCGACCCTTCGGACCAGCAGCAGCCGCGGCATCCGCTCCAAGCTTCACTTTGCTCTTCAATAGTGAGGACGCGCCACGTGTGTTCATCACCAGCAGCACGAAGTCTGTCTCTTCGCCGCCAAGCTGAAAGCCAATGTTCCCGCCCTCAAGCGCATAGAGCGCCGGTGCGCTCCAGTGCCCGGTGTAGTGTTCGCCCGTGCGGCAGGTCATAATGCCGCGCCCGTAATTTCCTCCGATACCGATCGCAAACTTCTTCACCGAAGGCAGCACGATCACGCACTCAGCTTTGTCGAGCAGGTCTTGCGGGATGTTGTCGGGAATATTCAGGATCTCGCCCATCACGGTGCCGGCTTCTTCAACGCGATCAGCTTCGTGTTCACCGGTGGATGCGAGAGACAATGTGGGAGCCATCAGCAGCCCAAGCAGGGCCGCAATCCAGCGCTTCATTCCTTACCCTCCGTGTTTCCAATACATGATGAAGTCATAAATCGAGAGGCCAGCGAAGGGGCGCGGTGCAATCGTTATCACCAACATTACCAGACCGCAGAACGCTATCCAACGTCGCGGCTTATCGAGCGGCGGATATTCCGGCACCCACGGGTGGCGAATTGCGATCGCCAGGAAAATGGCCCACAGCAACCAACCCAGGAACAAGAAAAACGACAGCCCAAAGAGAGCGATGATGGTGCAAATCGAAATCCATCGATGTGTGCGCGGCCAGACGCTGGCAAGAATGTGCCCGCCGTCGAGTTGCCCGCCGGGCAGCAGGTTCAGTGAAGTGGCAAACATGCCGAACCATGCCGCAATCGCGATCGGATGCAGCGCGGTTTGGCTCAGGGCCACGCGCGGCCCGCAGACAATATGTGCCAGATGGAATACCAGGGGAAAGCCAAAATCAATCGGTTCGCCAGATCCCGCGCGCGAAAGCGCCAGCCCGAGGAACAGCAAAGGCATCGCGACGACGAATCCGGCAATCGGTCCACCAATGCCGATATCGAAGAGCGCCTTGCGCGATCGGATCGGCGACTTGATCCGGATGAACGCACCAAGTGTCCCAATCAAAGTCGGCGCCGGAAGAAAATAGGGCAGCGTCGCAAGCACATGGTAACGCCGGCAATAGACGTAGTGCCCCATCTCGTGCGCGAGCAGGATCCCCATCAGGGACAGCGCAAACGGCAGGCCAAGCAGCAAGTTCGAAGGTTGATGCAGAACCCAAAGCAGCGGGAAAGGGAAGCCATCGCCAATCAGCGGCTGATGGTGCATGAAGTTGTCCTGAAACTTAGCTCCCACCGTCAGCGTTGTAAAGAACGTGAGCGCCAGCAACAGTGCATGCAGCCAATACCGCGTCTTTACGCGGGGATAGTAGTACACCGGTACGGGATAATCGTATTCCGGGGATTCCGTTGGCAGAGGGGTATTCGGGTCAGACATGCTCAGGACGCCCTCCATAATCTCATGTCGGTGCCAGTTGAGATACCGACCCTGCCCGGGAACGGAACTACCGCAAATCGTCACAAAAGTATGCACTGTTCGGCCCGACTCTGGTGCTATACCAGAGTCGAGTCAGGAGTCCTGTATGCGGATTGGTATGCGGGCGTCCCTGGTAGCATCGTTACTTTGGATCGCGGTTCCCGTTTTCGCGCAGCATGGCGCGAGCAGTTCCTCGGGATCCACCGGCGCATCTTCGAGCGGATCCTCTTCGTCTGGTGGTGGTGGCGGACACTCTTCGGGTGGCGGATCGAGTTCCAGTGGGGGTTCTTCTTCGAGCCACAGCAGCGGCGGAACGAGTTCTTCTGGCGGTTCTCACAACAGCAGTTCCGGAAGTGGTGGGCACTCCGCTTCTCCATCGCCCGGTAACGTGGCCCGCTCCGAAGTCTCACCACGGGATAGCGGACACAAGCAGCCGCCAGCCTCTCAGTCAGTGACCGATCGCGCGAAAACCAGCCGGGATAAAGATAAGAATGTTCCGAAACATCCGCAGCCGGCGACCGCCCAGCGGAAAACCGGTCTACGCAGCGATCATAACGACCACGACCACGATCACCACCATCATCACGACCACTGGTGGAAACATCATCATCACCATCACGGCGCATACGCCGCGAACGATTTCTCGTATGAACCGTGCCGCTTCGAGCCCGACGAACAGTTTGACAGCATGGAAATTCGGCTTTCGCCCGATAGCCAGCAGCGGTGGGAACTTCTAGGGAACTGCTCAGATCGGCGATGGAGGTTGACGAACTGGGGGTTTGGATTGCCCAGCAAAACTGAGCAGAATGGCTCGAAGACGGGATCGCAGCCAAGTGGGACGGACCTGCCGCTGCCTAACATTCCGACGGATCCGCCAACGCCGAACTAATCGATCGACTGTAGTTCTTTTCCCGGCTTAAACCGCACCGCCTTGCCCGGCGGAATGTTCACTTCCGCGCCGGTGCGCGGATTGCGGCCAATGCCGGTTTTGCGAGGGCGCACGTTAAAGACGCCAAAGCCGCGGAGTTCAATGCGGTCGCCGCGCGACAAGGCCTTCTTCATGCTCTCAAACACGGTCTCGACGGCCAGCTCGGCTTTGGTCTTGGTTACGCCGGTCTTGTTCACCACTTCGTTGATGATGTCCAGCTTGATCACGGTTGGGCTCCGGGTAAAGGTGGTGACAGCACGCCTATCCTGCTCTAAATCCATGACATACACAGAATGGCTGAATGCGAATCGTAAGTGGAACCGCGCCCATTGTCAATCATGGTCATTGCCTTTTAAGATGGCCACTGACTTCCCAAGTTCCACGACCTGACCTTCTCAACGGAGACCCATGGCCATCAAGAGTGACCGCTGGATACGCCGCATGGCGCAAGAACACGACATGATCAACCCCTTTTACGAGAAGCAGATGCGCCAAGGGGTCATTTCTTACGGCCTGTCGTCCTACGGCTACGACCTGCGCGTGGCGGACGAATTCAAGATCTTTACCAACGTCAACAACGCCATCGTCGACCCCAAACACTTCGACGAGAAGTCCTTTGTCACCATAACCAGCGACGTCTGCATCGTGCCGCCGAACTCCTTCGCCCTCGCGCGCTCGGTCGAATACTTCAAAATCCCGCGCGACGTGCTGACCATCTGCGTTGGCAAGAGCACCTACGCTCGCTGCGGCATCATCGTGAACGTCACGCCCTTCGAGCCCGAGTGGGAGGGCTACGTCACCCTCGAAATCTCGAACACCACGCCGCTGCCGGCGAAGATCTATGCCAACGAAGGCCTCTGCCAGATCCTGTTCTTCCAGAGCGATGAGGTTTGCGAGATCAGCTATAAGGACAAAAAGGGCAAGTACCAGTCGCAGAAGGGAATCGTGTTGCCGAAGCTGTAATGCCCATCGAAATTCGAATAGCGAACGCCGCGGATATCCCCGCCATGCTGGGGGTGATCAACGCGGCGTTCGCTATCGAGACCTTCCTCGAAGGCCAGCGCGCCGATGCAGCGCGAATCGAAGAGATGATGGAGAAGGGCAAATTCTTCGTCGTGCTCGACAACGGCGAGATCGTTGCATCCATCTACGTCGAACCGCGCGGTGAGCGATCCCTCCTCGCGATGCTCGCAGTACACCCGAAGAAGCAGGGCAGTCCTCTGGCCTTCCGATTGGCGCGTGCTGCCGAAGCCCACTGCCGCGAGCAGGGCTGCAAGTTCGCCGACATCACCGTACTCAGCCAGCGGACCGAATTGCCACCGGTGTATGAACGGTTCGGCTATCGTCTGACCGGGACGAAGGAGTTCGAATCCACGCAGCAGTTGAAAGACGGCGTGCAGTGCCACACGCTGCTGCTGACCAAAGAGCTCTGACCAATGCAAAAGCCCCGCTCAGCGGGGCTTTCACGTTCAATCTTGTTCCGACCTATTTCTCGGATTCCTTGTAGATGTATTTGATGCTGGGCTTATAGATCAGCAGGTTCGCGCCATTGCTTCGCGTGATCTTCAGGCAGGTCTTGTCGTACCACTCGATGCTGCCGTGGATCTCTTCGCCGTCCTGCAGCACGAAGACCATCGGCGTTTTTGCCTGCATCTGTTTCTGGTAATAGAAATTTTCGGCGTGGGTCTGTTCGGCTGGAGGTGTCTTCTTGCCCGCGCCCCCGCCGCCATTCATGGGGCGTTCGCGTCGTTCCTGCATCTGCTCACTGCGTGCGTGGTCGGGACGTCCGAGCGAAGGCCGAATCAATTTACGATTCGAGAAATCCGGTTCCAGGGCGCGGCCGACCGCAGTGGAATCCATAGAATCTTTCATGGTGCGTCTCCTGATAAGGCGACGTCACTCCCAAAAGCACTCACCGTGGTGGCGCGCACAGGTGGCTTCGTAAGACAGCTCAGCCGAGGGATGCGCTGGTCCGCGAGTGTACTAAGGTGTGAACTTGCTGCCTACCGTATCACAGGCTTTTCCGGGAGACAATCACCCTAAGTATTAGGGACGGTTACTTTCGGCTAACCCCACCCTCCATTGCCCCTCAGGCGCGTTCCAGCGACGTGGCAAAGGCGTCTAGGGATAAGCTGCGCAACAGGTTACGCCGCATGCCCGTCTCCACCTCACCAAGCTTGAGCGCCGCCTTTTGCACCCATCCCAAATCAACCGATTGTGCCAGCTTGGTTAATTCGCTGCCCAAGTCCGTGTTTCGGACCAATTTGGGAGTACCGGAAAGTAAATACAGAAGGTCCTGCAGCAGAGAGTAGCTCGCCCGGATCAGTTGGTCGGTTTTCTCTTTTCCTTCCGCTCCTGCGCGGTAGCCCTCCGTCACTTTGAAGAGCTCGGTATGGTCCTGCGCCGCGACGGAAGATCGCAACAACGTCAGGGCATCCTGACGCGCCGCCGTGTACGCCGCGAGATCGAAGGTCCTGGCCTGGCCGATACCACCCCCGCAGAGACGTGCCACCAGCGCCCGCTGCCGCGCCGCCCACTCCGGACGCTCTTTCTCCAGATAACTCTCCACATCTTCCGGCGCGATCGCTTCCAGCCGCAATTGCACACAACGCGAACGAATCGTCGCCAGCAGGGAACTGGGATTTTCCGAAAGCAGGAAGATCGTCGCAAATTCCGGCGGCTCCTCCAGAATTTTCAGCAGCGAGTTCGCCGCCTCCTTCATGAAGTTGGCGGTAGGGAAGATGTAAACCTTGTGCTCGCCCTGCGTCGGCTTGTAATAGATGTGCCCAATCACGTGGCGCACCTGGTCCACCTTCACCAGCATCTGCGGCGGATCAGGCGGAATGATGAGCACGTCCGGATGCGTCTGCACCAGGATGCGAGTTTCCTTTTTGTCGGTCTCGCGCAGGCCCTCACGCGCCTCGACAGCCTCCGTAAATCGCGCATCGAGATCGTCCGCTTGCGCAATCCGCTCGCAGTTTGAGCAGCGTCCACAGAAATCGGGCAGGCCGTCGTCGGTCATCGGCGGCTCAAGGCAGTTCATCGCCTTGGCAATCATCTGCGCCAGTGTGAACTTGCCGCTACCGCGCGGCCCGCTCAGGATCACCGCATGTGGGAACCGCCCGCGCCCAAGCATTTCGCGCGCTGATTGAACCGTGGCAGGATTGCCGTGGAAGTCGGAGAAGGGCATTGAGAATAAGTTAGCAGGTTCGGGCTTCTATTTCCGTCGTCCCTGCACCTCAAGATATTCCGCATCATGCGACATCCCGCCGCTCGGATGATTGTTCGCATTCGCAAAAATCTGCTCGATGTCCGAAGCGAGTTTCTGCTGGTTCTCTGGATCGAGCCGCGCAAATGCCATCTTCGTCGGCCCAAACCATTCGCGGAAGAGGTTCACGACGTCCATCGGTTTCATCTCGGCGTATTCAGCGCGGGCCCGCACCTTCTGCATTTTCAACTCGAACCCATCGCCGAGCCGCTGGCGAACCACGTCCTCCACGCCCCACATCGACGGCGGCTGCAGCCCCGGAGGTGGCGGAAGATATTTTGCAGTTGCACGGAAGATCTGGCCCGGAACGCCTTCTGGCGTCCAATTGCCCATCGCGACCATCCCTCCAGGTTTGCAAACCCGTTTCAACTCTGCCGCTACGCGCTCCGGACGCGGCGCGAACATCGCGCCAAACATCGAGTACACCACGTCGAACGACGCATCTTCAAACGGCAACTCTTCGGCATCGCCTTCGATGAAGTTGATCGCCAGTTTTTCCGCGGCGGCTCGCTCCCGCGCCTGCGCGAGCAGGTTCGTCGCTATGTCAACACCGGTCACATTTGCGCCCTTGTGTGCCGCCGGAAGTGCTTGGTTGCCGGTCCCGCACGCGATGTCGAGTACCTTCATCCCCGGCTTCAAATCGAGCCGATCCACGAAGTCCTCGCCCCACTTGCGGTTCAGTGCAGCGATCTTGCCGAAGTCGCCGGCCATCCAACTGGCCTTCATCTGGCCCTTCAATGCAGATAAGTCCGGCGCTTGCGCTCCCATCATCATCCTCCGTGGCGAGGATTCTACAAGGATTGTCCGTCACCTTGGGCGGGTTCGTCCCGCAGCCATTTGCGCATTTGGGGAAACGGAGGCCGCCCGAGTTTCTCGGCTTGCCTCGGCTCCGCAGTCATCTCCATCCATTGCAGCAGCGGCACTCCGAAGAATTGTCCCTTGCGAAAATTCTCTACGATGTTGGCGCCGCCGCCCTTATATCCATTCGCATGGAAGACGATGAGCGGATCGATCCCGATGTGCAGCGCCGCCGCATACGACCACGCGATCGCCGCCATCTCAAAGCCGGCGTCCTCGCCTGCGTGTTCCCCCGTTGTGCGCCGATCTTCTGGCGTCATCACCGCGAGGTGTCCTGCTTCATGCAATATGTCGCCCGGATACAGCAGCTGTGCCTCGTCCACAAGGATCACGCTGCCTTCAATCCTCAGGCCCGGCAGGAAATTCTCGCCCGTCAGTTCGACAGTACGAATCTCCAGTCCGATTTCTGTGACGAACGCGGCAATCTGCGCGGTGACTGGATCGCGAAATGGCATATGCTTCCGCGACAATTATCGGTTGTCCGTCAAATGCCTATGAAACTCGTTGCCCTCATCGCCGCCCTTGCTCTCACCACCGCCTGCGCCAAAAGTCCCGCGCCCATCACCCAGCAGGAAGTCGTCCAGAGAAGCCAGGAACTCTTCGACGCCGTGGCCGTAGGCAACAAGGACCCCTGGCAGAAGTACTTCGCGGACGACGTTCTCTACTTCGACGAAAAAGGCCGCGCCATGGACAAAACGGCACTCGTGGCCGACGTCGAACCCCTGCCCAAGGGTTACTCCGGTGAGATCAAGCTCGTGAACTCGAAGTTCCATCTCGAGGGCAACACCGCCATCAATTCCTACGACATGAATGAGACAGAGACGATCTTCGGCCAGGAAATGCACGCCCGATATCACGAGACCGACACCTGGATGTATCGCAACAGCCAATGGCAAATCGTAGCCGGACAAGTGCTGCGCTACTACGAAGATCCTGCCCCAGGCGCGGTTGACGAGAAGAAACTGAAAGACTACGTCGGCACCTACGAACTCGCCGCTGGCGACCGTGCCACCGTCGCCGTGGAAGCAGGGCGCCTCACGTTGAAGCGTGGCTCACGCCCTGCGGTCGAACTCATTCCCGAAGGCTGCGACATTTTCTTCCGCAAGGGTGTCGAAGGCCGACGTGTCTTCCACTTCACCAAAGGCAAGGTCGATTCCATGATCGACCGCCGTAACAACGAAGATGTTGTCTGGAAGAAAGTCTCGGACAAGACGGCCAGCTAGTCGGCTTTTGCTCAACCTGCCTTTTGCCATTTAGAATCAACGCTTGAGCCTCACGCCCTCAATCTTGCCAGAGCAGTCTGAGTAGACCGTCATGCTCAAGCAATCTGAGGCGATTGTCCTCCGCACCTATCCAATGCGCGAGGCCGATCTGCTGGTGACGCTGTTTACCCGCGCGGAAGGCAAAATCAAAGGCGTGGCGAAAGCGGCCAAGAAGTCGCGCCGCCGGTTTGGCGGGGCACTCGAACCGCTGACGCATGTGCGGGTGTATTACGAAGATCGCGAGCGACAGGAACTGACCCGGTTGGACTCGTGCGATGTGCTGGCGAGTCCGATGTCGGCAGAGGTGGATTATCCGCGAGCGCTGGCGTTAGGGCACGTCGCCGAAGTCATCGACGACCTGCTGCCGGACCGCGAGCCGAATGACGCGGTTTTCCGGCTCTCGTTGGCGGTGCTGGGACAGTTGGTTCCCGGAGCGGTCTGGATGCCGCTGACGTATTTCGATCTTTGGATGGTGCGGCTGGCAGGCTTTCTTCCCGACCTGATGCATTGCGTGGTCTGCGGAGAAGAGCTGGATGACCGGGCGTTCTTCCATCCGCTGGTGGATGGCCTGGTGTGCGCGAACGATAAGCGCCTGGCCTCAACCGAGTTGACGGTGGAATCGCGCGCCATCGCGGATTTGATGTTTCGGGCCCCGTTAGAGAATTTTGCCGGCGCGCCATGGCCGCGCCAACGTTGTGCCGACTTACGCCGCTTCTTGGTGCAAATCCTGGAGCGGCACTTAGAAAAGAAGCTGGTCACCGTGACCATGCTCGACAAATTGGACTGACCCACCGCTTTTGGCACTTCTCAGGTTAATTTTCCGCAAAGGCGGCGGGCTTTCAGGAGATTGATGGCTGTCAATCTCTGTAGAATTGGAATTTAAGACCGTGTCCTCTGACTGTCATAAGAATCCGCTCACTTTCCAGCAACTCATCCTTCGCCTGCAAAATTTCTGGGCCGAACATGGCTGCATCCTGCAACAACCGCACGACGTGGAAGTAGGCGCCGGCACCATGGCCCCGGAAACTTTCCTTCGTGTGCTCGGCCCCAAGCCCTACAGTGTCGCCTATGTGCAGCCCTCGCGGCGCCCCGCCGATGGCCGCTACGGCGAGAACCCGAATCGGCTCTACAAGCACACTCAGTACCAGGTCATCCTCAAGCCACCGCCGCAGAACGTGCAGGAGTTGTACCTCGAATCACTGGCGGCGATCGGCATTGATCTCTCGAAGCACGATATCAAGTTCGAGGAAGACAACTGGGAGTCGCCAACGCTCGGCGCGTGGGGCATTGGCTGGCAGGTGATGCTCGACGGCCTCGAGATCACCCAGTTCACGTACTTCCAGCAGTGCGGCGGCGTCGATCTCGACCCGATCGCGGCCGAGCTGACCTACGGTCTGGAGCGCATCGCTGCGTTCTTACAAGACGTGGATTCGATTTACGACATCGTGTGGGTCGTCGGGCCAGACGGCAAGCCGGTCACCTATGGCGACGTTCGTCTTGCCGACGAATTGCAGTACTCGGTTTACAACTTTGAAAAAGCCGATGTAACGAAACTCTGGCAGCACTTCGATCTGTTTGAAGCCGAAGCCAAGGCGCTACTCGACGAATATCACGCATCAAGCCGAGCGCCAAAGAAGGGCAAGGCTCCGGAGGCCCCGCAGTTCACGGCCTCGGAGAAATCGCGTTTCCCGATCCTCGCGGCTTCGGATCTGACCTTGAAATGCTCGCACATGTTCAACATCCTCGACGCCCGCGGCGCGATCAGCGTAACCGAGCGTGTAGGCGTAATCGCGCGCGTCAGAGCACTGGCCGTAGCCGCAGCCAAGGCGTGGGTAAGCCAGCAAGCGGCTGCACCAGAAGAAGCAGCCGAGGCAACCGCCAGTGCATAGAGTCAAAACAGTGAACCACGAAGGACACAAAGGACCACGAAGGAATCAGAAAAATCTCGAAAAACCTTCGTGATCCTTCGTGCCCTTCGTGGTGAAAGATTTTGATTTTTGACGGCAGTAACGAACCTTTGTGACCCGGCTCACATACGAATGGGCCGCTGAAAATTGAGAATAAAGAGATTGCATGGCTGATTTCCTGCTCGAGATAGGCACTGAAGAGATTCCCGCCCGCATGATCGATTCGGCCCGCGAAGAACTCGCGAAGCGGGTCAGCGATCTCGTCCAGCGCGAACGCCTCGCCGAAGGGGTGCACGTGGAGTCCTATTCCACGCCGCGACGCCTCGCCGTGGTTGCGAAATCGCTCCGTACTTCCCAGCCCGACGTCGAAGAACAGCTCATGGGGCCCTCGACGAAGGTCGCCTACAAAGACGGTGAACCGACGCCCGCCGCGCACGCCTTCGCCAAGAAAGCCGGTGTGGACCTCAATGCCATCGAGAAAGTTTCAACCCCGAAAGGCGAATACATCGCCGCAACCGTTGCCAGGAAGGGCCGCTCTGCTTCCGAAATCCTGAGCGAGTTGCTGCCAAAAGAAATCAACGGCGTCTACTGGGCGAAAAGCATGTACTGGCGTCCCGGCAAGACTTCGGAGCGTTTTGTGCGCCCGGTACGCTGGATGGTCGCGCTACTCGACAACGACGTTGTTCCCCTCGAGTTCGACGGCGTTACCGCAGGCAATCGCAGCCGCGGACACCGCATCCTCTCGCACGGCGTGGTCACACTTCCCGATCCCAGTCACTATCGCGACACGCTCGCCGCAGCCGCGGTCGTGGTCGATCGCAAAGACCGTGAATACAAGATCCGCAAAGCGCTCGATGCCGCCACCCGCACCATCACGGGCGCGCGCTGGCGCGAAGATAAAGACCTGCTCGACACCGTGGTGAACCTCACCGAGTCGCCATCGGCGCTACTCGGCAGCTTCGACCCCGAATATCTCTCGCTTCCGGAAGAAGTGCTGGTCACCGTGATGCGCGATCACCAGAAGTACTTCGCTGTCGAAGACGCCGGCGGCAAACTCGCGCCGCACTTCCTCGCCGTGCTCAACACCAACGGCGATCCCGACGGCCTAATCCGCCACGGCAACGAGCGCGTGCTGCGCGCCCGCTTCAACGACGCGCGCTTCTTCTGGAACACCGACCAGAAACTCGACCTCCGCCAGCGCGTGGAACTGCTCAAGTCGGTCACCTTCCAGAAAGACCTCGGGAGCTACTACGACAAGACCTGCCGCTTCCAGAAACTCGCGAGCCTGATCGCGGAAGTCGCGATGCAGGCCGGTATCACCGTTCGCGCCGGTGTGGTGCACAAAGCGGCGCTGCTCTCCAAGACCGACCTCACTACCGAACTAGTGAAGGAATTCACTGAACTTCAGGGTGTCGTCGGCGGCCTCTACGCAAAGGCGCAGGGCGAGCGTCTCGACTGCAACCAGGAAGTCGCCAACGCCATCGGCGACGTCGTGTACGACCACTACAAACCCGTGTCCATGGACGACAGTGTTCCGCGCAGCATCGAAGGCGCGATCGTCGCCGTCGCCGACAAAGCCGACACCATCGCCGGCATGTTCGCCCTCGGCCTGATCCCCAGCGGCTCCAAAGATCCCTTTGCGCTGCGTCGCGCCGCGAACGGCGTCGTCAAGATCATCGCCGAGCACAAGCTGCCGATAAGCCTACGGACCACGTTCGACGACGCGCGCACCGAGTACAAGGGAAGCGAAGCTGAACTGCGATTCGCCGCCGACGACAAGTGCACCGAAAACATCGCGGCCTTTATGCGCGAGCGCCTCGACTTCTACCTTCGCGAGGTGAAGGGCTTCCATTACGACGTAGTCAACGCCGTGCTCGCCTCCAACGCCGACGATGTCGTCGACGCCATTGCGCGCGCTGAAGCGGTTACCGCAGTCCGCGGATCGGAAGACTTCATCGCCGTCTCCGCTGCGTTCAAGCGCATGAAGAACATCCTGAAGCAGGCGGAGGAGAAGAAAGTTCATCCGCTTATGAACCTTGGCGAAGACGTGGCCAGCGTTCGTTTCAAGATGGAAGAGTACGAAAAGCGCGCCGAGCATCCCGAAGAGGCTGCCCTCATCCGCGCCTTCATGGATGTTTCGCCGCGCGTCCAGGCGGCTGTGCAATTGAAAAGTTACCAGGAAGCAGTTTCGCTGGTTGCAGGGCTGCGTAAGCCAGTCGACGCGTTCTTTGACAAAGTCATGGTCATGGTCGACGACGAACAGAAGCGTACCGCGCGTCTGCTGCTGCTGCTGGCGATTGTCTCGCAATTTGAAATCATCGCTGACTTCAGCGAGATCGTAACCGAAAGAACTTAGGTTCTTATTACCGCTGTTCAAGGACTAATAAATGGCAACAACTCTAGAACCAATCGAGGCCAGTATGGCGACTCCAGAAACATCTGTGAAATACGTTTACTCCTTCGGCGGCGGTAAGGCCGAGGGCAACGGCAAAATGAAAGATGTACTCGGCGGCAAAGGTGCAGGTCTCGCCGAGATGACCAACGTTGGCCTGCCCGTCCCCCCGGGATTCACCATCCAGACCGAAGCTTGCCGTGAGTACATGAAGGGTGGCAAGACCTCCACCGCAGTCCAGAAGGAAATGCTCGCAGCCCTCAAGCAGCTCGAAGAGTTGCGCGGCAAAAAGCTCGGTGCCCCCAGCGATCCGCTGCTCGTCTCCGTCCGTTCCGGCGCCAAGTTCTCCATGCCCGGCATGATGGACACCATCCTCAACCTCGGCCTCAACGACCAGTCCGTTAAAGGCCTGGCCGAGCGCAGCCACAACGAGCGCTTCGCCTACGACAGCTATCGCCGCCTCATCCAGATGTTCGGCAACGTCGTGCTCGATATCGAGAAGTCCGAGTTCGAAGAAGTGTTCGACGGCAAGAAGCACCAGCGCAAAGTGAAGCTCGACACCGACCTCACCGCGAAGGACCTCCAGGAAGTTATCGAGGGCTACAAGAAGCTCGTGAAGAAGCACACCAAGCGCGACTTTCCGCAAGATGCCGTCGAACAACTCTCCATGGCGCGTGACGCCGTGTTTAGAAGCTGGAACAACGATCGCGCCAAGCACTATCGCCGCATGAACAACATTGACGACGCCATTGGCACCGCCGTGAACGTCCAGTCCATGGTGTTCGGCAACCTCGGCGACACCAGCGGCACGGGCGTGGGCTTCACCCGCAACCCAGCCACCGGCGCCAAGGAGTTCTACGGCGAGTTCCTCATGAACGCGCAGGGCGAAGACGTCGTCTCCGGTATCCGTACCCCGGTGCCGATCATCGGCCTGCAGGAAATCATGCCGCACGTGTACGAACAGCTTCGCGCAATCACCACGAAGATGGAGAATCACTACCGCGACATGCAGGACTTCGAGTTCACCATCGAAGACGGCCAGCTCTTCATGTTGCAGACTCGCAACGGCAAGCGCACCGGCCGCGCCGCAGTCCGCGTCGCCATCCAGATGGTGGAAGAAGGCCTGATCTCGAAGGAAGACGCCGTAATGCGCGTCGAAGCCATCCAGCTCAACGACTTCCTCGTCCCCTCGCTCGAAGAGAAGGGTGTGAAGATCGAAGTCCTGTCTAAGGGCCTGCCGGCATCGCCGGGCGCGGCCGTCGGACAGATCGTTTTCAGCGCCGACGAAGCCGTTGCCAAGGTCCAGAAGGACAAGGCTGCGCAAGTCATCCTCGTTCGTGGCGAAACCACGCCGGAAGACATTCACGGCATGGAAGTCGCGGCGGGCATTCTCACCTCACGCGGCGGCATGACCAGCCACGCGGCGGTTGTCACCCGCGGCATGGGCAAGTGCTGCGTTGCCGGCGCCGGTGAAATCGAAGTCGACGAGAAGAAGCGCGAAATGCGCGTCAAGGGCAAGGTGCTCAAGGCCGGCGACTGGATTTCGCTCGACGGCATCAGCGGCCGCGTCATCAACGGCAAGCTGAACACCAACCCCGCTCGCACCGACGATCCCGAGCTGATGAAGTTCATGAGCTGGGCCGAACCGTTCCGCAAGATGGGTGTTCGCGCCAACGCCGACATTCCTCGCGACGCGAAGCAGGCTGCGGCGTTCGGCGCCGAGGGCATCGGGCTCTGCCGTACCGAGCACATGTTCTTCGCCGAAGACCGCATTGGCCACATGCGCGAAATGATTCTCGCCGACAACGAAAAGGACCGCCGCGCGGCGCTGAAGAAGCTCCTGCCCATGCAGCGCTCCGACTTCGCCGGCCTGTTCACCGCGCTCGACGGCTACCCAATCACCATCCGTACCATCGACCCGCCGCTGCATGAGTTCCTGCCCAAGCGCGAAGACCTTATGGTCCAGATCGCTCAGCTGGAAATCACCAAGCCCAAGTCGCCGAAGCTCAAGGAACTGCGCCACCTGCTCTCGCGTGTCGAGCAGTTGCACGAGCAGAACCCGATGCTCGGTCACCGTGGCTGCCGTCTCGGCATCACCTACCCGGAGATCACCGAGATGCAGGCGCGCGCCATCTTCGAGGCGGCCGTGCAGGTCACCAAGAAGGGCATCAAGGCGAAGCCCGAGGTCATGATCCCGCTCACGACGAGCCTGAAGGAAATGAAGAACCAGGCAGACATCGTGCGCCGTGTGGCCGCGGAAGTCTTCGAGGAAAAGGGTGTGAAGGTCGAGTACATGGTTGGCACCATGATCGAGCTGCCACGCGCTGCCGTGGTTGCCGATGAGATCGCCAAGGAAGCTGAGTTCTTCAGCTTCGGCACCAACGATCTCACCCAGACCACCTTCGGCTTCTCCCGCGACGACGTAGGCAAGATCCTCCCGACCTACTTCGAACTGGGCATCCTCAAGCAGGATCCATTCGCCCAGCTCGACCAGGAAGGCGTCGGTCAGCTGGTAAAGATGGCCTGCGAAAAGGGACGCAGCACCCGCCCGAAACTGAAGCTGGGCATCTGCGGCGAGCACGGCGGCGATCCGTCGTCCGTCGAGTTCTGCGCCAGGGTGGGCCTGAACTACGTTTCCTGCAGCCCGTTCCGCGTACTGATCGCTCGCCTAGCCGCCGCGCAAGCCGGCCTGGCCGAGAAGACCGGCAGCGCCGAAGCCGGCCGCAGCAAGTAACAACACCGCGGGTGCCCCCTTCCCGAAGGGAGGGTGGGCGCCCCGAAACATCAAAGGCACGGCTCCGGCCGTGCTTTTGTTTGCGGCGATAAAATTTAGTTTTTTGGAATGAGGCCGCCGGTGGGAATGGCTAGAGTCGGAGTTCGGCCCGAGCGATTCGCGCCATGTCAGCTACCTGATACATGTGTCTGAGCACGATCCCATGCTCATCGAAATGCCTCTTGGCGAATTCCAGGTTCTTATTATCTGGAGCCAGAGAGTCGTCGATTACCGCGGTCAAATGACCGAATGCATTTTCCTTCTTGCTCATCCCCTCCCGGATCTCCGGCCATGCATATCCGAGCGTCCGCGCCCCATCGATACTATTTCTCAAACTGACTGCCTGAATTAAGCGGAAGACTCGTCGAGACGTCGAAGGAATGCCGTCAAGATCAATCGCTGCATCAGAATCAACTTCGTACTTGTAGTGGATTGGGGAAGGATCGGCGCTATCCACGTACTTAGCAATCTTGAAATTCCGGGTCACAAGTGTTTTGTCAATCCCGTAGTAATCGAATGCCTTGTCGATACTGCGTTTGATGAGGTTTACACCGGTGCGTTCCCGATCAGGCAAGGCCGCGGGGATTTTAAAGTAGCTGGTCGATAGAGTCTTAGAAGCTGCTTTCGCATCTTCCGCCATCAGCCCCTTAACTTCCGAGATTCGAATCGAGTTCGAGAAAGAATCTTCGATCACGTGACGAAGCCATTCGCTTTCGGCCATTACCACGCCACCGCTGGAGCAAATCTTGGCCGCGGAGTTGAATTGCGCAAGAACGCTGTTCTTGAATTCGTAGAAATAGTCCAATTCGGAAGCAGGATCGAGTAACCGAACAAGGCGCCAGTCCGAGGTGAGAACCACGTCGAAAAACGGGGCACCGTCGGAGTCGAGTCCGGTCAGGATAAAGCCAAAAACTACGGCGACCTCCTGCTCCGGATGCGGCACAAACCGCAATACGTAATAGTCAAAGAGTCGAAGAGTTTCTCTTTCCGCCATCAGTTCACCTTCTCCGACCAGTTCACGAAAGGTTTGCGGGACGAGGTTGCGAACGACCAGATGAGTTCTTCCACGCGCGAGCGCCGCTGGATCAGGCAATCGACTAAACGTGCGAGATCGTCCCAGTCACCGCACCACTCCGGAGGAATGCTTTCGGCCAGTTCGCGAATGGAGTCTTCGTCGAAGTTCTGAATATTTTCCAGCCAAGGGTGAAAGCTCTTCCAACCGGTCACGCCCGCATAGACTTCATTGCGTCCGTAAACACCGCGCAGCGGAGAATCGGGGAACGACCATTCGCCGGCATTGAAGCAGTATCCCTGATCAATGAACGTCGCAGTGAACTTGCGCTCGCGGCCCTTTTTCCAGAACGCAGCCTGACGGCCGTTGGCGTTGCAGGTCCATTTGTCGAGAGCCAGCATCCCGGCGAACTGGTTGAGGTTCTTCACGCGATCGAGCATCGTCTCGGGAAGATAATCGTAGACCAGCCCTTCGTGCGGCGGGCACACATATCGTGATCCGAATTGCATCCCGGCGCACACGGGTATGGTCTTTCCCGGCAGCTCCAAGCGTAACTCAGACGTGTGCTTGATGAGCCACTCGTCGACCTGGACAATCTCCGTTTTAGGTACGTCGAGCCCAACGCGCTCGGCCAACCGTGTGGCGAGAAGATCGTTGGCGAGGACGCGCAGATGCTGCGGGTTGTTCTGGAACTTGACGACGTAAAGACCGCCGTCGGAGCAGCGCATGAGGTGGGCCTGGGCACCGCCGCGCATGCGTTTTACGTGTTGTACAGCCTGTAACAACGGGGTCTCTCGACCCTTATCGTAGCGAGACATCGGTGGGAATCGATGTGCGCTGCGTCACAAAGGCCGGGAGATTCTAAGGCACTTCTTTCATTACCAAAGAACACATATCTTCTCTGGATTATCGCTAAGCCTTTCGGAACTTGTCGGAAAACGAGCTGCTTCGTAATCTCACGGTACTAAGTACACGACAGAGCGAACTCGCAAGTTGAAGTTTGCCGTACCAGAGGCGAAGTTCCCATGAAGACTGCCATTTTGGCAACCGTCCTATCCCTGATGCTGATCGCAAGTTGCATCTCCTCCTCCGCACAAACCAAAAAGACTTTTTCCAACATCCAGAACATGACCGCCTGGACCTCCTGCGACGTTTGCTCGGGTTCCGGCGGCAACGGCAACACCGCTGTCCATTGGCAAGCCCAGTTCCAGAGCACTCCATCCATGAGCGGTTCTTCCTCGCAGTTCTACTTCGGTGGGGTACAGGCGTATACCTCGGCGCTCTGGTGGGAGCAGCTTGGATCCAACCCGCAGTACAGCCACTTCAATTACGATTTGCAGTTCTATGTAACGGATATCACCGCGCCGCAGGCGCTCGAGTTCGATGTCAATCAGTCGCTCAACGGCAAGAAGTACGTCTTCGGCACCGAGTGCGACCTGCGTGGCACCTACAAGGGCTACTGGCGGGTATGGGATGCCACTCTGCATTGGCAGAACACCGGCATCGCGTGTACCGGTATCACCGCCAATGCCTGGCACCACCTGGTATGGGAATTTGAACGCACCACCGACGGCCACACGCACTTCATCGCCGTTACCGTGGATGGAGTTCGCCGCGTGGTCAACCGCTACTACAATCCGTTGAATTCCACGGCGAAAGAATTGAACGTCGCGTTCCAGACGGATGGCAACAAGTACCCGAATACCTATTCGGTTTGGCTCGACAAAGTCTCACTGATCGCCTGGTAGTGGCACCAACCCCCTGTAAACAATAAAGCCCGGTCCCCGCCGGGCTTTTGTTATTCCTAGAAGTTTCGGTTGCCCACCTGCCACTCCGGAGTACAATCTCGGCACACTTGTGGGAGATGGCATATGAAATTGGTCCTCGCAACCCTGCTGCTGGGTGGTTTGGCCTTTGCTCAAGCCGCCAACGATAACTCCGATTCCGTCGTCGCTGCCGCGAAGAAAGCGCGCGAAACAAAAACCGCGACCGCTAAAAAGGTCTATACCGACGACGACATGCCGAGCAGTGGCGGAGCCGTTAGCACGGTCGGAAACCCCGATGCTCCGACGACGACGAACACTTACAACCCTTCCAACGATCCCGTTCGTGACCAGAAGGCCCTCGACGCCGAATGGCGCCAGCGCATCCGCCAGCAGAAGGACCGCGTCAGTTCGCTTGAGCAGCAATTGAGGGTAGCGGACGAGAACGTGTCGCGCTCATCGCACTACTACACGGTGAACACCAACCCGAACTACGCTCACTTCAAACAGCAGGCCGACAACCTGCGCGAGCAACTTGCGAACGCCAAAAGGGACTTAACCGACCTTCAGGACGAGGCGCACAAGGCTGGGGCAAATAAGGCATACGACTAAAGAGTCGGCACGGATTACAATCGGAATATCGTTAATCTAGCGGGTTCCGGAGGAATCGTGCCGCAAACTCCGCGCCCTTCCCGGCGCGTTTTCGTTGTCCTCGGTGTTGTCGTCCTTCTCGGCGTCCTCTACCTGCAGTTGGGCCTTTCTGCTAACGCAAACTCCATCACCTGGGACGAAGACGACCACATCTTCGCCGGCTACATGATGTGGAAGACCGGCGACTTCGGGTTGAATCCCGAGCACCCGCCGCTGGTAAAGCTCGTCGCAACCCTGCCGATGCTTACGATGCATCTGAACCAGCCTCCCCTGCAGCAGCGGTCGTTCAAGATCGAAGCCTACCTCGACGGTCGCGACATGCTCTTCAAGAGCGGCAACGATGCCAACGCGATCCTGCTGCGCGTACGACTGGCAGCCGCACTCTTCACGGTTCTTTTGGGACTGCTGGTCTTTCTGGTCGGGCAAGAGATGTTCGGCACCGTTGCGGGCTTCATTGGACTGGCCTTGCTAGTGTTCGATCCCAATATCCTCGCCCACGGCATGGAGGTCGCCACCGATACCGGCATTTCCTGTTTCATGCTGGCCACGGTGTACGCGTTCTATCGCTATAACAAAAAGCCGACGATTGGCAGACTGCTGCTGGTTGGGCTCGCCCTCGGTTGTACGCTGGGCGTGAAGCATACCGGCATCCTCGTTCCGCCGATGGTTATCCTGCTCGCAGCCGTGGAACTGTTCTTAGGCCCCCGCGCGGAAGAAGGGGGTGTCGACCACGCCGAGACTCGCAGCCACATGGCGAAGCGCCTGGCGGTTGCCGTGCTCGCGATCTTCGCGATCACCATCTTCGTTGTGTGGGCGATGTACGGCTTCCGCTACGCGGCCCGCCCCGACGGCATGGTGCTGAATCCCTCGCTGAATGAGGCCATTGCGAACATCTCGCGGCCGCACGAACAGTGGGGCATGCGCATGATCGCGCACTACAAGCTACTACCCGAGTCCTACATCGCCGGCGTTACCGACATCCGTAATATGTCCGACTTCTACACCAGTTACGTGCTCGGCAAGAGTTATAGGCACGGCGTCTGGTTCTACTTTCCGTTCGCGTTCGTCATCAAGTCCACTCTCGCGCTGCTCGCGCTGTGCGTGATCGCATTATTCGCAATCGCCACGAGAAAACTGAAGCACGGCCGTGAACTGCTCTTCCTCGCAGTACCTGCCGGGTTCTACCTGTTCATTGCGATGTTCTCGCGCATGAATATCGGGGTGCGTCACATCCTGCCGGTATATGCGTTTCTTTTCGTAATGATTGGGGGCGCCTGTGCGGCGCTCATCCAGCGCAATCGCATTTGGGTTTATGTTGTCAGTTTCCTGCTCGCCTATCAGGCTTTCGTCGAGGTCCGCATCTACCCCGCGTACATGGCCTACGCCAACGAATTATGGGGAGGTCCGACCCAGACATGGAAACTGCTTGCCGATTCCAACGTCGATTGGGCACAACAACTGAAGCGCACGAAGAAGTACATCGACCAGAACAACATCAAAGATTGCTGGATGATCTACTTCGCCTATCCGGTAGTCGATTACCACGACTACGGCATCCCATGCCGTCCGCTGCCGACCATGGACCAGATGTGGATTGGCGACGAACTGGAGGTGCCCACGGAAATCGATGGCCCACTGTTCTTAAGCGCCGGAGACCTCACCGGCTTTGAGTTCGGCGAAGGCCATATGAATCCCTACGAGCAGTTCAAGAGTATGAAGCCTGTGGCGAATATCGACTACGGCATCTATGTATACGAGGGCCATTTCAACATCGCGCAGGCCGCGGCCGTCAGCCATAACTTCAAAGCCGGGCATCGGCTGGAAGCCAGGCAATATGATGCGGCACTCGCGGAAGCGCAGCAGGCGGTACAACTCGATCCGCAGATGGCGGCCGCGCATTTGAGCGTTGCCCACGCCCTCGACGGGCTCGGTCGCAAGGACGAAGCAAAAGCCGAATATCAGAAGGCACTGGAGTTGGCGCAGACCATTCAGCCGACGTTCCAGGAAGGCACCGCCAACGCCGCTAAGGAGAAGCTCGCAAGTTTGAAATGAGGATTAGCGCGCAGAGCTGAGGGCATGGGGAACGGCAGCGAAGAAGTGCTCCGCTGCCGTCATCGCCCGCATGTCGTTTCGGATGTCGCCGGGCTTGGAACCGCTGCCGATGAGTTCGCCGCCCCATTTCATATCCATGTACTCGGCGCTGCGGCGTAGCGTATGGATCAACAATTCCGCGCCTTTGGGGTCGTTGTCCGACTGTACGCAAACCCCCCATAGCGTCTTGCCAGCCATGTTCTTCCGGAACTGCGCGCCGGGCACACGCATCCAGTCGCTCCAGTGGTCTAAGTAGAGCTTGGCGCTTGCCGGCATGCTGTACCAGTAGAGCGGAGTGACAAAAACGATATCGGTTGCCGCTAGCGTTTCATCGAGGAAACGCTTCTCGTTGCCTTCCGGTATCGGCCACGGCGTGTTCTTCTCAGTGTGGTGCCGGATGTCTTCGAAGCGGTCGAGCGGAAACTCGTCGAGGTGTAGCCACTGCTGCGGGACCTCGGCTGGCAAGAAAGATGCGGCATGGCGAGCCAGCGTTTCGGTGTTCCCCTCACGCCGGCCGCTCGCCACGAGGAAAAGTATCCGCCGCGTGCTCATTGTGCCGTTTGCAGTTTCGCGATCAGCTTCTGCGCCAAGTTCTCTTCAGACTCCGACCACAGCAGCCGTCCGCTAAGCGCAGTGTTCTGCTCCAGCTTTTGTGAATAATCAATCAGTTTCGCAACATTGAATTTCACCCGGTCCGCCATGAACGGCGTCAGGTCCAGCTCGTCATGCAGAAACGGAGTGTCCAATCCGAAGTCGATCTCGAGGTGTCCGCGGTCGGTGTAGATGCCTTCCTCGAACTGCTTGCCATGCAGCACAAATCGCACCGCGATGGGTCGCTGCGTCCACGGTTCCGCGGGGTCTTCCTGCGGCGCCCAGAGGTCCCAGAAGGCCTCGAAGACAAAAGCGTAATCGTCGTGCAGGAAGTCCTGCATCAGGTCCACGGCCTCTTCCGGCGAGATGCCCTGGTCGAAACGGCGCTCCAGCACCGTTGGTTCGGTCCACGCAATCGGGTGCACGGACAAATAAGTAATTCCCGGCCGCACCGGGGAGAACGGGAACTCGCGCATGACCGCCGCGCTCCGCGTCATCATCTCCTCAGGACTAAAGCTCGGGAACCACAGGCTCAAATAAAGTGGGTCAGCCATATCACTATTCTAGATGAGTTCGGCCGGCGTATGGATTCCGAGGCCATTCGGGTGCCCCATGTCGCGCGATTTTCGAGACATGGGAAAACGACAAGGCCAACCCCATCGAAGTACGAATTGGATTGTGACGCAACGCACGTCACGAAAAAGAAGCTCGCATTGTGCAAGCTTCTTTTGATGCGCGTCTTTGTGGATTCCAGCTACTCCCGCTTCGTAACTTTGATGTTCAACTGCTGCAACTGTTCGGCGCTCACGGGGGTCGGCGCGTCCATCATCAAGTCCGTTGCAGCCGCTGTTTTCGGGAAGGTGATCACTTCGCGCAGGCTGGTCGCCCCCGCCAGAATCATCACGATGCGGTCCAGACCCAAGGCAATGCCGCCGTGCGGAGGCGTCCCGTACTGCAACGCTTCCAGGAAGAACCCGAAGCGCTGCTGCTGCTCTTCAGGTCCCATCCCGAGCGACTTAAAGATGATGCTCTGGATGTCCTGCCGGTGAATACGGATCGACCCCGAGCCCAGTTCAGTGCCGTTCAGCACCACGTCGTAAGCCAGCGCGCGCACGCCGCCGGGATCGCTTTCCAGCTTGCCCATGTCTTCTTCGTGGCACGAGGTAAACGGATGGTGCGCCGCGTTCCAGCGTTTGTCGTTCTCGTCCCATTCGAAGAACGGAAAATCCGTGACCCACAGGAACTTGAATTCGCCCTTCTTGAAGCAGCCGTGGCGGTCGGAATACTTCTGCGCAATCGCCAGCCGCACCTGTCCCGCCGCTCCATACACCGCGTAGGATTGGTTGCGCGTCACGATCTCGCTGGCCTTCTCCGCACGTTGCGCGCCCGCGACCACGACGAGCAGGTCGCTCTCTTCCGGTTTCACGATTTCCTTGATCTTCGCCGCAGCCTCGGGGAACGATTTCTCCAGCCGCTTGAAATCTTCAAACAGCTTGGCGCCCGACTTCGCGTTGAGCATCGGTTTCAGGTCGTCGCGCTCTTTGCGCGAAAGCTCGCCGATCTTCGGCACGCGCACGCACACCACCGGCAGATCGAGATCGATGCCTAGCGTTTGCAGGTTCTCAGCCGCGAAGGCCGATTTCACGTCGTTCATCGCCGGCAGCCGAAGGTCTGGCTTGTCGATCCCATACTGCCGAATCGCGTCGTCGTACGACATGCGCGGGAACTTGCCTTCGAGCTTGTGTCCCGCCGCCGCCCAAGCCGCAGTCAGAAAGCCCTCCACCACGCCAAACACATCGTCCTGTGTCGGGAAGGTCATCTCCAAATCGATCTGCGTGAATTCCGGCTGGCGGTCGGCGCGCAGGTCTTCGTCGCGGAAGCAGCGCGCGATCTGGAAGTAGCGCTCGCAATTGGAGATCATCAAAATCTGCTTGAAGATCTGCGGCGACTGCGGCAGCGCATAGAACTCGCCCGGATGCACGCGGCTCGGAACGAGATAATCGCGCGCGCCCTCTGGAGTCGAGCGCGTCATGATCGGCGTTTCGACCTCGAGGAAATTCTGCGACGCAAGATAGTTGCGGATCGCAAAAGTCACGTCGTGCCGCATCTGCACGTTCGCCTGCATCTCCGGCCGCCGCAGGTCGAGGTAGCGATACTTCAGCCGCACCTCTTCGTTGACGTTCGAATTGTCGGCAATGGAGAAGGGCAGCACCTTCGAATCGTTGAACAGCCGCATCTCTTTCGCGACGACTTCGATCTCGCCGGTCGGCAGGTTCTTGTTGACGGTGTTCGCCTCGCGCTTCGCGACCGTGCCAATCACTGCGATGCAGTATTCGGAGCGCAGGTCCCCGGCCTTCGCCTGGAGCTCGGAATTCGAATTATCGAAGACGATCTGCGTAATGCCCGTGCGGTCGCGCAGGTCGATGAAGATCAGCCCGCCGAGATCGCGGCGACGATTCACCCATCCCATGAGCACCACGTTTTTGTTGGCATCCGCCGCGCGGAGTTCTCCGCACTTGTGCGTACGCTTGAGTTCACCGAGAAAATCCAGTTTCGCCACAGTTGCTATCTTCCTTTACTGACTATTGCTCGTCGGGTTCAATGTTTTCGCCGCCAGTCTTCCTGGCGCCGTGGTTGCGGATGTAGAACGCCAGTTCCGCGCGTGCCACGCTCTCTTGCTTGCCGGTCGCGAGTTCCTTCACCGAGAACTCGTTGTTCGCCACTTCGTTCTCGCCGCAGATGACGATGTACTTCGCGCCCGCACGTTCAGCAGCCTCAAAGCTCTTCTTCAACCGGAAGCTTTCATCGCCAAGCTCCACTCTTAGTCCTTGGCGGCGCAACTTGCGGCAAATGCCCAGCGCCTCCGCGTTCGTGCCCGCTCCGAGCGGTGCAACATAGGCGTCGATCGTCATCGGCTCCGCCGGTTTCGCCGCCTGCAGCGCCATGACCAACCGGTCTTCACCGATTGCGAAGCCGATGCCCGGAGCTTTAGGCCCGTCGAGCGCTTCGCTCAATCCGTCGTAGCGACCACCGCCTAGCACCGCACTCTGCGCGCCGAGTTCGCCGTGGGTGAATTCAAACGTTGTGCGCGTGTAGTAGTCGAGTCCACGCACCATCCGCGGATTGACCGTGTACGGCACGCCAACTTTGTCGAGCATCGCACGCACCGCCGCGAAGTGCGCCTTGCACGCATCGTCGAGATAGTCGCCGATCTTCGGCAGTGTCTCGATAATCGGCTGGTCTTCCGGAACCTTGCAGTCGAGCACGCGCAGCGGATTGGTCTCCGCGCGCCGTTGGCAGTCGCCGCACATCTTGTCTTTCACGCTCGCGAGCGCTTGCCGCAACGCCTCGTTGTACGCCGGACGGCAATTCGCATCGCCCACGGAATTCAGATACAGCGTCCATCCCGTCAGCCCCACTTCTTCCAGCAGCGTCGCCAGCATCTCGATCACTTCGGCATCGCGCGCCGGAGATTCGCTCCCTGACGGCGGCGGCCCGATCACTTCCGCCCCGATCTGGAAGAACTGCCGGTAGCGCCCTTTCTGCGGACGCTCGCGCCGGAACTGCGGCCCAATGTAATACAGCTTCTGCAGCCCGCCCGACTTCGCCATCTGGTGCTCGATGTACGCGCGCACCACGCCCGCCGTGTTCTCCGGACGCAGCGTCAATTGTTGCGACTTCTCACTCTGGGCGCGGGCCTTGTCCTCCCACGTGAACATCTCTTTCGAAACGATGTCCGTCTCTTCGCCCACGCCGCGCGCAAACAGCGCGGTGTCTTCGAAGATCGGCGTGCGAATCTCGTGGAAGTTATACCGCTGGAACACGTCGCGCACCGTCGCCTCGACGCGGTTCCATAGCTCCGTGTCGGGGGGAAGAAGGTCGCGAGTTCCTCGAACTGCCTTGATCATTGGATGTAGATGTCCTGTTGCGCGCAAACGTATCGCGCTTCCGGGCGAACTACTTCAGTTCGCTCAGGTAATTCTCTTTGTATCCGAGATAGTTCTTAGCGTACTGCAAAATCGTCTGCTGGTCTTCGTCGACCAGCTTGCGGCGCATCTTGCCGGGAAGTCCCATCCACAGCGAGCCCGGTTCGACCACGGCTCCCTCGGGAATCAAAGTCCCAGCGGCGATGATCGATCCCGCGCCAATGCGCGCACCATTAAGAATGATCGATCCCATGCCGATCAGGCAGCGATCTTCCACCACGCATCCGTGCAACGTGACTGAATGCCCCACGCTGACCCAGTCGCCCACGATCACCGGCCACTTGCCCAGCATCCCGTGCAGCACCGAGTTGTCCTGGATGTTGCTATTAGCTCCCACGCGAATCGAATGCACGTCGCCGCGTAGCACGGTGTTCATCCAGATACTGGCATGCTCGCCGAGTTCAACATCGCCAATCAATTGCGCGGAGACGTCCACGTAGCAAGTGCCGGGTACGACGGGGCTTTTCCCTTTGTAGGAACGAATCATATTTCCTGCTTTGTTCGGTTGTCCCGGGAGCTTTCTGGTACGGAGAAGCACGCGAGGGGAACTCTTAAAAATACCATCTCGCGCGGGTTTCGGGGAACGCTGAAGCCCCACAATCCCACCATCACAGCAGCATCCCACAATCACAGTACAAACGTGCGCTGCGTTACATCGCCATGCGACGCCGGTCACAGAACCGGCGCCGATGTGGGTCTACCACTAATCTATGCATCGCGCCAACTTTGGGTCTCCATGGAGGACTCTCCTCCTCGCCGTTCTTTTTGTTTCTGTCTCCGCTTTCTCCCAGGATGCCTCCTCCTCGGCGATTCGCGGCATCGTCACCGATGCATCGAGTGCCCGCATCCTCGGCGCGCAAATCGCCGCTGTCAGCGTCGGCACCGGCGTCAGTCGCAATATCGTGACCGACAAGCTGGGCTCTTTCACGCTCGACATGCTTCCTCCCGGCGAATACTTCGTTCGCGTCATTGCCCCCGCATGGCGATGCAAGAACAACGGATCCAAATCGAGATAGGCTCTGCCGTCACCCTCGATTTCAAACTTCTGCCGGCCTCCGTGAGCACGACGGTCGAAGTCGCCTCCCGCGCCAGCATCGTCGACACCGCCTCCAGTGATGTCACCAAGGTCATCGATGAGAAGACAATCGACGACACACCACTCAACGGCCGCCGCTTCACCGATCTCGCGCTGCTCACGCCGGGCGTTACCCAAGACCCGCGCAGCCAGACGTCGGCCTCCAACGGCGACCTCTCCTTTGGTGGCATTCGCGGCTACCAAACGAGCTTTCTTGTAGACGGCGCAGATCTCAACAACGGCTTCTTCTCCCAGCAGCAGGGACGTTATCGCGCACCCTACACCTTCAGCAACGAATCGGTGAAGGAGTTCCGTGTCTCCTCCAACGCGTATGGCGCGGAAACCGGTCGCGCCGGCGGAGCCGTCATTAACGTCGCGACCAAGTCCGGCACCAACCAGATCCACGGCAGCGGCTTCTACTATCTTCGCGACAGCGATTTAGGCGCGGCTTATCCCTTTACCGGCATCAAGCCGAGCGGGAACCAGCACCAGTACGGCTTCAACGCCGGCGGTCCACTGAAGAGGAACAAGATCTTCTTCTTCGCTGGATGGGACGCGCATCGTTTCGACGATCCGAACATCGTCCGTTTCCTCAATGGGCAGCCGGTGATCACGCCGACGCCGTTCGATTACGATCCGCTCGATCAGGCTCTCGTCGAGCAACAAGCCGCATATCTCTCCGCGATGGGCGGCACCTACAGCGCGGCCCTCAATGGCGGCACCTACTTCGTCAAACTCGACGACGCCATCAACAGCAAGAACCTGCTCAGCCTGCGCTACAATGCCTCGCGTTTCAGCGGCCAGAACAATGTCTTCTTCGACCCCGGCAACCCAGTTACGTATTCGCTCGAAAGCAACAACGGCGTAGAGCAGGTCCGCACCGACGCCATAGTCGCCACGCTTACCTCAACCCTAAGCTCACGCTGGACCAGTCACGCCCGCCTACAGTTTTCGCGTGACGATGAACAGTCTTTCGCCAACTCCCAAGATGCTCGCACCAAGATATACGGATTGGTGGATGGTTTCGGCCGTTCCACCATGCTTCCGCGCCACACTCGCGAACATCGTCTACACGCGGCGGAAACGCTCAGCTTCCTCACCCCGCGTAACTCCTGGAAGTTTGGTGCCGACGCGCTCTGGTCCTGGGACTACAACTTCTTTCCGTCGATGTTCGGAGGTGAATACGAATTCGACAACATTCGCGTAAACCCGTGGACTTTCGCGCCCGAGCGTTACGGCGAACACATCACGCCGCTGCGCGCTTATGCGCACGGTACGCCGCGCTACTACATGCAGAGCTTCGGCACCGCTGCGTCGCATCCCGATAGCCGCGAGTTCGCCGCCTTCGCGCAGGATTCAATTCGCGTCACCAGCCATCTCGGCGTCACGCTCGGCGTGCGGTACGACCTCCAGGGATATCCATCCGGCGGACTTACCCCTAACCCGATTTGGCCAACCTCTGGGCAACTCCCCAGCCCGAAGAACAATTTCGCCCCGCGCATCGCTCTCGCCTATTCGCTGGGGAACGCGCATCCGACCGTGATCCGAGCCGGCTACGGCTGGTTCTACACCCGCATCCCGCAGATCTACGAATCCTCAGTCATGACCGGCAATGGCCTCGACCAAGGCTTCCTCTTTCTCGACAACCTGAACCAGCTTGATCAGCGGCTGTTCCCGGCGTATCCAACTCCGCTGGTGAGTTGTGGCGTAACCGCGGCCACCTGCGTCCCGCCCGACAACATCGCCAGTCGTCTCACCTCCGACATCTACGCCTTCGATTCGCACTTCCAAACGCCCATGGTCCAACAGGCGAGCCTGACGATTGAAAAAGAAGTCGCCTCGCGGCTGACGATCGCTACCAGCTACCTCTATGTCCACGGTGAGCACCTGCTCCGGGCGATAGACGTCAATCTCCCGCCGCCAATCACGGTGCAGTACCCCGTCGTTCTCGAAGACGGCACGCCCACCGGCGAAATGCTCACGCAGCAATCCTTCGGTACCTGGCAAATGTCGCGTTCTCTCACGTGCGCCTATCCGCCATGCATCAATGACGTGGTGCGGCCCATACCGCAGGCCGACAGCATCAACGTCTTCCAAAGTGCCGCCAGCAGCCTCTACAACGGCCTCACCGTGTCCGCGCGGAAGCGTATGGCCCGCGGCTACTCCTTCCAGATTGCGTATACCTACGCCAAGGCGCTCGATGACGGGCAGGACGCCCTTGTCGCCGGAACTCCCTCGACGGTGCAAAATCCGTACGCTCTGAAAACCGATCGCGGCCTCAGTACCACCGATCAGCGCCAGCGATTCGTGATTCAAGCTGTAGCCGAGCCGCGCGTCCGCGTCGATCAACTCTTTGTGCGAAGACTTCTGAACGGTTGGAAGTTCTCCGGCTTCACCACCATCGGCTCCGGTCGTCCCGTCACCGCGGATGTAAATGGCGACGCCAATGCCGACGGCAACATCGTCAATGACCGCCTGCCCGGCCTCGGCCGCAATAGCCTCGTCGGGCCGGACTACGCTTCGGTTGAACTGCGCATCTCGCGACAGATTCGCTTCAGCGCGCGTTATCGTCTCGAACTTCTTGCCGAAGGCTTCAACGTCATGAACCGTGACAACAAGCGCATCACCAGCACCGACCAGGGACTTGTCTCCACCGCTGCCGATTTCCAATACAGCAGCTATCTCATTGGCTCCGCCTACTATCCCGGCGGCTACACCATGAATCCGACGTTTATGCAGCCGCAAAGTTCGTATATTCCGCGGCAAATCCAATTTTCCGCGCGTTTACGCTTCTAGTCGCCTTGACGCCAGCCGCGAAACTTGGGATTCTAGATGTGTCCCACTGGACGGGTTTGGAGGTGTCAACATGGCAGAAGTGAAACTTCAAGAGGGCGAGTCTCTCGAGAATGCTCTGCGCCGCTTCAAACGAAAGGTCCAGCAAGAGGACATCATCAAGGAAGTGAAGCGTCATAGCTTCTACCTGAAGCCGGGTGAAAAAAAGCGCGTGAAAGAAGCGCTGGCCCGCAAGCGTAGCCGTAAAAAGGCCCGCAAGGAGCAGGACTAACTGCACTGTTTTTGAATCACAGGAAAAGGCCGTGGCGATCATCGCTACGGCCTTTTGCATTTGGGACGAAGCGTTCGTCCGCATGCCTGTCAATTCATGAAATTTGTGTTTCCCATATCACAAATTCTTACGGGAACGGGCAAAACAAGGGTATACTCCGCAAACCCAAATACCCTTTGGCGCGTTTTCGGCGCTTTGGAGATTTGGGGGTTGTGTTCCGGATAGAGGGTTGAGGGAGCTTCACTCCATGGAATTCCAGGACAAGGTTCTCAAGTGTATCGACTGCGGCGCTGACTTCGTCTTCACAGCAGGGGAACAGCTTTTCTTCCACGACAAGCAGTTCAAGAACGAGCCCAAGCGTTGTAAACCGTGTAAGGGGAAGCGCGCCAACATGCTTGGCAGCACGCCCCCAGGTGCCACGTATCCCAAGGTGGAAACCCGTACAACCTGCTCGGGCTGCGGCAAGGACACTACCGTGCCGTTCAAGCCGACGCAGGGACGGCCGGTCTTTTGTCGTGAGTGTTTCCAGCAGAAGCGTACAACTGCTGCAACGGCATAAGTATCGGGGATTTCGCCGACGATCGCGAGCCACCAATGCGCCCGGCAAACCAGCCGTAGCGCGGACCCACCTCGAACGCTCGAAGCGCTCCCCGTCCGCCTAGATTGCTTTCTTTTCGGCCCGCGCGGCCTTTTCCGCCCGCATGATCGGCGGCTGCTTGGCCGTCTTCTTGTTCGCCTGATGGGTAGCCAGAAGGTGTTCGAGTTGGCGCAGAAGTTCGTCGGTATTGACGGGCTTCACCAGCAGCGAGTGCGCGCCCTTGGTCTGCCAATCCGATCCCAGTGACGGATATGCCGTCAGGATCGCCACGGCCGGATCGTAGGGCTGTTGTTTCGCAGCGCGGATCACATCGTAGCCGGCGGTCTCCGTCTCCATTCGCATGTCCGTAATGACCATGTCATAGGTCGCGGCGGTCAGCTTCTTCGCGCCTTCTTTGGCGGACGAGGCGGTCTCCACCTCGAAGTGATGCATTTCAAGGATCGCCTTGAGGGTCAGCAATATCGCCAATTCGTCGTCAACGAGGAGAATGCGACGCTTCATCGTGTAGCTCCAGGGGGAAACAGTTCCAAACGTTCGCTTGCGTTACGATGCGGCTACTCCGTCCAGAGTTGCTCGCAATCGAGAGTTGCTGCCGCAAGACACAAAATGCGGCTTCCCGCCGTAAACGGGAGCCGCCCATTGCTCCGTATAATAGCACCGTGGCTTCGTTCTTCGTCGAAAACTTTGGCTGTCGTGCGACCCAGGCCGATGGCGCCGCCATCGAGCGCCAATTGCTCGAAAAGGGCCTTGCCCGTGGGTCTTCGGCCATCGACGCCGAAGTGGTTGTGCTCAACACTTGCACCGTCACGGCGTCGGCCGACCAGGACGCGCGTGCCGCGATTCGCCGCATAAAACGCGGGAATCCAGAAGCTCGCATTATTGTCACCGGTTGTTACGCGCAACGCGCGCCGGAAGAAATCTCGAGGATCGAAGGCGTCAGCCTCGTCGTCGGGAATTCGCATAAACACGCGCTTCCCACGCTGGCCGCAAATCTTGCGCCGAAGGGCTTCGTTTCCGTGGCGTCGATTGGCGTAGGTACTGCGGCCACAGAAGCCGCTCCGGTAGTGATCGGCGACATCTTCGCGCACACCGAACTGATGGCTGCGCCAGTGTTCGACAGCGAATCCGCCGCCGAGCGTACCCGCCCCAATCTCAAGATCCAGGATGGCTGCAACAACCGCTGCTCGTTCTGCGTGATTCCGTACGTCCGCGGCAAGAGCCGTTCGCTGACGATGGATTCCGTCCTTCACGAAGTCGACTCGCTCGTCGAAGCCGGCTACAAAGAGATCGTGCTGAGCGGCATCAACCTTGGCCGCTGGGGCAACGACCTTCGACCGCGCGTCCGGTTTGAAGAGCTCGTGCGCAACATCGTGGAAAACACCGCGATCCCGAAGGTCCGTATCAGTTCGGTCGAACCCATGGACTGGAGCAACGAGTTGATTGCGCTCGTCGCCGAGTCGCCAAAGATTTGCAAGCACGCGCACGCACCGCTGCAATCGGGAAGCGATCGCATCCTTCGCAAAATGCACCGCCGCTATCGTCCGTGGCATTACGCGGACCGCCTCGAGCGAATTCGCACGGCAATGCCGCAAGCCGCCATCGGCGCCGACGTGATGGTCGGCTTCCCCGGCGAGACCGACGAGCACTTCGAGGAAACTCGCAGTTTCATCGAATCTCTGCCGTTCACCTATCTGCACGTATTCACGTACTCATCGCGGCCGGGAACGCCGTCGGCGGCGATGGCGGAACAAGTGCCGGTGTACGTTGCGCGTGAGAGGAACAAAGTGCTACGCGATCTCATCGCGGAGAAGAAGCATGGGTTCATGGAGTCGCTGGTTGGAAAAGAAATCGAAGCAGTGACGCTGACGAACCAGCGCGATGGAATGACCGAAGCGCTGACCGACAATTATCAGAAGGCGATGATCGCGGGTGAACACACGTCGAATCAACTGGTGCGGGTGCGACTCGACAGGGTTGACGGTGAGAGTTTGCTGGGCGTTATCACAAGCGTCCCGTCTGCACACCACGAAGGGTGACCCCACCCCCCTCCCCCCTGAATTTTGTTTTCAACAGTTTAGGCTGTGGAAAACTCGTAAAAATTTGAGCCGCAAGGGGTTAGGGGTAAAAATTTGAAAACAAAGGAGTTGTGTTCGGGGAAAACCCTGAACAGAAGGTTAGCTCCACTCCGAATCCGTATCGGTATGCGGATTCTCCGGTCGTCATGACAGGTTTCGTCGCCATAAGAGTATTTCAAAGATCAAGACACTGTTGGGAATGCCCCACGTGCGCACAATATCGCGAAAGGACAAAGTCGGTCTGTGATGTGTGCACGTGTCGCAGGTGATGCAGCGCACAAGGATTGTGGTCAAGAATCGACGTCGTTCCCACTTAGGGCAGCGCCTTCCATCCAAGTTGTTCTGTTTTCCGCCGCGCTGGTAGACTCATCGGTCGTTTGCGTGAGATTACGGGCGCGGACAGGGGCTAAAGCCCCTGGGTCCAGTGCGAGTTCTTTCGGCACGGCTGAAGCCGTGCCCATTCACAAGTCTTTGCGTCTCACAGGTGCCATCATGCAAATCAAATCCGTAGGTGTAATCGGTTGCGGGCTCATGGGCTCAGGAATTGCGCAGGCTGCGGCGACGGCCGGATTTCCCGTTATAGTTCTCGAAGCCGAGCAGCGTTTTCTCGACAGAGGTTTCACAGGCGTCGAGCGCTCGCTCGCCAAATTCGCGGAGAAGGGAACGATCACGGAATCGCCCGATGCGATTCGCGCGCGGCTGAAGGGAACGACCAACGTCGAAGACCTCGCCGATTGCGACATCATCATCGAGGCGATCCTCGAAAACGTTCCCGAGAAACACAAGATGTACGCCGCACTCGAGAAGGTCGCCAAGCCTGACGCCATCTTCGCCAGCAATACTTCATCGATCTCCATCACCGAATTAATGGCGGCGACGAAGCGTCCAGAGCGCTTTATCGGACTGCATTTCTTTAATCCCGTGCCGCTCATGAAACTCGTCGAGGTGATTCGCACGATTGCAACCTCGGACGAAGTATTTGAAGCAGCCGTCGACTTCGGCACGAAGCTCGGCAAAGTGCCGGTGCGCACGAAAGACTCGAGCGGCTTCATCGTGAACCGCCTGCTGGTGCCGTATTTGCTCGACGCAATCCGCGCCTACGAAGAAGGCGTTGGCTCGATTGTCGATATTGATCAGGCCATGAAGCTGGGCTGCGGCTATCCGATGGGCCCGTTCACGCTGCTTGATTTCGTCGGGCTCGATACGTGCTACTACATCACCCACGTGATGTTCGATGAGTTCCGCGAGAAGCGCTTTGCCGCGCCACCACTCTTGAAACGGATGGTGCTGGCAGGCTGGTATGGGCGCAAAACTGGCAAGGGTTTCTACGATTACACGGATCCGAACAATCCCATCGCAAATCAAAATCTTTAAACACGAAGGCAACGAAGGTCGCACGAAGGATTATTGGAGAAGAGGACTCATGACATTCGAAAACATTCTCTACGAAGTAAGAAATCAGATCGCTTACGTCACCATCAATCGCCCGAAGGTCCTCAACGCGCTCAGCATCGCCACCATCGGCGAGATCGGGCAGGCGATGCAGGCCGCGAAGGACGATGCCAACGCGCATGTCGTCATCCTCACTGGGTCAGGTGAGAAGGCTTTCGTCGCGGGTGCCGACATCAACGAACTGAAGACCGCTACAAGCGAAGTCGGCAAGCAATATGCGCTGCGCGGACAGGCCGTGCTGAGCTTGCTCGAAAATCTCGGCAAGCCTGTCATCGCGGCTGTTAACGGTTTCGCCCTCGGCGGAGGCTGCGAACTGGCGCTCGGCTGCACGATGCGCTTCGCTTCGGATAACGCGAAACTCGGACAGCCCGAAGTGAAGCTGGGCATCATGGCCGGTTTCGGTGGCTCGCAACGCTTGCCGCGACTCGTAGGGCGCGGGATGGGCATGCAGCTTCTCCTCACCGGCGAGACCATCACCGCGCAGGAGGCTCTGCGCATCGGACTGGTGAATGCGGTCGTTCCGCAAGCCGAGCTGATGGCCTATGTCGAGGGCGTGGCAGCGAAGATCATCGCCAACGCTCCGCTGGCGATCCAGTACACGATGGAGGCGGTGAATCACGGCGCCGATATGACGCTCGCGGAGGGGCTCTATCTCGAAGCGACACTTTTCTCGATCACATGCGCGACGGAAGACAAGAACGAAGGCACGTCGGCGTTTCTCGAGAAGCGGGGAGCGACGTTTAAGGGAAGATAAAAATCTTTAGCCACGAAGGACACGAAGGCATAACAAAGGAATTTTTGGGAATGGCGCGCGTGGGCGATTGGTGGGTGTTTCGTTCACGCGCTTTGTTCTGTAGGATGAATGTTTGGGCTTGGCTTGCTGACGCAATCAGTAGCAGGGGCTAAAGCCCAGTGATTCTGCGCATCTTTTCGGCACGACTAAAGTCGTGCCCTGATACAAATCGGCACAGAAGTCGTGCCCTGATACAAATCGGCACAGGAAGTCGTGCCTTGATACAAAACGGCACTGAAGTCGTGCCTTGATACAAAACTGATGATCAAGAACCTTCGTATGCTCCGCCTGGCGAAGAACAAGGCGGAGTTCCAGCAACTGAAGGAATTTTTCTCGCAGCTTGGGCTGCGCGATGGCGAGCATTGGGAAGCTCGCAGCAACAGCGGACACGTGTTTCTCGTCGAAGACGGCGGCATTGAACTCGGCGTCGGCGAAGGCTTTCCCGAGGCCGACCTGGTTTTCGAAGTCAACGACGCTGATGGTGTTTACGAGTTGCTGAAGAAAAAGGGCTGGAAGAAACTCGGTAAGCCGGAAGACCAGCCGTTCGGGGCGCGTTTGTTCACTGCGGAAGTTGGCGGGCAGAACGTCGCGTTCTACAACTACCTTCCGGAAAACCAGCATCACGTCGCCAAAGAGCGCGAAGCGACGCTCAATGCGCGAGGCAAGAGATTCGCATTGGTGGTGAGCCGGTTTAATAGCTTCATAACCGAGCGTTTGCTGGATGGCGCGCTTCTGGCGCTGCGTCACGCGGGTGTCGAGAAGCAGGACATGCAAGTTGTCCGTGTACCGGGCGCGTTTGAGATCCCCGGTGCGGCGCGGGCGCTGGCGGAATCCGGCAAATTCGACGGCATCATCACGCTGGGCTGCCTGTTGCGCGGCGGCACGCTGCATTACGAAGTGATCGCGAACGAAGTGACTCGCGGAGTTGGACAATCTGCACAGGAAACTGGGGTGCCGCACGGTTTTGGCGTGCTTACCTGCGATACGCTGGAGCAGGCGATTGATCGCGCCGGGCTCAAAGCCGGAAACAAGGGCTACGAGGCTGCGATGGCCGCGATCGAAATGGTAAACCTGAAGTTGTCAGCAGAGCGTAAGCTGTCCAAGCCGGAGCCCAAGGCGAAAGCCAAAGATTTGATGAAAACGCGCGCGTTGACGCCGGTTAGAGCCGTGAAGCGCCAGGGAGAGAAGTAGCTGTGACGATTAAAACGGGAACCCGCCGGAAGTCGCGCGAGTTGGCGCTCCAGATGCTTTTTCAAATGGATATGGGCAAGCAGTCGGCCGATCATGTAGAAAAGACTTTCTGGGCCGAACGGAAAGACCTGGAGGAAGAAGTCCGGAGCTTTGCGATCGATTTGTTTCATGTAGCCGAGAAGCGATCGGAAGAGATCGACAAGCTGATCGAGAAGCATGCCGAGCACTGGCGCATGGAGCGTATGGCGGCGGTGGACCGGAACATCCTGCGCGGTGCATGCGCAGAGTTCATGGGTTTTCCGAAGACGCCGAAGCCGGTAGTGATTAACGAGTCACTGGAGATCGCACGCAGGTTTTCCAGCCCGGAGTCGGTGCAGTTCATCAATGGAGTTTTAGACAGCGTAGCGCGGGAGCTTGACGCAGAGCGCAAGAAGAAGTCGTAGGCATCGGAAGAACAGAATGCACTGGTCAGACGAAGCGAAGGAAGTATTCAAGCAGTTGATGAAGGCACTGCCGCAAGGCGAGCGGCAGGAGATCAAGGAGTCGGCGCAGCCGCGTGCCGAATCGCTGGCCGAAGAAGAAGGCGAAGACGAAGTTTCGGTCGAGGCGACGATCCTGGCCATCATCCAGAGCACGCCCATGGAATACCACGACCGACTGCGCGACATGATGGCCTACCACGGCATCGATCCCGAGGATTACAACGAGGCGTTCGGCGTGTAGCTATTTTTTCTTCTTCTTCGTGCTCTGCAGCCGCGCTTTTACCATTTTCCTGATCAGCGTTCCAGGTAGCGGCTTGTCGATTGCGAACTGGATCGTACCCTTCGAGAGCGTGTAGCCCTTCAGATCGCCTTTAAATTCTTCGATCACCTCGGCCGTTGGGAACAAGCTGCAATGCTTCGCGAAGGCCGCGTACCAAACCAAGATCTTCTCGTTTCGAAAAGCTGGAATGCCGTAGCTGATGACCTCCGTCGTCTCCGCCGGAACGACGCTACGCACCGCGGCACGCACCTTTTCCAGCGTGCTGCGCGCCGGTTCTGGCACGCGTGCGAGGTACTCTTCGACAGTTTTCGGCGGTCCACCCTTTGCGGCTTTCATGGCGGGAATGGTATATCAGTGCTCGTATGTTGAGAACCGCCTCTCTCCTCGGTTTCACGCTCTGCGCTTGCGGTGCCTTGGCGCAGCTTCCCGACCTGCCGAAGAACGTTCCCGGCGCAGTCACCATGCAGCGCCTTAACGAGGCGCCGACGAAAACTGTAAAGCCGGTGTATCCGGATGTTGCTCTGCAGAAGTGGATACAAGGAACGGTGACGCTCGATGTGGTAATTAGCGCCGACGGAAAAGCAGAACAGATCGGCTGCGACAGCTATTGCCAGATTTTCCCGCGGGAGATGGGCGAGGCCGCGGCGGACGCGGTGAAGCAATGGACGTGGAACCCGGTGCTCGTGAAAGGTAAGGCGGCGCGGGTCAAGACCAGGGTCGCAGTGCAGTTTGCGCTCGATGAACACAGCCCGCCGGTGGCCGTGTGCAATATTGTGCGCGACCCGAAAACTTATGTCGGCAAGGTGATGAACGTTGTTGGAATGGTGAAACGTGAGCACGGGATCAAGGTGCTTGTGTCCAGCGAGTGCAATGGCGCGTTGGAAGTGGATGATGACAATGCGCTCACTCCTCCGCAGAAGGACGCCAAATACGCGGCGATGGAACAGGTGGTTGCCGCTGGCAGCGGAGAAGTCACGGTACGCGGGTTGGTGCGCGATGAGAACCGACCGGGAGCTTATCCGGGATACCGCGTGATATTGGAGAGAGTACTGAAGGTGAAGTGAGCTTTGCTGAAATAGAAAAGCCCTCCCACGCGGGGAGGGCTTTTTACTTTCGGACTGACTACTTGCGTTGAACGACGACCAGGTTCGGCGCTACGTAGTTCACGCCGCCGCCACTGCTCGGCGGGCCCTGGATCTGCACTTGTGTCTGCGAGGTGTCTTTCAATTGCGTGACGTCCACGAAGTGCAGGTAGGAGTCGCTGGCAGTGACCCATACGCCGCTGTCGTCGAGCATCCAATCGCCGCTGAAGACGTCGGTAAGAGTGCCGGTGCCCTTGTTCACGAGCGCGACCACGGTCATCGTGCCCTTGGTCAAGTCGACGATCCCGACCTTGCCGTTGTTCGCCAATACCGCTGCGTACTTGCCGCTGTTGGACACGACAAGTTTGTCAACGGTGGCGCCTCCGAGGGCCGACAGAGAAATCGTCCCAGGTGCGGTGGCGAAGCCGGTTGCAGGGCATCCGGAGAAGGGCGAGGTGAGCGGGTTCGGACTGGTGATGGTGACGGTATCGAGATCGGCGCCATCCACCGCGAGAATGCCGGTGCCGTTCGGCAACTGTGCAAGTGCCGAGGGTGCCGTGAAGTTCTGTCCACCGAGCGGATCGAAGGCCGTGACGTAGGAGCCGCCGACGAAGGCGTTACAAGTTTCGTTGGCCACGATCCGGGGCGTTGTCGCGGTGAAGAGCACGGTGCCGTTGGCGCTGGTGGTCAGGTCATTGGCTGTGCCCGGCAGCGGATTGCCGCCGCTGGTCAGCGTCAACGCCGTCGGTGTGCTGCCGCTGTCGCCAACCACGCGATAGCGGTAAAGGCTCGCTCCGTCGGTGAAGTACACGGTGTTGCCGTCCGGCGTGAAGCTGGCGGCAGAGACGTTCGGAATCTCAAAGCCACCGGGGTTCGCGACGGTCAGGCTGGTGACGCTCATGATGTTTACGGCGCCGACGCCGAGCGCCGTATTCGCGAACAGGACGAAATTGTTGCTCGGCGATACCGCCAACACCTTGCCAGGGAACGAAAGCGCCTGGACCGAGTTCGAGGCAGTGTTTACGACCATCCCCGCTTTGTCGGAGCCGAGGAAGATCCTGGTGCCGTCGTTCGAAATCCCAATCGAGTTTGGTCCGTAGGGGAGCGACATCACGGTGCCCAGCGTGTGATTGGTCGTATCCACCGGATACATTTGCTGCGCGCCGACGCCGGTGACGTAAACGTTGGTCTCGTTGGCGGTGACGCCGGTGTCAGTGGCGGAGTTCTGCACCGTCGCAGTCACCACGTTGCTGAATACCGCAGAGGCGTTCTTGTTACAGCTCGGCGGTGTGCAGCTTGCGACCACGGCACCGTAGCCCGGCGCCTTGCCGGTGTATGTCGCCGTACCCGTACTGGAGGCAACCGTACCCGTCGCGGCCGCGAGGCTGTTGTACGTGAGCCCGGGAGTGACCGTGTTGCCCTCAGTGTCGAGCACATCGGCAGCGAGCGAGGCGGTGGCGCTTTTCGCGACGGCAAAGGAAGTATCGGTCTTGGTCGCGACATGCAGCGAGATTGAATCCACCAGGCAGGTGGTATAGGGAACCGCCGTGCTGGTCGTGGTGGTCGTACCGCTCACCACGGCTGCATAAATCTTGGTGATGCCCGGGATACCGCCGGTGAGGGTGCCATCCGTGGCGATGGTGGCCACGGTGGAATCGAGTGCGCCGAAATTGAATGTGCCGACATCCTTGCTGACGTCGCACATGGTGGTCGGGCAGAGGCTCGAGGTTGCCGAGCAGGACCCGCCGGAGTGGCTCTTCAGCGAGCAGGCCACGGCGCTCACGCCGTTGGTCTTGCCGGCGCTGGTGCAGGTAGCACTGGGCGCCTGGATGAACACGGCGTCCACGTGGTAGTGGACGTAAGCAGTTGCCGTCGCGGAACTAGCCGCCGCATCGTTGGCAGTTGCGGTGATTGTGTACTGGCCCACTTGGGTGCCGGGATGGCAAATCGTATAGGTCTTGTCGCCGCCCCAGGTACCGGCGCAGAGCAGGCCGCCGGGAGAAATGTCGGCGTTGGCCGTGTCGGACGACGTGTACGTAACGGTCGCAGCGACTACGTTGCCGTCGGAATTCAGAGGCGCGGCCGCGATCTGCAGGACCTGTCCCTGCTCCAACGAGATGATCGCTGGCGAGAACGTGAAATGGGTGATCTGATTGACGGTGGTGCTACTGCTGCTACCACCGCAGCCGGACCAGAATGCCGTGAAAAGAACAATAACTGCCAAACCTGTATAGGAAGCCGTAAAGAACCGCCGCATGTATCCTCCCCGCACGATCTTCGATTAGACGTGCGGAATGCAAACCAGAGAGAGAGTTCCTCGTGGGAAAACGATAGTTTAGAAGGTGACGAATATTTCAGCAAGGGAAGGAGGTGGTGAGGGCATTGCGTCGCCCCGGAACCCGCCGTCCTCACTGCCCAATTTCCGCGAGTCCCATCCGTGCTTCGGTGGAGGTGGGATTAAGCGTCAACTCCTTCTGATATTCAGAGCGGGCTTCCTCAATGCGCCCTTGCTTTGTCAGGATCTGAGCCAATAATAAATGCTGGCTCGCGATGTTCGGCCAGTTGTCGATCGCTTCCCGCACGCTTTTTTCGGCGGCATCGTAATGCTGCATTTCGACCCGGACCCGTGCTTGCAGAAGATAGCTTCCATTGCTCACCGAAGGGCTGATCTCGATTGCGCGTTGGAAAAATCGGTCGGCCTCGTTCCAGTTCGACATGCGCATTTCGATCATAGCCAAGCCAAAATTCGCGGGCCAGTCGTTGGGGCCAAGCGCCACGGCGTGTTTGTAGAGGCGCTCGGCATCCGCGGCATCGCCGCGCTTGTAAACCTCGAAGGCGAGATGACTGTAGGCCGGCGTGCTGTTGGGTGCGACGTCGACCCCACGGAGGAACAAGGCGAGATTGTTGCTCCAGGGGCGAATTTCCAGCGCGGTTCCAGCAGCAATTGCGATCGCGATAAGCGCGATGCACGCAAATTGCGCGCGTGGGAGGCGGAAAATCTCTGTGCCCGCCGCCGGAAGCCGGGAGATCGCAAGTCCAAGAAGAAGTCCTAGTCCGATCGTCGAGAGATAGAGATAGCGGTCGTGAACGATATCGTTGCTATCAAAGAGGCGGATGCCAATGAGCGCAGGCAGCACAGGTAAAACAAGCCATGCGACGGCGATCAGCAATGTGCGCGAGCGAAATGCGAGGACAAGAAGAAGTGCGACGGCGCAGAGAGCGACGAGAGCCGCCGGAATCACGACAACGGCGCTGAATTTTTGCATCAGCTCGAGGCCGTAGAAAGGGCTCAATTTCACGGGCCAGAACAGATGTTGAATGTAAAAAGAAATCGCTGATGGAACTGTCAGCAGCGTTTGCATCGCCGGATGCGGTTCGTCGGCGACGCCGCCGCGAAGCACGCGAGCGCGAACCATCAATTCCGCGACCGTGATTACCGCGAAGGGCAGCGTGTTCAGGACTGCGCGCTTGTAAGCGTCGAAGCGCGGCGATTCACGGTCTTCGAAAAGTGAATAGACAAAGATCAGGACCGGCAACAGCACTGCGGTTTCTTTGATCAACAGGCTGGCGAGACAGAGCAGCCATGAGGCCGCGAGCCAAAGCGCACCCCGAGAATTTCTGCGATTCGTCCAGCAGAGGATTGCGCCGACGAGCGCACAGGTCATGAGCGGCTCAGTACAGCCGGAGATCCACGCGACGGATTCAACGTGTCCGGGGTGCAGCGCGAACACGAAAGTCGCGATTCCGGCGACTTCGAGGCTGAATGTCTTGATCAGGAGCCGGAAAACCAACGTCACCGCGAGAAGATGCAAAAGCACGGTCGTCAAGTGCCACGGAAACGGGTTCTGGACTCCGAATAACGCGTGATTCAGACGTAACCACAACAAAAATAAGGGCCGGTAGTATGTTCCGGAGGCAGAAATCTGCGCCCAGACGTGCTCCGTGAAGTACTTGGGCAGGTAACTCCATGAGGAAATGCGTGGATTGGTTACGATTTGTGGGGTGTCGTCGTAGGTAAAGCCAAATTGCAGGGTACCGGCGTAGACGAGAGCAGTGACTCCGAGAATGAGTGCCAAAATGGCGCGGGACCCGCTTAGCAAGCCGGGTTGGCGGTTGTCGGGGGCCGGTACGTAAGACATTTGCTGGATGAGGCGGATGATACCATGGGGTTTGCAGGTGCTCGCCGGACAGAATTCGTGAGAAAAGTTGAAATCTGTTCGTTGACGCTTGTGGTTCAACTTGTTATATTGGATAGGTTCTGCGAGTCATTTTGGCTTGCCTGTATAGGTCGTAGCTGATCTGCAATTTGGATACGCCCTGCAAGCGCCATGTAAGTGGCTGAGTTTTTAAGGGCATCCTCGCTGAAACGAACCTGCGCTACCTCTGGACCTTCCGGAGGGTATGCAGGTCGAGGCCAACGAAACGGAGTTCCTTCCGAAACGGACTAGGAGCCACCGTCGTTAGCCCAACCACAAGGTACACCTCAGATTCCCGCAGTGTGTTTGCGGGAAGCATGGGCAGCAAGTCCTTCACGTGTGTGAAGCGCGAGAAGCTGTCCAGCCCCTGCAAAGGGAAAAGGAATTTAAGCGCTGCAAAGCGGCGCAAATCCGGGTGTGTGTGCCCGGAAGGAGCTTGGAAGAGTGCCTACATTTAATCAACTCGTGCGTAAGGGCCGTACGGCGCCGAAGTTCAAGACGGCGAGCCCGGCATTGCAATCGTGCCCGCAGAAGCGTGGCGTTTGCACCCGCGTTTACACCCAGACGCCCAAGAAGCCGAACTCGGCGCTGCGCAAAGTTGCGCGTGTCCGCCTGACCAATGGAATTGAAGTGACGACGTACATCCCCGGCATCGGCCACAACCTGCAGGAGCACTCGATTGTGCTGATCCGCGGCGGCCGTGTGAAGGACCTGCCGGGCGTTCGTTATCACGTGGTACGCGGCACCCTGGATTCGGTGGGCGTAGCCAACCGCAAGCAGGGCCGTTCGAAGTATGGCGCCAAGCGCCCGAAAGCTTAAGGTAGAGGATTTCGATGCCTAGAAAAGGTCATATTGCGAAGCGCGAGCCACTGGCGGATCCGGTCTACGGTTCCACCCTGGCCAACAAGTTCGTGAACTCGATGATGTGGGACGGCAAGAAGAGCACCGCGCAGGGCATCTTCTACGAAGCGATGAAGAAGCTCGAAGCCAAGGGCGGCGGAGAAGAGGCCATCAAGTTGTTCAAGAAGGCCGTCGAGAACGCCAAGCCGTTGCTCGAAGTCAAGACTCGCCGAGTCGGTGGCGCGAACTACCAGGTGCCGGTGGAAGTGAATGCCGACCGCCGCACGTCGCTGGCGATTCGCTGGCTGATCTCGTACTCGCGTGGGCGTGGCGAGAAAGGCATGATCGATAAGCTCGCCAACGAGCTGCTCGATGCGGCCAACGGCCGTGGCGCCGCGATCAAGAAGAAGGAAGACGTACACCGCATGGCGGAAGCCAACAAGGCGTTCGCTCATTACCGTTGGTAATCGCGGTTTAGAGTTCTGACAAGACGATGAATGCGGCACCCATGCCGCGGTGGACAGTTAAGAGCGCGCGGCGATGGGGTTCCCGCGCAGTGTGAAGAGAAGAGAAATTAAGTGGCGAGACAGGTTCCATTAGAGCGTTGCAGGAATATCGGCATCATGGCGCACATCGATGCTGGTAAGACCACGACCACGGAGCGCGTCCTGTTTTACACGGGCCGCACGCACCGCATTGGCGAGGTCCACGAAGGCACGGCAACGATGGATTGGATGGCGCAAGAGCAGGAGCGCGGCATCACGATCACATCGGCGGCGACCACTTGCACCTGGCGCGACGAGCGCATCAACATCATCGATACTCCGGGCCACGTCGACTTCACCGCAGAAGTCGAGCGTTCGCTGCGCGTGTTGGACGGCGCAGTCGCGGTGTTTGACGCGGTGCACGGCGTCGAACCGCAGTCGGAAACGGTCTGGAGACAGGCTGACAAGTACTCGGTCCCGCGTATTTGCTTCATCAACAAGATCGACAAGATGGGTGCTGATTTCGAGCATGCCATCGACACCATCCGCAAGCGCCTCAACGCCAAGCCCGTCGCAATCCAATATCCCATCGGACTCGAAGACAAGTTCAAGGGCGTCATCGACCTCTTCAAGATGAAGGCGTTGGTGTGGCACGACGAAGCCATGGGTTCGCAGTACGACGTGGAAGAGATTCCCGCCGAACTGTTGAAGAAGGCGCAGGCGTTCCACAACCTGATGGTCGAAACCATCGCCGAGTGCGATGACGAACTGATGGCGAAGTACATTGAAGGCGAAGAGATGACGGCGGCTGAGCTTCAAGCTGGTCTCCGCCGCGCCACCATTGCGATGAAGGTCTTCCCGGTCACAGTGGGAACCGCCTTCAAGAACAAGGGTGTGCAGACGCTGCTCGACGCAGTCGTCGACTATCTGCCTTCGCCTCTCGACATTCCTCCGGTCACGGGAAAGAACCCGGACACCGGATTGGAAGAGCAGCGTAGCGCCGACGACAAGCAGCCGTTCGCCGCACTGGCGTTCAAGATCATGACCGACCCGTTCGTCGGACAGTTGACATTTATCCGCGTATACAGCGGACAGCTGAAGACGGGCGACAGCGTTTACAACAGCAGCAAGGGACGCACGGAGCGCATTGGCCGCCTGCTGAAAATGCATGCGAATAAGCGTGAAGAGATCGGCGAGATCATGGCGGGCGACATCTGCGCTGTGGTGGGCCTGAAGACGATCACGACCGGCGACACGATTTCCGATGAGAAGCATCCGCTGGTGCTGGAGTCGATCGAGTTCCCGACACCGGTTATCTCCGTCGCCGTGGAACCGAAGACCAAGAGCGACCAGGAAAAGATGGGCGTCGCGCTCAACAAGCTGGCGCAGGAAGATCCGACGTTCCGGGTGAGCACCGATCCCGACAGTGGGCAGACGATCATCGCGGGCATGGGCGAACTCCACCTGGAAATTCTCGTGGACCGCATGATGCGCGAGTTTCACGTGCAGGCCAACGTCGGCAAGCCGCAGGTTGCGTATCGTGAAACGATCCGCAAGGAAGCCCAGGCGGAAGGCAAGTACATCCGTCAGACCGGCGGCAGCGGCCAGTACGGACACTGCAAGATTCGCGTGGGTCCGAACGAGCCGGGCAAGGGCTACGAGTTCATCAACGACATCGTCGGTGGCACGATTCCGAAGGAATTCATCAAGCCGATCGACCAGGGCATCAAGGAAGCGCTCGAAGGCGGCGTACTCGCCGGCTACGAGATGGTGGACGTAAAGGTCACGCTGTACGACGGCAGCTACCACGATGTGGATTCCAACGAAATGGCATTCAAGATTGCCGGTTCGATGGCCTTCAAGGAAGCCGCGCGTAAAGCGAGCCCGGTGCTGCTGGAGCCGGTGATGTCAGTGGAAGTAGTGGTGCCGGAAGAGTACATGGGAGTGATCATCGGCGACTTGAACAGCCGCCGTGGGCGCATCGAGGGACTGGAGCATCGCGCCGGATCGCAGGTTGTGAAGGCGATGGTGCCGCTCGCGGAGATGTTCGGTTACGTCAACAGTATGCGTTCGAATACGCAGGGCCGCGCGACGTTCAGCATGCACTTTGCGCACTACGAAGAAGCGCCGCGTTCGGTGGCCGAAGAAATCGTAGCCAAGGTGCAGGGCAAACCGGCAGCACGGTGAATCACACGGAGCTACCTGTTCTTTGTGATCAGGGAGCTCCGGATACGACCTGGCAGGGAGCGTGAGTTTGAAGAGCGCTTCTTAGAAAGATGGCCAAGGTTTTTGCGAAACTCCGAAGGATACGTAAGGACGGAGCTCGAAAAAGAAGTTGGATTCGATACGCGGTATCGGATCACGGATGTTTGGCAGTCGCACTACGGGTTTGAGGCTTTTCGCGAGCAACACCGGGAAGAGCTGAAGCGGTTCCAGGAAGCGATCAGGGCAGACGGAATCGTAGAGACGGAAACGCAACTCGGCGCTTATTACGGCCCCGGGGATGACTCAGACGAAGGAGCCTTGGCTCCGGCATAGTTCAGACGAGGACTAGACGATGGCGAAAGAGAAATTTGACCGCAGCAAACCGCACGTGAACGTTGGCACGATTGGGCACATTGACCACGGGAAGACGACGTTGACGGCGGCGATCACGAAGGTGTTGTCGAAGCACAACCCGAAGATTGCGTTCCGTTCGTTCGATTCGATCGACAACGCACCGGAAGAGCGCGAGCGCGGTATCACGATTGCGACGGCGCACGTGGAGTACGAGACGGCGAACCGTCACTACGCCCACGTCGATTGCCCGGGCCACGCTGATTACATCAAGAACATGATCACCGGCGCGGCGCAGATGGATGGCGCGATCCTGGTGGTAGCGGCGACCGACGGTCCGATGCCGCAGACGAAAGAGCACGTGCTGCTTGCCCGCCAGGTAGGCGTCCCCTACGTGGTGGTGTTCCTCAACAAGTGCGATGCCGTCGAAGACGCCGAACTGATCGACCTGGTCGAGATGGAAGTGCGCGAGTTGCTGAACAAGTACGGGTTCCCCGGCGACGACCTCCCGGTAGTTCGTGGTTCGGCCTTGGGTGCACTGAACGGTGAAGCGCAGTGGGAAGCCAAGATCGATGAGTTGATGGAAGCAGTGGACAAGAACATTCCGCTGCCGGCGCGCGACATCGACAAGCCGTTCCTGATGCCGATCGAAGACATCTTCTCGATCTCGGGCCGCGGCACGGTGGTTACCGGCCGTATCGAGCGTGGCAAGGTGAAGGTGGGCGAGGAAGTGGAAATCGTAGGCTTCCGCGAGACCCGCAAGACGGTAGTGACGGGCGTCGAAATGTTCAAGAAGCAGCTGGACGAAGGTCTGGCTGGCGACAACGCCGGGTTGCTGCTCCGCGGTATCGGTAAAGACGATGTGGAGCGCGGCATGGTGTTGGCGAAGGGTGGATCGATTACCCCGCACACCAAGTTCAAGGGCGAAGTTTACGTGTTGAGCAAGGAAGAAGGCGGGCGTCATACCCCGTTCTTCAAGGGCTACCGTCCGCAGTTCTACTTCCGCACCACGGACGTGACCGGCGTAGCGACCTTGCCTGCAGGCACGGAGATGGTGATGCCGGGCGACAACGTAGCGCTGGAGATCGAGTTGATCACGCCGGTAGCTATGGAAAAGGGCTTGCGCTTCGCGATTCGTGAAGGCGGCCGTACGGTCGGCGCTGGCACCATCAGCGAGATTATTGCGTAGAAGTTCTTGGGTCCGGTGAAACCCCGGACCCGCAACAAAACCTGCGGCAAGGCCGCGGGGCGGTTCGTGAGAACGGCCGTTCCAGACAGATCTTTGAGAGAAACTGACGTGATTGGCAAAGAACGTATTCGGATCCGACTGAAGGCTTATGACTACCGCGTTCTGGACCAGTCCACGGGAGAAATCGTGGATACCGCCCGCCGTACCGGCGCGCAGATTGCGGGACCGATTCCGCTACCCACGGTGAAGAACAAGTATTGCGTTCTTCGCTCTCCCCACGTGGACAAGAAGAGCCGTGAGGCATTCGAGATCCGCACCCACAAGCGCTTGCTCGACATTCTCGAGCCGACGCAGCAGACCGTGGATGCGCTGATGAAACTCGACCTGCCCGCGGGCGTGGACGTGGAAATTAAGGCATTCGGCAAGGAACACAAGTAGAGACAGCGAGCTCTACCAAAACACCTACAGTGCCCCGCGGATAGCGACGGCATGATGAGGAATGGAAATCATGATTAACGGATTGATTGGAAAAAAGATCGGCATGACGCAGCTCTTCGACAGCAAAGGCGATGTTCGCCCTGTCACGGTGCTGCAGGCCGGTCCCTGTGTGATTACGCAGCGCAAGACGGCAAACAAGGACGGCTACGATGCCGCCCAGGTCGGACTCGTTGAGTTCGTGAAGGAGACGCGCCTGACCAAGGCCCAACTCGGCCACCTCGGGAAGAATGATCTTCCCCCGGTGCGCACCCTGCACGAGTTTGCGATCGTCGCGGACGGACCCAGCGAAGCGGAGTCGAACGGCGAAGTGAAAGTCGGCGACAAGGTGCTGGTCGATCTCTTCGAGGGATCGAAGTTCGTCGATGTGACGGGCGTGAGCAAGGGCCGCGGTTTCGCGGGCGTGGTGAAGCGCCATAAGTTCGCTGGCGGCGCCCGGTCGCACGGTTCGATGTTCCAGATCTCGGGTTCGATCGGTTCGTCGGCGTTCCCGTCGCGCGTGTTCAAAGGCATGCGCATGGCCGGTCACATGGGCCAGGACCAGGTGACGGTCCGCAACCTGCGCATCCTCGGCATCGACAAGGACGAAAACCTGTTGGTGGTCGAAGGCGCGGTTCCGGGACCGAAGGACGCTACGGTGTTCATCACCATGTCGAAGAAACCGCCGAGAGAGCGTCGTGGATTCGCGGGTTCGAGCACGGTTGACCCGTTGAAGGCTTCGAAGCGCGCGGTTGCGAAGAAGAAGTAGTTGGGAAAATCCCCACCCTGGCTTCGCTAGAGTGGGGCACCCGATAGAGATTGAGAGAAATCGTTATGGCGACAATTGACGTAGTAAACCTGAGTGGCGAGAAGGTCGGTTCGTTCGAACTGGCTGACGAAGTCTTCGGTGCAGTGAACGAAGACCTGCTCTGGGAAGCGGTGAAGCACTACCGCGCCGGGCAGCATCGCGGTACCCACGCCACCAAGAACAAGAAGCTGGTCTCCGGCGCGGGCAAGAAGCTCTGGAAGCAGAAGGGAACGGGCCGCGCGCGTGTGGGCTCGATCCGTTCGCCACTGTGGCGTCACGGCGGCACCGTCCACGGACCGCAGCCCCGTTCGTACGACTACGCGTTCCCGCGTAAGAAGCTCCTGGGTGCGCTGCGTTCGGCGCTCGCCGCCAAGCTGGCCGATGGCAAGCTGACGGTGGTGGAAAGCTTCGACGTGAAAGAGCCGAAGGCGAATGCGTTCCGCAAGACGCTGGCGGGGCTCAAGGTGGACAAGACGGCACTGCTGATCGAATCCGCTGAAAACAAGAACCTCGAGTTGAGCTCGCGCAACCTTAAGGGTGTGGAGCTAGTAGCAGGCAATGCGGTTCATCCGTATCACCTGCTGCGTTACGACCGCGCGGTGATTGCGCGTCCGGCGCTCGAGAAGCTGCAGAACTCGCTGAAAAAAGCGGCGAGCAAGCGTCATGCGGAGGTGGCGTAATGGCTAAGTCGGCATATCAGATCCTCCGGAAGCCTGTGATCACGGAAAAAGGTCTGGGCGTGAAGGAAACCGAATCGACGCTGGTGTTCGAAGTCTCGGCGAATGCGACCAAGACGGAGATCAAGGAAGCGGTGCAGAAGACCTTCAAGGTGAAGGTGGACACGGTCCGCACTGCAAACTTCGTGGGCAAGGAACGCCGCCGCGGTAAATTCAGCGGCTACCGCCCCGACTGGAAGAAGGCATACGTTCGCCTGAAGACAGGCGAAAAGATGCCGGAGTACGCCGAGAACCTGTAACGGGGTAAAAACCCCCACGTCTCGAAAACAGCGAGACATGGGGCACCCGAGAAGAGACGAATATGGCTATCAAGACATACAGACCGCTAACTCCGACGCTGCGCTTCCAGACGAAGCTGGTCAACGAAGAGCTGACCACGGACCGTCCGCATAAGCCGCTGACGAAGACGAAGCAGCGCACCGGCGGGCGCCGCAATGCCGGCGACATCACGATCTGGCATCGTGGCGGTGGACACAAGCGCAAGCTGCGCCTCATCGATTTCAAGCGCGACAAGAGCGGCGTACCCGCGACCGTCGCGACTGTTGAATACGATCCGAACCGTTCGGCGAACATCGCGCTGCTGCACTATGCCGATGGCGAAAAGCGCTACATCCTGCACCCGGTGGGTTTGAAGGTCGGGCAGAAGGTTGTGAGCGGGCCGGACGCCGACATCCTGGTTGGCAATGCCCTGCCGCTGCGCAACATCCCGGCCGGTACTGTAGTGCACAACATCGAGCTGAAGCCTGGTAAGGGCGCGCAGATGGCGCGTTCGGCCGGAGCCCAGGCGCAGTTGGTGGCCAAGGAATCCGACTACGCGCTGCTCAAGCTACCTTCCGGCGAAACTCGCCGCGTGCTAGTGGACTGCATGGCGACGATCGGCCAGGTTGGCAATCTCGATTACGAGAACGTGGCAATCGGCAAGGCCGGCCGCACCCGCTGGATGGGTGTGCGTCCGACCAACCGCGGTGTCGTCATGAACCCGGTCGACCATCCGCATGGCGGTGGTGAAGGCAAGACCTCGGGTGGACGTCACCCGGTGACCCCTTGGGGACAACCGACACGTGGCTACAAGACCCGTAACAACAAGCGGACCGATAAGTTCATCGTGACGCGACGCGGCAAGCGGTAAGCGCGAGAGGGTAGAGAAGAAATATGCGTTCGCAAAAAAAAGGTCCGTTCATTGATACACACGTTCTCGCCAAGATCGAGGACATGAACAACCGCAACGAGAAGAAGGTGGTCCGCACCTGGTCGCGCCGTTCGACGATCATCCCCGAGATGGTGGGACACACGCTGGCCGTGCACAACGGGAAGAAATTCATCCCGGTGTACGTGACGGAAAACATGGTGGGACACAAGCTCGGCGAGTTCAGCTTCACCCGCCAGTTCAAGGGCCACTCGGTGAAAGCGGCAACGGAGACGGCTGCAAAGCCGGCCCGGTAAGAGAGAGGCGACGATGGAATTCACAGCTAAAGCAAATTTCGTTCGCGTCTCCCCGCAGAAGGCCCGGCTGGTGCTGGACCTGATTAAGGGACAGCGGGTGGAAGACGCTCTGAACACACTGCTCTTCACGAAGAAGGGCATTGCGCCGGCGATTTATAAACTGGTGCACTCGGCGATGGACAACGCCAACTATCTCAGCAATGAGAAGGGACTCGACCTGGACCTCGACCGCCTGTATGTGAAGAAGGCGATCGCGAACGACGGCCCGCGCATGAAGCGCATCCGTCCGGCCCCGATGGGACGAGCGTTCCGCTACCAGCGCCGTATCTCGCATATCGAGATCTCGCTGGCGGAGAAGCCAGGTTTCCAGGGTTCGACCGCGACCACCGTCGAGGACGAAGCTCCGAAGGCAAAGGGCGCAAAGGGCGCAAAGGCCAAGAAGGCTCCCGCGAAGAAAGCGGCTGCGAAGAAGGCCCCGGCAAAGAAATTTGCGGGTAAGAAAACCGCGAAGAGATAGAAGTTCAACAGCGGTGCGGCGAGCCTGCACTGCGGAGAAGAAGCGAAGATATGGGACAGAAAGTCCATCCTTACGGATTCCGCCTCGGATATACCAAGCCGTGGAAGTCGCGTTGGTTTATCGAGCGGGACTACGACAAACTGCTGCTCGAAGACGTCAAGCTGAAGGCCGAGCTGAAAGAGAAGCTCAAGTCGGCGGGCGTGAGCTCCATTGAAGTGGAGCGCCCGGGCAACAAGCTGCGCATTATCATTCGCACCGCGCGTCCGGGCATCATCATCGGCCGCAAAGGCGCAGAGATCGATAAGCTCAAGGGCGAGCTCCAGAAGCGGACGAACCGCGAGGTGTACATCGACATCCAGGAAGTGCACAAGCCTGAGCTCGATGCACAGCTGGTGGCGGAGTCGATCGCGTTGCAGCTCGAGAAGCGCGTAGGCTTCCGGCGCGCGATGCGCAAGTCGGTGGACTCGGCGCTGCGTTTCGGTTGCAAGGGGATCAAGGTCCGCGTGAGTGGCCGCCTGAACGGCAATGAAATCGCCCGTTCCGAGTGGTACCTGCAGGGCCGGTTGCCGCTGCACACGCTGCGTGCCGACATCGACTACGGATTCGCGGAAGCGCGGACCACGTACGGTGTGATCGGCGTCAAGGCGTGGGTCTACAAGGGCGAGATTCTTCCCGCGGCCAAGAAGCGTGAGCCGCAGGTGGCGACCGCCGGCAATTTCTAACTTTTGATTTGTTGCCGCAACTGTGCGGCGAGGCGGCAATAGCCGCGGAGATACGACGATGTTAATGCCCAAGAAAGTGAAGTACCGCAAGCAGCAGCGCGGACGCATGCGCGGCAAAGCTTGGCGCGGCTCCGAGTTGAGCTTCGGCGATTTCGGCTTGAAGGTGTTGGAGCCGGGCTGGATCAGCGACCGCCAGATTGAAGCGAGCCGTGTTGCTATGACGCGCTTCATCAAGCGCGGCGGCAAGATCTGGATCCGCCTCTTCCCGGACAAGCCGGTAACCAAGAAGCCGGCCGAAACCCGTATGGGTAAGGGCAAGGGCGCGCCTGATCATTGGGTCGCCGTCGTCCGCCCCGGCAAGATCCTGTTCGAAATGGAAGGCGTTTCGGTGACGGATGCTGCCGAGGCAATGCGCCTGGCCGCCCACAAGCTGCCGTTGCGCACGAAATTTGTGGCGCGCGAGACGTCGGCGCACTAGACGCAGAAGGAATAGAGAAATGGCTCAACGAGCACAAAGTTTGGCGGATAAAGTCCGCAACCTGACACCGGCAGAACTGCACGCGCGCGAGAGCGAGCAGAGCGAACAGCTCTTCAAGCTGAAGTTCCAGTTGAAGATGGGACAGTCGGAAAGCCTGAAGAAGCTGCGCGAAATGAGAAAAGAAATCGCCCGCATCAAGACGGTAGCCCGCGAGAAGGAACTGGGCATCGCCCGGACCGCGGTTGCCGAAGCGCCGGCGAAGAAGACCTCGCGCAAGAAGACGGAGAAGAAGTAAGCCATGGCCGAAACAACGAACACCCCTGAAACCAGCCACCGCAAGGAACTGATCGGCCTGGTGGTCTCCACCAAGATGCAGAAGACGATCGTGGTCCAGGTGGAGCGCCAGAAGTCGCATGCCATGTATGGCCGCGTGATCTCGCGCCGCAAGAGGTTCTATGCGCACGATGAAGAGCAGACAGCCCACATCGGCGATTACGTGCGGATCGAAGAGACCCGCCCGTTGAGCAAGCTGAAGCGCTGGAAACTGGCCGAAGTGCTGCGCCGTTCGGCGCTGGCTCCGGAAGTCCAGGAAGCTGCGAGCTAAGACCCCGAAAGTCCCCACGTCTCGACAAACGCGAGACATGGGGCACCCTGAGTGTGGGTGACCGAGGAGAACGAATATGGCAGTGCAAATGAGAACGATGCTCGAGGTTGCCGACAACAGCGGCGCCCGCAAGCTCCAGATGATCAACCCGCTGGGCGGCGGCGCCGGACACGTGGCGCACCTCGGTGACGTGGTGACGGCCGCGGTGAAGGAAGCTTCGCCGGACGGCACCGCGAAGAAGGGCACGGTTGTGAAGGCCGTGATCGTGCGGACGCACAAGGAGCATCGCCGCAAGGACGGCACCTACATTCGCTTCGACACGAATGCGGCAGTGCTGATCAATGACACCGGCGAGCCGGTGGGGACCCGTGTCTTCGGACCGGTGGCCCGCGAGCTGCGCGAGAAGAAGTTCCTGAAGATTGTTTCACTCGCCCCCGAAGTTCTGTAGGCGAGAAGAGAGAGATTGGTTATGGCAAACGTAACAACTGATATCAAGCGCAACGACACGGTTGCAGTGACCTCCGGCAAGGACAAGGGCAAGCAGGGCCGCGTGCTCCGCGTCATTCCTGACAAAGGCCGCATCCTGGTCGAGCACGTGGGCATGGTGAAGAACCATGTGAAGCCGAACCCGCAGAAGAACATCAAGGGCGGCATCGCCGAGCAGGAAAGCGCGATCGCGATTTCGAACGTCGCATTGGTCTGCGCAAAGTGCGGTCCGACGCGCGTGGCACACAAGGGCGAAGGCAAGCAGAAGTCCCGCGTATGCGCGAAGTGCGGGAGTGATTTAACCGGGAAGTAACTTCCCCGAGAAGAGATTCTCGAAATTGAGGACCTCACGTAACGGTGCAAACCCGAGACCGTGAGAGAAAGCAGCAGAGAGATGGCAGACGAGAAGAAGCAGCAGAAGAAACCGGACGGCGCGGGTAAGCGCCAGGCAAAGGCCGAAGCGGCCGAGGCGCCCCAGAGCGGACGTCCAAAGGCGAGCAACCGTGGCTCCGCGCGCCTGCGTGGCAAGTTCACGAAGGAAGTGGCGCCGGCACTGATGAAAGAGTTCGGCATCACCAACGTGATGGCGGTTCCGAAGATCGAGAAGGTCGTAGTGAACATGGGTGTGGGCGAAGCAACGCAGAACGCGAAAGTGCTCGACCCGGCCGTGAGCGACCTGCAGGCCATCACTGGACAGAAGCCGGTGGTGACGAAGGCGAAGAAGTCGATCGCGCAGTTCAAGGTGCGTGAAGGCCAGTCGATTGGCGCGATGGTTACGCTGCGCGGCGACCGCATGTACGAATTCCTCGACCGCCTGATGAACGTGGCGCTGCCCCGTGTGCGTGATTTCCGTGGCGTGCCGATGAAGTCGTTTGACGGGCGCGGCAATTTCACGCTCGGCCTGCGCGACCAGTTGATCTTCCCGGAAATTGACTATTCGAAGGTCGACAAGTTGAAGGGCATGAACGTCACGATTGTGACATCGGCAAAGAACGACGACCAGGCCCGCGCGCTGCTGAAGCACATGGGCATGCCGTTTCGGCAACCGGGCGCTTAGCGGTTAGTTCTTGGCCGTCGGGTAACGACGGCTGCATGAAAAGATCAGAAACTGACGGGGCGCGAAGCTCCAGAGTAAAGGAACAAATGGCGAGAACATCACACGTAGCCAAGGCGAACAAGAAACCCAAGTTCTCCACGCGCCAGCACAACCGCTGCAAGATTTGCGGACGTCCGCGCGCGTACCTGCGCAAGTTCGGCCTTTGCCGTCTGTGCTTCCGTGGCCTCGCGCTGCGGGGAGAGATTCCAGGCGTTTCAAAGTCGTCCTGGTAGAGAACATCCCCACCCTAGCTTCGCTAGAGTGGGGCACCCAAGAATGGGTAAAGACGTTGTCGCGGGTTCTCTCATGAGCAATGAGAGCGAACGGGCAACGATAAGGAGAAGCAAACGATGAGTTTGACCACCGATCCGGTCGCAGATTTCCTGTCGCGGGTTCGCAACGCGATCAAGGCACGTCACCAGAAGGTTGATGCGCCTGCGTCGAAGCTGAAGACGGAACTCGCCCGAATTCTTAAAGAAGAAGGCTACATCGCCAATTACAAGGCGGTCGAAGAAGAAGGCAAGAAGCTGATCCGGGTGTACCTGAAGTACGGATCCGACAATGTCTCGCCGATCTCGAACGTCACCCGCATTTCGCGTCCGGGTTGCCGCGTATACGTAGGCAGCAAGGAGATCCCGCGCGTTCTCGGCGGTCTGGGAATCAGCATCCTGACCACGCCGAAGGGCGTGATGACGGGACGCCAGGCGCGCAAAGAAGGCGTGGGCGGCGAAGTCCTCTGCGAAATTTACTAGTCGCTGGTTGAGCGACAACTCGGTTCGCGCATTCCCGCGAGCATGAGTTCAACACCAGGAAGAAACTGCGGCTTTGATCCGCAGCCGATGAGAAGAGACTATGTCGAGAATTGGTAAGAAGCCGATTGCCGTGCCGAAGGGCGTCACGTTCAACGTGCAGGGCGATGTCGTAACCGTGAAGGGGCCGAAGGGCACCGTATCGAACCACCTGCCGGGCGGCGTGAAGCTGGCTCTGGAGGATGGCAACATTGTCGTGACGCGCGACGACGAGTCGAAGCGCGCCATTCACGGCCTGGTCCGCGCGCTGGTGAACAACGCAGTGGAAGGCGTGACCAAGGGCTGGACGCGGAACCTGGAGATCGTTGGCATTGGTTACCGTGCCGAACTCAAGGGCAAGGGCACGGTGGTGTTCACGCTGGGCTACTCGCACCCGATCGAATATCCGTTGCCGACTGGGATCGAAGCGGCGGTGGACGCGAAGCAGACCGCGCTGACGATTACCGGCATTGACCGGCAGAAGGTCGGCCAGGTTGCGGCGGAAATGCGCGCGCTGCGCCCGCCCGATCCGTACAAGAACAAGGGCGTACGTTACGCCGGCGAGAAACTGAAGAAGAAGGTCGGCAAGACCGGCGCGAAGTAAAGATTAACCGGATGGCATGGCGGGCATGACCCGCCGCCGTCTGCCCGGTTCAGAAACCCGGGGGAAATGAAAAAGCGATGATCATTAAAGAAGCAAAAGATGCAAAGCGGGGCCGGGTACATTCCCGCATCCGCAAAAAGATGGAAGGTACGCCGGAGCGTCCGCGCCTGAACGTGTATCGCTCTACGAACCACCTGTATGTGCAGGTCATCGACGACAGCAAGGGCGCCACGCTGGTTGCAGCAAACACGCTGGAGTTTGGCGAAGCGAAGGAAGGCAAGCGTCCGACGGGCGGCAACCTGAGCGCAGCCAAGCAGCTCGGCAAGGCGATCGCGGAGCGCGCCAAGCAGAAGGGCATCAACAAAGTGGTCTTCGATCGCGGCGGTTACCTGTATCACGGGCGCATCAAGGCGTTGGCCGATGCAGCACGTGAAGGCGGACTAGAGTTCTAGGATGAAAATCCCCACGTCTCGGAAATCGCGAGACATGGGGCACCCGAGCAGAGAGTTCAGAAAAGAGAATTGACGCAATGGCAACAGTGAAGAAAAAGCTCGATGCAGGCCAGTTCAACCTGAAGGACCAGGTAGTGGCCATCAACCGCGTGACCAAGGTGGTCAAGGGCGGTAAGAACCTGTCGTTCGCAGCGCTGGTAGTCGTGGGCGATCCCTCGGCTGCGGTCGTGGGCTACGGTTCCGGCAAGGCGAAGGAAGTTCCGCAGGCGATCCGTAAAGGGATCGAGTCCGCGAAGAAGAACCTGGTGAAGGTGAACCTGAGCCAGACTTCGATTCCGCACCAGGTACTGGGCCGCTATGGTTCGGGCCGTGTGATGTTGAAGCCGGCGCCGGAAGGCACGGGCGTCATCGCGGGCGGCGCGGTGCGTGCAGTGATGACTTCGGCGGGCGTGCAGAACGTGCTGACCAAGTCGATCGGCACCACGAACCCACACAACGTGATCAAGGCGACCTTCGAAGCACTCAAGCAGTTGCGTGATCGCCGCGAAGTCGCGGCCGGACGCGGCAAGACGGTAGAGGAGCTCTAAACCATGCCTCGCACACGTAAGAAAGTAGAAGTAAAGGTAGCGCCGAAGGGCGCGAAGCTCCAGCTCAAGTGGATTCGCTCGGCGATTCAAGCGCCGGTGAAGCACAAGCTGGTGATCAAGGGACTCGGATTCACCCGCCTGAACCAGGTGATCGTACGCGAAGATTCGCCGTCGATCCGCGGCATGGTGGCGAAGGTCCCGCATTTGGTCGAGATCGTTCAGCAGTAGTGGTTTCCCACGTCTCGAAAAACGCGAGACATGGGGCACCCGAATCGACCGGGAAATACAGTGAGACGGACAGAAGAGCGTCCGCTACAAGCGAGCGGGAAATGTCCCGCGACAAGGAATTGAAATGAATCTCAGTAATCTGCGGGCTCCCCGCAAAGCCAACGAAAAGAAGAAGCGCGTCGGACGTGGTATGGGTTCGGGCATGGGCAAGACCTCCGCTCGCGGCCACAAAGGTCAGCGTTCGCGCAGCGGTTCGCGCATGATGCGCGGTTTTGAAGGCGGCCAGATGCCGCTGCATCGCCGCTTGCCGAAGCGCGGTTTCACCAACATCTTCCGCGTGGAATACGCGGTGGTGAATCTCGACCGGCTCGCCGAACTCGGCCTGACGGAAATCACGCCTGAAGTTCTGATCAAGCACAAGCTCGCCGGCAAGAACGATAAGATCAAGGTGTTGGGCAACGGCGAGATCAAGGGCGCGGTCACGGTTCGTGCACACAAGTTCTCCAAAACAGCCGAAGAAAAGATCGCCAAAGCGGGCGGCAAGGCTGAGGTCCTCTAAGTTTTATGTTTGAGAAGCTGGCAAATATCTTCCGGATCCCGGACCTTCGCAAGCGCGTGTTTTTCACGCTTGCGCTCCTGGCCGTGTATCGCATCGGCGGGCACATTCCGACGCCGGGCGTGAACGCCGATATGCTCCAGCAGTTCTTCCAGAACAACCGCGGTTCGGTGCTGGGCTTTGTCGATCTCTTCAGCGGCGGCCAGCTTCGCCGCTTGACCATCTTCGCTCTCGGCATCATGCCGTACATCACGGCGTCGATCATTCTCCAGCTTCTGACCGTGGTTTACGAACCGCTGGCGAAGCTGCAGAAGGAAGGCGAACTCGGGCGCAAGAAGATCACGCAATGGACGCGTTACCTGACCTTTGGCCTCAGCGCCATGCAGTCGTTCGGTATCGCCGTGACGTTGACGAAGCAGCCGGGCATGGTCCTGAATCCTGGTTGGGGCTTCATCCTGATGACGATGCTGACGCTCACGACCGGCAGCGTATTCATTATGTGGCTGGGCGAGCAGATCACTGAGCGTGGTATCGGCAACGGCATGTCGCTGCTGATCTTTGCTGGTATCGTGGTTGGCCTCCCGCGTGGCGTTGCTGACCTGGTGGACAAGATCAAGACGCAGTACTGGGGACCGTTCACGGTTCCGGCGATGTTGCTTCTCATTCTGGTGATGTTCCTGATCGTTGCGTTCATCGTGTACGTGGAGCGCAGCGAGCGACGGATTACAGTGCAGTACGCAAAGCGCATTGTCGGCCGCAAGATGATGGGCGGAACCTCGACCTTCCTGCCGCTGCGTGTGAACTCCGGCGGCGTGATGCCGGTGATCTTTGCGTCGTCGATCCTGACCCTGCCGCAGACGGTGGGCATGTTGGGCAGCGTGAGCAAGTACCACTGGGTGAAGAACCTGATGGACCAGCTCAAATGGGGCGAGCCCCTGTACACGATGCTGTACGCGTTGGGCATTGTCTTCTTCGCATATTTCTACGTGTCGATCGTGTTCAACCCGAACGACGTTGCGGATAATATGCGCAAGTACGGCGGGTTCATCCCGGGCATTCGTCCGGGTGCGCGTACCGCAACGTACATCAACGATATCCTGACCCGCATTACGCTGGTCGGCGCGTTGTACCTGATCATCATCAGCTTTATTCCAGAGTGGATGATGGTTGGTTTACATCTGAACCACTTGCCGTTGTGGTTGGGTGGCGGACTGTTTGAAAAGCTGCCGACCTGGATGACCACCGGCCTTGGTGTAACCTTCTACTTCGGCGGCACCTCGCTGCTGATCGTGGTGGGCGTTGCCATGGACACGGTGCAGCAGATCGAATCGCAGCTCATCATGCGGCATTACGAGGGCTTCACGCCACGGAGCGGTCGAATTAAAGGCCGCCGCTGGTAGTTGAGAAAAGCCCCACCCTAAGCGCGAAAACGGCGCTTAGAATGGGGCACCCTTTTGTGCAGTCGTTGTAAGCGGCTACCGGGAGGCCGTTGGCGCTTGACGCCGGAAGCAGAGCAACCCATCGGAGTGACCCGAACGTGCACCGGGCGGGTGACTTGTTTGCTCTCGTGCAGGCGAACGGATGGACACACAAGCTTCTACGGGAAGTGTTGTGCAGAGTGATACGCGTAAAGTCGGTCCGGTGATTTTGTTCGGACCGCCCGGAGCAGGGAAAGGCACCCAATCCAAGCGCCTGGTGCAGGCGCTGGGGGTCCCGCAGATCTCCACGGGCGACATCCTCAGGGAGAACGTCGCGCAGGAAACAGGGTGGGGAAAACAGGCCAAGGCCGCCATGGAAAGTGGCCAACTGGTGTCAGACTTTATCGTCTGCGCCATGGTTGCCGAAAGGCTTGGCAAGCCGGACACCAGCCGAGGGTGTATCCTCGACGGGTTTCCGAGAACCGTCGCCCAGGCCGAATGGCTGGATAAGTTGTTGACGGGAAAGCTCTTTGAAAGTACTCGGGTCAGCTTAGCAAGTAACCTTCCACCGGTTGTGATTTCGATCAAGGTGGACTATAATCAATTGCTGCAACGGCTTACCGGACGTCGTTCGTGTCCCTCCTGCGGAACGATCTACAACGTTTACTCGAAGCCTCCCAAGGTCGAGGGAATTTGCGACCTTGAGGGCTCGAAGCTTGTAATGCGGCAGGATGACCGCGAAGAAGTCATCGCCGGACGTCTGAAGGCATACGAGCAGCAGACTCTTCCTCTTGAGAAGTATTACCGGGCTCAAGGTCGTCTGTTTGAAATCAATGGCGACGCCCCGGTTGAGAAGATCACAGAGGAGATGTTGAGTCTCATCGAGCATGGCAATCATTTGTAAGTCCGGTGCCGAAATTGAAAAGATGCGCCGCAGTGGCCGCATCGTGCGACAGGTCCTTGAAACAGTAAGAGCGCTCGTGGCTCCCGGTGTATCGACCATGGACCTGGAGCGCGCGGCTGAGAAGAAAATCCGCGAGCTTGGGGCCAAGCCTGCGTTTAAGGGGTACTACGACTATCCCTGTGTGCTGTGTACATCGGTTAACGATGAGATCGTGCATGGCATTCCGTCCGAGAAGCGGGTCCTGAAAACGGGAGACATCGTCTCCATCGACACAGGAGTTGTGCTCGACGGCTACTACGGAGATTCAGCCATCACCGTTCCGGTCGGTGAGGCGATCACGTCGGAGTTGCAGAAGCTGCTCACGATTACCGAGCAGTCACTGTACAAGGCGATCGACGCAGTGAAGGTCGGCAACACGCTGGGCGACATTGGTTCCGCGGTGCAGCAGCATGTGGAAGCCGCGGGTTTCAGCGTAGTGCGCGAGTTTGTGGGCCACGGGATTGGGACACGGTTGCACGAAGATCCGCAGGTGCCGAACTTCGGAGCAGCGGGTGCGGGTTCGAGGTTGCGCGAAGGAATGGTGCTCGCAATCGAACCGATGGTGAATGTAGGTAAGCCGGCGACGCGAACGCTGGACGATCATTGGACCGCGGTTACCGCCGACGGCAGTTTTAGCGCTCACTTCGAGCACTGCGTTGCGGTAACGAGAGACGGCCCGGTGATTTTGACCGAGTAAAGTTTGAAGTAGGTTGCACCTTCGGGTGCGACATGGGCAACGGAAGCAGAGCGGGGCTTTAGCCCCTGAGGTCAGACCGATCAAAGGAATGCATGAGTAAGGAAGACGCGATTGAAGTAATGGCGGTGGTGATCGAACCACTGCCCAATGCCATGTTCAAAGTTGAACTGGAAAACAAGCATCAGGTGCTGGCGCACGTATCCGGCAAGATGCGCAAGAACTTCATTCGTATTCTTCCTGGCGACCGGGTTGCGGTGGAATTATCGCCATACGACCTGACGCGAGGACGTATTGTTTACCGCTATAAATAGGCAGATTGGAAAAGGCAATGAAGGTTCGGGCATCGGTAAAGAAAATCTGTGACAAGTGCAAGGTGATCCGTCGCCACGGTGTGGTGCGGGTAATCTGCGAAAACGCGAAGCACAAGCAGCGTCAAGGCTAAATCGCCCCAACAAGCGCAAAAGAGGCGCTCGTCGGGGACCCGGGAAAAGCGGGACGAGGGACAGTAAATGGCACGTATTGCAGGCGTGGATCTTCCGCGCAACAAGTACATCAACATCGCGCTGACGTATATCTTCGGCATCGGCAACTCGCGCGCCAAGGCCATCCTGGCGGAAGCGAACGTGGAAGCGAACCGCAAGGTTAGCGACCTGAACGAAGAAGAAGTCAACCGCATCCGTACGGCGATCGAAAACGGCAGCTCGGTCGAAGGCGACCTCCGCAAGGACGTCTCGATGCATATCAAGCGGCTGATCGAAATCGGTTCTTACCGCGGCTATCGTCATCGCCGCAGCCTGCCGGTCCGCGGCCAGCGCACCCACACTAATGCGCGCACCCGCAAAGGTCCGCGTAAGGGCACCGTGGCGAACAAGAAGAAAGCAACCGCTAAGTAAAGGCGAATTGAGAAATGGCTAAAGCAGCAGGTTCCGCCGCCGCCGGCGAAAAAAAGGGCAAGACCAATAAGAAGTTCAAGAAGAAGGAACGGAAGCACGTTCCGCACGGACTGGCGCACATCCAGGCGTCGTTCAACAACACCATCGTCACCATCAGCGATCCTTCGGGAAACGTGGTGTCGTGGAAGAGCTCGGGTTCGCTCGGGTTCCGCGGTTCGCGTAAGGGCACGCCGTTCGCGGCGCAGCAGGCCGCGATGACCGCCGCCAACATGGCGCGCGATCACGGCATGCGCAGCCTCGACGTGCGGGTAGCGGGCCCCGGTTCCGGCCGTGAGTCTGCAGTTCGTGCCTTGGCTGCCGCCGGTCTCGATGTGCGTGTGATTCGCGACGTTACGCCGATCCCGCACAACGGTTGCCGTCCGCCGAAGCGCCGCAGAGTGTGATTCGTGGCTGCGCATCCGACGTCGCTGGTGCCAATGGCACACGTTGCGGACGTGCAGCGCACGATTGAGTTTTACAAGCTGCTCGAGTTCGAACTCCATAACAAATTGGAGTACGGAGGCGAGTTGAAGTGGGCGTACCTGGCGCGAGGCATGGCACAGATCATGTTCGCGAAATCCAGTGGCCCCATTGATTCGGAGCAGCAGGCAGTTCTGTTTTACCTGTACGCGAGCAAGGTCGTTCCGTATCGCGAACAGTTGATGGCGAAGGGGATCAAGGTAAGCGAATTGGAGTATCCCCCGTATGCCACCGAAGGTGAGTTTCGGGTCTTTGACCCAGACGGATATGTGCTTCTGGTAGGCGCCGCCAGCCAGAGGTAGAACGAAATTGATCGGGAAGGAAGGACCGCCAAGTCCCGTAAACCGATCACAACCGAACGGATAAACCGTTCGACAGGAGAGAAACTTGGCACGCTACAAAGATGCAGTATGCCGCCTTTGCCGCCGTGAGGGCACGAAGCTGTTCCTCAAGGGGCCAAAGTGCTTCACCGACAAGTGTGCAATTGAAAAGCGCAACTTCGCCCCTGGCCAGCATGGCAAGGACCGCAAGGCGAAGATCGTGGGCTACGGACTTCAGCTTCGCGAGAAGCAGAAGACGAAGCGCATGTATTTCGCGCAGGAAAATCAGTTCCGCAACTACTTCGAGAAGGCCGCGAAGGGGCAGGGTGTAACCGGCGAGATGCTGTTGCAGCAACTGGAACGCCGCCTCGACAACGTGGTCTATCGGCTTGGCTTCGCGTCCGCGCGTCGCCAGGCACGCCAGCTGGTCCGTCACGGGCACATCGCGGTCAACGGGAAGAAAGTGAACATCCCGTCGTACCAGGTGAGCGTGAAAGACGAGATCGCCGTGCGCGAAGGCAGTAAGGAAATGACGCTTCTTGGTCAGATCAAGGAATTGACGAGTCACACGACTGTGCCGGGCTGGCTGATCGTCGATCGCGATAACTGGAAGGGCAGCGTTTCGTCCTTGCCGAGGCGCGACGAGATCCAGATGCCGGTGAACGAGCAGCTGATCGTCGAACTTTACTCGAAGTAAACGAAGTAACCGAATGTGGTGCGCGACATTGCGTTGCGCACCTTGTTCCTAATCGTCGTGCCAGATCGGCCGAACTTAGATGTTCGTGCAGCATGGCCGAATTGAGAGATAGGAGACAAGAATGCTCTGGAAGGGATTTCAAAAACCGAAGCGCCTCGCGTTTGACTCGGAGTCGTTGACCGACAAGTATGGTCACTTCTGGGCCCAGCCGTTTGAGCGCGGCTTCGGAACCACGATTGGCAACGCGCTGCGCCGCGTGCTGCTTTCCTCGATTGAGGGCGCTGCGATTACCGCAGTGAAGATTGAAGGCGTATTACACGAATTCCAGTCAATCCCTGGCGTCGTAGAGGATGCGACGGACATCATCCTCAACCTGAAGCAGATTCCGTTCCGCCTCAACGGAGACGCTCCCAAGGCGATCTACCTGCGCGCGGAACAGCCTGGCATTGTGACCTCGGGCATGATCGAGACCGATGCCGATGTCGAGATCCTCGACAAGGACGTGTATATCGCCACCATCAGCGAAGGTGGCAAGCTCGACATGGAAATGCGGTTGAAGAAGGGCCGCGGCTACGTGTCAGCCGATAAGAACTTCGACGAAGACCTTGGCCTCGGGTTCATTCCGATCGACTCGGTCCACTCGCCCGTCCGCAAGTGCAACTACTCGGTGGAAGCAGCCCGTTTGGGTCAGATCACCGACTACGACAAGCTCTCGATTGAATTGTGGACCAATGGCTCCGTGAACCCGGCCGACGCGCTCGGCCTGGCCGCGAAGCTGCTCAAGGACCACATGAACATCTTCATCAATTTCGAAGAAGAAATCGAAGCTTCGCACGCGGAAGACCGCAAGCCGGAAATCCGCAACGAGAACCTGAACCGCTCGGTGGAAGAGCTCGAGCTTTCGGTCCGCAGCTACAACTGCCTGAAGAATGCCAATATCCAGACCATCGGAGAACTGGTGCAGAAGACCGAAGCAGAAATGCTCAAGACCAAGAACTTCGGCCGCAAGTCGCTCAACGAGATCAAGGAAATTCTGGCCTCGATGGGACTGAGCCTGGGCATGAAGATCGACGAGCATGGCAACGCGGTGGCTCCGCCTCCGGGTTCGCAACCTGCTCCGAGCTACGGCGGCTATCCGGGAAGCTACGGCACCGGCGGAACGTTCGGTGGCGGCGGCAACTACGGTGGTGGCGGCGGCTTCGGCGGCGACAACAACCCGGGCTTCTAGCCTGGAGAAATTGAGGCAGCCCGCCGCTACGGCGGCGGGTAGCCCGAAAAGATTAAAGGGGCTGCACAAGCCCTGCAGAAATTGAAGGAATACGACCATGCGTCATCGAGTAGGTGGATGGAAGTTAGGACGTAACACGGAACACCGGCGCGCGCTTCTGCGCAACCTGGTCACTTCGCTCATCGTGGAAGAGCGCATCGAAACGACCGTGCCGAAGGCAAAGGCGATGCGTCCGCATGTAGAGAAGATGATCACGCTCGGCAAGCAGGGAAATGTTGCGGCGCGCCGTCAGGCCGCTGCTTACCTGATGACGTCGGAGGCCGTGGACAAGCTGTTTAACACGATCTCGCCGCGCTTTGGCGACCGCGAAGGCGGTTACCTGCGCATCGTTCGCACCGGATTCCGTCCGGGCGACGGCGGCGAAAAGGCGTTCATCGAACTCCTCGGCAGCGAGAAGATCATCGATGAGAAGCGCGAAAAACGCGCTGCAGCCCGCGCCAAGCGTGCCGAGGACAACCGCAAGGCCCTCGAAGCGCAACAAGCCCAGGCTGAAGCAGAAACGACCGGCGAAACCAAGGCGTAGTTCCTCGGTTTGGCGGCAAGATTCAGCGCACCCGCGTTGCGGGTGCGTTTTTCTTTTTACAATGGCGTGACGATGCCGGAGTCCTTCCACCAGCCCCGTGAGATACGCCAAGGGCAGCTGGTGGAACACCAGCACCATCAACGCAACAGCAAAGGTGGTCCTTGGTGGTCGCCTCTTTCCCGCATTCCCCGCCGGAGGGTTGCGGCGTGTGACTGAGCATGACAAAGACCCTGCGCAGGCGCTCGCGGATGCCCAGGCGGCGTTGACAATCACGCCGATGAGCGTGCGAGCACGACTCGCTGAAGCGCATGCCTTCGAAGCTTTGCATCAAACCGGCGCGGCCCGTGCTTCGTTTGCTGTGGCTTTGGCGCAGGCGGAGCAGATCGGAAAAGACTGGTATCCGGCACAAATCGCGGAAGCGCAGCAAGGGTTAAGCGCCTCTGAAACAAACGTTGCAAAACGATAAGACGTTCTGTTTAATGTGTCTGATTTATGCCACGCGTCACAATCCTCGGCTCCGGCCTCGCATTGCGTCCATTAGGCGCAGAACATGCACCTGCACTAGTTCGTGCGTCGGCAGACGGCAATCTCTCCGAACTTCAATGGACGAACGTCCCGAACGCAACAAACGTAGCGGAATATATCGGTCTTGCGCTTGAACATCATGCGCAGGGGCTGGCTCTGCCATTTGTGATGGAGATACTTGAGACGGGGAAGATCGTCGGGACGACGCGAATCTTCAAGATAGATCTGCCGAACCGCGCGGCGGAGATCGGGCATACCTGGATCGCGGGACGCTGGCAGCGAAGTTTTGTGAATACCGAGAGCAAGTATCTCTTGTTGCGCTATGCGTTCGAAGAGATGAAGTTGATCCGCGTGCAGCTTTACACCGATGAGAACAACACGGCATCGCGCGCGGCCATTCTGCGTTTGGGCGCGAAAGAAGAAGGCATCCTGCGGAAGGAACGCATTATGGCCGACGGGCGAATTCGTACGACCGTGGTTTTCAGCATCATTGATGACGAATGGCCTGCGATTCGGGCGAGACTGGAAGAGCGACTGCGACGCGGCGGCGTCGAACCGACGTATCAGATGGAAGCGTTCGCTCCCTAGGCTTCGGCGTTGATTTCTTGCGGTTGCGATCCTCGCCCGCGCGAGGTGAGCCACAGGTAGAGCAATACCTGGGTGACGACGGCCCCAGTGCAATCGAGAACCACATCCTGCCAGCGTCCAGTGCGCGCTGGGTTAAGCGACTGGTGGATTTCATCAGCGCTGGCGGCGAGCAACGTGCCGAAGACTGCAAACACAGACCAACCCATCCGCCAAAAATACTCGCGCCCACGCGTGAGGACTGCCTGACGATTACGCCAGGTCCCACGCGCAGCACCGAAAATAAGCCAACTCAAAATCGCATAGCCAAGGAAGTGGCCAGTTTTACGAATGAGGTGATGCACGAATTCAAAGCTCTCGAAGCTTGGACGGCCGAGCAAGGCCGTCCAGATTCGAAGTAACAATTGTCCGGTGTGTGCGCTGGATCCGATGTCGGAGGATTCGACCGCGAGAATCACGAGCCACACCCACACTGGAATCCACGGCTTCCATCGGTTTATTTGTCTTGCCACTAGGTCCTATTCCACCCGATAGTTCGGCGCTTCGCGCGTGATAATGACGTCGTGCACGTGGCTTTCGCGAAGGCCTGCGCCGCTGATGCGAACGAAGCGCGCGCGTTCCTTGAGTTCCGAAACGTTAGCGCAGCCAACGTAGCCCATGCCGCTGCGGAGACCACCCACCATTTGATGCACGATCATGGCGACAGTGCCGCGATACGGCACGCGGCCTTCGATACCTTCTGGCACCAACTTATTCAGGCGGTTGCCATCTTCTTCTGCGGCAAGGCCAGCCGTTTCATTTTCCACCGACTGGAAGTAACGTTCGCTGGAGCCCTGCGCCATCGCGGCGAGCGATCCCATGCCTCGATAGGACTTGAAAGTGCGGCCCTGGTAGAGAATCGTCTCGCCCGGACTTTCTTCGGTACCCGCCAGCAGCGAGCCGATCATAACGACGTCCGCTCCAGCAGCGAGTGCCTTCACGATATCGCCCGAGTACTTGATGCCACCGTCGGCGATGACCGGTATGCCTTTGTCTTTCAGGGCGCGATAAGCCTCGGCAACCGCGGTGATCTGCGGTACGCCTGCGCCGGTGACGATGCGCGTGGTACAGATCGACCCAGGTCCGATGCCGACTTTCACGCCATCAGCGCCGGCCTGACCAACTTCGAGCGCGCCTTCGTAGGTGCCAACGTTGCCGGCGAGAAGGTCCACTTCAGGAAACTTGTTCTTGACCGCGGTAATGGCTTCGAGAACGCGCGTGGAATGCCCGTGCGCGCTATCAATCGCGAGAACGTCCACCTTTGCTCGGATCAACTCAGCCGCCCGTTCGAGGAAGTCGCCGGTAGCGCCAATCGCGGCGCCGACGCGCAGACGTCCTTGGGGATCCTTGGCGGCGTTCGGATATTTCAACTTCTTCTGAATATCTTTTACGGTGATCAAGCCCTTGAGTTCGTAGCGATCGTCCACCACAAGGAGCTTTTCCACGCGGTGCTGATGGAGAATTTCTTCGGCGTCTTCGAGTGTGGTGCCGACGGGCACGGTGATGAGGTTTTCCTTGGTCATCACCTCGCTGATAGGAATGTCGGTACGGGTTTCGAAGCGGAGGTCGCGGTTGGTGAGAATGCCGACGAGCTTTTTGTTCTTGGTGACCGGTACGCCCGAGATTCGGTAGCGCTTCATTACGTCGAGCGCTTCAGAAATCTTGTTCTCCGGCGACATGGTGATCGGATCAACAATCATGCCGCTTTCGGAGCGCTTCACCTTGTCGATTTCGCCGGCCTGCTGCTCGATGGTGAGATTGCGATGCACGATGCCCAATCCGCCTTGTTGTGCGAGCGCAATCGCCATGCGGCTCTCGGTCACGGTATCCATGGCGGCCGAGATGAGAGGAATGTTGATCGTGATATTGCGAGTGAGCTTGGTGGCGGTGCTGGTTGCAGTTGGGATTACGTCGCTTTTGGCGGGCAACAGCAACACGTCATCGAAGGTCAGAGCTTCAGGCACGGGAAAATGAATCATTGCAATCTTCCAAGGGTGCGCCCGCTGGGAACACCGGGGCGCTGTTGGGTGACACAGACAGTCATTTGGGACGAGGAGTAAACCTCTATTTTAAGGTTTCGGTCGCCTGAGGCGCAAACGGCCGGGTTTCCCCGGCCGATCTTGCTACGGATTTCCTGAATCCTTTTTCTTTTTGGCCCTTTGAAACCATTTCTTATAAACGTCCGGCCAGAACTCCGCGGCGATGTTCCCGGCGCAGCTATAGCCAAGCGCAATCCCGGCGCGTTCGAAGGTGTTTCCGGCGGTGCGGTCCTTGTCCGGGTAATAGGCGTTGGAGATGGCGGCCGAAGTGAAAGCTCCCAGCACATTAGAGAAGTGAAACTCCTTGCCGCCGCGATCGCGATGGGCGACGAACTCCGCACCCAGCGAGTACCAGAATCTTTGGCTGGTGGTGCCCTCACCCATCCGGTAATACCGCGGGTCTTCGCGGAAGATCACCGGGTAGGCAAATTTTCCGAAGAAGTTGCTGGATGCCTGGTCGGCGAACGCGGCGCCGTAACGCTTTCCATAGCCCTCGGCGCCCTGGCCGTAATCCTCGTAGCTGTCCATCGCCTGGCCAATCCCCGCCTGCGCTCCAACCGCCAGGAACTGAAACGGACTGAAGGTGCTTTTGGCGAAGAGGTGGAACTTCTGCCCGGGAGAGAGCGGTTGCGCCGTCTTCTCGGTGGTCGTGTTGTAGTTCGGAACGACGCCGAGGATCGTCTGGGACTGCTCCTGCTTCTCGACCTTCTTTTGCTCGTCCGATTTTTCGTGCTTCTGTTTGGCGGCGGAGGGGCTATCCGGAGGCGGAGCCTGCGTGGCTGAATCCTGGGCGAGCAGCGATTGTCCGGAGAGGAGGAACAGCAACACGACAGCGGTGGCGCAGCATCTGCGTACGTTCATTCTTGCTTTCTATACCGAGGGTATGACGGAGCCGCACCGATGTTGCAGGGCCCAGAAGTGCTTCGGTTGGTCCGTGTGATTACCTATTCTTCCAGACCGGCTTCCGTTTTTCCAGCACGGCGCGAAGGCCCTCTTCGACGTCCTGAAGCGCCATGAGTTGGTTGAGGTAGATGTCCTGCGATCTCTTCATCGCTTCGGCGAGCGGACGCCCAATAGAGCTGGCGATGACTTTCTTGGTCATTGCGAGAACTGGCGAACTGAACTCGGAGATGCGCGAGATGAGCTCATTCACGGTGTTTTCGAGGCCGGCTTCCGGAACCACGCGGTTCACGAAGCCAAGTTCGAGGGCTTCGTCGGCGCTGAGCGCCTGGCCGGTGAGGATCAGTTCATAGGTCTTTTTGGGGCCGATCACGGCGGGCAACATGATGGCCGCGAAGGGCGGGAAAACACCCATTTTTACTTCCGGCTGCATGAACTTGGCGTTGGGGGTGGCGATGACCATGTCGCCGAAAGCGACCAGTTCGGAGCCGGCGCCCACGGCCTGGCCGTTCACGACGACGATCAGCGGCTTCGAGATTTCGGAGATCGACTGGAAGACGTGATTGAAGGCTTCGAGCGTTTGGAAGACGCGGTCAGGACGGGAATCTTCGATCGAAATTCCGGCCGAGAAAAACTGTTTCTGCGCCGAGGTGAGCAGGATGCATTTGACCTCGTTCTTGCTCTCCAGGCTCTCGATGGCCTCGGCGAGTTCGGTCATCAGCGGGACGGTGAGCACGTTGTACGGCGGATGGTTCAGGCTGATGCGGGCCAGGCCGTCGGCAATTTCGAACTCGATAAATTCGTAGATTTTGACTGCGGGATTCGAGGGTGAAGCCATGGGTCACCTTCCTGCGGAAGTGGCGGAGCTAAAGGCGAAGCGCCTGAGGGTGCAAGCAGTATCCTCTGAAAATGGGGATGAGACAAGCCCCAGCAAGCGGGCGTTTTGGCCGGTGCCAATCGGAAACCGTGAGGTTACAATGGAGCCCATGAAGATCGCCCTCGGTGCGGACCATGCGGGATTTGAACTGAAAAATCAGGTCAAGCAGCACCTCACCCAGCAGGGAATTGACGTCCAGGATTTCGGCACCAACACGCCGGATTCGGTGGATTATCCAGACTTCGCTCAGCGGGTGGCGGATACGGTGGCTGTGGGCGGGGTGGAGCGCGGGGTTCTCGTCTGCGGCACCGGGATTGGGATGGCGATGTCTGCGAACAAGGTCCCCGGAATTCGCGCCGCGAATTGCCACACCATCCTCGAAGCCGAACTGAGCCGCCAGCACAATGACGCGAACATCCTGACGCTGGGCGCGCGAGTGCTCGAGCCCGAGGCGGCGTTTGCGATCGTGGATGCCTGGATGAAGGCTCAGTTTGAAGGTGGGCGCCATCAGCGCCGGGTCGACAAGATCCACCAGATCGAGCAGCAGGAAGTTAAGCGAAGTACATAAAAGGAACGTCGCTATCATGTCAAATCGCATGTCTCAATCGTTAAACGAAGAAGATCCGCAGATCGCAGAGGCGATCGCGAATGAGGAACGCCGTCAGCACGAGGGTCTCGAGCTCATCGCCAGCGAAAATTTTGTCAGCGAAGCAGTGCTTCAGGCCGCGGGCTCAGTATTCACCAACAAGTACGCCGAGGGGTATCCGGGAAAGCGCTACTACGGCGGCTGCGAGTATGCCGATGTGGTTGAGAACCTGGCGCGCGATCGCGCGAAGGAACTCTTCGGCGCGGAGCACGCTAACGTGCAGCCGCACTCCGGGTCATCCGCCAACATGGAAGCCTATGGCGCGATCCTTCAGCCCGGCGACACAATTCTTGGTCTGAACCTTGCGCATGGTGGGCACCTCACCCACGGACATCCACTGAACTTTTCCGGTAAGACCTACAAGATCGTCCCGTACGGCGTGACCAAAGAAACCGAGACCATCGATTACGACGAGCTCGAGAAGCTTGCGCTGGAACACCATCCGAAGGTGATCGTCGGCGGAGGCAGCGCGTATCCGCGTATTTTCGATTTCAAGCGCATGCGCGAAATCGCCGACAAAGCCGGCGCGCTCTTCATGGTAGATATGGCACACTTCGCCGGACTGGTTGCCGGCGGCGCACATCCTTCGCCGGTGCCGCATGCGCACGTCGTGACGACCACCACGCACAAGACACTGCGTGGACCGCGCGCGGGCATGATCCTCTCCAAGCAGGAATTCGCAGCGGCGATTGATAAAGTCACATTCCCCGGCATGCAGGGAGGGCCGCTGGTGCACATCATCGCGGCCAAGGCCGTGTGCTTCAAAGAAGCCATGGAGCCGAGCTTCAAGGACTACGCGAACCAAGTGGTCGCGAACGCGAAGGTGCTGGCGCAGTCACTCGCCGACCAGGGCTTCCGCATTATTTCCGGAGGCACCGATACGCACCTGATGCTGATCGATGTCTTCGCGGCCGGAATGTTGGGCAGCGAAGCCGAAAAGGCGTTGGGCGAAGCTGGAATCACGGTGAACAAGAACGCAATTCCGTTTGACACCAACCCGCCGATGAAGCCGAGCGGCGTCCGCATTGGAACGCCGGCGCTTACGACGCGCGGGATGAAGGAACCAGAGATGCGGCAGGTCGGCATCTGGATTGCGGAGTCGTTACGGCACCGCACGGATCCGGATTTCCTCGGCCGCGTGCGGCGACAGGTGCACGAGCTTTGCGATGCGTACCCGCTGTATCCGGAGCGGAGAGCAACCCGGCTGGCGACGGTATAGTTCGAATTTGAGTACCCCACTCTAGCGAAGCTAGGGTGGGTTTTTTCCTTCAAGTACACTACAAGTCGTGAAGGTCGCGATCGACATCCGCCGTATCAGCGACTTCGGTGTCGGCACCTACATTCGCAATGTGGTGCGGACCCTGGGCCGGCTGGACCGCGAAAACGAGTATCTCCTGCTCGGGACGCCTGGTCGTATTCACGATATGGGGCAGCTGCAGGAGAACTTTTCGCACCTTGAGTGCCCTGATAACGACTACTCTCCGGCGTCTTATTTCGAATTCCATCGCGCGCTGAAGCGGCAAAAAGTAAATGTGCTGCACGTCCCGCACCTGTTCTGGATCCCGCAAGGAATTCCGTGTCCGTACGTGGTGACGGTCCACGATCTTCTCGACTACCTCTACCGCAGCAACAGCGCTTCGCCGGCGAAGCGGTTTGCGCACTTTCACTTCACGAAGCGTGTGCTGAACAAGGCTTCGCGGATCTTCGCGGTGTCGAAGTTCTCGAAGGAGGATACGGTGCGGCTTTTCGGCGTGCCGGAAGAGAAGATCGAGGTGGTCTATAACGCAATTGACGACCGCTTCCGCCAGGGCCACACCACCGACTCCGACAAGTTGATGATCGCCGAGCGTTACCAGGTGAACTATCCGTTCATCCTGTATGCGGGGCGGATCAGTCCGCATAAAAACGTGGTGCGCATCATCGAAGCGTTTTCACTGTTGAAGTCGGAGCTGGCGAAGGAAGACTCGTATCCCGACCTGAAGCTGATCATTATTGGCGATGAAGTCTCGCGGCATCCTGATCTTCGGCGCGCGGTAATCAAGGGTAGAGTCCAGCAGGACGTCCGCTTCCTCGGGTTCGTGCCGATCGAAGTGCTGCGAATCTTCTACGACGCCGCCAAGGTGTTCATTTTCCCGTCGCTTTACGAGGGATTTGGGCTGCCGCCGCTGGAGGCGATGTCGCACGGGACGCCGGTGATCACAAGCAATACCTCGTCACTGCCGGAAGTAGTGGGGAATGCTGCGGTGCTGGTAAATCCGGAGAACGTCTTCGAGATCCAGCGCGCCCTGCAGCGCGTGCTGCTCGACCAGCCGTTGCGCGAGAAGCTCAAACTACGAGGCGAAGAACAGATCAGGAAGTTCTCGTGGGAGAACTCAGTGGGGCGAATGCTGGAGATCTTCCGGCAGGTCGCCAAGTAGCCCGCGTTCTTAGAGTAGGTACGCGCGTACCACATCGTGTCGAATTCCGGTACATGGGGCGGGAACCCGCATGAATCCTGCTCGCCTGCAGCCCTCCTTCTTACAAGCAATCCGGAAGAAGGTACCCGTCCAGCGGTAAAGATTTCCTGAAACTATCGTGCTCAGCCCGGATAACGGTTTGGCATCCAACTTGCCTCTAACTAGGGAGTAAGGCGGGATGGGAGCTGGCAATGCGGGCCATGATTCGAGCTTCGATTCTTACCATGCTTCTGACGGCCGTCGGGATGGCGCAAACCAGCGCTCCCGATGTGAACACTGTCGTCAGTCGCATGCAGACGGCGATGGGCGGTCGCAACCACGACCGCGCCTACTCCGTCACCCGCGAATACCGCTTGGTTCCCGAAGATCCAAACAAAGCATCGCGAGTCGTAGCCGAGGTGAATGCACTGCCTTCGGGTAAGAAAGACTATCGGATCACTGAAGGCGGCGGACAGGCCGAGAACGTCGTCCGTAAGGTCCTCGATCACGAGACGGAAGTGACCAATCAGAACAATGGCGCGGTGTTGACGGCCGACAACTACGATTTCGTGCTCGCGGGAACCGAGGCGATCGACGGACACCGCTGCTATGTGCTGCAACTCAAGCCGAAGCGCGACGGCAAGGACATCCTTCGGGGCCGCGCGTGGGTCGACGCTGACAGCTACCTGGTGCGCCAGATCGCGGGCACCCCGACCAAGAGCCCGTCGTGGTGGATCAAGGACTTACAGGTAACTCTGCACTATCGGGAAATGCAAGGGCTGTGGCTCCAGGACTCGACGCAAGCCGTGGCTCAGGTTCGGGTGGTCGGCAAACATACGCTGACGGCGCGTGCCTTGGACGTTCGGACCGATACGACGCTCGCCGGCAACCTCCAGACTCCGGTACGAAAGCGTAGCCGCCGCGTGGATCCGGCGTTACTTGGCGCGGGGGTTATCCGGCACTAGTAGCATCTGATTTCGGTGATAAGCGGCAACTCAGAACGAATGGCGCGAATCCTAAAATTCGAAATGAACGGCAAGGGGTTTCAAGACATGACAAACCCAAATCTCCGAGATCGTGCTGACGCTATTGAATGGTTGGAAGACATGGGCTTCGTGATGGAAAGCGAAGAGAAGCCGCAGACGAATTCCGAGCCGATGAAGCACGAACCAGCCGCGTAACCCGCCCTGCAAGACTTCATCGCTGAGATTGCTACACTGTACGAACCATGCGGTTCGTCATCAAAGTAGGTACCAGCCTGATCGCCCCGGGCGGCCGTATTGATACGGTGCTCATGCGGGCGCTCGTCGACCAGTTGGACCTGGAGCGGCACGAATACCTCATCGTCAGCTCGGGCGCGATCGCTTCCGGCATGTCGAAATTGGCATTTTCTGCGAAGCCGAAGAGCGTGAGGCTCATGCAAGCGTGTGCAGCCGTGGGACAAAGCCTGCTGATGTATACCTACGAGCAGCTCTTCTTCGGCAAAAAAGTCGTCGCACAACTGCTGCTTTCGAGCGACGACTTCACGTCGGCTCTTCGCTACGAGAATCTGCAACACGCGTTGCATGAATTGCTAAAGCTTGGCGTGGTACCGATCGTCAATGAAAACGATAGTGTTTCCGTGCGCGAACTCGTTGGTGCTTTCGGGGATAACGACGAGTTGAGCGCATTGTTGGCGACGGCTGTGAAGGCCGACTGGCTCGTGCTTTTGACGAACGTGGATGGGTTCTACGACAGTGCTGGTCGCGGACAGAAACTGGTGCGCACGGTGCGGCGATTGACGCCGAAGATGGAAGCGCTCTGCGGCGAAAAGAGCGAACTCGGCACCGGAGGTATGCGATCAAAGTTACGCGCAGCCATGATGGCTAGCGAGAACGGTGTTCAGGTTGCAATTGCAAACGGCACGGCACCGCAAGCGATTCGAAATGCCATAGAGCGGAAGATCGGTACATATTTTCCGGCGACGAAGCCTGCCCCTAAGAAACGCGCAAAGGCTGCGGATTAACGATGACGACGCGCGAAAAGCTGGAAGCAGCACGGCGCGCGGCGCCGGTCGTAGCAGAGCTCTCGACCGAGAGCAAGAATGCGCTGCTGCTGGCTCTGGCGCGGACGATCGACGAGCGTACGGAAGAAATTCTCGCCGCCAATCGCGCGGATTTGGAAGCGAGTGGGCTGGATGGATCTCTGCGCGATCGATTGCTGCTTACCCCAGAACGCATTGCGACGATGGCAGAAGGACTGCGTGAAGTCGCGGCATTGGCGGATCCAGTGGGAGAGACGCTAGCCGAATGGGAGCGCCCAAATGGCCTGCGGATTCGCAAGGTCCGCGTTCCTCTCGGCGTGGTTGCGATCATCTACGAAGCACGACCGAACGTGACGATTGACGTCATCGGGTTGGCGCTTAAATCGGGAAATGCGGTGGTGTTGCGCGGAGGAAAAGAAGCGGTTCGGAGCAACGAATGCCTGGTGAAGATTGCAGGCGCGACGCCGGGGATGCCGGATGGCGCGATTCAATTGCTCGATGCCTCGAATCGTGAATCGGTACAGCAGTTGATGAAAGCGCGCGGGCTGGTGGATGTGATCGTGCCGCGCGGCGGCGCGGGTCTGATTCAATTTGTCGTCGAGAATTCGACCGTTCCTGTGATTGAAACCGGAGCAGGGAATTGCCACATCTTCGTAGATGAATCCGCAAATCTCGACATGGCGGATCGCATCGTGATCAACGCGAAGACGCAGCGACCATCAGTCTGCAATGCCGCAGAGAAGCTTTTAGTGCATCGCGCGATCGCGAAGGAGTATGTGCCGCGGATTGTGAAACTGCTTCTCGACCACGGTGTGGAAGTGCGGGGAGACGCGGAAACCTTGGCTCTCGCGCAGGGGATGCAAGTCGCAGAGGCGACGAGCGCTGATTGGGATGAAGAGTACTTGCGGCTCTGTATGGCCGTGAAAGTTGTTGCCGATGTGGACGAAGCGATCGCCCACATCAATCAACATTCGACAAAACATTCGGAGTCGATCATCACCGCGAATGACGCGCATGCGCGACGCTTTTTGCGGGCGGCGGATTCGGCGGCGGTTTACTGGAATGCTTCTACGCGATTTACCGACGGCGCTGAGTTTGGGTTCGGTGCGGAGATGGGGATCAGTACGCAGAAGCTGCATTGTCGCGGACCGTTTGCGCTGGCGGAACTGACTTCGTCGAAGTATGAAGTGATTGGGAGCGGGCAGGTGCGCTGACGCGTTTAGACGGCACTTCGGATACGAAATTACAGGGAAGAAACAAGGAAAACTCCCCGTAAAACCCGAAGTTAGAAGTTGGTAAACAACTTTTTATAAGTGCTTATTTAGCGGGGGTTTGCAAATCACCCTTCCAAATGCCTTCCCAAAAATCCCGTTCCAGCCCCCTGATTTTTTTCTCCAAACACGCTAAAACGCGACCCTGGAGCCACAAAACTGTTCAAGTCCTCGCATTTACCGCAAAGGTGGTATGAGAAAAGTGGAAGGATTTTGTTGTTGTAATAGTGAACAGCGTTCCGCAAACGAAATTCCGACAACCACTACCCTTCTAAAGGCGCGGTGGCACAGCCGACTTCCGAGCAGGATTGAAGAAAGGCAGTTGAACGACCTTCACTGCAGTCTTGTAGCGGACCGCTTCAATCGTGATCTCAGCCTGCAACTCGGTTCCAATCGCAGAATGCGCAGCATCGACGCTGGCCAATGCGATCATCTTTTTTAGAATAGGCGACCAGGTTGTAGATGTCGCTTTTCCTGCTTGAACGTTGCCGCGGTACACGGGGACGGGCACTCTGGAAGCCGCCGAAGGCACCTGGGGCGGGAGGCCGACGCGATCGTAAAGCTTTTCGACGGCGGTCCAATCGAACTCCAGACCGACGAGTTTGCGTCCCGTCCGGGAACCTTTCTCCTTCAATAAAGCTTCGCGGCCGACGAAGGTTTCCTTGTCGAGGTGCACCATTTTGTCGAACCCGAGTTCGAAGGGAGAATACTTCTGCGAGTCGATGAGGGCTTTCTTACTGCTGAAGTAGTCCACTTCGATGAGAAGCAATCCTGCCTCGATGCGGGCGACGTCGAGCGCGAGCATGCCAACCGGATGAAGATCGAACGCGTTTCCAGCGGTCGCGAGCGCGTCCCACACGCGCAACGAGTGCTCCCAGGGAATCCAGATCTCGTAGCCGAGATCGCCGGTGTAGCCGGTCCTCGAAATGTCTACATCGATGCCGTTGATTCGCCCCTTGGTCATTCGGAAGTACTTCAGGTTCGCAATATCGGCTTCAGCAACGGAAGCGAGCAGTGCGGCCGACGTGGGACCTTGAAGCGCCAACGCGGAAACCGATTCCGAAATGTCTTCGATCTGGACCTTCATGGCGATGGAGTTCTGTCGAAACCAACGCAAGCTGGGGTCCGCCGCTGTCCAACGGTAGGTGTTTTCGCCAAGGCGCGTGATGGTCCCGTCATCAATGACCTTGCCATCCTGATCGCACCAGCAGCAGTAGATCACCTGGTTGATGGCGACCTTCTTGATGTCGCGGGTGATCACGCGATTGACGAACTGGGTCGCGTCGTCGCCGGTAATCAGGTACTTGAAGAGAGGGCTGATGTCGATCAGAGCGCAGGCGTTGCGAATCGCGTTGTACTCGTGTTCGTGGTGCGTCTCATACGAACTGACGGTGTAATAGCCCGACCATTCACGATAGCTCAGGCTCTGGCACAACCCGAAAGTTCGCTCATGAAATGCAGTTCCTATCGGCACGAGTAGCTCCTACCTAATGGGCACGATTTAATCACGCGATTATAACGTCAACCTCCAAACCTCAGTCTCGCGATCCGGCAAAGTTGCGATGCAGCGGGGATTGTGGCGATTGCGTTTGCTACAATACCGGCGTCTCGTTCCGCTCCATTAAAATGACCAATCAAACAACGAATAACAAATTCGACGCTATCGTTATAGGCGGCGGCCACAATGGGCTGGTGAACGCCGCCTATCTTGCCCGCGCCGGCAAGAAGACGGTCGTTCTGGAGCGCAGGCACGTTGTCGGTGGCGCCGCTGTTACAGAAGAGATCTTTCCCGGTTTCAAGTTCTCCGTGTGTTCCTACGTCGTCTCTCTTCTGCGACCGGAAATCATCCGCGACCTCGATCTCCCGCGTCACGGTCTCGAAATCCTTCCCCTGGATGGGACGTTTACTCCGATGCCCAGTGGCGACTACCTGTGGCGCGTAAACGATCACGGCAAGACACGCCGTGAGATCGCCCGCCATTCGAGAGTAGACGCAGAGGCGTACGAGGAATTCGGGAAGGCCATGCTGCAGATGTGCAAGTTCGTTAAGCCCATCCTGTCGATGACGCCCCCGAATCCTACAACGCTTAAGCCGAGTGAGTTGATGAAGCTGCTCTTCCTCGGCCGGCGCTTTAAGGACTTGCCCGAGGACGACAAGTACAACCAGGTCCAGCTCATGACGATGAGCGCGATCGACTTTCTCGATCAATGGTTCGAGACGGACGTGCTCAAGGCCACGATGTCAGCATCCGGCATCATCGGCACATTTCTCGGCGTACGTTCCCCGGGTACGGCTTACGTTTTGCTTCACCACTACATGGGCGAGATTGACGGCGCCTTCCGGTCGTGGGGATTCGCCCGCGGCGGCACCGGAGCCATCTCAAATGCAATTGCCGATGCTGCGCGCGAAGCGGGCGCGGAGATTCGCACCAAAGCAGGGATTGCGAAGATCCTGGTTAAGAGCGGCAAAGCGATCGGCGTTGTCCTGGAAAACGGGGACGAGATTTTCGGCAACGTGATTTCCTCGAGCGTCGACCCGAAACTTACGTTCCTCAAGATGCTCGACCGGAACCAGCTTCCGGACGAATTCGTTTCGAGCGTGGAGCACTACAAGTTCCGCGGCTCCTCTGCGAAGGTGAACCTCGCGCTCGATAGTCTTCCGGATTTCACATGCCTGCCGGGACGCGGCGAACATCTGCGCGGTGCAATTTCGATTTCGCCCAGCGTCGATTACATGGAGCGGGCCTACGACGACGCTAAGTACGGTGAGTATTCCAAGCGCCCGTACATCGATATGGTGATTCCGAGTCTGACCGATCCTTCGGTTGCGCCTCCCGGAAAGCACGTTATGTCGTGTTTCGTGCAGTATGCGCCGTACCATCTCGCCAGTGGCAATTGGGACGAGAAAAAAGAGGCATTCGGCGACACCGTAATCGACACGCTGAGCCAGTATGCGCCGAACATCAAGAACATCATCGTCGGTAGACAGGTGGTGACACCACTCGACCTGGAGCGGGAGTGGGGCTTGACCGAAGGAAACATCTTCCAGGGCGAGCTTTCCCTGGAGCAGTTGTTCTTCCTCCGGCCAGTTCCCGGATGGGCGCAATATCGAACTCCGATCAAGAACCTTTATATGTGCGGAAGCGCGACCCATCCGGGCGGCGGGATTATGGGGGCTCCCGGCCGGATCGCCGCACTGGAAATCCTGAAAGACTGGAAAGCCTGATCTTATGAGCGGCGAGCGCGGGAATGTGATCATCATCGGCGGCGGGCACAATGGCCTCGTCGCTTCGTTTTATATGGCGCGCGCAGGATTCAAACCTATCGTGCTGGAAGCACGTCCGATGGTCGGCGGCATGGCGGTGACCGAGGAAGTGTGGCCAGGATTCCGGTGCCCGACCCTCGCGCATACCGGCGGCCCGATTCGAGCGGAAATCGTAAGGGACATGGCCCTTGAGCGTCACGGCCTGCGCATGACCCAACCGAAGGCCCGGGTCACCTCGGTTTCGCCCGACGGTGGCTCAGTCACGGTCTACGACGATCCGGCGAAAACGGCGCAGCATCTTGCTGCTGTGTCGGCTCGCGATGGAAAGTCGTTTACGGAGTTCCAGAGCATTCTCAACCGCCTCGGCAAAATCTTTGCGCAGCTCGCGGGAAATACGCCTCCAGACATTGACAGCCCCTCCAAAGACGATCTCTTCCGTGGCGTATCGACCGGACGTATGATTCGCAAACTGGGGAAGCAGGATCTCTATCGCCTGCTGCGATGGGCGCCCATGCCGATCGCGGACCTGATGGACGAATGTTTCGACAGCGATCTTCTCAAGGGTGCACTGGCGGCGCGCGCAATTTTTGGGTCAGGGGTTGGTCCCCGTTCGCCCGGGACGTCGAACCTGCTTTTGCTGCGCTGCGCTGATGATTTGAATGTCGCCGGCTCCGCGAGTTTTCCCATCGGCGGTACGGGTGCTTTAACCCAGGCGATGGCCCAAGCAACTACCGCCGCGGGCACGACGATTCGAACCAATGCTGAGGTCGCCGGAATCACGATAAAGGACGGTCGCGTTACAGGAGTGCGGCTCACCACCGGCGAGGAGATCGCGGCAAGCGCGGTCATTTCAAACGCCGACCCGGTGCGCACCTTGCTGAACCTGGTCGATCCGGTTCACCTCACCCCAACTTTCCTGCAACACGTTCAGCAATACCGCTCAAGCGGCGTGGTCGCGAAGATCAACCTGGCGGTTGACGGGTTGCCGAAATTCCCAGCGCTGGAGAAGAGGGAAGATCGGGACGTCCTGTACCCGGGCCGCATTCACGTTGGACCTTCGATGAACTATGTCGAGCGAGCTTTCGACTTCTCGAAGTACGGGGAATTTTCGCGCGAACCGTATATGGACGTGATGGTCCCCACGGTTTCCGACCCGTCGCTGGCTCCTTCCGGAAAACACATCATGTCCGTCTACGTGCAATTCGCTCCGTACGCGTTGCGTACCGGAGACTGGAAAACCCGGGCCGGCGAATTTGCAGACTGCGCAATCAAAACCCTCTCCGCCTACGTACCCGACCTGCCGAACCGGATTCTTCACCAGCAAGTGATCACGCCGGCCGAGATTGAGTCGACCTACGGATCAACCGGCGGCCATATCTTTCACGGCGAGTTGACCCTGGAGCAGTTTTTCACCATGCGTCCGCTGCTGGGGTATGCGCGATACCGTACCCCCATCAAGGGTCTCTATATGTGCGGTTCCGGCACGCACCCCGGTGCAGGATTGACCGGACGCTCCGGAGAGAATGCCGCGCGCGAGATCGTCAAAGACCTTCGCTGACGGCGGTTTTTCAGGCAGAAACGCCCGCCCGGTCACGCGTCGAAAGAGCAACGCGAGCGCAATTCTCCTCTTCAGAGATTTCAAACGAGACCGGCAGGAAGAGCCGAATGATCTCGATGTTGGTGCGCGCGTGCATGGTCTGCCGCACGGCCGTGAACGAACCTCCTCCCGCGAGCGCTATCGGCAACAACAGTTGATCTGCGAGGTGCTCGCAGGCGAAGGCGGAAGACGCAACATACTGCGCGGCCGCGACGGCCGCTTCTTCGGCGACCTTCTCGGCGCTGATGCCCACCTTCCCGAAAGCCGTAAATATCTCTGTGTGTCTTTCCGTTTGAACTTCGATCATGAGCGCGTTGCCCGGGCCGGCTGAATTTTTGGTGCCGAGAATCCGGGTGCTCTCCGGCGCGAGCCCGAGGATGTTTGACGCAGTCTCGAGTTCACGGTCTGCGATGTGACGCGGCAGATGTGCGAGCAGCGCAACGGCGTTCTGCTGGAGGACCTCCCCGCGATCGAGAAGTTCGAGTTGTTTCAGCTTTTCGACGGGCTCTATCTCTGCGGTAATCTTTCCACCGCCGGCAGGGTAGAAGCCATAGCGATCCAGGGTAAGTTTCAGCTTGGGACCCATGCTCTCGATAATCGGCGCGAAGGTTTTCGCGAGGAAATCGAAAGGAGGCGCGGCCATGTTGTGAGTGCCGCCCTCGACGACTACGTTGCTGGGTTTGTTCGCGAGCATCAATGCGGGCAAAAGCGTTTGTAGCACCAGTGTGGCGCTGCCTGCCGTTCCAACGGCGAAGCTGTAATCTCCGGGCGTGACTCGCTGCGGAGCGAAAGTCAATGTGCGCGAGCCGAGCTCGGCGCCGGTTACATTTGCACCACTGATTTCTGCGGCGGCCAATACGGCTGTGAGGTGCTGACGGAGCAGACCTCCCCGCTCGCGGTTGGCGCGAATCTTTTCGATGGTGAAAGGCTGCCCCGTCACCATCGAGAGGCTCAGCGCGGTGCGCAGGATCTGTCCGCCGCCCTCTCCCTGTGATCCATCAATAACAATCATGTTCAGCCCCTTGGGCCCGCACCGCATACAAGCTGCGGGCCCCTCTGTGTCATCCCTTTACGCAGACCACCTGGTGCAAGGTGTAGACGATCTCGACCAAGTCCGACTGCGCTGCCATCACGTCGTCAATGGGCTTATACGCAGCCGGAGTCTCGTCGATCACATCGGCATCCTTGCGACACTCGACACCAGCGGTCATACGTACGTGGTCTTCCACGGTGAAGCGCTTCTTCGCCTCGTTGCGTGACATCGCGCGTCCCGCACCGTGGCTGCAGCTATGGAAGCTCTCGACGTTGCCTTTACCGCGAACAATGAACGAGCGTGCTCCCATACTGCCGGGAATGATTCCCATATCGCCGAGGCGCGCACGTACCGCGCCCTTTCGGGTCACGAGAATGTTTTCGCCGAAGTGGTTCTCGCGGGCCACGTAGTTGTGGTGGCAGTTGATCGCCTGTACTTCAGCGGTAAACTCCGGCACCTGCCCCGAACGCCGGACTGCATCCACAATCTGCTGCATCATCAAGTGACGGTTCCAGCGCGCGAAATCCTGTGCCCACTCGACCGCTTCCACGTATTCGTGGAAGTGCTCGGTGTGCTCCGGAAAGTACGCGAGGTCGCGGTCCGGCAAAGTGATGAAGAAGCGCTCCATGTCCTTGCGGGCAAGTTCAATGAAGTAACTTCCCATGCGGTTGCCGACGCCGCGCGATCCGCTGTGCAGCATGAACCAGACGTTGTCCGATTCATCGAGGCACACCTCGATGAAGTGGTTTCCCGTGCCGAGCGTACCGAGATGGTTCGCGTGGTTGCCGCGGTCCAACTTCGGATGCTTGGCGAGGATTGCGTCATAACGCGGCTTCAACTCGCCCCAAGTGTTGAGGTTGCGCTCGGGAATATCACTCCACGCTCCGCGGTCGCCAGCGCGGCCGTTGTTGGTGCGTCCGTGCGGGACAGCCAACTCTATCGCTTCGCGAATCGCGTGCAGGTTTTCCGGCAACTGGTTCGCGTGCAAGCTGGTCTGAACCGCCATCATGCCGCAGCCGATATCCACGCCAACCGCAGCGGGGATGATCGCGCCCTTGGTAGGGATCACGCTGCCGATGGTCGCTCCGATTCCCCAGTGCACGTCAGGCATGGCGGCGACCCACTTGAAGACGAAGGGCATCTGCGCAACGTTCATCAGTTGCTGCTTTGCCTGATCTTCCACGGGCACACCCTTGGTCCAGGCCTTGATCGGAACCCCGCTCGCCGGGGCAAAGACGTTGTAAGTGCTGTCAGTCATGCTTTGCTCCTCTGTAACGAAAGAAGCTAATGCAATAGGACGACCAGAGTAGTGGGTATCCGGAAGTTGCTGATTGAGTGTACTTTATGCGTTCGCGGTGGGAATTTATCGTGCTCACTATTCGCTTATATTCTAAGATTTATACATATGAAGAACCGTGAGCGCCGTCCGACGGTCGTCGTGGGGCTGCTTGGAACCACGCTCGACCTTGGGAAACATCCAGACCGCTGGCAGAACTGGCGACCATCGGTGGCAATTTGTCGGCAGCCGGATCTCATTGTCGACCGCTTTGAGTTATTGCATGGGAGGCGCGAGCAATCGCTGGCCGAGTTGGTGCGAGCGGATATCGGGACGGCGTCGCCAGAGACTGAGGTTGTGCTGCACAACGTCGAGTTCAGCGATCCGTGGGACTTCGAGCAGGTCTACGAGAAGCTGTTCTCGTTTGCGCGCGGCTACACGTTCGACGATGGAGAGGACTACCTTGTGCACATCACGACCGGCACTCACGTCGCGCAGATTTGCCTGTTTCTGCTGACGGAGTCGCGGCATATTCCGGGCAAGTTGCTGCAGTCGTCACCGGACCGCGAACGTGGTGGCGCAGGTACGGTGAAGGTCATCGACCTCGATCTGTCGAAGTACGATCGCATCGCATCGCGATTTCGGCAGGAGCAGCAGGAGGGCGCGTCGTTCCTGAAGGGCGGGATTGAGACGCGGAACGAGGGATTCAACCGGTTGATCGAGCGGATTGAGAAGGTGGCGAATGCGACGCGTGATCCGATCCTGCTCACTGGGCCGACCGGCGCGGGAAAGTCACGATTGGCGCGGAAGATCTTCGAACTAAAGAAGCAGCGTCATGCGGTGGCGGCGAACTTTGTGGAGGTGAACTGCGCGACGCTGCGTGGCGATGGCGCGATGTCGGCGCTGTTTGGGCACAGCAAAGGTGCGTTTACCGGGGCGGTGACCGAACGCCTGGGGTTGTTGCGCTCGGCAAACGGCGGCGTGTTGTTCCTGGATGAAATCGGAGAGCTGGGACTCGATGAGCAGGCGATGCTGTTGCGCGCCATTGAAGAGAAGGTGTTTCTGCCTCTCGGGTCCGACAGGGAAGTGAAGAGCGATTTCCAATTGATTGCGGGGACCAACCGCGACCTGTTGCAAGCGGTCCGGGACGGCAAGTTCCGCGAGGACCTGCTCGCGCGTATTAATCTTTGGATGTTTCAACTGCCCGGTCTCGCCGACCGGGTGGAGGACATTGAGCCGAACCTTGCGTTTGAACTGGAGCAATTCGCGGCGAGAAACGGCGATCGAGTGGCGTTCAACAAGGAGGCGTATCAGCACTTCCTGCAATTCGCGCGATCGTCGGAAGCGAAGTGGTCGGGAAATTTCCGCGATCTGAATGCAGCCGTGGTGCGAATGGCGACGCTATCGGCGGGCGGGCGGATTTCGATTGAGATTGTGAGGGAAGAGATTCGGCGGCTTGCTGACTCATGGTCTCGCAGCGAGGGAGGGCATCCGAGCGATCTTTCTCTTGTCGTCGCCCCGGAAGTTCTCGTGCAGATGGATTTGTTCGATCAGTTGCAGCTTGCCCAGGTCGTCGAAGTTTGTCGGGCCGCGCGATCGCTGTCCGTCGCGGGGCGGCGTCTCTTTGGCGTTTCGAGGACCAGGAAGGCAACGGGGAATGATGCTGATCGTCTCAGCAAATACCTGGGACGGTTTGGATTGTCGTGGAACGAAGTGCGCGCAGGGTCCCGCTAGCGAAGAATGTTTCGATGAATTGTTTAGCCGCCGGGCCTATAAGCCGAATTCTGTCCACCGGCTTGCGCCGGCGGGACGACCATTCCTCTGGGCCAATCATTACTGACTGGCTCAAGCGACCTACCCGGAAGTTTGGCGCACCGAGTCAGCACGCATCGCGAGTTGCCCCGCGAACTTCTCCCCTATTTGGTCTTGCTCCGTGTGGGGTTTGCCATGCAACGCGCATCACTGCGCGCCCGGTGCGCTCTTACCGCACCTTTTCACCCTTACCTGCCTTGCGGCGGGCGGTATGTTCTCTGTGGCACTTTCCGTCGAACGCCCTTAACGGCGCCCTCCCGGACGTTATCCGGCACACCACTCTGCGGAGTTCGGACTTTCCTCCCCCACATCAGTACGGCCCCGGCGAACCGGGCGTAAACCGATGCAGCAGCGGCCGTCCGGCCCAGCGGCTAACTTGTCTATTATAGCGGGCTTCAGGATCGAGCTCTGGCGGCGACGATGGCTCGAACGAGACGTACGCCGACGTTTGCTCCCGGACAACGACTCGTAACACCACCGTACTCTCGCACCTCCGCCGCTTCGTGCTACTGTTTTAAGAGACATAATGGTCGACATTCACTCGCATATTCTCCCCATGGTGGACGATGGGGCCCGGTCCTGGGAAGTAGCCATTGAGATGGTGAAAATTGCGGAGCGCGACGGCACTACGCACATGGTCGCCACGCCGCACGCCAACTACGAATACAAGTACGATCGCGAGAGCCATACCAAGTTGCTCGCCGAACTCCAGGGCAAAGTGGGGGACGGGATTAAGCTGATCCTGGGCTGCGATTTTCATTTTTCCTTCGACAACATTGAAGACGCAGTGGCGCACCCGACGCGATACGCGATCGGCGACACGCGCTACATGCTGATCGAACTGAGCGATTTCAGCATCGCGCCGCAGATGCCGAACATGATCTATTCGCTGACGTCGAAGGGGCTGGTGCCGATCCTTACCCATCCTGAGCGCAATCCGATCCTGCAGAACAAGCCCGAGAAGGTCCGCGAGTGGGCGGAAATGGGTGTGCTGGTGCAGGTGACGGCGTCGGCGTTCGTGGGCAAATGGGGCCGCGGCGTGCAGAAACTTGCGCACTGGTACGCCGAACAAGGGCTGTTACACGTGATTGCCAGCGACGCGCATAGCCTCAATCATCGCAACCCGGTGTTGTCAGAAGCGCGCAAGATTATTGCGAAAACGTATGGCGAGGACCTTGCACGCGCGGTGTCGGAGACCAATCCGATGGCCATTGTTACGAACCAGCATCTGCCTGAGATGTGATCCGCATGCGACGGCTGAGGCTCCTGCTGCTCTAATCTGTCTGTCTGCTGAAAGTCGGCAACTGCTGAGATTTGTGGCAAACTCTCCGGGTACACATGTCCGGCGCCTGGGTCCTGCTCATCTTCGGCATTGTTATCGTTTCGACGATGATGCTGCTCCTGCATCTCACGAAACTCGGCCATATCGTTCACTGCCATATTCCGGACCGGCCACGCCGCCGGTTGTTCGTTGCCACGGTGGCGTTTCTTGCGACATTTGTCGGGGTGCGCCTGCTAGTGCTTTGCATTACGCACAGCATCGGGCCATTCGGCTGGGTGATGATGGGCGGCCGCCATATCCACCACCTGGTTTGGGGAATCTTGATCCTGCTGGCGGTGGGCTACGCGTGGCTCGCTGATCTGGGCAGCGGAAACTCGCCCACGGACATCTTTGTTAACCGTCTGCTCGCGAGCATGTATGGCGTGGGCGCCGCTCTGACCCTGGATGAATTCGCCCTCTGGCTGAACCTGCGCGATGTTTACTGGGCGAAGGAGGGCCGCTCTTCCATAGATGCGGTGATCATTTTTGCGGCCCTGCTGGGAATCGGTGCGTGGGGTTCACCGCTGCTTCATCACTTCTTCTTCAAACGGAAGCACACAAAGAAAATCCAGGACGCGGACTGCGAGTAGTCTTGCGCGTAAAGTGCTACGGACAGCGTGAGGCGCTGCCCGTGTCCTCGAAAAATGCGAACTAGTTTTTCACTTGCTGTGCGAGGTAGTTAGCAATTCCCATTTCCTCGATGGCATGTAATTGTGCGTCGAGGAAGTCGGCATGGCGCTCTTCGTCCACGAGCATGTGCTCGAAGAGGTCTTCGGTTCCGCGATCGTTGGCGTCGGCGCAGATCTTCATTGCGTCGTTGTATTCACGAATCGCACCCTGCTCATCTTTTAAGCCGAACTTGAATTGCTCGGTCACGTTGGCGCCGATCTCCGGCTTGAGGCTTACCGTCACTTCCGGCACGGCGTCGAGGAACATGATGCGCTCGATGAGCCCTTCGGCGTGACGCATCTCTTCAATGGCGCGTGCTTTCGTCAGCACCGCTAGCCGCGGATAGCCCCAGTTGCTGCACATTTCCGATTGGGTCATGTATTGCAGAATTGCTGTCATCTCGCCGTGCAGCGCGTGATTCAGTTGTTCGATAACCTTGGGATCGCCTTTCATCCAATTCCTCCGCATACATCGTGCAATGGCAGGAAGGGATAGGGCGGTGATGGAGGTCACGAAGGTTTGTGCGCGAAAAAGCCCGAGACGAGTCTCGGGCTGGTTGCAATTCTGGATTATTACTGCTGCGGTGTGTCGGCGTTCGAATAGCTCCGCGGCCCGGGATCCTCGATGGGGCGGATCGGCGCAATTGTCTTCTTCGGCGGCGCCGGTCGCTGCATCGTGACTTCTTCGGTGTGCGTGACTACGCCCTCGGCTTCTACTGGCTGCGCGCGGTGCTGCGTGATTTCAACCGTGACATTCCGTACCGGTTGGCGGTCGCGCGTAAGTAACTCGACATTCGTACCTTGTTCCCGACGCCGTGCCTGCAACGAGGCCTGCTGCGCATCGGTCACACTGGTGTCGTTCACGCTCGCGATTTCAGCGACCTTCTTGCCTTCCGCGGACTTGCGGGTAGCAACCAGCACCTTCGAATTCGACCGGTTAGCTTCCTGCGCCTTGGCGTAGAAGAAGTCGGCTGTCTCGCGGTCGCCGTCCATTTCAGAGAGGTAGCCCATGTTGTTCAGCGTGAATGCGTTGTTGGGCTCCAGCTTGTAGGCCTGCTGGAAGTATTGGCGAGCGGTCGCGCGCTCATTGCGATTCAGCGCTGATACACCGCGCAGATTCAGACGCGCCACCTGCGCTGCCACGTCTTCCTCTTTGTTCATCAACTTCTGGACTTTCTTGGCGTTGTTGTCGGCGATCTGGTCGATCGGCTTGCCGCGCCAGCTCGGATGCACGCTGACCAGCACCGGCTCACGGGAGCCCGAAGCTGCGGCCTGCGAGTAGTAGCGGTAAGCCTGCTGCAGCTCGCCTTCTTTTTCCTTGGCGTATCCGAGGTTGTTCAGCGTGAAGGGACTCTTCGGATCGAGTGCCAGGGCTTTTTGCAGCGTGACGTCAGCTTCCGGGGCGCGGTCTTTTTCCAGCAGGCTGATGGCGTAGATATTGAGGCGGTTCACGCGCATCTGGTCGTCGGCGGCGCTGCCGGCGACTTGCGCAACAGCTTTGCCCTCGGCTTGCTTCAGGGTGGCCTTATAGACCACGGCCTCGGAATTCTGGTCGGCGGCGAGCGCGTAATAGCGCTGGGCGCGGTCGATTTCGCCGTCGAGCTCGGCCATATAGCCAAGATTGTTCAGCGTGAACGGGTCATCGGGATCGAGTAGGTACGCCTGGTAGAAAAGCTTCTTGGCGTGCTTGTAATCGTGTTTCTCCACGGCCTTTACGCCGTCCTGGTTCAGCTTCTGCACCGGCGTGGGCTTCGACTTCTTGGGTAGCTTCAAGTGGATATCGCCGCCAAACGCGACGCCCGCCAGCGACAACACCAGGGCGGTTGTGCCAATCCAACGCAGGGAACGAGAGGCAATAGCCAAGGGAATTCCTCCGAGCGCACACCCGTCCGTGGAGCGGGCAGCAGCTTCGCTTTCTGTTTGGATGGGAGAAATGGTTCCAGCGTTGTGAGCGGTTGGGAAGGCGCGGTGATTTTTGAGGAAGAACGCTGCTAACTCCTGAGGGCCAATTCAGCATCCAACCGAGCGAGCAGGAGCACTGTTTCGGAGTTTCCGAGTTCCCCGATGATCAAGACCTTATTTCTATCGCTGTTATTGTGCGCAAGCTGTGCGCTGGCGCAGAGCGGCACCCGTCCGGATCCCGTTGCCGGAACTTCCTCGGCCCAGCCCGGAGCCGCTCCGTCAACGACTCCGCAGGCACAGCCAAGTGCTCCTCCGGCGGAGAAACCCGCGACGACGGAACAGAACAATGCGGCCACGCAGGCAACGGATGCCAAGACGCCCGCGCCGGCCTCCACGCAGCCACCGACCAACACCAACGACCAGGGTGCTGCCGGCCAAAGCTCTGCGCCGGAGCAGTCCACGCCGAAGCAGAATGCCAAGCCGCAGAGCGATGCTGCGCCGAACATGGCGAATGTCGAGATAACGCCAGCAGTGAGTGGCGCTCCCGAAACTAAGATTCTTGATTCCTCGGCCGTGGGTAAGCATACCGGCGTGACCGGCGCTCCCGATCCGCTGCTCGATGTGCCGCCACTGCCGAAGGGCAAGCCGACGCTGATTGGGGGCGTCGCGACGAAGGTGGACCGCATCCATAGCCGGGTTACGGTTGAGCCTTACGGCGCGAAGAACAAGATGCCGATCTACATCGACGAGCGCTCGCACATTTATCGCAACGGTGTCGAGACGACGATCCAGAGCATCAAGAAGGGCGACCGCGTTTATTTCGACACCATGCTTGACGGCGCCAACGTCTTCGCGAAAAACGTGCGCGTGATCAGCGAAACCGGCGCAGCCGAAGTGCGCGGCCGGATCACTTCGTACGACGCCGCGCGCGGCGTCATTCAGTTGCAGGATGCACTCTCGTCGAAACCAGTCAGCTTCCGCATCAGCAACCAGACGCAGGTGAAAGCGCAGCAGGGAACAGCGTCTATGGGCGACATCGCCAAAGGCGCGCTGGTGGATGTGGTGTTTGCGCCCGACAAGGCGAACCGCGGGATCGCGAAGGAAGTGACACTTCTAGCGAAGCCGGGTGCGAGTTATACGTTCGCCGGCGTGATTACCAACGTCAATCTTCGCGATGGCGTGGTATCGGTGGAAAACCAGACCGACGGCAAGGTGTACGACATCGAGTTTGACGGCCACAGCAAGAGCGAACGCTCAGGGCTGAAGATCGGGAACTCGGTGAACATCGCCGCGACTTTCGATGGCGAGAACTACCGCGCCACGAACGTCACCGTGACCGAAGCCGCCGCGAAGCCGAAGGATCGGCCGGACCAGAAGAAGCCGAAGGCCGACTCCGACGACGACAAGGACTAAATTCCAGAGCGGGCTGCAAAGTTTATGCTCTCGGCGATATGCTTGCCGGGAGCATTCGCTTTTTGAGCCAGGGCGAGAGCATGCAGGATGACGTCATCATCATCGGCGCGGGAGTGAGCGGCCTAGCTGCGGCTGCCGAACTCCACGAAGCTGGTCTTCGTGTGCGAATTCTGGAGGCTCGCGACCGCATCGGCGGCCGCGTTTGGTCGTTGCCGGTGCAAGGCGTGGAGCAGGCGGTTGAACTGGGAGCGGAGTTTATCCATGGAAAACCGCCGGAACTCTTCGACATCGCTAAACAGGCCCGATTGGATCCCGTTGAACTCGGGGGCGAGAACTTTGCGTCGGATGGCGATAGGGTTCGGCGCTTCGATTTCTTCCAGCATAGCGAGTCGGTGCTCAACAAACTCGACGATAAAGCACCAGACCGGTCGTTCCTGGAATTCCTGCGCGAGCATGGAGCCGAAACGAAGCCCGACGCGCAGTGGGCATTGCGCTATGTGCGCGGATTTCACGCGGCTGATCCGGGGCTGATCAGCGTCCATGCGATGGTGCGCGAGGGTGAAGCCGAAGAAGAGATTGATGGCGATAAGCAGTTTCGGCCGAGCCATGGTTACCAGGCTTTGCTCGACTGGTATTTGAAGCGGCTGGAAGGCGCGCCCATCGAAGTGAATCACGCTGTCCAGCATGTGAGTTGGAGTTCCGATGGCGTTGCGACCCTGACGATGCAAGGAAACGTGCGACGCTACACGATGGCAAGCAAAGCCATCATTACGTTGCCGCTGGCGTTGCTGCAAGCGGGCGCAGTGAAGTTTCATCCGGACCTTCCCGAGAAATGGACGGCTGCGAACAAGCTGGCCATGGGCAAGGTGCTTCGCGTGACTTTGCAATTCCGCGAGCGGTTCTGGGCCGTGAAGAAAGACGGTCCGCCGGACCTGCACAAGATGCATTTCCTCATGGCAGACGATGATTATTTCCCGACCTGGTGGACGATGCACCCGGTTGAATCGCCGCTGCTCGTCGGGTGGGCGCCGGATGTTTGTGCAGATAAGCTTCGCGGGATGTCGCATGAGGAAGTGGTTGCGCAGGCGAAGGCATCTTTGCAGCGAGCGCTGCCGATGTATGCAGCGGAAATTACGAACTCTTTCATCTCCGGATACTTTCACGACTGGCTGGCTGATCCGTACGCGCTCGGGGCTTACAGCTACGTGAAAGCTGGAGGGCTGGGGGCGCAGGAGGCGCTGGCTTCTCCGGTTGCCGATACGTTGTTTTTTGCGGGGGAGGCGACAGAGTCGCAGGGCCATCACGCCACGGTGCATGGCGCCATCGCTACCGGGTTGCGAGCGGCGGAGGAAGTAAAGCGGGCGCTCACATCGCGCAGGTGACACATCGCACAGCGACCTGTGTCCGTCATCACAGACCCTTCCCATCCCTGCACGTACCCTGCGAGTGTGGGGCATTCCCACCAGAGCAACTGATCTTTGAAATGAACCGCCGTCCTGGCGACGAAATGACCCGCTGTCATGGCGACCGGAGAATCCGCATAGCGATGCGGACTCGGAGTGGAGCTACCTTCTGTTTCAAGGTTTTCCACCCGAACTCCTTTGTTTTCAAATTTTTGCCTCTAACCCCTTGTGGCTCAAATTTTTACGAGATTTCCACAGGCTAAGTTGCTGAAAACAAAATATAGGGGGGAGGGGGGTACCCCCTCAATGAAGGCGAAGAAAAGGCACGCCCAAAGCGTGCCCTTCACGAAGCGTCTCGCGCTTATTGTTGCGTCTGTTTCGGCACCACGTAGACCGCAGTTCCATACGCCAGGACTTCGGTGACGCCCTGCATGACTTCGGTGGCGTCGTAACGCGCGCCGATGACGGCATTCGCGCCGAGTTGGGCGGCATGCTGGATCATGAGTTCGAAGGCCTCATTGCGGGTCCGCTCGCAGAGTTCGGTGAGGATGGTGATGTTGCCACCGACGAGCGTTTGCAAACTTGCGCCGATGTTGCCGATGATCGAGCGCGAGCGTACGACGATGCCTCGTACGACGCCCAGGTTCTTGACGATGGTGAACTCGTCGAGTTCAAAAGCGGTGCTGACCATGTGATGCGCTACAACGCCACGCGGCGGAGCTGCGGTTGCCATTGAGTTCGTTCCCTCCTTGGGGAAGTCGCAGACAGTTTAGCGCGGGAATGGCCGCTGTGAGCAACGCTGCGCGAATATTACAGGCCATTGATTTATTGCTGAGAAGCGATTGGGAATTCGGCGTTAGGTTTTTAGGCATCAGGGGAGCCGCAACATCGACTACAGCGCTCTCGTATTGCTAACCCCTAATTCCTAATGCCTAACTCCTTGCAGTTGCCGGCAGAGTGCGTGCCGCACTAACGAGCGCTTGCTGCAGATCGCGAATATGTTCTTCCGTCGTTAAGTAGCTGATGATCATCATGCGCAAGACGCTGCGACCATTCACCATCGTGGGCGAGATCCAGCGCTGGCCGTCGCGGGTGACTTCTTCGACGATGCGCGTGTGGGCTGCGGCGAGATCTTGCTCGGGCACGCCCTTCAGGCGGAAATTGAGGATCGGTAATACCTGCGGCACGGCGAGTTCGAAGAGATCGGATTGTTCGAACCAGTCGGCTGCGACTTTCGCGAGCTGAAGTTGACGGTCGATGAGCTCTTCGTAGGCGGCGCGGCCGTGAACTTTGAGCGTGAGGTAGACCTTGAGCGAGTTCATGCGGCGCGACCACTGCGTGCTGACCTTGAAGTTGTCGGTCATGGCGGCGTTGGCAAGCTTGGGCATATAGGGCGTCGAGACCTCGAAGGCATCGCGCAAGGCCTGAGGATGGCGGGTGAGGATGACACCGGCGGCGAAGGGCATGGCGAGCCACTTGTGCGGATCGATGGTCACGGAGTCGGTGCGCTCGATGCCGCGGACCAAGTCGCGATGCTTGTCGCTGAAGATGGCAGCAGCACCGTAGGCACCATCGAGATGGAGCCAGAGATTGTGCTTCTCGCAGATGTCGGCCAGGGCAGAGATGTCGTCCACGGCGCCGGAGTTGGTGGTACCGGCGGTGGCGACTACGCAGAAAGGCTTGTATCCCGCAGATCGATCGTTATCGATTTCCTTAACTAATTTTTCAGGATCAAGCTGGATGCGATCGTTGATCGGAATGCGGCGGAGTGCCTTGCGTCCGAGACCGAGGAGACCGACCGATTTGTCGAGCGAGTGATGGGCTTCCGCAGAGCAGTAGACGACGGGCTGCGCGCCGATGGAGGCGACGCCGTTTTCGATAGCGTCGGGGAAGTGGTGGGCCAGGGCGAGGGCGAGGCCGGAGAAGTTGGCTTCGTTGCCGCCGCTGGTGAAGGTGCCGTCGAAGGCGGAGTTCCAGCCGACGCGTTCGCCGATCCAGCGGACGGTTTCATTTTCAATCTTGCTGGCCAGTTGGGAACGTGCGAGGGATGCGAGTTGCGGATTGAGCGCGGAGACGAGAGCTTCCGCGAGAACCGCCATGTATGTCGGCGTGGGATTCATCAGGCCGAAGTAGTTAGCGGCGGGAACGTGGAAGCCGCGGTCAATGAGCTCGGTGGTGAGGTCGTCGAGAACGCGGGTGGCGTCGTCGCCGAGCTCGGGCATGGGCTCGGCGAGCGGGCTGAAGGTGCGTTCGTTGGCTGGGAGTTGGACGTTGCGCGTGGGCAGCGACTCGAAAAAGTCGTTGATGCGGTCGATGAGTTGATAGCCGAGTCGCTGTCGTTCGTCGCGTGTAAGTTCGAAGCCCATGCTTCTTAGACTACTTGTTTTCGCTCGCGCTGCAAAAGTTGACGCTTGCGTTCGACGCCCCAGCGATAGCCGCTGAGATCGCCCGAGGCGGCGACCACGCGATGGCAGGGGATCGCGATGGCGACGCGGTTCGAGGCGCAGGCGCGCGCGACCGCACGCGAGGCCGATGGCGCGCCGAGCTTCGCGGCGAGGCCGCTGTAGGTGAGGGTTTCGCCGGGCTTGGTGTTGCGCAGGAGTTGCCAGACTTTGGCCTGGAACGCTGTGGCGTGGATATCGATGGGGATCGATGTGAGGAATTCGTTGCCTTCGATGTGCGCGGCTATCGCGTCGAGATATTGCTCGACAGCGTCGTCGTTGCGGGTGATCTCGGCGGCGTGGAATTCCTTGCGGAGGTCGGACTCGAGCTTCTTGGCGTTGTCGCCGAAGCTGATCGTGCAGACGCCTTTCTCTGTCGCGGCGATCAGGATGTGGCCGATCTCGGAGTCGCGAATTCCGAAGGCGATGTGCGCGCCGCGGCCGCCGCGGCCGTAGCTGGCGGGCGTCATGCCGAGGACAGCGTCGGACTTTTCGTAGAGACGGCTGGGGGAACCGAAGCCGGCGTCGTACATGGATCCGGTGACGTCCTGCGAGGTCTTCAGCTTCGACTTGAAGTCTTCCAGTTTGTGGCTGGCGAGATACTCGCGCACTGTCACGCCGAGGACGGTGCGGAAGATCTGGTTCAGGCGGCGCAGTGCCAGGCCCTCGCGCGCGGCGATGTCTTCGGGCGAGAGGCCCTTGTAGTCGTCGGTGAGTTCGCGGCAGATGCGGGCAACGTGGGAGGCGATGTTCTCAGTCTTCGGGGCGCAGCGGCGGCAGGCGCGGTAGCCCTTCTGCTCGGCTTCTTTCGGATTGGCGAAGAATTCAACCTGTTCGCGGTTAGGGCGCTTGCTCGGGCACGTCGGGCGGCAGTAAATATGCGTGCTGCGGACGGCGTAAACGAAGCGGCCATCGGCGGCGGCGTCGCGCTGGAGGACCTTCTCCCACATGGTTTCTGTACTCATCTCGTTCACCTCGAGTTTTAGAGTACGGGGCTTCATGGTTGGGTGATATCCGGGGAGTGTGGTCAAACTTCATTGTAAAACGATGCGAGCTGGCCGGGAATTCTGGGACGAGTGGTGCATTTGGCGCTGGCCAAAGTCTTGACTGATGTCTGTCAGAGGCATATATGTTTATGCCATATATGAAGAGCCACCGGGCAACACTCGATCGGGAATTAAAAAAGGGTAGTGCGGAGTTGCTGGTGCTTTCACTGCTGGAAGGCCGTCCACGGCACGGATACGAAATCAGCCAGATGATTGAGTTGCGCTCGGAGGGAGCGGTGCGGTTCAACGTGGCATCGTTTTATCCGCTGCTATACCGGCTGGAGAAGCGCGGCTGGATTGTGGGGCGCTGGGTGGAAAAGGCGGGGCAGCGGCGTCGCCGGTACTATCGGCTGACGGCGCAAGGCAAGCAGACGCTGAAGGAGCAGCAGAGCACATGGCTGCAATTTGTGGCCGCGATGCAGCGAATTACGGGGCTGCGCCATGCCTGATTTTCGCGAGTTGGTGAGAGGGTGTCTGCAGGAATTGCGGCTTCCTGGTCCGCGAGAGGCGGAGATCGTTGAGGAAGTGGCGCAGCATTTGAGCGATCGTTACGACGGGCTGAGGTCCATGAACGTACCGGAGGCTGAGGCACTGCGGACGATTGAGGCGGAACTCGGGGCACGCGACCTGGCCAACGAATTCAAACAGGTGGAACGCATGGGAACGGAGACCGTTGCACTTGGATCGGGCGGCGGGCGGCCGTGGACGGGGCTGAGGCAAGACTTGCGTTATGCGGTGCGGGCACTGCGCGCGAGCCCGATTTTTTCGGCAGTGTGCATTGCATCGCTGGCGCTGGGAATCGGCGCGAATACGGCCATCTTTCAGCTTCTGGACGCGGTACGCATGCGGTTGCTGCCGGTGCGGAACCCGCAGGAACTCGCGATGATACGGCCGACCAATCTGGGTCGCACCGGGCATGGCGCTGGTGATTTTTCGTACATGACGAACGGCCTGTGGATGCAGGTGAAGCAACAGCAGCAGGGATTCAGCGATGTATTTGCCTTTGGCGGCTGGCCGACGTTCAACCTTGCGAATGGCGGAGAGGCGCGCTACGCGCACGGATTGTGGGTGAGCGGCGAATTCTTCGATGCGCTTGGAGTGCAGCCACTGCTCGGACGCGTGCTGCACGCGCCCGATGACCATCCGGGATGCGGTGTGGTGGGCGCCGTGATCAGCTATCCGTTCTGGCAGCGCGAGTACGGCGGCGATATGAATGTGGTCGGGAGGACGGTGCGGCTCGAGGGGCACCCGTTCCCGATTCTCGGAGTGACGCCTGCGTCGTTTTATGGGATGGAGATTGGGCGGCAGTTCGATGTAGCCGTGCCACTGTGCTCGGAGCCGGTGATCAATGGCGAAGACAATTTCTACAACATGCCGCGCGGGTGGTGGCTCACGGTGATGGGGCGGCTGAAGCCGGGCTGGACGTTTGCCAAGGCTTCGGCACAACTGAATGCGATCTCCGCGAGCGCATTCCGCGAGACGCTGCCTCCGCAGTTTCAAGCGGACACAGCGAAGCAATACCTGGGGAAGAAACTCGCTGCGTACCCGGCGGCAAACGGGGTCTCCGAACTGCGCGAAAAGTACGAAACTCCACTGTGGTTGCTGCTGGCGATTGCTGGGTCAGTGCTGCTGATTGCCTGCGCGAACCTTGCGAATTTGATGCTGGCGCGAGCGAGTTCCCGGGAACGCGAGATTGCGGTGCGAATGGCGCTTGGCGCGGAGCGAGTTCGTATTCTGCGGCAGTTGCTGGTGGAGAGCCTGCTGCTGGCAAGTGGCGGAGCAGTGTTCGGACTGTTGCTGGCGTTCGGGTTGAGCCGGCTGCTGGTGCGGTACCTCGGACAAACCCTGTTCGTGAACCTGGCAGTGGATTGGCGGGTGCTCGGGTTTGGCGCCGGACTGGCGATGCTAACCGCTTGCCTGTTCGGACTCGGACCGGCGATACGGGCGACGAAGGCGTCCCCGGCACGGCTGATGAACAGCTCCGGCCGTGGTCAGAGTGCGACCCGCGAGCGGGTGAGTTTGCGCAAGGTGCTGGTAGCGTCGCAAGTGGCGGTGTCACTGGTGCTGGTGGCAGGGGCGTTGTTGTTCTCTGGAAGCTTGCGGCGAATCCTGGCACAGGATGCGGGTTTCCGGCGCGATGGCGTGTTGGTCATGATGATGGATTTTTCATCGCTTCAATTGCCCACAGAGGCGCGCCTGCCCTTAAAGCGAACATTGCTGGAGCGCGTACGCGCAGTCCCGGGAATCGAGAGCGCAGCGGAAGTGATGTTTGGACCGTTCATGGGCAATGGATGGAACGATCGCATTGTTGTGGACGGGAAGAAACAAGAGACAACTTCGATCGAAGACACAATCACCGAGGGTTACTTCCAAACGATGCAAACGCCGCTGCTGATGGGGCGTGACTTCGACGCTCAGGATACGGCGACCTCGCAGCCGGTGGCAATCGTGAACCAGAAATTCGCGAAGGTGCTGCTGGGAACAAATAACCCCATCGGGAGGACGTTCAAGGTGGAGGTTTACGTTGGTGAGAGGCAGCCGGAGTGGGTGGTGGTGGGGATGGTGAAGGACAGCAAGTTCGACGATATGCGGGACGAGTTTGAGCCGATGGCGTACTACCCGCAGTCACAAAATCGGTCGGACCGGCCGGACACGGAAGTGGTTGTGCGCTCGCAACTGGATCCGGCTTCGCTCATGGCGTCGTTGCGGCGCGTGTCGGCGGACGTAAATCCTGGGATAACGCTGGAGTTCCACGATCTACGCCGTGAAATCGAAAACAGCCTTTTGCGCGAACGGCTGCTGGCCACGCTGAGCGGCTTCTTCGGAGTGCTCGCGATCTTGCTGGCGGCGATTGGACTGTACGGCGTGATTGCGTACGGCGTGGCGCGGAGGACAAATGAGATCGGGATACGCATGGCGCTGGGCGCAATCCGCTGGCACATTGTGCGGATGATCGTGAGCGAGGCACTGGCGCTGACGGTGACTGGGGCGGTGTTCGGTGTGGCGCTGACGGTGATCGTCGCACGGAGCGCGGCGAGTTTGCTCTACGGCCTGACCGCGCATGATCCGTTGATGCTCACGGCGGCGGCGGTGGCGCTGTTGGCGGTGTGCTTGATCGCGAGCGCGATTCCGGCGATCCGCGCGGCACGGCTGGACCCGATGACGGCGTTGCGAGAAGAGTAAGACCTATTCGGCGACCACGATGATTTCGGGGCTGGAGTTGAACTTTCGCCGCGAAATCTACCACAGAGGCACAGAGTGCACAGAGGTTGTGAACTCTTCTAGTGACGCGTGGAGGGCCGGTCACCACGGTAATAGCCCCTGCGTTTGGCTTCTTCAATTTGCTCCGCGTTCAGGTCGAGGCAGCACCACATGCAATGGTAAGGAGGTTGGTTACCGCAGCCACAGGGTTCCCAATCCTTGCACGTGCAGAATCGCTGCTCGGTTTCGCTCATGGCTCAGCAGGTTCCTCCTGCTCCGGTCGCAGCAGCGGGAAGAGGATTACGTCGCGGATCGATTTGCTGTTGGTCAGGAGCATCACCGTACGGTCGATGCCGATGCCCATGCCTCCCGTCGGCGGCATGCCGTAGCTCAGGGCGCGGACGTAGTCTTCGTCCATCTGATGGGCTTCTTCGTCGCCGCGGGCGCGTTCGGCTAACTGCATTTCGAAGCGCTTACGCTGCTCGATGGGATCGTTGAGTTCGCTGAAGGCGTTGCCGATTTCCATGCCGGCGCAGAAGACTTCGAAGCGCTCCACCCACTCCGGATCTTCGCGGTGGTTCTTGCTGAGCGGCGAGATCTCGACCGGGAAGTCGTAAAGGATTGTCGGCTGCACGAGGTGCTCCTCGGAGAGGGCCTCGAACATTGCGGCGATGGTTACGCCCTTCGGCGCATTCACCTGGAAGGGCATGAGCTTCAGTTCGCTGAGGTGCTTGCCCATCGCGGCGACCTTTTCGGCGCTGGAGAAGTCTTCGAACGCGGGCTTGGGGCCGGCGTTCTCGGGCCAGTACTTCAGGATGGCGTCGCGCATGGTGAGACGTTCCATCTTGCTGAAGTCGAGGGTGTGGTCGCCGTACTGGACCGTGGTCCCGCCCGTGACTTCGGTGGCGAGCTGGCGGAAGAGCTCTTCCGTCAAGGTCATGAGGTCGAAGTAATCGGCGTAGGCCCAGTAGAACTCGAGCATGGTGAACTCGGGGTTGTGCCGGGTACTGATGCCTTCGTTACGGAAGTTGCGGTTGATCTCGTAGACGCGGTCGATGCCGCCCACGACGAGCCGCTTGAGATAGAGCTCGGGCGCGATGCGCAGGTAGAGATCCATGTCGAGCGTGTTGTGGTGGGTGGTGAACGGACGTGCAGCAGCGCCTCCGTACTGGCTTTGGAGCATCGGGGTCTCGACTTCGACGAAACCGCGCTGGTCGAAAAAGCTGCGCATCGTCTGGAGGATGCGGGCACGCTTGATGAAGACCTCGCGGACGTCGGGGTCCATGTTCATGTCCACGTAACGGCGGCGGTAGCGCAGTTCGACGTCGGTGAGGCCGTGCCATTTTTCGGGCAGCGGGAGAAGGTCCTTGGCTAAGAAGGTGATTTCTTCGACGTGGATGCTGAGTTCGCCGGTGCGGGTGCGGAAGAGGTATCCCTTGGCGCCGATGAAGTCGCCGAGATCGAGCAGCTTATAAAGGGCGAAGCCTTTTTCGCCGACGTTGTCGAGCCGCACGTAGAGCTGGAGCTTCTTGCCGTTCTGCTGGAGGTGGGCGAAGCCGGCCTTGCCCTGGCCGCGGATGGACATGAGGCGGCCGGCGACGCGGACGTCGATGTGATGGGCCTCGAGTTCTTCGCCAGTCTTGGACTCGAACTGCTCCCAGATCTCGGGGACGGTGTGGGTCGTCTCGTATTTGAACGGGTAGGCGCGCTGGCCGAGGGCTTCGATCTGCTTCAGCTTCTCGAGGCGAAGCTGGTAAATATTGTCTTCTAACGACACGGAATGTCCTTAACAGAAGGTTTTAGGTCTTAGGAATTAGGAATTAGGGAAGACCGTGAACTCGAGGCCTAATTCCTAATGGCTAACGCCTGTTTTTTCGCGACGTGACGAGCGTCACAGCGCGTCGGTATCGAACCGTTGATTATAGAGGACGGACAAGGAAGCTTTCTTATGCCGCAGAATTACGTTCCTATCTTTATATTCCTGCTCGTCGCGTTCGGGATTGGCGCCGGGACCCTGATGCTCTTTAAGCTGGCACGGCCAGCGAAGCCCAGCAAAGTGAAGCTGATGCCGTATGAGTGCGGTATCGATCCGTTCGATTCGTCGCGGCAGCGCTATACCATCCGGTTTTATATCGTCGCGATCCTGTTCGTGGTGTTCGACGTGGAAACCATCTTCCTGTTCCCGTGGGCGGTGCAGTTCAAGGCGCTCGGAGTATTTGGACTGGTGGAGATGCTGCTGTTCCTGGGGATTCTGATTGCCGGATATGCGTGGGTTTGGAAGAAGGGCGCGTTGGAGTGGGTGTAGAGGCGGGTTATTAGGCTTTAGGTGTTAGGAGAGGCGGCTATGGGCCGCCTTTCTTTATGCGTTGAAAAGTGCAATGTCCCACTTTCATGGGAGGTTGATTCCCGCTTCGTCCTGCGAGTTCTTGTGGATGCGGGGAGGCGCATGAATGGCGGGTTTGCGAGTGCATTGTGATATGGGTCACACCTCCTCGTGACCTGCGTCGCATCTGAGCAGCCCAACTCATTGGTAGAAAAGACTGTCCCAATCCGAGACCTGCCGGGTTGGTACCAGAAAAGGCACAGAACAGATGCCAGACGAGAAATCTGAACTGGACAAGACTGCGGCGCCGAAGGTTGAGGGCGCGGCAGAAGTTCCGAAAGCTGTAGTCGCCGCGCCTACTCCCGAAAAACCAGCAGCAGCCGCACCGGCAAAGCCTGCGGCTCCGGCAGCAGCCAAGCCCCCAGCGCCTCCCGCCCCGCCGAAGCCAGCGCCGAAGCCGTGGGAAAGCGAATTTGTTGCAAGTTTGAAGCGCCAGTACGGCTCGGGGATTCGTGAAGCTTCGATTTACCTGAAGGACCAGTACCTGGTGGTGGACAAGGGCATCGCGTTCGAGATCCTGAAGCGGATGCGCGAAGACGAAGGGTTCGATTACTGCGTGGACGTGACCGCGCTGCATTGGCCGAAGCGCGAAGAGCAGTTCGACATGGTTTACATCCTGTATTCGTTCGCGAAAAACGAGCGGGTGCGCGTCGAGGTCCCGATTAAAGACGGCGATAAGGTTCGCTCGGTGTACAGCCTGTGGCCCACGGCCGACTGGCTGGAGCGCGAGGTCTTCGACATGTTCGGGATCGAGTTCACGGAGCATCCGGGGCTGAAGCGCATTTTGCTGCCGGACGAGTGGACCGGCTTCCCGCTGCGCAAGGACTACGGCATTCGCCAGCAGGACCAGCAGTGGGTGAACAAGTTTGTCGGAATCGAGAGCGGACAATGAGTACAGCAATCGAAGTAACGCCCAGCGATCTCGAGAACAAAACGTTCCTGGATTCGAACGAGCTGGTCCTCAATATGGGGCCGCAGCATCCGTCGACGCACGGCGTGTTACGCGTGATTTTGAAGCTCGATGGTGAGCGGGTGCTGGGTACGGAGTGCGTGATCGGCTACCTGCATCGCGGGGTAGAGAAAATCGCTGAGAACCGCACGTATGTGCAGTTCAACCCGTACGTGGACCGCATGGACTACGTAGCGGCGGTAAGCAACGGCCTGGGCTATTGCGAGGCGGTCGAGAAGCTGATCGATGTGCAGGCGCCGCCGCGGGCACAGTTCTTGCGCGTGATCCTGACGGAACTGAACCGGCTGGCGAGCCACATGGTTTGGCTGGGCACGCACGCGCTCGACATAGGTGCGCTGACGCCGCTGTTCTACACCTTCCGCGATCGCGAAGAAGTGCTGAAGATTTTCGAGAAGTACTGCGGCGCGCGGCTTACAACGCACGCGTTCCGCATCGGCGGCTGCATTTACGAGGCGTACGAAGGGTTCGAGAAGGACGTTCTCGATTACTGCGACAAGCTTGGGCCGAGGATTGACGAGTACGAAGGGCTGCTGACGGGCAATCGTATCTGGCTGCAACGGACGAAGGGTATCGGGATTTTGAATGCCGCAGATTGCAAGGCCTTGGGCGTGACTGGCCCGGTACTGCGCGCGGCTGGCGTGAAGTGGGATTTGCGGAAAGCACAGCCCTACGCGGCTTACGACCAGGTGGACTTCGACGTGCCGACCGGCGAGAACGGCGACACCTTCGACCGGTACATGGTTCGCATGCAGGAGATGCGACAGTCGATCCGGATCCTGCGACAGGCGGTGGAGAAGCTGCCCGCGGGGCCGACGATGGCGAAGGTTCCGAAAGTGCTCAAGCCGCCCGTCGGAAGGATTTATCACTCGATCGAAGCGCCCAAGGGCGAGCTTGGATATTTCATTGTGAGCGACGGCTCGTTGCAGCCTTACCGCGTGCGGGTGCGGCCTCCGAGCTTTGTGAACCTGCAGGCGCTGGACAAGATGGTGCGCGGCGCGCTGATCGCCGATGTGGTGGCCGTGATCGGCACACTCGACATCGTGCTGGGTGAGGTGGACCGGTGATCTCACACTTTCTGAACTTTCTGAAATTCAATGGAACGCCGGGCGAATACGGCAGCCCGCTGTGGGCCACGGTTTACATCCTCGTGATCTTTGGAGTGGCGTCAGTGGCGGTGATGCTGATGACCTACCTGGAGCGCAAGGTGCTGGCGCACATGCAGATTCGCCTCGGCCCCATGCGCGTAGGTCCGCACGGATTGCTGCAGCCGATTGCTGATGCGCTGAAGCTGCTTATCAAAGAAGACATCGTTCCCGACGGCGCCGACAAGTTCCTGTTCTGGATGGCTCCGGTCACGGTGATGATGACAGCGTTCACCACGTACCTAGTAATCCCGTTTGGACGCAGCCATGCAGTGACGGACATGAACATCGGTGTCTTGTTCATGATCGGCATCTCGTCGCTCGGCGTGCTGGCGGTGGTGATGGCGGGGTGGTCGTCGAACTCGAAGTACGCGTTGATGGGCGGGCTCCGTTCGGCGGCACAGATGGTGAGCTACGAAGTGGCGATGGGGCTGGCGATTGTCAGCGTGTTGATGATGACCTCGCTGCAGACCGGCACTGGAACGCTGAGCATGATCGGCATTGTGCAGGCACAACAAGCGCAGGGTTCGTGGTTCATCTTTAAGTTCTTTCCGACCGGGCTGGTGGCGTTCGTGATCTTCGCGATCGCGATGGTCGCTGAGACGAATCGCGCACCGTTCGATCTGCCGGAAGCTGAAAGCGAATTGACTGCCGGCTTCCACACCGAATACAGCGGGTTCCGCTGGTCGTTGTTCTTCCTCGGCGAATACGTGGCGATGATCGCGGTTTCGTCGATCGCGGTAACGCTCTGGCTCGGCGGATGGCTGCGGCCGTTCCCGAATGCGCTGAGCGGCGCTACGTGGGACTTCGCATTTTCGGTCTTCCCGGCGCTGTTGTTCTTCGTGCTGGCCGCGGGATGTTTTATCGGATGGGTTCGCATGCCGAGCAAGCCGGCGTTCAAGGTCCAAGCGATCGGGCTCGGTATCTTCGGCGTGCTGCTGGGGATGATCGGCGCGGTGCTGCTGATTCCCGCAGTGCGAGTACGGGTGAGCGACATCTTCTGGTTCTCGGCGAAGGTCGGCGTCTTTATGTACCTCTACATCTGGTATCGCGGGACGTTCCCCCGGTATCGCTTCGACCAGCTGATGAAGATTGGCTGGAAGGTGCTGCTGCCGGTATCGCTCGGGGTGCTGATTGTGACTGCGGTACTCGGCGTACGGCATGAGCTGATCGCTGGATTGATGGGGGTGGCGCGATGAGCATCGCACCGCTGCTGCGCAAAGTTTTCTTAATCGATTTGATCAAGGGGCTCTCGATCACCTTCAAGTACCAGGCCCCGAAGGACTGCCAGACCGAGCAGTATCCGCAGGAGCGTCCGGTGATTACGGACCGCTTCCGCGGCCAGCCGATGATGAAGCTGGGCGAGAACGGCGAGACGCTGTGCATTGGTTGCAACCTATGCGCGCTGGCCTGCCCGGAGAATTTGATCGCGATGAAGAGCGATCGCGATCCGGTGACCAAGAAGAAGGTAATGGTCACTTACGTTTACGACGTGAGCCGATGCATGTTCTGCGGATTGTGTGAAGAAGCATGCCCGACGCAGTCGCTGAAATTGGGAACGGGATATGAGATGGCGTTGTACAGCCGCGAGGGCATGGTGCTCGATCGCAAAGTACTGGAACATCGCACAGCTCCGGAGCCATACGAGAAATGACACCCGTCGCAACACCATTCTTTTTCTATTTTCTTGCGGCGCTCAGCGTGGGCAGCGCACTGGGTGTGATCCTGCGCAAGAACGCCGTGCACTCCGCGATCTTCCTGATCTTCACCCTGCTGGCGCAGGCCGGATTGTACCTGATGCTGTATGCCCCGTTTGTCGCTGGCGTGCAGATTATCTTGTACGCGGGCGGAATCATGGTGCTGTTCCTCTTCGTGATCATGCTCGTAAACCTCGAGAGATCGCTGAAGGAAGAGCAGTTCAACAAGCAGTGGCTGGCGGGATCGGCGGTGGCAGCGTTGTTCGGCGTGATGCTGCTGCTGATCTATCGCAACGGCGGCGGGACCTTCCCGAGCACGCGAGCGATTCTGCCGGAAGCCAGCAATACGCAGGACATCGGCGTGATGCTCTACCGGAATTACATGCTGCCGTTTGAAGTGGCGTCGCTGCTGCTGCTGGTGGCAATTGTGGGCGCCGTTGTAATGGCGAAGAAGAGGATCTGACCATGGCTGAAATCGGAACCATGCATTACCTGGTTGTGGCCGCGATGCTCTTCATCATCGGCACCGTGGGAGTGGTGACGCGCCGCAACGTGGTGGTTATTTTGATGTCGATCGAACTGATCCTGAACGCCGTGAACCTGAATCTGGTAGCGTTTTCGCGGCTCTACGGGCTCCACGGGCAGGTGTTTTCGATCTTCGTAATGGTGGATGCCGCGGCGGAAGCCGCAGTGGGACTTGGCATTGTGATCGCGTTCTTCCGGAACAAAGAGACGGTGAACGTGGATGAAGTGGATCTCTTGAAGTGGTGAGACCGACCATGTTTTTTCTTGAGCACATCTGGTTAATTCCGCTGTTCCCGGCGCTTGGCGCGGCGACCATGTTCTTCTTCGGCCGCAAGCTCGATGACGAGCACGACAAGAAGTGGGTGAACGGCATTTGCGTCGGCGCAATCGTGCTGACGTTCCTGTGGTCGTGCCTGGCGGTGTTTCAGTACACGCAATACGCGGCCGTGGACCACAAGCCCTTCGAGAAGGTCGTGTATACGTGGCTGGGTTCGAACACCGGGCTGATGACCTTTAAGACGGCGAGCGGCGCGACGGCGGAGTTCAAGGCTGAAGCCGGCTTCCTGCTTGATCCGTTGTCGTCGATCTGGCTGCTCTTCGTGACCGGCGTGGGCATGCTGATCCACATTTACTCGACCGGATACATGAAGCATGACGGCGGGTACTACCGGTTCTTCGGTTACCTGAACCTGTTCATGTTCTCGATGCTGACGCTGATCCTCGGGAACAACTACGCCATGATGTTCGTGGGGTGGGAGGGCGTGGGCCTGTGTTCCTACCTGCTGATTGGCTTCTACTTCCATAAGAAATCGGCGAGCACCGCAGCGAACAAGGCGTTCATCACCAATCGAATTGGCGATGCCGGGGTGCTGGTGGGGATGTTCACGATCGCCTGGTACTTCGGTTCGATCAACTTCACTAAGGTCACCCAGGCCGCGCGTAGCGGCATCTTCCACACCGGAGATTACTGGATTACCTTCGCGACGATTGCGCTGTTCATCGGCGCCTGCGGCAAGAGCGCGCAGCTTCCCCTTTATGTGTGGCTGCCGGATGCGATGGAAGGCCCGACACCGGTGAGCGCGCTGATCCACGCGGCGACGATGGTGACGGCGGGCGTGTACATGGTGGCGCGGTCGAACGCACTGTACATCCTCGCGCCCAATTCGATGAAGGTAGTCGCGATTGTTGGTGCACTGACCGCGGTCTTCGCGGCCTCGATCGGCCTAGTGCAAAACGACATCAAGCGCGTGCTGGCCTATTCGACGGTTTCACAGCTTGGCTACATGTTCCTTGCTCTCGGCTTAGGCGCATTTACCGCGGGTGTCTTTCACGTGTTCACCCACGCGTTCTTTAAAGCATTGCTGTTCCTTGGCTCCGGCTCGGTGATTCACGCCATGAGCGGTGAGCAGGACATGCGCTTTATGGGAGCACTGCGGAAGAAGATTCCAGTCACGTTCTGGACGATGTTCGCGGGCACGCTGGCGATCGCGGGCATTCCGCCGCTGGCAGGCTTCTTCTCGAAAGACGAGATTCTGTGGCAGGCGTGGTCGTCGAATGGCGGGACGTTCCGCGTGCTCTGGGGTATCGGCTTCCTGACGGCGCTGATGACCAGCTTATATATGTTCCGACTGGTATATCTCACGTTCTTCGGACAGCCGCGCATGAGCCATGAGGTTGAGCATCACGTGCATGAGTCGCCGAAGTCGATGACGGGGCCGCTTGTGATTTTGGCGATCTGCGCGGTGTTTGCGGGATTCCTCGGAGTACCGCACAGTTTGGGCGGGTCGAACCGGTTTGAGAAGTTTCTCGAGCCAGTGTTTGCGAATCAGCACACGGTCGTGGCGGAAGGAGCCGCGGTTCCCGAAAAGACTCCGGCCAAAGAAGAGAAAACCGACTATACCGAATATGAGCTGATGCTGGCTTCGATCGGTGCGGCGGGACTTGGCTGGTTGATGGCGAACCGCGCATACGGCAAGGCCGACAAAGCCTTCAAGGAGCCGATCAACGAACTGGCTCCGCCGGTTTACAACACGCTACTCAACAAGTACTACGTGGATGAAGCCTACGACTACACCGTGCTCGGTCGCTGCAATGTTGGGAAGATTCGGCTCGGCGCGCTTGGTTTGGGCGATGGTCTTTGGAAGTTCGATGCCAACGTGATTGATGGCGGCGTTAACGGTGCGGGTTGGATGACGCGCTTTGCCGGCACGCTCTCGAGCTGGTGGGACAAATGGATTATTGATGGCGTCCTGGTGAATGGACCGGCGGTTGTGGCGCGGGTCACTTCGTATCCGGTGCGCCTGGTGCAGTGGGGATTAGTGCAGTGGTACGCGCTGGTGATGGTATTCGGCGTCGTTGGGCTGGTTTGGTACTACGTGATTCGCTAGACGGATCCATGGTGAACGGAATTATTTATGTTTAGATCGCACATACTTTCGATCGTGCTGTTCACGCCACTGGCGGGAGCAATCCTCCTGCTGATGGTGCCGAAGGAGAACAAGAACGCCATCCGCTGGATCGCGAACCTCGCGGCGCTGGCTGGCTTCCTGGTCTCACTGCCGCTGATCCCGTGGTTCTGGGCGGTGAAGAGCGAAGTGACGCCATATTTCAAGTTCGCCGAAGGCTCGACGAACAACTGGATTCCTTCGATCGGCGCGGGCTACCAGCTTGGCATTGATGGCATCTCGTTTCTGCTGATCATCCTGACGACGTTGCTGGGTTCGATTTCGATCCTGTCGTCCTGGACGGCGATTGAGAACCGCGTGAAGGAATACTACGCATGGTTCCTCCTGTTGCAGACCGGCATGCTCGGCGTCTTCATGGCCAACGATTTCTTCCTATTCTTCGTGTTCTGGGAAGCGATGCTCGTGCCCATGTACCTGCTGATCGGCATTTGGGGCGGGCCGCGCAAGCTGTACGCCGCGATCAAGTTCTTCCTCTACACGCTGGCCGGCTCGGTGCTGATGCTGCTGGGCATCCTGTTCCTGTACTTCCACCACCACACAGTGACGGGCGTGTACACGTTCTCGCTGGAAGCGCTCTATGCGACGGCACCGCTGATTACGGGCAAGGCCGCGATCTTCCTGTTCTTCGCATTCTTCGTCGGCTTCGCGATCAAAGTGCCGATGTTCCCGTTCCACACCTGGCTGCCGGATGCGCACGTAGAAGCGCCAACGGCCGGCTCGGTGATCCTGGCGGGCGTTCTGTTGAAGATGGGAACGTACGGCTTGATCCGCTTCTCGCTGCCGTTTTTCCCGGCGGTGGCGACGATCAAATGGGTTCAGGCGTTGTTGATTACGCTGTCGCTGATCGGCATCCTCTACGGCGCGCTGGTTTCGCTGGTGCAGAAAGACATGAAGAAGCTGGTGGCGTATTCGTCGGTCAGCCACTTGGGCTTCTGCACCCTGGGCATCTTCGTGTTCACGCAGATGGGTATTGCCGGGTCGGTGATCCAACAGATTAACCACGGTATCTCGACTGGTGCACTGTTCTTGATTGTCGGCATTTTGTACGAGCGGCGGCATACGCGTGAGATCTCGGAATACGGTGGGATCAGTACGGTGATGCCGGTTTACGCGACGATCGCGCTGATCATGTTCATGTCGTCGATGGGCCTGCCACTGCTGAATGGGTTCGTCGGCGAAATGCCGATCATGATGGCGACGTTCATGGTCAACAAGACCTGGGCGATCTGGGCGATTCCGGGCGTAGTACTTGCCGCGGCTTATCTGCTGTGGCTCTACCAGCGGGTGTTCTTCGGGACGGTTACGAATCCTAAGAACGAAAAACTGGCGGACCTGACGCCCCGCGAACTGGCGACCTTCGTGCCGCTGGTGATTCTCGCGCTGGCGATCGGCCTCTATCCGCAGCCGCTGTTCAAGATTCTCGACCAACCTGCGGCGAAGCTGGAAGCAACGATCAATGCGAATCGACCGGGGCACGTCGCGCCGGTGATCAACGCGCAGCAGACCGAGCCCGCGAAGGAAGCAGCACCCGCGGTAAAAGCGCCGGAGACTCCGCTGGAGAAGAAGGCCACGGAGAAACCGACGCGCGTCACCGTGTTGGTTACGCATCCGTCGGCGCACAAGAGCTAAGGAGCAAGGCTGTGACTTCGTTACCTAATTTGTTGTCGCGCAGCGATTATCTGCTGGCCCTCCCGATGCTGGTGCTGTCGGGGTTCGCGGTGGCGATCCTGCTGCTGGACCTTGTGCTCCCGAAAGGGTGGAAGCGCTGGAACGCCGCGCTGGCTTTGGCAGGGCTGGCGGCAGCGACGATGTCCCTCGCCAAGGTGTGGCAGGCGGTGTACTACATCGAGACGCCGGAATCGAAGCGCTTCTCGGGCTTCCTCGGCAGCCTGGTAATGGACCGCTTCGCCATCTACTTCTACTTGTTGTTCATCGTTGGCGCGGCGGTCGCGATCCTGATGTCCATCCGCTATATGGAAATCGAGCACGAGGACCACGGCGAGTACCACGCGCTGATCCTCTTCGCTACGATCGGAATGATGTGCATGGCGTCGGGCATGGACCTGATCCTGCTCTTCGTGGGCCTCGAGTTGATGGCGCTCTCGACCTATGTGCTCGTGGGATTCCTGAAACGCGATAAGCGTTCGAACGAAGCGGCGCTGAAGTACTTGCTGCTGGGCGCGTTCTCGTCGGGCATCTTCGCTTATGGACTGTCTCTCTTCTACGGACTAACTGGTTCAACGAATCTGACCGAGATTGCGAACAAGCTGGCGCAGCGGATGGCCGACAATCCTCGCGACCCGATTGCTTTGCTGGCTCTCATCACGACGGCAACCGGATTGCTCTTCAAGATTGCGGCGGTCCCGTTCCATCAATGGGCGCCGGATGCGTATGAAGGCGCGCCAACGGCGGTGACTGGATTTATGTCCGTGGCGGTAAAAGCCGCTGGTTGGGCGATGCTGCTGCGGATCTTCTTATTCATGCTGTGGCCGATGCGCGAGCAGTACACGCCGATCCTGATCTTCGTGGCCGTAGCGACGATGATTGGCGGTAACTTCGCGGCGCTGACGCAAACCAACGTGAAGCGGCTGCTGGCGTACTCTTCGATCTCCCATGTCGGCTACATGCTGCTCGGACTCGTGGCGAGCGACGGTAAGAATAGCAGCACGGGCATCAAGGGGATTCTGGTTTATCTCGCGGTATACACGTTCATGAACCTCGGTGCGTTCGCGGTGATTACCTCGCTCCGTCGGCGCGACATTATCGGTGACGAGCTCGACGATCTCGCGGGGCTGTTCTTCAAAGCGCCGAGCGAAGCGGTCCTGCTGCTGGTCTTCCTGCTGTCGCTGGCGGGCATTCCGCCACTGGCCGGGTTCTGGGGCAAGTACTACATCTTCCTCAGCCTGATGGAGACCGGACACTACACGCTGGCGGTTGTCGCTGTCTTGTTCGCTGTGCTCGGTATGTATTACTACCTGCGGATAGCGAACGCGGCCTTCATGCGCGAAGCGGTGGACGCGGAGCCAGTGAAGATTTCGCCCAGTCTCGGCGCAGCGCTCTGGATTTCGGCGCTTGGGACACTGGGTATCGGATTGTTCCCGGAGGTCTTCCTCCGGATTGTGAATTGGTCGCTGGCGCTCTCAGGCGACGCAAGGGTGATCGGGCTGCTTCGGTAGCTCGCGCAGGTTTCCTTGGGATGGGAGGGCGGACGATTGCTCTCCCTGTTTTCTGTCGGTCGGTGTAGGCTTCAAAAATGGCGGAAGACGATAATAGGAAGGCCGCGTACACTTGGGCACGGTATTCCCAGATAGCGTTCATCATCCCCGGAGCGGTTGTAGCGGGACTGATACTTGGCGCTCTGGTTGACAAGTGGTTGCATACTCATTGGGCGTACATCGCCGGGGTCATCGTCGGCGCGGTGGGCGGGTTCATCCAGCTTGTGCGCACGCTCACATCGGCGAGTGACAAGGATTAATTTTGCTTTGCTTCTCGCGCGCCGTAGAGCGACGATGAACAAAGCGCTTTTTAAAGGGAGTTGTTATGAAGAAAGCTAAGTTTGCTTTCCTTGCATCATGTCTGGTTCTTTCTCTCCAGGCCATATTTCCCCAGGGCATTCAAAGCAACATCGTGAATCTGCCTCTTACCGGCAACTGGAAACAGGCCGCCGAGATCGAGAAGGATTCGAGCGCTCCGGGCACGCAGGTCTTCTACGACCTGACCACGGGATCGGTCCTACAAATTCGCTATGACTATCAGCTGCGCGAAGTGACCGATATCTCGCAGCAGTTCTCCAACGCGGGCAAGGGAGCCTCGACGCCGGATGGAGCACGCATCCTGATGAGCGCAATGTTCCCGCTGCCGTCCAAGTACTCGCAAGCCATCGCGTCGAGCATTCACGAGGGACATACGGCGAAGTTGTGGGAGGTTAGAGACCCCGGCAACGCGCAGTGGTTCTACGTAGCGAACCTTTTCGGCGGATACCGCATGCATGGCGGAGGGACCTCCAGCGAGATCCAGGAAGAGTTCCTGCCGATGAAGATCAACAAGGCGGAACACCGCTCCGTCGCCGGCGCTGATGTGCTGCTCTTCGAAGCCGAGACCGACAGGCCATCCATTGACGCGGCGATGAAGCGCTTCAAGATGCCTGGAGCTCTGAAGGACCAGCGCCTTCGCTATGGCTGGATCCAGTTTTCGCCCGGCGGAATTACGAGCAGCGAGAGCATCATTTCGCTGGCGTTTGCCACCCCGGTCAATTCGGGGATTGATGTGAGCGGGGTGCTCGACCAGCTCGCAGCGAATTATAAGAAGACCGAAAACAAGAATTAGCGTACGGCTACGTTCGAAAGCGGCGGGGTCACTCCCGCCGTTTTTCTTTTCGCGTTGAACTTCGACGTGCGAGACTGAATCCGTGACCTCCCAGGAACAGGCAGCCGAAGCGTTTTATTCCGGAGCGTTGACCCGGATTAAGCGCCTCATTCCGATCTTCGCGGTTGCTGTTTTGCCATTCCTTCTTTGGCGATGGCACTGGCAAGTGGGTGCCGGATTTGCCCTTGGCGCTGTTCTCTCGGCCTACAATTTCTGGTCGCTTTCGCGGTCGGTGGATGCCTTGGCGGACCGCATCACAAATGCGGGAAGCAAGGAATCCGGGGCGAGGATTGTGGGCCTGATGCTGCTCCGGTACGGGGTCCTTGGCGCAGCCGCCTATGTTATATTAAGAAGTTCTGTTGCAGCACTTTACGGGCTATTGGGAGGACTTGTTCTTCCAGTTGCCGCGATGGCAGTTGAGGCCATGTACGAGCTGTACGTCGCGCTGCGACGCGGACTCTAATCCTCCCGGAAATTGTGAACATAGAGATGCCGCATCAATTGTGGTTTACTGCATTCCTCAATCAGTATCTCGCCGGACCGGTGTCCGCGATGATGAGCGTGTTGCACGTTCCGAACCCGCACCCGAGGGCGCCCATCAGCAACTACGTGGCGATGGAAATCCTCGTTTTCCTCCTCCTGGTACTGTTCTTCATTGCTACTCGCATCTCGCTGTCCTGGGACAAGCCGGGCGTGCTCCAGCATATAGCGGAGGGCATGAACAACTTTGTCAGCAACCAGGGCGAAGAGATGATCGGCCACGGCTACGAGACCTATACGTCGTACATCGTGACTCTGGGTGTGTTCATCCTGTCGATGAACCTGATCGGATTGATTCCGGGCTTCGAGGCGCCGACTGCGTTCCCGTCGGTACCGCTCGGATGCGCGCTGGTGACCTGGTTCTTCTACCACGTCCACGGCCTGCGCGAGAATGGCGTCATCGGCTACCTAAAGCACTTCCTGGGCCCGGTGTGGTGGATCTCGCCGCTGCTGTTCGTCATTGAAATTTGCAGCCACTTCGCCCGCATCATGTCGCTCACGATTCGTCTCTACGCGAACATGTTCGCCGGCGACATGGTGACCTTGGCGTTTTTCTCGCTGGTGCCCCTGGGATTTCCGGTAGTTTTCATGGGCCTCCACATTTTCGTGTCGCTCATCCAGACGTACATCTTTATAACTCTGGCTGCGGTGTATTTGGCCGAGGCGACGGCGCACGGGCACGACTAAGGTCGCGCTCTTTGATGAGTTTTGTAGTACCCGCGTAGCGTGAGGGCGACAGTTACTCCGAGGAGGCTGTGGTCAACCACCCACTGGCGGACATTGCTAAGGAGAAACACACATGCGTAAGACTCTGTTCGTACTCTTCATGCTGCTCATGTTGTTTGCGATGCCGGCACTGGCGCAAACCCCGGGTGGCGACGCTGCTGCAGCCGCTAAAGGCTGGGCCGTTCCTATCGCAGCCGGTATCGGATTCGGCATCGCTGTCGGTCTGGCCGCACTCGGCCAGGGCCGTGTTGCTGCCTCGGCTTGCGAATCGATGGCGCGTAACCCAGCGGGCCGAGCCGGAATTCAGCTGTTCCTGATTTTCGGTCTCGCGTTCATCGAATCGCTGGTACTGTTCGCGTTCGTGATCGTGTTTATTAAAGTTGTTTAGAGGATCTCGCGTATCAGGAGCCCCGGTCCGAACGGATCGGGGTTTTTGTTTGTTTCCTCGCCGTCTAGACTCCCATTCGGCAGTGGTTTCCCGCCGCCGACTGAAGCTCGGTTGCGGCCTGGTGCCCGCACCTCTAGACTCGCGCCATGACCGAGCGCGTTGCTGACCTGGCGGAGTTTCAAACTTCCCTTGCTGAGGCAAGCGATGGCTTAAGATTCACGCAGGCCTGTGCACATTTGCAGCTAGTATCGAAGTTCGCACTCACCTTGAACGCATGAATCGGGCTGGTGAGTTAATGCGCAGCGGCCGTCCGATCCAGCGATGGTGGTAAAAGTATCTCAAGCGATACCGCCACTATGCAGCCGGCTACAAGCTGGCGCAAGACGCAGCGCCGGTAGTCGACGATTTAACGCGAGGCTTTCGCGGCTCCGAATTGCAACCGAGTGTTTCTGTGGGGCCTTCCTCGCCCTCCTCAGAATGGGTGACTGCAGTCGTGTCTGTCGTGTTGAAGCGACGCGGATTCCTGGCAGGGCAATGCGGCGCGATTTCCGCGGAACCGAATGTCGGGCGCTTGCTAGTTTACGAACCTATTCAAAGTGTCTCGGATGGAGGGTCGCAATATTCCTCCGCGGGGTTCTTCGACCAAGACGATGCGCCGCCGCCAGAAACCTGGGTTTTGTATTTGGACGGGAAACTCTACGCGTGGGTTCCAGCCTGTGTGAATACGCTCGCTGACCATGGAGTGGACACAAATCCAGTGAACTGTATTGAGTGGGTCGGTGACTGTAAGGAATCGGTCTAGTGCGTTCTCCATACTGCCCCGTCGAATCATCATGCGCGATCTGCACGATGCGACACTGATCAAACTCAAAGCAGGATTGTTCCTGTTGCTTGGGGTGCTTGCGAGCGGACTTCTGTTGGCGGACCGCCCTGCGTGGAGAAGATTGGCATTGCTTTCCATAACGGTCTGGGCATTTTGTCGACTGTACTACTTTGCCTTCTATGTCATCGAGCGCTACCTCGATCCGACTTATCGGTTCAGTGGACTCATCTCGGCAGTTCGCTACCTCGCGAAACGGCGTGCCACGCTCGGGCGCTAGGAACCGGTCACTTGGTTGACGAGGCCGCCTGTTCAATCAGCGCAGCCACTTCTTTCGGATGAGAGATGTACACAACGTGGCTCGCTCCCGCAACTTCGATTTTGTGACTGTGGGCGCGTTCCGCGTACCAACGCTCGAGGTTGGGATTGATTGTGCGGTCGCTCGCCGCAACCAGCGCCCAGCTTGGCTTGGTTCGCCAGGCCGCTTGGGAAATCACCGCGCGGAAGTTCTCGGCCTTGTTCCAGACCTGGGAACTCGCGAGGAATGCTGCTTGCTCGGCTGACAAGTCGGCCGCGAAGTACTCGTGCAGTTGCGCGGGATCGAGGTAGGTAAAGCCATCGGCGGTCTTCTTGATCGCGTTGGACTTGCTCAGATCGCTGGGGAAGCGCTTGCCATCGTCGGCCTCGTTCTCGCTTGCGTCTGGCATGTGCGCGGCGATATACACGAGCCCCGCAACCGCCGGATCATTGCCGGCTTCGGTGATCACGGCTCCGCCGTAGCTGTGCGCGACGAGAATGCACGGGCCATCCTGCAACGCGAGCACGCGCTTCGTCGTGGCAACGTCATCTTGAAACGATGTTTCTGGCTCCTGCACGATGCTTACGTGGTAGCCGTCTTTAACGAGGATGTCGTACACGCCCTTCCACCCTGAGCCGTCGGCCCAAGCACCATGGACAAGCACAATGTTTTTGACGGGTGCCTTCGAACCGCTTGGCGGAGGCGTCGATTGAGCGAGCCCCTCGCAGGTACACGCGATCAGGACGAACAAGGCCACGCATAGCGCGACGATTCGCCAATACACGGCAGACGGCAACATGGAAGCAGACTGGTGCGCAGAAATGCGAAAGTCTCGCATGATTGAAAGCTCCTTAATCTCTTTCGTGGATCAGGTCCGCGGGGCTCAACTGTGCACACACTTGAGATTCGCGGTGAGGCGCTTTCGATACATGAAAACTGCGCACCTCCTACTTTGGTATCAGTTCGACTATGGTGAGGTTCTCGCGCGCCAATGGCTGGTTCGGATCGATCGCCAGCGCTTTCTCTAAGTTCACCTTTTGCCTCCGTCGGCCACCGCCGCGGCGAGATTCGCATGGGTGGCTGCATCGGTTAGGAGCAACACCGCGCTGGCTGAAGGACAAAGAAATACGCATTGGAAACTGCGGAAGAAACCGCCATTCGTGTCGGATTGCGAGCAGGAAAAAGCCCCGTCTCGCGACGAGGCTCTTATGCAAGACAGAACGAACTACCTCACCAAGTCCTGTGCCGACTTCAACGCGTAGTTGATGAACTGAGTTGGCAGCACGCCCAGGTAGATGGTGAACATAAGGCACATTGCGAGGGCCAGGGCGAGACCGAACGGCATGCGCGCCACCGGCACTTCCTCTCGCTCGTCGCGCATATACATGTAGACGATGATGCGGAGGTAGTAATAGGCGCCGACCGCGCTGTTGATGACGCCGATGATGGTCAGCCATACCAGGTGCGATTGCAACGCGCTGGTGAAGACGTAGAACTTGGCGAAGAAGCCGCCCGTGACCGGAATGCCGATCAGCGAGAGCAGGAAGACCGTGAGGATCGCGGCGAGCAGCGGGGAACGTCGTCCAAGGCCGGCGTAGTCCTCGAGAGTGACGTACTTTTCGCCCGTGTTGGCGAAGTGGCTGACGACCGCGAAGGCGCCGACGTTCATCGCCGCATAGGTCGCGGTGTAGAAGATCGCGGCGGAAATGCCGGCGTCTTTCGCGGCTGCGAAGGCGACCAGCATATATCCGGCATGCGCAATCGACGAATACGCCAGCAGGCGCTTCACGTTCGATTGCACCAGTGCGCCGATGTTGCCTATCGTCATGGAGAGCGCAGCGGAGACCCACACGATCCAGAACCAGCCCGGAGCGTTCATCGCAAAGAGTACGCGGAGCAGCACAGCGAACGCGGCAGCCTTGGGGCCGGTGGACATCAACGCCACGATGGGCGACGGTGCGCCTTCGTAAACGTCGGGCGTCCAGACGTGGAACGGAGCGGCAGCCACCTTGAAGCCGAGGCCAATGAACATCAGCGCCACAGCGAGGTAGATGATCGGCTGCAGCGGGTGCATGTTCTGGAGTGCGGCCGCAATCGTGTAGACGTTGGTCGAGCCGGTGGCGCCGAAGATGAGAGCCACGCCGTACAGGAAAAACGCGGTCGCGAAGGAGCCGAGCAGGAAGTACTTCAAAGACGACTCGGCGGACTCGGCCACACGGCGGCGCATCGCCGCCAGCACGTAGCTTCCGATCGAAGAAATTTCAAGGGCGATGAAGATCAGCACCAGTTCGGTCGCCGAGGTCATCAACATCATCCCCAGCGCCGAGAACAGGATGATCGCGTAGTACTCACCCGAACGCATGCGCTGCACGTCCATGTATTCGAACGAAACCAGCAGCACGGCGGCGGTAATCAGGGCGATGAGGACATGGAAGAACAGGCTGAAGCTATCCACATGCACCATGCCCCAGAAGCCGGTGCCGTTGTTTACGTCGTACATCCCGGGATAGCGGGCCTGGCACGCGATCGCGCCGAGCGAAACCAGCACGCCGATGAGCGAGAGATAGCCGAGTGGCTTCTTTGAATTGTTTTGCGGGATAAGTGCGTCCGCCATCATGACGACAATGCCGAACACGGCCAGGACTATCTCCGGCAGAATACGGATGTAGTCAATCGTCGGGATGGCGAATTGGAAGTTACTCATCGGCCGATCACCTGTGCAACAACTTGTAGGAAGTGGTGCGCGGTAGGCACCGCGGCTTGCACGCCGCCGTTCACCCCACTGAGCGCAGCCTGGACCGCCGGGTTGATCTGGCGGAGGAAAATCATCGGGACCACGCCCATGACCAGCGACATCACCGCGATCGGCCACAACGAGAGGCGTTCGCGCGCGTTGAGGTCAGATAAGTTGTTGTTCGCCTCGACCGTCACGTCGCCGTAGAACGTCTTCTGGTAGAGCCAGAGCAGGTACCACGCGCCCCAGATTACGCCCGAGGCTGCGAGGATGCCGTAGATCATCTTCGCCTGGAAGGCGCCGCTCAGGACGAGGAACTCGCCCACGAAGCCGTTGAGCAGCGGCAGTCCGGCGGAGGCCAGCGTGATCACCAGGAAGAAGGTGGCGAACACCGGCATCGGCGTGGCGAGGCCGCCGTACTGCTTGATCTCGTAAGTGTGGCGGCGTTCGTAAATCATGCCCAGCAGCATGAACAGGCCGCCGGTCGAGACGCCGTGGTTCAGCATCTGGTACACCGAACCGCTCACGCCCATGGCGGTGAAGCTGAAGATGCCCAACACGCAGAAGCCAAGGTGGCTCACCGACGAGTAGGCGACCAGCTTCTTCATGTTTGGCTGGACGAGGGCGACAAGCGCGCCGTAGATGATCCCAATGATTGCCAGCGCGATGATCCAGGGTGCGTTGCGCCGCGCTGCTTCCGGGAACAGCCCGAGGTTAAAGCGCAGCAGGCCGTAGGTGCCCATCTTGAGGAGCACGCCGGCGAGCAGCACGGAACCCGCGGTCGGTGCTTCTACGTGCGCGTCGGGCAGCCATGTATGGAACGGAAAGAGTGGGACTTTCACCGCGAAGGCGATGAAGAAGCCGAGGAAGAGCCACTGCTGCGCGTGCGAGAAGCCAGAGACGTTTCCGAGTTGGATCGCCTGCTGGATTTCAACGAAGTCGAATGAGCCAGTCTTCGAATACAGCCAGAGCATCGCGGCCAGCATGAACACCGACGCGACCATGGTGTACATGAAGAACTTCACCGCGGCGTAGATGCGGCGCTCATGGCCGTAAATGCCGATGAGCAGCGCCATCGGGATCAGCGTGGCTTCCCAGAAGAAGTAGAACTGGAAGAGATCGAGCGAGACGAAGACGCCGAGCATCGCCGTCTCAAGGATGAGCATGAGGATGAAGAATTCCTTCACGCGTTCCTTGATCGAAGTCCAGGAGATGAGCACGCTCAGCGGAACGAGGAACGTGGTCAGCACTACCAGCCAGATCGAAATGCCGTCGGCGCCGAGGTGATAGTGGATGTTCGGCGTGGTGATCCACGGTACGTTCAGCTCGTACTGGAAGCCGCCCTTGGAGTAATCGAAGTGCCAAGGCAGGTGCAGCGATGCAATGAACGTGAGCAGGGAGATCAGCAGTGCGAACCACCGGATGTCGCGATCGCGGCGCGGGAAAAACAGGAGCAGCACCGCACCGAGGCCCGGAAGGAACGTGACCAGTGTCAGGATGTGATCGTTGGCGAGATCGACTAAGTGGTTCATCGTCCCACCCCCACGTACATCATGTAGCCGATGACGACGGCCGCACCCACGGCGACCCACCCGGCGTAACTTCTGATATTGCCCGATTGCATTCGTCTAACGCCTTGCGAAGTTTCCTGCGCTCCGGCGGCGCTGCCGTTCAGCAGGCCGTCAATCACGGCGACGTCAATGCCGCGCCAGAGCACGCTGGTGGAGAAGAGCAGGATCGGTTTCACGATCGTCGCTCCATAAAATTCGTCCACGTAGTACTTGTTGAGGACCATGGTGTAGAGGCCGCCAGCAGCTTTGGCCATCTCGCCTGGCTTCTCTGGATGCGCTTTGTAGAGGTACCAGGCGGCCCCGAAACCGACGACAGCCATGCCAACTGACGCGATCATCAGCATCAGTTCGGTTTTGTCTCCGCCTTCTTCGCCATGCTCTTCATGCGGCGTTGCGGATTCCTCCGCCGAGGGCGCATTTGCCATTTGCAGCTTGGTCACCGGCGAGAGGAAGTTATCGAACTTGTTGTGGATGCCGACCCAGCCGCCGGCGAAGCTGAGAATCGCCAGAACGACCAAAGGCGCAATCATGATCATCGGCGACTCATGCGGCTCTCCGTGGCCGTGATCATCGTGTGCGCCATGTGCGGGCGCATGGCCATGAGATGCCTCGGTCTTTGCTCCGCGATACTCACCGAAGAACGTCATAAACCACTGGCGGAACATGTAGAACGAGGTCACACCAGCGGTGATCAAGCCCACAGCCCAGAGGAACTTGTTGAAGCCCTCGCCCACGACGGGCCGCAGGGACTCGCTCGACCACACCTTCCAGAGGATTTCATCCTTGGAGAAGAAAGCTGCGAGCGGCGGGAAACCCGCGATGGTGAAGGTGGCGATCGTCATCACCCAGAAGGTCCAGGGAATGTACTTTCGCAGTCCCCCCATGTTGCGCATATCCTGCTCGCCACCGACGGCGTGAATCACGGAGCCAGCCGCGAGGAAGAGCAGCGCCTTGAAAAAGGCGTGGGTCATGAGGTGGAAGACGCCGGATGCGTATGCGCCGACGCCGCAAGCCAGGAACATGTAGCCAAGCTGCGAGATCGTGGAGTAGGCGAGGACGCGCTTGATGTCAGTCTGAGTGATGCCGATGGTCGCGGCAAAGATTGCCGTCGCTGCGCCGATGCATGCGACCAATAGTAGAGCGTGCGGCGATCGGCTGAAGATCGCATTCGAGCGCGTGACCATGTAAACGCCGGCGGTGACCATCGTCGCCGCGTGGATCAGTGCGCTGACCGGTGTCGGGCCTTCCATGGCGTCCGGCAGCCAGACGTAGAGCGGAATCTGCGCCGACTTACCGCAGGCGCCAATCAGCAGGCAGATGCCAATCGCCGTGAACAATCCGGCGTGCGTCTCAACGCCGTAGCCTGACGCAGCTTTGAATACTTCGGTGTATTGCAGAGTGTTCCAGTTCTGGATGATCAGGAACAACCCGATCAAGAACCCGAAATCGCCGACGCGGTTGGTGATGAATGCTTTCTTTCCGGCCTGCGCCGCGGAGTGCTTGCGGAAGAAGAAGCCGATCAGAAGATAGGACGCGAGGCCCACGCCCTCCCACCCCACGAACATCAGCAGGTAGCTGCTGCCCAGGACCAAGGTGAGCATGAAGAACATAAAGAGGTTGAGGTAGGCGAAGAAGCGGTAGTAGCCGCCCTCGTGCTCCATGTATCCCGCGGAATAAACGTGGATGAGGAAGCCGACGCCGGTGACCACGCCCAGCATGATCAGTGTGAGCTGGTCGAGGTACGCGCCGAACTCAACCTTAAAGGAGCCGACCTGGATCCACGTGCCGTAGCTTTCGACGTGCGGAATCTGCGAGAGGTGCACGAACTGCGAGGCCACGTAGCAGAAGTATCCGAACGAAGCCGCGGTAAAGAAGAGCGCGATGGTCGCGACCAGCTTGTTCGGGAAGCGCTTACCCAGCAGCCCATTGATCGCAGCCCCGGCCAGCGGCAGCAGTGGAATGATCCACAGATGTAAGTTCTGATCCATATCTATAGCTTCAACAGGTTCACTCGGTCGACGTTCAACGTTTCGCGCGAGCGGAAGACAGCGATGATGATACCCAGTCCAACGGCGGATTCGGCGGCAGCGACGACCATTACGAAGAACACAAAGATGTGGCCGCTCAGGGAACGCAGCTCGGTCGCATAGGCAACAAAGGTCAGGTTCACGGCGTTGAGCATGAGCTCGATGCACATGAAGATGGTGATGATGTTGCGCTTGATCATGAACCCGATGACGCCGCAGATGAAAAGGAAGGCGCTCAGCATCAGGTACCAGGCGAGAGGAATCGTGCTGCTCATACATCCTCCTTTCGCGCCAGGACCACGGCGCCCATGATGCCGATGAGCACGAGCACGCTGGTCACTTCAAACGGCAACAGGTACGGCCCAAAGAGCAGCATGCCGATCTCCTTGCCCGTGCCGTGCAGTTCGCCGATACTGACCTTGGTGAACGACTGCTCGTTATGCAGCAGTATCCATGTGATCAGCGTTGCGACGATGGCTGCAGCCGGAACGCCTAGCACGATGGCAATCTTGCTGCTCTTGGTGTGCTCCTCCACGCCCGCGTTCAACAACATGATGACGAAGACGAAGAGCACCATGATGGCGCCGGCATAAACGATTACCTGGATGGCGCCGACGAACTCAGCGCCCATCAGCAGGAAGAGCCCGGCAAGCGAGGCCATGACCACCACCAGCGACAGGGCGCTGTTAATGGGGTGCTTCTGCGCCAGCAGGTTGATGGCGCCGGCCACGCATCCGGCAGCAAAGAAAAAGAATAGGATCTCGTGCAGCATTCGTTTTTATGTCGGCGCCCTCGCGCCGTAAATCTTTACTTCAGCGCGACGAACAGTGCCGTCACCATGATGTTGGCAATCGAAAGCGGCAGCAGGAACTTCCAGCTGAACGCCATCAGTTGGTCGTAACGGAAACGGGGCAGCGTACCGCGCACCCAGATGTAAATGAACAGGAACGCAAAAATCCGCAGGCAGAACCAGAACACCGGCACCAGCGACTGCAGGATCGGCGGCAGGAAGCCCGGCACCGGGCCACTCCATCCACCGAGGAACAGGATCGAAGCGATGCACGCGACGGTGACCATGTTCGCGTACTCGGCCATGAAGAACATGGCGAACTTCATCGAGGAATATTCCGTGTGATACCCGGCAACGAGTTCGGTTTCAGCTTCCGGAAGATCGAACGGGATACGGTTCGTTTCCGCGTAAGCCGAGGTCAGGTAAATAAAGAACGCGATGAACTGGAAACCGCCGAAGATGTTCCAATTCCAGAAGCCGCCTTGCTGCAACCTCACGATCTCTCGCAAACTGAACGAACCGCTGAGCAGCAGCACGCCCACCAGCGACAGGCCGAGCGAAACTTCGTAGCTCACCATCTGCGCCGACGCGCGCAGGCTACCGAGCAGGGAATACTTGCTGTTCGATGACCACCCCGCCAGTGCGATGCCATAAACGCCGATCGACGTAACGCCGAGGATGATCAGTAGCCCAATGTTGATGTCCACCGGTTGGCCGTTGGCGCCCATGATACCGGTGATCTGCAGCGGTGTAGTGATGTGCCCGATGGTCAGCGTACCGCCGAAGGGCACTATCGAGATCGAGAGCAGTGCCATCGCCACTGCCAGCATCGGAGCCAGGATGTAAAGCGGCTTGTTGACGTGCGGCGGCAGCAGGTCTTCCTTCAGGATGAACTTGAGTCCGTCTGCCAGCGGCTGCAACAGGCCGAACGGGCCGACGCGGGTGGGTCCCCAGCGGTTCTGCATGCGGCCCACAACCTTGCGCTCGAGCCAAACGGTATAGGCCACCGCCGTCAATAGAACGAAGATGACCAGGACGACCTTGATCAGTGCCACGAGTAAAAATAGTGCGATAGAACCCATTCGCGCTTCCGAGTGTCGCGCAATACGCGCGCGACGGAATGTGCAGCTACAAACGTTGCGATAGGCGAACGGCCGCTGGGGCTAAAGCCCGCCTGATTAGGAACCTGCTTCGGCACGGCTTAAGCCGTGCCCTGATACAAACCTGGTTCAGTCCACAACAGCGCGATGGCATGCGCTGCTTATCCACAAAACTTTGCCGACTAGTCGGCAGGTACTTCCTTCGGTTCCGGCGCATCATGGCGCTCGATCACCGAGTTCAGCGTTTCCGAGTATCGTCCCAGCGTGCCCGAAGTAAACAAAGTGTCGTTCGACGCCAGCACCAACTCGGGATGACTCGGCGTAGCTGCGCCCGTAATCTGCACCAACTGCGTGTGCTCCGGATTTCCGCCAATCAGGTTCAGGCGTGAAACGTCATATCCGGGAACCAGTCGCTGGACTTCGTCGAGGATCGCCATCGGATCGTACGGGCTGACCTTCGCCTCGAGGTTGTGCGCTGAGAGCCACACCCCGTGACGATCGGCTTCACCCGATTGCGCGCCACGGCTCTGGCCGAGGTCAGCGCGGACAGCTTCACCGCCGAACGGAACCAGCCTGCGCACGTCGTAACCCATGCGGTCGGCGATCTGCACAATCATGTCGAAGTCGCTGCGCGTGCCGGCGGTGTCGCCGCCCTTGCGCAGAAGTTGCATGTCGCCCGTGGTGTTGGTGAACGTTCCGGCTTTTTCGTACGCGTTGGAGGCAGGCAGAACCACATCGGCTGCGGCTGCGGTCTCGGTCAGGAACATGTCCTGCACCACCACAAACGGCGCGTTCAGCACGAATGGATCCACGTCGTAGCGCGCGACTGGATTCGAACCGACGACCCAGAGGGCCTTTAGCACGCCGGATTTCGCAGCGTCCATCATCTGCAGCAGGTTCAAGCCGCCTTCGGCAGGAACTTCATCGAGCCATTCTTCGTGATACGGTGTCTTGTTGTTGATGGCGTGATAGCCCGGAAGCAGGTCGGGATAGAGACCCATATCGGCCGCGCCGCGCGAGTTGGCGTAATCGCCCAGGCAGATGAACTTTGCGCCGAGCGGCAGACCGAAGTCCACGAGGGTCTTGATCGCCGCGCCCTTCACTTCCGAGCCAAAGATGACGATCAGGTCTTTCTCGGCCTTGATCGCATCGCGCAGCTTAGCAAGCGCGTCTTTCGAAGTTGCCGGTGTCGCGAGGGAATCCGCCGCGGCATCTTTGCCCCCAAGGTAATCCACGAAGCTGCCTTCGCTGCCGACGGGAACTTGCGCGAAGAGCGTCGCCTGGCGGCGCAGCTTGATTGGCGCCGAATTGACCACATAGACCTTGGCGCGATGCAACCGCACGTTGCTGCGGATCTGCCATGCCAGCAGCGGATGCTGCTCCGTCGGATCGTTCCCGATGATCAGCACTGCTGGCGCGTTGAACACGTCGGTCATGGAAGCCGTCGCATTCGCCTTGCCTGCAAGGGCGGCGGCAAAGGTAGGGAAATCGGCGGTGCGGTGATGATCGATGTTGTTGGTCTTCAGCACCGTGCGCGCAAACTTCTGCAGGATGTAATTTTCTTCGTTGGTGGTGCGGTTCGAGCCAATCACGCCGATGGCTTTGCCGCCGTCGCTCTGCAACACGGCATTGAACTTCGAGGCGATCAGTTCGAAGGCCTCTTCCCACTTCACCGGAACGAGCTTGCCGTCTTTCTTTACCAGCGGCTGGCGGATACGTTCAGTGCTGTTCGCAAAGTCGAACGCGTAGCGGCCCTTCACGCAGAGGAAGTCGCCGTTGATGCCGCTCTTGTCGCGGTTATCGCCGCGCACAATTTCCATGCCGGTTTCACTGCGGCGAACCCCGAGCGTGGTCAGGCAGCCGTCGCCGCAATGCGTGCAGACGGTGCCCACGTGGTTCATCTCCCACGGACGCGTCTTATAGCGATACGCCCCTGAGGTCAGCGCGCCGACCGGGCAAATGTCGATACACATGCCGCACTCTTCGCAGTTCAGGTGGTCGCCTTCATTCGGGGCAATTACCGAACTGGCGCCGCGGTTCTGCACGCCCAGCGCCCACACATCCATGCCCTCACCGCAAACCCGCACGCAGCGGTAGCAGAGAATGCAGCGCGGACGATCGAAGAAGACCACGGGCGACCACTGTTGCTCGTCCTTGTGGTTCTTCGCCTCCATGTATTTCGATTCGGCGGCGCCGTACTTGAACGTCATGTCCTGCAACTCGCACTCGCCGCCGGCGTCGCACACCGGGCAGTCGAGCGGATGGTTGCCGAGCAGCAGTTCGAGCATCGATTTGCGCGCCTGCTTGATTTTTTCGGTCTCGGTGCTCACCACCATGCCTTCGGATACAGGCGTGGTGCAGGCAGTCTGCAGCTTCGGCATCTTCTCGACTTCCACAAGGCACATGCGGCATGCGCCCTGGAGCGAGAGTCCCGGGTAGTAACAGAACGAAGGGACTTCGATGCCAACCGATTTGCAGGCTTCAATAAGAAGCGTCCCCGCCGGAGCGGTGAGCTTCTTGCCGTCTACTGTGAGATTTACGTCAGGCATTAAATGTGTTCTCTGAATTCGATAGGGGCAGAATGAGTTCCTTGATGCTGGCACGGCTGTCCACCGTAGTGCGACCGCCCTGCCTTACCAACGAGCCCTGGATCAGCCCGAAAACTTGTAGTTCGCCGCCGGCGTTGATCACGCTGCCGATCACCGTACCGCGCAGTTCGCATGTGCCACCGGGTTCGATCGTCAGGTTGCCGGTGATCATGCCATTCAGGCACAGGCGAGTTCCATCGGCGACCGTTGCGTCGCCGTCAATCACTCCGTCCACTGTGCCTGCAAGTCGCTGCATGGTTTTCCTTACGCCAATACCGGCAACTGCGAAATCGTTCCATGCTCCGCGAACGGGCACGGACGGCCTTCCAAATGGTCTTCAAACTCTTTGCGGAACTTCTCCACGAACGCGATCGTCGGCATCGCTGCCGCATCGCCCAGCGGGCAGAAGGTCCGGCCGAGCATGTTATCGGCGAGATATTTAATGTTATCGATATCTTTCTTAATGCCGCCGCCTGCGTGGAAGCGGGTCAACGTCTTTTTGAGCCAGTCGGTACCTTCGCGGCAGGGAATGCACCATCCGCAGCTTTCGTGCTGGTAGAACTTTATCGTCCGCAGCGCGAACTTCACGATGCAAGTGCGGTCATCGAGCACGACCACGCCGCCGGAACCGAGCATCGAGCCGGCCTTCATCACCGAATCAAAGTCCATCGCGATGTCAATTTCGTCGGCAGTCAACACCGGGGTCGAAGATCCGCCGGGGACCACGGCCTTCAGGCCGCGTCCGCCCTGGATGCCCCCGCCCACTTCGTAAATCATCTTCTTCAGGTTGTAGCCCATCGGAAGCTCGTAAACACCGGGCTTCTCGAGGTTGCCGCTTAGGCAGAACAAGCGCGTGCCGCCATTGCGCGGCGTGCCGAGATCGGCATATTTCTGTCCGCCCATCAGCAGGATTGCGGGTACAGCTGCGAGGGTCTCGGCATTGTTGATCACCGTCGGCCCGCCCCACAATCCAACCACTGCGGGGAAGGGAGGACGAATGCGCGGGATGCCGCGCTTGCCCTCCAGCGATTCCATCAGCGCTGACTCTTCACCTACTTCGTAAGCGCCCGCGCCGCCATGCCAGTACACATCGAAATCTTTGCCGCTGCCGAAGATGTTCTTGCCGATGAAGCCCTTCGCGTAAGCATCGGCAATCGCCTTCTGCATGATGATCGACAGGTAGCGATATTCGCCGCGCAGATAGATGTAAGCCGACTTCGCGCCTACGGCCAAGCCCGCGATAATCGCGCCTTCGATGACACCGTGCGGATCGTGCTCGAAGATCAGGCGGTCCTTGCATGTGCCCGGCTCCGATTCGTCGCCGTTGCAGAGGATGTACTTCGGCTTGGCCGATTCCTTCGGCACGAACGACCACTTCAAGCCCGTGGGGAATCCAGCGCCGCCGCGTCCGCGCAGGTTCGAGGCCTTTACCTCGTTAATGATGGCGTCCGGCGTCATCGTCAACGCCTTCTGCACTGCCTTGTAGCCATCGAGTTCGAGGTAGCGATCAATGTCGGTCGCGCCCTTGCCCCAGCGGCTCGAGATGACCTTTACCTCGTCGGGATGTGAAACCAGATCTGCCATGTGTCTTTCCTGCGCACTGCTACTGCGCTACTGCTGTTCGCGCTTGCGGTATGACTCGATCACCGCGTCCATTGTTTCCGGCGTGAGGTTCTCGTGGAAGTCGTAATTAACCTGTACTGCGGGGGCCCAGCTACAGGCGCCAATGCACTCCACTTCTTCCAGAGAGAACAGGCCGTCCGGCGTCGTTTGCTTGTGGCCGATGCCCAGCGTCTTCTTGCAGTGCTCGAAGATGTCCTCGCCGCCGCGTTGCAGGCAGCAGATGTTGGTGCACACCTGCACGTTGTATTTGCCGATCGGCTTGGTGCGCAGCATCGAGTAGTAGCTGATGACGTTCCGCACTTCCAGTGGCGTCAGTTCCACGCGATTGGCAATTTCAACAATGGCCTCGTCGCTCAAATAGCCGACTTCATCCTGAACATACAGCAGGAAGGGGACGAGCGGCGAGCGCTTCGTCGGATAGTGGCCCTGCGCTTCGGCAAACCACTTTTCAAGATTGTCGGAGAACTTCATGTGCCTTGTGTCTTCCAGTATTGCAGGGGCTTAAGCCCAAAAATTATTTGCCCTGATCGGCACGGCTGAAGCCGCGCCCTGATACAACCCTCTACCGATCGCAATCGCCCAACACGATGTCGATCGATCCAATTGCCGCCACCACGTCCGCCAGCAACTGGCCCGTGCACATGGATGGCAGCATCTGCAAATTCGCAAACGATGGAGAACGCATGTGAACGCGGTACGGCTTGGCCGTGCCGTCGCTCACAATGTAGTAACCCATCTCGCCGCGCGGCGACTCAATCGCCGAATACACCTCGCCCGGTGGAACGGTGAAGCCCTCGGTCACGATCTTGAAGTGATAGATCAGCGACTCCATCTGGGTCTTCATCTTCTCGCGGTCGGGCAGCACCACCTTCGGCGCGTCGGCTTTAATCGAGCCTTCCGGCATCCCCGCGAGCGCCTGCTGCACGATCTTGCAGCTCTCGCGCAGTTCCGCGATGCGGCACTGGTACCGAGCGTACACGTCGCCTTCAGTCTTTACCGGTACGTTGAACTTGAATTTGTCGTAGCCGGAGTACGGCATGTCGCGGCGAAGATCGAAATCAATGCCGCTGCCGCGCAATGTCGGGCCGCTGGCGCCAAGCGCGAGTGCATCTTCTTTCGTGATTTTCGCTACGCCCTTGGTGCGCATCACAAAGATCGGGTTCTGCGTCAGCAGGCCTTCGTACTCGTCCATCTTCGACGGGAATGTGTCGGCGAACTTCTTCACGCGATCGAACCAGCCCAACGGCGGCTCCAGCGAAACTCCTCCGACGCGGAAATACGAGGTCATCATCCGCTGCCCGGCGACAGCCTCGAAGAGCTTCAGAAGCTCTTCGCGCTCGCGGAAGCAGTAGAGAAAAACCGTCATTGCGCCGAGGTCCATGGCGCCGGTGCCCAGCCATACCAGGTGCGAATTGATGCGCGTCAGCTCGTTGCAGAGTACGCGGATCCACTGCGCCCGCTCGGGAATCTCCAGCCCCAACAACTTTTCCACCGCCAGCACATAGGCCAGGTTGTTGGTCATGGGGCAGAGATAGTCGATGCGATCTGTCATCGGCACAACCTGCTGGTAAAACTTCGCTTCGCAGGTCTTTTCAATGCCGGTATGCAGGTAGCCGATGTCGGGCATGATGCGGACGATGGTCTCGCCATCGATCTCCAGCAACAGGCGCAACACTCCGTGGGTGGACGGGTGCTGCGGGCCCATGTTCAGGACCATCGTCTTGTCCTGACCGGCCTCCAAAACTGGCGTGGGATTCATGTGTGCCATGTTTATCGGTAACCTTCGACGGGATAATCCTTGCGCAACGGATGTCCCTTCCAGTCCTCGGGCATCATGATGCGCGCGAGGTTCGGGTGCCCGTGGAACCGGACTCCGAAGAGATCAAAGACCTCGCGCTCAAAGAAATTGCACGAGGGGAAGACAGAGAAGAGAGAATCGACTTGGGCGTCGTCGCCGAGCAGCTTCACCTTCAGCCGCACGCGATCTTTCCGCGGGATTGAAAGAAAGTGATAGCTCACTTCAAAACGAGGCTCGCTCGGATACCAATCCGTGCAGGTGACGTCCGACAGGAACGTGAACTGCGTCTCGCTCGAATCCCGCAACAGCTTTACGGCGTCCACCAGGCTTTCACGTGACACCCATATGCTCAGCTCGTCGCGGTCCCATTTCACCTGCTCGACAACGATCGAGTCGGAGGCGAGCAGTTTCGCGAGCGCGGGCTTATCTTTTAATTGTTCGACGTCGGTAATGGCTGGCTCGAGTGGCATGGTTAGATCCTGTCTCCCGGCAGCTTCTTGTTCCAGTCCAGGACGCCCTTCTTCCATATATAGAAGAAGCCCGCGAGCACGATCAGGACGTACACCAGCATTTCGGAGTAAGCGAACAACGCGGCGCCGGCGTTTTTCAGGTCCTTAAAAATGATCGCCCACGGGTACATGAAGACCGCTTCCACGTCGAACAGGATGAACAGGATAGCGACCAGGTAGAACTTGACCGAGAAGCGGCTCTGGGCGTCGCCGACAGGCTCCATGCCGCATTCATACGCCGACATCTTCGCCTTGTTGTATTTATGCTGGCCTACGAACCAAGACAAAATGACCATCCCGACCGGGATGATGGTAACCACGGCGAGGTGAATTAGTAACGGGACGTACCTGACGAAATAGTTATCCGGCATGAGATCGCTTGTATATAATTTGCGCCACGAGAGCTGTGTAAACAGTTCAGTGTATTTTTCAGCGCATACCACTGTCAAGCAAAGCGGAGCCGCTAAGTACGCGCATTTTGTTAATGTTGCGGATAAAGCCGCGTATGAAGCAAATTGCACGATAGCACCTCCGTCCGATGACCGTGGAAAACGGGCAATCACCCCCAGAGAAACGCAGGATCGCGCATGATTTTCGGCTTTAACACCGACGTGAAGTTCAAGGGCACGGTGTACCACATCCAGAGCGAGGCCCGGAAGCACGACCAGCACCTCCAGACCCAGGTTTTCGTTCGCGGCCGTTGCATCGGTAAAAAGGCCACGCCCTACGGCGAACACGCCGCCGATCCCGATTTCTCCGACGACAAAATGCACGAGATGCTCAAGGTCCAGCACAAAGGCGTCGTCGAGGCTGTGCGTGAGGGCCGCGTTGGCGAAGTCCTGCACGAAACCTATGGCATCCCCACCGCTAACGGCTTCACCCTGCAGTGGAGCAACGCCCACTCCGTCGTACAGGAGGGCGTGGTCGTCATGCGCTTCCTGGTTTCGCTTGCTGGCGCCCCATGCAACGGTGCGCGATTGATCAGCAAAGTCGTCTTTCCGGACCGCGAACCGATCTTCACCGAACTGAAGTGCGATGTAGGTGGCTCGGTAGAAACCCGTGTTCCCGCCGAAGACGAAGGATTGGAAACCGCTTCGATCTACGTGCAGGCCCACTACGGCGACCACATCGCCACAAGAAAATATCGTCTGCGCCAAGTCGGCTAGTTCGCTTAGGGACACCCTCGAAATATCGCCGCATTTACAATCTGCCCATGCGCTTGAAGATCAACGGCGACGACAAGCAGTTCGAGAACATCTCCACTCTCGCCGACCTCGTCAACCACCTCCCGATGAAAGCCGACCGCGTTGCCGTCGAACTAAACCGCGAGATTGTTCCCCGCGCCAGTTGGTCGGCAACGAACCTAAAAGACGGCGACGAGCTGGAAATCGTGCACTTCGTAGGCGGCGGCTAATGCGAGCTGCGATCACAGCCTTTGCATTCGTGTTGCTGGTTGCTTGTTCCGCGATTCCACAAGACCAATCGCGATACCTGTACGTGCGCGTCATGGCGCCTAACGGCTCTTACGCATGGCCGCATGCGATGGTCGAGCTTCAGGAAGTGCCCGCACTTGGAGCGCTCCCGATCATGCACCTGAAAGGCGAGACCGATTTGCAGGGAGTGGTGCGCTTCCGGCTCGAATCCGTGACCGCCACAAAACTTCGTGTCTCGTTGGTCGGATTCCCGATTCTCTGTTCCGATCAACTTACGTTCTCGCGCGATGCGATTATGGGCGCAGGCGCAGTGGCCGACGCACGTAGCTGTGTCCGGCACCCTGCCTCTGCGGTTCACGCTAAAGCTGGCGAACTCATCGTTTTCGCGCAAGGCGCCGACTTCTAGCACGCACTTTTTACCTCCCGTTCATCACTCCACAAACTTCTGCTGCGTCCAATCAGTAAAACAATTGTGAAATCCACAGGGAATCTCCCTTGGTGCTTGACACTGCACAACTCGGGGCTAAGATGTTTCAAACATTTGGAGCGCAAAATGTTTTGGCGCTCATGGGGACTATGGAAGACCGCTTCTCATCCAAAGAGGTAATTTCGTTGACGAGCATCACTGCGCGTCAACTGCAATGGTGGGATGAGCGCGGTATCGTGGTCCCAGCCCGCGAAGGGCACAAGCGTTTTTATTCCTTAGACGACCTCGCCGAGGTCGCCGTTCTCTGTGAGTTACGTCAGCGTGGATTCTCGTTGCAGCGAGTGCGCAAGGTGATGCGCTTCCTGCAGCGCGAGCTCGGCAAACGCCTGGTTGAGACCGTCACCGACGGCTCCGAGTACCACCTGCTGACCGACGGCCGGAACCTGTATCTCGAGGATTCCGCCCACGCAGTCATCAATATCCTCAAGAACTCCAAGCAGCCCATCCTCGGCATTTGCATCACAGACACCGTTGAGCGGCTGCGGGCACGGATTGGCAAGAAGCAAGCACAACCTGCAGTGTCGACCCGAACGCGGATGGGTTCTGGCCGGCGTAAAGCTTCTTAACCATTAACCACCAAGGGGGAAACACGATGATCGCGGAACTCAGTATCCTGAACGAATGGATCCCCGAACAAATGGAACCGGGCACTATCTTCGTCCTCGAAAATGCGGGCGAAGTCGGCGAAAGCGTCGATCCATACTGGGCAGTACTCTCTTGCCCCACCTGTGGCACGTTAGGACTGATCACTCGAAAGCAAGTGGCCGGACTGCTGGCTGTCATCTGCGGCTCGCAGATGTGCTCAGCTCAGTACTTCCTTAACGACGACCAAATCGTTCCGCGAAAACCGTTCTAGACTTTTTTGTATCAGGGCAGCGCTTCAGCACTGCCGAATCGAGAGGTATCAGACCATCGGGGCTTTAGCCCCTGCGACACACGGGCGCGGCCGGAGTTGCTCGACTCCGCCGCGCCTCGTTCTTTACCCGTGCCAGATCACGCCGATCGCCGCTGCACCTAAAATCAGCCACGCCGAATTCACTTTCCACCGCAGCAGCAGCAACGCGCTCACCAGCGCAATCGCCACTGTCTGCCAGTTCACAATCGCGTCTCTACCAAGCTGCCACGCCACTACGCCCATCAGCGCCAGCGAAGCCACTACCACGCCGTCGAGTGCCGCACTCGCAATTTTCGACTTTCGAATCCGGGGCACCAGCGGCCCGCTAATCGCCACCAGAAAAAACGCCGGCAGGAAGATTGCCACCGTCGCCACGGCCGCACCGCGTGTCCCAGCGATGATGTAGCCGATGAACGTCGCCGTAGTGAACACTGGTCCCGGCGTAATCTGACCTACCGCGACTGCGTCGAGCAACTGCTGCTGTGTCAGCCAGTGCAGACGATCTACGAAATCGCCGCGTAGAAACGCGAGCAGCACGTAGCCACTCCCAAACAGCACGGACCCGATCTTCAGGAATGTCAGAAACAATCGCGAAAGCGATATAGGCACAGCAATCCCCGCAGCCGCCGGAATCGCGCCAACCCACAGCACCGCCGCGCTTTTCGCTCGCTTGCCCCACATCGGCAAACTCGCCAGCAACGCCGCTCCCAACAGAATGAGCAATTCGTGAGTGCGGAAAACATAAGCGACGGCAGCGAGTGCTCCAACAACTCCCAGCCACCAGCTTTTCAGCGCGGTTTTACCGAGGTTCCAGAACGCTTGCACGATGATCGCAATCACCACGGGCTTCACTGCAACGAGAACGCCCGCCACGCGCGGCAATGCGCCGTACTTTACATAAATCGCCGCGATGATCGAGACCAGAATCGCTGCAGGAACAATGAAGCACGCACCCGCAACCAACAGTCCGCGCCATCCGCGCTTGAGCAACCCGATGTGGATCGCCATCTCGGTCGAACTCGGTCCCGGTATCAGGTTCGCCGCGCCGAGACGATCGAGGAATTCTTCTTCGCTGATCCACCTTCGTCGACGCACGAACTCGTCGTGCATCATCGCGATGTGCGCAGCGGGCCCACCAAACGCGGTTGTGCCGAGTTTGAAGAACACGAGCGCGAGTTCGCCGAGTGAGGGGCGCGTCTCAGTCGCAATAGAAGGTGAGCTCATTCCGTGTTGCTGTCGAGACGCCGGTCCACGGAAAGCGATCCGGCGCCCACGATCAGCAGGAAGATGCTACCAAGCAGCATGCAAAAATCCACGCGGGCCTCGCGCGCGGTCGCCCAGAATCCTGCCTTCGCCAGCATCGGGAGCTTCGTGGTGAGAATCGCCACGCTGATGTTGATCGTCAAAGCGATCGCCGCGAGGCGCGTCAGCAAGCCGACAATCAACAACAAGCCGCCGACAATCTCCACCACCCCCACAAACGGCGCGAAGAATTGCGGCGCTGGGATTCCGATCTTCACGAACCTGCCCACACCAAGCGCCTGCGGGAACAGGAACTTCTGAATTCCTTCCGACAAGAAGACGCAGCCCACTAACAAACGAACCAGCACCGTCGCTTGCGGCGCACTCGTATGCACGATCTTATGCAGCAGCTTCATGGCTTTGGCGGCGCAGGCGGCGTGAACTGCGCAATGTCCTCGAACCCGAACGTCTTCTCAATCTGGCTGATCGTCTCCTCGGCATCGTCGAATCCATCTTTGCCAAATGTCTTGTGCTCGATGTCTTCGAACTGGTCGCCGATTTCGTCCAATTGCTTGTTGGTGTAGTTCGTCTTCCAGGCAGGGAAGAGGATGGTGTCCTCGCGCGCTGCATGGTTCTGGTACATCAGCGTAAACGCCTCGAAGATCTTCGCCAGCTCGTCACCATGTTGCTTGCCGATCTTCCCGTTAGTGACGGCTATCACGTACTCCGTAATTTCGCGCCCTCGCTGATGCTGTGCTGTCAGCACATCCACGTAGTGCGTCAGTTTGGGTTTGTTCATCTTCTTGATCGTCGGGAAGATGTGTTCCTCTTCCAGCTGGCGCTCGTGATAATCCTCGCCAAACGTCCGGAATAACTTCGCCGTTTTCTGCAATGCCGCCGGATCCACCGATCCCGGATCGCTCTTCAACTTCGGCACCAGTTCCGCATACACCAGCAATGCACGACGAATCACCCCGTGCTCGCGCATCAGGTCTTCGGTTGCTGTGACCTCCGGTTCATCTTTTTTTTCTTCTGCAAACAGGGCGGTGGGAACCAACAGCGCAGCCGCTGCAATTGGACTCTTCTGGAGCAGCTCACGACGGGAAAGGGGATCGGGCATCGCTACCTCCGTTCGAAGGAGTATATGCGTCGAATCGCTGGGACGAATGCCCGCCCTAATGTAAATCTCCGTTCAGAATAAGCACTTAAGCGGCACGTCGCGGAAAGTGGAACTTTCCTGCCACTGCATCGTATGTATTAACGGAGATTGAATATGTACTGTAACTACTGCGGTAAAACCATCCAGGACGACGCCATCCATTGTGCCTACTGCGGATGCCGCGTGGGCAACATCCCGGTGCGTAACCGTCTCATGCGGCCGCGAGGCGGAGACCGCAAGATCGCCGGCGTTTGCGGCGCAGTCGCCAACTATTTTGATCTCGATGTCACCTTAGTACGCGTGGTGTGGCTCATCCTCATCATTTTTGGCGGCACTGGCGTGCTCGCCTACCTCATCGGCTGGATCGTCATCCCCGAGGAGCCGGTACGGGTCGTCGCCATGGTTCCACCCGGCGCGCAGCCGATGGACCGGACATAAGTTTATGAGTTCCCAGTCCTCAGCTTTTTGCTGAGCCGGCGGACGCGCTCCGAATCGCGGCCGCCGCATTTTGCTGTCTGCGGCGGCCGAAGCTTTTCTAGCCGAATCCATCCCCTTCACCACAGAGACGCAGAGGTCACAGAGAGAAATAATTGAAAATCTCTGTGACCTCTGTGCCTCTGTGGTGAATAAATCGCCTATCGCTTGTAGAACGTAATCTCCAGCGGATTCCCATCCGGATCGTTGAAGTAAATCGAATCCGAGACGCCATGGTCCACCGGCCCGCGAAACGCAATCCCCAGCGCCTTTAAATGTTGCTGCGCCCCCTGGAAACCCGCCGCATCCGTGTGCCACGCCACGCGATGCCAGTGCGCCTCGCTTCCCGCATCCGTGCGCGGTAATTCCGCCTTGAACAGCGCCAGCTTCGACGTCCCGGCGCCAATCATCCACGGCTCCGGGTCCCACTTTCCCATTGGCTTCAACCCGAGTACCTCTTCGTACCACTTCGCCGACCGCGGCAGGTCGCTCACCAGCACCTCGACGTGATCGATATGTTGCGCCTTGAACATGAGCCTCCTCTTCAGCTTGCTATGATCTCCCGATGCCCCGCGCGGTTTCGAAAAAAGTAGAAATAGACATCCTCAAACTCATCCCACCGCCAAAAACTCCGCCCAAACGCACTGCGGTTCGCATCGGTATTCACACTTCGAGTGCCGGTGGAGTCGAACTCGCCGCGGAACGCGCCTACCGTCTCGGCTGCTCCTGCCTCCAAATCTTCTCTTCCAGTCCACGCCAATGGAAGCCCTTTGAACTCGGCCGCTCGCAGTGCGAGACGATGTCGTCCATTCGCGCCAAGTATGACCTCAACCCGCTCGTCATCCACGCGAATTACTTGATCAATGTCGCCGGCGGCAATCCCGAGTTCCACCAGAAATCCATCGAAGCCTTCCGCGCCGAGGTCCAGCGCGGCATCGATCTCTGCGCCGACTACCTCGTTCTGCATCCCGGCTCATTCAAAGGCGCGACGCGCGAAGACGGCCTGCAACGCGCCGCGGAAGCCATCGAAGCCGCAGTCGACGGTCTCGGCATCGAGAAGACGAACCTGAAGATCACCATCGAGAACACCGCCGGTTCCGAATTCTCGTTAGGCGGTAGCTTCGAACAAGTTGCGGAATTAATGGCGCGCCTGCGCAAGCACGTCCCCGTCGCCGCCTGCATCGACACCTGCCATACCCACGTCGCCGGCTACGACATCACCACGAAAAAGGGCTTCGAGAAAACCCTGCAGCAACTCGACGACACCGTCGGCCTGAAGAATGTCGGAGTTTTCCACTGTAACGACGCCAAAGCCCCCCGCGGCTCCAAGCTCGACCGCCACCAGCACATCGGCCAGGGAACCATCGGCCTCGAACCCTTCAAATGGCTGTTGAACGATCCACGGCTACAGCACCCCGCGTTCATCGCCGAAACGCCTATTGACGAGCCGCTGGATGACCTGAAGAATATCGACGCCCTGAAAAGCTGTGTGAAGAAATCAAAGCCTGCCATTCACCACAGAGACGCAGAGGCACAGAGAACAAAGAAATAAAAATCCTTCGTGCCCTTCGTGAGCCCTTCGTTTCCTTCGTGTTTAAAGATTTTTGTTTTTAAGCAGCCGTAACAATGATCGGGTCGCCGGTCGTGATCACAATGGTGTGCTCATAGTGCGCTGCCAGCGCTTTATTGTGCGTCGAGATCGTCCACCCATCCTCACCTGTCACCGTCCGCGCCGGCTTTGCTGAGATGATCGGTTCTACCGCGATCACCATGCCCTCGCGCAGAATGTCGCTGTTCAGCGGATGGTAGAAGTTCGGCACGCTCGGCGGCTCATGTATGCTGCGCCCCACGCCATGGCCGGTCAGGTCTTTCACCACGCTGAATCCGTGCCGACGCACCTCGCGCTCAATCGCTCGTCCGATTTCGTTCACTCGCGTATCGGCCTTCGCGACTTTCATGGCCTGCTGGAACGCCGAGCGCGCGCACTCCAGCATCTTGCGACCTTCGTCGCCGCCCTCGCCGTCCAGGACCACCGTCGTCGCTGAATCCGCGTAGAAGCCATCGAGCTCAGCGGTCACGTCGAGCTTCACCGCGTCGCCCGGACGCAGCATCCGCTTGTTCGGCACTCCGTGCACGATCTGGTCGTTCACGCTGATGCAATTGAATCCCGGAAACTTGTAGACGATCTGCGGCCCCGACCGCGCACCGTGCTCGCGCAGGAAATTCGCGCCAACTTCGTCCAGTTCACGCGTCGTAACCCCCGGCTTCGCAGCCTCGGTCATATGCTGAATTGCCTCGGCCACCAGCTTGCCTACGCGCTTGAGTCCTTCCAGCTCTTCTGGCGATCTAACAGTCATCAGCGGTCCCACCCCGTGGGGATTGTTAAAATAAGAAGTTTATAGCCTCCTAGGAATTGTTGCAGCCACATGACAGACGAAACTCAAATGACCGAAACTCCGAAAGCCGAAGAGCGCCCTGATCGCTACGATCCGCGGGCGATCGAAGAGAAGTGGACCGTCCAGTGGGCGAACGATCCCGAGCTGTACGCCAGCGAGCCCGATAGCGCGAAGAAGAAGTTCTACGTCCTTGAGATGCTGCCCTATCCCTCCGGCGCTCTCCATATGGGACACGTGCGCAACTACGCCATCGGCGACGCCCTAGCGCGTTTCATGTGGATGACTGGCCACAACGTCCTGCACCCCATGGGTTGGGACGCCTTCGGCTTGCCCGCCGAAAACGCGGCGATCAAGAACCAGCGCCAGCCCCGCGAGTGGACGCTTGGCAACATCGAGGCGATGAAGAAGCAGATGCGCCGCCTCGGCTTCGCCTACGACTGGTCGAAGGAAATCGCGACATGTTTGCCCGATTACTATCGCTGGAACCAGTGGTTCTTCATCAAGTTCTTTGAGAAGAACCTCGCATACAAGCGCAAGAGCAAGGTGAACTGGTGCCCCGAGTGCGCCACTGTGCTCGCCAACGAGCAGGTGGTTGACGGCTGCTGCTGGCGCCATGAAACCACGCGCGTCGAGCAGCGCGAGTTGGAGCAATGGTTCTTCCGCATTACCGATTACGCCGACGAACTCTTGCGCGATCTCGACCAGCTCGAAGGCTGGCCGGAAAAAGTAAAGACGATGCAGCGCAACTGGATTGGCCGCAGCGAAGGCGCACTTGTCACCTTCAAGCTTGAGCAACCGTCCGGCCCCAGCGGCGACAGCATCACCGTTTTCACCACCCGCATCGACACCATCTTTGGCGCGACCTCGTTGCAGTTGGCGCCCGAACACCCGATCGTCACCGACTTGATCGCGAGCAATCCCGATTTGCTCTCTGCCGTCGAAGACCTCAAGCAGCAGCAACGCACGGCAAAAGAAAAGGGCGATATCGGCGCCATTGAAAAGCACGGCGTCTTTACCGGCGCATATGCCATCAATCCGTTCAATGAAGAGAAGGTGCCCATCTGGATCGCGAACTACATCCTCACGGATTACGGCACCGGCGCGATCATGAGCGTTCCGGCACATGACGAACGTGACTACGAATTCGCCACGAAATACGGCCTCGAAGTTCGCGTCGTGATCTTGCCGCGCCGCGTGGGCGAGCCGCCTGAGGCCGGAAAGCCCGAAACCAACGTGCTGCCCTACAGTGGCACCGACAGCTTGCTCATCAACTCCGGCGACTTCACGGGCCTGCCCGTGCAGGAAGCCTTGGAGAAGATGGCCAAGTTCGCCGAAGAACACGGCTTCGGCAAAGCCACCGTCACCTTCCGCCTGAAGGATTGGGGCATCAGTCGCCAGCGTTACTGGGGCACGCCCATTCCCATGCTCTATTGCGGCAAGTGCGGAATTGTGCCGGTGCCGGAAGATCAGTTGCCGGTGTTGTTGCCGGAGAACGTGGAGATCACCCTCGCCGGCGGTTCGCCGCTCACGCGCGTGCAGGAGTGGCTGCACACCACGTGTCCGAAGTGCGGTGGCCCCGCCACGCGCGACACCGACACCATGGACACGTTCGTCGATTCGTCCTGGTACTTCTATCGCTATACCAATCCGCAGCTCACCACTGCGCCGGTGGATACCAAGACGATTGATTACTGGTTCCCAATCGATCAGTACATTGGCGGCGTCGAGCACGCGATCTTGCATTTGATTTACTCGCGCTTCTGGACGAAGGTCATGCGCGACTTGGGATTGGTGCACAACAGCGAGCCGGTCACGCGCCTGTTCACGCAGGGCATGGTGATCAAAGACGGCGCGAAGATGTCGAAGAACCTCGGCAACGTTGTCGCGCCGGATGACATGATCGCGAAGTACGGCGCTGACGCGACGCGCATGTACACGTTGTTCGCCGCGCCACCCGATCGCGATCTCGATTGGCAGGATGCCGGCGTCGAGGGCGTGAGCCGCTTCCTCGCGCGCGTCTATCGCTTGATCGCGCAGAACCCCATTGTTCATGCGGGCCCCGCGCACTACACGCTTGCCGAGCTTCCAGCTAACGCAAAGAAGATCGCGCGCAAATTACATCAGACGATCAAGAGAATTTCGGATGAGCTTGGAGGGCGGTGGCACTTCAATACTTGCGTGGCGGCACTCATGGAATTTGTGAACGAGTGCTATGCCGCGCCGGAGTTGTTTGCCAATCCGAAAGAGGGAATCGAGCGCACGTTGGTTGCGGATGTGCAGCGCAAAGTCACGTTGCTGTTGCAGCCGTTCGCGCCGTACGTGGCGCATGAGTTGTGGGCGATGCTCGGTGAACCTTCGGGATTGTTGAGAGCGCCGTGGCCCGCATTTGACGCGAGTTTGGCGAAGGAAGATGAAGTTGAGATCGTGGTGCAAGTGAACGGAAAAGTTCGTAGCAAGCTGGTGGTTTCGACGGATGCTTCAGAAGACGAAGTGAAGAAGCTGGCGCTGGCGGATGAAAAAGTTCAGGCGGCGATTGCTGGGAAAGAGATTGTGAAGGTCGTGGTGGTTCCGCGGAAGCTGGTCAGTATCGTGGTGAAGTAGATTTCGCGGGATTTCACGTCCGGAGAAACAGGTACGTTACAGGTAAAACTTACGGTAAAACCCGAAGTTTAAAAGTGGTAAACACCCTCTTGTAAGCGCTTATTTACTAGCGATTTGCGGGAGGGTGCCGTTTTTTGGCAACGGTCCAGCCCCCGGATTTTTTCCTCAGAACGGCCACAAATCGCATCCTGACCGCGGGGATTTTTCTAATTCATGAGGTTTGCCGCGAAGGTGGTACACAAAAATTGCAAGATTTTGTTTACCACTCAGTAAATAACTAATCCACGATGAAGAGTCGCGCGCCGGAAGCGGTGGAAGAGCGGTGGGGATCGGTGTCGTCGGCGCACTGGTAGGACATGCCGGGGGCGAGGGTGAAGCGGCGGCCATCGGCGAGTTCGGTATCGAGTTGGCCTTCGAGGCAGAAGAGGATGTGTCCTTTGCTGCACCAGTGGTCGGCCTTGTAGCCGGGCGAGTACTCAACGAGCCGCACGCGGATATCACCGAAATTTTGGGTGCGCCACCAGGCGACGCCAGCCTCACCGGGATGTTCGGTAGGCGCGATCGAAGACCAGTCTGTGACGGCGAACGGGAACGGCGGCATGTTCATGCGGGGAGGATAGCAGAGGGTCCTGAATTCCTGCGTTCCCCAGGAATCAAGCTCTGCGTGGCTTGCGTACCGCGCGCACTTTGCCGGTTTTTTCGCCGCCGCAGAAGAACTGATCTTTCCCATCGGATTCGAGGCCGGAGATGGCGATGCCTTGAGGCATTTCGATCGTTTCGAGAACGTCTCCAGTTTGAGGATCGACTCGCCGGATATCACTATTACCGTTTTCCAGAGTGGCATGCCAGAGTTCGCCTTCGACCCACGTCACGCCGGTGACGAAGCGATTGGACTCGATGGTGCGAAGGACCGCGCCGGTTTCCGGATCGATTTGGTAGATCTTGCGTTCGCGATAATGGCCGACCCAGAGCGTTCCTTCCGCCCATGCGAGCCCGGAGTCGCCGCCGTGGGCGGGCGCGGGAATGGTGGCGAGGACCTTGCCGGTTTCCGGATCAATCTTCTGGATGAGGGCTTCGGCGATCTGAAACAGGTAGCGGCCGTCGAAGGCGGTGCCGGCATGGGCGGGCACGTCGAGTGAGCTCAGCAGTTCGCCGTTTGTCGGGTCGAGGGCGTTGAGGCCATTGTCCGATGCGAACCAGACGTTCTGACCGTCATAGCTGACGCCGTGCACCCGGTTGATTCCGGGGAACGGGCCGTACTCTCGGAGGATTTCGGCGTTGGAATGCTTCATGTTTCCACCTTAATCGAGGGGCAGGGGAGCGGGGAGTAACAAGATTGTCGTGAAACCAGGGACGGGAGGGGTGATCCAGCGGCGCGAGCGGGCGCGGCCAAACGACTGAACTTTTCCTTCCGATGCGAGCGAGTCGAGTGCGCGCTGCACGGAGCGTTGGCTGGTGCGCAACGCAAGCGCGAGCGCCGAGCTTGACCACGATTCGCCATCGGTGAGGAAGGCGAGCACATCCGCATGTTGCTCTTCGACGGGACGGGCCAGCACGACGATTTCACGTCCGCGCTGGGGGACGAGTGCGAAGCCCTGCTTCGTGGCGCGAATTTCGGCGAAGTTGCGAAGCAGGCGGCGAATGCGGCCGATCTCGACGCGCAAGCGGGCACGGTGCGATTCGTCGACAAACTTGGATTCGAATGCTCGTGCCACGAGCATGTCTCGCGCTACGTCTCCGGGCCACGCTTCTGCTAACGCACGCGCGAGAGCGAATAGCACGGGACGAGTTGCCAGGGAGACGGTCGTGTTTCCGTGACGTACGACATTGCGGAATGCGTCTACCACAATGGCTCGAGATGCGAACAAAGCCTCCACTTCTTCGAGGAGCAGAAGGCGTTCGCCACCGCGCGCGATGAGACGCGCTGCAGGCGTATCGAGAATGCGGGAAGCGTTTTCGACTTCTGCCATGAGTGCGGGGATGCGCGCCTGGTGTGCGGCTTGTTGCGCCCGGCCGAGAGCCTCGCGGGCGGGCTGTGTACGTACACGACGCATTGCGATGCCGGCTACGACGAGTTCGTGGAACGTTCGCGACGCTGGTGGGAAGAGCTTCGGATCGAGATCGGCGAGCCGACGCTCGGCCTCGTCGAGGCGGCCGACGAGAAGCAGACGGCGGACTTCGAGATAGCGCGCGAAACCCGCATTTAAGCGATCGCCGTGAGCTTCCAGAGTAGAACGCGCGGAGTCGAGCAACTTAGCAGGCCACGTCAAATCGCGGGAGGCGAGCGCGATTTCGGCTTCAGCGACGATGCAGCGCGCGCGGGATACGGCTTCTTTCGGGCCAAACGCACGCGCGGCTTTCCGGAGCAATTCTTTGGCTCGCGCGAAATCGCCAAGCTGCGCCATCGCCGTTCCGCGCAGCGCCAGTGCGGGCGGATCGTCGCGTAACGCAACGCGTTTCAGGGCTCCCAGTGGATCACCGGCCGCAAGGGCGCGAGCAGCTGCCGTTATCAGAGAGTCCATACGAATCCCGCCATCGTTGTAACTCCCACCCCTTCGCGTTCCGGCGTTAGAACTAGCGCATGGAAATTAAACACGAGATTGCGGGAGTGGAACCGATGGAGACAAAAATTATGACCACGCATAAGACCGGAACGCGAGCGGAATGGCTGAATGCCCGCATGGAACTGCTGGCGGCGGAGAAGGAACTTACACGCCGAAGCGACGAGTTGGCGCGCCAGAGACAGGAACTTCCCTGGGTGGCGATCAACAAAGGGTATCGCTTCGACACCGAGGAAGGCAGCGCCTCGCTGTCGGAGCTATTCCGTGGCCGCTCGCAAGTCCTGGTCTATCACCTCATGTTCGGTCCGGATTTTGCGGCCGCCTGTCCATCTTGCTCGTCGATCGCCGACGGCTTCAATGGTATTGCCGTGCATCTCGCCAACCATGACGTGATGCTCTGGGCGGTGTCGCGAGCGCCGCTTCCGAAGATCCAAGCATACAAGCGGCGCATGGGCTGGACGTTCCCATGGGCGTCAGCTGCCGGGAGTGATTTCAACTTCGACTTCAGCGCTTCCTACACCGAGGAACAACAGCGCGAGGGGATCGAATACAACTTTACCCGCGAACCGAAGATGGAGCGTCGGCAGGGCAAAGAAGACAGCGGCCAGTCCGCGGAAATTAACTGTGCGGCGATGTGCGGAACGGACAAGGGAACATTCCAGCGTGAGAGGCCGGGCGTGAGCGCGTTCGTCCTTGAGGGCGGAACTGTGTTCCACACCTATTCGACATATGCGCGCGGACTCGATGGCCTGTGGGGAATGTACCAGTGGCTCGATCGCGCCCCAAAAGGCCGCAATGAGAAGGGCGTGTGGTGGCGGCGTCACGATGAGTATGGGAACCAAAACCAACGGCACTCGTGCTGCGACGAAGCGTAAAGCAGACAGAGAACAGCAGAGCAGAGGAGGACCAGATGTGCCCAGCATGTATTGAGAGCGCAGCCGTGGTGGTCGCAGGCGCCGCTTCGAGTGGAGGAGTTTTGGCGATGTGCATCAGCGGCTTGAGGAAACTTTTCAGAGCAAACACTTTCGCAATATTTCAACGAACAAACAAGGAGAAGTGAGATGGCAGTGAACCAACCGAAAGACAAGCAACCGGCGACCGGGCAGATCGCCATCAAGACGCCACCGATCGTATCGAGCCAGCAATGGCAATCGGCGTGGCAGGAACTTCTGGTGAAGGAGAAGGCATTCACCCGCTCGCGTGACGCACTGGCGGCGGAGCGCCGCCGGATGCCGTGGATGGCGGTGGAGAAGAATTACGAATTCGAAGGCCCGAACGGGAAGGTCTCGCTGTTGGACCTGTTTGAGGGACGGCCGCAATTGATCGTGTATCGCGCGTTCTATGAGCCGGGAGTTTTCGGATGGCCCGATCACGCGTGTCGCGGCTGCTCGCTGGGCGCCGACCAGGTCAGTCACCTGGCGCACCTGAATGCTCGCGACACGACCCTCGTGTATGCGTCACGCGCGCCGCAGGCCGACATTACGCGGCTGAAGACGCGGATGGGTTGGGAACACATTCCCTGGTACACCATGGTTGACGACTTCGATGTGGAATTCGGCGTCCACGAATGGCACGGCCACAATGTGTTCTTCCGCAAAGGCGACAAAATATTCCGTACGTACTTCGTGAACAATCGCGGCGACGAAGCGATGGGGACCGTTTGGAGTTACCTGGACATCACGCCGCTCGGTCGGCAGGAAGTTTGGGAGGACTCACCGGAGGGTTATCCGCAGAGCGCGCCGTATAAGTGGTGGAACTGGCACGACAACTACGACGCGGAAGCTGCGCCAAACCAGAAGTGGGTAGAAGTGTCGGACGCGGGGGTGGAAGCGTTCCGTAGTCGCGAGGACAAGGCTAGCTAGAACGAGACGGCGGTTTGCGGTTTAGTTTTTTGCGCGATCGTGACGCGCAAATCGGAACTGCAGATCGCCGTGTCGCTTCGTTCCTTGCGATGATAAGAGAGAGGGAGAAGTTGATGAAGATAGACCAAGGTGGATATTGGGCGGCACTTCGGTGGGTGAAAATTGGTTCCCCGTGAAAGAAAATTCCGTCGCTATGGGCTGCGCGGATAAAGGATGGGGCAGTTGGAAGTGTTTGTGTGATTGGCGGGATTATCTGCTGGACATCGGATTCGCTTTCGGGCTAATCTCGCCAACCTTTCGGCCCTCGGACACCCCGGGCTCCCGCTCCATCCCTTATCTCACCTCATTGGGAGACTCCCATGCTCAGTCGGATCGCCTTTCTCTGCTCCTGCCTTGTGACTTGCCTTGTTTTTATGGGCCAGCAGCCTTCCGTTGAAGTGCCGCGGTTGATTCGATTTTCCGGACAACTTCACGGAAGCAGTGGGACGGTGGGGATCACGTTTGCGCTGCACAAGTCGCAGGAGGACAGCGCCACGCTGTGGAGCGAGACGCAAAACGTTACGCTGGCGGACGATGGCAAGTATTCCGTGTTGTTGGGTGCGACCACGGCCGGCGGCGTTCCGACGGAATTGTTCACCTCGGGCGAGGCGCACTGGTTGTCGATTCATGTCGAAGGGCAGGCGGAGGAGCGCGTGCTTTTGGTGAGTGTGCCTTATGCGCTGAAGGCGGCGGAGGCGGAGTCGTTGGGAGGACATGCAGCCGGCGACTTTGTGACCTCGCAGAACCTGGGAGCAGCGGTGCAGACGCAACTCCAACAGCTTTCGGCAAGTGGATTCAACGTGCGGAACAGCGTTGGCGTGAAGGGCAACGTGGTCACAGATATGGCGACGAACTTTACCGACAACAACAGTTCTCAAATCGTGTTGGTAACGCAGAACGGCGCGGGGAATGCACTGGTGGCGAATGCGATCACCGGCAACGGTCTACAAGGTTCGACGGCGAATGCCGCAGCTTACGGCGTGGTGGGCATCAACACCGCGGCGAGCGGAACCGCGGTGGGGATGCGCGGAACTACGGGCTCCGCGGGTGGCATCGCGGTGTATGGAACGTCGAACGCGACCAGCGGCACGGGCACGGGAGTGAAGGGAATCTCGGCGTCACCGAACGGGTATGGCGTGTTCGGACAGAATTCGTCGCCTACGGGGGCAGCCTATGGGTTCCGCGGCAGTTCGGCTTCGACGGGCGGGGTTGCAATCTACGGGACGGCAACGGCGACGAGTGGGACGACGAAGGGGCTGGTGGCGTCGGTGGCGAGCGTGGACGGCATTGGCGCGGTATTTCAGAACACGAATAGCAGCGGGAAATTGCTGAGTGGGCAATCGGGGTCGGCGAGCACGGAAGTGTTCAGCGTGGCCGGCAATGGCGACGTGACGACGCAAGGCGGATTCAAGGCGCCGGGCAACACAACGAACTACATCGGCGGATTGTTGGGAGTGCAAACGACAACTCCGAACGCGCAGATAGATGTAGAGGGAACAGGCAACCTCGGAATCCTTGCCCAGAAATCGTCATGCGCGGCGATCGTGGCGGCCCTGCCGTCGACCTCGAGTGTTACCTGCTCGACCATATTTGCAAAGAACGGCGCGTCGGGTGCGGCGCTTTACGCAGAGAGCACGGGAACCGGTCCGTCCATTCATGCGGAAAACGATACGACCACGGCGTCGGGGGTGGGTATCGAGGCGGTGACAAATTCCGAAAGCGTGCTGCCGCTCCGGCTCGTCAACTCGGGCGGCGGCCTTTTGATGGCAGGCTACGCATCGAATTCCAGCGCGGTTAGAACTTTCTCGATTGACAGCCAGGGCGATGCGGATGCGGCTTCCATTTTTGCGGAGAGCAGCACTTCGATCGCTCTCGAGGGCATATCTGAAGCCGCAAGCTTTGCTACAGGTGTTTATGGCGAAGCCTTCGGCTCTACCTCTCGAGGGGTTGAGGGCTACAGCGATACAGGGTATGCCGGGTATTTCAACGGAAACGTTTATGTGAGTGGCTCGGTGAGCAAATCCGGCGGGAGTTTCAAGATCGACCATCCGCTGGATCCCGCGAACAAGTATTTATCGCACTCGTTCGTGGAAAGCCCGGACATGATGAATATCTACAACGGCATCGCGGTGCTGGATGCGCGCGGCGAAGCGGTGGTGACCATGCCGGAATGGTTCGAGGCGCTGAATCGGGACTTTCGTTATCAACTGACATCGATGGGTGCGTTCATGCCGGTTTACGTGGCGGAGGAGATTTCCGGGAACCGGTTCAAAATCGCCGGCGGAAAACCGGGGAAGAAGGTCTCGTGGCAGGTGACGGGTATACGTCACGATGCGTGGGCGAATGCGAATCGTATCCCGGTGGAAGAAGAAAAAGCCGGCGAGGAGCGAGGGACCTATGTTCATCCGCAGCTGTTTGGACAACCGGAGAGCGCCGGGGTGGATTACAAGCGGCAGCAGGCCAGGAAGGCGGAGGCAGCAAAACATCGCGCGCTTAAGAATGTGCCGACGGAGGAGAAGAAAGTTGTGATGCAAACCAGCCTGCAAACCGCGAAGCCGAACTGACGCGATCTCCCGTTCCGCTAGCCCATGCCCAGGTCGTCGGAGCTTTCGAGAGGGGTGCCGCAGACGCGGCAGATTTGGGAGGAGCAGTCGCCACAGGTTAGGGGATCGTGAACTTCTTTGGCGCAGTGGGCGCAGTAGAAGAGGGCGGGAGTGGGGTCGTGCGGATTGGGTGCGTCAGACATAAGGACGACACGCAGGGGCTGAAGCCCAAAGCTATTGTAGGCCGATTCGGCACGACTGAAGTCGTGCCCTGATACAAAGCAAATACCTTAGCGGGCGCGGGCGAGGACGACGGTGATGTCGTCGGGTTGTTCGGCGCCGCCGATCCAGTCGGTGACGGCGGTGATTACGGCGTCGGCGATACGGGGCAACGGGAGGCTGGAGTGTTCGCGGACGATTTGGGCGAGACGTTCTTCGCCGAATTCGCCGAACTCATTTTCGGGTTCGGTGACGCCGTCGGAGTAAGCCACGATGATGTCGCCGGAACTGAGCTCGACGTGCTCGTTTTCATAGCTTACGCCGCCGAAGAGACCGACAACCATGCCGCCATCACCCAGCTTGCGATAGGAGCCGTCGGCGCAGACGAGGAACGGGGGCAGGTGTCCGGCGTTGGAGTAGGTGAGGCGCTTGCGATGGCCGTCGTAAAAACCAAGGAACATGGTCGCGTACTTGGACGCGGGCGTGGAGCGGAACAGCTGTTCGTTGAGCAGCGCGAGCAGCGTCGCCGGCGGCAGGTGATCGCCAGAAGCGGTGAACACAAGTTGCTGCGTTCCGACCGCGGCGCCCACCTTGGCTTCCGCCAGCGCTTCTTCAATCGTGTAGGCGCGGACGAAGGCGTGCACCGTGGCCATGAGGAGCGCGGCGGAAATTCCTTTGCCGCTGATGTCGCCGACGGCAAGGCCGATCTGGTTGTGGCCGAGTTGGAGGAAGTCGTAGTAATCGCCACTCACGGTGCGGGCCGGGCGGCAGACGCCGTGCATTTCGAGCGACTCGGATTGACTGACCTCGCGGGGGAAGAGCAGGGCCTGGACTTCCTGCGCGATGGCGAGCTCGCTTTCGAGCTTCTGCTTTTCTTTCTGCTCCAGGATAAGCGCCTCGATGGAGGTGGTCATGGAGTTGAACGCGCCCTCGAGGGCGGCGAGCTGGTCCTTCGAGCGCACCTGGATGCGGTGGTGGAAGTCGCCTTTGTTGATGTGCTCAGTGGCGTTGTAGAGCTCGGCGACGCTGCGGGTGATGGTGCGGGTAAGTCGCAGGCCGATAAATAAGGCGATCAGCTCGATGACGAGGAGGAAAACGGCGATGACGCTAAGCGCGGTGAGGAAGATGGAAGCGTTCTTCCCGATGGCTTCGAAGAGCCGACTATAGAGCTGGAAGAGGCGGGTTTGCACCGAGATGTAGCCGTCGCGCCTTTTGCCGTCGGTCCAATCGGTCATGCTGAGGAACGTGCCCCAGGTGAGCTTCCAGTCGTACCAGGCAGCGGGAGTCGGGACGTCGCCGGCCTGGACCAGCGCATCGAGCCCGCGTTCCGGTTCAACGAAAGAGAAATTGGTCTGTTCTTTGCCGTCCTGATTGTAGGAGACGGTTGAGCCTTGGGTGGGCGCGCCGTTTGCTCCTACCGGGACAGGACCCACGGTCAGGAATCCAAGGTTCTGCGCGACGTTCGCAAGCATTTCGCGATTGAGCGGGACACTGCTGACCAGAGTAAGTTCGTCATTGCCGATCTTGCTCCGCGAAACGCTGCGCAGGAAGATCATGTTATCGGCGAGCGTTATCGCGGCGAAGCCATTCTTCGCGTGGTCGGGGACGGCGATGGGTTGGTCGGTGGCACTGCCTTGCAGAAGGTATCCCTTGCCGCGATACCAGAGGGAGACCTGACGGCTGGGAAACTCTCGCGATGCGATATCGCGGTCAACGATGTCCTTATAGTCCTGTTCGATGCGGCCGGTGCGGACCAACGTCTTGGCCCCGCCCATGAGGGTGTGGTTCGCCGCGGTGAGACGGCGTAGTTCGATGTTGAGGTCCTTGCTGGCGAGGTCGGCTGCGAATTGGCCGACGAAGAGCCAGCCGGCAAGGAAGAGCATCAGGCCGATGAGAATGACGGGAGCGGCACCGATAAAAACGTAAGTTACCAGCAGGCGGTTGCGCAGGCGCCAGAGCAGGTGCTGCTTGGTCCAGCGCAGGACCCAGGCAAGCGCGAAGCAGCCTACGATTAAGGTGAAGAAAGTAAGCCAGCCGCCCGCGAAGTCGGACTGGGGCTTGAAGAATTTCGTCGCGCGGCGAATGAGCCAGAGGGCGAGATCAATCAGGACGAGGTAGGTCGTCCAGCGGGCGAGCTTGGTCTGCGGATACCAGCCTTTGAGTATCAGCCGATCTTGGAGGTCGCGAAGTAGTGATCTCTTCATGGTCCTTGGGTATTGGCCGACGTGCGTGTCAACGGATTATATCGTCCGGAAGGCGGGAGTGGTGGGGCTTGCGCTCCGGCGGAAACAGCAGATCCCACGTCGGGCTGGCGCCCTCCTCTGGATGACAAGAGAGGGTGGTGCGGGGGATGGGGCAGTGGGGCTTGCGCCGGCAGGAACAGCAAATCCTTCGTCGCTGCGGTCAGATCTCCGGGTAGAAGTCGAAGAAGGCTTCGAGGCTTTGGCGCAATTGGCGCTCGATTTCCTCTTTGGAGCCTTCGAGCAGGTGCATGGTTACGCGGGCCTGGTTGCCGTTCTTGAGTTGGATGGGGGCGTCGCCGATTTCGGTGATTTCGTCGGAGGGTAAAAGGCGCATTCCGTATACGAGAGCTAAGTTCGCCATAAGACATTTTAGCTGTGGAAAGCAGGGTTCCGGCAGCCGCGTAAAACGGATAGAATTCAGAGTAGTGAACAGACCTCTTTTTCTTACTGCGCTGCTCCTTACTTCCGTTGCCGTGGTTGCCCAGGGCCCTTCGCAGGCGCCCACGCCGGACGCGTCCCAGCAAATACCGTCGCAGCAACTCCCGACTCAGCCCGGCCAGCCACAGGTGAAGGTCAACTACCTGAACGTGTGCAATCCGACGGACGAAGAGACGAAGCAGATCCAGTCGGCGTTGTCGCGATTGCCGAAGGAGCCGAAGTTCGCGCGCGACTTTGAGATTTCGCGCGGACGCTCGACGATGGCACAGCAGGCGAACATTACGCAGGCGATGCCGGCGCCGTCGGAAGATAAGGACAGTCCAGTGTCGGACTGGGTGCGGGTGCGGCAGGAATTCGGGGCGATGTCGGCGTTTGCGAATGCGCAGTATTCGTTCACTACGGATGACCAGGGCGCGCTTGAGAACCTGGTGTTCCGGCTGCGCGATCCGAAGGAACTGGTGCAGGTTTCGCTGTCAGACGCGGTGACGACGACGAAGTCGCCGAAGGAGATCCTGGCGACGGACACGCCGGTGGACCGTATCCGGTTGGAGCGCTTTGGGAAGTCGTCGGTGGTGCTGGCGCGGTGTCCACAGGGCGACCAGACCAAGTACAACTATCTGTTCGATACCGCGAGTTCGATCTTCTCGAATTATCGTACGGCGATGAACCTGCGCACCGTGGTGCCGACCGACATGTCACGGTTGAGCGGACCGGCAGCGAAGAAGCCCGCGGCTAAGTCCGCAACAACAGAGAAGAAGGCAACGCCCGCGCCGGAGAAGAAGTAGGGCAGTTGAATCGAAAACAGCCTCTCGGGAATCAAACGAAAGCTTATGACTGACAACGTACGCAACACGGTGATCCTCGGCTCCGGGTGTTCCGGGCTGACGGCCGCCATTTATGCAGCCCGCGCCAACCTGAAGCCGTTGCTGATCCAGGGGCACGAGCCCGGCGGTCAGTTGTCTATGACGACGCTGGTGGAGAACTTTCCCGGCTGGCCGGAAGGCATCCAAGGGCCTGAACTTATCGAGAACATGCACAAGCAGGCAGAGAGGTTTGGAACCGAGTTCCATACCGGCCACTTGCATAGTGCCGATCTTTCGAAGCGTCCGTTTGAGCTGCACATGGGAAAAGAGACGATCCTGACCAAGACGCTGATTATCGCGTCGGGGGCGTCGGCGCGCTGGCTGAATTTGAAGAGCGAGCAGGAACTGATTGGGCATGGCGTGTCGTCGTGCGCAACGTGCGATGGCTTCTTCTTTTCCGGCAAAGAGATTTCGGTGATCGGCGGCGGCGATTCCGCGATGGAAGAGGCGCTGTTCCTCACGCGCTTTGCGACCAAGGTGCATTTGATCCATCGTCGCGATGCGTTCCGGGCGTCGAAGATCATGCTCGACCGCGCACGCAAGCACGAGAAGATATCGATGATTACCGATACAGTGGTCGAGGAAGTGCACGATCCGGCGCAGAAGGAAGTGACCGGCCTGACGTTGCGCAATCTGAAGACCGATAAGGTGTGGGACCTGCCGGTGTCGGCAATGTTCCTGGGGATCGGGCATCATCCGAATGCGACCGCGTTTGGCGATCAGTTAGACAAAGACGCGGACGGGTATCTGATCACGAAGGATTATGTGTTCACCAAAGTCCCGGGCGTATTTGCGAGCGGCGACGTGCAGGACCGGCGGTATCGGCAGGCGATTACGGCTGCGGGGTCGGGATGCATGGCGGCGATCGAGGCGGAGAGGTTCCTGGAAGAGCACGGCGGGTAATCAACTTTTAATCCACAGAGGCCGCATGGTGCGGCCTTTAATTTTTGCATCCGCTGGTAAAATATAGAGTTTGCGTTGGGGCGCGGAAGCGGTCTGTACGGATGACCCAAGGGTTTGTGACGTGCGTCATGTCGCGCGGCGACGCAGAAGTGGTACAAAAGTCAGTCGTACTTATAACTGTATGCTTTTATTTTCGCCTTCCTGCCTGCGCTTTCCTACGAGGAACTCATGTTAAGAGCCGTCTTTATCGGGCTATCCGAGAACAAATCCCTGCGTCATTTTGCCGAGAGCTCGGCGATGGGCCGCCGCATGTCATCGCGCTTTGCGGCTGGACTGGAAGTAAAAGATGCCGTCGCGGCAGCGAAGAAGCTGAATGCGATGGGCGCCACCGTGAGCATCGATAACCTCGGCGAGAACGTGACCAACGCCGCCGAAGCACGCGAGAGTGCAAAGCTCTATCACGACATGCTCGATGAGCTTTCGAAGGACGGACTGAAGGCGAACATCAGTTTGAAGCTGACCCACATGGGACTGGATGTGGACCCGGCGCTTTGCCACGACCTGGTCTCCGAGCTGGTGGACCACGCGGTGAAGATCGACAATTTCGTCCGCATTGATATGGAAGGCTCACCCTACACGCAAAAGACACTCGACTTCGTACATGAGCTGCATCGGATTCCTGGGCACTCGGGACATGTGGGCGCGGTGATCCAGTCTTATATGCGGCGCGCAGAAGCTGACGTCGAGAAGCTGTTGTCGGAGCGGATTCGCATACGCCTGTGCAAGGGAGCTTACAAAGAGCCGGCGGACATCGCATTCCAGCAGAAGTCGGAAGTGGATGCGAACTATGTGAAGCTCGCCAAGACACTGATCAAGAGCGGCGTGTATCACGGGATCGCGACGCACGATGAGAACATCATCAACGAACTGAAACAGTTCGCGAAGGCAGAGAGCATTCCGGCTTCGGCGTTTGAGTTCCAGATGCTTTATGGCGTGCGGCGCGGCTTGCAGGAACAGCTGATTAAAGAAGGCTGGGGACTGCGGGTGTACGTACCATTCGGGACGGAGTGGTATCCGTACTTTATGCGGCGACTGGCGGAACGTCCGGCGAACGCGTTGTTTATCGCTAAGAATATGTTCCGGAATTAGGTTGGACGGAACGTGCCTTTTGAGCAAACATAGGGTGCTTTTTCGGCTCGACTAAAGTCGTGCCCTTTCGCCAAATTCTGCTAACCTTGCGCCATGCAGGTGGTGGGGACGAGGTCGGTTACTGAGGAGTTTATTGCGCTCGTCCGCGCGGAGATCGAAGACGATCGCATTGACCTTCTGCACGCTTCGCTGACCATCGCGCGCACCGAATATCCCAATCTCGACATTCGCAACTACGTCACGCGCGTCGAGGCGCTCGCTTCGAAGGTGCGCAGCCGGCTCTCGCCGGAAGCTTCGACAATTGAGACGGTCAATACACTCAACCATGTGATGTTCCACGAGATGAACTTCCGCGGCAACCGCGAGGACTACTACGACCCGCGCAATTCATTTCTCAATGATGTGATCGAGCGGCGCCTGGGGATTCCGATCACGATGTCGGTCCTTTATATGGAAGTGGCGCGGCGCGTGGGATTGCCGCTGGTGGGCGTCGGCATGCCGGGACATTTTCTGTTGAAGGTGTACGACGTTGAGGGCCGGCAGATTCTGATTGATCCTTTCAATAACGGCTCGATGCTGAATGCATCGGAGTGCGAGCAGCGGATGAAGGAAATCTACGCCGGGGAAGTGCGGTTCAAGCCGGAGTTTCTGCTGCCGGTGAGCCGCCGCCAGATCCTGACACGCATGCTGAATAATCTGCGGCACATTTATATGACGGTGCGGCAGTTCCGGAAGACATTGGCGATTGTCGACCTGGTGGTGGCGATTTATCCGCGCTCGCCGGAGGATGTGAAGCAGCGCGCCATGTTGCGGTTCAGCGTGGGGCAGTTGGCGGGATCGTTACGCGATCTTGAGCAATATTTGAAGATGAGCCCGGATGGGTCGGATGTGGATGAACTCAAGCACATGGCGATGAGTATTCGGAAGACGATGGCGACGTGGAATTAGCGCAGCAAAAAGCCCGGCACTCGGCCGGGCGTTCCTAAAAGATAAATCTCAGGGTTGGTGCGGCAGGCTACTGTTGATGTCGGTCATGTTCTTGATGACATCGCGTTCCTGCGGCGTGTACTTGTTCTGGAAGTCAGGGCTGTTCATGACCTGTTGACGCGCTGAGGGCGGCATTCCACGCAAGCGTCTATAGGCGCTGTTGACCTGCTGCTGGCGGTCGGCAGGCATGGACTTCAACTGGCCATAGGTGGCGCGCGCCTGCTGTTTCTGCGCGTCGTTGAGATGGCCCCAGGCGTCCATACGATTGACGATCTTTTGCTGCTGCTGCGGCGTCTTGCTGTTGAACTGATTCAACTGCGTTTTGTAGTGCTGCTGCTGTTGCGGGGGCAGTTTCTTGAAGTTGGGATCGCTCTCGAGCGCATGCTGACGCTGCTGTTCCGGCATTGTGCTGTAACGGCGTAGAAAGTCTCCGGAGTGCGGCTGGTTGCCGCTATGGACGTCGCGCGGAGTACCGATTGTGGGCGGATGTGGAACCGACGACTGCACATTGCCGACCATTGGTTTGGGCGACTGGTTTAGCGGCGGTCGAGGAACATCATGCTGCGTTGCCTGCGGCGGACGAGGCACCGACTGCGCCTGCGCCGAACGGGCAGAATTCTCTGGCGGATGCGGCACCGAAGAGTTTGCCGGGCGTTCGTAGGTGTTCGGCGGAGTGTGAGGCGCCTGGTTTGGCGTGGAGTACGAGCGCGGCGTCGCGTACATCGGTGCATGCTGCGCCTGGCGTTCCTGGCGCATCTGCTGATGTTCGGCCTGACGCTCCTGATGTACCTGCTGATGCTGTGGAGCGGATTGGTGCGGAGGCGGCGCGGCGTGTTGCGGAGCGGCCGGGTGCTGCTGGCCCGCCCACAGAGGGAGGGCAGCGACCAGGACCATCGCGAATTGTGTGGCGCTCCGCATGTTTGCCTCGTTCATCCCGCTGCTGATGCCGCGGGCTACTCTCAAAACCTACTCGGCTGTTCCGGCGCTTTGATCGTCGTTGGTTGGATCATCGTCCAACGCGGCGAAGTTGTTAATTACTTCCTGATCTTTGTCGAGCGTCTGAAGGTCCTGGATTACCGGATCGGATGCGACGACCTGCGGATTGCCAGGGTTCTGCTTATCGCGAATCTGAATGGTGCCGTAAACACCTGCGCCGATTACGAGTGCGAGTGCCGCCGCGGCGGCCATCGCGGGCTTGCGGAACCAGTCGAAGATCGAGACTTTCTTCTCCGCGGCTTTGGCCTTCTCCTCACGGAGCAGGGCCTTTAGCCGCGTATCGAAGAACGGCGATGGCTCAGGTGCTTGCCACTCGTCCATCAACGCCATCGTCTGTTTCATCTCTGCCAGCTCAGCCGTGCACGCGGGACAGCCCGTGAGATGCTGGTGCACCTCGGGCGCCAGCGGAGCTTCCGCTGTCATTAACTCGAACATTTGCTCTCGAATCTCTTCACACTTCATATCAACACCTATAAGTACTGCTTCAAGCTCTCGCGCAAACTTTCATAGGCGCGGAAGAGTAATGATTTGGTCGCCGACTCGCTCAACTTCAGAACTGCGGCGATCTCTTTGTAATCCATATTCTGATACTTATGCATGAGCACTGCCATGCGTTGCCGCTCCGGCAGACCTTCTACTACTTTGCGGATCGCCGTCATCCGTTCGTTGCGGAGGATTTCCTGCTCCACCGTCGGACGGCTGTCCGCGACATCCATTGTGCTCCCGCTCTCTTCGTCTGGCTCGTCGAGGCTTACCTGGGCCTCGGCGCGCTCGTGCTTGGTGTCGCGGGCGTTGTTCACGGCCAGGTTAGTCGCAATGCGATAAAGCCAGGTAGTGAACTTCGCGCTCGCCTCATAGCTCTCGCGAGAGCGATACACGCGCAAGAATACTTCCTGCGCTAACTCTTCAGCAGTGGCCTGATTGTGGGTGGTCCGATACATGAAACTGATGATCGGCCGGCGGAACTTATCGACGAGGTAGTCGAAGGCGGCGTCGTCGCCCTGCGCAACGCGAAGCATGACTTCTGCGTCGCTCAGTTGCTCCAGCACAACGGGCTCTAATGCCATTCGTTCACGCTCAGCCGAAAGTTTCCTATCGCGTCCGTCCGCGTTTCCACGCGGGGCGGCGCTGATACCCGGAAGCCCGCGACTTATGGCAAGACTGCTCACATCAAGATGAACCCAACATGACGGCGAAAGTTTCGCCCTCAAAAGGGATATCGCGACGTAAACCTTTGTGCCGTCGGCACGTAACCGGGGTGCAGCAGCTCCGGATTCCGGGTATTCGGGAACCGGGGTCGTCTCGCCATTATGCACTGCGACAGGGACTTCCGGCGATGGTGCGGCGGGGGAGGAAAACGGCGGGGAACATGGTTCGTTACGGAAGTAGGTGTAAATGATTGTCAGGAAAGGAACTTACACTTGAGTGCCGGAGAGAGGCCGGATTTGCCGCTAAGGTGGAGGGTAATTTTGTCGCTAATATCCACAAAATAATTGACTTACCTAAGTAATGTAGTAAGCTTCTACTCACTTTTTCCCCAGGCTGCAGTGCCGAAGCGGACTGCCTTCCCCCAAGTGCCGCCAGGTGTAGTTCCGTCCCCGAATTTCCCCAGGGTTTTGCGTTGTCGCAAGTGCAAGTTTTCTCCCTAAGTGTTGCTTGTAGCAGGCTTTTCGGACAGGTGGGGTTTCAATGTCAAAGCTTCTTTGTCTCCTTTGTAGTGTGCTGCTTGCGGGAACGGCAGCCGCGCAATCGTCGTCCCAGCCACCGCAGTCGCAGTCGCCGACCCAGACTGGTACCGGGCAGCCCTCGGCTTCGTCTACGGACCCTTTGCAGGCGCAACAGAACCCGTTGAGCACGGCGCAGCGGACGACGGACGCGACCAGCAGCACGCCGAAGAGCACGTTCGACGTCTCGACGAGTTCGTCGGGCGGTCAGGACCAGATGATGGGCGAGCTCCGGATGATGATCCGGAACACGGAACTTGGCGGCGACACGACGCAGAGTTTCCTGAGCCCCGGCGCCAACACGTTTGGCGAAGTGAATTTCTTCGAAGACAAGAAATTCCTCACCACGCAACGAATCCAGATCCTCGCCATGGTGCGTGGCACCAACGACTACAGCATTGATCCGGAAACCACCAGCCTGCAAAAGGCGTACGTCCGCATCTACGGTCCGCGTGATGAGTACATCGTGGGCGACGCGCTGATGAACTTCTCGCGGCTCTCGCTGCAACAGAACATCAAGGGCGTGGCGACGTCATGGAAGCTTGGCGACAAGTGGAAGCTTTCGCTGATCAACGGCATTTACATCGACCGTTACGGCTCGCTGTACAAGGACGTCCTGTCGCGTCCTTATATGTCGTGGGTAGACGGCGCGCGGCTGGAATACAAGCTGAACAAAAATTCGATCATCGGCGCGAACTTCGTGAGCAGCGAAGACAAGACAGATTCGCTGCCCGACCAGCCGGTAGGCTTTGCGCCATGGCCTGCGAGCAACCGCCTTGGGACAGTGGACGGGCGATTCAATATCAACGGCCTGCGCATCGATTCGGAAATTGCGTATTCATGGACGGACTTCGATAAGCGGCAGTCGAGCAATTGCGAAATCTCCTGTGACAGCAACCAGCCGGAGCCGGAGCTGGGTTACCAGGGCGATTGGGCAGGACGCGTCGAGGCGATTTACCGTTACCACAAGTTCACATTCCGCGGCGCCTACGCGCGCTATGAGCCGAACTTCGCGTCGATCCAGGCGCGGCAGATCCCCGATTTGCAGGATATGGTCGCGCGCGTGACCTACGACGTGAATGACTACATCACGCTCGATGGCACGGTGCGCCGTGCGAATGACGACCTGAAAGAACAGCTTCCCTACGAGACGCGGCTGCTGGGACCGGAAGCGCGCGTTTCCTTCCACAACCTGCCGTTTTACACCCGCGGCATTTTCGATGTGGGATATCGCTACCGCGATACGCGTTCGAGCGATAGCGTGTCCGTGAGTCGCACGCTGAGCGCGCCGTTTGCCGAGTTCACCATGCCGTACCACTCGACCTACTTCAGCATTGGATACGAGCGCCGTGGCGTGACTGATTACGTGCAGCTGGGCGACACCGGTTACACCAACCGCGTGTACGTGGCTTTCCGCGGGATTTACGACGTGGGCGGCTGGCACTTGAACCCGATCGTGCGCTTTGAACTGGAGCGCCAGTCGCACGAGCCGCAATGGCCGGTCAACCCCATCCTGGCGTACGACACCAACCGCTTGAACACGATTGGACTGTTTATAGAAGCGCCGAAGTGGTTCATCGCCGAGATGGGCTATCGCAATTCTGACGCGACGCTGTATGGGCCCAACGGATTCAATCGTCCGAGCTACAAGGCAGCGCTGACGTACAAGGTGCGCAACGACCAGAACATCCTGCTGATCTTCGGGTTCGAGCGCAACACCAACGACTTTGCCGCGCTACTGCCGTATGACGAACGCGTGTATGGCGTGACGCTGGATTACAAGTTCGGAAAGAAAGCGCAGCGGTAGAGATTAAGCCATGATGCACGACGTCAAAAGGATCGCGAAGGTTGTCGCCGTAAAGGCGATGCGCCTGTTCGCGCTCGTTCCCGCGTGGGAAGTGGATGCGGTAATCGCCGTGGTGGTGACGGCGGGAGCGCTGGCGCTCTACCTGGCGGTAGCGCGGTACCAGGAGCGTACGGGCTTTTCATTCATCGGGAATATCGAACTACGCTCGCTGGATGCGCGCTTTGAAATGCGTGGCTCCCGACAGACCGATTTGGACATCGTCATCATTGGAGTGGATGAAAAGACTCTACGGAAGACGGGATATCCGATTCCTCGTCGTGCCTACGCATCATTGGTGAACAAGCTCGCAAGCGCCGGCTGCAAAGTCATCGGATTCGACTTGGATTTTCCGACAGCAGAAAACAACTCGGCCCTTGATGTTCTGAACCGGCTGAAGGGGCAGGCTGGCGCGCACACATCGCCGGAGTTCATGAGTGAAATCGACAATCAGATCGCGTCCTCAGATAACGACGCTGCGTTCGGCGAAGCCGTAGCTAAGGCAGGAAACGTCATTCTCGGGCACGTCTTTCTCGACAGCCAGCAGAAGGCGCAGTCGTTGTCTTCTCAGGAAGCGGAAGACTATTACAAGCTCCTCTGGGACCATCCGTTTCCGCAGACCCATCCGTATCCGGACGGAGCGAACTTCTCGCCTGCCGATGCGTTCATGCGACAAAAGGGCAACACGGTCTTCGGAGTCGAGCCGAACATTGCGAAAATCGCCGAACGCGCGAAGTCGATTGGTTATTTGGATACGGTGTTCGACGCCGACGGTACGATTCGGCGAGTACCGCTCCTGATCTACTACAAAGACCTGGATTTCGTGCCCCCTATCGAAATCGAAATGTTGCGTTATCTCGAGAATATCTCGATTGACGATTCAAACGCATTCATCGGGCAGTCTGGCGTCCATGAAATCAGACTGGGGGCGCACGCCATCCATCCTGCCAAGGACGGCACGGCCCTCATCAACTATGCCGGTCCTTACAAGACGTATCCGCACTATTCGCTGGCCGATGTCCTGACGGGAGAAGTCTCGCCAGCGACCTTCCATAACAAGATTGTGTTCGTGGGTCCCACGGCAAAAGGCATGGGCGATATGCGTATCACGCCATTTTCCACGCCGGAAGCCGCTTACATGGGAGTCGAAATCCACGCCAACGTTTTGGATAACCTCCTGCACAGCGAAAATCCGCGCCGTGGTTTCCTGAAGCGCGGAACGCGTGAAGAGACGGTCGACCTTGTCGTGATCCTGTTGTTTGGCATAGGCGGCGGCATTCTCTTCGCGAAGACGCCTCCGTTGCGCGCCGGCATCGCGGCTCTGTCAATTCTTGGTGGTTTTGCAGCGGTCGCGTTCATTGTTTTTGCTCTGTTCGGCATGTGGATTTACGTTGTGATTCCCGCCGCAACCGTCGTCATCGACTACGCTGCGATTTCCAGCTACCGCATGATCTTTGAAGAGCGCGAAAAGCGGAAAGTCCGCAAGACTTTCGAGCGTTACGTCGCGCCGGGCGTCATCAAGCTGATCGAAGAGAATCCTGAAAAGTATTTCCGTACTGGCGGCGAGATGCGCGAGTTGACGGTGATGTTCTCGGACATCCGCGGATTCACCGAGATCTCTGAAGGCCTGACGCCGGATGAACTGGTGCATTTGCTCAATCGCTACCTCGGCGACATGACGGGCGTGATCTTCGAATCCCTCGGCACCCTCGATAAGTACATTGGCGACGCCATCATGGCGTTCTGGGGATCGCCGGTGCCGCAGTCGGACCATGCGTATCGCGCGTGCGAGACCGCACTGAAGATGAGCGTTGCCCTCAACGATCTGAACCAGCGACTGACGCATGAAGGCAAGAAGACGCTGAAGATCGGCATTGGCATTAACAGTGGCCAGATGAACGTCGGCAACATGGGTTCCGAATTCCGTTTCGCCTGGACGGTGATGGGCGACAACGTGAACCTCGCCTCTCGTTTGGAAGGCCAGACCAAGGCGTACAAGACGATGCGGCTGATTACGGAATTCACCTATGAAGAGGTGAAGGACCAGATGGTCTGCCGCCAACTCGATGTGATCCGCGTACAGGGCAAGGAAAAGCCCGTTGCCATTTACGAGCTGATGGATTTCGTTCGCAGCAAGGACCAATACGAAGACTTGCTGGCGCACTTCAACGCTGCGCGCGATGCCTATATCCGGCAGTCGTGGAGCGAGGCGATCACATTGTTTGAAGGGCTGCTGGAGCGGTATCCGGAAGATGGGCCGTCGATCGTGCTCCTGGATCGTTGCAAAGAGTTTCGAGTTTCGCCGCCATCGCGCGATTGGGATGGCGTTTATACGACGAAGAAGGAAGCAGTGCATTAAGACCCGAGGCCCGGTCGTACGACGACCTGGCCCATGCAAGTAGCTGCTGATTTGAAGTTGAAGAGACAGAGGGTGTCATCCATGAATCGTTGGTCGCGAATCGTTTGTTCCGTCATCGCTGTATCTGGAATGTGTGTCCCCGCAATTGCCGGTGACGCGCCCACACCCGGCACCAAGGCCGGAAGTGTGACCGCGCTGCTGCCGGTAGCGCACGTGAGCCGCGTGGTGAACAAGGCGAACGTGGTCAAGGACGCCGCGAAGGGCGACGACGTTTATTGGAACGACGTGGTGCGCACAGAAAAAGGCGGACGCGCCCGCATTACGCTCAACGACCAATCCATCCTCTCGCTGGGTTCGCAGGCCGAACTCCACGTCATTAAGCACGACGCTAAAACGCAGCAGACCCAACTCGAATTGACTTACGGCCGTGTGCGCGCGGAAGTCACCACCGTCACCAAGGATGGCGGCAGCTTTGAAGTGAAGACCCCGACGGCAGTCGCCGGCGTTATCGGCACTACGTTCGGCGCGGAATCTACGGTTGGCGAATCGAAGTTCCTTTGCATGGCGGGCATGGTCAACGTCCGCAGCGCCGACCCGGCAGTTCCGGGCGTGACGAGTTGCGAACCGGGCAAGGTGATTACGATCGGCGCAGGCAAAGCTCCCGTAAAGCGCAACGCAACGCCCGAGGAGTATCAGAAGTGGTATGCCGACACGGAAACTGCGGTGATCACGGGAATGTGGCCGTGGGCGCTGGTTCCGGGCGCAGCGGTGGATGCCAAGGCGACCGGAAACCACCTGGATGGCGTGACCTCGGTCAGTTCTTCGGATTCGTCCATCGCGGTAACGTTGAAGCCTTCGACGGCTGCGAATTCAGTGGGCCTGCACGTCGCAGTAAGCGCCACCACCAAGCCCGGCGCGTACATCTTTACCTTTAAGAAGACGGGCGGCAGCGAAGCTTCCACCGTCTTCCTCGTGCTCGGAACTCCGGGCTCGATGGACGACATTGATTCGATGTTGAACGACTACCTCGAGACGATCGAGGAAGAGCGCCACGCTGCACTCGCCGCATTGAATGCAGTTCAGCTGCAGTTGCAGCAATCGGCCGATATGGCCAACGGCGCGCTCACTGCCGCGAACACAAATGCGAAGCCGCCTCTCGATTTGACGAAGACGTCTGCCGACATCCAGAACAACGCCAGCAATCTGCAGGCAAACCTCGCCGACGCGCAATCGAAGGTCAATGCTGCGTTCGATGCAGCTAAGAAAGACTTCACTAATCGCTTCAACACTGCCGTTGCGGCCTTGAAGACGCGCAACGCGAGCGGCAAGCCGGATGATGAATTCCGTTCGTCCGTGTCGGCTGCTTTCTCCGATGTGAACGCGACCGCGAACAGTGCCGTCGCCAGCCTGGTAGATGCGTTACAGGACCAGGCAACGCAACTCGCGGCTTTGATCGCAGAGCTTGAGCAGCAAGAGATGGCGCTGATCGCCGCGAACACGCCGGCGAACACGATTCCTGCGCAGGCGGTTGAGCAGGCGTACGCCGCAACCTTCGCCGCCGGTCCGCTTGCCTCTGGAGGCGGTCCGTACAAATGGGAGGTCTGCGATGGGGCATACAAATCAACCAGCGCAGGCAAGGCAATTCCTGCTGGAGCCCCGGGTTGCAATGCGCTGCCCGGCTATGTGAGTGCCACTCCCTCGTTCACGGTGGATACCTGCGATCTGAAGCCCGCAAGCTACGTGGTGCGTTTCACCAACGGCGACAAGGCTTATGAGAGCACGCTGGGCATCATCAAACCGGCGTACGACGATCCGCTCACGCGTCTCCAGGGCATGGCGCAAGCGTATGACGCGCTGCTACCCGACATTTTCATGGAGTACTTCGACCCGGTGAACTTCCCGGGCTACTCGCAGTTGTCCGAGAACATTCGTCGCACGATGCAGAGCCTGACCAGCATGAACATCCACCTCATCGTGGATGATATTGCGGTCAACTGTAACGAGGCGAGCGTTCGCGCGGAGTGGCAGGAGAATTACAGCTTCCCGCAGTCGCCGAAGAACATTCAAAAAACGACAGGCGAAGAGATCAACGTAAAGTTCCTGCGCACGCCGGGTAAAGGCTGGTACATCACCGAACTCAACGGCGACAACGGAACGGTGCAGGGCATTCCGCCGGGACCGGTGTTGACCGATGCGCCGACGGCGCAGCTCACGGTGTTGAATGTGAACGTCGCAATCTCGCCGACGAGCGGAACGGTTCGCCGCGCCGCCGCGAGCGCGGTGCCCACGGTTCCTCTCGGGCCGGTGAGTTTCACGGCAACGGTGAGCAATACCGGCAAAGCCGATGTCACGCTGCCCGTGGCAGTGCAGTTCTTCTTGCTCGACGACAAAGGCACGCAACTCGATCTCCAGAACTCGACACTGCCGCCTCCGCTGAAAGCGGGTACGTCGGCGGACATCAACCAGGTCCTGACGATTCCGTCGTCGGTACCGGGCGGAGCGGTCCTCACCATCGGTGTACGTGTGAACCCGAACTGTACGATTCCGGTGCAGCGTTGCGACTCCAGCAATCTGACGAAGTTGCAGGTGGAAGTCGGCGCAGTGGATATGTCGCCGACGAAGATCGCGGCAGTTTCGCCGCTGGTTGGAACGGTTGCGGGAGAAGTGCGCGTGACCGTGAGCAACCTTGGCAAACAGGCATCGCCGGCGACGACCGGGAACCTGGTGCTCACTAGCCCGTTGTTCTCGGGCAGCGTGAAGGCCGATATTCCTGCGATTCCGGCGGGTGGTGCAGTGAACGTGGACATTCACACGCCGGCGCTGCCGAACGTTTCCGGTTCGCAGAATTTCACTGCGACGATTACTCCGCCAGTGACGGGCGACATTGACACCGGCGACAAGACGATCACTTCCGCGCTACCGGTTGCGACCGCGGTTGATATTGCGATTCTGAGCGTTACGCCAACGGGCTCGCTGGTTGGCACATCGAACGCGACGTTCAACGTGCAACTGAAGAACCTCGGCGCGGCGACCTCGGTGGGGAACGACGGCGATCTGGCCCTGACGGAAGGCACAGGTACTCCGGTTGCGCTGGGTGCGGGCGATATCCCGAACATCGCGCCGGGAGCAACGGCCACAGTGGCGATTTCGGTGGCTCTGCCCAACATCAGCGGCAGCACGACATTCACGGCGCACATCGCGACACCGATTACTTTTGATACGAACGCGGCCAACGACACGCTTGCGGTTTCGATCCCGGTAACGACCGGTGTGGATATCCAGGTCGTGAGCATTACGCCTACCGGCGGACTGGTGGGCACGTCGCCGGCGACGTTCAACGTAGTGTTGAAGAACCTGGGTGGCGCGACTTCGGCTGCAGTTGCGTCGGATTTGACGGTGAGCGATACCAGTGGCGCCGCGATCCTGCTCGGCACGTCCGACATTCCATCCATCGGTCCAGGCGCGAGCGTGACCGTGCCGGTGACCACCACGCTGCCGAACATCAGCGGCACAACGAAGTTCACGGCACAAATCGTTACACCGATCCCGGGCGACACTGACTCGGCGAACGACACGCTGACGGTCTCATTGCCAGTCGGCGCGGGCGTGGACATCCAGGTGGCGGCGATCTCGAGTTCTTCCTCGCTGGTGGAAAGCCAAGCGGGGACGATCAATGTCACACTGAAGAACCTTGGCGGATCTGCGTCCACGGCTACGACAGGGAACTTGATCCTGACGGGTCCCTCGGGCCCGGCGCTAGCAACCGGCGACATCCCGTCCATCGCGGCGGGTAGTTCGACCGTTGTATCGCTGGCGATCACGGTGCCTGCGTTGTCAGGCGCGACGAACTTCACGGCGAAGATCAGTCCGGCGGTTCCGAACGATGGAAACCCGGCTAACGATACGTTGACCCAGAGCCTCACCATTCAGCCGGCGGTTGATATTCAAGTTGTGAGCATCACCGGTTCTGGCCTTGTCGAAGGCCAGCCGGCAACGCTCAGCGTGACGCTGAAGAACCTTGGTGCAGGCACGTCGGCGGCGACGACCGGCAACCTCAAACTGAGCGGGCCGTCGGGTTCGCTGGGAACGGCAAGCATCCCCGCAATTGGACCGGGAGCTTCGACCACGATTCCAATCGCGGTCACACTGCCGGTTGCGACCGGCGCGACGAGCTTCACGGCAACGATCAGCCCGGCGGTTCCGCTGGATACTGACTCGGCAAACGATACATTAACCACGAGCCTCACGCTGGCGACCGCCGTGGACATCCAGGTTGTTTCGCTGACGAACGGTTCGGTCATCACGGAAAACCAGCCGAGCACGTTCACCGTCACGTTGAAAAACAACGGCGCAGTCGCGTCGTCGGCGACGACGGGCAACCTGTTGTTGAGCGGTCCGTCTGGTCCGGCGCTTGGATCGGCGAATATTCCGTCCATCGCTGCCGGGACTTCAATCACGGTGCCGATCACGGTGACGATCCCGACCCTTACCGGCGCGAACAACTTTACGGCCGCGATCAGTCCGGCGGTGCCGCTCGATCTGAATGCGGCCAACGACTCGCTGACGGTAAGCTTCACGGTTCTGTCGAGCTACGTTGATCTCAAGATGACGGGGCTGAGCGTTTACGGAGGCGGCTCACTGAGCTCCGGCAATGCTTATGTGCTGACCATCTCGGTCCAAAACAATGGCAATCTTGCCTCTGGCACGGGCGACACACTGTCTTGCGGAATCACCGGGCCGGGTTTCAGCGGTACGGTACCGCTGACACTTTCGACCACGGCGTTGGTCTCGCTGGCGCCAGGCGGCACCACGATGACCTCACCGAGCTTCACCATGCCGAAGAACCTGGCTGGTTCGGACACCATCACTTGTACCGCGAGTGAAGATCCGAACGAGCCATCAGGCCTTGTCGCCGACAACACCAGGACCTTTGGAGTTACGGTGAACACAAATCTCAACCTGCACTTCAGCGGAACGCTGACGCCGCCAGCCGCGTTGCAGATGGGCAGCAGCGCGACGCTCTCCGTCACGGTTACGAACGATGGCCCAGATGACGCACCGGCCGCGAGCTACAGCTTGCAGGCGGGCATGGCGACCTTCAGCAACATTGGAACGCTGACGGGCACGAACATCGTTGCGATTCCGGCGACGACTTCGCACACGTATGCGCTGCCGATCACCGTCCCGCAACTTGGCACGGCGCCGCAGGACGTCAGCAACGTGACCGGCCAAGTGAACATCATTGATGGCACCGGCCTGACAGAAACCAATACGACCGACAACGTGATCACCACGACGTCGTTCCGCGTTCTCGACTTCACCCTCACCACGAGCGCTACGACTATGCTCGCAGTGACGGGACGCACGCTGAATGGCCAGGCGTATGTGGTTGCGCCGACGACGTACATCGGACTCTTCCCATCGTTTGCCGTGACTCCGACCGGAGTGCCTACGGGCATCACGGTGAATAAGAGTGGCGGCATGACCGGCACGGTGACGGCTGCGGCAGGGAACTACAGCGCGACCTTCAGTGGCAGTAGCGCAGGAGTGACGCACGCTGCCAGCGCAGCATTGCCATTCACTGTGCACGGCGAAATCAACTTCTCGCTGACCTCAGCGATCAACTTGACGCAGACGGGCACGGGCGTAGTGTTGGCCGGGACGCTCAATGGCGGCCTGCCGACGATCGCCGTCAGCACGCCGGCACCTCCAACCGGCATCACGATCGCGGGTCCGGCATCCATCAACGTGGGTGCGGTTCCGGCGACGATCAATGCCTGGACGCTTTCTGCCGATGCGACTTCAACCCTCGGCGCGGCGAGCATTAATCTCACCGCCACGGATAGTGGCGTGACCAATGCCTTCGAAGCGGTGCCTGGCAATACGGTCACGCTGCCGGTGGCCTACACCGTCGGTGGACTGTCGAACTTCGTTATTCAATCGGCGACGTTCGTAGGTCACGGTGCGGGTCCGAACTATGAGGGCGCGCAGGCACTGCAGGTGGGCGAAGCTGCTCAAATGCAAGTGGTAGTGAAGAACATTGGAGATGCCGACCCGCCGGCGGGCGCGACGGTTACGGTAAATATCGTTTGCTCCGCAAGCCCAATCTGCAACCTGGGCGGAACCAGCACCGCGGTCGCGGCACCCTTGAAAGGCGCCACTGCGACCTTGACGTTCTCGGTCGGCACGGTGAGCGATGCCGCAGCTACGGGATATCCGGGCACGGTCACGGTGACTCCGACCGGAGCAACCGAATTAAACTCGGGCGACAATACACTTGCGATGTCGTGGGACGTAGTGGACTTCGCAGTTGTGGCTCCGGCCTCGAATCCCACTTATCCAACGCAGAACATGCCGTTGAGCAAGACGAGCTTTGTTTATTACCAACTCACGGAAGCTGGCGGCACGACGGCATTCGCGATTCCAGTGGCAGTGACTTCGAGCGTCACCGGCGTTACATTGCCGGGCACGGTCAACGTGTCGCCGGGTACCGACCAGCAAGCGAACATTGCGGTGAGTGCCAGCACTTCATCGCCAAACGGTACTTTGGTCTTCACGGGCACGAACCATGGCGTGAAGCGGACGTACTCGCAACCGGTGGATTACTACACGGCGGCGATCGTCAGCACCACGCTGTTCTCAAATAGCTCCGCGCAGCCGTTGACCATTCCGCTCAATAATTCGAGCGGCGCGACGGTCGAATTCCAGATTCGTGGCAATTTCAACAACGCTGGAACGTCTGGGGCACCGTTGACGCTGGTTAATCCGATCGGGACTGCGATTACATTCCACTCGGGAACCACTGTCGTTTCGGCAGGGGACAACTTCGGCGTGATCGTGGCTGACCCGGCGACGACCACCATTGCTCCGCCGCGTAACTTCGACATCCAGGCCGCGATCCCCGCGACGATCCCGCAGGATACGCCCACGTATTCGCTGTGGGTTACCACAGTCGGGACTTCGAATCTGGCGGTGAGTTCGGTGGCGGTGCATAACACCGCGATTTCCATCGACTCCAAGCAGCCGTGGCTCGCGGGTGAAACCATCGCCTTCGACTTCACAGTGACCAACAACGGTTCGGCCGCGTCGCTGGGGGGCGAGACACTGCAGGCGTTCTTCAACAACACCGCGGTAGCGAGTACCGGGGTTCCAAACGCGACCGGGACCGTTCCTGCATTGGGTCCGGGCGCGAGCACGACTATAACGGTCAACCTCACGGCGCCTGACGCAGCACTTGCGGCAACTTCAACGTTGTCTGCGAGCGTGGTGCAGGACCCGCCAAACAAGGCAAATCCGGTGTTTACCAGCGCGCCGCTGGACAGTTCAGACTGGGGAATCTTCCTCATTCGTAGCGGCGGAAGCGACGCCTCGCCGCTGCAAATCATCTTTACGCCGGGCGCCGGTTACTTCGGACAATCGCCCTTCCAATTGCGCATCCCGTCATATGGCGGCTCGGTATTCCGCAACGGCGCGCCGAACGTGAGCAGTACGGCCATCGATCCCAACATCACGCAGAGTATTGCCCAAACTTCGGGCGCCATAAGCGGAAACGTGAATGAAACGCTCAGAAACACTGCCGCCACGAGCGACTTCTACTATGGCCAGGTGTCGGCTACGTATGGGAATGTGACTCGCAGTGCGACAGTGCACATCCAGTGGGCGGGCGGCGGCGCTGCGGGTGCGGTGAGCTTAACCTCGCCGGCCAACAACATTTCGCCGTCGACGGGAACGCCTCCCACGACGATTCAGATCAACGGTTACGTCGCCGAGTCCGAGGCCATCACCGGCAACAACGGGGCTTCGTGTACGCCTAGTGGAACGACGACGTGCCAGTTCGTATTGACCTTCACGCCGGATGCATCAGCGACGTCCTACGGGTCCAACGGCCTCGGGGCGGTGATGACGTATGGCACGGCGACCACGTACCAGTTCACGGCCAACATCAATCCGGCGAACGGCGTGCTGACAACCGGTTCCGGCAACATCGTCGCCAGCGTAACCGGTGCGCAGCCAACGTCAGCCGCGAAGCGCGCGGGCGCGGTGAAGAGCAACAGCGACCCGATCGGAACGCAGCAGTTCAACGTTGCGTTCAACGTCGGCGACATCAACGTCACCTTCCCGAGTTGCGTCGCGGTTCCGCCGGGCACCAGCCTTACGGTCCCGCTCACGTGGGCTCCGACCGGTGGCTTCAATGCGCCGCAGGTGCTCTATGAGTGGTTCGACCAAAACCTCAATCCGCTGCCGAGTTCGGTGATTACACCGGGGACTGCGACGGTCTCGCCGAGTGGCACGATCAACTTCAAGGTAACGAATAGTTCGGGCGGCACGAACACAACTGGACTCACGTACTACTTCGGCATCGAGCTGTTCAACAGCCAGGGCCAGGTCGGCGTGCAGCCTAAGTACATCCCGGTTACGTTCGACCTCACGTCTACGGGCGGCTACTGCCCGGCGACGTCACCGACCGGGACGGTGCGTGGAGGCGGAACTGCCAAGCCTGTCGCTTATGCCTCCGCTCCGACGTTGATTACCGGCTTCTACGGCAAGAGCCACGCGGGTGACTACGCATCGAAGGCCAGCGCGGCGAAGAAGACCCTGGCGCTGTTGCCAGACGTCCAGCTCTCAGCGAAAGACGTAACTTTCTCGCCGTCGCTACCGAAGAGCGGCGATACCCTCGACGTTCGCTTCCGCCTGAATAACACAGGCGCGGTGGACGCAAAGCAGGTACCGCTGGCTCTCGTAGTCAACGGCGTCACAGTCAGTAGCGATACCTTTGACCTGAAGGCCGGGGCGTCGTCACTGGGGGCGTTGCACTGGAACCTCGGTAAGCAGCCTGTGCCGGCAAACAAGGCTTCGGGGAACACCACGGCGCAACTCGTGGTGGATCCGCAGCACACGGTGCCGCAGGCAAGCACGGTAAACAAGACTGCAATGTTGTCGCATCTCGTCCTGCCGGGGACTGGTCCGGGTGTCGTGATTTCGCCGACCGGTTCTTCGTCGAAGATCGCACACTTCGAAGTCTCTGACGGCGGATGCGCGGGCTTGCGCTTCGCGGGCGGAGCTGGCGGCTGTGGCTCAGCGGATGCGGAGATCACGATTTCCGACCTCGCTGCCGGGAAGTATGTTCTCAGCGGCCGCAACGGCATTGCCGACCTCGGTGTGGGCAGGACGGATGCGTCGAATGCATCGTTCGGTTCGGAGGTGGCGATCGTCGCAGGCCACACGTACGCGGTGCAGTTGTCCGGCAAGAGCGTGGGGCTGTTCACGGTGCAGAAGATCCGCAATCCGAAGCAGCTCTCGATCAAGTCAGATAAGGTCTTCAACCGTGGCGTGAAGGTACCGGTGGGCAAGGGAAGCGGCGCGGCAACGACCGGCGATGTATCCGGCGGCGCAGCGAAGAAGTCCGACGCTTTCGTGTACTTCGACGTAGCCTACTCGGTGCAGTAAAATTCAGCGGCGCGGGCACAAACTCGCGCCGCTTTCGTTCCAACCAACCAACGTCTGACGGGCTAAACTGCCTGGGGAGTGACCATGCGAAAGTTCGCCTTCATCCTGACCTTGCTGTTCGTCGCCGGCGCGGCCTTTGCGCAAACCGATACCCAGCAGAGTTCGTCGTCGCAGCAAACCCAGACGCAATCCCAAACGCCGCCACCCGACCAGCCCAAAGACAAGAAGAAGGACAAAAAGAAGAAGGGCCAGGACGACGCGATCAATGCCGAGGAGTTCTCCGATCGCGTGACCGACAACGTGATGCGCGACCTGAAGGACGGCCTGGAAGGCCACATGGAGCGCCTTGTCCTATCGGTCTTCGACGATAACCAGATGGATGGCTATCTCCAGTTCGAAGACCAGATCGAGCAATTTTTCAATAAGTACGACGCCTTCCGCATTCACTACCGCATCATTCAGAACAGCGTGGAAGGCGGGAAGGGAATCGCCGTCGTCGAGATGCAGATGGAAGCCGTCCCGCGCACGGGCAGCGCCCCACAGTTGCGTCGTGATCAGCAGATCCGTTTCGAACTCGAGCGCGGCAAAAAAGGCTGGAAGATTGTGGACTTCCGCCCGCGCGATTTCTTCATGCCGTAACTAGAGGCGGTTGATCATCGAGGCGACATAGCCTGCACCGAAACCGTTATCAATATTCACGACGGTCACATTCGACGCGCACGAATTCAGCATGCCCAGCAGCGCGGCCAGTCCGCCGAACGCCGCGCCGTAACCTACGCTGGTGGGCACGGCAATTACCGGAACCGAAGTCAATCCACCGACAACACTTGGCAACGCGCCTTCCATGCCGGCGCACACGATGAGCACCCGCGCGCCCATCAGCACCTCGCGGCGGGCCAGCAGGCGGTGAATGCCTGCGACGCCGACGTCGAAAACATGCTGCACTTCGTTGCCCATCAGTTCGGCAGTGACGACCGCTTCTTCCGCAACCGGGATGTCGCTGGTTCCCGCTGAGACAACGACAATTGTTCCTTTGCCATAAATCTTGTTGTCCTGGCGCAGGAAGACCGCGCGTGCGAGTTCGTTGTATTCGGCTTTCTTGAACTTCTTCTTCACGGCGCGAAATTGCTCTTCCGTCGCACGCGTAGCGAGAACATTGTTGCCGCGCTTCGCCAGCGAAGCGAAGATCTTTGCCATGTGGTCCGGACGCTTGCCGGGGCCAAAGATGACCTCCGCCATGCCCACGCGCACCGCGCGATGATGATCTACATTGGCGAAGCCGAGGTCTTCAAAAGGGAGATGGCGCAACTGCTGCACGGCATCGTCGGTCGTGAGATCGCCCGATTTCACTTGCTGGAAGAGCTTTTTGATTGCTTCTGCGTTCATGATTTCCGGAGTTCAGGGTATCAGGAAACCAGTTTCATCGGGCGTGTGGCGCAACGCTTGGCGATGCCGAAATACGTGGCCTCCGCTGCTCCCGGGGCGCTCAGATCGCAGAAGAACAGCGTTCGCAGCGCGCGCTTGCTGATTTGTCCGGAGAGATAGGCTTCATAAAGCTGGTGGCCCAGCAGCTCGCCCAGTTGTCGCGTGAGATACGTGAACCTCCTGCCGGTGGCAGCGATCCCATGCTCCAGGAGGACCGGCCGGCGGAAGTACTTGCCGCGATGCGTTTCGAAATCCTTGTGCATTACCAGGAAGTCCAAGAGGCCTTCCAGCTCTTCCTGAGGGAAGTCAGAGCGCGGATCGGTCGAGGCGTACAAGGCATACAAATGCTCCTCATGCAGCACCGGTCGCGACGGATACAGCACGCGCGAACCGAAGATGCGCAGCGCGCACTCGAGTACCTGCGCGTAAAAATTGTCTTCAGCTTTGCGCTCGATGATACTCACTGGCACCTTGCCGATCGCCGCACGGCACGCGCGATGCACGAAGTGCGCGATCTCCTCGGTCATGTGCAGCATTTCGAAGTGCCGCATGAAAAACGAGTTCAAGCGTGGCACGTAGCAGCAGCCCTGCTCGTGCAGCTTGCGCAGGATCATCGGCAACTCGGCCTCGGCATGTTTGCGGAGCGCGAGCTTAATGATGCCTTCGTCGGTGGGCCGGTAGCAGACCTCGGGAAAGACATCCACCAGGCTCATGCCCGTGTTGCCGGCGGTCGCGGTGTACTTATCAATGTTCAGGAACTGGAGCAGCGCGTCGGCGAGGTTCAGCACGGTCGGTGCCATGTCCAGCGAAGCCCGCGGCTCGCGCGCCCAGCGCTCCAGGTACATGCGGTAGCTCTCGTACTTCTCCAGCGGCGTGGCGTTGAAGACGCAGATCACATCCTCGCGCACGCAAACGGCTTCCACGCGGTCGCGACGTTCGCCGCCGGCTTTCCAATAGAGTGCGTCCACGTTTTGCAGGACGGTCGTGACCTTCTCGTCCGGCAGCACGCTGCGAATTTCCATCGGCAGGTGCATGGGCGCCAGGTGCGACTCGCCGAAGAGCACCACGATCTTCGCGTTTGGCTGCTCCTTGCGAATCCGGCGCAGGCGGTGCGCGGCGTGGATGTCTCGCCGTGCGATCTTGCGGAGATCGTTACGCGGACAGCAATCGAGGCCATAGATCCGAACGCAGTTGGCGCGGGCAGTTTCCAGCAGCCGATACATGGGAAACCAGTCGTAGCCCCAGTCGGTGTCGAAGCGGAGGCGTTCGCGCAGCTCAGCGCCATCAATTTCGCGTGAGGTCCATTCATCGAGCAGGTGCTGGTCGCGGGCGAAGATCATCTCCAACCCGAGTAGGACCGGGCCTTCCGAGGCAAGTTGGGTAATGACTTTTTCGCAATAAAGCTGCGAACTGGCGAGGGCGTGGTAGTCGCCGACGAGCACGATATCGCTGGCGGCAAGCTGCTCGCGGACTTGTCCCGCGGTGATAACCGAGTGGTAGGATTGGAAGGCTTCGGTGAACTCCCGCAGGTATTTCCGCCGGCTGTGCGGGTCGGTGGCGCGGATGGTCCGCTCGACCTCCGCGAGAGCATGCATTTGCGCGGCGTTGCGCCGGAGCCTGAGGGTGGATGTTGTCGCCATGAGCGTGCGCGATACTGCCGCAGAATAGGATGCGTCCACGGGGGCAGCAGCAACCTTGATCCTGACAATTGCTACGACCGGGGCCAGCGGTTCGATTTTTCTTCGCGAGACCCTGCGCCGCGTGGAAGCGGACCAGCGCGTTGAGCGCGTGAACTTTATCGCCTCCGACAGCGGCCTGCGCGTGATCGCCGAAGAGCTCGGCCTCAGCGGTCGCAACGGCCTGGTCCAGCAGCTACTTGGCTCGTCTTCGACGAAAATCCAGCAGCTCAATAATGACGACATCGGCGCCAATGTCGCCAGCGGATCGTACCCGACCGACGCCATGTTGGTTATCCCGTGCAGCATGGGAACTTTGGCGAAGATTGCCAACGGAATTGCCGACCAGCTCATCGAACGAGCAGCGGACGTGTGCCTGAAAGAACAGCGCAAGCTGGTGCTCTGCGTCCGTGAAACGCCGCTGAATAAAATCCACATTCGCAACATGGGCCTTGCTGCCGATGCCGGTGCGACCATCTTCCCGGTCATCCCTGCCTTTTACGACCAGCCGCAATCTCCCGACCAGATGGCCAGCCAGTTTGTCTGCCGCGTGCTCCAGCATTTGGGCTTGTCGCAAGACGATATGTATCGCTGGAAGGCCGGAAATCCGTAGGTTTTGCCCTGAAGTTGCAAGGTACTCACCTTCTTGATAATGTGTGGCTCACACCGGGAAGGAGGTGGTCCGATGACCTTGTCTGACAGTTGTGGTAGATCTTCGAACCTGAAGATTGGTGAGGTGGCTGAGGCTTAGGGCGTCGCGCCCGAAGTGCTCGCAAACCCCATGGGTTTTGCTGAGGCCGCGCAAAGCGTGACCGCCTCTAGCCAATCCCAACAGTACACCGGAAAAGGCTCGCCGCTGCTACGCAGTGTGGCGGGCCTTTTTCTCGTTGAAGCAAAATCTTGAAACACGAAGGGAACGAAGGACTCACGAAGGTTGGTTGGGGAATCTTTCGAAGCCTTTGCGCAGCACTCCCTGCGTGGCGGGACGCAGACCGAAATCGTCAATCTCCTGCGGCCTAATCCAGCGGGCGTCGCTCACATCGGTTGCGGCTTCCAGCTCGCCGCCCGTCACGCGACAGAGATAATCCACCAGCACGTAGTGATACTGGCAGCGACCGTCGGCGTCGCGCCAGATGCTGTCGAACAACTCCAGTACCTCGCCGGGCTCGACAACCAAGCCAGTCTCTTCGAGGACTTCTCGCGCGACCGCATCGACGAGCTTCTCGCCGAGTTCAACGAGACCGCCGGGGATGGACCACTCGCCTTTAAGCGGTTCGGTGGCGCGGCGCACAATCAACGCGCGGCCTTCACGGATCACCACGCCACCAACGCCCAATAGCGGACGCTCAGGATATTCACGCGACATCCCAACAGCTTACTTCACGCCCTGGTCCGGGTTCCACGAGCCTTGCAGCTTGCGCATCGCGACGATCTCGCCCGTGTGGTAGGCGTTGTGTTCGGCGATGCGCGATAGGGTCGATGCGATCTTCGCGAGCTTGGCATCGTCGGCGCCTTCCACGATCTTCTCGATCGCGGTCATATCGTCGTCGAACTGCTTCAGGGTGGCGTCCCAGTTCTTCGGGTCGTACTTAGTGAAGGTCTCGTCATTGTTGCCGTCGAACTTCGGGGGCTTTTCGCCCTTCAACTGAATGAGCGCCTGCGAGTTCCAGAACGTCATGTGGTAGAGAAGCTGGCCGGGGCTGTGATTGCCCTTGCCTTGAACGAACGTCGATTGTTCGGCAGTGAGGCCGGCAGTCGCGTCCTTCACGGAGACGAACCAGTTCTTCTGGTTGTGGGTTTCGTGCAGTTCCTGCAGCAACAGGTCTTTCATGGTTACCGGCTTGGGTTTCTGTGGGGCATCCTGGGCAAAGACTGGCACGGCGGCGAGTACAAGTACGACAAGAGAAAGCAACCGCTTCATGAGTAGGTCCTTTCGTGATCGCGCTATGGGTGCGCCGCGGAATCATAAACGCCACGGTGGTTTACGCAAGCCCATTCGTCCCCCGAAGCGCACAGTTCGTGGCGGAAACTTGGGCACTCCTTCACGGTGCGCGGTGTCTATTACGAGTGGAGGCTCACAACGTGAACGCTCGTCGCAAAGTCGCTCTGGGAGCGGCTGTTCCGTTCCTGCTCGTGGGATGCGTGCTGCTCGTAATGGGCGCCTTTTCGAAGACGGAATTTGAGCGCGAACACGGCGCTGCGCTGAAGGACAATCCCTGGGGCGTGGAGTTAACGCTGCAAATCGCGAACGGTCAGAGGCAGTTTCATCCTGGCGACACGCTGCGCTTCAGAGAGTTCTACACCGCAAAGTCACCGCGGATGTGGCAGCTTGAAGTCCTCGAAGATGGCAACGATGCTGACGCCGCGAACCTTGCGTTCATCTCCAATGGTTCGGCGACCATAAGACAACCGTATTCCACCGTGCGAACTGCGTCGAACAAGTGGCGCTTCGTCACGCTCGATACCGATCCGCTGCGTGTGCCGTACTTCAATCAAAATGCCGAATGGCATTCGATCACGCTGCCGCGCGAACCAGGCCGCTACCAGATCTACGTGCAGACGCACCGCCTGGTCCTGCGCAAAGGCGGCGGACTCGATCCCTCCACGCACATTGGCTATCCGCTGACCTCGGAATTAATCGACATCGAAATCATCGGCTAAATCGTCGAGTTCCACCGGCACTCTCGTGACAGGAGCCTTTGTGCCAGTGTCTGTCTCCGCGTCTCCACATAGACTTGCCTCAATCGCGGCGGCCACCTTCCTGCATCCCTCGATCCGGTGACTCGCCGCAACCTCGAACAACATTCCGGTTTAGAGCAAACGTATTGGGCCTCTGCGGATCATATCTCTGCAGGCAGTACATGGCTGTCGCACTGAGAGGAGACGAAGATGCAACGCATTCGAACCAAATACTGGATCGCACTCTGCGTTTTGCTGCTCGCGGTTTCAGGGAGTGCACTGGCGCAGGTAGCAATTTCCGTCAGCTTTGGGCCGCCCGCCATTCCGGTGTACGAACAACCCCTGTGCCCGGGTGATGGCTACATCTGGACTCCGGGTTACTGGGCTTGGGACGCAGACATTGACGACTATTACTGGGTGCCGGGCACCTGGGTGCTCGCGCCGGAAGTGGGATTTCTGTGGACGCCCCCGTGGTGGGGATGGGAGGCCGGAGTCTTCATCTTCCATGACGGGTATTGGGGACCGCACGTCGGCTTCTACGGCGGCATCAACTATGGCTTCGGCTACTTCGGCGACGGCTATTGGGGCGGACGCTGGCAAGGGGGTCGCTTCTTCTATAACCGCGAAGTTACGCGAGTCAACGTCACCAACATCACCAACGTCTATAACGAGCACGTGACCATCAACAACAACAGCCACGTGAGTTACCACGGCGGCGAAGGTGGCATCGCGGCGCGGCCCACGCGCGAGCAGGAAGAATGGGCGCGCGAGCGGCACATCGCGCCAGTAGGCCCGCAACGTGAACACGAACATGCCGCGCGGCAGAACCCCCAACTGCACGCCAAGGCGAACCAGGGAAGGCCGCCGATCGCGGCAACGGAGAAGCCCGGCGACTTCCGCGGGCATGTCATTCCCGCAAAAGAAGCGGGTGCGCCTTACCGGCCAGAGGCCCGCGGGACGACGGAGAACAAAGCTTACGTTCATCCGAAGGACCTGCCGCCAACCGAGCACATGCCTACGCCGAACACCGGCGACACGAAGTTGGACAAGAAGTACCAGCAACAGCAGGACAAGCTCTATGCGAAACAGGAAAAGGATCGGCAGAAGCTGCAGCAGAAGCAGGACAGCGAACACGTGAAGCTGCAACAGCAACATATGCCTCCAGAGCGGCAACAAGGTGTGGAACAGAAACACCGGCAACAGACGCAGTCCATGGCGGAGAAGCACACCCAGCAGCGCCAGCAGATGCAGTCACGACAGGCGCCTCCACCGCACAAACGGTGATTGATCGGAAGAACTAAAGCCCATCCTGCGGGATGGGCTTTTTATTTATCTGGACCCAATAGTCCGTGGCCTGCCGTACACCCCACAAAGCGGCTACGCAAAATGGCAATGTCACATGGTTGCGCAAGTATTTAACCGATATGTGGGATAGCCCTCGCTTCGTAACATTGTCACGATGGAGGCGTGACGGACCAGGAAGAGCAACTCGCCAACCTTCGCGAACTTGAAAGCGAGCTGCGTGAAGCCATGGGCAGGATCGACGAGCCTCCATCTCTGTCACGACTCTACTGGATACTGAAAGAAGTTCGGGATCGGATTCGCGAAGTTGTCGCCCTGCCTGCCGCCTGAGTCCTTCCCGCTCCGCGAACTCACTTCATGTAGTAGACCACCGAGATCACCGGGTTATTCGTGGTATGCGAAAACGGCGCACAGCCTCCTGAATTTTGCGTCAGCACGATTTGAAGATCGTAAACCGAGTTGAATGGGACACTCAGGAACATGTTTGACCACGTCGGGATGCCCTCGATGATGTCCAGGTTGACCTTGGGTGTACTTGGATTTCCTGGTTGCTCGAGCGTGATGATCGCGTCGTTGCCGCAGTTCCCAACTCCCTTGTTGTTGGTGGATCCAAAAATTCCGGTGACCACGATGTCGCGTTCCGGATGGATGTAACCGAGAGTCGACCCGAGCAGGCCGGAGTCGCCGGTATCGCCGAACAGGTAACCGGTGAACACCATGCGCGAATTGCTGCTCACGGGAACGTCCTGATTAATGCTCATGGTGCCGTTCTGAACCACGAACTGCCCGCCGACAATGCCCGGCGCATCGACTTTCAAAGTTGCATTGCCGCCGAGGGAGAGCCCGGTTTCCGCGCGCACCGTAGTGTTCGAATGCAGGAAGCTCGATGTGACATCGCCGGCGCTTACAGGCGCCTGGATGATCACCGACTGGGGATTTGGGCCTCCGTAGAACAGCAAGTGTCCGGCTCCTTGCGAGGCGCCCGTGCCGGTGGTGACGAACTGCCAGCCACTTCCGCTGCCGCTGTTGTTGAAGAGCGTGAAGTAGGTTCCGGCGGTACTGTCACTGGCTGCGTTCAACGGCGTAGGACTGGATAAACCTTGCAGGATCAGGTCTCCATTCATGGTTTGCACGCCGAAATTGGGTAGCGTTCCGGGGAAAGTCTGGCCGGAAGCGAAGGTGACGGGCCCGTTGAAACTCGCTGCGCCGGCGGTGAGGTTCCCGTTGCCAAGCACGCTGAAGACTTCGCTCGATCCGCTGCCAGAGAGGCCGCTCAATAATTTTCCGCCCGCGGTGTTTTGCAGGATGGCAGAGGTGCCGCTGACGCTCGCCACAGACGCACGTACGCCGACAGTGCTGCCTGTTGTCGCCGTCGAAGTGCCATAGATGCCGATGCCGCTGGTGGAAGCCGTTGTGCCACGGAAGCCGATTGCCAGCCCGGTGGTCGCAGTGTTCTGGCCGAAGACGCCGTAGCCATTCGGCGCCGCCGAAATTCCTTTCACGCCAGTCGCCGTGCCGCTAGTTCCGCCCGCTGTGCCGTATACGGAGATGCCGCTATCAGCAACCGTTGATCCACGCACACCAATCGCGAGGCCCGTTGCCGCAGTGTTCGCGCCAGAGACACCAACCCCCGCACTCGACGCGGTCGTTCCGGAAACGCCGTTGGCAGAAATCGAATTCGACACCAGGCCATTGCCGGCGCCTTTCTGTGTGACGAGGACAACCTGGTTTGCGGTGTTGTCAGTGAAGTTCGTGGCAGTACTCGTTAAGACGTTGCCTTTTGCGCCCGCGTCTTTCTTCGTTGTTGCGGATTTCGTGGGTGCAGTTTGTTGCTGCTGCAACTGCTGTTGCACCAGGTTGGTGACTTTTTCGGTCGTCACGAACTCGCTGGCGCTATGTCCAGCGAGGGTCTCGGCCTCGGCGGCTTTCAACGCATAAGGCACGCTGACCAGCAGTACGCGCTGCTCAGGACGGCCTTCCACGCGAATCGAGAGCCATTGCGCTTCACCGGAAGTAAACAGGTCGAAGGGTAGTCCCTCGGCTTTAGTTGCGCCAAGCAGGATGGTGTACTTGCCGTCTTCAAGCTGCACGTTCTGTGTTTCAGTCCACAGTGCGGCATCGTCGCGATCGCTCTTATGCAAGCTGAAGGTGATGGCAACCCGGCCGGTAGCGCCTTTTACGGTACCGGCAAAACGAATGAGATGCGGTACAACCACTTCCGTCGCAGGCTGCGTTTGCGAAAAACCAACCAAGGTAATGGCAAGCAGTACGACGACTGCGCACACGAATTTCATGGTGCTGCTCCTCGAGAGATGAATTGGAAGCCCGGAGCCGTCGGAGAAAGGGAAGTCGGAAAGGGGCGCGACTGAGAAAGGAGAAAAGTGTGGCGTAGCATAGCCCAACTACGTCACCGCCTCAATGCGGTAATAGGACGATGGGAGTTTCGCCGGAAGGACACTAGGACATCCGCAACAGTGCTGATGAAGAGGTTACGGCTTCGCCGATTTCCCGCACGCATCGCGCATTTGCTTCAGCAGCAAGCGTTGTGCGCGCCCCTGAAAGTGGTGGCGCGAAGTCACGATGCCAACCTTGCGCGAGCTGTGCTTGCCGGAGATCGGAATGAACTTGCATCCGGGATGCGGCTGCACCGCCATCGCGGGTACCGCAGAAACGCCCATCCCAGCGGAGACCATGGCGAGGATCGTGGCGAACTGTCCGCTCTCGAATACGACGCTCGGGGACATCGCCGCCTGATTACAGGCGGCGATCACGCTGTCGCGGAAACAGTGGCCTTCCTTCAGCAACAGAAACGGTTCGCGGTTCAAATCAGCGAGGCTGATGGACGCACGCGAAGCGCGGCGATGTTTCTCCGGCAGCACCGCATAAAACTTCTCTTCGAAAAGCTCCTCACTGGCGAGTTCCGTGCCTGGAATCGGCAATGCGGCGATTGCCATATCAATGCTGCCGTCATGCAGACGCTGCAATAGGACGGGCGTGATGTCTTCGGAGATCTTGACCGTAACGTCGGGATGGCGCACCGATAAGCCGTTGAGCAACTTGGGAAGCAAGTACGCGGCGATGGTGGGAATAATGCCAACTGTGACTTCGCCCTTCTCGTTGCTCGTCATCTCAAGCAGCTCGGTCTTGGCCTCATCCAACTGTCGCAGGATACGTTCCGCGTTGGGCAGAAACGCTTTGCCAAAAACCGTGAGCTTTGCCGAGCGCGGCAGACGATCGAAGAGGCGCGCGCCGAGTTCGGCTTCGAGCTTGAGGATCTGCTGCGAGAGCGAAGGCTGCGCCACGTGCTCCACCTCGGAGGCGCGGGTGAACGTGCCGTGGCGCGCGACAGCGCAAAAATAGCGAAGCTGGTGGACTTCCATCGGGTCCCGTCCTAAGACGCAGTTCCTATGGGATACATAGGAAAGATATATTTTACCTCTGGCAACCGGGGGAAGAATATGGTCGGATGGAAAATGAACTCGTATCTAAAGTGAAGGCGCCTGTACCGGGCAATCAGACCAACACCTTGAACGAAGCCAAGTGTCCCGTAGGTGCCCATACGCTAGCGGGCGCGCGGAGCAACGCCAATTGGTGGCCAAACCAGCTCAACATCAATATCCTGCACCAACACTCTCCGCTCTCTGACCCGATGCCCGAGGGCTTCAATTACGCCGAAGAGTTCAAGACCCTCGATCTCGATGCCGTCGTCAAAGACCTCCGCCACCTCATGACCGATTCGCAGCCATGGTGGCCGGCCGACTACGGGCACTACGGGCCGTTTTTCATTCGTATGGCATGGCACAGCGCAGGCACGTATCGCATAGGAGACGGCCGCGGCGGCGCCGGTTCCGGCGAGCAGCGCTTCGCTCCCCTCAATAGCTGGCCCGACAACGGCAACCTCGACAAGGCACGCCGCCTTCTCTGGCCCATCAAGCAGAAGTACGGACGCAAACTCTCGTGGGCCGACCTAATGGTCCTGGCCGGCAACGTCGCGCTGGAATCCATGGGCTTCAAGACCTTCGGTTTTGCCGGCGGACGCGAAGACGTTTGGGAGCCGAGCGAAGACATCTACTGGGGTCCGGAAGGCAAGTGGCTCGACGACAAGCGCTACAGCGGCGAGCGCGACCTTGAGAACCCTCTGGGCGCGGTGCAAATGGGCCTGATCTACGTGAATCCCGAAGGCCCGAACGGCAAGCCCGATCCGGCGGCGGCGGCCGTCGACATCCGCGAGACCTTTGCTCGTATGGCGATGAATGACGAGGAAACGGTTGCGTTGATTGCCGGCGGCCACACCTTCGGTAAGACTCACGGTGCAGGCGTTCCGACGGAGTATGTCGGTCCCGAACCGGAGGGCGCGGGCATCGAAGAGCAAGGCCTGGGCTGGAAGAACAAGCTAGGCCACGGACACGGCTACCACACCATTACCAGCGGCCTGGAAGGCGCGTGGACCACGAATCCCATCAAGTGGGACAACGGCTTCTTCGACAACCTGTTCGGCTACGACTGGGAACTGACCAAGAGCCCGGCAGGCGCCAACCAGTGGACGCCGAAGAATGGTGCCGGCAAAGACACAGTTCCAGACGCGCATGACAAGACCAAGCGTCACGCGCCGTTTATGGCGACCACCGATATTTCGCTGAAGGTTGATCCGATCTACGGGCCGATCTCGAAGCGCTTCCACGAGCACCCGCAGGAGTTCGCAGACGCGTTCGCAAAGGCCTGGTACAAGCTCACCCATCGCGATATGGGTCCGCTGCCACGCTATCTCGGCAAGCTGGTTCCGAAAGAGCCGCAGGTTTGGCAGGATCCCGTTCCAGCTGTCGATCACGAACTGGTGAACGACAGCGATGTAGCGGCGCTGAAGGCAAAGCTTCTCGCGTCCGGCCTGACGGTCTCGCAACTGGTCACGACGGCATGGGCTGCGGCATCGTCGTTCCGCGGCTCCGACAAGCGTGGTGGCGCTAATGGCGCGCGCATTCGCCTGACTCCGCAAAAAGACTGGGAAGTAAACCAGCCGAAGGAGTTGGCGAAGGTGCTGCCCGTGCTCGAAAAAATCCAGCACGACTTCAATGCGCAGGGCGGCAAGAAGAAAATATCGCTGGCCGACCTGATTATTCTCGGCGGTTGCGCCGCGGTGGAAGAGGCGGCGAAGAAGGGCGGCCATAGCGTGAAAGTTCCGTTCACGCCGGGTCGCACTGACGCTTCGCAGGAACATACCGATGTGAAGTCGTTCTCCGTGATGGAGCCGAAGGCCGATGGCTTCCGCAACTATCACCAGAAGGGACAACCGCGTCCGGCGGAGGAGATGTTGGTGGACAAAGCGCAACTGCTGCGTCTCACCGCTCCGGAGATGACGGCGCTCGTCGGCGGCTTGCGCGTGCTCGGCGCGAATTACGGGCACTCCAAGCATGGCGTATTTACCAGCCATCCCGAGACGCTGACGAACGATTTCTTCGTCAACCTGCTCGATATGAACAATCGTTGGCAGCCCTCGGGCGCTGATGGCGTATACGAAGCGCGCGACCGCCAGGGCGACCACGTGAAGTGGACTGCCACCCGCGTGGACCTCATCTTCGGTTCGCACTCGCAGCTGCGCGCATTTGCCGAGGTCTATGCCTGCAATGACGCCAAGGAGAAGTTCGTACACGACTTCGTGGCGGCGTGGACCAAGGTGATGAACCTCGACCGCTACGACCTGGCGAAGAAGAAGGCCGCAGCGAATTAACCATCGCAACCCGCTGCTCTGTTTTCCGCGAGACAAAACAGCCTGTTTTGTAGAACAATGCCGGTCGCGTCTTTTGACGACGGCCGGCATTTTCACGGATCCGTGGGGTACTCGTGGCTCACTTGCATCGTAATGCGCATGACCAGGCGCTCATCCAACTGATCGAAGCGGATGTGGATATCGGCTTCAGCCTGGTGGACGAAGTGCGCGCGTACCGTCTTTCCGGCCAGCCGGAATTCAGTGTGCGTGCATTTCAGAACGCGATTGAGATCGTCGCCGACATCGAACGCCGGCTACAACATCTTGGAGGCTCCGGAGCCGAAGCGTTTCTTCCGCTGCTCGGCGAATTGCGCGATGAACTCGCGGCGGTGGAGAGGGAAGACCGCTAGTCGTTACCTGCCCCAACAAAATTACAAGCGAACCTCCAGGTAGCAGGCGTCGGCGTGCGGATTGCCTTGGTAGTAGGGAGGGATTTCGTAGAACCCAAGCGTGCGGTAAATCCGGTTGGCGTCCGGCATTTTGCCCGGGATCGTGTCCAGCCGTATGAACTCGTAGCCTGCCTCGCGGGCCTCGGAGATGAGTCGCACGATCATCGCGTAGCCGAGCTGATGTCCGCGAAACTCCGGCCGCACGAAGACACGCTTCATCTCACAGACCTTCGGGTCGAGTGGTCGGAACGCACCACATCCGGCCGGAAGGCCATCGCAGCGCGCAAGAAGCAATCGCCCGGTCGGGGAAGCATATTTACCGGGAAGCGTCGTGAGTTCTTCGTCGAAGTTCTGAAAGTCCAGCGGGAAGGCGAGCCATGCGGCGTACTCGCGAAATAGCTCTGCGACATGAGCAATGTCCAAGGGAGACTCGGCGAGAGTGATTTGCGCGGGCATTTCGTGTTCTTATGTTGGCGCTGAGCCCACCGATATGTCCAATATCTTGTTCGTGCGAATCAAGACGCATCTGATATCAGGCACAAAAAAAGCGGCGCTCTTCGCGCCGCTGAGGTTGAGGGTATAGCTTGCTACTTGCTTGCTGCTGCTGCAGAGAGAGGTACCGCACCCGGCGTAATATTCCAGCCATCCACTTCCAGTACCGGCGTCTTCCCGTCGAGTTCCTTGGCATCGAACGTCGCGGTGAGTTCGCGCTTTTCCTTGGGTAGCATGGAGACGTAGTTGTCGCTCCATAGGATCGGGGCGATATCGTCTCCGCCTTTGCCCTTGGCAATCGCGAGGTGGGTCATGAACGCCAGCGAGGTCGAGGCATTCTGCAGCCCAACGCGGACGACAACTTTGCCGTCTTTGTGTTCCACCGTAGCGTGCACTTCCGGTTTTACTTTCTCAAGCGAGTTGAGCTGGGTCAGATCGCCCCAGCCGGTGATTTCGCTATCGAAGAACGTGCTCTTGCTTGCGTCGAAGGTGTCGGCCTTGGTTGAGAGCCAGTAGAAGTTATTGCTCACCGGCTTGCCCTGCGCATCTTCAGCGTCGAGACGAACGAAGTACGTCGTGCTCAGGCCATCGATATTCGGAAGAGTAATCGGCTTAGCAACGCCATCGGCATCCACGTCCACCGTTGCGGTCTTGCTGAACTTTTCGCTCAGGTCGAAATTCAGCACCCGCGCCGTGACCTTCAGCCCCTTCACCGGCTCGTAGGTCGAGTTGATGACGGCGATGGAGTTGTCGTCATACGAGTACGCAACGTGTACCGGTTCGCAAGCCTTTTTAGTGCCAAAGTAGCCGCCTGCGGGAGTGAGGTAGTAGTCGTACAGGTGCCAGATGATCCCCGGCCACGCATTGTTCAGCATCCACTGGATCACGCCCGTAGAGCTGTACTTGTTGCGGGAATAGCCTTCGTACATGGCGCGCTCATTTTCGTATGCCATGGCCTGGCCCTTGGTCGCGAACTCTTCCGCGGAATTCGCAGCGCCATAACGCTGTGTCATCGCGTTGGTAAAGCGGTGGATGTCTTTAAACTCGCCGCCGCCCGCATGGTAGTTCCAGACCTCATCAATCGGCCATAGATGGTCGGCTGGAATCGTCTTCTTCAGCGACTTCATCGTCAGCGGTGCGGCGCCGGCGCTGGTTTCGGTGTTGAAGCTGAAGCTGCCGCCAAGAATCTTGTCCTGCATCCAGTAATCCGGCGGGACGTAATCGTACGGGCCGCTCATCTTCCCGCCCGTGCGCCCGGTGACCTCCGTCACCTTCGCGGTCGCGGACGACATCGTCGGTATCTGGATGTTCATTTCTTTTTCGATCGCGAGATACTTCGACTCCACCTCCGCGATCGGCGGATTGTCGCTGCCGTTCAGCCACAGGAACACGCTGGGATGCTGGCGCAGTTCGTACATCTGCGAGCGCAGGGAAGCATACGCGACATCGAAATTTTCCGGCTTCCACTTTTCCCACTGCTCCCACCAATCGCAGCAGCACCAGCCCGCCATCACCAACACGCCGTACTCGTCTGCCACATCGTAGAGTTCGGGGTTTTCCATCTTGCCTTCAAGACGGATCGCGTTCAGGTGCATGTCGAGCACGTAGTGCAGTTCGCTCTCCAGCCGGGCGCGCGAGAAGCGCAGCATCATGTCCGGCGCCCAGCCGCCACCGCGAATCAAAATGCGGCGTCCGTTGATGGAAATAAGGCGGCCCTTGTCGTTATCACCGAGCACGCCTTTCACTTCACGGATACCGAAGCGCAAGGTGGACTCGTCCGTCACTTTGCCACCAGCGACGAATTCAAATTTCATATTGTGCAGCGTGGGCAGGCCCATCTGCGCTGGCCACCATAGCTTCGGGTGCTGGATAACCAACTGCTTGAACTGTTGCGGATCGAACGTGACCAGCTTGTTCTCGCCCTTCGCGAGGGTCACCTTCTGCTCGATGTTTACGCCCGGCATCGAAGCGCGCAGCGTGCCTTCCACGGGCGCGTCGCTGTCGTTGCGAACTTCCGCGCTGACTTCGAGTGAGGCGGTGCTCAGGTCGTCGGCCACATGGCTGTTGATCTGCGGATTGCGCACCGCTACGCCGCCGTTATAGCTGAGGAACACTTCACGCCACAGGCCCATGTTCTTGTCCGGCGGCGAGGGGTTCCAATCCACCCAGTTGTAGCCCAGTTCGTTACCGGCGGTCGCGGTCACTTCTACGGCGAGGACGTTGGTTCCAGTCTTCAATTCCACGGGAAGTTCGTAGTGCCGGTAGGTGCCGACAATGTGGTCCTTATCGGCAATCTGCTTTCCGTTCATCCAAATGTTGGCGCGATACGTAATCCCATTGAAATGAAGATTCGCGTGACGCCCTTTTTGGGCCGCAGACGCGGTAAACTCAGTGCGGTACCACCACGAGCACGCGTAGGGGCTATCGGGATCCATGTCGCGGCGTGCAAATACCGTTCCAATTGGATAGGTGACGCCGGGAATCTGGCGCAGATTCATTCCGAAGAACGGATCTTTGAAAATCCCCGCCGTGACTTGCGCCGCAAATACGGTCGAAGGTACTGAAGTCGGGATCCATCCGGTAGCTTTGAAGGCCGCGGTGGAAATCTCAGGGCCTTTGGCTTGCACCTTACAGGAAGACTGGATCGCCCAGTTCTTGTCGAGTTTCTGGGTCTGGCGCAGTGCAGCCTCACGATGCGCAGCAGCTGCGTCGGTGGGGGCTGGAGCGGCGGCCTGAGCGGCGCTGAAGGTCGAAATGAGAATAACGGCTGCGAGCGGAGCTAGTAGATAGCGTTTCAGGGCGGTTCTCCTGGCCATGTATCGTTTACCCGCAAGGATTATAGAGAGAGAAGCCGGTTTCGGGGGAAAAAGTTCTTTATTAAAACGGTTCAAAGTGGAAACGAGCAGGGAGTACAATCAGGTGTCCTCAACCAAGTGCCTCCCACTGCCGATCTACTTTTTGTAAACATCGCGTCAGCCCTCTTGAGCCGTTAACACGTATGTGGTACATGATGAATAACGATAAACCATGGGTCCCACAAGAAAAGAATCAAGAATTCCGGCCGTAGTTCCGATTCGTATCTCCGCCATCAATGAAGACGGCGATTCAGTGAACTGTCTCGCGCACACGCTCAACGTGTCCCGACGCGGCGCCCGCATTGCCGGCGTCACTCTGCCCTTGCGTCTCGGTGTCGTCATTCGTATTACGCGCGGGCGAGCCGCTGCTAACTTCCGCGTCGTTTGGGTCGGAACGAAGGAAACGAACTCCCACCAGCACATCGGCGTGGAGAGTCTTGAGTTGGTCAGCAATTTCTGGGGACTCGAGCAGCTTCAACCGGTCTCAGCCGACGCCGAACGCGAAGGCCAGCAGCGCCGCATCTCTTCCAAATAAGTCTGTCATCCTGAGCGAAGCGTGCGAAGCACGCGCAGTCGAAGGACCCATATCCTCGCCCCAATGCCTTCGCTTGCACAGCGAAAACTACCCGCTCTTCGTAAACACCCACTTGTTATCGTCTTCGTGGGCGATGAGCGTCCTGCCGCCGTCGCTCAAGGTGTAGCGCACGGTCTTCTGCATCTCGCCACTCTTGCTGTCCGTCTTCCACTCCAGCACCAGTTGCGATCCCTGCCAGTACATGTGGGTGCGCTTCACGCCCTCGCGGCCCTTCGACTCCAGCGGCTTGCCATCGGTGCGCCCGTGGACGCTCCAGGCGGACGACTTCCCGTGCTGCACCTCGGTCCGGCGCAGGTGGAAATCAGGATCATTTTGATGGATATACAGCGTGACGGAATCCGGCGCCTTGCTATTCAGGCTGCTCCGCCCGCTGTCGAGCTTCCAGACGCCGGTAAAGTTCGGATGCGAATCCTGGGCCGGCAACGTGAGGCAGCACAGCAGCAATACCGCAACGACGAAAATGGACTTCAAACGCATAAACGTGGCACTAAGAGTGGTCTGGAGGTGCCATCATAAGGAACCCGGCACCCTGCCGCAAGGTACCACTTGTGTGATCTTTAGTCCTTAGATGTTATTTCATCCAGTCGGGAACAGGTTTTGCGATTCTCGGCAGCGTTTTGGCGCAGTTTGCCAGCCCGTACGCGAGTACCCCGACCAGCGCCCCGTTCTCCCGAAGTTCTTTCGGATCAACTTTATCGAGCGTGTCGGCGGCCGTGTGGTGGTAATCGAAGTACTTCCGGCTGTCCATCAGCGGGGCAAATCCCGGAACTCCGGCCCACGATAGCGGGCTGATGTCGGCTCCCGCCTCTTCACCAGTTCGGTTTACGACCACGCCCATTTCTTCCAGCAGGGGCGCAATCGGCGCCAGCACTTTGAAGGCTTCATCTGAGCTGTCGGTAATGTAGCCGATCGGATGCCCGGCGCCGGTATCGCTCTCAATGGTCCCAAAATGCTTTGCCGCCGGATAGTCCTTTGCGTACTGCAGCGCTCCGCTGATGCCGCCTTCTTCATCCACCCACGCTACAAAGCGGATCGTCCGTTTCGGGTGCAAATTCAAACGATGAATCGTCTCCACCGCTTGCATCGCAATCGCCACGCCGGCGCCGTCGTCAATCGCGCCGGTGCCCAGGTCCCATGAGTCGAGGTGCCCGGAGACAATCACGTACTCATCGGGATGTTCGCTGCCCTTGAGATCTGCGATCACGTTATAGCCGGTCACAGGCTCGAGCATCTCGGTGTTAAGCACAAGTTTCATCTGCACCGGTCCGCGCTTGGTGAGCCGCGCAAGAAGATCGGCGTCTTCCGCACTCACCGCCGCCGCGGGAACATTCTTGCCCTTCGGATCCACCAGCGTCAGTCCGGTGTGTGGAAGACGATAATCCGCACTTCCTACGGACCGCACCAGCGCGCCCACTGCTCCAAGCTTCGCTGCTTCCGCCGGACCAATGCCGCGATAACGAACCGCGTCTCCATAAGCGTCGAAGGAATATCCGGCATCGCGCAGACGGTCGTCATACTTCGCGTTGAAGAGAACGATCTTGCCTTGCACTTTGTCGCCGAGCGCATGCAGTTCGTCGGAGTTATTCACGACGACGACTTCCGCCGTAACGCCATCGGCCGGAGTACCCACGCTATGTCCGAGCGCAGTGAGAACAATTTTTTGCGGAAAATGATTGGCCTGGCCCGGATAGGTCACCAGCTCACCACTTTCGTTACGCCGCACCCAATGGGGCACCGTCGCTTTCTCCAGCGTCACTTCCAGGCCAAGCTTTCGCATCTCTGCCGCAACGTAGTCTGCCGCGGCGTTATACTGCGCCGAGCCTGTCAGGCGCGGGCCAATGCTGTCGGTGAGGTAGGAGAGTTCCTGGTATCCGTAATCACTGCTAAGCGCAGCATCGCGGATGTCGCGCATGTCGTTGATCTCCTTCGGAGTCCACGCGTTCTGGGCAAAACCGAAAGAGCAAAACAAAGTGGGCACCACGAAAAGGCGCGCGAGCGAACGAATCATTTTTTCTCCAACGTGAGCCGACGAGAGTTGTTCATTATTCCTAACACACATTTACATTCTGTGTCCCTTGCGGCAGCAGACATTCCGGCCCGAGCCCCGTCCCACCTTTCAGCACGAAACAACATCTCTCAATCTGGAGTCGAATTGCGTACCTCAGTGGGGTCTATGAGATCTGTACGTGGATGGTTGCGAAAGAGCTTAACCGTTGCCGCGGGTGCCGCACTGCTGCTCCTGCCGGCGACGGCCAATGCCGAGTTAGGCGGAAACGAAAATTCAGTCAAAGCTGACCAGCAGCGCTTGCGCGGATCGCTCCAGGTGAATCGCGCACAGTCCTATGCTGTTCACGAAATTCGGACCGACTCGAACGCGGTGGTGCGGGAGTACGTCTCGCCTGCCGGCAAAGTTTTCGGTGTCTCCTACCACGGCCCTGTGATCGGCGAGAGCAACTCGGTGCTGGGTAGCTACTCCGCACAGCTCGCGCAGGCAATGAAGTCCGCACACAATGGACGTCACATGGGCGGTCCGGTGATCGTCCGGGTTGGCGACGTCGTCTATGAGGCGACCGGACACCTGCGCTCCTACCATGTGCGCGCGTACGTGGCGAGCGCGGTGCCGCAAGGCGTCGCAACGGAGGAGATCCGATGAAGCGCATCCTCTCGCTCTTGCTCCTTAGCGCATTGCTCGTGATCCTTGCGGCCTGCAGCAGCAGCAAATCCATCGACAACGGCGGTGGCGGCGGTGGTGGCGGCACCGTGGCCAACTCCGTCGCATTGAGCGTTGGCCCCGGGCCTTCCGACCTGACCAATGGTGGCTATGCCAACATCCTGTTTGCCACCGTGACCGTCTGCCAGCCGGGTACTTCGAACTGCACCGCGATCGACCACGTCCTTGTGGATACCGGCTCGTTCGGGCTTCGCATCTTCTCCAGTGAACTTCCCAGCGGCTTCACCCTGAGCCCGATTGCGTCCGGCAGTGGCTCGCTCTATGAATGCCTGCCTTTCGTGGATAGCTACGCGTGGGGCCCAGTCGTCTCGGCTGACATTGAGATGGCGGGCGAAAAGGGTTCATCGGTGCCGGTTCAGTTGATGATGAATACGGCTGCTCCAACCACCTGCACTTCGACGGTCGCTGTCGCCGGCAGCTCGCAGGTTTCCACCGTCAATGATCTCGGCGCCAAGGGCATTCTCGGTGTCGGAAACTTCGGTACCGACTGTGGCACCTACTGCACTACGGTCCAGAAATTCGACTTGTACTTCGGTTGCTCCAGTTCTTCCGCGAGTTCCTGCACTCAGGCCGCGACCCCCGAGTCCAACCAGGTGGTGAATCCGGTGCAGACCTTCGCCGCCGACAACAACGGCGTCATGATCCAGCTGGGTAGCCCCGACAGCGGTTCGGGAACCGCATCCGGCACCATGTTCTTCGGTGTCGGGACGCAATCGAACAACACTCCGGCTTCCGGCGTCACTGCGGTGAAGCTCGATTCGAAGGGTGATTTCACTACTAAGTTCCAATCCACCACCTACGGTTCCAGCTACGCGGACACCGGTTCCAACGCATATTTCTTCGGCACCATCACCAACACAACCACGCTGACCACGAGCACGGGCATCACAGGCTGCAACCTGGGAACGGCTGCGAACCCGGCGTACTTCTACTGCCCATCCTCGGAGCTCAGCGAATCGGCGACGATGGCCGCTTCGGCGACCCCAACGTCCACAACCACAGTGAACTTCAAGGTCGGCAACGCGAACACGACGACTGGGTTTGCGCTCGACGACCTTGCCGGCACCAACACCGATGACACCTCGTTCGACTGGGGACTCCCGTTCTTCTTCGGACGCACCGTGTTCATCGGTTTTGACGGCGCCAGCAGCTCACTTGCCTCAGGGTCGTACATCGCCTTCTGATAAAGCGTATGTGCCTGAAAATGCCCGGTTTCCCGGGCATTTTCCTTTTCGTGCCATGCCCGTTTGTCACACCTCAGTAACCTTGCGCTCCCACAAATTTCGCGCATACTGAAGGCTCAACTCCGCCTGCATTCCGGGCGGCCAAGGCATGAACCTGCCCACGCCACAACTCGATGCCTCGCAGCATTCCAAGGGGATGCTCGCGAGCCTCAGCCAGCAACTCGCTTCCATCGAGAAACGTGACACGGAATTATGGCTGATCCTGCTTTCGATTGGAGCCATGGTAGGCGGATGCCTGCTCCTGGTGCTGGCGCCGGCGGCATTCCTGCGTGGCGGACAATTTCACTTCGAGGTCTCCATCAGCAAGGAGAGCTTCTTCGGCCTGATCGCGCTCTTGACCATTGCCAACGGCTATATCGTTACGCGACGCTTCCAGTACCGCAAGGTGCGCCAGCAACTGATCTCGTCCACCATTCAGAACGAACTGGTGCGGCTACAGTCCTTCACCGATCCGCTGACCGAGGTCTATAACCGCCGCTCGCTCGACGACATGGCCGGCCGCTATATCAGCAGCGCGCGCCGCCGCAAGACCGACCTCACCTTCATGCTCATTGATGTGGACAAGTTCCGCCAAGTGAACAGCAAGTTCGGCCACCTTACCGGCGACGTGGTGCTCGCCGAAGTCGCGGCCCTGCTGCGGACTTCCGTGCGCGGCTCCGATGCGGTGGTGCGCTACGGGGGCGATGAGTTCCTCATCATCCTTCCGGAGTCCACCGCCGAGCACGCCACCCACGTCGTGGACCGCATAAATCGCAACCTCACCGACTGGAACCACAGCGGCCAGCTCAAGGACTTCGAACTGTCGCTCAGCATCGGCGTAGCGCAATGGAAGGACGGCGCCACCCTCGACGAAACCCTGGATGCCGCCGACCACAAAATGTACGCGATGAAGGGCGCCCAAACCGCCCACTCAAAATAATCCTGCCGGCTGTTCTTCTTAGCGTAAGCCGACACACCATCTCCCCTACCACAACTCTCTCTTGTCATCCAGAGGAGGGCGTCAGCCCGACGTGGGATCTGCTGTCCTCTCGCGTAAGCCGCTAATCCGGAAACTCAATCCCAATCGCTTCCGCCATCTGCACCGCCGCCGTGCGCAGTTGCCGCGTGTCGCTCGCAAAACTCACCTGCCCGCCTGAATACGCCGCCAGCGACTCCAACTGACGCCGCCCCGAATCGCCATCCACATCAAGCCCAATGCAATCCACCCGCACCGTATTCAGTTTCTGCGAGAGCGTAAGCGGATTGTCCTTCGACGGCGTATTCCGCCCATCCGAAATCACCAGCAACAGCCGGTTCTTGTTGGTCGCAATGCGCTCCAGGTGTCCCGCAGCAAAGCCCACGGCATCGAGCAGGGCAGTGCCGCTCTCCGCTTTGATCTGCTCCATCGCTTCTTCCAGAAGCTTCGGATTACCGGTGAGGTCCTGCTCGAATTGCAGGCTCTTGCCATACGCCATGATGAACACTTCATCGTCGTTGCGCAGGTGCCGGATCATGTCGGTAAGCGCGTCGAGGATCTGTCGGCGGTTCTCCTTCGTCAGGTGTTCTGTCTGAATCAAAATGCCCATCGAGACGGGAGACGTGCGCGCCACATACTCACGCTTAAACGTCGGCTGCGGAATCTCCTCAGGGTTCGTCTCACGCGGTTCGGATTGCGGCTGCACTCCCGGCCGCGTTGGCGGCACGTTCTTCGCGACTATTGGGGCCTCAGGCTGCGTCGCTGGCGCACGTCGCGGCATGCCCGGCGTCGTCGCCGCGGCAAGATACTCGTTCCACGATGCAGTCGTACCGCCCTGTTTTTCGAAGCGTTTCTGCGCGTAATTTGCGATCTGCTGTCCCGCCGGCGTTCCTTGCGTCAGGTTCACTGTGCGCGCGAGATAGAGATAGCCCTCCTGCTGCATCGCGTCTTTCCCGTCGAGCAGCGCCAACGAAAGTCCGTAAAGATAACGCGGGTCCTGTGGACGAATGGCAACCGCCTCGTGCAGATATCGGCGCGCCGCTTCGTAATCTTTATCCGCGAGATATCCAAGGCCTGCTTCGCCATCGAGCACCGCGACCACCTGCCGCTGTAGCAGGATGAACTCGCCCTCACGCATGCCTTCCGGCCGATGCATTTGCGGATACACCTGGATCCCGGCCTTCGCTATTTCAAAAGCCTGTGCCGCCGCTTTCTTGTCGGCGCGACCGGTGGTCTCTGCGCGCGTTTCAGCCACGACCGCCATCGCCAGCGCATTGTGCGGATCAATCTGCCGCAACTCTTGCGCATATTGGCGCGACTGGTCACGCTGGCCGCTTTCCATCGCGTCCCATACCAGGACTTCAAGCGCATCCTCGCGCAAATCACTCTGCGGATGTTCCTTTAGAAACCGCGCCATCCACGCACTCCGGTCGGAGATGCGGCTTTGGCGCACGGCAGTGGTATAGAGATCGAGTTCGTTCTGCGCGAGGGAGACTCCGGATGCAGTCATGCACGCGGCAAAAACCAATACAGAGTTGCGCAATTTCGAAACTGTGGACATAGGCCTGTGGGCTGGGCTAGCTCATAACTACGATGCCAGCAGCACAGGCGAATGCTGCTCAAGAAATCGGACTAAGGCAAAAGGCACGCCGGAGCGTGCCCTTTAGAACTAAGCAGCAGGAACTACGGAACCAGCACAAGCTTGCCGTGCGAGGAACTCTCAATCACATCCACCTGCGCCTTCGCCGCATCCGCCAGCGGATATTCCTTTGAAACCACCGGTTTCGCGACACCAATCTCCAGCGCTGACCCAATCGCCGAATAAATCGCTGACTTCTCCACATCGCTCGCGGTCGGCAACGACATCCCGAGAATCGCCCCATCTTTTGCCATGATATCGCGCGGATTCACTTCGATCGAGCCGCGATTGCCAATCACGACGATGCGCCCATGACGTCCCAGCATCTGCATATCTTTTGCGAGGTTTTTATTGGCCAACATCTCGAGAATCACATCCGGCCCTTGCTTCCCGCGAAGGTTGCAGATATTCGCAACTCTCTGCGCCAGGTCCTCGGCGCTGTGATTGAACGCATAGTGCGCGCCGTGCTCCTGCACCAGCGAAAGCCCTTTATCGCTTCCCGCCGTGCCAATGACGAGACATCCATACGCCCGCGCCAATTGCACCGCCGCCAGTCCCACTGCACCGCTCGCGCCATTGATAAACACGATCTCATTCGGCAGCGACTTCGCGCGCTGGAACAACCCGCGATAAGCCGTGCCGTAGGGAATACCCACCGCCGCGCCCTGCGCGAAGCTCACATTCTTCGGCAGCAGATGCACCTGCGATTCGCTACTTAAGCTGTATTCCGCGTAAGTGCCCGTCGAACTCCCGGCGAGATATACGCGATCGCCAGCCTTCACCGATTTCACATCGCCGCCGACGGAGTGCACGATGCCCGCACCGTCGTTGCCCGGCGTCCACGGCAGCTTCGGTAACGACGGATACTTGCCGCTGCGCTGATACGTCTCTACCGGGTTCACGCCCGCGGCCTTGATCTGCACCACCACTTCGTGGGCGCCGGGCTTCGGCTCCGGCACTTCTTCCAGCTTCAATACCTCAGGACCGCCAAATTCATGGACGCGAATCGCTTTCATCGGGCCTCTCTACTTGCGCAGGTATGCGTCGTCTTTATTGATCCAGTCATAGCGCGGCGGCGTGAAGATGTCGAACTCCACCGTATCTTCCTCGGCCACCGCCTTATGCGGCATGTTGGGTGGGATGGTCAGCACCTCGCCCGGGTGCACCGTGATCTGTTTCCCGTCGAGATAAAACGTTAACGATCCCGAGACGGTGTAGGAGATCTGCGACGCCACGTGATGGTGCTCCGGCACCACGCAGCCCTTCTTCAGCAGCACGCGCGCGAAGGTGACATCCGCGGTATGAATGCACTGCCGCGAAAGCAGCGGGTTCATCACTTCAAGTTCAACGGAATCCCAGGCAAGATGATTCAGCATGTCGAGAAGGGTAACAAAAAAATCCGCGGAGGGTGTCTCCGCGGACTCTGAAGATTTGTATCAGGGCAGCGCTTCAGCGCTGCCGAAATACACCCTGTTTAATTCGGGGCTTTAGCCCCTGCTCATGCTCTCGGCTGCTATCCCTGCTTTTGCCCGCACTCCGGACAGAACCCCGCTGACCGCGGAATCGACTTCCCGCAACTCATGCAAAACTTCGTCGCACTCGCCGTCGCTGCTCCGCCCGCCGGAGCGCCACCCGTAGGTGCTCCCCCGCCTGTCGGCGCGCCGCCCTGCGGCGGAGGATTCATTCCGCCTTGCACCGCTCCCGCAATCGCCTGTCCCATGGCAATGCCCGCGCCCAGTCCAGCGCCAATGCCCGCACCGCCACCTTCGTTGGCCGCTGCAATCGGGATCGACTGCGCTGCCTGGAACTGCGTGTACTGCTGCAGATTGCCGACCATATTCATCTCAATCCGCTGGTCGAGCACCTTCTGCAACTCATCGGGCAGCGATACGTTCTCGACAACAAAGCTGTCCAGCGTCAGGCCGTAGCCGGTAAACGTCGGCCCAACTTTCTCCGATATCTTCTGCGCCAGCATCGTCTGGTTGGCCGCAAGATCGAGGAAGGGAACCTGGCTGTTGGCGAACGCATCAGTCATCATCGCGATGATCGTGTTCCGCAGCTGGCCTTCGAGCTCCGCCGCGGTGTAAGTCTCGCGCGTGCCGCTAATCTTCTGGTAGAAGGTCTTTGGGTCGCTGATGTGGTACGCGTAAATACCAAAGCCGCGCATCCGGATCATCCCAAAATCCTTATCGCGGATGGTGATCGGGTTCGGCGTCCCCCAGTGCTGGTCAGTCTGCTGCCGCGTCGAGTAGAAGTACACGTCCGACTTAAACGGCGACTGGAACGCCTTGTCCCAGTTCATGATGTACGTCAGAAGCGGCAGGGTATTAGTGTTCAGCGTGTAAAGGCCGGGGTTGAACTGGTCGGCGATCTTGCCTTCGTTTACGAACAGCGCCATCTGCGAGTCGCGCACCGTGAGCTTGCCGCCATTCTGGATCTCGCGGTCCTGCATCGGGTAGCGATAGGCGAGGATCCCGTCCTCGGGCTCGGTCCAGTCAATTACATCAATGAACTGCTTCTTGAGAAAGCTTCCTAGCGTCACGTGTGTGGCTCCTGTTCGCGTACAGCTTCAGGCAGAGATGTTAGGTCGGTTTTGGGTTGGGTGTCAACGCCGGAAGCCGCATAAATATTGGTTGCAATGCAGATATTGCAGCTCTGCGATATTACAGGCTTGCAATTTTGACTTGTAATTCTGTGGGTGCCCCACCATTCCCCGAAAGGGAGGGTGGGAGGCGAGCATTATGTACTCCTGCGAAGATTCGCGCTACAGTACCCGCAATGGACAGCCAACTTCCGCCCGCCACCGTAGATCTCTACGTTCCTTCTCCGGACGAACGCACCATGGCAACGCTCGCGCACGCGCTGCAAATGCTTGGCGGATGGATTGCCCCCCTCATCATCTTCTTCACCAAGCGCGAATCGAAGTTTGTCTCATTCCACGCGCTCCAGGTGCTGCTCTTCCAAATGTTCTATCTCGCCGCGGTGATGGTCTTCGGGGCAATTTTCTTCGTCGTGATGTTCGCAAGCATATTCGGAACCGTGGCTGCCCAAGGCCATTCGTCGCAACCGCCGTTCGCATTGTTCGTCATCTTCCCGTTCTTCTGGCTCGCGATGATGGCCGGTGGCGTCCTTACCCTGATCATGGCCATCGTCTACGCGCTTAAGGCCAACCGCGGCGAATGGGCCGAGATCCCGGTAGTAGGGAAGTGGGCGAAGCACATCCTCCACATCTGAGATTTCGGACCCCAATTTAGCCGCCAACAACCCACAACTCCATCCGTTTTCCAAGTCACATCACCCCGACAATTCTCATTTCGGGAATCGCGTCTTCCTGCGTGCTGTTTCGGAGCATTCCGATGTACCTCGCCCAATAGAATCAACAGATGTTCCCGCCGAAAATATCTTCAGGCCTGCGAGTCCACGGCCTTTACGAGTTGTTTCGGCGAGCCGGCGTCACCGCGCACGATTGGGCCGAATGCGAAGTGACCACTGGACCGGAATGTCTCGCGGTGCGACTCGGTTGGGCGCGCCAGAAGCGCATCGAATTCCCAATTTTCCCCGCCAAAAGCGCATGCGACAGGACGGTCCGTCTCGGCTGGATGTTTCCACCCGATGATCGCGTGCACCGACTGGTTCCCGATTTCATATTGCCGCACCATCCCGAACCGGTCCCGCAAGGCTGCCTCTTCGACCTCGTTTCCGACCATGTAATCCGTTGCAAAACCGACCTTCCCACCATTGCTATCGCCGTGCTCGCGCGCCTTGAGGAGACCGCGTCCAACGAGCGCGACCCGCATGGGCGATTTCCGGCAAACGCCAGTGTCGCGTTTCGCGAAGGATTTCTCGGCCGCGCCATTGTCGATGAGTACGGTTTGGGTCTCCGCCAGGCGTTAGAAGTCCTCTCGCCAGAATGGAGCCCGCAGCCCCGCGAATTCGCGCTCAAGCTGTCACACGACATCGACCGCATCGGTATCCCGTTCCACTTTCGAACCGCTTTAAAGGAGACACTCCGAAGCCGTCGTCCGCAGGACACCGCCTTGTCCCTGTTGAGCGCTTTTGCGCTGGTGGATCCTCCCGCGCTTCGATCGGTGGACCGCATCATCCAGATCTCGAAAGAACAGAATTTGAGTTCCGCAGTTTACTGGATGGCCAGCACGCCTTCCGAGTACGATTCCGGCTATTCGATTTCCGACCGCCGCGTCCGGCAGCATTTCTTGCATTTCCTGGCCGAGCACGTCGAGATGGGATATCACGCCAGTTACTTCGCCTTTGGCAACCCCGAGTTGCTTCGAGCAGAATCCGAGAGTCTGCGATCGGCGATTCAGACCGATGCGATCGGTGGCCGCCATCACTATTTAAGGTGGCTCCCATCGTGTTGGGGAGATTGGGAAAAGGCTGGGCTGAAGTACGACAGTTCGGTAGGTTATGCTGACTGCATCGGCTTCCGTGCTGGTACTTGCATCCCTTATCGGCCGTGGAATTTCGCCGAGGACCGGCCCTACGACCTTCTTGAAATTCCGCTGCTTGTCATGGAGTGCTCGCTGATCGCAAAGCAGTACATGGGCTTGGGAAGAGGGGAGGCTGTTGCGCGGGTGAGGGAACTTGCGGAGCGTTGCCGCCTTACGGGCGGGGAGTTCACTCTGCTCTGCCACAACGACATGCTTTTCGACCCCGAGGTCGGCGAAGACTTCTATCTCTCGCTCGTGAAGGCGATCGGCACCCGCGAAAAATACGACTGGGCTGAAGACTTAAGGACGCAGCGGCAGCAGTGCGCGCATCCCGCAATGGCGCACTAATACAAGGAGAACCAGGGATTTTAAATGGCCAATTATTTTGACGAGTTGTCGGAGACCATCCGCGCCATCATCCGCGAACGCGGAGATGTGCCCAGCGAACTTGCGCCTACTACACCGATCCTCGAATGCGGACTCGATTCGCTCGATATCGCTTCCCTCGTCGCCCGTCTCGAGGAGCGTTATGGCGTCGATCCTTTCTCCGATGACTCCCTCAACGAAGTGCCGCAGAACCTCGGCCAGATGGCTGCACTTTACGAGCAAACCGTCAGCCGCCAGCATCCGCAGTGATGTCCGAACTCAGTCTCGAATCGCAACCCTCGACTATTCGCGTCGTTCATGCCGGAGTCGAATATTCCTCGCCCGCATTGCGGGACCTCTCCGCAGCGCTGGATGCGTCGCTAGGCGTTCCGCCCGGTAGGGTAGCGTTTGCTATGGCGGACGGCCCGCTCTATGTTGCAGCGTTGTTGTGGGCGCACCAGCGAAACGTCAGGATTGCGATTCTGCCCGGAGAACTTGGCGTTGCCGGTCTTCCGCACGCGTCTGAACTGAACTGCACCCAACTGGTGGTCACGGTGCCTCCCGATGCTGCAAGGTTCCAGGCGCATGCAGTAGAGCCGTTGAACGGTCCCGTCGCTGCCGACGAAGCCCATCCGGTTTGGCTCTGCACCTCAGGCACCACGGGGAAGCCGAAGCCAGTCGGATATTCATGGCAACGTCTGTTGGCGAGCGTTAAAGTTTCCGATGGCTTGCACGAGGCCCGCTGGATGAGCCTCTATCCTTTGTCCAGGTTCGCAGGATGCAACACCTTGTTGCACGCTGCGTGCAACGGATCCACCCTCATCATTCCCGATTCATACTCGCCGCAAGCGCTCAGCGCCGCGATTCAGCAGTACAAACCAACTCACCTCTCCGGTACGCCGACTCTCTGGAAGGCGCTGCTGATGCGCTTAGATCGCGGCGAGTGGACCCATTCCATCCAACAAGTCACGGCCGGCGGAGAGTGCGTTGACCAAGCCACTCTGAACCTGCTCCACTTCTGGTTTCCGCACGCGCGCGTAACCCATGTCTATGCGACTACCGAATCGGGCGTCTGCACCGTCGTATCGGATGGACTCGCAGGCTTCCCATCCGCGTGGCTCCACGATCCATCGCGACGCGTAGAGTTGTCTGTGCGCGAGGGCGTGCTCTGGGTGCGTCGCCAAAGCGGCGAAAGTTCCGAACCGTGGACGAACTCCGGCGATCAGGTCGAACGCCGAGGCGACCGCATGTACTTCCTCGGTCGCCAAACCGAAATCCTGAACGTTGGTGGCGCAAAGGTCGCGCCGGCCATCGTCGAACAGTGCATTAGCGAAGTTCCGGGTGTGCTGCAGGTGCATGTATTCGGGAAACCAAGTTCTTTAGCGGGCACGTTGGTCTGCGCTGAAGTCGCGGCGGAAGCCTCTCGTGATTTAGACGCGCTGAGGGTGACGATCATGCAGGCATGCCGTGCAACGTTGCCTGCCTACGCTGTTCCGCGCAAAATTGAATTCGTCGAAGAACTCGCCGTGAGCTCTTCGGGAAAGCTGATCCGAGGGACTCTATAAATGGAAAGACGCGCCGTAATCGTCTCCGGCGGAAGCAAGGGCCTCGGTCTGGGCATCGTTCGCGCATGCCTGAAAGAGGGATACAACGTCTGCACCTTCAGCCGCAGCCAAACCAAAGAGATCACGGCCCTGCTCAAGGAATACCCCGACAACCTGCATTATCTTGTCGCCGACCAGAAGGACCCCGGCTCCGCTGCGGCGGTGGTTAAGGCCGCACGCCAGCGCTTCCATCACATCCATGCGCTCGTGAACAACGCTGCTGTTGGCTACGATGGCTTGTTGGCGATCATGCCGCCGCATCGCATCGAAGAGTTGATCCAGATCAATGTCACCTCTTCGCTTCTGCTCACCCGCGAATGTGTCCGTGAGTTCTTGCGTTTGCCACGCACCGAACCCAAGACCATCGTCTCCATCTCGTCGATTGTGAGTCTTACGGGATACCGCGGCCTGAGCGCTTATGCTGCCACCAAGTCCGCAATGATCGGAATGACAAAAAGTCTCGCACGAGAAATTGCTCCGGCAAACGTCACCGTAAACGCCGTGTTGCCCGGATTTCTTGAGACCGAAATGACCGGCTCGCTCGGCGAAGCGCAAAGAGCCTCGGTCCTTCGCCGGGTTCCGCTCGGAAGAATGGGCACGACCGAAGATGTTCTCCCGATGGTCCTGTTCCTCATGGGCGAAGGTGCACGGTTCATCACCGGACAAACCTTTGTCGTCGATGGCGGATCATCCTGCTGATATGAGTATCCGACTGCTCACCAAGCAAGACGCCGAGGTGTACGCCGAGTTCCGCCGGTCACTTTGGCCGGTGCACATCGGCGCAGGCAGTTGGGATGTCGTTCTCGTGAAGTACTTCGACAACCCGCATGTCGCAGCGTGTCCCGGCAGCGGACTCTATGGAAATTTCTCCGGAAATACCATGACCGGATGCATGGGCGCCTATCCCATGCCGATAACCCTCAACGGCAGTCTGTATCCTGGGCACATGCTGGTGGATTGGGCTGTGCTTCCGCGTCTGCAACTCACCCCGGCAGCCGGCAAGTTGTTTGCTCATCTCTTGGCTCTGCCCGGACGAAAATTCGGCAGCATCGGGACCACCCATTCGCAAACCCCAATCTCGCGTCGAGCGACGAAAATCGAGAGCGTCAACGCGATCTGTGTCGTCAGTCCAGCGGCGGCGCTGGCCGCGCTCGGCGGACTGATGTCCTCCAGCCTGCCCGCTCCCCTCCATTTGCAATCCCTGCCACTCGTTCCGGGAACAGAGGTCTGCCCTCCCGACGCAATCGTTCCGCAGATGCCGCTAGACACAGCGAATCACGCCTTCGTGCAGCGTGCTGGAGATTTCTGGCAGGTTTACTGCGCGGCAAGAAACTCCAATGGGTCGGTCCCGCTGCGCCTGAAAACGCCGCATGGTGAAGCGACCCTAGTCGTTTCCATTACGCAAGCCGGCCGATACCGGTTCGCATCCATGCTCACGCTGTCGCTCCAGCCCCAGACCGCCGAATCTGCACGTGCCTGCGGAAAACTCTTCCGCAAACTCCTCCTCGCCCTGAACGTCTCAGTGCTCGCCGATACCGTGGTGGACGACTTGCGCGCCGAATTCCTAAAAGCCGCGTCTCTCAAGGTCCGCACCACCCCGTCGCACTGGTGGGCGATTCGCAAGCCCGACGACACCTTTGCCGCGGCCGATGTGCGCTGGTGGCTTACGAATGCGGAACGCGATTCTCACTGGAACCTGCGCGAGCAGATGTCGCCTTACGTAAAGTAACCTGAGCGAAAACCGCAAACAGGTCGCTCCTAAAACGTTATCGCCCCGGAAATCTGCAGCGTGTATCCCTGGTAAGTAGACTCGCAGCTGAATTCGCGAAAATACTTGAGGCCGACGCTCACTTTCCGGTCAGGCAGGATTACGTTGGCTGCCGGTCCCAGGGCATTCACTTTGTAGCGCAGCGCCGCCTGCTGCGAGGTGATGGCCGGCCCGTTCTTGTCGGTAGTTTGCCACTGTCCATAGCCAGCGACCGCAAGCTGAAGCCGCAGCTTCTCTTGCAACCGGAAAGTGTGGGCCAGCGAGTAGTCGAGATTGAGCGTCTGCCCAGGATGGACACTTGTACCCTCCTGCGTGCCATGAAATTCATACATTTCAAACGCAGAGAGCGCGGTAGATCTGTCTTCAGTCAGGTAGATCGTCTGTCCTCCCGCAGCCACGGAGGTCCAATAACCAGAGCCAACGTTCGTATTGGTGCCTGCACTAAATCTTCCCGTCGGCGCCAGGAACCCATAGATCACCTTGAAATCAGCGCGATGCTTGCGCCAACTGAGGATGAGCGGTTGATAGTAGCTGTCGGCAAATCCGCCGCCCCCGCTGATGGACCCGTTGATATCGGAAGTGAGAGAGTTGTTCGCGAAGGGAAGCGTTGCGGACGCGGAGAAAATCGCTCCACCCAACGGACCTATTTCCTTCTTGCTGACCCAGACAAACGTATTCAGGTCCATCAATATGGAATTCTGCCCGGTGGCCACGACATTGCCACCAGCATCCTTCTCCTCGTCGCGCGAGAAGAAGACAAACAGATTCGAGTAGGTAAGGCCGGCTTCCGGCGTCACTCCAGAGTTCGTAGCGTTCATCCCGACAGGGTAGACACCTCTCACCTGCGCCTGCACGCGATTGCAATCAAGGAAGGTTGAGAACGCGCCGAGAAGAACGACGGCAAAGATCCGCAAGATCAAGGCTGATGGGTCACGTTTCACTATCTCTGTTCTTCCAGTCGCCGGTTGCACTACGAAGCTGCGGCCTTCGACGCTCGCGGCTCCGCGTTCCGGCTTCCCAGCACTCGCGTCAGTGGTATCAGAATCAGTAGCCCGACAATCGCAACTACCACCACCATCACGACCACTCTTTCATCGTCGAAGTTACTGCCGCCAACCACCAGGGCCGCTGCAATATTGCGTTGGCCGGTTCCCAATGACAGCACGCCCTTCGTCCCCTCGCCCGGGCCCCCGAGCAGCCACCCGATCGCCGCCCCACCGGCAACAAAGAGAATGCTGGCGAGAATGCCGCGCGTACCGAACAACGAGATCACATTCTTCATGTTCGTGATCAAAAGCAGGATGATGAGCAAACTCAGGGTCACGCTGGAAGTAAGGTTAAGCGGACCACGCACGCGATCCGCGATGCCTTCAAGACGGGACTTCACCGCCAGCCCAACTCCCAGCGGCAGCAACATCAGGAGAAAGAGCGAGCGCGCGATTTTCATGGGATCGACCGAAACACCTTTCAGCAGCATCGGCAAAACCAGCGGCAGGTACGCCACGGTCAAGACCATAAGAAGCACCATGAGCCCAACTGAAAAGGCGAGGTCCCCCTTCGCGATGCCCGCCAGCTTTGGCAAGAATGGGGCGCCGGCCGCTGCTCCCAACAGAACCAACCCGACAGCGAGTGGCTGATCAAGCGCCAGCAGTTTTGCGATGGCCACCGCCGCTAATGGCACCAACACAAAATTCGCGAGCAACGAGAGGCACACCAATCTTGCATTGCGCAATGGAGCGACAATCTGCGAGACGGTCAGGCTCACACCCACCGCAAGCATGCTGGAAACAACAAAGGTGAGCATTACAGCGGGTATCGCTTTGCTCAGTAGCTCCACATTACCTTCTTTGTACTAGTTCGCTTTGCCGCCGCGACTAAGCAATAGCGTGCGTTTTATTTCCGTCTGCCCGGCTCGCCATTGGCATCGTGGCCAGGTTCTTCCAGAAGGTCAGCAGTGAATCCACCCCACCAAAGAGCGTTGTGAAGATCGTGGAGTCCGCCAGCAGAATGTTTCCCGCGCGCTCCCCATTCGGAGGCATCCATAGGAAAGAGTTGAACTCCGTGTTGCCCGCCGCAGTGAAAGGATGCGGTCGCTCGAGATCGATTGCTTGGCGCGTCAGCACGTGGATCGGCGCGGCGTAGTCGCTGGTCAGTGCGTAGTGCGGGAGGTGAGGATGAAAGTTGAAAGTTGTGACACCCTTCAGCAGATTATGTTTGTCTAAATCTCGATTGATCGTGAGCGGTGCGATTTGTCGCGTGCCCTTCACCACCGCCGGACGCAATCCAAATTGATTGATGACCGGCACTCCCAGTGCCTTCATCAGCGAACGCGTGTACTGGCCGAAACGTTGCTGGCGAGGAACAAGCGCATCCCCGTGGTGAAGATATTCCATCTGCCGCTGGTTCGGGTCTTCGGCAAATCCCACATCATGGTGGGGGCCGATCATCAAGCACGTTCCTTCTCGCTTCAGCCACTCGCGCAGCGCCGCGATTTCCTCGGGGGCTGCTTCCTGCTCCGAAACCAGGTGGTCGAGGCCAAACACCATCAATGTATCGGTGTCCGCCAGAATACGTTCGTCGATCGGAAGCTTGTACCCCGCCTGGTCGATTCGCTGAAATACTGCCACCGGATGCTCGGTCACTTCTCCTACGACGCTCTGAAACGAGAGGGTTGAACGGTGGAACAATTCCAGCGTTCCCGCAATGCCTTGCAGGAAATGCATCTCATCCCAATCCGTTCCCTCATACGCAGGCCACGCTACTCTGCGCACCTCGGTCATGGTCGAGAACCGGTTGTCTAGCTCAGCAGGATTCCTGTTCGTTTCCCAGGGATAGCTCCAGGTCCAGTAGATAGAGACTCTTCTTTTGCCCGTGTACTTGCGAGGAGCATGATTCTGGTTGTAAGTCCTTGGCGGCTGAAGTACGGGGCTCATAAGTCTCTACCTTCCTAAGTTGCAGTCATTGGCTATCGTTCAGGGATGTCAGATATCGGAGTGCCTTGATCCCAGGCAGGAAGAAGTAGGCCCCTCCGCGTATCGTCGTGAAGGCCGGCAGACCTTTGATCTTTTTTCGGATCGGGCGCTTGGGTATCGTCATGTCAAACGTCCCGTCCTGAGTGCCTAAAAACGGATCGCGCTCATTGCCTAGCTCGTGGAAGGTTGGATCGTTCGCCCACACGTTCATCGCAAATTCAAATTGGCGGACCAGGCTCGCGCAACCAACGAACGCCGCGATCCCTCGCTCAACTCCGTCGTCCGCTGCACCCTCTGGCAGGGGAGGACCATACGTTCCCCCGCGCCGGATCATCTTCCGACGGTTCATATTCACCGCGGTATCACGCGGGTTCATGCGGCGAATGTGAGAACCAAGCGGACAGCCATAGCCGTGGGGATCCTGGGTCGCATAGGCAAAATCATTACTCCGCTGCAAATCAGCGCCAAGGACGGGATCGTCTTTGTCCGGTGTCACGACCAGCGGAGCGCCGCTTCGCCACCGTCCCATGAGCTTGGCGGCTACCAGTTCCTGTTGTTCGGGTGTCTCACCATGCTGCTTGAGGAAATCGCGAAATGCACCCACATGCTCTTCCATCCTGAGATAGGCGGCATAACTACCATTCCGAGAAAGAACTTCAGGCTGCGGCATTCCGACGGCGGGACCGTCTTCATCGGGATAACCCAGGAAGAACTCGCCTGCTTTCAGAGGCTGGCCCGACCCAGGAGTAGGCACCACTCCTGTTCCCTCAATCACTGGTTGCGAGAGTCGATCACGATAGCCAAAGTGTTCGTGAGCATGATCAAACGGCGGAATCGCTTCCAGATCCAATGACGATAGAAGTTCCACTCCGTCGCATTGCGCAAGATATCGCGCGTGCTCCGCCCGACAGCGCTCTCGCTCCGCAACGTCACGCGCAAACAGCACGATGATGGCATGTAATTCTCCGCTTGCCAGTCCTCCAACCCAGTGGTCTGGGTGGTTCGCACCGGTTGTACCGAGAACTTGCGCCCGTCCTGCCATTCCCTGGCGAAACTCTTCCGGAAAAGTGCCTAAAGAATCTTCCGATAATCCAAGTGCGCGCAATCCGTTCCACGTAAACCCGATACTCACCCATCGCGCATCAAGGGTGGTGTGGGCCGCCACCGCTGCAGCAGTTCCTACCTTATCCAGCAATCCCGCCAGCCACGCACGTCCCGCCGCGCCTTTCCGAAATGTCAGGAATTCGTAGCGAGCTGCCAGCGCCGGTGGCCGCGCAATAAGGAAATGCTGGATGTCTTCGAAATCGAGACGAGCAGGATCTGCACTCAACGGGTTCTCCTGGTTCGAACTGACCACACTCCGCTATTGCATCAGGTCGAGCATGCCTGTAAATGCTGCCTTGAGTTTCAGCGCCTTCTTGATCTCGTCAGAACTAACGTATGGATACTCGCCATACTCCAGGAAGCTGGGGCATTGGTGTTCACGGAAGAAGTTGATGACTGCGTTCACATTCGTCTTCCAGTCCTCTGGCCACCCCTCAAGATTTACGAAAACCGTCGTGATCCCCGTCTTCACGAAGAGAGCGACTGCGTCTTCGATATACTTGTCGAAATCCGTATCGAAGATGCCTTGGTACATGAAGTGCAGCCCCGATCCAACGTCAAACAAAACCCAGCGCAGGTAGTGGAGCTTCAACGGAGCCAGTACGCTTGGATCTCCCTTAACCGCCGCTTCAATACTGTGCCCGTAGTCGCGAATCGCCTGCTCTCTGCCGGGTTTCACCTTGGCAACCACCGAAAAGCCGTAACACGATGGAGTCTGCGGGAATATTGGCCCGTATCTTCCTTGTTCGACCTTGAAGTACCCCTCCTTCGGGAGCGCCATTGCTTGCGGCTGGGTCCAATCGCCCTTAGTTGGGGCTTCCGGAGTGTGGGCTTTCGAGGCATCGGTTTTGGGCGTGGCGGATGTTGCCATAGGACTCTCCTCTCACTACGTGAGGCGTTTGAGATCGCATCAACAAAGGAAGCGATGATTTCTGGCGTGCATTACAAAGACGAGCATCTGAGGCGATGGATCGCGAGCGTGCCTTCCCCACCGTTGTTGCGGAGGCTAAAGAACAATGTGTGCCGTGGGAACTGGCAGTTCTCGCAGTGCCGAGTGGTTCGTTCGTGTCGATCTGCCTGAATGACTTGGGACGAACGCGCAAAAGCGAACCGCCGGCCTTCGCGAGAAGAGCCGGCGGCATCTTGATATTCAGCGTTTAGTTTTCCAGGCGCACACAGACCGCTTTGGTCTCGGTGTAGAGCTCGAGTGCGTCGTGCCCCATCTCGCGTCCCCAGCCCGATTGCTTATAACCCCCAAACGGCAGCGCGGCGTCGAACACGTTGTAACAATTCACCCACACTGTGCCGGCGCGCAGCTTTGCCGCCAGTGAATGCGCCTTGTTAATGTCGCGCGTCCACACCGCTGCCGCGAGACCGTAGCTCGACGCATTGGCTGAGTTCAACACCTCGTCCACGCTGTTGAACGGGATCGCCGTGACCACGGGTCCGAAGATCTCTTCGCAAACGACTTTCATCGTCGGCTTCACATCCACCAGCACCGTTGGCTCCACGAAGTAGCCCGGCCCCGTCTGTTTCTTCCCGCCAACCAGGGGTTTTGCTCCTTGTTGCACCCCAGATTCGAGATACCCGCACACGCGATCGAGTTGCTCCTGCGAAACCAGCGGACCCATGTTGGTTGCCGGATCAAGCCCAGATCCCAAGCGAATGTTCTTTGCGGCTTCGGCCACACCCTCCACCACTTTGTCGAACTGGCTCTTGTGTACGAACAGCCGTGAGCCCGCGCAGCAGCACTGGCCGTGATTGAAAAAGATCGCGTTCGCGCTGCCTGATATCGCAATGTCCAGGTCCGCATCAGCGAGCACGATATTCGGCGACTTGCCGCCCAGTTCGAGAGAGACTTTTTTCAGGTTGCCTGCGGCAGCCTGCACAATCAATTTGCCGACTTCTGTCGATCCGGTGAACGCAATCTTGTCGACGTCCGGATGGGCGGCCAGCGCAGCGCCGGCAGTTTCGCCGAAGCCCGGCACAACGTTCACCACGCCATCGGGGAAGCCTGCTTCCATGATCAGTTCGCCCAGGCGCAGCGCGGAGAGAGGTGTCTGTTCCGCCGGCTTCAACACCACCGTGCACCCAACCGCCAGCGCCGGACCCAGTTTCCACGCGGCCATCAGCAGCGGAAAGTTCCAGGGAATGATCTGGCCGATTACGCCCACCGGTTCGCGATAGGTATAAGCATGGAACTGCGGGCCCAGCGGAATCGTGTTGCCTTCCACCTTCGTCGCCCAGCCAGCCATGTAACGGAAAAGGTCTACCGCGAGCGGAACGTCGGCCACCCGCGCCACCGACAGCGGCTTCCCATTGTCGAGCGATTCCAACTCGGCGAACTCTTCCAGGTGCTGCTCGAGCAGGTCCGCGAGTTTCCACAAAAGACGTCCCCGTTGCGACGGCGACATTTTCGACCACGGTCCGCTCTCAAATGCCTTCCGCGCCGCGGCGACGGCGAGATCAATGTCGGCACGATCGCCTTCGGCAACTCGCGCCAGTACTTCGCCAGTCGCCGGATTCAGGGTCTCAAAGAATTTACCCGACGCACTATCGATCCAGTTCCCGCCGATCAGCATCTTTCGCGGCTTTGTGATGAATTGGCTGACGTTGCTGTTCAGTTCTACGGCCGACACGACTGACATATTGCACCTCACTCCGGAATCTGGGTTGCCTGCGCAGGCAATCGATGGAAGGCAGCAATAATACACCCGCTGATGGATGCCCGTGCCATATCGCTCGCCGATAAGATTATCTAGGCAAGGCCTTGCCGCAGATATCCAGCCACGTCGCTTACGAAGCGATGCACTGACACCTCCGCGATGCGGTATCCGACGATCGCGTTCATGGTCTTGCCCACGGCGCCGAACGGGGGCTCGTAAACTCCGAAAAAATCCAGCTGCGTTTCTGTCGCAGTCAGCGGGTATGCGGAAAGGGTGCCGTTCATCAGCGGAAATAGTCCCGGCATGCTTGCCGCTTCCCATTCGAGCAGCAATCGCACGCTGGGCGTTGAGTTGGCGTCCCCGGCTTCTTCCTGGATCTCTTTGACGGAAATATGGATGTCGGTCTTTACGCCAATACCGCCAAAATCGACGTGCAGTTCAGCCGCCACTGACTGCGCGCGGGAAGCCGCTGCTTTCGTGGCCGACTGAAAAATCGCTAGCGCGTTCGCCCTCAAGGCATCGCGTACGCTCGCGTAGGGACGGTTCACATAGTCGTAACTGCGAATCTCACGTCCAGTGCTCATCATTCCACCCAGCCCGACCTCCAGCCTTCAGACCGGTGGTCGCGAAAACTGTACCATAGCCCACTCCTCCTGAAGTTCGATTGCGCGGGAGTTTCCCTGTATTATGGCTACCGCTCAAATGCAACGCGACCAGGCTCGTCGTGGATGGCCGATGCCCGGGTCGCACGCACGCGTGGGGAGGCGTGATGTCTCAGATTGACGTGCCGTTGGTGCGCGGAGGTTTTGGACAAACTCAGCGCGCCGACAATTGGTGGTTCCAGCCACTCGTTGTCTTTCTTGGGTTGTCGACATTCATCGTTTACTCGACTTGGGCCGCGTTGCAAGGGAACCATTTCACCTACGGGCCATACCTATCGCCGTTTTATTCGCCCATCTTGTTCGGCCCCGAGCACCAGGCTTGGTTTGGAGTGAGCCCAACCTGGATACCCGCCTGGGTCACCGGCGCCATGCTGATTCTGTGGGCTCCCGGCGGATTTCGCTTCACCTGCTATTACTATCGCGGCGCCTATTACAAGTCTTTCTGGGCCGATCCGCCTTCCTGCACTGTGGGTGAACCGCGCAAGACATATCTCGGCGAACGAACGTTCCCGCTGATCATTCAGAATATCCACCGCTATTTTCTTTATCTCGCTCTCATCTTTCTCGTAATCCTCGCCCGCGACGTGTGGGATGCGCTCTGGTTCAACGGCCACTTCGGCATCGGCGTGGGCACACTTGTGTTGCTCGCGAACCTCGTGCTGCTGAGCTCCTACACCTTCGGATGTCATTCTTTGCGCCACATCGTCGGTGGGTTTCGCGATCGGCTGGCAGGTGCGCCGGTTCGCAAGCGCGCCTATGACTGCGTGAGCTGCCTGAATCGCAGACACATGTTGTTCGCCTGGTGCAGTCTCTTCACGGTCGGATTTTCCGATCTGTATATCCGGATGTGCTCCATGGGGATCTGGACGGATTGGAGGATCCTCTAGTGAGCGAGTACATCACGCATGAGCACGATGTCCTGATCATCGGAGCCGGGGGCGCCGGTCTGCGCGCCGCCGTTGAAGTATCAGCCGCGGGCGCAAAGGTCGCGGTCATTTCGAAATCGCTTCTCGGCAAGGCCCACACCGTCATGGCCGAAGGCGGCGTCGCTGCTGCGATGGGCAACGTAGACGACCGCGACAGTTGGCGCGTTCACTTTGCCGACACCATGCGCGGCGGCCAATATCTGAACAATTGGCGCATGGCAGAACTGCACGCCAGGGAAGCTCCCGAGCGCGTGCGGGAACTAGAAGCCTGGGGCGCGCTCTTCGATCGCACCAGCGACGGTCGCATCCTCCAGCGAAACTTCGGAGGCCATCGCTATCCTCGGCTCGCCCATGTCGGCGACCGCACCGGCCTCGAGATGATCCGCACGCTTCAGGACCACGGAATCCACCTCGGGCTTGACGTCTTCATGGAGCACACCGTCGTCACGCTCCTGAAGGACGGCGCACGCATTGCCGGGGCGTTTGGATACGATCGCGAGCGCGGCCGCTTCCACCTGTTTCGCGCTAAGGCCGTAGTGCTGGCGACGGGAGGAATCGGGCGCGCCTTCAAGATCACCAGCAATAGTTGGGAATATACGGGCGACGGACATTCGCTCGCCTACCATGCCGGTGCATCGCTCATGGACATGGAATTCGTCCAATTCCATCCCACGGGAATGATCTGGCCGCCCAGCGTGCGCGGGATTCTCGTCACGGAAGGAGTTCGCGGCGAGGGCGGAGTGCTGCGCAATCGCGACGGCGAACGGTTCATGTTCAAAGACATCCCGCCGCTCTACGCCGCTCAAACCGCCGACACCCCAGAAGAAGGCTGGCGCTACACGCAAGGCGACAAGAATGCGCGGCGTCCACCCGAGCTGCTCACCCGTGACCACGTGGCCCGCTGTATCCGGCGTGAAGTTCGAGAGGGAAGAGGCAGCCCCCACGGTGGCGTGTTCCTCGACATCGCGTGGATCAAGGAGAAGCTCCCGCACGCGCCGGAGCATATAAAGAAGAAGCTGCCCAGCATGTATCACCAGTTCAAGCAGCTTGCCGACATCGACATTACCCAGGAGCCCATGGAAGTCGGTCCCACCACGCACTACATGATGGGTGGCGTCAAGGTGGACGCCGATTCCCAAATGTCAGACGTCCCCGGGCTGTATGCGGCGGGCGAATGTGCGGCCGGCTTGCATGGCGCCAACCGGCTGGGCGGGAATTCGCTCTCCGATTTATTAGTGTTCGGCAAGCGCGCCGGCGAGCACGCCGCAACCTATTCGAAGCAGAACTCGCTGGGTGCAATCAGTCCGGAGCAACTCGCATCCACGGAAAAATGGGCGCTCGCGGCCTTCGAACGCAAAGCCTCCGAGAACCCCTACTCCGTGCAACATACCTTGCAGGACGTGATGCAGGACCTGGTAGGAATCGTGCGCCATGAAGCGGAGATGCAGCAAGCTCTCGAACGCATTCGAGAGCTGAAAGCCGCCAGCCAACGTGTCGGGGTTGACGGTCACCGCGAATACAACGCCGGTTGGCACACCGCTCTCGATTTGCAGAACCTGTTGACCGTGTCGGAAATGGTCGCCCGGTCCGCGCTGGAGCGTAAAGAGAGTCGCGGCGCGCACTTCCGCGATGATTTCCCCGAGAAGGAAAAGGAATACGCTGGGTTCAACATCGTGGTGCGAATGGGCGCCGGCGGAGAAATGCAACTCACGCGCGAGCCGATCCCGCCCATGCGCGAGGAACTGAAACAAATCATCGAGGAGATGAAGTAATGGCGACCGCTACCTTTCGAATATGGCGCGGCGAAAAAGGCCAGGGCCAATTCCAGGATTACACGACGGAAGTCTCCGCAGGCATGGTGGTCCTCGACGCCGTGCATCAAATTCAAGCGGAGCAGGCCGGCGATATGGCGGTACGCTGGAACTGCAAAGCTGGTAAATGCGGCTCGTGCTCGGCCGAGATCAACGGCATGCCGAAGCTGATGTGCATGACGCGCCTGAACACGATCCCGCTCGATAAGCCCGTAACCGTTGAACCCATGAAGGCGTTCCCGCACATGAGGGACCTCGTCACCGACGTTTCCTGGAATTACGAGGTCAAAAAGCGCATCCCGAAATTCCAGCCGCGTAAGCCCGACGCTCCCGATGGCACCTGGCGCATCGCCCCCGAAGATGTCGACCGCGTCCAGGAATTCCGAAAATGTATCGAGTGCTTTCTCTGCCAGGATGTCTGCCACGTTCTGCGCGACCACCACATGCACGACCAATTCATCGGGCCGCGATTCCTGGTATACACCGCAGCACTTGAAATGCATCCCTTAGATGTAGGAGATCGCGCCGAACTGTTGCGCAAGGACTTCGGCGTGGGCCTCTGCAACATCACTAAGTGCTGTACGAAAGTTTGTCCTGAAAACATCACCATCACTGACAACGCGATCATCCCGCTCAAAGAACGCGTGGTCGATCGCTTCTTCGATCCGCTGTCGAAGCTTTTCCGCATGTTCAGCAATTCGAAGACCTAGGAGGCACCCATGCATTTCGAATTGAAGCCCATTTCTGCGCAAGGTATTCCTGAAGCTCTGGCAAAGGTCGAGCGCTACCGGCTGTTGAATGAACCCAGCCTGGCGGAAAGCATTTGCCTCGACATCCTGGCCATCGTGCCTGACCACCAGGAGGCCCTGATCTCTCTGCTCCTGGCGCGGACCGACCAATTCGATTCTCACGCGAACGTGAAACGCGCCCGCGAGGTCCTCGCACAAATTCAAGGCGGTTACGAGCAAGCCTACTACGAGGGCATCATCTGGGAACGTTTGGGCAATGCGCGCATTCATCACGGCGGTAATGCCTCCGGCCCATCCGCCTATCACGCGCTGCGCGGAGCAATGGACCAATACGAGAAGGCCATGAAACTTGCGCCATCTGGAAACGACGATGCCATTCTCCGCTGGAACACCTGCGCGCGCCTGATCATGCAGAATCCCCAGATCCATCCCGATCCTGAAACCGAGCCAGAAGAGATGTGGCAACACGACGAAGCCGGCTCCAGAATCGCCGACGCGTAGCATCAGACGCTGCGACATCAGCGCATGAGTTACGTCGCATAAGAATGACCGCGATTTCGAAATGCGGGGGCGGCCGCCCCTCGGTCTCAGCGCATTTCCCGCAACTTATTTTTGAGGCGCCGCTGGTACCGCCGTTAGTCCGACCCCAGCGGACGTTCCTTGCCGATAATTCGTATCGCCCGGGAAATACCCCTTGATCTGATGTGTTCCGGTACCCGTGACGATTACGTTGTTTGCGGTGGCAGTGGCGTTGCGCCCCCAATAGTTCAAGAAGACGGAGAGCCGTTCAGGGCCTGTCCCGGCGCCCTGGTAATTCACCACTGCGATATCAGGCTTGCCGTCACCATTCATGTCGGTGAGCGCAGTGAAGATGGAATTGCCCCCCGCATTAATGGTTTGTTGAGGCTGGAACGTGCCGTTGCCATTTCCCAAAAGGATGGAAACGGTGCCGTGGTAGTTGTCATTGGTCACGATCAGGTCGGGCTTCCCATCCTGGTTCAAGTCCGCGATCGTGACGTGCTCAGGATTCAAGCCGACGGCGTAGGGCACCGCCGTCTGGAAGGTACCGTCGCCATTTCCGAGGGAGACGGAAACGGTGTTCGCAATGGAATCCGTGACGACGAGGTCGGCATGGCCATCGCCATTGAGATCGGCGGTGGCGACCCATCCGGCACCGTTGCCCACCGCGAGACTCTGCGGCCGCGAGTAAGTGCCGTCCCCATTTCCGAATAGGACGCAGCCGGGTTGCGGAGAAGATGGGTTGGCTACAGGAACAAGGACGAGATCAGGCACACCGTCTTCATTGAAGTCGTTGCTGGCGATCGAATTCTGGTAAGGCGTCCCGCAGAGACCTGCATCCACTGGGGCACTGCCGGTGATGAACGTACCATCGCCATTGCCCAATAGAATTAGGATCGGCGACGTAGCGCCGCCGATGAGCACCAGATCGGGTTTGCCATCGCCGTTTACATCGGCCGAAATCATCTGCGACGTCCCGCCAGGCAGATTGGTGGTCAGTGGCGATTGAAAGGTTCCATCACCGTTCCCGAGGAAGACTGCAAGTTTGCCGTAGCGATTGGTTACAGCAACATCGATGTTTCCGTCGCCGTTCAAGTCAGCAACAACGAGTGGATGATTACGGAAATCGGGGCCAGAAAGAGTTACGAGTGGCAAGCTCGGTTTCACGGTGAAGGTTCCATCGCCATTGCCGAGGAGGACCCAGAGGTTGTTGTCCCACCCACTGATGGCCATATCAGGAATGCCGTCGTGGTTGAAGTCGCCAAACGCCATGGTGTCGGGGTTAGTCCCGATGGTGGGCTGGAAAACATTCTTCAGGGTGAGTGCAGGCGCCGAAGCGGCGACGAGAGAGCCGGTCGCGACCACCGCGTTGCTATTGCTTGCGTCAAGGAAAGAGACGGAGCCAGCGGGCGCCGCGGGTGTGCTCGAGTTCATGAGGCCGTCCAGCGTCACCGAAAGATCGTAGCTTCCGGAAAGTGTACCTGTGGAGGCCGTGATCCATAACATAGCGGCCCCGGTCTTCCAGCTTTGGTGGAACACGACCACCGACGAAGAAGACGAGGCGTAATTGCGCTGGCCAACAAAAGCGGCTTGAAGGTTGTGAACGCCAAAGCCGAGACGCGTGGTCAATTGCGCCGTGCCGTTCGACAGAAGCTGGGCGATCCCGAGAAACGCGTTCCCACTACAGGATGCATTGATCGACGCGTCGCAGAACTTAACTTGTCCGGGAGAGAGCGGGGCACTCGATGCCGTGACGGTTGCACTCAGAACCACGGTTGCAGGCGTGCTCAACCGAGGCGGCGAAACATGCAGCACGGTAGTCGTGGAGGCTGGCGGGTTTACGGTGACCGAAACGGTATTAGAGGTTCGATTACCGTAATTAGCATCGCCGGGGTAAGAAGCGGTAAGCGAATCGGTGCCGGCTACGAGCGCAGCGGTTGATAGGGTCGCCACTCCTGAACTCAGCGCGGAGCTGCCGAGGATATTTCCGTTGCTAAAAAATGTAATTCTCTCTCCGTCTGTGCCGGAGCTTGGAGAGATGGTTGCGGTAAGGGTCACGAGATGACCGTGATCCACCGGTTTTGGATTAGCACCGAGGGTAAGGGCGGGTGCAGTCCCTAACACGGTTTCCGAAACAGTACTGGAGCTTTCGATGTCGTGGGTGGTATCGCCGGGGTAAGCAGCCCACAGCGAGTGGTCGCCGACCCCGAGGGCGGAGGTAGATAGGGTGGCGACACCAGAAGCCAGCGTGGCGGTTCCAATGAAAATTCTCGCGGAGAAAGAGGGGGAAACCTGTTCGTAGAAGGAGATCTGTTCGCCATCCGTGCCAGCGCTTGGGGTGAGGGTTGCCTTGAGGGAGACAGGGCTCCCGTAGGACGCAGGGTTGGGCCTGGCGCCTAAGCTCAGTGTCGTCTCGATTCCGCGCACCGTCTCGTCGACGGGATCGGAGACGGAACTGGAGTAGTTCACGTTGCCCGCGTAAGAGGCAGTGAGCAAATTAAGACCGGCCGCGAGTGTGGAGGTGGAAAGGGTGGCGACGCCAGAGCTCAGCGTTGCCGTGCCCAAGTGACTTCCGTTCGTGAAGAATGAGATGATCTCGCCGTCTGTACCGGAATTCGGCGTTAGGGTTGCTGTGAGGGTGACTGTGCCACCGTAAGGCACGGGTTCGGGATAAAGACTCATGTTTAAGGTTGTTGCGCCAATACCCACGAGAGGCAACAGACGAGAAACACCCGCGGAGTAGTTGGCATCTCCCGGGTACGAGGCCTGCAGTACGTGGACTCCGGATGCCAAGAGGCTGGTGACATCGAAGCTCACGGTCGCGGAGGCGGCGTCCGAGGCATTCAGCATGATACTTGCTTGCGGGGGTAGTGGTTTCAGGGTGTTCGACGCGGGGTTAGAGGTGCTGGCGATGTCGGGCTTGCCGTCGCCATTCAGGTCTGCCACATTGAGGCCATAGTTCAAAGAAGGAAGCGTGATTTGCGGAAGGAATGTACCGTCGCCTTTCCCGAGCAGGACCGAGAGGGTGGAGTCGTAGGAATTTAGAATTACCAGGTCAGGTATGTGATCTCCATTGAAGTCGGTGGTGGCAATCTTAAGTCCTACCTGACCTATGCCGTAGCTCGCCGGCGTTTTGAACGTACCATCTCCCTTGCTGAGCAGTACGTGCACAACCTGTTCGTCGGCTCCGATAACCGCAATATCCGGGACACCGTCCCCGTCGAAATCTCCGGCGACGATTGGTGATTCCACTTCGGAGGCTGTGGTAACGGTTACGCTGTAGGGCGTTTGGAAGGTACCGTCGCCATTGCCGATGAACACCCAGATCAGGTTTGAGCACTCGTCATCGTTCATCACCAAATCGACGTTGCCATCGCCGTTGAGATCGCCGCCAACCAGGTAGTGTTCGCTGACGCCGCTGCAGGAACCGGTGAAGTTGTAACGGACCGGGGTATGGAAGGTGCCGTCGCCATTGCCAATGAGGACGACCATGATGGAGTTCGCGAGATTGCCTGAGGTGGCGGCGGCGATATCAAGGTTGCCATCATGATTGAAGTCGCCGGCCACGAGCCGAAGTGGATGGGGGTCGCCGTCGTCTCCATGGTGTTCCACTTCCACGTAGACTGGCGCGTTCAGCGTGCCGTCGCCATTTCCAGGGAATATCCAGATAAGAGTCCCACCGTCAGAGCCAACGGCGACATCGGGGATGCCATCGTTATTGAAATCCGCTACCAGAAGTCCCTGGGCATCCTTGTCAATAGCATAGGAAGCCAGCGGAGGTTGAAAGGTTCCATCTCCATTTCCGAGCCAGATCGAGAGATGGCCTGTGACGTTATACGCAGAATTCACCAAGATCAGATCGGGTATCCCGTCGCCGTTGAGATCGGTGAACAGCGTCTCTCGCGGATTATTGCCGTCGTGATCATCGAATAGAGTTTGCGATGGAAAGAAACTGACAGTCCCATCTCCGAGGCTGCCGGCAGTGAGAGATCCTGTTCCGACAACCGCATTGCCATGGCTCGTGTCGAGGAGCGTGACGGTTCCGCTGGGAGAGGTGGTAACAGTGGATGGCGGAAAACCTGCGACCGTCGCGGATACCGACGTTGAGCCACTAACCCAGGATAACGTGGTGAGGGTTGGAGATTTTCCACCCGAGACGGTGAGGGAGGAAGTACTCGAGGCGGAGGCGGAGTAGGTAAGGGTCCCGTCAAACTTCGCCTGAATGGAGTGTGTCGCTACACCGAGGCGTAGCTTGATGCTCGCAGAACCGTCGGAGAGTAATTGTGCCGTGCCGAGCAAAGCACCGTCCAGACAATGAGAATTCACCGAGGTATCACAGAACCGCACGGTGCCCGGGAGCACCGCGGTAGAACCCGCTTTGACCAGCGCATTGAGTGCGACAACAGTGCCCGGCGTAACACTCGATACAGAAGAGCCACCACTGGTGATCGTCAGCGTCGTGGTGGTCGAGGTGCCGGCTATCGCGATTGGCGGAACGAAAAGAAGAACGCTGGCAAGCAGGAGAGGAACGGCAAGCAAACGAATGCGAGAGTTCTTCACGGTACCCTCAGTTCTCGCCGACAGAAGAAAACCACGGGCGCAGGATGGCTTCCGCAGTCAGCAAATCGAGCAATAGAACGAGGACAAGTTTGGCGGCATCCTACGTTTGCTCGCGAAACGAGTCAATGACCAAGTGGAATGGATCGCCCACAATGCGCGTAAAAGTTGGCAGTCAGCACAGAAGTGTGGGTTCGGTGCGCGAAGATTTCGCGGATGCCGGACGCTATTTACTTTCTGCTAAACAAAATCTTCCAATTTCCCTGTACCACCTTTGCGGTAGATTTGCGCGCAATTCGCAAATTAGAAGAATTTCCGCGCTCAGGATCACTTTTTATGGGGTTCTGGGAAAAAAATCACGGTGCAAAATCGGCGACTTTTCAACCGCGTCCGGACCGGGTATTTGTAAATACCCGCCAAATAAGCACTTAAAAAAAGTTGTTAACCAACTTCTAACTTCGGGTTTTACGGGGAGTTTTCCTGGTTTCTTCCCGGTAACTTCGTATGCAGAGTCCGCTAGAGCTCGTACTTTTTCATCAAATGCCGGAACGAGCGATACGAAAGCTTGAGCAAATCAGCGGCTTTCGTCTGCACACCATTCGCCTGCTTCAGCGCCTGCTGCAAGAGCGAGCGCTCGATGTTCGCAACGTACGCTTCCATATCGATTCCATCGGCGTTGATCGCAACCTGCCCGTTGCCGCTGAAACCCGCGACAGCAGCGGCTGCTGCAGGTTTGTTCTTCTGCCGCTCCGTGGGAATTTCGACGTGTAGTACGTCGCTCATCTCCAGCGCAACCGCGCGCTCGATGGTGTTCTCAAGTTGCCGCACATTGCCCGGCCAATCGTACTCGCGCAAATCGCCGAGCGATTCCACACGGATGGCGCGAATGCTTTTGCCCGCGGCCGGCGCGTATTTCTTGAGGAAATGGTTCGCGAGCAATTCAATATCATCCACCCGTTCCCGCAGCGGTGGCACCTGCACTGGAATCACGCTGAGTCTGTAGTAGAGATCTTCGCGAAACACGCCGTCGGCAACCTGTGCGTCGAGGTTCTTGTTCGTCGCGGCGATCACGCGCACATCCACTGGAATCTCGCTGGTGCCGCCAACCGGACGAATGCAGCGCTCCTGCAACACGCGTAGCAGTTTCACCTGCATGGTGAGCGTCATCTCGCTGATTTCATCGAGGAAAATCGTGCCGCCGGTAGAGACTTCGAAGAGGCCGCGCTTGTTCTGCACCGCGCCGGTGAACGCGCCCTTGACGTAGCCGAAGAGTTCGCTTTCGAGCAGCGTTTCTGGAAACGCGCCGCAGTTGATCGAGGTGAACGGTTCGCCCGCGCGCGGCGAACACGTATGCACTGCGCGTGCAACGAGCTCTTTGCCGGTGCCGCTCTCGCCGTGGATGAGCACCGTTGATCCAGTAGATGCGACCATGCGGATGGTGTTCTTGAGCTTGCCCATCGCGGGGCTGGTGCCCACGATGTTGTCGAGCGAATTGCGGCCCGCGGCGTCGCGCTTGTACGCGAGGTTCTGGCGCTTCAGGGATCCGCGCTCAACGGCGTTGCCGATCGCCACACGAATATCGTCAATGAGCGATGGGCTCTTGCGAATGTAGTCGGCAGCGCCTCCGGCCTTCACGGCGGCGACGGCGGCCTCGATGTCATCAACGGCGGTGATGAGCACCACGGCGGTGTCGGGCGAAATCTGGTGGGCGTGGCGTAGGACTTCGATGCCGTTGGTTTGCGGCATGCGGATATCGGTGACGACGACGTCGAAGAGAGCGGAGTCGAGTTTACGCTTGGCCGCTTCGCCGCTGGTCACGGTTTCCACCTTGTGACCTTCCTTGCGGAGGGCGATCTCCAGCATTTCGCAGATCGAACGTTCGTCGTCGCAGACAAGTATGTTGCTCATTGGAATGATCCTACTTGAGTCCGCAAGATTGCGTGAACGATAGGGGTCCTTCGACTCCGCGCGCTTTGCGATCTCCGCTCAGGATGACAGAACCTGAAATTCATCGGACGTCCTTTGAAGCCGCGGCGGAGACGGGTTCGGTTTCGGCCAGCAACGATTGTTTTGTAGGGCGTTTCAGTTGGAGCATGAATTCGGTGCCGCGTCCGGGCGCGGAGCGGACCGAGATCTTGCCCTCGTGGCCTTGCACAATTTGATAGACGATGGCGAGGCCGAGGCCGGTGCCGCCGTAGAACTCAGTTTGAAAGGGTTCGAAGATCTTTTCGAGTTGCGGTCCGGTCATGCCGGGGCCAGTGTCGCCGAAGTGCACCCGCCAGACTTCATGGTCGGGGCGAACCGTGACGGTGAGCGTGCCTCCGTCGGGCATGGCGCGGCATGCGTTGTCGCTGAGGTTCCAAAAGACTTGTTTGAGCTTGTCGCCGTCGGCCATGCAGAGAGCTTTGTCGGCTTCGAAGCGGCGCTCGATGGCGACGTTCATGCCGGGCCGGTGTTGCAACAGTACCAGGGTGTCATTCAGCACCGGGATGACGTCAATCTCACGGAGCTCGAATTTCTTGTCACGTGCGTAGAAGAGGAAGTCGGTGATGATCGAGTTCAAGCGATCGGATTCTCGCGTCACGATATTCGCGAGTGTCTGTTGCTCTTCGTTGAGGTCCGACATGCTGGCGAGCATCTTGGTCGATCCGGCGATCGAGGTCAGCGGATTGCGGATTTCGTGGGCGATGCCGGCGGCCATGCGTCCAACAGCAGAGAGGCGGTCGCGGAGGCGCACTTCGCGTTCGAGGCGGCGCAGTTCTGTCAGATCGTCGAAGGTGTAGATATAGCCGACGGCGCCGCGCTCCGGCACCACCAGTGCCGAACCAATCATGCTGAAAGTCTTCTGGCGCCCCGTAGGTGTCTTCATGCGAATTTCGGCATGCACCGGCGCAGAAGCGACGATCGGCAACGGGTCGAGAAAGTGGTCGCTGATGGAAGTGCCGATGAGTTCGTTTTCGTCGCGCTCGGTAAAACGTGAAGCGGCTTTGTTGACGACGTGAATCAGTCCGTCGTTGCCGGTGGTGATAAGCCCCGCGCTGATGGACTGGATGATGTTGGTATGCAGCGCCTGGAGGTTAAGGAGTTCACCGCTCTTGTCGGCGAGTTCGACGCCGATTTGGCGAAGGCGTCCAGCGAGGCGGCCGGCAAGATACGCGACCGCGATGAACGCGAACCAGTTGACGAGGATGACGATGTTGAGGCTGCGCGAATCGGTGTGCTGCAAGCCGTAGGAAGGGATGGTGCCCCAGTATCCCAATTGCAGCACGAGCGTAAAAGCGATCGCCGAGAGGACCGCGGTGATGTAAGTCCAGGTCTGCGTGAGCAGCACGCTGGCCATGATGATGACCAGCGGATAGAGGAAGTTAAAGGAGGTGTCGACGCCACCGGTCGCGAAGATGACCGCGGTGACGAAGAAAAGGTCTGTGAAAACCTGGAGATGAGACTGGACGCGGGTTTCGCGCCAAATGGCAGCGAGAAGAATAAGGAAGGCGGCCACCGTGTACCAGAGCACGATGACGCTGACGAAGAGCCTGGTGGAAACTGAACTCGGCGTGATGTTGGTGATCGCGAGTTCAATTCCAAGCAGGAAGGTGATGATGATGATACGTACCTTGACCAGCCACTGAAGCCAGGTACGTTCGTGGATCTCAGCCCTCATTCATCTTCCGATATCACGCTGGAAATTCCGCGTTAAGTAAGTTGGGGACGCCATGAAGGCGTCCCCGTGAGGTTAGGAGCGGGGGATGACCGCTCGTTCGGTTTAACCGCCGCCGGAGAGCTTCGCCACCATCGAGAAGAGCGGCAGGTACAACGAAACGACTACGCCGCCGATCATGATGCCGAGCAACACGATCATGATGGGTTCGAGCAACGTCAGCAAGTCCTTGGTCGCGGCGTCCACTTCGTCTTCGTAGAAGTCCGCGATCTTCTGGAGCATGGCATCCATTGCACCGGTGGCCTCACCGACGCCGATCATCTGCGTAACCATGTTGGGGAAGACAGCGGATTCGCGAAGCGGATCGACGATGGTGCGGCCTTCTTCGATCGACTTGCGGACCTTGTAGAGCGCTTCTTCCACCACGCGGTTACCGGAGGTGCGGGCGGTGATGTTCAAGCCTTCGAGAATCGGAACGCCGGAGGTGATCAGCGTGCCCAGGGTACGGGTGAAGCGGGCGACGGCGATCTTACGCAGCAGCATGCCGATAATCGGAATGTGGAGCAGAAAATTGTCGGTCAAGTAGCGGCCACGCGGGTCGGAGCGCAATGCACGGACTCCGAAGAACACGGCAGCTACCATGATCGGCACCATCCACCAGAAACTTCCGAGGAAGTTACTGATGCCGATGACGATTCGCGTAGGCAGGGGAAGGGGAGCACCGAGGCCAACGAAGAGGTTGGCGAAAATCGGGACGACCTTCCACAGCAGCAGGCCGACGATCAAAACCGCAATCGTGATGACCGAGACCGGGTAGATCAACGCCGAGCGGACGGCCGCCTTCAGTTTCACGGCCTTTTCTACATAGGTCGCGAGACGCTGAAGAATGGTGTCGAGAATACCGCCGGTTTCGCCGGCGTCCACCATGTTGACCATAAGGTCGTCGAAAATCTTGGGGTAGCCACGCATGGCGTTGCCCAGGGTCGAGCCGCCTTCCACAGTTGTCCGGACGCCGTTAAGCGCCTTCTGGAAGGCTTGAGATTCCTGGTTGCCCGCGAGAATCTCAAGACACTGCACCAGCGGGAGGCCGGCATCAATCATGACCGAGAACTGCCGGAAGAAAATGGCGATGTCCTTGGTCTTGACGCTGCCGCCGCCAAATGTCGGCATGACGAATTCTTTGCCCTTCTCCTTGATGGTGACGGGCTGGATTCGTTCACGCCGCAGATTGCTGGCCAGGGCCTGCTTGTTTTCGGCGACACGCTCGCCGGTGACTTTCTCGCCGGTGGCGTTCTTGCCAGTGAATGTAAATACAGGCATACGTTTCTCCTGTCACGGAACAGCTTAGCCCGTGACGTTCCCGAGTGCTATCTCCGCGTTGGTGCGGCGGCATTAACGGCTGTGGTGCCCCCTCGACCTTGCAGGGTGTGTCCACGGGCGATCATGTCCTGCAACTCTTCCGGCATCGACGAGCGCTGCACGGCGAGTTCCATCGTGATCTGTTTCTGGGCGACCAGCGTTGCCAGCGCCTGGTTGAAGGTCTGCATGCCGAACTTGTCCTGGCCGGTCTGCATCGACGAATAGATCTGGTGGATCTTGTCTTCGCGGATGAGGTTGCGGACAGCGGCGTTCGGAACCAGGATCTCCATGGCCATGGCGCGACCGTTACCGCCGACCTTCGGCAACAACGATTGGCACATGATGCCTTCCAGCACCAGCGAGAGCTGCGCGCGAATCTGCGACTGCTGGTGCGAAGGGAAGACGTCAATAATACGGTTGATGGTGGAGCTTGCCGAGTTGGTATGCAGGGTAGCCAGCGTCAAGTGGCCGGTTTCTGCAATACGTAACGCGGATTCAATCGTCTCCAAATCGCGCATTTCGCCGATCAGGACCACGTCGGGGTCTTCACGGAGAGCGGCGCGGAGCGCCTGCGAGAAGCCCTTGGTATCGGAGTGGACTTCGCGCTGGTTGATCAGGCAGTTCTTGTGCTGGTGCACGAACTCGATCGGATCTTCGATGGTGATGATGTGCTCGTGACGGTCAATATTGATCTTGTCGATCATGGCCGCGAGCGTGGTGGACTTACCGGAACCGGTCGGGCCAGTGATGAGGATCAGGCCGCGCGGACGATCGCAGAGCTTGGAAACGACTGCGGGCAGTCCGAGCTGGTCGAAGTTCTTGATCTCGAATGGAATGACGCGGTAAACGGAGCCGCACGCGCCGCGCTGGTTGAAGCAGTTGGCGCGGAAACGGGCGAGTCCCTTCAATCCGAACGAGAAATCTAGCTCGAGGTCCTCTTCGAAACGGTGCTTCTGGGCGTCAGTCATGACGCTATAGGCCAGCTGCTTCGTTTCGGCAGGAGTTAGCGGCGCCAGGTCGAGGGGAACCAGTTTGCCGTGAACCCGCACTTGCGGCGGCGAGTTCGTGGTGATGTGCAGGTCAGAGCCCTGCATCTCCAACATCTTTTTCAACAGATCGCTAAGAGTAACGGCCATGGTATCGCCTCATGCTTGCGGAAGTGGCATCCGCAAAGTTCTGGTGTTACAAGAATCGTTTAGTGCACGGTTTCACGTGCGACTTCTTCCAACGTCGTGATCCCCAGTGAAACTTTGATCAAGCCGCTGCGACGCAGCGTGATCATGCCTTTCTCGATCGCTTTCTTCTTCAACTCCAGCGCCGAAGCGCCGACCAGGATCAATTCCCGGATTTCGTCGTCAATCTCCATTACTTCATAAAGGCCGGTACGGCCCTTATATCCCGTGTTGTTGCAGTTGCTGCAACCGCGGCCCTTGCTGATCTTCACCGTCTTGGACTCGGCCGGCGAATAGCCGGCTTCGATCAACGCTTGCGGCGGCAGGTCGAGGACTTCGGCGCAGTTGCTGCAAATGCGGCGGATCAAGCGCTGCGCAGCAATCAGGTGCACTGAAGTCGCGACAAGAAATGGTTCGATACCCATGTTCATCAAGCGGCTGATGGTTTCGGGCGCGCCGTTGGTGTGCAGCGTCGACAAAACCAAGTGGCCGGTCAATGCGGCCTTGATCGCAATTTCCGCGGTTTCAAAGTCGCGGATCTCACCGACGAGAATGATGTTGGGGTCCTGACGCAGGAAGGAGCGCAAGGCCGCCGCGAAGTTCAAGCCGATCTGTTCCTTCATCTGCACCTGGTTCACACCGTGCAACTGGAACTCGACCGGATCTTCAGCGGTCATGATGTTGGTGTCGGGCTTGTTGAGCTGCGAAATCGAGGAGTACAGCGTGTTCGTCTTACCGGATCCCGTGGGACCGGTGACCAGCACCATCCCGTACGGCTTGAAGATAGCTTTGGTGAACTTGTCGAGCGATTCCTGCTCCATGCCGAGCTTGGTCATGTCGAGACGCAGGCTCTCTTTGTCGAGCAGTCGGAGAACGACTTTTTCGCCCCACAGGGTAGGCAGGGTGCTGACGCGATAGTCGAGCACTTTCTTCTTTCCCTGGAGGTTCATCTTCAGCATGATGCGGCCGTCTTGCGGCAGGCGCTTTTCGCTGATGTCGAGCTTTGCCATGATCTTCACGCGCGAGATGATCGCGTCGCGAAGTTTCATCGGCGGATTCATCATCGTCTGGAGAATGCCGTCAATCCGGAAGCGTACGCGATATTCCTTTTCGTAGGGCTCCATGTGGATGTCGCTGGCGCCCTTCTTCACGGCTTCCGTGAGGATCATGTTCACCAGCTTGACGATCGGAGCTTCTTCGGCGGCGCGCTCGAGGTCGGCGGAGTCAGCCTCTTCCATGTCCGCCTGGACTTCAATATCGGAGGCCTCACCCTCACCCATCGAGGCCATCACCGACTCAAGATCTTCTTCCGGAGCGGTGTTGTAGGCCTTCTCGATGCCTTCGAGGATCGCGCTTTCGCTGGCAACCACCGGCTCAATGTTGAAGCCGGTCATGAACTTGATGTCGTCCATTGCGAAGACGTTGGTGGGATCCACCATGGCGATGGTCAGCGAGGCGCCGACGCGGCTCAAGGGAAGGATCTGGTAACGCTTCGCAGTGTCGTAAGGAATGAGTTTTACGACGGAAGGATCGATCTCGAAATAGTTGAGGTTGATGGCGGGTACGCCATACTGACGGGAGAGGAAGTTGGTGACGTCATCGTCCGAGAGAAAACCAAGCTTCACCAGGGCCGCACCAAGACGCGTGCCGCTGGAGCCTTGTTCCCTGAGTGCTTGTTCCAACTGCTCGGCGGTGATGACCTTCTCGCGAACAAGAAGATCGCCCAACCTCTGAGACATGCCTAACTCCCCTGACCAACCTGCCCACTCGTAAACGTAGCGGCAGGGACCCCGGATTTAACTTTTCGAGCCTTGGGAAGGGAGCTATCCCCTACCCGCATTTTCAACAACTTTTGGGGGAAACTTAAACGTTTGTAGTGACGCGAATCCTATGCGGTATGACACTAATTGTCAATCCAGAATAGTTGCTGGAAAGTTACCCTTTTCCCAGTCGTCCGTCACCTTAAATTTCATTTTGTCCTGCGCCTACTAGCAGACCCGCTGAGAGATCCCAAGAAAAATACCTGAGTTCCCGGATGCAGACATTAACCCGCTCGCGATCCGCTGTAAGGACCGCCCGCGAGTACATGAAACAGCTGGGGTAACTCTCTGAAGCTCGGTACACAATCCGGCAACAAAGCGGGGGAGGTCAAGTTACTTTGGGGGCAAGACCGGAAGGGGGCGGTTTCCCGAAGGATGGTTGACTCTGCGGGGCGCCGATTCTAAGGTTGCGGCATGGAACTGGCGAAGCCAATCGCCGTCGGAGTCATACGGCCGTGGGAGAGACGGCTTGGAGTTACGGTCGGGATCGTGGCTTTCATTCTCCTGCTGGCGGTCGTCGCCATACCTTCGTTTGATGGGCCCTATATGCGCCAAGCCGCGAACGAGGCAAGCACGGTTGGAGCGGTCCGAACTTTGACGACGTTTCAACAAAGGTATGCGGCAACTTTTGCATCGCGAGGCTATGCTTGCGAATTTCCAAAACTGCATCCGATTGGGCCCCAAGCCGTTGAACTGGACGAGTGGTGGTATCTCTCAGAGTCCGTCCCCCAGCGCTCTGGTTACAGGCTCTCAATTAGAGATTGCGTAGCCGACTCGGATGGCCATGTAAGACACTACGCGCTCGTCGCAGTGCCGGTGATTCCCGGAAAGTCCGGGTTTCGCGCCTTCTGTTCCGACGAAAGTGGCGTCATCTATTACGACAAATCCGGCTCCGCCGCCGACTGTCTCACCCGAAAAAACCCATTGAATTAACCAACATACCGAATCTTTTTCCGGCGAAATGCGTTCTATAATCGTGTGACCCCCAAGGTGGCTGCGCCGGAACCAATTCGTCCCCCCGACACTCGTCGCAAGCGGACGATTATTGCCATCGTCCTTGCTGTCCTCATCTTCGTCCTTTTCACCATCATCTTCTCGCAGGCGGCCTTCAACCTTACCTTCCTGCATCCCGATACTTCCCAGCAAACTCTCATCTTTGCGGCACTTTCAGCGCTGATTTTCCTGCTCTTCGTGGCGCTGGTGTTTGTGCTGCTGCGGAACCTGGTGAAGCTGTATTTCGACAGCCAGAGCCGGGTGTTTGGCTCGCGCTTCCGTACCAAGATGGTGCTTGGCGCCCTCGGGATTTCGCTCGGGCCGGTCATCATCATGTTCATCTTTGCCTATGGGCTGATGAACCGCTCGATTGACCGCTGGTTCTCCAAGCCGATTGAAGAGGTAAGAGCGCGCGCCGAGGGCGTGGCGTCGCTGCTGGCGAACTACGCGATTGCGAATGCGAATGCCGAAGCCCTGAGCATTGCGGAGGGCGTCGAGGTAGACAAGGCCTACCAAACCGGCAACTTTTCCAAGGTCGTAGAAGAGATGCGCCGTCACGAGGCGACGCTGCAGGGCGGCTTTTCCGTGGCTCTGCAAGACGACAACGCCGAGGCCGAGTTCCACGCTCCGCAGCCGTGGCGTCAGTTGCGGGCGCAGACGCCGGGAATTCTTGCGCCGCAACCGCCCGATCATCCGCACTCGATACAGATTGGCCAACGCGACTTCATGGTGGGTGTAGCGCCCATCGGCAAGAACGGCCGCATCCTGGTGGCGATTCCGCTGCCTGCAAATTACTCGCAGCAGTTGAAAGACATTGAGTTCAGCCAACAGCAGTATTGGGAACTGCACCAGCAGCGCAAACTCATTCGCCGCACCTACATGGGGTTCCTGCTGCTGCTGACAGCGCTGGTATTGTTCGCCTCCACGTGGGTGGCGTTCTATTTGTCGAAGCTGGTGACGCGTCCGCTGGTGGCCTTGGCCGAAGCGACGCGCGAAATGGCGATGGGACGACTGGATTACCGCGTGGATGTGGCGGCGCAGGACGAACTCGGGGAGTTGGTGAAGTCGTTCAACAGCATGGCGGCGCAGATGGAGAGCAGCCGCGAAAAGATCGATGCTTCCACCCGAGAGCTTGCGATGGCGAACGTCGAAATCGAGGAACGGCGTCGGTATCTTGAGACCATCCTCGAAACCATCCCGACCGGCGTGCTTTCACTGGATGCCCAGCGCCACGTTACCCGCGTGAATACGGCATTCCGGCGGCTGGCGAGACTGTCAGAAGGCTATACGGCGAATCCAGGCACTACGCTGACAGACATTTTCCCCGAAGATGTGGTGCACGATCTGGAACACATGCTGCGTCGCGCCGATCGCATGGGCACGACCACCAGCCAGATGGAAGTCTCGACGCCACGTGTGCAGTTGAATGTGGCCATGACGGTGTCGTCGCTGGACCCGCGGCCTCGAAATTCGGCATTCCGCCTCGGCTATGTGATCGTCGTGGAAGATCTTTCAGACTTGCTGAAGGCGCAAAAGCAGGCCGCATGGCGCGAAGTTGCGCGGCGCGTAGCGCATGAGATCAAGAACCCGCTGACGCCGATTGCGCTGGCCGCAGAACGCATTCGTCGGCATCTCGACCGCGGGTTGCAGCCGGACGCAAATTCGCTGGCGGTGATCCACAGTTGCTCAGACACGATTGCAAGCTCTGTCGAAACGCTGCGCAACCTGGTGGACCAGTTCTCGGCGCTGGCGCGGTTCCCGGCATCGCAGCCGCAGGCGTCGGACATCAACGAGGTAGTGCAGAGTGCGCTGCTGATGTTTGAAGGAAGGCTGGAAGGGATTCGGGTCACAACCTTCCTCGCGCCCGATTTGCCGAAGGTGATGGCCGATCCCGCGGCGGTGAAGCGCGCCGTCGCAAACCTGGTGGACAATGCAGCCGAAGCACTGAACTCCTCCATGCTCCGCGAGATCCAGATCGCGACAAACCTCACGGGCAGCCGCGATATGGTGGAGATCGTCGTCGCCGACACTGGCCACGGCGTGACCAGCGAGGTCAAAGAGAAGCTTTTCCTGCCGTATTTTTCGACGAAGCAGCGTGGAACCGGGCTGGGGCTTGCTATCGTGAGCCGCATCATCGAAGATCATCACGGAACGATTCGCGTGGAAGAGAACTCTCCTGTCGGCACCCGATTTATCGTGGAGTTGCCGGTAGCGCCGGAGAGCGCGATCGCGACAGCAGCCGAGCATGCACAACATTCTGATCGTTGATGACGAAGCCGCAATCCGCGAGACGCTGAAAGGCGTCCTTGAGGACGAGGGCTACAGCATTGCTACGGCTGAGACCGCCGAGCAGTGCCTGGACGGCCTGCGCCGCAAACCCTACGACGTGGTCCTGCTCGACATCTGGCTGCCCGGCATGGACGGCCTCGATGCACTGGAGAAGATCCAGGAAATCGAGGACCATCCCGAGGTCATCATGATCTCCGGCCACGGCACCATCGAAACCGCGGTGCGCGCAACGAAACTCGGTGCGTTCGATTTCCTCGAGAAGCCGCTCTCGATTGATAAGACGCTGATCGTCATCAAGAACGCGCTCGACTCCAAGCGCATGCGCAGCGAGAACCTCGAACTTAAACGCCAGCTGCAATCGAAGAGCGTGATCGTCGGTGATTCGATCCCGATGAAAGCTTTGCGCCAGCAAATCGGCCTGATGGCCCCGACCAACGGACGCGTACTGATCTACGGCGAGAGTGGCACGGGCAAAGAGCTGGCGGCGCGCGCCATCCACGCGCAGAGTTTGCGCAAGGACGCGATGTTCGTCGAAGTCAACTGCGCGGCAATTCCAGAAGACCTGATCGAGAGCGAACTCTTTGGGCACCGCAAGGGATCCTTCGCCGGCGCGACCACCGACAAGGAAGGGAAGTTCTTCAAGTCCGACGGCGGCACGCTCTTTCTCGACGAAGTGGGCGACATGAGCCTGAAGACGCAGTCGAAGGTCCTCCGGACGTTGGACGAAGGCAAGTTCGAACCCGTCGGCAGCGATGAGCCGGTGCGGGTGGATGCGCGCGTGATCGCCGCTACCAATAAAGATCTGGAAGACGAAATCAACAAGGGCAATTTCCGCGAAGATCTTTTCTATCGACTGAACGTCATTCCGTTCTACGTGCCCCCGTTGCGCGATCGTAAGGAAGACATCCCGCTCCTGGTGCGGCACTTCCTGCGCGAGATTTCGTCGCAGTACAACCGCCGTCCGAAAGAAATTACCGACGACGCAATCGATACCCTCATGCGCTACTCGTGGCCCGGCAATGTGCGCGAGTTGCGCAACGTGATCGAGCGCGTGGTCATCATGAATCCCACGGTGAGCAAGCTCGACCGCAAGCACCTGCCGCCGCTCGTCTATCGCGAGGGCTCGCGGCGCGGCTTTGGCGAGTTCAGCACTCTGCACCAGGCGCGCGCCGCCTACGAGCGCGACTACATCCTGAAAAAGCTCGATGAGAACCACGGCAACATCAGCCGCACCGCCGAGGTGCTCGGCCTTGAGCGCAGCCACATGTATCGCAAGATGAAGGCGCTCGGCATCGCGGTGAAGGAATAGAGTGGCAACGCTCGCAACTCCAATGCCCGCGTGGCGCCGCGCCGCCGGCTACAACCCGCTCGCAACCGCAGGAGTCATCCTCGTCATATTCTTCGTCCTCTGTGCAATCTTCGCGCCGCTTCTCGCGCCCTACGATCCCGCACAGCTCAGCCTTCCCGCGCGATTGCAGACACCATCGCACGCACATTGGTTCGGAACGGATGAACTTGGCCGCGACCTACTCTCGCGTGTGATCTACGGCTCGCGCATCTCCATGCTCGTGGGAAGCTGCGTGGTCGCAGGATCGCTGTCCCTCGGCATCCTCTTCGGGTCGCTCGCGGGCTACTACGGCGGAAAGTTCGATCGCTTCTTCAACATCGTAGTGATGAACGCGTTCCTCTCGTTCCCGGGAATCCTGCTGGCAATCGCGTTCGTAGCGTTTCTCGGCCCTGGGATCTGGAACCTCATCTTCGCCCTCATCATCGGTGGCTGGGTGGGCTATGCGCGATTAGTACGCGCGCAAGTTCTCGCCGTGCGCGATCGCGAATACGTGGAAGCCGCGCGGGCACTCGGTGCAAGCGACTTCCGCATCATCACGCGTCACATCCTGCCCAACATTATTCAACCGGTGATTGTGCAGGCGGCAATCGGCATGGCCGGCGCAATTCTCGCCGAAGCCACGATGAGTTTCCTCGGCCTCGGCGTTCCGCCGCCGACAGCAAGCTGGGGCACCATGCTCAACGACGCCCGCTCGCATCTCTTCGACGCGCCGCACATCGTCATCTTTCCCGCACTCGCAGTAATGCTCGCGGTGCTCTCGTTCAACTTCATTGGCGACGCCCTGCGCGACTACCTTGATCCGCGCTCGCGGATGGAAGTGGGAATGTAATTCTTCGTATCTACCCGATGAACGAAGTGTCATCGCAATCTCCCACCTTTGCGGTACCTAGAGTCGCGACAATCGCAAGCTCCTCGTGTTTCCTCAACTGACACAAGAGACGGCCAACTCAACTAGGTCGACCGCTCAAGGGAGGAAGTTATGAAGAGCAAAATCATCATCGGATTGGCAACCCTGGCGAGCCTGGCTATCCCATCGTTCGCGCAGCAAACCTACTGCCGACTGGATGGAGACGGTGACCGTCAGATCTGCACCACGCAGGGCTACGACGCCAACGGCAACTATTACCAGCGGAGTTTCTCGCAGCGGGTGACCAACGGCTACTACGGCAACGCGTACGAGCCGGGGTACTACAACGGCCGCTACTACGATCGCGATGCACGTAACCGTCGCGAGCTTGAGGAGCGCGAGCGACGAGAGCATGAGCGGCACGAGCGACGCGAACACCGCGGAGACCGCGACGATTATCGCTAGCTGAAATTTCAACGCTGGCGACGAGGCCCCACCGGGGAGGGTGGGGCCTTGGTGTTTACCCCTGCCACGGGTCAACGATGGCAACGCCCAGAGGCTGAAAGTGCTTCACGTTACGGGTCGCGACCGCCATGCCATGAACCAGCGCAGTGGCGGCAATGATCGCATCGCGATCTGACTGCGGATTTGGCACGTGGAGTGCGGCGCATCGTTGAGCCACTTCAGTGTCCATTGCCAGGATGCGACCGTCAAACGCGGGCAAAACATGCTTGTTCATCCAACTTCGAAGTACCGCACCTTGCTTCGGATCGCGCCGCTCAACCAGCAGAATGCCGAGTTCCAATTCCAATATTGAAATCGCTGACAGAAATAAGCTGGCAGCCGGGAGTGCCTGTGCCCACGTTCTCACGTTGCGATTTGCTTTCGTACCTTTTCTTAACTCAGAAACCACATTGGTATCGAGGATGTGCATCAGTCGAGATCCACCGGTTTGTGAAGGTCGCCACGCAGGCGAGGTGGCTCGAATTCAATTGCTGCGGCCTCCGGCATCGCCAGCAGCTCCGCGACGCTCTGTTGTGTCCCCGTGATTCGTTCGTATTCCTCCGCCGTGAGCAGTACGTGCGACGGCCGCCCGCGATCAGTAATGAAGACGGGTCCCTTCTTCGCCGCTCGCTTCGCCTTGCCGGTGTCCTGGTTGAACTCTCGGCTGGATAGTTTTGTGATGGCCATAATGCCGCAGCTCCAACGTAGCAACGTTACTACATTCTATCGCAAACAGCGATCTCGAGGGACGCCATCGTCGAAAAACCCGGAAATCATTGATCCTACGCCAAATACACTCCTTGACAATCGCAGATTGCAATATTAATATCGCAAATCGTAATAGAGAACTTCTATGAGACTTGGAGAAAAAATCCGCTACCTCCGCGAGGTCGAAGGCACCCTTCGCGGCATGGATCGTGAAATGACCCAGCAGGAACTGGCCAAAGCGATCCGTGAAGAAGCCGGGCAGTCGATCAGCCAGTCGTATTTGTCGCAGATCGAGAGTGGCGCGCGGCCGCACCTCACCAACCAGACGCGACTCTTGCTGGCGCGCTTCTTCAAGGTGCACCCCGGCTACCTTGTGGACGACCCCGAGGGATACCACGAGTTCCTCATGTCCGACATGCGCGTGATGGAGGACCAGTTGGATCTCTGGCTGATCAGCGGGGCGGAGAAGTTTCGTCGAGATCCGAAGACGGCGCACGCGTTGTTGCAGTTGGCGAAGCATCCGGACTCGCGGCGATGCCTGGTGCTGTTGAGTCACATTCTCGAGACTCCGGATTTGGTGGAACGGCTGTTGGAAGTTTTGCAGAGCAATCCGCGCAAGCCGGAAACCGGGTTGGCAACGTTTGGGTAGTGCTGGAGCGCACGTATGAGTTGGGCAGCGTTTTATCTCGTCTGTTTTCTCGTCGGGCTGGTCATGAGCGTGTTTGCCGTGGTGTCGGGAAGCGTGCATATGCCGCACGGACACTTCCACTTTGGGCACGGTGGATTTCATGCGCATGGCCACGCGGGCGGCGGAGGAGCGAAGGGTGGCGTTTCGGTCTTCAACTTCGCGACGCTCATGGCCTTCCTGGCGTGGTTCGGTGGCGCGGGGTATCTGCTGACGGTGCATGAGCAGACGCTCGGATCGTGGATCGTGCTGCTCGCGACCGTCGCGGGCCTACTCGGCGGCTCGCTGGTGTTCCTGTTCATGGCCAAGGTGCTGATGAAAGACAGCGGCGACCTCGATCCGGCCGACTACGAAAAGATTGGCGTCCTCGGACAGCTCTCGAATCCGATTCGCGAAGGCGGCACCGGCGAGTTGGTCTTTGTGCAGGAAGGCGTGCGCCAGGTATGCGGAGCGCGCAGCGAGACCGGCGAAGCGATTCCGAAGGGAACCGAAGTTGTGGTGACGAAGTATGAAAGCGGAATTGCCTATGTGCGCCGATGGGATGAGTTGGAAGCCTCGTTGACGCAGTCGTCGCAGTCGCAGGACGGAAAGTAAGCGGAGAAATTATGAGTAAGGGTTGGAAAATCGCGTTGCTGGTGCCCTGGCTGGGGCTGGTCGCGATGGTCTACGAGATCTGGAGCGTCTACGACCGTCTGCCGGCGGTGATCGCCTCGCACTTCAACGCGGCGGGCGTGCCCAACGGATGGGCGCCCAAGGGACAGTTCTTCACCGTCATCGTGCCGATCGCGTTTGGCTTGCTGTGCCTGTTCACCTTTCTTGCTAGCCGCTTCGATCAGAAGAGCGGGCTCGCGTGGGCCTGCCTCACCTTCGAGTACTGGGGCATTGGGCTGTTCGTGATGCTGACGCATGCGACCTTGAAGGTCGCGCTGAAAGAAGCGACGACACTCGATTTCCCGATTGGCATCTGGAGCATTCTCTTCGGCGTGGTGCTGGTGGTTGGCGAAGTCGTGCGAATCCAGGGCGTGAAGAAACGTGCTGACGCGGATGGCGGGCAGCTTATTGCGGAATTTGTGCACAACTCGAGCACGCTGGGCGGAGTTTTCAGCGTGGTTGCGCTGGCCATGATTGGCGGTGGGTTCCTTCTGCCGGCGGTCGGGCCGGCGCGGGGAGTTCTAGCGACAGTAGGCGTGATCCTCCTGGCGTGTGCCATCTGGGCTTGGACAGGATTTCAATATCGCATCACGACCGCCGGTGTGGAGATACGTTCGCTCGGCATGCCGTTCCGGTTTATCCCGGCAACGGACATCCAGACATTTGAAGCGCGCGCCTGCAATCCGCTGACAGATTTTGGTGGATGGGGAATTCGCGGCATCGGCAAGATGCGCGCCTATATCTGGGGCGGCAATCGTTGCGTGCACATTCGCACCCACGCTGGTGATGAGATTTATCTCGGCCTGGCAGAAGCCGACCGCATGGTCCGCGAACTCGAGCCGATGGTGCCGGTAGTGAGGCATTGAAAAGTTTCGGCGGGCGCTTGCAGGCCCGTGTTGTAGAGACGTGATATTCGCCGAAGGGGGCGTATGAATTTACTTTCGAAAATTCCTGGAGACGTGGTGGTGATCACCGGCCTGATCGTAGTCGTCGTCATGTTTCTCATGATGATGATGGCGCGCTTGTACCGCAAAGCGGGCCCGCATGAGGCGCTCGTGGTGTACGGATTCCGCGGGACGCGCATCATCAAGGGCAAGGGCACCGTCATCTTCCCAATGGTCGAAAACTGCTTGCAGCTTTCACTCGAACTGATGTCGTTCGATGTGGCGCCGCAGCAGGACCTCTATACCAAGCAGGGCGTCGCGGTAACGGTCGAAGCGGTGGCGCAGATCAAGGTGAAGTCCGACCCGATCTCGATCCAGACGGCGTCTGAACAGTTCCTCACCAAGACGCCGCAACAGCGCGAAGGCCTGATCCGCCTGGTGATGGAAGGCCACCTGCGCGGCATCATCGGCCAGCTCACGGTGGAAGAAATCGTGAAGCAGCCCGAGATGGTAGGCGATCGCATGCGCGCGACTTGCGCCGACGACATGAGCAAGATGGGCCTTGAAGTCATCAGTTTCACCATCAAGGAAGTTCGCGACAAGAACCAGTACATCACCAACATGGGCCGACCGGATGTAGCGCGCATTAAGCGCGATGCCGACATCGCAACCGCTGAAGCCGAGCGCGATACCGCCATCAAGCAAGCGGCCGCACAGCGCGAAGCTGCGGTTGCCCGCGCACAAGCCGACCAGGAAAGAGTCGCTGCCGAGACGGCTTCGCAGGCGAAGCAGGCGGAAGCGCAGCGCGATCTGGAGGTCAAGCGAGCCGCTTACCAGGAAATGGTGAAGAAGCAGCAGGCGCAGGCCGACAAGGCTTACGAAATCCAGACCAACGTCATGCAGCAGCAGGTGATCGCTGAAAGCGTGAAGGTGCAGCAGATCGAGAAGCAGGAACAGGTGAAAGTGCAGGAAGCGGAAATCCTGCGCCACGAGAAGGAACTGATCGCCACCGTGCTGAAGGGCGCGGAAATCGAAAAGGCCCGCATCGAGACGCTCGCCTCCGCCGAACGCCAGCGCCTGATGATGGAAGCCGAAGGCCGTTCGAGTTCCATTCGCGCTCAGGGCGAAGCCGAAGCCGAGATCATCTTCAAAAAAGGTGAAGCCGAGGCGAAGGCGATGAACGTGAAGGCCGAGGCCTTCCAGGAGTACAACCAGGCCGCGGTCATCGACAAACTCCTCAGCAACATGCCCGAGATCGTTCGCGCTCTGGCCACCCCGCTCAGCCAGGTGGACAAGATCACGATCGTTTCCACCGGCAACGGTTCGTCGGCTGGGGCGCACAAGATCACCGGCGATATCGCGGAAATGGCCGCGCAGGTACCGGCGCTGTTCGAGGCACTGAGCGGCATGAAGATGGCAGACCTGCTGTCGAGGGTACGCACCATTGGCGACAAGGCACCGAAGCCAGATGTGCTGCCTCCGGACGACGGCAGGGCAAAAGGGGCAGGGGCGTAACGAACACACGCGCGGAGGTGCGAGCCTCCGCGCAGCTTTGCAGAAGCCGCAGATTTGTAGAACCAGCAGCTTTGCAGAACCAGCAGATTTGTAGAACCAGCAGCTTTGCAGAAGCCGCAGATTTGTAGAAGCAGCAGATTTGTAGAAGCCGCAGATTTGCAGAAGCCGCAGATTTGCAGAAGCCGCAGATTTGTATCAGGGCAGCGCTTCAGCGCTGCCGATGAGAACTTAGAGAATCGGGGGCTTTAGCCCCTGGGTAGGAGATCGTCATGGCACTGTTGGAACGTGTCGCAACCCTTATCCGGGCAAACCTGAACGACATGGTGGACCGGGCGGAAAATCCCGAGAAGCTGCTCAAGCAGATCATTCTCGACATGCAGAACCAGTTCCTGCAGGTGAAGACCCAGGTGGCCATCGCCATCGCCGACCTCCACTTGCTCGAGAAGAAGAAGAAAGAGAACGTGGACAAGGAGGCCGAGTGGATGCGCAAAGCCGAACTCGCCGTCGATAAGAAACAGGACGACCTGGCGCGCGCAGCGCTCGATCGCGCCCTCGGCTACAAGCAATTCACCGCCAGCTTCGACGAGCAAATCGCCGATCAGCGGGCGCAGGTCGAGATCCTGAAGCAGTCGCTGCAGAAGCTCGATGCGAAGCTCGCCGAGGCTCACGCCAAGGCCGACCTGCTGATTGCACAATCTCGCCGCGCGCGATCGATGGACAAAGCCACCACTGCGCAGCTCGCCGCCGACGATCGCAACAAGGTCGCGACTCTGGAGCGCATGAAGACGCGCATCCAGCGCGACGAAGCGATCGGACAGGCCAAGGTCGAGGTCATCGCGGGCGACGACATCGAGCACCGCTTGAACATGCTCGAGAAAGACGACCAGATCGACAAGATGCTGACCGAGCTGAAAGAGCGGAAAGCGCTGAAAGCGTAGATCAACACCCCACCCTGTCCGCCATCGGATAAGGGTGGGGCACCACTCTGTTGACGCCAATGGTGCCGAACGAATCGCAACCATGCAACTGCGCTATGCTCGATTCGTGAAGCGAGCTTGGCTCACGTGCGCGTTGCTGTTCTTCGCAGTCTCCTGCCGGCGGCACGGCCCGGAACTCCCGGTGCGCGTGCTCTACTCCTCGCAAATTCCCGCCATTGCCAAGCTGCGCCAGTCGGAACGCGATTTCTCTTTCACCGACCCACGCCTCCGCAGCGGACGCGCATTCGTTGTGCGGTCTATCGCGGACAACGATCCGATCCACGCCCTTGCTGACAAGGGCAAAGCTCCACAATTTGAACTCTATATTTTGAAATCGGCGGCCGAGATTCCCGACATCCCAGAGATCCGCAAAGCGATGGGCGATTCCTTCACCGTATGCGGACAGGCCGTGGCATACATCCCCGAGTGGACAAGTGAAGAGCGCCGCGAAGGTGCGGCGCGTTTCATCCAATACCTCTCAACTCACTGCCGATAAAACTTACTTCGCTTTCGGCTTGCAGACCCGGATCGCGTAGGCAGCCGCCGGATTGTGTCCCGTAGCGGTAGCGGCCTTCTTGTAAAACTCCTGCGCGTGCGCAGCGTCTCCGAGCCGATCGTAGGTCTGACCAATCATGCACTGGATATACGAATCGTTCTGGTTCCCTTGTTGGAAATTCTCCAGCGCCTTCTTGTAATCGCCCTGGTAATACGCCACGTACGCGACAAGGTAAGGGAAGAACGGCTTCTGCTGCTCGATATTGCCTTTGTCGAGAATCGCCTTGGCCGCAGTGACGTGCTGCCATGGATCGTCGCCTTCGTTAATGCGCACCGCCAGCCGTGCTTCCGCGTGTGCCATGCGGAAATTCCACAGGTCCTTCTGCGCGTCGGTCAGGTTCGGCTGGCTCAGTGCGAGTTTGTGGCCTTCCTCGTACCAAACGCCGGCGGTCTCGATGTCGCCGCTATCAATGCAGGCGCGCGCTTCTTCGTTGGCGATCTCAGCAGCACGATTCAGGTCGTTCTTCGCCTTCGCGATGTCGAGCACTTTCTGCTGGTAGAGCACCGTCTGCGGACAATTGCCCTCGAACGCCCACGACATCGCCATCGCGCGATTGGCGTTCGACTTGTCGTCATCGCTCTTGGCAGTCGCGATCGCATGCTCGAAATATTTGCGAGCTTCCGGACCGCGCTGCATCACATCGAGCAGCGCACCGGCGCCGATGTTGGCATCCTGCGAGTCGGGGTCCGACTTTAAGACGTTCTCGTAAACTGCCAGGCCGTCGGATACCTTGCCGTCTTTCAAAAGTTCGCGAACCTGTTTCACGAACGCTGGAGCGTTGTCCGGTGGCTGCTGGGGCGCAGGCGTTTGCGCGAACAGGGTAGAGGAGAGCAGCAGAAGAATCGCAGAATTAAAACGTTTCATGGCGGCGAAATTATCGCACACGCACTGCGCACTTTCGAGTTTTCAGACGCCGGCCTTATCCACAAGCGGAAGTTGTTCGGCTTCCTGGGTCCAATCGCCTGCCTGAAGTTTCTTCGTGGTGGGCTCAATCTGTTCGATCTGCGGGATCTCTTCTTTGATTTGTATGGCGAGGTCGGGAAACTTGCGCGCCTTCGAAAGTACACGCGATTCCAGCGACGACACAGCTTTGTTGTATGCCTTCACCGCGCCATCCAGTTTGCCGCCCACGTCTTCGAAGTAGCCCACCATCGTGCACAACCGTTCGTAGAGATCTTTGCCAAGTTGGCTGACCTCGACCGCATTGCGCGCGATCTCCTGCTGCTGCCATCCGTAATGGACAGCGCGGAGCAGCGCGATCAGCGTAGTCGGCGACGCGATGATGACCTTGTCGGCAACGCCCGCTTCGATCAGCGTCGGATCTTCGGCAAGCGCAGCGCTGAAGAACGCTTCGTTCGGCAGGAACATCACGACCATCTCAGGAGCATTTTCAAACTGCTCCCAGTAGCTCTTCGCTCCCAATTTCTTGATGTGCACCCGAACCTGCGCCGCGTGCTGCCGCAGAAACTCAGCGCGCTCGGTATCGCTCGTCGCTTCGAGCGCGCTCAAATAAGCCGCAAGCGGAGTCTTCGCGTCAACGACCACGGTCTTGCCGCCGGGCAGCTTCACGACCATATCCGGACGCAGACCGCCGTCTTCCGTAGAGAGGTGTTCCTGCTCGAGGAAGTCGCAGCGATTGATCATCCCCGCCATCTCGGCAACACGACGCAACTGGATTTCCCCCCAACGTCCGCGCCCCTGTGGCGCGCGCAGCGCGGTAACCAGCGCTCCGGTCTGCACCCGCAGCTGGTCATTCGACTGCGTCAGCGTCTGCAGTTGGTTCAGCAGCGATCCATATGCCTCGTTGCGCGATTTTTCAATCTGCTGGATCTGTCCGTCGAATTTCGTCAGGCTCTCGTGGATCGGCTTAACCAGGTTCTCAATGGCTTGCTGCCGTTCGTTGAGATCGCCCTTGGCCTGGTTCTGGAAATCGGTAAGCTTGGTCTGCGCCAAATCAAGGAATGACCGGCTATTGGCTTGAAGCGTGGATGCGGCAAGCGCCTCGAACTGTGCCTTCATGTCGTCGCGTGCCTGGAGGACCGCGGCAAGTTTTTCGTCAGCAGCCTTCTTTTCAGCGTCCAAAGTAGCGCGCAGCCCAGCGAGTTCGCGGTCGAGTTGCGAAGCCTGCGAGCTTTTATTCGCTGCTTCCATGCGTGCGGTTACCAGTTCGCGCTCGGCGACCGAAAGCCGTGCCACGGCCGCGGCGGACTGCGAGCGAAGAGCGAAGTAGGTGATTGCGAAAGCAACCACTGCGCTGACGCTGGCCGCAAAAATAAGGGAGCCCATAGGGAGACACCTGTTGTTCTGGTGATTGTAAGTGGGGCGAAGAAAAAGCGGAAGCGGAACTTTTCCACTGCTCGCGGTGTTTATATCTATACCGTCCCCCTCGCACGGTCCCATTTATGATTCCTTTGGATTGATTCCATTGTTCAAACGTCTTTTGATTCTTTGTCTTCTGAGCGCTCCGCTGTTCGCAGCCGGCCAGCGCGCTAGCGATTTCGACCCCAAGGCCGAGGACGAAATCATCGCTCTTATCAACCAGGAACGGACCCAGCGTGGCCTCGCGCCGCTGATTAAAGATGATCGTCTAACTCGCGCCGCTCGCGTGCATACCCAATTAATGGTCGAGAAGCACGAACTCAGCCATCGCCTGGCGGAAGAACCTGCGTTGCGCGAACGGGTTTCCGTGACCGGCATCAGCTTCAATGCTGCCGGAGAAAACGTCGCCTACGACGCCAACGTCCAGCACGCACACGTTGAGTTCATGCACTCGCCGGGCCATCGCGCGAACATCCTCGGCGCCAAGTTCAATTCCGTTGGCGTGGGCGTTCTTCGCAGCGGCAACCTGGTCTGGGTCACCGAAGACTTTGCCGAGCGCATAGGTGTCACTTCGGCTTCGGAAGCCGCAGGCATTGTGATAAACAAATTCGCCGCCATGCGTCGCGCCGCCGGATCACCACCAGCCACGGAACATGCGCTCCCGGAACTCGGCAAGATGGCGTGCGACATGGCGCATAAGGACCATCTCGACAGCCATGAAGCGAAAAATCTGCCGAACGTTCACGAAGTGATGGTGTGGGCCACGCCGAACCCAGCTGAGCTTCCCTCGAAACTGAAGAACCTCGCGGACGATCGCAATTCCACGACCTATTCTCTCGGCGTGTGCTTCGCAGCCAGCCCAACCTATCCGAGCAAAGTCTTCTGGATGGTGATGACGCTCTACTGAAAAAGAGAGGGACGCAGAAGATGCGTCCCTCGTGCATTTGATTATCCAGGCGCCGGATCCTTCGTTATCAGGAGCACCGGTCGGGTATGAATGCAACTTCAGTACGTCTACTTCAGGCCGAAGGGTTTCTCGATCCCACGGCATTGGCCCTATAGGGGAGGGTCAAAACTTGTTTAATTAACCATCCGTGCGACTTCTGTTTCGCGGATGCTTTGCACCGGCATACGCGGGTTGATGTTGGCCTTGATGAACTCTTCGCCCGCCCGCATCATGTGCATCCACATCTCGTAAGCTTGGCCGTTTTCGTTCAGGAAATTCGCAGCCTGCTGCAATGAAATCTCGCCGCCTGTTTCACGCGCGAACTCCACCAGGTGCGCTACTGTGATTTCCGCCGTTACCCGCTCGCGCCAGCACTTCTTGCTGGTTACATCCTGGATCTTTTTCATCATTGCTTCCCGGCAAATGTGAATTTGTTGTCTTGCTGAAGGGAAGATACGTCGCGAGACGACTCTGCCCTATGGCATCCGTCACGAGGGCCTGTGATTTACGTCACAAAATGAGGAACACGCAGGAATGACGCGGGTCCGAGAGGCGTCCCACAGGGGTGGGAACGGACGAGGAGTCGCGTGCTGTGCTAGCCTCAAGGGGCAATCTTCTACTCAGGAAAGGCCTGTTTTCCTCCCGTGAGTTCCGCAACCGTCCTCGATACTCGCCTGCGCGTGCGCTATGCCGAAACCGACCAGATGAACGTGGTGTATCACTCGAACTACATCATCTGGTTTGAGGTGGGCCGGGTGGAGTTCATGCGGCAACTTGGCTTCACCTATCGCGAGATGGAACAGCAGGAGCAATTGCATCTTCCCGTCGTCGAGGTACGCTGCCGCTACAAGGCGTCGGCGCGGTATGACGATGAGATTACGATCCGCACTCACATCGCGCGACTGCGCTCCTCGCTGATTCAGTTTGCCTACGAGATATTGCGGGTCGAAGACGGCCTGCTGCTCGCAGAAGGCGAGAGCACGCACGTCGTGGTGAATGCCGAGATGCAGAAGGTCCCGTTTCCCGAGAAATATATGAGCGTTTTCCGGCAGGCCGCAGGCCGCGCGGTTGAGACGCAAGCTGAGGCTGAATGAAAGCTCTTCATCTTACTGGCAATACTCTTACCCTCGACGAAGTGCGCGAGGTCGTTTACGAACAACGTCCTGTGTTGCTGGATTCCGATGCGCGCGCCGCGGTAGATCGCGCTCGCGCTGTGATCGAAGATGTCGTCGCCAACGATCGCCTCGCGTATGCAGTGACGACGGGTGTCGGCAAGTTGAGCGATGTCCGCATTCCTCCCGCAGAAAATCGCACCCTGCAACTCAACTTGATGCGCTCCCATGCCGTGGGTGTGGGCGATCCACTCAGCGAGCAGGTCAGCCGCGCCATGATGCTGCTGCGCGCCAACTCGCTTTGCAAAGGATGGTCAGGCGTACGTGGCCTGGTAATTGACACGCTCTGCGAGATGCTCAACCGCGGGGTGCATCCTGTGATTCCATCGCAGGGAAGCGTCGGCGCCAGCGGCGATCTCGCTCCTCTCGCGCACCAGGGGCTGGTGCTAATCGGCGAAGGCGAAGCCTTCTATCAAGGCAAACGTGTCAGCGGCGCAGAAGCGCTGCGCGCAGCAGGGATTAAGCCGATCACCCTCGAAGCCAAGGAAACGATCTCGCTGATCAACGGCACCCAGGCGATGCTTGCAGTCGGCCTGCTAGCAGTGCTCGACGCCGAAATTCTTGCCGAGACCGCCGATGCAGTCGGCGCGCTTGCCCTCGATGTACTGCAGGGAACTGACGCTGCGTTCGACGAGCGCATCCATAAAGCTCGCCCGCACTCCGGACAGATCCAAGTCGCGGCGAACCTGCGCCGCCTGCTCGCCGGCAGCCAGATTCACGAATCGCACAAAGACTGTGCCCGCGTGCAGGATGCCTACTCGCTGCGCTGCATGCCGCAAGTGCACGGCGCCGTGCGCGACACCATCCACTATTGCCGCTCCGTCTTCGAAGTCGAGATGAACTCCGCGGTGGACAATCCTCTGGTATTTCCAGAGCCGAAGAAGGTCGGCGAGCGCTCCGACGCGCCCGTCCATGGCGACATCATTTCCGGCGGCAACTTCCACGGTGAGCCGGTAGCGTTCGCGCTCGATTTCCTCGCGATCGCCTTGAGCGCGCTTGCCGGAATCTCCGAGCGCCGCATCGAGCGCCTGGTGAACCCGGCGCTGAGTGAAGGGCTGCCCGCCTTCCTCGCTCCCGGCGCAGGACTCAATTCCGGCTTCATGATGCCGCAGGTCACGGCCGCCGCTCTGGTCAGCGAGAACAAGGTGCTCTCACATCCGGCGTCGGTGGACTCGATCACCACTTCGGGCAATAAAGAAGATTTCGTCTCGATGGGAATGACGGCTGCGCTGAAACTGCAGCGCATCGTCCAGAACACGCGCAATGTTATGGCGATCGAAGCGCTAGCGGCCGCGCAGGCGCTCGACTTCAAAGCCCCGCTGAAAACAACGAAGCTCCTGCAGAAGGTTCATGCTGCGGTTCGCGCGGTTTCACCGCAGATCACCGAAGACCGCATTCTCACGGCGGATTTCGCAGCGGCGGAAGCGCTGATCCGAAGTGGAAAGCTCGCAGCGGCGGCGCGCAATTAGTTCGCGATGTCCCATCACTGTGGGTGCCCCAAACTGTGGGTGCCCCACCCTGCCGGCTTCAGCCGGAGGGTGGGCGAGCGAGGCAGCGTCGGCACCGGTTGTTCAGTAGCCATTCGGGACTTTCGTGACGTGCCTTCACTGTTAATACACGTGTTAAATGAGGACAGCCACTTTTTGGTGGGAGGGTAGTAGTATCTCGAAAAATGTTCCCCAGGAGGGTCCCAAGGTATGTTGAGGGCAGCAGCGGGCCTTGTCGCACTTGCTTCCATTTTGCCGGTCCCGGCACTCGCAGCAAGTAAATGCGGCCCCGCGATGGTGCAACTCGTCGTTCTCGACCCGGGCGGTTCCTCGCTCTCCGGGCTCGATCCGAGCGACTTTAAGGTGCGCATCAAGGGCCAAAACGCTACCGTAAAGGCAATGGACTACGGGCTGTTTCCCCACAGCACGTTGTTGCTCGTCTCGCGCGACAACAGCATGGGGCAATCCATCAAGATCGACTTGGCGCGACAGCTTGCGAACAGTGTCGTCAACAGCGCGCCGGGTCCGGCGATGAACGGCAGTTTTGCGGGTGAAGTTTCCGGTATAGCCGACGCGCGCTCGCAGCCAGTTACCGCCGCACTCCAAGCCGCTTCCGACAATCGCAACGCGATGTACGACGCGATCGTCGCCGGCATGTCCACCATGAACCTGCATCGTGGCGATTCCGTCGTGGTGCTGGCGGATTCTCCCGACAATGGCAGCAAAACCACGGCAACCGAGTTACAACAGCAGCTCTTGAACCATGGCGCACGCTTGTTCGTGATCGCGCTGCCTCCGGCCAACGGCTCAGGCACAATGCAGAGCCTCTCCGATCTGGCCGACGCCACCGGCGGAGCCGTGATCGTGCCGCTCCGGCTAGATGAATCCACCAAGGGCGTAGTCATCACGCCCTCCCAGGTTGACGGAGCTGTCACCACGTTCTCGCACACCTTCAGTCAGTACAACAACATTTATCAGTTGGAAACCGATCTCGACGGCCAGGAGAAGCCGCAGCCGCTGAAGGTCGACGTGAATCGCAGCAAGATGGGCTCGGGAAAAGTCGTGGCCCCCACCATGCTAGCGCCCTGTACCGCGATCTAGATTCACCACCACTCGAGAATCAGGCCGGAGCAATCCGGCCTTTTCTTATGCCTGCGGCTGCACGCCTTCGAGGCCAAGTTCCTTCGCGATCCCCTTCATCGCCTCGATGCAGAACCCAATGTGTTCTTCGAGCTCAACGCCCAACTCCGCCGCGCCATTGACGATGTCATCGCGATTCACGCTGCGCGCAAAGGCCTTGTCCTTCATCTTCTTTCGGACGCCCTTGGCTTCCACCTCGGCAAGCGACTTGTTCGGTTTGACCAGCGCGGTGGCGGTAATGAACCCTGCCAGTTCATCGCAAGCGAACAGTGTTTTCTCCAGTTGCGACTCGCGCTTCACGCCGGAGTACTCGGCATGCGACATAATCGCCCGGCGCACATCTTCCGGCCACCCGCGTTCCGCCAGAATCGCGTTGCCCTTGAACGGATGCTCCTCCGCGGTCGGATATTTCTCGTAATCAAAATCGTGGATAAGCCCCACGATCCCCCACTTGTTTTCGTCCTCCCCAAACTTGCGCGCATAAGCGCGAACGCAAGATTCCACGGCGAGCGCGTGCTTGCGCAGGCTCTCCGATTGCGTGAACTCGGTCAACAATTCCCAGGCAGATTCGCGTGTCATCATCGCCAACCAATATAAGCGATGCCGTCGCCTTCCAGCTGCTCCGCCAGAAGCACTGCCACCGCTCTCCAAAACTTTGGTGGCGGCGAAACTTTTCCTCGGACGGTGGGTTCATGCCAATAGAATCCGTGACGATCGCACGGCCTGCCTACGTGAAATTCCCCCCAATTTCGCCGTGGAACTATGCCTATTGGCAGGTTCCGTTGGTCCGAAACGGAGCTAAAATCTGCAATACAAAGTGTTGGTGCGCGAATGGGGCAGCAGTGCTCCGGGTCACCCGCGCTGCAGGAGGCGCAGATGAACGGCCTTAAATTTCTTCGTGTTCTTCTGATTGCTCTAGTGAGCTTGAGCGTGAGTACCGCGTTGGCCTACGGCCAGCACGGTGGCGGACATGGCGGTGGTGGTGGCGGCGGTTTCCACGGCGGCGGTGGAGGGGGCTTCCACGGCGGCGGCGGTGGTGGTGGCTTCCACGGTGGTGGAGGCGGCTTCCATGGAGGAGGCGGCGGTTACCACGGTGGAGGCGGTGCCTATCACGGAGGCGGCTATGGCGGTGGATACCATGGCGCTGGCGCCTATCACGGTGGCTACGGCGGCGGATACCACGGCGGCCACGGCGGCTGGTACGGTGGCGGTCACTCTCACGGCGGCTATTACGGCCATTCTCACGGCGGATATTGGGGCTATCCCTACTATGGATGGGGCTTCGGTATCGGCTTCGGCTGGGGCTACCCGTATTACGGCTACGGATACCCATACGGCTATGGCTATCCCTATGGCTACGGCTACTCGTCCTATCCCTATCAACCGTACGGCTACTACGGTTCAGCTGGCGCGTCTGACGATTCGGATCCGTCGTATCAGGACGATCAGAATTCCTCGCCCGACGGCTCATATATCCCGAATGCGGGCGTAGCGCCGCCGCGTTACTCCACGCCTTATCCGCGATCGAACCCGACCACAATGCGCGAATCCGCGTACAACGCTCCGGCGAACCAGCGGATGGTCGGCTACAGCTCCGCGAAGGTAGACCGGCAGATGGCATCGGCGCGACCGGGCGTGCGCAACGTGGTAAATGCCTTGCAGAACATGCCGCCTCAGGCACGGCAACAGCAACTCGCGTCTGGACGCTATAACAACCTGTCGGCTTCGGAGATGAAAGTGGTCCGGGTCGCGGCAGGAGTGCCTCCGCACGGTAAATAGGCACTCAAAACACGGTGCATTCCCAAACGGCGCTAGCACGATCTGGCGCCGTTTTCTTGTGATATTCAGGTCAGAGGAATCGAATTAGTAACTCCTAGTACTTGTTACGGAAATGTACCGATTTTCTCCCGGTTTTCGCCGGAAATCTTAGGAAGTTCTTGCGTTCCCGCCTGTCCTTTCCCGCTGGATTCGGTTTTTCCCGGCGAAAGGTCTTGACACAAAAGGTACCCCTCTTGCAAAGTACGCAAAGCTACTTCACGAAATCGTGAGTAGCTGGAGATGTTCCCAGCTCTGGCATCTTCCACAACCTGATGGCCACCACGCTCGCACCTGTTGACTCCAGGGAAGTGGTTCGATGCGATAAATGCACACTCGTCCAGTTCCGTACTACCAACAATCTCTGCCGAAAATGCCGCCAATCGCTTGATCCGGAAGAACCGGAACAGGTCATAGCGCCGCCGCAACCCGCAGTCCACGTACCGTCCCACAGTTCCCATTCGCAGTTGCAGATTGCCCAATCCATCCGCAACCTGCGTCAACGTGCCGGACTCAGCCAGCGCCAACTCGCCCTGCGCATGCAGGTGCCGCGTACGTACGTCTCGAAGATCGAGAACGAAAAGGCCACGCCGACACTTTCATCGCTCGAGCGCCTTGCCAAAGCACTGCAGGTGACCCTGCCCGATCTATTGACGGGCGGCCAGCCGAGCCGTGAAGAGCAGGTGCGCGACCTGATGAGCGATTCGTTCCTCGCCGAACTCATGCCGATTTGCCAGCAGTTGAACGGCCTGCAACTCAACAGCATTCTGAACCAGGTGCGCGAAATCACCATGCGGCCCAGAAGGACCGCGTAGAAGTTCTCGTAAGACGACCTACCCAATAGTCCACGAGAAAAGCCAAGGCGACGGCCTTGGCTTTTACTTTTGGAAATCAAATCCTTTTCACCACGAAGGGCACGAAGTTCCACGAAGGAAATTAAGAACTCAAAAAACCTTCGTGTCCCTTCGTGTCCTTCGTGGTAAAGGCTTTTGAAGTTAGAAGTGCCAGCTCACCTGTCCCGTGTACGACCGCGGCGGGATGAAGTGTGTCCCGCTGAATGTGGACAGGAAGTTGTACAGCCCGTCTTTGTTCGTCAGGTTCGCAACGGTGAAACTGACCGCAGTTTTATAACGGTCGGCGTGGAAGATATTGTCCCAGCCAATCCCCATGTCGAGGACGTTGCGCGATGCGATGCGCGCCGGGTTCTTGTCCGCGTCATAGGTTCCAGCCGCCGGAATCACCACCCGCGTTGCGCCGATGCCCGCAGCGCACGAACGAATCGGCGCTCCCGGAGCCGCAAAGACGTCGCCACAGAAGAGCCCCATCTGCGCCTGCTCGTCGCCGGTAAGCGTCAGTGCGGTCGCGAAATCCGGAATCGCACCCGCAACCTCGCCACTGTCATAGCGCCAGGTGAAGGAGATCCACGGCGCGTCTTTTTTCGGCTGGTATTGAACGTTGGTTGAAGCGCCGAACGCCTGGTCGTGGTCAATCCGGAACGGCGTGGTGCTCAGATCGGAATTGAAGATCAAGCCGCCGTTCTCCGGCGGGAAGAATCGCGCCCGGGTGTGGCTGAGCACGGTGTACGCGGTCACGCCTTTGTACGTCGGGAAGGTGACGCGCGCGGAGAAGCCGTCAATCTTCGCCTGCTTCCACTCGATCGGGAACGCCAGCGGCGTGTTGAAGAGCGTGTCGAAGTCGTAGGCGTTCTTGGTGAACTTCCAGAAGTACTCCGCGTCCACCACGGCCCACTTGCCGATTGCCTGTTGCAATCCAGCGTCGTATTGCGTGCGATGGCCTGGCTGGATCGGAATCGCTTCGCCGCCTTGTGCAAGGCCGCCCGCCCCGGTTGCGCTGCTCAGCACCAGATTCTCGTTGTAGGGCGTTTCAAAGAAGCGCCCAAACGATGCCCGCAAAACGGTGTGCGTCTTGTTGACGTTGTACGCGACGCCGAGTCGCGGCTGCAGCAAGTGGCCCGACGAAATGCCGTTGTAGTTGTCGCCGCGAACGCCGAGGTTCAGCACCCACTTGCCAAGCGTGATGGCGTCCTGCGCGTAGATGGACTCTTCCTTCACATCGGCGTGTCCGACGAAGTTAAACAGCATTCCGCTGCGCGTCAGATCATAGGGAAGCAAGTTCGGATCGAAGCCAGGATTCGGAGCGTAGCCGGTCGAGAAGCCCGCGCACGCCCCCGGATTCATGACTCCCGCTGCCACCACCGGCAAGCCTGACGAATCCACGCAAAGCGCGTTGTAAAGCGGATCGGTCAAACCAAAGCCGAAGCTCTCACCGAGAATCGTGTGCTCGAACTGCACCCCAGCTTTGAAGTTGTGAATGCCCTTCACATACGAAACATCGGTTTTGATGCCGGTATTCGTCAGCCGTCGCGACTGGCTCAGCGTTGCCGGCTGATCCGCGAGGATATCGTCGCTCGGGTAGTAGCCAACCTGGTCCTGGCGGAACCATGCCGTGGTCGCGAGCAATGTGTTGTTGTTGAAAGTGTGGGTCCAGCCCGGAGAAACGTTCAGGCTCTTGATCTCCTGGCGCTGGTCCTGCGGCGTCTCCTGCGCGAACTGCTGATCGTAGCTGTTCGGGATCTGGAACCACGAGCGCGTGAAGCCAAGATTCAGATGCAGCACATCTGCGGTGCCTGCCTGCCAATCGGCGCGATCGAAACCACTCTGCGAATTCCCGCGCGCGTGCAGCGGCATGAATTCCGGCGTGTCGAGAAAGCGTCCGCTGTTGAGTCCGCTAACAGAGAAGAAGTTTCCAAGCTTGTCGTTGCCTTGCAGGATATTGAACGAGGTGGTGCTGGTTCCGAACGAACCATACGTGGTCGAGATCGAACCCGTCGGCTGCTTCAGGCCAAGACCCGAGCGCGTAGCGACGCGCACGACGAGCGAATTCTTATCGCCGAATTCTGCCGGAGCTACACCCGAAATTACTTCCATGGACTGAATCGCATCGGTCGAAATCTGGTTAGAGAAGACCTTGCTCTGCTGGTCCGTCATCGGCTGGTTGTCGAGCGAGAACGAGGTGTCTGCGTGCTCGCCCAGCGGATGGAACTGGCCGTTCGAGTCGGCAGTAATGCCCGGCGTAGACAGCGTGATGACCGAGCTGAGCTGTGACGACGAGCCTTCTACCGGCAACTTGTCGATCAGTCCGCGATCGACATCGGTGTGCGAGACAGGATCGGTCTCAACCAGGTCACCGGCATCGCCCTGCACGTCGACCGTCGTGGCCGCCGCAGCGATCGGCAACGTCAGATTCATCGCAAACGGTACGCCGGAGCGAACCTCCGCGTCGGCAACAGCCGCGGTGAATCCCTTCGCCTCGGCAGTCACGTGGTAGTTGTTGAACGGCACGTTGCGGAAAATGTAGCTGCCGTCATTGCCGGTCGCCGCCTTGGCCGTGTAGCCGGTCACCGGGTTTTTGATCGTGACCGTGGCGTTCGGAATGACGGCGCCGGTAGGATCGGCAACCGTGCCCTCGATCGCTCCGGTATTTCCGCCGGACGATTGTGGATCGCCGGGCGCAGAATCACCGGCAAGCAGGGCAGTTGAGGCGAGGAATAAAGCAGAAATAAATAGGCAACGAACTATGAGTAGACGCACTCTCGTGGACCTCCACATCCATTAGCTTTTGTTGGAAACGCACCGCTCGCGAGGAACTACGCGAGAGCGGGCGGAGGCCGGATGTGGAGATGAAAATCAGGTTGGATCCCGTCGCTCAGCGCGGCGACTGAGAAAACTTGCGCCTGGCCTTCAAAACAAACGGGAGCGGATGTGGTCGGAGCGGCGCCGTGTCCTACCGGCGTCGAACTACAGATGGGGCAGAGTCCGTCGGCGTTCTGGGAGATTCTGAACCCCGCCTGCCCGACGTTCCGCTCGTTGTCCCAGTGCGCAATCTGGATGCCCGCCAGCGTGAAAACGGCGAGCGCCAGGATGAGCGCAAGACAACGGCGAAATGAGGACCCACTCTGCATTGCTTTTACTTAGATGGACGAAGCCCAAAAAGGTTCGGTGACTTGCGACGTATTCCGATTATACGGATCGGAATGCGACCCGGTTCTCCACCTTCGTCGCACCCGCAAGTGTCCCAAGATGAATGCTTTGTCACCAGCAGCAGCACTACCGTTCTTTGCATCTTGTTATACGCTATGTTAGGGTCAATCTTTCCCTCGAGGTAGGCGTGCGAGCATCCATTCCTGCCGGGCTGAGCCACAAGGAAGCGGAGCTTTATTCCCGCCTTGATCCAGCTAGGTTCCCCCGGCACATCGCGATCATCATGGACGGTAACGGCCGCTGGGCCAAGCGCCGACATTTGCCGCGCATCGCCGGGCACCGCTCGGGTGTCTTCGCCGTCCGCAACACGGTGCAGTGCGCGTCGCGCATCGGCATCCCCGCAATGACCTTGTATGCCTTCTCGGTCGAGAACTGGCTGCGCCGCCCCAAGACCGAAGTCTCGTTCCTGATGGGCCTGCTGCGCCGTTATCTCAAGATTGAAATGTCGTCGTTCCACGAGAACAACGTCCGCGTGCAGTTCATTGGACGCTGGCGCGAATTGCCCGTCGAAGTGCAGGAGCGCATGGACTGGGCGATCGAGGAGACCGCGAACAACACCGGCCTCACCCTGACCTTCGCCATCAACTACGGCGGCCGCTCCGAAATTGTGGATGCCGTGAAGTCGATGATCAACGCCGCGCGTCGCAACGGCGGGTTGAACCACCTCGACATCAACGAAGAGTCCATCGACCAGCACATGTACACCAGCCAGTTGCCGGAACTCGACCTCCTCATTCGCACCAGCGGCGAAATGCGCTTGAGCAACTTCCTGCTCTGGCAAGCCGCGTACTCCGAAATCTACGTCACTGAAACCCTCTGGCCCGACTTCAGCGGCGTCAAGCTGCTAGAAGCCATCGCCGAGTTCCAGAAACGCGAACGCCGCTTCGGCGGCATCGAAAGCATCCATCCCGCGACGGTCCACTCCGCGTAAGCGATGAAGCGCATCGTCACCGCTCTCGTCCTGATCCCGTTAGTTCTGCTCGCCGTCTTCAAAGCTCCAAGCTGGCTGTTCACGCTGCTCGTCTGTGCGGTAGCGCTGCTGGCGCTCAAAGAGTATTTAGATTTGGTGGAAGCGTATGGGGTTAAGCCGATACGCTGGCTTACGTATTTCTACGTGGTCATGCTGTTCATCGCGTCTATTTTGGCGACGTTCCCGTTCACTCACTACGATTCAATCGACACGCCGTTGCTTGCAGTTCGAGTTCCGGCAATGTTTGCGACCCTTCTGTATCTCTTCTCGCCATTCTTCTTCATGGCCTTCGCCATGCGGCAGGAGCCATTGTCGAAGGCATTTCCCAGTGCGGCAATGTCAAGCATAGGACCGCTATACGTGGGCTTGCCGATGTTCGCGCTTACACTGTTGCAGGACCTTGGCTGGTACCCCGTCATTTTCACTTTCTTTGCGGTTTGGGCCGGCGATACAGTCGCAATGTACACGGGGAAGGCGATCGGAAAACACAAGATGTCGCCCCGCATCAGCCCCAACAAGACATGGGAGGGTGCAGTCGGCTCGGTTGTCGGAAGTGTGCTCGCGTGTTGGGTGCTGACAACCTTCGCACCTGGGATCAATCACGCATTGCATCTCCAAGGCGGAATGACGTTCTACACGCCGCTTAGCGCTGACGAACTGCAACGTTACGTGCCCGGTTTATTGCACGGTTGGAAAATTCCTGTCGTTGCTGTGGTCCTCAACATCGCCGCTCAACTCGGCGATCTAGTGGAGTCGCTAATCAAGCGCGGCGCAAACGTGAAAGACTCCGGCACCATGCTCCCCGGTCACGGCGGCATCCTCGATCGCATCGACGCCCTCCTCTTCGCCGCCCCCGTCGCCCTGGTGCTCTTCGAATTCGTCCGCTAATCTCAACCTCTGTCATCCTGAGCGGAGAGCGCACAGCGCTCGAAGTCGAAGGACCCCTATCGTCACACTGCTCTGTCCCTCGCGCTCTCCCCACGAGCTATTACCCATCAGTAAACAAAATTTTTCACTCGCCCTGTACCACCTTTGCGGCAAATTCGACGACAAGCAAAATTCCAGGGTTTACCACCGCTTTCTATGGCGTTTCAGGAAAGAAATCACGGGGCAAAACCGTCAATTTTGTGCCCCGCGAAAATACTGCCTCCGCAAACCACCAGTAAATAAGCACTTATAAAACCATGTTAACCAGAATCTAACTTCGGGTTTTACCGTAAGTTTTCCTCGTTTCTTCCCGGTAACTTGGAAAAAGGTTAGCCCACTCCACCCGCCTCTCGAATCAATTTCATCGCTTCCCGGTTCACCCAATCCTGATCGTGAAACTGCTCTCCCCACGAAATCGGCGTGACGTTTTTGGGAGCGGAGACGAATGTTCGAGTTTCGTTGCGCAAGCGTGGAAGACGAAACGGAAGCACGAATACTCCTGAAATGCCGACGGAGCGCTTACCACTGCGCGCGTGATGCTGGCCATGGTTCGCCACCTTTGGTCACGTTTCCCGACGCGCCTCAACTGCGATATCCTAGAGGTTCCCTTGATGCTGAAGCGTGTCGCCATCCTCGGTTCGACCGGCTCCATCGGTACGAGCACCCTCAAGATCGTCGAAGCTTATCCAGAGCTTTTCGAAGTCGTGTCTCTGGCAGCTGGAAGCAATCTTGATCTTGTCACCGAACAGACGGTTCGCTGGCATCCGAAGGTCGTGTCGGTCGCCACAGAAGAAGTTGCTGAAACTTTGCGCGAGCGGCTGAAGCATGCCGGCGTGAAGGGAACGAGAGTTATCTCTGGCGAGGCCGGCACTGTCGAATGTGCGACTCTGCCGGAAGTGGATTTCGTGGTCAGTGCAATCGTCGGCGTCGGCGGACTCAAAGCGACCTACGAGGCGGTGAAGGCAGGGAAGTCCATCGGCCTCGCGAACAAAGAGACCATGGTGGCTGCCGGCGAATTGATCACTGCTGAGGCGCGCAAGCAGGGCAAGCCGATCCTTCCGATAGACAGCGAGCACAACGCGATCCACCAGGCGATGCGCGGCGGACGACTGAAGGAAGTCGAGAGGGTCTGGTTGACCGCTTCCGGTGGGCCGTTTCTGCATACGCCGAAAGCCGACTTCGAGCACATCACGGTCGAACAGGCGTTGAACCATCCCACGTGGAAGATGGGACGCCGCATCACGATCGATTCTGCGACGTTGATGAATAAGGGCTTCGAGGTGATCGAGGCGTGCCGACTGTTCGATTTACCAGCCAGCCGGGTCGAGGTCATCGTGCACCCGCAGAGCACGATTCACTCAATGGTGGAGTTTGTGGACGGTTCGTTACTTGCGCAACTTTCGGTAACGGACATGCGGTTACCGATCCTGTATGCGATGACATTTCCAGATCGGATTCCGTCTAATCTCAAGTTTCCCGTCCTGGAATTGAAGCATTTGGACTTCTATCCTCCCGATCCAGAGAAGTTTCCGTGTCTGCAATTGGCCTACGAAGCCGCGGAAAAAGGTGGGACAAAGAGCATTGCGCTCAATGCTGCGGACGAGGTTGCGGTAGCTGCGTTCCTAGAGGGTGGGATACCATTTAACGATATTCCGGCTACGATTCGGCACGTATTAGATGAAACGCCGGAGGCACATCCGGAATCTATAGATCAGGTCCTTTCGGCGGATGCGGCGGCGCGTGAAATTGCCCGCAAGCACATCCAGGAATTGCGTTCCTCTGTTGTCGGTCTACATTCCTGACGAAGTTCTAAGTTGAGGTTGGATGGAAGGTTTTCTCATAGCGATTGTGTCGATCGTGTTCGTACTCGGGGTGTTGGTTCTCGTTCACGAATTCGGTCATTTTGCCGCTGCCAAATTGTTTGGCGTTCGCGTGGAGACATTCTCCATCGGGTTCGGAAAGCGGCTCGTCGGTTTCCGGCGCGGTGAGACCGATTACCGCATCAGCGCTCTCCCGCTCGGCGGGTACGTGAAGATGACTGGCGAAACTCCCCTGGACAGCCGTACCGGCGCGCCCGAGGAGTTCATGTCTCATCCGCGATGGCAGCGGATCATCATCGCCCTCGCCGGCCCGTTCATGAATATCGCGCTCGCCATCGGACTGCTGACCGTGGTCTACATGGTGCACGACGAAGAACCGGCATTCTGGGGAGAAAAAGCGACGGTGGGGTTCGTTGCTCCGGGTAGCACCGCGGACAAGGTCGGCGTGAAAGCCGGCGACACGATCGTAAAAATCGCCAACGTCGATAATCCGACTTGGGAAGACGTTTATCTCCAGACCTCCACGAGTCCGGGAGCGGCGGTACGGCTCGATCTCCTGCGCGACCGGCAGGTGATTGCGACTTCGGTTGTCCCCGAGAAGGGGTCTGAAGAGCAGGGCAGCAATCCAGGTTGGACTCCGTACAATCCGAACACCGTTGCCAGTCTTGAAGCGGAGATGCCTGCTGCGAAGGCTGGCATCAAAGTCGGCGATTCGATTACGGCGATCGATGGCGCACCGATCTACTCGACAGAGTCGATGATCGCCATGCTGCAACAGACAAAGGAAAAGCCGGTCGAGCTGACTGTGCAGCGTGACGGCAAGGAATTTAAGGTTACTGTGACGCCGCAGCTGACCAACGACAAGGGCGAGAGCCGATATCGCATCGGCATGGTATCGGAGCCGAAGTACATCTCGCTTCACTTGCCGTTCAAGGCTGCGCTGTCGAAATCTCTCGACGAAAACCGGAAGTTCTCATTCCTCGTCGTTGACCTGGTCAAAAAGCTGGCGCGGGGCGCAGTTTCGATTAAGACGATGTCGAGCCCGATCGGCATGGCGAAGGCATCCGGCGAAGCAGCTCGGCAGCCCGGTTGGTCGCCATTGATGCGGATGATGGCGCTCTTCAGCTTGCAGCTTGGGATCTTCAACTTGTTCCCGATCCCCATCCTCGATGGCGGCATGATCCTGATGCTATTGATCGAAGGCCTTATGCGCCGCGACATCAGCATGCGAATCAAGGAACGCGCCTATCAAGTCGCGTTTGTCTTCCTGATGCTGTTCGCAGCCGTGGTCATCTTCAACGACATTGTGAAGACGGTTCCCGGGCTACACCAGCACTTGCCGTAAAGAATTTCCAGCGCAGAAAACGAAGGGCACGGCTTTGGCCGTGCCCTTCTTACATGGAGGAGTCTTGGAATGGGAACCAAGTACCCGGGGAAATTTGCCTAGTCCAGCGTGTTACTGACGAACTGCTCTCCTGCTAGAGCCGCACGAACGGCCCGCAGAAAATCCGAGTGAGCGTTTTGCTTCACCACGTATGCCATCGCTCCTGTTTCCATCGCTGCAGCGATTACTTCCGGCGTTGACATTTGCGTCAAGAACACGATCCGCGTTTGCGGAGCGCTCTTTCTCACAACGTGGGCCACATCAATTCCACAAAGATCGGGCAGTCCTATGTCCAGCACCACTAGATCTGGCATGTGTGCACACACGGCTTCGATCCCTTCCCGGCCGCTGGCGGCCTGGGCCACAACTTCAATCTCTGCTTCGGCGCTGAGGGCGCCTGCCGCGAAGTCGCGGAAGGCTTTGAAGTCGTCCACAAGTACAACGCGGATCTTTCGTCCGCTTGCTGCGTTTTGTTGATCGTTGGTCCGGTTACACACAGTAAGGATTGTGACAGCAACGTGAATCGCTGTCGTTGCGCGGTCGCAAGCCCCTAGTTGTTATCGGGCAAATGCGAGCGCAATGAGATGTAGCGCGGGTCGGCGGCCTCGTGTTGCATGTGTTCGAGGGAGCGCAGGATCAAGCGCCCACGGGTTTTCGAGAGCACATGGGCCCGTTTCCATCGGCCGAGAATGCGGCTTGCGGTAAACATCGTCACGTTCGCACCGCTTGCGAGATCTTCGTTGGTTATATCAAGCAGGATGCCGTCTTTGGTCTGTTCTCCGATGCTAACCGCGAGGGTTGCAATCTCACGTGCGAGGCGTTGCTTTGCAGATTGGTTGGTGAAACCGCGCAAGAAGTGGGCAACATAGTCCGACGCGATGAGAAGGGTGTTTTCGAACAGCAACGGATGGCGCTGCATCAATTCGCGGATCACATCGCGCTTCCAGGCCGCGATGGTGCTCGGAATCACGGTCTCTGTGCTGACGATGTAATTGCGCGGGTGCGAGAGGACGGCCGCGGCGCCGAACAGCGAGCCACGCGGCAGCCACATGAGAATCGACATCCTGCCATTCGGTTGTACGAGGAAGTGACGTCCACATCCCTCCAACAGCAGGTACATGCAGTCGGCGGTACTGTTTTGATGGGTCACGATAGTGCGGGCCATTAACTTGTGCACAGTGGCCGCGGAGAGCACTTCAAGGCGATCGGCGGGAGACATTCCTTCGAAGAGTGGGGACTCGAGTTGCAGCGCTGCCTGCGTGGCCAAGGTACACCTCTCAATTTGTGCATCGTAACTGTACTTCCAATACTCTGATACTGCTAGAGTTAGCAGTTACGGGCAGATGAATTAGCCCTGCTTGAGGCGGTTTTTGGGACATCCTAAGCTGCTAAAATAAACCTAAGCTATGCCTACGATTTACCGCCGTAAAACTCCTGTTGTTCGCATTGGAGACGTCTGGGTCGGCAGCGACGCGCCGGTTGTGGTGCAGTCGATGACCAACACCGACACCGCCGATGTGGACTCGACGATTAAGCAGTGTATCGCGCTTGCCCGCGCCGGGTCTGAGCTCATCCGCGTCACCGTGAACAACGATGACGCCGCCAAGGGCGTGCCGCATCTCGTTGACGGCCTGGCCAAGATCGGCATCCATACGCCGATCATCGGCGATTTCCACTACAACGGCCACATCCTGCTGAAGAAATATCCCGACTGCGCGAAGGCGTTGGCGAAGTACCGCATCAATCCCGGCAATGTGTCGATCGGTCGCAAGGACGACGACAACTTCAAGGCCATGGTGGACGTTGCGGTTGAGAACCAGAAGCCCGTCCGCATTGGCGTGAACTGGGGCTCGCTCGACCAGCAGCTTCTCGCGAAGATGATGGACCAGAACGCGAAGCTCGCTGAGCCGAAAGAAGCCCGTGACGTGATGATGGAAGCGATGATTGTCTCCGCGCTGAATTCCGCGGCAATCGCCGAACGTTACGGCCTGCGTAAAGATCAGATCATCCTCAGCGCAAAGGTGAGCGGCGTACAGGATTTGATCGACGTTTATCGCGATCTCGCCAAGCGTTGCGACTACGTGCTGCACCTCGGATTGACCGAAGCAGGTATGGGAGCGAAGGGCGTCGTGGCATCGACGGCCGGTTTGTCAGTTCTTCTGCTCGAAGGCATTGGCGACACAATTCGCGTCTCGCTTACGCCGAAGCCGAATGGCGATCGCACCGAAGAAGTTCTGGTCGCGCAGCAGATTTTGCAATCGATGGCGATCCGCAGTTTCACACCGCAGGTGACAGCCTGCCCGGGTTGCGGACGAACCACTAGTACCTTCTTCCAGGAACTCGCCGAGCGCATCCAGAACTACATTCGCGAACAGATGCCGCAGTGGAAGACCCGCTACACCGGCGTGGAAGAGATGAAGGTCGCGGTGATGGGCTGCGTGGTGAATGGCCCCGGCGAATCGAAGCACGCTAACATCGGCATCTCGCTGCCGGGCACATTTGAGGAGCCGAAGGCGCCCGTGTACGTAGACGGCCGCCTGATGACGACGCTCAAGGGCGACAAGATCGTCGAGGAGTTTACGACGATTCTCAACGAGTACGTAGACAACCGATACGCAAAGAAGGCCGAAGAAGCGGTCGGCGTTTAAGTTCCACGAAGGCGCAGAGAAACGAATCTCTGCGCCTTCGTGTTTCTGCCGATCTATGCAGGTTTCATCTGTTCCTTCATGCGCCGATCCATCTCTTCCGGCGAGACATCTTCGACGTGGGTTGATACATACCACACATAGCCGAACGGGTCTTTCAAGCCGCCACTCCGGTCGCCATAGAACTGCGTCGTCAGCGGACGTTCCACGCTGCCGCCAGCTTCCACAGCGCGGTTGAAGACCGCGTCGCAGTCGTCGACGTAGAGCACCATGCTCACCGCCGAGCCGCCCAGGGTAATTGGGCTCTTGTGTGCGAGCTCCACTTTTTCCTCGGCAAGCATGACCATCGAATTGCCGATCTTTATCTCTGCGTGGGCGACGTTGCCCTTGTCATCGAGCATTTTGTAGACTTCCTGCGCGCCGAAAGCCTTGGTGTAATACTCCATTGCTTGCTTCGCGCCCTTGATCACCAGGTAGGGTGTGACGGAGTGGTACCCGTCGGGAATCGGTTTTACCTTCGACATTGCCATATCTCCAAATGAATTGAAGCGGACCAGCACTCCCGCGCACCGCAGCCTGATCCCAAATACTCGTCCGGCCGCCATGCGTTGAGTCGCCATCCTCCTATGGGTATGAGTCTGGCGGATTGCGCTCGCCGCGTATTGTAAAAAATTGACCTAGTCGGCCAGAGGCACGTGATTGAGGTGCACGGTGCGGCTGGCAAGATATTCCGTCGGGCTAATACCGGAAAACGCTTTGAAATCGTGGACGAAGTGCGCCTGGTCGAAATAGCCACAATGCAGCGCAATGTCGGCAAGGTCTACATCCCTCTTCCCGCCGATACCGTGCACGACTTCCTGGAAGCGCAGAACGCGGCAGAAGAGCTTCGGCGTAAGTCCGACTTGCTCGCTGAACAATTGGATGAACCGCCGCGAACTGATGCCGATTTTCTCCACCAGCTCGGCCATGCTTTGTGCCTGTCGCGAATGCATCTCGTGGAGGGCGAAGAGGACTGCCTTGTGGTGTTCGAAGGCCATCATCTTTTCCATGAGCGCGGCTTCGAGCAGGTCGAATTTTGCCTCAACGCTGGGGAGCGCTAGGAGTCGCTCGCGCAAGGTGTTCGCAGAAGGCCCCCAAGCATCCTCGAGAGAAAGATGCTGGTCTTTGAACTCGCTGAGCGGGAGATCGAAAAACGGAAATGCGCCACCAGGAGCGAAGTGCATGCCCATTACGTGCATCTGCTCATCGGTATCGATCACCGTGTATTCCGTGAGCATGCCGGAGATCAACGCGCCGCGATGCGTAAGGCATTCGTTGTTCTTGCGCGGGTCGTACACGCGCGTGATGTCTTCCTTGAGATTGAAAACGACTTCAATGGTGCCGGTGGGTAGGATCCGCTCTTTTTTGTGCGCTGTCTCGTAGCCCTCATAGAACCAGAGCACGCGTACGAAACGCGACAGCGGCGGCTTGGGGATTCGGTGCAGGAACTTCATGGAAAGCGCCCCACGCGCTTCGGGAAAGTTTAGCCCCGCCCCGCAAACGATTCAACTCACAAGCAAAAGGCGCGGCAGGTTCGCCGCGCTTCTGCTGCGTCGCTTCGTTGTCACCGCTAAACTCTTCACACTGTTATTGGCGCGCTGCGAATTCCATGATCGCTACCGCCGCCGCAAGCCATACACCGAACGCTACGAGGTTTGCCGTCACTCGCACCGTAAAACTATCGATTGCCCAGTTCCATTTTGCGCTCATCTTGTGCCTCCACGGGACCCTTATGTAGAGAAGTACGCACGAGCGGGGGAAAAGTTCGCAAACGTTGCAACGGTTGATGGGATGAAGGGTGGGATTAACGGCCACTCCATTGCGGTTTGCGCTTTTCGAGGAATGCCGTGACCCCCTCGCGGAAGTCAGCTGTAGTGCGGATTTCGGCATTGGCGCGCATGGAGGAGGGGATGTGCCGGTCTAGCTCGTCGGCGCTGAAGCTGTTGATGAGGCGCTTTGTTGCAACCAGCGAAGCGGGGCTGTTTTGCAGGAGTGTTTCGCAGAGTTGTTGCACGCGTTCGTTCAGTTTTTCCGGCGGTACGACTTCGGTGATGAGACCGATGCGGAAGGCTTCGTCGGCGCTGAGAATGCGGCCGGTTAGCAGGAGGTCGCGCGCTTGCTTCTCGCCGATCTGGCGCACCAGGAACGAAGACACGATCGCCGGCGTGAATCCGATACGGACTTCCGTGTAGCCGAACTTTGCTTCCGATGAGGCGATGGTGAAATCGCAGAGCGTCGCGAGACCTGTGCCGCCGGCGATCGCAGCGCCGTTTACCGCAGCAATTGTGATCTTCGGGAAGTCGTAGAGGGTACGGAACAGGCGCGCTACGGTCTCGGTGTCTTTCAGGTTCTGTTCAGTGCTGTTGCCGGTGATCTGGCGCAGGTTCTCGAGGTCCATGCCGGAGCAAAAGGCGTTGCCGGCGCCCGTCAGAACGAGGAGTTGCGCGGGACTGTTCTCGACTTCGGCCATGGCGGTCAGGAGCTCATCAATCAGCTCGTAGCTCATGGCATTACGCTTTTCAGGGCGGTTGATGGTGATCGTGGCGACGGCACCTTCGGTATGACAAAGCAGCGTTTTATAGCCCATTAAGCCCTCTCGACTGCGGAATTGGCGCTGTGCCCCAACCCGGGGAGACATCCCCAAAAAGCGGTATCTACAGTTACTGCCGTACTATGGCGCGAAATGTGTTCCAGGCGGAAACTCTTACTGAAAATTGGTTCCCGCAAGCGACTGTAGTCGGCGGAACCGTGGCAAGGCAAGGACGTACGATATGCAGTCTCCATTAACGCTAAGCGCGATCATGATTTTCGCAGCGACGCTTTTACAGTTTCCGGGGCGCAGCCATGACGCTCGCGTCACCAGACATTCGGAACGCGAACGCGCATTCGATTTTGAACAGTTTCTGGAAAACTCGCCAGCGCCGCAACATTCCTTGGCTTCCGATATCTCGGCCCTGTTTTTCTCCTGATTGGTCAACGTGGTGACAGGGAAGCGGCCTAACCGGGCCGCTTTTCTATTGCGGGGAACCACCAAAGCGCAGCGCGAAGTCACTGCTCATTTGTAACAGGGTGTCGATCGGTTTGCGGACCGGCGGTTCGACTTTGCGTTCTTTCAGAGCGGTGAACACCGCTTCCGTTGGTAGGTTGCCGACCAAGGTGTTCTGCGCGAACGGACAGCCGCCCAGACCTCCGAGCGCAGCATCAAAGCGGCGGATACCGGCGTCGTAGGCGGCGAGGACCTTTTCCTTTGCGTCGGTGTGGGTGCCGTGGAGATGAACGCCGACTTCTAGGTAATCGAATTTTTCTACGATTGGGCCGCAGAGGTCGGCGATCTGCTGTGGCGTTGCGAGACCTACTGTATCGGCAAGCGAGATTTGCTGGATGCCGTCGTCGGCGAGGATGCCGATTCCTTCGAGAACCTCATCAACAGACCAGAGATCGCCGTAGGGGTTGCCGAACGCCATCGAGATGTATACGACGAGATCCATGTCGGCACTGCGCTGCTTCTCAACGACCTTCTCCAGAACTTCTGCGTTTTCTTCGAGCGTCTGGTTCTGATTGTTCTTTAGAAATGTGGGCGAGAACGAGTACGGGAAACCAAGGGTTCGGACGGCTTCGGTCGCGATCGCTCGGTCGGCGCCCTTTTCGTTGACCACGATGCCGATGATTTCGACATCATCGGGGGGATCGAGCTCTTTTAACACCTCTTCGGAGTCCGCCATTTGCGGGACCGCGCGGGGTGAGACGAACGAGACGGCGTCAATGTGCTTGAAGCCGGCGCTGACCAACTCTTGGAGGTATTTGACCTTGAGCTCAGTCGGGATCTGGCCCTTCAAGCCCTGCCATGCGTCGCGAGGGCACTCGATGATTTTGACCGTATCTGCCATTACGTTTGCAGCACTCCCACTTTGAATTCCTTCACATCCGGGTTCAGCGCACACGCTTCGAGCGCCTCAATGAGTGCTGCGCGGGTGTCGAGCGGGTCGATAATCTTGTCAATCCACAGGCGCGCTGCGCCGTAACGCGGATCCATCTGCTCGTCATAGGTGGCCTTCACGCTGTCGAAGAGCTCTTTCTTCTCTTCGTCGCTGAGTTTCTTGCCGCCGCGCTCGAGTTGTTTCACTTTAATTTCGACCAGTGTGCCTGCTGCTGCGCCGCCGCTCATCACTGCGTATTTCGCGGAGGGCCACGCGAACACGAAGCGCGGATCGTAGGCCTTGCCGCACATGGCATAGTGGCCGGCACCGAATGAGCCACCGACGATTACGCTGATCTTCGGCACCACGGAATTGGACACGGCGTTGACCATCTTCGCACCGGCGCGGATGATGCCGCTCCACTCTGCGTCGCGACCTACCATGAAGCCATTGACGTCGTGCAGGAACACGAGCGGCACGAGGTTCTGGTTGCAGTCCATGATGAAGCGCGCGGCTTTCTCCGCGCTCTCGGTGTAGATTACGCCGCCGAATTCAACGCGCTTGTTGCCGTTGTGGTCGGTCTGGTGCTGGTGCGTTTTCTGGTTTGCGACAATTCCCACGGCGAAACCGCCGACGCGCGCGTAACCGCAGAGGACGGTCTCGCCATACTCAGCTTTGTACTCGTCGAAGCGGCTGCCGTCCACAATGCGCGCGATGATCTCTTTCATGTCGTACTGCTTCGCCGCGTCCCCGTCGTAGACGCCGTAAAGCTCCTCGGCAGCGAATTTCGGGGGCTCGCTCTCAACGCGGCTGAAGACACTCTTCGACCGCTGGCCCATCTTCGACACCAGCGAGCGGATGCGCGCAATGCAGAGGTGATCGTTGGGCTCTCGGAAATCCACCGTGCCGCTGATCTGCGAGTGCATCTCGGCGCCGCCGAGTTCTTCCGCGGAATACTTCGCCCCAATAGCAGCCTGTACCAACGCCGGGCCGGCAAGGAACAGGCCCGAGCCCTCGGTCATCAGGATGTGGTCGCACATTACCGGCAGATACGCGCCGCCTGCGACGCACATGCCCATGATCGCCGTGATCTGCGGGATACCCATGGCGCTCATCACCGCGTTATTGCGGAAGACGCGGCCGAAGTCATCCTGGTCGGGAAAGACATCTTCCTGGAGGGGCAGGAACACGCCGGCGGAGTCCACGAGGTAAATCGTCGGGATGTGGTTCTCGATGGCGATGTTCTGCGCACGGATGACCTTCTTCGCGGTCATGGGGAAGAACGCCCCGGCTTTCACGGTAGCGTCGTTGACGATGAGCATGAACTTGCGCCCGTGGACCTCGCCGATGCCGGTGACGACGCCTGCGCAGGGCGCGCCGCCCCATTCTTCGTACATGCCATGGGCGACGAACTCGCCTAACTCGAAGAGGCCGGTGGCGGGATCGAGAAGCATGTCGATGCGTTCGCGGGCGGTCTTGCGGTTCTTCTTGTGCTGGTTCTCGATAGCCTTATCGCCACCGCCCTGGAAAATGACATTTTCCTGGTTGCGGAGCTCGGTAACCAACTTCGCCATGGCGTGCTGATTATGCGAAAAGCGTGCGGTGGTGGTGTCTACCTTGGTCGGCAGGATGTTGTTGGGTTCTTGGCTGGACATTCCGGTTCCGTTGCCCCACGTTCGGCGAACCATCAAGGGTACGACAAGGGTGCGCGGGATGTCATCTTGGGGCTCCGTCGCTACCGGCGGAAGAAATCTATCCAGAATTTATCGCCAAGGAAACCCGACAGCAAACCAAAGATAACCACCTCGGCCAACCCCACTAGAATCGCAAGCGGAATCGATTCGACGACGCCTCTCGCGATTGCATTGAATCCACAGAGGAGGCCGAAGATCGCACCGAAGAAAAACCGAACCCAAAACCCAAAAAGATCCAGCTTAGGTGGTGGCGCGTCGCGATCATGCCGGAAGATGATTGGTCGTGGTGGCTGAACATAAGGCTGGCGAACGCGTTCTGCTTCGGGAGCGGCGACGCGGGGATCGCAGTCATTAAGCGGAGCACCCGAGACGAAGTCGTAGGCGTCGTTGATGACCTTCATCATCAGAGTGGCTTCTTTTTGCTCGAACGATCCTGGAGAATAGAGGTCCGGATGCCAACGCTTAGTCAGTTTCCGATAGGCCTGCTTTACTTGCTGGGCGGAAGCGGTTTGTGGCAGGCCGAGCACTTCGTAGGCCCGCTGTAGCCGCGCAAGTTGTTCCGGATCGAGAGCCATACCGCAAACGAATCCTACTACCAAGTTTCGATTACGAAGCAGTAATAAACCTTGTGGCTGAGGCGTACGGTTCCGCGCTCACGACGTCCACGATTCCGAGCTCCAGTGCGCGTTGTGCGTGAATCTTTTCTGCCGTTAGAAAAATCTCCATCGCCTGTGCGCAGCCGACCAAGCGTGGGAGACGCTGGGTGCCGCCCCAGCCTGTCATAAGGCCCAACGCGGCGCCACGGTGTCCGAAGACGGCGTGCGGCGAAGCGATGCGGAAGCGGCAGGAGAGCGCGAGGTCGAAGCCACCTCCCATGCACCAGCCTTCCACCACAGCGCAGGTGAGCGCGGGGAAGTCCGCGACGGTCTGCATGAGGCGTTGGCCCATCATGGCGAAGTCTAAGGCGTCGTGGCCCCGCAGGGCATTGATCTCGTCGAGGTCGGCACCGACGGAGAAGAACTTGGGATTACCGCAAATCATCAGCGGCTGCCGCGGAAGGCCCAGCAGGGTTTCCGTCAGGTCTTGTACGCGTGCGCGTGAAAGTTTGTTGGTGCCGTCGTCGGATACCAGGCGAAGCAGCGTACAGCCTTCGAATGGTTCCGTCGTGCAATAGGTACTCAAGCCAGCTCGAAGCGTTCGGCGAGGCCGGTGCCGTCTTCAGTGAGTTCGAAGCCGCCAATACGGACGCCTTCGCCGACCAGGCGATGGGTTTCCGGATCGCGCGTGATCCGGCTGATCCACTGGTAGCCGATGTCGAAGTTGGTTGCCGTGAACCAGCGTTGTGGCAGGACCTCAACCAAGCCCGCGTGCGGATAGACGACATAAACCGCGGCGTGGGGATCTTCTTTTGCCTTCGCCGGATACGAGCTCACGAGGTGCATCTCCTTCACCTCGTGAAGCTCCGCAGGAAACTCGATACTGTGGGTGCCTTGCGGGAGCATGCCATCGAACTCGAAGTCGGCCACCGGTTCGGTGGCGGAGTAGATGCGTTCCGTGGACTGCTTGAACCAACCGGCAACGTTCTGGAAGTCGAAAGGCTTGAGCTTCTCGGCGTCGAACACAGCGATGCGGATGTATTTCCCTTGCGGGCACCATACGCCGAAGCGCGAGCCTTCGAGAGCGAACGGGCGTCCGTAGGTGTTGAGCGCCAAACGCGGTACGTCAGGCTCAGTAGAGAGCGTTAAAGAGACGAGGTAAGCGAGGGCACCTTCAGAGCCATGGAAATTCCAAACAAAAGTCTGGCCGGCAGCGCCGTGGAGGGCGGGGAAGGTTTCCCAGTACCAAGGCGCCGGGCCAACGGTTTGCTGCAGCAGGGAGCGCCGCCGCTGAATGTTTTCGTCCTCTGCCATGGAGAATTAGGCTGCCGGAACTCCGCGCGGGCGAACGTTGGATTGGATGAACTTGATGATGTCGTCCATCGGCGTGCCCGGCTGGAAAACCGCCGAGACGCCTATCTTCTTCAGGTTCTCGACATCAACGTCGGGGATGATGCCGCCGACAAGTAGCAGAACATCGTCCACTTTGTGCTGCTTGAGGAGGTCGTTTACGCGCGGCACGATTGCGTTGTGCGCGCCGCTCAGGATGGAGAGACCGATTACATCCACGTCCTCCTGCAACGCTGCGGTGACGATCATTTCCGGAGTCTGGCGCAGGCCAGTGTAGATGACTTCCATACCGGCGTCGCGGAGGGCGCGGGCGATGACTTTGGCGCCGCGGTCATGACCATCGAGGCCGGGTTTTGCTACTAAGACTCGAATCTTATGCTCAGCATCAGCCATAGAATTGCCTTAAAAAGTGCGTATTCAAAGCATGAAACAACGACAGCACTCATGATACGCGCATGAGACAAGGAACGGCAGTGCACGTTGTGGGGAACGCGCAGATGCGGGGGCCAATTCAGTACGAGGCCCAAATTAATGCATGTCGGTACACGTGATGATGCCTTGCCAGTTGTGGCGAACCTGTTTGGGATCGACGCAGGCGACCGGAGTTGGATCGGGGGCTTTGAAAATCGCTGTCGTCAAGTTGCCGGGATCCCAGGTGTACTCGGTATATACGCCGTCCTTGCCACGAACGAGGCCGCGGTAGGTTCTCGTTCCGTCGCCGGTATCAATCTCGAAAGTGGCATAGAAGGGTTTATCCGACGAGGAGGCCCCGTCGGCGCAGGAATTGCTGATGACGACTTTGGATAGCACATGCTGCCGCGGACAGACGGTGGCGTCGGGGTCGGCAACCTTGTTCTTTAACGTGCGATCAAGCTTGTCGCCGAACTGCTCGGTGTACATCTCTCCGAGGCGTTCGTCCGCGTGATAGTACTTGAAACTGAAGATGAGGCCGACAATTCCAATACCGAACAACCAAAACGCGAGCTTTCGCTTTGCAGCCAGTGTCATAGGAGGGTTCCAGGCAATGAGTGTCTCTGGCGGACGAATGGTAACGCACTGAGTCAAGTGGGGCTAGCAGAATGTGCAGGTTGCCCCGGTCGGCGAGGGACGCCCGACAACCTTTGAACACGAAGGGCACCATCACGAAGGAATTGAGGACGAAAACCACAAACGCGGCCCGCAGGCCGCGTTTTCCCTTTGCAGAAATGGATTAGTTGCTGGCAGAGCCGCCGGGTTGTGGCTTTTCTGCGCCCAGTTCGTGCGGGCTGATGGCGGCGGTGTCGGGATTCAAGAGACCTTCGCGGCTGGGGCCGAGGCCGAGCTTAATCAGGGCGCGAGAGTCGGGAACCAGCTTCGTTTGCCAGCCGTTGTCGGCCTGGAACTTGGTCAGGGCATCGCGGGTCTGGTTGTCCCAGGATCCGGTGGGCTCTCCGCTCATGTAGTGCTCGCGGATGAGAGCAGTCTGGATCTCGCGGGTGCGGTCGCTATTGGGAGCGGCCTGGCCACGGGACTTACTGGACGTTTTCTTTGAAGAAGCTTTGCCGGATGTTTTGTGATGCGACGACCCGCCGCTTGACGAGGCGGTATTCTTCGTCGTTTTCGCTTCGGCTGCGCTTAGGCATCCGAACATAAGTGCTGTTATTAGGAGCGCGTTAGTGAGACGCAATCAGTAGTCCTCAGTTTTCGGGCCCGTTCACGGAACTGCAATCGAATGGGTCATTCTAAATGACGGAGCAAGCCTGAAGGCAAGGGCGAATTCCCAAAAAAGTGACGAAATGCAATCCAAACGGGAATCAACCTGCTGCAATCATCGCAAAGTGGGATGAGGGAAGCCTAGGGGAAAGGTTGCCGCGGTTCGTTACCTTAGGACGTTGACCGGCCAGTAAACGAAACGGCCCGCACCGAAATGCGGGCCGCTTGATGGTAAGCAAGGTTAGGTTTACGGCAAGGTTCCGGCCATGAAAATGGTTCCGTTATCGCGTCCGCGAGGACGGACGAGGAAGACGACGTCAGCACCGCTCTTGAGGCTGCCCTGAATGCGGCGGAAATCGTCTTCGTTGGTGACGGGCTGTTTGTTGATCTCGAGGATCACGTCGCCGCGGCCAAGGCCGACAGACTCCGCAAAGCTGTCCTGCTTCACGTTGCTGACCACAACGCCCTTGGTGTTGGGCAGCTTCAACTGCTGCGCCATCTCAGGCGTAATGTTCTGCACGGTCGCACCGAACTTGCTGGGCTGGGGCTGGCCTTCGCCGCCTTCACCCTGCTCTTCGCCACCGCCGCCAAGACGCGCGGCGTAGAGCTTGGAGCGATCCGCGATCGTGACGCTTGCAGACTGTTCCTTGCCGTTGCGAACGAAGCCGACCTTCGCGGTCGAGCCCGGCTTGCGCGCAGAGATGTCAGCGACGAGTTCATCGCCATTCTTTACGGGCTTGCCATCCACAGAAACGATGGTGTCGCCCGTCTGGATGCCGGCCTTTTGTGCCGGTCCATTGGGAGTGACGTTGGCTACCGTAACGCCCGTGGTGACGCCGTAAACACGCGCTACCGCGGGATTCGCTACCGCGTTGAATTCCACGCCGATGGAGCCGCGCGAGACCTTGTGATCGGGCGCGATGAGCTGGTTATAAACCTGTATGACCGTGTTGGAGGGTAGCGCAAAGCCAACACCCTGGTAGCCGCCGCCGGTGGTGAAGATCGCGGTGTTGATGCCGATGACCTCACCGGCCATGTCCACGAGCGGACCGCCGGAGTTGCCGGGGTTGATGGCGGCGTCGGTCTGGATGAACTGCTGGAACTGGCGCTGCGGGACGATGTTGCGGCCCTTGGCGGAGACGATTCCGGCAGTCATGGTCGAGTTAAGACCGAAGGGGCTGCCGAGGGCAAGAACCCAGTCACCGACCTGTACGCCCTCGGAGTTGCCGAGCTTCGCGTAAGGAAGATCGTGCTTCACGTTGATCTTGATGACGGCGAGATCGGTTTCCTTGTCCACGCCGATGACCGTAGCGTCGTAGCTGACGGTCTCAGGGTCGCCCATGAGGTTGACCTTGATCTTGTCGGCTTTATCAACCACGTGATCGTTGGTGATGATGTAGCCCTTCGGGTCAATGATGATGCCGGAGCCAAGGGCGCGCTGACGGAGGTCCTGCTGGGGCATTTGCCCGCCGCCACCCTGGCCACCGAAGAAGCGATCGAAGAAGTCCTGGAAGGGGCTGTCCTGCCCGCCGCCCGGGCCTTGGTCCTGATCGTCCTGATTATCCTCGTCGTCATCGGGAGGCGTTTGCTGGCCGCGTCGTCCCTTGATGGAAGGGTGCTTCATGGTGGACTCGGTGTTGATGTTGACCACCGCCGGTTCGAGCTGTTTCGCAATCTGCGCGAACTGGTTGGAAAGCTGCTTGGGCTCAGGGATCTGCAGCGGAGTTGCGTCCGAGCTGCTGACCTGTTTTTCGTTGCCCTTCACAGTCGAAGAGATCACGGTTCCGATCAGAATGCCGAGCGAGAGAGTGGCCAGGATCACAAGAACAGAAGCGAACCGATTGGCTCTCAGGCGCTGCCAGGAACCGCTGGTGGGCGGTGTCATAAGTCGTCCTCCGGCAAATAATGCCAAACGAAAATTATACCTATTGCGAAGAAGTTCGCCCCAGAGCACGAAGGCGCAGGGGACGAGCACCGCTGTTGCACAGACTCGCGTTGTTGTCGTTCATCGGAAAGACGCTGCGAAATTGGGAAGCGGGAACTCTGTACAAAGCGGCTGCTCTTAATCCTTTAGTTAGACGCACTCCCTGGCGGTTTGGTAACAGAAAGTTGGGGATGCGAGGTACGGGTGACCATTCTTTACCCTATGAGACCCTGATCTCCTCCGAGGGGTGGTCTTGGCTGCCCAACAATTCCGAGAGAACCACGCCAACGAGGATCAACACAGCCCCAAGCGAGGAGCGAGAGTTGAGGCGTTCGTGGAGGATGACGAACGAAGTGGCCCAAGCAAAAACCGGCTCCAAGAGAAAAATTAACGCGGTATTCGTCGCCGGCATGAACTGCTGCGCCCAGGCTTGCACCGTGAATGCTGCCGCGGTGCCGAGAAGGCCAGTGACAAGGATCGCCCAGATGACGGTGGAACTCCATGTCACGTGGGCGTGTTCGGCGATGGGAACCGTCGCAAACATCAGGACGGCGGCACCGGCGACTTGCAGGAAGGCGATCGGTTCGAAGCCGTGACGTTCGCTAGCGCGTCCGACGAGGATGATTTGAAATGCGAAACAGACGGCGCAACCCATGCTGAGCAGATCGCCGAGATTCATTTCAGTTAAAGAGAAGCCACGGCTCGTGCCGGCTGGAACGGTGAGGAGGAAGAGACCGACGCAGGCGATCAGGACGCCGAAAATGGTCCACTTGCTGACGTGTTTGCGCCATCCGAAGTGGAGGATCAGCGGCACGAGGACGACGGACATGCCAGTGAGAAGCGCGGACTTCGAGGGCGTGGTCAACTTTAAGCCAGAGGTCTGGAATTCATAGCCGAAGTACATCATGAGCGCGACGAGCATACCGTCGATGAACTCGGCGCGATTCATCTTGCGCAAAGCTTTCCAGTAGACGAGGCCGAGGGCGAGGCCGGCGAGCGTCATGCGGACTGCGTTGAAGAGCAGCGGTGTGACGTCGGCGAGCGCGGCCTTGATCAGAACGAAGGTCGAGCCCCAAACGAAGGTGACGGCGATCAGAAGGATGTGGGCTTTGAGGGAGCGCGACAATTCGAACTAGTCCTTGACGATAGTTTCCTGAGAGGCGATCAGAACCCAGCTATTGTCGCGGCTCTGCCATAGATCTGTCACGCGAGTTCGCAGGACCGTAATGAGGGCAGATTTCCGGAGCTATCCCTTTTGTCGTCGAGATAGAAAGAGCCAGTAAGCGATCACGGTGAACGCGACCGCGTAGATCCCCGACACCCAGAGAGGATCGAGTGCGGGAGGAACACTGCGTTTTCTTGCGTCGTGCTCGAGGTACACGAGAATGGTGAGGGAATGGGGAATGAGGAACACCCAACGCGAAGACAGTGCCGCCAATGCCGCGACCCAGGCCATGAATCCGACGCCGACCGAGACGAGAAAGTTCTTGAACCGCAGGCTAAGGAGATACTGAACCGCCACGATGGGAAGACAAGCGAGGAAATATCGCAGTGTGCCAGCGGCGAAAGTAGTTGCGGGAAGGCGCGATTGCGGAAGCGGAACTCCGGGCAACAACAGACAAGGGCCGACTCCGGAGACGTAGATCCCAAGGTCGAAGAGTACGAGGAACTCCAGCACGAGGAGAACGATCACGGCCAACTTGGAGGAGAAGATCGTCAGCGGATGAAGCGGGAGCGTGAGTACCTGTTTCCATGAGTTGTTGCGGAATTCAATCTGGGTGACGAGAGCCGTGATGAGGATCGCAGCCATGGGCAGAAAGAACACTGCCATGGATTCCCAGGAACTCGCCCAGAGTGACTCCCAGAAGCCGGCGGCGGCGCTGAGCTTGAGTAATTGTTGTCGATGAAACAGCCGTGAGGCGAAGACAATCGCTGGCGTGAAGAGAGCGCCGATCACGATCAACACAGAGCTGAGGCTACGTTTGCGCTTGAGCCATTCGCAGGAAAACGAAATGAAGAAGTCGGCGGCCATCATGAGTGGGACACCATTTCCATGAAGATGTTTTCGAGATCGTCGCCGGAGGGAGTGAGGCCGTAAACGTCGATCCCCTGCTGCACGAGCAGACGATTGATGCGCGCCAGATTCTCGGGCGAAACCGACGGCACGCAAATGCGACCGTCGGCGAAGTGGGCGTCGGGATGATGCGGATGAATCACCTTCAACGCCTGGAGATTGTCGCTTGTGCAAACGGTGGCGGTGCCAGTTGCGAGGGCAGTCTCGCGGAGCTCCGCCAAAGTTCCCTGGAACATCAGTCGGCCGCGATGAATGACACCGACGTGGGTAGCGATCTTCTCGATCTCGCCGAGCAGATGACTTGAGATGAGGATGGTGACGCCGTCTTCGCGGTTGAGTTTCTTGAGCAACTCGCGGATTTCAATAATGCCGCTGGGGTCGAGGCCATTCGTGGGTTCGTCGAGGATGAGAAGGGAAGGGCGATGAAGAAGCGCGATGGCGATGCTGAGCCGCTGCTTCATGCCGAGAGAATATTGCCCAGCTTTCTTGTGACGCGCGGAGAAGAGCCCGAGGGGGGAGAGCACTTCATCGATACGTGTTGCGGGAGCGCGGTGAATTCGCTGCATGATTTGCAGGTTCTCGACCGCGGTGAGGTGCTCATACAGAGACGGCGTCTCGATCAATGAGCCAACGTGCTTGAGGACCTCGATGCGATGAGAATCCAAGTCTCTCTGCAAGATTGAGATCGTGCCCTGCTGTTTTTGGAGCAGTCCAAGGACGAGACGGAGCGTCGTGGTTTTACCGGCGCCGTTTGGTCCTAGAAATCCGTAGATGCTGCCCTCTGCGACCTTGAGATTGACGTCGGTGAGAACAGGAGCCTCATGTCCGGCATAACGGTGGGTGAGGTCTTGGGTCGAGAGGCAAAGGGTTGGCGTTACGTCAGCAGGCATTGGAAAGATGTTTCAAACTTGAGGCTAGAGTTAAAATATCTAGACATAAAATTTAAGTAAAGCTTAAAATTCGGGAACAATGGGGGATATCCGAAAAAGCAGCGAGCGGCTACGGAGATTGGTGACTGTCCTCTTCGTAGGGCTGGCGAGCCTAATTGTTTTGGAACGATTTGGGTGGGTCGCCGTGCCGATTGTGAGGCACACCCTCAGCCGCAGTGCTTGGGTACATTTGGCAGACGAGGTGGTTGGGGCGTGCCCGGAAGTACTTTTCCTGCTCTCGTTGTGGGGGGTCCGTGCGGCGCTGCAGCGGCTTGCACAGGGAGACCTTTACGGCGCCGTCATGGTGCGGATGCTAAAGCGCGTGGGTGCGATGGTGGCAGCCGGATCGTTCCTGAAGGTGTTTGTGGAACCGGCAGCGCATCGGTGGCTTGGGTACGCTCCGGGATACTGGATCGCCTATGACGTCTCAGGAGTGGTGCTCGGCGTGGTGGGACTGGCGCTGATTATCGTAGCGAGAGTGCTTGAGAATGCCGCAGAGTTGAAAGCGGAGTTGGACGGGATTTTCTAATGCCGATCCGCACGACCCTCGACGAGATATTGGCAAAGAAAAACATGACTGCCCGAAGCCTGGCGGAGGCAATCGGAGTCAGTGAAACGCATCTGTCGTTGTTCCGGTCGGGGAAGGTGCGCGGGATCCGGTTCTCGACCCTGGCAAAAATGTGCAAGGTGCTGAATTGCCAGCCAGGAGATCTCGTTGCTTACGTGGAAGGCGATGACGTGGAAGATCTATCTGGCGAGCTTTGATGTGCGATACGCACTCGCGTCGCGAGCCAACAGAAAAGCGAAACTCGGGCTGTCAGTCCGGGGGTTAATGTTGCCAGTAGGTAGCAGCCTGCGAAACGTCTTTATTTTAACGCCTATAGTGGGACACTTCCCATCGCGGGACGACGTTGCTTATTCCACTTCGTACACCGTTTTTCCGCCAACCACAGTGCGCAGAACTTGCGTGCCGAGGATGTCGTGCGGGCGGATGTCGGTGATGTCGCGATCGAGGACGACGAAGTCGGCGTACATGCCGGGGGCGATCCTGCCTTTTAGGCTTTCTTCGAATTGCGCGTAGGCAGCGCCTTCGGTGTAGGCGGCGATGGCTTCATCGATGGTGATCTTCTGGACCGGGAAGAACTCGCGGTTCATGGCTTCGTTCTGGCGGGTGACGGCGGCGTAAAGGCCGCGGAACGGCGTGATTGGTTCGACGGGGTAGTCGGTGCCGAAGGCAAGGGGGACGCCGGCGTCGAGGAAATCGCGCCACGCATAGGAGTAGCGAGCACGCGCGGTGCCTAGGCGGTCAAGCGCCCAATTCATATCAGTGAGTAGGTGGTTGGGCTGCATGGAGGCGATGACGCCGAGTTCCTTGTAACGCTGGAACTGGTCGGACGAGAGCACCTGCGAATGCTCGATGCGGAAGCGCAGATCGTGGAGATCGCGGCCGTTCTGGTTGTGGTCACGAAGGTAGCGCTGGGCTTCGGCGAAGGCGTCGAGGGCCATCTGCACACCCTCGTCACCGATGGCGTGGAAGCCGAGTTGGTAGCCGGCGGCAATGCGTTCATCCGCGAGTTTGTTCAGGGTCTCCTGATCGAACTGTGGCAGACCCTTGTTGGTTGGGTCGTCTTCGTAGGGACGCTGCAAAGCTGCGGTGCGCGAGCCGAGCGAGCCATCCATGAAGCCCTTGAGCATGGTGGTATGCAGCATGGGATCGCTGCCGGGATGATGCGAGCGGTGTTGGTCGAGCGTGTTCAGCTCTGCGGTGAAGGGGAGCCATTCGGCGATGCGTGCCGTGAGCTTGCCTTCGCTCTCGAGTTCTTCGTAAACGAGGAAGTCTTCCCACGGCGAGTTATCTTGCAGCGAGGTGATGCCGTGTTGGGCGGCGTCTTCGAGCGCGAGTTCGATGCCCTTGCGACGCTGCGTCGGCGTAGGTGGCGGGATGATGCTGCTAATCAGGCCCTTTGCGCCTTCGCGGAAGATTCCGGTTGGTTCGCCTTTTGCGTCATGATCGATGGCGCCGCCGGCGGGAGCGGTAGTGCTCTTGTCAACTTTTGCGGCGGTGATTGCGGCGGAGTTGGCGACGGCGATGTGACCGTCGGCACGATCGAAGAAGGCAGGATGTCCAGCGGTGACGGCGTCGAGATCCTTGCGGGTGGGCAGTTTGTTTTCCGTCCACTTGGTCTGGTCCCAACCGCCGCCGAGAATCCACTCGCCGGGGGCGGCGGACTTCACGCGTTCGGCGATGCGCTGCTTCATCTCGTCGAGAGATTTAGTGCCGGCGAGTTCAACGTTGAGCATTTCGCGGCCGCCGTCGCCGAGATGGACGTGAGCGTCGTTGAAGCCGGGCATGACGAACTGGCCTTTGAGGTCGACCAGGGTGGTCTTTTTGCCCTTGTAGATCCAGATTTCTTTGTCGGTGCCGATGGCGAGGAACTTGCCGTCTTTCACCGCGAAGGCACGGGGACGCGGTGCGGGCGATGATGGCTTTGCGGTGTTCTCGTCGTGAGTAGATTGAGTTTCCGCGGCCGCTTTCGAGGGAGCGACGTAAACGTTCGCGTTGTAATAGATCGCGTCCGCTTCTTGCGGGGCAGATTTATTTTCCTTCTTATCGGCAGCCATGAGAGCAGTCGCGGTGAGGAGCACCGCCAGGAGTTCACGTTTCATGAGGGTCTGTTTTTACTCGTCGATGCCGGTGAGAGCCAGCGTCAGAAGCAGGATACGCTTCAAGCCTACTTCGCGTCCGTAGGGATCGAACCACTCGTGAAGAGTGTGGGCGCCGGCTCCGGTTCCACCTGCGCCGAGTGCGATCGCCTCGCGTCCTTGTGAGAGCGGGATGTTGGCGTCCGTGGAGGCGCGCTGGATGCGTGAGGTAATGCTGAGATGCGCGTCTACGGCGCGGACCATGGCCAGCATGGGCGAATCGCTTTTGAGTTCGCCGGCAGGACGATCACCGATGGTGCGGATTTCGATTTCCACGTCGCGGGTCTTTGCGGAGTCCGCGGCGCGGCGCAGAGCTTCTTCCAATCTTTCGATTTCGGCGACTGCTACCGACCGCAAGTCCACGCGCATGCAGGCCATCTCCGGGATGGAGTTGACGGAAGTGCCGCCCTGGATCACGCCGATGTTGTAGGTAGTTTTCGGTTTCGAGGGAAGGGAAGTGGCACTGAATTCCTGGATGATCTTGGAAAGTATGACGATCGGGTTGGGTGCTCCGAAATCGCTCCAGGAATGGCCGCCAGGGCCATTAACGCGGACTTCATAGCGACGACTGCCAAGACCTTCCGCGATGATCGAATCGGTTCCTGCACCGTCGAGGATGATGGAGAACTCGATAGCGTCCTTCCAGCGCGTGTCGTCGAAAATATGGCGGACGCCGCGGAGATTGCCTTCGCCTTCCTCCCCAACATTGCCGATAAAAAGGATTGGCGCTGAGGGGCGAATGCGGCCGTCTTTGATGGCGCCAGCGATGGCAAGCATGGCTACTACGCCGGCGGCGTTGTCCGAAATGCCGGGACCAACCATGCGGTCACGATCACGTTTGATATCGAGTTTGGTCTCGGCAGGGAAAACGGTGTCAAGGTGCGCGCTGATCGAGACGTAGCCGGCAGAGGTGTTGGCGCCGGGCAGGATGGCAAGAACGTTACCGACGGCGTCGGTATGAATGTCTTTCAATCCCAGCTCGCGGAAGCGGAACTGTAGCCAGTCTGCACGGGCGGCCTCACCAAACGGAGGAGCGGGAATTTTTGCGAGCTCAATCTGGCGTTCCTGAAGCTGAAATTCCTTGCGGTGAAGCCAGTCGAAGGCGTCGTGCACCACCTGTAATTGGGCAAGGCGAACGACGCGCTGCTGGGCGGAACGCGCCCATTGGGTCTCGCTTAACCGACCGCGCTTGCTTGTGGCCTCTACCCGAAGTGGTTCGACTGCCGACATAAGCTCCGATAGTACAACAACCTAGGGACGCCCGGCGGGCGCGCAGGGTAATCAGAATTGACACGGTTTGTCGTGCAACAAACTTCGTGCAACTCTCTTCTAAGTTCCCGGTGACAGACTTATGAAACCGGACGACTACAGGACGATGGACAAAATGGGGAAAAAGAACAGCGTTTCCCAGGACCGGCAGGACTGGATTTCCAAGTACCTGGAGTTAGCTGACCGTATCATTCAAGTGCACATGCCGCAACTACCAAAGCCACGAAAACGTCGCGGAACTACAGCTTAGGCCTAGTCAAAATTTTAGTTGAGTTTAACGCACCCTTAATGCGCTTGGCAGGCGAGTGGCCGAACATCATATCGGCGAAGCCGTGGATCTGCTCCCGATACATCCCTTTATAGCCGTACCACCAGGGTTTTTTCATCACAACGCGATCTACGTCGACGTAGCGCACCCGCACCATTTCCTGCATTCCTAACAACCCGTGAGTGCGGCCGATACCGCTGGCTTTGAATCCGCCGTGCGGCGCTTCGCAGATTCCGAATCCGGAGATGGCATCGTTCACCATGACGGTGCCGGCTTCGATTTTCCCGGCAACGGCTTCGCCGCGAGAGCGACTATTCGTCCAGACACTGGCCGCGAGACCGAATTCCGATTCATTGGCCATCGAGATGGCTTGTTCGTCGGTGTCGAAGGGGATGACGGGAAGCAGCGGGCCGAATGTTTCTTCACGCATCAGCTTCATGTCTGGAGTGACGTTGGTGAGGACAGTGGGAGCGTAGAAGTTTGGGCCGAGTTGCGTAAGGCGTTCTCCACCCGTCAGGACCTTCGCACCTTTATCGAGGGCGTCGGCGACCTGACTCTCCACGATCCGCAACTGGCGAGTGTCGATCATTGGTCCGACGTCGGTGTCGCGATCGAAGCCGTCGCCGACCTTGAGCGCTTGGGCCTTCTTCACACACATGTTGACGAATTTTTCGAAGACCGAGCGCTGCACGTAGCAGCGTTCGACAGACAAGCAAGTCTGTCCGGCATTCATGAAGGCGCCCCAGACGGCGCCGCTGCTGGCAACGTCGAGGTCGGCATCGTCGAAGACGATGAAGGGATCTTTACCGCCAAGCTCGAGGACACACGGTAGAAGTTTTTGCGCAGCGGCAACGCTCACGCGACGGCCGGTGGCGACACTTCCGGTGAAGATAATTTTGTCGATCTTGGAGTCGATGAGCGCAGCACCGACTGGTCCTTCACCGAGGACAACCTGCATGATTTCTTTCGGAACGCCGGCTTCGTGGAGCAATGATTGCAACTTCAAAGCACATGCCGGTGTGAGTTCCGACGGCTTCAGAACCACGGCATTCCCAAGAACGAGCGCGGCGAGCGTTTCGGTGGAAGGAATAGAAAATGGATAGTTCCACGGGGAAATAATTCCAATCACGCCGTGCGGTTCGTGGTGGAGCGTTCCGCGCTTGGTCTTCATCGCGGGATTGGAGTGCGGAACAGGCTGGGGTTGCAAAATCTCGGCAGCGTGGCGGGCGACGAATTCGGCAGCATCCTGCACGACGAGTATCTCGGCGCCCATCGCTTCAGGAATCGGTTTGCCGGCTTCGCGCGTGATTAACTCCGCGACTTCGCCTGCCTGTTGATTCAGTAGCTTTCGGAAGCGCCGGATGATGGCGACGCGTTTCTGAACGCCGAGCGCGGCCCAGGCTGGCTGTGCGCGTCGTGCGATGTCAACGGCTTCGTGGACTTCGTCGACGCTGGTGCAGGAATAGGTGCCGACGGTTTCACCCGTGGCGGGATTGGTGCTGATTAATACCGGAGCAGCGATCTTGGTATCGGTAGCCATGGCGGCCTCCCGGCATCCGGGAACTCCAAATCCCTGTTGCCCTTTGCTGATCAGTTGGACGGCTTGTGTGTGCCGTCAGTATTCCACATTCACGAGATAAAGTCCGCTGGCGGGGGCTGCAGGGCCGGCAGCGCTGCGTGACTTTTCCCGCAAAATCTTAGCCATCGATTCCGCAGGATGCTGCCACTTGCCGAAATCCACGAACGTTCCCACAAGATTGCGGACCATGTGGTGAAGAAATCCGTTGCCACGCACTTCGAAGATAAGTTCGTGGCCTTCCGTGCGCCAGACAGCGTCGTAGATGGTGCGCACGTTGCTTGGCCCATCCTCGTCTTCGGCGTCGCGTATTCGCTGCGCCCGGTCAGGATCGCTTGCCGCAAAGGAGGTGAAGTCGTGTTCGCCTTGGATGAACGCGGTCGCACTCTGCATTACAGATTCGTCGAGCCGCCACGGGTAATGCCACACATAATGCGCCAGAAAGGGTGAGCAGATTGCGGCGCGGTAGATGCGGTAACGATAGGTTTTCCCTTTTGCGGAATGACGTGCGTGAAAGTCCGGCGCAGCTTCTCCGACGGTTAGTGCTCGGATCGATGGCGGAAGCTTGTCATTGAGCGCGATGTGCAGCCCATCCGCCGGGATTGGCGTTTGCAACGCGACGCTCGCTACCTGTCCCAGGGCGTGGACACCAGCGTCGGTGCGGCCTGAGCCTTGCGGTAACGTCTGCTCTCCTGTGATGCGCTCGATGGTTTCGGCGAGCGTGCCTTGAATGGTCGGTTTGCCGGGCTGGATTTGCCAGCCGTGAAACTCGTGGCCATCGTAGGCGAGCGTGATTTTGAAGTTCCGCGGCATGCCAAATTAGAGGAGTTGCGAGGCGCGAATTAACTGCTGTCACCGCCTTAGCAACTCCGTTCGTATAGTATTAACACTTGCGTTCCAGTGACTTAAAACCTTCTTCGCGGAAGCCCCAAAGTTAATTCTTGTGAAGAATTTTGAACCTTGGCATAGCCGCTCACGTATCTAAATGCGGAAGCCAGAACTGCACTTGTAAGTCTTTCATTTATTGGAGAAATGCGAATGTCCGTTTCGCGCACGGTTGTGATCACGGCCAGAACTGTTATTTTTTCCATGATGTTGGGGATGGTCGCCCCTGCATTCGCGCAGAACCAGGCCCCCGCGCCGACGCCGAACCTTCCGGACGCTCCGAAGGCGGCTTCCGCCTCCGCGCCGGTGAATGGCGGTGTGATGAGCGTGGACTACAGCAAGCCGAAGACCTACTGGTTCAACCCGGTCGGTACTTACTCGGAGCGCAAAGTTCCAGCGCCGAATTTCGCAAACACCGCGCGGGTTGACTCGGTGATGCGCGACGGCAAAATCTATCTCTCGATGAGCGACGCCCTTGCGCTCGCGCTCGAGAACAACCTCGATATCGCGATTGCGCGCTATAACCTTCCTATCGCCGACACGGATATCCTCTCGACCAAGGCTGGTTCGGCGGCACGCGGCGTGAACGCCGGCGTGGTGCAGAATACGCCCGGTGGCGGCGTGGGTGGAATTGGGGCCAGCAGCACGGGTGGCGGCGCCGGCGGCACGACGGCCGGAGCAGGCGGCGTGGGTACTGGTATAGGTGGCATCGTCGCCAGCACGACAGGCGCGGGCTCCACGGTGGGCAACTACGATCCGTTTATCACTGGCAATGTTCAGGGTGAACACACGCGTGCCGTAGTGACGACTAGTTACATCCCGGTACCGTTCATCGTGCAGAACAACACGACGTACAACTTTAACTATGCGCAGTCGTGGTACACCGGTACGTCGGCGAACATTGGCTGGCAGAACACTCGCCAGGCCGGTGGATTGAACGTGCTGGATCCCTACCTCAATAGCACCTTCCGCTTCACGCTGACGCAGCACTTGCTGCAAGGCTTCGGACTTGGGCCGAATATGCGATTCATTCGCATCGCCCAGAACGATAAGAAAATCACCGACAGCGCGTTCCGGCAGCAGGTCCGTGAGACGGTTTCGCAGATCCAGAACATCTACTGGGACCTGGTTGCGGCCTACGAAGACGTAAAAGTGAAGCAGCGCGCTCTTGAATTTGCGCAGCGCACCTTCTCCGACAATCAGAAGCAGGTGCAGATTGGCACCCTGGCTCCGATTGAAGTGGTGCACGCACAGAGCACGGTGTCGACCGCGCAGCAGGACCTGATCGTTTCGCAGACGAGCCTTCAGCTGCAGCAGTTGCTGATGAAGAATGCGATCACCCGTAACATGGGCGATCCGATTCTCGCGGCGGCGGAAGTGATTCCAACCGACACGATGCAGGTGGATGCCAACGAGGTCGACGCTTCGGTGGACGAGTTGATCAAGACGGCGCAGGAACACAGCCCGGAAATCGAGCAGGCGCAGATTGACTTGAAGAACCGCGAAATCACCATGAAGTCGACGAAGAACGCGCTGCTGCCCTCGTTGGACGCCTACGGGTTCTACGGGGCGGCTGGTAACGCTGGAGAGCCAATCCCCGGAGCGGGCAGCACGATTAACCCGTCCGGCTACGGCGATGCTCTTGGTCACCTCGTGGACAGCTCCTCGCCGGACAAAGGTCTCGGTGTGACTCTTACTATCCCGATCCGCAACCGCGCGGCGCAGGCCACGCAGGTTCGGTCGCAGCTGGAATTCCGCCAAGCGCAGATGCGTTTGCAGCAGCTGTTTAACCAGGTAAACATCCAGGTGCGCAACGCGGCGTTTGCGGTGCAACAGGACCGCGCCCGCGTGAAGGCCGCGCAGGCCAGCCGCGAATATGCGTTGCAGAGCCTTGAGGCCGAGCAGAAGAAGTACGCTCTCGGTGCGTCCACGAGCACGCTGGTACTGCAGAACCAGAGCGGGTTCGAAAACGCCGAGAACTTACTGGTTTCGGCGCTCACCGCCTATGAGAAGCACAAGGTCGAACTGGATCGTGTGACATCGCAGACGCTGGACAAGAACCGAATCGAACTGGCCGACAGCACCAAGGGCGTGGTAAACACCGCGCCGCAAGTGCCGGGGGTGATCAAGATCACCTCGGACGTCAACAACCCGGCGAACGAGCCACAGCACCCAGCGCCGCCGCAGCAGCCACAACCGGAGACGCCGCAACAGCCGCAGAAGTAAACGATGTTTTCGTTATGAAGGAATCCCGGCTTCGGCCGGGATTTTCTTTTGGGCAATGATATATTCGCCCCGTGCTACTCTCCGCCGTCATCATCTGCAAGAACGAAGAGCAGAACATCGCGCGCACGCTGGCCAGCGTGGTGGACCTTGCAGACGAAGTCATCTTGCTGGACTCCGGTTCTACCGATCACACACTCGATGTGGCGCGGACCTTCGGCGACAAAGTAAAAATCTTCCAGGAAGAGTGGAAGGGTTTCGCAGCGCAAAAGAATTCGGCGATCGCGAAGGCGAGTGGAGAGTGGATTCTGTCGCTCGATGCGGATGAAGAGGTATCGCCACTGTTGGGGAGGGAGCTAAAGGAAGCGCTCGGGAAGAAAGAAGAGCCCCAACAGAAACCGGGTGAGAACGCAGGGCAGATCATCGCCGGCGATGGTCCGTTTTGCGGAGTGACGATTCCGCGCGACGCCTATTCAATTCCGCGGAAAAACTTCTTCATGGAGCGCTGGATTCGCCGCGGGGGATTTTATCCGGACCGGAAGATCCGGCTGGTGAAGAAAGAACTCGCGGTTTTTGAAGACCGTGCTGTCCACGAAGACATGAAGGTGAGTGGCCAGATTCTTCCGCTGCATGGCGCCATTCTTCACCACGCCTACCCCACGCTTTCCAGCTACATCGAGCACATGAACCGCTACTCGTCGCTGGGAGCGGAAATGGTTGTTGCGAAAGGGAAGCACGGTTTCAGTTTTTTCAATATCGTCGTTCGACCGTGGGCCACGTTCCTCTACAACTACTTCCTACGGCTTGGTTTCGTCGACGGACGCGAAGGGTTGCTGCTGCACCTTTATCACGCGGTGTACGTGAGCTGGAAGTATGCGAAGGTGTGGGAACTTTCGCGCAAGGTCCGCCCTACTTAGAAGAATTGGCACTTGCTGCTTTGGATTGGCCATTTCCATTCGCTGGCTTGTGTTCCGCGGCCGCTAGTCCAATCGCCTCGTGCAGTGGTGGCAGTACAGCGTGTGGGCGGCCGGTCCACTTTACCGGCTCACTCGTCTTCGCCGGCTCAGGCTCAGGCTCTGGCACTTCGGGGACTTTCACTGCGTCGGCCTTTTCGATTACATCGAGATACGCGTCCGCGATTTCGATCGGATTCACGGACTGACCGCGCAGGCGGCGCGTGCCGAATTCGTACTCGAGTTCCATGAGCCTCGCGGCAGTAGCCGGATTTTCCGGCAGGCGCGCTTTCTTCGGACGGTCACGAAGACATTTGTCCAGAAGCTCGAAGACCTGAACATTGCCGAGATATACGTTGGGGTGCAGCGGCGACGATTCGTAGCCGGGATCTTCACGGTTCACGTAGGTGATGCCGGTGCCGTCGCCAAAGAGCGTCACGAGGTCGAGGACCACGCCGGAATGCTCGTGCTCATAGACCACGGCGCGAATGTCGTAGGTTTCGTTCACCAGCAGGTGCAAGTTCGCGCGCATCACTTCGGCGCGATACATGCCCGCGTCGGTGAAGCCCTGGTCAATCAGCTCCTCCACCAACTGGCGGTGGCGCAATTCGTGCGTCCACTCCTGCTCGGTGGGAACCAGGTCAATCTTGGCGGGTAACTGCGCCGCCATTTTTTGGACGACGTTCTGCCAGGCGTTCGGAGTAACGGTCTTCATTACAAAGCGTAGGGCACGACCCACGAGCGAATAGCTACGCTCTTCGAGTGATGGCGGTGGTCCGTTGTCGACCGCTTCCATCTCTGGCTCGGGGATGCTTTGCGTGATTTCGGAATCGACGCGCGGCTCCAGCTCGGGGCGAACTTCTTCCTCCGGCTGCGCAGCCGCACCTGTGATTCCGGTGATGAGCTCCATAAGCTGCTGATTTTACCCAGCTTCTCTCGTTGAGGGAACCAAAATCCCCGGACTGGGGAGTAACTCTAGAGCTAGCCCGGGGATACACCTGAGAGATGCACCAATGTACGGTGTTCGTTCAAAGGACATCCACCACTACCAGTGTCATGTCGTCCTGCTGACGTTGTTCGACCTGCCACAAGGGAACTTCGGCGAAGACCCGGGTTGCGACTTCCGCGCCGGACTCCATCCCGTTCTTCGCCAGTAATGCCTGCAGGCCGCCAGCCCCAAACTCCACGCCCTGAAGGTTTTCCGGTTCGGTCACGCCGTCGGTGTAGATCAGAAGGCGCTCACCCTTCGTCAACGCAATCTCGCGCTCGGGATAGACGACATCGGGCAAGACGCCAAACAGCAAACCGTTGCTCTCGACCGCTTCGAGGCGGCCATTTCGCCAACGCAGCATCGGTGGATGTCCGGCGGCCGAATAGCGGGCTTTCTGTGCCTTCCCGTCGATCCAGAGATAAGAGGCGGAGACCAGTTGACCGCGAAGTGGAGCCGCCAAGGTTCGATTCAAGGCACCCAGCAATTCGCCAGGGTGGTCCGCACTCGAAGCGACCGACTGCACTGCAACCTTGAGCATCGAGGCAATCAATGCGGCGGGCACACCGTGTCCGCAGACATCGGCGACAAGTATTCCGACTGACTGGGGATCGGTTTGCAGGAACTCGTAAAAATCCCCTGCGACGGAAGCGGCAGGTTGGTAACGGGCCGCAATGCGTACTCCCGTGAGTTCTGGGACAGTGGTCGGCAGGATCGAAACCTGGATTTCGCGCGCTACTTGCAATTCACTTTCGATCCCGAGAAGGCGACGTTCGCTTTGCTCCACCATCTGGAGCGCGGAGTGGCCGAACGCCGCCAGCAAAATGGCGAATCCGAGATGCTCGAAGATGTTCGGCATCGGATGTCCCAAAGGATTAATGATGTTGGAGAACAACGCTTCTACAGTGAACACGAACGCGGCAAACGTGAAGAACCCGCGAGACGGCATCACGCAATACTTCGCAAAGAGCTTGTTGCTACTTACGACGACGAGCAGCACCGCCAGACCAAGCGCAGCCACGAGATTATTCGGTACCAGGAGTCGGTTCGGATCGCCGGTGACCAGGAACACGGCGAATGCGACGATGGCGATCGCCACTTCGATCACAACGAGTACGGCACTGAACCGTCGAACCCAGCCGCGGGTGGCCTCCATCCACGAGAGAAAAGCGAATGGCAGGACAAGATACATCGTCAACGCGCGCGCATACGGCTCGATTACGCGAATCGGATAAGGTTGGATGCCGTGTAGCGGTACCCATAGGACGTTCACACCGTAGAGGCAGGTCCAGATACCGAGCCAGTAGAACATGCGTACTTTGGTACGACGGCGCGCAAACGCGATCGCACAACTCGCAAGCCCTACTATGACGAACGCGGTGCCACACGCAAGGTCTATGGCATCGGCACGCAGAGTTGCACGGTCAATGGTTACGGGCAGATCAGTCAGCATCTGCATCCAAATGTGAACGAAGTTTCGCTTTTACGCAGTGATAACGCCCCCAATTGATTGGATCAGTTAACCTCGTTGAGAGAGGAATATCGGACGATGAAACGGCTTCTAGCTCGGCTGTGCTTCCTGCTGCTGATCTCTGTTGGCGCTTTTGCGCAAAGCATTCCCGTCATCACTGTCGATCAACCGCCGAACTCAGCGGAACAGCAGAAGAAGCACTATGTAGTTCTGGTGTCGCTGGATGGCTTTCGATATGACTACGCGAAAAAGTATGGGGCGACGCATCTCCTGGAAATCGCCAAACATGGGGCGAGCGTTCCCGACGGAATGATTCCGTCGTATCCGTCTCTGACCTTTCCGAACCACTACACCTTGGTGACCGGACTGTATCCCGAGCACCACGGGATTGTGGGCAACGAGTTTTACGATCCGGAGCGCAAAGCGAAGTACGCGTTGAGTGACAAAGCGGCGGAAGCCGATGGTACGTGGTACGAGGGCACGCCGTTGTGGTCGCTGGCGGTGAAGCAGGGAATGCGTAGTGCCTGTTTCTTCTGGCCGGGATCGGTGGCGGAGATCGCAGGAGCGCGGCCCACTTACTACCTGCGTTACGACAACTCCATCCCGGACGAGAGGCGTGTCGAGCAGGTCATCGCGTGGCTCAAGCTTCCTGCCGAGCAGCGTCCTCACTTCATCACGCTGTACTACTCGAAGGTCGATCATGCCGGACACGAATTCGGCCCGGACAGTCCGCAGGTTGCGGAGGCAGTGAAGAGTGTGGATGCAACGATTGGCCTGCTCGAGGAAAACCTGCAGGCACTGCATCTGCCGATTGACCTGATCGTTGTTTCGGACCACGGCATGGCGAAGACGGACCCGAATTGGGTCACGCTCGACAAATATGCTTCCCTCGACGGCTTCGTGACGGTTGGGCTGAGCCTGTACGCACCCTCGGAAGCTGCCGCCGAAAAGGCGTACGAGAAGCTGAAGGGCGGGGATTCGCGCTTCAACGTCTACCGGCGGAAGGACGTGCCGGCTGAGCTGCATTTCAACAGCAATCCGCGCGAAGGAGATCCGGTGGTGGTTGCAAAGGGTTCGTGGGCGATCCGCGCGACCACAAACTCCTACGGCGGAGACAAGCCACCGAATATTGGCAATCATGGGTTCGATCCGCGTGTGCTGCCGGAGATGAAGGCGGTCTTTTACGCGGAGGGGCCCGACATCAAACCCGGAGTTCAGTTGCAGAGCTTCGAGAACGTAAACGTGTTCCCGTTGATTGTGGAACTGCTAGGTCTTGATAGCCCGAAGGTTGACGGTGACCCCAAAGTTCTTTCGGGAATTGTTAAGAAATAGACTACCTAGCCGATTTCGTAGTCGAAATCGTAGAAGTGCTTGCCGCTGGGCTGGATATCGATCTTCATGGCGCCGCGAATACCGGCAAGTTCTCCGGTGCCTGAATCAGGGACGACGACGATGTTCAGCGCGGGCGTGCCGCGATCCATGGTGGCGTTGTGCTGCAGTATGAACGATCCGCTTCGGCCGTCAAGGGTGCCCGTCACGCGCTCGATCGCGACATAGCCCGCCGACCCTTTGACCTCGGTCATGAAGGTCAGCATTTCGCCCTTGCTGGTTGCTTCGAGAGCGCCGTGGAACTGCTTGTCGATGGACATGCGGCCCAGTTGAGCGGCTTCGGCGCAGGGATTGTCGGCCTTTTGCGGGAGTATCTTTACGTCGAATGGCCCGTTTGCTTTCATTTTGCTCTCCAAAAATTCCCTAAATTTGTCTGTCGAAGATTGTACGGCCCATTCGATACATCTTCGGGCGGGCACGATCGTCCGCACATCTTAACGCGAGGTACACCGTGAACCCATTCGAATCGTCTACGCGGATTACACCGTTCCTCTGGTTCGACGAAAACGCCGAAGAGGCAGTCGAATTTTACTGTTCGATCTTTAAAAATGCGCGACGCATTGGGGAACTCCACGCGGATGGTGCGCCGCACACGCCGAAAGGCAAGCCGCTTACCGTTACTTTCGAGCTCGATGGCCAGCGGTTCACGGCGCTCAACGGCGGGCCCTACTTCAAATTCACGGAAGCGGTTTCGTTCGCAATCCGCTGCGACTCGCAGGCGGAAGTGGATGAATACTGGTCGAAGCTGACCGCGGACGGAGGGCAGGAATCGCAGTGCGGCTGGCTGAAGGACAAGTATGGTCTCTCATGGCAGGTGGTGCCGAAACAGCTTCCGGAGTTGATCAAAAACCCGAAGGCGATGCAGGCAATGATGGGAATGAAGAAGATCGAGCTCGGCGAGTTGGAGAAAGCAGCGAAGTCCTAGGCGGGGTTGCGGGGAGCAATCGACGCTCCCCGCGTTTTGGTTACTGCTTGTCATATACCTGGGTCGACGTCATCTTCTTCCCATCGGCACCGGCGCCTTCGATTGTCAAGGTGCGCGTTTTGCCGTCGGCCGAGATTTCGATCGTGCCGGAGAGAGTGACCTTTCCGCCTTTCTTATTGGCGAGCTTGTATTTCCGGTCTCCGATTTTCTGAATCGAGCGGGCGTCGGCCGTGTTGTCGCCGACAACCGGATAATCTTTGCCGTCGAACTTTCCGGTCCATTCGTTGTGCGAAGGCTGGCCCTTGCCATCTACGCCATCGACTACGCACTTCAACTGGTCGCCAGCCGCAGTGTAGGTGACAGTATTGTTTTTGGGTGCGCCTGCCGGAACTTTCGACTTCGCATCATTCAACTTCCAGCTACCAACATTGGGATCGGACGCATAAGCAGCGATCGATCCGGCGATGCACAGCGCCAGGACCGCGAGGGTCGTTTTGAGTTTCATGGTTGTCTCTTTCTGAGGTGTGAGGTGAGGGGCCTGAGTCGCGGGCGGAGTCTAATTGGCTGGTCGTGGATTTTCAACAATTAGTGAATATCGCAACTGATCGTTGCCCCAGAACAACCACGGCCGCTTAGGCTGCCGGAACGCGTGCGAGTACGGTGGTGCCGCGCGCGGGATGCGAATCGATTGCAAACGCTCCTCCGACCAGGCGCAGACGCTCTTGCATGCTCACCAACCCGAGCCCGCTTCCAATAACGGCATAGTCGGGGTCGAAGCCAATCCCGCAATCCGAGATGTTCAACGTCATCTCGTTCTCATTCCCAGCTAGACGCACCGCAAAGGTCTTGCTTTGGCTGTGCTTCACAGCATTGCGAAGGGCTTCCTGGAGAACGCGGAACAGACACAGAGCCGCGTCGCTGCTGATTTTCGGCAACGGATCGGTGTGTTCGAATTTAACATCGACTTTATTCAGTGCAGCGGTTTCCCGACAGTGACCGGAGATCGCGGTCAGTATGCCGAGGTATTCGAGTTTGGAGGAGTGCAGGCGATGGGAAAGGGCCTGCACGTCGTGCGAAATCTCGGTCGCCTGAAGTGAAAGTTGCCGAATGTGCTCTTGAAGTTCACTTGGCGTTTCAGTGGAGCCATCAGCCATGCATTGCATTTGAATCACCAGCAGAGCAATTCGCTGATTGATGTCGTCATGCAATTCGCGCGCGATTCGCGCGCATTCTTTTTCCTGGGCCGCGATCAGTTTCTGGTTCATTTGCGCTAATGCAGCTTCGGCGCGCTTCCGGTCCGTGACGTCCAGAACTTCGCCGACGAAGTACAACGGTTCGCCATTGATGCCTCTGACGAGGGACGCGCTGCTCTCGGTGTTCACCACGCGGCCGCTCTTGTGCATGCATCGTTTTTCTACTCGCTGCAGGCCGCCGCCGTTCCCAATCAAATGACTGAGCTTCTCCGAGAACATCACCCAGTCATCGGGGTGCGTGATGTCGTGTATGGTCATTTTGACCAGTTCTGCTTCTGTGTAGCCGAGGTATTCGTTGAAGGCCTCATTGGTGGCCAGAAAACGGCCATCCAGACTTACAACGACCATGCCGATCCCGGCCTCGTGGAAAACGTTATGAAATTTCTCCTCACTGTTATCGAGTGCGGCTTCGGTACGTTGCCGCTCGCCAATGATGATCGAGAGGGCAAGCAGTGGAATGGAAACCGCGAGCAGGAAGAGTTGCATCGAGAGCAGGTTCTGGGCGGCCGTGCCGCCGGCGAACAGGCCTTCTCCCAGCACGGCGCTCAACATGCACAAACACGCAACCAGCGAGACGATGGTGGAAGTCCCGATAAGACGAACCCTGATGGCGGCCCAGATGATGAACGGCGCCGGCGCATAGGCCATCAACGCAGAATACGGTCCGGCGCTCAGGCGAAACGCATATAAGAGGACGATCGTTGTCGTGGCGCACAGCAATAGCAATTCACGCCAAGCGGGATAGGATTTCTGACGGATGGCGTAAAACCAGGCGATGATTGCCGGAGTAAAGATCGCTTGAGCGAGGGCGTCGCCGAGATACCAGCGCATCCCGGTGATGAGCCACGGATCGCCGAGCATGCTACGTCCGAGGGCGCCCAATACCGCGGATATGGCAGGAGCCAACCCGGCAGCAATCGACAGGAAAATCGTGAACTCACGCAGGGTGTCGAGTTTCAGCCCGCGCGGGAAAATTCGCGTCAGTATGGTTGCCGCGAACAAGGCGCGCAGAACATCAATGGACGACGAGTACAGGAGCAGCCATGTGGGAGTCCCGACAGACGGTCCGAAGGCGAGCCGGATAGGGAAGACCGCGAGCGCAAAGGCCAGCCAATCGCGCTTCGGTGTGAGAAGAAACGCGCTGAGGAGCACAGCGTCGGGCAGCCAGAAAGGGGATGGAAACGCAAATTGTCCGAAGACGTGCTGTCCTCCGTACGCCGCCAGGGAGTAGCCGCCAAGGAACAGCAGCACACTCCAGACTCTGGCTGGCGAGATTTTGTCGCCAACCGTCTCCGCTGCTATGTGCAGCGAACTGGTGACCGAGGGGAGGACCTTTTCGGAAGTTTCAGTCAATGGCATGGCTGGTCCGTTAAGGTGGTTAGCGATTTTGCGCGGAATCATACGATTTAGCAAGGGGCTATTGGTGAATTTACGTGAATTAGCGGAGACGTTGGAGTGGCGTTATCAGCTTGATTGTGGATGCTTGCTGACAGTCTGAACATCCAATAAACTGAGCAGTTTGGCGTTTGGTGGGAAGCGCCGACTCCACGGGGTTTTTTCAATGTCAGATTTAAAGAAGAAGACCGATTCGGTCGCCGAGTCGCCGTCGCGCGATGTTTTCGAAGGGCGGAACCCTTCGCAATCCGAGAAAGATTGGGCGGAGCAGACACTCGGGCCCGCGCTGGAGAAGTCTCCGGAGCGGCCGATTGGGCGCGCGACGGGAAGCAATCTCGACGAAAACGGGCATGCGCGATTCTCGACGATTTCGAATGTTCCGATTCGACGCTTGTATACGCCTGCCGATCTGCCAGAGGACTGGAGCTACGACCAGCATCTGAACTACCCCGGCCAGGAACCTTATACGCGCGGAATTCATGCCACCGGGTATCGCGGCAAACTTTGGACGATGCGCCAGTTCAGCGGTTTCGCGTCGCCGGAGGAGTCGAACGAGCGCTACAAGTTCCTGCTCGCACATGGCGGCGGCGGATTGAGCGTGGCCTTCGACCTGCCCACGCTGATGGGTTACGACAGCGATCATCCGTTCAGTGAAGGTGAGGTTGGCAAGTGCGGTGTGGCCATCGATTCGCTCGAGGACATGGAGATCCTGTTTGACGGGATTGATCTCGAGAAAACCACCGTATCGATGACGATCAATTCTCCGGCTTCCATCTTGTGGGCTATGTATCTCGCGGTGGCGGAGAAGCAGGGCGCGGATTGGAAGAAGATTTCCGGCACCCTGCAGAACGACATCCTCAAGGAATACATCGCGCAGAAGGAATACATCTATCCGCCGGCGCCCTCTATGCGGCTGGTGATTGATACGTTCGAATTCGGATCGAAGTACACGCCGCGTTTCAACACGATTTCGATCAGTGGCTACCACATCCGTGAGGCCGGCTCGACGGCGCTTCAGGAACTGGCCTTCACGATTTACGACGGGGTGGAGTACGTGGAGTGGTCACAGCGACGCGGGTTGGACGTGGACGAATTCGGGCCGCGTCTATCGTTCTTCTTCAACGCGCACAACGATTTCTTTGAAGAGATCGCGAAGTATCGGGCAGCGAGGAAGATCTGGTATCGGCTGATGAGGGACCGCTTCGGCGCGAAGAACGAACGCACTTGGCTTATGCGCTTCCACACGCAAACCGCGGGTGTTTCGCTCACGGCCCAGCAGACACAGAACAATATCGCACGCGTGGCGCTCCAGGCGCTGGCGGCGGTGCTTGGAGGGACGCAGTCGCTGCACACGGATTCGTTCGACGAGGCATTGGCCTTGCCAACGGCACAGGCAGCGCAGATTGCGCTGCGCACGCAGCAGATCATCGCGTACGAAAGCGGCGTCGCGAACACCATCGATCCGCTGGGCGGGTCGTACTTCGTGGAGAAGTTTACGCTCGACATGGAGAAGGGTGCGTTCGATTACTTCGACAAACTCGATGCCATGGGCGGCATGGTGAAGGCGATCGAGAAGGGGTATCCGCAAAAGGAAATCGCGGAAGCCAGCTACCAGTTCCAGAAGGCGGCGGAAGCGCGGGAGAAGGTGATCGTCGGCGCAAACGAGTTTATCGTCGAGGGGCAACCGAGCGACACCTTATACATCGATGAAAGTGTGGGCGAGGCGCAAACCAAGAAGCTGAAGGCACTGCGCTCGCGCCGCGACAATGCGTCGGTGCAACGCGCGTTGGATGCTCTGAAGAAAGCCGCGGCACAGGAGCCGAAAGCCGGAGAGAACGGGAACATTTCGCCGGTGAACACAATGCCGTTCATCGTCGACGCAGTGAAGGCCTATGCGACGGTCGGCGAAATCTGCGATGCGCTCCGCAGCGTGTATGGGACCTACGAGGAGAGCGCGTTTGCCTAACTGCTAAGATGGGGCAATTCTCTTGGGGGCGGCCCGCTTGATCGGAACGACAGTTTCCCACTACCGCATTGTTGAGCGATTGGGCGGCGGCGGCATGGGAGTGGTGTACAAGGCGGAAGACACGCGCCTCCACCGCTTCGTGGCTTTGAAATTTCTTCCGGACGAATTGGCGCGTGACTCCCAGGCCCTGTCGCGCTTCCAACGCGAGGCGCAAGCTGCCTCAGCCCTGAACCATCCGAACATTTGCACTATCCATGATATCGGCGAGGAAAATGGGCGCGCCTTTATCGCCATGGAGTTCCTCGACGGTCTCACGCTGAAGCACACCATCGAAGAGCGTTCAATGGAGATGGATCGCATCCTTGCGCTCGCAATCGAGATTGCGGATGCACTCGATGCAGCCCATGCCGCGGGCATCGTCCACCGCGACATCAAGCCCGCCAACATCTTCGTCACCAAGCGCGGGCACGCAAAGGTCCTCGACTTCGGGTTGGCGAAGGTGGAGAACGTTGCGGGGTCGCAGACTGCGATTGCGTCCGCGAACACCATGACCGCGGCGGGTGTGCAGGAGCAGCACCTTACAAGTCCCGGCTCGACCCTGGGCACAATTGCGTACATGTCGCCGGAACAGGCGCGTGCCAAAGACCTCGACGCCCGGACCGACTTGTTCTCGTTTGGCGCCGTGCTTTACGAGATGGCAACGGGGACGCTGCCATTTCGTGGCGGAAGTACCGCCGAAGTCTTCAAAGCAATCCTGGATACCGCGCCGACACCGATGGTGCGCATGAATCCGGATGTACCACCGGAACTGGAACGGATCGTCAGCAAGGCGCTCGAAAAAGACCGTAATCTTCGCTACCAGAGTGCCAACGATATGCGAGCGGACCTCGCGCGGTTGAAGCGCGACCTCGATTCCGGGCGGACGAGCGCGGCAGTTGAACCGGCTTCGGCAACATCGGTAGTGGCGGCAGTTCCTCCCGTCAACAGGAAGTGGTTGGCACTGGTCGGGCTTGCTGTGGTCCTAGTCGTAGCCGCCGGAGCGGGAGTTTATTTCTTCCGTGGAAGTGCGGTTTCGACGCAGCAGGTCACCTCGATTGCGGTACTGCCGTTTGTGAATGCTACCAACGATGCTGCGAATGAATACCTGAGCGACGGTCTGACAGGCGAGCTGATCAGTTCACTTTCGCAGTTGCCCAACATGAAGGTGATGGCGCGGAGCACGGTGTTCCGCTTCAAGGGTAAACAGGACGACCCGCAGCAGATTGGGCAAACGCTGAAGGTGGCGGCGGTTCTTACCGGGCGCATCACGCAACGCGGCGACACGATGGGAATCGATGCGGACTTGGTGAATGCCAGCGACGGCAGCGAGATTTGGGGCGCACATTACGACAGGAAGGCATCGGACCTGACCCAGGTGCAGGGCGACATCAGTCGCGATCTCTCGAACAAGTTGAAGATCCAGGTCGGCGGCGCGGACCAGCAAAAGTTTGGCAGTGCAGGCACTTCGAATCCTGAGGCATACCGCCTGTATCTCGAGGGGCGGCAAGAATGGAATGGGCGCACTCCTGAGGGTCTGAAGAAGAGCATCGATCTGTATCGGCGCGCGATTGCGGCAGACCCCAACTACGCTTTGGCTTATACCGGCTTGGCAGACACCTACCTGGTAGCGACGAGCTATGGAGTTGGCATCACACAGCAGCAGGCATTGTCGGTCGTGGATGACGCGTCGAAGAAGGCGTTGGAACTGGATCCAACGCTGCCGGAAGCCGAAGCAACCCGGGCCATGGCGCTGGCAAACCAGTGGAAATTCACGGAAGCGGAACAGCTCTTCCGCAAGACTCTGCAACGAAGCCCGGGCAATGCGAATGCCCACTATTTCTTTGCGTTCAATGTGCTGCTTCCGATCGGCAAAATAGATGAAGCTCTCGCTGAATTTCGCACCGCTCTATCGCTCGATCCGCTCTCGACCGTGATGAATATGAATTATGCGATCACGTTGGCAGTTGCGCGCCGCTACGACGAAACGTCGGTGGAGTTCAAAAAGACCATTGATCGGGATCCGAAATGGGTCCCGCCTCTTTATTACTCTTCCCTGATGCATGCAATGACGGGACACTTCGATCTCGCGAATCAGGAAATGGCGCGTTTCCGGCTCTTGGCCTTTGCGTTCGTGGGGCGTCCAAATGACATGCCGAAAGAGGATGCGGAACTTTTTCAGAACTACGCGAAACATTTCAGTACGGATGCCAAAGGGTATCTGGCGATGAACAATGCAGGAACGTATCCGCCGGGATTCGACAGCATTGCTGATGGCGCTGCGGTCTATATGATCGCGGGCAATCGCGAGAAGACGCTCGCAATGTTGGACCAGGCGACGACCGAGCGTGATCCTGACATTACCTGGATCATCCGTCTCCCCGTATTCGACCCGTTGCGCACCGATCCGCGTTTCAAAGCCATCATGAAACGTCTCAACCTGCCCGACTGAGGAGGAACCATGGGCATCGAAATGAAGGGTCTCTGTCCATTGGTCCAGGTGTTCGATATGCCGACCTCGTTGCGCTTTTATCGAGATCTTCTGGGTTTCGAAGTTGTGCAACGATCGCAGGACTCAGACGACTGTGGCTGGTGCTGGCTGCGCAGCGGCGGCGCGGAGTTGATGCTGAATACGGCTTACGACGATGGCGAACGTCCCGCACAACCCGATCGCGAGCGCACGCTAGGGCACCTGGATACGGGACTGTTCATTGGCTGTCCGGATGTGGATGCGGCGTACGAGTATTTGCAGTCGAAGGGCGTGAAGGTGGATCCGCCGAAGGTCGCGTGGTACGGAATGAAGCAGTTGTATTTGAAAGATCCGGATGGATTTGGAATTTGTTTTCAATGGAAGGCGTGAGACAGGATTCGCAATGGCAATCATTGAGACCAACATTCTGCCGGTGAAGGAACGACTGCCGGAATGGAAGGGGCAATACTTCCACACGGCGAACATGACGTTTGCGCATTATGAGTTCGTCAAGGGCGCTACGATTCATGAGCATTGGCATCCGGAAGAAGAGGTGTACGAAGTGATCGAAGGCGAGTTGGAGATCACGATTGATGGCGTCGTCCACGTGGCGCGGCCGGGCGTTGTGGCAATTGTTACGGCGAACGCGCGACATTCGATAAAAGCGCTCACGGATGGGAAAGCGATTATTGTGGACCATCCGGCGCGTCCGGAATTTGGATAAGAACGTTTTGGTAGAGTAAGAAAAGCCCGCACGCAGCGGGCTTTTGTATTTCCGGGATGGATGCGCCTACTGGTATCGCTCTTTCAAGAACTCGCTGACCTTCGCGTAGGCGTTGGTCAGCACTGCTTCCTGCGGCAGCGTGACAATACGGCAGTGGTGTGTGCCGGGTTTCTGGCCGAAGCCGCTGCCGTGAACGAGCAGGACGTGTTTTTGTATCAGGAGTTCGCTGACAAAGGTTAGGTCATCTTCCGGGATGTCGAGCGACGGGAAGGCGTAGAACGCGCCCTTCGGCGCGACCAGGTTGACGCGCGGTTCGCTGGCGGCCCAGTCTTTTGTGACCTTGGCGCGCGCTGCGAGTTTTTCATTCACCCACTTGAGATGGTCCTGCGGGCCTTCGAGCGCAGCCTTCACGGCGTACTGGTACGGATGCGGCGCGGAGAGACGCGCACGAAGCAACTTGTAGATGTTCTCGAGGAAGGGCTTGATCAGTTCCGCCGGTCCGGTGCCGACGCCCCACCCGATACGCCATCCGGGCACGAGATATGCCTTCGACAAGCCGTTGAAGGTAATACACGGAACATCCGGCGCGAGCGTAGCGATGGAGATGTGTTTCGCGCTGGGGTCGAAGACGAGCTTGTTATAGATCTCGTCGGAGATCAGAAGCAAATTGTGGCGGCGCGCCACGTCGGCAATTTTCTCCAACGTTTCGCGCGAGTACACGGCGCCGGTCGGGTTGTTGGGATTAATGATCAGCAGTGCGCGCGTCTTGGCGTTGATGCGGCGCTCGAGGTCTTCCACGTCGGGCTGCCAGTCGTTCGATTCATCGAGGAAATAGGCGTTGGGTTCAGCACCAAGCTTGGCGGTGATGGCGCCGTAGAGCGGATATTCGGGGCTGGGCGCGAGAAAATTCTCGCCGGGATTGAGCAACGCCGTCAGGCAGGAGTCGATGGCTTCACCGCTGCCGAGGCCAACGAACACACCTTGGATGTTCTTGAAACCATCGCGTTCAGCTTCATTTCGGATCGCTTCGACCGCCGGTTTGATGCCGAGCGACTCGCCGTATCCGTTGTAGCCGTCGCGCATCGCTTTGATGGCGGCTTCCATGATGTGCACGGGGACAGGGAAGTCGTACTTGCAGGGGTCGCCGATGTTGCAGTAGAGGATCTTGTTTCCCTGCGAGGCAACCTGGTCGGCAAGAACGGCAAGATCGCGAATCGCATAGCGAACATTCACCATGCGGTCTGCGGCTTGAATGGGCGTGGCTTTGGTCAACGTGGACATGGACGAGTCCTTATAAGGGCGTTCTCAAATATTGTAGCCCTGTTGCGTGGCCCGGGATGTGACGAAGCGAGCAAAGAAAATGCGGCCAGCTTTGTGAGCCGACCGCATGATATTCATCGGGCAACTACTCCCGGTTGTCGATCTGTGCACGCTGGAGCGTGTCGCTGTAATCCACGTAGATCGCCTTCCACTCGGTGTAAAAGTCGAGGGCGCCGATGCCGCCTTCGCGATGGCCATTTCCTGTAGCCTTTACACCGCCGAAGGGCATGTGAACTTCCGCGCCGATCGTCGGTGCATTGACGTAGGTGATGCCGGCATGGAGATCGCGCATGGCGCGGAACGACTTGTTGACGTCGCGTGTGTAGATCGCGGACGAGAGGCCGTACTCGATGCCGTTGGCGATCTCGATGGCTTCATCGAGGTCGTCGCACGGGATCAGCGCAACGACAGGCCCAAAGATCTCTTCCTGCGCAATCCGCATCTTGTGGTTGACGTCGGTAAAGATCGTCGGCTCCAGGAACCAGCCGTGGGCGTAATCGCCCTTGTCGAGGCGGTGGCCGCCGTGCGCGAGCTTGGCGCCTTCACCCTTGCCGATCTCGATGTATTTGAGGTCGGTGTTCATCTGGTTCTCGTTCACTGCGGGTCCCATGTCAACGGTCTCATCGAGACCATTGCCAACTTTCAATTTCCTGGCACGGGCGACGAGTTCGTCGGCGAATTTCTTGTAAATGCCCTTCTGAAGAATGATGCGGCTGGTCGCGGTGCAGCGCTGTCCGGTGGTGCCAAACGATCCCCAGAGAGCGCCTTCGAGAGCCAGATCGAGGTTGGCGTCGTCGAGGACGATCATGGGGTTCTTGCCGCCGAGTTCGAGCGAGCAGTGCTTGAAGCTCTTCGCTGCGGCTTGGCCAACGATCCGACCGACCGCTGTGGAACCGGTTAGCGATACGGCCTTCACTTCGGGGTGCTCGGTCATCGGGGTGCCGACTTCGCCACCGTAGCCGGTAACTATGTTGATTACCCCCTTGGGGACGCCGGCATCGTTAAGCGCCTGGACGAAGTTGAAAGTCGAAAGCGGCGTGTCCTGGGCTGGCTTGATCACGGCGGTGTTGCCGCAGACGAGCGCGGGGAAGAGCTTCCATGACGGGATCGCCATCGGGAAATTCCACGGGGTGATCATGGCGCAGACGCCCAGTGGCTGGCGGACGGCCATGGCGAACTTGTTCGGCAGCTCCGACGGCGTGGTCGGTCCGAACATGCGGCGACCTTCGCCGGCGTTGTAGTAACCAGCGTCGATGGCTTCCTGGACGTCGCCGCGGGTCTCTTTAATGACCTTGCCCATCTCGCGGGTCATTTCCTGGCTGTACTTTTCCTTACGCTGCTCGAGGATAGCGGCAGCCTTGAAGAGGAGCTCGGCACGTCGTGGTGCCGGCACGAGACGCCACTTCTTATAGGCTTCGCTGGCGGCGTCAATGGCGTGTTCAACGTCTTCTTTGCCGCTGCGTTGGAAGATGCCAACCACTTCGCGGGTATCGGCTGGGTTGAGGTTCTCGAAGGTCTGGCCGGACTTCGACTCGACCCATTCGCCATCAATAAGGTTCTTGTAAACGGTCGCCTTCGCGGTTTCCGCGGTAGTGGTCGCCATCTTTGATTGCCTCCGGCTGGCCCGTGCAGCCATCGATTGCCACGGGGAAATAAGTGCAAACTCTTAATCGTATCGTTACAGGAAGAGGGGAGCAAGGGTGCTGTCTTTTGATGGCCCCCAATGCCTGGAGGATTCGGCGGCAAGACCGGCGAATCGGCCATTCGGACAATGGGTGAGTACCGAAGGGACATATCGAAAGTACTGAGAACTAAGGACGAAATACGGGAATGCAGTGTCTTTTCCCTAGTTCTTGTATGAAAATGAATGTGATACTCTCGCTCACACTGACGCGCGATGCAGACCCTTACCACATCGCAGTCCAATCGCCGCAAGAAGGCGGGCGGACTGGATATGATTTCCTGGACGACCGTCCGGTACAGGACGATTGCGCTCATCATTATTGGGATCGTGATCCTTGCCACGTTCGTGGCTTCCCTCGTATTCCCGGACAAAGCGAAGGCAGCCTGGAACGCGATCACGAGCCGCATTGCGACGCGCGCATCGAAGATCGGGACCAGCACGCTCTCGCAGGCGCATTTCGTTTATCTCGACGGTACGGTAAAAGTTCGGAAGAGCAACAGCAACAATTGGATCACCGCCAACTACGACACCGCTCTGGAAAAAGGCGACGTGGTCCAGACCACCACCGAAGGCATGGCGAAGATCGTTTTCACTGACGGCACGAATTACACGGTGAAGCAGGACTCGCTGATCGTGGTGGAAGAGAACTCCACGAACAAGGAGCAGCAGACCAACGTTGCGGTGCAGGTATCGACCGGAACGGTGGATCTGACCACCGCGACGTTCACCGAGGGATCGAGATCGGAAGTGCGCGTGGCGGGCGCATCCGCGCGCCTGGCGCCGGAATCGTCTGCTTCGGTCAAGAGCGATCCTGCAAAAGACCAGCACGAAATCTTGTTGAAGAAAGGTTCGGCGGACGTTGTGCGCGGCGGCGAAATTGTAAAACTCGCGGACTTCGAGAAGGTCGCGTTTAAAACCGCGGATCCCGCCAAGAAGATGGAGCGAGCCAAGGCGATTCTGCCGCCAGTGCTGGTGTCTCCGTCGAATATGTCGCCGATCTTTATGGGCGGCAACACCGGGAGCGTGCAGTTCTCGTGGACGGCGGTACAGCGCGGACGTCAGTACCATCTCCGGCTCTCGAAGAGCCCGTATTTCACCCAGTTGCTGCTCGATCAGAAATTGGAGAACACCAACCTGGCGGTGACCGGACTGGCCCCGGGCGCCTACTACTGGGAAGTACAAGCGGTTGATGAGAACGGCAAGGAGTCGGCGGAAAGCGAGAAGAACCGCTTCACCATTGTGCCGAAGACGGCCTCGAAGACGACGCTCGCGCTCGCGCTGACTGACTTCGTGCAACACGGGAAGATGGTTGAAGTCGTGGGCAAGACGGAAGCCGGCGCCCGAGTTATGGTGAACGGTCAGGAAGTGCCGGTGGTGCGGCCAGACGGATCGTTCAACTATTACACCCCTGCACTCCCCGCGGGCGAGAACGTGATCACGGTCACGGCCCAGGACTCAAAGGGTGGGGTAAACACCAAGCAGCACACGGTCATTATCCAGTAAAATAGAGTAGCTCAAAGACACATCCGCGCCCGGATCGTCTGTTGTTCCTCCTCTGCACGCGTCGGCCTCACAAGACCAACCTTGCTCCGGAAGGGAAGCTCGCAAGCAATCGTTCGCAGGCCTAGCTTGTTGCGGGGATAGAACTTACTCCCCGCGGGTAGTACGATTTCATAACTTCATCTGCGGTCAGGAAAGATAAGTCTTTCGAAATGTCATCCAACGGCTTCCACTCTAACGCGTCCCGCTTCGCCAACCTGCGCTCGCTCTTCAGCATGTTCTCCAGCGACCTGGCGATTGACCTGGGGACAGCGAACACCCTCGTATATGCCAAGAGCAAGGGCATCGTCGTCAACGAGCCCTCGATTGTTGCGATCAACAAGAACACCGGTGAAGTAGAGGCCGTAGGCAAAGAGGCCAAGGAGATGCTTGGCCGCACCCCCGGCAACATCGTAGCCATTAAGCCGATGAAGGACGGCGTGATCGCCGACTTCAAGGTCACCGAGAAGATGTTGAACTACTTCATTCAGAAGGCGCACAACCGCAAGATGCTGGTGCATCCGCGCATCGTGATCGGGGTTCCTTCGGAGATTACGCAGGTGGAAAAGCGCGCCGTCATGGACAGTGCGTATCGCGCGAAGGCGAGTGAAGTGCACCTGGTGGAGCAGGCGATGGTGGCCGCGATCGGCGCAGGCCTGCCGATCACCGAACCGAGCGGCAACATGGTTGTGGACATCGGCGGCGGCACCACAGACATCGCGGTAATTTCTCTGAGCGGCATTGTGTATTCGCGTTCGGTGCGCATGGCAGGAAACCAGATGGATGAAGCCATCATGAATTTCCTGAAACGCAAATACAACCTGCTGATCGGCGAACGCACGGCCGAGCAGATCAAGATCGAATTGGGCTCGGCTTATCCGCTCGACAAGCCGATCACGATGGAAATCAAAGGCCGCAACCTGATTGAAGGCGTGCCCAAGACCATCACTATTGACGACAGCGAGATTCGCGAGTCGCTCGGTGAGTGCGTGGCAACGATCATGAATGCCATTCGCGTGGCCCTCGAGCGTACGCCTCCGGAGTTGTCGGCTGACATCAGCGACCGCGGCATCGTTCTTACCGGCGGTGGCGCAATGCTGAAGAACCTCGACAAGCGCATTCGCGAAGAAACCGGGCTGCCGGTTTCCATCGCGGACGACCCGCTGTGCAGCGTGGTGCTGGGTACCGGCAAGATGCTCAGCGATTTCAAACTGCTGCGCAAGATCTCGATTGAGTAGATACTGGGGCGCGGAGCCATCCGCGCCCAAATCGTTTTCCGCGAGTACTGAGTTAAGAGATGGAAAGCTTCCTGAGTCGCCACAAGAACCTGATCGCCCTTGCGATTGTGCTGGTGGGGCAGATCATGGGATTGGCGATGCAGGTGAAGATCAATTCACAGGGCGGCATGAGCCTGATGCGCCTCTGGTCCATCTCTGCAATTACTCCGATTGAAAAATTACTCGTTCATGGTCAGCGCGGTGTCTTCAACGGTTGGTCGAACTACTTCTGGCTGCGCGGAGTGCGCAAAGACAACGAACAACTGCGCGATCAGATCGAGAAGATGCGTCTCGACCAGGTACGACTTCAGCAGGACGCACTGCAAGCCCGCCGACTGCAAGCGCTCTTCGACTTCAAAGAGCAGTTCATCTCGGAAACGATGCCGGCGCAGGTAATAGGGTCGAGCGGCACCGACCAATCACGAATTCTCTACATTGATAAGGGGTCAAACGACGGACTGAGAGCCGACTTGGCAGTGATATCGCCGGACGGCATCGTCGGCAAAGTGCTGCGGGTTTTGCCGACGACTTCGCAGATCCTGATGATCAACGATCAGCTCAGCGGCGTTGGTGCGACGCTGGAGAAAACGCGCCTGCAAGGCATTCTCGCAGGTCAGCCCAACGGCACGCTAATCATCAAGTACATCATGAAGGACGAGAAGGTGGAAGCCGGGGAGAGCGTCGTAACCAGTGGCGGCGACCGCGTCTTCCCCAAGGGCCTGCCGATCGGCAAAGTTGTGGAGTCGAGCGGTGGTAAGGACATGTTCCTCAACATTCGCGTGGAGCCCGCCGCTAACCTCAGCAAGATTGAAGAGGTCCTGGTGGTGACGAAGGTTGTCGAGCGTCAGCGCACCGAAGACGAAACCAACGGACCGGTGAAGGCCGCCGACATTCTCGCCCAGAGATTGCCAACGGTTCCGAAGCAGGCGCAGAAGCTCGATCCGAATGGAAAGCCAATCCCCGACGATCCCAACGCGGTGAAAGTTGCGAGCCCTGTAACGCCGAATGGCGATGCGCCAAAGACGATGCCGGCGAACCCGGCAGCTCCGAAAGCATCTCAACCGAAGCCCAAGACCTCCGGCGAGGCTCCGCAACAGTGAGCGAACTCGTGGCACCTCATCCCAGATCGCGTGAGCAGGTCGAGGTCTATAGCTTCAGTTGGCCGGTTGCGATCGTGGCGCCGCTGCTCGCAATTTTTCTCCAGGCTTTCATTCCCATCAAGATCCACTTCTTCGATGTCTTCGATCTCCCGCTGCTGGTGACGATTTACTTCGCAATGTCGCGGCGGAATCCGATTACGGGGCTATTGCAGGGAAGCATTATCGGTCTGGTGCAAGACAGCCTGACCCGCGACATGATCGGCATGTACGGGATCGCGAAGACGCTGGTAGGATTCGCAGCCTCGCAGTTAGGCGCCAAGATCGACAGCGACAATCCGAGTTCCCGGTTCCTCCTTACCCTCGGGTTTTATATCGGGCACCAATCGGTGTATTTCCTCATTGCACGAGGCATGGTGCGTCAGCCGATCGAGTGGCACTGGGCGCATGAGATGCTCGGTGCCGTCGCCAATGCGTTGCTGGCAGTCTTCCTGTTTGCGGTAATGGACAGGTTCCGCCAGAGAGCGTAAGAGACTGCGCTGGCGTATTATGCGAGCGTGAAATCATCGGCTCTCAGAACTCTCTCCCTAACGGTTGCTGCTCTCCTTCTTTCGACCATTGGCGCTTTCGCGCAGGAGCGTGCCTACGGCCGATCCATGGTCGTCACCCAGTACGGCATTGTTGCCACCAGCTACGTTCAGGCATCGCAGGCGGGTGCGCGGATTCTTGAGCAGGGAGGTTCGGCGGTTGACGCCGGCATTGCGGCAAATGCCGCGCTTGGCGTTGTCGAACCGATGACGAACGGTATTGGTGGCGACCTCTTTGCGATTTATTGGGAGAAGAAGACCGGGAAGCTTTACGGCATCAATGCAAGTGGTTGGGCGCCGAAGGGGCAATCGCTCGAGCGTCTCCGGGCCAAGGGATTGACCGAGGTACCGACCTATGGAATCGAGGCCGTCACCGTGCCCGGTGCCGTGGATGGCTGGGCGAAGCTGCATGGGCGCTTCGGCAAATTGGTCTGGGCGGATATTTTCAAGCCTGCAATTTCTCTCGCGAAGAACGGCAATCCGGTAGCCGAGGTGATCCACGGATATTGGGCGGGCGCTGAGGATGCGCTAAAGACCGATCCGGAGAGCCAGCGTCTCTACATGCCCGACGGCAAAATTCCCGCGATCGGACAGATATTCCTCAATCCCGAGTTGGCGCAAACGCTGACGCTCATCGCGAACGGTGGGCGCGATGCGTACTACAAAGGACCAATCGGCCAGGCGATCGTGAAGACCTCTTCCTCGTTCGGCGGAACGATGACGACCGAGGACTTGCGCGAGTACTCTGCCGAATGGGTCGAGCCACTCTCAACCACGTATCGGGACTGGAAGGTCTACGAACTGCCGCCCAATGGCGACGGAATGGCCGCGCTCGAAATGCTTAACATCATGGAGCAGTCCCCGGCCGCGACCGGCGGTCCCGAGAGCGCTGCTGAACTGCACACTCGCATCGAAGCGATGAAGCTCGCCTACGCTGATGTCCTCGCGTACGACGGCGATCCGCGATTTGGGAAAATACCCGTTGCCGAACTTCTGTCGAAGGAATTTGCGGCGGCCCGTGCCAAAAAGATCGATCCTGCGCATGCCAACTGCACCGTCGCTCCTGGCGCCCTGAAGGGAAGCGATACAACCTATCTCACTGTCATCGATCGTGAGGGAAATATTCTTTCGCTCATCCAGAGCAACTACGAGTCATTCGGTTCCGGTATTACGGTCAAGGGGATGGGCTTCGTGCTTCACGATCGCGGTGCTCTGTTTAATCTTGATCCGAAGTCGCCAAATGCGATCGCCTCGCGCAAGCGCCCGTTTCACACCATTATTCCGGGGTTCATGGAGCACGGCGATCAGCATATTGGCTTTGGGATCATGGGCGGCATGAACCAGCCGCTGGCGCACGCGCAATTCGTTTCTAACGTCGTTGATTACCACATGAATATCCAGGCAGCGCTCGAAGAAGCGCGATTCACCGTTAGCTCAAAGCTCGGCTGCAACATCGTGATCGAGTCGCGAGTGCCCGAGAAGACGCGCGACGAACTCACCGGGATGGGCCACGTGCTGGATGTTCGCAACAAATACTCGACGCGCATGGGGCGCGGTCAGGCCGTTCTCGACGACGCGGCGGCGAAAGTGCATTACGGCGCGTCCGATCCGCGGGCAGATGGTGCTGCCTTCCCCGAGGCGCCGCCCAAGGACTAACACGAGTCCCACGGTGATGGGACTTCTGCGGCAGCACAGACTCGCGCATTAGACTAAAATCGGAATACCGATCCCAAGTTGCCTCCGGATTCGCCGACCCCTCGTCGGACAGGTGGCATGGAAATGTGAGTCACAGCAGTAGCCCATGTTTGGCCGCGAAGAAAAAGTCCCCGCGTTCCGGCTGACGATTGTTCAATACGTCATCCTCGCGATTTTTCTGATCCTTGCCTTCGGGCTGTGGCGGCTGCAGGTCGCGCGTAACGACTACTACTCCTCACTCGCTGAACAGAACCGCATCAAACAGGTGCCGATCCTCGCGCCGCGCGGCAAAATCCTCGACCGCGAAGGTCGGATCATCGTTGACAACTATCCGTCCTTTTCAGTCCTGATGCTGCGCGATCAGCGCCGCGATCTCTTTGCCGACGTGCCGATGATCGCCGACGGCCTGCATCTCGATCCCGAGGAACTGGGTGCCCGCATCAAGCGCATCGCTGCTTCGCCCGGTTATCAACCGCTCTTCGTCAAAGACGACATCACGCCGGATGAGCTCGCTTGGGTGGAAGCCCATAAGGCCGAGCTGCCCGAACTGGACACGATCACGGTCCACCGGCGCTTGTATCCGAAAGACGGCTTTATGGCCCACCTCATCGGCTACGTTGGCGAAGTCAGCGAAGACATGCTGAATTCCCCAAAATGGGAGCTCTATAACCCCGGCGATATCGTGGGCAAGAGCGGCGTCGAACTTCAATACAACGACATCCTGATGGGCAAGAACGGCTCACGGCAGGTGCTCGTCAACAGCAAAGGGAAGGAAGTCGGGACACTGAGTGACGTGGCTGCGGAACCGGGCAAACAACTCAAGCTAACCATCGACCTTGATGTACAGATCGCCGCAGAGCAGGCGCTTGGCGACAGCCCGGGTGCGATCATCGCACTCGATCCGCACACGGGCGAAATTCTCGCAATGGTGAGCCGTCCGGTCTTCGATCCGAACGCATTCTCTGTCCGCGTTAGCCGGCAGGAGTGGAACCGCCTGCTTTCGGACGAATCGAAGCCGCTACTGAATAAGGCCATCCAGGCGCAGTTAGCGCCGGGGTCGACGTTCAAGGTCATCATGTCGGTGGCGGGCTTGCAGGAGGGCATTGCGCAGAACCTGGTGGTGAACTGTGCGGGTGGCGGCGACTTCTACGGACGCTTTTTCAAGTGCGATCAGCACCATGGCTCGGTGAACATCTCGAAGGCCATCTACGACTCCTGCGATACCTACTACTACACGCTTGGCGAAAAGCTGGGGATTGGGAAGATCGCGTTTTATGCCTCGGAGTTCGGGCTCGGCAAAAAGACGGGCGTAGACCTTCCACAGGAAGTCAGCGGCATTATGCCGTCGGAAGAGTGGAAGGCGAAGAACTACAAGCAGAAGTGGTTCGCCGGTGAAACTATCTCGGTCAGCATCGGGCAAGGAGCGGTCGCGGCAACTCCAATCCAGCTTGCCCGCGCACTCGGTGGTATTGCGATGGGCGGAGAGCTCCACACGCCGCACGTCGCGTTCCCGAACGACCTGCCGCAGCAGTACCAGCCGGTCGCTGAGAAGTCTGGCGAAGTGGAGCACATCCGCATCGATCCCGAGAACTGGCAGGTCATTACCGACGCCATGGCCGATGTCACCAAGATCGGCACGGCGTCCGCGGCCCACTTGAACGGCATTGATTTCGCTGGGAAGACCGGCACCGCGCAGACGATCTCGATGGAAGCCCGCAGCAAACTTGGCGCGGAAGGCAAAAAGAAGTTCAGCGACAACGCATGGTTTGTCGGCATGGCGCCGCGGCGCGATCCGCAGATTGTTGTCGCAGTGCTCTACCAGGGCGGCGGCTGGGGCTGGCACTCCGGGCTTCTGGCTGCGCAGGTGATCAAGGCCTACGTCGAAAAGCAGCGCAAGGTACAGAAGAATCCAACGCTGTACGCAGACGCACCGGGAAAGGCTGGCAGCGTGGAGATGAGCGCGCTGTGGCACGACGGCGATGGCAGCGATCAGTTGCAGGGTGCGAGGTTCCGAGTGCCGGTGGCTAGGTCGAGAATTGCCGCGAAGGCTGCGCCGGGGATGGAGAGCGACTTAGAGGACAAGGGTGGCTCTACTCCGCGCGACAAGCGCGCTCCGCTCACCATGACAGAGCCAAAAAGAATCGCGGAGCTGAAAAGTGAAGCAGTAGGAGGGAAGCATTGAGTCGCTACGTTTCCTTCCGGGATTTTGACTGGTTCCTGCTCCTGTTTGTGCTGATCATTTGCACTCTCGGCGTTATCGAAATTTACAGCGCGACCTTCGGCACGAAATTCGCCGGCGCCCATGTGAAGCAGATTTACTGGGTCATCGGCGGCGTAATCGTGATGTTTCTGCTGAGCCTGGTGAATTACCACTTGCTGCTTGGCAATGCCCATTGGATGTACCTCGTGGCGATCGTCGCGCTGATTGCAGTGCGAGTCTTCGGCAAGAAGTATCTCGGCGCACGGCGCTGGATCCAGATTGGCGGCAATCACTTCCAGCCTTCGGAGTGGGTCAAGCTCATCTTGATATTGGCGGTGGCGAAGTATTTCGCCGAAGAGAAGTCGAGCGAGGCGTCCGGATCGGACATCGTGAAGGTCGGACTTCTTGTCGGCGTGCCGTTCCTCATGGTGCTTGCCCAGCCCGATCTAGGCACCGCGCTTACGTATCTTCCCGTCGCCATCATGGGCTTCTTTCTCGGCGGCATGAAAGCGAAGCATGCGGTCGTCATTCTGCTTCTGGTTGCGTTGGTGATCCCGATTGCCTGGATGAAGGTTCTCAAGCCCTACCAGAAGGACCGTCTGACCAGCTTCGTCGATCCCGAGGCTGATCCCCAGAAGGCGGGGTATCAAGTGTTGCAATCCCTCGTCGCCGTCGGTTCGGGTGGTTTAACTGGCAAAGGAATCCGCAAAGGCTCGCAAACACAGGGGTCTTTCCTTCCCATCCCGCAGACCGACTTCATTTTTGCAGCGTTCAGTGAAGAGCATGGATTTGTAGGCGCTATCTTCCTGTTGCTGCTATACTTCGTTGTGCTGATGCGTCTGATTCACGACGCTCAGACGGCGCCCGATAGGGCGGGAACGTTCATCGTGATGGGGGTAGTGGCCGTGTTGGCCTTCCACATCCTGGTGAACGTGGGCATGGTGGTCGGATTCATGCCTGTAACCGGAATTCCTTTGCCATTAATGAGTTACGGCGGGTCTTCCGTATTGTTCATGTTCCTCGCATTAGGCATCGTGATGAACGTACGAATGCGTCGATTTGTGAACTAAGACAGATCGCTCCGGCAGACGAATTGGGGCGAAGGTGGTAAAGAAGCCGCTGGCAGATAGGCCGCGGTGGATACAGAAGAGCAGGACCGGGCCGCTCCCGGCAGTTTGCTTCCCCAAACTGGGTCGAGGCGCTGGAAAAGGCGGAACAAGATACGTAGCCCTGACGATAACAAGGGCGAAACCGGAGCGACGAGAGTCGCCGGACAGGATTGAGCAAGCGCAGTGGTTTGGCGGGTAACGGCCCCTTCCAGAAGTTGAGGACGGAGAGAGCGGTCACAAACCCAATCACAGCGCCAGACGTTTGGTGATCAAGATTCCACAGTTGCTAGAGAATCCATTAAGCCCGCCGGATCGCGCGGAACTCGCGCAGCTTCGTCCGCCGGACTTGTCACCTGCATTCCTGCACGGCCTCACTTCGCCTCTCCGGTAAGACTGGCTTCCTCACGGAAGACCGGTCGCGGAGAAGTCAATGAACAAGGAACTGTACGTCTCTTCCAATCCACACGAAACCCGTGTGGCGCTCGTGGAAGATGATCAGCTCGCGGAGATTTTCTACGAACGCGAGAACGAATACACCTTAGCGGGATCCATTTACAAAGGGCGCGTCACGCGAGTTCTACCCGGAATGCAATCGGCATTCGTGGACGTCGGGCTTGAGCGCGATGCATTTCTGTATGTCTCGGATTTTCTCGACCTTCAGGACGAAGAAGACGAGGATTTTGAAGTAGCCGTCAAAACCAACGGCACTGCCGACAACACGCGCGAGGAGCGACCGGCGCGCCGCGACAATCGTCGTGAAGAGCGTCACGGCCGCGAGGAACGCCAAGCTCGTGAAGATCGCCCAAGCCGGGAAAATCGCCGCGAGCCGCGGCGCAATCGTGAGGAGCGCCAACCGCCTGGTGAGCCGCAGCAGCCGACCGCAATTTTCGAGGGTGGCTACAGCGAAGCTGAAGAAGAAACTGAGGAAGCCTCTGTCGAAACCGCGGGAACTGAGGAAGGGAACTCCACTGCGGAAGAGAACGGCGATGGAGAGGGCACGAGCCGCTGGCGTGGACGCCGCCGCCGCCGTGGTGGACGCCGCGGACGCAATGGTGAACGTTTTGAACGCACGGAAACTCAGCAGCAGGCTGCGTCAGCCTCCGCGGCAGAGTCCGAGGTCGAAGAGGAAGAACAGCCTGAGGTGCACGAAGAAGCTGCACCGGTCCCGGAAGCAGAAGTTGAAGAGCAGCCCCGTCGCGAGCGAGAAGATCAGGGTCGTCGTGACCGCGCCGAGCGCGGCACTCGCCGAGGACGCGACCGTGGCGGTCGTGACCGCGACCGCGGTGATCGTGAGAGTGGTGGTGGTGATTTTGGACCGCCTCCCGGATATCAGCCGATCGTCATGCCAGGCGAATCGCTTTCGAAGTATCGCAACCGTCCTGCGGCAGCCGAAACTCATGTTGAGCACCCGGCGCACGAGCAAACGCTTGAGACGCACGAACCTGTTCAGCATGAAGAGCACGAGTCGAACACACAGGAAGAAGCTGCGAGCATCGTGGCCGCCGCCTTTGAAGAGCACGCAGTACCCGCGGTAACGCACGAAGAGGCCGTCTCTGAGCCGCACACGGAAGAAGTCTCCGAAGCGGCACAACAGCACGACGAAGAGCCCACTGAAGGCTTTGCCGAATTGCGCGCCCCGCGGCAAGTCGCGGAAATGCGTGTGGATCCGGAAGCGGAAGCCTATCGGAAAGACGTCGAAGACGAATTCGAGGAAGAAGAACAGGTCGAAGAAGCCGAACGTGCCGAGCAGGAAAGCGCGGCAGAAGCTCTGAGTGCCCCTGCGGCAGAAGTCGCGCAAGACGAAGAGGCACTCAGCTCCGAACTCGAAGCCCAGCCCGTGGCTGAAGACGACGACGTCACTTACCATCGCGTCACCGAATACGAAGCGCCGCCCCGCATCCTTCCCGAAACCGCACCTGTGGGTAAGACCCTCGAGCACGAAACCTTCGATGGCGAAGAGTCCGGAGAATCCGTGCAACTGGCCGAAGACGACGCCGCCGAAGCCGACATGGAACTCGAAGAAGAAACTCTCGAGGCCGGTGGCGAAAACTCGGGTCGATGGATTCCTCAGGTCGCCGATATCGAAGAGGACTTTCACGAGCATCAGGCGGAAGACTTTGAGTACTCGAACGGCAACGGCGAAGCCGTAGAAGCCGCTGAAGGCGAGTTCGAAGAGGAAGGCGAAGAAGAAGGCGATGGCGAAGAAGAAGAGGCTGTCGCCGGAGAAACTGGCAGCAAGCCTCGACGCCAGTTTGATCGTGGACGTCGCGGGCGTCGTGGACGCCGCGGTGGACCGCCGATGAAGAACATGCAGTCGCGGAACACTCCGCTGATCTCCGACCTCCTAAAAGAAGGTCAGGAAATTCTGGTCCAGATCGCGAAGGAACCGATCGGTAAGAAGGGCGCGCGCATCACGAGCCACATTGCCCTGCCGGGACGTTTCCTCGTGTACATGCCGACCGTCAACCACGTCGGCGTGTCGCGCAAGATCGCGTCCGACGAAGAGCGTCAGCGCCTGAAGCGCATCGTGAGTAGCGAGCGCGAGAACGGCCATGGCGGCTTCATCGTGCGCACTGCAGCAGCGAATGTGAAGGAAGACGAGCTCCGCGCTGACATCCGCTTCCTTAAGCACCTGTGGAGCGAAATCAAAGGCCGCTCCGACAAGAGCAAGTCGCCGGCGCTCATCTACCACGATCTCAACCTCGTGGAGCGCGTGCTGCGCGACCAGGTGACCAGCGACTTCACCACCATCTGGGTCGATAACGAATCCGAATACGAACGCGTACTGCGCTTCGCCAGTCGCTTCCAGCCGTCCCTGGTGCGGAGGATCAAGCTCTACACCAAGAACACGCCGCTCTTCGAGGAGTTCGGAATCCAGGAAGAGATCAACAAGGCGTTGAAGGCGAAGGTGTGGTTGAAGAGCGGTGGCTACATCGTGATCAACCAGACGGAAGCCCTCGTCGCGATTGATATCAACACCGGCAAATACGTCGGCAAGACGACACGCCTCGAAGACACCATCGTGAAGACGAACGTGGACGCGATCAAAGAGATCGTGCGCCAAATCCGCTTGCGCGATCTTGGCGGAATCATTGTGATCGACTTCATCGACATGGATGAGCGCAAGAACCGCCAGAAGGTCATGGCTGCGCTCGAAGAAGCTCTGAAGTCCGATCGCGCGCCTTCAAAGGTGCTCCAGTTTAACGACTTCGGACTAGTGGCAATCACCCGTAAACGCGTCAAGCAATCGCTGGAACGCACGCTGGGCACGCCGTGTTCGTACTGCGAAGCGACTGGCTTCGTGAAGTCCGTGCCGACTATGTGCAGCGAGATCTATACCGAAGTTCGGAAGCTCGCTAAGCATCTCGATGGTAAGGACGTGACGATCCGCGTGAACCCGGAAGTCGCGAAAGCGATCAAGGAAAATAACGGAAAGCTGGTCCAGGAATTCGAAGAACTCACGGGCAAAACCGTGATCGTGAAGAGCGATCCCGCGATGCACCAGGAACACTTCGACATTCACTAAGTTTCGGAACTGTTTAACTGAACGCCGGGCCGCAAGCCCGGCTTTTTTTGTTTTTCTGACTGTACCGATTGGTGCGGAGCAATCAGATCTGTGTTCAGGATTGCATGAACCAAAATGAAATTTCGCGGCGCGAACCTGTACCTTAACCCTCAGCAATTCAACTGAAAATTGGCTGAAAATATCGTCTCTCGATGTTTATAAGGTCCCCGCAAAGCCTGAAGATTTCGGCACAAAACCCGGGATTTGCCGGAGTAACCTGCAAGAAACCTCAAAAATCAGTCCAGACCGGGTCTACTACCTCCGTAACGTCCCTTATGGGAATCCTCGACCTTAGGGGTTCTTCGGTGCATTTTCCGCACCGAAGTCGCTACTACCCCAACAGCTAGTAGTGTCCATGCAGATGTGGCGCAGCATCTTGTTTCTTTTGCCGTCGTTGTACTTTAGGAGTTATTGGCAGAAAGTGGTGTGGATGCAGAAGTTTATCTTGACACCCTCCCTCGTAACCCTGATATAAACAGCAGCACTGAAAGTCCCCCCGAGATTCAGAGAAGTCGATTTGTTCAGAAGACCAAAATGAACACGTGTGAGCGTGTTTGTGTGCGGTCTCTGCGCCAAGGGGCAAAGCTCGATGGCCGAATCTCCAGAAGTAATGAACATTCGCCAAGCGTCGGAGTATCTGGGCGTGAGCCCGGACACGCTCTACAAGTACGTTTCGGAAGAGCGTATCCCGGCGTTCAAACTTGGCAATCGCTGGAAATTCAAGAAGACGATTCTGGACTCGTGGATGGAACGCAAGAGCAGTGTGGGTGAAGGACGCGAGAAGAAGAAACCGAAGTCCGCGCGGGCAGTAGCAAGCGGACACTAGAGGCGGGGCGCATGTTTGGACTGGGAACAGCAAAGAGCATAGTTGGCCTGGATATCGGATCCAGCAGCATCAAGGCCGTGGAGTTAAAGAAGTCGCGCAATGGCGTAGAAGTGGCGCACATGGCCATGGAGCCCCTGTCGTCTGACATCGTCGTGGACTCGATGATTGTGGACAGCGGCAGCGTCGCCAGCGCAATTACCAAGATCTTTACGGAGTCGGGCATCAAGACTCGTGCGGTAGCGACCTCGGTCAGCGGACACTCCGTGATCGTGAAGCGCATCCCGATGTCGACGATGAGCGACTCTGAACTTTCCGGCATCATCCAGACCGAAGCCGCGCAACACATCCCGTTCGATATCTCGGACGTCAGCATTGACTACCAGATCCTTTCCGACACCGGTGGCTCGACGATGGACGTCCTGCTGGTCGCGGTGAAGAAAGACAAAATTCTTAACTACACGAACGTTCTGTCGCTCGCCGGCAAGTCTCCGGCGGTGGTGGACATCGACGCGTTCGCCCTCCAGAACTGCTACGAATACAACTATCAACCCGGTCCGGGCGCGACAGTTGCGTTGTTGAATCTCGGCGCCAGCGTAATGAACATCAACATCGTGAAGGGCACCACACCCCTGTTCACGCGCGATGTGAGCGTCGGCGGCCACCAATACACCGATTCGTTGCAGAAGGAACTGGATCTCAGCTTTGAAGACGCGGAAGCGCTGAAGCTCGGTAAGAAAGTGGGCACAGTCAGCGAAGACGCGAAGATGCCGATCCTCCAGCAAGTGACCGAAATCATCGTGCTGGAAATTCAGAAGACTTTCGACTTCTTCCGCGCTACCGCGACGGGAGAGCACATTGAGCGCATTTACCTCGCGGGCGGTTCGTCGCAGGTGCCGGGCCTGATTGAAGGCCTGCGCCAGGAGTTCTCGCTCCCAGTCGAGATCCTCAATCCATTCCAGCGCATTGAACCGCCTCTTGGCACGGGCGCGGATCTCGCCGACAAGAACGCCGGCCAGATGGCAGTTGCCGTGGGACTCGCCCTTAGGAGTTTTGACGAATTATGATCAAGATCAATTTACTTGGCTCTCCAGCTCAAAAGCACGGTAAGGGCGCGACCATGCCGGTCATGCCTTCCGACGGAACGAGTCCGTTGTTCGCAGTTCTGATCGTGCTGGTGATCTTTGGACTGGGCAACGGTATCGTGTACTACGTAATCGACAAGCAGGGCAAAGAGATTCAGCAGCAGATCGCGCAGGCGGACGCAGAGCAAAAGCGTTTGGCGCAAGTTAAAGCTGCCTATCTCGAGAAGCAGCGTCAAGCCGACCTTTACAAGCGCCGCGTTGACGTGATCGACCAGTTACGCGCGAACCAGGCTGGCCCGGCGAACCTGCTGGCAAGCCTTGGCGACACGGTCAACGGTACGGAAGCGGTCTGGTTGTCGAAGATGACCGACAGTGGTGCCGCGATCGACCTTACCGGTACTGCCCTGAGCAACAACGCCGTTGCGAACCTGATGGCGAACCTCAAGAAAACGGGCTTGTTCAAGAACGTTGAGCTCAAGGAAACGGTGCAAGACGCCGGAGTGAAGGACTATCAGGCGTTTAACTTCACACTGACGTGTGAGAAGGGCAAATCCTAAGTCGGGGCACAGATATGGCAAGCTTTAGCGATATGAAGCCAATTGCACAGTGGACGATCATCATCGGCCTCGCCGTCGTGGTCACCGCTGGTATGTACATGTTCGTCTATAAGGGCATGGCGGAAGCCAACCAGGCGAACTTGCAGGTGTTGAAAGACAAGCAGGCAGAAATCGACCAACTCCGTCCTTACGAAGCGAAGTTGCCGGAGTTGCTCGCGCAGATCGAATCTCTGAAACAGCAGATGGAGATTCAGAAGAAGATCGTGCCGGACGAGAAGGAAGCGGACAAGTTCATCCACCTGATGCAGGACACCGCTGCACAGTCTGGCGTTGAAGTCCGCCGCTATACCTCTCAGGCAGCACAGCAGAAAGAGTTCTACACCGAAGTCCCCTTCCAGATGGAAGTGGATGGACCGTACTACTCGATGCTGAACTTCTTTGAGCGCACCGGAAAGCTGGAACGGATTGTGAATATGACCGGCTTGACGATGGGTGCGATTAGAGGCAAGGGCGCAGCTGCAGGCAAGTATGAATACGCTCCCAACGAGAGCGTGGTTGCAGTCGCCACCGCAAGCACTTTCTATAGCCGCGACGTTGCTCCAACTCCCGCCCCTGCTGCGAAGCCGGCGGCAAAGTAAGAGGCGAAGATTATGAAGGTTCGAACCGGAATCTTGATGCTGGTGGTAGCGACGGGCAGCCTTTGGGCGCAGCAGCCCGCGCCTGCTCCGGCACCTGCGCAGACGCAAGCTGCTCCTGCGGAGAAACCGAAAGCGGAAGCCTCGGCTAAGCCCGCAACCAAAAAGAAGTCTTCTTCAAAGAAATCCGCGGCTGCCTCTAACTCAGGCGGTGCCGTGGCGACGAATGTCGCGGCGAAGCCGAAGCGTGCAGCCGGTCCGGGCAAACGGGATCCATTCGTTAGCCCGATCCGTGCGAATGCAAACGAGCCGATCAACTGCGGTACCGGAAAGCGCTGCCTGGTAGTTGATCAAACCAACCTTCAGGGCATCGTCAAGGCGCCGAACGGCATGATCGCGGTGGTTTCAAACCCCGCGAACAAAGCATATTTCCTGCGCGAGAACGATCCCGTGTACAACGGTTTCGTGATGCGCATCACTCCGGATAGCGTCGTTTTCCGGGAGCAAGTCACCGACAAACTCGGCAAGAAATACACACGCGAGGTTGTCAAGAAAGTTTCCGCCCCCGTGGTTTAAGCGGTGGCGTCGCGCAGTGCGCGGGCAAAATAGAACATCATTTTGCAACTAGATCTTTGAGCAGTTGGGTCCGTTAAGCAGTTGCATTGCAAACCGACTCCGTCGAGTGCTGTAGATGAACGGAGAGGCGCGCTAACGCTCTAGTGCGATTGAGTTCCGAACAAGGGCGGGATTCACGATCTGCACGGCTAGCCGGTGAAACCACCGGACCGTGAGGAGAATTTAGATGAGGCTGAAGCAACTACTGGGTGTTTCCGTAACGCTGCTCGCGCTGGCTGGCGCTGCAGCGGCCGCCGGGTCGCAGTTGACCAACGTAAACGTCGCGTCGGAGGGAACTTCGACTGTCGTTACGCTGCACACGACCGGCGCCTTCACGCATAACGAATATCGACCTGCAGACAATTTGATGCTGGTCGATTTGACGGGTGTTTCCGCCGGACAACTCCAGGAGCGCATGCGCAACCTGGATGCTGCCAGCGTGAAGTCGTACCGCGTGCTGACTTATACGGGCACCAGCGGAACGGAAGTCACCCGGGTTGAATTGGCTCTTGTGCCGGGAGCCGCTGTTGAGGTCGATAAGAAAGACGCCGACCTCACATTAAAGATCTCGGGCGGGGAAGTAGCGGCTGCGGCTCCGGTGAGGGCACCGGCAGCAGCGCCCGTTGCTCCTGCGCCTGTTGCTACGGCAACCGCAGCTCCCGCAGCGAACACCACGCCGGTCATGATCCGGCAGGTGAACGTGACGCGCGGCGCGAATGGCATGGAAGTCGCCATCTCGCCACGCACAGCGGCTGCTCCGATTACGCAGACGCTGTCGGGCCCCGACCGTCTCGTGATCGATCTGCCAAACGCGATCCCGGCCGTACGCACCAAGCAGATCGCCGTCAACAGCTCTGACATTAAGGGCGTCCGCATCTCGCGTTACCAGGAGAATCCTCCGGTTACGCGCATTGTTGTGGACATGACCAGCGCGCATGATTTCCAGCTGGTACCCGGCGAAAAGGAACTGGTCGTAAAGCTGACGCCCTCGATGGCGAAGGCTGCTCCAGCTCCAGTGGTCGAGAGCAAGCCCGCAGCGACGGAAGTCGCAAAGGCTGACGCTCCGGCTGCGATCCCGGCTGCCGCACCTGCCGCTACCGACACCAAGCCCACCGCCACACCGGCGCCGAGCTTCGTGATGGTTGACGCGCAGAACCCGGTCAACGTTCCGAAACCTGCTCCGGCCGTTCGCTCGTTGGAAGCCGCCTCTGTGATGGCTACGACCATCGCCAAGGACAAGGTTGACAACGTTCTTCCGCCGACAGCATCGGAAGCACCAGCCGGCGCCGTGAACCTGGCGCAGGAACAACAGACGCAACAGCACAGCGCTCAGCCGGCGTCGGGTCCCCGCTACACGGGCGAACCGATCTCGGTGAACCTGAAGGATGTCGACCTGAAGGACTTCTTCCGCCTGATCCACGAAATCAGCGGCTTGAACGTCGTTCTCGACCCCAGCGTCAAAGGCACCGTAACCCTGGTGCTCGACGACGTACCGTGGGATCAGGCCCTCGACATCGTGTTGCGGAACAACGGCCTTGACCGTCAGCTCGACGGCAACGTCCTTCGCATCGCCTCAATCGAAACGCTGCGCACGGAAGCCGTTGCCCGCCGCCAGCAGCTCGAAGCGCAGGCCCTCGCGGTGGACAAGGTCACCGTCACCCGTTTCCTGAGCTACGCTCGCTCGGCCGATCTCGTCCCGACACTGAAGAAGTTCCTCAGCGCTCGCGGCGACATCATTGCCGACGGCCGTATGAATGCTCTCGTGATCTCGGATATTCCGGGCGTCATCCCGAGCTTGGACCGCTTGATCTCGCAACTTGACCGCAAGACGCAGGAAGTTGAAATCGAAGCCCGCGTCGTGGCGGCAACCCGCACCTTCGTACGTGAGCTTGGTATTCAGCTCGGCGGCGGCTGGGGCGGCGCCTCCACATCGGTCAGCGGCAACCCGAACGCTGGTTTCGGTAGTACGAACTTCAAGAACCCGGCCGGACAGCCGATTACCGGGGCTCCGTTCCCGATTTCCACGACCGGCGCTTTCCCGCTCTTCACCAACTTCCAGGTGTTGAACCCGACAGCCGGCCTTGAACTCATCAACATCGGCCACTCCTATGGCCTCGACCTCTACCTCAGCGCTGCTGAACAACGCGGCCTGTTGAAGATCCTGTCGAGACCGCGTGTCGTGACCCAGAACAACGTGACTGCTCTCGTCCGCCAAGGTTTCCGTCTGCCGGTCGTTACGCTGTCGCAGTTGAACGGTCCTCCGACCGTCACCTACGTGGACGCTTTCCTCCGCCTGACGGTTACGCCCCAGATCACAGTTGAGAACACCATCTTCCTGGCAGTCGACGTGGAAAACACCACGCCTGACTTCACCCGGACGGTACTCGGCAACCCGATCCTGTTGACGCAACAGACCACCACCCAGGTCCTCGTGACCGACGGCGGCACGGTCACCATCGGCGGCGTGGTTCAGACGCAGAACACCTTGACGAGCCAGGAAGTTCCGATCCTCGGCGACATCCCGATCCTCAAGTACTTGTTCATGCACAAGACCACCAACACCCAGACCCAGGAACTGATCTTCTTCATCACTCCGAAGATCGTTCAAACATAGCCAGCTCTGCTTCCGACGCCGGGCGAGCAATCGCCCGGCTTTTTCTTTGCCGTGTAGGATGAGAGCCACGTGAGCAAAGCCCAACAACTTGTCCGCAGCGTTGGCCTCTTCGACGCCACGATGCTGGTGATGGGCGGTATCGTCGGCTCCGGCATCTTCATCAATCCTTACGTAGTTGCGCAACAGGTGCACACAGCACCGCTAATCCTCGGTGCGTGGCTGGCAGGTGGCGTCATCGCTACGCTGGGTGCCTTCATCTATGCCGAACTCGCGGGCCGGCAGCCCTCCGTGGGCGGCCAATACGCCTATCTCCGTGACGCCATCCACCCGCTCGCTGGCTTCCTTTACGGATGGGTCCTTCTGCTGGTGATTCAGACCGGAGGCATGGCAGCCGTCACCGTGACCTTCGCGCGGTACTTCCTTGTTCTTACCCATTGGGCCGTGCCAGAGAGAGTGGTTGCCGTCGTCACGCTATCGCTCCTCACTCTGATCAACTGCCTCGGTGTGAAGTTCGGAAGCCGGGTACAGAGTGCGCTCATGATCCTGAAAATCGGCGCGATTGCATTTCTTGTCGTCGCCGGGTTTCTCTACATTCGCGAGCCGTTTGCTGTCGGTGGAACTGTACTCGATCGCCCCCTCTCACCAGGCCTTCTATCTTCATTTGGAGCCGCAATGGTCCCGGTGCTCTTCGCATTTGGTGGCTGGCAGACGGCCAATTTCGTTGCCGGCGAAGTTCGCGATCCGCGAAAGAATCTCGCGCGTGCCTTGCTCCTCGGCGTTGCTGGCGTGATCGTCCTCTATCTCGCCGTGAACTTCGTGTGCGTGCGTGCGCTCGGGCCTGTGGGACTAGCTGCCACCCGCGTACCCGCTACAGATGTCATGCGTCTCGCGATGGCGCAGCGTGGCGCAACGATCGTGACGCTGGGTATCACCGTCTCAACCCTCGGCTTCCTAAGCCAATCGATTCTCACCGCTCCGCGCGTTTACTTTGCGATGGCCGAGGATGGCGTCTTCTTCCGCGCAGTAGCCAAAGTGAACGAAAAGACCCACGTCCCCATTCTGGCAATCGTGCTGCAAAGCGTGTGGACGATCGTTGTTGCGCTTACTGGCCGGTATGAACAAATCCTGAACTACGTTGTTTCGATGGACTTCGTCTTCTTCGGACTGACGGCTTGCACGCTGTTCGTATTCCGAAAGCGCAGCTCCTTGGAAAACGGCGCCAGTGGCGGATTTCAGGTGCCAGGCCATCCCTGGACCACGCTCGTATTCATCGCCGCCTCGTGGCTCGTGGTCACGAATACAATCTACAAGTATCCCGCGAACAGCCTTCTTGGCTTCGCGATTCTTCTCGTCGGCATGCCGGTGTATTGGCTGTGGCGACGGAAAGGAAAAGTCCTCTCGCAATGACGTCCTCCCGCACCGCCGCCCACTCGCCCTACATGGAATACGCGAAGCTATACTCCGCCGCGAAATACAATCTTGCGACCAGTGGAGTCATGTCGTATCCGTTGGCAGAACTGCCAGTGCGCTTGGAGGACCTAGAGATCAACGGTCCCACCGTGTACGGCTACGCGCCGCTGCAGGAGCGTCTCGCGAAACTCAATGGTGTGAAGGAAGAGAACGTTGTCGCAGCTTACGGGACTTCGATGGCCAATCACCTCGCCATGGCTGGAACTTTCGATTCCGGTGACGAAGTCCTTATCGAGGAGCCAACGTACGAGTTGCTCACCAGCGCTCTGGCGTTTCTCGGCGCGAAGATCAAACGCTTCCCGCGTCCTTACGAGAGCGGGTTCGCAATCGATCCGGCCGACGTTAAGCGCGTAATTACGCCGAATACGAAGCTAATTGTTATCACCAACCTTCACAATCCCAGCAGTGTGCTGACAAGCGATGCGGTGTTACGCGAAGTCGGTGAAATCGCCGCGAAGCACGGTGCCCGTGTGCTCGTGGACGAAGTCTATCTCGAAGCCCTCGGCGATAAACGTCCCAAGCCCGCGATCCATCTTGGTGAAAACTTCCTCGTTACCAGCAGCCTCACCAAAGCCTTCGGCCTCAGTGGCGTGCGTTGCGGATGGATCCTCGCCGAACCCAAACTTGCGCACCGCATCTGGCGCATGAACGACCTCTTTGCAGCCACTCCTTCGCATCCCGCTGACCGCATCAGCGTCATTGCCCTCGACAATCTTTCGCGTGTCGCCGAGCGCGCTCACAGAATCCTTGATGAAAACCACCGAGCGCTGAACGAACTGCTCGCTTCGCGCAACGAAATCGATTTCGTGAACCCCGGCGTCGGCACTACTGTCTTTCCCAAGCTCCGTTCTGGCAGTGTCGAAGCGTTCGACCGCTTTCTCCGCGAGAAGTACGAAACCGCCATTGTTCCCGGCAAATTCTTTGAAATGCCGCAACACTTCCGCATCGGTCTCGGCGGCGATACCGCGATGACTCGCGAAGGCCTGAAGCGGCTTGCCACGGCGCTCGCAGAGTTTCGCCCCTAGCCGACCTCCACCTTTTGCAACCGAGCACAGGCTCAACTCATCTCTTACTGTGACGCTCTGACCCGCAGTAAATCCCATTGAAAACAGGGAAGGGATTGGAATGAGTAGTGCTGCTGTCCAGCAGCAGGAGGCGTCTGCCACAAGTCCGTGGTTGATTGCCATTGCTGTCATGTTGGCGACCTTTATGGAGGTGCTCGATACCTCGATCGCCTCGGTCGCCCTGCCACATATCGCGGGAAGCCTTTCGGCAACGAACGACGAAGCCACCTGGGTACTCACCAGCTATCTCGTCGCCAACGCCATCATTCTCCCGGCGAGTACGTGGTTTGCGCTGCGCTTTGGTCGCAAGCGCTTCCTCATTATCTGTATCGCTATCTTTACCGTTTCCTCGTTTGCCTGCGGTGCTGCCACAAGTCTATGGATGATCCTCGCCGCGCGTGCTATCCAGGGCGCCGGAGGGGGCGCGTTGCAGCCGCTCTCGCAGGCCATCTTGCTCGAAAGTTTCCCGCCGCAAAAACGCGGCTTGGCGATGGCTGTCTTCGCCCTCGGCGTCGTTGTTGCTCCGGTCCTCGGTCCAACCTTTGGCGGCTGGCTCACCGACACCTACTCCTGGCGCTGGGCCTTCTACATCAACATCCCCATCGGAATTCTCGCTGTCTTCATGATCTTGCGTTATGTCGTCGATCCTCCGTACATCAAGAATGCAAAGCCCGGAAGAATCGACGCCATCGGCCTCGGCCTGCTCGCCGTTTGGCTCGGCGCGCTTCAGATTATTCTCGACAAAGGGCAGGAAGTGGATTGGTGGAGTGCTACTTGGCTGCGCTGGGCTACCCTCGTTCTGCTCGTCACATTCATTGCGTTTCTCTGGTGGCAATTCACAGCCGAGAAACCGCTGGTGAATCTTCGCGTCTTCACGCATCGCAATTTCACTCTGGGCTGCATCATGATCGGCCTCTTCGGCGCCGTGATCTACGGCATGGTCACGCTGCTGCCGCTGTTTTATCAAGAGTTGATGGGCTATACCGCCCTGAATGCCGGCATCGCTGTGAGTCCCCGGGGTGTGGGTGCAATTGTCGCCATGCCCATAATCGGTATCCTTACCAGTCGCATTGACAATCGCTGGCTGATCGCCTTCGGCTTCGCGCTCTTCGGAATTTGCAGCATCTGGTTCGGCGAAGTCTATCTCGGCATCGGCCCCTGGACGTTCATCTGGGCGATCATCCTCAGCGGATTCGCGTCAGGCTGCGTCTTCGTGCCGCTCTCTACCACCACGATGGCAGGGCTCCGCAACGAAGAGATTGGCAACGCCAGCGGCCTCTACAATCTCCTGCGCAATATCGGTGGCAGCATTGGCATTTCCATTGTGAACATGATTGTTGCCCGCCACTCGCAAACGCATCGCAACGATCTAGTTCACAACATCTCGGCACAGAACCCGAACTTCCATAACCAGTTCGGTGCGATCGCGAACGGCCTGAAGGACGCAGGATCCGGCGGCAACGGAGCGCCGCTGTGGGATTCAACCACGCGGGCGTGGGGCGTTGTGAATGGCATGGTCGAACGCCAAGCGCGGCTCTGGTCCTACGTTGACGACTTCCGCTATCTCGCGCTCGTATGTTTCGCGTGCGTGCCCCTGGTCTTCATGCTGAAGAAGGCAGTCGCTAAAAAGGGAGCTGTGGGCGCCGCGCACTAAAGGCGGCGCTCCGCTCAACCTACGCGCTTATCGCGGTCTTCTCAGACTTCCAGAAGGGATTGTCGAGTCCCGCTAAAGGGTGTTTTTCATCCGGCCGATTCGTTTCCGGATGTCGCTCTTCGTTCTGGGGACACGGCGAGTTCAAATGGTGTTCGCTTCCACAATAAGGACAGTGCATCAGAGTTGCTCCCGAATAGAGTGTTGCACCTTACGCAACTCTTATTAGAAGCCTCCGCGCGAGAACGCAGAAACGCAAAATATTAATTCGCTCGAACGATTATTCGAATTGTCACATGCGATGCGACTTCGATTTTTTCGCCACCGGACGATGGCGCATGAGATCGATGAATGCAGTCGCAGAACGGGGTAGAGTGCGATCGTTACGGTAGATCAGGCCTAACTCGCGCCACATGTCCACCCCTGCAATCGGCAGCATCTTGGCTTTCCCTGCGCGCACTTCATCTTGCGCGAAGGTGCTACTCAATAGCGTTACGCCCACGCCCGACACCACGAAGCTCTTGATCAGCCCAACGCTTGGGATCTCCATCGCCACCCGCAGCTTCGAATTGTATGGGCGGAACAGTTTATCGAGCTGTTGGCGCGTGTAGCCAGTCTTCGGGAAAATCTGCGGATACTCCGCGATCTCCTCGATCGTCACGCTCTCCTTCGCGGCCAGCGGATGCCGTACTGGCACCATCAGTTCGAGGCGATCACGGAAGATGGGATGGACTTTCAACGACGGTGATTTCACCGGAAGCGTCGCGATGCCGAGATCGATTACGCCGTCTTCCACAGCTTGCAAAATCTTGCGGCTGAAGTTGCGGTAAACCGTAATCTGCACCTGTGGGAATTGCTGGCAATACTCGGTGAAAATATCCGGCAGCACATACAGGCAGGTCGCCTCATTCGCGCCTATGGACAGCACTCCCCGAGGCGTTTCGCCCTGATCGGCAACCGCGCGCAACGACTCGTTGCGCAAAGCAACCATGCGCTGCGCGTATTCCAGCAGTACCTCTCCGGCGGGTGAAAGACGCACGATCTTACCCGAGCGGTCAAAGAGACGCTCGCCGTATTCCTGTTCCAGTTGTCGGATTTGGGCGCTGACGGCCGATTGCGAGCGGTAGACCTTTTCTCCGGCGCGCGAGAAGTTCCCGAGCTTGGCTACCTCGAGAAAAGTCAGGAGCTGATCGAAGTCCATGCATTAATGTATCAAACCGGAGCTTCAAGGCAATGTGACAAGTTGTCGAACCTCCCAAACCTTGGTCACCTTAACTGAACACCAACTCCTTCGCGCGCTGCGCAGCCTTCACCACCGCTTTAATCAGCGTCACCCGCAACTTGCCCTCTTCCAGTTCGAGGATGCCATCAATTGTGCAGCCTGCCGGCGTCGTTACGGCGTCCTTCAATTGCGCCGGATGTTGCCCGGTTTCCAGCACAACTTGCGCCGCGCCCATCGTTGTCTGTGCTGCCAAAAGCGTCGCCAGATCGCGCGGTAAGCCGACCTTCACGCCTGCTTCCGCCAGGGACTCGATGATGATGTAGATAAACGCTGGCCCGCTCGCCGACAGCCCGGTCACGGCATCCATATGTTTTTCTTCCACGATAGCCGTGCGGCCCACCGTATTGAACATCGCCTGCGCCAGATCGAGTTGAGCCGCAGTAGCGTGCGCACCTTTGCAGATGCCCGTCATGCCCGCACCCAGCATTGAGGGTGTATTCGGCATGGCGCGAATGATCGGCACCTTCGCCGCGAGCCGCTCTTCCATGTAGGCCGTCGGAACCGATGCCGCTACCGAGATCAGCAGCTGGTTCGGCTTGATCTCGTCACGCAAACTGGTGAGAACAGTACCAATCTGCTGCGGCTTTAGTGCGACGAGGATGATGTCCGCGCCTTTGATTGCCGCGGCGTTATCGGTGCCAACCTGAATGCCGAACTCCTGCGTGAGCTTGGCGGTCTTATCTGCATGGTTCACCGTCGCGCGCACGCGCTTCGGCGAGAGCAGTCCTTCGCGCAACATGGCTTGCAGCAGGATGCTGCCGATCTTGCCGAGTCCGAGGATCGCGACGGTCTGTTGGGAGAGCTTCGAGGTCGATTTCGCTTTGCTGGTCATAGGTCTTTCCAGTGTCTTAGTTTGATGGTTGCGCAAACGTGGTACTTACGCGAAAACCGAAGGATCCGGTTCGTTTGGAGGGACCTCGCTGACCGGAGCTTCGTCATTGCGGTGCACAGCCAGCGTACGAACCTGGTAGGGAAGTCCAAGCCCCTCGTAGATATTGGCTAGCATTCGCTCGATCTCGCTAAAGCTCTGCGTCGCGAAGCACACAATGGACGGTCCCGCGCCGCTCAGGCACACGCCAAGAATGTCAGGATGATCAAGCATCAACGCTTGGTCGAGTCCGGGAATGAGTTTCTGCCGATGTGGCTGATGCAGGCGATCAGAAAGCGCTTCGTGAAGAAGAGAGAAGTCTTCGCTTTGCAACGCGTGCAACAGATGCGCCATTCGCTGGAGGTTAAATACCGCATCGTGTCGCGAAACTCTCTCCGGCAGCACGCTCCGCGCTGCCGACGTCGAGAGATTGTATTCGGGTGTCGCAACGATCAGGCACAGCGATGCCGGCCAGGGCATCGAGACCGCTGAAGTCGAACCATCGGGAAGCTGGCAACTTGCAGTCATGCCACCGAGCAGCGCAGCAGAAACATTATCGGGATGTCCTTCCAGCGCCACCGCGGCATTCAGCAGATCGCGCGCCTGCATCGGCTCCATGATTGCCTCGTACAAGCGCAAACCCGCAACCGTGGCTGCGGCACTGCTTCCCAGACCCGAACGTATAGGAATGTCGCAATGCACATCCACTTCAAGGGAAGGGAACGACCCGCTGTGCTGCCGCGCGAGGAAATTGAACGCGCGCTCGATATAGTTGTCGCCCTTGAGTTGCTGCCCAATGAAATTGAAACGAAGCTCGTTTCTGCCCTCGATCGCCCGCACTTTCAGCCGCAAATAAAGCTGCACCGCCACGGCAAGCACGTCGAATCCCGGCCCCAGGTTTGCCACCGAGGCCGGGACCGTAATCTCGATTTCTCCGCGTTCGGCGAGCGCGCTCATCCGTTCACCTCGGCCAGTCGCGCTTCATTCGCCTTCGCATGGGCCTTCAGGATGTAGTCGGTGTCCTTCAGCGCGTGGCCCGTCAGGATCGCGACCACCGTGGCATCGCGATCGAGCTTGCCTTCCGCATGCAGCTTGCGCAGCCCGGCGAGCGTAGTGGCCGAAGCCGGCTCGCAGCCAATGCCATCGAGGCCTATGAGCGCCTTTGCTTCGCCGATCTCTTCATCGGTTACTTCCATCACGAACCCGCCGGTCATCTTCACACCATGCAGCGCCTTGCGCCACGACCGCGGATTGCCAATTCGAATCGCTGTCGCCACCGTCTCCGGATGTTCCGTCGGAGTCAGTTCGTCCGCGCCAGTCCGCCACAGCTCAGCAAATGGATTCGCACCCGCCGCCTGCACCACTACGAGCTTTGGCAACCGATCGATAAATCCAAACTCCTTCAGCTCCTCCAGCCCTTTGCTGAATGCCGCGCTGTTACCGAGATTCCCTCCGGGACAAATCACCACGTCCGGTACCCGCCAGTCGAGTTGCTCCATCATCTCGAAGATGACCGTCTTCTGCCCCTCAACGCGGAACGGATTCACAGAATTCAGAAAGTAGATGTCGTCGTTTTTCGTGTTAAGAAGCTGATCGAGTGCCGCGTCGAAGCTGCCATCCACTTCGACGATCTTTGCGCCAAACTCCAGCGCCTGAGCCAGCTTGTTCAGCGAAATCTTTCCACTCGGCAGATAGACGTGGGCTTCCAATCCCGCGCGCGACGCATACGCCGCCAGCGATGCCGACGTATTGCCCGTCGAGGCACAAGCGACGATCTTCGCGCCGACATGTTTGGCTTCCGTCATGCCCGTGGTCATACCCAGGTCTTTAAAGCAGCCAGTAGGATTCCATCCGAGATGCTTGAAAAACAGCTGGTCGAGACCGGTGGATTTGCCGGTCTTCAAGCCGTGTACCAGTGGCGTATTTCCTTCGGAGAGGGTTACAAGATCTTCTAACGAGTAGGGGCCGGGCAGGAGGTCTCGGAAACGCCACACGCCGCTTCGGTCGGCGCTGGCGTTCGACATTCGACGCTCCAGCCACATTCGCTTTACCTGCGCCGGATCCTGCTTTGGCGCTTCCATCACCACTTCCAGCAGGTCACCACACTTCGGGCACGCCACCGCGCGTTCGTGTAGATCCAGCGTGTGCGCACAATTCCGGTTGTTGCATCGCAAATGCATTCGGTCCCCTATTTCAAAATCGGCATGCAGAACGGCGCCTGCTTGTGGAAGTCGAGTTTCGCAATTTCGGCGAGCGCATTGTCGAGCTTCGCCGCGCTGCATGTTTCCAGCGTCATCACGAACGGCAGCTCTGTTTTCGGACAACCCGGCTTCTGCAACACGGAGTCAATGTTAATCCCGTTCTTCGAAAGCACGTTCGCGATCGCCGCGATGATTCCCGGTTTGTCCTGAATGACGAAGCGCACATAGTGCGGCGTCTCGAAGTCGTTGCTCACCGCGAAACGCGCCGGATCGGCAGCGTCATATTCGCGCGGCTTGTGGCGTGCGATGTGCAACAGATCGGAAACCACCGCGACCGCCGTCGGATTGCCGCCCGCCCCGAAGCCCGCAAACACGGTTTCGCCGCCAAATTCGCCGGTGCTCACCAGCAAATTCTGGCTTCCTGCCACACGCGCCAGAGGTTCGGTTTGCGGCACCAAAGCCGGTTCGACGGACGCATACAGCTTATTGCCGTGCTTCTCGGCGCGCGAAATCTGCCGAATCGTGCAGCCAAGCTGGTGCGCGTAGTCGAAGTCAATTTGCTGCACGCCGGAGATCGCGCGACACTGCACTTCATCCGCACGCACGTCGGCGTTCAAGCCTACGCGCGAGAGGATGACCAGCTTCGCGCGCGCATCGTAACCTTCAATGTCATCGGTCGGATCAGCCTCGGCAAGTCCCGCCTTCTGAGCCTCGACCAACGCATCGGCGAACGATGCCCCGCTCTGTTCAATCCGCGTCAGGATGTAATTGCACGTTCCATTCAATATCCCGCGCACCTTGTGCAGCCGATCGCCCGCCAGACCATCTTGCAGTGCGGCGATCACCGGCACTCCGCCCGCAACGCAGGCGCCAAAACCAAGGTGCAGATCGCGTTCCCGCGCCAGCGCGAACAGCTCGCTGCCATGGTGAGCAATCAGCTGCTTGTTTGCCGTCACGATGGCCTTACCCGCCAGCAGTGCGCTTTTCACCCACTGGTATGCAGGATCGAGTCCACCAACCAGCTCGACGATCACTTCCGCGTCCGATTTGATCAGATCATCGAACGTATCGGTCCACTGCACATCGCTCGAGACCCAATCCACCTTCTTGCGTGCGACATCGCGGTTGTACACATGCGTCAACTGGAAGGGAAGCTCTCCATTACGCGAGGCCAGCAGACGCGCCACCGAACTGCCGACGGTGCCAAAGCCCACCAGTGCGACCTTGCAAACTTTCGCCGAAGCGTTCTCTGGGAGGCGTGTCACTTTCAAAGTCGAAGCCATTTATGCTACCCCCGAACAGCCGGCGTAAACTTCGTCGCCCTTGGCTGCGAACGTTAATTTCTCTTCCTCGAAGAAGTGGGCGTGCAGCGCCTTCACCGCTCGCACCGCCTCGTTTTCTTCCGCCACGAAGCTGATGTTGATCTCCGACGCACCCTGCGAAACCATGTGAATGTTGACGCCATGCTTGGCCACCACGGCGAAGACATCGGCGCAAATACCCACCCGCCCGCGGATGTTATCGCCCACCAGGCAAACGATGGCCTTTCCGTTCTCCACATCCACTTGCCCCAGCCGCTTCAGATCGCTCACCAATGCCTTCACATCGCGCGTTCCATCCAGCGCCACCGAAACGCTCACTTCGGAGGTATTTACCAGGTCCGGCGAGAGCGAATGCTTCTCAAACACTTCGAACAGCGACCGCAGGAAGCCATGATTGATCAGCAGCCGTGGCGCGCGGATATTCAAAATCTTCGTGCCCTTCTTCAGCGCGATGGCGCGGAAGGTCGTCGCACTATGCGGTGCGTGTTGCTGGATGCAGGTGCCCGTGCTCTTCGGATTGCGCGAATTCAGTACGTACACCGGAATATTCGACTCGACCGCCGGAATCAGCGTCGCCGGATGCAGCACCTTCGCCCCGAAGTAAGCCAACTCCGAAGCTTCTTCGAAGCCAATCACTTCAATCCGCCTCGCATCTTTGCAAATCCGCGGATCGGTCGTCAGCATGCCTTCGACATCGGTCCAGATCTCAATCTTCTTCGCGCCCAACGCCGCGCCCACGATCGCTGCCGAAAAGTCTGAACCTCCGCGCCCCAACGTCGTCTGCGTGCCGTCCTCGGTCGCGCCGACGAAGCCGCCCAATACTGGTACCCGGTTCTTTGCGAGATGTTCTTTGAGAGCGCTGCGGAGGCGGGAATTGGTCTGATCGAGAAGCGGAACGGCCTTGGTATGACAGTTGTCGGTCACGATACATTGACGGGCATCAATATGTATCGCATCCACCCCAGCGGCTTTGAACAGCGCTACCACCATCACGCTCGACAACATCTCGCCGAACGACAAGACGTTGTCCTGGGTGCGGGGCGAAAGCTCACCGAGCGCCGCAATGCCCTTGAGCACGTCCTGCAGGTTGCCAAATAGTTCCTGCACCTGCTCTTCGGCCGCCCCTGCGCCCTTGACGCCCGCCAGCACCGCCAGGTGCCTTTGCCGTCCAGCCTTCCATAGCTTCAGCGCCGCCGCGAGGTCACCCTTCGCCGCGGCTTTGCCCATCGCCACCAGCGAGTCCGTAAACCCGCCCAGCGCACTGACCACGACCGCCGGCTTTTGTTTGGCGCGGTCACGGACGATCCCTGCCACCCGCGAGATCGCCGCCGCGTCTTCCACCGAGGTACCACCGAACTTCATGACAATCATCACCGGCTCCCTTTTCGCCGAAAACAGAAAACCCACCTACCCTGCTTAGGGCGGTGGGTTTGTAAGTTCTTGATTCTTAGAGTTTAAGTGCTCTTAAAATCCCCCTCCGCCCTTTGTGGTTCGCGATGTTGTTGTAATTCGCGTACCAATACCCGAGATTGTGCACGGCATGCACATGGCCATCTGGGTTGGGCGGAAGCTTGCCATAATTTAGTTCGATGAGTGTAGAGGAACCGGCGGATGCCGGTCAAGCATACTTTCCGTTACCGAGGGAGATGCCCCTCAATCATCCCCTTCAAAACCTCCGCCGAATGCTGGAGCTTGGCCAGTTCCTCCTCGCTCAAATCCGGCGTGAGCACCTGTACCACTCCCTTCGCTCCAACGATCGTCGGCAGGCTCAGATACACATCATTGATCCCATACGCGCCTTCGACTAGTGTCGAGGTCGTGAGCACCGTCTTCTGGTCGCGCACAATCGACTCCACAATCTGCATCAGCCCCACCGCGACGGCATAGTACGTCGCACCCTTACGCTCGATGATCTTGTACGCCGCATCGCGTGTGTCGGTAAAGATCGTGTCAAACACGTGCTCATCGTACGGAAGAGAGTGCAGTCGGCAATACTCGCGCAGTCGAATCCCAGCGATGTTTGCCAGGGACCAGATCGGCACCTCGGTATCGCCATGCTCGCCGAGAATCAATCCGTGCACACTGCGCGCGTCCACGGAAAAATGCTGGCCCAATAAGTAGCGGAATCGCGCCGTATCGAGAATTGTTCCCGAACCCAATACACGGTGCGCCGGCAACCCCGAAATCTTGTAGCTTGCATAGCTGATGATGTCCACCGGGTTCGTCGCGATCAGCAGCAGCCCATCAGGATTGTGCTTCACAACCTCCGGCACAATCTGCTGAAAGATCGCCAGATTGCGATCCAGCAGTTGCAGCCGCGTCTCCCCGGGCCGCTGCGCCGCTCCCGCGGTAATCACCGTCACTGCAGCACCACGACAATCCGCGTATTCGCCAGCCCATATTCGCGTCGCCGCTCCAAAGGGGACAGCGTGGTTTAAGTCCATCGCTTCGCCTTCCGCCTTCTTGTGGTTCGCATCAATCAGCACGATCTCCGCGGCCAACCGCCGTTGCAGCAGTGCGAACGCAAAGCTCGCGCCGACATTTCCGAGTCCGACCACAGCGATGCGAAGCGGTGTGTGGGAAGCAACCGAGTTAGCCATGGGGTTCAGCCTACCATCGAAAAGAAAAGCCGGAGCTTTAAGCTCCGGCCTTTGTGAATGACGAACGACATCTACTGTCCGAACTGCCAGCTGATGATGTCCTGGATCGCGGTCTGCCCGCCGGTTCCACCGGTGAACCCCGCATACGCCGTCGTCGAACCGATGGTGCTCGCGACGTTGATCGTCCAACTGTACGTAAACGTCTTGCTCGTCACCTTGTCCGTCAAATTCAGCGTGAGTGTGTTGCTGGAATACGTAATTCGCGCAAACATCGTGTCGCCGCTGTGTAGGCTGATTCCGCTTGGGGTCAGGTCCACCGCGGGCGTGGTCGGCGCAGCGCCATTCGCATAAAGACCGACCGAGTTCGTCCCCTCGCCCGAGTTGCTGTAGAGGTCGAACTTTAGGGCAATGCTGTGATTGATCCCCTGATATCCCAAGGCACCGCCATTGCTGCCGATCGCCGTCGCTGCGTTGTTCTGCAGCACGAAGGCAAAACCATCTGCGCTCGCACTAGTTTGTTGAAACGTGAATTCCGTGGTGAATCCCGTGTCGGGCTGGAGCGTTGTAACGAAGGCACTCCCGGCTTGATTCGCTCCTCCGTTGGTTAAGCGCAATTTCGTGCCGTTCAGACCAGAACTGCCATTTTGCTGCAGCCCTGTCGCGCTAAAGCCGGGTCCATAGTTGATTGTCGGCGTTTCCACGGTATACGTGTAGGTGGACGGGAAACTCGGCCCGTATCCACTCTGCACGTCCATCACATTAAACGTCGTCGTGTTCGTGATCGTGATCGGGCTGGTATAAGGGGTTGAACTCGTTGTCGGGTTGCTGCCATCGGTGGTGTAGTACACCGCAGCGCCAGCGTAACCCGTCATCGTCACTTGCACGGAGCTGAAGTACTTTCCGCCTGCAGGAGAGACTGTCGGCTTCGGAGAGACTCTCAGGTTCGAACTGGCATAGGTCCAGTTAAGAATCTCCTGGACTGCGGAGAGCCCCCCAGTTCCTGCCGTGAATCCAACCCAACCTGTATTCCCGCCAACATACGCAGGAATGTTGATGCGCCATGCAGTTCCATACGACTTACCACTCTGTAAGTCAGTCAGGATGAGCGTCAACCGCGTACCGTCGTAGATGAAGTGTGCGTTCAACAAATCGCCGCTGTGGAGATCAAGTCCGCTGGGCGTGAGATCAATCGCCGGAGTTGTAGGCGTGGTGCCGCTCACGAACATGCCAATCGAGTTCGGACCTTCCCCTGCGTTGTCGTAGAGGTCGAATTTGATCGCGACACTCTTGGCGATCTTTGGCGAAGTCGCTCCACAACACGGGTCCGGGCCATAACCAAGGCCTCCACCGGAAGCGCCTATGGCATTAGCTCCTGATCCTTGGAATACGAATGTGAATCCGTCTGCACTTGCGCTCGTCAGTTGGAAATTGAAGTCTGTGATAAACGCCTGAACATTGATAGGCGCCGTTGCGAATGCTGAAGATGCCTCGTTCGTTCCACCGTCCGTCAGCCGCAATCGCGTGCCGACCAGCGCCGCACTTCCGTTGAGGGTGAGTCCGCTGGAATTGAAGCCGGTGCTTTCGTTGATCGTGCTCGAAGGCTGCACGATCGTAAATGTCGCAAAACTAACCGGACTTGCGTTATATCCCGGCGCGGAGACGATCGCTTTAATCACAACTGTGCTGTAGAACGTCATCGGTTTCCCTGCGTATTTCGTCGATGACAAGGTTGGCGTGGTGCCGTTGGTCGTGAAGTAGATCACGCCTCCCGGAACCGTCGTCGAGAGCGACAGCGTTACCGGCGATGTGAACGTGCCGCCATACGGCGATATGCCCGGTGCCGCCGCCTGAGGCAACGCGCTCACAATTCCGAAGACGCTGACCGCAGCCTGGGTGCCAACATAAACCTTACCGTTCGCCACCGTTGGCACGGAGAATTTCACCGGCAGTCCCAGCCCATCGCGAGCGGCATTCTGGTTCGAGTTGTAGAGCTCGGTTCCCAGGTTAGTCGCGTCGTAAGCGTGCAGGATCGCCGCGGTATTGCTTAAATATCCTTCGTTCTGCAACGCCCATGCGATGCCGTTGCTATTTCCATTCGAGGAAATACTCACCGTCGGTCCGGGGAAGTGGTACACCGTGCTCGAGTGCGACGTCGGTGTGGAAGAAAGCAATCCGTTGCCCACGCTGAACGCCTTCACTGTATCGCTCGGCCCTTGGCCGCTGCCGCCGAAATACACGCTACCGTTCCAATATGCCGGCGTAGACCATGTCCCCTGGATCTGTCCTTGAACACTCTGCACAATCTGCGAATCGTTGCCGCTGTGGAAGTGTCCCATGCTGTGGCCCGACCCGCCGGTCACATCGAGCAGGTAAATCGTGCCTTCTTTTCCGGATTCAAGCAGCAGATTCGGATGCGCCGTCGAGCCCGCCGTTGAGGGCAGAAGGAGTACGCCGCCCGACCCGAGATCCGCGTCAGCAGAGTTCAAGCTCGTCTGGTCATACGGGGTAAAGTAATCACTCAGAGCAAGCCCGCTCGTCGTGCTCAGTCGGACGATGCTGTCGCCGTAGTTGTTGGTGCCGTCCCAGCTTCCATTGCCGGTCGCGACATACACGTTGCCGCTGGCGTCACCCGCCGGCCCATCACCCGCCATCCAAATGCCGCCGTCACTTCCGGTGGGATCCGCTACCCAGCGCGAGTGCTGCGTCATCGGCGAAGTGCCCACACTGTATTCAAACACCCAGCCATGGTACGGGCCGTTATCGCAGTGCGATGCCGTTGCGATATACACCTTGTTGTTTTGCAGTAGCAGACCGGCACGTTGCGCTTCGAGCAGAGGAGAGTACGTGATTGTCGTCTGCCCGACGGTGTAGGTGCCCTGGATATCCACGGGTCCGCCGAATTTCTCCGCGCCGCTCGTGATGTCCAGTGCATGCAAACGCAGGTGGAAGATGCCATTCTCCTTCGTCTTCGCGGTCAGGTACATAGTGTTTGTCGCAAGATCGATGACCGGTGTACTCGTGATACCGATCTCGGGAACAAGATCTCCACATCCTGCGTCATTATTGCTGTCCACTGTCGTAATGCCGCTCGCCGGGTTGATGAAGCTTACGTGCCAAAGAGCAGCCCCGGAAGTATCGGCGTCAAAGGCATACGCACTGTCATGTTCAGTCACCACGAACAATACGTTGTGCGGGGTACCTCCGACCGTTAAATTCGGCACGTACAACGGCTGCGCATACACGTAGCCATCCACCGGGAGGGAGAACAACTTGCCAAATTGCCCGGAATTTACGTTCGAAGTCGTCAGCGTCGTTTCGCTGGTGTTCTGGCCGGTTCGAGCAGTGTCGTTGTGATAGGTGGTCACCGGCACTTGCGCCAACACTGAGCACGTCAATAGAAGCACAGCGATGAACGGCAGGGCAGAGTGACGAATCGACAGCTTGGCTCTTGAAAGCACGGGTTTCCTCCGGCGAAACGCGACAGCACAGGCCCACAACGAGGGTCGAACATGAACGGCGAGGGAGTTTGGTCTTACGGAACGGAGTGGCAAATCAGCAACTTAGCTGAGTTCGAGAGTTATACCCGTTCTTGCCGGGATTTTCCAGTAGGAATCTGGTCAATTTGTCGGTGTTTCTCCGGACACATTCCTGGTTCTTCCGCTGTCCGCGCGGCATCTCTCCAAGCTGGAAACCTCATCGAAGTTCTTTTGCCCTCATTGGTTTTCCAGAATCCCGGGCTCGGTACTGATTCGGCCCCGAACCATCATCCATTCACCCGATCGGCATGGATTTGATTTCGACACAGACTTGGTTCAAAGACGCGATCATCTACGAAGTGCACGTTCGTGCTTTCTACGACAGCGTGACTGACGGCATCGGTGACTTCGGCGGTATCACCCAGAAACTCGATTACCTCGAAGACCTCGGCGTCACCGCCGTATGGCTCCTGCCCTTTTATCCGTCGCCGCTCAAGGACGACGGCTACGACATCGCCGACTACAACAACGTCCATCCGTCTTACGGATCGCTACGCGAGTTCCAGCGCTTTCTGCGAGAAGCCCATCGTCGAGGAATCCGCGTCATCACCGAGTTGGTGCTGAACCACACCTCCGATCAGCACATCTGGTTCCAGCGCTCCCGCCGCGCCGAACCCGGTAGCCGCTGGCGCAACTTCTACGTCTGGAGCGACACCCCCGATCGCTACCAGGACGCGCGGATCATCTTCAAAGACTTCGAGACCTCCAACTGGACATGGGACCCGATCGCCAAGGCCTACTTTTGGCACCGCTTCTATTCCCACCAGCCTGACTTGAACTGGGAAAACCCTGAAGTTCGCGAGGCTATGTTCGATGCCATGGACTTCTGGTTCGACATGGGCGTGGACGGCATGCGCCTTGACGCCGTTCCGTACCTTTACGAACGCGAAGGCACCAACTGCGAAAATCTCATCGAGACCCACGGTGCCCTGCGCGAACTGCGCAAGCACCTCGACGAAAAATACAAAGACAAAATGCTCCTCGCGGAAGCGAATCAGTGGCCGGAAGACGCTGTTGCCTATTTCGGTAAGGGCGATGAGTGTCACATGGCCTTCCACTTTCCGCTGATGCCGCGACTCTTTATGTCGCTGCGAATGGAAGACCGTTACCCGGTCACCGATATTCTTCGCCTCACGCCGCCTATCCCCGAGACGTGCCAGTGGGCGCTCTTCCTGCGCAATCACGACGAGCTCACCCTTGAGATGGTCACCGACGAAGAGCGCGATTATATGTACCGCACCTACGCGCACGACCGCACAGCGCGCATCAATCTCGGAATTCGCCGCCGCCTCGCGCCGCTGCTCGAAAACGATCGCCGCAAGATCGAGCTCATGAACGCGCTGCTCTTTTCGCTGCCGGGAACACCCGTTGTTTATTACGGCGACGAGATTGGCATGGGCGACAACATCTACCTCGGCGACCGCAACGGTGTTCGCACGCCGATGCAGTGGAGTGCCGATCGAAACGCCGGCTTTTCAAAAGCTAACCCGCAAAAGCTCTACCTTCCCGTCAACATCGACCCCGAATATCACTACGAGGCGGTCAACGTCGAGAGTCAGCAGAACAATCCTCACTCGCTGCTCTGGTGGATGAAACGCGTCATCGCGCAGCGCACGCAATTCAAGGCCTTCGGCCGTGGCACGCTCGAATTTCTTTATCCCAGCAATCGCAAGGTCGTCGCCTACATCCGCCAGTACGAAGACGAAACCATCCTCGTGGTCGCCAACCTCTCGCGTTTCACTCAGTGTGCCGAACTCGATCTCAGCCGCTTTAACGGTCTGGCGCCAGTCGAAATCTTTGGCCGCGCCCGGTTCCCGAACATCACTGAACAGCCTTACTTTTTCTCGCTCGGTCCACACGCGTATTACTGGTTCCACTTGCAGCCGCGCGAGGTCACGCACGAGTCGCTGACCACCAACGCCGCCGCGCCGTCGGTTCCGACAATACTGGTAGAGTCCACCGCAGACGTCTTTGCGCCCGCCACACGCGATGCCTTTTTCCGCCTTCTCCCAGCCATGCTGGTCAGCCGCCCCTGGTTCCAGGGGAAGTCGAAAACCATCCGCAGCCTCGATCTCGGCGACGCCATACCGCTTCCGCAGACCGGCGCCTACGTCGTGCTACTCAATGTTGATTACGCCGACGGCGACCCAGAAACCTATCTCACGCCTCTCTCTATCGCGAGTGGAGAAAAGGCCGATGCCATCCTCCGCGATCGTCCCGACGCGGTCCTCGCCAAGCTTGACGATGGCAAACGCCAGGTCCTGCTCTATGCCGGTGTTTATGACCGCGAATTTGCCGACTCGCTCCTCCGGGCCATCGTCAAACGCAAGCGCTTTAAAGGCGAGATTGGCGAGCTCGTGGCCGGTCACACCCGCTCCTTCCGTAAGGCTTGGGAGAACCAGCGTGCCGGCTTGGAACCGAATACTCAGCCCGGTGAACGTAATACCGTAACAATCACTTACGGAGAGAACTTTAATCTAAAGCTTTACCGTAAGCTGGATGCTGGCCCGAACCCCGATCGTGAGATGGAAGAGTTCCTGACCGAGGAAACCAGCTTTACTCAAATACCCCGAGCGCTCGGCTGGCTGGAGTACCGTCGTGGCGAAGAGGAGAGCCTCGAGCAGACCACCATCGGACTGCTCGTCGGTTACGCTCGCAACGCTACCAACGGTTGGACCTACGCCCTCGACACTCTCGGCATTTTCTTCGAGCGCGCTCTCGCCATTCCGCAAAACGACCCGCGTCTAAAGGACCTTACCGACGGTTCTGTCCTTGCCATGGCCAACCAGCCGTTGCCGCCGATCATGGGGGAACTCCTCGGCAGCCTTGCCGACAACATGCGTTTGCTTGGCCAACGCACCGCCGACTTGCACGTCGCGCTCGCCAGTCGACCCGACATCCCGACCTTCGCTCCCGAGCCGTTCACCGAGTTCTATCGCCACAGCCTGTATCACGGGATGCTCGGTCAATCGAGCCGCGCCATGGACACCCTGCGGGCTCGACTCCGTTCGCTTCCCACTGCTTCGCAGGACGACGCCCAAGCTCTGATTAATCGCGAAAATGAACTGCGCGCCAGGCTCCTGCGCCTCCGTGACACTCGAATTTCCGGCACTCGCATCCGTCACCACGCCGATTACCAACTCTCGAATATTCAATACACTGGCAGCGATTTCCTCGTGTCTAACTTTGAGGGAAATCCCGAACGTCCGATCGGCGAGCGGCGCATCAAGCGTTCCCCGTTGCGAGACATCGCAAGCATGGTGCGTTCCTTCCATTACGTCTCGCATGCCGTACTCTTCGACCAGGTACCCGGGATCGTGCTGAGCCGCGACGCCTACCCGCAATTGGAGCGCTGGGCAACCGCGTGGTACCAGTGGGTCAGCGCGTTGTTCTTGAAGGGCTACCTCGAACGCGCCGGTACTGCCGCCTTTCTGCCGCGCTCGCAGGAGGAACGCGCAGTGCTGCTTGAGTCCTATACGTTGGAGAAGGCGCTGATCGAAATCGAATACGAACTCACGCACCGGCCGAACTGGGTCCGCATTCCGGTGCATGGCATTCTCGAACAGCTCCACTGAACCCACAGACGTTATATCGTAATAAGCGATGAAATTTCCGCGCTCCGCCGGCATCCTGCTCCACCCGACGTCGCTGCCCGGCCCCTACGGCATCGGCGACTTCGGCACCAGCGCCTATCGCTTCGCCGACTTTCTGCACTCGGCCGGCATGAAGATCTGGCAGGTGCTGCCGTTAAACCCCACAGGTTACGGCGACTCTCCGTACCAGTCGTTCTCGGCCTTCGCTGGAAATCCTCTTCTTCTCAGTCTCGACGAACTGCACAAGCAAGGCCTGCTCAGCGAGCATGACCTCCGCCAGGCGACCTTCGACAACGATGGCGACATCGATTTCGGCGCGGTCATTCCGCGCAAATTCGCCTCCCTCAACAAAGCGGCCGTCGCCTTTTATGGAAAATCCGGCGAGGCCAATCTCGACTTCCAGCAATTCGTTGCCGCCAATTCTGCGTGGCTCGATGATTACGCGCTCTTCATGGCCGCTAAAGACGCCCACGATCTCGTCATCTGGACCAAGTGGGACGCTGATCTCGCCGCCCGTAAGCCGGAAGCGCTGGCTAGATGGCGCAAGCAGCTCTCTAACGAAATCGCGGCCTACAAGTTCTGGCAATTCGAATTCTTCCGCCAATGGCGCGCCTTGAAGTCTTATGCCAACGATCGCGGCATCCGCATCATGGGTGACATCCCCATCTACGTCGCACACGACAGCGCCGACGTTTGGGCGCGTCCCGATCTCTTCTGGCTCGACGCGAAAGGGAACCCGCTGAAGGTCGCCGGCGTTCCCCCCGACTACTTCAGCGCCACCGGCCAGCTCTGGGGAAATCCGATCTATCGCTGGGACCTGATGCGCGACAACGGCTACAAGTGGTGGATCGAGCGCTTCCGCGCCGCGCTCACCATGTTCGACCTCGTCCGAGTGGACCACTTCCGAGGCTTCGAGGCCTACTGGGAGATCCCGGGCGGCGAGCCCACCGCCATGCATGGCCAATGGGTGAAAGGCCCCGGCGCCGAACTCTTCGAGGTCGTGAGCACTGCGCTCGGCGATCTCCCGATCGTCGCCGAGAACCTTGGCGTCATAACGCCTGAGGTCGAAGCTATCCGTCACCAGTTTGGATTCCCGGGCATGGCGATTGCGCAGTTCGCCTTCAGCATTGATCCCATGGCGCCCACGTTCCGTCCGCACAATTACGAACGCCAACTCGTGGCCTACACCGGCGGCCACGACAACGACACCATGTTCGGCTGGTGGCGCTCCGGCGTCGCCGACAGCACCCGCACCCAGGAAGAGGTCGACCGCGAGCACAACGACGCCGCAGCCTATTTCGGCGTCACCCTCGACGAAATGGACCGCAGCGTCAACTGGATATACATCCGCGCCGTCATGATGTCCGTCGCCGACACCGTCCTCTTTCCCATGCAGGACGTCATCGGCCTCGGCGGCCAGGCCCGCATGAATCTCCCCGGCAGCCTCGGTCGTAACTGGAAATGGCGCGTGTGCAAGGAAGAACAACGTTTCGAACATGCGAAGCGCCTCGATGAGTTCGCCAAACTCTACGACCGCTAGCGCACTGGCCGGTTCCCTCGAAGATAGTGTTTAATTGATTTCAGCTCTCATGCGTCTTTGGACCTCATTCATCCTGTCAATCCTGTTGCTGTGCGCCGCGTGCGCACTCGCGCAGGCTCCGGCCAAGCCCGCCGCAAAAGACTGCGACGACTTGCGCATCAAGTACGCTCCGATCGAGCAGAAGTACGCCGATCGCCTTGTCGTCGAGCCGAACTCCGACCAGCGCCCCAACGGCGAGACGCGCACGTCCCCCCAGCACACTCGCTGGGTTCTGGCCGTCGCTCCTGATTACTCCAAGGCAGGCCCATGGACCACCAACATCTGGGTTGGCGAAGGCGACACGCAAACCACCGTGCGCCTTATCCTCAAAGAGCACGAGGGCTTCTCCATCCAGTGGCTGAATGAAAAATTGCTGTACGGCTCCGTCTCGTGGAGCAAATCGCTCAACACGGTCTTCATCTTCGACGCAGAAACCAAAAAGTTCCTCTATCGCGAAATGGAAGACGCGTCCGAGATGGGTGAAGCTTGCGAATAGAACCTGCACGGGTAAAGCGGCGCATCGGCCCCGCGACTTCGAAATCGCGATTTGTGAAAGGGCACGACTTTACAGGCTGCTGAAAAACTCTTTTCGAAGAGGCTCTGTATCAGGGCACTACGTTACAGGCTGCTAAAAAACTTCGTTTCGAAGCAGGTTTGTATCAGGGCACGACTTAAGTCGAGCGAAATGCCGCTCTAGAACATCCGGGCTTCAGCCCCTGCTGGTCGCCATCGTCGCCGCCAACGCCTTCTGCAGCTTCTCCTGCAGCGTCTTCTCCAACTTCTTGCCCTGATGCGTCAGATAGAACACGTCGATCGCCGTGCGCCCTTCGGTATCAATCAACGCCGCCTCGATATTGCACGTGAGCTTTGCCAATTCCGCGCTGATCTCATACAGCAGCCCCGGACGGTCCGGCGTCACCACCTCCAGCAACGTACTGCGGCTCGAACACTGATCATCGAACAGTAGTTTTGTCTCGATGGTCGCCTTCGGCCCCTTCACATCGTTGCGACGCCGCTTCATCAGCGTCTCAAGCGACACCTTGCCGCTCAACACATCGGTGATGCTCTCCTGGAAGCGCGTCCACTCTTCCATGTTGAGCTCGAGAGTGCGGAACTGGTCAGCGAAGTAGAACGTGTCGAGCACCATCCCCGCGCCGTTGGCGAACGCATCGGCCTTCACGATGTTCATGCCCCATGCCGCCAGCGCACCTGCAATGTTGCAGAAGATCATCGGCCGGTCTTGCATCGCCACGGTCAGCAGGAAGAGCTGCCCCTGCCGGTTTAACTTCAACTGCACGCCGCTGCCCGAGACCTTCGACGCCATCTCGATGTGCGCTGCGATCTCCTCCGCGGAATGAATGCTCATATAGCGCTGCGGAATTCCTTCCAGGAAGCGCTTGAGCTTTTTGCCCAACTGCGGCGCGAGCAGCCGGATGCGTCCCAATTGCTCATCTTCCGCATTGGCGTGGTAGCGCTCTTCATCGACCGAGTGCGACAGGAAGTTCGCCGTCGCAATGTAAAGCTGCCACAGGTTATCGGCCTTCCACGGCGTCAGCGCGTGCCGGTTCACCGCCTTGATGTCGGCATAGGTCAGCAGGATGAGCATCTTCAGGCGGTCCTGCGTGCCCACTCGGTTCGCCAGATCGCGGATGTTGGCAATGTCGAAAATATCGCGCCGCATCGCCAGCGATGCTTCAAGATGCGCCGCGATCAGGAAGCACACCGTCTCCGCATCGCGATGCGTAATGCCGACCGTCTCCAGCCGCTTGCGCGCCAGTTCAACTCCCGTCTTCACGTGGTCATCGCTCTCGATGCCTTTGCCGATGTCGTGCAGCAGAATCGCCAGCACCAGTAGCTCGGGTTGCTCAATCTCATCCAGCAACGCGAGGAATCGGCTCTCGACCTCCGACTGCGAATCGCTGAGCTGATGCAGCGCGTCAATCGCGATAAACGTGTGTTCATCCACCGTGTACTGGTGATACAGATCGCGCAGCACCAGCGACTCGATATTCGCGAACTCCGGGAAGATGACGTTCAGCAATCCCACGCGCTGCATCGCACGCAAAGCCGCGCCCGCATGCGGACGAATCAGGATCGACCCCAGGTGCCTCCACCAGTCGATCACCGGTAGCTCATTTTTCGCTACTTGCGGCAGGTTCTCTTCGATCTTGTGTTCCACGCTCGCCGACAGCGGTACCCCATGCTCCGCCACAAACTCGAAGCTCCGCATCATTACGTCGGGATCGTCAATCGCACCCGGCTGCTGCAACCGCACGCGGCCATTCACCACCGTGAAGTCCGCATTCGATGCCCGCGATCGCCAGTTCTGGATTTGTTTGAACAGCGTCGGCTTCTGCGACGCTGCGTTCTCGATCATCGTTCCCGCGAAGCGGTCGAGCACCCGCGCATGGCGGAAGTAGCTACGCATCCACTCCGCGGCGGTGGCTGCCTGGTCGCCCATGCCGAGCTTTGCCGCTTCCTCCTGCGCGTCCCACGAGAGCTTGTTATCGTCGCGTCCCGACCGGTAGTGCAGGAAGCAGCGCACCGAATCCAGGAACTCCACCGCGCGCTCCGTCTGTCCACGCAGCGATTTCGGCAGGTACTCCATCGGATCGATCCACGTACCCTCCTTAATCAATCCGTGAATCTGCGCCGCCCAGCACCCCAGGTGGTAATCGCGCAGCCCGCCGACGCAATCCTTCAGGTCTGGCTCAAGGTGGAAGATCGTATTCGAGTACTTCGCCTTGCGTTCGTTGTTGACCTCGATCAACTGTTCCAGGATCGTGTGCGACTCGCTCACTATCGTCGCCGGCAAAATCTTGCCGCGCAGAAACTCGGGCAGTTGCGCTTCACCCGCCACGTAGCGCGCGTCCATCAGGGCAATCGTGCCTTCGGCGTTGTTCGAATCAAACTTGCTGCAATCGTCAACCGTCTTCGTTGTCGGACTCAACCGCATGCGCATGTCCCACAACTCCTGGCACAGTGCGCGGATCTTCGCCTTCAAGTCAGGAGTTTCCGGCTTCTCGCAGAGAAACAGCAGGTCAATATCGGAGTGGGGAAACAGGGAACTGCGCCCGTAGCCACCGATCGCGACCACACCTACGCCCTTCGGATACGCGCTCGCAAGATGCGTATTCCACAACCGCTGGATGACGTCATCCACCAGCGCAGTCCGCGCTTCGAGCACGGCTGGCCCGTGGCGCGTTTCCTCGAACTTCTGCTGGATGCGCGCCGACTCGCGGCGATACAACTCTTTTACAGGCAGGTCTTCGTACGTTCCGCCAGGGCCGATCGTCGGATCGTTAGAGGGCACCGGGACCACGTTCGTCATTGCGAATCCTTATGGCATCGTCAATGCGCGAGAGGAAAATTTTGCCGTCGCCGATCTTGCCGGTTCGCGACGCATCGGCAATGGCTTTCACCACTTCCTCCGTGCGCTCGTCCGGCACCACCAGCTCGATCTTGATCTTCGGCAGGAGGTCAACTGTGTATTCGCGGCCGCGGTAGAACTCGGTATGTCCCTTTTGTCGCCCGTGGCCGCGGGCTTCTAGAACCGTCATGCCATCAATCCCGATCGCGAGCAGTGCATCTTTCACCGCATCAAGTTTCGAAGGCTGTATTACGGCTTCCACTTTCGTCATCATCGTGGTTGGTCTCCCTTGAAAAGATCAGACTACGAATTTTGACTCATGGAAGCTTCCCAGTAATAGCCCTCTTCGCCGTGCAGCGAAATATCCAGTCCTGCAACCTCGTGTTCTTCACTCACGCGCAGGCCGATCAATTTGTCCACCAGGAACAGAATCGCGAGTGTTCCCACGATAGCCAGGCTCCACGCAATCACCACGCCCACGCCCTGGTTCAATAGCTGGCGATAATTGCCTTCGATGAAACCCGAGGGTAGGGGATTGCCCCTCGCATCCTTGAACATCGGGTTGATCGCGCTCGACGCGAACACGCCAGTCAGGATTGCACCGAGCGTTCCGCCCGCGCCGTGTACGCCGAAGGCGTCCAGCGAATCGTCATAGCCGAACTTCGCTTTCGCGAAGGCGACCATCGTGAAGCAGAAGGCACCTGCCAGCAGGCCGATAAACAGCGCTGACATAGGGCTGACGAAGCCCGCCGCCGGTGTAATCGCCACCAGCCCCGCCACCGCGCCCGAGATCGCGCCCAGCGTAGTCGGCTTGCCGTTGTGGAGCCACTCTGCCGCCGACCAGCCAATCACCGCCGCCGCCGCGCCAAAGTGGGTCGCCACAAACGCGCTCGTCGCCAGCGTTCCCGCCGATAGCGCACTGCCCGCGTTAAATCCAAACCAGCCCACCCAAAGCAATCCTGCGCCAATAAAGCTCAGCACCACGCTATGCGGCGGCATCGGCTCCTTCGGATATCCAATACGCTTCCCGAGATACAGCGCGCACACCAGTGCCGAGACACCGGAAGTTATGTGCACCACCGTTCCACCCGCGAAATCCAGGGTCGGGAACCTGCCGCCCAGCGAAGCGTTCAGCAGTCCGCCCTTCCCCCAAACCATGTGCGCCATCGGTGCGTAAACAATCAGAGACCACAGCACCATGAACACTGCCATCGCGCTGAACTTCATCCGTTCCGCGAATGCGCCGGTGATCAGCGCCGGCGTAATGATCGCGAACATCAGCTGGTAAATCATGAACGTCTGCGCCGGAATGGTCGGCGCATAATCCGTGTCGGGGGCCAGCCCCACGCCGTGCAAAAACGCGTTGTGCCAGCCGCCGATGAACGAACTTCCCGAGCCGAACGCCAGGCTATACAAGATCAACGCCCACAGAACGGTGATGATCGCCATCATCGAGAAGCTCTGCAGCATCGTCGCCAGCACGTTCTTTTTGCGCACCAGGCCACCATAGAACAGCGCCAGTCCCGGCGCAGTCATCATCAGTACCAGGGCGGCGCAAACCAGCATCCAGGCGTTGTCCGCCGAATTCTTGGCATCGGTAACTTTGGCTTCTAGTTGAGCGATTCGATCTGGAGGCGTTGCAGCGGTTTGCGCGCTCACCAGCGGCGCAGCGAAAGCGAGCAAGGTTAGACCGAGAAGAAGTTTCGCAACCACTCGACGCATTCTGGGCATTCTCCGAAGACGGAACACGGGGATGCTCTCTTTCTTACAGGCTCACGGCGGCATGGGGAAATTCAAAGTCTTGATTGCCGTTATCAGGATTCGTTATGAGCCGCTCGCGTCGGATTTCCCGCGGCTCGTCCCACCCCCTCCTTCAATGTTTTCAGGCAGATGCCCCTCCTGCTATCCTCATTTGCCGCATTAAATGGAGGTAAACGTTGCGTCTACCAGCACTTCTGCTCTCCTGCTGTTTTCTCGTTAGCGTCGCTATCGCCCAACAACCTACCGAACCCACCCTCCCGTACACCCCAGGTCTCGATATCACTGCGATGGACAAATCCATCGATCCCTGCCAAGACTTCTACACCTATTCCTGTGGCGGCTGGATGAAAAAGAACCCCATCCCACCCGACCAGACCAGTTGGGGCGTTTACGGCAAGCTCTATGAGGACAACCTCACCTTCCTGCGCGAAATCCTCGTTCAGGACGCACGCGAGAAAGACCGCACTCCCGTCGCGCAAAAGATCGGTGATTTCTACGGCGCGTGCATGGAAGAAGCCACCATCAACGACGCCGGCGCCAAGCCAATGCAGGCCGACCTCGACGCCGTTACCTCTCTCATGAGCATTAAGGACCTTCCGCCCACGCTCGCCAAGCTCCACATCGGCGGCGTAAGCGCGCTCTTTGGCGGCGGCTCCATGCAGGACCCCGATAACTCCGAGATGCAGATCGTCGGCCTCGACCAAGGCGGCCTCGGCTTGCCCGACCGCGACTACTACCTCAACGACGACGCCAAGTCCAAGGCAGATCGCGCCAAGTACCTCGAGCACGTTCAGAAAATGTTCGAGCTCCTCGGCGACAGTCCTGACAAGGCGAAGGCAGAATCGGCCGTCGTGATGAAGATCGAAACCGAGTTGGCAAAGCACTCGCTTACTCGCGTCGATCGCCGCGATCCTTACAAGGTCAAAAACAAGATGAGCCCGGCGGAACTCGCGAAGCTCTCGCCAAACTTCGACTGGGCCGCATACTTCAGCGCCTCCGGCCTGCCGAAGATGGACGTCCTGAACCTCGGCACCAAGGACTTCTTCAAAGACGTTAGCGACCAGATGAAGTCCGTCAGCCTCGCCGACTGGAAAACCTACCTCCGTTTCCACGTCGCGAACTCGCGCTCGCCCTATCTCTCCAAGCCGTTCGTGGACGAGAACTTCGCCTTCTACCGTGCCTACCTGCGCGGCGCCAAAGAGCAGCAGCCGCGCTGGAAGCGCTGCGTCGAATGGACCGACATGCTCCTCGGCGAAGCCCTCGGCCAGGAATACGTGAAGCGCACCTTCTCGCCGGAACTCAAAGAGTCCACGGTCGATATGACGCGCCGTATCGAAGACGCCATGGCCGTCCGCATCCAGCAACTCGATTGGATGAGCCCGAAAACGAAAGAACAGGCGATGGTCAAGCTGAAGTCCATCCGCAACAAGATCGGCTATCCCGACAAGTGGCGCGACTATAGCTCCGTGGACATCAAGCCCCTCGACTTCTACGGCAACGTCTCGCGCGCCATCGCGTTTGAGTCCCATCGCGACTGGAACAAGGTCGGCAAGCCGGTAGACCGCGGCGAGTGGGGCATGACGCCGCCCACCGTCAACGCCTACTACAATCCGCAGATGAACGACATCAACTTCCCGGCCGGCGTTCTACAGCCGCCACTCTACGACGCCAAGATGGATGATGCCCCGAACTACGGCAACACCGGCGGCACCATCGGCCACGAACTGACCCATGGCTTCGACGACGAAGGCCGTCAGTTCGACGCCCAGGGCAACCTCAAAGATTGGTGGACGAAGCAGGACGCCGATGAGTTCGTGAAGCGCGCCAACTGCGTTGTGGACCAGTACGCGACCTACGTTGTCGTCGACGACATCCACATCAACTCCAAGCTGACGGAAGGCGAAGACGTTGCCGACCTCGGCGGCGAAATCCTCGCCTACGTCGCGTGGAAGGACAAAACGAAGGACATGAAGCTGGAAGATCGTGACGGCCTTACGCCTGACCAGCGCTTCTTCGTCGGCTACGCGCAGTGGGTCTGCGAAAACGATCGTCCGGAGAACCTGCGCGTCCACGCCAAAACCGATCCGCACTCACCGGGTAAGTACCGCATCAACGGCGTGGTCGTAAACATGCCGGAGTTCGGCAAAGCGTTCGCCTGCAAGGCTGACGCACCGATGGTGAAAGCCGCTGACAAAGTCTGTCACGTCTGGTAGCCGTATCAGCAGAGATCAGGGCCGGAGCAATTCCGGCCCTTTCTCATTCCCGAATCCCCAATTCCCCCCCCGGGTTGCCGCCGCGCCCTTTCCTCTATATCGTTATCCCGCCAAGATTTCCTACGGTTTTCGGTCCGTTCGCTAACAGCATTTGAGTGAAAGTCTTACTCTAATAACGTGATGACAAATTGCCCGAAGTTTGAGTTCCACGTCTCGCGCGCTGTGCGCGACAAGTACCGCTTCGACGAGGAGCTGTTCTCGTGGACCGGAAACGTGCTGTTCGCCAACGTCGCAGCCGTCCGCAAGTTCGCCAACCAGGTCAATACGATACGGAAGGCAGCACAGTACCCCGACCAGGCCATGCATCCCGGGTCACTCAATGCCATGGGCCTCATTGACGAAGCGCTCCATGCCGTCATCGCGCAATACCGCCGCGAAGCTGATCCCAAGGCCATGACCGACGCACTCCCCTGGTTCGAGCAGCGGCTCGGGCGCGAAGCTCTGGACAAGACGCTGCTCACGTTCACCGAGAGTTTTCCCGGAATCGACGTCTATCGAGGCAAGACCAAGCCAGCCGAGTGGCTGCAACAGAGCACCGACGGCACTCCTCATCGTGCCATCGCTCTGGAAGAGATGATGATGCTGTGGCTCGCCAACGCGAACCCAGCCTTCGCAAAGTTCTGTGAGCTCTTTGACGACGTCGAACTCGCGAAGAGCACCGTCTACCCTTCGATCCACAAATCCTTCGGGGAGTACTTCGAGACGCGTCCCAGGTTCGGCCCCGACAACCAAAACCTCGTCGCGATGCTCCGCGCTCCAGCGCTCGCTTCACCCGACTCCCTCGAAGGCCAGCTTGCCTTCATCGAGAAGAAGTGGACCAGCGTCCTCGGCGACATGATTCGCCGCATGCTCACCGCGCTCGACATTCTGAAAGAAGAAGAGCTCGCCATCTGGATGCAGTTCCATCCGCGCGAAGAACGCATTCACAATACGAAGCACATGGAAGGCGACTCCAGCGCCGCTTCCATTCCGCACTTTACCGTGAGCGAAAAAGAACCCGAGTACGAACGCTTCAGCCCCGACGTCGACTGGATGCCTAAGACCGTCATGCTCGCCAAGAGCAGCTTCGTCTGGCTCGACCAGCTCTCCAAGTTCTACCAGCGCCGCATTCACCGCCTCGACGAAGTGCCTGACGAGGAGCTGAACGCCATGGCCCGTCGCGGCTTCAACGCCTTGTGGCTAATCGGCGTGTGGGAGCGCAGCAAGGCCTCGCAGCGCATCAAGCAGCTCACCGGAAATCCCGAAGCCGCGGCGTCTGCGTACTCGCTCTACGACTACACCATCGCCCACGATCTCGGTGGGGAAGAGGCATACATTCGCCTGCGCGATCGTGCCTGGCAGCGCGGCATCCGCCTCGGTACCGATATGGTGCCGAACCACATGGGTATCGATTCGAAGTGGATCTTCGAGCATCCTGAATGGTTCTTGAGCGTTCCGTATCCGCCGTATCCGGCCTACACGTATCACGGCCCCGATGTTTCCGACGATGGCCGCGTCGAGGTGAAAATCGAGGACCACTACTACAACCGCACCGACGCTGCTGTCACCTTCATGCGCCGCGATCGCTGGTCCAACGACACCCGCTTCATCTATCACGGCAACGATGGCACCAGCTTCCCGTGGAACGACACCGCTCAGCTTAACTACCTGAACCCGGAAGTCCGCGAAGCCGTCATCCAGCAAATCCTTCATGTCGCGCGATTGTCGCCAATCATCCGCTTCGACGCCGCGATGACTTTGACCAAGCAGCACTACCAGCGGCTCTGGTTCCCTCAGCCCGGCAGCGGCGGCGGCATTCCCTCCCGCGCCGAGCACGGCCTGACGAAACCCGAATTCGATCGCTCCATGCCAAACGAGTTCTGGCGCGAAGTCGTCGATCGTGTTGCCGTCGAAGTCCCCGGCACGCTGCTGCTCGCCGAAGCCTTCTGGTTGCTCGAAGGTTATTTCGTTCGCACCCTCGGCATGCACCGTGTGTACAACTCGGCGTTCATGAACATGCTGCGCGACGAAGAGAACGCCAACTATCGGTCGGTGATCAAGAACACCATCGAGTTCGATCCCGACATCCTCAAACGCTACGTCAACTTCATGAACAACCCCGACGAGCGCACCGCCGTGGATCAGTTCGGAAAAGGCGACAAGTATTTCGGCATCGCCATGATGATGTCCACCATCCCCGGCCTGCCCATGTTCGGGCACGGCCAGATTGAAGGCTTCAACGAGCGTTACGGCATGGAGTATCGCAAGGCCTATCACGACGAGACGCCCGATAACTGGCTCGTCGCGCGACACGAGCGCGAGATATCGCCGCTACTGCATCGCCGCGCGCTCTTCGCCGAGGTGCAGAACTTCCTGCTCTACGACTTCTACGCCGACCAGGGTCACGTGGACGAAAACGTCTTCGCCTACTCCAACCGTCTCGGCAACGACCGCGCGCTGATCGTCTTCAACAACAAGTTCGGTAGCACCAGCGGCTGGGTGCGCATCTCGAGCGCCTACGCGGAAAAGACCGGCGACGGCGGCCGCAACCTGCGCCAGAAATCGCTCTCGGAATCGTTCGGCGTTGCCGCCGATCACTCGATCTTTCTCGCCGTGCGCGACGCAATTTCGGGCCTCGAATACCTGCACAGCGCGCGCGATCTCGCCGAAAAGGGCCTGCACTTCCACCTCAGCGCCTACCAATACCACGTCTTCCTCGACTGGCGTGATTTGCGCGACGACGCCACGCATCCGTGGAGCACGCTCTGCCACCAGCTCGCGGGCCGCGGTGTTTCCAGTCTCGAAGACGCATTGCGCACCCTGCAGCTTGAGCCGGTGCACGACGCGTTGCTCGAGGTCATTCATCCGGTGATGATCGAGGCTCTGTACCGAAAACCGGCAGCAGGGAAGAAGCCTGCAAAGAAAACGGTCGAGGTCACCGACGACGGCCGCAAACTTCCGGCCGAGCTGAGCACTCGCGTTCAGACGTTCCTGGAGCGTGCGCGTCAACTTGCGGCGACTGACCACAAGCGCGCGGCGTCCACCGGCGCCGAGCCATGGAATGGCGACATCAAGAGCGCCGTGTCTAACTTCGAAGAGCGCCTGAAACTCGCGCAAAAACTCGGGGAAGTTGAAAAACAGTTCAGTACGCCATGGCCGTCAGAAGCCCACAAAATGCTGCCGACGGCTGAGGTCGCGAAAGAAAAGCTCCCGCAGATATGGGCGGCAGTTGCGGCGTGGTCCGCTCTCCTCGCGCTCGGCGAGTACGCCGATCCAACCGACGCGGAATGTGCTGCATCGCGCATCATTAATGAGCAACGGCTACGCGAGCCGATCGCAGAGGCCCTCCAACATCTCGGGCTCCACGGCGACGAACGTTGGCGCGTAGCTGCTCGCATTCGCACCATCCTCGCTCATAAACCGTGGGCGCCGGGTTCCGATTTGAAGAAAGCCAAAGCACCCTTCAGCTGGATGCACGATCCTGAGGTCGCATGGCTTATCGGCGTGCACGCCTACCAGGACGTCCGCTACTTCAACAAGGAATCGTTCGAGCAACTGCTGTGGTGGATGGCGCTGCCCGCGCTGCTAACAATCGCAGCCGCGCCGAAGCCCGACCCAACCACGGTCGAAACCGTCGAAGAACAAATCGAAGCCCGTACAAAAGCCGCTGCCGATGTCGGCTATCAACTCGACGGCCTCTTCGACGCGGCAACCGCGGTTGTAAAAGAAAAACAGCCGTCAAAAGCCTGAGGTCATCGAAGCGAGACTTGTGAAAGGGCACGACTTTACAGGCTGCCACAAAACTGGCTTCGCAGCGACACACGTGAAAGGCACGACTTTAGTCGTGCCGTAACCGCCAAAAAAACACCGAGCTTTAGCCCCTGCACTACTCGAATCCCGCCGGCACGCGCCCTCGCCACGGCGACATCTTCTCGAATTCCTCCGCGATGTCGAGCAGTTCGTAATCCCTCTTCGGCGCCGCCGCCAACTGAATGCCAATCGGCAACCCGCTCGGCGACAGATCCCATGGCACGCTGATCGTCGGAACGCCCAGCACGTTGAATGGCCGCGTATTACGCAGCATCAAGAGCTCCGCCGGCCGCAACGTCTCCGGTTTCTCGAGCAAATCCGCAATCCGAGGCGGCAGAATTGGCACAGTCGGCGTGAGCATCACATCGATGCCGGTGAAAACCTCTGCCGCTCCCGTGCGTTCTACCTTCAACCTCGAAGCCGCGTCGCCCGCAGCTTCCGATGTGATTTTCTCGCCGCTCTTGATCCTCCGCAGCGTCTCCGGCTGATACAGCTCCGGACATTCCTCCACCCATTTCCTGTGATAGGCATACGACTCATACGAAGCGAGTGTACGATCCTCATCAACTTCGAAATCTCGCCGCACGATCTCATGTCCCGCGGCCCGCACCGCATCGAGCACCTCATCCATCGCCTTTGCGACGCTGGGATCGAGATCGCTATAGAAGAACGTCTCGGGAATTCCCACGCGCAACTTGCCTTCGCGTTTCTGCGCGGGCAGTTCCGTGCCGCTCATCGCGCTGAAAAGATACCGCGCATCCTCCACGCTTCGTGTCATCGGACCCACGTGGTCGTAGGAAACCGAGAGTGGAATGACGCCTTCGGTTGAAATTGCGTCGTATGTTGGCTTGAATCCCACGATCCCGCAGAGACTCGCGGGCAAGCGAATCGAGCCCGCCGTGTCAGTCCCGATCGCCGCCGCGCACAGCCCCGCCGCTACGGCTGCCGCCGACCCCGACGACGATCCACCCGTGATGTGCTCCATGTTCCAAGGGTTCTTCCCCGGGCCATACGCGCTGATCATGCCGCTGCCGCCATACGCAAACTCATGCAGATTGGTTTTGCCGATTAAACACGCACCCAACCCGCGCAAGCGCGAGATCACCTCTGCATCTGCGCCCGCAACGTTGCCGGCAAGCACTTTGCTCGCCGCCGTTGTCTCCTGGCCTTCGATGTTGAGAAGATCTTTAATTGCGATAGGAACGCCACCCAAACCGGCCGTCGAGATGGTCGGGAACTCGCACGCGACGGAGATGTACGCATTCAACTCCGCGTGCCGCTCGATACGCGCGAGAAAATATTCGATCGCGCTTGAGAAGGGAATCCGGCCACTGCGAATCTCCGCGTTCAGCGCCTCTAGTGACCACCGATGCATGCCTCATCATCCCACAAATACAAAGGGCGCCTGTGCGGCGCCCTCGTGGTGAATTGTGGAATCAGTTAGCTAGGCATCTTGAACTGGAGCACGATCTGTACGCTCGATTCGACTGGACGCCCGTTCACCGTGGAAGGAGCATATTTCCATTGGCGAACTGCGTTGAGTGCGGAGTCGCGCAACATCGGCGGCCCGTTCAGTACTTTCGCGTCCTTCACGTGTCCGTCAGATCCGATGGTCGCGCTCAGCGTTACCGCGCCTTCAATGCGGTACTGCTTGGCGGACTGCGGATAGTTCGGGTTCACGCGCTGGACCAGGCGGCTTGGAACGATTACGGCATTGGCCGGCGCAGGAGCGGAAAGCTTCGGCGCTGAGCTGGTTACCGGAACGTCAAGATTCGGACCCGCACCGGCTGCGCCTGCCAGGTTCAGCGAGGGCGCGGAGACATCTGCAACCTGCTGCGGCTTGTTGCTCGCCGAAGGTGCGGAGCCTACAACCAGCGGAGCGGCTGCCGGCTTCGCCTGCTGCTGCTCTTCCGGCTTGCTGGCGGTCGTGTTGTTGTTGTTCTTGCCCTGGTCCTGCGGCTTGGTGTTGTTTGCGGCCGCGGGGTTTGCTCCAGTCGTCACCGTTCCAGTTACGTTGGAGGCGGGCGTTGTGTTCGCGGTGTTCTCAGGCGCCGGTTGCGTCGTAGTAGTGGGCGGAGCAGGCGCTGGGCTCGACTTCTTGCCCATCATGAAGTATCCGCCGATCGCGATTACCAGCACTGCGGCTGCGACGCCGCCGAAAATCATGCCCTTGTTTCCGCCGCCTTCGCCTTCCTCGGTTTTCGCTTCGTAGCTGAACGAGGGGGCAGCGATGACCGGCTCGGCCTTCGGCTGCGGTTTGGGCTCAGGTTTCGGTTCCGGCTTCGGTTGCGCCTTGGGTTCCGGCTTCGGCGCGGGCTTCTCGATCACCGGAGCCTCTTCCTCCTGCTTCGGAGGCGCTACCGGTTTCCATTTGCCCTGCTGTTTCTGTTCCTGCCGCTTCGGTGGCTGCGGCGGTGGCTTCGGCGGCTCAGGAGCGCGCTCGACTGCAGGCGCTGGAGCGGCGGCAACTGGCATCGGAGCAGGCGCCGGCGGGGCCAGCTTCGGAGCTTCAATCTTCGGTGCCGGCGGAGGCGGCGGTGTTGGGCGCGGAGCTTCAATTTTCGGCGGAGCCGGTGGTGGCGGCGGTGCCGGACGCGGTGCTTCCACCTTGGGCGCCGGAGGCGGCGGAGGTGGCGGTGCAACCTGCGGCCTGGCGACCGGGGCCGGTGCGGCTGCTGCCGCGGCGGAGACCATCGGTGCGCCGGTGCTAATTCCCTGGACTTCCAGGAAGCGCTGGATCGAAGCGCCCAAGCCATCGGCCATCGTCTTGAGGACGGCCATATGAGTGTCGCTGAAGGCACTGGCAGCGCTCGAGAACGTCGCAATCACGCCACTGACGCGCATTCCGCTCAGTACGGGCACTACGGCCATCGACTTGATGCGGAGGGCGCGGCTGATTTCGGGGTCGACGCGCGAATCATTTTCGGTGTCGTCGCAACGCACCGCTTTCATTCCGGTAACGGCCAGGCCAGTGAACGTTCCGTCGGTGCTTAGAACCATTCCAACGTCGGGGGCGTTGTTGCCGCGGCTGCCGCGGCAAACCATGTCCTCCCCCTCGCGCAGCGCGATCGCTGCGCCGGCCGCTCCCGTAAACGTCTGAACCCGTTGAACGAGTTTTGTGACGTCTTCGAGTATTGAGGGCGGATACTGGATCTCGAATTCCGAGTCCTTTGTTACAGAATCAGGCATAGTGGGCTCTTGGATGCTGGGTCATCCTGTTGTACGAATTCATGCTCGTACCACAAGTGGGACGAATTATAGTGTCTAATCCAGCAATTCTGTACTATTACGAAAGGTCATTACCGGGTTACTAGTGAGTATCGTTAGGAACCTTGACATGCCCCGTTCAAGTGCCTTAAATTCGCCCCTCACGAGGTGGCCATGAAGACCCTTCTAGAGAAGATCCACGACAAAGAACTGCAGATCGAGGCGCTACGCGCCCAGATCGCCAAACTGGAGCGCGATATCGAGACGCTGCAAAGCGCTGCGCGCATCCTGAATGATGACGACGAAGGTAACCCTTTGGCTGACCTCGTCGCCCCCGAACTCTCCGCCAAGGCAGCCGCTGTTGCCTCCGGAGATAACCACCCCCAGCAGAAGAACAACAACTTCGACCAGGGTGGAAACAAGAAGAAGGCGTGGCCATAAACCACTAGTCGCTTCGTTGCGCCGAGCTTCGCCACCATTCCCCCCTCTGGCAAGCAGGGTCCTCAACGAACCTCGATCTGGCCGGCCAACCTAAAGCTTTCACCTCAGATTTTCACCAGTGCGTGCACGTGATCAACGTGCACGCATTCGTGCGTCTGGACAGAACGACGCAGGCCCCTTTGTACCAGGCCATCGCTTGTACGCATGCGGGATTTAGTTTGTATGAGGCCATCGCTCGAACATGCGCATTTGGTTTGTTCAGGCCATCATTTGTGCATGTTGGATTGCTTTGTATCAGGGCATCGCTTTAGCGATGCCGAAAAGCTCGCCAAGAAGTTCGGGGCTTTAGCCCCTGCGATTTCACCGAGCACATGGCCCATCGCATTCACCACTGGACTCCCGAATCAACTGCCTGCAAAATGGAACATCTTTAGCCAGGAATCGGGAACCAGTGCGTAAACAACCCGCTCTCGTTGTCCTCGCAATTGCATTCTCTCTCTGCAGCGCAGTCTCCCCGGTTTCGGCACAGTCTGTGGCCGCCGGCAAATGCCCTCACGTCGCTGAGGGATCAACCGTCGTAAATCCGCCAGAAGTTTTTTCCAAAAACGGCCTGCTCGAAGCGAACCTGACCTTCGAACGCTCCGACGTCGCAGGTGAGGCCCGGTTCTGCTATCTCACCGACCGCGGTGCGCTCGCCCCCACGCTGCACGTTCTCCCCGGCGACAAACTAGTACTCCATCTCACCAACAAAGTTCCTCCATCTTCGGCGCCGGCAGTGCATATCCATGGCAAGGACAAGATGCAGGGCTGTGGTGGCGGCGAGATGACCGGGTCTTCCACCAACATTCACTTCCACGGCACAACCTTGCCGCCTGTCTGCCACCAGGACGATGTGCTCAACACTCTCGTCCAGCCGAATGAAGATTTCGATTACGTCATTCAGATTCCGAAGAACCAGCCGCCGGGACTGTATTGGTATCACCCGCATCCGCATGGGTTCACCGAGTTGCAGGTGCAGGGTGGCGCCAGCGCTGCGCTCGTCGTGGACGGCATTGAGCAGGTCAATCCCGAACTCGCAGCATTGCCGCAGCGCTTGCTCGTCGTTCGCGACCAAAAGCTCAATGCAACCCAGGCAGCGGTAAAGAACGATCCCAACAAGCCGTCGTGGGACCTCTCGCTCAACTATGTCGAAGTGAAATATCCGGGCTACGCGCCTTCGGTCATCGAGACGCGTCCGAAGCAGAAAGAATTGTGGCGCGTGTTGAACGCCGCCGCCGATGCGCTGCTCGATCTACAAGTTCTCGTCAACGACGTTCCGCAGCCGTTGCAGGTGTACGCGGTGGATGGCGTGCCTCTGCCCAAAGGTTCAAACCTAACCCAGCAGACGCTCTCTCTCGATCCCGGCGCGCGTGTCGAAGTCGTCTTCACTGCTCCTGATGCAGGCCAAACCGCGATGCTGGTCACCCGCAAGCACGACACCGGTCCAGCTGGCGACAGCGATCCCGCGCGTCCCATCGCGAAGATTGTTGCCAGTGATAGCGCCACGCTGCCATCGGTGGGCAAGACACTCTCGGCCCGTATAGCGTCGCCGCTCGCATTCGACGGGCTGTTATCGGAAAAGCCAGTCGCGCTGCGCAAACTCGTCTTCAGCGAAGAGCTCAGCAAAGACGACGCGAACACCAGCTTCTTCATTTCAACCGATCCCGGAATGCACGCCCGCTTCCGCTTTACAGACGAGCCTAAATTCAAAGTGCGGCAGGGAACCGTGGAAGAATGGCACATCCGGAACACGGCGCGCGAAGACCACACCTTCCACATCCATCAGGTCCACTTCAAAGTCATCAAGATCAACGATGAGCCAGTCAGCGATCCTGCAGTTCGCGACACCGTCACTCTGCCGTACTGGAAGGGAACTGGGCCTTTCCCCTCCGTCACGCTACGCATGGATTTCCGCGACCCGACGATCATCGGGATCTTCCCGTTCCATTGCCACATTCTTGCGCATGAAGATTCTGGCATGATGGCCAAACTGGAAGTGCTACCTCCCGCCGTGCCGACGCGCATAACGTTCGATATCAATCCGAAAGAGCCTGTAGCGGGCACTCCGGTGACTTTTACGGCGCAGCTCGCCGGTCTGAAGAAGGACGCGGCGCCCGCGAGTTTCGTCGAGTTTGTGATCGACGGCGGCGGACATCCGGTGTTCACGATTGAAGACGGCGTCGCGACCTACACCACAACCTTTCGCAAGCCCGGAGAGCACAAGCTCTCGGTGCGATACAACGGCGACGACGTCTACAGCGATTCCTCCTCGGACGCGGTTCAACTGGCAGTACAGTCAAAGCAATAGCCGAAAGACGTGACCACGTAAAAAGGCCAGCATCTTACGATGCTGGCCTTGGTTCGTGCTGCGTTGTGTTTAGTGAGCCGGCGGGATGTGCTGTTCGCGCTTCACCGGTTGGCTCTTCCTGGTGCCCGTGATGGTCGGAATCGTCCAATCGAAGTGAGTGATCGTTCCGCCAGCAGAGGTCGGATCGGTTGCTGGTTGGTGACCGGTAGCATCCTGCGTCGCTGCGAGGAAGCCCGTGAGGTCAACCTGCAACACGCGAAGATTCGAGCCGTCCAGCAAGTAGCCATACGCCTTGGAATTCCCGATGTTAAAGATCGCACCCACCGCGTGCGGATCATAAGCCTCGCTGTAGCCAATGCCACCCGTAGCGAGGTTGAACATCGAGTAGTTCGATGCGCCCGCCCAGGTGCCGCCCGACGCGACCGACGCCGGATCCTGGATCTGGAAGACTCCCATGTCTGTGGAGAAGCCCGCCATCAGCAGTCCGTAGTGGGTCGTGCTGTCCACTGCCGAGCCGGAGTAGGTGTGGTATGGGATTGTTCCTCCCATCGAAGTGTCGAGTACTACCAGGCCTCCCGCCGCCGGAGAGAACGTTCCCGGTGCACCGGATGCTCCCGGCGTGGTAGTGATACCCGCCAGGTTCAGGAAGGCGACGTCCGAAGTATCTTCGAACGTTAGTACGCCAACCTGCAGCGCGTTATCCACCGAATCGCCGTCAATCGTATACGAGCTGCGAACCGCAGCCAGCATCGCCCAGTTGGTGTCGTCGAGCAAGTAGCTCGCCTTGCCGGCCAGGTCAACCACCTGCACGCCGTAATAGTTACCGACGAAGAGTTGATTGTGGCTGATGTCGGCGCCCATGTTTTCCGCGACCTGCGTTGGATCCGGATACTTCGCTCCACCCGGTTGTGGGAACGCGTCGTAGCTGTTGCCGGCGTCGAAGTCCGGAGCGGTCAACGAAATATCCAGCAACTTGTACCCGTCCACCGTCGACATCCAGACCCCGTGACGTCCAGGATCAGGTGTGCCGCCGAGGACAAAGCCACTGCCGCCGCTAACGTCCGCTGGGCTGGTGCTGACGAACGTCGGCGCGAAGTGCGCATCAATGATCGCGCTCTCGTCCGCGGACTTCGTCGGATCACCGTTTACCATCAGGTCGGCGTTCAAGAGCGCCATCTGCTGGCTACCGTATGAGAACGCTACAACCTGACCGTGATCGGCACGGCCGATGATCGGAATGACGCCACCGACATCGTTACCGAGGACCCCGTTTACGCCCGGCCATACTTTGATTGCCGGCGATGCATTCGTCGGGTCAGTGATGTCAATTACCACCACACCCGCGCTGCGTGCGGCCACGAACAAGTACTGTTTGCCCTGGAACGCCAGCGTCGCGATTGCACCAGAGCTGCCGGCCGAAAGGCCAAGCGCCTTCGGCGTCAGCGGGCTCTGCGAAACGCCGCCGGAGATCGAGTTCACCGCACTGTCGAGATCGCCACCGGTGACCGACAACACCGTGCTCGTGCTCACGTACTCGTTCAAGCAGAGCAGGAAGTCCGTAGTCAACGCCGTGGACGAAAGCTTCAGGGAGTTGGTTGGAGGATCGAGGAAGATGTCTGCGCCGGCGTTCTTGCCGTCGAAGATCAGGTCGGTCGCGTCCGCGAAGATCGCCGTGAAAAACGCACCCGGGTTCGTCGGATAGGCCTTGTTGGCGCAAACTTCTACCGCGCCGCTGAGCAAGCCGATCTTGAAGGCGTCAATATCGGTTGCCGAAGTAACGGTTGGCGTGCCGCCAAAGCCGGTGCCACCCGTGCTCGGAATACCGCCGTAGAAGCCACCGAGCGAAGTCGTCGCGCAGCCCATGCCGGCCGTAACGCCGCCGGAGCACGAAGTGCCCGCAAGCTTAGTCACGTTTCCGCCGCGTTTCGCCAACTGGCCACCAGGCGTCTTGCCGCCCGCGAAACCCTGCGCCATGGTGTCGAGCATGGACGTCGCAACCGTCACATTCACCGGATTCGGGATCTTCGTGGAATCGGTAATGAGCGCGGTCAAGGTCGCTGAGTTGGTGATGGACGTCTTGCCGTCCACGTCGCTCAGGAATGAGCCGCCGCTCACCGAGACGCGGATCGGCCCACTCGGCACCTTGCTTGTGGTGACACTGAACTTGCCGCTGGCATCCGTCGTCGCCGTACCGATCGAGCTGCCGTTGGCGCCCGAGGAGTCTGTCACTTCATAAACGGTTACGGTAGCGCCGTTGAGCGGGCCTTTGGTCGCGACACCATTGATGGTTGTGCCTGTGGTTCCGCCGCCCCCACCGCCACCGCCGTTATCAACCGGGCCGCTGGGGCCATTCAGGCCACAGCCGAACTCCAGCGCCATCGCCGCTACCACTGCACAAATACTTAGCCACTTCTTCATGCTTCCTCCGAAAGTCGTTGCCTGCTGGACACGTGGATCGTGACCCAGAAATGGACAGTTCTGGCCCGGGGGGAAATCCTGTAGGGGATGGGAGAAAAAGTTATCGATCACAGTCGTTTGTGATCTATGCACTTGTCAAACACCAGGTTTCTTCGGTGGCTCTCCGGCCATCCTCGATCAGAGAAAACCTGGCGTAATGGGTCCAAAAGTCGCGAAAATCCGCGTCATTGGCTGCATTTCTTATCAGCGCGCATTAACGGTCAACGCGCCTTATTGGGGGGACTTGACCTTGGGGATGCGTAAATGTACACCGATTTGGGTTAAAAATCACCATAAGAACGTAAATTTCGCACAAGCCCTTGTGATGTCACATTTTGGCCGGAGCTACCATGAAAGCGCCCTGAAGGAGAGTGTGTGCTTTCGCCATACGGACTGGACATCATTGAAGACTGTTTAAGTTGCAAGATGCGGGCTGAGCACATTTTTTGCGATCTGCCGGCCAGCGCGCTATCCGCTTTCGAAGCCATCAAGTACGCCACCGCCTATCCCAAGAGCGCCGTACTTTTCGTGGAAGGCCAGGCGCCACGTGGCATCTTCGTCCTGTGCAAAGGCCGCGTAAAACTCTCCATCTGCTCCACCGACGGCAAAACCCTCATCCTGAAGATCGCCGAACCCGGCGAGGTCCTGGGTCTAAGCGCCACGGTCTCCGGTAAGACCTACGAACTGACCGCAGAAACCATTGATCCCTGCCAGGTGAACTTTGTCAAACGCGAAGACTTCCTTCGCTTCCTCAAAGAGCACGCGGACGCCTGCTTCCGTGTGGCAGAACAGTTGAGCGAAAAGTACAACACTGCCTGCCGCGAAATCCGCTCCCTTGGGCTCTCCCATAGCGCCGCGGAAAAGCTGGCGAAACTTCTTCTGGAATGGAGCGCGCGCGCCGGTGAATCGAACAAGAGCGAGCCGCGCGTACGGCTGGCGCTGACCCACGAAGAAATCGCCCAGATGATCGGTACCTCGCGCGAAACCGTCACCCGGCTCTTCGCGGAACTTAAAAAGCGGCAGATCGTGCTCTCTCGTGGTGCGACCCTGGTGGTAAAGAACAAGGCTGCGCTTCGTGCGCTAGCCAGTTCGTAATCGACATTTTTCCGATTTGGCGCCGCGGATCTTTGGATCGCTGCGCCATTTTGTTTGATTTGCAGCGTTTTTCAATCCCATTGTGACAACGCATGTTAATGGCTCACGCCCTCTAGTGATTCGAGTCACATCTTTCCTGCCGCAAACGAAGAGAATGGATAGTCATGGAAACGATTGCGAAGACCGCCAGCTGCGTTCATTGCGACTCCCGGCCGGATCGCGCATTCTGCGACATGCCGGTTGAGCCTTTGCAGGCCTTCGATGCGATGAAGTCGATCGCGCAGTATCCGAAGGGCGCGATGCTCTTCGCTGAAGGAGGCCCCTCACGGGGCATCTACCTGCTGTGCAGCGGTCGCGCCAAGCTCACGGTCTGCTCGGAGAGCGGCAAGCGTCTGCTGGTGCGTGTGGCAGGTCCCGGCGAACTGATCGGCCTTGGCGCCGCGATTTCGGGTACCAACTACGAAGTCAACTGCGAACTTCTCGATCCCGCGCACGTCGCGTTCATCAGCCGCAAGCAATTGATCCCGTGGCTGCGCCAGAATCCCGAGATCTGCATGAAGATCGTCCAGACACTGAGCAAGGACCTTCATAGCGCTTACGAACGTGTGCGCAATGTCGGCATGGCGCGAAGCCGTCGCCCCCGCGCACTGCGCGCTTCGTAGCGAGAGCTTATGTCATGGCAGTCGGTCGTGCCCGACTGCCGTTTTCCTTTGAGCATCAACCCCTGCGACTCGCCACAACCGCCTCCGGTTCCGTGGCGCGTACCTTCTTCTCCGCTGGATCGGTCACAAATTGCATCATGATCGCTGCCGCAATCATGAACACTCCTCCGGCAATCACCGCGTATAAGCGATTATTGTTGAGCCAGTGCACCATCACCCAGCCAAAAACAAGCGAGGCAATAATTTCTGGCGTCACGATGAAGAAGTTGAAGATGCCCATGTACACGCCGGTGCGCTCCGGCGGCAGGGAAGCGGCAAGGATCGAGTACGGCATTGCGAGAGTGCTCGCCCACGCGATGCCGACGCCGACCATCGAGAGCAGCAAAAAGTTCTTGTCGTGAATAAACGCGACTGAGATCAGTCCTGCCGCGCCGCAAAGCAGAGAGAGGCTATGCGCGCGCCGGCGTCCAACGGCCTTTGCAATTGCGGGCAGGAAAAACGAATAGACAAACGTGACCCCGGAATAGAACGCAAAGCAGATGCCGCCCCACGCGATGCCATCGGTGTAGAGCTTCGATTTCGCATCGGTAGCGCCGAGCACATTGCGCGCTACCGCAACGCCGAAGAACAGCCACATGCAAAACAGTCCGAGCCAGGTAAGGAACTGTACCGGCGCCAGTTGCCGCATCGTCATGGGCATTTCGCGAACCGCGTTGACGATCTCTCCCAATCCCAAGCCGCCCTTTTTTTCTTTCTTCTTTCGGAAGGCTTCCAGATCGTCCGGTGGATACTCCTTCGTCGTCAGGATCGTCCACATTACCGCGCCGAAGAATGCAGCCGCGCCGACGTAGAACGAGATTCGCACTGCGAGTGGAATCGCATATCCCGTCGTGTCGGCCTTCAAGTTTCCGAACTTCAGCAGCAGGTAGGGGAGAACGTTCGCCATCACCGCGCCAAGACCGATCATCAGGCTCTGCATCGCGAAGCCACGGGTGCGTTGTTCTTCCGGAAGAATGTCGGCGACGAATGCGCGGAACGGTTCCATGCTGATGTTGATCGACGCGTCGAGAATCCAAAGCAGCCCCGCGGCCATCCATAGCGCGCCCGAGCGCGGCATCAGGATCAGCGCCAGCGAACTGAGAATCGCGCCGGTTAGAAAATATGGACGCCGGCGGCCGAGCTTGCCCCATGTGTGATCGCTTGCGTGCCCGATGAGCGGCTGCACGATGAGCCCGGTGAGCGGCGCCGCGAGCCACAAAATCGGAATCTGGTCCGCTCGCGCACCGAGATACTCATAGATGGCGCTCATGTTGGCCATCTGCAGGTTCCATCCGAACTGGATCCCCAAAAAGCCAACGCTCATGTTCACGATCTGCCAAAAATTGCGGCGCGGTTTATCCATCGCTCACCTTCAATCCATCGCTTTTCGATCGTTTACAAAAAATATTTTGTTTCTTCCCGCACCGGGAATTTTTTGCCGACGGATCGTCCCACATTACTCGCAGATTGGTGATATCGCCTCTCGATGTGTTCTTCCGGACACAGAAAACCGGTTTTGTGAGTGGCTGAATCCCCGCTCTCCATCGTATCCACACCCACTTTTAGGGAACGTCATCCTGTCTGCGCGTCCTGCGCAACGCTAGGAGAGTTCGCGCGCAGTGTCAAATACACATTCGCATTATTGAGAAAAGAAGTTGAACGTGTTAGGAATGAAAATGCTGAGCAGTGTAGCGGCTCGTGCGCGAAAAAATCGTGACAGTTAGATTTTTCCTGCGACCTCTACCGGCAGCCGGAAGTTTTCAAGACAACAAACGAAAACTCCGCAGCGGGTTCTGATTTGCGCGGTGACCCCAAGGCACTCGCAAACTTTGGTTGAGGAGGAACTATGAAGAAGTCTTACCTGGCGATTCTGCTCGCCACGGTATTGGTTTTGTTGTGCGCGTTTCCCGCCTTAGCACAATCCAATACAGCAAAGTTGACCGGAACAGTCGCAGACGCGCAGGGTGCAGTCGTCCCCGGCGTCAGCATTACTGTCACCAGCTCGAAAGGTCGTGCAACTACGGTCCAGAGCAATGCTTCCGGCTTCTACACGATTGCTGCGTTGGATCCCGATACCTATAACGTGGATGTGAAGCAGTCCGGATTCAAACCCATCACGCAAAAGATCACGCTTCAGACTGCCCAGCAGGCGGAACTGAACTTCACCATGCAATTAGGTTCGACCTCAGAGACCGTTGAGGTTACCAGCGATGTTCCGCTCGTCGACGCCATCAGCTCGAACGTGAGCGCCGTCATCGTCGGCCGCCAGATTACCGAGCTCCCGCTCAACGGCAACAACTTCACGCAGCTTGCAACCCTCGTCCCGGGCGTCACTCGCGGTATGCCGGCCAATCAACAGTCTGGAGAGGGCAACCAGGCCGAAACATTCCGCTATGCGGGCAACGGCGGTTCCGCCATCTCCGTAAACGGTCTTCGTCAGCAGGCGAACAACTTCCTGCTCGATGGTTTCGACAACAACGAGAGCCTGGTGAACACGATTGTGTTCTTCCCGCCGACCGAGGCGATCCAGGAATTCCGCGTTGACACCAGCGTTGCGCCGGCAGAATTCGGCCGCGCCGGCGGTGGCATCGTCAACTCGTCTATCAAGTCAGGCACCAACAGCTGGCACGGCTCTGCATTCGACTATCTTCGCAACAGCGTCCTGGATGCGAAGACCTACGCATTGGGTCCGAATGACCCGAAGCCCCCCTTCCGCCGCAACCAGTTTGGCGGCGCAATTGGCGGCGCGATCATCAAGAACAAGCTTTTCATTTTCGGTGATTATCAGGGCCTTCGGCAGGCGCAGCCGGCCAGTCTCGACTTCGCGACTGTCCCGACCGACATGATGCGCAGTGGCGATTTCTCCGAATTGTTGGGACTGCAACGCGTGGACGGAACGGCGGTAGCGCCCATCCAAATTCGCCATGCGGGCGCCAACAGTTCCGCCGATTACGTGAACTACGTTGGGAATATCATCCCCAGCGCTGACTTCGTTGGCGCCGGCCAAGCTTATTTGAACGCCTATCCGGAGCCGAATGTCTCCGCCACGAACACACACTGCGGTCTGGTCTCGACCCTCGATGGCCTCTGCCTGCAGCAGAACTACATGGTCCAGCGGCAGCAGATCCAGAACTTCGATGATTTCGACATCCGTGCCGACTATGTCCTTCGCACCCAGGACACGATGTTCCTGCGCTACAGCTATGGGCACGAAACCGACGTCACGACGTCGCGCCTGCCTGCACTGCCCGCCGGATTTGGTTCCGGCGATCAGTTCAGTATGCCTCGCTCCTGGGCATTCGGTGAAACCCACACTTTCTCCCCAAACATCCTGAACGAGTTCCGCTTCGGATGGATTCGCGCGAACCTCGGCTATCTGCCGCCGTTCGACGACCAGGCCTTGTCGGCAAATCTCGGAATTCCGAACGCCAACACTTCGTCTCTGCTTGGAGGCGGCGCCCTTATCGGTGGTTACAACGGTCAGCTGGAATACACCGGGGACTACGGTCCGTACCAGGTTCCGGAAAACACTTATCAACTCGCCGACAATGTCAGCTGGATCAAGGGTCATCACAGCTTCAAGTTCGGCGCGAACCTAATGTGGCGACAAGTCAACCTCTTCCGTCCCAAGGCGGGCAAGGGTTACTTCTTCATCTCCGGTAACGGTGGCGATGCCTTCTCGACCGGATACGAAGTCTCCGACGTTCTCGCCGGTTTCATGAACAACTACCAGGTTGGTCCGGCACTTGGATTCGCTGGGACCCGCAGCTGGGAAAACGGCATTTTCGCTCAGGACGATTGGCGCATTACCAATCGGCTGACGTTGAACCTCGGCTTCCGCTGGGATGTGCTCACATGGCCCACCGAAGTCCACAACCAGATGTCGAACTTCGACCTGAACCCCGGCAGCGGTACCTATGGACAGGTGGTTCTGCCTGGAACCCACGGCTACAACGATTCGTTCGTTCCGACCGATTGGCATAACTTCGCTCCTCGCGTCGGTTTTGCCTACAACCTGTTTGGCAACGGTAAGTCCGTGGTGCGCGGCGGTTATGGAATGTTCTATTTCGTAGACCGTGGCGGCATCGACAACCAGATGGCGCAGAACGCTCCGTTTGCGGGCGTCTCGCAATACAACTACACCAACGGCTATCGCTTCACGCTCGGCGGCCAGGCTCCACTGAACTCAGTGGATCCGACGCAAGGCGGCGCGGTCGGCATGCCGGACAAGAACGATTTCAACATCGACTTCACCAATCCGGCGAACCTCTCGATGGTGTCGTACCTTAACCGCAACGTACCGGCCAGTGTGCAGGAGTGGAACCTCCAGTTCGAACAGGAACTTGGCGTCAACACCTCCTTCATGCTCGCTTACGTGGGCAACAAGGGCACGCATCTTACCTCGTACCACGACTTCAACCGCCAGTTCTACAACCAGGCCAATGGCGACAAGAACTTCCCAGCCATGGGCAGCCTCACCGTTCACGATACTAGCGGCAACTCAAACTACAACTCGTTGCAGGCGCAGTTGACTCGCCGCATGACCAAGGGCCTGCAGTTCAACGCTTCGTACACCTGGGCCCACGCAATCGACGATTCCCAGGGCGCATTCGACGCCAACAATGGCGTTGTCGATTACTTCAACCTGGCGCATGAGCGCGCGAACTCGTTGCTCGACTTCCGTCAACGCTTCGTGTTCAACGCTCTGTACGAGCTGCCTTTCGGCCACGGACGGCAGTGGGGCAATAGCTGGAACGGCGTCACCAACGCGGTCCTTGGTGGATGGCAGTTCAACCCGATCCTGACGCTCAGCAGCGGATCACCGTTCGACCTCGGTGGAATCGGTAACCCGCAGACGCGTCCTGACCTGGTCGGCCAGCTGCATCAGTTGAACAGCGTGAACGGCATGTGGTTCGACACCAGCGCGTTCGCGGTTCCCGCCTCGAACGGCACCGGCGTCTTCCTCGCGCCTGGCACCGCTCCTCGCAACCCGTTCACCGGACCGGGAACCGAGATCTTCGACTTCTCTGTCCAGAAGACGTTCGCGATCACTGAACGCGTCCGGACCGAGTTCACGTCGCAGTTCTTCAACGCCTTCAACACCCCGCAATTCGCACAGCCGGATGGCAACTTCTACGATGGCAACTTCGGTCGTGTGACCAACACTCGCTTGAACAGCGAACGCCAGGTCCAGTTCGGACTTCGCGTTCTCTTCTAACCTGAAATGCAACTACGGAGAGCAGGCACAACCTGCTCTCCGCTTTTCTTCTAGTCAGGAACAGGGGCGCGGTGAGAGACTAATTTGTCGTCACATCGTACCCAGAGGTAAAGCACACGCGAGCGGAAAAGACTCCAAAGAGAGTCGCAATTTCCCGAGCGGTGCAGCAGTTTCGATACAGGCGTTCCGCCGTACCGGTTAACCCCAAGAAAATTTAGCCAGGGGCGTTGCCTGATGTGTCGTCTCTCGCGTCTTGTCGCGTATTTGCTTTTTTCCTGCGCTCTGTTTGCGCAGGCCCCCAAAATTTCTAAAGTCGATCCACCCAACTGGTGGGCGAATTATCCGCACAGCCCGATGTTGCTGCTTACGGGCGAGAACCTTGCCAACGCGAAGGTCTCTGCCAATTATCCGCACTTGAAAATCACCAAGTCGGAAAGCAGCGCCGACGGGCGCTACGTCTTCGTTTATCTCGACGAGCAGAAAGATCTCAAGCCCGGCACCGCGCACTTCTCAGTGCAGACGGCGGGCGGAAACACGGCTCTTGATTTTGTTTTCGATAAGCGACCGAGCCTCGAAGGCCGCGCCCAGGGGCTGAACGCCAGTGACACGATTTACCTCATCATGCCCGACCGTTTTGCCGACGGCGATCCGTCGAACAACGATCCGCAGAATGCGAAAGGGCACTACGACCGCGCGAAGCAGATGGCGTATCACGGTGGCGATCTCAAGGGCGTCACCGATCACCTCGATTACCTGCACGATCTAGGCGTGTCGACTGTCTGGCTCACCCCCTGGTGGAAGAACGACGGCAACTCCGCGGATTATCACGGCTATCACGTCACGGATTTCTATGGCATCGAAGATCACTTCGGCAACATGAAGGACCTGCAGCAGATGGTTTCGGCCGCGCACGGCAAGGGCATGAAGGTCCTGATGGATTACGTGGTGAACCACACCGGCCCGTTCCATCCGTGGGCGGAGCATCCGCCAACCCCAACGTGGCTGCACGGCACTCCGGCGAAGCATCCGCAGCCCAAGTACAACTTCTGGCCGCTTGTGGATCCGCATGGCACGCAAGCCGACCGAACGCCGGTCCTCGAAGGCTGGTTCGTGGACCGTCTTCCTGACCTCAACGTGGACGACCCGAAGTTGACGGAATACCTCATCGACAACGGGCTCTGGTGGATGGAAACCGCCAGCCTCGACGGCTATCGCCTCGATACGTTCCCTTATTCCTCGCGCGAGTTCTGGAGCAAGTGGCACAAGGCGCTGTTCGAGGTCTATCCCAGGACGTTCACCATCGGCGAAGTGTCGGATGGCGATCCCGCGGTGGTTTCTTTCTTCCAGGGCGGCCGCAAAGAATACGACGGGATTGATTCCGGCGTGACCACGGTCTTCGATTTCCCGACCATGTACGCGATCCGCGACGTGCTGATCCGGCAGCAACCTGCTTCGAAGCTGCAAGAGGTCCTGGAGCACGACGCGCTGTATCCCAACCCGGCGGTGCTGGTGCCGTTCATCGGCAACCACGACAAACCGCGCTTCATGGGCGAGAAAGGCGCGACCGTGCCGGAGTTGAATGCCGCCGCCAGCCTGCTGCTCACGTTGCGCGGCATCCCGCAACTCTACGCAGGCGATGAAATCGCCATGCCGGGCGGCGAGGATCCCGATAATCGCCGCGACTTCCCAGGCGGTTTCGCGGGTGATCCACAAAACGCTTTCACTGCGTCGGGACGTACCCCAGAACAGCAGGAAGCCTTCGCGCATTTGCAAAAGCTGCTTCAGCTTCGCAAGCAGCACAAAGCGCTGCAGAGCGGCGAACAAACGGACCTCTTCTCGTCCGAGAAAGGGTTCGCCTATTACCGCGTCAGTGGCGACGACCGTGTGCTTATCGTGCTGAACTCGGGCAGCGACGCGCAAACGATCGCCATCCCGAAGGTGCAGACGCCCCTCGCGAATGCAACTTCCTTTACCGCGCTCGACAGCGCTGCCACGGCACAAACGAGTGGTGACAGCGTCACCGCGAACGTACCCGGCATGACGGTCGCGATTTTCCAGGTCAAGTAGCCGCCCCGTTCACTTCGGGAGCTCCGACCAGAGCTCCCGAAACCCTCTGTCCGGCGGTACAACGCCTTTGGTGAACGATTTTCACTGCAAAATTCCGCCGAGTGACAGTACCATCGTGTGCCAAGGAGATCGTCAATGAAGGCTGCAACTTTGCGCAGGTGGAGTGTGCTTGTACTCGCGTCGGCGTCGCTGGTGAGCGGCGTCCTCGCGCAGGAGCCGTCTTCAGAGGCGACAACTTCGTCTACCGCGGTCACGGTCAGCGTCAACGTCTTGGCCAATCGCCACAGCATCAGCCAGTCCATTTACGGCGTGAACTTTCCGCCGGATGCAACCTACATCGCGAACTCCGGTGCGTCGTTCGTGCGCTGGGGCGGCAATGCATCGTCGCGTTACAACTGGAAGAATTTCAACACCAGTTCCGCAGCCGACTGGTACTTCCAGAACCGTGGCATGGGCGACACCGCGCTTTACCAGGATTCGAAGACCTTCGTGCAGACCATCGCGAACGCGGGCGCTGCGCCGGTCATGACCATCCCGATGCTCGGCTGGGTGTCGAAGGACGCGACCAGCTATAGCTTCTCCGTAAAAACGTTCGGCGCACAGTGCGGGATCAACCCTTACAACAGCGACGATGGCAACGGCGTGAAGTCCGACTGCGCGACCAACCTCACCGGCGTGAACCCGACGTGGACGAGCGTCAAGTTCCTCGACTCACCCAAGACGGGCGATCCGGCGGGCAGCATTTATCTTAGCGAATGGGCGACCGCGTTGAGCCCGCTGTTTGGCAACTTCGGGCACTTCTATGAGATGGACAATGAGATGGACATTTGGGGCGGCACCCACCGCGACATCCATCCCAACCCGGCGGGCTACAACGAAATGCGCGACGTGTTCCTCCAGCATGCGCGCGCGTTGAAGACCTTCGACACCAAGGCGATCCGCATGGGTCCGGTGAGCTGCTGCTGGTGGTTCTATTTCAACGGCGCTAACAACAACGACAAGGGCAACCACGCCGGGATCGATTTCATGCCGTGGTGGCTGAATGAAATCTACTGGGCGGATCTGAACGGTACGACCGGGCGCTCGCTCGATGTCTTCGACTTCCACGCCTATCCGGACACGCCGGATTTTTCCGGCTACACCGCGGCACAGATGCGCGCGCTTGAGTTGCGCATTACGCGTGACTTCTGGGACCCAACCTACGTGAGTGAAAGCAGTACTATCAATCAGCCGTGGGTCACGAGTTTGCAGCCGAACCGGACCATCCCGTTCCGCATGCCGCGCATTCGCGCCATCGTGAACAGCATCTATCCGGGAACGCAGGTGAGCGTGACGGAATGGAGCGTGGCGTTCCAGAACCAGAACATCAATTACAACGGCGAGAATGAATTCGCCACTGCGCTCGCGGATGCCGACGTCTTCGGGACCTTCGGACGCGAACGCATTTACGCGGCATCGCGCTGGACGGCCGCCGATCCCGCGACACCGGCGTTCCAGGCGTTGAAGATCTATCGCAACTACGACGGCGCGCACCACGCCTTCGGCACAACGTCGGTCAGCGCAACCAACAACGGCAACTCGAGCTTGTTTAGCAGCTATGGCGCGATTGGCTTGAACAACACGCAAGTTACGCTGATGCTTATCAACAAAGACCCGTCGAATGCGGCGACGACGACGCTGAACATCGCGGGTTTCACGCCGACATCGCGCAAGGTGTATCAGCTCACGACTGCACACCCGACGAGCATCACGCTGGTTTCGTCGGGCGCGTGGTCGTCGAGCATCACGGTGCCGGCGTATTCACTCACGCTCATTCTCGCCAACGGCACCATGACCGCGCCGTCAGCGGAGTGGGACCTGAATCCCGACGCAACGATGGTTCCGGCGAATGGCACCGCGATTCTGTCGCCCAACATCACCAGCGGCACGGGCTCAGTGACGATGACCGCGGTCACGAGCGACGCGGGTATCACCGTGACGAACACCACGCCCACGATCACCCCGACCACAAAGGGCCGGCTGACAGTGAAGGCCGGAGCGACTTCCGGGATCTACAAATTCACCGTGACCGGCAAGGACAACACCAACATCACGCAGACGAAGTCGGGCTGGATCCTCGTCGGCAATCCGTCGGCGACGCTGGCGAAGACCGGCGATCTGCAGACCGCGCCGCACGGAACGCAGATCACGTTGACGGCGACGCTGGGGCCGGGATCTTCCGGCGGTACGGCGGGCGGTGCGACGGTGCGGTTTACCGCGTCGGCAGGAACGCTGACAGCACGCAATGTGACCACCGATTCCACCGGAAAGGCGACGGTGAAACTGACGTTGCCGGCAACGGCGGGAACGGTGACTGTAACTGCGGAAGGCCCGTTTGGGTTGGGACATCCGGTGGCGACGTTTACCGAAACGGCCAATTGACGCGGGTTTGCGCCGCTTTGGCGTTCTGTACCACCATCGGTGTGTCAAGAGCCCGAAAGGTAGTATTTTGGCTGTAAGTTGCTCAATTGACGCGGAATATAAATTCGGAAAAAGTGTCCGGTTTACCCCTTCCGCTTTGATATTCTGAATATAGATAGAGAAAACAACAGGGGGACAGAGCACAATCTGTCCCCCTTAACTTTTGGGCGCGAGCGCCTCAATGGGAATGGGGAGCGTTTGCGTCTCGCCCGAAGCGTGAGGGTCACTGTAAGATAGTTTGTTCTCATAAACATCAAGGAGTGTCTATGTCTTCTTCTACTGCCGTGGCGGTAGCCGAACTGGAACCGAAAGCCATCTGGAAGCACTTCGAGGCGCTGACCAAGATTCCTCGCCCCTCGACGAAGGAAGATGCCGCCCGCAAGTACGTGATCGGTATCGCCGAAAAGCACGGTCTGAAACATGTGATGGATGCGGCGGGGAACCTCGTGGTGAGCAAGCCGGCGACGAAGGGCCGCGAACATGCCCCGATGGCCGCGCTGCAAGGGCACCTCGACATGGTGTGCGAGAAGAACGAAGGCACGCACTTTGACTTCGATAAGGACGCGATCAAAGTCATCCGCGGCGAAGATTGGCTCTACGCCGACGGCACCACGCTCGGTTCCGACAACGGCGTAGGCGTCGCGACTGCGCTGGCTGTGATGGAGAGCAAGGACATCGCGCATGGGCCGCTGGAATTCGTGTTCACGATTGACGAAGAGACCGGTTTGACCGGCGCTTCGGACTTCCAGCCGGGGCTGCTGAAGTCGAAGTACTTCCTCAACCTCGACGGCGAAGAGAAGGGAACGCTTTGCATTGGTTGCGCGGGCGGTGTGAACACTCCGGCGCACCGCAAGGTGACGAAGAAAGCCGCACCCGCCGGTACGGCGCTGCGCGTGAAAGTTTCCGGACTGAAGGGCGGCCACTCCGGCGTGGACATCCACCTTGGACGCGGCAACGCGGTGCGCATTCTGGGGCGCGTGTTGGAAACTCTGCTGCGCGACGAACACGCGAATCTCGCCGACATCAAGGGCGGCAGCGCGCACAACGCGATTCCGCGCGAGGCCTACGCGGTTGTAGTGATCGATCCGAAGCGCGAAGAAGAAGTGAAGACCGTGGTGGCACGCATCGCGGAGGACGTGAAGGCGGAGTTGGGCGCGTTCGATCCCGACGTGAAGATCTCGGTGGAAAACGTGGCGGCACCGAAGGAGATCATGGAGCACGCGGACGCGACGAAAGTTGCGGACCTGCTGGCGACGGTCCATCACGGCGTGCTTGCAATGAGCCCGGACATCAAGGGGCTGGTGCAGACGTCCACGAATCTTGCGACGGTTTCCCTGAATGGCGATACGGTTGAGGTTGTCACCAGCCAGCGCAGTTCGATCGAGAGCAGCAAGAACGCGATTGCACGCATGGTCGCTGCGCTCTGCAAAAACACGGGATTCCACGCGGAGCACACCACGGGGTATCCGGGATGGAAGCCGGAGCCGAACAGCGACATCGTAAAGATCTCGCGCAAGGTGCACGAGGAGGTCCTCGGCAAGGACCCGGAACTGGTAGCGATGCATGCTGGCCTGGAGTGCGGCGTGATCGGCGAAAAGCACCACGGCATGCAGATGATTTCGTTCGGGCCGCAGATCGAGAACCCGCACAGCCCGAATGAACGCGTCCAGATTTCCTCGGTTGAGAGCTTCTGGAAGTTCCTGCGCGTGCTGCTCGAGCGGATTTAGCAGTCGATGCAAATCTTCGTAGACATTCTGACGCAGACGTTTCGCGCTCTTTGGGCGCATCGTCTGCGTACTTTTTTGACGATGTTTGGCATCGCGTGGGGCGTGGGCTCGCTGCTGCTGCTCGTCGGCCTCGGCGAGGGCTTCCGTTCGGGGACGCGACGCGACATGGAGGAGTTGGGAAAGGACATCATGTTCATCTGGGGCGGCCGCGCGCCGGCAGTGCAGGGGAACATGGCGTCCGCGCGCTGGTACCAGCTGACATACCAGGATTATCTCGGCATCCAAGAAGCGCCGTATGTGCGGCGCGCGACACCGTGTATTTCCAGCACAGACGTGCATGCGGTAAGCGAGTTTGCGAACGCGAATGGACAGTTGCTGGGCTGCGAGCCGCAGTATGCCGAGATCCGGTATCTGCCGGTGAAGGATGGACGCTGGCTCAACACGCTGGATGAGGCACAGAAGCGCAATGTGATCGTGCTCGGGGACGAATTGACGCGACATTTGTTTCCAGGGCGTCCGCCGCTGGGTGCGAAGGTGCTGCTAAACGGGGTTGAGTTCGAAGTGGTGGGGACGATCCAGCGCGTGGGGCACGGCGACGAGAATTCGACGAACATGCGCGCGTACATCCCGTTCCGCGTGATGTCCATGTATTTCCCGGTGAAGGGAGAAGAGGGGCGGACGGCGGTTTCGTTCGTCAACTTCCAGCCGCGAACCAGGCAGGAGCACCTGCTTGCGACGAGAGAAGCGCACAAGGTCATCGCTCGCAATCATGGCTTTGATGCAAGCGATGAGAATGCCTTCGAAGGCTGGGACACGATCAAACAGGCTGAGGCAATGGGCGCGATCTTCGACGCGATGAATGCGTTCCTCGGCAGCGTGGGCATGGTGACGCTGGGGCTAGGGGCGATCGGCGTGGTGAACATCATGCTCGTGTCGGTATCGGAGCGAACCAGTGAGATCGGGCTGCGCAAGGCGCTGGGCGCGACGAACCGCAGCATCCTGGCGCAGTTCTTCTTCGAGGGCGTGCTGCTGACGATGACCAGTGGGTTCATTGGGATTGCGGGCGCAGGGCTGCTGATGCGGGCGATGAGCGGGATCAAGGGGCCGAACGGTTTCGATCCTCCGAAACTGATTCCGGCGACGGCGATGCTTGCGATATTCAGCCTGACACTGTCGGGTGTGGCAGCCGGACTGTATCCGGCGCAGCGAGCCTCGGCCTTGACGCCGGTGGAAGCGCTGAGGAAGGACTAGCCATGGGCGAAATCCTGAACGAGGCGATCGTCGCGTTGCGATACAACCGCCGCCGCAGCATGCTGACAATGCTGGGCATGGCGTGGGGCATTGCGACGGTAGTGCTGTTGCTGGCATACGGCAATGGGTTTGGGCAGGCGATCGAGAACATCTTCGCGAGCTTCGGGATGAAGACGATGATCATCATTCCGGGGCGGTCATCCATGCAGGCGGGTGGCGAAAAGGCGGGCGCGCAGGTGCGGATGACGCTCGACGATGTGGAACTGCTCACGACGAACCTGCCGCAGATCACACGCATTTCGCCGGAGGTGAACAAGCAGTGCATTGTGCAGTTCGATACTCGCTCATTCACTTTCCAGGTAACTGGCTCGTATCCGAGCATCCAGGACATACGAGTGTTGCCGGTTGGGCAGGGAAGGTTCTTCAACGCGGAGGACGCGGTGCAGCGCGGGCGCGTGGTGGTGATCGGATCGGAAGCGAAGGAGAAGTTATTTTCAGGGAGGAATGCAATCGGGGAGAGGATTCGGCTGGATGGAATCAGCTACGAGGTGGTCGGGGTGTTGTCGCCGAAGATGCAAAATGGCGACGATCCAATCAACCGGTTTCTCTATGTTCCTTTCAGCACGATGAGCGATTTCCGCGACTCGCATTACATTGACGATTTCTGGATCAACTACGAAGTGGATGATTACATCGGGCTTGAGCAGTCGATCCGAAACATCCTGGCGGCGCAGCACCGATTCAATTCCGCCGACCGGAGGGCGCTCGTCGTTCTCAGCCTGATGCAGCAGGTGCACCAGTACCGAATCATCACTTTGGGATTGAAGGTACTGCTGGCGATTATCGGGACTCTCACACTGGGGATTGGCGGTGTCGGGTTGATGAACATCATGCTGGTCTCGGTGACGCAGCGCACGCGCGAGATCGGGATGGAGAAAGCCCTGGGGTGTCCGCGGCAAAGGATATTCCTGCAGTTCCTATCGGAGGCGCTGGCGATTAGTTTCATGGGCGGTGTGCTGGGAGTGATGCTCGCGTATGGAGTTTCGTTGTCCGCCGGCAGAGTGACGTTGTATAGCGCGGTGGCGCAGCATGCGGAGGCAGGGGATATTCAGTTATTGATTGATCCGACGACGCTGGTGGTGGCGACGGCGATTCTTGCATTTGTGGGATTGGTGAGCGGGATGTTGCCGGCGATTCGGGCGTCGAAGTTGAATCCGATTGAAGCGTTGCGGTATGAGTGAGGCGATGGTGCGAGGATAGGGGTCCTTCGAGTGCGCGTGCTTCGCACGCTCCGCTCAGGATGACAGAGGTAAAACACTCGGGTTGAACGAGGACGGTGTCGCGAAATGCGGCACCGTTTTTGTTTGTGCGATCATTCACTGAGAGACATGTTTACGCACATGCAGATGACGCCGGTACATTTGGTGATTGCGGCGGTGGCAGCGTTTTTAGCGGGCGGGATTAACTCCGTCGCGGGTGGGGGGACGCTGGTTACGTTTCCAACGCTGATGGCGCTGGGACTGCCGCCAGTGATTGCGAACGCAACGAATACCGTGGCGATCTGGCCGGGAACAGTAGGCAGTCTGTGGGGATTCCGGCGTGAGTTCGCGCAGACCGAAACGCGGATGCGATGGCTGGTGATCCCGAGTGTGATCGGTGGCGCGGCGGGCGCGCTCCTGCTGCGGATTACGCCGCCGAATGCGTTTGAGAAGATGGTGCCGTTCCTGGTGCTGTTTGCGACCGTGATTTTTACGGCTCGTGCTCCGATACAGCGGTTGATCAAGTCGGCGCATCCGGAGGCGCACCGTACCAAGAAGTGGTTCGTGATCGGTCTCGTGTTCCAAATGCTGGTGGGTTTGTACGGGGGATATTTTGGCGCGGGCATCAGCATCATGATGCTTTCGGCGCTGAGCATTTTTGGCATGACGGACATGCTGCAAATGAACGCGCTTACGAGTTTGTTTTCGCTATGTATTAATGGCGTGGCGGCGTTGTTGTTCATCTGGGCGAGCATGGTGTATTGGCCGTATGTGCTGGTGATGGCGATAGGTTCGATTCTGGGTGGGTATGGCGCGGCAGGCTTGGCGCGGAAGATTGGGGGCGATCGGGTGCGCGTGTTTGTGCTGGTGGTGGGGTATGCGATTTCGGCGCTGCTGTTTGTGAAGATGCTGCGGTGAATGGAGCTGTGGCGCTGCGGGCAACAGCAGATCCTTCGCTGCGCTCAGGATGACAGGAGAGAGTCGTGTGAGGGACAGAGAGACCCGGCTCTCGCGAGGCGGAAGGGCTAGTGTTTCGGTGTGTTGTAGATGAGCGGATTCAGGGATGGCTCGTTGTACATCTTGAGTTGGCGGTAGAGTTTGAAGCGGCGGCGGCCGGCGAGGATGTCGGCCCAGAGGGAGTCGAGGGCGTCGGCGAGGTCAGCGCGCTGTTCGGCGAGGATGGCGAGGCGTTCGCGGTTGCGCTGGGCGTGTCCGATGGGAGCGTTGGGGCGGTCGATTTCCTGCTGAGTGTGGTAGAGCTTCAGCGAAAGGATCGAGAGGCGATCGATCATGAGGCCGAGGCTTTCGGAGTGGAGCGGAGCGTCGGGACGCGGGAGGTTGCGTTTGGCGAGGTCTTCCAGAGCGAGACGGTCGCAGAGTTCCATGAAGTCGTTGCGGCGCTGGTTGAGCTTGTCGATGGCGCGTTTTACCGAAGCGATTTGGAAGTCCTGAGCGCCAGGGAGGCGCGCTTTGTCTTCCTCGTGCCAGAGCTCGAAATTGGCGTAGTGCTGCTGTTCGACGGCGGCATCAAAATTGTCGGGCTCACCCGCGAAACGCGCCGTGACGGTGTGCCAGCGACGGGTACATTCGTCGTGCAGGCCTAGGATTGCTTTGCCGTTGACCATCCCTTGATAGAGCAGTGCGGCTCCAGCGTTCATCATAACTGGTTCGCACGTTACTACAAATGGGGAGAAAGCATCGCGGCAATTTACGCCATCAGGAGATGGAGTCGTGGAGCGAGTCATTGTCGGCGATGGGCAGATTCTTCTGCGTCTTCTGCGCGGCGAGAGATGAGTACACCGCCGCAGAGGCGACGATTACGTTGGCGACGACTATCGGCATCGCGTGAATGAGCACACCGTAGGCGACCCAGAGGAGCGCGGCACCGGCCTGGATCCAACGCAGGGTGGTGGCACCTTTGAAGAAGTAGGATGTGGAGAAGACGGCGGTGGCGATCCAGCCAATGGTGTTGAGCACGGTCATGACTATGCTCCTACCCGGTTGGTGAGTCCGGGTTCTGCCGGACTCAACGTCAACCAGTCGGTGCGGACCTTCTCCCACTCCTGGACGAGGAAGCCATTGCGTTCGAAGAACTCGCGGATCTGTGGCTGTTTCCATGCGAGAACTTTTTCGAGGATGGGCACGAGCATGGCGAGCGCGTTGTTGCTGAGAACAGTGCGCTGCGCGACGGCCGAAACTTTTCGGGTTTCGGAGACGGCGATGGTGAGGCCGTCGAGGCCGTTGACGTGCAGCATGGCGTGCATGTCGGAGCTGCCGTCCCCGGCATAGATGAGGTGATCGGGTCCGATTTGCAGGGCATTCTGAAGTTCGTCGAGGCGAACGACTTTACCGTAGCCGGCGGTAGCGCGTTCGATGCGCTGGATGCGGCCCTGGGCATCGTACTTAAATTCGGTGCCGAAGATGTGCGTGGCGGGGACGATGCCCTCGAGCGCGGAGCGGACGATTTCAACGGGCGCAGCGGAGAGGACGTAGAAATCGAAATGATAGCCATCGATGCCGTTGGCGAGGAGGTCGAAAAGTTTGTCGATGTCCTTTTTCAGAGGGACGAGTTTGCCGGCCTGATAGAGGTGCTCGGGGCGGACGCGGTCGTGGAACTCGGGGTCGTGCAGCAGGAGGTAGGCAAGCTCGGCGCCCTGCTGGACGAGGTTGAGCTTGGCCATGCCGGTGGCACGGCGGTCGAATTCTTCTTTGGAAACGCCGAGGAGTTCGGCGAGGATCAGGCCCGAATCGTTGAAGCTGAGGGTCTGGTCGAAGTCGCTGGCGAACAGATAGCGTTTCAGCAGTTTTTCGTTCATACGCATTAGATTCCAGAGTGGCTGCAAACGACTGATAATGGTGTATGAAAAGCGTTTGCCGAACCCTCTGCCCCGTGAGCTAAACGTCTCATAATAAAGGTGGTTAGAGAAGGTCAAATTTCAGGATGACAGTATCGGAATTTTGCCGCATACGGTTTACGATTTCGTAAACTTTGGAGCAATTATGAATGACAAAAAGTTGATCGATCTGAGCCATACGGTGGAGCAGGGCGTGGTGACCTACAAAGGATTGCCGGCGCCGGTGATGTGCGATTTTTTGAGCCGCGAGGACTCGCGGGAAATTTACGCGGAGGGAACGGAGTTTCAGATCGGCAAGATCGAGATGGTCGCGAATACGGGGACGTATGTGGACAGTCCATTTCATCGATTTGCGGATGGTTGCGATCTTTCTGAACTGAGACTGGAGCAGTTGGCGGATTTGGAGAGTGTCGTAGTGCGAGTATCCGGACGAAGGGTGCCGGCCTCGGCGTTTGCGGATTTGGATGTGCGCGGGAAGGCGGTGCTGGTGCATACGGGGTGGGCACGGCACTGGGCGACGGAACAGTACTTCGAGGGGCACACGTTTCTTGCCGAAGACGCGGCGGTGTGGTTGCGCGATGCGGGAGCGGTTCTCGTGGGGATCGATTCTTACAACATTGATGACACGAATGACGGACGGCGTCCGCTGCATACGACGTTGCTCGGTGCGGGGATTCCGATCTGCGAACACATGTGCAATCTGGAGGCGCTGCCGGAGAGTGGATTTCGATTTAGCGCGGTGCCGGTGAAGGTGAAGGGGATGGGAACGTTTCCGGTGAGGGCCTGGGCTGCAATCTAAACAAAAGTTGCTCGACTGCGAATGCGCATTGGGGTGCGCATTCTTCGCTCGCCATCAAGCGCGTGGTGAGCGATAGGGGTCCTTCGACTGCGTCGCGCTTCGCGCGACTCCGCTCAGGATGACAGAGTTAAAACTTAAATCAAAAACTCCGACTGCTATGCGGCATCAAGGGCGCGGGTGCGGGCGAAGACGTATCTTGCGATTTTGGGGAAGCGTAACAACTGGAGCGCGAATTGGGGGAGGGGGCGCGGGCAGCCGAGGAGCCAGCGGGCTTGGGCGGCGGCGCGGAAGGCGGGGAGGAACTGCTGCTCGTAGCGGCGGCGGTAAGTGCGGGCGGCTTCGGCGGCGGAGACGCGTCCGGTGATGGAGTGCATGGCGGCTTGCGCGGCGGCGGCGCCGGTGCGAAGCGCGAGCGAGATGCCATCGCCGGCGAAGGGGTCGATGAAACCGGCGGCGTCACCGGCAAAGAGGAGGTCGTCGCGCTCGGGTTCTGGCTCGGCGTAGATGAGCGGCGCTGTGGTGACGAGATCGGTGACGGGTTCCCACACGCGCGTGCGTTTCGCGAGTTGCGAATTGAGTTGGAAGACGGTACTGAGATCGGTGGCGAGGTCGGCGCGGACGAGGGCGGCGGCGTTGACGGTGTTGGCGTCGATGGGTTGAACGCCGCAGTAGCCACCGGGGAAGAAGTAGAGATCGGTGGAGAGCGATGGATTCGCTTCGCGGAAGTGGGCTTTGAGTCCGATTAGCTTTTTGGCTTTGGGCTTGGCGACGGGGTGGCGGAGTTTGGACCAGCGTCCGGTGGTGGCGATGGCGGCGGCCGCGATGAAGGCGCCGATGGAAGTCGCGGCTTGAAATTCGCCGTTGGAGAGGATGGATTCGACGGTTACGCCGTCGCGACAATCTACGCCGGCATTTTTTGCGGCGCTCCAGAGAGCGGCGTCCATGTCGTAGCGTGGAATGCTGGCCGAGGCGAGGACCGGGATCTCGACGGATGTGCCTTGCAGGAACATGCGGGTGCGACTGATCTTCGGCGCGCGCTCGATGAGGTCGAGACCGTGCGGCATGTGCGAGAGAAGCTGGCGCAGGGTCTCGATCGATTCGGCGGAGACGAACTCACCACAAACTCTATGGCGTGGGAATTGGCCTTGTTCGAGCAGCAACACGCGCGCGCCGAGGCGTGCGGCAGTGATTGCGGCGGAAGTTCCGGCGGGGCCACCTCCGGCGACGATCAGGTCGTAGCGTGCTACTTCCACAGGATGATTCCCATGCGAAAGAGGAAGTGGTGCTCGAGGGTGATCTTGCGCGCGCCGCAGTTGGCGAGCAGCGGGCGGACTTCGTCGGGCGTGTAGGCGGCGCGGATGGAGGCGAGAGAATCGTGCCAGGTGATTGGGCTGCCATAAAGAGGCAGCGAGATGTGGGCGAGAGTGAGATGCAGGCGGCTGCGGATTAAATCGCTGATGAGCACGGCTCGGCGCGCGACGCGAAGGGTTTCGCGGGCGAAAGTTGCGACTTGGTCGGTGTCGAGATGATGGAGGAAGAGACCGCAGGAGACGATGTCGTAAGAGTTGTCGGCGAAGGGCATTTTCAGGGCGTCGCCAACAAACGTGGGGACACCGTTGGTGGGGAGATGGGTTTGGGCGCGGTCGAGGAGAGCGATGTCGAGCGTGATGCCATCGCTGGCTAGCCAATCGGTGGCAGCTTGGGGGACGTAGCCGGTGCCGGAGGCGACTTCTAGTAGCTTGAGATTTTTGACGCCGGTTTCGTGGGCGACCTTGCGAATCATTTTCGCGGTGGATGTCACGCCACCGAAGAGGGTGTTGATGAGACGGAGGTCGTCGAGGGAGGCGCGGACCTCGTGGGGAGTGCCAAGATCGGCGTCGAGAAGTTCAGGGACGACTTGGCGGCGCATAGGGGTTGGACGAAGGAAGCATGAAGTGTGATGCAAAGGATTGTAGCGTGTTGTCGATAGCAGAACAGCAGATCCTTCGTCGCTGCGCTCCTCAAGGATGACAGGAGAGGGCGGTGGAAGTGCTGGTGGTCTCGTGGGCTGACCGCGAGGCGGTTGCGGCGTGGATTCGAAGCAAAATCGCTATACGGTTTCGAGTTCTTCTTCTAACAACTGTTTGTTGTAGAGCTCGGTGTAGTAGCCGTTTTTGGCGACGAGTTCGTCGTGGGTGCCTAGTTCGACAATTTGGCCGTTTTCGAGGACGGCGATTTGGTCGGCATTGCGGACGGTGGAAACTCGGTGCGAGATGAAGACGGTGGTGCGGCCCTGCATGAGGCGGCGGAGGTGGTTGAGGATTCGGTCTTCGGTTTGAGTGTCTACGCTGGCTAGGGCGTCGTCGAGAACCAGAATTTTGGGATTGCGGATTAGGGCTCTCGCGATGGCGGTGCGTTGTTTTTGCCCGCCGGAGAGGGTGATGCCGCGCTCGCCGACTACCGTGTTGAAGGACTCGGGAAACTCTTCGATCTCGGCGGCGATGCTGGCGGCTTCGGCGGCGGCGCGGATTTCAGTGTCGGGCGCATCGGGAGCGCCGAAGGCGATGTTCTCACGGATGGTGTCGCTAAAGAGGAAGGTTTCCTGCGGCACGAAGCCGACGTTTTTGCGAAGAAGCTCGAGTGGGAACTCGCGGATGGGGCGGCCATCGATCAGGACGGAGTTGGGGGCGGCGTCGTAGATGCGCGGAATCAGATTGACTAATGTCGATTTGCCGCTGCCGGTGGGGCCGACGATGGCGAGGCTGGTGCCGGCGGGAACGGTGAGGTTCACATTCTTGAGGACCAGCGGCGGATCGGTGTGTTTGTCGGCGTCTTCGGCGCGCGGTGGATAGGCGAAGGTGAGATCGCGGAATTCGATCGTGCCGGTGACTTCTGTGGGCGGATGGAACGGAACATCGGCGTCTGTGATTTCCGACTTCTCGTCGAAGATCTGCTGGATGCGAGCCATGGATGCGGTGCCGCGCTGGAAGATATTGATGACCCATCCGAGGGCGATGATGGGCCAGGTGAGCTGCACCATGTAGATGTTGAAGGCGACGAAATCGCCAAGATTGATGCGGTGGGTGAGGACCTCGCGTCCGCCGAGCCAGAGGACGAGGATGATGGAGAGGCCGAGCATGAGTTCGAGAGTCGGCCAGAGCATGCCCATCAGGCGCACCAGGCGCAGGCTGCGGTGGATGTATTCGTCGTTGGCGGCTTCGAAGCGCGCGATCTCGGGATCTTCCTGGACGAAGGCGCGGATGACGCGAACGCCGGAGAGGTTCTCCTGAACGCGGGCGGTGATATCGGAGAACATCGCCTGGATGCGTTCGAAGCGCTCGTGAATCTGCTTGCTGAAGTACTGGATGACGATGCTGGCGATGGGCAGCGGCGCGAAGGCGTAGAGCGTGAGCTTGGGGCTGATGTGCAGCATGAAGAACAACGCGCCAGACATAAAGGCGAAGGTGTTGGCCGAATACATGATGGCCGGGCCGATGAGCATGCGCACCGCATTGAGGTCGTTGGTGGCCTTGGCCATGACGTCGCCAGTGCGGGTGCGCTGGTAATAGGAGTACGAGAGGCCTTCGAGGTGGCGGAAGAGGTCGTTGCGGAGATCGAATTCGATCTCGCGCGAGACGCCGATCATCAGCCAGCGAGTGAGGAACTGGAAGATGCCCTTGGTGCCGGCGACGGCGAGCAGCAAGAACGAGTAGGTCACGAGTTTGTGGCGCGAGACGCCCAGGTTGAGGTCGTTGATGGCGCGGGAGAGGACTTGCGCGAACAGGATCCAGACGCCGTTGTTCAGGAGCACGCAAACGGCCCCGAAGAGCAGGGTGCCGCGGTACTTCTTCATGTATGGGAACAGCGGGCGGAGTCGCGCAATCATTGGATACAGATTAGATGATAGCGGAAGGAGAGGGATGCGGAGTTTCGTGGTGGTGCGGGCTTAACAGCAGATTCTTCGTCGCTACGCTCCTCTGAATGACAAGAGGCGGCGGTGGAGGTGCGGGCTGATTCGTGGGCTGGCCGCGAGGGAGAACAGCAGATTGCCACGTCGCGCTGCGCTCTCCTCGCAATGACAGAAGAGAGTGATGCGAGGGAGGGAGTAGTGCGGGCTGGCCGCGACGAGTAGCGAACCTGGGCGTTGTGGTAGCGATAGGTCCTTCGACTTCGCGACCCTCGGTCGCTTCGCTCAGGATGACAGAACTCCATTTATCCGCTCGGGATGACGGAGGTTAGGTGGGGACGCGGAGGACCATGTAGCCGGCGGCGAAGCCGAAGATCAGGTTGGGGGCCCAGGCAGCCAGTAATGCGGGGAGTTGATTGGCGTTGCCCATGGCTTCGAAGAGGCCGGCGCTTACCCAATAGAGGATGGCGATGCCGATGGCGGTGGCGACTCCGGCGAGGGGACCTCCGCGACGTTGGCGGTAGACGGAGAACGGGATGGCGAGGATCGCCATGACCAACGTGATGATTGGGTAGGCGAGCTTCTTATAGAGCTGCACACGGAAGCGGACGACGTCGAAGCCGCTTTGCTGGAGATCGTGGATGTAGCGCAGGAGTTCCTGGTAATCCATCTCCTGCGACTGGCGGACTTCCTTCTTGAAATACGCAGGCGGCTCGGCGGCAAGGGCGATGGTTTCGACCTCGAAGGGCTTGAATTCTTCGATCGCGGAGCCGTTGAGTTTGCGCATCCAGCCTTGTTCGAAGACCCACTTCTGGAGACCATCTTCCCAGTGCGCGTGCTGCGCGTAGATGCGCGACTGAAGCGCGAACGTCTTGGGATCGAACTGGAAGATGGAGATTCCGCCGAAGCGGTTCTGGTCGGCGTCGTAAACCTCGTAATAGTAGATGGTGTTGTTGGAGCCGAAGATCCATTTGCGGTCGGGCCGCAGGTAGGTTTGCGGCGGCTTGCCTTTGATCTCGTTGCGCAACGTTTCCTGACGCTTGTTGGCCTTCGGAATGTAGAGCTGATCGAAGACGAATAGCGATGCGGCGACGACTCCGGCGATGGCGATGACAGGGAACGCGACGCGATAGATGCTGATTCCGGTGGCCTTCATGGCGGTGATTTCGTTGGAGCGCTGCATGAGGCCGAAGGTGACGAGCACGGCGAGGAGGACGCTGAGCGGCGTCATGAGATAGATGAGCGACGGGCTGAGGTTGAGCAGGTAGTCGCCGAGCATGACGACGGAGACACGGTTCTTGACTATGTCGCCGAGGAGTTCAAAGAAGGTGAAGACGAGCGCGAGCATTACGAAGGTGGTGAGCACCATCACGAAGTAAAGCAGGAAGTCGCGCAGGATCATGTCGTCGAGGAGCAATGGGAACTTTGCCCTGAAGACGCGGGTGCGACTGAAGGACTTCTCGAAGGCGTCGCCTTTGCCTTCGACGTTACCGTTGGCGCTTTCGGATGTTGAGAAGCGTTCGCGGAGGGTGTCCCAACCGGTGGTGAGGAAGCTGAGATCAATCGGAGCACGATCTACGCGGTGCAGCAGCATGATGCCGGCGACCAGGAAGACCACGTTGGCCATCCACACGCCTACAGCGGGAGGGAGTTTCCCCTGGCGACCGAGCGAAACGCCGATCAAAGAGACGACGTAGTAGGCGAAGACGAGAATGATCGTCAGGACAAAGCCCATACTCTTGCCGCCACGGCGCGACGAGAGTCCGAGTGGAATACCAACAAGCGTGAGGACGAGGCACGCGGTGGGTAACGCGATACGGCGTTGGAATTCGACGGCATACCAGCGGGCCTTGACCTGGGCGATCGAGTTGCCGAGGTAGTGGCCGGCGGAGACGCCTCCGGAGTGCGCGAGCCGCCAGAGTTCCTGGGTGCTGAGTTCGGCTACGGGAACGAGTTCGGGCGCAGGCTTGTCGTTGGTCTCAGGAAGCTGGATGGGGATGTCTGTTTGATCGAAGGTGGAGACCTGGTACTGGGTTGGGTCCTTCGGATTGGTCTCCTGCTGGGTGCCGTTCTCGAGATGAAGGTGCAGGCTGTTTGGGCCTTCGGCAACGACTACGCCGCGCTCGGCCATCGTGATTTTCGGCTGCGAGGGGGTGCTTACGTCTGCCAGGAAGACACCACGCCAAAGTGCCGAGCCGCTGCCAGACTTCGAGTCTTCAACATATAAGACGTAATTCTTAAAGTCTTCGTAGAAGACCCGGGGCTGGACTTCGAACGATGCCTGCGAGCTTTTGAGCTTGTCCTGAAGATGGGCGAGGGCGGCGGCGGAACGCGGCGCGACGTAAAGATTGTTGACGAGAGCGAGGATCCAGAGCGCGACCGAGAAGATCGAAACGATGCGGACGAAGAAGAGCGAACCGAGTCCGCTGGAACGCATGGCGGTGACTTCGCTGTCGGCGGAGAGGCGGCTGAGTCCGATGAGGATACCGACGAGAACCGCCATCGGAAGGGTGACGGTGAGTGCGGTGGGGAGCGTGAGGAAAAAGATTTCGGCGACACTCGGAAGCGGAGCGCTGTTGCGCACGATGAGCTCGAGCAGGCGGCCGAGGTCACGCATGAAAATGACAAACGTGAACAGGGCGAGGCCAATGGCTCCGTGCGACAGAACTTCGCCAAGGATGTATCGAGTGAGGATGCGGCTCCGCACGGCATTAGTGTAACGCTTACAAAGGCAAAAGAATTAACCACGAAGGACACCAAGTGCACGAGAGAGAAAACCTTTCACCACGAAAGGCACAAAGGGGCACGAAGGATTTCTAGGGGTTTCTTGACATTGGAGATGAAAGCAGTGCTGGGGGGAGAAGAACTTTCGGAAATGAAATAACAACCCTTTGTGTACTTTGTGTCCTTCGTGGTGAAAGCTTTTCGGTTATGTACGTAAGCTAACGGAACTTTTCAACATCGCCGATCTTGATACACTGGAGCGGCTCAAACAACCCATGTCTCGCGATTCCAAGATTTATCTCGTGCTCCTCTGGCACATGCACCAGCCTTTTTACAAGGACCTCGTCTCCGGGGAATACCGGCTGCCGTGGGTCCGAATGCATGCACTCAAGGATTACTACGGCATGGTGAAGTTGCTGGACGAATTCCCGAACGTCCACCAGAACTTCAATCTTGTGCCGTCGTTGTTGGAGCAGTTGCAGGATTATGCGGCGGGAACGGCCCGCGATCCGTTTTATGAGATCGTGGCGAAGCCGGCGGCGCAGTTGGGCGATGCGGGGAAGCGGTTCGCGCTGCAGTATCTGTTCCAGGCGAATCCGGACCACATGATTGGGCGCTATCCGCGCTATCGAGAATTGTTTCAACGCTATTTGCAGTTGAGTGGGCGGGAGCATCCGGAGCAGCGGTTCGACAACCAGGACATTACCGATCTGCAAGTGTTGTCGCAGGTGGCATGGTTCGATGAGTTCTTCCTGGAGCGGCCAGAGATCAAAGCGCTGGTTGCGAAAGGGAGCGGATTTACGGCGGACGATCAGCGGACGATGCTGCTTATGCAGCGCGAGATTATTTCCGCGGTGATCCCGGCTTATGTGGAGGCGGCGAAGAAGGGGAGTATCGAGATTTCGGCGACGCCGTACTATCACCCGATTTTGCCGCTGATTTGCGATACGTATGCGGGCGAGGAGTCGTCGCCGGGGCTGCCGATGCCGCAGGCACGCTTTCAGAGGCATGACGATGCGGAAGAGCAGATCGTGCGCGCTCTGGATTATCACGAGAAACTGTTTCATCATCGACCGGCTGGATTGTGGCCGAGCGAGGGCAGCGTTTCGGAAGAAGCGATTGCGATTGCGGCGGGCGCGGGCGTGCAATGGATGGCCACCGATGAAGGTGTGCTCGGCCGCACGCTGGGGAAATTCTTCGAGCGGGACTTGAAGGGCCAGCTCAACGACGAGAGCGCCAGAGACCTGTTCAAGATTTATCGCTACGAGAAGAGCGGGAAGCGGATGCACATGGTGTTCCGCGACCATCGGCTATCGGACCTGGTTGGATTCGTGTATCAGAACATGCCGGCAGCGGATGCAGCACAGCATCTGCTGACGAGCATCCATCTCTCGGCGCGGCCGGTTTTGGAGAGCGGGCGCGATGCGGTGATTCCGATCATTCTCGATGGGGAGAATGCGTGGGAGTCGTATCCGAAGAATGGGCGCGAGTTCCTGCGGCGGTTCTACGATGGGATTCAGAACGATCCGCGCATTGAGGCGCTGACGATCAGCGAGGCGATTGCGCGAACTAACGACGAAGACTTTGGAAGACTCGATCATCTTGTGCCGGGATCGTGGATCAACGCGAACTTCAACGTGTGGATTGGCGCGCCGGAAGACAACAAAGCGTGGGACCATCTTTCAGCGGCGAGGCGCTTCTTCGACGAGAACGCGCACAAGGTCAACGAAGAGCAACGCGAACTCGCGTATGAAGAATTGCTGATCGCTGAGGGCAGCGACTGGAACTGGTGGTATGGGCCAGAACACCACTCGGCAAACGATCGTGATTTTGACGAGCTGTACCGTAAGCACTTGTCGAACGTGTACCAGGCACTTGGGGCGTCGGCGCCGGATGAGTTGGCGCAGCCGATCATTACGGGCACTGTGCGGCCGATGCTGGTGCCGCAGACAGCGTATATCCACCCCACCGTAGATGGGCGCGAGGCAGGTTACTTCGATTGGATGGGCGCGGCGATGTACACCGCGGACCGGCGGACGAGTTCGATGCACGGGAAGCAGTTCTTCCTGGACGCGATCTACGCGGGCGTGGATGAGAACTACTTGTACGGGCGATTGGATTTCGCGGGCGAAGTTCCGCCGGCGGGCGTGTACAGGGTGATTGCCAACATCGAGGTCATCCACGACGAGAAGACAACTTCGTTCCGCTTGATTGCCGATGCGCAGGGGAGCGACTTGCGGACATGGAGCGTGACGAACGGCGAAGAGCGTCATGTGCTGGCGAGTTCCGACCTCACTGGCGGCAGCGCGAACCTGACGTGCGCGGCCGATCCCGAAGCGCAGGAGATCAAAGTAGCGATCGGAAAGCTGCTGGAATGCCGGCTTCCGCACAAGATTCTCGGGGCGAGGCATGGGGATCGGATGCGCATCCGATTCAGTCTGTGGCGAGAGAAGTTGCCGCTCGACGCACTTCCAGTTGAGGGATGGCTCGATTTGCGGCTCTGCTCGGACTCAGAGCTGGAAGAAAACACTTACAACTACACTGCAGAAGCGTAACGTTATTACCTTCCCGCAATAAATCGCCGCGCGCCGAATCAAGGTAGCGCGGCGTTTTTCTTCCGGTACAATCCTTGGCAATGCTTCGTTACACCATTCGGCTCTTTGAGCTGACCCTCGTCCTGCTCGCGGCGCTCGTGTGCGCGGCGGACCCGATCAAGTCGCTGAAGGCCACTGGATATGTGAACGACTTTGCCGGCGTGCTGCAGCCGGACACGATCCAGAAGCTCGAAGCACTGTCTACGGAGATTGATCAGAAGACCGGGGCGCAGATCGCGATTGTGACCGTGAAGTCGCTCGATGGCGACGACATTGATAACTATGCGGTGGCGCTGTTCAAGGAATGGGGCGTCGGGGCGAAGAAGAGCGATCGCGGCGTGCTCGTCCTGACGGCGGTGGACGATCGGAAGTATCGCATTGAGGTTGGCTATGGATTGGAGCCGATTTTGCCGGATGGCAAGGTCGGTGGCTTCGGACGAGAAGCAGTGCCGCTCTTCAAGAGTGGCGACTATTCCGGCGCTGTCACGCTGATGACCGACCGGGTGGCGCAGGTGATTGCCGAGGATGCGAAGGTGACGCTGGCGGACATGCCTGCCGCGCCCAAGCCGAGACGCCACGAAGGGTTCAACATCCCGATTTTCTGGATCTTTATCATCGGCTCGTTGATCTTCCATTCCATCGGCTATCTGATTCGGCGGATCCGTCATGGTAGTTCCGCACGCTGGGGTGGCGGGGGCGGGCCAGGCTTCTGGATGGGTGGTGGAGGCTTCGGCGGGGGCGGTGGTTGGAGCAGCGGCGGTGGTGGCGGGGGAGGCTTCGGTGGATTCGGCGGTGGCAGCTCAGGTGGAGGTGGCGCAAGTGGCGGTTGGTAATCAGAAACAGATCAATCCCGAGGCTGAGCTTACCGAGTTGGTGCCACGCTTGCGCGAGGCAGCAGGCCGCAATTTAGTGTCGGTGATCGTGTATGGGTCGGCGGCCGGCAAAGATTTCAAGCGCGAATACAGCGACCTGAACGTGTTGCTGGTGGCGAACAAGTTGCCGCTGGAAGGTCTGAAGGCGCTGGTGTCGGTGACGACGTGGTGGCGCGAACGCGGGCATCCGGCACTGGTGATTTTCACGCGCGAGGAGTTGGAACGGGCAGCGGATGTATTCGCGATTGAGTTGTACGACATGAAGCACCGGCATCGCGTGCTCGAGGGCGAGGACATCTTCGCGACCCTCGAGATTCCGATGGCGCTGCACCGCATTCAGTTGGAACACGAGCTGCGTACGAGTCTTTTGAGGCTGCGACAGAGCTATATCGCGGACCCATCGGAAGACGCGGTGCTGAACCTGATGGTGCAATCTATCAGCAGCTTCGGTACGCTATTTCGACACGCGCTGATCGCGATCGGGCAGGAACCTCCGTTGCATCGGCGCGAGGTGACGGTGAAGCTTGGGGAACTGGTGGGCTATGATCCCAAGTCATTTCTTGAGATTTACGACCTGCGCGAGGGGCGCAGCCATGCATTGCATGTTGAAGAAACATTCCGGCAGTATCTGTTTATCATCGAACAGGTGACGAGTTGGGTGGACAGGAAGCTGGAAGGGGCCTAGAGATACTTGAGGGGATAGGGGTCCTTCGACTCCGCGGCGCGAGCGCCGCTCCGCTCAGGATGACAAGAGAGATTACGTTTTAGGAGCGAGCATGAAAGCACTGATCGTTCTGGTGGTAATTGGACTAATTGTCCTTAGCTGCTTCGGGATGTATATCAGCACGAAGAACACACTCGTGCAAAAGAATGAAGCGGTGAAGAGCCAGTGGGCTCAGGTGGATGTTGTCCTGCAACGGCGCGCTGACCTGATCCCGAACCTGGTGGAAACGGTGAAGGGAATCGCGCAGCAGGAACAGGCCGTTTTCGGCGACATCGCCGCGGCACGTTCACGCTTGCTGAGCGCGGGAACGCCGCAGGAGAAGATCGCCGCCAACCAGCAACTCGACGGCGCACTGGGACGTTTGCTGGTGGTGGTCGAGAACTATCCTCAGCTCCGGTCGAGCGAGAACTTCCTGCGGCTGCAGGACGAGCTGGCCGGAACCGAGAACCGGATCTCTGTGGAACGCAAGAGATATAACGATTCGCTGCAGGACTACAACACCTATATCGGACAGTTCCCGGCGAGCTTGTTCGCGGGGTGGGCTGGGTTTAAGCGGAATGATGCGTACTTCCAAGCGTCGGAAGGTGCGAAGCAGACGCCGAAGGTGCAGTTCAACTTGAACGATAAGCCGGCATCGCAGGCGGCACCGGCGCATTAGAAGTCAGAGTTGCACGGGTTTCAGCGGCCTGCCGCGGCAGGGGCTGGAGCCCTTTTCTTTTCGCTGTCGAGTCCCCGCTGGAGCGTGAGCTACCCGATATCGACAGCATGTTTGTCGTTGCCTTAGGACAACTCTGGAAGTTACTTAAGGACGCGTCCAGCTACTCTGATGTTTTACACCTAGGTACTTTGACGAGATTCCTTTCTGGATTGATCATCCAATTAATCAATGTCCCGCATCCCAGTAGTTGCAAGGACGAGGAGTCGGTTATGGGTATGGTCGAAGGATTAGCAATCTGGGCGGGGGTCTCCATCCTATTTTGTATCGGCATCGGTAGACTGCTGCATCGCATCGATCACATCGAGCAGCGCCATTCGGAAGCGACGCCGACGGACGATTCGTCGAACCTTGTTGTGTTGCATCCGTCGGGAGCGCACCGGTAGTCGATTCGGCGCCGCGCAAAGCTGTTCACTCGCGTAATGGTGTCGTATATTCGTTCGCGACATGCGACGAATCTCTTCCTGCGTTTTAGCGGTTATAGCCCTTGCGTGCGCACTCAGCGCGGCTACTCCCAAAGAAGCCGCTGACCGGTGGCGGGCTGCTCACGAGCAGCAGATCCTGAAGGAATTTACCGACCTGCTGGCGATTCCCAACGTTGCCAGCGATAAGAACAACATTCGTCGCAATGCAGACACGCTTGTCGAGATGTTGCGGCGGCGCCATGTCGAAGCCAAGATGTTGTTCTCCACAGATGCGAACCCGGTGGTTTATGGGGAGCGCAAAACGCCGGGCGCAAAGCACACCATCGTTTTCTACGCGCACTATGACGGGCAGCCGGTGACGCCGGAGGATTGGGAAACCAAGGCGCCATTCAGTCCTGTGCCTAAAGAAGTGAATGGCGAGCCACGCATTTTCGCGCGATCGGCTTCCGACGATAAGGCTGCGATCATCGCGCAACTCGCTGCGCTCGACGCTCTCGATGCGGCGAAGGTTCCCCTCAAGGCCAATTTGCGGTTTGTGTGGGAGGGAGAAGAAGAAGCGGGCTCGCCGAACCTCGGACGGATCCTAGCGGAGCATAAGGACGATGTCGGCGGAGATGTGTGGCTCATCTGCGACGGACCGGTTGACCAGAGCGGGAAGCAGAGTGTCGTCTTCGGAGCGAGAGGAATTACGAGCCTGGAGATCACGGTGTTTGGTGCGCATCGCGAACTCCACAGCGGGCACTACGGAAATTGGGCGCCGAATCCGGCGATGATGTTGGCCAAGCTTCTTGCCGGCATGAAGGACGACAACGGACGTGTGTTGATTCCACACTTCTACGACGGGATCGCGCCGCTGAGCGAGACTGAGAAGAAGGCGATCCAGGACGCACCGAAGAACGAAGAGTTGTTGAGGGAAGACCTATGGCTGGCGGGGACAGAGGGCGGCGGGCGTCCGCTGCTCGAGTTGCTGAATGAACCCTCGCTGAACATTCACGGCATGACTTCGGCGCGTACTGGGGCGACGGCGACGAACGTAATTCCCGCGACGGCGACTGCCGACATTGATATCCGGCTGGTGAAGGGGTTGGATTGGAAGACGCAACAGCAACGCGTTGCCGACTACATCACGGCGCAGGGGTATTTCGTGAGTGAAGTACCGCCGATGAAGAACATCTTCCTGGTGCATCCCAAGGTAGCGTTTTTGAAGCGCGGGACCGACAGCTACAACGCGGTGCGCACATCGATGGACTTGTCGATTGCGAAGCAGGTGATCGCCGCCGTCGAGAGTGTTCGCGGGCCGGTGGTAAAGCTCCCGACCATGGGTGGCAGCGTGCCGCTGGAGATGATCCAGAACACGCTGGGCACGACGATGATCATTGTTCCCATTGCAAACTACGACAACAACCAGCATGCCGCGAATGAGAACATCCGACTGCAGAACCTGTGGGATGGGATTGAGACGATGGCGGCGCTCGAGGCCATGGAATAACGAAAGTGTTAAGGCCTGAGCACAAAGGTGCTTGCGGAAAATCCTGAGTAGTTCATCTCTTCTTCACACGCGAGTAACACCGCATTCGCACGGTGCCAGTACTTTTCGAGGAAAGCTCCTGGAGAGCTGATTTTCCTCCGTTGCTCGATCTCACTCGAAAAGGTACATCTCATGAAGAAGATCATCGCAAGCCTTACGCTCGCCGCTACGGCGTTCGCGAATACGTCATTGTTTGCCGCCGAAGGAAACGCCGCTCCCACGGGCGTTCTTCATCTCGATCACGTTTGGGTGATCCTGAGGGAAAACCATGGGTATGGCCAGCTTCGCAACAATCCAAACGCTCCGTTTATCAACAAGTACGCGGAGAGTGCGAATACGGCTGACAACTATTTTGCGGTTGCGCATCCCAGCCTGACGAACTACCTGGAAATCGTGGGCGGATCTAATTTCGGTGTTCTCGCCGACAATTTTCCCGACTGGCACAATCCCGCGTGCACGCCCAACATAGTCTCAGGAACGCAGAACAATGAGCATTCCGGCGGAGCGCCGGTGTGTCCGATTTACGGCAACGGCAGCGACGCTCCGACACCGGCAATTGATAAAACAAATGAGACGACCGGCGAGCCTGGCACGATCAACATCGACGGGAAGATGTCGATTCCCGCTGATACGAGCACGCATGGAAGGACGATCGCAGACCAACTGGTGGCGCGCGGCATGACGTGGAAGAGCTACCAGGAGAACCTGCCGGTTTTTGGCGCGGACTACGTCAATTACAGTGACGGCACGTTCACGAACAATTCGATTTTGCCGGCGCCGTTGAAATCAAGCGACATCGTCCAGTTGTATGCCGTGAAGCACAATCCATTTGCGTACTTCCAGTCAGTACAGGATGGGTACGATCCGCAACTCAGTCTGAGTCAAGTGCGTGGTTTCGATGGGCAGGGCGGACTATACGAAGATCTGGGCTCGGGAAAAGTTCCGAACTTCTCGCTGATTGCGCCGAACCAGTGCAACGACCAGCACGGCCGCGGAAATGCAGGCCCCATCTGTAACTTCGATCCGGCCGACAATGGCACCCAGACCGGACTGAACAACGCGCTCATCTACCAGGGCGACGTAACTGTCCAAAGGCTCGTGACTGCGATCCGGCGCTCGCCGGCATGGAACAGAGGCCGAAACGCCATCGTTGTGGTGTGGGATGAGAATGACTACTCGCTTGTGCCGATCACGAACCAGGTTTTGTTCATTGTTGACACCAACTACGGCCGCCATGGCGTGCATAGTTCGCGGTTCTACGATCACTTCTCGCTGCTGAGAAGCCTGGAGGCTGGTTTCGGGCTCTCCTGCCTGAACCACGCGTGCGACGCACAATCGAAAGTGATGGGCGATATCTTCTGAGACCAGGAAGTATTCGAGACAGCTTGCCCCGTGGAGAAATCCTCGGGGCTTTCTGTTTCGCAGTTAAGCTGTGCCCCAGATATCGCCAATAACGCGATAGAAGTTCGCGCCGAGTACCTTCTCGATGACCGAACTGGGCTGGCCGCGCTTCTGTAATTCGCTGGCGATCAGTTCCATGTGGTTGGGACCGTTGACGTCGGGAACGTAGGGATAGCGGTCTTCGCCGGGTGCGCCGATGCCGAGCTTCTTACGCCGGGCGATGTCCTCATCGAAAGCTTTCTTCTGCTCGTCGGTGAGATGGACCGCCTCAATGCTGCCATCGGAGCCAATGCCGACGTGGTCTGCGCCGCAGACATTGATGGCGTGAAGCAGATGCGCCATGACGTGTTCGCGCGTCGGGACGGTCGGGGAAGCGACGAGGTAGGGCATGAGATAGACACCGAAATAGCCGCCGCGATCGGCGAGTGCTTTAAGGATTTCATCTGGCTTGTTGCGTGGATGCGCGCTGACCGCGGCACATCCCGAATGCGAGATGAGGATGGGCTTCGCGGAACCGGCTATGGCGTCGGAAGTAGTGCGGTAGCCGCTGTGACTGGCATCAACGGCGATACCGATCGCGTTCATCTTCTTGACCAGGTCGTGTCCGGCCCTGCTCAGCCCTGAGTTTTCGGACTCGAGACAGCCGTCGCCGAACGTACTGCGCAGGTTGTAGGTGAGCTGCATGATGCGCACACTGAGATCGCGAAAAACCTCGATGCGAGAAACATCTTCTTCGAAAAACGAGGTGTATTGGAATCCCAGCATGATGCAGACCTTATTCTCACGCTTGGCACGGTCGATGTCGGAGCGCTTGATGACGATCGAGAAAAGTTCAGGATAGCGCTCGACGTAGGAGTGAATTCGGGCGAGCGTCTGGATCGTTCCTTCATAGGTGCGGTCTGAGATGGTGGTGTTGATCGCAGTGAAGCCGGAGCCGCGAACCTGCTGGAGGGCGTTGTCGGCGGGCGGGAAGTCGTCGGTGGCGAAGGGGGCGCAGAGGGTGTCGATGACAAGGGCGTTCTTATAGAGTGCGGCGATGTCGGGGGTCGCAGTTTGTGCGAATGAGTGCGGAGCGATGAAGGCGAGCGCAGACGCTTGCGCAGCGAAGGAAACAAACTGGCGGCGATCCATGTGCGGGATTATAGACGGCAGAAGAAAACCCAGCCGCAGGGCTGGGTTAGAAACCGAATGAACGGAAGCGGTGAGGCTACGCAGCCTTGATGACGTTGCCAGCCTGGGGACCTTTCTGGCCCTCCACGATTTCGAATTCCACCGCGTCCCCTTCCGCAAGGCTCTTGTAGCCTTCCGACGAAATAGCGCTGTAGTGAACGAAAACATCGGGGCCTTCTTCACGGCCGATGAAGCCGTAGCCCTTGGCGTTGTTAAACCACTTCACAGTACCTTTCAAACGTTCCACTTGCTGAGTTCCTCCGTGCGCGACGCGGCAGGGAGCCGCGACGTGTGCTGCCCATCCCGGTTGAGACTGCCCATGGAAAACACGGGGCCTAGGGGTCACCGTAACTGCCAGTGGGGTAGGAGCCGAGGTAGGTGTACTGCTATTGTGCCTCGCTCCGCAGTGGGTTGTCAATAAAGTAAACACTGCAAAGTCCGCGCCGGGCGGGGCTTTCAATCGAAAGCAGGGCAAGTATATCGCATGTCGATAGGTATGGGAAAGAAGGCGGGGCGCGCCTTCTGGCGACATCACTCCGGATCAGGTCCAGCGTCTCGATGGAATGCGGCCGCGGCTGCGAGCGCCTGAGAGATTTCTAATCCTGCGCCGCTTCACTTTGCCCGCAATCTGCCGATGCAAGGACTGAGACCGTAATGCGGCTGGCTAAAGCATGTGATGGTTCAGGTCGCCCGCAGCGGAACGGATGGACACGACGGCATGAGCGAAATGGACGAGATCGTCAAGGAATTCCTGGTCGAGAGCAACGAAGGACTCGATCAGCTGGACCGCGACCTGGTGGCATTGGAGAAGGACCCGGAAGAAAAGGACCTGCTGGCCTCAATCTTCCGTGCGATCCACACCGTGAAGGGAACGAGCGGGGTGCTGGGTTTCCCGAAGATCGAGTCGGTGGCCCACGTGGGGGAGAGCCTGTTGAGCCGGTTGCGTGACGGCAAGATGCGGCTCGATCCGCAAATCACAAGTGGATTGCTGGCGATGGGGGACGTACTGCGGGAACTCCTCGGAAACATTGATGCGTTGGGAGTCGAGGGCGATCGCAATGTAGAGCCGGTGGTGACGCGGCTGTCGGCCTTGCTGGAGAGGACCGATTCCTCGAAGGCGGCAGACGCGGCGACCGCCGACACTGCGCCCGAGGCGCGGAAGAAGACGACAAAGCGCGTTGCAAAGAAGCGGTCTAAGGCGGCCGTAGAACCGTTGAGCGTGGCGGAGGCGTCGCCCGCACCTGCGTCGACATTGGCGGCGGACGAAGCCGCGCAATCTGGCGCGAATTTGGAGACCAGTGAAGCGCGGGGCCCAGCGGTGTCGGCCAATAACATCCGCGTGGATGTTGGTCTGCTCGACAAGATGATGAACCTGGTCGGGGAACTGGTGCTGGCGCGCAACCAGATCCTGCAATACACGGGAAGCCAGCAGGACAGCGGATTTGTCAGCGCCGCGCAGCGGCTGAACCTGATCACGACCGAGTTGCAAGAGAGCGTGATGAAGACGCGGATGCAGCCAATTGGGAACATCTGGAACAAGCTGCCGCGGCTGGTGCGCGATTTGGCGTTGTCGTGCGGAAAACAAGTACGAGTGGAGATGGACGGGGCCGAGACCGAGCTCGATAAAACGATTATCGAGGCGATCAAGGACCCATTGACGCACATCGTGCGCAACGCCGTGGATCACGGTCTCGAGATGCCGGAGGAGCGTCGCTCGACGGGCAAAGAAGCAGAGGGAAGGCTGCTGCTGCGCGCGTATCACGAAGGCGGGCAGGTGAATATCGAGATTAGCGACGACGGTAAGGGTGTTGATCTCGAGGCAGTCCGCGAAAAGGCGCGGCAGCGCGGACTGGTAAGTGCGGAACAAGCGGCACGGATGAGCGAGCGTGAGCTGCTCAATGTGCTATTCCTGCCGGGATTCTCAACCGCGAAACAGGTTACCAACATTTCCGGCCGCGGTGTCGGGATGGACGTGGTCAAGACGAACATCGAGAAGATTGGCGGCACGGTTGATCTGCAAAGCGTGGAGGGGAAGGGAACAGCGCTGAAGATCAAGATTCCGCTGACACTGGCCATCATTCCCGCGCTGATTGCCACGAGTGGTGGCGAGCGCTTCGCGATTCCGCAAGTGAGCCTGCTGGAACTGGTGAGGCTCGAAGGCGATGGAGTTGGAAAAGGGATTGAGTACATCCACGGAGCGCCGGTATACCGCCTGAGAGGGAGTTTGCTGCCCCTGGTGTCCTTGAACGGCGTGCTCGGCCTCGACCGTAAGAAGCAACAGGAGATCGCGAACATCGTGGTATTGCAGGCCGACGACCGGACCTTTGGGTTGATCGTGGACGAGATCAACGACACCGAAGAGATTGTCGTGAAACCCCTCAGTAATCTGCTGAAAGGCCTGCTCTGTTTTGCCGGGGCGACGATTATGGGAGACGGTACGGTAGCGTTGATCCTCGACGTGATGGGACTCGCACAACAGGCGAGCGTAGTGACGGAGTTGCGTGACCGTGCGGTGAAACAGATGCACGCCCGCAACGAAGACGGCCGGATGGAGTCGGAGGCATGGCTGTTGACTCGGGTGGGCGAGGAAGGCCGCATCGCTGTGCCGCTCTCGAACGTCAATCGGCTCGAAGAGTTCAAGCTTTCGAGCGTGGAGCACTCCGGGGGACTCGAGGTGGTGCAATACCGCGGACAGATCATGCCGCTGGTACGGTTGTCGCAACTTCTCAACCTTCCGGGAACGGACGCCGGCGAAGTATTGCCGGTCATTGTCACTTCACAACAGGGCCGGAGCCTTGGATTGGTCGTGGACAAAATTGAGGATGTGACCGAACAACAGATCGCAGTGAACCGTTCCAACGATCGGATGTACTTGCAAGGCTCCGCGGTGCTGCAACAACGCGTCACCGACTTGCTCGATGTGCATGCGGTGATGGCGTCTGTGTGCACTGAATTCAAGGAGGTCGTGAATGCCTGAAGAACCGGGGATGGCACAGCAGTTCTGTACTTTCTATCTCGACAAGCTTTTCTTTGGAGTGGAAGTGGAGAAGGTGCAAGAAGTGATTCGTTACCACGCGATGACCAGGGTTCCTCGAGCGCCAGAGGTGGTCGGCGGGCTGATCAACCTGCGCGGGCAGATCGTTACTGCCATCGATTTGCGCAAGCGCCTGGAGATGGCGGAACGGGCGGCCGACCGGCAGCCGATGAATGTGGTGGTGCGCACCGATGACGGTGCTGTCAGCCTTCTGGTCGATGAGATTGGGGACGTGGTGGAAGTAGAGCCAAGCTCGTTCGAGCTTCCGCCTGAAACCCTGGCAGGAGAAACGCGAAAACTCATCAGCGGAGTTTACAAGCTTGACGGCCGATTGCTGCATGCCGTGGACCTGGGCGCGGTGTTGCAGATCGCCGAGGCGCGCAAGGTCAACTGAGCTGCCTAAATTAAGACATCGAGCGGCCCTAAGCGAAAGGGGATGGACATGCGGTGGTTCAACGATCTGACAGTGGCAAAGAAACTGATGTGGAGCTTTTCCTTGATGGCTTTGCTCGCCGGTGTGGTGGGAGGGGTGAGTGTGTGGCAGTTGACGCAGAGTGAGCGCGCCCTTTCGCACATGCACAACAACGATATCAAGTCCATCATCCTGCTCGGAAAGGTCATCCAGAATAATTACATCAATCAGTTGCGGCTGCGCGACTTGGCGAAAACGACAGATCGCACGACCGATGCCACCCTTCGCCAAGCCATCGCCGAAACAGCAAAGGCGAACAGCGTCCTTCTCGAGGAATACTCGCGCACTGAGATGGAGGAAGATGAACGCGGCGCCTATGAGGATTACAAGCAATCGCGCCTGAATTTTCACGAGACCCGAAGTGCCTTCCTTGCTGCGAAGGAACGTGGGGACAACTCAGAAACAGAGAGACTGCTGCAAAAAGCCGATGAACAACAAGGCTACATGACCGGCAAGCTGGGCGCGATCATTGAGTCGAACAACGATTCGGTGACTCGCGTCAGTACGGCGAACACCGCCAACCTCAAGAGCGCCAGGGTCGAAATCGGAATCCTGCTGCTGATTGCGGTCGCCGCGGCGTTGATGATGGGGCGAATGATCGGAGCGCGTATAGCGCTCGCTTTGTCACAAGTTGCCGCGGCTGCGCAGCGACTGGCGGTGGGAGATGTTGATGTACGTGTGGACATAAAGACGAACGACGAGCCCGGACTTGTAGCTCGCGCCTTCGGCGAAATGGTGAGCGTGATACGCGAGCGGGCAGCGCAAGCCGAGCAAATTGCGCGCGGCAACATCGAAATCGAAGTCAAAAGCCTGAGCGAAAAAGACAAGCTGGGCAATAGTTACCAGGCCATGTTGGCTTCCCTACGGACCTTGGTGCGGGAATCGCAGAAAGTGGCTGCCGCTACGAAAGATGGCCAGCTGGATGTCCGGGCAGAGTTAGGCGACACCCAGGGCGCGTATCGCGCGCTCTTGACGGCGCAGAATGAAGGTCTCGAGGTGGTCGCGATGCCGCTTAAACGCTCGATCGAACACTTGGTGAAATTGAGCAAAGGCGAGAACGGAACCCAGTTGAATCGACCTGATTATCGAGGTAGCTACGTTGAGCTAGTGGCTGGGTTCAATGGGGTGTTTGCTGCGATCGATCGGCTCTCTCAGGATACCAATACCCTTGTGAGCGCAGCGCTCGATGGCAAGTTCGACGTTCGTGCCGACGCTTCGCGTCATGCCGGGATCTATCGCGAGGTTGTGGAAGGCGTCAACCGTACTCTCGACGCGATGATCAAGCCGGTGCAAGAAGGCAACCGCATTCTCTTCAAGATGAGCGTGGGGAACTTGAGCGAGCGGGTTGCAATCGAGTGCCGCGGCGATCACGAGCGAATGAAACAGGCGGTGAACGGCTTGCATGACGGCCTCTCGGGCCTGATGAAGGTCGCCACTGCATTGGCAAATGGCGAGATGTCGGTTGATGTGAAGGCGCGTTCGGCAGAGGACGAAGTGTCTTTACCGTTCGTGCACATGAAGGAGAACATCCTCGCGCTGCAACAAGAGATGAATGGCATCATCCAGGCAGCGGATCGTGGGGACCTAACCTATCGTGCCGATGAGGCTGCGCTGCACGGAGCGTATGCCGAGCTGCTGGCGGGGATGAATCGCGTGCTCGAGATCGTGCGCTCTACGATGCTGCAGATCTCAAAGATCGCCGCGCCACTCAAGCAGTCGTCGGACGAGTTGAGCCGCATCAGTCGCGAGATGGAGGCGACGTCGGAACAGACATCTGCGCAAGCGAACATGGCCTCCGCCGGATCCGAACAAGTGAGCAAGAACGTTCAGACAGTAGCCACGGGTGCCGATGAAATGGGTGCCAGCATTCGCGAGATCGCGAAGAGCACTGGGGAGGCCAGCAAAGTTGCGACGGCTGCAGTACAGACTGCCGACCACACCAACGCGACCATCGCCAAGTTAGGCCAGAGCAGCGCTGAGATTGGCGAGGTCATCAAGGTGATTACGTCGATAGCGCAACAGACGAACTTGTTGGCATTGAATGCCACGATCGAAGCAGCCCGTGCGGGAGACGCAGGGAAGGGCTTCGCGGTGGTGGCCAACGAAGTAAAAGAACTGGCGAAAGAGACCGCCAAGGCGACCGAAGACATCAGCCAAAAAATAGTCGCAATCCAGGGCGACACCAAAGGTGCAGTCGGTGCGATCGGAGAAATTGGCGCGGTGATCGGGCAGATCAACGACATCCAGCACGGCATTGCCAGCGCGGTGGAAGAGCAAAGTGCCACGACTTCGGAGATCAGCCGCAACCTTGCGGAGGCGGCGCGTGGCGCAGTGGACATCACCGCGAATGTCACTGCGGTGGCGAGCGCGGCGCGTGCTGCAACCCAGGGAGCGACCGAGACTGGCAAGTCCGCACAAGCACTGCAGAAGATGGCGGTGGACCTGGATGCCATGATCGCGCGTTTCAAATTGTCGGACGACGACGTCGCGAGCGATCGCAGATTCAACCTAACCAGGCAGTCGAGCGAGTACGCAGGGGTCATGTAATGCACGCACTGATCGTGGATGATTCATCGGCGATGAGGGCATTTCTGAGGCTGGCCCTGAAGGGTGCCGGGTTCAGCACCGCCGAGGCACGCAATGGGAGAGAAGGGCTGCAGTCGTTAGAGCGCAGCAATCCGGACATCGTTCTGCTCGACTGGAACATGCCGGAAATGGACGGTTTCAGCATGCTCCGCGCCATGCGCGCCGACGCTCGCTGGAAGGACGTGAAGGTGATGATGGTGACCACAGAGACCGAGATGGCAGAGATGGCGCGTGCTCTCGGCGCGGGAGCGGACGAATACGTAATGAAACCGTTCACGCGAGAAGTGATTCTTGAAAAGCTGGAAATTCTCGGCATGATGCCGCAGGCGCTATGAACCGTACACGCGTTTTGATCGTGGATGATTCGGTTGTGATCCGCTCTCTGTTGCGGCAAATCCTGGCACAGGAAGCCGACCTTGAAGTCGCTGGTGTCGCGGCGAACGGGCACATCGCGCTGCGGATGCTGGACCAGTTGGCGCCCGACGTCGTAACTCTCGACATCGAGATGCCGGAAATGAATGGCCTGGAGACGTTGCGCGAGCTTCGCCGTACGCGGCCGCGGCTTCCGGTGATCATGTTCAGCACGCTCACCGAGCGTGGCGCGGTTGCGACGCTGGAAGCGTTCTCGCTGGGGGCATCCGACTATGTGACGAAGCCGTCCAACTCGCGACCAGGTGGCCAGGGGGTCGAGGCGATCCGCGCGCAACTGGTTCCGAAGATCCGGGCGTTGTGCCGCAAGGAGCGCCCAGCACTTCCCCCGCTGCCGCAAAAGTTCAATCGGGACACCTCCTTTCCAGGCGTACCGATCACCGCCGTGGCGATTGGTACTTCGACGGGTGGACCGAATGCGTTGTCGCAAGTTCTGCCGCGCTTGCCGAAGGGTTTTCCGGTGCCGGTCTTCGTGGTGCAGCATATGCCTCCGATGTTCACGCGCTTCCTCGCAGAACGATTGAATCGAGAGTGCGCGATTCCGGTGCGCGAAGTCGAAGAGCAGGAAGTCGTGCAGCCCGGGACGATCCGCGTAGCCGCGGGAGATCACCACATGACAGTGGAACGGATGGGGCTCGGGTTCCAACTGCGACGCTCGCAGGGGCCTCCGGAGAACTCGTGCCGTCCCGCGGTGGATGTTCTTTTTCGTTCGGTAGCGCGGGCCTACGGAGCGGGCGTGCTCGCGGTGGTGATGACTGGCATGGGACAGGATGGCTTTCGTGGGGCGCAGACGATTCGAGAAGCCGGCGGTACGGTCATCGCTCAGGACGAAGCCACATCCGTGGTGTGGGGCATGCCTGGCTATGTCGCGAATGCCGGGCTCGCGGAACGGGTGCTGCCGGTGACGGAAATTGGAAACGAGATAGTTCGCAGGGTAAGTCTGGGGGCGGCAATGCGCCGCGGAGCTTGAGGCATGGCGATCTCATTGAATGAATTTGACTATCTGCGGGAACTGGTGTTGACGCACTCGGCGATTGCCATCGAGAGCGGAAAAGAGTATCTCGCGGAGTCGCGCCTGGCCCAATTGGCATATGTCGAAGGCCAGACCTCTGTGAACGCATTGCTGACGAACATGCGCGGCAAGCCGTTCGGCACATTGCATCGCAAGGTGCTCGACGCGATGACCAACAACGAGACCTGGTTCTTTCGCGACCTGCATCCGTTCGAGATGATCAAGCGGAAGGTACTGCCGGAGTTGATCGTCAGCCGGGGAACCTTACGCCGATTGAATATCTGGAGCGCGGCGTCGTCGAGCGGGCAGGAAGCCTATAGTCTCGCGATGATGATTGAGGATGAGTTTCCGGAGCTGCGATCGTGGACCGTCCGGATACTGGGAACCGATATCTCGTCGGCGATTCTGAACCGCGCGCGCGGCGGTCGTTACACACAGATGGAAGTGAACCGGGGATTGCCGGCACCGCTGTTAACGCGACACTTTCGGCGCGAAGGGCTGGAGTGGGTGATCAAGGACAGCATTCGCAGCCGGGTAAGTTTCGAGGCGATCAACCTATCGAATCCGTGGCAGGCGATGGCGACGATGGACATCATCATGCTTCGCAATGTGCTCATCTATTTCGAAGTGCCAATGAAGAAGCAAATTCTAGCCCGTGCTCGAAACGTGCTTCATCCGGATGGGTACCTTTTCCTGGGCAGTGCGGAGAGCATGATGGGGCTCGACGACGGCTTCGAGCGGGTGGAGTATGGCAAAGCCTCTTGCTATCGGTTGAGGAGATGATCGTGGCGATCCGACAGGAAGACTTAATTGCAATGAACGAACAAATGTGGGCGGCGATGCTTGGCATTCCCTTGGCCAGCACCGAATTCGGCGGCGCGGTGATCCATGGACAAGGTTACATCGGCGCATGTGTGCAACTGGTGGGAGCGTGGGAAGGCGCCGTGCGATTGGATTGCAGCACGGGCCTGGCGCAACTCGCGGCACGACGTTTTCTCGCGAAGACGCCGGAGGATTTGACCATCGACGATTTGCGAGACACCGTGGGGGAGCTTACCAACATGGTGGCGGGAAGCGTGAAGGCATTAGTGGCGCAGCCCACCCACGTCTCACTGCCGTCGGTAGCGGATGGGGCGGACTACGATCTTACGGTGCGCGGTGGAAGAGTGCTGTTGCAGTGCCCGTTCGAATGGGAGGGCAACTCCATGCTGGTTAGCCTTCTCGAACGCGATCCTGAAGCAGACCCGTTGCGAAACTGCACGCCGTTCCGTGTTCAGTGAGCTACGCGCCGAGGTTCATCACGAGTAACTTCGGCTCGGTCATTTCCTCAATCGTATAGCGCACGCCTTCGCGTCCGAGACCTGAATCTTTGATCCCGCCGTAGGGCATGTGGTCAATGCGGAAGGTCGGTACGTCGCCTGCCACAACCCCGCCAACATCGAGCCCGTTAAAGGCCGTGAAGATGCGCTGCGCATCGCGAGTCAAAATGCCTGCTTGCAGACCGAATGGCGAATTGTTGACTTGCCTCAGGGCTTCGTTGAAGTCGTCGTATGCTTCCACGGTGACCACGGGGGCGAAGATTTCGCGGCAATTGACCAGCATCTCCGGGCGCGTATTCGTCAGCACGGTGGGCTCGAGCAAGCTGCCTTTGCGGGTCCCACCGCAGAGCAAGGTCGCGCCCTGAGCCACCGCTTCCTTCACCCATGATTCCGCACGCAAGGCGTCCGATTCGCGAATGAGTGGCCCGACGTCGGTCGCCTCATCGAGAGGGTCTCCGGTCTTTAGTTTTCCGGCTGCGTTTACGAGCATTTGGCGGAACTCGCTATAGACGCTCTTTTCCACCAGGATCCGCTGAACGGAAATGCAGCTTTGACCGGCGTAACCGAATGCGCCGTGCGCGCATCGCTCGGCAGCGAACCTGAGATCAGCGTCGGAATGGATAATGATGGCGGCATTTCCGCCGAGTTCGAGGAGCACCCGCTTTTTGCCGGCTTTGCTCTTCAGGTCCCAACCAATGGAGCTGCCAGTGAACGTGAGTAGCTTGATGCGTTCGTCGGTGACGAGCAGGCTTGCGTCTTCGTTCGACAGCGGCATGACGGTGAGTGCGCCTGCCGGCCAGCCTGATTCGTGAATCACGCGCGCGAGCTTCAGAGCGGTGATCGGCGTCTGCGGTGCGGGCTTTAGGATGACTGGGCACCCTGCGGCAATTGCAGGCGCGAGCTTGTGCGCCACGAGGTTCAGCGGGAAATTGAACGGCGTGATCGCAAAGATCGGGCCGATAGGGAAGCGCCGCACAATTCCCCATCGCCCTTTTGTCGCCTCAATCGTATCGAGGTGAAGGTACTCTCCCTCGATGCGCGTGCTTTCTTCTGCCGCAACCTTGAATGTGTAAATCGCACGTTCGACTTCCTGCCGAGCCGTCTTGATTGGCTTGCCGGCTTCGAGTGCAATCGTGTGCGCAAAGTCTTCGCGCTGTTCGGAAAGCTTTTGGGAGATCGCACTCAGGATTCGTTCGCGCTCGTAGCTGCCCAGCTTTCGGGTGATCTGGAACGCCTCAACACTTGCGCGGATGGCCGCTTCCACGTGAGCGGAAGAACCGTAGAAGACCTGGCCGATAACTTTGTGGTCAAAAGGCGAGTGGATCTCGACGGGACTACCGTCGGAGATCCACTCGCCGTTGAGCAGGAACGGATACGATGCCGCCGGGGCCGCGACGATCTCGCTCATGCTGCGGCTATGCCTTGCCCGCAACGGCCGCGGTGCGGCCCACTACTTCGGTGATCGCGCCCTCCAACACATCGAGTGCGGTGTTGAGCTGTTCGTAGGTAATGACGAGCGGCGGCTGAAGCCGGAGAACGTTGGCATTCGTGCCGCCGACTCCGATCAGCACACCGGCTTTGAAGCAGGTGTCGCGCACGGCTTCCGCTTCGGCGGCCGCAGGTGTGAGATGGTCGTCTTTCACCAGTTCCACGCCGATCATGAGGCCGAGCCCGCGAACCTCGCCAATGCCCGACTGCCGCCCCTGCAGCGCTCTTAAGCGGGTGAGCGCGTGTTGGCCCTTCTCGGTTGACTGATCACAGAGCTTTTCTTCTTCGAAGAATTCGATGTTGGCGAGCGCAGCCGCGCAACAAATCGGATTTCCACCGAAAGTCGACAGGTGGTCGCCAGGTTTGAATGCAGCCGCAATCTCATCACGCGTTGTGAACGCTGCGATCGGGTATCCATTGGCGATGCCCTTGGCGGTGACGAGGATGTCAGGTTCGACGTCGTAGTGTTCGATCGCAAACATCTTACCGGTGCGGCCGAAGCCCGATTGTACTTCGTCGGCAATGAACAAAATCCCATGGCGATCGAGGACTTCCTTCACCTCGCGGAAGTAGTTTTGCGGCGGGACGATGATGCCGCCTTCACCCATCACCGGTTCGGCGATGAATGCCGCGACATCGCCGGAGGTTGAGTATCGGATTGTTTCTTCCACTTGTTTCGCGCAGTAGGAAGCGAACTTCTCTGGCTCATTAGGCCATGGCGAGCGGAAGGCATACGGTGCCGGCGCGAATGCGATGCCCGGAGCATACGGGCCGCCACGCTTCTTGCGGCCTTGGTTGCCAGTGATGCTCAGCGTGCCCCAGGTGCGTCCATGGAAGGACTGCTGCAGCGAAATGATCTCGTGCTTGCCGGTGAAGAGGCGCGCAACTTTCATCGCGCCCTCGATCGCTTCGGCGCCGCTGTTGGCGAAGAAGGACTTTTTCAACCGCCCCGGCGTGATCTTCGCCATCTTCTCCGCCAATTGCGCGGTCGGTTGGCTGTGATAGATGTACGAGCCACAATGCACGAGCTTATCAATCTGCGCCTTGGCAGCGGCGTTGATCTTCGGATTGCAATGTCCGGCATTCACCACCGAAATGCCGGCAAAGCAGTCGATGAACTCGCGCCCGCTGATGTCCTTAATGATCGCGCCGCTGGCGCTTTCAATAACGACAGGCTGCACGGCCTTCACGAAGCTGGTAATGACGTATTCCTGGTATTTCCGAATCGTATCGCTCATGGTTTAGCTCCAGCGCTCGATGACGACTTTCTTGTCGGTGTAAAACTCGATCGCATCACGACCTTGGCCGTGGAGGTCGCCGAAGAAGCTCTCCTTCCAGCCGCTGAAAGGGAAGTAGGCGACAGGTGCAGGGACACCGATATTGATGCCAATGTTTCCAGCTGGCGCTTCATGGCGGAAACGTCGCGCGTGCGCTCCATTGGTGGTGAAGAGAGATGCGGCATTACCGTACGCGCTCTTGGAAAGCAGCTCAATCGCATGCTCGAGACTGTCGGCGTGCACCAGGCTCAACACGGGGCCGAAGATTTCAGTCTGTGGCACATCGCTGTCGGCGGGCACTTCATCGAGAATCGTCGGCGCAAGGAAGTTGCCGCGCTCATGATTCGCAACCCTGTAGCCGCGGCCATCGGTCACGGCTTTTGCACCTTGCTTCACAGCATGGTCAATAACTTCTTCGATTCGTGATTTGCTCTGCGCGGTGATCACGGGCCCCATCTGTGTCCCTGCTTCGAGTCCGTTGCCGGTCTTGAGGTGCGCGGCGAACTCAGAGACGGCTTCGCGGAAACCCTTCTGGGCCTCACCGACAGTGACTCCAACACTCAATGCCAGGCATCGTTGTCCCGCACAACCGAAGGCGCTCTCGCCCACGATGTTCGTCGCCACTTTCATGTCGGCATCGGGCAGGATGACCGCGTAGTTCTTTGCGCCGCCCTGGCATTGCACGCGCTTGCCGTTCTTTGCAGCGCGCTCGTAGATGTAACGGGCTACGGGCGTCGACCCGACGAAGCTGATGGCGCGCACCTCAGGGTGGTCGAGCAGAGCGTCCACCGCGGGTTTACCTCCGTTCAGCAGGTTGATGACGCCCTTCGGCAATCCTATCTGATGAATCAGTTCGAAAACCTTCTGCATTGTGAACGGTACGCGCTCACTTGGCTTCAGGATGAAACAGTTCCCAGTAGCGATTGCGTAGGGCAGGTACCAGAAGGGAATCATTGCCGGAAAGTTGAACGGTGTGATCGCGGCTACGACTCCGATTGGATGGCGATACATGATTTCGTCAATGCCACGCGATATGTTTTCGAGGTTGTAGCCCTGCATCATCAGCGGAATTCCGCAGGCGACTTCAACGTTCTCAATGCCGCGACGCACTTCTCCTCGTGCTTCGGTGAGCGTCTTGCCGTTCTCGATCGTCACCGTTCGGGCGATTTCTTCGAAGTGCTCCTCCATTAGCTGTTTCAGCTTGAAGATGTATTGAATGCGGTCGCCGGGCGGCGTCTCGCGCCACGCGGGCCACGCGGCAGCGGCCGCGCGCACCGCTTCATTCACTTCGTCGGCGCCGGAGAGGGGCACGTGCGCCAACGGCTCAGCCGTGGCGGGGTTATAAATCTCGAGAACATCGCCAGAGTGGCTGGTCCGCCACTCGCCGTTGACAAAATTCTGGACCTGGAGAAGCTCGGTTTGTGCTGTGGTACTCATCGTACAAATCACCAATTTCGACAGAATATGTTGCGTAACTATGAAACTCCGGTAGTCACACGAGAAGTCGCAAACTCGTGCGAGAGGGCCGATTCCATTACGTCGAGCGCTTCTTCGAATTGCGCATCGGAAATGACGAGCGGCATGAGAATGCGAATGACGTTGCTATACGTGCCCGCGTTGAGAGTAATCACGCCGCGCTCATAACAATATTGGATGATGTGCTTCGTCGCGGAGTCGTTGGGAGTTCGTGACTCGGCCGAGCGCACCAGTTCGATCGCCTGCATCCCGCCAAGGCCGCGCACTTCGCCAATCTGCGGCCACTGCGCTTGCCACCGCAGGGCACGGGCCCGGAAGCGTTCACCCAGTGCGTTAGCGCGCGCCGGAAGATCCTGGCGCTGCATGGCTTCAATCGTTGCCAGCGCGGCTTCGCACGCAAGAGGACTGCCTCCGAACGTTCCGCCGATGCCGCCCGGTATGGGCGCATCCATGATTTCTGCGCGGCCCGTGATGGATCCAATTGGCAAACCACCGCCGAGAGATTTCGCGCCGATCAAAATGTCCGGTTCAACGCCGTAGCGCTCGCAGGCAAACATCGCGCCGGTGCGGCCGAAGCCGGTCTGTACTTCGTCGGCGATGAAGACGATGCCGTGCTGCTTGCAGATGCCGTGCAGCTTTCGCAAGAAATCGCTGGGCGGGGTCACGAACCCACCTTCGCCGAGCACCGGTTCAATAATGATCGCCGCCACGGATTCTGCTGCCACAGTGCGCTTGAAGACGCCTTCTAAAGCATCGGCACACGCAACTTCGCAACTCGGATACTTCTTCCCATAGGAGCAGCGATAGCAGTACGCGTAGGGGATGCGATAAATCTCGCTAGGGAATGGCTCGAACCCAGCTTTGTACGGATGCGTCTTGCTGGTGAGGGCCATCCCCAGCGTGGTCCGCCCGTGGAACGCATCTTCAAAGCAGATAACCGCGGGACGTTTGGTGTGATAGCGCGCGATCTTCACCGCGTTCTCGACGGCTTCCGCGCCGGAGTTCACGAAGAACGTACGCTTTGGAAATTCGCCGGGGGTGATCTCATTCAATTTCTCCGCAAGACGGATGTAGCTCTCGTATCCGACAACCTGAAAGCAGGTATGGAGAAAGCGGTCGGTCTGACGATGAATGGCTTCGACGACGGCAGGTGAGCGATGCCCAACATTGATTACGCCGATGCCGCCGGCGAGGTCAATGAAGGTATTGCCATCCACATCCTCGATCAGCGCGCCTTCCGCACGCGACACATAGATGGGCGTCGATGCGTAGATACCGCGAGGAACCGCGGCCGATCGGCGGCTCGCAAGCTCCAGCGCTTTCGGTCCCGGAACCTTGGTTCGCAAAACAATTGAGGCCATCAGTACCACCCAATCGGCTGTTCGCTGAGGTTGATGTGCACCTGCTTGGTCTCGAGGTATTCCTCTACTCCCCACGGGCCGAGCTCGCGTCCAAAGCCGGATTGCTTGTATCCGCCCCACGGCGCCTCGTAATACGTGGGTTGCATGTGGTTCACCCACACGATGCCGGCGCGGATCTTCTTCACCATGCGGAATGCCTTGAAGATGTCGCGCGTCCAAACCGCAGCGGCGAGGCCGAAGGGCGTGTCGTTGGCGATCTTCAGGCCATCAGCTTCGTTGTCGAATGGGATGACGGACGCCACCGGTCCAAAGATTTCTTCGCGCGCAATGCGAGCGCTATTGTCCACGTCATAGAAGATCGTCGGTTCGACGTAATAGCCCTTAGCGAAGCCGCTGGGGCGATTGCCGCCGGATGCGACCTTCGCTTCTTTCTTGCCGATCTCCTGATACTCGCGAACGCGCTCATATTGGTCTTTGCTGACCAACGGACCCATCTTCGTATCGCGATCGAGCGGCGCGCCGAGTTTTATCTTCTTGGCCTTTTCGGTCATCGCCTCCACGAACTTCTTATAGATCGGGCGCTCGACAAGAATTCGGCTGCCCGCGGAGCAGACTTCGCCCTGGTTGATGAAGACGCCGAAGAGTGCGCCATCAATCGCAGCTTCAAAGTCGGCATCGGCGAAGAAAATATTCGGCGATTTACCGCCGAGTTCGAGCGAGACGCGCTTCAGTGTGGCGCTCGCCTCGCGCATAATCAGCTTGCCCACGCTTCCACTGCCGGTGAAGGCAATCTTGTCCACATCTTTATGCGCGACGATGGGCGCACCCGCTTCTTCACCGTATCCGGTCACAACATTTACTACGCCATTCGGCAGCCCCACTTCTTCGAAGTGCTTCGCAAGTTCCAGCAACGTGAGGGGCGTCTGTTCGGCAGGCTTGATGACAACGGTGCAGCCCGCAGCAATGGCGGGAGCAAGCTTCCACGCGGCCATCGCCAGCGGATAGTTCCACGGAATGATCTGCCCTGCGACCCCGATCGGTTCCTTTAGCGAAAGGCTAACTGCGTTGTCAGGAACCGGATTCACCTGGCCGGTGATCTTCGTCGCGAGCCCGCCGTAGTACTCGAAACAGGTAGCGCAATCGGCAATGTCGTACTCGGCTTCGACGATGGGCTTGCCGGAATTGCGACACTCGATCTCGGCGAGTTCAGCCGTGTGCTGGCGGATCTTTTCAGCAATGCGGAAGAGGACGCGTCCGCGCTCCTGCGCGGTGGTTGCGTTCCAGGGGCCATCGTCAAAAGCCGTTCGGGCGGCGGCAACGGCACGGTCAACATCGGCAGCGTTTCCTGCCGGACACTCAGCAATCACTTCTTCCGTCGAAGGATCGTAAACGGGGAACAACTTTCCCGTGGCGCTTTCGACGAACTTGCCATCGATGTACATCTGGTAGGTTTTGGTGCTGGTTTTCGTAGCCGTATCCATCTCAGGTTCTCCGTTGCACTAGGCAGCTTGGTTGGCTGCGGATTGCGCAGCGAGGCGGGCCTTGCGGCCGCCATAAATAAAGAAGAAGAACGCGGCAAGCCCAATGAAGAACGCTGTGCCGCCAAACATTTTAAATTCGTACTGCGATACAGATTTGATGGTTTGCGCCGGGAAAAAGGCGAGCGCAATTCCGAGCGTAGTCGTAATAAATCCACTGATGCCGGAGAGCAACAGCGCTGGACGCCCGTAAACGCCCTTACCCGCTTCGTACTTCAACCCGAAGCGCACCAGCGCGCCAAACATATAAAGGAAGGGAACGAGTTGCAGGACGACTGCGAGCGAAAGCATCGTTTGAAACGTTTCCTGTACGCCGGCGCCGCCGAGGAAGTTCACGAGTACCAGCAACAGTGAGATCACAGCATGCACGATCAGAGCTGCGTACGGCGTGGCGTACTTCGGATGCACGCGTCCGAGCCAGCTCGGCATGTAGTTGTCGAGGCCGGCAACGAAGGGAATTCGCGCTGATCCAGCGAGCCATGCGGATCCAATGCCGGCAATCGCCAGGCTGAGCATCAATGCAAATGGGACGATAATCCAGGTCACGTGTGCTTGCTCAGCAAGATGTCCGACGGCCTGCACGATCCCTTGCAGAACGCTGATACCGTTTTTCCCTGCAGCAACGAGCAGGGTGAGCGTCACCGATATATAGAGCAAGCCGGAGATGACTCCGCCCCACAACACTGCGCCTGGTAGCGTTTTACGAGGTTCCTGAATCTCGTCGCCCATAATCGAGGCGAGTTCGAGTCCGACCAATCCAAAGCAGATCACGCCAAAGGCGTTAAACAGAAATCTTCGATCGGTCGGGATGGCGAAGTTTACGTAGTGAATCGAAGCGCCCTGCTTCAATCCGACAACAAGTCCAAGGATCAGAAGTGTTGCGGCGGCGATGAAGGTTCCGATCGCGCCGATGTTGTTGATCCACTTTCCAACGCCAAGCCCGATAACGTTGAGCACAACCAGCACGATCAGCAGCACTAAAGATGCGCTTAGCGCGAAAACCTTGTTATCCGCAAGACCCTGGTGTGAAGGGCCAAGTACATACACAGACACGCCGACGAAGTAGAGCATCACCGTCGGAACGTAGAGCATGTTGTTGGTCCAGTAGCACCAGCCGGAAAGAAAGCCGTGGAAGTCGCCGAACACCTCCTTTGCCCACAGATACACGCCGCCCTCGCCGGGGTAGCGGTGAGCGAGTTCGATGACCGCGATGCCTTGCGGCCAAAAGAAGAGCACCAGTGAAATAAGCCAGAGCCAGATCGTGACCCCGCCGTTGGCGGCAATCGAAGGAACCACATTCAGATTGAAAACGGCAACCACGAACAGCAGCACCAGGTCCCATTTTCCAAGGACGCGCTTAAGGTGCGGGGTTTCGGTCTGGCTGTTCGTCAAGCGATTCTCCGGAGTCGGCCGATGGCGGCAGGGTAGAGGACGGGGCTGGTTGGCCCCGTCCATGCTCGTACAGCGTTAGCTTGTTTAGTGCACCACTGCCTCGCGCGGTTCCTTCTGCGCGACCGCCAAGGCGGGAGCGATCTCGCCAAACACCGCGAGATGCTTCTCGGTATCCGCATCGGTGTGTGCGACGGACATGGTCCACTGCTCGTCCCACCAGTAAGGCTGTGGCATTACGCCGCGATTGACCATGGCGAACCAATACTGCTGCCAGAGACTCGCGTCGACTTCGAGCCAATCGCGATAGTTACGCACGCGCTTCGGAGCGAACATCAGTACGCCGTTTGCGCCGGCAATTTCCAGGTAAGCGTCCAGCCCGACTTCTTCGACGACTCTGCGATAGCCAGTCACGAGCTTGTGGCTGAGCTTCTCCACATGCGCGTAGTTCTCGCGAGTCAGGACTTCGCGGAAGGTCGCTAAGCCAGCGGCCATCGATACGGGGTTGGTGTTGTAGGTGCCGCCATGGAAGACCTTGTGATCGGAGATGAGTCCCATCACTTTCTTCGAGGCGCCGAACGCAGCGAGCGGCAGGCCGCCGCCGATCGACTTTGCCAGGCAGATGGCGTCGGGTATCACGCCGAAGTATTCGGACGCTCCACCCCAGCCCAGCTTGGCGCCGGTCTTCACTTCGTCGAAGATCAGCAGCGCACCGTGCTTGTCGCACAATTCGCGCAGTCCTTCGAGGAAGCCCGGTTCCGGCATGCAGATGCCGACGTTCATCATCACCGGTTCGAGGATGATCGCAGAGATCTCGTTAGGATGGGTCTTGAAGCGATGTTCCACGCTCTCAAGGTCGTTGAAGCTGGCAATCAGCACATTGGCCACTGCCGTCTTCGGGACACCCTGTCCACCGGGAACGGCAATCGGAGCTTTGAGATCGCCGATCTGCTCCAGCTTCGGTTTCACACTGACTAGTGCAGCGTCATGCAATCCGTGGTAACCGCCTTCGAACTTGATGATCTTGTCGCGACCGGTCGCCGCGCGGCAAAGACGCACGGTGTGCATTGTGGCCTCGGTCCCAGTCGAGGCAAAGCGCAACATTTCGATAGGGAAGCGGGCGCAGATCTCTTCCGCGAGTTCCCACTCCATGTCGTGCGGCATGCCAAACATCGTGCCGGTGGTCAGGCGTTTCTCCACCGCCTTCATTACTGCCGGGTGGCAATGGCCCGCCATTAACGCGCCAAACGTGAGGTTGTGGTCAATGTATTCGTTCCCGTCGAGGTCGCGGAACTTCGAGCCGAAAGCGTCCTTAACAAAAATTGGATACGGATCGTAAGCGCGATAATTACTTGCAACGCCGAGCGGTAAACGCTTCAGGTTGCGCTTGTGGGCTTCGGCTGATTTGGGTGTGCGCTTTTCAAAAAGTTCGATTTCCTGCCGCAATGCGTCGTGCATAGTGCGGTACTCCTTTTTCCTATTCGCGAAGAGTGCATCCGCAAGACTGCCGCCGTGGCGCGGAGAGCAACCACGGCGGCAGAGCTACGGGCTAAAAGAGAATCTTGAAGGCAAACTGGATGAGGCGCGGGTCGCGAGTGCTCTTGATGCGTCCGAAGTCGCTTCCATCCGTGATGTTGCCATCGGGGTTATAGAACTGGGTGTGGTTGAGAATATTGAAGAACTCAGCGCGGAACTGCGTGTCCCAACGCTCGCCGAATTTCGTGTTCTTCACGAACGTCATGTCCCAGTTGGCAATTCCGGGACCACAGCAGATGGTACGGCTCGCGTTACCGACGGTTCCCAAGGCGACGTTATCCGTGAAGATTTGGCCGTCGGTACCATCGAAATAGTAGCCGCCGTGCGACCGGGGATCCCAAGTGGTGAATTTTCCGACCTGGTTCGGTTGCCCAACGGTTTCGAAATCGAAGCTGCTATACAACTCGTTGTCGTTCTGGTCGGTTATGCGGATCGGGAATCCGCTCTGGATCGTCACGATGCCCGAGGTCGCCCAGCCGTTGAGCGCTTTGCCTGCGAAGCCTTCGAACTTGCGGATCGGCAGTTCCCAATCGTAGCTGGCGACAAAGCGATGTCGCGCGTCGAAGAGCGAAGCGGCATAGCTGCGATGAATGTCGACCGGATTGACGATACCTTCGAAGCTCGAGCCTTCATCGAGAGATTTGCTGTAGGTGTACGCCAGCTGGAACTGCAGACCAGCGGAGAACCGCCGTTGCAGCATTGCCTGGAACGAGTTGTAGTTCGAATTGCCGACCGTGTCCTGCGCAAAGATGCTCGAGAAGACTGGTACTTGGTCCGCCGGGCAACCAACGCCCGTCATCGGATGGCAATTGGGGGAAGAGTAGGGGCGAAGACCAACGAGAGTGATGCCGTTCGGCCCAACCACGGTACCGCCAGGAATAAAGGTTGAGCCATCCGGATTGTAGGGAAGGTTCAAGCCCTGCGGAGCGATGACCGTGCCTTCCGGGATGTAGAAGGAGCTGTCGCCAAAGTACTGCGCGCACGTCCCGTCACCCATGGTGGCGTTTAGGTCGAGACACGTTTGCGGATTCGCATAGTTGATGTCATGCGTAACCAGCAGGCGGTGAGCCTGTGAGCCAACGTAACCGAGTTGCAGCACGGTGTCTTTGCCGAACTCGCGCTGGATATTCAGGTTGTACTGCTCGGAGTACTGCGTCCGGATGTGCGGCTGCATATCGCCGTAGAGAAGGATCGGACGGAACGAAGACCAGTCGATCGACGTCCCTGGCTTCGGCGTCAGGATCCCGTTGAACGGGTTCGGGTACTGGTTGCCCGCCGTATCCTGGAACGGCGTATTGAACATGGAATCGTAGATGTAGTTGCTACCGCCGAACGGAGGCTCGGCGCCGAACTGCTCAAGCACAAGCTGCTCAATCGGGTTGTAGAACAAGCCAAAGCCTGCGCGGATACTGGTCTTCCCGGGGCCTCCGAACAGGGCCTTGCTCAGCCCGCTATCGGCATTCGGACTGTATGCGATACCGATGCGCGGCGCCCATCCCTTGTAATAGGTGTCCGTCATACCCGGTGGTACACCTTTATCTCCGGGGAATACCAACCCGACAGGGAAGAAGGCGTTGTCCGGAGCGTTGGGTCCGCAGGTGCATGGATACTTGTCCGTAACCTGCCCGGGGCGGTACGTTTGCACGTGGCCAAGTTGGTCAGCAAGCGGTGTATTCAACTCCCAGCGCAATCCATAGTTCAACGTGATGTTCGGTTTGATCTTCCAGCTGTCTTGCGCGAACAGATACAGAGATGTGCTGCGGACGTTTTCGCGCTGCGCTGAACCCTGCGAATAGCTCGCCGGCAATCCGAGGAACCAGTCCGCCAACGGTAAGCCGGTGGTCGTCGAATCGGAATAGTACGAGTAGTAGCCGTTGACGTTGTAGTACAGCGTCTGGTCGAAGCGCATGCGGCGAACATCGCCACCAAACTTCAGCGTGTGATTGCCCCACACCTTGCTCAAGTTATCGGACCACGCAAAGCTATTGCCCACCTGTGGCAATTGGCCTTCGAAATTGTTGCCGATGTTGAACGCGCCGGATACCGAGATGAATGGAACACCTTCGACGCTCGCACCGAGGTTCGGCGTGATTCCGAGCTTCGGATTCGTCGGGTCGCTGAAGCACATTGTCGGATCAACCAGCCCCTGGCACGAATTCTGCACAATGTCAGTCCGTGCGGGCTTCTCGAATCCTCGCTGGCCTTCACGCATGTAGGTGAAGCGCGCTTCGTTCACCACCGTGTTGCTAATCGTCCACGTATGCGACAGGTTGTATTGCTGCACACGCGTCGGAATCTGCGCGCCAAATCCGGGCACGTTCGCGCCTGCCGCCTGGAAGAACGACAACGCCTGTTGCGTGGTGGAATCGTCCATGTACCAGTAGAAGTTCAGGTTCTGGTTGTTCGTGAGGCGATGATCTATCTTTATAGAACCTTCATTACCGTTGATGATTTGCGGAGGCGCGCTCTGGTAGTAGCCGCCCGGCTGGTTAGGCAGCGGGACGTAGAGCTTGGTGAGCGCCGAGGCGGTTGGATCGAGACACTGCGACGGCACCATTCCACCTGGGAACACATCGGCCCAAGCCTCTCCTCCGACGACCGGTCCGTTCGCAAGATACGGGCCGCAACGAGAGTTCAGCGTGTCCGCCATCAGCGAACTTCCATCTTCCGCGGAGTTCACATTGCCTGTGAATTGCGGCATGTTTACAGGGTCGAGCAGGGAGCTGAAGTCACCATTGCGCATTGCCGAATCCGGCATGAAGCTCAGGTCCGTCGGCGTGCCTTGTTTCACTCGACGCCCTTCGTACGAGACGAAGAAGAACGTCCGGTCTTTAACGATCGGTCCGCCCAACGTTCCACCAAACTGGTTCTGCTGGAAAGCGGGCTTAAAAGTATTGAAGTAGCCCTGCGCATTCAGGACTGCATTTCGAAAGAATTCGTAGGCGCTTCCATGCCAATTATTGGTGCCCGACTTGGTCACCACGTTGATCACGGCGCCGGAGTTGCGGCCATATTCAGCGTCGAAAGTGTTAGTGATAACGCGGAATTCTTCAATGCTGTCAGGATTCGGCTGGATGGTCGGAAGGTTCGCGAACAAGTCGTTTGCGTCGCCGCCATTCACATTGAAATTGTTCGAACGGCCGCGGCCGCCGTTCACGGAGACCACACCCGGCTTATCCGATCCGTACGCCACCGTGTTGCTGCCGCCAACGTTCGACATTACGCCCGGCTGCAACTGCAGAAGTTGATAGGTATCGCGAGAGTTCAGCGGAAGCTGCTCCACCGAGCGCGATCCCATCACTGCACCCAACTGCGTCGAAGTCGTATCAACGATAGGTGCTTCCGAACTGACGTCGACCACTTCCTGCTTCTGGCCTAACTGCATCGTCTGGTTCAGGGTCATCGCCTGGTTCAAAATCACCGTGACGTGGTGCAGCACGTTCTGCTTGAAACCTGTGGCCGTATATTCAATGCCGTAATCGCCCACCGGCACGCTCGGGAAGCCGTAATTGCCGTCCTTATCGGACTCCGTGGTATTCGCCACGCCGGTCGCTTCGTTGGTGAGCGTCACGGTGGCGCCGGGTATGACTGCGCCGCTGGGATCTGAAATCTTGCCGAGGATACGGCCGCCAGTGCTTTGCGCAATTGCCGATGCGGCGAGCACCGCAATGATGAACAGCGCAACGAAACATCGGTTCCAGAAACGGTACATGTCTATCTCCCCGAACGAGCGAATGGGAATTCAGTCCGCTACAGCTTGTCTTTGAAATGGGCCCCGAAGTTGACGCTTGCAACGAAAACAAACCTTGCTATAATCGCGCAAGGTTATTGAATCCCTCTCTCTCTGTCAAGCATTTTGGCCACGAAAAATTCAATTCGTTCCGTTCACAAGAACGGCGGTCGCGGCGTAGCGATCGTGCCCGCGGATGCCCCGGCGAACGCGAACGACGCGCCCCTGCTGAAGATCGGTGAAGTGGCCGACACCGTGGGTATCTCCGCCTCAGTCATTCGCTCGTGGGAAAAGCTCGGACTCATCGCGCCGCAACGTACCGGCAGTAAATACCGGCTCTATTCGCAGGAAGATGTACGTCTGCTTCAGCGCGCTCGCTATTTAAGCAGGGTTCGCGGCATGAACGCGCCGGCGATCATCGAATTGATGCGCACCAAGGGCGAGATCAAGGCTAGCCGCAACGGATCGGCCGACAACGTTGGACTCCGCTTGCGATTAGTGCGCACTTCGCGTGGTCTCTCACTGGCTCAGGTCGCTGAAGCGGTAGGAATCTCGGTTGGGTTCTTAAGCGCGATTGAACGCTCGGCCATGAGCGCATCAGTTGCGACCCTCCGCAAACTCGCGAAGTTCTACAAGCTCAACATCCTCGATCTCTTCGACCAAAGTGGTGGTCGTCAGTATCTTGTACGCCCTGCAGAACGCCGCCAACTCGATGCCAGCGACGGTGTGCGCATGGAATTGCTTGCGTGGGGCAATCCCGTCATGGAGCCGCATCTGTTCCACGTCGCGCCTGGCGCCGGTAGCGGCGACGAGGAGTACTCGCACGAAGGCGAAGAGTTTTTGTTTGTGCTTACCGGCCTGCTCAACCTGGTAGTGGATGGCAAAGAGTACCGCCTGCAGAAAGGCGACAGCTTCTACTTCGAGAGCTCCACGCCACATCGCTGGTCGAATACAGGATCGAAAGAAGCCGTAGTCTTGTGGGTAAATACGCCGCCGACGTTCTAGCGGCAAGGAGCGGTTTGCATGTCCAAACGCTTTGCCCTCGCGCTGCTGGTTGTCTGTACTTTGTTTCTCGGCTCATGCTCGAAGAAAGTGCCGACGCTCAACCTTCTCGTATGGGAGGGCTATGCCGATCCCTCTTTCGTGAAGGGCTTCGAAGAGAAATATCACTGCAAGGTCGCAGCAAGCTACATGGGGTCAAGCGATGAACTCGTCGCCAAGCTGCGTGGCGGTAGCGCGTCGAACTACGATGTAATCTCGCCGTCCAGTGACGTCGCGACTAGTATCGCGAAGAATGGTCTCGCCGCTGAAATCGACACTACGCAAATCCCCGACTACAACAGTCTCTCGCAGCAGCTTCGCGATCTCCCTCTCGTCAAAGCAAATGGCAAGACCTATGGAGTCCCATTCATGTGGGGCCCGAATCCTCTGCTTTACGACACTTCTTATTACAAGACGGCGCCGCAAAGCTGGGCTGACTTGTGGGACCCAAAGCTGAAGTCGAAGATCTCCGTCTGGGATGATCTCTCCACCGTCTATATGGCGGCACAAGTGCTCGGCTACGACAAGCCCGATCCAGCGCACCTCTACAATCTCACCGACGACGAACTCGAAAAAGTCAAAGCAAAGCTTCTCGAATTAAAGCCAAACGTTCGCAAGATGTGGTCTACCGGTGGGGAACTGACCAACCTTTTCCAGAACCACGAGGTCGTCGCCGCGATGGGCTGGCCGCTGATGACGAATCAACTTCATAAGGCCAACTTTCCAATCGGCGAAACCATTCCGAAGGAAAACACGACCGGCTGGATCGACCATTTGATGATCACCGCCGCCAGCGACAACAAAGATCTCGCGATGAAATTCCTGGCATACATGGTCGAAGCGAAAACGCAGAAGGCCGTTACCGACGTGACCGGCTACACACCGGCCAATCCCACTGCCGCGCAACTCATGACCGACCAGGAGAAGAAGAGCCTTCACCTCGCTGATGTCGAGGGCTACCAGAAGCACATCTATTTCTGGCAGGATGTTCCGCGCCGTGCGAAGTACAACGAAATCTGGAACCAGGTGAAAGCCGCGCAATAGCGCTCCGCATGACGACCTCATCCGTTCCGGAAAACGTCTCAGTCGGGCAGGCGCTGCTCGCGGTGGACTGCGTCGCCAAGCGCTTTGGAAAGAACATCGTTCTTCGAGACGTTTCCCTTACGGTCGCGCAAGGTGAGTTCCTCAGCATCCTCGGCGAGAGCGGTTCCGGCAAAACGACGCTGCTGCGTCTCATCGCGGGCTTCGAGCAACCGGACGGCGGTACCATCACCATGGCCGGCGAGCGCATCGAGAACCTCCCGCCTTACAAGCGCCGCGTAAACACGGTCTTCCAAAGCTACGCGCTCTTCCCACATCTCAACGTGGAAGAGAACGTCGCCTACGGATTGAAGGTCAACAAAACTTCCAAAGGTGAAATCCCCAAGCGTGTGCAGGAAGCGCTCGCCATGGTGAAGATGGAGAGTTTCGCAAAGTCGAAACCATCCAAGCTCAGCGGCGGACAGCAGCAGCGGGTTGCGCTCGCGCGCGCATTGGTAAATCGTCCCAAGCTCCTATTGCTCGACGAACCGCTGTCCGCGCTCGATGCCAACCTGCGGCGCGAAATGCAATTCGAATTGAAATCGCTCCAACGCGAAGTCGGCATCGCCTTCGTCTTTGTCACGCACGACCAGGAAGAGGCGATGACCATGTCCGATCGCGTCGCCCTGCTGCGTTACGGAGCACTGGAGCAGATTGCCAGTCCGCGGGAAATCTATGCCAAGCCCGCCACCGCGTATGTCGCGCAGTTCATCGGACACAGTAACCTCTTGCGCTGTACAGTGAGCCGCGGCATCGCTCGCTGCGGTAACCTGATGTTCACAACCTCGGCGCCCGACGGCCCCGCGGTCTTCTCGCTCCGGCCAGAAGCAATCCGCATCGCCAGCACGGCGAGCGATCAAGTCAGGTTCAAAGGCACCGTCGCTCGCCAGGTCTTCCAGGGCGCCACTGAGCTGTACGAACTCGACGCCGGCGGTTTTCGGCTGAATGCGAAGATCTATGGTTCGGGAGTTCCCTCGGGCGAGAGCGAATTCGAGTGTTCTCCCGCTGACATCGTTGTCGTGAAGGAGAGCCTCTAGTGTTCTCCCGCGCCTACAAAGCTGCGGTGGCATTGCCCCCGATCTTTTGGGTCGCGGCGTTCCTGCTCACGCCCTATTTGCTCTTGTTCTGCAATAGCTTTTGGAGCGTGCAGGACGGTCAAGTGATCGTCCATAACTGGGGCCTGCAGAATTACAAACAACTCGCCAGTGTTCCCGTTTACGTGCAGGTATTGCTGCGCTCTATGAAGATCGCGGGCGGCGTTACGCTGCTCGCGCTGCTGCTCGGTTATCCGCTTGCGTATTACGTTGCGTTCTACGCCAAGCACAAGCAGTTGCTCTACCAGCTCGTCATCATTCCGCTGTGGGTGAGCTACCTCGTCCGCGCCTATGCGTGGAAGACGATCCTTGGCAGCGATGGAGTCCTCAACACGCTGCTGCAATACCTGCATATCACCCACGAGCCCGTCGGCGCGCTGCTCTACAGTCCGTTCGCCGTCGTACTTACATTGACGCATATCTATACGCCGTTCACGTTCCTGCCGATTTATGCGGCGCTCGAACATATCCCAAAGAATCTCGTGGAAGCCTCGCAAGACCTCGGCGCCTCGCGCGTAAAGACCTTCTGGCGTGTGATCGTCCCGCTTTCCATCCCCGGTGTCCTGGCCGGCGCGACGTTCGCCTTCGTGCTGAGCCTCGGCGACTTCCTCGCACCGCTGCTGCTCGGTGGGCCGAGCGGCATAATGATCTCCAACGTAGTGGTTACGCTCTTCGGCGCTGCCTATGATTGGCCGCTCGGCGCCGCGATATCCGTCTGCATGATGCTCATCGTTCTTGCCCTTCTTTTCCTCACCGAGCGCCTCGAAAAGAAATGGAGCTTCTCCTGATGAGCACGAGCAGCGAGAAGCGCCCACTGTGGCTGCGCATTCACATGATCGCGGTCTTTGCGTTCCTCTATTTGCCGATCACAATCCTGGTCATCTACTCGTTTAATGGCGGCGGTGTCGGCGGGTTCCCGCCGCGCAACTTCACCCTCAACTGGTACCGCATGCTGCTCGACGACGGCGCACTCTGGGATGCCGTGCTCAATAGCCTTGAAGTCGCGTTCGCCGCTGTCATCATCGCTGTCAGCCTGGGCCTTCCGGCCGCGCTCGCCCTCGATCGCGTGAACTTTCCCGGCAAAGTCCTGTTCCGTCGGCTGGTGCTTCTACCGTTGATTCTTCCGGGCATCATTACAGGCCTTTCGCTGTTGATGCTCGTGGTCGCCGTGCATCTGAAGCTCAGCCTGGTAACGATCATTCTCGGTCACGGTACCGCTCTCATCTCCGTCGCGACGACAGAAATCTTCGCAGGTCTGCAAAAGGCCCAGCGCTCGCAGGAAGAAGCCTCACTCGATCTCGGCGCGAATTATTGGCAAACATTCTGGCGCGTCACGCTTCCGAACCTGAAGCTTGCAATCATCGGCGCTGCGCTGCTCATCTTCACGCTCTCCATGGACGAGATCGCCGTCAGCTTTTTCCTTATCGGGCGCGACAACACTCTGCCACTCGAGATCTGGTCGCGCCTGCGCCGCGGCATGACCCCCGAGATCAACGCCATTTCAACCATCATCTTTGTCTTTTCTCTGGCACTCATTTTGTTCTGGTATCGCTTGCGCAAGCCCGGCTCTGAAGAATGGGAGACCGCGGCCCACGCCGTCGAAGGGGAAGCATGAGCACCAATCGCAGAGATTTCATCCGTTTCGTCGTGGCGGGGGCAGTTGCCGCCGGCTGTCCAATTCCTCTGAGGGCCGTGCCTGCAGAGGCGAAAACTGAAGTAGATGGTGAGCACAACGAGATTTGTCACCAGGTCCGCGACGGCCACGCCTTCGCGAAGCCCGCGTCGTCGGCGAAGTACGACGTCGTAATTGTTGGCGGTGGCGTGAGCGGCATGACCGCTGCCTATCTCCTCCGCGATAAGAATTTCCTCCTGCTCGAGAAGGAACCCCATTGGGGCGGCAACTCTTACATGGAGGAATACAACGGCGTCGGCTATGCCACGGGCGGAGCCTTCCTTGAACTAGGAGAACGCGCGTCGGAATTCTCAAAGTCGCTCGGGTTGGAGCAGCTTCCCATCGAGAACTGGGACGGCATGATTCTCAATGGCAAGTTCGTTGCTGATTGCTGGGGCGATGGCATCGACAAGATTCCGTATTCAGCCAGCGTTCGCGAGAGCTTTAAAAAATGGCGCGAAGAGATATTGAAGATCGACGTGCTCTCGCGTGCCGCCGAACTCGACGCGCTTCCGCTGACGCATTTCACCAAGGGCTATCCGCAAGAGCTCACGGAGTGGTGGGACAACTACGGGCCATCCAACTGGGGCGCGAAATCCGCGGAAACCTCGGCGCTGATCGTCCTCTACGAAATGCAGCAGATCGCGGGAAAGACGCGCAAAGACCGGCGCTGCACATTGCCGGGAGGAATCGGCGCCTTGAACCGCCGCTTGTCGGAAGTTCTAACCGAAAAGCACAAAGAACACATGCAACTGTCTGCAACCACCGTCGCGGTCGCGCAGAAAAAAGATGGCGTGGACGTGACCTACATCGTGAACGGGGAACCGAAAACCGTTTCCGCGAAAGCCGTCATCATGGCCACACCAAAGTTCATCACCGCGCGCCTCGTCGAGAGCATGCCCGCCGCGCAAAAGGCAGCCATCGCGAAAATGCACTACGTCCCGTACTGCGTGGTGAACTTGATGTATGACAAGCCGGTGTTCAACAGCGGTTACGATACCTGGTGCCCGGGCAATCGCTTTACCGACTTCATCGTCGCCGATTGGACAGTTCGAAACCAGCCTGGCTACAAGCAGAAGTACAACATCATCACTTGCTATACGCCGCTCGAAGAAGAAGAGCGTGTGTTGCTCCTGACGGAAGACGGCGCGAAGAGCGTGGCGGAAGATGTTTTGAGAGACTTCAAAAAACTTCTGCCCGAAACAAACGCCGATCCGCTCGAAGTGCACATCTACCGGCGCGGCCATCCGATGTACAAATCGCTGCCCGGCAACTTCACCAAGGTCCAACCGCAAGTCCGGATCCCGATGGAGCGCATCGCCTTCGCAAACACCGATTCAGAAGGCCCGGTCTCCGCCACCGGCGAGGGAATCAAGGCCGCACATCGCGCCGTGAATGAAGTGAACAAGATGCTCGCCGGTATCTCCGCAAAAAGCGCATCCGCTAACGGCTAGCTGGCTCCGCAATTAAAAAGGCCGTCCTCGTCGGACGGCCTTCATCTTTACATCTGCTTAGAACGAGAACCGCAGCCCAAACTGAATCACGCGCGGTCCGCCGCCGCCCAAGCCAGGGTTACCTTGCGCCACATCCGGCGTCTGTGTTACCTGTCCCGCAGGCGTCAGGATCGCATGGCTCGCCGGATCCACGACCGACGGATCAAGCGTGCCATCCGCCAAATACGCAGGGTTCAAAGTGCCACCCGGCAATGCGAAGTTCGGGTGGTTAAAGATGTTGAAGAACTCCGCGCGGAACTGCACGTTCACCTTCTCGGTGATCGGCATGTTCTTCGTGATGGAGAAATCCACATTCGTATAGTGCGGACCGTAGATCGAGTTACGCTGCAAATTGCCGAAAGTTCCGTCCGCAGGTTGCTGGAACGCGAGCGGGTTGAGGTAGCCGGTCACCGGATTCCAGTGGTCGAGTACCGGGTTCACGCCGGGCACACGATCCGGCCGCTGGTGATAGTTGTAGGTTCCGCTGGTGTCGTTCGAAGTCAGAATCGGAATCGGTCGCCCGGACTGGAAAGTCGCAATGGTATTCAACTCCCATCCTTTGCCGAGCACCGGAGGCAGTGCCTTCCACTGCGGCACCGCATAATTCATCGAGCCAGTAAAGCGATGCCGCGTATCAAAGGTCGAGGGCCCATGCTCGCACGCCACAGGGCAATCCGAGTTCTGTGGGAACGCCGCCGACGCGAAGTTGAAGTCGATGCCGTCCGACGCATCATCCAGCGACTTCGCCCAAGTGTAATTTGCGAATCCCGAAATCCCCTTCCACGAGCGTGCCGTCAGTGTCGCCTGCAGCGCGTTGTAGGTGGAATCGGAGATCGTTGCCAGCACATCAATCGCGTTGTAGTTCGAATTGGTGTAGTCCTGGTTCGCGTCGTACAGCCGCGTCAGCCGCGTACCCTTGCTGCCCACGTAGCCAATTTGCATGGAGGCAGCTTTGCCGAGTTCCTGCTCCACATTCACGTTCCAGCTCTGCGTGTAAGGCGTAGCAAAGTTCTGCGGTACCGCGAAGATGCTCTGCGCGCCGGTACTGGGCGTGAAGACCGCCGCGCCCGCATCGCTGCCGTTGAACGCCGACTGGTTATAGTCCATCGACGTGACCGCCTTCGGCCCGATCGGGTTCGTCACCAGTCCGGCGGTATTGGTGTAGTTGGCGATCATGTTGTTCTGCGGAACGTAGTCGAAGTACACGCCATATCCCATGCGAACTACGGTGCCACTGAACACGTTCCACGCCAGCCCAACGCGAGGCGCCACGTTGTTCCAGTCTTTGTTGTATGGCTGGTCGGTCATGTGCAGCAGACCATCGGTGCCGAGGTTCGAGATCAACCCATTGCTCTCGCCAAGCGGTCCAAAGTATTCCCAGCGAACGCCGAGATTCAAAGTGAGCTTCTTAGTCGCGCGCCAATCATCCTGCGCGAAGAAGCTGAAGCCGTTGTTAAAGGTATTGCGCTGCGTGTTGCCGGTGTTGGCCGCGGTGCCCCAGTCGAAAATGCCAAGGTAGAAATTCGTCAACATCGCCGTTTGGTCGTCGCCCGGCCATGGGCCGTTGGTGAGTTGGTACGGATCCAGCGCGAGCAATCCGCGCTCGAGGTTATCGTTGAAGTTCTCGATCGTCGCGCGGCGGAACTCGCCACCGAATTTGAAGGTATGCGCGCCGTGGATCTTCGTAAGGTTGTCGAGCACCTGGTAGGTCTGGCTCGTGCGTCCGCGCGGAATGCTGTAAGCCGACGCGCCCAAATTGTCGTACAGCGCGAAGAAGTCAATTTCCGGGACGCCCGTCTTGCCCGTGCCCATGTTCAGTCCGAAGGCGCTGTTCGGATCGACCGTGCCGTCGAGCGTGTTGAACGAAGTGTTATAGCGCGAGTAGCCGAAGCGCAGTTCGTTCAGGAACGTCGGACTGAAGGTTGAAAGCAAACTTGCGGAGACGACATTCACCCGCGTAGGCGAAGTCTGTGCGAATCCCGCCAGTCGCGATCCATTGCCATAGGTGCCGAGCCCGCCGAGCGGAAAGACCTGGTCGCTATTGCTGATGGCGTAGCGTGCCGAGAACTGCTCCGTCTGCGTGAAGTAGTGATCTACCTTAATAATGCCGTTGTCGAGGTCGTTGCGGTCTTCCACTGCGCCCGCCACGGTTCCGGCGCCTCCAATGCAACCGGTGGCCGCCGGCGTGCCGCCATTACTGCAGCCCGTTGCGGCGGGGAAGTAGCCGAGCAGTGCGTCAATCCCCGGATTGATCGCGTTGATCACCGGCACTTCTGACTCGCCATCCGAAGTCGTCGCTGCCAGTGCCGCCGCGCGCGCGTTGGCCTTCTGCATCTCCGTCGGGACAAACAGCGTGTAGCTCGATGTCACGCGCTCGCGCTGGCCTTCGTAGGCGGCGAAGAAGAACGTTTTGTCCTTCACAATCGGGCCGCCGATCGAAGCGCCGTACTGGTTGTTCTTAAAGCCGCCCTTCGGGTTCGGACTGCCGTCAGGATTCGTCGTGGGATCGAAGTAGTTGCGCGCGTCGAGTGCCGAGTTGCGCAGGAAATAAAACACGCTGCCGTGGAACGCGTTGGTACCAGACTTCGTCAGCACGTTCACCGCACCGCCGGAGTTGCGTCCATACTCCGCGCCGTACTGCGTTTGCAGGTTGAATTCCTGGATGGCGTCAATCGGTAGCAGGGAAGCCGGCGCGCCAGTGATACCCACCTGGTTCAACGCGGAGTTGTTGAAGAACGGATCGTTGTTGTCCGTGCCGTCAAGCATGTAGTTGTTCGAGCGGTCGCGGTTGCCATTGATGTTGAACTGGCCAAAGCCCTTCTCGGTTCCCGCCACGCCGGAGCCTTCGACCGTCACGCCCGGTGTGAGCGCGACGAGTTTGCCGAAGTCGCGGCCATTCAGCGGCAGTTCGACGACGAGCTTGTTGTCCACGATCTGGCCAAGAACATCGCGAGTGTCTTCCACAAGGGGAGCCGTGGACTCGTTGACCTCTACCGTATCTCCACCGGCGACCATCATTGTGATATCCACGGTACTGTCGTGACCGACGTCAACCAACACATTGCGTGCGAAGGTTCGGAAGCCCGTCACGGGGACGGAGAGCCGATATTCGCCGGCAGGCAGCTCAGCGATCACATAAAGTCCTTCACCGTCGGTGACTGCACTACGCTCCAGTCCAGTGGCCGAGCTCTTTACCGTCACCGATGCACTGGGTATCACCGCCCCGCTAGCGTCTGTCACCACCCCGCGTATCGATCCGCGATAGCTCTGTCCCATCGCAAACGTAGACAAGAAAAACAGGAATACAGCGATCCCAACTGATCGTAAGGTGCTCATCGAACTCCCTCCAGATACCGCAGCGCGGCGCGAAGCCGCGAAAGAGAACTACTTTTTGGCCGGAATGGTGAAGCTCGCCGGCGGCTTGATGTTGTAGGTTTTTGCGAAATCGTTTTGGTTCAGTGCGAAACTCAGCCGCCCACGTGAATCAATGAAGAGTAGAGGCTTGCCGATCTCGACGTCGCTGAACGTCTTCACGATCGGAATCTCCATCTCCGTCGCGCCCAGCGTGACCGGAACTGTATCGCCGACCTGGTAGCCAAGTTTCGCCCAGTCGTCCCGCGATACATTCGTAATCAGGTTGCCAAACGGCACGTCGATGCCGATGATCTTGCCCGCGAGCTTGCTGTCTGCAACCGTCGCCTGGGGCACATTCAAACGCACCAGTTGCGACACCGGAACTTCCGGCCCCGCTTTGGTCCAATCATCGCCCTTCGCTACGTGCGCCCCCGCGGGCGAGAAGATGTCGCGGCCATGGAACGTCGACGACATCCCCGATCCGATCATGAAATCTTTGCTCGTGATCTCATGCACGCCTTCAATGCCGTCGCGGTCCTGCACAAAGGTCAGCAGCCCGTTGTCCGGCAGAATGAAGTACTGGTTCTTTTTCGATTTCGCGACGATCGCCTTGCGCGTGCTGCCGACGGTGGGATCAATCACCACGACAAAAACCGTGCCTTCCGGGTAGTAGGGCGAGGTGCCAGCCAGGAAGCGCGCTCCATCAATAATCGAGAACGGCGTCACATCGTGGGTTAGGTCGATGATCTTCGCGTCTGGCGCCACCTGCCACATCACGCCCTTGCAGATCGGCACCGCGTCGTTATTACTACCGAAGTCGGTCATGAACACGATCTCGGCGGTCTTAGGGCCGGCGGCAAAGGCCAGCATAGGAACAAGAAAAACGAATAGCAAAGCGGCTCGGCGAATGGTCGCGCGAAAAGACATCCTGAAGGCTCCTGGGATTGTGAGTACTCCAACATTGTCGCCCCAATGCCTTAGTACCTGCAATCCGCCACGACGTAGAATGGCTCAGGGCGTTCCTGAATGGAAGAAATCACGGGTCGAAATTCGGCGGCTGCGGACCCTCGACGCGTCATTTTTCACGTCGACATGGATGCCTTTTTTGTCTCCGTCGAAGAGTTGTTCGACCCTTCCCTCAAGGGGAAAGCCGTCGTGGTAGGCGGCCATCGCGACGAGCGTGGTGTCGTCTCAGCGGCCTCGTATGCGGCACGCAAGTTCGGCGTACACTCGGCAATGCCGCTCCGGACCGCGGCCAAACTCTGTCCTGACGCCATCTTCGTGAACGGACATCCCGAACGCTACCGCGAATATTCCGGCAAAGCTTTTGAGGTACTGAAGAAGTTTTCGCCGAAAGTCGAAATGGCTTCCATTGATGAGGCCTACCTCGACATGACCGGTACCGAGCGCCTGCACGGGCCGCCGCTCAAGGCCGCGCATGCTCTCCACCAGTTCATGAAGTCTGAAACTAAGTTGAACTGCTCCATCGGCATCGGCACCTCGCGGCTTATCGCCAAGGTCTGCAGCGACCAGGCCAAGCCCAACGGCGTCCTTTATATCGTGCCAGGACAGGAGGCCAGCTTCCTCGCCCCACTAAGCGTGCGTAAAATTCCGGGCGTCGGCAAGGTCTTCGAACAGAAGCTCAATGAAATCGGCATTAAGAAGGTCGGCGATCTCGCCAAACTCGATGACGCATTCCTACGCGAGCGCTTCGGCGAGTGGGGACTCGCGCTGGCAGGGAAGTCCCGCGGCCTCGACGCCGGCGGATACTTCGATCGCGATGTCGCGGTGGACGAAGGACCGAAGTCGATCAGCCACGAGCATACCTTCAACACCGACACGCGCGATCAAGAGAAACTCGAAGCCATGATCGCGCGACTGAGCGAGATGGTCTGCCGCAGGGTGCGCGAGCACGAGCTCCATGCCCGCACGGTGCAGATCAAGTTGCGCTATTCCGATTTCACCACCATCACGCGCGCCCACTCACTCGAACAGCCCACGCAACTCGATACGGTCGTTGCCGAAACTGCGCGCACTCTTTTTCGCGACAACTGGCAGCGCGGCCGAACCATTCGCCTCATCGGCGTACATGTCGCCGGCTTTGACGATGTTCCTCAGCAACTCGATCTGCTTACTCAGACGCACGACGACAAAGTCAGCAAAGCTCTTTCGGTAGTTGATCGAATGCGCGACAAGTTCGGCGAAAACGCGGTCTCGCTTGCCACCGGCCTGAAATCGCGTTTCCGCGAGAAGACCCACGAGAACCCAGCCAGCCTTCCGGGGAAATCGAAGAAGAAAGAATAGAGCTACGGCAACACGATCATTACTTCCGTGGATTTGATCAGCGCTGCGGCGGTTTGTCCCTTCTTCAAGCGCAGTTCTCGAACGGCGTCGGCCGTAATGATCGAAGTGATGTGCTGCTCGCCGATGGACAACGTTACCTGCGCCATCAGGCCGCTGATTTTAATGTCGATCACTTTGCCTACGAGTTGGTTGCGTCCGCTGATTTTGCGAAAGTTCTTGCGGCGCACCTCTGGCGCGGCCACCTTTGTCGCAGCCGGCAATAAGCGGTCGATCTCCGATTCCGGAATGCGGTAGTGCCCGCCCTGCGTCTTTCCAGTTTTCAGTCGCCCCCGGTAAATCCACTGCTTCACCGTTGGGTAGCTAACTCCCAGGATCTTCGCGGCGTCACGTGGAGTCAGCATTTTTATGCGTTCCATCCCTCGTCTCCCGAGACGCGATTCTACCAAGGGTTTTGCCAATTCAAACCGGCTTATATTATCTTGCTTATACGAGTTAACGCGTATAAAAGCGTCTATCGTTCACTCGAAAACCCCGGAGGTCTTGCGTGTCCCCTTTGCGAACGCTCTGCGTCGTTCTCCTGCTCTCTTTTTCTGCGTTCGCACAGGTCTCTGCGAATCTCTCGGGCTTTGTCACCGATCCCAGCGGCGCCGCCGTGGCCGGCGCAGAAGTACGCGCCATCAACAATGAGACCGGTGCGGTTCGCGTCTCCGCGACCAATGCCTCAGGACGCTACGATATTGTCGCGTTGCCCGTTGGACAGTATGAAGTCCACGCGAGGAAGCAGGGCTTCGCCGAACAAGTGCGCACCGGCATCCTTCTCGTAGTCGGGCAGGATGCTACCGCCGACCTCAAACTCCGCATCGGCGACGTAAGCGAGCAGGTGAAGGTGAGCGCCGACGCCGAAATGGTCGGCGTTACCAACCAGGACATCTCTGGCCTGATCGGCGAAAAACAGATCAAAGCGCTTCCCCTGAACGGCCGCAGCTACGATTTGCTCGTTACGCTCAATCCCGGCATCGTTAACTTCACGTGGGAGAAAACGGGCGGCACCGGCGTTTCCAATTCCACGACCGGCAACAACTTTTCAGTCTCGGGGAATCGTCCGCAGCAAAATCTGTTCCTGATGAATGGCGTCGAGTTTTCGGGCGCGGCGGAAAACAACATGCAGCCCGGCGGCCCGAGCGGCAACGTGATCGGTGTGGAAGCCGTCCGCGAATTCAACGTTCTTCGCGACAACTACGGCGCGCAATACGGCAAGCGTCCCGGCGGACAGGTCGTCATCGTCACGCAGTCCGGCTCAAATCAGTGGCACGGCTCCGCCTATGAATACCTGCGCAATAACGTCTTCGACGCCCCCAACTACTTTGATCAGGGCGACGCTCCACCGTTCCAGCGCAATCAGTTCGGCGCGTCGTTAGGCGGTCCGCTCCGCCATGACCACACATTTTTCTTCCTGAACTTTGAAGGCGTAATCCAGAACTTGCATCAGACCTCCGCCGCGTTCGTACCCGGCCTCGACTCCCGCGCCGCCGCCGTTCCCAGCGTGCAGCCGTTGCTCAATCTCTGGCCTACGCCATCGGCGAGCGCTCCGGAATTCAACGGCATCGCGCAGGTCTTCAGTAGTCCTCTTCAAACCATCCGCGAATATTTCGGCAACGCGCGCGTAGACCACACCTTCTCTTCGCGTGATTCGCTCGCAGCGTCGTACGTCATCGACGACGGCCACGATCTCACCGCCACGGTTGCCAATCCTTTTAGCTCCGACATCCTCACGCTACGCGAGCAAGTGCTCAGCCTCAACGAGACGCACGTCTTTTCGCCGTCGCTCTTGAACGTCGCGCGTGTCGGCTTCACGCGCGCCGGATACTACTTCGCCGGTGAACCCACACCCGGAACCCCCGCCGCCGATGTCCCCGGCTTCCTCCTCGGACATCAGGTCGGCGCGGTTGTCGTCGGCGGCAGCGCCGCATCCAATCCGCAGGCGCAGGTCGGATTAGCCGGCAGCAACAACGGCAGCAATCTCAGCATTGCGCGCAACATCTTCACGTACGAAGACCAGCTCAGCCTCACCCGTGGCCGCCACCAGATCACCGTCGGCGCATGGTTCCAGCAGTTCCAGTCGAACGAGAACATCGCGCTCAGCCAGTACGGTCAGGCCACCTTCGCGAGCCTGACCACGTTCCTGCAAGGCACCATCGGCACCTTCTTGTACGATCCCGCGCCGAGCAACATGAACTGGCGTTCGCTCTTCGGCGCCGGGTACGCCGAAGATGTCTTCCGCGTCTCGCCGAAGTTCACGCTCACCCTCGGCTTCCGCGGCGAGTTCTCCACCGGATGGAACGAAGCTCACGGTCGCGCCGCGAACTACACTTACAACAACGGCATCATCTCCGATCAGCCGCGCATTGGCGATAGCGCCTTCACCGAAAACAATTACAAGTTCCTGGCACAACCGCGCGTCGGCGTCGCGTACAGCCCGTTTAGCGGCACGGTGTTCCGCGCCGCGTTCGGCATCTACAACGAACTCCAGGACGCCCTCGGCTACCGCATGGACCAGAACGCTCCGTTCAACCCGGTGTACAGCCTCGCGAACTATAAAGTCTCGAACCTGCCGCTCGATCCCACCGCCCCTGTGCCTGCCGCAGCGTTGCTAATTCCCGGTGGCACCCAGCCCGATCTCAAGGCTCCCACGCTGTTCTCCTGGACCTTCGGCATCGAGCAGGAACTCTCGCACAATACGTCGTTGAACCTGCGCTACGTGGGCTCGCACGGATACCACGAACTCGTCGGCGTTGACGCCAACGTGCCCTCGAATCCGATCATCTGCCCCGCCGATCCATGCCCCGCGGTCTATCCGGCGACTTTCCCGGTAGGCCTCGCGGGAACGCCGATTCCCGCCGGAAGCTACTACATCCCGAAAGGCACGCCGAAAGGGAATCCCACGATCAACAACACGTGGACGTGGTTCTCTGTCGGTACGAGCAGCTACAACGCGCTGCAACTCGACGTGAACCATCGCTACAGCAACGGCCTCTCTCTGCGCGGCGTGTACACATGGTCGAAGACGCTCGACGACGGTGACTCGCTCAACCAGACCACCGCCAACAACGCACCGGGGCTGGTGTCGAATCCGTATGACATCAAGGCCGACTGGGGACCTGCGACCTATGACGTGCGCAATCTCGGCGTAATCAGCGCCGTTTACGAATTGCCATTCGGACGCGGCAAGCGCTTCCTCGCGTCATCGAATTCGTTTGCCAACTGGACGGTCAGCGGATGGTCTGTGAACAGCATCGCCGTAATGCAGAGCGGCTTCCCATTCACGCCGCAACTCAGCTACAACCCATCGAACACCGGCGACACGCGCAATCCCGTGCGGCCCTTTGCGAACCCGAACTTCACCGGACAGATCGTCACCGGCAATCCAATCCAGTGGTTCAATCCCGCCGCATTTCTGGCACCTCCGGCGAACAGCGGCTTCTGGGGAAATCTCGGACGCAACACGCTTACCGGGCCGGGGCTCGGTACGTGGGACTTCTCCGCGATCAAAGATTCGAAAATCAACGAGCGGATGAGCCTGCAATTTCGCGCCGAAATCTTCAACCTGCTCAACCGCGCGAATTTCAATACGCCGAACTTGATCGTCTTTACGCCGACGGGCGTATCCGGAACCGCAGGCGCAATCAGCAGCACGTCCACCACCTCGCGCCAGGTACAGTTCGCCCTCAAACTGCTTTTCTAGGTTGTCATTTCCAAAGAAACAGGGAAGGTCCTGGGAAAACTTTCCACCGAAGCCGTGCCGACCGTACTATGTGCATAACGGGTACGCTCTCCGGTGTCCAATCCGGTTCCGTGATATAGAGAATCAGTGCGAACTTTCGAGAAAACGCGGACGGATTTCCTGGAAATCCTCGACAAACCAATTCGTTCGTTCGGGCTCAAGCTCGAAGGCTCTCCCGTCGAACATTTCGTCCAGCAGCTTTATCGCGAGCTGGAAAACAAGGGCCTGCACAAGTTCCGCCCAGCCTGCTATCTCAGTGATGAATGGGGATGCCCATCGGGCGAACCGATCATCGGGATTCCGTTCTACCTCGCCGACCCCAAGCTGGCGCAGCTTGAGGGCGAAATGAACGATCTCGAAGACGCCCGCGAGATCATGATGTACCTCCGCCACGAAGCCGGCCATGCGTTGAACTACGCTTACCGTCTCTATCAGTCCTCGGAATGGCGCGAACTCTTCGGTCCGTTTCGCCGTGCTTACCGCGACAACTATCGGCCAATCCCATTTTCCCGGAAGTTCGTTCGCCACATGGCCGGGTGGTACGCGCAAAAGCATCCGGATGAAGACTTCGCCGAAACCTTCGCGGTCTGGCTCACGCCGCGATCGAATTGGCGCACCCGCTACCAGGGTTGGGATGCCCTGAAAAAGCTTCAGTACGTCGACCGGTTGGCGCGAAAGATCGGCAAGGTCGATCCCGTCCGGCGTCGCGGCCACACTGACATCACCGCCGACGAGATGGAATCGACGGTCGGCGAGTTTTATCGGCTCAGTCTGCAGGAAGACATTCCGCTGCAGGAGCTCGCCGTAGACACCGACTTGGCAGACATCTTCAACGTCTCGCCCAAGCGGCAAAAGAATGTTCGACTCGCGTACGAGATGCTGGGCCAGCATCGTAAAGCGATCGTCGACAAGATCGCGTATTGGAGTGGCGTGCAGCGGCCCATCATCAAGCGCCTGGTCGAATCCATTTGCGAGCGGGTGGAGGAACTCGGTCTGCGCGTCGACGTCCGGCGCGAGTCCGATTACCTCACAGAGTTCACGGTCTATGCCACTGCGCTCGCTATGAATTACTTAACACGTGGGAAGTTCGTTCATCCGTAAGCGTGCCGGCACCCGCCGCTGCGCCCATTGGAGGTTGCATGAAGATCACGGTTCTGTACGAGGCGCCTGAAGAAGAGCAGGTAGAAGTGCAGGAAGAGCCTGCGCCGCGCAAGCGTAAGGGACAGAAGAAGCGCAAGAAGAAGGTGGAGAAGGAAGATCGCGAAGAAATTTTCGCGGCCCTGGAAAAGCTCGGCCACGAGCCGTCGTACCACATTCTCGACGGCCACCAGCAGTCCTTATTCGCTCTCGCCAAGTCCGGCACCGACCTCATCTTCAACCTCACCGAGTCCTATGACGGCGACGACACCAAGGAGATGCACGTCACCGCCTTCCTCGACCTCGTCAATATCCCTTACACCGGCACCGGACCGCACGGCCACATGCTGGCGCAGGACAAATCGCTGGCGAAAAAGATGTTCGCATTCCACGGCATCCAGTCACCCTATTTCGCCACCGCCTACCGCGGCATCGTTGACCACGCCCACGACGTCTCCTTCCCGTTAATCGTGAAGCCGACCTCGGAAGACGGATCGATCGGCATCGATGCCGCCGCCGTCGTCAGCAGTGTGAAGGAGCTGATGGAGCGCGTCGCCTACATCCAGGCCGAGTTCGATTCCCCGGCCCTCATCGAGGAGTACATCGAAGGCCGCGAGATCTATTCCGCCATCCTCGGCAGTTACGAGACGGCCAATGCGCTCCCGCTGGTCGAGCTCGATCTTTCCAAGCTTCCCAAAGGCATGCCCAAAATCGCCAGCCAGGACGTAAAGTTCGAGAAGGACACGGAAGCCTACAAGAAAACCAAATCGGCAGTCGCCGAGGACCTCGACGAAGAAACCGAAACCAAGCTAACCGCGACCGCGATCAAAGCCTACCGCGCCGTGAAGCTCCGCGACTACGGACGCATCGACATGCGCCTATCGACCAAGGGCGAGGTCTACGTGATCGAAGCAAACCCCAACCCATGGCTCTCCAGCGGACAGGAATTCGCCATGGCCGCCAAAAAATCCGGCCTCTCATACACGCAAATGATCGGCGAAATCGTAGACCACGCCATAGCCCGCTCCGGCAAATAAAAGCAGCTGCCGCCGATATCCCGCTCTGTATCAGGCCAGCGCTTCAGCGCCGCCGATATCCCGCTCTGTATCAGGCCAGCGCTTCAGCGCCGCCGATATCCCACTCTGTATCAGGCCAGCGCTTCAGCGCCGCCGATATCCCGCTCTGTATCAGGCCAGCGCTTCAGCGCCGCCGATATCCCACTCTGTATCAGGCCAGCGCTTCAGCGCTGCCGAACTGCCGCCCTGATATTTTCGGGGGCTTAAGCCCTGCCGCCTGTTCACGCAACTCTAAATTCAGCGCCGCCGATATCCCACTCTGTATCAGGCCAGCGCTTCAGCGCTGCCGAAAACCCGCTTTGTATCAGGGCAGCGCTTCAGCGCTGCCGAACTGCCGCCCCAATATTTTCGGGGGCTTTAGCCCCTGCCGCCTTCTGCCTCGCCAAAAATGTAAAACAATACGCAAACTCCTCTCCCTCGCGAACCAACCCATCATTCACGGGATTTTTCGCAATATACTCCCGATGCCGCAAATAACTCTCCCTGTCCTCCACCCGAACCTCTGAAAATCCCTTCTGCCAAACATCTCCGGGATACCCGAAATCCTTTTTGATCCGATACGAAAATCCGCCCTTGATAAATTGCACCGCCTTCTCGATCGAAGTCTCACCATCGACCGTCAGCAGAAGGTGCACATGATCAGGCATCACAACGAAGTCGTGGATCTCGAACTTCTGCTCTCGCGCGTAGTGCCGCAGTACCTCAATCAACAAACTTGCATTCCTCTCTGATTGCAGCAGTCGTTTCCCGCTCGCCGTTTTCGTAGTCACAAAAAACGTTCGCGCTCCACTCAAAATCGCATTCGCATCCGCATTTCTAGACGGCCTGGCCATTCGCAGGGGCTGAAGCCCCAAACCTTTCGAGTAGCTCTCTCCGGCAGCGCTGAAGCGCTGCCCTGATACAAACCGTCTCGCACCGCGACCATCTCGTAACATCCCCCGATCCGGTATTGCCCCTCTCCCCAGCTCAAAACGGGAAAACCTCGTATGCGCCGCCCGCCCCATGGTTCGAAGCAGGGCAGCGCAAAAGCGCCGATCTCCCGCTCCGTATCGCCGACATCCCGCTCCGCGCCGCCGACGTCCCGCTCCGCGCCAACATCCCGCTCTGTATCAGGGCAGCGCTTCAGCGCTGCCGAACTGCCGCCCCTGATATTTTCGGGGCTTCAGCCCCTGCCGCCCCGTCCCGCACACTCTAAATTTCGCGCCGCCGACATCTCGCTCTATATCGCCGACATCCCGCTCTATATCGCCGAAAAGCCGCTCTGTATCAGGGCAGCGCTTCAGCGCTGCCGAACTGCCGCCCCTGATATTTTCGGGGCTTCAGCCCCTGCCGCCCCGTTCACGCAAACCCTAAGTTTCGCGCCGCCGACATCTCGCTCTATATCGCCGAAAAGCCGCTCTGTATCAGGCCAGCGCTTCAGCGCTGCCGAGCTGCCGCCCCTGATATTTTCGGGGCTTCAGCCCCCTGCCGCCTTTTCACGCAAACTCTAATTTCGCGCCGCCGACATCCCGCTCTATAACGCCGACAACCGGCTCTGTATCAGGGCAGCGCTTCAGCGCTGCCGAACTGCCACCCCTGATATTTTCGGGGCTTCAACCCTGCCTCCTTTTCACGCAAACTCTAATTTCGCGCCGCCGACATCCCGCTCTATAACGCCAACATCCCGCTCTGTATCAGGGCAGCGCTTCAGCGCTGCCGAACTGCCGCCCCTGATATTTTCGGGGCTTTAGCCCCTGCCGCCCCGTTCACGCAAACTCTAAATTTCGCGCCGCCGATCTCTCGCTCCAATCCCCGAACCACTCTCAAAATTTCACCCCAAAACTCTAAAAAATCCCCGTGCCCACGCAATTTCCACCTTCCCCCACGCGTTTTTTTCGCCCTTTCCCCCCAATTTTCCGCCCCTAATCACACTCATTCGTGCTCCCAATCACATCCCGCCACGACCAAATCGTCTAACGTCTCTCTCGCACCACGATCTTTGAAATCCCCAACCCTCCGTGTCTCCGCGTCTCCGTGGAAGGTGTAACTCCTACGGGCAGAGGAATTTACCTATAACTCCTACGCCGAGAGGAATTTGCAGAGATTGCATAGCCTAAGCTGCTGAAAACACAAGAGGGTGGGGGAGGGGGGATACACCCATGAAGTTCCAGGAATGTCAGCACGTTTTATCCGACGGCGATACCTGCCGCGCACCACGCCTGCGCCATGAGCAGTTCTGCTATTTCCACGTCGCCACCCGCGATCGCGTTAAGCGCCAGCAGCGCGCCGCCGCTCGACGTCTCCCCCTTCAGGTCCCCGTCCTCGAAGATCCCTGGACCGTCCAACTCGCTCTCGGCGACATCGTTAATGCCATGCTCAACGATCGCATCGACCACAAAAAAGCCGCGCTCGCGCTCTATGCGCTGCAAACCGCTTCCGCCAACATGAAAAACCTCAGCAATCTCGGACGTCCCCAGTCCTACGCCGAGTACACTCCCGAACTCCAGGCCTCCATGCCCGAAGACGTGGTCGCGGAAACTGTCCGCGAAGAAGTTGCGTGCGAAGATGCGCCGATGACTTCTGCTCCCACCGTGATAACTCCGGAAGCGCGCCCCGAGATGCCGCACTGCGTCGAGTCCGCCCCGAGGAAACTGCGCAAACACAAAATTCCTCCCAAGAAACCCGTCGCATCCATCAAGCCGCCCCGCTACCGCACTCCGCTCGACCGCATCCGCGAGTTCGAAGTTGCCGCGAAAAAAGAGGAGATCTGGGCCGTCAAGCAATACACCAAGGCCTATAAGGAAGGACGTGCCGAACCGCTCCAGTGGGCCATCGACGAAGCCCTCGAGGCCCCCAGGAAACTCCAGGAAGATCGCGACTTCGTCGATACCGAAATGGCTGCGCTCCGGAATCGTATGAAGAACAACCGTCGCCGCGCCTGACGTCGGCACTGTTGCATTCTTCAGCAGCCCGATTGGGGTGAATCACGCTTCGACGTGACCCCCTTCCTTCAACTTCCGCGAGCATCGTCCGATGATGTGTCCAGCACGTTTAGCTCGTAGCAGCGGGAGTTGGCCATGTCGAAGATTTTGGTAGTGGGTTACGGGAACCCCTTGCGCGCGGACGATGGGCTCGGATGCCATGTCGCTCGCCAGATCGGGCACCATTTGCGCGGGGATGAACGGGTCGAGGTCGTCCCTTGCCACCAGTTGGCGCCGGAGATTGCCGAACAGATCGCTAAGGCGGAGTTCGTGATCTTTGTCGACGCCTCGACCCAGGGCGAGCCGGGGACGATTACGCAGTCCACCGTGCCGGCGGACAAGGAGTTCGCAGGGAAGCTTGCGGATCCGACAACGCCAGGAATGTTGCTGGCAGCAGCGCAGACGATGCATGGAGCGTGTCCGTCGGCAGTGATGTTCGCGATGACGGGGTGGTGCTTCGAGTTCGGCGAGCAAATGTCGTCGATTGTGAGTGAGCGCTTCGCGGCGCTGGTTCAGATGATCGAAAAGACAATCGCGGAGAACGAGGCCGCGATGGTATCGTAAGGCCCTCTTTACGGAGGCGTTGTGTACGAATTAAGCGTGGCGCAGGAGTTGTACACGGTGGCGCGGGCGCGCGCCGATGAGATGGAAGTGCGCGAGCTGGAGAGCGTGCGGGTGGCCGTCGGAGAACTCGCCGGGGTCACCCCCGACCTCCTCCGCTCAGCCTGGCGGTTTGTGACCGCGGAGAGCGCCGACGAGAACTCGCGCCTCGACATCGATCTGCGTAGCGGACGCCAGATCTGTCCGCAATGCGGGGCCCTGCCGGGGCCGGACGTGATCGCCTACCCGGCCCACTGCGAGCGCTGCAAGTGCCACATGCGGGTGGAGAGCGGAGACCGCGTGGAACTGCTGGAAATTCGGTTCCAGCAGGAGCTGGCGCTGGCGTAGGTCGTTATACGATATTGTTTACTTCTTGAGATTGTTCTTCCAGAAATTTCTCGCGCGTAGCTGTTCTTCCATGTAGCTGAGCGCGTCCCCTTGCACCCACGGACGCATTCGCGGCAGAACCTTCCCCTTCGAATAAGTCTTGCACTCAATCAAAGTCGGCCCCGCATCGTGGCGCGCGCGGAACATCGCCTCCTGCGCGACACGATAGACCGCCATCGCGTCGCTGCCATCCACGGTCATTCCCGCCAATCCAAGCCCGAGGATTTCGTGGGTCAGATCGGAAGGCGATCCGGTCTTGAGGCGAGCGAGATTATGCTGCACAACGACGACGAGCGGAAGTTTGTGCGTCGCCGCAAAGGTCAGCGTAGCCCGCGCATCCATGAGCGAATCAGCTTCCCCTGCGAACGCCAGCACCAGCCCAGGACGATGATGCAATGCACGCTCGAGTGCGTAGCCAGCGGCGACCGCGATATGCGCCGCAGCCGAGAGTTCGGGAGACTTGCGTTCAAGAGGCGCAAGGTCGAGCAGTTCCGGACGCGACTTCTTCGTGTACAAGGTCTTCGTGAGCGAGCGGGCATGCGCGATGGTCAGCGAGTCTTCCGGCAGCAGGCCCATGAGCGAGCCGACCAGCGTCGCTTCAAGGCCGCGATGCTCTGCACGGAGTTGCGCCAGCAGTGAGTACATGCGCCGCATCAGCACCGGGTTGCGCGACGGCGGAGTGTTGACGGCTTCGTGGGCTTGTTGGTGTTTGGGCTTTCGGGTCGGCATGAGAAGCGATGCTCGATTCTACCTGAGCAATAGGAAAGCCCGCACGCGGCGGGCTTTGGGTAAGAGCGAGCGTTGCTATTGCCGTGCTGACGGCTGCTCCGAGGTTGGAAGGACGGAGAGCGCAGTAGGCTCGTCGTCGGTGACTTGGGGCAGCGGCTTTTCCAGGGCCAGGCGAAGGACGTCGTCCATGTCCTCGACGAAGTGGAGCTTCATCTCGGTACGGATGTTCTCCGGGACTTCGGCGAGGTCCTTCTCGTTGTCCTTGGGCAGCAGCACCGTCTTGATGCCGGCGCGAAGGGCAGCCAACAGCTTCTCCTTCAGCCCACCGATGGGAAGCACCTTGCCGCGCAGCGTGATCTCGCCGGTCATGGCAATATCGCGCCGTACCGGGATCTTTGCCAGCGCACTCGACAACGCCGTGGCCATCGTTATCCCAGCCGACGGACCATCTTTCGGGATCGCCCCTTCCGGCACGTGAACGTGGATGTCGCTATTGCGGTAGAAGTCTCGCGGCAGGCCGAGCTTGTGGGCGCGGCTACGAACGTACGACATGGCGGCCTGCGCCGATTCCTGCATCACGTCGCCAAGCTTCCCGGTGAGGGTGAGCTTGCCCTTGCCCTCGACCACCGAGACTTCGGTGGTGAGGATCGAGCCACCGACTTCGGTCCAGGCCAAACCAGTGACGAGGCCAACCTCACTCTTCTCGTGCACGGCAGAGTCGCGATACCGGGCCACCCCCAGAAAGTCGCCAATGTTGTTAGCGGTGACGGTGACCTTGTAGGTCTTGTCCTTAACGAACTTGCGCGCGATCTTGCGGCAGACGTTTCCGATTTCGCGTTCGAGGTTGCGGACGCCCGCTTCGCGCGTGTAGTTGCGGATGATCATGCGCAGGGCGTCGAGCTCGAAGATGGCGTTCTCTTCGGTGACGCCGGCCTGTTCGCGCTGCTTCTTCAGTAGGTATTGGCGCCCGATCTCGACCTTCTCGTCTTCGGTGTAGCCGTGCAGGCGGATGATCTCCATGCGGTCCTGCAACGGAGCCGGGATGGTATGAAGAACGTTTGCAGTCGCAACGAAGAAGACTTGCGAGAGATCGTATTCGACGTCGAGGTAATGGTCGACGAACATGAAGTTCTGTTCGGGGTCGAGGACCTCGAGGAGCGCCGACGACGGGTCGCCGCGGAAGTCCATGGACATCTTGTCGACTTCGTCGAGCATGAAGACTGGGTTGCGGGTGCCGGCCTTCTTCATCATCTGGATGATCTGGCCGGGCAGGGCGCCGATGTAGGTGCGGCGATGACCGCGGATCTCGGCTTCATCACGCACGCCGCCGAGCGACATGCGAACGAACTTGCGGCCGGTGGCTTTCGCGATCGACATGCCGAGCGAAGTCTTGCCAACGCCCGGAGGTCCGACGAAGCAGAGGATGGATCCCTTGGGATTCTTTACCAACTGGCGGACGGCGAGGAATTCGAGGATGCGTTCTTTGACCTTCTCGAGGCCGTAGTGGTCGGTGTTGAGGACCTTTTCGGCATACTCGATGTCGCGAACTTCCTTGGACTTCTTCTTCCACGGTACGGCGAGGAGCCAATCGAGATAGTTGCGCGAGACGGTGCTCTCGGCGGACATGGGCGGCATTGCCTCGAGCTTCTTCAGCTCTTGCAGCGCCTTCTCGTGGACATCTTCCGGCATACCGGCGGTGTCGATCTTTTTCTTGAGTTCGTCGAACTCGCTCTTTTCGCCGCGGCCGAGTTCCTTCTGGATCGCCTTGATCTTTTCGTTGAGGTAATACTCTTTTTGTGCGCGTTCCATCTGGCGCTTTACGCGCGACTGTATGGTGCGGTCCATGTTGAGCTTTTCGATTTCAACGTCGAGGACATCGGCGATGCGGTTGAGGCGCTCGGCGGGGTCGAAGATTTCAAGGAGTTCCTGCTTCTCTTCAATCGAGAGCTGGAGATTGGCGGCGATGGTGTCGGTGAGTTTCGCCGGGTCTTCCATGCGGACGGCGGCGATCATCGTCTCGTAATTCAGCGACTGGCAGAGCTTTACGTATTGCTCGAAGAGCGATGTAACGCGCTGGACGGCCTGCTCGAGAGTGGGCGTCATCTCGGCGTTGTACTTCACGGTGCGGACGGTGGCTTCGAAGAAGCCGTCGGCGTCGGTGACCTGGAGGATCTTGGCGCGCTCGAGGCCTTCGACGAGGACCTTGATGTTGCCATCGGCGAGCTTGAGGCTCTGCACGATATTGACGATGGTGCCGACCTGATAGATTTCGTTGGCTTTAGGCTCATCCACACTGGCGTCGTGCTGGGTGGCGAGGAAGATGCGCTTGTCCCCGGCGAGGGCCTCTTCCAGTGCGCGTACGCTTGACTCTCGGCCGACCACGAACGGCGTCATCATGGAAGGGAAGATGACGACGTCCCGGATGGGCATCATCGGGAGTTTCTTGGTTTCAAATTTTTCGCGCTGAGTCATCGGAAGGGTCCCCCGTACTGAGGATTAGACACGCAGCCTTACCCCAGTGATTCAAGGATAACACGCGAAAATCGGGGGGCTGACCAGTACGAAAGGGAGAACGGGGTGGCGGAATGGTAACTGTGGAAAAGATTTCGTAGTGGGAATGAGTTGGTATTACAAAAGGGGAGAGCGAACGCTGCGGTGCGGGGATAGGGATCCTTCGACTTCGCAGCGCTTGGCGCTGCTTCGCTCAGGATGACAGAAAAAAACCAAACCCCAGCTTTCGCTGGGGTTTGTGGTGGAACGTTGAGAAAGTTTAGCTGGCTTGTTTCTCGATCAGGCTGATGGAGACGTCGCGTTTTTGGACCATTTCGGCAGTGACCTCGAATTCCTTGACGCGCTTTTGGCTTGGCAAGCTATACATCAAGTCGAGCATCAACTCTTCGAGGATCATGCGGAGACCGCGGGCGCCGACCTTTCGCTGCATGGCTTCGCGGGCGATGGCGCGGACGGCTTCGTCACTGAACTTCAGCTTTACGTTTTCAAATTCGAAGAGGCGCTGGTACTGCTTCACGATTGCGTTCTTGGGCTTGGTCAAGATTTCCACAAGCGCGTTTTCGTCGAGGTCGTTGAGGACTCCCATGACGGGGAGGCGTCCGACAAATTCGGGAATGAGACCGAACTTGATGAGGTCCTGCGGTTCGGATCTCTGGAGCATCTCGGAGTCGCGGTTGTTGGCGCTGGTGAAGTTCTTTTCTTTTTCCTCGTCGCGGAAGCCGAGGGCGCGCTTGCCGAGGCGACGGCCAACGATCTTCTCCAAGCCGACGAACGCGCCGCCGACGATGAAGAGAATGTTCGTCGTATCGACGGGTGTGAACTCCTGATGCGGGTGCTTACGACCGCCTTGAGGCGGAACGTTTGCGACGGTGCCTTCGAGAATCTTGAGCAGCGCTTGCTGCACGCCTTCACCGGAGACATCGCGGGTGATGGACGGGTTCTCGTCTTTGCGGCCGATCTTGTCGATTTCGTCGATGTAGATGATGCCGGTCTGGGCGCGGGCGACATCGCCGTCGGCAGCCTGGAGCAACTTGAGGATGATGTTCTCGACATCTTCGCCGACGTAGCCGGCTTCGGTGAGAGTTGTCGCGTCCACAATCGCGAAGGGAACATCGAGCATCTTGGCCAAGGTTTGGGCCAAAAGCGTTTTGCCGGTTCCGGTGGGACCGACTAAGAGGATGTTCGATTTCTGGAGTTCGACTTCGCCGCTACGCTGGCGATTCATGAAAACGCGCTTGTAGTGGTTGTAAACAGCGACGGAGAGCTTCTTCTTGGTCTGGTCCTGGCCGATGACGTATTCGTCGAGGAAGGTTTTGACTTCCAGCGGCTTGGGAAGATGGTTCGGAGCGGCCGACGGACTGGCTTCGGCGCGATCATCTTCGAGAATCGAATTGCAGACCGCGACACATTCGTCGCAGATGTAAGCCCGCGGATAATCGCTCGGCGAAGAGATTAGCTTCGCGACGGCATCCTGGGATTTATGGCAGAAAGAACAGCGAAGTACTTCTTCGTTACCAGTCCTGGTTCTCACAGCTCACTCCTTGAACCGCAGCGGGCTACAAGGCGCCTGTCTTTGCAGGCTGCGCTTACTTCTTCCGGTCTGGAGAGACTGGAAGGTAGCACGCTCCCCCCATGCGTTGTGTTCAAAGTTTACTCCGCCTTTCGGAAATTTTCCTAAGGCGGAGCCATTACTTTGGTGGGATCACTGCACGTAAGTAACAGCGAGCAATGCGTAGTCCCACCGGTCCTACTTGTGTTTGTAAATGATGTCGTCCACCAAGCCGTACTCTTTGGCTTGCTGGGCGTTCATGATGAAGTCGCGTTCTACGTCTTTTTCAACTTTCTCGAGACGCTGGTTGCAATGCTTCGCGAGGAGTTGGTTGGTGATCTCGCGCATGCGCAGGATCTCGCGGGCGTGGATGTCGATGTCCGTGGCCTGGCCGCTGAGTCCGCTCATGAGCGGTTGGTGGATCAAGATGCGCGAGGTGGGCAGGGCATAGCGTTTGCCGGGAGCTCCGGAGGCCAGCAGCGTGGCCCCCATGCTGGCGCATTGGCCGATACAGATGGTGGCGACATCCGGGCGAATGAATTGCATGGTGTCGTAGATGGCCATGCCGGCGGTGATGGAGCCGCCCGGAGAATTGATGTAGAGCGAAATGTCCTTCTCGGGATCTTCGGCCTCAAGGAACAGCATCTGGGCGATGATCAGGTTGGCGACGTTGTCGTCAATCGGAGTGCCGAGGAAGATGATGTTGTCCCGCAGCAGGCGGGAATAAATATCGTACGCGCGCTCGCCCCTGCTGGTTTGTTCGATCACCATGGGCACAAGCATGTTTGCCGCTCCTTGTGAGTCACCTGAGTCACACTCCTGCCGAAAACCTGGCGGGGCTAAGAGCTGCGATTCAGGAGAAAGCCGTCCGCCCTATGCGGAGCGGCTGTACAGTAAGTCGAGAGTTTTCTCGTTGCGAATTTGAGTCCGGATTCTATCCAGCGACCCATCCTGCGTCAAACGTGCGCGCACCTGCTCAGGCGACTGCTGCGACTGCCGGGCAAGGCCTGCGATCTGCCGGTCCAATTCCTCGTCGCTGACTTCGATTTTCTCGGCGTCGGCGATCTTTTCCAGGAGTAAAGATGCTTTCACTTCGCGAGTAGCTGCCTCGCGCTGGCCTTCACGGAGCTTGCCGAAGTCCATCTTCTTCATGTCTTCGGTGCGCATGCCCTGCTGGGCGAGTGCGCGAAGTCCGCGTTCGAGGCGAATTTCGATCTGGCTATTCACCATGGACTCGGGGACCGGGAAGTCGTTGAGTTTTACGAGGGCGTCCACCAGCTTGTCTTTACCTTCGTGCTCGGCGTGGTGCTTTTTCTCGTGTTCGGCGCCTTCGCGGATCTTGGCGCGAAGCTCGTCGGGCGTCTTGACGTCGGCACCCAACTCGGAGATGAAAGCTTCATCGAGCTCAGGGAAGATCTTCTTCTTCAGTGACTTCACCGAGACGTGGTATTCGACGCTCTTACCGGCAAGGCGCTGATCGCCGTAGTCGGCGGGGTAGACGACGTCGAAGGTTTTCTCATCGCCAGCCTTGGTGCCGCGGAGGTTTTCGGTGAACTCCTGCACGGTGTTGCTGCCGCCGAGCTCAACCATGATGGAAGGAACTTCCACGGGCTTGGCTTCCGGATCGGACTTGTCGCGGCCTTCGAAGCTGATCTGCACGAAGTCGCCATCTTCGGCGGCGCGGTCTTCGATCGGATCGTAGGTAGCGCGCTGTTCCTGAAGACTCTTGATCGTGTCTTCGATCTCGGCGTCGGTAACTTCGACCGGCGGGTGCTCGACCTTGATGTTCTCGTAGCCGGTGGTTGGGATCTCGGGGAGGATCTCGAACTCAGCAGTGAACTTCAGCGGCTCGCCATCATGGAGATGGAGGTCCGTGACCTGCGGCTGCGAGACAGGCTGGAGGTTCTGCTTGCCGGTCTCCTCGCGGAAGTAATGGGGGATGAGGGTGCGGACGATCTCTTCATTAATATCCTGCGCGAAGCGGGTGCGGATGACGCTGGGCGGAACCTTGCCCTTGCGGAAGCCGGGAACGCGCGCAAGCTTGGCGTACTGCTGAACGTGCTTGTTGCGTTCGGCGTCCACAACGTCGGAGGGAATCTCGACGGTCACGCTGCGGAGGAGGGGGTTCACGGGAACTGCAACTTCAGCAGTTGCGTTTACTTCAGGATTGCTAGCTTCGGTCGTCAACGGAATGCCTTCAAAAAGTTAAGTGTGAGTGCAGATAAAAGCGACGAAAGGACGGGATTCTGAACAGAAAGCCCGGTCGCAGAACCGCAACCTTTAAGTGTATGAGAGGCGGCGATAGCGGTCAAACGAGGCGAGCCACTCGAGCTGCTCTTCGGTCTCTGGACAATTGAGGCCGCGGGCCAAACTGACTCGGTCAATCGCGTCTTCCATGGGGATGCCGGCAATCATGAGCAAACCGACGGTGGCTATGCCGGAGCGCCCGATTCCGGCGAAACAGTGGGCGACGACGCGTTCGCCGGCTTTGAGGCGGGCTTCGACTTTGGTGAGAACGTCTACGACTTTTTGCATTTCGTCGGGCCTGGGGACGGAGTGGTCGCGAATGGGAAGGGAATAGAAGTTAATGTCGAGTTCGTTGCAGATTTCGCCTTCGTTGTCCCAGCCGGGACGTTCGCCGGGGGTGAGGAGCGAGAGGATCGTTGTGATGCCAATCTTCTGCCAACGTTCGAGGGCTCTTACGAGGCGTGGTTCGGGTGGTGGTGCAGGAGCGATGGCGAGAACACCGGACCAGGGACCTTCGATTGCAAAGAGTGGAGACAACATAATTGGGTTACTTCAACCAATATACTGATTTTCGAGACGCGACGATGTGGCACATCTTGTGGGAATTTCGAGTTGCTCCGGAACGACGCGCGGAATTTGAGCGCGTGTATAGCGCCGCGGGCGAATGGGCCGCGCTTTTCGCGAAGTCGCAGGAATTTCGTGGGACGACATTATTGCGGGATCCGCAAGTCGCGGGACGATATGTGACTGAAGATGTGTGGAAGAGTGCAGAGGCGTTCGAGCGATTGAAGGAAGAGTTTGCTGCTGAATATAAGAGGCTCGATGAGCTGTGCGAGGCGCTGACGGAATACGAGATGAAGATCGGCGGGTTTCAAGAAGTTGGCGGGGAAGAGCGCTGATGCGATCGGCGCTGAGCGTGCTGAATCACGAGGTGATTGGCTGCCGGCTTTGTCCGCGGCTGGTGGAGTATCGCGAGCAGATCGGGGTTGAGAAGCGGAAGGCCTATCGTGAACAGGAATATTGGGCGAAGCCGGTAGCGGGATTTGGTGACGAGAAGGCGCGGGTTCTGATCTTGGGATTGGCGCCGGGCGCGCATGGGTCGAATCGAACGGGAAGGCCGTTTACGGGCGACAAGAGCGGCGATTTTATGTACCCCATCCTTCACAAGACGGGCTTTGCGTCGCAGCCAACGGCGGTGAATCGCGAAGATGGATTGAAGCTGCTGGATTGTTACATCACTGCCGCGGTGCGGTGCGCTCCGCCGGACAACAAGCCGCTGCCGCAGGAGATCGCGAACTGTGCACCGTATCTCGATCGCGAAATTGCTGCGCTGGACGCAGTGAAAGTTGTCGTTGCGCTGGGAAAGATTGGGTTTGATGCGTACCTTGCGCATCTACAGCGGGCAGGATTTTCGTTCCGCAAAGCGGAATATGGGTTCGGGCATCTGGCGGAGTACAAGATGCCGAACGGTATCGTGCTGCTCGGCTCCTATCATCCTTCCAACCAGAACACGGCGACGGGCAAACTGACGCCTGAGATGTTCGAGCAGGTGTTTCGTCGCGCTGCAAAAATCGCGCGCGGCTAGTAGGGCTGCGCGCCGGACTTGCGGTACTTCTCGGAGATGTCCTCTACCCACCTTGGGAATTCTGGTTGGCCAGTGGGGATTTTGCCCTGGGTGATGGCCCACTGGTCGATCCAAGTTTGGCCGTCGTCGCCAACCCACGTGTTGGGGAGACTGTAGGCGGAGTCGGTGAGGGCTTCGTCGAGGGTTACGAATTTGTAGCCGCGCTTGCGGAGGGTGGCGATGAGTTCGTTGATGTGTTCGGCTTCGAGCCAGTTGCAGTGGAGAAGCAGGACCTGCTTGGGTTCATAGCCGAGGAATTGTTTGGAGAACTTCTCGTAGTAATCGAAGACCTGGTTGGTGTACTCAAGATAGGAATCCACTAGCTTGCGCTGCATGGCGGTATCGCCTTGTTCGCGGGCGGCATCGTAGGCGCCGGAGTACATCCAGTCCCAGGCGTCCATGGTGACGGGAGCGATTTTGTATCCACGCTGCGCGAGGAAATTCTCGGCTTGGCGGCGGGTATCGAGATCGCGGCCGACGATCAAGTATGGATGACGCAGGTAGCGGATCTTCATCTTCTTTTCAGCAAGAAGCATGGAGGTGACGGTCTCGCCGCGCACGACGTTCTCTTCCCAGGCTTGCAGGGTGTTGGTGTCGAGCGACATGTGGCTGAAGGTGTGATTGCCGAGCTCGAAACCGTTGTCGACCCACTGGCGCAGAGCGCCGATGCGATCGTCGACCTCACCTTTGACGTAGAGTTTTTGCTCGTTCACGAAGCCAATCGCGGGAACCTGCTCCTGCTTGAGTGTGGCGAGTAGCTTCGACGTGAGTTCGTTCATCTGCTTGCCGCTGAGGCGCGGATTGGCGGCGGGAAGATCGTCGATGGTGATGGCGACTTCGCGCTGTTGGGCGAGCAAAGAGCAGGAAAGTAATAGGGAAGATGCGAGGAGACGAAGGAGCGCTTTTCCGATTTGCATTAGGGCCATTTCTGCGACCGAACGGATTTTACACGCGCGGCGCAGAATCGCACTCCGATACTTGGAGCGGCTTTTCCATCTTGATACGGCGGGGAGCCTGAGTTCAGGGTGTGGTTGCTCCCGACTGGCGCGATGCTTCCAGGATGTGCTGCCGGATTGCTTGCGCGAGTTGGACGTCGGAGTTCTTTTGGACGCGCATCAACTGATCTGCTTCTTTCAAGGCCATCAGGGCCATGGAGTACTCGCGGCGTTTCAGCAGCACGAAACCGAGAGTGTCGGTGACTGCCGGATCCACGGGATTTGCCTCGCGCGCACGCTGGGCGAGTTCCAGGGCGCGGTCGAGATTGCTGCCTTGCTCGGCATAAAGCCACGCGAGGTTGTTGGCGGCGACACCGGTATTCTCGCCTTTGCTCAGGGCGGCTTCGTAGTTGCGAATAGCTGCATTCAGGTCGCTGCGATCCTGGGCACCGAGTCCGCGAATGAGCAGTGAATTCGATGCGCTGATGGCCGCGGCGGCGCTCGCTGCATCCGTCGAACTACCATCCTGCGCCTGGAGCTTGGCGAGTTCCACGGCGGAGCTGCTGCGTTGGGGCTCCATAGCTAAAGCGGCGCGGAAACAGCGGGCAGCGTCATCGTTCCAATGATGTTCTGAGTAGAGCCGACCGGCGAGTTCCATGAGTGATGCGGATTTCGGAGGGGCGGCTGCGCTCATCTCCATGCGCTGCAGCATTGGCTTGGTGATGGTTCCGGAGCGATAGACGCGAACGAGCCCTTCCTGAGCGGCGGTTGAGTTCGGATCGAGCAGAACAGCTTGCTCATATTCAATCAGCGCATAGGCGAGGTGGTGCTGGGCGAGAGCGGCGTCGCCTTTAAGAAGGTGCGCTACAGGACTTGTCTTGTCGATTTGCTGATAACGCACGGCAATGCTGTTCGCGGCACCGAAATCTTTCTCGGCGATCAACACTCGGCCGAACAATTCCAGAGCACCGAGGTTTGCCGGTTCCTGACGAACGACGGGAACAACCATCTGCTCGGCATCGGCGATATTGCCTTCCGAGAGCGAAAGCTGTGCGAGAGAGAGCCGGGCCGGCACTGAGGTCGTGTCATTGTCGAGGATGGTTTGCCACTCGGCGCGGGCTTCTGCGTTCTTTCCCATACGGGAGAGTGCGAGACCGAGAACGTAGTGGGCGGAGTTGTTGTCGGCGTGCTCGTCAACCACCGATCGCGCAAGGGCGGCTGCGGTGGCTGAATCACCCTCAGCCAGAGCGATTTCAGCAGCCAGGACTGCCGTGGTTTCTTCGCCAAATTCTGCGCGATGGATGCCGAGGGCACTCTTGGCTTCCAGAAGCGACTGGGTGCGCTTGCTGCCACTCTGACCGTTGGCAACGGCGAGTTTGGCTTCGATCGCGCGGGCGGCGATCGGAGTGGCGGTGTTCCCGTCGCGCTTGTTATCCCGATTCAGGAGAAGCTTTAAGTACTGCTGCGAAGCGGCACCGTCGCGTCCTGAAATCAACTGGAAATCGGCGAGGGCATAGGGCTTCGCGGGAGTGAGCCCATCCACTCGACGAAGCACGGTTTCGGCTTCCGGGACACGGGCGCTGCGTTCGAGGAATTGGGCAAGCTTAAGATTCGTGGGGCCGTCATCCTGAAGCGTCACGGCTTTGCGATAGGCGGCTTCGGCGGCAGGGAGTCGACCCTGCTCTTCTTCGAAGTGCGCGAGTGCGAGTTGGATGACGGAACTTTTGGGGGCCTTCGCAGCGGCAGTTTCGAGCACGTGGCGTGCTTGATCGATGCGGCCACTGGCGGAATAAATCTGCGAGAGCGTTACCGCAGCATCTTCTCGGGCGGGATCACGGTCGAGAACATCCTGAAAGCGTTTCGTCGCGGCGGGGATGTTGCCCTGGAAGGCGTAGGCACTGGCTTCAGCAGCCATGGCATCAAGATCGTTGGGATTATGCGACAGGACGATTTGGGCGAAGATGAGCGCTTTGTCAGGAGCCCCAGCGGCGAGGAAGAGTTGTGCGAGATGGAGATGCGCAGAACTGTTTGCGGGATCGAGTTCCGCGGCCTTTAAGAAAGCATTGAGGGATGGACCCTGCTGCTCAAGCGTCCATTCGCACTCGCCGATTCGGACGAACAATTGCGATTGCGCCTTATGGCTGCGCGTCCGGACTACGAGGTTCTCGTAGATATCGAGGGCTTCCTGCGTCTTGCCCGCTTTTTGAAGTGCAGAGGCGCGCTGGAATTGCTTGTTAGCGGTGCAGCCGAGAGAAAGGCTGAGGGCGAGCAGAGCTACGATCAGGGCCGAACGAGTGGGCACAAGTTGATCCAGCCGCTCGGTAGAGCGGTATTAAGGAGATGCTTGGGAGGGGAGGAGCGTTGCAGGTGAGACTTAGCTGAGAGTGACGAGTTCCGTGCGCTTCAACTGTCCGCAGGCGGCGAAGATGTCTCGTCCACGCGGCTTGCGGATGAATGTGGGGATGCCGGCGTCGATGAGGATCTGTTGAAAGGCTTCCACGTGCTGGGGATCGGGCGTGGAGAAGGGGATCTCGGGGCCGGGGTTCCAGGCGATGAGATTTACCTTGGCGCGGAGGCCGCGCAGCAGTTGAACCACTTCGCGGGCATTCTGCTCGCTGTCGTTGACGCCACCCAGGAGAACGTACTCGAAGGTCATGCGCTCGCGGTTGCGGAGAGGGAACTCGCGCGCCGCGGACATCAGCTTTTCGAGCGTCCACTTCTTGGTGATCGGCATGAGTTCGCGGCGGGATTCGTCGTTGGAGGCGTTGAGCGAGATTGCTAGTTTGGGACGGATCGCGAGCTGACCGAAATCGACGATGCGCGGGACGATACCGGAGGTCGAGACGGTCATGCGGGATTCGGGAATCCCAACGGCTTCAGCAAGAAGCGTGACAGCCTTCACGAAGTTGTCGAAGTTCAGGAAGGGCTCGCCCTGGCCCATGAAGACGAGATTGATGCGGCTTTTCTCGACATCCACGTTCTCATCTTTGAGCACGGCGAGGATTTGGCCAACGATTTCTCCGGCGGAAAGATTACGGAGAAGGCCGAGCAAGGCGGTCATGCAGAACTGGCAATCAACGGCGCAGCCGACCTGGCTGGAGACGCAGATGGTGGCTCGGTCGTAGGAGGGGCCGTCTTCGGAGCCGTCGCCTTGCTCGCCACCGTCGCCCTCGGGCATCCAGACGGTCTCGACGGATTGGCCGTCGGAGAACTGCAATAAGTAACGTACGGTGCCGTCGGTGGAGGTGAAACGCTTCTGGACGAAGGGAAAAGCGATGGCCCAACCTGAGGATTTGAGCTCCTCGCGGAGGGGGATGGGGAGGGTGGTGAACTGGTCGAGTGAAGCGATTCGGTCGCGGTAAAGGCCTTGCCAAAGCTGCCGGGAGCGGTAGGCGGGCTGGCCAAGACGCTCCATAAGGGCGCTAAGCTCTTGTAAAGAAAGGCCTAAAAGTTCGAATTTGTTAGTTTCCGCCACTCATCTAATCCAGTGTCTGCAGTGTTAGATTTTAAAGGACGGCCCAAAAAGGTGCACCTCTAAGGTGAACCGACGTGGGATTCCTGACGTCTTATGTCAGGTATAAAGCTGGAAGAGAGTCTGGGGTAGAAGTTTCTTGGCGACACAAATTCAATTGGAGAACCCAATGGCGAGCGCGCTCCGCAACGTTCGGAAAGAAGTGCTTCCGAACGGCCTTACGGTGTTGACCGAAGAGATGGACCACATCCGCTCGGTCTCGATCGGCATCTGGGTGAAAAATGGGTCGCGGCACGAAGACCCGCAAGTTAACGGCATCTCGCATTTTATCGAACACATGGTGTTCAAGGGTACGACCACGCGCAATGCGGAGGCGATTGCCCGGGAAGTGGATTCCATCGGTGGCAATATGGACGCCTTCACGGGCAAAGAGATGGTCTGCTTCAACGTGAAGATCCTAGATGAGCATGTGCCGGTGGCGATGGACGTGTTGTCGGACATGGTGCTGAATCCGGTCTTCGATGGCGCAGAGATTGATCGCGAGAAGGGCGTGATCCAGGAAGAGATCAAGATGGATGAGGACAATCCGGATTATCTCGTCCACGAGATATTCACGCAGAACTTCTATAAGGACCATCCGCTGGGAAAGCCGATTCTTGGAACGAAAGAGACGGTGAAGGGCTTCGACCGCGACATCGTGTTGGGGAATTACGGGCGCAAGTTCGCGCCGGGGAACTTGATTGTTGCGGCAGCGGGAAATATCAACCACAAGTCGTTCGTGGACGAAGTGCGGCGGCGGTTTGAGCACTTAAAGCCGAGCCTCAATGGATTCCACCAGGAGCCACCGAAGACGCACGCGCGCATCATTATGCGAAATAAGAAATCGCTGGAACAGGTGCAGATCTGCCTGGGAGTGCCGGCGTATTCGATTTCGGACAAGAGGCGTTATGTCTGCTACATCTTGAATACGCTGCTCGGCGGCGGGATGAGCTCGCGGTTGTTCCAGGACATTCGTGAGAAGCAAGGGTTGGTGTACTCGATCTTCAGTGAACTGAATCCGTTCCAGGATTCGGGATCGCTGGCGGTATATGCGGGAACATCGCGCGAGTCAGCGCCGAAAGTCGTGACGCAGGTGGTGAAGGAGTTCGGCAACTTCAAGCGCGAGATGGTGAGCGTTGAGGAGTTGCAGCGCGCCAAAGCCCAGCTGAAGGGCAGCCTGATGTTGGGGCTGGAGTCCTCCACGGCGCGGATGTCGAACCTGGCACGGCAGGAGATGTATTACGACCACTTCCACACCATGGACGAGATCATCGCGAAGATCGAAGTGGTGACGCGGGAAGAGGTCTGCGAGATGGCCAACGAGATCTTCCGGGCGGAGGATATCGCGGTAACGGTCCTTGGAAATATGAACGGGGTGAAGATCTCGCGCGACCAACTGGCGTGTTAGGAGTTGGAATTTACTAAGGTAAACCCCGAAGATTGCTAGTGTTATCTTTCCCTAAGTCGCCTCTCGGCTGACATTTTTTGCAATTTTCGGTTGACAGATTTTGTCAATACAGACAATCTTGTTCCACCGCAAACGTCGCTCAACTTCCCTAAAGTTCGTTCAAGGCTTGGTAAGGCCATGAGACGAATGGAGTTGGGTTTCAATTACCTTCGTAATGTGAAAGTCCGCGGCTTGGAATCCGAGTTGCACCATAGACAGCAACATCGGGACGACGGCTGTACGGACCAGATGGTGAGGGGGCCAGAGTAGCTCCCGAAAGTTTCAGGGACATCCGGTTTGAACCGGATATGGATTCAAAAATCACAACCAAACCTCAAATGGGAGAGGGAAAGAAAACAAATGCGTAAACAGAAGGGTTTCTCGCTGATTGAGTTGTTGATCGTTGTCGCGATCATCCTGATCATTGCCGCGATCGCAATTCCGAACTTGCTGCGTTCCCGCATGGCTGCCAACGAAGCATCGGCTGTCGGCTCGGTCCGCACCATCAACACGGCGGAAGTTACATATTCGTCCGCGTATCCTGACGTGGGCTTCACGCTCACCCTGGCCAACCTGGGTGGCCCGACCGGCACGTGCGCCACTGGCGGCTCCGGCGCGACCTCGACCCAGGCTTGCTTGATTGACAACGTGCTCGGCGCCGGCACCAAGAGCGGCTACACGTTTGCTCTGAGCGGCACGGCTGCGACTCCGCAGACGACTTTCACCCTGAAGGCCACTCCGGTAACGGTTGGCTCCAGCGGTCAGCGTGGTTTCTACACCGATCAGACGGGCGTCATCCGCTACAACCAGAGCGGTTCGGCGACCTCGACCGACAACCCGTTGCAGTAGTACAAAGGGTTTCATCGAAGAGGAGCCGCAAACTGCGGCTCCTTTTTTCTTCTCGATAAGCGCGGCTGAGTTTCCTTGCCCCTTTCCGATCGAACAACGGAGGTACCACGCTTCGATCCGGGCTTGAGCTGCAAAGAAACTTAAGCATTGCTCGTGAAACACTCCCCTCGGCTTCGCGGGCGGATTGCGAATCGAGAAACTGCAAGAGGGGAGCATTTCATGAAAAGACAAAAAGGTTTTTCACTAATCGAGTTGCTGATCGTCGTGGCGATCATCCTGATCATTGCCGCGATCGCAATTCCGAACTTGCTGCGTTCCCGCATGGCTGCCAATGAAGCATCGGCGGTGGGCTCGGTTCGCACCATCAACACGGCGGAAGTTACATATTCGACCGCATATCCTGACGTGGGCTTCACGCTTACCCTCGCCAACCTGGGTGGTCCGACCGGCACGTGCGCCACTGGCGGGACCGGCGCGACTTCGACCCAGGCTTGCCTGATTGACAACGTGCTCGGCGCCGGCACCAAGAGCGGTTATACGTTTGCTCTGAGCGGCACGGCTGCGACTCCGCAGACGACTTTCACTCTGAAGGCCAGCCCAGTAACGGTTGGCTCCAGCGGTCAGCGTGGTTTCTACACCGACCACACGGGCGTGATCCGCTACAACCAGAGCGGTTCGGCGACCTCGACCGACAACCCGTTGCAGTAGTAAGAAAGGGTTTCATCGAAAAGGAGCCGCAAACTGCGGCTCCTTTCCTTTTCTGCGCGAGGTTTGACTGTGCTTCTCATTGCGTGTTCGCGAATGACCTTCGTACTCTCCTCTGCACAAAGCACTTTTGTATAATCAGCGACGTCAGCGTTTTTTCCCAACGAAGCTCGCATGTTTGCGATTGAGACCGTAGCTCTCGAAAAGATCTACCAGACTGGTTTCTGGCGAAGGGCGACTCGTCGGGCCCTTTGGCCTCTCAGCCTTTCGGTTCCAGAACACGAAGTGTTCGGTTTTCTTGGCCCAAACGGCGCGGGAAAGACGACCACCCTCAAGCTGCTCATGAGCTTGATCTACCCGACGTCGGGCGAGGCGCGAATTCTCGGCCTGCCTGTTGACGACCCAAACTTAAAACGCCAGATTGGCTACTCACCGGAGCAGCCGTACTTCTACGATCACCTAACAGCCCACGAACTGCTGAAGTATTACGCTCAACTGACCGGAGTTCCGGCGAAAGAGCAATCGAAGAAAGTGGAGGGTGTGCTCGAGCGAGTGGGGTTGCGCGATATCAAGAAGCTGCAACTCCGCAAGTTTTCAAAGGGTATGCTTCAGCGAGTGAGCATCGCGCAGGCGATCGTGCACGATCCACGTATTGTGTTCCTGGACGAACCGATGTCGGGGCTCGATCCGATGGGCCGGCGCGAGGTGCGCGACCTCATTCAGGAACTGAAGGAAGAAGGGAAGACCATCTTCTTTTCGACCCACATCCTCTCTGACGCTGAGACACTTTGCGACCGGGTTGCTGTGGTCAATAAGGGTGAGCTAAAGGGTGTCGGATCGATTGCCGAACTGAAGTCTCGTGGCACCGGCGAAAGCGAGATCCTGTGGGAATCGGCGGGAGAGATTGCTGAACTGAAGAAGCGTGCCAAAAGCTTTCATCGTTCCGCCGAGTTCTGGCGAGCGGTGGTGCCGGATGCTGAGGTGTACACGGCGATCGATTGTATCCGGCAAGCGAAGGGGCGTTTAATTTCGGTGACGTCGGTCCGTGAGACCTTGGAGGACTATTTCTTCGAAAGGCTGAATGCGCCGGGGGCGGAGCAATGATCAACCGTCTCTGCGCGATTGCGTTTAACACCTATCGTGAGGCGGTACGGGACCGCGTACTCTACAACCTCATCGTGTTCGCGCTGATTTTGACGGGATCGTCATTGGTCTTCGGCCAGATTTCGATTGGCGTTGGCAAGATCGTTTTGGTCAACCTGAGTCTGACGGCAATCTCGATCTTCGGCGTCGTAATCGCGGTTTTCATTGGCATTGGTCTCGTCTCGAAAGAGATGGAGAAGAAGACCCTCTACACCGTGTTGACCAGGCCGGTCCGACGCTGGGAGTTCATTGTCGGGAAGTTCACGGGATTGGTGGGCACGCTAACCGTAAATGCAGGGCTGATGGCGGTCGGATTTTTCATCGCCTTGCTAATTGAGCAGCACAAGTTTGTGCATTCGGATTCCTATTTACTGGTGGCGCTCTATTTTCTGCTGCTGGAGTTTGTGATCGTCACCGCCGTGGCGATTCTGTTCTCGTCGTTCTCGACTCCGATTTTCTCGGCCATCTTCTCGTTCGCTCTGTTTGTAGCCGGAACCTTTGGTAATGACCTGCGTGGATTTGCCGCTTCGACGCATGGTTTTACCAAGTTTGCCGTCACTGCGGCTGCCTACCTGGTTCCGAACCTCGCCACTTTCAATGTCATTTCGCTGGTAGCCCATGAACAAGCCATTCCTGCACGGCTCGTTGTCCTCAACACTGGATATGCGGTCTGTTATTCGGCTTTGGTTGTGGCAGGTGCTGTGATGATCTTCGAGCGAAGGAACATGAAGTAATGAATCGCACCGGGATTGTCGCTGCGCTCATCCTGCTCGCTGGAATGGCGGGCACGGTTGCTTCTTCGCGGCAACTCGACAAGATGACCGACCAGATCGCGGTGCAGGAGGTGTTGTATCTACCCTCGGCGAACACGGTGAAAGCAATCAGCCTTGGCTACGACGGTTTGATGGCCGACATCTATTGGACGCGCGTAGTGCAGTACTTCGGCCGGAAGCACCTGGAAGAGGCGCAGGCCTATAAGCTGCTGCCGGGACTTCTGGATATCACGACGACGCTCGATCCACATCTCGTGGTGGCTTATCAGTTCGGGGCGTTCTTCCTTTCGCAGAAGCCGCCACAGGGCGCTGGTTCTCCCGATGCAGCCATCGCGCTGGTGAAGAAAGGGATTGAAAACAATCCTGAATATTGGCGCCTGTATTACGACCTGGGATTCATCTACTGGCTGGAGAAAAAGGATCCTAAATCGGCGGCTGATGCATTTGAAGCGGGCTCGAAGGTTCCCGGAGCTCAGCCGTGGATGCGTACTATGGCAGCTTCCATGGCCACTGGGGCGAACGATCTTGCGACTGCCCGCACACTGTGGACGGAGATTCTGAACGATACGAAAGATCAGGATATCCGCGCGAATGCAATAAAGCGGTTGATGTGTGTGGATTCCGATGAGGTTGTGATCCAGATCCAGAAATATGTGGATATGTTCAAAGAGCGTTCCGGACACAGTGCGTCCAGCATGCGAGAACTGGTCGATGCCGGTATATTCAATCGAGTTCCGGTCGACCCTACGGGCAGGCCGTATGAGATCGATTCTTACGGCCGGGTTGTGGTCAAGGATCCCAAAGCCCTTCCATTCATCACCCAAGGGTTGCCGCACGGGCAGGAAGTGAACTACATCTTCGACATCTACGCAATGCAGGAGCGCGGTAAGCGGCTTGAGGAAGAGAAGCGGAAAAAAGAAGCGGAAGAGAAATCCTCGGGCTCCGCATCGCGTCCAAATAATCAGCAATAGCTCAGGAAGCCCATTGAAATCTCTCTTCAAAAGCCTTGTATTCCTGCTCTTGGCATCGTTGGCATTCGCACAGACTGATATTAAGAAACTGGCCGAGGGCGTGGACCACCGCTACAACGACCTCCGCTCCATGAGTGCGCAGTTCTCCGAGCGCTACTCCGGCAACGGGATGGAACGAGAAGAGACTGGCACACTGTCGTTGAAGAAGCCGGGGAAAATGCGCTGGGAGTACCAAAGTCCACGCGAAAAGCTGTTCGTTTCTGACGGCAAATTGGCCTGGTTTTACGTGCCCGGCGAGAAGCAAGTCCGCCAGGCGCAGGTCAAAAAATTGGACGATCTGCGATCGCCGCTACGCTACTTACTCGGACATACCAAGCTGGAAAAGGAATTCACGGGACTTTCGCTGGCGCCGGACGTCAAACCAGCGGTGGCGGGCAATACGGTTTTGCGCGGCATTCCTGTATCAATGGCGGACCGCGTGAGCCAGGTGCTTCTCGAGATCACTCCGGAGCATCGTATTGCGCGCATCGTGGTGAGCGAACTCGACGGCTCGACAACGGAGTTCACGTTCAGCCAGGAACAGGACAATCCCTCACTGGCGGACAGTAGTTTCGAATTCAAGCCGCCGGCGGGAGTGGAGATACTGCAAGGCAGTGAATTGACTGCGCCTTAACAGTGCAAGAGATTCAGCAGCAAAGGCTTGCGGCTCAAGGTGGTAGACTGAACAGAGCAGCTTAACCCCGGAAAAACATGGCGGAATACGTCGTAAAGCTGGCCGACGAACGCGGCCGCATCCAGGAAAAAACCGAGAGCGCACACTCCGAGGCCGAGATCCGGGACCGCTTTTCGCAGGCCGGATACCTGGTGTACTCGGTCAAGGCGAGGGGTACAGCCGTTGGCATCCGCCTGCCGTTCCGCCGCAAGGTGAGCGCGCAACAGTTCCTAATCTTCAACCAGCAATTCCTGACATTAGTTCGCGCCGGACTGCCGATTGTGCAGTCGATGGAACTCCTGATGCGCCGGCAGAAGAACCAGTACTTTCAAAAGGTTCTTGAAGACGTTCGGGATCGGCTGAAGGGCGGCTCGTTGTTGTCGGAGGCGTTCGAGGCGCAGGGAATTTTCCCGAAGATCTATACGACGACTCTGCTCGCCGGCGAGAAGAGCGGCAACCTCGAAGAAGTAGTTGGCCGTTACATTGCGTTCCAGCGTCTACTGCTTTCATTCCGTAAGAAGCTGATTGCATCGCTGATCTATCCATCCATTCTCGTCTGCGGCGTGGTGGTGCTGTTCTCCATGCTGATTACGTGGGTGGTTCCTCGATTCGCATTGTTATTCCAGGATTTAGGTTCGGACTTGCCGGCGATCACGAAGTTCGTTCTGGCGTTTGGTAATAACGCGCAGACTTGGGCACCGTTCGTCCTGGTCGGCGCAATTGTGTTGGCGATCGTTTTTTTTCGTTGGAAGAAAACCGAGTCCGGTTCGCTGATGTGGGACCGGTTCATGATGTCGCTACCGATTTTCGGACAGATTTGGCTGAAGTCGCAGGTGTCGACATTCTCGCGCATGTTGTCCACGTTGCTCGGCGGCGGCCTGCCGTTAGTGCCGTCGTTAGAGACGGCGGCGGCTTCGATTGGAAGCAAAACTTTGGCCCGGGGGATTCGTACGGCGAGCAAGAGCGTGCGTGAGGGCAGATCGCTGGCCCGGAGCCTGGAAGCGACGGCAGCGTTTCCGGATTTGTCGGTAGAGATGATTGAAGTGGGCGAGTCCACGGGCGCGTTGCCGCAAATGCTGGTGTCGGTGGCGGAGTTCTACGAAGAAGACGTGCAGAACGCGCTGGCGGCGGCGATGTCGCTGGTGGAGCCGGTAATCCTGATCATCATGGGCATGGTCGTGGGGTTCATCCTGATAGCACTCTATCTGCCGATTTTCAGCATCGGAATGGGCGGGGCTGCGGGACACTAGAGGGGTTTGATGGCAGAGAACACAGCAATTTTCGTCAACAACGCGACCACCGCAGCCAAGGAAGAAGAGCGCGGACGCGATCTCGCGCGGCGCTATCGCTGCGAGTTCGTGGACCTGAAGTCGTTTCGGATGCACCAGGACCTGTTCCGCAAGATTCCAGTGGAACTGATGTTTCGCTATAACTTCATCCCTCTGGAAGAACTGCCGGACGGCCGCCTCGAAATCGCGATCGACGATCCCAGCCGGCTGATGATGATTGACGAAGTCGGTTTGCTGTTGCGGCGCGAGATCGTGACCAAGGTTTCGACGCTCTCCCAGATCACCGACATCCTGAAGAAGACGGAGCAGTCGCAGCGCGTTCTGGAAGAGGCGAGCGAAGACTTCGCCGTCCACGTTATTCGCGACGACGACGAGTCCGACGAAACCATCTCGATCGAGAAGTTGACGGCGGAAGGGGACATGAGCCCCATCATCCGCCTGGTGGACACGACCATCTTTACCGCGTTGCAACGGCGTGCGTCCGATATTCATATCGAGACGCAAGATGAATCCGTGATCATTAAGTACCGTATTGACGGCGTGCTACAGAAGGCGATGCAACCGATCGCGAAGGAACACCACTCGACGATCATCTCGCGTATCAAGGTCATGAGCGAGTTGGATATAGCCGAGCGTCGTGTACCGCAGGACGGGCGCTTCCGCGTACGCTACCTGGGCCGCCAGATTGATTTCCGCGTTTCCATCATGCCGTCTATCCACGGCGAAGACGCGGTGCTCCGTGTGCTCGACAAAGAGAGCATGAGCGAGAAGTTCCACAAGCTGACGCTTGATGTGGTCGGGTTCAGCGAGGACCACATCAAGACGTTTCGCCGGTACATCAACGAGCCGTACGGCATGGTGCTGGTGACGGGGCCTACCGGTTCCGGCAAGACGACGACCCTTTACGCTGCGCTGAATGAAATCAAGACGGAAGAAGACAAGCTGATCACGATTGAAGATCCGGTCGAATACCAGATCCGCGGCGTTACGCAGATTCCGGTGAACGAGAAAAAGGGTCTGACTTTCGCTCGCGGCCTGCGTTCGATTCTGCGTCACGATCCGGACAAGATCATGGTCGGCGAAATCCGCGACACCGAGACGGCACAAATCGCGATTCAGTCCGCGCTGACCGGTCACCTTGTGTTCACGACAGTCCACGCGAACAACGTGGTGGACGTACTGGGGCGGTTCCTGAACATGGGCGTGGAGGCCTACAACTTTGTGTCGGCACTGAATTGCATCCTGGCGCAGCGGTTGGTGCGCGTCATCTGCGACCACTGCAAGCGCAAGGTGCGCTACGACCTCGAAACCCTGGAGAACAGCGGTCTCAACCCGGCAGAGTGGGGAGACTTTGAATTCAGCGAGGGCCCGGGCTGTATCGAGTGCGCCGGCACCGGGTTCCGCGGCCGAACGGCGATCCATGAACTACTTGAACTGACCGATCGGATTCGCGAAATGATTCTCGACAAGAAGCCGAGCTCGGAGATCCGCAAGGCGGCGCGCGAGGACGGCATGATTTTCCTGCGCGAGTCGGCGCTGGCGAAGCTGCGCGATGGGATCACGACGCTACGCGAAATCAATAAGGTCACGTTCATCGAGGCCTCGAGATAAGAATGTTGAAAGGGAACAATCAAGGCGGCCGTCCACTTCTGGCGTGCGAGATCACGCGCACCCAGGTGTTTGCGACGCGCTGGGCCGAAAAAACTACTGGCGTCGAGGTACTGCAAGTACGCACGATTCCGGGCGGTGTCTCTCCGAATTTGACGAGTCAGAACGTTTCGGACGCAGGCGCGCTTAAGAGCGTGGTGGCGGATGCGTTGCAGGCCAGCGGCGCCCGCACCAAGGACGTGACTCTCATCGTTCCTGACGCCGCCGTTCGCGTTGCGCTTCTCGATTTCGATACGCTTCCTGAAAAGAAGCAGGAAGCCGATGCGGTGGTGCGCTTTCGACTGAAGAAGTCATTGCCGTTCGAAGTAGACCGCGCAGCCATTTCCTACCACGCTCAGCCGAATGGCACGACATTGCGCGTGCTCGTGTGCGTGATGTTGAACTCGGTGCTGCACGAGTACGAGTCTGCAGTGCGCGACGCAGGATTTTTGCCGGGTGTCGTTCTGCCATCGACCCTGGCAGCGCTGGGCAATGTAAGTGTTGACGCTCCCACGATGGTCGTGAAAATCGCAGACGGGACCACGACGATCGCGATTCTCGATCAGGGACGCCTGCAGCTTTATCGAACTCTCGACCACGGCTCTCCCGACGTGGAGCCAGCCTCGTTGGCGCATGATATCTACCCGTCGGTCGTGTTCTTTCAAGACACCTACGGCGTACCGATCGAGAAGATCTACGTTTCCGGAGCGAATAACTTCGCTGCTGTGGCGCCGCATCTTGCGCAGGAGACAGCGGCGGAAATAGAAGAACTCGACAATCCCGTGTTCGCAGGACTGAATCCCGGCACATTGCCGAAGAGCATGCTTGCTGGCGTGCTGGGTTCAGGGCTGACGAAGACCAGGATCAACCTGGCGAGCGAGCCCTACGAGGACGCGAAGCTGTACCTGGCGCGCTTCGGGACAATTGCTGCAGCGCTCTTGCTGGTTGCGGTGGGGCTGTTGTGGTTCACGATTCACAGTGTTCGGCGCTCGAGCGACATCAATCGGAAGTTGTCTGCCGTGCGAGGGCAGATCGACACACTCGACCGGGAAAGGGTCCTGGCCGAGAAGATGCTCGCCCTGCCGCAGAACCATGGCACTGTGAATAAATCGGAGTTCTTGAACAGCGTCTTTGCGCGTAAGGCGTTTTCGTGGACGACGGTTTTCTCCGACATGGAGAAGATCATGCCGCCGGGGCTGCACGTGGTTTCGATCGCGCCGGAACTCGACGCGCAGAACCAATTGAAAGTACAGATTGTTGTGGCAGGTGAGAACCGAGACCGGGCGATCACACTGGTGCGAAATATGGAGCAGACGCCGCGGTTCCGCGATGTGATCCTGCGAAGCGACATACAAAATACGGTGCTAGGTGGCACTAGCGCTGAAGATCGCGATCCGATCCGTTTCGACATCGTTGCGCAGTATCTGCCTTCGGCGCCGAATCCGGCGCCACCAGCGAGCGGAGTCGCGTCGAAGGCAGAAGATGCGCCGTCCGCAGCGAGCGCAGAGCCTAAGGCTGCCGAGGCATCGGCAGGTCCGGCGCCAGCACAACCTGCTGCCCAGCCGAAGCCGCAGACCGTCGCCAGAAAGGCGGGAGCACAACGATGACAGTTCGTGAGATTCGCCGGGTAATGAATGTCGTCCTCGGTGCGTTGCTATTGGTGATCCTGGTGTGCGTCGGCATACTGCTCTCACCGCTGGCGAAATCCCGGTCGCAGCGTGAAGCCGATTTGCAGGAAATGCAGGCGCAGTTCAAGGACAAAGAGCGCGAACTCGGCCCGTCGCACGGGATCGACAATAAGATCGGCGCAGCGGCAGTCGATATCGGGAGCTTCTACAAGGACCGCCTCCCGGCGCAGTACTCGCAGATTGACACCGCCCTGGTGAAGGCTGGCCAGGATTCCGGAGTGCAACTGCAAGGCATCTCATTTAAGGCCGAGAAGAAGATGGTGGACGACCTGCAGAGGGTCGATATTCTTTTGACCATCTCCGGGCCGTATGTGAACGATGTAAAGTTCATCAACGCGGTGGAACGTAACAAGGTATTTTTCGTGATCAGCAGCGTCCAATTAGGTGGCAGCAGCAATGGCGTCCAGTTGCAGGTAAAGGCCGAGACCTATTTGAAGACGGGAGCGGCATAAGGTGAGAGTCGGCGCAGAAAGCAAGAAGAAGACGATTGTCGCGATCACGCTCTTTTCGCTGGCGCTGTTGGCGGTCGTCTATGAACTGTGGCCACCATCGCAACCAGCAGCAACACCGGCTACCACAGGTGCGGAGACGAAAGGGCACGTCAGCCCAGTCTTCTCGAAGCTCGATCCATCGTTGCGGCTGGATTTGTTGAAGGGCAGTGAAGAAGTGGCGTACAGCGGATCGGGGCGCGATATTTTCCATTCGGCAGCGGCACCGGATATTCCGAAACCAGACGATCCGATCAGAGGCCGGGATGAAACTAAGGCGACTCCGCCACCGCCCGCTGTGCACCAGAATCCTCCGATCCCTTTGAAGTTCTATGGTTTCGCCAGCAGCAACAACAAGAAGCAGATTTTTCTCGCGCAGGGTGAAGACGTTTTCGTCGCCAAGGAAGGCGATATCGTGAAGGGCCGCTATAAGGTCCTGCGCGTTGGCGATAAGAACGTTGAGATCCAGGATGTGCTGCAGAACTATTCGCAGCAGATTCCACTGACGCTGCCGAATTCGTAGTATGCCGAGTGAATTGCACAATTCGGAACAAGGGCTGAAGCGCCGCTCGTTCCGTGCCGAGAGCGGCTACATGCTGCTCATCCTGATGTTCTTTGTTGCCCTGCTCACTTTCAGCTTGATGGCAGTGCTGCCGAAGGTGGTGCAGCAGGTGAAGCGCGACCGCGAAGAAGAGATGATCCATCGCGGCACCGAGTACGCACGGGCGGTCAAGAAGTTCTACAAGAAGTTCAATCGCTACCCGAATTCCCTGCAAGATCTCGAGAACACCAACAACCTTCGGTTCATCCGGCGCCGCTACAAAGACCCGATGACGAAGGACGGAAACTGGCGGCTCCTGCATATCACGGATGTCCAACAGGGAGTTGCGAATCCGAACTTTGGGGTGAGCCAGGCGTCGAACTTCAATCCCTTGGGCGGCGGCCCCGGAAGCCAGAATCCGACGGGAATCGCGCAGGTTCGTCCGGGAGCACAGGGCGGCGACACGAGCGGCAATGCACAGGACCAACCGACGGTCGGCGTGGCCCCTGACGGGTCGCAAGGGCAAAATCCGCCGGGCGGCACAGCGACTACCGGTTCAACCACCGATCCGGGCCAGTCTGGCCAAGCGCTGCAGAACCCCGGTCTCGGCGGGCAGCCCGGGCAGACCTACGGTGCCGGCGGCATTGTCGGCGTTGCGAGCATGAGCAAAGGCAAGAGCATCCGCGAGTTCAACAACAAGTCGAACTACAACAAGTGGATGTTTATCTACGATCCCACGCAAGACCGCGGCATGCTGCTGAAGGGGCCCTACAATCCTCAGGCGTTTATCGGTGGATCGAATGTCGGCGGTACTGCACCTGGAGCCATGTCGCCGAATGGAATGTCGCCGATAGGCACGCAGCAACCGACGCAGCAGAACGGGCCGGGCAATCAAATGCCGCCGGACCAGAACGCGCCGCCACAGTAAACTCAAAACGGTGAGAGTAAGAAAAACCCCGTCCGCAGACGGGGTTCTCATTTGAAACTGATTTCGGGTTACACGCTGAAGGAGGAGCCGCAGCCGCAGGTGCTCTTCACGTTCGGGTTTTCGAACTTGAAGCCGGCGCCTTCGAGTGTCTCGACGTAGTCAACAACGGCGCCGTTCAGGTAGACAACCGAGGTTGCGTCAATGTAGACCTTCAGGCCGTCGAATTCGTAGACCTTGTCCATGAGACCGGCGCTGGTCTCGAAGTTCATCGAGTAGGAGAAGCCGGAGCATCCGCCGCCGACCACACCCACGCGCAATCCCGCAGGAACGGGGTTCTGCTGGGACATGATCTCCTTTACCTTCGCAACGGCGTTCGGCGTCAGGTTGAGAGGTGCGCTCTTCGTCGGGGTCGTGGTGTTCGGGGTAGCAGTGGTTGCCATTGTTGCCATTCTCCTCGGGTGGTCTGCTTGATTATACCAAACCGGGCCAAATCGCCCGGAAATCCGCAGAAACTCAATATTTAGATGGACAAGCTGCGGGAGAGTCGCAGAAATTTTTGGCCCAAAACGGTCCCACCTCCGTGTGGGAACTCTGAAATAAATGAGCGTCGCCAACTCTGGACTGGGCATATAATCCCCAACCGATGGCCCCCCTACGAGCCGCGCAGGGGAGGTGGGGAAGCTTCAGCAACTTCGAATTGGGGTTGCAGGAAGCTCCGGGGGAACAGCACCCGGGCGCGACCCAGTTCGAGGGACCGGAACGATCCTAGAGGTGTTTCATGTCAACCATGATGATCCTGCTGATCGCCTGGGCCGGTTTGACGACGATCCTTGTCCTGCTGCTAATCTACCGCAGCACGCTCACACTACACGAGGACGACCAAATCTTTTTGAGCGATTCCGATGCCCACCTGCAGAGAGAGCAGGAAGAGCTTTCCGTGAAGGTGAATCGCCTGACTCCTTTCGTCCGGCTGCTTGGTGCGGCCTCGACGTTACTCATTTTGTTTATCGCCGGCTTGGCGTTGTATCAGCAGTTGAACAAGACGGGGTTGGAGTAGGCTTCGGGTTCCACGTCCCGAATCCGGTTTGAACTCGGCCCGTGATTGCGCAAGCAACTCTCACCTGGTGAGAGCGTGCGGATGCTCGGAAGGACGATTGCTCTCCGCGACAGCCGCGGATTGACGCGGTCTTCGTCCAGCATTGCAAGAACGGAGCGTGCCAGCGATGGCGCGCCTCCTGCTCCCGTTGACGACGCACGCGGAGCACTTGAGCTTGCGCATCACGGGCCTCGTCTGTCTAGCGAAGCCGCGCGTTCTCCGCGTGCTCGATCTGCACCAGAGCCACCCATTCCCCGCGGCGATGGGACTGGTACACAATGCGTCCGCCGACCATGCGCGCTGCCACTTCGGGCGAGATGTCGATGTGGTAATCGAAGAACCGCTTCTGCATGCCCTCCCAGTAGGCTGAATGAATAAGCAGGTGTGGAGGCTCATATTTCGTTGAGAAGAGATAGACCCAGTCGTACTGGCCTTGCGCAGCGGCGGCGAGCGTCATCTGCGCCGCGGTGAAGTTCTCGATGCGGACGACAGGGATGGGCTCTTTCAGGTATCCAAGAAACGGCCGTGAGATTTCGTCAGAGGCAGGCCATGCCGTCAGGACATGTGCGCCGTGTGCGTGCTGCGAGAGATACGTTGCAGCGCCACGATGCAGGAGGATGTAGTCGCGATAGGTGAGATTGTCTTCCGGCGCGAAGCGGTACGGCGGATTGAACACCAGGCCTGCCAGAAACGACGCAACGACGACCGCGGTTGCGACCGGCCACCAGCGCAAGCGTCGATAGAGCGTGCTCACGCAGACCAGCACAATCAGCGGATAGACCGGCAACATGTAGCGTGCGAGCACCGCGCCGCCTGCAATCGCAAGCGACACCACGTGTGCGGCGATTACCGCGTACAGAACCATCTGCACGGGGAGTGCGATACGGCGTCGTGCGGCCGTGCCATCCACCACGGCGGGTTCGAGCATTGCAGCCAACGTGAGCAGCGTGAGCACGAACAGGTTCATATAGCCGAGCGTGTGCCACAAACGGAGCACGATGGCGAGGACGATGCGGAGTGGAGTGAGCGTCGCGCCGACGTTATAGCTGTAGTAGTACGGATCGCCAGTGTAAAAGCCGGTGCGATGGTGCAGATACAGAAACCAAATCGCCAGCGGAACGAAGCTCAGCAGCAGCCGCACCGCGCGCTTCCAGTTTCGCGGACCGGTGCGCCATCTTGCCGGAGCGAATACCTCCCATGCGATGAGAACGCCGGGTGTAAGAATCGCCGTTTCTTTTGAAAGTCCCGCGAAGGCGAACATGATTACCGCACGAACATTGCGGCCTTCCAAGTAGAAGGCCACTCCCCAGATGGTGAATGCGGTCACCAGCATGTCGAGGTGGGCGAGAGAACTCTGCGCGAAGAAAACCGGAAACGCGGCAGTGCAGAGGACGGCGATCACCGCAACCGTACGGTTCGCCACTACAGACGCGAGTCGCCAGAGCCCAAGGAGCGAGAACGAGGTGACGATGAGTAAGGCGATTCGCGTCACTGCGGGCGTGAAGCCGCTCAGCTTCCACCAGGTTGCGAGGTAAATCGCCAGCAGTGGCGGATGCGCGTTCGAAAGCGTCGAGTGCGGAATCAAATCGCCGGTAATTAGAAGGTCGCGTGCTGCAGGAATGTAATACCCAGCCTCATCCCAGAAATAGGGAAGCCGTAAGAGTGCGCCGTGGCTGAGGAAGAGCGCGACGAAGATCAGCGAGAACGCCGACAGGTGTTCCCGGACTGAAGGCGGAGACTGCAATGGCTGGTCGAGATTGGAGGGAGGGCTACTCATCCACAAGACAGGCAAGCTTTGGCGAATGCCAAAGTGTTATTTTGGCCGCCGGAGGCCTTCTCTTGTAATCCTGAGGAGGCGCAATCCCGGCACGAGCGTCCACACCGGGCTGCAAGAGTTTAGTGGACCGGACCGACCATCCGTGGGTCGAGCTTGATCTCGCCGAAGGTGTTCTCGTAGTTCTGCACGTTCTGCTGAAGCAGGGTGAGCAGAGCTTTGGCTTGTTGGGGGCTCAAATAGACACCCTGGAAGTTGCGGACCTCGACTTCCGTTTCGCTCGACTGGTGCAAGGTGCCGAAGACGAGGAAGAAGTCCCATACGTTTACGCGCACCTGCACGCTGTTGGAGTAGCTTTCCCGATACTCCGGGGTGGTCAAAATCTGGATCTTCGGTTCCGAAGGGAACGCCATATACGAACGAACCTCGTCTCGGCCAAGCGGTGGCGCCGGTTTTCAAAGCAAGTTGCTGAAAGTGTACCAAAGCCACTGGCAAGGTCAATGCAGTACTCTTAACCCGAATCTACTTCTCCACTCGGAGAAATGAGCCTTCCGTAGCATCCACGACGACCCGAAGCTGGCTGTCGTCACTGCTTGAGCCGTAGGAGACGCGCCATTCGAGCTTGTTCTTGCCGTGGTTCCATTCCAGCGTGAAGAACACCGGGATCTTGGGGTCAGCCTTGGTCAACTTCTCGCCGCCATGCTTTTGAGCCACTTGGAAGGCGGCGTCGCTATCAATCTTGAGGAAGGCGACATCGAAAACCTGGGTTGAGGTGTTGGTCGCACTGTACGCATCGTCCCCGCCATGCGAAACACCCTGCTCAAGTCCGGGGCCGCTAATGCCTGTCCACTGGAACGATTTCATAGAACTGCGGGCCGCCGATCCGAAGGCGCAATGCCACACCCCCGCCTTACCCTCTGTGACCGGATCTCCGGCGTTATACTCGGACTGCAACCGGAAAGGTTTGGCATCGACGGCCCAGCCGTGGGCCGCGATATAAAGCTTTTGGAAAGCTCCGCGGCCGGTTTCATATTCGTTGGCCTTCGTCTCCTGCTTTGGTTTTTCCGGCGAAGCAGTGTTAGTGGCAGGTTTGGAGTCGCAGGCGGCGAGCGCAAGGATAGATAGCAGAATAAGAGTCAGTCGTTTCATTTTCTTTCCGGCGACCAGTGTCGCACATTGAATGGATGCAGGAGAGCACGCATGCAGCCGTATCTCGATCAGCTTTCCCAATTATTGCAACAGGCAACTGCCGGCATGAACGACGATCAGCTCTTACGTGCGCCGGAAGGAAAGTGGTGTGCCGCCGAGGTGCTCGAACATTTGCGGTTGACCTACACGGGGACCGCGAAAATGCTGGAGAAGAACCGCGACCAGGCCGTCGTGGAGCCGGCTCCTATCGATGATCGCGTCAGCGCGGCGCGCAAGTTGATCTTCGATCAAGGCAGCTTCTTCGAGGGTCTGCAGGCACCGCCATTCGCGACGCCGAAAACTCCGCCCGATGCCAATGTGCGCACTCGTATTCAGGAAGACCTGAAGCGACTGGGCGTTGCGATCGACGAGGCCGAACAAAGGCGCGGCAAGGACGCTAACCTCGGAAACCACTTTGCGCTCGGTCCCCTCAACGGCGAGCAGTGGCGACACTTCCACTACGAACACGGGCGCCATCATGCCAAACAACTTGAAGCTCTGAAGGTCTTCGCAGCGAAAGCCTAGCGGCGGAGGCAGGATCGAATGATTGAGCTGACGTTTGTCCATTCGCTAGCAAGAATGCTGAAGATGGCGGAATCCCGCAGGGATCCGTCGCGGGCGATCTGGTGCGCCCGCAGGATGCCTTCGAATTTGGCGCCGAGTTTATCGAGTGACGCTCGCGATCGGTCGTTGCGAGCGTCGGTGTGAAATTCGACGCGCACACATTCGAGGACATCGAAGGCGTAGCGAAGCAGAAGCCATTTTGCTTCCAGATTCACGCCAGTTCGCCAGACTTCCGGCGCATACCATGAGCCAATAAGTGCGCGCCGATGGTTGCGGTCGAGCTCTTTCAGTCGCGTGCAGCCGACGATTCGATCCAGCCGCAGATCATGGACGGCGAAGGGTGCGGTACTCCCCGCGTTCCAATCGTTGAGCAGTTTCTCGACGTAGGCATGCATCGCAGCTTCCGTCCGGGCATCGCTGGTGATGAACTGCCAGACTTTGGGATCCGAGCCTGCTTGAGCAAGCGCGTCCGCGTGTTCGAACGTCAGATGTTCGAGCCGGACAATGCTGCCGATGAGTGGTTGGGTTGGAAGTGGGATCGGCCAGTTCGCTGGAAGGTACGCTTTCATGAGGTCTCCTTTCCGCGTCTTGCGGAGGACCTCAGGCCTTTTATGCCGTCAGTTGCGGGTTGCAGTCCCTGGTGTCGCTTGGTCGCGGCCTCTCGAAGAGAGCGGAACCCTAGACACAATCGTTGGTTGTCGAATCCCATGCTAGCACGACGCTAGTCGAGGCCGTACCCGTGGATCTTGGTCAGTAGCGTCTTGTAGGAAATGCCGAGGCGTTCTGCGGCCGCCGACTTGTTCCACTTGCATTCGCGCAGCGTGGCTTCGATCTTCGCCTTCTCGATGGTGCGGCTGGCTTGCGCGGAAACCTCGGGCAGGGAACCGCCCATATCGATTGAGTGTTCTCCGAGCGACACGGCTGCGGCGCTGCGGAGATTGGCGGAGAGCCCAAGGTCGGCAGCTGTGACTTCGGTATCGTGCAGGATTGCCGCACGTTCAATGGTGTTCTGTAGCTCACGAACGTTTCCTGGCCAAAGATGCGCACGCAACGCTGCCAGAGCATCCGGAGCCAGAGATAGCCGAGGCTTCTTCAACTCCTGACGGAAGTGGGCAAGAAAATGTTCCGCAATGAGGATGACGTCTTCGCCACGCTCTCGCAGGGGCGGAATGCGAATTGGGAACACTGCGAGTCGATAGTAAAGATCGCGACGGAACGCTCCAGCTTCGACTGCCTGCTCCAGTTCACGATTGGTCGCCGCGACCACCCTCACATCCAATTGCAAAGGCATGGTCGAGCCGAGCCGTTCTACGACGTGCTCTTCCAGAACTCGCAACAACTTCGATTGCAGATTCAGCGGCAGCTCGCCGATCTCATCCAAAAAGATCGTGCCGCGATTCGCCATTTCGAATTTTCCAGACTTCCGAGTGTTCGCACCGGTGAACGCGCCTTTTTCGTGCCCGAAGAGCTCGTTCTCGATGAGACCTTCCGGCATCGCCGCACAGTTGAGGGCCACGAACGGCTGCGTGCTGCGAATACTGAGTTGGTGGATCGCACGCGCAAAGAGCTCTTTCCCTGTCCCACTTTCTCCAAGCAGCAATACGGTCGAATCCGACCCGGCGATGCGTTGCATTTCGCGGGCCGAGTTCTGCATCGTCGGGTGCTCACCGATAATGCGCGGGAAGCCCATTTTGCGCGCATATTCCTCGCGCAGCACGACATTGTCGCGCATCAATCGCTGTCGCTCGACGGCGCGCTCAAGAAGCAATTTGAGATGGGTGAGATCAATCGGCTTCTGGATAAAGTCGAATGCTCCGGCGCGCATGGCTTCGACCGCATCGGCGATCGTGCCGAACGCCGTCATGACGACCACTGGAACCATGGGATCGGAATCGAGCGCTGCGGAGAGAACATCCATACCGCTGCCACCGGGCAGCTTGAGATCGGTGAGCACAGCGGAAAAGCGCTGCTTCGCTAAATCCACGAGCGCTTCGTTCACGTTCGCTGAGGGCAGAACGGCGTAGCCCATCCGCTGCAGAGCGGTGGTGAGCATCTCGCGCAAGTCAGCTTTGTCTTCTACGAGGAGAATGCAATCCATAAAGTCAAAAACCCTCGAACGACGTCAGGTCGCGCGAGGGTCTGTTCAAGTTCAGAGCTTTCTCAGTCGTACGCTTTGTTGGCGCCGGCCTTGTGCGCCTTGTCCTGCATATCGGTGAGCTTTGTCTGCTCATCCGAAATCTGCTGTTTTAAAGTGTCGAGCTTTTCGCGGGAGGCCTTGTCCTTGTCGAGGAAATCTTTCTGGTCGCGGAGCTTGTTGCCGGCATCGGCGTAGTAAGTCGTTTGTGCAAGCTTCAGTTCGCGCTCGTTCAGATCGTACTCACGCTGAAGGTCGGCAATCCTCTGCTTCTGAGCGTCGAGTTTGCCTTTCCATTCTTCGTCGATCTTCTTTTGCTCATCAACAGTATCGGGCTTCTTCGCGTCCTTCGAATCGGCCTTGGCGTCCTTACCGGCAGCGGCATCCTTACCGGTATCGGCAGTGGCCGCGGTCGCGTCGGTTGCAGCCGCATCTGAGGACGTAGCTGTATCCGCAGTCGGCGGACGGTCCGGGAAGTCGTCGTTGGTCCATACCTTGTGGGCCTTGTCGGTGGACTTCTGCTGGCGGGCAACATCGCCCAGGCTCTGCGATTGAGTTTGCTGCTGGGCAGAGACACATACGGATGTGGCCAGCGCGAGCAACGCAAGTGGCACAAGTTTCTTCATAACGCACTTCCCCCTTCGAGGAACAACGCACGGTTGGTTAGATTGCAAGCTGGACGGTATTTTATCCCGTTTGCGCTGTTACGCAACGAGTTAATAGGTGGCTTCGGTAATACGTCTTATGCCGGATTAGGGCTTACTTTGGGTTTGCGGTGGCGGGCTTTTCTGCTGCAGGTTTTTGTAAAGGCAGACTTAAGGTGAATACCGCACCTTCGAGGTCGTTGCCCGCGCGAATGGAACCCCCGTGTTCGGTCACGATCCGATGTACCAGCGCTAAGCCCAGCCCTGTTCCCTGTGGCTTGGTGGTGAAGAAGGGGATGAAGATGTTCTTCAGGGCCTCTTCCGGAATGCCCGTTCCGTTGTCGTGGAGACTTAACTCCACGCTTGTGTCGGTCGCCGATGCTCGTACCGTGACGCGGACCGGAGTGTTGTTCCGTGCTGCTTCGGCGGCATTTCGCAAGAGATTACTGAAGACCTGCCGCAGCGCCGTGCGGTCGCCATTCACAACGAGCCGGTCAGGAAAGTTCTGGAACTCCAGCGTGACCTTCGTCTCTCGCGCGCAGTCTTCCAGCACTGGGCGCAGTTCGATCGGTTCGCGCTTGAGCTGTTGCGGCCGTGCGAAATTCAGGAAGTCTGTTACCACGCTGGTAAGGTTCTCAGTCGTGCCCTGGATGCGGGTTGCAAACTCGCTGACGGTTTCATCGGGCTCGCCTTTGAGCATCTGTGCGTAGCCAGAGATTGTCGCCAACGAATTCTTGAACTCATGCGCAATACCGGCCGACATCTCGCCCAGCGACGCAAGGTTCTCGCGCACGCGCATCTGTCGCGCCAGGCTGCTGATCTGGGTGCGATCGGTGATCAAACAAGTCGAGCCAAGAAAAGCGCCGACACTCGATCGGATTGGCGAGACGGTAATCGCGAGCACCTTCTCCACGCCACCCGGCGTGCGGTAGTCCACCTCAAACCTCGTGGTCTGGTTGTGCTGCGGTGCGTCGGTAATGGCGCGCAGGAACGACGACACCTCGACTGCGGTCTGGCCGGTTTCGGTGCGCACTGCATGCACTCCTTTCATCAGGTCGCGCGTGTGAAGACCGGTGGGTGATGCGTACCCGAGGATCTCGCGCGCTGCGGGATTCGCCTGCTGCACAATGCCTGCCGGATTGAATACGACGACTCCGCTGCCGAGGTTGGTCAGCACTGCCACGCTCAGGCTCTCGGAGGCCGATGCACGGCTGCTGGCCGCTTCGCGCAGGCTCTTGAGTTCCTGCTCCTGCTCTTTGAGTCTGGAGATGACGCCCTGGTAGGTGTGGAAGGCGAACCCGCTGCTTTCGCGACCGGCAGGCCGGCTGCTCATATCTACGTCCTGCAGCATCATTTGCTTGAGATAGCGAAACGCCAGGGCTCCGACGGCGATGATCACAACGCTCCCCAGGAGCATCATGAAGAACTTGAAGAACGTCGGATTGGCAACAAGGTTCACGGCGTGCCTAACCACCAATGGTAGATATACCGGCTGAAATACACCGCGACCAGCGCCATGGCGCCAAGGGAAACGCCAAAGGGCATTGGCAGGTAGCGGTAGGCAACAAACGCTGCCTTGCGAGCGCGGCTAGCGCCTTGCGCCGGTCCGAGCTTTTTCACGTACCTGCCGCGGCGCTGTAGATAGACGATTCCAATCGTCGCCAGCCCGATAACCGATCCCATGATCGATGCTGTGAAAATCACGATCAACGTCGTGGCCGCGCCAAGGTACGCGCCGACCATCGCCATGAGCTTCACGTCGCCAAAGCCCATTCCCTCATAGCCGCGCGCGAGCTTCCACAATGCGCCTACGCCCCAGATGAAGCCTCCGCCCACGATCGCGCCGGTGACGGAGCTGATCACTGAAATCCAAAGCACCTGATGTCCATGTGGAATCGGAAACGGTACAAATTCCAGGAAAAGCATGACCACCAGGTCCTGCATGGGTACCAAAACGCTAAAAATCAGTCCAATCACTAGGCCCGGCAGGGTCATCTTGTCGGGCAGGAGTTGAGTCTCGGCATCCGTGAAGATGAGGCCGAGTAGCAGATAAGCGAGAATGGCGTACTTCAGGAATCTAAGCAGATACGGCAGCAGGAGTACTTTGAAGACAGTGCCGTCGATCATCATGCTGGGCCCGAGTTTTGGCCCATATTCCAGGTAGCACGCCAGCACCAGCAGCCCACAGACCAGCTCCACGATGGCATAGCGGGGCGTGATCGGAGTCTTGCAGTTGCGGCACTTGCCGCCAAGGATGATCCAGCTCAGGACGGGAATATTGTCGTAAGCAGCGATAGGTTTATGGCAGTTGGGACAAGCAGAACGTGGCGTGACTACGGATAATCCGCGCGGCAGCCGGTAAATGCAGACATTCAAAAAGCTGCCGAAGACTAGGCCGAAGAGAAAGGCGAATGTCGCGAAGAGAATGTCCACGAACGGTGGCACGTCCTGTCGATAGGGGTTTACAAAAGTGCCTCGATTATAAGGCACCGTAAGGCCTTCGCCCCGAAGAGGGAACTCATTAGAATATGAATGTGAAATACCTTTGGTTTGCACTTCTGGCACTGGCATTTTCAGGCGCCATCTGGGCGCAGGACGACGCCAAGGCGCCGCAGAACCAGGCCCCGCCTCGCTCCGATATCGAAAGCTCCAGCAACGACACGCGAATCGATACCTCACCTCCTAAGGACGATGCGACCAACCATCCTGACAGCAATGTGGATGACGTCCTCGAATTCCACCCTTTCGATCCCCACAAGGCGATGAAAGATATCGAGGTCGGCGACTATTACTTCAAGCGCGAGAACTATCGCGGAGCGCTGAACCGCTACCAGGAAGCGCTGATTTATAAACCGAATGACGCTGAAGCGACACTCCGCGTGGCACGCACGCAAGAAAAGCTAAAGGAGGTCGAAGATGCGCGCGACAATTACGCCGCGTATCTCAAGATCATTCATGAAGGTAAAGACGCCGATGAGGCCCGCAAGGCGATCGAACGCCTCACCAAAGAGATCGGCGAAGGGCCGAAGACTGATTCTCCGAAGCAATAAGAAAGGCTGGCGCGAAGCCAGCCTTATGAGATCTGAAGCCTAACTTACGCCGCGCGGTTCTGGTCGCGCAGTCGTTTCACCTGATCATGCGTATTCACAATCCGGTCATATTGGCGGCGCACAATCAGTTGGGCTGCACTGGGCAGGCTCGCCTGTAAAGCCTCGCCGTATGTCTTCTTGGCGTAGTCTTCACCTTGTTCCAGCCAGTCGAGAATCGTCTGGTCGCCCCCGCCCAGAGCGGTCTTGATATCCACCCAGGCGCGATGCAGCGCACCCGCTGTCGAGCCCTCGATTTTCTCGTCTTTGCCCTCGGCACGAAGCTCCGGTTCCAGCTCGCGCGCAAATTCGGCACGCTCTGCGCTTACGCGTTGGGCCATGGTGCGAAGCTCGGGGCTCTTAAAGTGTTCGGCTGCCTCGCGGAACCCCTTCTCGCCATCTCGCGCCGTTTCGATGACCTTCTTCAGCACACTCACTGGTTTGTCGTTATCCATGTATACCTCCATCTAGTTCGGATGCGGATTGCGACACCCCGAGAGCTGCTGTAAAAGCAACAGCCCAGCCTCTTGCGAAGCTGGGCCGCAGCGCTCAACTTGCGCCTTACTTCTTTTCTTTCACATCCACAGAGACGGAGGTGTTCTCCCACTCCAGTTTCAGCTTGGCTGCGTCTCCGCCGGCTTGATCGAGGGAGATGGTGAACTGCTCGACCGGAGCGCTGGTTTTCGCGGAAACGAGGTTGATTCGTGCGAGGTCCTGCTTCTCGTCGTAAACCGTGCCCCATTGCTTGGTCTGCTTGTTGATGATCAGTTTCCACGCCATCTCGCCGGGCAACGTATAAACCGTGTACGCGCCCTTCGGAACGGTGGTCCCGCCAATCACGAGGTCGGTGTCGGTAGTAAGCGAAGTCGCTTCATTGGCGCCCGTGCGCCACACCTTCCCGTAGGGAACCAGTTCGCCCATGATCTTGCGACCTTTCATGGAAGGGCGACCGTAGTCGATGGTGACTTTGTGGCCATCCGCAAAGCTAACGCTTGCAGTTCCCGGAGGGCTGGGCCGGGAAGCTTTGTCCTGTGCAACAACGAACCCGGTGACGAGCAGTACAAACAACAACGGCCGGTACAGATTGCGCATTACTTCCTCCAATGATCGAAACGGAATCATCCACCTGCAGGCCAATATTATTGCCCTTCGCGGGAGATAAGTACAATCGAGGCATGAGTGTTTTCGACGACCACAAGCAAGAACTGGATCACTACGAGACGATGATGGGAGCTGCGCGAGGACGACTTGCGGTGAGCCTCGATCTGCTCACCGACGCGCTGGCGCTGGTCGGGCAGCACGGCGTTTATTGTCAGAGTGCGCGCCAGGCCGGTAAGCCGGCGATGGACATCCAGGCAATCATGAAGGGCATTACAGACGCGAAGCAACTGATGCAGAGCGCGATGGAAGAGATGAAGTCGAAGTAGTTAGCCGGCGGTGGCAGGCGCGTCCGTTCCGGCTGCCTCGAAAATCTTTTTCCAAAGCTCGTTGTGGCCAGTTGTGCCTTTCGCTGAAAACGGGACAACCTCCTCCACCAGTAATTCTTCTTTGAGCTTGAGAAGATTGTTTCGCAACTGATTCCCGGAAACACGATCGATCTTCGTTCCCACCACAACGAATGGGCGACCCACGTGGCGCAGCCAGTTCAGCAGTTCAAGGTCTTTTTTCTGAGGTGGAACGCTGACGTCCACGATTGATACGCAAAGCGCGAGCGTGGGTCGCTCATGCAAATACGGATCAATGAATTTCGGCCACTCCGCCGTAAGTTCCTTGGGAACGCGAGCGTAACCGTAGCCAGGCAGGTCGGCGAAAATCCAGTCTGGGCGAGGCTTTCCGGGTCTGCGGATCTCGAAGAAATTGATCGTCTGGGTGCGGCCCGGAGTGGAACTGGTTTTGGCGATCTTTGATCCCACAATCGCGTTTATCAGGCTCGACTTGCCAACATTGGAGCGTCCAAGAAACGCAATCTCCGGCGCGCCCGCGGCAGGGAATTGCCGGGCGTCAGCAGCCGATAGCATGAAGCGTGTCAGGACCCTCAACGTATCTCCCTCAACTTACTTTGTACCAGAGAACAAATCCAAAGCCGAGGTAACTTCTGTAAGGATTGCTGTGCGCATTGCCGGTTCGAGGTCCGGTGCCCACTGTGAAGAATGCAATGAAGGCAACGGATCTCCGGTTTTCTGCGCCTCCGCAAATTTTTCCGGGGGCACGGCGCCAATGAGCATCAGGACGCTGGGAACGCCTGCGGCATTTCCGAATGCACCGAAGTCTTCCGACACCATGCGCCGTTGATCCGTGAGAATGTTGTTCTTTGCCAACACCGGCGTCAACACGCTGGCAAGGCGCGCCGCCAGTGCCGGGTCGTTGGTAGTGAAGCGCAACGCCTCGCTTGCCTCGATTTTCGGTTCCTGAGGCGCACCCGCCGCCGCCGCTTCCGCTTTGGTGATCCGCGTAATCGACTCCAGGATGTGCTTATGGACCTCGGGCTTGAATGCTCGCACGGTCAGCAGCATTTCCACTTTGTCGGGGATGATGTTGTTTTTGGTGCCACCGTGGATCGCACCAACCGTCACCACCGCCGGATCCAGCGGACTGAGTTCGCGGGAGACGATCGTCTGCAAGCTAAGGATGGTTCTCGCGGCAATAACAATCGGATCCACCGTAGTTTGCGGCTGAGCGCCATGCCCGCCTCTGCCGTAGATCGTGATCTTCACCGAGGCAGCAGCGGCAAATACCGGGCCGCCGGTGACATCGACCTGACCTGCCGGCATCGCGGAGTCATCGTGTACGGCGATGGAGTAATCGGGCTTGGGAAAACGCGTAAGCAACCCATCCTTGATCATTGCGTCGGCACCCGCGCCAATCTCTTCGGCCGGCTGTCCGATCATCAGCAGCGTGCCGTGCCACAGCGATTTGTTCTGGCTCAGCAGTGTCGCTGTTCCGAGCCAACTTGCCATGTGAAGATCGTGTCCGCAAGCATGCATCACCGACACTTCCTGCCCGCTGGCGTTCTTCGTCTTCACTTTGCTGGCGTAGGGAAGTCCCGTCTGTTCTTCCACGGGCAATGCATCGAGCTCCGTCCGGATCAGCACGACCGGGCCGTCGCCATTCTTGAGCACGCCGACTACGCCAGTTCCACCCACATGTTCCGTGACTTCAAAGCCAAGCTTGCGGAGTCCCGCAGCCAGCTTGGCTGCCGTATTTTCCTCGTGAAGAGAAAGCTCCGGGGATTGATGAAGGTCAATGTAGAAAGCGCGCAGCTGTGGTAGCAACTGGTCGACTTTCGCTTTTAAATCTGCAGGAGGATTGGCCCCAAAAAACGGGACGGAAGAAAGACATAACAGGACGACGGCCCAGAAAGCCTTCATGCAAAACACTATAGCTGATACGAATTCAGCTTAGCTAGCTTCCACTTGGCGGCAGGTTCTCGCAGTACTTCACGCAGCGCCAGTCGTACATCTTCACCGCAATGTGATTGTCCGGTTGCGTCGAATCCACCGGCGCAGACGCTTTTTGTAACCGGGCCTTCTTCGATGGCGGTTCCGGTACTGAATCTTCCCGCGCGTCTGTTAACAGAAGGTAACGCTTCGTGGAATCGGTCGAACAGTTCAAGTCGGCGTCTTTGGCGTTCGCCCCTCCGCACGGCAATCCTGCGAAGTCCACCTGCATGATCGTCGAAGTGTAGTGTCCGTAGGTATCGGGCGTTACAAATCCGAACGAGACGGGCTCGCTGGCATGGACCTCAATCCGAAATTTCGGCGGGACGTTTCGATACGAGAAGGCGTGATAGCCGCTTGGCTTCAGTTCGACGCTCTCCGTGCCGATGTTGTACCAGCCCATCTCCGGCTTTTTCGATTTGGCATCGAACTGGAAATAGAGCACGATGCCGCCAATTACGACCGCTACCACCGTCACGATCAGCAGGACCAGGGACTGCCGATCCTTCGGTTCCTCTTCCTGATACAGGTCCATGACACACTCCTGCGGGGGAAGGCCTCACTGTATGCCAGAAGCTACTCTGGTGCAACCGTACGGAAGGACGTGACCCACCCCAGCCCTGTAGATTGTTATACTTAAAGGTTCCCATCCAGAAAACCTGCCTCCCAAATTTCGCATCCATTACTGACTGATGTACGTGCAATCAAATCTAGTTTCCATGAATCGTTGGGCCATGGAAGAGAGACCGATCCTGATCGTCGAAGACAATCCGCGCGAACGCGAACTCATTGCTTCCGCCTTAATCGGCTATGAGCTGAGCGGCAATGTCATGAGCATGAGTTGCGGCGCCGAGTTGTTGGATTACATCGCTCGCCGCGGTTCATACCACAGCCGCAGGACGGTGCCATCACTCGTCATCCTCGACCTTGATCTTGAGGACATGCACGGTCTTGAGTTGCTAAGGGCCATCCGTCACGACCGCGAGATGGGTGCCGTGCCGGTTGTCATCTTCTCAGGGTCCGACAGCGCTCTCGACGCCGCCGTGGCTCGTGAACTTCGGGCAGACGGCTTCGTCGTCAAGCCCACCGACTTCCACGATCTTCAAACCACCGTCCGCAGCCTGGCGGTGTTCTGGGCCTCGCAGGTTCGCAAAACCGCCCCAACAGGGACAAGCAACAATGACTAGCAAGAGACGGTCAATTCTTTGTGTGGATGATGAGGAACGCGACCTCCAACTACAGCGCGCCACCTTCGAAGACGCCGGTTTTCATGTGGCTGTCGCCCGCGACCTCGCACAAGTGAACCACGCCCTCAAGCAGCATGACGTTGAGGCCGTCGTGCTCGACTACCGCCTGCTCAACGCGGATCCCATCCACGTGGCCATTTCCGTGCGCAAACAGTTTCCGCGGATGCCCATCGTGATTCTCTCCGGCTACGTGGAAGACATTCCCGAGTACTTCAAGCGCGCAGTAGACGCCTGCATGACCAAGCACGAAGACCGGGAACACTGGGTCAATACGTTGTACGCGCAACTCGGCAGCCAGTACGGCGCCGGCGCGAATGGCGACTAGCGCGGCACTTCGCGTAACCGTCCGGTCTCAACCTCGAACACGAAACCGCGAATCTTGACGCGCCCCTTCAGCCAGGTATGAGCGTAGAGCTGTTCTATTTGCTCACGGACGTTCGCGTTCACATCGTGGAAGGCGTGGAACTTCACCGAGGCATTCGCCGGTTTACCTGCCTCGGTCGATATCTTGTGGTGAAGGTCCGACTCGCTGGCTTTCATTAATCCGCAGTCAGTGTGGTTGATGACCATGATCTCGTTCGTCCCCAAGAGGTAATGCGAAACCACCAGCGATCGGATCGCATCGTCCGTCGCGATGCCACCGGCGTTGCGGATCATGTGCGCATCTCCTACTTTCAATCCCAATGCGGGGAGAGAGATGCGCGTATCCATGCAGGTGAGAACCGCCAGCGCCATGCGCGGGTGCGGCGATACTTCGCGGGGATCGTAGTGCAGGGAATTCTTGTGGTTTGCTTCCAGAACGCGATTGATAGCGGACACGACGCACTCCCCACTCAGATTGAGTACCAGAGTAAAGCAGTTGTGTCTGCATGACAAAGCGGCAGCCGTAGCTGCCGCCTTGAGGGAACTGCTGAGGCTATTGGATTGGAATATCGTTGGAAGTTGCGGGTGCGGACTGGTTGTACCGAATCACGCCACCGGCATTGGAATAGAAGTAGCGTTGTCCGCTGCTGCCGGGGTTCACCGGGTTCGCGTTGACGGCGTAGTCCGTGTTCGGCGTGCTCGCCGATGCCGAGATCACGAACGAATATCCAGCTTTCTTCCCGGACGACAGCACATTATCTAACAGACACGAGTTTGCTGAAGTCGCCGCACCAGGCGACGAACAATCCGTGGCACCTGGCCCGAGAGCGGCCATCGTCGTGGCGTAGCCGGCGGTCGGATACGTGGCGTTGTAAGCGATCTGCGCGGTATTGATTGACCGAACCGAACTCACGGCAGAGGCCTCATTGGCCGCCATGCGGGAGCGCAATAAATTCGGGATCGCAATCGCTGCGATGATCAGGATGATCGCAACGACGATCAGAAGTTCGATGAGCGAGAAACCCTTTTGCTTGCTCAAAGCGTGGTCCTCCATACAGATTCTAGGAGGGAGCGGGACGAACCGATTCGAGTGAATCGAGTGTATCGCATTCCTCACTTTTGTCGAGCCCTTCTTCTGTGGATGATTCCGGTTCTGGCCGCTCTTTAGTAATCGTTTTTTTCGGACTTGTTTACGTTAAAAACCTGCGCAGCCGCAGAATGCTAATACAAACGACTGAAACAATTGGATTTAATTAGTCTCGATTGTTGGGTCAAAGAGCGGCCCGAGCAATTTCCGTCTCAACTGATCCTCAGTTGTGAATGTACCAACGTAACGTTCGCGCATCGTTTGTTTCGTTTACGACACTTCATCGCGATTCAAAACCAGGTGCGGATTCGTTTCCGATGCGTCGCTCAATAGCCCTTCCGGCAGCGATCCGCCGTTGTACTCCAGCATCCGGTTCTTCCACTTCAGGAAGTCGGTGATCGATTGTGGTTCGATCCGCACCTCCACTCGTCGAAGGCTGGCGAGCAGCAGGTTCATCTCTTTCATCATCCCGGCAGGCGTGCGCAGGTCTTTGCGCGGCGGCTTCACCGACAGCACCACTTCGCGGCGGCTGTATTCCAGGAGTCCCCATTCTTTTGGAAGTTCCTCGTGCTTGATGATGCCGGCGGGAGCCATATAGAAGCGCTCGCATCCCAGGCCTAGCTCCGGCCTCAAACGAAACTCTTTTTTTCCATCGGCGAGGAAGTCCGCACGACTTACCTTGCACTCCACGACCACTGAGCGGCACTGGCCTTTCCATCCAATCGCGTCCGGTACTTCGCCCGTCGCGCAGTACTGTTCCGAGAGAATGATCCCGCAACGGTAGTGTCGCCGCAGCCATTCCACTGCCTTCTCTACTAAAACCGCATGTCGCATTGTGTGAGCCGAGCCACCCATAGCACCTTTGTACGGCGTTGAAGCGCAATTGCAAAGTGCTGGCGCGGGTTCTGCGCCGATGCACTAAAATCCTTTGAGGTCCGAACATGAACATTCGCGCACTGGCCTTCTCGGCCGTTCTCCTCGTTCCCTCAATTCTTCCCGCTCAAAAAACGTGGAATTTTGTCGTCTCCGGCGACTCGCGCAATTGCGGCGACATCGTGATGCCCGCCATCGCCGAAGGCGTGAAGAACGACAATGGACAGTTCTACTGGCACCTCGGCGACTTGCGCGCCATCTTCGCCGTGGATGAAGACATCGCGAAGCGCGCCACGGGCGTGCCGCCAGCCTCGCTGGCTGAGTATCAGAAAATGGCATGGAAGGACGCCATTGATAATCAGCTTCGGCCCTTCCTCGGAACCCAGGTTTATCTCGGCATCGGCAATCACGAAACCATTCCGCCAAAAACTCGCGCCGAATTTGTCGAAACCTTCCTTCGTTGGCTCGCCTCGCCCGCGCTTCAGAAGAACCGCCAAGCGGATACACCTGGCGATTCCTCGGTGACGACCTGGTATCACTGGCGACAGCAGGGAATTGAATTCATCAATCTCGATAACGCCTCCGAAACCGAGTTCGAACCCGCACAAATACAGTGGTTCGAGAAGGTGCTCGCCGACGTCAAGTCGAGCCCGGACGTCAAAGCGGTGGTGGTCGGGATGCACGCCGCGCTGCCCAACAGCCTCGCCGCCGGACACAGCATGAATAACTGGAAGACGGGCGACGTCACCGGCGTTCGCATCTACAACGACTTGCTCGAACTTCAGAAACAGTCGAAGAAAAACGTCTACATTCTGGCCAGCCACTCGCACTTTTATATGAAGGGTATCTTCGATACCGACTACTGGAAATCGAACGGCGGCGTGCTCTCGGGATGGATCGTCGGAACCGCCGGCGCGCATCGCTACAAACTGCCTGAGGATGCACACAAGGCGGCGGAAGCAAAAACCAACGTCTACGGCTACCTGCTCGCGACCGCGCACGATGACGGCACAGTGGATTTCAAATTCAAAGAATTGAAAGAGTCCAGTATCCCGAAGGACGTAGTTGATCGCTTTGGCAAGCCGCTGGTCCACGAGTGCTTCGTCGGCAACTCCGACCAACCGCACTAGCGCTACCAGTACTGATAGAACCCGTCTCTCTCCACCGGCTCAACATCCGTCTCGTAGAGTTCCGAAAGGTTCGCGCGCGTCAGCACTTCGCGTTTCGCACCGTCACGAAAGACACGCCCCTTGCGTAGCAGCACCACTCGCGTGATTTCCGGCACCACCTCGTGTAGATGATGCGTCACCATAACGATCCCTGTTCCAGTCTGCGCCAGTTGCCGCAAGCGGCTCTGCAGGTCTTTCAGCATCGCTAAATCCAGGCTGTCGCTCGGTTCATCGAGGACCAGTGTGTCCGGGTCGTGCACCAGCGCCCGGCTGATGAGCACTCGTTTCCGCTCGCCCGACGACATCTGGCTATAACGCCGTTTTGCCAGGTGCTCAACTCCCATCTGTCGCATCGCAGCCGTGGAACGCTCGATCATCTGTTCGGTCGGATGATGGTGCGGCCACAACCCCCAACTACTGAAGAAGCCCGAGATCGCGATCTCCAGTCCACGCGGGTCCTTCTCGCTGCCGGCGAACAAATCGTTCGATACCACGCCGAGGTGTTCGCGCAACTCCGCCACATCCCACTGCTCTCGGCCCATGATCCGCGCACTCGTTCCTTCACTTGCGAGCGGGTACAACTCACGCGTGATGGTCTTCAGCAGCGTGGACTTTCCACATCCGTTTGGCCCGATGATCGCGACGTTCTCGCGGGCAGCAATCTTCAACGACAGCCCATCGAGCGCCAGCGTGTCCCCGCGCATCACAGTGATCTCTCGAAAATCAATCAGCGCAGTTTCTTCTGTCATCCTGAGCGGAGTTTCGCGAAGCGAAACGGAGTCGAAGGACCCCTATCCTCGCACAAATCTCAAAGTCCCTTCACCATCCCGCCATCCAACAGCATCGTCTGCCCGGTCACATACGACGCGTCCTCCGACAGCAGCCACGCCACCATCTTCGCCAGTTCCTCGACCCGCCCCACTCTGCCCATCGGAATGGTTGCTATAGTCTCCGCTGCAACCTCGTAACTGTCCACAAAACCCGGCATCACCGCGTTCACGCGGATCCCTTTCGGCGCGCAATACTCAGCATGAAGTTTCGTCCACGCGCCGAGGGCCGCACGCATAACGCTCGATACCGGCCGCGCCAACTCCGGCTTTATCGCCGCGTAGCTGGAGATCGAAACGAATGCGCCTGAGCCTTGTCGTTCCATGATCGGCGTAACCAGTCTGGCCATACGCATTGCGCTCTCGACGATCAGTAGATAGCCCTCATGCCACTGGTCATCGCTCAGTTCCAGCAACCCACCTTTCGGCGGATGCCCAGTGTTGTTCACCACCGCGTCAACCCGTCCCCATTTCTCCATAGCGGTGGTCACCAGTCGTTCGACGCTCTCGAACTGCGTGACCGACCCTGTCACGGCGATTCCACCCAATTGATCGGCAACCTGGTGCACTGCCTCGGAGCGCGCGAGCAGCGCTACTCGATAGCCTTGACTGGCCAGTTCCTTTGCAATCCCAGCCCCAATGCCTTTGCTTGCGGCAGTGATCAGGGCGACTTTCATTTCGTCTCCTCCGCCCAGCAACTCCAAACCTCATGCGCAATATTGGCGATTACAAGGTTTCTCGTCTTCGTATCAGCCTTCGAATCCGTAACGAAGATCGCGATCGCGAAGTGGTTCCCGTTCGGCAAGGTCACGAGTGCGACGTCGTTCGTCGCTGGAGTCAGACCATCCTTCGTACCCGAACTTCCTGTTTTATCGGCAACAGTTCCTGACGGCAGCTTCGCCCGGATGCGGTCTTTTCCAGTGTCCGTCTCCTTCATCCATCCCACGAGGCGCGCGGTGTTTTCCGTATCCAGCAGCTTGCCTTGCTGGAGACGCTCGAGTAGATCCACCATCGCGTCAGGTTTCGCCGAGTCGGAATACTGCAAGTGCGTGTTCTCGATCAACTGCTCTTCCGTGTGCTGCACTCGGATGCCTTTGATCTTCTGCGACTTCAAATACCGACGCACCTCTCGCGTACCGCCAATCTGTTTCAGCAGGACATCCGAAGCCGAACCATCGCTGTCCACAATCGCTCGCCGCAGCAGGTCCTCGATGGTGAATTCGCCGCCGCGTGGATGCTTGTCGCGTAGGGGGCTATTGCCGGCTGCGGGGATGAGATCGTCCTCATCCACCTTCACGACCTGGTCGAGCTTGATCTTGCCCTCCTGCACCCGGCGTAGGGTGAAGATCGCTATGGGCAGCTTGTAGACGCTCTGCATCGGGAAATTCTTGTTCCCGTGGAAGGATATGGTTTGCGACGAATCCAGCACTTTGGCGCTAACCCCGACCTTTCCGTTGGCCGGATGGGCGGCAGTCTTCACCGTCTTAGTCAGGAATTCCGGGCTGCATGTCGCGGCCGCAGCAGCAAGAACGATCATATGGGCAAGCATTGCAGCCGCAGTATATCGAATGCTCCCCGCGGCAGAGGCATGACCTTACTTCCGTTGTGCTAAGCAATCTTCCAGCTCTGGTTTGAGCTATCTACCCCCGAAGGCATGCCATCTCACTAGACGCCACTTCTCCTCAGGAGATGAATGAAAATGTCCAAGAAGCTTCTTGCAATCGCAACAGCAGCTATCTTCTCGATCGGCATCGCGGCTGCGCAGGCGACATCGCCTTCGTCGAGCACCGATCCGCAGTCGAGTAGCTCCCCCAGCAGTTCCCAGACCCCGAGCAGTTCCACGAGCAGCCCCAGTTCCAGTGGCTCTTCCAGCTCCGATATGAACAGCCAGTCGGGCTCCTCCACGGCAAGCGGTACCTCCGGCACCGACCAGAACAGCTCCACGGATACCAGCACCAGCAAGAAGAAGCACAAGAAGGACAAGAGCAACTCGACTGACCCGAACAGCCCCTCGAGCGGCTCCAGCAGCAGCACGCCGGACACCAGCTCCACGCCTCACTAACTCTCACACAGCAGGCAAGCAAAAGGCAGGAGCCGAAAGCTCCTGCCTTTTTTAATCTCTTCAGGACTACTGCCGGTTCATCAGCACCGTGCCATCTTCATCCGCACAGGGAGGATTGCTCCCGTTCGCGCCGAAGCTTGATGTGAAGTTTCCATTGATCTGGGCTACCGCCGAATCGGCAGTCCCACTGATCGTGAAACTCGAATTCGTGGACGCGTCCTTCACTATGAGCGTCACCACGTTGCCCCCATTCGTATTGCCAGTCGCCGTCAAACCGCCCAGATTAATGCATCCGTTGGTGAACGCTGACCCACCGGTATAGGCGATCTCCGTCCCGCTGATGGTAGCCCCGTTCTTGGTGAGTTTCAGCCCAAACGAATACGAGGGCGACGCGAGTCCGTTCTGTGTCAGGTCCACGTTCCAATTTCCCGTGACATCCACGCCCGGATTCGATTTTGCCTGCGATCCACAACTGCCCAACCCAAGAGTGCAAACTGCAATCGCAACGAGTAAAAAGAGTCGCTTCATTCCACCATTTCCAATTTCTAAGTAGCTTCTGAAACTATAACAGCCCAAACGAAAGGAGGCCGTCATGGCCTCCTTCCTCGTCGAATTCCGTGCACTCTACGGCTGCTCTTCGAAGTCCTGGTCCTGGAAGATATACGGCGCCGTCCGGATAATCCTGAATCGCACGCGCTCGTTGCAGGTCTCGCAACTCGGAAACCGGTTTCCCATGATCATCACAGCGTCATGCGCCTGCCGATGATCGGCATCGTGGATCACCTCATAAATCCCTGACTCCGGCACCGCGTCTCCCGGATGAAACAGCGGCAGGGAAGTATTGCGATGCCGCCCGCCGCCACCACGCGCTCCGCAGCTGTGGTGCGATATCGTCGCGCGCCTGCGTTCGCTCGCCCGCTGTTCTTGTTTTGACCCTGGTCCCCGACGGGACTCACCCAAATTCGTTTTCATCCACGGACTCCGCTCACAGTGCCGACTCATTGCTTCTCAAAACCCAGCTGCTGCTCAATGGAATTTGAAGCCTGTACCAGTTGGAACCGAACTTCCACACCGCAGACCGTGCACGTCGGAAATGTCTGTCCCTTCAAAAGGATTCCGTCGTGATCTTCGCGATGTCCGTTATGCGCTATTCGGTAAACCCCGGAACAGGGTACTGATTCCCCAGGTCGAAACCGGCTTTCCACCATCCTCGCGCTGCTTTCCTGGGCTGCCATGCCGCGCCATTCTACAACAACGTTCCGTGAATCCCGGAGCTCACCGGAACGTCATCTTCGGCCGAGTTAGTGCTTCTTCTCCTGGATCTTTTTCACCATCTTCGTGACCACATTCCTCGGCGACACCCGCAGCATGTGCACGCCAATCTTGTTCAGCTTGCCTGCGATCACTACCCGCTTGCCGGCCTGCAATCCGTCATATCCGATCTTTGCCACGGCCGCCGCATCCAGTACCGCCGGCGATTGCAGCATCGGTGAACCATGGAGGTTAGCCCGGTCTTGGAACCCACTCGGCACCGGCCCCGGACACAGCACGCTCACCTTAACCCCTCTCGAGGCAAGTTCTTCCGCCAGTGCCTCCGAGAAGCTCAACACGTACGCCTTGGTTGCGTAATACACGGCCATGAGCGGTCCCGGTTGAAACGCGGCTGTCGAGGCCACATTCAGAACCCCACCCTTCGCAGCGATGATCTGCGGCAAGAACAGCTTGGTCAGGTGGGTCAACGACACCATGTTGAGCTGCATCATCTCCAACTCGTGCTGCAAGTCGGATGTCGCAAACTCTCCATAGCCGCCGAAACCGGCATTGTTGACCAGCGTATGGATCTTCACGCCGGCCTCATGCAGTTCATCGAACAACTCTTGCGGAGCTTTGCCATGCGCCAAATCCTTCGTTGCGATCCGCACATTCACTCCGTAAGCGTTCTGAAAGTCCGCGCCGATCTCCATCATCCGTGCGCGGTTTCGGGCTACCAACACAAGGTCGTAATGTCCAATGGCGAATTGACGCGCAAGTTCCAGTCCAATACCGCTCGACGCGCCCGTTACTAAAGCTGTACGTGGGGGAGTGTTCATGATCTGTACTTTCGTCCAATTACTTCGGTCAGGATAGCAAAGTATGTACCATGACCTCAGTAACCTTGTGCTGAAGCCGATATGCCGTGAGAATAGTGCAATCACGCGATGGTATCGGACAGAGCGTACGCATCGCGGTCGTAGTTAATTTCCCTTTGCGGCAACCGTCCCGTTCCGCATCGGCAGAGGCAGGCCGTATGACACTTACATTTTCGTTGACCAACAGCAACCGCGCTCTCGCAACCACAGCGAACTCGCGTACCACCAGCGAGCTCTCGGCCTACATCGTCGCGAACTCTGCGACCTCGAACGCCTACTCAGCGCAAGCGGCCACCTCAGCTACAGCCATTAAGGCGTAAGCACACAAGTTTTTCGCTCGAATAACAAAGGCGGCGATCACTCGCCGCCTTTCGTTTTGTCTCTTTGTGCTGCGCGGTCAGCCTAAAACGCCGTTACCCTCAGATCGCTCACTCCTGTCGTCTTGAGCGAAGCGAAGGATCTGCTGCCGAAGCCGTTACCGCCCCGCTCCCGCCTTCTCCACTCCATAAATCGGGAACCACGAGCTCGCCGACTCCAGCGCCTTGTTCACGTTATTGATGTTCTGCACGCCTTCCGTGCTGATCCATTCATGGAAGGCTTTGCCGCCGTGCTGCGCGTAGATCGGAATCCCGTCCTTCCAGGTGGCGCGTCCGCAGAGCACGCCGTTGTACTTCACGCCGCTCCCTGACACCAATTCCAGCGTCTCGATGAACTCCGCATTGCTCACGCCTGCCGACAAATAGATGAACGGCAAATTCGTCGCCTTCGCCGAGTCGCGGAAGTGTTCCTTCGCTTCGTCAACCGTGTACGCCTTCTGCCCCTTGAACGACTTCGTGCCTTCCACGAATTGCATATTGATCGGCACTTCGAGCTTCAGCACGTCCACGCCATAGCGCGGGTTCGAGAACTCCTTCATGTAAGCCTTCACGATTTCCGGCTTCTTCTTGGCGTAATCAACGCCCTTCTCGTCCATGCCTTCTTCATAGCCGATAATCTCGAGGAAGAAGGGAATGTCATTCGCCCGGCACTCGTCGCCAATGCGCTCTGTCCATGCGTGTTTATGATCGTTGATGCGCTTCGGATCAGCCGGTGCGTAATACAGCAGGATCTTCACGCAATCTCCGCCAGCTTCCTTGATCCGCCGCACTGACCACACATCAAGCAAATCAGGCAAGCGTCCTGGCGTCTGCTTGTCGTAGCCAGTCTTCTCGTAAGCGAGCAGCAAACCCGAGTTCTTCGCACGATGCTTCGCCGCACTCAATCCAAACTCAGGATCAAGCAAAATCGCCGACGCATGCTGCGTCAAAACTTCGGTCACGATTTCCTTGAACTCTTCCAGGTTGCGATCGGTCGCGTTCGCGCCCAGCGCCTTTTTCAGCGAACCGCGCTGGTCCATTGCGGCGGCAGCAATCACGCCGCGCTCATTCGATACGGCCTTCATTCCGGCAAGCTTTCCGGGGGTTAACGTCACGGTGCTCCTCCTGACAAACTTTCTAAGATTGCGTTGATGTACTGGCTTGTCATCCTGAGCGGAGTTTCGCGGAAGCGAAACGGGGTCGAAGGACCCCTATCCTCACACCGATCTCGAGGACTCCTACCGTCACATCACGCTCAACCTAGAGCGAAACGGCACTTTCCCAAAATGAACCACCCAATTTTATCCGAAATCCGCTTCCCACGCCGACTTGCTCCTGCACGCATTTACGATGAAATCGGATCACTCTATCTCGCACTCATAGGAGTCCTACATGCCTCTCTGCTCAATGCGCCAAGTCCTCGACGAAGCCGCAAAAGGGAACTACGGCGTCGGTGCTTTCAACGTGAACAATATGGAGCAAATCCAGGCCATCATGGAGGCCGCTCGCGAAACCCAATCGCCGGTCATCATCCAGGCCAGCCGCGGTGCCCGCTCCTATTCGCAGGACAAGTTCCTCTATCACCTTATGCTTGCCGCCGCGGAACTCTATCCCGAGATCCCGCTCGTCATGCACCTCGACCACGGCAACTCCGTCGAGACCTGCAAGTCTGCCATCGACCTCGGCTTCACCTCCGTCATGATGGACGGCTCCCTCATGCCCGATGGCAAAACGCCCTCGACGTTTGAATACAACGTGAAAGCCACCCGTGCAGTCGTGGAATTGGCGCACGACAAGGGCGTCACGGTCGAAGGCGAAATCGGCGTTCTCGGCGGTATTGAAGACGGACACGGCGCCGGCGGCACCGGACTCGAACACATCACTGATCCCGAACAGGCCGTCGAATTCGTGGAGAAAACCGGACTCGATGCGCTGGCCATCGCCATCGGCACCAGTCACGGCGCCTACAAATTCAATAAGAAGCCCGACGGCTCCGTGCTGAAGATGCAACGCCTCATCGAGATCCACAAGCGACTGCCCAACACCCACCTCGTGATGCACGGCTCCTCCAGCGTCCCCAAGGACCTGCAGGATGTCATCAACCAGTACGGCGGGCAGTTGAAGCCGACCTGGGGCGTTCCAGTCGAAGAGATCCAACTCGGCATCCGCAACGGCGTCCGCAAGGTCAACGTGGATACCGACAATCGCCTCGCCATCACCGGCGCTATCCGGAAGGTCTTCATCGAGACGCCGGAGAAGTTCGATCCTCGCGACTACCTGAAGCCAGCGCGCGAAGCCATGAAGAAGGTCGTCGCGCAGCGCATGAAGGAATTCGGGCAAGCCGGACACGCCGGCGATTACGCTCCGATCTCCCTAAGCGATTACGCCAGTAAATACGCGGCGAACGCACTGGTAGCAGCCCGGTAACTTCGTTTCTGCCGAAAGGCCGGACCAACGCGTCCGGCCTTTTCTCTTCGACGCAACCACTCTCGCCGTCGGTCTGTTACATTCTTTGCCATGCCGGAGCCAGCCTTCTTCACCGCCGATGTCTTCGACTTCCTCCGCCACCTCAAGCGGAACAACAAGCGGGAATGGTTCAATCGCAACAAAGACCGCTACATTCAGGTCGCACAGGATCCCGCGCTCCGTTTCATTACGGCTTTCGCTGACCCGCTCGCACGCATCAGCCCGCACTTCGTTGCCGACGCCCGCCCTACTCGCGGCTCGCTCTTCCGCATTTATCGCGACACCCGTTTCTCGCACGACAAGAAACCCTACAAGACCCACATCGGAATCCAGTTCCGTCACGAGAAAGGGAAGGACGTCCATGCCCCCGGGTTTTATGTACATCTGGAACCCGATGGCTGCTTTGTAGCCGCCGGCATCTGGCACCCCGATTCGCGCGCGCTCACGCAAATTCGCGGCGCGATCGTCGCCCGTCCCGAAGCATGGAAGAAATCAGTGAAGAAGCTCGAACTCTCCGGGGACTCGCTCACCCGTCCACCGAAGGGTTTCGCCGGCGATCATCCGCTCATCGAAGATCTGAAGCGCAAAGATTTCATCGCTTCGGTCGCGCTCACCGAAAAGCAGATCTCCAGCTCAGCCTGCATGCGTGAGATCACGGCGGCCTGCAAGTCGATGGCGCCGCTCGTCGCGTTCACAACGACAGCCATGGAATTGAAATTCTAAAGCTGAACAAAAAAGAGAGGCCGGACGCGAATCCGGCCTCGTTTACTCTTTGCGGCACCCTACTGTTGCGGCCGCAGGGAACTCCGCGCTCCCGCCGCACCTTGTAGTCCTGCTTCCACGTTTCGAACCGGCATGGCGTTGTCGGCTACCCGCTTCATTCGCACCGTCTCCGCCCCCTTGCGCTTCGCAACAATGCGGTAGTCGAAGCCGATGCTCGCTGTCCCGCCGCCGAGTTCACGCACTTCAAAGCTCTTGGGTCCCTTGTTCGCGACGTAGAGTCCTTTGCAGTCGCCATTCGGCGTGAGGAATACCTGGTAGGTTACGGCTGTATTTGCAGCCGCCGCGAAATCCGTGTCGAGTTGCACGGTGACGGCGCCATTCCGTAGCGACGACGATCCCGCATCTTCATACCAGTTTTCAGTTGCTTGCACGCCGTACATTTCCATCTTCTGTCCACCGCCGCCGCGCACTGTCCCGGTGACCATTCCTGAGCAGCTGAGATTGCCGATTGTATCGATACCGCATCCGCCGGAGTTGTTCGCGTTGCCGGCAAACAGCACGTAAGCGGTGCCTTTCGATGAGGGATAGTCATTTTCGATATACAGCGTCGAGTATGGGCCGTTGTTGTACATCACGCCCGCATCAGTAGCGTCGGCTGTGGCGAGCAGTGCCGCACCAGTGCCGCCCGTGTCACCCCACACGCCGATACCTTGATACCCCGCACAGCAGCTGCCGTAAATCGCGGAGCCCTTCGACATCTGTCCATACACACCCGCACCCTTCACGGATTTCGTGTACCCGAACACGCCACTCGCTTCACCCGAGTCCGCTTCGCCATACAAACCAATTCCGTTCGGATTGTCGGCGAAAGCCGTTACGGCCGCACCGAGACTTCCTGAGGTTGATGTGTTGTACACCTGGAGGGCATAGTTGGTTTTTGCCGTGTTGATGTACTGCTGGTTGGTGAAAGTATTTGCCGCTGAAAGAGACGGCAGTCCCGAGAGTGACACGCCGCCCAGTTTGGTTGCGTTGACGTTGGTCAGGCCCGCTCCGTTTCCTGTGAAGGTGCCGCTAGCCGATACATTGCCCGCAGTCGTCACATTGAACACGGTGGCCAAGGGGCTCCCACCTTGACCAGTGATCACGTTGCCGCTGGTCGCTGCGTTCACGAAGAGTCCCGCTATACCTGCAGGGCTCGCGGTGTACACCGAGATTCCGCGGGTCGCTCCCGTGGTGGCCGTCGCTTTTGCGGAGAGGCCGATGCCGCCGGCGCCGGTTGCCAATCCGTAAAGTCCTGTTGGTGACCCGGACGCTGCCGTGTTGTACCCCATCACGCCTGCGCCTGCCGTCGAATTCGAGACACCTTGAATTGCTGGTGCAGCACTGGTTCCCGTCGAACTTCCATAAATCGCAAGGCCGGCGCTCGAACCACGCAGCGCAATGCCAGTTGTGGCTTTGCTCCACACGCCAGTGCCGCTGCCGCTCTGGGTGACGTCAAGCACCTGGGTTGTGTTGTTGGCCGCAAAACTCGTGGCCGGATTGACCGTGTTCCCAGTAGCCCCGTCCTTCGTCGAAGAGCTGCTCGTCGCCTGCTTCACCTGCTCCTGCACGGTAGTCGTGAGCTTGTCGGTGGTGACGAAGTCCGTCGCCGCGTGACCCGCGAGCGACTCCGCCTCCGCTGCCTTCAGTGCATACGGCACGCTCACGAACAGAACTCGAGGCTGCTCTTTGCCGTTGACGTTCATGCCGAGCCAGCGCGCTTCACCCCTTGCGAACATTTCGAGCGGCACACCGTCCGCCTTCGTTGCCCCGAGCAGTACGCCGTATTTGCCCTCGGCATCGAGCTTTACGTTTTGCGTTTCGATCCAGAGCGATGCTTTGTCGGTCTGGCTCTTGTAGAGGCTGAACGTGATTCCAACCGTACCAGTGAGCGCTTTCCCATTCTCATCCGCCAGTTGCCCGGAGAACCGTATCAGCTTCGGCACAATCACCTGCTGCGTTGCGTTCGCATCAGCAGCCGCTTTTTGTGCTTGAACGAAACCACTAAGAGCAAGAAGAACCGATAGGCCCAGGACGATCCTCTTCATAAACGTGTTCCTCAACTTTCAAAACTGCGCCGAAATCCGTTGGTGATGGGGGTTGGTTGGCTGTCTCTTTGTAACACCGTACGTCGACCAGAGTTGCTCTATTTCGTCCCAACACGTGACCGATCTCACGTTCGGAGCGTTCACACATCACCGACACCGTAAGGCCTTGACCGCTATCCTGCACCGCGGGTCATTTCCCCAGAAGCAAATTTGTTCTTTGAAATCTCAAACGGATCGTCGCGCCGCCTCACCATTTCCGTGTGCGACGTCGCCTCGCATCCCCGTCGTAAATACATCGCATTGCCTTTGCTTCGTATCAGGCATCGCTTCAGCGATGCCGAAAGGGCACTCGAAAGAAAACGGGCTTCAGCCCCTGCGCAAGCCGAGCGTGGTCCTGACTTCACTCGCGTTTCGCATTAATCTTTCTTGTCATTCAGAGGAGGGCGCGAGCCCGACGAAGAATCTGCTGTTCAGCGCGTTATCGGACATTGTTTGCGCGAAAATCGCCCCTAACTCCTACGCCGAGAGGAATTTACCTCTAACTATATTTAGAAAGAGGAATTTGCGAACATTACATAGCCTAAGTCTATGAAAACACTAGAGAGTGGGGGAGGGGATGGGATGGGTCGGAAGTCCGGGTTTGGTTCACGGCAACCGCCGCCTTTCGGCGGCGGAAAAAACGCCGCGAAAATAGGCGATTTAACCGCTAGTCCACGCAAAAACGCAAATCTCGGTGCACTTTTCGCGATTTATTGGCTCAAAACCGTCGTTCCCAGCGCTGCTTTCTGCTTCACGATGAGCTGCTCAATCCCCGCCTTCGCCAGCGACATCATCTTGGCCAACTGCTCGTCATCGAACGGATGCTGCTCCGCTGTTCCCTGGATCTCGACCATTTTTCGGCTTCCGGTCATCACGATGTTCATGTCCACTTCGGCGCGCGAATCCTCTTCATACGCAAGATCGAGCAACACCGCTCCATCCACGATTCCAACACTCGTCGCCGCGACGTAATCGCGCAGAGGAGAAATGCTGAGCGTCCCCGCTTCGGTGAGCTTCTGCACCGCGAGCCCGACCGCAACGAACGCTCCCGTGATGGACGCAGTCCTCGTTCCGCCATCGGCCTGGATCACGTCGCAATCTACGAAAAGCGTGCGCTCCCCAAGCTTGGTCAGGTCCGTCACCGCGCGCAGAGAACGCCCGATCAGCCGCTGGATCTCGTGGGTCCGCCCCGAAGCACGGCCCTTCGAAACCTCGCGCGGTGTGCGCGTGAGCGTAGCGCGCGGAAGCATCGCGTACTCGCTGGTCAGCCAGCCCTTGCCGCTGTTGCGCAGGAACGACGGAACCGATTCCTCGATCGACGCCGTGCAGATTACGCGCGTGTTCCCGACCTCGATCAGGCACGAACCTTCGGCGGTCGAGATGTAATCGGGAATGATGCTCACTGGACGCAGTTGGTCAGGAGTGCGGTTATCCGAGCGGAAATGCATCCAGTGATTGTATATGCGTCAGAACACGTTAAAGGGCGTCGCCGTCGCAGCATTCCCGAGATTGTGGTTGACGCCTAGTGCATCGAGGATCGTTCGCAGCGTGGATTCGTGCTTGTACATCCCACCGTATTTGAATCCGCGCTTTACTTTCGGTCCGATCACGATCGCTGCCACATGGCCACCCCCGTGTGCAGTATCGGAGACCACCGACTCATCGAAGACGATGATGAGCAGCCCGTTGGTGGTGAACTCGGAGTTCGACAGCAGGGGAGCGATGTTTGCCTTCAGCCACGCGTCGGCTGCAGCCAGGGTGCCATCGTGCGCGTCATGCAAGATGTTCGGCGCGATGAACGAAAAGTTTGGCAGCGCATGGTTCGCGAGATCTTTCGAGAACTGCGTGAACGGAACCAATCGCTGTTTCTCGACGGAACTGTTTGCAACGTCGCTGAAATAGGCAAACGGATCGTGGCGCTTGAAGTAGTAGCCGGTGTTTCCGCCGGTGTAACCGACGGACGGCAAACTCTCCGCATAAGACTTCCACGTCTTGCCAGCGGTGAGCAGGTGCCGAACGATATTGTCGTTGCTAATGGTGCTGGTGAACGAGTCGTTGTTGGTGATCACGTTGCCCGTGGTCATCTCGAAGTAGTTGCCGATCGATGGATGCGCATCCGCGTAGTACGCGGTGAGAAGGGAATAGCTATTAGCGAGTGAGTTGAGGTAGGGCATTGCCGGGTTACCGATTACGTTCGCGTAACTATGATTTTCTTCGACGACCACGACCACGTGCGAGGAAGCGGGAACTGCTGCGACTGCGGTGAGAGAAATCGCAACGAGCGCCGCGAGAGCGAGCAACTTAGCTTTCATGCATGCCTCAGATGGGAAGTTCCAAGGCAAGGATGCCGGTGCATCTTTTCTGCTTCAACAGAAAAAGGGTGCCAGCGAGTGGCACCCTTGGGTTAAGTGATTCGGAAACTCAGAGTTCTCGCAGGGCAACTGCAATCCGCGCCCGCGCCGCACGCACCGCCGGCGGAACGCCACCCAGAATCCCCATGAACACGGAGAAGATCAGGCCACCAATAATCAATGGGGGTGTGACCTGGAACGCAAACGCCAAATGCGAAAAAGTTTGGAAATTCATCGTTCCTGTCGTGAGTCCGTTGATCGGCAGCACGGCAAGACATCCGACGACGCCACCGATGATCGCGATACATATCGCTTCGATCATGAACGACAGCACCACGCTGCCCGCACCGAAGCCAAGCGCACGCATCGTCGCGATTTCGCGACCACGCTCACTCACCGCGGAGTACATGGTGTTGAGTGCGCCGAGAATCGCGCCGACTGCCATAACAACGGCGACGAGGCCACCGAGCACAGTGATCAGCGTAGACATCACGCGCGACTGCTTCTCGTAATACTCGCGCTCGCGCTGCACTTGCATCGTCAGACGTGGATCGGTCGTTACCGCATCCTTGAACTTCTGGAAAGCCGCTTCGTTTTCGAGATGGACGGTCAGAGATTGGAAGCTGTTCTGCGGACGCTTGTAGACCTGGTCGAGGATGGCACTGTCGCACCAGATCTCCGAGTCGAACGCTGAACCGCCGGCGTCGAATACGCCAACCACGGTCCATTCACCACCGCCGAAGCGAACGGTCTGGCCAAGATTAAAGGGAACACCCGCCGCAGCGACATAGGTCTTCTGCACGTTGCGTCCCACGATGAGTTCATTGCGCCCAGGTTCGAAGGTGCGACCTTGCGCGATGTGAACGTTTGGCCGCACGTCGAAGATCTGCGGCGACACGCCGCGCACCTGGACGTTGGCATCAGTGCCTGTGCTCTTCAGCGGGAAGGCCGCGATGACGACGACCTCCGGGCTGATGCTCGATCGGCCGTTCTTGCGCGCCACGCCCGGCATGTCGGCGATGACCTTGACCTGGTCAAGCCCCATGCCGCTCATCATCTCCGAGGTCGCTCCGCCGCGCAGAACGATGGCGTTGTCATTCAGGCCGCTATGCACCAGCGTCGACTTGAAGCCGTTGGCCAGCGCCAGCATGGCTACGAATACTCCAACCGTGCCGGCGATGCCGATGACGGCTACGAGCGTGGAGGACCAGCGAACTCCGAGACTGCGAATGTTGTACGAGATCGGAATGGCCACGTCACACTCTCCGGATGGCGTCTACTACGCGCAGACGGCTGGCATTGACTGCAGGAATGATGCCCGCAAGGAAGGCGATGAACAGAGTGATAACAACGCCCTCGATGGCTTTCTGCGGCGGCAGGAAGACAAACTGCAAGAAGCTGCTCAGCGCCTTCTCGATGCCGGGTAGAGATAGCAACAGTAACCCAAGCCCAATGGCCACGCCGATGAATGCGACGACCACGGATTCGGCGATCACGAAAACGAGCACGAAGCGATCCGTGTAGCCGATGGCCTTGAGCACCGCAAGTTCACGCATGCGTTCGCGGATCGACATTGCCATGGTGTTGCCGACCACGAGCAATAACGTGAAGAACACGACGCTGCCGATAATGGTGATGATCAGGCCGACGTTGCCGGTCTGCTTGGCCCAGCTTGCCATCATCTCTTTCTCGGTCTGCGTTTTCGTCTCGGTGGAGGAGTTGGCGAACATCGCGTCGATCTTCTTGCTCACCTCGACAGCGTTGTCGGGGCTATCCACACGAACGATGTACCAGCCAACCGTGCCTTTGCTGAACTGGCGGCGCTCATCGAAGAGCTTCCAGTGCAGCCAGAACTGACTCTGATCTTCGTCGGGTTTAGCGTGGTAGATGCCGCGCACGTTGAACGACCAGGACTCTCCGCCGCCCCAGAGCACACCCTTCAGAGGGACGCGGTCGCCAACTTTGAAGCCGTATTTCTCGGCAGTCTTCTCGCCGACAATCACGCCTTCGCGGTCGTCTTCCCAAGCCTTCCATTCGGCGTCGGCGACGCGGAACTCCGGATACATCTTGCGGTAGCTTTCCTCATCAATTGCATACTGAGGGAAGAAGTTCTTCTCGTCTTGGTAAACGGCGCCAAACCAGTTGGCGTACGTGACGAGTTTCACGTGCTCGATCTGCTCGATTTTGGCTTTGTACGCTTCCGGCACCGGCTGAATGATGGAGACGCGGTTCTGGACCATCAGGCGATCCACCCCGGCCATGCTGTTCAGTGCGCCGTTAAAAGAGTTGTTCACCACGGCGAGAATGCCAAAGAGAAACAGCGCGATCGCGAACGAACCGATGGTGAGCAGCAGGCGCGTCCACTTGCGAGTGATGTTCCTGAAGAGCAACGGCAGGAATTTCATTACACTTCTCCTACGCGGGCCTTCTCGGCTTCAACGAGAACGCCTTTATCCATGTGAAGGAGGGAATGGGCACGCTCGGCCGCTAGTGGGTCGTGCGTAACCATCAGGATCGTTTTTCCGTGTTCACGGTTGAGCTGTTCCAGCAGCGTGAGGATTTCGTCAGCCGATTTGCGGTCGAGGTCGCCGGTAGGCTCGTCGCAGAGCAGGAACGTTGGGTCGGCGACGATGGCACGAGCAATGCCGACACGCTGCTCCTGTCCGCCGGAGAGTTGCCTTGGATAGTGATGCATGCGGTGCTCAAGACCAACGAGCGCCATGGCGGTCTCAACGTGCTTCTTGCGCTGTGATGACGATAGCTTAGTTAACAGCAGCGGCAGTTCAACGTTTTGGAATGCTGTAAGTACAGGGATGAGGTTGTACATCTGGAAGACGAACCCGACGTGGCGGGCGCGCCAGTGGGTAAGCTTCGAGCCAGACATGCGCGAGACTTCGTCGCCAGCGACATTAATCGTGCCACGAGTCGGTAGGTCAAGTCCGCCAAGCAAGTTGAGGAGCGTGGTTTTGCCGGAACCGCTGGGGCCCATGAAGGCGACGAACTCGCCTTTGCTGATGTCGAGCTTCAGGCCCTGGAGCACGTGGACGTCTTCGCCGCCACGCTTGTAGGTTTTGTCGAGATCCCGGACCTTAATCAGGCTATCACTGCCGTTGCCGTCAACCCGTACCATGCTTTTCTCCTATTGCTGTTTGATTGCTACGGTTTGTCCATCATGTAAATCCGCGGGTCCGCGAACGATCACCTGTTCGCCGTCGGTAAGTCCCGCGAGAATCTCTTCATTGTCGCCACGCGATCCGCCAGTACGGACGGCGCGACGTTCGGCCTTCCCATCCTTAAAGACATAGACAACACTCGATCCACCGTCATCGTGCACGGCATCTTTCGGCAGGAACATCGCCGGCTTTGAAGCGGCTTTGTCGTCTGCCTTCTTGTCTTCGAGGAAAGCGACCTTTACGCCCATGTCCGGAAGAATGCGCGGATCCAGTTTGTCGAACGAGATGCGCACTTTTACCGTTGCCTTCTGCCGGTCGGCAGTCGGAATGATGGTGCGCACGTGCGAAGGAATCTGCCAGTCGGGATACGCGTCGAGCGTGGCCATGACCGGTTGGCCTTCCTTCACGCGGCCGATGTAGGACTCATTGACGTCCACTTCGATCTCGTTGGAGTTCATGTCAACTACCGTCGCGATGCCGGTGCGGGTAAAGCCACCGCCCGCGGAAATCGGCGACACCATTTCGCCGCGTTGCGCATCCTTGGAAACCACAATTCCATCGAAAGGTGAGACTACGGTGCAGTTGTCGAGGTCCTGTTGTGCGACTTTGATTCGCGACTCGGCAGCGGCAATCGATTGCTGCGTCGCCACAATGCGGGCTTTGTAGCTGTTGACCGTGGTGCGCGCGTTATCCAGGGCCTGCTGCGTGGTGACCCCACTCTTTTGCAGCTCTTCGTTGCGGTGGAGTTCGATTTCCGCGTTTTTGAGGTTGACCTGGAGATCGCTGAGTTGGGCTTGCGTGCTGTCGCGATCGGCGACTGCCGAATTCAATCGCACGCGCGCATCCGATTGGTCAAGGATGGCGAGCACCTGGCCCGCCTTCACACGCATACCTTCGTCCGCGTAAATTTGCTCGACGCGAGCCGTGATCTTGGCGGCGACGGTGGCGCGACGACGCGGGGTTACGTATCCGCTGGCATTGAGCAGCGTGGCTGCCTGTGCCTGACCGGGGGCCGAGGTGTGGGCCGAGACGACTTCAACCGGTGGGAGCTTCTTCTGCAATGCGAAGAAGGCGCCGGTGCCGATGACGAGGACCCCGAGAATGATGGCGAACCAGCGAAACACTCCGCCACGGTTGGCGTTGCGGTGGCTGTCGTCGATTTTTAATGCTGAAAGGTCAGCAGGTGACATTCGTATCTTCCATGTATGAGGATGAGCTGCTTCCAAGCTACATCCTCTTTACAAAAGGTTGCAAACGAGAATGAGGCCAATTTTGCGTCGGATGAAAGCCCGGGAAGGAAATCCGGGAACCTTTTCAGCCGCACGATCAAAGTAACTGTCCGGTGAAGGATTTGCCGAGGCTTTTCGGCGGATGACGGAGTGCTACCGGCGAATGGCGGGAACGATTTCTCTAACTGCTTACTTGATTGCAGAGGCGAGGACGATCTTAGCGTTGAATCGCACGAATTCACCGTCGTAACGCTTGTGAAGTTCCGACAGAACGGCCTGATCGACTTCCTTCCGCGAGGCTTCTGGTACCGATTGGAAGAGAGGTTTGAAGGGAGCGGTTACGTCCTGGAAATACGACCAGAGGTCGTCAGGTGTGCCGGGCCAATTCCACGGTACCTCTTCTTGGGCTTCTTCCACATGCCCAAAGCCGGAAGTTCGCAAGGCCTTTGCCAGCGTTTCGGGCTCGCCAAACTTGAACATTTTCTTCCCGGAGTCAGGAACTCGGAGATCGGGAACGATTTTCACGATGGTTCCAACAGTGGTGGAGAAATAGCCTTGATCCATCGGACCCCACGCCAGGAGCGTGGCTCGGCCACCGATTGTTAAGACACGGTGAATCTCGCGGAGAGCCTGGTTGATATCGGCGAAAAACATCGCCCCCAGACGCGAGGTCACGAGATCGAAAGAGTTGTCGGGGAAGGGCAAATCGTGCACGTCGGCGTGCTGAAATTCAATGTTGGTGAGGCCGCGCTCGTGGGCGCGCTGCTCGCCGATTGTCAGGGGTTCTGAAGAGATGTCGGTGGCAATCACCCGGCCGGTGGCGTTGAGGGCCGTGGCGATGGAAATTGCAGGCTCGCCGGTGCCAGACGCGACGTCGAGCACCCGAAGGCCCGGCCGAATATCCGCGGCGGCTACGATTGCTTCGGTCATGGGCCGCCCCATCATCGCGGAAGATTTCCTCCAGCGCTGGGAAGCGTTGGCTCGCGCAAAAGAGTTCCAGTCAGTCATGTCGAAATGATAGACCGGTTAATTCATCCAACTCGGTGCAAAAGCGGGAGCTGTGGTGTGAGATTCATGGCCGCGGTAACTGCACATCGGGTCACGAATGTAATAAATTAAGAGTGCGGTACTCGACCGTCCGCGGTCTTGACTTCTTGTAACGGTTTAAGTCTGGAGTTCTGAAGAAAATGGCGAATGTAACTAAGAAGAAGGGCGTGATTGGAATCCTGACCGGCGGCGGCGATGTGCCGGGTTTAAACCCTGCGATCCGCGGCGTGACGTTCCGCGCGTTGCGCGAGGGGTATGACGTGATCGGCCTGCGCCGCGGTTGGGGTGGGCTGGTGGACATTGTCCGCGACAAGGACCACGACAATAGCGAGAACTTCGTTCATCTTTCGGAGACTGTGGTGAACCGGGCGGCGCGTACCGGCGGCACCTTTCTGCATACCTCGCGTACCAACCCGAGCCGCGTGGCAAAGGACAAGGTTCCGGCGCATCTCCAAGGCCAATTCAACGCCGAGAAGAACGACCTCACATCAGAAATGTTGAAGAATCTGGAATGGCTGGGGATCGACTACCTGATTCCAATCGGCGGCGACGACACGTTGAGCTATGGCGTGCGCCTCTATCAAGAAGGGGTGAAGGTCGTTGCGATTCCGAAGACGATGGACAACGATGTCCCGGGCACGGACTACTGCATCGGCTTCAGCACCTGCGTTACGCGCACCATACAGATGGTGAACAGCCTGCGCACCTCGGCTGGTTCGCATGAGCGCTTTCTCGTGGTCGAAGTATTCGGACGCTACGCCGGATTTACCGCGCTGCTGCCGACGATGGCAGGCGCCGCCAACCGCTGCGTCATTCCGGAATTCAAGTTCAATATCGAGAGCCTCGCAGAACTGATGGCGAACGATCGCAAGCGCAATCCGAGCCGTTACTCGGTAGTGCTGATCTCCGAAGGCGCGATGTTCGAAGGCGGCGAGATGGTTTTCCAAAGCGAATCCACTGACGCATTCGGGCATAAGAAACTCGGGGGCATTGGCGATTTAATTGCCGCGAAGCTGACAGAGCTCTCGCCGAAATACTGCGGCAAGACCGTCAACTGCCTGACGCAGAAGCTTGGATATCTCGTGCGCGGCGGCGATCCGGATGCGATCGACTCCATCGTGCCGATGGCGTACGGCAACCTGGCGCTCGACCTCATTCTCAATAAGATCCACGGACGGTTGGTTGTATTGAAGAATGGGCGTTACGACAACGTGCCGGTGGATGTGGTGACTTCTTCCAAGAAAGTGATCAAGGTGAAGGAACACTACAACACGGAGCGTCTGCGCCCGCACTATGAGAGCTTCGAGATGAAGCCGCTGTTCATTATGACGAGCGAGTAGAGGTCTTCAACTCCGCGGCTTCGCCGCTCCGCTCAGGATGACAGAAATGAGAAAGCCCCAGCGAGTAGATTTCGCCTGGGGCTTTTGCATTAGTGGCTATTCTTCGTTGCCACGGAGTTCGACTTCTGCGTCGCGGACCTTGGCCTGCGGATTCAACGGGCTGAGGTTGTCTTGCTTCAGACGATCATTGAACTTCGGTAGCTCCTGCTGCACGAACTGCTTCCATCGTTCGATGACTTTTGGCGTCGCCGTGTGGATTTCAGTGGCTTTGGTAAGCATTGCCTCAGTCGGTGCGGCGTCAGCGTCTTGCATCATCGTCATCAGGAAGAGAGCGCCAGTCCGAACGCTGCTTAGAGTCTCAGCGGTGCCAGGACGACGCGGGCCGAAATCTTCTTCTTCGCCGGCGATCTCGGCGATCTTCTTGTTGAAGGCTTCGATGTCAGTGGCGGCTGCACCGCCTTTGGAATGGAGTTGATCGAGTTGCTCGCGAATCGCTTGCGCGTGGGCCGCGGCGTCGCTGATCAACTTCGCGTCTTCATAGAGCTGATGCGATGCGTTGAATTGCTGCGCGAGATCCGCAGTGGCTGTTTTGACCCGAGGGTCCATTTCGATCGTGAGCGGCATGTCGGCTCGCGATCCATTTGCGAGCAGTACCACCATGTAGCGGCCAGGCTGCACCCACGGCGAAGTTGGCGCCGGGGCGGTGTCGTGCGGCACGGCAGCGATTGGGTACTCTGCATGAATCCCGGGGATGGCAGCAAGGTGCATGTCCCACAAGAAGCGATGCATGCCCGGTGTCCCTTCAAGGGGTTGTGGCGGGCGCGGCCAGTAGCGGGGAATCGCCAGCTTCGGATCATCCGCCGGCACGGGATCGTTGCTGGAGAATGTGCGAAGAACCTTTCCGGCGGCGTCGTGGATTTCAAGCTTCACTTCGCCATGGAATCCTGCGGGCAAGAAGTAGTCGATGATTGCGCCATCGGGAGGATTGGGCAAGCGTGGCTCATCGGGCGGCAGCGGAGTGTCGGTGTTCATATTCCAGCGGACGCGGATGGCCGTCTGCGGCTGGAAGAGTACTGGATGGTCGAATGCTTGCGGCTTAATCTCGCGCAGCGCGGAAATGTTGTCGAGAATCCAGAAGCCGCGTCCGTGAGTTCCAGCGACGAGATCGTCGCCATGGATTTGAATATCACGTACGGAACTGGCTGGTAAATTCAGACGCAGAGATTGCCAGTGGTCGCCGTCATCAAACGAAGCGTAAACAGACTTTTCGGTAGCGGCGAAGAGGAGACCTTTGCGCTTGGGATCTTCGCGGACAGCATTGACAGTTTCGCCGTCGGGAATACCTTCTCGAACATTCGCCCAAGTTTTTCCGCCATCGTGCGTGCGCAGGATCTTCGGTTTGAGAATATCGAGGCGCAGCGTGTTGATGGCTGCGTAAGCGGTTTGTGCGTCGAAATGGCTGGCTTCGAGCACGGAAACTTTCTCGAACGGAGTGAGTGTGTTGCCGGTAACGTCGGTCCAGTGGGCGCCCCCATCGGCGGTGATGTGCAGGAGGCCGTCATCGGTGCCCGCCCAGATGCGCTTGGTGTCGAGAGGTGAGATGGCTACGGCGTAAATCACGCCGCGTTGCTTTGCCTTCGCCGTTGGCTGATCGCTGAATTTTCCGATGTTCGCCGGAAGCGAGAAATTTTTGCGCGTGAGGTCGGGGCTGGCTTGAGTCCAGTGCTTGCCGTAGTCCGTCGTCTTCCAAAGTGCATTTGCAGCGAAGTAGAGAATGTGCGGGTCCTTCGGATCGAAGACGATCGGCTCCGTGCGGACGACGCGGAAGTCGGGACCGCGTAAAGGTCGTGGTGAGATGTTCTGTGCCTGACCGGTGCGCCGGTCGTAGCGAGTGAGTTTGCCGCCAATTACGATGTCAGGATCAAGTGGATCGGGGACAGCGTAGCCGTACTCTTCGGCTGCGACGGGGTGCCACTCGCGAAAGGTGATCTGGCCGTCGTCGCCGCGACTGGAGACGCACGCCGAGCCACTCTCCTGCTGACCGCTGCAAACGCGGTACGGGAAAGCGTTGTCGGTATTCACGTGGTACATCTGCGCAGTGGGCTGGTTGTACCAGGAGCTCCACGACTCGCCGCCATTCACCGTGACGATTGCGCCCTGATCGCTGACGATGCAGATGATCTTAGGGTCGTTGGGATTGATCCAGATATTCTGGTAGTCATCGCCGCCGGGCGCGCCGCGGAAACCGATCCAAGTCTTGCCACTATCGGTAGATTTCCATGTAACGGTGCTTGTCATGTAAAGCGTTTCAGGATCGCGTGGATCAACCTTTGGCACCGGAAGATCACCACCGCCGATTCGTTGTTCGGGACGCGCGTCGTCGGTCACGGTTGTCCATGTTGTGCCTGCGTCTTTCGATCCATATATGTGAACTCCGGCTTTTGTAGCGACCGAAGCATAGAGGCGGTTCGGAGAGCTTGGCGAGATCGCAACGTAGACTTGGATGATCCCATCCGGCAGGCCACCTGCAAGTTGGTTCCAAGTCTGGCCGCCGTCAGTTGATTTGTAGATGCCGCCGCCGGTGCCGTTCCATTGGCCGTTTTCCCACGGCCCTTCGCGAGACTCCCAAAGACCTGCGTAAACGATGTCGGGATTACTCGGATCGATCTGCACGTCAGATGCGCCGACATTTTCATCTTTGTAGAGGACTTTCTGAAAAGTCTGGCCGCCATCGGTGGAGCGGAAGACGCCACGCTCGGGGTTCGGGCCGTAGGGATGTCCGGCGACGGCCACGAGCAGTTTGTTCGGATCGCGAGGATCGACGGCAAGTGCGGGAATCTGCTGACCGTCGCGCAGGCCGAGGTGCGTCCAAGTTTTGCCAGCATCGGTTGATTTGTAAATTCCATCGCCTACCGATAAATCGGGGCGATGAAGGCCTTCCCCGCTGGCAACGTAAATCACCTTCGGGTCGCTCGGCGCCACCGCGATTGCCCCGATCGATTGCGTTGGCTGGCTATCGAAGATTGAGTCCCAGGTGCGGCCATAATCATTCGTGCGCCATACCCCTCCATTCACCACCCCGATGTAAAAGACATTCGGTTGGTTCGGGATACCGGCGACAGAACGCGTGCGTCCGCCACGGAGTGGGCCAATGGGACGCCAGTGCCATGCTTGAGACATATCCGGGAGTTGTTGCGCGATGACGAGTGAAGAGAGGAGTGAGAACAACAGGACCGAAAAGTGCTTGCGCAAACGAATCAATGCAACCTCCAAAACGGATGCGAGGATAACGCATTCATCGCGACCAGAACAAACGTGCCTCTTCTGTGCGCCCGCAATAGCATCTTGTTGCTATTCAAAACTGCGCCAATGTAATTTTCTTTGAATCGATGTAAAGCCTTGTCAGACACACATTCTCGAGGAGCTTTGAATGTTACGCTCGCCCATTCCTTCCGCAATTCCGCGTGATGGATTTCCAATCTTGAGGTCGGTGGGTGCGCTCGCGAGAGTGGCTGCGGTGGTGGTGGGTGTGTGCTCTGTTGTGGCTCTGCTCGTCGCACCCGGTGACGGCACAGTTCACGACCGAAGACCGTTTGGCGGTGCCAGGGTTCTGGCCCACGAAATGGGCGAACTCGCGTGATGCTTATGTTGGACCGAAAGTTTGTGCCAGTTGCCATCCCAGCAAGCTCGCCGAACAACAAACGACTGCCATGGCACAGACGTCTGCGCGCGTAGGCGATTCGATTATTGTTAAGAACCATCCAGAACTTCACTTCGACATCGGAAAGATCCACTACGAAATTCGCAAAGACGCGAACAGGGATACGCTTTCCGTGAGCGATGGGCAGCAATCGCTCACAACTTCACTACTGTGGGCCTTCGGGAACGGAAGAGTGGGACAGTCCTATCTGTTCAAGAAGAAAGACGGATCGTTCTATGAGGCTCGCGTTTCCTACTTCGCGACGCTTAAGAACTTGCACTTCACACCGTCGCGGGCGCTCGAGAATCCCAAGAACCTGGACGAAGCGATCGCGCGTCCAGTGACATTCGAAGAGGTGCAAAGATGTTTCAGTTGTCACAGTACGGCTGCGATCATCGGCACCAAACTCGACGAGCAAAACCTAATTCCTGGAGTGAGTTGCGAAGCTTGTCATGGGCCGGGTGCAGAACACGTCGCCGCGGCTCAAGCTGCAGAAATGGCCGGAGCACCGGAAGAAGCTCGCGGGGCGATCTTCAATGCGGGTAAGTTGAAGCCCGCGGACGCGGTGGACTATTGCGGCGCTTGCCACTTTTCCTACTGGGACATGAAGCTGAGCCACACTTCTGGCGTCTCGACGTCGAAAGCGCAGCCATTCCGCTTGGAGGAAAGCAAGTGCTGGGGAAGCAAAGGCGATGCGCGTCTCACGTGCACTGCATGCCACGATCCTCACCAGCCGCTTGTGGTTGGCGCCGCGGCCTACGACCACAATTGCCTGGAATGTCACGTGACAACGGGAATGAATCCGACAGGCGAGCGCCCGGGCCGTGCTTGCCCGGTGTCTTCGAATCAATGCACGAGTTGCCACATGCCGAAGCAGCCCGCGCCGACCATGCATTACGCCTTCACGGACCACCGCATCCGCATCGTGAAGCCGGGCGAAACATATCCAGAGTAGCGATCAGATCCCCATCAGCTTCAATACGTCGTCGGTTGCAACGCTGTTGTCGAGAAACGTGAATTGCCCTGCTGACTGAACCTCGCGGACGGCGTCAAGGAAGCCGGTCATGGCCGCCCGATACAGAGAAGTAGCGAGGCTAATGCGCCGAACGCCTGCTTCCGCGAGCTCTGGGACCGTAAATGATTTTCCCTTGATGCCGACCATGAAGTTGAACGGCTTTGAGAGGGAAGAGCAGACCTCGCGCACGGATTGCAAGTCGGGCAATCCAGGGGCAAAGAGGACGTTCGCACCCGCTGCCTCAAAGGCATGCAGGCGTTGGAGCGTCTCGTCAAGAGATGAGTTCGGAAAAAAGAAATTGTGCGTGCGTGCGGTGAGCACGAACGGAAATGGAAGCGAGCGGGCCGCCTCAACCGCGGCTACGATTCGCTCAACCGAAAGCGTGAAGTCGTACAACGGATGCTCCGCGTTTCCGGTTGTGTCTTCGATGGTGCAGCCGACGAGACCAGAGTTCCCCGCGAGCCGAACTGTCTCCGCAACGGCCTCGGGAGAATCGCCAAAGCCATTCTCGAGGTCGGCAGACACTGGTAAGTCCGTGGAGTTCGCGATGGCGCGGGCGTGGGCCACCGCCTCGTCTCGCGTGAGTTTTCCATCGGCCTTTGCGACCGTCGCGGCTGCGGCAGCACTGGAAGTAGCCAGAGCCTGAAATTTCAAACCTTCGAGGACTCGGGCGGATCCGATGTCCCATGGATTGGGAATGATGAACGTCGGACCTTCGTGTAGCTTAACGAAGAGAGCGGCTTTGTCAGCTTGTGAACGCATGTTTTCCTCGTCCGATTGGATGTCGCGGGCGACCGGACGCTTCATCGAATGTCCGGATTAAAAGTTGCCTACGAGAAAAGCCCCATCGATTGAAGATGGGGCTTGTATCAGCTAGTTAGGTAAAAGCTGAGATCACTTGGAAGCGATCGCCACTTTTCCGTCGGTTTCGTCCCAAATGCGGTGGCCCATGGTTTCACGCAGCAGCAGGCTGCCGAAGATAAAGGTGAGGCCGGCGACGATCATGGGGTAATACAGTCCCGCATAGATGTTTCCCGTTGCCGCGACACTGGAAAGGCCAATCAAAGGCAATAGGCCGCCAAAGACTCCGTTGCCAATGTGATAGGGCAGTGAGAGCGACGTGTAGCGGACTTTCGCTGGGAAAGCCTCAATGAGATACGCCGCAATCGGACCGTAAATCATGCATACGAGCAGCACCTGGGCGAAGATCAGCCCGACTAAGGCAGGCACATTTGGATTGGGAGCTTCCTTTGCGGGAACCAGAGCGCCCGTAGCATCGTGAGTAAGGGGCGTAAGCCCGATGGCGCCAGTGACTTTATTCCTGGCGGACTTTACGGTGACCACGTCGTTGCCTGCCGCACTCTGCATGGCCTTGTAAATCGGAATGTAACTGATCACTGCGAGCAAACAGGCGGCCATCATCAGTTTTTTGCGGCCAAATCGATCAGAGAGCGCGCCTGCAACGGTGAAGAACGGCATCCCAAGCAGGAGCGCGATAGCCACGATGATGTTCGCGGTGCGAACGTTGACTTTCAAGATGGTTTGAAGATAGAAGAGCGCGTAGAACTGACCTGTGTACCAGATCACCCCTTGCCCAGCTGTCGCGCCAAAAAGCGAGATCAGTACGTTCTTCAGGTTTGGCCACTGAGTGAAGGCGTCCTTGAGCGGCTGGGTTGAGGTCATTCCTGCGGCTTTCAACTGCGCAAAGATCGGCGACTCTTTCATCTTCAAGCGGATGTACAGAGACATCACCACCAGGAAGATCGAAATGAGGAACGGAATGCGCCAGCCCCAGGCAGCAAAGGCTTCCTTCGACATCGAGCTCTGCGTTACGAGAATGACGATGAGGGAAACAAAGAGGCCGAGCGTAGCAGTGATCTGGATGAAACTGGTGTAGAAGCCACGCTTGTTGTCGGGTACGTGTTCGCCGACATAAACAGCCGCGCCACCGTATTCGCCGCCCAGCGCGAGCCCTTGCAGGATGCGGATGGCGAGCAGAACAATTGGGGCGAACCATCCAGCTTTTGCGAACGAAGGCAGCAGTCCGATCGCGAATGTCGAGAAGCCCATGATCGAGAGAGTCACCAGAAAGGCGTACTTGCGACCGATCAGATCGCCGATACGTCCGAAGAACAATGCGCCGAATGGGCGCACGAGGAAGCCGACGGCGAAGGTTGCGAGGTAAGCGATGTAGGCGAAGGTATCGTTGCCGGGCGGATAGAATTTAGGTCCGAGAATAGCCGCGAGGCTGCCGAAAATATAGAAGTCGTACCACTCAATCATGGTCCCGAGAGAGGAAGCCATGATCACGCGCCAGATGCTGTACTCAGCGTTGGCTTGGGGAACGGGGTTCGCCATAACACGCTCCAAAGTAGGTGCAATGTAAGCAAGTAGCAACAGAGCGGAACGTCGGGCTGGCGGCTCTCCTCGGAAAACTAATGGTGAGAGCAGGGTGCCACCCGATCAAAACGATTTGGAATTGATATCACACACATTTGTGCAAGTCACGGAATCCGTTGGGCGCGGATCGGAGCATTCACGAATTATTAACATTCGCGGAAAAGCCGCAGGGACTGCCTCCGGCTCTGGAGTTGTGGAATGTCAGTCGCGTTAGAGAATGCCGTAAACGTCGAGTTCCGACCCGGTTCCGACGAACACCTTGCCGTCGGCGACGGTCGGGACAGTGAACTTGACCGCCGGGCCCGCGGTATCGCGAGTGCCCCCCTGTGAACTGTTATAGAACTCGGTGGCTACATTGTTCGCGTCGTAAGCATGCAAAACAGCCGGGCCTCCTTTCGGTTGATTCGTCGATTCAATCTCCCAAACGATGCCATCCACGGAGCCAGATGAGGTGATGCTCACGGTTGCGCCGTGGACGCCGAAGACGTGGGAAGCCTTCGAGGTCGGAGAGGTAGTGAGAAGGCCAGTGGTCAGAGAAAAACCGTAAGACTTCAGGACGTCATTTTCACAGTGAATATAGAGGTATCCGTTCCAATACCCCGGTGTGGAGAAAATGTTGTCGAACTGCTGCGTGCCGGTTTGGACCTCCTGCAGCACGTGGTCCGTGGTCGACGTAAACTTGCCCATATTGGCGCGATCGAGTACGAAGATGCGGCCGTCTTTTCCGCCGCCAATCAGTTCGTAAGGATGAGCGGAGGCGTTGTTCGGCATGATGACAACGTCGCCGCTTCCGAGGTCCGCATCGTTTGCTCGGAGCACAGCTTCGTTCGATGGCATGAAGTAATCCTGAACTTTGAGCGCGCTCGAGAACTTCAGGAAGCTGTCGTTAAAGCCTGAACCCGGGTCTCCGGCATCTACCGCAGAAATGGTGTAGAGGTTGCCGGATGCATCCACCGCGGGCGCGCCACCGCTGTTCCAGAACATTCCACCGGCGCCGTTCGGCGTTGAATTAAAGACGGCAGTCTGCGCGAGCGTTGTCTTGTCGTACGCGAGATACCATCCGTGAGAGCAATGGGCGAACCCGAAGTAAATGTTATTTCCGTCAAGCGTGAGGCCTGTGCGTTGATAGCAATTCGATTCCAGGGTGATGATGCCATTCGAGCTGTCGCGTCCGGTTCCACTGACTTGGGCGGTTACGATCTTCGATCCACCGAATTTTTCAGCTCCCGTGACTACGTCCAACGCGTGCAGCCGGAAGATCCGTTTATTCGACTCCAGCGTGACCGATACAACGTACAAAGTGTTGGTGGACGTATCTATGACGGGCGTACTCGTGACGCCGATGATTGGCGAGATCCCCTCGGTATCTTGCCCAGAAGCGGCAGTGCCGAATTTCACATGCCAGAGTGGTGAAGAACTGCGGCCGTCCGCGTCGAAGGCATACACGCTGTCGTTCTCGGTGGCAACGAACACAACATTATGTTGCCCACCAGCGATCGTGAGATTTGGCAGATACAGCGGCTGTGCATAGACCTGTCCATCAACCGGGAAAGAGAATCTCTTCCCGAAAGATGCAACGTTTACATTCGACGGATTCAGCACTGATTCGTTCGGGTTAGCGCCCGTCCGGTGCAAATCATTGTGGTAGGTCGTGACCGCAACGTGACCTGTATTCGTGCCTTGTACCGTGATGGTCTCGGAAGCTTTCGTCCATACGCCATTCGAATAGAACTGAAAGACGACAGAATTGCTTCCCGCCGCGAGAGTCAGCGAGGCATTCACGCTGTTGGAGACGGTCGAATATCGAAGCAGGTTGTTGATGTAAATGCGGAAGTTAGTGATCGTCGTATTCGATGCTCCAGCAGCGGAGAATTGAACCGGATCAGACGGGGAGGAACCAGGAGCGGGGCTGCAGATGGTGATCGACGGCGGAGGCGCTGTCGCCGTACAAGCGGCCCGGGTATCAACCCCGCCGACGATGACGGTGAACAATAGTGCGAACAGTGAGAATCGGGTGGAATGTAAGAGTATCGACGATTTGCAGCGCATGGAATCTCTCCAACTGAGAAGCTGGCCAGAACGTACTCAGGCAGTGCTGATGGTGATGCTGCTGCTGAATCGGAAGGATGTCGCTGCAGGTGTGAGTTGCTCATGAAATTTAGTGTTAAGCGGGGTTACGTTAAGATGACTGCACCGTCCTGGAGGACAACCAAATGAGCGATCGCGTGCCGCAGGCACTCGGCAATCACGTGCGTTATGACCCGCTTTTCCACTTTTTCGTGATTCCGGTTTTTGGGTTCGCGGTGATCTGGAGCATTGTCCATGCAGTTCGACACCCGAATGTGCATAGCTTTGCGCTCATCGTCCTGATGCTCGCGGCCTTGATCCTGGTATTCAAGGCACGGCTCTACGCGTTAAAAGTGCAGTCGCGGGTAATCCGTCTCGAGGAGCGGTTGCGGCTTTCCCAGTTGCTGCCCGATTCTTTGCGTGCACGCATTCCTGACTTGAGCGAAAGCCAGTTGGTCGCATTGCGATTTGCCTCGGATGCCGAATTGCCGGCATTGGTAGAACAATGCCTCGCAACCAACATGAGCAACGCCAATATCAAGAAAGCAATTAAGAACTGGCGGCCCGACTATTTCCGGGTCTGAATCGTGACGAATACCGGCAAACCAGTGAAGTCCCGCCGTATCGGCTTGGCGCGTGTGCTCTCGAAGCTCGGCTATTGCTCGCGGGCGCGCGCTTTCGAACTAATTCGCGCCGACGAAGTGCGCGTGAACGGGAAAGTGGAGCGCAATCCAGAGCGGCCTACCGATCCGGCACGGGACCGAGTTGAAGTTGCACATATAGCGATTCGCGCAGCCCGATTCCTTTACTACGTCGTAAACAAGCCACGAGGGCTGATAACGACCGCCTCTGATGAGAAGGGCCGCGAAACGATCTACAGCCTGCTTCCTCCGGATTCACCTTGGGTCGCTCCCGTGGGTCGTCTCGACAAAGCCAGCGAGGGACTTCTGCTTCTCACAAATGATTCGGAGTGGGCGGCGAAGATTACCGATCCAAACTCGCACCTCGATAAGACCTACCACGTACAGGTTTCGACTTTGCCCTCCGAACAAATGGTTGAGGCATTAAGCCGTGGGATTCGATCAGATGGCGAGTTGTTATTAGCCAAGCGGGTTTCGATTCTTCGTGCCGGCGGGAAAAACGGTTGGCTCGAGATCGTTCTCGAAGAAGGGAAAAATCGTCAAATCAGGAGGATGGTCGCAGCCCTCCAAATAGAGGTTCTGCGGCTGATTAGGGTTGCGATTGGGCCGCTTACCCTTGGTGAGTTGCCGAAAGGTGGTTGTCGAGCGCTAACTGCCGAAGAAAAAGCCGAGTTGGACGATGCATTACGTTTGGTCCGAGGGGAGCACTGAAGTGGTTGCTTTCTGGCGCTGAATCGACTATCACTTTGATTCCGATGAACGCAAAAAAGGGCAAAAAGCACGCAGCCACCATTCGCGACGTTGCGGCCGAGAGCGGATTCTCTCCGGCAACAGTTTCCATTGTTCTCAACAATGCGCCTTTGTCGCGATATATCCAGGCCACGACCAAGGAACGAATCGTGAAGGCCGCGCGCAAGTTGGGCTATCAACCTAACCAACTGGCGCGTTCCCTACGAAGCCGGCGGAACAACACCATCGGCGTAGTCGTCTTCGATCTGACGGACCCCTTCTGCACGCCGATCATGCGTGGCATCGAGAACACGCTGTACCAATCTTCCTACGTGTCCCTACTCGCGGATGCCCACAACGAACTCAGCCGTTTCGAGAAGTATCTCGAGATGCTGCTGGAGCGGCGCGTCGAAGGGATGATCGTCATTGCGAACTGGACCCTGGTGGACATCGCGCTTCTCGCGGACCTCGAAAAGCGCAATATCCCTACGGTCGTCATTGGCCGGGAACTGCAGAACGAGACGATCAATTCGATCATGGTGGATAACGAGGCGGGGGGCCGTATCGCGTTGCAGCACCTGCATTCTCTGCAGCATCGCAAAATCGCCTTTGTTCGCGGACCAAAATCCGTGGTGGACAGTCCGCTCCGCTGGCAGGGAATCACCGACTACGCGCAATCGGTTGGATTGCCAGTCGATCCAAAACTGGTGATCGAGTTACCCGATCGGAAGGAACCGAACTCCAGTTTCGAGGGTGGGTATCGCGCCGTCGAGGAACTCATTAAGCGAAAGCGTCCGTTCACCGCTGTTCTGGCTTTCGACGACATGACCGCACTCGGCGTGATGCGCGGCCTTGCAGAGCGTGGTATATCGGTTCCCGATCAATGTTCCGTCATTGGATTCGACGACGTGGCGCCGGCTGCATTCTCGAACCCAGCGCTGACAACCGTACGCCAGCCCATGGAAGGAATGGGTTCGACCGCGGTGGAGATCGTGGTGGAGTCCTTGAGTTCCGATTTGCGGCCGGGAGAAATTTCCGTCGTACACCGGAAGATATCTCCGGAACTGGTAGTGCGGGCGTCCACGCGGGCAGCTTCCCTTACAAAGACCGCATTTCCTCCCAGTGCCGATTAAACCGGTTTAAAGCCACTCGCGAAGTGGTATCTTGTGGGGGCGCAAAGCTGCGCAATTTCTCGCGTTGCGAGGGCCCATGTATCTACGACGCGTCGTTGTTTTGGTCGCCTTCCTCCTCTGCTCACTCGCCACATATTCGCAAGAAAAGCTATCGGTTCATTGGGAAGAACTGACCGCTTCCGATTTCATCAAGGGCATGGGCGACGCGCACAATACTTGTGCGCTGCCCATCGGCATTCTTGAGAAGCATGGGCCGCACATGCCAATCGGTACCGACCTGTTAAATGTGCGATACGCAGCCCTGCACGCCGCCGAAAAGGAATACGTTATCGTGTTTCCCGAGTATTACTTCGGCCAGATCTTTGAGGCGCGGCAGGAACCCGGAACGATCGCCTACAGTCTCGATCTCCAGTTGAAGCTCTTGCAGGAGACGGTCAACGAAATGGCGCGCAACGGCTGCAAGAAGATTGTGATCATCAACGGGCATGGCGGCAATGAAAGCCTGTTGCCACTCTTCGCACAGGCGCAGTTGGCCACGCCGAAGGACTTTGTCGTCTTCGTCTATGGCCTGCCGCGGCTTGAAGTTCCGGGACGTCCAGCTAAGAACGACTCTGTTGATATGCATGCCGGGTCGAGCGAAACGTCGCACATGATGGTTACGCATCCGGAACTGCTGAAGATGGACAAGGTCAATACTGAATCTGGTCGCGATCAGGACCGATTGAAGCTACCCGACAGCCTTTACACAGGCATCTGGTGGTACGCGAAGTTTCCGGACCACTTCTCCGGCGATCCGTCCAAGGCTACGAGGGCGCTCGGTGAATTCGACGTGAACACCTGGGTCAACAGCATCGCCGATGCGTTTAAAGCGGTGAAGGGCGAGCAGGGTGACCAGGCCATTCGGCTGCAGAACGAATATTTCGAAAAGACCATCGACCCGATCAAGACGAAGCAGTAGCTAACTCTTCAACGCGAGCACTTCTTTGACTGCGCGATCAGCCATGTCAATGGCGGCATCGGTGTAAGCGGTCGCCGCGGCATCAGAGTTCGCAATCGAAATCCGGCCGAACTGTTTGCGCCCAATGATGTGTGGACGCTGATCTTCAGGAACATCCGGATCGAAGAGCGAGTTGTAGCCATAGGCGTAGCCATGCGCCCACCGGTTCACCGTAATGCCTTCAATATCGCGGGCGGAATCGAACCCATAAGGGCCGAACATCCGCGATAGCTGCTCGCGAATATTACGCTCGAACGTCTCGTATGGCGTCGTGAAAAGCTCCATGCGACCAGCTCGATACTGGTCCTTCTGCGATAGGCCCGGCTTGCAAGGCGTGCGCAACATGAAGAGCACCATGGGCTCGCTGGGTTTGCTCGGGAATTTGTATTCGCCGATGCTAACTGGAAAATCGAGCGCGACATATACGTGGTAGCTGCCGGGACAGCAGACTTGCCACATCTTCAGTTTGTCGAAGATATCCCAATTGCGTATTGCCACGTGAGTGTAGACGAGGGGAGCTTTTACGCCCTCGGCGAGCGCATCTTTCTGCACCTGCGGTAATTCAGGGCAGAGATAAGGAACCATCATGTTGTAACAAGCCATGATGCACGCTTTGCCGGTAACGCTCTGCAACTTCCCGTCTCGCATGTACTGCACTTCAACTTGCTTCGATGTGGCCACGTCGCCAACGTGTTTCGCCCGGACCACGGTGCTGTTGAGGCGAATGCGTACGGGTGAGTCGGCGCGGTCGAGAGTGCTGTAATCGGCCTTGGCGGTGACGACGTCCTCCATGCTGTCGCCGGGGATCGCACCCGGCATGAGGGCACGCACGAGCAGACGCGCGACAGAGGCGTTGCCGTCGGGGAAGTGGAAGATGTACGGCTCTTGCTTATGCTCGCTTCGCCCTTGGCTTTGATTGCCGAAGCCGAGGCCGTCGAGCCCCGCGTAGGGGATGCCATAATCATCACCGGCTTCGAGGATCGCGAGCGTGGGTACGGCATCGATGTTCACGCAGAACAAATCGTTAGTTCGCGACTGGAAAAACGGCAACACTTCCGGCGTGCACTTCGCATATTTCGTGAGGTAATCGGCGTAGCTGATTTTGGCGAGCTTCGCACGTTTCTCTTTCGGGCTCAGACCCGGAAGGTAGTCGACCTTCTCGGTATAAACGCGCGCGATATCACGCTTCGCGGCTTCCGAGAGGGGAGTTTGCTTCACCCACTCCTGCCAAGGGGTTTCGAACATCGCGGTAACGAGCTTGTCCTGCCCAAAAGTTTCTTTGTCGAAGAAATTCGCTGTGCCGAGGTGGGAATAAAGCTTCTGGTCGTAATCCTTGTAGAACCGTTTGGTCTCGATGCCGAGATCTTTCAAGACCTGCTTGGCAGCCGGACTGTACTCTGACGGGCTCTCGATTGACTGGGTTCCACCGTAGCCGAGTAGCATTCGATTCGCGGCGCGAAATTCATTGCGCTTCGCATGTCCTCCGAAGTCGTCATGATTGTCGAGAATCAGGATTTTTGCGTTCTTGCCGGCCTTCTTGCGATAGAGATGTGCTGCCGCGAGGCCGCTGATGCCGCCGCCAACGATCACGAGATCGTAGTCTTCATCTGTCTTTAGCGGCTGCGCGCTTTCCTGAAAGACACCATCTCGAAGTTCGTGAGCGTAGGTGTAGGTCCCCTCGTGATTACCCCTCAAGCCCATCAGCGCCGGAGGGTAATACTCGGAACTGGAACCTTTTTCGGTTGCGTTGAGGAGATTCGGCGCGACCAGTGCGCCACCGACGGTGAGGGCCACGCCGTTCAGGAAGTCGCGGCGCGTAATGCTGCGGTCCATGCCAAGGGCGCAGTCCCGCTTTTTGTCGTTCATTGTCCCGTTACCAGGTATTCGGTAGAGTGCCGCCGATTATATCTCCACCCCCGGCTCGGCGTCTGCGGGTAGTGCGAACAACAGGTCCATGTCACGGGGCTGGTTGAGGCGGATCCACTGATAGCACGAACCGGTGCCCACCCGGATTTCTTCCGCGCCGATCTCCTCAACGTAGTTCCGTACAATGCGCGCCCTGTGGTCCTTTTTGAAGCGCGAAGGGAAGATGGCCGCGTTTCGCGGATTTCGCTCCGATAATTCCAGCATGACTTGTCTGAAGAGGTCTTCGGTCAAAATGCAAGGCTTTACCGTGCACCGGAGAACTCGTTCGATCGCAGCCATTGCCACATAGTCGAGTCGAAAGAGAAAACCCAGCAGGAGTACTCGCCCCCGGGGCTCCCAATACATCGGCGCCGTGGAGTGCTCGTGCAAAAATTCATACGGCAGCTGGGCCTCGCGGCATATCGGCATTTTATGCGACGTGACTGACGGACAACCCCACTGCGCCGCTACGGTTTGGGCAATGAGCGTCTGAGATACGCCCGCGATCTTTTGCAGGGCCCCGCCAATACGTTCTTGCGGGTGCAGTCGCCGATATTGGACCGCCGCGTCCAATTCAGAGGCACTGATGCGCTCCTGTTCCAACAACAACAGGCCAAGCGGCAGCCTGTGATGGTGCAGCGAGACACGCCGGTTTTGCTCGGATGCGAGGTCCTCGAGCAGTCCAGCCTCTACACAATTGGCGGAACAATACCAGACGTCATTGAGTGTCACCGCCCCGCGCCATTTTCCAAAACGCGTTCGACCGCAGCTAGCAAGGCCGCAAGTGTGAACGGAAGATCCGAGGAACGCTGGTTTCAGGCGCTGTACCACGCTGCCAAGGGAGATCATCTTCAAGCCTCCGCGAAGGCGCCGACTTCTGCCACCCGCAACCCATAGTTCCCGTCGACCACTACAACCGAACCCCTAGCAATCACTCGTCCATCAAGTAAGAGTTCGACCGGATCCTGTATCTCGCGATCGAGCTCCACGACGGAACCGGATTGAAGCTCGAGAATGTCCTGCAATAGCATTTCGCGTTGTCCGAAGCGGAGAGTCACGTCCAGCTCTACGTCCAGCAGAAGATCGAGATTGGTGGATTGCACTGAGTGGTTGTCCGCCGACACTGCGGCGGGATCCGGTTGGAGTTTTTTCCTGAGCGCATCGTCCAACTCCAGAACTGCAAAGAGTTCGATGCCATCTGCTTGCGATAACGCCAGGCGATAGCCGTCTCCGCTGCCCGTGAAAGGCGCATCTTTTTGAAGCTCGAGATGCACTTCGCCTAGCTCCGGCTTAAGAGCAGCAGCGAACTGCCCCGCAAACTGCCTGCTTAGTTCGTCGATGGTTTCTTGCTGTTCGGTATTCCATTCCGATGATTCGCTTCCGGTGAACAGAAAATTGAGTTGCAATGCCGCCGACCGGGAGAGTGCCGATCGGAACATGCCAGACAGCGGTTCGGAAACTGAGAACGTAAGGAATATGGACTCGGTGTCGCCGGCTCCTAACTCATCGGCTTTGTTAACGCGGGAAGTCCAAGGCTTTCCCGTGATCGGACGCAACGTGTCGCAAATAGCGCCCGCCCATTGCTCGAAAAAATGTTCCACGCTTTCCAAACCAATCCCCTTCATCGCTGGTATTCGACGCCCTTGGCGGTCGAGATGCGTCCGAGGATTTGTGCTGCACGCCAATTGCCGGAGCGCACCGGTCGAGCCCTGAAACTCGCGCGGCCACCGACACTCAATTCGATCGCGCTCTCCGCTGACCGTTTCAGCGGAAGGATGTCACCAGCGCGCAATTGCAGAAGTTCACGCACTCGCACCGACGCGTCTACCAGCCCCAAGCTCACTGGGAACGGACACCCCAGGAGTTTTCGGTGAAGCTTTCCGTCGCCATCGCTCTCCCGGGACTGTCGCCGGTATCCCCAATCCTTCGACAGCTTTCGCAGCAGCGCGTTCGAAACGACGGCAGAAAACGCCAGATTCAGCGAGCCGCGACAACCTGGCATCTCCAATTCGAAACAGAGAGCGAGGATCTTCTCGGTCGGAGGCATCAGCCGCTGCAATTGGGCAGCTTGCTGGCGTGCCTCGAAGGCGAACTCCATTCCCAGTGGCTGCCACGCGGTTTCCAGTTCCTTGCAAACGACTTTCGCCACAACTTCCAGAATCTGCTCTTCGATTTCGGTGATTTCTCGCACCTGCTCGTCATGCCCGCCCTGCCCTCCGAGGAGTATGTCTATCATCGGGAACGCGAGACTCAAGTCCATTTCCATCGCGCCGATGTTGTCTGCAGTACCAATACGGAAAGTGGAGTAATACGCCACTTCGGGGAGTCTGCCCAGAAGCTCGCGGTAGGTGAGTTGTTCCACGGAAACAAGGTTTGCTTCGAAGGGAACGCGAAGGTAAGCCCCCAGCGAATGCGTCAGGTTGCGTGCGAAGCCTTCATGCAGTGAACTGATGCTGCGCACTTGTTCACGGTTGATTTGGCCTGCCTGCCGATAGTTCCATGGTTCGACCTTACGACCGCGTTCTCCCTCGCTGCCACTGCCGGCATTCTCGCCTGTTCGGACCGCACGGAAAATAGCGTCTATCTCTTCCTGGTTTAGTAGCTTATCCACGAGTTCTCCATGCGCACCGAGGTCACCGGGACGGTGTGGCGCGATTGCAGACGAGCTCGAACCCGTGTCAGCGCCTGGGAATGAATCTGCGAAACGCGTGATTCGCCCACGCCCAGCACATCACCTACCTCTTTCATGGTGAGCTCTTCGAAGTAATACAACGCCAGCACTTGCCTCTCCCGTGCCGGGAGCTGCTCAATCGCTTCCACTAACAGTTCGTGATTTTCGCTGCGCAGGAACGCGTCCAGCGGGCTCTCCTCGTGGCTTTCAACCACAACTTCGCGCTCCTCGCCAAATCCCTCTGCGGGAAGGCCTTCCTGCAGACTCGAAATGCCAAGGCCTTCCAACTCGCGGGTGAGCTCGCGAAAGCCGTCCAAATCCATACCTAATTCCCGGGCCAACTCGTCTTCCAGTGGGGGATGTCCCGTTTCGGAAGTCAAGCGCAGCTCAGCCGCTTCGAGCGCCCGCGCCTTCCGTCGCAAGTCGCGAGGACTCCAGTCCAGGTCGCGCAGGCTGTCGAGAATCGCTCCGCGGATGCGGAACTTTGCGTAGGACTGGAATTGCACATTTTTCTCGGAATCGTATTTGCCGGCGGCGTCGATCAAGCCGAGAATTCCTGCGTTGATGAGGTCTTCAATCGGAACATGACGCGGCAGCCGTTCGTGAATCCGGCGCGCGATGTATTTGACCTGCGACATCTGCTCCATCACCAGACGGTCTCGATGCTCCCAACCCGTTGCTTCCGTTCCTGAGTCTTGACGGTGGCCCGACATGCGCGCTCCTTCATCGCACCACCCCTATGCTTTGTACCGGCACAACGGGTGGAATCTCGCCAGGCGACAACACCACGATCTTTGGCAGAAACGGCTCCAGCAGTCGTCGAAGGTGGAAGCGCGCCGGCGATGTACAAAGCAGCACGGGTGTTGCCAACTTGGCGTGTCCGCCGATAAGAGAATTCAAAGATTCGAGGAACCGGCGAACGAAGTTGGGTTCAAGCGGATCCGGAACCAACCCCGCTTGCGGGTGGAAGATCTTCGTCAATTCCTCCTCCACCTTCGATTCCACTGTCACCACCTTTAATCCACCATCAATTCCCAGCAGTGGACGCACCAGGGCCCGTCCGAGCGCCTGTCGCGCTGATTCCACAAGCAGCACCGTATTTTTCGTTGCCGGCGCCAGATCAATGAGCGTCTCCAAAATGGTTGCGAGGTCCCGAATTGAAACCTGCTCCCGCAGCAATTGCTGCAACACCTTCTGCACTTCACCCAGGCTAAGCAACTTCGGCACGAGTTCTTCGGTTAGCTTGGGATGGCTTTCGGTCAACCGATCAAGAAGCCGCTTTGTCTCCGAGCGGGAAAGCAACTCATAGGCGTGTTGCTTGATAGTTTCGCCAAGATGGGTCGCAAGGACCGATGTCTGATCGACAACCGCATATCCGGATGCCAGCGCCTTCTCCTGCAACGATGCCGCTATCCATTTCGCATGGACGCCAAACGCTGGTTCTTTTGTTGCTACACCGGGAATGTCCGGTACATCGCGGTCGGAGCTGATTGCCAGCAATCGATCTTCGTTCATCTCCCAGCGCGCAATCTCCACGCCGCGCAGCAGGATCACATACTCACGATGACGCAACTTGAGGTTATCGGTTATATGCACCGACGGCACGACGAACCCAAGATGCTGCGCCAGGTTCTTGCGCACTGCCCGCACTCTTGAAAGAAGCTGTCCACCTTGACGGTTATCGACCAGGGGCACAAGCCCGAGTCCCACTTCCAGGCTGAGATCATCAAGCTTCAGGACTGCATCAAGCGGTTCAGTGCCGGCCGCAACCGCCGATCCCGGCTTGTTCGTCGCGGCACTCTCCGCAGCCGCCGAAACGGTCTCATTCTTTTGTGCGCGCCACGCCAGAAATCCGACTCCGCCCGCGAGCAGGAAAAACGATCCCTTGGGAAGTCCAGGAACCAAGGCCAACGCCAACATCACGCCGCTGGCGATCCACAACGGCCGACTGCGCGCGAAGAGTTGCCGACGGAGGTCTCCGCCAAGGCTGTCGTCGGAAGAAGCTCGTGTTACTACCATGCCTCCCGCAACAGAAACTAAGAGCGACGGAATCATGGTGACCAGGCCATCTCCCACCGTGAGGATGGTGTATGTCTTCACCGCTTCACGCAGTGGAATATCCAGCTGGAATATGCCGATGAGCAGGCCGGCGACGATGTTGATCGCCGTGATAAGGACCGTCGCAAGCGAGTCCCGCTGGTTGAAACGGGCGGCGCCGTCCATGGCGCCGTAGAACTCGGCTTCGCGCGCCACCTGTTCGCGCCGTTTCTTGGCCTGCGTTTCATCAATGATGCCGGCGTTCAAGTCGGCGTCGATAGCCATCTGCTTGCCAGGCAACGCATCGAGAGTGAAGCGTGCCGTAACTTCCGCCGTACGAACTGCGCCGTGACTCACCACCATGTATTGAATGGCAATCAACGCGAGAAACAACACGAAACCCACGACATAATTACCACCAACAACAAATTGGCCGAAAGCTTCGATCACATTGCCCGCGGCCGCAGATCCTTCATTGCCGTGAAGGAGGATTCGGCGGCTGCTGGCGAGATTTAGCGAGAGCCGAAACAACGTCAGCAGCAACAGTAGAGAAGGAAAGACCGAGAATTGCACCGGCCGCAAAATGTGAACTGCCGAGAGCAGTACGAGAACGGAAATGGTGATGCTAATGGCAAGCAACAGGTCGAGCAACAAAGAAGGCATCGGCACCAGCATCACGAACACCACGCTGACGGCAGCGATCGGGATGATCCAGTCCACTGCGTTCCCGCCGAGAAATTTCCGAATAGACGACTTCTCCTTCATCAATGCACCTCGTCAATCACGCTTGACCTGCGCCTGCGCGCGATACACGGCCGCCAGAACCTCTGCCACTGCGGTGAAAAGCTTGCTCGGAATCGCCTGCCCGACTTCCACACTCCGATAAAGCGCGTGGGCTAGAGCACGGTTTTCTACCAGCGGTATCTCATGCCAAATCGCAACTTGCTTGATTTCTTCGGCGAGACGATCCAGTCCTTTCGCCACCAGCACCGGCGCTGCGAAGTCAGGCCGATACTCCAATGCCAGCGCATAGTGCGTCGGATTGGTAACGACGACCGTCGCGGCCTTCACCGCATGCAGCATTTGCTGGCGCCGGACTTGCCGCTGCATGCGCCGAATCTTGGCTTTGACCTGCGGATTGCCCTCGCTCTCTTTGAACTCCTGTTTAATCTCCTCGCGGCTCATCTTGAGATCGCCTTCCAACCGTTGCCGCTGCAGCAGGTAATCGAGAGCTGACCAGAGGAGAAGTACGAGGCAACACTTCCATACCAGAGCAACGCACTGGGCTAGCAACCAGGATCCAATCCTCGCGACCGGTAATCCGCCCAGTCGGATGAAAGTTACCCATTCCGACCGTATCTGGCTCACTGCCAGCCATAGAATCGCAGCGAACGGAAGCAGCGATTTCAACGTGTTGCTGAGCCCGGCCGCAGAAAAGATTTGCTTCAGACGATGGCCGGGGCTCAAGCGCTCGGGTTTCCACGCCAGTGCCTCGGACGAAAACACAAATCCACCTTGCAGTAGGGTCGAGGCTGTGGCGATAGCAAAAGCACCCAGCATTGGAACCACAGTCCATTGCGCCGCAACCCAAATGGTCTTTTGCAGCAACGCGGGAGAGAGCGTGAGTTCCTGTAGGGCTGCTTGCTGGAGGAGTGAGCGATAGAATCCTCTCCAAGTGAACAACGCTACGCTGTTCAGAGAGAGAATCCACACCAGCACCACGATGATGGTGAGGGCTCCGGGAAGTTCACGTGAACGCGCTACCTGTCCCTTCTCCCGTGCCTTCTTGCGGCGCTGTTGAGTAGGTTGTTCGGTTTTGCTGCTATCCGCCACGGCTTACCTCGCGAGATGAAGCCAGCGCTCTCCCGATTGAAGAGCGAGCGCGAAGTTTCGATCGAATATGACGGGCCAGAACCGCAACCCAGCCCAAAGTGTCGTCAGTCCCAGGACGAACTTGACCGGCATGCCAAGCAGCAGCACTGGCATCTGGGGAGACGCTTTAGCGAGGAACGCGAACACGATGTCCGCAAGTAAGGTTGCGGCCAGCACGGGCGCGGCAATCTGCACCCCGAGGGCAAAGATCATCCCAGCCTGTTGAAAGAGGTCCTGCACAACGACGCCCGTCAATCGGCCAGCCCCCGGTGGAATCAGGCGATAGCTGTCGGCTAAAGCACGTAGAAGCCAGTGATGCACATTTAAGTCGAGGAAGAGAAGCAACAGAATCGTCTGCAGCAGGACGGAGAGTACTGGGGAATCGGCCTGGGTTTGGGGATCGAGCACAGACACTAGCGACAACCCCACTTCGATTCCGAGACATTGCCCGGCGAACTGCACTGCCTCGAAAACCAGGACGGAACTGAGCCCAATCAACATTCCAATGAACGTCTCGTGCAGGACGACTCCAACCACTTCCGAGGCGCTCAGCACTGTTGCCGAAATGACCGACGGATACAGCAGGATCGTCAGCAATACAACCAATCCGCCCTTCACCCGTGGAGGAATGGCAGCATGAGAGAAGAACGGCGCGAACAGGACGAGCGCCGCGATGCGTGTGCCCACGAGCACGATCGACTGAACCCAGACCTCAAGCGGTTCCATCGCCAGTCACCTGAGAAACGGCCTGAAATCGTGAAACAGATCAGTCGTAAACCATCCAATCTTGCGTACCATCCAGGGCAGCAGGAGAAATGCAGCGGCCGCCATCGTCAGCAGCCGGGGAACCGTGGAGATCGTGGTTTCCTGTAGCGATGTGAGAACTTGCACGATGTTGATAAGTAAGCTGACCACCGTTGCAGCCAGTAGCAGCGGCAGCGCCAGGGTGATCGCGGCTTCGAGTGTACGTCTGCCAAGTTCGATGGTGATTGAGGTATCCATTGCGCTATCCGAAGCTCTTCATGAGCGAGGCGATCAGTAAGTTCCAGCCGTCCACCATCACAAACAGCAGGATCTTGACTGGAGTAGAGATAACGACGGGGGGAAGCTGCATCATGCCTACCGACGTAGTGATCGCAGCGATCACAAGATCGATCACGAGGAAGGGAAGGAAGAGGACTGCTCCAATCTGAAAGCCAGCTTTCAACTCAGAGAGGATGTAGGCCGGAGCTACGACACGAAACGGCAGGTCTTGTGACGTTTTCGGCGGTGGGAGCTTTGCCAGCTCAACAAACAACGCCAGGTCTTTTTCTCTCGAAAACCGCAGCATGAACTGGCGAACCGGCTCCGCTCCGCGACTGATCGCCTCAGTGACGGAAATCTTGCCTTGCTGCATTGGGGTAAGCGCATCTTGCTGAATGTGCGTGATCACCGGTTGCATCAGAAACAAAGTCAGAATCAAGGTCAGCCCGACCAGTGTTTGATTGGTCGGTGCCGTCTGCGTGCCAAGGGCCTGCCGGAGGAAATGGAACACAACCAACAGCCGAACGAATGGCGTCATGCAAAGCAGCACCGCAGGCAAAAGCGTCACTGCCGTTAACAGAACAACGATCGTCCAGGGAGTCGCGTTGTTACCGATCGCCGGAAGATTGACTCCGTGGTCCGCTCCCAAAGCGGGTCGGCTAATGGAGAGCATGCCGAAACAAGCAATCCAACTCCGAGGGTTGCGAATGCAATTCATCGGACGCTCCCGTCCGGATGAATCCGCTTCAGAACTTCGCGAAACGCAATTGCATCCGATAGTGGCGAAAGGAGCGCGACCGAATTCGCTCCTCCCCCAATCAGAAACCGATTGTTCTCACAATTCACAATCGCGACAAAACGCCGATCTCCAAGCGCGAGCGTCTCCTCGAGCCTCAACTTGCGAGGCTCGCGCCGAATGTGCTGCCGCAGGTTGCTCCAAACACCGCTTGCTGCTCGGCTCAGGGTTGTGAACCAGTGAGCGTCCTCAATAAGGATTGCTGTACCTGCTTTCATGTCAGCTCCGTGAGGCGGACTCCGTAGCGGTTATCCACCACCTCGAACTCTGACCATGCAAGCAGGGCTCCATTTACCCGCAGTGGCAGATCTGTCGCCTGGCTCCAGCACGTATCCACAACGGCACCCGGACGCAATTCCAGCATCTGCCGCACGGTGAAGCGTGGAACCGGCAATTCCAGCGTCACCGTGCACTGCAGGTGCCTGAACGAATTCATCCCCTCACTTCGGATGTCTTCCGACTGTTTTGCGCCCGACTCGTTCTGGATCACTGTCCACCAACCTTCAGTACCGCATCGGGAATGAGTTCCCGATGCGACCCGCAAAACAGGAATACTTAGCGCTTGAGGTTAATGGTGTCCTGGGTGATCTCATCGAAGGTTGTGATCACCTTGGCATTGGCTTGGTAACCTCGCTGCGCCACGATGAGATTGGAGAACTCCGTCGCCATATCAACATTCGAAAGCTCCAGCGCTCCCCCCCCGAGGGTGCCACGTCCGCCGCTTCCCGGCGCGCCGAGCGCTGCCTGGCCCGACGCGAGAGTCCCAACGTATGCGTTCTGGCCTACCTTCCTGAGTCCCTGCACATTTGGAAAGCTCGCAATCGCGATCTGCCCGATGATCGAAGTCTTACCGTTGCTGAAGGTTCCTTCGATGGTTCCATCCGCGCCGATGTTGAAGTTCTGCAACATGCCGCTGCCGTAGCCGTCCTGTGCCGTCGCCGGGGTCGCGCTGTCCGCTGCCATCTGGGTCATCGACGAACCGCCGGTAGCGTCATAGAGCTTCCACGTCACCCCTTTCATGTCGCTTGCGCCATCACTCAGGCCCGTCAGGTCGAAATTGATGTTCGAAGACGGAGTCGTAAGTTTGCCGTCGCTGTCGAAGGTCAGCGTGTGGCTGCCGGACGGCAGCGAAACCGTGCCTTCTCCGGTGGGCAGAGAAGCGTCGTAGTCCCACGTGTTGGTTCCAGTCTTCGTGAACGTAAAAGTCACTACGTGGACGCCCCCCAGCGAGTCATAGACCTTTAACGAGGTGTTGTAGCTGTCGCCAACTTTCGCGCTGGCATTGAGGTTCGTCGTCAACTGGAGGGAAGTCGTCGCTGAGGGCGAACTAACTTGGCCTTGGCCGAGATTCAGCGCACCCAGCCCGGATCCTGTTGTGACCTTGCCGTCCACGGCCTGGTAGCCAAGCACCACCGCGCCATCCTGCGTCCTGAGGGTCCCATCGGCGCCAACCTTGAAATTACCGGCGCGAGTGTAAATATCGTTCCCGTTTTGCTGGGCCACGAAGAAACCGTCACCCATGATCGCCACATCGGTTGGCACGCCGGTCGGACTCACGCTGCCATCGGTGAAGTTGGTGTCGATGGTGCCGATCATGGTTCCGGCGCCGACCTGAATAGGATCGCCACTGCCGGTCTGTCCGATCTGCTGATAAAAGAGGTCGCGGAACAGTGCGCGTGTCTGCTTGTAGCCAATCGTGTTCTGATTGGCAAGATTGTTGGCGATCGTGGCTAATGCGGTGGAACTCGCGGTGAGGCCCGACAACGGAATCGAAAACATCGGCATATTATTTTCCTCCTGCTGCGTAATGGTTGGCTGCACTCGACGTGGGTATGGTGGCGAGCCCGGCGAGGAGTTGATAAATCGAAGTGACCGCATCCAGCGTGTTCAATCCGACCAGTTGCGACACGAGCTGCGAAGGATCCATTGGACTGGTTGGGTCCTGGCTTTTGAGTTGGGCCACAAGTAGCTGCGCGAACGTCGTATCAAGATCGCCCATGCCGCTGACAGGCCCCGAAGTCGCTGCGTTTGTTGCTTGTCCTACTGCCGGTCCAGTAATGTTCATGGTTTCTCCTACGCAATGATGTTGACGATTCCAATCTGCTCATCCTCGGCGGGATCCGGAGCGAGATGAGGTTTCGTCGGTAAAGCTTGTTGTTGTCTCTCGTGCTCAGAGCCTGACTCGCCCCTCCCGTCGCGGCTTGTCCAGTCCGCGGCGAGTCGGGTTGTGGTCGACACCGAGGCGCTTTCGAGATGCATGTCGTGTGCTGCCAGGCTGCTCTGCAACTGCGTCAACTCGGACGCGATCGCATGTTTGGCTGAATTGTTCTCGACCGTTACCGCCGTGGTGACGTGGCCCTCGTGCATCGCTGTTTCGATCTGCACTCGACCCAACTCCGCGGTGCGTAACTGAAGGTGAATATTCGACTCTTGCGGTACAGGCTCGGCTTGTGGCTTCCAACGCGAATCGCTTTCGAGGTCAGCGGCGCGCGGCAGAACGCTCTTTAGCTCAGTTCCATCTCCTTCTGTTAAGGCTTCTGGCGAGCCTGGGCGCGGCGAGGCCACGGTGGTCACCGGCGTTCTCGGAACGGTGTCGTGGAAGTTCGACGTCGGTAGCTTTTCATCCGGCTCAATTCGCGGACCATTGGGTTTCGGCGACACCACGATTGGAACCGTTCGCGAATCCGATGTCGAAGTTCCCTTCGAGTCGTCATGCGGTCCCGCTGTCGATTCCACGCGAAGGTCACTGTGAGATGGGGCATCTGGTGAGGTGTCTTGTCTTGTGGTGGCGAGCTGAATTTCTCCGCGATCGAGTGTTGGCGCGACAGGCGCGGGGGAATCGTCGTGAGAATCCTCCGTGAAGCGGGCCTCTGCCTGACTCGCCGGGGTGACTTCCTGACCGCCCTGAGTTCGCCCGAATATATCGGTTGATTGCGTACGCGCCTGATTCGAAGTCAGTGGAGCCGTTCGGGAGGGATGGCGGGAAGCTTCGGTCCCCACTCGATCGGGAACCGGAATTCGCGCATCGAGTGGCTTGGTTGGGGGGGAAAGAAAGTCGGCAAGTTGCGCTCGAACCGAACCGAGCGGTCGTGGCGTCGAGACTTCCGCTTGCTGCCATGGAAGAACATCAGTTCTTTCGACGGATGAAGCTGCGGACGACGACTTAAGAACGCTTGTGATCTCGGGTTGAATAACCATCTTCGAGAAAGGTGGCGTGGTTCGAAGAGGAGAGGCAAGATGATAGATATCGACTCCATCTTCGATGAGCGGCAGGATCCCGTTCGGCACGGTTTCTCGCAGACCCATACCTCCGCCAGTAATCGGAAAACTGTCGGGGGCTGCCTCTGCGTCGAAGTGATTCAAAGGTTCGGAGGCAATGCTGCGAATCGATGCACTCAGGCCGCCCATCCCATTCTGAGCAGTGACCCGCGGAGCGATTGGCATGCCGGCAGGACGCAATCGCAGCCCAGTGTCTTCACTTTCCAATCCTGCGCGCAACGCTGGGGCCGCCGCCGAAACCTGCTGCCGAGCAACTATGCGTTGGTTCAAGTGTGACTGCCTCACTCCCGAAGGCGACAGCCTTGGCGAAGCTGCGTCAGCAACCACTGCGCCCAAGATCGTCGGCATCGAGGCGTTCGTTGCTGACTGCGGGACGATAGAGAGTCCTTTTGGCTCGACAAATGAAGGTCCCTCGTCAGACAACTTGCCTTTCTTCTCCGGTAGCACATCTGGCTGCTGAATTGAGTTCTGACTTCTTTCGGTCCCATTTGCTTTGTCATCCGTGGTCGCGTCGAAGACGCTCGCTCTCCCCACCGGTCCGGCCACGGGCAAGGTCGTCGACAGGGCGGACGCTTTTGTCACCCCACCCTCTCGCGGCGGTACATCTGGCTGTCGAAATAAGTCCCCACTTCTCTCGACTCCCGCTTCGTTTCCTGCCGAAGCGTTAGAAACGGGCGCACTGCTCGCCCATGCGATCGTGGGCAACGGGGTCGGCGCGAAAAACCAAGCTCCCGGCGCAAGCGCCTTCGTCTCGTCACCCTGCTCCGTTAGCACGCTTGGTTGTCGATCTAAGTCGGGATCCTCAGCCGCAACCTTGTAGACCCGTCCAACGTTCGCGCCTACCGCGGATACAGCCACAAGGTCCCAGCGCATCGCCGAAACCAGTGGCGCCTGGTTAGCGCTGTAGTGAACCTGCGGGTCTAATGCCAAAGGAGCGCCAATCCGATGGCCGCGGGTCGCCGGCTTCCACGAGCGAACTGTGGACGCTTTCGAATCTCGTTGAACGCCCCCGCTATTCAGTTCGAACGGAGCCCGTTCGCTCTCCGCGCCACACCACGCCAACAACTTTGCGAATCCCTCTCCTGGCGTCATTTTCTTGGGCGTTGTGCTCGCTGACGATGACAGGAGGTTCGCGCTGATGAAGAGTGGAAACATGCGCGTTGAAATGGTGCAGAAACGTTGCCAAAAGGATAAGAATTCGATGAAGTTGGAGGAATTTAACTGAAGTTATCTTTTACTTCGTGCACCGAGTCGCATCAGAAAGAGTTCGTCGACCGCTGCTTGGTCCCGGCGTTCCAATTGTTTGTGCCACGCTGCCAGTTCCGTCGCGCGAAGTCTTTCTAGTTTCTCCGACTCCCGGCGAGCGCTCATGTACTTCTCCTGCTGAAGCGAAATGGCACGATTCAGATCTTCGATGGTCGATTGGATCTCTGCAGCTGCTCGACGCAGCGCTATGCGCTGACTCTCCACGAACTGCAATTGTGCGGCAGGCGCTCCTCCCACCTCAGACTCATACATCCGTCGTGAAAGCTCGTCGCATTGCATTTGCACCCTCACGACCAGCGACAGCAAATGCGTTCGCTGTCCGAACAACGCCGCAAGGGCATTCTCTTCGGCATGCATCTGCAGCTCGCGGACATTCCGAACCGCCTCGAGTCGAAACCTAAAGTGAGTCATCGATTCGCGATCGCCGACATCCCTGAAACAATTTCCTCGAGAGAGGTACGCTCTAGTGCACCCTGGATAAGCAGCTTGCGGATTTCAGGCATCGCGCTCACTGCCTGGTCGAGTACCGGGTCGCCTCCCCGCTGATACGCACCGATGCGAATAAGATCTTCCGATCGCACATAGCTAGCCAGCCATGCTCGCAACTTCCGTGACGCCTGCAGATGCTGCACCGAACAAACCGCGCTTGCCAAACGGCTAAGGCTCTCGAGAATCTGAATTGGAGGGTAATGGCCGTCAGAAGCTAGCTTGCGATCGAGAACAATATGACCATCAAGCAGGGAACGTACTGCATCCACGAGAGGATCCTGCAGGTCATCGCCTTCCATCAGGACGGTATAGAACCCCGTGATACTGCCGCGTTCAAAGTTGCCGGCGCGCTCGACCAATCTTGCCAGCAGTGTAAATACCGAAGGCGTGTATCCCTTCGCAGTCGGAGGCTCTCCCGCCGCCAGCCCAATTTCGCGTTGTGCCATGCCGAAGCGGGTAAGGGAATCAAGCACCAGCAGCACGTGCTTACCTTCCGCGGCGAAATGCTCCGCAACCGCAGTGGCCGCCATCGCCGCTCGCAGTCTGAGCAATGGCGATTGATCGGAGGTTGAAACGATCACGACCGCACGCTGCATCCCCTCTTCTCCAATCGACTCCTCAACAAACTCTCGGACCTCCCGCCCGCGTTCGCCGATCAATGCCAGGACGGTTACGTCCGCCGCTGATCCGCGCGTCAGCATGCCGATCAAAGTACTTTTCCCAACCCCGCTTCCCCCGAAGATTCCGATCCGTTGCCCTCTTCCGCATGTAACAAATCCGTCGATCGCCCGGATGCCACAGGGCATTACCTCTCGCACCGGAATCCGCGCGTAAGGCAGCGGCGCCGATCCATCCACGGGCCTGCTTCCACGCGGACGCGCCGGCGTGATTCCATCTAAGGGTGCTCCGGTCGCATCCAGTACGCGTCCCAGAATTTCATCGCCCACGGCGATCGATGGCGGTTGCGCCAGCCCAACCACGCTGTCTCCAAACCGGATTCCCTTCGGCGGCTGCAACGTCATCGACAGAACAGCGTTATCTCGGAATCCAACAATCTCGCCGGGATACACATCGCCCTTGCTGCTGATGACCTCACACGAGTCTCCAAGAGAAGAAAGTGGCCCCTCCGACTCGATCAAATTTCCGACAACCTTCGTAACTCGACCGTGCCAGCGGAGTGTTGAAGCTCCTTCAACAGCCGCGAAAAATGGAGACAGCAGAGATTCGTGCATGATTCGTCAGGGTCTCTTTGCGATCAGATCAAACAGCCCAAGCTCAATTTCTTTCAATTGGCTCTCAATGCTGATTTCCGTGGTTCCTAATTGCGTTGAAAGGATGCAGGCGTCGGGTGTGACCGCATTGTCAGCGACAACTTCTGGTTTTTGTTTGAACTCGCCGCTCAAAAGCGCCGTTCTCCAATCCGCTTCGACCGAAGGATGCACCCGTAAGTAAACGGCGGTACCTTCCGCAAGCTGGGTGATCGATGCGCGTACAAATCCTGCCAGAAGCCCTTTGTCCACCTGCGCCTCGCGGTGAAGAACCTTTCGCGCAATCGAGAGTGATAGCTGGACAACTTCCGATTCAACTCGGCGGAAATAGCCCTTGCGCTCCTCTTCGAACGTCCGGAGTGCTAGCAGAACCTGTTTTCGTTCTCCTGCAAGTTGTTCTTCGAAGATATTCCGGGCGCGCAATTCGCCGTCGCGCTCGCCCTGGAGACGCGACTTTTCGAGCTGCTTCTGTGCGTCGGATTCTCGTTGCGTCGCGTTGGCCTCGGACCAGGGCGCCGGAGTTCCCGCAGGAGAGTGGGAGAAACTGCCCGTTATAGCGGGATACTCGAAGCTGAAGACCTCGCGGCCACCGCCCGCAGCCCATGAAAAATCAGACGACGTACTCATCTTCTCCCTCCGCCTTGAGAACTAACTTTCCTTCGCTTTCGAGCTTCCGCGCCGCAGCCACTACTTCTTGTTGGGCCTTCGTAACGTCCTTGGATCTCACCGGGCCTAGCACTTCCATGTCTTCCTTCAACATTTCTACCGCTCGTGACGACATCGTTTTGAAGACGTGGGCCTTGAGTTGTTCCGACGCTCCTTTGAGCGCCAACGCCAGAGTCTTCTTGTCCAGTTGGCCGAGCAATTCGCGCAATCCAGCCTCCGGCACGGAGAGAAAGTCCTCGAACGTGAACATCAAGTTCCGGATGCTGAGTGCGAGATTGGCATCATCTGCCTCAATGGACTCTAAAATTGTTTTCACCGAGCCTTGATCCAGCTGGTTCAGCAGGTCTGCCACGCCTTTGAATCCCGCGTACGCCCGCCGACTCTGTTCGCCGAGTGATTGCAAACGCTTGTGCAACACCAGCGCGACCTTCTGCGCCATCTCCGGTGAAAATGCTCGCAGTTTCGCCAGACGCTTCACTACCTCGGCGCGCGACTTTTCCGGGAGCTTCATCAGAAGCGCGGTTGATTGTCGTACGTCGAGATGTGCCAGGATTAGCGCGATTGTTTGCGGATGCTCTGCCTCCAGGAACTTCGCCAACTGCTGCGGGTCTGCCTTCTGCAGCGAATCCAACTTGCTCGCGCTCATCTCTTGCGCCCGCGATACCTGTTCCAGGAGCAACTTGGCATTTTCCGGGCCGAATGCCTTTACCAGCAGCTTGCTGGCATATTCTGTCCCGCCAAGTGCCAGGTACTCTTGTGTGGCGCTGAGTTTGTAATACTCTTCGAGAACCGCCGTCACCGTTTCCGGCGCCACCTGCTGCAAATCGGTGATCTCTTGCGTCACCCGCTGAATCTGTTGTTCTGAAAGATGACGGTAGATGGCCGCCGCCGCCTCCTCTCCGAGCACCACCATGAGGATGGCCGCCTTCTGAACACCCCTCAATTTGCCGGGCGTCGTCATGCTTCTTCCTCACGTAGCCAGCTTTGTACAAGTTGTCCCGCGCTCGCCGGTTCGGCCTTGGCCTTTTCAATCAGTTGCTTCTTGAGGGTGGCCGCTTGCCGCACCGCCGGATCGGCAGACTCAACGCCCTGCGGAAGCACCTTCCCAGTATTGCCATTCAGCACGGCGTCGTTCGCGGGGCGGCTCGGCAGTTGCTTCAAGGAGAGCACCACCTGCCTGCGAACCGGCCGTAGAACAACCACATAAACAATAAGGAAGAGAAGTGCGATGAGTGCGTAGCGCAACGTCCAGGAGAACTGCTTGCCCACCCGCGCTACTTTGTCCAACTTGGTCAGAGGTACGAGTACCTCAGGCTTGTTCTCGTGGAAGGAGAGGTTCTCCACCGCCAGGACATCGCCGCGCGCGTCGTTGATCCCGAGCGATGCTCGCGCCAGGCTATCGATCTTCTTCAGTTCCTCTGGGCTGCGCTTCGCTCGAGAGGTGTTCCCCATCGCATCGGTGACGTCTGCATCATCCACCAGGAGCGCTGCAGTGATGCGTTTGATTCGGCCCGCCGGCAAGAGTGTGTGACGAACCACCCGATTCACCGCGTAAGTGCCGCTCTCCGACTTGGACGATTGCGAATCTGCCGAGTTCGTCGATTTGGACGGACTCTGTGTATTCGGGATGTTGCTTGCAGTTCCCGGCACCCCCTGTGCTAACGTGCCCCCGACTGTTTCTTCCGATTTCTGCATCGTGAGAGCGGCAGTGCTGTTCGGATCGTAGGTCTCTTGAGTCTCGTCCCCCGACGTCACGTCGTACTCAACGTGCACGCTCGCGCGAGCGCCTCCTACTCCCACAATTGGCTCCAGCGTTCGCACTAACTCCTTGGCGAGCGCTTGATCGCGTTCCGATTCCACCCCGCTCCCGTCGCTACTGGTCTTTCCGATTGGCAAATTATTTTCTGCGTCGATCACAGTCACGCCTTCCGGCCGCAAGCCTTCCACTGCACCGGCAAGAAATCGGCGAATCGCTACGTCGCTGTTCGGAGACATGGCTCCCCGTAGCTTCAGAATGACCGATGCCTTCGCTTCCTCGCGCTTGTCCGCAAACAACGACTCGCGCGGCAACACCAGGTGCACTCGCACCGCCTCGACGCCATCGATCGTGCTGAGCGTGCGTTCGAGTTCTCCCTCGAGGGCACGCTGGTAGTTCACCTTTTCGCTAAAGTCGCTGCTCCCCCAATTGGGTTTGTCGAATAACTCGAACCCCATGCGGCCGCTCTTCGGGCCTCCGTCGCTTGCCACCAACAAGCGCGCCGAATCGAGCTTATCGACCGCCACACTGACACTCGTTCCGTCGGGGGAAATTTGATATTCGATCTTTTGCGCAGCCAGCTTCGATCCGAGGGCTTGTGCATCCTGCGCCTGCAATCCGCTGTACAGCGGCTTCATTTCAGGTTTTGCAAGCATCGTCACGAAAACATATAGCAACGTCGTGACCGTTAGGCCGGCAAACGCCAGCCAAAGTTTCTGCGTTCCGGTGAGACTTCGCAAGAAGTTTGCGATCTGCTTACCTTGCGGCGCGAACTTTTGTTCCTGAGCCACGAATGTCCTCGGTGCGTCTTACTCAGAACTGCATCCGGGCGACTTCCTGGTACGCCGCCACCGCTTTGTTTCTCAGCTGCATCATCAACTCGAAAGAGAGAGACGCTTTTTCGATAGCAATTGCCGCAGAATGGACATCTTCGCCCTTGCCAGTCAGCAGATTTGCCAGCTTTGTCTGGGCGTCCGTGTGCTGATCCTCCACGTCCGAAATCGCAGACTTGAGGCTGTCGAGAAACCCACTGCTCTTGCCCTGCGCCTCAGACGACCACGCTTGACCTACAGCCGAACCGCCGACAGGGATACCGTTCAACATGCGCGCCCTCCTACTTCAATATCTCGAGAGATTGCTGGATCATTTGTTTTGCTGCTTGGACCGCGGATGCATTCAACTGGTAGCTCCGCAAGGCGCTCATCAAATCAACCGTCTCCTCGATTGGATCGATGTTCGGATACGCAACCATGCCTTCGGCGTTGGCGTCCGGGTGTCCTGGTTCATAGCGCAGCACCGGATCCCGGCTATCCTGCACGATGTCCAACACCCTCACACCACCGCCTATCGCGGGTTCGCCCCCTGCCTTGGCGAGAACCATTCCAAACGTCGGTTGTGCTGAACTGAATATGACCTGTTTTCTGCGGTAGGGGCCGCCTTCCGCAGTCCTCGTCGTCTCGGCGTTTGCCATGTTCCCGGCGACGATCTCAGCCCGCAACCGTTCCGCCGCCATCGCACCACCGCTGGTTCGGATCTGGTCAAACAAGTTCATCGTCACTGCTCCTGGATCGCCATCTGGATTCGCTTGAACTCAGAGCGGATCACCTGGATCGCGGTATTGAATTCGAGTTGCGTGTGGGCCATCAGCAAACTCTCGCGCTCGACGTTCACGTTATTGCCATCAGGACGCTCGACGAGTCCCGGGACGTTGCGACTCGCGAGTGTTGTTTGGCTGCCCCCGCTCGCCTCACCAAGCATCTGTCGCAATTGCCCCGCGAAGTCGATGTCGCGCGTGTGATAACCAGGAGTGTCTACGTTCGCCATGTTGTTGGCGATCACCCTCTGTCTCGCGGCCGAAACATCCAGCGCTCTTTCGGCAACGTTGAGCAGCTCAGTTGAAAGTTCCGGCATGGTTCACTCCCCGCACGCTGAGATCGGTTGCATAGTTCATGACTGCTTCCGCATCGAGGACCACGTCCTCGACCGTGATGGCTTTGTCGTTCGCGAGAATAGTCGCCCTCTCGATCACATGCTTCAGTTCGCGTACGTTTCCCGGCCAGTCATGAGCGTCGAGCTTCTTGATTGCCGCCGGGGTGAAGTAACAATCGCGATCGAAGGTAGAGAGAAAGTGGGTCGCAAGCTGGGAAATATCCCCGTTTCGGTCTCGCAGAGGTGGTAGGACGATCGGAAAAACGCAAAGCCGATAGAACAGGTCAGCGCGAAACCGTTGCATCTGGACGCTCTCTCGCAGGTTCCGGTTCGTCGCCGCAACCAAGCGCACATCGACTCGCCAAGTCTCAGAGCTTCCGAGGCGTTGCAGTTCGCCGGTTTCGAGAAAGCGGAGGAGCTTTGCCTGCAATTCGAACGGCATCTCACCGATTTCATCCAGGAACAAGGTCCCCCCGTTCGCCGCCTGTATCCGTCCTTGCCGCGTCTGTGCTGCGCCCGTGAACGCGCCGCGGACATACCCAAAGAGTTCGCTTTCCAAAAGACTCTCGGGAATGGCCGCACAGTTGATCACTACCATGGCTTTTTCACAGCGGCGGCTGAGCCGATGAATTGCTTGTGCTACCAGCTCTTTTCCCGTGCCCGTCTCTCCCATGACCAATACCGGCGTGTCCCGTGGTGCGACTTTGCGGATAGCTCGATACGCCGATCCCATTCGCTCCGAATTGCCGATCATGCCATCCAGCGGTGAGAGTTGCGTGTCAATCGCGAGTTGGTTGATGTTGCTATGCCTCTCGGGAATATCAACCGCGCTGCCTTTTATGCGAGGCGTTTCCAGCGTCTGAACGTCCACCCCCGGATACCGGAGTCTCACCAGTCCCGCCAATTCCTCGACATCGAGGTCCAGCAACTGCCGATCGAGAAGCAGCATTCGGCAATCGCTGGCTTCGAGCTTGCCAAGCGCGTCCGCCCCTCCCTGCGCCTCCAGTACAGGCCGCCAGGTAGTCGGCAGCGTGTCGATCACCTGGCGACGAAACGCCGGGTTCGGACTTGCAATGAGAACCCCCGGGTTCGCGGTGAGTTCGTTGATGATTGGAGAGATCATGGATGCCTCGTCGTTGTTTTATGTTGCGCCGCTAAGAAACAGATAAGCTGGCGATTAGAAACTTCACAGAATCGGTGAAGTCTGTGGACACTCCTGCCGATCTGACGATAAGCCGATGTTTCCGCACTCTCCGTCGCCGAACGCAATCGAGCGATAATCGTCAATAAGTTTGCGAAGATCGGCTGCCAGCACACAGTGCTCGCGTAAAACCGCGGCGTATTCGTCGCCGGTGCGAGGCCTAAGCAGCGCGACATCCGCCGAACATTGCAGGGAAGTGACGGGTTGCGAGAGATCATGCAGAAATCTCGAGAGCATCTCAGTTTCAGCAAGGCCCGCAATCACTGACATACCGATGCCTCCACGCCCTCAGGACGAATCTCATAGCCAACTCCACGCACCGTGCCGATCAACTTTGTCGGGAACTCCGAGTCAACCTTACGTCGCAGATAGTTGACATAGACGTCCACGACATTGGTTCCGGTATCGAACTTCAAGTTCCACACGTGTTCGATGATCATGGTGCGCGTCACCCGCCTTCCTGCATTCCTCATCAGGTATTCGAGCAACGCAAACTCTTTCGAGGTGAGTTCAATTCGCCTGCCGGAGCGAGCAACCGTGCGTTGCACCCGATCCAGTTCGAGGTCGGCAACCCGCAATTTGAATTGCGCCGCAGACACTCCACGCCGCAACAAGGCCCGTACTCTCGCCGAAAGTTCGGCAAAGGAAAAAGGCTTCAGCAGACAGTCGTCCGCGCCCCCATCCAACACCCGGACGCGGTCCTCCAGCCTCGTCCTCCCTGTAAGAACCAGGATCGGACAGCGTTTATGGTCCCTTACCTGTTGCAGTACGCCGAAGCCATCCAGCTTGGGAAGGTTTAGATCCAGGATTACGAGGTCGTACTCGACTTCGCATGCCATCGACTTCGCCTGCTCCCCATCGTGCACGGTGTCCACCGCATAGTGTTCTTCCTCCAGACCCTTAGCGACGAACTTTGCGAGGGGCGCATCGTCCTCTACAACCAGAATCCTCATTTTTCCCTCAAGTCACTCTGCAAATGGCCGATGTTCCATATTGTTCGGCTTCGCCTTCGCGGTCACCGGTTCTACCCAAGCACCCGCCGCCCGCGAGGCTGGAAGTGCTATCTCAAACGTCGTACCACGCCCCGGTTCACTGCTAACCAGAATCTCGCCCTTCATTTGCTTCACAATTCCGTAAACGGTCGCGAGTCCCAAACCGGTTCCTTTGCCTTGCTCCTTCGTCGTGAAAAACGGCTCGAAGATGTGCGGCAGCACATCAGCGCCAATTCCCATTCCGGTGTCGTGGACAAAAATGGAAACGCGTTTATCCTTTTCTTCCGTCCCGCGCTTGGATGTCGCGAAGAGCAGTCGTCCGCCCCTCGGCATCGCATCGCGCGCATTCACCGCCAGATTCACGAATACCTGGTTCAACTGTCCCGCGTCTGCCCATACCTCGGGAATGCCACGATCGAGATCGAACGCCAACTCAATGTCTTCACCAATGAGCCGCCCAATCAATTCCGACGACTGTTGAATCACATCGTTGACCTGCGTCTCCGCAAACTGCATCTTCTGACGCCGGCAAAATGCCAACAACTGATGCGTCGTCTGCGCCGCGCGCTCCGCCGCCGCCTGTATTCCCAAGACATAGCGCTGCATAGCCGAGCCGGATTCAACATGCTGAAGTTGCAAGTCGGCGTAGCTCAGGATCGCAGTCAACATATTGTTGAAGTCGTGTGCGATTCCACTCGCAAGTTTGCCCGCTGCTTCGAGTCGCGTGTGATGTTCCAATTCCCGCTCCAGCAGCCTCCGGTCTGTTACATCGCGGCTGAACGAAAGGTGGATCCCCGGCAGCATGTTCGGTCGGGTCACCATCTCAACCGTTCGCACACTGCCATCCGGGAGAATCAGCGTGTGCGACGCCTCCACGCCGTCGCCTACAGGGGTCTTTCGTATTGCCTCCGCCAGCCGGGCACCGTCTTCTGAGAAAGTTCCAATCTTGCAGCCGACGATTTCTTCTTTATTCCGTCGCAAGAGCCGGCAGGCGGCAGGATTTGCTTCGAGATACTGCAAGTCGTCGTCGAACACGAAAATCGCTTCGGGTGCACTTTCAAAGAGCCATTCTGGATTTTCTTGCCAGACTGCCTTCTCCCGACGCGGGATGGAACGCTCGATTTCCAAGGTGTTCTCCGAACTGAAAAGTCGAATGCTGAACTCGCGTTAAACTTTTGCAATTTGTTCGCCACTTTCATCTTGGAAAACTCTGAGCTCCCTTCGCCGACCTCAGCCACCCAAACACGCAACATCCCGTCGCACTTCGCGTAATATTTAAGAAGATGTCTTTCTCCATCACTCGCCTTCGCATCTGGTTTGCGGTTGCGACCATCACGCTCGTCGTAGTGGTGACGGGTGTCTACCTCGTCCGCCGCTATGAGCAGCGCGTTCTACTGCATATTGCGGCGAAGAAACTTGGTGTGGAGATTCAGCAGAGCACGGAAGGTTTTTCGCTCTCGAAGTCCGAAGGGGGCAGGACCCTTTTCAAGATCAGCGCCAAGAAGGCCACGCAATATAAAGAAACCGGTCGCGCTGCCCTCCAGGACGTCAGCATCGTCGTCTACGGCCGTGATGGTTCCCGTTTTGACCAGATCTACGGTGCCAATTTTGAATATGACAACAAAACGGGAAACGTCACCGCTCGCGGCGAAGTGGACATCGATCTCGAAGCCAATGCTCAGGGACCTAAGCGTCCCGATCAGGCAACGCCCGCCGAATTAAAAAATCCTATTCATCTCAAAACCAGCGGCCTTGTCTTCAATCAAAAGACAGGTCTTGCCCACACCGACGAATCCATCGAGTTCCATGTTCCACAAGCGAACGGTTCCGCCCGCGGGGTTGATTATGATTCCCACACCAATCGGCTCACACTGAACTCCGAAATCAAGGTCGCCACCCTCGGTCCGACGCCTCAAAACCTGGTTGCCGTCCACGCCGTCATCACCAAAGAACCGCGTCGCGCAGTACTCTCGCACGTCACCGTCAAGCAGCCCGACAGCACCATCACTTCCGACACCGTGACCATCGCGTTTCGCAGCGACAACACCATTGAACAGATCTTCGCCGATGGCAACGTTGAAGCTGATAACAACGGTGTGAACAGCTATCAGGTTCAAGCTGCAAAAGCGAACCTGAAATTCGGGGCCGACAACGATCTGCAACTGACCACACTGTCAGATGGCACACGTTTTCGCTCGAGCGGAGAACGGCCCATGCACGGCTTCTCCGATCGCATCTTTGTTCACTTCGATCAGGCTACGCAGCCCACTAACATTCGCCTTGCAGACAACGCACACATAATCGAAGAGCCCGCTGGCTCCGGCCCTTCGCACTCCCAGCAACGTACCGAGATCGTTGCCGATGCTCTCGATATTGATGTTCGCAACGGCAAACTGCCTTCGAAAGCCGCCACCTCGGGCAAGGCGCAAGTCAACATTGACCAGCGCGCCAGCGGCAATCAACCTCCGACGACCACCGTTGTCACCGCCGGGCGCTTCGTCGCCGACTTTAGCAAGCAAGGCCACATCAACCACATCCTTGGTCAACCCAATTCCCGCGTCGTTTCCAGCGCAGCTGGCCAGGCGGAACGCACGACCACTGCCGACAAACTTGAGGTTCTTTACAACGAGAAGGGGGAACTCGCGAGCGTTCTACAACAGGGCAACTTCCGCTATCACGAAGCCCTGCCGGCAAATCAAGGGGAGCGCACCGCCACAGCCGAAAAAGCTACCTACTCGCCATCTGACGAACTCCTTCGTCTGACGGGCAGTCCGCGAATCACCGACGGCGGCATGAGCCTCACCGCGAGCCTCGTCAATATCAATCGGCACACTGGCGAGGCCACGGCGGATGGCAACGTGAAGTCCACGTACAGCCAGTTGAAGGAGCAGCCTAATGGCGCCATGCTCGCCGCCAGCGATCCCATCCATGTCACCGCGAAAAAAATGATCGCGCTCAAGAACGGTGGCGCCGCTACGTACTCCGGGGGCTCGCGACTCTGGCAAGGAGCGAATACGGTTGAAGCTCCGACCATCGAATTCAATCGCGACCAACGCAGTCTCGTCGCGCAGGGCACCGGCCAAGCTGCTTCTCCGGTCACCAGCGTCTTCGTTCAAAAAGACAAAGATGGCAAGATCACACCGGTAAACATCACCGCTCGCAAACTTACCTACGTTGACGCCGAACGCCGCGCCCGCTACGAAGGCGGCGTCACCGCCCGCACCACTGACGGCGTTCTCACCGCCGATCATGTCGATGTTTATCTGAAAGAATCCGGTGCTTCTACCTCCCCAACTGCTCAACCCGGACCGAGTCAACTCGATCGCATCATCGCGCAGGGAACGGTTGTTCTTGCGCAACCAGGGCGTCGCGCAACCGGGAACAAGCTCACTTATTTCCAGCAGGATGGCCGCTTCGTTCTCTCCGGCGATAACCCCGCAATTGCCGATGCTGAACACGGCACCGTGCGCGGCGAATCGTTGACCTTCTTTAGTAAGGATGATAGGGTTCTGGTGGAAGGCTCCAACGCCGCTCCGACCGTAACTCACACTAGAGTAAGCAGATAATGAGTACCCTCTCGGCCGAAGATCTGGGCAAGACGTACCGCGGTCGGCGTGTGGTGCACGGTGTCAACATCTCGGTGGACCAGGGCGAAGTCGTCGGCCTCCTCGGTCCCAACGGTGCCGGAAAAACCACCAGTTTCTACATGATCGTCGGCCTGATTCCGCTCGATACGGGCCGTGTCCTGATCGACGATAAAGACCTCACCGACGTCCCCATGTACTTGCGGGCCCGCAACTACGGCATCAGCTACCTCCCGCAGGAGCCCTCAGTTTTCCGCAAGCTCACCGTCGAAGAAAACATCCTCGCCGTTCTCGAAGCCCAGCCCATCTCGTGGCACGAGCGGCGGGAGCGAATGGAACGTCTCATCGACCAACTCGGTCTCGGACACATCCGCAAGAGCAAAGGTTACTCGCTCTCCGGTGGTGAACGCCGCCGCGTCGAAATCGCCCGCGCCCTTTGCATCTCACCTTCATTCATCCTTCTCGATGAACCATTCTCCGGCATCGATCCCATCGCCGTCCTCGACATTCAGAAGATCATTTTCGATCTCAAGGCAAGCGGTATCGGTGTCTTGATCACCGATCACAACGTTCGTGAGACACTCTCGGTCACCGATCGCGCCTACATCATTAATGAAGGTCGCATCTTCCGTACCGGTACGGCAGAAGAACTCGCCAACGATCCCGAAGTCAAGCGTGTATACCTCGGCGAGAGTTTCACCCTCGTTTAATCGATCGTAAGCATCTACTCTGCTGATCCACCTGCAAACACCCCGCCAATTCACGTTAAAAGCATTCCGAAAGTAACTTATGTGCAAAATAAAACGCCCGCTCTGGTTTAAAATCAATTCATCGGGTTTGTGCGTTTATGGTGCTTCTCCAGCCTAGACTGAATCTCAAAGTGTCTCAGAAACAGATCCTCACCCCGGGTCTGGTTCAGATGGTCAGCGTCCTTGCGCTCAATAAAATGGAGCTCAAGGAGATGATCAATGAGGAGATGATTGAAAACCCGGTCCTCGAAGAACTCGACGAAAATGTACCCCTCATAGACGACATCTCCGCCAAGGAAGAACAACGCGACCGCGATTCTTCCCTGGCCACCGCTGAAGAAGCCCCCGCCACTCCTGAAGCCAAGGACCCATTTGAAGAAATCGACTTCGGCTCCTTCTTCCAGGAATACCTCGATCCGGGTTACCGCAGTTCGAGCGAAATCGAAGACGTAGAACGTCCTTCCTTCGAAAACTTCCTCTCCAAGCCAACCACCCTCACCGACCACCTCATGTGGCAGCTTGGCTCCATGCATTTGAAGGACGACGTTCTCGCCGCTGCCGAACTCATCATCGGCAACCTCAACGATGAGGGCTATCTCACCGCCAGCGAAGACGAACTCCTCGGCATCTCCACCGAAGAAGCCGGTGCCGAACCTTCCAGCGAGAGTGCGAAAGCCGTCTCCACTGATGTTGACCAGCAGATTTCCGCCCTCGAGATGGCGGGCTTCGAAGCTGGAGAAAATATCGAAGTCACTGAAGAGTCGGATTCCCATTCCGAGATCGACGGCGGCAACACTGCCGTTCAGGTTGAAACCGCCGTCGAACCGCCGCGGCCTACTCTGGTCCCCCCGCGTACCGCGCCAGCCGCCGTTCCGTTCTGTCGCGACGCCCTTCGTGAAGCGATCCATATCATCCAGAATCTCGATCCCGTTGGGGTTGCGACGCAAGACCTCCGCGAGTGCCTGCTGATCCAGCTTCGCTACTTCGAAGGCCTGCCCCACAAGAACGGCAACGGCCACATCGCGCAAGCAATTGACGACGGCATACGCATGGTCAGCGATCACATGCACGAACTCCAGAACAAGCAGTACAAGGAGATCTCGAAAGCACTCGGCCGTCCCATCGAATCGATCACTGCAGCGTTAGATTTCATCCGCACCCTCGACCCCAAGCCCGGCCTCCGCTACAACAAGCAGGAGACGCGTCTCATCGAGCCCGATGTCGCCTTCGTCAAACAAGGTGACGAATACATCGTCGTCATGAACGACGAAGAAATCCCGCAGCTCCGCGTCAATCCCGGCTACAAGCGCCTCCTCAATCGCGACGCCGCCGAGAAAGACGTTCGCAACTACGTCAAAGAGCGCTACAAGTCAGCCATCCAGCTCATCAAGAACATCGAGCAGCGTAAACAAACGATCCTCAAAGTCTGCTACTCGATCATCAATCGCCAGCGCGACTTCCTCGACCACGGCATTGACCAGCTCAAGCCGATGATGATCAAAGAAGTCGCCGAAGAAATTGGCGTGCATCCTTCAACCGTCAGCCGAGCCGTCGCCAACAAATACGTTCACACCTCGCAAGGTGTCTACGAACTCCGCTACTTCTTCAGTGAAAGCGTGAATGGTCCGGAAGGCGGTGCGACATCACTGCTCATCCTCAAGCGCCGCGTAAAGAAGCTAATCGAAGAAGAAGACCCGGCCCGCCCGCTAACCGACGAGCAAATCACCCGCATCCTGCAATCCCAGGGAATTCAAGTCACGCGCCGCACCGTCGCCAAATACCGCGAAGACATGCGAATTCCCAGCACCCACCAGCGCCGCGTCAAAAGCTAGCTCTCAACAAACCTATTTCAATTTCTGTCATCCTGAGCGGAGTCGCGCGCAGCGCTGCGCAGTCGAAGGACCGCTATCCTGACCGTGACGCTCATCGCGAAAACTTCTTCACCGCTATCGTCGCCGCATGGAACCCGCACATCCCATGCACCCCGCCCCCCGGCGGAGTAGAAGAAGAGCACAAATAAACATCCTGCAGCGGCGTCGAATACCCTCTCCACGACGGCCGAAAGAACGTCTGCTTCCAATCCGGAATCCCTCCCACAATATCGCCACCGACAAGGTTCGCGTCTTGCTTCTCCAAATCCGCCGGTGCCCACACTCTTCGTGCCAATACGCAATCCCGAAATCCCGGCGCGAAGCGTTCAATCTGCGCTTCCAGTCGCGGCAACATATCGAAGGTCGATCCATTCGGCACATGACAATACGCCCACGCGATGTGCTTCCCATCCGGCGCGCGCGAAGCATCAAACAACGTCGGCTGCGACAGCAGCACAAATGGCCGTTCCGCATGTTGACCACCGCGAGTAGCTTTTTCGGACGCCTCAATCTCCTCCAGCGTCCCGCCGATATGAACAGTCCCCGCCCGCGCACACTCCTTCACCTTCCACGGCACTGGCGACGACAACGCATAATCCACCTTAAACACTCCCGGCCCATACCGATACCGCTGCAAGCTTCGTGTATAGGCAGCAGGGAACTGCGTCATCCCCAGCAACTGCCGCGGCGTCACATCGCACATCGCGAAGCGATATTCGCCAAGAGCCCGCAGTTCCTCCACACGATGCGAAGTCACCACCCTCCCGCCCAGCGATTCCAGATACCCAATCAGCGCCTGCGTAATCGCCCCCGCGCCCCCGCGCGGAATCGGCCAGCCCACCGCGTGCGCCGTAATACCCAGCACCATCGCAATCCCCGCGCTCATCGGCTCATCGAGGGAAAGAAACGAATGTGCAGCCATCCCCGCAAACAGCGCTCGTGTGCGCTCCTCTCGAAATTTATTCCGCGCCAGCGCACTCGCCGACGCCAGCGCCCGCATCCCAAACTCCGCCATCATCACCGGATGCCCCGGCACCCGCAGCGCCGGTCGCAGAATCTCGCCCGCAAGCTCACTCCACCGCCGCGCGTAGGTTCCAAACAGATTCCGCCACGCCCCCCCATCTCGCCCGAGTGCCAGCGCCGCCTCGCCGATATCGCGCTCCAGCACGACAGCCGTTCCATCGTCTAGGGGATGCGCTAACGGAGCCCCCGGCTGAATCCACTCCAGCCCGTAGTCGTGGAGCGGGAGGGTGGTGAAGAAGGGGGAGCCTGCCGCCATGGGATGCACTGCCGAACCGAAGTCGTGGTGGAAGCCTGGCAGCGTCAGTTCCATCGTGCGCGCCGCGCCGCCGGCTATCTCCTCCGCCTCGTACACCTCAACGGAATATCCCGCCTGCGCCGCGACGATCGCCGCCGAAAGCCCATTCGGTCCCGCACCCACCACGACCACGCGTCCGCTCACGGCTCGCGGCTCTCTACTACTGGCTCACGGACGAACCGCGGACGGCCATCCTCGCCTAGCTCTACTGTCGGTGCGTAGAGGCCGAGGAACTCCCGTCGCCACCAGTTGCCCGTCGTGCGCTTCTCGTCCATCGTGGTGAACCAATACTGCCACAGCACGGCGCGCACCTGCCTCGGCGGCGCCGACGCGAACGGGTTCCCCGCGAACAGCCCGAGCACATCGCGCTGGTTGCGCAGCAGTTGCACCTCGGCGTTAGGGACGATCGGCGCGTTCCGCCAGTTATCCAGCGACGCGAACCACAGGTTCCAGTCGAACCGCGGCTGATACGGCGCATACACCTTCGGAGCCTCGTTCAGCGCCTGCGGCTTGTACCTAAACGGATACGCCGTCCAGTGCTCGCCATCCATCGAGCCCTGGAACTCGATCTCGTACCGCCCGCGCGTCATCACCGCGAACAAGCCATACTGGTTGGCGATCCGGAACGGCTCCAGCACCGCGACAGGCTCGGTCGGAACCGGCGCTCCACGCCACAACAGCAGCAGCAGTTCCGCGGCCGTCGCATAGAATACCCAAGTCAGCATCACCGTCGCGACAGCCAACCGAGCCGCGCGCCAATGCCGACCCAGAAACTCCAACTCTCTGTGCCTCTGCGCCTCTGTGGTGAATACGATGTCCTTCCGCCGAAACACCGACAGCACGAACCGATCATCCACCAGCAAGATCCCCAGCGACAGCACCAGGTAGTTCAGGAAGGCATAGTTCGCGGTCGCGATCACCATCACTTCCCACGAGCACACGATGGCGAACAGCACAATGCGGAAGCGCCGCGGCAGCAGGATCATCCAGATCAGCCCGAGTTCCATCACCAGCGTCGCGCCCGTGGCGAACGCGTGCAACGTGTGCGGCAGGTGCTGGATGTACCAGCCGATCCACGTTGGCAGCGGACCGTTCTGGTAGTACTCATCCATGGCGGTGAAGTTGCGCCACTGCACATCGCCGCTGGCGAGCTTCACAATGCCACTCTCGAAGTAGATGCGCAGCCATTCCCACTGCAGCAGGAACAGCGAAGCGCGCGAGGGTGGATGCGACGCAGCCAATCCCGGCCGCCATCCCGGAGGCGCAAAAAAAAGGCAGATGAATCCTGCCTCCAGCAGCATGCCGTCAGATTGATAGGAAGAAAAATCGCCTGCCGCCCCCACGAAGGAAAGAAAGCAGAGGAAGCAGAGGACCAGCATCCCCCGGGGCCACAGGTTCAGCAGCAGGAGCAGGGAAGCGATCAGCCCCACCCAGCACAGCGCGTAGATGAACCCGGTGCTGGTCGAGATCCAGTACAGCGTCGGCGCATACCAGAAGCGCGTGATCCCCGGCGCGCCCTCGGCAATCACCCGCAGGTAGGTGCGTGCCGGCAGGATGCCATCGACGCCGATCAGGCCCTTCACCTGGAACACCAGCGAGTAGAACGCCGAGAAGTAGATCAGGCCGAGGCAGCGCAGAAAAATCCAGCGTGGCCACAGCCGGTCGCGCGCGCCGTGTTCGGAAGAAAAGAGGACGCGGACCCAGTTCCGCCAGAAGGGCAGTTCGTCCTCGCGCTGCCTCTCGTCGTCGCCGCTGAGCAGGGATTCCATCTGCCGCCGTTAGATGAAGCAGAGGAAGAATACGCTCTGTGCGCGGTAGCGGTACCCCCCTCCCCCCTGTCTAGTGTTTTCAGCAACTTAGACTATGCAATGTCCGCAAATTCCTCTTTCTAAAGATAGTTAGAGGTAAATTCCTCTCGGCGTAGGAGTTAGGTGCGATTTTCGAGGGTTCTCTGCGCGTTATCGGACATTGAACCTAAAACCTAAAACCTAAAACCTAAAACCCAAAATCTTTCACCACGAAGGACACGAAGGTTGACGAAGGGTTTCAAAGATCGAAATCGAGCCCGGGGGCTGGACGACGCTGGTTTGGAAAGAGCAAAAAGTGGTGCGGTGGCAATGAGCCATCTGCGCACGATATCGCGGTGGAAGGGAAGAGGCTGTGATGGCGGACACGGGTGCGGGTGATCAGAGAAAAATCTTTCAACACGAAGGACACTAAGTACACGAAGGTTTTTGGGGATCATGGGTGAACCACCCGCCCTCTCGGCCCAGCCGACGATACTGTCTCAGTCTCCAGTGCGATGTCCTGTCATCCTGAGCGGAGTCGCAAAGCGACGGAGTCGAAGGACCCCTATCGCACATGAAAATGCGTAAGCCTGGTCCGTGCCCCTTCAATCGCCGCCCCCATTCAAACTCGGAATCAACCTTCGTGATCCTTCGTGCCCTCCGTGGTAAACGCTTTTTTCTTTGCTTTTTTCCGGGGAAAAATGCTGAAAAATTGCGTTGGAGAGCACGTTTTTTCGAGTTTGGGACTGAATATTTGGGGATTTCAGGGGAATTTCTTGGGGCGCGATCGCGGGGTTGGTCTCGCTCTCGAAGGCTCGGATGCGCCTTCGACGCGTCTTGTTAGACCCACCCTAACTCGCCAAACGAGGCGAGCTAGGATGGGGCACCCGAATAGATGAGACGGTGGCGTGCGCCACCCGCCTAACGAGAGTTGTCAAAGAACCTCTTCCGCAGCCAAGCGGTCAATCTGCCAGTGTCGTTTTCGCCTACGTAGGCTTGACCGTCTGGAGCGAAGACACATTGCGCTTGATTGGTCAAAAGCACTATCTGATCCCCGTCAAAACCAATGATTCTCCGATCAAGAAGTAATTGGAACTCCGCTTTCTCTTCCGCCGTCTGTCCCATGAACTCTTCGGTTCTAGGTAGCTTCTCGCGTTGGCAGAGTAAATTGAATACATAAAACCCGTATTCCGAAACGGCCACGGGCTCCCAATAGCCTGGTTCCGGAAGATCGCTCTTCTTCGACAAGTCTGGCGAGTGCGTCCAGTATTCCCATCCGCTGACATCCCCTTTGCGAACGGCCTTGCCAGACAAAACCGGCGACAGCTGAGACAAAGTCAGGTCCGACATGAACCACTCCGGCATCGAGAATCTGTGGGACAACTTCGTCCAAATGAACTCAAGAAGAAAGTACAGTGGATTTTGATTCGACGATGCGTAGATCAGCCATCTCTCGCCATCCATGGGGGCGGTGAATGGCATCCCAATCAGTTTCACAAGGCTGATTTTTCCGCAGATTATCAGGCTTGGAAGGCTGCTACCGCCGAATCCTCTCTGCTTAGAATGCGCTTCGATGAAATCGAAGAAGGCCTCGCGGAGCGATCCCTCGGACGCAAACCCTCTATAGCCAAAAATGATTCTAAGAGGGGATATTTGTTCAACAACCAGCGTTCTATAAAGCATCTCTAGATGGAATGGGAGTTTCGCCGCGTCCGCGTGGCGAGGGGATTCAAGGCCGGTTGTGAGCCTGTACGCCTGAAGCGCGGGTCCGATGTCAATTTGATCCCCATGAGTTGCCGAGAAGTCGGTCCAATGCAGTTCGAGTAGATTTCTGAGCTGATCATATGCAGTCGCAAATTGATCAGAGAAGAGAGTTTTCTTCACCTCTATAACAGCTAGAACGTCTTTCACTTTCCAGACATAGGCGTCGGTGTAGGGAAGCTTTCGACCGCTTCCGGACACAATCATGCAATCGAGTTGCCCTGACATGGCTCCGGAGGCGGTTTCTGCAAATCCGGAGACCACGCGCAAATCAGCGCCCTTCGGTAAGGTCCTTTGGAGGATCGTGGACGTGAGCCCCTCATACATATCTCCGATTGTCGACGTGTGTTTAATCCCTTGCGCGTCGATTCGGGCGATCTCGGCCTCGCGGAGCCTGTTCAACAGGTCGGCAATGTTAGTGATCATCTTAGAACCAAGAGTTGTCGGCTTTGCGCTGTTCGAACCATTTTGGGTCAGGGAGTCGGTTACTGGCACCCGCTCGAATCACCACTACATTTCGATGAGTGCTCACCACCTCGGTGGACTTCCCGACCGAAAGCGCAATCACCCAATCCCCTGAAAGGCAGATTTCGTTGGCTTGCACTTCCACAACCGGTCGTGTGTTCTCGATGATGAGTTTTCTCAGTTTCTTGGAGATGTCCTTCGCACACTCTGAGGGAACGCGTTTGGAACTCACGCCACGCAGTTTCGGAGTTCCTGAAAATTCGCCGTTATCTTCAACGCCGATGTAGATCGTTCCTCCCTGCGTATTAGCGAACGCAATGGTCGTATGAAGCACTCTCGTCTTCATTTCGGTGTTTCCGTCAGGGTTAAAAAACGCCTTCATCTCCCGTATCTCGCTTTCGCCGGCGGCGATGTCGGCTCTTACCAGCTGTTCCAAGCTGAGTGTTGCTGTTTTTTCCCCGACGAAAGTATACGGAGACCGCAATTCGAAGCTATGCGCGACATTCCCATCATCGCGGATTAGGTATGCCGTAATTCTCGTGGTTCGTTTCGGAACGGCGGACGTAAAGTCTCGCCCGAGCGAGGAATGTGATTGAGATTCGATGACGGAGGCGCCCGTCCAAAACAAAATATCCAATTGATAACGCGGCTGCAGCCCTTCATGAAATCTTATTCGGAGCTCGCCAGGAATCCATTCGGCGGAAGCGATGAGCGGTTTCGTCGGAAGGCTCACCACCAGCCTGCCTTCGTGGAGAATCCCACCTGTTCGTGATTTCAATTGATGCACGAATCGCGCTGACGCATCCTCGATACTGGCATACGGTGGTCGCCCTATCGCCATGAGTGTTCCTCGGGTCTGATGGTAGTAGCGATTATTAAGATCGAAGTGATACGCGAAGCGCGGAGAGGAAATGTCCGAATTGAGATCGGTATCCGGTTGTGACTGGCTGAACGCCAACGATAGTGGGATCTCTGTACCAAATAACGAGAAGTTATCCGTGAGCATCCGCACCAAGAAATCGCGCCACATCTCGACGTCAGAAACCACTGAGATGAGCGTCGCATCGTTGTACTTATGTATCTCCGGATCGGATACGCGAAAGCTGTTTTCGCTGAAGGTTAGCGATCCCGTTACGAACTTGTTCGGATTCTCTAGGAGAACACGTAGGTTTAGAGAGCGATAACCATTGGCAGTGATTCCTACTGACAATTCATCTAGAACACTCTGGAGTGATTGCGCCAATGTCGAGGCCATAGCCCTCCTCCGAGGTGATTGAAAGGTCGATTATTTGCGGGCGACCGGTAATTGGGCCGCTGGCTCGGTCGCCATCATTTCAAGTTCAGCATCAAGAGCCTTTGCCGTCTCTTTGCAGAAGTGGCGGAACTTCTCATCCCACATACTTTGCAGCTTTCTTAGCTGCTTAGCTGTGACGACTTGGCGAATGGCAGGAACCCAAGAGCTCCCGTTTCTTCTCCGCTCAACGATGACTCTAATATCGCAATCTTCCCTCGAGCAACCTCCAACATTAAATCCGGTTCCATCGGATGGGAAATCGACCTGTCCTATCTGCACTCCGTGGATCGGGCAGGTGAAGTTCTCAATACGCCGAATTTGATCCTCGCGGGATTGTTTTGCCATATCGTCCTCCAATATCGCAATTCTCACAGAGTCTATGAAATGTGAGAAGGGGGTGGCGCTGGTAACAGGGGGTCCGATTTGACTGAGGTCTTGATCGAAGTGGGGCATTTGCTCGGGCGGGCGACCCACTTGGGGATTCTCAACCTCACCAAAGGAATGTGGGGATTTCGGGGAAGTTTTGCGGCGCGATCGTCGGGTTTGGGCGTTCCCTAATTCTGACAGCTGCCATTGAGTTCCTGCCCGAGACCTTGAAAATCGGTCCAATACTTGCCGCTGAGCCAGCGCCAATGAACTCCCGCGCAGTTCGGAGTCACGTAGATGTTGTTGTCGAATGCGTTTTGCGTGGCGGCTGCAGTGCCGGTATCGTCCGCGAAACCCGTGGTTCCCGCGCTTCCGTGATACACCACCACGTTGAAGTGCACCGTGTTGTTCGACGCTACTCGCGGGCCGTAGGCCCCGGTACCGCGGTTCTGGTTGATGACAGCAATCCCGTTTCCGTAGCCGGGCGCGACTTCCACCTGGTTGAGATAGACCTCGACGTTCGAGGAATTCTGAATGGTGATCTGCGCCCCCCACATCCAGTTGTTCTTGCCGTAACCGTTCTCTTTGACAAGGTTGTTACGAATCGTGGCGTCGTAACTGACCTCGTGAACGATGCCAGTGACCGAATTGTGGATGACGCGGTTGTTCTCATAAACCGTGTGGATGTTGTCCGTGTCCGTCCATAACCCGGGGCCCTCATTGTCGTGAACGTCATTGCTGTCCACTTCCAGGTTCGAGGTGGCCCAGAACTTCGAGCCTCCGGCTTCCCAGTTGGGGTCGAAGTGCGCATAGTTGTTCCACGCGATCTCGTTGTTCCGAACCAGGCAGTCCGGGCCGCTCATCGCTACCCCGAGTTGGCCGTTATGATGGATCTTCGAGTTCTGCAGGGTTGATCGCGGGCCGAGTTCCACGCCGGCACCGTGGTTCCATCGCACTTCGACATTGTCGAGTGTCCAACCGCTGCCGCTGCGGTCCCCGCCGATCGCTCCTTTTTGCGCCTCGTTGGCATACTTCTCGACGACAAGATTGGCAATTCGTACTCCCTTGGCGCTTCCGTAGAAGGCGTAGTTCCTGGTCGCAAGTTCGACGAACAGGGCTGCATGCACCGAGGACGATTGCGCGCGCACAAAAAATATCTGGTGGGTGTTGCGGTCGAAATAAAACGATCGGGGAGTGAGAAAGATCAAATAGGGCGCGGGCGCCATGAGCACGCCGCGCACGAACAAGTCCTGCGTATAGCCGCATAAGGGCGCGACGGACTGGCATTGTCCATATTGGACACGGTTCGGAGTTGCTCTTACCTTCCAGAGCGACTGACCGGTATAGGTCGTCGCGGGCTCCGCCGGAAGAACCTGCGATCCATTGAGGACCACAAGTCCCTCTCCCTGGAAGCTGTCGTTGTCCTTGGGGCGTATGCTCTGCAATCGGTACTCGCCGGCCGACAGCACGAACGACGTTCCTGCCGGATTGGCGTTGACCGCAGCCTGAATGTCGTCACCCGGCGAAAGATGAATGACGTCGGATGCGGTACGGCGAGACCCAAAAAGGTGCGGCGCATTGAAGAGAAAACTTGAGAGCACGAAGACAACCAGGGCGAATCGATATTGCCGCATGATGCCAGTGCATAAAGGCAACAGGCATACCGGGCGCGATTAGACTTCTCTTGGAATCAGGGGCGGGAAATGCGCTTGGGAATTCTCGGGAACCGCGAATTCCATGACTAGATTGCCTATTGCTGAGTCAGTAAACAAAATCTTTCACTTTTCCTGTACCACCTTTGCGGCAAATCGGCTGAGTTGAACATTTTTTAGGCTGCAGGGTCGCGTTTTCGCGCGTTTGGGGAAAAAAACACGGGGCTGGATTGTTGACAAAAAACGTCATACCGCCGCAAATCATCAATAAATAAGCACTTGGAAAAACATGTTAACTAACTTCTAACTTCGGGTTTTACGGTAAGTTTTCCTCGTTTCATCCCGTTAATTTGGTAAAACGAAACCCCGAATTGCCGGAAAACGTGAGGGATTCATCCCTCCATCCCATCCGCAACTCTGCCTTGTTTTACGATAGCCATCTTGTAAAAGGAGAACTTAATGATCGCAAAAAATACCATCTGCCTGTGGTACGACAAAGACGCCCTCGACGCCGCGCAGTTCTATGCCGCAACTTTTCCGGACAGCGCCGTGACCGCTGTTCATAAGGCTCCGGGCGATTATCCGAGCGGCAAGGCAGGCGATGTGCTGACCGTGCAGTTCACCGTGCTGGGGATCCCGTGCCTCGGTTTGAATGGCGGCCCGATGATGAAACATAGCGAGGCGTTCTCATTCCAGGTGTCGACCGAGGACCAGGCGGAGACCGACCGCTACTGGAATGCGATCGTAGGCAACGGCGGCCAGGAAAGCGAATGCGGCTGGTGCAAAGACAAGTGGGGCCTGTCGTGGCAGATCACGCCTCGGGTGCTCATGGAGGCGCTGGCGGCGGGAGGCGCGGAGTCGCAACGCGCGTTTGCCGCGATGATGGGGATGCGGAAGATTGATGTCGCGGCGATTGAGAAGGCGCGGAAGGGGTAGCGTTTTTGCGAGCGATATGGGTCCTTCGACTGCGTCGCTTCGCGACTTCGCTCAGGATGACAGGGGGCTTAGGCCAGGGTCCTGAGGGCGTGGGCGGCGGCGGAGGGGATGGGGGCTGCGCTTAACGTGTAGGCTTCGGCGGCTGTAGTGGCGATGGTGGTTAGGTCGTCGAGGAGTTTGTGGGCGCCGGAGTGGTGGGCATGGTGAGTGTGGGTGTGCTGCTGCGTGGGGGAAGGGCTCGTCGCGGTGGTGGCTGGGGTGGCGGCGGTGGCGGCATCCGGAGACGTGGGGGTGGGCAGGAGTTCGGCGAAATTTCCGGGCGTGCTTAGGGTGCTGGCGGTTGCCGACGGGAATGGCTGCATCGAGTTCAATATCTGGGCGCGATAGAGATCGGGGGTGATTCCGCTGATCATTTTGGGCCTCCGTGTGGGAGGGGAGGCACGAAGGTTGCCACGAAAGATTAGGGGAATCGAATCTGGGATTTTCCTGATTTGCCGGAATGTAACTGACCTGTGAGAAATTCCTGTTGCCCGAGGTGGTAAGCGGGCGTCAAATAAGCGTGCCGGCTGGGCATTTTGCAATAGTTTTGCGCCCGCCGTGCGCTAGACGCGGTACGAAACAAGGAGGGGAGCAATGAACGTAGAAGTCATTGGCAGACAGTACAACATCACTCCCGCCGTTCGTAAGGAGGTGGAATCGGGCCTCGAAAAGCTCACCAAGATTTTGGGTGAGAGTTTCAAAAGCAAGGTCATTCTTTCGGTCGAGAAACATCGCAACCTCGCGGAAATTACGATCAAGCGCCGCGCCCAGGATCTGGTGGGGCTGGGGGAGTCCACCGACATGCGGACGGCGATCGGCGAAGCGTTGGAGCATATTGAGAAGCAGGCACTGAAACACAACAATCGCCGGAGGAACATTAAGCGCAAGGGCAAAGCGGATTGGAAGGAGACGTCGGAGGGCGAGCAGGCGCTGACTATCGCCGTGGGATCGACGGCGACAACCGCGGTGCCGGTGATGGTGCACAAGTTTCCGTCGGTTACACGGACGACGGAGGCACACCTTACGCGCTCGCAGGACGCTGTCGCGCTGCGGCCGATGACCGTGGAAGAAGCGGTGAAGGAATGTGAATTCCGCGATCGCGAAGTGTTTGTGTTTCGCGATAAAAAGGGAAGAGTGAATGTTCTGCATCGTCGGAAAGACGGGAAGATGGAATTGATTGAAGCTCCTTAACTCCTTGGAAATTTTGGACAGGTCGGGACACGATGAGTGTCCCGATTTGTTTGGGGAAATTTTGATGAATGCACAAGTTTCGGAACCCTGGTTGCGCGGAACGCTGACCGATGTTGCCGCGGTCCAGCGCGCCGTGCTGCACGCGCTCGAGCTCGCCGGTGAAGACCTGCATCGCTGGTGCGACTCGCTGACGGACGAAGAGGTGAACCGAGCGCACGGGAAGATTGCTTCGGTGGCGTTCCAGTTGCGCCACATTGTGGGGAGCATCGACCGGCTGCTGACTTACGCGGAAGAGAAACAGTTGTCGGCAGAACAACTCGAGTATCTAAAAGCAGAAGATCAGCAGGGCGGAAACACCGCAACGCTGATGGCGATGCTCGACAGGAGTCTTGCCGAGGCAGCGGGACGCATTCGCGCGTTCTCGCCGACGGAACTGGAATCACCGCGGGTGGTTGGGAAGAAGCAACTGCCGGCTACGCTTGGAGGTTTGCTGGTCCACGTCGCCGACCACACGCAGCGCCACGTAGGGCAGGCGATTGTGACTGCGAAGCTAGCGCGCGGGTAATAAAAACGCCCGGCGAAGTTCTCGCCGGGCAGAGATGCAGAGGCGGCTACTGGATCATGGACGTCGCGGGCATGCGGTCGGCGCGCGACGATACGGCGAGCGAGCGCGAGTTCTGTTCGCCGTCATACTTGAAGCGCGAGACCAGCTTCTTGAGCTCGACTGCCATCCGCTCGAGAGACTTCGCGGACTTCTGGGTTTCGGCTGCGCCCGTGGTCGTGACGCGAGCTGCTTCGGCCACGCCGGTGACGTTGCGGGTGATGTCCACATTGCCCTTGGCGGCTTCGGCGAGGTTGCGGCTGATCTCGTTGCTGGTGACGCTTTGCTCTTCGACAGCGCTGGCGATGGTGGTCTGGATGTCGGAGATCTGGTTGATGACAGCGCCGATCTCGGCGATGGCCGAGACTGCGCCAGTGGTGTCGGTTTGGATGGCTTCGATCTTGCGACCGATGTCTTCGGTGGCTTTGGCTGTCTCCTTGGCGAGTTCCTTGACTTCGTTGGCGACCACTGCGAAGCCCTTGCCGGCTTCTCCGGCGCGTGCGGCTTCGATGGTGGCGTTAAGGGCGAGCAGGTTGGTCTGCTGGGCGATCGAGGTGATGACCTTGATGACCTGGCCGATCTCGGCGCTGCTCTGGCCGAGCTTACCGATGTTCTGGTTGGTGGCTTCTGCGGTCTGCACCGCGGAGTTGGCGACGCGGGTGGCTTCGGCGGTGTTCTTGGCGATCTCCTTGATGGAAGCGCCCATCTGGTCGGCGCCGCTGGCGACGGTCTGCACGTTGCGGCTGACCTGCTCGCTCGCTGCGGAGACGACATTGGCTTGCGTAGCGGTCTCGTCGGCGCTCGCGGTCATCTGCTGGCTAACGTTGTTGAGCATGGTCGCGGCTTCGAGCAGGGCCTCAGTGGTACGGCCAATGTCCATCATGGCGCCGCGGAAGGCTGCGGCGGATTTGGCGAAGGCGTCGGAGATGACTTCGTACGTCTTGCGCGCTTCGTCGGTATCGGCATCGCTGGCATCGGTAACCATGAGCGCATTCAAGTTTCCCTGCGCTAGTTCCTTCAGGGCGTCGGAGAGCTTCTGCGCCTGACGCGCGCGATAGTCTCCGACTTTGTCCGCCTTCCGCATAGTGGTCTTGATCAGGCTTTCGTCGTCCATGAGTTCGAAAGCGCCGATGGTGCGGCCATTGCCGTCCTTCAAGGGAACGGCGCAGCAGGTGAAGTCGTACTGTTTGCCCTGGATGCGGGCCTGGGTTTCGATCCTGGTGAGGCCATCGATCTTCATGGCCTGCGCGCAGGTACACTTCTCGGTTCCGCAGGCGCTGGTGTTGTAGCTGCAGCGCGAGCCAATTGCGCTTTCGGCGCTCTTGCCCATCAATTCGAGGCCGGCCTTGTTCATGTACTGGACCTTGAACTGGCTGTCGATGAACTGGATGGGTTTAGGGATGGCGTCGAACTTGCCGACGATAGTGTCGAGGGTGTAGTTGACGCCCTGGACGATCTTGCGGAAGTCGCCTTGATGCCGGGTGGCATCGGCACGGGTGCCGAGCCGTCCCTGGATGGCGGCATCGGAGAGCGTGTTGGTGTCGGCGATGAGGCTCTTGAGGTTTGCGCGAACTTGTTCGATGGTGTCGTTGATGAAGGCTTTCTTGCCGGGGAATCTCTCGAGGGGGGCTTCGAAGTTGCCGCGACCGAATTCGGCAAGGCAGGCCATCGCCTTCTTCTTGACGACGATGTGGCCGGCGACCATGTTGTTGATGCCGCTGGCGACCATCTGATAAGCACCCTGGAATTTGGCGGCATTGATAGCGGCGTCGATGTCTCCAGCGTCGTGGGCGCTGGACATGGTGGACATCTCCTGCATGAGGCCGTTGAGCGTATCGACGAGTGACTGCAAGCTCTTGGCGAGGACGTCCTTGTCGGACGCGGGCTTGATTTGAAGCTGCAGATCGCCCTGGGCGATATGCTGGGCGGCTTGAGCGCGATCTTTGATGGTGGCGGCCAAGGCTGCGATGGATTGCGCGAGTTTGCCAAGCTCATCGTTGGTATTGGCCTTGATGTCGACTTCGACATCGCCAGCGGCAAGTTTCGTCGCGGTGGCCTGAAGTTCGCGTACCGGGCCCACAATCAGCCGTGTCAGGAACCATCCTAAAGCGATAGCGGCGAACACGCCGAAGACCATGAATCCGACGATTTGCTGAGTCGCGGAAGCCGCGAGTGCGCTATTTTCTTTTTCGCGCTTCTCGCCAATCTCCACGTTGATATCAACGAGCTTCTGGTAGGCATCGACTGCTTCGGCTGCGGCAGCGCGGGTGCGACCATTGAGGACCTTTTCCGCATCATGGTCCTTGCCATCCATTGCTAGATCAAGAGCGGGAGCGGTGGTTTGGAGATACTCCGCAAGGAGCGCCTGCAACTGGGTGGCGATTGGTTTCTCAGCCGGAGACAGGTCCGTCGCAAGATATTTCGACAGGTGATCGTTGGAGGCCTGGAGATCCGCTTTGAACGAGTCGTACTCGCGCCGGCGTTCTTCCCTGGATTCCACGGAGAGTACAGAGCGCGAGCGGATGCGCGCGTCGAGAAAGGAGCCACGGCTGGCGGCCAGTTCGCGTACCGGAACAAAGGCGTTGGCATACATTTCATGGCTGCCGGAATTTACCCGGTTGGTACTGCTAAGGCCGACGTAGCCAATGATGGCTGCAATACCTGCTACTAGAAGAAAGCTGAGGAGCAGCTTGCTCGAGAGCTTGAGATTGTAAAACCAATTCATGACTTCTCCTTCACTTGCCTTGAGGAGGCTCGCGCTGGGGAGTCCATCGGCAGGGAGGGAGAACTCTGAAGGGAGAAATCGGGTGCGGGGGATGAAAAATTGCTAATCGTCTGGCAGTTTCGGCAGCGCTGAAGCGCTGCCCTGATACGAAGCACACATCGTTGCGGCGGATACCGGCCCTTGTGGTATTCGAGAGGAACAGCAGATTCTTCGTCGGGCTCGCGCCCTCCTCTGAATGACAAGAGAGAGAGGATGGAGGCGAAGAGGGTTGGAGGCTCACGCGAGGGTGAGGCTCCGGATTTCTATGGTGTGGGTTCGGCAGCGCTGAAGCGCTGCCCTGATACGAACCACACATTGTTACAGCGGATTCGACCCTTGCGGTATTCGAGAGGAACAGCAGATTCTTCGTCGGGCTGGGCCCTCCTCTGAATGACAAGAGAGAGAGGAGGGATACGAAGAGGATTTGGAGGCTTACGCGATGCAGGGTGAGGCTCCGGATTTTTATAGCTTGGTTTCGGCAGCGCTGAAGCGCTGCCCTGAAACAGGACAAGATTCGAGGATTTCGTGTCAGCTCGCGATTGATGCGGGTAGACAGCCAACGTGGCGGGGAGGATCAGACTCCTACGATCAGCGAATCAATCCAGCACGATCAGCGATCCACAAACAAGCTCGAGCACTTTCGAGGTGAGGAGTTTCTGATGTACCACCACGTGAAAAAATTGATGTATACGGTCCACGTCGATGCGCCTGACCCACGCTTCGGCAACATGCTGTTGGAACAATTTGGCGGGGCGAACGGAGAACTCGCTGCGGCGATGCAGTACTCGATTCAAGGCTGGAACTGCGAGGACATGGCGCGCAAAGACATGTTGCTCGATATTGGAACGGAAGAACTCAGCCACCTGGAAGTGGTCGGGAACCTGATCCGGATGCACTTGCGACCGATGAAGACGGAGCGAACGGCGGCTGAAGCGGATCCGCTGGTCGCGATTGCCGGGGGAGGCGGAGTGTGTTTAAACAATTCGATCGGTGCGCCCTGGACAGCAGACTACCTGAAGATTACAGGCGATCTCGCGGTTGACCTTCGCAGTAACATCGCTGCCGAAGCGCGAGCAAAGATTGTGTATGAGCGGCTGATCGGGTTCACGGATGACGCCGGTACGAAGCAGGCGCTGCAGTTCCTGATGACCCGCGAGATCACCCACATGAGAGCCTTCAGCGCTGCACTGGAGAGCATGGAGAAACCGCCGTTCTCGATCGGGACGATTGCGCCGACTCCGCACCTCGTAGATCAGTATGTAAACGCTTCGACGGGGACAGGTGACGACGGCGAAACCGACCATGTTGGACCCTGGAACCAGAGTCACGGGTTGCAAATCGTCGGCCCAGATAATGGAAATGCTCTTGATGTGCGTGCTTACGATCCGATTCCGGGGACAGAGAAGACTTCGAGAGTGGATTCAACACCGGTGGGCGATCGCAAGATCCTGAAGCACGACGCTAGCAAGAGCAATCGGGAGAAGGTTGCTTAACGATGAACTCACCACGAGCGGCCCCATGTGGGCCGCTTATTAATTGGTGGAAAAACCGAACTGCTGTAAAAGCTGCTTGGAGTCGGTTGACGTAAGGAACGTGACAAAGCGCTTTGCGCAGTCAGCATTTCTCGAGTTCTTCATCGCGACCGCAGCCTGGCGGATGGGTGGATAGTCGGGGGTTGGGATCTCGACGTAGTTTCCAGCGGACTTCATCGAGGCAGTGAGCGCCAGGGAGAGCGGGATGAGTCCGGCGTCTGCGTTGCCGCTTTGTGCGAAGACTGCAGTCTGCGAGACATTCTCTCCGAATACCAGCTTGGCGGAAATTTTGTCGTAGACGCCGGCAGTATTCAGCGCAGCGATGGCGGCACGGCCATAGGGTGCGTGTTGCGGGTTCGCGATTGCGATTCTCTTGACGGTGGTTGCGGTGAGCGCCTTCAGTCCCTTGGAGAGATCGAGGTGAGATTCTTTTCGCGCCCAGAGCACGAGCTTGCCGGACGCGTATTCCGTCAGTGTGCCGGGGAGGGTTAATCCCGCGTCCTGGAGTTTCTGCGGGTACTGCTTGTCCGCAGAAAGGAAGACATCGAAGGGGGCGGCGCTCTGAAGCTGCTGATAGAAATTGCCGGACGATCCGAAGGAGACGATTGTCTTGCACGAAGAGCTCGCGTCAAATTTCTTTGCGAGATCCGGCATGACAGACGAAAGGTCGGAGGCTGCGGCGACGCGAATCTCCTGGGCGCAGGCAGAAATGGTGGCCGCGAGCAGTAAGGTGAAGAAGACATATTTCACGATTTAAGGATAGCGCAGAGATCGTGGAATGGATTGGGAGTCGCAGGGGCTAAAGCCCCTGATTATTCAGGGAGTCCAGGTCGGCAGCGCTGAAGCGCTGCCCTGATACAAAGCGATGCAGTTGATGCGAAGCGATGCAGTTGATGCGAAGCGATGCGGTTGATGCGAAGCGGTGCACTGATGCGAAGCGATGCGGCTGATGCGAAGCGCCGATCTTTAGCCGGTTGGAGGCAAGCTTTTGAGCGCTTTTTCCAAATCGTCTGGATGGAAACCGAACGGTCCGGGCCTGCTCTTGTAAGCGATTTTGCCGTCGCGATCGATGAGGTAGAGACGGTCAGGCCATCCGGTGTAGGCCTTCTCGGTCGTATTGTCGATGCCGTCTAAGACGGCAGGAAACTTGATGCCAAGCTTGCGGACGCAGCTTCCGGCAACGGAGGCGCGTTCTTCGAGCGTCTTTGGGCTGGCGAAGAGCACGTTGTCTTTTACGTTGCTCTGCATCTGCCAAACGTCGGTGGGGTGCGCTTCAAGAATGTAGACGGCGTAGAAGGCGACCTTGCCGGAATAGCTTTCCGCGAGCTTGTTGAGGGCGGGAACCTCCCGCCGGAAGGGCGGTCAGGTGTAGCTGCCGAAGACGAGGACAACGGGTTGTTTACCGCGGAAGCTGGAGAGTTGCACGCGTCCGCTCTTGTCGTAGGCTTCGAGGTCGAAATCGGGTGCATGGCTTCCGACTTCGAGTGTGCCGTGACGCGCGCGTCCCCACATGGTTTCGAAGGGGAAGAGGAAGTATGCGGGCATGGGCATGCGTTTCATCACGCTGCCGAAAACTTCCGGTGACTGGTGCATGGCCCAGTTGATGTAGCAAACGAAACCAATCCAGGCGACGAACACAACGGACGCGATCGTCAGCCACATGCGGCGGCGGCTCTTCTTCGCTTGCTTCGGAACTGCAACTTCGGTTTCGCTCATTCCGGATTACTCTGACCTTTGCTTTTCCAGCACTAACAAATTGCCAGCACTTCGCGACAACATACGGGATTCAAACAGCATTGGCAAGTCGCGTTACGGTTGCAGGTGAATCATAACGACACCGTGCGATGGAACTTTGGCGGAAAACTTGTCTTTGAAAGAACCGAGATCTTTGTGCGCCCAGAGGTCTCGGACCCTCACGGAGAGTGTCGCGGGATAACCGAGGTCGATCCATCGCGCGGTGATCTCTTGTTCCGATGCACTGCGGTTGAGGAGGACAGCGGCGCGAGATCCGTCGGCAAGCACTTTGCTCCAGATTTCGAGATCGCCGTTCTTCGCTGCGCGAACGCCCTGCTTGCCGAGCGGGTCTTGATCTACGGCGATCACTTCTTTGTTGGTCAAGATTTCGCGAATTTCGGGGCGCATGTTGGTGAGATCGTTGCCGGCCATGAGAGGCGCAGCGAGGATTGCCCATAGGCTGAAGTGGGAACGATATTCGACGTTGGTCATGCCGCCGTTGCCGACCTCGAGCATGTCGGGATCGTTCCAGTGTCCGGGACCGGCGTAACTGGCGATGTCGGCTTCTTCATCGAGAATGTCGAGCATGCCGTTGGAGCAGCATGAGGCTTCATCCCATTTTTTCTTGCCGGCCCAGCGATCCTGAATGTCGTCGGTGGTGCGCCAGAGATTACCGGTGTCTTTGGCCCAGAGCCACGGCTTGCTCTTGCCCCATTCGCAGATGCTTAGAACGATGGGACGGCCCGTGGCATCAATCGCATCGCGCATGGTTTTGTACGAGGCTGGGGCGTTCTGGGTGCCAGTGTTGCACCAATCGAGTTTGAGATAGTCGACATCCCATGCGGCGTATTGCAGGGCGTCTTGAAATTCATGGCCCCGGCTTCCGGGCCGGCCTTGGCAAGTCTTGGTGCCGATGTCGGAGTAGATACCGAATTTCAGTCCTTTGTGGTGGACGTACGCGGCGAGGGCCTTGATGCCGGAAGGGAATCGTTGTGGATCGGCAACGATGTTGCCTTTCCCGTCGCGGCTGACTTGCCAGCAGTCGTCAATGACGAGGTAATGGTAACCAGCGTCTTTCATGCCAGAGGAGACGAGTGCATCGGCGGCGCCACGAATGAGTTTCTCGTCAACATTGCAGGCGAACTTGTTCCACGTGTTCCATCCCATCGGCGGGGTTGGCGCGTAGGCGTTGATGTCCGGCGGCTTTGGGGATTCTTGCGCGGCAGCAATGATGCTAAGAAAAATTATTACGAGAGGGATGGATGCGACGAAGCGTTTCATCTGCGGGCCGGGCCTCCGCAAGCAATGTATCGTGAATTAAGGAATCGAGGAAGAAACGAGAATTCCACGTCGCTAGTATTTTTTCATTATTGCTCTTCAAGTCACATCCCCCGTAGAGTCGCGCAACCATTGAACATTTGTAGCGCTTTGTGGGGGGACGTTTTGAAGAAAATTCAGGTGCTGGTTTTCGCGCTGCTATGCGCGCTTGCGTCGTTTGGTCAAGAATTGGGCACTGCTACCCTGACGGGGACGGTTGTCGATCCGTCGGGAGCAGTGATTGGGGGCGCAAAGGTCAGCGCGCAGAACAAGGCCACTGGGATGCAACGAGAGGCTCTGAGCACGAAGGCAGGGATTTTCGTGTTTAACGATCTTGCTCCGGGTGAGTATGACCTGACGATAAAGGCGGATGGATTTGCCGTGACCACCGCGACAGTGCGCATAACTGTAGGTCAACAGGCGAACCTGCGCGCGGAAGTGCGGGTGGCGCAGTCGGAACAACATATTGACGTTTCGGGCGCGATTCCGCTGGTGGAGACGAGCTCGTCCGTGGTGGACGGCGTGGTGGATTCGAAGCAGATTGATGCCCTCCCCCTGAATGGCCGTAACTTCCTGGAACTCGCATTGCTGATGCCGGGGAATGCGCCGGCGCCGCTGTATGACCCGACAAAGTCAGACACCGTTTTGGTTTCTTCGACGGGACAGCTTGGACGCGGTCAGAACATCACGATTGATGCGTCAGACAACAACGATGATGTGGTGGGCGGAATGCTGGTGAACATTCCGCAGGATGCAGTGCAGGAATTTCAGATTGCGACGAACCGGTTCTCGGCGGAATTGGGGCGATCGACTTCGTCGGTGGTGAACATCCTTACGAAATCGGGCACCAACGATCTGCACGGGACCGCAGCGATCTTTGCACGCGATGCGGCACTGCAGGCAAAACCCAATTCGTTTGGACAGAGTGTTGGAGATACGCCGCCATTCAGGCGCGATCAGTACACCGGCTCCATCGGCGGACCTGTGGTGAAGGACAAGGCGTGGTGGTTTACGTCTTTCGAATATCGCGACCAGATGGGCGGCATTTTGGTGGGCGAGCGCGATCTGGCAACGCAGTCTATTCACACGACCTTTGCTGCTGCGCCGCTGACGGATGCGTTGGGGACAGCGAAGTTTGACTGGGCGATTTCGTCGAAGGACACGCTCTCGACGCGCTACTCCACCGAGAGCTTCGAAGGGACCTCCAATAGCGCGACCGACCGCGCGCTCGGCACGGCGTCGCAGACGCAGGCTTCGACGAACCGCTTCCACGACATCAACACGAACTGGACGCGCGTGATTTCGGCTGCATTGGTGAATCGCGCGCAATTCGCCGTGAACCTCTTCCAGAACGACACGGTGGCGAACGGTACCGGGCCGCAGATTAATTTCCCGAGTATCGAGGCGGGTTCGTCGTATCGCGTGCCGCAGGCGACGCACCAGCAACGCTTGTTGTGGGGGGACACGCTGGATTGGACCCACGGCAAGCACAATCTTAAGTTTGGTGCGCAGATGCAGCGCGTGGGATCCGACTTTAACCTTGGCGTCTTCCAGCAGGGAATTGTGAACGCCGTGGAAGATTTTCCAGACTTCGATCGCAATGGCGATGGAGTGGTGAACGACAACGATCTGCTGTTTGCAGTAGGGCTGGTCAGCCATACGCCGACGCGCCCGCTGATTATTCCTGATGCCGACAACAACTATGTTGCGTTGTTCGCGCAGGACGACTGGCGGGTGCATCCGCAGTTGACGTTGAACGTCGGTCTGCGATGGGAGCTCGATACCGACGTGAAGAACGTTGGACATTATGACGAGATCAATCCGCTGGCAAAGCCGTTCCTGCACGGCGATCGTTCGGCGGACTATACGAACTTCGGGCCACGCATTGGTTTCAACTGGGCCAACAAGCCGGGGACGTTGAGCGTGCATGGCGGATACGGGATGTACTACGACCGCATCGTGCTGGAAATTGTGTCGTTGGAGCGCGGCGAAGATGGTCGCGCGCTGGCGATTGATGTGCATGCAGGAAATGTCTTTCCGGGATATATGAATCCGGATGGGACCTTCATCCCGGGTGTGACGCCGACACTCGCGGATCCGTTTACGGGATTCATTCTTCCCGGCGCGGGCGCGGGTGGAATTTACGCCATCAGCAACCAGATGCAGAACCCGATGGTGCAGCAATTCAATCTCGGAGTGCAGTGGGAGTTCCTGAAGAACTGGGTTGTACGTGCCGATGGAATGCACGACTTTGGACAACACTTCATCATCGGCGTGCCAGTGGGCACGGTTTACAACCCTGTGGTTGGTGGACCCGACACGGTGAAGATTCTTGAGTCGGCCGTGAACACGCATTACGACGCGCTGTTCCTAACCGTGGACCATAAGTTCTCGAACCACTTCAACCTGCATTCGGCTTATACGCTTTCGAAGTCGTTGAACTATGCCAACGACGACCAGATTCCGTTTGCGAATGGGCCGATTGATCCGACAGATCTGCATCGCGAATACGGACCGACGCCGAATGACCAGCGGCATCGCTGGGTAACGGCCGCGACGGTTTCGTTGCCGTATGGAATCCAGTTCTCGCCGTTGTGGACGCTGGCTTCGGGTGTGCCGATGGATATCCAGCTTCCCGATGGAAGTTCACGTGTGCCGGAGATGCAACGCAACGCGGGTGGGCGCGAGTTCCACAATGCAGCGGAGCTGAATGCGTTCATCACGCAGTTGAATGCGGCGGGCGGATCGAACGGAACGTTGCTTCCGCTGGTGAGTCCGAATGCCAAGTTTGGCGATTCGTTCAACTCGTTCGATATGCGGTTGTCGAAGACGTTCCGGTTGGGAGACAGGATGTCGCTCGAAGTGCTGGGCGAATGCTTTAACGTCTTCAACACGACGAACGTGCTGGGCGTATCGAATACGAATTACTCGGGATACAACAACGTGTTGGTGCGCGATAGTAACGATCCGACCAGCGCTGGATACCTCACGTCGTCGACGTTCGGCATGCCGAAGACAACGGCGGGTGGGGTGTTTGGCTCGGGTGGCGCACGGGCCTTCCAGTTGGCAGCGCGGTTTAACTTCTAGGAGTGGGGAGCATCGGGAACCAACAAAGGTTACGACGTGAACTGGGGTTGGGATCGGCTGTTGCCACGGTTGTGGGCGAGTCGATTGCGATCGGGATATTCCTGACTCCGGCCGGAATGGCGAAGGCGCTTGGTTCGCCATTCTGGTTGCTCGCGGTGTGGATGCTGATGGCCGCTATGGCGCTCAGCGGTGCTCTCTGCTTCGGCGAACTCTCTACGCGGTATCCGGAAGACGGCGGTCTGTACGTTTACCTGCGCGAGGGATTTGGCAAGCGAATCGCGTTTCTGTACGGATGGATGTCGCTGCTGGTGATGGATCCGGGGATTACGGCAGCGATGGCCGTGGGAATGGCGACCTATGGGTCGTACATCTTTGGATGGGGCGGAGTCGGCACGAAGATTGTGGCGGTCAGTTCTGTGCTGGCGCTGGGCCTGCTGAACATTGTGAACCTCCGCGTGAGCGCGGGATTGCTTCGCATTGTGACCTGGCTGAAGTTCGCGGTGCTCGGCGCGCTGGTGCTCCGTGGGCTGCTATTTCACTTGGGGTCGTCGCACAACTTCACGCCATTCGTTCAGCAGAGAACTGGATCCATGCCCCTTGGGCCGGCGCTGGCTGTCGCGACGGTGGCGGCATTCTTTTCGTTTGGCGGATGGTGGGACGTCAGCAAGATTGCCGGCGAGATGAAGAACCCTGAGCGGATATTGCCGCGCGCGTTGGTGGCGGGAGTGCTTGGAGTGACGGCAGCTTACGTCATCATCACGGGCGTGTTCGTGTATCTTGTGCCGCTGGAAAAGGTCGTATCGGACAAGGGGTTCGTGGCACAGGCGGGGGAAGTGCTGTTCGGCGGGCCGGGCGCGCAGCTGTTATCTGCGGCGGTGGTGATCTGCGTATTGGGTAGCCTCGCCGTGCTGATCATGGTTTCGCCGCGTGTTTATTTCGCGATGGCTCGGGATGGGCTGTTCTTCTCTGCAGTGGCGGAGACGCATCCGAAGTTCGGTACGCCGTCGAGGGCGATCGCAGTGCAAGTGGTGATGGCATCGCTGCTGATCGTGCTTGGCAGCTTTGGACAGATCCTGTCGTACTTCATGTTCCCGGCGGTGATTTTTCTCGGTCTGGCGCTGAGCACGGTTTTCGTGTTTCGTCGAAAGGGAATCCCCGACGGCGTGGTGAAGACCGCGGGATATCCGATTACGCCAGTATTCTTTCTGGTGCTCGTTGTAGTTGTGCTGGCGCTCATCGTCGGGCACGATCCCGTGCAGGCGTTTACCGGGCTTGGCGTTGTGTTGCTTGGTTTGCCCGTGTACGCTCTGGTGCATCGGAAGACATCACCAGCTGCGCTGGAACCGATTGCGGACCAAAAAGCTTCTTAGGTAGGGAACCATTCCATGAGTGATCAAGACCCGCCGGCAACAAAGATTCGTCTTACGGAAGATGCCGAAGCAACTGGGGATACCCTTGCCGCGTACGACTACTGGCGCGCGGGCTCGGGTCGGACGAAGGTGCCGGGCATCATTAAGTGTTTCGGGTCTCGGCCGGACTTTCTGCGCCAGGTGGTGGACTTCTCCAATACCATTCATTTCTCGGAAGGGCATTTGTCACGGCGGCATAAGGAGATGATCGCCAGCTATGTCTCCTATCTCAATCGGTGTCCGTATTGACTGGACAGCCACGCCTTCTTCCTGCGTGTCCAGGGAGCCGATGACAAGTGTGTGGAGGCCATCTTCGAAGGGAAACTCGAGGAGGCAGGATTATCCGATGCCGAGTTGGCATTGATGCGCTATACCGAGACAATTACCGAACGCGCCAGCCGCTCGACTGCTGAAGACGTGGAGAAGCTGCGCGAAGTAGGCTTCACAGAAGACCAGATTTCCGAGGCGGTTTACATCATCGCGATGTTTGCGTTTTTCAACCGGGTTGCCGACGCTTTTGGCATTCCGGCGCAAAACTACCTGCTTACGGGAAAACTCACGACTTGAAATAAACCAGCGCCGCCGGATTGCATGCTGCGAAAATCCGCGCGGCGCTGCTCTTATAATCATCCAATCTCGTTTCCCTTAGGACTCATCTCTGTGCGAAAGCCCATCGGCATTTTTGCTGTTCTTGCGCTTAGTTGTTCGTTTGCTATTGCTGCCGACCACAAACCCGATCCTGCCGAAGCGGCGCGATTGAACAATATCGGCGTGGCGCTGATGAACCAGCAGCGCATGGAGAAAGCTGTCGAGAAGTTCGATCTCGCATTGGAGAAGGACCCGAAGCTGTCGGTGGCATATCTCGACAAAGGCATCGCGCTGCTGAATTTGCAGAAGCTGCCGGAGTCCGAGGCCGCGCTGAACAAGGCGGGCGAGGCGATGCCGAAGAACCCGCGCGTCTGGTACAACCTCGGGTTGCTGAATCGTGGGGCAGGGAAGTACGACGCTGCGATCGAGAACTTCAATAGAGTTACGACGATTGATCCCAACGACTCCGACACCTTCTACATGATCGGCTCGTTGTACCTGCAATTGCAGAAGTACGAGGATGCAATCGGCGCTTATAAGAGTGCTCTGAAGATCAATCCGCTGCATGCGTCCGCTGAATTTGGGCTTGCGAAGGCCTTGCAGCGCGCAGGAAAAGTAGAAGAGGCGCGCGATCACCTGCACATCTTCGAGCACCTGACCAAAGACAAGATCTCCTCGCCGATGACGTTGATTTACGGCGAGCAGGGGCGTTATTCGCTCGCGGAGGATGTGCATACTGGTGCGCCGGAAGTGGGCGCGATGATTCCGGTGACGTTTGAAGCGCGGCCGTTGCAAGGCGGGGCGCAAGCGGTTGCCGCGACGGCGGCCGACACTGCCGGTCTGTGCATGATGGACGTGAATGGCGACGGAAAATTTGGCATAGTGGCGCTCGGCTCCGGTTCAAGTGCGATTCGCGTTTTCCTGAATGACGGTAGCGGCAAGTTCAAAGAGGCGTCAGCCGCAGAGCATGGGTTGAAAGCTGAAGGGACTGCGATCTCCTGCGCGGTTGGCGATTTCGACAACGACGGTCATCCGGATCTGGCGGTCGCGTTTACTGATCAACTGCTGCTCTTCCGCAACCTAGGCAATGGCAAGTTCGAGAATGTTACGAAGGCTGCGGGAATTTCGGCGTTGAACCATCCGGCTGGAATGTCGTGGGTGGATTACGACCACGATGGCGATCTCGATCTGTTCGTAACGGGTAGTGCAGTCTCCGCGGGAACCAACGTGCTCTGGCGCAATAACGGTAACGGTACGTTTACGGAAGTTGCTGCCGAACGTGGCCTGCAGGGCATTGGCAGCACAAAGTCCGTTGTGCTTACCGATCTCAATAATGATCGTGCTGTGGATCTGCTCATCACTGGCGACACGGGTGCAACGGCGTATATCAACCCGCGCGAAGGCAAGTTCCAGACGTCCGCTCTCTATGAAGAGAAACTGCCGCCCGCGACCGGCGCGTATGTATTCGACTTCAATAAAGATGGGTGGATGGATGTCGTGCTTACGCACGACGGCACCCCGGGAATTTCGCTCTGGAAGAATTTGGATGGCAAGCACTTTGAGCGTGTAGCGCTGCCAATTTCGGACGCGCAAGCTGCGTGGGGCGTGACCGCAATTGACGTGGACAACGATGGTTGGCTCGACCTCGCTGCAGTCGTGCAGACGGCGAAGGGGCCCGCGGTTCGGATCTTCCGAAATACCGGATCAGCGGGGTTTGTCGATGTGTCGAAGGCGATTGGTCTCGACAAACTTCAGCTGCAGAATCCGCGCGGAGTTGTTGCCGCCGATGTGGACAGTGACGGTGCAGCCGATCTGATCGTTTCCCAAGGGAATGCAGCACCGGTTGTGCTGCACAACCACGGTGGGAGTGCGAATCATTCTGTGCGAATTACCCTCGCTGGTCTCGCCGACAACAAGAGCGCGTTGGGAACGAAGGTCGAAGTCTTTGCCGACGGTCTTTGGCAAAAATGGGAGATCGTGGGCGGTTCAGGCTACATGTCGCAAGGGCCGAACGAGATTCTGGCTGGCATTGGCAAAAACAGCGCGGTCGACATCGTGCGAATGCTCTGGCCGGGCGGTGTGGTGCAGGACGAGACAGACATCGCGATGGATAAGCCGGTCCACTTCCTTGAGATCGATCGTCGCGGGAGTTCGTGTCCGACGCTGTTTGCGTGGAACGGCGAGAAGTATGAGTTTGTCTCCGACGTGATCGGTGCGGCAGTCATCGGCCACTGGATTTCGCCGACGGAGAAAAACCTCGCTGATCCCGACGAATGGGTGAAGGTGGAAGGTTCGCAGTTGCGCGCGCGCAACGGCAAGCTGAGCTTGCGCTTCGGCGAACCGATGGAAGAAGTGAACTTCGTTGACCAGGTGCGGCTCGTGGCCGTCGATCATCCCGCAAATGCTGATGTTTATCCCGACGAGCGCTTCCTGAGCGCGCCGCCGTTCGCGAGTGGCAAGGTCTTTGTGACTGGTAGGCCACATCCGCCTGTGGGGGCGTGGGATGACGCGGGGAACGATGTGCTCGATCTCGTGCGCGAGAACGATCATCAGTACGTTCGCGACTTCCGCAATCTTACGTACGCTGGTTATGCCAAGCAGCACGCATTAACGCTTGATCTCGGTGAATGGAGTCCGAACGCGCCGTTGCGGCTGTTCCTGCAAGGCTTTATCGAGTACTTCACCGCAAATTCGATGTACGCGGCTTGGCAGGCGGGAATCAACCCGGTTGCGCCTTATATTGAGGCGCAGATGCCGGATGGTTCATGGAAGCGAGTTGTGGATGACATGGGTTTCCCGGCTGGATTGACGCGCATGATCACTGTAGACCTGACCGGCAAGTTGCCGGCGAACACGCGCAAGATTCGTATCGTGACCAATCTTCAGATTTATTGGGACCAGGTGCTGGTGGACAACGCGGCTCCGGCGGCGAAGACCCGCGTAACCGAATTGCCGCTGTTGTCGTCGGACCTCCAGTTCCGCGGCTATCCACAGCAGGTCGACGGCGAAACTCCGGGTGATCTGACTTACATCTACGAAAAGGCCAGTAAGACCGGGCCCTTCACCCGTGAGCGCGGGAACTACACGCATTACGGCGACGTGACCGAACTGCTGAAGCAAGTGGACGACCATTACGTGATCTTTGGCAGCGGGGAAGATATGGACCTTGAGTTCGATCCCGCCGCCTTGCCTAAGCTGCCTGCAGGATGGAAGCGCGACTATTTCTTCTACGCGAATGGCTTCGTGAAGGACATGGACTTCTACGAGGCGACGCCATTCACGGTGGCAGACTTGCCATTCCACAGGATGTCGGCATATCCGTATCCGGTGGGCGAGCATTATCCGGATGATCTTGACTCGGTGCGTTACCGGCTGGAATGGGACGATCGTTTTGACTCTGGCACAAACGGAGCTGGGAACCACTTTGGCTTCGATTATGAAAATCGCCGTCAATAGTATTTCTCTACTATTGCGGTGGTATTTCCCCTAATGGAATCATCGGCGGACTGATGCGGAAACTCGGATTTGCCCTGCTTGCGTTCCTTGTTGTTTCGGCCATTTACCTGTACGCGTGGCCTGCGCCGAACCTCGTCTATCCCGCGGTGGTGCTTGCACATGCGGGATTTGGAGTGCTGGTCACACTGCTCGGACTCCGATATATCCCCAAACTGCGGACGTCGGGACTCTTGGCTGGAAGCGCCGGCGCCTTGATGGGCGTGGGAGCCGTGATCGGGATCGTGCTGATTTTCATTGGCACCTCGCGACCACAACGCTATGCGCTTTGGGCGCACATCGCATTCTGCGTAGTGGCAGTAGTGCTGCTGGCGACGTGGCTGGTGCGGCAGAGGCGCGCGAATTCGGGTGTCTCGAGTGGAACGCCGTGGGGCGCATTTGCGGGAATCGTCGCACTGGTTGCGGTTGTGAGCGTTGCAGCTTGGTATGCGCGTGGTTTCTGGAGCAAGCAATACGCCATCAAGAACCCCAATGCCGCGCCACTGACCATGGATGATGAGGGCGATGGCTCGACCGGCATGTTCTTTCCGAGTTCGGCGCAGGTTGCAGGGAAGCGCAAGATTCCGGCAAAGTTCTTCATGGAATCCGACGCGTGCGCGCGCTGCCACCAGGACATTTACAACCAGTGGCAGAAGTCGGCGCACCATTTTTCGTCGTTCAATAACCAGTGGTATCGCAAGAGCATTGAGTACATGCAGGACGTGCGGGGGACGAAGCCGTCGAAATGGTGCGGTGGCTGCCACGATCCGGCGGTGCTCTACAGCGGCCTGATGGATACGCCGATTAAACAGATTATTCATCGGCCGGAGTCGCAGGCAGGGCTGGGTTGCATGATGTGCCACTCGATCGTGAAGGTGAAGAGCACGATGGGGCAGGCCGACTTCATGCTCGAGTATCCGGAATTGCATGAGCTGGCAGCAACGAAGAATCCGGTGATGCGCGCGCTGCATGACTTCACGATCAAGCTGAATCCCGAGCCGCATCGTCGAGTGTTTCTCAAGCCGTTTATGAAGGAACAGACGGCGGAATTCTGCTCGTCGTGCCACAAAGTGCACCTCGACGCCCCGGTGAACAATTACCGCTGGATCCGCGGTTTCAATGAGTACGACAACTGGCAGGCGAGCGGCGTTTCGGGCTTCGGCGCGCGGTCGTTTTACTATCCGCCGAAGTCGCAACAGTGCGCGGATTGCCATATGCCAGCGGCGAAGTCGAATGACTTCGGAAATATTGATGGCTTTGTGCACTCGCACCAGTTCCCGGGCGCAAATACCGCGCTGCCAACGGCGAACGAGGATCCCGCGCAACTCAAGTTGATCGAGAATTTCCTGAAGACGGCAGTCACCGTGGACATCTTCGCAATCTCGCACGCGGCAACGCCAGTAGGCGGAACCGCGCAGGCGGAAAATTCAACTTCGTTTGCCGTCGGCGAAGAAGCAGAAGTTAAGACCACCGGTGAGAACACAACGGAAAGTGTACCGGTCACAGCTCCGCTGGATGAAACGAACCCGGTACTGCGCCGCGGCGAAAGCGTACGCATGGACGTTGTGGTTCGCACCCGCAAGGTCGGGCACTTCTTCCCGGGCGGCACGGTGGATGCCTTTGATACCTGGCTTGAATTGAAAGCCGTGGATGACAAGGGACAGCCAGTCTTCTGGAGCGGCAAGGTCGAAGACGACGGCAAGGGGCCGGTGGAGAAGGGAGCGCACTTCTATCGCTCGCTGCAGATCGATGAACACGGCAACGAGATCAACAAGCGCAACGCGTGGTCTACGCGATCGACAGTTTATGTGCGGTTGATCCCTCCAGGCGCGGCGGATACGGTGCACTTCCGTGTGAATGTGCCCGAGAATGTCGGCGACAAGATCAAGTTCACGGCGCGGCTCTGCTACCGAAAGTTCTCGTGGTACAACACGCATTTTGCTTACGCGGGCCAATCGAAAGACCGAGTGGCTGAGCCTCTGACGAAGGCATCGTACGATGATCGCGGGTTTACTTTCGATGGCGATCTGGCGGACGTCTCTGGCAAGATGAAGAGCGTTCCTGATCTTCCGATTGAGGTGCTGGCGGAGAAGACGGTCGAGCTTCGAGTGGTTCCGAAGAACACTCCACTGGAAACGCCGAAGACAGTCACGAAGAAGGACGAGTGGCAGCGCTGGAACGATTATGGCATCGGATTGTTACTACAAGGCGACTTGAAGGGCGCAGCGGCTGCGTTCGTGAAGGTGACCGAAGCAGATCCGAATAATCCAGATGGTTGGGTGAATCTTGGTCGCGTCGCGGTGCAGGAAGGCGACATGGAGCGGGCTCGCGAGGTACTGACGAAGGCCCTGAAGATCAATGCGAATCTTGCGCGTGCACGGTTCTTCTACGCACGCGTCCTGCGTTCGGATGGCAATTACGATGGCGCGGCGCAGGAATTGCAGGCTGTGCTGGCGCAGTATCCCAAGGACCGCGTGGTGCGCAATGATCTCGGGCGCATCTACTTCCTGCAACGCAAGTACGATCAGGCGATCGCTGAATTGCAGCAGGTTATGGAAGTTGATCCAGAAGACCTGCAGGCAAATTACAACCTGATGCTCTGCTATCGTGGGTTGGGGAAGACGGAAGTCGCTGCGGACTACGAGAAGCGTTATCTACGCTTCAAGGCGGACGAAGCATCGCAGGCGATCAGTGGCGAGTATCGGCGCAAGCATCCGGAAGATAACAACGAGCGGCAGCAGATTCATGAGCACGTGTCGGTGCCGCTTGGCCCAACCTCTAAGAGCGTGACGCCGGTGAAGACTGCGAAGACGACGCAAACACATGGCGCAAGCGCCGGGAAATAGGACTGATGAATAAGCGAATCGGGAAGATCCTGGCCGCGAGTATCTTGGTGTGCGCGGCCTTCGTTGCGACGGCCCAGGCGCAGATCACCTTCAAGGACATCACCCAGCAGGCGGGAATCCACTTCACGCACACCAATGGTGCGACGGGGAAGAAGTATCTGCCGGAGACGATGGGGCCGGGCTGCGCGTTCCTTGACTACGACAACGACGGATATCCCGATGTGCTGCTGATTAACGGGAAGACTTGGGCGCCAGGCAGCAGCAGCACGATGAAGCTCTACCACAACAACCACAACGGGACGTTTACCGATGTGACTGCGAAAGCAGGCTTGTCGGTACCGATGTTCGGGCTCGGGGTTGCGGTGGGCGATTACGACAACGATGGCTATGACGATCTTTTCGTTACTGCACTAGGACAGAGCCATCTATTCCACAACAACGGGAACGGCACTTTCACCGACGTGACGAAGCAGGCAGGGATGCTGGGGCCGAATGAGTTCAGCACCAGCGCAGCGTGGGTGGACTACGACAAGGACGGCAAACTCGATCTTGTCGTCGCGAATTATGTGCAATGGACGCCTGAGACGGACATCTATTGCACGCTGGATGGCAGCAAGAAGTCGTACTGCACGCCTGAGGCTTATAAGGGCGCATCGGTGCGGCTCTGGCACAATCTTGGCGGCGGCAAATTCGAAGATGCAACCGCGAAGTCCGGGCTTTTTGATTCGACTTCGAAGTCGCTTGGCATCGCAGTGGCCGATGTGAATGGCGACGGCTGGCCGGACCTCATCGTCGCTAACGACACGCAGCCGAACAAACTCTACGTCAATCAGAAGAACGGTAAATTCCAGGAGAGTGCGGTTTCTGCGGGCATTGCGTTCAGCGAAGATGGTGTTGCGCGCGCTGGGATGGGAGTGGACGCCGCCGACTACGATCGGTCTGGCAAACCCAGCATCATCATTGGCAACTTCTCGAACCAGATGATGGCGCTGTATCACAACGAGGGCAACACGCTATTCGTGGATGAAGCGCCACGCTCGGAAGTCGGCCGCAAGAGTTTGCTCACGCTTGGGTTTGCCTGCTTCTTCTTTGACTACGATCTCGACGGTTGGCCCGATATCTTCGTGGCGAATGGACACATTGAGCCGGAGATCGAGAAGATCCAAAAGCGCGTGAAGTACTCGCAGCCTTCGCACCTCTTTCACAACCAGGGGAATGGACAGTTCACCGAAGTCACGGGACAGGTGGGAACTGCACTGGGGACCCCGAAAGTCGCTCGCAGCGCGGCGTATGCCGATATCGACAACGATGGAGATCTCGATCTGCTGATCACTACGAACGGTGGTCCGGCGATGCTGCTTCGCAATGACGGCGCGACGAACAAGAGCCTGCGCATTAAGCTCGACGGGACACGGTCCAATCGCGACGGCATCGGCGCAGTAGTGACCGTGCGCGCTGGGAACGACAAGCAGGCGCAGATGCTGCGCAGCGGTTCCGGCTATCTTTCCGCGAGTGAATTGGTGCTGACATTCGGACTTGGCCAACACGCAACCGCTGATGAGGTTCAGATTACCTGGCCCAGCGGTCAGGTCGATCATCTCGCGGGTGTTGCTGCAGGACAGACTGTCGTCGTGAAAGAGGGCGGGTTGGTTGAGCAGAAGCGGCCGTACGGCGCTTCTGCAGCAGCTCCGAAGGCGGCACGGGCGAAGATCAAAGGTGGGAAGTGAGCGGCCTAACAACCCGTTCAGCCACTGAGCTTCTGGAACTTCTTCGTAAAAAAAAGCTTTCACCGCTCGAACTCGTGGAAGAGCACATCCACCAGATCGAGCGGCTGAATCCCAAGCTCAACGCGCTGGTGGACTTCGATCCTGAGCGCGTCCGGGCCCAAGCCCGCAAGGTTTCTGCGCACGAAGGCCCGCTCGCAGGGTTGCCAGTCACTGTGAAGTCTTCGATTGCGGTCGCGGGCCACAAATGCGAACTCGGCAGTGGGTTCTACCGGAACAACATTCCCTCGGAAGATGCGACGGTGGTGGCACGTATGCGCGCCGCGGGAGCCGTGATCCTCGGGACTACCAATGCTCCCGAACTGCTGATGTCCTACGAGACGGCTAACGATCTCTACGGTCGCACTTTGAATCCATGGAACATCGAGTACTCTGCGGGTGGATCCAGCGGGGGCGAATCGGCGGCAATCGCGGCAGGGATGTCCGCGGCCGGGCTGGGCAGCGATAGCGGTGGTTCGGTCCGTCAGCCAGCGCATGCTACGGGCATTTGCGCGCTCAAGCCGACGCCGGGGCGGATTCCTGCTACCGGCCACATTCCCGCCTGTCTCGGTCCGTTCGCGACGCTTGGCGCGATAGGTCCGATGGCACGGACGATGCAAGATGTGTCGTTGCTGTTTAGCGTCCTGTCGGGGCAGGACCTCGACGATCCTGCTTCCGCGCCGGTGCCGTTGTGCACTCCATCGATCACCGAACTCAAGCAAATTCCGATTGGCTATTTTGAGGATGATGGCATCGTTCCTGTCACTCCGGAGACGCGTTTCGCAATCCAGTCCGCAGTTGATGCGCTACGGCGCGCGGGATTTCGGGTTGAACCATTTCGACCACGAACTCTCGAAGCAGCACGAAAGATCTGGTGGACGTTCTTTGTCCGCTGCGGCTTTGCCTTCGACGAAGCGATTATTCAAGGCCGTTACGAAAAACTAAGTCCAACATTCAAAGACTTTATGGCGACTGCGCAAGCGGAGCCGCCACTCGAAAGCAAGGAATTACTTTTTGCCTGGGCCGAAGGCGACATGATCCGCGCGAAAATGCTCGCTGAGATGCGCGACTATCCCGTGTGGCTGTGCCCTGTTTGCGCCATTCCGGCTTTCCGGCATGACGAGCGCGAATGGATAGTGGAAGGGAAGACCGTTCAATATCTTGACGCGATGCGTTACATGCAGTGGTTCAACACGTTCGGCGCTCCGGCAGCAGTCGTGCCGGTGGGAGCCTCTCCCGAAGGTCTACCAATCGGGGTACAGATCGCAGCTCGACCTTACGCAGATGAGATTGTGTTGGGAATCGCCGAGGTGATCGATCGTGAGTTTGGCTATCGAGTACCGCCAATTGCGGAAAGCTAGCTAGAGGGAACGTGCTGCACCGGTGGACTGCCGAATCACAAATTCCGGCTCCACTTCCACGTGCGCCGGCAGATCCGTCTTGCCTTCAATTCGACCGACGAGGGTTTCCGCGGCCGTCTCGCCCATTTTGCGCAAAGGTTGGCGTACCGTCGTAAGAGATGGCGAGTAGAAAGTCGCTTCACGCACATCGTCGAATCCGACCACTGATACGTCGCTCGGAACCTGCAGGCCGAATTTCTTCAGCGCCTGGATCGCTCCGATCGCGGCCATGTCGTTGTATGCGAATACCGCCGTGTACTTGGCGTGGCGAGCTTGCAGTTCGTGAATGGCCTCGAAACCAGGTTGCGGCGAAGCGTGGTCGCCACTCAACTGCACCACAAGGTCCTGATCGATTTTGATCGACATCTCTTGTGCGACCTTTTGGATCGAATGCCAACGCTCTGCCGAATCTGAACTGAGGATCTGGCCGCGCAAGATTGCGATTCGTCGATGGCCGTGACCAACCAAGTGTTCAAGCGCCACTTTGGCCGCAGTTCGATGGTTCAGAACAATGTTATGCACGCCGTCAAATTTCGAATAGCCAGGCACGGCGACGAGCGGGAGTTCAGGAGAGGACTCGATCCGGGTGTCGATCGCGATGATCCCTTCCACACCACGGGTGCGGAGGATATCGAAGTACTGCTGAAGTAGATTCGGGTCGTGTCGATGCGCGACCGTTAGAAAGATGTACTTCATCCGGCTGAGAACAGACTCAATACCGCTAATAATGACGCTGCTGTAGGGATCGCCGATCTCTTCGGCAACAACACCGATGCTGTAGCTCCGCTTTTGTCGGAGCGAGCGAGCAAGGAAGTTTGGCTGGTAGTTGAGTTCAGCAGCAGCAGCGAGAATGCGGTCCTTGGTGTGCTGCGGAATCGACTTCGAATACGGGGAGTTGTTGAGGACCGCGGAGATGGTACCTTTCGTCAGCTTCAGGTGCGCAGCCAAATCAGCAATCGTGATGTTCGGCTTTCGATTTTCAGCCGTGCCGTTGCCGCGATTGTCGCCTGCCGCTTTCGTCCGTTTTACCAAGGAAAGTCCAAGGATACTGTGCTCAGTCGGACGCGTGCGACATCTGCGTGACGACGCGATTGTGCGCACTTACCGGCGCGGTTGAGGAGCGCACCACAAGCTCCGGCTCGACTACGATTTCCGGCACGTATTCCGATTTACCTTCGATCTGGTCCACAACGGTTTGCGCTGCGATCATTCCCATCTGTTTCAGAGGTTGCCGAATCGTCGTGAGGCCGGGATGAGTGTAGGCAGAGAACGGAATGTCGTCGAAGCCGACGACCGAGATATCCTCTGGAACTCGTATTCCTGCTTCACGGAACGCCCAGATAGAGCCGATTGCAGAAAGATCGTTGTACGCAAAGAGCGCCGTGAAGGGAACTCGGCGTTCCAGCAGCTGCTTCGCGAAGGGATAGCCCAGACCTGGCGTCGAGTCACGACTCTCAATTTGCACAGTGAGTTCGGGATAGATCGTCAAACGAAGTTCGGCAGCGACTTCGCATATGGCGGACCAGCGGGTCTTAGAATCGGAACTCGCCGGGTCGCCGATGAGAAACGCGATCCGGGTATGGCCGAGTTCGACCAGATGCTGCAACGCGAGGCGGGCCGCAACGTGGTGGTCAATCACCACATTGGTTACGCCGCTGACCTGGCGGTGCCCGGAAACAGCGACCGTGGGCAAGCCGGGATCGCTCAGAAGCGAAGTGTCGGTGGTGATGAAGCCTTCTACCCCTCGCGTCATCAGCATCTTCGCGTAGGTGTGCAAAATCTCCTGGTCGTGGCGGTGACTGACCGCGAGGAAGAAGTAGTTGTTCTTTCGTAGGTACTCTTCGATGCCGCTGATCACCATGCCACCGTAGGGATCACCGATTTCCTCGGCGATTACACCGACCGTGTAGGCTCTTTGGAGCCGTAATGAGCGCGCGAAATAGTTGGGGCTATAGCCCAGCTCGCGCGCAGTTCGAAGGATGCGCTCTTTGGTCGCGTCGGGTATGGATCGTGCCGCGGGTGAGTTATTGAGGGCTGCTGAGACGGTGCCTGCTGTCAGGCCGAGTTTCTCGGCGATCGTCTTCAGGGTTACGCGCGGCGGGCCGCCGGAGTCTGAGAGCTTTTTCCTGGGAGCCATTTCATCCCCAACGATCCGTAAATGGCCGAATCGTTTCTGGTGCCTCGGTCTGGCCTAAACTCGGTGATATGAAGCTATCGTTCTGCGAGCCTCACTATTGAACCGTGAAAGCCCGCGTTTTCTGTTCTTTGCGAATCCAACCGTGAGTACTGCTATACATCGTCGAGCTGAGCCTAGAAACAATGTAGCGGTGACGCCCCACGGCGTGTGTAAATTGTATTGTTTTTTAGAATAACAATATTCTGAGCGCTTGGCGATCATGTATCTGGAAGCTTTGAACAAAACCGATTTTTCTTTGCCAGAATAACGATTTTCTTCTACTATTCTGCGGGTTTTGCTGTGCCATTGTTTCGACCCAGTTGTTTCAGGAGAGTTCATGCCCAAGCGGCGACTGTCAGTCCTATTCGTGCTAACCGCCCTATTTTTCTTCAGCTCCAGCTTTTCATATGCCGGAGATGATATTCCGGAGGCGGCGTGGCGGCGACCCATCGGCGCGCCATTACAAAATGCCGGTGGCAAGAAGCCGGGATTACCAATTATTGACGACGGTTATTGGCAGGGCGCGCCAGTCGGTGGCTTTGGGGCTGGCACTTTTTCCCGAACCTATCGCGGAAATTTCGAACGCTGGCATGTGAAAGCGGGAATTCACAAATATCAGAATGTTCCGGCGAATCAGTTCGCAGTTTTCGCGCAAGCGGACGGCGATGCTGCGGTGGCGCAGGTGCTCTCCACGCAAAAGCCGGAGCATGGCGAGCTCTCTTCGTGGAATTGGACGTACCCGGTTGGCGCCGGCGACTACGCTGCGCTCTATCCGAAGTCCTGGTTTGCATACAAGTCGCCACAATTGCCGATTACTCTTACGCTCGAACAGTTTTCGCCGGTGATCCCCGATAACTACAAGGAATCCAGCTATCCGGTTGCGGTCTACAACTGGTACGTCACAAATCCTTCGCAGAAACGCGTGACGGTCTCGATCCTGTTTTCGTGGACGAATATGGTCGGGTGGTTCCGCGATACGACAACGGGCTTCGGTGCGGCGCTGAATTCACAAGACATCAACCACTACAAATCTGAGGCGATAAAGTCGAGCCAGATGCAGGGCATCGTTTTCGATCGACTGCGCTCGGAGCCGGTTTCGGATGAGTGGGACGGCCAGTTCGCGATTGCTTCGCTTGCAGGAAGTGGCGTTGAAATTTCTTACCTGACGACGTATCGGCCCTCGGGTGACGGTTCGGACGTATGGACGCCGTTCGCGAAGGACGGGCGCTTGCCCAACGTTGCGGCAGGGCTTGCCAGCAGCGGAGACTCGCTGGCTGGAGCGATCGCCGTTCGATTCACGTTGGCGCCCGGAGAAAAGCGGACGATTCCGATGGCGCTCGCCTGGGATCTGCCGTTCATTCAGTTCGGCTCGGGCCGTAAATGGGCGCGCCACTACACGCGTTTCTTCGATCGCTTCGGCACGAACGCCTGGAAACTCGCGCGCACCGCGCTCGAGCAAGGGAATGACTGGAGCCGCCAGATTGATGCGTGGCAGAAGCCGTATATCAGCGATGAATCGAAGCCGCTTTGGTATCGTGGCATGCTCTTTAATGAGCTTTATGACCTTGTGGATGGCGGCACGATGTGGGCGCACGAAGTCGGCACGCCTGGCAATCCGCATCATCCCTCAGCGGTGAAGGACGATAGCTTCAGCTACCTCGAGTGCTTTGACTACGCTTATTACGGAACGCTCGACGTCCGCTTCTATGGATCGTTCCCACTCGCGAAGTTCTGGCCGGAGATCGAGAAGCAGGAGATGCGCGAGTATGCCGACACGATCCCGGAGAACATCGATCAGAAATACATCTGGGCTTGGAAGTCGGACAATGAACACAAACTGGAACCGACGCAGCGCAAGGTCGCTGGATCTGCGCCGCATGATTTAGGCAGCCCGCTGGAAGACGCGCTGATTCTGCCGAACCAGTACAACTACCAGAGCGTGTCGTTCTGGAAGGACTTGAACAGCAAGTATGTGTTGATGGTGTGGCGCGACTATGTCATGTCCGGCAGTAAGGACAAAGCGTTTCTGCAATACAACTACAACGCCGTGAAGCAGTCGATGCAATTCCTGCGTCAGTTCGACAAGAACAACGACGGGCTCATCGAAAATGACGGATATCCCGACCAGACTTACGACAACTGGTCAGCACGCGGCGAGAGCGCTTATAGCGGGAGCCTGTATCTCGCGGCTCTGCGGGCCACGGAGGAGATGGCCAAACTTCTTGGCGACCAGCGCACCGCGGCTGACACCGCTGCACTCTTCAAGCGCGCGCAGGACAGCTTTGTCAAGAAGCTCTGGAACGGCACGTATTTCAATTACGACGTCGGCAGCTCCTACAAAGACGCCATTATGGCCGAACAGTTGGCAGGGCAGTGGTATGCCTCGCTGACCGGCCTTGGCGACCTCGTGCCACGAGATATGCAACATTCCGCGTTGAAGAAGGTTTATGACTTCAACGTGATGAAATTGCAAAATGGCACGATGGGCGCACTGAATGGCATCAGCGCATCTGGAGAAGTGTTGAAGGACAATGAGCAGACCGAAGAGGTCTGGACTGGCGTCACCTTCGCAGTTGCGGCGACGATGCTGCAGAACGGATTGCGCGAAGAGGGCTTCAACACCGCGAAGGGCGTGTACAACGTCGTTTACGACCAGAAGGGCTATTGGTTCCGAACGCCTGAAGCATACGACACCAACGGAATGTATCGCGCGAGCATGTATATGCGTCCGGGCGCGATCTGGTCGATGGAAATGGTGCCGGCTGCGAAGTAGCCGGGGAACAGGATCAACATGCTTCGCCGTCTTGCAGTTGTCTTTGCATTGGTATCCATTGTTGCGTTTGCGCAGGACTCACCGGCATTCCGCCGCGCGCAACATCTGCGCCACGGGATCAACGTCAGTGAATGGTTTGCCCAATCGAACGACTACAGCCCGCAGCGGCTGCGCACGTTCACAAAACTCGAAGACATTGATCGCATTAAGAAGATGGGCTTCGATCACATCCGCATCAGCATTGATCCGCAGGTCTTCGACTGTTTCCGCTGGAACTCGAACTGTGAGCGCGTGCAGGTGCTGGATGACGTGGTGAACCGGGCGGCCAATCAGGACCTCGCGGTGATGATTGATCTTCATCCGAACAGCGAGTACAAGAAACAAGTCGCAACGAACGGTGACGAAGCACAACGTGCTGCACTGCTTTGGGAGCGCATCGCCGCCCACTATGCAAAGTCGAATCCGGATCTACTCTTCTTCGAGTTGATGAACGAGCCGGAACTCGGCGATGCGTACAAATGGAACGGAATCCAGGAGGCCCTCGCGGCATCCGTGCGGCGGGCGGCGCCGCAGCACACGATCATCGTTGCGGGAGCTCGCTACTCCGATATTGAAGACCTGGTCAGGATGCCCGACTTTGCCGATCACAATCTGATCTTCAACTTCCACTACTACGAGCCCCACACCTTCACGCATCAAGGCGCTAGCTGGGGATCTGCCTATTGGCTACGCACGCAGGATTTGCCGTTCCCGGCAACACCAGAGAACATGGCACCAATTCTCGCGCAGCAACCTGATGACTTTACGCGCTGGCAACTGGAGGAATTTGCGCTCTCCAACTGGAATGCCGCCCGCATTGAAGGAGAGATGGCCTTTGCCGCCGATTGGGCTAAGCGCCACAACGTTCCGCTGATTTGCAATGAGTTCGGAGCTTATCGCGAACACACTCGTCCCGAGGATCGTATGCGCTGGATTTCTGCGGTACGCGGCGCGTTGGAGAAAAATCATATCGGCTGGACGATGTGGGATTACCAAGGCGGGTTCGGTGTGGTTCACGTGAAGGATGGTCAAGTCACCGAAGACGCTGCGGTACTGCAAGCGTTGGGGCTGAAGTAGCCGCTTAGAAATGATCGAGTGGATTGCAGCCTTTGGCTTCTACGGCAGCGTAGCCTTTGCCGCTCGCGAGATTCTTGAACTCTTCCGTGCGTCCGCTCGGCCACGAGATCTCGACACGATCGATTTTGTCGCGCTGGCCCACCCCGAACGTCAACGCCAGCTCCGATTGCGAGAGGTAGCTCGAACCGCTATGCACAATGCGCGATTGCGTAACGCCAGCGGACGTTACCTTCACTGTTGCGCCGATTGCATCGCGATTTGACTTCGTTCCTGTGAGATGGAAGCGAATACTCCGGTTACCGCTGCTGAGGTCGTTGCGGTACAAGTAGGCCGGGCCGGCATTGGTCGTAAGCAGGAGGTCGAGGTCGCCGTCGCGGTCAAAGTCTCCGTACGCGAGGCCTCGTGCGACTTTAGGCGTGGCGAAGTCTGCGCCGATGCTTCCAGCGATGTCGCGGAATTTTCCGTGGCCATCGTTGAGGAAAATCTGCGGCGCTTGCTCGAAGTTCACGTCGCGCCGAACGGCACGAACAGTGTCATCAATGTGGCCGTTGACGGCGATCAGATCCAGCGCTCCATCGAGATTTAAGTCTGCGAATGCGCAGCCGAAGCCGAGCATGCGTCGCGAAGGCCCTCCGACGCCGGCCGTCACTGCGACATCGTTGAAGTTGCCGGCGGCATCGCTCTTGTATAGTCCGATCATCTCGTTGTCGAAGTTCGTAACCGCAATGCCGGGTCGGCCGGAGTTCTCGAAGTCGCCAACGTCAATGCCCATGCCCGCGCGCGCTTTGCCATCCATACTGAACGCGAGGCCCGTCTCTACTCCAACGTCCTGAAATTTCCCATTCTTCAAGTTGCGATAGAGCTTGTTGGGTTGGGTATCGTTAGCAACAACCAGGTCCGGCCAGCCATCGCCATTACTGTCGAGCATCGCGACGCCTAGAGATTTCGAGCTTGAGTCGAATATCCCGCTCTTCGCGGTGACGTCCTCAAAGGTTCCATCGCCACGGTTGCGCAGCAGCCAGCAGGTTTCGCCGCGATACGCTTCGGGTGTGCAGTATGACTTATGTTTGCCATCAATGCTGCAAGAGATGTCGGTTTCAGGCGACCACTTCACATAGTTGCAGACGAACAGGTCGAGGAACCCGTCGCGATCGAAATCGAACCAGAGAGCACTGGTGCTGAGTGCCGTCCGTTTGTCGAGACCGGCGGCCTTGGTGACGTCAACGAACGTCCCCTTGCCAGTGTTTTTGAAGAGCCTGCTCTGGCCTACGCAGGTAACAAAAATGTCGGGTAAGCCATCGTTGTTGTAGTCGGCGACCGCCACGCCCATGCCGTACATCTCGACATCGAGGCCAGCGGCCTTGGTGACGTCAGCGAAAGTTCCGTTGCGATTGTTGCGGTAGAGCTTGAGAGTCGACCGCTGTTTACGATGAGCGGGCCAATCCGTGCCGTTGACCAGGAGAACATCGAGCCAACCGTCGCCATCATAATCGAGGAAGGCGCAACCCGGACCGAGTGTCTCGGGAAGCAGTTTCCCGCCATACGCGCCGTTGTTGTGTCGAAAGTCGATCCCTGCGGCTTTTGTGACATCCACGAGTTTGAACCCGGGATTCGGCGCGGTCTGCGCAAAAGTTGGTAAAGACTGCGCGAGGCCTAACAAGCCCATGCCATACAGGAACCCGCGCCGGTTCAAGACAGCGTCACCAGGCCGTTCTTGATCGCATAGACCACCAGTTCAGCCGTGTTGTGGATGCCAAGGCCCTCCATGATGTTCGCGCGATGCACCGACACCGTATTTACGCTGAGCGATAGATCGCTGGCGATTTCCTTGTTCGATTTGCCGCTTACGATGAGTTGAAGAATCTCTAATTCGCGGTTCGTAAGCCCCATGCTCTTGTTGCCCTTGAGGGTTGGCTTTTCGACTTTCGGATCGAGGACAGTCTCTCCGTTTGCTACGCGGCGTACTGCCTGGATTAAGTCAAGATCTATGGCGCTTTTTAAGATGTAGCCGTTCGCCCCCGCTTCCAGCGCGAGCCGTACCCAAGTATCTTCGGAATGCATCGTCAGCATCAAAACAGCGATATCAGGCCACTGCGTGCGGATCTGCTTGGTTGCATCCATGCCGCTCATGCCGGGCATAGCGCAGTCCATAACCACCACACGCGGGTGGAGTTCGCCGGCCAGTTTGACGGCCTGCGCTCCGTCGCCAGCCTCGGCGACGATTTCAATCTCTGGATCATCCTCAAGCATCAGGCGGAATCCGCGCCGCACCAATGCATGGTCGTCGGCCAATAGGACAGGAATCTTCTTCTTCATGCGTTCAATCGTTCCTTCGGTACTGCCAGCCGGACCAGCGTTCCGCCGCCCGGAGCAGGGAGCCATTTAATGTTACCGCCTAGTAGCTCTGCGCGCTCGCGCATGGCGACTACGCCAATGCCACGCCGTGATGGGTCCGGCTGAAACCCCTTGCCGTGGTCCTCGACTTCGAGCAGGAGCCGCCCTGGTTCAAACTGCAGGCGCACCCACGCTTCCTGCACGCTCGCATGTCGTACTACGTTGTTCAGGGCTTCCTGAAGAATTCTGTAGATGTGAATTCCCGCGCCGCTTCCCACCAATTGGGAAGAACCGCTCTTACCATAGTGGATCGTAATCGCGTTCTGACGCTCCATCATCGGCAAGTACCAGTCAATCGCGTGTTCCACACCGGCTTCATCCAGCACCACGGGATGGAGTGCTTGGGAGAGGCTGCGTACGCTATCAAGAGTGGACTGCGCCATCTCACGGACTTCGTGCAGATCTCGTGCCCAGGTGCTACCTGCGGGCGCTTGCTTCTCGGCCCGACCGAGGAGGGAACCGATTGCTGTGAGAATTTGACCAAACTCGTCATGCAATTCGCGCGAGACGAATTGCAGCGTGGATTCCTGCGTCGCGATGAGCTTGTGCGCCAGTTCACTGCGTTGTTCGGAAAGGTGCGCGAGCCTTGCAAAGAGCTGGCGGTTCGACAACGTGATTAGCACGCCGGTTACAATGATCGCCGCCAGCGTTGCCGCGAGAAAGACGAAGACGTTCCTCTCGACGCCCGCATAAATTGATTCGATCTGGTGAGCCGCCTCTTCTTCTGCGCGATTGTTTTCCACCAATTGGCGGGAGACCGTTGAACTCAGTCCAGCCTCATGGGTTTGCAGCGCTGGAATCAGAGCACGGGCGGCCTTCTCGTCACCGCCGTTTGCGACTGCGAAGACATGGTCCACCTCCGCCCAAAAGTCGGAAACCGAAGTCGCCAGGTATTGCCGTTGTTCAGGCGTGCGATGCGCGGCTGCCAGCTGATCTTCCTTCAGCAAGGCGTCATCCAGATCTACGCGTAAACGCCGGAATTGGCTCTCCCACGCCGTCAGGGGATACGGCTCATCGCCCTGCAGCATGTCGCGCATCGCCAAGGCGAGCGCATTGAGGTTGTTCTCGATTCGCAACAGTTGCAGCGAGTCGCGACGATTACGATCCACGAGATCAGTTTGCACCGCTCGCAGATGTTTGATCTGGACTCGAATGTAAAAGGAGTAGACCAGCACCGAACAAAGGATGACTACGAGCGCGAGGAGCAGCCCACGGGTGGGCGTTCGGCGCTGGTCTACTGTTTTCGACACGTACGATGGCCGCCGATTACTTCGCTTTGAAGGTCACGTACTTCTTGCCTGCGTAGAGACGGAATCCGCCATCAGCCGCGGCGATTTTCAACGGCACCGGGTGCTTCTGGGCATCGTCTTGTTGGGATGCGACGTTGAACACCTCATCGGCGGCCACGTTCAGGACGTTGAACTTTCCATCTTTGGTGAAGCCGAACCCGTATTCACCGGGACCAAGTTCCTTGTCGCCGACCGTGATCTTGGTCTCTGTGATCAGCAGACCCTGATACTTCGCCTGGACATCGGTCGAATAGCCCGAGTTGTCCACCAGAGCGGCGATGAACAGCTTGCCATTGTCGAAGCGAACGGCACCCGAGTTCCGCGTCTGTACCGGCGCGGATTGCCCGTCGAAGAAGTACGTCGAGGGAAGAATGGTCTTCATGTCGGCAGGTTCGAGCACGCCGGTTTTCTTGGCTTGGGCCAAGGCCGCTACCGTGCAACTGAGCAATAAGGCTATGGACAGCGTCGCGCGCATCCACGTCTTCATGAATCGATCTCCAGTCCGGAAAGTGTGGTGAGCCAGTGTACGATGCGCAACGGCCCCGTCGCTACATTTTGTTCGCTTTTCGTCCTCGTCCGCAGCGCCATGGTGCACTAGAATATCGTTCATCTATGAGGACCTTTGCGCGGCAGTCGCGATGGCTCGCTCCTATCCTGGCGCTTTGTGGATGCGCCGCACTCTCACAACCGAATCAACCCGAACCCAAGCGGCCACGTATCACCGGTTTCGCGCACGTCGCTGTATACGTCACCGACTTGTCGAAGGCGCAGCATTTCTACGGCGACATCCTCGGATACGAAAAGATCTCGCCCACTCTTTACCGCGTGAACACTACGCAGTCCATCGAACTTGAACAGAGTTCGAAAGATACCGACGATCGTATCGCGCACATCGCTTTTCTCACCGACTCGGCCGACGGCATGCTTGCCTATCTGCGCGCGAAAGGAATCAAGGTGCCGGACAAGGCCAACGATGGCCGCAACGGTGCTCGCTGGTTTGCGCTGACCGACCCTGCCGGACAGGCGATCGAGTTCCTTCAAGAAAAACCACAGCCGGCGCCTAAGACTGCGAAGCCTCCAGCTTCGAAGCAAATTATCCACGTCGGCTTCATCGTGCGGGATCGTGCTGCGGAAGAGCATTTCTATCAGGACATCCTCGGCTTCCGTCTTTATTGGCATGGTGGCATGGAGCCCAACCGCACCGACTGGGTTGCACTCCAGGTTCCCGACGGCACCGTTTGGATCGAGGAAATGCGTGCCGACGAACATCCCAGCAAGCAGGATCTCGGCGTCTTGAACCACTTTTCTCTAGGCGTAGAAAAGATGACAACCGTGATCCCGAACCTGAAGGAACACGGATGGGTTCCAGTGGGCGATGATGGAACCGCCCCGGAGATTGGCAAAGACGGTAAGTGGCAGTTCGATATCTTCGATCCGGACCTGACGCGCGTGGAGTACATGGAATTCCGGCCAACTCAGAAGCCCTGCTGCTCCGATTTCACCGGCCCGCATCCGCACGACTAACTTGGTTCGAAGGATCTCGCCAATGGTGAACCGCCGCGACTTTCTGAAGACAGCTGTCGCCTCTCTGGCTGCTGATGCGTTGCCACTGCGTGCATTGGGCGCCGAAGGGCCGTCGATCGGCTTGCAACTGTATACCGTGCGGAAGCAGGCGCAATCTGCATTGCCCAGTGTTCTCGCGCGTATCAGACAAATCGGATACGAAGAGGTCGAGACCTATTGGAACCTCTACAAACATCCGGCCCCGGAGCTGCTCAAAATGATCGGCGACGCTGGCCTGCGCGTGCCAAGCGGTCACTTCGACTACGAGAAGGTCGAGCAGTCGTTCGATTACGCTCACCAACTCGGCCTTCAATACATGGTTTGCCCCATGTTGCCAAAGACGATGCAAAATCGCTCGCTCGATGATTTCAAACGGGCTGCTCAGCAATTCAATAAATGGGGTGAGAAGGCCAAACAAGCTGGGATGCGTTTTGCGTTCCACAACCACAACTACGAGTTCCAGCGTTTTGGTGAACAGACGGGCTACGACGTGCTTCTGTCGGAAACCGATCCAAAACTCGTGTGGTTCGAGCTTGATTGTTATTGGCTGACTCAGGCAGGCGGGGCACCCGTAGAGATGATCCATCGACTGGGAAGCCGGGTGAAGTTGCTGCACATCAAGGATCGCCTGCCTGGCGTCGCCACTTCGCAGAAACTCGGAAAGCCTGCCGAACACTTCACAGAAGTTGGCACAGGTACTTTGGACTTCAAGGCGATCGCCGAAGCGGCGCGGGCGGTCGGTGTCGAGCACTACTTTGTGGAGCAGGACACTATTATCAGGCCGGTGTATGAGAGTCTTCAAACAAGCTACGAGGGTGCGCGACGGCTACTCTCCGAATAGCAAAAAAAAAGGCTCGGCGGAGAGCCGAGCCGTCCGAAAAACCGGCGGGAGACCGGTCTCGGTGGTCGAGTGTCGTCACACAAAAAACCCGTGCGGGGTAATTGTGCCCCAAGAAAATTGTTTGACACATATGACGGCAATCGGAAGACAAAGTCAATAGGAAAATGTTTAGAGAACCGGTTTTTTAGAGGGTTTCACGAAGGAAGGGCAATTTTAAATGCGTTTGCTGGTTTTCGATGTCGGAGGAAGCCATATCGCCGGGGCCTTAGCGGATACCGAGAGCATGTCAATGCTCCCAAGGCAGAGTGTCGCTGTGGATAGCCACGGTTCCGCGGACATCTTTTACGTTGCGGTCGAGCAACTTGTGAGCGAACTCTTGGCCGCTGCGGCCTTAAATATTTCGGCAATCGATGGCATGAGTTTCGGCTTTCCCGGGCCCTTCGATTACGCCGCCGGTGTTAGTCATCTTAAACATAAGTATGAAGCGCTGAATGGTCGTAACCTTCGTGTTGAACTCTCGGCACGATTCGAAATGCCCGGTCATCGCATTCAATTCGTAAACGACGCAGATGCATTCCTTTTGGGAGAATTGACGCAAATATCGATTTCCGATATTTCTCGCTCTATCGGGATCACGCTCGGGACCGGAGTCGGATCTGCCTTTGCGATTGGCTATGCCGTTCTGCATGAGGGCGAAGGGGTGCCGCCCGGAGGAGAAATCTGGAACCTGCCGAGGGACGGCGGAATTCTCGAGGACTCCATTTCCACGCGCGCCATTGTGGGTTCCTACGAGTCGAAAGCCGGTAAGCGACTGACCGTTAGACATATCGCCGAAAGATGTCCCGGGGATGCCGCCGCCGTGCAGACTTTTAAGAAATTCGGCTCTACCCTCGGAGAGTCATTGCGGGCCATTGCCGAGCCATTTCACGCTGATCGCATCATCTTCGGCGGGGCGATCTCACGTAGCGCGGATCTCTTCCTGCCCACCGCTTCTGAGATTCTTGGCGCAAAGATCGAACTTAGCGTCTCAACTCTTTTTGAGGACGCCGCGCTCTACGGCGCCGCCGCGCACTGGAAACGCGCAGCCGTCCGAAATTTGACTTCATAGCCCGGAGCTCAATTCATGCGCTTTTCGTTGAAACTTATCGCCATTGTCCTATGCCTTGCCTCGTGCGTCTTCGCAGAGGTCTCGCTACCAGCCGTACTCTCCGACGGTGCAGTTTTACAGCGCGGGATGCCTATCCATTTCTTCGGAAGAGCGGCACCGGGCGAGGCGATCACCATCTCGTTGAACAAGCAATCGAAGAGCACGACGGCGGACTACGTCGGCCGCTGGCACCTCTATCTCGCGCCGGAAGCCGCCGGCGGCCCATATGACGCTACGGTGAAGGGAAGCAACACGATCACCGTGCACGACGTTCTGATCGGCGATGTTTGGGTCGCATCCGGACAGTCCAACATGGAGTATCCGATGGAAGGCTGGGGAGGAACTCCAAAGCAGAATCTCGATGAGTTTCCCAAAGCCAACTTTCCGACGTTGCGCTTCTTCCAGACGCAACATGCTTACTCCGATCACCCGTTGATGGACATCCCGAAGCCTGCCAAGTGGGTCGCGTGCACTCCGGAAACCGCGAAGAAGTTCTCGGCGGTCGCGTATTACTTCGCCAAGAACCTCATAGAGAAGGAAAAGGTGCCCGTCGGCATCATGGAAGCTGATTGGGGTGGCAGCGTCGCCGAAGCTTGGACGAGTCTGGACGGTCTATCAAGCAAAGCCGGTCTGATGCCGATCTTCGCGAATCGCGCCACGATGATGGACAAATACGTGGATGAGGCCGAGATCATCGGCCCGCAAGAACAGCGCTTAAAAGATGAGGCTAAGGCAAAAGGCCAGCCCGAACCGTCGTTCCCGTGGCATCCGGATCCGCATAGCTGGGCTCCATCTGAGCTCTACAATGCAATGATCTCGCCGCTCACGCCCTACCCCATCCGCGGAGTCATCTGGTATCAGGGTGAGAGCAACTCCGCCTACGATCGCGCCCCGCATTATGCGGAACTGTTCCAGACTATGATTCGCGACTGGCGCAATCATTGGGGGGTCGGGGACTTCCCATTCCTCTTCGTGCAGATCTCCGCGTACAAATCTAGCGAAGCAGAGCACTGGGGATCGCTACGGCAGACACAATTGGAGAGTCTGGCACTGCGCAACACGGGCATGGCCGTGACGATCGATGTTGGGAATCCCGACGATGTGCACCCAACGGACAAGGTGACCGTCGGGTCGCGTCTTGCGCTTGCCGCTCGTGCCCTCAGTTACGGCGAGAAGATCGAGTACTCCGGCCCTCTCCCGCGCCAGGTCACGCGCGAAGAAAAAGCCCTCCGCATCTCATTCGATCACGCGGAGAGCTTGCAGGCAGGGAAGAATGGCTGGTGTGGATTCGAGGTTGCAGGAACCGACGGCAAGTTCTCGCCGGCTACCGCGAAGATCGAAGCTACGCAGATTGTTGTCTCGAGCCCGGCAGTCAGTGAGCCAGTTTCCGTGCGCTATGACTGGACGAATGCGCCTGATTGCTTCTTCTACAACCAGATGGGTTTGCCCGCTTCTTCCTTCGAAGCAAGTTTGCCACTGTTTCACTGATTATTTGCCGGTCTGGTACCGCAATGCCGCGAGCGTGCTCTCGTATTCATACTGCGCGTCGGCATTTCCAATGGCAGCCTGGGTCTGCGCCAGTTGAGCCTGGCTCAACTCCACGATCGAGCTCAGTCCGAGCTTGTAGCGAGTCTGCGCGAGGTCTAAGGCAAGGTTTGCCTGCTGCACCAACTGTTGCGCCACCGCCATGCGCTGGTACGAGGTCGTTGACTGCAACCACGTGGTCTGGACATCCCTCGCGATGCGATCACGCAAGTCGCGGACTTGCTCCTGCGCGGCTTTGGCTTCGAAATCGGCTTGCTTCGCGCGCGCCGAGTAGAGAAATCCGTTGAATACCGGCAGGCTCAGGTTTACCCCAGCTGCTCCATACCACGGCGTGAGTTGATCGGCGCGGACAGGAGTATCGCCGAATGCCGCCAGCGCGGAGATGGTAGGGCGATTCAAATCATGTTCCGCACGGCGGAAACGCTCCGCTGCCTGATAACGATCGTTAAGAGCGATCAAATCCGGTCGGGACTGAAAGGCCGCGGCAGTGAGATCTTCCGCGTTCGTCGCCGGTGCGGGCGGGGTTGCAAGTTCGTCAACCAGCAGATACGGCTGTTGCTTCTCAAAGCCCAGCAGATTGTTGAGGTTGGCAAAAGAAGCTGCTTGCCGATTTTCGGCGTCGAGCAGCAGAAGCTTTGCCTGCGCCAAATTAACGTTTGCAAAACTGAGGTCAAGTTGCGATTTGAGTTTCGCGTTCGTGAGCGCCTGGATCTGGTCCGCCGTTGCCTGGCGTGCCGACACCGTTTCTTTGGCTACGTCGAGCGTGGACTGGGCATCGAGCGCGTTGTAGAACGCGCGATCCACTGCGAAAGTTATGTCGGCGGTCGTTGCCTGTTGGGAGGCGACCTCCGCCTCCTCGCGATATTTCGCGCTCGCGACGAGGTTGTGCATACGTCCGAAGTCGTAAATCAACTGGCTTAGGTTTACACCCGCCGCTGCACGCTCGTAGATGACTGGATTGTTCAACCCGCCTGCGGTAATCCGGCTGCCCTCATGCGAATCAACGGCCGTCACGTTGAGGGTTGCCGTCGGCATCGCGTTCGACCGTACCTCTCGTGTGACCTGGCGTTGCGCCAGTGCGAGCAATTTCGCAATTGAGATTTGCGGATTGTTCTTCAGCGCCATTTGTTCCGCATCCGCAACCGTTAATTTTATCGACGAGGGTGCGGTGGAATTCGTCTGACCTGTTTGTCCGAACGAAAGAGAACCAAGTAGTAGTAGGGACGAGAGGGCTTTCATTCTCATGCCTGCACCACCGGCCTTTCTTCGCGACGATGCAACCACAGGTACGCTGCGGGTACGAGAAACACCGTCACGATCACCGACAGCGTCAATCCGCCAATGATCGCGCGGGCCAGCGGTGCATATTGCTCACTTCCTGCCTCCAGCGCCAATGCCATGGGGATCATGCCGAGGATCGTCGCTAGAGACGTCATCAGCACCGGACGCAGCCGCATTCGGCAAGCCGTCGCGACCGCTTCGGCAATTGGCATTCCCGTCTTCCGCAGTTCGCGCGCCACGTCGACGATCAGAATGCTGTTCGACACCACGATGCCAGTCATCATGATTACGCCCATCAAAGACATGACATTCAAAGTAGTGCGTGTAGCCCACAAGAACAGCAGCACTCCCGTTATTCCCGGCGGGATCGCCAGCAGAATGATGAACGGATCGAGGAACGATGCAAACTGGGCCATCAGGATGAGGTACACCAGCACGATAGAAAGAATCAGTCCAAGGCCGAAACTCTTGAACGACTGGTTCATGCCTTCGACCGAGCCGCGCATCGTCACCCGCACCCCCTCCGGCGCCTTCGTTTCCGCAATGATCTTGTTTACTCGGGTTGCAAGCGAGCCGAGGTCCTGTCCCGACGGCGCCACGTAGATGTCGATCACCCGTCGCAGTTGGTAGTGGTCCACCTCCGTCGGCGAATCCACCACTTTCACGTCCGTTACCGCACCGAGTTGCGTGGTCTCTTCCCCATGGTCTGAACGCAGCGGGATCTGTTTCAGATCGTTCAACGACTTCACTTGCGAATCCGGATACTGCACGGTGAGCATGTAATCGTTGCCCGATCTTGGATCTACCCAGAAACTTGGGGCGATCATCTGGTTCGAAGTGAGCGCGGTGATCACGTTATCCACGACCTCGCGCGAATTCAATCCGAGGCGCGACGCCATCTCGCGGTTCACATTGAGCTTCAATGCGGGATAGTCGAGGTCCTGCGGTATGAGCACATCACTCACTCCACGCTCCTTCGCAATCTTCCCCTGAAGTTCCTGTGCGACGTTGTACGCATCATGCAAATGATTACTGCTGACCTGGATATCAATCGGCGCCGGTAAGCCGAGATTGATTACGGCATCCACCAGTCCGCCCGATTGTAAGTACGTCGAAAGCTCCGGCAAATCGTCTGCCAATTTGTGCCGCACCCGGCGCATATATTCGTAGCTTCCGACCTTGTGGCCTTCTTTCAAACTCACCTGGATCGTCGCCGTATGCTGGCCCGAGTTGCTCGTGTACATCGATGAAAATCCCGGCGTCACGCCGATGTTCGAAACGACCATCCCGAGGTCATCGTTCGGGACAATCTCGCGAATGTCCTTTTCGACGCGCTGCGCATACGCGTCCGTCAGTTCAAGCCTAGTTCCCGTAGGCGCCTTCAGGTTCAAAACGAACTGCCCAGGATCTGTGCGCGGAAAGAACGAGACGCCAAGAAGAGGGTAGATGGCCAGGCTGAACGCACAGACACCGAGAATGCTGATCGTCGTCGCAATCGGCCGCAGCAACGTCTTGCCCACCGCAATGTCGTAACGCATGAGCATACGGTTGTAGGCGTGGTTGAACTTGCCTACGAAGCGGCTGAACCAGTTCGCGTGAGCTCCGACGTGCCCTGCTTCGTTGTGCGCGTTCTTGATGAACTGTGCGCAGAACAACGGTACGACCGTCATTGCCACCATGTACGACGCAAAGAGCGAGAACACCACCGCCGCCGCCAATGCTGTGAACAAGAACCGGCTCACGCCGTAAAGGAACACGACCGGGAAGAACACAATCGTTGTTGTAAACGTCGCGGCCAGTACCGGCAACGCTACTTCGCGTCCACCGCGTTCCGCTGCGATCTCCGCTGGCTCTCCGTTCTCAAGGTGCCGGAAGATGTTCTCCAGCACCACGACCGAATTATCAATCAAGCGCGAGAACGCCAAAGCCAGTCCGCCGAGCACCATCGTGTTGATGGTTCCGCCACTCGCGTTAATCGCGAGGAACGCAGCAAGAGCTGACAGCGGGATCGACAACATGACGGCAACTGTCCCGCGTACGCTACCGAGAAAAATGAGAATCATCAACGCGGTCAACACCAGGCCAATGCCACCTTCGTTGATCAGGTTCCGAATCGCCGTCTTCACGTACACCGACTGGTCGAACACCACTTTCGCGGTCAAACTCTTCGGTACGTCTACCAGGTCTTTCAGCGATTTCTCAACGCCATCCACAATCGCGATCGTGTTGCTGTCGCCGCCTTGTTTCAGCACCGGCAAGTACACGGACTTTTGTCCGTCGACGCGCACCATGCTCGTTTGGATCTGCGCTGCGTCTTGCGCGTGCCCAACATCTCCCACCAGTAGCGAAGCGTTGCCTACAGTTTTCAGCGGAAGGCGATTGATCTCCTCGATGTCCGGAAGTTGACTGTTGGTGTACAGGTTGAAGTCTTTCGGCCCAATACGAACATCGCCTGCGGGCAGGATCATGTTCGAATTGTTGACAGTCCGAACCACGTCCATCACGCTCAGTTGCGCCGCCTGCAATTTCACCGGATCCACATACACCTGGATCTGCCGGTACTTTCCACCGAAAGGCTGCGGAACCGAAGCGCCAGGCACGTTCGCCACCTGGTTGCGTACGTTGTACTGGCCAATATCGCGCAGTTGCGTCTCGTTAAGTCCCGCGCCCTTCAGTGTGATCAGGCAGACCGGCAAGCTCGAGGCGTCGAACTTCAAGATCACCGGCGGCAGGGTTCCCGGCGGAAGTTTGCGCAAATCTGCCATGGCAAGATTCGAAATCGTGCTGACGGCCGCGTTTGGATCCGTGCCCGGTTGGAAATAGACCTTGATGAGACTTACACCCGGCAACGATCGCGATTCCATGTGATCAATCCCGCTGCCCAAGGTGAAGAAGCGCTCGAAGCGTCCGGTGATGTCGGTTTCAATTTGCTCCGGAGGCATTCCGGAATAAAACGTCGCAACCACCACCACGGGGATCTTGATCTCAGGAAAGAGATCGACCGGCATGCGTGCCGTCATCGTAGTTCCCACCACAAGAATGACCAGGCAGAGCATAATGATGAAAAACGGATACTTGATAGCGAATCGCGACATTACTCGCTACCCCCTTGCGTGCTGGAGGTAAGCACCGTCGCAACGCTGCTCTCTTTCGGACTTACCAATTCGCCGACCTGGTACGCGCTCGCGTTCCCCACAACAACGCGCTCACCCTCTTTTAGTCCCGTGAGCACCTGCACGAAATTTGGTTCCTCGATACCTATAGCGATCGCGCGCTCCTCGATCCGATCGCTGGAATTCACCACCAGGACGCTTGCTTTGTCTCCAGAACGATGCACAGCCAACACCGGGATGCTAAGCGCATCGGCGATCTGGTCCGTATGTAGCGTGACTTGGGCATACATGCCGGACGAAAGCTTGTATTGCGGATTTGGCACGTCAATTTCGACCTGCATAGTGCGCGTCGCTCTGTCCAGCGAGTCCGTATATCGCGCCACTCTGCCGGTGAAGTGCTCACTGGTCGCGGATACCACCACGTCGGCCGTTTGTCCTTGGTGAATCGACGGAACCACGGATTCCGGCACTGGGATCCGCAACCGGAGCGTCCTTACCTCGGCCAGCTTCACGACAGGCTGGGCGCTACTGCTTGATGTTCCTGCCTGTACCAGTGCCCCGGTATCGGAGTACCGCCACGTAACCACGCCGTCGAATGGGGCCGTGATGCGTGAGTAATCCGACATCGCAGAGACCTGGCTCTTCGACGCACGCGATACATCCAATCCCTGTTCCGAGGCCGCTACTGCAGCCTTCGCCGCCTCGACCTGCGCTTCCGACGCGCGGTCCTTGGCATTCGCGTCATCCAACTCCTGCTCCGCAATCAGCCCCGGTCGCGCCTCTGACGCCTGTTTCAGTCGAATGGCTGCAGCATGCAGCGCTTGGTGATCGGCCTCAGCCTGCGCTTCCTGGTGCTTTGTCCGTGTGATTTCCTGCTGGCTGCGTTTGATGCCGGCATTCGCACCTTCGACTTGCGCCGTCAGCTCTGGCACTTCGAGCACCGCAAGCTCCTGCCCGGTATGTACCCGGTCCCCGATATCCACGCCTATGTGCCGAATGTACCCAGCCACTTTTGCGTGGATTTCCACTTCCTGGTACGGGAGAAATTCACCTGCGACCGAGATCGAATTTCCGATCGGCTGTTTCTTCGCGATCGCTACCGTGGCCCGCGGCGGACTAGAGGCGCTCGCCACCGAAGATGAATGGGAGCTACAGGAGGATGAGGTAAAAGCAATTGCAGCGCACAGTGACGCCGCTCCGAGCAGGAGCAACGCGCGCTTGCGAGTAGGCTGCATGGTCTTCTCTCTTGTTCCGGTGCAGGCAGCCTGCACCTTGAAGCAATGTCGCAATCAGGAACTCTGAGTGTTCGAGAGAAACCCGTTGCGGACGTCAGTTGTAGTTTTTACGAGCGACTGACTAGGAGAGAGCCGAGGGAGGAGGCCGGTTGTAATAGGAACCGGGGAGCCGGCGAGGGGAAAGGGTGCGGTCTGCGTGAAGCGGCTGCCGCACGTAATGCGAGACCGGGATTGGCACAAACGTCGGGGTCGGTGACGCCGATTCGAAGCTCGTTGTCTTTAAATTCCGCTGCTGCGTCGGAGACGGCTGCGCCTTTGCGGCGTGGTGTTCGCCCGTGCCTAGGTGCCGGGGCCGGTATACGCTCGTGAGTGAGAGCAACGACACCAATACCAACGCCACCGCTAGGTAGTCTTTGCGGAACATGGCTAGGATTCTGGTGGATGCGAGCAGGCGTCTCACTTCCTCTATTGGACGTTACAGACGGATGAAAGTCAATGCGTTAGACTTGCTTCGCGCCCTGCCAAGTCGTGATTTTTCGATGAATCGGCGCATCCATTTTGCACTGGAGCCGGACCTTACAACCGGAGCTCACGAACCTCACCGTCATTGCGGTTGTCGTTCTGGTAGACATAGTTTTCTGGTAGAGGGGTTATGGGAGTCGACATCAGTTTGCCCAGGGCTGTTGTTCAGTTTGATCGGACTCATGCTGACCTGCTTTGATTTAATCCGTGATAAGTCGATCTACAAACGTTCTATGGAAGTGAACGTGAACATCGAGTGGGGCGTCGTACTCCTCGTTTTCGGTGAAATCTTCCTCGTCTTCGGATCTCGAGGCGGCCGATCCGGAGCACGCTCGTGACCGCCCCCAGCAACGAGAGCACGTCTGAGATGGTGCAATCCCTGATCGCGCGATTCAAGGAGCACTACGGCGAGACTCCGCGGATTTTCCGCGCTCCCGGTCGGGTCAATCTCATTGGCGAACATACTGACTACAACGAGGGCTTGGTTATGCCTGCCGCCATCGACTTCTATACCTGGGTCGCGGCCTCGCCCCGCAACGATCGTCTTCTGCGCGTCTGGTCTCAGCAATACAACGAGCAATTTGAAATTTACCTCGATGAAGTACAAGGGCCGCCACGGAAACATTGGAGCGATTACGTCCGCGGCATGGCCGGAGTTTTGGAATCCGCGGGCTACACGCTTAATGGTGCGAACCTTCTAATCGACGGTCACGTGCCAGTCGGAGCCGGACTCAGCTCCTCCGCTGCACTGGAACTCTCGACCGGTCTCGCCCTTTCCGGTGTGTCTGGAATTGAGATCGCTCGTCTCGACCTCGTCATGCTTTCGCAGAAAGCCGAAAACAACTACGCGGGTGCGATGTGCGGCATCATGGACCAGTTCATTGCCGGCTTTGGTCATGCCGGAAATGCCATTCTTCTCGACTGCCGCTCGCTCGAATACTCGCTGCTGCCGATCGCGTCAGATGTACGGCTCGTGATCTGCAATTCCATGGTGAAGCATGACCTCGCCGCCGGTGAATACAACCATCGCCGCGCCGAGTGCGCCGAAGCCGTGAAGCTTCTGCGGAGGTCATATCCACAAGTCACCGCATTGCGAGACGTCACGACGGAAATGCTGGAATCACATCGTTCCGACCTTTCAGACCTTATCTACCGGCGCGCGCGGCACGTCGTCACGGAAAATGACCGTACTGCCAACGCCGCCAAGGCGCTCCGATCGAATCATCTCGACGAGTTAGGCCGCCTTATGTTTGCTTCGCACGCCAGCCTCCGTGACGACTACGAAGTAAGTTGCCGCGAACTCGACCTGCTCGTCGAATTCGCGTCCAAGGTCGAAGGTCTCATCGGTGCGCGTATGACGGGCGGCGGTTTCGGCGGTTGCACCATCAACCTGGTACGTGCGGACGCTGTAAATGCGTTCCGTGCCGAGATCATTGCAAAATATAAGCAGGCGACCGGCCGCAGAGCCGACGTGTTTATTTCGTCTGCCGCTGAAGGAGCGCAACAAGTGAAAGTCGAGGCCGAGCAGTGAAGGTACTTGTCACGGGAGGCGCAGGATATATCGGCAGCGTCGTTGCCGCCGCGCTCGTCGAGCGAGGACACAGCGTTGTTGTCTACGACAACCTCAGCAATGGGCATCGCGCCGCAGTTCCCAGCGCTGCGCAAGTCGTTGCCGGCGATATCGGTGATCGAGCGATGCTCGATGCCACGCTTCGCAATGGCGCATTCGATGGAGTCATGCACTTCGCGGCATTCATCGAAGCCGGCGAGTCGATGCGTTTTCCCGAAAGGTTCTTTCGCAACAACACCGCGAACACGCTGACGTTACTCGAACTCATGCTTGAGCATCGCGTCTCGCGCTTCGTTTTCTCCTCGACGGCAGCGCTTTACGGGAACCCTGAGCGCACGCCCATCGAAGAATCTGACCCACTTAAGCCCACCAACGCCTATGGCGAATCGAAACTGCTCGTCGAGCGGATGCTCGAGTGGTTCCACTCGATCCACGGCCTGTGCTACGCGAGCCTCCGGTACTTCAATGCTGCCGGAGCTACCGCCACGCTCGCGGAAGATCATCATCCGGAATCGCACCTGATCCCCATCGTTCTGGAAGCGGCGGCAGGGAAGCGCGATTCGATTGCGATCCATGGCACAGACTATCCAACTCCCGACGGCACTTGTGTTCGCGACTACATCCATGTCTCCGATCTTGCAGATGCGCACCTTCTTGCGTTGGAACGCCTCGGTCGAGACGAGCAACCGGAGCGATTGATCTACAATCTCGGCAACGGGCACGGCTCCAGTGTTCTGGAAGTGATCGAGGCCGCGAAGCGCGTGACGGGCAATCCCATTCAGGTGAAAGAGGGTCCCCGCCGCGCCGGCGATCCCGAAATCCTTGTTGCCAGTTCGCAAAAGATCCGCAAAGAACTCGGGTGGAGCCCTAAGTACACTGACATCGACACCATTATTGAGAGCGCGTGGAGATGGCGCAACTCGCACCCGAAGGGCTACGGAGACGAACAGTGAGTGACGCGACGAAGTCCACGCCGCATCGGCGTTTCAATCCGCTCACTGGCGAATGGATCCTCGTCTCTCCGCACCGGACCCAACGTCCCTGGCAAGGTCAGGTTGAGAAAGCCCCGCGTCCCGCCGCTCTCGAGTACGACCCCGAGTGCTACCTCTGTCCCGGCAATGCTCGCGCCGGAGGACACCGCAATCCGCCGTACATATCTACGTTCGTTTTTGAGAATGACTACGCCGCTCTCAAGCCCGATATCGTTGAGTTCGAGCGGAACGAATCGGGCTTGCTCATCGCACAAAGTGAACGCGGTATCTGCCGCGTCCTTTGTTTCTCACCGCGACACGACCTGACTCTATCGCGTATGGATCCGCCTGCGATCCGAACTGTCGTCGATCTCTGGTCGCAGCAGTATGTCGAACTCGGCGGCAAATCCTGGATCAACTACGTGCAGATCTTCGAGAACCGCGGCGAGATGATGGGTGCCAGCAATCCGCATCCCCACGGACAGATCTGGGCCAACTCGAGCGTTCCGAACGAACCCGGCAAGGAACAGCTCTCTCAGCAGAAGTATCGCGATTCGCGCGGCTCATGCTTGCTCTGTGATTGCGTTAAGTTGGAAACCAAGGCCGCCGAGCGCGTCGTGTGCGAAAATGGCGGTTTTGTCGCGCTCGTGCCTTTCTGGGCGGTGTGGCCGTTCGAAGTGTTGCTCGTTTCCAAGCGCCATGCGCGGGATCTCACCGTTCTGAGCGACTCCGAGCGAGACGCGCTTGCCGACATCCTCAAGCGTCTGACCACGCGCTACGACAATCTCTTCGAGATCTCATTTCCGTATTCAATGGGCTTTCACCAAGCGCCAACCGACGCTCAGTCCCACGACGAATGGCACCTGCATGCGCACTTCTATCCGCCGCTGCTACGCTCGGCAAGTGTCCGGAAATTTATGGTGGGATACGAAATGCTGGGCACGCCCCAGCGCGACATCACCGCGGAAAGCGCCGCGAAACGTCTGCGCGAACTGAGTGAAGTTCATTATCTCGATCGCGAATAACGACGTCAGCAAATCCGTGGAAGAGGTTCGCCGCGTTCCATGTCGAGGATGCGCTTTGTCCCAAGCAGATTTTCGAGCGTGACCAGCGAGGCGGGCGCCTCGGCCACGGTTCCGATCCGCTTGGCCTGCGCCGACACGGCGTGCTTCCGCATGATATCCAGCGCATTTTCCGCATCTCTTTCAGCAACGAACCCAACGAATCTGCCTTCATTCGCCAGGTAGAGTGGATCCAGGCCCAGAATTTCGCACGCTCCGCGCACGCCTTCTTCCACGGGAACGCTGCGTTCAGCGATATGAATTCCAAGCTTGCTCGATTCGGCAATCTCCACCAGCGTGGTGGCCAATCCGCCCCGCGTCAGATCGCGGAAGCAATGAACTTCGATGCCGGCTTCGAGTAGCGCAAGCACTGGCTCTGCGAGCGGAGCGCAGTCAGATTCAATCGCCGTCGCGAACTCCAGTCCTTCTCGTGTAGCCATCACGGCTACGCCGTGTCGGCCAACGTCGCCACTGAGAAGGATCGCGTCGCCCGAACGGACCGCGCTCGGTCCGATCGTTTGCGTATGCTCAATGACGCCGACGCCGGCGGTGTTGATGAAGAGTTTGTCGCACTTGCCGCGGTCCACAACCTTGGTATCGCCGGTGACGATATGCACGCCCGCGGCCTCAGCGGTCGCGCGCATGGAAGCAATCACGCGCTCCAGCGTTTCGAAGGGAAGTCCTTCTTCCATGATGAATGCTGCGCTCAGGAACAGCGGCCGGGCACCGCACATTGCGAGATCGTTCACGGTGCCGCTCACGGCCAGGGAGCCGATGTCCGCACCGGGAAAAAACAGTGGGCTAACAACGTAGGAGTCCGTCGTGAAGGCGAGCCGCGCGTTTTTCACGTCGAAGACTGCGCCGTCGTGCCGCGTCGCGAGCTGGTCGTTCTGGAACGCTGGAATGACGTATTGCTCAAGGAATTGGTGCATCAGGCGGCCACCGCCTCCATGCGCCAGTAGCACAACGGCCGAGGTATTTAGTGGCAGGGGACAGTTGAGGGAAAACGATTTCACGCTCATCGTTCGCTCCCGACCGCGGCCTTAGCTTCGTGCCGCCGGTATTGGTAGTACGCAGCACAGGCGCCTTCATTCGAGACCATTGTCGCTCCCAGTGGATGATCTGGCGTGCAGCGCCCGCCGAACGCCGGACACTCCTGCGGCTTCTTCACACCACGCAAAACCTCTCCGGCGATGCACTCGCGGTCCTCTTCTACCGTGAGGTCCGCGACACCGAAGCGCAACTCCGCGTCGTATTCGGCGAACTCCGCTGCGAGACCGAAGCCGCTCTGCGGGATCTCGCCAACGCCGCGCCACTTGCGCGGAATCACACGAAAGACCTGGCCGATGAGATCCTGCGCCGGAACATTGCCAAACTCGCGCACCGAGCGCGCGTACTGGTTCTCAACCTCAGCGCGACCGTTCTCAAGCTGCCGTACGCACATCAACACGCCCTGGAGAATGTCGAGTGGCTCAAAGCCGGTGACGACGATCGGCACGCGATATTTCTCTGATAGCGGCCGGTACTCTTCATATCCCATCACAGTGCAGACGTGTCCGGCAGCCAGAAACGCTTGCGTGCGGTTGTCGGGTGCGCTCAGCACGGCCTCAATCGCGGGCGGCACAAGCACGTGCGAGACGAGCACCGAGAAGTTCGAGATGCCTTGCTGCTTGGCTTGGAATACGGCCATGGCATTGGCGGGCGCGGTGGTTTCGAAGCCAACCGCGAAGAAGACAACCTGCTTCGTTGGGTTCGCTTTCGCAAGCTCTAGTGCGTTCATCGGCGAGTACACGATGCGCACATCGCCGCCCCTGGCTTTCACGGTGAACAAATCTGTGTGCGATCCGGGCACTCGAAGCATGTCGCCATACGAACAAAAGATGACGTCGGGCCGCGTCGCAATCTCGCAAGCTTTGTCGATCAACTCGAGTGGCGTGACGCACACTGGGCAGCCGGGACCATGGAGGAGCGTGATCTTGTCGCGCAGGATTTCGTCAATCGCGTACTTGACGATGGTGTGGGTCTGACCGCCGCAGACTTCCATGATGGACCAGGGGCGCGTGGCTTCGGTTCGAATGGCGCGTGCGTATTGCTCAGCTTTTTCGCGGTCGCGGTACTCATCGACAAACTTCATTTGAGCTCCTCGAGTTCGCCGAGTTCACCCATTTGTTGCAAGTAGCCGAGCACAGTTGTGGCTTCGGCTTCGTCAACGACGCTGATGGCGAAGCCGACGTGGACCATCACGAAGTCCGCGATTTTGGCCTCTGGAACGAAGGCCAGGTTGATTTCTTTTTGGACGCCGCCGAAGTTGACGACGCCGCTGCGCAGTTCGCGCTCGCCGGTGATGCTCTCGATTTTTCCCGGCACGGCCAGGCACATGGACGCGGTCCCTCCAACGGGCTGAGTTTAGCGAGTGGAGCGAAGAGTGCGGAGTGATGCGAATCACAAAGAAGAAAGATTTTTGGGTTTTTTGGCGGCCTGTTTTACGAAGTTAACGGGAAGAAACAAGGAAAACTTACCGTAAAACCCGAAGTTAGAAGTTGGTAAACAACTTTTTCTAAGTGCTTATTTATTGATGATTTGCAGCAGTATGACGTTTTTTGTCAACAATCCAGCTCCCGGGTTTTATTCTCCAAACCGCGCAAAAGGTGATCCTGACCGCGTGAATTTTTCAATTTTGTCGAGGTTGCCGCAAAGGTGGTATAGAAAAAACGAAAGGTTTTGCTTACTTATCAGTAAATAGGCATTTGTCCCTTGATTCTGGGGGTTCGGACCACTGATTCTGCCTTCGGGTTGACAGTCTACCTGAGCGGGGCGGATACTTGGGTCGAATGGCGACCCGAGAGAACAATGACGAACGTATTGCCCTGTTGCAGGGGACACTAGACCTGCTCATCCTGAGAACGCTGCTGCTGGGACCCTGTCACGGACAGGGGGTAGCGCGGTCGATTCGACGACAATCGGAGGAAGTGCTGTTTGTGGACCACGGGTCCCTTTACGTGGCACTGCAACGGTTGGAAGACCGTGGGTGGATCCGTGCCAAGTGGGGCGTGAGTGACAACAACCGCAAAGCGCGATTTTATTCGCTGACTTCGAAGGGGCGCGAACAGCTGACGGAAAAGACCAGCGAATGGCGACGGCTGACGCGGGCGATGGGCTTGATCCTCGATGGCGCCGATGCGCAGGGCGAGGAGGTATGAGGATGTTCCGACGGAAACGCAGCGCGAAAGATTTTGAAGAGGAAATCCAGGCGCACCTCGAGTTAGAAGCGGACGACCTGCGGGGCGAAGGTCTAAGTGAAGGTGAAGCGCGCCGGAGAAGCCGAGTTGAGTTCGGCAATGTAGGCGCCGCGGAGGAGCGGTTCTACATGAAGGACCGCTGGGCAGCACTGGAAAACGCGATTCGACGGGTCCGGTTCGCGTGGAGGTCGCTGGCGCAGAGCCCGGGCTTTACGATCACCGCGATCCTGACATTGGCGCTCGGCGTGGGCGCGAATACTGCGGTCTTCAGTGTAATGAATGCGGTGCTGCTGCGGTCGCTGCCGGTGGAAGATCCGGAGCGCGTGGTGTACCTGCGCACATCGAATACGCCGAGCTCGGTCGGCACGATCAGTTCCACGGAGACATTTTCGTATGTGGTGTTCGACGCGCTGCGTCGAGAAGGCAAGGGCCTTGCGCCGGTGATGGCGTTTGCGCCGTTGTCGAACGACAAGGTTTCGGTTCGTTATGGCGCCCAACCGGAAACGGCGGAAGGCGACACGGTGAGTGGCGGGTATTTTTCGGGCCTGGGCGTGAAGCTGCCGCTGGGGCGAGGCTTCACGGACGAAGATGAGCGCACGCACGCGCCGATTGTGGTGCTGAGCCACAAGTATTGGGTGCGGCGCTTTGCGAGCGATCCGAAGGTGCTCGGGCAGACGTTCCACGTGAACGGCGCGCCGATGACGATTGTGGGGGTGGCGGCGAACGGCTTTGAAGGAACTGAGGCCGCCTCGTCGACGGAGTTTTGGATCCCCTTCCAGAGCCGGCCCGAGTTGAATGCATATGGCAATGCTCCGGAAAACGGGAAAACTTTCATCAACAATCCGAAGTGGTGGTGCTTGCACCTGATCGGCAGGATTGCGCCGGGCATGACACACGCACGAGCGGTCGCGGAGTTGCAGCCCGTGTTTCAGCGCGCGGCATCTGAAGGATTGGGCACGCCCAAGCCGGAGGAAAAGCTGCCGGTGCTGAGCTTCGCTGACGCGAAGAGTTTTCCAGGATACGACGAGGAGTACGGAAAGCCACTACGCATGTTGATGGCGATGGTGGTCCTGGTGCTCGTTATCGCGATGGCGAACGTGGTGATGCTGCTGCTGGCGAGGAATGCGCACCGTCGGCGGGAGTTTGCGCTGCGACAGGCGTTGGGAGCGGGACGCGGCGATCTGTTCCACCAGTTGGTGACGGAGAGCATTCTGCTGGTGACGGCGGGTGGAGCGCTGGCCTGGGCGTTCGCAGTAATGGCGACACGGTTGTTGGCGAACTGGGCGCACATTGAATCTACGCTCGCCCCGGACCGATCGGTGATGCTGTTCACACTGGTGGTGCTCACGATTGCGTTGTTCGTGTTCGCGTTAATTCCGTTGCGCATGGTTTTGGCGAGCGGAGCGGAACAAGCGCTGAAGGTTTCGTCGGCGACGGCGCAGACGGACGCGGGAAGGTCGCGGACGGGGAAGATCATCGTGACGCACCAGATGTCGTTGTGCCTGGTGCTGCTGGTGGGAGCGGGACTGCTGGTGCGCACGCTAAGAAACCTCGAAAGCACTCCCATCGGAATGCAGTTGGATGGATTGGTAGTGTTTGGAGTGAAGCCGGACATCAAATCCGTGCCGCAAGGTGTGGCGTTCTACGTGGACCTGATGAACCGCCTGCGAGCACTGCCCGGCGTGCAAAACGTCACGGTGATGGAAGAGCGCATCGGCACCTGGTGGTCGAACAACTTCAACATGCTGGTTGACGGGAAGCTGCCGGAAGTTGCGAATGGCGCCGCACGGACAGTGCGCAACAACACTGTGGGGCCAAAGTTTTTCACGACACTGGGCGTGCCGATTCTCGAGGGACGAGACTTTGCGGATTCCGATACTGCGAGTTCGCCGCGGGTGGGGATCATCAACGAGGAGTTTGCGCGGAGGTTCCTGCCGAACCAGAATCCGCTGGGTCATTTGATTGGTCCGGCCGATTTGCCTTCGTTCCAGATGACGATCGTGGGCGTGGTGAAGGACCACAAGTATCGCAGCATTACGGAGACGCCGATACCGATGGCGTGGTTCAACTACGCGCAGATCCCGATGATTGGGTCCATGCACGTGGAGATGCGAGTCTCGGGGCCGCCGCTAGCGATTTTGCCGTCGGTGCAGAAGACAGTGCTGGAGATAGACCCGAACCTGCCGCTGCTTCGTCCGATTACGCAGCGAGCGCAGTACGACCTGACGATTTCGAACGAAATCCTCTTTGCGCGCCTGGCGGGATTTTTCGGGCTGCTCGCAGTGGTGCTGGTGGCGACGGGGCTGTATGGAACACTTGCGTACCGAGTGAGCATGCGGACGGCGGAGATTGGCGTGCGCATGGCGATTGGTGCACGACGCGGGCAAGTGGTATGGATGATTTTGCGCGACAGCTTCCGGTTGACGGCGATTGGGGTGGGGATTGGGATTCCGCTGGCGATGCTGGTGGGCAATGCGCTGGCGAGTTCGTTGTATGGCGTGAAGCCGATGGATGCTGCGAGCTACCTGGGCGCGATGGTCGCCGTGGGAGTGGTAGCACTGGCGGCGAGCGCGATTCCGGCGGCGCGGGCGGCGAATGTGAATCCGTTGCGGGCGCTGCGGGCGGAGTAGTGAAATCTCAGGCGTTCTTGTGAAGATAGGGGTCCTTCGACTCCGAATTCGCTGCGCGAATTCTCCGCTCAGGATGACAGAGGTTCATGAGGCACGTGTCATGGCTGCATGTCATGGCTGCGTGTCATGGCTGGGAATCTTCTAGGCGGCAGAAGCGCGATAGCTTTCGAGCGAATTGCATTCAGTCCTTCCTGCCAAGTTAACGCAAGCTTGCTTCAGAGAACATGGCCTTCACGAGTTCGGCAGTCATGTCGTCGAACGATGCGCCGAGGTCGGGATCATCGCCCGCAAAGCGCTGGCGGAATGACGAGAGATTGATGCCGGGCTTGACCTGATCGAGAGTGAGGGACAGTGCCGGGCCATTCTGCACAAGCACGGCGTCCATTTGGTCGAGCGCTGAGCGAAGCAGATCGTGCTCGAGTTGGACGAAGCTCTTGTCATGCATCACGGGGCCGTGTCCGGGAATGATGGTTTGCCAATCGAGTTGGGCGAGTTTCTCGAGGGTGGTGACCCACTCCGACGGATAGCCATCGTAGATATAGGGAAGCGGGTAGACCACGAGGTCGCCGGCGACGACAATCTTCTCGCGAGGAAGGAAAACGATGGCATCGCCTTCGGTGTTGCCGCGGCCCAGAAACTTCACTTGGACTTCGCGATGACCAAGATCGATGGTGAAGTCGTGATCGAAGGCGAGCGTCGCACTTTGAAACTTCAGGGCGTGGAGTTCGTTCGAGTCCGGAAGGCGAACATCAATCGCGTGCTGCACCTGCGCTTTGTCAGCGTTGGTCAGTACGTTGCCATCGGGAGTTTTGCCGGTTGCGAGCATTTGGCGAAGGCGCAGGAGATTCTCGTCGAAGCGCTGGCTGGAGGATGGGCCGAACATGTCCATCGCCTTTTTGGTTGCGGTGGTGGCGATGATGGTGGCGGCGGGATAGGCGTCGAGGTAGGCACGATTCCCGATGTTGTGGTCGTTGTGGAAGTGCGTGTTCAGGATGAAGGCGACAGGCTTGTCGGTCCAAGTGCGGATGGTTGCGATGTCTTGCTGCGCAACGGACGGAAGGAAGCAGGTATCGACCACGAAGACCTGGCGGTCGCCAATGATGACGGTAGTGTTGCCGCTGGCCGCGGGACCTTGCGGATGCTCGATGGCATATACACCTTCGGCAAGCTTAGTGATTTTGCGCGCGGAGTCGGCGCGCGCGGAAAACGGAACAAGCAGAAGTGTGAAAACGATGGAAGAGATGGTGCAGGTCGATCGCATTGAAACCGACTGTACGCAGAAGCGGGTTGCGGCATTGGGTCGAGGGACGAGTCGTGGGTCGAAGGTGGCGAGCGCACGTTGCGGGGGCAGAGAAAAGCCCCACCCTACGGACTACGTCCGTAGAATGGGGCACCCTGTTATGAACTATCGGTGTTCGGGCCGATCTGGCTTCGAGTCTTTGGAAGGCCTGCTCTGTTGTTGTGGCGCCTGCCGCGTTGCAGGCTTGGCTGGCGGTTGCGTCCCGGGGTGGGGCTGTGGCGCAGGGCGTGTGCTGGGCTGTGCCTGATGTGTCGGCGGCTTTGGTTGCGGAGTAGGCCGCGTGTTCGGCTGAGGCGTCGGCCTCGTGGAAGGTTGCGGCGTCGGTCGCGTCGCGGGCTTTGGTTGCGGAACCGGGTGCGTGTTCGGTTGCGGCGTTGGACGGGTGGAAGGTTGCGGAGTGGGCCTCGTGCTCGGCTGAGGTGTTGGTTTCACGCTCGGTTGAGTGGTGGTGGGCCGCGGAACAGGACGCGCTTCGGGACGAGCAGGAGAAACGGGCGTGGGACGCGTACTTGGCTGCGGAGTTGGACGTGCGACGTTGTTTGGTTGGTTCGGCCTGGCGCCGGCAGCTGGTCGCGGAACCGGGCGTGCGGCGATCGCGGGCGCGACCGGCTTTGCCGCCTCGATCGGTCTGGGAGCAGCGGCAATCGCGGGGCGTCCTTTGTTGACGGACGCGAACTGTTGGCGATCGCGCATGGCATTGTGCTGGTTCTCGATCTGCGTGGTCATCGGCGGGATACGCTGCTGACGGACAGCAACTGCTTCTGCGCGCGTGGGACGGCGGGTGATGCCGCCGGGGCCGTTGTAGCTGACGCGGTTGTTGTTATTGACGATGACCGTCTTGTTGTAGACGTTGGTGATATTGGTGACATTCACGTTGTTGACGGAACGGTTGTAGTAGAAGTTGTTGCCGTGCCAGTAACCACCGTGGTAGCCGGATCCGACGTATCCAAAGCCGTAGTTAATGCCACCGTACCAGCCTACGTAGTGTCCCCAATAGCCATAGTGGAAGCGATAGACTCCGCCGCCGAAACCCCAATAGCCGGGCGTCCAGAGGAAGCCGACTTGCGGCGGGCGCGCCCAGGCGCCGGGCACCCAGTAGTATCCGGCAGGAGCATAGCTCCAGTACCCGGGAGTCCAGACGTAGCCGGGACTGGGACACATGGGCTGCTGGTACTCGGGAATTGGGGGCGGCGCTTGATGGGCCTGAATTGCAGGCTGGCCATAGCTGCTGTCTTGTTGGGACAGGTCCTGGTCGTAATCCTGATTGTTGTCGCCGTATCCAACATTGTTGCTGTTGTCGGGATAGCTCTGCGAGGCGGGAGCTTGCGCCTGGGCTGGCTGAGAACCCTGGTCGGGATACTGCTGTTGCTGACTGGCATTGCCCTGGTTCTGCGCCGGTTGTTGCTGGCTAGCGCTTTGATCCTGAGCAGGATAGCTCTGCTGGTCGCTCGTGGGTTGGTCGGTGGGGTTGCCGTTGGCGTCGACTGGCGGGAGATTGCCGTTGTCCTCAGGATTTTGTGACTGAGCAGCCTGCGACTGGTCGGGCTGAGCGGCTTGTTGTTGCTGCGGTGCTGCTGCGTTGGCCGTCGGAGCGCTTTGTTTGTTGCATCCGGTGAGCGAGAGGCCGGCGACGATCAGGAGCGCGGCTAGGGAAGAGCGGGAGAAGTTCAGCATGTACGGCATTCCACCTCTAAGAGTCTTTGATGACGAACGCGTTACGCGGAAGGAGCTTATCTTGCAATTGGCGTTTCGGCGATGAGCACTTAGGTGGGGAATGCTTGTGGAGAAAAAAAGACGCCGTGGTTCGAGGACCACGGCGTTCGCCACTTGCGATAAAGCGTTTCACCCCAAGCTTTGTAGTTGGCGGCGGGAGATCGCTGGATCTGGTGGTGCGTCCGGCTGAACTCGGGCAACGCCATCCGACTGCGGAGTGGGCAGCGGGATATGAGAACGAGGGGATTCTGACAAGGAAGCGAAGAACTTGGAAGTATCGGGGGGTATGCTACAGTAACAGAAATAAATCCTTGCGATTGAGTCGCTTGGGTGAATTGTTACGGCTGTTACATGGTACGCTACAAGCCCTGAATGGTTGACCGCGAGCAATTTCCGAAGCAGATCGACCGGCTGGTCGCGAGCCGGACACTGCACGGATCAGAGTCGCTGTGTAAATTGCTCCGGTACCTGGCGGCGCATGCGATTGAGCATCCGGGCACGCCGCTGAAGGAATATCAGATCGCGACCGAGGTCTTCGGACGAAGGCCGGACTTCGACCCACAATCCGATTCGACGATCCGCGTGCAGGCCGGAAGGCTGCGGGCGAAGGTCGCGGAGTACTACGCGTCGGAAGGGGAAAGCGATCCGGTCGTGGTGGAGCTGCCGAAGGGAAGCTACCTGCTGAACTTCCGGTATCGGACGCCGGTTCCTAAGGAAGAGCTGGTGAATCATGCACCGGTGCATGAACCAGTGACGGTGGCGCCACAGAAATCATACGGCGGGATGGCGGCAACTTTGGCCGTGCTTCTGGGACTCGCGGTGGTGACGATTGGTTATTTGCTGCTGAATGGAAGGGTGAAGACGGATACTGCGTCGGCGGCGACGGCAGGACCGCTGGCGCCGGCAGAGTTCCAGGTGTTCTGGAGGAAATTTCTGTCGGGTCCAGAGGAGCCCTGGGTGGTGTTCAGCAATGCGGAGTTTGTGGGGCGTCCGGAGACGGGGATGCGCTACTACGATAAGCAGCGCGATGCGAACACGCCTCCGTACGACCACTACACCGGCGTTGGAGAAGTGCTTTCCATTCACGAACTGGACCAGGTGTTCAATTCGTTGCACCGGCGGATTCGGGTGAAGCGCGGCAGTTTGTTTTCGCTGGATGACGCGAAGAACAACGATTTGATATTTATTGGTTCGCCGTCAGAAAACCTGACACTGATGGAGATTCCGAGCACGGATGACTTCCGGTTCGATCGAGTGAAGACAGGACCGAGGGCCGGCGACCTTGCGGTGATCAATGTGCATCCGCAAGCGGGAGAGCAACCGTTCTACCTAGCGAGTCGGGCGGGTGATCCGCTCGTTGAAGACTACGCGGTGGTGGGAATGATGCCGGCGTTGAATCCGCAGCGGACGGAAGTGATCCTCGCCGGAACGACGACGTTCGGTACGCAGGCGGCGGTGGAATATGTTTGCCGGCAGAGTTCGGTGAAGCAATTACTCGATCGGCTTGGAACGTCGGGGGGCGAGGTGAAGCCATTCGAGGCGATCCTGCATATTAAGGTGGCGAAGGGCGTGCCGGTCGAGACGGAGTTGGTCGCGGTACGGCTGAGGAACCAGTAGAACCGCGGGCTGTCGCCACTTTCCAAAAAAGAAGAACCTAGTACACTCTTGCGCTATGGCCACGTGGCGCGGGTTCTTCATCGTTCTCCTTCTAAGCTGCGGCGCAATTGGTGCGCCGGCACAAACCACAAATTCTGACGCGATTGATCAGTACGTGCTCGCGGAAATGGGCAGACAGCATATTCCGGGGCTGGCGCTCGGAATCTATCGCAACGGCAAGATCGAGCGCGCAAAGGGATATGGGCTGGCGAATATCGAGCTGGATGTAGCGGTTAAGCCGGAGACGATTTTCCAGTCGGGATCGGTGGGGAAGCAGTTCACAGCGACGGCGATCATGATGCTGGTGGAAGAAGGGAAGGTCGGCCTCGATGACAGCGTGCGGAAGTATTTTCCAGAAGCGCCGGAGACCTGGCAAAACGTCAAGATCAAGAACCTGCTGAGCCATACTTCGGGCCTATCGGAGTATGAGTCGGCGGACAAGACAAAGCCGGGCGGACCGATCAACCTTCGCGCGGATGTCTCGGAAGATGAGTTGGTGAAGATCATCGAGACGTTTCCGATGGACTTCCAGCCGGGCGAGAAGTGGTCGTATCGCAACACGAACTATGTTCTGCTTGGCGTAATCATCCATAAGCTGACGGGGAAGTTCTACGGCGACTTCCTCCAGGAGCGGGTCTTCCAGCCGCTGGGCATGAAAAGCACTCGGATCATCAGCGAGGCGGACATCATTCCGAACCGCTCAGCCGGGTACCAGTTGGTGAAGGGCGAATGGAAGAACCAAGATTGGGTCTCGCCCTCCTTCAATTCAACGGCCGACGGCGCGCTCTACTTCAATGTTGTCGATCTCGCGAAGTGGGACGAGGCTCTTTATAGCGAGCGGCTGCTGAAACGGTCGAGCTTCGACCAGTTGTGGACGGTCTTCAAGCTCAACGATGGAAAGCCGAACAGTGCAAACTACGGTATGGCGTGGGAGATCAATGATGTCAACGGGCACAAGATCATTGAGCACGGTGGAGCGTGGCAGGGATTCACTACGCATATCGCGCGATACGTGGACGACAAGCTGACGGTCGTTGTGCTAACGAACCTAGACTCGGCGCATTCGAGTCCGGGGAAGATTGCCCACCATGTAGCGGGGCTCGAGAACGCGGCGCTGATGCCGCCAGAAAAGAAGGCGATTGAGGACAAGGAGCCGCAAATTACCGGAAAACTTCGCGTCATCGTGGAGCAGTTTGCGCGAGGCAAGGCGAATCCCGAGGACTTCACGCCGAAGGTGCGGTCCAAGCTTTTTCCGGATGAAGCGAAAGAGTTGCAGCAGGCGCTGAGCGACTTCGGTCCGCTGGAGTCGTTTGCGTTGATCGGCCATGAAGCCGGTGCGGTGAGACATTACACCTATCGGGTTAAGTATCGCGATACGTCGATCCAGATGGAATTTCTGCTGGATGAGCAAGGACTAGTCGACGGGATGGAGCTCAAGGACGATGAGTAGCACCCGCTTCGCGGACGAGTGGAACCGCTGCCAGTGTCGCGGATTGTCGCGTGTTGTCCGAGTCGGCCGGTGTATTCTGATTGAGTCTTTCTACGATGTAAGTAGCTGCTGAAAGGCCCCGATTGGACAGTAGAACGAAGTTACCAACCGCTCTCGCGGGAAAACCAAAATCTGAACTACTCACCTGCTGGAAGGACATTGCGCGGTTCTTTGGTAAGGGTGTGCGTACGGTGCAACGTTGGGAAGCACTCGGCATGCCGGTGTATCGTCCAAACGGCGATAACTGCGCGGTGTTTGCCGATCCGGAAGAACTGCAGCGGTGGGCGATGTTGCGATCGAGCCTGGTGGTGGAGATGGAAAAACATCTCGCCCGCGAGCTCACCCAGTCAGAGCGGCGTGTGATCCTGCTCGCGGAAGAGATCATTCGACGCGAGGCTTCACACTCTGTCGGTCACGAAACTTCTTCTGAGATTTAGTTTTGAATAGTGCGAAGCAGAACAGCAGATCCTTCGCTGCGCTCAGGATGACAGGAGAGAGTAGTGGCGCTTCGGGCGGTAGCGTGGGCTGGCCGCGAAGCGGAACAGCAGATCCTTCGCTGCGCTCAGGATGACAGGAGAGAGTAGTGGCGCTTCAGGCGGTAGCATGGGCTGGCCGCGAGGCGGAACAGCAGATCCTTCGTTGCTGCGCTCCTCTGGATGACAAGAGGGAGAGGGGCGAGGAGAGAGCGTTGTGGTAAACGCGCCGCTGAGAGCGGAAGCGTGGCTATTTCTTCTTCTTTTGTTCGGCGCGCTTTTTCGTGGCCCAGCCTTCTTTGACTACCTGGCGACCGCGGCCGATCGCCAGTGCATCGTCGGGGACGTTTTCGGTAATGCATGATCCCGCGCCGATGTAGGAACCTTTGCCGAGTTCGATGGGCGCGACGAGTGTCGTGTCGCTTCCGACGAAGACGTTGTCGCCAATTATGGTTCCAAATTTATTCACGCCATCGTAGTTGCAAGTGATGGTGCCCGCGCCGATGTTCACTCCGGTTCCGATCTCCGTGTCTCCAAGGTAGGTAAGGTGATTGGCTTTCGACCCTTTACCGACGCGAGTTTTCTTGGTCTCGACGAAGTTGCCGATGTGGGCTTCTTCACCGATGTCGCTGGCGGGACGGAGGTGGCAGTAGGGGCCAAGAAGTGCGCGCGCCGCGACCTTGGAGGAATCTACAATGCAGCCGTGGCGCAGAAGAACGCCGTCGCCGATGGTGGAGTTGGAGATCACGGTGTAGGACTTGATATGGCAGTCAGCGCCGATCTTTGTGTTGCCGAGAAGCTGGACGAAAGGCTCGATGATGGTGTCGGGACCGACTTCGACGTCACTGTCGATCATGCAGGTTTCCGGCTTAAAAATCGAGACACCGGCCGACATGAGTTGCTGACATTTCTGAAGCCGCAAATGGGCGTCGAGCGAGGCGAGGTCCTGGCGCGTGTTGACGCCGAGAACTTCGTGGGAATCGTCAGCGCGAATGGCGACGACTTTTTCACTGGCGCCGCCGAGGATTGCAGCCATGTCGGTTAGGTAGTACTCGCCATGCGGATTGTCGGTGGTGAGCTTGTCGAGGTTGGCGAAGAGCGGTTGCACCCGGAAGGCGTAGATGCCGCTGTTGATTTCGCGATTACGCGCCTGCTCGGGCGTGAGCTGCTTTTGTTCCACGATGCGATCCACTTCGTCGGATTGTCCAGCATGCTTGCGGAAGACGCGTCCGTAGCCGAAGGGGTCGGGCGGTTCCGTGGTGAGGATCGTCATGGCGGCAGCGTGCTCGCGATGGAAGGCGAAGAGGCGCTCGACAGTGTCGGTGCGGATGAGGGGGACGTCGCCGGAGAGGACGAGGACATCGTCGAAGTCCTTGAGCGCGTCGCGAGTTTGCAGGATGGCGTGACCGGTGCCGCGCTGCTCCTTCTGCTCTACGAACTGAATGCCGCTGGCCTGCATGGCTTCGCGGACACGGTCGGCTTCATGGCCAATGATGGCGAAGATCTGCGACGGCGGAACGACCTTAGCGGCGGCAGCGACGACGTGGTCGAGTAACGGCTTGCCAGCGATTTCGTGAAGTACTTTAGGGTGTTTCGATTTCAGGCGCGTGCCTTTGCCGGCCGCGAGAATCGCTATGGCAAACTTGCGATTGGTGGTCATTGTTCAGAGTTTAGCTGGAAAAGCAAAAACATTGAAACACGAAGGGAACGAAGGTCAGAACAGCAGATCCTTCGTTGCTTCGCTCCTCGAGGATGACAGGAGACAGCGAGGTTAGGCGAGAGTGTCTTGGGTTGGCCGCTAAGAGGCTTCGTTGCTACAAAGTTTGGCGTTATCGCAGCGCGGCGCTGCCGCCATTTTCGGCGACCGTGTCGTCGGTCTTCTTCATTAGCTCGATGCCTTGGGCGATGGTCAGGTCGGGTTTGACCGGTTGGAAGTCGGACATGGTTTCGTCTTCCTGGATGTTGAGAGACTTCATCATGAGGACTTTGCCGGTGAAGTGCAGGTAGGAGCGGGTGGTGTCCCAGCGATCGCCGCCGATGTTGGTCTGTTCAATGACAAAGCGGCCGCCCTTGTCGAGATGGCCGAGGATCCCCCAGCCGAACTCGACTTGGTCGATGAGCGTGCCATCGAGTTTGGCGATGCGCTTGGCGTTGGCGTCGATGAAGAGATCGCCTTTCATGCCTTGCAGAACCTTCGACTCGTGATTTGGCGGGGCGAAGTTGGGATCGGGCTCGAACGCATAATGAACGAGCTTGCCGGTTTTGCCGTCTTCCAGTCCGACGTACTTGAAGGTGAAGGCGTCTGGAATTGAGCCGAGGACGCGGTTGGCGTGCTCTTCGTCTTCCTTCTGCTGCTGTTGTTTCTTGTGCAGGGCACTGGGATCACTGAGCAAGCGATTGACGCGAGCATCGTCCTGGGCGCGCTCCTGCGCTGACAGCGGATGACCGTTGAGGGCGATGAGGCGGCTGATCACTCCCTGGCTGGTTTCGACCATCAACTTGGTGGTGGTGGCCTTCACCTTCTTCTCCATTTCTTTCCACATGAAGTGTTGGCCATTGCTGTGGGCGTGCAACTCGTTGTACACGGCGTCGCGTACGAACTGTCGGGAGTTGGCTTGGTATTCCGGAGATTGCGCGTAAGAAGTCGCAAGCATGCTGACGCATAGCAATGCCAGGATGGCGAGGGTGCGTCGTGCGGCTGTGCTGATCAAAGGGCACTCCGTTCCGGAGATTCTACTCTGACTTATTAGACGTGGAGCGCGGGATTGTCCGTTGCTTTTTGTTGCTCGATGATGAGAGCGGGCGAGGGTTGCAGATGCAAAAAAGGCCAGCTTGCGCTGGCCGGGGTAGCGGAGAGAATTTATGAGAGCGTCGGTTGACCGGAAGAAGACAGTCCCATTTGATTTGATGTCGCCGGTCACTGACCAAACCGCTGTTCCCCTGGTTTTCGGTCTCGTCAGTGAGAGCGACCTTCCAGCCAACCGATACCCGTACTAAAGCACACGAATGGCCAAAGCCGCCCGGCAGCTCAGGGCAAAGCTGCTGCTGGAAGTAGTTCTTTATCAATGGGTTAGAAAATGACTAGTAACTCATTGATAAATTGCGAACCGATGTGTCATCGGAGTGCTGAAAGGTGTGTGTCGGGGTGCCATCCCAGAGTATTGAAGTTCCTGCACGAAATGGGAGGAACCGGGGAAGTGATGGTGTGTCACCGAGATAGGAGGCTTTTTGCTTGCGCGTGAGAATTGGAGCGCCTAAGCTAAACAGCGCATCGATCTGCACATTTCCGAGGGCAAAGGACCGCTCGAGGTTGGTTTGCATTGGGAGCGTTTCATGTGGAAGTCGAATAAGAAGGAAGAGGAGCACAAGGCAGCCCCGGCTCCGGCACCAGCGCCCGCGTATCATCCGCCCGCGCCGCCGCCGGCACCGCCTGTGGCCGCGGCTCCGGTAGCACCGGTCGTACAACCACCGAAGATGGAGGTCCAACCTAAGATGGGCGACATTGCGCACATTGGAAAATCAGTGATCATTCGCGGCGAACTTTCGGGCAGCGAAGATCTTTTCCTGGATGGCGAAGTAGAAGGCAGCATCGATCTGAAGGGCCATGCGCTGACAATCGGGCCGAATGGCCACATTAAGGCGAATGTGCATGCCAAGGAAGTCGTTGTGCACGGACGGGTGGATGGCAATATTCGCGCGGCGGACCGTGTGGAACTGAAGAAGTCGGCGGTGCTTTCGGGCGACATCTTTACGCAGCGCATCATGATTGAAGACGGCGCGTACTTCAAAGGCGCCATCGATATCCAGAAGGCGGGAACCGAACCGAAACCGGAGCCGAAGAAGGAAACTGCTGCGGCCGCTGCGACGAATGCGACCAACACGTTCAGTTCGAGTTCGACGTTTACACCGGCATCGCAGGCACCGCTGATCGAGACAAAATAGCGTAGACAAATTCGGTGGTAGCAAAGGCGGCCTGCGGGCCGCTTTTGTGCGTTTGGCGAGGAGGAACTCGCAACGGTTACAATACGGACGTGGCCCCAGGCTTTTTCAGTAAATTTTTCGGCGGTGGAGAAAAGAATGCCGCCGGCGAGCCCGTGTCGTCGAAAGACCGCATCCAGCGGCGGTCTACCGGATTCCAGGAATTCATGAAGACGATTGGGCGCGAGGAGAACATCTGGGTCCTCGACCTTGGGCCGACCTCACCGAGCAATATTAAGATCATCACCGAGCGCGGGCATCGCATTTATAACGAAGACGTGCTCAAGGAAGCGAACGGCGCGGAACTCAAAACCAAATCCATCGACCCCTGCAAGGAAGGGCAGACGGTGGTGGACGTGACCCGTTACCTCGCGGAGAACCTGAAGCACGATCGCGAGAAGTTTGACGCGGTGATGGCCTGGGACATTCCGGACTATCTGCCCGAAGAAGTGGTGAAGCCGACCATCGAGCGGATCCACACGATCATGAAGCCCGGCGGGATGCTGCTGGCGTTCTTCCATACAAAAGATGCGGGGCCGGATGCGCCGTACTTTCGCTATCACATTGCGGATGCACAGACACTGGAACTTCAGAAGGGGCCGCAGTTCCGCCTGCAGCGGGTATTCAATAACCGGCACATCGAGAATTTGTTTCGCGACTATGCGTCGATTAAGTTTTTTCTGGGGCGCGACAACATTCGCGAAGTGCTGGTAATTCGGTAGTTTCCTAGACAATTTCTAGCGGTAAGGACGTTCGTCGAGTACGAGCGACTTGACATTTTTGTGCAACCAGTAATTAATTAATGCATCAATTAAATTATGCACACGAAAGCCAAAGTGAAGACGAAGGTGGGGCGACCGGCAGCAAGGCTGGGGCTTGGCGCCCGAGAACTTCTGCTGAATGCGGCGACAGAGCTCTTCGCGGAATCGGGGGCAGGCGCGACGACGTTTGCCATGATCGCAAAGCGCGCAGGGTTGACGCCGGCAATGCTGCACTACTACTTCAAAGATCGCGATGAGTTATTCGATGCGGTGGTTGAGGAGCGCCTTTTACCGCTCATTCGAAATGTGTGGGGGCCGGTGCATGCGGGCGAAGACGCGGCGCAGATCGTAGAAGGGGTCGTCGGACGGTTGCTGGAGGGCGTGGAGAAGGCACCGTGGCTACCCTCCACATGGATGAGGGAGATTTTGAATGAAGGTGGCGCGCTTCGGGAACGGATTCTCGAGCGGTTGCCATACGAGAAGCTGCGGATCCTGGGGAACGCTATTGCACGCGGGCAAAAGGACGGATTGCTGAACCCGGCGATCGTGCCGCTGCTGGCGGTGCCATCGACGATTGGGTTGGCGATGCTGCATATGGCGACGGCGAATACATGGGCTGCGATTCTCCACCAGGCACCGCTCAGCCGGGAAGCGATGAGGAAACACATCACCGGGTTGTTGTTAGATGGGCTCTGCCATAAGGGCAGAGCCTCGGCCAAAACTATTTCACGAGAGAAAAAATGATGAACCGAGGACAAAAGTCTCTCTTCCTTCGGGGCCGCGTTTTGCGTGGCCTGCTGATCCTGGTATTCGCAACGATGGGTTTCGTCGGATGCTCGAAGCGAGGGGATAGCGGATACCAGGGGTACGTCGAAGGCCGATATGTGTATGTTTCAACGCCGCAGGCGGGACGCCTTGATCACCTGGCGGCGGCGCGCGGCGACACTGTGAACGCGAGCCAGGCACTGTTCACGCTGGATCAAGAGCCAGAGCATTCCGCAGAGTTGCAGGCGCGCAAGACGCTGCTCGCGGATGAAGGAAGACTCGCCGATCTGAAGACGGGGAAGCGCCCGCCGGAGAAAGATGTGATCTCGGCGCAGTTGGCGCAGGCGAAGGTCGAGTTGCAGAAGTCGGAAGATCTGCTCAAGAGCGACGAGGCGCAATACGCGGCGGGAGGATTTTCGCTGACGGACTTGATTAGCGCGCGGGCGGCGGTTGCAGCGAATGCTGCGATCGTTCGGCAGTTCCAGAGCAACCTTGAGGTAGCGGCGTTGCCGGGACGTGAGGAGCAAATTGCAGCACAGGCTGCAGTGGTAGCGGCGGACAAGGCAGCACTGCAGCAGGCGAAATGGAAGCTACAGCAGAAGCAGGTTGCCGCGCCGAAAGATGGGCTGGTCTTCGACACGCTGTACCGGGAGGGCGATTGGGTTGCGGCGGGAACGCCTGTAGTGCAGATGCTGCCACCGGCGAATGTCGAGGTGCGGTTCTTTGTTCCCGAGACGATTGTGGGAAAGCTGAAGATCGGGCAGAAGGTGAACGTTCACTGTGACGGTTGCGACGCAGAGGTGGCTGGAGAGATCAGCTTCGTGTCGAACCAGGTGGAGTACACGCCTCCGGTGATTTACAGCAACGAGAACCGTTCCAAGCTGGTGTTCATGGTGATCGCGAGGCCTGCAGCGGACAAAGCGGCTTCGTTGCATCCGGGCCAGCCTGTGGAGGTGACGCTGCCATGAATACCGCAGGGAATAGCGAATACGCAATTGATGTCGAAGGCCTGAACAAGCATTTTGGCAACAAGCATGTGGTGAACAACGTTTCGCTGCGAGTGCGGAAAGGAGAGATCTTCGGATTTCTCGGTCCGAACGGCAGCGGCAAGACAACGACGATCCGAATGATGTGCGGGCTGCTGAAGCCGGATTCGGGGACTGGCACGTGTCTTGGCTTTGACATTCAGCGCGAGAGTGCGGCGATCAAGCGCAATGCCGGCTACATGACACAGCGGTTTTCGTTCTGGGATGACCTGACGATTACGGAGAACCTCGATTTCGTTGCGCGGATGTATGGGCTTCCGAACCGGAAGGAAGTAGTGCGGCAGACGATTGCGGATTTGGGGCTGTCGAGCCGTGCGAACCAGTTGGCGGGCCAGTTGTCGGGGGGATGGAAGCAGCGCATGGCGCTGGCGGCGTGCATGCTGCATAACCCGCAATTGCTGCTTCTCGATGAGCCGACGGCGGGGGTTGATCCGAAAGCCAGGCGCGATTTCTGGGATGAGTTGCAGGGACTCGCGGCGAAGGGAATCTCGGTGCTGGTGAGCACGCATTACATGGATGAGGCGTCGCGTTGCCACAAGCTCGCCTACATTGCATACGGCAGGCTGCTGGCTGAGGGAACAGGAGCAGAGGTGATCGCGAGCCAGAAGCTGAGCAGTTGGTCAATTTATGGTGACCACCTGATTGAATTGCAAGAGAAGTTGCGAACGCTGCCAGGCGTGGACCAGACGGTGATTTTCGGAGATGGTCTGCACGTGAGCGGAGCCGATGCTGCGGCGCTGGAGGAAAGCGTACGGCAGGCCGCGGCGGGTAAGAACTTGCGGGCTGAAAAGATCGACACAGGGCTAGAGGATGTCTTCATTTACATGATGACCCGCTCTGCCGATAACTTCGGAGGCCAGCAATGAGTGCGCACAGCCGTTTCTCGTTCAGCCGCTGGTGGAGCATCGTGCGCAAGGAGGGTCTCCAACTCCGACGCGATCGGGTCACGTTCGCGATGATCGTTGGCGTTCCGATACTGCAGATGGCGCTATTTGGATACGCGATCAACACGGATCCGAAGCACCTCGATACGGCGATCGTGGATGCCGATAAGACGGACATCACGCGCAGCCTGGTGTGGTCGATGAAGAACTCCGGTTACTTCAAATTCGTCGGCGAGCTGCCGAACGAAGAGGCCGGCAAAAAAGCTCTGGACCAGGGGAAAGTGCTTTTCGTTGTCAACATTCCGGCCGGATTCACGCGGCAACTGTTGCGCCACGAGCATCCGGCTTTATTGGTGGAAGCGGATGCAACGGACCCTACGGCGGCTGGTAACGCAATTTTCTCACTCAACGGGATAACGCAAACGGTGATGCAGCGGGAGCTGACCGGGCCATTGGCGTCGCTGGCGGGTACTCAGGCACCGTTCGAATTGCGGGTTCACCGAATGTACAACCCGGATGGCATTACGCAATACAACGTGGTGCCTGGACTGATGGGCGTGATTCTCACACTCACGATGGTGATGATGACCGGCCTGGCGATTACGCGCGAGCGTGAACGCGGGACGATGGAAAACTTGTTGGCGATGCCGTCGTTGCCGATCGAGGTGATGACGGGAAAACTGATTCCGTACATCGGCATCGGGCTGATCCAGGTAACGATCATCCTGCTGGCGGCGAGATTTGTTTTCAATGTGCCGTTTTTCGGGAATATCGGCGCGATCTACCTGGTTGCGATGCTGTTCGTGGCTGCGAACCTGACGGTGGGAATCACGCTATCGTCGATGGCGCAGAACCAACTGCAAGCGGTGCAACTGACAGTGTTCTACTTTCTGCCGAACATTCTATTGTCGGGGTTCATGTTCCCGTTCCAGGGCATGCCGAAGTGGGCGCAGGTATTGGGAAACCTTCTGCCCCTCACCTATTTCAACCGGCTGATACGGGGAATCATGTTGAAAGGGAATGGGTGGGAGAACTCATGGCCGAGTGTATGGCCGCTCATTGTGTTTACGGTCGTAGTTATGTCGATCGCGGTAAAGACTTACCGCCAGACGTTGGATTGAGGTGAATCCATGGTTGGATCTTTGAGATTTGGGATCGTCGCGGTAGTCGCTGGTGCTCTGACGGGATGCACGGTTGGCCCGCGGTATCACGCGCCGGCGCGTCCGTCGGTGGGAACCTACACGCCGGAGCCGCAACCGACGAAGACGGTGCAATCTGCGGGAAAAGACGGTGCGTCGCAAACGATCAAACGCTCGAGCGACATTCCGGCAGAGTGGTGGACGGTATTTCAGTCGCCGCAACTGGACCGTATGGTGCATGAAGCGCTCGCGAACAGCCCGACGCTTGCGCAGGCGAATGCTCGTTTGAAGCAGGCACAAGAAGAGTCGAATGCGCAGACGGGGGCGGCGAAGTATCCGACGGTAAGCGCGAACGGAAGCGCGACGCGGGAGAAACTCAATCTCGCGACTTTTGGCGTACCGTTTCCCAGCCCAGGGCCGTTCACGCTTTTGAATGGTTCGGTGGTGGTGTCGTATGCGCTCGACATTTTTGGCGCGAAGCGGCGATTGATTGAAGGCCTGAATGCGCAGGTGGAATTCCAGGAGTGGCAGTTGCAAGGCGCGCGATTGATGCTCGCAGGAAATGTGGCATCCGCGGCGATTCGGCAGGCAGAAGTGCGGGCGCAGATGGATGCGACGCGGAGCTTGCTGGCATTGCAGGAGAAGAGCGTAAGTATCGCCGAGAAGCGCTATGCGGCGGGGGGATTTTCTGAGTATGACGTGCGCAGTCAGCAAAGAACCCTGGCGGAGATACAGGCGAGTTTGCCGCCGCTGGAGCAACAGCTCGACAGCTTGAACCACCAGCTTGCATTTCTGATGGGAAAGACACCGGCGGAGGCGCAGGTGCAAGCTTTGAGCCTCAATGGTCTGCATCTTCCGCAGGAGTTGCCGGTGAGCGTGCCGTCGGAAATGGTACGGCAGAGGCCGGATATCCGGGCGGCAGAGGCGCTGCTGCACCAAGCGAGCGCAAACGTTGGCGTGGCGACGGCGAATTTATATCCGCAAATTACGCTTTCAGGAAGCGCTGGCGGGATCGGGACGAGCTTTACTGAGGGCGGCGCGGTGTGGAATGTTGGCGCATCGTTGAGCCAGCCGATTTTCAACGGCGGACAGCTGCGAGCGGAGAAGCGGAAGGCGGTTGCTGCCTACGATGAAGCGGGCGCGACGTATCGGCAAACGGTTCTGGAGTCATTCCGCGAGGTGGCGGATGTTTTGCGGGCGATTGAGCACGATGCGCAGACCCTGAAGTCGCGGACGGAGGCAGCGTCCCCAAGCTGAGAGGGCATACGACATTGCGTCGAAGCGATATGCGGCGGGTGGAATCAGCCAGGTGGCACTGCTCGATGCCCAGAGAGGGATGTTGCAGACGCAACTCGATCGCGTTTCGTCGCAGGCGGCACGATATTCGGATAGCGTGACACTGTTGCAGGCGCTGGGCGGAGGCTGGTGGAATGGGCCCGTCACGCAGGGTGGAGCGACACGAGCGTCGGCGGTTCAGCCGCGGTGAGTCATCTGCTGGAGAAGAAAAAGGCGCTCAGGCAGGTGAGCGCCCCTTTGTGTCGGTGCAGGCCAGCTATTGATTCATCAGCGGGACCTGCGACGCGAGTTTCAACTCGACGATCATGTTGGTGCGACGGTCGATCTGGAAGAACATGGCGGTTTTCTTGGGTGAGACGACCTTCTCGAATTCCGGTATCCACTTGATGCGGAGGTTAGACATGTCGGTGTCGGCCTTAAGCCAACGGTTGATGAAACTGTTGGCATCGGCGTCCGTCATAGTGGCGTACTTGTCAGCGTATTCCTTGATGAGCGCGTAGCGAGTGTCATTGATTTTGGCGACTTCACCGATGTACCTGTCGTAAACAGGCCAGAACTTCGTTGCCTCAGTATCGGTGAGAGTCATGTTGGAGGCGACAATCTGCTTTTTGGCGGACTTGATGTCCTGGCGCATCATCTTGATAGCGTCATCGGTGAGCTGTTCGGCGGTTGCGGCTTTCGGCTCAGGTGCGGAATTTTGCGCGGACGCGAAGGAGGATACTCCCACCAGACAAAGTAGAACAATCGAGAACGCAAGCTTCTTCTTCAAGATGAACTCTCCTTGAATTCGACTACGAAAAGGCTAAGGAAATCGGCGGTCGTGGAGAACTAGCAAAAGTGACAGAGCGTTGCAAGAGAACAGAATGCAGGGAAAGCTGGCGGGCGCGGGGCTCGCCAGCTCGTACGGTGCTCAGTTTCCAGCGGGTGAGAGGCCCTTGTTGACCATGACCTTTACTTCTACGCGTCGGTTCTCTTTGCGGCCCGTGGCCGTCTCGTTGGATGCCACGGGATTAGAAATTCCCATGGCGCCTGGCGAAACGATGTGACGCGGGGGAACGCTGCAATCCTGCATCAAGAAGTTAACGACCGCGAATGCGCGGTCTTTGCTGAGGGTCTGATTCATTGCGGCGTTGCCGGTGGAATCGGCGAACCCTTTGACTTCGATAATGTAGCCGGTAAGCTTCGTGGCTTCGGCTGCAAGGTCGGTCAATGCTTTCTTGTCCGCGGCTGCAAGGGAAGATTTTCCTGAGACGAAGTAGACGACAGCTTCCTTCTTGACGTCGAAGTCAGTGAGATCGTCGAAGCGCTTGTTGACGGCTTGTTGGTTCTCATCGATCTGCTGCTTGTTGGTGTCGATATTCTCTTTATTTTCCCCAATCGATTGCTTGTTGGCATCGACCTTTTGTTCCGTAGGGGTGAGGCCGGCCTGGATCATGCTCGCGGTCTGGAGATCGTCTTTGCTGAAGGTGATCTCTTCGGCGATGAACTTGCCACCGGCGTCCAGTGCGCCCTTCACGCTGACTTTCAAGCCAGGAATGAGGCTTGCCCACGACATTTGTTGCTTGCGAAGACCGAGGCCCTTCGGCGATTGGACCTTGGTTGAATCGGTGAGGGTTACGTCCTGATTGCCGTCAGCAGTTTTCAGGGACAGGACATCGGACGTGCGCGTTGTGATCAGGCCTTTGATTGTTTTGGCATCGCCAGCGAAAGCGGAACCGGCAAAGCAGAGTACGAGACAGAGCGCAATGATCCATACCGCAGCTTTTTTCATAGCGGAGTAGCTCCTTGGAAGGTAGTCCTAAAACTACGGCCAGGAGCGAGCATCGAAAACTGGCAGAAGTGTCAGAGGCGCGAAGGGGCTATTTCTCAGAGATAACTCAACCACCAATCACGGCGTCGTTTTTTGAGTCGCGAGAACCAGAGGCAGGCTGGATACAGGGCGGCAAGCGTCGCGAGCCAGAAGGCGTAGACAACCCAAAGAGGAAATCCGAAGTCGGGAGGAAAGAGTTTGGGGTCACCGCCCATAGAAGGTGCGGGAAGCAGGAGGAATGAAGTGTGGCGATAGTAGACGAAATTCATCAAGATGCTGCCGAGGTGAATGACGAAGAGATGCGTAGCGTAATAGAAGAACGGAACGCGTCCGAAGACCACGAAAGGGTTGGCTTCGGAAAGGCCCATGTTTTCGAGACGCGAAAGGACGATGAACGCGGGGCCGAGCGTCATCAATAAGAATTCGAGCGACGGCGGGTATTTAGTGACGTTGAGGAAGGAAAGCACGGTGAGGGTTGCGGTGGACTGATGGATCCAGCGAGAAGGATCGCCGTAGATGTTGATGCCACGCACGACGAAGAAAGCAGCGGTCATGGTCAGGCCAAGGCGCAGCAGGAAACTTTGACGACGCGCGAGATCCCAAAGGAACACGGTGCCGAGACAGAAGCCGGCGGACATGACGAAGATCCACGGAACTATCGGATAGGCGGTGACGAAGTTGAATCCTGCGACCGTGAAGAGGCCTTGCTGATGGAGGATGTCCCAGAGCCATGCAAAGCGGCCGAACTTATCGGCGGTCAGCGGGTCGAAGGCGTTGTGGATCACGATCACGAGAAGACTCAGCGGCGCGAGAACGCGGATTGGGAGATGCGCGAGTGCAGCGAGAGCGATCATCGATGCGCCGAGTCCCCAGAGGATAAGCAGAATGATGACGGATCCACGGTAGCTCACCTGCGAGAACATCACGACGCGCAGGATCGTATTTTCGATAAGAATGAGCCAGAGGCCGCGGGTCAGGAGGAACCATGAGAGTTCGCGCTTGGTGTGATTGCCGCGCGACATCCAGAGAAATGCGCCGATGCCGGCGGTAAGAAAAAAGACCGGGGCGCAGAAGTGGGTGATCCAGCGGGTGAGGAAGATCGGCGCGGTGGTGCGGGTAAGGTCGGTGGGGGAGAACTGCATCGCGCCGCGATGGACGAAATCGCGAATGTGGTCGATGGCCATCAGCATCATGATGGCGCCGCGAAGAATGTCCACCGATTGGAGGCGCTTCGATCGGGCCGAAGTCGCTTGATTGAGAGATAAAAATGGACGGCTGCTCATCCGCGAATACCCACAGTGGGGAAGATGGTATCGCATTGGTTCGGCCTCGCGAGTGATCCACTCGGGAGGATTTGGAGATGTCCACTTGGAGCCGCCGGTTGACGGAAAACTTGATCGGCTGCGACACTCGGAGCGATGGCTTATAAGGGGAAGATTGAGTTCGCTCACGAACGCAAGATTCGTGAGCGCAACACCACCGTTTACCGCATTTGTCACCTGCCGATCTGGATTTGGGTGTTTTTCCTGGCGCCGGGGCCGCTGACGTTCAGCCTATTCGCGCATGGATTCAATCGCTACAACGCGATGTGGCTCGGAGTGGTGCTGATTGGCGTTTTCATCGCGGGCTACTTCGCGCAGTTGCCGGGCTGCGAACATGGGCCCTACATCATCCGGTTCGATGAGGACAAACCGAATCCGTTGTACCGGAAGGTCTGCTACACGTTCGCGTGGAATGCGGCGCTGAACTTTGCGCTGCTAAATTTGGCGGGGCTGGTAATCGCGGTCGTGACGGGTACCTGGTACATGAAGCAGATTTACAACACCGCGTACTTCGCCATTCTGGCCGTCGTGCTTTTGTTTGGACTGCTCCAGCAATTGCCGCGGTGTAAGCGGTCAACTAAATACGAAGGCATCGAGCGGCGGTATTTCTACGGGACAGTGTGGTCGGTGACGATTGCGCAGACGGTGCTGCTCATTTTGTGGAAGGCGCTGCCGCGGAACCACACGATCGATATTGCGGAACTCATTGTGTACGTCGTGGTACTGGCGTCTGTAGGCGTACTGGCGGTGAAGGGGAGGCTTCCGCGGACGCGGCCGATCTTGCCGGGAGAGGTGATCGCGGAGTGATGTCGTCCGCTAAAGCGGACTCTCGACGTGGAGCTTGGCTTGTCCCACCACTCTCGTGGTGGGCTTATTTATTGCGTCGCTGCGCGACTCTCTGATTTCTTAGCGAATCACCAACTTCGTAAACGGATACACATATGCCTCCAAGGTCACGACGATTCCAACTAGCGCGGCCAGAGCAATCGAGTGGAAGAAGACGTAGCGGAGGATTTTGCCTTCGTGGCCGTACCACTCGGTGGCGGTGCTAGCGACAACGATGCTTTGGGCGTCGATCATTTTGCCCATGACCCCGCCGGCGCTGTTGGCGGCGCACATGAGCGTGGGTGAGAGATTCAGTTGCTGCGCGCTGATTTTCTGAAGGCTCCCGAAGAGGACGTTGGATGCGGTATCCGAGCCGGTGAGGGCGACTCCGAGCCAGCCGAGCATGGTTCCGAAGAACGGATAGAGCATGCCAGTGCGTGCGAAGGCCAGGCCCATGGTGGCATCGAGGCCGCCGTAGCGTGTGAGGAAGCCGATAGCCATCATGGCGCTGATGGTGAGAAGTGAATAGCGCACCTTCATTAACGTCGTTCCGTAGTTGCGAATGAGCTTGGGCAGGCTCAGGCCCATGATGAGTCCGGCGAGGATCGAAGCGATGAAGATGCCGCTGCCGGTTGCCGAAAGCCAACTAAGCACGAAGACGGCGGCTTCTTTCGCCGGTGCGGGAACTACCGGCGGTACGCGCAGCACCATCTTGTCGAGGCCGTGCACGGCGAATTTCGGTGCGGAGAGCTTGTCGAGGAAGGTCTTGGCTTGAGGGGTTCCCCAGATAAATACGCAAACGCTCAGGACGATCCACGGGAGCCAGGCGCGAAAGACTTCGCCGCCGGTGTAGCGATTGGGATCGTGGCCAACATTCTCGCCTTCGCCGGGGAAACGCCATACGCGCTTCGGCTTCCAGAACTTCATGAAGGTAATGAGCGCCGCCATCGAGATGACAGCGGCCACGATGTCCACCAGCCAGGGACCGTGGAAGTTCGACATGAGGTATTGCGGGATTGCGAAACAGATTCCTGCAACGGCAATCGCAGGCCAGATTTCGAACATGTCGCTCCAGCCAACGAAGGCGACGATTAGCCAGAAGGGAACCAGCAAGGAGAAGAAGGGGAGGATGCGTCCAACCTGCGCGCCGAGAACCATCTCGCTGATGCCGGTGACGCCTTTGAGTCCGAGAATTGGTGTTCCCAATGCACCGTAGGCAACCGGAGCAGTATTCGCAATGAGCGAGAGTCCCGAAGCTTCGAGCGGACGGAAGCCGAGGCCGATGAGGATCGTTGCGGTAACGGCGACGGGCGTTCCAAATCCTGAAGCGCCTTCAAAAAACGCCCCGAAACAAAACGCGATCAGCAACAACTGGAGGCGCCGGTCCTGAGTGACATTCATGAGGCTGTGCTGCATGACTTCGAAGCGTCCGGTGACGACAGTGAGGTTGTAGAGAAAGATGACGTTGATGATGATCCAGCCGATGGGGAGCAGGCCGTATCCGGCGCCGTAAACCATGGTGGCCGCAGCCATGCGGCCGGGCATATGGAAGGCGAAGATGGCAACGATCATCGCGGCGGAGAGCCCAAGCACGGCGGACCAGTGCGCGGGGACTTTCGTCGAAGCGAGTGCGCCGAGAAGGACGATCACCGGAATGGAAGCGACGATCGTAGAGATTAGCCAGCTACCGAGCGGGTCGTAACCCTGCGACCAGGGAGCACCGGCGGGCGGCATCCGCAGAATCACGGTGGCGGCGATCGCGAGCAGGACGACGACGGCGAGGGGAATCCACGGGGAAGCAGTGGGTTTTGCGGTAGACGGGGCCGGCGTGCTGGAGGACATAGGGGCGTGTCTCCTTCGGCGAGTTGCTATTGCTTGCTCTTGGATGCGAGCCGCAGATTCGCGCACGACGATATACGAGAGCTTCAGTCTTCGCCAACCACCGAAAAGCGCTAGTCTCGCCGGCTATTGCGTGTCAGCCCTGACACACGCGTGTTCCGGTACCCACGTTTCAGACCCGAATCTTTCCGCTAAGTGCTTCTTTCTCAATCACTCCAGCATTGGTCAGGACGGTGCATTTCCTGTAGGCGCAAGGCGAACGGAAATTAATCCAGAGGTGAACGAAATGCGGCGGCTGATCGGTGAACTCGACGGAAAAGCGAAGTGGATGGGAACGGTGGTTCTTCTGCTGGCAATGCGCGCGACCGCGCAGACCGTCCAGGCGACGGAAGCAAGACCGATGGAAGCTCCTAGGCCGACGCGGCTGATCCTGGTGAGCATTCCGGACCGCAAGCTGGCCCTTCTGGAAGACGACAAAGTAGTGAAGGTTTATCCAGTGGCGGTTGGGAAAGATTCGACACCGAGCCCTGAAGGCACGTTCACGATCAAGAGCCACGTGACCAACCCGACCTATTACCACGAAGGCAAAGTGGTGGCACCGGGACCGCAGAACCCGCTGGGTTCGCGCTGGATGGGCCTGAGCGAAAAGGGATATGGCATCCACGGAACGAACGCACCGAAGTCGATCGGCAAGGCGGCTTCGCATGGATGCATCCGGATGGCGAAGAAGGACCTGGAAGAACTCTTCACCCTGGTGAAGGTGGGCGACGGGGTGGACATCCGCGGCGAGCGGGATGAACAGATGGCGCAGGTATTCGGAGTTGAGGCGGATGCAACGCCGGCAACTACGGTGGTGGCGGCGATACAGAACGCGCCGGTAGCAGCTTCGGCGGGTGGTTTCTAACGGACGAAAATCCCCACCCCTAACAAGTTAGGGTGGGGCACCCAGTGTGAGTAAGTACAGAGGAAGCAGTGGAGGTGAGCCATGCAAAGCGCAATGACAATCTTGACGGTGGTAGGCGGGCTGGTGTTTTCGGTGTCGTGCGCACTGCTGGTGGAGGAGCTGATCTTCGGCGGACTGTTCAAGCTTTTCTTCCAGAAGAAGTCGGATCAGAGCAAGACCTGGTTTATCGGTAGCGCCGATCGGCCAGTGCTGATTCCGGTGAAGGTCGAACAAAAACAGCGTAGGGCGAAGTAGCAACTTTTAAGGAGGTTGCCATGTTGGTGTTCAAGCATTTGCTGATGTTGTCGGGAGTGGCGCTGATCGTGGTGGCCGCTGCGATCGTTGCGTATGACTTCTTTCTGAAAATTCAATTCCGCCGGGCGGCCGCCGGAGGAGTTCCAATCGCCAAGCCTGAGCCGGTGCGCTGGCGGATGACGACGGTCTTCTTCGCCCTGGCATGGGCGCCGATGTTGATTGCCGCCAGCATCGCAGTGGTTTCGAGTGGAGAGGCTGGCGTGCGCGTAAGTGAGACGAGCGGGACATTGAGCGGCACGCTGTATCCGGGAGTGCACTTCGTTACGCCAGTGCTCGAGCACGTGGAAACCTTCGATACGCGCGACAAGCTATTCACGACCGGAGTGGCCGAGGATGCGAAGGCTGCAAGTGGACACGGCAAAGGTGCGCTGACTGTCCAAGCGAAGGAAGGGCTCTCGCTGGGGCTGGCGATCACAGTGCGTTATCGCTTGGATCCGAAGCGGCTCGACTACATCCAGTCGCATTTGCCGCAGCCGGTGGAAACCGAACTCGTCCCGCCCGTGGTGGCGAGTGCGTGGCGTGAGGTCGCGCCGAATTACACGGTCAGGGAGATGTTCAGCGCGAAGCGTGAAGAGGTGCGACAGCGCGCGGCGGGGATCATTACTGCAAAGCTCGCGAAGGACGGCGTGATAGTGGAAGAAGTCATGCTGCGCGATATCCAACTGCCGCCGGAGTATGCGAAAGGCTTGGAAGACCTGCTCCTGAAAGAACAACAGAACGATCAGCTTTCCGTGCAGACCGAGATGCAACAGAAGCAGGTGCGGATTTCGGAACTCGAAGCCGAAGCTGACAAGGCGCGGTCGGTGAAGCAGGCGGAAGGCGCGGCACAGGTGAAAGTTCTCGAAGCCAAGGGTGAGGCCGACGCCATGCAATATACGCTGCCGCTGAAGGAGAAGCAGATCCAACAGTCGAAGTTGGAAGCGGAAGCGCGCAAGGAATCGACGATTAAGAATGCCGAGGCTGCGGCTGAAGCGAAGGTGATCGACAGCAAGGCGGAGCTACAGCGTCGCAACATGCTGGCCGACGCCGAGGCCAACCGCATTCGGGTGACGGCTTCGGCAGATGCCGAGCGGCTGCGTCAGGAAGCTGCGGTACTGAAACAGAATCCTCTGCTGATCAACAAGATCGTGGCCGAAAAACTATCGGACAAGATCCAGGTGATGATGGTGCCGAGTGATGGGAAATTCTTCTTCGCGAACGATGTCATGAAGAGCTTCGGCGCGCCGGGCTCGGCGAGCAGCGAAGAAGCGGAACCGCAAGGGGGCTCACACTAAGAGCGACGGAGTGGGCGGGGTCTCCAACTCCACTGCACTCCGTGCGGTTTCGCATACGGGATTCGCCATCTGGTGTGGCGAATGAAAAGCCGGGTGAGGGAGGAGCCGCCGCCCTCTCCTCATCCGGTTCGACATTGTGGATACAGCGGCGGAGGATTTCATGGGGCGGCGATGAAGTTCGGCATCTATAATGCGCGGCAGAGCATGACTCTCCAACGGCTGTTTTTCGGGCTCCTGGCGCTGGTTCTCAGCGTGACGCCAGTTTACGCGGCGACTCCGGAAGCATGGGCGGCGCCGGCGGCGAGGCTGGCGAAAGAGATTGCGAATATCTCGGGGCCGGGGACAGTTGTACTCACTCTGAAAAACCAATCCACCATTTCTACTGATGAGGTCGCGGCGATCCGGCGCGCGATCGAAGCGCAACTGCGTGTGAACGGCGTACAGATTCGTTCGGCAGAAAACGCTGCCACGACGGTTGCGATGACGCTCTCCGAAAATCTGCAAGGCTGGCTTTGGGTTGCCGAGGTGACGCAGGGGAGCGAGACGAAGGCGGCGCTGGTGAGCGTCGCGCGGGCGGGGAACGTCGCAAGCGCGGGAACCGGACCGGCGATGACGCTGAAACGTACGCTGGTGTACTCACAAACAACATCGATTCTCGATTTCGCGACGATTCATGCCGGCAACGACACGCATCTCGTGGTGCTTGATGCTGCGAATGTGTCTTTATATAAGTCCACGGGAACGAAATACGAGTTGGAGCAGGCGTTTCCGATTATGCATTCGCGAGCATTTCCGCGAGACCTGCGCGGAAGGCTCACGCTCGGGAAAGACCATCTTTTCGACGCGTATTTGCCCGGCGTGATCTGCTCGAGCAATGCAGCGACACCAATCACGGTGAACTGCCACGAGAGCGACGATCCCTGGCCGCTCGGCTCTCAGAAAGCGCTGTTCAATTCGGCGCGGGATTTCTTTACCGGCGCGCTGTTCCCGGGGATTGGCAAGCCGGTTAGCCCATTCTTCACTGGCGGGGAGCTGCCGCGCAGCAACTACACGTTGTGGATCTTCACCGGCGTGGATGGCGTGGTTCGCGAGAGCGACGGGATGAACGAACGTCGGGTGCCAGGATCCATCAGTGGCGATTGGGGAAGCGACCTGGCGGGGGTACGAACGGCTTGTGGATTGGGAACACAGTTGCTGGTTACATCGGCAGGCGATGTAGTGGATTCGATCCGAGCCTATGAGGTGCCGGACCGCGAACCGGTGCTGGTGAGCGCGGCCTTGGGATTCGACGGACCAATTATGGCTCTGTGGACCTCGATGGATGGCACCACGGCGAATGCGGTGGTTCACAACACGACAGGAGGACGATATGAAGCGTACAACGTTTCTGTTGCTTGTAATCAGTAGCGTCCTTCTGACGTCATTAGGATTCGCGCGCACCAGGCCGCGACAGGGTGGAACGTTGCGGGTAGAGATGCGCGCCGAAGCTTCGCAGTGGATGAACTCGGCCGTCCGGATGCTGGTGTTCGATTCGCTCACGCAAATGGACGATAGTGGACACGTCGGTCCCGCATTGGCGGTGCGCTGGGATTCGCAGAGCGACGATCGTCGGTGGCAATTCTGGTTGCGCCCGGATGTGCGTTTTCATGATGGCACACCTTTATCCGCGGCAACAGTAGTGCAGTCGTTGACGGCCCAGGCTTGCGTTGGGTGTCCGTGGCGGTCGGTACATGTGTCGGGTGACTCGGTGGTGTTTGAGTCGGAGACGCCGGTGCCACAACTGCCCGCGCTGCTGGCGAATTCGCGTTACGCGGTTGGGCGGCGCGATGAGAGCGGTAACCTGGTAGGTACCGGGCCTTTCCGATTCGCAGCGATGGTGAATGGCGCAGCGACGCTGAGTGCGGTGGAGGATTCGTCGCGGGGGCGGCCGTACGTGAATGCAATCGAGGTGCGAGGGCAGCGGTCGTTACGGGATCAGTGGATGGATGTGAGCGTCGGTCGGGCAGATGTGGTGGAGGTTCCGGCCGAGCTGCTACGACGGGCGCAGCAGGAACACATGCGACTGCTGATTTCGCGCGATGTGGATTTGATTGCGCTGGTAATTGATGATTCAGATTCTGCAGTGCGGGATGCGCGAGTGCGCGAAGCTCTGGCTCTGAGTATCGATCGCGGCGCGCTGTTCAACGTCGTATTTCAGAAGCAAGGTGAGGTCACCGCGAGTCTGTTGCCGAACTGGTTGAGCGGATATTCATTTGCGTTTCTGTCGACACCGAATCTCTCGAAGGCGAAGGAATTGAGGTCGCAGCTCGATAAGCCGGCGGACCTGACACTGAGCGTAGAGGGCGGCGATCCCGTGCTTCAACTGATTGCGGACCGAGTCGCCTTGAACACGAAAGATGCGGGGCTGACCGTTCGTGCATTGAGTACACCGGGGCGAAGCACATTGCGTTTGTTGCGACTGCACGTGGAGGAGACGATGCCGGGAGCCGCATACGTTACGTTGACGGGACAGCTTGCACAAGGAGAGCGCTCCCCGGCGGAGGATGTGGTCGCGGTGTTTCACCAGGAGCAGGAATTGCTCGCGAAGCGAACCGTAGTCCCACTGCTGTATACGCCGCGGTCAGTGGCATATGCGCCGCGGGTGCATGACCTCGCGCTGAGCCCAGATGGCGGGTTACGCATGGCAGACTTCTGGTTGGAGGACGCGAAGTGAATCTGCGCCAACGCCTGCTGCTCGTGTTCTCGCTGACAGTGATCATCGCGGTGGGAGCAGTGGGCTACATCGTTTCGCTGCGCACGCGCGAGGCTTTCGCGCAAGCGGACCAGGAGCGTACGAGTGGACTGGTCGCGCAGTTTCACCGCGAGTTTGATCGGCGTGGCGCGGATGTCAAGGCGCGGCTGGGGCGGATGGCGGCCAGTGATGAGGTGAGCCGCATTGCATTTGATTTAGGGCGAGGCGGCGATTCGTCCATTTACTTGAGCGAGGCGGGAACGCTGGCGCAACAGTACGGTCTCGACTTCCTCGAAATGCTCGGACCCGACGGTAGCATTATCAGTTCGGCGCAGTGGCAAGCGCGCTTTGGATATAAGGAGACGATTCCGGAGAACAGCAGCACGGCGTTCCTGAAGCGCGAAGAGTTGACGAACGGAAGCGCGGTGGGCTTGTTTGCAGTGAAAACGCTGCGTGCCGGCGATACGACTGTGTATCTCGTGGGCGGCGAGCGGCTCGATCGCGAGTTCCTGCAGTCATTGGCGACACCGGTGGGTACGCAGGCGTTGCTGTATCGCGTCGGCGAGAGCGGGTTTCAGTCGCAGAATTTGATCGGGCTAGAGGGAGCGGTTGTCGCGCCGGAGAAGTATCGTCCACTGCTGATGCTGGCGATGCATGATCGCAAGGAAGTCAGCGCGATTGTCGCTCCGACGGCGGATCGCAAAGACAGTCTGTACATGACCGCGATCCCGCTGAGCGATCGCTCGGGGCAAGTGGTCAGCGTGCTGATGATTGGTAGTCCTCGTCGCGGGTTGATCGAATTGCAAGATCACATCCGCGCGGTGGCGCTGACGGTGGGCGGGCTCGGCATTCTGCTGGCGATTGCCGTGAGTTTGTGGATCACCGGAAGAGTGACGCGGCCGATTGTCGAATTGGCAAATGCGTCGCGGCAGGTTGCTGCTGGAGAGTTGAATGTCTCGGTGAGTCCGCATGGTGCGAGCGGTGAGGTTGCAGAGTTGGCAGAGGCCTTCAATCGCATGACTTCGCAACTGCTGGAGCAACGCGAACGGTTGGTACAGAGCGAACGCGTCGCGGCGTGGAGAGAATTAGCGCGTCGGCTGGCACATGAGTTGAAGAACCCGCTGTTTCCGCTGCAACTGACTGTCGAGAACATGGTGAAGGCGCGCGAGGTGATGCCGGAGGAGTTTGACGAGATATTTCATGAGAGCGCGACGACGCTGATGGCGGAGATCCAGAACCTGAAAGGGATTATCCAGCGCTTCAGCGATTTTTCGAAGATGCCACAGCCACAGTTGCAGGCGGTGAAGGTGAACGAGATCGTGGAACGCGTTGCGACGCTGCACGCTCCGGCACTGGCAAATCGCGAGCATCCTGTGAAGATGGAAATGCAACTGGATGCAGCGGTGCCGGTGATCGCCGCTGATCCGGAACTACTGCATCGGTCTCTGTCGAACCTGGTACTCAATGCATTGGATGCGATGCCGCAAGGTGGCACGATCACAATGCGCACTGCAGCGCGCGAAGAGACGGTGCGGATTGAGGTTGCCGATACCGGTACCGGCCTGACCAAGGAAGAATGCGAACGGCTTTTCACGCCCTATTACACGACCAAGCAGCATGGCACGGGGCTGGGATTGGCGATTGTGCAATCGGTGATCACCGATCATGGCGGCACTATTGGAGTGGAGAGTGCGCCGGGACAGGGCGCGACGTTTATTATTGAACTTCCGCGACGCACCGCCGCCAGCGGAACGACCGCATGACTGCGAAAGCTGAAATCCTGATTGTGGACGACGAGGCGAACACACTGGCCTCCTTATCGCGCGCGTTTCGTCTGGCCGGTCATGAGGCAACGGTGTGTGACAACGCTGTGCGAGCACTGGAGATTGCGAAATCCAAGCCGTTCGATTTGATCTTGAGTGATGTGGTGATGCCCGGGCGCGATGGTCTTACGTTGCTGGAAGATTTGAAGACTGCGGGTGTGCAAGCGCCGGTGGTGATGATGTCTGGCCAGGCGCACATCGAGATGGCGGTGAAGGCGACGCGACTTGGTGCATTGGATTTCCTGGAGAAGCCGCTTTCGACCGACAAGCTACTGCTGACAGTCGAAAATGCACTGAAACTCAAGCGGCTTGAGACGGAAAACCGCGATCTTCGTAGTCGCGTGGGCAAACACGAGATTGTTTGGAAGGGCGAGGCGATGCGCCGGGTTATGGCGCAGATTGATCGCGTCGCGGCCAGCGAAGCTCGCGTATGCATCTACGGCGAGACGGGTACTGGAAAAGAGCTTGCAGCGCGGACGCTTCACGAGAAGAGTCCGCGCAAGGCCGGGCCGTTCATCACGCTGAATTGCGCGGCGGTGCCCGCGGAACTGATCGAGTCAGAGTTGTTCGGCCACGAAAAGGGATCCTTCACCGGTGCAGCGCAGCGGCATATCGGCAAGTTTGAGCAGGCGCATCGCGGAACTCTGTTTCTTGATGAAATTGGCGACATGCCGCTAGCGATGCAGGCGAAGCTTCTGCGCGTGCTGGAAGAGGGTGAGGTCGAGCGCGTCGGCGGAGATAAATCGATACCTGTCGATGTGCGCGTTATCGTTGCGACCCACCGTAACCTTGAAGACCTGGTGAAAGAAGGGAAGTTTCGGCAGGACCTGTTCCATCGCGTGTATGTGTTTCCGCTGATCCTTCCGCCACTGCGGACGCGCCGCGAAGACATTCCTGTGCTACTTGAACACTTTGCCGCGCAGGTGTGTTTGCAGAATGGCTGGAAGCCGGTGCCGTTTACGGCAGAAGCCGTCGAGGCCCTGCAGCGATATTCGTGGCCGGGCAACGTGCGCGAGATGCGCAACGTTGTGGAGCGACTGCTGCTGCTGGCGGTGGCGGGAGAAGTTGACCGCGCCACTGTTGAGTTGGCACTACCCGAAGCTCAGACCGCCACTAGCGATACGGGCAGTGGGCCGCTGTCGTCCCGTGTGGCGCAGTATGAGCGCGAGGTGATTCTGGCGGAGTTGCAGCGGCAGAAGCATCACATCACCAACACGGCGAAGGCCCTCGGTCTTGAGCGCAGCCATCTTTATAAGAAATGCCAGGCGTTGGGGATTGATTTGCGAGCGGTGCGCGGAACGGCGCCCGGCGCGGTCCGCTAATGAAGCAAGCATACGCAAATCAAGAAATCAGCGCTGGAACCGATTCGGAGCCAATGGGCGCAGATCGATCTCCGGAGTTCTACCTTCAATAAGCGCGGCCATGACCTCGGCGGTCGCAGGCGCGAGAAGAATCCCATCACGATAGTGTCCGGCAGCGATGTAATGGTTCGGCGCCAATTTGCCGAGGAGGGGGCGTCCGTCCGGAGTGCCGGGCCGGAGGCCCGCCCATGCGTCATGAGTGCGCATATCTTTCACGGCCGGCAGGATGGATTCGGCGGAAGAACGAAGCTGCTGAATGACGTCCGGGTTCACTTGTTTGTCGAAGCCCCCTTCTTCGAGGGTGGAGCCGATAATGATTCGTCCATCGCTACGAGGGACGAGGTAAACATCGGTGGCGCGGATGACGTGGCGCAGCACCGGCGGGTGTGGCGTGGGGTGGGCGAGTGGAACCACACAGAGCATTTGTCCTTTGACCGGTCGGGTTGGGTTCGGGGGCATGAGCTGTCCGGCCCACGCCCCGCCGCAGTTCACAATCGCTGCAGCGTGATAGATGGTCTGCTCGGTTCGAACCTCATTGTCTGTAACTGAGAGAACCGGAGAACCACTGGCGACGTCGCCGCCACGATGTTTGAAAGCACGCAGCAATGCGGAGCAGAGAAGCCGCGGATCGACCCAGCTCTCGGGTAAGAAATAGGCATTCGCACGCGGAACGACGCCGGGCTCGATAGTTACGACTTCTTCTGCGGTGAGTGCTTTCGATTTCGGATGCAGCGCCGAATATGACGACGGATCGAGGAACGTGATCACGCCTTCATTGCGGAGATCAACTTTTTCCTGGGACTCGTCTTCGAGCTCATGGACGAACTCCGGGTACATGGCGGCGCTGATCTCGGCGAGCGGCTGCATCAGGCGGTCGTTGTGCGGATCGCAAACGGCAATCATGCCAGCTGCTGCGTACGAGGCCTCGCGGCCGGGCTCGCCGCGCTCGACAACAAGAACGCGAAGCCCGGATTTCTGGAGCTTCCAGGCGAGCGAGAGGCCGATGACACCGGCGCCGATGACGATGACGTCGTGGGAGCGCACGGCCTTATTGTAAAGGGTCGTAGTGTATGCTTCTGGCCGACGGGAAGCCATGATTGGGTCAACGATTTCTCACTACAAACTGCTCGACAAACTGGGCGCGGGCGGCATGGGCGTGGTGTATCGCGCGGAGGACACGCGACTGGGGCGGCAGGTCGCCTTGAAGTGTCTCCCGGCCGAGTATGCCGCCGATCCGCAGATGGTGGAGCGCTTCCTGCGCGAGGCGCGATCGGCGTCGGCGTTGAATCATCCGAATATCTGCACGATTCACGAGGTAGATGTTGCCAATGGGCAGCACTTCCTCACTATGGAGTTGCTCGAGGGGCAAAGTCTTCGCGATCGCATTGCGTCGGGGCCGATAGCGACGGACGAGTCGATCCGGATTGCGGTCGCAGTTGCGGACGCACTTGATGCCGCACATGAGAAGGGTATTGTTCATCGCGACATCAAGCCGGCGAACATTTTCCTGACGGAGCGTGGCGAAGCGAAGGTGCTCGATTTCGGGCTGGCGAAGCTGGAAAGCTCGAATCTCGCGATGTCGGCGACGGTGGATGCGAACCTCACGAGCCCGGGGCAGGCGATCGGCACGATTGCGTACATGTCGCCGGAGCAGGCGCGCGGCATCGACGTAGATGCCCGAAGCGATTTGTTTTCGCTGGGGGTTCTGATCTATGAGATGGCGACGGGAGTTCCACCGTTTCCGGGTGCAACGTCGGCGCTGATTTTTGACGCGATTCTCAACCGGCAGGCGACACGTGCGTCGAAGGTGAACGCTGCGACGCCGGCGGGATTGGAGAACATCATCGCGAAGCTGCTGGAGAAAGATCCGCGGTTGCGCTACCAGAGTGCGGCGGACCTCCTGGCGGACTTGCGTCGATTGCAGCGGGACGGTGGTACCGCCAGCGTTGCTGCGGCGATGCCCGCGCAGAGGGCCCGGAAGACGAGCAAGGCGATTGATTCGATCGCGGTGCTGCCCTTCAAGAACGCGACGGGCGATGCTGAACTGGAGTACATCGGGGAGGCGATCGCTGAAGGTGTGCTCGACGGGCTCTCGCACCTGCCAAAGGTGAGGATCGTTCCGCGCAGCAAGGCATTTCGTTTTCGCGACGAGGCTGAGGATCCGCAGAGCGTTGGAAAGAAGCTTGACGTTCGAGCGGTGTTGACCGGACGGGTGAGCAAACGCGGCGATCAACTGAACATTCGCGCCGAACTTGTCGATGTAGCAAAAGACGCGCAGCTCTGGGGCGCACAGTTTAGCCGCACGGTGAACGATGCTCCCGATCTCCACGAAGAGATTGCAAAGCGCGTGGCTGAGAAGTTAGAGGGGCCGTCGTCTGCGGGATCGAAGGGTGGGAAGAAATCCGAGAAGGTCGAAACCACTTCCGTTAATAAAGAGGCACAGGCCTTGTATTTACGCGGCTCGCACCACTTAAACAAGTGGACTGCCGACGGTGTGCAGCTGGGCATTGAATTGTGCAAGCAGGCGATTGACCTTGAGCCAACTTACGCCGAGCCTTACGCGGCAATGGCGATGTCGTATGCGGTTTCGGGTGTCCTCGGCTCCTTGGACGCGGAGCTTTCCCAGCGACAAGCGAAGGCGCTTGGGCAGAAAGCACTTCAGCTAAATGAAGCTCTTCCGGAGGCACACGCGGCGTTGGCGATTGTCTGCTACTTTACTTTCGAGCTTAGTGCGGCCGTACGGTTTGGCGAGCGCGCGATCGAGTTGGCTCCAGACCTGCCCATCGCCCGCTATGCTTTGGCGATGGGTCTCTCCACCAAAGGACGGATCGAGGAAGCCACTTCAATTCTGCGTGAGGCTGCCGATACGGATCCTCTCATGCTGCCGGTGAACTACGCCTACGGCCTGATGCTCTACTACAGTCATCGTTGGGATGAAGCCGCAGCCCAACTGCGGAGAGCGCTCGAGGTCCTCCCGACGATGCAACTTGCGCAAGGGATGAGAAGCGTCGCGCTGGCGCGAGGCGGCCGCCACGAGGAAGCAAAAGCGCAGTACCAGGAGTTCATCCGCGATCATCCGACTACACCTTGGGGAACGATCGAAGCCTACCTCGCAGCGCTCGCCGGCGAACGAGAGAAAGCCATGCAATTGCTAGCGGTACCCAGAACCCATCCGATTTCCTTGTTCTTTGCTGCCGGCGCGTACGGCGCACTAGGAGAACTCGACCTCGGATTCATTGAACTGGAGCGCGCCCGTGAGGTGCGTTTTAGCGTGTTGTGCACTGCCCGGGCAAATCCGATCTTCGATCCTTACCGTTCGGATCCTCGGTGGCCCGGGTACCTGGAGTCGCTGCGTCTGAACTAGCCACTGCTCGCGGAGCCGAACGCTGGAACCACAACTATCACGTCAGTACTTTCGCGCAGCTTATTTCGCGGTGGCGGCTGGAGTTACACTCTTTGCCAAGTTCCTGGAGGGCAGGCCGTGGGTATGAAGTCTCGGGTTTGGGTGATGTTATTGGTTCTCCTGGCTTCGGCTGGCGCATTCGCGACCAAGGGCGATCCGATCAAGGCGCGCCTTGGGCGTTCGTATCGCTTCGAGCGCGGAGGATGGGTCTATGTTCACCTGGAAGGCAAGCCAGCGGACCTTGGGTTCCAGCAGGGCTACCTGCTGTCAGCGGAGATCGAAGACGGTTTCAAAGTCGTGCAACTGAGAGACACCCATGTCAGCAAGCACGACTGGGACTTTTTTCGGAAAGTCGCCCATGACATCTTCTGGCCGAAGATCGATCCCGAGTACCAGGCGGAGTTGAAGGGCATCCAGGAGGGGCTGGCGGCGAAAGGCTCGGAGCTCACCCTCGACGATGTGGTCGCACTCAATGGCATGGAAGAGATTGCTGATTACTACGTTCCGTACCTGAACCGGCTGCAAGGCAAGCTGAATCCCAAGGGCGCGGTGGCGCAAGGGAACTGCAGCGCGTTCGTGGCTACGGGTAGCTATACGGCCGACGGCAAGATCGTGATCGCGCACAATAACTGGACGTCGTACATCAGCGGCGAGCGCTGGCGGATCATTTACGACGTGGTGCCCGAGCATGGCCTGCATTTCATCATGGATGGCTATCCGGGGACGATCACCAGTGGCGACGATTTCGGTATGAACTCGGAAGGCCTGGTGGTGACGGAGACGACGATCTCCGGCTTTGCCGGTTTCGATCCGGCAGGGAAGCCGGAATTTGTGCGTTCGCGCAAGGCGATGCAGTATGCCAAGGACATCGATCAGTGGATCAAAATCATGCAGGAGAGCAACAACGGCGCATATGCGAATGACTGGCTGCTGGCGGACCGCAAGACCAACGAGATTGCGCGCGTGGAACTGGGTCTGCTGCACTCGGCGGTGGATCGGTCGACGGACGGCTACTTCGTTGGCTCGAACTTCCCGACTGATGATGCTTTGATTCACGACGAGACGAACTTCGATGTAAAAGATGCCAACAGCTCGCCGAATGCGCGGCGCAAGCGTTGGGAACAGGTCATCCAGCAGAACAAGGGCAAGATTGATGCCGACTTGGCGCGCAATTTCATGAGCGACCACTATGACGCCTTCGACAGCAAGAAAGAGGCGGACCTGCGATCGTTATGTGGGCACGGCGATACCGATCCGCGCGCCGAGAAGGTGTGGGAGCAGGATCCGTTCGAGCCGATGGGCGCAGTGAATGGCAAGACGGCTGACTTCCAGATGGTGAAGAGGATGAGCTTCTATGCGCGGACGGGGCATCCGTGCGGCGAGAAGTTCAAAGCCGAGCAATTCCTGAAAACGCATCCGGAATTCAATTGGCAGGCGCCAGTCCTACACGACATGGTTGCCGGTCCCTGGGTCATCTTTACGGACCACGACTCGGAAGACAGTGACGACGCGGACGCCGGGAATTAATCGGAGACAACCGCTAGCTGTCCTTCCGGTAGAGCAAATCGCGGATGGCCTGGCGACGCTCGGCGTCCGCTTCATTCTTCGCCCGGCGTTCGACCGCGTCGAGGCGCTCTTTGCCGGACTCGCCAACGTTGTCGGACTCGGTGCAATCAGGGCAGCGGTTGGCGAAGCCTGGCTTGTCAGGCCTAAGCTCAAATTTTTCACCGCAAACAACGCACTTCTTAATCGGGAAAGCCATGGGACCCACCATGCGTGAAATCTCAAAAAATTCTAAATCTCGAAGCGGCCGCGTCAACAGTCCCGGCAACCCTTCTTTCAAAAGTGTAAACGACCCTGCTGCCAGGCCAAAAGGTGCCGAATCCATTCACCTCTGGAAAACGTCTAACCAGTGCTAACTCATGGGCGTTCCGTGGGTTAGGCTGCCCTGGCAGGGCGAAACCCTTATATTCTGGAGGGTGGGGAAGTCCGGCTGAAACCCGGCAGAGCACGTATACTGGATGGCAGATGAGTTTCGATCAAACTGACAAGACTTTACTGTTGCTGAAGCCACGCGGCTTCTGCGCTGGGGTGGTTCGCGCCATCGACATCGTTCGCATTGCCCTTGAGGCGTTCGGGGCGCCGATTTATGTGCGCAAAGAGATTGTGCACAACCGCTACGTCGTGGACGACCTCGCCAGCAAGGGTGCCATTTTCGTCGACGAAATTGACGAAGTTCCCAATGGACAGCGGGTGATTTACTCCGCCCACGGCGTGTCACCGGAAGTCCGCGAGGCAAGCAAGAAGCGCGGCCTGCGCGTGATCGATGCTACTTGTCCGCTGGTCACCAAGGTCCACGTAGAGGCGATCAAATTTGCTAAGGAAGGGCACTCGCTCGTCTTGATCGGCCACCACGACCACGATGAGGTCGTCGGTACGCTCGGCGAGGCGCCGGATGTCACGTACGTCATCTCGACGCCGGAAGAGGTCCAGACGCTTGAGATTCCCGATCCGAATCGCGTGGCCTATCTGACGCAGACCACTTTGAGCCTCGATGAAACCGTGCACGTGATCGCTGCGCTCAAGCAGAAGTTCCCCAACATTAAAGGACCGCACGCGCAGGATATCTGCTACGCCACCGAAAATCGCCAGACGGCGGTGAAGGATGTATCCGCTGAATGCGACCTGTTGCTGGTGGTGGGTTCGGACAACAGCTCGAACTCGAACCGGCTGGTGGAAGTGGCGCGCAATCTTCGAACCAAGTCTCATCTCATCGAGAACTTCAAGGCGATTCAGTCAGAGTGGCTGGAAGGCGTCCGCACGGTTGGGGTGACCGCGGGTGCGTCGGCACCGGAGATCTTGGTAGAGCAGGTCGTCGAGTTCCTGACCAGTAAGGGCTACACGAACCTGAAGGAAGTGGAAGTTATGCCGGAGAATGTGCGCTTCGGACTGCCGCCCGAGATTGTTGCAGCCATTGGGTCGGCCCCGGCAGCGGCACAGTAACGCCGGAGAACCGATGGACGACAGACATATTCAATCGGAAATAACGTTCGGCAAGATTGACGGCATCCGCGAGCGCATTCAACAGGCGATGGATGCCGCCAAACGGTATCTCTTCTCGAAGCAGGATCCCGAAGGTTTCTGGTGCGGTGAACTCGAAGCCGACACCACGCTGCAATCCGATTACATCGTGATGCATACACTGCTCGGCACCGGCGATCCGGTGAAGATGCAGAAGGCCGGGAAGCAGATCCTGCAGCACCAGAATCCAGACGGCGGGTGGAATATCTACCCCGACGGCCCTTCGAACATCAGCGCGGCTGTGAAGGCGTATTTCTCGCTCAAGCTGATCGGTCACAAGCCCGATGAGCCGGAGATGACGAAGGCCCGGGAGTGGATCCTGGCCCATGGCGGCGTGACTGCCTGCAACACATTTTCGAAGATGTATCTCTGCTTTTTCGGCCAGTACGACTACGACACGGTTCCAGCTATCCCGCCGGAGATCGTGCTCTTTCCGAACTGGTTCTGGTTCAACCTGTACGAGATATCGTCGTGGTCGCGCGGCATTCTTGTCCCGCTCGCAATCTGCTACGCGAAAAAACCATTCAAGAAAATTCCCGACGAAGCAAACATCGACGAGCTGTTCGTCGAAGGGCGTCACGCCAATTTGCATTTGACCTGGGACAAGAAGCCTTTTTCGTGGCGGAACTTCTTCCTCGTGCTTAACAACATGGTGCACTTTTTCGAGCGCGTGCACGTGCGTCCGCTGCGCAAGCTCGCAATGAAGCGGGCAGAGAAATGGATGCTCGAGCGCCTCGAGATGAGTGACGGACTCGGTGGGATCTATCCTGCGATTTTGAATTCAATCATTGCGCTGCGCGCACTTGGATATTCCACGGACGATCCGCAGGTGATCCGTGCGATGGACGAGTTCGAGAAGCTCGGTATCGAGGAAGACGACACATTCCGCATGCAACCGTGCATGTCACCAGTGTGGGACACGGCATACGCGCTGTATGCGCTTGGCGAAGCCGGCGTGCCGGGCAGCGATCCACGCATGCAAAAGGCCGCTGAGTGGATGCTGAAGAAGCAGGTGACGCACAAGGGCGATTGGGCGGTGAAAGTCCGCAACGTGCAGCCGGGTGGCTGGTACTTCGAGTTCAATAACGAGTTCTATCCCGACGTGGACGACACCGCTCAGGTGATTCTGTCGCTGAACCACGTGCGGACATCCAACGAACGCTACCAGGACGACACCGTCAAGCGCGCTCTCGACTGGCAACTCGCCATGCAGTGCAAGAACGGCGGCTGGGCCTCGTTTGATAAAGACAACAACAAGATGGTCTTCCAGTACATCCCGTTCGCTGACCACAACGCCATGCTCGATCCGGCGACGGTCGACATTACGGGACGCGTCCTGGAAGCCCTCTCGCATCACGGGTACTCGCTGAAGGACAAAGTTGTGCAGCGCGCCGTCAAGTTCATTCAGAGTGAGCAAGAACCTGACGGTTCCTGGTTTGGTCGCTGGGGCGTGAACTACATCTACGGCACCATGCTTTGCCTCCGCGGACTCGCGGCGGTCGGCGTGGATCACCACGAACCCATGGTGCAACAGGCAGCCGAATGGTTGCGTATGGTGCAGAACCCCGACGGTGGTTGGGGCGAAAGCGTGGGCTCATACGACGATCCGAAATTGCGCGGGCAGGGACCGAGCACGGCCTCGCAGACAGCATGGGCTGTAATGGGGTTGCTGGCGGCGAATGATCTGCGGAGCGATTCGGTGACGCGCGGTATCGCGTGGCTGCTTGAGAACCAAAAGCCGAATGGATCTTGGTGGGAAAAGTGGATCACTGGCACCGGTTTCCCGCGCGTGTTCTACCTCAAATACACCATGTACGCCGAGTATTTCCCGCTCATCGCTTTTGCCGAGTATCTGCGGCGTTTGAATACGCCGCTCGATGAGAAGGTGAAGCTCGGACCACAGGCGTAGCTCTTGAAAGCTTTCGTTACAGGGGCGACCGGATTCGTAGGCAGTCATGTGGCCGAGCTGTTAGAGGCCATGGGTGCCGAGGTTCGTGTGCTTACGCGCAAGACGAGCCGTAGCGAGAACCTCGAGATGCTGAAGGCCGAGCGTATCGTCGGCGATCTGCGGGATTTCGACTCGCTGAAGAAAGGCATGGCTGGCTGCGAGGTCGTATTTCATGTCGCGGCCGATTACCGGCTCTGGACGCGCAATCCGGAAGAGATGTACGCCTCGAACGTTGAGGGGACTCGATCAATCATCCGCGCCGCGCAGGAGACCGGAGTTCGGCGAGTGGTCTATACCTCGAGCGTGGCGACCATGGGATTCGGCTACAACGGTTACATCGTCAATGAAGCGACCCCCGTGCATGCTGGAATGATGATCGGCCACTACAAGAAGTCGAAGTTCCAGGCCGAGCAGGTGGCGCTGGAAATGGCACAGGCCGGAGCGGATGTGGTGATTGTGAACCCGAGCACGCCGATCGGAGAGCGCGACATCAAGCCGACACCGACTGGCCAGATCGTTGTGGACTTTTTGAAGAAGAAATTCCCCGCTTACGTGGATACGGGCCTGAATCTGGTGGATGTCCGCGAGTGCGCGCAGGGTCACATCAACGCGATGGAGCGCGGACGCAGTGGGGAACGATACATTCTCGGGGGCGAGAACCTGACGTTGAAGCAGATTCTCGACAAGCTTGCTTCGATCTCGGGACTGCCCTCACCGAAGGTAAAGTTACCTTATGCTGTTGCGCTCGCGGCCGGCGCGGTGGATACCGTTGTTACCGGCTACATCCGCGGGAAAGAGCCGCGAGCGAATCTTGACGCTGTGCGCATGGGCAGGAAGAAAATGTATGTCTCCTCTGCTAAGGCGGAGGCGGATCTTGGTTACAAGGCAGGGTCTGCGAACGACGGGCTACGCCGCGCGGCGGAATGGTTTCGCGCCCATGGGTACGCATAATGGCAGGCCGTGTCGCGATTGTTTGTGCCATGCGGCAGGAAGTCAAGTCGCTGGTACGTGGCTGGCGCAAGGTCCGCGAACGCGGGTTGACGTTCTTTGAAAGTGAACGGGCGGTGGTGGTCGTGGCTGGCATCGGAACCGCACCCGCGGCGATGGCATCCATGACGTTGGTCGCGCGTGAGCAGCCAAGTTGCCTGGTTTCGGCAGGGTTTGCGGGAGCGTTGCGGCGCGACCTGAAAATCGGAGATGTGTTGGTCCCTAGCACAATCGTTAATGTTGCGACCGGGAAGCGCTTCACCAGCCAATCGCCGGAATCGGGCGGAACGATTGTCAGTGGTCGCTCCATCGCCGGCGAAGATCGAAAGCGAGAATTGCGCGAAGAGTTCGTCGCCGACGCTATCGAAATGGAAGCCGCAGGCGTTGCGAGCATCGCTGATTCCTGCGGACTGCCGTTTTATGCCGTGAAGGCGATTTCGGACGAGGTGGACTTTCCCATGCCGCCGATGAACGAGTTTGTGGACACGGGGGGCACGTTCCACGCTGTGAAGTTTGGAGCGAAATTGCTGTTTCGCCCGTCCTGGTGGGGCCCAACTCGGGCCTTAGCACGGAATAGCCATAAGGCCTCTATGGAGCTTTGTAAAGCGTTGGAGCATCATATTGAGCAGTTCAGCAATCACGAACAGGGAGCATTGAAGCCGCAATCCTAGCGGTGCGTACTTTATGTCGACTGCGACACAAATTGGCAATGAGAAGGATGAGGCGATTCCCGCTTCGATGAAAGCTGCGGTGTACCACGGCCTCAATGATGTCCGCCTCGAGACTGTACCGGTGCCCGAGATCGGGCGTGGGGAAGTGCTCATCCGGGTTGCGTCTTGCGGTATTTGCGGCACCGACCTAAAGAAGATCTCGACGGGTTCCCATTCCGCGCCCCGCATTTTTGGCCACGAGACTGCCGGAGTCATTGCTGCAGCTGGCGACGGCGTGACAAAGTTTCAAGTCGGCGATCGCGTTCTCGCCTTCCACCACATCCCATGCCAGGAGTGCTACTACTGTCGACACAAAGTGTTTGCGCAGTGTCCGACATACAAAAAGGTCGGGGTCACGGCAGGCTACGAACCAAGCGGTGGGGGATTCTCCGAGTATGTGCGAGTAATGGACTGGATCGTGGATCGGGGCGGCGTAGTGAAACTCCCTGATCATGTTTCGTATGACCTCGCAACCTTCGTGGAGCCGGTGAACACCTGCCAGAAGGCTATTGAAACGATGGCGCTTAAGTCTGGGGAAACGGTGTTGGTGATCGGCCAAGGTGCAATTGGCATGATCTTGGCGTTCCTGGCACAAAGGGCCGGAGCAACGGTGATTACCTCCGATTTGTTCCCACAGAGGCTTACAATAGGAGAGTCTCTGGGGCTGAAAAACGGGATAGATGCCAATCAGACAGACGTTGTGGCCCATATGCGCGACCTTACGGAAGGACGCGGTGCCGATGCGTCGATTTTGGCGGTTCCGGTGAACGGCTTGATCCGCACGGCTATGGACGCGGTCCGGCCCGGCGGTAGAGTGATGTTATTTGCGCACACTCAGCGCACGGAGGCGAAGTTCGACCCTTCCGCGGTGTGTATGGATGAGAAAACGCTGCTGGGTTCGTATAGCGCTTCAGTAGATTTACAGAAAGATTCGGTAGATTTTGTATTCAGCCGCGAGATGGACCTGGAAAAGTTGATCTCGCATCGCTTCCCGCTGGAGCAGGCGGTGGAAGCTTTGCAGTTGGCGGCGCGCCCGCAACCGGATTCGCTCAAGATCATGATCGAACCTCGTATGGCGTGGGAAGGACAGGCGAAGTGAGCAAAACGATGACGGCCGCAGTCCTCTATGGCAAAGAGGATGTTCGCATCGAAAAGGTGCCGGTTCCGAAAGTCGGTGAAGGGGAAATCCTCGTCAAGGTGCAGGTTGCCCTGACCTGTGGCACCGACGTAAAAGTGTATCGTCGCGGTTACCATGCCCGGATGATCGTGCCCCCGGCACTGTTCGGCCATGAACTCGCCGGCATTGTGGAAGAGGTTGGGCCCGGAGTAAAGCGCCTGAAAAAAGGAATGCGCGTGGTCGCGCTCAACTCGGCACCTTGCGGGGTCTGCTTTTACTGCTCCAAGCACCAGGAAAATCTTTGTGAAGACCTGCTCTTCAATAACGGCGCTTATGCCGAGTACATTCTGATTCCGAAACGCATCGTCGAGAAGAACCTGCTCGTGATTCCGGATGGCGTTAGCTTCGACGAAGCTGCCGTCATCGAGCCGCTGGCCTGCGTGCTGCGCGGCCTGCATGAAACCGGTATGGAAGTCGGCGACACCATTACCGTCATCGGCGCTGGTCCGATCGGCCTGATGTTCGTGAAGGCAGCCTCGATCTCTGGCTGCAAAGTGATTTCCGTTGTAAAGCACGACGAGCAAGTGGAAGCCGCCAAGAAAATGGGCGCGCACAAAGTTGTGCAGATCACGAAGGTGGACGATCCAGTGAAGGCGGTCATCGAGCTGACACCGGAGCATCGTGGCTCCGACATTGTGATTGAAGCGGTTGGGCGACCGGATGCGTGGGAGTGGACGATTGATATGGTTCGCAAGGGCGGCACCGTGAATTTCTTCGGTGGCTGCGCCAAAGGAACCAAAGTCAACCTGAACACCGAGCGCCTGCACTATTCGGAGATCACGCTGAAGGCCACGTTCCATCACACCCCGGAAACAGTGCGCAAGGCGTTCGCGTTGATCGCAGAGCGCAAGATCAAAGGCTCCGATTACATTACCGGGGAAGCGCCATTGTCGCGCCTGACACAGGTGTTCAAGATGATGATTGAGCGCGGCGGCGAGATCAAGACCGCGATCATCCCAGGACACTGATCTTCAATAGTTAAGTCGCATGGCGAGTTACATACAGCATCCAAGCGTGCCCGTTGATACCAATCAACACGTGGAAGCCGGGTGGGATCGTTTGCCGCTCGAGTACGCCATTCCGGCGACGGCGCCTTCGCTCGCCGAAGCGCAGGCCTATTGCAAGCGCCTCGCGACCAGCCACTACGAGAACTTTTCCGTCGTCACCTGGTTCCTGCCCAAACATCTGCATCAGCAGTTTTTCAACGTCTATGCGTACTGCCGCATCTCCGATGATCTCGGCGATGAGGTCGGCGACACCCAGCTCTCGCTGAAATTGCTCGACGAATGGGAGCACGAGCTCGATGCCTGCTACGATGGCACCCCGCGGCATCCTGTATTTGTCGCCTTACGCGAGACCGTTCGTGAGTTCGAAATTCCAAAGCATGAATTTTCCGACCTGCTGATCGCTTTTCGCCAGGACCAGACCATCACCCGTTTTCCGACCTTCGACGATGTCCTTGCCTACTGCAAGTACTCGGCAAATCCCGTCGGACATCTCGTGCTTTACCTCTGTGGCTACAAAGACGCCGAGCGCCAGCAGTTTTCCGACTACACCTGCACCGCGCTGCAACTCGCAAACTTCTGGCAGGATGTCTCCGTCGACTATGGCAAGGGCCGCATCTATCTTCCGCTCGACAGCATGCAGAAATTTGGCGTCAGTGAAGACGACATCGCAAACCGTCGTTCCACGCCGCAGTTCCTCGAACTGATGAAGTTTGAAGTCGCCCGTGCGCGCGAGTGGTTCGCCAAAGGCCTGCCGCTGGTGAAGATGGTCAACCGCGAACTGGCTCTCGATGTTGAGCTCTTCTCGAATGGCGGCTTGGAAATTCTGAACGCGATCGAGCGGCAAGGTTACGACGTGCTCAAGTCGCGTCCGGTGATCTCGAAGCCAAAGAAGCTGTGGCTAGTCCTGCGCGCGGCTGCGGGGAAGCTGCTGTGAGCGCGGAGAAGAAACAACATCCGCTGCAACTCTCGACGGCCTACGCCGTGTGCCGCCACATCACGCGCTCGCAGGCCAAAAATTTCTACTACGCATTTCTGGTGCTGCCACGCCGCAAGCGCAACGCGCTCTGCGCTGTGTACGCGTTCATGCGCCACGCCGATGACATCTCCGACGACGAAGCCATCCCCGTTCTCGTTCGTCGCGAAAAGCTCTCTACATTGCTCGACAATTTCCATCGCGCAATTGCTGGCGAACCCACCGACGACCCCGTCCTGATCGCGTTAGCCCACACGCAGAAGACCTACGAAGTGCCGATGGAGTGGCTCGACAAGCTCGTCTTCGGCACCATGATGGATCTGCACGACGACACGCCCGCAGTCACAGAATCAGTAGCAGCTGAGGGCGGAAGCACGGCCGTCCTGACCAAACGCATCCTCACCTTCCCGACATTCGACGACTTGTATGCCTACTGCTATCACGTGGCTTCCGTCGTCGGACTTGTCTGCATCAAGATCTTCGGTTACCGCGATCCCAAGGCTGAGAAGCTCGCAGAGCGTACCGGCATCGCGTTTCAGTTGACCAATATCATTCGCGACGTGAAAGAAGACGCCGCAATGAGCCGCGTCTATCTGCCCGAACGTGACCTGCAGACCTTCGGCATCACTCCCGAAGCCGTTGCTGCTTGGCCGACGTTGGAGCAGTTGCAGCCCGTGCTGCAACTCGAAGGCGAGCGCGCAATGGGCTACTACCAATCGGCGCAGGAACTCGTTGGCTTGATTGACGACGACAGCCAACCCGCGCTCTGGGCGCTGGTCGAAATCTATCGCCAACTGATGGAGAAGATCGCCGCGAAGAAGTACGACGTCTTCACCGACCGCGTGCGCCTCACCACGGGCGAGAAGCTCAAGATCGTCGCAAAGGGGCTCGTGCGTCGCCTGTCATGAGCGCCACTCTCACCGCAACCCAATTGAAAGCAGAGCAACCGACGGGCAAGAAGGCACGTGTGGCCATTGTCGGCGGCGGTCTCGCCGGCCTCGCAGCCGGATGCGCCCTCGCGGACGCCGGCTTCTCGGTGAAGCTCTTCGAGCGCAAGCCGTTCCTCGGTGGACGCGCGTCGTCCTATCAGCATCCCGCTACCGGCGAAGTCGTGGACAACTGCCAGCACGTGCTGCTCGGCTGCTGCACCAATCTCCTCGACTTTTACAAACGCCTCGGTGTCGAAGACCAGATCCGCTGGTTTGAGCAGTTGACCTTCATGCTCCCCAACGGCAAAGCTGGAACCATCGAGCCTTCCGGCCTGCCCGCGCCGCTCCACGCCTCGCCGGCGTTTTTGAAGTTCAAAGTGCTCAGTCTCGGCGATAAGCTTTCTATCGCGCGCGCCATGCTCGCGCTCATGCGCGGACTGCCGAAAGAATCCGGAGACAATTTCCTTTCCTGGCTCAAGCGCCACGGCCAAACCGAGCACGCCATCAATCGCTTCTGGGCGCCGGTGTTGATTAGCGCGCTCAATGATGATCTCGACCAGGTTTCCGTTCGGTACGCCGCGATGGTTTTTCGCGAGTCGTTCCTGAAGTCGGCGGAGGCAGGGAAGATGGGCGTTCCTGCGGCGCCACTGAGCGACATCTACGGGCGTGCCGGCGAATACATTGAGAAGCGTGGTGGCGAAGTCGTGTTGCGAGCCTCGGTAGACCAACTCACTTTGCAGGATTCGCGCGTTCTGTTGCGCGTGAACGGCGAGCAGATCGAAAGCGATTATGTCGTTCTCGCAGCGCCCTTTTTCGAATCCGTAAAACTGCTCCCAGAAGCCGACAGTGAGGGGCTCCGCTCACAGATTGGCGAACTCAAGACCGTGCCGATCACCGGCATTCACTTTTGGTTCGACCGCGAAGTCACGCCGCTGGAGCACGCTGTGCTTCTCGATCGAACCATCCAGTGGATGTTCCAAAAGTCGAAGCTCCTCCGCGGCCAACGTGACGAAGGCGCGCCTCTCGCTGCCGGTAGCCACATTGAACTCGTAGTGAGCTCTTCCAAATCGCTGCTGACCATGGGCCGGAATGAGATTCTCGATCTCGCGTTGAAAGAGTTCTACGAGTTCTTTCCGCAGGCTAAAGAAGCGCGCGTCCTGAAGTCGGCTGTGATCAAAGAGGTGCACGCCACGTTTTCACCCGCGCCGCAGGGAGATCGCTACCGCCCGCTCCCAATCACGCCGTGGCCGCGTATTTTTCTAAGTGGCGATTGGACTGCCACTGGCTGGCCTGCCACCATGGAAGGTGCAGTGCGCGGCGGATACCTTACGGCAGAAGCGTTGAGTTTCGCCACGGGAAATCAACGCAAGTTCCTGGTGCCTGATCTCGGCGCCAAGGGCCTTATGAAACTGTTCCCTTAGAGACTTTGGTCTCGGTTGCCTGCACATTTGAATCCTTAGCGCACGTTTGTGCGTCTTACACCCGATAACGTGTCGGTGTGGTCCGACGCTAAACTGTTACGCCGGAGCGAACCATGTCCACTTGGCCGATACCCAGTAATCCCGACGCAACCACCGACATCTTTCCAACCCTCGCCGAGAGTGAGATTGACCGCCTGCGCGCATTCGGCAAGATCCGCCAGGGCCGATCCGGCGATATTCTTTTCGAACCCAATACCCCGAACATACCGTTCTTTGTTGTGCTTTCCGGCGAAATGGAAATCGTTCAGCCAACGAGCGAGGGCGAGCGTTCGATCGTCGTGCACACTCCCGGACACTTCACCGGCGAACTCAACATGATCTCCGGTCAGCGCAGCCTCGTGCGCGCTCGAATCTCCAAACCGGGCGAAATCCTTGAGATCACGCCCGACGCCCTCCGCTCCATCATCAACAGTGACGCCAAGTTGAGCGAAGTGTTCATGCGCGCCTTCATTCTGCGGCGTGTTGCGCTTGTGCGTGCGGGTTACGGAAACGTCGTCGTGCTCGGCTCGCGCTACTCGGCAACCACGCTCCATATCCGTGAATTTCTCGGGCGCAACGGTTATCCCTATACGTACATGGACCTCGATACCGACAAAGGCGCGCAGGAGATGCTCGATGCCTTCAAGGTGACGACCAAGTGCATTCCGGTCGTGATCTGCAACGGGCGCACGGTCATGCGCAATCCATCCACAACTGCGTTGGCGAATTGCCTCGGCTTCAACTCCAGCGTTGACACAAAGCAGTTGCGTGATGTGGTCGTTATCGGTGGAGGCCCGTCGGGATTAGCCGCCGCGGTGTACGGCGCATCCGAAGGGCTGGATACATTAGTCATTGAATCGGAAGCTCCCGGTGGTCAGGCGGGTTCAAGCTCGAAGATCGAGAATTATCTCGGATTTCCAACCGGAGTCTCCGGGCAGGAGCTTGCCTCACGCGCGCTCACCCAGGCGCAAAAATTCGGCGCCAAGATGCTCATCGCCAACCAGGTCGTCGGCGTCCGTTGCGATGAGCGTCCTTACGAAGTGCTCCTTGAAGACGGCAGCCGCATCGCCACCCGAGCAATTGTGATCGCCAGCGGTGCGCACTACAACAAGCCCAACATTCCCAACCTGAAGCAGTTCGAGGGCAACGGCGTTTACTACGGCGCAACATTTCTCGAGTCCCAGCTCTGTGGCGAAGAAGAAGTCATTGTCGTCGGGGGAGGGAACTCGGCAGGACAAGCAGCCGTGTACCTGTCGCAGACCGCGCGCAAAGTCCACATGCTGGTGAGATCTGGAAATCTTTCGGACACGATGTCGCGCTACTTGATCCAGCGCATTGAGGAGAACCCGCGCATCGATCTGCGGATTCGCACCGAGATCGCCGCGATGCACGGCGAGAATCACCTGGAAAGCGTGGAGTGGATCAACCGCGAGAGCAACACGGTCGAGAGCCACGACATTCGGCATGTGTTCATCATGGCTGGCGCATCGCCGCGCACCGAATGGTTGCAGGGTTGTCTTGAGATGGACGACAAAGGGTTCATCCTCACTGGCCGCGACCTCGATCCTGTCAACGGGAACGGGCACCTTTCAAAGTGGCCCCTCCGCCGCGAGCCTTACATGCTTGAGACCAGCCTGCCGGGCGTGTTCGCCGTGGGCGATGTCCGCGCAAACAACGTGAAGCGGGTGGCGTCGGCGGTGGGCGAAGGTTCCATCGCAATTTCGCTCGTCCATCGCGTGTTGCCGGAATTGTAAGCTGCAGGAAATTGCATCGACAATTGTCGATATCGTGCGACGAGTATTAATCTATTTGCATGGCTTCGCACCCCCGCGAATGGAATTCCACGCAATATCACCAGCTCTCGGACCCGCAGTTTCAATGGGGATTGAAGGTCCTCGACCGCGTTATGTTGCGCGGCGACGAAACCGTGCTCGACGCCGGATGCGGCACCGGGCGCGTGACGGCAGAACTGACGCGAAGGTTGCCGAAAGGGCGCGTCATCGCCTCCGATGTTTCGGAAAACATGCTTGCCGGTGCGCGGGAGCATCTTCACTCCCAGTTCAACGGACGCGTGAGCTACGTTCGGGCAGACATGGCGGATTTACCGCTGGAGAACGAAGTGGACATCGTCTTCAGTACCGCGGCCTTTCATTGGGTGAAGGACCACGACGCTCTTTTCCGTAGCCTGTTTCGCGCTCTTAAGCCCGGCGGCCATGTGGTTGCGCAGTGCGGTGGCGGCCCGAACCTGGAGATCATTCGGGGACGCGCCGACCGCCTGATTTCCGAAGACCGCGTTTTGCGCAGCGCGATGGTGGCATTCGAAAATCCTTGGGTCTACGCGTTACCGGAACAAACTACAGGACGCCTGCGCCGTGCCGGCTTCGCGGATGCCGAAGCCTGGCTGCAATCGACGCCTACCACCATTGACGACCCCGATCGGTACCACGAGTTTCTGCGCACCGTAATCCTGCGGGCGCACATCTCGCACATGCCCTCCGACGCTGCAGAACATTTGCTTGAACGGATGACCGAGCTCGGCGCGAAGGATAAACCGGCTTTCACGCTCGACTATTGGCGACTCAATATCGACGCCAGAAAAGCTAGCTGACGCTCTCCCGAATCCACCCGAGATAAGCCTCGCTGCCACTTTCGACGGCAAGTACTACGAATTCGGGCACCTCGTAAGGATGGAGTTTCAACAGGCGCTCACGCAGTGCGTCTACCTTGCCGGCTGCGGTTTTGATCGTCAGTACATATTCGAGTGAGTGGTCCATCTTGCCCTGCCACCAATAGATCGACTCGACTGCCGGTGCGACGTTCACGCAGGCCGCGAGCTTCTCCTGCACGAGCGTTTGGGCGATCGACATCGCGGTCTCGTGCACTGCGACGGTGGTCAAAATGATTCTCGCATCGGTCATGGCCACTGATTCTGCGGCTTCCACAGCTCTCAACGCAAGCCGACGGGCTACAATGTTTTTTCGGTCAAGCGGTCGAATCCAACCCGCCTGTGTTTTCGGCATCGAAGGCTAGCAATGGCAACGCAGATTAAGTTTGGGACCTCGGGATGGCGTGCCATCGTGGCCGAGGATTTTACCTTTGCAAACGTCCGCCGCGCCGTTACCGGCATCGCCAAGTTCGTCGCCAGGCGCGACCAGCACCCGTCGCTTATCGTCGGGCGTGACCCGCGCTTTCTCGGCGAAGCGTTCGTCGCCGAAGCGGCGGCAATCCTTGCCAGCCACGGTGTGAAACCGTTCGTGATCAACGACGCTGCGCCCACGCCCGGCATCGCGTGGGAAATCATGACCCGCAAGACTGGTGGCGCTATCAACTTCACCGCTTCGCATAATCCGCCGGAATACAACGGCATCAAGTACTCCACCCCCGACGGCGCTCCCGCCTTGCCTGAAACGACACAGGGGATCGAGGCCGAAATCGCCAAGCTCGACGCCGTGGATCCCGTGAAGCCGAACTCTTCCGACCCTGAAGCTGAGACCATCGACATCAAAGCGAATTACCTGTCGCGTTTGAAGGAGGTCGTTGACCTCGCCGCCATTAAGAAGTCCGGCCTGAAAGTCGTCTACGACCCCCTATGGGGCGCAGCCCGCGGCTATCCCGACAGCCTGCTTCGCGATGCCGGAGTCTCCACCGCGACTGTCCACGATGTTCGCGACGTTCTGTTCGGAGGACACGCTCCGGAGCCTGATGATCATTTGCTCAACGACCTCCGCGCCAAGATGAAGGAAACTGGCGCTGGCATCGGCATTGCCACCGATGGCGACGCCGACCGCTTTGGCATTGTTGACGCCGACGGGACCTTCATCCAGCCCAACTACATCATCGCCCTGCTATTCGACTATCTCGTCGAAACCCGCGGCTGGAAGAACGGTGTCGCAAAATCTGTCGCGACCACGAACCTCGTAAACGCCCTTGCCGAGCATCATAAGGTGGAGCTGCACGAAACGCCGGTCGGCTTCAAATACATCGGCGAACTGATCAAGCAGGACAAGATCGCCATCGGCGGGGAAGAGAGCGCAGGATTGTCGATCCGTCATCACGTTCCCGAGAAGGACGGCGTGCTTGCCTGCCTTCTCTGCTGCGAGATGGTTGCGAAACGCGGCAAGCCGATGGGCGCACAATTACACGAACTATTTGGCAAGGTTGGTTCCTTCTACCCCGAAAGACAGAACTTCCACTTGACGCCGGAGCAGAAAGAGACGTTCACTAAAAAACTGAAGTCCGAGCCGAAGGATTTCCACGGCAAGCGTGTCGTTGAAATCAATCGCAAGGACGGACTGAAGCTGGTTCTCGACGACGGCTCCTGGGTTTGCTACCGCGTGAGCGGTACCGAACCGGTGGTCAGGGCATACACCGAGGCGCGCAGCGAGCAGGGTCTGAAGGATCTGAGCGCCGCCGCCAAGCAGTTCGTATTTGGATAGAAGATGACATTTGTAGAACAGTGGCAGGAAGTTTGGGAGCAGTGGAAGCGCAAGGCAGCCATCGTCGCCACGGCGCTGCTGACCTGCGCCGTCTTCTATCACGTCGTCTTCGGCGCCAACGGCTGGATGGTGTACCAGAAAAAGAAAGCCGAGTATCAGCGGCTGCAAGGCGAGTTCCAGAAGCTCAATACCGAAAACGCCGCGCTCCAGAAGGACGTGAAATCGCTCAAGTCGGACAAGTCTGCCATCGAGCGCGAGGCTCGCGAACAGTTGCACTATACCCGCCCGGGTGAGGTGGTATACGTCATGCCTCAAGCCAAGGCTGGGGGCGGCAATCCTCCTGCCGTTAACACCGCGGAAAAGCACTGACACCACAGAGTAACCGCTTACTTCACAAGCAAAACTTTGGCAATTTGTTGACCGTCCTCGCTCGCGTTACCAGACGCTTTTGTGATATCACACTTCCGTGGCGGGATTCTCTCCCTGGAGACCAACAACAATGAAGAAGGTCGGTTTCGCTCTATGTCTCTGTTCGCTCATGGCTGTATCCGCGTTCGCGAAAGACACCACCTACGCCGGTTGGATCAGCGATGCGAAGTGCGCTGCAAAAGGCGCCAATGCAGCCCATGAAGCCTGCGCGAAGAAGTGTGCAGAGGCTGGCGAGAAGCCTGTGCTCGTCACCGACGCCGATGGCAAGGTCGTACCCATCGACAACCCCGATGCCGTGAAAGACGTCCTCGGCAAGCATGTGGAAGTGAAGGGTTCGATGAAGGGCGGCACCGTCCATGTCGCTTCGGTCACGCCCGTGGCCGGGAAGTAAAATTGCCGAATGGATTTTCATCTGTACATGGCGTTCGTATTCACGAGCGCCATTGTTATTTGCACGCCCGGTCCCACCGTCCTATTGGTGATCGCCGACGCTCTCGCGCATCATAAGCGCCATGCCTGGAGCACCGTCCTCGGTGTGGGCTCGGGCGACCTGGTAGGAATGTCGGCGTCGCTCGCCGGTGCGGGCGCTCTCCTGCGTGCCTCGGCAACGGCATTCGATGTCCTCAAGATCATCGGCGGCGCCTACCTGTTGTACTTGGGATTACGATCGATTCTCTCGGCGCGCACCCAGTCCACCATGGCCCACGAAGAAGCCGCAATTGCCCAGGTCCAATCGAGCAAATCGCGCTTCGTCACCGCCTTCACTGTTACGGTTACGAATCCCAAGCTCATCCTGTTCTTCGTTGCCTTCGTACCGCAATTCATCGCGACGACGCACTCCTTCGTTCAGCAATCCGCGATCTACATCGCTACCTTCGACATCATGGCGATGATCAATGCGACGCTTTACGCGTTCGCTGCGCGCTCTGTCGGCGCCAAGTTGGAAAGTCGGGAGAACCGGGTCAGGGTGAGTTATGCCAGCGGCGGCATTTTGATCGCCGCCGGCATCGTTGTGCTTGCGTTGCGTTATCGCTAGCGCGAAACGCCTTCCAGCGGAGAACTCGCCGTCGCGTAGAGTTTCTTCTGCATCCGGCCTGCGAGATAAGCCTGCCGTCCTGCGATGACCGCGTTCTTCATCGCTTCCGCCATTAGCACCGGGTCATCCGCCCCGGCGATACCGGTATTCATCAGTACCGCATCCGCACCAAGTTCCAGCGCGATGGTCGCATCACTGGCGGTACCGACGCCCGCATCCACGATCAGCGGAACGGTCGTGATCATTTCGCGAAGGATCGCCATGCTCGCTTTGTTTTGGATCCCCAGCCCGCTGCCAATCGGCGCGCCCAAGGGCATAATCGCCGACGCTCCAGCGTCGAGCAGCCGCAGCGCAACCACCGGATCATCCGAGGTGTAAGGCAGGACGGTAAAGCCTTCCTTCACCAGCACACGCGTCGCTTCGATGGTCGCCTGCACGTCGGGGAAGAGCGTCTTCTGGTCGCCGATGACTTCGATCTTCACCCAATCGCTAAGCCCCACTTCGCGTCCGAGCCGTGCGGCACGAATGGCCTCATCAGCGGTGTAGCAGCCCGCAGTGTTCGGCAGCAGGAAGTACTTCTTCGGGTCAATAAAGTCGAGCAGCGACTCTTTGCTGCGATCGAGGTTCACACGACGCACCGCGACGGTAACCATCTCGGCGCCGCTGGCCGCAATGGCGCGAGCCGTTTCCTGACCGCTCTTGTATTTGCCTGTGCCAACGATCAATCGGGAAGAGAACGCTTTGCCTGCAATGACGAAGGAATCCATGCAGACATTGTAAATTCGCCGACGTCGCTACGCATCGTCAAGCGTCACAAATCGCGACGATTCCAGCGTTTTCCGTGGCTACCACTGCACCCCCGGATACAAGCTCGGCATCCGGTTCGCCCGGTAGAGATTCTGTCCGGTGACTTTCAATGTCCACACCGTCTGTGGCGTACCGGTCACGGTGACCTCGTCTACCTCGGAGTCGTTGCCCAACGCGCAGAGATCGAACTCAAGATTTCCATTATCGAGTACGGTTGTTCCGCCGCCCCACACAGAGAACTTCGATGGATCGATCGCGTCGCGCCACAAGATCGTCGCCGTCTTAGCAGCTTCGTCCACGTGATAGATCGGGATTGCCGTGTAGCAGCCTGTACCAGTGCATGCGGCCCCCGGCGTGAGCTGCCGATTGTAGCCGTTGTCCATCAAGGTGAGGTCGAACATGGCCGCCGTGGACGAACTCACAAACTGCGGCTGGTGCGACCCGAAAAACCAATCCTGCGGCTCGGTCCCATTAACCAGCTTGAAGTCGCCCTGATATCCAAGCCGCCACAGAATTTTTCCCGTGCCCGCACCGTTCCGATAATCCACCTTCACAACCCAATTCTGGTGGCGAATCGACACCAGAAGATTGCCGTCATCCGGCTCATAAACAATTGCGTTGCTGTGCGTCCAATCCGGATAACCATCGGGCGCGCGTTTCACGTCGAGCGTATCGAACTCGCTCCACGTCCACACGACCTTGCCGCTCGGGTCCACGTCCACAATCACGTCGCCGAGAACCTTCGTTCCATCGCCCTGCCCGGGCAAGCCGTCGAAGCTTTTGTAGGCATTGGCGAGCGCCAGCCAGTGTCCGTTTGGTAGCACGGTCACCGCGTGATGCAAATCCACCAGGCTGATTCCCGACAGCTGCGCGTTGATTTGATCCAGCGTCACATCGCGTACCGGCACGCCGCCAAGATTGAATTCGCGGAGCAGGATGGGATCACCCGATTTTGGTGCCACAGCCGAACTCGTCCCAATCAGCGCGAGAATGTTGCCGTCCGGCAACACGTGGAAGGATTGCAGCAGTGCATTGGTCGTACGTTCGGGATAGTCATACGCCCAAACGACGTTGCCCTCCAGATCAACCGCGTACGCCTCGATAAAGTTAGTGCTCGCCGTGCTGAATCCCGGATTCAGGAACTCGATCCCTGACTGCGGTGTTCCACTGCTCGTTGCGGTGATCGGCGGCAGCGTACCGCTGGTGATCTTCGTGGTCGTGAATGTCTGGTCCATCGCCGTTTCGCCGCCGCTCGTCCGAGCGCGCATGTGATACGTCGAGTTCGCACGCATCCCGGCGACATAGATCGTCACGGGAGAGCCTGCGCTGGGCGTCACCGCCGAAGTCTCCAGCCCGTAATTGGTGTCCGGACCGAACTCGATGTGCACGTCACCCGAACCCTGCGGCGCATACGTATAGAGCGCTACCAGAGGACTGTCGGTCGCAGTGACCAGGCTCTGTCCCGGTGTGAGTTGTACGCCGCTGCCGGTGAGCGATATCTGTTGGTCATTCACCGACAACCCCAAATCCAGGGTCGCCGTCGCGCTGTCGGTACTCGTTGGTGTGAATACCACGACCACCGAGCACGTTCCATGGGAAGCCAGCTTTGTCCCGCATCCCACGTCCGGAGCGATGGAGAAATCTCCCGACCCGCTGAGTTTCGGCGCAACCGTAACGTCGTTGTCGCCGGATGCGGTCACATTCACCGCGATCCTTCGCACTTGCGTTCCCATCGCCACCTGGCCGAAGTCCACCGATGAATCGCTCACGCGAGCTGAAGTGCTGCCGCACCCGGCAAGCCCAATCAAAAGTGCTGACGCGGAAACCGAAACAAAAATGCGATGGAAGTGCGAGCGGCTTCGAGCGGGAACAGTGGCTTTCATGGTCACGCGGCGCCTCGAGTTTTGGTGGGATGAAATTGGGGGAATAGCCATTCCGTGGACACTGTAGCGCTTAGATGCCACCTGAATTGCCGGTGTTTCGTCGCAAAATGGTCAAGATTTGTCGCCGGAAGGATCTTCGCGAGTCCTGTCTTTTCCACTGTCAAATATCTTGCTAGGCACTTGTATCTTCAGGCAGTTCTGGGATAATCAGAATCGCTCTGGTGTAACTTCGGGTGTTCCCGAAAGACGATCTCTCTCGCTTTGCCCAACCGTGGGGCGGGAGTCTCCCTGCGACTGTCTGACGGAATGCCGAAAACGAAGATGACCCTTCTTGCCCGAGCGACTACCCCTACTTCCAATAAGCGGCTGAACGAGCTCGTTGGGCTGCTGATTTTTCTTTCCTCCATTTTGCTGGCACTGTCGCTGGTGTCCTATCATCCGGGCGATCCATCGCTGAACACCTCGTCCTCCGCCCAGGGCGGCCGCGAAGTCGCCAACTGGATCGGCATGGCCGGCGCGTTCGTCGCCGACCTCGCACTGCAAACGATCGGCATCGCGGTGTTCCTCGTGCCGGTGTTTATGGTGATGTTTGCCGTGCGCTGGTTCCGTTCGCGGACAATCGCCTCGCCCGTCAGCAAGCTTTCCGGCGTGCTGTCGATGGTCGTATTCTCGAGCGCGTTTCTCGGACTGCTGCCGTGGCACTGGCACTGGGCGCGCGGCGCGGGCATTGAAGGCCTCATGGGCCGCATCGTCGCCGACGCGATGATTCATTACCTCAATCTGGTTGGCGCATACATCGTTTGCATCGCCGCGATTGTCACCGCGACGTATCTTTCTACAGCGTTCTCCGTCGCCGAACTCCACATCTGGTCGCAGACGCGCTTCGCGTTCGCCTATGCGTGGTGGGACCGCTTCCAGGATTGGAAGAAAGAGCGCGAGAATAAGAAGGCCGCAGACGCGCTGGCAAAGAAGCGTGAACAGAAACCCGTTGTTACAGCTCAGCTCGTTCCAGCAAAGGGCCGCCTCGACGAGATGCCGCAACCCGTGGCGCGCGTAGCTCCGCCGCAGGCAGCAGTAATGGCGCGACCTGCTGTACCGGTCGCAGCTGGCGGATCGAAGCCGAAGTCTGGCATTGAAAAAATGCTCGAAGAGGATGGAGTCGTAGAAGAACCGAAGTCCGCGAAGAAGCCGATTGCCGCTTCAGTCACCCCGGCAATTCCCGCCGAGGATATGGACGACGACGATGCCGAAACCATTGCTGTTGGTCCCCGCGCTGATGCGCTGCAGAAGCCCAAGACCACGATGCCGAAGATTGCCGGTACCTTCAAGCTGCCGTCGTCCGCGTTGTTGCGCCGCCCCGACGAGCAGCAGCAGATTGACGAAGAAGAACTGAAGGAGCTCGCGCAAGTGCTGGTCGAGAAGTGCGCCGAATTCGGCGTCCACGGCCAGATTACGCAGATTAACCCCGGCCCGGTTGTCACGACGTTCGAGTTCAAGCCGGAAGCAGGAATCAAATACAGCCGCATCACCGGCCTCGCCGAAGACCTTTGCCTCGCGATGAAGGCCGAGAGCATCCTCATCGAGCGCATGGCGGGCAAGAGCACGGTCGGTATCCAGGTGCCGAACCATCAGCGCGAGACCATCTTCCTTCGCGAAGTCGTCGAGTCCAACGAGTTCATCGGCGGCAAGAGCAAGACCACGCTGGCGCTCGGCAAAGATATCAACGGCCGGATTGTTTGTGCGGAGCTCAACGGAATGCCGCACCTGCTAATTGCCGGTTCCACCGGCTCGGGCAAGTCGGTGGCGATCAACGCCTTCATCATGTCGGTGCTCTACAAGTCCACGCCCGAACAGGTCCGCCTGATCCTCGTGGATCCGAAACGACTGGAACTCGGCAACTATGAAGGCGTGCCGCACCTCTACACACCGATCATTACCGAACCCAAGTTGGCTTCGAACGCGCTGAAGAACGCAGTACGCGAGATGGAGCGCCGTCTGAAGGTGCTTGCAGAAAAAGGCGTGCGCAATATCGATCAGTACAACAAGCTCTTCGAAGGCAACGCAACGCCGAGTCTCTTTGAAGACGGCGAGACCGAACACAAGCCGCTGCCGTACATTGTCATCATCATCGACGAGTTGGCCGACCTCATGATGCTCGACGGAGCCAACGTCGAAGAGTCCATCACGCGACTCGCACAGATGGCCCGCGCCGTCGGCATTCACCTCGTGCTCGCCACGCAGCGCCCGTCGGTGGATGTCATCACCGGCTTGATCAAGGCGAACTTCCCGTCGCGTATGAGCTTCCGCGTGGCCACCAAGATCGATTCGCGCACCATTCTTGACGGCAACGGCGCCGAACAACTTCTCGGCCGCGGGGACATGCTTTACCTGCCCTCGGGTTCGGCCCGCGTACAGCGCGTGCACGCGCCGTTCGTCACCGAGAAGGAAATCGAAGCCGTAGTGGAGTTCTGGAAGGCGCAGGGTACCGCGCAGTATGAACAGAAGTTCCTCCAGGCCCCGAAGGAAGAAGGGAACAGCGTGATGGGCGAAGGCGGTGCCGGTGGTGATGGCGAACTCGAGGGCGATCCGATGTACCAGGACGCCGTCAAACTCGTCCTTGAATTCGGCAAGGCCTCCACATCACTCTTGCAGCGTCGTCTCCGTGTCGGCTATGGCCGCGCCGCGCACCTCATCGACCTCATGGAACAGGATGGCATCGTCGGCGCAGCGGATGGCCCGAAGCCACGCGAGGTCCTGAAACGTCCAGATTGGCTCAACGAAGTTGAAGAGAGTTTGCGGTAACGAAAGCAGGTGTAGTAAGTCAGCTTGGCGCGACCAAATGGTCGCGCCGTTTTTATTGCGGCCAACGTCCCGACAGGGTATGCCATCCAACCGCGCGTGAAGTTCACTTCTGCAGCATGGAGAGGTGTCGCGTGAAAAAAAACCTTGTTCGGATTTTTGCGCTCGCAGTCGTCGCGCTCGTCGCTTCGCTCGGATTTGCGCAAAGCGGCGGGAATCCGACTACCGCCAAATCTCAAGCCAGTTCAGCTCCTGACAAGAGCACTGCAAAAATTGATATCAACTCCGCAACCGGCGATGAGTTAGCTACTCTGCCCGGTATCGGTCCGGCCACCGCTCAGAAGATCATTGCTGGTCGTCCGTACCATACCAAGACTGATCTGAAGAACCAGAAGATTGTGAACGGTCCCACCTACGACAAGATCAAGGATCAGATCATCGCGAAGCAGGGCGATAAGACGAAATAAGAGGCAAGGGCATGGCTCTACTTGGCGCTATGCCCGCTTCAACCCTCTGAGCGCAACAATCCCAATCCCCAGCACCGCCGCCACCATCGCCGTCCACAGCACCCAGCCATTCCGCTCCGTCCACGCACGCTCATCCGGCCGGCTTGCAAATTCCGGATTGTCCATCGCCGGCCCAAGCTTCGCTTCCGTGGCCTTCTTTGCATCAGCGTCGCGAAAGAACTTCGCATAGTCATACACCGGCGCGGGGACCTGCTCATCCCCGTAATACACCCGCACAATGCTCGTGCCCTGCGGATCGAAGTAAATCCGACGCTCCACCGTTTGCGCCGTCACTTGCACCGGAAGCGGCGGATCGTCGCCATTCTGCACTGTCACTCTCCAGTGCATCGCGCGGGTGTCATGCGTCGCAATCTCAAGTTCCTCGTGAATATTCCCACCTACCCATCGAACGCGAGAAATCTCGCCACCGGCCACGGCTTCCCATCCTTCGTCCGGCTTCAATCTCTTGTCGTCCCTGCGCGCCTCCACCGTCACGTTGCGCCGGAAGTTCACCCGCTCACCCGGCATCGCGAACTGAAGCCGGTCGAGCGGCACGCCCTTCGGTACCTCGATTTCAAACACACTCTCATGCGGATTCTGCCCACGTAAGATGCTCACTCCCACGGCGTCCCAGATCGCCGTTGTGCGATTCGTGTTGCTGGCCGTCGCGCCAGTTATATGTTCTGGCATGATTGTGTGCCCGCTGTTGGCGAGCAAACCTGGAATCGTGAGATGAAGGTATCGGAAGGTGGAAGGGGGTAATTGGATCGTCAAATTCGATCCAAGCTTCTGTTTTGAGAAATCGAAGATCGGTGCGACTGCGAGTTTGATCGCATTCTTGCCTTCGATATCGTTACTTCCGAAGACGCGAACTTCGGTGTTGAAATCCTTCTGATTCACCTGCAGCGTGACTTGGTCGTACTGGTCAACGCCCTGCATGTCCAAATCAAACACCGTTGCATCCGGCACCACGCCCTTATTCAGCACCCTCACCGCATGCTGCTCGCTGTACTCCGCGCTCCCCTGCTCGCGCAACGCATACGGCACCTCCTTGGTGCCGTTGTAGAGTCGGATATCCCCAAGGTCGACGCGGGTATGCGCCCACATATCGGCGTCCATTGCGACGTAATTCGTGCCAGGGGCTGCATGGGCGTCGCGCACATTGGTGAAGTACTGCGGCTTGGCATCTGCCGCAAACGCCGCACCTGCAAAGAAAAGAAGTGCAACTCCACAGATTCGTCGGATAATCATTGCCGTTTCGTCGTCAGAATACGCGCTTTTGCGCAGCGAAGCACGACCGGAGTACGGAGGTAACTTGCTGCCTCGCAACCACTCACGTAATTTTTATCTGTCCCGTAACGCCGCCGTTCATCGGCCATAGCTCGCTCGAGGATGCCGGACGACACGACCATCCGCATCCCGCACGCAATTCGAACTGAGGCACGAAGTTGACGACATCTACAGAAATGATAGGCCGCTACGAGATCCTCGCGGAAATTGGCCGCGGCGAACTCGGTGCGGTTTACCAGGGACACGACTCCGAGAACGATCGCGTCGTCGCTATCAAAGCGATCCCAATCGCCGAATTTCCGGAATCCAATCCGCTTCAGTTCTTCCTCGACGCACGCGCCGTCAAACGCCTCACGCATCCCGGAATCGTCGAGCTTTACGACGTTGGCATTTCCAACGAGAAGCAGATGCTCTATCTCGTCCGGGAATATGTCGCCGGCGTCACCCTCGAGACCATCCTGCAGAGTGGAAGCCTCAGCCCCGAGACAGCTCTGCAAACTGCCAAAGAACTTGCTGAAGCGTTAGACCACGCGCATCGCCAGGGATTCATTCACGGCAACGTTCAGCCCTACAACATTCTCATCACCGAAGAAGGTCACGCAAAACTGGCGGAATTCAGCGGCTCGAGACTCTCCCGCTCATTCCATGGCGACAATGCTTTCTTCGCCCCGGAACAACTGAACGGCGGCGTGGCTGACGCTCAGACCGACCTTTTCTCTCTGGGCGCGTTGCTCTACACCATGCTGACCGGCCATGTTCCATTTCACGGCCGCGGCGCGAGTCCCGTAGACTGGAGTGCACATCGTCGCGCACTCTCCATCGCGAACAACGGCCCGCTACACATTTCGCCCGAGGTGGATCAACTTCTGGCGAAGGCGCTCGCAAAAAATCCTGCGGACCGCTTCCAGGTCGCGCGTCAGATGGCCTACGCCATTCAGAAAGTCTTAGAGCCCGCAGTTCCGGAACCGGTTCTAGAAGACATCGCTCCCGAATCCCTGGTGGCGATTCCCGAACAGCGTCCAACACCGGAAGTTCCCGCAGTCGGTGCCCCGGCGTCTCAGGACATCGAAATCGTCATCTCGGCGGAATCCGTTCTAGCTTTCATGCGCGTGCATCGGCTCTGGCTCTATCCATCCGCCGCGGTGCTCGTGCTGATTCTTCTGTTCTTTGCGTTGACGTCCAGACGAACTCCCGCTGGTTCCGCAACCAAGTCCGCGACGCCGCAAGCCGCTCGCCACACCGCCGGCGGATCCAAGCCCGGCGCCGGACTCTCTCGTGCCAGCCGCGCCCACACCAGTCCCTCGAACAAACACGCCAACGACGGAACGAGCAGCGATCAGCCTGAGAGCGCCAGCGCAACGCAGCCTCAGCCATAACTACTGTTCCGGAGTTTCTCCCGTCACAATCCGAGATTTCGCGCCGAACTTCTGCCAGTGTTGGAAGGTCGTCTGGTTGATCTCGCATTTCTTCCGTTTATCGTCGTGGCAGAACGTCACCGTCGCCTCCACCGGCAGCACAAACGACGTCCCATCCCCCAGCGGTTCCCGCCGATAATTCACCTGGTTGCTGCCAAAGCGCAGCGGAAAGCTCTTTTCGATATCGCGGGTCGCGCGCTCGAAGCGCACCAGGTCGAAGCTCTTACTGGCCAGCAAAATCCGTCCGCGATACCCGGGGAAGTCGCTGACAATTTCTTTGCGCTTGTCGTTCGTCTTCAGCGCCCAGCGCAGGTTGTCGTCGCGCATTACCTCGTAGTTGAAAACGAGCACCGGCATGCCTTCCCACGACGATTCACCGTCGAACATAAAGTGTGTCTTCGTGTGGCTGCCAAACAACAACCGCAGCGCGCCTCCAAAGTCGTCGTACGACCACGCGCCGTAGAGCTTCATCATGCTCGTCGCGTCAGACTGCTCCGCCAGCTTCACATGATTAATCGCAATCTCGCTAAAGTGCGGCTGATCGTCAATGTAGGCGATGCGCGCGCTGGTCGTATCAATCAGCTTGCGTTCTTTCCCGTTGTCGGTATGGTAGCGGCGCGTGTCCTGGTCGCCGATAATGTTCGGCAGCTTCGCATCGAATGACACTACCCATTCGCAAAAGTGCCGGAATGCCTCTTCGTGACCGAGGCCATCGGAAATCCCCGCACAATATTTTTGGTTGGTGACGTCAGTCGCACTCTGCGGTTCCTGCGCGATCCCAAGGCTCGCACAGCACAAGAATATTGCCAGTGTACGGATCAACAAATTCAAACCAATACTCCGATTCCTCCGCCCGTAATCAGTTCGGCGGAAGTGTATTTCCTTCTGGCAATATTCGATGCTCCGCGCCGAACTTGCGCCAGTGTTGAAAAATGACTTCAACCTTCGCGCAGTTCTTATACATTTCACCCATAACCTTGCCCATGCAACTGAACGATTCGGCAGATACCGGCAGCGCAAAGTTGGTATTGTCCGCCAACCGCACGTCATCGTACCGCACTTTCATCTTCACCATTTTCACCGGGAATTTCGGATCGACATCCGTCGTCATTCGCTCGAACTCCACGCAGTGTCCCGTCGCCTCATCGATCACAATTTTTCCCTCGTAGCCAGGAATGAATCTGCGGTTCCCGGCTGCCCCAAGCGCCCAACTCCCGTTCTCGGCCCGCCGAACTTTGAACTCGTAAGAGAGCAGCTTCTCGCCGTGCTCCCCCACTATTTCTTTGTCGAACTTAAACCGGCTTGCACGGACATCCGCCACCAGGCCTTCGAGCGATGCGCCCAGCTCCCCCGTGGACCAAGCACCATTTAACTGGAAGATTGTTTTTGTCGTAGGAATTCCGTTGACCGCCAGGCCCGCGTATTCCACGCGGCCGCCATCGTAATGCGCTGTCATCGTGATCGTGTCGCTCGGATTCCACCCCACTGGCCGAAAAAACTGGCGGTCCATCTTCTCATCCGCCAGGATGTTCGGCAGTCGTTCGCGAAACGTCAGCACCCAGTCGCAAAACGAGAGCAGGGAATCGGAATGCTGCATACCCTGCGCTAGTTTCACGCAGTCGGACTCGGGCATAAGCCGCTCGACAACTGGCGGCGCGGGCACTTCTGGCGCAGGTACTGGCGATCCGCTTTGCTGGGCAGCCGCGCAGACCGTCAACGTCGAAATCGCGAGCATAACCACCAGGCGCACTTCAGCCTCACTATTTTGGCTCTACCCGCCAGTTCCGAAACGTTATCTCGTTAGTCAAGGAATTTGTAACTTCGTCGTCGTTGGTAACGGAACTCCTCGTCTCCGCACGGACGGGCAAAACCAATTCGTTGTTCTCAGACACGTGGATGTTCTCGTAATCAATCTCCTCTGAGAAATCCATTCTCGGAGAGGTAGGAACCAACTCCGTCGTCTCCCATTCCAGCCGCGTCGGCTGTCCTGTATCGCCGTCGAGAGAGATCTTGCCTTTATACCCCGGCACCGCTCTTGCCGCTCCCATCAGCACCCAACTCGTGTTGTCTCCGGGTGAGATCTTGAAATCGTAGACGAGCACGCGCTTCCCCTGGCCCCGCTTTTGATCCTTCGCGAACTTGAAGCTCGTGTTTCTCCCATCCATGAGCACCGCTTCCAGAGCGCCGCGAAGTTCCCCCGTGGAAAGAAAACCGTTATTGAGCTCGTACTCTAAAATCGGCGTCTTCGTCGTCTTACCGCTCATTTTCAAGTTCGAGTACCGCACCATTTCGTCACCATAGTGCGCGAGCATGCTGATCGTTTCAACGGGTTGGGATCCGTACTGCCCGGGGGCTGATCGTTTGATCTTTTCATCCACCTGGAGCTTTGGCAGACGCTCCCGGGACGTCAGGGCCCATTTGCAGAAAGAGACGAGGACGTCGCCGTGCTCAACGCCCTCTGCGAGCTTCTCGCAATCGGAGACCGGCATCATTTCCTCCGGCGCGCGATGCTTGTACCGCGTCCCCGGCGGTTTATCCAGAAATGGAGCGCTCCGCAATTGACTATTGCGGTCCGCCTGCGCCCACCCAAGCGCCGTGCATAGCAGTACGCCGAATGCCACGTAACCCTGTCGCATCTACTCTCCTCGCCCCGGCAACGAAATATGTCCCTTCTGATACAAGAACGAAACTCCCAGCAGCACCACGCCCAGTCCGATGAAACTCAATATCCGGAAACCAAGGTCCAGCATCGACGTGTCGAACAAGAACACTTTGATAATCGTAATTCCCAGCAACACGATCGCCTGCCAACGTAAGAACGCGGATCCGCGACGGAACCCTATGAACATCAGTGTTGCACCGTACAACATCCACACCGCGGAATGCGAGAAGCTGCGAATCGTCTCTACGCTACGGGCTGCTGCGTAAGAGTGCTCCGTCCATTTCTCGTTGATTTCCGGCTGGAAGAAGTCCTGAACTTCGTGGAACAGCGCGATCAGCGCGAACCCGTTCAGCATCACGCCAGCTGCGAGTCCACCGGAGCGCTCATCAGAACGTTCCGATTTTTGCGCTCCGTATGCCACCGCGCCGAGCACCGCAATCGCCACCAGGAACGTCGCAAATCGCCAATTCAAGAAGAGGAATGGCTGCCTCTGCCAGCCTTCAACCAGCAGCCTGAACAATCCAAACAGAAGCGCCACAATGCCAAAGATCTTCAGGAACTCATGGCGCAGCCGTTGCGCCACGTATAACAGCGCCGCCGATTCCACCAGCCAGCCCATCGTGATCCAATGCCCATTTAGCTTCAACGGAATCGCAGTTGTCACGAAGCCAATCGCCAGCGCCAGGTGCACGAGATTCAGAAGGCGACGGTTTTCCGCGCCGGCAGCCTGCTTGGCCACCTGTTGTGCCAGGAGCACGTAAAACGCCGCCAATCCAATTGCCAGCCATGCCGAAGCGTTGTCTCGAAACGTGTTCGGGTGGGCGTTGCCGAACAAGTCGTACATCTCGAGGAAATATGCGGATGCGTTTGCCAGCGCCAGCATCGCGGCCAGAAAAGTCGCGTCTACCGGTTCCTTCACGCGCGGAACCAGCGCCCCCGCCGCAAAGATCAAAAAGAACAGCGTCGCAAAGAACGAGGTGACACCGAATTCGTTGATGTTGTAATAAGTGGCGCTCCAGGCGATGTACATGAACAACGTTCCGAAGAACGCGCCCACCGCCAACCGCCGCCACCCGCGCAAGGCCGTAAGCGTCACCGCGCCGGCCGCGAGAAGCGTCGTGTAGGAGAACAGAAATATTTCGTGGTTCTGCCCGGTCGAGCAAAGTGCCGGTGTCGAGAATCCTCCGGCAAGGGCGTACGCCGCGAGCAGTTGTGCATTCTGCGTCAGCGCCATCACCACCGTCGAGGCCGTCACGATCGCCATCGCCACAAAGCCAACGCCCGGCGAAATCAGGTGATACACCTGCACCGCAGCCCACAATGACAGATACAGCGTTCCAATTCCGATCGCCTTCAGGCCATACGAGAACAGGGCATAGCCCTTGCGCCGGAAGGTCTCGCTCCATACCGTAACCGCGATGCCTGCGAGCAATCCAATTGCAATTCGTCCGCTCGGCCCGATCCAGCCGTTATCGAATGCGTACTTCAGGAAATAGGAAACGCCTACCAACACCGCAATGATTCCCACGCGATTAAGCCAGTGGGTCCCGATGCGTGCTTCAAGCTCTTCCGCGCTCGCTGGCGACCTCCTCGCCTTCCGAGGAATTGGCAGTGCAGTCGGTGGCTGAGGCCTTGGCTGAACCGGGACTGGTTGCGGCGGAGCAACCGGAGCCGGTTTCGCTGTCGCTGTCGGACGTGCGTCCTCCAGGCGCTCAACGCGGTGGCGGAGCTCTTCCACCTCGCGGCGCAGCTCCGAAAGCTCCTGCTCTCGCGGATCCATCGGCACAAAGGTAGATGCGCGCAGCCCGCGACGCAAGTCATTCCACGTAAACCGCGCTGCTAGGCACCACCACGGACTTCTATGCCGCCGATTTCCTGCCTCACCCCGAGGTCCGTCTCGCTTCGGAGAGGTCGCTAGAAGAAAATTGTAATTATCAGCGCCAATTTACGGCCTTGGGCAGTAAACTGCCCAAGTGTTCCCGCGCTTCTAAGAACAGTCGTAAGCCGCATATCGTAAGGAGGCTTTCCCTTGGCTTTAACCTCGAGCACCCGTGAGAAAAACGGAGTTTTCATTGTGGACCTTAACGGCCGCATCGCCCTGGGCGACGGCAGCGCCGAACTCCGCGACGCCATCAAGAACGCAGTCGCCGCCGGACACCAGAAGGTCCTGCTCAACCTCGCTGGCGTCAGCTACATCGATAGCTCCGGCATCGGTGAACTGGTCAGCGGTTTCACCTCCGCCCGCACCCGTGGCGCTGACGTGAAGCTTTGCAATGTCACCAACCGCGTCAACGACCTTCTGCTCGTCACCAAGCTCTATACCGTCTTCGACATCAAAGACACCGAAGACGCCGGCGTCGGCGCGTTCTAGGATTCAAGTGTGCCTCATCGTCCCGCCCCCCGGGCTGTGAGGCACACGCTCCAAACTCCTCCTACGTCACAACCCACTCGTGATCCGTCGCACAGCGATACGTGCGTCCAGTCACATCTTTTTTCCCCAAGTCCGACCTATCGTGCAAATCGGGAAATTCCCAGAAATCCAAAGCTCTTTGAAAACCTGCCGTCTGCCATGCGGGAGCCGCGCTACTGCCGTCACTTCCCATGCCCTCTCTTGTCATTCAGAGGAGGGCGAGAGGCCGACGAAGAATCTGCTGTTCCGCCGGCAGCGAAAATTACTCCCGAAATTACGCAAAAAAGCACCAGCCCGTGAAGAAAATCGCTCCACCGAGCACGTTTTCGCAGCGATTTCGCCCCCTTTTTCCCAACTTTCTTGGTGCACCCTTCGTGCCCTTCGCGGTTGAAGATTTTCGCTTTTCCCCTCCTAACTCCCACGCCGAGAGGAATTTACCTCTAAGTATCTTTAGAAAGAGGAATTTGCGAACATTACATAGCCTAAGCTGTTGAAAACACAAGAGAGAGGGAGGGGGGTACCTACTGCTTTTCGTGCGCAATCGCTGCCACGGTCGCATTCACGGCACGGATATAATCCGCCGGTGCGATCAGGATCTGTGTCCCGCGCACCCCGGCCGACAGCGAGATCACATCGAAGATCTCCGCGAGTTCGTCCACCACCACGGGGTAGTCTTTCTTCGCGCCCAACGCCGTCACTCCACCGCGAATATATCCGGTGAGTGGCTGGACCTCTTTCAACGGCACCAGCGCGATCTTGCGATCGCCAGTCGCCTGGGCGAGCGCCTTGAGGTCGAGTTCGTAGTTGCCGGGGACGACCGCGAAGCAAACGCCGTTGCGATCACCGCGTGCGACCAGCGTTTTGAATACCTGTTCCGGTGGGAACCCGATTTTCTCGGCAACGCTCTCTGCGGCGAGGTCGTCTGGATCCACCTCATACTCACGCAGCTCGTATTGGATCTTCAGGCCGTCGAGGATGCGCCCTGCATTGGTCTTCATCCGGCTATCTTCCGCACGCCTTTCCCGTCTGAGACATAGAAGTCATCGTATCGCGGGACGAATGCAATCACTATCAACAGCTTAGCCACCTTACGGGGTTGGCCGGGTGCTCCCGCCCAAGTACAATAGACCTTTATCCCACGAAGTCACGGAATGCGAATGTTCTCTTGGAAAAAGGCCGGCGCTGGAGCCGGTGTGCTGTGCGCACTACTGATCGGGGTTGGTTGCAGCGACACCTATCGTCCCATCGCAACCGCGATTGTGAAGCCCGGCGGCGATCCTCAGCCCGCCAAGTGGGTCTATGCCGTCTATACCAATCCGACTGGCACCACTGGAACTCCAGGGCCCGGCACCCTTCAGCAAATTGACGTGTCTGGCGACAGCGTGGCAGTGAACATCAACGTGGGCACGAATCCGATCAATGCCAGCTTCCTGGGTACGCTCTCCTCGGTCATCATGACCGTGAACCAGGGTGCCGTACCGGATTCTTCCGAAGCCAGCATCACCGCGCAGCCGGTTTGCAACCCGCAATTCACCACTTGCAACCCGCAGCCCGCGAGTTCAGTTACTCTGCCGACAGGTTCGATTCCAACCAACGTCGGCTCGCGACAGGCTTCGCTGGTTTACATCCTGGCCTCGGTAGCGCCGGGGTGCCCGGAGGGCGCGGTCTACGCCGTGAACACTTCGTACGTGGTCGCGAACACTACGTGCGTCGGTAACAATCCTTCGGCGCTTACGCAAGTGCCCAACGCCGGCAGGCTGTACGTCATCAACCAGGGTGACAACACCGTGAGTGTGCTCGATCCCGTCAGTCAGGCAGTCATCACAACCATCCCGGTTGGAACTAATCCAGTGATGGCGGCGACTGACCTAAGTGGAAAATACGTTTTCGTTGCGAACAAGGGCTCGAATAATCTCACGGTGATCACTACGTCGGACAATTCGACTTCCACGATCAACGTCGGGAACGCGCCGAATTACATCATCTACAGCGTGCGTCGCAATCGTTTGTTTGTCACCAATGGTGGCAGCAACGACGTGACCGTGCTCGACCTCTCCGGCTCCACGCCCTCCGTGCTGAAGCTGTCGGTACCGGTAGGACACAATCCCACCGGCGTGGTGCCGCTCATTGATGGCAGCCGCTACTATGTCGCGAACACTAACGACAACACGGTCAGCGTTCTCGACGCGAACAGCAACGTCGTGGTGAAAACGGTTTCCCTTGGGCCGGCCGCTGCGATTACGCAGCCGCTCTACATCGAGACCGAGCCGACAAGCACCAAAATTTATGTGACTACGCCCGCGCCTCCCGCCGGCACAGCCGCAGCCAATAATCCCAACGACGCCCCGGGTATCACGGTGATCCGCACCGACACGAATGGAATTTCAAATTTCATTCAAGCGCCACAGGCGGACCCGAAATGCCAGGTGAACCCCACGGCGGGGCTGACCTGTGCGTATCAAGTCCCGAAAGAAGTGCTGGCGTTCCCGCGCTAAACGACGTCTCAAGCAAACGAGAAGGGTGGGCAAAAAGCCCACCCTTTATTCTTTTCACTCGATGAAATTATGCGGAGGCGACGAGCTCTTCGCCGCGACGACGCCGGTTGTAGCGCATCGCGATATTCATGAACACATTTCCTGCTGGCGTCTCGACGAACATCACCAGCGCTTCTGTGTCTTCGCTGCCTGGTAGTCCAACGTCATCCTTATGCACTTGCGGCGGATGGATCTTGAAGCGGAAGCCCTGGTCGTTGAGTGCGGTGACAGCATTGCCGATGACCAGGTTAGCGAGCTCGCAGATCGTCTCGGCGATGATCTCATCAGATTGCGCGACTTCCTGGCCCGCGAGGGTTGAGGCAATTCGTGTGGCGGTTTCGGCGTCGATGTCGAAGATGATGCGGCCTTCGATGTCGCCGGTGACGTTGACCACCGCGGCGACGCCCTTGCGGCGGTAGATCTCTTCCTCCATGGTCATATCGCCGATGCGCGTGTTGCATTGCAGCGTCTCGGCAAGCACCGCGTCGGCGGCGTTGATGAAGGGCTGGATGAGGTCCATCTTCATTGGCCGGAATCTCCCGCAACGGCAGAAGCCGACGCCATCGCCAAACCCTCGTCGCCAAGGACGTACTTGATCACCTCGTAGAGGACCTCGGGCTTCACCGGCTTCTGGACAAAGTGCCGCGCGCCCTTCTGGAGCGCCGCCACGATGTTCTCCTGATAGCCGACCGACGACACCATAACGATGCGGGCGTCGGGGTGCTGGCGCACGATGCGCTCGGCAGCTTCGATGCCCTCCATCTGCGGCATGGTGATGTCCATGAGCACGATGTCGGGGTGGGTGCGGTCGTACTCCGTGATTGCCGTGCAGCCGTCTCCGGCCTCGCCCGCCACCTGGCCACCAAAGGTATCAATCATCTTGGCCAGGTTCTTGCGGGCAAACACGGAGTCGTCTACCACGAGGTAGCGTACCGGTTGCCGGTCCTTGCTGCGGAGTAGAGCAGCGAATTGCTCCATACATTCCTCTCAGGGTCTGCCGGTATATTGTCGCCCAATCCGGCAAAACCGCGAAGTACTAATCAATCGAACGAACTGACCCGTTGCGCCGCGCTTTGTACCATGAGCAAATTCGGCAATGCATCCAGCGCAACCACTCGATTCACGTTGCCGCGTTCTATGGCAACCTTAGGCATCCCAAATACCACGCTGGAGCCCTCGTCCTGTGCAACTGCCAGGCCGCCAGCGGCTTTCACCGCGCCTATCGCATCGGCGCCATCTTCACCCATCCCCGTCATGATCAGGGCGACGACTTTTGGGCCAAACTCCTGGGCCACGGACCGGAAAAGCACGTCTGCCGAAGGCCTATGCCCGTTAACCGGGGGCTCATCGGACAAAACGACAACATCACCCATCGGCATACGGCGTACACGCATATGACGATTCCCCGGGCAGATCAAAGCACGCCCTGCCAGCAGCAAATCCCCGGAAGCGGCTTCCTTCACTTCGATGGCGCAGGACTCAGCGAGCCGGTTCGAGAACATCTGGGTAAAGCCTTCGGGCATGTGTTGCACGATCAAGATCGTACCGGCAAAATCGGCGGGAAGCTGTGACAGCATGAAGAGCAGGGCATTGGGACCGCCGGTTGATATGCCAATGGCGATGATCTTCGACGGCGTCGTCCGCGAGGCGACGGGTGGTCGCGCCGGCTTACGCGCCGAACGCAATAGCGCTTCATCAACTGTAGCGATTTGCGGCCTCGGCTTGCGCGCGGCGCCGGCAACCTTGATCTTCGCAATGATCTCATCTGCCACATTCTCAAGGGTGAGGGAAGAGCCCTCCTGCGGCTTGGCGACGAAGTCAAACGCGCCGAGTTGCAGCGCCTTGAACGTCTCTCGCGCGCCCTGGGTGGTGTGAGCACTCACGACGATCACCGGAGTTTGTCCGCGCTTGGTTATGTGGCGCAGCATTTCCATACCATCCATGTTGGGCATCTCGAGATCGAGTGTGACCACATCCGGCCGAAGTTCCTCGATCTTCTTGAGTCCAAAGGCCCCGTCCATAGCGGTGCCTATGACCTCGATCGCCGGGTCCTTCTGGAGCATCTGTGTGATCATCTTCCTCATCAGCGCAGAGTCATCCACCACTAACACGCGGATCGGCGTAGTCCTCAAGCCGAGGCTCCCAATTTTCTTGACCCGTTGCCGCTCGGCGCGCGCCCAAGGCGCTCGACCACAGAAGCAACGTTTAGGATCAAAACGACCTTACCGTCACCAAGGATGGAAGCGCCGCTAACCAAATCGGTTGCGACGAGATTGTCGTCCAGGGCCTTGATGACCAGTTCTTCTTCCCCAACCAGTTTGTCTACGACCATCCCAAAGCGGCGGTCGCCCAGTTGTACTACGACTACGAAAACCTTGTGCTTCTCCGACTGCGGCTGGCGCTTGCGGCCCTCCAGCTTGTCCAGACGAACCAGAGTGACGATCTGTTCGCGAAGCTGCAACACCTCGTGGTGGTCCACGACGTGGATATGCTGCGAGGTGGCGCGAGCTATCTCGACCACCGAGCCGAGGGGCACCGCATACAGCCGGTTGGCTGCGCGGAAGAGCAGTGCCTGCATGATCGCCAGAGTCAGCGGAACGCGCAACTGGAAAGTCGTTCCGCGCCCTTTTTCAGTCTGGATCCCGATGGAGCCCTTCAGGCGACGCAGCACGCTCTCTACGATGTCCATGCCCATACCGCGGCCGGAGATCTCAGTGACTTGGGTCGCGGTGCTCAGGCCGGGTCGGAAGATCAGGTTCAGCGCGTCCTGATCGGTCAGCTTTTCGGCTTCTTTCTCCGAGACGATGTTGTTCTCGATTGCTTTTTCAACCACGCGATCGCGGTCAATGCCGGCACCGTCGTCGGTGAGTTCGATGACGACCTGGTTGCCCTGGTAGAACGCATTGAGTTTCAGTGTTCCTTTGACCGACTTGCCGGCGGCGATACGCGCGGCTGGAAGCTCGATGCCGTGGTCCACGGCGTTGCGAATTAGATGCATCATCGGCTCAGAGAGCGCGTCGAGAATGCTCTTATCGAGATCGGTGTTCTGGCCGCTGATGATCAGATCGCATTCCTTGCCACTGGAGCGAGCGACATCGCGAACAATGCGAGGAAAGCGCCGGAAGAGTTGCTCCACCGGCACCATGCGGATCTTCATCACCGCGCGCTGGAGCTCATTCAGGATCTGCGCCTGGAACGCCATCGCGTCGGCAAAGCGGGCCTTCAACGGATCTTTCGCGTGCTGCTTGCCGAAATCGGAGAGCGTCTGGTTGAGCATCGACTTGTTGATGATCAACTCACCGACGAGATTGAGTACGGTATCAATGCGATCGGCATCCACGCGCAGCAGGTTCTCAGGCGTGATCGCAAAGGGATTAGGCGACGGCGCATCGGCGTGCGCATCGCCGTCGTGCTCTTCGACGGTGAGCAGAGCGGGTACGGTTTTGAGATCGGGCTTGGGCGGCTCGACTTTCTTCGGCTCAGGCGCCGGCGGCGCGGGCTTGGGCGGCGGAGCGACGGCCTTAGGAGTTTCTTTCGGTGCTTCGGTCGCGCGCGAGAGAATGCCTTCGCGCGGTTGTCCGGGGCGCAGATAGTCTTCGAGCAAAGTGCGGCGCGTAATCGCCGGAATCTGGATCTTCTTCTCGATGTTCTCGGGCGCCTGGAAGGTCGCAAGGATGGCCCGAATCGTCGAGATGTTTTCCGGCAGCATGTCGCCTTCCGGCTGAATCGTGATGGTGACGCCGAGCCCCTGCAGCACGTTCTTAACGAGTTGCAGAGCGGCCATGCGCATGGGGCACTGCGGGTCCACTTCAATCGCGATGTTAAACAGACGTGCGCCAGACGATGCGCCCTTCTCAGCGAGTAATTGTTCGTACTCGCTCCACATGAACTCAAGCTTTAGCGCGCCGCCGTCGAGTGCTTGCGGCTTCTCGGTCAACCGCTTAATCAGGTTGCGGACGTGATCGGTGGCCGGGAGCGCTGAATTGCGCTGATATGCGGTGAGCAGGGAATCGAAGGTGTCGGCAGCGTTCAGCACGAGTTCGACGAGGTTGCCGCTCGCCGCGTGCGTGATTTCGGGAGTAAGAGCGTTTTCGAGTTCGTGTGCCAGTTCGCTGAGTTCTTTAAAGCCGCAGGCCGCCGAGTCGCCCTTGAGCGTGTGCACGGTGCGACGGATGTCGCGCACGATCTCCGCGTCGTTGGGGTGGCGCTCCAACTCAAGACCTTCGTCGTTGAGCGCTTGCAGAAGTTCTTGCGCGCTCTCGAAGAACAAGTCCCGGAGTTCGGCTGCCCGCTCGTCGGAGAAGAAGGACACGCTAGACCTCGATCCTTTGGTACGCCGTGCCGTTATTCACGTGCACCATGCGGAATTTGTCGCTCAGGCCGAAAAGACTCTCTGCATGGCCGACAAACAAATATCCGTCGGGCTTCAGGCAGCGATGGAATTTGTTGATCAAGCGCTTCTGCTCGGCTTCGTCGAAATAGATCATCACGTTGCGACAGAAGATGACGTCGTTGTGCTGCGGCAAGAACTCGGTCTTCAGGTTATGGAAGTCGAAGTGGATGAACTCTTTCAGCGCCTTCTTGATCATGTAGCGATCGTTGACCTTGTCGAAGTAACGAAGGCGGTAGGAGTAATCCACCGGTTCCATCTGGGTTTCGGAGTAGCTGCCTTCCTGCGCGGTGCGCAGAACGCGATAACTAATGTCGGAGGCGAGGACCTCAACCTTCCACGGTGGCGGAACCAGCGGCTTCGGGGTGGGCGTCTCGATCGGCAGGGGATTGCGCAGGTTGTAAAACGCAAGCGCATCACACATCAACATCGCGAGGGTGTACGGCTCCTGACCGGTAGAGCAGCCAGCGCTCCAGATCTTCAGCGACCAATCGCGCCGCTGGTGCTTGCGATGCAGGATTTCTTCCATCGTGATCTTGTGGAAGAGATCGAGCTGCGGCTTGTTGCGGAAGAAGCTGGTCTCGTTGATGGTGAGATTGTCCACAAGGGCAGCAATCTCTGTGCGCCCCTGCGAGCCGGTGAGCAGCTTGTAATAGTGGTAGAAATTGTCGAAGCCGTTTTCTTTGATGCGACGGCGAACACGGTCTTCGAGGAAATGCGCGCGGCGTTCGTCGAAGAACATGCCGCACTCCTGGTAGACGAGCGTCTGGAGGAGTTTGATCTCCGCCTCAGTAAGCGTGACTTGGATAGAGGGTGTCGCCATGTCCTCTCAGGTCTTCCAGGAGCTAAAGCCCCAGTTCATGAGTGCGTAAACGGCATAGCTAAAGCCATGCCCTGATACCAGCAATTCAAATTTGCAACCGTATCTTCGAGCCCCGAACCCCTTGCTGCAAAATTACTGTCGTACCTTGCGCGACCACCGGCGTGCTGTTACCGCTAGGCGACACCGGCAGCATCGGCGGCTTCCTCTGCGAGGTCGCCAATGCGCTTTAATTCGCCACGCTGCAAAATCTTGGTCAGATCGATCAGAATAATGAGACGGCCCTTGAGCTTGCCGACGCCCGTTACATAATTCAGATCGCCTGCTTCGAAGACATTCGGCGGGTTCTCCACCTGGTCTTCCGGTAGTTTGAGAACTTCGGAGGCCGAGTCCACGATCAAGCCGACTAACTTCTTGTCGAGTTCCACGACCATTACGCGGTTCTTGCGATCGCTGGCGACCTGCTTCTCTCCAAAGCGCTTGCGCAGGTCAATCACCGAGACGATTTTGCCGCGCAGGTTAATGACGCCCTCGATGTAGTCGGGCGCTTCCGGAACCGCAGTAATGTCGGGGACGCGGACGATCTCGTGCACGAAATTGATCGGCACGCCGAAGGTCTCACGACCGACGCGGAACCCGACGAGATGTAAATCCTTCGGCATCGTCCTTCAACCTAAGAGCGCGCTGTCGCGGCGTAGCGTGTGGCCGAGATCCGGTCCGCATTACTTTCCTGGCCGCGATTGCCATTGCGGCCTACGCCGCTGATGGTGTCAATGATGAAGCGATCCATAGCATCGAGCAGTTGGCGCGACATCTTCGACATCTGCTCTGCCGATGCTGCCAACTCCGTTGAACCCGACGTGCTCTGCTGGATCAACTCGCGCATGCGCTCCATGGCGCGAACGACCTGCTGTGCACCGCCCGCCTGTTCTTCGACGGCGGAATTGATCTCGTGCGTAATTTCGTTGAGCCGCGTAGTGGCGCGCGCGATTTGCGACGAACCGTGCGACTGCTCGTTGGTGGCAGCGCCGATCTCCTGCGCGAACTTGTAAACCTCGGTCACGACCGTGCTGATCTTCTTCAGCGCGACGCTGAGTTCGTTGCCGAGCATCAGGCCTTCGTTCACGATGGTGGTGCTCTTCTCCATGTTTTCGACGGCCTTGCGCGCTTCCTTCTGAATGCTCTGGATAAGGTCGGAAATTTCCTTCGTGCTCTGCGCTGATTTTTCAGCGAGCTTGCGAACTTCATCGGCAACGACCGCGAATCCGAGGCCGTGTTCGCCGGCGCGCGCCGCTTCGATCGCAGCGTTCAACGCGAGCAGGTTGGTTTGCTCCGCGAGATCGTCAATGACCTCGATGATCTTGCCAATGTCATCAGCGCGCTGGCCGAGGGCGTCAATGATATCGGACGACGACTGGATCGCCGTGTTGATACGGCCGAGACCGTCGGTCGCCTTGGTCATCGTGGTGATGCCGCTATGCACTTCCTCGCGTGACTTGTTGGAAATGTCGAGGAGAACCTTGGCGGTGTCGGCCACGCGCTGAATGCTGGCGACCATCTGGTCGATGGACGCCGAGGTCTCGCTGACATTCGAGGCCTGCATCTGCGTGTTCTTCACCATGTTCTGCACGTTGACACTCATCTCGTGCATGGTGCTGGTGACTTCGTCGATCGCCGACGACGCTTGCACGCTGATCTTTGCGGATTCGTCGGAGGCATCGGCGACCTGGTTGGAACCGGCAGCGACTTGCGCAGCGCTGTCGCGTACGCGGCCCACGAGCATGCGGAGTCCTTCGGTCATACCGAGGAATGCATTGCCCAGGGTGTCACGGGAAGAACGCGGGCGCACATCCACGGTGAGATCACCACCGGCGATGGCTTCGGAGGTCGAGGCCATCTCGGTGAGGTAAGTGACCATGGAGTTGAACGTCTTGGCGAGATCACCGACCTCGTCATCGCGTTCGATTTCAACGGTGTGTTCAAGGTCGCCCGATTCGCCAATTTCGCCTGCCATCTTGTTGAGGGCGTCGATTGGATCCACAATGCTTTTGGCGGTACGGCGGGCGATGAACAACCCAGCGAGGACCGCAATCAAAGCTACGAAGGCTGAGGCGACCAGTGTGACGAGGGAAGAGGTACTGTCCCGTTCGCGACGCTGCGTCAGTTCCTGCGCGTTGTCACGTTCAGCGTTATCAAGGGCTTCATCCGGCTGCGGTTGGCCCGCCCACTCATTGCTGACGGTGATGTACTTCAACTGAACATCGGTGGCCGTGGCATTGCCCATCTCTACCGACTTGCCGACTTGAATCAGCGGCAGCGCGAACTTTTCTTTCCAGTTGCGATTACGGTCTTCGAGCTCTTTGAGCGCAGTACGCTGGCCTTCGGAATAAGCTTTGGAACGAGCGTCGGAAAGGAGATGATCGAACTCCTCCACCCCGGAATTGAACTTGGCAAGGGGAGCCGGTCCGCCGGTCAGCACATAGCCGGCGAGGGCGACGCGGTTCTCCATCATCTGCATGCGGAGCTTCTCGATTGCGCTCTGCATGTCGATCGCAGTCTGGGCGGCGGCCTTGGCGCTACGTTCGCGCATCACCGAGAGGAAACTCGCGATAAACAGCACCACCACCAACGCGATGATCGCGCCGAACGAAATCATCAGGCGTTTTCGAATTGTGTTACGTCCGGTCATGGAATCCTGTTGCCTCCCCGTGCTGCCTAACACCGGTCTCCGCTAAGAAAACGGTCAATTTGCACCGGGTCCGAAATGAAACTCAATAATCGTGGTGGTCGACTCACCAGCCGGTTCGTACCGCCATTGCTTCGCTGCATCGATTGAAGGACCGATAAGCAGCGGATGGCCGCCAACCGCCTTTGCTTCCGTCACATTGCCGTTAGGGCCAATTACGATTTGCACCTTTACGGTTGCGACGAGATTGATTTTGCGGGCGAGTTCGGGATACGTCGGGACGACCTTGTTCCTGACCTTGCGCGACGTGGCAGACGCTTGCGCTGCGGCCAAAGCCGCGAAGAGCGTCACCACGACGAGCAGGATTCCCAGCGCGCGAGCGAACGTCGCACGGCGGGGAATCTTATGATTGCGTTCAAAACCCATGGCCCTTTCCTTCATCGAGGCACACCGCTGCCTCCTATGGTCTTTGCAACACAAGTGCCAGCTTTGACGTCAGCAGTACTGTATTCCCAGCTTCGCAATAAATCTATGAAGTGGAACCACTTACGTCACTAGATATGCAAACACCAAGGTAATCGGCAAATCCCGTTTGCAAGTTTATGAGTCTCACCGGGTTATGAGAGTAAGGAGTTTGTCTCAGGGTGAGACATAAAGCGTCTTAGTGCCTCGGGTCTGGTGCTATTTGCCTTGACTCAAAATGAGACGGCAGCCTATCGTGCAGTGACGTAAGCATCTACTCTCCTCCCCCTGTTTGAGACGGGACGACCCTATGGCGGCTGGTACCAAGACCAGCGAGATATCCGGCACCTTTCGAGGCGCTCAAGAAGCCCTGCATGAACTTCTGCTGCAATTTCCTGCGACGGTAGATCCCGCAGAAGACCTGGTCGCACTGGTCACGCGGTTTTGCCGTGCGGTGCGGCAGATGTTCGCCGCCTCTGGCGCTTATTGCTGGCTGCTGGCCGAAGGGCGGGAACTGACCGGCTTCGCGGCGGATGGGCTCCAGTCGGCGACTTTTCCGGGAATGAAGCTCTCGCTGGACCAGCCTTCTTTGGCGCGACAGGCGCTGGAGACGGGAAGGGCAGCCTTTGTAAATCAAGTGGAACGCGACCCGGCGTCGCCAGGAGCAATCCTGGCGGTGCCGCTGATGGCAATGTCGCGTGCCACGGGCGTTCTCATCCTGACCCAGCACGACCGGGATCGGGAATTTGAGCACGATACGGCTTCTGCGGTTCTGGTGCTCGGTGCGCATTTAGGGGCGGTGATTTCGAACGCGCGGCTAGCGCTGGCATTGGTGGACGAGCGGCGTCGTAACGAGACTCTGATCGAAGCAGCTGAGAGTTTCAATGTCCGGCTGGGCACGACCGCAGTGAAGCAGTCCATCGCCGATCGCACCCGGCGACTGTTGCAGGCCGAGACAGCTTTAGTCCTGTGGTCGCATCTTGAAGGTTTTTCGCTCGATTCCATCAGTTCGGGCTTGATCGTTCCGGAGCCGGTGCACGTCAGCGGATTTCTCTCGGAACTCGCTTCCCGCGCGGTTGTGGCTCTCGATCCGCTTTTCGGAAAAGCGCCGGACAACGAACCTTTATTACGCGGACAGATCATGGCTGCGCCGCTCCGAACGCACGGCGGGCGAGGCGTGATGATCGTTTCCGGTGGATCCAAAACGTTCTCGGCGCAGGACGAGGTATTGCTGGCGGGATTGGCGACCTTCGGTTCCACCGCCCTGAGCAATGCTGAGCTTCAGGAGACCGCCGAGGTCCACTCTCAAGACCTTCAGCGGCTGCTGGACATTTCCTCCAGCCTGGCGCGCGGAGCGACGGTTGATCGCTTCCTCGATCAATTCGTTTTGCGAACTGCGGAGTTTCTCGAATACGAGCGGGCATGGGTCATCCTCCTCGATGGCGGACAGCCATATTTGCGGTGGACTGCCGACAGTGGAAGTTCACAATCTGAGAACCATCCTCTGACCTCTCCGCTCATACACCAGATCCTACAAAAGGACGAAGCGTTCGCCAGCAATGATGTTTCTGCCGATCCACTTGCAGACCGCGGTTGGGTTCAGCGTCACCAGCTTCGCCAAATCCTGACTGCGCCGTTGCGCACCGCCGGAGGACGAGCGCTGGGGGTGCTGGCGGTCCTCGATCGTAAAGACGGGCGGCCGATCAGCGACTCTGACGGAGGCCGTTTGAAAGCGTTGGCAGCTGAGGCTTCGGTCGTGATCGAGGCTTCCGAGAACTTTGAGCGGCTCGAACAACATCGCCGCCGCGCGGAAGATCTTGTCGGGCTTGCGCTCGCGCTGAATTCCACGTTGGAAGTTGGTGAGCTCGCGCGAGCATTCACGCTCAAGGCGTCCCAGATGCTTGGCGCACCGGCAGCGGCGGCAGTCATCGTTTCGCCCAATGGCTTCGACGCCATCGTACTGCATCCGGAACGTCAAGGCGAAGACCATGTGCTCGCCCATCGCTTGGCCCACGGTTTGGCTGACGTCGTGAGCGCGCATGGTCGCGTCGCCATTCACGGCAGCGCCGCGGAGCTGCTTGGTGACAACCTCGGCAATGCACTGGGTTGGACAGACGTTGCGATTGCGCCTTTGGCGTCGGGTACAGGCGATCTAATCGGCATGTTGTGTCTCGCGAACCGCGGACGCGGGCTCGATGATGTCGAAGCGCACCTTCTGCATGCGGTGGTCGCGCATGCTTCCGTAGCGTTCCAAAACTCAAGGCTATTTGGTCAGATTGCCAACTCCAGCAAGAGCTGGAGCCAGATCTTCGATGCCATTGGCGACCTCATGATCGTTCACGACGATCACAACCGCATCGTGCGGATGAACCGCGCCGTGTCGGAACTCGTTGGGGTCCAAGCGTCGCAACTCACTGGCATGGATGTTCGCGCTCTCGTACCTCTCTGTAGTACCGACGATTCGCCCTGTCCGTTCTGTGCCCTCGAAAGGGAAGGGCTCAGTGAGTACGAGAACCAGGCGCTGCAGCGCTCATATCTGGTCTCCACTTCAATGATCTCTGGCAGCACCGAGGGCCAAGTCGTTCACATCCTGAAAGACATTAGCGATCGTCAGGAAGCCGAGCGTCGCTATCGCGAACTCTTCGACAACATTCACGAAGGGCTCTTCTTCTCCACTCCAGAAGGCCGTTTCGTTGAAGTCAACGATGCATTGGTCAAGATGCTTGGCTATGACAGTCGTGAGGATTTGTTGCAGGTGGACATTACCCACCAACTGCACATCACGCCGGCACATCGGGAGCGGTTCAGCACTTTGCTGGAAGAGCACGGCGCGATGAAAAGCTTCGAGTCCCCTCTGGTGCGCAAAGACGGCAAGATCATCCATACGCTGCAGAATTGTTATGCCGTGCGGGACGCCAGCGGGCGAGTCTTCCAATATCGAGGCCTGATCCTCGACATCACGGAATTGAAATCAGTGCAGACCGACGCTCAGCGCCAGCGCGATTTCAACCTCAAAATCCTCAACAACACGCAGAGCGTAATTATCGTTGCCGACACCGCCGGGCTGATTACCTACGCCAACGATCGCAGCTCCGACGCCTGCGGATATGATCCGGAAGGCCTGGTCGGAAAGCCGCTGTCGTTGCTGGTCTCCGCTGAAAGCCAGGAATTGTTTGCCCGCGCGATTGAAGCGACCAGCAACGGCGAGCAAGTCGAAAGCCTCGATCTTCCCCTGCAATGTGCGGACGATCGCGTGGTGCGCTACAACGTGACTCTCAGCCCGATGCGCGATGAAAGTGGCAACGTCACCAGCATCATCGCCCTCATGACCGACATCACCGACGCTTCAATGCTGCAGGCCAAGCTGATCCACTCCGAAAAAATGGCCGCCGTTGGCCAGCTTGTTTCTGGCGTAGCTCATGAGGTCAACAATCCGCTTACTGCGATCATGGGCTATGCGGACTTGCTGACATCCTCACCGGATATCCCGCCAGATGCACGTCGCGATCTCGGAATTATTCTTCAAGAAGCGCAGCGTACGAAGCAGATCGTTCAAAACCTGCTGAGCTTTGCACGGCAGTCAGTGCCGCATCGAGAACCGGTAGATCTCAATGCCGTCCTCGCGCGCACGTTGCAACTGCGCCAATACGACTTTGTAAACCACGGCGTACGCGTAGAAGAAGATCTCGATCCCAATTTGCCGCCAGTCCTGGGCGATCCCCAGCAATTGCAGCAGGTGTTTCTCAACGTAGTGAACAACGCGTACGATGCGGTTCGCGAGGTCGCACGTCCGCCCGCAGTGCGAATTTCCACGGGAGCGGTGAACGGCGTTGTCGAAGTGCAGATCAGCGATAACGGCCCAGGAATCAGCATGCCCGACCGCATCTTCGACCCATTCTTTACGACCAAGGGTGTAGGCAAGGGGACCGGCCTGGGGCTCAGTATCTGCTACGGCATCGTTCGCGAACATGGCGGCGAGATCACTTGCGTGAATCATCCGGAGGGTCAGGGCGCGACCTTCTTCATACGCCTGCCAATCTATTTGCTGACGCCCGAGAAGGATGAGGTGCGCGCATGATTGCTCCATTGCTCGTGATTGAAGACGAACCTGCGGTGATGTCGTTCGTGCGGCGCGCTCTGGAACGCGGTGGCTACACCGTCGTCGGCGCGAACTCCGGCATGCAGGCGCTCGAGTTGCTGAAGGGGCAGCAGTTCCAGGGGATCATTTCCGACATGCGCACGCCGGGCAATGTGGATGGTGGCGGCGTCTATCACTGGATCCGCGAGCACCGTCCGGAACTTGCCAATCGCATCGTTTTCATCACCGGCGACATCGTGAATGAAGAGACGGTCGCGGTGTTGAAAGAAACCGGCGCTCCTTGTGTAGAGAAGCCGTTCCGCGTGCAGGACCTCATTGCCACAGTCGAGAACACTATCGGCAAACCGCAACAGGAGACGTTATGACGGATGACTATCGCATACGTTTTCTGATCGTGGATGACCAGCAGAGCATTCGCAAGCTTTGCATCGCCATCGGCAACACCCTCGGCTTTATCTGCAGCGAAGCCGAGAGCGCCGAAGCCGCACTGGCGGCGCTCGAAACGCAATCGCCCGACATCATTCTTGCCGACTTACGCATGGGTGAGTTGAGTGGCATCGATTTCCTCGCCAGTGTGAAGAAGCTTCTGCCGCGCACCGAAGTCGCCATCATGACCGGCTATGGCTCGATCGAAACCGCAGTGCAATCGATGAAACTCGGCGCTTACGACTACATCACCAAGCCGTTCCGCGTGGAAGAACTCAAGATCATTCTGCAGAGAATGGCGGAGAAAGTCCGTCTCGTGGCCGAAAACCACTTCCTGCGCGAACGTGTGAACACCGAGATGGAATTGCACGGCATCGTGGGATCTTCAGCAAAGATCCAGGATGTGCTGCGCATGGTCGGTCGCTTGAAAGACACGCGGACCCCGGTGTTGATCTGCGGCGAGAGCGGTACAGGAAAAGAACTCGTCGCCCGCGCCATGCACTTCCGCGGCGGCTTTGCGAAGCGTCCGTTCGTCGCGGTGGATTGCGGGTCGCTGGTTCCCACCCTGATTGAGAGCGAACTCTTCGGCCACGAGAAAGGCGCGTTCACCGGCGCGATCAAGCCGAAAGAAGGTCTGTTCCAGGCAGCGAACGGCGGCACCATCTTCCTCGACGAAATCGGTGAACTTCCGCTGGACTTGCAGGCCAAGTTGCTCCGCGTCCTTCAGGACAAGCAGGTCCGACCGGTGGGCAGCAATCAATCCGTTAAGGTAGATGTACGCGTGATTGCCGCGACCAACCGTGATCTTGAGGCCGGCTACAAGACCGGGACGTTCCGCAAGGACCTTTACTTCCGCCTGAACGTAGTCACGGTTTATCTACCGTCATTGCGTGAGCGGAAATCCGATATTCCTTCGCTCATCCAGCATTTCATCGATCGCCCCTCTGCTGGCCGCGAGGGTGTCGAAGTGACCTCTCAGGCGATGAAGAGCCTGATGCAATACGACTGGCCGGGCAACGTCCGCGAGCTGGAGAACTGTATCGAACGCGCCGTCGCGCTCGGCAATGGGGAAGTGATCGATGTTGACGATCTCCCGCCCTCATTGCAGGCCATGGCGCCGAAGAAAAATGCGCCAGCCGTCTCCGAAGGCTACGACTCCACCGATCTCGAGGACATAGAACGCACAACAATCCAGCGGGTCTTCGATCAAGTGGGCGGAGACAAGGGGCTCGCTCTCAAAATGCTCGGGATTAGTCGTGCGACGCTGTACCGCAAAATCAAGCGCTACAACATCGATATCTCACGCACGGCGAGGGCAGCTGCTTCCGGCGAATAACGTGAGACACTTCGTCTCAGCTTGAGACAACTGCACCAATTCCGGGGCGTCTGACCGTGCAGAGAGCTTAGCGCCTCCATAATTTTCAGTGGTTTACAGCGGCCATGTCTGCCAGTTGGTTTGGTGCGGTGCTTGCATAGTAAGAGCCTCGCAGCGCTACGCACGGACGTTTCCACCGTGCCGTAGCCAGGAGGTATACGTGGCAACCGGACCTGGACCCGCAACAGAAGCAAATTCTTTCGTGCAACGACTGTCCCAATTCTTTCCCGACGCGACCCCCGTTCGCATTCCCGTTCGCCTCACTGGTAAGACAATTTCGGGTAAGCCCTTCTCTGAACGCACTACCATCGAGTTTGGTACTGCGCGCGAAGTGATCTTCGCATCGCACCTGCCGCTGGAGTTTGCCGACACGCTTCGCCTTGAGAATGCCGACGGAAGTCTCAGCGAAGACGTCAGTGTAGTGGCAATTCATTACTTCGATGGCAATACAACCGCCGTCGCCGCGCGGTTTAAAGGCGAAGTCGCGAACTGGATCGTGAAGGGATGACCTCAGCAAGCCCACAGTCCGAACCACGGACTGCGACGTCGGAGTGGCGCACAGCCCGACGGCTGTATGCGATCTACTCCAACGTGATTGCGCATTTCGATGTCGGCGTGCCACCGTGCCCCGACCTCGAGTGTCCGATCGATCGCCCAGACTTTGGGTCTCGCGGACGCATACGCAATTGGCTGAACCTGATGGACAACCACTGCCCCGTCACTTTCCTGCGGCAGGTGTTGCAACGCGATCCCATCGGTACGGAAGCAAACATGCGGGCACTCATTCTGCGCCACCTCGACCGTCCGCACAAAACCGAATTCGATCGCGATAAGCTCGACTTCCTGCTGGTGCAATATTTTGCTCACTGCGTTCCGGACGACCTGAGCCCCGGCGAGTTAACGATCGCCGAGGTTGGCCGCGTGCTTGAACCCGTGCTCGGACACTGGAGTCCGGTGACACCGTATTGGTTAAAGCCGCTCGAGGACCTCGCCGAAGATGTCGCCAAGTGCCATTGCATGGCCGATCTCGACGAGTTCAAGATCCTCGAGCGTGGCCGCGACGTTAAGACCGTCGTTGGGAACAGATTCTTTGAACCGCCTGCTCTGATCGCGTTTACCCGTTACAACATCATCCTGCGGCGCGCGTTCTTCTACACCATGCGCGCCGACTTGGAGATGATTCGCGTCAACCTGGTGCGCCTCCAGAAGCATGGTGTGAAATCCATTGATGGAACGCGTGCTGGGCTCTCCGAACGTGAGGCGCTGAGCAGCGTGCAACGAATCTGTCAGGAGTGGCGCAGCATTTTTCGCACCGACTACTCCGCCGGGCACGTCTTCCGTTCCATCAAAGAATTGCGCGCGTGCACCGATGGAGCCCTCGCCGAGATCAAGCGCAAGCACGAAGAGGAACAAGCGAAGGAAGGGCGCCGCAAAGCCAAAGAATCTGCGGAGCAGGACAGCGAAGCGGTATCGCTCGGGATCCAGTTGGAAGTGGACCTCTCCGACAACGTGACCGACGAAGAACTCAACCGGGCACTCTCGGTGTTCGAGCACGAAGCCGATCCCGAAAATACGGTAGAGCGCGCGTACCCCGAACTTACGGTGGATGCCGACCCGATCGCCGGCACGCCGGCGCGTTACAAGATTCCCGACGTTATCGGCAGAATTCATGCGCAGATTGTGAAAGCGCAGGAGGGGGCGGCTAAGCCTCTTTCGGTGCGGCTCGACAACTCTGCAATTCGTCTCGCTTCCTGGGAAGTGAAGGCGTTTTCGGTCGAAGAAGACGATCCCGTCACCGCGATCCGGCGCTCCGTGGCCGCGCGATTGATTCTGCAAGAAGCGTTTGACGACTTTCAGGACGGTTTCACTGCCGACCTCCGGGTCGCGCTGACCATCGCGCACGCCGAAGCCGGTCGAATGCAGGAGCGCATTGCCGAGGCCCGCGACGCGCGCGATCTGGACCTCATCGTTTTTCTGGCCGCCACTGGTCAGCGGATGCTGGAGTTGATGCACGAAGCGCAATTCGCCTGGAATGAGGAAATGCGATGAAACAGCCGACCGTCCTGGTGGTCTCCGACCAGGGGGAGTTCGCGCAGACGCTGATGAGTCGCTGGCACTCCGAGCGCACCGTCCCGGCGTTTACGGTGATGAACAGCGAGGTGTTCCACGCCAACGCGGGACAATCGTGCGACCTCATCATCGTGGGGCCAGTCGCGCGACAACGGTTTTCGGCACTCATGACCTTACTGGCCACACTCACACAGCCCGTCATCGTAGTCGCCGGCGACGCTGTTGATGCGATGAGCGCGAATAGTAAGAGCGCTCGCATCATGGTGCTTCGCCAGCATGAAGGCTGGGTGGACTTGCTGATCCTGCTAAGTTCCGAATGTTTGCGTCGCCTCGAAGCCACGGAGCGCGCCGAGAAAGCTGAGCAGTCATCTGCCGAACTCGCCGGACAAGCCATGCTGGGCCGCTACATGCTCGATATGCGCCACAGCCTGAACAATGCGCTCACTTCGGTATTGGGCAATGCGGAGCTGCTGCTGCTGGAACCGGGAAATTTCTCGGAAGAAGTCCGCGACCAGCTTGCGACGATCCGGACCATGTCGCTGCGTATGAACGAAATTCTTGCGCGCTTCTCGTCCCTCGAAACCGAACTTACCTTCGCAAAACGCGACTCGCAGCGCGAACCGCTCGCGTATGTTCGCTCCAATGCTGCTGGCTGGAGCACCTTCTAGCGCTCATGCTGAAGAGAGAAGTTCTGCGCGATATCGCAAGGAAGAAGAAAGAACTGAGCGAACTTCTCGAAAAGCATCGTCGTTTGGAAAAAGAGATTGCAGAGGAGCGGAAGAAATCTCCGCCCCGGAGCAAGCGATCCTAAGTGAACATGAACTCTTTGGTCCGTAGTTCCTTGATCTGATCGCGCAGCTTCGCCGCCTTCTCGAACTCAAATCGCTTGGCCGCTTCGCGCATCTCGCCCTCGAGTTTCTCCACGAACTTATCCAACTGCTCCTGCGATTTGAACTCCGGTATCTCATCCGGCTGCGCGGTGAGATCCACGTAGTCCGCGCCCACGATCGCAGCCAGGGCCATATCTACTGGGCGAACGATCGACTCCGGCGTGATGCCGTGCTCCACGTTGTAAGCCTCCTGAATCGCGCGGCGACGATAGGTCTCGTCCATCGCCTTCTTCATCGAGTCAGTCATGCGGTCCGCATAAAGGATCGCGCGCCCTTCGAGATTACGGGCGCAACGGCCCATGGTCTGGATGAGCGAGCCCTGCGAGCGCAGGAAGCCTTCTTTGTCGGCGTCCAGAATCGCCACCAGCGAAACCTCAGGTAAGTCGAGCCCTTCGCGCAACAGATTGATGCCGATCAATACATCGAACTCACCCTTGCGAAGATCACGCAGGATCTTGATGCGCTCCAGCGTTTCAATCTCGGAGTGCATGTAGCGGCAGCGCACGCCGACCTCGGTGTAGTACTCGCTGAGGTCCTCGGCCATGCGCTTGGTCAGAGTCGTCACCAGCACGCGTTCTCTCTTTTCCGCGCGCTTCCGGATCTCGTGCAGCAGGTCGTCAATCTGTCCTTTTACCGGACGGACTTCGACTTCCGGGTCGATCAATCCCGTCGGGCGAATAATCTGCTCCACGACCACGCCTGCGGCTTTCGTCAGCTCATACGGTCCCGGCGTCGCCGAAACGTACACCGCCTGGTTCACGCGGTTCTCAAACTCTTCAAACGTCAGCGGACGATTGTCCAACGCGCTCGGCAGCCGGAAGCCGTACTCGATCAGGTTCTCTTTGCGTGAACGGTCGCCGTGCCACATGCCATGTAGCTGCGGGACGGTCTGGTGTGACTCGTCAATGAAGAGCAAGAACTCCCGCGGCATGTAGTCGAGCAACGTCGGCGGCGGCTCGCCTGGTAGTCGGCCGGTAAAGTGCCGCGAGTAGTTCTCGATGCCGTGGCAGTAGCCCATCTCCTTGATCATTTCGAGATCGAAGCGCGTGCGCTGGTGAATGCGTTGCGATTCCACCAGGCGTCCCTGCTTCTGCAGTTCGTTCTCCCACCAGCCGAGTTCTTCAAGAATCGTGGTAACCGCCGAATTCTTGCGCTCCGGCTTCATCACGTAGTGCGTTTTCGGATAAATCGGCAGCCGCTGGTACTTCTGTTTTACCGTGCCGAACAGCGGATCAATCTGCGAGAGCGACTCGACTTCGTCCCCGAACATCTCAATGCGATAGGCGGTGTCTTCGTAAGTCGGAAAGATCTCGATTACGTCGCCGCGCACTCGAAAGGTTCCGCGCCGGAAATCTTCGTTGGTGCGCTCATAAAGGATCTCGACCAGCTTCTTCAGGATGTCGTCGCGCTTGATGCGCTGGCCCTTCTCGAGGAAGAGCAACATGCCGTAGTACGCTTCCGGCGAACCAAGGCCGTAGATGCAGCTCACGCTCGCCACGATGATCACGTCGCGCCGCTCGAACAAGGACCGGGTCGCTGCGAGCCGTAGCTTGTCTAGCTCGTCGTTAACCGTCGCTTCTTTCTCGATATAAACGTCGCCAGCAGGGATGTAGGCCTCCGGCTGGTAGTAGTCGTAATACGAGACGAAGTACTCGACAGCATTGTTCGGGAAGAAGTTCTTGAACTCGTGATAAAGCTGCGCCGCCAGCGTCTTGTTGTGCGCCAGGATGAGCGCCGGGCGGTTCAGCTGCTCGATGATCTTCGCCATCGTGAAGGTCTTACCGGAGCCGGTTACGCCGAGCAGCACCTGGTGCTTTTCGCCGTCGCGAATCCCGCCGGTCAGTTGTTCAATCGCACGGGCTTGGTCGCCCTGAGGTTTATACGGGGAGCTTACCTTGAGATCCATGATTCCGTCGCCCAGACGGTGAGCAAAATGATCCGGAACCCGCACAGATACGAATTTCGGCGTCTGGGTATCTCTTTATTATAGCGGGAACTTCGGAGAGGATTCGCGCGGCAGCCGGCCCTCAGCGAAAGCACTGATTGCGCAGATTAGCAGTTCCGTTTACTTTATATGTATTAGAAGGATCTGGCGAAACGTCAGATTACGCCGAGCATTCTCGCCCACTTAATGACGGCGTGTCCTGCTCCTAACACACAGAATGAACAACAGAATTACTCAATTAGACGGGCTGCGGGCATTCGCTTTTCTCGCCGTATTTGTCCATCACGCATTCAAGGCGCCATTGCTGTGGATGGGGGTCGACCTCTTCTTCGTGATGAGCGGTTTCCTCATCACGCGTATTCTCCTAGGTTTGAAGGAGAAGGGAAAAGGCTTCTTCGGCCCGTTTTACGCTCGTCGCGCCCGACGAATTTTGCCCCCCTACCTCTTGTTTATCGTGTTCAGCACCATCGTCATTCCAGTTGCATGGAAGCACATCTGGTTCTACTACGCTTTCTTCGCGGCAAACGTGGCCGAAATGCTTGGTGTTGGTGGTGGCCGCGCCCTCGCTCCTCTGTGGTCCCTTGCAGTCGAAGAGCAGTTCTACTTGGTGTGGCCGTTCGTTGTGCTCCTAACTTCCCGCAAGAACCTGAAGCGGATCTGCCTTGTCGGCGTCTTCGCGTTGCCGATCATTCGCGCCTTGGCCACTCCTTACGTTTCGTTTTCTGTCATCTACCACATGACGTTTTTCCGAATGGACCTTTTGATGGCAGGAAGTTTCGTCGGAATGGTGTGGGATGAGGACAGGAGCAAAGTAATGTCCTATCAACGGATGGCGGGAGTTATGACCCTCATCGTCCCCCTCGCAATTCTCGCGTTGGCCAGGATCCCAAGTTTTCGCACCGGCGCCAACTCGGTTCTCTTTAACGGAGTCGGCTACAGTCTCGCGTTAGTCATGTTCACGTCCGTCCTGGTGTATTCGTTGAGCATTCGCGAAGGCATGGTTTTTCGGCTGCTCACATCGGGCCTCCTTACCTATCTGGGGAGAATCAGCTACATGATGTATCTCGTTCATGCCACGATGATCGTGCTCGTGGAAAAGCTGGCTCTTCACGGTCACAAAGGACTGGTCGTCGAGAGCGCGATCGCCCTCGCGGCAACCGTTGCGTTCGCGTCACTCTCTTGGAAGTTTGTCGAAGGACCGATTCTCAACGCCGGCCACGTCCCGCCCAAACTTACAAATGTCGCGGCGGCCAGCTAGCCCCCCAGCACCTGCGCCAACTCCGCGGGCGTATCCACAAGAACATCCGGCGGGGCATGCTTAAAGCCTTCCGGTGCGAATCCGTAGGTGACGCCGACGCTCCACATCCCCGCGTTGTGCGCGGTCAGGCTATCAATCTGCGAATCTCCGACCATCACCGTCTCTTCTGGCGTACAGCCAAATTCGTGCATCAGTGCCTTGGCACCGAGTGGATCGGGCTTCTTGGTATCGAAGCTGTTGCCGCCATACACCTGTGCAAAGAATTCGCTCAGTCCAAGGCCGGCGACAATGTCGCGTGATGGCCGCACCGGTTTATTCGTTAACACCGCCTGCTTGCGTCCGTTGATCCCGATCGCGTGCAGCGCAGGAATGATTCCGTCGTACACATAGGTGTTGTCCAGCTTGTGTTCGCGGTAATAAAGCAGGAAATATTCGAGCGCCTCTTTTACGAAGCCCTCGTCGTTGGGATCGCCAAGCGCCCGACGCACCAGCATCGGCGCACCATCGCCGATATAGGTCCCGATGGTCTCCACCGGCAGCTCCTGCCGATGAAACTGCCGCAGCATGGCGTTAATGGCATGTGCAAGGTCGAGTTCAGAATTTACCAACGTGCCGTCAAGGTCCCAGAGCACAAGCTTGATCTGGGCAACAGGAATAGAGCGGTTCGTATGAATCATTCTCTTTAAGTATAAAACCGTCGATGATGTGGGTGCCCAGCCCTTCTCGAAGGGAGAGTGGTTGCGATACCGCCCGCGCTCCATCGATACTGTCCTGTCACGAAAGGGAACTCATGCGCGTCCTCATCATCGGCGGCACTCGCAACCTCGGGCCCTCCATCATCTCTGCCCTCGTCACCGCGGGCCACCAGGTCACCATCTTCCATCGCGGCCGAACTCTTTACGACCTCCCTCGCGAAGTCGAAGTCCTGAACGGCGACCGCGCCCAGCGGGCCGATTGCGAGCGCAGTTTCGGAGGCCGCGACTTCGACGCCGTCATCGACACCACGCTTTACAACGGCCGCGACGCCGCGATCGCCACTGAAATCTTCGAAGGCCACGTCTGCCAATACATTTTCATATCAACAGGACAGGTCTATCTCGTCCGCACCGGCCCGCAGCGTCCATTCCGCGAAACCGACTACGACGGCCCGCTCATGCCGGAGCCGCCGAAAGACCATCATCAAGATCACGACAACTGGGTCTACGGCATCGAGAAGCGAGAGGCCGAAGACATCCTCGCCGAGGTCCACGCGAAGCACGCTTTCCCATATGTCTCGCTCCGCCTGCCGATGGTCAACAGCGAGCGCGACCACTACCATCGCCTGCAGAACTACCTCCTTCGCATGTGGGATGGCAGCCCGCTGCTCATTCCCGACGAGCCCGGCCTTCCGGTTCGACACGTTTACGGCCAGGACGTTGTTCGCGCCATCGAACTCTGTTTGGCGAATCGCGAAACCATCGGTCGCGCCTACAACATCGGCCAGGACGAAACGCTTTCCCTCCGCGAGTTCCTCGATCTCACAGCCGAGATCGCACATTCCAAGCCCCAGATCGCCGCCTTCCCGCGCCCGTTGCTCGATTCCGCGCGCCTGCTGCCGGCATGTTCGCCCTTCAGCGGTCCTTGGATGTCGAGTCTCGACAACGCGCACAGCAAGCAGGAACTCGGGATGACGTACACCCCGCTTCGTGCCTATCTCGCCAAGCTGGTCGAGTATTTCCGCGAGCACCGCGAGCCGGCGCCGCCTGGCTTCGAAGAGCATCGCAACCGGGAACTTGCTTTTGCACAGCATCATGGAGCCTAGGAAAACATCTAATCGGAGTGGCATTTCTGTACGCTAAAATAGGGAGAACACCTGTGGGGTTAACAGCAGCAGGACCGAATGGCTTGCATGCTCAGGTCGCCCCTGTTCGATCGCTCTTACCGAGGAATTGAATGGCAACGACGAAGGCTGAGCCGAAGCCGGCGACTGCGAGCACGAAAGCCGTGAACAAGACTTACGAAGGGCTGACCCGCGAGGACCTGCTTCGCGCCTATCGGCTCATGTACCTCTCGCGCCGCATTGACGACCGCGAGATCCTGCTCAAGCGCCAGCAGCGGGTGTTCTTCCAGATCTCCGGCGCCGGCCACGAGGCGATGCTTGTCGCCGCGGGCCTCCTTCTCAAACCGGGCTATGACTGGTTCTTCCCCTACTACCGCGATCGCGCGCTCTGCCTCGCGCTCGGTATGACTGCCGAAGAGATGTTGCTCGGCGCCGTCGGCGCAGCTGCCGATCCCAACTCCGGCGGACGCCAGATGCCTTCGCACTGGGGACACAAAGGCCTGAACATCGTCACTGGATCTTCGCCGACCGGATCGCAAATTCTGCATGCGGTCGGCTGCGCTGAAGCCGGGCGATTGTTCAATGCGCACCCGGATTCCGCTGCGAAGGCCGAAGGCGATTACCGCGAATTCAAAGACGTCGTCTTCCATGGCGACGAAGTCAGCTACGTCTCCTGTGGCGATGGAACCACCAGCCAGGGCGAGTTCTGGGAAGCCCTGAGTTCGGCCTCGAACAACAAGCTGCCGGTGCTCTTCGTCGTAGAAGACAACGGCTACGCCATCTCAACGCCCGTCGAAGTGAATACTCCGGGCGGCAACATCAGCAAGGTCGTCTCCGGCTTCCCGAACTTCCACTTTGAAGAATGCGACGGCACCGAGGTTCTCGAGAGTTATCGGGCGTTCAAGCGTGCTATCGACTACATCCGCGCCGGCAAAGGCCCCGCGTTCGTTCACGGCCACGTAATTCGTCCGTACTCGCACTCTCTGTCAGACGACGAAAAACTCTATCGCCCGGAAGCCGAGCGCAAAGACGAAGCCAATCGCGACCCGATCACCAAGTTCTACAAGTGGCTCGTCGCCGAAAGCCTGGCGACCGACAAGGAATTAAAAGACCTGCAGACGGACGTCGACACCGAGGTCCAGGACTCATCCGATCGCGCCGTCGAAGCGCCCATTCCCGCACTCGACAGCTACTCTCAGCATCTGTACTCGTCCACGCTCGACCCGGCATCGGCGGCGTTTGAAACGCGCCCTCAGTTCCCGGTCCACGTCGAGGGCGAAACTGCGGTCGCGCCCGCCAAGACCATGGCCGACCTCATCAATGCCTGCCTGAAGGACGAGATGAAGCGCGACCCGCGCATCGTGATCTTCGGCGAAGACGTTGCCGATTGCAGTCGCGAAGAATATTTGAAGCAGAAGCAGGTGAAAGGGAAGGGCGGCGTCTTCAAGCTAACTTCCGGCTTGCAGATGGAGTATGGCGCCGACCGCGTCTTCAATTCACCGCTTGCGGAAGCCAACATCGTTGGCCGCGCGACAGGCATGGCCGTTCGCGGATTGAAGCCTGTGGTCGAGATCCAGTTCTTCGATTACATCTGGCCCGCAATGCACCAGCTTCGCAACGAGCTCCCGGTTGTCCGCTGGCGCTCGAATGGCGCGTTCTCATCGCCGGCTGTAATACGTGTGGCCATCGGCGGTTATCTCACCGGAGGCGCGATCTATCACTCGCAGTGCGGCGAGAGCATCTTCACGCACACGCCAGGCATGCGCGTGATCTTCCCATCCAACGCGCTTGACGCCAACGGCCTGCTGCGCACTGCCATTCGTTGCGATGATCCTGTGCTCTTCCTCGAGCACAAGCGGCTCTATCGCGAAACGTTTGGCCGCTCGCCTTATCCGGGACCGGATTACATGGTCCCGTTCGGCAAGGCGAAGATCGTCAAAGCCGGACACGACATCACCGTCGTGACCTATGGTGCGGTCGTTCCGCGCGCGTTGCAGGCGGCGCAGAAGATCGAGCGCGAAAACGGTGTCAGTGTGGAACTCATCGATCTGCGAACGCTCAATCCGTACGACTTCGAAGCGATCGCGGAATCAATCCACAAGACAAACCGCGTGATCGTTGCGCACGAAGATACGCTGAGCTGGGGCTACGGCGCGGAGATCGCGGCCCGCATCGCCGACGAACTCTTCGACGAACTCGACGCGCCCGTCAAGCGTGTCGCCGCAAAAGATACGTTCGTTGCCTATCAGCCTGCATTGGAAGACGTCATCCTTCCGCAGTCAGATGACCTCTTCGCAGCGATGCTGGAGATGAGCAAGTACTAGCTCTTCGTTCGAGCGTGAAAATGGCGCGGCCTCTGAGGTCGCGCCATCTCTTTGCCTTCAAGAGTGCGAAGTGCTCACTCAGCGATGCGTCGCAGAACGTTGGCGACGACCCGGTCGCAGCGCGGGGCCTGGATCTGGAATGCTGATGTGCTCGTGGCTCCAACCAGTGCGAAGAGTTTTCTGCGGACCAGCGCGCGAGCGCGATGCAGCCGGACGCGCACCGTCGCTTCGGTAAGTTCGAGCATGGCGGCGGTATCGGCGGTCGTCATGTCTTCCACATCGTGCATCATGAGCACGCTGCGATAGCGCAGCGGCAGCGTCATAATGGCGCGCTCGAGCAGGCGCTGAGTTTCGCCAGAAGCGCTCTGTGCTTCGGGAGTCGGAGCCACGTCGGCGATGTCAGGGGTAGCCGCGGGATCGTTGAGGTCCTTGTATTCCAAGCGGCTGGCTTTGGAGAGGCGCGCCAAGGCTTCATTCACGGCGATGTGTCCGATCCAGGTGGAAAACGTGCTTCGACCTTCGTACTGACTCAGATTGCGAAAGGCCCTGAGGTATGCCTCCTGCATTACGTCTTCCGCCTCGGCGTCGTCGCGGAGCACTGAGCGGATCAGCCGGTATAGTCGCTGATTGTAGCGACGCATCAGCAGTTCATAGGCCGGGGAATCGCCGGCCAGAACCCGCTCAATGATCTCCTGGTCGGACCATTCCGACAGCCGAGTTTTGTCCAATACTTGGGAAGCAGTCATCTCGATCTCCCTATGACTGATTGAGCGACGGGCCCAAACGTTACAGTTTTCTGCATTGGATGATCATTTTCCGAAAAGCATCCTGCCGCCAAGAGATCCCTGGTACACCAAGGCAAGTACCAGTACAAAAGCGCACGTGAGATAGGCCGTGCTCGGGGGGTCTCCGAGTTTCTGAGCCCGCCATCGCCATGCTGCCAAACCGATGAACGCGAACGCGGCGAACGAACCGAGCCAGGCATGAACCATGACCAGGTGCGGTGGAAGATCCGCTCCGGCACTGCGCTTCCACCACCATCCTGCGAGTGCGGTGAGTGGCGTAATTACGGCGGCGTAGAGCGTCATCCACCAGCCTGCTTGATGCAAAGTTGGGCGGCGAAACATGCGTCCCAACAGATCGCTGAGGAATGCGAGCGGCAGCAACGCTGCGGTAAAATTCACCAGGATCGGATGGAACTGTTGCGGCGCCGTCGGCGGCGCCCATTTCAGAGATGCGCTTGTTTGATCCTGCGCGGCAGCGATCGAAACGAGCACCGTTGCCGCCATATTGGGATGTGGACGACAGTGATACCCAACCGACCCTGCATTGGCGAACGAATGCTGCCAAGTGGAGCCGGGTGCGATCAATCCTGAATCGAAGCTGCCATCATCGGCGGTCACGGTGTGGGAAAAAATGTCTTCGTTCATCCACGTAACCGTTTCGCCGGTGTTGATCTCGAGTTTCGCCGGGGAAAATCGCATCTCCCGCATGGTCACGGTGGTCTGTGCCGGGATTTCTCCAAACAGCGGCAGGGTCGCCGCAATCAAGACGAAGAGAAACAAGAGCGGCGACCCAATCCGCCAAGTGCGTCGGGCGAACATTTACTGTGCGCCCTGCAACGATTGCTGTAGGTGCTGGGCGTGCTCGAGATGTCCCTGCAAAAGCGGTGCGGCGCCTTGCAGAGCAGATTTCAGCTCCGCATTCTGCGCATTCGGGATCAGCGTTTTCGTCGCCGCATCGATGACCGCCTGATGGTAGGCAACTTCGTGCGAAACATATTCCTGATCGAAAGCTTTTCCGCTAAGCGACTTGAGTTTCTTCGCCTCGTCGGCCGCGCCTTGCTTCAACTGCTTCGAGATGTCGCTGTCCTGCGGTGTGACATTCAATTTCTTGGCGAGATCGGCAACCGACTTTTCGAGACTGGTATGGTCGGCGATCATCTGGTTGGCGAACTCTTTCACTTGCGCGTCCTTCGACTTCTGCAGCGCAATATGCGCCGTGTCGATGTCGATCTTGTTCGCGGTCTGCACCACGCCTGCGATCTGTGGGTCTGACGGGGCCTGTGCGTGCAGCCCGCGAGGTGCAAGGGTGAGCACGGTGGCAACGGCTAGTGCTGAGACAAACAGGGAACTCCTCATTCGTGTAATCCTCCTCGGCTATGCTGATGATGCTTGCGCTGCGGGCTTTTACCATCCCGCATATACGTACAGAGCTGCGAGGCGGCAGATTCATTACACAAATTAAAAGGCGCACTCGAAGGTGCGCCCTTGTTGGAAGAACGCGAATTTACTTACCGCGGTTGCCCATTAGCCAATCCACTGAAATCGCACCCGCGCCCGTGAGGATCAGGCAGAACGCCATCGCGGCAAACGCGAGCACATTTTGGTATCCGCCCTGGCCAGCCAAGCCGTTGTGGATATGCACTTTGACCATCGCCACCAGCATGTCCACCATCACGAGCAGCGCGGCGATCCGCGTGCCAAAGCCCACGATCAGCAGGATGCCGCCGAGGAATTCAGCCGCTATCGAGAGATACGCCAGCCATCCCGGCATTCCGAGATGAGCCACCATCTCGACGTGGTGACTCATGCCTCCATGGATCTTTTGCCAGCCGTGCACCGCCATGATCAGGCCGAGCACAACTCGCAGCGCGAGCAATCCCAACGGTTGTAATCGATTTAGGAATCCCACTGCTTACGCTCCGACCTCGCATTCCTCAGGTTGTGCGACTGCCACTTCGTACGCGATCGGCAGGCCGCGCTGCGCCATCTCGTCGAGGAACTTTTCGGCGGGAACATCGCGTTCCTGCAGGACGTCGCCACGCTTAGTGATCTCGCCGCTTGCCATCATCTGCAGAACGATCGAAGCGGGCCACGCGGTGGTGCGCATCATCGAGGTCAGTTTCGTCTCGGGATCGGTCTTGTCAATTAAGGTGAACGAAGCGACCTCACCGTTTTGATGCGCCTCGACGCGCAGGATCGTGGCCTCCGACGCATCGTCCACGAACTTCTCCAGGAAGAGGCTCGTAGTCATTTGGCGCGGAGTGATTTCGTGCTGCCCGATCTTGCGCTTTTCGCTGGAGAAGAACCCGAAGTCATAAAGGCTGCGAATCATTGCGCAGTGGCCCTTGTAGCGGATCGTCTTTTCGAAGCATTCGCCCACGTTCTTGCCGAAGGTCTCCGGCATGGTGGAGGTGCCGCCCGAGGTGTGAAACGCTTCCAGCGCCGGCCATCCCTCGATATTGAACTCTTCGATTTCGCTCAGCGGATCGATCATGGTGAGCTCACCGTCGCGCAGGATTCGCGCCGGTTCGCAGTATTCGTTAATCAGGCCTTCCACGGAAAACACGAGCTGATAGTTAAACGGGGCCTTCGGATTCTGCGGCAATCCGCCGACGTAAACCTTCAACGAATCGGCCCTGCCACCAACGCGACGCAGCAATTCGCCACCCAGGATGGAAGCCATGCCGGGCGAGAGCCCGCAATCCGGCGCAAGGCCAACGCCGTTCTTCTTCGCTTCCTGTGCCAGCTCAAGCGTCTGGCGAACCACAACGTTGTTTCCACCAAGATCGGCAAAATGACACTTGCTCTCGATCGCCGTCTTAGCCAGCCCGAGATTGAAGAAGTAGGGAACCGCCGACAAAACGCCGTCATGGCCCTTCATCAGTTGCGCGACCTTCTCCAGGTCGGCAGCATCAACAGAAGCGCCCTCCACCTTCTTGTTATCCGTAAGGTTGTTGATGCGCTCTACCGCCTCTGCGACGCGCCTGGCATCGGAATCGGCCAGCGTCACCTCGGATACCTGCGGCTGTCGCGCCATGTCGTACGCAGCAGCCGAGCCCATCATTCCAGCCCCAATTACCAGTAACTTCATATAAGGCCCTCAGTTTTAAATGACAACTAATTAGCTTAAATCATCGCACCACAATGTTGGTACCCCAGCCTTCCCGAAGGGAGGCTGGGTGAACACAAACTCCTCTAGTATCCTGTCTCCAATGCCTCGCCCATCCGCTTTCGGCCGTGGATTTCGCACGCTGCGTCGCGAGCCCGCGGTGCTTGCCGCGGAGATCGGATGGCGCTGGCTCTTTGGCGGCATCGCAACCGCACTGCTGCTTTGGGCGACGCTTTCGTTCCTTCACGCGGTTGACGTTTCGCGCTCCAACCAATTCCTGCTGGGCACGCTCAATCCCGAACTGATGAGCTACGCCCTGCGCGACATGTTCCACGGCAAATGGTGGATGTTCGCACGCCTCACTGCCATCGTAAGCATCTCGCTGTCGTTACTGTGGATTATCACCGCGACCATCGCCCGCTCGGTAACCACGCGCGTGCTGGTTGAGCGCGCAGCGGAAGATTACGAGACCGAACGCGAGACCGCTCCCAACCTCGGTGCGATCTTCGGCATTCAGTTCGTCCGCATTGCACTGCTGTGGATCGGCCTCGCTGCTTATTTCTTAAGCTCGCTGATTGCCGCTCGGCTCACCGTGCGCGGCTCTGAAACGCATACCGGTGCATTCCTCGTCCTCTTCCTGTGCATGTTCAGCGTGGCAGCAATCGTCCTTTCGTTCTTCAACTGGATATTGTTTCTCGCGCCGATCTTCGCCATCCGCGATTCGCTCTCCTTCACCTCAGCGACGATCGAAGCCTGGCAGTTCTCCCGGGCTCGCGCCGGTAGCCTCTTCGGCTTGAACCTCGCACATGCAGGCTTCCGTCTCGTCTGGCTGGTATTCATGAGCGGCGTGATCTTCGTGCCGTTCGGCTTCGCCCGCATCCTCCCGAAGTCCGTTGTACTCCTCGCGACCGTCGTTCTCTCTCTCGTATACTTCGCCGTCGCCGATGCACTGTTCGTAGCCCGCTGGGCGGGCTTCATCGAGATAGCTGAACAGGAACTTCATCCGGAGCCCGAGGTGCCGCCGCAGCCCTTCTACCAGCCGCCCGCGCCGCAGGAAACGATGCCCCAGGATGCGGAGATCGAGGCAGCCACGTTTGAAGGAGCGCAAATCGGGGCCGACCCCGAGCCTTTCGACGTAGAACCTACGTCCGTCCCTCCGGAAACTCCCGGAAACTAACTTCCTGCTTTACACTCTTTGTCACCTCTGAGAAACTCAAAAGTGGACACCCAATCAATCGTCATCCTCGACTTCGGTTCGCAATATACCCAGCTGATTGCGCGCCGCATCCGTGAACAGAACGTCTTCTCGGTTGTCCTTCCGTGCACCGCTAAGCTCGACGAAATCCAGAAATACAATCCTGCCGCGATCATTCTCTCGGGCGGACCTTCGTCGGTTTACGACGCCGATGCGCCGCCGGCCGATCCGCAGGTGCTGCACCAGGGCCTGCCAGTGCTCGGCATCTGCTACGGCCTGCACTGGATGACCCATAATCTCGGCGGCAACGTGCGTCCGGGCGCGAAGCGCGAGTACGGCCACGCCGAAGTCGAGATCGTCAAAGACTCGCCGCTCTTCGCGCACCTCACCGGACCGCTACAGGTCTGGATGTCGCACGGGGATGAGGCCGACAAACTTCCAGATGGCTTCACGCTCTTTGCGCAGTCTCCGAACGCTCTCGCCGGAATGCATAATCTCGAAAAGAACTGGTACGCGATCCAGTTCCATCCGGAAGTTCACCACACCCGGCAGGGAACTGAGATCCTTCGCAACTTCCTCTTCGAGATCGTCAAGATCAAGCCTAACTGGACGCCCGCGCGCTTCATCGACGAAACCGTCGAGTCCATCCGCAAACAAGTGGGCGATGGCCACGTGATTTGCGGCCTCTCCGGCGGCGTTGATTCTTCGGTCGCCGCAACCCTCGTCCATCGCGCCATCGGCAAGCAGCTCACCTGCATCTTCGTGAACAACGGCGTGCTGCGCATGAACGAGTTCGAGAGCGTGCAGACCAACCTGCGCGACAAACTTGGCCTCAACATCGTCGGCGTGGATGCCACCGATCGTTTCCTCGGTAAACTCGCCGGCGTCACTGAGCCGGAGAAGAAGCGCAAGATCATCGGCAACGAATTCATCGCGGTCTTCGAAGAAGAAGCGCACCGCATCGAACAAGAAAGCGGCAAGGTCGACTGGCTCGTGCAAGGCACGCTCTATCCCGATGTCATCGAGTCACAGTCGGTGCGTGGCCCGTCGCAGGTTATCAAGAGCCACCACAACGTCGGCGGCTTGCCGGAGAAAATGAAGCTCAAGCTGATCGAGCCATTGCGCGATCTGTTCAAAGACGAAGTGCGCCGCATTGGCCGCGACCTCGGCATGCCGGAAGACGTGCTCAATCGCCAGCCCTTTCCTGGTCCCGGACTTGCGGTTCGCATCCTCGGCGAAGTCACCGCCGACCGGGTTGCGCTTCTGCAGAAGGCGGACCACATCGTGGTCAGCGAGATCAAGCGTGCCGGACTCTACAACAAAATCTGGCAGTCATTCGCGGTGCTGCTTCCAGTGATGTCCGTGGGCGTGATGGGCGACCAACGAACATACGCGTACACCTGCGCGATTCGCAGCGTTCACTCGGAAGACGGCATGACTGCCGATTGGGTCCCGCTCCCGTACGACGTGCTGAAGGCGATGAGCAATCGCATCGTCAACGAGGTGAAGGGAATCAACCGCGTGGTTTACGACATCACGTCGAAACCGCCGGGAACGATTGAGTGGGAGTAGACTTCGGCTAAACCGTTCATTCCAAGCCTTTTAATATTCAATTGTCAAAGAACTGCTTTGCCTTGCGGCAGGTGGGCTCTAGGCCCACTGTAACTTGCTACCTATTTCCAGAATATCAAATGGAAGGGGTTATTCGGCACGCAGAGGGTGGTCTGTATGCTGCTGATTGTAAGCTAGTTAAGGGGCATGTCCCACCATCCGGGGTCTTGACAGACGACGTTTGTGGGATGGTTTTTCGGGCTAAGTACGGCTAAAGGGCTACGAAGAAATGACACAGCGATCTGACCGGCCGGCCGCGTCCTACCCGACCTTGCGTGCGCCTCTATTTCGACGCCACCGCCGTCTCCTGATCAATGCTGCTTAAGACTTCGCGCGCGAGCGCAATCATCGGCGCGCTGGTTTGCGGCGTGATGGACGCTTCCAACTCCACTCGAGCGGCAGCGTACTGATGGAGTCCGGCGAGTGCCCGCCCGCGGAGGAAATGAACGGCCGGAGCTACCTCGCGGTCGGCGCCCAGCAGGGACGCCTGATTGATCGCAGTTAGCGTGTGCTCGTAGTCGTGCTTGCCCATCCACGACTTCGACATCTCGTAATGCGTCTCCCACGAGGTGGCGTTGATGTCGTTGTAGTGGTTCAGATTGATGAGCGCCTCGTCGTACTTTCCAACGCGATTCAGCGCAGCGCCGTGATAGAGGAACGTCAGTACAAACGTTGGGTCGATTTCAATGGAGCGCACGAAGTCCAAGTCGGCGGATTCGTATTGCTGCTGTTTTAACTTGATGTATCCGCGCAGGGTGAGCGCGTTGGGAAATCGTGGGGCGATGGCGAGCGCGGCGTCTGCTCGCTTCAGGGCTTCCTCAATGTGTCCTCTGCTGAACTCGCTGAGTGCTTTTGAAAACTGGTCGCGTGCTTTGTCAGGCACGCGGAGTTGCACAACCGAAATCGTGTCGTGCGGGTTTGACGGTCCGCGGGCAGCGTTTTGCGCCGCAGCGGCGCTGGTTAAGGTCCATACAACCAGGCAGGAGGAAACAGCAATCCTGCACCGAAAATCGGTGACTGCACTGCGTCTGCCCATGTCGCCATCCTGGTTTTGAACAACCCCGACTAATGGGCGGGTACTTTAGGATTCTCGGCGCAGCACGTCAAGCAAATTCTTCGACACGATGTTTCGGTTGTGTCTCACTCGTCAAGGCTGTTGCGAATCTCTACAACAGACCGTAAAGGCGTGCCTTTCACCCGAAGTGCGGCTTTCGAGTTGCGCAGTTTACTCGAGTTCGACTTCGATCTTCTTTGCGTCGGCGTCGAGGCGCGTAATTTTGAAGCTGCGGATTTGGCCGGCACGGAGATCTTCAGACTTCGAACTCGCGGACGCACCGCTCTTCCACTTGTTTTGAAGCATGGAGGTAAGGGAAGAGAGATCGGCTTTCGCGGTGGCCGCCGCTGCGGGTTGAGCTGCCTTTTGCGTGAACTTGGCTTCGGCCTGGATGCCTTGGCCGAGTTCCGCGCGTCCGCGCTCGCCATTGACCTCGAGCACACGTCCGCTCACGATGTCGCCAAGTTTGTGCTCGGCGATGTATTCGTCGAGGCCGGTGGGGATGAGCTGCTTCATGCTCAGCTTGATCTGGCGCTTCTCGGGATCGATCGCTAGGACCATCGCCTGCACGCGCTGGCCGAGCTTCACGACATCTTGCGGATGATCTACGCGCTTGTCGCTGAGTTCACTGACGTGCACCATGCCTTCCACGCCTTCGGTCAACTGCACGAATGCGCCGAACTTTTGAACGCTGGTGACTGGGCCTTCAATTACGGTTCCGGCGGCGAACTTCTGTGACGCGTCTTTCCAGGGATCGCCGAGCGCCTGCTTCAGTCCGAGAGCAATGCGCTTTTCTGCCGGATTGATGCCGAGGATGACAGCTTCGACGCTGTCGCCAGTTTTCAGGAGATCGCTGGGCTTGCGGACCTTTTTCGCCCATGACATTTCGGAGACGTGAATCATTCCCTCGATACCGGGCTCAAGCTCAACGAATGCGCCGAAATCCATCAGGCGAGAGACCGTTCCGCGCACGCGGTCGCCGACTTTGTATTTCGACGGCACTGAGTCCCACGGATGCGGCTGAAGCTGTTTCATGCTCAGTGAAATGCGCCGCTTTTCGGGGTCGACTTTTATGACCTTGGCTTCGACTTCCTGGCCAACGGTCAGGACATCAGCCGGGCTGTTGACGCGCGACCACGAGATTTCAGCCACGTGCAGAAGGGCATCCACGCCGCCAATGTCTACGAACGCGCCGTAATCGGCGAGGCTTCGGACGGTGCCGTGAACAGTCGCGCCTTCCTGCAACTCTTCGTAGCGTCGGCCTTCCTGCGCGCGGGTTTCTTCTTCAAGAACGGCGCGACGGTCAACAACAACGTCTTCATCGGCTACATCGATCTTGGTGATGCGGCAACGAATTTCACTGCCGACGAGCTTTTCCATCTCGGCGGCATCGCGGGTGCCGGTACGCGAGGCGGGCATGAATGCACGTACGCCCACGTCAACGGTCACGCCGCCTTTTATAACGCCGGTTACGGTGCCCATGATGGTGGCTTCGTCAGCGAAGGCCTTCTCAAGCGCGGACCAGTCGGTGGGAATCTGCACCCGGGTGCGCGAGAGCAGATAATAGCCGCCCTCCGGATCGCGTCCGGCGATGGAAACCAGAAGCTTGTCGCCGGGATTTACGGGCTTGGTGAAAACCGAGACTGGCAGGGTGCCTTCGGTCTTGTAACCGATGTCCACGAAAACAAATTCATCGTTGACCGAGACGACGGTGCCTTCGATTTGGCCTTTGCTGTTACGCGCGTGGTCGTATTGCTTGAGGATGTCGCTGAAGTTATCGGAATCAGACATGCAGGAAAGAGTTCTCGCGAGTGGTGTAACAGAAAGGATATCACCTCGCGGCGATGCTAATTGTGCGGCGTGGAGTCGGTTTTTTGCGGCTCCGGTGCGGGCGTGGCCTGGGGAATGTTTTTGGTGAGAGCGAAGCTCTTCTCGATCTTGTCGAATTGGACGCGCAGGGAAGAATAAGCAGCATCGGATGTGGCGGCGAAGAAGCACCACCCCGATTTGGTTGCCACCACATGCACCAGGGTGTCCACGCTGCGTTCGTCGTAGGCCTGGAAGTTGACGAACACCCCGTCATCTCCACCGAGGGTCGCGACGCCTTTCTCGGTTTCCACGGCATTTACGTACGACTCTCCGGAAGCTCCCAGCGCCGCCTCTCCCACCTTCGCGGCGGAGGGTTGGCCGGGAATGTACATGATATGAATCACCGAATCGCCCATGGTGAGCTTCATGTGGTCAGGCAGCTTGATCACGCGCCAACCAATTGGGACAGCGACGGTGAAGCGATGGTCGTCGTCACTCACAATGTTTTGAGCTGCCGCAAGCGATGCCATTACCGAAGCCAGGAAGGTGAGAAGTAACGCGTATCGCAGTGTTCGCATGGCTCGGCGAGGTCCTTTCGGAGTGGCTTATCGCACTTTATATCACTCGTCGCTGTTCTGGCTCTCTTTCGAATGCCATTCGATGAGGTGTTTCGTCAGCAGCACGAGCCCCACGATTTGGGTCCACTCCGACACGATGTTGCCGGCTACCTGCCCCCACTTGCCATCGGGGGCCGAGCGCGCAAAGAGGAAGATCCATCCGGTGCCGGTTACGAGCAAAAACAGGGTGAGGGAATGGTCGTACACCCAAAGCAGAGGCTCGCGTAACAGTTTGGGGTCTGGATCTTTGCTCTCCGAAGAGCCTTTTTCGTAGAGATGTTTGGTGGCGTAGATCATCACCACCATGCCCGTCCAGTCGGCGACGGCATTGCCGAAGAACGATCCCCAGTGGGTTTGCGGGTCCCAAAGGCTGTAGAGAACGATCCACAGCACCAGGATTCCGAGTGCCGTCAAACCGAGGCCATGGCGGTGCCAAAAGGTCGAGTGTCTGCCTTGTTTCCGCTTCATATGGATACTGAGAGGTAAGAAGCTGGTCGGAGAGTTGCAGCAAGTTACGCTAAATCAGCGCGTTACGAAATTGCTTGACAACATACTGTGTTACATACAGTATGTGACACATCCTATATGGCGAACGGTACACAATCCGCTGCCGAGTTGTTAGAGAACCTTCGGCTGGAACTTCGTCGAGGCTGCCTGGTGTTGGCGGTGCTGGCCCAGCTTCGTACCGAGCGCTATGGATACACCTTGCGCAAGGCGCTCGAAGATGACGGCCTGCCGATTGATGAAGGCACGCTCTACCCATTGCTGCGACGGTTGGAGTCGCAGGGGCTGCTGATGAGCCAGTGGCGCGAGGAAGAGAAGCGGAACAAGCGCTTTTACCGTTTGTCGCCGGTGGGGGAAGAAGTTTTGGGGAAGTTGCTGGTGGAGTGGCGGGGAATCAATGGTTCGATTGGAAAGCTGGTCAACGAGGTGAGTCATGCAACTGATTGATCGCTATTTATATGCCGTAGGACGACATCTGCCGAAGGAACGCCGTGACGACATCCTCGCCGAACTGCGCGCCAACATTCTGGAAATGGCGGAGGACCGCGAGCAGGAGCTCGGACGTCCGCTGACGATCGCGGAAGAGGAAGAGATCCTCAAGAAGCACGGGCATCCGATGCAGGTGGCTTCGCGGTATTTGCCAAAGCGCTATCTGATCGGCCCCGGCGTCTTTCCGTTCTATTGGTACACGATGAGGATCGTGTTGCCATGGGTGATGCTGCTCTACACGGTTGCAAATTTTGGGCGTTTCATCACCGAGCCCGTCACCGTGCAGCGGCTTGTCGAGATTGTTTTCGGATTCTTTCCGGTTGCATTCTACTTTGCCGCTTGGATGACGCTGGTTTTTGGGCTGCTGGAATATGCGCGCGAAAACTACATGTCGAACCCCAACCTTCTCTACTCGTGGAAGCCGAGCAAGTTGCCGCAGGTGCCGCAGCCCCAGCCGGAGGTTCCGGAGAAAAGGCCCAACCCGATCTTCGACTTTATCGGCAGCCTCTTCGGGTTGGCATTCCTCATCATGCTTCGGCAACACCCGATGTGGATTCTTGGCCCGGCGATGAACTACCCGCACGTGCCGCGTCCGGCAGCTATTTGGACGACTGTGTACGAGATGGCGATCGTGTTCGTCAGCATTCAACTGGCAATGAAGGGCATGGTGATTTTCTCGCCGAACTCGCGGGGCTGGCGGATTGCCACGATGCTGGTTACAAAGTTGAGCGCGATTACGATCATCGGATTTCTGCTCACCGCGAATGAGTTCGTGGTGCCAGGACCGGGAAGTGACGCCAGCCTTAACGATGCGGTGCGGCAGATCAACTTTGCGTGCCACCTGGGCTGGCGCGCGGTGATGATCATTGTCGTGCTGCAGTTCTTCTGGGAGATAGCAAAGCTTGCGTATCCGAAGCTGCGATCGGTGAAGCAACTGCCGAAGCTCTTTCTGGTGCCGTAAGTATTCGCGGGCTTGGCGTGCATTGTCGTATGCTCCTCGTCGCAATGCACGCCATCTATGCGTAAATGGCCCGCAAATCAGCAGTCGATCCCGCCGTAGTCACCGCAGCAATGAATGGTGATCGAGAAGCGTTCGAAGAAATCTACCTGCAATATCGAACCTTGGTCTTTGCGGTGTGCAATCGCTTGGTGAAGAACCAGGCCATCAGCGAAGAACTCGTCCAGGACACCTTCCTTCTGCTGCTTCGCAAAATTCATCTCTTCAAAGGTCGCTCGCAGTTTGGGACATGGCTGTACCAGATCGCGCGCAACACGGCGCTGATGTACATCCGCGACCAGCAGGCGAAGGACAACAACGAATCGCTTGGGCAATGGCAGGAAGACGCCACCAAGGTGGTTCAGTTGGAGCGCGTGCTGCGCGTGCAGGACAGCAACCTGCGGAGCATCACCGATCGCGTAACGCTTGAGCGGTTGATAGCGAAGATGGCGCCAGGGTATCGGTCTACGCTGTTGCTGCACGATTTCCACGGCTACGAGCACCGGGAAATTTGCGAGATCATGAACGTCCGGCAGGGGACGAGCAAATCGCAGCTTCATAAGGGACGCAAGCGGCTGCGCGCCATGCTGGAAGCGGCGGCGTAACACTGATCCGAAGTCAGGCGGCTTGGCGGGATTTGCGGGCTTCGCATTCGTCGCGGATGGCGTCGTATTGTTTCGCTAGCTCCGACAATTCTTCGTCCGAGAGCTTTTCTATATTGATCATCTCGTTGTGCGCGTGGTGAATCGAACGGATGATTTCATCAAGCTTCAGGTGGATGGCACGCGCGTCGCGGTTCTGCGTGTTCTGGATGAGGAAGACCATGAGGAACGTGACGATGGTGGTGCCGGTATTGATGATGAGCTGCCAGGTGTCGGAGTAGTGAAAGATTGGCCCGGTGACAGCCCACGCGACGATGATGATGACCGCGGCGAGGAACGACCAGCGGGTGCCGACGAGGTTCGAGGCAGTGGTGGCAAAACCCTGAAAATCTAAGTGTTTTTCTTCTTTCGACGTGGACTGCGCCATTGGTTGGCCTCTCCGGGCTTGCACTGAATATGATGCAGGGCGGGTGGTAGAGCGTTGTGGCTGGCGTGGGCGGAACAGCAGATCCTTCGTCGCTCCGCTCCTCTAGGACGACAGGAGGGAGTGGTCGGGCTGCGGGCGGTGGCTTGGGCTGGCCGCGAGGCGATGTTGCGGGATAGAGGCTTCCCTGGGCTGGGATGACAAAACGCCGCTGATGGCTCGCGGATTTTCGGATACACTTCCGGCATCCATGGCGGAACGGCAACTTACCGCGGGAGTAGAGACGGCCTGGCAGATTGCAGGCGACCTTGCGCTGCAGTGCAGCAGTGCGCTGATTGAGCCGGTCCATCTGATCTACGGGCTGGCGGCGCTGGAGCGGCGCTCGCCGCACATTTCTGCTGTTTCCGATCCGGGGAAATCGGCCGATTTGCAGCGGGAGCGCCTGGAGATCGCACAAACTTTTAAGAGCGCCGGGCTGGAGGCGCAGGATGTGCGGCGCCGCGTCCGCGATTTGTTGCATCCCCCGGAGAGCGCCGGATCAGGCTCCGCACCCAAGGTCATCAGTCGCTCGCCGGAGACGAAGAAGGTGTTTGCTCGCGCGTTGGAGCTCGCTGACGGAGCGCCGACCAGCACTCGCGCACTGCTGACGGCACTGGTGGAAAGTGGAGACGAGGCGATTGCGAAGGTCTTCACTACGGAAGAGCTCGCGAAACTGCTGCCAGGGCGGGCACAACATTCGATGATCGTGCTCGATGAGGCCGTGATCAGCACAATGGAGCACAACGAAGTCGGCGAATCGCTCGATGCGTCCATCGTGATACGGCCGGACGCGAGTGGCTCGAGCGCCGACAAACTCGTATCGCTCTGCGAGATCACATGGAAGTTCGGGGTTGGTGCGAATCTGCAGACATTCCTGGAAGAGATCCTGCGCGAACTCTTGCGTGCGTTGCCGAACGCGGAGCGTGCTTCCGTTTTAATGCTGGAAGAAGAAGGGATGCGGTTGTTGCTCAAGGCCCACATACCGGCGGGGACGCCGGTGGTGAGCGTCACTTCGGTATCACGGGCTCTGGAGACGAAGACCGCGTTCATTTGGAAGAGGGAAGAAGAGCTCACGGTGAGCCAGCAATTCGGACAGCTGGAAGCCGGAATTTATGCGCCCCTGATTGCCAACAATGAAGCGTTTGGCGTGATCTGTCTCGATTCGACCAAAACTGGCGTGAGGTTTCATCAAGCGGATTTATCGCTGGCGGTGGCGCTGGCTCATCAACTCGCGCTGGCAGTTGCGAACTACCGGTTGCAGATGAAACTGCAAGCCAATGCGACGGTGATGGAGCGGCTGCTGACGAACTTCTCGCCGCGAATCCGCAAACGTCTGTTGGAAAGGGCGCAGCAGGGAAAGCTCAGGCTCGGCGGGGAGCGGTCGTCGGTTTCGATATTGTGCTCGGATATTCGTGGCTTTACGCGGATGAGCGCGACCATGGACGCGGAGGACGTGGTCGCGATGCTGAATGATTACTTCCTGGCACTGACCGACTGCATCTTCCGCAATGACGGTACGGTGGACAAGTTTGTTGGCGATGCGATCCTGGCGGTGTTCGGTAGTCCCGATGCGGACCCGCAGCATCACCACAAAGCGGTGAAGGCCGCGATGGAGATGCAGGTCGCGATGCGCGAGCTGAACCAGCGGCGCGGGGCACGCGGAGAACCGGTGTGCGAGATTGGCATCGGGGTGCATACCGGCGATGTGTTGCATGGCTTCATCGGCTCACCGGAGCGAATGGAGTACACCATCATTGGCGATGCCGTGAATCGAACGTCGCGCTTTTGCGATGGCGCGGGAGCGGCGGAAATCGTGATCAGCCCCGAAATACACCAGTACGTATGGAACGCGGTTTCCGCGGTGCCGGTGTCGATCCCGACGAAGCACGAGGGACTGCTGCAGGCGTATCGGGTGGAGAAGTGGCGGGAGACAAAGTCCGCTTCGCAGTAGTGGCTCCGATTGGCGGAACAGCAGGTTGTTCGTCGCTGCGCTCCTCTGGATGACAAGAGAGGGTAGTGGAGGTCGGGGCGGTGTTGTGGGCTAGCCGCTTGGCAGTTGCGGAGAAAATTAGCCGTGTTCGACGCGGGATTTGATGTGCGCGTAGGCGTCTTCGATGAGATGGGCTAATGCGGCGGAGTTCACCGGGGATCCGGCCTTCAACTTTACGTGACGCATGAAGCGGCCGTCGCCTTGCAGCAGGTGGGCGGGATCGCGGAGAGACGCGCCGTGAAAAAAGCCCACATTGACGTGGCTGGTGAAGACATTGACGTAGCCGAAGGGGGCGTCGCCGAAGCAGGCGACGGGGCAACCGTCATGGAGGAGCTCGAGGACCTCGTCGCCGGCGGCGCGCATGACTTCGAACCATTCCCTCGCGATGGCGCCGAGTTCGCCGGGATGCTGGTGGAACCAGGCGTCGATGGCGGGGGAGCGGGGGACGGCACCGTTGAAGGTCAGGAAATTGGGCTTCATAGTGCGAGTGAGTATATGCGGGGAAAGGGAAGAATGGTGCGCCCGGAGAGATTCGAACTCCCGACCTAATGCTCCGGAGGCATTCGCTCTATCCAGCTGAGCTACGGGCGCGCAAAGTCATTATAGCTGACGCTGGACAATCTCCGGAGGGACGCGTACAACGGAAGGTCTGATTCGCGGTTCTAAGCCAGAGGGACGAATTCGTGCGCGGATAGGGGTCTCCGACTCCGTTTCGCTTCGCGAAACTCCGCTCAGGATGACAGGGGTGATGGAATGCAGAATTGGAAGAAGGCAGTGATTTGTGGCTCCGTGGGTGCGGGGGCGATTTTGTTCTTTACCGGACGTCGTTCGGTGGGCACCGCGCTGGCTGCGGGTGGATTAGCGGTGCTGGCATCGGAGTATCCGGAGCGCTTTGAGGCGATCTGGGACAATGCGCCGGAGTACCTGTCGCGCGGGACGCAGATTTTTGCGACGCTGCAGAAGATTGGCGAGCGCTTTGCTGAAGCCGCGGAAGAGCGTGGGGCGGCGGCTTGGGATGAGATTCGGGAGTACAGCCGGTAACACCGAATCTTTAAACACGACGGAAACGAAGTTTTTTAGGAATTAGGAGTTAGGTTTTAGGGACGGCAGCTCGTGGCTGCCGTTTTCGTTTGCGCGCAATACACAGCGTTATTCGATGCCTAGTTGTTTGCGGGCTTCGGGGCTTAGGCGCTCGGGGGACCACGCGGGTTCCCAGATCATTTCGACTTTCACGTTGACGACGCCTGGGAGTTGGAAGAGACGGCGCTGGACGGACTGGCTGATGTCGGTATGCGAGGGGCATCCGGGCGAGGTGAGCGTCATGTCCACCTCAATGTCTTCTCCAGTGGCGCTGGGGACTTCCGTGGGCTTGATGCGGACGTTGTAGACCAGGCCGAGGTCCACGATGTTCACGGGGATTTCGGGGTCGTAGCACTCTTTGAGGGCGGTGAGGATTTCGTCGTTCGTTAACGGCATATTCCTAGTTTAAGGCAAAAATCTCATCCACAGAGGACACAGAGGGACACGGAGGAATTTTGAATTCAAGAAATCTTCTGTGAGACTCTGTGATCTCTGTGGTTAAGAAATTACGCTTCGCGGTTGCGGGGGCCGGGGTGGATGGTCAGGAGGTTGCGTTTGCGCTCGACCGAAGGTGGGGTGGACCAGCCGTTTTCGTTTTCGACGACACGGATGATGGCGGGGTCGGCGATGATCGTATCGGGCGTGGTGGATTTCTCCCAGATCTGGGCGCGGAGGCCGTCGCGGAACTCGGTTCGCGAGGCGGGGGTTTCGCCACTGGCGATGACGTAGCCGGGGGTTTCGACCGAGGGCGAGAGGACCACGAAACGGGCGTCGAGCAATGGGCAGTCGAAGGTGTTGAAGACGAACTGGAAGGCCTCGGGATGCGCGGCCATGCCGCCGTCGCCAATGTAATTGACGACGTACTCTTCTTCGATCTCGTCGCCAGGTTGCGGAGAAGAGGCGAGAGAGGCGTCGCCGTTGACGATGCGTGAGGTCAGGAGTTGTGCGCCCTCGGGCAACGGGAGCGTTTGGAAGGTCTGGATGCCTTCGTCGTTCATCAACTGGACGACGCGATGCATGTAGAGCGAGACGCTGCCGTCGGGACGCGAGATCGCGACTTTGTCTTGCAACAGGACGACCGCGGGCGCGCCGGCGGTCTGCAGCGGTGCGGGCGCCGGACGCCGGTAAGCGGCGAAGAACGGCGGATCAGGCACAAGGCCGTCGACGGAGGTTGCGTTCTGCGCCATGCGACGGTAGTTGCGGGCGTTGGGTGCGACCGCGAGAAATTCGGCGGCAGCGCGGTCGGCGGAAGTGTTGTTGCCGAGGCGCTGCAATTCGGAGATCAACAGACGACGGGCATCGCGATCAAGCGGCCACTCGCGGACATATTCGTTCAACTCATCGAGGGCTTCAAGGTAGCGGTTGTTGCCGGCGAGCCAACGCGCGTGGTCGAGAGGGTCGGACGGAGCCGCTGGTTTACGTGTGGCCAGAAGTAGGTGGCCAATCTGGGTGGCGGCGAGATCCGCTGTATTAAGCTTGGCGGCGGCAGAAGCGAGATCGCCGGTAGCGGCCAACGCTGCGGCTTCGATGTAGGCAGACTCGTGGGGCGGAAGATGGAGCGTCGCGACGGTTGCAGGATCGAACGTCAGCGATTTCGCGATGCGAATGCGCGGCGTGACGTCGCCGGGGCGGAAAGTGATCCGCAATTGGTGGACGCCAGATTCGAGAGCGACGGCGCCGGTGACGCCTTTATCATCCATCGTGATTTGCGTGGCATTGAGATCGCCGGTGATGGTGAATGTGCCAGATTCGGTGGCTAGGTATTCGGCCTGCGCGACGTACTTGGCGTTGCGCGGCAGGTAATCGGGGACGCGAACACGGGCGTCGGGGAACTCGAAGCGTTCGGAAGCGGAGCCACCGTTGACGCGGGCGATGCTCCAGTTAGTGATCCAGCCGGAGGCGAGCGCGAGGGCGCGTAAGTCAGTGTTGGGGAGGCCTTGCAATCCGGCGGTGTAGAGGGCTTCGATCGCGGCAGCGGAACAAACCGAGTCTTTTGCGGCGACGGCTTCGATCTGGGATCGATGGTCGCGGAAGACCTCGCTGTTCTGGCCGGTCGCCTCGAGACGCATGGCAGCGATCAGGCCACGTGGGTCCGCATCTTTAGCAAGACGACAGATTTCAGTCGCGCTTTTGAGCTCAGTCCGGGCGTCGGCACTGGCATGAGCGATCTCCATGGCGAGAAACCATGGCTCAATGGTGTGCGGCGCCCGAGCGAGTTCCAACTGGGCGAGCTTGGTGGCGCGGGGAAGGTCGTCCCGTTCAAAGAGAGCCACACGGGCCGTTGCCGCGGGACGCGCGGGCTGAGCTTTCTTCGGGTGGTGGGGAACCGTGTCGCGGGTGTAATCAGCGGCAGCGAAAAGAGATGTGGTGCAGAGCAGGCAAGCGCTCATCCGCAGAAACAAGCGGCGGTGGGAGCGGAGATCTTGCTGTACGCTCATTCGGATAGAAGTATGCCCTGATGGCGTCAAACCACCAGGGCCCTTGCTGATCTCACTCTCGAAACCCGGCTGCACTCATTTTCCCCCAGGATTCAAAGTTCAGAGGGCTTCGATTGTTGGCTTCAGTGAGACCGATTATGCGGCCCACGGCTGGCATCGGCTATGCAGCTTAGTTCTTAAGGCTGCGGAAAATTGACCTTAGCTCTTTATGTCAGCGCCAACAAAATTCAACCCAGCTACAAACGTTTTTGGGAGTCACAGACATCCTAATCAGCGTCTGGAAGCAGACGGAGTGAGGTGGCTATGACGCCCGGTGGTCGACTTGCACTTGCGATTTGGTTGACACTTTGTACCACGATTTTGGTCGCGCAGGAGCGTCACCTCGGTAATGACTCCGCGAGTACCCTCTTTACCGAGTCGCCCTTCGCCCATGGGTACATGCATGGGTACGAGGCTGGGTTTCACTTTGGAGACCTTGACCTTCAGTTGGGAAGGGAACCACGCGATCCGGCGGTCATCGCCGAATTCAAGCGCGATGGTTTTCAGAACTACTTCGGATCCAAAAGCTCTTACAAGTTCGGATACCACGATGGCTTTCGCGCCGGCTATTCCGATGCGACGCATGAGCTGCCGTTCCGGGCAATTGTGAACCTTCGGCAAGCGGCGGAGGGGCTTACCGTGAAATCGCTGGTGCGTCCGTTCGACGATGGCTTCCGCGATGGCTACTCCCACGGGCGACGAAAAGGCGGTGAAGACGGGCGTGTCGCACCCCAGGCGAATCCCATCAATCCGCCATGCCTTGGATTGCCCGATGAATATTGCAGCGGCTTCGCACGGGGATTCACGATTGGGTACCGTGATGGATTCAACAACCAGTCGCGGCGCCAGCCGACGCGGAATGTGGAAGTGAGTTCGGCGAAATAAAAATGGGGAGCATTGCTGCTCCCCAGAGGGTAAATCGCTAACTACTACACGCCGTCATAGACCTTGACGGTGTTTTCATCAACGCCAGTTTCGGGCGTGGTTTGCAGAGCCTGGACGCCGTATTCGTATCCGCGATCGAAGGCCTTCAGGTTCAATTCGCGGAAACTCGGCGGAACGGAGCTGGCTACGGCTTCGCGCAGAGATTCCTTCTGAAGGATGTTGGTCACGGCGGCGGTGAAGCCGACCATCACGATGTTGAGGATCATGCGCTTGCCGAGTTCTTCGGCGAGGCGCGTGGCGGGGGCGCTGTAAACGCGTCCGGCTTGCGACATGCCGGTGATCTTCACCAAATCTTGTTCGACGATCAGAACGCCGCCGGGCTTCAACTCGGGACCAAACTTGGTGTAAGCCTCTTGCGACATGACGATCAGGATGTCGGGATTCGTCACGTAGGGGTAGAGCACGGGTTTGGAGTCGATGACGACCTGCGCGCTACAGGCGCCGCCCCGGGCTTCCGGGCCGAAGCTCTGGGTCATGGTGGCGAATCCGCCTTCAAGGATCGAAGCGGCCTTGCCGATGACGATTGCGGAAAGGATGACGCCTTGGCCGCCAAAGCCGGCGATACGAATTTCGGTTAGCTGCAGTCGCTGCATGACGTCGCCTCCTCGCAGGTGAGTTCGTCTGTCTCCACGTATTGCTCGCCGAGGCTGTCGTGGAGTTTGTTGCGCATGAGTTCCATGTAGTTGGGGCGTTCGATGTCCACGAACTTGCCGACGATGATTTCGCCCTGGCGGCTGAGTGGAACATCTTTCGTATTCGCGCCGTGCTTCACCTTGCTCATAGCCTTGTAGTACTTCATGGTGTCGAGGCCGTCGCCCATCTTGTTGCGGCGCTGGTAGAGCGTGGGGCAGGGGGAGACGATCTCGAGGAAGCAGAAGCCTTTCTTCGAGAACATCTCCTGCATCGTCTTGGTGATCTGGCGAACGTGGAAGGTCGTCCAGCGCGCGACGTACACGGCGCCAGCGGCTTCCGTGAGATACGGCAGGTTGAAGGCCGGATCGAACGTACCGTAGGGCGCGGTCGAGGTGATGACGTCGCCGGGTGTCGCGGGACCGGTTTGGCCGCCAGTCATGGCATAGATCAGGTTGTTCACGCAGATGACCTTGAGATCGATGTTGCGGCGGGCAGCGTGAATCAGGTGGTTGCCGCCGATCGCAAACAAGTCGCCGTCGCCGCTGTAGACCACGACTTGGCGCTTGGGATTGGCAAGCTTTAGACCTGTGGCGAAGGGAATCGCGCGTCCGTGGGTAGTGTGGAACGAGTCGAGATTAACGTAGCCGGCGACGCGACCGGTGCAGCCAATGCCGCTGACGATGGCCATGTCGTTGACGTTCATGCATGACTCGATCAGCGCTCGCGAGAAGCAGTTGACGGTGGTGCCGATGCCGCATCCCGGACACCAGATGTGGGGCATGCGATCAGTCCGCAGGAATGGCTCTACCGGATTGCCCGGATGGATGAGATCGGTGCTCATCGCAACACCTCCACAATCGCGTTCAGGATGTCTTCAGGCCGATGGACGGTGCCGCCGGCGTGGGGAACAAGCTTGGTGCGGCACTGGCCGTTGGCGGCGCGCTCGACTTCGCGCACCATTTGTCCGAGGTTGAGTTCGGGAACCACGATGCCTTTCACCTTCGAGGCAATTTCACGAATCTGCTTTTCGGGGAAGGGCCACGCGGTGATGATGCGGAACTTGCCGACCTTCAGGCCGCGGTCTTTCGCCATGTCGATGGCACGCTGTGCGACGCGTGAGGTAATGCCGTAGGAGACGACAACGACTTCGGCGCCTTCGACGTCCTGTTCTTCGTAGAGGACGATGTCGTCCACGTGGTCGAGAATCTTGTTCTTTAGGCGCTTCATCAGCGAGTCCTGCGTTTGCGGAGTCATGTTGGGGTAGCCGCGCTCGTCGTGAGTGAGGCCGGTGACATGGACGGAGTAACCCTGGCCGAGGTGTGCCATCTCGGGGGCTCCGTTCTCGTCGGGAGCGTAGAGATGGAAGTTGTTCGGGTCTTTGGTGGTGAAGTGGCGCGGCTCAACTTCGATCTGGTCGGCAGTCGGGATGACGACCTTTTCGGTCATGTGGCCAACGACTTCGTCGAGCATGACCAGCGCCGGTACGCGATATTTCTCGGCATAGTTGAAAGCTTTGATGGTGAGGTCGAAGCATTCCTGCGGAGAGTTCGGGCAGAGCGCGATGATCTCGTAATCGCCGTGTGAACCCCAGCGAGCCTGCATCATATCGCCCTGGGCCGGGAGCGTGGGAAGGCCCGTCGAGGGACCCCCGCGCTGGACGTTGACGAAGACGCAGGGGGTTTCGGTCATCACGGCGTAGCCGAGGTGCTCCATCATGAGTGAGAAGCCCGGGCCGGAGGTGACGGTGAATGCCTTCGCGCCGCCCCAGACCGCGCCCTGCAGGGTGATTGAAGCCGCGAGTTCGTCTTCCATCTGGATAAAGGTGCCGCCGACAGTCGGAACGCGAGCTGCGAAGCGCTCAACGACTTCGGTTGACGGCGTAATCGGATATCCGGAAGAGAAGCGGGCGCCGGCAGCGAGTGCGCCTTCACAGCAGGCGTGGTCGCCATCGAGGAAATGAGAGCCAGTGAGAACACCAGCGGGATCAGCTTGCACTGGAGGCCTCCTCGGGTGCGGAATTTTCGTCTTCGGGCTTGGCGGCCTCGGCCTTGGCTTCTTTCATGCGGAAGCCGTAAATGGCGAAGTCGGGACAGAACATGCCGCAGAGATCGCAGCCACTGCATTTGTCGGGATTAACGGCGTGGGGCGGATGATAGCCCTTTGAGTTGAATGCGGAGGAAAGCTCCAGGACCTTCGTGGGGCAGAACTCGACGCAAAAGCCGCAGGCTTTACATCGCTCCACCACGATCTGCACGGTACCTCGTGCCATGGCTACCTCGTTTCCGGCGGTTAACCGGAGAGAAATCGCGCGGGGATAACCATCCCCAGCGTCGCCTGATTGTCTATGGCAATGCACAACAGGGAAGTGACGCTTATCACACAGGCTTGTGAGGTAAGCACATGCGGCGGGCTCATCGTGGAGATCGGGAATTTACGTTTCCGAGGCATCCCAAGTAGCTGATCGCGCCATCCAAACTCGCGGAAACGAGTACCCTTACAGGCTTTCATGGCGCCGATTGACGTTGATGGAGGGCTGTGCGGATCGCTTCCGCCAGACCGTATGACCCAAGCCGGAATCCAACGTTCGCGGGACGACGTTCCCAAGACTGACGCGCCCCTGACGATCGCTTACGTCGACGATAGCGATCCGCAGCGGTACGCGATTTCGCGCATGCTTTCGGCTGCAGGCTTCCATGTGAAACAAGCTGCGACGGGACAGCAGGGTCTCGATCTGGCGCAGGAGCTGCCGGACCTGATGCTGCTGGATGTGCAGCTTCCGGACATCAATGGAATTGAAGTTTGCCGGCGAATCAAGAGTGATGCGCGCACGTGCGAGATCCCGATCCTGCAAGTTTCCGCCGCGTTCACCGATCCGGAACACAAGGCGGCGGCGCTGGAATCGGGCGCAGATGGCTACCTGACTTTCCCATTTAACTCGGTAGAACTGGTGGCGATTGTGCGCGCGCTGATGCGCACGAAGCGTGCGCAGGCGGAGTTGAAGGAGCGCTACACCGAGTTGCAGGCCGCGCACGAAGCGCTTGCGGAACGCGAGAAACAATTCCGCGCGGTATTCGACAACGCCATGGACGCGATGATTATCTGGGACGATCGGGGCCGGTTCACGGCGGCGAACCCGGCGGCGAGTGAGTTGTTCGCGGTGCCGAGGGAACGGCTCGTAGGGGCGACAATTGAGGACTTCTTAAGTTTCAAGGACAGGGAAGAGGTTGCCGGCTCGCTGCGCGCGTCGGAGATATCTGGTCGACGTGGCGAGTTCGAACTGCGCAAGCCGAATGGAGGCGTCCGGCAGATCGAATACACAGCGACCGTGGATTTCCAGGCGCACCGTCATCTGTCCATCATGCGCGACATTACCGCCCGCAAGGCGGCCGAGGCAGAGGTGCGAAAGCTAAATGCCGAGTTGGAGCGTCGGGTGGAGCAGCGCACGGCGCAGTTGCAGGAAGCGAATCAGGAGTTGGAGGCGTTTTCGTATTCGGTGTCGCACGACCTGCGCGCACCGTTCCGGCACATCTCAGGATTTTCAGATTTGTTGCTGCGGCACCTGACGAATACCGACGAGACGACTCGGCACTATGTGCGGACGATTGCCGAGTCGGCGCAGTACGCGGGCGCACTTGTGGACAATCTGCTGGCGTTCTCGCGGATGTCGCGCTCACAACTGCGCTGGATTCCTGTGGATATGAACCTGCTGTTGAAGGAAGTTGTCCGCGATGTGATGCGCGAGGCAAACGGGCGCGTGATCCACTGGACTCTGCCGGACCTGCCAATCGTGTTTGCCGACGGCGCGATGCTCAAGCTGGCGATGCGTAACCTGCTGGCAAACGCGGTGAAGTACACGCGGCACAAGGCGGAGGCGGACGTGGAAGTGGGCGTCCGCGAGCATGCGAATGAGTGGGAGTTTTGGGTAAAAGATAACGGCGTTGGCTTCGACGAGAAGTATGCAGACAAATTATTTGGCGTGTTCCAGCGGCTGCATCGCATGGAGGAGTTTGAAGGGACAGGGATAGGCCTCGCCAGCGTGCGGCGGATCGTACAGCGGCATGGCGGACGGGTTTGGGCCGAAGGCGTAGTGGACGAGGGGGCGGCGTTCTATTTCACGTTGCCGAAGGTACAAGAAGACGCGATGGAGGAGAGCGATGGCAGAGCTTAAACCGATTCTGCTGGTAGAGGACAACCCAAAAGATATTGAACTGACCCTGGCAGCGCTGGCGGACAACCGGCTGGCCAACGAAGTAATTGTCGTCCGCGATGGCGAAGAGGCACTGGATTATCTCTTCCGGCGGGGCATTTTCAAGCTGCGCGCAGCAGGCAATCCGGCGGTGGTGTTGCTCGATCTGAAACTGCCAAAAGTGGACGGCTTGGAAGTACTGGAGCAGGTGAAGACCGACGCGATGTTGCGGACGGTGCCGGTCGTGATGCTGACGTCGTCGCGCGAAGAACCTGACCTGAACCGGAGCTACAAGATGGGAGTGAATGCTTACGTAGTGAAGCCGGTGGAATTCACCGAGTTCACGCAGGCCATACGGGAGATCGGTTTGTTCTGGGCGGTCATTAATCAGCCACCGCCGGGAAGCGTGGTTCCGAAGGTTGCGGTCGCGTTGAAATAGATTGTGCGAGGGCCATGTGCTGAGAGTCTTGTTGCTGGAAGATAGTCCGCTGGATGCGGAACTCACGATTTCCACGCTGAAGGCAGGCGGCATTCACTGCCAGACGAAGCGAGTGGAACGGCGGGATGAATACATCAACGCCATCCGGGAGCGCGGATTCGACGTCATCCTTGCCGACTATGCTCTGCCCGATTTCGACGGGGTGAGTGCGCTGCGAATTGCCGCGGTGCAGGTGCCGGATATCCCGTTCATCTTCGTGTCCGGGAGCATCGGCGAGGAACTGGCGATTGAGTCGCTCAAGCAGGGCGCGACTGATTACGTGTTGAAAGAACGCTTGGTACGCCTGGTGCCATGCGTGAACCGTGCACTCCGTGAGACGCATGACCGCCGCGACCGCAAGCGTGCGGAAGAAGCGCTGATGCACAACGAGAAGATCGCCATGCTCGGCAGGCTCGCAGCGACCGTGGCGCATGAAATCAACAATCCGCTGTCGTCGGTGACGAACGTTCTTTATCTGCTCAGCACACAGCCGGAACTGACCAACGATTCGCGCATCCTGATCGAGATGGCGCAGACCGAACTGAAGCGCGTGGCGGAGATCAGTCACCAGACGCTGAGTTTCTATCGCGAGTCGCCACATGCGGTGCCAATTGATATCGCGGAGTTGCTCGAAGGCGTGCTCTGGCTGTTCGACCGTCAGATCCGCGAGAAGGACATGGTGGTGGAGCGCAGGGTGGAGTATCGGAAGAAGTTTCCGGCTTTTCCCGGAGAGCTCCGGCAGGCGCTTTGTAATCTGGTGTCGAATGCGATCCAGGCGATCCCGCCGAATGGGCGGATGGTGCTGCGCGTCCATGAGACGACACGGCGTAACACGGGCGAGCGCGGGCTGAGCTTCATCATCGCTGATAGCGGCGGGGGCATTGCGCCGGAAGACCGTTTCCACATCTTTGAGCCGTTTTTCAGCACCAAAGGTGAGAACGGCACGGGCCTTGGGCTGTGGGTAACCAAGGGCGTCGTGGAGAAGCATCGCGGCACGATTCGCATGCGGAGCCGCCAGGGAGAGAATTCCGGTACGACGTTTTCGATCTTTCTGCCGTTCCAGCAAGAAGTGCTGCCCTTGACCGAGAATCCGCGGAAACCAGTGGTGGACGCAGTGGCGTAAGCGCTGATACATCCCTTCGATTTAGAATGGAGCACTTTTGCTCCTTAGCTCGGAGGATATGTGCAGCGTCATTTCTTTACCGCTCTAGCACTCGTTGCCCTCTCGTTCGGCGCGCTCGCGCAGCCAGCTTCCAATCAGAACGACACCGTGAAGCCCGGGGACAATCTCGTCCTCGAGAATATTCCGCCGGTTCCAACTTCGATTGATGAGCAGACACGTCGCTACGGAGACTTTCGCACGGCAGCGCATTTGGATTGGCATCCGCAGCGGCACGAGATGTTGATCTCCACGCGTTTCGCGGATGTGCCGCAGGTGCATTGGGTGAAGACGCCAGGCGGGGAGCGACGGCAGATGACGTTTTATCCGGACCGCGTGCTCGGTGCCCAATTTGAGCCCGGCGGACGTTACTTTGTCTTCGCGAAAGATGTTGGCGGTGGCGAGTGGTTCCAGTTCTATCGGTTCGATGTGCAAAGTGGCGAGATCACGCTGCTGACGGACGGGAAGTCGCGAAACACAGGCATGGTCTTCGCGCATGAGGGCACGCGGATTGCGTACTCCTCGACGCGACGCACCGGGGCTGACAACGATTTGTGGGTGATGGATACGGCAGATCCGAAGACGGACAAGCTGCTCACGCAGTTGCAGGGCGGCGGCTGGGACCCGGCAGATTGGTCGCATGACGGAAAGCAGATCCTGCTGGTGGAAGGGAAGTCCATCAACGAGAGCAATCTTTGGCTGGTGGATGTTGCCAGTGGCGAGAAGAAGCAAATCACGGCCAACCAGACGTCAGAAAATCAGGTGAGCTACGACAATGCGCGGTTCTCGCGCGATGGGCGCGGGATTTATGTGTCCACCGATTTCGACTCCGAGTTCCACCGGCTAGCGTATTTCGATCTGGCGACGATGAAGCCGAAGTTCCTTACGACAGACATCAAGTGGGACGTCGAGGAATTCGATGTCAGCGAGGACGGCAAGACGCTCGCGTTCGTGACGAACGAGAATGGGATCGGCAAGCTGTACCTGATGGACACGGCCACAGGGAAGTATCGGTCGGTGACGGCATTGCCGATTGCGATCATCACCGGAGCAAAGCTGCATCGCGATGGCCGCGTCGTCGCGGTGAATGTGACCTCGGCAAAGTCGCCGACCGATGTGTACTCGGTAGACGTCGCCAGCAGAAAAGTTGAGCGCTGGACGGAGAGCGAAACCGGCGGGCTGAACGCCAGCAATTTCGTTGAAGCACAGTTGGTGAAGTGGAAGACTTTTGATGGAAAAGAGATCAGCGGTTTTCTCTACCAGCCGGATGCGAAGAAGTTTCCGGGCAAGCGGCCGGTGATCATCAATATCCATGGCGGACCGGAGGGACAGATACGGCCGGGCTATCTCGGGCGCAACAACTATTACCTCAACGAAATGGGAGTGGCGCTGATCTTCCCCAACGTGCGGGGATCCACCGGATACGGGAAGACGTTCACAAAGCTGGACAACGGTTTCAAGCGCGAGGACACATATAAAGACATCGGCGCACTGTTTGATTGGATCGGCACGCAGCCAGCACTCGACGCCAGCCACGTGATGGTGACCGGCGGCAGCTACGGCGGACACATGACTTGGGCGGTGACGGCGTACTACAACGACAAGATCCGATGTTCGCTACCGATCGTGGGGATGTCGAACCTGGTGACGTTCCTTGAGCACACGGAAGCGTATCGGCGTGATTTGCGGCGGGTGGAGTATGGCGATGAGCGGGATCCTAAGATGCACGAGTATCTCGAGAAGATTGCGCCGATGAACCATCTCGACGCTATGCACAAGCCGATCTTCGCGGTGGTGGGGAAGAACGATCCGCGGGTGCCGTGGACGGAGTCGCGGCAGATTCTCGACAAACTCAACGCCCAGGGAACGCCAACGTGGTTCCTGATGGCGAACGACGAAGGCCACGGCTACGCGAAGAAGAAGAACCAGGATTTTCAGTTCGACGCGACAGTGATGTTTGTGAATAGCTGTCTGCTGGAGAAATAGTGGCTTTGCCGCGCCGCGTTTCGGTGATCCAAGCATTCTTTTCAACACAGAGGCTCAGTGTTCCCAGAGGTTTTTAATTGAAAGAATCTCTGGGTCCTCTGTGCCTCTGTGGTGAAAGCGATGCCCATCGGCTAATAGTCCGTCCCGGGATCCGAGAAGAACTCCTGCATATCGGGCGCGTTCGCCGCCTTCGAAAGATCGTTTTTCAATCCCAGGTATTCGCATATTAGCCGCAACACGCTCTCATGTTGATAGAACGTGGTTGAGGCGTAGTGCGGTTTGACGTTCTTTCCGATGACGATCACCGGAACATGCCCACCACCATGGTCGTTATCGTTGTCCCAGGACTCGTCCCACGTGATGATCAGTAGCGTATTGCCTGACTGAAAGCTCGTCGTGTTGAAGAGCGGGTCGAGGTTCGTCTGGAGCCATGCGTCGCCGGCTGCCACTTTGTCATCATTGGTGCAGTTTCGTCCACCGCCTCCGCAGTCGTGCATGTTGTGGGTTTGGTCGGGGATGAGGAGCGCGAAGGACGGCAGGGAATCGCTGGTGACATCGGCGGTGTACTGGTCGAGGCCGACCATGTTGTTGGCCTCAAAGTGATACTGCGCGATGTCGGTGAAATAGGCATAAGGGTTATGCGTTTTGGCGTAGGGGTAAGGGCCGTCACCGTGGTAGCCGACGCGCGGAATGCTTTCGAGATAAGCCTTCCATCCCATGGCTGCTTGGCCCATCTCGCGGGCAAGGTTATCGTCGCTAACCTTCTGGGCAAAGTTGAGATCGTTGGTCACGCTGGAACCGACCGTGAGCATGAAGTAATTGCCGATGGAGGGGTGAACGTCGGCGTAGAAGTTCTGCGCCACCGCGTACTCGTTGGCCAAACGATTGAGATACGGGGCGTGCGCGTTGCCGATGATCGCCTGGTAGCGCTGGTTCTCAAGAACAACGAGAACGACTTTGTGGGTCGCCGGTTTTATGGGTTTGAGCGGTGCTGGAGCTTGATTGATGAGGTCTATTCCACGACAACCAGCCAGCGAAAGGAGGCACAGGAGGATACTGCCGAGACGAAGGGATCGCATTTTCAGGGCCCAGAACTTCTTTCCTAACCAGCACTGATTGCGATTCAGAACTGCCGGTTGTCCGATCTAAGTGTCTGCTGGTTTGTAAAGCCTTGTCAGATGCGGGATTCGGCAGAGCGAGACGTTGGAGATCAGTTTGGATTCCGGGGTACTACGAGAAGATCGTAGTCCCACTCTCAGGAGAAAACCTCATTGAGGCAGAGTTGCACAAACGGTACGTTGGGCAGGTCTTAATTCGCTGCTCCTTTGAGGTAATACTGGATGAGGAAAGTTTCCCTGTGCTTTGCGTTTCTGCTACTTGCAATCCTAAGTACACTGCCCGCCGTGGCCACCACCGTCAAGAACCTGGAAGCCGAATCGAACTGGTTGACCTGCACTACATGCGGCAATAAGGACTCCGGCGGATACGCCGCGCCGCACTCGATGACCCAGAAGGTGAAGTCGCCTTCGCTGAATGGCAGCGCCTCGCAGTTCTGGCTTGGCGGCGGTGTTCCCTATTCCGATGTGATCTGGTGGAAGCGGCTCGGCGGCAGCCAGTCGAGCAATTTCATCTACGACCTCTGGTTTTATGTGAAAGATCCAACCGCTGCGCAGGCTCTGGAGTTTGACGTCAACGATTCCATTAACAACCAATGGTACGTCTTCGGGACGGAGTGCAACTACCGCCAGACCAGGACCTGGCGCGTATGGGACACGAAGAATGCCAAGTGGATCAGCACCGGTATAGCGTGTGCGCCGCCGAAAGCTTACAGCTGGAACCATGTGACGCTGGAGTTCAAGCGGGCGAACGGGAAAGCGAACTTCGTGGCGGTAACGCTAAACCGATCGAAACATTACATCAACCAGTCGTATTACCCAAAATCAAGTCCCGGCGGATACCAGACCAGCGTTGCGTTTCAGATGGACGGCAATTATCAGCAAAAGGACTTTTCGGTTTGGATCAATCAGATGTTGCTGACGCACTGGTAGAGGCCGTTGGTTCTGAATTGCAAAAAAGCGCGGCTTCGGTCGCGCTTTATTGTTGCGCGGCGCTTCCCGCAGGGTTAAAGCCATTTTTCTGGTACGGGTCTGATTGGCATCGCTAAATTGATGCCCTGATACGAGGCCAGCAGCCGTTTTACCTCACCCCGCTGTGTGACAGGCCTCACAGCCATTCGGCCTGTTGTGGAAGCACCATCTACGCGGAGAAAAGTGTCCCCACATTATGGGTCTAATGACGCTTTCTACTTCGCATGAAAAAGGTATTGATCCTCGGCGCCGCCGGCAGGGACTTCCACAACTTCAACGTTGTCTTCCGTCATAACCCCGAATTTCAGGTCGTAGCCTTCACCGCAACCCAGATCCCCGACATTGCCAACAAGACCTATCCCGCAGTGTTAGCAGGGCCGCACTATCCTAAAGGGATCCCGATTCTTGAAGAAGACCAGATGGAAAAGATCATTCGCGAGCAGAGCGTGGATGTGGTGGTCTTCTCCTATAGCGATGTGAAGCACGAAACCCTGATGCACCTGGCCTCGCGGGCTGTGGCTGCCGGCGCTGATTTCTGGTTGCTGGGTGCGGAACGCACCGAGTTGAAGTCGAAGGTTCCCGTCATTTCCGTCTGCGCTGTCCGCACCGGATGCGGAAAGAGCCCGGTATCGCGCAAGATCGCGCAGGAACTTAAGAAGCACGGCTGGAAGCCGGTCGTGATTCGCCACCCCATGCCGTATGGTGACCTCGCGAAGCAGACCTCGCAGCGTTTTGCCACCATGGAAGACCTGGTGAAGCATGATTGCACGATTGAGGAGCGGGAAGAGTACGAACCGCACATCATGGAAGGCCGCGTTCTGTATGCAGGCGTGGATTACGAAGAGATCATGCGGAACGCCGAGAACGAGGGCGACATCATCCTGTGGGACGGCGGCAACAACGACACTCCGTTCTATAAGAGCGACCTCGAGATCGTTGTTCTTGATCCGCATCGTCCGGGCCACGAGCTGACCTACTATCCTGGCGAAGTGAACTTCCGCGCCGGCACCGTGCTGGTGATCAATAAGGTTGATACGGCGAACCGCGAGAACATCGAGATCGTTAAGAAGAACATCGCGAAGTTCAATCCGACCGCCCAGGTGATTGAGACTGCATGCAAGGTCACGATTCCGGCAGCGGAAGAAGTTCGCGGCAAGCGCGTGCTAGTGGTAGAAGACGGTCCGACGCTTACCCACGGCGAAATGCCCTACGGCGCTGGCGTGGTGGCAGCGAAGAACTACGGCGCTGTGACAATGGTCGATCCCCGTCCCTTCGCGGTGGGCTCGATCAAGAAGACCTTTGAGAAGTTCCCGCATCTCGGACGCGTTCTGCCTGCCATGGGCTATAGCGACCAGCAGCGGCACGAACTCGAACTGACGATCGCCAACACGCCGTGCGATCTGGTGCTGATTGCGACGCCGATTGACTTGGCAAAGGCGATCAAGATCGAGAAGCCAACGCTCCGCGTGAGCTACGAAGCTGTCGAGATGGGAGGACACGAACTGACCGACCTGATCGATAAATTTACCGCTGAGCACAAGGGCGTGGCGGTGGGGAGATAGCCGATGTTCGCATCCGACTTTCTCTCGATTCGCGACTTCACGCCGCAGCAGATACGGCATCTGCTCGACCTCGCCATGCACATTAAGGCGATGCCGCAGGCCTACTCGCGCTCGTTGCGCGGGAAGACCATGGCGTTGATCTTCGAGAAGCCGTCGCTGCGGACCCGGGTTTCGTTTGACGTGGGCATCCAGCAGCTTGGTGGTTTTTCCGTCTATCTCTCGCCTGCTGAGATCAACCTCGGCAAGCGGGAGGGCGTGTATGACGTGGCCAAGAACCTGGAGCGCATGGTGCAGGGAATCATGATTCGCACCTTTGCGCACCGGATCGTGGAGGACATGGCGGCATTCGCGTCCATTCCGATCATTAACGGCCTTACCGACTACAGTCACCCCTGCCAGGCGATGGCCGATTACATGACCATCTTCGAAGCCAAAGGACGCCTATCCGGGCTGAAGTTGGCTTACGTGGGCGACGGCAATAATGTTGCGCACTCGCTTATGTTCGCCGGCGCACAGCTCGGTGTTCACGTGTGGGTGGCAACTCCTGATGGTTACGAGCCCGATCATGCGGCGCGCGAATGGGCGACCAGGCGCGCGGCAGAGACCGGCGGAAGTTGCACCATCACCAACGATCCGGTGGCGGCCGTAGAGGACGCCGACGTGATCTACACCGACGTGTGGGCGAGCATGGGCCAGGAGTCCGAGGCTGCGCTGCGCAAGAAGATCTTCCTGCCGTATCAAGTGAACGGGAAACTCTTTGCGCAGGCTAAGCCGGACACGATCTTCATGCACTGCCTGCCGGCACATCGCGGCGATGAAGTGACCGACGAGGTCATCGATTCGCCACGTTCGTTCGTCTTCCCAGAGGCCGAGAACCGGCTGCATGCACAGAAGGCGATCATGCTGGAACTTATGCGCGACGAGTCCGTCGAGCACGAGCACGGCGTGCTGCACGAAGTGGAGATGGTGAAGTAAACGGGACCCCGGCGGTGGGCGTTGACCTGGTCCGGTCGCCGCCGGGGAAAGTGAATTCATGTCGAAGACCGCTTTGATTGCAGTAGGCGGCAACTCGCTCATTCGCGCGGGCGAAAAAGGCACTATCCAGGAACAACTCGCTAATACCCGTCGCACGGCCGCCGCCATGGTGGGTCTGGTGAAGCTTGGGTACCGCCTGGTGATCACCCACGGCAACGGGCCGCAGGTCGGTGCGCAATTGCTGCGCTCCGAGCGCGCGTCCGACGTGACCTACAGCCAGACACTCGATGTGTGTGGTGCCGCCAGTCAGGGCGAGATCGGGTTCCTGCTCGCGCAATCGTTGCAAAACGAACTAAAGGATGCGGGGCTTCACACGCCGGTGGTTTGTGTGGTGACGCAGACGCTGGTGTCGGCGATGGACCCGGCGATGCTGAAGCCTACCAAGCCGATTGGACCGTTTTATTCGCGTGCGGATGCGGAAGAGAAGAAGCGTGCACTGGGCTGGAGCATTGTGGAAGACGCAGCACGTGGCTATCGGCGCGTGGTGCCTTCTCCTGAGCCGATCGAGATCCTCGAATTGGAAGTCATCCGCGACCTAATTAACGATGGTGTTTTGGTGATCTCCACCGGTGGTGGCGGCATTCCCGTGATGCGCGAGAACGGTGCGCTGAAGGGCGTGGAAGCAGTAATTGATAAAGACCGTGCTTCGTCGCTGCTGGCTGCCGAGATGGGTGTGGACTTGTTTGCGATTTCAACCGACACCGACTTCGTTTACCTCAACTACAAGAAGCCTGACCAGAAGCCCATCCATGCGATCTTCGCCTCGGAGTTGAAGAAGCACTACGACGAAGGCCATTTTCCGCCCGGCAACATGGGGCCGAAGGTGGAGTCGGTGCTGCGCTTCCTCGAATCTGGCGGTAAAGAGGCGGTGATCACTTCGTTCGAGCATCTGACCGCTGCGGTGACCGGAATCGCGGGAACGCACGTCCTGGCGGACACGATCGAGAAGCCCACCATCAACAACGTGATTGAAATGCCGGTGAAAGGGTGAGTGCGATGCAGATCACCGAAGAGCCCAAAATTCGTATAGAAAGCAGTCGTCCCAGCATGAACCTCCGCCACGTCGTCGAGTCGCAACAATTCACTGTGCCTTTGTTGATGGAACTCTTCGATCGCACACGGCTGATGGAACGCATCGTGGCGCGCGGCGGGACGCTCGACTACCAGAACCGCATCCTTGCCAGCTTGTTTTACGAGCCTTCGACGCGGACTCGGTTCTCGTTCGAAGCCGCGATGCATCGACTCGGCGGACGGGTGCTCTCTACCGAGCATGCGCGGTATTTCTCGTCGGCGATCGAGACCGAGCAGGTGGAGGATTCGATTCGCATCATCGGCAGCTATAGCGATGTGATCGTGATTCGACACAACCAGGAAGGCGGGGCGCGGCGAGCGGCAGCAGTGTCGCCAGTTCCGGTCATCAATGCCGGCGACGGCGAAGGCGGGCAGCATCCGACGCAGGCACTTCTCGATTTGTTCACCATCTATCGCGAACGGCCTATTGAGGGACTGAGCGTGGCGTTCATCGGCGAACTCGATCGCGGGCGGACGGTTCGGTCGCTGGCGTATCTGCTGGCGAAGTTCGATCGCGTGAAGATCTACTTCGTCAGCCCGCCGGAATTGCAAATGAAGCCTGACATTCTCGAGTACCTCGACCGTCATGAGGTGAAGTACGAGATCGAGGCGGACATCAATAAAGTCGTGGGCGAAGTGGACGTCGTGTACCAGACGCGGATTCGGCCAGACCGCGTTAGCAGCGTGGCGAGCCAAATGCGCTATGCGATTGACTCAAGCGTGCTGCCGAAACTGAAACCGAATGCGATGATCCTGCACCCGCTGCCGCGCACGGTGGAACTCGACAAGACCGTGGATTCGGATCCGCGGGCGTTCTACTTCCGGCAGGCCGCCAACGGCCTGGTGGTGAGGATGGCGCTGCTGACGATGCTTTTAGATCGATAAAGATTTCCGGGCGCCGCTGGCTGCGGCGCCTTTTGAACGTTAAGCTTGAAAATGGAGAGTTGGTAAGCTATGGCAGTCATGGAAAGTCTGCAAACGAAAGAACTCATCGAGCTCGAAGAAAAATACGGAGCTCACAACTACCATCCCCTTGACGTCGTCATCGAGCGCGCCGAGGGCGTTTGGGTCTACGACGTTGAAGGGAAGAAGTACCTCGATTGTCTGGCGGCCTACTCGGCCGTGAACCAAGGCCATTGCCATCCTAAAATTCTTAAAGCGTTACTTGAGCAATCGAAGAAAGTGACGTTGACATCGCGGGCCTTCCGCAATGACCAGCTTCCGCTGCTTTGTGAGCAGTTGCATCAGTTGAGCGGGATGGATGCAGCCCTGCCGATGAACTCCGGCGCGGAGGCCGTGGAGACGGCGGTGAAGGCCGCGCGCAAGTGGGGCTACAAGGTGAAGGGCATTCCGGAGGGAAAGGCCGAGATCGTCGTTTGCTCGAACAATTTCCACGGGCGGACCGTCACCATTATCAGTTTCTCGACCGACGAGCAGTATCGCGACGGCTTCGGGCCATTCACGCCCGGGTTCAAGGTGATTCCGTTCGGCGATGCGAAGGAATTGAAGCACGCGATCACTTCGAATACCTGCGCGTTCATCGTGGAGCCGATCCAGGGTGAAGCGGGGATCGTGATGCCGCCGGATGGATTCTTAAAGGAGGCGGCGCAGCTCTGCCGCGATCACCGTGTGCTGTTTGTGTGTGACGAAATTCAATCGGGACTGGGTCGCACCGGCAAGCTGTTTGCCTACGAGCATGAGGGGGTCAAGCCGGACATGATCATCGTGGGCAAGGCGCTGTCGGGTGGTTTCTACCCGGTGTCGGCGGTTCTGGCGAGCAAGGAAGTCCTTGGAGTATTCAAGCCTGGTGACCACGGCAGCACGTTCGGCGGCAATCCGCTGGCTTGCGCGGTGGCTCGCGCGGCACTCACGGCGTTGGTAGACGAGAAGATGGTGGAGCGTTCGGCCGAGCTCGGTGCGTATTTCCTTGCCAAGCTGAAGACGCTGAAGAGTGACAAGCTGAAGGAAGTCCGCGGACGCGGGTTGTGGATCGGTATCGAATTGACTGTGCAGGCGCGGCCGTACTGCGAGGCGCTGAAGGAACTCGGCATCCTCTGCAAAGAGACCCACGATCACGTTATTCGCATTGCGCCGCCGTTGGTCATCACGAAGGAAGAGATTGACTGGGCGTTCGAGCGGATCAAACAGGCGATTGAGAAGTAGTTTTCTTTCGCGAAGGGACGGGCTGCTGCGGCAGCCCTTTCTTATTGCACGGCTTTTTGGAGGAGCATGCCGGCGCCCGCGAGGTTTGCTATTAGACCTTTCGGGACGCCATGGCGTTCGCGCAGATAGTCGGGATCGTTATAGCTCACCCAAACCTTGCCGTCGGCGTCTTCCCATACGAGTGCCTTAAGCGGCAGATCGAGCGCCAGAGTGGGCGCCGCGACCATGAGAGGTGTACCGGCTTTCGGGCTGCCGAAAATGATGACTTGGGCAAAGTGCATTTGGAGGCCGACCCTCGCGGCTTCGCCGCTGTGATCAATGACAGCAAAGATAGTGAGGCCTTTGTCTTTGAGAGCGGTCTGGATGCGCGAGACAGTCTCCGTGGCGGAGCGGGCGCTCGGGAAGTGGATCATGCCGTTTGACGGTAGGGAACTCATGGCTGCGGCTCCTTCATTGCGCTATGAAAGATGCCGCGGTCACGCGAAGGATTCACAGAGCGGCGGCCATTGCGGGTAGAGGGACCGCCGCTCTCCGGCAAACTATCCGCGCTCTTTTGCGCCCTGGAGTTCCAGCACCTGCACCTGCAGTTGCTTCACTTCCTTGCGCAGTTCGACTTCGGCGGAGTGGATATGGTGCTTGAGCACTTCCACGCCGCCCCAGAGGAACATGATGCAGGCGAGAAACGGCGCGCGCGGGAGCTGCGACCAGGTGTCGCCGAACCAGAGGTACGCGGCGGCACTGATGGCGCAGAAGATCCAGAACGACGTGGCGATGACGCGCTCAACACGGATCCGCCTGCGGTCTGTTTCCACGATGGTTGCGACCTTCTTGCGGTAGTCGGCGAGTTCGCCGGAGTCAGGAAGTTGCGAGAGCAGTCGGTTTTGCATTGGATTTTCAGGCATTGTTTTCTCCATCCATGATCTTGCGTAGAGCTTTCTTGGCGTAGTGCAGGCGTGATTTGACGGTCCCCTCAGCGCATCCAACGATCCCCGCGGTCTCGGAGACGGTGAAGCCTTCGAGGAAAAAGAGCGTCAGTACCTCGCGATGCGATGGTTCGAGTTTGTCGAGGGCATCATGGATTGCGCGCGCATCGTCGGCGTCAAACGAAGCCGGCTCGGCGATGTCGTCGGTTTCCAACTCCGGAGATTCAACGGCTTCGCGACGGTTGCCGCGTCTTAGGTCGTCAATCGCTACGCCGTGCACTATGCTGTAGAGCCACGGGCGCAACGAGCCAGGATCTTTCAGCTTGCGCATGCCCCGGAAGGCTCGAATCCAGGCTTCCTGCAGGACGTCGAGTGCGCGGTCGCGATTGCCGGTGAGCTTGAATGCGTAATACAGCAGCGGCATTTCCAAGGTGGACACGAGAGCGTCGTAAGCACCGTCTTCGTTGGTTTGGCACCGGAGCGCCAGCCATTCGTCGCGAGTTCGAGTCTCGGAATCCATCTGCTTATATGTCGCTGGGCGAGGCCAAAAGGTTCAAATAGAAAAACCCCACCCTAACTGCGCTAGAGTGGGGTACCCATTCAGCGACCGTTAGTGGGCGTGGATTTCGTCTTTGTACACCTCGCCGCCCTTCATCACGAACTTCACTCTCTGCAGTTCTGTGATGTCCTTCAACGGGTCGCCGGTGACGGCGATCAGGTCACCGAACTTGCCGGCTTCGACGGTACCGATCTTGTCGGTCATGCCGAGCAGGTCGGGCGCGCCGATGGTCGAGCTTTGAATGGCCTGGAGTGGCGTCATGCCAAGATCGACGTAGGTCTTGAATTCATGACCGTTGAGGCCGTGCGGATAAACGGCGGCGTCGGTGCCAAAAGCGACCTTCACGCCGCTGGCGAACGCGTGCGAAATGTTCTTGCGGAGCAGGGGTAGCACGACATTCATTTTGGCTTTCACGTATGGCGGAATGCCGATCTTGTCGGCGTTCTCGGGCAGCCACTCGGTGAGATAGAGCGTGGGGACAAGGTAGGTGCCGTGCTGCTTCATGAGCGCGATGGCTTCATCGTTGATATAGGTGCCGTGCTCGATAGAATCCACTCCGGCCTCAGTCGCCCACATAATGCCCTGCACGCCGTGTGCGTGCGCGGCGACCTTGCGGCCGAAGCGGTGCGCCTCGCTGACGATCATTTTCATTTCCTCGAGCGTGTACTGCGAGTGCTCGGGGTTATCGCCCTTCGACATAACGCCACCGGTGGCCATGAACTTGATGACGTCGGCGCCGTACTTGATGTTGTCGCGGACCTTGTGCTGCACGGCGTCAACGCCGTCGGCAACCCCGTCGCCGTAGGAGTGGTCTTCCCAGGGTTGGAGATTGTTATCGCCGTGGCCGCCCGAGATGCTCAATGCCGGACCGCTGACGAGCATGCGCGGGCCAGGGACGTGGCCATCGTTGATGGCATCACGGAGAGCAACATCGGCAAAAGCACGCGCTCCAACATTGCGGACGGTCGTGAATCCGGCTAGGAGCGTGATGCGTGCATTTCCTGCGCCATTCAAAGCTTCTTTTTCCGGCGAGATCGTCAGGCCCTTCAGGCCGACATCGCCGGCGTCATAGGTGAGGTGCGTGTGCGCGTCTGTGAGTCCGGGCAGCACCGTCGCGTTGGAGAGATCGATGACCTTCGCGCCTGCCGGAGGAGCGCCTGAGCCGACGCTCTTGATTACGCCGCTCTCGATGACGATGTTGACGTTGTTCTGGTACTGACCAGTTTTGACGTCGAGCAGATGGCCGGCTTTCACGACGACCACGTTGTTGGGAGTGGATTGCGCGAAGGCAAGCGTACAGAGGAACAAGAGAACCGCAATCAGCCTTTTCATCAGTAGGGCAACTCCAGGGAAATTGTGAATCGCCGGATTGTAAAACAAAAAGCGTCAGGCATGTCGCCTAGCGCTTTGAACTCACCAAGGACTTGCCTCACCCCATCTTATGTCCGCAGTCGTCGCAGAACTTGGGCGCGGTATCGAACTCCTTGCCGCATTGCGGACACTTCGGCTTAGCCGGGGCCATGTGACCACCGCACTCCGGACAGAACTTCGTACCCACGTTGACCATGGTTCCGCATTGCGCGCACTTGGTCTTGGCGATGGCTTCGGTGCCGCATTCGCTGCAGAACTTGCCGTTGATCTTGCCGCCGCACTTGGGACAGGTTCCGGCTGCCTCGCCCTCGAGGTCGAGGTTCTTGGTCATGTCCACGTTTTGCAGCTTCTGGTGGATCTGGTTGATCGTCTCTTCGTTCTGGGCGACGGCGAGTTCTTGCTGGATATCCGGCGCGCACGCATTGCACAAGCCCTTGGTCGCGTTCCAGCAATTCTCCGGACAAACCCACTTGCCGCAGCGCTTGCACTGCTTGAAGAGCTGCTTGATCTCTTCGACGGCCGCGTGAAGGGCATCGTCATGACCTTTGCCGCCGACTGCGCGCTGGACCTCAAAGGCGCCCGATCCCGCGCGGCTAATGGCGCCACCGAACAAGTTGCCGGCTGCGCGTAACAGGCTCCCAGCGGTGCCCACCACCGAAGGCTTGAACGTGCTCATGTACCCGTTATGACATTTGTCGCAGTAGAACTTGTACTGGTACCCAAGGTCCGTGGAGAGATCGTCGTAGTTTTCGGTGAACTGGATGTAGGACATGACGGATTTACGTTATCGCAAGTCTCTGGAGGCGGCAATGATTGAGCATGCGCTTCCTCTATGTTTTCGGGAAGAATCACGTTTTGGAAGAATGAGCGGGACAGATTGTTGCGAGGATAGGGGTCCTTCGACTGCGGGCTTCGCCGTTTCGCTCAGACATGTGGTTATTTCTTTGTTGCGGCCCAGTCGTAGATCTCACCGGTCGCGCGCATGAGTTGGAGTTGCGTCTTCTGGTACTCCAGTTGGGCGTCGAGATAAGCGGCGAAGCGATCGGAGGCGTCCACGCGGGCGTTTTCGACGTCGCGGGCGGTCGCATTGCCGGACTCAAGGCGTCCCTGCGCGGCATCCACACCGGTGTTGGCAATTTCGTATTCGAGCTTTGCGACGTCAACGGCGGCGGAGATCTGAGCGAGCTCGCGCTGCAGCTTGAGTGTCTGCTCGGTAACCTGGTCTCGCGCGTTCTCAGCTTCTTTCTTTGCTTTGATCGCATCGGCGTCAGCGGCGGCGGCGACATCGCGCTGCGAAGCACTGAAGATCGGGAAGCGGATATTCAGCCCGATACTCGCGTTGTTGCGCTCGTACTTCTTGTAGAACTCGTCGTAGTTGTTGTACTTCGCGAGCATCGCGTATTGTGCGGCGAAGTCAACCGTGGGCATCCACTGCTTGTGTTCCGCCTTCGCTCTCGCATCTTCAGCCTGGGCCTTTTGATCGGCCGCTTTAACGACCGGGCTGTTGGCGATGGCGATCGATGCGAGATCGGTCTCCTGCTTCACCTCGGGAAACTTCGGCAGCGATTGGGTCTCGGTCTGGAAGTCGGCGGCGCCGATGCCGGTGAGTTTCGAAAGCCGCTCTCGGAGTACGTCCACGTCCGCTTGCAATTCCGCGATTTTCATCCGGGCGCGCGCAGAGTTCAATTGCGACTTCTTCAATTCCAACTGGCTATCTACGCCTTCGTTGACGCGCTGCGTGGTGATGAACTCGGCCTTGTGCGCAGCGTCCTCTTGTTGCTTTAGGACTTTGAGCTTCGACAACGCGAGATCGAGCTGGAAGTATGCGGTTGCAGTGTCGAGGATGACCTGGTTACGCCGGTCGAGCGTTTGCGAAGAAGCCGCTTCCCACTGAAACCGCGCGGACTTGATGTACTCGCGCTGCGGCATGTTCAGCAGCATGGAGTAGGTGTTGAAGTTAAGGATAGATGGCGCCGCCCCTTCCAGGGTCAGAGGGAATCCGAACGAATAGCCGAGGCCGGAACCGATCACGGCGTTGGGAATATAGGCGTGCCGGGCCTGTTGCAGACCGGCTTGCGCGTGCGCTTCTTCCGCAGCCGCGATGGCCATCGTCCCGCTATGTTTCAGGGCTGCATCGATTGCTTTGTTAAAAGGAACTGTCTCAGCGCGCAGCGTGGTCGCCGCGAGCAGAGAAAGCAAAGCGAGCTTCTTAAAGGAATGTCCCATTCTTGCGCTTCAACAACGCTTCAGTATAAACGTGGCTTCGTGGCGATAAGGAAGCGGCGGATCACCCTTGCAGCTTATCCAGCGCGGCCTGCGCCTTTTTGAACTCACTCGCCATGCTCAGTGCAGAACGATACTCGGCTACCGCTTCCGAGGATTTCTTCATCTTCTCCAGAACCTGACCCATCAGGTAGTGGGCGCGGAAGGGCGGAGCATCTTCGTCGAAGCGGCCTTCAGCGAGGTATTGCTTGAGGTATTGCACGGCGCCCGGCAGGTTACGTCCAGAGCGGTTAAGGATCGAGGCCGCGTCGTACAACACCGCAGACGGGCGATCCGCTCCACTAACCGCCGTCACGATCGCCTGCTCCATCTCCGGATAACGCTTCTGTGTTTGATAGAACGACGCAAGGTTCAGGTAATAAGGCGCTGGGTTCTTGGCGTGCGCAATCGCCGCGCGGAACTCCTGCTCCGCGACATCCAGGTCTTTTTTCTGTTGCGCCATGCGGGCGCGAATGAGGTGCGAGGCGGCTTCGTCGAAGCGGGCGGTTGCGTCTGCCTGCTGTTCGGCCTTGTCCATGCCGCCACCCATGAAGCCGGGAGCCTGGATGTAATACTCCGAAAGATCGAGCCGTGCCTGGCTCGCGACGGGATTCAACTGCACCGCGCGCTCGAACTCATTCTTCGTCTTTCGTGCAAGCGTCGCGGCGCCAATCATTCCAACCGTGTCAGCTTTTTCGCCGTAAGCGCGTCCCATCCAGCCGTGAAATTCGCTGCTGTTGGGCTGAAGCTTCAACGCCTTCTGATTGGCGGCAATGGCGTCGTCCCAGTCTTCAATCGCGTAATACGCCCGCGCGAGAAGATTGAGCGCCTCTGCATCGGATGGGTTCGCTTTTACCTTCTGCTGCAACTGGGTGATAGCGTCATCGATGCGACCAGCGCGGATGAGCTGAACCTCAGCATCGGCGGCGTACGCAGCAGGCGCAAGTCCGCTGAACGTAAGTAGAAGACAAAAGGTAAAGAAACGACGCATCATTGTCCGGCTACTTTGACCTTCATCCCGTCCTGCAGGGGCTGCATGTTCAGGGAGTTCAACGCGACGAGGGTCTTTTCCGGGAGGCCGGAAATCTCGACGCGCGTAAGGTTTGAGATGCCGGTTTGGATGTTCTGGCGCTTGATGTGGCCGTCAGCAACCACGTAAACGTATTTGTCGCCGCCGTCCTGGCGTACGGCTTCGCGCGGCACGGTGATGACATCGTTCTTTTGCGCCGTGATGATCGAGACCGTCACGTTGATATTCGGCAGCAGCTTGCCGTCGTCGTTTGGAACGTTAACCAGGATCTCGCCGACCATTCTCGTGCCACGCGTTACGACCGTGGATGGAACGCGGGTCACGGTGCCAGTCCAGGTGCGGCCGGGCAGTGCGTCCCAACTCACGTTGACCTGCTCGCCTTGCGAAAGGCGACCAAGGTCCGGCTCGTCAATGAATGCACGCACTTCGATGGTCTTCAATTCAGCTACGCCAACCAGCAGATCGCCAGGATTGACGAACGTTCCTTCGCGTACCGGCAGGGAATAGACCGTGCCTTCCACGTCAGAACGGATGTTCGTCTGTCCGAGAGTTGCTTGTGCGGCGTCGTACGTTGCCTGCGCTTCTTTTTCCGAAGCCTGCACCCGCGTTGCATCCTGTGGAGAGTAGCGCTGGGTGCCAGTCTGCTGGAGAGAGCTCACCGCTGCTTCTGAAACTCTGAGCTGGTTCTCAGCAGCCTGTACTTCCGCCGGAGAGGCAGCCCCGGATTGCAGCAACTTCTGTAGCGCGGCGAGATTGCGTTGCGCAGCATCGCGGTCGGCCTGGGCCTTCACCAATTGCGATTGGCGATTGATGACCTCTTCGCGGCTGCCGCCGTTCTGCACGGCGGCTTGCTCGGCTTGGGCGGTCTTCAACTGGGCAAAAGCACGTGCCGATTGAGCGCGGACGGAGGCATCATCAAGCGTAAGCAGGATCTGGCCTTTTTTTACGTGGTCGCCCGCCTTGACGTAGATCTTTTGGACGGTAGTGGAAATTGGGGCGTGCGCCTGGAAATCCGCCACGGGTTCCACTTTACCGTTGGTCGAAATGGTAGCTGTGAGCGAGCCGCGCTGCACGCGGTCGGCGCGGATGGATGACGTTCCCTTGCGGGTGACCAGCATGGTCGCCCCGACAATAACGGCAAGCAGCAGGATGCCGGGCACGAGCATGCTGCGACGGCCACCGTGTCCAATACCGTTGCCGTTCAGATGGTTATGAGAGGTTGCGGCCATGCGTCTCGAATTTTTTAGTATAGCGTACTGCTCTGTCTGATCCGGCGTAGTAGCAGGTTCGAAAGGAGCGATTTTAGGCATTCCAGCCATCCCTCATTGGACGCAATCTGACGCCATAAGTTGCGAAAAACAGCATCTACTTTGGTTCATGACACCCATTGTCATTTAAGCGACATCTGAAGTGGCAACAGCAAGCGACATCAGCGGGTGTGAACCCCAGGCAGTATGCCGGTTTCGCCGAGTTTCACCCTTCGCCACAGGGATGCGCCACATGTCGGAACGGGCCGAATCAAAAGAGCTCGCGGTTTTGAGTCCAAAGAGTCCAGCTGCTCACCAAGTCGAACCCGAAGCACCAGCAAAAGATGCGCCGAAACCTCCGCGGCACCGAAAGCTAACGCTGCGCGGGTGGAAGAACGTTCTTCGACGGAGCGCGGTCGACATCGATAACAACCACATTATGGCGTTCGCCGGATCGTTGGCGTACTACTTCGTGCTCTCGTTGTTTCCGGCGCTAATCGCGTTGGCTGCGGTTGTTTCGCTGCTACCGATGCCAGACTTGTTCCAGAACATCATGTCGGTGTTCGGGCGTGTGCTGCCAGACGAGAGTATGAAGTTGGTGTCGAAGGTGGTTGCCGACGTCATTCGTCCCCACAGCGGCCGCCTGCTCTCGTTCGGATTGATCGGCAGCCTTTGGACAGCGTCCAGCGGCTTCAGCGGAATGATTGAGTCTCTGAACGTCGCTTACGGCGTTCCAGAGACTCGAGCCTGGTGGAAGACACGCTTGTTGGCGATCGGCTTGACGCTCCTCGTCGGCGGCATGCTCACGGTCTCGATTCTCTGTATGACCGTTGGCCCACATTTTCTGGAAATCTTTGCGGACAAAATCGGATTCGGCCCGATGTTCCTGCTCACCTGGAAGATCGTCCGCTGGCCAATCGCGTTTGCACTCGTTGTACTGTCGATCGAAGCAATTTACTTCCTGGCGCCGAATGTGCGGCAACACTTCATGCATACCCTGACCGGCGCACTGATCGCGGTGGGGGCGTGGGTCGTGCTTTCGTTGGCGCTGGGTGTTTACTTTGGGAAGTTCGCGCACTTCAACAAGACCTACGGGGTGCTCGGCGCTGCCATCGGATTGCTGACCTGGCTCTACTGGACGTCGCTGGCGATCCTGGTCGGAGGGGAAGTGAATTCGGAGATCATCCAGGAAACAGGGGATGGCAAGCTGCCCCTCAAGCAGCCGCCGCCGGACAAGGTGAAGCCTGTGCCGGCAGATGCGGCGCAGTTGGCGGCCTAAACCGCCGATGCCATTTAGAATGGCTGTATGCCGAAACAACCTGCCTATACTGCGGAGCATGCTGCCGCGGGCTTAGACGCCAACTTCCCCGAGATCGAAGTCTGGCCGAACCAGTTTCCGAATTACGAGATCGAGATTGATGTGCCCGAGTTCACGTCGGTATGCCCCAAGACCGGACTTCCAGATTTCGGCACGCTCTGGATTCGCTATATGCCAAACAAGAGCTGCCTCGAGCTGAAGTCGCTCAAGGAGTATCTGTTCACGTATCGCAACCTCGGCATCTTCCAGGAAAACATTGTGAACCGCGTGCTCAACGACGTGGTGAAGGCAACAAAGCCGGTGTGGGCCGAAGTGCGCGGCGTGTTTAATGCGCGCGGCGGGATTGGGACGACAGTGGTGGCACGGTATCCGAGGCCGAAGAAGTAGCCGCTACTCTGGCGGTTGTTTCGCTCCTGGTTGGTAAGAACAACCGTCCGCCTCCCCGGCTTTCTTGCTCGCATACAGCCAGCATGCGAGATGGAGTGCTGGCTTCTCATATCGCGGAAACCATTCGAAACTGGCGGTCGAAACCGCAAGGTCTTCGACCTTCATCCAGGCAGTCTCGGGAATGTGGGTGCGATCGGTCCAGAAGTAAACGCTGCACTGAGTGCGCGGCGCGCAAAGCGTGTCGCCGACGCGTTGATAGTAGTCGCGTTCGCGCTTTATGGATTCCGGAACTACCACGAAGTGAATTGTGCCGTCGCCTGTTCCATCGGGAACGGCGCGAATTTCTTCCCAATCTCTCGGCGTCTGTGGATCCCAAGATTTGCGGTCGTACCGACTCGTGGGCGCCGGACCTTCGTCATACTTCAGCACGGGATGCGTGTCGCGCGTGCAGCGATGATAAGTCGTGTCGCCGGTCTTGATCTCAGTTTCGCTGATCACCTTGTAATGCGGGTCTTTGGTGATGTACGTCGGACGGCTCTGTTCGGGATCGTCACAACCTCCGGGTCCGCAGAATGCAACTGAGTACTTACCCTCGCCGCCGTGGTGCATGATCTGCAATCCAAATGCGTCGTCGCACTTCGCTTTCCAGAAGCCAGTGAAGTCTTTTAAGTCGTCGCGCTCGCCGGGATAGTCGTCCTTCGCGAGCACTTTGCGGATGTCACCTACCGTCTGGTACTTCGCTTTCGTCTTGCCGGCACCGTAGTCGTAGGTGGTGCTCTGCTTGGTTTTTGTGGTCTGTACGCCCAACTCCAAGATGGTCCAACCCTGGAGCGACAACTCGTCCGGGATGCGCGCATTGTCCGCTGTAGCTAGCTCTCCCGAGAGTCCCATTGACTCCTGCTTTGGAGGTGCGGACTTGGTCCGATCGGATTGATAGAAGGAGAAATTCAAGACATATTCGATCGTGTTTTGTGCGGTGCGTTTTATATTTCCACTAACCGTCCACGGCGGCGCAAAGTAACCCTCCGCACTCATCGTCGCGAGGTGAATGCCTGTTTTCTGGTTGGCGTAATCCACCGTTTTTGAAGTCTCGATCTCGGCGGGCCCTTTCGGGTATATCTCGCCAAGAATGCGCTTTACCAGTTTCAGATTCAGTGCCATCGCGTCGGCGCCATCCATCTCGTAACCCCCGGGCGCGATGTTGCCGCGCACTGCCATAACGCGGCCACCGACGAGTAGGACGTCGCCTTTGTAATTGCCTTCGGGCCCTCTCGCATCGGTTGAAAACTGGATGTCGAAGCTCTGCGTGTCGAATTGACCGCGCCATGACGCGTAGCCTTCCTGGCCTGCGTCCGTCTGCCGCATTGAAAACTTGTTTAACGAGTCCCATGCGGTCGGTTTCCCGCAGGCCTCGTCGCAGTCGCTTTGTGCGAGGAGCATGAGTGAACTCAAGGCGACGAAGATAAGCAGAACGAATGCGCGAAGCGGGCGTGTGGTCACTGGATGTCTTCTCTGCGCGACAGATTAGCGACGTCGTTGCCGGTGCGTCTAGACAATTCAGCGAGTGTCACGCAGGCGCGTGATATCCTCTCCGCCACCCCATGTCCTCCAGCATCACAGCGCGTTCCATCGTAAGTCCTGCCGCCGCGCGCGTTACGCTGCTCATCCTCACGCTGCTCAACTTCTTTAACTACATCGATCGCTCAATCCTGTTCGCAGTGCAGCCGCAGGTGCAGGCGGAGTTCCATTGCAGTGACCGGCAGATCGGCTTGCTGACCTCCGCGTTTTTCTTCACCTACATGTGTTTTGCACCTTTCGTCGGTCCGTTGGCGGACCGGTTTACCCGCAAATACATCATGGCAATTGGGGCCATCGTGTGGAGCGTGGCCACGCTGCTCACAGCCGTGACGCATAGTTACGACGTGCTGCTCTTCCGCCATGCCATTGTCGGCATTGGCGAGGCGACATTCGTCACCATCACGCCGTCGTTTGTCTCCGACCTGTTTCCCGAAGAAAAGCGGGCGCGCATCATGGCCATCTTCTATATGGCCATTCCCGTGGGAACCGCGATTGGATACCTGGTGGGCGGATATCTCGGCCATCGCCACGGATGGCGAATGCCGTTCTACGTCTGCGCGATTCCCGGCATGATCATGGGTTTGCTGCTGCTGCTGGTGCCCGAGCCGGTGCGCGGATCCCACGACACCATCGTCGCGACCCACGAACGTTCGTCGTTCTTAGGACTCTTCCGCAATGGCGCGTTCTGGACTTGCTCGCTGGGCATGGCGATGATGACCTTCGCTGTCGGCGGGCTGCAGGTGTGGATGCCCACATTCCTCAACCGCATGCGCGAGATACCGCTCGACGCGGCCAATTTCCGGTTCGGACTGCTCACTGTGGTCGGCGGGCTGGCAGCGGCCTTCGCTGGCGGATGGCTTGGCGATCGTATGCTGAAGCGCAGCGCGGGCGCCTATTATCTCGTCTCCGGGATTGGTATGGCCGTGTGCCTGCCCTTCATGATCGTCGCGATTACGGCGAAGGGCCCGATTATGTACGTCGCAATCCTGTTGGCGGAGTTCTTCATCCTGCTCAATACTGCGCCATTGAATGCCGCGCTGGTGAACTCGGTCTCAGCGAACATCCGTTCGACGGCGGTAGCCGTGAACCTGTTCACCATCCATCTGCTCGGGGATGCGTTCTCGCCAACGATCATCGGCTGGATCTCCGACAAGACCAACCTTCAGGTCGGTTTCATCCCGACGGTCGTCGCGGTTATCCTTTCTGCTGTGATCCTCTTCATTGGTATTCGCACTGCTCCCAAGATCAGCATCGCGGGTTCGACTGGCGCCCACGCATGATTTGGTGGCACGCGCATTGGGAGGCGCTCGTCGCCTTCGCGATTGGCTTGGTATGGCTCTCGCGTCTGCTTGCCGCGTCGCGTGGCATGCCGAAGCTCGCAGAGATCTCTCGTCCAGAGTGGGACCTGCGGCCTGATCCCGCGCCGCGTGTGAGTATCGTGGTTTGCGCGCTGAACGAGGAAGGGAAGATTGAGCCGGCGCTACGCTCGCTGCTGGAACTGGATTATCCCGATTACGAAGTTGTGGCGGTGGACGACCGCTCGACGGATCGCACCGGCGAAATCATGGACCGCATCGCCGAGGAGTATCGCGCCAACGCGCATCATCACTTGCGCGTCGTTCACGTCACCGAGTTGCCGCCGGGCTGGCTCGGCAAGGTTCACGCTATGTGGAGTGCGACCCGCGTCGCGGATGGCGACTGGATCCTGTTTACCGATGCCGACGTGGTCTTTCAGAAGGAAACTCTACGCCGCGCGATCGCTTACGCAGAACGCGAGCGCGCCGATCATGTCGTCCTGTTTCCGACGATGCTGATGTACACTTGGGACGAGCGCATGATGATCGCATTCTTCCAGGCGATGTTCGTGTTTGGGCATCGTCCATGGAAGACCGCCGACCCGAAGTCGCGCGACCACATGGGCGTCGGCGCGTTTAACCTCATCCGCCGCAGCGTCTACGAGAAGATCGGTACCTACGCGCGGATGAAGATGGCCGTGGTGGACGACATGAAGCTCGGCGAGATCGTAAAGAAGGAAGGTTACGCGCAACGCAACGTCTTCGGCCGCGACCTCATTCAGTTACATTGGCATTCCGGAGCGCTCGGAGTCGTGCGCGGGCTAACCAAGAACTTCTTCGCCATCCTGCGCTTCAATCCTTTCCTTACGCTTGGCGTGATCCTCGGCATGCTGCTCTTCAATCTCACGCCGTTTGTCGGGGTCTTCCTGACGCACGGATGGGCGCGCGCGGGGTACGCGCTGGCCTTGGCTTCGATTGCCGGCATTTACTACGGAATGTCGGACCGCTCCACGATTCCGTGGTATTACGTGGTGCTGCATCCAGTCAGCACGGTGCTCTTCGCGTACACCGTGGGGAGATCGATGGTGGTCACGCTGGCGCAGGATGGGATTACATGGCGCGGAACGCATTACTCGCTCAACGAGCTGCGGAAGGGCGTAGACGTTTAGCGGCTCTACACAAACACAATCGGGTTCCTCTGCTCCTGCGCAGCCCTCACCAGTACCGACATATCTTCCAGAAACTTGGCCGTGATTTTCGAGGCGCGCGAGCCAAGGCGGTCTTTGGCCGATTGCAGTTCCACATCAAGCGGAATGAGCTCCGATTGTTCGACGATGTCGCCACTGTGCGAGTAATCGTAGAGCACCCGATCCGTAAGAACGGATTCAGCGGCCCCCAGCATGGGGCCGAGTTCCTTCGATACTTCGACGATCTCGTGCGAAGTGCCCAGCTTGATGCGGACTGCTTGCCGCTCCTCGCGAGGGTGGACCTTCTTTTTTTCCGGATCGGTGAAGTAAATGGCTCCCGTGCGGACGTCAACCTCGGCGCCTTCCTTCTCCATGTCGAAGGGTAGGTTCTCCTTTGCGCGATAAACCACGGCAATCAAGCCCATGAACGCACCTCGTCTCAGGACATTGATTGCAGTCTATTCCGGTACCGAGTCGTCGTTCATGGGATCCGCCTGGTCCTGCAGCGTGCGTTTCGTTTTGGAACGCTTGGCCTTCTTCCCATGGAAGCTGCCGGCGCTGAAGTTGCCGTGGCGCGCAACGTCGTAATTCTTCGGCAGCGGCGGGATGTGCCAGGCGATTTCGCCGTGGATTTGCGAAGCCTCGCTCAGCACAATCTCCGGACGCCCCTGGTAGAGCTTGATCAGACCGTCGATTTCGATCTCCTGCTCGGCAAGGGTGCGGACGTCGCCGATGTCCTCAAGCTTGGAAGGGAAGACCACAACGGTAAACGGACAGAGTTGGTAGTTCTCACAGAAGTTCAGGTAATGGGTGCCGCTGGCGCTGGCGGTCACCTTCAGCACACGTCCGCGAATGCACACGATTTCGCCAATGTGTTCGGGAGCTTTATCAATGGGATAGCAGTCGGCGCGCAGGCAAATGGCGCTGCCGAAGCACAGCGCCACGCACAACAGGGCCCGGGTCAGCATTATTTCGTAGGTTCCATCTTCAGCACATCGTTAAAGCGGTTGAAGTAGTTGAAGAGCCCGATCGCCGCCGCGAGCTCGATGATCTGGCCTTCGTCATAGTAGCGGCGCAATTCGGCCCAGAAGGCGTCGTCCACCTCGTGGGGGCGCTGTGTTTCGCGTTCGGCCAATTCGAGGGCTGCTTTCTCGGCATCCGTAAAGTCAGTGCGATTGCGGAAGTTTGCGAGGTCGGCGATTTGTTCCTTCGACCAGCCGTGCTTTTCTGCCAACTGGCAGTGGGAGTTCAGTCAATACTCGCAATGATTGAGCTGCGAGGTGCGAACGATGACCAACTCTTTCAGCTTTGGGCCGATGGTGCCGGTCTCCATAACCGCCCGGAAATGCGCGATCATAGTCCTGAGGATCTCGGGCCGATGCGCGACCGTCCGAAACATGTTCGGCACGTTCCCGCGGACCTTCATAAAGTGGTCGTAGATCTCGCCGGTGGGCGCGTCGACTTCCGATTTGTCGAGACGTCGAATTCTCATCACTACCTCTTTACGTGAAATGCAAGCACCTAACAATCCTACGCGGGTGGATGCTTTCCCGGAAACGGAAGCAAACGCGGCGGGAATAACCCAAAATACATTCGGCGCATCCAACGAGAGTTCCACCTAGAATGACCCAAACTATGGCCGTCCAAGTCACCCTGTATCTGAATGAATCCGACCGCTGGCACAGTCGTCCGTTGTATTTGGAGTTGCTGAATTATCTGCGCTCGGAAAACGTGTACGGCGCCGCCGTGTTTCACGCCGTCGCAGGCTTTACCGGCCGCAGCCGCGTAAAAACCGCGAGCCTGGTGGATGCCGGCGGCAATCTCCCGCTGGTGCTCACCTTCGTTGACCTCGACGAGCACGTCCAACGGGTGCTCCCGAAGCTAAAAGAGATGGCCGCTCACAGGCTCATCGTGCGCGAGAACGTGGTGGTGGAGCAGGGAAGTTTGGATTAACCGCCGTCAGCACGCCCATGGCGCACAATTCTGACTCAAAGTCTGCATCTCTTCCGCTGACAGTCCTAGCCGCTTCAAATTCACGATCGCGTCGCTCGGCATCTGGACACTGAAATCCGATCCGAACACAAAATGTTTAAACCCGATCCTCCGGATCTCCTGAGCGAATCCCTGTGGGCTGTCATCTGGCGCCGGAACAAATGACAAATCAAAAAGTATCCTTCGCGTCCGCGGGTCGTTCCTCACGATGTGGTCTCCAAAGGTGCGCAGGACCGCGAGATTATTCCCATTGCGGCTCGGCATACCTCCACCGGCGTGCGCGATCTGTACCCATGAATCGCCGGCACTGGGGAGAATCTCGGTGATGAACAACTCTGCGTCGGATGCGTTGAAGTTTCCGCCTCCCACGTGAATCACCATCGGTAGGCCTTTTTTCGCTGCTTCTGCCAGGATGCGGCTTACTTTCTTTCGGTCCTCCGCGTTCCTGACGTTCACCGCGGACGCGTTGAAGTGCAGCTTAAGTCCGGCGAACTGCGACTTCGCACCCCAATAGCGGACTTCCTCGACGGCTGAATCCTGCAACGGATTCACGGAGAAAAACCCAACCAGTCGCTTGGGATACTTTGCCACTTCGGCGGCCGTGAACTCATTTTCCAAACGAACCTTCTTGGCTGTCTCGCCTGCGGAAAGATGGACCGACGGCCTCGCATACAAATAGGCGCCCGACAAGATCACGCCCTTCGAGACATGTGCGTCATCGAGAGCTTTTATCGCGTCGGCGGCAAGCACCGCTGGGGGCTGATCGGATTTGAGACACTCGCAATCAGGACAATCACCAAGGCGCGCGCACAGATCGGCTGACGATAAATGCATGTGGTGATCGGCCCGCCACGATTGAACAGCTCGGGCGTTAGACGATTGCGCAGTAGCGAAGGGAAGGAGAGCAAGAAATATGCAGAGAACTGATGTGCGGCGCAGTCCGATCATGGTTCGCGAATATACCAGTGAGGCCTGTGGATCGGGATTACCTGTCGCCTAGTTCTACGGCTTCGCTCCCGAATCCATCTCCGTATACCCCGTGATCTTTGACTCGACTTTGAACTTCCGGTAATCGCTGTAATGCAACACCACATTCGCGCCTTTGCGGCTGAAGAGAATGCGATACCCGAGGTGAACCTCCCCATACGATGGCATCCAAATTTCGCCGTTCACTTTCTCCTGCTCGAAAATGATGTTGCCACCCTTCTTCACCGACGCGAGACCGGCTCCCACCTTGAATCCATCAAGCAGATGAGCTTCCAGGCGTACGGCCTGCCTGGCGTCTTCATCAATCCAGATCGTGCCGCCGAGGGATTCCAGAACTTTCTCGGAAAGATTGTGCGGCTTGAAGTCCGCACGGGGCGCGAAGTCGAACGCATACACTTCGCGGCCGCGAATCGTCTCGCGACGGAGGTTGTAGAAGCGATCCGCGGCAAGAAATTTCGATAACGTGATGGCGTCTTTATCCGGCTCTTCGCCGGCTTCTTCTTTGCGAATTCGCTCGCGGGCTTTTTTCTCTTCCTTCGCGACCTGCTCGTCCTGCTTCTTCTTTTCAGAGTCGTTAAGAGGCTTGCCGTCTTTCACCAGCAGCCTGTCGATCTCCCAGGCGCCGACGAAGAACACCTCGTACTCGTTGACTTCGGTCTTCTTGACCTTGCCGTCGTCGTCGGTCTCCTGCACGTCGTCCCGGCGATGGAAAATGTAGTTTTTGCGCGAATCTTCAAGCTGCTTCTGGTTGGCGACCACAGCCTTGATGAGCGACTCGGCGTCGGGCGCCGGAGTGTCGGCGGCGACGAGAGACGTTGCCATAAGCAGGAGCAGAACGCGAGACCACATGCGCAAAAGACTAGCAGGCTGCGTCGCCGATTACGAACCGCTCTTCAGCAGTCGTTCGATCTTCTGCTCGCAGACCGGAAGATCCACCACGCCAGCATAACTTGCCGAGATCGTTCCATTGCGCGCGATCAGCACGCTCTGCGGCATCGGCCCCACATGATAGTGCTCCGATAGCGTCGCATCGCCCAACACAACCGGATAGTTCAGCGGATGCTCCGACAGGTACGGCTTCACCGATTTCCACCCGTCGTCATCCATCGCCGCGCCGACGATGACCAACCCCTTCGGTCCGTACTTCTTCTGTAACTCGACAAACCACGGCATCTCCGTTTTGCAACCGTGGCACCACGTCGCCCAGAAGTTCAGCAGCACGACTTTGCCCTTCAACTCGGCGAGGTGCACAGGCTTGCCTTCGGAGTCGGTGAGGTTGAAATCTGGAGCTGGCTTGGGCTGGCTGTCGGCGGCAATTGCCGCCGCCGACAGAATCCAGATTGCAATTGCCATGAAGCTGCTGGCCCGCTTCATTGCCCACCCACTGCCTGCGAAAACTGCGGAGTTCGCGGCACGAGTGCGTTGAGGGCAAACTTCCACAGCTTGCCTTGCTTAAAGGCTCCCGGTATGCGTCCACGGCTGGCGCGGAAGCGCAAGGTGCGCTCGGGGACGTTCAACCGCTTGGCGGCTGCATGCAGGCAAAGTACGCGCCCTACAGTCGTTACATGTTCCATACCTTCTCCTCATCACGAAAGAAATTTCATTTTCGGAGTGCCGCGCCGGCGAAACGAGCGCGACAACAATTGCCATAAAGGCAAAGTGGAAGTGTGGAACGAAGCTAGATACGCAGAGGAAGGGGCGCCGCAACCGGCGGATCGAAATCGAAACTCAGAGCTGCTGCGCGAACGCGGCTAACGTCCGGCACTCGCAGTCCGCGGCGGAACTCAGCATTGACGCAAAACGCTCGCGACGAAACTACAGCCAGCCTTGGCTGCAAGGTTCGTTGTGCCGTCGCCTTCGGCAGGGAAGTCCCCGCCGGATCGAGCACCAGCACCGTCTCGTACGGCCCGTTCGCGCTGAACAATCGAATGGTCGCAACTGGAGGGAACGACGAATCGAGCAGTGGATCGGCAGAAGCTTTGTGGTGGAAGGTGCAGACGAGCTTGCAGTGTTTCGCGTCAACAAAGACCGAAACTTCCCAGCCCGTAACCGGCGTCCCCGCAGCGTTTGCATAAGCCAGGCTGACCTGCGGCTGCGCTGTGGCGTATTGCGGATCCAGCGGCAGGACGAAGACTGGATCGTCCGCACTCAGCCCTGCCGGATTGTGGGCTGTCGCTCGCGCTGACGTGGCAAGGCAGAGGAGCACCGCCAGCATCCAGCAGAAGCGAAGGTCGTACGAACGCCGCACGAACCGAAGTATAGGCAGTAACGCGGCGCGATTCAACCGACCTTGCCGGAAATGTGCGCTCGTGGCCTTCGCCGCCGGGTTGGTCTTAGCCCACTCCATTCGCTATACTTGTTTCATTCTTATGGGTTACCTGCGAAATATTGGCGCAATCGCGAAAGGCATGGGCATCACGTTCTCCGAGATGTTCAAGCCCACCACTGTCGAAAATTATCCCGACGGCCCCGGTGTTCTGCGCGGCGCGGTCTTCCAGGAGCGCTTCCGCGGCATGCACGTGCTCCAGCGCGACGAGAACGGCCTCGAAAAGTGCGTGGCCTGTTTCCTGTGCGCCGCCGCCTGCCCATCGAACTGCATTTACATCGAAGCCGCCGAGAACACCGAAACCAACCGCGTGAGCGGCGCCGAGCGCTACGCCAAGGTCTACAACATCGACTACAACCGCTGCATCTTCTGCGGCTATTGCGTCGAGGCCTGCCCCACCGACGCCATTACCCACGGCCACGGTTTCGAGCTCGCCACCTTTAACGCCAGCAACCTGGTCTATCGCAAAGAACAATTGCTCTCTGGGAAACCGGCACACATCGGCGCCAACGAGATTTTCGCCAGCGATTCCCGGGAACAGCAGCGCCTGGACCAGAAAGCAGCGAAATAACCGGTATTAGATAAAGAATGGAAATCCTGCAACTCCGCCAAAAGCGGAGTTGTACTCTTTGCTGCTGTCTGCTAAATTTTGACCGTGTTCAAAAAAGACAAACTGATGTTCGGCAGCATCGCGTGCGGTGCCGTTTATGGTCTCATCATGCGCGGCCTCATCCGCATTCAGGAGTTGCACCCCAACTCGTTGACGTCCATATCGTTCATCTGGGTGATGTCGGTTGCCTTCATCATGGTGGTCCCCTTCGCGATGGGATACATCGCCGTCGGGATGAATGCGCGTAGCGCGCCGGTTTCATGGGTGCGGCGGATTTTTCTGCCGTGGCCGGCGGTGCTGCTGTCACTGTTCGGATGCCTGATTGTTGCCTGGGAAGGAACCATCTGCCTGGCTATGGTCGCCCCCATCGCCCTGCTCTTCGGCACGCTCGGGGGAATCACGGCGGGCGTGCTGCTCCGCCCTCAACAGCCCCGGACAGCTACGTTTTCTATGGTTGTCGTCGTCGTGCTGCCATTTCTGGTGTGGCCTCTGGAAGCGCGGCTCACCCACACACAGGACATTCGCAACGTGGAATCCGATGTCCTGATCCACGCCTCACCCGAGACCATCTGGGCAAACATCGAACGGGTGCGAAGCATTGATGCCAGCGAACTTCCGACGTCGTGGAACCGGAAGGTCGGCTTTCCCCGCCCGATTGAGGCCACCCTCAGCCACGAAGGAATCGGCGGCGTGCGCCACGCCACCTTCGCGGGCGACGTGCTATTTATCGAAACCATCGACGTGTGGGAGCCGCGGCGCAGGCTCGGATTCTCGATCCACGCGGACACGAGCAAAATCCCTGCGACAACCCTCGACGAACACGTGACCGTCGGAGGCGAGTACTTCGACGTGTTGCATGGTGAGTACATCCTTGAACCTGCGGGTACGGGAACAATCCGACTGCGGTTGATCAGCAATCATCGTGTATCCACTGATTTCAATTGGTACGCCCGGCTCTGGACGGAAGCGGTCATGCGCGACGTGCAACAGAGCATCTTGTACGTGATCCAACGGCGTTGCGAGGCAGACGCGACGTCGACGGTGAAGTAGCTTTCGCCGATGCCGGATAATGTGGAAATCCGGCTGCTCGATGCAGCGGGTTTCGTTTGCATGGCACGCGCACCCTCCGGACACCGCGCATCGTTATAATTCTAAAAGGCTCACTGCTGCATCGAATAAGCAAATGAAAAGACCTGACCAACATCCGATCGAGCGGATCCTCGAAGATCGCATCGCGATCATTGACGGCGCCATGGGTACGACCATCCGCACGTATGGCATGGCCGAGGCCGATATTCGCGGAGAACGCTTCAAGGATTCCAGCAAGGGCTTGCTGAACAACGGTGACCTGTTCTCGCTCACCCAGCCCCAGATGATCGGCGACATTCATCGCCGTTTCCTCGAGGCGGGTGCCGACATCATCGAGACCAATACCTTCGGCGCCACCAGCATAGTTCAAAGCGAGTTCTTCGTGGACGATCCGCGCGAGCACGGGGGCCGCAAGGATGCCGACTTCTACCAGAAGATCATCGACGATCAATTCCTCGGCGACCTCGCTTGGGAGATCAACGAGACGTCGGCGCAGCAATGCCGCGAATGGGCAGACCGCGTCGCGAATGCGACCTCGCGCCCGCGCTTCGTGGCCGGAGCTCTCGGTCCGTTGACTGTGTCGCTCTCCAACTCGCCCGATGCCGACGATCCGGGTTTCCGCGTCGTCACCTTCGATCAGGTGAAGATCGCTTACATTCAGCAAGTGCGGGCACTGATTGCCGGAGGCGTGGACTTCCTTCTCGTCGAGACGATCTTTGATTCTTTAAACGCGAAGGCCGCGCTGGTTGCCATCCGCGAGGTCTTTGATCAGGACGGCAAAAATATCCCCGTCATGATTTCCGCAGCTGTGGGTCGGGGCGGCGAGACCATGATCTCCGGGCAGACCGTCGAAGCCTTCTGGAACGCGGTCAGCCACGTGAAGCCGCTGTCTGTCGGCCTCAACTGCTCGTTGGGCCCCGACTTGATGTATCCGTTCCTCGAAGACCTTTCCGCGAAAGCGGATGTGGCGATCTCCTGCTATCCCAACGCGGGCTTGCCGAATCCTTTGGCCGCAACCGGCTTCGATTTCGGACCGCCCGACATGGCGCGTTATCTCCGCGAGTTCGCGGAGGCCGGGTTAATCAACATCGCCGGCGGTTGCTGCGGCAACACGCCGGAACACATCGCGGCGATCGCCAAGGCGCTCGAAGGCCTGCCGCCACGCAAGATTCAGCCGGTAGGGGAGACGCAGCTTGCCCGATAGCGAAACCATCGCCTTCAAGCCTCTGCGCCTCTCCGGCTCGCAGCCGTTCACGCAGCAGCAAGGCGTGTACATGATGATCGGCGAACGTACCAACGTCGCCGGCTCGCCGAAGTTCGCCAAGCTGATTAAAGAAGGGAATTACGAAGCCGCGGTCAGCATTGCACGCCAGCAAGTGGAGAACGGCGCCAACGTCATCGACATCTGCATGGACGAGGGGATGATCGACGGCGTCGTCGCGATGGCGCGCTTCCTCCAGTACCTCACCAGCGAGCCCGAAGTTGCCAAGGTGCCGTTCATGGTCGACTCCTCCAAGTGGGAGGTGATCGAAGCGGGCCTCAAAGGCATGCAGGGCAAGGGCATCGTCAATTCGATCTCGCTCAAAGAGGGCGAAGATGTGTTCCGTCAGCACGCCGCGACCATCTTGAAATATGGCGCTGCCGCCGTCGTTATGGCCTTCGATGAGCAAGGCCAGGCTGCGGGCTACGAAGACAAGATCCGTATCTGCGAACGCGCCTACCGAATACTCGTGGACGAAGTTGGGTTCCAGCCCGAGGACATCATTTTCGATCCCAATATCCTCACCGTCGCCACCGGTATGGAGGAGCACAACAACTACGCGGTGGACTACATCCGCGCCACGCGCTGGATCAAGGCCAACCTGCCGCACGCCAAGGTAAGCGGCGGTGTCTCCAACATCTCGTTCAGCTTCCGCGGCAACAACAAAGTTCGCGAGGCGATCCACTCCGCGTTTCTGTACCACGCCATCGCCGCTGGCATGGATATGGGCATCGTCAACGCCGGCATGCTCGAGGTTTACGAAGAGATCGAGCCAGAGCTTAAAGTGTTGGTTGAAGATGTGCTGCTAAATCGCCGTCCCGACGCGACCGAGCGCTTGGTTGAACACGGCGAGGCCTTGAAGGGCGTAAGCACGGGAACCACCGCGAAGAAGGAAGAGGAATGGCGCAACGGGACCGTTGAAGAACGCTTATCGCATGCGCTGGTGAAGGGAATTGACACCTACATCGAAGCCGACACCGAAGAAGCTCGCGCCAAGCTGGGCCGCCCGCTTCTGGTCATCGAAGGGCCACTCATGGACGGCATGGGCGTAGTCGGTGACCTGTTTGGCGCCGGCAAAATGTTTTTGCCCCAAGTCGTGAAATCCGCCCGAGTCATGAAAAAGGCCGTTGCCTATCTCACTCCCTTCATGGAAGCCGAGAAAGCAGCGCTGGCCGCGAGCGGTCAGGAAGTCAAAGCCCAAGGAAAAATTCTTCTCGCTACGGTCAAGGGAGACGTCCACGACATCGGCAAGAACATCGTCGGCGTCGTCCTCGCGTGCAACAACTACGAAGTCATTGACATGGGCGTGATGGTTCCGTGCGAGAAGATTCTCGAACGCGCCAAGGCAGTGAACGCGGACCTAATCGGACTCAGCGGCCTCATCACTCCATCGCTCGACGAGATGATCCACGTCGCTCGTGAGATGGAGCGCAACGGCTTCAAGACACCGCTCCTCATCGGTGGCGCGACCACCAGCCGCCGCCATACTGCGGTCAAGATCGCTCCGCACTACAGCGAGCCGGTGGTGCACGTACTCGACGCCAGCCGCGCTGTCCCGGTTGCAACCACTCTTCTCAGCGATGAGGGCAAGACGGCGTTCGTCGCCCAGCATCGTGCAGAATATGAATCGTTGCGCCAGGCCTATGCTGCGCCGCGTCTCCAGGTCGTTTCAATCGAGGATGCCCGCGCCCGCCGCACGCCGATCGCGTGGCGCGCTGAAGATATTTCCGCCCCATCGTTTACCGGCGTTCGCGTCTTGCAAAACGTGTCTCTGGCAACGTTGCGCGAATTCATTGATTGGTCGCCGCTGTTCCACACCTGGGGACTGAAAGGCGTCTACCCGCGAATCCTCGACCACGCCGAGATCGGTCCTCAAGCGCGCCAGATTTTCCAAGAAGCGAACGCGCTGCTCGATCGCATCATCGAGAAGAACTCGATCAGTGCGCATGGAGTTTATGGTCTGTTCCCGGCCAATGCCGTCGGCGACGACGTTGAACTCTACAAAGATGGCAAACGTGCCGACATCCTGACGCGCTTCCACTTCCTGCGTCAGCAGTCAGATCGCGAAGGCAATGATCCCTGCCGTTCTCTCTCCGATTTCGTCGCTCCGGTAGAGACCAGCCTGCCCGATCACATCGGCGCCTTCGCTGTCACCGCTGGTATCGGCCTGAAAGATTTGACCGAACATTTCCGCGCCGATCACGACGACTACAACGCCATCATGGCAGAAGCTCTCGCGGACCGTCTCGCCGAGGCCTTCGCGGAATATCTGCATAAGCAGGTGCGCATCGCCTGGGGCTACGGTCGCGAGGAAAAGTTGAGCAACGACGAACTCATCCACGAAAAGTATCGCGGCATCCGCCCCGCCCCTGGCTATCCAGCATGCCCCGACCATACAGAGAAGGGCACGATCTGGAGCCTCCTCGATGTTGAGGCCAATACCGGAATGCAGATCACGGAGTCGTTTGCGATGTGGCCCGGTTCCAGCGTGAGCGGTCTGTACTTCGCGCATCCCGAATCGCGGTACTTCAGCCTTGGCAAAATCGACCGCGACCAGGTCGCCGATTACGCCGACCGCAAAGCGATGAGCGTCGCCGAAGTCGAGCGCTGGCTCGGGCAAAGCCTGAACTACACCCCAGCCAGCGAAACCATTCGCGCCTAGAAAAAGGGAAGCCCGCTCCGAAGAGCCGGCTCCTCACTTCCAGAACAGTTTTACTTCTCGCTGCCCAAAATCTCAAAGAAGCGGGCCAACGATTCGATCCCGCGATGGAAGTTTGGAATGTGGAACTTCTCATTCGGCGCGTGCAGATTGTCATCCGGCAACCCAAAGCCCATCATCACCGAGGGAATCTTCAAGTCATTCGCGAACTGCGCCACAATTGGAATCGATCCGCCCGACCGCGTGTATACGGTGTCTTTGTGGAAGATCTCATGCAGTGCGTGCGTGGCAGCCTTGATGTACTTGTTCTTGGTGCCAACCACGATCGCGGCGCCCTTGCTGTGCACCTTGAACTTCAACTGGATGCCCTTCGGAGTCAGCGACGTCACGTACTCGGTGTACTTCTTTAGGATGTCGTCGGGGTCCTGGTTTGGCACCAGTCGCATCGAGATTTTCGCCGACGCCTTCGCCGGGATCACCGTCTTCGCGCCCTGTGCAACAAAGCCGCCCGGCATGCCGTGCACTTCCAGCGTCGGCCGCGCCCACGTACGATACAGCACCGGATACTTCGGTTCGCCTGTCAGTACATCCGAACCAACTTCCTTCTGCCGATACTCTTCTTCATTGAACGGCAGCGAATGCCACGCCTTCAGTTCCGCAGCCGTCGGCTTCTTCACACCTTCATAAAAGCCCGGAATCAGGATCTTCCCGTTGGCGTCCTTCAGCTTCGCAATGATGGTCGAGAGCGCAAACAGCGGGTTCGGCGCTGCGCCACCATAAACACCGGAGTGCAGATCGGTCGCCGCGCCGCGGGCCTCAATCTCGGTGTAAACCAGTCCGCGCAAACCCACGCAAATCGTTGGAAGGTCCGGCGCAAACAGCTCGGTATCGCAGATGAGCGCGAAGTCGGCCTTCAACTTGTCGGGATTGGTCTTGACGTATTCTTCGATCGCTTCGCCGCCGACTTCTTCTTCACCTTCGAAGAGCACGCGAGCGTTGATCGGCAGTTTGCCGCCGTGAGTCTGGAAGAGCGACTCGAACGCCTTCACTTCCATCCATAGTTGGCCTTTGTCGTCCACGGCGCCGCGCGCGTAGAGATTGCTGTTGCGCTCGGTGGGCTCAAACGGCGGCGTATGCCACTCATCCAGCGGCTCGGCCGGCTGCACGTCGTAGTGCGCATAGCACAGCGCCGTCGGCTTGCCCTCGGCATGGAGCCAGTCGCCGTACACCAGCGGATGCCCCTTGGTCTCGATTACCTGCACGTTCTCGAAGCCAATACGCTTCAGTTCTTCGGCCACGAAATTGGCGGCCTTGCGAACGTCATCTTTGTGCTCTTCTGCCGTGCTGACGCTAGGAATGCGGAGTAGTGCTTTGAGCTCTTCCAGGAACCGCGACTGATTTTCGCGTGCGTACCCAACCGCTGCTGAAGCCATTCGGGACACTCCTTATATGAATACACGCGGGCCAGAGCCCGCAACCAAACTTCCAAGTATACAAGGAGCAGGGCAGCCAAGCGCCGTCACGGCCCCCGTGGAAGGGGCGAACAGCGCCGATTTGGCAGGTACTTAGTCTTTTTCTGGGTTAGCTCGCCGTCGCCTGCGTACCGGCTTCAAAGCCTGCTTAAAGTCAGGATCGCGGCGCAGCCATTCGGTAATGCGTCCCTTTTCTTCATCTGCGAGCAGGAACCGTACTTTCGGTCCGCACTGCGCACATGGCGGGAACACCGTGAATCGCACTTTCGAAGCATGGGTGATGCGATGCTTCTGATGGCACACCCAATACGTTCCTGGAGCCGGCACCACGTCGCCCGGACGAAACGTCGCCGGTTGCAGAGCGTGGGAAGTCTCCGTCTGTGCGGCGCTGATGGATTCGTCGGAAGAATAATTCGCACGAACCGCGGTAGCCACTGGTCAAGCCTCCGATTGCACAAGACCATTCCAGCATGGTTTTCGTGTAACCGGGTCACGCGGTTGTAAACGAGTTGTAAACAATACGGTTCCGGGATGCGCCCGGTTAACAGCCACATCCCGGCGTAACCTACGAAGCCTTGCGATGGTCCAGCGAGTCATCCTCCGCTGGGTCCGGAATGCTCGACGGCGGATCGCTGGTAGGGAAGGAGTCAGCGAGCGTCTTGTCATGCATCTTCTCGCGAATCTCCTCTTCCTCCTGGTTCGTCGGACGCTCCTCCGGATCGCGCCGGCTCCCCGTGTGTTCCGGCTCATTCGGCGTCACTTGTGGCGCTCCAGGCTTCTTCTGCTTATCGTCCATGTATCCCATCCTCCCTTAACTGCAACCCGTAGGATGCCCACCCCGCCCCAAATGTCGTTTCCGCAACTCGCGTTTGCAAGTGATTGATAGCGCGTTCATAACCCGTCTGAATCCAAATTAGTTGTTGCAACATCTATCTCTAGCGAGGAACAAGGAAATGATCACCCTACGCCCCGCTGCCGAACGCGGCCACACCAACCACGGTTGGCTCGAAACCTACCACACCTTCTCGTTTGCTGATTTTCACGATCCCCGGCGCATAGGGTTCCGCGAGCTGCGCGTCATTAACGATGACCGTGTCGCTGCGGGCGAGGGCTTCAGCCCGCACTCGCATCGCGATATGGAGATCATCACCTACATGGTGGAAGGGCAACTCGAACACCGCGACAACCTGGGCAACGGCGCCGTCCTCAAGCCGGGCGATGTCCAGCACATGACAGCCGGTACCGGCGTGGTCCACAGCGAGTTCAACCACTCGCAAGAGAAGCCGCTGCGCCTGCTCCAGATCTGGATCTTCCCGGAGAAGAAGGGACTTGTCCCGGATTACCAGGACCGTCACTTCGATCCTCAGGACCGCGTGGATCGTCTGCGTCTGATTGCCTCAACCGACGGCCGCGACAACTCGCTGATCATCAACCAGGACGTGGACCTCTATGACAGCTCTCTGACCCATGGCACCGAAGTGCAACTCGCGCTTCGCCCCGAGCGTCACGCGTGGCTCCAGGTCATCAACGGCGAACTGGCACTGAACGGCCAAACCCTTAAGACTGGCGACGGCGCCGCCATCTCCGCCGAAACCGCGCTCAAAATCAGGGGACAGTCGGAAAATGCAGAATTCCTGCTCTTTGACCTGAAATAACTTGAATAAGTCGTAACACGATGTAATAAAATGCCTTCCTGCAAGGGGAAGGCATTTTTCTTTTGCGCTGAAGTGACGTCCGCTCACCTTCGCTCACAAAACTTCACGCATCAGTTCGCCCTCGTCTCGCGTCGAACCTATATAGGGGAGGTGGAGGATGGTCACCTTAAAACTTGTTCGTTTAATTGAGAGTCACTGCGACGATCTCGCCGCAGACTTGGCCGAGCGTTTGCACCGCTCTTCGCGCACTGCCGGGTTCCTGGTCATCCCGCGCGCAGAACTGGTTTATGCCACTCGAGATCTCTATCGCAATCTTGGCGATTGGATGCTGAGCAAGACCGAAGCTGAAATCGAGAATCGTTTCGTCGGTGTCGGCAAACAACGCTATGGCCAGAAGGTCCCGATCGACGACGTCGTCTGGGGCATCATCATGTCGAAGGAAACGCTCTTCGGGTACCTGCGCCATGAATCGTTTGCGGACCATGCGCTCGACCTGTTTAACGAACGCGAGTTCCTGCAATTGCTCGACGGTTTCTTTGATCGCGCCATCTACTACGCAGTGCGTGGCTACGCACAGGCAAAGACCACGCGCGCCGTCGCGTAAGCGGTAGTAGATGACATATCGGTCCTGCTGCCCGATAATCGGGCTGCATGGCTCCAAGACTGCACGGCAAAGGGCATCATCACAAAATCCCCCGCAACTTCTGTTACGGCTGCGGTCCCGACAACAAAGAAGGCCTCCAACTAAAGTTCGTCTATAACCCTGAGCGCCATTCCATGGTCGCGAAAGTGCGCCTCCGCGCCCGCTACACCGGCCCTCCCGGCCATGCCCACGGCGGCGTAATCGCCACCGTTCTCGACGAAGCCATGGGCAAGGTGATGAAGATCCACAACGTCATCGCCCTCACCTCGCGCATGGAAATCCAATACCTCAAGCCCGTGCCGCTGAATACGCCGCTCATCGCGGAAGGGAAGCCGAAATCCCATCGCGGCCGCCGCTACTGGACAGTTGCAGAAATTCGCAACCATGAGGGCCTAGTCTTGGCCCGCAGCCGAGGCCTCTTCGTTCAGATAGACCCAATGGCGAAATTCGGCAAGCACCTCGAAAAAATGCTCAAACGCGTCGGCAAAAACATCAAAGACTAACGGGTAAGGCGGGCATTCAGGCCCTCGTGACTGATGCGCAAACTCATCCAAGCCAAGATCAAGAAGTTCATCCGCTACTACCCGCCGCTCCTCGGCGCCGGCATCAAAATCGCCCGTATCTCCCCCGACGTCCGCGAGATCGACGTCGAAATGAAGCTGCGCTTCTGGAACGCCAACTATGTCGGCACCCACTACGGCGGCTCGCTCTACTCCATGACCGATCCGTTCTACATGCTCATGCTCATCGAAAACCTCGGCCGCGAGTACATCGTCTGGGACAAAGCCGCCACCATCCGCTACAAGAAGCCCGGCCGTGGCAAGGTCACCGCCCAGTTCCGCATCACTCAGGATCAACTCGACGACATCCTCCAGGCCCTCCAGCACGCCGAGAAAACCGAGCGCATCTTCGCCATCGACGTCAAAGACGAGCAAGGCGACGTCGTTGCCGCCATCGAAAAAACGATTTCCATCCGCAAGAAATCAGCCACCTCGCGGGGTACCGCTGCTCCTCCGAACGCGATAAAATAGAAAGTTCCAGACAGTTAGTGTGATCGGCCATACGGCCCAGCCGTCTCTCCCCGATCCCAAGAAGGACTTATGGCAGAAAACAACGGACACTACGCACTGCGCCTGAAGACCGGCCTAGCCGAAATGCTCAAGGGCGGCGTAATCATGGATGTAATGAACGCCGCGCAGGCCGAAATCGCGCAGGAATCCGGCGCCACGGCCGTCATGGCTCTGGAGAAGGTACCCGCCATGCTTCGCGCCGAAGGCGGCGTCGCCCGCATGGCCAGTCCCAAGGTGATCAAAGAGATCATGCGCACCGTGGACATCCCGGTCATGGCCAAGTGCCGCATCGGCCACTTCGCCGAGGCGCAGATACTCCAGGAACTCGGCGTCGATTACATCGACGAGTCCGAAGTCCTCACCCCCGCCGACGAAGAACACCATGTCGACAAGCACGCCTTCAAGACGCCGTTTGTCTGCGGCGCCCGCAACCTCGGTGAAGCTCTCCGCCGCATCGCCGAAGGCGCAGCCATGATCCGCACCAAGGGCGAAGCTGGCACCGGCGACGTCATCCATGCCGTCAAGCACATGCGTCAAATCTTGAAAGAAATGAAGCAGTTGACGGTGATGCCTGAAGAAGAACTTTATGCGGCAGCCAAGAACCACCAAGCACCCTACGAGCTCATTCGCACGGTCGCCAAAGCTGGCAAGCTCCCCGTGCCGAACTTCTCCGCTGGCGGCATCGCCACTCCGGCAGACGCCGCTCTCATGATGCAGCTGGGCGCCGAGGCCGTCTTCGTAGGCTCCGGCATCTTCATGAAGGAGCGAGCTACCCCGCTCGAGGTAGGAAAGTGGAGTGAACAGGACGCCAAGCAAGGTCGCTGCTCGAGCAATCAGGTAGGTACCCCACGAAATCCTGAAGAGCGCGAAGAAGCCATGACTCGCGCCAAGGCGATCGTCGAGGCCACTGCACACTTCAACGACCCCAAGGTCTTGGCCGAAGTTAGCGAGAAGGTCACGGGAACGATGAAGGGCCTCGCCGTCTCGGCTATCGAAGAGAAGGAACTGCTACAGACCCGTGGCTGGTAAAGCTGTGAGTGGCCGCCCCTCGGGTGTCCCGCCAAAACGCAAAAGGCGCAGATACGCTCTGCGCCTTTTCTTTCGCTTAGTCCCACATCGCAGCGCGATTCATGCTCACGCCGGAACCGTATGCCCTTCGCTCTCTCGCAAGCGCTTCCGTCTTCGGGAATTTAGCCACCACTCAACGACGATGGAATTGGTGGAGAACCCCACCCAAAATGCTATGCCGAAAAACTGGCTTGGCGCGAGGTGCGTAATGCGGCTCGTCGCGAAGAAGACACCCATCACGGGACGGGTGGTGGCGATTCCAAGAAGCACTACGACCGCGCGCACGAGCCAGTCGCGCTTAGACAGATCTTTCCCCTGGACTCCGCAATAGAACGCCGTGCCCAGGGAAATCAGGAACCATGTGTTGAAGACCAGCACGGCTGAGCGCTCCAACCATCCGCCAACCGCGTGAGAAGTCATGGCATACGCCGTGGCGCCGACGATCGCGCCAAGCACAAACAGTGCGCGTTCCGCGACTTTGAACCCAGACCACTGAAACAGTACGATCGGCGCAGCCAGCACAAATAGAAAGGCTGGGATGATGTGCGCCCGTGTCAGCGTGGCGTGGTTGGAGAAGTACGCATCCAGACTGCGTAGTTCCGGTGGACCGCTGGTAGCTGGATGCGCGAGTGCCACTAGCCGCCGAACTACAACCGCCACCGCGATCAAAATGCAAATCCAGGTTCCGGCTTTCAACCAGGTTGGAGGGGCGTTTCCATCCGGCGACATTGATCGGTCCCGTCTCTGCCCACTCGATTTAATCAAATTCTGCGACAAACGTAGCGGGAAAGACCGGTTGGTTAAATGTATTTTTGTAAATCAGGGTTGCTTCGTGGAGAGTCGAAAGGTGTTAAGCCGCCTTCTTCCGCGCCGCGATTGCCGCCAGTTCTTCGGCCGACGCTTCTACTCGCCGCAGCGGCACCATCGCCGTGGCCAGCCGGTTCTTGTAGCCATACTCGCCGGTCAGGTAATCGCAGTCGAGTCCCTCGGTAAGGGAACGCGCGGTGACCTCGTAGATGAGCACCACGCCCGGCGAAAATTTCGACCAGGCCGGGTGGAAGTAGACGGTGTAGAAGCGCCGCACCGTGTGATCGCGTAGCGTCACCAGCGCTGCGATCAACTCGGTCCCGATCTCGAGAGAAAAAATCTCGCAACGCGACCCAAGTGCAGCGCACGCAACCTCCATGAATTCGCGCCGATGCGGATCGAGAAAAATGTTGTTCGTCTCGTGCGGGAACTGTGAAGCCTTGCGCTCATAAATCGTTCGGATGAGCGCACAATTGTCTCCCGCGTGCGTGAACAGGTGCGCGCCGCGCTTGATCATCCGCCGGTAAAACATGCCGAGCTTGTTATGCGAGGCACGGAACTCATCGGAGTCGCAATCCGCCGCGCGCACCCGCGGAGCATTGGCGAAGTCATGCATCGGAATCATCTGCCAGCGCGCTTGCGCATCAGGATGCACCGCGAAGAACGAGAGCCGACGCTGCAGCTTGGCGATCTCCGCCCACGCCGCTTCCAGCGCCTCATTGGTACCGCCGCAAAGCACATCGCGATAGTCGAACAACGTCTCGCCGAGCAACGTGATTGACCCATCGTGCTTACGCACCGCCGCCGGTACGATCGCCACCGACGATTCGCTCTCCGCCATCATGATGTAAGGCGATTCGCGCTCCGCGAAATGGGTCGCGGCAAGACAGTTGAGGGTGTAGTCCTGGAAGATGCTCTGGCGTTCGCGGTCGTGCAACCGCTCCCACGCAGGGCGTAGGCGCTCGATCTCGGCTGGGGATGTCGCGATCGTGATCCGCACTAACGGCTCCAAGAAACAGAGTTGGATGCTCGTTCTGGGTTCTGGTTTGGCTTACGAAGTGGTCGGCCGAAATTAGCTTGTATTACGGACAGAATTGTATGCGTGGCATTACTATGTGTGCCATGAAAATGCGCATGCATTGCATTGGAATATTCGCTGCTCTCCTGACCGCTGCCGCTACACTTTCGGCCCAGCCTCCAATGATCAAGTCGCCTGAGGTCCACCCCGACGGCACCGTCACCTTCCGCCTCTTCGCCCCCGCCGCAAAGAGCGTCGGCGTCAACATTGAGCTCGCCTCGGGCGAGCAGAAGCTATCGCTCACCAAGGACGACAACGGTCTCTGGAGCGCCACGACCGCAGCATTCACGCCCGACATGTACTCCTACGGCATGAACGTGGACGGCATGGAGATCATCGACCCCAACGTTCACCACTACGTGCCGAATTACCTGGCGCAAGGTGCAGTGTTCATCGTGCCCGGCAACTCGCCGCAACCCTGGGAAGAAACGGATGTCCCGCACGGCCAGCTTCATCGCCACTTCTACACCTCGAAGCTGATCGGCGATCGCCGCGACTACTACGTCTATACCCCGCCCGACTACGACCCCAAAGGCAAGACCAAGTATCCCGTCCTGTACCTGTTGCACGGCTACAGCGACATGGCCAACGGCTGGGTGGTGATGGGTCGTGCCAACTTCATCATGGATAACCTCATCGCCCAAGGGAAAACCAAGCCGATGATCGTCGTGATGACCCTCGGCTACGGCGAGCCCCACATCCTGGACGGTGGCTGGACGGGAGTACGTGACAACAAATTGTGGAAAAGCAACATTACGAAGTTCACCGATGCTTTGCTGACGGAGGTCATTCCGCAGGTAGAGAAAGATTACGCGGTGAAAGCTGACCGCGAGAATCGTGCCGTCGCTGGCCTCTCCATGGGTGGCGCCGAGACCATCTACACCGGCCTCCACAACATCGATAAGTTCGCTTACATCGCACCGCTGAGCTCTGCAATTTTCGATGATCCGAACGTCGAATTCCCGGACCTGAACGCGAAATCAACTGAGAAAATCAAGATGCTGTGGATTGCCTGCGGCAAGGACGATGGGCTGCTCAAGCAGAACCGCGACTTCAAGACCTGGCTGACGTCGAAGGGTGTGAAGTACACGAGCATCGAGACTGACGGCGCGCATACCTGGCAGGTCTGGCGCCGCAACCTGATCGACTTCTCGCAGCTACTCTTTCGCTAGTTGCGTGTCGTGGGCGGGGGCATGCTCGCGCTTGAAGAGCATCTCAGCGATGAGCAGCACCGCCCCGACGCAGATTGCGCTATCCGCAACGTTGAAGGCGGGCCACTCCCACCGTTTGTAATACACCAGCAAAAAATCGGTGACCCAGCCGTGCAAGACGCGGTCCCACAAATTTCCCAGCGCTCCGCCGAGGATAAGCGCCAGGGAAAAGCCGTTCCACGTGAATGCTCGGCTGTTCCGCACCAGCAAGACGAGCACGATTACGAGCGCCACGATCGAGAAGATCACCAGCGTCGCCATGCGCCAAGCTGCTGGAGCGTCAGCGAATAGGCTGAACGCCGCGCCGGTGTTGCGCAGGTGCGTGATCTTGAAGAACCCCGGAATGACGCTGATGCTGTCGAACAGGGAGATCTTCTGCGCGACGATGAACTTCGTCCAGCGATCGAGCAGGAAGATCGCCAGCGCAGTGGCGATGTAGAGCGAACGAGTTGTACCGTGAGACTTCGTCAATCGGGTAACAGGTAGGGCTAGTGAGCTCCTGCCGTTGCCTCCAATTTATGCAGGACCGGGCTGCAGCGTTCACAGACCGTCGGATACTCAGCGTCCTCGCCAACATGGGTCGAGTAGTTCCAGCAGCGCTCGCACTTCTGTCCGGGAGCCTTATTCACCTGCACCTGCAATCCTGAGCCATTGGTTCCGCCCGTCGCGAGTTGGACGTCGGAGACGATGAACAGGTAGCGCAGCTCTGCCTTGTGCTTCTCCAGCAGTGGGACGAGTTCCGCCGGGGCGGTGAGCACGACCTGTGCTTCGAGACCACTGCCAATAAGCTTGGCATTGCGGGCTTCTTCGAGCGCCTTGAGGACGTCGGTTCGGACGGCGATCAGGCGCTCGTACTCAGACTCAATCGTCTTTGCCGCTTCGCCGCTGCGGTTGTCGGCAACGTCTTCGGCTTTGGGGAAGTAGGCCGCATGTACGGTTGTTGGACGACCTTCGACCGCCGGAAAGAACTGCCACAGTTCTTCGGCGGTAAAGCTCATCAGCGGAGCGAGCAGGCGGACGAGGGCCTCTCCGATCGTCCAGATCGCGGTCTGGGCCGAGCGGCGTGCTTTCGCATCGGGTAAAGAGATGTAGAGCCTATCCTTGATGACGTCGAAGTACACTGCGCTGAGGTCCACCACGCAGAAATCCTTCAGGCGCATGAAGAGCTTGTGGAAGCTCATCTCGTCGTACCAGTCGCGAACGTCGCCGATGACTTCAGCTAAGCGCAGCAGGATGTATTGATCGAAGGGCTGCAGTTCCTCGAACTTGAGCGCGTCTTTTGCCGGATCGAAGTTCTTCAAGTTGCCGAGGATGTAGCGGAAGGTGTTGCGGATCTTCTTGTAGTTCTCCGCAACGCGCTGCATCAGCTCTTCTGAGGCGCGTACGTCCTCGCGGAAATCCACGCTGGCTACCCAGAGGCGAACGATCTCGGCGCCGAGGCGCTTCGCGATATCGACTGGATCGACGACGTTGCCTAGCGACTTTGACATAGCGCGACCCTGTGGATCGAGCGTCCACCCGCTGGTGGCCACATGTTTGTAAGGCGCGTGACCCTGTGCGCCAATGTGGCAGAGCAGGGAAGAGTGGAACCATCCGCGATGCTGATCGCCGCCTTCGGTGTAGAAATCGGCCGTAGGCTCACCGATCACGGCCAGCTTGCTGGAGCCGCTCTCGAACCACACGTCGATGATGTCCATCTCCTTGCGGAAGCTCGTGCCGCCGCATTTGGAGCACTTGTAGCCCGAGGGCAGAAGTTCGCTGGCCTGGTGCTTGTACCAGGTATCCCCACCCTCTTTTACGACTCGTTCCACGACTCCGGCGTTGACGGCCTTGTCGCTGACGAGCGTGTTGCAGCCCTCGCAGAAGAACACCGCGATGGGGACGCCCCAGAGGCGCTGCCGTGAGATGCACCAATCGGGCCGGGTGGCGATCATGTTGGAGATGCGCTCTTCACCCCACGAAGGGTCCCATTTGACCTTCTTGATTTCGTCGAGGGCGACGGAACGAAGCGTGCCGTTGCTCATCTTGGCTTCCATGGCGATGAACCACTGTTCGGTGGCGCGGAAGATGATGGGATTATGGCAGCGCCAGCAATGCGGATACGAGTGCTCGATGTTTTCGAAACCGAGTAGCACGCCGCGCTCGCGCAGCAATTGCACGATGACCGGATTGGCCTTGAAGACGGTCATGCCGTCGTACTCAGGCAGGCCATTGCGCAAACGTCCCGCCTCGTCAACATTGCAGGTCTGGTCGATGCCGTACTTCACGCCGGTGTAGAAGTCGTCAGCGCCATGGGCAGGGGCGGTGTGTACCGCGCCGGTGCCGGTGTCCATGGTGACGTAGTCGGCGAGCACGCCGAGGATGGAGCGATCGAGGAACGGGTGCTGGAAGGTAGCGCGCTCGAGTTTGCTGCCTGCGAAGCGAGCGATTTCCTTCGCGTCATGAAGATCGGTCTTAGCCTTCGTCGCTTCGGCGAGTTCTCCGGCCACGATGTACACGAGCCCATCGTGCTCAAGGCCGACGTACTCCGCGTTCGGACTGAAGGCGATCGCCATGGAAGCGGGCAGCGTCCAAGGCGTGGTCGTCCAGATGATGGCGGCGGCCTGCTTACCCGCGAGTGCCGGATCGATGCCGCCCGGATCGCTAGTCATCATGTAACGCACGTACACGCTGGGGCTGGTGTGCATCTCGTATTCGACTTCAGCTTCCGCCAGAGCGGTCTTGTCGTGGATGCACCAGTACACAGGCCGGAGTCCTTTGTAGACCGCGCCCTGTTCGAGGAAGTCGTAGAAGATGCGCAGCACTACGGACTCGTACTCGGGCGTCATCGTCGAGTACGGTTTGTCCCACTGGCCGAAGACCCCTAGACGCTTGAACTGCTCGCGCTGGGTGTCGAGATACTTCAGCGCGTACTTTGCGCATGCCGCACGAACGTCGAGCGGGTCCATTTCGAGCTTCTTACGCCCGAGTTGTTCGTCAACCTTGATCTCGATCGGCAGCCCGTGGCAGTCCCATCCGGGGATATAGGGCGCGTCGAAGCCAGCCATGGTCTTCGACTTCACGACGAAATCTTTTAGACACTTGTTCAGGGCGTGGCCGAGGTGGATCGGTCCGTTCGCGTAGGGAGGGCCGTCGTGGAGGATGTAGCTGGGCTTGCCCTGCCGCGACTCACGAATCAATTCGTAGATTCGCTGCTCTTCCCAGCGGGCGAGCATTTTGGGCTCGTTCAGGGGAAGGTTGGCTTTCATGGCAAAGTCGGTTTTGGGCAGGTTGATGGTGTCTTTCAACTCCAGTGGCACTACGTTCTCCTGACGCCCAACCGTCGTGTCGGACGCTTTCTAAGTCGGCTCAGTATTTAGGCGACTATCTAGCCATTATAAGTTTTCAGGAAATTTCACGTCCAACGGTGAGATTGCGTCGCGTTCAACTCATCCAAACAACCATGTGCATTGAGAGCCAGAACGGCAGGTGGTATCCGGATGCTCACATTGCATCCGCAGCCACTCAGGTTCAGCAGTTTGCGTTGCGAGGGATTACAGAAATCGCTCTAGACCCGCGTGGAAAGCGGGTACTTTCTACCCAAAGCAACTTGGCAATCAAGATGCACATCTTTGACATGAAGAGCAGCGGCTCAGCCCCAGCGTTGCTCAGGATCGCAACCGATAGGCGCACATAGCGCAGGCCACAGGATCATTTAACGGGCCATCTTGAGGGGCCGAACGAAGGGCTGACATTTCGTATGTCGAATCAGGTTTTAGTACCGAATCCGAGACCGAAACAAGAGTTGAATCTGCTTCCCCCGACCCACCTCAACGAAGGTTTGTTTACGTCGTTGAGCAGAAATGTCAAAGAGTCACTCTTCCCCGAAAAACTTCCCCCGCTCCAACTTACATCGCGTCCGGTGCGGGTGCGGGAAATCTGGGGCGTTTACGGCCACCGCAAGACGAGCAATACGCTCTCTGTCGCGCTACACGTGCTCGCGATCGGCGGAATCATCGCGCTCTCGTTTACAGGCGCGAAGGTCGTCCAGAAGCAAGCTGTGGAAGAGCATGTGGTTTTGACTGATCCCGATCTCTCCGAAATCCTGCCGATGCAGCCTAAGAAAATGCAGAGCATCCAGGGCGGCGGCGGCGGTGGTGATCGAGACAAGTTGATCGCGCCAAAGGGCAAACCGCCGAAGCAGTCGATGCAACAGATCACGCCTCCGGCGATGGTGATTCGCAATGACCATCCCAAGCTCGCGGTTGAGCCGACAGTAGTTGTTCCGCCCACGGTGAAGTTGGCGTCGAATATGCCGAACCTCGGCGATCCGATGTCGAAACTTCCTTCCGGTCCCCCCTCAAACGGTATTGGCGCGGGAGCGGGCATCGGCAGCGGCACGGGTGGCGGTGTCGGTTCCGGTGAAGGAGCCGGCGTTGGCCCGGGTAAGGGCGGCGGCATTGGTGGTGGCGTGTTCCGAGTAGGCGGTGGAGTATCTGCTCCACGCGCGCTCGACACTCCTGATCCGGAGTATTCGGAAGAAGCTCGTAAAGCGAAGTACCAGGGCGTTTGCATCCTGTGGCTGATCGTCGGACCCGATGGTCATCCGCGTGACGTGAAAGTGGCGCGCAGCCTGGGAATGGGCCTCGATCAGAAGGCGATCGATGCCGTGAAGCGGTGGAAATTCGAGCCCGCAATGAAGGATGGCAAACCTGTCGCAGTGCAGATTAACGTGGAAGTGAACTTCCGCCTGTACTGAGAATTGCCGAACTTCGTGACGGCTGGCGTGAGCGGAGAACCTACCGCCGACTACCAGCCTCAAGAGAGTAAAGCGGACTGAAACTGCGGGAGAGGACAACCAGCCTCTCCCGTTCTGTTTTTGCGCTATTCTGAAAATCACGGAGCGGTCGCACTCCTCGCACTTCTTGCCGTTGAAAACTCCCAGGTGACTGGATCGGAATACACAAACTGTCGTTCTGCCCGATCCGGCAATCTGACCATCCCAATAGCGTCGTCAAGCTTCGATGAAATCACAGCTGGCGCCATTGTAGTGTGGCGGGATCGGGAGTCTTGATCGGCAACTTTTGGAGATTCAGCATAAATCGCAATGAGACAGTCCGATTGGAAAGGTATGCTGTCAATATGAGCGAAAGTGGACATGAGACGACCCCGCTGTTAACGCGCTTGAGAAAGTGGGAGCAATATGAAGACAGGCTAATCCTGTTGCTCGCACTGGTCATTGGCGCTGTCACGGGCCTGGCGGTTGTCGCATTCATTCTTCTGACGGAAAGAGAGGGGATGCGGTTGTATCCAGCAGGCGGTGCTTCCTGGCGGCACGTCCTGTTTCCAGTGTTTGGCTCTCTGGGTATTGGTTACCTGTTATTCCGCTATTTTCCTGATGCCAGAGGCAGTGGCGTACCGCAGACCAAAGCGGCGCTGTATGCGCGCGACGGCAAGATCACACTTCGCACTGTCTTAGGAAAGTTTTTTTGTACCTCCGCGACCCTGGCGAGTGGAATTCCGCTCGGGCGCGAAGGGCCTTCCGTTCAAGTGGGCGCTGGCATTGCCTCCGTGCTCGGACGTCGCCTCGGACTGCGCCCCGAAAAAGTCAAAGCGCTTCTGCCTATCGGCGCAGCTGCAGCCATCGCCGCCGCGTTTAACACACCCTTGGCTGCGGTGTTGTTTGCGCTGGAAGAGGTCGTCGGCGATCTTAACGCGCCTGTGATGGGCGGGGTGGTGATCGCTTCCGCAACCTCTTGGATGGTGCTCCGCCTCATGCTCGGCAACAGCCCGCTATTCAAAGTTCCACAATACGAACTGGTTCATCCTGCGGAATTTGCCGTTTACGCAGTTCTAGGCGTGGCTGGGGGTTTGGTTTCAGCAATTTTTACAAGACTTTTGCTAGGTATGCGGGAATGGTTTCTCGGTCTCTCTAAAAAAACACTCTGGTTCCAACCCGTCGCGGGCGGTCTGTCCGTGGGATTGCTGGGATGGTTTGTGCCGCAGGTCTTGGGCGTTGGGTATGGGTATGTCGGAAAGGCGCTGAACGGCCAAATGGCGCTGGAACTCATGGCACTACTAGTGCTCATGAAACTTGTTACCGTCACTATCAGCTATGCTTCCGGCAATGCCGGTGGCATCTTTGGCCCAGCGCTGTTCATTGGGGCGATGTTGGGCGGCTGCGTGGGGACACTGGCCCATCGCCTGTTTCCGCTGCACACTGCAATGCCGGGGGCGTATGCGCTGGTCGGAATGGGGGCGGTGTTTGCCGGTATCGTGCGTGCGCCAATGACTTCCGTGCTGATGATCTTCGAAATGACCCAGGACTACGCGGTCATTGTCCCGCTGATGATCTCGAATTTGGTTAGTCTCTTTATTGCCTCGCGCCTTCAGAAAAGGCCGATCTATGAAGCCCTTGCAATTCAGGACGGCGTTCACCTGCCTTCCTCAGAGTCACGCCGGCACCGCGATCGGCGACAAGTGATGCGAATCATGCGTCCTCCAACGGAGACGCTCTCTGCCCAAATGACGCTTGGGGAAGCGATGAAGCAGGTAGGCTCCAGTAAGGTTCAAACTTGGTTGGTGGCAGACGCGAGAGGTGTGGTTGGTGTGATCAATTTTGCGAACATGGACAGAGCAATTGACGCGGACAAGACGCTTGGGGATTTTGTGAACCCAATTGATTTTCCACATGTCCACGCCGACCATGGCTTGGACTTGGCGCTTGATCGCATGGGTGCGAACCAGGTCGAAATCTTGCCGGTCGTGAATCGGGCGAATGTCCACCAGCTTGAAGGCATCGTGACCTTGCATGATGTGTTGGTTTCATACGGTGTTGGCCAAGGGAGTTAACCTGACCAGCGTGATCCGCGTCCTCTCCTCGCCCTACGCTGCTACGAATCCTAATGCACCGCAGCACGCGCCCGGTAGACCGTTTGCTCCATTGCCTTGCTGGCGCAATGCTCGGCGGCGCGATGGGAACATTCGCGTGAGCGCATTTCGGACACGATGTTGCCGATGCGAAGGTCACTCCCATTCTCGATCTTCATGATCTTCGAGGTGGCGCAGGACTACCAGATCATGCTGTCGCTGATGATCGCGAACGTCATTTCCTTCGCGGTCGCGCGCAGCTTCTAGCGTGAGTCGCTCTTCGACACGCTGGCACCACAGGACGGCATTCATCTTCCAGAAAAAGGTGAAGAGAACCTCGGCGATCTCATAGTCGAGGCCGCCATGCGTCCACGGCGCGCGGTGCTCGATCCACAGTGGAGCGAAGCGCGCGTTACAAGAGGCATCCCGGTTCACACAGCAGGCGTTTGCCATCACCGGACCGGGGCAGGAACTCTACGGCGTGGTCACCACGCCGATGGTCACGCGCGCAGTAGCAGGAGGAGACGGCGAGAAGACCGTGTCCGAACTCGCGGTCTTAGCCTGTGGATATCGGACGTATCCCCGACCAGCCACTCTCGCTTGCACTGGAGAGACTCGGTGGCGGCGCCGCGCTGCTGCCGGTGGTGGGCCGACTCCGCCCGGATGTGCTCATCGGCGTGGTGGACGCTGAGGACGTGCTCCGGGTCTATGGGTTGACGCGCGGAGGTGGCAAGCAGGTCAAGCCGGAAGCCAGGGAGAGCAGCCTGGAGCGCCACTGAAGTTTTTACAAACGAAAAGCCGGTTTCCAATTACACTTGCACCGCTCCGTCACCGCCGTTGAGGTGATTTCCGTGTCGCGAAGCGTTTCCATTTTATATTCGCTGCTTGTGCTGAGCGGATGGGCTTGTGCTCAGGTGCTGAGCTTTCCCGCGTCCAATCCAGCCGCCATTACTACGGGCGCGGGGTTGAACCTTGTCCAAGCCACGGTAATGGACAGCAATATCGCGCTGATCGATAGCTTGAATCATAGCCCATTAGAAAACCCTACCATTGCGCTTTCTAAGCTGGATCTGAAGGCACCGGGCAAAGCGCGTCAGGAGTATGAAAAGGGGTATCAGGCGCTCGCGAAGAAAGACTTCACCCAGGCCTTGGGTCATCTCGAAAAAGCGACTGCGATCTATCCGAGTTACGTGTCGGCGTTCAATGCGCTCGGAGCAGCTCATTTAGGTCTGGGTCAAAGCGATGAGGCGCGCGCAGCGTTTGCCGAAGCAATATCGCTCGACGACCACCTGCCCAATTCTTATCTGAACATGGGCTGCGCGGAACTGGCTCTCAAGGATTACGCCGGCGCAGAGCGAGACATAACACAAGCTTCTTCCATGGCGCCTCTTGATTTTCAGGTGAAAGCAGCCCTCGCATACAGCCAATATATGAACAACAACTATCAAGCTGTGGTTGCCACGGCGGATGACGTACATGCCCGCAAACACAGTGGCGCTGCGCTGGTTCATTTCTACGCCGCAGCTGCCTGGGATGCACAAGGAAACCCGGCGTATGCGCAGCGAGAACTCCGGCTTCTGATGAAAGAGGACCCAAAATCACCAGCGGCGATCCAAGCGAAAAGCTTGATGCAACAGTTGCAAGATGAAGGCGTTCACTCCAAGAAGACGACCCGTGTTGAGAGCGGCGACCTGACTCTCGTCTCGAAAGTCTCTCTCCAAGTACCGTCCGACGACGAGGATGCTGAGCAAAAGAAAAAGCAAGATCAGAAAGAGTTAGCACAGCTCAACGATGCGGATGCTCTGGACCGTACCCAACAGGATGCTGCTGGTGAGGGAGTAGCTTCGGTCGCCACGCCCGAGTCTGCAGGTGGCACGACCGGCTACACATTCCACGCCTCCACCGATGAGGTGGCGGTCCTCTTTGCTGCGACCGACCACGGAAGGGCCGTGCCTGATCTCGACGTGAAAGACATCAAGCTGTTGGATGGCCGCCACGCTCCTGCGCTGGTCACCGGCTTCCGCAATGAGGCTCAGCTCCCCTTACGCATTGGATTGGTGATTGATACCAGTGCTTCCATCGCGGGCCGATTCAAGTTCGAGCAGGACGCGGCTGGCGAATTTCTTCAGAGAGTCCTTACTGGCCCCGAAGATCTCGGTTTCGTTGTCGGATTCTCGAACTCCATTCTCATGGCGCAGGACTTTACGCACGATTCGAAGCAAATTGCCCACAGCATTCAGGCCTTTGCTCCCTCCGGTGGTACAGCGCTTTGGGATGCAGTGAATTTCGCGGCGGAGAAACTGGCTAGCCATCCGGAGAGGCAGCCGGTGGCGAAGATCCTTATTGTCATCAGTGATGGAGAAGACAACTCAAGCGCCACCACGGCAAAACAGGCGATCCAACGCGCCCAGAGTGAAGAGGTGGCGGTTTACGCAATCAACACGCTTGAAATTACGCAACGTTCGGAGGAGCCTCCGGTCGGCGTGCGCGCTCTGAAAACACTGGCGGAGATGACCGGCGGCGCAGCCTTCACTCCCGGATCAGTGCGGTGGCTCAACAGCAGCTTGAACGATCTCCAGCAAGTCATCCGTAGTCGATATCTCATCACATACAAGCCTTCAGGATTTAAACGGGACGGCAGCTATCGCCGGGTGCAAGTAGCGGCAGAGAAAGATGGACGTAAACTGCATGTGGTCTCGCGCAGCGGCTACTACGCGACAGAGAAGCCCGCGAATTGATTCTCGGTGTTAAGAGCGCTTCGATCCTGGGGCGAATTGTTGCCATGGAAAAACGCTTGAGAACACGAGCGAGTCTTTTTGTTGCGACTGTTTCCACACTATGCTGTTGGGGCTGTGGCTCAGACCACTTGGATTGCACACCTTCGCCCCCCTCCGGTGCGGTTACGCCCGCGAGTGCGACGGCTGATCACGCCGCAGCGGCGCCAGGAAATCAAGCGCAGTTCCAAATGAAACTCAGCGGCGGCCGGGTGCCCATGGGATGCTCAGTTCCTCCACAAGCGTTTATGCAAACCTGGGTATCTTCCGATCCTGCGGATGTCCAGTTCAGTAACACGATGCCCGGACTCGCGACCTGTGCGAACGCAACGTCCGGTGTGGTGACGGTAACGGCGACCCAGAAGCTCAGCGGCCAAACCGCGCAAGCGTCGGCTAAGCTCACGTGCAACTGAACTCACCTGCAAATAGCTATTGCCGAACGTTTTCCTCGACGGCATCGTGCCCGAGTAACCGTGCAGCCCGGCAACATGCTCCCATTGGGATCGGCGCGCCATGCGGGCACGCCCGCGGGTGATTGAGGAAGGTGCATATCTTCTCGGTCGCTTCTGGTGAGAGGATGTGCTCGAACTTGCAGGCCTGCTCCTCGATCTCTTCCTGGTTTTGCATTTGAAAGCTTTGCGTGAAGAGCCGCTCCGCAAGACGGTGACGGCGAATGATGCTCTCCGCCATCTCGCGGCCGCGCTGGGTGAACTGCACGATGAACTCGCCGTCCTCAGGAAGAACGTGTTGCTGCTGACGGATTGCGTCGTGGCACGGATTGATGACGCGCTTGTGTCCGTGCGACTTTGGGCCGTGTTTCTGCATGGTCAAGAGTCCGAGCTCGACCATCTTTTCGACAGCAATGGGGACGGGCAACGCGCCGTGATCGTCGAGGCGACCAACCTCGGCAAGTTCGCCGTGTTCTTCCGTGACCCAGATTTCTTCGAGTAATTCGTCGAACTGTTCCTGGTCGTTAAGCGAGAAGATCTGTTCGTGGCTCAAGCGGCCGTGATGCAACTCGATCATGCGATCCGCGAGGCGCGCCATTACAGGATCATGCGTGACCATCACGATGGTGCGTCCGGCGTCGTGGAGTTCACGCAGGAGTCGGAGCACGATCTCTTCGTTCTGAGCGTCGAGATTGCCGGTGGGCTCGTCGGCGAGGATGATCTTGGGGTCGTTGATAAGAGCGCGCGCAATGCAAACGCGCTGCTGTTCGCCGCCGGAGAGCTGCGAGGGAAGATGATTGGCGCGATCAGCCAGACCCACGCGCTCCAGCGCCTGGCGCGCTTCCTGCTCGTCGGTCATGCTGTGAAAGTATTGCGCGAGCATGACGTTCTCAATCGCGGTGAGATACGGAATCAGATGGAATTGCTGGAAGACGAAGCCAATCTTCTCAGCCCGTACGCGAGTCAGTTCAGAAGGCGGCAGTTCTGCGACGTTTTCGCCGTCGAGCCATATGGCGCCGCTGCTCGGCTGGTCCAGGCAACCGATGAGATTGACGAGCGTCGATTTGCCGGAGCCGCTAGGGCCCATGACGGCGAGCCACTCGCCGGGATTCACGTGCAAGCTCACGTCGTCAAGCGCCTTGAGCATGGCGGCATCGCGCTCGGCGCGTGCAGGGTACAGCTTGCTGACGTGTTCCAGCCGGATCATTTACTCACCCCTCAAAATGGTAGCAGGCTGCACCCGACGCAACAGGCCGATCGGCAGCAGGGCTGAAATCAGCGCCAGCGCAACACTGCCGACAAGCACCATCGGCAACACAGAAAACCGCGGCGTGATTGCAGCCTGAAAGTTTGCCCGCGCAATCCACGCGGCGACGCCGAGTCCGACAACGAAGCCTGCAATTGCGCCGACAACGCCGAGCGCAGCGGCTTCGGCGGCGAAGAAGCCGGTGATGATTCGTTCCGAAGCACCAAGTGCTTTCATGATGGCGAAATTCTTACGCTGTTCCATGACCCAGGCCGTGAGCGTCGCTACCACGCAGAGAATCGCGGTAACGATGATGACGATGGCCGATGCCAGCAACGCGGCGCGCGCTTTTCCGAGAACACGGCCTTCGGCTTCGACGATCTGGCGGACGGGTTTAACCTCAGCAGCGGGTAGGTCTGCCACAAGTTGCTCTCGAATGGCTTCGACTTCCGCTGCGGTACCATTTGCTCCGACTTCGATGGTCGAAGGCTGCAGGCCGGCCCACGCGGTGAAGTCGGGAAGCGAAAGATAAACGCGGCTATCTTCATCCGCTCCGGTGTTGAGCGTCCCTGCGGGCGAGATCTGCAGGGCCTTGCCGTTAAAGGTCAGCGAAAACGGAGCGCCGTCGCGCGAAAGATTTTCCATCGCCCGCGCACCGACCAGGGCAGACATCGGCTTCTCGGGCCAAACCGCCACAGACCACCAGCGATTTAATTGCTTAACCCGGGCGAAGTCCGTTCCTGCAACGACGACCGGCTTCTCGTTCGCGCTCTTGGCGACAGCATAGCTGAACGGAACAGCAGTCCCGCGTCCCGCTAATGTCTTGTCCACAGTCCCGAGCGCATCTTCTGGGAGAGAACCGCCATCCCTGCCGACGATGATGATATTCGCCCCATAATTGCGGAACTCTTTCTGCAGCTTTGATTGCATGTCGACATAGATGTTCAGCATCGCGGTTGCGACCGATGCGGCGACGACCACTGCTAGCAGCGCCGCCATAGCGCTGCCTTTGCGCACGAGCGCCGCACGCATCATCATGCGCAGGAACATGCCGGAGTTGCCGCGGCGCGCCACTACGCCTCACCTCGCAGCACCATCACGGGTTCGTAACGCAGGGCTTTACGAATGGATGCCGCGCTCCCGACGAACGTCACGATTGCTGCGATCGTCAACACGACAGGGAAGAGCACAGGCGAGATCGAAACCTGTGACCCGAAGATCCAGAGTCCGATACGCCGTGCCAGCAGGGCTCCAATGCCGAAGCCGACAGCGCCGCCTATGAGAGCGAGCAGCGCCGCTTCGGTGAAGAACAGACCGGCGATTGCTGAGTTTGCTGCTCCCATGGCTTTCATCAAGCCGACTTCGCTGCGGCGTTCGAGGATCGCTGTCGCCATCGCCGCAGAAACCGCGAGTGCAGATGCGAGAAGAGCTGCGATCGTCACCAGCAACATCAGCCCTTCAATGCGCGAGAGCACATTGCCTTCGTTCTGCGATACCTGGCGGATCTCCACCGCGCGTGCTCCGGGAATTGCTTCCTGCAACTGAAACGCGATGGATTTCGCATAAGGCGAGCAAAACCAGCGATCGAAATCGGTCTTGCTCAGTGCTTTCGGGTTCCTGCGGGCAAAATCGTCTTCCGGCTTGGTCAGCGCACTGACCTGGATGTTTTTCACGACCCCTGGGCGTCCCAGTACAGCCTGCGCCAAGGTCATCGGCGCGATGATCTGGTTATCTTCCGCCCCGCCGGTATTCAATACACCGGAAACCTGTAGGGAACGAGCGCCAATATCAACGTGATCCCCGTCTTTTACTCCGAGTGAGTTGGCCAGCGTCGCTCCGACGAGTACATCGCTTGAATCGTCTTTGGGCCATTCGCCCGCGACCTTCCACCACGGCGATATCTTGCGCACGCCGGTGGTGAAATCTTCTTTGCCGTAGCGAAGTTGCTTCTCGAAATACGTGCCGACGAGATCGGCTCGCGCGCCGTTGGAGAGCGTTACTGGCACCGGAAGAAACGGCGCGAAACCCTGGATATTGTTTCTCCAGAAGATGCCCTTGATCTCGGGGAGATCTTTTTCGGCGAGATATGCGCCGTCGTTTACCGGCTTCAGATCTACGCCGCCGATGCGCACTTCCAACGTGTCGGCCTGCGGGGTGACCGCGATATTCGCGCCGTAGCTGCGCAGTTCGCGATTGATCTTGTCGCCGATGTCGGTGGCCACAGCGATCATCGCAGTCGCCACGGTTACGCCTAACGCAATCGACACCCCCGCGAGCAACTTGCGCCGCTGCTGCCGTCGAAACGACTGGTAAACAAGCCGAAGGAACATTGCCTATTTCTTCTGGAAGAGGTGCAGGCCGCCGTTCACATCGGCTGCCGTCAGGATCACCGAATCTGTCGTTGTTACCGACTTCAGCGGAACCGGGTTGCATCCGCCCGACGTCCCTACCGACTGCGGATTAATTGGCGCTGCGCAGTTCTTGCACGTCAGTCCCTGCTGCGATTCGTAGAAGCCAACCGGGCCGCAGATCTCGCAGGCATCAAAGACGGTCGCGATCTTGCCATCTGGCTTCTGGTAAAGCAAGAAGCGCACTTCGGTTCCGCCAATGGTCGTCTCGTAGCGGTGCAGGTGTCCATCGGCCACCTGGGAGAGCGGAATCGTCGCCTTGCCATCAGTGAAATTGACCAAAGTCGCAGGCGACAGGGCAGAGGCGCTTTTCGCATAGATGAACTGTGCCGTCACCATGATGATGAAGACGAACGAGCAGATGTAGAGAGCCGAAGCCCAGAAGCGCTCGCGACGCGCCGTCCATTCCGCCTTGCGTCGTTCGGCAGCGTTGGCGTTCTGAACGACTGCGGCTGCGCGGTGACGGTATTCGAAGAGCACCATCATCGCAGCGAGCACCAGGATCGTCACGAAGAAGAACATGTCGTTGCGTACGATGGGACCGATCATCGACATCTCCTGCTTACTCGATGGCAGCACGCCGTTTTCGGAGAGCTCATGCAGGCCGGAGACGACCAACTGGAACGCAACAAAGAACAGGATCACAGTGGTGACCTTGAAAAACTTCTGGAGATTGACCTTTACGGTCCCCCGGACAAACATCACGCCGAAAGCAACGGCTAGTGCGATTCCGATCAGGGTTCCGAGAAAGTTCAAGAGCTCAGTCGTGTTCAGGGAGACCGCGGAGAGGATTAGGACGGTCTCGACTCCCTCGCGCAGGATCATCAGGAACACGAAAAGAAACAGGCCGATTTGTGAACCGCGCGAGGTGAGGGAACCAATCTTCGTTTCAATGTCGCTCTTCATGCGGCGGCCTGTCTTCATCATGAAGACAACCATGCTGATGACGAAGACCGCGGCGACCAGCATCACCCAGCCTTCCACGATGTCGGTGTTCAGGTTCAGCCGTGAAACCACGATGGCGGTGGCAATGCTGCCGAGGACGGCAGCGCCTAACCCGCTGTAGACATACTTTTTAAGTTCGCCGCGCCCGATCTTATTGAGATAGGCGAGGGTGATGCCGATAATAAGTGCCGCTTCTACGCCTTCGCGCAGGGTTATGACGAGGGCCTCGATCATGAAAGGTGGACCCGCTTTCGGTAAATGAAAATGAATTTCATTTTCATTTAATATTATATGGCGCGCCTCCAGCCCGGTCAATGACTCGCCGTCACACGTCTGTGTGACAAGCCCAACGGCAACTCCTTGCAGTAAATGGCGTTCTCGCCCAGCCTCCATTGCGCCCTACCACCGCATCCGGAGCTCGCTTTGTTAATCTAGCCGTACGATGAAAATCGGTGTCCTTGCACTTCAGGGCGACTTCGATGCCCACCGCCAGGTGCTGGAGAGGCTTGGCGCGGATGTGGTCATGGTGCGCAAGCCGGAGCAGTTGCGCGAAATCGAGGGCCTCGTCATCCCTGGCGGCGAATCCAGCACCTTCCTAAAACTGCTTGGCGATGCCGGCTTCGAGGAGTTGAGGAAGTTCGTCACCACCAAGCCGTCCTTCGGCACCTGTGCCGGCGCGATCATGCTGGCCAAGCAGGTTGAGAACCCCGCACAGAAGGGAACGGGCGCGCTCGACATCCGGGTGCGCCGTAACGCCTACGGACGCCAGATCGAGAGCGCCATCCTCACCAGTGAATGCTCGCTGCCGGGTGGCGAGATGGAAATGGTTTACATCCGCGCGCCGCGAATCGAAGAGGTTGGGCCGGGCGTCGAGGTGCTAGCCAAGCGTGACGGGCATCCCGTTCTCGTTCGCCAAGGCAAGGTGTTGGCCGCGACCTTCCACCCCGAACTCACGGGCGACACGCGCGTCCATGAACTGTTCCTCAAAATGGTGCGCAACGGAAACTCAGGAGAAAAGTGATGGGCCTGTACGATTTGTCTGCCACGCTGAATAACGGCAAGGAAAAGAAGCTCTCCGACTACAAGGGCGAAGTGTTGCTCGTTGTGAACACGGCTAGCGAATGCGGTTTCACGCCGCAATACAAGGGTCTGCAAGAACTCTACGAGAAGTATAAGAACCAGGGCTTCGAGATCCTCGGCTTCCCCTGCGACCAGTTCGGCCACCAGGAGCCGGGCAGCGACAAAGAGATCGCTTCTTTCTGCGAGGTCAACTACGGCGTAACGTTCCCGATCTTCTCGAAGATCGAAGTGAACGGGGCGAACGAGCATCCCGTGTACAAGTTCCTTAAGTCCGAAAAAGGCGGCCTGCTCACCAACAACATCAAGTGGAACTTCACCAAGTTCTTGGTAGATAAGCAGGGCAACGTGGTGGACCGCTACGCTCCGCAGACGATCCCGGCGCGCATCGCGGCGGACGTGGAGAAGCTGTTAAGCACCTAGAAAACCACGGCCGGCAGCGAAGTTGATTCGGATTTCGCTGGAGCCTGGTTTGCCATGTAAATGATCTTGCGCCGATGGTTCTTCGTGTTGGCGACAATCCCAACGGTGCCTCCCACGGCAGTGCCAATCGCCGCGCCAGCCAGTCCTCCTATCAGGACACCTAACGGCCAAGCCCGTCCCGCGGCTATTCCGATGCTCGCTGCACCGGCGGCACCGCCCACAATCTGGCCGGTACTCAGGTACTTGTAGGGATCCACATGCTTGCCGCCAAGTTGTTCAACAACGTGGACTTGATGGCGCGAAACCTCCCGCCGGACCGTCAGTCCGTTCTGGTTCGGATCGCGAACCTTGAGGCGGAGGACGGTGTCATCCGCAGAGTGAAACAGCCCGACATACTCGTCCCCGTTCCACAACTCCACCCGGAGCACGGATTCGAACGGTATTTTCTCGACTTTGATCCAGTCACCCGAAGGCTGGGCAACGGCCGGCGCAATACCGAGGAAAATCGAAAGCAGCGCAGCGATAACAGAACGCATGGCTTGCCCTCCCAACGCTGCAAAGTAGCTCGTTTGCGTTCTAAGCAATGAACCGGTTGTGGCACTTTCCGAAGTGTCACACTCGAAAGCTCCGAGAGCCGTTCGAGAGCCGTTGATAAGTGTGTCTTTCAGAATTTCGTTATACTGGAGCGCAAGGATGTGCCTGTGAGTTCCGACCCAAAAACCTTCTATATTGAGACCTTTGGCTGCCAGATGAACTTTCACGACTCAGAAAAGGTCGTGGGAACGCTCATTTCCCAAGGCTACCGTCAGGTCGAGACGGAACTGGACGCCGGCCTCATCCTCTACAACACCTGCTCGATTCGAGATAAAGCGGAGCAGAAGGTCTTCCATCGCCTGAGCGAATTCCGGCAGCTTCAAAAGGAAGGCAAGCGATTCGCAGTGCTCGGCTGCGTGGCGCAGCAGGAAGGCGAAAAGATCTTCGAGCGTGCGCCGCACGTTTCTCTGGTTGCGGGTTCAGCCTCGTACCGCAATTTGGCGGAGATGCTGGTGCAGATCGAGAGCGGCAGCCAGCGCATCACTGGCCTCGACGACCGCGAGACCGACCAGACCTTCGAGACTGAGTTCACTGCGCGCGGCAACGCGCACCGCGGATACATCACGATCATCGAAGGCTGCGACAAGTTCTGCGCCTACTGCGTAGTGCCGTACACGCGCGGCAAAGAGCGCAGCCGTAGCGCCGAGAGCGTGCTGAGAGAAGCGCGCCAGATGGCCGATGCCGGCTTCACAGATGTCCAACTGCTCGGCCAGAACGTGAACTCCTACCACGATCCCAGCGGAACGATGACGTTCGCCGAACTGCTGACAGCAGTTGGCGAGATCACGGGAATCAAACGGGTTCGCTTCACTACTTCGCACCCACGCGACTTCACTCGCGACATCGTTGAGGCGATCGACAATCACCCGACGCTCTGTGACCACGTGCATCTGCCGGTGCAGAGCGGTTCGAGCAAAGTGCTGCGCGAGATGTTCCGCGAGTACACCCGCGAACAGTATCTCGAACGTATCTCTTGGATGAAGGCGACGAAGAACCGGAAGCTCAGCATTACAACGGACGTCATTGTTGGATTCCCTGGCGAAACCGAGACCGAATTCGAAGAGACGCTGGCTCTGCTTGATCACGTTCAATACGACGGTGTGTTCTCGTTCAAGTATTCGCCGCGTCCTAATACTCCGGCGCTGAAGTACATTGACACCGTTCCCGAGCAGGAGAAATCGCGTCGATTACAGATCCTGATGGAACACCAGCGTGAGATCCAGCGTGCTAATTATCGCAAGCACATCGGCGAGACCATTGAAGTAATGGTTGAAGCCGAAAATGCGACGCGCGCGCAATGGATTGGCCGAACCTCACAGAACAAGACACTGAATTTTACAGTCCCGCAAACCGTGCAGCCCGAAATCGGGTCATATCATCAAGTGCTGGTAACCCAGGCATTCCCCAACAGCCTGGTGGGAGAACTCGTCGGCTAAAGGCGGGGTGGGGAGGGAATCGCGATGGAAGTCGAAATGAAAATCCGTGGTCTGATGATGGATCCGGTGACCAACATGCCCATCGTGATCCTGAAAGATGTCGGCAGCGACACCGTCCTGCCCATATGGGTCGGCGTGTATGAAGCAAACGCCATCGCGCTTGAGATTGAGAAGGTCACCACCCCGCGACCGATGACCCACGACCTGCTGAAGAATGTTCTGCTCGGCATGGAAGCACAGGTTGAGAAAGTCGTGGTTACGGAGCTCCGCGAAGACACCTTCTACGCCGTGATTTGGGTTACCCGAAACGGAAGCCCGGTGAGTATCGATTCGCGCCCGTCGGATGCCCTGGCCTTGGCATTGCGCGTGGATTGCCCGATTTATGTGGAAGACGAGGTTCTGAAGACCAGCAAGCAGGCGGCTCAAATCAGCGACCGCGTGACCGCAGACGACCTGCGCAAGTGGCTCGAAGGCTTGGGCGACGACGATCTCGGCCGCTACAAGATGTAGCCGCCAATCCCAGTAAAAAAGTGTTTCATTTCCTCTAAACTATTGCGCCCGGCCCACGCCATTCATATGCTTTCAGCACTATGAATCGCGAAAAGATGGTGCTCGGCTCGGTAGTCTTTCTCGCTCTAGGCATAGCCTGGATCACCAGTTTTTGGAACGGCTCGATGGGTTTCAACGCGGCACACCCAATTGCGGGGAGCTCGTTTGCGATGAACGTAACTGTCACCGGCTGGCCCGCCCTTGGGGGCGTGACGCTCACGGCTCTCGGCGCGGTGCTGCTAGTTGTCGCCGCCGTGCTGTGCGTGGTGGACATCGCCACCGCGAAGCGGGCCTGAGTCTTGTCTTATACAATTTGTGCGACCGCGCTGTGAGTCCGCGCGCAAGGACGATCGCCATTGGCCTGGAGCGCACTTCTTCTTTCGCTGAAGCTATCGGTCATCGTCAGCGCCGTGCTGCTGGTGATCGCGTTGCCGCTTGGCGCGTGGATTGCCTTCTCAAAGGCGCGCTGGAAGTTTCTGCTTGAGTCAGTTGTCGCCTTGCCTCTGGTTCTGCCTCCCACCGTGCTGGGTTTCTACGTTCTCGTGGCGATCGGACCCTTAAGTCCGGTCGGACGCTGGTACGCCTCGCTCACCGGTCACACCATGGCGTTCACGTTTGAAGGCCTTGTTTTCGGTTCGGTTCTCTACAGTCTGCCGTTTGCGGTGCAGCCGATGGCGGCGGGATTCGCAGCCGTGGACCGAACTCTGCTCTTCGCTGCCGCAACCCTGGGCGCCGCGCCGTTCGAAGTCTTCCGCCGTGTGGTTCTGCCACTCTCGAAGAACGCCATCCTGACGGGAGTGATGCTGGCTTTTGCGCACACCCTTGGCGAATTTGGCGTGGTGCTGATGATCGGCGGCAATATTCCAGGGCAGACCCAGACCGTCTCCATAGCCATCTACGATTTCGTGCAGGCTCTCGATTATCGTGCCGCCAATCAAACGGCACTCTTGCTACTCGCAATTTCCTTTGTCATTTTGTCGCTGGTGTACGGCCTGAATCGCAGCAAGTGGGTGGTGTGGCCGTGGCGATGACGCTGCGAGCCCAGGTTCGCAAGCAGTTCGGCAGCGGCTTCACGCTCAATGCGGATCTCACGTGCGCACCGGGCTTCCACATTTTGTTCGGCGCCTCCGGAGCGGGGAAGACGACGCTGTTGGATTGCATTGCCGGGCTGAGTTCGCCCGATGAAGGCAATACGACGCTCGGCGAGCGCACGCTGTTCGACGCCGATTCGGGCGTGGCAATCCCAACTCATCTCCGCCAGATCGGTTACGTGCTGCAAACGCAAGCGCTCTTCCCGCATAAGACAGCGCGAGAGAATATCGCCTTCGGTATCAGAGACGGCGATCGTTCACTTGTAAATGCTCTCTCACAGCAAATGGGAATCAGCGATATGCTTGACCGTAAGCCTGCGCAGCTGTCGGCCGGGCAACGGCAACGGGTTGCTCTCGCGCGCACGCTGGTTACAGAGCCGCAATGCGTGCTGATGGACGAACCGCTCGCCGCCCTCGACGCGACTACCAAAACGACGATTATCGAAGTGCTGCGCCAATGGAACGAACAACGGCAAGTCCCGATTCTGTATGTCACGCATGATCGCGATGAGGCCTATAGTCTCGGCGAACGCCTGATCGTAATGGAAGAAGGAAAGGTCACTGCGACGGGCACTCCCCATGAAGTCCTGGCGACGCCTATACGTAACACGGTTGCGCAACTTGCCGGGTTCGAGAACCTGCTGCGCTGCGAGATTGTTAGTGGACATGTAGACCAAGGCACGATGAGTTGCCGGATTGCCGGCACAGAGGTTTTGCTCGAGGCCCCGCTGACCCAGATGCAAAGCAAAACTTGCACGCTGGGTATCCGTGCCGGAGACATTCTGCTCGCGGCAGAGCGCCCGACCGCGATTAGCGCCCGCAATATCTTGCAGGGCAGAGTGGAATCCACCGAACAGCGCGGAGTGCTGGTAAGGCTCTTATTGAACGTGAACGGGGCAAAGTTCGAAGCGCACGTTACGCCCGGCGCGCAGGTCGCGCTCAATCTCTCAGGCGGACGTAGCGTCTGGCTGGTGATTAAGACCTATTCCTGTCATCTGCTCGAAACCTAGCGTTGGTCGAAGCCAACAAAGACCGGTTCCGGAACCAGGTCCAAGCCAAAACGCGTCGCGACCGTGTCGCGGATCACGCCCATAAACCCTTGAATTTCCGAAGCCTTGGCTTCGCCCCGGTTGATGATCGCCAGCGAGTGCTTGGTCGAAATGCCGACGTTGCCGTGCACATAGCCTTTGTGAAATCCGGCCTTTTCAACCAACCAGGCGGCCGACAACTTCTTATAGCCTTCGTCAGCGGGATAGCTCGGCATTTGCAAGCCGCGCGCCTGCATTTCGCCGTCGAGTTTAAGGAAGCGATCCATCGGCACTACGGGGTTCTTGAAGAAGGAACCCACGCTCTTTGCGTTAGGGTCGCCCTCGACAAGCACCATGCTTTTCGCCCGTCGAATTTCGCGCACGGCTTCGCGCACGTCGCTCAACGTTGGCTTAGGCATCGTGGTGGAACGCTCATCGAAATACGCTTTCAGGTCCGCATATTCGAGCTTTGGCGCGGCGCCCCATTGCAATGAGAATCCGACTTTGAGCACGACATATCGGTCGCGCTGGGTGGTGTTGAAGATGCTCGATCGGTAGGTAAAACCACATTCGGTATTCGTCAGATTACGGATCTTTGCCGTTTCGCGGTCCACCACGGTCACACGATAAATCGTGTCGCTCACTTCCTGGCCGTAGGCACCCACGTTTTGCACCGGTGTACCGCCTACACTCCCGGGAATCCCGCTCATGCACTCCAGGCCGCCGTAATTCTGCGCGACGGTGGTTGCCACCAAGGTATCCCAGTCCTCGCCAGCCCCGGCCTCATACACTACGTGCTCGTCTTCGCGATGCTGGCTGATGCCCTTGATCTTGACGTGCATCACGATCCCCGGCCACCCCAGGTCGGAGATCACAACGTTGCTCCCACCACCAAGAACGAACAGCGGATAATCGTTGAACTTCGCGTATTCAACAACCTCGCGCGCCTCTTGCTCGGTCGTGACTTCCGCAAAGAGATTCGCTCGTCCGCCCACGCCCAGCGTAGTGAACGGGGCCAGGGGAACTTGTTCTTTCAACGTATGCACGTGGACATGATACCGAGCGGAATCGAATGCCGCTAGACGTCATCCAATAACTCAGTAGAAAATGGTTATAGGGGTGAGGGAATGTATCCAGAAATCATGTTGGTCCCGATGCGCGAAGAACTTACTCGCATCGGTATTGAAGAAACAAGAACCGCCGATGCCGTGGACGACGCTGTCCGGGGTACCGAAGGTACGCTCATGGTAGTAGTTAACTCGGTGTGTGGTTGCGCCGCCGGCAAAATGCGCCCGGGAATCCGTCGCGCCTTTGATCACGCGACCAAGCCGGCCCGCTCCATCACCGTGTTTGCCGGTCAGGACGGCGAAGCCACCGATCGCGCCCGGGGCTATTTCACCGGCTACCCGCCGTCCTCGCCATCCATTGGCTTCCTGCGCGAGGGCCAACTGGTCCACATGATCCAGCGCAGTGACATCGAAACCCGCACTGCCGATCAGATCGAAGCCCTTCTTACGCAGGCGTTCGATCAGTATTGCGGAGCAACGGCTGGCGCAAAGAGCTAGCTATTTATTGAGGGAATTCCGGGCTCGGTCGAGCGCCTGCTTGGCCGCCCGATTCTCAGGCTGCAATTGCACAGCTTTCTCGAGGAAGGGAACGGCCTTTTCGGGCTGTCCTTCATCGAGATAAATCGCACCGATCATAAAATTAGCGGTGAAAGTCTCGGGATGCATGGCAGCCGCGCGTTCCAGGTGTTGCAGCGCCTCGCTCTTTTTGCCAGCCTCGTAAGCCTTATCGGCGCGATAGAGTTCCTCTTCCGCCGCCAGCTTCTGGTGTCCAGTGATACCGATTGCGACAATCAAGGCAATTACTATCCCGATGGCAATAGTTCCCGAGCTATTCGATTTTTCCCGTTCCGTCCGGAAAATCATTGCAGGAAGGGTGAAGCCAAGGATTGCGCCGGCAACTAGTCCGCCGACGTGGGCCGCGTTATTGATGATCGGCAATGCGGCGCCGATCAGCAGGTTGTAGAAGATTACAGCGCCGATACTGCCGATGTCGCGTTTCAGCAATGCACGGTCTACCGGAAGCTTCTTGAAATACACCATCGCTGCGAGCGCTCCGGCCACGCCGAAAATCGCACCACTCGCACCGACGCTCACGCTGTCGGGACGCCACAACAGCGTTGCCGCACTTCCGCCAAAGCCGCTCAGCATGTAAATAATGAGGAAATTCTTGCGCCCGTAGAACAGTTCCGCGGTGTACCCAAGGTTTCGCAGCGCAAACATGTTCACCAGGATGTGCAAAATACCGCCGTGCAGGAACATCGAGGTCAGCATGCGCCACCACTCGCCGCTGGCGGTTGCCGGACCGTAATCCGCCCCCCATCGCAGCGCGGTAGGAGTATCGAACTCCACGAATTGGCGTGTGAGCAGCACCATCGCTAAAAACACCGCCACATTGATTCCGATCAATATGCGAGTGACGATCGGCGCGGGCAGCGTGCGTTGGACCGGAGCCGGCGATAGCGTGCCGTCTGGCAGGAGCACTTGTGGAGGCGGCTGCTGCGGGGCGGCAGCTTGCTGCTCGCATTTGGGGCAGCGATGTTTTACATCCCCAAACCAGTTAGAGAACTCCGCGCCGCATTGTTCGCATTTAGCCATGCTATTTCGTTGTTACGCTCTTAATGGCGATTGCATTGGGCTGTGCGCCAACCGGGATCATCGTCACGAGCGAGCGTTCGCGGCTGATCTTCGAGTTCTGCTTGGTCTTTACGGTGCGCACCACAGCCACGTCGCCCGAGCCGCTGTTGACCACCAGCAGGTGCGACTCGTCGCTGGTAAAAGCTAACGCATCCGGACGGCTGCCGACCTGGATCGAATCAATCGCCTTGCCGTCGTCAATGCTGTACACCGACACCGAATCGGAGCCGAAGTCGCTCACGTACAGCAGGGAATTGTCGCTGGTGGTCACGGCCATCGTGGGTTTGTCGCCGATAGGAAACGAGTTGCCGACTTCGTTGGTGTACGCCTCGATCGAGGAAATATTGTTCGAGCCAAAGTTGCTGACGAAGATTTCGCCGCCATCCGGCTTTATCGTGAGCTGAATCGGCGACCCCCCAACGTCCAATAGCGCGAGCACCACGTCGCGCTTCAGATCGATAGCCGCTACCTGGTTCGTCGGCGGACAGACCACAAACGCCTTCGCCGAATTCTTCATCACCACGATGTCCTGTGGCTCCTTGCAAACCGAAAGCGTCGTCCGCACGCTGCTTTTTGCGGCGTCAATGAGCGAAACCGAATTGGCTGTACGGTTCGAGACCACCACCGTCTTCCCGTCCGGCGTAACCGCAGCCTCACCTGGCGCTGAGCCCACAGCGACGGTCGCGATCTCCGAATGTTTCTCCAGGTCGAGCACCGACAAATTGCCGGACCCGGAATTCGCCACGTAGCCACGTTTCCCATCGGCGCTGACGGAGATGAAATACGGCGCCTTGTGAACCCCGATCGTTGCCAGAACCTCATTCTTCGCGGAGTCAATCACCGACACCGAATCGGACCCGGCATTCACCACATACACTTCGTTATTTACCGGGTTGATCGCGATGCCGGTTGGCTCTTTGCCAACGATGAGCGTAGTGACCGGACGAAAATAGCGGGCGTCTATCACGCTGACGGTGCCGCTCTTACCGTTGCTCACGTAGGCGAACTCGTGATCATTGGGCGAGACATTGCTTTCAGGTCGACAGCCGGCCAGGCACAGCAACATCGCCGCGCCGAGCGCAGCTTGGAATCTGAAGCGGGGCACCTGCATCATCGGGCGCTGGCCGAATTCAATCGCGTCGTGAGCGCCAGGCCACGGTCGGCGACTTTGCGCTGAACCACCGGCGCGATCTGCCGAACCTGTGTCATCAGTTCGTCGAACTGTTCGAGATAAAGAGACTGCTTGCCATCGGAGAGAGCGCGGTCCGGTTCGTTGTGCACTTCCACGATCAGCCCATCCGCTCCAACGGCGACCGATGCGCGGGACAACGGCGTCACCTTGCTGCGTACCCCCGTCCCATGGCTCGGATCCACAAGGATCGGCAGATGGCTCAACCGATGCACTGCTGGCACCACGCTCAGGTCGAGGGTATTGCGTGTGTAATCGGAGAACGTCCGCACGCCGCGCTCGCAGAGCACAACGTTGTAGTTGCCCTCGCTCATTACGTACTCGGCAGCCATCAGGAACTCTTCCAGTGTCGCCGACATGCCTCGTTTCAGCAGCACCGGCTTGCGAGCGCGTCCGGCACGCTTGAGGAGCGAGAAGTTCTGCATGTTGCGCGCGCCGATCTGGATCACATCGGCATATTTCTCAACCTGGTCGAGCGACTCGTTGTCCACTGCCTCGGTGACGATCAGCAAGCCGAACTGGTCGCGAATCTCGGCCATAATTTTCAGGCCCTCTTCGCCCAGTCCCTGGAACGAATACGGCGAGGTGCGCGGCTTATACGCCCCGCCGCGGAAGAACCGCACTCCCGATTTGGCAACGTGCTCGGCGATCGCAAAGGCCTGCTTGTGGTTCTCGATCGCGCACGGCCCTGCCACGACCGCCAGTTCTTCGCTGCCGATGGTCGCGCCGTTCGCGAAGCGGACGACGGTGTTGTCTTCCTTCACATCTCGGCTTACGAGCTTGTAAGGCTTGCTGACCCGGATGACTTCCACTACGCCAGGCAGTTCTTCGATGGCGCCAGGTTCGACTTCGCCCTGGTTGCCGGTAATACCAATGGCAGTCCGCTGCGCTCCCGGGATCGGATGCGCGCGGAACCCAAGTTCCTCAATCCGTTTACAGACCGCGCCGACCTGTTCCTCGGTGGCGTGCGCGTTCATCACGACTAACATTGCGGCTCCTATGCACCCCGGCGTTCGGCAAACCGCAATCGGTCGGCGGAAACAAGGGAAACACTTAGTTTACCGTGCTCCGGCAGGTCGGCAAAGGGCGGAGTGCAGGCCCTGTTTCTTCCGAATGTTCACCGGTTACGAATAGGTACTAAGAGCTGTAATTCCGCGCCAAAATGCTCAATTCTCTTTCCGGCAGCATGGGAATTTGATAATGTTCGCGCAACAAGAAAGCAGCACATTCGGGCGTAGGCTGTTTTCGCCGACAAGCTCGGAAATTTCAGTACTCACACGGGTGGTCTAGGAGGGAATCTCGATGGCGTTTTGTCCAGGTTGTGGAACTCAGGTCGCAGACGGCACAACGTTTTGCCCATCCTGCGGAAAACCGATTGGTGCGAGTGCAGGATCTGCCGCAGCGGCGGCACCAGCGGCGGCTCCGGCTGCAGCTCCCGTAGCCGCTGCAAATTCAGGGCTTGCCGACAACATCGCGGGTCTGCTTTGCTACTCCCCGGTCGGGCTCATCTGCGACATCATTTGGTTGGTTGCCGAACCGTACAAGAGCAACAAGTTTCTTCGCTTCCATGCATTTCAGTCGCTGTTCCTCGCGGGTGCGTGGTTCGTACTGTGGATCGGTCTCATGATCCTGGGCTTCATCTTGACGGCGATAGGCGGACCGCTCGGCCTCATCATGTTCCCAATCGACATAGTTGTCGCCCTCGGTTTCTTCGCGCTCTGTATCATCATGATGATCAAGGCGTACCAGATGCAAACGCCGCATTTGCCGATCATCGGCGCTCTTGCCGACAAACAGGTCTAGGCGATTTCGTTTTTCCGGAACGCCCGCCGCGCGCGGGCGTTTTGCTTTTAGCGAAGATCGGTTGGCGCCAGGAGGTTGAATGGCGCACCCGGAATATTGCGCAAGATGCTGAAGGCCAGCACGACGGCAAACAGCGTCCACACCGCCCAGGGCCGCAGCCGCGTGCTGATCACCGGCAGCCGCCGTGAGAGCACGGCCAACAACTCGTAAATCAGGAAGGGCAGCAGCGTCACAGCGAGTGCATTCTCGCCGAATGCGGCCAGCGGATGCCCATGTACGAGCAGATACAACGCCCGCGTCGATCCGCAGCCCGGGCAGAAGAAGCCCGTCAGCGCATGAAACGGACATGGAGGCAATATCCCGCGGTGTCCAGGGCGTGCGAAGGTGACGGCCACGATCATCGCTCCAAGGATCGCAGCCGAGACCTTCATCAACCGCCGTTCGTCTTGTGCAAGGCTAGTGAGCATGGCGCGCGATGCCGGCGATACCAACCACGAAGATCAGTATCGCGTAAATCAGGACGACCGCACCGCCGCAACCGAATCCAATCCAAGCGAACAATTTCGCCTGCTTCGAAGACTGCATCGCGCCAGCAATGTCGCCCGCTGCTGCCTTCGAGTTCACCTGCGCCGCGAAGATGATGGACACAATCCCGAACGGCAGGCAGCAGAAGATCGTTACCAGGATCGACTGGATCAGGTAGTTCGGAATCTGCACCGCCATTGGAGGTTGTGCTGCGTAGCCCTGCGCAATCGGTGCCTGGTATTGCTGCACCGGCAGAGGCGTTTGTGGCGGAGCGAGTGGAGGCGTGGGTGGGGTCAGCGGCGTCCCGAAAGATGCCGGACGCAGCGCGTTGCCGCACTGGATGCATGTGGTGGCGTTTTCGTCGTTGCGCGTGCCGCATTTTGTACAGAACACGGTTCCTCCAGAATGTCTTATCGCAGCGGTGTGCCGTTAGTAAGGCACCCTTCCAGTGTTCGAGATGTGGTGGTGTATCGAATAATCCCAGTTTGGTCGCTGCAGAATGTACGCCCACCCGCACCTTGCTGTATCGGTCGAGCGATTACCTCGTAATGCGTCATCGCGCTGTCTCCGGCGCAGTTCTCGAGCGTGAACAGATACCCTGACTTCACTCCGCCCGATAGCGTGTTGTCGATCAGGCACGCGCTGCGTTGGCTGCGTCCGTTCGGAACTGCGCAAACATTCGATCCGGCTTCCAGCCCCGAGCCCAATTCCTGGATCGTGCACGTATATCCAACGTGCGGATAAGTGTGCGCGTAGGTGTATTCGGCAGTGTTGATCGTTCGTACGCTGCCTACCGCGGATGCCTCGTTCGCAACATTTCTTGATCGCAGTACGTTGGGAATCAAGATCGCCGCGAAAATCAGAATCATCGGAATAATTCCCGTCGCCAGCGAAACGATGACCCATATCTTCGCCTTCCGCGAATCTTCAATTGCTCCCTGGATGTTGCCCGCCGCGAGCTTCCCATTTACCTGCGAAGCAAAGATCAGCGCCACGATGCCAAATGGCAGACAGCAGAGAATCGTTACTAGGATCGACGGCACGAGGTAGTTCGGAACATTCGGCCGTGCCGGAGGAGGCGTAAACGCTTGTGGTTGCGGCACGCTCTGCGGAGGTGTCGGCGCGAAGAAAGCATAGCCACACTTCTGGCAACTGCTCACCACATCCGGATTATTCGTGCCGCATTTTGGACAGTACACAATTCCTCCGAGGGGCCGTCACTGAATGGGCGTTCCATACTCCGTACATGCTTCGCCGCTGCCACGTGTCACGAACTTGATCACCCCATCCTGGTCGCTACAGAACGTTCGTTGCCCTGTGGTGCCTTCCTGCAATGGCGTGGCGTAGATCGCGTATTTGTCAGCCGGGGTTCCGTCCTCACCGCAACCGACGATACGAAAACTGTAGCCGCTCTTCGTTCCGGAAGAGAGCAGGTTGTCGATCATCCCCGCGCCCACGGACGTCGCCTTCTGAGAACTCCCGCCCAGCTGGTATAGCTCGCACGCATAACCCACGTTGGGATACGCAGCCATATAGGTGAGTTGGGCCGAGTTGACGGATCGCACAGACATAATCGCGCTTGCTTCATTCGCCGCGATTCGCGATCTCAGAAGGTTAGGAATCGCAATTGCCGCCACGATCAGGATGATCGGAAGGAAGCTCACCAGGCCGAAGTACCCCAGCACGAGCCCTGCAATTGCTCGTCCTTCGCCGATTAAGTGACCGGCGCTACGCTTGATCTCCGAGAGCGCCATGTGCCCGAGCACGACGGCGATAATCGGCAATGGGAATAGGAAGAAGAAAATGCCGCAGACTAAGCTGGCGGTAGCTTTGCCGCTAGGGTGGGCGCCCACAACATACATCGGCGGCAGTATGGGAGCCGCCTGTTGCGGAGGAGCCGCCGGTGCGTTTACCGATCTCCCGCAGCCGGGACAAAACTGTTCGCCCTCGTGGAGAATACAGCCGCATCCGTTGCAGTGCATAACTTGCTGCGAATGTAGCTGTTGAGCAGTGCAGGGTCAATAAACTTCTGGTTTCCTTGACAGAAGGTGTCCCGAGATGTCATTCCTATTAGCTTTTCGGTACTCGATCGAACGAATCTGCTAAGCCTCACTTCGCGCCGAGTCGCTGGCGCTTAGAATGAGATACCACCGGACGATAAAGGACCAGGCTTGAGAATTCGGGTGTTCTACCACGACCGTTGTTTCGATGGGGCATGTTCGGCCTCGCTGTTCAGCCGCTTCTACCGCGAGCGCATCCGCGAGAACGTCGAATTTCAATTCAGCGGGCTGGTTCATCGCGCCGGGGCCTTGTTCAACGAATCCGAATTCGACGGCGACGAAAATGCCATTGTGGATTTCAAGTACTCGTCCTCGCCGAAAATTAACTGGTGGTTCGATCATCATGAGAGTGCCTTCCTGACAGAGGCCGATGCCGAGCACTTCGAGCACTCCACCAGCAGCAGGATGTTCTACGACCCCGATTTCAAGTCGTGTACCAAGTTCATCGCCACCATCGCCGAAACCCGCTTCGGCTTTGATGTCTCCAAAGTCTCTGAACTTGTCGAATGGGCCGACATCGTAGACGGGGCTCTCTATTCCGACGCCCAGACCGCCGTCGAGATGAAAGAGCCTGCGATGAAGCTGACTATGGTGATTGAGTCAGCGCAGGACGACGGCTACGTGCCGAAGATCATCCCGCACCTTGCCTACGAGCCGCTGGAGAAGGTCATCGAGTTGCCGTTCATCGCGGAGCGCATCCCACCGCTCCTCGAACGCCACCGCAAGTCCATCGACATCATCCGCGACCGGAGCGAGTGCAAGGACGGCACCATCTTCTTCGACGTCACAAGCTACGAACTCGAGGGCTACAACAAGTTCGTCCCCTACTACCTGCACCCCGAGAGCACCTACTCCGTCGGCCTGAGCAAGAGCAGCTTCCGCACCAAGGTTTCCGTCGGCTCGAATCCTTGGACGACTACGCCCGAAGACAAGATGGTCAACCTTGCGAAGATCTGCGAGCGTTACGGAGGCGGCGGCCACGCACGCGTCGGCGCGATCTCGTTCCCGCCCAATGATCATGCGCGCGCTTTGGAAGCCTCGAAGGTAATCGTGGAAGAGCTTAGGGCGGCGCAGCGGGCACTCTTCGCGTAGCTATTCCGCTCTCAGCGCCTCCACCGGATTCACTGACGCCGCCCTCCGCGCCGGCAAATAACTCGCGACCAGCGCTGCCGTCGCGAGCAGCACCGCTACGCCCAGCAGGGTTGTCACGTCCCAGGCACGCACCTGGAAGAGCAGGGAACGCATCATCGTTGCTGCGCCGACAGCGCCCGCCAACCCTGTGGCTACACCCGCGACCGTAAGCCACCCGGCTTCCTTCAGCACCATGCTGTATACGGAGCTGCGTTGTGCACCCAGCGCCATGCGTACACCGATTTCGCGCGTTCTCTGGCTCACCGAATACGCAATCACTCCGTAGAGGCCGACCACGCCAAGCAGCAGCGCCAGGGACGCAAATCCACCCACCAGCCACGCCGCAGCCCGATGCACGTAAGCAGTAGGCGAGGTCTCGATCGTCTGCTGCATCGTGCGTTCGTTGAACGTGCCGATCCTCGGGTCTTCCGCGCGTACCGCCTTCTCTAACGCCGCGATGATGCCTTCTTCTCGCTGCGAAGTGCGTGCCATTACCGTGAAGAACGTATCCGTATTCTGGGTGATCGGATAATAAATCGCAGGCCAGATCTCTGCGTCCAGCGGCCCCTCGCGCATGTCCTTCACCACGCCAACCACCTGAACCATAGACTTAGGAGAAAGTGTCGTGTCGCCGATTTGTTTCCCTAGAGGGTCTTCTCCCGGGAAATACTTGCGGGCCAACGCTTCATTGATCATCGCTACCAGGGGTCGGTTCAGATCGTCGGTTTCTTCGAAATATCGTCCGCTCGCCAATTGCGCGCGCAGCATCTTGAAATAATTCGAGCTGACTTCCCGCTGCAATACTTCGTTGTGTTCACCGTTGTATGGTTTGCCGGGAAGACGGATCCACGTCGTATTGCCGTTGTAATTCACCGGCGCCACGCTCGTGACGCTTCCCAGTTCGACCCCCAGCACACTTCCAACTCGTTCTACGACTCGCTTCGCGAGTGCCGACTGGTCGGGTGGCTTCGGTGCGACTGACTCTGGAATCACGACGTCCACCATCGCCAAGTGGTCCGGTGCAAATCCCAAATCCACATGCAGGAGCTTGTAGAAGCTCTTTCCCAGCAGACCAGCACTCGCCAACAGAATGACTGCTGTCGCCAGTTCCAGCACCACCAGGTTCGACGCGAATTTTCTCCACAAAGTGCTCGATCCGGATCGGCCGCCTTCAGCCAGCTCATTGCGAATCCCATCCGCCAACGGCAGCCTGATCGACGGTGCGACTGCAAAGATGCACGCAGCCATTGCACCAATTGCGAACGCGAACCCAGCAACATGCAGGTTCACTCGGAGTCCCTGCATCGAAGGCATTGCCTCCAGCATTTCTTTGGAGGGCAGACGCACGAGCATCTGAATCGCAAGCTGCGCCAGCGCGAGCCCCGCAACGCACGCCGCCGTCACCAGCAGAACGCCTTCCGTCAGGAACTGTCGTATCAGGCGCCAGTGCGATGCTCCCATTGCGCGCCGCACTGCCACCTCCCGACGGCGGCTCTCAAAACGTACCAACAGCAGGCTCGAGACGTTGACACAGGCGATCACCAGCAGCAGCGCCGCGCCAGCCAGCAGTAACAGGAGCAGCGGACGCACATCGCCCACGATTTGTTCTGACAACGAACTCACATAGGCGAGCTGCCCCCGATTCGAATCCGGATAGGCGATCTCCAACTGCCGCGCGATCGCCGAGAAGTTGGCCAGCGCCGTCTCGACGGAAACGCCATCCTTCAACCGGCCCACCCCAACGAGTCCATGGCAGCTTCGCCGCGCCATGCACCCCTGCGTGTGTTGCAACGGCATCCAGAGCTCCGCATTCCCGCGCGGGGCGAATTGGAAGCTCGCGGGCAGCACTCCGATCACGGTGTACACCTTCTCGCTCGTTCTCAGTGTCTGTCCAATGATGTCGGGCCTGCCGCCGAAACGCTTTTGCCATGCCTTGTAGGTCAAGATGACCACCGGCGCGGCCTTGGGATCGTCCTCGCCGTCTTGGAAGTCTCGGCCGAGAGCCGGCTCTACCCCGAGAGTGCGGAAGATCCCCGGCGTTGCCTCAACGCCGTTCACGGCCTCCGGCCCGGAGGGACCGTTCAGCAATATGCCCGATCCCGTCCAAACGTCGAACCTGCTCAATACTTCGTTCTTGCTCTTCCAGTCCTCGTAGTCCTGGTAAGAGAGGTTCGCCTTCGGAATCTGGTTCGTCTTTTCGGTGACGAATACCAGCCGGTTCGGATCGCGATATGGTAATGGTCGAATCAGCGCTGCATCCACAAACGCAAAGATCGCCGAGGTCGCCCCGATTCCCAGCGACAGCACCACCAACGCAGTCACGGCAAACGCCCGGTTCTTCGTAAACTGGCGTGCGGCAAAACGCAGGTCCTGCTCTAGGCTCTCGAGGAAGGGAAGCGATCCGCGCTCGCGATACGCCTGCCGCGTGTGTTCCAGCCCACCAAGCTTCAGGATCGCCTGGCGTCGTGCCTCTTCCGGCGACATTCCTGCGCGGACGTTGTCGTCCGTTTGCATCTCGACGTGGCTCGCCAGTTCGTCATTGAACTCTTGTTCCCGCCTCTCCCGCCCGAAAAAGCCCAGGAAACGTTGGCCTATTGCTCGCAAAGCCTTCATGCCTTCTCCTCCGACGGCGCCAGGAAGCGCGCAACGATTGCGGTCGTCTCTTCCCATTCCCGAGTCGCGCTCTCAAGCTGTTTTCTTCCAGCGCGGGTGAGTTTGTAAAACTTCGCCTTACGATTGTTTTCCGAGACGCCCCATTCCGAAACGATCGCGCCTTCCTGCTCAAGCTTGAGGAGCGACGGATAGAGCGTGCCGTAGTTCAGCGTGAGCATGTCGCCGCTGGTTTGTTCAATGCGCCGAGCAATCCCGTAGCCGTGCTGCGGCCCCATCGCCTCCAGAGTCTTCAACACCATCAACGCCAGCGTTCCTTGCCACACATCCGATTTGCCCATTTGCTCCTCTGGGTAAGCCATACGAATGCTTTCATACCTCCTATGGGTACGCAATAGGAGCATCCGGAGTTCATCCCATTCCTCTATCCCACTCTCAAAAATCGAGAGAACCAACCCGAGATGAGACAACCCGCGGAGATTCCAAGCTGCTACCCGGAACTAGGGTGACCAGAGACTCTCCGTCCCCAGCACTTGTGCACGGCGAAATCTAAGGTCTTTTTTCACTTGTCTTTGATAGGTCGCAGAGCTCGCAAACCCAATCGTTCATGCACCTTTGTCGAATTGCGAGCTGCCGCCCAGCAGGGGCTCTGGAACCCGAGTTGATCGCGGTATCACTCCACACCTTAATCCGCGACTAACACCCCATTTTCAGAAAGTTACGACGCTAAGGTTTTTCCATTGAGGCAGAGTAGATGCCTCCGTAAATTCCATCTTGCGTTGCAGTCGCTCCCCGTCATACCGAGACGCGCCAAGCCAGGCGGGAGAGTCAAGCGACCGGAAGAAAGCAAAAATCCCTTGGAGTTTGTAGTCCCGATGGTTAAACGAAATCTCATCCGAGCCGCGATCGTAGCCAGTCTGCTGTTCCTGTTCGTTAGCGTCAGCTTTGCCGCCACCACTAAAACCTATATCGAGAAGATGTCGGGATGGGCATCATGCTCTGTTTGCGCCGGAGCTGGCGGAGCCGGCGCCACGATACCCCACAGCATGACACAAGGAATTACCAGCCCAACCTTAGGTTCCAGATCCGCTCAATTCTCGGTTGGAGGCTCCTCATCCTATGGCGCCGCGCTATGGTGGAAGCAACTCGGAGCCTCATCGACCGCGCACAATTTCCAGTACGACGTGGATTACTACCTTAAGAATCCCAGCGCATCGCAGGCACTGGAGTTCGACGTGAACCAGTCGGTCGGCGGAAAGAAATTCGTCTTCGGTACGCAATGCAACATCGCCGCCCACACCTACGACGTTTGGTCCGCTGCCACTCACTGGATCCACACCGGTATCTCGTGCGCCAGGCCGGCGGCGTACAAGTGGAACCACATCACGCTCGAATTCCAACGCACGAGCGGCAATAACGTGAAGTTCGTCTCCGTCACCATCAACGGAAGCAAGCACTACATCAATCGCATCTACGCCCCCAAAGCGAGCAGCGTGAGCGAACTCAACGTCGCCTTCCAAATGGACGGCAACAAGAGCATGACCGATTACAACGCGTGGCTCGAAAACGTCACACTCAAGTACTGGTAGACGTACAATCTCAAAGTCCCATGCACAGGGCGACGGCTGCGGGCTGTCGCCCTTTTGCGATGCCTAAGCGAAGCTGGTGAAGTAGTGAAGAAGTTCGCGAACATCTTGTTCTCTGTAGCGCTCGCTATGCAGGCCCTGGCGTCAGCTCAAACCCCAGCGCCGGCTGTGAGGCATTCTAAGAACACCAAGCCGCAGGCAGGCGAGGCCCCCCGCAAGAAATTTGTCCTCGACGTCGTGCAGACGGCCGTGGCTCTGCCCCAACCCGATCCCCAGGACCGTCTTCGGGTATTGAATTCAGCCGCGAACGTGATCAGCCCGATTGACCACAAAATGGCCCAGCGCTTTGCGAAAGAGGGAATCCGTATTGAAGCGGAATTGGTCAACTCAGGCCAAACTCCCGCCGTCTCCATGCTTGCCACTGGAATCGTAGATTGCCCAGCAGCGGCGCAATTTGCCGAGAGCATCTCCCCCACCGCGGTCGTGCAAGCCGAGCAATCGTTGATCGGCGCGATCTCCGAGTGTCCCAAGGAAGCGCTTGTTCCCGCGCAGCGCAAACTCGAAACTGCTCTGAACCAGGGAATCGTCGCCCCTCGCGGTCTCCTCGCTCTCATGGAGCGGGTTGGGGCCAAGTCCGCGTGGTCGCAATCCGCGTTCGAGAAGATGTTCTCTTCGCTTCCGGCCGATGCCGCAGCCAGCGCCTCGGAAGCTCCCAACTATGCAGCGATGTACGAACGCATGGCGCCTGAGTTAAACCCGGACATCGCAAAAAGCACTGGCCTCAAACTTCTTATTTGGCTCGGCAAGCTTCCGGATTCCGGCGAACGCACCGTCGCGATCAATATCACCACCGATTCCTTCAAGCACACGGTCGGACAGAAAGCGTATGAAGAAGCACTCGCCTCCGACGTAATGGCCCGTCAGGCCGCCAACCTCGCTGGAGGCCAGGGCCAAATCTCCCATCCGGAAGAGGAAAGCGTTTCGGTGCTCGAAGCCATGAACAACACCGGTACCGATCAAACGGAAGCCCTGCGCAAGATGCCGGCCACGCTGCGGGCCAAAACCGCCGCCGCCGACGGTTACGCCACCGGTTCGGAAGGCAACACAAAAATGGCTGATCGTTACTTCGATATCGCGTATGCGGCCCTGGAAGAAGTGTGGTCAAACCGCGCCGACAATGCGGTGAACGCTCCAGCTGTCTTGGAAGAGGTCAATGAGGCTGCCGCGCAGGTGAATCCGGTCACGGCCTTGCAGCGCGCCCAAAAATTGCCCGACCCTTCCGCTCAGGCCATTAGCATGCTCGCGGTGGCCCGGGTCGTGGCAGGGCAACAATAGTCAGCGCCGCACTAGCAACAGCTTCCGGCTGCCGGACGCTTTCACATCCGCGAACTCCTGCTCGCTTGCCATTCCTGCCACTCGGGCGAGAGACACTGCGAATACACCTATGAAAAGTCCGATCGACGTGCCCGCAAAAAACCAGCCCAAATGCTCCATAACTTGCTCCTGACACTGGTTCTAACACCGGGCGTCGGTGGGCGGCGCAAGTATCACGCGAACTTTGGTGGGCGCCGTCCCGGAAAGAGGGATGTTCCTTTATCGGGAAACGATGGGCTTACGACAGCCTCCCCTGTTTACTCTTTCAGAAATACCTATTTCCGGAAACGTGATATTATGTTCTTGCGTTTGATTCGTTCGGCACCACCAGCAGATCTCGCCTGAACAGCAAGTCCTGCCCGTAGTACCCCGACACACATCCGACGTAAAATCAACATAAGAGAGAAGTGTTTCAATGGAACAAGGAACAGTGAAGTGGTTCAACGATGCGAAGGGTTTTGGCTTCATCAGCCGTCAGAACGGTGAGGACGTATTCGTCCATCACACCGCCATCCAGGCGCAGGGCTTCCGTAGTCTTCAGGAAGGTCAGGCGGTTCAGTTCAACGTGGTGAAGGGCCCCAAGGGTTGGCAGGCAGAAAACGTTCAGGCTCTCTAAGCCTCTCGTTCGAACCTAGTACTGAATAGCAGCCGCGAGCAATCCGGCTGCTTTTCCCTTTTTACGCATCCTCCGGCAGTTGGAACCGATCCACCACGATATCCAGCAGTTCCTTCGGATCGTGGCTCGATAAGTGAAAATCCGCGCGCTCGTCGCGTGCCGTAGCATTGGGCGAGATCAGGAAGATCAGCCGCTTCTTTCCACTCTGCGCCGCCTGCAACAGTTTCTTATAGGCGCTCTCCCCTAAACCGGAGTGGATGATCACCGCATCCACGTTAGGGAATTTCTCCAGCATCCCCAGGGCGCCGGGCCCGTCGTAAGCAGTAATCACGTTAAACAGTGCCGTCTCCAGCACAAGTTTGCGTGCCGAAATGCCCTCCTGCGGCCTCGGTTCAGCTACCAGAAATGTCGCTCGTACCATTCTCTATGAGAGCGAGAACAGCACCTTCGAGTTGGCTGGAATTCCAGTGTCGCTGTTCTACTGCAGCTTGATGTGGATATCCATGTCCTTATCGAGTTTGAATTGTGATTTCTCGATCGGCGGCGCCTTCAATGTCGCGTGCGGATTGTTCGACATCCCCCACTGCTCCTTGGGATACCCCACAAAATTCTTGTCCAATTTGTGGTTCTTGTTCAGGTCGTGAATCAGCGCCACGGCATACGTGCCTGGAGGCAGGTCCGGAATCTTGAGCGTCTGGGTGCCTTTCACCGCGGGAACGGCGATGTCTTTGAGTGCGGCCTGGCGGTCCTCCGCCCAGCCCTTCGGGCCGTTGAACACGAGTACGCCGAGATTGCCCTCATCGCTGCTCATGCCTTCCACCACGATGGTTAGAGTGCAGCATTTGGTCGCCTCTGCCGTCTGCGCCACCGCAAACGAAGCGGTGAGCATTACAAAGATCGTGAACGCCAACCTCCGCCACGAAACTGAGAACATGCGGAAACCTCCCTGGAGAGAAGGGACATTGTATGTTGCTAGCCTGAGTTTCTGCCGGGAAAACGTCCATCGGTATCAATCGGTACTCCCAAATGAAACCTGCCATTCAACTCCCTGACACCACAAAGTGACCCACTGTTCACCTCGCAATGACAAGGTGTCTGGTCGGAATTCGCTAACGTCATTCCCGCACTGCTCGCTACCACGTTTGTCCCAATCCGCGAGCACGAGGTGAACGAATGTCCAATCCGCGCAGGCAACTCCTCTGGGCTGCAGCAGCCCTTGCCGTGCTCACCCTCCCCGCCAATGCGCAGCACTACACGCGCACCGATCTCACCACCGACGCCGCCAGCGTCACCACCGCACCAAACATTGACGCGAACCTTGTCAACGCATGGGGCCTCTCGCGCTCGTCCGGAAGCCCCTGGTGGGTCTCCGATAACGGCACTGGCCTTTCCACCCTGTATGACGGCGCCGGCGTTCCACAATCGCTGGTCGTCAAGATTCCCCCTCCTGGAGGCTCCACAAGTCCCGCTACACCCACCGGCACCGTATACAACTACACCACCTCGTTCGCCGTGGGTGGTAAGCCGGCGGTCTTTCTCTTCGTTACCGAAGACGGCACCATCTCGGGATGGAACCCCACGGTGAACTTGACCAACGCGATCATCGCAGTAGATCGCTCCAAGAGCGCCATCTACAAAGGCTGCGCGATTGCCCAGACCGCATGGGGCCCACGTTTTTACGCGACGAATTTCAAGAGCGGTCGCATCGAAATCTTCGACGGCAGCTTCCATCGCCTTTCCACCGATCATCATGCCTTCCGCGATGAACGCCTTCGGGACGATTTCGTTCCCTTCAATGTCCAGAACGTCGGCGGCAATCTGGTTGTCACGTTCGCGCACCGCGAAGAGGGAAGCCACGATGAAGATCACGGCCCCGGAGTGGGATACGTGGACATCTTCGACGTCTACGGCAATCTCATCCAGCGCTTGCAGCACGGCAAATTCTTGAACGCTCCCTGGGGCATCGCTGCGACGCCAGCCGATTTCGGCGCCTTCAGCCATCGCCTCCTCATCGGCAACTTCGGCGACGGCAAGATCAATGTCTTTGATCCCATCACTGGCAAGTTCCAGGGCCAATTGCTCGATGCCTCCGGTGCTCCGATCGCCATTGACGGACTCTGGGCACTGAGCTTCGGCAACGGCTCCAAAGCCGGCAACGCCAACGACCTCTACTTCACCGCGGGACCGAACGACGAGGGCGACGGCATCCTAGGCAAACTAAGCGCCGTAGGCACCGAACAGCGCGGCAATACCGAATAGCGTGGCAACACCGAATAGTCGCAAAGCGGAGCCGGACAGGATCGGAGGTGTCCGGCTCCGCTGTTTCTAAGGTTCTAAGTGAGCCCCTGTCATCCTGAGCGAAGCGGCGCAGCCGCGAAGTCGAAGGACCCCGATCAATCACGCTGCACTTTGTGGATTAAACAAGAGAACTGGAGGCCCTGGGCAGAGTCGAACTGCCGACCAACGGTTTAGGAAACCGCTGCTCTATCCATCTGAGCTACAGGGCCATCTGGATCGAACCAACCCATTATCGCAAATCGCTACCTTCTGTACGCCGGTGTGATCCATCTCACGCGCACCCGTGCCCACGATCACATTTTTCGCGACACGACGAGAATTAACATGTCCCACTGGGGCATTCCCAAACGCAATTTCGCTCTTTGACAAATCGCAGCATACGTACGCCAGCGAACCGTTCACGATCCATACAACTCCTTTGTTTAGAAGATTTTGCCTCTAACTCTTTTGGATGGAAGAATTTGCGGACGATAGGTTGACTAAGTCTCGCGTTTTGAAGAATTTGCAATTTTCAGAGGGGGAGGGGGTACCCCGCGCAGAACACGATAGAACCGGAGCAATCAGCTCGATTTCCCAAACGTGCACTCATCCCAAATGCACAAAAAGTTGGTTAGGGTGCGTCCGATAAGCGCCAAATCCGATTGCTTCGCCGCAGGAATCGGGGTACTCTCTCTCCCTACCCCCACTAGTAGGAAACAATCATGAAAAAGCTCATTTGCGCAGTTTTCGCGTCTCTCATGTTCGTTGCCGCTGGCTATCCACAGGAACCGATTGCGGACGTGGAGCACGAAGATACCGAAGCCACCCCGCAGCAGCGTCAGCAGTGGTTCTACGGTCAGCGCGCCTATCCGTTCAAGGTCACGCCCGCCGGCGCCCATCGCCGCGCCTTTGGCGAAGCCACGCAAATGCGCATCGATGAAGAAGCGGTTCGCGCCAACGCTCCTGCTGGTGGCAAAACCAACACGCTGAATCCCTGGACCATGATTGGTCCCAAGCCGTCGAACCAGGGCGGCTACGGCGTGACCTCGGGTCGCATCACCGCAGTTGCGGTGGACCAGACGACTTCCGGCGCGAGCACCGTGCTCTACATCGGCGGTGCGGAAGGCGGTATCTGGAAGAGCAGCGACAACGGCTCAACCTGGACCGCGCAGAGCGACAGCCAGCCTACGCTTGCTATCGGTTCGATCGCGATTGATCCAAACAATCACAGCATCATCTATGCCGGCACCGGCGAAGAGAACTTCAGTGGCGACTCCTACTACGGCGGCGGAGTGCTCAAGTCCACGAACGGTGGCTCGACCTGGACAATGCTGGGCGCCTCCTATTTCGGAGGCCCGATCGGATCCGGTTCCTATTACGGCGGCAGCTTCATCGGCGCGATCGCCGTCCAGCCAGGAGTTTCTTCGGGAACGCCTATCGTTCTCGCTGGCTCAGAATTCTCCAGCAACGCTAGTTCTGGTGTCTGGCGCTCCACGGATGGCGGCACAACCTGGGCACGTGTATTCCCGACGACTGCACAGCTCTATTCGCACGTGACGTCGGTTGTTTGGGTCAGCAAGACTAAGGCATACGCCGCCGTCAGCAACGTCTTCGGTGCTTCTAGTGTGCCAGTCGGCGTGTACGTTTCAAGCGACAGTGGTGCTACATGGGGCCCCGCGAATGGCGTCTCTGGACAGGCATTGCCGGATGGCACCACAACAGCAGGTCGCTTCACCCTCGCCGTATCTCCTTCAACGCCGGCGACAATGTATGTTTCCGTCAGCGATTACAACACCAGCGGCCTCTACGGAATGTACTTCACCACTGACAGCGGCGGACATTGGAATCCGCTTAAGTCACCTCTGAATGCGGTTGGCACCACCAACGATTTCTGCGGTCCGCAGTGTTGGTACGACATGCCACTTGCCGTCCACCCGACTCATCCCGGCACTCTCTACGCTGGCGGAAATTTCAACTATGGCGCGGGCAACGGCGGAGTTTACGTCAGTCTCAACGCCACCAATGGCGCTACCGCGACCTGGTCTACCCCGAACCCTGGCACCAACAGCGTGACCATGCACCCGGATTTCCACGCCTTCGCCTTTTCTGCAGACGGCAACACACTGTACATCGGTGAAGATGGCGGCCTCTGGCGCGGTACGCCAACCAACAGTGCCACCATGGCGTGGACCGATCTCAACACTAATCTTGCGATCACCGAGTTCTACCCCGGCCTCGCGATCTACAAAGGCAGCAAAAACACCGCGCTCAACGGGACGCAGGACAATGGCGCCCAACTCTACACCGGCTCGCTGCAGTGGACGGTCGTCACCTGCGGTGACGGCGCTTGGGCGGCGATCGATCCAACGACCGCCAATAATCTCTACGCCGGTTGCACCTCAGCGAATTTTGAGGGTGTCATTCGCTCGCTCGACGGGGGCGGCAGTTGGGCCAGCCTCGGCACGGGCATCAACAATTTCGAGAATGTCGCGTTCATCCCACCGATGATCATGGATCCCAAAAGCTCAACCACCCTGTATTACGGGACCGATCACCTCTACAAGATGGTCAACTCTTCGCAGCCAAGCCCGTTCCCAACTTGGTCGTACGTAAATGCTTCCGCTCTCACAAGCGGCTATCTCTCAACGATTGCCGTCAGCGCGGTGAACGGTGCGTACTTCTTCGTCGGTGACAGTACTGGCGCGGCGCAATTCTCAATCAATTCCGGCGCTAGTTGGACAGCTTTCACCGGACTCCCAGGGCGCTTTGTCAGCATGGTTCAAGCCGATCCGCACACTGCCACCATCGCTTACGTCACGGTCTCCGGTTTCAGCGGCTTTAACGGCGACACCAAGGGCCACGTCTTCAAATGCCTCACGACGACTAGCGCTTGCACCGACATGAGCGGCAATCTGCCGAACACGCCCGCCAACGACATCGTCATCGATCCCGATCTTGCCAACACCTTCTATGTCGCGACCGACGTCGGCGTCTTCACCAGCACCAACAACGGCACGACTTGGTCCACCTCAGGAACTGGCTTGCCGAACGTCGCGGTCGTCGGACTGAAACTGCACGAAAGCTCCCGCACATTGCGCGCTGCTACCCATGGCCGCAGCACATGGGACCTCTCAGTGCCCACCTCCACCGTAACGCCTGCCGCCATGACCAGCCCGGCGAACGGCGCGACGATGACCGGCGCGAGCGCTACCTTCAACTGGAGCGCAGGCACGGGAGCGACGCAGTACTCGCTCTATATCGGAAACACCTCGGGCGCGCATGACATCGCTTTTGTCAGCACGACTTCGCTCTCGGCGACCGTCAACACGCTCCCAACCAACGGCGAGAAGTTCTTCGTCAGCTTGTACTCGTACATCGGAGGGAAGTGGTACTACAACGCGTACTCCTACTACGCCTCCGGCACCGGCGCAGCCGCGACGATGAGTACACCTACGCCCGGCACGAAGTTGAGCAGCGCCAGCCAGACCTTCACCTGGACCAAGGGCACCGGCATCAACTCGTACTCGCTCTACATCGGTACGAAAGCCGGCCTGCACGACATCGATTTCCTGAACACGAGCAACACGTCAGCCAGCTTCAGCAATCTGCCGACGAACGGCGGGACGTTCTACGTCACGCTCTACTCGCTGAACGGGAAGACCTGGCTCTCGCACCCATACACCTACGTCGCTTCCGGTTCGGGCACGGCCGCAACCATGTCCACCCCGACGCCCGGCAGCACCTTGCCCGGCGCCAGTGTCACCTTCAATTGGACAACTGGTTCGGGCGTGACATCGTACTCGCTGTACATTGGTACGACGGCGGGCGCGCACAACCTCGACTTCATCAACACCACCTCAACTTCTGCCAGTGTCACGAATCTTCCAACCAACGGATCCACCGTGTACGTCACCCTGTACTCGTTGATCGGCGGGGTGTGGCACTCCAACGCCTACACCTACAAAGCGCAGTAGTTGCGAAAAGCTAACCACGAACGCCGGGGGCAAACGCCTCCGGCGTTTTATTTTTCACGAAATCTTCACATCAATTTTCTGCCCGCGGCCTGTCACTATTTGCATTAGACTGCGCGCGCCCTCTCAGCCGACAATCGGGACAGTCGCAGTCAGCTCGAGGAGAATCCACACTTGCCACTACGTCGCCGATTCACGGCCTTCGTGTACCTGCTGATGTTTGGCCTGCTCCTCCCGCACGTCGCGCACGCGCAGAAGAAGCCTGCATCCGCGAAGCCCGCTGGATCCCCCGCTCTCCAATCTGCCATTCGCGCCGGACAGCTCCCCGACATGCGTTGGCCCAACTTCTCCGACTATCGCGTCCAGATCGATAACTTCTACAAGGCGTCGAACTACTCTCTCGCGTGGATTGAAGCTGGCACGCCGACCGACCACGCCCGCCAGATGATCGCGATCCTCAGCGCTGCCGACTCACAAGGTCTCAACGCCGAAGATTACGACGGACTCCGCTGGCCTGACCGCATCTCGAAGCTCGCTGCTGCACACGCGCCTGAAGACGAGGACGTCTTCGATCTCGCGCTCACCGTCAGCACCATGCGTTACATATCCGACATGCATATCGGCCGCATCAATCCCACCCACTTCCAGTTCGGCCTCGATGTGGAACACAAGAAGCTCGATCTCCCCAGCTTCGTACGCAACATGCTCAGTTCACCTGACGACCTCACGCACACAATCGCCAAGGTAGGCCCACCGTTCGCCGGATACGAAGCCACCCGCCAGGCCATGCTGCAGTACACCCAACTAGCCAAGCAGCCCGATACCGAGAAACTCCCGCTTCCGGTCGGCGTGGTGTACCAGGGCGGCTACTACGACCACATGCCCGCCCTCGCCAAGCGCCTCCAGCAACTTGGTGACCTCGATCCCAAAGTCATCATCCTGGCGGATGCGATCAAATACGACGACCCTCTCATGGGCGGCGTCGCGCACTTCCAGTCGCGTCACGGCCTGCCCAATGACGGCAATCTCACCTCCGACACGATCGATGCGCTGAACATACCCATCGCCGATCGCCTCGAGCAGCTAAAGCTCGCGCTCGAGCGCTATCGCTGGATCCGCTATCAATTCACTTCACCTCCTGTCGTGGTCAACGTGCCGGAGTTCAAGCTCTTCGGCTATGACGGAAGCGGCACGCAGATCCTATCCATGGGGGTGAATGTTGGCGACGCCTTCGATTTTCAGACGCCTATCTTCGAAGGTGACATCCGCTATATCGTCTTCCGGCCCTATTGGTACGTGACGCCCACGATCCAGCGCGACGAGATGGTGCCCTCTGTCGAAGAAGACCGCACCTATCTCGAACAGAATGAAATGGAGGTCGTGGATAAGGACGGCAAGGTCATCGCCTCCGGCGCAATCTCAGACGCAGTGCTCAAGCACCTGAAGAACGGCTCGTATTCGATCCGTCAGCGTCCAGGCGCGGACAATGCGCTCGGCCTCGTGAAGATCATCTTTCCTAACTCGCATAACGTTTATCTGCACGACACGCCTGAGTTCAAGACCATGTTCTCGAAGGCACCGCGTGCATTGAGCCACGGATGCATCCACCTCGAAAAGCCCGCCGATCTCGCCTACTGGCTCTTGCGCGACAAGACCGATTGGTCGCTGGACAAAGTGAAAGAAGCCATGCAGCACGGACGCGACAACTCCAGCGTGACCCTTACTAAGCCCGTGCCGATCCTCATCCTCTACGTAACCGCCCGCGCCCAGACCAATGGCACTGTCCAGTTCTTTAAAGATATCTACGGCCACGACGTCGAACTCAAAGCTGCGCTGGCGAAGGGCTATCCGTATCCGTAGCTATTGAAAATCGCGCGGCACGGTCTCGCGCCACGTCTTCGTACGAATCAACTTGCCGTCGTTGCGCAGCTCGCGCGTGTATTCGTAATAAAAATTCTTTTCGTCGCTGCGCAGATTAAGCGTCGTGCTCCACAGCAGCGTACGATCCTTGAGCTTCACCGCCATCGAAGCCTCGCCATGCACCGACGCTTCCGCTGGATGTTCCACATTCACCGTGTGCACCAGACGTTCCTTCGTCTCCTCCTCACCAAAGGGATAGAAGTCGCGCTCCTCGCCATGCCAATCGACCGTGGTGGTGTGCTTCGCCTCATCGCGCGTAACGGTTGAAGTTCCTGGCAACAGATCGCCTTCTGAGCGGAGGCTTGGAAGAGAATCACTCTCTTGTGGTTTTGCAAACTCGATCGACTTCAGATTCGCTGATTCGATAACCGGAAGCGTCAAGTTCGTCCGTTCAGTAAATGGAAGTCGAAGATGGTTCGTCATCGAATATGGCGTCGGCCAGATCATCGGCCACAGGGAGTTGGACACCGAAATTCGTACCCGATGCCCGGCAGGGAAGACCCACGACGTAAAGTGCAGGGGAATTGTGAGGTCATAGCTCTGGCCGGGAGCCGGGGGCGATGGAGCAGTGCGGGAGTTTCTCTGGGCGCCACTCAGTCCCGCTCCCGTAACGAGTGTGGTCGATCCATTCGGTGCGAGATCTTCGAGCCGCACGAACCAGTTCGCCAGTGGAGTTCCTGTGGTGGCATGAAGCCGAACCTCTGGAATGCCGAGGATCGCAAGATCCCGCTCCAGAACTGGACTCTGAAACGGCAGGCTCTTTTCGTCACTCGGACGCTGATCCACCGTAAGATCTCCCCACCACAACCCAGCTTCGATGCCGCCGTCCGGTTGATACAGGATCTTCTGCTCGGTGTACGCGCGACCAAGCCACGCGTAGCCCCCCGGTATCTCTTTCTTGAACCAGGGAACCTCTTGCTTCCCATACTGCACGTACATCGTCAAGTTTTCGTAGGGATAGAGTGTTACCGCTGTGCTCTTCGTCGGCCACTCCGTCGCCTTCCACTCTCCCGGAATCTCCTTCGTCTCAAGCCCCGGCTTGTAGTAGTCGCGCATGAATACGCGCAGCATCGGCCACTTCTCCACATCGTTCGCCTTGCCCTTCAGCCAGTGATCGAACCAATCGGTTTCAAGGTCACGCCACTCCACAGCTGGCCCCGGTTCCGCGTCATGCGGAAACGAGTGTGGCCATGGCCCCACGATCGCAAAGCGTGGTCCTTTCAGGTTCGCCAGCATCCTCGGCACGCTGTCGCGATATCCATCGAGAAACCCGCCAATCAGGAAGACGGGAATCTCAATCCGGCTGTAGTCCGTGGAGAGCGACGCCCGTCGCCAGAACTCTCCATCCCGCTGATGCTTGAGATACAGCAGGAACCACGGCGGCGTATCGAAGCGTTCGTTCAGCGTCTTCTCATCGACAGGGAAGTCCGGCGCCGGTGAAAGCGAGTTCGTCAGGTCCATAGAGATCTCGAACTCATCCAGGTGCATCATTCCGTCAATGTAGTGAATGTCGTCGTGAAAGAGATCGTCCGACGCATCGGCAGCGATGATCGCCTTTAATGCCGGAGGGCGCCGCATCGCCATCTGGATGGAATTGAATCCGCCCCACGAGATCCCCATCATTCCAACATTGCCGTTCGACCACGCTTGTCGAGCCAGCCACGCAATCACTTCTTCGCCATCCTGCAACTCTTGCTCGGAATACTCGCGGTCCGGCGTTCGGCCTTCACTGCGGCCCGTTCCGCGAACATCCACGCGTGCCACTACGTAATGCTTGCGCACCAGGTATCCGTGCAGCGAGTAGTCGCGGCCCAGCGACCAATCGTCTTTGCGATAGGGAAGGTACTCGAGCACCACCGGCACTTTTTCGTCTGGCTTGAGATCGGCGGGAAGGAAGAGGTTTGCCGCGAGCTTCACACCATCGCGCATCGGGATCCACTGCTCACGGATGGTGATTCCGCCGTACGTTTGCTCGGGCAGTGTGGCGCGCCCGGCGCTTAACACTGGCGCAAGAAAGCTCAAGGCTGCGAGGATAAGAACGGCGAATCGTTCACGCATCGTCGTTGATTGCGTGACATTCTATCCTTTGTGTCGAGAGGAACGGATCGGGCTGGGTTTCAGCCCCGCAGGAACGGATTGCGCTCGCGCTCTTCTTCAATCGTCGTGCTGGGACCGTGTCCGGGAATTACGATCGTCTCCCCCGGCAGCACCAGTAGTTTTCCGTGAATGGACTTCATGATTTTTTCATAAGACCCACCGGGAAGATCGGTACGGCCGATGCTGCCTTGGAACAACGTATCACCCGCAATCAAAGTCTTCTCGCTTTTGAGCAGCAGGCAGATGCTTCCCTGGGTGTGTCCCGGAGTGTGAATGACCGATCCTTCGATCGTGCCGAACTTCACGCTATCGCCATCCGCCAGGCTCTCGTCCACCACAACTTTGCCGGGGTCTTTCATCCCAAGCCATGACGCCTGCACGTCGAGCAACTTCAGCAGCTGGTCGTCATTCTCGTTGAGCAAAAGCGGAGCGCCGGTAAGCGCCTTCAGCTTCATTGCGCCGCCCACGTGGTCAATGTGCGCGTGAGTTACCACAATTTGGGTAACCCGCAATTGGTGTTTCTCCAGGATCGCGACCACGACTTCAACTTCGTCACCCGGATCAATGACGATGGCTTCATGGGTTGTTTCATCCCCAATGACGGAGCAGTTGCACTGTAGTGGGCCTACAGGGAAGATTTCGTGGATCATTTTCTCCTTCGGGACGAGTCGCGCAAGGCAGGGGAGTGGGTGTGTCTCTCCACGGTTCAACCCGATATCGGATGCTTTGTTCCGAATTAAGGTTCTTTTCTGCAGCGATTTATCGAAAAAAATGAAGGCCTCCGCATGAGGAGGCCTTCATCCAAAATCCAAAAACTACTTCTTCGGCGCCTGCTGAGTCGGGGCCGCCTTTGTGCCGTTCAATACCGAACCCGCGCTTCCGGTGTGGCGCGCTGCCATCACGCTCAGGATGATCGAAGTCAGCATGAAGATGACCGCCGACCATGTGGTCGCTTTCGAGAGCGCGTTCGCGGTGCCACGCGGGCCAAACGCCGTCTGGCTGCCGCTGCCGCCGAAGGCCGCGGCGAGGTCGGCGCTCTTGCCGCTCTGCAGCAGCACTACCACGATCAGGAAAAAGCAAACCGCAATGTGAATGGTGGTGATCAGGTAAATCATTCAATATCTCAGTCGCGCGCTGGGAGAACACAGCGCCTGGTCTCTCAAAGGCTTTTGGAATCTCAAACCCGGCCGGAACGGACAGGGAACGTATGGTGCGGAAGGGGGGACTTGAACCCCCATGCCTTTCGGCGCCACCCCCTCAAGATGGTGTGTCTGCCAATTTCACCACTTCCGCAGAGCTTTCCAAAGAACACGTGAGGCAAAGTGATTATAACAAAAGGAAGTACATGCTCCAAACCACGGAGCGTTCCTTGACCCTCGCGCGCGCGGTCAGTTCTAATCATCAGTTCTTCCAAGGAGAAGCAATGAAAGTCGCATTCTTAGGGTTGGGGATTATGGGGCGTCCGATGGCGGCGAACCTTGCTAAGGCCGGCAACGAAGTCACGGTTTGGAACCGCACACCGAAGGATGTCGAAGGCGCGCACGTTGCGAAGACTCCTGCGGAAGCCGCTAAACATGCGGATGTGGTGTGGATGTGCGTGTCGGATACGAACGCGGTGGAGCGCGTATTGTTTGGCGACGGTGGCGTGGAACCCGTGCTGCGGGCGGGGATGGTGGTGGTGGACTCGAGCACGATTTCGCCGGTGGAGACGCTGAAGTTTGCCGAGCGCGTGCGCGCGAAGGGCGCGGATTACATCGACGCGCCGATCACGGGATCGAAGATCGGAGCGGAGTCGGCACAGTTGATCTTCATGGTCGGTGCGAAAGACGAGACGTTGAAGAAACTCGAACCGCTCTTCCTGCAGATGGGGAAGAAGATCGTGCACATGGGCGAAGTGGGGAAGGGGCAGGCGTCGAAGATTTCGCTGAACCTGCAAATCGCCTGTATTTATGAGGGTTTCATCGAGGGCTTCAAAGTCGCTACGCAACTCGGCGTGAACCCAGAAAAATTTGTTGAGCTGGTGCAGAGCACGATGGTGCGATCGGGAGTGGTGGATTACAAGGCGCCGTTCGTGTTGAAACGCGACTACACGCCGAACTTTCCGCTACGTTTAATGCGCAAGGACCTGCTGCTGGTGAGCGATGCGGCGAAGCAGTTGGAGCTGGATTTGCCGGGGCTGAAATCTGTTCTCGAGGTTTATGACGAGGCGCACGAGGCCGGTATGGATGACCAGGATTACGCGGCTACGCTGGCACTTTTGGAACGAAATTAGCGGGAAGAAACAAGGAAAACTTACGGTAAAACCCGAAGTTAGAAGTTAGTAAACAACATTTTATAAGTGCTTATTTGCTGGGGATTTGCCCGGGTATGACGTTTTTTGTCAACAATCCAGGCCCGTGATTTTCTTCTCCAGAGCCTGTGAAAAGCGACCGTGGACGCGGAAATTTTGCTCGTCACCGTGGTTTGCCGCAAAGGTGGTACATGGAAAGTGGAAGAATTTGTTTACCACTCGGTTAAGAGGGCTATATCTGCGGAATATGCCGCTGGCACTACTGACAGTACCCAGTCACGTTAGGGTTGGGTAGTTTCGCGCCGCGAACGAGGGTCTGCCGACCCCGCTCGTTCAAATCACAAACCGTGAAGAAGGCAACATGGAAACGCTTCGCGACCAATCGCGGGCCACGCTGCTGATAGTGGATGATTCGGCCGACGACGTTGCACTCGTCAGTGACATTCTGAAGGACCAATACCGGGTGAAGGTCGCAACCAACGGAGTGCGCGCGCTCAAGATTGCGCAGTCCGACGACCCGCCGGATCTGATCCTGCTCGACGTGGTGATGGCCGGATTGGATGGTTACGGAGTGTGCCGGCAGCTGAAGGCAAATTCGCGGACACGCCACATACCGTTCCTGTTTCTTACCAGTAAATCCACGCCGGAGGACGAACGCGTGGGACTGGAACTGGGCGCGGTGGACTATATAAGGAAGCCGATCGATCCGGTAATCCTGTTCGCGAGACTGAAGACACACCTTGCGACGGGGGCGGCGAAAACATCGCATTCCGAGGCATCCCAGGCTGACCAGCATGGGCGCGAAAAAGAGATTGAGCAGGATTTAGCCGCGATGATCCTGACATCGCTGGCCGAGAGCCGCGACGCCACAACGGCCAACCATGCACTTCGGATACAGCGGTACGTGAAGGTACTGGCGGAGGCATTGGCGGGGCATCCGCGGTTTTCGGCGCTGGCAGCCGATCGGGCGATCGAGGTGATTTACCGTGCTGCCGTCCTGTACGACGTGGGAAAAATCGGCGTTCCCGAAACCATCTTGCTGAAGCCATGCGCGTTGCTTGCCGGCGAGTGGGAGGTAATGACCGGGCATACGACGATCGCGGCGCGGGCCATTGAGCGCGCGCAAGAAGTGGTCGGGAAGGGCAGTGAGTTTTCGCGGATCGCGAAGGAGATGGCGCTCTGTCACCACGAGAAATGGAACGGCAAGGGGTATCCGCAAGGACTTTCGGGGGACGATATACCGGTCGCCGCAAGGCTGGTGGCGATTGCCGATGTGTACGACGCGTTGACTCGCCGGCGGACCTACAAAGACGCTATCAGCCACGAAGAGGCGGTAGCGGAGATCCGGCGCGGTCGGGGGGCAGAATTCGATCCCGAAGTCGTAGATGCATTCGTCGCGGTGAGTGAAGAGATGCGGGCGATTGCACGGCGTTTTCCGGTACCGGCAGAGGATTGATCGGACTCGGCACCGTGGGTAAATGGCCGAGTTTTGAAACGGTTTAGCACTACCGTGCCATACAAGAATTCGTACCGCTTCAAGTATCGTTGATCGATGAGCAGTGGTGACCTTCGAGTGGTCGTACTCGACGATCAAACCTTCCGGGCCGAATGCCAAGTTTGCGGTGAATCGATTCACGGAAAGACGTTTATCGAACTGGTTCAATTCGAGAATGAGCACACCGGGACGTGTCTCGGGCGTTCGATAGCGGCGGACTGAAGAGATCTCAAGATCGCGAGATATCTGCACCCGGGCTAGTTTTTTGCTTTTATCGCGGCCACTATGGCGTCAGCGATCTTGCGGTCGTCCGTCAAAGACGGATGGTAGTTGCAGCCCGTCACTTCTAATTCCTTCACTGGCACAACTGAAATCTGTTTCTCTCCCGCGGAACGAACGCGGTCGGCGACCTTTTGGACTTCGGCGAGGATTTCACCGTCAGACATCTCGGTTGCCCAGAGGATGAAGTAGGCCTTGGGATTCCTGGCGCGGAGTTGGTGGAGAAATTCGGCGTAGGTCTGCTCGTAGTCGGCGTGAAGTTCGTCGCGGGTCTTCCATTTTTCGCCGGCGTGGAGTGGGGTGCTGAAATCGTTGGTGCCGAGGGAGACCACGATGACCTGCGGACGCCAGTCGGGATTATCGTAGCGCGAGGTATGGTCGAGAAGGGTGAAGGGATAGGCGGCGGGGAGGGTATCTCCGGGAAAGCCGTTGTAGTTGCGAACGATACCGCGGCCGGAAATTGCGTTGACCTGGTAGTCGGCATGGAAGGGACGTGCGACCAGAGGCGCGATGCCTTGCGAAGTGTCAGTGGTAGCCCAGACTTCGTCTTCCGTACATTCACGTTTGGGTGAGGTGTTGCCGTAGCCGACGGTGTGCGAGTCGCCGATGAACTCGATCTGGAGTGGATAGGAGTGCGGTGTGTCCGGCTTGGCAGAGCGCGGCGCGAAGAATCCGTCGAACGAAGTTGGGCCGGCCTGGCTTTCGGTGATGACTTCAAGGCGGAGATCGTGATGCTTGTTGGTGAGTCCGCGAATGACATAGAGGCCGGGTGCGGGCTTGGTGAGTGACTGGGAAGATTGGTCAAGGGTGATCTTGAGGATGGCGTCGCCGGAGCCGAGTTTGAAATAGACGTCCGGGCCGATGAAGGCGGTATCGAAGTAAGTGCCGGGCCATTGACGTTCGTACGACGGAGCAGATTCGGCGCCGCGCTGGAGGACGCGTCCGCCGATGTGCATGGGGAGAACGTGGAGACCAGTCTTCTCGCTGGAGGATACGGGAGAGATTTGGAACTTCACCGGTGGCGCTGCGACAGTGAAGGAAGTAAGCGCGAGGATGAGGGCAAGAAGTCGGGAGATCAACTGGCCTCCGAGGGTGGTCGTTGAGATTGTCGCCGAAGGTTGATGGCGGTCGCAAGAACTCCGTATGACCCAAAAGAGATGATCGGAGGATGACGTATAGGAATTAGCGGGTCTTGTGGGTAGTCTCAATTTGTACTAAGGTACGCAGCACGCTTTGGTTGTGGAGCGCTGGGTATTGCGATGCCGGTGAAAGTAGAAGTTGACCGTAGCCGCAGACTTGCGAAACGCACGTATATCGGCGTAGTTACGGCGTCAGAGCTGCTCGATAGTATTCACGAATACAGGTCTGCGCCTGAGTTCGATCCCTCCTTTAATGAGCTGATGGACTTCCGTGAAGTTGACAGGATTGACGCGTCAATTGACGACATTCGTTTGTGTGCGCTGCGAGCGGTGCCGTTTGCGAATACTTCGAAGCGGGTGATCCTGGCACCACAGCCTCTGGTGTTTGGGCTGGCGCGGATGTACCAGATCATCGGCGAAGATATCCATCCCAATGTTTATGTGGTGAAGACAGAAGAAGACGCGTTCCGGACTTTAGAGCGTACGGAAGTTGCGTAGTAGTTATTCGCGCGGCCCTTTCTGGGTAGCGCCTTTCCAGGTGTGTCCACATGAAGAACACCGCCAGCGATTAGCGCCGAGCGGTACCGGAACTCCGAGCAGCATGGTGCTGCCGTAGGCGATCGGTTTATCGAGCGATTCATAGCTGATGTCGAGGGAATCGCACTGCGGGCAGCGTGGCTGCTCATACATACCGACGCCTTCCACATCGAAATCTTCAGGGATGGGTTGCGCGAGGATCTCGCGGGCGATGTCGGCGTCGGCCGGGGGAACTGCGAGTTTTACGCCTCCGAGCAAGTTGGAAATGAACCAGTCGATCCGGACCATGTTGTCGTCGACGAGCGAAGTTGCGAGACCTGCGGAATCGAGTTGTCCTTTGGCGAGCAGGGCCTCGTGCAAGTTCAGAAAACTCGCAACCACGACGGGGCGTTCAGATTCCCATTGACCGTGAGAGATATCGGGAACGTTGATACCACGGCGAGCGAGTTCGGACTGTAGCGCCTGCTGCGCGCCAGCAGTGAGTTCGTGAATGTCCTGCGCGAGGAGATCGAGTTCTCCGTCTGACATTCCGCGATAGCGATCGATGAGGTCACTCATTTTGAAGTTCATTTTAGAGGATCGCGGGGGCGAACGGAGAGGCGAGTTCCTCGTGGTTCGAAGGGATACCAGGAAGCATCGTCGAGTGCTTCTCCCGATGCGGGAAATCAAACGAAGGTAACCCGTGATGCACCGTGTCTAGTCGCTTTGCGAGGGTTAGACTCAGCCTCGAACTCCCCCAACTCTGCTGTCGTGACGCGCTACGGGCCGGGTCTGCTTGAGTGGGGGATCGCCTGCCGCGCCCCTCAGCCTCTGGAGCGCGCGGATGAGACGACATCATGCAGTTGTTTTCATACTTCTCTTAACCCTGGTCAGTTCGTTAGCAGCAGTCACATCGGGTACACCGGCCACCATCACCAGCCCAACTCCGGGCACAAAACTTTCGAGTACGAGTGCCACGTTCCAGTGGACGACCGGCACGAATGTCACGAGCTACTCGTTGTATGTCGGTACGACGCGCGGCGCCCACGACATTTACTTCATCAACACAGGTACGGGTTTGAGTGCTTCGGTCAACAATCTTCCAGCAAATGGCGGGACGTTCTACGTCGTGTTGAACTCGCTGATCGGCGCGGCGTGGCAACAGGTTTCGTACACATACATTGCGATGGGCAGTGGCACGGCGGCTTCAATTACGGGGCCGATTTTGGGAGCGAAGCTGACGACCGGTACGCAGTTGTTCCAGTGGAGCGGCGGCGCAGGGATCTCACAGTACTCGCTGTATATCGGGAACACGCGTGGGGCGCACGATATTGCGTTCATTAATGCAGGGACGTCAAGCTCGTACGACGTGACTGGACTTCCGACGGATGGGCGGACGTTCTATGTGACGCTGTACAGCCTGAACGGAAGCACGTGGCTCGCGAAGAGCTACAGCTACGTCGCCTCGGGAAATGGTGTGGCGGCTGCGATGACGAGCCCCGCGACGGGTGCGAAGTTGGCGAGCGGCACGCAGTTGTTCCAGTGGAGCGGCGGCGTAGGCATTTCGCAATACTCGCTGTACATCGGTACAGTGCGCGGCGGCCACGACATTGCGTTCGTCAACGCGGGGATAGCCAGTTCGTACAACGTGACAGGCCTACCGACGAATGGCGAGACGTTTTACGTCACGCTATACAGCTTGAACGGGAACACGTGGTTGGCGAAGAGCTATACGTACTACTCGAGTGGCGCTGGAACGGCTGCGTATATCACCTCGCCCTCGCCGGGATCGCAGTTCAGCGGGACGAGCGCGACCTTCTCATGGATGGGAGGAGCGGGAATCTCGCAATACAGTTTGTATGTGGGAACGACAGCTGGCGCGCACGATATCGCGTTCGTGAATGCAGGATTGAGCACGTCGGCTAACGTGACTGGACTGCCGAACGGCGGCCAGACGATCTACGTGACGCTGAGCTCGCTGAATGGGAACACGTGGCTCAGCAACAAGTACACCTATCAAGCCAGTGGCATAACGCTGCAGTTCAACACGAGTACGAAAGACATTGCCAGCGGACTCATCAACTACGCGTACGCGACGTACTTCGATGTGAGCGGCGGCAGTCATCCGTACACGTTTGCGATTGCATCAGGCAGTGCGCCGACAGGCGTGGTGTTCTCGGGGACAGCTCCAGGGATGCTGGCGGGAACTCCCACTGCCTCCGGAAACTTCACATTCACAGTGAAGGTAACGGATAGCAATAACAACTCGATTACCAGCCCGAGCTTCACGATTCCAATCAGCGCTGGACCGAACGGCGCGCATAACTCCTACGTAAATGGACGCTACATCTGCACGTATGAGGGATACGTGGATAGTGACACCTCGCGGATCGCAACACTGATGAGCCTCGCGATTGACGGCGCGGGGCATGTTACGAGCGGCGTTTATGACTCGAATGGTCGGAGCACAGGGCTGCTCAATGGAAGCGTGAGCGGGAGCTATAACCTTGGCGGCGACAACAACGGGACGATCACGCTTTCGATCGGAAGCAAGACGCTGAAGTTCGGGATGATGGGGAACAATGTCGGTGGCAGCAGCGTGAGCCAATTCGACATCGCACAAATTGACGATGTTGGATCTGCAGCTCCCGGCCAGCATGGCGGCGGAGTGTGCAGCAAAGCGACGACTTCGGCATTCTCTAACACCACGATGGATGGAAAGAGCTTCGCGTTCACACAGCACGGGGAAAACGGAAATGGGATCCCGCGCGCTCTCGCCGGAAGGTTTACGCTGACCGCAAGCGGTTCGAACCTGACGATCACCGGAGGGCAGGCCGACCAAGCGGATGGATCGTCTACTTTGAGGGCGATTCTGTTTGGAGGCAGCTACACCGAACCCGGTTCCACGGGCCGGTTCACAATCACTGTCAATCAGACTTCTCCGACGACGGACACCAGCTACGCAGTTGGCTATGTGATCGATGCAAATCACATGGCATTTTTGAATGCTGACAGCGGGAAGGCGCAAGTTGGGGAGATGTACAAACAGCAGCAGGCGTCGTATTCGGCGGCGAACCTGAATTCGAGTTTCGTGATGCGCGACCTGGAATGGGCACTCGACGGGAGCGGCGGGCTGCAATGGAACAGGGCGCAGATCATGCAAGGAACAGGTGCCGGCGGTTCAGGCAGCACCGCCAGCATTACCATCAACCAGAGCTTCACCAACGACGCAGATTCGACGGGGAGCGAGTACAAGGTCGGAGACTCGAACGGAACCGCGACATTCACGGTTAGCTCGAATGGCAGAATGGCGATGAATGACGCGAATCAGGTGACCGTCGCGTACTTGTACGACAACAATTCTGCATTCGGAGTTAGTGGGGGACAGAATGTCGGGTCGGGGCTGTATGGAGTCGCGTTCAATTACATTGAACCGCAAATGGCGACAACACCGGGGTCGGGATCGTATCTCAGCACAGTCGTGCCCCGGATTGAGCCTGAAGGGAACATCAACGTCGACCTGGTGACGCTGGGCAGCGGCACGATTGCGGGTATCGGTGATGGCGGAGCCGCGGGGGGCATGGATTACGCGAGCCCGTTCAGCGGGACCTTCACGACGAGCTCGTATGGTGCGTTCTACATATCTTCGGGTGGCGAGCAAGTCACTAGCTGTTTTGTGGTGAGTTCGACGCGCGTGGTTTGCATTGACGATACGACCAGGAACCCATCGGTATCAGTGAGCGTGAAGTAGGTAACGAGAAAATCCCCACCCTGACTTGAGTGTTTGACGGGTCTCGGTGGGGATTTTTGCGCCGAGAGGTCGTCCTGTCGCGACTTCGGCTGGTGCCGGTTTCGGAGAAATGAGGATTGTGCAAGTTACTTTTCTGTCCGTTCGACAGTTGCGCAACTGTCCAAGTAGCCACGCGGCGGGGGGTACCAAAGACTGTTTGCCCAAGGGCAACAACTCGGGCTACTGTTGCGCAACTTGCTACTCGCAGTAGTAGCCACGAAAGCGCTGCTCGTCGCAGTCAAGAACATTCCCCAGTAGCCCCAAGTTCCGGTCGTCACAAGTCCCCGATCAGTTTTTGAACACAAAGGATGGCAACATGAAAAAGCACCTAGTCGGCTTTTGTCTTGCCGCGTCATTGTGTGGGCTGGCAGTTGCGCAGAATGCAGCCCCCGCGACCTCGTCCCAACAGGAGGTCGTGCCACGATTGATCCGCTTCTCAGGTCAACTGAAAGACGATGCCGGCAAAGCGATGTCAGGCACCGTCGGGATTACGTTCACACTTCATAAAACCCAAAATGACAATGCCGCGCTATGGATCGAGACGCAGAACGTGAAACTCGATAGCGAAGGCAAATACACCGTATTACTTGGTTCTACCAAATCCACAGGAGTTGCGGCGGAGTTGTTTATCAGCGGCGAAGCGCAGTGGCTGGGCGTTCGCGTGGAAGGGAAGGCGGAACAACCGCGGGTGTTGATGGTGAGCGTGCCTTACGCGTTGAAGGCGAAGGAAGCAGAGACGTTGGCGGGACATTCCGCGACAGAGTTCGTGACGTCCGACAAGCTTACGACCGTAGTGAAAGAGCAGATGCAGCAGAACGGCGCGACGGTGAAGAAGGACGGAACCGGCGTTAAAGGAAATGTGCTTTCCTCGACCGCGACGAATTTCACCGACACTACGACCAACCAGGTTGTTCTGGTGACGCAGAAAGGAACGGGCGCGGCGCTTTCTACCACGAGTCCGGGCGCCAGCATCACGGCGTACAGCACAGGGGCCAACACGGCGGCGAACGCGCTGTATGCGCAGGCAGTGGCGCCGAGTGGGAATGCTGTGTACGGAAACGAAACCGCGGCTACTGGAACAGGCGCTGGAGTACTTGGCCGCTCACTTTCGGTGTCCGGGTACGGTGTGTATGGCGTGAACGCTGCGACGACAGGAACGGCGGTCGGCATTCGCGGAACGTCGGCATCGAGCGGCGGCATCGGCGTGTATGGAACTGAGACGGCGACAACGGGAACCGCAACGGGCATCTACGGCACAACGGCATCGCCAGCCGGCTTCGGGATGGAAGGCATCAACCTGGCGACGACGGGGTCGGCGGTGGGCGGCTTCGCGCGTTCTGCTTCGACGTCAGGTGTGGGCCTTCGCGGTTACGCGAGTTCTGCGACCGGCACGACGACCGGTGTGTTGGCACAGGTCGCGAGCTCTTCGGGAACCGCAGCAATACTGCAAAACACAGCCAGCGGAGCTCTTCTCCAAGGCCAATCTGGTTCTGGATTAACGACCGTGTTCTCGATCGACGGCAGTGGAAATTTCAACGCGAACGGTGAATTCTTCTCACCGAATTCGCTTGTGAATGTCGGGTGGGGATACTTCGCGCCGACACCTTTGAACTTCTACGCCATGGAGGCAATCAGCACGAGCAATGCCTCCGGACATCCAACCGCGATCATCAAGAACAACGACAACACGAATGCCGGCAGCCAGGCGTTGGAAGTGGACGGGCCGGGATTTGGCGGCCAGTGCACGATTGACGTGAGTGGAAACCTGTTCTGCACCGGAACACTCGCTCCCGTGATAGCCGGTCCGAACGGCCAGAAGACGGCGCTGTACACCATGCAAACTACCGAAAACCTGATGGAAGATTTCGGTCGGGGAGCTTTGGTGAATGGCGTCGCGAAGGTCACGATCGATCCTAAGTTTGCGACTGCAGTCAATGCAGGCGACTACCACGTGTACGTAACCCCGGGCGGAGATTGCGAAGGCCTCTTCATCACCAACCGCACGGCAACGTCTTTTGAAGTGCACGAACTCCGCGGTGGCAAGTCGGCGATCAGCTTCGATTATCGGATCGTGGCGCACCGCAAGGGCTTTGAAACCGACCGCATGCCGGACGTAACGCAACGGCTGGCGCGGAAGTCCGAAATTGAGGGACAAACGGAAGCCAGAACCAGGGCGCTGCCGCCGGCAGAGCCACAGAAGTAGGCGCAACCCATGAAAAGGAAAATCACGACAAAGCCCGCCGGGAAACGGCGAAAGGAGTTTCGAGCAATGAGGAACATGAGGAACAATACGATTGTCCTCCTCGCGTCATGGGTCGTCTGGTGTGCGATTGCGTTGGTGATGGCGATGCCAGCAGGCGCGCAGGAACGAGAGACGGTACGGGACCGAGACGACAAGCTGAAAGGGACGGTATCGGAATCGCAACTCGATGCCGCGTTACAGCGTGGATTGCCGGGAAGAGTGATGACTCCTATGCCGGCGAATGCCAAAGCCACAGTTGAGAAGAGCGGGGGACTGCGGGGAGCGCCCGCGCGAAGCGTGGAGATGGCGGACATCCCGCAGAAAACGACGACGAGTTCGATTCCGGGACTTGCCGATGGCGGGCGGCCATTGTCGGGACTAACGGAAGATGAGTACCAGGCGTTGAAGCGGCTGGTTGCGATGCGGGCAGCGCGCGGCGAAGTCGGTACCAAACCGTCAACCCTGGCGTTGCGGGGCGGCGTGAAGGCAATAGTGCGGCCGGTGCAAATGACGCAGATAACGCCCAATGCCGCGACCGCTCATGCCAGCTTCTTTTATGGGCAGAAAGAAAATGGACTGGATCCGCCGGACATGGGCCTGGCGACGAGTGAAAACTTCGTCGTACAGGTGGTGAATGCATCCATTGCCGTGTACGCCAAGAACGGCGTGCTGCAGGCGGGATTCCCAAAGGATGCGGACACATTCTTCGGGGTGGCGGCGGGCACGTTCATCTTCGATCCGCGAGCGTTCTACGACTGGGCGAACCATCGGTTCTTCGTGCTGATGGACACCTTTACCAGTGGCACGGCTGGCGGCAGCCTTTACTTTGCGATCAGCAAAACCCAGGATCCGCGCGGGGGATGGTGGATTTACCATTTCACGCCTGCCGGTCTCGGCGCCGGAATTTGCGGTGACTTCCCAACCCTCGGACATGACACGACGAATTGGGGAACATACGCAACCAAGGGCGGAATCTACATCGGCGTCAACCTGTGGACTACGAGCAGCGACTGCGGCGGGGCCAGCTTCTCCAATAACGCGGTTTACCTGTTGCCTAAGGACGCGTTGTACGATGGCGGGGGATACGGCTACTGGTACTTCACAGGCTTCAATCTTGGCGGGGTAAACATGGACACCCTGCAGCCAGTCAACGTGACGGACCGTGCAGACAAGCCGAGTACGATCTTCCTGATGAATACGCAGAACTATAACTTCGGCGGTGGACATTGCTCGAGCGCCTGCAATGAAATGGTGCTCTGGGGAATATCGGGACCGACAGCCGGAACGGTTCCTGATCCACACAATCCATTTGCGTTCCTGCAAGGTGGAAATGGACCGATCGTGACGTCGAAAGTTCTGACCACATTGCAAAATTTCACTTTCCCAGTGAATGCGGCGGAGCCAGGGTGCACTACGTCCGGTTCTCCGTGCGTGGATACGGACTATGTATTCATTTCCGGAGCGGTGAAATACCACGCTGGAGAGATCTTTGGTTCGTTCAACACGGCTGTGGCAAGCAGTCCGGCAACCACGGGGCCGATCTGGTTCGACGTGCATCCATCAACCGACAACAATGGTCAGGTGACGAATGCCGTAATCCGCCAGGAGGATTGTTTCCTCTGCGGCGGCTGGGCCAATAGCGGCTCCGCCTACTACGCAAACCTGCAGCCAGACCAGGAAAACAACGTGGTCATGATCTACAACTACTCCGACAATCTGACATATCCCAGGAGCCAGTTGACGTCACGCCGAGTCACCTACGGCGACTCACTCATGGATGGTGCAGGCAGCTATTTCAACACCGGGGGCACGGGATTCATGTCGGGCAGGTGGGGAGACTACACGGCCACCGCGCCCGATTTCACGATTGCGAATCGCGGGCTGATTTGGATGTCTGGCGAATATGCGACGCCGAGCGGTTGGGCGACCATCATTGGCTGGACACAGTATCTCAACTCGGATGACCAGTAGCGAACCTTGCAGCCAACCGGGGGGCGGAGAAATCCGCCCCTTTTTCTTTGCGCTGCAAAACACTGGCAGAAGTCGCAGTTGATTGGGGGGCGACGATCATTCTAGTTTTCGGTTGGGTTTCCAGAGGAAGGAGAAACGGTGGCAGACCACGCGAGCGTAACTGAGGTGTCGGCGGAGGAAGCACTACAGAAGCTGTTGGAGGGCAATGCGCGATTTGTGCGAGGTGAGGCACGATTTCCGACCGTGTGCAAGGAGACACTCGCGGCCTTGGCGCGAGGCCAGCATCCGTTCGCGACGATCTTGGGTTGCAGCGATTCGCGAGTGCCACCGGAGTTGCTCTTCGATGCGAACTTCGGCGAACTGTTTATCATTCGCGTGGCGGGGAACGTGATTTCGAATGAGGTGAAGGGAAGTTTGCAATACGCGGGCGCGCACCTGCGGACGCCATTGTTCGTCGTGCTCGGACATCAGAAGTGCGGGGCGGTGGCGGCGGCGCTTCATTATCGGAAGCACGCGGAAGAGGAGCGGTCGTATATCCAGATTCTGGTTGAGAACATCGCAGCGGGATTGCCGCCCACACTCGATGGAGCAGACGATGAAATGGACGCCGCGGTTGAGGCGAATGTGCGTTGGTCCGTAGAGCAGATACGGCGCACGCCGGAATGGGAGAACGCAGTGAAGGCCGGGGGGAAGATTCATGGCGCGGTATTCCAGATTACTTCGGGCGAGGTGAGATTCCTCGACGTTTAGGGTTGGAGCGCCTGGTATTTCCGGAGGAGTTCGTAGAGCACGACGCCGCCGGCGGTAGCGACGTTGAGCGAAGTCTTCTCGCCGCGCATGGGGATGCGCATGTGCACGTCGGCGAGGGCGAGAAGTTCGGGCAGAAGACCGCCGACTTCGTGACCGAAGACAACACAAACAGGGAAGCGCGGCTGCCAGTCGAAGAGATCAGTCGCTTCGGGATTGGTTTCGATGGCGGCGAGCTGAAATCCTTCCGCGCGAAGATGCTTTGCCATTTCAACAGCGTCCCAACCGTGCTCCCACGGGACAGTTTCTTCCGCGCCCAGAGCGGTTTTTGAGATCGCTTTTTTCGGCGGATGCGCTGTGATTCCACAGAGACAGAGCTTTTGCAGGTTGACGCCGTCGGCGGCGCGAAAAAATGCGCCAACGTTGTACATGCTGCGCACGTTGTCGAGAAGCACGGCAACGGGGAGACGGCTGGGGTCTGACATCAGAGCAGGGAACCCGGCAATGCGGTCAGCGCCTGGTCGAGGTCGTCGATGAGATCGGCGGTGTCTTCGAGGCCAACGGACATTCGCAGGAGCGATTCGGGAGCGCGCGTGTGCGCGCCCTCGATGGAGGCACGATGCTCGACCAGTGTGTGGGTGCCTCCCAAGCTGGTGGCGCGGATGATTAGCTGAAAGCGTGAGGAAACGAGGAAGGCTTCCGCACGTGCGCCACGAATTTCGAAAGAGAGCATGCCACCGAAGGCACGCATTTGCCGCTTGGCGATTGCGTGACCGGGATCGTTCGTTAGGCCCGGGTAGCGAACCTTCGACACCGCTGCGTGCGCTGAGAGAAATTCGGCGATCTTCTGTGCGTTTTCGCAATGGATGCGCATGCGGGCCGGGAGGCTTTCGATACCGCGCAGAATCAGCCAGCAATCGAACGGGGAGAGAACGGCGCCGCCGTTGTGTTGGAAATCGCGAATCTTGTGGGCGAGGTCGCCGGCCCGCTTGAGGATGACCGCGCCACCCATGGCGTCGCTATGGCCGGAGAGGTATTTCGTGAGCGAGTGGACGACGAGATCGGCGCCGAGTTCGAGCGGGCGCTGCAATGCCGGCGTGGCGAAGGTGTTCTCGCAGGCGAAGAGCGCACCGTGCTCGTGGGCAATCGCAGCGATGGGTTCGATGGCCACGACTTCGATCAGCGGGTTGGTTGGCGTTTCGAGCCAGAAGAGCTTTGTGCCTGGTCGAACCGCGGCACGAGTCTCGTCAAGGTTGCGCATGTCAACTACGGTGTGCTGGATCCCGTAGCGCGTGAAGATGCCGTTGATGAGTTCGCGGACGCCGTAATACATGTCGCGATGAAGCACGACGTGATCGCCGGGCGAGAGAATTTGAAAGACCGAAAACGTGGCGCCCATCCCGGAACTGAAGGCGATGGCTTCTTCGCCCACTTCAAGCGCGCTCAGGCAGGCTTCGAGGGCCTTGCGATTGGGGTTGGCGTCGCGGATGTAACTGTAGCCGCGGGAGAAGGCACCGTCGGTATCGCGCTCGAACGTCGTGGAAGGATAGATGGGCATAGCGACCGCGCCGGTGGAGGGATCAACATTCCTGCCGGCATGGACGGCTATCGTTTGAAAGCCGTGAGACTTCTTTATGGAATCGGCCATGGGAGCCATTCTAAAAGAACAAGGACCACAGCGTGCGTGCCGTGGTCCTGTGGTCTCGCCATGCAGTGAGCTACCTGGGTTCGGCAGCCTTGGATCCAGTGGTTGCCGTCCACACGGGTGGACGATCTAGTTCCCGGCCTTCGCTTTTGCTGCGGCTGCTTTGATATGAGCCTGGTAGTGCTTGAGGGCGGTGGGATTGTGGGCTAACGAGACCTGCTGGTCTGCGGTCGCGCCGAAGTATTCAGGGTGAAGGTAGAGGCCGCGCTCGGCGGCGTCTTTCGCGACTTCGACGTCGAGCGGATTGTGGGCGGCGTAGGCGTCGTGACGAACGGCCGTGACTTGCCACGAGACTTCGACGTTCGGTTTGTTGGTCTTGATCGTGAATTGGTGCATGGCAATTTTGCTGCCGACGATGGCCTGCGCAAATTCGCCGACGACGGTGAGTTGATAACGGAAGTCGGCATTGAGCGCTTCAAACCACTCGGGCAGACGTACCACGGCCACGCCCGCCCCATTGGTGGTGATGTTGCCAGAGTAGATATTCATCATCTCGGAAGACTCGACGCTGGCGTGGTAGAGGAACTTGTTGGCGGGATCGAGGGGATGATCGATCTTGAAGTCCTTGGTGCCGGCGGTGATGGAGCCGCTTACGGAAATATTTCCAAGGAAATACGCAGCGAGTCCCTTGGGAGAACCACCGGAAGAGATGATGCCGGCGCCGCCCGTATAGGTGGAATTGACGCCATCGCCGCCGTAAACTTCCATCCCGTTGCCTCCAAAGTAGGTGTCGGAAGCGCCGCCCTGGAAGATGGCGGCGTCACCTGCTGACTTGCCGGTCCCGTCTGCTCCGGTGGCGGAAAAGGCGTCGTTGCTAGCGGAGAAGTTTGCGGGAAGGCTGGCGCTGAGACCCGCTTCGAAGACCCCGGAACCGTCATGCACGTCAAGCGCCTGGTAGCCGGGATGGCTGATGTAGATGAGACCTGTGGTAGTTACGGGGCCGGTGTAGAGCACACCGCCGGAACCGATGAGAACTTCGTCGGTGTTGTTCTCACGGAAATGCAACGTGCCACCAGTCGGCCGGTTGACGAAGACATCGTCGTTCTGTTGGAGCAGAGCGTAGCTTTGGCATCCACTGGGATCGCCGAAACTAATGCCGGCAGAGGGAGCACCGCATCCTACATCGCCGATGAGAGCGGTTTGGCCTTTCCCTGTAAACGTGCCGCTGCCGTAACCGTCCACGGAGAAGACTTCCGTACTCGATGCGCCGGCTTGGCCGCTGAGAAGTTTGCCGCCGGTTGCAGTGTTCTGAAATACAGCAGCGATACCGTTCGGACTCGCCGCGGATGCAACCAGACCCTTGGTTTGTCCAGTAGCGGAGATCGCGGTGCCGTAGATCGCTACGCCGCTGGTGGAGGCGGTGCTGCCGCGGAATCCGTTGGCTGTGCCGGTGGTGGAGGTGTTTTGTCCGAAGACGCCATAGCCGCTGGGGGAAGACGAGACGCCTTTCACGCCAGTGCCAGTACCGGTGGTTGGAGTTGACACGCCGTACACCGCAATGCCGCCGGATGAACTCGTACTTCCACGCACGCCAATTGCAATTCCCGTAGTCGCCGAATTCGTTCCGACCACTCCGTAGGCAGCAGCGTTGGTCGTACTGCTTTGAACGCCGTTGCCTGTCCCTGCATTGGCGACGAGCGCATTGCCGGTGCCGTTCTGGGTGACGAGGACAACTTGATTGGTGGTGGTGTCAACGAAATTTGTGGCGGTGCTAGAGAGGGCGCTGCCCTTTGCGGGGGAGTCCTGTTTCTTCGCTGTAGCGGTCGCAGGCCCTTGCGCGACTCTTTGCTCAACGACGGACGCAAGCTTGTCAGCGGTGACGAACTCGCTGGCGGCGTGCCCAGCGAGAGTCTCGGCCTCAGCTGCTTTCAGTGCGTAGGGAACACTTACCAGAAGCACACGCGGTTGGTCAGGACGGTCCTCGATGTGAATGCCGAGCCACTGAGCCTCGCCGGAGATGAATAGATCTGCGGGAACGCCATCGGGCTTTGTCGCGCCGAGAAGCACGGTGTAGCGGCCATCGGCGTCGAGCTTAACGTTCTGGGTTTCCGTCCAGAGTTGGGATTTATCTTCGGGTCCCTTATGCAACGTGAAGGTGATGCCGGTCATTCCAGTGACGCCTTTGGCCTGACCCGTGAATCGGATGAGGTGTGGAACAGTTGGGCGAACCTCTGTGGAGGGCCGAACGTCTTGAGGAAAAGCGGAAACACAGAACAACAGCGCGATGCATACCGCGGAGAGATATCTCACGTGCGATGCTCCTGCTAAGTTTTTTGAACGAATTGCCTGCGCTGTGGGGCATCACAGCGGAAAACCAGGGCACTTAGGGAAAGGGAAATGAGTTTAACCGCACTCCGCGGGAAACGCGATGGCACGTTTCGGCCAGGCCGTTTCGGTGGCCGGTTTAGAAAGGAGAGGGCGAAGAGCTAGTGGCAAGTTCGCGAATGACGTCGAAGATGCTGGCTTCGGCGAGGGCGTCGGGTTGAATTGCCGCGAGCGCAACGGTGGCGGAGAACTGCGGCGGCTCGCGACGATAGGCGATCTTGAGGAAGTCGTAACTGCGCGAAGCCGTGAGGGCGTCCATCATGTTTACGATGTCGTGCTGCCAGTCTTTGCGCGTGGTGATGACGACCTGGCCCAGGCGTTGTGCATGCCATTCCCGGTCTTTGGCGGAGCGCTGCTGCGGTTTGAAACACGTTGCCGACCAGCGATGGTTGAGTAGCTCCAGGTTGGCGGCGGGCGCGCAGTCGAGAGTCGCGGCAAAGGTCGCCGTTTCCTGGTGCTTGCGTAAGCGGTACCAGAGCCAGCTCAACGGCATCTCGCACGGAGCCATCTGCACGATGAGGTGGGGATCTCGGAAAGTCGCAGTGCCGAGATGAAGATCTACCTGAAAGCGCGAGGCCGAATGCCAGTGCACGGAGTCCACGCGGCCATGATGGCGGCAGGCAACTTCGACCCAATTCACGATGCGGCGGGAACGCTTACGAAGCCAGTGCCGCCACGCGAGATACCAAATGACAAGAAGCGCGACTGCAATCCCGCCGTCAGTTAGGGCCGACCACAACATCTCGAAAGCTAAGATGCCGACAGCAGGAATGTAGATGTTCGGGAGTGCCGTGTGGAGATGGGGATGGTTTCGAGGAAAGGGGTCCTTCGACTTCGAACGCTTCGCGTTCTCCGCTCAGGATGACAGAGATCAGATCGGGATGACAGAGGTGGTTACTCTGTCGGGGGCTTGTCGAGAACATAGACGTGGGAGATGCCGCCGGGGCGCACGTTGTTCTTCTGGAAACATTCCTTGATGCGGCGGCGGAGATCGCGGCTGACCGCGTATTGCTTACCGGGCAAAGTTTTGACGAGCATCAGGTAATCCACTTCGCCGGCGGAAACCTTCTCAATGCCGGGAACTTCAGGGCTGCCGACAATTAAATCTTTGAGCTCGGGATCCTGCTGGATTTCTATGCCGACCTGCTTGAGGAGGCCGGTGACTTTCTCGCTGGGCTCGTCGTAAGCGACGGAGACATGCATGGCGACCTGAGTCCAATCGCGCGTGAGATTGGTAACGACCGTGATGGAACTGTTCGGGATGATGTGCAGGGAGCCGTTGCCGTCGCGCAGAATGGTGCGGCGGAGGCTCATGAGTTCGACGACACCGGTCTTGTCGGCGATTTTGATGGTGTCGCCCACTTCGTACTGATTTTCGACGAGGATGAAGAAACCGGTTACGACGTCCTTCACCAGTGTTTGGGCGCCGAAACCGATCGCGAGGCCTGCCACGCCGGCGCTGGCGAGCAGTGGTCCCATGTTGATGCCGAACAACGGCAGGACCTGCAACGCTGCGAGCAAGGCAATGATAAAAACGCCCGTGCTGTAGAGGATGCCAGACAGGGTGCGGATTTGCTGGGAGCGGACGGCGGTGGGAAGCGCTCCGGTTTTGCCCAGGTGCGACAACCGCCCGGTGATGAGCTTCAGTAACCGTGTGAGAATAAACGCGATGATGAGGACCGCGATCACCTTGGGCAAGTCGCGGCGCACGAATTCAATGAGGTCATCGGCCCACTCGTCCCACAAAGCCTGGAAACGGCGGTGAGCATTCCATCCGGCTTGGGCGGCAGCAGCGGGCAGATCGAGGCGGATCACGAACATTGCAGGCGGATTATAGCAACCGGGGCGAATTGCGAATCGAGGGTGAATCCGCTGCTTATAATGTGAGGAGAACTCATAGGGGCAACTATGAATCTTCGCGCTTTCATCGTGTCGACCGCTCTTCTTTTCACGTTCCTACCCGCGCATACGCAGGAACCAGCCACCGAACCCGATCCCCAGTTCACCGCGCAGCGCGGGAGTCCGAGCACGTGGTCGCAAGACCAACTACGTAAGATGCAAAAAGCCCAGACCGTGGAACGCCAGAAAAAACTCAAAGAAGACACCGACAAGCTGCTCAGCCTGGCGACGGAATTGAAGGACTCGGTGGACAAGACGAACCAAAACGTGCTCTCACTCGAGGTGATACGGAAGGCGGAAGAGATCGAGAAGCTGGCGAAGAAGATCAAGACGAACATGCGCGACGAAATTCGCTAATCGCCGAAAGTCCTGGGAACCGACCAATGAAAAGCGCCATCCGTTTTGGATGGCGCTTCTTTTTGCCTGAGTGAAAGTTATTCGTTCTTCAGCGAACCGATGCGCATTCCGTAGAAGGAACGCCATACGAAGAACGCCGAGACGATGAAGAACGCCAGAGCCAGGATGCGTCCGAGCGGTCCGCCGTTCTTTTCGAGCGAGACGGCGAGTTCGACGGCGAGCAATCCGAAGAGCGTGGTGAACTTGATCACCGGGTTCATCGCGACCGAAGAGGTGTCTTTGAAGGGATCGCCGACGGTGTCGCCGACAACGGTGGCATCGTGCAGCGGCGTGCCCTTGGCTTTGAGTTCGACTTCCACGACCTTCTTGGCGTTGTCCCACGCACCGCCGGCATTGGCCATGAAGATGGCTTCATACAAGCCGAAGATCGCGATGGAGATCAGGTAGCCGATAAAGAAGAACGGCTCGAAGAAGGCGAAAGCAAGCGTCCCGAAGAAGACGGCAAGGAAGATGTTGAACATGCCCTTCTGCGCGTACTGAGTGCAGATGGCCACGACCTTCTTGCTGTCCGCAACGGAGGCTTTTTCGATGCCTTCCAATTTGATGTTGGCCTTGATGAACTCGACCGCGCGGTAAGCGCCGGTGCTCACGGCCTGGATGGATGCGCCCGCGAACCAGAAGATCATGGCGCCGCCAGTGATGAGGCCGAGAACAAACGGAGCGTGCAGCAACGAGAGCTTGCCGACATCGGTGGTGAGGCCGTTGGTGAGCGCCATGATGATGGAGAAGATCATGGTGGTTGCGCCGACGACTGCCGTTCCGATCAGTACCGGTTTGGCGGTGGCTTTGAAGGTATTGCCGGCACCGTCGTTGGCTTCGAGCAGGTGCTTGGCGCGCTCGAAGTTAACGTTGATGTTGAAATCCTTCTTCAGTTCGGCTTCGATGTTGGGCACATTCTCGATCAACGAGAGTTCATAGACGGACTGCGCGTTGTCGGTAACGGGGCCGTAGGAATCAACGGCGATGGTGACAGGACCCATGCCGAGGAAGCCGAAGGCTACGAGTCCGAAGGCGAAGACCGCGGGAGCGAGCATGAGCGCCCCGAGGCCGTGACCTTCCGCCGCGCCCCAAGCAGACACGTAATAACCGACACCCATCAACACGACCATGGTGAGGCCGAGCCAGTAGGCGGAGAAGTTACCGGCTACGAGACCGGAGAGGATGTTGAGCGAGGCGCCGCCTTCTTTCGAGGAGGTAACGACTTCCTGGACGTGCTTGGAGTCCACCGAGGTGAAGACCTTTACGAACTCAGGAATGACCGCGCCTGCCAACGTGCCGCAGGAGATGATCGTGGCGAGCTTCCACCACAGGGTGGTGTCACCGCTAAGGTCGGGAATCATCATCTTGCTAACGATGTAAGTCAGGATGATGGAGACGATTGAGGTGATCCACACCAGAGAGGTGAGCGGGGTCTCGAAGTTCATCTCGTCGGCGTTGCCGAAGCGTCCCTTGGCGATGACCGTATTCAGGAAATACGCGCCGGCGCTGGAGACGAGCATCATGATGCGCATGACGAAGATCCACACCAGAAGCTGGACCTGGACTTTGGGATCGTGAACGCCGAGCAGGATAAAGGTGATGAGCGCGACGCCAGTGACGCCGTAAGTTTCGAAGCCGTCGGCCGATGGGCCAACCGAGTCGCCGGCGTTGTCGCCGGTGCAGTCGGCGATAACGCCGGGGTTGCGGGCATCGTCTTCCTTAATCTTGAAGACGATCTTCATTAAGTCAGAACCGATGTCGGCGATCTTGGTGAAGATGCCGCCGGCGATACGCAGGGCGGCTGCGCCCAGCGATTCACCGATCGCGAAGCCGATAAAGCAAGGGCCAGCGTAGTCGGCGGGGACGAAGAGAAGGATGCAGAGCATGATCAGCAATTCGACGCTGATCAGCATCATGCCAATGCTCATACCCGCGCGCAGCGGGATCTCGTAGATCGAGTACGGCTTGCCGCGAAGGCCGGCAAAGGCTGTCCGCGAGTTCGCAAAAGTGTTGACGCGAATGCCGAACCACGCCACGCCATAGCTGCCGGCAATCCCAACCAGGCTGAAAGCAAGGATGACGGGAAGGGTCACTGCGATCGGCTTATTAGGAACGGGCGCCAGCCATCCGAAGTACATGGCGATGACCACGGCGATGAAGGCCCAGAGGATGAGGATGAACTTGCCTTGCGTCGTTAGATAGGTCTTGCAAGTCTCGTAAATCAGCTCAGAGATTTCGAGCATCGAGCGATGCACCGGCAGGTTCTTGAGCGTCATGTAAATGGCGAGGCCGAAGGCCAGACCGAGAGCGCAAAAGACGAGGCCGATGAGAAGAAGCTTGTGGCCGTCCACACCCATAAAACTGACGGAGGACAGATCGGGAAGCTTCAACGCTGCTTCGCCGCCGGCTTCGGACTGCCCGAAGGCAGCAGTACTGGAGAATGCCAGCACGCCTAAAAAGATGGCCAGGGATATAAAGGACCGATTTATAAAAAGCACAGATTTGGACAAACGCCGCACAGAGGCGTGCCACATACTCATTGTGTTTCCTCCAGGAAAGGCCAAGAAGGGCCCTCCATCGCAAAAGTTCGTTACCGGATCTCCGCCGAGTGTTAAGTGGCGGGCGCAGGTGGGCCAAACTTGCAGCACCTACGATTTTCTCCCATGGCCAGCCCGTTGCACACGTTTTGATGCGCGTGTCTCATTCGGCTCTGACCAAAATCGGAATTTTCCCGAACCCGGGAACCCTGCGGCCATGAATCCGGACGCCGGGATGGCAACGCGCTTCCACTTCAAGACCGAAGTGTTTTGAGGCTTGGCCGCGTCGTGAGATGGATTACCGGCAAACATGCGGGTCGTCGCATCTCCAAAGGCGTGTCTTTATAACATTTCGCTCAAAGCGTGGTCAATTGCGCTGGAAGGGGAACGCGGAGCACACTGAATTTGCATGCCCACGGCGAGTCACTTGCGGCGCGAGATCATTGTCCGAAACCAGCGACGGGTGCGGAACGGCGCGGAAGTCGGAGTCAAAAGCTATGGCCGCGATGAGGTCGTGGTGTATTCCGAGTCGCCGGATGGGCGATCGCATGGGAATTTTTTCCCTGAGAGCTACGCCGCGATCCTCAAACGCCCGGAGTGGCGGCGCCGCCTCGCCAAAGTGCATACCGGCCGCCGAAACCTGCCTAACACCGAAAAGTGGAAGGAACTGGATGCCTGCACCAGCTCCGATGCGCTGCTGATGAACATCTTCTGCCATCCGGAAACGCTGGCGGAAGGGAAGTTGCGGAGATTGATGAGCGTCGATATGGAGGCGGAGCCGGAATTCGGCGTGAGAGTAGCCGCGCCACTGCAGAACGGGCATCGCGATCGTACCGAAGTGGATATGCGCTGGGGCGACCTGCTGGTGGAAGCCAAGCTGACCGAGACGGATTTCCAGTGCTGCCGCGAGGAACTGGTCGAGCGGTACCGCGATTTTGACGAGCTCTTTGACGCGAAGTCGCTGGCGCGCGGCGAAGCTGGGTACGCGAATTATCAGTTGATCCGCGGAGTACTCGCAGCCGCGTCGAACGACGATCGTTTCTGCGTGATCGCTGATGCGCGGCGTCCCGATCTGCGCGAACGCTGGTTCGCCGTGATGCAGAGCGTGCGAAGCTATGACCTTCGCATGCGCTGCCAGATGCTGACCTGGCAGGAGATCTGCGCGGTTCTGCCGGAGATTCTGCAGCAGTGGCTGGGAGAGAAGTACGGAATTTTCACGCCGGGCACGGAGCCGACGATGGATGCGGAGGAGTGGTACTGGTAATCCCACGTTCGTCGCCGGGAAATGCAGCGAGAGTCTTTGACGAGTTTGCGCGCCGTCGCTTACAATAAAACTCGTTACAATTCAGACGCGCACCGTCCTGGTGGGCACGCCAAGTTCCTCAGTAGCTCAATGGCAGAGCATCCGGCTGTTAACCGGAGGGTTGTAGGTTCGAGTCCTACCTGAGGAGCCATTTCTTTTCTGCAACTTACTGGAAAATTTGCCGCTGCTGAGCGGTTAGCGTTGCGTTGGAATTCATGTTGGGTATTTTAAGCGCGTCGCTCGGTATTGCAGCGCGTGAGGCGGATTACTAGCGGTAAGGGGATTTATCGCTAGTAATCGAATCGGTTGCATTTCGGAATGGCTGAGAGCCTGTCAGAACGCGGTATTACGTGCTTCTGGCATTACGAAATCTGTGCAGTAGTCGAAGCGGGGAGTGATTACGATTTTGCCGCTCCGATTGATATATCCGCAATTTCCGCCTCCCAATTGAAGTATTGCCATCCCCTGCGAAAATGGAGCTACCGAAGAAAGAGGCGGGACATCAACTTGAATAGCGACTTTGTCGGAGCGGTCTATGTACGCGCACTCGTTGCCGAGCTGCACCACTTAGAAGTCCTTCGGAGAACTTGAATCCCTGGCACCCAATCGAGTTCAAGTATCTTGAACGAGTCACCGCTTTGCCGCTGCGATCAATGATCCAATAGTGCTGATCCCGCCCAACAACAGCAACTCCCTCCGAAAAGTCCACAGCGCCATCAAATTCCGCTTTTATAGCGAGATTGCCGCTCGCATCGATGTAGCCCCATTTGTCACCAATATGCACCGACGCAAGGCCGTCAGAAAAACGTCCCGCCCCGTTGCCGAGTTCAACAGTGCGGAGAGGATTTCCGGCGGTGTCGATGTACTGCGTTTTGCCATTATGAGATACTGCAGCGAACCCTTCTTCAAACAGTGTCGCAGTGTCAAATTTCAGCGCAATACGCACCGTGCCACTCGTATCAATGTAACCGTACATTTCCCCGATTCTTACCGGCGAGAGTCCTTCGGAAAATGCACCAGCATCCCGGAACTGCGGCTCAATCACTACTCTTCCTGAGGGATCCACGAAGCCATACCGTTTTGCGACCATCACGGTGGCAAGTCCTTCCGAGAAATTCCCAACGCTGTCAAAGCGCGGCGCAATCTTCGGCGCTCCGGTTTTGTCGATGAAACCCCAATGCCCATTGAGTTGTACTGCTGCCATGCCTTCGGAGAACCCACGTGCACGTTCGAAATCGAGAGCGTAGACGCGATTACCCGCAGTGTCTACAAAGCTGCACTTTTCTTGAATGCAGACCATTGCTCGCGGCTGGTCGCTGGAAGTTGGCTGCTGTGCATTTACCGTAAATGCCGAGATTGCGGTAATGATGAGAAACGACGGTTTAGCCCCGTTCACAATGTAGATGACACCACAGATGGCGCCGTGGTTCCAGATTACTGTTGATAACAGGGCTTACCACTAGTAATCGTGCCACATCGGATTACTTGTGAGAAGGCGATTAATGAGATGGTCCGCCGCCGAGTACGATCTTTCGGCTCGGCAGATTCCAACAGGAGGATCATCTCATGCGTATCGTAGCGGTCGGTATCGATCTCGGTAAAACCGTGTTTCACCTGGTGGCGATGGGAGAGCGCAACCGCGTGCTGGTGCGGCGGAAGTTCTCGCGTCAACAGCTGTTGGCTTACACGGCCAACCTCGAGCCCACTTTGATCGGCACCGAAGCCTGTGCCGGCGCCCATTTTCTCGCGACAGCCCTATGTGCGCAGGGACACGACGTGCGCCTCATGGCAGCCCAGTTCGTGAAGCCTTACCGTAAGTCGAACAAGAGTGACTTTCTCGATGCCGAGACGATCGCCGACGCGGTGCAGAAGGAGAACATGCGCTTCGTGCCAGTCAAGACCGACGAGCAACTCGATCTGCAGGCTATGCACCGCGTGCGCACTCGCCTGGTGCAGCGGCGCACGGCACTGATCAACGAGATCCGCGGGTTCCTGCTGGAGCGCGGCATCATCTTTCCCGCGAAGCCGATTCACCTGCGCAAGCAACTTCCGGGTGTACTGGAAGACGCGACCCAGAACCTGACGCCGAGGCTGCGCTGGCTGCTCTCTGAACTTGCGGAGGAGTGGAAGGAGTTGGAAGCTAGGATCATCGCTATCAGCGACGCCATCGAGCGGATCAGCACCAGCGATCCACTCTGCCAGCGTCTGCGCCAGATCCCAGGCTTCGGGCCGCTGGTTTCGACAGCAACCGTGGCCGCTATCGGCAACGGGTCGTCGTTCCGCAAGGGTCGCGACTTCGCGGCGTGGCTCGGTGTTGTTCCCCGACAGTACTCCACGGGTGGCAAGACGGCGCTCTACGGCATGAGCAAACGCGGCAACCGTTATCTACGACAGCTGCTGATCCATGGCGCGCGTGCTGTCCTGATCCGGGTGAAGTACGACACCGCAGGGTTGGGGCAGTGGATCCACAAGCTGGCCGAGCGTGCACCGCGCAACAAGGTGATCGTCGCGATCGCCAACAAGCTGGCGCGTATCGCCTGGGCGGTACTCGCGAAGGGTGAGCCTTACCGCCATCAGCCCTTGGCGGCCGCAGCGTAGTTCGGCCGTGGAAAAGACGCTGCGCTTGGAAAGCAAACACCGCTTTCCACTTTCCCACCGCCGCTGCGGCGGCTGGTGATCAACCAGTTCTACCAGGGTCTGCGGAGGAAGAAGAAGGACGAGAAAACAGTCAAACGGCGCGCCGGAAAACCTGTTGTTGATAACGGTCTCACTGACCGAGCGATTTATCAGGACCGGCGCGCGCGGATCATCATCGAGGCCCGGAGAATCGAATCTCCACATTGAGGCCGGATACATTTGCGCAGACTGTCATTCCGTCCATCACTCTACCTCTTGCAGTCCGGCGGCGGACCATACATTCTCAACAGCTATCGTTCAGGAGCCTGTCTGACTCCACCTGTTCCGACTCGGAGCACTGAGGACAGAGAACGCGAAGCGTCGGAGTCTCATCCTTCATCCGCTTCGCTTCATCGTTCAGGGCGATGTCAATTCCGCACCTGCTGCACTTGCCAAAGTACGGTCGATAGCGGTGGCCATGTCGTTCACCCTTAGGCCACAGCCGACAGATGACGAATTCCATATTTTTCACTTGTGATAAGGGGATTTCTCGCCAACTATCGCCTGGTTCGAGACGAAAACTGGTTCCGGCCCTCCCCAAATCAGTTGGGATTTAGGCGCCAAACACGACAGCCCCACCAAGTCGCCCACAAAAGGTAGAACAGATAGAGTAGATACCAAACGAAGAAAGGATTGCCGAGACGGTGAAGCACTAGCGCGAGCAGTAACGCACAGGCTAGATACGGCATGAAGAGCAGAAAACTTAATCGAAGGCTCTTCCTCCGGAAGAAAACCCAGTTCCACCCTGCATTCAAGACCATGAGTATGGCCGTTAGGGCGACCCCGATTTCCGTCAAAGGGATTGTGGGCTGAGTGCTCAGCAGCGAGCTAATAAGAAAAAAGAAGAGCACGTAATAGGCGACACCGATGAGTGTCCAGACCCAAAATGGTGGAGCTAGTCCGGGCATTCTTAGCTCTGCGAGGACAGCCCTGACCCGGGTACCCGATGCCAGCCCTTCAGCAATCGCGGCGATGAGACACGTAATGAGTGCCCACAAAAACGGCTGCTGCGCTGGTAGGGTGGTGAACAAAGCAGTTGGAGACTATCATCTCTATGCACAAGGCTGGAAAAGAACTCGAAGACAGTCACCGTCCCGATTGTTAGCGAGAACAGGCCTTACCACAACTAATTGGGCCACATTGGGGTTACTTGTGAGAAGGCGATTTACTAATGGTCATCCTCGAAGGAGCTTGCTCCGAGAAAGCTGAACCAACAAGACGGACACCACGCCATAACAAAAACGGGACTGGCCACAGCAGCAGCGGAGACAGAGGGAGATTGCCGACGCCATAAGCTGCTGCAAAACTCGAGGCGAAGGGGCTGCGTCCAGGAACCAATGCCAGCAAAACGAGGTAACAGAAAAAGCCGACAAACACTGTAGTGAACAACGACACTCCATAAGGCTTCGACGTGATCAGCGCGAAGCAGGCAACGGACATTGCAACCAGCAATATGAGGTTGACCACGTTCATTCCAATCAGGACCTGGTACATGTAGGGCGCCTCCGGCAACGACAACGGACGGCGCAACAGGGGCAGTTCATCGTGACCCAACATCCAGAAGCTCCACAGCACAAGTAGAGCGGTCACGCATCCAACAATTCGGATTGGCCATACCCATCTGTTCATACGGGATTGTTCCCTCCCGCTCATCGCACTCTACCCTGAGAGTGTTGGCGTAACAGCCCATACCACCAACTATTTTGGCACCGGACGATTACTTGCGGGAAGGAGATTTCACAACCGCTGAACAGGGGATCATCATAATCTCGCGGAAAGCGGACGCTTACGCTTACTTCCAAAGCGGAACCGCCAACTTGGCCTTTATCTTGATGACGTTTTCAACCGGCGCGGGTATCGTGATTACGACATTCCATCCCATTTGGCCACCTGCCTCAGCCTCGTAGCAGACTGGAGAATACGAATGATCCGCAAATTACTTGCTACTTCCGACGATTCCGTACTCACAGCCCTTCGGCTCGTCCTCGGCATCGTGATGTTCGCGCACGGCGCTCAAAAAGTGCTGGGCTGGTTCGGCGGTTATGGATATTCCGGCACCATGCAATTCTTTACGGGCACGCTGCATATTCCAGCGCCGCTGGGTATCCTTTCCATGGTGGCGGAATTCGCCGGCAGCTTGGGCTTAATCGTCGGGTTGCTCGGACGCGTCGCCGCGTTGGGCATACTTGTGAACATGGTAGTAGCCGTTTTGAAAGCTCATGCACCGAACGGGTTCTTCATGAACTGGGCCGGAAATCAGAAAGGCGAGGGATTCGAATTTCACCTACTGGCCATCGTGATCGCGCTGGCGATCCTGGTCCGCGGTTCCGGCGCGTTCTCGATCGACCGGTGGATCACACGCGACCGTGTGTGAAACTGGCTGGCATTTAACTTGCCGTCAACAGGCTCATCGTAAGGATGGGCTTTTCATTCGCAAGTGCGGTCACGCTTCGACCAGCCTTTACCACAATCTATTTTTCCCGCAGCGGGTTACTCGGCAAAAGGCGACTGTCACCACTTATACGGAGTCAATGCCGTGCGGCATGACATGGCCGACCAGCTTGCGTGCGGCGTTCAGGCCTGCCCCCGAAACGCTAATTTCGCCTTACACGTTACCGGCACTTCATGACAAACCCTTGTGTCGCGCCGGAATAGTAATAAGCGTACCCCACGCGGTCGCCAAGGTCGTTGATGCCGGTGTACACCGTGTACAGCAACGCGCCCTTCGGGGCAGGATAGGCGTACGTGTAATAGATCCCATTCTTGTACGTATAGGCGTAGAAGTCATTGCCGTTCTCGAAGTAGCCAACGATGGACTCGTACTTGTTGATAGCAGATGCCCACATCGCGGTTGAGCCAGGTTTCGGCCCAAAGTTTGTGAGCTGGCCATTTTTGTAACGGAACACAAAGGCATCCGTGGCGGTGCCGTACTCGCCAATCACCTCGCCGGTATTGCTGATCCCCGTCGCACTCGCGTTCATGCTATTCGGTGGCGCAATCTCCGTCCACGTTGAGCCGTGCTTTACGAATGCATGGTTTAAGCCGGTAGGAATGAGTTCGAAGTAGCCCACCAGGTCGCCCGCATTGTTGATACCTGTCAGAAATGTCGATGCTGCACCTGGGTAATCTACTTGGGTGAACGTCCCGTTCTCATACAGGAAGCCGTGAGAATAGGGATAGGGTACGTCCCCCACCAGCACGCCATACGTGCCGGCGATCTGGCCCTTGTCATTGCTGGCTGCGAACTGCGTCTCTGTCGCTCCGGGGTATTGGTAGGTAGTGAACACTCCGTTATTCCAGCGAAACCCGACGATCTGGGGAACATTTGGATCGGAATGGTGGAAGTAGCCGACTACGGTTCCGTAACGGTTGATGCTTCCGGTATAAATCGTTCCTCCTTGCACCAGGATATCGGTGCGTACACAAGTTTGCGCGAAGCCGAACGAGCCGAGGAACAAGGAAAGAGCGAGGCTTACGAAAAGGAATGAGCGGCGCATGCGATTCTCCGGAGCCACCGGGACGGACATGGCGAGTTGCCGCGATTAGAACTCTGGGGAGTTCCGCAGGTTGTCTGGCCAGCAGCTTTGTTGTCCGAGCGGATTACTTGTGAGAAGGCGCGAGCTACTTCGGCAAGTTGGCGCTGCGGTGACCGTGCGCTACTCACTCGCGTTCACCAGCGGAATCAGCGACGACAATTGCAGATTGATCATCAGGTCAATGTGGCGATCGATCTGGAACCATAAGGCCGTCTTCTTTGGGGAGATGACTTTTTCAAACGCGGGAACATACTTGAGGCGCAGGGCGTGCAGTTCCTGGTCGACGGCCGTGGAGCGCTTCATGTAATCCTGCGCCTGGGCCTCGGTCATGGTGTCGTAATTCGCGGCGTATTCCTTGATCAGCGCCCAGCGTTCGTCGTTGGGCTTGATCGCCTCTTTCCGGTACTGATCGAAGATAGGCCAGAACTTGGTGGCTTCGTCGGCGGTGAGGGTCATGTTCTGCGCCATGAGTTCCTTGCGGTTCTCACGCAGGTTAGCGCGAAGCATCTCGATGTCTTTGTCGTTGATCGAATCCGGCTGGGTATTAGCGCCGCTTTGCGAAGAAGGCTGCGGTGCTTGAGCAAATGTCAACACGCTGGAAAGGAGAAGGGTGGCGGCGGCAAACGAGAACGCAGTGACAACTCTCTTCATGGGGGAATCTCCTGGCGCGCTAGGGTAGCAGGTTTTCCGACCTCGCCTGACGACTTCCGGCGACTATTCTTCCTGCGCCGCCAGCTTGCATAGCAGCGGCCGAGATCCATTCGTAAACGATGCCGGGTGTTGGTGCCGGTAGAAGCAAAGGCTAAGCGACGGCAGTTCTTGCTTCGCGTTTTCCGCCGATCATCAAGCCGATCCAGCAGCTAATCGGCCAGATCGCCATCCACGAGAGGGAATACCAATGTGGCCAGCCGGAATTCCATCCGCTGATGGTGAAACCAAGTCCCATCACTTCGCCGAGGATGAAGAACCAAAACACGTGTTTTCCGGGACTGCCGGGAGCGAAGCGGGCGCAAACCCAGGCGCTAAGAATTGAAGCGATGGTGAAGCAGGCGGTGCTCGCCACCAACGGGTTTGTTGAGGGGATGTGACCTCTCACGAAGTCGCCGGGGAAAATCAAACTGAGTAATGGATCGCTCGCGAACACGAGGGCCATCGAGAGGATATAGCTGCCAACCACAACCGCGATGGATTTCAGCATGCGAATGCCTCCACTTGCCAGCCAACTGGATCAGGAATGAGTGGCAAGAGGATAGCGGCTGGGTGGACACTTGGCTAGCGCTTTTGGGGAGTTCGTCACAAAGAAATCGAGCCGGAAGGAAAGCTTCCGGCCGCGATGGGAATTCAGTTTTTTGGAGCTCTGGCGGCTAGCCTTTGGCCGCGCCAGGAATCAATCGGCGGGCGAAGCGAATAACCGATTCAAGAGCGTCGCTATCATCACCAAGGCCCTGAGCGCGAAGCTGTTTCAACGTATCGTCCATGCGCTTCTGGTTCTCGCGATCAAAATGGACGAACCGGAAAGCTTGCACGCCGTTGCGAATCGTCAACATCTCGATCACCGTGCTGATGGTGCCGGACACCGCGGTCATCTTCATTTCGGCCAGCGTACCGTGGGTATAGCGCTTGCCGAGCCGCATGGTGCCGCCAGTCGCGGATAAAACCGCAAGATTTCCGGCGATACGTTCACCTTCGATGGATAAGAGGACTTTTTCGTTAGCGGACAGTTTGTAGCGGGAAGCCCTTTTGGGATGCTGGGGCCCTTTTTTCAATACCATACCGTGCTCTCCGGGACATGAAGAAGCGAACTGCATAACCCATGGCAGGCGGACGCTCGGGGAGAGTCCTGCTTCCGGGGGTAACTCTTGAGTGGTCAGATTGTACCGCGAAGCGCAAGAGATGACAGCAGGGTTTATAAAACCGTTAGCGTGTATCGGTAGTAACCAGCATGGGGAGCGCGATGGTGGTGACGTCGTCGGGATTGTCGCGGAGTTTCACGTACAAAGTCTTGTTTTTCGGACGCGGGATCGGCAGGGCATTGGCCAGAAACCCGTCGGGGACTTCGACGGAGTTGGTGAAGTCCTGGTCGGCGCTCACCGAGTCAATCAGGTAGAGCTTTTCACCGAGCAGGGAGCACTGCTTTTCCGGCGCGCCCGAGCAGTGGATGCCCTTGAGCTGCGGTACGCGGACCAGCGAGACCAACGGCTGCCAATCTCCGGCGACCCCCGCAGCCGTCACCGGGCGGAACTTTAAGGGGCCGAAGGCCGAAGGCCCGAGATGGCGCATCGGATTTAGCACCGCAACCAGCGTTTTGGCATCCTGCATGGTTAGATTGCCATCCTGCGCCGTAAGAACGACGCGGAAGGCGTCGTCAGCCGTCGCGACTTCAATCTTTTCGTCGGCGGCAAAAGTGTTTGGCATCTTCGCTTTCAGAACGAAGCTCAACTCGGCATCTTGCGGAAGGTCTTCAGGATTGCCAAAGCGGATGTTCGAAGGCGCGGCGTCAGCTTCCGGCTGCACCGTTTTGTTCGCGAGCGTGACCTGCGGACGCGGCGAATCCACGCGGACTTTCACATCGAGGGTGCGGCCGTCGGTGAGAGCAGCGTGCGCGGTGAGCGCCTCGTCGGGCTTGGTGCTGAGCTGCGAATTCTCCGCGGCGGCGAGCTTCAGTTCATCCTGCTGATTGGCTCGCGAGAGGCCCTTCGGAGTGAACTTCACACCTTCGAGCTCCAGGCGGGCGACCTGGTCGAGGCGGGTGCCCTTGAGAATGCCTTCGGTATCGCCGGCGTGGATGTTAAACACATCGAGGCGTCCGGCTTCGGAATACGTGTGGAGCGCGATGGTATCGGGTTCGCGGACGCCGTGCTTCACCACGGCAATCTCCAGCCGGCCTTCGCTTTCGCCTTTCAACGGAACGTGCAGCTCAAGTTCATCCGGCTTGGAACGCTTCCAAGTCGCCGTGAGCTTGGCGCCTTTCTCGTCGTGGACGGTGACTTCCTTCACGCAGGCCGCGTCATCGAGTGAGAGATGCAGCGTGTCTTCGCGGCCGACGATCAACGCACTGGCATCCTTCGATGCAACCACCAGCTTCGAGGAGCGCGGGCTGCGGAAGGAGAAGTGCGGGCCTTCAAAGTTCTGGAATCCCCACGTCCCGCGCAACGTGCCGGAAAATTCTTCGTCATAACTGGCGGGCTTGAGTTCAGACGTATCTACCACGAGACCGCCGCGCGTGGCGTCGGGATGAGCATGGAGGTCAATCTCTTCGTCGTTGGAATTCTCCACTCGCAACGTGAGGTCGTGTGCCAGATCGGTGGCGAAGATCAGGGGTGCGCCGTCAACCGGCAGCACCAGATGTGGCTCCGCGATGCAGAAGATCGCCTTTTGGTCCACCAGGTGGAGCGGCGGCGGAACCGCATTGATGATCGGCGGTAGACCCACGACGATGACAGACTTGGGGTTTCGGAAGGACGGCGGATTATTCAAGCGAAGGTTTAAGGTATCCTGCTTTGGCACTGCAAGGGCAGGGATGTACTGAAATTGCGCGGTATGAGCGTTAGCCAGGATGCGGGCCACGTCCATGACTGCCCCGATGTAAGGGCTGTAGTAGCCAAAGCGCGCCTGCGGCGTGTAGCCGATCTGCGACATCAGATCGCCCGTAGGCCCAGAGGTGATTGTGCTCACCATGCTCTCCGTGTGGGCATCGTCGAGGACCAACTGTTCCGTACCTTGGGTGAGACACGGCACCTGCTGCGCCGTCGGCTTATCGAAGCACTGGTTGTCCACCTTCATGTTCAAGCTGCGCGCCAGGAGTTGGGTGCGTTCCTTGAACTGGTCGTGGTCGGCGGTAGGAATGTCTTTGATGTCGGCCAGGTATTTGTCGAGCCGCGCGCGGTCCAGCGAAGCCTGCCACAAATCTTGCGAGGCGCGAACGAATGCGCCGGGGCGTCCGCGGACGGCGCGACGCAGGGTGCTGAAGCCGCCGCCGGTGTCAGGGGCAAGGAAGATCAGCGCCTGCTGGGCTTCCGCCGGCACGGTAATGAACAAGCCTTCGTCGTGCACGTGCTTGTCCCAGGTTTCGACGCGCGTGAACCACGATTCCGGCGGTGGGTTCGTGGAGCCGCGAAGGAACACCACGATCATCAGGTAATGGACCGATTGGCTGTCGGGGAGGTCGGGATGCACCCATAGGCGATCGCCGGGCTGGAGGTTCGGCACTTCGGAGATCGGCAGCGTTTTGCCGGCGCGCTCCACATGGACGTCAACTTTCGGTCCAGTGAGGTCGAAGGCGGCAGCATCTGCCCAGCAGAGATTGTTCGCAGCAAAGATGGCGAAAAAGCAGAGAAGAGTTCGAGCCGTCGAGCGAAAAAAGTCCATCAACGAAAACATCCTGCCCAACACGGCCATGGAGGACCGTTGCTTTATTGTAACGGCCACAAGAGGATCGCGGGCCGACGAATCCGTAAGATTAACGGCACGTTGATGCGAAGGGTTAAGAAGAATGAGCGACCGGCCGGGGCCGCCCACTCCGTTGGAAGCAACTATTTCCGTCGGCCGCCGATCCAGCCGATGATCATCCCCGCCACGGTTCCCACTGCAAATGCTGCGACCAAAGATTCGACGGGATGACGCTTGATACGCTGCTGCGTGTCTTCCATGAATTCTTCCGTGGCATCACAGCCGTGTTTGATGGCGCGCTTGGCCACGCCAATGCCATCTTCGAAAGCCTCGGTCATCGCCACTGCGGCTTTTGAGGCACGCTTTGCCGTACCCGCAACGTGCTCACTGGTTTTATCGAGAACGGATTCCAACATAAGAACTCCTTGGCTGAGATTTGGTAGAGCAGTCCGATGAGAGTCAGAGCCGCGATGCAGTCAGGCGCTCCTCCTCGAGGCGCTCATGCTTGGAGCGAGTCGCGATGCGCAGCACCCGCGGATGCTCGAGCCGTTCCCAATCCGCGTATTGCATGCGCATCAGTTCCCGATGGGAACCGGCGTTGAAGGCGATTTCAGGATCCTCCTCAAGTTTGCTGTCGACGTAGACGTTGAGTCCGTAAAGCGTTCCGAAGGGTGGCATGGCGCCGAGCTCACAGTCGGGGAACACGTTCTGGAACTCTACTTCGGTCACCAGGCGGATTTCGTAGGTACCAAGTTCATCCTCCATTGCTTTCAAATCCAGGTGCCTCGATGCAGGCACCACGGCCATTGCAAGCTGGCCGTCCACTTTCACCATGACGGTCTTGGCGATCTCCTTTCCAGGAATATGCGTGATGGCAGCCGTCGCCGCAGCGGTGAAGGCGCGCGAGTGGCTGATGAGGACATAGCGAATGTCGTTTTTGTCGAGGAAAGCTTTCAAGCGTTGGACTGGCATACAGCCTCCTTGAGAGGTTGGCTGGACCCTGCGTGAGAACGACGTGAAAAGATCGGTCGCTCCGCACGGAGGAGGGCCTCGGCGTGGATCGACTGAGATGAATATGAGGCTGCGCGCTGAAGATGGCCGAAGAGATTCGAGAGTAGGTACCGGATTGGGAAGGCGCCACTTGTGAGGAAGATGCGGAAAGTTCGTCTGGTTTTCGTTTCGACACGAAGCAAAGCGCTACACTAGCTCCCCGACTGCTTCAGGATCGTGTCTACACCAACCAATTCGGGAGGCGATCATGTTCTCACTACGTCGCATTGCAATACTCGCCCTGTGCACTCTGTTTGTTTTGCCTGCGTTCGGGGAAGAGAAGTTCACGACCGAGTTGATTCCGCGCTCGGTGTTGTTCGGCAACCCAGAACGGGCCGATCCGCAAATCTCGCCGGACGGGAAACAGCTTGCGTATCTCGCGCCGGTGAATGGCGTACTGAATGTGTGGGTGCGTACGCTCGGCAAGACTGACGATCGTGCCGTGACCAGCGACACCAATCGCGGCATCCGAAATTTCATTTGGCAATACGATGACCAACACCTTCTCTATCTTCAGGACGCGGGAGGCGACGAGAACTGGCGCCTCTATCAAACTGATATCGCCACCAAGCAGACGAAAGATCTCACTCCGTTCGACAAAGTTCGCGTGGATATCGTCGCCTATTCCTGGAAAACGCCCGACGCGATCCTCGTCCAGATGAACCAACGCGACCCGAAGGTCTTCGACGTGCACCGCGTTGATCTTAAGACCGGCAAGGTGACGCTCGACACGCAGAACCCTGGCGATGTGGCGAGCTGGCAGGCCGACAACTCTCTCGAAGTTCGCGCTGCGCAGGTATCAACCGACGACGGCGGGACCATCATCCGCGTGCGTAACGACGTCAAGTCGCCATGGCGCGACCTGATGAAATGGGGACCCGATGAGACCTTCGGCGGCGTCGGTGGGTTCACGCCCGACAATCGTTCGCTGTGGGTGATGACCAGCCTCGATGCAAACGCCGCGCGTTTGCTGGAGATCGACATCGCCAGTGGCAAGCAGAAGGTGGTTTCGGAAGATCCGCAGTTCGACGTTCGGGCGACGATCAACAATCCTAAGACGAATGCACTCGAAGCCATCAGCTATGCCAAAGACAAAACCGATTACATCTTTGTAGATCCCAAGGTAAAGAGCGACTTCGCCGTGCTTTCCAAGGTGCATGATGGCGAGATCGACAGCCTTTCGCAAAGCCTCGACGACAATCGCTGGATCGTCGGCTACATCAGCGACGACGCTCCTGAGTACTGGTACCTCTACGATCGCCCGACGCAGAAAGCTACGCTGCTCTTCAGCAACCGTCCGCAACTGGAGAAGTACAAGCTCTCGAAGATGCAGCCGATCGAGTACACCGCGCGCGACGGCATGAAACTCTATGGCTACTTGAGCACGCCGGCCGGCATGGAAGCAAAGAACCTGCCGATGGTCGTCTTCGTTCACGGTGGCCCGTGGGGCCGCGACGAGTGGGGGTACAACCGCTACGCGCAGTGGCTCGCCAATCGTGGATATGCAGTGCTACAAGTGAATTTCCGCGGTTCAACCGGCTATGGCAAGAAGTATGTCAATGCTGGAGATCGTCAATGGGCAGGATCGATGCATACCGATCTCCTCGACGGCAAAGACTGGGTTGTGAAGCAGGGCATCGCCGATCCTGCGAAAGTTTGCATTATGGGCGGCAGCTACGGCGGCTATGCAACTCTGGCCGGCGTGACCTTTGCGCCCGATGCATTCGCCTGCGGCGTGGACATCGTTGGTCCGTCGAACCTGAACACGCTATTGAAGACGATTCCGCCTTATTGGTCCACGATATTGTCCACCTTCCACAAACGCATGGGAGATTCGGAAGCGGTGCTCACTTCGCAGTCGCCGCTCTTCAAAGCCGACCAGATCAAGGTGCCGCTGCTGATCGGGCAGGGCAAAAATGATCCCCGCGTAAACGTGGCGGAGAGCAATCAGATCGTGGCCGCTATGCGCAAGAACAATAAGCCGGTGGAATACTACATCTTCCCCGACGAAGGCCACGGCTTCGCCAAACCAACCAACAACATGGCCTTCAATGCGGCGTCAGAGGAGTTCCTCGCCAAATACCTCGGAGGCCGTGCCGAGCCGCCAAGCGAGGCAGAAAGCAAGCTGCTGGCCAGCATCAAGCAGTAACCGACGCCACTGCGTTTGCGACAGGCGTATCCTTTTATCAAGGAAATCGCCTGTTGCTCGCAGTGCGAGGTATCTCATGCCTGACCTCACGTTGAATATCAATGGGAAGGACCTGAAGGTCTCGTCCCCGAATGACGAGCCGCTGCTCTCCGTCCTCCGCAACCGTCTCGATCTCACCGGCACCAAGTACGGATGTGGCGAAGGCCAATGCGGCGCTTGTACTGTGCTCATCAATGGCCGCGCCATGCGCTCGTGTCTCACACCGGTCTCGGCCGCGGTAGGGAAGAAGATTGTTACCGTCGAAGGTCTAGCCGCTGATGGGAAATTGACGAAAGTTCAGCAAGCGTTCGTCGACGAGGAAGCCTTCCAGTGCGCTTACTGCACAAGCGGCATGGTGATGGCTGCAACTGCACTTCTGGCCATAAACGCGAAGCCCAGCGAAGAAGAAATCATCCGCCATATGGAAGGGAATGTCTGCCGCTGCGGAACGTATCCGCGCATCATTGCGGCGATCCAGCGGGCCGCGGGAGGTGCGCGATGACAAGCGACGCGCTCGAACTGGAACTCAAGCAGCACGACGTCAACGACAAGCTGCACTGGTTCGAACTCGACCGGCGCGATTTTTTGCGTGTCTTCGGCGGTGGGATGTTGATTTGCCTCTCGCGCGTTCCGGGAGTCGCGCAAGAGTCGGGGCGTCGCGGGGGCGGTCATGAGCTGCCGAAGGAAGTTTCGGCGTGGCTGCATATCGATGCCGATGGAAAGGTGACGGTCAATACCGGCAAGATCGAGTGCGGACAAAATATTCGTACGTCGCTTGCCCAACAAGTTGCGGAAGAACTACACGTTCCAGTCGACTCGATCGCGATGATCATGGGCGACACCGACCTCGTTCCCTGGGACGCCGGAACATTCGGCAGTCGCTCTACGCCGACCATGGGTCCGCAACTCCGCACCATGGCCGCCGCCGCGAGTGCAGCCCTCATCGACCTCGCCGCGCAAAGATGGGGCCTCTCCGGGGACTTCACCCTTAGCACCCTCGACGGCAAGATCACCAATCCGAGAACCAAGGAAACACTCACCTACGGTGAACTCACGCGAGGCCAGCAAATCTCGCGGACAGTTGAGGGCGATCCGGACCTGACGCCCGCCATTTATTGGCACGTCGCCGGCAAGCCGGAGATTAAGGTCAACGGCCGCGACTTCGTCACCGGCGCGCACAAATACCCGTCTGACATCCAGCGCCCCGGCATGATGTTCGGCAAAGTCCTCCGTCCCTCCGCCTACAAAGCCACGCTCGCCTCGGTGAATACCACAGCTGCCGAGAAAATTTCCGGCGTTAAAGTCGTTCGCGATGGTGATTTCGTCGGCGTGGTTGCGCCCGATGCGCACACCGCTGAGCAAGGTCTTAAGGCGCTCACCGCGAAGTGGAACGAACCGCAAGGGCCATCGAACGCGAACATTTTCGAATATCTCAAGACCAATCTTGATGGCGATCCCGAGGCTGAAGGCAAACCTCTCGACAAGGTGACCGCCAACGTCAACATGGCGCGACGCTATACGCTGCAGTACATCGCGCACGCGCCGCTAGAGCCGCGCGCTGCCGTCGCCGAGTGGAACGGTGACAAGCTCACGGTGTGGACAGGAACCCAACGTCCCTTCGGCGTGAAGGATGAACTCGTCGAGGCATTCCACATTTCGCCGTCGAACGTTCGCGTCATCCAGCCCGACATGGGATCCGGCTACGGTGGAAAGCACACCGGCGATGCTGCTATCGAAGCCGCGCGTCTCGCCAGAGCAGCGGGAAAGCCGGTGCGTGTCGTCTGGACGCGCGAAGAAGAATTCTGCTGGGCCTACTTCCGCCCTGCCGGCGCCATCGAGATTCGCGGCTCTGCGCTCAACGACGGCACGCTCGCTTACTGGGAGCACCACAACTACAATTCCGGCCCCGCCGCCATCGGAACACCCTATGAGTCCCGCGATAAGTCCATCGTTTTTCATCCGGTGAAGTCGCCGCTCCGCCAAGGTTCGTATCGGGGGCTCGCCGCCCCGGGCAACAATTTCGCGCGCGAATCCGTGATGGACGAACTCGCCCACGAGTTGAAAATGGATCCGCTCGCCTTCCGCCTCAAGAACCTGAAGAACGAGCGCCTCATCGCGGTGAGTAACGCCGCCGCCGAAAAATTCGGTTGGGCAAACCGCAGATCAACGCCGGAACTCGGTCAAGGCTTCGCGTGCGGCACTGACAAAGGTGGCTACACCGCCGCATGTGCTGAAGTCGCCATCGATCCGAAGACTAAGAAAGTGAAAGTCCGTCGCGTGGTGCAGGCGTGGGAGAGCGGTGCGGTGATCAATCCCAACGGCCTGCGCAACCAGATCGAAGGCGCGATCGTGCAGGCGATCGGTTGGGCACTCTTCGAGGCGATTCTGTTCTCGAACAGCAAGATTGAGAACCCGCACTTCGCGCAGTACCGGCTGCCACGTTTCAGCGATGCCCCAAAAATCGAAATCGTTTTGCTCGATCGCAAGGACCTGCCATCGGCCGGCGCCGGTGAGACAGGGAACAACGTGCTCGCACCGGCAATTGGCAATGCCATTTTCGCTGCGACCGGCGTTAGACTGCGCCACCTGCCGATGTGTCCGGAGCGCGAGATACCGGGCGTTGAAGCATGGCCGTTCAAGTCCTGATGGGGCGAGTTCCGCGACCCAAGGATTGATTTCGAATAAAATGCCGCCCTCAGGGGTCTCGCGATGAACTTCCGTTACGCGCTACGTCAAGCTATTCGAAGGCCGGCTTTTTCGCTGGCCGTCATTCTTACCGTTGCGCTCGGAGTTGGCGGTGTAACCGCGATCTTCACGATCGTTCATGCGGTATTGCTGAAGCCGCTTGCCTACAGGGATCCGTCTCGCCTAGTGGCCCTCCGCCATGGCGCAACCCCGATGCGATACGAGGAGTTCGCAGCGGGTGCCAGGACTTTGGATTCGCTCGGTGCATATGCCGGAGGGCAGGACGAGTTGTCGCTTACCGGTTACGGCGAGCCGCAGGTCTTGAAGGCGGCGCGCGTCTCGGCAAATTGGCTTGGAGTGGTTGGGGTTTCGCCAATGCTGGGACGAAGCTTCTTCGACTCCGAAGACCGAGAAGGCGGCCCGAACGCTGCGATGATCAGCGCCGAACTCTGGCATCGCGTCTTTCACGATGACAGACATATCCTCGGACAAACCATCGCGCTCGACGGCTCGACCTACGTTGTCATCGGAGTGCTTCCACCGCGTTTTCAATTCCCGATCGAGAAGACCGACATTTGGGTCACGCATCCGGAGCAGTGGCTGCGCATTCCACGGGTGATGCAGCGCAATAGTCCGACCCTGAACCTTTTCGCGCGCCTCAAGCCGGGAGTGGACCTTGCCACCGCCGATGCGGAATTGCAGGTCCTGCAAAAGAATTACATCCAGGCACATCCCGGCATGCTCGACGCGAAGCCCGACACCCCGGTGCACTGGGAGCAGATGAAAGACCTGCTCGTGAGCGACATCGCAGGCAAGCTGTGGATGCTCCTTGGCGCCGTGACGCTCGTGCTATTGCTGGTGTGTTCCAACGTTGCCAGTCTGTTGCTGGTAAGAGCATCGGCTCGGTCTCACGAATTTGCGGTGCGTGCAGCGATCGGCGCCAGCCGCGCGAGGATCGTCGCGCAACTGCTTACTGAGAGCCTGCTGTATTCGTTTGTCGGCGGTGCCTTAGGTCTTCTGCTGGCATGGATCGGCGTGGCATTCCTCAAGCAGCTGCCGGGAATGGATCTGCCACGCTCGGGCGAAATTCAGATCGATTTCTCCGTGCTGGGTTTTGCGCTGTTCCTCTCGCTCGTCACGGGGTTGATATTCGGCCTGATGCCGTCGCTGAGCGCATCGCGCACCGATCTCAATCGTGTGCTGCGGGCCAGCGGCGAAGCCGGCATCGCGTCAGACGGACGCCGTCGTTTTCTGCGCCTCAGCCTTCGCAGCGTTTTCGTGTTAAGCCAGGTTGGAATCTCGGTCGTACTGCTGATCGGCACCGTGCTGTTGATCCGCAGTCTGGCGAATGTATACCGCGTGGATCCGGGATTTGAAAGCGCGCGGGTGGTGACGATGAGTTTGGCGCTCTCACCGCAGCGCTACGATACCGCGGCGAAACAAGTGTCGTTTTACGAGGAGATCGTACGTCGGGTGCAAGCGCTGCCAGGCGTGCAGGGAGCTGCGGTCACGCGTACGGTCCCGATGGCCGGTTTTGCGATGTCGCCCATCCAGGTGGCGGAACGAGAGTTCTTGCCGCTCAACCAGCGGCCGCTTGCAGCGTTGCAGAGTGTGACTCCTGGCTATTTATCAACCATGAGTATTCCGCTCCTCCGCGGGCGCGATATCGGTAACCACGACCGGCAGGACGCGCCACCGATTGCGCTCATCAGCGTGGCACTGGCGAAGCAATTCTGGCCGCAGTATCCCGCGGGGCCAGACCCCATCGGACAGCATCTCGTATTGGGCACCAAGCAGGAGCGGTTCGAGATTGTCGGTATTTGCGGCGACGTCCACCAGGCAGGCCTGGATACGGATGTTGGACCGGAGATGTACACCGCTTTGGCGCAGCAGCCGCCGGTGCCGGCGACGTTCGTCGTGCGTACCGCCAGCGATCCTCTCGCGATGACCGGCGCAATTCGCGCGCAGATCCTGCAGGTTGACCCTGATCAAGCAGTGAGTGACGTTGCCACCATGGGCGCGGTGATCGACGAATCAGAAGGGCAGTTGCGGACCATGATGCGGCTGCTCGCGATATTTGCCTGCGTCGCCATGGTGATTGCCGTCGTGGGCTTGTATGGCTTTACGGCGTATGCGGTGGAGCAGCGGGAGCGGGAGATCGGCATTCGACGCGCATTGGGTGCCAATCGAGTGGATGTGCTCGCGCTCATCTTGCGGCAAACTCTCTTCCTGACCGTTGCCGGTTCGGTCGCTGGCGTCGGTGCGGCGATGTTCCTCAACCGCTTGCTGACGGACATGCTCTTCGAGGTGAAGGGAACCGATGTTCTGACGTATGTGACGGCGGCGCTGCTATTCGTGACCGTGGCGGTGGTAGCAAGTTACGGTGCAGCCAAACGCGCAGCAACCATCGATCCAATCATTGCGATTCGCTCGGCGAACTGAGAGAGCAGTGCTGCTCGTCTACCTCTTCTGCTGGATGAGCCTTGCGGTCATCACGACGCCGTCGCGGTCGTCGCTGAGCTTGATCGGGAAGACCAGCACGTTCCACTGCCAGTAGGCGCTTTTGACGGGGAGGTGCGATGCGCCACGAATGCCACGCCGGTCGATGTAGGTCTCGCGGGTGTCAGCGACCTGGCGGATGATCTCGCGCCATTCGTCACTGATTTGCGGATAGGTGTCGAACAAGTTCTGGCCGGGAAACCAGGAGCGTTTCTTGTCGAGAACGGAAGCGGCGTAATCGTTCACGTATTGCCAATTGCCGTCGCGGTCCATGATCTCAAGGACGACGTCTTCACCCATCGCCATCGCAATGCGCGAATAGAAGAAGTCGCGGGCGTCCACAACCACGGGTTTGCCGCGACGCTTGGCTTCAAAGGAACGCAGGGCGTTCACGAGGTCGTCGACGGAACTGTAACCCTTGAGCAGATGCATGTCGGCGACGCCGCCGAAACGGCGCTCGAGGGTGGCGGAGAGGATGATGATCGGAACTTGTGGGCGCTTCCTGCGCAACGAGTCGGCGACTTCGGTGCCGAACTTGCCATGGCCGAGGTGGTAGTCGAGGACGGCGATGTCGATTTGATCGAGCTTGGCTTCGGCTTCTTCGATCGAGGCCGAGGTGACGACTTCGTAGCCCTTCTGGCGAAGTATCGCAGCACGAAGGACGAGGTTTTCTTCGCTATCGTCGAGCAGCAGCACGCGGATCGGCTTGGGGCCAGACGTGATCGAGACAACGGTATTGGACGACGTGGGTTCGGTCATGGGGGACAGGGCCGAGCGAATCAAAAACTGTACGGCAAGCAGCGCAACCACTCAACGTCTTTTCTGGCAGCTACTCACTTTTCTTGGATGCAAGATTTCGCAGTTCCTTCACAATTTCCGGCAATCTCGTCTGGATTTGCCAGGAACGGATCCACTGCTTGTGGTCGTATGACGGCGAGCCGCCAATGCGTTTGCCGGGCTCGATGTCGTTCTGCACACCGGTTTGGCCGGCCGCGATTACCCCGTCACCAATGTGTAGATGTCCGGCGACCCCGACTTGACCCGCAAGAATTACGTTTTTGCCGACGTGGCTGGAACCGGCGAGTCCAACCTGTGAGCAGAGCAGGGAATGTTCGCCGACGGAGCTGCCGTGGCCGATCATTACGAGGTTGTCGATCTTGGCGTCGGCATAGATGTGAGTCTCGCCGATTGAGGCCCGGTCGACGGTGGAGTTGGCTTGTACTTCAACGTTGTCGTCGAGGATGGTAGTGCCAGATTGGGCGATCTTGTACCAGCCGTCGGTGTCGCGGGCGAAGCCGTAGCCGTCGGCGCCAATTACCACGCCGTTCTGCAGGATGACGTTGTTGCCAATGCGGCAGTGCTCGCGGACAACCGCGTGCGCGTGCGCGAAGAAATTGTCGCCAATAGTCACGCCTTCGTAGATGACGACGTGCGCGCGAAGAACGCAATTCGCGCCGATGGCAACGTTGTCCTCAATCACCACGTAAGGGCCAATCGAAGCGTTCGCGCCCACCTTCGCCGTGGGAGAGATGACCGCGGTGGGGTGAATGCCCGGAGCGTACTTTGGCGCTTGGTAGAAGAGCTCGATCGCCTTCGCGAACGTGAGGTACGGATTCTTGCTGCGGACGAGCGGCGCGCGACCGGCGGTGAAGTCGTCGGAGACGATGATCGCGCCGGCGTGCGTTGTCTTCGCGGCCGCAGCGTAGCGCGGGTTCGAGACGAAGGTGATATCTGTGGGCCCGGCTGCTTCGATGCCGGTGACGGCGGTGATCTCAACCGCGTCAGGGTCGGGACAGTTGTCGAGGGTGCAGCCGAGGCGGCGGGCGATCTCGGAGAGCTTCATAGAATGATTCTACTTGCGGAGGGAAATCGTATTCACCGCAGAGACACAGAGGGGCAGAGGTGAATAGAGTGTGGCTCAAGTTCGCGTTCTAGTTTTCGTAGTAGCCGGACGATGCCGAGGGTGGAAAGAAGCGCTCCGCGATGGCGTCGGCAACCCAGATCGCGATGAAGAAGAATAGGAAATCCCCCAATCCAAGCAATCCGATATTTCCCCGGCTCCGCGGTAAGGGGATCATGGAAAAGAGCGGGATGTGTAGCGCTAGTAACAGAACGACCAAGACCCAAAACCAGAGGTGCTTCCGCAACTCCCACCGAGATCCGACCGCGAGCGCGACACTTCCCAAGATAATGGAGGTCGTCAGTCCCAAGTTTTCTTTCCCCAAGAACAGGGAGAATAAGGACACGGAAAAGACGATCACCACGATGATGAGGTGAAGAGTGTAGTTGGGCCGGCGTTTTGCTTTGGGCGGCTCGTAGTCGAACATGTCCGGCGACATTATTGCCGATTCACCTACAACCGGAAATGGAAGACTTTCTGGACTCGCAGCAGGTCCCGGTCGTCTCCCACGTTCGTTCCTTTCAGTTCCGATAAGTGGGACAGACATCGTGACAAGACACAGGTAAGTTTGCGCATGTGGGGCAGTGGCTCCCTGCGGTAAGCAGCTCTTTCACAACTTACAGACCAACTCGCAAGTTCAATGTTTTGAATATTTTGCCTCTAACCCGTTTATCTTGAATATTTTGCGGATCATGCGTTAGCTAAGTCCCGCGTTTTGAAGATTTTGCAATTTCGCTTGGGGGAGGGGGTACTACTTGGTTATAGGGATATAGACCGAGGAGATCCCCTGGCAGCTATTCCGTAAAAAGCGGTTCTTGCGCGGTTGCGTCCGGCTTGCGCCGCACTTTTTCCCCGATTACGCCGAGGACGGACATCTCGGTCAGCGCGGAGCGGGGGACGAAGATGCGCTGGGTGTTGGAGCGGGTGTCGGGTGGGTTTATGAGGAAGCCGTCGGCGGTGACCTGCATGAGGTCGTTGGGCATCAGACCTTCGATCACGTCGTTGTCGCGGAATTTGAGGCGGACCCAAAGGCCCTCGGCGCGCGGACGGGTCGTGAACGTTTTGCGGGTTAGATCTTCGGAGTCGCTGAAGTCGCGGACGAAGTAGACGCCCTTGATGTCGCGGAGTTCGATCATCACCACGTTGCCGGCCGTGTTCAGAAGCTCGACTTTGCCGTCGGCAATGAAGTGGGTGCCGACGAAGCCGCTAAGGCTGTCGCGATCCAGCTTCCGGACGATGACTTTTTTGTGCGTGGAGGCCATAGTGCTGCGATGCCGGGCACCCCAATAGATTGCGGTACTCCGCCGGTTCGATTTTCGCACCTTTTGCGCGCCTTATCTCCTATCAAATCAACTTTGTAGCCAAATCGTTAACGCTGTGGTATCGTGACGCTGTTGCCGCGTCTTCGGTGCATTTTTACCAAGTAGTGCAGTTTCAACCACTTAGATAGGCAGACCGAGCTCCCCAGGGAGCCAATAAAAGGGAAATTCCCCGACGGAACCGAGTGTCGTACTGTGCACGGCACCGAATAACGAGGCGTGAGTGTACCGCCCGGCAGGGGACGTAAGATCAATGGCTGATTACATTTACGCAATGGAAACCCGGTTCTCGCCTGATCAGCAGAAGGCTGTGAACCTGATAACCGACGTCGCGCGCGCCCACGACATGAATATTTACCTGACGGGCGGGGCGCTCCGAGACCTCCTCACCGGTTTCCCCATCCGCGATATCGACCTGACGGTCCAGGGAAACCCCTTTAAGTTACAGAAAGATTTAGAGAAAGCTGGCGCTGCGGTGCATGGCACCGAGGAGGACAGCAAGACCCTCCACCTGCTGCTGCCAGGAAATGTCCGCGTGGAAGTCAGTATGTCGCGGTCGGCTACCTACGAGAAGCCAGGCAAGCCGCCCAAGGTTGAGCCTGCCACGATTAACGAAGACCTCCGCCGCCGTGACTTTACCGTCAACGCGATGGCGCTCTCGCTGAACCCGGGGTCGAAGGGCTTGCTCGCCGATCCGTTCAACGGCGTCGCGGACATCGAACTCAAAGTCCTGCGGATCCTCCACAACTACGCGTTCTACGAAGAGCCATCGCGGCTTCTGCGTGCCGTGCGTTTCGCTGCGCGGTTCCACTGGCCGTTGGAAGAGCGGACCCAGGCACGGTACGACGCGGCCAAAGAGAACAGCTACATCGAGTACATCAACAAAGACGCGGTTGGCTATGAGTTGGAGCAGGTCGCGCGCGAGGACAATCCGATTGAGATTGTGCGCGCGATGGAGAAGGAAGGCTGGCTGAAGGTACTGCATCCGCATTGGACAGTGGCCAAGCTGGAGTCTCCGGAACTGACGCAGTTGCTGAAGGTGCGCCAGCAGATGCTGGACTTCGGCATCAACGTGGATGCATCGCCGGCGGTCATGTATTTCATGACCAGGAAACTCGGCGACAAGGACATTGCTGACATCCAGAAGCAGATTCCGCGTCGGGACTTCGTGCACTCGTGGAAGCACCTGGACGATGGCGCCAAAGATTTGGCGAAGCGGTTATCGGGGAAGGAAGCGAACACCGTTTCCGGCACCTGGAAGCTGTTGAGTTCGGCGTCGCCAGAGGCGTTGCTCTTCCTTGCAATTATTGGGCGCAATGCGTCGGTACAAGACAAGATCAAGAACTTCTTCGGCAAGTGGCGCCAGGTACGCGAGAAGCTGCCGTTCCCCGAAATGGCGGAACTGCTGATCACGCCGCAGCTGCCCGACTATCCGAAGATTGCGGATGAAGCGTTCCTGATGCTATTGGACGGCAAACTTCGTTCGCACAATGACATCATCAAGTTCCTGAAGCCGTACGCGCCACCACCGCCACCCCCACCGCCTCCGCCCCCGGCAAAGCGCGGACGCAAGGGGGCATTGGCCGCCGCAGCGAAGACTCCGGTTGCCGCTGCGGGTGCGCCAGGCGAACCGGCCAAACGTGGACGAAAGCCGAAGGCGGGAGCCCCGCCAGTTGCCACAGCGCCACCGGCAGCTCCGGTTCCGCCTGCGGCAGTTCCGGCAAAAGCAACGGCGCCAGGTCCAGTAAAAAGTGCGCCAGCCAAAGCGGCTCCGGAAGTGAAGAAAGCGCCAGAGGCCAAAAAGGCCCCTGCGCCCGAGCCAAAGAAAACGGCCAAGCCCGAACCGCCAAAGAAGGCAGTGAAGGTAGCACCGAAGAAGCCTGTTTCGAAGCCGGCCCCTAAGAAAGCAGCGCCGGCGAAGAAAGTGACGAAGGCTCCAGCGAAGAAAAAGAAGTAACGTAGCGACAAGCGAAAAAAGGCGTGCTTACGAGCACGCCTTTCGTCGTTTGCGGTGTCTATAGATTGGCGGGAGGATTTGCAATTTGAGGCGTTGGACTGCATTGCTCGTGGTCGCGGTCTCGATGCTCGCTTGCGCGCAGGCGCCGGTTGATCGGGATCTGCTCACGAAGAAGCTTGTTGCGGCGGCCTCGGCGCGTGCGCAAGTGCACGTGCGCTACACCGGCGAGTACGTGAAGATTGACTATCCCAACGGAGATGTTCCGGCCGATACCGGCGCTTGTACCGACGAGATCATTCGCATCTATCGCGCAGTCGGAATTGATCTACAAAAACAGGTGCACGAGGACATGGCGAAGCACCTCGCCGACTACCCGATGCACGGCAGACGGACCGACACGAACATCGATCACCGCCGCGTGCCAAACCTGATGGTGTTCTACTCGAAGTTCGGCGAACGTCTGAGTACCGCGCGCACAGCGGAATATCTGCCGGGCGACATTGTGGCGTGGAACCTCGATGGCAAGCACACGCACATTGGGATGGTCGTTGATCAGAAGAGCTTGTTCGGGCGCTACAAAGTCCTGCACAACATCGGTGAAGGGCCGCAGATCGAGGATGTGCTCTTTGACTGGAAGATCATTGGGCACTACCGGTATTGGGGAACGTCGCAGACAACCCAGTGAAGCCCACTATGCCGGCTGCTGCTGCGTCATGCAGTGGATGGCGCCGAGACCCCAGATGAAATCGCCGCAATAGATCGGAACAACGCGGCGTGAGGGGAACAACTGCTGAATCGTGGTTAGCGCGGGAAGATCATTGACCGAATTAAACACCGGTACCAGCACGCGTTTGTTGGCGATGTAGAAGTTTGCGTAGCTGGCCGGGAGACGTCGCCCTTCGAACCAAACCGGATCCGGCATTGGCAGTTTGGCAATCTTTAACGGGCGACCATCCTGGTCGGTCATGTGTTGCAGGCGCTTGTAGTTTTCCAGCAGCGGCGCATGGTTCTCGTCGTCGCGGTGGTTCTCGCAGGCAACGACGATGGTGTGCTTATCCACGAAGCGGGCGAGGTCGTCCACGTGGCCGTGGGTGTCGTCGCCGGCAATGCCCTTGTTGAGCCATAGAGTTTTGGTGCAGCCGAGATAATCGGCGAATACCTGTTCGAGTTCATTGCGCGAGAGATCCGGATTGCGCGCCTGAACATCACTCAGCAGGCATTCTTCAGTGGTGAGAATGGCGCCGGCGCCGTTGACGTCGATACTGCCGCCTTCGAGGACGACGCGCTTGGCCTTGCCGTTGACTTCGGTCGTCGGCTGCCAGTTCTCTACATTCAATTCGGTGAGGATCTGCTGCGGGATAGCGTCATCGCGCCGCCAGTCGTTGTATTTCGCCCAGGAGTTGAAACGCCAATCCATGGCGGCGAGTTTCTTGCCGGCTTTCACGAAGATTGGGCCATAGTCGCGGGTCCAGATGCGATTGGTGGGGTAGTGATGGAATTGGATGCTGCCGTCGGAGCCTTCAGCGATAACCTGCGCGCGGGTGAGGAACTTGCGGGCACGCTCCTCGCCGGCTTCGTGGTTGACGAGGATGTTCACGCGCTCGTCGTGTGCGAGGTGGCGGACGATCTCGGCCATCACCCACTCGATGGGTTCGAATTTCCCCGGCCAGTCGCTGCGGTTGTGCGGCCAGGCGATCCACGTCGCGTAATGGGACTCCCACTCGGCAGGCATGCGGTAACCGAGAGCGGCAGGAGAACCGGGGGTGGGCGCGACATTCTTCCATTTCATTAAATTAACTTCTTCCCAAGCGTATTGACCCATGCGCAAAAGTCGTCGGCTAAACCAGGTGGATTTGCCTGCTTCGTCTGGTATAGAACTGCATCGTAGTACTCCAAGTCGTGGATGATCACCGGAACAGGTTTGCCTATTTTGCTCACGAGCACAGGGGAGGCATGCAACTGTTGTACGGCTGCAATCACTTGAGCCATGAACAGGCGGTTGATCTGCTCTCCGAGAGCGATTGTGCGCTCAAAATCGTTGTCCTCGTCGGCCCTGGTGTAGGACAGCCCAGCTTCGTCAATCCAACGTCGTATGAAGTCGGAATCAGAAGAATCTCCGAAGATCACGCGTCGAGACTTAGGCCAGAATGCGTAGTTCCAGGCAGCTTCCTCAGACGATGATGCGGAGAGTCGTCCGCCAGCCTTCACGTTCTTCACCATCACTCTAATCCGTTCGCTGGGAGTTCCGGATTTATCGATACCGATCGGAATGGCCTTCCAGTACTGAAGAGTGTTGTATTCGAAGGTCAGCGTGGGTTTTCGCGGATCGTCTTGATCATCATGAACGCGCGCGGAGACTGCATAGATGTCTGCCGCTATCTGTTCTGGCCAAGCTTGGATCGCATCTCGCATCCGCTCGAATAGAAGTTGGCTAAGCGACGCCATTATCCACTCTCCTTAGCGGTTCTCGTCGTCGAAGCGATGGGTAATTTTGCCGTAGGAGTCGATGCGGCGGTCGCGCAAGAATGGCCAGTTGCGGCGGACATCTTCCATGCGCTTGACGTCGATGTCGGCGAGGAGGATTTCTTCTTTATCGTGCGAGGCCTCGGCTATGACCTGGCCGAACGGATCGGCGATGAACGACCCGCCCCAGAATTCGAGGCCCGCACCCTCAGCGCGATTGCCCCGTATGTCGCCATATTCTTTGCCGACGCGATTGACCACGCCAACATACACGCCGTTGGCGATTGCATGCGAGCGCTGGATGGTACGCCAGGCATCGTGCTGCGACTCGCCGAACTCGGCTTTCTCCGCCGGGTGCCAGCCAATCGCCGTGGGATAGAAGAGCACCTGCGCGCCCTGGAGCGCGGTGAGGCGCGCGCCTTCCGGATACCACTGGTCCCAACAGACGAGCGTGCCGATGGGTCCGAACTTGGTTTCAAAAGTCTTGAACCCAAGATCGCCCGGCGTGAAGTAATACTTCTCGTAATAGAGCGGATCGTCGGGGATGTGCATCTTTCGGTAGATGCCTTTGAGCGCGCCGGCCTCGTCGAGAATGGCGGCGGTGTTGTGGTATAGACCGGGGGCGCGACGCTCGAAGAGGGAAGCGACGACGACAACGCCGAGTTCGCGCGCGAGATCGCCCATTTTCTTCGTCGCCGGGCCGGGGATGGATTCGGCGAGTTCGAAGAGCGCGGTGTCTTCGCGCTGACAGAAATATTGCGTCTGGAAAAGTTCGGGCAGACAGATGACGGTCGCGCCCTGCTTCGCGGCGTCGCGTACGCGGTCGAGGGCTTTGGCCATATTTTCTTCGGGCACGGGGCCGCAGGACATCTGGATCAAACCGATGGTGAACTTCTCAGCAGGCACGCGATTCCTCCACCGCAATTCTGTAGCATAACAAAACCAAATCTTTAACCACGAAGGGCACAAAGGCGCACGAGGGTTTTTTTAAAAAATTTGATGAATGTAGAGTGGCTGAAGATGCGAAGCCAGCCCACCAAATCGCTTCGTGAACCTTCGTGCACTCCGTGGTTAAAGAAGTTGCATTTGACGTTCTCCGTCGAAGAAATTAACTTGAAACGTTCTGATTCCACTCGCATTCCTTCCTGAGCAGCGAGCAATAGAATTCCGAGGTGAAAAGTGTCTGAGCATAACCATCACGATGAAGGCGCTGGTATCGAGCGCGAACTGCACGATCCGATTTCCGACAAGCTGGTTGCACTTGAGCCGCTCGACCTTTCGAAGATCCACACTGTCGACGACATGGTGCGCGCGATGGCGAAGACGGCGTTTACGGGACGCCAACTTGGTCTCGCCGCCGATGTACTCGAGGCGATGGCGCGCGACAAAGAGGCGTTTGTCGTGATGACGCTGGCCGGCGCGATGACCGTGGCGAAGCAGGGATTGATCGTCGCCGACCTGGTGGATGCGGGGATCGTGAAGACGATCGTTTCTACCGGCGCGCTGATGGCGCACGGCCTGGTGGAAGCTGCGGGCAAGTCGCACTTCGTGTACGACGAGAAGATGAACGACGTCGAGCTTTACGAAGCTGGGTACAACCGCGTGTACGACACGCTGGAGCCGGAGACGAACTTGAACTTCGTCGAAGGTATCGTCGCGAAGATTCTCGAGAAGTGGGACGCCGACGAGGTGATGTGTTCGTACAAACTGAACCGCGAGATCGGGCGCTACCTGCACGAGCACGTGGCAGGGCGCGGGATCCTGAAGTCGGCGTTCGAGAAGAATGTGCCAGTGTTCGTGCCTGCGTTTACGGACTCAGAGATGGGATTGGACGTTGCTCTGCACAACCGCAAGCGCATTAAAGAAGGGCGGAAGACGATCGACTTCAACCCGTTCCTCGATCTCGAATACTTCGCTGAGAACCTATTGAAGCAGGTGCGGCTGGGAATTTTCACCATCGGCGGCGGCGTGCCGCGTAATTGGTCGCAGCAGTTCGGGCCGTTCATCGAGCTGCGGCATCGTCGCGGTGGGGAAGACCTGCCGTTGAAGCGCTACCACTACGGACTCCGCATTTGTCCAGAGCCGGTGCACTGGGGCGGTTTGTCGGGCTCGCCATACAGCGAGGCGATTTCGTGGGGCAAGTTCGTGCCTCCAGCGGAGGGTGGCAAGTTCGGCGAAGTGTTCGTGGATGCCACCGTAGGGCTGCCGATGATTGTGGGCGCGGTGCTGGAGAGGCTGAAAAAGAACAAGTAGGGAAGTCCGACACAGAATGACGACGCCTGGCAAATATGTCAGCCGTTTTGTTCACCGATTCAAACGTCGCGATATTGATAGACATCCGGCGGAGACTTCGGCAGCATACAGAGCATGTCGACCTCGACGTTTGGGTTTACATCCCAACCCGCAGAAGCCAGTCAGACCGAGGCACCAGGGGCCGCCGCTCATTCCAAGGTGCGTTGGCTTGAACTTGGCCTCGTACTGCTCGTTACCATTTTGCCATCCATCGTTAGCAGCGTATTCACTCTGCACGTGGGCAAGCCGATAGAGGGAGTTTCAAGCGCTCGCTATGTGTTGGGGTGGCTACATCAGGCAGGTGGGTTATGTCTGCTCGGCTATGTTCTGCACCGTAGCGGCCGGGGGTTTCAGTCGATCGGATTGCACTTTGCGGTTCGCGGTGTTGGAGTTGGCCTGCTCGTCTTACTCTGGGCCTATCTGCTGAATGTTGTTGTCCGCATCTCGATAAGTCCCGTCATTAAGTCTTTGGCAGGCATAGGCTTCGCGCATCGCGACATGAGCGGGCTCTTTACCATCGCAAGCCCGGGGATTTTGGTGATTTATTTGCTCGTGAATGCCTGGTATGAAGAGCTAATCGCGCGGGCTTACTTCATGACAGAACTTACTGCCCTTACCGGCTCTGCGTGGCTGGCCGTAGTGCTGAGCACGATCGTGCAGGCAAGCTACCATCTGTATCAAGGTTGGTACAACGCTTTCAGTGTGGGACTGATCTTCTTTGCCTATTCTCTTTACTATGCCAAAACGCGGAACATCTTCCCGGTAATTGTCGCTCATACTTTGCAGGACCTGGTCGCAGGCCTGATCTACTGGCATCGGCTACATCGGTAATTGGCAAGACAAGAAAAGAGGCGCGATCTCTCGCGCCTTTCATCACTTCGATACTTATCTAACTATTCGAAAATCAGAATCGCAGCTGCGATCGTGGTGGTCCACAAGGCCTTCTTGTCGCCAACCGCCGATTGCGTGGTGTTCATGGTGCGCACGATCTTGTTCGAGAGACGATAGACTTCCTTCTTCTCGTCCCAGCTCTTGTCGGGGTCGAACTCGACATCCAGCGTGGTGGCGAGCATTTCGGCGGCAAGTTCCTCAGCGTAGTCGCCGGCGATGTCGTCGGTTTCGCCAAAAGAGTGGTGTTCGCTGAGATAGCCGTAGGTGCTGTGATCTGCCGGTTGCGCCAGGCCGATGCTCGAAGCGACAAGGCGGTGCGGCTCGCGAGTGGAGTTCTCGGCCACAACGGCAAAAACGACCTCGCCGGGGCTGAGATACTTCAGGCCTTCCTTGCGCGAGATCAATTTGCAGTTGGGCGGAAAGATCGACGATACCCGAACGAGGTTTTGCGCCGCGATGCCGGCGTCACGCAATGCGAGCTCAAAGCTGGTGAGCCGCTCCTTATGTTTCCCTACACCCTTGGTGAGGAAAATCCGTTTGGGAACCATGTCTTTGCCCAAATTTCTACCTCCAGAAGTTTGATTGAAACAAAAAAATAACACAGTGAATATCGCCGTGCGTCATTTGACAAAAAAATTCGATAAAAAAGTTCGGATTGCTACTTCGCACGCTCGAAAGCGGGAGATTTCAGCTTGACTGCGATATCGATGAAGGCCTGCGCAGCACGGCTCAGGACTTTGTCTTTGCGGTAGACGAGCGCCAGTTCGCGACGGATGTGGGCGTCGGCGATGGCGATTTCGCAGAGCACGCCGGCCTTCACGTCCTCCACGATGTTCGACTTCGCAATAAAACCAATACCGAGGTTCGCTGCGACGAAGCGCTTCATCAGTTCGACGGAGTCGAGTTCCATAGAGACGTTGACTTCAAGATGGCGTTCTTCGAAGACGCTCTCCAGGCTGTCGCGGGTGCGGCCGAGTTTGGGGAGGAGCAGGGGATATTGCGCTGCGTCGGCGATGAGTGCGGATTTGCGCTTCGAGAGCGGATGGCCGGGCGGCGTCATAATGACCAACTCTTCGCGGTGAATGGGCACTACGGAGAGTCGCTTATCGGAAACAGGCAGCGAAACGACGCCAAAATCGACGGCGTTGAAGTTCACCGCATCGAGGATCTTGGCATGCTCGGAACGGCGAATATTGACGCCTACGCGCGGGTATTGCTTCTTGTATTGCGCGAAAACTTCCGGGAGGACATGCAGGCAAGTCGCTTCATTGGCGGCCACCACGACTTCGCCGCGTGGCACTTCGTCCATCTCTTTCAGCGCGGAGAGAACGTTCTTGCGGGCCTCGAGCGCTTCTTCGACATACTTGAGGAAGTGCTTGCCAGCGGCGGTCACGGAGACACGGCCGCCCGAACGGTCGAGCAACTTGGCGCCGACTTCTTCTTCCATGGCGCGGATCTGCGCCGAAATGGCTGGCTGGGTGCGGAAACGTTGTTCAGCCGCACGCGAGAAGCTGCTTAATCGCGCAACGGCCAGAAATGTCTCGAGCTGGTCGAAATCCATGGACGTGGGAATGATACCGCGAGTCACCGATTCCGCAGGCACTCCAAATTGGGAGAAAGTGTTGCCCCCTTCTGCATTCCGCCCCCGCGTACTAATCTAGTGGAGTGCTGCAGTGTTCTGTTGAGCAATGTTCCGTAATTTTCCAGGGAGAAGTCCAAGATGATTCCTGCAAGAGGATATGCTGCCCCTTCCGCCACATCACCGTTGTCTCCTTTCACCTTTGAACGCCGCGATCCCGGCCCTACCGATGTCGTGATCGAGATCCTCTACTGCGGCATCTGCCACTCCGACATTCACACGGTTCGCAATGAGTGGAGCTCAGTGATGCAGACGACGTATCCATGTGTCCCCGGACATGAAATTGTGGGCCGGGTGACCAAGGTCGGCAAGGATGTGAAGAAGTTCAAGGAAGGCGACAGCGTTGGCGTTGGCTGCCTGGTCGATTCCGACCGGACCTGCCCCAACTGCCAGGCTGACGAAGAGCAATTCTGTCCGCACAGCGTATTCACTTACAACGGGCCCGACAAAGGCAATCCGGGAAAGCCGACGTATGGTGGCTACGCGAACAGCATCGTGGTGACCGAACATTTTGTTCTGAAGATTTCGCCGAAGCTGGATCCTGCGGGCGCTGCACCGCTGCTCTGTGCCGGGATCACGACCTACTCGCCGCTGCGGTACTGGAAAGTAGGCAAGGGAATGAAAGTCGGTGTCGTGGGTCTTGGCGGCCTCGGGCACATGGGTCTGAAATTCGCTCATGCTTTTGGCGCGCACGTGGTGCAGTTCACGACATCGCCGAGCAAGGAAGCCGAGGCGAAGAGACTTGGTGCCGACGAAGTGGTGCTATCGAAAGACCCGGATGCAATGAAGAAGCAGATGGGGACGTTCGATTTCATCCTCGATACCGTTTCCGCAGAGCACGACGTTCAGGCGGAGATTGGTCTTCTCAAGCGGAATGGCGTATTGACACTAGTAGGCGCTCCTCCGAAGCCCATGTCGATCCTGGGCTTCAGCCTGCTCTTCGGACGCAAAACGCTGGCGGGTTCGCTCATCGGCGGATTGAAAGAAACGCAGGAGATGCTGGATTTCTGCGCCGAGCATGGCATCGTTAGCGATATCGAGATGACGCCAATTCAGAAGGTCAACGAGGCGTATGAGCGCGTATTGAAGAGCGATGTTCGGTATCGGTTTGTGATTGATATGGCGTCGTTAAAGTAATCGATGCAGAAGAATGACGGGCGCGGCACGGAGCCGCGCCTTTTCTATTGCGCGACAGCGTTTACAACTTCAATGATCGCGTGGCAGTGAACAGGGAACTTCACGGAACGCGCGATGAAGCAGAGGTGATGGGCTTCATCGTGAAGCGCCGCAGCTTTCCCGGGATCTGAGCCGGCAGTGATTTTTACCTTTGGGCAGAGGTCAACTCCCAGGAATTGGCCGGAGCCGTCGGCGTTTTCTTGCATTACGCCGGTAGCGTTGTCCTCATACCCCACCACCACGACGCCATTTACCGCGCAGAGATGCAAGTACCAGAGCAGGTGACAGGACGACAGCGAAGACACCAGCAACTCCTCCGGGTTATAGCGCGAGGCGTCGCCGCGAAAGTGTGGGTCGCTGGAGCCGGGAATGTCCGGCTTACCGGCAGCGGAGTGGATGTGGTCGCGGCGGTAGGCCTTGTAATCGCTGGTGCCGTGACCATCGTTCCCCGTCCACTTCATGCTGACTTCGTAGGTATGTTCCTTCACGACTGACTCCTTACGACCTTCACGAGTTCCTCGACTCCTAGAATGAGTGGATGATCCTAGTCGCTGCAAAGCAACTCGATATTTAAACTGGGTGCTGCTTCAATCGAACAACTCAGCCCAGGTGGAGGCTCGGTGACCGCGCCAGGTTGGGCCTTCGCGCACGAAATGCCACTCGGGGTTACGACGCTGATCGCGCAGGGCGGCACAAACTTCGTGAAAAATGGGAACTCCGGAGTCCGCGCACTCGAAGTAATTGAGGAAGTCGTATTCACCCTGCGGTGCGGGCATGACCTGGTGTTTATAGGTGCGCCGGTAAAGGTGCGGGATGCCGGGAGCAGCCGCAAGGGCGTGGCCATCCTTAAGCTTGGCACCGCGCCAGTTATAGCGCGGAAGGAAATAGGTGTGACGCTCCATCCAGTCCTTGGCCCACCATTCCGATGTTTTGCACATTGGCACCAGGAAGACATGGGGCATCGTGTTTCCTGATTGCTGTCGTACCTGATTTTCGTATGCGAATTGTTGCATAGCCCCGCCAGTGTAGAGGGTGGGCCGGACCACGCCACTGCGTATGCGAACGTTGGGACCGAACATTTCCGATGCTTCGACGCAGAATGCCCGGACAATGTCTGCGCATTCTGCAGCAACATGAACTACGGCGTCGGCGTGGGAGAGGCTTCGATCATCGATATTTCCGGCCATCGCCTCCACCTTGCGCAGGAATGCGATCGCACGGTCGGGGTGTCTGCCGTCGGCCTCGAATTCATTCGTTAGACCATAACGTTGAGCAAGTTGCGGAATCGCAATCGCTCGTTTCGATACATGCAAGCGGAGAAATAGATAGGCGCCGTGTCGAAGAATTTTGTCTTCCATGGAACAAGTGTGCTGGCGCTTAGCAATCCACACTTCGGTCGCCATCGAAGTATGGATGTCGAAGACTCGGATACTATTTGGATATGGATGCGAGGAACTCAGACCTTCGGGCCGCAGCGGTGGCCGCCACCATCGGCGAACCGGCCCGCGCGCGCATGTTGTACTCGTTGATTGATGGCCGTGCTCGTACCAGCACAGAACTGGCGGTGCTCGCGGAAGTCAGCCCATCGACCGCGAGCGTACACCTTAAGCGCTTGGTGGAACACGAACTGGTAAAGATGCAAGCGCAGGGGAAGCACCGGTACTTCAGCTTGTATGGAACAGAGGTTGCGGCGGCGCTCGAAGCGCTGAACGTCATCAGTGGGCCGCGTCCGCAGTTTGCGCCGAATACGCCAGTCGGGTTACGGGCGGCGCGCACCTGTTACGACCACATTGCCGGAGCGCTTGGGGTCGCGCTCCACGACCAGTTCCATAGGCTGGGTTGGCTGCGGGGCCAGCGCGATTACGAACTCACTACGGAAGGTCGCGAATCCCTCAAGAAATTTGGCATGGACCTGGAATCTGTTTGCGCTCGACGGCGGCGCTTTGCTTACGCATGCGTGGATTGGAGCGAGCGGCGTCCGCACCTTGCAGGCGCGCTCGGAGCGGCGGTATTGGAACTAGTTGAGAAAAAGAAATGGGTGCAGCGCGAGCCGGATGGCCGGGCGCTGGAGGTCACGCGCCATGGCCGTTCGGAGTTCCGAAAAGCCTTCGGTCTTGAAGTCGCTTGATATCGATAACTGTCAATATATTCAGGCAGCTGCAGGCATTGATGCCTACCGCGCAGGGTGATACTTTAGAAGGTTCGCCCAGGGCGCTTGAGGCAGCAGGCTTGGCCGTCGGCCCCGGTCGGCACTCCCGTAGTCACTTCCGCATGTGATATCTGCACTATCCGGATGTTCACGGGACTCGCTACATATATGGAATCCCACCCGGAGGGTTGAATGTCTTATAACGGGCTCCCACTGCCTACTGACGGCGAAAAGATCACTTTCAAAGATGGCCGCTTCGCAATTCCTAACAATCCAATCATTCCTTACATCGAAGGCGATGGCACGGGCCGCGATATTTGGAAGGCTTCCGTTCGGGTCTTCGACGCCGCTGTGCAAAAGGCCTATGGCGGTAAGCGCAAAGTCGCATGGTACGAAGTGTTCGCCGGCGAGAAGGCAAAAGAGAAATTCAATACCTGGCTGCCCGACGACACCGTGAGTGCCTTCCGCGAGCTGCGGGTTGGCATCAAGGGGCCGTTGACTACGCCGATTGGCGGCGGAATCCGTTCCCTCAACGTCACGCTGCGGCAGGTGCTCGATCTGTATTCCTGCGTGCGTCCGGTGAAGTACTACCAGGGCATCCCTTCGCCGGTGAAGCATCCCGAGCGCATGGACATCGTGATTTTCCGCGAGAACACCGAAGACGTATACGCGGGCATCGAGTGGAAGCAGGGAACTGACAAAGCGAAGAAGATCATCGACTTCATCAACAAGGAAATGCTCGCAGGCACGAACAAGAGCATCCGCGAAGATAGCGGCATCGGTATTAAGCCGATCTCGGTCACGGGCACAAAGCGCCTGGTGAAGATGTCGATCGAGCACGCGCTGAAGACCGGACGGAAGTCAGTCACGTTGGTGCATAAAGGCAACATCCAGAAGTTCACCGAAGGCGCGTTCCGTGAGTGGGGCTACGAAGTGGCCACGCAGGAGTTCCGCGCGCAGTGCGTGACCGAACGCGAGAGCTGGATCCTCGACAACAAGGACAAGAATCCCAACCTCTCGATCGAAGAGAACGCGCACATGGTCGAACCCGGCATCGACTTCGCGCCCGACGATTTCAAGCAGGGCGTGTATGCGGAAGTGAAGCAGGTGCTGGACGCAATCTATGCCAGCCACGGCGATCGCCGCTGGAAGAGCATGCTGATGATCAATGACCGCATTGCGGACTCGATCTTCCAGCAGATCGTGACGCGTCCGGAAGAATACAGCGTGCTGGCAACACCGAACCTCAACGGCGATTACATCTCCGATGCCTGCGCAGCGCAGGTCGGCGGACTCGGCATCGCACCGGGTGCGAACATCGGGCGCGAACACGCGATCTTCGAAGCGACGCACGGCACAGCGCCGAAGTACGCCGATAAGGACGTCATCAACCCGGGCTCAGTCATTCTCTCGGGCGTGATGATGTTCGACTTCCTCGGTTGGGAAGAGGCGGCACGGCTCATCGAAGACTCGATGGAGCAGACAATTCAAAAGAAGACGGTGACCTACGACTTCGAGCGCCTGATGGAAGGCGCAAAGAAGGTGACCACCAGTGGCTTTGCCAACTTGATCATCGGCAAAATGGAACACCACGGCGCGACGGACGGAAACCATCATCAACACGCGGCACACGAGTAATACGGTTTTAATTCATTTAGGCCGGCGATTGTCGGCCAGGAGCGAAAGAAATCATGCGTCATAAAGTTACGGTAGTGGGATCGGGCAATGTGGGCGCCACGGCGGCGCACTGGATCGCCTCGAAGGAATTGGCCGACGTTGTGCTGATTGACATCATCGAGGGCGTGCCGCAGGGCAAGGGCCTCGACCTGCTGGAAGCGATGCCGATCGAGAAGTGCGATTCGCATGTCCTGGGCACCAATGATTACGCCGACACCGCGAATTCGGACATCGTGGTGATCACTGCTGGTATTCCGCGCAAGCCGGGCATGAGCCGCGATGACTTGCTCAACACGAATTACAAGATCATGAAGGACGTGGTCGGCAAGGTGCTTCAGTACTCGCCGAATTGCATCCTGATCGTCGTTTCGAACCCGCTGGACGCGATGGCACAGACCGCGTTCAAGCTCTCCGGCTTCTCGCGCAATCGCGTGATCGGCATGGCAGGCGTCCTCGATAGCGCCCGCTTCCGCACGTTCATCGCGGAAGAGCTGAAGGTCTCGGTGGAGAACGTGACGGCTTTCGTACTCGGCGGCCACGGCGACACCATGGTTCCTCTGGCGCGGTACTCGACCGTCGCGGGCATTCCGATCACCGAACTGATCGAGCCCACGCGCCTGGAGCAGTTGATCCAGCGTACCCGCGATGGCGGCGCCGAGATCGTGAAGTATCTGAAGACCGGCAGCGCATTCTATGCGCCTTCGGCGGCTGCGACGGAGATGGTGGAAGCGATCCTGAAGGACAAGAAGAAAATCCTGCCCTGCGCTGCGTATCTCGAAGGCGAGTACGGCATCAACGGACTGTACGTCGGCGTGCCATGCAAGCTGGGATCGAAAGGCATTGAGCAGATCGTGGAGATCAAGCTGACTGCCGACGAGCAGGCTGCGTTGCAGAAGAGCGCAGACTCAGTGAAGGAACTGGTCGGCGTCATCGGCGTTTAGACATTCACAACGTGTGAGACAAAGCCGCTCTTCGGAGCGGCTTTTGTCATACAGTCACCGGCATTCGCCGTTCGAAGGAGGCTGCTCACCGATTTCGCTACTGCAACCGCCAGGGAAGCGCTTAGAACAGTTGTGTGGCGAACATGATGCACTTTGACTATGGACGACTGATTGGATACGCGTGGGAGACATTGCTGGGGGTATGGCTTGTTTCCTGGTTCACCGCCAAGCGTACGGTGCGAGCGGAATCCTCGTGGCAGAACTGGGGACGCATGTTCCTGATGTGGGCGGTGTTCTACTTCCTGTATTTCTCGCCGCCGCGAAGCGCGTTCCTGCACTATCGTCTGGTTCCACAGACGGACGATTGGGTCATCGGCGGCACAGTGCTCACTTTGGCGGGAATCGCTTTCACCATTTGGGCCCGTTTTGCACTGGGCCGCAATTGGAGCGCAAAGGTAACGATTAAGCGAGAACATGAACTGATTGTCAGCGGCCCTTATCGCATCGTGCGAAACCCGATCTACACAGGAGTGTTCTTCGCGCTTGTGGGCACTTCGATTGCGCTGGGCCAGGTGAGGCACTTTCTCGTGCTGCCAGTTCTGCTTGCATCCTGGATCTCGAAGATCGTGACTGAACAGCGACTGCTGACGGAGCAGTTCGGCGAACAGTATGTGGAGTACTGCCGCAAGGTGAAGGCGTTTATTCCGTATGTTGTTTAGGGTTTCTTGCCGGTGTTCATCAGCACATCGCGCTTGAGAAACATCAGAGCATAGTTGAAGACAACGGCGATGAACGCCAACGCGGGCGCGGTTGGATAGAGCGGCACGAAGCGCCATTTGGCGACCACAATAATTGCCAGGAAGAGCACTCCGTCCACAACCGCCATCAGGAGGTAGAGTTTTTTGCGCTCGGGCGTGAGAAACGGCTCGGGCTTCGGTTTGTCGGCCTGATACTTCGAATGCTTCTCACGACTCATGGCTGCGCGCTCTTATGAATTTCGACGGTGCTCCACGTTTTGTCGGCGGCGTGGCAAATATTTTCCAGCGAGCAATCTACGCATTTCGGTTTGCGCGCGATGCAGATTGCGCGCCCGTGATGAATGATCTCGTGCGAAAAATTGATCCACCTGTCGCGTGGAAGAATCTTCATTAAATCCTGCTCGATCGTTTTCGGATCGTTATTTTTCGTCAGTTCGAGGCGACGTGAGATGCGGTGGACGTGGGTGTCTACCACCACCCCTGCGGCAATACCGAACCACGAACCTAGGACGACGTTGGCGGTCTTACGGGCGGCGCCGGGCACGGTTAGCAACTTGTCCATCTCGTTTGGGACTTCGCCTCCGAAGTCGTTCACTATGACCTTTGCCGCGCCCACGATGGACTTGGCCTTGTTGCGGAAGAAGCCAGTGGAGCGGATATCTGGCTCGAGTTGTTCGGGCTTCAGCCCGGCGAATGCCTGGGGCGTGGGATATTTCCGGAAGAGTTCGGGCGTGACCATGTTCACGCGGACGTCGGTGCACTGCGCGGAAAGGATCGTCGCGACTAGCAGTTCCCATGCGTTGTGGTGGTGTAGAGCGCACTTTACGCCGGGATAGGTCGCTTCCAGACGTTTCAGAATTTCCTGCACCCGCTCGGGGGCGATGGGGTTGTAACCCTTGGGCACCGCGCCGCTCGCGGATTTCTTCGCCGGAGCTTTCGCGAGTTTGGCGGGCGTACTGGCTTTTACTTTCACGTTGAGGGTCACTGCTTTCGCTGGTTTGTCGTGGCGCCCGGCCTTGGAGGGCTGGCGTGTGATCTGTCCGCGTGCCATGGGTTGCAGATTACAATGGGAGGCGCAGTCCCCACAAATTCAGCACAAGGACCCTACGTGTCTCATCATCCTGCTCCGGTTTCCGCGGAAATGCCTGCTCATCCGATTACGCTCGAAGGCTACAGCGTGCTGCACCAGATGTTCCGCTTCCGCTGGGCGGCGTGGAACGCGTTGGGCGAAGGCGAACGCCTCGGGGTAATCAAAGACGCCGAGCAGACGTTGCGTCCGATGGAAGAGACCGGCCTGACCGCGCTGTTTTCGATGGTCGGACACAAGGGCGACTTGATGCTGATCCACTTCCGCAACTCGTTCGATGAACTGAACGAGGCCGAACTGAAGCTCGCGGGCACTCGACTGTACGGATACCTCGAACCGGTGAACTCCTATCTCTCCGTGATCGAGCTCGGCCTGTACGACTCGACGGTGAAGCTCTACAAGCAGCTCATGGAGAGGGGCGTCGTTCCGCATTCGGAAGAGTGGGAGAAGGCGATCCAGGAGACGATCGAGCGGCAGAAGAGCGCGATGTCTCCGCGGTTGTGCCCGAAGATTCCGGACCACCGTTATCTCTGCTTCTATCCCATGGACCGCAAGCGCGGGGAGGCGATCAACTTCTATACCGTCCCCATCGAGAGCCGCCAGAAGCAGATGGAAGCGCATGGCATGGTCGGTCGCCGCTACGCCGGTAAGGTGCAGCAGATCATCAGCGGCTCGATCGGTTTCGACGACTGGGAATGGGGTGTTGACCTGTTCGGCGCCGATCCATTGCAGTTCAAAAAGCTCATTTACGAGATGAGATTCGATGAAGTGAGTGCGGTCTATGCGTCGTTTGGAGCATTTTTCATTGGATTACGGGTCAAAATTGACGGCTTTTCGGAGTGGCTCGGCGGGAAGCTGCCGACACTCTAAACTGGCACCTCGTGTCGCTCGATCTGGCGATGGGGTAACTCGTTATTCAATGTACCCCCTCCCCCCACCCCTCTAGCATTTTCAGCAGTTTAGGCTATGCAATGTTCGCAAATTCCTCCATCTAAAGGCAGTTGCGGGTAAATTCCTCCAGCCGTAAGAGTTAATGCCTACAGTTGCGATAGTCTGCAACTATCGCGCTTTCGGCGATGTTTACTAAATGAGAAAGAGCCTGAGTGGTTCGTGACAATACGCCACGAAAGCAGAGTACGCGGGTGGTGTCACGGCGTCTGTCCCACGAAAGCGTGGGTTGCGCCGGGGAGTTCTTTTTCACCGCAGAGGCACAGAGGGCGCAGAGGTTCGAGATCTGACCGTCACAGCCCCCGATGGAACTGAGAAACCCGAAGCGCTCCGTCCTAGAAGAAAAGAAATTCCAAACCTCTGTTCCGTGGCTCTGTGGTGAATATTTCGCCTCGAATTTGGTCGGTGCTGGCTGGGGTGGGAATGTTCTCCACAACGGGGCACACGGCATACCGTTTCCTGTTCCACTTTGGTGTATTACATTGTGGCGGAGAGGATTCTCGCCTTGATAAACCCCCGGCTCTGTCTCGCACTCCTTCTAAGCGCATTCGCTATCGTCCCAGTTCACGCACAGACTCCTACTGCCAAGCCCGCGGCGGCCACGGTTCAGCCGCCGGAAGCCTCTTACAATCCGGTTGCCGATCCGAAGGCCGTGGTGGTGGTGGGCCACGCGCGCTTCACGGTGCTTACGCCGCAGATGATCCGGATGGAGTGGGCGGCGGATGGCAAGTTCGAAGACCGCCCGTCGTTTGTGTTTCTGAACCGGCTCCTGCCCGTGCCTGAGTTCACGCAGAAGAAAGACGGGCAGCGCGTCACTCTGAAGACTGCCGATGTGGAACTCACGTATAACGCCGACTCCGCCGGCGACGGCAAGTTCACCGCAGAGAACCTCACCGCGACGATTCAATTGAACGGCAAGGCGGTGACGTGGCATCCCGGCATGGATGACTCTGGCAATCTACAGGGCACAACGCGCACGCTCGACGGCGCCAAGGGCAATCAGACGAAAGAACCGATCGACCCCGGCCTGGTTTCACGGGATGGCTGGGTGGTTGTGGACGACTCCAAGCGTCCGCTTTTTGATAGCGACAACTTCACCTTCGCACAGGGTGAAAAGAGCGAGTGGCCGTGGATTGTGCTGCGCACGGACACTGATCGCCAGGATTGGTATTTCTTCGGATACGGCCACGAGTACAAAAATGCTCTCGGCGATTTTGTGAAGGTCGCCGGCCGGATTCCGATTCCGCCGCGGTTTGCGTTCGGCATCTGGTGGTCGCGCTACTGGGCTTATAGCGACCAGGAGTTAGACAACCTCGTCAGCGGTTTTCATGAAAACGATTTGCCGCTCGATGTGCTCGTGATTGACATGGACTGGCACCTGAACAAAGAGCAGCTGCTCGCGATGGGCGAGAAAGACCAGTCTGGCCACGAACTGGGATGGTCGGGCTATACGTGGAACCCGCTGCTGTTCCCGGACCCGAAGGCATTTCTCGATGGCATTCACGCGCAAGGGATCAAGGCCACGCTGAACGTGCATCCGGCGTCGGGGGTGCATCCGTGGGAGAAGGCGTATCCCGAGATGGCGAAGGCGATGGGCATTGACCCTGCGACGCGCAAGTGGGTGGCCTTCGACATTACGAACAAGAAATTCGCGCGCAATTACATGGACCTGCTGCACCATCCGCTGGAGCGGCAGGGGATCAACTTCTGGTGGCTCGACTGGCAACAGGAGATGAAGACGGGCACACCGGGCGTGAGCCCGACGTGGTGGTTGAACTACGTGCACTTTACCGACCAGCAGATGGAAGGGAAGCGTCCGCTGTTGTTCCATCGCTGGGGCGGGTTGGGGAACCATCGTTACCAGATAGGTTTTTCGGGCGACACGATTTCGGTGTGGGATTCGCTGGCGTTCCAGCCGTGGTTTACGGCGACGGCAGCAAACGTTGGGTATGCGTATTGGAGCCACGACATCGGCGGGCACATGCCGGGCGTGGTGGACCCGGAAATTATCACGCGCTGGATTGAGTTTGGCGCGTTCAGCCCGATCCTGCGCACGCATACCACGAAGAATCCGGACTCCGAGCGTCGCGTGTGGGCGTATCCCGAGCCGTACGCGGACATCATGCGCGAGACCATGCAGCACCGTGAACAGATGCAGCCGTACATTTACACCGAAGCGCGGCGCACCTACGACACCGGTGTGGCGTTCCTGCATCCGCTGTATTACGACTGGCCGGAGGCGGAGCAGGCGTACAACGTGAAGGACGAGTATGTCTTTGGGAGTCAAATGCTGGTGGCGCCAATTACGTCGCCGGTGGATCCGGTGACGCAACTGTCAACGCGCAAGGTTTGGATTCCGCAAGGCGAATGGATCGAGCGATCGAGCGGAAAGCACTTCGCCGGTCCCGCAGATGCGACGCGCAGTTTCGACATTCGCGAGACGCCGGTGTATGTGAAGGCGGGGGCGATCGTTCCGGGCCAGCCGCCGATGCAGCATGCGGACCAGCGGCCGGTGGATCCGCTTATCCTGAATGTATTTCCGCTGGCCGATAAGCAGACTAGCGAATACAAACTCTACTCCGATGGCAGCGACTCAGAGGCGTACAAGCGCGGCGCGTTTTCGTGGACGAAGATCAGCGCTGCGCAGAGCGGCGATGAACTCACGCTGACGATTGCGCCGGTGGAGGGAAGCTATCCGGGGATGACGACGGAGCGGGCCTACGAATTGCGCCTGCCATACGATTGGCCGCCGGAAACGGTGACGGCCAACGGGCAATCACTCACTTTCACCGCAAAGGGCTCACCGAAAATCGGCTGGCGCTATGAAGGGAACACGCTGAGCACGGTGATCACGACGGTGCGCTACTCGGTGCACACGCCGGTGAAGATCGTGGTGAAACGGGCTGGCGGATCGCTGGCGTCGCGCTCGCAACTGGATGGCTTCGCCGGTGCGATTGCGCGTTTGCAGCTCGCTTACGACACGCTGAACGCGCTGGAAAACTTCCGCACACGCGCGACTGATCCGGTGATTGATGCCTGGGAGACCGGGGATCGTTTGAGCTATCGACCGGAGAAGGCCAAAGCCGAGATCGCGCGATTCCCGAAGGTCTACGCAGATGCGCTGGCGTCGGTGAAAGCACTGGTGGCGAAGGCTGATACGGATGCAGGCGATCTCGATAAGAAGCGCGATGAGTATCATCGCTCGGCGCAGGATGAGGAGCGGATGAAGAACTTCCGCAACTATTTGAAGCGCGCTGAGAACGCGATCGAAGATGGCGGCGTCAAGTAGCTAGCCCTGCTTGTCGTTCGGACGGCGGAGGGACGGGATTTTCAATCCTTTCGCCGAACACTCGATGAGAATTTCAAGACGCCGCTCTCGGGTGGCGTCTTGTTTTGCACTCACCACCCACCACGTGGCCGGCTTGCGATAGGACGGTACCTGCGCCTCCCAGAATTTCCACGCTTTCGCGTTCTTCCGGAAGAGCTTTTCGTGCTCGGGTGGGAGCTTGGATTCGGCACGCTCGAAGGAATACAGAGCTGTCTTTTTCTGGTCGCGGCTTTCGTAGATTTTCATCCCGGCTGGAGCGACGCGCTTCTGTTCCATCAACCGCGTCATGGTGGCGAGATTCTTCTGGCTCCAGATGCTGGTTGGCTTTCGCGGCGTGAAACGGATGGTATAGCTGTCGTCGTTGAGACTGTGGCGGACGCCGTCAATCCAGCCGAAGCACAGAGCTTCTTCGACCGACTCCGGCCAAGTGATGCTGGGCTTCCCGCAGTCTTTCACGTAGAAGCCGACGACGAGCTCGCGCTCGGCAGCGTGGTGCTTCTCGAGCCAGAGACGGAAGTGCATCGGGGTGGGGAAGAACTGTGGCATTCCCGGATTGTAGTCTGTACCCGTTGCGCGATTGACGCACCTTGGCGCGACATTTACCCTGAAGTTCTATGGCAGTGAAATCGATCCAGCTTGGACAAGTCTGGCGGAATGAAGCCGACGGTAAGAATTATTTGGTCACGAAGGTTTATAACGAGCTGTTCACGCAGTTTGCAATGCTGCGTCCGGCGGAAGTGAACGCGCCGAATATTGAGACCACGCGCGTAAAAGTGACGAAAGGCCCGGAAGGGGCGTCGTTGCCGGGATTCGCCTTTACCCAGGACAGCCAGGACTTTTAGCCGGGTAAAAGCATCGGTTCGGACAGGGCCGCAGATTTCGTGCGACTGAAGGCCCGCGCTACCTCGCAGAGCTGTAATCTGCATCTCACATCCTCAGGAAATAACCACGGGGCGCGGTGAGCGTCTGCGTCGGAGAGTGAACGTTTGCTGCACAACCTGATCGCCGTTCTGGGCGAGTTCATCATTCATGTCATCAGCAGTACCGGATATCTCGGCGTCATGCTGCTGATGGCGATCGAGTCTGCCTGCATTCCGCTGCCGTCTGAAGTCATCATGCCGTTCTCGGGATACCTGGTGTATACCGGGCGCTTCCAGTTGCTTTGGGTGGCGACTGCCGGGGCGATCGGGTGCAACGTCGGATCGGTGATCGCCTACGAGATTGGTTATGTCGGTGGGCGTCCGCTGGTGAACCGCTGGGGACGCTTTATCCTGCTCAACCATCATGACCTTGATCGTGCGGAGCAATTCTTCAAGCGCTTCGGCGACATCACCGTTTTGGTGGCGCGCCTGTTGCCAGTGGTGCGGACGTTCATCGCTCTTCCGGCGGGCATTGCGAAGATGCCGCGGCTGCGGTTTCACGTCTATACGTTCGTTGGGTCGTGGCCGTGGTGCTTCTTGCTTGCGTATGTCGGAATGAAGCTGGGTGAGAGGTGGGAGACGGATCCGCGGTTAAAGATGTGGCTGCACCGGTTTGATGCCATCATCGTTGCTGCCCTTGTGATCGTCATTCTCTTGTTCGTGCGGTCGCACTGGAAGAACCGGGTGAAAGCGGAAGCGTAGATTTTGGCTGTGGTGGGGCCGATAGGGGTCCTTCGACTTCGCGACCTTCGGTCGCTTCGCTCAGGATGACAGAACTAGAAAGCCTCGCCGATAACGCGAGGCTTTTCACTTCTATTCGATTGCGACTTACTTCATCGTGATTCGATTGCGGCCTGAGTACTTGCTGCGCTGCAGGTAATTCTCTAGCCGGCGGATGAACATCTCCATGGTGTCCAATGGGTCCACGGCTGAGGCGCCGGCGGAGATGGTCGCGACCAACTGTTCGGTGCCGACCTGGATGTTGGCGCGTTCCACGAGGGCGCGGCAGCGTTCGGCGATGTCGCCAAGGCTGTCAACGGAAGAACTGGGCACGAGGATGAGGAACTCATCCACCGACCAGCGTCCGAGGATATCGGCTTCGCTGACGGCATTTGCCAGCGTCAACGAAACCGCGCGCAGGACTTGATCGCCGACCGTGTGGCCATAGTGCTCGTTCACAATCCGTAGGTGATCGATGTCGGCAAGGATGGCGCCGAAGGGAAGACCGTGCTGGCGGAATTCCTGGAGTGCTTTGAAGAGTTCGATTTCGAGATAGCGGCGATTGCCGATGTCGGTCAGAGGATCGAGGAAGCCACGGCTATGGAGTAGCTCGGCGCGCTGGTTGCGGGCTTTTGAGCTGTTGGCTTCGACGAACATCTCGACTGCGCCGATGATCTGGTTGTTGGCATCGCGAACAGGCGTGACGTGCACGCGGACCGGGACGCGGTGGCCATTCTTGTGGTGGAGATAGATTTCGCACTCGTGCGGGACGCCGTGCTCGATCGTCGTCAACAGCGGACACTTGCCGAAACAGAGTTGAGTGCCGGCGTCGTCCACGTGGTTGAGGATGTTGTCCTGGCAGTAGTGGCCGATGACTTCCTCGGCGCTGTAGCCGGAGATGCGATGCGCAGCGCGGTTCCAGTAGAGGATGCGGCGGTGGGTGTCCACGAAATAAACGCCCTCGTAGAGCTCTTCCAACAGACGTTGAAAGAACGTGGGGCTGTTCACAAACGCGTCAATTTTGCCTAGTTCAGTCAGAGTGCTCGGAATGCTCCCGTCCGCCATATGCTCTGTACCTACACAACAACAGGATTCCAGATTGCTGGCTGTCAATGAGTTCCACCCTAACGGGGTGAGAATCGGATAGCAAGTACACTCGCCACGCGATTCATCCCACGATTAGGGGACATTATCGTTTTCCGAGATATTTGGAGTTTGGTGAGGAAAATGGAGCGGGAGACGGGGATCGAACCCGCGACCAACGGCTTGGGAAGCCGTGACTCTACCACTGAGTTACTCCCGCTCAGCGATGAAGCCAGTATACAACTGCCGAAGTGAGCTGCGGGATACAACCTTCCGGCGCAGAAATGGTTCCGATTCAGAGATGCCACTTCAGCGACGGTCTCGCAGATTACTGTCTATTAGCCGATCCACTCCCCTGCTGATCGGCCGCAACGACATGCTGGCGATCGCGGGATACTCGGTTTCATCGCCCCGCGAGCCATTGGATGCGCTGATCCTTCTCCAGCAGTACGATTACCTTGCGGTTTTGATTGGCCACAGCGTCCATCAGGACGAAGCGGCGGCCATTGCTGAGAAGGCCAGGGACCTCGGGATTGTGACGATTTTCGTTTACCAGGGAAACGTGTCGGTGCCGCAATGGGCCGATCTGGCAGTGAACAACGATACCGAGACGGGCAGGTTGCTGAATTTCCTCGACGCACAGGGCCGAGAGCGGAGAGCCTCGTAGCTTACGCGGATTTCTCGAGTGCCTCGCACAAGCGCGTGATGGCCTCGCGCTGCTGCTCTCGCAAGCCGGTAAACTCCATCCCGTAGCGTTCGTCCTCAATATTGCGGACTACGCCGGTAAGCATTAGCGGATGCTCGGAGTAGGGCAGTGTAACCTCGATGGTCACGCTCTCGCCAAGTTGCAGGGCTGTCGAAATGGAGAGGGCCATGCCGCCCTGGCTGACGTCGCTACCACGGCCTTCCATAAGCTGGAAGGCGCCTCCACGCCAAGCCTTGATCCGGACGGCCACGTCGATCTTGTGGCGGTGGAACTGCCGGTCTTTCTCGGATTTCGAACGGAAAGCGGCGAACGGATTCAAACTGGGCATCGCAGCCAAGAATCGTAGGGAAACCCGCATCCAGAGCGCAAGACACGAAGGTAATGCCCCTTTGTGACCCATTACCTAGGTCATTACTCCCTTGAAGCCGGAGTTGATGCTGGATATAACTGGCATACTCGATGCGCCACCTGTTTACCTTCGGCCTGATTCTGGCTGCTACCGCGACTGCGTCCTTGGCGCAAATTACCGGCGATGATGCAGCTTCGCGTTGCTTTCGAAACTCCTATGACGGCCCCATCGCGTGCAGCGAGGCGCTCTCTGGCAATCCTGCGCCCGCGCAGAAGGCCCAGCTTCTCCTGGCGAAGGGCATGCTGCTCACCCAGGCGGGCGAACACACTACTGCCACCGCGATCTACCGGCAGGCGTTGACGCTGCTCCCGAAGAGTGCCGAGGCACACGTGATCTATGCCTGGGGATTGGATCGCTCGGGCGAAACCGCGACTGCCGACCTGGAATACAAGCAGGCAGTGCAGTTCGGGCTGATGCGTGGCCACGAAATTGTTCTGGGCGACACCGGCAAAGCTATGGTCGCGGGCATTGGTCACGAAGGGAATTTCTACTTCACTGCGGGGCAGGGACTCGAGCGCGCCGGACAAAAGAACGCCGCCAAGGCTTTTTATCTCAAGGCTGCCGTGGACTTCGCGCAGAGGCCGGACCCACTTGTCGTACAGGCTTATGACAACGCGGTCCGCGTGGATACTTCCGACCCAACGACGCATTGGGAGATTGCGCACTTCTGGCAGCAGTGGGACGGCAGCCACGGCGCTGAGGTGGTCCGCCATCTGAAAGAGTGTGCGCGGCTGGCCCCAAATAATGCCGAGTATCGTTATGCGCTCGGCCAGGCTTATGCGGCGATTGGTGACACGGCGAATGCGGCGATCGAATACCGGGAAGCAGTGAGATTGAACCCGGTGAACGGCAAAGCTTCTCACGATCTGCAACTGGCAGCGGTTTCGACAGGAGAGACCGGCGCCATCGCTGCGGCGACGCTTGACTCGCCCGAAGCTCTCGCGCAACTCAAGACCTGCGTGAACCAGAACGGCGTGCGCGGAGAGTTTGCGTGCCGAAGCGCGCTAAAGGTTGGACTCTCGCCGCACAACTCTGCAATCGCGCATACGTTCCTGGCGGCCGAACTTCCAACTGCAGAGGCGATTGCCGAATATCGCGAGGCGATCAAGAGCGATCCCAATTACGCGCTCTCGTACTACCTGCTGGCGCAGAAGTTCGAAGGCAAGGAATTTCAGTCCGCCGAGGATCCAGTCCTGCTGCTCGACTCCGCCGCAAAGCTTCGGCCGGATTGGATAGCGACGCGAGAGCAACTCGCCGCAGTGCTGTGGGCACGCAACCGTCACGCCGAGGCGATCAATGCGCAGCGCGAAGCCGTGGCGCTGGATACGGCGGATGAGAAGCTCGCGGCGCACTTAAAAAAGTATGAAACCGACTTCGCTGCCGAGGCCGAGAAGGTGCAAGTTGCGCAGACTGGTGTGAAATCGGCGCCCAGCGATCCTGCAGCGCATCGCGCCTACGGATTGGCGCTGGCTTCCGCGGGCAAAATGGATGACGCACGCAGCGAGTTCCGTACCGCTTTTCAACTGAATCCTAAGAACGGATGGAAGACCGCGACGGCGATCATGTACGGCGGATTCGCCGACGTCGCCTGCGAGATCTATTCAACGACCAAGCCCGAGGACGCGCCGGATTATCCGCAGAGCTCGCTCGAACAAGACCTGGCTGCCTGTGGAAAAATGTTCCCCGAACAAACGAAGTATCTTGCGAGCCTCGCCCAGCTTCAGTACAGCCGCGGCGATGGCGCTGCCGTCCGACAAACCTACGAGATGATCGTGACGATGGACCCGAAATACTTCGACAAGCATCCGGAAGACCGCGAACTTTATGATCACGCAAGTTCGCAGAAGGGGGCGCAATGAAGCGCGCACTCTTAGCTCTCGTGGCCGGTCTGCTCTTGCCATTAAGCGCATTCGCGCAGTCGAAATCCGGATTGCTTTTGACGACGGCGGCGGCATCGTCCGATGCCGGGCAAAGCTTCCACTCCTACTGGATTGTTCGCGACGGTTCGCAGGTTCAGGTGACGGAGGGGAACCGACTGCTCACTCCTCGCGGGGCGGGGTGGTGGGAACTGGGAATCACGGTCCTGAAACATCCGACCAACGAATCGCGAAACGAAGTGATATGGGCCGGGCCGGCTGGATCGAAGCACCTGAGGTTCCACGTTATCGCTTTCAATCCTGATGAACCTTGCCCGGACGACATCAATACCTACTCACTGAGTTGGGTGGGTGGCGACTACGCGACCGTCCAACATGCTTACGTGAGCAATTGCGGCAAGAAACCTACTTCTGGAATCCAAGGCTTCATGGTTCGCCTTGAAGACCTGACCCACGGAGAGCAGCAACTGCGAGCGCACATCGCTCTGCGAGATGTTGCCAGCGATCCCGCGGGGGATGCGATGGCGCTCGGTGGCGAGATCGCCAACGCTCGCGGCACTCTCACCACCGACTCGGATAACCCAGTCGAAGAGAATTCGTGGATTGTGGTGCGCAACAAGGGACGCTACCAGTTGCTTGGCGTAACTCCTGAAATCAAAGGCCAGGAAGGGAACACCTTCGACATTCCCTTCGACGTGCCCAAAGAAATTGCTGGACGCGATGATCTCGCGGTCGGTTGGGACGCTGTCCTCGACAAGGATCCCGAAACGCTCGATGCTTACACATCTCCCGACGGCAGCTTCGTGGCGCTCGTCGGTCCTCGTTATCTCTCGTGCTACGAACTGGCGGACGGCAAGCTTGGCGCTCGCCTGACGCGCGTCCCACTCGCTTCGGCGGGTGTCGTGGCGGCGCAGTGGGCGAGCGACGTGGAGCAGTGGAACCAGCAACTGGTTCCGCTTTTGAAGGCCCAGAAATAGAAAGAGCACGCCGCAGCGTGCCCTCTCCCTCGGGGGAATTCCGATTTACCAGATGCCCTTATCGCTGCCGGTGATTTTGAACGCTACTGCCGCAGCCGATGCCAGGGGCGGCAACAGCGACAACCGGAACGTCGCCGGGACATCGCCACGGAATGCCGCGCTGGTCACCTGGCGGGTATAGAGATCGGCGCCCTGCGGCATGATCGGCACGCGGATGAAGCGGCCCTTCACGAAGACCTTCTCGCCACCGAAGGGCGCTGCATTCAACACTTCCTGTGGCAGTTCGAAGCCAACCCCGCGATACGCTTTCACGTAATCGCAGACGATCCGCAGGTAGCTCGCAACACCCGGCCAGATCCCACCGATGTCGGCGGCCTTCTTCAACTCGGCGTAATCAATCGTGCCGGACTCCACCAGCTTCGTCGTGTTCACGATGTCGCACACGCGGAAGTAGAAGTGCCGGTACATCCGCTGCAAGGTCGCGACGATCACGCGTTCTTCCGGGGCAGGCACGTAGAACGTCATGCCTTCGACGGTCTTCTGTACACGGCGGGTCACAAAGCGGCGGGCCAGTGCGGTATGTTCGCCAGTCTGCCCGAGGCGCTTGGCGTGAACTTCAATTGCTTCCGGCAGTCCGGGGACTTGGAAGTTCCACTTGTTGGCGAGGCGGTCGCCCCAGCTCCGCGGTTCGATGTGGGCCTTGAACTGCTCGGTCATCACCTTGCACACGATCTTTTCGTCAGCAGTGCTGTAGAGATCGAGATCGTTGCCGAGGTCGGGCCAGTGGTCGAGCGACTTCATCACCGTGGTCTGGCATCCGGCGGCCTCGAGTGCGTTGCAGATGACCTCAAGCTTCGAGAGGGCGTTGATGATGCGCCCGCGCTCTTTTTCGATCACGCCCTGCGCCCACTGAGCCAGTTCCGGCAGATTCATGCTGAGTGCGCCGTTCATTACCGGCTGGAACCCGCGAATGACCACGTGATTGCTGTCGGCCAGCGAGAGTAGCTCGTCGCGCTGCGCCTGGTTGAGTGCAGCAAAGTGGCGAACGGCTTCGGCAGAAGCCGCCGGGTTCAGGGTGAGCTGCGAAAGGGCCTGGATGTGTTCACGTTCATTTGCAACCGCAGTTGCCATGTGGGTCCGTAACCTCTGAAAGGATTGCGCGGCTGGGCGCTGGCAGGCTGAGCACCTGCTAATGTTTCAATTGGATGTCGTTTGGGGGCTATGAGTTGGGTGCTGCTGGATAAACTTCGCCTTAGCGCGTGGCTTCGGTGAGGGTCAGTTCCATTGCCAGACCCCAGCGATCTTCGTGATAGCAGCCGCCGATCCATTGCGGGCCAAGGTTTCGGTCCTTTGCGCTGGCATGTTCGGAGAAGAGCGACAGGATTTGAATGCACCTGGGCCCATCGTGCGTGAACTCACCCGCCATGGGATTGAGGTGCTTTTCGATCTTCGCTCCCCAACGAAAACTGTAACTCCGCGACTGGCCACGTTCCAGCGCCGGAGGCGTGTCAGTGAGCAGGAACGTTAGCGTCAGCAGCGTTGTGCCGTCGGCGATCGGCGCGCATTTGATTGACAAGCGGTCCGCGGACCCGCTGCGTGAAAGGGAGGGATGGATCTCAAAAGAACTTTGCGGCAGCACCTTGCAGTCTTCAGGCTTCACGACACCAGTGAAGATGTAACTACGAGAACCTTGCTGTCCCCAGCCGCCCGAGGTCAGGGCGACAAGGAAAAGCGCTGCTGCAATGCCGCGAACCATGCAGCGCGAGTGTAGCGGTCGAAACGCGGTTGGGCAATCGTGCGGAGTGCGCATTTATAATTCGACGTTCTACCCATACAGAAAGAGAGGCCAAAGTGGCCTACGACGATATTCGCGAATGGATCGCTGCCCTCGACCGCGCCGGGGAACTGAAGCGCGTGAAAGCCGAAGTCGATCCCAAGCTGGAGATTTGCGAGATCACCGACCGCGTTTCCAAGTGGCCGGCACGCAATGGCAAAGGTCAAGGCGGCCCGGCCCTCTTATTCGAGAAGGTCAAAGGCTATCCCGGAGCGAAGGTCTTGATGAACCAGTTCGGCTCCGAACGCCGGATGAAGATGGCCCTCGATGTCGATTCGCTCGATGAAATTTCCGGTCGCATCCGCGAGTTCATGGATGTGAAGTCGCCACAGGGCCTGCTCGACAAAATCAAAATGCTGCCCAAGCTCGCTGAGATGGGCAAGTTCTTTCCGAAGTCCGTGAGCACGGGCCCGTGCAAAGAAGTCATCAAGAAGGGCGACTTCTCGCTGCTCGACTTTCCCATTCTCACCACCTGGCCGAAAGACGGCGGTCCGTTCATCACGCTCCCGTGCGTCATCACGCGCGATCCGAGAACGGGGAAGCGCAACGTAGGCGCCTACCGCATGCAGGTCTATGACGCGACTTCCACGGGTATGCATTGGCAGCGCCACAAAGGGGGCGCTGAGCACTATCGCGAGCGTATGCGGGCCGCGCACGTTGGCGGCGATCCGGCAGGGAAGTCAGACGCAATTGATTTGATGGCGCGCAGCGGTGGAGGCTCACGCACAACCGAAGGTCCGAAAGGGAAGATGGAAGTTGCAGTTGCGCTCGGCACCGATCCCGCACTGATGTTTTCGGCGATCGTTCCAGCGCCGCCGGAGGTCGAAGAATTCATGATCGCGGGATTCCTGCGCCAGAAGCCGGTGGAACTGGTGAAGTGCGAGACTGTGGACTTGGATGTTCCCGCGAACGCCGAGATTATTCTCGAAGGACATGTGAACCTCGACGAACTAAAAGTCGAAGGACCGTTCGGCGATCATACGGGCTTCTACTCGCTCGAAGACCTCTACCCGGTTTTCCACGTTACCTGCATCACACACCGCAAGGATCCGGTGTACTCCGCGACGATCGTGGGCAAGCCTCCGGTGGAAGATGCGTACATGGGCAAGGCCGTCGAACGCATTTTCCTGCCGCTCATGCGGGTCACCATCCCGGAAATTGTGGATCTGAACATGCCGATCGAAGGGGTCTTCCACAACCTCATGATCGTCTCCATCCGGAAGAGTTACGCCGGCCATGCGCGCAAGGTGATGAGCGCTATCTGGGGACTTGGCGGCGCCATGTTCACCAAGTGCATCATCGTCGTGGACGAAGACGTGAATGTGCAGAACCCTGCGGAGGTCGTCTGGAAGGTCTGTAACAACATCGACCCGGAGCGCGATATTCAGTTCACGCTGGGGCCGGTGGACTCGTTGGATCATGCGTCCCGGCTGCCGGATTTCGGGTCGAAGATGGGGATCGACGCGACCCGGAAGTGGCCGAGCGAAGGCTTCGAGCGTCCGTGGCCGGATGAGGTGACGATGGACGACGCGACGCGGGAATTGGTCAGTAAGAGGTGGAAGGAGTATGGGATCGAGTAGGGTTTGCTGAGGAATGGCATAATTGAGGTCGGAATGAACGCCACTCTTAAACTCGAGATGCCAACCGTCCGTGCCATCTGCGAGAAGTACGGCGTAAGGGAGTTGCGCCTGTTCGGCTCCGCACTGGGTCCTACGTTTCGCGCCGAGAGTGACGTGGATTTCCTGGTCGAATTCCAACCCGACGTACGAATGGGGCTGATTACGTTTTTAAAGATGCGAGATGAACTGCAGGATTTGATCGGGAGGCCGGTTGATCTCGTGCAGGCAGGCGGGCTCAAGGCAACGATCCGCGACGAAGTTCTCGCCAATAACGAACTGCTTTATGCGGCATGATCGCGCCTATTTGGCGGACATCATCGAGGCTTGCCAGCATATCGGCAGTTTCGTTAGCGGGCGGGATCTCGCGGATCTCGACAGTGACGTGTTGCTCCGCAGCGGCATCTTTCACCAGTTGGCAGTGATCGGAGAGGCCGCGAGCCGCATCAGCACGGAACTTCGTGATCGTCACCCAGAGTTGGCTTGGCGTCAAATCTCGGGCATGCGCAATTACATCGCACATGCGTACTTTTCGCTGGATCTTCGTATTGTGTGGGAGACGGCTACGATGGACGTACCAAACCTGCGGATCACGGTCCTGCGGCTTTCCGACGCCGAATTTGGCCACGACGACGTAATTCAGTAACTCTGGTCCGCCTTAATACACCCCAACCGATCTTTCCCGCATCTCACCCGTTGTGCAGGGCCACAGGATATAATTTTTACCAACGCTCGGACCGCCCGCGCCCCGGTTCGCCTATTTCCCTCAGGAGCACTGAATGACCAATTCGAAGCCGAAACGACGGGTTCTTGTGGTTGATGACGAGCAAGTCATTGCTGATACGCTGTCCATCATCCTCAACAAGGCCGGTTTCGATGCGTCGCCGGTGTATACCGGCACGGCTGCCGTCGAGAGTGCGCGATCCATGCAACCCGACCTCATCATTAGCGACGTCATCATGCCCGATATGAATGGCATTGAAGCCGCTATTCAAATCCGGCGCTTCTTGCCAAGCTGCAAAATTCTGCTTTTCTCCGGACAGGCCGCTACCGCCGACCTGCTCGAAAGCGCCCGTGCCAAGGGCCATGAATTCGAAATCCTCGCCAAGCCAGTGCATCCGCAGGACCTGTTGGCCAAGCTGGCGGGATAAGACAGGCATTAGGAATTAGGTATTAGAGCCCTGGAGAAATCCGGGGCTTTTGCATGGCGCCTATCCCGCGAGCGATTCAATCGCTTCGACCGCTTCTTGAGGAAGCGTGAGCGCGAGGCTGGAGAGGTCCTGCTGCATGTGTTCGAAACTCGTGGTGCCGGTCAGAGGAAGCATTCCGATCTGCCGAGCGAACGCGAAGGTCACCTGCGCGATACCAGCTTTCATGTGTCCGGCGATCTCCTGAACTAACGGATGTCGCAGCACCGGCACATTTGCCGTCAGCAGCGAGAATCCCTGGTACACGATGCCATGCTCGCGACAGAACGTGCGGATTTCGCGGTCCCAACCTAGCTGGGCATAACAACGGTTCTGCACGAACGCCGGAGTGTCTGCCATCTGTTGCAAATGCCCGAGGGAAACATTGCTCACGCCGATTACGCGGGTGCGGCCCTTCTCGCGCTCCGCTCGCATCGCGTTCCAGACTGCGTCGTCGTCCGCAGTCCACTCGTATCCCGACGCAGGCCCATGCAGCACAAAGCTGTCCACGTATTCCGTGTCCAGATGTTCCAGCGAACTCGCGAGCGATTGCTGTACCTGCTTCGCCAGCGGCGCGGTTGGATCGTAGGGAAGTCGGTGGTCTTGCCCGCGCTGGTAGGTGAACTTGGTCTGGAGAAACAGATCGTCGCGCTTGACCAGGCCGTCGCTGTAGGCCTTCTGCAGGGCTTCACCGACGCCCACTTCGTTGTAATGCTTGCGCTGGTTGGCGGTATCAATCCCGCGGAAACCGGCCTTCAACGCCAGCGACACACACTCGGCGGTGCGGTCTTCTTTCCATGCGGTGCCGTAAAGAAATTGCGGAGCGCTCGATGTCATGAATCTATTTTGTCATCCCGCGAGTCTAAACACAGCCGAACGCCAAGGAGGCCCATGTCCGCTACCGAAGAACGCTGGCCGTCGCTACCGTGGAAGGAATGGGAGCCCACCGCGACCACCCTTCACATGTGGACGCAGATCGTCGGCAAAACCAGGCTCGCCTTGGTCCCGCTACAGGCGCACTGGTGGAATGTGGCGCTATACGTCTCGCCCCGAGGACTCACCACGGAGGCTATGCCGACGCCCCAGGGCACTCTCGAAATCGAGTTCGATTTTCTCGAGCACCAGCTGCGCTTCCGGTTGAGTGATGGACGCGATCATCTCCTCGCGCTGCGGCCGCAGACGGTTGCCGAATTCTATGCGAGCTATCTGAAGTGCCTACAAGAGCTCGGGGTGCAAGTGAAGATTCACCCTGTGCCGTGCGAGCTCAAGGATCCCATCCCGTTTGCAGAAGATACGATCCATGCGTCGTACGATTCGGAATACGTGAAGCGCTTCTGGCGAATCTTGATCAGTACTACCGCCGTGTTTCGCGAGTTCTCCTCGTCTTTTATCGGGAAGGTAAGTCCAGCGCATTTCTTCTGGGGCAGCTTCGATCTTGCGGTCACGCGCTTCTCGGGCCGTCGCGCTCCCGAGCGTCCCGGCGCAGATGCAATCCAGCGCGAAGCCTATTCCCATGAAGTGATCAGTGCCGGCTGGTGGCCCGGCAACGGCGGATTCGGCGAACCCGCTTTCTACGCCTATGCCGCTCCGGTCCCGGGGGGCCTGGGGCAGGCGAAGGTATCTCCGGCGATTGCCGCGTACGACAACAACCTTGGCGAATTCATCATGAAGTACGAAGAGTTCCGGCGTGAACCTTCACCGGACCGGGCATTGCTGGAATTTCTGGAGAGCACGTACGTGGCGGCCGCCAACGCTGCAAAATGGGACCGGGCCGCGCTGGAGCGCTAAAGCTCCCGTCGTCCTTCCATCGCCTTCTGCATGGTCACTTCGTCGGCGTACTCTATGTCGCTGCCGACGGGGACGCCGGTCGCGATCCGCGTCACCCGTACGCCCTCAGCCTTGAGGATCTTCGACAGATACGTCGCCGTCGCCTCACCCTCGACCGTCGGATTGGTCGCGAGAATGACCTCTTCTGCCTTGCCGCCCTCCACCCGTTTGATCAGGTTGCTGATCCGCAAATGCTCCGGACCTACCCCGTGCAAAGGTGAAAGTGCTCCATGAAGAACATGGTATACGCCATTGAAATGGCGGGTCTTTTCGACGGCAGAAATATTGGTCGGTTCTTCCACTACGCAGATGACCTGCTGGTTCCGCGTGGGGTTCGCGCAGTAGGTGCAGGGGTCGACATCGGTGATGTTGTTGCAGATGGAACAGAGCCGGAGTTTGGCCTTCACGTCGCGGACGGCATCCGCCAGCAGTTCGGCGTCGTCGTTGCTGGAGCGCAGGATATGAAACGCCAGGCGCTGCGCCGACTTATTGCCGACGCCCGGCAGCTTCTTCAATTCGTCAATCAACCGCGCCATCGGCTCGGCAAACTTGGACAAAACTTTCTCCTAAAACCCCGGCAATCCCATGCCGCCCATCATGCCACTGAGGTTCGATTGCATCGCCTGGTCCACCCGCCGCGAGCCTTCATTCACCGCCGCGGTCACCAGGTCCTGCAGCATCTCCACGTCGCCCGACTTCACCACCTCGGGATCGATCTTGATGCTCAGAAGCTGCTTCTGCCCGTTCATCTTCACCGTCACACTGCCGCCGCCTGCGGTGGCCTCGATCACGGTTTGCGCCATCTTTTTCTGGAGTTCTTCGGCGTGCTGTTTGGCGGCCGCCATCATCTCGTTCAGATTGAATCCACCCATGTCTATCGCTCTTCCTTTTTGTCGATGACCGTCCGTACTTCGGCGCCGAATTTTTCCTGCATGTAGTTCACCAGCGGATGCTGCATCGCGCGCGATCGCGCCGACGGACCGACGGCAGTGCGTGGCGCGGGCTTGGCCAACGTCGCTGGATCTGCGCCGCCCACCATCGAAAATTTGAGCGGACGTCCGGTCGCCTTGTTCACCGCGGCGGTCACCAGCTTCTTGACCTCCGGCCCCATGCTCAGGTCGATCATTGCCGGCGAAAGCGCGACTTTCACCGTGATTTCGTTCGCGTTCGCGGCCCACACGCCGGTTTCCAGCGTGTGCACGAGCACGTTCTGCCCAGCGGTTTCCAGTTCATTCAAAACCGCGTCGCGGATGGCGGGAATGTTGGTTTCCCCCGCGGGCGCAGCGGCTGGCGGTGGTGGCGCGACCTCCGCCACGGCAACGGCGCTCCCAACACTGGACGTAACCATGGGTGCAGGCGCGCTTTGCGGCTCGTATCCGCGCGCGGGCGCGGCTGACATCGGCGTGGGTGCGGCCGGCGCCGTAAATTCTGGTGTTTTCGCGGTGATTTCCGCGTCTGCCTCGGCCTTCGGCTCGTTCTTCCGCGCTCGATCCACCTCAAATGGTGAAGGTCGTGGCGCCGCCGCGGTCCGGCTGGATTCAAACGGCGATGGCCGCGAAGTTGCCGCGCTCGGCGCTGGCGAACTAGGGCGTGAAACAGGCGCCGCCACGCTGGCACGCGGTGCAGACGACGGTGCTGCGCTTGCGGATCCACTGAGCAGTTCTTCCAGCGGCAGCATGCGTTGTGCGTGCACCAGTTTCAGCAGACCTAATTCGAGATGGAACCGCTGTTCTTGCTTGTATCCAAGGTCAGAGTGGGTGCGCAGCATGATCTGCAGGAAGCGCGCCAGATCTTCTTCGCTGAATTGTTCAGCCACGCGCGCAACGCGCTCGCGTTCGTCGCTCGAAATCTGGAGCAGGGCACTGTCTTTTCCGGCGACCTTCGCCACCATTGCGTTACGAAGGAAGCGCACCGCTTGCTTTGCGAAATGCAGGGGGCTATGTCCTTCGATCAGCAACTTATCGATGGTCGTCAGCACGCTCTCGCTGGAGTTGGCGTGCACGCCGTTCATGATGTCTTCCAGCACGTCCGACGAAACCGTCCCCATCAGCCCGCGTACATCATCGGTCTTAAGTTGGTTGCCGCACGCTGCAATCGCCTGGTCCATGATGCTGAGCGCGTCGCGCATCGATCCGTCACCGGCTTCGGCGAGCATCGCCAGCGCGTCATCTTCGGCGCCGATACCTTCTTTGCCGGCGATGTCGCGCAGTTGCAACACGATGTCGTCAAACTTCACCGCATGAAAGCTGAAGTGCTGGCAGCGCGACCGGATGGTCTGCGGAATGTCTTCCGGTTCAGTCGTCGCCATCATGAAGACGATGTGTCCAGGCGGCTCTTCCAGCGTCTTGAGCAGGGCATTGAAGGCCGCGTCGGTAATTTGGTGCGCCTCGTCGAGGATGTAAATCTTGAAGCGGTCGCGCGCCGGGCGATAGCGTGCCGCCTCGCGCAATTCACGGATCTCGTCAATGCCGCGGTTCGTTGCGGCGTCGATCTCGATTACGTCCACCGACTGCCCGGCCTTGACCTCCTTGCAGCTATCGCAAACCCCGCACGGCTCCGACACCGGATGGTCCGCCGACTGGCAATTCAGCGCCATCGCCAGGATGCGGGCGATCGTCGTTTTGCCGATGCCGCGGTGACCGCTAAAAATGTATCCATGCGCAATGCGCTGCTGCTCGATAGCGTTCTTGAGGGTACGGGTGACGTGGTCCTGGCCAATGACCTCGGAAAATTTCTGCGGGCGATATTTGCGGGCGAGAACCTGGTAGCTCATGAGGGACGTCGGTTCGATTATAACGGCTGCTGCCGGATTGGGCGCGAAGCTCGTGCTGCGACCGCATCGTAACTTGCTTCCATCCTGCTACTCACGATACGTTGCAAGAATGCTCCTCACCATCACCAATGAGCGTACACCGGCGACCGACCTGGGATACCTGCTGCACAAGAGCCCGGAGCGGCTCCATTCGTTCTCGCTCGCCTATGGTAAGGCCCACATTTTTTACCCCGAAGCGACGCCGGAACGCTGCACCGTCGCGCTGCTGCTGGAGATTGACCCCATCGGCCTGGTGCGCAATCGCCGCGGCCCCAGCGGAGATAATCATTCGCTCGAACACTACGTCAATGACCGTCCCTACGTCGCGTCGTCGTTCCTGAGCGTTGCCCTTGCGCGCGTGCTCGGCACCGCCATGGCGGGCAAGAGTAAACACCGCGCCGGCCTTGTGGACGAGCCGCTTCCACTCACCGCCAAGCTCGCCGTCATCTTCAGCCGTGGCGGCGAAGAGGCCATCCGCAAACTGTTTGCGCCGCTCGGTTACGAAGTGAAAGCCGAGCGCCATCCGCTGGATGAGAATTTCCCTGAGTGGGGACAAGGCCCGTACTACGCGCTCGAGTTGCGCAAGGAAGTCACTGTCCGCGAACTACTGAACCATCTCTACGTGCTGATTCCAGTACTCGATCCCGACAAGCACTACTGGGTTGGTGACGACGAAGTCGACAAGCTCCTGCGCAAGGGTGAAGGCTGGCTCAAAACTCATCCCGAGCGCGATTACATCGTGCGCCGCTACCTCAAGCGCCGCGGACGCCTTACCCGCATGGCGCTCGCTCGGCTCGTGGACGAAACGCCCGATCCCGATGCCGAGCTCGAAAAGAAGACGCAGCAGGAAGAAGAGATCGAAAAACCACTGAAGCTGCACGAACAGCGCCTAAACGCGGTCGCCGAAAAGTTGAAGGAGGCCGGCGCGCAGCGCGTGGTCGATCTCGGCTGCGGCGAAGGGAAGCTGCTTCGAGCGCTCTTGAAAGAGAAGCAGTTCAAAGAAATTTTCGGAATGGATGTGTCGTACCGCAGCCTGGAAATCGCCGCCGATCGCTTGAAACTCGAAACTATGCCCCCGACACAGAAGAAGCGCATTCAACTCGTGCAGGGCTCGCTCATGTATCGCGATAAGCGTATCGCCGGCTTCGATGGCGCTACTGTTGTAGAAGTCATCGAGCACCTCGATGAACCGCGCCTCGCTGCGTTCGAGCGGGTGCTCTTCGATTTCGCCAAGCCAAGTACGGTCGTCATTACCACCCCCAACTCGGAATACAACGTGAAGTTCGAGACCCTGCCCGCCGGACAGATGCGCCACAAAGACCACCGTTTCGAGTGGACGCGCGCGCAGTTCCAGGACTGGGCGACCGCGCTCGCCGCTCGTTACGGCTATACCGTGAGTTTCTTCCCGATCGGAGACGAGGACCAGGTAGTCGGTGCGCCAAGCCAGATGGGAGTCTTCCAGCGATGAACTTCAAGCTCCCTGAAATGTCGCTGGTGCTGCTCATTGGGCCGTCGGGCTGCGGGAAGTCCACGTTCGCACGCAAGCACTTCAAGCCCACCGAAGTCATCTCGTCCGACTTCTGCCGCGGCCTCGTCTCTGACGATGAAAACGATCAGTCCGCGACAAAAGAGGCGTTTGACCTGTTGCACTACATCCTGCGCAAGCGCCTTGCGGCTGGCCGCCTCACGGTTGTGGACGCAACCAACGTACAGCCGGAGTCGCGCAAGCCGCTGATCGAAATCGCGAAGGAATATCACCTCTTTACGGCGGCAATTGCTTTCAACTTCGACGAGAAAATCTGCCAGGATCGCAACCGAAACCGGCCGGACCGTCAGTTTGGCGCGCACGTCGTCCGCAACCAGGCGCAGCAGATGCGCCGCGGTCTGCGCGGCTTGGAACGCGAAGGCATTCGTTATCTCACGATTCTCTCGTCGTCGGACGACGCGGACAATCTCACCATCGAGCGCCAGCCGCTGTGGACGAACAAGAAGCACGAGCACGGACCGTTCGACGTCATTGGCGACATCCACGGCTGTGCGGACGAACTCGAAGATCTCCTCGCGCAGCTTGGCTATCGCATCGAGCGTGAGAACGGCGACTACCGCATCACGCCACCTGAGGGCCGTCGTGCCATCTTTCTTGGCGACCTCGTCGACCGTGGCCCGCGCATTCCCGATGTGCTCAAAATCGTAATGAGCATGGTGAATGCAGGCACCGCGTTTTGCGTTCCCGGCAATCATGATACGAAGCTGCTGCGCTGGCTCGGTGGCAAAGACGTCAAGATCGCTCACGGCTTGGCGGACACAATTCAACAGTTTGAAGCTGAGCCGCCAGAGTTCAAGAAGACAGTTGCGAAGTTCCTTGACTCGCTAATCGGCCACTACGTGCTCGACGGGGGCAAACTCGTGGTTGCGCACGCCGGCATGAAGGAAAGCATGCAAGGACGCAGCTCCGGCGCGGTGCGTTCGTTCGCGCTCTTCGGCGAAACCACTGGCGAGACCGACGAATTCGGCCTGCCCGTCCGCTTTGACTGGGCCTCGGAATATCGCGGCAGCGCCATGGTCGTGTACGGGCACACCCCGGTTCCGCAGCCGCAGTGGCTGAACAACACCATCAACATCGATACCGGCTGCGTCTTCGGCGGCGGCCTGACAGCGCTTCGATATCCGGAAAAAGAGCTGGTCTCAGTCCCGGCGCGCAAGACGTACTATGCATCTCCGAAGCCCTTCCTACCGAAGGAAGACGCGCCTACGCTCAGCCAGCAGCACCAGCTTGACGATGTGCTCGACATCGAGGACGTCATCGGCAAACGCGTGATTGCCACCCGGCTGCACGGTAACATCACCATTCGCGAAGAGAACGCCATCGCTGCGCTTGAAGTGATGAGCCGCTTTGCGACCAACCCGAAGTGGCTGATCTATCTGCCGCCAACCATGTCGCCCTCCGAGACGACCAAGCAGCCCAATCTGCTCGAGCATCCTGCGGAGGCCTTCGAGTACTTTCGGCGCGAGGGTGTGGCGAAGGTCGTCTGCGAGCAGAAGCACATGGGCTCGCGCGCGGTGGTCATCGTTTGCCGCGACCGCGATGCCGCGGTGCGCCGCTTTGGTATCACGCAGGATGAAATCGGAGTCTGCTACACCCGCACCGGGCGCCGTTTCTTCAACGACGATCGCCTTGAACGCGATTTTCTTGCGCGGGTGCAGTGTGCGGTGGAAAAGGCTCGGCTGTGGACGGAGCTGAAGACCGACTGGGTCTGCCTCGACTGCGAGCTGATGCCGTGGTCGTCGAAAGCACAGGAGCTTCTTGTCCGGCAATACGCTCCCACGGGCGCGGCAGGACGGGCGGCGCTGCGTGAGACCGTCGCCGCCCTGCGAACAGCGTCAAACCGGGTTGCGGAGATCGAGCCGCTCATTGCCGAATACGACCAGCGTCTGACGATGGTCGGCCAATACGTTGACGCCTATCGCCGCTACTGCTGGCCCGTGCACTCGCTGCTTGATCTCAAACTCGCGCCGTTCCACCTACTCGCCGCGGAAGGCCAGGTCTTTACCAACCGCGACCATGTTTGGCACATGGAGACGCTCGCCCGCTTGTGCGCGCAGGATCACGAACTGCTTCTCGCCACCCCCTACAGAGTCATCGATCTTGCCGAACGCGCCAGCGAGGAAGAAGGGATTGCCTGGTGGGAGGAACTGACCGCTGCCGGAGGCGAGGGCATGGTGGTCAAGCCGGTCGAGTTCATTGCGCGCGGCAAGCATCTTGTTCAGCCAGCGGTAAAGTGCCGCGGACGCGAATACCTGCGCATCATTTATGGGCCGGAATACACCGCGCCGGAACACCTTGAGCGCCTTCGCTCGCGCGGTTTGGGACGGAAACGCTCGCTGGCGCTGCGGGAGTTCTCGTTGGGAGTGGAGGCGTTGCAGCGCTTTGCCGAGCACGAACCGCTGCGCCGGGTGCATGAGTGTGTTTTCGGCGTGCTGGCGCTGGAGAGTGAACCGGTCGATCCACGGCTCTAGGGCCTTTGGCTCAGAATGGCACTTTTCGCGGCTTTTCGTTGCTATTGACCGCGTTTTCACGGTACGCTGTCGGCCATCTACTTTCATCGGCCCGCGGGCCCATCGCCGGAGGACTGCCATGCAACTATCGCTTAGCACGCGCACCATCGAGGGCATCATTATTGTGGATTGTGCGGGTCGGCTGGTGTTTGGCGACGAGTCTGGTGCCCTGCGCGAAACTGTGAAAAAACTGATGCCCGCTTACAAGCAGATCGTCCTCAACATGAAGGGCGTGATGTACATCGATTCGGGCGGCCTCGGCACGCTGATCAGCCTCTATAGCTCGGTGCGCGCCGGCGGCGGCGAAATGAAGCTCGCTAGCCTCAGCGCCAAAACGCTTGAACTGCTCTCCATTACCAAGCTGCTGACCGTGTTCGATATTCGCGATACGGAGACAGACGCGGTGTTGTCGTTTGCGAAGTCGGCAGGAACGCACTAAGGCATTTTCAAGACGATAGGGTCCTTCGACTCCGCACGCTGGGCGGGCTCCGCTCAGGATGAAAGAGCAGGAGGCGCGAGCATGCGACAATCGCTCTCATGCTGAAAGTGAAGCGCCTCTCGCCACACGCCACTCTTCCTACCATCGGCCATCCCGGCGAAGATATCGGCTACGACCTTTACGCCTCCGAAGACCTGACAATTGCTGCGCGTGGCGCGGCGGGCGTTCCGACTGGGGTCGCCATTGAATTTGATCCTCCGGCAGGTGGCGTGGTGAAAACGCGCTCGGGCATGGCAAAGAAACGCCTGATGTGCAATGCCGGTGTAATTGATGCCGGTTATCGGGGCGAGATCATCGTGCTGATGGAGAACCTTGGCGATCAGGAGTACGAGATCAAGCGCGGCGACAAGATCGCACAGTTGCTCGAACATCCGTTCCTGGCGAAGGAAGTGGTTGAAGCCGAACTAACAGATGCGGCGCGTGGGGCGAAAGGGTTTGGATCCACAGGGAAATGAAGATCGTTTTCGCCGCCCAGCGCAGAGAATTTGCTCTGAATTCTGTGTCTCCGTGGTGAACTAGATCTTTCCGAGTGCCTGCTCCAAATCCGCAATAAGCTCTTCCGGTTCCTCCAACCCTATATACAGCCGCACGATGCGATGGCCATACTCCGAGCGTCCCTTCGCGTGGCTGAGGTCGTAATTGACGGCGAGGCTTGCGACTCCACCCCAGCTATATCCGATCTCGAAAAGCTCCAGTGCATTCACAAAAGCCTGCACCTGTTGCTTCGTGGGGCCGGACTTAAAGACGATCGAAAACAATCCCGCCGACCCAGTGAAGTCGCGCTCCCAGAACTCGTGGCCCGGACAGGAGGGAAGCGCGGGATGTAGCACGGTTTCGATTTCCGGTCGCGCTGCGAGCCATTGCGCAACCCTCAGGGCGGAACTTCCAATCTGCGCGAGGCGCACCCCGAGCGTCTTCATGCCGCGTAGTGCGAGCTGGCAATCATCAGGCGATGGGGCGCAGCCGAGCACCTGGTAGGTATTGCCGAGCTTTTCGTAGATCGCGCGGTCGCGAATAGTAATTGCGCCAAGAAGAACATCGCTGTGGCCAGCGACATATTTCGTGAGCGCCTGCATCTCGACGTCAACGCCGTGGTCGAAGGCCCGGAAAAAGATTCCAGACGACCAGGTGTTATCGAGCACTACCAGCGCGCCGCGGGCGTGCGCCGCTTTCGCGATTGCAGGAACATCTTGCACTTCCATCGTCAGTGAGCCGGGACTTTCGCACCAGACGAGACGCGTGTTGTCCTTGATCAACTCTGCGATTCCCGCGCCGATCAAGGGCGGATAAACCGTGACCTCCACGCCGAAGCGCTTGAGAACGGAATATGCCAACTTGCGATTGGGGCCATAGATATTCTCGGGGATCAGGATGTGGTCACCCGCATTGAGCAGCGAGAGTTGGATGAGCGAAATCGCGCCCTGGCCTCCGGCGGTGATGATGGTGTGTTCGCCGTCTTCGAGCTCGCAGACGCGTGCTGCGAGTTCCAACGTCGTCGGCGTGCCGTAGAGGCCGTAGGTGTAGCCCACGCGATGCTGGTCCCACTGGTCCGTAACCGATTCAGCATCGGGGAAGAGCACGGTGGATCCGCGGTAGGTAGGAGTTACCAGCGAGCGGAATCCCTCCGGGGCATGGCTATCGCCGTGGATCAGCTTTGTCTTCCAACTCTTCTTCATGGCGACAGTATAGAGAACTTGCGGCGAGAGGTTCCCGAACGCGGACATTGTCCAAACGGACACTTGCAAAGAGAACCTCTGCCGAGAGAACATTATAGGTAGAGGTGTACCGTGAGACTCTCCCTTGGACTGTTGTTTGCGTTCTCGTTTTCAATGGTGGCTTGGGCGCAAGAGCCTTCGCCGACAAATGGTCTGGCTCAACCGGCAGCACAACCGAGTGGGGTGACTCAGACCGTCATTTCGCAAGGCACGGTGTATCAAGCTCCCGTGACGGCTCCGGTAATCACCCAAAGCGCGCCAGTCCAGCCGATTCCCGTGTCGCTTTCCGTGCCCATGTCGTCCATGCCGTCGCAACCACAGATAAGCATGCCAGTGGCGCAGATGTGCGGCTGCGGCATAAAACACTAAGGTGTCGGGAAGCACGCTGTTCGTTCGTGGGGTTGTGCTTGCGGCCGTCATCGGGCCCCGTGTATACTTCCTCAATCACATTTGAACGGACTTTGTCAGTGACGATGCTACTCACTTCACGAATGTATATGGCCATGCGTCCCCCAGGCGGTCGCCGGCCAGCATCGGAAGTCTGAGTACACCCACTCAATCTCCAATCTGGCAGCCGCCTGGGGGTCACCTAAGGCGGCCGAGTTGTTTTTAGAGCCAAATCAGCCAGATACAGGAGATCGCAGTGCCTTCCGAAGACCTCGACATTTCCACTCTCGCCATTCGCGGCGGACGTTCGCTGGACTCTCATGCCAGCTCGATTTTGTTTCCGCTCTACCAGACCAGCACGTTTGTTCATGACGCCGTTGGCGTGGACAAAGGGTTCAGCTATTCGCGGGTGTCGAATCCGACCGTAGATGCCCTGGAGAAAGCCATCGGCGTGCTGGAAGGAACGCCTCCCGCCGTTTGCTTCCGCACGGGCATGGCGGCGGTGACCACCTTGTTCCTATCGGTGCTGCGCGCGGGCGACCATGCGGTGCTTTCGGAAGTGATCTACGGCGGGACGATGCGGCTCTTCCGCGAGATCCTCGATCACCTGGGAATCACGGCTTCGTTCGTGGACACGTCGGACGCAGCCAACGTGGAGCGGGCGATCCGGCCAGAGACGAAGATCATCTTCATTGAAACACCGGGCAATCCGACGCTGAAGCTCACCGACATTGCAGCCGTGGCGGAGGTCGCTAAACGGCATTCCATCCTGCTCGCGGTGGACAACACATTCCTGACGTCGCTGCTGCAAAACGTCTTCGAACTCGGAGCCGACATATCGCTTCTCTCGACGACGAAGTACATTGATGGCCATAACGCGACGCTCGGTGGATCACTCGCGACGCACGACGAAAAGTTGCTGGAGCGGTTCCGATTGATACGTAAGACCATAGGCACAACGCAAGCGCCCTTCGAAGCGTGGCTGACGTTGCAGGGAATGAAGACGCTGCCGGCTCGGTTGAAACTGCATTGCGAAAATGCGCAGATCATCGCGGAGTGGCTGGAGGCACATCCTGCCGTCGCTCGCGTTTACTTCCCGGGGCTCGATTCGTGTGAACAGAAAGCTCTTGCGGACAAGCAACAGAACGCACCCGGCGGAATGATTGCTTTCGAACTGAAAGCCGGATTTGACGCCACGATTCGAGCTCTGAACCACGTGAAGCTGTGCTCGCGAGCGGAGAGCCTCGGCGGGCTCGAGACGCTGATTACGCATCCTTCGTCTACCACACATGCGGATGTTGAGCCTCAGGTGCGACGGGCGCTGGGGATTTCGGATGGGTTGGTACGACTGTCCGTAGGATTGGAGGCCGCGCAAGACATCATTGCCGATCTCGAACAAGCATTTGAGGCGGCCGGGTGTTGTCCGGCATCGGAGGAGGTCCGCAATGAAGTTCGCTAGCCGTCTCGTAAGTTTCGATCCCGCTCCGGGCGATCGCTATCGCCCCATCGCCACGCCGATATATCAGACGGCAACCTTTGAGCAGGAACACGCCGATGAATTCGGCGAATACGACTATTCGCGCAGCGGCAATCCCACGCGCACGGTGCTGGAAAAGCATCTGGCATCGCTGGAAAACGGGACCCGCGGCTTTTGCTTCTCGAGCGGCATGGCGGCGATAACCACCACGACCAAGCTTCTGCGCTCCGGCGACGACATTCTTGCCGACAGCGATCTCTACGGCGGAACCTGTCGTTTGTTTACCAAAGTCCTCGAGAAGACGGGTATTTCCGCGCGCTATGCCGACGCCGCGAATCTCGAGCAATTCGCGCAGCAGATCAGGCCGGAGACGAAGCTGGTCTATGTCGAGACGCCGACGAATCCGCTGCTCCGCGTGCTCGACTTACGCAAGCTCGCCGAGATAGCTCACGCGAATGGCGCGATTCTGTGCGTGGACAACAGCACGATGTCGCCGTACCTGCAGAATCCCCTCGATCTTGGCGCGGACATAGTGCTGCATTCGGCGACGAAATATCTCGGCGGCCATCATGATGTGACGGCTGGCGCGATCGTGGTGAAAGACGAGGAACTGGCGAAGCAGGTCTATTTCATCCAGAACGCGGAGGGCAATGGACTCTCGCCGTTCGATTGCTTCCTGCTGCTGCGCGGCATTAAGACCCTAAAGCTGCGCGTGGATTGCCAGCAGCGCAATGCGCTTACGATCGCGAAATTTCTGGCGTCGCATCCAGACGTGAAGAAGGTCTATTATCCGGGACTTGCCGATCATCCGGGATACGAATTGCAGCGGTCGCAGGCGCGCGGATCCGGAGGCGTATTGAGTTTTACGACTGGCTCGGTGGAAGTTTCGAAAACGGTCGCGGAACTGACGAAGCTTTTCCGGATTACCGTGAGCTTCGGCAGTGTGAATTCGTCCATCAGCTTGCCGGGGAACATGTCGCATGCGAGCGTTCCGCCGCAGGTCTTGGCGCAACGTGATCTTCCGGCAGACTTGGTGCGTATCTCGGTCGGGATTGAAGACGAAGAGGACCTGATTGCCGATCTCGATCAAGCGTTGCAAGTCGCGACGGGGAAGACATTGGCGGCAAGTACGCGGTGAGCAGGGCTGAAGCCCTGTTCTTTTTAGCCCTTCAGCGGCCCGACTAAAGTCGGGCCTTTTCACTTCAGTCGTGGTACCGCTTTTCACCGGCGCGAATCGGTACTTGCAGCTTGTTGATCGGTAGCGGTAACGGACAGGTAGCGTACTGGGTGAAGGCGCACGGCGGGTTCTCAAGCCGGTTGAAGTCGAGCCACACTTCGCCTGGTTTCGACAGGCTGTTGCTCGGCAACTCGGAGTAGAGAGACCGCGCTGCTCCGTAGGTTTCTGTTTGGCTGGTGGTATCGCGCAGGACGAAGAAGAGTTCTTTGGCGTCGGGCTTTTCGAGCAAAGGCTCGAGCTTCAATGTCTGCCCATTCAGTGTGAACTCGACGAGGCCGGGAGCGGCCATGGTCTGATCAATTCCGATAACGCTCGGGATCGTTCGCGTCTGCGGACTGTCGTAAGGAATGTACTTCGCGTGGACGCGATAAGCAGGATCCGGCGCGTACCAATGCAGTCCCTTGAAATCGACCCGCGCTCGAGCAGCCGAATCCTTTATTCGCACCCCGTAGCGGTCTCCTCGATGAATGATCGTGATGAAGAGAGTGCCGACCGTCAGCTTCGAAGGCTGTGGGTCGGTGTCTGCAAATAGAGGAACGGCTGTGACGGGAGGAGTTCCGTTAACGGTGAGGTCTTGAGCGAAGCCGGCCGACGGAGGCTGAAGCAGCAGGGAATTGTTGTCGAGGCGAGTGACCCCCAGCTGTGCGGGCGATGATGCAGGCAGTTTGATGTCGTTGGTGCCATCGGAACCAAGTTTGTTGTCCCCAGGCTTCAGCCAATCCAAGCCTACAACCGCCAGCCAGCCATCGGGCGCGGACAACTTCTGCGCCCGCTTTGCGCGCCATTGCAGCAGGTCATGCCGCCATGCATTCGGAGCCGAGGCCTTGGGCGTTTGAGCGACCGCCGGAACGAAAAGGGTACAGATCAAAGCAAACGTAAGCAGCCTCATAGCGAAAACATTATCTCCGGTTCCGAGATAAAACGCGCGCTACGGTTTGCGGCTGAGGCCGTTTATGAACTCCATCAATGGCGCGGAGCTTCGTGAAGTACGACATGGTGTTTTCCATCCGCGTCGAGTGTCCAAACTTCCAGCGCAAACGAATCGCTGCTTTGGGCAGGATCGACGGCATGCTTCAACGGCCCGAAGGTCTGCGCAATGCCGACGCCGCCGGGTCCGGCAGTGAAGACCACAAGCTCCTGGGAACTCGATGCGCCGGTGAGCATGAGGCGATACCCCTGCTTCGGAGTGAGGCCTGTGGCCGCGATCTGCAGGTTATCAATCGGGCCGATCGGATTCACGACTACGCTGGCGTGAGTCGACGGACTCGCTGACGAAGCCGAGACCATCTCGATGTGCAGAGCGTCGGTTGCAGTGCTGAATGGCTTCAGACTCGCTGTTCCTGCATCTGAGGAGGCGGCGCCGGGAACGTAGACTAGCGCCTGGGGCAGTTGCCCTACTGGAATCGTCGCAATGACGCGGTTCGTGGCAGTGTCGATGGCCTGGACGGCGTCGCCGTTCTCGAGGCCAATGTAAACGCGCTTTCCATCGCCCGAGCCCCAAATGCCGTGCGGCAAGTCTCCAACTTGAATTGTGCTTACCAGCTTCGGTTCCGCGCCCGATCCGCGCTGGTAGACAAGCACCTCATTCTTCCCACCTACGGTGACGTAGGCGAATTTTCCTTTGCTGTTTTCGATCAGGGTTACGTGGTTGGTGATCGGTCCGGTCTCGAGAGTCGCGATGGTTTTAAACGGAGGCTGCGCGCTGATGATCTGGGTTTTGCCAGTATCTTTCAGGGTGAACCACACCTCGTCTTGATCAACGGCCAGATTTGGCGAGAACGGGCTGACCTGGGGAATTCTAGCGATGACGCGATAGGTGGAGGTGTCGATAACATCGAGCTCCGGCGTGAAACTGGAGGGGACGAAAGCAAGCTTGCCGTCGGGACGGAACAGGACCATCCCAGGTCCATTCGCGGTTTCAATGCGGCGGACTTCCTTCATTGCGATCGGATCGATGACGCTGACGTAGTTTTCTCCACGTACCGCCACCCATAGTTCTTTGCCGTCCGAGGTAAAGAATCCTTCGTGCGGCGACCGTCCGACATAGACCGTGCCCTTGACGGTGTTGCTCTGCGTGTCAATCAACGTAACGGCATTCGATCCGATCGAGATGACGTCGATCGTCTTGTGGTCGGGCGAAAAGCCCAACCCGTGCACCAGAAGCTGGCCTCGGTAGAGCGGACTGATAGCCGTGGGCACGTTTTCGCCCAGCCGAATCTCGCCAAGAAGCCGGTTCGCTACGGGATCGATCACGCTAACGGTGTTGGAGGTTTGGTCCGCGGTGTAGACGCGGTCGACGGATTGCGCCGCGCCGCACAAGCTTAAGCCAAGCAGCGCGGGTATCAGTGCGATGCGCATGGTGCTTCTCCTGTTTTTAAGGATTGTCGCTTGCCCAACCAAAGATTCATGGCGTCGATCTCGGATTGTTGATCCACGAGGATTTCCTGTGCGAGTCGACGCATCACTGGGTCCGTTCCATAACGCAGCTCGGCTTTCGCCATATCGATAGCGCCGCGGTGATGAGGAAGCATCATCGCCGCAAAATCGCGGTCTGTGTCGCCGGTCATGCAAACCGATGCCATGTCTTGGTCCATGGTGGACATACTGCGTGTCATCTCGTCCATGAAGCGGTGGTCGGCGACCGACATCTGGGCGGCCGCGCCTAACGCGAACCCAGCGATCAGCAGGGCAGAAATAAGCGCAATGCGAATTGGAAAGGAAGGGGTCACAAGTGTCCTGGATGACGATGCTAGCGTTTGGATCCGCTGACCGCTAGAGACCAAGGTATAGGGTGCCGCGGGAGGGAGGAGAAGACAACGGTGCGGAAGATGGTAAGAAGTCTGGCGGAGAGGGAGGGATTTGAACCCCCGATACCCTTTCAGGTATGGCCGCTTTCGAGGCGGCTCGTTTCAACCACTCACGCACCTCTCCGCGCGCAGTTGTACACGGCCGATGTTGCCGTTTCTCTAGTCTAGCAAAAGATGAAGTGAATCGTCAGGTCTGGCGTGCGCGCTTGTCTCGGAAGAAGGCCTGCAGCATCTCCATGGCCCTCCCTGCCAGCACTCCACTCGTAATTTCCACCTGATGGTTCAACGCCGGATGGTTCAGAACTTGCAGCGCTGACTTTACCGCGCCAGCTTTGGGATCGTCGGCTGCATAGATGAGACGGCGGATGCGCGCGTGAGTGATCGCGCCGGCACACATCGCACAGGGCTCGAGCGTGACGAACAGTTCGCAATCGGTGAGGCGATAGTTGCCGAGTTCGCGTCCGGCCTCACGGATGGCGATGATTTCGGCGTGTGCTGTTGGGTCGCATTCAAATGCCGGACGGTTCCAACCGCGACCTATGATCTTGTCCTGGTACACGACAACGGCGCCGATCGGAACTTCACCGCTGGCTTGCGCGCGGGCGGCCTCGCGCAGCGCTTCTTCCATGAAGAGTTCGTCGGACATGGGACTATGCTTCGACTTCGTGGATCATGATGCGCTCGATGTCTTTGGCGCGGCCAGTCTGATCGTCGCATTCGATGATGCAGCCGCAAAGGCGGACGTCGTCAGTAGCGGCCTCGAAGCGGCTCGGCATGTTGCTGAGGAAGCGCTGCACGATCAACTCTTTTTGCACGCCGATGACGCTCGCGTAAGGACCGCTCATGCCGACGTCGGTTTGTGCCGCGGTGCCGCCGGGAAGAACGCGTTCATCCGCAGTCGGAACGTGGGTGTGCGTGCCGAGGACCGCGGTGACACGGCCTTCCAGATACCAGGCGAGCGCGACCTTCTCAGAGGTCGCTTCAGCGTGGATGTCAACGATGACTACTTTCGCTTTGATCTTCTCAAGGATTTCATCAGCCTTGCGGAAGGGGTCGTCGTTGTTGGCCATGAAGACGCGGCCTTGCAGGTTGATTACGGCGAAGGGGACGCCGCTGAATTCCCGGCCCCCGGCGGTGTGGCCCTCGTAGAATCCCCAGCCGGGAGTGCCATTCGGATAGTTCGCGGGACGCACGATCTTGTGCGCGAGACTGCCCGGATTCTTCGCGGCGTTGTTGAAGTACTCGATGATCTCTTTTTTGTCCCACACGTGGTTGCCCGTGGTAAGGGCGTCGAAACCAAGCGCGAAGAGTTCTTCGGCGATCGACGGCGTGAGGCCGAATCCGCCGGCGGCGTTCTCAGCGTTGGCGATGGCGAGATCAATGTTGCGCTCGCGGATGAGCGCGGGGATGCGCTCTTCTACAATGCTGCGACCGGGGCGTCCAAAGATGTCACCGACGAAAAGGATCCGCACTCAGCGAGGCTCCTGGGGGATTCGACAAACTATTAGCCTAACACGCGACTATGCGTCCTTCGTGCCGATAGGGATTCTTCAACTGCGCGCGCTTTGAGTGCTCCGCTCAGGAGAAAGGCGACTAATTTGCGAGTTCGGCCGTCAGCAGAAAATCGTAATTGCCGGCCGCAGAGACATGCAGGTTGCGCACTCGAACTGTATGGACGAGGACGTTGTCGAAGTACCAGAGGTTCACGTAAGGGACATCGCGATTCACGATCTCTTGCAGTTCGAAATAGGCGCGCTTGCGATCCTCTTGCTTCACCGTGCTGCGACCGATCTTGATGAGTTCGTCCACGCGAGGATTGGAGTAGAAGGTGCGGTTCTGGCGCTTCGGCGCGAAACTATCGGTGGCGAAGATGCTCTCGAAGATGTCGGGGTCTTGATTACCGCCGATCCATCGCAACGAGTGGATCTGATAGGCGCCCTTGGTTACGTCGGAATAGAAAGTGGCGAACTCAAAGGTGCGGATCTGCAGATCAATGCCGATCGCTCGCATCTGTTGTTGCAACGCGGCGGCGAGCACACGAGTGGCGCCATCGGTGGATGTTTTCATCGCCAATTGAAAACGGTTGCCGTTTTTCTTCATATAGCCAGCGCTATCCAGCAGGCGATTGGCCGCGTCAGGATCATGGGGATAACCCTTCGCGCCCGGATTGCTGGCCCAGCTTTGCGGCGGAAGCACGCTGTTCGCAGGCTTCGCCATGTCGTTCATCAGATAGTGGATGATCTCCTGGCGATCAATGGCATATGCGATTGCCTGCCGCACGCGCACGTCTTTGAGGATCGGGTCGCGCATGTTGAAGGCGAGGTAGGCGTAGTTGCTGCCCGGTGAGACGTCGATCTGGATGCTCTTTTCGTTCTGGAGCACGCGAACGGTGTCGGCTTTCAGAGCGTTGATCACAGCATCGGCGCTGCCTTTACGGAGTTCGAGGGCCTGCGTGGTTTCGTCGGGCACCACGATGAAGCGCACGCGCTGCAGGTGAGGTTTCTCGCCCCAGTACTGATCGTTGCGCTCGATCACCAGATCGCGGTCCTGGCGCGCTGAGACGAACTTGAACGGACCAGAACCAATCGGCTGTTGCGAGAAGCTGCCGGTGCTGCCGTTGGGGACGACCCCGAAGGCGCCGTCGCTCAGGTTCCAAAGCAAGGACGAATATGCTTGCTTGAGATGAAGGATGACGGTCCAGTCATCAGGCGCTTCGACGGACGAGATGCTGTTGTACGTGCTGGCCTTGGGGCTGATGAGCTTGCCGGAAATGAGAGAGTCGAGAGTCCACTTCACATCCCGTGAAGTGAGCAATTGACCGTTGTGGAAGCGGACATCGTGTCGCAGATGAAAGATGTACGTCAGCGGGTCTGGGATTTCCCATCGTTCGGCGAGAGAGGGTTGGAGGTTGAAGTGTTCGTCGCGACGGACGAGGGCGTCGAAAAGAAGTTCGTCGACGCGTTCGGATTGCGCGTCGAGGCCGATGCGGGGATCGAGATTCGTTGGGCTGCTCTCGATGATCATCACTAGCGTGTTGGGGTCGGGCTTGCTGAGCGCACAGGAAAGAGAAAACAGCAGCATAGCAACCAGCGCGAAGAGCAGCTTACGCATAGGTGATCTTGCCGAGGATCGCCGGACGAGATGCGCCGGTGGCGCTGGGTACGTTCGATGGCTGGCGTCGCCAGGTTTGATAGGCCATCACGGCGAAGGCCACAGCTTCCTTGGCTTCGATGGGCATACCGAATTCGGCGGTAGTGCGAACTTTGACCTTCAAATTTTCGAGTTCTTCGCCGAGCATACGCAGGAGCGTGGGGTTCTTCGCGCCGCCGCCGCTGACGAGGATCTCGCGATAGGTGTGCGGCTTATCGAGAAAGTTCTCAATCGCGCGGCGGATCGACATAGCGGTGACGACGGTTGCAGTGGCAACGATGTCCTGCTTCGGGATGCTGCCGCAGAGTTCGATGAAATGCGCGACGAACTCACGGCCGAACTCTTCGCGGCCTGCGGTCTTCGGCGGCTTGCGGCGGAAGAACGGACGGCGCAGCACGGCACGGGCGACTTCGAGATCAGGCGTGCCTTCGGCGGCGATGGCGCCATCTTTGTCGTACGGACGTGAGTAGAGCTGCTGCATCACGGCGTCGATGACCATGTTGCCGGGACCGGTGTCGAAGGCGACGACCTGCGAATGCTTGGCACCAGCGGGGATCGCTGTCATGTTGCCGATGCCGCCGATGTTCTGCACGATGCGGCCGAGGCGAGGACGGCCGAAGAGCAGGATGTCGAGGTACGGAACGAGTGGTGCACCCTTGCCGCCGGCGGCCATGTCGGCGGGGCGGAAGTCGCTGACGACGGGAACGCCGGTGCGAGCCGCAAGAATTGCTGATTCACCGGTTTGCCATGTGACGGCGACCTTCCGGCCGAGGAATGACTTTGCCTCGCCCTGGTGGTAGAGGGTCTGTCCGTGGCAGCCGATCAGGTCGCAACGGGAGTTATGTTTCTTGAGGGTTGCGAGCACCGCGTCAGCGTAAAGTTCGCCGAGGACGAAATTCAATCGCGCGAGGTCGGCGACAGAAGCGGCGGCGGCGTTCATCATCGCGAGGACGGCATGGCGAACCACAGATGGATACGGGTACTCTTCGTGCGCGATGAGTTTGACGCGCGTCTTGAGGCCGCGACCGACGCACTGCACGAGTGCAACGTTAATACCGTCAGCGCTAGTGCCACTCATAATTCCGGCGACGATCAAAGGGCCCGCTCCGGATTGGGGCTGCTGTAGCGAACTTCTTCGGTGAGTTCCCAGATCGTGCGACGAAGCTTGTCTACGGTGCGGAGAGTCGGCGCAGGGTTGAACTTGGCTCGCACGGCCCGCGAACGTTTCTTGAACTCGAACACGCGGCGAGACGCGGCTGCGATTTGTTTCGCAAAGGATTTGTCGCGTTCGGCTTCACGCAGCACAGCGTGAAAGCAACGCCACACAAGCGATTCGTTGTTGCAGACGAGAAAAAGATCGGCGCCGCCGCGGACTGCCTGGATGCAGGCTTCTTCGATCGAAACCGCTTTTTGAACACCTTTCATCTCCATGTCGTCGGAACAGATGAGGTGCTTAAATCCGATCTTCTTGCGCAGGATGTCTGTCATCCAGAAACGGGAGATGGAAGCGGGGGCCTTTTCTTTCGTAGCGTTCGGGTAAACGCAGTGCGCGACCATCGCAAAGGCGATCTCGTCTTTAAGCTTGCGATAGGGAAGCAGGTCCTCTTCCCATAACGCCTTCCAGGGCTTGCTAATGGTTGGCAGCTCGTAGTGGGAATCGACAGCACCCGCGCCGAGGCCGGGAAAATGCTTGCCGCAACCGAGAACGTTTTCGTCTTTGAAGCCCTTCAAGAACTCCCTGGCGAGTTCGATGATGTGCTTGGGATCGGCTGCGATCGTTCGGCCGGCGAGAACCTTGACTGATTCGACTGTGCGCAGGTCGAAGACCGGAGCGAAGTCAGTGTTGAATCCGAGAGCGCGAGCTTCTGCTGCGAGCGTCCGAGCAAAGCGACGCATGACTTTTTTTGATCCGGTCGCCGCCACATTAGAGAGCGACGGCGCAGGAGCGACTGCGTCTCGAAGGCGATCGACGGTGCCGCCTTCGAGGTCAACGCAACGGAAGAGCGGTGTGGAAACGGCCGCCTGCGCCTCGTAGTTGAGCTTCCATGTCTGCTCGGCAGTCGCTACGTTGCGCTTGAAGAAGATGGTACCCGCCGGCTGGATCGTAGCGAGAAGCGTGCGTACGCGCGCAGACATCTCGGTGCCGTCGAAGCCGACGATCATTAGCTGGCCGACTTGCTGCTGGAGTTCCTGGAGCCGAGTAGAAGCCATGGTTTTCCCGTCAGCAGTTTACGGCATCTGTTGACATGTGTTGAACAACTTCGTGGCAGGGCTGTGGTATACAACAGGTGCGCTGGTTCGTGGGGAACCAGCGTATTTCACCGGAACGCAATGAAGAGAACGGCTGTTTTCGTAGTGCTCGCGATCGTTGCAACGTGGTTCGCTCCCGCAATGACGGGTGCGAACGCAGCAGCATCGCACGCGTGTTGTCGCGCGCACGGCGAACATCATTGCGCGGAATCTGAACCTACCGGTTCCGAGCACACACTTACCTCTGTGTGTCCGAATCGTACTGGTGCCATGCTGGCGCCCACCGCGCCAGCTTCGCCAGTGCAGTTCCAATTCGCCATTCTGCCCCACGCAACCTCCTTCGCAAGAATGGTAGCGTCCACTTCTCCGACGCAGATCGCCATCGAATCCACAGGACGCGCTCCTCCCGCTGAACTTGTCTAGTTAACCGAGACAAGTTACCGGGGAGGAAAGATGTTCAAGTACCGCATGATTGCGGCGCTGATATTCGTATTGGCAGCAATTCAGAGTTTTGCTTCGGTCGTGGGATCGGTGCGCGGAATCGTGCACGATCCGCAGCATCGTCCGCTGGACAGCGCGACAATCACGCTGACGGCACGCGGATCGGACTACCGACAGACCACAACGACGAACAGCGCCGGCGAATTCGCTTTCGCGGCCGTGCCTGCCGGCGAATATGAGATTACCGTTGTCGCAACAAATTTTCGCGCCGCTGTACAGAGCGTGCAGGTGACGGCGAGCGCCGCGCCGGTGCTGCACTTCCAACTCGCGGTGGCAACGCAAAGCCAAACCGTTGAGGTCACCGACAGCGGGGAAGGGCTCGACGTGCAGCCGGCAACGGGAATGGTGAGCAGTCGCGATATCGCGCGCACCCCCGGCGCAACACGCACGAACAGTCTTGCGATGATCACCAACTTCGTGCCGGGCGCCTACATGGTCCACGACCAGTTGCATGTGCGCGGCGGACACCAGGTTAGCTGGATGATCGACGGCATTCCGGTGCCGAATACGAACATCGCGAGCAATGTCGGACCGCAGATCGATCCCAAGGACATCGATTATCTCGAGGTGCAACGCGGCGACTACTCGGCGGAGTTCGGGGATCGCGCTTACGGTGTGTTCAACGCGGTGACGCATAGCGGCTTCGAGCGCAATCGCGAGGGTGAACTGATCCTCAACTACGGCAGCTACAACCAGACCAACAGTCAAATCAATGCGGGCGATCACACACAGACTTTCGCGTGGTATGCGAGCTTGAGTGGCAATCGCACCGACGTTGGACTGGAGACACCGACGCCGGAAGTGCTGCACGACATGAACAGCGGCGTGAGTGGGTTTCTTTCGCTGATCTGGAACAAAGGAAACCACGATCAATTTCGCGTAGTGAGTTCCGCGCGCAACGATTTTTACCAGGTGCCGAATACTCCGGAGCAGCAGGCAGCCGGGGTGGCGGACACCGAGCGCGAACACGATGTGTTCCTGAACGGCGCGTGGGTGCATACGACGGCGTCGAATACGGTCTTCACCTTGGCCCCGTTCTATCACTTGAATCACGCTGCTTACGATGGCAGCGCGGCGGATGATCCGGTGATTCCTGTTCAGGACCGCACCTCGCAGTACGCGGGCGTGTTTGCAGCGGCGACGCTGGTGAAGGCTAAGAACACGCTGCGGCTTGGCACGCAGATGTATGCGCAGCACGACAACGCATTCTTCGGCGTAACGTGCAGCGAGAGCGGACTGACAGCCGAGACGTGCGGACCGGATGCGGATCCGCCATCGCCAACCGCGGTGAATGATCGCGTGACGCCGTGGGGCGGCGTGGAAGCGGTGTTCGCCGAAGACACTTACAATCCGCTGCCGTGGCTGCGCGTGAATGGCGGGCTGCGCTTCACGCACTTCGATGGCGAGATCAGCGAGTCTTCGGTCGATCCGCGAGTGGGGGCGCAGATCAGGCTGCCGCACTTGCAATGGGTGCTGCACGGGTTCTACGGGCGCTACTATCAGCCTCCACCGCTGGCGACGGTCGGAGGGCCGATTCTCGAACTTGCGAACCAGCAGGGCTTTGGCTTCCTGCCGTTGAAGGGCGAGCGTGACGAGCAGTGGGAAGCGGGCGTCTCCGTGCCGTTTCGCAAATGGCGCGGCGATGTCAGCTACTTCCAAACCAAAGCGAGGAATTTCTTCGACCACGATGTGCTGGGGAACTCGAACATTTTTTTCCCGCTGACGATCGCACGGGCGCACATCCATGGAACGGAAGTTACAGTGAACTCGCCGACTGTATTCGGCCGCGCGCAGTGGCACCTGGTGTTCTCCCGTCAGTGGGCGGAAGGATCGGGCGGGATAACGGGTGGCCTCACCGATTTCTCACCGCCGGAGGAGGGAAGTTTTTTCCTCGACCACGATCAGCGCACGACGATTGCGACCGGGATGACGGTGAACTTGCCGTGGCGGACTTGGGTATCTGCGAATTTCGCATTCGGGTCCGGATTCCTTTATGAGGATGGGCCGCAGCATCTTGGGTCGAACAATACCGTGGACCTGGCAGTGACGAAGTCGATCGGGGAGCGATGGAGTATCGGAGCTTCGTTCATCAATGTGGCGGATCACCGGTTCCTGATTGACGCCGCCAACACCTTCGGCGGGACGCATTGGTCGGAGCCGCTGCAGGTGACGGGGGAAGTGAAGTATCGATTTAAGTTCTGACCGGGGGTACCCCCTCCCCCACCCTCTATTGTTTTCAGCAACTTAGGCTATACAATCTTCGCAAATTCCTCTTTCTAAAGATAGTTAGAGGTAAATTCCTCTCGGCGTAGGAGTTAGGTCCCTAAAATCCACATCTTTAAACACGGAGGTCACGAGGGGGACACGAAGGAAAGCGGGGAAAATGGGCGGAAAATCTCGTAGAAAACGCTGCGGGGACGCGAAATTTTGCGAGTTGAGCGCGTTTTTTTGCACGTTTCAGAGCAATTTTTGGGGGTCGAGAAAACAGCGGATTCTTCGTCGGGCTCCGCCCTCCTCTGAATGACAAGAGGCTGCTGTGGAGGTTGAGGTGACTGTGCGGGCTGGCCGCTGGCTTTTCAAAGAGCTAGTTGTCGCTGCTGGGAATGTCCCACATGCGCAGAGTATCGAGTGTGGAGGGAAGGGGCTGTGATGGGGCGCACGCGGGTGCGTGTGGTGGGTCACAATGGGGGCATGACAAAGATGACCGCGGAGCGCGTTAAGGAACTGCTGGGCCTGAAGCCATTAGCAATCGAAGGCGGATATTTTTCGGAGACCTATCGTGCGGAGCAGGTGATTGCGCGTGAAGCGCTGGGTGACGAATATGGCGGGGCTCGGCGTGTTTGCACCGCGATTTATTACTTGTTGGAGCCGGGCGAGTTTTCTGAAATGCATCGGGTGAAGTCGGACGAGATTTTTCATTTCTATCTTGGCGATCCTGTGGAGATGTTGCAGTTGTGGCCGGATGGATCGACGCGTCGGGTGGTGATTGGAACGGACCTTGATGCCGGGATGCAACCGCAAGTCATCGTGCCGCGCGGCGTGTGGCAGGGATGTCGATTAATCGCCGGCGGAAGTGTGGCTTTGATGGGGTGCACGGTAAGTCCGGGATTTGAGTATGCGGATTATGAGAGTGGGAAGCGAGATGAGTTGGTGCGCGGATGGGGATCTGTGAAAGATATGATCGAGGCGCTTACCCGAACATAATCGCCTGTCTTTTCGCTGAGCGAATTTTCGCGTTCGTGTATCGATAGGGGTCCTTCGACTCCGCGTGCTTCGCACGCTTCGCTCAGGATGACAGGGCTCAATGGAGCTCTAGAACAATTGGGGTGTGATCGGACGGCTTTTCAAGTTTGCGGGGTTCAGTGTCGATGTGGCACTTCGCCAGGCGAGGTTTCAGTGACGGTGAGAGCAGGAAGTGGTCGATGCGGATACCGCGGTTGGTTTCGAAGGCTTTGCGGAAGTAATCCCAGAAGGTGAACTGACCGGTTTCCCCGGGATGCAGCGTGCGGAAGGCGTCGGTGTAGCCCATGGCGAGGAGAGCGCGATAGCGTTCGCGAGGCTCGGGCTGGAAGAGGGCATCGCGAATCCACGAGGATGGTTTGTGGCAGTCGATATCTTCCGGAATGATGTTGTAGTCGCCGGCAACGACCGTCGGGATGTCGTCTTTGAGCCAGCTTTGCATTTCCTGGATTAAGCGATCTAACCACGCGAGCTTGTAGCTGAACTTCTCGGTGCCGATGGGATTGCCGTTCGGCGCGTAGATGTTGACCACGCGCAGGCCGTCAATGCGGGTTTCGAGATAGCGGGCGTGGCTATCGGCTTCGTCGCCACGCAGGGCGGTGCGCACGGTTTCGACCGGCAGGCGCGAGAGCACGGCGACACCGTTGTAGGCCTTCTGGGTGACGGCGGCGGCCTGGTAGCCGAGCGCATGAAAGGCTTCGGCAGGGAACTCGGTGGCTTTGAGTTCCTGCATGAGCAGGACGTCGGGATGGTTCTTGGCGATCCAGTCGCTCACGATGCCGAGGCGGGCGCGGATGGAGTTCACGTTCCAGGAAGCGATAAGCACGTTGGCATCATACGACATCGTGTAACCCCTTTCCTTTACGCTAATTCCGCGATTGTGGTACCTTAATAGGGACGTGAATCGAAACGTTATTGCATAGAGCAGGAGCACACCCGTTTCAGTGTTAGCCCGAGAGCATAAAACCAATATTATCGAGCAGTACAAGACGCACGCGAACGACACCGGCAGCCCCGAGGTCCAGATCGCGATTTTGAGCACGCGGATCACCGAGCTGACGGACCACTTCAAAGCGCACAAGAAGGATCACGCTTCGCGCCGCGGTCTTTTGATGATGGTCAGCAAGCGTCGCAGCTTGCTCGACTACCTCAAGAAGTACGATACCGAGCGTTACAAGTCTGTGATTCAGAAACTCGGCATCCGCAAGTAACGCTTGCCAAGAGCTGATCAGCAATCCGTACGCGTTCGAACCAAATCACCCGCTCTGTGACCCGTGTGTCTGAGAGCGGGCGTTGCTGTTGGGCTATTCAACTGCCAACCGTTTTCCTGACCCGCAGAATCCTCTTCTGCCGGCAGGACGGTGTCTCCTGAAGAGAGAAGGAAAGAATGAAGCCTGAACCAAAAGTAGCCACGGTTGAGTTTACCGGCGGCAAGTCCTTAAGTTTTGAAACCGGAAAATTAGCGAAGCAGGCACATGGATCGGCGATTGTCCGGAGCGGACAAAGTGTGGTGCTCGCTACTGCCTGCGCCAATGCCGACCCGCGCGAGGGAATCGACTTTTTCCCGCTGACCGTGGACTACCGCGAATACACCTATGCCGGCGGACGTTTCCCCGGCGGCTTTATCAAGCGCGAAGGCCGGCCGAGCGAAAAAGAAATCCTCACCAGCCGCCAGATTGATCGCCCCATCCGCCCACTGTTCCCTGAAGGCTTCCGTTGTGAAACCCAAGTTATCGCCATGGTGCTGTCTGCGGATTCGGAGAACGATCCGGACGTGTGCGGCATCAACGGCGCGTCGGCGGCACTGGCTGTGTCGGACATCCCGTTCAACGGACCGATCGGCGCCGTGCGTGTGGGACTGATCGAAGGGCAGAACATTGTGAATCCGACGTACGACGAAATGCGTGCGTCGAAGCTGAACATCATGGTCGTCGGCACCGCCGAAGGCATCGTGATGATCGAATCTGGTGCGCACGAGGCGACAGAAGAAGAAGTCGTCAGCGCGATTGAATTCGGGCATGGCGAGATCAAGAAAATCTGTGCGGTGATCAGCAAGCTGGCGAAGGAAGTCGGCAAGACGAAGCGCACAGTGGCTCCGGTCGAACTCGACCAGCCCTACCTGGATGGTTTGCGCAAGAAGATCGGTGCGGACCTGGCGGATGCGCTCAACACGGAGAAGTATCCGAAGAGCGAGAGCTACGCCAAGGTGAAGGAAATCAAGTCGAAGCTGAAGGAAGAGATTCCGGCAGACGACGATGCTGCGCTGAAGAAGCTCGGCAAGTATTACGAGCTGCTGCGCGAAGACATCTTCCGCCAGCAGGTAACGAAAGAAAAGCGGCGTCCGGATGGGCGTGCGTTCGACCAGATCCGGCAGATTTGGATTGAAGTGGATGTTCTGCCACGTACGCACGGGTCGGCGGTCTTCACCCGCGGCGAGACGCAGGCACTGGTTACGACCACGCTGGGCACTGGCGATGACATGCAGCGCATGGAAGGTTTCGAAGGCGAAGCCAAGAAGCGCTTCATGTTGCATTACAACTTCCCGCCGTTCTCGGTGGGTGAAGTGGCCTTCCTGCGCGGCGCAGGCCGTCGTGAGATCGGTCACGGAGCATTGGCAGAGCGCGCGTTGAGCGCCGTTCTTCCGAGTGAAGACAAGTGGCCTTACGCGATGCGTGTGGTTTCCGACATTCTCGAGTCCAACGGTTCGTCGTCGATGGCTTCCATCTGCGGCGGTTCGCTGAGCTTGATGGATGCGGGCGTTCCGTTGAAGGCTCCGGTTGCGGGTATCGCAATGGGCCTGGTGAAGGAAGGCGATGATTACGCCATCCTGACCGACATCGCTGGCGCCGAAGACCACTACGGCGATATGGATTTCAAGGTCGCCGGCACGACGCAGGGCATTACCGCTCTGCAAATGGATATCAAGATCGGCGGCATTACGGCGCAGATCATGCGCGAGGCGCTTGAGCAGGCCCGTCGCGGACGTCTCTTCATTCTCGACAAGATGAATGAAGTGATCCAGTCTCCGCGTACTGAACTGAGCGAGTTCGCACCGCGCTTCTACACGTTGCAAATTCCGACCGATAAGATTCGCGACCTGATTGGGCCGGGTGGCAAGGTCATCCGCGGGATCGTGGAAGCGACCGGCGTGAAGATCGATGTCGAGGACAGCGGCAAGGTGAACGTGGCGTCGAGCGATCAGGAAGCAGCCAAGAAGGCGCTCAAGATGATCGGCGACATTACCGCCACGGCCGAAGTAGGGAAGACCTACCTCGGAACCGTGACGCGGCTCGCAGACTTCGGAGCGTTCGTCGAGATCCTGCCGGGTACCGATGGCCTACTGCACATCAGCGAAGTCGCTGAGCATCGCATTAAGGATGTAAAGGACGAGCTGCACGAGGGCGATCAGGTCCTGGTGAAAGTTCTCGCAGTGGACGGCAATCGCATTAAGCTGTCGCGCAAGGCGGTGCTGAAAGAGCAGCGCGCGAAGATGGCAACAGAAGGCGGTGGCGACGGTGGTCCGGCTCCCGAGGTGGAGCACAGTGAGCACGGCGCACCGGGCGGCGTGACCTTCGAAGGCGGTTATGAAGGCGGCGACGAACCTGAAGTCGAAGAGGGCGAGCCGAACTTCAATCGCGATGACGCACCAGGTAGCCACGGCGCAACGCAACCGCACAGCGGCGGAGATCGTCCTGATCGTGGACCGCGTCCGCATGGTGGTGGAGGCGGCGCCGGTCGTGGTGGTCGTGGACGGCGTCCGGGTGGTGGTGGCGGCGGTGGACGTGGTGGTCACGGCGGTCGCGGCGGCGGTGGTGGTGGAAGAGGCCGCGGTTAGTTTTTCCCATAGCAAAACAGAAGTTGAAAGCCACGTCTTCGGGCGTGGCTTTTGCTTTTCTGGGAGTGCGAGTGTGCGCCATCGAGCGAGGAACTTCGGAAAGTTGGCAACGAATGTTTACGTTTACCGTCTAACTCAGCGTTGCAAGAGTGAGAAGAGAACTGCGATAGGTTAAGAGCGCTCTAGCTCTTGCGGCTGCGGGCGATGGCTTCGCGCGCATCGCGATCGGCGGTCTTGCGGCGGTCGGTTTCGCGCTTATCCCAAAGCTGTTTGCCTTTGGCGACGGCGAGTTCGACCTTCACCCTGCCGTTCTTGAAGTACATCCGGGTGGGGATGAGGGTGTGGCCCTTTTGTTGGGAGGCTGCAAGCAGTTTCAGGATCTCGCGCTTTTTTACCAGGAGTTTCCGGGTGCGCAGCGGTGCATGGTTGTTGTAGCTAGCGGCATCGTATGGCCCGATATGGGCGTTGATGAGCCAAAGTTCGTTTTCCTTCACCAGGCCGTAGGCGTCCTTTAGATTGGCACGGCCGTCACGGATGGACTTGACCTCGGTTCCGCGCAGGGCTACGCCGGCTTCGTACTTGTCGAGCAGGAAGTAGTTGTGCGAGGCGGCGCGGTTGACAGAGGCGTCGCGTTCACCCGAGGCGACGGGATCGCGCTTGGCATTTTTCGGCGCCGTTTTACTGCGATCGGGTTGGGGATTGCGAGTCATGAAAATTTAATGCCTTCACCCGATTGAGGCGAAGGCGACCACCTGTATGCTAGCACAAAGAAAAGGTTTAGCTTAGGACGGCAGAACAGCGATGATATACTGGCAGCTTCGCGCGGAACCGCGGGTCACTCGCCACTGGGTAGGGCTATTTGAACGATAATCGATTGCAGAACGGCTCCTTCGGACGGCAAGCTGTGGCTCAAGGCCAACAAGACGGTGCGTCCGAACCCTCCACGAAAAGGATTGCAATGAAACGGCTCAAAGGGGTAGCAGCGCTGCTATTTGTGGTTGTCCTGGCAGCACTCCCCGTCATTGGCGACAAGGCTCCTTCTTTATACGACAAAGGGAAGGACGCTGAGGCGCGGCAAGACTACGAGGCGGCGTACGAGTACTACAACGAGGCCTACAAACTTCATCCGAAGGACGTTCGCCTGCGGGCCAACGCGGAACGCGCTAAGTTCCTGGCGGCTTCTTCGCACGTACACCGCGGGCAGATTCTTCGCGACGCCGGAAAAATGCAGGATGCACTCGCCGAGTTCCAGAAGGCAGCCGCCATTGATCCGTCGAGCTTTATTGCCGTGCAGGAAGTGCGGCGAACGCAGCAGATGATCGAGGAGGCGGAGCATCCCGCGCCGCAATCGCTCAATACCGGGGACGTCCTCACAAATCGCATTCAGCAGGCTGCTGGGCCAGTGGACCTGGCGCCGATCTCGAATGTTCCGATTACTCTGCGCCTGTCGGAAGACTCCAAGATCGTTTACGAGTCGATCTGCAAACTCGCTGGCATCAACGTCCTTTTCGATCCCGATTACACGTCGCGTCGCGTCACGATCCAGTTGAATGGCGTGACGCTACAGGATGCGCTCGGTATTGTTGCATTGGAATCGAAGACATTTTGGCGGCCCATTACCCCGAACACAATTTTCATCGCGGCTGATACTCCGGCGAAGCGGAAGGAATTAGAGCAGAACGTAGTCCGCACTTTTTATCTTTCCAATCTTTCGCAGCCGACGGAGTTACAGGACCTGGTGAACACGATCCGTACGATCGTGGAAGTGAATCGCGTGCAGCAGTTGCCGACGCAGGGCGCGATCGTGGTGCGCGGCACTCCCGACCAGGTCGCCCTGGTTCAGAAGCTGATTGACGATATTGATAAGGCGCGGCCGGAAGTTGTTGTGGAAGTGGCGGTGATGCAGGTTTCGAAGACCAAGATGCGGAACCTTGGCATCCAGCCACCGTCCAGTATTTCGGTGTCGATGGCCTCAAACCTAAGCAGTAACAACAATAACAATAACAACAACAATAACAATAACGGCAACGGAAACGGAAACGGCACGGGAACTGGTACCGACAACAGTAACGGCGGGATCAGCCTCAACGATCTCGCCCACCTCAATGCCACGAATTTTATTCTCACCGTTCCGACGGCAACGGCGAATTTCCTCTTTAGTGATGCCGATACGAAGCTCATTCAGAATCCGAGCATTCGCGCGGTGGACGGACAGAAGGCGACGCTGAAGATCGGCGATCGAATTCCGGTGGCGACTGGTTCATTCCAGCCTGGCATCGGCGGTGTGGGTATCAACCCGCTGGTGAACACGCAGTTCAACTACATTGACGTGGGCGTCAACATCGACATCACGCCGCGCATTCACGCCAATAATGAAGTCTCGATGAAGCTGGTCCTCGATGTCTCATCGGTTACGGGATACCAGAACATCGGCGGCATTCAACAGCCGACAATTGGACAGCGCAAGATCGAGCACGAGATTCGCCTGAAGGATGGCGAGATCAACCTGCTGGGCGGCATCCTCCAGAGTGAAGACGATAAAACGATTGCTGGATTGCCCTACCTCTCACAGATTCCACTGTTGCGCTACTTCTTCAGCACGGACAACAAGACGAAGAGCGATTCCGAAGTAGTGTTCGTGGTGATTCCGCACATCGTGCGTGGCTACGACGTGAATCGGTCCAATACGCGGGCTGTGGATGTGGGAACAGGTTCCGCGATCCAATTGACCCGGATTCCGGTGCAGCCGGCTGCCGCGGCGCCTGCGCAGAGCCAACCAGCCGGGCAGCCGCACGGAGTGCCGCAGTCGAAGAATGATCCTGCACAGGGAGCGCCGAATGGCGCGGTGCTGAGCTTCGACCCCGCGACGGTGGATGTTCCGGTCGGCTCGACAGTAGCTGTGAATGTCGCAATCGCCGGAGGACAGAACGTGTATTCGGTTCCAGTGCAGATTGGGTACGATCCGAAGACGCTGTCGCTGGTGAATGTTTCCAACGGCAATTTCCTCAGTCGCGATGGGCAGGTGGTGGCGCTAGTACACCGTGACGATCCGATTACGGGCCAGGTACAGGTGACGGCGACGAGACCACCGGGCGCCGCCGGAGTGTCCGGGGAAGGGCAGGTGTTCACGCTGACCTTTATGGCGAAGGCTCCCGGGGCGTCGCAATTGAGTATTCACCAGGCGGTTTTGCGGGATACAGCGCAACAAAAGATTCCGGCGACCGGTTCGCAGGCAATGATTACCGTGCACTAATTGCTGACGAGTGGTCGAACATGGACGTCTATAGGAAGTAGGGCGCACGGTTCGTTTTGAGAATATTTCGTACAACTCGGGGCCGCGGGTTCACGATGGTCGAGCTCATCGTGGCAATCGCGGTGATCGCGATTCTGGCTGGCGCCGCCATACCCGTAGCGCGCAACGTGATCAAGCGTCAGAAAGAACGGGAGTTGCGGTACGACCTTTGGGAGATTCGGGACGCGATCGATCGTTATAAAGACGCGGCGGATCGGGGAGCATTCCAGGTCAAGCTTGGTTCGGAAGGTTATCCATCGGATCTTGAGTCGCTGGTTAAAGGTGTGGACGCAAACGGCAAGAAGCTCAAGTTCCTGCGACACATCCCGATCGACCCGATGACCAACAGCACCGAGTGGGGTTTCCGCTCGCTTCAGGACGATCCGGATTCAACGTCGTGGGGCGGGCAGAATATTTTCGATGTGTACACGAAATCGACGGGAGTGGCCCTGGACGGGACGAAATACGCGGAATGGTAATGAGACGACGACAACGCGGATTCACCCTGATCGAGTTGATGATCGTGATGAGCATCATCGTCATCCTGCTCGGGATTGCCATTCCCAACTACCGGAATTCGATCATCCGCGCACGTGAGAGCGTTCTGAAGGATGACTTGTTCACGATGCGGTCGGTGATTGACCAATACACGCTGGACAAGCAGAAAGCGCCCCAGTCTCTGGATGACCTCGTCTCCGCCGGGTATTTGAAGTCGATTCCGAAAGACCCAATGACGAACGGGACTGAGTGGCAAACGGTCCAGGAAGACAGCCTCATGTCCGTGGATCAACAGGAGCCGGGCATTGTGGACGTCCACAGCACGTCGAACGCTACGGCCTCAGACGGGTCCACCTACAGCAGTTGGTAACCCTCCGGTATTCACTTAAGTAATCGCTAAATCCGCCTCATAGGCGGATTTTTGTTGCTCCAGCCAGAGTTGCTGGTGATATATTCAGCAACGCAATCTTCAACGAGTGCCCGGCTTGGCTGGGCTGCGTTACGAACAATCGTTCGACGATCAGAGTCCAGCGTTCCGAAGGAACAGCTTGGCCGGCGTCAATCGAGAGCCGTACGCAATCGAGAGATGCACACATCGCTCTTTGCTTTCCGTGCCTGGAAAGCATGGCAATGGCAGCCAGATGGGCAGCGAATAGGTCGCGCCGTGCTGGCCCGCAGCCGATACCCCCGCTAGGGCGTAGCGCATGCGGCACCTTGTGTGGGAGGCCATTGACGACGGACAAACTCCCCTTGTCCGAAGGTATTAATAAACAGTCAGAAGGGCCATGTTTGTCGGCCTGGCAAGATCAGCTTTTTGGGAAGCGTAGGTGACGGTATGCACGTGAGACGAGGCGAGCGCGGATTCAGTATGCTCGAGTTGGCCATCGTGGTTGCGATCACACTCATCGCGGGAAGCATCGTGTTCATGTCGACGCGGGAAGCGATCAAAAACCAGCGCGGTGAGCGCGCGTTGCAAGACATGCTGGGAGTGACCCGCTCAGCGCGTCAGTTGGCCATCGATCGACGGCGCGTATTTAAGGTCGCGTACGGCGCTTCGCCAGCGTCGATCACGGTCACGGTGACCCCAGCCACCAACTCCAGCGGCGGTTGTACGGCAGCGACGAGCCAGTGGCCCGACTCGCCGGCTACCGCGAATCCTCCCGACAAAATTGATGGCTTTTACGACTTTCTATTCGTTACGGGAGCACCGAATTCCGCTACGACGGCGCCCGATGGTCTCGGCGCAGGCAAGACCGCTGGGGTGAACTTCACTTCGACGCTCGACACAACATCGGTCTGTTTCTATCCCGATGGCAGCGCGCGTGACTCGAACAACCAGTACAGCAGCGGCTTGATCTATGTTGCGCCGACCACGGCAGCGGATCCGAATACGACTTCGCGTCTCAACTCGATGCGCGCTATGACAATCTTTGGGCCTACTGGCCGTATTAGTGGTTGGAAGCTCAGCCAGACCTCTTCTGGTCTGCGGTGGAAGCAGTGGTAAAGGGGGCGGACATGAAGATTCTCCGAAAGCGAAACCAATCGGGTATGAGCCTGCTAGAAGTGATGATCGCGGGCATCGTTCTGACAACTGGGTTACTCATCGGTGTATTGCCGATGATCAGTTACGGGGTCTCGACGCTTCGCGCAACCGACGAAGACACAATCGCGAAACAGAAGGGCCGCCAGATTATGGAGAGCATATATGGCGCCCGCAACACTTCGGAGTTGGGATGGGATTCGGTTAATCCCGTCGGCACCTGCACCACAAGCGGTACGAGCGTGATTTGCGGCGTGTTCATGACTGGCTCGCAACCGATGTACGGTGCTGGGGCCGACGGCATCATGGGGACAGCGGATGATGCGGCTGCGGGGATTGAGACCGCCGCGATGGCAAACGGCCAGATCCGAACCCTGAATGAATTTACCCGGACGGTCACGATTACGCCCTACACGGATGCGAGCGGAGATATCTCATCGACGCTGCGGCAGATCCAGGTGGACGTCACCTATCCCTGGGGTGTGAATGGACTGACGCGGACGTACACGATCCGCAGCCTAATCTCGCAATACAAGTAGCGGAGAATTGTCATGAAAATGCGCGGCGCAAAAGGTTTCACGTTGGTCGAACTGCTGGTGGCAATCAGCCTTGGATTGCTGGTTACCGGTGCAGCAGTCGCTGTCTACAAACAGGCAGTAGACAGTACGACCTACCTCACGCAGCGAACTGTCGTCCAAGGCAATGCTCGGGCTGCGATGAATACGATCTCGCAGGACCTGAACTTTGCCGGGTATGGGCTACCAATCGGCGGAATTCCAGTGCCGACGGCCGCGCTCTTTAGCTGCGCTACTGGAAGCGCCGCCGCGTCCTGGGCATATAGCTGCCCGACGACTGCGCCATCGTTCCCGGTTATCTCGGGCGCCGCGACCATGTCCGGCATCACGCCGATGTATCAGGCCGGCCCGACGATCAACGGAAACGCAACTGACCAGATGGCAATGGCTTATGTTGACAGCTCTCCAAATTTTTCCAACAACACTTGCGGGGTTTCTACGCAATGTGGGTTTGACGCATTCCCATTGACGCAGGCGTCGGTGTCTGGCAGTACAACGACGCTTTACTTCAACGGTTCGACTACTCCGGCGCCAAACGATACCAAGTGGGGTTTGAAGGTTGGGGACATCCTGCTGGTCTCGAACTCCACCGGCCAGGCCGTAGGAGAAGTCACGAGCGTAACCTCGGGCAATGTTGTGCTCGCTGCAAGTGATCCGATGAAGTTGAATCAGGCGTTCGGGACAGGCGGATCGGTGCCCAATGTCCTCGGATTCAGTTCAGGTATCCAAGCTTACAACAACGGAGCAGGCCCCCTGCAGTCAACAAACGTGAAGCGTCTGTACATCGTGACTTACTACGTAGCCACAGATCCTTTGGCGCAGGCGGTGGGAACAACTGGAAATCCGACGCGCCTGTACCGGATGGTGAACGGCGATTCCAATACCAATCCCCCGGTTCCAGTGGCAGAACAGATTTCCAATCTGACCTTCAGCTACAACATGTTCGATTCTGTCTGTGGCGGTTCACAGTCCGCCAACCAACGCAATCCGACAACGAACCAAATCGGCTTGATCAAGACGATCAATGCCAGCATTTTTGCGGCGAGCACACTCAACACGACAGCTATTCCCGGCCAGGCCATCCAGCAGATTCCGATGACCACCACAGTTTCGCCAAGGAACCTCAGTTATTTCGACTCGTATTCTTCGACGCCGCAAGGCAGTTGCTAAGGGGAAGGAAAAAGAAATGAAGAACTTCCATCCGATCAAAACAAAGCGCGCTGAGCAGGGATTTGCGCTGATCCTCACCTTGCTGCTGCTTTTGCTGGTGACGGGACTTGCCGTCTCGGTGATGTATTTGGCGATGAGCCAACGGCAGGTTGCCGGCTCCGACTCGGAAACCACGCTTGCGTACTACGGTGGTGAAGCAGGCATGGAAAAGATGATGGCGGATTTGGCTGATCTGTATCAGTCAAAGCAGACGCCATCGCTGTCGGACCTCTCGGCACTGACTTCGAAACAGCCGAACATCCAGGGAATCACGTACACGGATCCGAACGTGGCCAATGCGTACTTGGTGACGGCGCCTAACAACGGTTCGGGTTATCCAGTGTCTTACAGCTCCACCGTGGCATCCGGACCCAATGCCGGTCTGATCGCTCAGATCATCCCGATCAGCCTTTCGCTGACGGCAAGCCGTCCGGAAGGGACACAGGCGCGCATGTTCCGCAAAGTGGAAGTTGCGCTGATTCCGGTGTTCCAATTCGGAGTGTTCTCCGATGCCGATCTCAGCTACTTCCCGGGGCCTGTCTTCCAGTTTGGTGGACGCGTCCATACGAATGGAAATCTCTGGCTGGCATCCGGCAATAACCTGACGTTCTTCGACAAGATCACTGCTTATGGCAACGTGATCCGGGCAAAACTTGCCAACACTTTCGACGCAACCGCGGGGGCATACGGCGGGTCTGTGAACCTGCCAACCCAGCCCGGCGGCTGCGGAACGCCGGCTGCTCCAGGGGGTTCGTTCTGCCGTGCCATGGCCTTTACGGAAGGCAGTGTGAAATATGGCAACTATTGTCCGTCGGGCTTGAACTCAGCGCCGAATTGCGATTCGACCTCGAGCTATAACGCCGCATGGGCAACCACTGCAAGTTGGAGCGGAACCACTGGGCCGATCTCCGGCGGCAACGTTCTCTACCAGGGAATGATTCTCAACGGACAGACCGGCGCCACGAAATTGTCGCTGCCGTTCGTGGGCAACGGCGTTTCGCCAATTGAAATCATTCGGCGAGCACAGGCGGGTGACAGCGACTCGGTTTCACAATCGCGTTTGTATAACGAAGCCAGTATCCGTATTTTGCTCGACGACAACCCGTTTAATTTGAGCGCTGCGGGACCGGCGGATCCCAACAATATTCCGTTGGCGTCCGTGCTTTCCGGAGGCAAGATCAGCACTAGCGGTTGGGGCGGATCTCCTGCATATCCATACTGGGCGACCGGTACGAATGCCAACAATTTCCTCACGACCGGTAGGGATCCAAATTATATGGTTCCGGATCTTCGCGTCATTAACGACACGCAACCCGCTACGCCAGGCGGCAATGCAGTTGACCCTTATAAGTACCTGGCGGGCGCAGTTCCGGATGCTGGAGACGGAGGCAGTGGCGGCAAAACGGTTTATAGCTCGGTTGCCGGAAGTCCTTTTGCCACGGGGACCTACCTCGCCGCAAAGGCGACCGCTGGCGAAACCGAATGGCCGTTGCTGAGCGGATGGATTCGCGTGGAAGCTACCAGCACGGCGGGCAGCGGGTATTTCCCGGTGACCAAGGAGTGGCTCAGCTTCGGATGGACACGTCAGTACAACACGTTCCCTGATAGCGAAACACCCACTCCGAACACCATCGAGCCAAATGCGATCCTCCACTTGCAGCAGATCATCTCGGGTACACGCGGAACCATCAGCCCGACATACTCCGCAGTTGATATCAAGGGGTTCCAGGTGGTCCCGATCAACATGTATGATCCGCGCGAGGGCGAGTTGCGCGACGTAACGACCGGCAAAGCGGCGGGAAGCTGCGCGCTGAACGGCCTGATGAATCTAGTGGAACTGAACGTCGGCAACTTGAAGCGGTGGCTAGGTGGAACCATTGGCACCACGGGTACTTCAGTCGACAAAACCACCTTTAACGGCTACATCGTATATTTCTCCGATCGCCGTGGCGGGTCCTTTGACGGTGGTTACGACTATCTCGATACCACCAACTCGACGAACTCGATTACTGTGACGTCGTCACCCACTCCCAGTGCGAACGTGAGTACTGGTATCGGCGATGGCGTCCTCTCGGCAGAGGAAGATGTTTACCAGGGGACCTACCCAGTCGAAATCGGCGGAGCAGGTGCACCCACCGGCACCCTGGTTACGCCACCCAAGTTCATCGGCGCGGCTTTCGGCCTCGGACAGACCACAACTGGTAATCCCGGAGTATCGCAACGTATCAACTGCGCTACTTTAGGTGCCTGGAACGTGGTGCTTGCACCGCGCCATGCGCTGCGATTGGTCAACGGAACACTGAATAACCTGCCCATGCCCGGATTCACCGTCGCCAGCGAACAACCCGTCTATGTGGTGGGCAATTACAACGCCAGCAATGGTTCCGGGTTGCCGAACACCGGAGTAGACTCCGCGGCATCGGTTATCGCAGATACCGTGACGTTATTGTCCCGTTCGTTCAACGACAGTGGTTCACTCTTGACGCCGTTTGCACCTGACACCGCTTCCACGACCTATTACCGCCTGGCTATCGCGAGTGGTAAGACGCTGTCGTTTAAGCAGCCTTCGGGTTGGGGAAATGACTACGGTACCGATGGTGGAGTGCATAACTTCCTGCGCTACATCGAGAACTGGGGTTCTGCCAGTCTGTATTACGAAGGTTCGATGGTGAGCTTGTACTACTCGCGTTACGGCACTGGCGCATTCAAGTGCTGCACCACGGTGTACAGCCCCCCAACTCGTAAGTACAGCTTTGATCCGAATTTCCTCACGCCTTCGTTGCTGCCTCCGGGCACACCTGAATTCAAGGATGTTGTGGACCTTGGATTCCAGCAGAATTTGAATCCATAACCGGTCCCAACCGGCTCCAGTTATTGGCCAGGCTTCGCGCCTGGCCAGTTTTTTGAGCGGCCGGGGAGCCGCGGGCAGGTGCGCTGGATTCCTGCCTCCAAGTTACAATGGAGGAAAGTGTGGGAGTGTTTGGGATGCAAAATCCTCTTAAGCTCAAGAAGATCCATCACGTTGAATTTTGGGTAGGGAACGCCAAGCAGGCGGCCTACTATTATCGCAAAGGCTTCGGATTCAACCAGCTTGCGTATCGCGGTCTTGAGACCGGCTCACGCGACGTCGCCTCGTACGTCCTCCAGCAGAACAAGTGCAACTTCGTCCTGACAACGGCGATAAACCCGGAGCATCCTGCGGCCGACCACGTTCGTCGGCATGGCGACGGCGTGAAAGACATCGCTCTGCACGTGGAAGACGCCGATTTCGCCTTCGAAGAAGCCGTGAAGCGCGGCGCAAAGGCTGTCTTCGAGCCTAAAGATGTGATCGACAATTACGGTACCGTTCGTTGGGCTGCGGTGCACACCTACGGCGAAACCATCCACTCGTTTATTTCCTACAAGAATTATGGCGGTCCATTTCTGCCGGGATTTCAATCGGCGATTGTCCCCGGCGAAGAGACCGGCATCCTGCTGGTGGACCACATGGTCGGGAACGTCGAACTCGGCAAGATGAATGCCTGGGCCGATTTCTACCACGATGTATTCGGCTTCCATCGCTTCATCAGCTTCGACGACAAGGACATCTCGACCGAGTACTCGGCGCTGATGTCCATCGTGATGTCGGACGATTCGTACTTCGTGAAGTTTCCGATCAATGAGCCCGCACCGGGTAAGCGCAAGAGCCAGATTGACGAGTACCTCGAAGCGTATGGCAGCCCCGGGGTACAGCACATCGCGCTGCGCGTAACCGACGTCATTGAGACCGTCAGCAAGCTCCAGAAGAACGGTATCGAGTTCCTGCGCGTCCCAGACTCGTATTACGACATTGTGCAGGAACGCGTCGGGCCGATTGACGAGCCGATTGAGAAGATCAAGCAGCTCGGTATCCTGATCGACAAGGACGATGAAGGCTACCTGCTGCAGATCTTCAGCAAGCCGGTGGAGGACCGTCCCACGGTGTTTTTTGAGATTATTCAGCGCAAGGGAAGCCGCGGTTTCGGCAAAGGCAACTTTAAAGCACTGTTCGAGGCATTGGAATTGGAACAGGCACGGCGCGGCAACCTGTAACTGATTAGATTACGAAGGTCACGCGGGCCTTTCCGGCCCGCATCTTTTCGGACAAAATACCTACACACTTCCGCTCGAGGTCACATGAACGATCGATACATGTCGGGTTTCGGCAACGAGTTCGCGACCGAAGCTGAACCGGGTGCGCTGCCAAAGGGGCAGAACTCGCCGCAAAAGGCGCCGCTCGGGTTGTACACCGAGCAATTGAGTGGAACGCCGTTCACAGCGCCACGATTGGCGAACCGCCGCACGTGGGCGTATCGCATCCGCCCTTCGGTGATGCACAAGCCCTACGAGGCTGCCGAGCAGAAGCTGCTACGCAGCACACCGTTCGATGAAGCTCCCACGCCGCCGAACCAAATGCGCTGGGATCCTCCGCCTATTCCGACGGAACCAACGGACTTTGTAGACGGCCTCATCACGATCGCGGGCAATGGCGATTCCACCATGCACAGCGGCGTCGCGATTCATCTGTACGTCGCGAACAAGAGCATGAACGACCGCTTCTTCTACGACGCCGACGGCGAATTGCTCATCGTGCCGCAGATGGGGAGGCTCATCTTCCACACGGAACTCGGGCGAATTGAAGCTGCGCCTGGAGAGATCGTTGTTATCCAGCGCGGTATCAAGTTCCGCGTTGAATTATTGGAGAAGCAGGCGCGGGGCTACATTTGCGAGAACTATGGGGCAATGTTCCGCCTGCCGGACCTCGGTCCGATCGGCGCCAATGGCTTGGCGAATACGCGCGATTTCCTGACGCCCGTTGCTTCGTACGAAGATCGCGAAGGCAGCTTCCGCGTGACCTCCAAGTTTTGCGGCAAGCTGTGGGAAGGGGAGTACAACCACTCGCCTCTCAACGTCGTCGCGTGGCACGGGAATTACGCACCATACAAGTACGATTTGGCAAACTTCAATTGCATTAACTCCGTCACGTTCGATCATCCAGATCCATCGATTTACACCGTGCTCACGGCGCCCTCGGAGATTCCGGGCACAGCAAACTGCGACTTCGTGATCTTCCCGCCACGCTGGATGGTCGCCGAGCACACTTTCCGGCCGCCATGGTTCCATCGCAACTTTATGAACGAGTTCATGGGCCTGATCAAGGGCGAGTACGACGCGAAGGCGGAGGGCTTTGTCCCCGGTGGCGCCAGCCTGCACAACTGCATGAGTGGCCACGGGCCTGATGCAGCGACCTACGAGAAGGCGAGCCACGCGGAGTTGAAGCCGCAGTATCTCGGCGACACGCTAGCTTTCATGTTCGAAACGCGTTTTGTTTGCCGGCCAACGAAATATGCGCTCGAAACAGCACAACTGCAGCACGAGTACTACACGTGCTGGCAGGACCTAAAAAAACACTTTCGAAAACCCTAGGACACAATGACCCCAACGGCCACCACATCTGCGCTGCACGCGCTCCTCGAAGGTCTCATCGACTACGCCGGTCTATTTCCGCCGGCTGGGCTCGAGATGGCGAAGGCAGTGTCGAATTACGCTCGCTACAAGTCTGGCCCGCATGCATGGATGCTGGGCCGCTTCATTGTTCCTGTAGCGCGCTTGGATGAATTTGAACGTGCCTGGCATACCGAGGGAGAGCCCGCCGACTGGCGGCTGAGCGCGCTGATTACCGAAGTAGGTTCCGATCTGCCGCTGATCCAGGAATTCAATGCGACATATGGCGGTGACGTTCAGATCGATGCGGTGGAGTTGAAGGCATCGACATCCTCTGAAATCCGCGCTCTACCGGGAATTACTGGCTACGTGGAGGTCGCGAGCGCCAGCGATCCGACCGAACTCATTGCGCAGATGAAGCACGAGAAGCTACGGGCGAAGATCCGCACCGGAGGGCTAACCGCCGATGCGTTCCCACAGGCCGGGGCTATTGCGCGTTTTCTGCGCGCATGTGCCGCAGCGGCGATCCCTTTCAAAGCGACAGCGGGACTTCATCATCCGGTGCGCTGCGTGAAGCCGTTCACCTACGAGCAGGGAAGCGCTGAAGGTACGATGCACGGCTTCCTCAATGTCTTCCTGGCTGCAGGATTTGCGCGCAAGGGATATGCGGTTCTATTTCTGGAGCGTTTGTTGGCAGAAGAAAATCCTCAGGCATTCCGATTTGCCGAGAACGGCGTCCATTGGGGCGATGCGTATCTTTCTGCCGAAGAACTCGCGGACTTGCGCACGAATTTCGCGATTGCCTTCGGCTCGTGTTCCTTCGAGGAGCCGATTGCTGACCTGCAAGCGCTCCGTCTGCTACCGTAATCCCAATGAACGAGACACATGATCCAAAGATCAAGTCGTGGGTTGCTTCGGCCAATGCGCCGGACTGCGACTTCCCGCTGCAGAACTTGCCGTTCGGAGTCTTCCGTCGCAAGAATGACGAAGGTGGCGGCATCGGCGTCGCGATTGGCGATCAGGTGTTCGATGTCGGCGCCTGGGTGCGCGACCAAGGGAAGAGCTCTGCTGAATTTAAACTTCTGACTGAAAAGCGCCTGAACCGATTCCTAGCTGCCGGCCCGCAGATATGGAGCGCGGCACGCATGGCACTGTTTAACCTGCTGCGCGAAGATTCTCCGCAACGCGAGCAGGTAGCGCGCTATCTCGATGCAACTGCGAACGTCGAGATGGAGATGCCGATCGATATCGGCGATTACACCGATTTCTACGCCTCCGTCTTCCACGCGACGAATGTGGGGAGCATGTTCCGGCCGGACAATCCTCTGCTGCCAAATTACAAGTGGGTGCCGATCGGCTATCACGGGCGAGCTTCTTCTGTCGTCGCCAGCGGCGCGGCAGTGAAGCGGCCGAGCGGCCAGCGCAAGCCACCGACGGCTGACATGCCGACATTTGGTCCGTGCGCACAGCTCGACTACGAACTCGAAGTGGGCGCAGTGATCGGGCCGGGGAATGCCCTTGGAGAGACGGTACCGTTGCGCGACGCAGAGAAGCACATCTTCGGCTTGTGCTTGCTGAACGATTGGTCGGCGCGCGATATACAAGCGTGGGAGTATCAACCCCTGGGGCCGTTTCTGGCCAAGAACTTCGTGACCACGATTTCTCCGTGGCTCGTGACGCTGGAAGCGCTCGAGCCCTATCGTAGGAGCGCGTACAAGCGTCCGGAGGGCGATCCACAGCCCTTGCCGTATCTCAGTGACGAAAACGACCAGCAGCGCGGCGCCTTCGACGTCTCGCTCGATGCTTATCTTTCGACGCGCAAGATGCGTGATGAGAAAATCGCGCCAATCAGCCTGAGTCACGGATCTTTACGCGATATGTATTGGACCTTCGGGCAGATGCTCGCGCACCATGCCTCGAACGGATGCAATCTCCAACCTGGCGACTTGATCGGCAGCGGCACGGTTTCTGGACAGTCGAAACACTCGCGGGGATGCCTGCTCGAGCTGTCTTGGCGCGGCACCGAGCCCATCTCACTACCGAGCGGCGAAACTCGCAAGTTTCTCGAAGATGGCGACGAGGTAATCTTCCGCGGCTACGCGGAGCGCGAAGGTCAAGCACGGATTGGCTTCGGCGAGTGCCGGGGCATCGTCGTCGGATGAGACAATAGAAGTGCAATGATCCAGTTGTCTGCCGCCGGAAAGCGTTTCGGCCCCAAGAGTCTGTTTCAAAATCTCGACTGGCTGATCACGCCGCAGGACCGCGTCGGCCTGGTTGGCGCCAACGGCACCGGCAAATCCACGCTGCTCAAAGTGCTTGGCGGCATCGAGTCGCTCGACTACGGCTCGCTGCAATCTACCAAGGGCATCACCCAGGGCTACCTGCCACAGGATGGCCTGCGGCTGTCCGGACGAAGCGTATTCGCCGAGTGTCTGAGCGTCTTCGAAGACCTCAAAGCGATGGAGAAGGAAATCGAAACGCTCACGCGGCGCATGAGCGAAATCGATCACGAGTCGATTGAGTACAAGCAGATCTCCGATCGCTTCCACCGCATCGACGGCGAATTTCGCATCCGCGATGGATACGCCCTGGAATCGCAGGTCGGCACCGTGCTTTCCGGACTCGGTTTCAGCAAAGAGGATTGGCAGCGGGACACCGGTGAGTTCTCGGGTGGCTGGCAAATGCGCATTGCGCTGGGGAAACTGCTACTCGCCAGGCCGAATCTTCTGCTTCTCGACGAGCCGACTAACCACCTCGACCTCGAAACCCGCAACTGGCTCGAGGAGTACCTCACGCACTATCCATTCGCCTACATCCTGATATCACACGATCGGTATTTCCTCGATGTTACGGTCAACAAGATCGTTGAGATATGGAACAAGGAAGTGCACTTCTACGCGGGCAATTACGACAAGTATCTCGCGCAAAAAGAAATGCGCCGGACGCAGATCGTGAGCGCCTACAAGAACCAGCGCGAGCGGATCGAGCAGCTCGAAGCCTTCATCAACCGATTTCGATACCAGGCAACCAAGGCGAAACAAGTCCAGAGTCGCATCAAAGAGCTGGAAAAGATCGAGCGTATCGAAATTCCGCCGGATGAAAAGACCATTCACTTCACATTCCCGCAGCCGAAGCCCAGCGGACGTCAGGTGGTCGAGTCCAAGGGGCTGGCGAAGAGCTACGGTGAGAAGCAGGTCCTCAACAACGTAGATTTCTTTATTGAGCGCGGCGATCGGGTAGCGCTTGTCGGTGTGAACGGTGCCGGCAAATCCACGCTTATCAAGCTGCTCGCCGGTCTTGAGCCGCTCACCGGTGGAGAGTTGCGGCTCGGGCACAACGTTGAAGTGGACTACTTTGCCCAGGACCAATACAAGGAACTCGATCCGAACGCGCGCATGCTCGACGACATTGCTGAGATTTCGCCGCGTTCCACCCAGACGGAACTACGCAGCCTGCTTGGTTGCTTCCTTTTCTCGGAAGAAGATGTCTTCAAGACGCTGGGCGTGCTCTCCGGCGGCGAGCGTAATCGTTATGCGCTGGCGCGCATGCTTCTGCATCCGTCGAACTTCCTGCTGCTCGATGAGCCGACCAACCACCTCGACATGCGAGCCAAGGACGTGCTGCTCGAATCGCTGGAGAAGTTCCAGGGAACCGTCGTCTTTGTGTCGCACGACCGCTACTTTATCGACAAGCTCGCGACACGAGTCTTCGAAGTTGCCGATGGCGGCGTGCAGGTATATCCGGGGAACTACGAAGAATACCTGCGCTCGAAGGCCGGCGTCACGACCGCAGTTGATCTCGAGGCGGTAAGAGCTGAGGCCCCCAAAAGCAATGGTGACGGGGCTACGACGGCTGGCGAAAAAGCAAAGCGTCTCAATCCTATCAAGCTGCGCCAGTATGAAGAACGCATGCGCGAGCTCGAAGAACTTGTCGAACGCACCGAAACCGGCATCGTGGAGTGTGAGAATTCTCTCGGCAATTTCGTGAGCGTGGAAGAGACGAAGCGCCAGACGGAGCTGCTCGAACAGCGCCGCGCCGAGCTGGAAACTCTGATGGTCGAGTGGGAACAACTCACGCAGGCTCTCGAAGAAGCGAAGGCATAGTGGGCAACCCAGAGACGCACTCCGAATCCCGGCGATCACCAGTCGCCATATTGATCGTCTTCGGAATCGTTATGGCATTTCTCGGCTACGAGATGTTGCAGTTCAAGCGCGCGGGCAAGCAGGTTCATGGAGCCGAAATCACCGTGTTTCCCGCGATGCTAAAAATGCATCCCGGCGAGTCGCACACGCTGGAAGCGAGCGTCGTCGGCATCGAGAACGTCGACGTCCGGTGGTCGGTCGAGGAGGGCCCCGCTGGAGGCTCTGTCATATCGCAGCCGTCGTCATCGCACGATGGCCGCATGTACGCCACCACAAAGTACACTGCTCCATTAAAAGAAGGCCTTTATCACGTGACTGCCACCAGCGCAGCGGATGGCACGCGTTCCTCCACGGCCACGATGGTCGTTACCCAAAAGTAAAAGCCCACCTTTGCGGCGGGCTCTCACGAACATTCCTTTGATTTACGGCTATTGTGGCGCTTTTCCGCCCATCATCGCGCCCATATCCATCTTCTGGTACCCAGCGGGAACGGTGAACAGGCTCGCGTCCTGCGGCCCTTCTTTGATATTGCTGAATTCCACCGACGTCCCATCTTGCGAAACAGACTTGATAGGGAAGTGCAACTTCTGTGAGATCCATACCGTCCGATTTTCCTTGCCGGTGAACTCCCACTTGTCGCAAACGTAGCCGTTCATGGTCTCGGTGCCAACCTTCTTGCAGGTCGTACCTTCCTCACTGGCACAGGGATTGGTCGGGTCATAGGGCTTGATCTCTGGTCCGCGCTGACGCATTCCGGGACCGGCGCCATAAGCGCTCATTTCCATGTACATCTTCTGGTCGGGCATGATCATTGTGCTCTTCGGGTTCGCAGTGTTTGTCGAATCCACGAGCATGATCATGTTGTGCCCGCGGGCGGCGATTTCCATGCGCATGTGCTTGGTTTCACCGCTGAAGAACATTTTGCCGGTTGAGTCCTCGCCTCTATGGCCGGTCATCTTCATATCGGCCGACAGGCTGGGGAATTGCGGTGGCTGGGCCCAAGTAGCAGCCGCGCACAGCACAATGGCAATCAGGATCATGAGAGTTAAGGTGCGTTGTTTCAAACCGATCTCCTTTGCGAAAGCCCGTATGGGAATCATTGCTGACTGCGAATGCACGCGAAGTTGCTGGACGCCACAAACGCCAAAAGTATACCCCGATCCGATTTCGCTGCCGATGGCTTTTCGGAAGAAGCCCTTAACGCCGGTGAGGCCTCTTTGCGCCAGCCAAATGCTGCTGCAGCCAAAGGATCCCAGCAATTGTCTTGGCATCGAGAATCTTGCCGGTGAGCGCCATCTTCACCGCCGCCGAAAGAGGGAAGAGGCGCTTGGTAATGAACTCATCTTCCTCCGGCTGCGCCTTGCCTTTCTTAATATCGCGTGCCAAGTAAATTGTCATGCTCTCGTCGAGAAAGCCGGGGCTCACGTAGAAGAACATCGCTTTCTCCCACTTCTCGGACGTATAGCCAGTCTCTTCGATCAGCTCGCGCTTGGCGCCCACCAGCGGATCTTCATCGCCATCAAGCCCTCCCGCGCAAAGCTCCCACAGGTATTGTCCGGCAGCATGCCGAAACTGGCGAACCAGCAGCACGCGAGGTTCGCGCTGAGAGCTATCGAGCGGCAGAATTACCACTGACCCACCGTGATGGACGATGTCGCGGCGTCCCTTATTGCCTTCAGGATCGGCGATGTTCTCGATTGCGACCGTGAAGAGCTTTCCCTTGAAAACGGTGCGCTTGGACAGGATCTTTCCAGACCTTTTAGCTGTTTTTTTCACAAAAGCAAGGATATCAGTCGTGGCCGTCCGATTGGCTATGCCGCGGGTTCCGACAACGCCTGTTGGGCGAGGTCTCGGATATGCCCTGCCTGCCATAGGTGCCGCCGCTCGTGGGCGACGATGATGTACAAACCGCTCGCGACGGTGAAGCTCACTCCACGAATGAATGGATTCCGAAAGTGGATCGAGGCGAGATCGAGGTCGGCGTTCTTCGTGATTACCTCACACACTTCCTGTTGTGACGCGAGGAACTGCGCAATTCCTTCAGAAAGAGGTACCCCGGGTCGTGGGACGATGAGTTTCGGCGCCCTGATGCGAAGCGTCTTCGGCACGGGTGGCTCTACGCCCTTTATGAACAGCCTGCCGAAGAAGCCCGGCAGCACTGGTTTTCGGCGCAGTTTTCCTCCGACCCGTGACCGTTCCAGAGGAGCCCTCATTGCTTCCAGGTAGGCACGATTAGTCGCAGCGATATGGTCGAGGCAGAGCGCCACGCTCCACTTGTCGGGCGAAGGACGCCAGGTCCCGACGCGCTCGTTCATTTCAGTCACCAGCGCCCGCGCAGCGACTTCAGCAGCGTCGTATTGCGCGAACAGATCCTGTATTTCGGCAGCAAGTGCCATGTCGTTCCAGAGTCTATCGCGAAAAGGCTCGACTTTCGCTTACCGTCGCCCGTAAGCTTGGCGATACTCCTCCCTGGGGAAACACTTTGATCGGGCAGACCATCTCTCATTATCAGGTACTTGAGAAGCTGGGCGGCGGCGGTATGGGTGTGGTCTATAAGGCCGAAGACACTCGTCTCCGAGGCTGGAGACACGGACCAGGCATTTCACTGGCTCGATGCAGGGCCGAGGGAGAGGGACATGGGCATGCTTCAGTTGAAAACCGACCCTTCCTTCGCCTCTCTGCGCTCCGATCCTCGCTTCGACGAGTTGGTTAAGAAGGTCGGCCTGCCCTGAGAACAAGCTCTTTCGGACATTGGTGCTTTTCGGACCCTCGCGACATCTAATTGAGTGATTTCATTGTTGTCCTGGTAGGAGTTATCTATGGAAAAAGCCACCTTTGCGGCCGGCTGTTTCTGGGGCGTAGAAGAGACTTTTCGTACCACGCCCGGCGTAGTCGCCACGGCAGTCGGTTATACCGGCGGCCATACTGAAAATCCGACTTATCACGACGTCTGCACCGATACCACCGGCCATGCCGAAGCAGTCGAAGTCACCTACGATCCAGCCAAGGTCTCGTATGACGACCTGCTAAAGATTTTTTGGGAGAACCATAACCCGACGCAGATGAACCGTCAGGGCCCGGATGTCGGCGCGCAATATCGGTCGGCGATTTTCTTCTACTCTCCGGAACAGGAAGCGAAAGCGCGCGCCTCGAAAGAGGCCCTCGAAAAGAGCGGGCGATTCTCGAAGCCGATCGTTACGCAAGTTGTCCCGGCAGAACCGTTCTATCGCGCTGAGGAATATCACCAGCAGTACCTCCTGAAGCGCGGACGCACCCACTGCCATATCTAATGTATTTTCTGTCATGAAAAAGCGGCGCTTCGTGCGCCGCTTTGCTTTTGCAATGATCCGTTATTCCGTGCAGCACCACGTAGGCGGCTGCTGCACTCGGTTCGGCATGAAGATGTAGTGGGTCTGAGGATAGTTATCATCGAACCACTCGAATTTGAAGCGCTTCTGCATATATAGCGCGTTCTTGACTTCGCGCAATCCGCCGACAACTCGCCCGATCACTAGTTGATATTCCCCCAGCGTCTTCAGGTCAGAGAGATCGCGCTGCTGCGTATCCGCGCGTGCCTGAACGTACTGCCTGTAATCTTCGTAGCCGTGTTGTTGATCCAGAGCGTTTGCCGATGTCGGGCTTGCTCGGTCCTGATAGAGCGTCACCGTATGTTTCACTGCGGCGTTAATGATCTCGATTTCGGCGTCGTACCACTGATGAACCGCGGTTTCTGTCTCTTCTGGCGAATGTTTATCAGAGTACGCAAGAATCGCAGCGATAATCTCCTGCGAGTTACTCGCTTTGGTCTGCGCGATCTCAGGAATGGGTCCCCTGTACTTTCCGAGATCTTCGTTTTCTAAAATTTGTTTCGGCTTCGAGGGGTCATCGGCTTTGCGGGCTGAGCGATTCTGTCGCGCTACGTCACCAAGGCTGGGAGGGTCGGATTGAGCGGATAAAAGCGAGGGAAGTAGTAAAACAATTGTGAAAAGCGAAAATAAGGTTCGCATTGAAGAGGGCCTTCCTGGGTTCGGTCCTCTTTACACTCTAACAACCTCGGTCGCGGCAGGCTATTGTTCCTCGGACTCTTTGGTAACCAGTCCTGTTCCGGGAGCTGCGGTTCGCCTTTATTTGTCGAATCGCATTTCGACAAACGCTTCAGGCACATGGAAGTTTGCTTTCGGGGTGTTTGTTGGCTGCCAGCTTGAGTAAAAGCGACTAGGTTCAGGCCCCTCGATCCGAAAGAAATTCACCCGCCATGATTGCCCTGGATCAAACATGGGCGTCACCGATTTCATCGGCAGCGCAACTTCGGCGGTCCAGAGCTTCGCGCGTTCATCGACCGTGACCCTGCTCTTCACCGCAGAACGCAGGTCTTCATGCTCGCCGTTTGCAATGGCCAAGTCGATCCAGTCCCCGTTGGGACTTACCTCAATCTCCGAATACACTCGTCCCGACTGGTGCGGCGGTTGCAGAAACACCTCCGCTACATCGCGGTCCCACAAGTGATCGCGTCTCTCAGGGCCGCCTGGATACGTGTAGAGCTCGCGATAGCTAGCGCGGAACCGAAGGTAGAGCGTGTCCGTTGACCACAACGCCTGTACTTCCGTCTGGCGTTGCGGGTCAGGGTTCTTGCCTTGCCAATCGGCGCAAAATTGAATCGGCTTGGCGGAGTTCCATGCTTCCGCCTTTGGAAATCCGGAGGAGTCAGTCGAAGAATTTAGCTTGGCGACAGAGATCATGTTTTGAACGGTAGCGCACGTCTGCGCCGGCATCGGCGCAACAGCACAAAGCATTAAGATGGATAGCAGCAGCTTCAACAGCGCGATTGTACTGGATACCCGAGCCGGAAGCAGCACTGACTGAAGAGTCGCCTAGAACGCTACACCATTGCTCTTTGCGGTATTCGCAGCGGCGGACTGGCTGATCCCATGCTTGATCACCGCATCCATTTCCAAGTGTGGTATCGGCGAGTTGCCGGCCGCCTGATAAAGGCGGTTTGCATCGGCCGGGCGATCGAGCTTCGTGAGATAGATTCTGGCTGCGCTCAGCAGCGCCGTCAGCGATGTTCGGTCCGTGGCGTAATACGAAATGCCAAGGTTCTCGAATTCGCGGGCGGCGATTTCCCACTGTTCCACCCGTTCGTAGCTTCGTGCGAGTTCAAGCCACGTTGAAGCTGGAAGGATCGTTCCTCCGAGCCTGCGGAACTCGCGCAGGTGCAAAAGCGCCCGTTCGTCGTTTCCAACCCCGAGATAAAGACGAATCAGGACCGGAAGTGTTTCTTGACGCTGCTCGTTTGCATCGTTCTTCTGAATCTGCGCCTGCTGCAACAATTCCCATGCGTCGATCACATTCGAATTCTTCTTCACGTAGTTTCGGAGAATGGCGAGCGCAGTATTCGTCTCGCGTTTTTCCAGCAACTGCGCCGCATGCAGGAACTCGGTGTCGGGCTTCCAGACTACCGGCACAGGTTCTTCCGGGTTCGTAATCTTCTCGACGCGGCCGAAATCGAAGGCCAGCGCCACGACCGCTCCAAATGCGAAGCCCCCAACGTGTGCCCAGTGGGCAATGCCGCGCTCACCGAGCCCGCCCCAGAACAGTTCGGCAACAAACCACAGCGGCGCAAGGATGTAAACCGGCGCGAAAAATGTTCGCCAGTAGAAGAACAGCCAGAACAACATCTTTACTTTGAGCTTCGGGTAGCGCACCAGCATGCCGCCCATGAGGCCGGCCACCGATCCCGAGGCTCCAAGCATCGGTATGAGCGAATTCGGGTTCATGGCGCCATGCGCCGCGGCTGCGAATACTCCGGCACAGAGGTAGAAGCCCAGCACCACGTAGGGTCCCCAGACTTCTTCCAGGACAACGCCGCACAGCCACAACATCCACATGTTGCCGAGGAGGTGAAAGAACCCTCCGTGCAGGAACTGATGGCTGATGTAACTCCGGTACTTAGGATGATAGGAGTGGAATGCGTACATCCAGAGGACGGAGTTGTCTCGGTTTTGAAGGTCGCGAAACTCGATGCAGAGCAGGTTTACCTGCTCCTGGAGCTTCTCGATTTTCGGGTTCTCTTCATCGACTAGTACGGCTTCCCATGTGTCCATCGGCTCGCGGTTCGGGTCCGCAACCATCTGCCAGGCTTCGGGTCGAGTCTTCCGGAAGTCGTCCACCATCTGCTGCGCTTCGGTATCCAACACGACGTCCGGGAACCGCGCCTTCATGACCAGCAAGTGGTTGCGGACCGTGTTGAGGTTCCGGTTGCCTGTATCGTCATCGATGTCGCGGATCGTCAGGCAGAAAGCGAGAATGTTAGTGAGAATCAGGATGACAGTCACGATCGGCAATCGTTTGACTATCTTTTTCTCACGCCCAATGGGCAACAACATGGGATACCCTTTGCAAGTTACAGAAGTGGATCAGAACCTAAATTCTAACGTTCTACTCGCGAAAACGCGATGACATTAGGGTCGTAACCGTGCGTAACTGTTGCCGATTGGGCCTTCCACAGCTTCCTTTGATAGAATGAAAAGTCGGGCATCGGTCCCGCGCGACGTAACCCTGCGAATCCCGCCAGGTCCGGAAGGAAGCAACGGTAGTAGGTAAGTACGTGTGCAGCGGGTTCTCCGGTGTCCGGCTTTTTTTTATCTAGTGTTCTGCCTGTCGCGCAAATCTCCGCATAATGCTGCTGAATTGCCTTTTGGGAACGCCGCAGCCAACTCCGGTGTCGTGCTAGTGACATACTGCGTGCGAATAGTGGAGAATGAAGTGTTGCAACCTACTGACGGAGAACGGATTTGACTTCTGTACGTCGCGCCAAGATTACGGCGCTTGGAACCTACGTTCCACCCCGCGTCCTCTCAAACTTTGACCTTGAAAAGATGGTGGATACCACCAACCAGTGGATCCTCGAACGGACCGGCATTCGCGAACGTCATCTCGTGGATAAGGGCGTTGCTGCCAGCGACTTAGCCGTCGAGGCCGCGAAGAAGTGTCTGGCCAACCGCGGCATAGAGGCCGCGGAAGTCGAATGCATCGTTGTCGGCACCGTGACCCCGGACATGATGTACCCCTCCACCGCTTGCCTGGTGCAGCACAAACTCGGCATTCCCAATGCCTGGGGCTTCGACGTATCCGCCGGATGCTCGGGATTTCTTTTCTCGCTGACCACCGGAGCCAAGTTCATTGAGAGCGGCCAGTACAAGAAGGTCCTTGTGATCGGCTCCGACGTGAACTCCTCGATGATCGACTACACCGACCGCGCCACCTGCATCATCTTCGGCGACGGCGCCGGAGCGGTCCTGCTGGAACCGACGGAAGACGGCGAAGACGTCGGCGTCATGGACCACATTCATCAGGTCGAAGGTGTCGGTGGACAGTACCTCTACATGCCCGGCGGCGGCAGTTTGAACCCGGCATCGCACGAAACGATTGACCAGAAAATGCATTATGTTCATCAAGATGGACAAAATGTCTTCAAGTATGCCGTGAAGAAAATGTCGGAGATGACCGAGAAGGTCCTAAAGCGCAACAGCTTGACCGGCACCGATGTGGACTGCTTCATCGCCCATCAGGCCAACAAGCGAATCATTGTCGCCACCGCTGAGCGCCTGAAAATGCCCATGGAGAAGGTCATCATCAACATCGAGAAGTACGGCAACACTACGGCTGGAACCATTCCTTTGGCCATGCAGACGGCACTCGATGAAGGCAAACTGAAGAAGGGCAGCAACGTTCTACTTGCCGCCGTCGGTGCGGGATTCACCAGCGGCGCCACGCTCCTGCGCTGGGCGTTCTAATTTTTTCTGGAATATTTGAGGCCGCGAGCGATGGCGGCCTTTTGCTTTTACAGGGTCTTGAGAAACGCCAGCGCCTTGTCGAGGTCAGGGAAGAGCTTTTCCTCTTCTTGAAATTCGCGCCCATGCACGCATCGGCGGCTGCCGCGCAGCTTTACCGGATGCTTCAAGTGCAGCATCTCGTGGTAGAGCAGGTATTCGACGGCATATCTCGGGATCAGGGGCTGGTCAAATATCTTGCTGATTACGATCGCGTTGTGTGCCGGATCGTAGTGTCCTAAAGCTCGGCGGGAATGGTTATTGCTCCACGTCAGCTGCGGCCGCGCCATCAATCCGAAGAAGAAGCGGCGATTCAGGTCCTCGAAGACTTCTTCCAGGTCGTAAACGCGGCCTTGCGTCCCGTGTATGGTCTTGCGCCCGCGCATCTGCCGGATGGTATGCGCCTTTTCCGTCAACTCGCGGCTATTGGTGTAACGGCGATATCGGGTGTTGTGCTGTGGTTCGATCTCTTTCCGATACAGCTTTGCCAGCAGGATGTGCGCAATCGCCTTCAGCACCGGTTCCGGCGCGCCTTCCAGCAAATCCGATAGTCGAACTTTCAACTCTCCCTCGCGCAATCGAATCGTATTGTTGATGTTCGCGAAGGGATAGAAGCGGATGTGCATCACGGGCATCGGCGCCCGCGGACGCAACTCGCGATAGGTTTCCTGGAAGATTTCGTGGATACGGCTGGTCAAAGCAATTTCAGATTAGCACGCGCGGCTATTCTTCTTTTTTGAGCTTCTTGTCTTTCGCGAGTGCATTCTGCTCCTGCAAGATGTGGCGGGCGTCGTCAGCGTAATTGTTCAGCGACTCGGTCGCATCCTGTAGCACGAACTTGTATTGTTCTGCGTCCGGCGGGGCCTCAGGGCCATTGGTCTTTTCTGAAATCGCTCGCAACTCCGCCTGGAATTCGCTGGAGCCCTCGATCACAATTTTCAGCGATTTCCGAATGTCCCATTTGTCGGCGTGGTAGGTTTCCACGTTGTCGCCGATCTCGTCACAGAGGGTTGCGAAGTCTTCCAGGAGATCGTGCAGTTGCTTGCTGCGGTCCTTTGCTTTCGTATCGGCGAGCACCTGCTGGATGCTGGTCAGCCGGGCGCGAGCGAACCCTACATACAACTTCAGGCGTTCGTTCGGCTCTTGAGCAGTATCGCGAAGTTTGTCGGCTTCTTCCGCGTTGAGCGGATCGCGGCCGATCTTCCGCTGCGCGAGCAGGGGACTACACAGCACCAATCCCAGGAGCAACGCGGCCGCGAGCCTCATCAGTGTTTTCTCTTGAACATCTCTTCGAGCAGATTGTTCCGTGCCGTGTCCACGGCGTCGATGACCTGCTGTACCGCATCCTGCTGGTCAAAGGGGCGGCTGTTCTTCACATCCACGAGGCGGTTTACGATCTTCCGAAGGTTGATTTCAGTTTCCTTCTCACGCTTGCTTGATTCGATGGCTGCGTCTGATGCCATCTTGGCATAGTCGGCTATCTCTTTCAGGTGGGCAGCACCCTCGGTGTCTTTACCTTGCTTAAATGCGCTGTCGGCAGCCTTGGCAGCTTGTTCCGCAGCTTCTAGAGCATATTTCGCTTTGTCCGCCCCTGAGGCGGATTCGGCTTTTGTTTTGTTTTCAGTTTGTGCAACCGCAAACAACGCGAGGAACACCACGACGACTGCGAGCGCGACACTTCGCATCATTTCTTTCTCGATTCAGGGTCTATTGCGATAAGACGGTGCCGCGCCTGCCATTCCTGGTCGGGAAATTTGCCATCCGATACCGCCAGGAACTTCTTATAGGCCGCGATTGCGTCTTTTACTAAGCGGAGATTATCGTAATTCGTCGCACGAAGGAAGTAGGTACCCTGATTTTCCGGATAGAACTTTGCCCGCGCGTCCAACGCCTTGAGCGACAGCGCATAATCTTTGTTCTCGGCGGCAGCAAACGCCAGGTCGTTGTACGCCTCTCCCATGTTCGGATTCAGCTTGATAGCAATCAGCGCCTGCTCCTGCGCCTCCGCGTTCTTATGAAGCCGCAGTAGGGCATTCCCGTACAACTCACGCAGGGCGGCGTCATTCGGCTTCGCCTGCACCAATTGTGCGTAGGCCGCCGCCGCCTCTTTATACTTCTTGGCCGCAAGATAGAAATCCGCTGCCGACTTCTGGGCTTCCCCGTCATTCGGAAGCAGCTTGAGAGCGGCGTCGTACGCGGCCGTCGCGTCATCGTCCTTGTTCTCAGCTGCCAGAACCCGCGCCAACTGCAGCTGTGCGTTGCTGTTCGTTGGATCGCCCGCCAGAATCTTCCGCAGCATGGTCTCGGATTCTGGTAGCCGTTTCGCGTTCAGGTAGATGTTCGCCAGCCCGGTGATTGCCTCTTTTGAGCCAGGATCCAGCGCCAGGACTACCTGATACTCGCGCTCCGCACCCGCCGTGTCCTTCGCTATTTCATACATCTGCGCCGCGCTCAGATGCGGCTCCGGATCTTTCGACTTGAACTTCGCGGCCTGCTGATAGGCCTCGGCCGCCCGCTGCGGGGATTCCTTGCTCAGAACGTGCCCCAGCGACAGCCATGCCCGGAAATATCCCTCTTCCGGATGGCTTGTGGGTTTCAGCGTCGTAGCCACGGCCAGGTATTTCGCCGCGTCTGGATTGCCAAGTTTCGCAAGTGAGATACCGAGATTCAGATTGCTCTCAAAGATGTCCGGCTTGGCGTCGACTGAATACCGGTATGCCTCGGCTGCCTCTCGGGTCTTGTCTTGGGAGGTGTAAACGTAGCCGAGGTCGAACCACGCCCGGTAGTCCTTGGGCTCCTGCGAGGTGGCGTCCTTCAGAAGTGTCTCGGCCGCCGCCCAATCCTGCTTGCCGATCGCCGTTTCGGCCTGGTCCACCGGAGACGCTGCAGCCACCTTCGCAGGCTGACGCGTTTGCGCCGATGCACAGCCAAGCGCCAGAATTGCCACCAGCCACGCACGACGCATCAACCGAGACGTCCTCCGGGAGCCAAAGCCCGTCGCTTAGACGTACGGCGGCAGGGTTCAGTCATGCGACCCATTTCCGTGGATCGGAAGATATTTCGCCAGCCACTGGCCGGTATACGAGCCTTTGGTCTTCGCGACCTTTTCCGGTGTTCCGGTTACGACCAGGTTTCCGCCGCGATTTCCGCCCTCCGGCCCTAGGTCGATCACCCAATCCGCCGTCTTCACCACGTCGAGGTTATGTTCGATCACGATAATCGACCCGCCGGCGTCGATCAGCTTCTTGAACGCCGCCAGAAGTTTGCTCACGTCGTCGAAGTGCAGCCCCGTCGTCGGTTCATCGAAGATGTAGAGCATCCGTGGATGCCGCCGAATCGGTTTGCCGTCCTCGGTCGTCGCCGGACGGCCGACGTCCCTCATCTTCGGCTGCAGATGCAGCGCCAGCTTCATGCGCTGCGCCTCGCCACCACTCAACGTGGTTGCCGACTGCCCCAGCCTCAAATATCCCAGCCCCACTTCGTCGAGCACACGCAGCTTGTCCACGATCTTCGGCGATCCGCTGAAGAACTGCAGCGCCGACTTCACCGTCAGATCCAGCACCTCGTGGATGTTCTTCCCGTGATACCGAATCTCAAGAATCTCCGGCTTGTACCGCGTCCCCTTGCACTCCTCGCAGATTAGTTCCACATCGGCGAGGAACTGCATTTCGACCGTCACAGTTCCGTCGCCCTGGCAGTTTTCGCAACGCCCGCCCGGAATATTGAACGAGAAATGTCCCGCCGCGTAACCGCGCTTCTGCGACTCAGGCAGGGAAGCGAAGTGTTCGCGGATCGCGTCAAACGCCTTGATGTAGGTGATGGGGTTCGATCGCGGGGTGCGCCCGATCGGCGACTGGTCCACCAGCACAACTTCGTCGATGTACTCGGCGCCTTCGATGCTCTCGAACCCGCTGAGTTGCAGCCCGGTCACCTGCCGCTTCTCGGTCGCCAGCCCTTGGTACAGGATGTCATGCACCAGAGTAGATTTCCCGCTCCCCGACACGCCCGTGATCACCACCATCATCCCCAGCGGAATCTCGACATCGATCCCCTTGAGATTGTGAGCGTAGGCGTTCTTCACCACGATCTTCCGCGAGTTCGGCTCCCGCCGCTGCGTCGGCATCGGAATATGCAACTCGTCCGCAAGATACCGCCCCGTCAGCGATGCCGAGTTCTTCTTGATCTCGTTGTAGGTCCCCGCCGCCACCAACTTGCCGCCATTTTCCCCGGCGCCCGGCCCTAGGTCGAGAATGCGGTCGGCCGTCTGCATGATCTCCGGATCATGCTCCACCACCAGGATAGTGTTTCCCAGATCGCGCAGGTCATGCAGGATGTGGATCAACCGGTTCGTATCTCGACTGTGCAGCCCGATCGATGGCTCATCCAACACATACAGCGTCCCCACTAGCCGTGATCCCAGCGAAGTCGCCAATTGAATCCGCTGTGCTTCGCCCCCGCTCAGCGTCGAAGCCAGCCGGTTGAGGCTCAAATACTCCAGTCCAACTTCGTTCAGGAAGCGCAGCAAGCTCTGGATCTCTTCCAGCAGCTTGCCCGCGATCTCCGTCTCTTCGCGGGTGAGCTGGATCGTCGAAAAGAACTTCGTTGCCTCCTCGACCGTCATCGCCGTCACTTCGCAGATGTTCTTCCCCGCGACGCGTACATTGCGTGCCTCGGTGCGCAGCCGCGCTCCGCCGCAACTGGAACACTGCGAATACCCGCGATACCGGCTCAGGAACACCCGCACGTGCAGCTTGTACTTCTTGCGCTCGAGATGATTGAAGAACCCCCGCACCCCGGGATACTTGCCGTCGCCCTCGATCAGCACATCACGTTGCTCTTTGGTCAGCTCGCGCCAGGGCGTATCCAATGGAATACCCACGCTCCGCGCATAACGCTTCATCTCCGTCCCCAGCGGACGATACTTCGGCTTCGTCCACGGCTCAATCGCGCCCCCATTCAAGGTCAGCGTTGGATCGGGCACCACCAGGTCCATATCGAAATCGATGGTGTTCCCAAACCCCTGGCACTTCGGACACGCCCCATACGGATTGTTGAACGAAAACAGCCGCGGCTCCGGTTCGTCGTACTTCACATGACAGTTCTTGCACTCAAATCGCTGCGCAAATCGAAGGCGTTCTGGCGCTCCGCCCTCTTCACGCGGCGCGGTTTCAAAAATGACTTCGCCGGCTTCGCGGTACGCCGACTCAATCGCATCCACAATGCGCGAACGGTTATCCGGAGCCGTCGCAATTCGATCCACCAGCAGATAAACGGGCTTCGAGAAATCGATATCGAGCAGCGACTCCGGCGTTGAGAATTCGAAAATCTGTCCCGTCTGGAAGAGCCGATTGAATCCCCGCTTGCGTAGCTCGAACAGCCGCTCTTTCGTCAACTCATCCTGTGCCGGTGCAGTTTGCTTCTTAGGCTTGCGACCTTTCGGCTTCTTTTCCGGTTCGACCGGGGCCGGAGCCTGCACCAGAGGAAAGAGCACATTAAAGCGCGTCCCCTCCGGCATCGCCAGCAACCGGTCGGCGATCTCGTCGACGGTATCTTTCTTGACCTCGCCGCCGCAGTTGTCGCAGTAGGTCCGGCCCACACGGGCGAAGAGCAGCCGCAGATAGTCGTAGATCTCCGTCGCCGTCGCCACCGTCGAGCGCGGATTGCGGGTGCTATTTTTCTGCTTGATCGCTACCGCCGGTGCGATACCGTCAATCAGGTCGGCATCCGGCTTCTCAATGCGCTCCAGGAACTGCCGCGCATACGCCGACAGCGACTCCACATACCGCCTCTGCCCCTCGGCATAAATCGTGTCAAAGGCCAGGGAGGACTTGCCCGAGCCAGAAACCCCGGTCACAACCGTGAGCTGGTTGTGCGGAATCTCCACGTCAATGTTCTTTAAATTGTGTACCCGCGCACCGCGGACAATAATGCTCTCGTTCGACATCGGCCCCGTAACAAGCACCCCAATCCGGGCGGAGGAATTTCCGCAGGGCTACAGAAGGGCTCCGGAGGAGTGCAGAGTCTTTCTATTTTACTAGAGAGTCGCGGATCTTGGCCCTACACCCCGCTAAAGTACATCAGCGCGAACAGATATACCCACAACACGCCCATGAAGTGCCAGAAGATGCTGGTCGCGTCGATGATCAGCCGATAGTTCTCGGGCGCCCGCCGCACAAAAGACACCACACCCGCATAGGTCAGTGCCGTAATTCCCGCCAGCAAATGCGCCGCGTGGGCTCCCGTCAGGATGAAGAAGAACGAGCTGCTGATCATCGTCCCCATATACAGGCCGTGATGGTGCAGCATCCCCCACGCCCGATACTGCCCATACAGGAACCCTCCCGCCAGCATCAGGGTCGCTCCGAGCCAGGGGAATCCAACTTCGCGCCCCAAGCTCACGCCGGGCACATGCAGTCCAAACAGCGCCACGCGTCGTCGCGCCTGCTTCCGGGCCAATTCCAATGTAAAGCTGCTCAGTGCCAGCAGGATGGTATTCAGGAACAGGAGCTTTAAAGGCAGGCTGACTGGGGTCCAGTCCGAAACGTAATTGTTGGTCGCCATGTCATACCGCGTGCCCGACTTCCGCGCCAGCATCAGCGAACTGAAGCCGACAAAGAGCATCACGATCGAAGCGAGAACGATATAAACCGCAAGCTTAACGCGGCGCAGGCGCTCCGGATAACTGGGAAAGCGGTCGTCATCGCCGCCACCGCGATGCCCATCTCCACCCCAGTCGTAATCTACAGGGATCGGACCACGACCACCGCCATTCGAGGTGATCGGATCGCGAGAGCGGAGTCCGGAGCCGGGAGGCATATGCATTGGGATGCAATTCCGCGCTGAAGGAAGCCCAATCGGCAGAAGCGGCGGCGAGAGGTTTCGCCGTCCCCCACATCCGATAGGCGGGAGGATATCACAGGGTGGTGTGACGTGGGGAGGCGCGGGACGGGCGTCCAAGAAAAATTTACGATTCGCCTAATTGAAGTGCTTCGTCTTAGGCCAAATCTCTTGCAGGTTCCATTTGAACCCGCGGCAGTGATAGATATTCAGCCACTCGTCGGGCCTGGACAGCGGGTACTCGGCCGTCCCAATGATCGAGTACGAAGCGCACTTCGTCTGCATGTTGCGCTCGTCATCATCGCCCAGCACGATCAGGCTCTCCCCTGTATACTGCCGCGGCCCCCAGATCCAATAGCTCTGGTGGTTGCCAATAGACTTTGGCAGCCCGTACTTCGGCCCGAAGAAATCAATCGCGCCCGCGTCACCATAGTTGTTTGCGAAGATCGCAGTCTTGGCCTTTTCCTCTGGCGAAAGCGTGTTGTAGTACGCGGCCACCTTCTGCACCATCTGCTCCCATCCGAACATGTCGGCATAAAGCTGCGGCAGCTTGCCTTCTCGCTGGTGCTCGAACTTCTGCTGGTGGATCCCCATCTTCTCCTCGTAGGCGATGAACTTATCCACCGGCAGGATGGGCACGATCATCGGCGCGTAAATCAGGCTGATCGCCGCGATCAATACCGCCGTCAAGGGCTTTACCCATACCCAACCGCGCTTCTGCGTCGCGGCACCCAGTCCCACAGCGCCCCCCGCGAACACGATCGGGTACACCGCCGCCACGTAGTACGTCTTTCCGTGCAGCCCCATGATCGCGAGCAGAAAAACCAAAAACGCACAGTTCAGCGTCCGATAGCTGCGGCCTGCTTTGGTAAATCCGTAGATCACGGAAGCAATCACAAGAATGCCGGCGGCAAAGCCGATCATCTCCAACTGCGCCTTCAGGAATCCCAACGGACCAAGCACCACGTCGCGACCACTCTCGCGTACGTTACGCATCAGTTCAAGGAAAGGGAAGTGGTGCTTCCACTGCCATAGGAAATTCGGCAGGCAGATTGCCGCCCCGAGCAGGCATCCCAGCCAAAACCACTTCTGCTTTAGGCTGCTCCGCAACGGCGTTAACACTACGCCCACGATCAGTCCCACAATCCAGAACGCAATTCCATACTTGTTGAGCAGCGTGATTCCCGTCAGCCCGCCCACCGCCAGCCAGAGCCTCTGGTTTCCGGTATTCACAATCCGCACGACGCAGTAGGCAATCGCGACCCATAGCAGCGGATCAAACGCATTCATCGTGAACAGATGTCCGAACGCCAGCCCAATCGGCGCCATCAGCGTGGCCAGCGCTGCCAAAAACATCGCCCAGCGACGCCCACCCAGCTCCCGTGCCAGCATTCCCGCCAAGAAGATGCTCCCCGCATGCGCCAGCGCCGGCAAAAGCCTCAGCGCATAGAGAGACGTTCCAATCGTGTGCTGGAGTAGCCACGCCAGCCAGCCGATCATTGGCGGCTGATCCACGTACCCCCACGCCGGATGCTCCCCGCACGCCAGGTAATACAGCTCATCGCGGAAATACCCGTAGTTCGGACCCGCGACTGCGTACACCACCAACCGGAGCCCCGCCAGCACGAGCACGAGCGTTATTCCCGACGTCCAGCGCGCTCGGTTTCTTTCCTCGGCGTGTTGCCTCGTCAAAACAGCAAGCGGCATCCCAGCACTCATGGAGCTTAGTACGCTCTTCGTCCGTGGATAGTTCCTGATTGCGCTACATCAACTTCAGCGATCGCAACCATCGATCAAGCAGGGTGGGCCACGTTCCTAACACGGGATCCTGTGCGGCCAATCCCACGCCGTGTGGGCCTGAGTTGTACACATGCAGTTCCACAGGAACTCCTGCGTTTTGCAATGCCTGGTAAAACGACGTGCTCGTGCGAACGGGCACCGTGTCGTCATCGGCCGTGTGGAAAATAAATGTCGGCGGCGTCTTTTTCGAGACTCCCCGCAACGGCGAATACTGAATGAAGTTGGCGCACTTGTCTGACGGAATCTCCAGCACGGAGCAATAGGAAATCCAATCCCCTTGCTTCAATTCCATCGCATTCAGCCACGGATACACCAGCACCATGAACTTCAGCCGGCTGCTCAGCCGATCAACCGGATCTCGCGCGCCGGGATCGCCGTCATCGGAGGTAGTGGCCGCCATCGCCGTCAAGTGTCCACCCGCCGAAAATCCAAGCATCCCAATCCGCTCGGGATCGATCCCGAACTGCTGCGCACGCGACCGCACCATGCGCACTGCACGTTGTGCGTCTTGCAACGGTGCGGGATAGAGATAGCGCGGCCCCAGCCGATACTTCAATACAAAAGCTGTGAACCCTCTTGAAGTGAACCAGTCCGCAACCTCACGCCCCTCGTGGATTGACGCCAGCATCTTGTAAGCACCGCCAGGCACCACGATCACCGCCGGATGGTTCGGCGGCGCATCCCACGGCTCAAACACCGTCAGCGTCGGAATGTCGTCGTCGGTGGCGCTGATCGCGCCGGGCGCCGCGCTATCCCAAAGCCGAATGGTCTGGATGTGGAGGTATTTGTCGGAGGCCGAATCCGGCTGCGCAAATGCCGCAACGGAAGCCAGGATGAACAGGACAACAAGACCGCTAAGCTTCAGCATCGAGTGTTCTCCGTTTACTTCGTGCCGCACTCCGCAAAGGTCATGTTCGCAGCCTTACGATTTGAACTCCTCACGAACTGCTGAAACAGCTCGGCATACGACGACGTAATGTACTGATCCTCCGAAATCCCAAGCAGCTTCGCCACATGGTCGATCCAATCCGGTTCGCCTTCGATTTCACCAAATTCCCCGACCGGCGTGTGATCGAGCACCACATCGCCTTTCCCGTCAGTCCATTCCGCGCGGAACTTCTCGTACCGGAACGACGGCTTCAATCCCAACGCTTCAAAGATCTCTTCCAGCTTTTGCCCATCGCCAATTGAGGTCTCAGTCTCTTTGCGCGACTTATGCTTACCGGCTTTGCCCTTCGCCTTGTGCGTCACCTTCCACTTGCCGCCGAATTCGCGAATGCGCAGCAGTTCGCCACGCCCGCGGAGCTTCGATCCTGGAAAATCGTACAGTGTATTTAGCTCGTGGGTAGACGCAGTTTTCTCGCGGAATTGGTTGGCGCGGAGACTTTCTTCGAGGGCTTTCCGGTCAGCGATCCGGAACTTGATTTCGACTTCGTTCGCCATGCGCTCAGTATATCGGTCGCGGGTCTGCCAGGAACGGCGGCATGGTCTGAGGCCCACAGCCATGGTCGCGGCTGTGCTGGTTCAACGATTCGTGAGCCGCCGAATAAATCTCGTTCCAGTGCTGAACGCTATTGCGGCGCCGCCTCAGCGAGTCCGGTGAATCGGACGCAAGGCCGAGTATCTCGTGCGCCTTTCGCACAGCGAGTTCCAGCGCCTCCAATCGCGACTGGAGACGGTGCCGCACTTCGCAGTGATCGGGTAGAACAGACTCAGTGGGCACGTGGACAAGCTTAGGATGCCGAACGATGGCGAAAGGTTAGATTGCAGAGCAGCTGGCACTACTTGTCGCGCTCAACCACGAATTCCGGCACCCAAATCAGCGCCCGCTTGTATTCGGAGTCGGGGAACTCCTCGATCGCCGCCTTGGCTTTTACCGCGAATTCATTAGCGCGGAGCAGCGCATTCTCCACAGAATCGTATCGTTTCAGGATCTTCAGAATATCAGCGTGTTGCACGCTCACGAAGCCGTTCTCGCGCATTACGGCGACGATCGTGTCCCGCTCTGCCGGCGTGCAATGCTCGAGCGCGTCAATCACCGCCATCGTGACTTTGCCCTCGCGCAAATCGCTTCCCACCGGCTTTCCGAGAACCTCTTCGCTGGCGGTCAGGTCGAGAACATCATCCACAATCTGGAACGCCATGCCGACACAGTGCCCGTACTCACCGAGCTTCTCGATCTGTTCCGCGGTTGCGCCGCCCAGGATCCCGCCCAGTCGCATACACACGGAGAACAGGCAAGCCGTCTTGCGGTCGATCAGGTCGAAATGTTCCTGCAGCGAAATCAGCTTCCCGAGCTTCTCGATCTGCAGCAACTCGCCTTCGACCATCTTCTGGGTAAGCTCAATGAGCGTGTCGAGGACGGCGAAGTTCCGCTCCGCGACTGCCACCTTAAACGCCTGCATGTAGAGCCAATCGCCCGCGAGCACGCACTTGGAATTGCCCCACTGCGTGTTTGCCGAGGGACGCCCGCGCCGAATCTCAGCATCATCAATAATGTCGTCGTGAACGAGAGTTGCCGTGTGGATGATCTCCACCACCGCCCCAAGCCGCACCGCGCCGAGGCCGCGATAAGCCATCAGCTTCGCACTCAATAGCAGCAGGGCAGGGCGCAGACGTTTACCGCCGCCATTGCGCAGATACTCACCAATCTCGGTAATCGCAGCAACGTTCGAAACGGTATCTCGCCCGAACTCGCGCTCAATAGCGAGCAGATCTTCGCTGATCAGCTCGAAGACCTCTTTCACCGATTTGGTCGCTGGACTATTCAACCCCAAACTCGCGCCGCTCCCCACTAGTTCGACCGATAATTCGTGAACTGCACGTCGATCCCGAAATCTTTGTTCTTAATCAGCGCAATGATTTCCTGCAGCGTATCGCGGTCCTTGCTGCTCACTCGCACCGTGTCACCCTGAATGGATGCCTGTGCCTTCTTCTTCGAATCTTTAATTACTCGGACGATTTCTTTCGCCTTCTCGCCCGGAATCCCCTGCTGCATCGTGATCTTCTGCCGTACCGTCGCGCCCGCCGCGGACTCGATTGTCCCGTACGTCAGACCCTTAAGCGGGACGTTACGCTTAACCAGCTTGCCTTGCAGAATGTCCGTGACCGCCTTCAGCTTGTACTCATCCGACGAATGCAGTTCGATCGCATCTTTCTCCAGCTTGATCTCGGACTTCGTATCCTTCAGATCGAAGCGCGTCTGGATCTCTTTCGTCGCCTGCTGAATGGCGTTGGACACCTCTTGCAAGTCAATCTTGCTCACAATGTCGAAGGAATTGTCGGCCATAAAACAGTAGTGTACGGCAAAAACGTGTAAACACGAAGGCCACGAGGTTCACGAGCGGTCGAAGTCAACCGACCCAAATCAACCGTCGTTTCCCTTGTGTCTTTCGTGTTTAAAGATTTTGCTTTTGAATTCCGAAGAACCGATAGAAATTCGACGTGGTAGCGCGCCCCAGTTCCTCCGCCCCGGCGCCCTTCAACTGCGCGATGTACGCCGCCGTCTCCGCAACAAATGCCGGCTCATTCCTTTTGCCCCGGTGGGGTACCGGTGCCAGGTACGGCGAATCCGTCTCAATCAACATCGCGTCCAACGGACAAAGCACTGCTGCATCGCGAATGTTCTGCGCTTTGGGAAACGTCACGTTCCCCGCGAACGAGAGTAGAAATCCGATATCGAGCGACTGCCGGGCTTGTTCGATGGTTCCGGTGAAGCAGTGCATCACGCCGCGACGCCCCACCCAATGCGCCGTAAGAAGCGCGAACAAATCTTCCCACGCATCGCCATCGCTCTTCTGCGACGGCCGGCAGTGAATCACGATCGGCAAATCAAGGTGCTTCGCCAACTCCAGTTGCTCAACGAACACGCGCTGCTGCACATCCCGCGGCGAATGGTCATACCAATAGTCGAGCCCAATCTCGCCCCAGGCGACAACCTTCGGATCCCGTGCCTGTTCCGCCAGCTTCTGGAGATTCTCCGCCGTAGCCAGCTTCGCCTCATGCGGATGCACCCCAATCGTCGCGTGCATCCAGTCATATTGCTTCGCAAGTTGCAGCGCCTGATCGGCAGTGTCCGGCCCATCGCCGTTGCCGATGAGCAGCAGGTGCTCCACACCAGCATTGCAAGCGTTCAAAATCACGGCCTCGCGATCTTCCGCAAAGCGTGGCCCGTCAAGATGGCAATGAGAATCTACGAACATGATGTCTACGAGCGACGACGCCGCCCGAAGAAAACAACTCCCAGAACGATTGTGAAACCCAGAGTGATGATTACAAATATCGGGTGGTCGTTGAGCAAACGCTCCGGCGCTGTGGGTCCGGGAGGTTGCCCATAGAGCGAGCCATCCCAAGATCCTCTATCACTAAACCAACCGACTATGAACAGCATCGCGAATGCAATGGCAATGCTGAGTGCAATGCGAGCAGCTCTAGGCATGACCTAATGACACCTAGCGTGCACGACGTGTTCCTATTTCAGCCTCGCTCCCGGCGGCACATCCTCGTGGAATCCGGCCAGCACCGGCGTTCCGCCATCAAGCGATCCCGCCAGCAGCATGCCATTCGACTCGAGACCTTTGAGTTTGCGCGGCGCCAGGTTGGCGACGATTACGATCTTCCGCCCGATCAACTTCTCCGGCTCATACGCCAGTGCGATTCCCGCGATGATCTGGCGCTGCTCAAACCCAAGGTCCACTTCCAGGCGCAGCAGTTTGTCAGCGTTCTTTACTTTCTCAGCGTGTTTGATCACCGCAACCCGCAGGTCAACCTTCGTGAAGTCATCGATCGTGATCTGCGGCGCAATCGGTGTGAACCCATTGTTCGCCGCCACAGGTGCTTCCACCGCTGGTGCGGGCGCTACCGCCGGTTGTGCGGTTTCGGGCGTCACTTCGGGTGCGGGCGCTTGGCGCTCCTGTTCCATCTGCTGCATCCTTTCGATGGCCGTCTTATCGGCGCGCGGGAAGACGCCTTCTACCTTCCCCAGTTTGGTTCCAAGATGTAGCTGGCCCCACTTGATCTCAGCCAGCTTGAATTGCTTGATGTCGCCGAGCCCCAACTGCGACCAGATCTTCGCGGTCGAATCCGGAATCACCGGATACGCGAGCGCGGTCACGATGCGCAAAGCCTCGGCTGCGGTGTAGAGCACCGTCGCCAGCCGCGCGCGGCTCTGCTCATCCTGCTTCTCGGCCAGCGCCCACGGCTCATTCTCCACGATGTACTTATCCACCGCCGCGACCAATCCCCAAGCGGCTTCCAGCGCCTTCGAGAATTGGTACTGGTCGAACGCAGCGCCAAAGTCTTCAATCGTCTTGGCAGCGATCTTTGCGATTGCATCATCGGCTGCCGTCCTTGTCGCTGCGCTCGATGGATAAGGCACCTCGCCCTTGAAGTAGCGCGTAATCATCGAAAGCGTACGGCTCGCAAGATTGCCCAGCCCATTTGCCAGGTCAGCGTTGAAGCGCTGCACCAGCGCGTCAAACGAAAACGATCCATCCTGTCCGAAAACAACTTCGCGCATCAGGAAGTAGCGAAGCGCATCGGCACCAAGCACATCGAGAATCGTCTCCGTCCGCACGATGTTCCCGCGCGACTTCGACATCTTGCTCTCTTCAAATAACAGCCATCCATGCGCCACGATGCTCTTCGGCAGCGGTAGTCCGGCGGCCATCAACACCGCGGGCCAGAACACGCAATGGAAACGCACAATCTCTTTGCCCACCATGTGCACATCCGCGGGCCAGAACTTGTCGTAGAGTTTCGTGTCATCGCTGCCGAATCCTAGCGCCGTGATGTAGTTGCACAGCGCATCAATCCATACATAAATCACGTGCGCCGGATCGTCCGGCACCGGGATGCCCCACTTGAACGTCGTACGACTGATTGACAAATCTTTCAGCCCGCCGCGCACGAACGAGATCACTTCATTGCGCCGCGCTTCCGGCCGAATGAAATTCGGGTCCGAAGCGTACAGCTTCAACAACGGCTCTTCCATCGCAGAGAGCTTGAAGAAATAATTCTCCTCGTGCACTGTCTCGGTTGGCCGACCGCATTCCGGACAGGGTGCGCCGGGCGTGTCGACATCAACATACAACTCGTCGTAAACGCAGTATTGGCCGCTGTATTTGCCCTTATAGATGTAGCCGCGATCCTGCAATCGCTTGATCAGCGCCTGCACGCCGCGGATGTGCTCCGGATCGGTGGTGCGAATGAACTTGTCGTAGCTCAGCCCCATGCGGTCCCATAGCCCGCGAAACTCTGCCGAGACCTCGTCCACAAATTGCTGGTCCGATTTACCGGACGCCATCGCCGAGCGCTCGATCTTCTGCCCGTGCTCGTCGGTCCCGGTCAAAAAAAACGTATCCACGCCGAGCATGCGCTTGCGCCGCGCAATCGCGTCGCAGGCCACCGTGGTGTACGTGTGCCCAATGTGCGGGCGCGCGTTCACGTAGTAAATCGGCGTGGTGATGTAGAACTTGTCCTTAGACATTCGTGTGTTCCAGGTAAAGCCTGATAGCTTCCTGCATCACGTGCTTCAGCGGCACATGATGCTGTTCGGCGATTCGCCGGCAATCTTCATATTCGGGTGCATAGTTACTGATGCTCCCCGTGATCTGCGCGATCTTCATTCGCACTTCGCCCCATTGCGTGCGCACCGTTTCATGACGGCGCGGCAGCACGTAGCGCTGCTCGCGGCGGGTGCGTATCCCAATCGTCGAAGTCTCGCGGAACACTAGCCGGGCAATTCGCTCCGCATCCTCAGGCTTTGCCAGCAACGTCAGCAGCGTTCCCGGGCGGCTCTTCTTCATCTGCACCGGCGTGGCGAAAACATCGAGCGCGCCGGCGGCCAGCGCCTGCTCGGCAACGTAGCCAAAAAGCTGCGGATTCAAGTCGTCGATGTTCGCTTCGAGCACAATCACTTCATCCAGCGGAAGATCACCCTTCGATTCTTCCACGGCCGCTGCCTCGCCCACAGTGATGCGCAGCACATTTGCGTGGGAAGGGAAGTTGCGCGACCCCGCGCCATACCCGCTCTTGGCGATGGTCATCGCCGGCATCTGCCCGAAGCTGTGCGCCAGCACTTTGACCAGTGCCGCGCCCGTCGGCGTAACCAGTTCTTTCTGGATTTCGCCCGCGTACACCGGCGCGCCCTTGAGCAACTCAACGGTTGCAGGTGCCGGTACAGGGAACACGCCATGCGCGCATTTCACCGTGCCGCCGCCCACATTTAGTGGCGATACCACGAAGCGCTCGACATCCAGCGCCTCGGCGCCCACGGCCGCGCACACGATATCCACGATCGCATCTACCGCGCCCACCTCGTGGAAGTGGATCGTCTCTACCGGTACGTTGTGGATCTTCGCTTCCGCCGCGCCCAGCGCCTCGAAAACATCCGTCGCCGTCTTCTTCGCGCGCTCGCTGATCGCGCTCCCGGCAATGATCGTCTTGATCTCGCTCAGATGCCGCCCATGCGCGTGGTCATGCTTATCTTCCTTATCTTCGTGCTCATGCTCGTGCGGGTGCTCGTGGGTGTGCCCGGGCTCATCGTCATGTGCGTGGGAATGCGCATGTACGGTCCCATCGGCATGATGATGTTCGTGCTGGTGCTCGTGTCCGTGCTGATGCGAGTGCACATGGTGCACCGGTTGCTCGTTTTCCCGCGGACGGTCAGGCTCGCCATTCACCACTACATCAACCTTCGTCGATGTGATTCCGCAGCGGTCTACCCGCGCAACTTGCAGCTCCGCCCCAAGATTCAGCCCGCGCACGGTCTGTCGCAGCAATTCCGCGGAGACCCCGGCATCCACCAGGGCTCCGAGGAACATATCCCCGCTGATCCCGGAAAAACATTCAATGTAAGCGATGCGCATGATCGAACCACAAGCCAGATTTCTTCAGCAGAGTCGCGGAAGAGGCAGTGAATCCTTCATCCTAGGGCAGCTCGCGCCTTGGGGTCAAACCCCGCGCTTTGTTAGAATCACTGTTTCTTCAGCAATTTACGTTAACCTACTTTTCTAAGCACGGCTGGTGAAAGGTCGTGACTTTAGTCGTGCCGAAATCGCCGAACCGGTTTGTATCAGGGCAGCGCTTTAGCGCTGCCGAAAAGCGTCGATAATCTGCAAGGGCTTCAGCCCCTGCACGCACTTAATAGGGGCATCCACTCAACGTGTATCGGTCTCTCCAGCAGCGCCTCATCTCCGCCATCCAGGCCTTCCTCCGCCAGAAATACGACGTCCATCTTCCCACCCTCGTGGTGGACGCTCCACCCAAGGTCGAGATGGGTGAATACGCTCTTCCGTTCTCGTTCGAACTCGCCAAGCGCCTGCGCAAAGCCCCGCGCAAAATAGCCGAAGAAGTCGCAACCGAACTGCCGCCCATCGAAGGCTTCGAGAAGCCTGAGGTCGCAGGCGCCGGGTACATTAACTTCCGCCTGAAGCGGGGGGATGCAGCCACCGCGTTAGCAAAAGGAGAATCCACGCCGGTCACCCACGACGGCAAGATTCTGGTCGAGCACACCTCGATCAATCCCAACAAGGCCGCGCACATCGGCCACCTGCGCAACTCCATCCTTGGCGACACCTTCGTCCGCCTTTTGCGCGCCGCCGGCCGCACCGTCGACATCCAGAATTACATCGACAACACTGGCGTTCAAGTCGCCGACGTCGTCGTCGGCTTCACCCATATCGAGAACAAGTCGAAGGCCGAAATCACTGCGCTCACCGAGCAGCCCAAGTTCGACTACTACTGCTGGGACCTCTACGCCCACACCTCGCAGTGGTACGAGCAGGCCGCGGAGAACAAGAAGATCCGCCTCGAAGTCCTGCACGCCATCGAGCACGGGGGCAACGAGCTCTCCGAGATCGCTGAAATCATCTCGCGCGCTGTCCTCCGTCGCCATCTCGAGACCATGGACCGCCTCGGCATTGAATACGATTTCCTGCCGCGCGAGAGTGAAATCCTCCGCCTCAACTTCTGGGCACTCGCCTTCGAGCAGCTCAAAGAAAAAGGTGTCCTCTACTTCGAAACCGAAGGTAAGAACAAGGGCTGTTGGGTCATGACCCGGCCAGGCCGCGAACGGGTCGATGGCCAGCCGGACGAGGACGCTAAGGTCATTGTCCGTTCGAACGGGACAGTCGGCTACGTCGGAAAGGACATCGCCTACCATCTTTGGAAGTTCGGCCTGCTCGGCCGCGACTTCGGCTACAAAAAGTTCTACCTCTATCCCAACGGCCAGCAGGTCTGGATCAGTTGTGATCCCGCCGAGGGGGAGAGCGACCACCCCCATTTCGGTGGCGTCAGCGAAATTTACAACGTCATCGATACCCGCCAGTCCGATCCTCAGGAGACGGTCAAGGAAGCCATCCGACTCCTCGGCTACAACGACAAAGCCGACCACTACACCCACTTCTCCTACGAGATGGTCGCGCTCACCCCGCGTTGCGCCATCGATCTCGGCTACGACGTCTCGGAAGATGATCGTGCCAAGTCCTATATAGAAGTCAGTGGCCGCAAAGGTTTCGGAGTCAAAGCCGACGACCTCATCGACAAGCTCATCGACGCCGCGACCAAAGAAGTCGATTCCCGCCACCCGGAACTCACCGAGTCCGAGCGCCGCGAAATTGGCACCCAAATCGCCATCGGCGCCCTGCGCTACTTCATGCTCAAGTACACCAAAGCATCGGTCATCGCCTTCGACTTCAAGGAAGCTCTCGCCTTTGAAGGCGAAACCGGTCCCTACGCGCAGTACGCGGTGGTCCGCGCCACCAATATTTTTCGCAAAGCCGGCATCGCACCCGGAGATGCACTCGCGTACAACGTCGATTTCACGAAGCACTTTGCCGAGACTGCCGAGATATGGGAAGTCTGGCTCATGGCAGGGAAGACCTCACAGATTCTCGAGCTCTGCATCTCGCAATCCGAGCCCGCCTACGCCGCCAAGCACGCTTTCCAACTTGCGCAACTGTTCAACAACTTCTACCACCGCCACCACATCCTCACCGAGGAAGACGAAGGCCGGAAGAAATTCCTGCTCGCCACCGCCGCCGTCATGCGCCGCGAACTAATTGCCGTCCTCGCTGCCATGGGCATCAGCGTTCCGCCTGTCATGTAAGGAGGTTCCGTACCCCCTGTCAGAATTGCTCAGAAGGCCTTAAGACAGCTTCTACTTACCTTGTAAGACGTTCACCTAATTCCGCAAGTGCGCCGCAGCAAGAACAATCGTTCGCACCATGATTGCCATGCTGCCCGCCGTCCACAAGTTCATCGAGGCCCATGACCGCTACCTCGCCCTCGATGAGGCCCGCACTGACTTCCCCAACCCCCGCCAACGTGAGCTCTACCACATTGAAATTATGAAGGCGTACCTGGAGGTCCAGTATCGCGCCAAGGTGATCGCCGGCATTCAGTACGCCGACGGCATGGATTTCGCCGACCGCCACTAGCCACTCTGAACCGCCATTCACCCACCAGTACTAAGTTCATAATTCCAGAGTACGAGCCACCTTCTGCCACTAAACTTCCTCTAACAGTTTGCGCACGTCTGAGTCGCTGACTGTTGTCGAAGGTCTCGATGCCGCTGGCTCGTATTCGCACGCAATTTCCGGAAGAAGTCCAGGAGCTCTGCGAAGCCCTCATGGAAGCGGGCTACGTGGTGGAGACCGTGCGTCCAAATGAGGTCCGCATCTCTCCCGCCGATCTCGAACTCACCGTCGACAAGCTCCCCGTCATCGAAGCCTGGCGCAATATTCCTGACGCCGACACCGTGTACGTCGCGCCAGGAACTCCCGAGAGCCGCGATGTGCGCAGCGGCGCCGGCCGACACATGTCGCGCGAGGCGCGGTTTGCCGGCTTGTTGGCGAACCTCGGCGAGACCGCTCACGCGCTCTCGCGTTGGTCTGCGCGGCAGTGGCGCGAAGCCCGTGCCCGCGGGCATGAATGGCGCGAACGCCTCACGCCTCCGCGCGAATATCACTCTCCGCCGCATCTCGAACCAACAGATCTACCTAGCGAGTCCGTCATCTCTATCGACGCGGTGATCGAGAGGCTTCGTCGCCAGCGCAATTCCCGCGAGCGGGCAGAGAAGGAACTCGCGGAGCGGGTGCGCAAAGAAGCAGAAAGCCGTCGTCGCACGCGCGAAGCCGCGGAAGCCAAGGCTCTTCTGGAAGAGCAACAAAAAATCGAACACATGGTGCGGGCCACGGCTGAACTTCGCGAAAAAGTGTTCCGTAAAGAAGACCAGCCGAAGCCAGAGCGTCGCCTGCCGAGACCGCGGCGCCTGCTACGTACCCGGCGTGATCGCGCTTTCGTTCGTGCCGGAGTCGCGGCATTTTCTCTGTCTCTCGGCCTTGCGTTGCTGGCCGGAGAAGCGCTGCACCCGCGCCCTGTCTCCACCGTCGTGCCGACCGTCGCCACGACTACGGCGACTCCGTTCGCGAAGCAGCCTGTCACTGCGCCAACTGCCGCTGATACTGCCGCCGCAGCCGAGAAGCCGCCCAGCGCGCTTCCTACTCTCGCCAAGCCAGCCGTGCTCGCCGATCCGGTCATCACCGCGGATGCCAAGCCGCCGCAATCCAAGCGCGACAACACGATTGCCGACGACGAAGTCGAGGTGATCGTGCGCAAAGCCACCGTGACTCGGCCTCATCCTAAATCCAAGTCCCGCGTCGCTCACTACTCCGATCTCGACTAACCCTTACATCACGGCGTGATGCCGCGGTTCGCTCAGCTTGCTGGCGGGAGCGAATTGGATCGCCAGCATCGTCTCGTCGTCGAAGCGCTCGACGTTTCCGCGGAAGCCATCGAGGCGCTCGCGGCAGTTCTTCACCATCTCGCAGGGCAACTTCGTTCCGTGCGACTGGACGAACTCGCGCATCTGTTCGACTCCAAATTCTTCGCCCGCTTCGTTCAGCGCCTCGGAAATTCCGTCGGTGTAGAGCACCAGCGTATCGCCTGGTTGCAGGGAAGTCCGTTGCACGGTGAACTGCTGAGAGCAGAACATGCCAAAGGGCAAGTCGGTGCTCTCGATAACCTCCAAATCCGCTCCCTTCGCTAGTAGTAATGGCAAATGACCGGCGTTGGCGACGTCGAGTGCGCCGTCACAATTCACATGGCCGAACACCAGGGTGGCGTACTGGCCGGACATGGCGCTCTCGCAGAAGAGGCGGTTGGCGCGGGTGAGGAGTTCGCCCACGCAATCGGCGGTTGGGATGAGCGCGCGGAATACCGAGCGGAGGCTGGCGGTAAGCATCGCGGCACCAACGCCTTTGCCGGCGACGTCGGCCATGATGAAGTACATTCCGCCGTGATCGTCGCCGATGATGTCGAAGTAGTCGCCGCTGACCACACGCGCGGGACGGAAATGGAAGGCTGTCTCCCAACCAGCTACCGCGGAATCGTCGGGCGGCAGCAGGCCGATCTGCATGCGGGCTGCGAGTTCGAGGTCCTGTTCGAGGCTGCGCTGCTGCGCGGGTGTGAGGCAGCCGAGGCAGAACGTCACCAACGGGTCAGCCATCACGCGGTCCACTTCGATGGACTCATGACAGTTTTGGCAGACCCCAAAGTTCCCGGTCTCGAGCTTAGCCAACGCCTGATCCACATCGTGCAAGAGGTGCGTAATCTGCGCCGATTCATGCTTGGTGATCGCGGTCTCGAGATTGTGGCGACGCGTTACCAGTTGTTCGCGGATCTGGTTGATGTAGGCGGTTTCTGCGGTCGTCATTTTCGTCCTCTGTTCGCTAATTAGAACCTCAGGATAGCCTGCGGGATTCAGTTGATTCTATCCGCAAGTGGGACGAAAAATTCGCTTTGGGGACGAAGGGAGTGGCTCGGTACTCCGACGGACAACAGCAGATCCTTCGTCGCTGCGCGCCTCTGGATGACAAGAGAGGGGAGTGTGAGGGAGAGTGCGTGTGGGCTGGCCGCGATGGGTGCGAAAGCTCTTTCAACAATTCCATCCTTTGATCTTCGTTTGGCTGGACTTTCTTAGGTCGCGGAAGATTTCTCCCCATTCTTGATCGTGGCGCTCCTGTGCGGTTTCGTCGTCTTCGATGGTGGAGGGGAGGGGCATGGCGGTGCCTTTCCGGAAGGCCGGGGTGTATTTGCGGATGGCGAGGAGCTCTTTCTTTTTTGCGGCGACGGCGAGCTCGTGGATCAGCAGCATCGTGGGATCTCGCTTCTTGGGAACGCTGGTCACTGGCTTCTTGGGCGGGATTTTCGCTTTCTCGCGGCGTCGCTTCTTCTTTGCCGACGGGTCGGTTGCGACATCTTCGGGATTAGTTTGCGCGGGGACGACGGCGAGCTGCGGCGGCTGGTAGGGCATTTCCGCGAGCTCTGCATGCGCTGCGCTGGTCGTGGTTGCCTCTTCTGTGTCGGGGAGGGAAGCGTCGAGTTCCGGCACATATTCGCTGTAGGTTTTGGGCTTTTCGACGGCGACACCTTTCAAGTTCGACGATGCGGTTTGCAGCGCGTAGAGGGTGAGGGCGGCTTTTTTGGCGTCGATGCGATCGGAGAGGAGGGCGTTGACGACGTCGCTGAGGGCAAGCTGGATGGTCATGCGGTCCTCGAGGACGGGCACCTGGAGCGGGAGTCGGCGTTCGGCGGCGAGACGTTGGCGGCGGACGCGATCGCGGGCAGCGACGTGGAAATAACAGAACGGTTCGTTGCGCAGGCGTGGCGCGCGGCAGGTATTGCCGTTGGCGAGGACGTGCTGACACTCGTGAAACTTCATGGTTGATATACCTCTACCCCCTCCCCCACCGCTCTTGTGTTTTCAGCAGCTTAGGCTGTGGAAAACTTGTAAATTCTTCTTTTTAATGGTGTTTACGGGTAAATTCCTCTCGGGTAAGGAGTTACACCTACCACGGAGGCACGGAGACACGGGGGAGTTGGGATTTCAAAGATCTGGTGTTGCGAGGATCAAGGGTAGAGGAATGGGTCGTATTGGGATGTGATTTAGGACAGCGATGGGTGTGATGGATGTATCAAAAGGATGTGATTACGAGGGGCAAAAACGCGAAAAGAACGGGTTGGGAGCGAGAAAATCGGGTTTCGGACGTGAAATTCCGGGGTTTTGGGGAGGAAATTTTGGGAGGGGTTGAGAGCTTATTCAACACAGAGGCACAGAAATGCAGAGGGGAATGGAGCGGATTTCTGACGTGAATCGCTAGAGCGCGGCATCCGGATGCTGTTGCGCCGCGACCTCTTCATCAATCATTTCTTGCCAGAGGCTGATAACTGGATCGTTACGTGTTTCCGGTAGCGCAATGTAGGGTCGCATTTCCTTCTCGTAACGCGTTCTCAGTTCGGTGGAAGTGATTAGACCTTTGCGCGCTAGAAATTTAATGCCTTCCCGGTCTCTTTCGCTGTTCCGTCCAACTTTCATAAGCACAAGGTCATGGGGATCGGGAGCGAGAAGGCGGAGATGTTTCAGTGCGCCGGGAAACATTTCGGAAAGGCGATCCTCGTATTCCTCGGGATAGGCTTCGATGACCGTTACCAACTGAAGATAGATGCGGTGCTTGCGATGCAACGGGGATCCCTTGGCGCCAAGTGCCAGGAATTGATCGAGCAGGGGAGTCGGGCGGATTGCCAATACGTCAACATCGCTGGTCTCGAGCATGAAGCCATATTGCCGAGTCAGGACAAAGCCACCGATACAGTGGAAATCCACCTGTTCAGCAGCGACTGCATCGAGTTCCTTGAGGAAAGGTCCCCAAGGCGCTGGGATCGAAGAGTCAGGCATAAGCAAGTTGATTGGCATCGAGATCTGACAAGACGTGCCAAGCTGCGGCGTCTTCCGGCCTTCTCGCCGCAAGCCATTTGCGTTCCGATTTTGTCATGCTCTCATAGCAATACGTGTCCTGCCTCGCTAAGACAGAATCGCGAAGTTGGGTTTCTTGCTTGCGCAATAACGCTGCGACGGAAGAGAACTGCGTTTGCATGGCGACCTTCCGGGCGAGCGTGAGGGTGAAGCCCAGGCGATTCTGGAGATCTCGTACCTTCGCATTATCGCGAAGCCAATGCCAATCCCAATTCGTTTTGCAATAACGAACCACCAACCAAGGCAGTGCTTCTGCGACGCGCCGTTCGAGGTTGGGTTGAGACAGGGCGCGCATGAGCAACTGCATCGGGTGTAGCGTGGGCTCTCCGACTTTGAGATGCGCAAATCGCGGATAGTCCAGATTCGCGAGTTCTCGCGCGTAATTCAGTTTAGAAGTTTCGAAATCTTGTCGCATGGGCAGATAACCGGCATCCAGTTCGAACCCCATTTGGCGGAATTTTTGTAGATGCTCTGGAGTTAGGACCCGCTCTCCACTTTCCAGTAAGGAGACGAGGGGCTGCGAAACGCCGAGACGGCGCGCCAATTCGGATTGGTTCCAGCCTTGCTTCTTCCGGATAGTCTTGAGTCCGAGGGAGCTCATGCGGTCCTTCCTGAATAAATCAGATGCAACTATATTACAAATAGATGTAATAAAAATCAAAGGAATATCCCATCTTGTCTGTGACTTAGGCGGTCTTGGGTGAAGAGCATCGAGCGATGGAACAGCCCTCGAATGAATGGCCCTGGGAGGAGGTACTCACTCTTCGGCGTTGAGTGCTAGCCTAGTTCCCATCATGGCGGGACCTCTTCGCATTGCTGTGGACACGGGTGGGACATTTACCGATTGCGTTTGGGTGGAGCGCGGGCGGCTGCGGATGTTGAAGGTGTTTTCGACGCCGCATGATCCTTCGGAGGCGATTGCGTCCGCGGTGGCGCAGATTGTGGCGCGGGTGGGCGCGGGCCCGGATGTGTTGCTGCTGCATGGGACTACCGTGGGGACCAATGCGCTGCTGGAGCGGAAGGGCGCGCGGGTGGCGTTTGTTACGACCAGCGGGTTTGAGGACACGCTGGAGATTGGGCGGCAGAATCGTCCGCGGCTGTATGAGTTGTTTGTGAAGAAGACGGCGCCGCTGGTGCCGGAGGGGCTGCGCTTTGGCGTGCCGGAGCGGGTGGCTCCGGATGGGACAGTGCTGCGCGCGCCTTCGGATGACGATCTGCAGAAGCTGCGGATTTTGATCAGCGAGACGAAGCCGGAGGCGATTGCGCTGTCGCTGCTGTTCTCGTTTGCGAATCCTGTACATGAGAAGAAAGTTGTAGAGGAGCTGGCGTCGCTGGAGATACCGGTGTCGGCTTCGCACGTGGTGCTGCCGGAATTTCGCGAGTATGAGCGGGCTAGTACCGTGGTGGTGAATGCTTATTTGCAGCCGCTGATGAGCGGGTATTTGGAGAGGCTGGCGTGGAAGCTTGACGGTAGTGGAGATGATAGGGGTCCTTCGACTGCGCGTGCTTCGCACGCTTCGCTCAGGATGACAGAAGCAAACACTGCTTCCCGCGGAAGGGTGTTTGTGATGCAGTCTAGCGGGGGGATTGCGGCACTGGAAGTCGCGCGGCGGGAGCCGGTGCGGACGGTTTTGAGTGGGCCTGCCGGAGGTGTAGTGGGATGCGCGGCGATGGCGCGAGAGAGCGGGTTCACGCGGGTGATTGGGTTCGATATGGGTGGGACGTCGACCGATGTGTGCCTGGTGGACGGCGAGATTCGCACCAGCACTGAGGCGGAGGTGGCGGGGCTGCCGGTGCGGGTGCCGATGCTGGATATCCATACGGTGGGTGCGGGCGGCGGGTCGATTGCGCGGTTTGATGAAGGCGGGGCGCTGCGGGTGGGGCCGGAGTCGGCGGGCGCGGAGCCGGGACCGATCTGTTATGGGCGCGGAGTGGAGCCGACCGTCACGGATGCGAATTTGCTTTTGGGTCGATTGCGAAGCGATCGGTTTTTGGGTGGAGAGTTTGCGCTCGACGTGGAGCGGACTCGGAAGATCGTGAGCGAGTGGCTGCGGAAGCGTGCGGTGCGGATGACCATGGAGGCATTTGCCGAGGGCGTGGTGCGGGTAGTGAATGCCAACATGGAGCGCGCGCTCAGGGTGGTGTCGGTGGAGCGGGGATTTGATCCGCGGGAGTTTGCGCTGGTCGCGTTTGGCGGGGCGGGGGCGCTGCATGCGTGCGAGCTGGCGGAAGCGCTGAGTATTCCTACGGTGGTGGTGCCGGCGCTGCCGGGGGCGTTGTCAGCACTGGGGATCTTGGTGAGCGATGTGGTGAAGGATTTTTCGCGGACTGTGGTGTGGTCGGTGGGTAAGGTCGTGCCGCGAGAGAAGTTGGAGCGGGAGTTTCGCACGATGGAGTCGCGGGCGAAGGCGGAGTTTGCGGCGGAGGGGTGGAAGGGGAAGCCGACAATTCGGCGGTCGGTGGATGTACGGTATCGAGGGCAGGGGTTCGAGTTGAACATCGCGTATGGAGCGGGGTTTGTGGCGGCGTTTCATGCGGAACATGAGAAGCGATATGGGTATGGGCATCCGGAGCGGGAGATTGAGATGGTTACGCTGCGGGTGCGGGCGGGGATTGCGGCGCCGAAGGTGAAGCTTGCGATTTCTCCTTCACTGGAGAGAGGCGCATCTTCGAAAGAGAAGGTGGTGTTAGGCGGGAAGGCGATGACGACGGCGGTGGTGGATCGCGAGGCGATAGGTTCGGGATTTAAGGGGCCGGCGATTATTACCGAGTACAGCGCTACGACCGTGGTGCCGCCGGGTTGGAGGGGGAAGAAGGATGCGGTGGGGAATCTGGTACTCCAAAGAGCGCGCAGGGGCTGAAGCCCGTCGAAAGGGGCGGGGCTGATTCGGCACGGCTGAAGCCGTGCCCTGATACAAAGCTAGAAGCTCTAAGAAAAAAGTCCAGGGCACAAAGTCCAAATTCCAAAACAAAAACCCCCGCGCTATCGCTTCGCGATAGAACGGGGCACCTATCTACAAACCTACTTTTTCTCGGGCGTCTTTTCTGGTGTCGCGTCTTTCTTTTGTTCTTCGGCGGCGGCGACTACACCGGGCATTACGTTCTTGAGCGGGGCTTTGCCGGGCTCGTCTAGCTCGGGGTGGGGGAGCGGTTTGCGCGGGAGCATCTGGTCGCGCATGGCGGTGTTGTAGACGAAGATGGCTTCGACAACGGCGGCTTGCGCGAGGTCGGCGGGTTGGAGACGCTCGTAGAGATCCATGTTGCTGTGGTGGGTGCGGGAGCTGTAGTCGAGCGGGTCTTGGATGAACTGGAAGCCGGGGATGCCGACCGAGTCAAAGGCTTCGTGGTCGGTGCCGCCGGTGTTGCGAACGGAGATGGTGTTGACTCCGAGATCAGAGAGAGGCGCGATCCACTCCTTGAAGAGCGGCGCCAGTTGCGCGTTGCCCTGGAGGTAGATGCCGCGGATTTTGCCGGAACCGTTATCTACGTTGAAGTAGCCGGAAATTTTGGCATGCTCGGGCTTGATCTGGATGGGACCACCGGGCTTGCGCACGAATTCAGGAAGCGCGAGCTGGTCGGGGGCGGTGGAGAGCGGCGCGAATCCGAAATGGTTTTTGACGTAGCCGTAGGAGCCGAACTCGCCTTCTTCCTCACCAGTCCAGAGAGCGACGCGGATGGTGCGGCGAGGCTGCACGTGGAGCGCGTTGAGGATTCGCATGACCTCCATAGCGACGACGGTGCCTGCGCCGTTGTCGGTGGCGCCGGTGCCGGAGGCCCAGGAGTCGAGGTGGCCGCCGACCATCACGACTTGATCTTTAAGAGCGGGATCGGTGCCGGGGATTTCAGCGATGGTATCGAAGCCGTGTTCGTGGTCGCCGGTGAACTCGGTGCGAACGTCCATTTCGATGGAGACGGGGACGTTGGCTTTCAAGAGGCGATAGACGCGGCCGTAGTTTTCGATGGCGGTGACGACGATGGGAAGCTTCTCGGCGTGCTCACGCTGGTAGGTAAACCAGCCCATGCCGGTGCCACCGTCGTCGAAGATGGTGCCGCCAGAGCCGCCGTTGTCGCGGCCATCGCGGGAAGGGACGACGATGGCGGCGGCGTGCTCATCCGCGAAGAACTTGCCGGCCTTTTCGCGGAAGGTGAGTTCCTTAATGAAGCCGGCGAGGAAGTCTTCGTGCTGTTCACCGACTCGGACAGGGAAGTCTTCGATCTTCTTGAGGTCGGCATCTTCGTTGCGTTTGGTGAGCGGCTTCTCGACGGGCTTCACGTCGCGCATGGGGCCGAAGAAGATGATCTTGCCGGTCAGCTTACCTTTGTACTTCTCGAGATCTTTTTCGTCTTTGGCTTCGATCCAGATGGCCTGGCCGTTGATGGGGCCGCTGGTGGCGGGAGACCACGGGAGCGCTTGCGCGATGAAGACGGCGTTGTCAGGGGCGGACATGCGCACCCAGGTATTGATCTGGCGCCAGCCCAGTCCGAACTCGCCCCAGTCTTCGAGGTGAGCGTTGCTGCAGCCCATGGAGGTGAACTGGTCGCGCGTCCATTCATTGGCGTGCTTGAGATTCGGTGAGCCGGTGAGACGCGGGCCGATACCGTCCATGAGGGCGGAGGCGTATTCCATGATGTGCGAGTGGTCGAATCCCTCGGAGCGGATGCGTTGGTACATGTTGTAGTCAAGGGCTTCGGGTTTTTGGGCGCAGAGCGGGAATGAAAGTGCAAGGAGACATGTGGCGAGGCATGCGTACTTCTTCATGGAAAACCCCTGTTTGAAGTGAAGAGGCAGAGTAGCAGAAAGGGAGGCAGGGGCTAAAGCCCATCTTCGATTTGCGGCGTTTTGGCAGCGCTGAAGCGCTGCCCTGATACGAGCGCTGCCCTGATACAAAGCTGGAGAAAGAAATAGCGCTCCCGTGGGAGCGCTGATCTTTAGACGATGCGTGTGGGTTATAGGTTAGGCGACGTCGTCGCGGCGTTTCTCGATTTGTTCTTCGCGGTCGAGTTCGTTTTCGGCGCGGACTTCGTCCTTCATCTTGCCGAAGGTGTTCTGCACCTTGCCCTTGACTTGATCGGCCATGCCTTCGGCCTGGGTTTTGCGATTGCCGGTCATCTCGCCGACTTTTTCTTTCACTTTGCCTTTGACTTCATCCATCTTGCCTTCAATACGGTCCTTATCCATGTGTCCTCCCTATCGTGGTAACAGGAAGGCCGGGACCTTCCTGTGGTTGTTTCAGAAATTAGTTTTGAGCTGTTGGTGTCGTCGTTTAGACGACGGTTCTGCGTCCGCTGATGAGCTGGAAGACCAGCGCGATCACGGCCAGGACCAACAGAATGTGAATGAATCCGCCAAGCGTGTAGCTGCTAACTACGCCGAGCAGCCAAAGCACAAGCAGAACTACAAACAGTGTCCAAAGCATTTTCCTCACCCTCGCTGACAGAATTTACGTGTTGACATAGGAGTCAACTCCGTGCCTCGTTCATGCTGATATTTGGGTGCGGAATATTGGGTTAAGGTTGGCGGAAAGCCAGCAGGAATGCGGGGTTGAGGCAGAGTATTTTTAGTTACTTAGAAGCAACCATTGCCAGCAGGTGTTTCGTCGCTGCACTGCTCTGGATGGTGTGGGCTGGAGGCTTGGCAAAAATTTTGGATTCGTGGGACTGATAGGGGTCCTTCGACTGCGCGCACTGCGTGCGCTTCGCTCAGGATGACAAGCGTGCTCCAGAGGGGTTGCGTTGTCTTGTATCCTTGCACGCAAATGAAAATTGCGATCCAGGGCGAGTTGGGGGCGTTTAGTCACGAGGCGTGCCGGAGGAATTTTCCTCGGGCGAAGGTGGTGCCTTGTGCAGTTTCGTCGGAAGTATTTGAGGCGCTCGAGTCGGGGCGTGTGGATGCGGCCTTGATTCCGATCGAGAACACGCTGGCGGGGCCGGTGGTGGTGCACTACGACCTGCTGCTCGAGCATGATTTCTATGTGAACGCGGAGTTCCGGTTGCGGATTGAGCACCAGCTGCTGGCGGTACCGGGGACGAAGTTTGGCGAGATACGCGAGGTGCTGTCGCACCCGGTGGCGCTGGACCAGTGCCGGAAGTTTTTTGCGAAGAACAAGAAGGTACGGTCAGTGTCGTTTTACGACACGGCGGGCGCGGCGCGCCATGTGATGGAAGAAGGGAAGCACGAGCAGGCGGCGATTGCGTCGCGGGTGGCCGGCGAGGTGTATGGCGCGGAAGTATTGCAGTCGAACCTGGAAGATGATGCGCAGAATTTCACGCGGTTCGTTTTGGTGGAACGGCGGGCACGCGCGAACAAGGATGCGAACAAGGTGTCGGTTGCCGTGGGATTGCCGAACAAGCCTGGGATGCTTTTCAAGGCGTTGAGCGTGTTCGCGCTGCGCGAGATTGATTTGACGAAGATCGAGTCGCGGCCGGTGCGCGGAAGGCCGTGGGAGTATGCGTTCTTTCTGGACTTCATGCAGACGGACAAGAAGGCGGCGGAGAATGCGTTGCGGCATTTGGAAGAGATCGCGCAGTTTGTGAAAGTGTTGGGGAGGTATCGAAGCGCGGAGTAGTTGGGACTCGCGAAGCTAGCGCATCGCGCAGCAAGCCCGGCCGCCCGCTGAAGCGGGCTTTTTCCTTCGGTCTGAGCTCTCACGACGCTGGCGCGTCGTGCTTAGAAGCCCGGCCGCCCTTCGGGCTGGCAATATCGTGAAGCCTCGGAAGAGATTTTCGAATCAGTGAGGACATGCCGACGCATTTGGTGAAGAAGGAAGACCTCCCGTTTGTTGGGAGCTCGCACCGTTTTATTGGAGAGGACCACGATGTGGCCGTCTCTATTTTTTTGCTCGAGGCGAAGCCGGGGCGCGGCGCGCCGTTGCACGTGCACGAGTATGACGAGGTGCTGACCATTCAGGAAGGAACGGCTCGGATGGTCATCGGCAACGATGTGTTTGAGGTGAGCGGCGGGTACGTAGCGGTGGTGAAGGCGGGGACGCCGCATGGGTTTGTGAACATTGGGGAAGGTCCGCTCAAGCAGGTGGACGTGCATATGAATCCGCGGTTCGAGCAAGTCAATTTGCCGCCGACCGACGTTTCGCAGAGAGCGGGGTTGCCGGTGCCCCAAGGGGTGTGATCTTCCCACGTCTCGAAAGTCGCGAGACGTGGGGCACCCAAGGTGATTCGACTAACTTCTCCAGGCGCCGACGGTGTCGCCACGTTCGTTGGTGTAGTAGCCCTGGATGGTGTAGAGGTTCGGATTGTCGGGCGGGCCCCAACCGAGAAGCACCCAAGCTTCGAGGTCGCCATTTTCTTCGCCATCGTCAGCGACCCAACCTTCGCCCGGAACCTTGTCGGTCGCGGCTTCGGCGAGTTCGTGGGCGTAGACGGCGGTGAAGTCGCCGATGAGGCCGCCACATCCCTGGCACAGAGAAGAAGGAAGAACGGCAAAAGCAACAGTGGATCCGTTGTAATCGAAGGCATCGTGGAAACCGCAGAAAGATGAGCAGGACTGCGAACCGTCGGAGGTTGTGGCGGTCACGCCATCCGGGAGAATGAGCATGAAGAGGCTATTGTCGTTCAGCGCGATGGTGCCGGCGTCGAGTAATGACGTGAGGGTGGATTCGGCATCAGTTTCCGAGAAGGTGCTGCCTGAGGAAAGCGACGGGCCATCAATTGGGCCGAGGTAGTTGCCGGAACCGGTGCCGTAGCCGAGATCTTTGAGCGGGTCGAGATAGCCATTCTCGACGATCGCCTTACTGAAACCTTCGAGGAAGGTGCGGTCTCCCCAGAAATTTCCCAGATAAATATTCGTGACTTGCGGGTCGGCGATTTGGCTGCCTGCCACGTTGTGGAAGTTTTGCGCGCCGCCTGGGCCGGTCGGGGTTGCAAACGGGTTGGAGGTCAGGTCGCGTTCGTCGTCATGGAGGTGCACGGGGCGAACGGAATTGCGGGTGGGAACGATTTGGAGTACGTGGCGGCGGCCGATTGCGCGGAGTTCCGCCATGCTCTTGGGGTTTCTCGGGGACATACGAGGCACTCCTTCGTTGAGACGATGATTAGAAGGATGCAGCGAGAGGGCTAGAGGGAGAGACGGTCCAGAAGTTTTATCAATGGAGTGCCTCGACGGCTCTGCGACGAGGTTGGGATGAACGGCGTCCTCTCCTCTTGACAGTCTAGAGGAATAGGTTCAGGCTACACCACTAGATTAGCTAGAGGTGGGGGAATGGCCGAACAGAACCTGGGACTGGTGGCGGGGACGCTGGACATGCTGATCCTGAAGACACTGGCGCTGGAGCCGATGCATGGGTATGGGATCGCGCTGCGGATTGAGCAAATGAGCCAGGGTGTATTCAAGGTGAATGCCGGGTCGTTGCTGCCCGCGCTGGGCAGGCTGGAGCGGCAAGGGGTACTGAAAGCGGAGTGGGGGGCGACGGAGAACAATCGTCGCGCAAAGTATTACTCGCTGACGCGCACGGGGAAGACGAAGTTGCAGGCTGAGGCACGGGAGTGGGAGCGGCAGATCTCGGCGATCGCGCGGATCCTGGAGGCATGATGTTGCGAGCGATTTGGGAGGGCGTGAGGAACGTGGTTCGTCCGCGGGCGGCGCAGAGGGATGCGCAGCAGGAGATCGATGCGTTCTATGAAGCGGCGATCGCCGATAAAAAAGCGCGCGGCATGACCGAGAACGAGGCGCGGCGGCAGGTGAGACTGGAAAATGGCAGCGCAGACCTTGTGCGCGATGCAGTGTTTGAGTCGCGATGGGAAGACCGCGTGGAGAGCGTGCGGAGGGACGTCGCGTTCGCAGGGCGAATATTGGCGCGCAATTTTGGGCTGTCGGTAATTGCGGTGGTTACGCTGGCGCTGGCGATTGGCTCGACAACGGCGGTGTACAGCGTTGTAGAGGGTGTGCTGCTGCGGCCGTTTCCGTTCACACAGCAGGACCGGTTGCTGATGGTATGGCAGAAGGGTGAGGACGGAAAGAATTCGAATGTCGGGTTCGCGACGTTCGATGACTGGCGCAAGCTGAACCATTCGTTTTCGTATATGGGAGCGGTGTCGTTCTGGACGCCGACGCTGGTCTCGGACGCGGGAGCGGAGAATTTATCGGGCTTCCGGGTGAGCGCGGGAATGTTCGACATGCTCGGCGTGCGGATGCGTGTGGGGCGCGACTTCACGAAAGAGGAGGACATTCGCGGGCAAGGGACGTCGGTGATCCTTGGCTACGCGTTGTGGCAGAGCCGGTTTGGTGGGGACCCGGCGGTGGTTGGCAAATCGGTGCAATTGGGGTCGAAGGTGTACACCGTGGTGGGAGTGTTGCCGGAGAACATGCCGTCGGTATTCTCGTTCGATCCGCGAAAGGAAGCGGACATCTATTCACCGCTGGCGTACGACACGTCGCTCGAGTACGCGTGCCGGACGTGCCAACATCTGCGCGTGCTGGGAAGGCTGCGAGACGGTGTGACCGAGAAGCAGGCACTTGCGGAGATGGACCAGATTTCGAAGAGCCTGGTGCAGCAGTATCCGACGGAGTACGCGGCCTCGGGCGTGTTGTTCACGGAATTGCACGAGTACGTGGTGGGCAATGTGCGACCGGTGTTGCTGTTGTTGTTCGGTGCGGTGGCACTGGTGTTGTTGATTGCGTGCGTGAATGTTTCGAATTTACTGCTGAGCCTGGCGCTGAAGCGGCGGCGGGAATTTGCGCTGCGGGCGTCTCTGGGAGCGGGGTCGAGGCGACTGGTTCGGCAGATGCTAACGGAGGCGCTGTCGCTGGCGTGCGTCGGAAGCGCACTGGGATTCGGACTGGCGTGGGCAATTTTGCGTGCGGTGCTGAAGGCGGGTGGGACATCGTTGCCGCGGATGCATGATGTGCATCTCGATGCGGGGGTGTTGGCATTCACCATATTCGTTTGCGTTGCGAGCGCGTTGATCTTTGGATTGTTGCCGGCATTTCACGCGCGCAAGGCCGATCCGGTAGATGCGTTGAATGAAGGTACGCGGGCGACGACATCGGGTGGGCGACTGCGATTGAAGAATGCGCTGGTGGCGTCGAACGTGGCGATTTCGTTGGTGCTGCTGATTGCAGCCGGATTGATGACGAAGAGTTTCGTGCGGCTGACGCGGGTGAATCCGGGGCTGTCGTCGAAGGGCGTGCTGACGGTTAGAGTGTCGTTGTGGGGGCAGAAATACCAGAAGGACCCGGCGGTGGTGAGTTTCTACGATGAGGTGCTGCGGAGGATCAGCGCGGTGCCGGGCGTGGAGTCGGTGGGGCTGACGAGCCAGTTGCCACTAGGCGGAAACCTGGACCGTTACGGCGTACATGCGGTGGACAAACCGAGAGCGAACCCGGAGAACGACCCGAGTGCGGATCGGTATTCGATATCGCCGGAGTATTTCCGCGCTCTGCTGATTCCGCTGCTGCAAGGACGGGAGTTCACGAACGAGGACGATCGCACGGAGAGTCAGAAGGTGATGGTGATCAGCGAAACGTTCGCGAAGACGGTGTGGCCAGGGGAAGATCCCATCGGCAAGCAATTGCGAGTCGGCGGGATGGATTCGCCGATCAGGACCGTGGTCGGAGTGGTGGGAGATGTGTTGCACAAGGGACTCGACGCGGAGCACACGATGCAGATGTACATCCCGCATTCGCAGTTCACGGACAGCGACGTGGTGCTGGTGGTGCGAGCGAAGGGCGTAGAGCCGGCGGCAATCGGCGGCGACGTGAGACGAGCCATCACGGCGGTGGATGCGCAGCAGCCGATCGGCGCGGAGATGACGATGGCTGAGGTGGTGCGGGCGTCAGTGGCGAGACAGAGATTTTCCGCGCTGCTGTTTGCGGCGTTTGCGTTGTGCGGTGCGTTGATGGCGGCAGTGGGAATTTACGGTGTGGTGTCATACGCAGTGGTGCAGAGGACGCAGGAGATTGGGATACGTATTGCGATGGGGGCCCCTGCAGGCAGCGTGTTTGCGTTGATCCTGAAGAAGGGAATGCAGCCGGCGTTGCTCGGACTGATGGCGGGCTTGCCGGCGGCGTTTGCGATCAGCCAACTGCTGGCGTCGTTGCTGTTCAAGGTGAAGGCGAACGACGCGGTGACGTATGCGGCGATGACGATCGCGGTGATTGCCGTGGCATTGTTGGCGTGCATCGTGCCAGCTCGACGCGCGACTCACGTGAATGCGGTGACGGCGATCCGAACAGAGTAGCTACAGACGTCGCAGAAAGACGAAAGGCGCGAGACTTATGCTCGCGCCTGTGTTGTCTGCACCGACGTCAGTTTCCGGTCGATGCAGCGGCGGTGTTCGCCGCGTTGAACTGAATCGCCTGGTTCCTGAACTGAATGCCTTGCAGGGCATTGCCTTCGATCTGGAGCGCACCGTCATACGGAGACTGCGCCTGGGTAACGGTGGCAGGTGTGGTGGCGAGGACCTTCTTACCTTTATTGATGGTTGCGGTCGTCGCGCCGGTACCTTCCCATTGGACTTTGTAGTCGCCGGCGGGAATTTGAGTGCCGTTGACCGTGACGGCCTTCGGGAAGGTGACGCTCTGCGAATTCTTCGAAGCTGCAAACATCGAAAGCGGCGTCAAGAAAAGGACGAGCGACAGGACGGTAATGAGCTTTGTCTTCATGTTTCTTCTCCCAACAAAAATTTCCGTGGTCAATTCGGGGTTACGGCCACGTACTGATTGGACTATTGGGGGCAGCGAAAGATTCGTGTAACAGCCTCTAAATAATCGATTTAATGTATTCGTAATGGGATTCTTGGGACAGGGCGCGCGGACGAGGGATGAGCGTTTTGGAGTCTTGAGCCGGCGGCATTTTCCAGTTGTTCGCGCGATGAGGCACTACCTTTTTAAACACTATCTCGCTATACTCGGGGCACTTTAGGGCAGGTTTCCAGACCCTGCCAAGTTCCACCAGGTTCCCCCGCAATTCCCCGCAAAATTCGACCTGGAGGATCCCGTGAGAGCCCTTTCACGTGTGTTGTTCGCTGTGTTGTTATCGTGCGCATTATTTGCGCAAACCTCGAACCAAACTCAAGTTTCGTCGGATGTGGTTCCGAAGATGATCCGTTTTTCGGGCCAACTGAAAGACGCCAATCGAACGGTAGGAATCACATTCACCCTGCATAAGTCGCAGCAGGACAATGCATCCCTTTGGACCGAGACGCAGAACGTGAAACTGGACGAGAGTGGAAAATACAGCGTGCTGCTGGGCGCGATGAAACAGCTCCCGGTGGAAGTGTTCACGTCAGGGGAAGCGCAATGGCTGGGTATCCATGTGGAAGGCCAGGCGGAGCAACGTGTCCTACTGGTGAGCGTGCCGTATGCATTGAAGGCCGCAGAGGCGGAGACGCTCGCGGGGCACGCGGCCGGTGAATTCGTGACGACCGAGAAACTGACGCAGACATTGCAGCAGGGGGGCGTCGTCGGGAGCAGTGTTGCCAGGTCGAATAGTGGTGGCGCCGTTGGGAATGTGGTTACGAATCTAGCTACCAACTTCACTGACAACACGACAAACCAGGTCGTCCTCGTGACGCAGAACGGAAGCGGCAACGGGCTGGTAGCGACGGCCAAGACTGGCAACGCATTGCAGGGAACAACTGCCGGTGCTGCTACCTATGGAGTGCTTGGTACAAATAGCGCGGCGAGTGGAACGGCGGTGGGAGTGCGCGGTTCTACGAACTCGCCGAGCGGTATTGCGGTCTATGGAACGTCGAACGCGGCCAGCGGCACCGGCACGGGCGTGAAAGGCGTATCGGCCTCGCCGAGCGGCTATGGTGTGTTTGGACAAAACAGCTCCACGACTGGAACGGCGGTCGGGTTCCGCGGATCTTCGGCGTCGACGGACGGCGTTGCGATCTATGGCACAGCGACATCCACTTCCGGAAAGACGAAGGGATTGATTGCTTCGGTGGCGAGTACGGATGGTATCGCGGCACTTTTCCAGAACACTGCGGCTTCGGGAAAACTGATCAGCGGGCAGTCCGGGCCGTCGAGCACCGAGGTGTTTTGGGTTGATAACGGGGGAAATCTTTCCGGCACTTCGCTCTCCGCAACGACTTCGGGCACTGCGATCTATGGCTCAAGCACCGGGTCGGAGGCGATCTACGGCTACAGCACCGCCAGCGTGGGAGTGTACGCAATTGGGTCCACGAGTGGCGTGTATAGCAGGTCTACGGGCAGTGGTGGCATTGGCGTCGAAGGAGTCGCCGGGACCTCCACGGGGAGCAATGGCGTAATCGGATACGGCGCGACCGGCGTTGCAGGCTTCGCGACCGTGGACGGAAGCGTGGGCACGTACGGAAATGCCGGCGCGAGCGCTGGAGGGCGCGGGGTGTGGGGGACGGGGGCTACCGGCGTGCTCGGAAGCACGAGTGTGAGCGGTGGGACCGGTCTTTACGGCGATGGAGGAAGTGGTAGTGGAAGCCAGGGAGTTTATGGGAAAGGTGCAACGGGCGTGAATGGCGTGTCGCTCGTCACCACCGGTGTTGGCGTGCATGGTAAGGGCAGCATCGGCGTGCAGGGAGAAGGTGATGGAACCGGATTGGATATCGGCGTCGACGGATTGTCTGCAACGAACGGTGGCGACGGCGTGTTTGCCTATAACGGCGCCGGCGGCGATGGAATCTACGCGGGAAGCGTTACCGGTTACGCCGCGTGGCTCGATGCGGACGTTCACGTGAACGGAGCGCTGAGCAAGTCGAGCGGATCGTTCAAGATCGATCATCCGCTGGATCCAGCGAACAAGTATCTGTACCACTCGTTTGTCGAGTCGCCGGACATGATGAATATCTACAACGGGAACGTGACGACCGACTCGAAGGGAATGGCGGTGGTAAAGCTGCCTGAGTATTTCGAAGCACTGAACCGCGATTTCCGTTATCAACTGACGGTGATCGGGCAATTCGCGCAGGCGATCGTGGGACGCGAGATTGCAAATGGAGAATTCACGATCAAAACCGATAAGCCGAATGTGCGGGTTTCATGGCAGGTGACGGGTGTGCGGCAGGATGCGTGGGCGAATGCGCACCGAGTGCCAGTGGAACAGGACAAGCCGGGAGTGGAGCGCGGGTCGTACCTGCATCCGGAGTTATTCGGGGCGAAGCAGGACAAGAGCGTGTACGCGGCACGGCATCCGGCGGTGGTGCAGCATCAGAAGGCGGTACAGGAGAAGGTGGCCGCGGCAACGAAGGAACAGTAGCGAAGTCCGGAACTGTTTTATTGTTGGAAAAGATGGAATAGGCGCGGGCGATGCTCGCGCCTATTTGTTTTGAGACTTCTAATGGCCTGAAGCGGACGCGGCAGAAGAGCCGTTGAATTCGAGGGTGGCGTTCTTGAAGAGGATGCCCTGAAGGGTGTCTCCGTCAAAGTGCAGCGCGCCGTCGTAATTCGATTTGGTCCCAGTCACGGTTGCGGGTACGGTCGCGAGAACTTTCTTGCCGCGAACGATGTTGGCGGTGACATTGCCCGTGCCGTCCCACTGAACCTTGTAATCGCCGGCGGGAATGGTGGTGCCGCCGACCGTGATGGTCCGGGAGAACGTAACGGATTGGGAATTTTTCGAGGCCGCGAAGAGTGAGAGTGGGGCGAGCAGCAACATCAGCGAGAGCACAGAGATCAACTTCGGTTTCATCTTCTTCGACTCCTTTGTGTGTATGCGGTGATCGGCCCGCATGGTGATTTGAGAGATGCAGGTCGTGCAACGATTCGTCGGGCGAGGGAAGTTGATGGGATGGGGTTGAGTGCGAGAGGGATGAACGTTGGGAAAGTGATCAATAGGGGCGAAAGCGCCTATTTGGAACGAATTTCGTGAGTGCTGAGCAGCCCTCAGGCAAGGCGAGCGATTCCCATCTCGTCACTCGCTCCGTCTAACCTTAAACATTCTTGCGTTGGGTGCCGATTGTTCCGGTAGAATCCTCCCGCCGTCCGGAAGGCGGGTCGGAGCGACGTCTGCTGGAATGGGCTGGAAGAGGACGGGTGGCGTAGAGTACGCTTCGTCCAAGCGGTAGCTTGTTGTTGGTAAGTGACTGATTGTATTTATAGTTATGCGCACTGCATCTTTTTGAGCGGTGCCTCATCTAAACTTGAGCATAAGTGACTCAAGGAGCAATATGGCGAACGAAGCTCACAATATTGAGCATACTGACCCGGAGTTTCGAGACGATTCCGCAGATGCCCGTACCCTGCCTCTGCTGCCCGTTCGCGACACCGTACTATTTCCCCATGCCGTGCTCCCGCTGACTGTTGGTCGCGAGAGTTCGGTCCAATTGATTAATTCCCTCGGTGAAGACAAGACGATTGTGGTGGTGGCGCAGCGTGAAGCGCGCGTGGATTCACCGCAGCCAAGCGACCTGTTTGCCATCGGCTCGCTGGCCGTGGTGCACAAGGTCGTAAAGATGCCGAACCAGAGCCTTTTCGTATTTGCGGAAGGCCTGGAGCGTGTGCGCGTCACTGAGTATGTGCAGCTCAATCCTTATATGCGGGCGACGGTGGAGACCGTTCCCGAGGCGTTTCCGCCGAAGAGTGCCGAGATTGAAGCATTGCAGCGCAATGTGCTGACGCTGTTCCAGCAAATTGTGACCGGATCGCCGACGTTGAGCGATGAGCTTTCGACCGTCGCGATGAACATTGAAGAGCCGGGACGATTGGTGGACTTCGTGGCATCGTCGTTGCCATCACTCTCCACCAAGGACAAGCAGGAGATTCTCGAGACTGCGGACGTTCAGATCCGGCTCGACAAGATCAATCAGCACCTGGCGAAAGAACTGGAAGTCCAGCAGCTTCGCAACAAGATCCAGAGCGAAGTGCAGGACCGCGTGCAACAGACGCAGCGTGAGTACTACTTGCGCGAGCAGTTGAAAGCGATTCAGAAGGAACTGGGCGAGCAGGACGACAGCACTCGGGATGCGGATGAACTGCGTGAGAAGGTCGAAGCCGCCGGCATGCCGGACGATGTGAAGAAGGAAGCGCTGAAGGAACTCGGCCGGTTGGCGCGGATGTCGCCGATGGCAGCGGATTATTCTGTGACGCGCAACTACATCGAGTGGCTGGCAGTGCTGCCTTGGCAAAAGTCGAGCGGCGCCGGAGAGATTGATATCCCGAAGGCGAAGGACATTCTCGACGAAGATCACTACGACCTACAGAAAGTGAAAGACCGCATTCTCGACTACCTTTCGGTACGGCGGTTGAAGCCGAACATGAAGGGGCCGATCCTGTGCTTCAGCGGGCCTCCGGGCGTGGGTAAAACTTCGCTGGGCAAGTCGATTGCGCGTGCGCTGGGACGCAAGTTCGTACGCATCTCGCTAGGCGGCGTGCACGACGAGGCGGAAATCCGCGGACATCGGCGGACGTATATCGGCGCGTTGCCGGGACAGATCATGCAGGGCATTCGTCGTGCCGAGACGAACGACCCGGTATTCATGCTCGACGAAATTGATAAGGTCGGGCGCGACTTCCGCGGCGATCCGTCGGCGGCATTGCTCGAGGCGCTCGATCCGGAGCAGAACAATTCGTTCCGCGACAACTACCTCGATGTGCCGTTCGATCTGAGCAAGGTACTGTTCATTACCACGGCGAACCAACTCGATCCGATTCCCGAACCGCTCCGCGACCGCATGGAGATCATCGACCTCCAGGGGTACAGCGAAGAAGAGAAAGTCCATATCGCGTTCCGTTACCTGATTCCGCGACAGGAAGAAGAGAACGGAATTACGAAGGACATGATCGAATTCAGCGAAGAGGCGGTGCGCCGGATCATCCGCCACTACACGCGAGAAGCGGGCGTTCGTAACCTGGAACGGAACATCGGAACGGTGTGCCGGAAGCTGGCCCGACGGATTGCGGAAGGGAAGACTGAGAAACTGGCGGTCACTCCACAGACGATCACCGAGATGCTGGGCGGCGAGAAGGTCCGCGTGGACACCGAAATCGCAGAGCGCACGAAGCGCGCGGGAGTTGTGGTTGGACTGGCGTGGACGCCGGCCGGCGGCGACATCCTGTTCGTGGAAGCGACGACGATGAAGGGCAAAGGCGGATTTACGATGACCGGCCAGTTGGGCGATGTGATGCGTGAATCCATGCAGGCAGCGTTGAGCTGGGTGAAGTCGAACGCGGGGAAACTCGGGATTGATGAAGAGTTCTTCGAGAAGCACGATATCCATATTCACGTGCCGGCAGGCGCCATTCCGAAAGATGGACCGTCGGCGGGCGTGACGATGGTGACGGCGTTGGTATCTCTGCTGACGGACAAGCCGTTGCGTCCGTTGACGGCGATGACCGGCGAGATCACGCTGAGTGGCAATGTCCTGCCGATCGGCGGTGTGAAAGAAAAGACGCTCGCCGCGAAACGCGCAGGCGTGAAGACGATCATCCTGCCATCGGAAAACAAGATGAACATGGATGAAGACCTGACGCCGGAACAACTGCAGGGAATCGAAGTGCACTACGTCAAGACGATTGATGAGGTGCTGGAGATCGCGCTGCCGTCAAACAAGGCGGAAGAGAAGCAGGATGCACGGACGCGGGCCGAAGTTTTGAACGAAGTGCCTGCGGTGTAAAACTTCCTATAGAAGTAGAAGAGAGGGCTGCCGAGAGGGCAGCCCTTTTTCTTGTGCGAGTTTAGAGGAAGGGTAAGAAAACAAGATCACCCTGTGGGGGTAACGAGAGAGGAGCGGGTGCAGTTCGTGCAACTTAGTTTGGGAGATCGCAGAGATAATAGAGCGAGAGCAATCAGACACCGCAAGGGAGCGGCTTCATGAGCAAATTATGGTTCGTCGTCTCCTTACCCACGCTCGAGAACGACTACCAACAACACCAGGCGAACCAGGCGGAGCGGACTGCCGCGAGACTTGGGCTTCGCGTGACGGTGATCGAGGCGAAGAACGACTCTATTACGCAGAGCCTGGAATTGCTGCGGTTCATCCAAGCGAAGGCGGAACGCCCGAATGCGATCATAGTTGAGCCGGCAGGAGGCACGGCCTTTCCGCAAGTGGCGAAGGCGGCCGTAGGCAACGGCATCGGTTGGGTGGTGCTCAATCGCGCAGCCGATTATATTCCGGAGCTCCGGAGGGGTTCGAATATACCGATATTTCATCTGGGGCCCGACCACGTGGAGATCGGACGGATGCAAGGAATGCAATTGGGTGCATTGCTTCCGAGGGGCGGGTCGGTACTGTACATCGAGGGACCGGCAACGAGTTCGTCGGCGCGGAAGCGGTACGAGGGCTTGCTGGAGACGATGCCACCCACCGTGCAACTGTTCCGAATGCGGGCGCACTGGACGGAAGACAGCTCCTACAAACTCGTATCGCGATGGTTAAAGCTTGCGACGTCGCGCGATGCCGGCATCCAGGTGGTGGCTGCGCAAGACGATTCCATGGCGATTGGGGCGAGGAAAGCTTGCGAAGAGCTGTTCGATGAAGAGGCGAGAGCGGCGTGGCTTGGGCTGCCGTTTCTCGGGTGCGATGGCGTTGAGGAGACCGGACAGGCGTGGGTGCGCGAAGGAAAGCTGCGGGCGACGGTGATCTCGCCGGCGAGCACGACCCTGGCCATCCAGATGTTACTGGCGTCGTTGCGGGATGGAGTGGTGCAGCCGGAACATTCGCAGACGAGGCCCTCGTCGTTTCCAGCGGCAGAGAGTTTGAAGCCGGTGTAACGAGCTCTTCGAACGGAAACAGGGCTGCCTCGCCGGGGCAGCCCTTGTTGTTTACGTTGAAACGCTATGGCGTTGCGGGTGCGGCACCGACTTGCGGGAGTGCTGGTTCACCGATCAGCATCTTCACTCGCGGCGTGCCGCTGAGGTTCGACGTGATTTTCAACGACGAGATACGGGCATTCGCCGGTGGTTGAGTGGAGGCGATGAGGCGGTCCCAGAGCGCGAAGGCAACGTTGGTGGCGATCTCGTCGAATTCGGCGAAGGCGGTTCCTAGTTTGCCCATGGCCTTCTGGAAATCCACGGGCGAGAGTTTGTGGTTGCTGGTCGAACGCAACATCGAGAAGAGTTTTGTGATTCCTGCGGCGAGCGTGTCTTCGTATTGATAGAGCGCGTAGAGGGTGATGAGGTCGGGCGAACTGAGCGAGATCTGGGTGTGCGGGTCGTTGACGCCGAACGGCGCGGGGCCGAGGGGGAAGGCGCCGGTGAAACTCTTGAGGCCCGGGCCGAGGTCCGTGTAGAGCTTGTAACCGGAGTCAGAGGCATAGACGCGCGCGATCTGCGCGTTGTGCGGCGTGTTCTGCGGGTCCCACCAGGTTACGAAGACGGTTTGACGGGCCGCGGCACGGAGTTGCGCTTCGTTGAGCGTTGCGGAGAAGAAGCGGGTAAGCGCGTCTTCGTTATAGCGAACTTCGTAGTCCACCTGGACGTCGCCGAAGTCGTCGTTGTTATTCGTATCTTTTTTTGATTCGAGATAGGGTGCGAGGCCCTGTGCGGTGGCGCCGGCCTGCACGAGATCGAAGGCAGAGGCAAAGCTGAGGAGATGCGTGAGCCGCGCCAGCGAGGTGTTGGTATGGCTTTCGAGGGTGAGGCTGTAGGAGACGGCGAACTGGCTCACTGTATCGACGAGATATTGGTGGTCGTCTTTGCCGAACTGCGGCGGAGTGTCGATGGTGCCGTGCGATTCGCCGAGCAGACGGAGCAGGAAGTTGGAGTGCATCTCCTGCTGGTTCACGGTGACATCGCGAGCTTCCTTCATGGTGACGTTGGTGAAGACGGTGAGCGCACCGTTGTCTCCGGGCACGATGTTTTGATCGAGCGAAGTCAGAAGGGTGGTGCAGGACTGGTAATTCCAGTTGAGGTGCCATCCGGCAACGTTGAAGGTGAGGATGTTCTGCTCGGTGAGCGCGCGGTGGAGTTTGCCGCCGAGGATACGAACGACTCCGGGCTGGTATCCACGGAGGACCTGGGTGAAGTCGCCGACAGCCGCGGCGCAGAGGAGCTTGCGGCCGTTCGCGGTGCCGAGATTGAGTTGCACGTCGAGGAGCGCTTCCTGTTCTGCGGTGCGCGAGTAGGCGGCGTGAAGACTGAGCGAGGCGGTCTGCTGGAGCGCCTGAGAGAACTTCTCGTAGATGGACTGTTCGTGGGCGCTGAAGTTTTGCAGGCCTTTTAGAACTTTGCCGAATCCAGTTTGGTCGAGCTTGTCGATTGTGGTGCCGATGATGCGTTCGACGAGGCCATTCAGCTTGGTATCTGCGAGGTTCTTGAGATCGGCGAGGCTGCCGATACCGTTGAGCTTCTCCATGAAGCCGTCAATTCCGAAGAGCGATTTAGCCTGGGTAATCCACTTGCGGATGAGATCGTGGGCGTTGTCCTGGATTAGGGAGAGTGCGTCCTGGACGCGACTGTTGAACACGGCAAGAAGGTTGGTGATGGGGTTGCCGTTGGCGTCGGAGAGACCGACGGTGCCGAGGATCCAGGAGAGGGGATCGCCGCCGGTGAGTTCCTCGATGATAGGAACGACGGAGTTGTCCGAGAGTTTGGCCTCGAGATCTTTCAGCGAGGTGAGGTCCTGGAGCTTGGTCAGAAGGTTGGTGAGCGGGACGGCGCCCATGTCGAAATATTTGTCGAAGAGATTGATGGCCGTGGTGTCGAGGTTGTTGTAGCTCTGGACGATTTTGTGAACGTCGCCGAGCAGGGCGTTGAGTTCGGTCTGACTGAGAAGGTTGAAAGCTTTGTTGGTCCACTTGGAGAGGAATTGCTCGGAGAGCGTGTCGAGCGTGTTCTTCAGGGTATTGGGGTCGGCGTTGTCGAGAATTTTGTCGGCCCAGTTGAGCCAGCTCTTGGCGTTGGTGCCGAGCAGTGCACCGAGGAATTCTTTGGCGGTGCCGGGCAGACCACTGGTGTCGGAGGTGATGCCGACATTGATGTCGGCGGCGAAGGAAAGTGTGTCGCTGTGTTTCTTCTGCACGACGACACGTGCCCAGTCCGCGACGGGATTGCCGGTGTCAGGATCCGTGACGCCGGTGACTTCGACGGAGTATCGGCCTGCAATGGCTGCCTGAACGCCGAGCTTGCCGAGGATGCTGAAGTCATAGTGCTCGGAGAGGAGCAGGTTCGCGATGCTGAAGTCGTGGGTGCCTTTCATCTCGTAGCCGGCAGAGATGTCGGCGGCGAGGTTCACGTAGCCATCGAACTCGTAGTAGATGGATTCGCCCGGTGCGGGGGGAGCGGAGAGATTCGATGGGGCGCGGAGGTTGGCGAAGAAATCTTTCAGGACATCAGCCAGTATCGTGGCGCGAGGGTAGGCGCGGGAGAACCAAAGTTCGCCGGAGGCTTCGGCTTCGATGGAGGCGTCGGCACTGAGCACGCCGTAGCTGTAAGAGCCGGCGGCTCCGGCTTTAGCGTGTGCGGCAATGTCGAGGGCGAGGATGAGGCTGTCGGGATGGTTCTTGAGGAAATCACCGACGCCGTGGGCATCGAGCGAGGCGCCGGGAGAAAAATAGGCGTCTAGAGACGCACTAATGCCGGCGTCAATGCTGAGGTTCACATTTTGCGATGCACCGAACTTAAACGGCGGCGCGCCTGCCACGCCGAACGAAGCCGTGGCAATCTCGGTGGTATTGCTAGAGGGATTGATGGGATTGAGCAGCGCCGGAGCACTCTGGTCGAGGCTCAGGTTGATGTTTCCGGAGATGCCATTGCCGAAGGGAAGGTCGTTCTTGCTAAAGGTCAGGGGAGGCACAGGGTGAATCCTTTCCAGAGGAGTCTTCAGGCGAGCAAGGAAGTGCTTTGTACCACGGTTTCCACGCGACTTGAGGCGTTCTTTAGGGCAGTGTCCTAAGTCGCGGGAGCTGCGGGCGACTAGGCGATGTGGTCGTCGGGAGCGCCAGCGGCTTTTGTTTTTGGTCCGGAGGTGGGGTTGCCTCCTGGTGGCGCGGATTCGGAGGAACTGGAGGGTGGGAAGAGGAAGTTCCTCGGCGAGCGGAAGAACGATCTCAAGCTGAAGCGCCAGAGTTTGCGGCGCTCTTTCTTCGAGACACCGTAGGCGTTCAGTGCGACGGAAGCGGCGGTAAAGAAACTCACCGTAAGGTTCAGTATGAATGTGACGGTGATTCCGTAAAGGGTGTAAAGGAACCAGCCACGGTAGAGCCAGTCGCGTCCGAAGCTGGCGGCAGCGAGCGCGAGAGTACCGGCCGAGAGGGTTACGTGGCGGACGTCGAGCGGGACGCCAAGGAAGCGGCCGAGCGCGGGCGTGAAGCCGAGGAGGTAGCCGAGGACGATGCTCGACGCCCATCCGGAGAGATTGACTTCAACATAATTGGCGAAGCGAGTCATGCGCTCGCGACCGAAGAATCGGCCGAGGGAATGATGCGCGATGGCGCTGGGAATCTGGTTGAAGGTGGCGAAGTTTTCGATCCAACCGCCCGCGAGCGCGGAGATCCAGAGGATGAGTCCGGTGATGATCGCGAAGACCGCGGTGCCGGAGGCGACGGGATTCAGCGTCTTGTAAACCTCTTCGGCGCTTGAGACCGTGAGAAATGGACTCGCGTGAAGGCGATACCAGATCCTTTCGAAGATGATGCAGCCGATGCAAACAGCGATGAGGTTGCCAAAGGCTGAAGCTAGCTGGCTGCGCGTGATCCGGCTTACGAAGTCGGCGATGCGCTGCTTGCGGGCTTCGCCGCGGGTGGTGCGCACGATGCCGGCAAAGGTGGCGGCGGTGACGGATGGCTGTTTGGTGGCGAGTGCGAGATGAAATTGTTGGAGCAACAGGAAGCTCACAGCGTAGTTGGTGCCGGCGGTGATGCCTTCCACAAAAGGCGGAAAGTGTGCGGCGTGAAGGCGCAGCTTAATGGCCGCTGTAAACACCGTGAGCGCGCCACCGCCGATGGATGCGATCCAGAGCTGTTTGTATTCGCGGAGAGTATTCGCGATGTAGTGTTCGCCGGTCTTGCCGGTACGTTCGACGATCTTGCGCGCGAGCAGGGCAGAGTTTTCGCGGAAGAGACCACTGATGCTGAGGTCGCTACGGCGGGCGCTCATTACGTCGTCGAGGAGGCGCTTGACGGCTTCGATCTGCTGATGTGGTTCGGCGACGAAGAGGACGTCAGCAATGTGTTCCATCCGAACCAGAGCGCGTTCGATGTTGCGCATGTCGAAGACGAGCGCCGTGCTCACGCCGGCGTCTTCCATGCGCTGGTGGATGTATTCGAGTTCGTCGCGGCAGAACTGCACCTGGTTGCGCCACAAGAGCAGCGCGTTGGGATCGCCCTTGGCAAGTACGACGGCGTTGGCGGTCTGCTGGAGACGGTAGAAGGGAGAGGCTTCGATGTCGCCAGGGCGGCTGCGGGCGCGAAGTCCGGGCGAAAGTCCCAGGCCCGCGACATGCACGGTGAGCAAACGAAATGCCTGGATCAGTTCGTTGCGCTGCTTCTGCCAGGCGTCGGAGTCGTTAATCGGGGCAAGCAGACGAGCGATGTGTTGAAACTCTTCGTCCGGCCACGCGAGCAGGCGCCCGATGCTGTTGGCGTTGGGATAGAGACGCGAGATGAATTTCGAGAAATCGCTCGCATCTCCGGCGAGAGGGAAAACCTTTTCGAGCGAACGGCGAAAGAACTCGGACCAGAAACTCTGCCGCGGGTGAAGGCCGGCTTCGGCGAAGAGCTCGACCGTGTCTATACCATTGAGGATGTCGCGGATGCCGAACTGAAATTGGGCGCGGATCGCCGGCCGGGCGTCCATGAGTTCCAACAAAGAGAGGACCCGTGCTTGGCGAGATGCATCTGAATGTGGTGCGTCGAGCCATTCTTTGATGGTGACGAAGGCATCGAGGCGAGCAGCGAGGGTAGGGGCGAGGAAAAACTCAGAGAGCCGCTTGCCGAGTCTGACGCCGTCGACGGCGGGGTCGTGAGCGAAATAAAGCTCGACCTGGGCGATGATGTCGTTTGCGTCTGTCGAGGGAATGGGCGGGCTGGAGGACATGGCCGTGGGCGCTAGTTTGCAGGAGCGACGGGGATTTCACAAGCGGGGAGCCGATGTTCGTGGTTAAGCGCGGGCATCGTGAAAGCCAAAAAGAAGGCGCATTTAGAAACGAAGCGAGACTGTCACTTTCTCCAGTTTCGCGAAGTCAGCCATTGGGACTAAAGTGGCGGGCGTCGACGTGCGCCCCGCCGAACAGGAGCTCAGCCATGAACAAGCGCGTACTGAAAATTGCAGGCATCGTCGTTGGCGTCATCCTGGTTATTCTGATCGCGATTCCGTTGTTCGTGAATGTCGAGACATTCCGTCCAAAGATTGAAGCGTCGTTGAGCGAAGCGCTCGGCAGAGAAGTGAAGCTGGGGAAGATGAGCCTCTCCATCTTCAGCGGCAGCCTGAGCGTGGACAACATCTCGATTGCAGACGATCCGGCGTTCAGCAAGGCACCGTTCGTCAGCGCGAAATCATTGAAGATTGGCGTGGAATTGGGAGCGCTGATCTTCTCCAAGCAGATCAAGGTCACTGGCTTCAAGTTGGAGAAGCCGGAGATCATGCTGCTCAGCGCGCCGAACGGGACGTGGAATTTCTCCACGCTGGGGGCAAAGAACGCACCGAAGACAAGCCAGGCTTCGTCGGGCGCGCCGTCGGACGTCACGATCGCGCACCTATCGATTGATGACGGCAAACTGACCGTAGCGAAGGCGAATTCGTCGGCGAAGGCACAGGTGTTCGACAAACTGGATGTGAAGGTCAACGATTTCTCGATGGCCTCACAATTTCCGTTCGAGGTAAGCGTCGACTTGCCGGGCGGCGGCGATGCGAAGATCACGGGAAAGGCCGGGCCGGTCAACCAGCAGGACGCAGCGAAGACGCCGTTCGATGCGAAGCTCAAGGTCAACAAGCTCGATGTGGCAGCATCGGGATTTGTGGATGCGTCCACAGGTATTGGCGGGATTGTTGGGCTGGAAGGAACACTGAGTTCCAACGGCACGCAGGCGAAGGGTGCGGGTGAAGTCACGATGGCGAAGGCGAAACTATCGCCAAAGGGAACACCTGCGCCGAAAGACATCACGCTGAAGTACGCACTCACCGCGGATTTGGAGAAGCAGAGCGGAAACGTATCTCAAGGCGATATCGGGATCGGCAAAGCTTCAGCGCGGCTAACTGGCGTCTACAGCACTCACGGCGACGTGCAAAGCCTGAACATGAACCTGAATGCGCCAAACATGCCGGTGGATGAGCTCGAAGCGTTCTTGCCGGCGATGGGTGTAACACTACCCTCGGGGTCGAAGCTGGAGGGCGGAACACTTTCGGCGGATTTGGCAATCAACGGGCCGCTCGACAAGTTAGTGATCACTGGTCCTGTGAAGCTGAGCAATACGAAGCTGGCCGGATTCAGTGCGACGTCGAAGCTCAGCGCGCTGTCGGCATTTGGCGGCAAAGTTCCGCAAAGTCCGGATACAACGATCCAGAATGCGAGCTTGAATGCGCGGGTGGCTCCGGAAGCGACCAAGTTGGACGCGATTAACGTGGTGGCGCCGTCGTTGGGAACGGTAACGGGTGCGGGCACCATCAGTCCGGCGGGAGCATTGGATTTCAAGATGCAAGCTGATATGAAAGCGACGGGAGCGATTGCACAACAGGCAGGGGTCGGTGGGATGAATGGACCGATTCCGTTCAGCATCCAGGGGACGACTTCGAATCCAACGTTCGTGCCGGACGCGGGCGCGATTGCATCGAGCGTTGCGAAGAGCGCGATCCAGAAGCAACTGGGGGACAAGTCGGGAATTACGAGCTTGTTCGGCAAGAAGAAATCGAAATAGTTGGCGCGGTGTTTCTGAAGGGCCGCTGATGGCAGCCCTTTTCTATTGCGCCAATTTTGCGACCACTCGCGCGTCAGATAGTATGGCCAGTCACGCTGAGGGTGATCAATGTTCCTACGTATATCTGGTTTTGTTCTCTTAAGTGCTCTCGCGCTTTCCGCGCAACAATCCCCGCCGAAGAGTGAAGTACAAGACGTGTTTCCAGAGGCCAAGGCGTTGTATGTGGATCTGCATGAGCACCCTGAACTGTCGTCGCACGAAGAACGTACGGCTTCCGTCCTGGCAGGAAAGCTTCGCGCGCTCGGTTACGAGGTGACGGAGCATGTGGGCGGAACCGGAATTGTAGCGATTTTGAAGAACGGCGCCGGTCCGACGGTAATGTTGCGCACGGAACTTGACGCGTTGCCGGTGCTGGAGCAGACCGGCTTACCGTTTGCGAGTAAGGTTCAAGCGAAAGACGGCGCCGGACACGACGTTCCGGTCATGCATGCTTGCGGACACGATCTGCATATGTCGGCGCTCTTCGGAACAGCGGAGATCATGGCGAAGGCGAAGAACACCTGGCAGGGAACGCTGATGTTGGTCGGACAACCGGCTGAGGAGACAATCAGCGGGGCGAAGCGGATGCTGGCAGATGGGCTATTTACTAGATTCCCTAAGCCAGATGTGGCGGTGGCTCTGCATGACGCGAACGAGTATTCGGCAGGGCAGGTGGGGTATGTGCCGGGTTTCTTCAATGCGTCGGCGGACTCGATTCGGATTACAGTTTACGGACGAGGCGGACACGGCTCACGGCCCGACGTAACGATTGATCCGGTGCTGATCGCAGCGTCGATCACGGTGAGATTGCAATCAATTGTGGCGCGAGAGATCAAGCCGGGCGTTGCGGCAGTGGTAACGGTCGGCTACATCCATGCCGGCACGAAGGGAAACATCATTCCTGACGAGGCAGAGATGGGACTCACGCTACGGGCGCGCGATCCGAAGGTGCGCGCGCATCTTGTGGCTGCGGTGGAACGTGTGGCGAAAGCCGAGGCCGAAGCAGCAGGCGTGGAGACGATGCCCAAGCTCGAGAACTTTGAGTCCACGCCGTCGGTGTACAACGACAAAATGCTCGCAGCACACATCGTTCCGGTGTTGGACGCCGCACTTGGAAAAGGAAACGTCGCGGAGAACGAGCCGATCATGGGTTCAGAAGATTTCGCCGAGTACGTGAACGCGGGCGTGCCGGGATTTTATTTCCAGATAGGGGCATCGGATCCGGAAAAACTGGCGGCCGCGAAGGCGCAGGGCAAGTTGCCCCCTGGTCCGCACTCGTCGAAGTTTGCGCCCGTGCTGGATTCATCGTTGAACGCGGGAATCACGGCAGAGGTGGCAGTGTTGCGGAACCTGCTCCAGGGAACACCGGCGGACGTGAAGAACTTCACGGAGCACAAGTAACCGTTCGGGGACTGCTATCCTGAAGCGGTGAAGGTGAAAGTCATCTATTTTGGGATGCTGCGCGAGATCGCGGGATCGCAGCAGGAACCCATCGAAGTCGCCGAAGGTGCGACCGCGGGAATGTTGTTCGCGCAGGTGCTCGCGAAATATCCGGAGATGGCGCGCTTCGAGAAGTCGCTGGCGATCGCGGTGAACCTCGAATATTCGGCACATTCGCAACCTTTGAAAGAAGGCGATGAAGTAGCGCTGATACCGCCGGTGAGCGGTGGGAATTCGTCGCGCTGCGAAATCGTCCGCGAGCGCATTGCGACGGAAGAAATTGCCCAGGCACTCCGCGTGGGCGAAGACGGCGCGGTGATTGTCTTCGAAGGCGTCGTGCGCAACAACACCCGCGGTCGGCGCACGCTCTATCTCGATTACGAAGCCTACGAGGCCATGGCGCTAAAGGAAATGGAAGCGCTCTGCGAGCAGGCTCTGCGCGATTACAAGATCCGCGATATTCGGATTGTTCATAGAATCGGGCGGATCGAGATCGGCGAGACGAGCGTGGTGATCGTGGTGGCGTCTGCACATCGCGGGGCGGCCTTCGATGCCTGTCGGTTCACGATTGATACGCTGAAGAAGAAAGTCCCGATCTGGAAGAAAGAGTATTTCGAGGATGGTGCCGTTTGGGCGGATGGCGAGCCGTTTCCGCCGGAGGTCCCTAGGGACTGAATGCTCGCGAATCCTGCGCTGGAGCGTCTTACTAAGAACCCGATGCCTCGTATCGCCTTGTTCATCCTGGCTTGCGCCGTGTTTGTGTCTGCCCAGGAGAATCCTTCGCAGCCGCCCCAGCAGCCGCCAGCCGGAAAGCCCATTCCTAACCATACTGTCCCCAAGCCGCCGAACGCCGGGCAGAAATCCACCGACGACCAGCCTTCCACGACCTTCAAGGTCAGCGTAAAGCTCGTCAACGTGTACACCACGGTGGTAGACCAGCACGGTGCGCCAGTAGGGAACTTGACCAAAGACGACTTCAGCATCACCGAGGATGGCAATCCGGAGAAGATTGCGCTTTTTCAGAGGGAATCGGAGCTTCCTCTATCTATTGTAATTGCAATTGATGCGAGCGGAAGTACAAAGAAAGACTTGAAGTTAGAGACGGACTCCGCGAAGCGCTTCGCGCGCGACATTTTGCGGCCCCAGGACCGGCTGAGCGTGTATGCCTTCAGCGAGACCGTGGAAGAGATCGTGCCGTTTACTTCGGACTTGCGCCGGATCGACCGCGGAATCTCGGAGATTATCGCTGGTTCCGCCACCGCGATGTACGACACCATCTTTCTGGCGTCGAAAGCGTTGATGAAGCACGATGGACGGAAGGTGATGGTGCTCATCACCGACGGCGGCGACACCTTCAGCAGCACCAGTTACGAGCAGGCGGCGCGCGCGGCTACGCAAAGCGAGACATTGTTGTACAGCATTATCGTTGTGCCGGTGGCAAACAGCGCCGGGCGCGATACGGGCGGGGAACACGCGCTGATCCAGATCTCGCAGGACACCGGCGGGAAGCACTACTACGCGACCGATATGGGCTCACTCGACGTTGCGTTTAAGCAAATATCCGACGAGTTGCGGACGCAATATTTGATTGGATATTACCCATCGCGGCGTCTGGCATCGTCGGACTTTCGACGGATTGATTTACAGCTTGCGCCGGGAGTTGCAAACCGGAACCTGCTGCAAGTGCGGCACCGTGTGGGCTATTACACGAGCCCGTTGGAATAACTCTCGCTACACAATTCCGAAGCCAACCCGGCGAACATCTCCGAAAAACTGTACGTTTCATCCCAACCCACACGGGGAATCAAGTGTTTAGCCTGTGGGTAGGGTTGGAACGCGACGTGCAATGTAGAGGTGTTGCGCCGGATTCAGAAGCTCAGTCATTCCGCGTCGCTGCAGTGCTGAGCCTTTGAACTGACAATATCGTGCAACGTCTTTTTTTCGGCCGTCTCGTGGATTCTTCGGGGCGGCCATTTTTTATTCCCACTAAACTGCAATAAGATGCGCGCGAGCAACATGGCATAATGGCTCAACTATGCCGTTCCGCAATGCAACGCCTGATCACTCGAAGAAGGGCAAGACGCCACCGCCCGAAGAGACCCACGAAGAAGCCGCCTACCTGAAAATGCTGGGCGAAAAGCAGAAGCCCGTAAAGATCAAGCTGGTGGACGGCGAGATTGTAAAGGGCTGGATTGAGTATTACGACAAGGCGATGGTGCGGCTCACCCGCGAGGGAGCGCCGAACCTCTTTATCTATAAGCACGACATCCGTTACATTTCGGAAGAGCCGGTGAAGAAGGCGCCGCGAGCCGACGGCGCGAAGCCGGAAGCTGTCCGCGCGGAAGAGTAATGGCCGGGCCAACACCCGAATTCCAATTTGTTTCGAAGATCGAGGCGATCGCCCGCGAGGCAGGCGCGCTGCTGCTCGGTTATTTTCATCAGCGAGTGAAGATCGAGTACAAGGGCGATGTTGACCTTGTCACGGTCGCCGATCGTGCCAGCGAGAAGCTGATTGTCGATCGAGTGCGGGCGACGTGGCCCGGTTACGACATCGTGGGCGAAGAGGGAACTCGCGACGAAAGCGGTTCCGACTATCGTTGGTATATCGATCCGCTGGACGGCACCACGAATTTCGCGCACGGCTATCCAGTGTTCTGCGTTTCTATGGGGCTGGAACATCGCGGCGAGATGCTCGCGGGAGTTCTCTACGACCCGACTCGTGATGAACTGTTTGCTGCTGAAAAAGGCAAGGGCGCGTACCTGAATGGGGCGCCGATTCATGTGTCGGCGACGAAGCGGCTCTGCGAGTCGCTATTGGCGACCGGATTCCCGAGCCATAAGCGCCATAAGAACCCGAATATCCACTTTTATCACGAGATCACGCTGCACTCGCATGGCGTGCGGAGAGCGGGATCAGCAGCATTAGATCTTGCGAATGTCGCGTGCGGACGTTATGACGGATTCTGGGAGTTCAACCTCAATCCTTGGGACACCTCGGCAGGAACCCTGCTGGTGACAGAAGCTGGCGGACGTGTCACCCGCTACGACGGATCGACCTGGCGTATGGACAGCAAAGAAACGCTGGCGTCGAATGGCCTCATCCACGACGAGATGATGCGCGCATTTGAAGCAATATTTTCGGGAAAAGAGATGGAGCCGCTGCCTTCGCCGGAAGAGTGGGCGAGGATGCCAAAATAAGCAGCCTCAATGCCTCACTCTTAGCCGTGCAGGATTATGCGGTGGCCGCCAGAGGATTACCGGGGAAGTCCAGGTTGCGTTCCGGGCGGAGTTGCCGCTCGTTCTCAAGCGTGTGGAGTTGCTGCTGGACGAATGCAGGATCGCCCAGCGTCTCAATTGCTCGCATTCTCGCTTCCGTCACGGCCTTGCGGGTCGAACCGATCAGCAGGGCGCACTGGTGGTCGGAGTATCCCTCGAGCACGCAAACCACATAGATAAAGCGGTCGAAGGTCGGCATTTCGAGCAACGCGCGAAGGAGCGGCGCGCCAGTGGCAAACTCGGCTACCACAGCGTTCGACACATTGTGATCGGATTTGTGCGACGCTGGCCGTACGGCGCGGATCGCATTCAGGATCACAGTGCGGCGGGCCCAGGTATCGGCCCAATCTTTGAAAACACGGTTGCCGCCGCGGGCATCCTGCAGGCCCGTAACGAAGCAGGATTCGGCGACCGCATGGTCACCGGTCAGCAGGAGCGCCAACAAATAGAGGCGATCCATGTTGCTTTCGAAGATACGGCAAAAATCAGCGCCAGTGGCGTAAGGTGCGGGTCCAACATAGGTTCGTATATTCACTGATTACCTCTTTTTAACTGTCTGTGAACTGATCGAATCAGCCTGGTGAAAATCGACATCTGTCTGAGAAAGACGGATGAGCCTCCCGAATATTGTTGAAGATCTGAATTCCTTCGACTTTCCCGCGATTACGAGATAAGCGGAGGAACCCTCCGAATTAATAGATAACTTCAGTCTGCCGCCGGTTGCAGGAATTTGCTGACAAAAGTTTTGCTGGCTGCCAGCGGGTTTTTGGCGCGGATCTCAAATTAAGCGCCCTTTAACCATCGGCAGCTAACTTCAGGGCTTTAGGCCAGCGATGATCCCGACGGTCAAGGCCAATCAAGTTTGTCTATTTTGCCGCTTCCGACGACCAGCGAATCAGCCGATGGGACGAACTGCTGACCGCAGGGATTGACGCAAAACGCAAGCGTTTGCTGATAGAGATTCAGATTACGCGCAAAAGGGAGCGGCGGGAGGGTTGGACGAAGGTAGCGATCCAGACCTTGGTAGTAGCAGGTTGTGAGTGAGGTGACTTGGCGTCCCCGACGGGATTCGAACCCGTGTTATCGCCGTGAAAGGGCATTTCAGGCGCGTTTTGCACGGTTTGCATGGGTTCGCCTGAGTGCGAGAAATTCAGTGTTCACGAGCGTTTCGCTGCGATTGCCATCGCGCAAGAGTTTGCAACACTTGGTTCAGCTTTTCGGTTCCATCGTTACCATAGCGTGACCGCGCGGATTGTTTGCGCGCGCCGCTGGATACTTCTGAAACACTGCTAAAACCACTCCTTGGCAATTACGTTCCACCTTGCCGTCCGCAGTCCGTCATCTTTCAGACAGTCTGGTGTACGGTCATCTGTCGGAGAGACCGCTAGATTAATCCTCGCGAGCAAGCGTTCTCTCTGCACCCCGGAAAGCGAATCCCACCAAAGAGGATTCGCAAAGCAATTTTCGAAGTACTCGTAGGTGAATCGAATCAGTGCATCCGGCAGCTCTCGCATAGGGAGGCGATCAAGGCTAGCAACGAGCTTTTCGCACGACCTGGCGCTTTTCGAATCCCACACAAAAGCGATGACACCCCCAGACGACATTGGCAACACTGTGTAGGTCAGGAGGTCAAGACATTCAGCACTAGACAGCGATTGGAGCGCGTTTGCCTGAAAGTCGAACTCCGGAAACATCGCTGCACTGACCGCGAGATCCGGGGTTTTGTCGGTAAATACCAAATAACCAGAAAACCGGTCATGGTCCCTTGCCAAGAGAGCTTTGTCATAATCTGCTATTGCGGACTCCAGATCGCGCAATCCGAGCCTCAACGCTTGCTCCCGGAGGTAGAGGTAACTCTGAACGTTCACCTGGTGCAAGGCGTCGGAGCCCTTGTCCTGCCTGCGTTGAAGGGGAATGGTGCGGATAGCGTATCGCTTCGCGTAGACCTCTTTTGAAAGTGCGCGATAGGCGAGCAGAAACAACTGTTCTTTAGTTGCGGTGAAGGGTTTCGTTTCCAGCGCGCGAAAGAGCTCGGCATCGTGATAAGAGCAAAACCCCGAAAACGTTGACGCCTTTCGTAGACCGATGAGTCCGTACTCCAACCTTCCGTCCTTCATTGCAAGCCCATAAACGTGGCGATCGACGGCGATGGTGCTCAAGGCACCTTCCAGTTGAACCGTGTGCGCGCGAACGATTTTGCCGCTGCATGTGACCGGTGAGGCCAGTGGATGCCCACAGTATTTCGCGTCATTCAGCCTGGACGCTTCTTTGAGAGCACTCCAGGGGGATTCTCGCGGTTGTAGATGCCGTTCGAAATGGCATTTTCCAAATTCGATGCCTGACCGGCACCAGCACGGGTCTGTCTGTTTGGGCGGATCTTCAGGCAGTTCGAGAGTTTCGAGCGGGGTGCCTGGTATTCTTGCCATTTCTTCATCGTACGACTATGCGGGGCACAGACTCTGCGGGCACAGCAGTGATGGATTCACCTACTCGCCTGCCGGAGAAAGTTATCCTTCCCGAGTTCCCGAATCCTCTCAGTCAATTTGTAAACCCCCGTCGATGGATTGCCATCGGGAGCGCCCTTTTGAATCTGAAGTTTCTCCAGTGTACCTGCCCGCCGTACGGCGTCTTCATAACCGGCTCGAAGCAATTCGAAATTCACTAATTTTTGGTATTCGGGCATATGCTCGCGGCACAGGCGACCGATCACGTCGCGGTGCTCGTGCCTGAAAAGATCTTGGAAATGAAGGAGTATCCAAAGCTCGAAGTTTGGATTCGAAAGCGCAACGCGAATTTTGTTGTCCTTTGCTTGCTGCAACGCCTCGGGTAAATGCGGATGTTCGTCAACGTCGAATACACACCAAACCTCATCGAATTTCAGATAAGGATCAGCGCGCCTGCGGCTATGCTTTTCCGCTTGCTTCTTCCGGTCCGCCGCATAATCCACAACACTCTTCGGAACCCCGCGATCGGGAACGATTTCCACCATGACGAGTTGATTTCTATTTTCACGCAAGTAGTCTTTGAAGTAGGAGGGCTCCGTCAGTTTGCCTTCACAGACGATCAGCACCCTACGGCGAGGGTCGAGACGCGGTCCTCCTCTTCGAAGCCCTCCAGCCCTATTCATTGTCTTCTGACGACCCTAAGGGATGAAATTTTGCCGTTCCGAGAAAAGGAATAGCGCCGAATCTTCCTTGCAAATATCCTCGTTCAAGATTTTCGTTCCTCCTGGGCCTGAAGTCGCTCAACGGGTACAAGTGAGTAGCGCCCCGCCTGTCCTTTTCGGTGAACCAAACCTGATCTCGTCTCAACACGTCGTTATCCAAGAGGTTGGTGTCATGCGTATTAAAAACGAGCTGAGCACCCTTGGGGTTTGTTTCAGAATCGTTGAACATCTTGACCAAGTGAAGCGCGAGCAACGGATGTAAGCTTGCATCGAGTTCGTCCACGCAAAGGACACTGCCGTGCTCAAGCGACTTGATCGCTGGGCCGATAATCTTGAGAAGAGCAGATGTTCCTGAGGATTCCTCTGTGATGGGAAAGACGGCCTCGTTCTCGCCAGCACCATGCACCAACATCAATGTGGCTAACTTATCAGGCATCTTGACCGCGGAGGGTAAGAGCTGCTTCACATGGTCGAAGATTTTCTTCGCTTCATCTGGCCACTCCGACTCTTCAACGCGATACCCGGTGACGCCCAAATCCGCCGCAGCGAGCAGTTTCAGCAGCAAGTCTCTGTGTGAATCATCTTTGCATAGGGAGACAACACGATCATTCGGTGACACCGAGCGCCCCCCAAGAACAAAATCCTGTTCGCAGAACCAATCGAAAATCGGGGTAAGTAACACGTGGTTGTTCTGCGCCGCAGCCGATAGAAACAAGCTGTTTCGTCGAGTCAAGCTCTCGATCGTGCGGTTCTCTCCATAGAGACTCCGGCCAAATGTAAATTTCCCGTTCTCGCGCTCATACCACAGCTGCGATTTTCCTTGCGGAAACGCTTGGAGTGACTCGGAAAGAATTTCTTCGTCGTTGAGCGAAAAGCTATAACGAAACCGAGAACCCGAAACTAAGAAGTCAACCTCAAAGGCGGATGCACGCGAACGGAACTCGTCCATTCGAAACGGTGGTCGCTCAATCTGATTGGCCGGCGCCCATAGCCGTTGAGAGTCTCTGACCGAGTCACATACGAACCTCAGGGCCTTCAGCAAGTTGGTTTTTCCTGAAGCGTTCGCGCCATAGATCGCGACAACGGGCAAAAGCGATTGCGAAAAGTCCTCGACGCGAATCAGGGCGTTGGGGAGATCCTTCAACGCTGAGGCTACAAGGGACAATTCCTGTCGATCTCGGATGGATCTGAAATTCTCTACGCTGTATCGAATTAGCATTTGCGGAGTCCTGAAAAGAACACTCACTCTACCATTTAGAGCGGAAATTTGCAGAAAAGGAACAAAAAAAACATATTAAGTGCTGTGAAAGCGCGAGCAAGATTCCGTTCCGGGCGGTCAGTTATGGGAAATCAGGAGATAGCGCGGGAACGCCCACAACGTTCCCGCACTCAGCCGCCGACAACGAGAAAACGAACTCGCGGCTGCAAACTCAGCACGCTGGACCATTCCCCTGGCCCGCAAGAGCAGGTGTTGCGAAGGTGGCAACAGCTCTCAGCGGGGCGGCGGGTGGGCGGAACTCAGTCGAGTGCCCATCCCTGAAAGTGCGACGGCGGTGGAGAGTCCGCCGCCGTCATGGTGAAGCAGCGGATTAACGCTCATCACCCCTGATAGTCTCGAGAGCGCCCAAGACGCGAAGTTGCTGTTCGGTTGCGGCAATTTCCGCGAGTACCTCGGCTTCGGTCATACGCGGCGCCGCGTTGACTGCGACCTGAACCTGCACCTCGCCCCGGAGTTGCCCGGAGATGCGTGCCAACAATTCCAGCCCTTTTAGCGAACTGTCTATTGCCCGGAGCGCGAGTTTGAGGTTGCCCTCGTATTCGGCTTGAGCGCGAAGCTGGTGTACGCGACGAACAACCGCCCGAACCTCGTCACGTAGAGTCTGCGCGGAAAGTATCTCGGCATTTCGCACTAGGGCGATGATGTGTTGCCGATGCCGATTAACGCATGAGGCCGAAAGCCCAAACTGCTCCGCGATGCTTCGCTCGCTCGTCCCCACGACAAGAGCCCGGTCGATGTGCCGACGCTGCGTATGAACGCAAGCTCTGCAGCGCATCATCGGGCAACATCCTCTGCGACTCCGGAATCCGGAGTCGAGTAAGAGCGCGGCTGCAAAGGTTCTGGGAATACGCGGTCCTGTTCGATGCTGACGCGTTCCGCTGCGATTTCCAGAACTAAATGAGCGCCGACTCGTCGACTAACTAGCGATCCAATCACGCGAACTGTTTTCCCAAGCCGCACTTTCTGCGCGATGCGGGAAGGCAAGAACACCGGACAAGAGCCTGCCCCCACGCCCACCCATGCGATAACGCAGCCATGGCGAAGGCGCCTCAATCCCTTCACGTCTCCACAAAGCTCTACTGAGTTTTTCATTTTCTCCTTCCCAAAAAAGGAGCGGGGAGCGCGCCAGTCCCCCTCCACATTGTGTTAGCCCACCTTGATTAAGGGTCTGACTTGAAACTGCCATTGCCTCCCCCAGCCGCCCGGAACACGAAATTCCGGGGAATTGAGAGACGCGAAAAGAGGCCCGCCCGGAAAGGCCAACTGCTTTGTGATCTCGTCAACGCTCGCGCCCAAAGCAGCCAACGAATCGCAACTTGATGCGATCTCGCCCGCAGCGAGCGCGGCCGCCACGACGTGGGACGTGAGAGCCCGTATCGCTGATTCAGCTGCACTTTTAATCTGCGCGATTCGCTCTTCCCCTTCCGCTTGATTCGCCGCTGTTCCCACCACCTGGTGGTCCGCCATCACCCGCTGAACGATTGCAGCTGCGCTCTCGAACGAGAGTTGGGCCGCCTCGCGTTCGCGGTCAATTCGTGCAATTTCCGCAGCGATTCCTTCAAGCGCCTGGTGTATCTTCTCGCGCTCGGGTTCGCTTGCTGCCCCGAGTTCGGTCAACATAGTGCGCCGACGACTGGCCAGCGCCGCTAAATCGTCTGCAAGGCTCGCGAGCTTCGCGCTGACATTCGCCTCGTTTTGGCGCGCGCGCTCAAGAAGTTCTGTTGCCTTTAGTGCGAGCCTGCGCAACAACTGGGCTCGCGATTCTGTTTGTTCGGTCATTGCTGCCTGCCCCTCCTTGGGCTTGTTTACTTTTTGAGGTTCGCCACGATTCCATGCGCCGGCCGCTGCAAGCATGCTTTCAAAATTCGGCCACTGCCTTTTCCCCCAGTTGCTTTGCCGGACGGACTGGCCGCTTCTACCACATCGACCATGAGCCCCCGGGTCACGAATATCGCCGCATCGATTTGGCCGGCGATGGCCGCCAAGGTGCCGGGAGTGGATGATCGTGGCTGGATTGAGTTCGCGCTCGCAACACGTTTGAGCACGACTTGCGAAGTTGCCCGTAGCATTGCGGTGAGTCCATCGAGCGACTCTGCGATTGCATCGAGCGTCGGATGTGTGCTCGGCAGTGGATCAAGTTTTCGCATCATTCCTCCTTCGTATGACTCCGGATCCGGAGTCGAGTTATTCAATTCGCGCGTGCGAAGAGCGCGCGTTCGACTAGTTGCTCGTCGCGTAGTGGCGTGTCGAGTCCACCCGCGCGGAGTATGCCCACAGTTGCCAGGAGAAAGACATCCATCGGGTCGCGACCGTTTGCACTCGCAGTCAGCACGAGCGCTGCGATCGCTGTGGTCGCCGCCCACTCCTCTGCATTCATCGCGGCAAAGCCTTCGAGCCAATCCCGCCGCTCCGCGTCAGCGGATGCGGAACAATTCCTTGTTTCACCTCCTAGCATCGTCCTTACTTCAGTTCTCTTATTGGGTGACATGTCCGTCACCATTGCGGCGACATCTCCGTCACCACTTCCGGTTAAAGGGGTCACTAGTGACGTGTCGCAAGTGTCACCATCGTCACTAGTGACGCTTTCTGGCAAGAATCGAGCGGGCAGGAGCGGAAAAAGGTATGCGTTTCCATAGCCTCGGCGAACCTTCCGCACGATGCCCTTTTCCACCAGAGCTGCAACCATCCGAATCGCCTGTCTTCGCGTGCGTCCCAACCTGTCCGCCACTCGCTGATAGCCGGGATAGGCGACCTTCGAGCGCGGATCGAAATCAACCGCCAGCGCCGTCAAAGCTGCGCGTTGCGCCGCAGACAATGACCCACCATCCGCCATCCTGGCCATGTCGCGAATTGCCCTGAGAAATTCGCGCTTCAATTCAAGCTCCCGCGATGTCCACCGCGCTGCGCTCACGTTGTTTGTCCACCCGTCTCGCGAGTTCGCCACTCGCTTAGAGTGCGCTCGTGGCTGGGCGCAGTCCTTCCGTCATGACGCGCCGTATTTCCGCGACGGGGATGAGCAACCGGCTCGATACCTTCGAACTCGCAACCACGCCGCGATATGCCCACCGTCTCCAGGTCCAAGCGCTGATACCTGTCATCGTCTCCGCCTCGCGAACGCTGGCGAACTCGGGCGCAACGCGGGCGACCACTTGCTCTATTGTTTTTGCCATGCCTTTAGCTCCTGTGTTGTGAGTTGCACAGAGTTTGCATCAGCGTGCTACACTGCGTTACATCATGGGCAAAGCTGCTGTAACACGGCCTGCAAACACTAGCTTGAGCATCGCCAGTGTACCGGTCGTATTCGATGTGCCTGCGCGATTCGTCGGGATTGACGCCGAGTTCCGACTGAGAAAAGAATCCGCCGTGCTGCGGGGCGACGACCAGCGCGCCCTCAAGGAGCGCAACTGGCGGTCATTGCGCGAGGACCTGCTCACGATGGGAATCGGCGATCAGCAGTCCCGTAAAGACGCGGCGAGGCTCCTGCAGGATCTCGGCTATCGTCTCCTGCTGGATGATGATTGTTGGTTGCGCGAGTGGACGCCGGAGCATGTTACATCTGTGATCCTCAAAACGCTTCGCGAGTGTCGCGCTGATATAGAACTCCTGCTTTTTGGCGACTACGCCCATTTGCGCGGAGATGCCGTGGCCCGCGCTCGCCGCTATCTCGCGACTCATCCCTCCCAGTTCAACCCGCGCATGGAACGTATACTCCTGGGTCTCGCCGACGGCGTGAACCAGCCCGCGTTTTTCACGTTCGCTTCAGGCAAGCCGGAAACGCACGTCGTGCTCCACCATCCGTTGCGGGCCCTCCTTCTTTTGACCCATTTGGAGCGGTCACTTGGCACACGATACTCGCGTTGTGCATGGCGAGATTGCGAGCGCGTTTTTCGAAAACGCACGGCGTCCCAGCTTTGCTGCTGCGCCGAGCATAGGAATCGCGAGCGTCAGCAGCGGTACCGCGAAAACCAAAACAAATACGATGGAAAGGGAAAACATGCCTAGAAGAAAAACGCCTGACCGCGACGGCGTGTACCAGCGCAAGGACCGTCCGGGCCAGTTTTGGGCAAGCTGGACTGATCAAAATGGCAAGCGCCGGCAGCGGCGACTACGCGGCGTCTTCACTCTGACGCAGGCGAAAGAGTTGCTCGCTGCTGCGCAGCTGCGGGTGGAGCGGATCAAGGTGCTTGGCTTCGCGGAACCCACAAAGGAACGTTTCGAAAAAATCGAAGCTCGCTTTCTGCTGCACCAACGCGCGCGCCTGACGAAAGCAGGCTACGAACGTGAGCGTGGCGTCGTCGAAACACATCTGCACGATTACTTCGGGCAGATGCAACTGGCCCTTATCCGACGTGGCGACATCGCAAATTTCGTCACGAAGCGGGCGGCCGAAGTCTCGCCGGCTACGGTCGCGAAAGAGCTTGTGACGCTCAAGCATCTCTTCCGTCTTTGCGTCGAATGGGAGTTGCTGGTGCTAAATCCCGCAACCGGTGTCAAGGCCCCGAAGGTTGCGCCTGGCCGTGTGCGCTGGCTGCAACCCGAAGAGCTGCGCGCCCTGTTGCAAGCCTGCCCTGATTGGTTGCGCCCGATCGCAGGTCTCGCCGCGGCTACAGGGATGCGGCGAAGCGAGGTGCTCGGCGTGCGATGGTTCGACGTGGACCGCAGGAACGGGTGTCTCACGCTGCGTCAAACCAAGAACAACGAAAGCCGCATCGTGTTTCTCAATCAATCTGCGCTGCACGTCATCGACTCGCTTCGAAAGGGGAAGTCAAGCGAGAAGCTCTTCCCGAAGGTCACGCCGGAACAAGTGAGCATGGGATTCCTTCGGACCTGCCGTGAGCTTGGTATCGAGGATTTTCGATGGCACGATTTGCGGCACTGCTTCGCCTCACTACTGCGTCAGTCGGGCGCCGACTTGCAGGATGTAGCCGAGTTGCTTGGTCATAAGGATCTCCGAATGACGAAGCGATACTCCCATCTCTCGCCAGCCCACCTATCAGCGGCGGCCAGGCGATTCGATGCCGTGCTCGGGGAGCCCTTGTCGCTTGCTGACCCGAGCGGAGGGCGGGGAGCATAGTGAAGCGATCAGGGCTTGGAAAAGGTACATTTCCGGGTCCTATCGTGACCATAGCGTTACCGCAAGGTGGAAAAGACAGCGAAACTCGCGCGGAGCGGTTGTCTGTAGACCTTTGAATTGGTGCGGGATAAGTTTTGGCGTCCCCGACGGGATTCGAACCCGTGTTATCGCCGTGAAAGGGCGGTGTCCTAGGCCGGGCTAGACGACGGGGACGCTTACTAGGCAGGAAAAACAGCCGACGCAAATATCGTAGCAGCCGTAATTCCACTGTGTCAAAGAGCGCGGATGCTCACGAAGCCAACGAAGTGTTCGCGATGGTTTCCAAAACCTGCAACGGAGAGCGCTCCGGAGCGACTAATGCGCGCTGCGGAATGATGAACGTCTGCTCGAGGACGTACTGTCCTGACAGCACCGCGTGCGGGACGCCGTCGGTGTAGACCAGCCAACTGCAGCCGGGCGAAAAGTCGGTGCGAACCTTCGGCGAGTTCTGCTGGAAATTCGAATTCTCTTTCAGCCAATCGTGAAAGTGCAGCATGAAGCGGTCATAACGCGAGCGATTAGGAAAGGGCAGTCCGATGACGTGCCCGGCACGTTGCGTGGCGAAAACGAAGCGTTGGGCGAGCGACGGATTGGCAAAGTGCGGGAGCCCTGCGGGCCGCGCAAGCCCCGGGGCCATGACATGGAATGGTTCCCCGGTGGTCCACACCCGATCCACGATCGGGTTGATATTGGTGAAGACGCGCAGAATGCGCGCGCCGCGCGTGGGACGTGTAGGGAACGCGTCCACGTGGAGCAGGTCGTTGCGCTTGTGTAGGACGAGGTCGCGGCTCTTTTCTTCGAGCGGACGGAAGCTGGCGTAGTCGAGCTTGAAGTCGCGCGCGTAGGGCGCGAGAAAGCGCATCACAAAATTAACAACTTCTCTCGAATATCGGCCCATCACCTGCTGCATACGTTCGCGGTCGGGCGAATCGTTGGCGATACCGCGAAGAATATTTTTTTCCGGCCGATAAGAAATGTTCTTGTGGAAGCGGGACGCGGCCTGCTTCTGCGAGAGGAGAAAGTCGCGGTCTTCTGAAGGAAGGTCGAAGGGCACGCCATCGAACAGGAGGATCTTTCCGCTCTCCAGTTCGCTGCACCAGTCGCGCGAGCGGTCGGCAGCGGTCCAGCCGTCGCGAGTGTAATCCGTCACCACCGAACATGCAGGCGAGGTATTCATAAGCATCAATATGCGAAACCGTGCTGTTGCGTGTCACACGCATAAGCGTGGGTCTCTGTTAGTCTAACTTTTTCTTATGAGAAGTTCGATTGTACTGTTATTTCTTTGCATTTCTTTAGGTGCTTTGGCGCAGCAAGGGCCTACCCCTCCGCAAACGGCAGCAGGCGGACCTCCACCCACGCAGCCGCAGCCCGACGAAGTGGTGGTCGTGACCGGAACCTGGGAGCCGATGCCGCTCGAAGATCTCCAACGCTCGGTGCAGTCCGTTGATGTGCAGGCTGCTCCGCTCTTGTTCTCGAGCACTGCGCAGTTTCTGCAACTCGATCCGTCGGTAGATGTGCGGCAGCGCGCTCCGGGCGGTGACCAGGCAGACCTGTCGATCCGGGGCTCGGCCTTCGAGCAATCGCTGGTGCTGATTGACGGTCTCCGCGTGAATGACGCTCAGACCGGCCACCACAACCTCGACCTCCCGATTCCGCTCGACACTATCAGCCGCATCGAAGTCCTGCATGGCGCGGGTTCGACGTTCTATGGCGCCGATGCGCTGGGCGGCGCGGTGAACTTTATCACCGCTCCGGCTGCGACCAGCGAACTACGCTTGCGTGCGGGTTTCGGCAACTTCGGCTACAACGAGCAGCGTGCCGTCGCTTCCCACGCGACGAAGAACTTCAGCGAGCAGCTCATCGGCGATCGCAGCTTCTCGACGGGCTTCATAGAAGACCGCGACTTCCGGAACGCGGCCGTGTCGAGCGAGACCCATTTCCATACCGCGCTCGGCGACACAATGTTTCTCCTTGCGACCTCCGACCGACCCTACGGAGCGAACCAGTTTTACGGTCCGTTCGATTCGTGGGAGCGAACCAAGGCGTGGTTCGTGGCGTGGACACAGGACCTCGGCAAGCAGACGGCTTTCGACTTTGGTTACCGCCGCCACACCGATGAGTTTGTGCTGCTCCGCGAGGCACCCAGCGTTTATGAGAACAACCATGTGACCGATAGCTGGCAGGGTGCCCTTCGCCGTCACGACGAAATTGGCAAGGTCACGACGATTTCTTATGGCGCGGAAGGCTATCGCGATCAGATCGACAGCAACAATCTCGGATATCACGGCCGCAATCGCGGCGCAGTGTATGCCGCCGCCGATTTCCGAATGATCAAGCGCTTCTCGCTCTCCGTGGGCGCTCGCGAGGAGTCCTACAACGGGACCAAGGGACAGTTCACACCGTCGGTGAGTGCGGCGTACTGGTTCGCGCCGTCATTCAAAGTAAGGGGCGCAGTGAGCCGCGGCTTCCGTATTCCAACCTATACCGATCTTTATTACAGCGATCCCGCCAATGCAGGAAACCCTAACCTTCGTCCGGAGTCGGCGTGGAGCTACGAAGGCGGCGTCGATTGGAATGCGGGCGGCAAGATAGCTCTGACGGCGACAGTATTCCACCGCCGCGAGCATGACGGCATTGACTACGTGAAGTGCGGCTCCGGCTTTACCTTCGACATCAATACCGGCACCTGCATCGCAAGCGGAGTACCGAACGACGTTTGGCATGCCTACAACATCGACAGCCTGAACTTCACCGGCTTCGAGACCCTTCTTCGCTATCGTCTTACGCAGCGCCAGGAGTTCACCGTGGGTTATACCGGCATTCACGGTTCGCAGAATGCCGCACCCCGTGTGCAGTCGCAGTACGTCTTCAACTATCCCGTGAACAATACTTACGTAGGATGGCAGGGAAGTGTGTGGCGAGGGATCATCGCGCGGACGCGTCTCGGCGTGACCCAACGCTACGCGCACGATCCCTATGCCCTTTGGGACTTCTCTGTAGCGAGGGAAGAGGGACGTATTCGGCCCTACCTGCAGTTCACAAATCTAACCAGCACGACCTATCAGGAAGTCGATGGCGTCGCGATGCCGGAGTTCGGCGTGATCGGTGGCGTAGAGATCGCGGTCTTCGGCAAGAAGCGTTAACTCAGAAAACAGAAAAGGCCTTCCGTTACCGGAAGGCCTAATCGCGAAGAGCTCTAGATCTGGCTGGCGGGCGTTACGGCGCTGCCTGCGCCGACGTTCCCCGAGAGCTGGTTGTTGCCGAACGAATAGACCACACCGCCGCTGATGCTGATGGCCGTAGTGTTGTTGCTGATCTGCGTATCGGACATATACACGGTGCCGGCGGCATAAACGCCAACTGCGCTGTCCGAGGCGACCGAGTTCTGCAACGTAAGCGTCCCTCCGGCGAGTGCTCCGAAGGCTTTTTGGCTGGCATTGGAAACTGTCGTATTCGATGCCGTCACCTTGCCGTAGGCGTAGATACCGTTCGCTGAGGCGGAAATGTGAACGTTATCGATGTTGCCCGACCCACCGGTCGCCGTACGGATGCCGGCCACACCCATGCCGTCGATATTGGTATTTACGACGCTGAACTTGTTTCCGTACACGAAGTCAATCCCGGCGGTGCTGAAGTCGAAGAGGTTGCAGTGTTCGACTTTGAGGATTACACCCTGGCTGAGCACGCGGATGGCGGAGATACCGAGAGTCGTTCCCGCGCCGTTAATGCTCAGGTTGCGGATGATTACGAGCATCGGCGTGGTCGGCGTCGGGTTGGTGATGTTGATGCCATACGTTGCCGAGGCGAGAATGCTGCCCCAGTTGTTGCCATCGAGAGTGATGGACTTGGTGACGGTGACGGCGCCGAATCCGCCGGGATCGAGAGCATCGATTTCACCGCCGGCGGAGGTCTTGGAAATAGCGCCCGCGAATGTCTTGCAGGGGGCGGTACGGGAGCACGGGTTCACATCGTCTCCGACGCCCGAAATCCAGGTGCGTGTGGCTTGCCCGAATGAAATGGCGGAGAGTGCAAGGATAAGAACGAGCGTAAGCGCAAGTTTGCGCATGAACAGCCTCCAAATCGAAATGGTTTAAAGGGGGATATCGAGGAACTCTCAACGATTTTTGCCATAGTATGCAGACGCCGCGCAGCCGTCAAGAAAACTATGGTCACTTGGTGCCACTGGACGACTCTCGTTGAATTGCCTCCGGTGCAAAGAAAAGGCTTTCCGATCGCTCGGAAGGCCCTTGATGTGGGAGAAAAAGCTAGCTAGGTCTGGTTGGCCGGCGTAACGGCGTTGCCGTTGCCAACGTTTCCAGAGAGTTGGTTATTGCCGTAGGAGTAAACAACTCCTCCAGAGATACTGATGGCGGTGGTGTTGTTGCTGATCTCGCAATTGCTCATGTAGACGTTGCCCGTAGCAAAAACGCCGACGCCGCTATCGGAGGCGGTGGAGTTCTGCAGTGTGAGACTTGCCCCTCCCTCGCTCGCAAATGCTCGGTTGCTGGCGCCGGTCACGGTGCTGTTGGAAATGGTGACCTTGCCAAGGGCGTACACGCCATTTGTCGAGTTCGAGATGTGGGTTCCGACAATGTTCCCAGCGCCGCTGCTAGCCGATCGGATGCCGGCCACAACTGCTCCGATGATCTCTGTGTTCACGACGCTGAACTTCGTCGGGTATTGCATATCGATCCCGGCCACGGTGAAGTCGAAGACCTGAACGTGCTCAACCTTCAGCACGACACCAGCGCTGACGATCGAAATGCCTGAGATTCCGGTGTTGAGCCCGTTGATGCTGAGGTTGCGGATGATGACTTCCATCGGAGTCGTCGGCGTGGGATTGCTGATGGCGATGCCGTTGGTGCCGGAGACGAGAACGCTGCCCCAGTTATTGCCATCCAGCGTAATGGGCTTGGTGATCGTCAAAGCGCCGAATCCGCCTGGATCAAGGGCATCGATCTCGCCGCTCGGGGCTGTCTTCGAAATGGCGCCAGCAAACGTTTTGCAAGGCGCGGTACGCGAGCAGGGATTGGCATCGTCGCCGACGCCGGAAATCCAAGTGCGGCTAGCTTGACCGAAGCTAAACACGGAAAGACCGAGCACCAGGACGGTGAAAAACAGAATTTTGCGCATAGGCAGCCTCCGAGGTTGCACACGAAAAGGGAAAATGTCGAGGGACAGTAAATCGAGCCACGACAGCTTATGGCGGCTTTGTCTTGGCGTCAACGGAAAGGAGTGCCATTGCCGGGTTTGGGACTAACGAGGGAGCTATTGTCGCCTCTGCTATGCTTTGCACAAATCGTTACTGGTTCCTGCGGATGAAAGAGAGGCGCATGTGCGCTGGTTTCGCCGGATTGGAATGCTGCTGGGCGCTGCAATCGGCTTCGTGCTCACGTTGTGGGCGGCAGCGGCGCTCTACTTCGACTTTACGTTCCCCAGGCTGCGAGTCGTGGTCGCGCTTCTGTATCTGGCGGTAATCGTCCGCGCGATAGTGTATTTGCGACGCTCCAAGCTTGTGCTTGCCGTGCCGGTGGTCGGCTTCCTGGTTGTATTGGGCTGGTGGCTCACACTCAAGGCCACGAATGACGGTGACTGGCAGCCCGACAATGCACAGACCGCGTCGATCGACTTCAATGGCGATGCGGTGACCGTCCACAACTTCCGATTGTGCACCTACAAGACCGAGGCGGACTACACCTGCGAGTGGCAGACCCGATCGTACGACCTGTCGAAACTTCACGCGGTGGACATTTTCATAACCTGGTGGGGCTCCCCATGGATCGCGCACCCGATTGTTAGCTTCGACTTCGGGGACCAGGGGCACATCGCGATGTCGATCGAGACGCGCGACCTTGTTGGGCAAAGTTATTCGGCGGTGCGCGGGTTTTTCCGGCAGTATGCACTGATCTACGTTGTTACCGACGAGCGCGACGTGATTCTCCTTCGCACCAACTACAGAAAAGGTGAAGAGGTACACATCTTTCGTACCAACATCAACCCGGAGACAGCCCGAAAGCTGTTTGGGGACTATGCGGCCCGCGTGAACCAATTACACAACCGTCCGGAGTGGTACAACGCGGTGACGAATAACTGCACGACAAACATTGCTGTCTCGGCAGCGCAAGCGAACAGTCGCCGCACGCGACTGGATTGGCGCGTCCTGCTCAATGGAAAATCGGACGAGATGATGTACGAACACGGTGGGATTGCGACGGGCGGGTTGCCCATCGCCAGGTTGAGAGAGCAGGCACACATCAACTCGGTTGCGCAAAAAGTGGGAAACGATCCCGAGTTTTCCCGGTTGATCCGGGTTGGGCGGGTTGGCTTCCCGGAAGCCGGCGCTGCCGCGGGGGCGAATTAGAATCTTGGCATGATGAACCTGGGCGAACTACGCCGCAATATCTCTTATCTCTTCATTGCTGTCTCGATCGCCGGTTATGCGAGTGCGCAGCAGAAGCCGATCACGGCACGCGAAGTTGTTGCCGAAATCCAGAAGCATGTCGGCGTCGAATGGCGCGCGCAAACGGTAGATACCTTCAAAGCAGGGAATCCTGATACACCCATCACCGGAATCGCGGTCACCATGATGGCGACTATGGAGGTGCTGCAGCGCGCTTCCGAGAAGGGACTGAACCTCGTCATCACCCACGAACCGACGTTCTACGCCCACCTTGACGTGCCCGAAGGGATGCAGGAGAGCGATGCGGTATGGGCAGAGAAGCGGGCATTCATTGAGAAGCACAACATGGTGGTGTGGCGCTTCCACGATCACTGGCACTTGCGCAAACCCGACGGCATTACCGCGGGAGTCGTCCACGATCTCGGCTGGGAAAAGTATCAGAACCAGGAGAACCAGAATCTTTTTGTGCATCCCGAGACGACCCTGAAGAAGCTCTCCGAAGAAGTCGCGAAGAAGCTGAATTCGCCGATCGTCCGTGTGGTCGGGGATCCGGACCTAAAGGTCACGAAGGTTGGTATGTCGCTGGGCGCGGCAGGTATCCAGCGTCACATCCCGATGCTGGAGAGCGACGATGTGCAGGTGCTGTTAATCGGCGAGGTGCCGGAATGGGAGACGATCGAGTACGTGGCCGACGCGGTCGCGCAGCATCGCCAGAAGGCGCTGGTTTTGATCGGACACATTCCAAGCGAACAGCCTGGCATGGGCGAGGCCACTCGATGGCTGAAGACCTTTGTCAGCGGTGTACCTATCGAGTTCGTGCCGACCCGCCAGCCGATGTGGGAAGCGCACTGAAAAGGTTGCCTGGCCGTCGAAGTATTCTCCGGCAGCTTTGCCCTTCAATCCGCGCGCAACGAAGAGTAATATCGTTGACACCAGAGTTGGGGGATTTTCCATGTCATCGCCACAGCGCATCGTCTATCAGCAAGGCGACCACGTGTGCACGCTTTTCTCTTCGCCAGAAGAACAGCTGAAAGCCGCGGTGGAATACATTCAGGTCGGGCTGGCTCGTGGCGAACGCTGTCTCTACGTCTGCTGTGAACATTCAGTAGCGGTATTCCGGAATGAACTCCGGAAGGCGGGAATCGACGTCGGTGCCGAAGAAAAGCGCGGCGCTCTGATCGTTATCACGAAAGAAGACGGGCACCTTAAAGGCGGCCGGTTTGACCCCGACAAAATGATCTCCCTCCTGCACACCGCCGTACAGGGCGCGTTGGATGCGGGGTTTAGCGGCCTCTGCGCTGCCGGCGACATGAGCTGGGTGCTCGACGAGGCTCCAGGAACCGAGCGGGTGGCCGAGTACGAATCACGTCTGAACGAGTTTTACAGCTCGAACCGTGCGCTCGGACTTTGCCAATACAATCGGAACACGCTCCCTCCGGAGATGCTCGATCACTGCATGGCAACGCACGCCTATGTGCGTATCGAAGGCCCGATTCTTCTGGAGAATCCATTCTTCGAGAGTCCGGAAAAAGCGATGCATCGCGTCGCGGATATCCATAAAGTCGAGGACAAGCTCCGTCACTTCGAGACGGCGCGAAGATCCAACGCCTGAACGATCTCGAGACGGTCAGCTTCTGCAAGCGCGGTGATAGATTGTCGGCATGAAGTTTCATACCGAGTATCTCCACTTCGAGACGAAGAAGCACCGCGCCTACGTTCACATCACCCCGCAGGTCGAAAAAATCCTTGAACGCAGCGGCGTAAGAGACGGGATGATCCTCGTGTCGGCGATGCATATTACCGCCGGAATTTACGTGAACGATGACGAAGAAGGGCTGATCCACGACATTGACGAGTGGCTGGAGAAGCTAGCGCCCTTCAAAGAAACCTACCAGCACCACCGCACCGGCGAAGATAACGGCGACTCCCATCTGAAGGCGTTGCTCATCCATCACGAAGTAATTCTTCCAGTGACCAATGGGAAGCTCGACTTCGGCACATGGCAGCGCGTCTTCTACGCGGAGTTCGACGGTCAGCGGAAGAAACGCGTAATCGTGAAAGTGATGGGCGAGTAGACGCTAGGCCAGCCCGCTCTGGCGCGCGAGCTTCAACGCCTCAAGAGCTGCGCCACGTGCGCCGGCGGTGTCGCCGTTCGGCATCACGTAAATCGGAATATCCACTTGCTCTTCGCGCTGGTTGGGCATCCCGCGTCGGATCTCGGCGAGGAACCACGCCTGGAATTCCTTGCTCGTCTCGAGCGCACCGCCGCCCACGATGAGCGCATCGGGATCGAAGGTGTTAATCATCTCGTCGAAGAACAAGCCGATAGCGTGCGCCTGGATGCGGAATACTTCCTTACAGACCGCGTCGCCCTTGTCGGCCATACCGCGCACGAGCTTCGCCGCCTGGTGGATGTCCATTTTGTCGAGCTCATGGGTAGGGTTTTTCTTCAGCAGGTGCGGGAGAATGTTGCGCTCAATGCCGGTCAGCGAGCACAGCGATTCGAGATCGCCGATGCGTCCGCAGTTGCACTTCGGCACCATGTCTTCGGCTCCCTTGATGCTTTGGAAGGGAAGTAGGACGTGGCCAAGCTCTCCACCGAAACCGTTCTTACCCTTTACGACGTCGCCGCCGATGATGATGCCCCCACCATTGCCGGTGCCGATAACTGTGGAGATGGAGGTTTCGGTGCTGGTGGCGCCGAAGATGGTGTAGTGGCCCCAGAGGGCGGCGGCGTTGGCATCGTTCAAATACGACACCGGTTTGCCGAGGCGACGCGCGAGGCCTTCGCGGATATCGTAGCCGGCCCAGTCTTTGTGAACGAAATTGGTTGCGCCGCGCGTGCTGAGTTGGCCCGCTGCTGAAGCGGGTCCGGGCGTGTCGAGGCCGACGGCGACTACGTCGGAAACCGCGACACCAGCGAGTTTCAGCGCGAGGTGCAGGCCGTCTTCAATTTGTTTCAAGCAGATGTCGGGGCCTTGTTTGGAGAGGGCGGGATGCTCGAATAGTTCTTCGATGAGGAACTTTTCTTCGCGATTGACGAGGGTGTAGTTGATGGCTGTACCGCCAAGATCGACGCCGGCAACGATCTGCATGAGAGCTCCTTCGATATGAAGAATGATGTTAGCAGCGGGGAGTGCAGTACGAAAATAACGGGAAGAAAAGAGGAAAACTTACGGTAAAACCCGAAGTTAGAAAGTGGTAAACAATCTTTTCCAAGTGCTTATTTACTGGTGGTTTGCGGAGTTATGCCATTTTCTGTCATCGGTCCAGCTCCCGGAATTTCTTCTCCAAACCGCGCGAAAAGCGACTCTGACCGCCGGAATTCTTCTGATTCGGCGAGTTTGCCGCAAAGGTGGTACAGGGAAATTGAAAGATTTTGATAACCGAAGGGTTAACAGCTCGGAAACCCGCGTAAATCGCGGCTGCCACAGCGGTCCCCCGACGGAGCTTGGTTTGCTCTCTGGAGAGCAAAGAAAAACCCGTCCTACCGCGCTCACTTGTCGCGATTAGGACGGGTCACCCGAAGCCGTTTTATGGGCCGGCTTCGGTGTAGGTATAGGACTCGGATTGCCACGTGCCCTGCGTGAACGAGTTGAGGCGAACGTAGAGCGTCGCGCCAGTGGTTGGAATGCTGCTCACCGTGGTGGACGTGGTGCCGGGGTTGAAGGTTCCGTAGAAGACATCGTGCGCGCCGGGTGTGGTGCCCACGTACAGCGAGTACTGCAAGACAGCCGTGCCGGCGGTCCAGGTAAACGATTGGCTGGCGCTGGAGAGCGTGCTGCCGGGAGTGGGTGTGGCGATCGTGGCTGGAGCGGTTGTGCCGCTCGCGTAGTACTTGTACGAGTTGCCGCGCCAGGTGCCCGCGATGTAGGAGTACAACGTGACGTAAACCGGCTGTGCGTTGGTGGGCAGGCCGCTTACGGTTGTGGACGTCGTGGCAGAGCCGAAGGTCTGGTACGCGATGTCGTGTGCACCGGGCGCGGTTCCCACGTAGAGCGAGAAGTTATTCGCACCAACGCCGGCGTTCCACGTGAACGACTGGCTGGTTCCCGCAAGAACAGCGCCGTTCGATGGAGTGGCCATCGTTGCGGGGACTGGCGTGCCGGATTCGATGTAGCGATAGCTGTTGGGGTGCCAGGCTCCGCTGTAATACGAGTAGAGCGTGACGTACAGGTACGCGCCGTGGGTGGGAATGCTATTCACGGTGGTGGACGTCGTAGAAGTCGGGAAGGTGGAGAAGAAGACGTCGTGGGCGCCCGGTGCGGTGCCGACGTAGAGGGAGAACTGGGTTGCGCCAGAACCCGGACTCCAATTGAACGTGGTGGAGGATCCGGAGAGGGTGCTCCCATTCGCAGGACTGGTCATGGTCGCGGAAGAGGAGGCTGTGACCGTCACATTCGCGAGGCCGGTAATTCCGGGCTGGTTGACGTCAGCGGCAGTAATACTCTGTGCCCCGAGGGTGTGGAGCGTGACTTGTATGGTGCTGACGCCGCTGGTCAGTTTGCCGTCGGCCGGCAGGGTCGAGCTGCCGTCGGAGCTCGTGTAGTGGACGGTGCCACCGTAAGCGGCCGTGGTCGCGCTGCTTGAGTTCTTAGCTGTGACGGTGACATTGAAAGGGACACCGGCTGCGACCGTCGAAGGAGCAGAGAGGGCAAATGAAGTGGCAGAGTTTGCCGTGCTCGCGGTACAGACGCCGGCGAGATTGGAATACTGCTTCTGGACGGTGTAGGTTGCGCGGGCAGTATCTAGAGGGGTCTGCTGGGCATTGCAGATATCGGAGATTTCACCCTGAGATGTGTTGTACCAGGCAATGGGATAAGCGACGGTGGAAGCATATCCGACTTCCGCATCGGTAGTAGCTTCGACCAGTTCGTGCGAGGAGACACTCGTCAGATTGTCGAAATCGGTCGCGCCAGCACCGCAGCCGCCGTCGCAGCCTGGGTTGGTGAGATCGGGAAAAATTCCGTACAGAAGGTCGACACCACTCCGGTTCGCGGTGCTGTGATAGGCGCAGAACTGTACGCAACTGGTGTCCGATGCGTCGAGTTTGATGACGAAGCCTGACGGGAAATAGATCATGTAGATGGTGTTGGAGTGCCCGTTGGCGTCCACCGTAGGCTCGGGGAGGTGCCCGGCGGTGATCTGGGAATTGAGTTCGCTTTGGATCTGGGCGTCAGTACAAGTCGTTGCCGTGCATACCGTCGGCGTGATGGTGATTTCTGTATTGAATGTGCCGCGCCCGATGGTCTGGTTTCCGGTGTGTGCACCCACGACCATCCCAGCCGTGTTGTATTCGGAGAGCATGTCCCAGTAGGTGGTATTGGTGACGTCCTGGAGGAAATTGGCCATGGTGACGCCGCCGGTTCCGACGGGCTTGCTCACCGCTCCCCAGTTGACGATGATGACGTCGGGATTGGAAATGACCGGCCCGCCGTAATAGTGCAGGAGTCCGGCCGTCTTGATGACGTTCGTCCGCGGTTGATTAGGGTTGGTGATTGGGACGATATGGATCGGCCGTTTGGCGTTGGCGTCGAAGGCGTCGGAGTTGCTCTGGGCGGGCAAAACTCCACAGAGTGCGACGAGCGAGAGAAGAGCCCAAAGCACGTGGGTTCTGCGGCGTGAGACGTGACTGCGGCGATGGTTCGAGTGCACGGAGTGCATTAGTTTCTCCTGGATGTTCTGGGGACGACGGCGGGCGCCACGCCATGCCTGGGGAAAAGTTGCTGGATTCTACTGCACTTTGGTGACGGCTCAAAACAAAATACGAGGCAAAAATAGCAAGAGCTGGGGTGGATGGCCTATTTGATGGAGCGGGGATTGGCGTTGCAACTGAATGGAGATTCAGTTTATTGTGTTCGGCACATGAGCCGCTGAGGATGGCGAGGCAGCGGCCGCCCTTTCAGTCTAGAGATATCCAATCCTTTAACCGAGGCAAGCGGCCCAGTGTCGAAACGTGAAATGCAGTCGGCTGGTCATCGTTCCGGTGCAGCGAAGAAACCTGTCCCAGCAAGTACAGCGAAAGCGGAGAACGGAACTCCGGGGGGCAAGTCCGACAAATACCAGCGCATTCTCGATGCAGCGATCGCGGTGATTGCGGAGAAGGGCTTCTTCACGGCGCGGATCTCGGACATCGCCGAACGGGCCGATGTGGCGGACGGTACGGTCTATCTCTATTTCAAAAGCAAAGAAGACATCCTGATGAAAGCCATCAACGCGGCGTTCGATGGCTTCATGCGGCACGCCCTAACGGAGCTGGCAAAGATCGAATCGCCGGAGAAGCAGTTGCGCAGATTGGCGTATCTGCATCTTGAGGCGATGGGTTCAAATCGGAACGCGGCGAAGGTCTTTCAGATGGAACTGCGTCAGAGCACGAGATTTCTGGAAGAATTTAGTCACGACCACATGGTCGAGTATTTTGCGCTCGTACGTGAGGCGATTCGCCGCGGCCAGCATGACGGAACTTTCCGTGCCGAACTTTCAGACAAAGTAGCGGCGAATTGCTTCTTCGGCTCTCTGGATGAAATGGTGACTTCGTGGGTGCTGAGCGGAGAGGATTATCCGCTGGCACATGCGGCTGAGCACGTCTGCGATGTCATCTTAAAGGGATTGGAGAAGTAAGCATGGCGATTGAACTGAAGACCATCAACGATGTGTTCTTCGCCGTTGTGGATCGCCAACTGTCGCAGGTGATGGCGTATCGCGAAGGCGCGAATTGGAAGTACATCTCCTCGCAGGAACTTTACCGGCGTGTTGTGGCAACCGCACGGTGGTTGCAATTGCAGGGCGTGAAGAAAGGCGACCGCGTCGCCATCCTGAGCGAGAACCGTCCGGAGTGGGCGATTGCGGATTTTGCGGTCCTGGCGATTGGCGCCGTGGTGGTGCCGATTTATGCGACGCTGACGCCGGAACATATCTCCTACCTGCTGAAAGATTCGGGGACGCGAGTCATTTTTCTGTCCACGCGAACCCAGTTGCAGAAGGTGCGGGCGATTGAAGCGCAAACGCCGCTGCAGCACGTGGTGATGATGGACGAGGTCATTCCTCCGGAAGCGATCTGGATGCAGACGATCACGGAGAGCGGGACCGAGGGTCGGGATGCCGGGTTCGATGCAACAGCGAAGTCGCTACAGTCAGACGATCTTGCGACGCTGGTCTATACCTCGGGGACGACCGGGAATTCCAAGGGCGCAATCATCACGCACGGCAACATGGCAGCGAACTTGAGTTGCTCGCTGGAAGGCTTCGCGGCGTTGAGGGAGGGCGGACATCGGCTGATTTCGTTTTTGCCGCTTTCGCATATCACGGCGCGACACTTGGATTACCAGATGTTCCATCATGGCGTGATGCTGGCGTACTGTCCCAACGTGGACATGATCACGGCACTGATGAAAGAGATCCGGCCGACCATCTTTGTCGCGGTGCCGCGCGTGTACGAGAAGATTTCGACGACCGTGAAGATGAAGGCGGCGGAGGGAATCAAGAAGAAAATCTACGACTGGGCGATGCGCGTGGGCGCGAAACACCAGGCGACGATCCTCGTCGGCAACACGCCGACATCGCTCGACTGGAAGCTCGCCAACAAATTGCTGTTCTCGAAAGTACGTGAGGCGATGGGCGGCGAGGTGCAGTTCTTCATCTCGGGCGGCGCGCCGCTGGGCAGGGAACTGGCGGAGTGGTACGCAAGCTTTGGGATACGTATTCACGAAGGCTATGGGCTGACCGAGACCTCGCCGGTGATCGCGCTGAATAATCCGAAGAACCATCGGTTGGGGACGGTTGGACCTCTGCTCAGTAATGTTGAGGTGAAGATCGCGAGCGACGGGGAAATCCTGGTGCGGGGACCGTCGGTGTTCAAGGGCTACTGGAACATGCCTACGGAGACAACGCAGGCATTCGAAGGTGAGTGGTTTAAGACGGGAGACATTGGGCATCTCGACGGCGAAGGATTTTTGTCTATTACGGACAGGAAGAAGGACCTGATTAAGACGTCGGGAGGGAAGTTCATTGCTCCGCAGCCGATCGAGGGATCGCTGAAAGTGCATCCGATGGTGGCAGAGGCGGCAATGGTCGGCGAAAAGCGGAGGTTCCCGGCGGTGATGATCCTGCCGAATTTCCCGTTGCTCGAAGAATGGGCGAAGAAGAATGCGGTCAGCTTCGATGGGCGGGATCAACTTGTTACCGATCCCAAAGTCATCGAGTTGTACACGCAGATCGTGGAGCAGGTGAACGGCAAACTCGCCCAGTACGAGAAGATGAAAAAGCTGTTAATTCTTCCGACGGAGCTGAGTATCGCCGAAGGAACGATGACCGCGAGCATGAAGCTGCGGCGGCGCCAACTCGAAGCGAAGTTCCGAGACCAGATCGAAGCGATGTACGCGGTCGAGAATGGTGCGCCGGAGAGGGTCGCCGCGAATTAGCGGATGCTGGCAGATTGAGGGAAACGAAAAGCCTCTCCAAAAGGAGAGGCTTTTGCAAAATGAGTTGAAGAACGGCTAGTCGCTGAAGGAGGCTTCGCGACGGCTGTTCAGCGGGACGGCTGTGTCTTCTGCGACCTTCGTCGGGCCTTTACCGATGAACTGGATCAGACCGAGAAAGCGTTTCAGACACGTCATGCAGCGATAATGTCGCAGCAAAACGACCCGGGTAAGAAGGATCTCTGTCCGGGACTGGGGCCGTGAGGGGAGGCTATCCTTGCTAGAGCAATGGGGACACCGTTTCATCGGTGAAGTAATCTTAGCAGACAGTCCTTGGATTGATGCTGACGAAAGTACACTGCCTAGGTGAAGTAATAGGACACCATACTTTCTGGGAAACGGGCTACTGACGCCCAATCCAACAACTCGGCTCGCGGTATCCGCCTTGCCACCATTCAGATCGCGCCCATTCCGCAAGGAGAGTGCTAAGAGTTAGCGTAGTTCCTCGAGCACGAACATGAGTGGGACGAATGTAGTGTAGGTACCCCGCTAGTAATCGGGTGAGCAACTCACCTACCTCTTTAGAGCCCACGCCAGTACCGCAATCCCAACGACAATCCGATACACAGCGAAGGGCACAAAGCCGCGCGTGCGCACCCATTTCATGAACCAGGCGACCACAAAATAGGCGACGATGAAGCTCACGATGAAGCCGATCGCGAGTGTGATCCAGGCATGCGCATCCATGTGAACGACGCCGAGCGCAGCACCCGCTTCGTCCTTGTGACGAAGGGTCTTGAGCAGGTCGTAGCAGGTCGCGACGACCATAGTGGGAATCGACAGGAAGAACGAGAACTCGAGGGCGGCGGCGCGGGTCATCCCGGAGAGTTGCCCGGCAGCAATCGTGGACATGGAGCGCGAGGTACCGGGGAATACGGCGGAGAGGACCTGGCAGAGGCCGATCCAGATGGCCTGGCCAACGGACATCTTGTCCATATCGTCGGTGGCACCCTTGTCGGCGAACATTACGTCCACAATCCACATCACGATGCCACCGATGAGCAGCGCGGAGCCCATGATGATCACGCTCTCAAGGTGCTTGCCGATGATCTTGGTGAAGAGGAAGGCGGGGATGGCGGTGCAGAGGAAGGCGATGATGGTGAGCGTCAGGGGATGCGTGAGCGCGGTGTGGTTGCCGGATTTGCCCTTCGGAAATGTCGCGAAGAATTCACTGATGCGGGCACGGAAGTAAATCGGCAGGCACAGGATGGCGCCAAGTTGGATGACGATGGAGAACATCTTCCAGAAGCCGTCGCCGAGATCAATGTGGAGCAGGGCCTCGCAGATGCGCAGGTGAGCGGTGGAACTGACAGGCAGGAATTCGGTCAGGCCTTCGACGACGCCGAGCAGGGCGGCGAGCAGGTATGCGTTCAACGGTCCTCCAGGACAGTGGTAACGATAGGGATGGTTCGACTGCGAATGCGGATTATTATCCGCATTCTCGACTCACCATGACAGCGCTAAAAGTGCTACTCGTAGTTGTTGCCGAACACCGGGATGCTGTTCTGAACCATGTATCTCAGACGCTGCGCGCGAGTGGACCAATCGGTGCTTTGAACTTGCAAGAGACGGGTTGCGATGGCGATGGCACGCTTGCCGGCGTCCGCCGATTTGTCGCCTTTTGCTTCGGTGCGATAGATGTCAACGAGTGCCCCGTATCGATACGCAGCGTTATAAAGCGCCTCGGGCGTATCCGGTGAATTGGGATATTCTTCCGCGTACTTCTCGTAGATTTCCGCTTCCTTCAACGGGCACTTGGATAGCCCGTCCCACTCGCCGCAGATCTTGTTATCGATGAGATGAAACGCCGCCATTTCCGACCACTTGGTGTGCGGGAATTTCTTCATGACGAGTTTCATGTACTGGTCGTCGATCTGAGCGCGGAGGTTTGGGTCGGCGGCTTTGGATGAGGGACGAGAGGAAGTGTCGGCCTTGTCGACCTGCCACTCGATGTCGGCGGCGCGGTAAAGCGCTTCGCCTGCGAGGGGCGATTGCGGAAAGAGATCGTACACGCGGTAATAGAGGCGACGGGCATCGCCAGCGGCGCCTTTCCGACCGCGGCGGCGGCTGGCCTCGGCTTCGGAATCCACCGCTTCGCCGAAGAGGAGCTTATCGCCGTCGGGAGTGGACTGGGTCACGACGTTACGCGAAAGCATCCAGCCGGAGATGTCGCGGGTGGTCTCGAGGTTTGGGTCAACGTCGACGGTCGCGAGGACGTGAATGTACTTACCGCTGCGCTCGAGAACGGCAACTTCGCGGCCACGTGCGAAGGTGGAGAGCTTCTGCGAAGTGGTATCGGGAGAAAGGTAGATCTGGCCTTCGCGGATAGTGGCGCCGTGTTCAGTGACGGGCGCGGCGTTCGCGCCGGAAGCGGTGAACAGCGCCAGCAAAGCCAGACTGCACACGCCTGCTAGAGTTCGGAACATTCGAAGCGTTGCTCCTCGTGCCGTCGCGCTAGCGCCCAGTCTGCGCGGATTGCGCGTCGGACTCGGTCATTACTTGCGCGAGCAGCGATGGTTCAATATTGCCGCCGCTCATTACGACAACCACGTTGCGGCCGGCAGGAAGCTCTTTTTCGTGGAAGAGATAAGCAGCAAATGTCACGGCGCCACTTGGTTCAACCACGAGGCGCGACTCGCTCATCATGCGGCGCATGGCCTCGCGGATTTCGTCCTCTTCTACCGTGACGATGTCGTCTACATATTGCTTGATGATTTCGTAGTTCAAATCTCCAACGGACTGAGTGCGGAGGCCGTCGGCAAGGGTACTCGAAACACGCTCAGCAGGGAGGGTGACGATCTTACCGGTTCGCAGCGACTGCTGGGCGTCGTTGGCCAGTTCGGGCTCGACGCCGATGATCTTCGCCCTACTGCCGCTCATCTTCAGTGCTGCGGAGACCCCGCTGATCAAACCGCCGCCGCCAATGGGGACGAGTACGATGTCGGCCTCAGGGAGGTCTTCGTAGATTTCCATGCCGACGGTGCCTTGGCCGGAGATGATCTGTTCGTCGTCATAGGGCGGGACGATCGCGTAGCCATGCTCCTGAGCCAACGATTCCGCCTTCTTACGGCGCTCGGAGCTGGCTGGTCCTACAGTTACTATTTCGGCCCCGAGGGCCTTGGTCGCGTCCATTTTGACCTTGGGAGCGTTGCGCGGCATTACGATGCACGCCTTCACACCCATGGCGCGCGCACCATAGGCTACGCCCTGCGCATGGTTTCCGCTCGAATAGGTGATTACACCTCTTTGACGTTCCTCGTCGGAAAGCGTTGCGATCTTGTTGTAAGCGCCGCGGAGTTTGAACGAGCCAATCGGCTGCAGCGACTCTGGCTTGATGCGCAGAGTGCGGTCGTTGTGGGTGTGGCCGGGAGGGAAGTATTGGACCAACGGGGTTCGCGCCGCAATGCCGCGGAGACGCTCTTGAGCTTGGCGGAAAGATTCAAGGGAGACCATCAGTGGCACCTGCCTGATGTTACACCGTCAGGCTGCTTCTCCAATGCTTCGTCCGAGAACCCGCTGGTAAACCGCGGCGTAGTCTGCGGCCATGCGGCTGGCCGAGAAGTGCTGTTCCACGCGGGCACGGCAGGCCTCGGGGCGGATGCGGCTGACGTCGGAAATAGCGCTGACCATGGCTTCGAGGGAATCGACGATGTAGCCGGTGACGCCGTCGGCAACGATCTCCGGAAGGGCTCCGCGGCGCCAGGTGATGACCGGCGTACCACAGGCCATAGCTTCCATCGCCACGAGGGAGCTGGTTTCGTCGACCTGGCTCGGGATGAGGAGAGCGGAGGCGCGGGAGAGGAGGTCGAGCTTTTCGTCGAAAGTGGGGCTGTCGATGAATGTGATTTGATCGTCGAGGCGCGGCTGAATTTCGCGCGCAAAATACGCTTCGTGATAGGTGAAGGGATAAACCTGGCCGGCAAGGATGAGTCGGTTGCCGCTGCGTTTGGCGGCTTCGATGGCGAGGTGCGGGGCCTTCTCTTCGCAGATGCGCCCGAGCCAGAGGAGATAGTCGTCCTTCTGTTCGCGGAACTTGAATCGGTCGATGGCGATGCCGTTCTGCACCCATCCCACGAGGTTCGGCACGTCGGCGAAGGTGTGGGCCTGAGTCGCGGAGACGCAATTGACGTTGATGTTGTGGCCGAGCACGTGCCAGTTTACGCCCGGGTAAAAGCTGCGGGGAAGATGTGCGGTGGCGAGGATCGGGACGGCGACATCCGCCGCGCTGGCGAAGAAGGAGCCGCTCTTGTCGTGGATAAGATCGAAAGATTCCGATGCAAGGAGGCTGCGAATGGCGGCGTGGTGCTCGCGATTACGCTCTTCAAAAGTGTCGGACTGAGTTGGGATATCACCGGTCGAGAAAAGCCGCCCGTTGACGCGCGAACCGGCACAAGCAGCGACTGTCGTTTCATGTCCGCGGAGGTGCATTTCTCGTTCGAGTGTCCAGAGCATTTGCTCGGCGCCGCCGGCGCTGGCGTCGGACACGTGATGAAGCGGATAAGCGACGTACAGAATGCGCATAACTAGCGAGCGCTCTCGGCGCGCGGGGCGCCTTGCAGATACTCCATGAATTTGTCGGCCACCTGCTGGCCCTTAATCGGCCACTGCCAGGCTTCGTAGTTCAGAACGCCATCGTGCGGCGGACGGCTGTAGTCGTAGCGCGCCATGGGCCGGAAGGTTTCACGCAGATTGTTTTCGAAGATGGCGACCGTGCCTTGCTGCGAGACGTAGGCTTCGCACATGGTGCGCTTTCGGCGCAGTTCCTCGGCTGTGGGAACGAACTCGATCTCGGTTCCGTTGGTGCTGTGAAATTCCTGGAGGAGGATGTCGTCGCCGCCTTTGCGGAAGTAGAGCGGTGCCTCCCAAGCGAGGAGGGAACATTCGTCGGCAATTTGGCGGCCGAGGAAGTTGCAGGAATCGTGGTCGGGGTGCCCACCTTCGTAAGCGAGCGTGAGGATGACATCGGGCGTGTGCTGCCTCACGAGCTTTCGGAGAGCGTCGGCGGCAGCGGGGAGATTTCGGAAGAGACGCTGGTCCTGAAATTGACAGCCAGCGTCGTCGGCGAGCCAGAGAACTTCGCTTACGCCGACGGCGGCACACGCATCGTGAGCTTCGGCGCGCCGGATGGCGACGTACTTCTCGCGCGAACCGTAGCGGCCCCAGAAGTACTCGTCTTGCGGGCCGCCGTCCGTGGCATAGACGACGATGGGTTCACGCACGCGTTGCAGCAATGCGCCGCACGAGATGGATTCGTCGTCAGGATGTGCGACGAGGACGAGCGTGCGATTCAAAAGGGGAGCCAGGGGATCCATTCCACTTCTAGGATGCAAATTCAGGGCTGCACGTTTGGAATCACGAAGGTGACAGGTATACTCGCGGCGATGCATTCGTTACAGCTAGAGATCGAAAGACTTTACGGGCTGGGCGCGCAAGCGGCGCAGGAGCCAGGCGCCCGCGACACGTTTTTCAAGTTGCGCGAAGCCCTCTCACGAGGAGAAGTACGGTCCGCTGAGAAGCGCGACGGACGCTGGGTTGCGAACGCCTGGGTGAAGCAGGGAATTCTGCTTGGCTTCCGGCTGGGCGAACTGGCGGCGATGGAATCGTGTGGATCGTTCTCGTTCATTGATAAGGACACGTACCCAGTACAGCATTTCTCGCCGGAGCAGCGGGTGCGCGTGGTACCCGGTGGGTCAACGGTTCGCGAAGGGGCGTATCTCGCGGCATCGGTTGTCTGCATGCCGCCGATGTATGTGAACGTAGGTGCCTACGTGGACGAAGGCACGATGATCGATTCGCATGCACTCGTCGGATCCTGCGCGCAGATCGGTAAACGCGTTCACCTGAGCGCAGCCGCCCAAGTCGGTGGCGTACTGGAACCCATCAATGCGACGCCGGTGGTGATCGAAGACGATGTACTCGTTGGCGGCAACTGCGGCGTATACGAAGGAACCATCGTTCACGAACGAGCAGTGCTGGGAGCCGGGACGATCCTGACGCGATCCACGCCGCTGTTCGATATTGTGCGTGAAGAGATTTACCGATCGTCGGCCGAGGGTCCGCTGGAGGTTCCGGCGGGGGCGGTGGTGGTGCCGGGATCGCGGGCGATTACGCGAGGGAAGGCGCAGGCGTGGGGACTGTCGCTCTATGCGCCGGTGATTGTGAAGTATCGCGATGAGAAGACCGACAAGGGAGTGGAGTTGGAGGATTTGCTGCGGTGATTCGTGGAGAGGATCGGGGTCCTTCGACTACGCGTGCTGCGCACGCTTCGCTCAATATGACAGGGCACATAGGCTCGTGAAACAGAAAACGCTTTATATCGCGCTAGGACTCTTTACTCTCGCGGCGGCGCTGACGGTCGCTGACCGGTTCGTGCATTTTCCCGCTGCCGTTCTGATGACAGCGCGCTGGCTGCTGGTAGCGGCGCTGTTGGTCCACGGATGGTTCAAGCGCTCGCTGACGACGTGGATTTTTGTTGCCATGATTGTGGGTGCAGTCGCCGGCCACGATTTCCCGCAGATTGCCGACGATCGCCACGTCAACGTCCGCGTGCTGGCGTTGATTTTCCTTCGCCTGATTAAGACGGTCATCGCTCCGCTGATCTTCGCAACTCTCGTGGTCGGTATCGCTGGGCACAGCGATATGAAGGCCGTCGGTCGCATGGGCATCAAAGCCATTGTCTTTTTCGAGGTGGTAACCACGCTTGCGCTGGTAATTGGGCTGTTCGCCATCAACGTGAGTAAGGCGGGCGTGGGAGCGCAAATTCCGGTGACCACGTCGGCGTCCGACCTCGCGGCGCAGAAGCTCACGGCTACCGACACGATCCTCCACGTCTTCCCGGAGAACATTGCCAAGTCGATTGCCGAGGGGCAGGTGCTGCAGGTCGTCGTCTTCAGCGTGCTGTTTGGGATTGGCCTCGCCGGCGTACGCGAAGAGCGTCGTAAGACGATGCTGACTTTTTGTGAGTCGCTCGCCGAGGTGATGTTCAAGTTCACCAACATCGTAATGCTGTTTGCACCGATCGGCGTCGGCGCGGCGATTGCGTACACCGTGGGCCATACCGGGCTTGGCGTGTTAGTGAATCTCGCTAAATTGATTGCCGCGCTTTATGTGGCGCTGATCGTTTTCCTAGTCGGCGTGATGCTGCCGGTGCTGTGGTGGATGAAAGTGCCGATTCGCGCGTTTCTGAAGGCGATTGCGGAACCGGCGACCATCGCCTTCGGTACGGCGAGTTCTGAAGCGGCGCTACCGAGCGCGATGGAGTGCATGGAGGCGTTTGGCGTTCCGCGCAAAGTCGTCGCGTTCGTGATGCCGACCGGTTACAGCTTCAATCTCACGGGTAGCACGCTCTATTTATCGCTGGCGGCGATCTTTGTGGCGCAGGCGAGCGGGATCCATATGTCGATTGGCCAGCAATTGCTGCTGATGCTCACGCTCATGCTCACGAGCAAAGGCGTCGCGGGCGTCTCGCGAGCGGCGATGGTGATCCTGCTGGCGACAGTTGGAACGTTTGGGCTACCCATTGAACCGGTGTTTGTGCTGCTGGGAATCGATCAGTTGATGGACATGGGACGCACCGCGGTGAACGTCATTGGGAACTGCGTGGCGACTGTGGTGGTGGCGAAGTGGGAAGGCGAGATGCCGGTCGCTATTCAGGCGTCTGGCATGCGGGACGCCGTCCGCGATTAGGTCGCGGAGTCCTCGGGCATGACATCCGGCCACTGTTGCGCGCCGTTCAATACACGCAATATCCGCACGCAATCAACCTCGATTCGGTACGCAACGATGAAGGGCGTAAGCTCGACTACCAGCTCTCGAGTGCCTTCAACTCGACCTTGTCGGCCGCTTTCTGGGAATTGAACCAGCATTTCGATTTGCGTCTCGATGCGATCATCAACCAGCACCGCGTTTTGCGGGCTCTCTGCTTCGATGTAATCAAAGATCGTTTCACGATCCGCCATCGCAAAGGTTGACCATTCCAACTCCATTCGTCAGCGGGCCTTGCGCAGCGCCGTCTGGCGTCGCTTCGCAAAATGCTTCTTCACCTGTTCATGGGGTACAGCGGCGCGGCCATCGGCCAGTGCCTCTTGCACTTTAGCGCGAAACCAGGCGTCGTGGGCGGGGCTTTCGTCCTTCAACACGAATGGCAGTGCCCCTTCGTTTGCGATCCGGGTCAGCAAAATGCGCACTGCATCTGACACGGTGAGGCCGGACTTCTCCAACACGGCTGCCGCCCGTTCCTTCACAACAGGATCGATTCGGGTTTGTACCAGAGCGCTCGAAAGCATCGCAATCTCCTCTGGTTCATTGTAATGCATACGAATGACAAAGTGAACAAACCTAAAGATCGGCTCTAAACGCTTGATGGCGGCAGCAAGATCGGCTGCACGGCTTGTTGGTCTTGCAGACGCATGTGCTCGCGGCGGGCGAGATGTTTTTCGCGAAAGTGCTTTGCGGCGCGTTCGCCCCAGGCGCGGACGAAGAAGTAATTCAGGCTGCCGCCGATCACAGAGCTTGCCAACGGGATGATTCGAGCGCTCCACTTCTCTACGACTTCCACGCTGGCTCGCGCGGCAATCCGCTGGATAACTTTCGGGATGAAGCGCTGCACGACCTCACGCTCCAGCAACTCGCGGCTGATGTCGACGCCGGCGGCACTGGCGGCGGCAATCCAAAGTTCGGCCATTTCGTTGTCGGTGTTGAACTCGAAGCCGTAGATCAAGCTCAGCTTCTGGATCATGCGCATGGTGATCGCCGCCAGGATGCTGAGGTCGGGAACGATGGTAAGAAATCCGCCAAGGCCGAAGCCGGCGCCTTCGGCGGCAGCGAGCTTCATGGCGCCGCGAATGGTATCGTTCGCGGCATCGTCGAGCTGCTCCGTGGGGACGGAATAGAGACCGTGATAGCTGACGATTGGCAGATTATGCGCGGTTCGGAGGTGCGTCAGGTAGTCGTTGGGATTGACGGCAACCGTGGAATAGGCGCGCGTAAGGCCCTTCTGAATTCCGCTTTGGACGCGGCGCGCAAGCCAACCCTTCTTTACCGCTTCTGCCATTTCGCTCTTCTTTAAGTATAGGCTTCGACTGCTTAGATTCCCACCGCGGCGCCGGAGATGTGAGTGCCGTGCTAGGTGCTCCGTTCTGTGTGCTAGCATCATCTCTTCGTTATGCCCTCTGGAAAACTTCAGGTCATCCCGTTAGGCGGTCTCGGCGAATTCGGCATGAATTGCATGGCTGTGCGTTATGGCGACGACATCGTCGTGATTGACGCCGGCATGATGTTCCCGGAGGCTGAGCTGCTCGGGGTGGACATCGTCGTGCCCGACATCAGCTACCTTGTCGAGAACCGCGACAAAGTTCGCGCGATCCTTCTGACCCACGGGCACGAAGACCACATCGGTGCGCTGCCATGGATCCTGAGCGAGCTCAACGTCCCGATATATGGCACGGAGTTCACGCTCGCCTACGTGGAAGGAAAGCTCGAGGAGCATGGCCTGCTCGACGACGCGGACCTGATCGAGATCCGGCCGGGCGCGCGGTTTAAGGTTGGGATCTTTACCATCCACGCGATGCAGGTGACCCATTCGCTAGTGGATTGCGTTGCTCTCGCAGTGCATACGCCGCTCGGCGTGATCATTCATACCGGCGACTTTAAGGTTGATCCGACGCCGACGGATAACCGGCTGTTCGATTTGCACGCCTTTGCCGAGTACGGCAAAGAAAACGTGCTGGCGCTGTTTCAGGATTCGACCAACGTTGAGCGGCGAGGTTATACGCCGAGCGAGCGCGCGGTGCGGGCACGATTTGCGGAGATTTTTCATCGTGCGCCGCGGCGGTTGTTTCTCTCGTGCTTCTCGTCTTCGATCCACCGCATCAATCTTGCGATAGAAGCTGCGTACAACAATGGCCGCAAAGTAGCGCTGGTCGGGCGCTCGATGAACGAGTCGGTGGAGATCGCGCAGGACCTCGGCTACATCGACATGCCTGAGGGCGCGTTTATTACGCCGGGCCAGATTCGCGATTACGCGCCGGAGAAGGTCTGCGTACTGATCAGCGGTACCCAGGGTGAGCCGATGTCGGCGCTCTCGCGCGCGGCGGTGGACAACCATAAGCACGCCAAGATCGAGCCCAACGATACGGTGGTACTGTCGTCACGCATCATCCCTGGAAATGAGAAGTCCATCTACCGCGTGATTGACCACCTCTTCCGGCGCAATGCACACGTGATCTATGACGATGGCTCGACGCCTCCGGTGCACGTCAGCGGACATGCCAGCCAGGAAGAGCTCCGGCTGATCATCAACCTGGTTCGGCCGCGTTATTTCATTCCGGTCCACGGCGAGTACCGGCAGCTCAAGTTGCATGCCGAGTTGGCGCAGGCCATGCGTGGCGCTGTCGGTCAGGTACTGATGATGGAAAGCGGCGACGTGCTGGAGTTTGACGAACTCGGCGCGCGTAAGGCAGGGAAGGTGAAGGTCGGTCGCGTCTGTATCGACTCCGGCTCAATGGGTGAGGTCGTGGAAGACCTCGTCATTCGCGACCGCAGGCACTTAAGCGAAGACGGCTTCGTGCTGCCGATCATCGCGATCAATAAACTGACAGGCCAGGTCGAGTCGGTGCCGGAGATCGTGATGCGAGGCTTTGCGCCCGGCTCGGAAGGCGACGCCTTCGTGGAGAAATCGCGTGAGACGATCATGAAGACGCTCGAAGCCTCCAGCCCCGAAGAGATCGCAGACTACGGCGTGATCAAAGAAAAAGTGCGGCAGGACTTGAAGCGATACATCGCGAAGAGTACCCAGCGGCGTCCATTGATTATGCCGGTGATTTTGGAAATATGACGATCCTAGCGCGCTGTCTGCTCGTTCTGGTGGTCGCTGTTGCGCCGTTGGTTGTGCAGGCACAGACCGTCGACCAGAAGTGCAAAGGCAATTCCGAAGTAGTGGGCGCGTGTTACGTTGTGCATGGGCGTATGCAGTATACGAACGGAACGCCGAACCTGCGGATTTGGGTGGCAGGCACAAAACACTACCTCGGTGTTACCGCTCGCTCTGAGGCAGATGACGCTGAAACTCCGATTGTTCCGCAATACATACGCGAGAAGAATCTTGAGTTCGATGATTATTTGCATGGTGATTTCGAGGTGTGCCCCTTCACGAAAGAGAAATCTGGCGCCATGACCATGGTTTGTGTGGAGTCGGCATCTAAGCTGGTTTTGGGGAAGAAATAGCTTTCCGGAGTCGCGCATGGCCTACATCGACAAAAATCTGGTTCCCGGTGAGCAGGTGGTTTACAAGACCCGGTTGCACTGGATCGTGATCTTCTGGAGTCTGTTGTTCAGCCTCGGGCTTGGGATTGCGGGGATTTGGCTGCTGGCGGGAACTCCAGGTTTAGCCGCCGCTTCAGCAGCAACGGCGCCCTCGGCGTATCGCATCGGTGGCGGTGCATTGGTTGTGGTCGCCCTTGTGCTCTTTCTGATCGCTCTCATCCGTCGCAATTCCGTCGAGATGGCTGTGACCAACCGCCGGGTAACGGTGAAGGTTGGATTGCTCAGCCGAAGGACGCAAGAGATGCTTCTGGGGCGCATTGAGAGCATCGGTGTAGACCAAACGGTAGCCGGAAGAATGCTGAATTACGGCACGGTCACGATTCGTGGTACCGGCGGCACTGCCGATCCGTTCCACAACATTTATCACCCACTCGAATTTCGGCATTATGTGCAGGATCAGTTGGAGCGGCGTGTCGGGCCCGATGCTCTGCAGCCGCCACCGCGAACAGTCTAGTAGTCCTACCTCGATCTCGCGACTCGCGATACCATGCAGCGAGATGTCCGCACCCCGACTGCAGGCCTATCCAAAGGCTTCGACTCCGAAACGCACTTCGCGTTGGCTGATTGTTTTATTAGTTGTTGCCACGCTGGTGGCGATTGCGTGGTATCCGGTCTACTTGCACCTGCGAGCGGTCGCGGTTCTGCTGCGGATCGAATCGTCGGAAGCGCATGGATTCTTCGCGAACCGCGGCATTCACCCGATCAAAACTGAAGAATCGACGTTCGCGGCGGATAATCGCGGGCTTCGCACGCGGCTGTACGTGCCAACGGATTTGAAGAGCGTGCCGGCGATGGTGATCGTGCATGGCGTCCATCATCTCGGATACAACGAACCGCGGTTGGTGCGCTTTGCGAAGGCGATCTCGGGGGCAGGGATGGTCGTCTCGACGCCAGAGTTACCGGAGATAGCGGGATACGAGATCAAGCCGGTCTCCATCGAGGAAATTGCCGCAGCTGCGGATGATCTTGCGGCACGCATGCATTCGCCGTGCGTGGGAGTGCTCGGGTTGAGCTTCGCGGGAGGGCTCGCGCTTTCGGCGGCAAGCGATCCTGCGACCTCGCGGCATATCTGTTATGTGGTGGCGATTGGCGCCCACGACGACATGTCGCGGGTGATGAAGTTCTTCGCCACCGACCGCGCCGAATATCCCGATGGCCACTCGCAGTCGATGCCCTCGCATGAGTACGGAGCGCTGGTCGCGATCTACGCCCATCCTGAAGAATACTTTCCGGCCGCGGACGTTCCGCTGGCGCGTGAGGCGATCCGGCAGCAACTCTTCGAAGAGATCGTGAACGCGAAGGCTACGGCTGCAAAGATGTCTCCGGAAGGGCAGGCGACGATGCAGATGCTGCTGGCGCAGAACCATTCGGTGGTGAACAAGATCCTGCTGGCGAACCTCGACAAGCACCGAGACGAAGCCGAACAGGTTTCGCCGGGTCCGGAACTCTACCGTCTGCACGTTCCTGTTTTATTGCTGCACGGCGCGGGAGACAACGTGATTCCGCCGTCGGAGACGCTATGGCTTGCTAAAGATATTCCTGCCCAGAACCTGCGGGCGGTGCTGATCAGCCCGGCGATCAGTCACGTGGAGGTTGGGAAAGGCGCCACGCTGATGGACAAATTCCGGCTTGTCCACTTCATCGTGGTGCTGTTGGGAGAGGCCAAAGACGCGCCTTACAACACGGTTGAGCTGCAACGCGTTGGCGGCGGGTAGGGGACCGGCATCTTGCAATCGCACCGACATGCTTGTTACAGTGTTTGCCTGTGAACGCCCCGTTCTACGCCTGTTGCTGTTGTTGTTGACCGCCGGCGGCGGTGTGCCTGCCACCCTTTCTTGCGCAGGCGTCCCCAATCAAAATTTAGATTCGCAGCACGGTCATTTCGCATCGTGTAGCAAGGAGCTATCCATGAAAATCGCCAATGACGTTACCGAATTGATCGGAAAAACGCCCCTCGTCTTCCTGCATAAGGTGATCGGCGGCAGCCAAGCGCTGATCGCGGCCAAACTTGAGGGCTTCAACCCGTGCGCGAGTGTGAAGGACCGCATCGGCGTGAGCATGATCGAAGAGGCCGAGAAGGCCGGACGCATCACGCCAGGGAAAACTGTGCTGATCGAGCCGACCAGCGGCAATACCGGCATCGGGCTGGCGTTTGTCGCGGCAGTGAAGGGCTATCGGCTGATCATCGTTATGCCCGACACCATGAGCCAGGAGCGTCGTGTACTGCTACGCGCATTCGGAGCGGAACTCATCCTGACGCCCGGCGCGAAGGGCATGAAAGGCGCTATCGCCAAAGCCGAGCAACTCGCGAAGGAAATTCCCGACAGCTTGATACTTCAACAGTTTCGAAACCCTGCAAATCCAAAGATCCACTTCGAAACCACGGGTCCCGAGATTTGGAACGACACTGACGGCAAGGTGGACATCCTGATCTCCGGTGTTGGCACGGGCGGCACGATCACGGGCGTGTCGGAATATATCAAGCCGAAGAAGGCGTCGTTCAAGGCGATCGCCGTCGAGCCAACGGAGAGCCCTGTGCTTTCTGGCGGAGCGCCCGGGCCGCACAAGATCCAAGGGCTCGGCGCGGGCTTCATCCCCGAGGTCCTCGACACCAAGACGATTGACGAGGTCGTGCAGGTAAACAGCGAGGAATCGGTCGCCATGGCGCGGCGACTGGCGAAAGAAGAAGGCCTGCTGGTCGGTATCTCCTCGGGTGCTGCGGTGGTGGCGGCGGTGAAGGTCGGTAGTCGTCCGGAGAACGCCGGGAAGTTGATTGTCGTGGTGCTGCCCAGTTACGGCGAGCGCTACCTTAGCAGTATCCTCTTCCAGAACCTGCGCGACGAAGTTGCGGCGCAGCAGGCGGTCGAGGTGCCGGTCTAATTCATGGGCTTTTGGCAGGGAGTTCGGGAAGACATTCAGGCGATCTTCGAGCATGATCCGGCGGCAACGTCCATGCTCGCGGTGTTGCTCTGCTATCCCGGACTCCATGCCCGCACCTTTCACCGCTTCAACCACTGGCTGTGGATCAAACGCTTTCGCCTGCTGGCGCGTTGGCTGTCGCAGGTCGTGCGCTTTTTCACCGGCATCGAGATCCATCCCGGCGCAGTCCTCGGACGCCGCGTCTTTATCGATCACGGCATGGGAGTAGTCATCGGCGAGACTGCGTTCGTGGGCGATGACGTTACGCTCTACCAGGGTGTGACGCTCGGCGGCACTGGCAAGGAAAAAGGGAAGCGCCACCCTACGCTACGCAGCGGCGTGTTCGTCGGGAACAATGCCAATATTCTGGGAAACATTACGATTGGGGAGAATTCGCGCGTAGGCGCCGGGTCGGTTGTATTACGAGATGTGCCGCCGAACTCGACAGTGGTCGGCGTGCCCGCGCACATCATTTACCAGGACGGCAAGCGCGTTCTCATCACCGACCCCAAGGACGTAAAAGACCCGCTCTCGGATGTGATTATCGCGCTGGCCGGCGAAGTCCGCGAATTGAAGGAGCGGCTCGGATTTAGCGAACCCGCGAGTGCCAGCGGAGATCACGCCGTACAGCATCTGCAATCCGTACGAACTCTTGCCGACGAAGACAGCGAGCGCGATGAGTATCGCTTCACGCAGCGGCCGTTTGACGAACAGTTCACTGAGATTGCATCAGGCATATAGATGAGCTTCGATCTGGATAACGCAATTGCTTTGCTGGAGCGCACGCCGGCGTCGCTCAATGAGCTTCTGCGCGATTTGCCCAAGTCCTGGACGCAGACGACCGAAGGCGATGGCTCTTGGACGGTCTACGGTGTCGTGGGCCATCTGATTCACGGAGAGCGCACCGACTGGATACCGCGCGTAAAACGCATTCTTGAGTACGGCGAGTCGAAGGCTTTCGACCCCTTCGATCGCGAGGCCCAGGACCGCGAGAGTGTCGGCAAGACTCTGCCGCAATTGTTGGACGAATTCGCCGCCGTTCGCGCCGAGAACATCGCTACATTACGAGCGCTGAACCTTCATGGCGACGATTTCGAGAAGAAGGGAACCCATCTTCGCCTCGGCACGGTGACACTCGGAAACCTGCTGGCCACCTGGGCGACGCACGATTTGACCCATCTGCACCAGATCTCCAGAATTATGGCCCACCAGCTTCGCGAAGAGGTGGGCCCGTGGACTGCGTTTCTTGGCGTGCTCAAGTGCAACGGCCACAGCGAGTAACTACGCCACGCCGACCACTGCATTCAGGAACGCCACGAAATATTTCCAAACAAAGTAGTAGAGGACGATGGCGCAGGCAATGGCGATCGCAACCGCTGCGTAGGGGATCGTGATTGCCTGGAAGTAGTCCAGCGAATTACCTCGCAGCGCGATTATGCCGAGCAGGCTGGCCGTCAACAATCCGAGCGGCGCCAATAGACATGGCAGCAATGCTCCGTGTGCGCCCAACGACCACGCATGCCGCTGGTGCACCTTCACGAAGAGCACGTTCCACACGCCCCAGAGGTTCGGCACGAAAGCCAGTGGGAAGACCAACCCCTTCTCGACCGGAAACGAGATGCGCAAGCCGAAGCGGAAGAATGCATAGGCGCACGCAATGATCATCACTACGAAGGTTGGGATCAGTGCGCCAGCCATGTACGCACGAAGATAAGGATGCGGTTTCATAAATCACCTCCGTTAGAACCAGTAGAGAAGCATAGGAATTGCCGCAGGCGCAAAGGCCAGCAGCACGAGTGCCGCGACAGCGAGCGCCCACTCGAACCAGGGAATGCTCAAACGGCGCTGCTCAAGGCGTTGCTCCATGTGCGGCCAGAGGTCGTGATCGCTCTCGGGCGGCGGCGCGAAGGCGCCCTGAAGTAGCTGCCGAAGCTCGGTGTCGTCGTTCATGGTGTAACTCCCATCCGGGTTAATTTTTGTCGTAGAAGTTGGGTGGCGCGGAAGACTCGCGACTTCACGGCTGCCTCTGAAATTCCGAGCGCCTCCGCGATCTCGCGCTGCGGACGCTCTTCGATCAGCGCCAGCATTAAGGGCACCCTCAACTTCACTGGCAGGGAAGCGAGCGCACTGCGAATTCGCTCCCGTTGATCTCGTTCGACTGCGGAATCGGCGTGCGTAGGTACAGGGGCATCGCTCAGTTCGACCAATGTTTTGGGTTGTCGCTTCAAATGAGCAATTGCGACGTTGGTCGCGATCCGCCGCACCCACGCCTCGAAACTACGTTTGGGATCGAAGTGGGCGTGCGCTTTGTAGACGCGCCAGAAGGTCTCGATGGTCAGATCGTCCGCCGCCGCGGAATCACGCACAATCCGCAAGATCCAACCGCGTACCGCGCGCTGATGTTCGCGGAAAAGCCACTCGAAGGCTTCGCGATCGCCTTGAGCAAACTGGACGAGCGGCGGGTTGGCGGTCGGCGCTTCCATAAATTGCTCTATCCAGTCTTACCTCGTTGGGGAGAGGCTGGTTGCAAGAATATTTGCGATTGTGTGGTCTTAGGCGAGGGGCATCTTTTGTATCAGTTGGCAAGGACCGCCAGCCGTCCTAAGATTCGGTGGTGCGGCGGTTGATAGAAATCATAGTTGTTCTTGCTTGGGCATCCGTCGGCTTCGGTCAGATCGCTCATCAGCGAGTGCTGCTTTCGGCAGAGGACGTGCATTACCCGGCCCTCGCACGACAGGCGCGCATTCAAGGCGATGTTGAAATTGCATTCCACATCGGAGACGACGGTGTTCCAATCGGCACGGAGCCGATCTCAGGTCATCCGATGTTGACCCAAGCCGCGCTCGACAATGTCGCCACCTGGAGATTCAAGCCAGTTTCTGCGCACGATGCCCACACCTACAAAACCACGTTTCGCTTCGAGCTTGACGCGCTGAATGGGCCCTATGACTACGGCCCGAAGACAATCAGACACGGATTGGCGTTAGTGGAGGTACAGGTTGTCTCAACTTGGATTGGGGGCGGGCCTCCGCGCGCTCTGAATTGCCCGAAAGAGAAGGTCCGAGCGCCAGCCTCGACGACCGCCGATTTTCTTGAGCTTGACGAGAGCGACTACCAAATCCGTCTTGGTGCGGATGGCTCGGTGATCTGGAGCAACACCGATGGGGAGCACGCATTCACCGTCGATTCCCGTCGTGCTCGAAAGTTGGTGGCGTCGTTCAACACCGAGCAAATCTGGAATTTGTGTGGGTTGTATGAAGGCTTTGGCAAAACCGTGCGCCTGACTCTTCATACAGGTGTTGCAACGAAAAAAGTCGAGGACGCTGGGTATATATCCCCTCATCCATTACCGGAGTTGGAAGACGAAGTGAACTTACTTGCGCGCACGCATGAATGGCGCCACGGCGATCCTTCCGCTGAGCCAATCTGGAACATCCGCGACGAACGCGTAAAGCCGGACTTGCCTCCTCTGGCCGCGGCGGCGCGCGACTGTAATTCCGATCGCGTCAAACAGTTGATCGCCGCGGGAGAGAATCTCTCTGCAGCGGACGCGAGCGGATGGACGCCGTTAATGTACGCAACGCAGTGCGGAAACGATACCGAAAAGCGTTTGCTGAAGGCCGGCGCTGATCCGAACCAATCTTCCTATCGCGGGGATACCGCGCTCATGGTCCGTGCACTCCAGGGCTATCTTGATGAGGATCTTTTGCGCGCAGGGGCTAACATCAACTTGCAAGACAACGATGGACGCACAATCCTGATGTTTCTCGCCTCGCAGGGATCAGGAGAAATCGAGTACGCAATCGAAGCTGGGGCCAATTCCACAATGAAGGATACCCGCGGATTGACGGCGTTCGACTACCTGAAGATTGCGAATTGTCGCGCGAACCCGATGGTGCAGGGACTTGAGGCGATCCCCGCACCGGCTCCTCCCACACAAGAGGTGGATGAAAAGGATTCGTCGGAAGAGACTTCGTGCAATCCGTTTCCAGACGAGTGGATGACCAAGGCACTGCAGCAGTTGAGCGCGCCTTACGACCCGCTACGCAGACCGCACATCCCAAAGATTCTTCGCATGAGCGAGTAAAATCCAGAGAACGCCTATCCGAAGCTCTGCACCAACTCAATAATCGATCGCACCGCAATCCCCGACGGCCCTTTCGCGAGGAACGGCACCGCTTCTTCCTGCCAGGCAACGCCGGCGATGTCGAGGTGGATCCATGGGGTTTCGCCGACGAATTCTTTCAGGAACATTGCTGCCGTGATGGCGCCGCCGTAACGGCCGCCGGTGTTCTTGATGTCGGCGATGGGCGACTTGATGAGTTCTTTGTAGTCGTCGTCGATGGGCAGCCGCCACATCTTCTCGCCCGATTTCTTCAAGGCCTCGGCGAAGCGGTTGAAGTAGTCTTCGTCGTTGGCGAAGACACCGGCGTTGATGCCGCCGAGGGCGACCATGCAGGCGCCGGTGAGGGTGGCGGCGTCGATGAGATGAGTTGCGCCGAGTTGTTTGGCGTAGTGCAGGCCGTCGGCGAGGACGAGGCGGCCCTCAGCGTCGGTGTTGATGATCTCGATGGATTTGCCGCTCATCGCGATCTGGACATCGCCGGGCTTCTGCGCTTTGCCACTGGGCATGTTCTCGGCCGCGCAAACGACGCCGATCACGCGCACATTCGGCTTGAGCAGCGCGATGGCGCGCATAGCGCCGATCATCGCGGCACCGCCGGCCATGTCGTACTTCATCTTCTCCATGCCGTCGGCGGGCTTGATGGAGATGCCGCCGGTGTCGAAGGTAATGCCTTTACCGACGAGACCGAGAACCGGCGATTGCGGCGCGCCTGCTGGCTCGTACTTCATCACGATCAGCGCGGGCGGTTCCTCGGAACCTTGCGAGACGCTCCAGAACGCGCCCATCTTCTTTTCGTGCAGGAAGTCGGTGCTGTAGACATCGCACTGGATGCCGACTTCTTCCGCCATCTTCTTGGCGCGCTGGCCGAGGATGGTTGGCGTCATGCGGTTGCCGGGCTCGTTGACGAGATCGCGAGTGAAGTTTTGCGACTCGCCGATGACATGGCCTTCCTTCATGGCCGCTTCAAGATCGTTGGCGTGGCCATTGGCAGGGACGAGGATGGTGAGCTCGTCGAGTTCGTAGGTCTTGCGATCGGAGTGGTAATAGTTGTAATCCGGGTTGGCAACCACCGCGCCTTCCGCAATCGCCTTCACCGCTTCAGGTAATCCGCCGCGTTCAAACATCAACGTGCTGGTCGTGGAGGGATCGGCGGCTCCGCCCCAGTTTTCGGGGGCAACGATGGCCGCGGACTTCACGCTCTTCTTCAGTGCGCGCACGGCGGCACCTGCAGCTTTGCGCAATTCGTACGACGTAAAGCTCTTGGCTTTGCCAACCCCCACGACGATCAAGCGCTTGGCCTTCACGCCCTCGGGCTTATGCAGAGTCGCGATCTCGAGCAGCTTGCCGGTGATCTCTTTTGAGGCGATGAGGTCGGCGGCAGCTTTCGCGAATGCGTCGGACTTGGCCTGGAGTTGCGGCTTGTTGTTGTCTTTGTCGCCGCCGTCAATGGCGAGCACGATGAGAGCGTCGGTTTCCAACTGCGCGGGATCGAGGGTCGAGAGATGGATTTTCATGGTCTGATTGGTGAACCGTCTATTGTAAAGGGCGATGGTGAAGGGAATGAAGCGCGGGCGCGAAGAAGCAGCTAGTCGCGGCGGGTGCTCATACTGAGCATGAGCGCTGCAGCAATGCAGATGGTCCAGATTACCGCGAGGTTAATGCCAAACGAGGCCCAATCTTTGTGCACGCCCATAACGGCGTCGAAGGTATGCGACCAGATCGGGGCGTACCCAAGGCTCTCACGCAGGTTTGGGTCGTTGGGATGGATCCGTTCCCACGGCATCCATACGCATGCGAGCAGGCTAAAAATGATACCGGCGCAAAGCGGGCACCAGATCGCCCATGATCCCTTGCTCTCATTGACGTTAGGTTGGCCCACGGTACTAACATGAGGGGGATGTCACTAATGTTCTATCCCACCGCAGTGGGACAGGCAAGCTCGATGGTTACATAACCTTACAACATTAAAACGGTTTAACTCGTCTTGCGATATTCGGACTAACTAGACCGTCAGGCGATCGCGAAACTTCCTGGTCACGTAACCCCCGATCCCATCGGCTTCCGGATGTTCGGCGACGAATTCCACAAAGTCGCTCGCGGGAATAAACGCTACAGCCGACTGCACCAGTACGGTCGCGCTGAACTGGTACACCGTTCCACTCATCACTCCCGGTACTCCGAGGATCGCCGTGCTGCAGGCCAGTTCAAAATCGTTCAGATTCTGGTCGCGGTGAGTGACTTTCACGCCGCCGCGGCAAACGATGTAGACGCCGTTTGCCGGTTCTCCGGCGCGGTATAGAACCTCTCCCGGTTTACAGGTGCGGAACGTCGCGGCCGCCGCCAGGCGCTCGCGCGCATTGGTGCTTATGTGGACCAAGCCCTCAACGTCTGCGGGGATACTCAATTGATCGGTCGAAAACATCCGTGTGTCTCTCCCTAAGCAAGGAGAGTGTGAGCCAATTCATCGGTAGGCGATATACCGCGATGGTGTGAGTCCGTACCCCAAACAAGTGTGCCGCTACGGATGCTATTTCGGTTCAGGCTCTACCCGCTCGCGGAACTTGGTGAGCAGCCTCTGGGCCGATTCCACCACGTTATCCTGGCGTGTCTTGGCTTTCATGGCGCTCTTGGGTTGCTCGGTCGCGGACCAAAGCGCGGCCTTGCTGCGCGCGTCGTAAACGATCAGCGTAATCCGTGTGATTGTCAGCTCTTTCGAAGTCGTCATGGATTGTGCGGGTGCGCCAAGATGCTGGTCGGAGCTTGTGCCTGCAGAGACGCTCACGCCGTTACTCGAGCTTGGCGCCATGACTTCGATAATGATGTCGGCTTCTGTAGGGTCCTGGACGAGCTTGTAACGACCCCATCCTTCGACGCCGTCGCTGATGACGTTGTACGGGATTTCGCTTCCGCCGGCGTTCTTCAGGTAGGCCGTTTTGGCCGCGGCCAACCGCGCGCTGGGTGACAGTACAGGAGCTTTCGACTCGGGAGCCTGCGCGATTGCGCTGGTGAATGCGAAGAGCAGTACGGCCATAGCGAGCAAGCTGCGGCGAACCATCAATTCCTCCCGGCGATACCTAAACGCTGGCAAGGCGAGGCATCTCCCACAAGTGACTCATATCGATGACTTGCAGAACGAAACGATTCGAGGCAGCCTGCCTATTTCAGGACGAATTCACGTCCAATACAAAACCCGGCGGTTAGCCGGGTTGTTTGATAGCGAGGTTTGCAACTACTGCACAGTGACTTCCGCCCACTCCAGGGGAGGATTGAGGCAAACCAATCCGGCGCGCGTGCCCTGGTCGGTCTTTTCCGTCCACACCACGCGGAAGAAGGACCCAATCGATCCGCGAAATACGGTGATGTAGTTGCCGCGATCCAGTTTCGCCGTGGACTGCACCTTCGCGCCCACAGAACTCAGGTCCAACGTCGATCCGGTGTAGAGCGAATTCTCGGTCTGGATCTCGATTGGCAACTTGATCATCATGCGTCGCGCACGCGCCGTCATCAGTGCCGATGCCCACGAGCGGTACTGGTCAATCTCTTCGGTCGAAGTCGCCGCTGTGCTCCGCGAAAGCAACACCGACATCAATTGCCGCGCCACGGCCTGCGGGTCGCCCATCAGCGACTGTCCATTGGTTACGTAAACGTTGCCGTCACCAAGTAGTGCGAAGGGAAGCTTGCTGCCTACTGCGAGTTGGCCGTTATCAAATTCCTTTATGTGGATGGCGTGTTCGTTGAGGTCGAGCGTCGCCATGAGTGTGCGCTTTACCGACGGGTGTTCGATGAGTACGGAGTCACAGCTCAACATCTGGCAATCGAGTTGGCTGCGTGAATCCTGCATATAGTCGTTGATGGACCAAACGCGCGATTCAACGGCGCACAACACATCGGCCCACAACTCACGGCAGCGGATTGCCAGGTTGGAATTGTCGTACATCTTTCGACCCCCGTAGGCCCGAAAACACAGAAGACCTCGCGTGGATTGTACCTCCCCGCCGCTCAAAAGGGGTGAAAACGTACCAAAGCAGTATCGGAATTTGTGGATATAAGGTCCGCAACGGAAAAAGCCCGGCACGTGGCCGGGCTGGTTGATAAGGAATGTAGCTTAGAACAGATCGATTACGTCCACGACGAAGAACGTACTCGGGTCGTATACCAGCACGTAACCGTCAACGTAACCGTACTGGAAGCCTTCTGGAGCGGGGCCGAGATATCCGACCATTTCCACCGGAACCGGCTCAATGCGGGTCTGGACCGCCACTGGAATTACTTCCTGGCGGACAATCGTCACATTGCGCGTGTGCGTGGTGGTTACGTTCTTGTAGTGTTCGCGCAGCTTCTCGCGGGCATCGCCCTTGAACTGATAGTGGGCGCTGCGATCGTGTTCGCTGACTTCCTTCTTGTCACCTTCGCGTTTTTCACCTTCGCGCTTCGCCTGGTCCTGGTCCGACTGCGGCATCTTCGCCTTGTCGGCATCACGCTTTTTGTCGGCGTCAGTCTTGGCTTCCGGCTTAGCTTCGGGGTTGCGGACACCAGGTTCCTGGTCGGACTGCGGCAGCTTCGACTCGCGCGCGTCGTTCTTATCGCGCTTCTCGTCGACCTTTGCCTTGTCAGGCGTGGCGGCCTTGGCCTTAGGCGCCGGTGCCTTCTCTTCAGTAGTCTTCGGGGTTTCGTCCTGCTTCTCTGGCTGTTGAGCGATGGCAGGAATTGCCAGCGCCGCGGCTAACGTGAGTGCTACGAAATGGAACTTCATGTTTCGGTTTCCCTCCCTGAGAAAATCGGAACAGAAGTGACGTACCAAGATAGATGCAGGCTCTTTCGTGCGTGCTGTGCCGCATATCAGTGGGGAATTTGCACTGAGGAAGGGCAACCTGCTCACCTCGGAGCAGAGCGGCTGAAGCTTGTTTGGATGGCCTGCTTGTATCACGGCAGCGCTATCTGCGTTTCCACGCTTTGTATCAGGGCAGCGCGATCCGCGTTTGCGCGCTTTTGTATCAGGGCAGGGCGATCCGCGTTTGCACGCGTTGTATCAGGGGCAGCGCGATCCGCGTTCGCACGCCCTGAGTCAGGGCAGCGCCGACCCACGTTTGCACGCTTTGTATCAGGGGCAGCGCGATCCGCGTTCGCACGCTCTGAGTCAGGGCAGCGCCGACCCACGTTTGCGCGCTTTGTATCAGGGCAGCGCGATCCGCCGTTCGCACGCTCTGAGTCAGGGCAGCGCCGACCCACGTTTGCGCGCTTTGTATCAGGGCAGCGCTTCAGCGCTGCCGAAAAGCGCCCCAAAAGAAAAAGGGGCTTTAGCCCCTGCGACGCTTAACTCACCGCCACCGGCGACGCTTTCTTCGGAAACAATTCCCCGATGCGCTTGATCTCCGCCCCGAGACCGCGCAACTTTTCTTCGATGTGCTCGTAGCCGCGATCAATGTGATACACGCGATCAATGATCGTCTCGCCCTCCGCGACAAGCGCCGCCAGCACCAGTGACGCCGAAGCTCGCAGATCGCTGGCCAGCACAGCCGCGCCACTCAACGGCGTCTTGCCACGGACAATCGCTCGCCGGCCTTCGATCTTGATGTTCGCGCCCATGCGCACCAGTTCCTGCGCGTGCATGAAGCGGTTCTCGAATATGTTCTCGACCACCACCGATGCTCCCTCGCACTGCGTCGCCAGCGCCATGTATTGCGCCTGCATGTCGGTAGGGAAGCCGGGGTATTCTTCTGTGCTCGCGTCGCCCGGCTTCAGCGTACCCTCGCTCATCACCCGGACGGAATCGCCATTGCTGCGAATCTTCACGCCGTTTTCTTCGAGCTTGGCCAACAGCGCGCCGAGGTGCGATGGATCGCAGTTCTGCACCATCAAGTCCCCGCCCGTAAGCGCGCCGGCAATGATGAATGTGCCGGCCTCAATGCGATCGGGAATGATGCGGTGCTTCGCTCCATGGAGTTTTTCAACGCCGGTGATCTTCAGCGTCGACGTTCCAATGCCCTCGATCTTCGCGCCCATCTTTACCAGCAGGTGTGCGAGGTCCGTGACTTCGGGTTCGCGGGCGCAGTTCTCCATCACCGTCTCGCCGTCGGCGAGCGTCGCCGCCATCAGCAGGTCTTCCGTGCCTGTCACGGTGATTTTTTCGAAGACGATGTGGTTGCCCTTGAGGCGCGTGGCCTTCGCCTTGATGTAACCGTGCTCCTGCGTGATCTCGGCGCCGAGCTTCTCCAGCCCTTTGATGTGAAGATCGATGGGGCGCGCCCCAATCGCGCATCCGCCGGGCAAGGAAACGCGTGCCTCGCCGGTGCGAGCTACGAGCGGCCCGAGCACCAGCGTCGAGGCGCGCATGGTTTTCACCAGCTCGTAGGAAGCCTCAGGGTTGACGAGATTGCGGCAGCAAAGCGTGGTGCGGTGATGCGCGCGTCCATAGCCCAGTTCGACTTCCGCGCCCATCGCTTGCAGCAGATTGCGCTCGGTGATGATGTCGCGTACCTGCGGAATATTTTCGAGGATGACGGGTTCTTCAGTAAGCAGGGCAGCCGCCATCGCGGGCAGGGCTGCGTTTTTCGCGCCACTTACACGCACATTGCCAAGCAGCGGAGTCCCGCCGCGAATTACGAACTTATCCATTGATAAAAACCGGGTCCCGGAGTGCCGGAGCAGCTCTCATTGTAATTGTTAATTTGACGTCAGCCTTCTCAGAGCGGCACTTTTGGACTACACTCTTGCCACTTTGTAGCAGCGCTCTCCGAAGCATTCGGCCCCCCTAATCGCCTCCGGCCCTGAAAATTTCATCCTTGAGGGAGAACCATGCGCAGGCATTTGCTCGCCGTTTTTTCCATTCTTGCTTTGCTGGCAGTTGGCCAAACTCAACAGTCCAGCCAAACGCCTTCTCCAATCGTTACCGTACCCAAGCTGATCCGTTTCTCCGGCCAACTGGAAAACAACGCCGCCGGAACCGTCGGGATCACGTTCACCCTGCACAAAGGGCAGCACGACAGCGATTCGCTCTGGATCGAAACTCAGAACGTGAAACTCGACAGCAGCGGGAAGTACACCGTCCTGCTCGGCGCAACCAAGGCGGATGGTGTCCCGATGGATCTGTTTACCAGCGGCGAAGCGCAGTGGCTGGGCATTCGCATTGAGGGTCAACCGGAGCAGCGCGTCCTGCTGGTGAGCGTGCCCTACGCCATGAAGGCCGCTGAAGCCGAGACGCTCGCCGGCCACAGCGCCGCCGAGTTCGTTACCTCCGACAAACTGGCGGTCGCAGTCCGCCAGGAAGTGAAACAGCAGGCCACCGGAATTGCAGGTAGCAAGGACGCGACCACAAAGGCCAAAGACAACGTGGTTAACTCGGGCGCGACGAACTTTTCGGCTAGCACGAGCAACCAGGTTGTTCTCGTCACCCAGAGCGGAACCGGTTCGGCATTGATTGCGAATACAACTTCGGCCAATGGCGTCCTGGGCACCGCGACAACGACATCTGGCTACGGCGTGACCGGTTCCAATAGTGCCGCGTCTGGCGCCGCCATCGGCGTGCGTGGAACGACCGTCGCTGACAACGGAATCTCCGTGTACGGCAGTGCGAGCGGCACTGCCGGAAGCGCCACGGGAGTTAAGGGAATCACCGCCGCACCCGCAGGGTATGGCGTATTCGGTCAGAACACCTCGACCACCGGCCCCGCGGTCGGCTTCCGTGGGACCACAGCTTCGACGAGCGGAATTGGCATCTACGGCACGGCCACGGCGGCGACCGGAGCATCGATCGGATTGCGCGTATCGGTGGCCAGCCCGTCCGGCACGGCGGCAGTTTTGCAAAATACAGGTAGCGGCAAACTGATCAGCGCTCAATCGAGCTTGAGTAATACGGAAGTCTTTGGCGTGGATGGCAGCGGAGGGTTGACAGCATCTGGTGGTGCATACATCACGAATTCGACCGCGGGGAGCACCGGATTGAGGACCTCCGGCGGTGCAAACTCCGCGAGCGGGGGAAGCGGTGGATACGGCATCATCGGCTACGGCGGCAATGCCACATCCGGAAGCGGCGGCTACGGTGGGGAATTCGGGGGCGGCAGCGGCTCTGATGGTGCATCCGGGATATATGCCATCGGCGGCGGCGGAACCGGAGCCTCCGGTTACGGTGGCGACGGCGGCACGTTCTTCGCCGGTACCTCCAGCTATAGCGCTAGCGGCGAGGGCGTTTACGCACAGGGAGGCAGTTCCAATCCCTCCGACAACCACAGTTCAGCCGGATACGCATTCAATGGCTACGGCGGACAGGCTAACGGCTTGTCGCTCGAAGGGCTCGGGGGAGGGGGCGGAGTGGGCGGTACCGGCGGCGGTTCTTCGCATCCCGGCGGACATGGCGGCGCTGGCGCCTACCTCACGGGCGGATCGGTCAGTGCGGCAACAGGATCGAACAGTGCCGGCCCTGGCGTTATTGCCCAAGGTGGTTACGCTACCGCAGGCACCGCGGGAGATGGCATTGATGCCTATCCGGGCACGGGTACTTACAAGGGATACGCCGGAAACTTCCATGGCGACATCAACGTCGACGGCAAGATCTTGGCCGGAACCAAAGACTTCAAGATTGACCATCCGCTCGACCCGGCAAACAAATATCTCTACCACGCCTCGGTCGAATCCTCGGAGATGATCAACGTCTACAGCGGCAACGTCACCACCGACGCCACCGGCGAAGCGATTGTGCATTTGCCCAAATGGTTCGAGGCCGTGAATGGCGACTTCCGCTATCAACTCACACCCATCGGGCAGTTCGCGCAGGTGATCGTCGCGACTGAAATTTCCAACGCGCAGTTCCGCATCAAGACGGACAAGCCCAACGTGAAAGTATCGTGGCAAGTGACCGGCGTACGTCACGATGCCTTCGCGAAGGCGAATCCTCTGAACGTCGAAGAGGACAAACCGGAGCAGGAGCGCGGCTACTACATCCACCCCGAATACTATGGCGCTTCGAATGAAAAGCAGATCGAAAACGCGCGCCATCCGAATCGCAACGTGATGGCCCCGCGACCGCGCCGCGATCCGCAGCAGCATCCAGTACCTGCAAACCTGGCCGTCACCAAGTCCGAATAAAAGACACACGCCGGAGCCTTCAAACTCCGGCGTGTGTCTTATTCTACGGGCTGCTTCAGCGGCAACGCCCGCGACGACCCGCCCACGCTCAGCGTGCGCGACGCCGTCAGCGTCACCCACTTCTGGTCTTTCGTGGACCAGTACTGCAACTGCCGCTCCGGCACGTGCAGCGAGACCGTCTGCGACTTGCCCGCCCCGATCTGCACGCGATCGAACGCCACGAGTTTGCGAACCGGGAACTGCGCATCCTGCGGCCCAGACCCCGGCGCTCCGAGATAAACCTGCGGCACTTCGTCCGAGTCCACACCACCCGTGTTCTTGATGGTGAGCGACACATCCAAACCGCCGTCTGCCGCTTTCGCGATCTTCAGCCCGGAGTATTCGAACGTCGTGTAGCTCAGTCCGTGCCCGAACGCGAAGAGCGGTTCGACGTTTTCTTTATCGAACCAACGATACCCAAGATGCACGCCCTCGCTGTAGGTCGTCTTGTGGCCCACACCTTTTTTGCTGCGCTCGGGAAAACGCGGATTCGTCGCCGCATAATCCGTCAGCTTCTTCGCCCAGGTCACTGGCAGCCGTCCGGCAGGGCTGGTCTTGCCGAGTAGGATGTTCGCCGTTGCCCAGCCGCCTTCATCGCCGGGCCACCACATTTCAAGTACAGCTTTAACTTTATCCACCCACGGCAACGCAACCGGCTGGCTGGTATTCAGCACCACGACCGTATTTGGATTCACCGCCGCAATCTCTTCGACAAGCTTGTCCTGATCGCCAGGCAGCCCAAACACCGGTTCTAGACGCGTCCACACAAACACCACGGCGGTCTTCGCTTTCTTCGCCGCCGCGATTGCCGCATCGTGATCGGCCTGGCGCTGCTGCGGCGTGTACCAGTTCAGTCGCATCTGCACCGGCGCCTTCGACGTATCGTCCGACGTCGTGATCTCCACCTTGTGCGCACCCGCCGTCAAATCCACCGCGCGACGCACGTTGTCCAAACCATCCGGCGTAGGAATCACGTTGTCCTGGTTCGCCTGCAGGATGTCGCCATGCACGCCGCCCTGGAACGCGCCGGTCGCAGAGAGCTTCTTGCCATCGAGATTAATAACCGCATTCGCTCCCAGCGCCTGTAGATAGATCCAATAATTCCCCGCAGCCGGAACGTTGATCTCACCCGTCCACTTGACGATGGAATTTGCCGCCAGTGCTTTGCCGTTTTTCTTCGTGAAGTCGAGTTGTGCGTCGGTTTGCTGCTTATCGCCCGTAGTACGGAGCAGGCCGGGTTTGCCATCGTGCGTAAGCATCGCCGCAGGAATCGTCGTGCCGGTCATGTCGTCGGCGACGGCGAATTGAATGTTCTTGCCGCTAATCTTCTTCATCGCTGCCAGCGGACCAATCTGCCTCTCCGGCAATCCCACGCTGCGTTCGCCATTGATGCCGATCGCATCCACCTGGGCCGCCGTCGGCCCAATCAGCACCACGCTATCGAGGTCCTTCAGCGGCAGCGCCGCGCCATCGTTCTTCAACAGCACCGCAGAATCTTCGCCCGTCTTCTCGATGATCTTCGCGTTGGCTTCAATCGCCTGCGTAGTGACGTCGTGCTTCGACTGTCCATCCATGTAGCCAAAGTGCACAATCTCGTACAACACGCGTCCCGCAGCGCGCGTGATTGCGGCCTCGGTTACGGTGCCATCGGCAAGAGCTTCTTTCAGTTTCTTCGGATCCAGCTTCGTCCCAAAGTCGCCGAGATCGCCGGGCTGCTTTGCGGGCTCTTCGGGAATATGGTTGCCGAACATGTTGTCGTTGTCTTCAATCATCGCGCTCAGCTTCGACATATCCGGCGCAGCCGGCACCGGCTTCAGATCGAAGAAGGAGGGAAGTGAGAACGGCGCATTCTCCGCCGGCTCGCCAGGCATCTCCATATCGAGACCGGCGTTGATGAAGTTGACTGCGTGGGTCGCGCCCCAGTCGGAAGTGACAAAGCCCTTAAAGCCAATCTGGTCGCGCAGAATGGTCGTAAGCGAATCTTTGTTGCCGCACGCAAACGTCCCATTCAGCCGGTTGTACGAGCACATAATCGACGACACATCGGCCTTCACCGCCGCGTCGAATGGCGCCACATACACCTCGTGCAGCGTCTGATCGTCAATGTAGGTGCTGGTCCCGTCCGAGTCGTAGCCCACGTAGTGCTTCACCTGCGCCATCACGTGTTGCGACTGGATGCCCTTGATCTCCGCCGCGCCCATCACGCTCGTCAAGTACGGATCTTCGCCGAAGGTGTTGTACCCGCGCCCGAACTCGAGGTCGCGGTCGATATTCACAAACGGCTGCAAGCTCACATCAATCCCCAGCGCGCGGTCCTCGCGCCCGATGACCAGCCCGTTGGCTTCCGCATCTTTTTCGCTGAAGGTCGCAGCCACCCCCATGGTCGCCGTCTCCGCCTGCGACGGATGCCGCGTCAGCACCCCCGGCGGCCCATCGGCAAGGCGCAGCCCGGGAATCCCAAGCCGCGGCACGCCCGCCAGGTACCCAGCCTGCCCCTGGTAAACCTTGGGATCTTCCTGCGTCCCATGGATCAGCGTGATCTTCTCTTCGAGCGTCATCTGGCTCAGCAGCTTGTCCACGCGCTTGTCGCCCGTAACCACGGGCGCATCCTGCGCGACCGCAAGCGTTGCCCCCGCCAATAACGCGCACCCAACTGCCAGTTTCCATCCCTGTGTTCGACCCATTGTGCGACTCCTGTAAAAACCGTGGGAGAGTGTGCCGCAACTTCGCGAAACAGTGTATGCGCCTGTTGCAATTTGGTGAATCGGTTTGTGGAAAGGCAGGGAGAAGGAAGATGACGGCGCCGCTGCGCCTGAATCGTACATCGCGAAACGATGTAAATTCTGTCATCCTGAGCGGAGCGTGCGAAGCGCGCGCAGTCGAAGGACCCCTATCGCCACCCCTTTCACAGGCACCCACACTTTCGCCCTTTATTCGCCTATACTGAATCCATGGGATTAGACATCGGCGGCTACGAAACCCAACCCGACTGGCCCCGGATGGGCCCCTCATTCCTCATCGCCACCTGCCTCATCGTCGCCATCCGCACCGCCCGCTGGTCCGCCACCGACGACTCCACCACCCGCGACCTCAACCTCGATCACGAAATCACTTTCGCCGCCACCCTCACCGCCCGCGTCTTCGCCCACCTCCTCCGCCACCACCCCACCATCTTCCCCTCAACCCAAAAACCCTGGTACAAGCCCGACGGCGAAGACCAGCCGAAGTAAAGTTTGCGTTGTATCAGGGCAGCGCTTCAGCGCTGCCGACCTGATGTTTTCCTGGCATTTTCCTGTCACGAGTGTTCGTGGTGGATAAGGTGTCGCAAGAGGCAAAGGCCACGAACAATGGCAACAGATCCTCCGAGACAAGTTCGGAGCACCACACCGCGCCGGTGGTAATGACTGCGTTTTCCCACGACTGTCCGAGCGTGACCTTTACGACCGAGAAGGAAGCGGCGGATTACATCCTACAAACGCAGGTGGGAGGATATGTTCTGGCGAGCCCTAAAGGAGATGTGCTCTACATCTCGCCTGCCAAGACGCTGAAGAACATGGTCAAAGATATGTGCAAGTACATCTCATCTGCACGAGCCCCGAAATAACGAGGTAGCCTCGTCGTGGGAGAGAGAAAAGCCCTCTCTCCGGCGGGGCCAGCACTGAAAAGCGTCGGTAGATGCGGAGGGCTATAATGGGCCACCTATTCCAGACCCGGGCTGACAAGCCTTCCGCGGTCGAGAGTTCTCACAGTTACTTGTGATAAGGGGATTTATCGCCAACTAATTCGACTTCTGACTTCTTTTCAAGCGATCACACGTCGCGAACGGTTCGCGCAGTTCGTGGCCGCACTTCCACAAGCCGAGGCACTTGGGCGACCGAACTGGGTAGTAGTAGTAGTCCTCGCCACCCCAGTGCGATCCGCAAGGCCACGCGTACAGACACTTGGGCGACCGGACTCGAACCGAACTGAAATAGGGAATCACCAGCCGTGCATACGTCAGGATCGAAATGTTTTGCCCAGCTCGCGAGACAGTGTCTGGGTCTTGCTTGCATGGAAAATTCGGCCCCGTGGAGTCACTGGCTTGGAACGAGTATGTCAGGGTGTAATCGTTTTGGTCGCCACTACAGGCTCTACATGTATATCGCGATTCCCTGGCACTTTTGACGGCTGCCTCGGAGAGCATTGGATGCCCTTTCACAACGTTTGTGGATATGACCGTGCCGTCTTTGTTCACCGTCACGGTAATCACGACATCGCCGAAGACTCTGGCCTGTTTAGCTAGCGCAGGGTATGCAGGCTCGGAAAAGACGGCGATTTCCACCGCAGTTGGGTGATTCCCTGACGTCTGTTGTGCGGTTGCATTGCCATTTGCAACACCGAGAGCCAAAAGCCCGGAGAGCAGCGAGAGGTACAGTTTCACGGATACCCCATAGAACGCTTGAACGGCCACCGCCATATTGCTGCTGATAACAGGGCTTACCGCCACCTATTTTGGCCCCCGCCGATTACTTGCGGTATGGCGATTTCCCGAGAGCAACTTCGGACAAACCCGATCAGACATCGGGGTTGTGCTCTTTATTTGCTTTTCGCAGCAGATAGAAGCAACAGAGAACAACCGCTCCAACGCCAATCCAGAAGCTAGGCCCAATCGCTCCAAGCACGCCTTGGGCTTCACCCGCCCAATGATGTTTAGCCCACGGCACCGTCACGACTAGAGACAGGAAGAATGCGGGGACGAAGGCGAGCACACCAATCAGAATTGCCCTCATACGTGCGAGCCACAGCCCGCGACGCGTGCTTTTAGATTCGATCAGTGTGACCATTAATTGTTTTCACCGGCAACCAATCGACTGTACCTGTTGAGGCTCGCCAGTTTCCAAATTACCGCTGTTAACAGGCCTTACCACTCGCTATTTTCCCACGCCGGGATTACTTGCGATACGGCGATTTATCGCCAACTATCGAGAGACCTCAAAGAGCCACCTGCCTGAAAATTCGTTTGCGTCGAGGCTCTCCGTCTCAGGGTGCGCACGAAGTCTCAACTGCTCGCGGACGCCGATTTTCAAATTTCCCATGCCCAACGCAGCATCTCCAAGCCTCGCTTCAAATCGTCGCATTCTTCGCCCCGTGGATGAAAAGTGCATCATGACTTCGAGTGGTTCAGCCCATTGCGTCCAAATCTTGCTAACCAGACCACAAACTGCAAAACCACGAACCGTGACGACCTGCGAGCTACTCGTCACGACCTCTCGCGGAATGATGTAGTCAACCCAGTGGTCTTGATTCCATCCCGCATGGCTCTCCATCAAACCTTCCAAGATCCAAGCTGCCCCACTACAAATTTTGCGAAGGTGCAACTGTTCGTGCGCTCGTTTTGCGGCAATTTGAGCACGCACATAGAGCTGGACTTCGATTGCAACATGTCTCCGAATATTCATTCTGAAAGCGCAGATTCCGCGCTGAATCCGCTGTTTCGTTCCGCATCCCAAGATGACTGTTGATAACATCTCTAACGAAGTCGGCTTCGTCAACCCCTTATTAGAGAGGTTTTGATTTTACTTTGACAGACTACGGCGTGTGCGCCGTAGTCTGCGCTTTTGCGGCGGGTGGCCCGTCCTACCATTTCGAGATTTTTGGGTGCCCCATTCTAGCGATTCACGCTTTTGGTGAATCGTTAGGGTGGGGCTTTTATCAAACGCCAGAAACACGAAGCCCGTAGTCAACCGGGGCTCTAAAACGAAATCCAGCGGGGGAAAACCGGGGACAGGAAAACCGGGAAGGAAAACCAGGGGAAAACCGGGGACAGACCGGACGTTTCCTAGTTTTCGCTCCCGCATCGGTGTAGCATGCTGGTGTTTGGCGAACTGGGTATCTACTGGTAACGCTTATGAACCCCGGGTGGCTCCCGGGGTTTAGTCATTTTGGACAAGGCCGGGCGCCCCATGTCTCGCGATTTTCGAGACGTGGGAAACCACGAACCTCCGTCCCGAACAAACACTCCCAACTCCCCATCCCCCTCCGTATCTCTGTGCCTCTGTGTTGAATAGGATCTAATCCCAAACCACTCTCAAAATTTCACCCCCAAAACTCTAAAAAATCCCCCTCCAAACGCAGTTCCCAGCGTCTCAAACGCGTTTTATCCCCCTTTTTCCCCCAATTTTCACCCTCTAATCACACCCATCCGTGCTCCCAATCACATCCCGCTACGACCAAATCGTGTAACGTCTCTCTCGCAACACGATCTTTGAAATCCCCAACCCTCCGTGTCTCCGCGTCTCCGTGGTAGATGTAACTCCTACGGACAGAGGAATTTACCTATAACTCCTACGCCGAGAGGAATTTGCAGAGATTGCATAGCCTAAGCTGCTGAAAACACAAGAGGGTGGGGAGGGGGTACACCCATGAAGTTCCAGGAATGTCAGCACGTTCTATCCGACGGCGATACCTGCCGCGCACCACGCCTGCGCCATGAGCAGTTCTGCTATTTCCACGTCGCCACCCGCGACCGCGTCAAGCGCCAGCAGCGCGCCGCCGCCCGCCGTCTCCCGCTCCAGGTCCCCGTCCTCGAAGATCCCTGGACCGTCCAGCTCGCCCTCGGCGACATCGTCAATGCCATGCTCAACGATCGCATCGACCACAAAAAAGCCGCGCTCGCCCTCTACGCGCTGCAAACCGCTTCCGCCAACATGAAAAACCTCAGCAATCTCGGACGCCCCCAGTCCTACGCCGAGTACACTCCCGAGCTCCAGGCCTCCATGCCCGAAGACGTGGTCGCCGAAACAATCCGCGAAGAAGTTGCATGCGAAGAGGAGCCGATCTCGCAGCCGGCCGCCGTTCAGGAACCAACTCCGGAAGCGCGCCCCGAGATGCCACACTCTCCAAGCGTCGAATCCGTCCCGAGGAAACTGCGCAAACACAAAATTCCTCCCAAGAAACCCGTCGCATCCATCAAGCCGCCCCGCTACCGCACTCCGCTCGACCGCATCCGCGAGTTCGAAGTTGCCGCGAAAAAAGAGGAGATCTGGGCCGTCAAGCAATACACCAAGGCCTACAAGGAAGGACGCGCCGAGCCGCTCCAGTGGGCCATCGACGAAGCCCTCGAGGCCCCCAGGCAACTTCAGGAAGATCGCGACTTCGTCGATACCGAAATGGCTGCGCTCCGGAATCGTATGAAGAACAACCGTCGCCGCCGCGCCTGACGGTTACATCGCGATACGATATAAATCTTGTCATCCTGAGCGAAGCAGCGCGAAGCGCTGCGCAGTCGAAGGACCCCTGTCCTCGCGAAGAATTTTCGGAGCGCTACTTCACCTTCGCAAACCACTCTTCAAACCACGCAGCGGTTCGCACCGCGTAGTCACGACGGTCCGCAGGTTTTCCGATCGCGTGCCCTTCGTTCGGATACACCACGAGCGTCGTCGGAACGTTGAACGTCTTCAGCGCATGCCACCACTCGACCGACTGTTCCATCGGCACTTCGCCGTCGCGATCGCCGACGAGAATCAGCGTTGGCGTTTTTACTTGCTTCACGAAGTGCATGGGATCGCTCTTCAGATAAACCGCAGGATCGTCGTACACCGATGCGCCGAAGAAGGGAATCATCCACTCGTCGATATCGTTGAGACCGTAATAGCTCAGCCAGTGCGAAAGGCCTGCGCCTGAAACCGCTGCGGCGAAGCGCGTGGTTTGCGACTCTGCCCACATCGTCATGTAGCCACCGTAACTGTGTCCGGTGATGCCGACGCGCTTGGTATCAATCGGATATTCCTTGGCGAGCGCATCAATCGCGGAGACGATATCGTGATAATCGCCGCCGCCGAAATCCTTCACGTTGGCGCGGGTGAACGCTTCGCCCTGACCGTAGCTGCCGCGCGGATTCGGACAGAGAACGTAGTACCCCATCAGCGAGAGCGGCGCAGCGTAGTGCACATCCCAACTGTTCTTACACGAGGCCGACGGACCGCCGTGAACACTGATGACCAGCGGATATTTCTCGCCCTGCTTCACTTCCTTCGGTGCGGTGAGCCAGCCCTGGATGCGCTGTGTGCCGTTCATCCAGTGCACGCTATTGCTCTTGCCCCACGTCGCTTGCGCCTCCTCGTTCACCGAGGTCAACTTGGTCCACTTGCCGATCGCGCCCACCCAGATCTCGGGAGCTTCCGACTTGGACTGACGGACGATCGCGCTCAGTGCGCCGTCGGCTGAGAACGAGCCGCCGATGGTTCCCGAAGTGCTTGCATCCGATACTTCGTCCGGACCTTGCCACAGCTTCGCGATCTCGCCGCTGGCGTTGACGGTCCCGAAGCCCGATTCGCCGTCTACGTTCTGCCCGAAGAGAATGTGCCCGTCCTTGGTCCAGCGCAGAGAAGCAGGCGAAGTCTTGATGCCAGGCGTGAGATTGCGCGCCTCTCCGCCGCCGATTGGAACGATATAGATGTCGCCGCCGACTACATCTTCGTCGCTCATCAGGCTCTCGATGAACACGACCGTCTTGCCGTCGGGCGAAACCCGCGGCATCGCGAGCTGGAGCTTCGGCGCATAGATCTCATGCAGTTCGCCGGTTGCCGCATCGCCGCGGTAGAGACGCGCGATCCACCAGTTGTTGTCACCGGAGCCATGCGCCGCGATCGCCGCCCAGCCGCTGCCATCGGGAAGCCAGTCGTACTCGTAGATGTAGACGTCTGCAGGCGTGACCTGCTTGATCGCCTTGCTCGCGACGTCGATCGTAGTAATGCGCTGCTCGTAGACCTTCTCGTCAATCACGCCCGCTAACGGCGTCATCGGCTGCAGCGGTCCCGCCACGCGCGGCAGGTCCTCGATGAACAGGAGTGCGAGTTTGCTGCCATCGGGCGAGAAGCGCGGGGTTTGCACGTAACCCTTGAGCGAGGCAATGCTCTTTGCGGCGCCACCGTTATAGAGATAGATATCGGACTGCGGGACGTCGCTATCGAGATCGCCGATGATGGCGAGTTGGCGGCTGTCGTTGCTCCAAGCGACTTCGCGGGCCTGCTGTTTGCTGCGCAGCGGGATCGAGCGGGAATCGCCGCCCGATGCCGACGAAACGGTAAGCTGGCCCTCGACGATGGCTGCCACCTGTTGACCGTCGGGCGAGATGGCGACCTGGTCAATGCGCTTGGTTTTAGGGATCGAGTCCACAACCGCCGCAGCGTGAGTAAGGTCTTGCTGGGCGGAAGCCGTTATGACGAACGTGGCGAGAAGGGCAGTGATGATGGCGGAACGAACGCGCATGTTGTTGGTGTCCCCGAAAAGCCGAGCGGTAATGCAGAGAAGGGTACCAGAAGAGGCAGGAATGTTGTTTGGCAGGCGGCAATTGTCTAGAGTGGGACGGCAATGACCGCGGACATCCTCAATCGGCTCTACGTTGTGCTGGTGGCGACACGCAATCCCCTGAACATCGGGGCAGCCGCGCGGGCAATGAGCAACTTCGGCGTGATGCACCTGCGGGTGGTGAATCCGTTCGATCCATCCTTCCGCGAGGCACAATCGGCGGTTGGCGCGGAGGAACTCCTGCGTAACGCGGAGCAGTTTGGCAGCGTCGCCGAGGCCGTGGCGGATTGCTCGCTTGTAGTAGGAACGACCGCAGCGCGCGATCGGGAGTTGCAGCATCCGATGCACGCTTTGACGCAGGCGGCGCCGCTGATACGTGAGCACTCCGGCAAGGTGGCGGTACTCTTCGGCTCGGAGAAGCGGGGCCTATCGAACGAAGACCTGAGCCACTGCCATTGGCTCATGCACATACCCACGCGCACGGAACATCTGTCTATGAACCTTGGACAGGCGGTGGCGGTGTGCATGTACGAGATTGCGCGGACGAGTTCGACGATCGCTGACATGGAACAACGGCGCGCGACGGCGGGGGATTTGGAGGGGCTCACCCAAACGCTGCTGGAGACGCTCACAGCGAGTGAGTATCTCAAGGGTAGCGCGGTCGATGCCTCCGAAGAGAAGCTGCGTCGTTTGGTGCGACGCCTGAATTTGGACGAGGCAGACGCCGAGACGCTGCTCGCGATGTTACGCAAAATCAACCGGAAGCTGAAGCGCGAGACTTAGATTCGATTGCGCGACATCGCAGCGGCGAGTTCCTTCACGACTTTCGCGGCGACCATGGCAGTGACATCGTTGAGGTCGCGCGTCGGGTTAAGTTCCACGACATCGGTAGCGACAATGGGCGCGTTGATCGATTGGATTGCGTTGAGGAGTTCTCGCGTCGAGAGACCGCCTGGCTCGTGATGCGACACGCCCGGCGCGAAGGCGGGATCGAGCACGTCGAGGTCGACAGAAATGTATACGGGCCCTTCGACTGCGGGGAGCTGGCTCTTCCAGTTGCGGGCTTCGTAAGTTTCAACGTTGAATTTTGCGGCTTGCTCACGTTGGTGTACGTTGGCGGTACGAATGCCGATCTGGATGAGCCGCTTGGCGTGATCGCCTTCCATGATGCGTGCGAACGGGCAGGCGTGCGAGAAGCGGTCGCCTTCGAATTCATCGTACAGATCGGGATGAGCATCGAAGTGGACGATGGTGAGCGGGCCGTGTTTCTTCGCGACGGCACTGACCGACGGAAAGCTAATGGAGTGATCGCCGCCGAGGACGAGAACTTGCGCGAATTCATCCACGCTCTTCGCGACGAAGGTCTCGATTTCGCTAATGGGATCTTTGCTGAAGCCTCGTAGATCACCGCAGTCTTCCAGCATCAGGCTCGTATCACGACCGTCTTCGGACCATGAGTTGGCGCTGTCGCTGGCGAGAGCGCGACGGATGGCGGCAGGAGCTTCGGCAGGGCCGCGCAGGAAAGAAGATTTTTCGTCGTAAGCGATGCCTAGCAGAGCGATCGGATTCATCGTTGCGTCAGTCCTTATTAAGAGCAAACGCGACGATTGTATAGCGGGTGGTTCCTTCTTGTTTTTCCACTTCAGCTAGCAGCTTCGTTTCGAGTCCGTCGGGGTCGGGGACCATCTCACAGCGGACAATCTCTTCTTGGGGTGCGTCCTGGAAGCAGAGTTCGCAGACGCCAAGGCCGCCGCGGTCATCGCGGACGGGCGGACCGAAGACGCGGCAGGTCATGGGGCGGTACTCATAAAGATCGCAGGTACCGGTCGTGGGATCGAGGGCCGGGCAGGGTTCGTCATTGCCGAAGTCTTCAAACGCGGCCTCGGCCTCCTCGGTTTTGTCGAGCAGGCCAGTTTCGGGGTCGCCCGGAAATTCTGCGGATAAACGCTCAACGGCTTCGTGCGCTCGCTGTTCAACCCGCGCGGCACGCTTGGGATCGTTGACCCTTAGCTTCGCCAAGCCTTCTTGCAACCGTGCAGCGTCGAGCAGATGGATCTCGAAAACACCGTGGCAACACTGGGTGCATCCCGGGCGGCATGCCAGCCAAGGGCCACTACGCGCGCTAGCGTCGGCAAGAGCGGTGTCGACGATCTGAACCAGTTGCGTGTCGGCCGCGGGGCGAGGGACGTGGGGCATGAATCAACGATATACGCTGACGAGTGCCCCCGCCCACCCGGTAGCTCAGTTCTCTATAGCGCAAGTAGAAACTCGATGTAAGAATCTGGGGCAAGGAGAGTGCCTTGCAACAATTCAGGAAGATTCTCGCTCTTGTAGTGCTTGCGAGCGCGGCGACCTTTGTTCTCGCGCAGGATGAAAGCCTGGGCGACGCAGCGCGCAAAGTTCGCGACAACAAGAAAGATGATGTCCAGGTGAACAAGGACGACGCCAAGGAACTCTTCCAGTCGATGAACAAGATCATGACGTTTGCCAGCGCGGACAGCGGCTTCGGGCGGCGGACCGCGGTGAACCACAAGATGCTGGGGCGTCCAGACGTGGAAAAGCATTTCAACGACAGCCTGCAGGAGGAAGTGAAGAAGCAAAGGCTGGCGGAGTCGCAGGTTGTGCTGCAAAAGTTTGGTCTTTTGCCGGGCGATTTCAACCTGGAAACTTTCCTTGAGAAGAACACAGCGAAAGCGCTCGGTGGATTTTACGATCCGCGCGACAAGACGATGTATCTCCTGAACTGGATCCCACTCGATCGGCAGAAGGACATCATGGCGCATGAGTTGACCCATGCGCTGCAGGACCAGAATTACAACATCATGAAGTTCGAGGGTTGGGACCCGAAGCAGGCGGACGCGAGCACCGTGAAGATGTCTGTGGACGACGAGGATGGTGAGCGGCAGACGACGCGGCGTGCGGTGATAGAGGGGCAAGCCGAAGTCGTACATTACGATTACATCCTGCAGCCCTACAGCCTGAGCTTGTCAGATGGATCCGGCGCTCTGGAATTGATCCAGGACGCGATTCGGATGAGCTACGACAACGCAGTTGTATTCAAAATCGCACCCAGGCTGCTCCGCGACACATCATTCTTTCCATATCGTGAAGGGTTCAACTTTGAACTCGAACTGTTGAAGAAGGGCGGACGAAGCATGGCCTTTTCGACCCCGTATTCGCGCCCGCCGCACGGTACGCACGAAGTGCTTCAGCCTGAGACGTACATGAGTGGAACCCATGTGGCGCCGGTGAAGATTCCAGACCTGTCGTCATATCTCGGAAGCGCGTACGAGGCCTACGACTCAGGTTCGATGGGCGAGCTCGATGTCCAAGTAATGGCGCAGGAATTCGGCATTGAGAACGATGTCTATACGGTGGCGCGGAAGTGGAACGGAGGAGCGTACCTCGCTCTGAAGAAGACATCGCATCCCAAAGATCAGCCGATGACAACCTCGGACCTGGCGCTGGTGTACCTGTCGAAATGGGGCACTGAAAAGGCCGCCACGCGCATGGCCCAGATTTATCTCGACGCGCTCGGTAAGCGGGTGCAGATCACGGAAGCGCCGACCATCACCACGCATGATTGCGAAGCCGCCAAGTGTCCGACCGCGCTGTGGGAGGCGCACCTGAAGACGGCGGACGGGCCGGTGAACCTGGAGGTATGGCCGAAGGCGACCCTACTGATCACCGAATCGCTGGACGATGACATGGTGTCGAAGCTACGGGTTCCGCTGCTCGCGCCCCCGACGAAGAAGGGTGCGGCGGCTCAGGTTAAAACGCCTTACGGAACGGACGAGTTGGCAATGCGTCTTTACGATGACTCTCGCTTCGCAGATTTGGCAGAAAGCGTGGCCGCGGAGATTGCAGCCCACGCCGCCGAACGGCTACAGAAAATACATTGATTACGGCACAGCTTTTTGGAGTTGGGCCGGTTGGTAGGTTCCGGCTTCAGCGCGGAAAGCGATAGCGAAACGGTTCCAGGAATTGATTTGGTTGATTGCATAAGTAAGGTTGACGAGCTCCTCTTCCGAAAAGAACTTGCGCGTTTCTTCGAAGACGGAGTCGGGGACGTGTCCCTGCTGGACATTGGTGACGGCCTCGGTCCAGGCGAGCGCCGCGCGTTCGCGGTCCGTGTAATACGGAGCTTCACGCCAGGCATTCAGTCCATAAAGGCGCTGCTCGGTTTCGCCGGCGGCGCGGGCGTCTTTGCTATGCATGTCGAGGCAGAAAGCGCAGCCATTCATCTGCGAAGCACGCATTTTTACGAGTTCCATTAACGACGCCTCCAGGCCGCTATGGTGCTTAAGGTAGGCCTCACTCTGGTACATCAGTCGCAGGGCATCTTTGGCGTAAGAGTCGTAGGGAAGGCGGGATTTCATGGAAGAGACCTCCGAAGGGTTGGATATGTCGCGAAAGATCGAGTCGCAGATTTTTTGTCGAGGGTCGGCTCGTATTCGAAGTTTAATCTTTCTTTAATCCGACTGCTCCCCACAGCAGCCACGGGACGGCGATGATCAGGCCCGTGCAAAAGAGAACTGTATTCAGAGCGACTCCGCGATCGAGAGCGTACCCGGCGGCAAAGGACGTGGCCGCGAGCGTGATGGTGCAGCATGCAAGTTCGGCGGAGAAAAGACGGCCCCGGAACTTGTCTTCGCTCATCAGTTGGAGAAGCGTGGTGGAGAACACCCAGACGACCGCGCTGCCGGCGTGCGACCCAATGATTTCGAGATAAGCAATCCACGCGGTATGCGTGAAGGCCAAGGCCCAGTAACCCGCAGCTGAAGCAAGGAACCCGAGGAAGATGCCGTAGCGCAGGCGTCGGAAATTCTGTTGAGCCCATGGTGCGCCAAGTGCCGGCCCGAGGGCAGAACCGAGTCCGCGGGCGGCCATAAGCGCGCTGATCCCGGCCAGGGCTGCTTTCTCAGTCGTGAATCCGGCACGGAAGATCGGAAATACCTGCCTGCCGAGAATCGGGAAGAGCACCCAACTTGCTCCGCTCAGACCCATGCCGGCTTTCACAAGAACGGTAGTCAGCATGCGTGGCTGGCGAGCGATGTAGCGGAAGCCGTCCAACATGGGCGCAAAGTTGATCGCATCGCGTAGTCGGATGTGTTCAAGACCTTGAAGGTGCGGTTCCTGGAATTTCATCCCGGCGATTAACCATGCTGAGACGAGGAACGTCATTACATCGAGAGTGATGGTAAGGTCCCGGCCTAGCCATACGGCCGCGATGCCACCGAGCGCGGCGCCGAGAAACAGGTTTACAGACCAGGTCGTCGAGCTGACGGTGTTGGCGACGATCACATCTTCTTCGCTCACAACATTGGGAATCACGGAATTACGCGCCGGTTCGAACAAGCCCCACATCACGGTTTCAATAAAGAGAAGGGGATAGATCATCCAGACCTGGCTGGCGGAGCGAATGAAGAGAACGCAACTAATGATCAGGAATCGCGCGATGTCGGTGAAGACCATCACTCGTTTGCGGCTGAAGTGATCGTTGATAACGCCTGCGATGGGTCCGGTGAGCGCCTGCGGAAGCACCTGCAGTACGAACGCGATGCCGAGGACCTCCGCGCGCCCAGTGAATTCCAGCAGCATCGCGTAAAGCGCGACCATGTAGAACCAGTCGCCGGTCTCGCTCACGACTTGCGCGATCCAGAGACGACGGAAGTTGCGGTTGTTGCGCAACAGTCGCCAGTACGACCGCATGGAGATGGACGTGGGACCGGGCATTGCGACGAATGTATCACCCGAAAGAGGCAGTTACTGCGGTCATCAGGAAAGCGTCTGTACGGCGCGAGGACTCTGGAATAAGATTCGCGGTATGAACAAGGGAAAACTTACTTTCGCGACGCTGGCACTGCTGGCGTGTCTGGCGATCCCTTGCTACGCGCAGCAAACCACGCAGCAGCAAGACGACGAAGAAGAAGCCCCGCCGCCCAAGCCGCGACCTGCTCCAAAAGATGCGGGCTTTGGTGCTCCTGAAACCGTTGCTCCGACGCCGAGTTCGCATCAGCAGCAGGACACAACTTTCAACGCGCCGGAAACGGCAGGGCCGAATGGATCTCGACCTGGGGAACGGCAGACGAACTTCACTACGCCGGAGATGGTGAGTCCGGACGAACTGCCGGCCAAGCGAGGCGCGAGCGAGACGAGTTCGTCGGGGGCAAATCCGCTGATGGGTGCGGCGCGGGCACGATTGATCCAGGTGCGCAACGCGACGGACATTCGCGGCAAGAGCGCGCAGCCGTTCCGCATGCACGCGGTCTTCAGTGGAATGAGCGATTCGGCGTTGGCTTCTGGAGGGACCTACACCGAACTCTGGCTGTCTAACACCCGTTGGCGGCGTGAGGCGGTCGTGGGCCAGGTGCACGTGATTGAATCGCGCGACGGCAATAAGTTCTATCGTCAAATTGTGGGACGCGAGTATGCGCCGCGCGTGCTCGATGACTTGCTGGACGCGCTGTATCTCACGTTTCCCGTGCTGGGAGTCTCGAGCTTTGTCGAGGCCGATTGGCAACAGGGAACAGTTTTGTACGCGGGCACTTCTGCGCTGCGAATCTCGACTGGGCTGAGTGCCGGCGGACCGTCGGCGGACGCACGCGCGTTTTGGCTCAATACCGATAGCGTCCTGATCGCCGCTTATCGTGCTGGAACCGTTGTCGAGTATGCAGACTACGACGCGTGGAACGGAAAGCAGGTCGCGCGCCACATAAACGTGAAAGAGAACGGCGTGAAGGTCGCCGGAATTTGGATTGATCAACTCGATACAGCTCCGGCGGAAACGGGGAGCCAGTTCGCCCTCGATGGCGCAACGGCGATTCCGGTGAACGATGGCGGATACGACGGGCCGTACTTTGTGGCCCCGCATCCTGTACACCAGGTCTCACCGAAAGACCCGCCGGCAGGAACGGGGACGATCACGATTACGGTGAATCTCGATCAGCACGGCCATGTGCGCAACGCGAAGCTGAAGCAGGGAATCAACGACGCACTGGATGCCGCGGCGCTAAAAGCCGCGACGCAATGGGAGTTTTCGCCGGCACTGACAAAAGGCCGACCAACGCCGAGTGAGGCGACGGTGGAGTTTACGTTCTAAGGCCGACAAGAAAAAGCCCCGCACGGGGCGGGGCTTGGATCGCGAATCGCGGTTTACTGGTTCGAACAGCTGCTGGAGACCATCTTCGCCGAGGTCACGTTCAGCGTTTGGTTGCCGCTCGAGCCGGAGGCGCTCGACGGAGTGGAGCTCGTGCTCGATGTCGAACCGCTCGATGAGCCTGACGACGCCGATGCGGTCGTGCCGACTACCTGGATCTCATGGCCCACATGTGCGCTCAGAGAAGACGTCGGGCCGCTCAGGTTGTAGGTGGTGCCGGTTGCTTTGTCTTTGATGGTGTAGGCGCCGGCGGAGCCTGACAGGCAGCCGTCAACGGTGGTGGCGGCACCTGCCGAGCTGGAACTGGACGACGGAGCGCCCGCGGACTGGCCGGAAGGACTGGCTGAGGATGGTGTGCTGCTACTCTGCGCCACGGCCCACAGGCCGGAGCACATCAGGGCGACTGCAGTGAGAATCAACTTCCGCATATTTTGGCTCCTTTGAACTTTTTGCTCATGTAGCGATACGAAGTGGCGGAGTGGACTGCTCCACACATGACAAGACGGTATGAGGCGAAAGTGGGTTGTCCGCGGTAAGGTTAGGAATGAGAGCAGGATCTGCGTGTTATAATTCCGTTTTGGCTCCAGCGCAAAGGGCAGTGTTGTGCCTTCGCCCGCGCGGAGACCAAATCATTCATACCTAAGGGGTTCCGCCATGTCTGGCCACTCTAAATGGGCCACAATCAAGCACAAGAAGGGCGCACTTGACGCGAAGCGCGGCAAGATCTTCACGCGCCTGATCAAAGAAATTACCATGGCTGCCAAGCAGGGCGGGGATGCCGAAAAGAACCCGCGCTTGCGTAGCGCCGTCGCCGCTGCAAAAGCCGAGAACATGCCGGCCGATAACATCAAGCGCGCCATCCAGCGCGGCACCGGTGAAATCGAAGGCGTGAACTACGAAGAAATCACCTTCGAGGGCTACGGTCCTGGAGGGGTTGCGATCCTGGTGGAAGTCACAACCGATAACCGCAACCGCACGGTCAGCGAAATCCGCCACGCCTTCGGCAAGAACGGCGGGAACATGGGCGAGGCCGGTTCCGTGGCGTGGATGTTCGCGAAGAAGGGTTCCATCGTCATCGCCAAGGCTGCGGCGAAGGAAGACGACCTGATGAACCTGGTGCTGGAAAACGGCGCCGACGATCTGAAGGACGACGGCGACAACTGGGAAATTCTCTGCGACCCGAACGCCTACGAAGGCGTGCTCGAGGCGGTGAAAAAGGCGGGCATCACGCCGGAAGTAGCCGAGATCGGGATGATTCCGCAGAACTATATCAAGCTGGAAGGAAACCAGGTCAACACCATGGTGCGTCTGCTGGAAGCGCTGGAAGACGGCGACGACGTACAGCATGTGTACTCGAACGTGGACTTCGACCAGGCACAGCTTGAGCAGGTTGCGGGATAGCTAAAAAGCGATACTTGAAGGCTGCCTTCGGGCGGCCTTTGTTATTTGTCCGAAGCGCAGTCACCACAGAGACGCAGAGGCACAGAGGATTAGGAAATCTTGAGGCAGCGTCGCTCCATCAGCACCGTGTCGCGCCAGACTCCGTTGAGGCAGCCGATCCGTTCGCGCCGCCCGACGATCCGAAAGCCGCAGCCTTCATGAAGTCGGATGCTGGCAGTGTTTTCCGGAAAGATCCCGGCTTGCAGCGTCCAGAAACCAGCAGTTTCGGATGCAGTGATCAGCGCGTGGAGAAGTTGTAGGCCGACGCCTTTGCCGCGTGCGCTCTCAGCGACGTACACGCTGACTTCGCCTACGCCCGCATAAACAGCGCGTTGCGAGACGCGGCTGAGGGCGGCCCAACCGACAATCTCATCGCCTATGCGCGCGACCAGACGACACGACTCAACGTGTCCGGCACTCCACTTCTCCCATGTAGGCGCTTCGGTTTCGAACGTGGCGTTTCCGGTCGCGATGCCTTCTGCGTAAATCCTGCGAACCGCTGCCCAATCTGCGGAGAGCATCGGCGCGATGACGATTTCTGAGCCCATCTTGTGATTATAGGAAGGGAAGTCGTTAGGCAAAACAAGAGGCCGGAGAATATCCGGCCCGTTGTTTTGCCTCTTTTCTGCGGTCGTCATCGTCCGCGGCCGAAGTCGAACAGCTCAAACATATCGCTGATCGCAGGACCGTTGACGGGAACGTACGGGTTGTCCCACTCAGCTTTCGGGTTGGGGAAGTTGTCGCGGCTCCGCTTCGTCACTGGCTGCAGCTTCCAGTTGCGCTCGATGAACTTGAGGATCGAGACGTGGTCGGCGTAGTCGTGAGCGATGTGGCCGCCGGTCGAATACTTCGAGACCACGAGCATTGGGATGCGGGTGCCGTCGCCAAAATAATCGAGCGGCTGGATGAAGCCGGAGTCGTAGTAGCCGCCGCCTTCATCGAAGGTGATGAAGATTGCGGTGTCCTTCCAAACCTCGGGGTTCGACTTCACTGCGTCCACAATTTTCTTGGTGAAGCCTTCAAACAAGTTCAGTTTCGACGAAGCGGGATGGCCATCTACCAGGCCGCTCGGCTTTACGAACGACACGGCCGGAAGCGAGTTGTTCTGAATGTCGTGGTAAAGGTCCGTGGTGTCCTTCATGTGTGCGTTGCGGACCTTCGCATCGGCCATGATCGAGGTGTCGTACTGGAACGGGTTGCAGATGTTGCAGTATTCGTCGGTGTTCGTGCCGATCGCGCCGTAATTCAACTGGTAAGGATCGGGCACATAGTTGTTCCACTGGTCGCCGTAATACTTCCACGAGACCTTCTTGTCGCTCATCTCGTCGCCGATGCTGCGCACCTCGGACGGCGGGATCGTGAACACCGTGTTGTTCGCGTTGGTGTCGGTGTAGGCATTGTTGCCGTTGCCGAAGTAGCCCGGGTTGTAGTTGTTCAGCAGGTAATAGTGGCCCTTCTCGCAATTTGCCTTCACCGGACGCTTAAGCGAATGAAGATAGGTCACGACTTCCGCTACGCCCGGCTGGCTGAGGTCCGCACAGTCACTATACGAGCCACCGCCGTACGATGGCGAGCCGAAGGAACCGCCGCCGTAGCCATCTTCGGTGTACCAGTTGTTGGTGCCCGGAGCCGGATTCGGGTTCTCAATTTGATCTACGATCCCCGCACTCGGAGTGCCGCTCGCGACTTCCTGGTTGTGCGGCGGTTTCGCAGCGTGCCCCTTGCCATCGCTGAAGAAGATCATGTCGCCGTGGCCAAGCATAATGTGGTTCGCACCAGTGCCGCCCTGGACGGACTGATGGAAGTTGTCGCTCATCGCATACTGGTCAGCGAGCTTCTTGAAGTAAGGAGCATCACCTTGCAGCATGTTGTAGAAGCCCATCGCGGTCGAGCCTTCGCCCGTGGTCACCGCGCCGGGAGCATAGTCGGTGCTGAAGTTGGAAGGCTGCGCAATGCCGTTCGCGCCGGCTCCCACCGTCGTTTCCACCCACGGGAAGAGTTTCGAGTTACAGCCCGAAGGATTGGATTTTGTCGCACGCTTCGCGCTGCAATTCAGCTGCTGCCACATCTGGTAGAAGCGGTGCACTGGGCTGGCCGCGTAGGCGTTGTAGTCCAATGTGCTGCTGTTGGTGAGCTGGAACGGCCCTGGAGGAAGGTTGTTCACGTTGGTAATGCGCGTATCGGGTGTCCGCGATGTCAGTCCCGTTCCGCCGGAGATTAGGTACTGGTAATAGTCGGAGGGCAGTCCGTTCTCCGACTGCTGCGCCAGCGTGAGGCTGTCGCCCGGGATCGGAGAGTCTTTTGCGCCTCCCACGAGGGGAGCGGGCATTACATTTCCGGGGAACGAGGTTTTGGGTGGGCTCAGAAGAAAGGCATCGGGAGCAGCGTCACTGGCTGCCTTTTGCTCAGCGAGTTTGAACTTCGGTCCGGGTGTTCCGTCGGCGTTGATGATGCCTTGAGAGAGCAGGTTCCAAACACTCTCGCCGCGTTTGGGGATGTAGGTGGCAAAGACGTGATCGAAGGTACGGTTTTCACCGATGATGACGATCACATGCTTGATGGGGGTGCGCGTATCCGCATCTTTCGTCGAACGATTGTCTTCGACGACGCCTGCGAAGCTTGAGCCGACTGCGAACTGGAACATTGCGAGCGTTACAAGTCCAGTGCGCATGCTGCGCAGAGCTCGTGATGCGATCTGCTTGAGAGACATGCCATCCTCCTAAAACTCGGGGCAGAAACCCCGGTAGAGGAGTGATAAACGCCGCTCATTGCAGTCTGGTTTCTCGTCCGTGAACGCCAGAAGAATCGCGAGTGAATATACACACGCCAAATGTAGTGGAAGGTAAACCCTTAGTACTCTGGTGCTACCGCGCCACACCTTTTGGTGCGTCTAAGGCCGCTTTTGACGGGGTATTTCTCGTAGTCTCGCTCGGCACAACTTGAATCGTTGCCATCATTCCGCGATCTTCATGCTCGAGGAGATGGCAATGAAACGCGAATGTTCCCACGATGTTCGGATCGCGAAAATCCATGCGAATGCGAATGCTGGGATACGACAGTGTGTGTCCGTTGAAATACGGCACGTTTACGATGTCGCGCAGGAACGGCTCGTTCACGGTCTTGCCGTCGTAATCAAGCAGCATGAAATGCAACTGGTGAATGTGGAACGCGTGAAGTTCAGAGGAGCGGTTCTCGATGATCCAGTCTTCGACAGTGCCTTGCGTCACGGTGACATCGGGCTGCTTGGAGTTTGGATCGAAGGCGCGTGGCGTGTGGCCTTCCTCCGTAATGTAGAACTCACTGGCGCTCGCGGGATTGTTAGGGTCGTCGAGCTTTTCCGAAAAGTAGAACTTGCGGACCTGCGTCGGCGCCACGCTGCCGAGCCATGGTTGTTTGGGGGCCGGAAGCGGTTGCGGCGCAGCATCTAGCTTTACGCGCGGCTCGGGCGCATCGGCTGAAGATCGAATGATCGCCAGCGGCCGATTGGGATCGTTCTCGCCGCCTGGGCCTGTGTCCACAGTATGTGTGACGAAGGCCTCGCTGACGCCAGCCTCCGGCGCTTCGACGATGAACTCAGCCCGGCTTCCGGGCGGCAATCCGATGTGAGTTTGCCAATCGACAAAGTCGGCAGGACCTCCGTTAAGATTCAGGGGCACTCCATCAATCGCGATCAATCCCACGCGCTGCGCTGCGCGGTTACGCAAAATCGAGAGATTGAGATAGGTGATCGCCGAAGCGTTGAGCACTCGCCAAAGCTGGCGTTCCCCCGGCTTCATGAGAATGGTTGCTGGTTCGTAGTTCGGGTAAGGCACCGTGACGAAGTTGATCGAGAGATCTTTGGCGGGCTTGCCGAAGCCGGTGCCGGTATTCACCGCATCGCCATCGTTGTCGAGCAGGAATTTCGGAATCACCGGTTCCGATTTCGCGGACGGTGCATTGGGATTGACCAGATCCTGGTCGCGAATCACGAAGACTCGCTCGGGTAGTCCCGCCACAGCGCGATCGGCACGCTCAGTGCCTTCCACAATCAATGCGCCCGAGGCCCCACCCAGCAGTTCGACGCGGCTGAAGCCGTGCACGTGCGGGTGATACCAGTAGAGCCCGGGAGGCTCGTCGTCGGGAATGCGAAAGCTGTAATCGAAGACCGGATCACCGGGGTGGATCAGTGTCTGCAGCACCTCATCCTGGTGGCACGTGGGCGGGATGGTCAGCCCATGAAAATGGAGATTCGTGGTCACCGGCGTCATTGCCCCTCCGGTACAAGGACCGGTCGAGGCGGAGGCATGGTGCTGGTGTGGCGATGTTTTATCCGGCGTGATGTTCGTCAGTTCGTTCTTCAGATGGATGGTAACCAGATCGCCGGGCTTCACGCGCAGTGTGGGCGACTCGTTGCCGCTGGCATCGATGAAGCAGTACCGCGCGGAGCCGTTGGTGGCAGCAGCGTTGCGTGCCGTCAGAGTCAATTCAAGAACGCCGTTATGGCTAAAGAGATCAGGCGGCTCCTGCACCACGCTACCTAGCGCGGGACGAGGGCAGGCCTCGGTGGCAGCACGAGCCAGCGCGGGATAGAGAAGGAATGTGAAGGCGAAAAGGGAAGACAGCCAACGGAACATCGGGATCCTTTGGTCGGTGCCGGATGAGCGTCCGGCGGGGAATGACTTATGGATAGTTAAAATCGCGATCTTCAACACTTGATGAATAACGATGGATTTGGCAAAAGAAGGCGAGTTCCCGAAAACCACAGGCGGAATTTCGCGAATCGCGGATGGGGCGGATCACTGGCATCTAAGAGCCAAACCTGCTAACTTCTTGAGTTCGCATGAAACCGCAATTACTTCTCGCCTTCCTTCTGCTGAGCGTGTGCGCCGCTGTGGCGCAGGATTCGATCGAGACCGTGCGTTCTCCCCACTGGAACTACGGCATCTGGGCCGATTATGGCAACGGCCTCGGCACGCGTTCGGACGTTCACATTGGCGGCGCCGGCTTTCGCGTGGGCCGTGTGCTCACCAACGAGCACGGCAGCAACTGGATGCGCGGCACCTTCGAATACGACATCGATCTCACCCCGGTCGAGATCTACCACTTCCCGAAATACACGGAGTACAGCGGTCCATACACGATCCTGTGGCCGTCGCGGAACTACTACACCGGCGGACTGAATCCTTTCGTCGCGAAGTGGAACTTCACCAAGGGACAGAAGTGGGTGCCTTACATCGCGGCGGAAGGCGGAGTCGTCTTTTCCGACGGCAATATGCCCCAGGGCGACACCGCGGAAACGAACTTCACCTCTGGCGCAGCTTTTGGTGCGCACCGCTTTGTGAGCGATCACGGGGCGTGGACGTTCCAGGGGAAGGTGTTTCATCTCTCGAACGCCAGCATCGGGAACCACAATCCTGGCGTGAATATCGCGATGCAATTCAAGATTGGTTACACCTGGTTTAAGAAGTAGCTTTTATTCCTCCGCAATACGAATTCATATGCCCTCTACTCTTGTTGAATGTGTTCCGAATTTCTCTGAAGGCCGCAATCAAGCCGTAGTTGATGAAATCATCGCCGCCATGAAAGTGGACGGCGTTTACCTGCTCGACCGCGAGATGGACGCCGACCACAACCGGTGCGTCATTACGCTGGTCGGCGACCGCACCAACATTGCTGAAGCTGCAATCCGTGGCGTCGGCAAAGCTGCCGAACTGATCGATCTCACCAAGCACACCGGAGCCCATCCGCGTATGGGCGCCAGCGACGTGATTCCGTTCATCCCGATCGAAGGCGTGACGCTGGAAGACTGCGTGGCCATCGCCAAGTATGTAGGCGAGGAGATATGGAAGCGCTACCAGATTCCGATCTATCTCTACGAATCGGCAGCACAGCGGCCTGAGCGCACCAATCTCGAAAACATCCGGCGCGGTCAGTTCGAGGGAATTCGCGATTCGATTGCCACCGACGACGCGCGCATCCCGGACTTCGGTGAACGACGGGTACATCCTACCGCTGGAGCAACTGTTGTCGGCGCACGCAAATTCCTCGTCGCTTACAACGTTTATCTCAACACGACCGACGTTGAGGTCGCGAAAAAAGTCGGGAAGGCAGTGCGTTTCTCGAACGGTGGACTGCGCTTCGTGAAGGGCATGGGCATCAGCGTTCGGGGCTTGGCGCAGGTCTCGATGAACCTTACCGACACCGACCAGACGCCGATCGCCCGCGTGTACGAATATGTGAAGCGCGAGGCTGCCCGCTACGGCGTGATGCCGCTATCGAGCGAAATCGTCGGATTGATTCCGAAGAAGTCGCTGGAAGATGCGGCCGAGTGGTTCCTGCAGATCGAGAATTTCGACTCATCGCTAATCCTCGAGAACCGTCTCGCAGCGGTGATGGGCGGCAAGATGTCCGTCGGTGGACTGCGCGCAGGCTTCGAACCGTTTGTCGAACAACTCGCAGCGCCTGTGGCGGCACCCGGTGGCGGAAGCGCGTCGGCAGCAGCGGGCGCGATGGCTGCGGGCCTAGGATCCATGGTCGCCGGAATGTCGCGGGGCAAGAAAGCCTATCTGCAATACGAAGCGCCGTTGAGTGAAGCGATCGGAAAACTCGCAAGCTTGCGGGAAGAATTCAAAGCCGCGGCCGACGCCGACACGGCAGCCTACGAAGAAGTCGTGAAGGCGTTCCGCAAACTTAAAACTGATCCTACGGCGCAGACCGAGGTCGTAACGGCGCTAAAGCAGGCGACGAATGTTCCGCTGGGCGTGGCCCAAAATGCGCACCTGACAATCTCGATCCTGGAGTCGCTGCGACCGATCACGAATCCCAAGATGGCGTCGGACCTGACCACTGGCCTCGCGTTGGCGCGGGCAGCGCGTGAAGGCGCGCTGGCAAACGTCGAAATCAACCTCGCCGACATGCAAGACGCGGAATTCGCCGGCTGGGTGCGCGAGAAGGTGGCGGCACTGAAATAGGGGGCGCCTAGGGCATGCAACTTATTGTGAATAAGTGCGTTTCTTCGCGCGGGAACGGGACATTCACTTTTATACTGGGTGTGCACACATTCCAGAGCGTCTGTCGTCTAACTTTGCAGGTATATCCATGAAAAAAGCTCTTCTCGCGGTTGGGACTCTTCTCGCCGGCAGCATGGCGTTCGGCTCGCCCCTGAACTCAAACGCGCGGTCAGTGATTCCCGCGTCCTCCCAGCAAATTATCAGCGTTGACTATCGCGCCATGCACAACTCGCCCACGGCGATGGAACTGAAGGCGCGTGTGCTTCCCGAAGCGTTGAAGGAAGTGGAAAGCTCGCTGCGGCAAATGGGCATCGATCCTGACAAGGACGTGGACCAGCTCACCTTCGTGTCCTTCCGCACCCAGAAGAACGGACTGCGGAGCATCGGCATTGCGCAGGGCCAGCTCAACCAGAAGCAGGTTCTTGCCGGATATAGGAAGCGCAAGGTCAACGGCACAAAGTATCTCAACAGCATTCTGTACCCAGTGTCGACCGGCATCCAGATGACCTTCCTGGATGAGAACACGATCCTGTTTGGCGAGCCGCAGTCAGTAAAGGACGGCCTCTCGGCACAGAACGGCGACACGCCGGGTATCGCGACCAACGCGGACGTGACCGATCAGATCTCAAGTGCGGAGAGTGAACCGGTGTGGAGCGTGCTCGATGCACAGGGCACCCAGACCATGCTGCGCAACGCGCTCGGCGACGCCTCCAAGCTCGCCGACTACGACACCATCAAGAAGCGGCTCGGCGGATCCCACTACACGCTGGACTTCACCCGCGGCGTGGATTTCCAGCTGATCGTGAGCACCAGCGACGGAATGACCTCCGGCACGCTCTCGGCGCTGATCAAGGCCGGCATGATGTATCGCAAGATGGGCGCGAGCCCGATCGAAAAGGGCGCCATCGACAACATGACCGTGGATTCCGATAGCAGCAGCCTGCGGATCCACTACAAGAGCGATGACCACCAGTTCCAGGCGCTTCTGCACTCGGACCTATTCGCTTCCGTCTCGCGGTAAATTGTTTGCAGTTCGAGGGCGCTCCTACGGGAGCGCCCTTTCTAATGGAAACTCAGGTTTGTCAGGATCGCGCCCCAGCACGCGACGGACAAAACCACGTTCAACGCGATGGAAAGTAAGACGCCTTTGGCCTCGCCGTGCTGACCTTTGCCGCGGTAGGAGAAGAAAAGCGGGAGCGTCCACGCCAGTTGAATGAGCGCATAAGGGACGACGATGATCAGCCCGAAGCCGACCGCAATGCCTGCGAGCCCAACTAGCGCGATGCCCGCCGAGATGGCGCAGGAAACGAGAAAGCCGCGTAGGACTCCGGAGGATTGGGAAGGGGTTGGAATGGGAGTAGGAATCGGCGGTTGAGTGCTCATTTGATTTTTTCGAGAGATGTCGAGAAGGCCAAACCCCAGCACGGCATGAAGACGAGCGCTGCCACTGCCGCACCTACGATCCAACCGTGCATGGCTCTCCTGTAGCCGTTCTTTTTAGCACGATAAATCAAGGGACCGATATACAAGAATTGCGAGATCGGTAATGCTGCCCACAGAATCATCTCAATACGCTCAACCGAACCGAACAAAACTCCGACCGCAATGATGTAGCCGAGGCCTGCGAGGAACGCGAAGAAAACTGGCCATCCGAAGCTGGAAGAATCGACCTGTGCAACCGTCTCAAACACCCTCGGCTCCGATCTCAACGAACCTGCTCTCTTCCAACCGCCGCAAAGGCGCGAGTCGCGTCTGTTCCAACGAGTCGCGATAGAACATGTTGTAAGTGTCGAAGGGAATCAGCCGCCCGTCTGGATGCACGATGTGCACGCAGCTCTTCTTTACCGAGCGGACGTCGAATGCATGCGCGTCAATGAACTGCATGATCAGAACGCGGAAGACATTCTGATAGCCGAGACCTGAGGGAGCATTGATGTGCGGCAGGCAGCAGAGCAGGTCGCGCAGCGTGTTCGCGCCGGATTGCGGCGAGTGGTTCGTGGAGAACAGGCGGAAGATATGGTCCTTCACCTGGTCTTCCTGTTCATACAAGATGGTGTTTCGTCCGCCATTGATGAGCACTTGCGGGTCGATCATGCCGGTGAGGGGCGTCACCCGTCCATCGAGTTTCAGCGCATAGGCCATCGCCAGGCTATCGGGATGGCAGGGAACTGGAATTACATCCTCGGGCCGGAACACTTTCGTCTGTTCCAAAATTTTGCGCCGGACTTCCGTGAGCGTCAGACGATCGCGCGCGGGATCGAATCCTTCCGTGCGCCCCGCATCCTGCACTGGTTGAAAGGTCACACCGCGGATACACGGCTGTTCGAGCGCCCAATCAATGGTCTTGCCAATCTCATGATCGTTCAAGCCCTTCTGTAAGGTGACAACCAAGGTCGTCGAAATGCCGAGCGCATTCAATCGTTCGACAGCCTTCTGGCGAATAGAGCGCAAATCCGCGCCCCGAAGTATCATTAGCGGCTCGCGCTCGAAGCTGTCGAACTGCAGATACAGTTCGAAGTCCGGCATGTACGTAGCGAGTCGCTCGGCAAAGGCCTCATCCTGCGCGATGCGAATACCGTTGGTATTCACCATCAGGTGTCGAATGGGGCGCGCCTTCGCGAGGTCGAGCACTTCAAAGAACTGCGGGTGAATGGTCGGCTCACCGCCGGATATCTGCACGACGTCAGGATGTAGTTCGTTTCGAACCACGGCATCGAGCATCTTCTCAATCTGCGCCAGTGAACGGTAGCTCTGCCGCGACGGCCCGCTCTCTGCATAACAGATGGGGCAGCTCAGGTTGCAGTGGTCGCATATCTCGATGAGCGACAGGCAGGAGTGCTGTTCGTGATCGGAGCAAAGCCCGCAATCATACGGGCATCCCCACTTCACAGGAGTGTTGTAAACCGCCGGCATCTCTGGAGGCTTGATGAAGACTTCGCGGCAACGGCGGTAATAATCAACGTCGTCCGCGATCAGTACTTTCTCATTGCCGTGCACCGGGCAACGCTTCAGCAGATAGACACTGTCGTCGAGAAAGACGATCTTCGCATCAATCTTGCGATAGCAGCGAGCGCAGATCGAAACGGCGACGTCGTAGAAAATGTAAGGACGCGTCTTCGGCAATTCAATCTCCTGTGGCGACGGCAAGCTTGGGATCGCGGCGCCGCAGCCAGCGCCAGATATCGGGAAGGTAGAACAATATCACCCCGACGCAAGCCCACTGAATCGCGGTAATGCCGAGCACAAGCGGCTCGCGGTCTTTTAGAAACTCGGTCGCAAATCGCCACCCCATGTACGTGCACATAAACATCTTGAAGACATCGCCATTTGCGTGCGGTCGGTTGAGCACACGCCACAGCAACGCAGAGAGCGCAAGCAGGAAGACAATCTCATAGAGCGGCAGCGGATGCCGCCGGGCGCCATCGCCGAAGTCCATCGCCCACGGCAGGGAAGACGCCGCACCGAACGTATGGTCGCCCGGACCGGTGAGAAAGCATCCGACGCGTCCAATCGCTATGCCAATACAAAGCGGCAGGACGAATAGATCCCCAGTGCGCTCGCGTTCGCCGAGCTTCTTCTTGCAGAACTCCACAGCGATCCAACCGCCAATTAGTCCGCCGACGATCGTCTTTCCGTTCAGCAACACAAACGGTTCGCGCCAGTGCGTAATGAGGTAGCTGGGCTCTTCGAGTACCGAAAGCAACTTGCTACCGGCCGCAGCGCCGAGAGCGGCAGCCGTGATCACCCACCAGCGGATGTCCTCGTGTACCACATCGCCGCGCGTGCGCCGCAGATGAAGATAGATACGAAATCCAACGAAGTAAGCCAGCGCTTCAAAGATCAGGTGTGCGGGTAGATGCAGCGGCCCGAGCGGCAGGTAGAAGGGGAAGTGCATGCGGTCACACGATTGTGCCGATGACGTCGGCGCGGCGCAAGAAAAAATGGGCGCCGGTTTGGCCGGCGCCCAAAAGAGTCAGTTGTGGGAGTTTAGAAGGTCAACTTCAGGGCAAGCTGTAGCTGCCGAGGATCGCGTGCGGACAGTATCTGTCCGAAGAGCGAGCTCGTCGCACTGACGTTGGGAGCGTTGAAGTTCGTGTGGTTGAGCACGTTGAAAGCTTCCGCACGGAACTGCAAGTTCAAGCGTTCGGTGAACTTGATGTTCTTGAACAGCGAAGCATCCCAACGGAAGTAGCCCGGCCCCACGATGACGCCGCGCGGCTCGTTACCCACACGGACGTCGCCGGCTGGCACGAGCGCAAACGCTGAGGTATTGAACCACTTGTCGAGATGGTTCGGTGCGCCCTGCTGAGGGTTGCCAATGAGGTCGGGGCGCCCGCCCTCGAAGGTGTTCGGATCACGCAAGCCGAGGCCGCCGGGATCGCGCGATGCGCTCGCGGTGTAGTGCGCCCCGCTATACGCATAGAACAATCCGGAGACTTCCCAACCGCCGAGCACGTGTCCCGCAACCCCCTGCTGGTGCTTGAAGAACGGCAGGTCGTACACATAGTTGGCGGTGAACATGTTGCGACGGTCGTAGTCGAGGTTGCCGTATTCCGCGCCAATATCCATGGAATACTGCGGCGCACGGTAGTCGCTCGAAGCTGTGCCCAGAGCGTGCGACCAGGTGTAGTTCAGCACGATCATCGAATTCTCGGTGAAGTGCTTGGTGAACGACGTCTGCAGGCCGTTGTAGCTCGACGTAAATACCGGCGAGAACAAGTCGATTGACGCATAGCCCTGGTACGGACGGATCTGATTGAGCTTCTGCGTGTCACCGGAACTGACCGGCCCCGGAATGCCGAGGGCTTGGAAGCCGCCGAGTGGCGCTTGGTTTACGTCTACAACGCCAATAAGATGGCGTCCCGCGTTGCCGTAGTAGCCAATGTCGAAGATGGTGGACGGCGTGAACTGGTGCTGCACGTCCAGGCTCCACATCATCGTGTACGGCTGCTTCCAGTTAGGAGCGATGCCGCCAATGTCGGGAGGTGACAGGTTTGGCGCCGCCTGTACTGAACCCGGATTGTCGAAATTGGTGTTCGAAATTGAGGTCGAAGTAACGAACGGCGGATTTCCCGGCTGGAACTGTTCCATGCTGTTCACGGCAGGTGAATCGAAGAACAGTCCGAATCCGCCGCGGATAGAAGTCGTGCCGGTATGCGTCGGGTCCCATGCAAACCCTAAGCGCGGCGCGAAGTTGAGTTTCGGCGTGCGGTTCACGGCATCGCCATACGGAGAATCCTTGCCGCCGATCAGGATGCCATTGGTATACGGCGCAGATGGCACGGCCGCGTAAAGACCGTTGCTGTCGATCGCGGGCGTGTTGGTGGAATCGAACTTCGACGGATCGAAGGTCGTAAGCAGGCCGTTGCCGTAGGTGGGCGCCTGGAAGAGCGAGTAGCGCACGCCGTAGCTGAGTGTGAAGTACGGTGTGAGACGCCACTCATCCTGACCAAAGAATTCCCACTGGTGCTGATGTACCAGCGCGCGGAAGTCAATGTTTGTCTGGTTGAACGACGACACGTTGCCGTTGAGGAAGTTCGCCCACTCCTGATCGGTGCTGCCGGTGTCGGAGCAGGGATACGGGCTGGTGACGGTAGCACTGCTATCCACGCAATCCGCGAACGTGTAGGAGCCCGATTGCAGCCCGTAGCCATTCACGTTCTCGTCCTTGGTGTAGTAGTTGAAGGTCCCGCCGAATTTCAGCGAGTGCTTTCCAATCACCTTCGTCAACGTAGCGAACGCGTTGTGGTTGTAGTTGTAGTCGTTGTATGGACCGAATCCGGCGAGCCCCTGCGTGGAATTGAAGAATCCGATGCCCGGAAGCAGCGGACCGAGTCCGAAGGGAAGCGTCGGATTCACATCCGGCGAATTCGCTGAGGCCATGGTTCCCGCCGGCGAACTGATGACCGCGCCATACGAGTACGCATAGCCCATGTCCGCCAGCGTCGTGGGCGAGAACGCAATCGTCGCGTGAATCGAGGCGTTGCGTCCGGGAGCATTCGTGTTGGTCACAGCAACGCCAGGAACGGCGAGACCGGTAAACAGACCGCCAGGCTCCTGCGTTGGGATCTGGTCGTCGAGGTAGCGTCCGAAGATGCTGAACTTGGACGAGAAATTGTGGTCAACGCGAACGTTCTCTTCGCGATAGTTGAACTGGTTGCGTCCTACCCAGGTGAGCGTTCCGTCAGCATTGTTGGGCGCTGGGAACTTTGAATAGATGTCGTTGATGTATGCCTGCGCCGTGGGACTAATCGTGGAGACATGATTGCCCAACGCTGCGCACGTCCCATCGGGATTCAAAGCGACGCAAATCGTGCTTCCGAAATCGCCTCCGAGGTTTGCCGACGTGGGCAGCACGCCGCTGGTGAACGTGTTGTAGGTGATGATCTTTCGCCACTCTTGCGAATAGAAGAAGAACGTCTTGTTCTTTTCCGTGTTGTAGTGGCCGGGAATGTAGATCGGTCCGCCGATGGTGAAGCCAAAGTCGTTCCAACGCATCGCGGGGCGTTCAACGTCGGCACGATTATTGAAGAAGTTGTTGGCGTTCAGCACATCGTTTCGGAAGAACTCGTACGCGCTGCCGTGGAAGGCGCTGGTGCCGGAACGCGTGATGACGTTGACCTGTCCGCCTGAGCTGCGTCCTTGTTCCGGCATGTAGTTCGAGCGCAGGACGTTGAACTCCTGGATCGAATCCACGCTCGGATAGGCGAGCAGCGTCAGGTTGGCGCCGCGGTCCACGTTGTCGGAACCGTCGATCTGCCAGTTGTTCTGCGTTGGACGGGTGCCATTAATCGAAAAGTTGATCTGGTTTGAGGTGCCGACCGGATTGCTTACGCCGACGAACAGCTGATCGGAAGCGAGGTTCGTCGAAACGCCGGGAAGGGCTGCAACCAACTGCTCGTAATTACGCGTGACGAGTGTGAGCTGCCGCACCTGGTTGCCGGTGATCACGCCTTGGGCAGTCGCGTTGTCGAGATTCACCTGGCTGGGATTCTCGTTGACCGTTACGGTCTGGCCGCTAGAGCCGACCTGGAGCGTTTCATCCACCGTAAGGCGATCATGCACGTTCAAGACCACATTGTTGGTCTCAGCTGCCTTGAAGCCTTCCTTCTTGACCGAGACCTTGTAATGACCGACGGGTAGGTAAGCGGCAACGTAATTGCCGTTGGTATCGGTCGTGACGGTACGAATTGTCGTGTTGCGATCAGTGTTGGTTACCTCAACGGTGGCTCCGGCGACGAGTGCGCCCGAAGCATCTTTCACAATTCCGCGGATGTCGCCCGTAATCTCCTGGGCGAACAGACTTCCCGCACACAAGCAACCAAGTAACAACGCGCCCAGGCGAAGCCGCCAATGGCTCATCGTCGAACCTCCCGAATTGACTATCTAATTTGTCGCTGCAGAAAAAACGTTAGTGAAACAAATGAGACATCCTGGGGCTTTTACCGTGCGGATAATTCTGACCCTCGGACTGGAACGAGCAATTCCAGTGACTAGCGGGACATCTTATCTCTGGTCGCCAAGGATGCGACTATATCGAATTGCGATTAGTAGATAACGGTGTAGCTGCTGGTGTCAAGGCAGGGTGGGACGAAACGCAACGTTTGTTTCACGACACAAACGATTACAAATTTGAAGGGAAAATATTCCCATGCGGCACATGAATTGCTCGCGATTTACAGCCAAACTTCCGTGGTGGAAGGCCGCGACATCAGCTCGCGAATCGCGTCACTGGGAGATTTACCTTGGTGAAGGATGGCGTGCATCTGCTGCGTGATCGGCATCTCGACCCCATGCTTGTTCGCCAGGCCAATGGCGGCATTTGTCGTTAGTACTCCTTCGGCCACCATGCCGCGCATGCCTGCAATGATGTCGGCAAGTTTGCGGCCTTTACCGAGTTCGACACCGACCGTGCGATTACGCGAGAGCCCGCCGGTACAGGTGAGAACGAGGTCACCAAGCCCCGCCAGACCGGCCATAGTTTCGATGTGCCCGCCACAGGCAAGCGAGAGGCGCGTGATCTCCGCGAGTCCGCGCGTGACCAGCGCTGCAACACTGTTATGCCCAAGTTCGAGACCGTCGCAAATGCCCGCCGCTATGGCGATGACGTTCTTCAGCGCGCCGCCCAGTTCCACGCCAACCACGTCGCGATTGGTGTAGACACGGAAGCGCGGATCGCTAAACTCGTGCTGAACCGTGCGCGCCAGATCCTCGTCGGAAGACGCGGCGGTGATCGCGGTCGGATCTCCCTTCGCAACTTCTTTCGCGAAGGTCGGACCGCTCACCGCAACCAAGCGAGGAGAAAACCTCGGAGTCACGACTTCCTCGATCACTTCCGTCATGCGGAGATAGGTCTGGTCTTCGACGCCTTTCGTAGCGCTCACGAAAACCATGTCGTCGCTGAGGTGCGGGAGCATCTGCGTGAAAAGCCGACGGACGTGGTGTGAAGGCATCACGCTCAGGACGATCTCTGCGCCGTTTAGTGCGTCCGTAAGCGAATCCGTAACAGTAACCGTCGCTGGGATGGATGCCTCGGGAAGAAAAAGGTCATTCGTGCGTCGCGCCAGAATGGAAGCGACGACTTCCTGCTCGTAAGCCCAGAGTCGCACGGCGTGACCGCCACGACGGCCGAGCACAATCGCCAGCGCTGTGCCCCACGCTCCCGCGCCAATCACCGCAATGCGGCTCACGCTTTGCCCTCCGTCGGTTTGCTCGCTGGGAAGCGGTTCTCCGTGCCGGCAATCAGACGCTGAATGTTGGAACGGTGACGCCAGATGATCAGCAGGGAAGAAGCGCCCATGATGGCGTAGGTCGCCGCCGGATATTGATTGCGATACAGGAAATAGACGACGAATGGAAACGCGGCGGCCGCAAGGATCGATCCCAGCGAAATGTAATGCGTCAGCAGAACGACCAAGGCAAACAGACCAAGCACAATTCCGATCGGAGTAGGCGCGAGCGCGAGAAAAACGCCAAGTGCGGTTGCAACGCCCTTGCCACCTTTGAACTTTAGCCATACCGGGTAGAGATGGCCGAGGATGGCGCAGAGCCCCGCAAAGGCCGGAATCAACCGAACATCAACGTTCGCTGGGTTGGAGACGCGCGCGATAAAAATCGTCGCAGCGAACACTGCAACCCAACCCTTAACTGCGTCGAGCAGCAACGTAAGAACTGCGAGGCCCTTGGCGCCCGTGCGCGCAACGTTGGTCGCGCCAATATTGCCACTACCCGTCTGGCGAACGTCGGCTTTCAAGAAAAGCTTTACCAGGATGAAGCCGAAGGGTATCGAGCCGCACAGATACGCGAGGAGGGCGATAGGGACGAAGGTCTTCATGCTATTGGCTCACCCGGCGCTCAGGTGAGAGGGAAGCGCGCGAGCTTGTTGTACTGCGCCCCGCGCGGCGACAGCTTGCTCTCATAGAGAAAGAACTCACTTGCCGTCATTGTACCGAACTCAGGCGGCGGATTTTTCTCGGCCAGATACACCAGCGCGCGGAATCCGGCGACAGGCTGTTCGTCACCGCGCGGCCTGGGTGATCCAGACCCGTTGCGCGCCAATGTAAGATGCGGATGAAACGGGCGATCCTCGCGAGGGAACCCGGCTTGCGCAAGTGCATCCTCGAGCGCAGTTGCCAGGTTTGGCAAGCCTTCGTCGGCATGGATGCCTGCCCAAAACACTCGCGGCGCTTTCGCATTGGGGAAGAAACCGACGTCGCAAAACGCAACCTCGAATCGCGGCGATCGTACGGTAGCCACCGCGCTTTTCGCGCGCTCTACGTCCTGCACTTCACCCAGGAATTTCAGCGTGACGTGGTAGCTCTCCGGCGCCATGAACCGCACGCCCGGCACCCGTCGGAGGGAGTCGACGTAGTCCGTGAGCGAGCGTCGGATCTCGGAAGGAATATCGAGCGCAAAGAACAATCGCATCGCAAAGGATTTTAGTCGACGCTGGGTGTCCCACTTTTGCGGTACAGTTCCACTTTCGTCCGAATTCTTGTCAAGTCACAAAATTTGTAAAAATCGAGCTAAACGCATGACTCTCCTCAAGATATAAAGTTCGGAAAAGTGTCCGGTTTACCCCCTCCGATTTGATATTCTAAGAATAGAGAGAAAGAAAAAAGGCGACTCCCACCCGGGTCGCCTTTCTCTTTTGCGGCTGAACTCGTCACCCGCCGCTTTCTCTTTTGTTTTGAATATTTTGAGATTTAAGTCCCTTGAAGTCAAAGATTTAGCAGAAGAATCCCGCTAACCTGCTGATTCTTGGAGATCGGGGATATGGGAAGGGAGGCGGCTTTGCGTCGCAAGCTTCGCTCCGGTCAGATCAGTTTTTTGCGCACCATGTCGAGCGCCACTTGGCTCGACCACCAGCGGATGCGTTCTCGATCGCCGGGGAAACGTCGTTCTACGACATCGGTTCCGAGCTCGTCGGCGACGGCGATGTACACGAGGCCAACTGGCTTGTCTTCGGTGCCACCGGTCGGTCCGGCGATACCAGTGATCCCGACGCCGATGGTCGAGTTGGTGATCTCGCGGAAGTTTTCGGCGAGCGCAACGGCAACTTGCCGGCTCACCGCGCCGTGCTCTTCGATCATCAGCGGGGGCACGTCGGCGAGCAGGGTTTTCATCTGGTTGGAATAGACCACCACGCCGCCGATAAAATAGCGCGAGCTGCCGCTGACGTTCGTCAGCCGTTCCGCGAGCAATCCGCCGGTGCAGCTCTCGGCAACGGAGATCGTTCCGCTGCGCATTTGCAGGTAGTAGCCGACGATCTGTTCGAGCGATTCGCCGTTGGTAGAGAACACAGCGTCATCGAGTTCGTCTTCGAGTTCGGCCGCGAGTTGATCGACCGCGGCCTGCGCCTGTTCCATCGTGGCGGCGCGGCTCTTCAGGTGCAAGCTGACCTCACCGGGTTTGGCGAGGATCGTGGTGTCGACGTTTTTGTACTTGGTGTAAATCGGGGCGACGCGGGCGTCAACGGTCGATTCCCCAAGGCTGGAAATCCGCAGCTCGCGCGTGGCGATGTAGGCGCGAGGTAGACGGTCGCGCAGCGTATGGTGGCACTTCTCATTCCACATCGCCTTGAGTTCGTGTGGAGGCCCGGGCAGCAGGAAGATGTATCGCGGCTGGCCGTCTTGTTCGCCTTCGATGAACTGTCCCGGCGCCGAACCGTTGTCGTTCTGGATTATTTCGGCTCCGGCAATCACGTCGGCCTGGCGCATGTTGTTGTCGGGCATGGTCACGCGGCGCGATGCGAAGCGCTTGTAGAGTTCGGCAACGAGATCGGGATTGCGCTTGAGGCGAAGACCGAGCGCATCGGCGACGGCTTCACGGGTGAGGTCGTCTTCGGTTGGGCCAAGGCCGCCCATGAAGAGGACGATGTGCGAGCGGGCGATCGCGGTACGTGCCACGCTCGCCAGGTTCGCGCGACTGTCGCCGACAATGTTTTTGAACGCGACCTCGACCCCCATCTCGTTCAAGCGTTGGGTGAGGTAAAGCGAGTTGGTGTCCTGACGAAAGGGGGTTAGGAGCTCAGACCCAATAGCGACGATCTCGGCGATCACTTGTCCAGTTTACGAGGAAAGGCAAAATCTTTAAACACGAAGGACACGAAGGGCGCCCGAAGGAATATTTATTTCTGGGGTGTTGGAAAGGACACACATCGCCGGAAGTACATAGAAGGCCGTAAAGCAGTCCGCACTCAAAAGACTTAAAAAGCCTTCGTGAGACCTTCGTTTCCTTCGTGTTGAAAGCTTTTGATTTAGAGAAGCGGCCGACCCTGGATATCCCACCAGAGATGATGGACGGCGTCGGTAGTCGCGAGTACTACAGCGCGGCCTGGAGTGAAGCAGAGGCCGACGAGATTGTTGCCGGAAACGACCAGTTCGGCGCGACGCTGCGGCGTGATTCGCACGATGCCGCGTTTGCCATTGAGTGACGCGGCGACGTACAGGTTGCCGTCAATATCGAAGGCGAGGCCTTGCGGGCGTCCTAGGCCGCGGTAGTAGAGCGTGACCTCTCCCTCCGGAGAGATCTCGTAAACGGCGTCGAAACTGGATGTGGTTGGGCCGGTAACGTAGAGATTTCCGGCTGGCCCGAATGCAAGGTGATAAGCGGAAACACTCGGTTCCAAGGTGGCAAAGACGTAAATCTGACGGTCGCGGCCAATCTTGAACACCGTTCCGCTACGGTCCCCGACGAAGAGGTTTTCTTCGGTGTCGAAGGCGATCCCGGTCGCGACGCCCATCCCCTCGGCGTAGGTGGTCATGGTGCCATTCGCCGCAACGCGATAGACGGCGCCGTCGAATCGCGACGAGACAAAGAGATGTCCGGTGCGGTCGAAGGCCATGCCGGTCGGGTTCATCATTTCGTTGAGGAACGGTCGGACGGTGTAGTTGGTATCAACCTTGTAGATCGCTACCGGGACTTTTTGTCCGCGCGATCCGGAGAACGTGACGTAAAGATCGCCTTCGCGATCGACAGCCGGGCTGGTGACGGGGTGCAGGTTCTCGGCGATCGGCATGGCCACGCGGACCATGCGCTCGTTGCTCGCGCGCCCATTTACGTGGACGGAGACGTTGCTTGAGGGCACATCGTTGGGAACCCGGGCGAGTACAAAGTTTTCGGAGCCAATGATGACTGGCGCTGCGGTGTCGCCGAATTGCACGTGCGGGCGGCGAAGATCGTGGGGCGCGAGCGCGTGACCAACAAGCTTGACCTCTCCGCCGGGCATGGCAAATGCCGGTTCGACGGAATCGATGTGGGGCGCGCCGTTTCGATGAATGAGGCCGGGGTTACTCATCGCTTCGCAGCATCAAGGGTACCAAAAAGCAGGAGATCGCGGAGGCCGCAGCGGCGTGGAAAAAGGGAATTGGAACGAAAGGAAATTCGCAGGATCAAGTCAGCCAATGCCAGCCGTGGGTGCGGCCGAAATAAAGCAGCCCCTGGAGGACGATCCAACCGTAAACGCCGGCACCGAGATCGTCGACGACAATGCCGGTGCCCTCCGGAAGTTTCTCCAATTTTCGGATGGGCCACGGTTTCCAAATATCGAAAGCGCGAAACAGGAGAAAGCCAATGAACATCGGCCAGAAGCGGACCGGTGCGGCGATGAGCGTAACCAGTTGGCCGGCGACTTCGTCGATCACGACGTGCGACGGATCCTTGCGTCCACAGCCGCGGGCTTCGAGCGTTGCCGCCGGAATCCCGACGACGACAGAAAGGACGGTGAGCGCAAGAATCGCGTAGAGCTGGTAGGGAACAGGAGTGAAGTGGGCGATGCCAGCCCAGAGCAAAACGGTTGCCGCCGCGCCCCAGGTGCCGGGGCCAGGCTTGCCGAGACCGGCGCCAAAGAAGATGGCGACCCAATGGGCCCAGGCCGGCGTAGGTGTGGTGGATTTAGTTAGGCTTCCCGGATCCGCCATTCGGCTCTTTCGTGCGTCGCTTGCTCATATCGTAGTCGCCTTGCAGGTCTTCGCCGGCGTTATTGATCGGCGTGGAGATGACGTATCCGTTGCTCGCCCATTTGCCGAGGTCGATCATCTTGCAGCGCTCGGAGCAGAAAGGGAAGTCGGGATCTTTGCGCAGCACGATCTTGCGGCAGGTCGGACAGCGCAGGCCGGCAGTTTTCTTCGTCGCCATAGTTAAAGTAAGCGGGCCACCAGGTCGTAGTCGTGGGCTTCGGTAATTTCGCAGCGGAACACTTGGCCGGGCTCAACGTTCTCGTGTTCTGCGAAATCGTTGATGTAAACCTTGCCGTCAATTTCCGGCGCATGCATCGCAGTGCGACCCTCCCAGAGGAGGTCGGTTTCTTCCGATGGGCCTTCGAGAATGACATCGAATTCGCGGCCGATCAGAGCCTTGCGTTTCTTTTTGCTGATCTGCTTTTGCAACGACATCAGCTTCTTACGGCGGCGTTCGATTTCGCGCGGCGGGACTTTTTCATCGAGTGCGAAGGCCTTTGCGCCTTCTTCGTCGGAGTAGCTGAAGACACCGAGCCAATCGATCTGCGCAGCCTTGACGAACTCGCAAAGCTGGTTGAAGTCTTCTTCCGTTTCGCCGGGGAAGCCAACGATGAACGACGTACGAAGCGTGAGATCGGGAATCACGCGCCGCATCTCTTCGATGGACTTGAGGAAGATGTCGCCGTGCGCGCCGCGCTTCATGCGCTTCAGGACGTTGGCGGCGGAATGTTGCAGCGGCACGTCCATGTACTTCGGGATCTTCGGATTGTCGGCGATCGTCTGCAGCAGGCGCTTGGTGATCTTGTTCGGGTAGGCGTAGAGGAAGCGCACCCACTGGAGTTCTTCGATCTGCGCGAGACGCTCGAGCAACTGCGCAAGGCCGTCTTTCAAGCCGAGATCTTCGCCATAGCAGGTGGTGTCCTGGCCGATGAGGGTGATTTCTTTGACGCCTTGCTTGGCGAGGCGTTCAGCTTCGGCAACGACCGATTCAAAGCGGCGTGAGCGGAACTTGCCGCGCAACTGCGGAATGATGCAGAACGAGCAGGGATGATCGCAGCCCTCGGCGACCTTGATGTACGCCATGTATTTCGGCGTAGCAAGCACGCGCGGCGTGTTCTCGTCGTAGAGATAGTTGGGGAGGTCGGCGACAGCGCCGTCCCAATCTGTTCGTGCGAAGCGTCCAGCCTCTTCGCGGGCTGCGCCTTCGGGACGATCGGCGATGCCGGACTTCAACTGCTGGCTGGCGCTCGTGGAATTCAGGATGACGAAAGGAGAGTTCGCTTCGGACTTGCGTGGCTCGATCCCGCTCGCGGCAAGGATGGCTTCGAGTTCGCCGGTCCCGACGACAGCATCCACTTCCGGAATGTTCTTCTGGATCTCGTTGCGATAGCGTTCGACCAGGCATCCAGCAACGATCAGCTTCTGCGCGCGTCCGGTCGCCTTGTGGCCTGCCATCTCGAGGATGGTGTCGACCGACTCCTGCTTCGCGGTGTCGATAAACGAGCAGGTATTCACGACGATGATGTCGGCATCTTCGGCGCGCGCGGTGATCTCGGCGCCATTGGTGGCCAGCAGGCCCATCATTACTTCGGAATCGACCAAATTTTTCGGGCAGCCCAGGGACACGAAACCGACCTTCTTCGGCTTGGTTTCCGGCTGTTCCAGGGTGCTCACAGAAGACTTCGTTTCAGGCATGGAATTGTTCTATTTTACCATTGTGACGCCCCATTTCGCCGTTGCTGAGAGGGTTGCTCTCAGATAGAAGTAGTTGGTATGAACCCCATCTTCACGGCCATTCGACAAGACCCTGTTGGGTATTTAGGAACTAAGACTCTGTCTGGATTCTGGCATTTTGTTCAGGGCTATTGGGCGCTTTGTTCCGAGGAGGGTACGCTATTCGATTTGCAATTCGACGGGCACGGATTCCACAAGTTCGTATGCGCGAAGTTTCACCTTCTGAGCCACGCTGCCAGCACAAGCTCCAGCCTCATCATTACGTCCTACAGTGCCAACGACTCGGAAGCCTTCGATCGGTACTTCGATCTACTGCAGGAATACTTGTCTGGAGCGCCTCCGCATTTGCCCGAACGAATCAACGGTAGAGTGATACGCACATTCATCGAACGCATGAAGGCCATTCGTGAGCGTCCGGCAATGTTTCTCGGATGGCGATCCTTCTACGCGTTGAAGTTCTACTTGAGAGGCTATGAGCGGGCAAGGGCCGACCTACCGGTCTCAACCGATGCCGAGCGCGAGTTGATGAGTGAATTTTGTCGTTGGGTTGAGCGCGAGAAGAATTACGGTGATCCGCGTCCCTGGTTCAAGATCATTGAGTGCTGGGGTTGGACCGATCCTGGATCGTTCAAACTGTTTTTCGCGTTTCTAGACGGCTACGTGAAGGAAATTGGCCGGCCAGATTTGTTTAAGGTCGAAATTGAACGTGGAGTAGATTAGCGTTCCCGCTGACGAACCTTCAGGCGTTGAAACAGCTCCGGCAAACGGCTCGCGCTGGTCGCAGAACCTCCGAATCGTGCCTGTTCATAAAGCAGTGTGAACTCTTCCATCGTCCGGCGCATGGTTTCGTGGTCGATGCTCTGCGCGTATTCCGCGGGCGTTTGCGAGGGTTGCTTGGCCCAACCGTAGCGTGCGAGGTGATGCGTAGCGCGGCCATACCAGATGGAAGCAGCGGCTTCGGGCGCGTCGCCGGGATGCGCGGCGATCCGGCGCATCTTGAGAAGATGCCAGGCGCGCGGCGCGATGACGATGAGCAGCATGAGGCAAATTACGGTCACGGCTAGTCGCGATTGGCGCTGCGGCGATTCTGAGAATGATTTCTGTACCTGGCGCGCGCGGCCGAGCATGCGGTCGTATTTCGCGGAGATCCAATCGCGCAGGCTCATGCCTTTTTGCAGGGACTCGGTGGTCACCGCGGCCGTGAGGGTGCGCTGGTGCTGGAAGTCGTAGTTGATGATCCACTCACGCCAGAACTCGTTCATGGCATCGGCGTAGAGGCGTAAGCGCCCGAATAGACCGGCCGGCTCCATTGGCGCCGCAGCGGTTGGATCGAATGTCACCCACCCTTGGTTTGGGAAATAGACTTCGACCCAGGCGTGAGCGTCGCGGGCACGAATGATGTAGCTGCCCGTGATGTCGTTGTACTCGCCGCCACGGAAGCCGGTAGCGACGCGCGTAGGAATGCCCACGGAACGCAGCATGACCGCCATGGCGCTGGCGAAGTATTCGCAGTGGCCCTGCTTGCGCTCGAAGAGGAAATTCGCAAGTGGATCGGCTGGAGGTACGAGAGGAAACTCGAGGGTGTAGCCGTAGCTGCTCTGGAGATAGGTCTCCATAGCATGCGCTTTGTCGTAGGGGTTCGATGCCTTCGCCGTTACTTTGCGCGCGAGATCGGGAATCCGCGGATCAAGTGGCGGCAGTTGCAAATAGCGCTGCGCGACGCGGGCGGGATAGTCGCTGCCCGCTTGCCGCAGCAGGGCGGGATCGGGAGGCGCGACGTTCGCGACTCCCCAGTAGTCGTTCGAGGGATGGCCGCCGTCGAGGTTGATGTAGGACTGTGCGCTATCGAACGCGATCTGACGGAAGCTGCCCTGGAGTTCAATCGTGCCCTTCACCAGGAACAGGACCGAACTCATCGTCGGCTCCATCGAGACGCGATAAGGCATGTTCTGGTTCTTGTGCGTGGCCGAGACGCGCTCGAGATACGGATCGGCAGCCAGCGTCTCGTTGGAGATGTCATAGCGGCCGAAGCGCGAATTGATGACGTTCATGTAGCGCGGTGTGTCGGCCCAGGAGCGGCCATCGAAGCGGGAGAGGACCGAGCCGCGAACTTTGCCGTCGAAGGCCGGATGGTCCCCGGTGATCTGCAGGTGCATGACGACTTGCGACGATTGCTGGATGCGGCCGATTTGTCCGAGCAGGATGTTGTCGCGGAAGCCGCTGACCGGATCGGAGCCACGCGTGTAAGAGCCGAGATAGCCGCCCGAGATGCGCGGAAGGGTGAAGAACAGGACCGTCGCGCCGAGGAGGATTGTGGTCGCCAACATCAGCGCGGTGCGCGACAGGGAAGTGTTGACCTTCGTCGCGTGCGGTCGCGAACGCGATGGGATCGCGTTCAACGATTGCACGGAGTCGGCTGCCAGCGCGGAGCGGCGCATTTCGAAGCTGACGAAGGTTGCGATCGCGACGAGCAGGAAGAGTGCGAAGCCACCGAGGAACGCAGTGTTCACCGTGAGGACCGAGGCGGCGAGAATCATGAGGAACGACAGCACACCGAGGTACAGCAGGTCGCGCTCGCGGTGAACCGAGAAGACCTTAACAACCATTCCGAATAGAACGAGGTGAACCGTGGCGGTGACGAAGTCGCGTGAGAGAAAGAAATAATCGGCGGCGTAGACGGCGACGTAGGCAATCGTGAGCGCAGTGGTCCAGCGTTCCGGAATAATGATTTGCTTGTTCTGCGCGAGATGGATTGCGCGGAGACCTAACGCGGCGAGCACGAAGACAACCGACAGCAAGTCCAGTTTTCCGGTGCCTGCCAAGGTTACGAAACCGGTGATCAAGAGCAGGAACAACGACACCTGGAAATAGTGCTCAATCGGTTCGGGAACGCGCGCTGCGGTTTCGTGCAGGGCGCGGTTCAGTCCGGATTGGGTCGCTGTGGATGCCATCGGTATTCCATTTTGCGGTGTTTGGCCCGCAAAAGGAAGAGACGTTCTAGCGACGCCAAGGTTGCAAAATCGAACAGGAGCTCAGAAAGCGCAAATCGTAACTTGGGCAAACTGTCCCGGCTCTGATATCCTCCGGCGTGATGGAACATGCACTCGATGTTTGCATCGTGGGTCCGGGACGCCTTGGGACGGCGCTCGCCACGCAATTGCAGCGCAACTATGATTGCGTCGACACGGTGGTGGCTCGGCACTCGAGCATCGCCAAGGCGATCGCGCTCGCCGAAAAGATTGACGCTGCCGCAAGCGAGTTCGATTCCGCTGATTTCGATCAGACCGTCACTTGGCTATGCATTCCCGATGCAGCCCTTGCGCCTTGCGCCAAGGCGCTCGCGCAAAAACGTGAATGGCGCGGCAAGATTGTTCTGCACTCCAGCGGCGCCCTGAGCAGCGATGAACTGCAGCCTTTGCGCGACAAAGGTGCGGCAGTCGCTTCCGTACATCCGATGATGACCTTCGCGCCGGAAGCCACGACGCAATTGGCTGGCGTTGTGTTTGCACTCGAAGGCGACCACAAGGCAGTGGAAGCCGCTCGTCGTCTGGTGACTTCGCTGCATGGCAACGAGTTTGTTATCGCGAAGGAAAACAAAGTTCTCTATCACGCGTTTGGGAGCTTCCTCGCGCCCCTGCTTCTAACCACGCTTGCGACGGCAGAAAAAGTCGGAGAGCAAGCAGGCGTTCCGCCCAAGTTGATACGTGAGGCGATGAAGCGCATCGTTGGCCAGACGGTGGACAATTTCTTCAAGCTCGGAGCCGAAGCCTCGTTTACTGGACCGTTCATTCGCGGTGATGTCAGCGTGGTGAAGAAGCACCTTAAGGCGCTTGATCCGACACAGCGTGAGGCCTATGTAGGCCTGGTAAAGGCTGCGTTGGCTTACTTGCCGGTCGGCAAGGCGGAGGAAATTCGTTCGCTGCTTGATGAAGCCTATTCCGCTGCAAAATAAAAAGCGCGGATTGCTCCGCGCTCATCGGTGACATTTAATTGTTTTATCCGAAGATGTGACCCATCTTGTCTTTCTTCGTCTGCAAATAGGCCTTTGAGGTCGGATACGCCTCGACTTCGGCTGAAACTCGTTCGACAACTTCAATGCCGGCGTCTTCGACCGCCTTCACTTTCTCGGGATTGTTCGAGAGCAAGCGCAGGCGAGTGATCCCGAGCGCCTTCATGATTTCAACTGGAAGCGTGTACTGACGGTAGTCGGCTTTGAGACCGAGTTGTTCGTTGGCTTCGACGGTGTCGAGTCCTTTGTCTTGCAGCTCGTAGGCTTGCAGCTTTGCCATCAGGCCGATGCCGCGGCCCTCCTGCTCTTCGTAGATGAGCACACCATTGCCGGCGTCGGAGATCATCTGCAGCGCCAGTTCAAGCTGTTGGCGGCAGTCGCAGCGTTGCGAGCCGAAGACGTCGCCCGTCAGACACTGGGAGTGGATCCGCACCAGCGGTGGCTGGGAGTGGATGTCGCCCATGACCAGCGCGACGGCGCTTTCCTTGCGCCGTTCAATCACGCCATCGCGCGCAAGATCGTTGGCGCTAGCGGAATCGGGCACTTCTTCGAAGGTGCCTTCGAACCCATAAATGCGAAACCGTCCCCAACGAGTAGGGAAGTCGGCTTCTGCCATTTTGATTACATGTGGATCGGTCACAATCAAATTATAAGCTGCCACTTGGGAATCCTCTGGTGATGCGCCTCACAACGCGCTAAGGAATGGATGTTTGGCGCGCGAAAAAGAAGCAAGCGCGGCGCGATGGGTGCGAAGTCTTGGCAGAAATTTCGCAAGCTTGTTACAATCATCGTACCGGTTCAGAAACGAATCGCGCCTCGGAGTGGGGCTATAGCTCAGTTGGGAGAGCGCTGCAATCGCACTGCAGAGGTCGTCAGTTCGAACCTGACTAGCTCCACCAAAAACTTCCACTTTTGAGTAATCGTCGGCGCGCTCATGCGCGTCTCGCGCAGGTCCCGCTTGCGCGACGCAGTAGCGATTTGTACGCGGTCACGTTTGTGCCTGAATTCCATTGACGCGAAAGCAGGAACTCTCGATAATCGTTTGACTTCCCCCTACGCCGGATAGTTTTTTGGCGGCCCTGCTCGGTGTCTGGAAAATCAAGCTCTTGATCAAGACGGAGAGAGTTATGCGTTTGTCGAGAATTCGCAGCTGCATCCTGTTGTTATGCCTATTTGGCCTGATTCCCGTGACGCGTGCGTTCGCGGCTGATGAAAATGCTCCCGCCACAGGGAAGAACTTCGTCGTTCAAGCGCGGCACGGGAAGAGTATTCCGATGCGCGAATTGCCGACGATCTACATCGTGGATCCAAAGGAGATGGTTGATCACGAACCTTTCCCATCTCCGTTTCCACTTCCGAATCCCACGGGGCGCGCGGACGCAGTAAGGCAGGTACTCCCTACATTTTCTGGTGCTACTCCGACCATAGGGGCAAATTTTGAGGGGTTAGGCACGGATCTCGGAGGCCTCGGTGGCGATCCTCCGGATTCTGATGGTGCAGTTGGCTCAACGCAATACGTTGAATTTATCAACACGCGCTGGGCCGTCTTCAACAAGGCGACAGGCGCCATGACCGCGGGCCCGTCGACACTGAGCGCATTATTCGCGAGTTCGAGCGACACTACCCTGAAAACTGGGAACTGTGCGAAGTACGACAACGGTGATCCGATCGTGCTGTGGGACAGGGCTGCACAGCGGTGGGTGGTTACGCAGTTCGCAGTTTCGGGGGCTCCGGTTTACGACGAATGCGTTGCGATCTCCCAGACCGCGGATGCGACGGGTGCCTACTACTTGTACGATTTCACGTACACCGCATTCAACGACTATCCAAAGATGGGCGTGTGGAGCGACAAGTACTTGATCACGTACAACCTGTTCGGCCCAACCGGGAGTTCCTTTACCGGCACGGAGGTTTGCGCTTTCGATCGCACCAACATGCTGCTGGGCAACGCGGCGAACCAGGCCTGTTTTACGTTCCCGTACCCAGCGGGGCCTTTTGTCTACAGTCTGCTTCCATCTGATGTTGATGGAAACACTGCTCCGCCAGCCAGTTCGCAAGGGTATTTTGCCGGACTGACGGGTCTCAGCGACCTCGTTTTGTACAGCATTACGGGCGTAGATTACGCGACCGGCGCACTTACATTGAATGCCGGGCAAACGATTCCTGTAACTGCGTTCACGCAGGCGTGCCAAAGCAACCCGGGCGGATACAGGATCTGTATTCCGCAGCCGAGTGGCAGCGGCGGTTTGACGCAATCTCTTGCCTCGCTGGGAGATCGCGCGATGTTCCGGCTGGCTTATCGGAATTTCGGAAGCTACGAAACGATGGTATTCAATCACTCGGTGGATCCCGGTGGCACGGGGTCCGGTCAGACCGGTGTTCGGTGGTATGAGCTGCATCAGCCCACGCCGAACGGCGTACCTTCTGGTAGTTTTTCCGTCTTTCAAAGCGGGACGCTGGCGCCCAGCGACACGCTATGGCGTTGGATGGGCAGCGCAGCCATGGATTCGTATCGCAATATAGCGGTGGCGTACAGCACATCGGGATCCTCCGCGGCGCAGTTCCCGTCAATGTCCGTGGTTACGCGCGCACCTGGTGATGCCCTGGGTACGCTGGGCAACGAAACCGGGCTCTTCTCCGGTTCGGCGTCGCAGCTCGATGTCACGAGTTGCGGCTCTGGGTGCCAACCGTGGCGTTGGGGGGATTACACCGCCCTTTCCATCGATCCCACCGATGACTGCACCATGTGGTACATCAATCAATACTTATCCAGCGCGGCTCTGTTCAATTGGAATACCCGCGTGGTCAGCTTCAAGATTGCGGGTTGCGGCGACACACCGGTTGCTGCTGCAATGACGAGCCCAAGCGCGGGTTCGACGTTGGGCGGAACGACACAGACCTTCACGTGGAACGCCGGTACCGGGGTGCAGGATTACGACATCTGGGTCGGAACAAATGCAGGCGGCAAAGACATCGCCAACATTGACACGTTCGGCGCACTTTCCACGGACGTGAGTGGTCTGCCGAGCAACGGCCAGGGCGTGTACGTTACGTTGTGGTCGAAGATCGGTGGAACGTGGTCGCAGTCTAACCGCTACGTCTATGCCGCCACTGGTTCGGCGACTCCGGGCGTGATGAGCAGCCCGACCGCGGGCAGCACGCTCTCCGACCCCACCACGTTTACCTGGACCGCCGGAACGGGCGTGACGCAATACTCGATCTACGTTGGCACTACGGCGGGCGCGCATGACATCGCGTTTGTCAATGCGGGCACCGGAACCAGCGCCAACAACGTCACCATTCCGCAGAACGGCGCGACGGTGTACGTCACGCTGTACTCGCTGATTGCGGGGAACTACCAGAAGCAGCAGGTGCAGTACGTGGCCGGTGGCGCCGCGAGCAAAGCGACAATCTCGTCGCCTGTTTCAGGCACGACCCTCCACGGCGGTACCGCCACGTTCAACTGGAGTGGTGGTTCGGGCGTGACCCAGTACACGGTGTACGTGGGCACCACGCACGGCGCGCACGACGTCGCGTTCGTGAACGCTGGACAGAACACGACCAGCGGTGCAGTTACGATCCCGACCAGCGGAACGATTTATGTGACGCTGTACTCGCTGATCAACGGATCGTACCAATACACCACGGCAAGCTATCCGTGCGCACCGTAGCGCATTGGTACTGACGAAAACGCCTGTGCTTAGCGCAGGCGTTTTCTTTTGCTAATTAGTGTCGTTCCCAGAGTGCGTGGAAGAGGAGGGTGACGATTACGATCGGCACAACAATCACGGTCGCGAGAGCGAAGACAATGCCGAGGAGGAACGCCCAGTCTTTCCACGTTTGCCGACGCGAAGCGGATGCAGAGGATCGCTGAAGCAATGTGAGGTTTTTGCGGTTCGATTTCCACGCTACATCGAACATGTCGCCCGCGACGGGAATGCTGCCAACGAGGGTATCAATCACGACGTTGGTCACCATGCGCACGAGGGTCACGCGCGGCAGGTTGCGCTGCCATCCCGCAAGAATGATGAGGAATGAGGCTGCACCGGTGATGAGATCGCCGACACCGGGGAGTAGCCCAATCAACGGATCGAGGCCGAAGCGAATCGGCGTGCCGGGAATTCGGAATAGATCGTCGAGCAGCGACGCGAGCAATGCGAGAGTCTCGTCACTCAGCATGTCGCGGTGCGGGCGCGGAGATTCGCCGGGCGGGATGATCTCGGGTTCCGGCATCTGCGAGCGCATGTTTCTAGGATGCCACTAACTGGCTACGCGCGGTGAGTTGTCAGATCACCTCGCGCACTTTGTTCTCGACCACAGTCTTGATGATCTCCGCGGCGTCCTTCTGGCCGCTCGCCAGGGCTTCCGCGAAATGTAGGGCCTGCTTCAGACTCACGTTGCCGGGCAGTGGCGGCTCGTTGGCGTCCACCGTTGCTTCAACAAGGGCCGGTCCATCATGCTCGAGCGCTGAGCGGAGGACCCTCTCTGCGTCTGCGGGATTTTCGAGTTTGAATCCAGCCACCCCGCAGGCTTCGGCAACCTTCGCAAAGTCAATGGGCTGCAACTCAACTCCGAATTGTGGATTGGCATCAAGCACCATCTGCTCCCACTTGATTTGTCCGAGCACGTTGTTCTTGATCACGACGATCTTCACGGGGAGTTTGTATTTCACCAGCGTCGCGGGTTCGCCCATCAGCATGGTCAAACCGCCGTCGCCGATGATGCAGACCACCTGGCGGCCGGGGTGTGCCACTGACGCGCCGATACTATAGGGGAGACCGTTCGCCATTGTTGCTAGCGTTCCTGATACTGAGAATTGCATGGTTCCGCGCATCTCGATGTAGCGCGCCGTCCAGGTGGTGATGGTGCCGCTGTCGGTTGAGACGATGGCATCGTCCCTGAGAAGCTGATTAAGAGTGTGGGTGACGACTTGCGGCTTCATCGGCAGGTCAGTACGCGTGCCGCGCTCTTTCATCAACTCATTCCAACTCTCCATCCGCTTCTGCGCTGTCTCGAGGAAGGACCGGTCCTCTCGTCTCTTCAAGAGAGGGACCAGCGCCCGGAGAGCAGTCCGTGAGTCCCCCACGAGCCCGACATCTGCAGGGTGGCGCAAGCCGATGCGGGTGGCATCAATGTCAATCTGCACGCACTTTGCTTTCCCCGGCTTGGGATAGAACTCGAGGTAAGGGAACGACGTTCCGACAATCAGCAGAGTGTCGCATTCCTCCATTGCGTCCTGCGAAGGCGCCGTGCCCAGTAGACCAAGGCCACCGGTTGTGTAGGGGCTGCGATCGGGCAGCACTGCTTTTCCGAGCAAAGCCTTGGCCACTGGCGCGGCGAGCAGTTCCGCAACCTGTTCAACCTCTGCTCGCGCCGCGAGGCATCCCTGGCCAACGAGGATTGCGACCTTTCTGCCTTGATTCAGAATGTCCGCTGCCCTCCGTAGCAGCTCTTGTGGAGGTTGTGGATAGGCAGGCTCGAAGATAGCGCCACTGTGGTCGGGCACGTTGGCGGGAGAGCGATGAAAATTCGAGGCACGCCATTCCTGGATGTCTTTAGGAATCGTGAGATGTGCGACCGTCCTGCGGGACAGGGCTGTCCGGACCGCCTCATCAAGCGCGCTCTCCACGTGCCCTGGTCCCATGATGCGCTGGTTGTAGGCAGCGACATCCATGTACAGCTTGTCGAGATCCACGTCCTGCTGGTACGAGGTGCCGATCAAATCGTGGAAGGTATGACCTGTGATTGCAAGCACCGGCTGCCCGTCGCACTTGGCATCATAGAGACCGTTCAAGAGGTGGATGCCGCCCGGACCTGAAGTTGCGATGCAGACCCCAAGCCGGCCCGTGTATTTCGCGTAACCGCAGGCTGCGAAGGCGGCGGCCTCTTCATGCCGGACCTGGATGAAGCGAAGCTTCTCCTGGTGAGTGCGAAGGGCTTCAAAGAGGCCGTCCACGCCGTCTCCCGGCAACCCGAAAACTGTGTCCACTCCCCAGTGGATCAGACGTTCTATGAGCAGATCAGCAACGAGCTTTGCCATCGCATCTCCAGAGTCTGTCGGCGAAAAAGGCGACAAAGAATCTACCGGGTACGATGGGATGCGGTTAAGGACTGTTGCCCGTGACAGAGTGGTCCGGGGCTAGTCGGGAGAATCGGCGCTGATGTTGTGAATCCGATGCCAGCTCGCGACGCGAGAATCCTCCTGCGCGATATGCCGAATGAGGAGTTCGCGTAAAGCGTGGAGGCCCTGGAGCGACGCGTCCTCGCGGCCGGCTTGCAGGACCTTTTCGTATTCGTAGAGCTTGCGGTACATCGCCTCGTGAGCTTTGTGGTGGCTCTCGCGGTTCGGATAGGAATCCGTTTCCATCATCTGCTCTTCCGAGCGGTTGTTTACGCGAACGTACGTTTCCAGTTCGTGGTGAAGCCGACGTTGTTCCGACAGCGCTACCCGGTGGTGGATTGCATCGTGCAATTCGTTCATGAGACGGGCGATATTTTCGTGCTCATCGTCGATTGCTTCATGACCGAGATTCGGGAAGTCCTCAGGTTTTGCGAATGCCGCCCACATGATTGCCACCCTCGCATCCGGCAGCATGCACCTAGTCGAGAGTTCCTGGAATTCCACGATTGAGGGAGTCGTTACAAACTTTGGCCTGTGTCGGGCATCTCAGGTTCAGGCGATTTGCCCAAGTGTGGGACCGCCTCAAATCCGATGCTCAGGGGATTGCGGCCATGCGATGTCGGGCTTTGTTATGTTCCGTTTTGCTAGTGACTGGAGCTTTGTTCGCGCAAGCCCCGGTTCCGGTGGGGAAAGTGCAAACGTCTGCGAAGAACTATCGCGGCGCCGATGGCACGACACTCTCCAAAAACTCAAGTGACTCCGAACTCGAGAACGCCATTAACGCGGGCCTTTCCGATAATCCGGAGTTCCGTGAGGTTCGCGCGTCCGTACACAAGCACCACGTGACCTTGATGGGTAACGTCTCCGACAAAGACGTGAAGCACCGCGCCGAGTCCAAAGCGGACCACTTCGTGGGCGTGCGCAGCGTGAAGAACAAGATCAAAGTCGGGGAAATGGAAACGCAGCGGGCGACCATCAGCACCTCCGCGCAGTAACGCCGCTGCCGTACCTCTCGTCTATACTGACGCCATGAATCCGCTCGCCAGGGAATTCTGGTCCCGAATGGACGCCGCCGAGCAGAAACTCTCACTCGTTTCTGAAGAAGACGCGCGGCAACCGCTGCGTCCCGACGGCTGGTCACGGAAGGAAATCCTCGGACATCTCGTCGATTCTGCTTGTATCAATCACGTTCGGATCGTCTTTGCGACGACGCTCGACGGCTACGAGTGTCCGAAGTACGATCAGGACGCGTGGGTCGTACTCCACGGCTACGCGCAGGTGCCATGGCCAGCGATCCTGGATCAGTGGCGGGCTCGCTATACCTGGATGGCGGAGATGGTCACTAATCTTCCGGATGCCGCCCTCGATCGCCAGTTCACGATCACCGGGTTCCCACCTACGACGATTGCGGACTGGATCAACGACTGTCTCCAGCACCTCGATCATCACGTCCATCAGATCGTGACCGTACCTGCCACAACCTAGTCTGCAGACAAACTGCGAAGTACTGCCATCGCCGCGTCAGCCTTGCTCGCGGGTATGAACAGATGATCGTGGTAGAACGCAGAGATTGTGTTCGCGGGAATTCCGGCTTGCGTCAGCTTAGCTGCGATCGCGGCGAGAAACCCAACCGCTTCGAGCGCCGAGTGGACGGTGAGGGTGATCATCCGACAGGGAAACGCGAAGGAAAGCCCGGCGCGTTCAGCCTCGCTACGTTCGAGGATCAACGTATTTCCTTCTTTCTCAGCGATCGTAGCGAACAGGCGAAGTCCTGCCGGTATCGGCTCGCCGAGCGAAAGCGCGACGTACACGAACTCCTGCGGCTGCAGTTCGGGCTTCATCCCTGCGAGAAGCGTCCGAAGATCCATTTCACCAGCACTCATGGCGTTATGTTAATGCGAACGTTCAAGACTTTGGTTGAGTGTACGGCACGAATGGGGAGTCCATTCTGACTCTCCGGTTGTTACACTGAATCCGACACCGAAAGACATAGATAAATCCAAAGAATGTCCACAATTCCAAAGCCAGCCGTAAAGGTCTTCGTTGCCACTACGGTGATGCTGACCTTCATCTCTTTTTGGCGCGCGGCCGCCATTGTTCTCTCAGACTTAGCGTCTTCCGCATACTACGTCGGTGGCGACGCCGAAAAGGTCATCGGCAAGAGCGCACCCTGGTTCGTCCTAGCGGTCATGCTGTTCAGCTATGCGGTCCGCGCCATTTATATCGAGTCGAGCTCGATGTTCGTGCGTGGAGGCGTCTACAAGGTCGTCAAAAGCGCCATGGGCGGTCAGCTTGCAAAGCTGTCGGTATCCGCGCTGCTCTTCGACTACGTCCTGACCGGCCCGATTAGCGCTGTTTCTGCCGGACAATATCTCGTCGGCTTCCTGCAGGACCTGTCCACGCGGCTTCATCATCCGATTACGTTATCCGACGCCGGCGTGAATTACTGTGCCGCCGTCTTCGGCTGTCTCGTGACCGGTTATTTCTGGCACAAGAACATCCAGGGCATTCACGAAAGCAGCGAGAAGGCGCTTCGCATCATGCAGATCACCACGGTCATGGTGGTGATTTTGATCGGCTGGTGCCTGGCAACGCTCGTGATTCATCCCAGTACGGCGCACCTTCCACCTTTGCCATCGGGCCACAACCTGCTCAAGACGGACGAATCTCTGGGTTGGCTGCACGGGACGATGTTCGCCAATCTGACCTGGATTCTGTTGCTGGTGGGTTTCGGACACTCCGTGCTGGCAATGAGCGGCGAGGAATCGCTCGCACAGGTGAACCGCGAGATCGAGCACCCGAAACTCAAGAACCTGGAAAAAGCGGGCCTGGTCATTTTCTTGTACAGCCTGCTGTTCACCGGCCTGGTTTCGTTTTTCGCGGTGATGATTATTCCCGACAATGTTCGCCCGAATTATTTCGCGAACTTGATCAGTGGATTGGCGATGAACGTTGCCGGTCCCTACAACGTAAAGCTTCTGTTCCAAGGCTTTGTCGTGATCGTGGGTGCACTGATCCTGTCGGGAGCAGTCAACACGGCCATCGTGGGCGCCAACGGCGTTCTGAACCGTCTCAGCGAAGACGGTGTAATGACGCCATGGTTCCGCAAGCCACATCATCGGTTCGGGACAAGCAGCCGCATCATCAACCTGATTGCTGGCTTGCAGATCGCGACGATTCTGGCGAGCCGCGGCAATGTTTACCTGCTGGCTGCTCTGTATGCCTTCGGCGTGATCTGGTCCTTCTCGTTCATGTCGCTGGCGGTGTTCGTCCTGCGATTTACGAGTCCAGAGGGCCGCGAGTGGCGGGTGCCAGGCAACATTCGGATCGGCGGGAAGGAAATTCCGGTCGGCGTTGGACTGATTGCGGTGTTGCTCTTCTCGATCGCAATCGTCAATTTGTTCACCAAGACGCTTGCGACCAAATACGGCATTGCCTTCAGCATCTTCCTGTACGTCGTGTTCACGATTTCGGAGCGGCTTAACCAGAAGACCGTTGCTGGTGGCGGCCACGATCTCGAACAGTTCCGCGTGCAGGCGCAAGACGACATCACCGCGGAAGCGATGGAGGTCCGACCGGGGAACATCCTGGTAGCGGTCCGCGACCCTCGCAATCTCTTCTACCTGCGCGAGGTGTTGAAGCACACCGATACGACCAAGCAAGACGTCGTGGTCATGACGTCACGCCTCTACCACCGCGAGTACTCGTTCAGCGGCAACACCAACCTCGACAGCTCAGAGGTCTTTGAGGAGTATGAGCGTCAGTTGTTCACCGCGGTCGTGAACGAGGCTGAAAAACAGGGCCGCCACGTTTCACTGCTGGTTGCGCCGACGAACGATGTGTTTGAAAGCATCGTGGCCACTGGCGCGCGTTTGCACTCGACCGTAATCGTCTGCGGGTTGTCGAACAAATTGACCCCCGAAGAGCAGGGCAAGCTGACCGGCGACGCCTGGGAACGCCTACCTGATCCCAAGCCGCGCATGAGATTGATTGTGGCTTCGGCGGACGGACAGAAATGGGAGTTCGAGCTTGGTCCGCACACCCCGCGCATGCGTCGCGAAGACTTGAAGCTCATGCACGACATCTGGCTCCAGGTCACCCGCGATCCGGCATACAGCAAGCTGCATCACTACCACGTCATCGCCGTCGCGTTGAAAGAGCTGCAGCAGCGGCTGAATGGCACCGAGAGCGCCGCGGCGCTTTCCGATATTCGTGACGAGATCGAGCGCAAGGACGAAGAGTTCTGACGATTCCCGTTTAATAGCGCCACAAACGTCCCCGCTCGTACCACAGAGCGGGGATTCTTGTGTCAGGCGATCGGTCGCAAACTGGATTCGACTAGAAAAGAGACCGTTATGGCCACTGCAGTTTATTTCAATCCGGTTCGCACCCAGTTCGATTGGCATCGTCGTATTGTTGACAGCCTCGGCTTACACTTTGTGGCCACAGCTTCGGTGACTGAAACGCTGCATTTCATGGAAGAGAAATTTGTGTCGCTCGTGCTGCTTAGCAATAGCGGCGGTTATGGCCTCGAAGACGCTGCGTTTCCTATCAAGGCGCGCCACACCGATACAAAGGTGGTCGTTTTGGCCTCTAATCAGGCTCCGGATCGCTTGCCCGACCACGTTGACGCCTGGATCTGTGTCGCCGATCACGAGGACATTGTGCGCGAGCGTCTACGGGCATTCGCCGGCAGCGAGGTTGCTGTCTCCTAGTTTCTAGCGTCTAATCTCTCGATGAAGTTTTGCGTACTCGTTCTATGGCTGGTCGCGAGTTTCTGCGCCGCGCAAAATAGCGCCGAGCCTCCCGCCACGACGGATCCAGCCACAAAAGCTCCGCTCACCATGGATTGGAACGGAATCCCGACAGTCAACGTCAACGTGGTGAAGGGAAGTGTCGTCGTAGCCAACCAGGCTGGAGATGACTTCGACCAAACCGTGATCATCGAAGCCGTGAACGAGGTAGGGAAAGCCTTCGCGCTCGGATATCAGCACTTCAGCCTTCGCAGCCATTCCCGCAGTGTTCCCATCAGTTTTGAAACCAAGCTGCCGCCCGGACATTACAGCATCCACGCTGACGCGGTCGCAGAGATCGCCTCGAAGCATGCCATCTACCGGCAACATATCGAAGGGCCCACCACGTTTTCTATCACCGTTATTTGAGCAGCAAGAATGGCGGCCGCAGCCGCCATTCTGTGAATCGAATCCGAGGAAATTACGCCGACATCTTCGATGGGTTCTTCTGCGCCAGCAACGCTTCCAGCAGCGACTTGGCCACTTCCATGGCGTTCGGCTTCAACTCGTTGCCATCGGTCACGTAGACTTCTCCATCGGCCAGCATGGAGAGAGGCATGTCCTTGCGCTTGAGCGGATACTCCATCTCGCGATCGTGATATTCCTTGAGATGGATCGCATGCTTCTTCAAATCGAGCGACGCGATCACACTGCGGTCGGAGGACTCGTGGAGAAGGTGAACGGCTTCCGGAGTGATCTTGCGGCAGACGATGTGGGAGCGCTGTTCGGGGACGTAGCGGTTAACGCTCGTGATGCGAGTTTCCAGCGCGGAAAGAACATCAGCCCAAAGGGCACGGCAGCGAATCTCGATGTGCGTATTATCGTGCAATGAGGCCTCCCCCAAATTGAGGCAGTACCGAAGCAGTCGTATTCTCCGCCAGAGCGGCGAGGGGCACCAATAGTACCCCAGACCATGTACTTTCGGGGAGAGGGTGCGGGGAGTAACTAGGCGGATACCTGTCGTCGCGGAGAATTGCCGTCTTTTTGAATTCGATGACACTGTTACGAGCACTTTCACGCGAAATAGAATAAGTCGTAAGTATAGCTATCACAATAGTTTGATAGGTTTACTAAATGAATCGCATGAAGAACAACTTTCATATGCTTCCTGATGATTTTCGCGCTGCCGGACACAAAGTGATCGACTGGGTGGCCGATTATCACGCGCACGTCGAAGACTTTCGGGTGCTCTCCCAAGTGAAGCCCGGGGAGATTTGCGATGGCTTACCGGACAGTCCGCCTCAGCAGGGGGACTCAGTCACCAACATCCTTCCGGACATCGAGCGCCATGTCCTGCCGGGCATCACCCATTGGCAGTCGCCGAACTTCTACGCCTACTTTCCCTCGAACAACTCGGGGCCATCCATCCTCGGAGATCTCGTCTCCTCCGGACTCGGAGTGCAGGGGATGTTGTGGGCGACGAGCCCTGCTTGCACCGAAGTCGAGATGAAGATGCTCGACTGGCTCGTTCAAATGCTCGGCTTGCCAGAGCACTTCCTCAATTCGTCGAAACATGGCGGCGGGGTCATCCAGGACAGCGCTTCAAGCGCAACGTTGTGCGCATTGCTGGCCGCGCGCGAGCAGGCCACGAATGGCCAAACGAACGAGGAAGGATGCCGACTGCCGCTGGTTTGCTACACCTCAAACCAGGCACACTCGCACGTCGAGAAGGACGTGAAGGTCGCCGGCCTCGGCCGCAAGAACCTGCGTCTGATTGATGTTGACCAAGAATTTGCAATGCGTCCCGAAGCGCTCGAACGTCAGATCGTCGAAGACAAAGCGGCAGGGAAGATCCCTTTCTTTGTCTGCGCGACCATCGGCACAACTTCCAGCCTTGCGATCGATCCGATCCCGGAGATTGCTGCCATCTGTAAGCGGCACGGTCTCTGGCTACACGTGGATGCCGCCATGGCGGGGACGGCAGCGCTTTGTCCTGAATTTCGCTGGACGCACAACGGCGTCGAACTGGCCGACAGTTACGCCTTCAACCCGCATAAGTGGATGTACACCAACTTCGACTGCACCGCCTTCTGGGTCAAGGATCGGCACGCGTTGATCAACAGCTTGAGCGTCGTGCCGGAATACCTGCGCAACCAGGCGTCCGAACAAGGCGAGGTCTTTGATTATCGCGATTGGCACGTGCCCCTGGGACGCCGCTTCCGCGCCCTGAAGCTATGGTTCGTGATCCGACACTATGGCGTCGAAGGCCTGCAACATCACGTGCGGCAGAATGTCGCATGGGCGCAGGAATTTGCCGCGTGGGTCAAGGCGGATTCGCGTTTCGAACTGGTCGCACCCCACCCGCTGAGTCTCGTGTGCTTCCGACTGAAAAGCGGCGACGCCGCCAGCGAACAGCTGCTGAAGCGCGCGAATGAAAGCGGGAAGATATTCATCTCGCACACCAAGCTCGACGGCAAATATGTGCTTCGGTTCTCGATCGGGCAGGCGAAAACCGAACGGCATCACGTCGAAGCGGCCTGGAAATTGATTAGCGATCTTGCAGATCGGTCCTAGGAATTCTTCGGCGCCTTCGGTTCATCCTCATTGCCCGAATTGGCGTAGGAAAGCGCGATGCCGGCGAAGAGCATGAGTGCCAGATTCCAGAGCGCTTGGTGGTCTTTGATCTGAAGCGAGCCGTAGGGCTCAAAAAGGAAGACCGCGAAGAGGCCGCTTGCAATGATCGAGGCTACGACCCCGGCAAGCATGCCGAAGTATCGTGCGCAAAGAATGATAAAGACGAGAAAAACGACAGGGACGATGAGGGAACGGTGCGTCCCGCGCACTGAAAAAATCAAAAAAACCGCCAGCAAAACGCTGACGACGATGCCCGCCAAAGAGAGGAAATGGCGCCGGTAGTGCTCTTGTCTGTTCACACCCGCCCGTTGTTCACAGAGTAACGGACAGCCAAAGCAGTTCCAATGGCACATAGGCGCTGAAAGCGCCGCCAGCAGGCGGTTTCTTCCGAATTATATGAATTGACGAAATCCATTCAGAGTACGTCACAAGACTGTTTGCTCACGTTGCTGTCCGTGATGGGAAACGGCCCTTGGGTCACGGCAGCAGTTCTGCTTGACCCTGAAATCAGAGGGCCGCATAATCGCTGCTTCTACAACGTTTGGGCCATTCCATATTTTTACCTGGGTATTGCGGAAAGGGGTTGTCATGCGTCGTTTCACTACTGCTGCGGTGATTGCGCTGTTGCTGCTCTCCGTGTCTGCCTTCCCTCAGGCGACACGCAAGAAACGCGTTGCGATCATGAGCTTCGACTACGGCACTGTTCATAGCAGCGTCGCCGCCATCTTCGGTTCCGATCAAGATGTGGGGAAGGGTATCTCCGACCTTCTTATTCAGAAGCTCGTCAACGACGGAGATTATTCCGTGATCGAGCGTGCGCAGCTCGACAAGATCATGGCCGAGCAGAACTTTTCCAATAGCGATCGCGCCGATCCGAACAGTGCCGCGAAGATCGGCCGTCTGCTGGGCGTGGATGCCATCATCACCGGCAGCATTACCCAATTCGGTCGCGATGACCAGCACACCAACGTTGGCGGAGGCGGCTACGGCGGGATTACCGGCCGCTACGGCATCGGCGGCGTAGGCACGCACAGCGCAAAGGCGGTGGTCGGTATCACCGCTCGCCTGGTTGATGTAAACACCGCGGAGATCCTTGCGGCTTGTACCGGCACGGGAACTTCGAAACGCAGTGGCGTTTCACTGCTCGGAGCAGGCGGCAGCGGGTGGAACGGCGGCGGCGGATCGCTAGATATGGGGAGCTCAAACTTCGGCGAGACGATCCTCGGCGAAGCGGTGCATCAGGCCGTGGATTCCCTGGGAGCACAACTCGACGCCAAGGCTGGCGCACTTCCGACGAACAAGGTTGTGGTTAGCGGCGTGGTGGCTGATGTCTCCGGAAACTCGATCATCATCAACGTCGGCAGCCGGCAGGGCATCAAGGTCGGCGACCAGCTCGATGTCGAACATCCGACCCGCACGGTGAAAGATCCGACGACCGGCAAGGTCCTGCGAACTGTGTCTGACCACCTCGGCAGCGCGACTGTGACCGAAGTGGATGAAGGCTCAGCAACACTCAACTTCAACGGCAGCGGCAAGCCCGCCGTGGGCGACACCGTGAAGTCTCCTCAGTAGTGCAACCGAATAGGAGGTTGCCATGAGTACTCCGCAAACGAATTACACGCCAATGCCGCCTGCGAACAAAAGCAACGCGGCATTGGTCGTCATTCTCGTCATCTTTGGTTTGATCGTCGTGGTAGGCGTTGCCGCCGCGATGTTTCTGCCGAAGATGTTGCGCGCACGGATGGACGCCAAGCACGCGACGCCCGCTGCCTCCACGCAATCACCGGCGGCGGCAGACCAACCCGCGCAGCCAGCGCCAACCCAGGCTAGCAGCGCAGACGCCGCCAGTCCGCCTACCAGCCCAACTCCAGACAGTTCGCAGCCGGCTCCGACCGCGGATGCTCCTGGCAGTGCCAGCGACACGCTGCAAGCCATGGGACACGCCGGGAAAGCTGGTGCCAAGAGCTCAGGCGCGAAAGTCGGCCATGGCTCGGCGGCTGATTACGGCACAAGCGCTGCGGACGCCCAGGCAGCCGCGCAACAAGCAGCCGAACGTGAGGCGGAGCAGCGCGAACTCGACAAGCTTGCCCACGAGCACAGCCTGCTAAGTACGCGCATGGCTTCTGTGGATAGCACGATCGAGACCATGAAGCAGGAACAAGCTCATCAAGGTCTCGGGATGCGTGGCGACATCGTTGCTACCCAGCAGAGGCTCCACGGCAACATGAACCGTCTTGAATCGGCCATCCAGGCGCACGACCTCAAGGCCGCACAGCAGTACATGGATCTCTGCGACCGCGACGCCGATACCCTCGACAAATTTGTCGGTCATTGAAATCGAAAGCATTTCGTCGCGCGGGCTTCGGCTCGCGCTTTTTCATGGGACAAAAAGTGAGTCGGTTATCCTGTTGGCACATCTCTTTCAAAAACATCGGAGAACCTAATGGCCGAAACTGCACAGGAATATGTCCAGCGCATTATCGCCACTCTCGGCGACATTGATCCGCTGCAATCGCTCGCAGAAACTCCGGGAAAACTCGACAGGATATTGAGCAGCTTTCCGGAGGAGCAGATTCGTCGCCGCCCGGCGCCAGGGAAGTGGTCGCCGGCAGAAATTGCAATTCACCTCTCCGAGGTCGAGATGGTGGTTGGGGTTCGCGTGCGGCTCGTCATTGGCACTAACGGCATCGCGATTCAAGGGTTCGATCAGGACTCCTGGGCCACTCGCTATGGTCACACCGACCTCGACATCGCGCTCGAAGCGTTTCGCGCACTGCGGGCTGCCAACGTCGCTTTCTATCGGAGCTTGAGCCCGGAACAATGGGAGCAGTACGGCATGCATTCGGAGCGCGGCAAGGAGACCGCACGCCGGATCGTAGAACTTTGCGCCGGACACGACATCAACCACCTTCGCCAAATCGAGGCGATACCCTTTGGATCGAACTGACCTCGTGCGAACAATTAACCGCGTGGAAACTCATCGGCCCGCGGACTCGCTAGAATCGGAGTAGGAGTCCACGGTTGCTCTTGTTCTTGATCGTTTTCCTGTTGCTGTGGGGAGGCATGCACGTATACGTCGTGCAGCGCCTCCTTTCCATTCCCACGCTTGCGGCGCATCTCCCGCTCAAAATCTTTCTTCCCATCGTCACTTTCCTGGCGCTGAGCTACGTCGCCTCCAGAATCATGGAGCACTATGAGCTGGGTAGGTTCTCGCACGTTCTCGAGTACATCGGGGCGACCTGGGTCGGCATCGTTTTTCTTCTGTTTGCGATGTTCGTTTTCGCAGATGCGCTCTCGGGTTTCGGTCTCTTTTTCCGTGAGCAACAGGTCCTGATTCGCACCGTCGCGCTTTGCACAGCCTGCGTTCTCATTGCCATCTCCTACGTTCAGGCGTGGCGCACTCCTGTCGTCACCGAGCACGAGGTCGCGATGCCGGGACTGCCGGCGTCGGCCGATGGCACCGTGGTTGTGGTTGGTACAGATCTCCATCTTGGCTCCATGCTGAATCACCGCTGGGCGAGCGCGCGTGCGGAACAGTTCAAGGCGCTCAAGCCCGATCTGATCCTGCTGATCGGCGACATTTTCGAAGGCGAGAAAGAAACACACGCGGGATGGCTTCCGGTGCTTCAGAAATTTCGCGCTCCGCAGGGCGTCTACGCTGTTACCGGAAACCACGAGTTCTATGCCGGACCGGACGCAATCATCGAACTGATGGGCCGAGCCGGGTTTCGTGTCTTACGCGACGAGAACGTGGAGCTATTGCCGGGGTTGGTGATCGCTGGGGTGGATGATCCTGCATTCCGCAAGCGCGGCAATCGCGATCAATCGGTGGCGCTCGATCAGGCCTTCGCCGATCATCCCGGAGGCGCCACGATTTTTCTCTCCCACACGCCGGTACTTGCCGAGAAAGCCGCGCAACTTGGCGCGGGGCTCATGCTCTCTGGCCATACTCACAAGGGTCAAATCTGGCCCTTTCAATACATCGTACGGCTGGCGTTCCGCCTAGTCTCCGGACGCTACGACATAAGCGGTATGACCGCGATTGTCTGCCGCGGTACTGGCACTTGGGGGCCGCGCATGCGCCTGTGGCAGCCCAGCGAGATTTTACGTATTACGCTGAAATCTATGTAACGGATTTGTCTGAGCGGAATTGCCATCCTGCGCGTCCAAGACGTAACATCTTCGCCGCGGGGTTAAATGAACATTCTCCTCCTTTCGATGCCGGATTCCTTCGAGCATATGCCGCCGGTAGCGATCCGCATGCCGAACGGCGCGTTGACCTCGCTTGCCGGGAACATCGATCCGCAGCATAAGGTCGCGGTCGCAGACCTCATCCTCTGTCAATCGAAAGTTCGCGAGACGGTCACGCGATTCATCAAGGAACTCGATCCGGCGGTCGTCGGTTTGTCGGTGATGACATTCCAGCGTCGCACTGCATCCCGCATCATCGATCTCATTCGCAGGCTTAAACCGGATACCAAGATCGTGGTTGGAGGCTACGACCCGAGCCTCGCCACGCAGGCTTACGAATCCATGCCGCTTGATTTCATCGTGCGTGGGGAAGGGGAGTTGCCTTTCCGCCGAATGCTGCGCGCTCTGGAGAGCGACAACAATTTCGCGTCAATCCCAGGACTCTCGTATCGTGCACACGATGGATGGGTGCACAACGCGATCGGGCCGGTGCACCGTCTGGAAGATGGCGAGATCCGATTACCCAATCGTGATGCGCGGGTGTTGAAGGGCTACACGCTGCTTGGACGCCAAGTGGATGTGATCGAGACATCGCGCGGCTGCACTTACGACTGCAGTTTCTGCTCGATCATTGAGATGCGCGGCCGTAACTTTCACACCTATTCATTCGATCGCGTCCTCGACGACATCCGCGACGCCCGTGACCACGGCGCCCGCACCGTCTTCCTTGTTGACGACAACATCATGCTCAACGTGAAACGCTTCGAGGCTTTGTGCGAAGCGATCATTGCCGCCGGGCTCAACAACATCGATTACTTCGTTCAGGCAATGACCTCGTCTATCGCCAACCACGGCGAGACGATTGCACCACTCATGCAACGGGCGGGATTCCGCTACGTCTTTCTTGGTATTGAGAACGTCGTCGAGAGCGACCTGGTATTTCTCAAGGCTTCCGCCAAAAACACTGCGAAGGAGAACGGCAAGAACATCGGCAACGCCACCATGCGCGCGGTAGACATTCTGCACAAGCATAAGATGCTCGTCGTCGGCGGGTTGATCATCGGCAACCCGGATGACACCCGCGAAACGATTGAGATCAATCTTGAGTTTGCGCGCCAGTATGTGGATTGGCCATACATCCAGCACCCGACGCCGTATCCGCGCACGCCGATGACGGCAGAGTTTCGTGAGCGCGGATTAATTGCTAACGAACGTCTGGAAGAGTACGACGGCACCACGGCAGTCGTGCGCACGGAGCATGTGTCGTCCGACGATATCGAGTATGCGCGCTGGAAGGCAGAACGCTGGATGAAGACACGGCACCTGCCCGCCGTCTTTAAGCATGACCCTTGGTTTGTCGCGACCCACGCTCGAGAGATGACCGCGTTCACCTTCCGCGGTTCCACGTTGAAAACCTGGCTGGGTTTAGAAGATGAGCGAAAAGCATTTGAGCGTTACAAGGAAATCCGCCAGCAGGAACGGGAATACCTCTAGCCGCGGCTATCTAAAATCGTCGTCTTCCGAAATGTGTGGGATCGCCCGAGTGAGGTGATAGCTCACCGCACACAATCGACACGGCGGAAGCACAATCCCCGCAAACAAAACAATCGAGCCACTCGGCAGATGGTCGCCGTCGTGGGTCACGTCGTACAAGCCGGAGACTTGAACGATATCTCCGGCTTCGATGCTTTCGCACCCGGTCACTTGTTCGAGCTCCGTTGCAGACCTCGAGCGACGCATCGCCACCGATCCAATGAGCACAGCCTTGAGCTGTTCGTCGTCGACGGGATAGGTGAGGAAGGCGTCCGCGCCTGCGTCGTACGCACGGTGCACGGCCGGTTCGGAGGCATCGGACGCGGAATGGAAGATGATCGCAGGCTGAGGAATCGAACTTTCCGAACGGATGCGCTCGCAGGTCTGGTACCCATTCAGGCCAGGCATGTTGATGTCGAGGAGGATCGCGTCGTACTTTCCGCTGCGGAGTTCTGCGAGCGCTTCGGGCCCACTGTGTACGCACTTCACCACAAACCCGCTGGCGCGCAGCTTTTTCTCCATCGCGTAAGCATGAACGCGATCATCGTCAACCGCGAGCACGGATGTGGAACCGGACACCATAAAAACAGGGAAACTGTTTGTGGAGCATATCACCGCGAGGAATTCTGGAAGTTAAAAAATGTCAGCTGGTTGTACGAAGTAAGCGTCATTTTGCGCCAACCTTCCCGAAGCCCCTGCATCGAAACTAATTAACTTTCGATAATTGCCCCAACGTCGGCTGGTGAGGCCGCTCCATATGCTGTCGAACCCGATGATTTACGCAGTTCGGTTACCGGCCATCCTGACGCCAGAGAGCCTGGACAGCTACGTGGTTATTGGGGTGCGCTGCCCGCGCTGCGACGTAGCGTACTCGCTCGCGTTGCCGAGGAGCCGAAACCGCCGCGAAGACATCGCATTGGCAACGCAGTGGGCCGAGTCCAACCTCGGTGAGTGTGGCTCCCATCCTGCAGTTCTCTACGAAGTAGAAAGCGGCCCCAAGCAGGGTCGCTGAGCCCGCTTCCATTGATTCGCGCAGCAGCGTATGCTTCGGACTCCGAACAGTGGCCGCCGACCTATGCGCTACCTCGTACTCATCGCGCTGTTCTTCCTCATGGTTTCCGTAGGCCTCAGCCTTCAGCCATCTGAGCTGATTACGCGTTGGAAGCGCCCCACCATTTCGGGTTGGATCGCGTTGACGCTGGTGACCTTCGTCGTTCCGCCTGCCATCGCGCTGATCCTTGCCTGGATCTTTCGGCTGGACTACGGTGAAACCGTGGGTCTTTTTCTGCTCGGAGTCTCTCCGGGAGCGCCGCTCATGACGCGTAACCTGGGGAAGAGCGGGTACGATATACATCTCGCTGCGAGCTATCAGATATGGGCAGCGCTCATGATTCCCATCATGCTTCCGCTACTCGTGGCGGCAGCTGCGCGGTTCGGTGGCCGAGCGCTCTGGATTTCGCCGCTGGTTCTGCTCTGGCAGATCGTTCTGAAGCAGTTGCTTCCTCTCGGCCTGGGAATGCTCGTCGCATGGTTCTTTCCGGCATTCGCAGAACGCAATCGTCCCCTCGCAGGCCGAATCGGAAATATCCTCTTCATCCTCGCGCTGGTCCTGATTCTTTATGCGCTGGGGGCCGAGCTCAAGCACCTCACGCTCTTCCTTCCGCTTGCCGCGATCCTGCTGGCAGTGAGCTCGGTCGCAATCGTCCTGGTCGTCGACATTCGCGATGAAGCGATGCGCAAGACGTTCGCGATCTGCAACACCAACCGCAACGCAGGATTAGCTCTGCTTCTTTCGGCGCAATACGTCGGAGCGCGAGATTCCGCACCGACGTTGGTCTACTACGCCCTGTTCGCGCCAGTCGTGATGCTGATTTATTCTCGGATCGTTTCGAAGCCAACGGAAACATCAGCAATCGCATAAGCAACCACAGGCCTCGTCGTCAGACATCTTCAAGCCAGATGAGAAACAACTTGTAGCCGACGGAAAGAATGATGGCGCCGATGAACAATCCAATCGTGCCCATCGCGATGAAGCCGCCAATCACGCCGAGAAAAACCACCAGGGTAGGTACCTGATTGCCACGCCCCAGCAACATCGGTTTCAGCACGTTGTCGATTACGCCAACGAACATGCACCACACGAGAAAAATGACTGCTGGAGTTGTGCTCGTGATCGTGAATGCAAAGGCCACAGCGGGAAGCAGAACCACAACTCCCACTTGCAGGACCGCTGCAACGAAAAACAACAGGCTCCACATTCCGGCGCCCGGCAAGCCAACAACGAGAAATCCGAGGCTCGCCAAGATGGTTTGAATCAGCGCCACGCCGACAATGCCGTTGGTCACGCTACGAACCGTGTTCGCCGTCAGCGTCTCGAACTCGTCGCCCTTCTCGCGGAAGATGCGTCGAAAGATCTTTTGCGAGAATTCGGCATTGCCCCGACTGCTTGCCAGTAGAAAGCCTGCAAGCACTATCGAGAGGATGAACTGGAGGAGAGTGCCCCCTAGCTTGGCGCCGGCCGAGAGCAAGGTGGGGGCATACTTCTGGATCACGGGCGAGACCTTGTTCAGCGCCTGCGTGGCGTCCGTGGAGGCCGTTGTCCAGACCTTATTCAGGGGCTTGCCGATGAGCGGCCAGCCCTGGACCTTCGCGGGTGGGGGTGGAATGCGGAAGTTGCCGCTCTGTACCTGGCTGGCAATGGACCTCGCGCCATCCGTCAGTGTGCCTGCGAGCAGCACGGCAGGAATCACGATCAGGCTGAGCAGGATGAGGGTGCACAACACCGCGGCGAGCTTCTCGCGACCTCCCAGCGCCGCAGCGAGCTTGCGATAGCCCGGATAACCTGCGGTGGCGATGATTACACCCCAAGCGAGAAGCGGGATGAATGCTTTGAGGATGACGAAGCACGTGAGCGCGAGGAGGGCAATGAGGCTGAGACGAATCGCCACTTCTCGTGTGCGGAAGAAGTGATCGCTTTCGGAGACGATCGGCGTTGAGGTCGCCACGTGTCCTCCTATTCGAAATTGAAGGGCAGCGTAGAAGACGGGTTAGGTTATGGACACTGGCAGATTTGTCAGCGCAGAAAAACGCCCCGAAAAATCGGGGCGTTTGCTTAATGTTTAGGTTGAAGTTTTAACCCTTTGGCTTCTCTTCCTTCTTAGGAGCCTCGCTCTTTGGAGCGGACTGGTGGGCCGGGGCTGCTTCATGTTTTGGTTGCGGTGCCGGCTTAGCGCTTGCCTGGTGCTGCGGAGCGCTGGCGTGCGACTCCGGCTTGGGGGCAGCCTTAGGTGCCGGTGCTGGCTTCGGAGCAGCCTCATGCGAGGGCTTCGGAGCACTGTGGGTCGTTGGACCGCGGTCCGACTGAGGCATACCCATCGAACGCGGTTCGTTGGACGGCTTCGTCTTAGGCTCGTTCTTGCTGGCCGAGACTGCAGGCCGCGTCGGTTCCGGCTTCGGAGCCGCATGCGGCTGAGCCGCTGGCGATGGCTTCGAGGCGGTTTCCGTTCGCGTCGGCGGAGCGGTTACGTGTTCATTGGCCTTGGCATTGGCGTGTTCGGTCGCGGCTGGCGGCTTCGGTACGTTGTGGGCCGTAGCGCGCGCGGGCTCGTTGCTACGTTTCGATTCGTTCGCATTTGCCGGCTTTGGAACATTGCGGGCCGGTTCATTCGGACGGTTTGCATTGGCGTTGCGCGTGGGCTCGGGTTTGGTCGCAGCCGGATGCGCAGGTTCGTTGCGGTTTGCGCCGGTGCTGCGTGCCGGTTCGGGCTTCCCAGGGTTTTTCGCAGGTTCGTTGCGTTTGGCCTTAGCGCGTGGCGCCGCGGTCTTCGGCGTGGCCGTCAGGGCCGCGCGATTTACTTTTCCGCCGGCAGATTTCGCAGCGACGGCCGCTTTGAAATCGTTGGGGCGAGCGGTGGCTGCGATCGGAGGCCGGCCGTTATTGTTGCGCGCCAGGAGCTGCGTGTTGCGGGCAGCTGCCTCGCGGTGCTGGCGCTGCATCTCCGTCGCCTCGACGTGATGCTGCTGGCGATACGAAACCTGTTGCTGGGTTGGACGGGCATATACGCCGCCGGATCCGCCGTTATAGCTGACGCGGCTGTTGTTGTTGACGACGACCGTCTTGTTGTAGACGTTGTGAATGTTGGTGACGTTCACGTTGTTCACGCGACGGTTGTAATAGAAATCGTGGCCGCGCCACTCGCCGCCGTAGTAGCCCCGCCCGGTATAGCCGAAGCCGTAGTTAATGCCGCCATAGAAGCCGACTTCGTTGCCCCAGTAGCCGTCGTTCCAGCCGTAGGCACCCTCATTCCAGCCCCAATAGCCAGGCGTCCAGTAGAGGCCGGCCTGAGGCGGTTGCACCCACGTACCCGGGACCCAGTAATAACCTTCATCACCGTAGCCCCAGTAGCCAGGTGTCCACATGTAGCCGGCGCCGGGGCAGGGAGGTTGGGTGTAGACCGGGATCGGCGGTGGGCCGACGGAAACTGATAGAAATACGCCGGCGTACGAGACGGCGGATAGCGAGATAAAGAGCGCCGCGAGTGCTACCAGGCGCAGGAGCCGATTTGCATTCATCACTTTTCTCCCTCACAAGCTGGTGATGCTCTGTATTAAGGGAGTCGGCTTAATGACTGGCAGTTGTACGAGTAGGGCGCGGTTTTGCCGAACTATATTTCGGTTCTCCGGGGCAACTCAGCCGCTCATTTGCGAGTACCCCACCCCCCCTCCCCACCTTCTAGTGTTTTCAGCGACTTAGAGTATGCAATCTTCGCAAATTCCTCTTTCTAAACATAGTTAGAGGTAAATTCCTCTCGGCGTAGGAGTTAGGTGCATTTTTCGCGAGAATTCTGCGTGTTATCGGACATTGAAGGGCAACATCTTTCACCACGAAGGACACGAAGGGAAGACGAAGAAATCGGGGGATCAAAACGTTCGCATTCCCACGAATTTCGAGGCTAAATGTACGAAAAATGAGGAGATTGTGCGTGTCTTTCGTGATTTCGACGCAAATATTCGTGGTTTTCAGGAGCAATTTTCTGCTCCGGGGAGAACAGCAGATTCTTCGTCGGGCTGCCGCCCTTCTCTGAATGACAAGAGAAGGTGGTGGAAAGGGAAGCGACTTGGCGGGCCGGCCGCGCGGATTTTCAAAGAGCTTGGGATTGCTGATGGGGTAGGCCCGCATGCGCAGAGTATTTGACGGCTGGCGAAGGCGCGGTGACGGGGAGCACGGGTCGTGGTGCGATGGGTCACAGATTCATCGCAGAGGGCATTGCGGTGGCGATAGGGGTGGTTCGACTGCGAATCCGCATTGGTATGCGGATTCTTCGCTCACCATGACAGAGAGACTCGCTTCGTCTTAGAGGACGCGGGCGAGGCGACGGATTCCATCTTCGATTTCGGATTCGCGTAGGCGGGAATAGCCCAGCATGAGTCCGGCAGCGCGCGGTGGATGGATGTAATACGGCGCGATGCCGTAGACGCGGACACCAACTTCAGCGGCGGCCTGCACGAGCTTGTCTTCGTTGCGATTGCGATTGAGCCAAAGGACGATGTGGGCCCCGGCGTTTTGTCCGGTAACAGTGACTCGTGAGCCGAGATGTTTGGCGATTGACTCCAGCAGGACTTCGCGACGTTTGCTGTTGCGTTGGCGAACGCGCCGGAGATAGCGCTCGTAGTGGCCTCCGGCGAGGAACTCAGCGAGCGTCTGCTGCTCGAGAGTTGGGCTGTGGCGATCGCAGAGCCACTTTGCGGCGGAGAAAGCTGCGATCAGAGACTTCGGGACGATGAGATAGCCGAGTCGAAGCGCGGAAAAGATCGTCCGCGAGAAGGTGCCGATGTAGATGACGCGGCCTTCGCGATCCAGACCCTGCAGCGATTCGAGTGGATTGCCGGCGTAGTTAAACTCACCGTCGTAGTCGTCTTCCACGATGAAGGCGTTGGCGCGCTTCGCCCAGCGCAGAAGTTCGATCCGCCGTGCGAGAGGAAGAATTGCGCCGGTGGGGAACTGATGCGACGGCGTAACAAACGCCAGGCGCGCACGTGATGGCAACTTGGATGGGATGATTCCAGCGGCGTCCACCGCGATCGGCAAGAGCTTAGCGCCGGCGACGCGCAGGGCCTCACGCGTGCCCTGGTAGCTGGGGTCTTCTATACACACGGGATCGCCACGCTCTAAGAGCACGCGAGAAATGAGATCGATCGCCTGTTGCGAGCCGTTGACGATGATGACCTGATCGGTGTCGCACTGCACGGCACGCGCGCGACGCACGTGGGTGCAGATCAATTCCCGAAGTTGCGAATTACCTTCGGGGGGACCGTAGTCGAGTTCGGCGACGCGGGTGCGGCGTGCGCTACGGAGCAGCAATCGTCGCCAGAGCGCGAAGGGAAACGTTTCGAGATCACTGCAGCCGACAGCGAAGTCGAGTGGCAGCGGACGCTCGGCGCGAGAGGGAAGGTGGACGGCAGCGCGGGCCTGCGCGGCCGCTACCCCGTATTTCGAGAGCGCAATGCGCGCAGGATGGGAGCGCTTCGGGCGCACGTCCGGCGAGATGGCGTTCGAGACATAGGTTCCCGAGCCGGTGCGTCCTGTGACGAAGCCCTCGGCAAGAAGCTGTTCGAAAGCTGTGACGGCGACGGTACGCGAGATCCCGAGTTGTGTCGCCATTTCGCGCGTGGAGGGTAGGCGGGAACCAGCCGGGACTTTCCCGGTAAGGATAGCGTCACGAAGGCCGGCATACACCTGCTGAAACAGTGGCGCCTGGTCTCGCGAAAGTGGTATTACGAATTGCATGGGAAGTGGATATTGGAAGATACCACAACCCAAGCGAGACTAGTTGCGGAGAATCTTATGAAAACGCTCCGCAGAATTTGCCTCGCCGTACTCTTCGCCGCAACTTCTTTTTCCGCACTCGCGCAAAGCACAAGCGCGGCCGCCGGGCCGGAGATCCGTGACGGTCAGCATGATTGGGACCAGCTCTTCGGCAATTGGAAGATGCACTTACGGCGTCGGCTGAATCCGTTGACAGGATCGAACCAGTGGGTGGACTTCGAAGCGCATGACGTGTTCCGCGGTGTTCTGGCAGGACGGGCCAATCTCGACGAGTTTGAGGCCGAAGGGGCGACCGGTCACATCGAAGGGCTGACGCTGCGGATGTATGACCCGACTAACCATTACTGGCGGATTTATTGGGCAAACGCCGCCGGACCCACGATGGACGGCCCACCGATGGTGGGTCGCTACACGAACGGTCGGGGAGAGTTTTACGACCACGAAATCTGGCACGGGAAATCTATCTACGTGCGGTTTTTGTGGACGAATGTCAGCGATCACTCGGGAGATTTCGAGCAGTCGTTCTCCGAGGACGGAGGGAAAAACTGGGAGCCGAACTGGAACACCACAATGGAGCGCGAAGAAGTGCCGGGAGCGAAAGTTGCGCCGAATCCCGACATCCATGATGGGCAGCACGATTTCGATTTTGAATTCGGTACTTGGCATGGCCATTTGAAGCGGCTCCTGAAGCCACTTTCCGGATCGAGCGAGTGGAAGGAATACGACGGAGGATTCACCGTCGGCAAACTTTGGAACGGCCGCGCCAACATTGCGGAACTGCAGATGACAAACGGCGGCACGAAGATTGAGGGCGTGAGCCTGCGGCTCTTCGATCCGAAGACGCGCCAGTGGACGTTGTGGTGGGCCAACCTGCACGACGGCGTGCTGGACGAGAAACCGCTCGCGGGATGTTTCCAGAATGGCCGCGGCGAGTTCTTTGGGCAGACGGTGTTGGATGGAAAGTGGGTGATGGTGCGCTTCGAATTCAGCGGCCTCTCGGATACAGCGGAGCATGTGGAGCAGGCGTTCTCAACCGACGGCAAGACATGGGAGACGAATTGGACTGGGGACTTCACGAAAGAAAAGAAGGGGCAATGATTGTCGAGCTGCGGACGTACCGGTTGAAGGCGGGATGCTGCGAAGCGTTCCTGGAAGCCTTTCGCGCGAAGTCGATGCCGGCGCATGCAGAGATCGGGATGAAGATCGCGGGACCGTGGGTATCTCTGGAAGAGCCAGACACGTTCTTCTTTATGCGCGGATTTCCGGACATGGAGTCGCGCGAGCCGATGAAAGCGAAGTTCTACGAAGGCGAGTTGTGGAAGAGGGAACTGGAAGCGCAGCTGATGCCGATGATCGTGAGCTATGAGGTTGTGCTGGTGGAGATGCGAGAGGATGGGGTGAAGTGGACCTGAGATTACGCATTCTCCACTAACTCGAAGGGGCCGGGCATTGTCCGGTAGGGAGGTGGAGGGAGGTACTTAAATCATCTCCGTTGGGAGCCTGGGCGTGGTACTGTGTGCGACTCCAGAACGGAATGCCGGGTTTTTCAGCTACTTCAGTGGCGGTGCCCCATGCCTGACCCAGATACCACTCCCACGCTCGTCGAGCCGACTACGAATGTGGATGATCCTGCAGACAACCAACAAGTAGAAGCAACGAAGGAAACTTCGAAGGTCGCACAAAAGCGGAGTCCCACGAGCAGCGACACGTGGATCGGCTATGTATTTTGGCTGATCATCATCTTTTGGATTCTGGTGGTGAAAGTTCCACCTATGCACGCGTTTTTTTGGCGGTATTGGTGGGAGTCGCTCATAACCCTGGTGTTGTTGATCGCGGTGATTGGATCGTACGCGCCGTGGCGGCAGAAGATTCGGAGCAGCGTACACACACGGGTTGGCTCGGTGATCGTGGCGCTCGCGGGTATCTCGATTCTTGAGGGCGCTATCAGCGTTCTTCCACAGCGATACCAGATCCTGGCGTTGCGCTCCACCTTCCTGCTGGTGGTGTGCCTGTTTCCGGTGATCCTGTATTACCTGTTCATCACAACGCGAAAGTACAGCTTACTGAATGAATTCATCACCAACCTGGAACGTCTCGGATTGCTGCGCGAACGAGTGACGACTCCGCGTTCGGCTTCATCTGCCGCGAAGGAGATCGCCCCGGACTCAGCGTTGAATTTGCGTATTCTGACATATTTGCAAAAATTCGAGGCGGTTTACGGAAGCCTGGATCCAGAACTCGTGAGCGAACTCGTGGCTGCTACAGACCCAGCGGCGGTGTTTGCGAAGCCGGAGTGGAACCGACGCGCCACTGCGGGATTCTCCAGCATCTTTACTCCTGAAACTACGGCTCCACTGGTTACAGCTACCGGGCTGATTGCGCTCGGGTGGATCCTGGCGTTACCGCCATGGCAGGCGGCTGCGCCCCAGCCGCTTGCGGCTCAAGCCAAGAGCGCCAACACGCAGGTGCTTTCGGCAGCGACGCCGGGATTGCCGACGAGCGCAACTGGAAGTACGGAGACTCCGCTGCCCGCGAAGGCCGCAGATGCCGCGCCGTCGACGGTGGCACAGACGAACACAGTGTCGTGGCTGCGGGCTTTGTATCCGGACGAATCGCCGGTGTATTTCGCGTTCCTGGGCGCATATTTCTTCTCGATTCAAATGCTGTTCCGCCGATATGTGTTGAAAGACTTGCGCTCGAGCGCCTATGTAGCAGTGTCGCTGCGGATTGTGATGGCGGTAATGGGGACGTGGGTGATGATTCCGACCGCGCGCACGTTGCACATCCTGGATAGCTCCTCAGACCTGAACACCAATTCCAAGCTGCTGGTGCTGAGCTTTGTGATCGGAGTGTTTCCGCCGGTGATCTGGCAATTCCTGCAGGCGGCGTTCAAGAAGATCAGCGGGGCACGATATTTCTTGCCGAGCTTGAGTTCGGAGTTGCCGCTGAGCAGCCTTGATGGACTGACCGTGTGGCACGAGGCGAGACTCGAAGAAGAAGACATTGAGAATGTGCCGAACATGGCAACGGCGAGCATTGTGGACCTGATGCTGTACACGCGCTTTTCGCCGGACCGGATCATTGACTGGATCGACCAGTCGATTCTTTACACCCAGCTCGGACCTGACCGAAAGATCGGAAACAGTGAGGTTACGGTGCGGGCGAAGTTGCGGTCACATGGAATCCGCACAGCAACGGCATTGCTGGAAGCGTATCGGAAAGCGACAGACCCAGAAGATAAGAGGGGGTTCGAGGCGATTCTCGAAAGCGACGGACGGCCACCCATCCGTACGCTGACAGATGCTCTGCTAACAAGTCCGAACCTGGATCTGGTACGAAACTGGCGCGCTCTGGAGCCATTTGCGGGAGGCGAGTGGGTGTCGCATACGGCTCCGGTACACCATAATCGCGCGTTGGCGGTGCAAGCGAGAGGGTAGTGGCGCCGGCGCAGTTAAAAACTTGACTACGCGCAAGCGCGAACCCTATTGTTGCAGACCCTAAGGAGGGACGCCAATGCCACATTACATAAGTTTGATTCGTTACACGCAGCAGGGAGCAGCGAATATCAAGGAGAGTCCGAAACGCCTCGACGCGGCGAAAAAAGCGGCGAAGGCGGCGAAAGGGAAGGTCCACTCATGGTTCCTGACCATGGGCAAATATGACGCTGTGATCATCTCGGAGTTTCCTGACGATGAGACGGCAGCACGATTTCTGTTGTCGACGGGAGCGGCGGGCAACGTCAGCACCCAGACGCTGAAAGCGTTCACGGAAGACGAATTTCGAAAGATTGCCGGATCGTTGTAGCGGACTTGATCGGAGACGGACTGGCCGCTCACGGGCGGCTTTTTCATTGCACGGTTCATCAGCTAAGCAGGAGATTCAGCCAGGTGGAGTGCCTTGCGCGTAGCATTCAATGTGTTGATCAGCGATTCCTTCGGGACCTTCCCTACGATCGGATCGATGATCCAGGCCAAGGCCTTGGGAACATCTCGCGACAGGGAAATGGCGCGGCATTCAATGGACACATCTTCCTGCTTTTCTTCAAAACGCCAATACGAGTTCAATCGCCATAAGAATCCATGTCCGGTGTCGGGCTGCAGGATTTTTTGGTCTTTCGCGTCCGCGTTCTGGACTTCGGAAATGCTCGTTGTGTGCGACCAGCAGGTCCAGCGAGTTGCGCTTATCTGCGAGTAATGGACGGCGTGCTCCGTGTCGAGGACGACGGAGATCACTTTTTTCTTGAGCAGGCGCAGGAAGATTTTAAAGTCGTCGCCGGCGTGGGTAACGAGTTTCGACTCCATGACGTCGGGCTTGTAGATTTGCTTGTGATTGTCATAGTCCTGCACAACGCGGAGAACTTGCGACACTTTGACTCTGGGAATATACGCAGCGCCCACCCAGTCGTGGATCAGGCCTTGGGGCACGTGAATGGGTTTGGTGCCTGACCAGAACTGCGCCAGAACTTTGCCTTTTGCGACTTCGGAGGAGCGCTTGAGGTCGGCGTCGGCCCAGAGAAACGGATCCGTGGTGGCGCGCATGGAGGCTTCGGCATCGGCGACGTAAGTCGTGAAGGCCTGCAAGGTCTCGGCGTTCAAACGGATTGGTTCCACCGTTTGCGACATAGATTGTCAGGGGATGCTTGAAACGAAAAGAAGGAATTGGTGGAGGCGGCGGGAGTTGAACCCGCGTCCGCAAGCGAAGTCAGTCAGGAGCCTACATGTGTAGTCCTATTCCATGCGCCGGGATAAACCGGCACCTTCGCGTCTTGGGCTTAGAAAGGACAAGAAACCCAATCGGCTAGCCTGAAGATCTCAATCGAACGCCCAGACGTAGCGTTCAATCCAGCCTACTGTGCGACGCCCTGACTCCGGCCCGTAGGCGAAGCTGGAGAGGACGGCAACTTAATTAATTAAGCTGCGTAAGCCATCTGCGTGTTGGCAGATATTGTTTTGCACACGATCACGGGTGCGTGCACCCCGACATGCCTCCTGGCCGCAAACACTTCCGTCGAAGCCGTGACGCCCCCACGTTGGTTTTGCAACCGGATGATGACTGGTTGTCAAAGAGCTAAGTTCAGATTAGCACCGAATCGCCGCCAAAGCGATGAAATGGCACACTGAACTCGGTTACTCATTGGATGAACTGAGGAGTCGTAAGGATTCTTCTAGTCAACCTGGAGGGGTGCGCCGAGGGTGCCAATTTTGCCGTTACCGTCGTCACGGACGACGAAGAGAAGCTGGTAGTGGCCCTTCGCGATAACCAACTCTTCCGCAAGGCGAAAGCCGTTCTTGTTGACTCCCGGCAGAGATTCGGGCTTGAGATGCGCGCTGATGGTCTTGGCAAACACACGGACCGACTTGCCCTTCTCGTCGGTGGCGATGGCTTCAATGTCGAGGCCGATTGCATTATCGGGAGCCGCAATGGAGATGCTGTTCGCAGGAAAGTGAAGATCGAAGCTCACCTTGCGGGTGTTGTTTTCCGCGGGTGCAGCCTTCGCTATGTGAACTTCCATTGGCACTGCGGTGAACGCAAGCGGGGAAGAATAGGCGAGTTGCAACTCGTTGCGGGCGCGCTTCGAGTCGGGCGCCGGATTGTCGCCAACGTAGAAACCGTCGCGGGCACGAATCTCGCCGTGAGCGCCGGCGACCTGCACCTTCAACTTGCGCCAGCCGGGCTTGCGATCGTCGGAAGGAAGGTAATAGCTCAACAGGTAGTACTGCGAGGAATCTTCTTCCGCGCGGGCAAAGCAGGTGGCGAGGTCGTTCTGGTTGATACAGGGATGGCCGCCAGTGGAGTGGGCAAAGGCGCGTAAGGAATCTTGTGCATTCTGGCGCGGATCGACGGGCAGAGGAGTTGGGGCTCGAACCCCGGTACGGGAAGCCTGGGTCATGGCGGGCGGACGCGAGCGCGCACTCATGGCGCGTTGCGACAGGTCGGGTCCGAGGAGCCCTTGGGCGTCCACGGGATACACAGCGATCTCCGCGGCGTTGAGAGCCCGCCATGTGCGCTGGTAATTGTCCATCAAGGTAGTGTCGATGCCGGTGACGCTGTCCGGATCATTCAGAAGGAAGGGAAGACCACCCGTCGCCCAGATAAGAGTCTTTCGGCCCGGAATGCCGGCATAGGACTGCGCGATCTGATCGAGTGCATCGAGGGTAGTGAGCGTCTGGATGCGCTGCTTGTAGGCGCCGAAGTCGGCATCGGCGCGCTGATTCATGATCTCGAGCAGTTGGCTGGCCTCGGTGGAAGAGGGATCGTCGAGGGCATTACTGGATTCCGGATTGACGAAGGCGCCTGTGGCGAGTTCGTCTTGGGTAGAGATATTGGACTTCAGCTTGTTGAGGGCGGCGATGAGGACGCTGGTGTCGGTGGTAAAGCTGTGCACCGGCCGAAGACCGTTGCGGTTCAGGACATTGAGGGCCGTGGGACCGTTGTCCTGAAGATGGTTGCTGAGAAACTTGACGATCTCGGCGCGGGCGCGCGCCTGGTAGAGAAAGGGCGTATTCAGCAGATCCACTACGATGATCGTGACGCGACGAGTTTGGCCATCGCTCGGAATGAAATTCGAGAACTCGTACTGTGCCGCGGGTCGAGGCTTCAGTGGGGCAGCGGTGGTGGTGATCTCCTCGAAGTTAGCAATTTCGCGGCGATGACCGTTTTCTTCAAGGGTGAAATCTGTTTGCTTGAGCCCGGTCATGTGCTTGCCGGATTTGTCGTTCACGATGACGGGAACCGTGACCAGCTCGGTACGCGAGGAGAATGTAGTCGGCTTGTCTGGAGCTGCGGGCTGCTGCGCAGCGATGGTGGTTCCGAGAAGGATGAGCGCGAGCCCGAACAGGGTGCGGTGCGTCACGAACTTACTCCCGATGTGAACGTTACATTCCATTCCGAGTCCCTTTGTTTATTCAAGATGGATTGGCACGGTGACGCTGCCCATTTTGCCGGACTGGCCGTCGCGGACAACGAAGCGGAGGAGCGTGGCTTTGCCGGCGGGGACGACGAGGTCGCTGGTGAAGCTGACGCCTTCCTTCATGACCTTCGCGATGTTGTCGGGCTTGATGTGGGCGTCAATGGTTTGGCCGAGGACGCGGGCAAGCTGCCCCTTGCCATTTTCGACAACGGCGCCGATATCAACGTAAACGTGGTTGTTGTCGGCGATGTCGATGGTGAGCGCGCCCGATTGCGCTAGCAACGTGAAGGAAACGTTGTGGTCTCCGTTCGCGGCCTTGGTGATTTCCTTGAGTTGGATGGCGAGCGGGATTGAAGTGTAGTCAATCGGGGAGACAGCGGCGGTATCGAGTTGTTCTTTGAGGCTGCCTTCCGAGTGCTGCTTGGTATCGCCGATAAAGAAACCGTCGCGGGCGCGGATTTCGACGGACGACACGGCGACGTGGACCTTCAACTTTCGCCAGCCGGGCTTACGGTCGTTCTGGGACAGGTAATAGCTCAGCAGATAGTACTGCGAAGAATCGGTCGCGGCCTTCGCGAAGCAGTTAGCTAGATCGTTGGTGTTGAGGCAGGCCTGACCGCCGGTGGCGGCTGCGAAGGTACGCAGCGAGTCTTCGATGTTGGTGCGGGCATCAATGGGCAGTCTCGTCGGACGATTCGGAGCCAGCGATGATCCGCGCGACGCGACAGACGTGCGGGACGACGCGAAGCCGCGCTGCGACGTGTCGGGCGGAAGCAGGCCTTGGGAATCGATTGGATAAAGCGCGATGTTGGCGGCGTTGAGGATCTGCCAGGTGCGCTCGTAGTTCTGCATCAGCGAACTATCAATGCCGATGACGCTGCGGGGATCATTGAGGAAAAACGGAAAGCCGCCGGTCGCCCAAAGGAGCGCTTTCCGTCCGGGAATTCCGGCGTAGGCCTGGCCGATCTGCTCGAGTGCTTTGAGAGTCTTCTGGGTGTTGAGGCGCTGATCGTAAGCAGCGTAGTCGGCATCAACGCGCTCGGCCATCACTTCGAGGAGTTGTGTGGAGGTGTCGGCGACATTGATGTCGGCCGTGGCGTCGTCAAAGGGATGCGGGCTGTCGGGGTTCACCAGGTTGCCGGCCGCCTGCAGGTCCTGCGAAGAGAGCTTTCCGTTCACCAGCTTGAGAGCGTCGATCAGGACGGAAGTATTGCTAGTGAAGCTGTGGATCTGCTTTAAGCCGTTGCCATCCAGAATACAAAGGGAAGTGGGGCCGTTATCTTCCACATGCTTTGAGAGGTAGGAAATGATCTCTTTGCGCGTTTGCGCCTGGTGACGGAACGGGGTATTCAGCAGATCGATAACGATGATCGAGGTGCGGCGGACGTTGGCATCCGTGGGAATGAAGTTAGAGTATTCACGCGCGACCTTGTCGGGAACACGGTAGGCTTCGGAAGTCGGTGAAATCTCTTCAAAGTGAGAGATCTCGCGACGGGAGCCGTTCTCTTCAAGGGTGAAATCAGATTGTTTGAGGCCGGTGATGTGCTTGCCGCTCTTGTCGGTGACGACAACGGGAACGGTGACGAGCTCGGTCTGTGTGCGGAACGTAGGGAGCGGGACAGCGCCTGAGGCTGCCTGGCCGGAAGACTTTGCGAGCACAGAGGGGAGCATAGCTGCAAGAAGGAAGATGGGAAGGGGCCGGATCATGACATGGAACTCCACTGCCACAGTGAGACTCCGCGAACCGAATTAAAGCAGGAGCGATGGATCGCCGCAAGCGGCCTTATAGTGACGGGCTCGTTATTTTGAGTTGGTATTCAAGCGTGCGACCACGCTGCCGATTTTGCCCGTGAGGTTATCGCGAATTACGAATTTCACTCGATTCGTATTCGCGGGAAGGGTGATCGTGTCGTGCATCGCAAAACCCTGGCTCTCGATGTGGTCCGCGTTCTCGAGAGTGAGGTTTCCGGTGATGCGTCGTGCGAAGATGCCGCTGGACTGATGGTGTGGACCGAGGGCGACGGCGGCAAATTCGATGTTGGCAAAATTGTTGTTTTCGCGATCGATGCGGAAGGAGCGCGGTGGTACCGTGAGATCGAACGTGAGGTTAGCGCCGGAAGCCAGCGCGGAGACCTTGATTGCGATCGGAAAGCCGGTGTAGGCGACGGGGGAGGCGAATGCGAGTTCCATTTCCATCTTGAGGCTCTTCGGTTCCGGCTTTTCGGAATAGCCGGAGAAGAATCCGTCGCGGGTGCGAACCGCGGTCTCCTTGCGGTCGACCTTCACCTTGATCTTCTCCCATTGCGGTTTGCCGTGGCTTTCGTGCGGCAAATAATAGCCGATTTCGTAGTACTGAACCGCGTCCTGCACGGCGTTGCGAATGCCCACCCCTATGTCGTTGCGATTGTAGAAGGCGGTGCCGCCTGTGGCGTCGGCGAACGCATTCATCGTGGATGTGAGGTTCAGGTGCTTGCTCATGGACTCGAGCCCAAGACCGTGGGCATCAACCGGGTAGACAGAGAAGTTCGCCGCGTTGAGAACGAGAAAGGTGCGGCGATAGGTGTCGAGCATGATGTCGCCGTACGCGGAGATTGAAGTTGGATCCAGGATATTCATTGGCAAGCCGCCGGTGATCCAGATCATGATCTTGCGCCCAGGGATGCCGGAGTAGGCGTGGGCCAGTTGTTCGAGAGAAAAAAGGGTGATCTCGACGTCATGATGCGTGCGGTAGCTTTGATACGCGGCCTCGGGGTTCGGGTTCGAGGTGCCGAGTTTGGTGCCGGGGCCGCCGATCGAATTCTGAAGTTGAGCAACGGTTTCCTGATACTGGTTGTAGAGGTACTTGTCTCCGAGGTCCCATCCGAATGTTGCCGATTCGTGAAGGTCTGTCGGGTTCGGGGTGCCGACCCGATCGAGGGCAGTCTCTAGAATGCGCGGGTCTGAGTGCAGTCCGAAAATCTCGTGGAGTCCTGTACTGTTAATGACCATTAACGATACGGGGATGTGGGCGTCGATCAGCACCTTGGCGTTATTAAATAGGGCCCGTCGCGCGTCAGCCGAGTCGGCGAAAGGTGTGTTAAGGAGGTCCATAACGATGACCATCACGCGGCGCGAGACGTTGTCAGTCGGGACGGCGTTGGAAAAGACGCCGTCGGGAGTCTGGTGCGGGGGAAGCGCCGTGTCCTGGGTGTTGATCTCATCGAAGACGGCGATCGGCATTGATTTGCCGTTTTGCAGGACGGCGAAATCCTCCTTCTTTAGCCCTTTGACGTGCTGGCCGGACTTGTCGGTAACCACCACCGGCACCATGACCAATTCTGACCGCGATGTAAACTTAGGGATGCCGCTGTCTGAGGCAGGCGCTGTTTGGGCGAAGGTGAGTGGGACAAACAGGGTGGAGAGAAGGACAACTTTTGCGACGAATTGAGTTCGCATACATCCAACTCCTTTGCCAAACCGCTGACAGCTTGGTACATGTTCCCGGAGAGCGTGATTGATCCCTGACTGTATACCCTTGGCCGAAGTTCCGCATACCACGCGGCTTTTTGCGGACTATCTCGCTCACTCTGCCAAACTGCAGGCATTCTATCCCGCGTTGAAGTACAACCAGAACCTCGCTGCATACACTTCTTCCATCCAGTACCAACCCGGTACTCGGGATCGAGTTGCAACCGCTTTACAAATCTTGAATGAGCGTTTGGGCGCCTCGCCGGAAGCGCTGGCGAATATAGAACGGCTGCGTCGCGGCGCGTATGCGGTGGTGTCAGGACAGCAGGTTGGACTGTTCGGCGGCCCTCTGCTGGCGGTGTTGAAGGCCGCGCACGCGGTACGGTTGGCGCGCGATCTGACGGCGCAAGGGACAGATACGATTCCCGTGTTTTGGATGGCGTCGGAGGACCACGACCTTGCGGAAGTGGACCACGTCTTCCTTCCCAAGAATGATTTTTCGCTGCAGCGCTTCACGGCGGATGCAACCGGCACGACGGGCGCGCCCATGTCGGACCTGCGCTTTGAACCTACGATCGAGAACCTAGTTCAGCAGACCTCCGAGCTATTGGGCGACAGCAGTCTGGTTGACATCCTGCGCGAAAGCTATCGGCCGGGCGAGACCGTGGCCGGCGCATTCGGCAAGCTCTTCGCACGCTTGTTTGCGAAGCATGGGCTGGTACTGCTCGATCCCGCGGATACGGAGTTGCATCGGATTGCCGCGCCATTGTTCCGGCGCGCCGTGGCCGAGGCCGCAGAGATTGCGCGTGCGCTGGTGGATCGCGGCAAAGAGCTGGAACATGCCGGATATCACGAGCAGGTAAAGGTGAGCGCGTCGAGCGTGCTGCTGTTTGGCATTCAGGACGGCGCGCGAGTAGCGATCCAGCGCCAGAACGACCACTTTAGCGTCGGTAAAGAGAAACTGACCCAGGAAGAGCTTCTGGCGCGGATTGACGCCGAGCCGGAGAAGTTCAATGCCAACGTGCTGCTGCGTCCGGTAATGCAGGACACATTGCTGCCAACGCTGGCATATATCGGCGGGCCGGCGGAAGTGGCGTACTTCGCGCAAGGATCAGTGGTTTATGAACGATTGCTTGGACGAGCCACGCCGATTCTGCCACGCTTCAGTGCGACGCTGATCGAACCGAAGGTCGAAAAGCTGCTTGAGAAATATGACTTGAAGTTCGAAGACATCAACCACGGTGCGGATGCTCTCGCCGAGAAGCTGGCGCAGAAGACACTGCCGCCGGAATTGGATGAACAGTTCCGCGTCGCATTGGCGACCGTGACGCAAACCATGGCGCAGGCAAAGGACGCGCTGGCCAAAGTCGACGCAAGCCTGGTGGAAGCGGCGGAGCGGGCGACGTCGAAGATGCGCTACCAGGTCGGAAGATTGCATCGGCGGGCGGCGCGGGCGGCGCTGCGGAGAACCCATGTGCTCTCGCAGCATGCGGACCTGATCGTAAATGCGCTGTATCCGGAGAAAGAGCTGCAGGAGCGCACCGTCGGGGCAGCGTATTTCCTGGCTAAGTATGGACTCGATCTCGTGGATACCCTGGTGGATGCAGCGGGGACTTGTCCGGAGCATCGGGTGATTCGGGTTTGATCCTGAAGCGACCTTGTAACCATAGGGGTCCTTCGACTTCGCGGTCTGCGCCCGCTCCGCTCAGGATGACATCGGTAGTAGAATCTCCCAATGGCCAAGCATGCTGCTCCTTTCGAGACGACCTGCCCCTGCTGCGGGGCGGTGCTGAAGATTGATCCCGAGACGAAGGCGGTCTTGTCGCACGTTCCCAAGGCCGTGCCCAGAATGTTCGCGGATTTGAACGAAGCGGCCAAGGCGATGAAGGAACAAGAAGGCCGCAAGGAATCCATCTTCAAGCAGTCGGTGGAAAATCAGAAGAACGCGTCTGACCTGCTTGAGAAGAGGTTCCAGGAAGCTCTCAAGAAAGCCAAAGAGACGCCTGACCCAGGCAAACCAATCCGCGACTTCGATCTCGATTAACGTCCTATGGGCGAGCAGTCCAAAAGGCCGCTCCTGCTGGGTCATCGCGGGCAGCGGCACACGCGGCGGAAGATCATCCGATACTTCCAGCCGCAAACCATTCCTCCCGACAATACGATCGCCGCTTTCGAACTCACCATGCAGCGCGGCTGCGATGGCTTCGAATTCGATGTGCGCTACACCCACGACCGCCGCGGCGTGATCTGCCACGATCCGGATTATCGCGGACAAAATGTTGCCAACACGAAGTACGAGGCCTTGCTGGAGGGACGCCGGGTGCGCGCGAAGCGCACAGACTATCCGCCGGAGGAGCAGATACCTTGCTTGGAAGATGTTATGGCACGGTTTGCCGAGCGCGCGTATCTGGATATCGAGGTTAAGATTCCCGGCTTCGAGCACGAAATTGTCGCGGCACTTCGACAACATCCACCCACGAAGGGATTTGTGGTGTCGTCGTTTCTGCCAGCGGTGCTGCGGAGGTTTTACGAGTTAGATCCGGAGTTGCCGCTGGGATATATCTTCGGCGATCGGAAGTTGATGGCGGAGTGGCGCGATCTGCCGGTAAGCGTGGTAATTCCAAACGTGAAGCTAGCAAGTGATGATCTGGTTCAGGAGTGGCACGCGGCAGAGAAGCAGGTGTTCGTGTGGACGGTGAACCGCGAGTCGGAGATGCGTCGACTGGGGTTGTGGGGCGTGGACGCGATTATTTCCGATGACACGGAATTACTGGTGAAGGTGCTCGGCGGGAGCAAGTGAGATGTTCGCGCTGATGATCTTCGGCGGCCTCGGCCCATGGACAGGCGTGGAGATCGCTGTCGCTCTCGCGCTCGTCGCGTTGCTGCTGGCGTTTGGATTCGGCGGCGACAGATTCGTGCGGGCGCTCAGCTTGCGTTCACCTGTAGCTCAGGTCGCTGTCTCGACTGTCTTCGTCCTGCCGTACGTGGTGCTCGCGCTCGCCGACGGAATTTTCCAGTGGCGATGGTTCGCGGTCTATACGCTGGTACCGATCGCGGTCGCAGCGGCATTGGCCTTGTCGGCGAAGGTTGACACGGAGCAGAAGGGCACAGTCTTCGATTACGCAGTGCTGCTCCTGCTCGGTCTGGCGGTGGACCTAAGATGGTTCGAGCCAGCGTGGCCGAACCATCTACATGCGATTGGCAAGATCGTTCTGTTGGATGCGGGGCTGTATGCGTTTCTTGTCATCCGTAGGCTGACCGGAACAGGGATCGATTTCCGTGCGCGGTGGCGGGATTGGAAGATCGGGTTGCGCGAACTCGCGTACTTCACGCCGATTGTGCTGGCGTTCGGATTCGCGCTGTCTTTCTTGCATTGGCACTCACGATTGCCACCGTGGTGGCTGCCGCTGGCCTGGCTCTACACGGCAATGTTCATAGCGATTCCCGAAGAGATCTTTTTTCGCGGCTGGATGCAGAACCTGCTGGAGCGAAGACTTGGGCGCAGGTGGTCGCTAGTCGTGACGGCGATTGTTTTCGGCTTGTCGCACTTTAACAAGCGGATGCCACAGTTCAACACGGCGTTCAATTGGCGCTACGTACTGCTGGCGGCGATTGCCGGAATCTTCTACGGGCGGGCCTGGAGGCAGGAGCGTCGGGTGGCGGCGTCGGCCATCACGCATGCGTCGGTAGACACTTTGTGGTCCATCTGGCTGCGCTGAGCTTTGTGCGGCGGATGATAGCGGAGATAGCCGAGGCCCACACGCATGTTGTGGTGCATCGCTGCAGGCACGCAGACTGCGATCGTCAATCCGAAGACCGCGTGTGCAAAGCCTAGGGAATAGAGATCGCGGTAACGCAGGAATAACGTGCAGGCCGCTGCGCCCCAAATCAGCGTGAGTACCGTGAGCACCGGATTGGGGATGTGCGCCACCGCAAACAACGTCGCGCTCAACATCACCGCAAGCGCGGGCCGCTTCACGAGTCGGAGAAAACGCAGCAGGAAGTATTCCTGCAGGATGAACTGCTGGAGAAACGACCAGATCACGTATCCCCAAACGCGCGAGATCATGATGCCATTCGTGAACGGCGGGTGAAGCGTTTGCTCGTGGCGGGCGAGCAGGACCTGGAGCGTGGCGAGCGCGATGGCGGTTGGCATAATCCAGAGCGCGCGTTTAAAACCGCGGAAGCTGAATTCGACCGCATTGCGATTGGCGCGGATGCCGACGGTGGAGAGAACAATCCAGGCGAAAGCGGCGAGCGAGAGCCAGTCTTGGAGCGGGCGCGGCGACCACAGCGCCAGCATGATCAGCGTAAAAGTGAAAGCGACCTCGAACACAGGCCGCGCGGTCTGGCTCACATCCTGCTGCACAACTGCTCATTATGCCCGAAATCGAGGCGGGCGAGGCGGCGATTGGCGATTTCTTACAACCCCGAACGTGCACGAGGAATTACACTGTGGTGCAATGACGACGACAGGGGATCGCTTCGAACGCGCCGTGGCGATCATGAAGCGGCTACGCGCGCCGGGCGGGTGTCCATGGGACCGCGAGCAGACCTTCGACACGATCAAGCCTTTCACGCTGGAAGAGACTTACGAGGTCATCGAAGCGATTGACAATCGCGACTGGGACGAACTGCCGGGAGAACTCGGAGATCTGCTGCTGCAGATCCTTTTTTATGCGCAAATGGCAGCCGAGGAAGGGAAGTTCACGATTGACGAAGTCGTCGAGACACTCTCGAACAAGCTGGTGAACCGCCATCCGCACGTGTTTGGAACTGTCGAAGCCAACACCGCCGCCGAGGTCGTGCGCAATTGGGAGATGCTGAAGGCGCAGGAACGCGCGGCCAGCGGCAAGCACCAGGCGAAAGAGGCAGCGAACAAATCGCTGCTGGCCGGCGTTTCGCTGGGACTGCCAGGCCTGATCGAAGCCGGTAAGATCAGCAACAAGGCTGCGGGCGTTGGCTTCGAGTGGCCGAAGATCGAGGGACTGTTCGAAAAGCTGACGGAAGAAACCGTCGAGCTGCGCGAGGAACTAAAGCATTTTCCCGGAGGCGAGCCGACACCCCCGAGCCAGCACGGAATTGCGAGTTCCACCGGCGAAGAAGCTCTGGAAGATGGGCTACGGGCGCGGCTTGAGGATGAGATTGGCGATTTATTATTTACGGTGGTGAACCTGGCGCGATATGTTCGAGTGGACCCGGAATCGGCGTTGAAGCGCACCAACCGTAAATTCCGCGCGCGTTTTCTCGCGATGGAACAAACAGCAGAACAGCAAGGCAGGAAGTTGGACGGCCTCTCGCTGGAGGAGTTGGAAGAACTGTGGCAGCAGTCGAAACGAGTAGAGCGGGACGGGAAATGAGCCAGGGCGAAGTGACGATTCGGGTATGCACCGAATTGAAGGAATGGGAGCAGTGCGTTGGATTACAACGCGAGGTCTGGGGCTTTAGTGATCTCGACCTCGTTCCGCTGCGCATGTTCTCGGTGGCGTCGAAAATTGGCGGCCAGGTAATCGGAGCCTACGATGGCGAGCGCATGGTCGGCTTCGCGCTCGCGATCCCCGGCACGCGTAACGGCCATTCTTACTTGCACTCGCACATGCTGGCCGTTGCCGAGAGCCACCGGAACCACGGCCTCGGAAGGAAGATCAAACTCTTCCAGCGGGAGGATGCCATTGCCCGTGGCTACGAACTCATGGAATGGACCTTCGATCCGTTGGAGATCAAGAACGCCTTCCTGAACCTGACCAAGCTGGGTGCGATCGCGCGGCGATACAACATCAACCAATACGGGATTACCAGTTCTCCGCTGCAAGGTTTCCTGCCGACGGACCGACTAGTCGCCGAGTGGTGGTTGAAGTCGAAGCGCGTCGAGACGCTGCTGAACACGGGTTCAATGCCGGCGGTGAAGCCGGAGTTGAAGATTGAAGTTCCCGCTGAAATTTACGCATGGAAAGCCCACGAGGATACGCGCGCGAAAGCCAAAGAGGTGCAGTCGCGCAATCGCGATTTGTTCTTCGACAGCTTTGGGCGCGGCTTGGCCTGCCTCGGCTATGAGCGGGATGCGCATGGTAACGGCGCGTTTCTAGTAGGACGATGGGACGAGAACTGGTCGTACGCGACAGGACCGATCACTCAATGAAAATCGAAGCAATTACACTGCGCGAAATTGAAATGCCGCTGGTCAACTTTTTCGAGACCAGCTTTGGGCGTATCTACAGCCGCCGCATGCTACTGGTGACGATGCATTGCGATGGCGTGGACGGCTGGGGCGAGTGCGTAGCTGACGAGGCGCCGTTTTATAGCCCGGAGTCGGTGGATACGGCGTGGCTGATTATTCGCATGTACCTGGCGCCGATGCTGCTCGGCAAAGAAGTGGAGCGAGGCGCCGACGTTCAGCCGCTGCTGGCGCGCGTGCGCGGCCATCGCATGGCCAAGGGCGTCCTTGAGAACGCAATGTGGGACGCCGAAGCGAAGGCGAAGAATCTGCCGATATGGAAGCTGCTCGGCGGTTCCCGTGAAAAGATTCCGTGTGGCGTGTCGATCGGCATCCAGGACTCGCACGAGCAGTTGCTCGACAAGATTGAGACCGAACTCGCCGCTGGCTATCAGCGCATCAAGGTGAAGGTGAAGCCGGGATGGGACGTCGAAGTGCTCGAGAAAATTCGCAAGCGCTGGCCCGACATCCTGCTGAGCTGCGATGCGAATTCGGCATACACGCTGAGCGACTTCGAGCACCTCAAAGAGTTCGAGCAATTCAAGCTGCTGATGATCGAGCAGCCCCTCTGGAACGACGACTTCTACTTCCATGCCGCGCTACAGAAGCAACTGAAGACAGCCCTCTGTCTCGATGAGGCAATCGAAAGCTGGCGCGATGCGCAGGCCGCGCTGGAACTGGGCGCCTGCAGGATCGTCAACATCAAGGTCGGGCGCGTTGGCGGATTCAGCGAAGCCATCGCAGTCCACGACATCGCGCAACGCTTCGGCGTGCCGGTGTGGTGCGGCGGCATGCTCGAGTGCGGCCTCGGACGGTCGCATAACATCGCGCTCTCGACGCTGCCAAATTTCTCGCTACCTGGCGATGTGTCGGCGTCCAAACGATATTGGAAGGAAGACGTAATCGAGCCCGAAGTCACGGTTTCGCCGGATGGCTTTATTCCGATTCGCGACGTGCCGGGTACGGGATATACGTTGCGCGAAGATCAGATTGAGAGAATCACCACGAAGAAAGAGACGGTGAGGGCATAGGCACTCCTAGCTGGTCCGCGCCGCTCTCTTCGTTTCCGTTCCGATCTTAATCAAATCCTCCGCCACGCGTTGCGTGTTGTGCCGAACAACGGGCGTGCCGTCCTCGTTGCGGCGATACACGTCGAGATAATTTCCTAAGAGCGATTTCACGCCGAGCTGGCGAATGCGATCGATATCAATCGCAATCTGTTCCTGGCCTTCCTGCGCATAGCGGGTGCGCAGATCTTCCGGCGCGGGCGCGTTGTTCACGAGCGCGTAGTTGAATAGCTGGCACTGAGCATGGTCGTAGAGCGCGCGGATATGGTCGGCAGCGGTCAGGCCAAGGCTCTCGTTGGCCTGAGTCATCAGGTTGCATATGAAGACTTTCACCGCCTTCGATTCACAGATGGCTTTGGGAATGGCGCTGACCAGCAAGTTCGGCACGAGACTTGTAAAGAGCGATCCGGGGCCGATGGTGATGAGGTCGGCTTCTTCTATGGCCTGCAGGGCGTCGGGAATCGGCTGCGCGTCATTGGGAATCATGCGCAGGTTCACAATGCGCCGCTTGCTCGCAGTGATTTGCGTTTCCCCTGTGACAGTCGTCCCATCATCCATGATGGCCTCGAGCTGCACATGGCTCGTCGTAGCAGGGAAGATATGCCCGCGCGTTGCGAGCACTTCCGACGAGAGCCGCACGGCCTCTGCAAAGTCGCCGGTGAGATCGGAGAGCGCGAGCAGGAAGAGGTTGCCGAAGTTGTGGTCCTTCAGGCCTTCGCCGTGCCGAAACCGGTACTGAAAGATCCGCGAGAGCAGTTCTTCTTCTTCCGAGAGTGCGACGATGCAGTTGCGAATGTCGCCCGGCGGTGGAACGTTGAATTCTTTCCGCAGACGACCGCTGGATCCGCCGTCGTCGCTGACGGTAACGATCGCGGTCAGGCGGCCAATCACGGCGCCGCTATGCGGTGCGTTGTCGCCGGCACGGCCAACGTAGCGCTTCAATCCGCGCAGGATGGTGGACAAGCCCGTCCCGCCGCCAATGGCAACGACTTTCAAGGACGGGTTCTCCGATAGGGATGTCATGCTTCGCGAGGAAACGCGAGACTAATAACGCGTGGACGAGGGGCCTTCGTATCCGATATCAGGGTAGAGGAGCTCGGTGAAACGGGGGTCCTCGGTCAGATTATTGAAGTCGGAATCGTTGCGGGCCTGGAAGCGGTTCGAGGGGTTCAGGCGGATCGATTCCGCCAGCGCGCGCAACGCTTCGGGATAGTGGCTGGTCAGGCACTCGAGAACGGCAGCGCCGTACCAAATGAAGTCTTTGGTCGGATGCGTCTTGAGCAACTTGTCAAAGTGCTCCCGGGCGGTGATGTAGTCGCCCATGTTCACCAGCGAGATCGCGAAGTCGTAGTGCTCCTCGGGAGTCTTGAATTTGCTGGCATTCTCGGTGCGGGACATTTGCTGTTTGCAGGTGCTGAGATGAACGGAAGCTCGGTCCGCCAACTCGGGGCTTGGACCGGCGACGACCTTCTCGAGAAAAGCAATGGCCTTATCGAATTTGTGGCCCTGCATGGCCTTCAGGCCATGCTCGTAGTTTTGCACAGCCTGTTGAAAACGGGGGTCGTTGGACGTGGTCAGCGCCTTGCCGGCCGGTGACTCGGGCGCGGCTGCTTCTGCGCGGCGCTTATTAACCGGCTTTGTTTGCTGTGACTTGGCCATTGTCTCTTTAAGTTTTGGTGGTGCTTTCTTTTTCATCAAGCGGCACCGGAAATATTCTCTGGAGCGTGCCACTGGCCGCGGGCTGTGGAAAACGGCCAATTACGAAGGCAAGCACGTTTTTATACCTGCATTCACTCGCCACGTCAACCTGACCGCCAAAAGGCCACTTTTCGTAGCGCTTAGTTCATGCTGACGGCGGTATCGAGGTCGATTTGCTGCCAATCGCCGCGGATAATACCTTCCCGAATCTGCCTGGGCGTCTTCTTCAGCTTCGTCTGCTGATACGCATAATAAGCCTCTTTGAGACATACACCGCAGTGCGCTGCATGGGTGCTCTCGTAGCAAGTCCGCAGGCTTTTGTGCCCGTGTCCGCGATCGCAGTAGCAATAACAGGGAAGCTGATGCAAGACGTCGGGAATCTTTTCCGCCAGCTCGTAAGCGTGCATCTGGGCGGCGTTCTGGAAGCTCTCGCCCGTCCGCAGGTCCTTTGAAAGGATATCGGGCAGATGCTCGGCCTTGCTCGGCGGTCCGGGGTTAAACGCGGGAACCGGGTTGTCGTTCTGTGCAAAGGCAAGCAACGCAAGCGTGGCGAGCATCGCAATCAGCATGAGCGGTTTCTTCACGAGTGACCTCGCGAGAGATTCTACCTTAACGGCGGCCGGCCCACAGTGAGGGCGAACCTATCGGATTTGAGCGGGGGCGGGTCGTATAATCAGGCAGGCAGAGAAGCCGCCGATGAACGAAGAAGTACCTAAGCCCGCAGGGAATACCGTCGTTGACGCGCCGGGTTCGTCATTTCGAATCTGGCAGATGTGGGCGCGCGACATCTTCATCGCGCTGGCGTTCTCGGCGTTCATCATCATCTTCCTCTATCAACCGGTGAAGGTAGAGGGCACCAGCATGATGCCCGGCCTCACCGACCAGGAACGGATATTCATCAACAAGTTCGTGTACAAGATTGAGCCAATTTCGCGCGGGGACGTGATTGTGTTCCGGTATCCGCTGGACCCGACCAAGAGCTACATCAAGCGTGTGGCTGCAGTAGCGGGCGATAGGATCCGCATTGATGACGGAACGTTGTACGTGAATGGCCGGCGCATTCGTGAAGCGTATGTTCCCACCGATTACATTGACAACCGCACCTATCCCGAGTCGATGGTGCCGCCACACACCTATTTCGTGCTCGGCGATCATCGCAATCTTTCCAACGACAGCCGCGATTTCGGCCCGGTTCCCGAACAGTTGATCTACGGCAAGGCGGTTTTCGCTTATTGGCCCGTGGACAAGATGGGCACTCTGCACTAGGCTTCCCGCTACATTCTTTTCGACTACAGAAACGCAGACCCTGAGGATTCGTGCGTCTGCGCATGCGAGGCGACGATGGTAAGACGAGCGTTGTGGATAGGGCTGATGCTGTTGCTGGGGTGCGCGGCGTTCGCGCAGAAGCCGGAAGATGTGCTATTGAAAGCGGACCGCGACTTTTCACACGATGTGCAGACCAAGCGTCTCGAAGGGTTCCTGCCGTGGATTGCGCCGGGCATTGTGACCTTCGGCAGTACGAATCTTAAAGGCCTCGATGAAGTCCGCAAGACCTGGAAAGAAGCCTTCGATGATGCGGATTTCCAACTGAGTTGGGAGCCGGCGAAGGCGGAGATGTTTCCTTCAGGGACAATGGGATACACCACCGGCCGTTTCACCATCCTCGATAAGGCAATGGCCGGGCCGACCGTAACTAAGGGAACGTACCTGACCGTATGGCAGAAGCAAAAAGACGGCTCTTGGAAGGTATTGGCCGACGGTGGTAGCCCCGACGAGCCGGTCTGGAAAGAGTGAAATATTACAGCTCTGCAATGGTCTGGCGGGCGTAGAGTCGTGTGATGAAGCGGTTGAGCGATCACGATTCGCCAAACAGTTGGGGACCACAGAGCACGGCGATTCCCGTGGGTGGCACCATCGCGTGGATGATCGGCGCTGGCGCGTTGTTGTTTGGCGTGGCGTACGAGGTGCCGGAAGTCCGGATCTGGGCGACGATTGCCTTGCCGGCGAGTTTGGTGATTTCAATCGCGTACGTCGTGGTGAAACGGTGGCGGTCGCAGCCTCCGACATCGTTACATTTGAATGAATCTCAAGATCACACCGCGAGCGAAACCGGGGTGCCCGTGAAAGAGCGTTCTGAATCGCGTCGACCATTTCACGACGCTATTGCGTCGTGCTGAGAATCAAATTCCTCTGCGTCTCGGCGGTGAAAACGCTGCGCGCCACGAACTAGTTCCCACGAATCTCTCCGCACCTGATAAAATCTTTAAAATCCACCCCCGGAGAATCAAGTGGAAGCAATCCTTGCGCTGGAAGATGGCCGCGTCTTCCGAGGCAAAGGTTACGGAGCAGCAAGCGAGTGTATCGGGGAAGTAGTTTTTAATACTTCCATAACCGGCTATCAGGAAATCTTCACTGATCCTTCCTACGCCGGCCAGATCGTCGTTCTTGCCAACCCACAAATTGGCAACTACGGGACGAATCCCGAAGATGAAGAGGCCGTAAAGCCTTACATTGAGGGTCTGATCGTGCGCGAGTTCTCGAAGGTCACCTCGAACTGGCGCTCATCCGACGATGCCAACGATTACCTTGAGCGCCACAACGTCCCCGTTCTCGCCGAGATCGATACCCGCGCCTTGGTGCGCCATCTGCGCGACAACGGCGTGATGCGCGGCGTGATTTCTACAACCGAAAAAGACGTCGCGAAGCTCGTTGCCAAAGCGAAGTCGATTCCGAAGATGGATGGCACCGACCTCGCGAAGGTCGTAACGACCCCGAAGCTCTACAACTGGGCCAAAGGGCCGATCGAAATCGGCAAGCCCACGGAGATCGCACAGCCGCGACACAAGGTCGTGGCTTACGACTTCGGCATCAAGCACAACATCCTGCGCATGCTGACGGGATCGTGCTGCGATGTGACCGTGGTTCCGGCGCAGACGTCGGCGGAAGACGTGCTCGCCATGAAGCCCGACGGTGTGTTCCTGTCGAACGGGCCCGGCGATCCCGAGCCTGTCACTTACGCGCAGAAGAGCATTCAAGGCCTGATGGGTCGCGTGCCAGTCTTCGGCATCTGTCTCGGACATCAACTCGTCGGTCTGGCGCTTGGTGGTAAGACCTACAAGCTTAAGTTCGGTCACCATGGCGGCAATCATCCGGTGAAGAACAACACCACCGGCAAAGTCGAGATCACAGCGCACAATCACAACTTCGCGGTCGATCCCGATTCGCTCAAGCAGAGCGAAGTCGAACTGACGCACGTGGACCTGAACGACAACACGCTTGAAGGTCTGCGGCACCGATCGCTGCCGTTGTTCAGTGTGCAGTACCACCCGGAGGCTTCGCCCGGGCCGCACGATTCGCATTATCTCTTCGGTGACTTCGTGAAGATGATGGACGAGTGGAAAGGGAAGTAGCGCCGTGATCCGCCGACTCATTCCGATGCTTGTGCTTGCCGCTTCGACTTTGGCATTCGCGGCCGAGTCCGTGGTGATTGATACGGCACACCAGTCAGAAAAAGAGAAGGCTACTCGCGACGAACTCCAGAGGGTGATTTCCAAGTACCATCTGGCGGCCTGGAGCTTCACACACCGCGTCCTCATTGACGAGAACTCTATTCCGCATAGCCATCCTGTCCTCACGATCCATATTCGGCACCTGGGACAGGAAGACGCGCTTCTCTCCACATACGTCCACGAGCAGTTGCACTGGTTCTTCGTCGCCCATTCGGCGGATACCGACGCTGCGATCGCAGACTTGAAGAACCTGTATCCCGAAGTTCCGGTCGGTTATCCAGAAGGTGCGAACGACACCAACTCCACCTACCTTCACCTGCTCGTTTGCTACGAGGAAGGGCAGTTCGATTCGAAATTGATGGGGTCCGATCGAGCGAAAGCTATGATGGAGTTCTGGTCGAAAGACCACTACCGCTGGGTCTATCGCACCGTACATAACGATGCTGACAAAATTGAAAACGTAATCCAGGCCCATAAGTTGGTCCCGCCGGAGGTCCGATGAAACGATGGTGCAGTGCGCTGGTCGCAGGCATTCTCGCCGTATCATCTGCCGTTTTTGCCGACACCTGTGGTGAAGCTTCTAACAGCACCGTAAACCTGGCGCGAAATTTTCGCCTCACGGTTACGGACGCCACGAGGGCGACGCGGCAGGGAATCAAGGTTTCACTCGGCAGCGTTGACCGCTACGACACCATGCATCCGGTCGCTACCGGAACGACCGACAGCAACGGTGTGTTGAACTTCGTGAAGGTCGTCGCCGGCGATTACACCCTGCAAATGATAGACGCCACCACGGAACGTCAGCGCCGCAAGGTCCACGTTGCCGTCACCGGCGACGCTGCTTACGAGTTCTCATGGCCGTTCGTGAACTGGATGCAGTTGCGTGCCGCGAGTGGCTTACTTCACTACTATGCGGAGCCCATGCGCCACTGGAACATCGCTCTGCTGCAGTTTCCCGACGCCGTGGAAATCTCAAACACCGATACCGACAACCAGGGCCGCTTCGATCTTCCGGCGTTGAGCGCAGGACGGTACTGGCTGGAAGTCGCGGAGAACAATACGCAGACCGGGATCAAGCGTCCCGTAGGACGGATTCCGATCAACGTCACCCTCGACGAGAAACTTCCGGCACTTGATTCGATCTTTATCACCACGTCTTCCTGCGGGTTGAACTACGACCAGTTCTGTACGCTGCCGCCGGAGAAACTTACCGGCTCGTGTCTCCAGATCGTGAACAGCAAGGGCACGGCGATCGCGGCGACGGCGAACCTGATTTCTCTAGTAGGCAGTTCAACGACCAAGTTCAGCACCGACAAAGACGGCTATTTCAAGCTGCCGGCCTTTGTCGGCGACTACGATTTAACAATCTATGCGAAGGACTACACGCCGGTGCGGCAGAGAATTCACCTCTCGCCCACCGACTCGACGTGTAACACCGCAATCGTGATCCCGATGTATCCGTTTGGATCGAGCTGCAAAGCACCACTACCAGGAAAGGGCAACTAAAGAGTGCCGCGTCGTAACGACATCTCAAAGATCCTCATCATTGGCTCCGGCCCAATTGTCATCGGCCAATCCGCAGAATTCGACTACTCGGGCGCGCAAGCCTGCAAAGCGCTCAAAGCCGAAGGGTACGAAGTCGTCCTCGCCAATTCGAATCCGGCGACGATCATGACCGATCCCGAAATGGCCGACCGGACTTATATCGAGCCGCTCACGCCGGAATTTCTGGAAGAGATCATCCGCATTGAAGCGGCAATGATGCCCGCCGGAGCAGGGAAGTTCGCGCTGCTACCAACCGTCGGCGGACAGACCGCACTAAACTTGGCCGTAGATCTGGCCGATAGTGGTGTCCTCGACAAGTACAGCGTCATCCTCATAGGCGCACAGTTGGGCGCAATTAAGAAGGCCGAAGACCGTTTGTTGTTCAAAGATGCCATGGCCAAGATCGGCCTCGATGTGCCACGGTCAGCGCTCATCAACAACTTAAAGGACGGCCTCGAGTTCAGCGGCAAGATCGGATTCCCGCTGGTGCTTCGGCCTTCGTTCACGCTCGGCGGCAGCGGCGGCGGCATCGCCTATAACCGCGAAGAGTTGATGGACCTGCTGGGGAAGGGACTCGACCTCTCGCCGGTACATGAAGTGTTACTTGAAGAGTCGGTACTCGGCTGGAAAGAGTACGAACTCGAGTTGATGCGCGACCTCGCCGACAACGTCATCGTCATTTGTTCGATCGAGAACTTCGATCCCATGGGCGTGCACACCGGCGATTCGATCACCGTCGCACCCGCGCAAACGCTGAGCGATCGCGAATACCAGATCATGCGCGATGCGGCGATCAAGGTCATTCGCGAGATTGGCGTCGAAACCGGTGGCTCGAACATCCAGTTCGCGACCAATCCTGAAAACGGTCGCATGATCGTCATCGAGATGAACCCGCGCGTGTCGCGGTCGTCAGCCCTGGCGTCGAAAGCTACCGGCTTCCCAATCGCCAAGATCGCGGCGCGCCTCGCAGTTGGTTACACGCTCGATGAGATCACCAACGACATCACCCGCAAAACGCCAGCCTGCTTCGAGCCGACGCTCGATTACGTCGTCGTCAAAATTCCCAAGTGGCAGTTCGAGAAGTTCCCAGGCGCCGATGCATCCCTCGGTCCGCAGATGAAGTCTGTCGGCGAAGCGATGGCGATTGGCCGAACTTTCAAGGAAGCCTTGATGAAGGGCATCCGCTCGCTCGAAACAGGGAAGAGCATCGCGTCGGAGAAGGTCGAAGAACGGATCATCACCAAGCGCCTGGTCACGGCACATCCCGAACGCCTGCAATACGTCCGCCACGCGCTGCTGCATGGATGGTCGGTGGAAAAAGTCCATTCTCTGACGAAGATTGACCCGTGGTTCCTGTATCAGCTGAAGGAAATCGCGCAGGCCCACGCGCATACCGAGCAGCACACCATGGACGAGGTCGGCCCCGACGAGTTGCGCGACCTGAAACGCATGGGCTTCAGCGACGAACGTCTCGCACATTTGTGGAAAGCGAAAAATGGCAAGGGCGCCTCGCGACTGGTTTACGAGAAACGGCACGCCAGCGGGATTCGCCCGGTATACAAGCGCGTGGACACATGCGCTGCCGAGTTTGAAAGTTTCACACCATATCTCTATTCGACGTACGAGGAAGAAGACGAAGCCGCGCCGACCGACAAGAAGAAGGTCATCATCCTGGGCAGCGGACCGAACCGCATCGGGCAGGGAATTGAGTTCGATTACTGCTGCTGCCACGCTGCCTTTGCGTTGCGCGACGACGGTTACGAGACGATCATGGTCAACTGCAATCCGGAGACCGTCTCCACCGACTACGACACCAGCGATCGCCTCTACTTCGAACCCCTCACGTACGAAGATGTGATGGAGATCTACGAGCACGAAGCGTCAGGCGGCGCGCCCATCGGCGTAATCGTGCAATTCGGCGGACAAACACCGCTGAATCTCGCGCTGCCGCTGAAGGCCTCAGGCGTTCCCGTCATCGGAACCTCGCCGGAGTCCATCGACCTCGCCGAGGATCGCAAGCGCTTCAACAAGCTGCTCGAAGAACTCGATATCCCGCAGCCTCCCGGATCGACCGCGACGTCACTCGAAGAAGCCGTAGCGAACGCCAACAAGATCGGCTACCCGGTCCTCGTGCGTCCTTCCTACGTGCTAGGCGGACGCGCCATGATGATCTGCTACGAGCAGGAAGAGGTCGAGCGCTACATGCGCCAGGCCGTCGAGTACTCGCAGGAGCGCCCGGTGCTGATCGACCACTTCCTCGAGGAAGCGACCGAAGTCGACGTCGACTGCCTGTCTGACGGCGAAGACTGCGTCATCGGCGGCATCATGCAGCACATCGAAGAGGCCGGTATTCACTCTGGCGATTCGTCGTGCGTGCTGCCTTCGGTTGACCTATCGGAGCAGGTGCTGAAGACGATCCGCGAATACACGTTCAAACTGGCGCGTGCGCTCAAGGTCATCGGCCTGATGAACGTTCAGTACGCCATCCAACGTGAAAAGGTCTATGTCATCGAAGTAAATCCGCGTGCCTCACGCACCGTGCCCTACGTTTCGAAAGCCACCGGCGTGCCGATGGCGAAGATCGCGGCACGACTGATGACCGGGCGCAAGCTGCGCGAATTCCTGCCGCAGAATATCGAGCAGGGGGCAGACCTCGCGACAGGGAATTGCTACTACGTGAAATCGCCGGTGTTCCCGTGGGGCAAGTTCCCCGGCGTCGACACCGTTCTTGGCCCGGAGATGAAATCCACCGGCGAAGTGATGGGTGTAGCCGACAATTTCGGCGAGGCCTTCGCCAAGGCACAACTCGCCGCCGGACAAAAGCTGCCGACCAAGGGTACGGTCTTCATCAGCCTGAACAAGCGCGACAAGCAACACGCAGCAGCGCTGGCAAAGAAATTCGTGGATCTGGGCTTCAAGATCGTCGCTACCCACGGAACCGCCGACGAGATGGAAGACGGCGGCATCGAGGTCGAGCGCGTCTTCAAGGTGAAAGAAGGCCGTCCCAACGTAGTGGACCTGATCAAGGGCGACCGCATTCAAATGATCATCAACACGCCGCAGGGCGCCGAGCCATGGTTCGACGAGAAGGCGATCCGACGGGCCGCGATCACCGCGCGCATCCCGACCATCACCACGCTCTCGGCCGCACGCGCGGCGGTCGAAGGCATTGCGGCCCTTCAGCGTGGCAAGACGACGGTCTACGCGCTTCAGGAATTGCACCGAGAGCGGCGTCAGGGCATGCCCGGCCAGCAAGTAAATGGACTCCGCTGAACAATTGCAATGCATTTATTTAGCTGGGTTTGAGCTTCAAACCTTCGAGCGCTACCCGAAGCTTATCGGGGCGACGAAAGGGAACTGCGTTGCCTTGCTCATCCCCGGCGTTGACGGGCTCCAAATCATGGGCGCTCCGGGCTGGCGTATGGGTGAAGTCCTGGGCGTTCTGACTGAGGTGGGCGGCAAGAAGGTCTTTCAGGCAAAGACCGAGGTCGTCGAGGCGACGGCAGAGCGGATCGCGGAGCTGGATGCATTCCGGGCTGAGTTGAAAGAACTTCTCTCTGCCACCGTTTAACGAATAGCCAACTAGCTGCGGTTCTTGCCATAATCCCGCCATGCAACTTTGGCTGGCGCGCGAAGCTGCCGTACCCGTCCGCGAACAACTCGTCACGCAGATCGTGCTAGGCATTCTCTCGAACGAGCTGGCGGCTGGGCATCGGCTGCCAAGCACCCGCGAATTGGCGCGACGCTTCAAGGTCCACGCCAATACCATCAGCGCTGCCTATAAGCAATTGGAGACGGAAGGTTGGGTCGAGTTCCGCCATGGCAGCGGTGTGTTCGTTTGTGAAAGCAAGCCCGCAAACGGCAGCGGAGATCTGGTTTTGGATCAGCTTATCGCTAGCCTGTTTCGTTCAGCGCGAGAGCTTGGAGTGCCGCTCGCCGAGGTAAAAGCGCGTCTGCGGAAATGGATGGCGATCCAGCCACCAGACCATTTTCTATTGATCGAGCCGGACGAAGAGCTGCGCAAAATCGCCGCCGAAGAGATGCGCCGCGCGGTGAAGCTGCCGGTCGTCGCGTGCGATTTAGCGGACGCAAAAGGGAAGTTGGCAGGAGCAATTCCCGTCTGCCTACCCAGTAAATTGCCGTCCGTCCAGAAGGCTCTTGCCGCCGGAACCGACTGCATGGCACTCAAGGTGCGTTCCATCCCGGCCTCATTGGCGCACTACCTGCCGGCCAAGACCGACTTCCTGGTTGGTATCGCTTCACGATGGATGGGCTTCCTCAAGCCCGCCCGGACGATGTTGCTGGCCGCCGGCTTCAGCGAAGAAGCATTGGTGGTTCGAGACGCCCGGCGCCCGGGCTGGGTGAATGGGCTCAAGTCCACGGCCGCCGTGATTTGCGATGCCGTGACCGCAGCGCAGCTCCCGAAGGAATGCCGAGCGATCGTGTTCACGATCCTGGCGGAGACCGCGGCTGAGGAACTCAAGCGCATGGAATCGTTCATCCAGAACCCGCTGGCCACCCAGTAGGACACTCCAGAAACTGTCCCGGTCCGCCCCCGGTCATCGACCGCCTTGGATACCGTATGTCTCAAGGAGCGTGACATGAAAAAGATTCTGGTGGTTCTTCTGTTGGTAGCTTTCAGTCTTCCGGCCTTTGCCGACTTCTCCTGGGTGGAAGGTTCGGACGTGCGCTACGTGGGCGGCACTGCGGCTGGCATTGCACCCGACACCATGGGCAAGCTCGACGTGACCTCGCCGGCCGAACTGGTATTCACAGCCGCAGGCGGAGCGAAGATCGCAATCCCTTATGCCGCGGTCACCAATTTCCGGTACTCCGAAGAGGTCGCGCATCATTACGGTGTCATCGGCGCAACTCTCATCGGATTGTTGAAGGCTCGGCGGCAGCAACATTTCCTGCACTTTGCCTATCACGACGCCAACGGCAACATTCAGACCGTCGTCCTGGAGGTTTCCAAGGACGCGCAGGCGGCGTTGCGAACCACGATCCAGGCACGGGTGTTCTGACGACAGCCGGCGTGCCTCGTGAGGTCCGAATGCAGGGGAGTGACAAGGGTGGCAGCGGGTCGTCCTGAAGGCGACCCGCTTCAAGCTGGGCGTGCAGAGTTCATGCCGGGCCTGCCTTTTGGCCTAGTTAACATAATATCTGTTATCGGACATTGCATATTGGCGGTGACGGGGGGCCCTTACCGCTTCTGATATGGATGAAAGATGTAATCCTTCTTCTTTACGGCCGTATGGCACGTGTTTCCGCAATCCGATAGGCTCTTCTCGTCGGCCGCGAATTTGTCGGACGCCGGGTCGTAATTGAATACCGCGTAGCCCCAGCCGCCGCTCTTTGGAAATCGCTTGCTGTCTTTCTCCATCACGAACGCCTGGGAAAAGGTGTCCGGCACGTCGACGACAAACGGTGCCTCCGTGCTCTTCTTAAACTTCCACTGGAGCTTGGCGAACTTCGATCCCTCTGGGAATGGCTGGCCGTTGCCCGGAACGCCGGACTTGAATGCCTTGATCGCCGTCGGATTGCCGACGATCACCTTGAGCACTTCGTCGGTCCGTGCGGATGAGACTACCGACCAGTCCTCGTAGCCCCGGAAGTCAGCGAACGCGATGTCGCTCGGCGACTTCAAGGCGTACTTGTCCTGCTGCGCATAAACGGCTGTAACGACCAGGACGACGAACACCGCCGTGATTGTCGCGCCGATCGCAAGCCGTTTAACGTTGGGGGCCGAGAATTGCTCAGGCATGTGCGTTCTCCTAAGATTTCAGGTTTCTACAACGGTGCGATTAGACCCGTGTTGGGCGACCCCGACAATTAGACGATGGTATGTAGCGATGCCTTCGTATCCCACGCCATGCGGTAAACTGGCCGCGAAATGAGACCTCGGAAAACAACCAGCGCTTGCCTGCTGCTCCTCGCTTCGGTCGCTTCAGCCCAATGGCAGATGCAGGAGTCGCATAGCAACGCTGGTCTGCGCGGCATCCACGCCGTGAATTCGACGATCGCGTGGGCTAGCGGCACCAACGGTACGGTCTTGCGCACCACAGACGGCGGCACGCACTGGCAGAAATGCGCCGTGCCACCCGACGCCGACAAGCTCGATTTCCGCGCGGTATGGGCATGGGATGACCAGAACGCTTACGCAATGTCAGCCGGGCCGGGTGAGTTATCGCGTGTCTACGCCACGTCGGACGGCTGCACGCATTGGTTTGAAATCGGACGTAACAAGGATCCCAAAGGCTTCTGGGATGCCATGGTCTTCGCCGCTGACGGAAAGCTGCGGAACGGGGTGGACCGCACTGGCGTTCTGATGGGCGATCCAGTGGAAGGGAAATTCTATGTCGCCAAACAGAAGTTCGGTCGCGGCTTTCGCATGGCGGACGACTTCTCCTGCTCGCCGAATCCCGACGAATCGGCGTTCGCGGCGAGCAATTCTTCGGTGGCCGTACTTCCCTTGCAAATCATGGTTGGAACCGGTGGCAAGAGCGGCCCGAGAGTGCTGATTTCCGTGCCGATGATGAGCAAAGATACGTGCACCGCGTATCCGGTTCCGCTTGCGAGCGGCGCAGATTCTACCGGAATCTTTTCGCTGATATTCCGCACGGCACAGATTGGAATCGCAGTCGGTGGCGATTACCAGAAGCCTGATGCGACCGCCGGTACCGCAGCCTGGAGCAACGACGGCGGCCATCATTGGACGGCCGCAACCACGCCACCACACGGCTATCGCTCCGCCGTCGCATGGGACGAGGCTAAAGGCGTCTGGATCGCCGCCGGCACCAACGGTTCCGACCAATCGCGCGACGATGGTAAGACCTGGGAACCGCTGGATAAAGGGAACTGGAACGCGTTGTCGCTTCCCTTCGCAGTCGGACCTAACGGACGGATTGGCAAGTTCGCAGATGTGAAGCCAACTACTTCGTCGCGATGAGTTGATTCGCCGGCATCACCAGCTTGGGATGAAACAGCGTCCCGGCGATCCGTTGTGCCACGCACACAATCTCCGCCTGACCGGCGAACACCTTCACCAGCTTCGCCTTGGAAAACTCCGGCAGATTCACGGCGCGCCCATTGCGGATGTAAGCGACGGTCTCGTCGTTCGCGGTGACGCACGGCAGCTGCGGCAGAATGCGGCGTGGGTGGACGAACAACTCCTCCGGATTCCCTTTTGCCACGGCCGTTTCCACCGCTTCCAACGTGTGTGCCTGGTCAATCGTGAACTCTGCGACGGTTGTCCGCCGCAAGCTAGCGAGGTGGGCGCCGCAACCGAGCTTTTGCCCAAGATCATGGGCGAGTGAGCGGATATAGGTACCAGACGACACGTGCGCCCGAAAGCCGATGCGGTCGGGAGCAGAGCCTTCGAAGACCTCGAACTGAAAGACTTCGATCGCGCTAGGTTTAAGTTCTACTTCAACGTTCTTGCGAGCCAATTTGTAAGCGGGAACGCCATTAATTTTCTTCGCCGAGAAGGGTGGTGGAAGCTGCGAAAGTGGCCCTACGAATTCCCTGCTCGCCTCACGCACGCCTTCAAGTGCCACTTGAACTGTCTGCGCCTCTCCTACGGTCTCCCCTTCCGCGTCGTAGGTGTTGGTCGCAAAGCCGAATCGGATTTCGCCTTCGTACGACTTCTCAGAATGGTTGTAGAACTGGGAAAGGCGGGTGTAGCGCCCGAGAACCACGGGCAAAACGCCGGTCGCCATCGGATCCAAAGTACCCAGATGCCCGGCCGAGCGCTCGGAAAGCACGCGGCGCAACCGCGCGACCACGTCGTGCGAGGTCCAGCCTGCGGGCTTGTCGATGACGAGAACTGCGTCGAGGGGCATTCTCTGCTATCGTACCTGAAGGCGGCGCTGGCTTGAACTTCCGCGCGCCGGCCTGACTCTCGCGACATGATTCCCCTGAAAGACGATACCCCGCGGTTCAGCACTCCGTACGTCACGTATTTCCTGCTGGGCTTCAATGTTCTTGTGTTCCTGCTCCAGAAATGGGTGGAGTGGGCGCAGGGCGCCGTCGCTGCCGACCAACTGGTGCTCGTCTTCGGATTGATCCCGATCAAAATCCCAATCGTCCTCGCTGGCGGCCAAGTTCCTCTCAAGATTGTCGGCTACCTGGGGATGCGCTACGTCACCCCACTCGGAGCATTTCTGCCGATCCTCACCTCCATGTTCTTGCATGGTGGGTGGTGGCACATCATCGCCAACATGTGGGCGCTCTGGATCTTTGGCGACAATGTCGAGGACTACCTCGGACACTTTGCCTACCTGCTGTTCTATCTCGGGGCGGGAATCGCTGGTGCGATCGTGCACGTGATCTTCAACTGGAACTCGGTTATCCCCACGGTCGGCGCCAGCGGTGCGATTGCCGGCGTGATGGGCGCGTACTTCGTGCTCTATCCCAAAGCTCGCGTGCTGACGCTGGTTCCCTTCTTCTTCGTGTTTTTCGTCTGGTTGCCGGCGTGGATCGTCCTCGGCTTCTGGTTCCTGGCGCAATTCCTGAACGGAGCAGCCAGCGCGATCTCCGTCCAGCGCGGAGCCACCGGAGGCGTTGCCTTCTGGGCCCACGTTGGAGGATTTCTAACCGGACTGCTGTTGATCAAACTTTTGCCACAACGACCGCGGCTCTACCGCTACAGTGGATGGAATTAATGGCTCATTTTTTCATTAAGCTGATCGGCCCTCGTCCGACTTTTCCCTTCGACATGAACGAGAGCGAACGTGCCCTGATGACGCAGCACGCCCAGTACTTCCAGGAGCGCTTTAACCAGCGGAAGGTCCTGATCTATGGTCCGGTGATGGACCCCCAAGGCCCTTACGGCATGGGTGTGCTCGAAGTTGCCGATGATGCGGAAGCACGCGGCATCATGGATGCCGACCCCTCGGTGGTCGCCGGCTTGAATCGGTACGAGATGTATCCGATGAAGATTGGCGGAGCGCAGGCCTCGGCGGTTTAGAGCGTTCCGGCCGTTGGCCTGATCAATAACTCTTCGATGGTCGCGTTTGCCGGCAGACACAGGGCTGCCACCACGGCATCGGCCACGCTCTCCGCCGACATCATCTTCTCGCGCGGCGCGTCCTTCCAAAATTGCTGCCAGATCTCGGTATCGGTTGCGCCCGGCACCAGCGAAATCACGCGGATACCCCGCGGCCGCAGTTCCTCTCGCAACGTATTGGTGAATGCCAGTAATCCCGCTTTCGAGGCGCTGTACGCGGCCATGCCCGGAAACGCCGTGTTGGCGGCGACCGAGACGTTATTCACCACCGTCGCGCCAGGAGACATCATCGGCAACGCTGCGCGTGTGCAAAGAAATGCGCCCGTGAGATTGGTCTCGATGCAGGCTTGCCATGCCTCGAGCGAAAGATGGTCCACCTGCGCGTTGCGCTGCGCCAATCCCGCGTTGTTGACGAGTACATCGATCTGCGAATAGTGCCGGTGGATTGCCGCGAACAACTCGTCAACCGAATCCTCGTCTCGCACATCGCAAACGTGGCTGACGACGGTCCCGCCATCGCGCTTGATCTGGTCAGCTGCATGATGGAGCGTGTGTTCATCGCGCCCGGTAATGATCACGCTCGCGCCTTCTTTGGCGACCGCACGCGCCATGGCAAGGCCGATCCCGCGGTTGCCGCCGGTAATCAATACAACTTGATCTTCCAAGCGACGCAACTCAAGTGGAGGCAATTTACGCCTGACGATGCGAGCTTCGGGTTTCTTTTGCGTCTTCTTCCTGGCCATAGCGACGCAACGATTCTAAACCTGCGTCACCGTTATTTCTTTTTCGGCGTCTCCCACACCGGGCGCGTCACGAAGTAAGTGAGCGAGTCGCCCTTGTCGTAATAGAAGTCCCCTTGCAGGTCTTCGTGGGCATCGCCGAGGTGGCGAATGTCGTGCCACACCACGTGGTTCACCCCGCCGATGCGCCCGGGGCCCGGGATCGGCTCGTATTTCACGTCGCCACCACGACGCGAGAGCCACGGCTCCAGGTCGGAGCGCGGTACGCCGCCGAAGGCGTGGTCTTTGATGTCATAGAGGAGCTTCTTCGGGCCGTCCTCGGCTTTATTCACTTGCTTCCATTCGTAGACGAGCACCATGCCGAGGAGGATCGCGAGCAAGCACAGGATGTATTGAAATGTGTTCATCTGCTCCACTCGGGCGACTGGCTGCCGCCCGAGGAGCCGGCAGACCTAGAAGCCGTTGGTCTTAGAATTGCGCACCAGCGAGAGGAACTCCTCGCGGGTTTGCGGCGCACGAAACGCCCCCAGCATAGCTGAAGTCACTGTGGATGAGTGCTGTTTTTCCACGCCCCGCATCATCATGCACAAGTGGCGGGCTTCGATGATCACGCCTACGCCCAGCGGTTCGATCACGCGCTCAATCGTTTGTGCTATCTCGGTCGTCAGACGCTCCTGAACCTGCAGGCGGCGAGCGAAGACTTCGACCAGGCGCGGCAGCTTGCTCAACCCGATCACCTTGCCGTTTGGGATATACGCGATATGTACCTTACCGAAGAACGGCAGCAGGTGATGTTCGCAGAGGCTGAACATCTCGATGTCTTTGACGATGACCATCTCGTCATAAGTGACGGTGAAGAGCGCGCCGTTGAGCACGGTCTCGGGATCTTCGTCGTAGCCCTTGGTCAAGAACTTCAGCGCTTTGGCATATCGCTCGGGCGTACGCAGCAGGCCTTCACGCTTCGGATCTTCGCCAATTCGCTGCAAAAGTTCAGCGACGAGCTCTTCGTTGCTCGCGCTGGTCAGGGTTGTGGGTTCTTTTTCGGTCTTCATCGTAAGTGCCTATTCGTTTACAACTTCGAAACTGTTCTGCGAGGTTTCTTCAAGTCTTACTTTATCCAGATGAATTTCAGCGAGATTTCGTTTCAGAATCTCAAAGATCGCCAGGCACAGATTTTCCGTGGTCGGCACCAGCTCCTGGAATTCCTTCAGGCAGTTCAGGTTCTGGTGGTCATATCGCTCTAAGATGTGTTTGCGCACCACCCGGTCGACGTCCGCCAGGTTGTAGACCATCCCGGTGTCCGGCGCCACTTGCCCGCCGACGGTCACCTCCAGGGCGTAGTTATGCCCGTGGCCAAAGGGGTTATTACATTTCCCGTAGACTTCGCGGTTTTCGGCCTCGCTGAGCCGCGGCGTATGCAGGCGGTGCGAGGCCACAAACCAATAGCGTCTTGTGAGATGGGCCTTCATGCTTCCCCGAGGTAGTCCACCCACAGGTCGTGCATCTCGTAGAGCCGCACCCGGTGCAGCTTCGCGACGTGCAGCTTCCCTTCCAGGCGCTTCCAGATGGCGATCGCGATGTTCTCTGTCGTTGGGATCTGCGACTTGAACTCCGGAACCTCATGATTGAGGTAACGGTGGTCCATGGCGTCCACCACTTCCCGGTTCATGATTTCCTTGAGCTGTTTCAGGTCCACCACGAAGCCAGTAGTAGCATCCACCGTGCCCTTCACCGTCACTTCCAGGGTGTAGTTATGGCCGTGACCGTTGCTGTTGTTGCATTTCCCGAAGACGCGCAGGTTCTCTTCCGCGGTGAAGTCCGGATTGTGGTAGTGGTGCGAAGCCGAGAACTCGCTCTTGCGGGTGAGATAAACGACCATGTAGGGAGTTTAGACCTTTTCCGCCACCGGCTTGGTCACCGGTTCTTCCGGCGGTGCCGGATAGGAACGGCCCTTCCACGTCACCGCGCCCTTGGCGTAGCTGTTCACGGAGCGCCGCAGCAGCCACGCGAAGATCGGCAGGCCGAAAATCGCGAGCGACTCTGAGAACGCGCCGAAGTGCGCTTTGCGGATGCGGCCAAGGAACTTCGTCCAAAGCGCGACGGCCAGCGCCGTGAACCCCGCGGCGATGAAGAAGCGCTGAAAAAACGCGGCTGCCGTGCCGCAAGCCAAAGCCGCGGCGATCCACGCGAATTCCAACATGCGCTGCGCCGCGAGCTGACGCGCGTCCGGGAACAGCAGCGCCAGGTTTTTCGTCCAGCCTTCGCGAAGCTGACGGAAGTTGCGGTACATGCGCGTCTTCACCATCTCGCCGCCATAGCGGAAATGGAGCCGTCCACCTGCCTCCTTGATGGAGCGCGCGAGATCTACGTCCTCGAGGAGCGTGTGCGCGATAGAAGCATGTCCGCCGATGAGTTCGTAGGCATGTCGCCGCACGAGCAAATATTGGCCGTTGGCGGCAGCGGCCGGCGATCGCGGATCGCTCACTTCGCGCGGCTTGAAAGTTTCGGCAAGCTCGGCGAAAACCACCGGCATCACCGCGCGTTCCCAGAAGGACTTAACCACCTGTTCGGGCGAATACGAGAGCAGGTCGGCGCCGTGTTTCTCGGCTTCTCCAACGGCGCGGGCCAAAGATCCTGGCTTGTGAAAGGTATCGGCATCGGTGAACAGGAACCAGTCGCCGCGGGCATGACGTGCGCCAAAAGCCACTGCGTTCGATTTCCCGCACCAGCCTTCCGGCAGCGGAGGGGCCGACATCACGCGAACCGCGGAAAAGCTCTCAGCAATCTTGCGGGTTCCGTCGGTCGAGCCGTCGTCTACCACGATAATTTCGAACGGGATACCGTCCTGCTCAACGATCGACTCGAGGCAAGCCTCCAGGCATGCTTCCTCGTTGCGCGCAGGGATAATCACCGACACGATGGGTCGCTGGTAGCTACGTCGAATTCGTTTGCGAAATGCCATCCTCTAAAATCCCCGGTTTCGGGGTCCCCGACAAACGCCGTTGTTGCGTTTGCTAGGGTGAGTTTCCCACGTTCCGGGTGTAGCCCCGAAAATAAGCCTTCGATATTATAAGTGCGTGAATCGCATTAAGCACCTCTTGCCTGTCCTGCTACTCGCCCTTTTTACATCCTGTTACCAGGGAACCCACCCAGGACAGATTGGCATGGATGCCCCGCAATTCACCGTTTCCGACGCCGATCGGACTGTTTCTCTCAAAGATTTCCGGGGCAAAACCGTCGTCCTGAACTTCTGGGCGACCTGGTGTCCACCGTGCGTCGAGGAGATGCCCGCCCTCGTCGACCTCCAGAAACAACTCGGCGACAAGGTCGTCATCGTCGCCGTCAGCATGGACGTGGACGAACATGCCTACAAGCAGTTCATTCGCGACCACCACGTGGACCTGCTCACCGTCCGCGATGCCGCCAACAAATCCAACACACTTTACGGGACTTACAAGTTCCCGGAAACGTACGTCATAGATAAAGACGGTAAAATCCGCAGAAAGTTTATCGGCGGCGCCGATTGGACCTCCCCGGATATCGTGAATTATTTGAAATCGCTATAAAACTCCTGAAAAACGAAGAAAGCGGGCACATGGCCCGCCTTTTGTCGTTGGTCTGGCTCCATTAAGTGAACAGCGCCCGAACCCGCTGGTTGCGGAGATACACACCAGCCCACACGACGATCCCGAAGATCACCGGGAAAATGGTATTGAAGGCCACGGAGTGCACGCGCAGGTTCGTGACCACTGCGCCGCCGAGATAGCCGGTCAGCAACATCGCGCCGAGTACCGAGGTGCGCGGGATCGCGTACAGCGTAGTGCAGACCAACAGAATGGCGCCAATGCGAACGATCGTCGGTGGATCGAATCCCAGAGGTCCGCTGGCAGCGACCACATGCGGCTCAAGGATGACCTTCATGAGGCCGTCGAAGAGGAGGAACAGGATGGCTACGCTGCTCAGCACGCGGCCGGTCCAGAGCGCGGCTTTAGAGGTTGAGGTTGCCGGGATTGAGAAGTTCGTCGTGATTGCCGCCATGGCCGTATCCACCTTCGATTAGGTTTGCGCCGCGTTCGCGCTCACAGGTGTATCGAATAGCGACAGGATGGATCGACATCGGACAAAAGATTTTTAAAGCTTCACGTTTCGTAGCCGCAATGCGTTGGTGATCACGGACACCGAGCTGAAGCTCATGGCCGCCGCGGCGAGAATCGGGCTGAACTTCCAGCCGAAGATCGGATACAGCGCCCCGGCAGCGATGGGCACGCCGATAGCGTTATAGAAAAATGCGAAGAACAGGTTCTGGCGGATGTTGCGCATCGTCGCCTCGCTCAGGCGTCGAGCGCGTATGATGCCACGCAGGTCGCCTTTCAGCAGCGTAATTCCGCCGCTCTCCATGGCGATATCGGTGCCGGTGCCCATGGCGATCCCAACGTCGGCAGCGGCCAGGGCGGGCGCGTCGTTGATGCCGTCACCCGCCATCGCGACCACTTTCCCTTGCTTGCGGAGTTCCTCTACGACCTCGGCTTTTCGCTGCGGCAGGACCTCCGCTTCGAAGCGCTTGATTCCAAGTTTGGCCGCGACCGCTTCGGCCGTCGTTTTGTTGTCTCCAGTGAGCATCACGACCATGAGCTTTTCGTCGCGGAGAGCTTGCAGAGCTTCAGGCGTGCCGCCTTTGATGGGGTCAGCGACGCCAAGCAAACCGGCGGCCTTGCCATCAACGGCGACAAACATCACCGTCTGCTCCGGATTCATTTGTGCCAACGTTTCAAGTCTCGCTGAAGGCACACCGGCTTGCTGAAGCATGGCCGCATTCCCGACGACTACCGCTCTTCCCTGCACCGTCCCACGCACTCCGAGCCCCGTGACCGATTCAAAGCCGGTGACTTCGAGCAGCGCCAGTTTCTTCTCTTCCGCACCGCGTACAATCGCCGCGGCCAGCGGATGTTCGCTGGCGCGCTCGACCGATGCCGCCAGCAGCAGCACGTCCACTGAGTTAAAGGCGGAATCTGCCCTGACATTCACCAGCGCGGGCCTCCCTTCTGTCAGCGTACCGGTCTTGTCGATCACCAGCACATCCACGCGCTCCATCGTCTCCAGGGCCTCAGCGTTACGGACGAGGACGCCGGCATGTGCGCCACGTCCGGTGCCGACCATGATCGCCATCGGCGTTGCGAGCCCCAGGGCGCACGGGCACGCGATGATCAGCACCGCCACAGCGTTTACCAGAGCGTTGGCGAATCGCGGCTCTGGACCAAACAGCAACCACGCCGAGAAGGTGATGATCGCGACCGCAACCACGGTCGGTACGAAGATTGCCGAGACCTTGTCTGCCAAGCGTTGGATGGGAGCGCGGCTGCGTTGCGCTTCTCCAACAAGTCTCACGATCTGCGCCAGCATCGTCTCGCCGCCCACGCGCTCGGCGCGCATCACGAACGAGCCGTTCCCGTTCAGCGTGCCGCCAATGACCTTCGCACCTTCGCGCTTCTCCGTAGGGATCGACTCGCCCGTGACCATCGACTCGTCCACCGAACTGCCGCCCGAAACCACAATGCCGTCCACGGGGACCTTCTCGCCCGGCCGCACGCGCAGTCGGTCGCCCTGTCGCACTTCGCTTAGTGGAACATCGTGTTCGGTTTCGTCGGATTCGACGCGGCGAGCCATCTTCGGCGCGAGGTCGAGCAAGGCGCGAATCGCGCTGCTGGTCTGGCTCCGAGCGCGCAGCTCGAGGACCTGGCCGAGTAGGACGAGCACTGTGATCGCCGCCGCGGCCTCGAAGTACACGTCGGGCACGCCATGCGGCCCGCGCAGGCTCTCGGGAAAAATCCCCGGCACGATGGTCGCGACGGCGCTGTAGATATATGAAACGCCGACGCCCATGCCGATCAGCGTGAACATGTTCGGGCTGCGGAATTTCAGCGATGCGGCAAAGCGCTCAAAGAACGGCCACCCTGCCCAAACCACGATCGGTGTTGCCAGCGCAAACTCGATCCACGCCACCATGCGCGCATTGAGTGCGTGTGCGAGAGGACCGAGCATGTGTCCCATCGCCAGCACCAACAGCGGCACGCCAAGCCCAACGCTCCACCAGAAGCGCCGCGTCATCGAGATGAGTTCAGGATTTTCTTCTTCCGCCGCGGTGACCGTACGCGGCTCCAGCGCCATTCCGCATTTCGGACAACTGCCCGGGTGATCGCTCACCACCTCCGGATGCATCGGGCAAACGTATTCCGTCTTGGTCACCGGCGCTGCGATGGTCTCCGGCTCCAGCGCCATACCGCATTTCGGGCAGATCCCAGGCCCACCTTGCCTGACTTCGGGATCCATCGGACAGGTGTAAATTGCGGCGCTTGGCGGCGGCGGTGCTGGTTTCGGCTTTGCGGCGGCCGCGCCGATCTGCGTCAACGGTGCGGCGCCGATGGTGATCGGTGCATGCCCCATTCCACCGGGCTTGTAGTTGGGATCGAGATATTTCTCCGGGTCCGCCTCGAACTTGGCGACGCATCCCTTGCTGCAGAAGTGGTACTGCTTCTCCTTGAAGTCGAGCGTACCTGCCGCGCGCTCCGGGTCCACCATCATTCCGCAGACAACGTCTTTCACTCGCTCCAAGTTCTTCTCATCCTCCATCGGCGACCGCGGGATCCATACCGGCTCCACGTCGCGTAAAAGCATTTCCTCAATTTCGAACGACAGCTCCTGCGCGCGGCCCGCAACATAGCGCACTGCACCTAAACGTGGCGGCCCCGGCGGAGCTTCACGCAACGCCAGGTCGGTGATCGCAGACGAACCTACGATATCGGATGTCGCAGTGGGTGTCTGCGATGCAGCCGTGGAGCGTCGCTTCCGCGCAGTAGAGGGTTTCGATTCGGCACTGGATCGCGCCCGCACACGCCGCTTCGGCTTCACCTCGCCCACCGGCGGATCCGGCGAAACCGCTGGCTGGTTCGGTTCGCTGCTCTCCGGGGACTTCTTGCGACGGGCCGCCATGCTCTATATTGATAGTGCAATGCTGCGGCGCGCGAGGTTTAGGACAAAACGCGCCGATTCGTGAGGCGAGGACCAAAATGACCACCGTTGACGTTGTGTTCCGATACGGACAAGTGCCCGGCGAACCAGAGATGCGCGCCCTTGACAACCTCCGCGAGGTCTATGGAATCCGCCGCATTCGCTTTAATGAGAAGGACCGTACCGTTCGGGTTGAATATGACGCGACCCGCCTCAACGAATCCACGGTGGCCGCGCTGCTGCGCCGGTCCGGGCTCGACATCACCGAAAAGCTGCAACTCGTCTAGCTGCATTAAGAATTGTTCAGAAAGACGACACAGGGTTCCTGCTCTGCATCTCACGTCCCGTGAGAAACCAGGCCCTGCTCGTTCTTTTCCTCCTGCTGTCGTTCGGCGTTTCCCTGGCGCAAGACGCTACCCCAGCCGCTCCATGTAGCCTCGGCCCGTTCGGGCGCAATCTCGGACGCGGCAGCAAAGCCATGCTGCATGGCGTTGTGGCCACGCCCCGGAACATGATTCGCCCAAAGAACCTGCTTTGGGAGTTGCCGGTTGCGGGCGCGATCACTGCTTTGGCAGTCACGGACGCCGACCAGCGCGCGGTAGACCACTTCAAGTCCACCTCCACTGAAAAAAGCGCCACCAAGTGGTCCGATATCGGTATCGGCGTGGAACTTGGCGCCGGCGCGATTGGATGGATCGCCGGTTGCGCGACCGACAAACCATCGCTCGCGAACAACACCGTGACGGCCCTCGTGGCTGCGGGATACGGGCAGCTGATCAACCTCGCGGCGAAGGAGACGTTCCGCCGCCAATATCCTTATTCGAGCCCAAACACCGGAGATTTCTTCTACCGCAGCCGCGCCGGTTCGTTTCCGTCTGGACACGCGACCACTGGGTTCGCTTTTGCGGCCGCGATCTCCAGGAAATATCCGCACAATCTGTGGGTGGCAATCGGTTCTTATGGACTAGCAACGGCTGTCAGCGTAGCGCGCGTACCGGCGAAGAAGCACTACCCTTCCGACCTCCTGATGGGTGCCGCCCTCGGCTGGGCGACCGGAACCTACATCGCGAACCACACGCCCTAGCTACAAGCCGAGATCCGACAACCCGGGATGATCATCTGGCCGCCGACCGAGCGGCCATTTGTATTTCCGGTCGGCCTCGGCGATTGGCAGGTCGTTGATGCTGGCATGACGCCGGCGCATCAATCCGTTCTCATCGAACTCCCAATTCTCGTTGCCATAGGAGCGGAACCAATGGCCGGAGTCATCGTGCCACTCATAGGCGAAGCGCACCGCGATGCGATTGCCGTCGAAGGCCCAGAGCTCCTTGATGAGACGGTAGTCGAGTTCCCTCGCCCACTTGCGTTTGAGGAACGCGACAATCTCCTCGCGGCCTTGTGGAAATTCCGCGCGATTGCGCCACACGGAATCCACCGTGTACGCGAGCGACACTCGCTCAGGCTCGCGTGTGTTCCACGCATCCTCGGCACCACGCACTTTTTGAATTGCGGTTTCGCGAGTAAACGGAGGTAGCGGAGGTCGAGCGGCGGATGTAGACATGCAGCTCAAGATGTCAAATTGTTGGGAATCGCTACAGGAAAATTTGCGGAGAGTATTAGAAAGGGCGTTGGTCTGGAGCCTCTGGCCGAAACTCCGATCAACGCCCTTTCTTGCGCCACTTCGTCTGTCATGGGTAATAGCATCCCGTGTGCCAAACCTGTCCACAGGCGCTTCTGCTGAAAACAAAGCATTTTGCGTTCGACTGTCAGAAGCGCACAAAGTAGCTTTTTCACGGAGCGGGAAATTCTTTCTCTTTTTGCCCTGCACATTTTTCCTCCACGCGCGAGCGGCGCAGATCTTCTCACCACGTTTGATCCAGAGTTTCGCCCTCGCGCCTCGTTGATATAGAATTGCGGGTTGCTTTTCAGATGTTTACAGTTTCGTATCTTCGGATGCGACACAATTAGGCGAGGCCGGTAGGCATACGGGGTTGACCGGCGCAGCCGAAGTCGTTGTGGGGTAGTAACCAAGCACAAATTCATCCGGGTTGAGCCTTCGCTTGCCGAAGGAGATGCCCGATTTCCTTCCGGCAACATTGCCAAGGAGCAAGGTCCTGACGCTACACGGGTTCATCACCATCGGGTCGAATTTCCGCGCAGTTCGTTTCCATATTTCGCAGGAGGCCGCATGAGTTCGGTCACACAGCCGCTTGCGGTTCCCCGCCCGGGTGTTGCGTCGCTTCTCCGCGACTACTCTGAATTGACCAAGGCCCGCGTCACCACGCTCATCGTGATGACCGCCTGGACCGGCGCATTCTTCGGCGCGGCCAAATCAGGATTGCCGCTGGTGAGTTGGACGCTGTTCCATGCGCTGCTCGGCATCGGTCTCGTCTCCGGCGGTACAGCCGCGATGAACGAAGTGATCGAGCGTGAGTCCGACGCGCGCATGCGCCGCACCGCCATCCGTCCGCTAGTGACCGGCAGCATGAGCCTGGGCCATGGCATGGTCGTCTCGCTGGTAATGATGATCGGCGGCGCCGGCTATCTTGGCCTCATGACCAATTGGCTCACCGCTGCACTCGCGCTGATGACCAGCGTGGTCTACCTGATGGCGTATACGCCGTTGAAGAAGATCCACCCCATCTGCACCACCATCGGCGCCTTCCCTGGCGCGATGCCGCCGGTGCTCGGCTGGACCGCCATCCGCGGGCATCTCGGGTGGGAAGCAGTTGCGTTGTTCGCCATTCTGTTCTTCTGGCAGTTCCCGCACTTCCATTCCATCGCATGGCTCTACCGTGACGACTACGCGAATGCGGGAATCCGCATGCTGCCCGTGGTCGAACGCGATGGCCGCTCTACGGCGCGCGAGATCGTGATCTACGCAGCCTTCCTGTTGCCGATCACCCTGACACCGTTCCTGCTGCGTTTTGCCGGAAGAATCTACTTCCTGGCGGCGCTGGTGCTTGGCAGCATGCTTTTCTGGGTGAGTCTCCGCATGTTCACCATGAACCTGGCGCCCAGCTCACCGCATTCCAAGAAATACGCGCGACAGTTGCTGCTGGCGTCCGTGACGTACCTGCCACTGCTATTCGCGGTGATGATGCTGGATCGGACGATCTAACGAATCGCTTAAGCTGGCGATGACTCTACGGCTCTTCGAAGTCCAATGCGTACACGTCCTGCGTGCCGGCGTTCCGCGTAATCATAGGTGAGTCGTCAAGGCCGAGGGTGAGCGAGTTGTTGTAGATACCCACGGGCACAAAGGCTTCCAACGATTTCACCTGCTCGCGTTTGCCGTCCTTCAAACTGACGCGATCAATGCTGCCGCCCTTCTGATCGGTCGACAGCATATAAACGTACTGGCTATCTTTGGAGCAATTCAGCCATCCAAGATTGCCGGATGCGATGTCCTTCCACTTCTGGGTTTGCATGTCGTACACCGCGACACGAGTGAAATCACCCGACAGTGCCGGGATATGACGCCCGTCCGCACACCAACGCGGCGAGAAGAGCCCTTCTGAACCGGGTAGCGTAGTTACCTGGCGAGTTTTGACATCGAGGATTTGAATTGTGGAGTCGGGCAGACCAGACGCCCCTCCGAACATAATCTTGGATCCATCAGGTGAATAATTCGGGTCCTGCTGATTTTTAGTCGCGCCCGGCAAAATCTGGCGCGGCGCTCCGCCGGAGACACTCACTTCGAACATATGGCCCAATTTTCCCGCAGGCGATTCGAAGAAAACAATGGTCTGCCCATCCGGAGACCACTGCGGCATCATGGCGTATTCGCCGTCATAGGTGAGTTGGAGCCGGTCACTGCCGTCAGTCCGGCTGCGCCACAAATTCCCTTGTGGGAATTCGACGTACGCCACCCACTGACCATCTTTCGAGAACGCGGCGAACTCGGCCGAAATACCGCCCAAAATCGGCAGGAACTGCCTGCTCTTGGCGTCCCAGCGCATAAGCTCGCCGCGCCGGGTCGAGCCCACGACGTACAGCTTCTTGCCGGCTTTGTCGAAAGCGTGAGACGAGAGTGCGATGGGGCTCGAGGTAATCTGCACCGGCTTCGGAGGCGTGCGTTGGAAAAGCTTGGACGGCGGAGCTGTCCAGAGCTGTCCACCTGACTCGAATACGTAGAACTTGCCATCCGGAGTCCATCCGCCGCAACATTCGAAGTCTGGCGGTGAAGTGAAGCCCGGGAAGACGCGGTGCAGATTTGTGCCGTCCAATCCCACTTCCCACACCGTTGGCGGTGTATCGCCTCGGTCCTGGCGATCGAAGCGCAGAGAACGCCCATCGGGAGAGAAAATCATGTTCGACAAAACAGCGGCTCCGACGCTTGCCACTTTGCGCGCAGGTGCGCCACTGCGGTCCCCGACGAAAATATCTCCCAAATTTGAAAAGACGATGCGATTGCCATCCGAAGACCAGTTTGCCGCTTGCGCAACGTAGTCGCCCAGTGGACGTGGTGAGCCGCCCAGCGTGGCGGCGATCCATAGCGGAGCCGCCACGGCAGAGGGCGCCCTTCGAATCGCGATAAGTTGGGAGGCGTCGGGCGAAAGGGCAATCCCAACAAAATCGCCGGGAAGGCTCACCGTCTTCCTGGGCTCACCGCCGTTGATGGACATCTCTCCCATCCCCTGGGAGTCTTCAAACGCGGCGATCATGAGCAGTCTGGAGCCATCCACCGCGACAAGGCTCTTCGGCCTTCCATCACGGGTAAGCTGAACATAATTCGAAACCCGGGGAATGGACGAGGTGCGGTTTGCAATCCATGCCCCAAGCGCGGTCGCTGCCACGCAGGCCAGCAATCCGAGAAGAATCGGCGTACGGAGATTGCTCCGCTTATCGGGAGCGACGTGCGCGCCGGTCACCGCCGTCATCGTCGAATCCGAGAGCTCCTTCAACGCAAACGCCAGGTCCGACGACGACTGGAAGCGCTGCTCTGGATTCTTTTCAAGACATCGGCTGACAACTCTCTGCAAGCCCGGAGGCGTGCTCGGAACAACTTGTGATATCGGCCGCGGGTCTTCATTCAAGATCGCGGCCATGATGTCGGGCGAGGTCGGCTTGTCGAAGGTCTGCTTGCCCGTGATCATTTCGTAGAGAATGCCGCCGAAGGCAAAGATGTCGGAGCGATAGTCAACATCCTGGCCGCGCACCTGTTCAGGGGACATATAGCCTACCGTCCCCATGACCAAGCCGGGTTCGGTGACGCGCGTGAGCGTCGGTCCGACCGTCGCCGACTGAGCTTGCCCAATCTTGGCGAGGCCGAAGTCGAGAATTTTTACCCGCCCGTCCTTGGTGATGAAGAGGTTCTCAGGCTTGAGGTCGCGGTGAACGATTCCCTTCTCGTGCGGTGCGGCAAGGCCGTTCGCGATTTGCACACCGTACTCGATGGCTTTGCGCAGCGGGATCGGCCCATGCTTTAGACGTTCGCGCAGGGTTTCGCCGTCGAGCAACTCGGTAACGAGATAGCTGACACCAGTCGGATCGGTTGCAAATTGATAGACGGCAAGAATGTTGGGGTGGTTCAAGGCCCCCGCGGCCCGGGCTTCTTGCTCAAATCGGAGCAGGCGTTCGGGATCGTCGGTGACCGAACTGGGCAGGACCTTGATCGCCACTTCGCGGTCAAGCCGGCGGTCGTGCGCGCGATACACCTCGCCCATGCCACCCGCTCCGAGCGGTGCACGGATTTCATACGCTCCCAGGATCGTTCCAGGCGCCAGAGACATTGTTTGGGCGAGGATTATACCTGCCGCAGCGAATTCGACGAATGAGTTTGCGAGAGAGTCAATCCCCGGTTCGCTGTGCCGCGCAGGTCGCTTTGCTCCATTACAATGAATCTGTGAGTGTTTCCACGACAATTCCTGCGTCTCCGGCGGCCAATGCTGCGGGGACGGGCGCGTCCGTGATCGAAGTGCAGGACCTGCGCCATACCTATGACAAACGAGTGGCGCTCGACGGAGTTTCCTTCGCCGTCCGACCGGCTGAGATTTTCGGGCTCCTCGGGCCGAACGGCAGCGGCAAGACCACCATGTTCCGCATCCTCTCGACGCTGATGATCCCAACCGGCGGCCGGGCGCTAATCCAGGGGCACGATGCTGCGAAGGATCCGGCGGCATTGCGGCGCGAGATCGGCGTGGTCTTCCAGGCCCAGAGCATCGACGTGAAGCTGACTGCCGCCGAGAACCTGACCCACATCGGACATCTCTACGGCCTGAAAGGCGCAGCACTGAAGCAGCGTGTGGACGAAATGCTGCGGCGCGTGCGGTTGGACGATCGCGCGAACGAGAGGGCCGAAACGTTTTCGGGCGGTATGCAGCGAAGACTCGAGTTGGCGAAGGGACTTCTTCATCATCCCAGTGTTCTCTTGCTCGACGAGCCGACAACCGGACTTGATCCCGGAGCGCGGCGCGATCTTTGGCAGTATCTCCAGGTGTTGCGCGATGAAGAACGCGTGACCGTGATCGTCACGACTCACCTGATGGAAGAGGCTGAGAAGTGCGACCGCCTGGCGATTTTGAGCTCCGGCAAATTAGTTGCTCTCGGTACGCCGGCAGAATTGAAGCGGGAAATTGGCGGCGACGTGATCGTGCTCGAGACCGAGCATCCAGAGGCGTTAGCGGAGCACATTAACCAACGCTTCGGCGTGGAAGCCACCGCGCTCGACGGCAAAGTTCGCTTCGAGCGTGAGCAGGGACATCGCTTCGTGACCGACGTGGTCGAGGCCTTCCCCGGCGAGATTCAGTCCATCTCCGTCGCCAAGCCGACGCTCGAGGACGTATTCATCCATCGCACCGGCCACCGTTTCTGGACAGAAGACGAGCAAGCCAAGCAGGCCGAAGCCGCCGGCAAGAAAAAGAAGAAAAAGTGATATGGCATCGATTCCCGCAGTAGCACCAAGAGTTCAGATCAATCCGGGCACCATGATTCCGTCGTTCTCGTTATGGAAGCGCGAGGTGGTGCGCTTCTATCGCCAGCGGGCGCGCGTTATCGGTGTCATTCTGTCGCCGCTGCTCTTCTGGATAGTGATCGGTTCGGGCTTTGGGCGTTCCTTCCGCGGCGGCGCCGGCGCCGGCGAACACTATCTCGCGTTCTTCTTCCCCGGCGCACTAACAATGATCGTCCTCTTTACCTCGATCTTCACCATGATGTCGGTAATCGAGGACCGCAACGAGGGCTTCCTGCTCTCGGTGCTCGTCGCCCCGGTGAGCCGCTCCGTGATCGTGCTCGGTAAAGTGCTGGGCGGGACGACTCTTGCGGCCGTTCAAGGTCTGATCTTCCTCGTCTTCGCGCCGCTGATTGGCGTGCACTTCACGCTGACCAGCTTCCTGTTGATTGCTCTGACAGTGTTTCTGGTCGCGTTCTCGCTGACCGCGCTCGGCTTCGCGATTGCCTGGCCGATGGATTCGACACAAGCCTTCCACGCGATCATCAACTTGTTCCTGGTGCCACTGTGGATGCTCTCCGGTTCGATGTTTGCCGTAAAGGACGCGTCAAAATGGCTCGGCTATTTGATGCTCATCAATCCGCTGACCTACGGCACCGAGGCGATCCGCGGCCTGATGTATCCGGAGATGGCGGAGCCGAACTTTCCCGTCGGCATGGATCTCGCTATCCTAGGCGGGTTTGCGCTAGTGATGTTCGCGATCGCATTCGCGCTGGCCAATCGACGGACGACGAGACCCTCGGCCTAAGACCATGCAAGTCGACCTTTCCATCTTCCCTGTCATCAACGCCAGCCTGAACGGCGCGGCCGCCGTCCTCATTGGCACCGGCGTTTATTTCATCAAGACCAACCGCCGCGAGATCCACCGCAAGTTCATGATCGCCGCCGTGAGTTGCTCGGCACTGTTCCTGGTCTGCTATCTGACGTATCACGGGCTCCTGGGGGCGCAAAGCGGGTCGGTGCGAAAGCATTTCGCGGGGCCGCCGCTAGCGCGCGATGTCTATTTCACCATCCTGACCTCGCACACGATCCTGGCGGTGGTCATTGTGCCGCTGGTATTAATCACGCTCAGCCGCGGATTGAAGGCCAGGTACGTCCAGCACCGGGCGATAGCGCGCTGGACCTATCCGCTGTGGATGTATGTGAGCGTGACCGGAGTGGTGATCTATCTCATGCTCTACAAGATCTACGTTTAGTATTCCCGCCTCCCACAAAAGCAGCACGCCTCGATCATTCGCACTGGCGGCGTGAGGCTGATATATTGTCCCTTCTACGAAAACAGGAGTTCCCTCATGGCAAAGAGCGTTAATAAAGTCATTCTCGTCGGCAACGTGGGCAAAGACCCCGAAGTGAAATACACCCCGCAAGGGACGGCCATTGCCCGCTTCAGCGTTGCGACTTCCGAACGGTTCAAGGACAAGCAGGGCGAGTGGCAGGACCGCACCGAGTGGCACAGCATCACGGCCTGGCAGAAGCTGGCCGAGATCGTCGGCGAATACGTGAAGAAGGGCAACAAGATCTACATCGAGGGGCGCCTGCGCACCGATAGCTGGGACGACCAGAAGACCGGCGAAAAGAAGTATCGTACCGAGATTGTCGCCAACGACATCGTGCTGTTGGGCGGTCGCGGTGGTGGCGAGGGCGGCGGCGAAGAAGGTGGCGGCGGCTTCCGTCGCAAAGAGTCGTCCTCCGGCGGCGGGTTCGACCAGCGCCCCAGCGGCGGCAACGACTTCGATTCCGCACCAGCGGCTAGTACCGGGATTACGGACGACGATATTCCGTTCTAACTTCCCTTCCCAACTCAAGAACGAAGGCCCTCACGCGAGGGCCTTTTTCTTTCCGATAGAATCATGCGCAGATGAATCCCATCTTCCCGCATCTCGCCTGGTACGACATCTCCGACCCCGCTTCGCCTGAGCTTGACGAGCTGGCCCGCCGCTTTCATCTGCATGAACTGCAAATTGAGGATTGCCGGCATCGTCCGCAACGGCCCAAAGCCGAGGAGCATGACCACTACATCTTTACCGTGCTGAAGCACATTCATCCGCACGATGAGCTGACCTTTGACGATGTGGACGTCTTCCTGGGCAAGGATTTCCTGATCACCGTGCGTAACGAGGACGCGCCTTTCTTCGAACACGTTCGCGCGCGGGCGGAGCAGGAGAAGGTGGACCGGCTCGACCGGCTGTTCTACTTCATCGTGGACCGCGTTGTAGACGGCTACCAGCCGGAGCTCGACAAGCTGGACGACCAAATCTCGGAGATTGAAGACGTCGTTCTCGATCACCCTTCGCCCGAGATACTGTCGAACATCTTCTCGTTGAAGCGAAACCTGGTTGAGTTCCGCCGCGTGGCCAGCGGAATGCGCGAAGTGGTTCTGGCGCTCACGCGCCGCGAGAAAGGTCTGCTCGGCGACGATCTCGACCCCTACTTCCGCGATATCTACGACCACATCATCCGCACCGTGGACATGGTCGAAACCTACCGCGACCTGCTCTCCGGCGCGCTCGACATCTACCTCTCCGCCGTCGCCAACCGCACCAACGAAGTGATGAAGGTGCTGACGATCTGGGGCACGATCGCGCTGCCGCTGGTGATTATCACCGGCTTCTTCGGCATGAACTTGAAGCTGCCGTGGCAGAACGATCCGCATGGAACGTGGTACGCGGTCGCGCTGATGGCGATCTCGACGGTGGGGATTCTGATCTATTTCAAAATGAAGAAGTGGTTCTGAAGTGTGCGGTTGATAGAATTAACGACGTGCGCGCAGCGAAAGCCATCGCCGCCATCAGCCTCGGCCTCTCCGCTCTGTACCTCGTAGAGTTGCTCGTTTTTTATCGCAACGATTACCTTGCTTTCCCGTGGGAGGCATCCCCAACTGCTGTCCTCCGTGGGATGCCCTTTCTCCCGCTTGTTGCTCTAGCCGCGGCCGTGGTTGCCCTGTGCGTATGGAAGGCGAATTCACACGGTCGCGCCAAGAGTCGGACGCCAATCTGGGCGCTGGCGTGGTCAGTTCTGGCGGTGCTTTCGTTGGCGCCGTGCGGTTTTGTTTTCTCGCATCAAGGAGCGGTACACACCCAGATGAGTGCTGTCGCCTCGGTGCGAACTCTGAGCGTCGCGTTGCGCGAATACGCCAAAGCACATCCCTCGGAAGGCTATCCGTCGAGTATCTCTCAACTCACTCAGCCGACAGACGCTCCTTGGCAGATTGATCCCGTTCTCGGTGCAGGGATAAAGAGCGCCTATCGCTTCGCGTACGCGGCAAACTCAGGGGCTGTCGGCAAGCGCACCCGATATACGATCAGTGCCGAACCACTTCATCCAAAAAGTCCGTACAGCAATCGCTTTTTCTTCACGGACGAGTCCGGTGTGATCCGTATGGAGAAGGACAAAAAGGCCACGGCTGACAGCGCGGCGCTGCAATAGAAGTTACTTTCTCCGATACACAAAGTCATACCCCACCTGCCAGGTCTTCCCTTCATCGTTCGAGGTCTCGAGAAACTGCCGCACGCTGCCGTCCGGCTGATCGAAGAACGTGAGTCTCGACATCACCCGCTGGCCCTGCGCGTTGGTGAAGGCGGAGGTGTAGAGCATGCGCTTGTTGTCGTAGTGTCCCTCGTAGAACTGGCGGGTCGGCCCTTCGTCCACCCAGTACTGTTCCCACTGTTTGGAGGTCGCGTCGTATTTGTTGAAGCTCTTCCCGATGGGGCCGAGCCATCCGGTCCAGTTCTCATAGATCACGCAATCGTGGATGATTTTCTGCACGCTGCTCTCGCCAACCTGGTATCCCTGCTGACGATCGAACACATTCCATTCGCCGACCCAGAAATCAAACTGGCGAAACTCCGGATGACTAGGGTCGTCGCAGGGACTGCTGTTGTAGTCAATCTTCTGCAGTGCGGCGCCGAAGCGAGGGTCGCTTTTAACGGAAGCGAAGCGCTCCTCCGATTCAATTAGCTTTGGGAAGGCGAAGCCGTTGCCGGCCATGGACTCCAGCGTTTTCAGGGCGTCTTCGTGATGTCCGGCGGCCGCGGCATTTGCCGCCAGGTGCACCCAGACCGTTGGGATGGGATATTTAAGTTCTGCCGCGTGTCGAAAGGCGTCCTGCGCCTGCGCGTATTCCTTGGTTTCTTCAAGGCCGCGTCCCATCCGATACCATGCCTGCGCATCGTTCGGATCGGATTTGGCCTTCGAGCCGTAGAGAGCAATCACCTGCGGCCAATCCGACTTTGCAAATGCCTGGTCGGCAGCGCTCTGCGTTGCATCCCCCGCCACCGCAAACGCCACGCACCATAGAAGCATCCATGCAACTAATATCCACCGCATAACTCACCTCGCTTTGAGTCGCGCAACATCATGCAACAGCGGAGCGTGACCTGTATCACTGACCATCCCGGGATTCGGTCTTATCGTTCTATCCGAGACACATATTCCGCATGCGCATCTTTGCAATCCTCGGCATCGCTGTTGTCGCAATCGTTCTCTCTTCGTGCGAACACAAGCGGTCCAACGATCCATGGTCGGGTGCCTCCAGTGCCGTACGGGTTGACGTGAATACCGGAGAACAACCGGTGCGGCCCGAAGAAACCCTCGTAATGACAGCAACCGTCAGCGGATACTCCGGCCTCCAGAAAGGCACCTGGCGCATTGAGGAGACGCAGCAAACCTCGCACGACGCTTGTGCCTTCGATATCCGCACCACGCGAAACGTCCCCGTGACCGACTGCCCATTCGGCTACATCCTTTTCGATCCGCATTCGTCTTCGAAATCGGCTACTTTTCACGCTTCCAAGTTCCCCGGCACCTTCCATGTGACCTACGTCCTCGAGATGATTGGCACCGGACGGTTCGATCGCAGTGTGCGTACCTCGGGGACCGCAGCTGTCACCGTCTCCGACGCGATCGCCGTCTCCGAATAGATTTCGCTATACTGCTCCTCATGCCCTGCGAGGAACTCGAAAAACTTCGGACGAACATCCGGAAGCTGCAAGCGCAGATGAAGGAAATCCGCCAGACGTCGAGGTCGGCAGCTACCGGCGATCGTCGCGACACGACGCGTCATCACCACGTTGACTCCGCGGATCATCTGAAACGCCGCATCGCGCGCGCCGCCGCGGTTATCGAGCATCACGTCGCCAAGCATGGCTGCACCGTCCCCGAATAGGTTTCCCTTGAAGAAGAATCCCAAGCGCAACTCGCACTTCGCAATCATCCGCAGCTCCCGCATTCATGCCGCCGGCGTTTTCTCAACCCAGGCGATCAAAAAGGGCACGCTCATCCTCGAATACGACGGTCCGCGCCTTTCCAAAGAAGCGGCCGACATCGTCTATGAAAACCGAAAAGATACCTATCTCTTCGGCATTGGGGACGGAACGCAGGTAATTGATGGCCATTCCATGGCTATGTTCGTTAACCACTCGTGCGATCCGAACTGCGAAACCGCGGAATACGACGACCAGATCTGGATTCAGGCCATGCGCGACATCGAGCCCGGCGAAGAGCTCGTGTACGACTACTATCTTTACGATGGCGAGGAAGAAGCGCCCTGCTACTGCGGAGCAAAGACCTGTCGCGGAACGATGTACGGAGTGAGCCCCTCGAGCCAGAAGAAGAAGTAGTCTCGGGGGTTATTCCCTATTCGCGCCAATTAGCACTCTTAAGTGCCATTTTGTACTTTCAAAACTCCGGTCTTCAAAGGTAAATTCAGGCAGCTACTCTGAAATTGGGAGTCCTGATGTCGATCCCCTTTGTGCGCCGTTGCGTCCTCTTTTTCTGCCTTGTAAGCTCCACCCTCTTCGCGCAATTTGCCCCGAATGCCCACCCGATTTACCAGGCCTTGCGCACCGGCGGGTTCGGGCAGGAAGCCTATTCCGTCCAGAACCTGCTGCTGAAGCGCGGTGGTGCGACGCTGAAGCTCGATGGCAAAATATGGCTGCTTGGCCCTGTGAATAACAAACATATCGGCTTGGCCTTCACCGGCACCGGCATACTCTCGGTAACGCCGCCGACGCCCTCCGAGCAACGCCAACTTCGCCTTTTCTCACGCGATGTCGAGTTCGTAGAGCATTTCGACGAGATGATGCTCTTCTTCACCGACAATACCTACGACGAAGTCAAAGCCGCCGGACAGCCCGACAGTTCTCCCGCGCCGGCTGGAGTTCTAAGCGACGCCCGCAAACGGCTCCGCGACTCGCTGCGTTACAACCTTTACGGGCGTCTCCAGCAAGACGTGATGGCACAGCAGCCCGGCGGGCTGTTCTTCGCGATGATCAAGGGCAAGCACTACAGCGGCAAGATGCTGTTTGTAGTCGATCCGCATGGCGTGCCGTCGATCGATCCGCTGGAAGCGCCGCCACTGGACGTAGCTCCCGAAGAAGTGGCCGTCACCGTCTACGACGAAATGCACGGCGGCGTCTGGACCGCCTACTACCTTCCGCAGGAGTACATGGACCACACTGCGAAGGGCACGCAGAAGAACGACACGTTTTTCATTGAGCACCAGGACATCGACGCCACGATGGAGAAGAGTGGCAAGCTCGATGGCGTGGTGAAGACCACGATCATTTCCAACAACGATGAACTGAACGTCGTGCGCTTTGAACTTTTCACTACCTTGCGAGTTTCGAAGGTCGTTGACTCAAGTGGCAACGCCATGCACTTCATGCAGGAGGACAAGGAACACGACGCGCAGTTCTATGTCGTCTTGCCGCACGCGTTGAAGATGAACGAGAAGTTCGACATCGTTACCACCTACAGCGGCAAGGACGCGATCCGCAACGAAGGCGGCGACAACTACTATCCCCTCGCCCGCGATAACTGGTATCCCAACAAGCCGTTTGGCGAATACGAAACCTACGACATGAAATTCCACATCCCCAAGGGGATGACCATGGTTGCCACCGGCATACCAGTGAGCAGCGGCGAAGAAAACGGCTGGGCTGTCTCGGTGTGGAAGAGCGCGGTGCCGCAGGCGGTGGCGGGGTTCAACTTCGGCCGATTCAAGAAGGACCAGGCTCAGCTCAAGACGCGCAACAATTTCCAGATTGAGTCTTACACCAACATCAACCCGCCCGACATTGTGCAGGCGATCCAACATGCTGCCGAGCCCGGCATGTCACTGGATGGTTCCCACGGTTCCGCGGCTACACTCGGCACAATGGACACCCGCTCGTTCGGGCCCAAGGCGCTTGCCGAGGCTGAGATGGCCACGGATCTGTATTGGCAGTACTTCGGACCCATTCCGTATCAGCGGCTTGCGATGACCCAGCAGACGGCCAGCAACTACGGACAGGCGTGGCCCGGGCTGGTCTACCTGCCCATCACCTACTTCTTCGACACCACGGTCCGACATCAGCTCGGTATGAGCGAGGCCAAGGGATACTTCCGCATCGTCGCCTCGCATGAGGTGGCGCACCAGTGGTGGGGACACGCCGTCGGCTTTAAGTCGTATCGCGATCAGTGGATGAGCGAGGGCTTCGCGGAGTGCTCGGCTTCGATCTACACTCAGATGGTCAATAAAAAGCCCGATGAGTTCCGCAAATTCTGGTCGGATGAACACGAGCTACTCGTGCAGAAGAACAAGGAAGGCGTGCGGCCGATCGACGTCGGCCCGGTCACGCTCGGATATCGTCTGCTGAATGGCCGCACCGGCTACGACGTGCCGCGGCGCCTGATCTATCCGAAGGGCGCCTACATCCTGCACATGGTCCGCATGATGATGTGGAACTCGAAAAGTGGCGACGAACTGTTCCAGAAGATGATGACCGACTTCGTGCAGACCCATTACAACAACGTGGCTTCCACTGAAGACTTCAAGACGGCGGTTGAGAAGTACATGACGCAGGGTATGGACGTGGACGGCAACCACACCATGGATTGGTTCTTCAACGAATACGTCTACGGAACGGCGCTGCCGGCCTATAGCTTCGAGTCTTCCTTTGTGGATGGACCGAATGGCACGACGCTGCTGAAGTTCAAACTGACGCAGTCAAAGGTGGACGATGCGTTCGACATGATTGTTCCGGTTTACATCGAGTTGCCGAATGGCCATGTGCCGAGGCTGGGCTCCATCGGCGTTCGTGGAAACAACAGCGTTGAACAAACGGTGAATCTCGGGCCGCTGAAAGAACGGCCCAAACGCGCGCTCATTAATTGGAACTACGACGTATTGTCGGAATAGCTGTAGAGAGTGAGGTCTGAAGCCGCTACCGGTCCGGCCGATGTCGGTCGATAGCGGCTTCGATCTTTTCTGGCTCGAAACCGATCAACACATCCTCTTCGCCTTCGCCGATCACTAGCGTAGGCGTCGACTGGCTCCGATACTTACGCACCAGCGTGAACACCGCAATCTTGTCAACGCTCACGTCGTACTCTTCGAATTCCAAATTGCGCTCGCGCAGCCAATCTTTCAGCCATCCACAGGGCGGACAGTCAGGGCGCGTGAACAACGTGATCCTCGGTTGCAACATAGACAATTCGATGTCAGTAAGCGCTGGCTCGGTTCAACTCTTCAATCGATGCTTCACCTAATTTTAGTTGCGTGGAAGCAATGATCTCGCGCAATTGCTCTTGGGTTGTCGCGCTTGCGATCGGCGCTGTAATGCTGGGGCGAGCCATGAGCCATGCCAGTGCAACCTGCGCCTGCGTCGCGTGATGCTCTTTCGCGACTCTCTCCAGCGACGCCAGAATGCGGGTGCCGCGCTCAGTGAAGTACTTGCTCACCATTCCTCCGCGCGCTGCGCCTGCTGTCTCTTCTTTCGATTTGTATTTACCGGTGAGAAATCCCGCGGCCAGCGAGAAATACGGAATCACGCCGAGTCCGTGCTTTACCACAGTTGGCTCGAGGTTCTTCTCGTAATCTTCACGATCGTGCAGGTTGTAATTCGGTTGCAGGCTGACGTATTCGGGAAACCCGTGCCGGCCGCTGGCCGCCAGCGATTCCTCGATCCGCGCCGCCGTAAAGTTCGAACAACCGATGTGGCGTACCTTCCCCTGCTTAACGAGATCGGCGTATGCGCCAAGAGTTTCTTCCACCGGCGTATCGGGATCGTCGCGATGAGATTGATAGAGGTCAATACGCTCGGTCTGCAGGCGGCGCAACGATTCCTCTACTTCTTCGAGGATGTACCTGCGCGACAGTCCCTTCTTCCCTTCTCCCATCGGCGACGCGACCTTCGTGGCGAGCACGACCTTATTGCGTTTGCGGCTGCGCTTGAACCATTTACCCAGGATCGTCTCGGACTCGCCACCGGCATGGCCCGCAACCCATATCGAATAGGAATCGGCGGTGTCAATCAGGTTCAATCCGGAATCAACAAACTCATCCAACAGGCGGAAGGACATGGCCTCGTCGGCCGTCCATCCGAATACGTTGCCACCTAACGCCAGCGGTGCGACCAACAGATCGGATTTCCCAAGCTTCCTCGATTGCAAAAGCTCACCTCGTACAAATTTGATGAAGACGCTCTTCGAAAGTAGCAGGAACAGTACGCGACTTCAGTGACGCGGCTCAGTGCACCGGGGGAACGTACGCCATGTGGCGTGCGAACCACCAGCACAGGAAGAACACGATCGGGACGTGAACCGCCATCTGAAGCATGCCGTAGCCCACGAGATCGCGAGCCTTCAGTCGCAGGATTCCGAGCAGCGGCAGCATCCAGAACGGATTCACAAGATTCGGCAGCGCCTCAGCGGCGTTGTAGATCTGCACCACCCATCCCAGATGCACCTGGTGCTGGTTCGCTGCCTGCATGATGTACGGCGCTTCGATCACCCACTTGCTGCCGCCGGAAGGCACGAACACGCCGAGGATCGCCGAATACAGCGCCACCAGCAGCGGATAGGTGCCGTGGGTCGTCGCCCGCACGAAAAGGTCCGCCAGCCAGGTCGAAATACCGGTGCCGACGATCATCCCGAAAATCACGGCGTAGAAAGGAAACTGGATCAGCACGCCGCCGGTCGCTGGGACACTCTCTGACACGGCGCGTACAAAATTGCGCGGCCGCCAATGTAAAAGCAATCCGACAGTCAGGAAAATCAGGTTGTAGGTGTTCAGATCGAGCGCCGTCAGCGCGCCTTGCGGCGAAGTGCGGAAGACATCCACGACATACCACAGCAACAACGCTGCAACCAGGACGGACAACACCGGACTGTACTCCAGCCATTCACCCGGACGCGTGCGCTCAGTTATTATCGGTCTGAGGACCGCCGTCCCTTTACCTTCGAAACCATCGTACGGCCCGCGTGCATTCGCTTCAGATGGCGCCGAAGTATAAGCAACGATCACCGAGACCACGATCAGCACCACGGCCATCACGAGGTTCTGCCACAAGAACAGCGTTTGTCGCAACGGTATCAGGCCGCTGATCGCGAGCAAACCCGGCGGGATCGCCGACTTCGTAGCCATCATCATCGCTGCCGACGATGACAATCCCAGCGCCCACACCGCTCCCAGTCCGAGATACGCCGCGGCGCCAGCGGCGCGGTAATCCATGCCCTTCACCCGCCGCGACATCTCGCGCACCAGCAACCCGCTGAAGATCAAGCTCAGGCCCCAGGAAATAAGCGAAGTCAGCATCGAGAACAACGCGACCATCGCGACAGCGTTTCGGCCGTTCGTCGGCAGGCCTGCAAGGAAGCGAATTAGGCGAGTAACGATTGGTGTGGTCGCCACGACGTGTCCGCCAATGATGATCATCACCATCTGCATGGTGAATGGAACCAGGATCCAGAAAGCCTTGCCGCCCTGGACGGCCAGCTTTGCTGGAGATTCATGCAGCGCAATGCCCGCGACGAATACAACCAGGATGCCGAGTAGCGCGAAGACCAACGGGTCAGGAAACCAACGCTCGCTCCACGATGCAAGTGCGAGGCCGATTCGTGCCATTGTGCCTTCCGCGGCGCGGCTACCAGGGTTGTTGGGATCTGGGCTCAATTAAGTCTCCGCAAACGGGACAGCGTAAGTCGCGTTCCCATACGAGTCAACAATCTCTTGCCCGGTCACCGTAGAGAGCGCAAAATGGTTCCATTCCCAGCTACACTGTCGGCACCATGAACAAACCCAAGGTGAGCAAACCTAAGGTACTTCTCGTCGAAGACTCGAAGTTCTTTCTCAAAGCAACAACGGTTGTCTTCGAGAGAGAAGGATTTGAAGTGCTCACCGCCGCCACCGGCGAGGAGGCATTAAGTGTCGCGCAATCCAAAAAGCCCGACATCATACTGCTCGACCTGATGCTGCCGCGCCTCGACGGGATGATGGTTCTCCGGATGTTGCGCGGGATACCCGCGTTGAAGGACACGCCCGTGATCGTGCTGTCGGGCAACAACTCCGAGCAGGACCGCTCGCAGGCGAAAAAATTGGGAGCGGTAGATTACTTTCAGAAAGAATCAACGCCTGCCGCTGAGCTCGTTAAGCTCGTGCGTAACGCCATAATAATCAAGAAATAATCTGGAATATCGAAAGCATCAGTTTAGCTTTCGATCACCGCGGGCGGAACCTCGCGTGCGCGACGGTGCACTTTCACTGCGGGTGGCAGAATCTGCACCGACGATTGCAACTGCCGACGCGATTCCTGCCGATGTGCCTTCAATGCGAAAAACACCGCAAGCATCGGGGCCGACAACAAAATCCCCCAGAACTGGAAGAAGTATCCCATCACGAGCGGTACCACGATCGACGCCCACACCGGCACCCTGGCAGTCCGCTTCAAGATCATCGGTTGCACAATGAACCCGTCGAGCACCATGACGACGGCGTAAAGGCCGAGGACGTAGGCGGTTCCCTCCCAACCGTTGCCTTCCAGTAGCGTCGCGCCGAGCGGGCCGATCAGCGTGAGGACGCCGCCGATGTGCGGGATGAACTGGAAGATCGCGGCGAAGAAGGCCCATAGCGGTGCCCAAGGAACGCCCAGCAGCGCCAAACCAAGCCACCACATTGCCGCCACGATGAGGGAGTCGAGGCACTGCGCAAGAAACCAGCGCTTCAGCGCGCGACCGGTAATACGGAGCTGTTGCCGCACTGGCATCCTTCCACTTGGATGCTGCGACCGATGGACAGACGCAGACGATTTGCAGTTTTGGTGGACCCCGGTACGTCACGGGAGCTTATTGGGGACACATGCTACACTCGATTTAGCGGGGAAAACAGCATGAAATTCGGCGTTCTCATCTTTCCGGGTTCGAACTGCGACCACGATGCTCACTGGGTTTTGGGACAGGTTGCCAAGCAGCCCGTCACCTTCCTGTGGCACGAATCTCATGACCTGGAAAACTGTGATGCCATCGTCGTCCCTGGCGGTTTTGCCTACGGCGACTACCTGCGCACCGGCGCCATCGCCAAGTTTTCGCCCGTGATGGAAGCCGTCCGAAAGTTCGCTGATAAGGGCGGCCTGGTGATCGGAATCTGCAATGGGTTCCAGATCCTGACCGAATCCGGCCTTCTCCCCGGCGCCCTCTTGCGTAACGAAGGCTTGAAATACATCTGCAAGCCTGTAAATATCCGCGTGGAGACCACCGACGCGCCGTTTACCCAGGGCCTGAAGAAGGGTGAAGTCCTGCAGGTTCCCATCGGCCACATGGAAGGCAACTACGTCTGTGACGATGCGACCCTCGCGGAACTGAAGAAGCAGGACCGCATCGTCTTCCGCTACGCCACACCCGACGGCCAGATTACCCGCGAAGCCAATCCCAACGGATCGATCGAGAACATTGCCGGCATCTGCAACGAAGGTCGCAACGTCCTCGGCATGATGCCGCATCCAGAGCGCGCCAGCGAGAACGAACTCGGCATGACGGATGGCTTCCGCATCTTCGAGAGCATGGTCGGCGCGATGGCGAAGCGCTAGCATTCGAGTCACTGCTGGCATCGCTTTCACCACAGAGACGCAGAGGCACAGAGGTTTTCTGGCTTGGCATTCGCTCGCACGAACGCTTTGCGTGCCCACATCGCTTTCTGATTAGATAAGCCCCCAAATTCTCTGAGTCTCTGTGCCTCTGTGGTGAACAAAACGCCAGTCAGCTCTTAAACGCTTCCTTGTTCACCACGTACGGCATCTTCGTAATATCCGCACCGTAGTTCCCTTCCAGCACATCCATCAAACCCTGCACCACGCGGCCGGCCATGCCTTTGTTCGGGTCGGGGTCGAGGCGCGTGATCTTGCCGGCGCTGGCAAAGTGCGGATACAGCCGGCAGACATCTTCGATCTCCGGATCGCGCAGCGGTGAGTCGGCAGGCAGCGGTTCTTTCTCAAACACGTCGAGCGCGGCTCCGCCCAGGCGCTTCTCTTTCAGGGCGTGCGCTACGGCGACTTCATCCACCACCGGGCCGCGCGAGGTGTTGACCAGGATGGCGGTTGAGCGCATCCAGCCCAGCGTCTTGTCGTTGATGAGGTGATAGGTCGGCGTTCCCTCTTCCCCTTCGCGAATGAGCGGTACGTGAATGCTGACAAAATCGGCGAACGACAGCGCTTCCTGCAATTCACAGTAACGAATCGTCGTGCGCTGCTTCTGGATGCCGGTCTCGTGGCGCAGGTCCATCACCTTCTGGATGGAGTTGATGTACTCACGGTTCTGATAAGCCGCGTCGTAGCAGAGGATGTTCATGTCGAAGCCGGAGCACTTCTTGATCATCGCGAGGCCAATGCGTCCGGTGCCAATGATCGCGATGCTCTTGCCGGTAACTTCGTCGCCTAGGAACGGCAAGAATGGATGCCAGGTTCCCCACTTCAAATCGCGAACGTTGCGCTCGGCAGTCCAGAGCTTGCGCGCGGCAGCGGCCATGATGAAGAATGCGAACTCCGCGGTGGCTTCGGTGAGCACGTCTGCGGTATGCGTGAACGGGACTTTGTATTTGTTGGCGTCGGCGCGGTTGATGTTGTCGAAGCCGACTGCGATTTGCGCGACGACCTTCAGGTTACCTTTGCCGGCCTCGAAGACTTCGGCGTCAATCTTGTCGCGCAGCGTGGTGATGAGCCCATCGATCCCGCTCGCAACTTTTTCGATGATCAGCGACTTCGGTGGCGGGTCAGCCTGCGGATAGACTTCGACGTCGTACCCGGCGGCGCGCAGGCGCTCCAGCGCGGGCTTTCCGATGTCGCAGGTGGCAAATACTCGGAACTTTTTCCCAGACATGTTGGGGAATCTCTAACGATGCAAGGAGCAAAGATTCCCCAGATTATACCCGTCTAGCGAAGGCTGAGAGTCGGCTCGAGTTCCTTCTCCGTGGCTTCGATGCGCTGCTTCTTCAGCGCCACCAGGGCCGCTGCCTGTTGTGCAATGTGCTCGGCGGAGACCTCGAATTCCTTGATCAGCTCCCATGGGGCGCCGGAGTCGCCGAAGCGGTCCTTCACGCCGATGGCGCCGGTAATCACCGGCACATCAAACAGCGCCGGGCTGGAAATGATGGCATGCGAAACCTGCCAGGCCAGCGCGCCGATCTGGTGCTCCTCGGCAGTGATGACCACGCGGGTATCGAGCGCGGCCTTCAGGATGGTGCGGCGATCAAGCGGCTTCAGCGTGTGCATGTTGATCACGCGCGTCTCGTAGCCGAACTCCTGCTTCAGGATCCAAGCGGCGCGCATCGCTTCAGGCACCATCGGTCCGCAAGCGACGATCGAGAGGTCTTCGTTCTCGTTGCGATAGTCGTCCGCGAGTTCCGTAGCGAAGGCCTCAATGAAGTTCTTCGATTCATTGCGCAGCCGGATGACGTTCGCTTTGCCGAATTCAAACGGTGTGTCGGTGGTGCTGATGATCGGCGTCGCCTCGCGCGCGAAGCGGATGTACTTCGGGCCGACATGCTTCAGCAACAGGAAGTCTGTAGCTTTTCGCGTCTCGACCGAGTCGGCCGGTACCACAACCGTCATGTTTGGCAGACCGCACATCGCGAAGAGATCTTCGAGCGCCTGGTGTGTCGCACCATCTGGGCCGACGGAAACGCCGCCGTGCGCACCGGCGATCATCACGTTGAAGTTGCCGTAACAAATCGAAACGCGAATCTGGTCCAGGTTGCGTGCGGCTGCAAATGTGGCGTAGGTGCCGAGTACCGGCAGCTTGCCTTCACGCGCCAGGCCCGCTGCCGCCGCGGTTGCCGACTGTTCGGCAATGCCCATGCTGAACCATCGGTTCTTGCGCTCGGGATGCTTGGCGTAGAACTCGCTGATCGTGATGGAACCCGAGATGTCGAGCCCGAGGCAGACCACGCGCTCGTCTTTGCCGTTCTCGCTGAGACTCTCGCCGAAGCCCATCCGGGTTGGCTTCATGGCAGCTTGCATGGTGGTCGAGGTGTTCCACCAGTAATCCTTCGAGAACTTCGGCATCTTGGCGTCGAGTTTCCGTTCGACTTCGGTCTGGTAGCCCTTTGCCTTATCGAGCAGCGCGAGATACGGAATCTTCTCTTCTACGCCGAGTTCCTTGAGCGACTTCACGAGCTCATCGAAGTTCGGGACCTTGCCATGCCATCCGGCGATGTTCTCCATGAAGCTGACGCCCTTGCCCTTGACGGTCTTCCCGATGATCGCAGTCGGTTTGCCGCTGCCTTCGTTGCGCACCGCCTGGTTCAGCGCATTCACCACCTGCTCCATGTCGTGGCCATCGCACTCGATCACCAGCCAGCCGAAGCTGCGATAGCGATCGGCGAGCGGCGCAACGTTCATGACTTCGCAAACCGGGCCATCGATCTGCAGCCGGTTCTCGTCAATGATGCCAATCACGTTGTCGAGCTTGTAGTGGGCGGCCTCCATCACAGCCTCCCAGATGTTCCCTTCCTGCTGCTCGCCATCGCCCATAATGCAGAACACTTTGTTGCGGCGGCCGTCCAGCCGCGACGCCAGCGCCGAACCCACCGCCACGCTCAGTCCCTGTCCAAGCGATCCCGTCGAGGCTTCCACTCCCGGCAGCTTGAGCCAGTGCGGATGCCCCTGGAATGGCGAATACAGCTTGCGCAACGTGACCAGCTCTTCCTTGTTACAGAAGCCCGCGAACGCCAGCCCCACGTAAAGCGCAGGCGCCTTGTGTCCACCCGACCAGAGGATGCGATCACGCTCGGCCCAGTTCGGATTCTTGGGATCATGATTGGCAACGCTGAGATAAAGGGCGGCAGTAATGTCCATGATGGACAGCGTGCCCCCGGCGTGGCCGGAACCGGCGGCGCAAAGCGCGACGAGGTTGTAGCCGCGCATTAATGCGGCCTGGTCTTTCAGTTCCTCAACGGTGTAATCGCGGACAACGGTCTTGGTGGCGGAGTCAATGATGGACATGGCGTGTAAAGCGTAGGACGAGACAAGGTTAGGGGCAGTGACCGTTATCACAAGCGATTGTGCGAAGGTCACAACGGCGGATTGCCTCACAGTGCCACAGGCTCGGAACGAGATAGCCCACCACGTGAGTGGTGGGCACGTCGAATCCACGAAAGAACCGGTATCTTAGCCGCATTGGAGCCCCCATCAGGGGACGGAATTCCCGGCCACATCAAACCAACTCGCTCTCAATCGCGAACCAAGGTTCTAATTCCGCCGGCAGAGGGGAAAGGTGCCCGGCCATGCGGAGAACCTGGAGCACGCGTAGCCGGCGCCTAATTTGTCGAAGTGGGCTCGCGTTCTCGAGAACCCTCTCTCCTTCCTTCCACGCCCAAATCTTCTGCTTCGCGGCTTCGATACCGAACGGAAGCTCAGCAAAGAACCAGGCCACAATCGAATCTGTATCGCGCAGAGAATCACCGGCGAGCGCTCCGTGTTTTGCAATAAGGTGGGCGCGAACGCGCATCGCATCAAGCAGTCCGTCGGAACGCGAATCCGCAAACAGATTGGCCATCAACTCGAAGGCGTGAACCTGCACCGCGGACCACTCCAAGTTGTTCCAATTCTCACTCCGGCTATATGCAATTTCCGTGACGAACAACAAGTCAGACGGTCCTGCAACGGTCTGTTCTCCGTTTCGAATCCGGTCGAGCCATTGCTCTGCGGCGGCCGGACTAGCACTGATCTCGTCGTACTTGCTCATTGTTGGCTTCCGTTTGGCGTAATTGCGCAACTAACGCTCGCAATGCAATACAATCTGCGCGCAATTCTAAATTGACCTGGAGAACAACTGTGAAGATTGCATGCATCTCTGCTGTCTTGTTGGCGACCTTGTCGGTGTGGGCGCAACAACCCACCGTCACCCACCTGAAGTCAAAGGTCGCGCAGGAGCGCCACTTGCCCTTCAGCAGCGGCGTAATGGTCGGCAACACTCTCTACATCGCGGGAACCACCGGCGTGGAGCCCGACACCAAAGGCCCCGTCACCGCCGAACAGGAAGCTCGCATGACCATGGACAAGGTGAAGCAGGTCGTCGAACAGGCCGGCATGACCATGGACGACATCGTGCAATTCCAGGTCTTCGCCACCGACCTCGGCAACTACGACACGTTCAACAGCGTCTACAAAACGTATTTCAAAGGCGACTTCCCCGCCCGCGCGTTTCTCGGGACAGACAAGCTTTTGTTTGGCGCGCGGTATGAAGTGATGGGGATCGCGGTGAAGTCAAAGTAGCGCCCATCGGACACGTTCGGTTCTCGTGGCTCGTACTTGGACTGCTAGGCGAGCTTAACTCCCTTTGGAATTTCACCTTCCAGGAATGCGGAGCGATGCTTGGGATTCCCCAGTTCTATCGCGTAGTGAACGAACCCTCCATCCGGGCGGCGCGTACCGACGTTCCACTCTCCGGTCGCATCTTCGCTGAATTGCCAAAGGATGGTATAGCCGTCTTCGTCGCTAAAGCCCTCTCCATCGGCTTGAAGAATGCCACCCGCACGATTCCATATCTTCGAGTACAAAGCATGCAATGAAGTCCAGCCGTCATTGACGTCGGTGCCGCTGAGGAGTTGAAAAGCGTAGATTACCCTCACTCGCGGTAGAAACTCTCGTAGCCATGCAACCGCCGAGGCGGGCTTGTATTGTTGGACTTCTTCCATGAGCTCTTGGATTTCCTCCGCTCCAAGTTCACCACTAACAACATCGTTCCGTTCGATGAGCGCTATCTCCTGGCCGTCGGCATGCGACAAGACAACTTGGGTCCAGTTCGCCTCTCTTGATTGTTTCTCGATTTTGATCACTGCAGGTTCAGCAGCCGAACGCATTAGGTCGATCGGTATCGCGTCAACCTTGGTGCCAAGTACTCGAATGTAGTAGCCCAATCAACACCTCATCGATCACACAAGATACGCGGAGTTCGGGCTACGCGAAAGTACTTCCCTGTTGACTCTTCCGCACATTTCATGGCATCTTCAAAACTCCACTTTACGAAAGGACGCCCCCATGGCTGTCTTCAACCAAAACGCGATTCTCGGGCAGGTCCAGCGAAACATTTCGCTGGATGTTGTGGCGTTCTTCCGGCCTTACTAGCCGAACCGACGCACAGTCCCTTTTAACTTCTCCGTTCTACGTACGCTGACGCATCGTTGCGTCCGCGCGTGGGCGGCAACTTGGCTTTTCTTTTTCACCGGGAACGACCCGGTTAGAAAACGTGCGCAGATGTTCGACCTATTGAAGAAAATTCTGGATGGCCAGAACCAGTTTGCGTCTGGCGGCTTGTTGCTGATGATCCTCGGCAGCGTGGGCGTGTTTTTGCGTTCGTTGCCGTCGCAACTGTGGAGCTGGATCATGCGGCAGTCCACCATGTCCATCACCGTAAAGGACGACGACCAGGCCTTCGCGTGGGTGAAGGAGTGGTTTCTCGAGCAAAAGTTCCTGAAGCGCGTGCGTCGTCTCGATCTCGATACGTCGCTGCGTGGCGCGGAAGCTGCCATGGTTCCGGCGCCGGGCCGTCACTGGTTCATGCGCGGCGGGCGCCCGTACTGGGTGTGGTTCTGGCGAACCGAGAACACCAAGGGCTACAACCAGCGCCGCATGGAGTCGTTCATGATCGAGACCATCGGACGCGACCAGCAGGTGCTGCGGCAGTTTGTCGCCGAAGTGGTTGCGTGCCACAAGAAGAAGCTGCGCACCGCGTCGTACCTGTACCTGTACGACGACGGCTGGGACCGCGTTGAGTCCTACTGGCCGCGACGGCTCGACTCGGTGCTGTTGAAGCCGGGCGAGAAGGAACACCTCATTCAAGACCTGGAGCGCTTCCGCGCGTCGCGGGACCGCTACCGCCGGTTGGGTGTTCCCTACCATCGCGGCTACCTGTTCTACGGACCTCCGGGAACCGGCAAGACGTCGTTGGTATCGGCGTTGGCCGCGCGGTTCGGGATGTCGGTGTACATCGTGAACCTCTCGGAACTGAACGACCGTACGCTGAAGACCGCGATGAACTGGGTTTCGGATAACTCGGTCATCCTCTTCGAGGACATCGACTGCATGAACGCCAGCACCCGGCGTTCACAAGCAGGCGGCGCACCGCGAAGTGAGACCGCAGACGATCCGAAGGAGAAGAGCGCGATCGACAAGATGGGCGTGAGCTTATCGGGTTTGTTGAACGTGCTCGATGGCTTCTCGGCGCCGGAAAACGTGGTGTACGCGATGACCACCAACGACATCAGCGGACTCGACGCGGCGTTGCTGCGTCCGGGCCGCATTGATTACAAGCTCTACCTCGGCGAGGCCTGCGAGTCGCAGAAGGTGGAGTTGTACCGCCGCTTCTTCCCTGAGTCGTCGGAAGAGGAAGCTCGCGCCTTCGCACAAGCGAACTGGGCCGAGACCATGGCGGAGTTCCAGGGACTGCTTCTGGCATTGGAGCAGGAAGTGGGAACGACGGAAGTCGGAGTGGTTCAGTCGTGAAAAACAAACGTCAAAACCCCCACCCTATCCACAGAAAACGTGGATAAGGGTGGGACACCACATTTTGTAATAAACTTCTCGGCACTACTACTTTGCTCTGGGGTGAGAAATGAAACGCATTGCTACGCTTTCGATTTGTGCTGCGCTGGCGCTGGGCTCGGCTGCTGTCGCGCAGGAGGATGTCCATAAGCACCATCATGACGATGGCGTGGATCACACCACGAACTTCGGGCATGTGAACTTTCAGACATCGTGCTCGCCCGCGGCGCAAACGCAATTCGAGACCGGAGTAGCGGCGTTGCATTCGTTTGAGTACACCTCGGCAAAGAAGTTGTTTGGAGCGGCGGAACAGGCGGATTCAGAGTGCGCCATCGCCTATTGGGGCGAGGCCATGACGCTCTGGCACCAGCTTTGGGACACTCCCAAACAGGATGTGCTCAACGAAGGTTGGGCCATGATCCAGAAGGGCGAAAAAGCAAAGCATACCAGCGCACGCGAGAGCGGCTATCTGAAAGCCGTTGAGGCCTACTACAAGCCGTCAAAACAGACCCCGGACGAGCGCGCGACAGCGTACTCCGACTCGATGGGCAAACTGCACGACAAGTATCCGGACGACGAGGAGGCTGCCGTCTTCTACGCCCTCTCGCTGCTCGCTTCTGAGCCGCCGACCGACACAACTCTCGCGAATCCGAAGAAAGCTGTCGCAATCCTGAACCAGGTTCTGGCGAAGGACCCTGACCATCCGGGCGTGACGCATTACATCATTCACGCCAGCGACAATCCGCACATGGCGCAGGACGCCGTCGCCGCAGCGAAGAAGTATGCGAGCATCGCGCCGGGCTCGCCGCACGCGGTGCATATGCCATCGCACATCTTTGCCCGCGTCGGCTACTGGCAGGACTCCATTAACTCCAACCTCGCCGCCATCGCGATCGCGAAGAAAGGCAACGAGGTCGACTACCAACTCCACCCCATGGACTTCCTGATGTACGCCTACCTGCAAACCGGGCAGGACGACAAGGCCCGCACAACCGAGCAGGAAGCCGTCGGCATGGAGAACAAGGGCTATGGCCGCGGCCGCGAGCCGTTCTATTACTACGTGCAGGCGCACTTCCCTTCCATGCTTGCGCTCGAGCTGCGCGACTGGAAGGCCGCTGAGGCATTACAGCCCGTCGAAGGCGGGGAGCCCGGATTCAAAGCCATCACCTATTGGGCGCAGGCCGTCGGCGCAGGGCATTTGAAAGATGTTGCGAAGGCTCAGGAAGCCGTAAAGAACGTGGATGCCGCCATCGAGGCAGAAAACAAAGCGCATCCCGAGTATTCCCACGCCCCCGTGAACACTGACAAAAACGAAGCCCACGCCTGGCTCGCCTACGCGCAAGGCAACAACGACGAAGCATTCCGTCTGCTGAAGGAAGTGATCGACTACCAGGACAAAGTCGGCAAGGGCGAAGTCGAACTGCCTGCCCGCGAAATGTATGCCGACATGCTGCTCGAACTCAATCGTCCGGCAGATGCGCTGGAACAATACAAAATTTCCCTGAAGACCGATCCGAACCGCTTCAACGGCGTCTATGGCGCCGGCAAAGCGGCGGAGATGGCCGGACAGCATGAAGTCGCTGTCGGCTACTACAAGCAGTTGGCCGAAAACTGCAAAGAGGCCGCGCCAGTACGTTCCGAGTTGGCGCACGCAAGAGAAGTAGCCGGCGGAGCGACGGTGGCCGCGGGACAATAGACGATGGGTTAGTTCCAAGTCCCGCAAATTGCGAGTTATAGTCACACTCGTAAGTTTTTCGATTGAGAGTGTCGCCGCAATTTGCGACCATGCTGTAGATGGAGATCCGATATCAACTTACAGCTAGAGATTTTCAGGAAGCGCTGGTTGCTCATCGCCAAGTACGTCCAGTAACGCGATGGATTTACCGCACTCTCAAAGCAATCGTCGTTGTATTTGCTCTCTTTGCAATTTTAAGTGCGGTCGCTGACCACCGGCGTGAGACGCTCCTGAACCTGGTTCCAGCGTATGGGTTGCTGGTAATGTGGGCCGCTCTCATATGGTTGCTACCAATCTGGTCAGGCCAGAACCAATTCCGCAAACAGCCTGGAGTCCAGGGATCGCGAACCGTCGAGATCGACGACCGAGGGATCAGATCGAGATGGGACGGCGGTAGTTCGGACACGGAATGGAAGACCTACGTCCGCTCTTACGAATCACGAAATGACGTACTCTTGTACACCTCGCCGGTGTGTTTCAACATTCTTCCCAAACGCGCATTTGATGCAGCGCAACTAACAGAATTCCGAACCCTGCTAAAAGACAAGGTCGCGGCACCGAAATAGTTCGATTTTCGTCACCAAAAATTGAATTACTGCGCGCTCGCCGAACTGGCCTGCGCGATCGCCGGCAGAAACACCGTAAACGTCGTGCCGTGATCTTCGTTCGTATTCGTTTGCACGCGCACGGTACCGTCGTGGCGATCGACGATCTCTTTTACCACCCACAAGCCCAACCCAGTGCCCACGTCTTTCTTGGTGGTGAAGAAGGCTTCGAAGAGCCTCGACCGGTGCTCGTCGGGAATGCCGGGGCCGTCGTCTTTGACGGAGAGTTCGACGCCGGCGTTTGAAATCAGGTTGGCAACGACTGGCGAAGAGCCCGCCTAAGCTTGCCTCGCGCCAAGTCACGCCATTTGCACTAGAGCCGATGTTTCGTCCACTCGTCGATGCGGTCCAGCGCCTTGGCAATGTTCTCGATCGAATTCGCGATTGAGAAACGCAGATACCCTTCACCGAAGGATCCGAAGGCCGTGCCCGAAAGCCCGGCGACACCAGCTTCATCAAGGAGAGCGTCGGCCAGTTTTTTCGAAGGCCAGCCGGTCTTGGTGATGTTCGGGAACGTGTAGAACGCGCCATGCGGGCTACGGCACGAGAAGCCTTTAATCTGGTTTACGCGCTTGATGAAGAAATCGCGGCGCTCGAGGAAAGCTTTGTTCATCGCCGCCACCGACGACTGATCGCCTTTGATCGCTTCCACGCCGGCCATTTGCGAGAAGCTCGCGGTGCAGGAGACGGAGTTCGTCGCCAAGCGCGCGATGTGCGCTGCAAGGTCCGCGCGCATTACGCCGAAGCCCATGCGCCAGCCCGTCATCGCCCACGTCTTGGAGAAGCCGTCGAGCAGGATGGTACGCTCCTGCATGCCCGGCAGCGACATGATGGAGTGGTGCTGGCCTTCGAAAATCAGGCGGCTGTAGATCTCGTCGCTCATCACCATGATGTCGCGGTCGCCAATGGCGTCGGCGATATCGGCGATGTCCTGCTTCGTCAAAACGCCGCCCGTGGGGTTCTGCGGCGAATTGATGATGATCATCTTGGTGCGATCGGTGATGAGATCTTTGAGCTCATTGACGTCGAGACGGAAGTCGCGCTCTTCGCGAAGCGGGATCGGCACCGCTTTCGCGCCCACAAAATTGATCATGCTCTCGTAGATCGGGAACCCGGGATTCGGGTAGATGATCTCGTCGCCTTCGTCGGCGAGCGCGAGCATGGTGAAGAAGATGATCGGCTTGCCGCCCGGGACGACGACGACTTCTTCCGGCGTGACCTTCACGCCCCGCGTCTTCGAGACTTCTTCCGCGATCGTCTGCCGAAGAATCGGCAGTCCGGCCGACGGCCCGTAGTGGGTGAAACCCTTGTTGAGCGCGTCTATGCCAGCGTCTACGACGTTGCGCGGAGTATCGAAATCGGGCTCGCCAATTTCAAGGTGGACAATGTCCTTACCCTTGGCTTCCAGCGCGCGGGCGCGGACCAGGACTTCGAACGCGGTTTCTGTGCCGAGTCGGGCCATGCGGCGCGCGAGCGGCAGCTCTGTCATAGTTTTGGTCATAAGCAAACTCATGATTATAGCTCCTATAAGCGCCGACGATTATCACCGGAGTTAACAGCGCCGCGCTGTGACGGAAGGCATCCCCGTTTGTGACGGAAGTACATCGTGGAGCGATATGGCGCGAGGAGCGGCCAGCAGGACGAAAGCTACTCCGAATCGGAATCCAGCACGATCGTGGAGGTGATCTCGGCGGTCTTTTCCAGCATGGCGGATACCGAGCAGTACTTCTCCTTCGAGAGCCGGACCGCATCTTCCACCGACTTGCGGTCCACTGCTCCAGCAACGCGGTAGGTCAAGGCGATCTTGGTGAAGACCTTCGGAAAATCAGACGCGCGCTCGGCGACCGCACTGACTTCAATCGAGGTGTACGGCTCACGCTTTTTGCGCAGGATGGAGATGACATCGGAGCCAGTGCAAGCGCAAAGGCCCATCAGGACGAACTCCAGAGGGCTGCTGGCGGTTTTAGTGTCGCTGGCGTCCACCATTACGGAGTGGCCACTGGCCGCAACGGCGGTCATGCGGTCGTCTTCAATCCATTTGGCACGGGCATGCATGAAGAAATTGTAGCTCGAAGCTGAGGTTAGCGCCGTGCGTCCGTCGCCGGTTCAGGATGGATCAGCACGCGAAAGAGCTCGGGATGCGCGTGTTTAAAGGCGATCTCCAACTCGGTCTGTACTTCGTGCACTCGCGACAAGGTCATGTTGTCGTCGAAGGTGCAATGGCAGGAAACGTAAAGCCGCCCTCCGACGCGCTTGAATTCCACGTCGTGCATATCGTGGATTTCCTTGAACCGGTCGGCAATCGCGAGAAGCTGCTTCTCCAGCTTGGCGTCGCTCTCGATTCGCTGCGTATGCTCGATCCGCGCCGGTTCGCTCTCGATGTGAGTGAGGATGGAGTCAATCTCCTTCACCTCGTCTCTAATATCTGCTTCGAGCCGGGTGACTAGATCGTGCGCCTGCATCATGGTGAGGCGCTCGTCGAGCTCCACATGTTGTTCGACGTGGAGCTTGCCGTCAATCTCCTGGATGGAAATGTCGTGCACGTACCAGTTGTTGCGGGTGGCGACACCGCGAATCCGGTCGAAGATGTTTTCTCCGCGCCCGGCGCGAGGAATCGCGATCACGTCAACGTCGGCCTCGGGAAGCACCTGGCGCACGGCGGCGCGGGCCGCATCGGCGACCAGGCCGGAGCGTTGAAACGTAACTTGCCGCGAAAGCCCGATGTTCAAGTCCACGAAGTAGTGGTTGCCAGCCTTGCGAATGCGTACGCGCTCGATTTCCAGCACGCCCTCAACCGCCGACACGTGATCGATGATCTTGGAGCGGACGCCAGCAGGAGCGGCATCGAGCAATGCGTCGACGGTCTGCCGCGCCAGTCGCCAGGAGACATAAACGACAATTCCCGCGACGCAAAGTGCAGCGAGGGGATCGGCCTTCATCAGCCATGTAGTGCCAGTGCGCTGCGCGTACGCCACTACCGCGAGGCCGAGGATTACGACGGAACTCGACCAGACGTCGGTGCTGAAGTGCAACGCGTCGGCCTCAAGCGCCTGGCTGTTGTACTTGTCAGCAATGCGCTTGAGTTTGCGCGACCGCCAGATATCTACGGCGATCGAGATGAACATCACCACAAACGCCCATATGCTCGGCTTGATCTCAATGTTTCCGTGGAAGAACAGCCGCTTTCCTGCCTCGTAAACGATCCAGACACATGTCAGCAGCAGTAGGCCCGTTTCGATGAAGGCCGAGAAGTTTTCCACCTTGCCGTGACCGAATTGATGATCGGCGTCGGCAGGTTTATCGCTCACCCGAATAGACATGAACGTGATGAAGGCGGCGATGAGATCGAGGCCGGAGTGGGCAGCTTCCGAAAGGATTCCCAAGCTGCCGGTGTACACGCCCACTACCACTTTGAGGCCGGTAATGAAGATGGCGGCGAAGACGGAATTCAGCGCGACGGCGTGCTTATCGCGCCGCATTGCCTCGAGTTCGAGCTGCGTTGCATTGGGCACGAAGCTGCCGGCCTGGGCCATACTTCGATTATCGCCTGTGGGCAGCGGTGCGCCAATGAGGAAAGCGTGACCCTGTGCTACGATTTTTGCGAACGTTCCATCGGAGATCCTCACGTGCCGCGCTTTCTGGTCTGCGCAATTCTCTTACTCGGTTCCCTGGAATCCATTGCGCAACAACGGGCCCAGGTAGAAAGCGCTCTCGATGGCGGCGTGGCGCCGGACGAATTCGTCATCCTGGTTACCGGGGCCTGTGAGACCAAGCCGGGTGATTTTGCGATACGAGACTGCGTCCGCGGGGTGACACGGGCGGAATTTGAGCAGATCATTTCCATTGCCGCGCCCAATGCCACTCCGCAGATACGCCAGAAGGTTGCCGAAGCGCTGGGCGAGATCATCATCCTCTCGAACGAGGCCAAAAAGCGCGATCTGCCGAAAGATCCGGCGATCAAAGAGACGGTGAAGTTCAGCCAGCTGCAAGCGCTCCAGAACCTGCTCATCTCGCAATCCATCAAGAAAGACGCCGACAACGTACCGCAAGCCGATGTCGAGGCGTATTACAACGCCCACATCGGCGACTACCAGAGCGGCGAGTTCCAGAAGATCATCGTGCCGGCGACTGTCTCCGACAATGTCGACGAGAGGACCAAGCTCGCCGCAGATTTGCAGAAGCGCTGTGTAGCTGGTGAAGATCCCGCAAAACTCCAGGCGGAGATTGATGACAAGGCAAAGCGTACGCCGACCAAGCTGGTGGAACTGAAGAACCAGCACCAGAACTTCTATCCCGTGGCGGAGCATCCGATCTTCGACTTGAAGCCTGGCCAATGTTCTGCCGTCATTCCTGAGCAGCAGGACCTTGCGATTTACAAGGTGACGGCGATCAAGACCACGCCAATCGCGGACGTCAAAGATCAGATCGTGAAATCGCTGCAGACCTCGCGAATGAAGGACGAGATCGCGAAGATCAAAAGTCAGAACGTCGTCAGCCTGAACGGCAAGTACTTCACCGTTCCTGCAGCGCCCCAACAACCGGCCACACCAAAGAAATGAGCACTCGACCGGCAGTGATCGTCACCGGAGTTGCAGGAAACCTCGGGCGACGCTTGCTGCTGCAGCTTGGCGACTTCGACGTGACCGGAGTGGATGTTCGCGCTCCGGAAGGCGCGTCTTTAGGCCGCTTCGAACAAATGGACCTGGGGACTGAATCCGCCTCCACTCAGCTCATTGATCTTCTCCGCGCGACCGGGGCCACTACGGTTGTGCATCTGGCGTTCATCGTGGATCCGCTACGCTCCGGGGTGCTCGACGAGCAGCACATGTGGCAAGTCAACGTGGCGGGCACGGCACGCGTGATGGAGGCCATCAGCGTGGTGAACCGCTACGGTGGCGCGGTGTCGAAGTTCATCTATCCCAGCAGCGTTGCCGTTTATGGGCCGGAGACTGACGACCTCGTTGACGAGAACAGTCCGCTGAAGGCGCGGAGCCTGCCGTATGCACTCCACAAGCAGGAATGTGAGGAGGTCGTGCGTTACCGCCAGGAGTGGATGACCGGCTGTCGCACGTACATGTTGCGGCCGCACATCTTCGCAGGCGCAACCGTCGAGAACTACATGATCGGCACGCTGCGCGGCACGTTCTTCGGCAACGGCAAACGCGCTGCCCGCATGAAGGACGAAGGCAAGCGGCTCCCAGCATTATTGCCGTGGGGCAAGCAGTATCTCGAGAAGAAGATTCAATTCGCGCACGTGGACGACGTCGCGCGCCTCATCGCCCACCTGCTGCGAAGGCCTCCGGATAACGATCCGCAATTGACGGTGTTGAATGTCGCCGGACGCGGAGAGCCGCTCACGATTCAACAGTGCACGCAGATTGCCGGCACGAAAATCCGTCGCGTCCCGAGCCAGCGCATTGCTCGCATCATTGCGCAGAAGATGTGGGATTGGGGCATCTCGGGCGCCCCGCCGGAGGCGCTGCCCTACATGATGGGCTCGTACACGATGAACACCTCGCGCCTGAAGGCTTTCCTCGGCGCCGAGTACGAGAACGTGATCCAGTTCACCGTGGAAGGCGCGCTACGCGACAGCGTGCAGGCAAACGCCGAATCCGCATCCGCGAGCTAGCTACTTCTTCCCTCGCCACAGACCGGCGATACCGAACGTATAACGCGTCCAACTCACCTCGCGGAAGCCCACAGCCTTCATGCGCTCCAGCATCTCTTCCGGCTCGGGAAAGCGTTCCACCGATGCCGGCAGATACGCGTACGGGCCTTTGACGCCCGAGATCATGGTGCCGATCTTCGGCAGAATATTCTTGAAGTAGAACCGATAGAGATGGCCGAAGGCGCCTTTCGGCTCGCTGAAGTCGAGAATCCCGATTTCACCATTGGGCCGCAGCACGCGGTAGATCTCGCGCAGTCCAGCGTTATAGTTCGCGAGATTGCGAAAACCGAACGCACTGGTGACGAGATCGAACGACTCATCTGCGAAGGGCATGTGCAGGGCGTCGGCCTCGACCCACTCGATCGGCTTCCCTGCTCCCTTCACGCGCGCACGCTCCAGCATCGCCGGCGAAAAATCCGCGCCGGTCATCTTCGGCTTCTGCGCGCTGGCGTGACGGTAAAGCGCAAACGTCATGTCGCCCGTACCGCAGCACAGGTCAAGCACGCTCGCCTGCGAACTCCGCAAAATGTGCTCGAAGATGCGCGCGGTGCGGTTCCACCACATGCGGTCCACGTTCATGGAAAGCACGTGGTTAAGCAGATCGTATCGAGGTGCGATCGACGAAAACATGTCGCGCACCTGCGCCGCGGCTTGCTGTTCGTCGTGCGCGCCCTCTGGGGCTGCGCCAATCACGGGTTGTTTGGCTTCGGTCATCCGACAAACGACAGGTACTTCAGTTCTTCGATGGCCTGCACCACGGCACGGTCGGTGACGTCGATAGCGACTTCGACCTTTCCGATCTCGCGCGGCAGGATGAAATGCGTGACTCCGTGCACCGTCTTCTTATCGCCCTTCACGCGATTGGCGGTTTTCTTCGCGTTCACTTCAATCTTCGGCAGCGGAGCGTACGCCAGGCACAAAGAAATGATGCGTTGTGCGGTCGCCGAATCAGTTCGTTGAAGGCCGGCGGCGATCATGGTGACCGCGATCATCCCCCACGCAACAGCCTCGCCGTGCAGGAAATACTTATAGGCCGTCTCCGCTTCGAGCGCGTGCCCGATGGTATGACCAAAATTCAAAATGCGGCGCTCACCACTCTCATGCTCGTCAGCGCCCACCACATCGGCCTTCACGCGAACGCTCTCGGTGATCAGCCACTCGATCAACCCAGGGTCGCGCTCCACAATGCGCTGGCGGTCGCGTTCCATCCGGTCGAACAAATCCGGACGACGAATCACGCCACACTTCAACGACTCGTACAATCCCGAACGAAATTCGCGTTCCGGTAGCGTGCTGAAAACGCCGGGATCGGCCAGCACCAGCCAGGGCTGGTAGAACGTGCCAACGAGGTTCTTCCCCGCCTTCAAATTCACACCGGTCTTGCCGCCGATGGATGAATCCACCTGGGCCAGGAACGTCGTCGGCATCTGGATAACGGGAATGCCGCGCATGAAGACCGACGCGACAAAGCCTGCGACGTCTCCCACCACTCCGCCACCCAGCGCGCAAATGATGGATTGACGGTCAGCGCCCTTCGCCATCATCTTCAACGCCAGGTCCTCTACCGACGCCATGTTCTTGGCGCGCTCGCCATCTTCCATCTCGAGGAAGATGACTTCGAAACCCTCGGCAGTGAGAGCGTCCGTAACGATTCCGGCCCAATGTTTCCGCACCGGCGCCGAGGTGATTACAAATGCACGCTTCGCTTTGGGCAGCACGACGCGGATGTGCTTGCCAGCGTCACGCAGGATCTCGTGGCCGATGAGCACGTCGTAGGTGCGGCTCGATGTTGTGACCGGAACGCGGTTCAATCTGGTTCTTTTCTTTCGCTGGAGTTGAGAATTGCGCCAAGACTCGCGACGGATCTCATACCCTTTTCGCATGGTAACATTTGCTTTACATCGTTCGCAGATGAAGCAGATTCCCTCCCAGGCAGATTTCATCGTGATCGGCGCCGGCGTCGCCGGTTTACGCGCCTCGATCGAACTCGCCGCTCACGGCTCCGTCCTTTGTCTCGCCAAGCGCGAGGTCGCCGAATCCAACACCCAATATGCGCAAGGCGGCATTGCAGTAGCCCTCAGCGATGAAGACGAGATCGGCCTTCACCTGCAAGACACCATCAACGCAGGCGACGGCCTGGTCAACGCCGAAGCCGCACGCGTGCTGGTGGAAGAAGGTCCTCCGCGGATCGAAGAGTTGATCGAGTGGGGTACGCAGTTCGACCGCCATGGCACTAAGCTTTCTTTCACGCGTGAAGGCGCACACAGCCGTAACCGCGTGCTGCACGCTCACGGCGACTCCACCGGGCAGGAGATCGGCCGCGCGCTGTACGCCAAGGCCTCGACCATCCCGCAAATCCAGTTTCTCGAGTTTGAATTCACCACGGAGTTGATCGTCGAACACGGGCGCGTATGCGGAATCCGAGTGCTTGATGCCGAGAACCGCGCGCGTTCCATCCGCGCCTCTGGCGTAGTTCTCGCAACCGGTGGCCTCGGGCAGGTTTATAGCGACACCACGAATCCCACCGTCGCGACCGGTGATGGCGTTGCGATGGCGTATCGCGCCGGCGCTGAAATCAGCGACATGGAGTTCGTGCAGTTCCATCCCACGGCGCTGTACATCAAAGGCGCGCCACGCTTCCTCCTTTCGGAAGCCCTACGCGGCGAGGGTGCATACCTGCGCAACATGGCGCTGCACCGCTTCATGCCGAAATATCACGAACTGGCAGAGCTTGCGCCGCGTGATGTCGTAGCCCGCGCCATCGCGCATGAAATCGAATTAGCTGGTTCAGCTGAGGCCGTCGTCTATCTCGATCTCACGCATCTTCCGGCCGATCGCACGCGCAGCCGTTTCCCGCGGATTTACAAGACCTGCCTCGAGTACAACATCGACATCGCCACCGACCTGATTCCGATTCGTCCGGCGGCGCATTACGCAATGGGCGGTGTAAAGACTGACCTCGATGGCCGCACCACTTTGCCGGGGCTTTATGCGGCAGGCGAGTGCGCGTGCACCGGGGTCCACGGCGCAAATCGCCTGGCAAGCAATTCCCTGCTTGAAGGTTTGGTTTACGGCGCGCGGGCCGCACGAACGCTGGCCATGGCGTTTGCAAAGCTGGAAACTGGCGCAGCGGAGACGTCCGTCCAGGTCAACGACACTCCCGGCGCTAACGAGCAAGCTGAGGCCGTGCTTCGCAAAGTACAGGCCGCGATGTGGCGCGATGTCGGCGTCGTTCGCGAGGGCCAGCGACTTCGCGCTGTAATCGCCGAATTGGAAGCGCTGCGCAGCGAAATTCCCGCGTTTGCTTCACGTCGGGCATGGGAAGCCGCGAACGTGCTCGATACCGGCTTGCTCATCGCCCGCTCAGCGCTGGCGCGCGAAGAGAGTCGTGGCGCGCACTACCGCACCGATTTCCCGGATCATCGCGATGAATTTCTGAAGCACTCCGTCGTGCGCGGCGACGCCATCGTCTTCGAGTAGCTAGTCGCGGACCACGCCGTCATCTTCCCATTCGTGGCCGCAATCATCGCAAGTCCAGCAATATTTCGAAGTGCCCGTCTCTTTGTCGCCGGTTGAACTGGCGTCAACCTCTTCGAAAATTACGCCATCCGATTTGCACTTCGGGCAACGGATATCGGCATCGGGAACCGGCTCGGTGCTCTCAGAACCGTAGCCGGGAATCGCAGCCTTCAGCAGTCGATAGGTTCGGTCGGCAGCAGCGCGCCAAACTCGCATCACCAATCCGCCTTCGAAACCAGACTGCAATTGCTTGGGATCGCGGACCTTCTCTTCGCCGAGGAAGCATTCGATCTGCGCTTCGTCCAATACATGCTTGATCCGCAGCAGTTGCTCCATGCTCTCGACCCACTCGACGATGATCAGTTCGTCGTCTTCCGGCACAAAGCCATCGTCGGATGGAGGCAGAGCTTCCAGTTCCTCGTCGCTCGGAGGCGCTGTGAGGTTCAACTCGATCGGCAGTTTGCGGCTTTTGATTTCATAACTCAGGCGTTCACAGGCCACATCGGTCAGGTTGTAGGCTTCCGCGGCGACACTCTCGAGTTCGTCGTCGTGCATTTCGCGATAGAGTTGCGAAAGACGATTGAATTCTCGTTGTACATCGGCAGGCTGCATGGTTCCGCATGATACCCGAGACGTTTTCCCGCGGCAAAAACAAAACCCGCCACTCGGGCGGGTCTGAGCAAACTTCGAAAAACTTACGGCGTAACTGGTTCCAAATTCAGTGCGCGCCGGAACGATCCACGCTCGGCTTGAATCTTTTCCTGCAGCAGCGTGATCGCGTAGATCAACTGCTCCGGACGCGGCGGGCATCCCGGCACATAAATATCCACCGGAATGTACTGGTTCACGCCCTGCACCAGCGCGTAGTTGTTGAACACGCCGCCGGAGGTCGCGCAGGCGCCCATCGAAATCACCCACTTGGGCTCGGGCATCTGGAGGTAGAGGTGGCGAATGACCGGCGCCATCTTCTGCGAGACGCGGCCGGCGATGATCATCAAGTCGCTCTGTCGCGGCGACGGCCGAAAGACCTCGGCGCCAAAGCGCGCAATGTCAAAGCGGCTGGCGCCCATCGACATCATCTCGATAGCGCAGCAGGCCAGGCCGAAAGTCATTGGCCAGATCGAATTCTTGCGGATCCAGTTCACCGCATTGTCGAGGGTCGTCAGAACGATGCCCTCTTCCGGCTGCTCGCCAAAGGTCGCGCGGCGGAGTTGCTCGAAGCTCTGATCCGAGCCAACCAGGTTATCGAAACGTTCGCTGGGGTTCGTCATACAGGTTCCATTATACCGATACCTATTGGATGAAGCGCGCGGGTCCGCGGGTGCATAGTTGCTCAACTTGGCCCCGGCCCTCGCCCCTGTCATCCTGAGCGAAGCGTGCGCAGCACGCGCCGTCGAAGGCCCCCTGTCCCTCCCGTCAGCCGATTACCGCGCCAACGCTTCCAGGTCAGCAAATTCCTGCTGCGTCAGAACCAAATCCTGGGCCTTGAGGTTCTCTTCCAGGTGCTCGATTGAGGAGGTGCCCGGGATCGGCAGCATCACCGGCGAGCGATGCAGCAGCCATGCCAGCGAAATCTGCGCGACGGTCGCATTGTGCTGCTTTGCCGCCTGATCCAGCTTGCCCCCAGCCTTTGCCAGTTTGCCCGCTGCGACTGGGAACCACGGAATAAATCCGAGATTGTGCTTCTCACAGTAGTCGAGCACGTCTTCGCTCTTACGATTGGCCAGGTTGTACTCGTTCTGCACCGAGACGATTGGCATCACCTTGCGCGCCTGCTCGATTTCCTTGACGGAGACCTCACTCAGTCCGACGTGCCGAATCTTTCCCTGCTCCTGCAGTTTCTTGATCGCGCTCAGCGAATCTTCGACGGGAAACTTCGGATCAATGCGATGGAGTTGCCAAAGGTCGAGCCGCTCGACTTTCAGGTTGCGCAAGCTCAGTTCAACCTGCTGCACGAGGTACTCCGGCTTTCCGAGTTCATGCCACTTGTTTGGCCCAGTGCGCAGGAAGCCCGCTTTGGTCGCGACGACGACACCCTTCTTGTAAGGCGCCAGCGCTTCGCCGATCAGACGTTCGCTGACTTGTGGGCCGTAGGAATCGGCGGTGTCTATAAAGTTCACGCCGAGTTCGACGGCCTTACGTAGCACTTCTTTCGCTTTTTCTCGGTCGGGTGGCTCGCCCCAAATGCCGTTCCCCGTGATGCGCATGGCGCCAAAGCCAAGCCGGTTGATCTCTAAATCACCGCCGAGGCGGAAGGTCTTGCTCACTTGCGTCGCCGTTGCCATGAATCCTCGCTTTCGTCCTAATGGGATTCAATCGCGTCGGAAAACGATTCACGCCAACCGAAGTTTTCGAAGTTGAATCTTCGTCAGAGAAGGACTCATCTTGAGTCGAATGGCGCAGCCTTTCACGGTTGAGGAATTTCGGCCCGAGTTCACGGAAGCAATCCTTTCGCTAATTGTCGGCATTCAGGCCGAAGAGTTCGGTGTTCGGATCACCGCGGCGGAGCAGCCGGATTTAGCGGCGATTCCGGCGTTCTACCAGCAAGGCAGCGGGAATTTCTGGGTGGCCACCCGCGAGACCCGCGTCATCGGCACGATCGCGCTGAAAGATATCGGCAACCGGCAGGCCGTGTTACGGAAAATGTTCGTTGCTCCTGAAGCGCGCGGCAAGGAACACGGTGTTGCACTCGCCCTGCTCACCACGCTGCTCGATTGGGCGCGGCCCCGCGGTGTGAAGGAAATCTTCCTCGGCACCACCGACAAGTTCAAAGCCGCGCACCGCTTCTACGAGAAGAATGGCTTCGAGGCAGTCTCGCCTGACGCACTGCCTTCCGCGTTTCCGCGCATGGTGCAGGACACGAGGTACTACCGGCGCAAGCTCTAGCTCCAGCTATTGCAATTCAAAACTTACGGTCACGAACGCGCGAATCACGGACACACCCGCGACGGTGGTGCGCTCATCTCCACCACCTCCTCCACCTGACCGTTCCATTGTGGAGAAAGCGTAGGCATTCGCTTGCACTTGCATTGGGCCGTCATAGTTCATGCCCTCGTTGATGTCCCAGGGCTTCCCAATCGTCTGGTCGAGTTGGGCAGCCATCGCGGTGGCTTTCTCTTTGGCGACTTTGATGGCGTTGATTCGCGCCTCTTCCCGATATTTCGCTGGCTCTCCGACGCGAAATTCAACGCTTTGTATCCGGTTCACGCCAGCGCTCAGCAGCGCCGAAACGAGCGACTCGTATTTATCGAGGTTTTTGAGAGTCACGGTGACGGTCTGCGAGACATCGTACCCACTCGGCTGCGCGGCCCACTTTCTTTCCGGATACTCGAGATCCATTGATAGCCGACTGGTGGCGACATCTTTCTCATCTACGCCGGCGTTGCGCACCACACCAAGCACTCGCTTCATACGGTTATCGTGGTCCGCTTTCGCACCAGCCAGCTCCTTATCTCGCGACTCGACGCCGAACACCAGTACCGCCTGATCGGGAACTACCTTCACTTCTGCCGTGCCCGAAACGGTGATCAGCCGCGGCCGGTCGTATTTCGTTTGTGCAGACGAGATGGACGACAGCGACAGAATAACCAGAGCCAATAGGCCTAAAGAGTTCTTCACGCTTACACTCCTCCGCTCGCAGTTGTAAGTAACTCGTTCCATCGGACGCCGAGTCTTCACTTATGTAAGCGGAGAATTGCGATGCGCGGGTCAAATCGGGCCGACAGGAAAAGGTGCTCGCCCGCAACTTCGCACGGACGAGCAACCCGTGATGCAGTTACTGCACCGTCACATACTCCGTCTTCTGGAACGTATGTCCGGCCTGGTCGTGGTGCTGGATGGTTACGCGGTGTTTACCGGGATTCATCAGGATCCAGCTATTCACTACGTTGGTGGCTCGAGCGTAGGTGGCATTCACGCCATCCACGTAGACCGTGGTCGCGACCTGTTGGTTACCGGCCTGATCCGCGGAATCCGTCGCCACGCCGGAGATGTGCACCGGAGACCACGTCGGTTCGCCCGTAACAGGCGTGCAGATAGTCATCGTTAAATCCGTAGCGCTCGGCGTACACGGCGGCGCGTTAGTGACGTGCAGAGTCACCGTCTTCTGGAAATAGCCCTGCGCGTCCTTGGCTTGCAAGGTCAAGCGCAGGGTCTCGTTCGGTGAGCCGTCGAACAGGAAGATCGAGACATCGGGCGGGATACTCTCCGCCGATCCAACGAACGTTCCGTTCTGGTAGAGGGCGATCCCCTTCAGCCCGGCCGAATCGGCCACCTTGGCGCGCAACAGGAAGTGCCCGGTGAGGTCCACACCGTCCGGTGGCGTACAGATGTTGATGGTGCGATCGGTGGTGGGAGAAGGACAGGGTTCGTAAAACGGATAGGTATCCGAGGACGTAGGAACGATCCTGACGGTTGGGCTCTGCGGGACTGTGGCTGTATTGGTTTGAGCAAGGCCAGTGGCAACGAGCATCACGGCCGCAACCGCAGCGAGTGGAATGCGCAACTGCATGAAAACCTCTTGGAATTTATTTGCTTGCTGTTCGTGCTGTACGTGGGACTGAGCTGCGCGTCAGCAGGTTGTCACCATGGGACAGTTTCCGTCTCGATCACTTTGTTAAGGGCGAATTCATGGGGACGAAATACTACGGCGTTTTTTCTGGCAAAATAGTAAGTGCATTTCATGTCCACCTATCGCGCGATCCACGAGCACATCGAGCAGCATCCTTCCCTGCCCCCCGAAGCGGTGATCAAGGCCGACCTTCTGCGGCGTGGCATCTGCTTTACCGATGAGGCGCTCATCCCGCCTCCGGGCGCCGACCTCCCGCAGCACCAGCCAAAGTCGTATTTCATTTTCTCGTTCGACATGGTGAAGCAGAGCGAACTCGACGAGGCGCACAAATGGCGCGCTCCGGAAGAGATCGCGCTAACCGGCGGTCCACTCGAACTGCGCCGGACGATTGTTTCCGTGCGGCTGAATCCCGAATCGCCGTATCGGATCGTGGTGCACGAAGGTCAGCGTTGGCTCGAGACCGAAGGACAGAAACTTGCGCAGGTCGCGCTGCCACCGTTTCCGCCGTATTACGCAGAGAAACTCACCGACGGCCGCGCCGTCGCCGAGATCGCCCCCACGATCCAGTGGGGCTACCTGATCTATCTCACCGTCTTCCGCGTTTGCCAATACTTTGGCGAGAAGGAAGAGTGCCAGTTCTGCGATATCAACCACAATTACCGCCAGCAGATCGCGGCCAAGCGACCGTACACCGGCGTGAAGAAGGTGGAAGACATCGTGGCGGCGATGGAGAAAATCGCCGCCGTCGAGAACCCGAGCAAGGCATACACCATCACGGGCGGGAGCGTTACGTCGCAAATCGGTGGCGAGAGCGAAGTCGAGTTCTATTCGAAGTACGTCGAGGCCATTGAAGCGCGTTTCCCGCGCCGCTGGATTGGCAAGGTCGTCACCCAGGCGTGGCCGGTGGAAGACGTCAAGCGCCTGAAGGCGTCCGGAGCGCAGATTTATCACCCCAATTACGAAGTTTGGGACGCCAACCTTTTTGCCAAGCTGTGCCCGGGAAAAGAGCGCTACATCGGCCACGACACGTGGATCCGCCGCATTGTGGAAGCCGCCGAAGTCTTCGGCCCCGCTAAGGTGATTCCCAATTTTGTTGGCGGCATTGAGATGGCCGCCCCGTACGGCTTTACTGACGTCGAGGAAGCGGTGCGTTCCACCGGTGAAGGCCTGGACTTTTTCATGTCGAAGGGCATCACGCCACGTTTTACGACGTGGTGTCCGGAACCAACGACGCCGCTGGGAAAATTGAACCCTGAGGGCGCGCCTCTGGAATATCACTTACGTTTGCTCGAGGTTTATCGCGACACGGTTGAAAAACACAATCTCGCTCCGCCGCCGGGATATGGCGAAGCCGGACCGGGACGTGCGGTGTTCTCGGTATCGCCGTTCATGGATGTGTTGGGGATGGGAGAAGAAGACCAGGTTCGTTCGTCGGAGGCGCTCTCGTCGTAAGGTTAGCAACAGCGACGGTCGTCGTAATCCTCGGCAATCAAAAAATTCTGTTGTACTTGACACGGTTGCTCGCCGTGTTGTGAATCATTGAGTGCGTTGCAGCAATTGCCATAAGTAATACTTTGAAACACTGAAAGTCGAAACACGGCACTGGTAGCGACTTTCGCACGACCCAGCAAGTTGTCAATCAATTTCCATTCAACGCCGGAAGTAGTCCGAAATCGGAATTATTTCAGACCGTTGACAAAAAGAATCGGATAACTAGAATGACCGACGTTCTCGCTCATCGAAATAACTCATCCAATACAAACGTGACTGACTCCGTGAAACAATCCGCCGTTTTACTTCACACCGACATTCCAGAACTGGAGCTCTACGCCAGCGGCAAAGTCCGCGACATTTACAAGGTCGACAGCGATCATCTTTTGTTCATCGCGTCCGACCGTATCTCGGCGTTCGACTACGTGCTCGCCTCCGGCATCCCGGAAAAGGGCCGCGTGCTCACGCAGATTTCCCTGTTCTGGTTCGACTTCCTCAAGAACATCGTGGACAACCACCTCGTCACCGCCGACGTGAACAAGTTCCCTGCCGAGCTCAAAGCGCACGAGGCGCAACTCCATGGACGCTCCATGCTGGTGCAGCATGCGCAGATGATCCAGGTCGAGTGCGTGGTGCGCGGCTACCTCTCCGGCTCCGGCTGGAAGGAATACAAAAAAGACGGCGCGGTGTGCGGCATCGAGTTGCCGAAGGGTCTCCAGGAAAGCGATAAGCTGCCGGAGCCGATCTTCACACCGGCGACCAAAGCCCAGACCGGCCATGACGAGAACATTTCTTTCGACCGCATGGTGCAGGTCACCGGCGGCGACCTCAGCGAAAAGCTCCGCGAGGTCAGCATCAAGATTTACAAAGCGGCCGCCGATTATGCCCTCACGAAAGGCATCATCATTGCCGATACCAAGTTTGAGTTTGGCATGACTCCGAAGGGCCTGGTGCTCGCGGATGAAGTGCTGACGCCCGATTCGTCTCGCTTCTGGCCAGTCGACAAGTACAAGCCGGGTATGACGCAGGAATCGTTCGACAAGCAGTATGTGCGCGATTACCTGGAAGATATCAAGTGGAACAAACAGCCTCCCGCTCCGGGGCTTCCCGAAGAGGTTCAGGCCAAGACGAGTGAAAAATACGTGGAGGCTTATCGTCGCCTGACCGGGCACGACCTGCCTTAATAGGCGGGCGATGAACGGCCTTGACTGGGTCTTACTCCTACTGATTTTGCTTTCTACGCTGCTTGCCGCAGCCCAGGGTTTCATTCTCGAAATCTTCGGCTTGGCGGGAGCGCTGGTCGGGTACGTTTTAGCGGCATGGGAATACCGGCGGCTAACGCCGCTGTTTGCGAATTACGTCAGTTCGCCATGGGTGGCTGACATCGCAGCTTTTTTGACAATTTTTCTGTGCGTTGTGCTCCTGGCAGGAGCGCTGGCACGCATTGTGCGCTGGGCCGTCTCGGGCGTGGGATTGAAGTGGTTCGATCGCATCCTGGGCGGGGCCTTCGGCATGGTGCGTGGCCTGGCGGTAGCAGCGGTGATCGTGATGGCATTCGCGGCATTCGCGCCCACCAGCCCTGCCTTGAAGCAATCGGCATTTGCACCCTACTTTTTGGTGCTCAGCCGGACAGCTAGTTGGATTGCGCCTCCGGACCTTAGAAACAAGTTTCGTGAAGGCGTGTTGATATTGCGGCAGGCGGGAGAGAAGGCACCTCCAGTGCTCCCACCGCCGAAACCATCGAAGTGATTGCAATGGGGCGAAGCCCCCAGGGGTTTGGAAGAGAGGCGCTGTGAAGGACCAGCTCGAAGCTTTAATTCTGCAAATGTATAAAAGCGGCATTCTGTACTCGGAAGCCGTCCGGGAATTCAAGAAACGATTTATCGTCACCGTTCTGCAAGAGAACAATGGGAACCAATGCAAGGCCGCGCGCCAGCTCGGCATGCACCGCAATACGCTCAGCCGTACGATCGCTGAGCTCAAGCTCGATGTGAAGGCCATCCGGCATGGCGGACGACGTCCCCCACGCAGCGTGACCCTCGCCGCACTGGAGAAGAAAGCCACGCGTTAGCAGTACCCTGCACTCATATTTGTGTTGCATCCAAGGAGCAGCCGACGGGCTGCTCCTTGGTGCGTTTAACGACAGACTTCAGGAATCCCTTTCACGTCTAGCGTGTAAGTAGGCAAAAAGACGCGCTACGGAGGGGGAGACTGCGGGGAACGAAGTCTCCCCTCCGAACGCGTGCCCGCGTTCCCCGCACGCCTCACGGCGTTCTTCGCGGGACTTTTTTTGCGCACAACGATGCCCGCCCACCCCGGACGGGAGTGGGCTGCCTTGTGGGCCCGGTGCGCCCGATTTTCAAAGATCGCTTTTGCCGCCCCTTCGGGCGGTGACCTCGTTTGAGGCCCAGAGACACTTTCGGCTCAGTGGGCCCTGGGCTTGTCGCCCGGGCCTACTGAGCCTCATTTAGCACTCTAGCAATGGGTCTGAAAGAAAGTCTGTGACCGCCCTCACCTCTGTTTGTGATAACGAAAACCAAATCTTGAACACGAAGGGCCGAAGCACACGAAGGATAGATTGAATTCTTTTAGTTTGCGAATCGAATGCGGCAGAGCCTAGGAAGCGTTCCGAGCAGAAACAACCCCTCAAATTCCTTCGTGTTCCCTTCGTGTCCTTCGTGGTGAAAGATTTTGGTTCCGCAGAAAAGAAAAGAGCAGCCATTTCGGCTGCTCTTTTTGCGAAACGACTGCTGGTTACTGCGCGGCGGGCTTCTTGTGGGCGCCTGCGGGCTTGTGGGCCGGTGCAGCGGCTACGCCGGGCAGTTCGCCGTCCTTCATGTTCATCATGAACGGATTCGGCGTGTAGGTGTCGGGAGCGGCCTGGAACTGCACGGTCGCGCCTTCCTTGGGCACCTTCGCTGCCGGAATCGGGGTTGCCATGGTGACGGTGATGTCAGCCTTGTGCGCGTCGTTGTCGTCGGTGCTGCCGGCGAGTTCGAGCTTGGTGCGCGAGGCGCTGATTACGAACGCGACGAGCTGGATCTGCTTGTCGTGGATCGTGTTCCACACCTTGTCAGCCGCATCCTGGTTGCCGGACGAAAGGACGAGCTGCCACTCGGCGAAGCTCATGTCCTTCACTTCCTTGCTCTTCACGAGGTCGGCAGCCTGCTCGGCGGGGCTCGGCGGCGGCGGCGCGGGGGCAACCGTGAAGCCTTGCGGCGGCGTCGGCGAGGCAGCGGCGGCGGTCAACAACTCCGGCCAGCCCTGCTCAGAACCGTGAAACTTGTTGTACTTTTTGCGGCCGTAGTCGCCGAGCTGTTTCTTCGCCTGGTCGTTCGGGGCGGTGGCGGCAGCGTGCGCAATGTACCAGAGACCCTTCGGGTTCACCGGGTTCGCCTCGAGATCGGCGAGCGCGAGCTGGTAGACATCGAGGAAGGAGGCGTTGGCGCCGGCGAGGTTCACGCCGTCTTCAAAGTCCTTCTGCGCGGTTGCGTAGTCCTTCGTGTTCAACGCGCCAAAGCCGGCAGCGCCGTCGAAGATGATCTGCGTTTCCTTCTTCAGCTTCTCGAAGTCAGCATCGCTGACTTCAGCGGGCTTCTGGATAACTTGTAGCGCCGTGAGGCCCTTCTGACCATACTGGGCAGCCTGGGCCGCGTTGTCCTTGTTTCCCGTCTGCAGCGCCATCATGCGGTAGGTGTATGCGAGCAGCGCGAGGGCGCGAACGTTGTTGGGCTCGACCTGGATGATCTGCTGGGCGGTCTGCAGCATGTTCTGCTGGTCGCCGGCCTGCTGGTAAGCGGCCATCAACAGTTCCATCGCGTCAGTCTTCATCACGCTATTGGGATAAGTCTGAAGGAACGACTGCAGCGCGGTTGCCTTCGCCTTCGGGTCCGCTTGCTGCACCGCGTTTACATATGCGTTGTATTCCGCGGGGTCTTTGATTTCTTTCTTCTGTTGGGGCGCGGCAGCTTGGCCGGCGGCAAGGCTGGGTAGTGCAAGCGGCTGGATGGCGACGGTCGCCATCATTAGCAGCATCGTCACTAGCGGTTTCTTCATTTCGAATAGCTCCTTCAGACTCTCAGTACTCAGTACGGGATTTCGCCCCGGCGCGCTTGGCGCGATATCACTTTCGTGACGACTCATTCTACGCGAGGGGAAAAATTGCGACATTCTCCCGACCCGCCACATCTGGTTAAGGCATAAACCGGAAGTGTACGGCTCGTGAATGCTGGATTATAAAAATCCAAACGCTACAGTGCAAGTTACGTACCAGATTAGACATATCCACCCGGTTCCGAACCCGCAATTTTTAATGCCCCTAAGGTGCTTCACGTTGGTCTGATGCGCATCAGCGTCTCTCCTTTGCATCCAAGATTAAGGTTCCCCGGCTAAACTGTTCGAGGGGCCCGCCATGGCAGATAGCCCGATCGAATACCTTCCGCTGCATAACCAGGTTTCCGTCGTAACTGGCTCCAGTCGCGGGATGGGCGCGGCCATTGCCCGCCGCCTTGCGATTATGGGAGCTGCTGTCGTGATCACGGCGCGTCACGCAGAAGGCCTCTCCGCCACCGCGCAATCCATCCGCGAGAACGGTGGGCAGTGTGAAGCCGTCCCCTGCGACGTTACGAATCTCGCCCAGGTTGAGGCCGTCGGGCGCGCCGTAGAAAAAAAGTTCGGGCGCATCGATATTTTGGTTAACAACGCGGGCATAGGGAGCATGGGACGCAAGCTGTGGGAGTTCCCTCCTGATGAATGGGAACGCGTGATGAGCACAAACTTGCGCGGCCCTTACTACCTGATTCGCACGTTTGCTCCCATGATGATCCGCGCCAACAGCGGCCACATCATCAACATCTCTTCCCTCGCCGGCAAAAATCCTCTCCCGAATGGCGCTGCTTATTCGGCCTCGAAATGGGGACTGAACGGGCTTACGCTTTCCGTCGCCGAGGAGTTGCGCTCGCACAACGTTCGCGTCAGCCTCGTCTCTCCCGGTTCCACCGCCACCGACTTCGGCGATCACTCCGCCAAGAACGAAAGCAAGATGCTTTCGGCGGACGATATCGCGAACGTCGTAGCGATGCTGGTCACGCAATCGGCCAACTCGTTCGTCAGCGAAGTGAACATTCGTCCCACGCAAAAGCCGTAAACCTCCGTGCTCTGCTAGCGTTGAACCCGAACACCGGAGAAAATGTTGCGATGAGCGAGATACCACGTTTGCAGGACCTCTTGCACCGTATGTACGACGGCGACGCCTTTTACGGCGACTCCATCGTCACGGTGCTTTCCGATATCGACACCGCGCAGGCCTTCTGGGTTCCCGACGGCGCTTCCCATAACATCTGGCAGATCCTTCGCCACATGACGGTCTGGACCGACATCATTCGGCAGCGTCTCACCAGCCCGACGATCATTGAGGTCGAGAGCAATGAGCAGAACTTCCCAATGGCTCCCGCTGCGAGCGACGCCGGCTGGCAATCGGCACAAGCCGACTTCAAGAGCGCACTCGATGAGTTGATCGCAGCATCCGGAAGCTTCCCTGAAGCGAAGCTGGCAGCCGGCGTCCCAGAACGTGGATACACGTTCTACATGCTGCTCCATGGCGAGGCCCACCACGCGCTCTACCATCTTGGCCAGATCTCGTTGATCAAGGCGATGTACAAAGGTGTGTCGAATCGCGCCGAATCGGCATGAATTGCCGGTAAGCGCAGCCCTTCTGTTTGTAATTCCCCACTACCGATGCTACGATTCGCTTTCCTAAATTCACTCAGGAGGACAGTAATGTCGGATTCAGACAGCAATGGTTTCCTATGGTTTTTGGCGGGCCTTGGCATTGGCGCCGCGGTGGGCATCCTCTACGCCCCGAAGAGTGGCCGCGAGACGCGTGAGCAGATTTTGCAGGCTGCCGAAGATGGCCGCGAAGCCGTGACCAACCGGGCACGCCAGTATCGCGATCAGGCCGGCCAATGGGTGGACAAGAGCAAGCAGTACGTGGATTCGCAGAAGGAACAGATCAAGTCAGCGTTCGAAGCGGGCAAGTCCGCCTATCGCGAAGCCACCGAAGCTGAAAAGCCGGCGAAGGGCTAAACAGGGCTAAGCAATGAACGATACGCTTCTGATCATCTTCATCTCGGTCACTTCGGTCGCCGTGATCATCGAGGCCGGTGTGCTGGCGGCGATGTACGTGGCGATGAAGAAGACCGCGGACGAGGTTTCCAAGTTGTCGCACGAGGTCCGCTCCCGGGCACTTCCCGCCGTGGAGTCGGTGCAGTCGTTGATCGTGAACAACAGGGACCGCGTCGAGGAGATCATCGAGAACCTTGCAGCCGCCAGCACTACGGCGCGCTCGCAACTGGTTCGCATTGACTCCACCCTTAACGACGTCCTTGATCGCACCCGGCTGCAGGTCATCCGCGCCGACGAGCTTGCTACCTCAACCATGGACAAAATCGAGGAAACGACCGAGATCGTGCAGCACGGCATCATCACGCCGGTACGACGCATCAGCGGCGTGATCAGCGGTATCTCCACGGGACTGGGTATGTTTACCGCCAGCCGCAAGGCACGCAAGAACGGCGGGCAGCGAGCGGCGGACGGTGCGCGGTCGGAAGATATGTTTATTTAGGAAGCAGGAGTTAACAGGAACGAAGGCCGCCACAAGCGGCCTTTTTCGTTTGTCGAAGTTTGCGATTGTTACCGAACGCGGACGAAGATCGTTAGTGGTAAGACGATCCTGCACTCACCGGCATCCGCGATTTCAGATGGCCGAGAAGCCGCCGTCGACGGACAAGTCCACCCCATTCACGAAGCTCGAATCGTCCGAAGCAAGAAACAGCGCGGCCGTCGCAATTTCCTCAGGACGCCCCATTTTTCCCCGCGGGATCAGGGATTCGAACATCTGCTTCGCCTCCTCGGTGAGGACTTGGTCCTGCATTGGTGTGGCGATCGGCCCCGGGCTCAGCACGTTTACCCGGATATTCCGGCCCTTAAGTTCGTTAAGCCAGGTGCGTGCAAATGAGCGCAATGCCGCCTTGCTCGCCGCATACACGCCGTAACCAGGAAACCCTTTCACCGAAGCAACCGACCCGGTCATGAAGATCGATCCGCCATCGTTGAACAGCGGCAACGCCTTCTGAACTGCAAACAGCGTGCCGCGCGTATTCAGGCCGAAGGCCGCATCGAAGTGCTGCTCGGTAATCTCGCCCAGGGGCACGGACTCGCCCGTACCGGCGCTCGCGTACAGGATGTCGATCTTGCCCTTTTCTCGTTTGACTGTTTCGAACAGGCGGTCGAGGTCGTTGAGATTGGCCGCGTCACCGCGCACGCCGGTCACGTTCCGGCCAATCAGCTTGACGGCCTCATCGAGCTGTTCCTGCCTCCGACCCGTGATGAAAACGTAGGCACCTTCTTCAACGAAGCGCTTGGCGCTCGCCAGCGCCATGCCGCTCGATCCTCCAGTGATGACTGCAACCCTACCCTCAAGCTTTCCCATGACTGCTCCCTTCGATAGATGTGTAGCATCCATACAGAAGAGTAGATTTCCTTGACGGTGGACGAGAACTGCTCGTAAGTCCTGATGTTTTGTCTATTCGTCCAAACTAAGAGGCGACGTTGGATCCGATAACTGACATCTTCAGAACGATGCACGTAACCGCTTTCGGTCAGCACAGGCTCGAAGCTACAGCTCCGTGGGGCTTGATACAGAAGCGGGCCGAAGAAAAAGTCACAGCTTCCGACAAAACCCACTCACCCACAGATTTGGCGCACTTCGCCATGCTGTCGCGCGGGAACTGCTGGCTGAGTGTGGAAGGGATTCCGAAGCCGATTCCCCTCACCGGTGGTGATTGCATTTTGCTGGCCCGGGGGACTTCGATCGTTATGCGCGACAGCCTGCGAACGCGTCCGAGGTTGAGTTTCCGCGAGATCGGGGCCAGGGCGAAAAGCAATGTCGCTCATTACGGAGGCGGTGGCGCACCGACGACAATCGTCTGCGGGTCCTTGAGTTTCGATCGCGCCAACCTGAAGCCGATCACTCAGTTATTGCCGAGATTCATTCTGATTAAAGCCGATGAGGCGCGAACGCTTGCACTTCACAAGACAATGCAGGCGCTGGCCTCAGAAATGGCAGAACAGGCGCCGGGATCGGAAGTCGTGGCGACTCGACTGGCCGAGGTTCTGTTCATCCAGGCACTCCGGGCGCATATCGCGTCGGAATGGGAGTGGCGCAACCAAGGATGGCTACGTGCAATTTTCGATCCTCAAGTAGGCGCTGCCCTGAATGCCGTTCACGACAGTGTGAGTACGCCCTGGACCGTCGAATCCCTGGCCGCTGCGGCGACCATGTCGCGCTCCGCATTCGCAGTCCGTTTTAAAGAACTACTCGGACAAACACCCTTGGAATATGTAACCGAGTGGCGGATGCAGAAGGCGATGCAGTTACTACAGCAGCGCGACAAGAAGCTCATTGACGTTGCCCGGTCGGTCGGTTATGAATCCGACGCTGCGTTCAGTAAGGCGTTCAAGCGAGTTGTCGGGGCTAATCCTGGCGAATACCTCAAGCGCGGGGCTTGAGAACAGGAACCCGCGGAGGATTCTACGCGCGAGGGTCGATGAGCGATAGCAGCCAGAACTACAACCTATTGTCATGCGCCGGAGTTCTTGCCACGTCTCGAAAAACGTGAGACATGGGCGCCCCTGGTCCCCCCACCCCCCTCCCCCTGTATTTTGTTTTCAGCAGCTTACGCTGTGGAAAACTCGTAAAAATTTGAGCCCCAAGGGTTTAGAGGTATAAATTTGAAAACAAACAACTTATCTCCGGGAAACGGGACCTTGAGCCTAGAAGGTCGTCGAGCCCAGTTTGTGCCGGAGGGAGACAGGATAGGGATTTGGGTCGTGGAAAGATGTGACGGGGGATGCAGAGCGCGGTGATGGGGCGCACCGATCCCACGTTTGGTGGGGATTGACAAAAGCGTTCAACCGCAGAGGACAAGGGGGCTAGGAGGGAGATCGAGGAAACCGGGGACGCTTTAGGCCTCCCCCTGATTCCCGTTTCAAGCAGCGAGTGTCGACTCCGCTGGGCGGGTACGTTGAATGATCCATTCGGCGATGAGAAGGTTCGGGATCCAGCACAACCAGGCAACGACGATGAAGGCGACGTGGAACGACCAGTGGAAGCCGAACAGCATCAGGGGCAGATAGTTCCTGAGGCTTACGGCGGCCAGCGAGAGCGCGAAGTTCCGGATCATCCAGCGCCGATGCGCCCGGACGTCTCTGCTCCTGATGGTGAGGTAGGCTCGCAGTCCAGTGAAGAACCACAATACGGCCAGAACGCCGAAGCCCCAGTGCGTGGCGATCCCCTCTTTGGACACCAACGCCATTGCGAACCCGGCAATTGAACCGAGGGCGACCGACAAGAGATAGATCCGTCCTAACCAGCGATGCCAGTTGAGGGCGCGCGCGCGAAGCTTTGTCGAGAACTGCCAAGGGCCGATCAAGAGCGCGCCAATACCACCGGCGATGTGCAGGCGCAGAGGAAGGATGTAGTGAGCGAAGTGCGCGTCGCTGGGCCGGACGAGAAAATAGTAGGAGCCGTACAGCGCGATAGCGACGGACGACACCAGCATCGTCCACCAGAGGAGTTGCTGCAGCCACCTGCCGCTGCGTCCGGGAGACGTGGTGCCTTGAAAACGAAGTGTGTCCGGACGGCTCATGAGGCGCTACGCGCAAGAGTATAGCTTGAGACTGCGTAGAGCTTCAGCACGCGTGAATAGGGGGGTGACGCGACAAGCGAGCCAGGTTGATCGTCTTCCCATGTCCCGAAAATCGCGGGACATGGGGGCACCCGACCTCGCTCTTCGTGTCCGCTCAAGCACACCGTGTCCGAACGGACGCGATTCAGGCGGACATGCTATCCGCCGATCAACGGCGTCGCGAGTGGCTGTCATCGTGCACAACCTCTCGACGGGCACCCGGCACCCGGCATGCTGTGATCCTCTCGATACTTGTGGATAGAGGAAACGAGCTCGAACTCTTCTTCGACGAGTTACGGTTTCTTTTGCTGGAACAGCCACGCCCACACATCAGCTCGCGCATAGACTGCCGTCCAGGCATCGTGCTGGTCGGCGTGAAGCTCGATGTACTGTACGTTTGCGCCCACAGCTTTCAGAGCGCTGAACATCCGTCGTGACTCGTCCACCGGAACATTCGGATCACCGTCGTTATGGAAAATCCAAGTCGGTAATCCCGCGACTTTCTTCGCGACCGCAGCGTACGGATCTGGTGCTTCCGGGAAGACTGGCGGGTAATCCAGGCCGCTTTGTTTTCCTTTGAATTGTCCCGCGAAGCCGCTCACCACCAGCAACGCGGCGAAACGCTCCGCATGATGAGAGGCGATATACCAGGTTCCATTGCCACCCGCCGAGAGGCCGGTGAGATAGACGCGTGCAGGATCACCGTGGAACTCGGCGATTGCTTTGTCCACTGCGGCCAGTGCTGCCTCACCGCCCTTCTGCTGCCACCCGGGCGTATGGTCGGCGTGCGCCTGGGGGAAGATCACAATCGCCGGAAAGCGCTCGGGATGCAAACGGATCGCAGTGGCCACGCCCCCGGCAGTCTGCTTGATGCCGTCGTCGCCATACTCGCCTCCGCCATGAAGCGCAACAAGGATCGGCCATGCGGTGGCGCGGTTGAAGTCGCGGGGAACGTAAACCACATAGCGGAACTCGGTCCCTTCAACGGTGACGGACCGGTTCAGAAAACCCGTCTCAGATGTCTGCGCCCCGGAAAGTGGGGCAACGAGCATTAACAAAAAAGCGAACACCCGGTTCATTCAGAGTCCCTCTCCGCCGTCAGATCGTGCGGGCTGGAAGTATCGAGCGTTGCTTGGCCTCTGACTTCGAGATCATGTTTTATCGAGAGCAATTCGTTTCCGCAGAATCCGTATTTGCCGCACACAACTTCATCAAGAAAACGGTCGCTTATCCCACGCTCAACGACTTTGTTGTTAAGGGAGATATTGAACGTACCGTCCGCGCTTTCGGTGACGGTGATCTTCGCGTCGTTGGATTTTCTGATAGAGCTGTCTTTGAAGGTTTTCGACACCGGAGCCTCAGCAGATCCATCCCCCGCCCACGACCACATCGCCGTCGTACAACACCACGGCCTGCCCGGGCGTAACTGCGCGCTGCGGGTCGTCGAACGTGACCAGAACTTCGTCGTCGCCGGTCTTCTCAATTGTGGCCCAGGCGGGCTCGTGCTTGTGGCGGATTTTCGCGTGGACGCGCATGGGCTGCGCGAGATCGCTTACGGCGATCCAATTCATGCGCTTGGCGCGCAGGTTGCGCGTGAGGAGCTCGTCGTTGTTGCCGACGACTACCTGACGCTTGTCGCCACGCAGCTCGATCACGTAAAGCGGGCTGCCCGTCGCAACGCCGAGGCCCTTGCGCTGGCCGACCGTGAAGTTGTGGATGCCCGTGTGGTGGCCGACGACTTCCCCGCTGCTGGTGACTAGCTCGCCCGATGTATCGGGTAACGACTCACCCTGCTCCTCGAGATAGGCGTCGAGGAACTTCTTGTAGTCGCCGTTGGGGATGAAGCAGATCTCCTGCGAGTCAGGCTTCTCGAAGAGCTTGAGGCCGTGGTTCTTCGCGTCCTCGCGGACCTCGGGCTTGGTCTTGTGGCCGAGCGGAAACAGGGTGCGGCTGAGCTGCTCCTGGGTCAGGCCGAAGAGGAAGTAGGTCTGGTCCTTGGCGCGGTCGGCGGGGCGCTTCAGTTCCCAGCGTCCGGTCTGCGCGTTGAAATCGTTGCGTGCATAGTGGCCGGTGGCGATCTTCTCGGCGCCGATCTGCTGCGCGGTGCGCAGAAGCTGGTCGAACTTGAGATGGTTATTGCAGAGGCTGCACGGGATCGGGGTGCGGCCGGAGAGGTAGTCCTCCACGAACGGCTTCACCACGTCGCGCTCGAAGCGGTCTTCCTGATTCACCACGTAGTACGGGATGGCAAGGGTCTCGGCGACACGGCGGGCGTCGTAGACGTCGTCCAGCGAGCAGCAGCGGCCCACGCCGGGCTCTCCAAAGCCCTCGTGGTGGGCGAGGCGGCGCTGGTTCCAGAGCTGCATGGTCAAGCCGACCAGGTTGTAGCCCTCAGCGCGCAGCATGGCCGCGACGGTGGAAGAGTCCACACCGCCCGACATGGCTACCGCGATTGTCTCGCTTTTGTTCAAATTCTTTTCACCACAGAGGGCACAGAGTGAGTTATTGATTGGAGTTCCCCGCCCTGGCACCTGATGCTTCTATTTTAAAGGGTTTTGAGCGCGCCTGCCCATTCTTCGGGTGTTACTGGCGTCTTCGGCGCGTTTCGTTCACAATTACTCCCGCGTCCTAAATGGAAACCGACTTCCAATCTCAGTACGGACATCTCGACGACGAACAACTGCTCGAGGTAGCTGGCGACCGAAGCCATCTAACGCCCGAAGCTGCGGTCGCGGTCGATACCGAGGTCGCGAAACGCGGCCTCACGCCGGCCGACCTCTCGCAACATGAGCGTTTCGTGAGTTGGAGCAAGCGGCGTGAGCTACGAATTCTTCGGATGAAGGCCTACGGTCCGCGGGCGCGGCGAACTCGATTAATCGTTGCATTGCTTGTTGCGATCGTGATGACAGCGATGATTGTCGTTTTTACGCGTTGACGGAAACCGTCAATCGTCGCGTACCCTTTATCGCTAACCGTTCATTCACCCGCCGCAAACAGCTTCTTCCCTTCTAAAATCCGCACTCGCTCGCTGGTCTCATCGAAGGCAAGAGTCACCAGTGCCCGGCCAACCGTTTCTGCTTTGATGGGCGCATAACGGCCGTGCTTCCCGACCAGCGAAAACACGAATTGCGCCGCCGGGAGCACCAGCCTTTCGCCCCATCGGTTGTCTCCCCGCTCGCCTTGAGGATCGATGAACGACGGTCGCAGAATGGTCAGGTTCGCAAAGCCGAGCTTGGCGAGATCGGCCTCCGTCTCGCCCTTAATGCGGAGGTAGAAGGTTCCTGAACTGGCATTCGCACCGATGGAACTCACCAGAAGAAACCGCTGAGCGCCCTTGGCGAGCGCGGCTTCGGCGAAGGTCAGCACGGCATCGTGGTCCACCCGACGGAACGCTTCCTGGGATCCGGCAGCCTTGATGGTGGTGCCAAGGCAACAGATCGCGACGTCAACCTGCTCCGGAATCTTAGCAACGAGATCGGATTGATCGTTCAGATCGGCAGTCTGTGAGAGCAGCTTGGGGTGTTGCATCGGCAGCGCACGGCGCCCGACGGCAATCACGCGATCGACGTTAGCAGACGCAAGCAGTTGATCGAGCGCGCGGCGCCCGACTACGCCCGAGGCGCCGGCGATTAGAACAGTTTGCATTTCTTAACCGCTAACACAATGCGGCGACTAGCTCAAACTTCATTTTGCCGTGAGCGTCTCCTCGTTCATCTCGCCCAAACCGTGTTTGGTTTTGCACTTCTTGCAGTAGGTGGCGACTTCGGTGTTATCCACGTGATGGCAAACGGGCTTCAGCGACTGCAGGTACGCGAAAAGGGATTTGAGATCGTCGTCGGTGAGGTTGCGGAAGAACGACCACGGCATGATGTTGGAGAGCGGACGCGCCTTGAATCCGCCGTTGCGGATGACTTCGATAAACATCGCCTCGTTGTAGTAGCCAATGCCGGAGGGATCGGGCGTGAGGTTGGCAGCGTTCACGCTGATGACCTTCTCGCCACCTTCCCATGGGCCGGTGAGCGGGGCTCCGCCGGAGAATTGCATGCCGGGGATGGGGGCGCCTTTGTCGTCGTAGCCGTCGTGGCAGGCGCCGCAATGTCCGGCGGTCGCCAAGTACTTGCCGTAGGCCACGCGATCGGAGCGGTCCGGCTCAGCGACGGACGCTGGCATCGGAAACGGCTTGTAGGTTTTCTTCAGGTCTTCGGTGACGAAGGTCTTCGGCTGCTCGTGATGAACTGGCGGCAGCGAGCGGATGTAAACAATCGCCGCGGCGAGGTCTTCATCGGAAAGCTGGCGGAAGAACTCGTAGGGCATGAGCGGGAAGAGCGTGCGGCCGTCATGGCCGATACCCTGCCGGAGAGCGCGAACAAAGTCTGCGTCTTTCCACGTGCCGGCGCCATACTCGGGATCGGATGAGATGTTCGGCGCGACGATGCGGTTCGGCTCCGGCAATCCGAGTTCAGCGTTTGCGAAGATGTGTCCGCCGAGCTTTGCGCCGGGCATGGGTTCCGGCGGACGTTTGCCGAAATTAACCTCGGAGTGACAAGCCGGGCATTGCAGCAGTCCTTCGACGAGATACTGGCCGCGGGCGAGGCGTTCGGGGGTTCGCGGAATGACGTCCATCTCGAGTACGGACGATGCGCTGCTTCCCGACGCTTGCGGCGCGGCGTGTGTTCCGATTGGATTGCTGAAGGTAAGACACACCAGCATGGCGGACGACATCCACAAAAGGTTGCTGCCTGAGAGACGAACTTTCACATCTACCTGCTTGAACTTGAAAATTTTGGGGCCGAGGGTCAAATTTACGAAAAACGCTGACCGCCGGGCGCGCGCAAAAGCGCGCAACCTGGCTACATATGGGCCTGCACCAGCGATCAAAATCGCTCTGGTGCGGAATTGGGGGGAATTGGCCGGAGCCAACTGCGCCGGATAGTAATTCGGCGCTACGAAGGGGTCAAGCAGAATCGCGAAACGTGCCGGGCGACAGTTGCAGACTTCTGCAACTGTAGTTGCGGCATCGCAACTATACGGGCCGACGCTTTGGGGGAAATGAGGAGGCACCCACCGAGATGCCTCCCATCTGAAAGCTACTGCACGTTCACGTACTCCGCTGCGCTGGCGGTGCCCACGTACTTGTCGACTGCCACGACCACAAGCCGATGCCGGCCCGCGCTCAGCGTGATCTTCTTGTACAACTGGTTGCCGAGCTTCTGGTAGATCTTCTTGCCGTCTACCCAAATCTCGAGGCGCTGCACGCCGAGGGGAGAATCGCCGCCTGCCATCACGTAAAAGGACGGAGTGGCATTCGCATCGCCTTGAGGCTCACAGAACTTCGCGTTGAGCGATGCCGAACTCACGCCGGTGCAGGTTTTGTAGCCGCTGGTGGCAAGGCCTACGTCCCCTTCGCCGCCGGGGAAGAAGGAAGGGATACCGACGTCGGCGCGCGAGTCGTGATTGAGATCGCGGAGGACAATCTCAAACGCAGAGCCGCCGGTGATGGTTTGCTCGGCGCCGAAGGTGGTGTTTCCGTTACCGGGGCGATAGGAATACACGCCGCTGTCAACGCCGCCTGCGGTGGTGACATCCACGATGTCCTGGTTGAGATCGCCGTTAACATCCGCGGTGGAAAGCACGCCGCCTTCGCGATCACCGATTTGGTAAGAGCTGATGTGGCTGAAGCTGCGGCCGCCCATATTCTTGTAGATGTGAGCCGTGGTGGTGCCGCAGGGTCCGCCCGTGGGATCGCAGTTGCCCGGATTGTAATTGCTGCTGACGGCGAGGTCGGGCAGGCCATCGTTATTGAAGTCGGCGGTGGCCACAGAAAACAGGCTGCCTCTGGTTGGCGCCGGTACTTGCAACGGCGCTGCGAAGGCTCCTGTTCCCTTGCCCCACCATACGAGGAACTTGTTCGATTCGGCATTCGAGATATCGAGATTGCCATCACCATCGAAATCGGCAACCACGGCGTTGAAGGTGCCCCCCGCCATTGCGAGCATCTGCCCGGAATGGAAGGTGCCGTTGCCGTTGTTCAGCAGGATTTCGATCTGGTTGCCCTCGATGGCGGCGAGATCCACTTTGCCGTCTTTGTTGAAGTCTCCGGCGACGAACTGACTGGCTTGCGCCTTGGTGATGGGCGCGGTTCCCGTGCGGAAGGTACCGTCGCCGTTATTCAGGAGCAGTGTCGTACTGCCCGTTCCGGTGGAGGCGACCAGGATGTCGGGCCAGCCGTCACCATTGGCGTCGAGGGCGAGGGCCCAGCCGAAATCGCCAGTGGGATAAGCGGTGTAATTGGAGAAATGACCGGTGTGGTCGTTGAAGTACACGTCCACCACATTCGGATTTGAGACGACGATCGCCATGTCGGGGTAGCCGTCGCGGTTGAAATCGGCAATCACCATGTGATTGGCCGGGCCTTGGGTTGGGTAATTGCTGAAACTGTAAGTGACCTGGGCGACGAGCGGCGCGGCCGTAACGACGAGCGCAGCAAGGATGTGAAGCAATCGCATGGCGATCTCCGCTGGGAACAGAGGGTGAGCTGCTGGTGTAGAGAGCAGTCGTGAACAGCTGGTTGCCGCGCCTACGTGAGAATTACAAAAGATATATTCGCGCTGCAATGTAAAACGCGGATGACGCGTCGTGCGCAACTTCGCTCGGCATGGCAAGACGTACTTACTTGCGGTAGAAGGGATTCCATTCGCGCAGCTTAGCCACGAGTTCCGGGACGTGTCCCAGGGCAAACTCCACATCGTGCGGCCGTGTTCTGCTCGCCGAGGCTAAAGCGGATGCTGGCTACAAGAGAGAAGAGGCGCCCCTGTTGTGAGCGCCTCCTACTGACGTGATCGGTAAACCTACTGGACGTTCACGTATTCGACCGTGCTGCTGGTGCCGATGTACTTGTCGACGGCGACGACTGCAACGCGATGGCGCCCGGTCGTCATGGGGATGCGCTTGTTCATCTGATCCCCGAGTTTCTGGTAGACCTTCTTGCCGTCTACCCATACCTCCAGGCGCTGGACGCCTATCGGCGAGTTGCCGGCTGCGGTGATGAGAACGGGCGAACTGACAGTTGCGTTGTTGGCAGGCGCACAGACCTTGGCGTGGAGAGCCGCGGAGTTAGCCCCGGTGCAGTTCTTGTAACCACTGGTGGCGAGGTAGACGTTAACCTCGCTGCTGGGGAAATATTCCGGTACGACCACGTCAGTCCGCGAATCGAGATTAAGGTCGCGGAATTGGACGTCAATGGCTGAAGGCGAGTCAATCGACAGCTCATCCCCAAACGTTCCGTTGCCCTTCCCGGCACGATAACTGAGATCTCCGCTGTAGACTCCTGCGGCGTTGAAGAGGTTCACCAGGTCGGGATTCAAATCGCCATCAAGATCGACGGCGAAGAGCGTTCCATCGTGCGCGGGCCCCATGGTGTACGAGGGCGGCACAAGGGCGAACTTTCTTGCGCCGAGGTTCTTGTAAATATGTGCAGTGGTCGTGCCGCAGATGGGGCCGTTATTGGGATCGCAATTAGAGTCACCGCCGTTGCTGCTGACCGCGAGATCGGGAAGTCCGTCGTTGTTGAAATCGGCGGCAGCGATGGAACTAAGGTTGTCGCTATTCGGTCGTGCAATCTGTAGCGGAGCGGCAAAGGTGCCATCGCCCTTACCCCACCAGACCAAGGTCTTAACGGCTTCCACATTGGCGATATCGAGGTTACCGTCGGAATCGAAATCACCGACGACTGCGTTGGAAGAGCCGCCCGCCATTGCGAGCACTTGGCCAGAATGGAAAGTGCCGCTGCCGTTGTTGAGCAGGATTTCGATCTGGGTCCCTTCCACGGCGGCGAGATCCACTTTACCGTCTTTGTTGAAGTCGCCGGCGACGAAGGAAGATGCGGGCGCTTTGGTCGTGGGAGCGGTTCCTGGACGGAAGGTGCCGTCGCCGTTATTCAGAAGCACGGTGCCCCCGCCACCCGCGATGACAAGGTCGGGCCAACCGTCGCCATTCACATCAACAGCGATGATGGGGCCACCGCTGGGTGAGTTATAGCTGGTGTAAGCGCCGAAGCCTCCACTGTGATCGTTGAAGAAGATGTCGATCGTGCCGGAGTTGACGATTGCCATGTCGGGATATCCGTCACGGTTGAAATCGGCCAGCGCGCTGTATCCCGGAGTGCCGCTGGAAGTGTAGAACGAGGCTTTGTAAGTGACCTGGGCGAAGACTGGCGACACCCAAAGTAGCAGGAGGACCAACAGGCGTGGTACGCGCATCGTGCATCTCCATTGTGGGGAACAAGGGAAGCTGCTGGATGGGAGCCTGATTCCATGCTGCCGGTTGTCAGGGGTAAGGCAGATTTACAAATCTGAAAGAGCGAAATATCGGCGGACGAGCTATTTCCTGTAAACCGGGCTCAGCTCGCGCAATTTCGCGACCACTTCCGGCACCCGCTCCAGGGCGAACTGAATGTCAGCCTCGGTATTTTGCTTGCCTACGCTAAAGCGAATGCTTCCCCGCGCCTGCTCGGGAGTAAGGCCCATGGCGGTCAGTACGTGCGAAGGTTCGATTGCGCCCGATGAACACGCCGCGCCGGTGGAGACAGAAAGGCCCTTCAGATCGAGCGCGATCACCATAGCTTCGCCTTCAATTCCATCGAAAGACACGTTCGTGGTGTTCGGCACTCGGGGGGCGCTGCCACTGTTCACCGTCAGTTGATCGAGTTGGCTGACGACCGTTTGTTCGAGGCGGTCGCGAAGCGCTGCCATGCGAGTTGGACCGTCATTCTCAAACCACGCCATCGCAAGTTCCGCGGCTTTGCCAAGTCCGACAATCCCCGGTAGGTTCTCCGTCCCCGCACGTCGCGAACGCTCATGACGGCCGCCGTAAAAGAGTGGATCGAGGATCGTACCCTTGCGCACGTAGAGCGCGCCTGTTCCTTGCGGTGCGTGGATCTTATGTCCGGCGAGGGTCAGCAGGTCGCAGCGGATCTCATTTACGTCGACGGGAATCTTGGCGATGGCCTGTACGGCGTCGGTGTGGAAATAGACGTCGGCTTCGGCGGCGATTTTCCCAATCTCTACGGCGTTCTGTACAACACCGGTTTCGTTATTCGCGAGCATGATGCTGATCAGCCTGGTATTTGCGCGGAGCGCACGCTTTACCGCGTCAGGATCGACAATTCCCTGCCCGTCTACCGGAACGTCTGTGACTTCTACGCCGAGTTCTTTCAGGCGCTGCGCGGAGTTCAGCACCGCATGGTGCTCGATCGTGCTGATGATCAGGTGGTCGCCCGGCTTGCAGAGGCCGAAGAGCGCGAGGTTGTCGCCCTCGGTGCCGCCGCTGGTGAAAACGATCTCTGCCTCACGTGCACCGATAAGATCCGCGACGTGCTCGCGCGCGTGCTCCACCGCGGCCCGCGCTTGCTGGCCTTGCTGGTGGATGGACGACGCATTGCCGAATTGTCCGAGGAAATACGGCTGCATCGCCTCCAGCACTTCGGGGAGGAGCGGCGTGGTCGCGTTGTTGTCGAGGTAAACGCGCTGCATTGAGTTCATTCTAGCTGGTTGGATTGCAGCAGGAGGGCGCGGGACGCAGGAATCTCGAAACCGGAGTTAGGTTGTTAGGAGTTAGGTTCATAGGATTTAGCGGTCATCGCATCCACCGTCACGCCTCCGAACCCTGATCCACACAACCTAATTCCTAACAACCTAACGCCTTATTAGGATTCGGCCAAAGCAAAAGGCCCGCCGTTCGGGCGGGCCTCTCGTAAAACCATGGAATGTCTATGCGCGCTGGTCCATCTGCGTGTATGCCGTCGGATGCTTCGGACCGACGTAATCTGCGCGCGGACGGATCAGGCGGTTGTCATCCAACTGCTCGATGACGTGCGCTGACCAGCCTGAAACGCGCGAGACTGCGAAGATTGGCGTGAACAGGTCCACATCAATGCCAAGCATGTGGTATGTAGAAGCCGAATAGAAATCAACGTTGGCGTTGAGCTTCTTTTCCGACTTGATGAACTCCTCGATGGCGCGGGAGTTCTCGAACCACTTGATCTGGCCGCTGGAGTAACCGAGGTCACGCGACATCTGGCGCAAGTGCGTGGCGCGCGGGTCTTCGGTGGTGTACACGCGATGGCCGAAGCCGGGAACCTTTTTCTTCTGCGCCAGCATGCCCTTGATGTACTCGACCGGGTCGGCGCCAAGCTTGTCAATTTCGTCGAGGATGCGGAAAACAGCTTCGTTCGCGCCACCGTGCAGCGGACCCTTCAGCGCGCCAATTCCGGCGGTCACGGCCGAGTGCATGTCGCTGAGCGTCGCGGCCACTACGCGGGCAGCAAACGTCGAGGCGTTTAGCTCGTGGTCAGCTTGCAGGATCAGCGCGATGTCGAGCGCCTTTTCCGCGCTCTTGCTCGGGACTTCGCCCGAGAGCATGAGCAGGAAGTTGGCGGCATGTGACAAAGTGCGGTCCGGTTCAACCAGCGGCTTGCCTTTGCGGATGCGGTCGTAAGCCGTGACGATCATCGCCATTTGAGAGGTCAGGCGGATGGCCTTGCGCACGTTGGTGTCGTGATCGTTGTTCTTCTCTTCGGGGTCCCACAACGCCGTGGCCGAGACCACGGTGCGGAGCACGTCCATTGGCAGAGCGTGCTTGGGGGCCTGGCGCAGGATGCTGATCACCGAGGCGTCGAGCTTGCGCTCGCGGGCCATGTTCAGCTTCAGTTCCTGCAGCTCGGTGCGGTTGGGCAGCTTGCCGAACCAGAGGAGGTAGCAGACTTCCTCGAAGTTGGAATTGTCGGCCAGTTCGTGGATATCAATGCCGCGGTACGCCAGGATTCCAGCGTCTCCATCGATGTAGCAAATGCTGGATGGCCCGGCGATTACGTCTTCCAAACCCTTGGTATATGTAGGCGTCGTTGTGGACATAAATTCTCTTCTCGAACCACTCGAAATGAAGGACCTTCAGAAACTCTGTTCCCTATTAGGATGCGGTACCAATGCGGGAACGCAACCGACTTTTATACCCTATTTGCCCTTGCCGTTTCCAACCGGCATCGCGTAAGTGACAAATCTGTACGCCGTTTCCCGATTTTGGCCGCCATCTCACGCCGCATTTGTGGCCCCGCCTGCGGCTGCGTTATAAACATAAGTTCTATTACCTAGGGCCTCTCGCGCTGTGAGGTCCATCACATACCGAGGTACTTTCGTGTATCTGTGCCGGGTCCCCTGCAAGCTCCTCTCCCTCCTCGTTATTGCCTTCTGCACTTTTACGACTTTCGCACAAGCCGATGAAGGCATGTGGCTTTTCACCAACCCGCCTACGGCGGCGATCCAGAAGAAATATGGCTTCGCCATCACCCAGGAATGGCTGGACCACCTCCGGCTGTCTTCATCGCGCGCGCCGGGCGGGTCGAGTGAGTTCGTTTCGCCCGACGGACTGCTGATGACGAACCATCACGTGGCGCAGAGCTGCATCCACGACCTTTCGAGCGGCGGCAAGGACTACATGAAGGACGGCTTCTACGCTGCGACGCGCGAGCAGGAACCGAAATGCCCGGGTATCGAGTTTCTTGTGCTGACGGATATCAAAGACGTCTCGGAACAGATCCACTCGGCCGTGAAGGCGCGCATGGCCTCCGCGGAATCCGGCAAAGCCACGCGGCAGGCGATGTCGGCCGCCGAGAAAGCCTGCTCTACCGAGGGCTTCAAGTGCGACGTCGTGACGCTCTACGCGGGCGCGATGTATCACCTTTACAAGTACAAGAAGTACACCGACGTCCGGCTGGTGTTCGCGCCTGAGTTCCAAATGGCGTTCTTCGGCGGCGATCCTGACAACTTCACCTTCCCTCGCTACGACCTCGACATTACGTTCTTCCGCATGTACGAGAACGGTAAACCGGCGCATACCGAAAACTATCTGAAGTTTGCCAAGAAGGGCGTGAAGGAGGGCGACCTACTCTTCGTGAGCGGGCACCCCGGTCGTACCAGCCGCCTGCTGTCCATCGCCGAACTTGAGTACCTGCGCGACGTGCAGTATCCGTGGCAGATCAAGAACCTGACCCGTCGCGTCAACCTGCTGCTTGCGTTTTCGAAGGAAGGAGCTGAGCAGGCGCGCGAAGCCGAGCACGATCTGTTCAGCTTCCAGAATTCGCAGAAGGCCCTCACCGGCTACAACACGTTCTTCGCGAACAAAGAAGGCTGGGCGAAGAAGCAGGCTGACGAAAAACAGTTCCGCGATTACGTAAAAGCCCACGCCGAACGCGAGAAAGAATTTGGCGATCCGTGGACTGAGGTGAATCAAGCCGAGGGCACGCAGCGCGGGATGTTCTTCGATTACCAGTACGTCGAAATGCTCGCCGGGCTGCGCGGTTCGCTGGCTGCCGACGCGCGATTCATCGTCCGTGCAGCTCAGCAGCGGACCTTGCCGAATGACCAGCGCCTTCGTGGCTATACCGACTCTGCCCTGGCGACGCGCGAGCAAGAGCTGTTCTCCGACGCGCCCGCGTACAAAGACCTGAACAAAGCAATGCTGGCGGACAGCCTCGCCGATATGCAGGAACAGGAACCGAAGAATCCGTCGTTGCTGAAAGTGCTTGCCGGGAAATCCCCGAAAGACCGCGCGGCAGAATTGATTGACGGCAGCAAGCTCGACGACGCGGCCTACCGCAAGAAACTGTACGACGGCGGATTGAAGGCGGTGGAAGAAAGTACCGATCCGCTGGTCGTGATGATGCGCAGCATCGAACCGCAGGCGCTCGCGCTTCGCCAGAAGTTCGACGACGAAGTGGATCCGAAGCTCCGCGATGGCGGGGCGAAAATCGCGAAAGTTCGCTTTGCGATCTTTGGCCAGACCCAGCCACCCGACGCCACCTTTACTCTGCGGCTGAGTTACGGGCCGGCGAAGGGCTACGAAGAAAACGGGAAACATATTCCGTGGAGCACCACCATGGACGGCGCGTACAAGCACGCCGCCGATCACGGAAACAAATCGCCCTACGAATTACCGAAGAGCTGGATGGACGCCAAGGGCAAGTTCGACGGCAACACGCCCTTCGACGTCGTTACGACCGCGGACATTATCGGCGGAAATTCTGGCAGCCCGGTGGTCAACACCAACGGAGAACTAGTCGGCATCATCTTCGACGGCAATATCGAGTCGCTGCCGCTGAACTTTATGTACGACGATCTGCAGGCCCGCGCAGTGCACGTGGATTCACGCGCGATCCTCGAGTCGCTGCAGAAGATCTACCACGCCGATGCGCTGTACGAAGAAATCACGGGCGCTTCGGGTATCAGCGCGGCCAAACAGTAATCGTAGTGGGTGCCCCATCCTATTCGGATAGCGGATAGGGTGGGGACTTTGAAGTACTATCTGTTGCGAATCCATTTCTCGTACCGGGGTTCTCCCGATGCTTCGTCGTCTCTTGTTTTTTCTGGCGCTAGTCTCTGTCTCTACCCTGCTCGCGCAATCCAAGCCAGCCACCCAGGAAGGCGACTTCGTCCTTCACGACTTCACCTTCCGCTCCGGCGAAAAGCTTCCCGAAGTTCGCATGCACTACACCACGCTTGGCAAGCCAGCGAAAGATGCGAGCGGCCGCGTGACCAACGCCGTGCTCATCTTGCACGGGACTGGCGGCTCCGGCGCACAATTTCTGCGTGCGCAATTTGCAGACGTCCTCTACGGGCCCGGGAGGTTGCTCGATGCCACCAAGTACTTCATCGTCCTACCCGACAACATCGGCCACGGCAAATCCAGCAAGCCCAGCGATGGTCTCCACGCTCGGTTTCCGCAATACGACTACGACGATATGGTGCTGGCGCAGCACGAACTGCTGGAAAAGGGCCTCGGTGTGAATCACCTTCGCTTGATCCTTGGCACCTCGATGGGCTGCATGCACTCGTGGGTCTGGGGAGAGACGTATCCCGATTTCATGGACGCGATGATGCCGCTCGCGTGCCTGCCGGTGCCGATCGCGGGACGCAATCGAATCTGGCGAAAGATGATCATCGATGGCATCAAGAACGATCCGGAGTGGAAGAACGGCGACTACACCACGCAGCCACACGCGGGTATCGAGATTGGCACCGACTTCCTCATCATCGCCGGCAGCGCGCCGATACCGATGCAGAAAGGTGAACCAACCCGCGATGCCGCCGACAAATATCTTGACGACACGTTCAAGCGGCAATCCGCCGGACTTGATGCCAATGACCTGCTCTATGCTGTCAGCGCTTCGCGCAATTACGATCCGTCGGCCAAACTCGATGCCATCAAAGTCCCCGTGATGTTTGTAAATTCCGCCGACGACTTCATCAATCCGCCGGAACTCGGCATTGCCGAGCAGGAGATCAAGAAAGTGAAGCGCGGCAAGTTCGTTCTCATTCCCGCCTCCGACCAAACGCACGGACACGGCACACATACGTGGGCTGTCATCTGGCAGAAATATTTGAAGGACTTGCTGGAAGAATCGAAGTAGTTTGGCAGATCTCCGATGAACTACCGAGAACACTACGAGTAAAGTACCGTTGTTTGTTCTACGGTAATTTTCGGCTGTAACATTCACAATCGCGTAATCAGTGTGCAGCTACTCTCGCCGCGAGGTGAATCGAGTTGCGATACATTGTTGCGCTGCGCCTGTTTCTTTTTGTTGGGATATTTACTTGCTTCTCACATGCTCAGGCCGGTGACGATTTCACAATCGCCGCGCTGCCCGATACGCAGTTCTACTCCAAGTCCTATCCGCAGATCTTCGCAGCGGAAACGGAGTGGATCCTGAACAACTCGGTTCCGCAGAACATCAAGTTCGTCGTTGGCCTGGGCGATATTGTGGACGGCGGCGGCGAGGTTTCGCAGTGGCAGAACGCCGATTCGGCCTACAACATCCTCGATCGCAAGATTCCCTTCCTGCCCACCATCGGTAATCACGATTATGATCGCAATAATCCGGCGGGCCGGACCGGATCTACGGTTAACTACAACAACTTCTTTGGACCAGCCCGTTTCAGCGATCGCGCCTGGTACAAGGGCAGCTATCCTGCAGGCAGCAACGAGAACTTCTATGCCGCTTTCACTATCGGGTCGCATAACTATCTTGTCGTAGTGCTCGAAGTGTTCCCACGCGATTCCTCGTTACAGTGGGCGGCATCCATCATCCAATCCCATCCGACCTATGACGTCATCGTGGTCACACACGCCTACACGTTCTACAACAACACGCGTATGGACCACTGCGATGAAAACAGCGCCGGCACGTTTGGCGTGAGCCAGGACAACGACGGTGAGCAAATCTGGGAGAAACTGGTCAGCAAGTACTCCAATATCGTGATGGTGCTGAGCGGCCACGTGGTGGAAGGCGATGGCACCGGCCGGCGCAGCGATTTCGGAGTGAACGGCAACCTGGTGAATCAAATCCTCGCCGACTACCAGTCCTATCCCAATGGCGGCAACGGCTACATTAGGCTGATCACGGTTAGCCCGTCGAAGAACACGGTATCGGTGAAGACCTATTCGCCCTATCTCAACAGATACATGACCGACGACCACAACCAGTTCACGGTGGCATACAAGAACAACGGTTCCCTGCGAGGCGGCAACGGCGCGATCAGCGGTGTCGTCAAGAACGTTGCCGACTGCTCGCGGGTGTCAAATGCAGCCATCGTGAGCACTGCCGGGAATGCCACTACCGATAGCTCAGGCTCATTTTCGATCGACACAACGGGGCCGAAGACCTATCAATTGGGTGAAAACCTCACCGGATATGGTATGGCCTATGGGGGCACCGGTGCGACGGTCGTCCCCGGGCAGCCCTCGCCGATAAAAGTTTTCGTCTCGACCGAGGGCATGCTGCGCGGCCAGGTCACGCTCAACGGGGCGCCGGTTGCTAACGCCACCGTGTTCATCTCCGGTGGCTCGCTGCGCACGTGGACAACCGTAACGACCGCCGGCGACGGCAGTTATAACGCCGGGTGGCTTCCCTTCGGTAGTTATACGATTACCGCAACCACGCCGTCGGGTATGCAACTTCACAGCTCAGCGACGGTGCAGGTCGGCATCAGCAACACCAGCAACATAGGAAACTGATCCTGCAGCGCGTGTATTCTTGTTGGCGCGATGCGGGAGAGGTGGCCATGAAAATTGTTCCGGTCATCAAGTGCAGTGACTTGCAACGGTCGCTGCACTTTTACACCGTGATACTCGACTTCGAACGCAAATGGCCCGGTTTCGAAGCGCGCGAGATGGAGAACGGAGTTATCGACCTGGTTCGCCAAGGTGCGGAACTCCAGCTTTCGCGGCATGCCGGCGATGGCGTGTTTGGATCGGTGAACCGAGTCTGGGTGAATGACGTGGATGAGCGCTACACGACGTTCCGAGCCCGCGGACTTGACACCACGCGCCGTCCTGAGTCTCCACTGCACACTGCGCCCGTGGACCAGACCTGGGGATTGCGGGAGTTCGCCGTCACCGATCCCGACGGAAATAATCTCTGTTTCTGCGCTCCGCGCTAATCATTCTCGCCATCCGGACTTGAAAGCACCACGACGTAACCGTCAGGATCGCGCAGCCATATTTCTCGATGGCGCGGCGCTGGGTTAAATTCGGGCCATTTGAGGACGGTGGCACCGAGAGCGCGTGCTCGGTCCACGGCGGCGTCGAAGTCACTGACCTGAAACCAGAGCACGAGACCGTGTCCGACCGGGGCGGCATCTGCATTGGTCAGGCTGGGGTGATCATGCTCGTCCCACGCGTGGAGTTGGAGAACCAGTTGCCCCGACGAGAACACGCGATCGTAGAAGTCACGATGGCTGTGCTCGGGCATGGAGTCCGCCGCCAGGAGCGTTGAATACCATCGGCTGCTTACCCTCACATTGCGCACGGCGATCAACGGCTGGGCCTCCACACGCGGCGTCTGCATCGCTGCTTGCCTCCGCTGGTCTACATTCAATACAGCGGAACTTTGGGATCGATAAAACGCGACCAGCGATCGATTCCGCCGGCCATGGACTGCGCCTTCTCGTAGCCTTGTTGGCGAAGCCACGCCGCAACGCTGAGCGAGCGCACGCCGTGATGGCAGACCACGATGACGTGGTCGTCGGGATCGAGTTCCTGGATGCGCGCTGGAATGTCGCCCATTGGGATGAACAGCGTGTCTTCGATCTTCGCGGTGTCGCGCTCCCATGGCTCGCGGACGTCCACCAGCACCACGCCTTCAGTGCCAAGCAGAGGCTTCACCTCTTCCGGTTGGATTTCGTATTCCAGGCTCTTGCTCATGCGTTTTCCTTGCGCAGAAGCATACTCGGTTTTGCGTCACTCTGACGAATGTGGATAATGGCGGTCATGCATCGTACCCTGTTCACCCTCATCCTCCTGGCATTTTCCATTTCCGCTTTCGCTGCGGACCCTGCGTACAAGTACTGGCGGATCGGCAGTCAGAGTGACGTCACCACCAAAACCACCGCTGGCTACGCCCTGATGGGTGGCGGCTCCGACCAGGACCCGGCCTTCAAATTCCTTTGCGACAAATCGGGCGGCGGCGACTTCGTCATCCTTACTGCCAGCGGCGACAACGATTACAACGACTACATCCAGAAGATGTGCAAGCAGAACTCGGTCGCGACGATTAAGATCCCCAACGCCGAAGCGGCCAACGATCCATTCGTGGCCGAAACGATCCGCAAGGCCGAAGCTCTCTTCATCTCCGGCGGCGACCAGTCAAACTACGTCAAGTACTGGAAGCCGAGCCCGATGCGGGCGGCGATCCAGGACCTGATTGATCGCGGGGTTCCTGTCGGCGGCACCAGCGCCGGCTTGGCGATCCTGGGTGAATTCAGCTTCGCGGCGCTCAACGACACGGCCTATTCCGAAAAGACCTTGAAAAACCCGTACGACAACACGGTGACGATCGACCGCGACTTCCTGAAGATCAACCACCTGGAGAACACCATTACCGATACGCACTTCAAGAAGCGCGACCGGCTCGGGCGCACCCTGGTCTTTCTGGCGCGCATTCTGCAAGACGGACAGGCCAAGGACATCCGCTCGATTGCGCTCGATGAGAAGAGCGCCGCGCTGATGGAACCAGACGGTACGATGACTGTCGTCGGGAAAGGCACGGGCGCGTACTTCTATCACCCTACGACCAAACCGGAGATATGCAAGGAAGGCGCGCCACTGACATTCACGGGAATTGATGTGTATCACGTGCCGAACGACGGGACCTTCAACGTTGTGTCGTGGACGGGCAAAGGCGGAAGTGCATACACGTTGAACGTGAAGGACGGGGTGATTTCGTCGAGTTCGGGATCGAACTACTAGCGCATCAGAGTAAATGAGAAGGGCGTCTCGCGAGAGACGCCCTTTTTGCTGCTGCACAAGTTTAAATGATCGTGATCGTGCATGTGCCGGTGAGCGTGCCCAACGTGGCAGTAATGGTCACCGTTCCCGCAGTCGCCGTGCTCAGAACGGTCACGTATCCGGTACTGCTGACAGTCGCCATGGTGGTGTCACTCGATGACCAGCCCACAGTGTTAGTGATGTCGTTGCTCGCCTGGTCTTTTGCGGTGAGCTGTTGGAATCCACCCTGGATCACGTTGGCCGAAGAAGGCGTTACGTTGACCTGCGTCGCATTGCTCACTACAAGGTTCACGGTTGATGAAGTGCTATCGGACTTTGCGGTAATGACCGCGGTTCCAAGGGCGACGCCACTTGCAACACCGGTCCCCGCAACGATCGTCGCGATGGAAGCATTCGACGAACTCCACGTCACCTTGGTCGTTACGTCTCCGGTCGTATTGTTGCCGAAGGTGCCTTGCGCGGTGAAATTGGTGGTCGCACCAGGGGCTACGAGGCCGGCCGTTGGGCTGATCGTGATGGCAGTGATGGAACTGGACGAGGGAAAGAAGTCCGAGCAACTGGTGGAAAGCGCGACGACGAGCATAACGGATACGAGTGCGGCGAGACCGGGATTAGCCTTTGACCTCATGCGGGGAGTAAGGGTCCTCTCTCAAGTATGGCCGCTTCGAAACGGCGGCTGGATATGCCTTCATTTTAGACGCAGAAGCGCCGCGAAGGTGAAACTTGTCCCCGTATGACGTCGTTCAGAACTTCTTACTCACAAGGAACGAGAAACCTTCGAACTGATAGATGTAGTTCGGTCCATTCGCGGTGGGCTGCCGCTTCCCTGCCCGAACATCGCGAAAGGCGGCCAGCACGCGCGGTAGCACGTTGGGGTCGCCGACCGGCACGTTATGCGCGGGCAAAAGGAGCTTGAGCGATGGCGCGAGCTCAGCCATGCGTTGGATCGAATGCTCGTAAGCGTCGTAATCCGTCTCAGGGCGATAAATGTAGATCGGGCCCTGATAGTACGAGTCGCCTGTGAATAGCAGGCCGTTGGCGCGATCGAGGAGGGCGAGGGCGTCCGGGGTGTGCCCGGGTGTAGCAATGACCTCAATCGTGCGCTCGCCGAGATCGAACTTCGAGCCGTCGTGGATCCACTGCGTAATCTTCCACGGCTTCGTGGCATAAGTCTTCGCGTTGAAGCCGCTCGGGAGTTCGCCGCAGATGTTCCCCGCCTCGAGTTCGGCTTGCGCGTCGGCGGTTGAGCCTTTGGCGCTGTTTCGGGTGAAGGCGGTGTCCATACCGGCGATGTCGGAGAACTCCCAGTTGTCGCCGACGTGGTCGTTGTGGGTGTGCGAGTTCACGACCGTGATTGGCAGGATCGTAATCTTCTCAACAACCCTCTTGATATTGCCGATGCCAAGTCCGGTGTCGAACAGCAGGGCGTGAGTGTTGCCGAGGATGAGATACGAGATCGCTTCTTCCGCCTGATGCGGCTCGTAGATCGCATAGGTCTTCGGCGCAACTTCGTAGACCTCGAACCAGGGATCAGCCGAGGGGACACGCTTGAGCTTGGCGTACTCGGGGCGCGGCTGGTTCTTGCACCAGTCGGGGACGGCGGTGGGGACACCTTGGCCTTGCTGGGCTAAGGAAATCGAAGTGAGGACGAAGAGGAGAACCAACGAGCGGAAATACATATCGGTTGAGTGTATACGCGGCGATAGGGATGGTTCGACTCCGAATCCGCAGGTTTATGCGGATTCTCCGCTCACCATGACAAAGGGCTATTCCGTTAAGTGCGACTGTTCTTCCTGCGACCGCAGCACGCGCTCCACCGAATACGGTGTGCGTTCTGTCGGGTCGTAGTAGTGGCGTACCTGTAACTCGCCGAGCAAACCGAGAGCGACCAACTGCACGCCGGCAACGATCAGCACCGCAGCAAAAAGCATGAGTGGGCCGTGTGCTGCCATGACATCGCTGTGATGGATGAGCTTGTCGATCATCATCCACAGCGCAATGCCGAGACCGGCGGTAACACCAGTCATCCCGACCGTCCCGAAGAAGTGCAGCGGGCGCGACAGATACTTGAGCAGGAATCGAATCGTCAGCAGATCGAAGAAAACGCGGAAGGTGCGCGAGATGCCGTAGTGCGAGACGCCGCGCTCACGGTTCACATTCTTGATCGGAATTTCGCAGATGGTTGCGCCGTGCCACGACGCCAGTGCCGGGATGAAGCGGTGCATCTCGCCGTAGAGCGGCACCAGGTGCAGCAGGTCGCGGCGATACGCTTTGAACGTGGTACCGAAGTCGTGGATGTTGACGCCGCTGAGCTTGGCCATGAGCCAGTTGGCGCACCGCGACGGGAAGCGGCGCAGCACGAAATTATCAATGCGCACTTTGCGCCAGCCGCTGACGATATCGAAGCCCTCGTTCACCTTTTCCACGAACAATGGGATGTCGTTGGGATCGTGCTGGAGGTCGCCGTCCATGGCAATTACGTAATCGCCCTGCGCGTTGTGGAAGCCGGCAGCAAGCGCCGATGTCTGGCCGAAGTTGCGACGCAGTTTAACGACCACCACGCGGCTGTCGACCGCGGCGATCTGCTGAAGAAGTTTGAAGGTGCAGTCGCGACTGCCGTCGTCGACGAACACCAGTTCGAACGTGTCGCCGACAGTCTCCATCACGACCTTGAGGCGGTCGTAGAGCTCGGTTACGTTCTCTTCTTCATTGTGGAAAGGTACAACGATCGAATACTTGGGCACCTTGGCATTATACCGTCAGTTCGGGGTCAAATTGCACGGAAGAACGGCCATGTAACCCAAGTGTAAAGGGACGTAACGCGGGGTTCCCGGGAGTAACTTGACCCGCGCCACGCCCTCATCGTGCCGCGATCTACTTGCGCCTGGCGTTGTGCTTGTCTTTGTAGACCTTTTTGCTCATGTTGTTGGCTTCGTGGTTGAGCTGCTTCTGGTCCTGTTTGGTCAGGTGTCCGCCGTCGGCCTTCATGTCCTGCTTCTCGTTATGCTGCAGGCGCTGCTCGCCCTTTTCGAGATGCGCGGTCTCTTTCGGCGTCAGTTGGCCGCTCTTCACGCCTTGCGCGATGCGGTCCTGCTGGTTCTCTTCGCGTCCGTTGACCTGGTTCACGCGCGGATGGCCGGGATCTACCTTGCCCGGACCGCCGCCAGAGCCGCCTGAAGTTTGGGTGCGAGCGTTGTGTTTGTCGTCGTAGATGCGATTGCTGAGGTGGTTCTCTTCGCGATTGAGCTGGTTCTGGTCCTGCTTGGTGAGATGGCCATTGTCCGCGGCCATGTCCTTCTTCTCGTTGTTCACCAGGCGCTGCTCGCCGTTCTCGATGTTCTTGGTTTCGCCGGCGCTGAGCTGTCCGCTCTGGATGCCGTTGGCGACGCGGTCCTGCTGGTTCTCCTCGCGCTGGTTAACTTCGTTCACGCGCGGATGACCGGGATCGACCTTGCCCGGGCCTGCACCGGATGTGTCGGAGTTGGTTGTGGTTTGAGCAACGGCGCCGCCGACCATGATCAGTGTGCTGGTTGCGAGGATGAGCAGTGAGTGGGTGAGTGTGCCTTTCATGCTGCGTAGAAACCAGCATTTCAGGGCAAAGTTTCGTGCAGGTACAAACATTTCTTCTAGCACGAAAGAGCGGCGAGACACTCGAAGGTGCGGGTGAGCCCTTCGCGAAATGTCGCTTCCGGCGTGATCAAGCTGATGATGAGATAGCCATCGCTGCGGAAGTCGTAGAAATGCCCGGGCTGTACGAGCACGTCGTACTTCTCGATCAGCTCGATGGCGAGGTCTTCATCGCTGCGCAACGCGGGCACGCGCAAGATCGCATACCAGCCGCCTTCCACGTCGAGTCGCGTGACGATCTTCTGCTGCGCGAGTTGGCGATCGAGTTCAGCGAGATTCACAACGATACGTTGGTTCAGTTGTCGTTGGACGGAGTGGCGCTCCTCGAGCATGACGGGAATCGCGTGCTGGATCGGCGCGTTCATCGAGAGATAGGTGTCGGCGATGACGTCGAGGCGCGCGAGGGCTTCGTTCTTCAAGGCATCGGGGCCGCTCACGGCAATCCATGCGACTTTCATCTGTGGAAGACCAGAGATTTTCGAGAGGCCGCTCATGGTGAGCGTGAGGCATTTGTCGTTTGCGGTAAAACTGCTCGCGGAGCGATCGCCAATCCGATAGTCGAGAAAAACTTCATCCGCCACAATCGCCACCTTGCGCTCGCGGCAGAGTTCGCTGAGTTGCGCCATCTCGTGCGTCTTCACAAACGAGCCAGTGGGATTGTTGGGATGGACGACGATCACTGCCCGCGAGCGATCGGTCAATCGCTGCTGAAGAGAGTGGAAGTCCATTTGCCAACCGTGGTCGTACACCAATTCATAAGGAAGGAGCCGGACGTCTTGAATCTCGGCGAGAAAGTCGAAGAGCGGATAACTCGGCGTGGGAACCAGCACTTCATCGCCGGGCTCGCAGAGCAGGCGGAAGCAGAAGCTGTAAGCCTCGCTGGTACTCGTGGTGAGAACCAGTTGCTCTGGCGCAATTTCAACGCCGATCTTTTGGTAGTAACCCGCGACGGCTTGCCGCGCGCTCATCAGACCCTTGGAGATCGGCTCGTACGCCATAGAGGCCGGATTGCGTAGCGCATCGAGGATCCGGTTGGAATCGTATTGCAGGCCGATGTTTGTTGGGTTTGACGCGGCCAGATCCAGCAGTTCCCTGCCGTGTTTCTTGTGCTCTTCGATCGCTTGCGTGTAGCGATTGGTGGCGAGGTTCCAGTTGGTGCGGCGCGAGAACATGAGCGAAGCGCGATTATAACGTTCCAGCTCGTACACGTGACTTAGGTACTCTGTCGCGCGCTGCCTGCGCGTGAAACGATAGTACGTCCCGTAATCCCGAGTCCCGGTCTCCCCATGCGCCAGTCTGACGAAGTCCTACGCAATCTGCTCCCTAATCCCACCGACAGTGGGACGGTGCTGGACTGCGCCGCGGGAATGGGCACGCAGGCCATCGGCCTCGCCAAGCTGGGCTTCACCGTAGAAGGTTGCGACGGCTCTGAGGCTTCTATTAACCAGGCCCGGCGCGACGCTGACCGGATGAAGCTTCCAATCGTCTTCCGTACCGACGATGTGCGCCGTTTAGAGAACGCGCCGGAGAATTACTACGGTGTGGCGATGGCCATGGATAACGTGCTGCCGCACCTTGGCAGCTTGATCGACATCCGCATGGCAGTGGTGGCGATGTTCAGCCGCTTGCGACCCGGCGGCGTGATGATTACGGGTATCCGCGATTACGACCCGATCCTCGCCGAGCGACCTACGGTTATGGCGCCACGTTTCTCGGGCAATGGCACCGGGCGCCGCATCTTCCATGAAGTTTGGGACTGGCAGGACGATCGCCGTTACGTGTGCCACATCTACATCACCAACGAGATCCAGCACCACTGGGAAGTGCGCCACTTCACCGGCGAATATTGCGCCATCCTCAAGTGCGAGCTCGCCGACCTCTTCCGCGAGGCCGGCTGTGAGCACGTCGAAATTCTGCTGCCTGAGCAGACCGGCTACCACCATCCGTTGATTCGCGGTCTAAAGCCCTCCGCCTGATTCCCTTCTTCTCGCAAGCCCTTCTGTAGAATGGGCAACCACGTTGCGCTTCGGTTCCTCTTAACCTATTGAGGGGTGAAGTCTTGCTTAGGGATCTGCTCTCGCGCTGGCCGGTGGTACGACAGATTCAAAACAGAGATTGGAAGGCAACGGGCGAAACCGCGATGAGCGGACAAACCCGCGACTTGCGGGCTCGTAACGTTGGCGCCGAAGTCACGCGCTCGATCTGCCCGTATTGCGGCGTTGGCTGTGGTCAACTCGTCTTCCACAAAGACAACGAGCTGATCAACATTGAGGGCGATCCCGATTCGCCGATCTCGCGCGGACGGCTCTGTCCAAAAGGCGCTGCAACGTACCAGCTACACACCGTGGATTCGCGCCTACTCAAAGTAAGGTATCGCCGACCCTACGGCGCCGACTGGGAAGACCTTGATCTCGAAACCGCAATGGACATGGTTGCCGATCGCCTGTGGGAATCGCGCGAGCGGTCGTTCGTCGAGAAGCAGGACGGCGAATGGGTGATGCAGACGAAAGCCATCGGGCATCTCGGCGGCGCAACGCTGGATAACGAAGAGAACTACCTGATCAAAAAACTCTTCGCCGGAGGTCTGGGCATGGTTTGCGTGAGCAACCAGGCCCGTATATGACACAGCAGCACGGTGCCCGGTCTGGGCACCTCTTTTGGACGCGGCGGCGCCACCACCGCGCAGCAAGACCTCGCGAATGCGGACGCCATATTGATCATGGGATCGAACATGGCGGAGAACCATCCTGTTGGCTTCCAGTGGGTGATTGAAGCCCGCGAGCGCGGAGGCAAGATCATCCACGTTGATCCGCGCTTCACCCGCACCTCTGCGATGGCAGACGTGTGGGTGCCGTTCCGCGCCGGCAGCGACATCCTCTTTCTCGGCGGACTGATTAACTACGCCATCACCCACGACAAGATCTTCCGCGACTATGTGGTGCATTACACAAATGCTCCGGTGATCCTGCGCGACGACCTCAAGGACACCGAAGAAAACGACGGTGTCTGGTCGGGCTGGGACGAGCAAGCCAAGAAATACAACCCGGAAACCTGGGCCTACGCGGGTTCTCCTAAGAAAGATGCTGGCGGGGCCGCACCGGGACATCAGGAAGCAAGCGGCGGTCACGGCAAAGACCGCGGCGGCGAAGCAAGTACGACCTCGCAGTATCACGCCGATTACACTCTCGAGCATCCGCGCTGCGTGTATCAAGTAATGAAGCGCCATTTCGCGCGCTACACGCCGGAGTTTGTCGAAGAACACTGCGGGGTTCCGCGCGATCAGTTCCTTAAAGTTGCGGAGACATTCTGCAATGCGTCGGGTCCCGACAAGACGGCCGCCATCTGCTATGCCGTCGGATTCACCCAGCACTCCAAGGGCGTGCAGATCATCCGCACCGCGGCGATCCTGCAACTGCTACTTGGGAACATCGGTCGTCCTGGCGGCGGAATCCTCGCGTTGCGAGGGCATGCTTCCATCCAAGGCTCAACCGATATCCCCACACTTTACGACATTCTTCCCGGCTACCTGCCGATGCCGTTCTTCGAGAAGGACGCTAACGATTTCGCCAGCTACAACAAGAAGCACCGCAGTGAAACCGGCGTCTGGAGCAACTTCCCGAAGTTCAGCACTAGCCTGCTCAAAGCCTGGTACGGCGAACACGCCACGAACGAGAACGACTACTGCTTCGATTTGTTGCCGCGCGTAACGGGCGACCACTCGCACTTCGGCTACTGGCTCGATATGCAGGACGGCAAGATGGAAGGGCTCTTCATCATGGGCCAGAACCCCGCGGTCGGCGCATCGAATGGTCAGGTTGAGCGCACGGCGATGTCGAAGCTGAAGTGGCTCGTCGTTCGCGACATGAGTGAGATCGAGAGCGCGACGTGGTGGAAGCGCGGGCCGGAAATCGCTAGCGGCAAGTTGAAGACCGAAGAAATCGGTACCGAGATTTTCCTCTTCCCTGCCGCCGGGACCGCGGAAAAAGCCGGATGTTTCACCAACACCCAACGCCTCGTCCAATACCGCGAGCAAGCCATCGAGCCTGCCGGTGATATCCGGAGCGAGCTCTGGTTCATGTATCACCTCGGACGCCGCCTTAAAGCAAAGGCCGAGGGTAAACCAGGCAAAAAGTACGAGGCTCTCAACAAACTCACCTGGGACTACTACACTCACGGCGCGCAAGCCGAACCCAGCGCCGACCAAGTGCTACAGGAAATCAATGGGCGCCATATAGATACTGGCAAGTTCGTTGCGCGGTACCAGGAGTTAAAGGACGACGGTTCGACCGCCAGCGGATGCTGGATCTATGCCGGCGTTCATCCGGACGAGCGCACGAACCAGGCGAATGCTCGCGCCGCGACCAACTACCTCGGCCATGGCTGGGGCTTCGCGTGGCCGAGCGATATCCGCATTCTGTACAACCGCGCCTCGGCGCGACCCGACGGTAAACCGTGGAGCGAGCGCAAGAAACTCGTCTGGTGGGACGACGAAAAGCAGGAGTGGACGGGCATTGATCAGCCCGACTTCGACAAGAAGAAACGGCCCGACTACAAGCCAGGTCCTGGAGTTAAAGGAATAGATGGAATTCCAGGCGATAAACCATTCATGCTACATCCAGATGGCATGGGCTGGATTTGGGTGCCAAGCGGTCTGAAAGACGGTCCGCTTCCCACCCACTATGAGCCGCTGGAGTCGCAATTCCGTAACCCGCTGTATCCCGGAAAGCACGATTCCAATCCGCCGGCGGACAAGAAGATCCGCCCCGACAATCCTTACTCCAAATTTGGCGACGATCGCTATCCTTTCGCGCTCACGACGTACCGCCTGACCGAGCACCACACTGCGGGTGGCATGTCCCGTACGCTGTCGTACCTTGCCGAACTGCAGCCTGAGTTGTTCTGCGAAGTGTCGCCCGAACTCGCGGCGGAACGCGGCCTGCGTCACGGTGATTTCGCGACGATCACCACGCCGCGTGCTACCGTCGAGGCCCGCGTGCTCGTGACGCGACGTATGCGGCCGCTGTGGGTGGAAGGCCGCACCATTCACCAGATCGGTCTTCCCTATCACTGGGGCTACGAAGGCCTCGTGAAAGGCGACGTGACCAACGATCTGCTGGCGATCAGCGAAGAGCCGAACGTGCGCATCATGGAAACCAAAGCTTTAATCTGCGACATCGAACCCGGACGACGACCGCGCGGTGAAGCGGCGCCGGAATATGTTCGGGAGAAAGCCGAGCAGCCCGCATGAGCCAAGTCACTGCGTTTCTCACCGACTCCACGTTGTGTATCGGCTGCAAGGCCTGCGAAGTCGCCTGCAAAGAATGGAACCAGGTTGAGGCCGACGGCTACGACTGGAGCGGCTTCTCCTACGACAACACTGGCCACCTTGGCCATTCCACCTGGCGGCACGTGTCGTTTGTCGAACACGCGCCAGAGCCGGGCGTCGGCGGCAACGATGCCGATCTCGCCTCGTGGGGCTTCGAATCCGACGTCTGCAAGCACTGCGAGAATGCCGGCTGCCTGGAGGCGTGCCCGACCGGTGCGCTCACGCGTACCGAATTCGGCGGCGTTTATCTTCAATCCGACGTCTGCAATGGCTGCTCGTACTGTGTGGTCTCCTGCCCATTCGGCGTAGTGCAGAAGAACGTGAAAGACGGCCGCGCGTTCAAGTGCACATTCTGTTACGACCGCCAGAAAGAAGGTCTGCAGCCCGCGTGCGCGAAAACCTGCCCAACCGAGTCGATCAAGTTCGGGCCGATCGAAGAGATGGAATTGATCGCGCAGGAACGCATTAAGGAATTGAACTCGCGCGGCATGGACGACGTGCATTATTACAACCCCACTCACACCAGCGTGGGCGGAACTCATGCGGCATTCATCGTGCGCGGCGATCCGAAGCAATATAATTTGCCGCCGAATCCCGAGGTGCCTACGCAATATTTGAAAGACGGATGGACAGGCGCCGCTATCGGCGCAGGCATTCTGCTCGCGGGTTCCATCTTTGCGTTCCTGGGGACAAAGCGATGACCGACCACAAGCCGCTCGTCAGCATCGACAGCATTAACCGTCGCGAGCGCCGTCTCGAAGAAATTCGCGCCGAAGCCGAACGGCACCGGCAGGTCCAAGGATTCGGCGTACGGCCCGAGGGCGCGCCGTTCCCCATCGCGTCGCCCGAGGCCGGCTACTACGGCATCCCACTGCTCAAGGAACCGCAGTGGACGTGGGAGATCCCGTTGTATTTCTTCGTCGGCGGGATCGCGGGAGCCTCAGCCATCATCGGAGCCGCAGCGCACTGGAGCGGCAAAGACCTGCGCATTTCGCGTGACTGCCGATATCTCGCAGCGGGTGGAGCGATGCTCTCGAGCGCATTGCTCATCTCGGATCTCGGTCGTCCGGAGCGCTTCCTCAATATGCTGCGAGTGTTCAAGCCGCAGAGCCCGATGTCCGTGGGCGCGTGGGTGCTGGCTGCGTTTGGTTCGTTCGCTGGAGCTTCGGCCTTTGCACAGTGGCTCGCCGACTTCACCGAGATCCGCGGCATTCAGGTCGTCGGAGATGCTGCCGAGGGATTTGCCTGCCTCTTCGGCCTACCGCTTGCCACCTATACGGGAGTGCTGCTCGGAGCCACCGCGATTCCAGTGTGGAACGAGCATGTCACCACGCTGCCAATCCACTTTGGTATGAGCGGGCTGAACTCCGCTGTCGGAGCGTTGGAACTGCTCGGTCATGATCGCAGCCCCGCGCTCCAAGCTTTAGGACTACTCGCTGCGACCGTCGAATCTGCGGAAGGCATTCGTTTGGAGACCAATACCGATCGTGTGGCCGAGCCGGTGAAACACGGTTCCAGCGGTTGGATCATCCGCGCAGGCGGCATGCTCTCCGGACCGATCCCGCTGGGACTGCGCCTCGCCTCGTTGTTCGTCAGCCGCGAAAAACGCCGCCGCATGAGACGTATGGCCGCAGCGTCAAGCCTCGCCGGTTCGCTGATCACACGCTACGCATGGGTGCATGCGGGACATATTTCCGCACGCGATTGGCGGTTGCCTCTGGAAATTGACGCGCCCTTGGAGCAACCACAATTGTCGCGAAGCGATGTGCCGCAATCCAAGACCGTCGCACAGCCTCCGAAGAAAGCGGCCGGAGATTAGCTAGCTGTAGCTCACCGTCGTGAGATACTGCGGCGCTTTCCGATGCTTCGTTGCTTGCTCGTAGGCGTACGCGGCTTTGATCAGCGTCGGCTCGCTCCATGCCGTCCCGATGAATGAAACTCCAGCAGGCAGGCCGAAAACGTAACCCATCGGCAAAGTGATGTGCGGGTAGCCGGCCACCGCGGCCAGGCTTGAATTGCTGAAGCCGAATGCATCGCCATTGACCCAATCGGTCGGCCACGCTGGAGTGCCGGTGATGCCGATCAGGGCGTCGAGCTTGTTCTTCTGCAGCAGCGCGTCGATCCCTTCAGTGCGCGTGAGGCGTCGGCACTCGACGAGCGCCTTGCGATACTCCTCGGTCTCCAGCCCGCCACGTGCCTGAGCTTTCACCATTTCTTCTTGCGCAAAGTACGGCATTTCCTCCGCGAAGTGCGCGTCGTTGAAGGCGATCACGTCGGCTAAGGAGTGCACTTTCGCCTGCGGACCAAGCGCGCCGAGATACTTGTTGAGGTCGGCTTTGAATTCGTACGACAGCACGAGATTTTCGAAGTTGTCCCACTTGCCCCAACTCTCTAACTCGAGGGCTTCAACGACTTCGGCGCCGGCAGTTTTCAAGGCCGTCACCGCATCGCGGAAGAGTTTGTCTACCGGCGGCGCGATATTCGTGAACTTCGCGACCACACCCAAGCGCATGCCGCGCAGGCCGTTCGCATCGAGAAACTTGGTGTAGTCAGGAGCGATATGTCCTTCGGACGCTTTGGTCGCTTCATCCTCTGGATCTGCACCGGCCATTAACGTGAGCAATGCCGCGGCGTCTCCAACGCAGCGTGCCATGGGGCCGGCAGTGTCTTGCGTATGCGAGATAGGGATGATGCGAGACCGGCTGACCAGGCCGACCGTGGGCTTGATGCCAACCAGTCCATTCGAGCACGAGGGCGAGACGACCGAGCCATCTGTCTCGGTGCCGATCGCGACCGCACAGAGACTTGCGCTTACAGCCGCGCCAGAACCGGAACTCGACCCCGAGGGATTGCGATCGAGCGCGTACGGACAGTGCGTCTGGCCGCCACGGCCGCTCCATCCGCTGGTTGAATGCGACGAGCGAAGGTTCGCCCATTCGCTGAGGTTCGTCTTCCCCAGCAACACGGCGCCGGCGCGACGAAGCTGTGCCGCCACAAAAGCATCCTTGTTGCCGGGGGCACCTGCGCCGACCATCGCGAGCGATCCGGCCGTGGTCTGCATCTTGTCGGCGGTGGCGATGTTGTCTTTGATCAGCACCGGGATGCCATGCAGAGCGGAGTGCACCTTCCCTCCTTTGCGGTCGGCGTCGGCGTGTGCCGCGATTTGCTCGGCGTCGGGATTGATCTCGATGACGGAATTCAGCTTCGGCCCGCTGCTGTCGAGCGCGTGAACGCGCTCCAGGTAAGACTGCGTGAGTGAGACCGACGTCCACTTGCCTGACCGCAAACCCTCCTGCAACTCGGCGACGGTGATCTCTTCCAACTCGCGCCCCGGCGCATTTCCTTGAGATGGGCCGAATGCTGATGTCGCCATGGTGGCTGCGGCAGCTACGCCCGCGCCCATTTTCAGAAAGTCTCTACGATTGCTCATGCGGTCCCCTTCGAAGACTGCGGAATTGTACACGCCGGTTGCAAGCGCGCCGGATTGACTTCATTCTCCTTTCCACCTACTCTGCCTCCCAATGAATGGGATCGCGCGCTACTTCCAGTTTGAGCAACGCAACGCCACTCTCGGCCGCGAAGTCATTGCCGGCCTGACGACCTTCACCACCATGAGTTACATCGTGGTCGTGAATCCTGCGATCCTTTCGGCGGCGGGCATTCCTGCCGGGCCATCATTTGTCGCCACAGTTCTCGCTGCGGTCTTTGGCTGCTTCCTCATGGGTCTCTACGCCAATCGTCCGTTCGCGATTGCGCCTTACATGGGCGAGAACGCCTTCATTGCCTTCACCGTTTGCAAAATGCTCGGATACAAGTGGGAAACCGCGCTGGCCGCGATCTTTATCGCCGGCGTGGCGTTTATTCTTCTCACGGTGTTCAAGCTGCGGCAGTGGATCGTGGAAGGCGTTCCGACTTCCCTGCGCTACAGCTTTGCGGTTGGGATCGGATTCTTCCTGACGTTTATTGGGCTCAACCAGACAGGGCTTGTTGTTCTTGGCGTGGATGGAGCACCGGTAAAAGCCGGACATCTGACGTCCCACCTTGTACTGCTCGCGATCTTCGGCTTCGTACTAATTTCTATCCTTGTCATTCGAAAATTTCCCGGCGCGATCCTCGTCGGAATCCTGGTGACGGCGGTGGTCGCGTTTGCGACAAAAATCGTTGCACCCCCACAGCACATCGTGTCGCTTCCGCCAAGCGTAATGCCAATAGTGTGGAAGCTCGATTTCCGCGGGGCTCTGAGCTGGGGAGCGTTTCCGATCGTGCTTACGATCTTCATCATGGCCTTCGTGGACACCATGGGCACCCTCATTGGTCTTTCCGCGCGCGCCGGCTTCCTCGACAAAGACGGCAACCTGCCGCAGATCGAGCGACCAATGCTTGTGGATGCGCTTACCACGTGTTTCTCCCCTGCAATTGGCACCACGACCTCAGGCGCCTTCGTTGAATCCGCGACGGGCATAGAGGCGGGCGGGCGCACCGGCTTTACGGTCCTCGTCACCGGCGCATGTTTCCTGCTGACGTTGTTCTTCGCGCCATTCGTGGGTGCCATTCCACCGCAAGCTTACGGGCCCGCTCTCATCATCGTCGGCCTATTCATGCTCTCGCCCATCACGCACATCGACTTCAACGACTTCACGGAGTCCATCCCGGCATTTGCCACGGTGATGTTGATGTCGTTCACGTTCAACATTGCCATCGGAATTTCCGCCGGCTTCGTTCTCTATCCCATCTGCAAACTTGTGTCGGGACGCATTCGCGAACTGAAGCCAGGACTGTGGGTGTTGTCGGCACTCTCGCTCCTGTTCTTTGTTTTCTACCCGTATTCGTGAGCGACACACCGCTGCTTTTCCCTTTGCGGAACGTGTACCCCCTTTGTTGCATCTGTCTGCCACAGACCTTCTCGCTCAACGAGCTTTAGAATCGCGGCGTCCCATAGCTCACAGCTTTGAGGAGGATTCTTGCGATTCCGGGCCCTGGTTCTCTGTGGTCTTCTGTTGAGTGGAGTTGTACTAGCGCAAAGCGCGCCATCATCCAGCACGATCTCAGTTCCCCACGTTATCCGCTATTCCGGCACCGTACCGTTAACCGTGCCGGCCGGCCAAACAGAAGTGGCAGTACGATTCCGCTTGTACGCTGCCGCCAAGGGAGGCACCGCGCTCTGGCAGGAGGTGCAAACGGTCACCGTTCAAGACCGGAAATTCACCGCGCTCATAGGGGCGGCGTCTACTGAGGGCGTGCCGCTCTACTGGTTTTCCAGCACGCAGGCGCGGTGGTTGGAAGTCCAGCTCGAGAACGAGCTATCGAACTCGCGCATTCAACTCGCGAGTGTGCCTTATGCACTGAAAGCTGCCGACGCCGACCTCTTCGGAGGACGAAGGATTTCAGACTTTGTATTGCGTACGAACGCAAACACCGACGCCGCAGCGAAGACCAACGTTACTTACGCCACTCTCGGCGCAAACAGTTTCGTCGGAGACCAGGGCGTCAACGGCAGTGTGAATGTAAGCGGCTATGTCAACACCGCCCTGGCGACGGTGGCTTCACCCCTGGTCGTGAATCAACTCCTTTGGGTGAACAGCACCGCAACCACTGGCGGAGTGATTTCCGTGAAAGCCGAGAACGCGAGTTCGAGCGGGACCGGAATCATGGGCATCGTTACCTCAGCTACAGGCAACACCGTCGGTGTGATCGGGCGCAGTGACAGCGTCGTCGGCAATGGTGTGTACGGTGTCACGACCGCGGCCAGCGGCTCGGCAGAGGCGATCTCCGGGACCGCGCGCGCTCTCCAGGGACACGGAGTCGGCGGATACGCGGTCAACACTTCGGGAACCAACGTCGGAGTGTTCGGAAAATCTTACAGTTCGCAAGGGACAGGCGTTTGGGGTGAGGTCAGCCCGCCCGCAAATGGCTACACCACGTATGGTGTGGTCGGGAAAACTCACGGCTATCCCGGCATTGCACTCTACGGAGTGGCGGATGCCGCTTCCGGGAACAATATCGGCGTCATGGGAAGCGTGACCAGTAGCGCGGGAACGGGTGGCGTATTCGTTAACGCTGCCAGCGGAAACGTGCTCATCGGAGTCGCCGGCAGCAAAAACGTGTTTCGTGTGGATGGAACCGGCAAGGTCTTTGCGAATGGCGGCGTACAAAACAGCGGCGCTGACTTCGCAGAATCCATCGCGGTCCGCGGCAACCGCGCGGCGTACGAACCGGGCGATGTTCTGGTCATCGACGAGGATACTAACCGTGAAGTAACGCTATCTTCCGAGCCCTACTCCACGCTCATAGCGGGCGTGTATTCCACAAAGCCTGGCACGCTCTCGAGCCCTCATGGGATCGATTCCCCCGCCCTCGAAGCCGAGGTCCCGATGGCTGTGATTGGCATCGTTCCCTGCAAAGTGACCACCGAAAACGGGCCGATTCATCGCGGCGACCTCCTGGTTACCTCTTCCCTCCGGGGATACGCCATGAAGGGCACCGATCGGCAACGACTTACAGGAGCGATTGTCGGGAAAGCCCTGCAGGACTTGCCTGAGGGCACGGGAGTGATCGAGATCCTGGTGACGCTGCAATAAAGCAGAAAGCCCGGCTTGCGCCGGGCTCACTCTGATCAGCCTCCGTTGAATTCCTTGGTTGCCCTTGACTTAGTTACGCGCCAGTTGCCATCCGCTCGTAGCGTTATAGTCGTCGGGAACCGGTGCGCTATGGAAGAGGTCGGCACCGTCTTTTGCCAGTTCGGCGCGCTCCCAAACGTTCAGGCCGCCAACATAACCGCCGGCGAGGTCGAACACATCGCCCATCGGCGTCGGACGCCACATCCAGGTGTAGTGGATGGTCGCAGCGCTCGGGCTAATCACGTTAACTCCCGTCACTGCAACGATTTCACGGGTTCCGAGCGGGACCGAGTATTCCTCGGTGCCGTCGGTGTTCTTGGTATGGGTGGTGCCGGGAACGTGGTCAAGCATCTTCTTGCCGTCTTCCGTCAGCGTCACCTGGATGCCGTTGTCCTTCTTTTCTTCGGTGATGATCTGGGCAACTTCCAAGAGCTTGTAACGGGGCGACGTCGCCTTATCCGAGGTAGACGTCACCAAACCGGTGCGGAAATGGACTGTAGCGGGGCCCCTTGCTGCCAGCATGGTGCTAACGGCCTTCTTGGCCTCAGTCTGGCTCATGCCCTTGTGGGCTTCATGCATCACGTAGACTGCGGTGCCGACGATCGTCAGGCAAACCGCCGCAATCAAAAGCATCGGCCCTACGCTGGAGGACCGCTCTTCCATCCTGATCTCTTCTTCGAACATTGTGCATCCCCTCGCAATGTGCCGCGCCAAGTACAACCCCTGCCCTGGGCGGTTCTATAGGTTTGAGCGGTTGTGGTGGGTATTCGGGTCCGGGAAACCCGCTCATTGGTGACACATAATCACCGAAGGTGGGATTGAGCGCTATATAACGGTGGTCACAACACGTAAGTTACGAATGTTACGAAGGATTGGCTATGGACTTGCTCAGAGCTATGTCGGAAGACGACAAAAGGCCCGTGCTTTCGAGCACAGGCCTTCTCGAGAGAAGAGCGAAAGGAGGGGTTATTCTTCGGCGATGCTCCAGCCCTTTGGGCCTCGCGAAAACGTGAACGACTCGGGCTTCGGATCGGCATGATAGAAGTCGACGCCGTAGTCCTTGATCAGCGTCTGTCGGTCCCAAATGCCGAATGCCGAAACCAGTGAACTCGAGGCATCGAACACCTGGCCCAACTTATTGGGCTCCCATTTCCACGTGTAAGCCACCGTCGCACGTGATGGCGTTGGGCTGTCAACTTTGGTGATCGCCACCAGCTTGCGCGTGGCGAGCGGAACGACGATCGCTTCCCCACCTTCGGCGCGCTTGGTGCGACTAATCCCCTGGATACCACTCAAAACCTGCTCGCCGGCAGGTGTCAAGGTGACCACGAGACCGATGTCCTTCTTTGCGGTCTTGATCAGTCCTGCTTTTTCGAGCAACTTGTAGTGCGGGTCGAACGGCTTCTCTTCGACGTTCTGCACGATGTAGCCGGTCCGGAAATGCATAGTCGCCGGACCTTTGCCCTTCAGGATGGTCGTAATGATCTGCGAAGCCAGCGGCTCCGTCATGGATTGCTTGGTTTCATGAATGACGTAGAAGACGCCTGCGCCGATGCAGGCCACCAGCAGGGCAATAAATAATACCGGCCCAAATGAGCTGGATTTCTTTTCCATTTCAATCTCGGCTTCAAACATCGCTCGCCTCCGCGATCGTTAACAGCGATGGACCGCGCCATGTGGCGCGCGGCTCATTCTGCGTGGATGATAGGCGCGGGAATTACATGGCGCTGTGTCCTACGTCACAATCGCGTGGCAACAGGCATCACAATCGTCAACCGTGTTTTAGCGGAAGGTCTGCTGAATCAGCAGTTTCGGACTATCACAAAAGCGGGAGGGTTTGTGACGTTGGTGGGATTCTGTGCGGCGCGAGCGGCGACTACTCTGTCCGCATGTTGAATCTGGTTCCTCTCTCGGAATTGACGGGCATACACATGGTGACACCGATATGCGCCACTTGCCCGATCTGCCACAACGAATTTCCCAACGAGAGCATGAAGGCGGAACACTTGGATCACAAGCATCCAAACTGGGCGACCACGATGATGTTCGCGTTCCTACGTCAGGTACCGCGCGAGAACGGCTAGCTAGCCAGCCGCCTGAAGCTTGGCCATCTTCTTCTTCGCCGCCTCCGACCGCGGACCATTCGGCTCTTCACTCAAAAACAATTGGTACTCCGAGATTGCATCTTTCGTGCGGCCTTTCATCTCGTAGGCCTGGGCAAGGACGAGATGCGCCGTCGCGTAAGACTTGTGTTCGAGGGCGTGGACACGGCCGGCGCTGGCAATCGCTTCGTCTATCTTGTTTTGCTTTAACTGCGCGATGGAAAGTAGAGTCAGCGATCCGGCATTATTCGGCTCAATCCCGAGCGATTTGACGAGCAGTTCTTCCGCGCCAGGCCAATTCCCCTCGGCCTCAAAAACTCGCGCAAGATTGCGTTGCGCGTCGGCGTTGTGGTCGTTCAGTCCCAGGGCCTTCTGGTATGCAGCCTTGGCGCCGGCGGCGTCACCGCCATTTTGACGCGCCATGCCTAAGTTGTCCCAGGCTGCGTCGAAATTCGGATACTTATCAATCGCGCTCTGAAAATGCTCTTGGGCTTTCTTCCAGTCGCTGGCGTGCATGCTTGAGACGCCGGCATCGAATTCCTTGCTCGCATCTTTAGGGACAGTGAACCCGCTTGCGGGTGCCACCCCGCCAGCGGTGGGTTTCCCTTCGACCTTTTGCCCTTTGAGTGCAACCCGAATGACTTCGTTGTGGTTCCTGTCTGCTCGGACGATCGGAAACTGTTCGGAATCTGTGGTCTCGATCCCCGGGCCAGAAACCTCGATCTGATATGTTCCCGCCCGGGTAATAGTCATCGCAGCGGAGCCCGATGAGTCGGTCTGGGTGGTAGACACAGTCGCCCCTTCGGACATAAGTCGAACATGAAGGCTCTGCGAGACCGCGCGGTCATCCGCCATCAACACTCGAATCTGAAGGTTGACACTTAAGTTCCCGAGGTTAGATACCTCTTCTCCATTCTGCTGGCCCATAGCAGCTATTCGGCCGCAACAAAGCAAAGCGAAGCCAAACCAACGCGGCAATTTCATGACACACCCCCAAACCCGCCACAATTCGGCCACATTCTACTGCGGGAGGTGTCATGAAATTGCAAAATCTCAGTCCCCAACGGCGGTTTGCTGCAGCGTGACGTCGAGGCTCATCTCATCCACCGTCTTCTTCAAGTCGGCTTGTGCCAATTCGCGGCGCGCCCGCAGATCGTCCGTCTCCTTGTTTAAGCGATCCAAAGAATCTTCCTGTGCATTGAGTTGCCGCGTGTAGCGTTGAAGCAGTTCCTTCTCTTCCGCGCTTCCCTTCAAAGCCTTCATGTTCTCGCGCAAACGCGCCTGGTCGTCAGAGATGGACTTCCGCTGCTCTTCGCGGCTTTGGATCTCGTGGCTGATCTGCGCTACCGCTTTTTGCTTATTGATGACCGTGCGCAACGCCGTCTCTACTTCGGGCGTAATGGACTTCGAGCGTATCCACAGGTCGACATCGTCTGTGCTCACGCTGGTCAGGACGAAGCTGTTCGAAATCGGATAAGCCTCATCCACCTTCAGCTTGGTCGTTTGCTTCGGATCGACGTGGACTTTGAAGCGACGATGCGTCACGGTCGTCTCGTCGGGCTTGGTTTCGCTCACCAGCTTCCAGCTTGGCTGGATGGCGTGCTCGATCACCACGTTACGGGCGTCGGTATTGGCGTTGCGAATCACGTAGGTTCGGTGACTGCGGATCTCGCGTTTCTGCCACATCGTTCCGTCTTTGATCACGATCCGCGCGACCTGCTCTTCGCTGCTCTCGTTCTTCGGTTCGACGGTCACACCCTGGTCCACCGCATAGGAAAGCAGGCGACGCTCGCCCGGCTTGATCGGGTCCATGATGCCTTCGCCAGCGAACGTATCGTCCTCAAGCACGTTGAAGGTACCGGCATCGAGCGTGTCGGTGCTGGTGTTCTTGAGCCACACGGCGCGCAATGGCCGCGCTTCATTCTGGTTCCAGAGCGTGACCTTTTCGGCTTCGACAACCTGCTGGATGATCGGCACCAGCGCTGATTGGTTCTTCTTGATCGTCACTTTCTCGCGCAGCTTGTACTCGAAGAGATCACCGATGTCGTTGCCATAGGCGACAGCGGCTTGCGTGGCCATAAGGGAGGAAGTGGCCATCCGTGGGACTGCGGGTGGAGCAGCGACAATTTTGTGAGCAACGCCGCCGCCTACTCCCGCACCGGCGTCATATGCATTAGCTCCATCCATCGCAGAGTACCCTTCAAGCTTGTCGCGGTTCCTTGCCAACGCAACCGCGGAACCTGTGCCAACGTCCACGACTTCGGCTGATTCCGTGTTCACCACAATCCCGTTTAACGCTGCTTCATGCGTCTGCGGCTGCAACATCGCCGTCTCTGGAAGCCCTACAACTGGCCGCCTTGCGTACGTCGGCTTCGACAACTCCTGCACAAACGACTGCGGTGCTCCCGCGACGAGGGAGAGCTCGATGTCCTTCCAGTCTTCGCCCACGGTGTTGTCTACAATCGCCCAGCCCTGGATGAACGGTTTAGTTCCGTTCTTCGGCAGGACGAGTCGATAAGTGCTCTTCCAAACCGGTACTTCGCTGATGTAGCTCACCTGCAACTGCCGCGAGCCGTCACCCGCCGTGTTAATCACCATCCGCCGCAGGTCCTGTTCGCGTCCCGACGCCAGAACCGACAGATACCGGGTCACGTCCTCGCGCATGTCACTCTCAAGGATCTTCACGCCCAATGTCGGTGTCATCTCAAACTGCCGAAGTTCTCCGCCGTCGGTAATGATCGAGAGATAATCCACATGCGAGGTGGCCTCGTCGTCTCCCTTGCGCTTGATTTCGCGCGACTCCACACTCAGCACTCGTCCGATGTATGTCGCCGCACCGCTTCGCACTTCGACCCGAGCGCCTTTCAACGCCGCCAAGAACTGCGCTCCGGTAATGTCCTGTCCGAGGCCCATTCGCAGCGAGCCAAGCTGACGATCGAGCGGCTCAACCGACGTATAGTTCACTCCTGCAATTCTTCCCTTGCCGAGGTCAATCACCGTCAGCGACTTCAAGACGTCGTTAAGTTGCGAAGTGGTGAAGTCGATACTCACACTCTGCGAGCCACTCACCGAGCCAACATGCTCGAAGTACCCGACGCCATTCTTGAACAGCACAACTCTGCGCACTGGAAGCCGTGTGGCTTCCGAGCTGCGTTCAGCTGCGACTGGAGCGGGTTTAAGCGTGTTTTGAGCGAAAGAGGAACTAACGAGGAGAAGCCATACGGCAAGTTTGCGCATTCCAGCCTCCGAGTGTCTTAGACACTGGAACGCCAGAAACGTCCGGAGTTGCGGGAATTATTTGCAGGCGCTTTTCCCGCGTTGCGACAACGCAACTACGCCAACACTCCGCTTAAATATTTAGGAGATCTGTTCCGCAGCGACTCGACGCCGACTGCTGCGAGCCATGCCCCAGAAGATCAGAGCGAAGATTGCGAAGATCGCGCCGAAACCGGAAATCAGCAGAGGGGCAAAAAAGAACCGCCGGTTGAACCCGGCATTCACGCGCACATCAGAGAGATTGGAAGGGTTATAGCGGATCTTGTGGTGGCTCCCGACCGGAAACTTGTTGGTCTCGTAGCGGACCTTCGCCACCATTGGGCTGCGATGCGATACGACTTCCGCGAAGTGCGGCTGCCCATTCACCGTGAATAAAAGCTGGACGTCGGAATCGTAATAGCGCAATCCACTATCTGGAACATCGGCTTTCGCTGGAACCACCTGCGAGCGCACCACCTGTGCCTCCACTTCGGGCCAGCTATACAGGATATGAATCTGTTTCCAGTAAAACGGCAGCGAAAACAAGACGAAGCCAATGCATACGATCAGGTTGGCGATCGCGATTACCGGCAATACGCCAGTGGATGGAGCGTTATTCGATTGGGCCGGAGTCGTGCTCACTTCTTGAGGTCTCTGAGTTCCTTCCTCAGTTTCACGTATCGCGCTACGAGGTCGGCGGAGTACCCGCCGAGAATCACCCAGACTACGATATAGGCCGCGTGCATGAAGGCAACAGAGTTCACGCGTTCCCTCCCATGCTCAACGCACGCTGCTTGTGGGCTTCGTCCACCTGCTGGTCAATGCGCTGGACGATATAACGCGCCCATACGATCACCAGGCCGAGAATAGTAAATGCCAAGAGGTTCCAAAGGAAGGCGTGAAGCATGTGAACTTCCAGTCCCGAATTCTCGCCGCCCGCGATCACTGGTTGCGGATGCTGGGTGCGGAAGATGCGAATCGAAACATAGACGATCGGGACATCCACGAATCCGAAAATCGCCAGCGCTGCGCCGAGGACTGCACCTTGTCCGCCAGTAGCGAACTTGCGCAGGATCAAGTAGCTGCAGTAGATCAGCCACAGGACGAATGTGCTCGTCAGGCGAGGATCCCATGTCCACCAGATGCCCCACACCGGACGCGCCCACAGCGGCCCGGTGATCAGCACGATGGTGCAGAACACGACACCCACTTCCGCGGAGGCGAGCGCGAACGCGTCGGCCGGTGAATCCTTGCGGATCAAATACCAGATGCTGGCGCAGAAGTTAAAGAAGAAGCAGAGCCCCGCCACCCAGGCGCAGGGGACGTGGTAGTAAAACACGCGCTGCACATCGCCCTGCAAGGCGTCGGTTGGCGCGACGTAGAGCCCTTGCCAGGTGCTGAACCCTAAAAGTGCAACGGCGGCCGCAGCCGCAACAAAAAAGGCCGTTTTCATTCTGCGTTTATGACTGTCTCAAACAGGAACAAACAAACTGTTGTGAACACCACATCATATACCGTCAGCACTTTCAGCCAGACGATCGGGGAGTTGTCTCCGGTGAGCACCGCCGAAGTCGCGCTTACCATGCCGAGCAGCGCCGGTAGCGACACCGGAAACAAAATCAACGGCAGCAGCGTCTCGCGGATCCTCGTACGAATCGACATCGCCGCAAAGAACGTGCCATTCACCACCAGCGCCCACGTTCCCAGCACTGCGATCACCGGCAGAAGCTTCCAGTTCCCCAGAGCGCGCAGGTTGTAGAAGATCGTGAAAAGCGGCGCCATCAGGCACTCGAGCAGCGTCACGAAAATCATGTTCCCCAGCGCCTTCGCCAGAAACAGCGAATTCGGCGGCGCTGGCGAAACGCGAAACGCATCCAGCGCCTGGCTCTTCAGCTCACGCGCCCAAGTTTGATTTAGCGCGACCACCGCTGCGAACAGGAACGACGTCCAGATCAATCCGCCGGCGATCTCGCGCGAAGTCTCGGCCGTGGGATCGAACGAGAAGCTGAAGATCACGACGACCAGCAGCGAAAAGAACAGCATGGAATTGATCGCGTCTTTGGAGCGCCACTCCATGCGCAAGTCTTTGCGAATCGAGGATGCCAGCACCGAGCTAAACGAAGGAGTCATGCCTTGTACTCCTTCCGACGCTCGATAATCTGCCCCGAGTTCATCACGATGTACTGGTCGGCCACGTCCTCCAGCACTGCAGGCTGGTGCGTCACAACGAACAGCGTCTTCCCTGCATTGCGCATCGTTCCGAGCAACGCTGCCATGTCTTGTGCGGACTTGATATCCACGTTGGAAAACGGCTCGTCGAGGAAGAGCACATCGGGATTGTGAATGATCGAGCGCGCTAGCGACATTCGCTGCCGCATACCCTGCGAGTAGTTCCCTACTCGCCGATCAAGATCGGGATCGAGGCCGACAGTGAGAATCGCATGCTTCACCTTCTCGTCGGCATCCATCCCATAAAGCCCGGCGAAGTACGACAGGTTCTCCACACCAGTGAGTTCGTCGTAGAGCAGGGGCGCGTGGCCCATATAACCAAAGCGTTGTGCTCTCTCACAAGGCGCTTCGCCCAGCAGCTTCACTTCACCGTAAGACGGCTTCAGCAGCCCGGTCATCACCCGCAACAGAGTGGACTTCCCCGCCCCGTTATCGCCGAGAATCACGTAGAGCTTGCCGCTCTCGAACTCCGCCGACACGTGTCGCAGCGCGACAAAGCGCCCGAAGAACTTGACGATGTCTTTTAAAGACACCGCTGCCGTCGCTTCAGTCGCTATCGGCTGGGTGGAAGTAGTCACTCGGTTGAAGTTCTCCGGAAACTCGGAGGTATGTTACATCGAGGGCTGAGCGCTGCCGCTTTGCGCCGTGTTGGTCGGCGTGGTGCCGTCCTGCTTTGGCGCGTACTTGGAAGCGCACTTGGCCTGAATCTTCTGGGCATGGAACACGCCGTCGCGACCCATCTTGCCCTCGGCCAGCGCCTGCGATTTGTCTTTGAACGTGTCCGGCGGAGCTTCCGTGCCGATGTAGCTCACGTTCAGCGTCTTGCCCTGCTCTTCCAGCGTGAACTCGACGCGGGTGCCCTGCCGCTTGATCGAGCCCTCGGCCACGGTTCCGGCCACGCGCAGTCGCTTCTCATACACCTCCGGACCCATGGTCTGGATCTCCTGGATGGTCTTGTAATAGCTCGCAATGTCCTTATCACGCGCGCCGGTCACGGCCAAGTAGCCGATGGGCACGAGCACGAAGACAATCGCGAGCGCAAAGCGCGTGTAGCTGGGCTTTCGTTCAGACATGCAGAGTTCAACCCCTGCCGTAAAGGATACGAGCCTCTCGCGCGAGAATCAAATGCTACTTACGGGGGATCGAGCTAACTTCCGGGTTACGAGGCTTTAAGGCGCGCCAGAACGTTCTCCGTGGTCTCAATTTCCCCCAGCCTGGGGAAAATTTTCTCCAGACTGTGGCGATGCGACTCGGCGCTGCCGTCGGTCATCGCGTCCGAAATAAACACCATGTTGTAGCCAAGATCGTAGGCATACCGCGCCGTGGATTCCACCCCAATGCTGGTCGAGATCCCGGCCATGAAAACCTGCGTTACAGTCAGCTTCTCCAACAGCTCGTGCAACTCAGTGGTTGCGAATGCTCCGAGAGAACGCTTGGTCAGCCGATGATCGCTCGGACGCACGTTCAGTTCCGGCACCAGTTCGGTCCAGTCGGGTGGAAACGGCATTTTGATCGGTCCCGCATCGTTCCGTCCGGGTGGCCGCCCCGCCACGTTCACCAGGATGACCGGCAGCCCGCGGTCTCGGAATGCCTGCGCCAGTTGTGCCGCGCGACTAACAATCTCCGCAGCCGGATGCGCCGTCGGTCGGGCGACGATTCCCTTTTGGAGATCAATCAGAATGAGCGCGGCTTTAGTGTCGAGCTGAGTGAGTGGCATGATTCTCCTTATCCGGCTTCAATAACCCCTCTTAATGATATCTATCCTCGCCAATTTGCCACTCCGCGAGGCATCGAAACCACGATTCCTGACGCGTATAATCTCCCTTTAGTTGATGCAGGGAGAATCCAGAGTTATGAGCAGCTCCAAAGGCAACGGAAACGGCACCCCCACTGTCCCTCAGGCCCGCGCAGAATGGGTCAAGAAGCGCAAAGAAGAAGCTGCCCGCACCGGAGACGACAACGTCTCCCAGATGCATTTTGCGCGCAAGGGCCTCGTCACCGAGGAAATGCTCTTTGTCGCTGAACGCGAGCGCGTGAGCCCCGAAATCATCCGCGCCGAAGTTGCCGCCGGACGCATGATCATTCCGGCCAACATTAATCACCCAGAGCTTGAGCCGATGGCCATCGGCATTGAGTCGCGTTGCAAGATCAACGCCAATATCGGCAACTCCGCCGTTACGTCCGACGTCGAAACCGAGCTCAAGAAGCTCCACACCTCTGTGCATCATGGCGCAGACACGGTGATGGACCTCTCTACCGGCGGCGACATCCACGACATCCGCGAAGCCATCATCCGTCATTCGCCTGTGCCCATCGGTACCGTGCCGATTTACGAAGCGGTCTCGCGGGTGAAGCGGATTGAAGATCTGACCGCCGATCTCATGCTCGAAGTGATCGAGGAGCAAGCACAGCAGGGCGTGGATTACATGACCATCCACGCCGGCGTGCTCATTCAGTACTTGCCGCTGGTCGCCAAGCGAATCACCGGCATCGTCAGCCGCGGCGGCGCGATCCTGGCGCAATGGATGGCCCACCATCACAAGCAGAACTTCCTCTATGAACGCTTCGACGACATCACCAAGATTCTGAAGAAGTATGACGTCTCGTATTCGTTGGGCGACGGCCTGCGTCCGGGCTGCATTGCCGACGCTAGCGACGAAGCGCAGTTCGCCGAGCTTAAAACTCTAGGCGAACTAACGACCAAAGCCTGGGAGTACGACGTACAGACGATGATTGAAGGTCCGGGCCACGTGCCGCTCGACAAGATCAAAGAGCAGGTGGAGAAAGAAGTGGAGTGGTGCCACGGCGCGCCGTTCTACACTCTCGGCCCGCTTGTCATCGATATTGCTCCGGGCTACGACCACATCACCAGCGCGATCGGCGCGGCGATCATCGGCTGGCACGGCGCATCTATGCTCTGCTACGTGACGCCGAAAGAACACCTCGGTCTGCCGAATGAAAAAGATGTGAAGGACGGCATCATCGCTTACAAGATCGCCGCCCACGCTGCCGACGTCGCCCGTCATCGTCCGGGCGCTCAGGACCGCGATAACGCCCTCAGCCACGCCCGCTACACCTTCGACTGGGAGTCGCAGTTCAATCTTTCACTCGATCCCGAGACCGCCCGCTCGATGCACGACGAGACGCTTCCGGATGCGTATTACAAAGAAGCGGCGTTCTGCTCGATGTGCGGCCCGAAATTCTGCTCGATGAATTATTCGTCGAAGGTCGATGAATACAACAAGAAGGTCCACGGCATCGATAAGGCCGAGTTCATTTCGCAGCTAACAGTTTTGAAATAAGACCGGGTGCCCCGTCCGCGATGTGATAGGACGGGGTTTCTCTTTTTTACTCTCCGCTCTCGTCGTCCGAGATCCCCATCTCACGCGCCAGCGCCTTCTGCTGTCCCTCGAACTTCGCGAGTGTTTCATCCAGCTTGGCGGACACGGCCAGGATCTCGCCTTCATTCGCTGCTGCGCGTGCGCCCTGTAATGCCTTGGCCTGGCGCTTGATTTCGTCGTTCGTCTTACCCAGCTTCTTCGTCACCGGCTTCAATCCCGACTTTTGCATCTGGGTAAAGCTCGCGAAGAAGCGCGTACCCTCCCACTGCAGATCGTCGAGCAGGTCAATCAGTGGATCGGCGCCGTGCAACACGTCCGCTGTAGCGTGATTCACGATGGCCTGCGCTTTCTTCCGCGCCGCCCCCGTGCTCTGCGTAAACTGGCCGAAGTGCAGCACCTGTCGCGGCGACGCCTGCAACTCTACGGCGTGCGCGAATTTCGTCAGGTCCTCATCAACCGGAGGTTCGTTCGGTGTGGTGGCCCCGGTCGAGTGTCCCCGATGCTGTCCGACAGCAACGGCCGGCGCGCATGCCATCACGAACCCGAGAACCCACGCAAAGCGTCTCTTCATTGCAGAATCTCTGTCCTGATTATAAGAACAACAAACGTTCGCTGATAAATTGCTTTTCAAATTCACATTTTGCAGTAAAGTGACTCATCAAGAACACCGCGAGCCGTCAGCGCGGTTTTTTCGAGGCGGAATTTTGAAACGATTCAATACTGCCGTTGTTCTCCTATCCCTGTCCTTGGCAACAACTACTGCTTTCGCGCAACCTGCTGTCGGCACTATTCGCGTGGATACCAATCCTCAACACATTTTGAACTCTTTCGATCCCGACCAGGCCCTCGGCAGCTCCGTGGACGTCCTTTCGCACTACGACATTGAGAAGGTGTACTCGCCGCACATTCTCCAGGAATCGCTCTCCGCTGGATGGGGGCCGATCACCTATCGAAATAACAGCGAGTTGCGCATGGCCTATTTGCACTGGAACGCTGAAGGGACCTGGAGCGACCCAACACATCGCAGCGGATACTTCATCGGCAGCACCGAGCTCAAAAAGCCAATTCGCTACAGTCTTTCCTATGGTCTTCCCCATCGAGGCTTTGCCACCAGCGGGGATCGCCCAATCGAAAGCCCGAACCTTACCTACTGGAAAAGCAACCCCTATTTGACCAGCAAATTCACCGGCGAGAGCGACGCGCTCCATCCGCAATGGGTCGTGGTGGATTTGCAATCCGAAAAATCGGTGAACGCCGTTCGCATCCAGTGGGCCGAACCCTACGCAGCTACCTACACCGTCGATTACTGGGTTGGCAAAGAACCTCTGGAGTGGGACGGTGGCCCCAAAGGCGAGTGGAAAACCTTCGCATCGGGCGAACTGAAGCACGCAAAAGGTGGCACCGCGACGTTGAAACTCGCCGCTGCCCCAGTCTCCACCCGTTACGTCCGAGTTTGGATGACCGAGTCTTCCAACACCTGCGACGAGCACGGCGCGGAAGACTCGCGCAACTGCGCCGGATATGCCATCCAATCGATTCAAGCCGGCAGCCTCGATAAGCCCGGCCATTTCGTCGAAGCACCTCGTGCGGCTTCCGACAAAGAGATCACTTATACCGCTTCCTCCATCGATCCCTGGCACTCCTCCGAAGACGTAAAGGACGACGGCTTTTACCAGCACACCGGCTTTGACCTGTTCTTCACCAGTGGGATCACCAACGGCTTGCCCGCGACGATTCCTGTCACCATGCTCTACGGCACGCCGGAAGACGCCGCGGCACAAATCGCTTATATCCAGAAACGAGGCTATTCCATCGGCTACGTCGAACTCGGCGAAGAGCCTGACGGCAAGCACGCCATGCCGGAGGACTATGCGGCCCTTTACATCCAGTGGGCGAAGGCCCTGCACCAGGTTGACTCGAAGTTAAAGCTCGGCGGCCCGATCTTCGAGGGCGTCAACAAGGACATCACTCTATGGCCCGACGCCAAGGGCCGCATCTCTTGGATGGGGCGCTTCGTCGCTTACCTCAAAGACCACGGCCATCTCGACGATCTCGCCTTCGTATCGTTCGAACACTATCCGTTCGAGCCCTGCGAGATCACTTGGAAGTCGCTCTACGAAGAGCCGCAGTTGATGAAAGGAATTCTGAAAACCTGGCGTGATGACGGCGTGCCGGCCAACGTTCCGCTCATGGTGACCGAGAACCATCTCGCCGCGCAGCTTACCGGACCCATGACGACGATCTTCGCAGCACTCTGGCTCTCCGACAACGTGGGCTCTTTCTTCGAAGGCGGCGGAGCGGTCTTCCATCACTCGCCTATCCAGCCGCAGGACATCCATGAAACCTGTCTCGGCTGGGCGTCGTGGTCGAACTTCGTCGCCGACGAGCGCTACAACATCAAGGGCTATACCTCGCCCTGGTTTGCCGCACGCATGATCAATATCGAGTGGGTGCAGCATCGCTCCGGCGTGCACCAGATGTTCCCCTCGTCTTCCGACATTAAGGATGCGCAAGGTAACACTCTCGTCACCACATACGCCGTGCATCGTCCCGACGGCAACTGGTCGCTCATGCTCGTCAATCGCGACGAGAACACCCCGCACGATGTGAAGATCAACTTCGACGGCGATGCCGGCTCGCATTTTGAAGGACCGACCACGTTCGTCACCTTCGGCAGCGAACAATATGTCTGGATCAACGACGGCCCGAATAGCCACGCCAATCCTGACGGCCCGGCGGTTACGCGCATCCTTGCTGCCGACGGACAATCCGTCTTCACACTGCCGAAAGCTTCGGTCACGGTGATTCGCGGCCACATCGCCGCGAAGTAAAGGATTACTTTTGACCGGCGCGTTTGCGGGCGTCAGCTATCGTCTCGGCGAAGCGCGGGTCGGCGTGCAGCGACTTCAGATCGTTGTCCGCTTCCATCGCCTCGGGAGCAGGCGCGTAGCCCGTCGCAATCGCTTGCGTCAGATGTTCGAACGCTTTGTCTCGGCTTCCTGCGATTGCATCACCGCACGCGTAGTTGTAAAGCGCGGAGCCAAGGTCGGTCGTGCGTCCGCTTTTCTGGATGATCTCCACCGACTCCGCGAAAAACTTGTCTGCCTCGGCAAACCGCTTTTCATGAACGAGCACGGTTGCGAGCGTACCCATCGCATCCGTCGTATGCGGATTGTCATTCCCTACCGTTTTCCGGTACCGGTCGAGTACATCGCGGGCGATGCTTTCCGCTTCTGCAAACTTACCTGCGTCGCTCAGGGCCGTCGCCAGCGTCATTGAGGCAGAGAGGGTATCCGGATTGTCGGCGCCCATAACACGTCGCATCGTATCGACGGTGGAGCGTAGGGTGGCAATCGCTTCGTCAGGTTTCCCCAACCGTTCCAGGTTCGACCCCTGCACTGCCTCTGCAAATAGCGTCTTCGGATGCTCCGGTCCAAGCACCCGCTTCAGCTGCTCAATATTGCCTTGCAATACCTTTGCCGAGTCCTCGTACTTGCCCGCGTACATCAACGTGACGGCAAGGTTTGTCTCTGCGGAAATTGCGGTAGGATTGTCAGCTCCCATCGTCCTGCGGATTGCAGCAATCGCGTCCTTCTCAACCTGAACGCTCTCGTCGTACTTTCCTTCCTCGCCCGTCGTCGCCGACAGCGCGAGCATGGTGTCAATCGTCTCGTGATCGTCAGGCCCAGCCGTCTTCTGTTGGATCGCGAGTGCTCCGCGCTCCAGTTTCTCGGCCTCAGGAAACTTCCCCTCGCGCTGCAGGATCCACGACAACGTGCTCATTGTTTTCGTAGTGCGTGCATCATCCTTCGGCAAAACGCGCCGATCAGCCTCGAGCGTTTGGGTCGCCATCTTTTCCGCTTCGTCTAGCTTTCCAACCTCCGACAGCACCCATGCCAGTTCCGTCCGTGTGTCGAGCACCTGGGTATCGTTCGCACCGAACAGTTTTTCGCGAACCGAAATTGACTTCTGGTACAGCCCCGTCGCTTCGCTATACAGGCCGAGCCCGTAATAAGTGTTGGCCATCGTGTTCATCAGGCGCGCTTGCAACTCCGGATCTTTCGAGAGTCCGGTCTCGATCTCTTTCGAAGCCTTATCGAGAATCTCGCGCGCCGTAATCGTGTTGCCGCGCGAATTGCTCGGATCGGAGACCTTGAACATCTCTGTCATGAAGTCTGCCACCCGCTTCGAAGCCTCGGCTTCACGATTGGCGCGGTCACGCTCCTTGGCGATTCGCTTTGCCTGTACTGCCATCGTCACGGCGAATCCGATCAACAGCAGCAGCACCACCGACGCCGTCGCAACGCCGAACCTATGCCGCCGGACAAACTTCTGCGCGCGATAGAGGGTGCTCGGTGCGCCTGCCTGCACTGGCTCGTTTTTCAGGTAGCGCTGCACATCGGCAGCCAGTTCCGTCGGTGTTCCATAGCGCCGGCCACGGTCCTTCTCCAGCGCCTTCATCACGATCCAGTCAAGCTCGCCGCGCAGATGACGGATCAGCGTCTGCGGCTGCTCCTGACGTTGCTCGGCGACCTTCACAGCGTTCTGCGTGGACGATCTCAACTTTGTGCTCGGCCGCGGCGCTTCTTCATCACGAATCTTGCGGAGCATCTCGTCCGCGGTGGTGTCTTGGGGCTCGAACGGCAGCACTCCCGTGAGCAACTCGTAGAGGATTACGCCGAGCGAATACACGTCCGTGCGCGTATCAATGTTGCGCTCGTTGGCGTCGGCTTGTTCGGGACTCATGTATGCCGGCGTCCCGACGCGCGCACCCACTTCGGTGTACATGGTTGCTTCGGTCAAGCGTTGTCCGGTTGCTTTCGCCAATCCGAAGTCGATGATCTTCGGAACCGGACGCTTGTCGATTTCCTGAACCAGCACGTTTGATGGCTTCAGATCGCGATGGATGATCGCCTTCTGGTGCGCGTGCTGCACCCCTTCGCAAACCTGAATGAATAGTTCGAGACGCTGCTTGAGGGCGAGCTTCTGCCGGTCACAGTAGGCGGTGATGGGCTGACCTGGTACGTACTCCATTACGAAGTACGGGCGGCCTTCGGGCGTGGAGCCGGCGTCAAACACCCGGGCGATGTTCGGGTGGTCCATCAGCGCCAGCGCCTGGCGCTCAGACTCGAAGCGGGCGACCACCGCCTTCGTGTCCATACCGGCTTTGATTAGCTTCAGCGCGACGGTGCGGCGCAGCGGCTCGACCTGCTCCGCCATCCACACTTCGCCCATGCCGCCTTCGCCCAACAGGTCAATCAGGCGATACGGGCCGATCGCTCGCTTCGATGACAGAGCCGCGAAGATGCCAACCGTTTCCGCGGTCGGCTGTGGCTGCTTTGGGTTGGGATCGTCCGCCATCGTTGCCTCGTGCGCTGCATCATAGACCAGATTGCTTCCGGACTACGCTCTCCCGTAGTACAACGGACAGAAAAAGGCCCGCCTCATCGACGGGCCTTAACGCTTGGAATCGATCTACTGGCACCCGGTGAACGCCAATGTCGGGGCGGGGGTCGGCGATCCTGGCGACACGGTCATCGGCGTACCGCCGGTGGTCGTGATCTCACCCGGCGGCGTGCAGTCGGACGTTCCTGCCGATCCCGGAATAAACGCATCGGCGCCGATCGCGTACGTTACTGGCGTCGCGCTGTTCTGGGTGTAAGTCGCGCCGGAGGCAGCGTATGCACCAACATTCGGCCACATCGCCGGCAAGAACACCTGGTAGGCGACGCATGCGGCCGTCGCCGTCGCGCACGCAGACGTCGGATCCGTGGTCATGGACGCGGTTGCCGAGCTCCATTGCTGTGCCAGTGGAATAATCACGTTCACCGTCGAGCCCTCGATAGAGACCGATTGCATCGCGAAGAACGTTATATCCGCCGCTGCCGCTGCGCTCCCCGTGCTCGAAGTAATTTCCCCATCAATTTCCGCGTTGGTGAGTGGAACTCCTACCTGAGCCACCATCGGAACATTTCCTAAAGCATTCCCGGGTTGGACGCCAGTCGTGATCGTGGCAGCGTAGGCCACTCCGGCTCCATTTACTGCCACGGCTACAACGTCGTACGTTCCGGCTGGCACGGGGCAAAAAACGAAGTTGCCGCGGGCATCCGTAACCGTCTGCATGATGACGCGGTCGATCCCGTTCGCGTCCTTCTGCTCCAGCCCAACCACCGCCGCACCACCAACGATGGACGTATGCGAGATGCTATCTACAAGCGAACCCGTAACCGAGGAGGATGTCAGTTGAACTTCTCCGGCATGCAGCACGGGCTTAAGCCGATATTTACCATTGCCTTGATGCACGATCGAGAGACAGGCGTCGAAGTCGATGTTGAGGTCCTTCACTTCTCCGGCCGCAATCGTAAAGTTGCCGCCTGCCAGTTGTCCGGATGGAATCTTGATGCCGGTATTCGATTCGCTGGAGAGCTCAAGAGTGAAAGTGTTTCCGCCAGTGACAACGCAATTCACGTCGGATCCACTGCAATGGTTCGTCGTGAGTTTGCTGGCGTCGGAACTGTCGGAGAGATAGATTCGAATTTGCTGGTAGCTCCCGGCTTGCAGTTCGACGTTTGAACCAAGCATCGCGAGGAAACAATTGTTGCCGGCGATCCCGAGCAGATCCACCTGCTGCGGTGCTGATTTGAGGTTCGGCGTGAGATCCACCCAGCCCGCGTCACTTGGTCCCGCGGACGCGCTCTGGTGAATTTGCACGTCTTTGATCGTCACCCAGACGTTGGAATAAGGGCCGGCTGGGGCCGCACACGTGGGCGGATCACTGACTGAGAGGTTGACTGTCCCCGTCGTCTTGTTGGAGTTCATGCTGCTGCTGCCACCGCATGCGATCAAGATTGCCAGGCACGCCGCTGCGAGCGACAGCATGATGCCCACCAATATTCTTGGTTTCATCGGTTCCTCACGGATTTGGAGTTGGGGACCACTCACTGGCCAGGAGTGGGGTCGGGGTGTTCGCTTTATACAACAGTCCAGGGCTGAGCAGCCGTTACGAAAGGGAGAGGTTCATTGAGAAGTTGACCATTACGAAGGTGGCATGCCACTCAATTGAAGGATAGCGCGGCACAAATAATCTACCCCGACGGACTTGGTGCCCGCTCCGCCGGGGAAATCATTCGCCGAAATTAGAATCAAATGAACGGGTTTTCGTCTGCGGTCGGCCCATACACCATCGGCACCGGAATCTCGAGCAAGCGCAGGTATACCGACAACTGTCCGCGATGGTGGTAGAGATGGTTCAGCATGTTGGTCCGCAGTGCGGCCGTGCGTTTCTTACGGAAGATCTCTTTGTCGCGGAACAGGAACCGCCACTCCGCGGCGGCCTTTTCTGGAGTCAGAGTGCTGAAGGCGCGATCCGCATCGAACACGCTCTTCTCGAAGGCCTGGCGAATCTGGTCGGCGCTGGTAACTTGCGTCGGGGTGCCCGCGCCGGCGGCATACTCATCGTTCTCGATGATCTTTGCTGCCATTCCCGGGATGTTGGCCACATGGAACGCCAATTCGCCGAGTGATCGCGACTTCGGATGCGGCTTCCAGGAAAGGTTTTCGTCGGTCACGCGCTCCAGCACGCGGCGCGTCGCGGGTATCTCGTCGTGAAACTCGTCGTGAATTGAATCGATTAGCTCTTGCATGGTTTCGCTCCCTCGCTAGATTCGGGGTAACAGATTCCCTACCTGCAGCTCGGGATGCGAATTATTGGAGCTCGACTTTTTCGAAGCCTAGTCCCCCCAGCAGGCTGGTGATGGTTTGAGCGGCGTTCTGTTGGGCCGTCTTCAGCACGCCATCCCGCAAGGCTGCGCTGGTGAGTTGGCGCTCGGCTTCTTCGCGTACTTCGCCTTCGAGGTTTGGATCGGGGGTGGAAAACACGCCAGTGTCCCGCGAATAGACCTTGGTCTTGGCGTTATCGAGGCGAGTGGTAAAGATCTCGGCGGGCGGCAAATGGACATGTACAATCTTGCCGCTTACCTTCACATCGTTGGCTGCGAGCTTGGAAAGATCTACGCCGGCGATGACTTCACCATGGACCACCAGCAATAGGCGGTCGCCGGCGAGGAAGTGCGGCAGCAAAAGGTTTTCACGCTCACCGGTGACGATCTTGTCCATGGTGTAGCTGACGCTCTCCAGCCGATTCAGCGCCCGAATCTTCTGGATCACGGTCGGCTGGTCCACGTTGATCTGGATCTTCCCGCCGCGCGCAATCTTCCCCAACTCGGCGAGGCCGATGCCCGCAACCGCCCACAACGCGAAGCCGATGAGCACGGTGGCGATTACCGCGCCGGCGACAACCGCCAGCGCCGATCGCGCTACTTTGGTCGCAGGGCGCTCTGTTTCGACTGGAGTCATGGGTCGCATCTTACTACTCATTGAGCGGGCTGCAACGGAGCAATGACGAACAGTATGTGTGAACAAAAAAATTCCCCACAGCAGACCTGCAGGGAGGAGCAAGGAAATCGGAACTCATTACGCGGCGGATTCCTGCGCGTGTAACTGAAGATCGGAGCTGGCAGCGATGGCTTCGGCCGCTTTCGGATGGTCCCTGAGGAAGTTCAGGCAGTCCGCCCGATTGATGTAGGCGAACAGCGAGCGCACCATCACCGTCGCAGTGTGACGGTGGCAAGGCCCGTGCAAGACCGCGGGCATGCCGATGATCTCGGAAGGGCAGCCAAGTAAGAACTCGTTCTGGGACTTCCGCTGGGTCAGCTTGACTCCGCCGCGCAACACCATATAAAGCCCGCGTGACGCTTCACCCTCTCGATACAACACATCACCGGCGAGGCGCTCCTGGATCTCGCAAATGCTCAACAGAGACTGGCAGGCTCCCGCGTCGATTGATCGAAACAGTTTCATTGGAAATTTGAATGAAAAGCTGAACAAATTATGACCTCCATAAGTACACAGTCAGTTTCCGCCAGATTGTCTTAATGCGATACTCCTGATCGGTAGGACGAAATACGACCATCGTGGGTGAATCGTTTGCGTTGCGTGCGCGGAGGCAAGATAGTGTTTGCTCGCAAGCAAACAAGCGGCGTTAGAACCGCAGAACGGCAGATCCTTCGTCGCTGCGCTCCTCAGGATGACAGGAAAGAGGAACGCGAGGGACAGAGCGCTGTGGGCTGAGGGCTGAGCGCGAAGCGGTGTCAGGGTTTCAGTGCGACCGATAGCAGGAATGCATCCATGCCAGTAGCGTGGTAGTAGCGTGGAATCGTGCGAACGATGTTGTAGCCATGCTTCTTATAGAAGGCCAGGGCGGCGACGTTGTTGACCGCGGTCTCGAGGAACACGGTGTGGCAGCCTTCGCGCGCGAGGCGTTCGTGCGCGGCGTTGAGCAACAGTGTTCCGACGGCGCGCTTGCGGAAATAGGGATCAACGTCGATGGTGAGGATGTGGCCGTAACCGCCACGGCGGCGGTGCGCGATAATGAATCCGCAGATCGGCGTTTCGTGCTCGCTCTCGTTCTGCAGCTCGGCCTCAGCGATCACGGTAAATGCCGTTTTTAGTTTGACGTGGTGATCGAGTTCACCCTTCGAATAAGAGATCCCGTCTTCGAAGCAGACCTGGTCGAGCCGCCAGAGTGCGTCAAGATCGCTCGGCTGATAAGGCCTGAGATAGGCTTGCACATGTTCACTGTCTGCGTTCGCGTGCATGAGTGCAAGTAACAATGGTAAGACACGGCGTGAGTTAGGCTCACGCCGTTCTGCGTTACGCGGCTTTGTCCTTCCGGGTGCGCGCTTCGGCGAAGAGCGCGAGCATCTCGCGGTTGAATGCCGGAATGTCACTCGGTTGACGGCTGCTTACCCAGTTCTTGTCGCGCACTACCTGCTCATCCGTCCACGTCGCGCCGGCGTTGCGAATGTCGTCCTGGATCGTCTTGTAGCTGGTCATCTTGCGGCCTTGCAGCAGACCGGCGGAGACCAGCAGCCACGGCCCGTGGCAGATGACCGCGATCGGCATGTTGGCTTCATTGGCATGACGCACGAGTTCCTGTGCTTTGCGCTCGATGCGCAGTGCGTCGGCGTTCATGGCGCCGCCTGGAAGCAGGATGGCGTCGTAGTCATCGACAGAGACGCTGTCGAGAGTGCGATCTACCTTGACCTTCTGCGTCTTCTTGTCGTGTTGCACCGCCTGGATCTCACCGGCTTTGGGTGAAACGACTTCGGTGCGTGCGCCGGCGGCGTCGAGTGCTTTTCGTGGCTCAATGAGCTCCGCCTCTTCGAATAGGTCAGTGGCGAGAATAGCTACGCGGAGTCCTTGCAGGTTGTTGTCGGCCATATGTCTCCTTTGCTGGCGGAAAGTTGGGATCAATGCCGGAATAGAAGGTACGATGCGCTGCCATCGTGGCGGGTGGTCAAGTTCCACGCGGCGAGAAGGACAAGGCGGTGGGTACCGCGTGAGTAACTTTTCGTAATCTGGCGCATCGTCGGAATCCGGCTACAATCGAATGCAATGGGGTGGTAAGATGTCACTCCCTTTACACACGAGAATGTCGAGCGAACAGAATTCAGGCGCCTTCGCGTTTGGCCGCAGCGAACATGGCGTCACGATAACCCTCAAGGCGGCCGAGTCCGAAGTCTCTCCCGTTGTGGATCAGATCATGCACATGGTGAATGAGACGGGCTGCTGCGCTCCCGGCAAAGAGCTGGATGTGGAGATCGCGCTGCGCGAAGCGCTCGCTAACGCCATCAAGCATGGCGCGAATGGCGACCCGTCAAAGACCGTGGAGTGCCGAGTATCGTGTGGCGACTCAGGTATCTTGATCGTGGTTCGCGACCCTGGCCCGGGATTTGACCCTGCGGCCATCCCCGACCCGCTGAGCAGCGAGAACATCTTCTCCAATCACGGCCGCGGAATTTTCCTGATTAACAAGTTGATGGATGAAGTGAAGTTCGAGAAGAACGGAACCGAAATCCATATGAGGAAGTACTGAGTTCTCGACCCCGGTATAGTCTTTCTAAGAAAAAGCTCCATGTTCCCAGCGTGGAGTTGTCACACGATTGCGACTTCGCCGTAAACATTTGTCGCAATGGCACTTCCGACTACTACTTCGAATGAGTTTTACTTTGACAGAGTAGCTGAAGAGCAACATACTTTCCTTTCGTTTTAACAAACCTGCGTGCCTGAAATCCTCTGGAGGCCCCCTGTGACCTTTCGCTCCCGCCACATTCTTACGTTTGTCCTGACTCTGTTGATGGTGTTCCCTGCTCTCGCGCAGCAGCGTGACCTTGATAAGAAGGAGAAGGAACACGATCGCAAAGCAGCGGCTGCGAAGCCTCCGAAGGGACGCTTTGAACGGGAGCGAGAGATCGAAGAGAAGGACCAGCCGGCGAAGTTCGCGGAATGGTTCCTGCATAGCCGCAAGCCGAAGAACACGACGACTCCGCCGGCGTTTCTGCTCCAGAAGGCCACGGAGCGGAAGATGCAGATGCGAGCAAACCATCTCCAGGCTTTGCAGGCCAAGCGCGCTGCCGGCGGGAAGGTCTCGGGCATTGGCGATGCGAGCTCAATCTGGAGCCCGTTGGGACCGACCCCAATTGTTTGGGGATCGGACGCGACGCAGAGCTGGACCGGTCGCATTACGGCGATAGCGGTCGACCAGTCCGATGCAACCGGAAACACGGTGCTCGTGGGCGGAGCTTATGGGGGCGTCTGGAAATCCACAAACGCAGTCGACCCCACCCCGGCGAACATCCAGTGGTCACCGTTGATGGATGATCAGGCGACGCTGTCAGTCGGATCGATTGCGATCCAGCCCGGCAACAGCAACACGATTATCGTCGGATCGGGGGAGCCGAACAGCGCTCTAGACTCTTATTACGGCCTCGGCCTCTTCGTATCGAACGATGGCGGCGGGCATTGGACGCTGGTGCAGGAAACAGCAGATTCGGCACTTCAGTTCAGCGGTAAAAGCATCAGCGCAGTCGCATTCAATTCGCGTCCCGGCAAAACGAACAACGTGGTCGCGGGTGTGGCGAGCCCGGGCACGGCACTGGGGAACGACGACGCGGTGCGCGGTGTGGCCTGGTCATCCGATTCGGGAGCAACCTGGCATACGGCGACGATTCAGGACGGAACGTCAGTTCTGAGCGGCAGCTCGGTAATGGATGTCGTATACAACCCCAAGGAAGACAAGTTCTTCATCGTTATCCGATACCACGGCGTGTATGTATCAGGCGATCAGGGGCATACGTTTACGCGTCTCGCAACGCAACCGAATAACGCGCTGTTCTCTGCGGCGAACTGCCCTGCCGCTACCAGCAGTGGTACCTGCCCGTTGTACCGCGGAGCGATGGCGGTGCGCTATGTAAAGCCCGGCACCGAGACTTCAGCAACGGACGAGTTGTACATCTGGCTGATCGGATTCGATGCGGGCGGCAACACGGCAGACTTCAACCTGTACCAGACAAAGAACGGCGGCACATCGTGGACGCAAATCGACGAAACCGGAGCTTATGCAACGGTAGGTGGCGATGCCGATCCCAGCGTGCAGTCGTGGTACAACGCGTATCTTGGCGCAGTGCCGAACGGGACGGGCACAGACCTTTACATGGGCTCGGTGAACATCTTTAAGTGTTCGATCACGAGCTCGAATCCAGTCTGCACCGCGAAGCCATTTATCAACCTGACCCACGTCTACGACAGCACGTGCAACGATCCGCTTTATCCCAACGTGCATCCGGACCAACATGGCTTCGACTATCTCGGCTCAACCCCGAAGATGGTGTTCTTCGGCAACGACGGCGGCATGTACCGCTCTCTGGATGGGACGACGCTGACGACGGGCGATTGTTCGAAGCTCAATGTCTTCGACAGCATGAACGCGGACCTCGGATCATTCGCGCAGTTCATCTGGGGCAGCCAACATCCGACCGATCCGTCAGTGATCATGGGCGGCACGCAGGACAACGGCACGATGTACGTGGATTCGACACTAGGCGTGCCGGGCACAGCGGGGTGGAACGAAGTGCACTTTGGCGATGGCGGATACAACGCGATTGATTCCGTGACCTCCGGTGGACCCCGCTACTACGCTTCGTATTACGACGTAAGTATCGATGGCTGCGTGGGGAATTTGGCGACCTGCGCCAACAGCGGATGGGATCCGATCGTTTATTCGCAGAATGTGGACAATGACAGTTCCGCCTTCTACATGCCGTACATCCTGGATCCGCAGGATCCGACGAAATTGATTGTCGGCACGTGCCGCATTTGGCGCGGCGGGAACACTGGCGCGTCGTGGCCCGGACTCAGCACCAAGAACGCGCTTAGCCACAAGTTCAACTCCGCGCTTGATACGACTTGCGGTAATGATTCGACCGACGTGCCGGTGGCCTCCATTGCGGCTGGCGGTCCGAAGACTACGGCGGGATCGAAGGTGATTTACACGGGCCTCGCGGGTGGACCGAGCACGGTCTACATGACAAAGAACGCAGGCGCGCCGGGCACCGCCCCGACAGCTTGGACAGACGTCACGAGCACCATCAACCCGAATGGGTATGCGGTGGCCGGGTTGGCAGTCGATCCGCATGACGCAACTGGCGCAACGGTCCTTGCAGGAATCCAGGGCTTCACGGGTGGTCCAGGCAAAGTTTGGCGGAGCACGAATTTCGGGACCTCGTGGACCGATATTACGAACGATCTGCCAGATGTTCCGGTCAACGATGTAGCGATCGATCCCGACGACGCCAACGTAGTGTACGTAGCGACGGACATCGGGGTATTCGTGACTTCGGGATTTGCGACGTGGACGGAGGTCGGGCCGAACACGGTAGGGGCGACCGGTTTCCTCCCGAACACTACGGTTTTCCACGTGGCCATTTTCAAGAATGGCACCGAAAAACGGTTGCGTGCATGGACGCACGGGCGCGGTGCTTGGGAGACAATCCTGAGCGGTGCAAGTGGCGTGACGGCGAGTCCGACCTCCCTTTCGTTCACCGCAGAGGCGACCGTTACTTCTTCGGTTCAGACCGCCACCTTGACCAACAATGACGCGGTGCTCGTAACACTGGGTACTCCGTCGCTCTCTGGCGCGAATGCTTCGAGCTTTGCGATCGATCCAGCGAGTACGACCTGCGGCGCAACGCTCGATGCGGGATTGACTTGCAATCTCGGCTTTACGTTTACACCTGCGGCCGCCGGATCGTTTTCAGCTTCGGCTTCCTTAACGACAACAGGAACCGGTACGCCGACGGTAAACGTGCCCCTGATCGGCACGGGAACGCCCAGCGGCGTGACCCCGAATCCAACTTCATTGACCTTCGCATCGCAAGAGAACCAGAAGAGTGCAGCACAGTCAGTAACGTTGACCAACAACGATGCGGTCGCGGTCACGCTCGGAACCGCGATACTCGGCGGTACTAACCCGGGGCAATTCGCGCTGGACACTGCCAGCACGACCTGCGGCACCTCCCTCGCGGCCGGAGCAGCGTGCAAAGTAGGATTTACTTTCACGCCGAATGCCACGGCATCGTTCTCGGCTACTGCATCCATCACAACGACCGGTGTTGGGACTCCTACGGTGGTGATCTCGTTCACCGGAACGGGCACGACACCGACGGCAACCAGCTTCACCTACGACTTCGGCACAAACCCAACGAGCGTCACGGTGACCGCAGGAACGTCGGCAACCTATAACTTCAATATCAATACGACCCCAGCGGACGCGAACTTCTCCACTGCGCTGACGTTTGCGTGCTCCGGTTTGCCAAGTAAGACGGCGTGTACGTTCTCGCCGACTTCGCTCACGACAACGGGAGCAGTGGCGCTCACGATCTCGACCACAGCGAGCACCAGTGCAGAGCCCGGCAAGCAACAGGCGAACACTTTCGGTGGAGCGCTGGCGGTGAGCTTGGCACTCCCCGGGATCGCGTTCCTGGTGCCGGGATTTACCAGCAAGTCACGGCGCAAGCGCATGCTGCTGTACCTGGGCATGATGCTGATCGTGATCGCGTTCGTTGGAATGAGTGCCTGCGGCGGCGGAGGTAACGGAAGCGGTGGTGGCGGTGTAACGCATATCCCCGGTACCCCCGCGGGGAGCTATACAGTGCACATCACGGGTACGAGCGGAAGCGTGACGGCGACGCAGGATGTGACATTGGTGGTGCAGTAAGACGAGTGGGGCCTCGTGCCCCCGGTATTCTCCAGAAACGGCTTGGTGTGCGAAAGTGCCACCGAGAGGACAGTGAAATATTCTGCGACGGCGTAAGCCGTTCAGCGTCCAATATTTACCACTGGAGTGACTGCCGGTTCCGTCCGCTGCGGTAGTCACGAATGTGCCCTAAGTTACACGTGGTCTTACGCTTTCGGGTGCCTGCCGCTCTGGTAAAATAGACGAACACATGCCTTTGAAGACACTGTTTCTGAATCCGCCATCGTTTGAGAATTACGACGGAGGCGCCAGTTCGCGCTGGCCAGCCACCCGTGAGATCGAGTCCTACTGGTATCCGGTATGGCTCGCGTATCCCGCTGGGATGCTGGAGGGGTCGCGGTTGCTCGATGCACCGCCGCACCACGTGTCGTTCGACGAGACGATCCAGATCAGCAAGGACTACGACTTCGTAGTGCTGTTCACCAGCACTCCCGGCTTCCCGGGCGACCTGAAGATCGCCAAGGCGATGAAGACCGCGAACCCGAATGTAAAGATTGCGTTCGTCGGGCCGCATGTGACGACCCTGCCGGAGCGTTCCCTGGCGGAGGGTCCGGAGATTGATTTCATCGTCCGCCGCGAGTTCGACTACGCGGTAGTGGAGTATGCCAACGGCAAGCCGCTGAACGAGATTACCGGTGTCAGTTATCGCGGCGCGGATGGCAAGGTCGTGCACAATCCCGACCGGCCGCCGGTTTCGAACCTCGACGAGATGCCGGATGTGATCGACGTTTACAAGCGCGATCTCGACGTGAAGCGCTACAACGTTCCCTTCCTGCTACATCCGTACATCGCGCTGTACACCACGCGTGGATGCCCAGCGCAATGCACGTTCTGCCTGTGGCCGCAGACCCTCAGTGGGCATCCGTGGCGCAAGCGTTCCAGCGATGCGGTAGCGTCGGAGATGAAGCGGGCCATGGAACTCTTCCCTTGGGTGCGCGAGTTCTTCTTCGACGACGATACCTTCAACATCCAGAAGGCACGCACCATCGAGCTTTGCGAAAAGCTGAAGCCGCTGGGGATGACCTGGAGCTGCACCTCGCGCGTGACCACCGACTACGAGACGCTGAAGGCGATGAAGGAAGCCGGATGCCGGCTGCTGATCGTTGGTTACGAATCGGGCGATCCGCAGATTTTGAAAAACATTAAGAAGGGCGCCACCGTCGAGCGCGCGCGGGCCTTTACCAAGGATTGCCACAAACTCGGCCTGAAGGTGCACGGCGATTTCATCCTCGGCCTGCCGGGCGAGACGAAAGAGACGATCCGCCGCACCATGGATTTCGCGAAAGAACTTGACGTCGAGACGATCCAGGTTTCAATCGCGCACGCGTATCCGGGAACGGAGCTTTACGACTACGCGAAGGCCAATGGCTTCATCGTGCAGGAAGGCGCTGCAATGGTGGACGACCAGGGCCACCAGGTCGCGATGATCGAATACCCCGGCCTGCCCCGCGATTACGTGATGGAGATGGTGCACAAGTTCTACGACGAATACTATTTCCGCCCGAAGGCGATCTTCCGCATCGTGCGCAAGGCTGTATTCAATAATGTGGAGCGCAAGCGTCTCTACAAAGAAGCCAAGGACTTCATGAAGCTGCGCAGCGTACGCAATAAGGCCGTGAAGGTCGCGCGTGAACAGCAGGCGAAGTCGAACATCAATCCGAAAAAGAATGAGCCGGCAGAGCCGGTGAATGTGTAGGTTGGTTTTATCCAGTGGCACGGCTTCGGCCGTGCCATTTTTATTGGTGAGCGTGCAGAGCGGCAGGGGGCCTTCGACTCCGCGACCTTCGGTCCCTTCGCTCAGGATGACAGAGCATGATGTGGTCTAATTGATGAAGGGCGCCTGCCCTGAAATAAAGGACGAGTTTTGAGCTTTAAGCGTTATCTGATCCTTCTGGGCGTGATTGTCTTCGGAGCCCTCGGCGATTGTTTCCTGTCGCGCGGCATGAAGGAACTGGGATCCATCTCGCTCGGCAACTGGCACATGGCGTTCCAAATCTTTGGGAACCCGTGGGTGGTGAGCGGCGTGATATGCCTGCTGTGCTACTTCGCCAGCTACCTCACTTCCCTGTCGTGGGCCGACCTGACCTATGTGCTGCCGGCGAGCGCTGTGGGGTACATCCTGATTGCGCTGATTGCCAAGTTCTTCCTGCATGAACAAGTGAGCTTCGTCCGTTGGCTGGGGATCCTGCTGATTGTCGCGGGAGTTTGCTTCGTGGCCAGCGGATCGCACGTGACCCCGCGAGAGTCGGAAACACCCGCAGAGGCAGTTGAGGTGCGGGGATGAAGAACGTCTATACGTGGTCGTTCATCTTCGCAGTGGTATTTGCTTCGACAGCCGGCGACATTTTGCAGTCACATGCAATGAAAAAGATTGGTGATGTCGGCAAACTGCGGCGTGAGCGCGGCATCCCCTACGTCATCCTTCGCGTGGTCACGAGCCCGAGCTTCATGTTGGGACTGATGTTCATGGCGATCGCGTTCTACAGCCTGGTGATAGCACTCTCGTGGGGCGACGTCAGTTTGGTGGTGCCGGCGTCCGCCTCGATGACGTTCATTACGAATGCGTTCGCGGCTAAGGTCTTCCTGAAGGAAGATGTGGACAAGAAGCGCCTGGTGGCGGCAGTACTCGTGGCCGCAGGTGTGGCGCTCCTGGCCTATTAACTTCCCTTAGGATGACGGAATCGTAAGTAAACTCTGACCAGAACTCCGCTATACTTTTCCCACCTTGTCTCTCGAACCCAACCAGACATCCCGGCGTGTCTTGTGCGTCTTTCCTCGTTACGAGAAATCGTTCGGCACGTTTGATAATGCCTATCCGCTGCTTGGCGTGAAGGCGTTTATGCCGCCGCAGGGGATGCTGGTGATCGCGGCCTATTTGCCAAAGCGCTGGCAGGTGCGCTTCGTGGATGAAAACGTGAAGCCCGCGTCAGATGCGGATTATCGCTGGGCCGACGTGGTGATGACCAGCGGCATGCACATCCAGCGCAACCAGATCAACGCCATCAACCGGCGCGCGCATTCATTTGGGAAAGTGACGGTGATCGGTGGGCCGTCTGTTTCAGGATGCCCAGAGCATTATCCGGAGTTTGACTATTTGCACGTTGGAGAATTGGGCGATGCGACGGACACGCTCATTCAGTTGCTGGAGGTTTCCGTCGCGCGACCGCATGAGCAGGTAAGGTTCGAGACGAAGGAACGGTTGCCGCTGGCCGACTTCCCTACTCCTGCATACGACATGGCGGCAATGGACAAGTACTTCCTCGCGAATGTGCAGTTCTCCAGCGGGTGCCCCTATCGGTGCGAGTTCTGCGATATTCCCGAGCTCTATGGGCGGAATCCGCGATTGAAGACGCCGCAGCAGATATTGAAAGAGCTGGACGCGATCGTGGCGGGTGGCGCGATCGGCGCGGTGTACTTCGTGGACGACAACTTCGTCGGGAACCGCAAGGCCGCGCTGGAACTGCTGCCGCATCTCGTAGAGTGGCAGAAGAAGAACAACTACCCCGTGGAGTTCGCTTGCGAAGCGACGTTAAATATCGTGAAGTCCCCGGATTTGCTGGCGCTGATGCGCGAGGCAGACTTCTGGACGATCTTTGTCGGCATTGAGACGCCGGACCCGGCGGCTCTGAAATTGATCTCGAAAGACCACAACAATACCGTGCCGGTGCTTGAGGCGATCCAGACGCTGAACAGCTTTGGGATCGAAGTGGTGAGTGGGATCATCATGGGCCTCGATAGCGACACGGTTGAGACCGGCGAGCGGATTTTGAAATTCGTCGCGGAATCGCAAATCCCGGTGCTGACGATTAACCTGCTCGAGGCGCTGCCGAGGACCCCGTTGTATCGGCGATTGCAGGCTGCCGGAAGATTGAACGACGCGCCCGGACGCGAGTCCAATGTGGAATTCGTACTGCCCTACGACCAGGTAGTCGCGATGTGGCGCAAGACCTTCCAAAACGCGTTTACGCCGGAGGCCATCTACGAGCGGTTTTCGTACCAGCAGAAGAATACGTATCCCCATCGCGTGCAGCCGCCGCCGAGCGGGAAAGCGAACTTGCGCAACATGCTTCGCGGATTTACAACGTTGGCGAAGCTGATGTGGATCGTCGGCGTGAAGAGCGATTACCGCCGAGTGTTCTGGAAGATGGCGCGTCCCGCGCTACGTGAGCTGGATATTGAAGATATTATTCACGTGAGCCTGGTGTCGCATCATTTAATCAGCTTTGCGCGCGAAGCGGCGCGAGGCGCGCAGAATGCGGCGTTCTATTCGCCGGAGTTGAAGGCGCAGACGGCGTAGGCATGGGCCGATTTGCGAGTACCGTCGAGTTCTACGCGCGCTGTCGAGAGCCGTATAGCAGTGCGTTCTTCCAAACAGTAGCGACCGAACTGAAGTGGCTGGGCAGCGAGCATCTGCTGGATGTGGGCTGCGGACCGGGATTGCTAACGCTTGGGTTCGCGCCATATGTGGGCGAAGCGGTTGGGATTGATCCGGAGCCGGGAATGTTGCAAGCGGCGCACGCTGCCGCTATGGACGCGAAGGCCAACGTTACGTTTCTCCACTCGCGACTGGAGGACTTCCCTACTTCGCAACGATTCGACATCATCACCATTGGGCGGGCGCTGCATTGGCTGAAACGCCCGGCGGCACTGCGGAAGATCGATGAACTCTTGACGAACGATGGCTGTGTACTGATCTGCGGCGCGACTACGCTGGAGAGCGCCGAGAGTCCGTGGCTGAAGAGCTTTAACGACACACGGCGGCGGTATGTCACGGAAGACGAATCCATCTATCGCAAGAACGGCGCGGATTGGTTCGCGGAGACGCACTTCGTAGAAGGCGAGTCAATCGCCGTGGTTGACGAGCGAGAGGTCACAGTAGACGAGTTGGTGGGGCGGGCGCTTTCGCGGTCAAACACTTCGCCTGAGATGCTTGGCGACCGGCGGGCGGAGTTCGAGGATGAATTGCGCGCAGCCCTGAAGCCGTTCTCAGAAAGTGCTTCGTTGAAGGAAAAGATTGGCTCGCGGGCCACGGTATTCCTGCGGCACACCGCTCGGTGACGCGGTCAACTTGACAACACTTTTGTGTGAGCATACAAGGTTTGCGGACTGAAGATTCTCTTTCTGAGGGCCTCTATGCGCAAACTGGCAGTACTCCTGCTGTTCGCATCCGCACTTACATCATTTGCAATCGCACAAGACAAGAAGTTTTTAGGTCGCTGGGACCTGACCGTCACCGGTGACAAGGAATATCCGTCGTGGCTCGAGTTGAGCGAGAAAGACGGAAAGCTCACCGCCCAGTTCACCGGTCGCTGGGGAAATGCGCGTCCGTTGCCGAAGGCAGAGATGAAAGACGGTACGCTGACGTTCGTATCTCCCAAAGAAGAAGAGGACGCGACCGCCGACATGGTCTACGAGGGCACGCTCAAGGGCGATATGCTCTCAGGCACGGTAAATGCGCCGAAGGGCGGCCAATGGACGTGGATCGCGAAACGTGCGCCGAAGCTCGACGCGCAGAAGAATCCGAAGTGGGGCAAGCCGATTGATCTCTTCAATGGCAAGGACCTCACCGGCTGGACGATGAGTGATCCAAAAGCCACCAATCCGTGGAAGGTCATTGATGGAGCGCTGACCAGCCCGGAACATGGACCGGAGATCATCAGCAACCAGAAGTTTAAAGACTTCAAGATCCATGTGGAGTTCAACATCCACGGCACCGCGAACAGCGGTGTGTACTTACGCGGACGCTACGAGGCGCAGATAGAAACCGATTCCGCGAATGAAGGCCCAGAACATCACACGGGGTCCATTTATGGATTTTTGGTCGGCGATCCAAAACCACCGCGGCAATCTGATGTGTGGCAGACCTATGACATCACTCTGCTCGGCCGCTGGGTCACCGTCGTATTGAACGGGAAAACGATCATCGACCACAAAGAGATTCCGGGCCTCACGGGCGGCGCGCTGGACAGCAATGAAGCCGATCCCGGACCGATTTATTTGCAGGGCAGCGAAGTGGGACATGTGGCGTATCGAAAGGTGACGGTGACGCCGGCGGAGTAGCTCCTGGAAATTACTTTAGCGATAGGGTCCTTCGACTTCGCGACCTTTGGTCGCTTCGCTCAGGATGACAGAGCATACATTGTGGGTTTAGGAGAGCAATCCTTATGAAGAACGATTTTTCGCGACGTAGATTTATGGGATTGGGGCTGGCGGCGGGAGCGAGTGCAATTGCAGCGAAGACGATCCTGCTCGATCCGGACCCGGTGTACGCGCTGCCGCAGAATGTGGCGGCGAGCGATCGACTACGCATTGGCATCATCGGAATCGGAATGCAGGGCAACGGCCTCCTGGCGAATGCGATTGACTTGCCGGGCATCCAATGCGTCGCTGCATGCGACTTGTATGACGGGCGTCATGTGTTGGCGCGCGAAATTACGAACAATCCCAACCTTCCCGTGACGCGGAAGTATCACGAGTTGCTCGACAACAAGGAGATCGATTGCCTGATCGCGGCGGTTCCCGACCATTGGCATAAGCAAATCGTGGTGGACGCCTGCGCCGCTGGCAAGGACATTTATTGCGAGAAGCCGATGTCGCACACAGCGGCGGAGGGCGTGGATTTTGTCGAGGCGCAGAACAAGTACAAGCGCATCGTGCAGATTGGTTCGCAGCGCGTGAGTTCACAGATCTGTGCGAAGGCGAAGCAACTGGTGCAGGAAGGTGTGCTCGGCGATCTGATGATGGTCGAGGGCTGGCTGGGACGCAACGATCCGACCGGAGCGTGGGAGTATCCTCCACCGCTGGATTTGTCGCCCGCAACCCTCGACTGGGATACCTGGCAAGGTACGGTGCCAAAGAAGCCGTTTAACGGTGAGATCTTCGCGCGCTGGCGTTGCTGGAAGGAATATGGAACCGGCGTGGCTGGCGATCTGCTGGTGCACCTCGTCAGCGGCATGATGGTCGTCCTCGGCTGGAACGAGGCGCCCAAGAAAGTAATGGCGATGGGCGGCATCCTGCGCTGGAAAGATGGCCGCAATATGCCGGATGTCCACGCGTCACTGTTCCAGTATGGCGACATTCCGGTATATATGCGCTTGAACCTTGGAACCGACATGCCTGAGACTTATCGCTTCCAAGGGTCGAAGGGCATTTTAGAGATGAGGGAATTTGGTCTGAGCTTTACTCCTCAGCCCGGTGTGGATACATCGCCGAGTTATTACGATTCAAGCTTCCCTGCCGCGATGAAAGCGACATACGAGAGGCAGTGGCGAACGGAACATGCGCGTCCAATCGGGCAGGAGCCAATGCCGGAGACGATCGTATTCAAGGGCCCGGACTTCGATGATGTAAAACCGCACCTGTGGAACTTCTTCTCGTCAGTGAAGTCGCGCAAGCCGGTTGTCGAAGATGCGCTGTTCGGGCATCACGCGGCGTTGGCATGCCACATGGCGAATGAGTCGTACTTCCGCGGCAGCGCCGTAACGTGGGATGAGAAGGCGAAGGTGGTCAAGAGCTAATTGCTCGCCTCTGCTCTGGGCTTCCGCTCAACCGGGCGGAAGCCCTCGTTGTTTCTCCACGGTACACTGTCGGAATGCTTGACGTTCCCGTGCTTGAAACCTCCCGGCTGCGGATGCGCGGGCACCAACTTTCCGATTTCGAAAACAGTGCCAGGTTGTGGGGTGATCCGGCAGTCACGCAGTACATTCGCGAGAAGCCGTTCACGCCGGAAGAGTCATGGTCGCGACTGCTGCGGCACGCGGGACACTGGGCGTTGCTTGGGTTTGGAATGTGGGTAGTAGAAGACAAAAGCTCGGGAGCATTTGTGGGCGACGTGGGATTTCTTGACTTGCGCCGCGATCTTGATCCGCCGGTAGATCTGGCGCCGGAGGTTGGTTGGGTGCTCACACCGAGCGCACATGGCCAGGGATACGCGACGGAGGCGGTACAGGCAGCGTTGGCGTGGGGCGATGAGAAGTTTGATCGGGCTCGGACGACATGCATCATAGCGCCGCAGAACCAGCGGTCGATTCGGGTGGCGGAAAAGTGCGGGTTTCGGGAATCGATGAAGGTGAAGTATCACGGAACTGAACTGCTGCTGCTCGCACGCGATCTTGGGAAAGGGTGACCGGGATTGTGGCAAAAATGAATTGATTATCGCGTTCCGACCTGTTGAAGTAGTGACTCGCATGGACCGCCCGATTGTTCCGAACCTTGTACTGATTGACCTGATCGGGGCCTTTCTCTTCGGCCTCGAGGGCGCTCTTGCGGGAGTAGTCGCGAACCTCGACCTGATGGGATTCCTTGTACTCGGGTTCGTAACTGCGTTTACTGGTGGCATCATTCGCGACCTGCTGATCGGCGCGATCCCACCGAGTTCACTGAAGGACTGGCGCTTCCCTACTGCGGCATTGGCGGGCGCAGCCAGCGTATTTTTCTTCTTTCCGATTATTCACGTAATTCCGTTGTGGTCCCTGGCAGTGCTGGATGCAGCCGCACTCTCGTTGTATGCCGTTGCTGGAACCGAAAAGGCGCTGCTGTACAACATGCCACCCGTCGTTGCAGTTTTGCTCGGCACCGTAACCGGCGTGGGTGGCGGAGTAGTTCGTGATGTTCTACTGGCCCAAGTGCCGACGGTATTGCGCGCGGATATCTATGCGACCGCTGCGATTGTCGGTTGCAGTTTAATGGTGCTGGCGCTGAAGCTCAAGTTGAAGCCTGCGCTGGCGGCAACGCTCGGCGGAATCGTTTGTTTCGCTTTACGATCTATTGCGATTTGGCGGCATTGGAACTTGCCGCATTTCTCCCTTCGGTAGCCGTTATACTTCTCACGAATTTCAGGAGCCCACATGCGTCTCGCTCTTCCGCTACTATTGTTAGTGATGACGAACTTGTCCCCCGCTCAAACCGCTACGCCGCCCGTCGCCAAGAAAGAACCCAAGACCACCGAGATCAACGGTCACACCCTCACCGACAATTATTACTGGCTGCGCGATAAGCCGAATCCGGAAGTGCGCGCGTATCTTGAGGCCGAGAACGTGTACACCGATTCGGTGATGAAGCCGACCGAGCCGCTGCAGAAAAAGCTCTATGACGAGATGCTGGGCCGCATCAAGGAAACCGATGTGGATGTTCCCTATCCGCAGGATGGTTACTTCTATTATTCGCGGACGGAAGCCGGCAAGCAGTATGCGATCCGATGCCGGAAAAAGGGCTCGCTGGATGCGCCGGAGCAAGTCGTCATTGACGTGAACGAACTGGCTAAAGGAAAGAAGTTCATGTCGCTGGCGGAATTCGAGCCGAGCGACGACGGCAACCTGCTGGCGTACTCGACCGACAGCACCGGCTTCCGGCAATACGATTTGTATGTGCGCGACATGCGCACCGGCCAGGATCTTCCGGACCACATTGCAAAAACCGGATCGATCGCGTGGGCGAACGACAATAAGACGATTTTCTACACGGTCGAGGATTCTGCGAAGCGGCAATATCGCGTGTACAAGCACACGGTGGGTAACACCGGCGCCGACGATCTGATCTACGAAGAAAAAGATGAGCGCTACGACGTCTATGTATGGAAGTCGCGGAGCAAGGGATACATTTTCCTGAGTTCGGCGAGCCATACGACGAGCGAAGCAAAGTACATCCGCGCAGACCAACCGAACGCGGAGTGGAAGCTGATTGAGCCCCGCAAGCAGGACGTGAAGTACACTCCTGACCACAATGGAAAGTTCTTCTATCTAACTGTGAACGACACCGGGGTCAACTATCGGCTGGTCAAGACGCCGGTGGACAATCCCGGCAAAGCGCATTGGCAAGAAGTGATTCCGCAGCGCGCGGAGACCATGCTCAACCGCGCGGAATTCTTCAAGGACTTCTACGTGTTGCATACGCGCGAGAAGGGCCTGCCGCTGCTGCGCGTGGTGGATATCACAAGCGGCAAATCGAAGGACATTACGTTCCCCGAGCCCGCGTACAACACCATGAGCTACATGAACGCGGACTACGACACCAAGAAGTTCCGTTACATGTACACATCGTTCATCACGCCGGTTTCGACATATGAATACGACGTGACCACCGGTGAGTCGAAGCTGCTGAAACAGCGAGAGGTGCCTAACTACGACGGCACCAAATACAAAGTTGAGCAGTTGTATGCGCCCGCACGAGATGGCGAAAAAGTTCCGGTCTCAGTGTTGTACGCAAAGACAACGAAGCTCGACGGCAAAGAGCCACTCTACCTCTATGCTTACGGTTCTTATGGGGCCTCGATTGACATCAACTTCAACTCGAATTTCTTCTCGTTGGCGGACCGCGGCGTAGTTGTGGCGATTGCGCACATTCGCGGCGGCGGCGAAATGGGCAAGGCCTGGCACAATGCCGGTCGCATGATGAACAAGAAGAACACGTTCAATGACTTTATTGACAGCGCTGAGTATCTCCTGAAGAACAACTACGGCACCAAGGACAAGTTGGTGATCGAGGGCCGCAGCGCCGGTGGCTTGCTGATGGGCGCCGTGCTGAATATGCGTCCGGATCTCTTCCATGCTGCGATTGTCGGAGTGCCGTTCGTTGATGTAATCAACACCATGCTCGACGAGTCGTTGCCGCTCACGGTCGGCGAGTTTGAAGAGTGGGGCAATCCGAAGGAAAAAGCCGCCTTCGACTACATGTATTCCTACTCGCCTTACGACAACATCGATGCGAAGCCCTATCCCAATATGCTGGTGAAGACAAGCTTCAACGACAGCCAGGTGATGTATTGGGAGCCCGCTAAATACGTAGCGAAAATGCGTGCGCTGCGAAAAGACGATCACCTCGTAATTCTGAAGACGAACCTTTCGCCCGCGGGGCACGGCGGATCCAGCGGACGCTACGATCGCATCCACGAATTCGCCTTCGACTATGCTTTCATCCTCACGCAGATGGGAATCAACGAATAGCTCGTTCCTGTGAAATGGCCCGCCGCTATGGCGGGCTTTTTTGTTGCTTCAATAGAAAACCGGTTTTGCGCGCAGCGAGTTGACAGACTCGTCCGGCGAGCTATCATGAATGCCGTCCGACCTAGCCGGTTTCTCTAGAACCGGCAACCAAGCCCGCTTCCAGAGAAGAAGTGGGGATGCGTTCCGCGTTCCACCCCTCAATTGAATGACAGGAGACTCCCCTATGCTCCGCAGACTTTCTCTGCCCGTGCTCATTTTGCTCTGCACGCTTGCGGGTTACGCGCAAGGACCAACTCAAGCTCGCATTCACTACTATCGTCCCGACGCCCAGTTCGCTGGCTGGGGCCTGCATGTTTGGAACAACACCACCGACAACGTCACGTGGACGACTCCGCTGCAACCCGCTGGCAGCGATAGCTATGGAATCTATTTCGACGTGGATTTGTTCGACGCAACCACGCCGCTGGGATTCATCATCCACAAGGGCGATACCAAGGATCCCGGCCCCGATATGTACATGGATGTGACGCAACCTGGGCGGAATGCCTGGATCATCTCGGGCGACTCGACCATTTACTACACGCAGCCGACGAAGTCGCAGTTGCTGTCGGCGAACTTCCATCGTCTGCAGGCGTACTGGATTGATCGCAACACGATCGCCATCCAGGCCGCGTATTTCCATAGCGGCGACACGGTGAGGTTGCACTCGGACTTGAGCGCAGGGCTGGCGATTACGGACACTGGATTGACCGGGGGCCAAAGCACCCTGCTCACTCCGGATCCGAGCGGACTCACGCCGGCGCAGTTGGCGACGTTCCCGCAACTCAATGGCTACGCCGCTTTCCATCTGCAGAACGCGAGGAGCTTCAACTACGCAATGTATTTGAAGGGGCAAGTCGCAGTATCCGATGTGGATAGCGCCGGAAATCTAACCTACGCGACAGGAGTACAAACGCCCGGCGTGCTCGACGATTTGTACTTTTACAGCGGGAAACTGGGGCCGTCGTTCCGCGGGACCGTGCCAACGGTCAGCGTGTGGGCTCCGACAGCGCAATCCGTCGCTCTACAACTCTTCAACGCCGCAACCGACGCGACTCCAACTCAGGTCGTGCCGATGCACGAGAGCAACGGCGTGTGGAGCGTGCAGGGCAAGCCACAGTGGAAGAACAAGTACTACCTCTTCAATGTGAAGGTCTACACGCCGTTCACGTTCTCGGTTGTAGAGAATGTCGTCACGGATCCGTGGTCGCTGGGCCTGTCGCTGAACAGCACGAAGAGCCAGATCATCGACCTCGATGACGCGTCCAACAAGCCATTGGGATGGGACCTGCTTCCCTCTCCGCCGCTGGCGAGTTGGAACGACTTGAGCATCTATGAACTGCACATCCGCGACTTCAGCGCGACGGACAGCACGATTCCAGCGGTGCAGCGAGGAACCTATCTGGCGTTCACCGACCAAACGTCGAATGGCATGAAGCACCTGCGCAGCCTATCGCAGTCGGGATTGAGAGCAGTCCATCTGCTGCCGAATTTCGACATTGCCAGTGTGAATGAAGACAAGACTACCTGGAAGACGACGGGAGATCTCAGCGTCTATCCGCCAGACTCCGACCAGCAGCAGGCGGCGGTGGCAGCCATCCAGGGGCAGGACGGCTTCAACTGGGGCTACGATCCTCTGCACTATCTCACGCCAGAGGGCAGCTACGCAGTGAATGCCGCCAGTCGCACGAAGGAATATCGTGCGATGGTCGAGTCGCTGCATGCAAACGGGCTGCGCGTGATTCAGGACGTGGTCTTCAATCACACCAGCAGCTTCGGACAAAATCCAAACTCCGTCCTCGATGAGGTTGTGCCCGATTACTACTATCGTCTCGACGCCAACGGCGCGAACTACTTCGCAAGCTGCTGCGCCGACACGGCGACCGAGCATCGCATGATGGAAAAGCTGATGATCGACGCGGTGACCACCTTCGCCAAGGAATACAAGGTGGATGGCTTCCGCTTCGACATCATGTCCTTCCATTTGCTGTCGAACATCCAGCACGTACGGCAGGCGCTTGACCAGCTCACTCTACGGAACGATGGCGTAGATGGCCGCAAGGTTTACCTGTACGGTGAGGGTTGGAACTTCGGCGAAACCGGCAACAACGCGCTCGGCAAGAACGCCATGCAGAGCAATCTGTATGGCACCGGCATTGGATCGTTCAACGACCGCACGCGCGATGGCGTGCGTGGTGGTGGACCATTCAACGATGTCCGCGAGCAAGGCTTCGCTACCGGCTTATTCACCGACCCGAACACCACGTTCTCCATCGGCGACAGCGACACACAGAAAGCAAAGCTGCTGCAGGAAAGCGATTGGATCCGCATCGGCCTGACCGGAAACCTGCGCGATTACAGCTTCACGGATAGCAATGGCAACACCGTGACCGGCGGCAGCGTGGACTACAACGGACAGCACGCAGGCTACACCGCGCAGCCGATCGAAGACATCAGCTACGCATCCGCGCACGACAATCAAACCATCTTCGATGCGGTGCAATTGAAGTCGAACATCACCGACTCAATTGCCGACCGCACCCGTCGCCAGAACCTGGCAAACAGTCTTATCCTGCTCGGTCAGGGTATTCCCTTCTTCCACGCAGGCGACGACATCCTGCGTTCGAAGTCGGGTGACAACAACAGCTACGACTCCGGCGACTGGTTCAACAAGATCGACTGGACCCTGCAAACCGACAACTGGGGCGTGGGCCTGCCGATCGCGAGCCAGAACAGCTTCCAATGGAGCGACCTGCAACCACTACTCGCCGACCCAGCACTGATGCCGCAACCGGCGAACATCCAGCGCGCATACGACCACTTCTGCGAGATGTTGCGCGTGCGCTACAGCTCACCGCTGTTCCGCATGAGTACCGAGCCGCAAATCCAAGCGAACTTGCGGTTCCTGAATGTCGGTCCGAACCAGATCCCGGGCGTAATTGCCGTGGTGCTGGGAACGGGACGTCAGCAGATCGTGGTGGTGTTCAACGGCAGTAATGCGTCGCAGACGATCAGCGATGCGTCGCTGGCGAATTTGCGTCTTCAACTCCATCCGGTGCTGCAACACTCCACGGACCCGGTCGTGAAGCAGTCCACCTACAACAGCAACGGGAGCGTAACGGTGCCGGCCCTGACGACGGCGGTGTTCACGCCGCGTTGACTGACAACAAAGAGGAGGGGCCCAAAACGCTCCTCCTCAAAGTAACAGCGAGGGTGGCGTCTAAGCCTCTGACCTGCGCATCAATCTCTGCCAAAGCGAAAGTTTCCAGACGCGAAGCACAATCACCCCGGATGTCGAATCCAGACTGGCGTCCTTTTTGGGATCGCAGGATGGGGAGATGATGCCGCGCTGGCGGACTTCGTCCAACTGCAAGTCTTTCAGCGCAGCGCACTCAGCGATTTCAGAGTTTGGAATAGTCACGTCGTAGATCTCTGTTGGGGGCGGCGTTGGAAGCACGAACTTGGCTATGCCGTCCTTGCCTGTCTTGCTGGTAACTTCGGACGTGAGCGCATCGGGTCTGAATCTCAGTTCGACAGTCTTGTTTGCCAGTGGACTCCCTGTTCGCGATTCCACCACCATCACCGAAAGTTGTTGGCCCTGCAGTTTGTTGCGCGCCTGAGTCAAAAGAAAGAGCAGGAGCACTTTTCTCATGGTGGCAATTTGCCAGAGTCAAGGGTAAGCGTCCATGCCTACCGCAACATCTAAACATCAAACGAGAAGCTGATGAGCTACAACAACTTGGGACCCGGCATCACTCGGGATACGAGGGCAATTCTCAGGTACCATGTTGCAGACATCGAGGAGGCAATCATGAGCAAGACGCTGACCGACCCGGAGCTCCAAACCGCGCTTGGGTCGCTGCATGGCTGGGCGAAAAACGGCATCGCCATCGAGCGGAAGTACGAATTTAAGGACTTCTTGGAAGCCATGAAGTTCGTAAACAAAGTCGCGGACGCCGCCGAGGCGGCCGGCCATCATCCTGACATCCAGATCGTCTATAGCCGGGTGACCTTGCAACTGACGTCCCACGATTCGGGCGGTGTCACGCATCGGGACATAAAGATGGCGGGCAGACTTAACGAAATCCACCCGTAAAGAGAAAAGGCTGGCAGGTTCGCCAGCCTATCTCATTCGAGCGAGACTTTGGTTACGCCAAGCGTTCGTGTCCGGGGTCGAGGTGCTCAGCGATACGGTCGAGGGCTTTCTGAATCTTGGCAAGCTCGGACTGGGCGGTGTCATTCCATTCCACAAACTTCGACTCGCCGCGAGAATTCCTTTCAAACCAAGAACTTACGACAGCCCGGCCGCGCGGACTGAGGAGTGCGGCACCTATGCCGCCGAGTCCCAGCACCGTCAGTGGTAAATACCATTTGCGCATTACGCGCCTCCCGTTTCCCTAATACAACCCCGGTGTTATCTGCACCATACCTCAACTTTGACGCAAAACCCAAGCATAAGGTTTCAGAGTAGCCGAATTTCACAATACTTTCGTAACCGAATTGCGAAACTCTCGTCGAACCGATGGGTTTTAGAGCGGTAAGGTTTCGTCCGCATCTCAACATCCGAAGAGGTTTTGTATGCTTCGTGCCTCACTGTTCTCCGCTACCCTTCTCCTGGCCAGTTTCGTATCCGCCCAAGAGCTGCATACTCGTGACCAGGTGCCTCCACCCGCTGAACCGCCCCAAATCACCGGTCAGGAACCCGCCGCAGAGCCAGCCGCCGAACCGGCGCCCGAGCCGCCAGCTTCGCGGCAGGTTTATGAGGCCGTCGGAACGAACGAGGTCCCGGATGGCTATCGCTTCCTCATCACGCTCGAAGACCCGATTGACACCGCAAGCGTTCCGCGCGGGAAGCACTTCCGCGCGCTGCTCCGCGAGCCCCTTACCACTGCAGGCGGACAGCGGATCCCCGGCGGACGAATGATCACCGGCCATGTAAGCGAAGTGGACCGCGGCTTCAATGCGCGCCTGCTGCTGAGTTTCGACGAGATTGAGACTTCCCGCGGTTGGCTGCCGCTCTCGGCAACGGTCGTGGAGGTCCCAAGCGAACACGGCTTGAGACCGGTGGGACCGGAAGGCGAGATCGAGCGCAAAGCGATTGATATGCGCCGCACCCTGGAAGGCGCGGGTGTAGGGGCCGTCGTAGGGGCGAGCGCCGGACAAGCAGCCGGAGGCAGCCGAGGTGCAGCCGTCGGCGCCGCAACAGGTGCAGCAGCGGGCGCGAGCATGGCGACACTGAGCGACCGCAATATCCTGCTCGATAAAGGATCGCAGCTGGTGCTGCGGCTGGACCGGGGCATCGTGTTGCCCTGAACCGCTTTGGATTACGAAAATACGACGGCGCAGTCCAACTAGCTATACCGGGGGACTGCGCCGCTGTATTTTGGTGGCAGTCGTTTTCCTGGAGGAAATGAATGTACCGAAAGATTTGGGCTGGGATTGTTTCTGGGATTGCACTGTTTTCCATCGCGACGTTCGCGCAAGATCGGCCTACGGTCACGGCCGTGCAAAATTCCATCTATGTAGGCGCGGACGGCAGGTATGAAGCCAATCCCGATACTGCGCTGGTGCAATTCAACATTGGAGCGCAAGGGGACCAGATCAAACCAGCCTACGATCGCGCCACCCGCGCGGCGGAACAGGTGCGGCAGATCCTGAAGACAAACGGCATTGATGTGAAAGACGCGGAGATCGGGTTCTTCTCGGTGGCGCCGATGTACGACTGGAAAAATCCTAAGCAGAAAGTCGTCGGCTACAAAGTGAGCAGCAGCATCAAGGTCAAGCTGCGCGACTTCAGCAAAGTCGGCGCCATGGCCGAGGCCTTCGGCGACATGGATGTGACGGAGAACCAGTCCATCAGCTACATCCTGCAAGATACCGAGGCCGCAAAAACGAAAGCAGCAGAAGACGCGTTCCGTCGCGCGAAGAATGAAGCCGCTGCGGTGGCCGAGACGGCGGGACGACAACTCGGCGAATTATCCTACGCGTCAATTGATACGACGGATATCATGCCCATCCGCATGATGCAGGCATCGCCCATGATGGCGCAGGCGAGAATGGGAGCGCCCATGGCCGCGCCAACTGCGGACTTCACGCCGCAGACGATCCAAGTTACCGCCCACGTCAACGCGATGTTCGCGCTACGCTAGTTCGGGGGAGTGTTATGAAACACGTACTACTCGCAATCGCGGTCTTAGGGGCGTCAACAATGTTTGGGCAGAGCACGCCCATCGATCTAAACGCTCCGCAGCAGGATACGACGCCGCAACTGAAGCCAACACGTCCGGCGAACAGCGACCCGTCGCAGGAGATCACCCTGCCGGCGGGAACGAAGATTCCGCTTGCGCTGAAGCATGCAATCACTACGAAGTCGGCCCATGAAGGCGACGCAGTGTATGCGGAAACGACGTTCCCTGTCGTGGTTTCGGACCACATCATCATCCCTGCGGGAAGCTACGTGCAAGGCACGATCAGCAATGTGAAGCGTCCGGGACGAGTGAAGGGACGAGCTGAGGTGCTGGTGCACTTCAATACACTGATCTTCGCCAACGGTTATACGCTTCTACTGCCCGGTGCCGTAGACAATGTTCCCGGCATGGAAAACGGCAAGATGAAGGACAAGGAAGGCACCATCCAGGGCGACAGTAACAAGGGCAAAGATGCGGCGACAATCGCGCAAGCAGCAGGCCTCGGCGGACTGATTGGCGCAGCGGCAGATGGTGGCAAGGGCGCGGGAGTCGGCGCTGCGGGTGGCGGCATCATTGGACTTGCGACCGTTCTGTTATCCCGCGGACCGGATGTGAGGCTCGAAGCCGGCTCGACGATGGAGACCGTCCTGGAGCGGCCAATCGTCGTCGATATGACAAGGGTGAAGTTGAAGCAATAAGTGTCCGACCGGGCACTTTAACAAGCGATTCCGTCACGGCGCGAAGAGACAGCAGGACACTCCGCGCCGTGACTGCAAGAACACCACCCTTCCTTCCGAGTTCCTCTTTCAAGCTGTTCTAGTTCGTCTCACTACGGTGTTCTAGTTCGTTTCCCTTCGCTGGTCTAGTTCGTCACGGCAATGTTCTATTGCCACTCTTGACGGGCTAGCAATACCGGAACAGTATGTGCGACGCGTATGGCGCTGTGCGGCGCAACGCGACCCCTAAGTGCACCCTTCTGTTATTCGCCCAGGAAATCAGCAGTTACAAATCTCATTTTTGGAGGAACACACATGGCAAACCTTGACTCGGACCTCTTGTTCCATCGCAATTGGTGGTGGGATCCGATCGACATGGAGATTTTCAAAATCCTCGATCAATCAGCCCAGCGGCAATTGGTCGCCATCAGCCTGGAAGTAAAAGCAGAAGTCTTGAAGGTTCAGGCGGCAGGCGTGGCGAAGATGGCCGGCGCCATAGCAGGAAAAACAGCAGGACATTGAACGAGCCCGGTGCTGCGCGAGTGGCACCGGCTTTTTTTCAATCTTGATTTCATGAAGGATTCGTATGCCTGATAGCGCCGGAATTCTGCCGTTGCCACTCTTCTCGTCTTCATTGAAGCGAGACACGAGCCGTCCTGTGATGTTGATTGGCTTCCAGCACCAGGGAAACCTGGGCTTAGGCTACCTCGCGTCAACCCTGCGCGAGCACGGCTATAGCGTACTGACCTGCGACTTCGAGGCAGAGACGAGCGAGATCATCGAGTCGGCGCGGCAGAGCAAGCCGATGATTGTTGGCTTTTCCCTCATATTTCAGTTCTATATTCGCAAGTTCGACGCTCTAATGCAGGCGTTGCGCGCGGCCGGCGTCGATTGCCACTTCACCATCGGCGGACACTTCCCCAGCTTGAGTCACGAGGAGACGCTGCGCATGTTGCCGGAACTGGACAGCGTAGTGCGCTTCGAGGGCGAGATGACGCTGCTGGAACTCGCCGACGTGATTGGCACAGGACGCGACTGGCATGACCTCCAGGGAATTGCCTATCGCGGAACGACCGGTGTTGTCACCAACCCGATGCGTTCGTTAGTGGATGATCTCGATTCCCTCCCCTATCCCGAACGAAACTTTGAGCCGGAGAAAGCGCTGGGACGCAAAGCCCTGCCGCTGCTGGCCAGCCGCGGATGTGCCCGTACTTGCTCCTTCTGCTCCATCCAGACGTTCTACCGCACCGCGCCAGGAAAGATCGTCCGCACGCGCAAGCCGGCGAAAGTGATCGAAGAAATGCAAGCGATGCACGAAGAGCGCGGCATCTCCATCTTCCTCTTCCAGGATGACGACTTCCCTCTTTTCGGACCGGTGTGGCGGCGCTGGGCTTACGACTTCGTAGATTGCATGCACCGCAGTGGTCTCGCGCAGCGCGTAATCTGGAAGATCAACTGCCGTGCCGATGCCGTAGAACCCGAGATCTTCACCGCGATGCGCGACGCAGGCCTGTACCTGGTCTACATGGGGCTTGAGTCCGGCAACGAAGAAGGACTGAAGACACTGCACAAGCAAGTGTCGGTGGAGCAAAACATCCGCGCCGTCGAAATGCTCAAGCAGGTCGGCCTGCTCTTCGAGTTCGGCTTCATGATGTTCGATCCGGGCAGCACCTTGGAGTCGATCAAGCAGAACCTGCGTTTCCTGCGCACGATCTTGAACGACGGCTGCGCCGCCGCAGTCTTCTGTCGCATGCTTCCCTACGACGGCACACCGATCAAGGACGAACTGGAACGCGCTGGCCGGCTGCTTGGAGATGTCTGCGCACCATCGTATGACTTCCTCGATCCGAGAGTTTCAAAGATGTATAACTCGCTGTCGCAGATCGTGGATGTCTGGGGATGGATCCATGGGTATCGAGCACTCTCGCCGCAATTGAACTGGGCTTGGAACGAGGTCGCCATCATGGAGCGGCTGTATCCGGGAATCGACGGGCTGGAAGAGTATCGACGGAGGCTCGCTGCAGTTACGAAGAAGAGTAACGATGTCCTCTTCTCGGTGATGGACAACCTGCTCGAAGTGGCAGAATTCGATGCCGCCGAGCGCTGGGACAACGCGCGCCTTGACGCTCTACGAAGAGAGTTCCTGGAAGAACTGCTGCGCGAGCGCGATGCGTTCGTGGAGCACAACCAGTCGACAATGTTGCGTGTGCTACGAGCGCAACCAGTGCAAGAGGCGGCGTCAGCTTAACGCATTCGTTTGCGGTGCTCTTTCAGGATGCACTCGTCCATCACGACGAAAATCCCGGCGTCGCGGGCCTTCTGCGCGGCTTCTTCGTGGACGACTGTTTCCTGGAGCCACAGCGCTGGAACTTTCAGCTGGATCGCTTGGTCCACGATTTCGGGCACGGCATCAGGACGCCGGAAGACATCCACGATATCAATCTTTTCCGGAATATCGAGCAACGACGCGTACGACTTCTCGCCGAGGGCCTCAGACACCTGCGGATTGACTGGAATGATCCTGTAGCCGTGCGACTGCATGTACTGCGAGACCCCATAGCTAGGCTTCATGGGATTGTCGGAGAGGCCGACAACAGCGATGGTCTTGGCGGACTTCAGGAGTTCGGCAATCGGATCGGTGGACATGATGGTTGGATGTCGCAATTCCTATTCTTGTTTCTTTTCCGCGCGCTGTTTGTAGAGCTTCAGGGCCATTTTGCGAATGGTGTCGTTAACATTCTTGTTGGTCGACATTCCGCGAAGATCGTTAATCATGAGGCCCTTGACCAATGGAAGCGAGATATCGAGGGGACAGCGTGGGTTGGTGCAGAGGTTGCGCTGCACGAGGTAGCTGCGCATGAACTTTCGTTTTGATGAAATTCCGCGCAGCACGCTCTCCTGCACATTTTTCAGCGAAGCGAAGAGTTCGGCCTCCTGGTCGGTAAGCTTCGGGCTTTCGAGGACGGCGGCGGACACGACCTTGGACCCATCACGAATGAGAATGAAACGCTCGTCCTTGGAGCCTTTCATCGCGAGTTGGACGCGCTCGCCCACCCCCAACCGGGCGATCTTCTGGAAGGCGCTGACCTTCTTGCGGATGGACGGATCCGGTTTACCCTGCACGACTTCCGGCTTTTGTGCGGCAGTCGCCGTGTTAATGAGCGAGGGTACGGCTCCAGCGCCACTGATAACGCCTCCTGCCGGGTTCGCAATGGCATCTTCCTGAACGGGCGCCGGTGAATCGACATAGATCTCGAAGGCTTTTCCTTCTTCGGCGGCGATCTCGTCGGCGTGCTCCGAGGTGTAGCGCTGGAGTTCGCCGTTGAGAATGTCCTCCGCGAACACGGGTTCGTCGGGATCCACGTCCAACTGGGCCTGCTCGATGAGGTAGTCGGTGTTCTCGCCGAGGTTGGCGAGCGCCGAGCGGACGACGATTGCGTCCTCTTCCGGCAGGCTGATGTTCATCGAGATGGCATGCAGGGTAGAGATATTGCCGAGCACCCGTGGATGCCACAACATGTTCGCCAGCACGCGAGTGGAAGCCTGCATTGCAAGCCGAACCATCATGTCTTCGGTGACCGATGGATTAGCAAGCAGCGCGTTCAGCAGTGGAAGGCGGAAGTTGCCGGCGTCCATGAAATAGTTGAGGACATCCGGCGAGCACTTCGGATCGGCCAGGACCAACTTTGCATCCTTCTCGCTCCATCCCGCGAGGGTCAGGCTCGCCTCTTTGCCAAAAACAGGATGGCCCGCAAGGTAGACGAGAATTTCGATCATCTCGCCGGGCGCTACGGAGAGCGCGCCCTTAGCGGCGCTCCGCATCATGTTGGCGGGGATCGCCGACGACTTGATCAACTCGATCATTCGCTTCATCGCGCTAACACGGCTCCTGGCTGGCGATTCGAGGCATCTCTGCGGGACGATTGTAGCCTGTGAGCCGCTTCATCTCATCCACAACATTTGCCAGCTCTTCGACGAGGTCGTTGGTGCCGGCATGGCGGTAGGCATGGACGAGTTCGTCGTAGTACCAAACGGTGTTCTTGCGACCGCCGTTGAAGCGGTCGAGCGCGGTGAGGCCTTCGAGGCGAAGGTCACGGACAATGGTGCGCGCGTTGTAAAGCTTGTCTGCGGCGGAAACGAGGCGAGTGTCGGTGTCTTCATGGACGATGCGCGCCAGGTACTCCTGCTTGCGCTGCAACCACGGCTCTTTCTGCGAAGCGTCGAGAACGTAACTATCGGTGCAGCCGTCGACGATGTGCGCTACGCGATCCCCAAAGCGTTCGCGAATTTGCTCCAGCATGGGCCGGCCCCCGTGGTCTTCGACCGCGTCATGAAGGAGAGCGGCGATGGCCATTTCCTCGTCGCCACCGTAATCAACCACGAGCGAGCAGACGCCGAGGAGATGAGAGATGTAGGGGCGTCCGGTGCCTTTGCGGATGTCGTGACGATGAAGATCGTGCGCGAGGAGGAGGGCCTCGTCAAACTTCGGTCCGAAGGGTTGGTTGGGAGCGGCGGGCGGCATGGACAAGAATAACAAGGCGGGCGGTTCGTGCCGGTTGCAATCGGTCAGGGAGCTCGGTCTGTCCTTTTTGCGAGTACCCCACCCCCCTCCCCACCCTCTAGTGTTTTCAATAATTTAGCCTATGCAATCTCTGCAAATTCCTATTTTTAAAGATACTTAGAGGTAAATTCCTCTCGGCGTAGGAGTTAGGTGGGTTTTTCTGAAGATTTCTGCGTGTTATCGGACATTAAGGCAGAATCCTAAACCACGAAGAACACGAAAGAAAACACGAAGGAATTTGGAGATATAGGCATTCGAATTCTCGCGAATTTTCGGGCCGAAGAGTTCAAAAAATGTGGGGTTTGCGCGAACTTTTCGCGATTTCCGCCGAAATATTCGTGGTTTTGAGGAGCAAATTGGTGCTCCGAATTAGGGCGGACGCTCTCGTGTCGTGTGATTGCGGGACGGAGTTTTCAAAGAACCGGGGTCCTAACGCCAGGGCGCAAACCGGAAGCGCGATCGCGCCGCAGTCACCCACTCTCGTAGCTTCGCCGACAATTGGGCGACAGGTCTGTGAAGCAGAGCACACGGCTGTGTGTGATGGGTCACACGACAAACGTGGGGAACGTCGACTAAGCGGATTGCGCTGAGTCTCCGCCCTTGGACTCCGAACGGCGCATGAGGAGGTAAGCGCGAATGAAGCCCTTCAGGTCGCCGTCTAGAACGCGATCGGGATCGCCAACTTCGAACTTCGTTCGATGGTCCTTCACCATGCGATACGGGTGCAGGACGTACGAACGAATCTGCGAGCCGAAGTCGATGTCGAGCTTGGAGTCTTCGACTTTCTGCGAGGCGGCGCGCTTCTTTTCCAACTCGTATTCGTAGATCTTCGAGCGAAGGATCTTCATCGCGCGTTCGCGGTTCTTATGCTGCGAACGCTCGTTCTGACAGCTCACTACGATGCCCGTCGGGAAGTGCGTGATACGGACGGCTGAGTCGGTGGTATTGACGTGCTGGCCGCCCTTGCCGCCGGAGCGGTAAGTGTCAGTACGGATGTCGTCCGGTTTGACGATCACTTCAATACTCTCGTCGATTTCCGGCGAGACGAAGACACTGGCGAACGAGGTATGACGGCGCTTCGCCTGATCGAACGGCGAAATCCGCACCAGCCGATGCACACCGATTTCGCTGGTCAGAAGCCCGTAGGCGTCCTGCCCTGCGACGGTAATTGTGACCGACTTCAGCCCGGCTTCTTCACCGGGCTGGTAGTCGTTGACGGTCGTTTCAAAGCCTTGGCGCTCAGCCCAGCGCAGATACATGCGGAGCAGCATTTCGGCCCAGTCCTGCGACTCGGTGCCGCCTGCACCGGGATGGATGGTGACGATGGCGCTGAGGCGATCGCTGTCGCCGCTGAGCAGCGTTTCGGTTTCGAGCTTCTCGACGATGTCGCGGAGCTGGTCCATTTCGCGGCGAAGATCGGCGGTGATGTCTTCGCCTTCTTTCGCGAGGTCGAAGTAGGCGGTGATGTCATCCGTGCGGCGGCTGAGGTCTTTGTCGGTGGCGAGCGCGTCTTCCAGGCGCTTGCGTTCGCGCATTACACGCTGAGAATTTTCAGGATTGCCCCAGAGGTTGGGATCGGCAGCTTCTTTTTCTACTTCCGCCAACTGCGTGCGGAGCCGGGGAGCGTCAAAGATACTCCTTCAGCTCACGGACTTTCTTGCTTAGCTCGACGTATTCCTGCTCGAGTTCCTCAAACATTGGAGCCTTTCGATGCGTGGTTAGACCGGTTGCGGCTGGGGCATTTCTGCCTCCGGGCGATGCCGGATGACGAGCGCCGCTAACGAAATTATGACACAGCAGATGGGGAACCAATCGCCGTGCTCAGTATAGAAGGTCTTCCCGCTTAGATACGCGTAGGGCGCTTGCATGTAGGCGCGAACGTTGCGCGGCTGGACGGCCGCAATGCGTCCGTAAGGGTCGATCGAAGCAGTAATTCCAGTGTTCGTGGAGCGCAGCAGCCAGCGCTCGTTCTCGATCGCACGCATTCGCGCCATGTTCAAGTGTTGACCAGGAGCGCCGGTGTCGCCGAACCAACCGTCGTTGGAAATGTTAATGAAGAGGTCGGCGCCGTTGTCGGCGAACTGGCGCACTTCATTCGGGAAAATGCTCTCGTAACAGATGAAGACGCCAACTTGCTGCTTGCCCAGATCTAGGAGCTTGCGTTCGTGGCCGGGCTTGAAGGTCCCGACTTCATGGGTAAGCGATTTGGCAAAACTCAGAAGAGATGCGAACGGAACGTATTCGCCGAACGGCACGAGGTGGTTCTTGTCGTAGCGCGCAGACCACTTGGCGTCGGGCGTGATGAGCACGGCAGAGTTATAGACGTTGGGTTGTACGTCTTCCCTGCCCGTGTTCTCGATACCGATGCTGCCGGCAATTACATACGAGTGCGTCTCTCGGGCGATGTTCATCATCGCGCCGCGGAAGTGGTAGTCGGTGACGAAGAACGGCGCGGGTGATTCAGGCCAGATGATGAGGCCGGGATCGTCGGCAGTCGCATTGTTCGGCGCCACGCTGAACTTCGCAAGGTCGGCGAGCGTGGAGTTGAGCGCAGGCTCGGTCCACTCGATGTCTTTGACCGGGATATTTTCCTGCACCAGCACCGCGTACCTGTTGGGCGGCGGCGCTTGCATCGGGACGAGCCGCCAGACTTGAAGGCCAATCGTCGCGCAGATGGCGGCAACCAGCATGGTGGCGCGCTGGCGGCGAGCAACGAGAGCAGCCGCGGCAAAGGCGGCGTTCACAAGGGCGATTTCGAATGACAAGCCGTAGACGCCGGTGAAGGTCGCAATGCGAGCCAGGGGAATGTTGTCCACCTGCGCGGTGCCGAGGAGGTTCCATGGGAAGCCGGTGACGTAGGTTCGCGCCAGTTCCACCGAGACCCAGAGAAACGGCGCGAGCACGAGAGCGCGCAGGCTGTATCCCTGGCGCTTACGCGCACTGAGTGCGAGCAAGATTCCGAACAGCCCGTGATAAAGCCCAAGGTACATTGCGAACATGATGAGCAGGATCGCGGAGACGAAGACGTTCAGACCTCCGTAGAGGTGCATGACGTGGAAGACCCAGTAGCAGCTTCCCAGGTACCACACGATGCCGCTTGCGTAGCCGAGGAAGAAGCCTTGCTTCAGGCTGGCAGGCGCGAGGAAGCTCGAGCCACCTTCGGCGAGAAGCTGCACGGCATCGGGATCGCGAGCGCGCAGAATGGCGATGATGAGAGGGGCGACGGCGATCCAACACAGGAAGTACAAAGCAGGCCGCGGAAATATCAGCACCTGAAGAACGCCGGAGAGAACGGCCATTCCCCATGCCTGCTTATGGATTCGCTTCACTCATCGAGTGTAGCAAATACATTTGTGGATATAGGTTTACGAGTTCTGTACCCGTCGGCGGCGATACCGATTGAACTCGTGGTCACCAAGCTTGCGGCTGCTGATCCAGCGCCACCACGTCGCGGTCTCCTTGGTGAAGCCGGGACCACCGAAAATCGTGGGGCGCAACAAGGCAGGGCCGGTTTCATTGGGCTGACGTTCCTGTTCGGGCGGAACAAGCTGACCGGTCTCGATTGGGGAAATGGTCACGAATTTTTCATCAATCAGGTCGGCACGGGCGAGCGCGCCGTAGAGCGTGGGGCCGCCTTCGCAGAGCAGGTTGCGGATATTTAGGTCGTCGCGAAGTTTGTGCGCAGCTAGCGACCAGTCAATCAACGGGCCTTCGCCGGCGATGATGAGCGCAACGTGCGACGGCAGCGAGCCGAGGTTCGTGGCTCCGAGTTCGGTGGTCACGATACCCGGCTCGACTTGGCTGCCGTCGAAGAGCTTGAGGTCGCGCCATGGGAGTTTGCCGTGTCCGGTGGCGATGAGGTTGCGCTCGGGACCAAGGCCGAGTTTCGTGCGGAGGTCCTGTACCTCGGGATCGACGACGCGGAAGACGATGCCGCGGCTATCGGCGCCGCGCGCGTTGCGCTCGTCGAGAAGCGTGGTCGCGCCGGTGAGGATGGCGTCGGCGTGCGCGCGCAGGAGGTCCATGAGCCAGCGATCGTCGGGCGATTGTGAAATGTCGCCGCCAGCGAAATGACGGCCGAGAAGAGAGACGATGCCGTCGAGTGACTGGACGAAGTTGGAGTAGATCCACGGGCGATCGAATGGAGCCGAGGGGAACCCGAGATGGCCATAACGTGCGTACGCCGGGTGCTCGACGGGCGAAAGCTCGGCGCGGTCAAAAAGAATTTCGAATGGCTCGGCCATTTTCACCATTGTACGGAACTCTTAGGGACTACACCTTACGTCCTTTCTGGCACCGATTACATCGGAGAGAGATATGCCATGGAGAAGAGGAAATCGACTGACGTTGTTGCAGGAGCGTGAAGCTTCGGGGCGCGTGGCCGAGGTCTTCGAAGAACTGAAATTTGCGCTGGGAATCGGGTATGTGCCAGTTCCCTTCCAGGCGTTCGCCGCGTATCCGGCGTTCCTCGATGCGCTGATTAAGGCGATGCGGCCATTGCTCGCGACACGAGAGTTCTTCGACTCCGCAGCCCGTTTACGGGCAGAGGCCTACACCGATGTGCACAATTATTTTAAGGTTGCGGCGATAGGTGAAGGGCTGAGCGCGGCGGAAGCCGCGGCTGAGATGGAGCTATTCGGCTTCGTCGAATCGGCCATGCTGCTCATGCTCAGCGTGCAGTCGCAGGCATTCGAAGGGCCGGTCGGACTTGACGTTGCGGGGCATCCAGCGGGTCTGATGGCGATTATGTCCTCACCGGATTTCGTGAACTCAGAGACGACAAGTCCGCCTGTAAAACGCGTTTTAGATGAACAACGCCACCTGCTGGAGTTGGCGTACTACTCCGATGAACAGCGATCGCTGACCCATTCGCCTGAGTTGCTATTTGCGTATTGGCGGGTTCTGAAGCCTCTGCTGAATACAGCCATTCACGAGCGCATGGTGTTTGATATCCGTGAGAGCGCGTGGAAATGCGCCCTCGAGATTCCGGTGCAGGTGAACCTCGAAATTGCAAAGTTGCTCGAGGCAGGCGTTGGAGAGGAAGAGATTGGAATTGTCGGCAGAATGACGGAATTGCTGGCGCGTGGTGCGGCGATTGGGCTGATGAACGCGATGATTGGGAAGATCGGGATGGAAGGTGGGAATGTTAGTACGCCAAGAGTTGACGAGCCGGAAGAACGCGTGGCATAGGGTTAGGAGGGTATCTCCAGTTGATCGCGCACGAATTCAGCGAACGCTTCTGGAACATATTCCGGGGGCTTGAACTCGAACACTGGTCTTCCCTGCGCCGGCTTTAGCGAGACATTCTTCCATTCAACCTGACCTTCACCTGAGCGCATGAGGATGGCATCGGCGCGATCTAGGTACTCTCGTGCGCTGGATTTGAAGTCGGCGCGTGTGGGGTCGAGGACGGCAATGTACAGCGCCGGGCGGATAAACTTCATCACGCTATTGGACTCGATGATAACGTTCTCGGCCTTGGCGATTTCGGCGCGGACGCGAGGCATCGCTTCAGCAAGCATGCCTTGCTGGGTTCGCACCCAGAGAACACGCTCGGCGCCAGCAACTAGGAAGCGTGAAGTGTCGGTATCGCCGGCGCGATTGTGTTCTTCGGAGACGGCGAGGCTGTGGTCGGCGGTGACGCAGTCGCAGGGCTCGCCGTTGGCGGAGCACACGCCGTGGCCGTATTGCGTGATTTTCATCGCCAGCCAGTGGCGCTCGGGCAGCGCGGCGATGAGACCGGCAACGACGCTGGTTTTACCGACGTCGCGCGAGTGTCCGCCAATGACAACGATGGCCATGCTGATTGGATGTTACTCGCTGCGGCGGGAGAGACGCGAGAGCGCCGCCTGTTCACGCAGATACTGCTTCAGAGGCTTGGCCGGCGTTCCGAAACACGGACCTTTTTCGCGGAAGATCTTTTCGGAAAGGATGCCGGATTGTCCGCCTAGGATTGTTCCCTCTTCGAGCGTAGCGTGGTCGCCCATACCGACCTGGCCGCCGATGATCGATCCGGCGCCGATGGTGCAACTGCCGGAGATACCGGTCTGAGCGGCGATCACTACGTTCTCACCGATTCTGACGTTGTGCCCAATATGCACGAGGTTGTCGAGCTTTGTGCCGGCGCCGATGACGGTGTCTTCCAACCCACCGCGGTCAATGGTGACGTTGGCGCCGATGTCTACGTGATCTCCGACGATAAGATGACCGATCTGCGGCATCTGGTGGTAGCGACCGGTTAGTTTGTCGCGGACGTAGCCGAAGCCATCGCTGCCGAGCACGGCGCCGGCGTGGATGATGACGTGATTACCGATGTGGGTGCCGTGATAGATCGTGACGCGCGAGTGGATCTCGCAGTCAGTACCGATTTTCACATCGCTACCGATGCAGACCCCAGCCCCAATACACACACGATCGCCAATGTGTACGTGCTCGCCGAGAACGACGTAAGCGCCAACGACGACCTCGGCGCCGAAAACGACGGTCGGTGGAACCACCGCCGTGGGATGCACGATGCCGCCGGATCGCTTCTTATGGGAGCGGAGGACCTTTGCGGCTTTGGCGAAGGCCAGACGCGGCTGCGTGGAGATGAGCAGCGGCTTGGGAGCGTCGTGGGCAGAGGCCGCAAATTCGCCGACCACGATCGCAGCGGCGGGACTGGCGAAGGCGTCACCGAGATACTTCTCGTCCTCACAGAAAACCAAATCGCGCGGCGTGGCGTGGTTCAGGTTCGCGACGGAACAAATGGTTAACGTTGAATCGCCGATGAGACTGGATCCGGTGAGCTCTGCGAGCTTCTGTAAGGTGGCGGACATGCTGCTTATATATGCCTATCCGCGGAACGATGCAATGACGGAGCTCACACCGAGAACCTTAGTAAATGGACGGCTCGCCGGGCGGCCGGGTCTTCCAGCGACGATGCACCCAGAGCCATTGGTCGGGGTAGCGGCGGATAACATCCTCGATCGCTTTGTTGAAGAGCGCGGTGTTGGTGAGGACGTCGGCATCGGTGTTGCCGGTATTTACGAGCTTGATGGCAGGTTCGAAAAGCACGCGATACTTGCGGAGTTTGTCGTCCCAGACGGTGAATGCAGGAACCACGGCGGCGCCGGTCTTCATGGCGACGCGGGCCATTCCTGTGGCAGTACAAGCGAGGACGCCAAAGAAGGGAACGAAATCACCCTGCGGCGGCGTCATATTGGTGTCCATCAATATGCCGACAGTCTCGCCTTTGTGCATGGCGGCGAGGAGGCCGCGAGCGAAGTCCTGTTTCCCTAGAAGGCGATTGCCGAAGCGGCAGCGGAAGTCTTCGGCAAGCTGATTGAGATAAGGATTATCGAGCGGGCGGACCACGATGTTCATCGGGTGACCGTAAATCGAGTGCACGAAAGAACCGATTTCCCAGCCACCGACGTGGCCGGTGAGCAGCAGGACGCCCTTCCCAAGCTGTTCGGCCTGCTCGAAGTTTTCGAACCCGGCATAGACAGCGATCTTCTCGACGTTCTGGCGGTTATAACGCGGGAAGAGGCAGAACTCGGCGAGGAGGCGTCCTAGCGAAACGTACATACCGCGCAGGAGGCGATTGCGTTCGCGCTCGGGTTTGTCGGGAAAGGCGATCTGAAGGTTACGGCGGCCGACACGGCGCAGGCGCGGCAGAATCAGATATGCCACGTAGCCGATGAAGATGCCGTGCGCGCGGGCCAAAGGGCGCGGGAGGAGTGCCATGGCACGCATCAGCAGCCAGACCGGGGCGTACTCCAACCTTTTCAGCAAGGATCGCAAAGAGCGACGGTACACCGCTCGAAAATTTGAGTCAAACGAGAGAAGGCGGTGGATTGCTCCACCGCCTTCGATAGGCCCTCAAAGAGATTAATTCTGCGGATCGTCGGCACTTGCTGTCGGCTGGGACGGGATGTCCGACTCGGCCGGCTTGGTCGTGGTATCGGGGGCCGGTGTATCGGGGCTGGCAATGGACGGCGCGATCTGTCCTGCCGGGGCCTTTACCGGAGCGATGGCCACTGGCGCGGTGCCGCCAGCGTAGCGAGCCAGAGCGGTGAGCCAGGGCTGCGCATCTTCCGGAGAATCCGTGCCACCCTTCAAGAGTTTGTTGTAAGGAACCATGCGTCCGTAGAAGTCACGCGTAGCGTCGCGATCCTGCCGTACGGAAGCACCGTTCACCGAAACACCCGCAAACACGCCGCGCGCGCGGGAGTACGTCAGGATCTGCGCCCGCATTGCGATGTCGGTGCTGCCCTCGGCCTGACGGCCAACCGGGCCCGCAGCCACAGAGGCGTCGGCGCCAAGCTTGAATTTGCTGGAGAGGAGGCTGTTCATGCCGCGGTCGTTCATCACGACCATGACTAGGTCAACCGCCTGTCCGCCGATCTGGAAGCCGAAGCTGCCGCCTTCCATCACGAAGAACGCGGGAGGCGTCCAGCCTTTGTCGGTGCGGCAGCTTGCGACGCCGCGACCATAGGCGCCCCCGAAGATAAAGCCGCCTTTGAAGAGTGAAGGCACCACGGCGACGCACTTGGCGCCGTCGAGGACCCGTGAAGGAATTCCGGCATCTTTGGCAGCCATGATCTCGTCGAGCACATTGGCTGCGCTTTCCACGCGGTCAACTTCACTGGAGCGGTCGCCGGCCCATGCGGCGGCGCTCAGGAGGAGGATGAGCAGACCTGCAAGCTTTTTCATCGGAAAACGAGCCTCGAAAGACGACCATTTACTCGAAAGCAAATGGCTCTGTGGATTTGGCTCGATCTTACGATGATTAGAACCCGGCAGAATGGAAGGAGTTGTGGAATGCCGGTTACTCTTCTGACACGTGGCACTCTGGGGGAGGGCTTTGTCGAATAACCGGCCCCCACTTCAGCACCTGGGTTTCAAATCCCCGAGATTCGATGGGGCTGAACGAAGGACCCTCGCTCTCCGATCAGCCCCGTCTCCCAGGTACTGTAGTAGGTGAGAGGGAGTATCCGGCGGAAGTGCGAAGCACACAAGGTAACCCCCGCCATAGGGCGGGGGGACAAAGCGTCTTGCTACTTTAGTAACGTTATCGAGATGAGGTGACGAGTGAATGGGTGATGGCGTGGACGGAAAGCGCGATGCGATTCTGGACGCCGACCTTGCGCATGAGCTTGGCGACGTGCGCTTTTACGGTGCGTTCTTCGATGCCGAGAGCCGAGCCGATTTCCTTGTTCGACCTGCCTGCAACGAGGAGTTCCAGCACTTCTTTCTCACGATCGGTAAACGTAACGCGACCTGCCGGGAAGATGCGGCCCGGCGAGGAGGTGACGCGTTCGATGAATATGGAGAGCACGCGGCGCGGAGCCCATACACTGCCCTGATTGACGATGCGGATGGCCTGGACGAATTCGGCCGGCGAAGCGGCCTCGTCCACGTAGCCTTTAGCGCCCGCGGCCACGGCTTTCAAGATGGTTTCGTCGTCGGCTCCGGTGCCGGTGACGATAATACGGAGATCGGGACGGGCAGCCTTGAGGCTGGCCATCACGTCGAAGAGATTCTGGCCGTTTCTGCTGCCGAGCAGGACAAGATCCACGTCCTTACGATTAGCAAGTTCAGCAACAGTCGCCGACATCAGTTCGAGATCTGATTCGGCATCGAACAACGCGCGAAATCCAACAAAGCGCAGGGGGTCGCTCTCAACAACTGCAATCCGGATATGAGGCTTCTTTACCATGGTTGCTTTCATAGAGGGTCGCAGGGATATACGCTTGAGCGATGATAGTACCCGCAAACAGTGGGGGTTGCAAAGGAAGATCGGGGTAGAATGACGCAAAAGTCTTGCCTTACTCGTTAACAGCAGGAGCTCTGAATGCGATTGCGATCTACGACTCTGATAGTAGCTACTCTGCTCGTCGTTTCGTTTTGTGCCGCGCAGGAGTACCAACCGAAGTTCAAAGGCGATCCGGCAAAGAGCGACAGCGAGGCCGCAGCGCTCGGATTCATGCGTACCGTGGTCACCGCGCAGAAGAACTTCAAAGCCAAGCACAGCGCCTATGCCACTTCCCTGCCCGCTCTTGCCGGCACCGGATCGATCACTCGGCGCACCGTCGCCAGCAACAAGCGCGGCGATTACACCGTGGGATTCAGTGGCACCGCGGAGAACTACAAGCTAACAATGACCCCGGAGACGGTAGATGGGACGCATCGAGCGTTTTTTGTGGATGCTACGGGGAAGATCCGCGGCGAAGAGGACAAGGCAGCGACAGTGGAGTCGCCGACGATCTGATTGTTACCGGCAATCAAGGAACAAAAACAATTCGCCGACCGGACGCATCGCGATTCCAGGCACTCTCCACTTCAGCCAGCGAAACCCGCTCCGTTTCAATACGAAGCCTGCCACTGGCGGCGTGGTCGAAGACATTCTGCAAGGCGGATGTAAGGACTTCCCGGGGCGGCATTCCGGCCGTTCCCATGATGGTGAGGGCGGCGCTTCGCAGGGTGGCGGCATTCAAGGAGATTGTCGGAGCCGCACTCTCGCCGACCTGCACGAAGCGGGTCTCGGATTCAATCGGGGAGAATTCTCGTTTCGTGATCGCTTCGAAGAAAACTTGCGCGGGCTTCCCCCAAAGATAGTCCAGTACTACCTGGAAGCCACCGGACTGGATCTCCCCCTGGAAGGCTTGCCGCAATTCATCATCCGGTACGTCGAGCCGGATGCTCGCGTCCGCTCCGAGCGCAGCGAGTTTGCGCAGCGATTCTTGATTACGGCCGGCGGCTACAACTCTTCCAGCGCCTAGAAGCTTTGCAGCTTGAATCGCGAGTCGCCCTGTTACTCCGGTGGCTCCAAGGACCAGCAAATTGTCGCCCTGGCTGAGCTTGCCTCGGTAGGTCAGTGACAGCCACGCGGAAACACCGGGATTCGGAATCGCCGCTGCGACCTCATCGCTCAGACCGTCCGGGACCGGGAAGGAAAACACGGTGCGAACCACGGCGCGTTCGGCCATTGCTCCGAAGGGCGGACGCGTTCCGCCGAAATACACTCTCTGTCCGCTGGGAAGTTTGCCAACACCGTCGATGCCACACACGGATGGAAAAACCTTGGCGCTGGCATAGTGGGAACCGCTGGCGATTTGCTTATCAACCTGCTTCAGGGATGCTGCAAGGACTTCAACAACGGTTTCGCCCGCACCGGCAACCGGATCTTCAAACGTCTCGTAGCGAGGGGCTTTCCCGGCGGCATGCAAGACTGCGGCTTTCATGGTGAGAGATTGTATGAAATCTCGTCGCTTCGACCAAGCTTCCCAGTCATGATCGAACGTCAAGGGACGCCAGCAGATATTTTTTAATCTCTGGCTTCATCTTCGACTTGCTGAGCACCTCCCTTACCAGGTGCTCGGGAAATCCATGAACAAATTTGATAGCAGCGGCGAGGGGCGTGTGTGAATTGCGCAGGAGCGCCAGGCGGATATCGCGACGGAGTGCCCACTTTGCGTCAGTGCAGAGGATGAGAACAGTGTGAGCAGGGACGTCACGATGGCCGAGAGCTTTGATGATGATCGATTCCGTCATCTTCGGATTCTGGAGAGCGGCATAGAGGACGCGTTCGGTCGTATCCTGAAGGAGTGCGCCGGCAACACGGCCTGAGGCCTGCTTCGCAAGAGTGAGACGCTCGCCTTCGGAAATCTGTGCGAGACGGGATATGACAGTTTCGTCGATGGCAACTTTGACGTCGGCGGGAACGCCCGGAAGCAAGGCGATTTTCACCAGATCAAACGTGTAGAGGTGACGGGTTAGAGGCAGCGATATGTGCCGCGGCGTTCTCGGATGGCTCGCAATGGCAATGTTGACCTTGCGATGCTTTCGCACGGACGTATTTTTCGAAATCGCCTCGACGACGTTGGCGGGGAGGTCGCGACGCGTGAGCAGCGACAAGGCTATCTCTTCCGTAAGCGCATGACTATTGGCGATCGCGAGCAGTTCCTCGGGATCGCGAGACTGGGCACGATCAGCGAGCGAGGAACCTGGGGTTCCGGGGTCCATTGCTGAGAAGTTTACCCGATGCACTATTTCGCTTCGCAGAAGGTAAACTGGACACACATACCCATGCGCCGTCTCGACCACTGAAGCGATAGGACAGTTGAAGATGGAAGAATTTCGCGGCTGGAAATTAGCGTGTCTTACGTTCCTGATCTTTCTCCTCGTAACCATCCTTGGCTATACGTTCGAACGCATGTTGTACCGAGACGGCATCAACCGGAAGCTCATCTTCATTGAATCAGCTGCGCTGACGGGCTTGGTCGTCGCCGGGCTGTTCCTGCAATACACACGCACACTACAGAACCGGCGCCGCCTGGTGCAGGCACGGATCGGAGTGATTGCCGACATGAATCATCACATCCGCAATGCGCTCCAGGTGCTCTCCTACGGAACGGCAACCCATGGCGGCGAGCAGGAGACGGAGATGATGCGCGAGGCGATCGGACGAATTCAGTGGGCACTGAAAGAGGTGCTACCTGGGTATCTGCCGGAGACGCATATCCCACACGAACCAGTTCCGCCGACGTCGAGCCGCGTGGCATCGTGACTTGTATAAGCCTGCGGGATTCTCGTAACATCCACCGAACACCACAGCTCAGAGTTCCGGGAGAACGTACACCATGGAAAGCGCCGGCGAAGAACTGAACGAATTGCACGAGCAGGCGGAACACGCCGAGCACACCAAGATGATCGAGGTGAGCTTCACCATGAGTGTGTTGGCCGTGCTGCTGGCGGCGGCGACGCTGCTCGGGCATCGCGCGCACACGGAAGAGGTGGTGCTCTCCAACGACCGCACTGACCAGTACAACTTCTACCAGTTCAAAAAAGAGCGCGGGGTTTTGGCTGACCAGGAGGCCGATGTGCTCACGGTCCTCGCTGCTGAAGTGAAAGATGAACACTCACGCGAGAACATCGACAAGCTGAAGGACAAGTATGTTGAGCGCTCTAAGAAAGAGCGCGAGGACATCGACAAGATCAACGACAAAGCCAAAGAAATCGAAAAGGAGAAAGAGGTACTAACGCACAAGGCGGACCGTTTCGATCTTGCGGAGGGCTTTTTGGAAGTCGCGTTGGTGATCTGCTCGCTGACACTCCTCACCAGCAACCGGGCGTTCTGGTTGGCAGGAATCGCGATTGGCGTGGCGGGCGTGGTCGTGGTCGTTCTTGGATTGCTGTTGCACTAAGAAGCGGCGCCCGAAAGCGCCGCTCTTCCCTACTGGTCTCGATCTTTATCGTTGCCGTAATCGAAGTCGTCCTCTTCCGGTTCCGGACCTTTCGAGATTTCCTTCTGTCCCGCTGCCTTTAATTGATCGTTCAGCTTTGGCAAGTCGGTCGCCAGCCACGCAGTCCACTGCTTATCGGTGGACGCGAACGTCTGCTCGAATTTTACGAGCGCGGCTTCTTGGTCCGGAGTAGGCGCTGCGTCAGCGCTCTGCAAGGCGTAGAGCACCGACCGGAAGCTTCCCTGGAGATGGCGCAGGCTCGTGGTGTCGGTGTCAATCGGAGTGCTGGATGCCCCATAACCGAGATCGGCAGGCCCTAGCACCGCGCTGAGATGCTGACGGAAAGGTTCAATCGGCGCTGATGTTGTCCCGAGTTGTTTTTCGATGGCCGTTCCCTTTGCCACCGCCGCGTTGAGCTTTGCAAGCACTTGGGCGGCGCGCTGCGAGACAGCGAATTGACGCTGCAAATCCGCGGGCGTAGTTTTCACACGCGGATCCATGCGGATGGTGAACGGCTGCTTGTAAGTCTTCCCTGCAACGATTAGGACTGCGGAATATTCGCCTGGGAGCGCCCACGTGCCGGCGGCCTGGCGGTATCCGCCGCTCGCTCCGTTGAGTTCGTAATGCATGTCCCACACGAATCGATGCGCGCCTGCGTTAGTGGCCAGCGGCGTCGGAAGCTTCACCCAGAACGCGGGAAACACCAGGGTCTTCTCATCCGGCTGCTTGGGATTGTTTTCGCTGGAGAACTTGCGGATGCTCGTGCCTTTGGCGTCGAAGATATTGAGTGTGATCGGGCCGGGAACGTCGGTCTTCAAGTAATAGTCGAAGATCGCGCCTGTCAGCGGATTTGTTCCGTGAGGAATTTCTGGTGGATAGGGCGTGGCTTCGTCGCCGCCAGGACGAGTGCGGGTGGCGACTTGCGGTTTGTAGAAGTGGGCGTCCTCTTCATTCGTCTGCGGCTTTAGCTCGCGAAGCGACGTGATGTTGTCCATCACGTAGAAGCCGCGGCCATGGGTCGCAACCACGATGTCGTCTCCGTGAATCGTGATGTCACGCATGGAAACGGTTGGCAGGTTCTTCTGGAAGGACTGCCAGTGCTCGCCATCGTCGAAGCTCACCCACAGGCTCAATTCCGTGCCGGCAAATAGCAAGCCGGGGCGGACCAAGTCTTCACGAATGAAATTCACATAGCTATTGAAATTGCCGGCGATTTGCTGCCATGTCTTGCCGCCATCGCGGGTGCGATAGATGTATGGCTTGTAGTCTTCCAGACGATGACGGTCCACTGCGGCGTAGGCGGTGTTCTTGTCGAAATGTGAGGCTTCGAGCGTAGCGACTTTGCTCCACGCCGTGATTTCGGCGGGCGTGACGTTCTGCCAGTGTTTGCCGTCGTCGGTGGAGCGGTGGATGAGTCCGTCGTCGGTGCCAATCCAAAGTAAGTTGGCATCGAGGGGCGACGGCGCGATCGAATAGATGACGCCTTTGCGCGGCGAATCGAGGCCGTACTTCGCGGTGATGGGATCCAGGTTTGCGGGAACGCCAGGATTGTCGCGCGTGAGATCGGGACTGATGGCGGCCCATGACTTGCCACCGTTGTCGCTGCGGAAAAGCACCTGGTGGCTGAAGTAAAGCTTGTGTGGATCGGCAGGCGAGAAGACGAGAGGCAACGTCCAGGTTTGACGCCACGTTCCTTCGCGGCCGAGCGTGGGCGAGACGTCCTGGTCCTGGGAGAGGTCAGCCTGGTACTTCGAGACCATGCCGCCGAAGACCGTGTTCGGATCGTTCGGATCGGGCGCAAGCATACCGCTTTCACCACCGACTTCCACGCCCTTCCAGTCGCGCTCAGTGATCGACGAATATTTGCTTCGGCTCTTCACGGCGATGGCGCCGCTATCTTGCTGCGCTCCGTAAATCCAGTAGGGATACGAATTGTCAGTCGCTACGCGATAGATTTGCGCGGTCGGCTGGTTGTACCAGGAACTCCATGTTTCGCCCGCATTGAGCGAAACAACGGTGCCCTGGTCGCTGGCAACGATCATGCGCTTCCCGTCTTCGGGGGCGATCCATAGGCCGTGGTAGTCGTCTCCGCCGGGCGCGCCTTTGAAGGAGACGAATGACTTGCCCCCATCGGTGGAGCGGTACATCGAAGTGTTTGAGATGTAGACGAGATCGGGGTTCTTGGGATCGACCGCGATCACGCCGAAGTACCAGCCGCGTCCCCAGATGCGGCGCTCGTTGTCGAGCAACTGCCATGTTGCACCGGCGTCGTCAGAGCGGTAGAGACCGCCCTGCTTCGCATCCACGATGGCATACACGCGATTGCGATCACTCGGCGCGATGGCGATGCCGATACGTCCGAGGCCTTCCGTCGGCAATCCGTTCGTGAGTTGGGACCAGTGCGCGCCGCCGTCGGTGGATTTGTACAAGCCGCTTCCTGGACCGTTCGAGGCGGGGTAAACATTCCATGGCGGACGACGGGTTTGCCACATCGCGGCGTAGATGGTTTGGCTGTCCTGCGGATCGAAGGCGAGGTCAATGGCGCCGGTGTCGTCATCTTTGAAGAGAATGGATTGCCAGTTCTGACCGCCGTCGGTGGACTTGAAAACGCCACGTTGTTTGTTCGCGCCGTAGGCATGGCCCAACGCGGCGACATACACGATGTTCGGATCTTTGGGATCAACGATCACGCGGCCGATTTGACGCGTGTCTTCAAGACCGATATGCGTCCAGGTCTTGCCGGCGTCGGCGGACTTGTACATACCGTTACCGTAGCTGATCTGCGAACGCATGTCGGCTTCGCCGCTGCCCACATAAATAACATCGGAATTCGATGGAGCGACGGCGATCGCGCCGATGGAGCCAACAGGCTGGGAGTCCATGATGGGCTTCCATGTCACACCAGCATCCGTCGTCTTCCATACACCGCCGCCGACAGAGCCGAAGTAGAACACTGCAGGATTCCCCGGAACGCCGGTTGCGGAATCGCAGCGTCCACCACGGAAAGGGCCGACGAATCGCCATTGCAACTGTGAGAAGAGCGCGGGATCTACCTGTGCCGGCAGTAAGAAAGAGCAGAAGAAAAGAAGAATCCCCACTGCGGCGCTTGAGCGGAGCGCCGAATACTTTCGATCCAAGACATCCTCCAATTGCATCGAGGATACAACAACAAGGTCGGCATCGTTGCGCGGGCGACGTCCATCCAATGAGAGCAAGAGAGGATAAATGACACTGAATCAAGAACTGCACAAGCAATTGCTCGCGTTATTGAAGGGTGGCAATGCGCACGCGACACTCGACGAAGCGGTGAAAGACTTCCCCGCTGACAAACATGGAGTGAAGCCGCAAGGAGTGCCCTACTCGGCATGGCAGTTGTTGGAACACATCCGCATTGCGCAGCACGACATATTGCGCTTCAGCAAGAACCACGACGGCTCCTACAAGTCGCCGAAATGGCCGGAGGGTTACTGGCCGGAATCGCCCGAACCCCCGAATGCCGGAGCTTGGGAGAAAACGATCAAACAGATCAAGGCCGACCAGAAAGAGTTTGAAGAGTTGCTTGGCGATACGAAGACGAAGCTCGATGAACCATTTCCATGGGGCGATGGCCAGAATTTGCTACGCCAAGCGCTGCTGATTGCCGACCACAACGCTTACCATCTTGGCGAGATCGTGGCCGTGAGGCGAATGCTCGGCGCGTGGCATGGCTAAGGTTGCCTGTCACCTAGGTGCCGTTTTGAGACCACCTCGCAGCAGTGAAGCTCCATCGAAACTGTTCGGAGGAGCGTATGAAATCACTCATCATTTCAGCAATTCTCGTGCTTGGCAGCACGGTAGCGATGGCACAGATGGCCTCGCCAGACCAGCGGCAGGCCGAGCACGAACAGGAACGCGCCAGCGGCATTCACGACCAGGTGGACGTGATCGCAGGCCCAACCGTGCAACAAGTGACGAACCGGTCAGCGGTGTTGACGTGGCAGACAAACAAAGTAGCCGCGACGCGCGTCAATTACGGACTTGATCCAAACAACCTGTATCAGCACGCGTATCTTCCGGGCGGTTCCACCGAACACCAGGTCGCGCTACGTAACCTGCGTCCGCACACAACGTATTACTTCCTGGTGGAAAACACCTATGGACAGAATCGGCTGACGGGGACGTTCACCACGCAATAGTTAGACGGGTAATTCTTCCTGCTGCCATCCCGGCTCGATGACACGCGGTTCGGACGCGAGATCGAGTATGAGGTTCTCAAGGATGAGCCGTTTGCTAGGCGGATTCGAGCGCACGGCAAGGTCGGCCTTGGCGACGAGCCGGATGGCGCGGGTAAGTTCGCGGCGTGACTTGAAGCGTCGCGCCTGTCGAATAATGTCTTCCGCGGCGAAAGGAGGCACGCGGAAACCCTGCCACAACACCTGCCATAGAGCGCGCGAATCTCGGACATTGCGTTCGCTGATCACCAGCATTTGACGGAAGGTCCGCGCCAGCATATAGAGGTGGCCGATCGCGGCCTCTTCGCCATCGCCGGTGGAGAGGATGGCGTCGAGGACTTGCAACGCTTTCACGCGATCGTGCTGCGAGATGGCGTCGGTCAGTTCGTAGAGCGAGCGCTGCTTGGCAGCGAGGACCATGGTCTCGACATCGCCGAGGGTGATGCGCTTCTTTTCTCCGACATACAGAACAAGCTTCTCGAGTTCATTGGCGAGCAGCATCATGTCGCCACCAAGAGAATCCACAAGTTCTCGGGCGGCATCCTGCTCGAGCTTTACGCCCTGGTTCTGCGCGATTTGGAGCGCCCACTTTGCTGCTTCGTTATCTTCCACGCGCGCGAATTCAATCAGGCTGCACCAATCGCCGAGGGTCTCACGAATCTTCTCGTAGCGTTCTTTGTCCTGGTAATCCATCTTGCGAACGTCGGCCGGAATACTGATGTGGTCGGCGACGAAGATGATGAGCGCGTCAGGATTCGGGTTCTTGAAATAGTCTTCGATGGCGGCGAATTCGTCGTCGTGCTTGCCGCGGCCGTAGAGGTTCTTGGTGCCGCGCACGAAGAAGACCTGGAATGGCGCCATGAGCGAAGGCGTACGGGCACGGTCGAGTACCTCGCCAATACCGGAGTCTGAAAGATCCATTTCGTACAGACTGAATTCGCGGACGTCGGGTGGAACGAGGTGCGTGAGGATGGCGTCACGACACTGCTTGCGGAAGAACGCTTCGTCGCCGATGAACACGTAGCCAGCCTTCAGCTTGCGCTGTTCGACTTCGCTGACAAACCGCTCGGTGGGCGCGAAGCTCTTCACTAAAACGCCTCCAAAATATTGCTGACGAGTGTACGCGAAAAATCGCTGGCCATACGGTGCAACGCGACCGTGTCTTCTTCAAAGAAACTTAACGGATCCGCGGAAAGCTGGTACTGATCGCGGAACGTGTAGTTGTTATTTTCGAAGAGTACCTTGCCGTGGCGGTCCACGAATTTCACGGATGCAGTGACGGTCACGAGAGCGGTGGTGGCGCGACCGGTCTGCGAATCGTAGGTGGCCGGAGTGCTTTCCGTCGTCAGCACCTTGCCGGTGATGGTGGCATCGACGTCGTCGCTGGGAGAGCTCACAATCCGATACTTCGTGCGGCTCGACATCTCGTGGATGACAGCGTTCGTGATGATCTGCTCGATGTGGTAAGTCTTGGTCTGGTTCTCGAAGATAGGAATCGAGATGGTCTTTACGTCAGGCGGAATACGTACCGCTTTCCCGGCCTCGTGATAGCCGCAACCGGTGCTAAGCACTACCGCAAGGGCGATCGCGATCAGCGAGACGCGGAAAGCTGTCACTGCACCTGGCCTCGTGGACGGCTGGCGGCCATCAGTTCCGCGCACTCGACGGCGGAGGTCGAAGAGACGCGCAGGTTGTCGGACGTCGCCCAAATCCAGAAACCACTCTCCTTCAGCGGATCGCGCCGCACATTCACCAGCACTTGTTCCTGTCCCGCCGCGCTCACGTTGTTGGGCGCTTCGGTCTCGGTTGCGAGCGTCACGTGCTCACCGCTTAGCGCCTCGCGCAATTGGTCGAGCGTCGCGCCATCCGCCAATTCAATGTAAAGCGAAAAGCCGTGGCCGTGGAAGGTGGGCGTCTGCAACAGCATCAACGAAGGTACGGGGGCAGCGTTGCCGACAATCGCCTTAAAGTGGCGCAGAATGCGCTGTTCTGATTCGGCCAGCGAATGCACCGATCCTGCCCCGAAGCGGTCCACCATGTTGAACGCGACTTGCGTGCCGAAAATCGTCATAGGAAGTTGCTGGAAGCTGAGCAAATTGATGGTCTGTTCGTGGAGTTCATCCATGCCGCGCTTCCCGCGTTCAGAGGCAGGCTCGAAGACAGTCGCAATCGCGTTGCGAATGGCGCCGGCCTTCTTTGCGCGGACAAGCAGCAATGCGAGCACCACCGCTGCGGGATGGGCGACCACCACGGGATGTGTGGTGAGGCTCAGTTCCGCCGTGCCGAGTTCGTGCTCGATCCAAGGAGATCGCAGCTGCACACCGGGCTCGTTCTCGAGGGCATAAGAGAGATCGATAATCTCGCTGCCGGACTGCTTGGACTGCTTCCACGTCTTCTGCGTGAACTCGGGATCGCTCGCGAAGAAAGCGAAGTCAACGTTCGCGAGATGCTCGGGGACAAGACTCTGGATGAAGGTGGCTTCATCGCCAACCTGTTCAAGCTGGCCAAGGGACTCTTCGTCATCGAGCAGACGAACGTCCTGCGCTGGGAAATTGCGCTCGCTGAGGACCTCTTTAATTTCACGGCCCTTAAGGGTGGCAGCGCCGACAATGGCAACTCGAAACAGCATGCCCCAATTCGTATTTTCGTTTTTAGTTTTAGTCATTCTTTGAGTGTTCTCAGTCGGCGTGTACAACCTGGTCGGGAGACGGCGGCGGCATTTGCGATCCGCGGCGGAAGCCATAGAAGAGCCGCGAGAAAATGCCCCAGAACATATACGTGATGGAAATGACGAACAGCGTCCAATCGGAGAACAAGATGATCATCGCAACCAGTGCGCACAGCACAACAATGAGTCGCGCCGAGTGACGCTGGCGGAAATCCACGCCCTTGAAACTCGGGAAGCGCCAGCGGCTGACCATGAGGAATCCGAGCGTAAGAACGAAGAACGCCCAGATTAGCGCCATCCACCAGGACGCGATGGGATAGCCGTGCGCAAAGTGAACCACGGACGCGATGACGCCCGCACCGCCAGGTATCGGCATACCGACAAAGTATTTCTTTCCTGGCCTGCCCGGGTTTGATGGCTGCGGATTCAATTGGATGTTGAAGCGTGCGAGACGGCAAGCGCCAGCGGCGAGGAACAGGAAGGTCACCACGGCGCCGAAGCGCATGAGCTTCCCTTGCAGAACCGTGTTGGCCATCGCCATGGCGTGGAAGCCCCACAGCCACGCGAGGATCGCGGGCGCCATGCCGAAGGTGATTACGTCGGCAAGCGAATCGAGTTCGCGGCCAAAATCGCTGGTGGTGTTGGTCATGCGCGCCACGCGGCCGTCGAGGCCGTCGAAGACGATCGCGAAGCCAATCGCGAGCGCAGCGAGATCGTAGTGCCGCGGATCACCCTGGTTGTTGGCAGCTTGAATCGCCTGGGAGATGGCGTAATAGCCCGCCGCGATGTTCACCGCGGTGAAGAGCGAAGGAAGGATGTACAGGCCCTTACGCAGCCGGCGTTGTCGGCCAGGATCGTCATCTTTACGACGCATTGGCGTTAACGTCCCTAATTTCAACGTGCTCCTCCGCGTTCCGTGCCGCTCAGCACCGGCGCATTACCGTGTGCCACTCGTGCAACTGCGAGGATAGTCGAGCCGCCGGCAACATGGTCTCCAATCTTCACCGAGACGTCGGATTCAGATGTGAAAATCACGTCAACTCGCGAACCGAACTTTATCAATCCGACACGCTCTCCGCGACCAACCACGTCCCCGACCTTCTTCGTAAATACGATGCGACGGGCCAGCAGTCCGGCAATCTGCTTGAAGATCACCGTCTGCCCTTCACCTTCCACGGTCACAATGTTCTGTTCGTTGGCGTCGGCGGAAATCGCGCCCATGGCGTTGCCGAACTTGCCCTTCTGGTAGCGCACTTCGCGGATGGTTCCGGCAATGGGCGAGCGATTTACGTGCACGTTAAAGATGTTGAGGAATACGCTGATACGGGTCCGGGGCTCGCCGTTTACATCCACCGTAACGATGTCCGTGACCTTGCCGTCGCCCGGTGAAACGATCGCGCCGACCGTCTGCGGGATCTGGCGCTCCGGATCGCGAAAGAACCAGCCAAAGAAGAATGCCAACAGCAGGGGAATGATCGCCAGCGGCCAGATGGTGAAATAGCCCACCAAAATCGCAACCGCGACGAAGGCGACCACGTAATAGATTCCGTCACGAACCATAGAGTATCTGAACGATTATAGAGCCTCGAAGTTGGCACCCGGCACGGAAAGTAGCTCAATGAAAAGAGAAAGCCTCCGCAGGCGACACGACACACGTGAGGCATTGCGGAGGCCGGGTTCTCTGTATCCGCTCGCGGTCCGGATCGACGCCTATCCGGGCGCGAAAAGGCTAAACGTAGCTAGGCTACGTGATGCTGCTCCTTGTATTGGAGCTCGAGTTTCTCCATCTCATCCTTCAAGCGCAGCTTTAACTTTTTCAGGCGCACTTCCTCGACCTTTTCGTCTTCCGAAAGATAGCGCTTGGATGTCAGGCTATCGAGGCGCTGTGCGTATTGAGTGTGTTCGTGGGAGAGACGGCGAAACTCATCGTTGTGTGCGAGAAGCTGTTCGCGGACTGCAGAAGCCATCCGGCAAACCTCCAATTCAATCGCCTCGCGTCCGAAGGCCCGGAGATCCCGGGTTGGATTTGAGGCGATTCAGACGGTAGCACACGACCTGCTCTCATTCAACGGATTTTCATACTGATTGCCGTTAACTTTTTCTCAAACAGGAGGGCATCCTCTTGCGGATTACTGTAGTAATTCCTGCGACTCCCGACCTGTTCAAAACCTAGTACTTCGTACAGGTGCTGGGCAGGAAGATTGGAAGCGCGGACCTCCAGAAAGATGCGAGTTCCTACGGCGGCTTCGGCAATGGAGACGAGTCGCTGTACGAGATCCCTGCCAATGCCCTGGCGCTTTGCGGAAAGTGCAACGGCAACGTTCTCCAGTTCCCACTCGTCCGCAACTTGGTGGCCAACAATGAATCCGAGGACTTCCCCCCCGCGCTCGGCGATGAAGGCAACCCGGTGCGCGTCGAGATCGGTCCAGAGACGCTGGTAAGCATCCTCGCTCCAGTGCGCGGCGCTTTCATTCGCGCGCTCGATTTGAAGGATGGCCGGCAGGTCGAACGGAACCGACTGACGGATTGAGAACTCGCTCATAGGTTCGTCGCGGAGAAGATTTCAGCGTCAGAGCGACGGATGTAGTTGGCGTCCAGGTCGTCGGGACGCACCGTCACACCGCGGTCGAGTTGGGCGAAGGCGAGCGCGGCGGCGAGTTCGACGCCGGGAGCCGGGATATCCTGGACATCGAGCCTGGCTTCACGCGCGAAGCTCGCGATTTTCTCGTCGGCAACGATCATTGGCGCTCGGAGTTCTCGGACGCGGTCGCCGAGTTCGGATTGTTTAACGAGCAGCTCGGCGAGGGTGCGAATTTCAAGCTTTGGATGAATTTCGCAATGGCCCAGAAAAATTTCGCTACGACCGGCATCCATCGCCGCGACCACAGAACCGCTTTCACGTTGCGATGCGGCGGCGATGAGTTCGAGTGTGGAAAGCGCGGTGAGAGGCTTGTTCAGAGCCTCGGCGAACCCCTTAGCAGCCGCGAGACCCACCCGGAGCCCTGTGAACGATCCCGGCCCGGCGACGACCGCGAAAGCATGCATATCCGACTTCTTCAACGCGGCGCGATCCAGCATCGCAGCAAACTTCGGTATCAGTTCGGCAGAGTACTGACCACTGGTCAGCGACTCCGCGGCAAGCACGTGAATTCCCTGCTCGTCGCGGCGCGAGAGACCGAGGCTCCCCTGCTTGCCGCTCGTGTCAATGGTGAGAAGGATCATTGCTTACACGCCAGTCGGTGGATCTTCGCACAATTCAAGCAGAACTCCGCCGGCGCTTGAGGGGTGAATGAAGACGTAGAGATGCCCGCCCGCACCGACTTTGATCTCATCGGAGATGAAGCGCGTTCCGGCGGCTTTTAATCGCTCGATCGATCCGGCAATGTCATCTACGTGCAGTGCGACGTGGTGCAAGCCTTCGCCGCGCTTGGCGAGAAATCTTCCGATGGGCGAATCGTCTTCTGTAGGTTCAAGCAGCTCGATTCGGCTGCCGTCCATGGGAACCATCGCGAGGCGCACTTTTTCTGCGGCGACAGTCTCCTCGGGCATCACGTTCATGCCGAGCGTCTCGTAAAACTTCTTCGCCTGTGCGAGCGACTTCACTGCGATTCCAAGATGATCAATCTGAAACATCCTCACCCCACAAACTCGTTTCGCTCTTGGATGTCTAACGACGTCCCACGGTGCCGACAATTTCCTCAATTATCGTGTACGGGTCGCGTTTGTGGTCCGCAATCTCGGCGGCGTAGCGGCTGGCGGCGCCGTTGCCGAGATGCTCGCGCTCCACCTGCTCCATCAACGCGTCACGCAGCATTTCGACCAACCGGTTGCGCCAGTTCTGGATGCGCTTCTCGTGCCCGGCTTCGCTTTTGTCGAGGAACACGCGGTACTCATCGATTTTCTTCACCAACTCGGGAATGCCATCGCCCGTGTGGGCCACAGTCTTCACAATCGGCGGAATCCAGGCATCATGCCGCAGAGCCAGCCCCTGGAGAGCCCTGATCTCGCGTTCCACACGCTCGGCGCCATCGCGGTCAGCCTTATTGATGACGAAGATGTCGGCGATTTCCATGATGCCGGCTTTGATGGACTGCACATCATCTCCCATCCCGGGCACGAGCACGACGACCGTGACATCCGCGAGTTTCACGATGTCCACTTCATCCTGGCCAACACCGACGGTTTCTACCAAAACAAGGTCGCGGCCGCTGGCGTCGAGGATCGAAGTAACATCGGCGGTGGTGCGCGCCAGGCCACCGAGCGAACCACGAGTAGCCATGCTGCGGATGAAGATTCCGGGATCGGAGTAGTGACCCTGCATGCGAATACGATCGCCGAGAATCGCGCCGCCACTGAACGGCGAGGTGGGGTCAATGGCGACGATGCCTACCGTCTTCTCGGCCTTGCGGTACTCGCGTGCGACGCCGTCCACCAGCGTGCTTTTGCCCGCACCTGGTGCGCCGGTAACGCCGATAATCCCCGCGTTTCCGCTATGAGGAAAGAGCGCCTTCATCAACTCGCTGGCGTACGGGGAGCGGTTCTCGACGGCAGTAATCGCGCGCGCAAGAGCACGCAAGTCGCCGCTGCGAATCCGTTCCGCCCAATTCTTGATCTCGTCAGTCACAGTCGGTTGGTCCCAGAAAACTCTACAGTTTAGCCCATAGGCCGTGCCAAGCTTTGTGATGGATAATGAGTTGTGGCCCTCGGCATTTATATCTCTGTCCCGTTTTGCCGCACTAAGTGCTCTTTCTGCAATTTCGCGTCAGGGGTGTTCTCGCGGGAGCTTTTCGACCGCTACATCAATATCGTGGCCGAAGACATTGCGCGGGCCGAACAGATTGCGCCGGGCGCTCAGTTCGAGAGCGAGGTGGACTCGATCTATCTCGGTGGGGGGACTCCGAGTGTATTGGCCCCCGACCAACTGGAGCGACTTTTCCTCGCGGTTCACGAAAAGTTCAAAGTGAGCAACAACACCGAAGTCACAGTGGAATGCGCGCCGGGAACACTGACCCGCGAAATGCTGAACGCGCTGGTGGATTTCGGTGTGAACCGCGTGAGCCTTGGGGTGCAGTCGTTTGTAGATGAAGAGAGCCGTTCGGTCGGACGACTCCATACGCGCGAAATCACCTTCGCCGACATCAATTCCCTGCGCCAACATGGGATTGAAAACATCAGCGTGGACCTGATCGCCGGACTTCCGCACCAAACGCCCAAGAGTTGGCGTGAGTCGCTGCAGGACGTGGTGGACTCGCAGGTGCCGCACGTAAGTGTGTACATGCTTGAGGTCGATGAGGACTCCCGCTTGGGACGCGAACTGATGGCGGGCGGCACGCGCTACCATGCCCATTTTGTCCCCGATGACGACACCACCGCGGACCTCTATCAGCAGGCGTGCGACACACTGAACAAGGCTGGAGTAAGGCAATACGAAATCTCGAATTTTGCACGCCCAGAGAGCGAATCGCGGCATAACTTAAAGTATTGGTTGAGGCAGCCTTATCTTGGATTTGGGGTGGATGCTCACTCCATGCTGGCTTCGCAGAATTGCGAGGGACTGCGCTTCTCCACTGCCGACGACCTGGATCAATTCCTTGCCGGAGCGCCGCGAACGTTTCGCCATGTGAACCGGGCCGCAGCGGAAGACGAAGCATTCTTCCTCGGCTTGCGACTGAACCGCGGCGTCGACCTGAGCGCGATCGAGCAGGAGTCCGGGAAAGACCCCGTCGCACGTCGCGGCGCCGCACTCGAAGAACTCACAGAGGCCGAACTCCTCCAACGCGATCACTGCACCATACGTCTCACCGATCGCGGGCGGTTGCTCTCCAATGAAGTCTTTGAGCGGTTAACGCTTGCCGCGCCTCCCGAAGAGGAACGGCGGAACGAGTCGGCGAATCCGCCACTCATCGCAATTTCTCCGCCACCCAAGTAAACTCAAGTTTTGGACTCATTTATGAGCAGCACTGATACGAAGACACACTCCCCTGAAGCTGTGAAGCGCGCATCGGTTGTTGATCTGCGCTCCGACACGGTAACCAAACCGTCCCCCGAAATGCGTCGCGCGATGATGGAAGCCGAAGTTGGCGACGACGTTTACGGCGAAGACCCGACTATCAATCGACTTGAACATCGTGCCGCCGAAATCTTCGGACGCGAAGCAGCGATCCTCGTTCCGACCGGAACCATGGGAAACCAGATCGCAATCAAGATCCACACCCGCCCCGGGCAGGAAATTATTTGCGAAGAACGCGCGCACATCAAAGACTACGAGATGGCGATGCTGGCGCAATTCTCCGGATGTTTGCCACGGACCGTGGCCGGTGAAAAAGGCATTCCAACCTGGAAGCAGATCCAGCGAAAGATCCAGCCACCGACGTATTACATCGCGCAGACTGGGTTGATCGCGCTGGAAAACACGCACAACATGGCGGGCGGCACCGTGATCCCCATCGAAACAATCAATGACATCTGCGACGGAGCTCACAGCGTCAAGCTGCCGGTCCACATGGACGGCGCACGCGTGTTTAATGCGTCCGCGGCGCTGGGCAAGCCCGTTTCAGAAATTACGAAGAACGTGGACTCGGTGATGTTCTGCCTGTCGAAGGGACTCGGCGCGCCAGTTGGTTCCCTGCTGGTAGGCTCGAAGGAATTCATCCGAATGGCGCGCATCTACCGCAAGTCACTCGGAGGAGGTATGCGGCAGGCCGGCATCCTGGCTGCTGCGGGATTGATCGCGCTGGAGCAAGGACCGAAGCGCCTGCACGATGACCACGGGAACGCCAAGCACGTGGCGGAGCGGCTCGCAGACATTCGCGGAATCAACATTGACGCTGCCACTGTCCAGACCAACATCGTGATCTTCGACGTGAGCGGCACCGGCATGGATACAGCGGATTTCGCGCGCAAGCTTGCCGAGAAGAACGTGCTCGCCAGCGGGATCAGCCCGGAGTTGATGCGCATTGTTACGCATCTCGACGTAGACCGCGCGGCATGTGACCATGCCGTCAACATGATTGAAGAAATCTGCGCCTAGGACGACCCTCAAAATGCGCCTGGAATACTCGACCGTTTGTAACTGCAAGCCCGAGCACATCTGGCAGACCTTTCAACGCGTGGAAGAGTGGCCGCGCTGGAGCGGCGTAATCGCCAACACGCAATGGATCGAGGGCGCGCCGTGGCAACCGGGCAGCCAATTTCAGATGCAGATCTTGCAGCCAATCCCCGTCATGTTTCGGCCCGAAGTTTTGGAATGCTCGCCACCGGGCTATGTGCATTGGATCGGCAAAACGACGGCACTCAATGCCGAACAGTGGTTCTCGTTCGAGGCCCAACCCGACGGCACCACCGTGATGAAGACATGGCAGGATTTCAGCGGCCCCGCCAGCTTCATGTTCGGCGAGAGCGTGAAGACGGCGATCACCAACATCTACGTGGACCTGTTCCGATCGCTCAAGGAAGAAGCCGAAAAACTCGCACGCACAGCTATATCGGATTCCGAGTAACTATAAGCCAGACTTTCCGCATCTCAAGTTTTATGTTATAAAATTCCAACCTTCCTGTACGACTCCCAGCGGAGCGACGCGAACAAAATTGGATTGAGGTTGAGGTGTCCTCACCGGACCGAGGCCGAGCATGAATTTTGAATTCACGGACGAGCAACAGCAGTTGCAAAAGATGGTGCGCGAGTTTGCCGAGCGCGAAATCGCCCCCAATGTCATGAAATGGGATGAGGCTTGCGAGTTTCCTCTTGCGACGGTCAAGGAACTCGGCAAGCTCGGCTTGCTGGGGATCATCTTCCCCGTTGAATACGGCGGCGCAGGAATGGGGTACGTCGAATACGCCACCGCGATCGAAGAGCTCTCCCGCGTAGACGGCTCCGTGGGAATCATCGTTGCGGCCCACACTTCCCTCTGCAGCAATCACATCTTCCTCGCTGGGAACGAAGAACAGAAGCGCAAATACATCCCGAAGCTCGCAACTGGCGAGTTCATTGGTGCATGGGGACTGACGGAGCCTGGCTCCGGTTCTGACGCTGGTGGCGCGCGCACCACCGCCGTTCGCAAGGGCGACAAATGGGTCCTCAACGGGACAAAGACTTTCATCACCAACGGCCACTATGCGGATGTAGTCGTAGTAATTGCTGTGACCGACAAGGCCGCCCACACCCACGGCCTGAGCGCCTTCCTGGTGGATGCCGGCACCAAGGGCTTCAAACTCGGCAAGAAAGAAAACAAACTTGGCCTGCGCGCCAGCGACACCGCGGAACTGATCTTTGAGGACTGCGAGATTCCTCTAGCGAACCTGCTGGGCAAAGAAGGCGATGGCTTCATCGACTCCATGCGCATTCTCGACGGCGGCCGCATCTCAATCGCCGCGCTTGGCTTGGGAATGGCGCAGGGCGCGTACGAAGCCGCTCGCGATTACTCGAAAGAACGCAAGCAATTCGGAAAAGCGATCAGTGAGAACCAAGCCATCCAGTGGAAGCTCGCCGACATGGCCACGGAGATTGACGCCGCCCGCCTGCTCACCTGGCGTGCCGCGTGGATGAAAGACAGCGGCATGAAGACTACGCTCGAGTCGTCAATGGCAAAGCTTTACACCAGCGAAGTCGCGGTGAGGGTCGCGAATGAGGGCGTGCAGATCCACGGCGGCTATGGGTTCATCAAGGACTACCCGGCCGAAAAGTTCTATCGCGACGTCAAGCTGTGCACCATTGGCGAAGGTACCAGCGAGATTCAGCGACTGGTGATCAGCCGTCAAATACTAAAGAGCTAGCGTTTTCTTTTCGTTCACACCCTCTTGTCACATTGTTGACGCCCGTTGGCGTACACTTTCGCATCTGACGGAATACATGGACAAACGGGTCGTCATTACCGGGATGGGCGTGGTCAGTCCGAACGGCATTGGGCGCGACGCCTTCTGCCGCGCGATTCTGGATGGCAAGAGCGGCGTAAAGAAAATATCGCGCTTTGACGCGTCGAAACTGCCGGTCCGCATTGCGGGCGAAATCACCGACTTCGATGAGTCGCAGTGGATCGATCCTCACGAGCGCAAGCACGTTGGACGCGCCGTGCCACTCGCATTTGCGGCATCGGCGGAGGCGCTGCAACAGGCGGGCCTCGATCCCGAAGCGATGTCGCTCGATGACAAGCGCAAGATTGGCGTAGTGCTCGGCACCGGTGGCGGTGCACAGGACTATTCCGAAGAACAGTACCGTCTCTACTTCGAAGGCAAAATCAAGCAAGTGAGCCTGTTTTCCATTCCCAGTGGGACTATGGGCACAATGAGCAGCGAAATCAGCATGCGCTTCGGATTCCGCGGCATGAGCCACGTGGTCACCTGTGGCTGCACGTCGTCCACGGACGCAATCGCTTACGCCGCGATGCAGATTCGCACCGGTCAGGTTCCTATGATGCTCACCGGCGGTGTGGATTCGCCGCTCGCTCCTGGCATTATGAAGGGCTTCTGCCTGATGAAAATCATGACGCAATCGTGGAACGATGACCCCGAGCGCGCATCACGTCCCTTCTCTGCTGATCGCGACGGCTTCGTGCTCGCCGAAGGCGCTTGGATGTTCATTCTCGAGGATTACGATCATGCGCGCGCCCGAGGCGCCACGCCGCTGGCCGAGATCGCAGGATATGCCTCTACGTGCGAGGCGTTCCATCGAGTGCGACTCCAGGAGTGTGGCGAAGAGCCGGCGCGAACGATCGTCCTGGCGATGGAGAATGCGGGCATCGCGCCCGAACAGGTTGACTACGCGAATCTCCACGGCACCAGCACACAACTCAACGACCGCATCGAGACGCGCGCGTTAAAACTCGCCCTCGGCGACCATGCAGCGAAGATTCCTATGTCATCACTGAAGTCGCAGATCGGCCATCCGCAAGGCGCAAGCGGAGCAGCTGGAATCGCCGCGACCCTTGTCGCCATGCGCCACGGTGAGATCCCGCCGACCATCAACATCGAGAGAGCAGACCCCGATTGCGATCTGGACTACACCCCGCATGCGGGCCGGAAACATGGCGTGGAATACGCGGTGTGCAATTGCATCGCGTTTGGCTCCAAGAACTCAGCATTGGTGCTGCGGAATCTCGAGTAGAACTTTTCCATCCGGTGCCCATCGTTTCGCGTCTATATAATTTCCAAAGTACGTTGAAATGCGCGAACAGTCTGGGGCGTGTGCCCTAGTTCTACGATGGCCCAACACGAGGAAGAACAACTAGGCAAGGCGTACGACAGTCGCTTAATGAAGCGCCTGCTCGGCTATTTGCGTCCATATCAGTGGCAGGTCTATGTCGCGATCGCGGCCATCATTCTAAAGGCCGGTGCGGACGTAGTCGGGCCTGTCCTGACCCAAGTCGCGATTGATAAATACCTCGCCAAGAGGTCCGTCTCTCATCTGTTCGACCGCTTCCTGAGCGTGAACCCGCTCACCGGTATCGGACAGATTGCCGGCCTCTACGTCATTCTGCTCCTCCTGAGTTTCGCCTTCGAATACGCGCAAACATATCTCATGCAGTGGGTCGGACAGAAAGCCATGTTCGACATGCGGGCCGAGATCTTCCGCCATCTCCAGCGCCTGCACATTGGCTTCTTCGACAAGAACCCCGTCGGCCGCCTCGTGACCCGCGTCACCAGCGACGTTGATGCTCTGAACGAGATGTTCACTTCGGGAGTGGTCTCGATCGTTGAGGACGTCTTCGTGCTCTCCGGGATCATGTACGTCATGCTCCGGATGAACTGGCGCCTGGCCTTGTTGGTCTTCGCCGTGCTGCCAATCATCACATGGGCGACCGGTATATTCCGGCGGGCGGTGCGCGATGCCTATCGCAAGATTCGCGTAGCCATCGCGCGTATTAATTCGTACCTCCAGGAACACATAACCGGCATCGTCGTCCTCCAGCTCTTCAACCGTGAGAAGCGTTCGTACGACAAGTTCGAAGAAGTAAACCGCGCACACATGGACGCCTTCAAAGACGCGATCATGGCGCACGCCGTCTATTACCCCATCGTCGAGTTCCTGTCGGCAGTGGCAATTGCAAGCGTCATCTGGTTCGGTGGCGGACAATTTCTCCGCAATGCACCCGGAATCAGCATCGGCATCCTGGTCGCGTTTATTCAGTACTCGCAGCGCTTCTTTCGTCCTATCCAGGATTTCAGCGAAAAGTACAACATCGTGCAGCAGGCCATGGCCGCTTGCGAGCGCATCTTCAAGCTCCTGGACACCCCGGTTGAGATCGACGAGTTGGCCCAGCCGAAATCCGCTACCGGTTCGGGCCGCATAGAGTTTGACCATGTGTGGTTCGCCTATCGCAAGGACCCGAATAAGAACGACGAATGGGATTGGGTTCTGCGCGACGTGAGCTTCACGCTAGAACCCGGGGAAACCGTGGCTGTCGTCGGCCACACCGGGGCTGGCAAGACAACGCTCATTTCCCTGCTCCTGCGCTTTTACGACGTGCAGCAAGGCGCGATCAAGATTGACGGCATCGACATTCGCGAAATGTCGTTAGCCGACCTTCGCCGCCGTTACGGTGTGGTCCTGCAGGATCCGTTCCTCTTCACGGGCACCATCGGCGAGAATATTCGCCTGGGTACCGAGTGGATCACCGACGAGCAAATGATGAAGGCCGCCGAAGAAGTGAACGTCGCCGAGTTCATCCGCTCGCAACCGGCGGGATTCGAGCAGGGTGTGCATGAACGCGGCAGCACGCTATCCACGGGACAAAAGCAGCTCATCTCCTTCGCGCGAGCGTTGGCGCACAATCCGAAGATCCTCATCCTCGACGAAGCCACGTCGAGCGTAGACACCGAGACAGAGTTTCGCGTGCGCGCTGCACTGTCTAAGCTCGTCGAAGGACGCACTTCGCTCATCATCGCGCACCGACTTTCGACTATTCAGCGCGCCGACAAGATCATCGTGATGCACAAGGGCAAGGTCCGCGAGATGGGCAGCCATCAGCAACTCCTCGCACAACGAGGCATCTATTACAAGCTCTACCAGTTGCAGTACAAGGACCAGGAATTGCCGCTGGCGCCCACGCTTAGCCCTGCTACCGACTAGGTCTGCGGAGGCTCCTCGCTCAGTTCATGCTCGCGCAGAACATCCATAACCTCTTCCGTCGCTGCCCACGGACCTTGCGGCTGGGGAAGCGTCGCTCCTGCAGCGAACAGCGCGCGCACTACCCCGGGATAATCACCCTTATCGCGCAGCCAACTGTTCTCCGAGCCGTGTAGCGCCCATCCCATTGGGCTTCCGCCGTGCTGCGTTTCGAAGACATTGACCGGCGCTCCGTGACTGAGCAGCATTCGCAACATTGCCAGGTTCCCGTGCCATGCGGCGTAGTGAAGTGCAGTCTGATTGTTGTCGAGCGTCGCGTTCGCAGGCCACCCGCATTCGAGGAGCAACTCTACTGCGCGCGTATTGCCCCGAACCGCCGGACCAACGATGCGTCGCGCGGCATTCGGCGTCAGCTTGGCCATCATCGCGGGATGCTTCTGGACCAGTTCTCTTACGAGAGATTCTTCCTCTGCCTCCGCAGCTTGCGACAAGCGCAACCACGGCGCGCTACGTTGCATGAGCAGTTCGAAGACATCGCGATGACCGAAGTCTAGCGCGATCATATGCGGGGTCTTGGTCATCCCAAAACCGTAAAAGTAAATCATCCCTCCGGACTTCAGATCGCGCTTCGGAAGGTGCTTCTCGTTCACGATCACTCGCACGGTGTCCGGATCGTTGTTCAGGATTTCTTCAACAAGCGTGCGATCGCCAATCGCGGAGGCCATCAGAATGTCAGTCTCGGCGCCCTTCGAAATCAGGAGGCGAACGATGTCGTGCCGATCGGATTTCGGCGAATTCCTGTAACGGCCGAAACCAGCCATGTACTGCGCAGCAGTGGATTCATGGTCAATGTCGCGAACATCAACCTTGGCTCCATGTTCCAACAGCAGCTCTGCGATCTCGACAGTCGCCGCGAAATGCAATGCCAATTGCCCATCACCGCCACGCGCATGGACGAGTTGCGGATCGCGCGCCAGCATAGCGCGAACCTCATCGACCTTTCCAAGTCGCGCGGCGGAGTGGATGTCGAGGGTTGCGCCGCGCGAGATCAAGTATTCCGCCAACTCTGAACCGCAGAAATCAAGGACGCCGAAGCTCCCTGCCCACCATCGCGAGCGCTCGTTGATGTTCGCTCCGGCCGCTAGCAACACATCCACCACTTCACGACTCTCCCGCTCGGCCGCTGCCACAATTGGGGGGATATCGAAGCTGTAGTGGGTCAGCGGCTCGTTGATCTGCTTCGTTAGCGACGGATGGCGTTCTAGTACCGAGCGCACGAGTTTCGCGTCGTTCGCCCTGATTGCGGCCGTCAACGCCAGGCCCGCATCCTCCGAATTCGACTCGACGTGCAACTTTAGCTTCGGCCAGCTTTCAAAGCCGTACTCGCGCGCGATCACGTGCAGTGCATCGGCTAATTTCGGCGCCGACGAGGCCACGCTGACCTCCGTGAATCGCGCCATGGCGCTTGGTTCCGACGACTGTGCTTCCTGCAGCAGCGTGCGGGCTTGTTTTTTCAGATGTTCTAGGTTTGGGCGCGCGGGAAGTTCCCGTGGTGACATGACTCACTCCTTCTATGTGGCCCGCGATCCGCTTCGCCGGGCAAGGAGAGAGTTGGATTGGATACAGCTTAGCTGCAAAGGTGGGATAGTCCCTTTCCGCGGATGGGCTGCACCCTTCGTGTGCGACAAAAGACTAGCACATCTCCCTACGATATACGGCCGTTCGACCCGCAGTTCGTCCCTCGAAACAAAACTCCGATAGGCCGAATCGAAAGTTTTCATCGCATGTTGAAACGATTGTGAATCCTCGATGATTTACCGCGAATCTCATTCACAAACGCGGTCCGCCACTTGACGCGGCCCCGAAGTTTCTGTATCAAAGAACACCATGAGCTCGCAGAGCCAGTTGTGTCGAATGATGGGCAACCCCTGCATCTGTTGTTGCGGGAAGACACATACTGGCGCGAGGGAGATCATGGTCTAGCAAAAGCTTAACCATTCAAGTTTCCGAGAAACCCACCGCCAGTTAACCCTGGTGGTGGGTTTTTCATTTTTGGAGTCTTTATGCCGGAAGTAGCGCAAGAAACGAAAGCACAGCGCGTCGAGCGCCTGAAGCGCGAGAAGAACGCCTGGGAGCGCATCGACGAAATCCGCACGTTCGCGCGCGAAGGCTGGGACTCCATCCCTCCCGAATGGCTCGGCACCTACTTCCGCTCGTGGGGCGTTTACACGCAGGGTGACGGCGTTGGCGCCGTCGGTGGCAAAGGCGGCGAAGGCCGTGCGGTTCCCTTCTTCATGGTGCGCATCCGCATTCCAAATGGCATTCTGACGACTTCGCAGCTGCGCGTAATTGCCGATGTTTCTCGTCGCTACGCGCGCGGAATAGCCGACATCACGGTGCGACAGAATGTGCAGTTGCACTGGGTGAAGATCGAGGACCTCCCCGATCTCCTCGCCGCACTGGAAAACGCCGGACTTACAACTCTTGGTGCCTGCGGCGACGTAACCCGCAATATCACAGGATGCCCGCTCGCCGGCGTGGATGGTGACGAGATCTTCGACGCCTCGCCGATAGCGCTCGAACTCAATCGCCTCTTCGTTGGCAACGCCGAGTTCTATAACTTGCCGCGCAAATTCAAGATTTCCATCACAGGTTGCCGCCATTGGTGCACCTATCCCGAAATCAACGACGTTGGCCTGACTGCAGTGATTCGCCGTCGAAACGGCGTCGAGGAGAAGGGCTTCTCTATCCGCGTAGGTGGCGGGCTCTCCACGCAGCCGTTCCTCGGAGTCCGACTGAACGCCTTTGTCCCTTACGACAAAGCGGTGGTCACGGCGCGCACCATCGCTGAGATCTTCCGCGATCAAACGGTGCTCCGCGAATCACGCGAGCAGGCGCGACTAAAATTCCTTTTCCTGAAACACGGCTGGAGCGCAGACGCCATGCTCGCCGAAGTCGAGCGTCGCCTGTCCTTTCACTTTGATCCTGCCGAACCGGAAGATCTCGTTGGAGATGAGTTCCGCGACCACATCGGAATTCACCCGCAACGTCAGCCCGGCTTGAGCTACGTCGGTGCCTCGGTGCTGCGCGGACGCACCGGTGCCGATCAACTGTCCGCCGTTGCCGATCTCGCCGACCGCTATGGCAACGGCGAAATCCGCACCACGACCATGCAGAACCTGATCTTCGTGAACGTACCAAGCGCACAGACCGGAAGGCTCGCGGCAGAACTTGAAGCACTAGGTCTGCAGGTCGAACCGAGTCCGTTCTGGCGTGGCGCGGTCGCCTGTACCGGCACCGAGTTCTGCAAGCTTGCGATCACGGAGACAAAGTCATTCACGCGCTGGCTCGTGGATGAACTCGAAGAACGCGCCCCTGAATTCACTGAACCGCTTCGGATCAACGTCACCGGATGCCCCAACAGTTGCGGCCAGCATTGGATCTCCGATCTTGGCCTCGAAGGCAAGAAGCTAAAAGTCAACGGCGTCATGCAGGACGCCTACTACTTCTGCGTCGGCGGCGCGGTGGGGCTGCACCAGGCAATCGCACGTCCGGTGGGTTATCGCTGTCTAGCAACCGACGTTCCCGATGCCATCGCGAGGCTCCTTTCGCGTTATCTCGACGACAAACACGAAGCCAAAAGTCTGCGCGAGTTTCTTGGTCGCCACACGATAGACGATATTCGCGGCTTCCTCGCCGGCACTTCGATCACGGGCGTCCCCCGCGACGTTGCCGCCGGTCCGGTGCCGCATGGAGTGGAAGGCTAATATGGTGCTCTTCCCTGCGTTTCTCAAATTACAAGGACGCCCGCTGCTCATTGTCGGCGGTGGCGCGATCGCCGAACAGAAGCTCGACGGAATGATCGAGGCCGAAGCCCTCATTACGCTGGTGGCGCCGCAAATCACGCCCGCCATTCGCGAGATCGCGCGCGCCGGCTCCATTCAATGGATAGCCCGTGAGTTTCGCCGCTCCGATCTCAATCGCACGTTCCTCGTGATCGCCGCAACCGGCAATCCGAGGGTCAATGAAGAGATCTTTCGTGAAGCCGACCGGCGCAACATTCTCTGCAACGCCGTGGATGAACCCGAGCGTTGCCACTTCTATTACGGATCAGTTGTCCGTCGTGGCGATCTGCAAATCGCTATTTCGACCAACGGTAAAAGCCCGGCGCTCGCGCAACGGCTACGAAAAGAGTTCGAAACTCTGATCGACGGCACCTACGCAGAATGGCTGGAGTGGCTGGGACGCGTTCGCACTCTCTACATCAATCGGCGCGTGCAGCGCGAACAGCGGGTTCGCGCCCTGCATCATCTCGCATCGAGACCCGTCTTTGAACGCTACCGCCAACGCGAGGTCAGCCATCATGGGTAAGGTCTACCTCGTCGGCGCGGGTCCTGGCGATCCAGAGCTGCTGACGGTCAAAGCAGTACGACTTCTCGCGAACGCGGATGTCGTGCTACACGACGCACTCGTTTCCCCTGCGATTCTGGCACTCGTCAATCCGAAAGCGACGGTTTTCGATATCGGGAAGCGTTGCGGCGCCAAGCTGCTGACGCAAGCGGAGATCAACGCACTACTCATTGCCTACGTGCAAACGTCAGGAACTGTTATTCGCCTTAAGGGTGGCGATCCATCCATCTTCGGCCGCTCCGGCGAAGAACTCTCAGCGCTCAACGAAGCGGGCGTCGAGTTCGAAATCGTGCCCGGCATCACTACTGCCATTGCCGCTGCAGCCTCAGCTCAGATTTCTCTGACCGATCGCCGCTACGCCTCTGCTATCACGCTCATGACGGCTCACCGCGGGCGCGACGAAGACGCCGTCGAGTGGGACCGCCTCGTCACGTCAGGAGCAACGATCGTGATCTACATGCCGGGCAAGGACTATCGCGACATCAGTGTGCAACTACAGCGCGCCGGCCTCGCTTCCGACACACCCTGCGTTGTGGTTTCCCACGCATCGCAGCAAGATGAGCAAAAACTCTACACATCCCTCGATGCGCTATCCCGCGCGACCGCTTTGCCCGCGCCATCGCTGCTCATTGTGGGCCGTTGCGCCAGCGCCCTGGAACGCGTCGAACCGCAATTCTTATCCCTTGGGACCCATCGCATCAACGGATTTGAAAAGGAGATTTTCTGATGTCTGAACCAGCCAAGAAGTCTTTCCGCCTCTCCCTCGACTCATGGGCCGTTGCCACAGCCTTCCTGCTCGCTGCGCTGGTTCGCACCGGCGTACTGAAGCACGTGCCCTGGTAACGAAGGAGAATTTCATGTCGGCATCCGTCGCACTTCCCCGAGTCACCACTCTCACTCCGCTCACTCGCGTGCTCCGTCTCGTGCCGGGCGTGGCGCTGCTTGCCGCTATTGGCTGGGCCGGCAAAGTGATTGAGCAATCCACCAACCGTTACGTTAAGGCGCACCACATCGTCTTCCCAAACATCGAGTACGTACTCTGGGCGATCGTGATTGGCTTGGTCATCTCGAACCTGCTGAGCGTTCCCAAGGTATTCCAACCCGGCATCGCAACCTACGAGTTCTTTCTGAAAGCCGGTATCGTACTGCTAGGCGCGCGGTTCCTGGTTGGCGACATCGTCAAACTCGGAGGCATTAGCCTTGCCCTCGTGGTCGTCGAAATCGCCGGATCGCTCGCGTTGATGACATTCCTCGGGCGTCTGTTCAAGCTAAAGCCGAAACTCACCAACCTCCTCGCCGTGGGGTCGGCAGTCTGCGGAGTCTCCGCAATTATCGCCACCAAGGGCGCGATTGATGCCGACGATGAAGACTCCTCGTTCGCAATCGCGGCGATCCTCGCGCTAGGCGCAATCTCGCTGATCGCCTTCCCGCTCATCGGCCACTCACTTCACCTCAGCGATCACGCCTACGGCCTATGGGCCGGCCTCGCCGTGGACAATACCGCCGAAGCGAGCGCCGCAGGCGCGCTCTTCTCCGATACGGCCGGCAAGCTCGCCATCTTGGCGAAGACCTGTCGCAATGCGATGATCGGCTTCGTCGTGCTCGCCTACGCCATTTACTGGGCACGCAAAGGCCAGGCCGAGGGAGTCGCAAACAAGGGTCGATTCCTCTGGGAGAAGTTTCCGAAATTCGTGCTCGGCTTCCTCGTCATCTCGGCCCTGGTCAGCTTCCAGGTATTCAACAAAGAACAGGTCGGCGCGCTCGCGAACCTCTCGCGTTGGGCGTTCCTGCTCACTTTCGCCGGAGTGGGATTGCAGACCAACTTCCGTCGCATGTCGAAGCAGGGTCTGCGTCCATTCGTCGTGGGAACTCTGGGAGAAATCCTGATCGCCGTTCTCACACTGGGCCTGGTCGTCGGCGCGAACGCAATCTGGAAGTTATAGCTGAGCGAATATTTGCTCAGGATGCCCCATCCCTATCGGACGAATGCGCGATTGGGTGGGGATTTCCCCCTCTCCTCAGGCGCCGCTGCATTCCTTCACATTTCACACCTTGCGGTGCTAGCATCGGCGCGACATGAAACGACTGTCCATCGCCGCAGTTTTACTCTTTGCTTCTTTCTCGATAGCCCAGACAGACCATCCCATCGTTCTCCACGCCGCGCGCCTGCTCGACGTTAAATCCGGCAAACTGATCAAGCCCGGAGAAGTTCTCGTTGAAGGCGATCGCATCGCGGAGGTTGGCACTTCTGTCGCGCGCCCCAAAGGGGTGGAGGTCATCGATCTCGGTGATCGCACGCTCGTGCCCGGCCTGATTGATGCGCACATCCATCTTTTCCTGCATCCCGGGGCGGAAGATCTTCAGACAGTGCAAGAATCAGTACCCCAGCGCACCATCACTGCAACGGTGGCTGCGCGCGAAGACCTCATGGCCGGCTTCACCGCCGAGCGCGACATGGGCTCGGAAGGTGCCGGATCGGCCGACAGCGCCGTCCGCAATGCCATCGATAGCGGCCAAGTCCCTGGCCCGCGCTTGCGTGTGAGCGGCAACGCCATCAGCATTCTCAGCGGCCACGAAGACGCCCTCGGCTACAACCCCGCTCAGAAAGTGATCCCCAACTCCGATCAGGCAAACTCCGCTGACGAATTAGTTGCAGTCGAGCGCGCACAGTTCAAAGAAGGCGCAGACTTCATCAAGATCTATCAAACCGGTCACGATGAAGTAGTGAACGGCCGCTTCACCTCACCGTTCCAATACACCGAGCCGCAACTCGAAGCCGCGGTTAAGGAAGCCGCGCGTGTCGGACGCAAAGTTGCCGTCCACGCCACTGCCGAACCCGGCGAACTCTACGCAGCCCAGGCTGGGGTCGCCTCGATCGATCACGCGAATGTCCTCGGCGACGAGACCATCCGCTTGATGAAGGAGAAGCAGATCTTCGCGGTGCCGACGTTCACCATCTTCGAATATTTCGCAGGCCATGCCGCTTCACCTGCGGCCGAGAAGCGTGAACGCGACATGCTAGCGATCAAACTCGCTGACTTCAAGCGGCAGGTCGCCGCCGGAGTGCCGTTTGCGGTCGGTTCCGATGTCGGCCCATTCCCGCATGGCACGCAGGCGCGTGAATATACCTTGATGGTGAAGAATGGAATGACCCCAGCTGCCGTCTTGCAAGCGGGTCTCATCAACGGCGCAAAGCTGCTGGGCTGGGAAGGCCAGATCGGCTCGTTAGAGAAAGGCTATTTCGCCGACATCGTCGCCGTTCCCGGCGATCCACTCTCCGATATCAGTGTGCTCGAGCACGTCGCTTTCGTAATGAAGGCTGGCGTGGTCTACAAAAAGTAGTCAAACAAAAGGCCGACGCTCATCACGTCGGCCCTTTCAGTCTTCCAACGCGAAGTCTACTTCGGCAACTCCGCGCTTCCCTTCACCGTGAAGTTCGCCTCACTTTTTGCCTGCGTCTCCTGCGGCTGTGTTGAACCGATACTCAGCCGATATTCGCCCGCAAGAATCGACCGCTTCCCGCTGTCATCCACTGCCGACAACGATCGCGGGCTGACTTCGATCGCCACTTCGCGGCTCTCACCCGGATTCAGAGGGACGCGCTGGAATCCGACGAGCGAATGCGAGGGCCCACCCTTCTGAGGAGTCTTGAGGTACGCTTCCACCACTTCATCGCCAGCGACCTGAGACGTATTCGTCACCGTCACCGTCGCAGTCAAAGATTTCCCTGCATCTACGGAAGTGGATGCCAGCTTCACCTCGCCATACTTGAATGTCGAGTAGCTAAGCCCGAATCCAAAGCCCCACAGCGGCTTGCCTGCGTAGTAGCGATAGGTGCGGTTCTTCATTGCGTACTCGGTGAAGGCCGGCAAGTCTTGCACGCTAGCGTAAAACGTGACCGGCAACCGCCCCGCCGGATTGCTCTCGCCTGCGAGCGTCTTCGCAATTGCAGTGCCACCTTCCACGCCCGGATACCATGCCTGCAGAATCGCGCCTGCGTGCTGGTTCGCCCAATTCAGCGCCACTGCGCTTCCGCTCAAGTTCACGACAACGACCGGCTTACCTGCAGCCCCAAGGGCCTCGAGCAGTTTTTCCTGCGTCGCCGGAAGATCGATGCTGGTTCGATCGCCACCCGAAAAGCCTTCAATCTTGATCGGCATTTCTTCGCCTTCGAGATTTGGAGACAATCCCACAAAAACCGCCACCACGTCCGCTGCCTTCGCAGCATTCACCGCTTCTGCAATCTGCGCTTCCGGAGGCGCTTCCCAACTCAGCGTGATTCCACCTCCCGATTCATCTCCAGCGTGGCTATAGCCGAATTCAAATGCGTGCGGATTGGTGTCGCTGAACGTGACCTCGAATTGGCCCTTTGCCATATTCGCCATGTGCGGCGGCGAAGTTGGCGATGCTCCCTCCGCTGGTTTTGTTTCGCCCTCGGTCTTCCCTTGCGAAACCAGTTTGCCGTCCACCATTGCGCGATAGCTCTCACGCGGCGAATATGGGAACCCGCTCTGGGTCTCCGTCGCAAAACGATACTTGCCAGGAGCAGGCACACGGATCGTCCCAGTCCATCGCACTGAGTAATCGTGCGTGTGGATCTCCGGCACCGGCGTCGCATACACCCAGTCGTAGTCAATTCGTGGCTCGGTGCTCGTCGCCACCGGACGCCCCGTCCAATCCGACGTCGCGAAATATTCAGCCTTCAGACCACCCTCAAACGCCGTCCGCGGTACGGGAACGGGCGCACCCGCTGCCAAGCTCGATCCCTGCGCGTAACGCACGTTCTCTGCGCCGAACTGTTTCACGATGCCATCGAGCGGAGTCACCGGACGAACCGGTTGCCCGTTGTAATTGCCCTCAAGCGAGGCCAACAGTTCGGCTGTCGGCCCAATCACGGCAATCGTCTTCGCGTTCTTGAGCGGCAGGAGGCCATCGTTCTTCAGCAGCACTATCGACTCTTCCGCCGCTTTCAACGCCTCTGCGCGATGTTCCTCCGAAGCCACCTGCGACATGTCAATTTTGTCGTTCGGGTTCGATCCCGGCTCGTCGAACATTCCGAGTTCGAAACGCGCCGCGTACAACCGCTCGGCCGCACGCGTAACCATATCTTCTGTCACCAGCCCCTTACGCACTGCATCCGCGAGCGTGTTGAATCCAGGCTCCCATATGCTGCACGAAAGGTCTGTTCCCGCCGCCAACGAAATCGCAGCCGCGTGCACGATGTCCGGCGCATTCTTATGGCCCTGGGTTACATCCATAATCGCACCGCAATCGGACACAACGAATCCCTTGAATCCCCATGCCTGCTTCAGGTGCTCTTCGAGCAGCATCTTGTTCGCGCAGGCGCCCATCCCATCGACCGCGTTATAGGCACACATCACGCTCTTCACGTGACCATCCGTTACCGTTGCTCGAAAGGCGGCAAGATACGTCTCTTCCAAATCGCGAGGGCTCACCTTTACGTCAAACCCGTGGCGCAAGGACTCCGGTCCACTGTGCACCGCGAAATGCTTGCTCGTGGCCACCGCTTTGGGATGCGCCGCATCTGGCCCCTGCACACCGTCTATGAACGCGATGCCCATCTTGCCGGTCAGGAACGGATCTTCACCGTATGTCTCCTGGCCGCGCCCCCAGCGTGGATCGCGGAAGATGTTGATGTTCGGCGACCAGAATGTCAGTCCCCAGAAGATGCGATGGTTCCCTTCGCGCTGGGCCTCGTTGTATTTGCCGCGGGCTTCTGTCGAGATGACGTCGCCCATCTGCTTCACCATCTCAGTGTCCCACGTGGCGGCCATGCCGATCGCCTGCGGGAAAACCGTGGCATGACCCGCGCGGGCGACACCGTGGAGCGCCTCGCTCCATGTCTGGTAATCAGGCACCCCAAGCCGCGGGATCGCCGTTGCCCAGTCCTCCAGTTGCGCTGCCTTTTCGTCGAGCGTCATGCGCTGCACAAGGTCATGCGCACGCTCATTCGCCGGGCGGGTCGCATCGCGATACACAGGGGTGGCCGGCGATTGCGCCGGGAGTTGGATGGGAGCCAGAAGCGCCTGCAAAGCAAGCGCCAACGCAAAGACCGCCGAAACTTCAGGAGTCCAGTTCCGTCTCAAAGGAAATTCCCTCTTTTTTGCGAGAATTTTGTCCGAAACTATGTACCGTTAACGTACACGTAGCTTCATCTGGACAAGATACTCCACGAACGTCTTATTCGCACACCCCTTCGAAAAAAATCGTTCTGAGTCATTTCCGGGCAAACGAAACCGGAGCCCTCAGGCTCCGGCTGGTGAAATCGCTATGAGAACTATGCTTTCGTCTCTTCCTTTTTCGGTTCGTCGCGAAGTGCGGACTTGAATCCGCGCACGCCCTCTCCGAGACCTTTGCCCAAGTCGCCCAGCTTCTTCGGCCCGAAAATCAGGAGTGCAATGCCAAGTATGAAGAGTACTTCTGGAACCCCAAGTTCGCCGAACATTGTTACCCTCGCACCACTATCTTAACCAATGCGCAGCACAGGAAACATGGCACTTTCTGGCTCGAATACGTACTTAAGACGTAGAACTGATCGGCTCCTCGCCGAGTTCCGCATCGGTCGCTGGCACCAGCGATCCCGCCGTGACTTCCGGTGCCGGTTCGCCACCGACCATCTGTTGTGCGAGGACCATCTTGCGAGCCCCATCGCGGAAGGTAGCCAGGTTCCTCCGGAAGAACAAGCCGCCGCAAATACAGGCGACTCCACCGACTGCCACTGTCCAAGGCGCACCGATGCGCTCAGCGATCGCTCCCGCGAATAACGCTCCGAACGGCGCCATACCCATGAACATCATCGAATACACAGCGAGCACCCGCCCGCGCAGCCGATCTGGCGTCATGGATTGCAGCAGCGTGTTTGAGCTCGCCATCTGCACCATCATCGAGTAGCCCACCGGGATCAGGAGCGCCGCGGAGAGCCAGAACCAGCGCGAGAACGAAAACAGGATCAAACTCGTGCCGAAGCCGAATGCACAGTAGCTGATAATCCGGCTAATCCCCTTAAGACCATTCTTCAATGCGAGCGTTAACGCTCCGCCGAGCGCACCAACGCCGGTTGCGCCCATCAGGATGCCCAGCCCTCTCGCGCCGCCATGCAGAATGTGGTCCGCGAAAATCGGCATCAGCACGGAGTAAGGCATGCCGACTAAACTCACCAATCCAAGCAGTAGGAGCAGCGTCCGGATGGGCGCGGCTTCCTTGACGAACTGGAACCCCTCGACGATGTCCTGCAGCGGCGACTTCCCGCTCGCAATGCGGACTGGAAGATTCAGCTTCATCATGAGCAGCCCGGTGATGACCGCGATATAGCTGAGCGAATTCGCGCCAAAACACCAGCCCTCACCAATGCTTGCCACCAAAATGCCGGCCACTGCCGGCCCAACAATGCGTGCTCCGTTAAACATCGAGGAATTCAGCGCGATGGCATTCATCAGATTTTCGCGACCGACCATGTCGGAGAGGAAGGCCTGACGCGCGGGAATGTCGAATGCATTTACCACACCCATCAGCGCTGCCAGCAGGAACACGTGCCAGACCTGCACCCGATGTGTAAGCGTAAGGATTGCAAGAATGCCCGCCAGCACCATCGAAGTCGCCTGCGTGGCGATGATGATTTTGTGGCGGTTATATCGGTCGGCGACAATTCCGCCCAGCGGCGCGAACAGGAACACCGGGATCTGGCTGCAAAACCCGACCGTCCCAAGCTTCAACGACGAACCGGTCAGGCGGTAGATCAACCACGCCTCGGCCACGTTGTCCATCCACGTGCCGATCAGCGAAATCAGCTGTCCCGCAAAAAAGAGCTGAAAGTTTCGGACCTTCAGCGCCGGCAGCCGATTCAGAAATTTCGATTTTTGAATTCCTTCTCCCGCCGGGGTATGGCTCGCCATCTCTCCCATCTTACCGTTTGGATGCGCGCTGGTGCCTCGCGGCTCCAGCAACTCACACCCGATGATGTACGCTTTTGTAGCTGCCAGGAGTTTCAATGTCCGACACGCAATACACGTCGTTGCCGATTCCGGCGCAAAAACGCATCGCGTTGGTCGCGCACGATCACAAGAAACGGGAGCTGCTCGAGTGGGCCACTGCTCATCGCGAACTCCTCGTTCGACACGACCTTTACGCCACCGGTACAACTGGCGGCGTTCTTGAGACCCTCGGACTTAAGATCCACAAGTTGCTCAGTGGCCCCCTCGGTGGTGACCAGCAGATCGGTGCGAAGATCGCGCAAAATGAGATCGATTTGGTTATCTTCTTCTGGGATCCGCTCGAAGCGCAGCCGCACGATCCCGACGTCCGCGCGCTGCTTCGCATATCGGCGGTGTGGAACATTCCGGTTGCCTATAACCGCTCATCGGCGGACTTCATGATCTCTTCGCCGTTCATGACCACCGAATATAGCCGTCAAATTCCGGATTACAGCGACTATCGCCACCGGCTCAAACCGAACCTATGAAGAAATTCCTGCTGCTCGCGACGTTGTTCCTTCCCGTTCTCTCGCCAGCGCAACGCGCGAAGCCGGACGAGGATCCCTGCCGCAAGATCCAGTCGCAGGCGGAACTGAACCAGTGCACGGAAAAGAAGTTCCGCACCGCCAACTCGCAGTTGCTCAAGGTCTATCAGGGCTATCTCCAACTTCTCCAGAAGAACCTGGAAAGCGCCCAGACTCCGGCCGCCAAGGCACAATCCACCAAGACACTGGACGATCTGAAAGCTGCGCAGTTGGCGTGGATCAACTATCGCGAGGCGCACTGCCAGGCCGAGGCCGACCTCTACGCCGGAGGCTCCATACAGCCCTCGATGTACTCCGCGTGCATGGAGACGATCACCAGGTACCGCATCACCCAACTCGACGACACCTACGGCGACAAGTAGCTAGCGCAGCCGCAATACCATCTGGTGCTCATCCACGAACTTGTCGCCTACGCGCAGCGCGTGCGGCTCAGTTCCCCATGTCTCGAAGCCGAGACTGCGATACAGCTCGAATGCGGTGGTGTTGGTTGTCGCCACCGCTAGCAGTATGTGATCCAGCCCGGCTTGGGGCCGCGCCCGATCTAGCACCTGCTGCATCAACGCACGCCCAACCCCACGTCCTCGATGCGAAGCCTTCACGTAAACACCGTAGATATGCGCTTTGTGCTGCTCTTTCACCCGTGTCTCACGAATGAACGTAGCGATGCCGATGAGCGCCTCGCCATCGAACCCTCCCATGCAGAAGCTGCCGTCGCTCATATCGCGCAGGCGGGTGGCCATGTCCTCGACGGAGAGTACGCGAAACTCCTCGGGAGCTTTCCCGAACGCTTCCCGCTCCGTCTCGAGGGCTTCCAGCCGTACATTCCAGTAGGCGGCGGCATCGCTCGGGTTGAGCTCACGAAAATTCATCCCCATAGTGTGACGTATTTTGCCGCGCGTTGTACACCGCTCCGCCGTCATCAGCGAAGCACTGTCTAAGGGACGCAAAGGCCTTGGCCTCTGCTAAATCTTCCGACCTCCGGAAGACTGTTATCCTAGAAAGTTATGTCGTCGCGCTCGAACGCACTGGGAAACGCTTCCTCCTCTTATCTCCGCTCCGCCCTACACCAGCCCATCCACTGGCACCAGTGGGGTCCGGAGGCCTTTGCCGCTGCGCAGCAGGAAAACAAGCCGATTCTTCTCGACATCGGGGCAGTGTGGTGCCACTGGTGCCATGTCATGGACCGCGAGTCCTACGACGATCCAGAAGTTGCAGACATCCTTAACCGTGAGTTTATCGCCATTAAAGTAGACCGCGACGAGCGTCCCGACGTAGACAGCCGATACCAAACGGCTGTCGCCGCGATTACCGGCCAAGGAGGCTGGCCGCTCACCGCGTTCCTCACCACCGAAGGCAAACCCTTCTATGGCGGAACTTACTTCCCTCCCCGCGACGCCCACGGCCGTCCGGGCTTCAAGAAGATTCTGCTGGCGATTGCCGACGCCTACAAGAACCGCCGCGACGACGTATTGCGCGAAGCCGACGGCATGATGACCGCATTGCACCACGCCGAAGGCCTCGCCGGTCACGGTGGCGATTTCAATCCACGCGTCATCACCATGATGGTGCAGTCGGCGCTCAATTCCTTCGATCCCAAGAACGGTGGCTTCGGCTCTGCGCCGAAATTTCCTCATGCTTCGATCGTCGAGGTCCTGCTCGATTGGTACGCGCGCACCGGTGAAGACGGCGCCGCCAACGTCGCGCGCACTACGCTTGAGAAGATGGCGCAAGGCGGCGTGTACGACCAGATCGCTGGCGGCTTTCATCGCTATTCGGTAGACGAGAACTGGATCGTTCCGCACTTCGAGAAGATGTCGTACGACAACTCGGAGCTGCTGCGCAATTACGTGCACGCGGCGCAGCTTTTTCCCGACGCTGCCTTTGCTGAAACTGCGAAGGACATCATCCGCTGGGTAGATTCCACGTTGACAGATCGCGAGCACGGGGGCTTCTACGCCTCTCAGGATGCCGACATCAACCTCGAGGATGACGGCGACTATTTCACCTGGACCGTGGACGAAGCCAAAGCTGCCCTCACCGCGCAGGAATTTGAAGTTGCGGCGCTGCACTACGACATCAACGAAGTCGGCGAAATGCACCACAACTCAGCGAAGAACGTCCTCTGGATCCGCGCCGAGGTCGAAGAAATCGCGATGCGGCTGTCGCTCAAGCCGGACCAGATCCGGATGTTGCTGAACTCTGCGAAACAGAAGATGCTCGTCGCACGTCTCCAGCGTCCCACGCCATACATCGACAAGACCGTCTATGTGAACTGGAATGCGATGTTCGTGAGCGCCTACCTCGCCGCCGGGCGTGTACTCGGAATGAAAGACGCCCACCACTTCGCGCTACGCACGCTCGATCGCATTCTCGGACAGTGGAACGACAAGCAGCAGTTGCCACACGTGATCGCCTACTCCGATCCCAACGCCGTGCTGCGCGAAAGCCGGGGTTTGCTCGACGATTACGTCTTCACCGCACTCGCTTGCCTCGATGCCTACGAAGCCACTGGCGATCTCACCTACTTCCGCTGCGCGCAACAGATCGCCGACACCGCCATCGCAAAATTCGGCGATGCCACTTCGGGCGGCTTCTTCGACGCCGAACCTACAACCGAGCAAGTCGCCCTCGGCGCGCTCTCGGTGCGCCGCAAAGCCTTCCAGGATTCACCAACGCCCGCGGGTAATCCCGCTGCCGCAATCCTGATGCTCCGACTCCATGCGTATACCAACGACACGCGCTATCGCGATAAAGCCGAAGACACCCTCGAAACGTTCGCAGGCGCCGTCGAACAGTTTGGGATTTATGCCGGAACCTATGGTCGCGCCGCGATCTGGTTTTCAAAACCCCACACCCAGGTTGTAATCATCGGCACCGACGCCTCCGCCGCGGATCTCGAACGCGCCGCATTTCAGACCTTCGCCGAGAACTTGTCGGTCATTCGTCTCGCACAAGCCGATGCGCACCTGCTTCCGCCCGCACTGGCAGAGACCATACCCAACGTTCCAGGCGTCAATGATGGCCGCGCTGTCGCCGTCGTCTGCTCGAACTTTGCCTGCCAGCCTCCCATTACATCCGCGCAGGATCTTACAGACACTTTAAAGAAACTACTTCGCTCCTAGAAAGCACTCATCGAATGCCCGTAAAAAAGAAGACCTCAGCAAAGAAGCCGGCGAAGAAGACTATTCGCCACACCAACAACCACGCCCGCGGCGGCACCTATTTCACTCCCAAGGGCAACGTCTCCATTGCCGTTCCTCCCTTCTGGTTCTTCCGCCAGACCAACGACGACCTCGAACTTGACTCGCCTTCCACTGCGACGTCCATCGTCATCTCCGCATTTCATCGCACTGGCCGGGTCGAAGCTCTCGACTCTCGCGAATACATGAAGCGATTTCTCCAGACTGCTCCTGCTGTCGGCCGAAAGACAGTCACTCTAAGCACCAAGCAGCGTACCGCCGCGAAGTTCAAAGACTCCGAAGGCGCGAACTGGCAATGCGAGTTCCTCACCGACGGCAATACCCTGCTCCTCGCCACGCTCAATAGCACTGAGAAGCCGCGCTCGCCGGAAGCGCACACTGCCGGCGCCGTGCTGGATTCGATCAAAATTGTAAAAAGGTAAAGCCGAACTGCAATTTAGGCGATAAGTGCGGTCGTCGAGCGACGCACCACGAGTTCAGGTTCCACCACAACCTGCTTTGGGCGGAAGCTTCCGCTTGTCTCGATCTGCGCGATGACCTCGGCCGTTGCGACTCGTGCCATCTCTTCAATTGGCTGGCTGATGGTCGTAAGTGGTGGATCAACCAAGCCAGCAATCGGGACATTGTCGAACCCGACGATGGAGATCCTGCCTGGCACGTCAATCCCGGCATCCTTGAACTTGCGCATGGCGCCGATCGCGGACATATCGTTGAATGCAACCACCGCCGTGAATCGCGCTCCCGAGGCAAGCAGCGTCTCGGCCGCCTTGTAGCCCTCTGCGATCGGATCCAGTCCGTCGTCGATGCGATGCAACTGCACCACCGCCTTAGAATCGATCCTCAGCCCGAGTTCGCAACAGCCGTCGACAAATGCCCTCCATCGCGGCTCCGCGTCCACAGATCCTTCATGCCCCTTCACGAATGCAATGTGCCGATGTCCGAGCGCATAGAGATGCCGCAGTGCCGCGTTCACCCCTGCTTCGTTGTCGAGAGAAATCTGCGTGCTCCGGAATTTCAACTTCTGACTTCCCACCACGACCAACGGCACGTCCGGAAGCGTTGCGAGCGGCGTGTTGATGAGGATTACGCCCTCCACGCCTCGCTCCACAAAGCTGCGCAAACGCAAATCGATCGCTTCCGGGTTCCAATGGTGGCTCGAAACGAAGTAGAGATATCCGCGTTCCACGAGCTCGCGCTCGATGTTGGTCATGAAGCTGGTGTTGTAACCTTCCCCGAAGTCAGGGACCAGTATGCCGATCTGGTAGTTGCGTTTCTGGTTGAGTGCCCGCGCGAAGTAGTTGGGCTTGTAACTCAACTTCTCCGCGGCCTTACGCACGCGCTCACGGGTCTCTTCTGACAGCGTCTTCGCTACCGGCGAGTTATTGAGCACCAGTGATACCGTCGTGGACGACAGACCCAAATAGTCCGCAACGTCGCGCAGCCGCACAGGTTTCTCCTGTTTCGCGGCTGCTGACGTTGCGGATTGTGAAGTGCGCGAGGGTCTCGCCACGGTCACGCTGACTCAGTTCGCGTACACGCGGACGTAATCCACGAGCATCTCCGACGGAAACGGGGTCGTCGCATCTGGTGCACCCGGCCAGCTTCCACCGACAGCCATGTTGAGAATGATGAACGCTCCACCATCCGAATCAAACGGCCAAGTGCCGGTAGTGATTGTCGTCGAATCGAACGATGCATACACATTCGACGGATCATCGATGTAGTACTGCACCTTCCCCTTGGACCAGATCATGCCGTAAATATGCCAATCTGACGCCGTATAAGTTTGGGCCGCTGTAGGCCAGGTTACCGAGCCGTTCAGGTTGCCGGCGCCATGGATCGAGCCCGCAAACCAATCCGGCAAAGGCGCATTGATGTGTTCCATGATGTCGTGCTCGCCGCACGCTGGCCAGTTCACGGTCGTGATGTTGTTCCCCAACATCCAGAACGCCGGCCATAGCCCCTGCCCTTCCGGCATTTTGATCAGCGCCTCAACGCGCCCGTAAGACGTACTGAACAGGCCCTGGGTCTTTAGCCGCGCCGAAGTGTACGCACCGCCGCTCGCGTTGCGCGCTACAACGTGCAGATAACCATCGGTACCAACGTACGTATTTGGCAGAGCGGTATCGCACGGCGACGTTGTCGAGCCATACGCACAATAGGTCTCGAGTTCAGCATTACCCCAGCCGCCGGCCCCGGTGTCGTAGGTCCATACTGACGCATCGGGCTGCACATTCGAGCCGCTCGAGTTTGAAAATTCGTCGCTCCAAACCAATGCACCGCTCGCAATCCCGGAGACGCTTTGCGAGGTCACATCGCTGTCCGTCATGCCACTCACAGTCGCAACGACCTTGATCGTAACGTTGGAAGCAATCAGTACCGGCGTCAGGTATTGCTGTGAGGTGGACGTCGGCGTCGATCCGTCGGTCGTGAAAAAGATGCTCGCACCCGATGTCGTATCGGCCATCGTGACCACCTGGCCGCCGTTCTGAGCGGCTGTCATGGTGACCGTCGGCGTAGCCACCTGCGCCGGTGGGGGCGGGGTTGTGCCACCGCCACTGCTGCCTCCGCCGCAGCCTGCGGTGATGATGACGCACAAAAGCGAAAAAGCAGCCGCAGCGCTGCGCTTTCCGCTCAACAGGAAAACTAGCGAGGAGCGTTTTAGTTGATTAGTCATTTGAGTTTGCACCAAGCGGAGACATTGTACGAAAAGAGGGCCCCGGACGCCCCTGCAGACTTCCGGAGCCCTGTTGAGGACAGCTAGAAGGTAAAGCGCGCACCAAACTGGCCAGTACGTCCTCCGAACCCGGTATAGCCGGTAATCTGGCCAAACGTGGGGCTGCCGAGGTTCGTATCGGGACCAGCAAACTGGTGACGGTTGAAGATGTTGAAGAATTCCAGGCGGAAGGTGAAGTTGTACCGTCCGTCCGGTCCGAACGCGAGTCCTTTATGCAGACCGATATCTTCGGTTGCCAGCCCAGGATTCCGCAGGAAGTCCTGGAAGTTGCCGGCCGTGCCTAGCTCTGCATTGGCCGGATTTGCGAAGCAAGCTGCGTTCAGCCACTGTTTATACAACTTCGCGCTGCCGTTCGTCGGATCGCAACCCGCAACCATGTTCACGTACACCGCGTTGTAGCCAGGATACGAGTTGGTCGAGTGCACCGAGATCGGCGTGCCCGTGTTGTAGTGGAAGCTGCCGTTCAAGCTCCATCCGCCGATCAGGTAGTCGACCGGCGTGCTCACATTCCCGCCGAACGCTTGTCCGTGACCGAATGGTAGGTCATAGATGACATAGCCCTTCACGATGTGCGTCATGTCGAACCCGGCGATGTCCTTCGCCTCGTTCTTCAGGTCGTACACGTTTTGAATGGCGCCCGCCCACCATAACTCGCCCATGCTCGAATCCACGTCGCCGTGTGCCTGAGACCAGTTGTAGCTGCCCATCAGCGAGAGCCCCTTCGACGCGCGCTTGGTCACGCTCGCCTGGAAGCTCTTGTAATCGGAGTTGCCGAGCGGAGATCCCACCGAGAACATCGGACCATATCCCACCGCGATCTGCGGATAAGGCGTGATTCCCTGCCATCCCGGACCACCCGCATCCCAATAGTGGTTGTAGTCGGCCGGAAATTCTCCGTGGAGGACGTAGTTCTGCATGTTCTCCACAGTTGGCTGGTTGGTGTTCACCGTACCGCTTTGCAGATGGTAGCTGTGGCTCTGGATCCACACCGCTTCCAGCTTCGTGTCACGCGTTAACTCGCGTTGCACGCCGATCTGGTACTGCTGCGTGTTACCCGGAGTCAGCGACCGCGGATCGATCATGACCACGCCCCACTGCGTGTAGTCAGGCTTCTGCACCTGCGACAACACTGGCTGGTAGCCGTTGTCCCAGTTGAAGTTCTGTTGAATGCTGTGTTGGTAGTAACCAGGGTTGCCGGTCTGCTGGTAAGGAATGCCGCCCCAGGTATTCATGTTCAGCGGTACGAAGAACACCGAGACGCTGCCGCGAACAACCGTCTTCTCGTTGATCTTGTAGGCTGCGCCCACATGCGGGCCGAAGTTCGCCCACTGCTGCCGTTTTTCGAAGGACTCGTCTCCCCTCGTCAGGTACTGATACTGGCCCATTGTGCCAGACACTTGATTCATCGCGTCGGTCACCCAGCTCGACCAGTGACCGTATTTCTCTTTATATGGACTGTTGTAATCCCAGCGCAGGCTCATGTTAACGGTCAGCCTGTCGTTGACGCGGAAGTCGTCCATCGCATAAAGCGAGAACGCTTTGCGACGTCCATACTGCGGATCCACTGCGGTTCCCGTGGCCTGGTAGACATCGCCCAGCAGGAAGCTCGCGAACGAGCTGCCGACTTCGTTCCAGCCGTAGTTGTACCAAGTTGAGGACGCGGTGGAGGTTGGGTCAAACGTTATGTTGTTGAACGTCTCGGAATCCGGATGACTGTTGAACTGCATCGCCCGGAACTCCGCGCCGAACTTCATCGCGTGGCGACCCTTGGTCCATGCAACTTCATCGTTGTAGATATAGGTGTTCGCTGCGTAGTAGTCGTTGAACTGGCTGCCCAGGTTGGAGTAGTACCAACCATTAACGTTCGGGCTCCAGTTGGTGTACATGCCGGAGCTGTAGGTGATGAGCGGGAAGTTGCCGGCGCCATCGTAGAAGCCCAGCTTGTTGTCCCAGTTGTCCGACTGCGAAACCGCGATGCTCGGATTGCGGAAGCGGTTCCACGTGAAATGCGCCACGTTGAGCACGTTCGGCGTGAACATGTGGCTGTCGCTCAAGCGTACCGAAGGCGCCGTGGTGTTGTGCCAATAGGCATTCGCCATCGGTCCGCCGTACGGCGAGTTCGCGGACCACGCACCGCCCTGGTCGGCGTTGATACGCGGATAGTTGTCATAGTAATAAGAACCGTTGAGGTGGTTCTTATCGCTGAAGTTGTAGTCGATCTTCACGCTGGTCTGCGTGTTGTGGAACCACGGATCGGGGTTATAGGCATTCCCCGCGTTGTTCGTAGGCAGGTCCGACTCAGGCGCGTAATAGTTGTGATAAAGCTGCAGGATCTGCGCCGACGTCTTGCTGATTAGGTTGGTTGGAATCTGGTTGTTCACGAACACGCAGTTCGTCGCGGGATTGAAAACCGATCCGCGATAAACCGCATTGCCGCAGGGATCGTTGCCGTGGGTTACGCTCGTCGTCAGCAACTTGCTCAGATCGGCGTATTGCGCCACGCTGCCGTCAGCATTCAGACCCATCATCGCGTCCGTAGGAACGGTGCGCGAATTCGGGCCCAGCGCCCAGTTCGCCTGCATATAGCGTTCGAACGAGACGAAATAAAACAGCTTGTCCTTGATGATTGCCCCGCCAAAGCTCCCGCCCCAGTCAGAGAGGCTATCGCTCTTTTTCAGGTAAGCGCCGGCATTTGCCGGATCAGTGACCACTGCCAACCGGTTCGAGGCACTCAACGCATCGAGGGATGTCGAATGCAGAAACCCAAATAGGCTCCCATGGATTGCGTTCGTTCCCGACTTCATTTCATACCGGAACACGCCGCCGCCGCTGCGGCCCGCATCGGCCCCAATGCCCGCGGTGTCCGCCTGGAATTCCTGAACTGCTTCCATCGGTGGCTGCGATTCGCTGATGTAGCCGCCCAACTGCGAAACAGCCGAGGTTCCATCAATCATCACTTCTTTGCTCAATGCCACGCTGCCGTTGATATGCGAGCTGTAATCGCCGCCTTCAACGCCCGGAACATAAGCAAACATGAAATTCGAGAGGTTGCGGCTTCCCTGCACGTTCAGCGGCAACTCCGTGACCGCTTTGGCGTCCAGGTTGGCCGACACCGTCGCATCTTGCGATTGCAGCATCGGAGTGACGCCCGTGACTTCCACGACCTCCGTAGCCACGCCGATTTGCAACACTGCATTAATTTCAGCGATCTGGCTGGTCATGAGCGTTACTTCTTTTCGCTCGACCGCCTTGAACCCTTCGTGTGAAAACACCAGCGTGTAGTTGCCGATGGGCAGGTTCGAAATACGATAAATGCCGTCCGTATTAGTTACAGCGGTTGAAACCAAATTGGTGGCTATGTTGGTGACTTCGACTTTTACGCCCGGCAATACCGCTCCGGACGCATCACGCGCAGCTCCCGTGACCGTGGCCCGGTCCGACTGCGCAAACAAAAACCCTGCCATGCATAACCAGCAGAGCAACAGGACACTCAGTATCCGCTTAAAACCCATGCAAACCTCCGACGCAAGCAGCAGGAAAAAGGTGGAACAGATAGGAACGTATGAACGCGATTCCCTAGACCTAAACCGGTTTAGGTATCGATTCCAATTACAGGAGCTTCATTTCGCGAAATCAATATTTTTGTGAGTGTTGTGAAACTCTGATTCCTGAATCGGAACGCGTTCCCCTTTACAATGTCCTCGTGGAGAACCGACAGCTCGCCAACATCTTTTACGAGACCGCCGACCTCATGGAGGTCCAGGGCGACGACCCCTTCCGCATTCGCTCCTACCGCCGCGCCGCCGAAGCCCTCGAAAGTCAGCCCACCCAGATCGCCGACATCATCTCCGACGACAAAGCCGTCCTCGCCATTCCCGGCATCGGCAAAGGCATGCTGCTAAACCTCCAGGAAATTTTCCGCGAAGGCCGTCTGAAGCTCCATGCCGAGCTCCTCGAAAAATATCGCCCCTCGATGCTCGAGCTATTGAAGATTCAAGGCCTCGGCCCCAAGACCATCGCACTCATCTGGAGCGCCTTCCAGGTCAGCGACCTCGCCGGCGTCGAAACCCTCGCGCGCGAGGGCAAACTCCGCACCCTGCCCCGCTTGAGTGAAAAGACTGAGCAGAAGATTCTCAAGTCCATCGAGACCTATCGCAGCATCTCCGGCCGCTTCCTCATAGACACCGCCGACCAGACCGCCGAGAAAATGATCGCCCACCTCCGAGAGGTGAAAGGCGTGGAGAAGATCACGCCCGCCGGATCCCTACGCCGTGGCCGCGAAACCGTCGGCGATCTCGACATCCTCGTCACCGGCCCCTGCGCCAAAAACGAGCAACAGCGCGACGCCGTTATCGAGCACATCCTCAAATTTCCCGGCATCCTCGACATCCTCGTCAAGGGCGAGAACAAGGTCAGCTTCAAACTTCGCACCGGCATGCAGGTAGATGTCCGCATCCTTCCCCCCGAGTCGTTCGGTGCTGCGATGCAATACTTCACCGGCTCCAAGAACCACAACGTCACGTTGCGCCAGCGCGCTCTCAAGATGGGCTATACCCTCAACGAGTACGGTCTCGCCAAGCTCGACGACAATTCGATCGTCGCCAGCCATACCGAAGATGAGATCTACGCCAAGCTCGGCCTCGACTGCCCTCCTCCAGAAATGCGCGAGAACTGCGGCGAAATCGAACTTGCCGACAAACACGAACTCCCGTGCCTTATCGAAGAGAAAGATATCCGCGGCGACGTCCACATGCACACCGTCGAAACCGACGGACGCAACACCATCGAGGAGATGGCTCAAGCTGCGAAAGCTCGCGGCTATGAATACATCGCCATCACCGACCACTCCAAGAACCTCGCCATGGCCAACGGCCTCGATGACAGGCGCGCATTAGAGCACATCAAGCGCATCCGCCGCGCCAGCGATCAGCTCGAAGGCATCACCATCTTCGCCGGCATCGAATGCGACATCCTCGCCGACGGCGCCATGGATCTCTCCGACGAAGTCCTGGCCCAAATGGACATCGTCATCGCCAGCGTCCACTCCCATTTCTCACAGGAGCGCGCCGAGATGACCGAGCGCGTCCTCAAAGCCATCGCCAATCCGCACGTCAGCCTCCTCGGCCATCCCACCGGTCGCCTGCTCCTCCGCCGCGACGCCTACGCCCTCGACATGGACGCCGTGATGAAAGCCGCCGCCCAGCACAGAGTCGCCATGGAACTCAACGCCAGTCCCGATCGCCTCGACCTCAGCGACGTCCACCTCCGCATGGCCCGCGAGCGCGGCATCCCGTTAGTCATCAACACCGACGCCCACCACACCTCGCACTTCGATCTTCTGAAATACGGCATCCTGCAAGCCCGCCGCGCCTGGCTCACAAAGAAAAATGTGCTGAACACGCTACCGATAGAAAAGTTCAAACAAGCGCTCAAGAAAGATTGGTCTTCTGCCGCATAACCCCAAGCTCTGTCATCCTGAGCGGAGAGCGCAAAGCGCTCGCAGTCGAAGGACCCCTATCTCCTCCCAAATCTCTCCCCTCTGCGAAGCCTGCGCCGCAGTCAGCGCCACTTCCCTTTTCCAAGTACCGCGCAACATAAATCTTCTTCACTGCCTCCAATCGGCAGTATCCTTGCCCATCATCGGCGCAAAGGAGGCCCTATGCCCGAGACCAATTCCGCTACAAGCAAAGCTCAAGAGCCCGAGTACGACGCTGGTCACGTCCCCATGACCGAGGAGATGGATGACGCGAAACACCGCTTGCCACCCATGGCTCCGGTGCTGATCGCCTTGGCCGTCATCGCGCTGGTCATTGGGATTGCGGCCTATCTCTTCCGCGCTAAGCCCCTTGCGAACGGCACCATCAAAGACGTCGTGGCCGTCGAGCTCAATACCCACGACACCAGCTTCGTGGCCATCAACGTCCGACTCAACAACATCAGCAGCGACACTCTCTATATCAAGGCGATCAAAGCCGAGATCGTCACGCCCTCCGGCAGTTTTGTGGACGACGCCGCCAGCGCCACCGACTATCCGCGCTACCTCGCTGCCTACCCCGATCTCAAAAGCGCTGTCGGTGAACCCCTGAAAGTGGAAACCAAAATTGCCCCCGGCACCTCTGCGGAAGGCAGCGTTCTGGTCACGTTCCCGGTTACGAAAGAAGTTTTCGACAAGAACACCGGCCTGACCGTCACCATCATTCCCTACGACCACCCATCCATCAACATCACGAAACGATAGGCTTTGTACCAAGACGATGGGTTCTCCTATCTGGGCCACAGGCTGCGCATCAGGACGATAGCTTTGTATCAGGGCAGCGCTTCAGCGCTGCCGAACGACTCCCCAAAAAAATCAGGGGCTTCAGCCCCTGATTTTCACTGCTTCTTCGTCAACCACCGCCGCTTATGCGGCTCGTGCCCCGGCTTCACATCGTCGTACTTCAAAATACTGATCGACCCGTCCACCTCGATCATCCGCGACCGTACCGTTCCAACTCAAACAAAAAGGCACGGAAGGAAGTAGCCCCTCCGTGCCTCTGTATCTCCGTAGTAAATGCCGTTGCGGCTATTTCGAAATCGGCTGCGGCGCGCCCTTCGGTGCGCTCAGATAGCCACTGACCTTGTCCTTGTCTACGCTCATCACCACGACCTCATACAGCATCTTGTCGCGGCCGGTGTAGAACTGCATCGGCTCGAACGCGGTCCGGTCTTTCTTTTCGATGGTGCGGTCGTCGGCGATCACGTTCATCGTGAACTTGCTCTTCTTCTTGTCCGACTTCTTCAACTCGAGACTTACCGTCCCCACCGGCTGCCGCTTGTTCTTCGCCAGCGTGAACTCGTAAATGTTCCGGTCGCCTTTGTGCTTCAGGTACTCAAGATCGTCACTGTTGTGCGCGATCAACCCGCTCTGCACGTTCAAATCGCCAATCGTCGTTTCCAGCTTCTTCTTGGTCGCTTCGAGATCGGTCTTGGTGCTCGCCAAGTCGGTCTTGGTGCCGCCGAGGTCGGTTTTCACATTGCTGACCTCACCTGTCACCTGCGAAAGCTGCGCGCCCTGCTCCTGCTGCGCCTTGTTCAGCTTCTCCGCCGACCGCTCCTGTTCGCGGCTCAATTGCTGGGTCTTGCGGGCCAGCTCGTCCGCCGTCATGCCCACCTTCTGCCCCAGCGCCTGCACCGAGTCCTTCAGGTTTGCCCGCGTGCTCCTCAGCGCATCCGACGTCTCCTTCAGCGATACCTCTTGCGACGCCAGCTTCCCTTCGGCCTTTTCCAGCCGCGTATGCATGTCGAACATCAGGTAGAGCGAAACCGCCACGTACAACCCAGCTACCGCCAGCAGGATATTGCGAATAATCGGGTTCATCCCCTCCGCAGCTTCGTGCGGCACGGACGTAGGTTGTGCGCCTGGATCTTCCAGCAACATTGAAAGCACCTCGAGCTATTGGGTTAGTGCCCTTCATTGTTCCTGTATGTGAAAGCAGTGTCAATGCTCGTCTGCGACACGAAAGGTAAAGCTTCGTCCCAGAACCTTAGTTCCCCGTTCTGTCATCCTGAGCGGAGCACGCGAAGCGGGCGGAGTCGAAGGACCCCTATCGCCTACCATCACCCTTTCTCGCTGATCGTCCCGCGGCCAGCCCGCCCAATCGCTCGCACCTCCACTGCCCTCTCCTGTCATCCTTGAAGAGCGTAGCGACGAAGGATCTGCTGTTCTGCCTCGCTGCTGTTCTCCCCGCAAAAGAAAACGGCGCGACCGAAGCCGCGCCACTCTTCCGTTCTGTATCTCGGCGCGACTGAAGCCGCGCCACTCTTTCCGTTTTGTATCAGGGCGCGGCTTTAGCCGCGCCGAACCGCTCGAGGGACAACCGGGGCTTCAGCCCTGCTATCAGTCGTAATACTCCAGCCCCAAATGCGTGATCAAATCCTCGCCCTTCAGGTGCCGCAGCGTGTTCTTCAACTTCATCGACTGAATAAACAGATCATGCTCCGGATACAGCCCGTCCGGCGTCATCGGCGACTTCAAATAGAAACTCAGCCACTCCTGAATTCCAAGTGCGCGCAACGCTGACGAGCGCTTCGCCAGATCGAGGAACAGCACCAGATCAAGCACGATCGGGGCTGCCAGAATCGAGTCGCGGCACAGGAAATCGACTTTGATCTGCATCGGATACCCAAGCCATCCGAAGATATCGATGTTGTCCCAACCCTCTTTATTATCACCACGCGGCGGATAATAGTTAATCCGAACCTTGTGGAAAATATTGCCGTACAGGTCAGGATACTTCTCCGGCTGAAGAATGTGCTCCAGCACCGACAGCTTCGACTCTTCCTTCGTCTTGAACGATCCCGGATCATCCAGCACTTCGCCGTCGCGATTGCCCAGGATGTTCGTCGAATACCAGCCGCTCAGTCCCAGCATTCTCGCTTTGAAGCCCGGTGCCAGGATCGTCTTCATCAGCGTCTGCCCGGTCTTAAAGTCCTTGCCCGCGATCGGAGCATTGTTCTTCTTCGAGAGCTCCCACATCGCCGGAATATCCACCGTCAGGTTCGGCGCGCCATTCGCAAACGGCACTCCCTCCTGCAGCGCTGCGTAGGCATAGCACATCGAGGGCGCAATACTCTCATCGTTCTCGTGCATCGCCTTCTCGAGTTTCGCCACCGACTCATGTGTCGGCCCGCGCTCGATGTAAGTCTCCGTCGAACCGCACCACATCATTACCAGCCGCTCGACGCCGCTCTCTTTCTTAAAGTCGCGGATGTCCTGCCGAAGCTGCTCGGCAAGCTCCATCTTGTTCTTGCCCTTCTTCACGTTCGGGCCGTCAAGACGCTTCACATAGTTCCTATCGAAGACAGCCTTGCGCGGCTTGATCTCCGACAGCAGCGGCCTCACCTGCTCAAGCAGGCTCTTTTCCAACACGCCGGCTTTGTTCGCGGCTTCGTACATGTTGTCTTCGAAAATGTCCCAACCCGTGAAAACCAGGTCGTCGAGCTTCGCCAATGGAACGAACTCGTTAATCTTCGGCGAGCGGCCATCAGTACGCTTGCCCAGCCGCACCGTGCCCATCTGCGTCAGTGAGCCGATCGGTTTTGCCAGTCCCTTGCGGACCGCTTCCACGCCGGCCACGAAGGTCGTTGCCACGGCGCCCATGCCCGGCATCATGATGCCGAGCTTTCCAGTCGCCGGCTGAAGTTCTCCGGCGGCCTGCTTCTCTTTATCGCTCATCTATCTAGTCCGTCCCTGATATGAGTTCCAAAACTGTTAGTTTCTCACACGCGATAGGGGTTTGCGAACCCACCACCGCTGGGAAGCGCATATCCAGTGTCGAAACGCGACTTCGTACCCTTAAGCCGCACCATCGAACATTGTTTTGTGATAAGGAATCCCGCTTCCCTGCAGCTCTTTGGCGTGCTTTCATCTTCACCATGGAACAGAAAGTCGCTCTCATCACCGGCGCCTCCAGCGGTTTCGGCCTGCTCACCGCCGTTGAAATGTCTGCTGCCGGTTATCGCGTCGTCGCCACAATGCGTAATCCGGATCGCCGCTCCAAGCTCGACGAAGCATTGGCCGCCCGCAACCCATCGACACCCATCGATGTCCGCCAACTCGACATCACCGACTCCGCCGCGATCCCCCGAGTCATTGACGAAGTTGTCGCTACGCACGGCCGCATCGATGTCCTCGTCAATAACGCCGGTTTCGCCCTTGCCGGGTTCCTCGAAGACATCTCCCTCGACGAACTCCGCCGTCAATTCGATACCAATTTCTTCGGCCACGTCGCCGTTACCAAGGCCGTTCTGCCCGTCATGCGCCGCCAGCGCAGCGGCCACATCATCATGATCGGCTCCATCTCCGGACGCTGCGCCCCGCCCGTCATCGGCTCCTATGCCTCATCTAAATGGGCACTCGAAGGTTGGAGCGAAGCTCTCCGCATCGAGACCCAAGCCCTCGGCATTCAGGTCGTCATGATCGAACCCGGCTCCTACGACACCGATATCTGGACCCGCAATGCGCAGCTCGGCAGCTTCGCTCTCCATCCCGATTCCCCCAACCACGCCCGCGGCGCCCGCTTCTCCGAGCACGTACAGAAGGGCATCCACCGCGCCGATCCGCGCCAGGTCGCCCAACTAATCCTCCGCATCGCGCAAACCCCGCACCCCAAGCTTCGCTACGTCACCGGCAAAGACGCAAAAATGCAACTCATATTGAAAAACGTCCTGCCGTGGCGCCGCTATGAAAAACTTGCCGCGAAGTTTATGAAGATCGACCAGGCGGATTAACCGGGTACGCTCCGAATCGAAATCCACCTCTCCTTCATCGAATAATTTTCGACAGCCATGCACCTATTCGACCCGCTCCACATCCGCTCTCTTACGCTGAAGCACCGCGTCGTCGTTTCTCCCATGTGCCAATACAGCAGCCAGGACGGTTTCGCCAGCGACTGGCACCTCGTTCAGCTCGGACGCTTTGCCGTCGGCGGCGCTTCCCTCGTCTTCACCGAAGCCAACGCCGTCACGCCTGAGGGCCGCATCAGTCCCTCCGATCTCGGCATCTGGAAAGACGACCACATCGAGCCCCTCGCCCGCATCGTGCGATTCATCAAGCAGCAAGGCGCGTATGCCGGCACCCAACTGGCGCACGCCGGGCGCAAAGCCAGCACCGCTGAACCGTGGAACGGGGGCCGCGGCCTCACCGAAGACCAAGGCGGCTGGCAAGACGTTTACGCCCCCAGCGCCATTCCCTTCAATGACACCTATATTCAACCAGTCGCACTCGACAAGCCCGGTATCCAGCGCATCGTCGCAGCGTTCGGCGCCGCCGCGCAGCGCGCGTTACTCGCCGGTTTTGAAGTCGTAGAAATCCACGGCGCACACGGCTACCTCGCCAACGAATTCCTCTCCCCACTCTCGAACCAACGCACCGACGAATACGGCGGCTCCTTTGAAAACCGCACCCGCTTCGTGCGTGAAGTTACAGAAGCCATCCGCCGCGTCTGGCCGGAACGCCTGCCCCTCTTCATGCGTGTCTCCGCGACAGACTACGCCCCCGGGGGATGGACCATCGAGGAATCGGTCGAGCTTGCGCGCATCGTTAAACCACTGGGCGTCGATCTAATCGACACCTCTTCCGGCGGCCTTATCGGCGGCGTGCAGATCCCCGTCGGCCCCGGCTATCAAGTCAACTTCGCTGACCGCATCCGCCGCGAAGCAGGCATCCTAACCGGCGCCGTCGGCATGATCACCAGCCCCGCACAAGCCGACCAGATCGTCCGCAACGGCAACGCCGATGTAGTCTTGCTCGCCCGCGAACTGCTGCGCCACCCCAACTGGCCACTGAGCGCAGCCCGCACGCTCAACCAAAAGATCGACTGGCCCAGACAGCACATCCGCGCCGCCAACTAGTTACGTAAATGTGGGGCCCCACCCTTCCCGAAGGGAGGGTGGGTGGCAAAAAGGTAGGGAGTTTTAGCTTTTTTTAAATCGCCTTCAGCATCGCCTGGAACCTCGGCGAGCTTCGCAGCGAATCGAGGTCCGAATCGTGTTCCGCCCACGCCTTGTAGTACTCCCCAAGAGCGAGCGCTTTCTCGATGCAATCCATCGCCTTTTCCGACATGGCGAGTTTCGCGTAGCTGCAAGCCACGTTGTATAGGACCGCGGGATCGTCTGGATCGATGCTCAGCGCGCGGTTCGTCCAATCCAGCGCCCGGTCCATTTGTTTCGCATCGATCAAACCCGAAGCGCCAAGATAAAGCGCGCGCGCATCTTCCGGATGAAGCTCAACGTGCCTCTCGAACAGCTTCATGGCGCGCGCCCGGGCAGCCTTTGCTTCCAGATGCCTTTCCAACGACTCCAAAGTCTGCGCCAGCAAAATCGGCGTCTGATAATCTTCCGGATTCGCCAGCCGTGCGCGCTCGAACAGATCGGCGGCCTTCTCGAGATTTCCGCGTTGGAAGCAGAGCCGCGCAAAGAAGTAGTAAGCCTCGAAGAGCTTCGGGTTCAAGTCAGTGGCTTTCCCGAACTCCGCCTCTGCCTCTTCGTATTTCTTCACCATCTGCAGCGCCAAGCCGCGCGATACGTGGCCCTCCGCCAACTCCGGATCGAGTTCCACGGCCTTGCGGCTTGCCGCTTCGGCTTCCTTCAGATCGTCGGCGCTGCCGCCCCAATACATGTAAAGGTGAGAACAGCAGTCCGATACGCCCGCGTACGCCCTCGCATACGTCGGATCAATCACAATTGCTCGCGCGAACATCTGTCGCGCATAGTCGAAACTCTTCCGCCGGAATTGGTAGTAAAACTGTCGCCCGCGCAGGTAGTAGTCGTACGCCTGCACATCCGCTGTCGGAGCCTTTTCGATCGCCCGCTTCTCCTGCTCGGTGAGCATTAGCTTCAACGCTTTCGCAATGCTCTGCGCGATCTCGTCCTGGATCGCAAACACGTCTTCCAGTTTGCGGTCGTATCGCTCCGCCCAAACCGATCGCGCTGTCGCAGTCTCCACTAATCGCGCGGTAATGCGCAGTTGCGCGCCTGAGCGTCGAAGGCTTCCCTCCAAGACGTGCGCGGCGTTTAGCTGCTTGCCCACTTCCACCGAGGCCGCCGGTTTATCGCGGTAAGCCATCACGGCCGAGCGCGTGAGCACCCACAAGTCTTTAATCCGCGAAAGCTCCGTGATGATGTCTTCCGTAATGCCGTCGCGAAAATATTCATCGTCCTTGGTGCCGCCCGGGTTCTCGAAGTACAGCACTGCGAGCGATTTCGCTGCTTGCTCCGAAACGGCTTTGGGCTCGGCGGCCACCCGCGACGCACTTGCGCCCTTCGACTCCGTGTCCCGCTTCAACCGCCGCAGATCGCCACGAAGTTCCGCCGCCGTCTGGTAGCGAAGCTCTCTGTCCTTCTCGAGGGCTTTGCTCACAATGCGATCGAGTTCCAGCGGAACGTCCGGAATGCTTTGCGGAAGCGGCTTCGGGGAGATGTTCAGAATGTTGTTGAAGATCACCGCGGTAGTGTTCCCGCTGAAGGGAATGTTGCCGCTCGTCATCTCGTAAATCACCGCTCCGAAGGAGAACAGGTCCGTCCGTGCGTCCAGCGTTTCGCCTCGCGCCTGCTCAGGCGACATATAAGCGACGGTGCCCAACGTCGCACCCGGACTCGTTAAGTCATCTTCCGATATCGTCACGCCCAGGTCAGCTCCGGCCGCAGCACGCGAACGTATTCCACGTCCATCCAGCTTGGCCAAGCCGAAGTCCAATATCTTGGCCTGTCCGTGGTTGGTTACGAAGATGTTCGCGGGCTTGATGTCGCGATGCGTTATCCCCTTGGCGTGGGCCGCGTCGAGCGCGTCCGAGATCTGGATCCCGAGCTCAAGCATCCGATCCATTCGCATTGGGCGCCCCGCGATCAGGTGTTTGAGCGTCGCGCCTTCCATCAGTTCCATCACGATGAACGGCCGACCCTGGTGTTCCCCAATTTCGTGGATCGTGCAGATGTTCGGATGGTTCAGCGCCGCCGATGCGCGGGCCTCGCGTTGGAACCGTTCCAGCGTCCCCCGGTCGGGCGTCACATCCGCCGGCAGGAATTTCAATGCGACAAGGCGCCCCAGCTTGGAGTCCTCAGCTTTGTAAACCACACCCATCCCACCGCCGCCGAGCTCTTCCAGCACGCGGTAGTGTGCAACCGTTTCTCCAAGCATCCCGTTTCCCCCAAAGGCGATTCAGTATCAACGGAGTGGCGGGAAAGGTCAATCGTTGCGCTTCCGCACCAATGTGGGTACAAAACGTGGGTGCTCATGCGACCTTTCCGCCGTAGTATGATTTTCCTCACTGTGGGGACCCATTCTCCTCTTCGCGGCTTCACCTGACGGTAGCGCCCGACGCCCCGTGCCGGTCGTTTCATAACCACCCGCCTAGCCGAAGAAAAAGAGGAGTCTCCCATGCGCAAGCTCGCGCTCTTCCTGCTTTGCCTCGTTGTATCGCTTCCCGCTGTTTCTCAGCAGACCCGCCACTTCACCTTCCACTACGCGTTCACCGTGCGCAACATTGAGCCGGGGCAGAAGATCGAACTCTGGATGCCGCAGGCGCACTCCGATGATTTCCAGGAAGTGAAGATCCTCTCCGTTACTTCGGACCTGCCGCTGAAACCAACTCGCGATACGAAGTACGGCAACACCATGTATCACGCCGTCGCGGAGAAGGCCGACAAAGCCGAGTACAACGTGGACGTCACCTACGATGTGGTTCGCCACGAACGCATCGGTCTTCCACGCGACGGCTTGCAGCCGCATCTTCTAAAGGCCTCGCTGAAGCAGAGCCAGGAATATCTCGGCCCTGACAAACTGGTGCCCGTCACCGGCAAGCTCGCCGACATCGCCGCCGCACAGGTGCAAGGCAAAACTGCAACGCTCGACAAGGCGCGCGCGATCTACGACTACGTCTTCACCACCATGAAATACGACAAGAGCGGAACCGGGTGGGGGCGCGGAGATGCTGAGTGGGCCTGCGATTCCAAGCGGGGGAACTGCACCGATTTTCACTCGGTGTTTATTTCGATGGCGCGCTCACAGCACATTCCGGCGCGCTTTGAGATTGGATTTCCGCTGCCGAAGGACAAGCACTCGGGCGACATTGCGGGGTATCACTGCTGGGCGGAATTTTACGATTCGCAACTGGGATGGGTTCCCGTAGATATTTCAGAAGCGTGGAAAGACCAGCAAAAACGCGACTATTTCTTTGGCGCGCACGATGCGAACCGGGTGCAATTCTCGATGGGACGCGACCTTGTTTTGACGCCGAAACAGGCCGGTGATCCGCTGAATTATTTCGTTTATCCGTACGTGGAAGTGAATGGGAAGAAGTTTGAGAACGTTGCGAACCACTTTTCGTTCGAGGAGAAGACTGCGGGCGAGACGGCGCAACGGTGATTTTGGCGTCCGGAGAAACAGGGTGGTTTCAGGCAAAACTTACCGTAAAACCCGAAGTTATAAGTTGGTTAACAACTTTTTTTAAGTGCTTATTTACTGATGATTTGTGGGAGTATGCCGTTTTTTGTCAACCGTCCAGCTGCCGCGTTTTTTTCCTGGAACCGCGCCAAAAGTGATCCTGACCGCCAGAATTTTTCTTCTTCGGCGTGTTTGCCGCAAAGGTGGTACAGAAAAAGTGAGAGATTTTGTTAACTAAAGAGTAATGACCGCTATTGCTCTGAATGGACGACTTCCTCAAGCTCGCTCGTCGATGTCGAAGGCGCCAGGGTCTCGAGAGCCTTTGGTGTTGGCGTCGGCTCAAGTTTTCTTGCTCGATAGCGTCCCAGGATGATTCGGCGCAACGGATCGAGCAGTGCGGGATGGATCCGGTCGAGCCACCAGAACAGCTTCGCGTGGAATGGAAACACGACGATGCCCTGGTTCCGTTCCACGCCGCGAAGAATGCGGCGCGCGGCGTCTTCCACCGAAATCATCGGCGTGAAGAAAGAGGGCTTGTAGTCGGCGTTAATGTCGGTACGGATGCTGCCCGGACACACGACGGTGACGTTGACTCCGCTCGACTCAGCTTCCAGCCGCAGCATCCGCGAGAATGCCAGCACTCCCGCCTTGCTCGTCGCATAAGCCGCGAACAATGGAAACAGCGAGAGAGGAGACATGGACCCGATATTCACGATGTGCCCACTGCCCTGCTTCGCCATCAGCCGGTAGGCTTCGAGAGACCCGCTGACGACGCCCATCAGGTTGACGTCCACCACGCGCTGCCAGTTCGACAGGTCCGATCCCAGCGACTCTTCGTAGCGCAAGATGCCCGCGTTGTTGAAGACGTAGTCGATCTTTCCATAACGCCAGGCGACCGCTCGCAGGAACTCGGACATCGCCGCGTGGTCGGTGACATCCACGCGTACGATGCCGGGCGCGGCCTTGATGTCGGCCAGAACGACGGTCGCGCCACGAGCCTTGAGCTGTCGCCCAAGCTCCGCACCGAGACCATTCGCGCCGCCAGTGATGGCGATTATTTTTCCCGAAAATGACATTCGATTCAGTCGGCACATCGTTTTTATCATCGCAACGCGAAGATCTCAGGTGAGCTACGTCACGGGGCAATGTGCGATTGCATTTTGATTTTATGAAATTGCGCGCGAGAAGACTTTGCGCCGCAACAAACAAACACAGCATTCAGGGGCTAAAGCCCCCATCCGTTGGCGCCTTTTCGGCACGACTGAAGTCGGGCCCTGATACAAAGCGGGCTGGTCGCAGGATGGCAGATCGCATGGTGCTGGCAGAACAGCAGATCCCACGTCGGGCTCGCGCCCTCCTCTGGATGACAAGAAGGGGCAATGGTGACTTGGGCGGAGGTGGTGGGCTGGCCGCGAAGCGACAGGGGCTAAAGCCCTCGGTCCGTTGGCGCCTTTTTCGGCACGACTAAAGTCGTGCCCTGATACAAAACCCTTCGATACGAGTTTCTTAGCAGCCTGTAAGTCGGGCCCTGATACAAAGCGGGCTGGTCGCAGGATGGCAAGATCGCATGGTGCTGGCAGAACAGCAGATCCCACGTCGGGCTCACGCCCTCCTCTGGATGACAAGAGGGGGCAGTGGTGACTTGGGCGGAGGTGGTGAGGTGGCCGCGACGGATCGAGGGTTTTAGCCGCGCAGGAGCAAACCTGATACCATCTGCGCCAGCTTTAAGGATGGCTATCCCAGAGCCGTGAAAAAGTCTCCCATCACCCCAGGATCGACAGCTCTGCTCGTCGGACTTTTGGTCTTGCTGACGTCCTATTTGGCCATGGGCTCACTCGAGCGGTCGGTTGCGCGCCGGGAACTTGCGCTGCAGGCAGCCATGATGCTTCGAGGATTTCAGGACGGCTACCAGAATGCGCGCGCCGACCTGGCGAAGCTACCGTCCATGGAAGAAATGAATTGCCGCGATGGAATCAGTGACACGCTGGCGCGCCTCAATTTCGATAACCAATACGTCCGATGGTACGGAATCGCGCAAGAGGGCAAGGTGATCTGCCGTGGGCCACGGGTTGGCGTTGACTTGTCCGATGCACGCTTCCATCGCATTGATGATGAGTGGTTCCTGATCTCGACAGAGTCGCCCACGAAAGCAAGCAACTTGTTGCTGGCGCAAAAACGCGGCAACCTTTTGTATCTCGCCATGCTCGAACCCTTGCTGTTCGACTTTATGCATGAGGTGGATTGCAAAGCATGTGTGTCGTTCGAATTCCTGGTGAGCGCCCAGCCGAACGTTGAAATGGAGTCTGCTCCCGCATCCGGCCCGTCTGTAATCCATTACGTGGTGGAAAAAACGCGGCTCAACGCGCAAATGAAATTCACGCTGAATGCTACGCAGGAGTATGTGGATGCGTTCGCGTTCCCTGGGCGCGTACTGTCGATGACGATCGCTGCCGCCTTCGGTCTTGTGATCGGACTTTCGGTGTACGGGAATTTAACAAAATACACATCGACGGCGTTTCTCATCGAACAGGGCCTGAAGCGAAACGAGTTCCTTCCTTTCTATCAACCCATTATTGACAGTCGTGACGGATCGATTCTTGGGGCGGAGGCACTCGTCCGCTGGCAGCCGAAAGGCGGAAACCTTATTCCGCCCGGGCAGTTCATTCCGTTTGCCGAAGAGAACCATTTAATTGATCCCATTACCGACCAATTGGAAGAGAAGGTGCTGGACGATATCAAACAATTCGGCTGGCAAGACTCCAGTCGATTCGTCAGCATTAATGCGGTCGCGGAGCAGATAACGGACACGCCCTTTTGTGCGAACCTGCTGCGACGACTCGCAGAGAAGCGCATCCCGGCGAAGAATTTCTCAGTGGAGATTACGGAGCGGCATCAATTCCCCGATCTCGACCGCGGGCGAGCCGCGCTGCAGTCCTTGGTAGAAGCCGGTATCGAGATCAAGCTCGACGACGCAGGCACCGGATTCGGCGGCTTTTCCTACATCCAGGAATTGCCGATCACCACATTGAAGATCGACAAGATGTTCATTGATACGCTTCGGCAAGAGAAGCAGGACCCCAAACGCGCGGTTCTGCAGGCGATTATTGAGTTCGCAAAGACTGCCAATCTTCACGCAATAGCCGAGGGTGTAGAGACCAAAGAACAAGTCAGCCAGCTGAGCGCGGCCGGGGTCTTCGCCATACAAGGCTACGTGTATTCCAAGCCGATGCCGGCAGAAGAGTTCATTCGCTGGATGAACGCGCGCTAGACGCAGGGACGGCGAGACGAAGCTGCGGAGACTCAGTGCGCGGCTTGCACCGGCAGCACGATCGAGAACGACGTTCCCCGCTGATCGCCGCTGGTCAGCGAATGCACGCGAATTCGTCCGCCGTGTTTCTCCACGATCTGGCGCGTCACCCATAGGCCAAGACCGGTTCCAACCGCACCCTTGGTGGTGAAGAACGGCTCGAAAATTCGCTCGCGGAAATTCGCTTCAATTCCCTTCCCGCTATCGGCGATCGTCACGCGCACCGCACTGCCGTTCCGTATGGTGGAGATACGCACCTTGATCGCTCCACCCTCGTCGACGGCATCGAGGCTGTTCTGGAGCAGGTTGGAGAACACCTGGCGCATCTCACCGGCGACAGCTTCGGCGTGAACATCGCCGTCCCATTGCTTCTCAACGGTGACGTTCTTGGTGCGAATTCGGTTCTTCAGGAGGTCGAGCGTGGAATCCATCACGGCGTTTAACGCGATCTGGCGCGGTGCATTCGACTCGCGATAGAAGCCGAGCGCCTGGCGGGTGATGTGCGCCACGCGCCGCAGTTCGCCGTCTGCCATTTCGAGATATTCGCGGGCTGATTCCGGAAGGTCCTGTGCGTGGAGCGCGAGGAACAGCGTGTTGGTGATGGCTTCCAGCGGATTGTTGATTTCGTGCGCGATGGTCGCGGCCATGCGTCCGACGGACGCGAGCTTTTCACTGCGCAGAAGCGCGTCCTCCGCGTTTTTGCGCGGGGTGATGTCCGTAGCCGCGCCGAACCATTCGACGATCTCACCTTTGTTGTCGAGCATCGGCACCGCTCGCGAGAACGTCCAGCCGAGACTGCCGTCTGCCCGCAACATCCGATGTTCAAGCTGGAAGATCTTCTTATCGCGAATGGCTTCGTGGATGGCGCTGAGCACCGTCGGCTGATCATCGGGATGAATGTAGGTCTGCAACCAGGTCTGGGGCGGGCGCTCCACGTTCGCCAGATAGTCTCGCCCGTCGAGCTGCCGCAGCTGGCTCCAGTCGGCGCTCATGCGGTAGACGACATCGGAGGTCGCCGACACCAGCGCGCGGAAACGTCCTTCACTCTCGCGGATGCGCTGTTCGGTTTCGCGCCGGAAGGTCGACAGCCGCAGGTTGTTCTCGACCCGCGCGACCAATTCCCGTGCGCTGAACGGCTTCACCAGGTAGTCGTCGGCGCCGTGTTGCAGGCCTTCAATCTGCGCTTCTTCCCCTGCGCGCGCGGAGAGCACGATGATGGGGATCGTACTGGTGGCGCTGTTGGCACGGAGAGCCGCAAGCAGTTCGAAGCCATCCATCTCCGGCATCATCACATCGGTGAGTACGAGGTCGGGTGGGTCTTCGGTGGCCATTTCCAGAGCGCGCTTACCATTCGACGCCGCGCGGATGCGATAGCGCGACCCAAGCAGGCGCTCGATGTACTCCCGCATGTCGCGGTTGTCATCTGCCAGCAGCAACGACGGACGGCCTGCGAGAGCTGCGAGTGTGGCACCCACCTCGGCCAGTTGCGCCGCGGCTGCTTCCGCCGCTTGTGGCCCGAGCCAACTCAACGCCTCTGCTACATACGGCACGGCAATCGCGCGGGCACTCCCCGAACCGGCTTCTTCCGACACGCGGTTTGCAGGCAGATGCTCGGTGCCGTAGGGCAGGTGGATGTGAAATGTCGTTCCTTTGCCGACTTCGCTCTCAACTTCGATGGTGCCGCCGTGGGTCTTAACCAGTTCCTGCACCAGCGACAGCCCGATGCCCGATCCTTCGAAACTGCGCCCCTTCGCGCCTTCTACTCGATGGAAACGCTCGAAGACGCGCGGGAGTTCATTTGGTGGAATGCCAACGCCTGTATCGCGAACCGATACGGCAACGCCGTCGCCACCATCGCGCAGCGCGATCGTGATGCCACCTTCGAAGGTGAACTTAAATGCGTTGGAGAGCAGATTGAGGACGATCTTTTCCCACATTTCGCGGTTCACATACACGCGATGCGGGAGGGCATCAGACTCGATCTCCAAGCGCAGACCGGCCTTGTCTGTGGCGGAGCGGAACAGGGCGGTGAGTTCGGCGGTGAATGCCACCAGGTCGGTCGCCTGGAAGCTGACATTCATGCGGCCCGCTTCAATGCGCGAGAAGTCGAGCAGCGTATTCACCAGCTTCAGCAGCCGCGTGCCGTTGCGATACGCCACCTCCACGAGATGATGGTTTTCCGGACGAATTGCGCGCTCGGACTTACCCAGTAATTCTTCGAGGGGGCCCAGCATGAGCGTGAGCGGCGTGCGAAATTCGTGCGACACGTTGCTGTAGAACGTGGTCTTGGCGCGGTCTAATTCCGCTAACGCTTCGGCACGGCGACGCTCTTCGTCATAGGCGCGCGCATTGGCGATCGCCGTCGCGACATGCCCGGCGACGAGCGAGTAGAAGGTCCGATACTCGGTATCGAGTTGCCGCGTGGGATTGATGCCGGCGACGAGCACGCCAAGGGCGCGGTCTTCCGCACGCGAATTCACCGGGAGCACAATCGCTTGCTTCACGCGCTGGTCAGCAAGGCCAAGCGGAAGGTCAGGAATATCGTCGGTCGAGATAACCCGCGGAGCCCCGAGGCGGAGGACTTCGTTGATTCCCTTCGCCGCTTCGTTATCGGCGTTCGCCAGGTTCGCGTGGGAGAAGAATCGTTCGACGACACTCTCCGGAGTTCGCGCGTTCGCCTTCAGTTCGAGTTCGAGTGTCTCCGGCGAGACGATGTAGAGCAGCGAAAACGGGATGTCGTCAGGATTCTCGGCGATGGTCTGCGAGGCAGATGTGAAGGCATCTTCCACCGTCTTGGCGAGGAACGCCGAGGATGATAGCTCCGACAGGGTGCGCAACCGTCGGGCATTCAGCACGCGCGCCGTTACTTCCGCGGACGGGCAGAAGAGTCCGACGACCTTGCCGGAATCGTCGCAAATGGCGCTGTAAGAGAACGAGTAATAAGTTTCTTCGAGGAAGTCGCCGCGGTTCATGAAGAGCCGCACTTCATCTACGAAAGTCGCTTCACCGCGTTCGAAGACCTTGGCGGCGAGAGGACCGCAGATGTCCCAGATCTCCGCCCAGACTTCCGACGCTGGACGCCCTAGCGCCCAGGGATGCTTGGCGGAACTCAGCACCTGGATGTAGGCGTCGTTGTAGAGGAAGGTGGCTTCGTCGCCCCAGCCGATCCACATGGGATGTTGCGAATTCAGGATGAGGTTGACGCAGGTGCGAAGGTTCGGCGGCCATTGCGACACCGGACCCAGGGGAGTTTGCGACCAATCGTGGTCGCGCATTAGCTGCGCAAGTTCGCTATCGCCGCTGAGCACGAAAATTTTTGCGGCGTCTTCCATTTCGTTCGCTTTACTGCTGGGCAACGGCTGGGCCCGCCAATCTCGCGCGGTGCTCATTCTTTCTCCTTCAGCCCATTCAATCGCGACTATTCGTGATCCACAAAATCGTCTGGTGCGCTCACTTCGAGAGTCGGCATATTGCCCTGCCCGAAGACGCGTGCCTCGCCTTCCATGCTGTCGGGATCTACGCCGGCGAGTTCCATTTTGTGGCGTTGGATTTGACGCAGGCGCACGAGGATTTCGCGTTCCAATTCGACGTACTCGTCTTCCGTGATCTCGCCACCCTCAAGCCTGATCTGCAGGTGCAGCAGCTCTTCTTTCAGCGGCGCATCGTTGGTCCACTCCTCTTCGGCAGTCTTGATCAAAGTTCGCATGATGAACTTGAACCCCGACAACGGCGCGAAGAGGAGATCGTCTATCAGCAGCATGGTTAGTTCGCAGTTCCCCGCTCAAGCTTCAGGCGGATGTTTACGAAGTTGTACGGCGGCCACGGGCCCGTGTACTTGAAGTTCAAGCGGTCGCCGAATTTCTTGGCGATGCGGTTGACTGCCGCGTCGAACTCGGCTTCGCGCTCACGCTGAATGAGGAAGGCCGCGTTCATGATCATCTTGTCGCCGATGGGCTTGTTGTCGCGGCTGGCCACGCAGACTCCGCGGAGATCTTCGTAAATCTCGCGGACGTACTCAGTGGAGCGCTCCGATAGCGCCTTCTCGATCATGCGTCCCAGCTGCATTCTCGCGAGGTACGTACTTTGCAGGTGCTTCCGCGTAATTTCCTGGTGGAAGCGATGGATCTCTTCGTGCTCTTTCTTGAGCTCGTCGATGATGTGGTCGCGTTCCCACATGACTTTCAATCCGAACTCGACTTTTCCTTCCATCTGCTTCAAAACGTCTTTCAGCGATGGATAGATGGAGCGCAGCACTTCGCGGATGTCGTCGTCAGTGCGGAAAACGGTACCGAACGACATCGGGATGATGGTGTGCTGCTTCATCACGGTTTCGATGACGTGCTCGTGCGCCAGCGCGTTCTCTCGGGTGGGGTCGAAGATGAACACAGGCGTTTTGCTGATGACCGCGGAGATGTCGCCGTGCGCCACGCTGTATACAAGCTCGCCGGTGCCGCCGATGCCCATTTTGCCGAAGCTCATTGCATCTTTGCTCTGGATGATGCCGTACACGTAGCGGCCTTCCTGGCGGGAATCCACCAGGGTGAGGTTGGTCTGCGGCGCGGTGGCTGCCGATTGCCGCGGGCTTTGCACCGACACCGGCATGGTTTCTTCCCGGTGCGACTTCACCGGCGATTTCGCCTTCGCAGACTTTGCAGGCTTCGCCGGTGCTTTCTTAGCCGCCGTGCGCTTCACTGGACTCATGATTTTTCCTTAAGAGTTCCACAATTACTTGCAGGAGTTGCTGAATATCAATGGGCTTGAACAGCACCGGGATATGTTCTGCTTCCGCGCGCTCGTTGGCTTCCACGCTGGCGTATCCGGTCAGCAGCACCGCCGATAGATCCGGATCCAGGTCTCGGCCGAACTGGATGACGTCGAAGCCGCTCTGCTGTTTTTCCAGCGACAGGTCGCATAGCAGCAGGTCCACGTTGCCCTTCTTCAACACCGTGCGCGCTTCTTCCGACGAGATAGCGGCGCTCACGGTGTAGCCCTGCTGTTGCAGGATGAGCCGGTAGGTCACGAGCACGTTGGGCTCATCGTCCACCACCAGGATGTGCGGCTTACTGTCCGTCACGAAACCCTCATTACGGCACCAACGGAAATTCCATCCGGAAGACCGTGCCGTGGTCCACCTTGCTACGCACTTTCAACTTGCCACCGTGGTTCTCGATGATTCCCTTCACAATCCACAATCCGAGGCCGGTACCGCGTTCGCCCTTCGTCGTGACGAATGGCTCGAACATCGTGGCGACCATGTTGGGCGGAATGCCGCAGCCACTGTCGGCGATGACGATTGAAATTACATCGCGTGTTCCGTTCTTCTTCACCCGGGTGCGGATGCGGAGCTTGCCGCCCTGCGCCATGCTGTCTTTGGCATTCACCACCAGGTTCGACAGCACCTGCCGGATCTGGTCGGCGGAACCCATCACCGGCGGTAGGTCGCCCATATCTCTTTCCACGCGCACTCCGGCACGCTCAAGTTGGCGCGAAAATAACATCAAGGTATCTTCGACAACGCTATTCACATCTACGTTGCCTACCTGCTCGGTATTCCGGTACAGGCCGAGCATTTGGCGGACAATTCGCGCTACGCGCTCGGTTTCAGTTTTCAGGATCTGGTACACGGGCTGCGAATCGTCGCGGATGGCGTCCTGCAGGAGGAAGATGCAGTTCTTGATCGCCTCCATCGGATTGTTGACTTCGTGCGCGATGGTGCCGGCCATGCGTCCGGCGACGGCGAATTTTTCCATCTCGAGCATGCGGCGCTCGAGCTTGAGCTGCTCGAGGCGGCGCACGGCGCTGAGGTCGCGGAGCACCGACACGGTGTACGCCACCATGCCGCGCTCGTCGTAAATTTTGCCGGAACGCGCGTCGTACTCGACTTCGGCTTCCGTACCCGGATTGAACAGGTGCAAGGGCGCGCTCTCGCGATCGCTGAAGGAATACGTGAACGCCGCGATGTAGGCGTCGAGCTTGGCCTGGTTGCGCATGTGGACCGCGGTACGCGCGCCCTTGTCCTGTTCGCCGAACAACTCGGCTGCCAGGGGATCGAGCAGGACGATTTTGGCGTCCTTGTCGCACACCACGATCGGGTCGCCGACGTTTTCGATGATCAGGTTCAGGCGGTCGCGGTCCTGGCGCACGACTTCTTCCGCAGCGGTCAGCAATTCGTAGTTCTGGCGCAGCTCTTCGTCCGCGCGGCGCAGTTCGGTCACGTCGCGCATCACGGTGACCATGCCGGTGCGACGGCCGTCGGGGCCGTAGCTGGGCGCCGAGACCGCTTCGAAGAGCACTTCGTCGCCTTCGATCGCGTCCACGAGGGTCATGTCGCGAGAGGAGTCAACCCCCGCCACCGCCATGGACGACAACGCCGCTGAGAACAACAGGTTGTTCAATTCCACGGCACGGACGCGGCCTTCGCTGACGTCTTCCGGAAGCTTGAAGAACCGTTCTGCGGCTTTGTTCTGGGTAATCACGCGATGCTGCGCGTCGGTCAAGATGACCGGATCCGCCATGCTTTCGAGCACCGTCTGCATCTGGCCGATAGTGGTCTCCATATCGGTCATGCGGTTGTAGTAGTGCTCGACCTTGAAGATCCGCGCCAGGTAGCGGTTCGCGAGCTCAATCAGCGCGCTGAGCTGGGCGAGGTCGCTGGGCTTGGCATTGGGCTTGAGTTCCACGGAAACGACCGCGGCATAGGCACGCATGTCGCAGGTGGCGCAAACCTGGTCAGGAAGACTCAGGCGCTGCTTGCCGTTGAAGTTTGTTACAGCCAGACAGACCGGCGAACCGGACCGCTCTGCTTCCCAGCAGGCAACGCGGTTGCGATAAATGATCGGGTGAACGTACTGTCCGCCCGCAGACTTTGGTTTAGCCGGAATGAGTTCGGGTTGAAGCGTGTGGAGGATACGGACAATAGGGTTCTCCATGGCGAAGAGCGTGCTGCGCTGCTTCTGGAGAGAGCCCCGGCTGCAGTTGAGCGAAGCGATGGGAGCGAGGGAGGAAGTCTCGAAATCCACGCGCGCGACGAACGCACTGCGGTGCCCGAGGGCGATGATCTCCTCGAGCAAGAGAGGAAAGATTTCCTCCGAGCGCTCCGCATTTAAAAGGCGCAGGCCTGCCTTACGTTCGCGTTCGGCCGGCTGTTGCGCTTCCGATCGCACTCGCATCTGTGGCGAAGCCATCCCCACGGACCCCCGACTGCCCCCCAGCTAGATGCGCCGCCGGCTTGGGCGCGCGGTACGACGCGTGGCGGGAGCTTCCACTACCACAGGTTCTTCGACCACTTCGGTCAGTTGCGGCCGTGAAACCAGGCCCGTCAATCCCACCGCATCGGCGTACTTCAGGTAGGTGTCGATGGAGGCGACGACGACGCGAGCTTCAACCGTGATCAGGTCAATGCCGACGAGTGAGATGCGCACCCAGGCATCAATGACGATGCCCTTGTCGAGTACTCGGTCAAGTACGTCAATTAGGCTTGAGCCGCCCGATACTCTTTCAACCGCCACAGGATCCTCCTGGAAATCCGTTCACTACTTGCGCGCTTTGGTCGTGCCCTTCTTTGCTGTACTGCGAACTGCTGTACTGCGAACTGTCGTACTGCGAACTTCGGCCCTGACGTCGCGACGAACCGCCCCAGGTACCGTGCCGGGCAATACCGATCTCGTGATCGGTTCCGGCATCGTCAGGTTCGGATCATGGCGCCACCAGTTCAGCCCGATCTGTTCCGCTTTGTCCACGGAACAAACCAGGAGGCGGATGCGGATGGTCAACAACTCCACATTCGCCAGTGAGATTCGTACGTCACCCGCGATCACCAACCCCTTGTCGAGGATGCGATCGAGAATGTCGAGCAGGTTTGCAGTGCCGGAGACTGTAGGTACACGTTCCATTTTTGTCTTTTATTCAAGGACGCGAGCGGAGCAACACAGGCCCTGTGGCCTTAATCCGTACCTTTGCGACGTCGAGCTGATCGCGAAGTTGGAAATCGTTTTGGCATCCTAACCCGCGTCAATCGCGGCTGTCAAACAATCCAACTATCGCGCCAATTCACGACATCCCGATGCTCCGCACTGCTTCCTTTCTGGGTCGTGCGGGCTTTCGGGCATGACCCAACGCACTGCTTAATGGGGGGAGGATACAAACAGTAAATCGTTCGATGCGAACCTGAGCTGCTGGTTTGCCTGCGATGAGAAATTTTTTTAGGGGAGTTGGCGATTATTCGTCGAGCAGTTTCCCAAGGGGGCCAAGGTCGAGGTTCAGGTCCTTGGGCGTCAGCCCGAACTCCCCAGCAAGCTGGTGGACCTTCTGTTCCAGCTTCATCAAGGCCAGACCCATGTTCTCGACCTGTTCGTCGTTGAGGCTGCCGCCTTCCATACGTCGGATGGCCTGCCGCTCCAAAAGCCGCCGGATCAGCTCAATAAGCCCCAAAACCAGCTTTGCCAGCCCCTGTTCGACGGTTTCAGGGTTGCAATCAATGCGCTCGGTCGAGCCGCCGGCTACCGCGTTGAGCTGCCGCTTGAGGTCGGCGACGGCCTCGGCAATCTCCGCCGGGGTGACCTGGACAGGCTGGTCGCTCATCCTTCGCCCTCCTGGGTGGGAACGAACTCGGTCGGCGGCCAGGGGCCAGTAAGACGCACTTCGAAGCCAGCCGGAATGGCGATCTGCCCGGCGGCGTTGCGGAATTCAGCGATCCGGCCCCGTTCCACGAGGAGGTAAACCCTGGTTCCCTGCTGAGTGTCTTTAACGTGGTGATCGCGCAAGTAATCGTCCAGGCCTTGGACGAGCCGTGATACCGCTGCGGTGGTCCGTTCTTTCAGGGCCTTCCGCGCTTCGAGGTACTCCCTACCCGACTCCGGGTCGGGAGGGAGCTTGATTTTGCTGACGATCCGCACTTCGAACTGCACCAGCCCTTCGCTCTGGCGCAATGCATCCGTGTACCAACTGGTCTTGTCTTCAAGATGAGTGCGTAGGTCGTCGATTGATTCGAGGATGGTAGGAAAACGGAATGGCAGCACCGTCCCTTCACGAAAGACCGCCGATACGAAGTGATGGAACTCGAGAGCGGCCTTGGTCACGTGTTCAGCACCGGAGAAGGTGTCTTCTTCTACCTCGGAGTACCAGGCGCGCAGGCCGAGGTCTTCCACTTCATAGACCATGCCCTGGCCAACGGCGGAAGTGGGAGCGTCCAGAAAGTGGTGGGCGAGCGAAACGCAATAGGCAAGGATCGGCATTTGATCTACCGGCCCTCGCATGGCCGGGCGACGGACTTCGGCTGCTGGAGCGATTTGTTTTCGTTCGATCGGCGTACCGTCTCGATGCCGGTCAGGATGACATTCAAGCCAAGGTAGATCAAGTCCACTCCCGCCAACGAAATAATGATAGTCCCGTGAATCACGACGCCCGAATTGAGCACGTGGTCGAGGATCTCGAGCAGCGAGACCTCATCGCCACCTTCGCCGCCGAAGATCATTACCCCGGTATCGGACTCAGTCATGCTGCCCCACAAACGAATACGGCGGCCAGGGGCCCGAACACTCTACGCGATAGTTGTTCGCGAGCTTGGCGGTGGACTTCTTTAACGCCGCCGCGAATTTCTTCTGCGCGGTGCGCTTCACGAGGAACGATCCGTGCCACACCAAGCTGGGCTGGCCCGCACTGGCTTTGCCTCCGGCAGCGGTGTCGGCACTGGCCTTGCTGAGAGCTTCCACGAACTCGGCCAAAGATGGATCTTCTTCCTTCTTACGGGGCATGACGGTCTGGGCTTTGCGCTTCAGGTAGTCGGTACCGCTGCTGGCTTCGATCATTGCGGGAGCTTTTGGCGTCGCCGTGCGGAAGATCTTGATGCCCCACTCTTCGGCGCCGGCAATCTTCTTGAACACCGATTGGATGCTCTTCTTCTGGCCCGCGATATGCTCTTGCAACGATGCTTCGCTGAGGAAAACCGTGCCGAAGCGTGCCGGCAGAATTTCGACCTTCGACGCTAAATCGCCGACAGCGCGCTGATGGCGGACGCCGATCGTGGCCAGCCACTCGAGGTTCTCCATGTTCTCAGCCAGACGGTCTGCGTATTCGCTGCGATCTACGCGGCTAATCCATGCGTCGAAGCCGCCCAATCGAATGGACTCGACGGCAGCGTTGCCGTCCACGGCCTCGGCGCGAATGTCGACGGACTTCTTCGCGGGCAGCGAAATGCCGTAGAGATAGAGCGCTCCCGCCGGTTGCTTCGCTGTCTTCTTCGCTGACTTCTTCTTTATTGCAGTCGCCATAGAGATTTGGTGAACCGTTGCAGCCCGCGCGCTCCTGCGATTTCCTCTGGCATCTCCGGCACGACAAATACCGGGAAAGCGCCGTCTTTCATCTTCGCCAGCGTTTGCCGCTGCCACGCCTGTGCGCGGCTACAGCGCGGGCAGTGGGTCTCGTCCATCAAGACGCGGTTGACGAAAACTCCCGCCACCGGCGCTTTCAATTCCTGCAAATCGCACAGCAAGCGACGCGTCTCCCGGTCCGGCAGCGGTTCTGCCAGCATGACCACCCACACCTGACTGCGTTTGGAATCGCTGAGCGTTGTCGAAAGTTCGCGCACTCGTTGCGAGACTGTCGCAATCTCCACGGCCGCATCGCGCGCGAGGGGTAGTGTACGGTGGTGCGCGAGGGTTTTCAACAAAACCCGCGCCCAACCCAATAGCCGTGCCGGGGTGCGCAATACTTCCAAGGCGTGGCCGGTGGGCGCCATGTCAATCTGCACCCGACCGCCGCGTTCTACGAGGTCGAGGATGCGAAAGGTCGCGAAGAGTTCGTCCACGCCGGGCGGCACCACGTCGAGAATTGCCAGGAAGAGGTCGCGCTCGAAGCTGAGATCGAGATGCACGCCGCGGACTTCGGTCGAAGTAGCGTCTTCGACCCTTGCGCGCATCTCTTCCGCCCAGCGCTGATACTCCCCAACTGCATCGATTTCCGCAGCGAAGAGTTTGGCGTCGTCTAACACCGGAGCTAGTTGGTTCGTGACTTCGGTTTGGAAGACGTCATCGAGTGACGGCGCGGGATCGATTGAGCAGATGCACACTGCTTCCTTCGCATTTTTTGCACGGGCGTGAAAGGCCATTGCCGCAGAGATGGTCGTCTTGCCGACACCGCCTTTGCCTAGCGTGAGAGTCAGCGGGGTGTTGAGTACGGGCCACTGCGCTTCTTCGATATCGAGTGCCTTTTCGCGCACGGGCTTCGACTGCTTTAGCCGCAGCGCCCTTCCCTCGAATACATGCTTGCCGAATGCCGTCAGCGCGTCGACGCCTGCGATTGGGCTGCCTGGGTCTTCGCCTGTCCGCAGCGGTACGCGCTTGAATTCCTTCGCGAGAAACCGTCTCGCTGCCACCGTTTTCTTCGCCGCCGTTGTACATCGCTTGCAGCCGGAAACCGCAGTTACAGCTCGGTTCAGCACGATCTCTGCGATCTCCATCGGAACCGGCGCTCGCTGAAGCTGCTCCCGCGCGCGAATGGCCTCATTCAACGAAAACTTTTCCGACGACGTCACCAGGAGCAATCGCGCGTGTTCGTGATCCAGCGACTGCGCCACTTTTCGCACCATTTCCTGCCAGCGCGCGACGTACTGGTTCTCGCTTACGCTTCCGCCGAAGTGGGCTGCCAGCACTGCATCGCGACCGGCGGAGACTTCCAGTAAGTGCAAGAAGCGCTCCAGGTGCGCTGGGAGTTCGAATAGGCGCAGGGTGTGGCCCATGGGCGCCGTATCTACGATCACTTCGTCGTAATCGGATTCGAGCAGGTCGTGGATCGCCAGCAGCGCCGCGACTTCCGCCATTCCGGGCAGAGCGCTGTCGAGCAGTGGCGCGATCTCGTCGCGCGTGAACAAAGATCCGCTCTCAAGGATACGTAGAATGCCTTCACGCTGCGCGGCGAGAAACTCTTCGACTGCCGCCGAGGCATCGAGTTCCCGGGCGTACAACGCACCTTTGGCTTTCAGTTTTTTTGGAGTATCGCCGAGCTTGGTTTCAAGCACATCGGCGAGCGAGTGTGCAGGATCGGTCGAGAGCAGCAGCGTCTTCGCGCGCGGGTGTGTGTTCGCCGTGTGCAGCGCAAGCGACGCCGCTACGGTCGTCTTGCCGACGCCGCCTTTTCCGATCACGAATGTGAAACTTGGCACGGTCTCTCAATCTCGCACGCCGCGCGCGACCGCGCAACTACGCGTGCGGATTCACCAGAGGCAGGAAGATGGAGAAGCAGGTCCCGTGACCTGCGCCAGATTGCGACGAGCGCACCCGCATATAGCCGCCATGCTTGTGCACGATCCCGTTCGACACCCACAGCCCCAGGCCGGTTCCCTTCTCCTGCTTGGTGGTGAAGAACGGCTCGAAGATCTGCTTGAGCTTGTTGCGGGGAATGCCCGAACCGGTGTCGCTGATCATGAAGCGCACACCCTCGCGCCCGTTTCGCCAGTCGCGGCCTTTATGGATGTGCAGCCAGATTCTCCCCTTGGTGCCGACCGCCTCCATTGCGTTGAGAATCAAGTTCGAGATCACCTGCCGCATTTCGCCGGCGTGGCCTCGCAGCATGATCTTCGCCTGGTAGCGACGGACCACTTCAATTTCGGCGGCCTTCAGTTTGCGCTCCATCACACCCAGCACGCCTTCGGCGACGTCGGAAAGGCTGAATTCGCCGGCGTTGCTCGACTGCCGATAAAACCCGAGCGTCTGCTTCGAGATGTGGGTCACGCGCGACAGTTCCGCCTGCGCCATGTCCACGTAGCGCCGCGTGTCGTTGTCGAGGCTGGGCGATACGCTGATCAGGTAAACGAGGTTGGTAATCGCCTCCAGCGGATTATTGATCTCGTGCGCGATGGTCGCAGCCATGCGGCCGGTGCTCGCCAGCTTCTCGGTCGCGCGCAGTGCTTCTTCTGAACGCTTGCGTTCACCGATGTCGCGGAACGATACGACGACGCCTTCGACCTCACCGCCGACTGCATACGGCGATGCCGTGTATTCGATGGTCAGCGGGTATCCGTCTTTTCGGACAAAAACCGACTCCAGCGTTCCCTTCAGATCTCCGGAAAACTTCGCAACCGGGCACGATTGCTTTGCGCATGACGACAAATTGCGGTGCACCAGGTCGTGAAAGCGGAAACCGCGGATGGTCTCGCTCGGATAACCCAGCAACCGCTCCGCTGCGCTGTTCGCGTAACAGATGCATCCGTCGCGGTCCATGCGCAACAAGCCTTCCGCGAGACTGTGCAGCACCGCATGAAGTTCCGCCCGCGCTGCTTCAATCTCTGACGTTTGCCGCGCGGCGCGGTCTTCGGCGGCGCGCATCCGCAGCATCGCCCTCACATTCGCCAACAACTCAGGGCCTTCCAGCGGAGGCGTGAGGTATCCGTCCGCTCCGCCTTCCAGGCCCATCACTTTGTGGCGGGGCGAAACATACGATGCGGACATCTGCAGGATTGGAATGGAACGTGTTGCCGGATCGCTCTTGATGCGGCGACAGACCTCGTAGCCATCCAGATCGGGGAGGCCGACATCGAGCAGGATGAGATCAGGGCGCGCCGATGCTTTCTGCAGCGCCTCTTCTCCGCTGGTGGCTTCTTCCACCCTGTACCCACCGGTCCGGAGCACCCGGCTGAGCGCGTAGCGCTGCGCGTCGGTGTCGTCAACGAGAAGGATGGTTGCGGCTTCCTGCAACTATACCTCCCGCCGACCGGCGATCATGTCCAGGCCTGCTTTTGCCATCGCATCATAAATTGCGCGCAGCGAGTCGTCCCGCGAAGAACTCTCTTTGGAGATGATTGCCACCGCGTTCATCAGGAGTCTTTCTCGCTCGTCGTCGTCCAGTGCTTTCGAGGTGTGGATGATGACGGGAATCGGCGCTGTCGTCGGATTTGCCTTCAGCTGCTGCAGGGTCTCTTCTCCCAGCATGCCGGGCATAATCAAGTCCAGGAAGATCGCCGCAGGACGACGGCTCTCCGCCAACTGCAGCCCCGATTCTCCACCTGTCGCTTCCATCACTCTAAAGTTCGATGCACGTAACAGGTTTCGGAGAACGTATCGCGATATCTCTTCATCGTCGATTATCAGTACTAAAGGAGATGCCTCCCGCAGCGCCGAAGCCGCAGCTGTACCCGATTCGTGCAGCTTCTCCATCGAATCGGAGTAGACCCGCGGAATGATTGCGGAAAACACCGAGCCTTTGCCCGTCTCACTCTCCAGAGATACGCTCCCGCCTAGTAGTTCGGCGAACTTCTTGGTGAGCGGCAGCCCGAGTCCGGTGCCCTTGTTCCGGCGCTGCAGCGCGTTTTCAATCTGCGTGAACTCCTCGAAGACGCGTACCTGGTCAGATTTCGCGATTCCGATACCGCTATCACGCACTGAGAAGATCACGGTATCGTGCTGACCCAATCGTGCCGTGACTGCGACTTCCCCGCCCTGCGTGAACTTCAGCGCATTCGAGATGAAGTTGCGCAGGATCTGGGAGACCTTGCTCTCGTCGGTCCAGAGCACGCCGATCTCCGGCGCGTCTTCAAAGGTCAACGAGACTTCCGGGTTCGTGAGCAGCGGCCGCAGCATGCCGCGCAAGGCGCCGAAGAGCGCGTTCACGCGGAATTCGTTCGGGTACACCGTCACTTTGCCCGCTTCAATCTTCGCGAGATCAAGGAGATCGTTCACTAGTTCCAGCAGCGTGTCTGCCGAACGACGAATGTAGGTGACCTGCTTCTCCTGTTCGCTGCCAAGGTCGCCGTCCACGCGGTCGAGCAGCAGCTGGCTCAAGCTGATGATGGAGTTCAGCGGGGTGCGGAACTCGTGGCTCATGTTCGACAGGAAGCGCGTCTTAAGTTCCGAGGTGCGCTGCAGGAAGCCGGCGCGCTCATCGAGCTCGGCATAGAGCGCCACCACGCCACGATTGGTGTCGTCGAGTTCGTGGTTCAGATGGTCGAGCTCCGCGTTCTTCTGGCGCAACTGTTCCATCGCAGCCATCAGTTCGCGGTTCTGCTCTTCCAGTTCGTTGAGCAGGTTCTTCGGCTTTTCCGATTTCAGCTTATCTAGAACCGCGCGGACTTCGGCTTCTTTAAACAGGCGGCGCGCTGATAATCGCTTCGACACGCGTACCCGCGTGCCTTTTCCCGGTGTGGACTCGATATCAAACTCGTCCATGAGTCTGCGCGTACCGATCAGTCCCATGCCGAGGCCGGTATTCAATACATAACGCCCACGCAGAATACGCTGCAAGTCCTCGATCCCCGGGCCCTGGTCAACAACTTCCACAACCAGGCTCTGCGGCTGGTCGAGGTGTCCGAGGCCGGGCGCCAGGTCGAAGTAGACTTCGCCTCCGCCGGCATAGCGAAACGCATTGCGCGCCAATTCGGAGGTCGCCGTCGCAATCCGAACCTGGTCCTGCGGGTCGAAGTTGAGCAGGGTACCGATCTCACGCGCGATCTGCCGCGCCTGGACGACATCGTCTTCATGATGCAGTGGCAACGAATAGAGGCGTGTGGACACAGCTAGTTCCTCTCTACTCTCTCGCGCGAGATCAGTACCGTCGCGTCATCGCGATGGCGGGTGAAGTCGCGGTAAATTACTGCCGCTCCCAGTAACGGAGAGCGCGACAGCAACCCGGGATACTTCAACAGGTTTGCCTGCGTCGAGATGCCGTCACTGAACATCAGCAGCGTCGCCCCGGCCGGCCATTCATACATGAAGTCCTGCATCCGCGCCATCGTATGCCCAATGATCCCGCTATGCGAAACCATGCTCTGGGATTTCGACGGGGTAATCACGGAACCGCTCACATTGCCTACACCGGCGAACTGCAGCTTCCGCTTGTAGCGGTCGATGGAAGCAACACTCATGGCTGCGCCGCGGGTTTTCCGTAATGCGAAATGCGCTTCTTCGAGAATGTCGATCGCGCTTACCGATTCCACTCGGCCAAACGCAGCCAAGGCCTCGTCCGCCGCTTCTGCAGCGCCGGGACCGTGACCGAGGCCATCCACGATCATGTAAATGGAATGGGTATTGGTATGACGTTCGGCCCAGCCATCTCCACACCGGGTTTCGCCCGGGTACGGCACCATCACCACGCCGGTATCCATGCGCGAATTGCGGGAATCCTGCGGCTTCTTGCCGGCCGCGATGCGGCAATGCACCACGGTCCCCGAGCCTGGGACAGAGTAGATTTCGAACAGATCGGACATGCGCTGCATGGCGCCCATGCCGGTACCCGGAGTTCCGCTCGTGGAAAACCCGTCACGCATGCACGCCTCCACATCCTGCATGCCTTTGCCCTTATCGAGTGCGAGCACGTCGAGGGTGGCGCTATCCGCGGAGCGCGAACCGCGCAGCAGCATCTCTCCGCCATGGCCATGCTTGACGAGGTTCTTGGCCGCTTCTGTCACTACGATGGAGGCCCGCCCAACGTCGCTTTCCTGCATGCCTTCCAACGCGGCCAGGCGCGCCGCTTCACGACGCGCCAACCCAGGTTGCGTTTCTTCCTGCACAACTATTGGGACGAAGTATGGGGAGCTCATTTCCATCGGGTGATCGTTATTCGCGTACCTTTGCCGGGAGCAGACTCAATCTCGAAATCGTTGACCAGGCGTCGCGCGCCTCCTAGTCCCAATCCCAAGCCGCCACCCGTCGTATATCCATCTTTGAGCGCCAATTGCACGTCGGGGATACCCGGACCCTGGTCATCGAAGATCAACCGCAGGCCCTTGCGCGGATTTTCTTCAATCTGGATGACGCTGACGGTGCCGCCCCCGCCGTAATCGAGGGTATTGCGGGCGAGTTCGCTGGCTGCGGTGACGATCTTAGTCTGGTCCACCAGGCTGAAGCCCAACGCCATCGCCGCCGAGCGCACTGCCTGCCGCGCTACCACGACATCGGTGGCAGTCTGTATCCCCAAGTGCTCTGTTTTGACGACGGGCATCTCTTACTCTCCGGCCTCGGCGTCCACTTCATCTTCTTCGCTGTCGTGCTCGTCCTCGTCGCCTTCGCCCGACATCTCACGCACTTCGCGGCGGATCAACTCCATGCCGCGCTCCACGTTGAGGGCAGCGCGCACTCCAGGCAGGGACAATCCCAGTTCCACGAGGGTGATGGCCACCGCCGGTTGCATGCCGACGACCACCGTCGCCGCATCGAGCACGCGCGACATGGCGGCGATATTGCCGAGCATCCGGCCGATAAACGAGTCCACAATCTCCAACGCGGAGATGTCAATCAGCACGCCGCGGGCACTGTGTTGAACGATTTTGTTGGTGAGGTCGTCTTGCAGCTGCATCGCCAGGCGGTCGTGCATGTCCACCTGGATGGTGACCAGCAGGAACTCCCCCATGCGGAGAATCGGTATGCGTTCCATGCGTGGCTCCTACGCCCTTTTCCCGTTCTTCTTTTTCTTGCCGAAGGTGCCGATCGAGTTCCCGGTGCGCGCCAGTGCGACTCGGAAAGCGTCGGCCAGCGTCGCCTTGGTGGCAACGTCCGCGAGGTCCACGCCAAGATGCACGATGGTCTGTGCCGTCTGCGGACGAATGCCGCTGATGATGCAGTCGGCGCCCATCAACCGCGCCGCGGTTACGGTCTTGATCAAATGCTGCGCCACTAGCGTGTCCACCGTGGGTACGCCGGTAATATCAATGATTGCAACCTCGGAACCAGTTTCGACAATGCGCTGTAGCAGCGACTCCATCACGATCTGGGTGCGGGCGCTATCGAGCGTGCCGATGAGCGGCAGCGCCAGCACACCGTCCCACAACTTCACGACCGGCGTGGAAAGCTCAAGCATTTCCTGTTGCTGGCGGGCGATGACTTCCTCCCGCGACTTCTGGAAGATCTCAGTCGTATAAATCCCGAGACGGTCGATGAGCTCGCCGATACCCCAGCTCTCATCGGCCAGCTCCTGGGGATTTGTGAGTTCCGCTCGCAGCACCGAGAAAATCGGCCTTTTCAGAGACAGCACATAGGCCGCAACTTCCGAGGGAGAAAACCCCTGCTGTGCGCGCGCTCTCGAGATCTCTGCCAGTTGATCGCGCAAACGCGACCATTCTTGTCCGCGGACTTCGTTGACGCTCCCGCTGCGCATGCCCTCCACGAGCAGCGAAAGCAACACGCTCGACTGGCTCAGCAGATCGCGGTCGTTCATCAGGTCGGTCCGCCGCGTGGCGGTCGACATCTCTTTCATCCAGTTTTGCAGGATGTCAGTTTCGTGCTTCCGAATAATTTCGGGAACTCGGCTCATGGTCGCTCCAAGAATGTACTTGGGAATGTTTGTACGGATTTCCCAGGATGGTGCCGCTTCAGCAAAGCGCAGTACGTGCGAAAGTCCCCTCACGCGGGGACAGCATTGTCTCACACAGAAAATTCCAGATGTGTCTCTGGATCAATGGCCGTTGGATGCGTAGTGCGGAGGCGGAGTTGTATCCGGAGGCTCTGCTGGCGGGCCTCCGGGCACTGGGGCTCCGGTCTTGCCGGTGTCTCTCGGATCGTTGGATGTGCCTGCGCCCGGGCGGGGGTCTTCTGGGTGTTCACCCGGCGCGAGTAGCGTGGGCTTCTTGCCGCGCTTCCCTTCACCTTCCGCCACGGTTTGCGGTTGCTCGGTCTCTTTCGCGGCGAGCTCGACTTCGGGTTCGGTCTTTACTACCTTCTCGCCGGTGACCTTCATCACCGTGAGCATGGCGACAGTCGGTCCGATAAAGCGAACGAACTTCACTTCTTCCGGCGGCGTGCCGTAGATCCACTCTTCGTAATCGCGCCCCTGGTCATCTTTGTCGCGATAGCGCTTCGGGGGACGTCCCAGTGAGAACTGGACCATGTCCTTGTCCATGCCGACCAGCACTTCATGGTTCGTGATGGCTGCCTGGACCTTGGGCGGCAGTTTCTTGGCGTAGGCTTCCGCCACGGTCATCGAAGTGAAGTCGAAGATCGGCGAGAGCATTTCTTTCACCTGATCGGGCGTGACGTCGGGAATGTAGTCGTGGAATTCAAGGACCACCACCGAGCCCTGCGAAGTCAGCGCCTGGCCATTGGGTTGCCCAATAGGCACTTCACCACCCATGCCGACCACGGAGATATGCTGATACCACTTCAACCCTTTGCGCGGACCGCCGTTGATCTCGAAGACGATCTTGTCGCCCTCGAAGCGCATGTCGGTGATGAGGATGCGATCGCCGGTACTCGCTGCGGCACCCTCTCGCGCTACAAGGTTGCCCAGCTCCATCGGTCCGGGACTGATCTTTCCGTCTTTGAGCTTGAGACCCTTTTTGCCTTGCGGAAAAGCGACTTTGGTATATGCGTGTTCGGCCTGGAGGGCGCGGATCAGCATCACGCGGTGCTCGTCGGTAATCTTCGGAGCCTTGTTGGTAGGTTGCTGCGAATTCGCAACGATGGAAGCACAGAGCACCCCCACGATTGCCAATGTGATCCGAAGTGCTGACAGCCGGCTCATGGGAACCCCGCGATGGGAGCCATTCTATACCCAAACTTGGGTGCCTGGAACGGTTCCTCAGCTCAGGAAATAAGATGCGAAACGGCTCCGGGACGCCTATCTATTTGCGCGGATGAACGTCGGCGCGCACGCCCTGCCTCCGGGCGCATCCAAGCACCTGATGATTGCCCGCAGCCGTTCGCTCACAACTAATACTGGCGAGTCCACCTCGAGAACGGCCTGGACCGTCGCCCTCGGCTTCGCCATCGGCCTCTTCCCCCTGCTCGGCGTGACCACCATCGTGTGCGCCATCCTCGCCCGCATGCTGCGACTGAAGCAGACGGCCATCCAGTTCGGAAACTACGCGGCCTTGCCGTTTCAAATCGCGTTGCTGGTTCCATTGCTCCGTCTAGGCGAGCGCATCACCCACGCACAACGGTTTGTCTTCGACCCTCCAGCGCTGCTGCAAGGCTTCCCGCATATCCCAGAATCCACCGCGCGTGCCGTGGTCATGGCCCAGTGGCACATGATTGCCGGCTGGGCGTTATTGGCTCCCCTGGCTTTCGTGCTGGCAGGACTACTCGCGCAAGCGGTGTTGCGACGACGTGAGCGAGGTGGAATTGTGGTGGGTCGGCGCGCGGCCTAGGCGGGTACATGGTCCACACGAAGGCAACGGCCGGGCTCGAAGATCGCGCTTCCCTGATTTCCCCAGATCTCCAATGCTGCGAATACAGGCGGCTTGGCGAACGTTTGGAGTAGAATCCTGCGCCATGCAGCGCCTTCGCGCTTTAGGTCGCTTCGGCCTCTTCGTGTTCCTGTACTGGCTGGTCGGCGAAGGCCTCAACCGACTGCTTCCACTGATTCACTTTCCTGATCGTGCTTTCACATGGAATGCCATACTCGCCAATGAATTCCTCGACTTCGCCCTGGCGGCGTTCGTCGCCGCAATACTGGCACTCATCTTCCGTGAACGTTTCTCCTCTTATGGACTTCCACTCCATGCCGATGTTGGTCGTCTCATGCTCAAAGGTGCGCTCTGGGGATTTGTTCCGTCGCTGCTAATCTTGATTCCGCTTTTTGCCGTTGGAGCGTGCTCCTTTCACGGCCTTGCGGTGCATGGCGGTCAACTGATCTTCTACGCGATCGTGTGGGCCGCGGGGATGCTTGGCGTCGGTTTCGCGGAAGAGTTCCTGTTTCGCGGCTACGCGCAAAAAACTCTCGCAGAGGCGATCAGCTTCTGGCCGGCGGCGATTTTCCTCTCCGCCCTCTTTGGCTTCATCCACTTCTTTTTTAAGCCCCAGGAAGATTGGATTGATCCCACCAGCGTTGCGCTCTATGGAATTTTCTGGTGCCTCACTCTGCGGCGCACCGGCAGTCTCTGGTTTGCCATCGGATTTCATGCCGCATCCGATTACGCAGACATCATCGTCTTCGGCGAACCGAATACTGGCAACCAGGGTCAACCGGTTCCGGGACACTTGCTGGACATCCGCTACCACGGCCCCGATTGGCTCACCGGGGGACCTCGCGGAACAGAGGCTAGCTTGTTAGTCTTTGTCGTGCTCGGCGGACTTTTCTACTTTTTCAACCGAGCTTATCCAGCGAAGAAACTGGACGCCTCCGCGGCTGAACGCTGAATCCATGGTCCAAGATGGTACCGGTTACCAACTGCTATGAATTGACGGCTCGTTCTTCGCAACTCTGCGGGCGTAAGGATTGTTCGATGGCGCTTCCCTTCTTAGCGATCTTCATCGCGTTTTGAGCGACTCTCCGCCCATCCAGCTAACAACAGATAAATCGCAGTCCCAACTACGAGCGCACCGGTCAACCACGACGTTGCTATCCGCACTATGGGCCTCCAATGATTAGCGTAGGTCGGTGCCCGCAACTCTCACCACGAATTATTTAGATAGGAGCGAGAAACTCGTCGCGGTGACGACTAGGAGGCGTCCTGCTTCGCCTTCTTCGCCTGGCCTGACTTGGTCTTCAGCCGCGATTCCTCGTACATCTCGATCCGCTTCTCGCTCGAAATTGCCGCGATCAGTTTGCCAATCGCTTCCAGCGGCAAGTCGTCTGGCCTCTCGAAGTGGACGCAGCACTTCCCCATGTCGAGCTTCTTCCCTGCCGCTTTGAACGCTGCTTTCAGTTGGTCGAGCTGGCTCGCACTCCAGAACGCGCCCATCAGGTAGAGAGAGAAGTAATTTTTCTGCGACGACAGCGCGACGTAACAGATGGGTTGCTTGTTATAAGTGTCCGGATAGCGAGACAGCGGGATCGTCCAGCCGATCGTGCCCCAGACGAGGCACTCCTCGTAGCCGCGTGGAATGTGCTGGTTCACGAAGGCGCGCACGGTCGCGACGGTCTTCGCGCGATCGGCCGGTAGTGAGGCGACGTACTGCGCGGGCGTCTTGACGTTCGCTGCTGGCTTCACTTTCTTGTCGCCTGTTCTGCCAGTTGAGCGCGGATTTGCCTTTCTTGCTCGATCTCTTCTTCGTTGAAGTTGGAGGCAAAATCTTCCGGCTCGAAGACCTGGCGGATTTCGACCTCGCCTTCGTCTCCACCGCAGAAGGGCATGCGCTTGACCCATCCAATGGCCTCTTCGAGGGAGTTCACCCGCAAGATCATGAAGCCGGCGATGAGTTCCTTGGTCTCGGCGAACGGCCCGTCGGTGATGATGCGGTTCGAGCCGGAGAACTTGACGCGCGCGCCTTTCGACGACGGATGAAGGCCGTCGTAACCGACGAGGACCCCAGCGGCCATCAACTCATCAATGTGCTTGTTCATCTCCTCGATCCCCTTCGGATCGGGGACGGCGCCTGGTTTTTCAGACTCTGGGGTGGCTTTGACGATCACCATAAATCGCATGGGTTTGACCTTTTCTGGATGGGGAGATTAACAGCTCTCTGGCAATAGGTCGAATGAGAGGGACGCGGATCGACAGGGCGGGAGGATTTTTTCAGGGAGGTTGGATGAGTGGGTGCCCCCACCTCGCGATTTCGGAGATGTGGGAAATCGATGCCGCTCAGATATTGCCGATTACTCGTGGTAAGGGGATTTATCGCCAGTAATTTGGGTCTTAATCCGTCGGCCAGCAGGAAACCGGGCCGTCGATTGAGCTTATTGTCAAAGGTTCAACCAGCAGAACCGATGCATGATATGCCACCGCAGAGTCCCAGTCAGCCCGTTCATAGCCGCTACAAACAGGTATGTCGGTCTGCGGGATGCCGAACTCTTGCCTGACCTTGTTCCAGCATTCAGCGGGTTTCTGCTTCAAGTTGCATTGGGCACGCACAACACGGAAGTAGGTTAACCGAGGAGCATGCTCAGATCCGCTGCTGATGCGGAAAGTGTCCGTAAGGTGCAGAGCTTTCTCGTAGTAATCAAGTATTGAAGAGTCTTCACAAATCCTTCGTCCCTTGTTGACATCGAAAACGACGAACGGCAATCCTCCATCAGTACCGTCTGGAGCCCCGAATATGGCGTAATTGTCCTTCGCTCCCCAGAAGTACCCGCTCCATTCTTGAGATTCGATCACCTTCTCATCGGCGCGATGCGCTAGCGCACAAGGCGCACTCGACGAAGAAACAATCGACAACCACTCCGCCCCTTTCTGACCCTCGTCGTATTCCTTCACAGCAAATTTGGAATAGTAGAAGCACGAGAGCTTTTTTCTGACCTTCCGAGATGGCTTGTAATACGGAGATGGGCCGAGATCAACGACAGCGGTTTTCAGGGGTTTGTCGAAGCCTGCATCGAGACTGGCTGGGCTCGCCTGACCGCGTGCGCACGCTACGAGGAGCAGCAATACGTAACAGAATTTCACGCTGACAATGTAGCTCTCGCAGAGCATGGGTGCAATTACTGTTGTGAACAGGGCTTACCACTACCTATTTTCTCCCACCCTAACCCTTACTGCGCAGTCTTTTGCTCGCCGAATCTCTTCACGCTGCGAGCTTTCAGTCGCGCTGCCTCTTCCGCCCGGTTCCTGGGGGGCGAATTTGTTTCGAGCGTATGCAGGAGGTCCGTCGAGACTTTCGAGATGGCCTCGATCGCGGCAAGGAACGCTTCTTCATTCGCCTTCGATGGCTTATTGAAGCCACTGATCTTCCGGACGAACTGGAGCGACGCCGCTCGAACTTCCTCGTGTGTGACTGGTGGATCAAAGTTGAAAAGCATCTTGATGTTTCGACACATCGTCCTGCGACCTCCGTTCGAGCCTGAGAGTTAGAGTACTGCCGATCTTTCAGCGACTCAAGATCGGCGCTTCGCCGGCGCTTTACGCGCCGACTTGCCGGCCTCTCCGCTGCGGCGCTCAGTCTTGGCTGCGTCGAGTCGGGCCGCAAGTGCTTCGAACTCCGGCTTTGGCCCACTCCAGCGTAGCTGCTCTACGTCATCGAACAACTGGATGTCGGTGCGCAGCGTTGCTAACGTACGAAATAGCAGGGCCTGCTTGTGCTGTTCGCTCAACGTAGCCGCCAGCGTACTCGCTCCGGCAACGTGCACTCCCCACTCGCGAGCATCGGGAGGAATCGATTCCAGGTGCAGAAATTTTGCCAGCACTGCCGAAGAAGATTTCGCGCCCCAACCTTTCAGTCCGGGGTAACCGTCCGCGGCATCGCCCACCAGCGCAAGATAGTCGGCAATCGATTCCGGCGTCACGCCAAACTTCTGCACCACGCCCGCCTCGTCCATGGGCACATTGGTTCGCCGATTGAGCTGCACCACGCGCGTACCAGCCACGCATTGCGCCAGGTCCTTGTCCGGCGTGCAGACGATCACCTGCTTCACGCGTTTGTTGGCCGCGGCGGCCGCGGCTCCGGCTGCCAGCGCGTCGTCGGCTTCAAATTCAATCATCGGCCACACGGTGATACCCGCCGCCGACAAAACCTCTTCCAGCAGGTGAAACTGCGCCAGCAGATCGCGCTCTACGCCTTCGCTGGTCTTGTATCCCGGCCATAAGTTGTTGCGGAAGGACTCGATGACGTGATCGGTGGCGACGGCAATATGGGTCGCCCCATCACGAATCATCCCCATCACCGACGCGAGCACGCCGCGGACGGCGGCCACCTCATGACCATCCGCATCTTTCGCGGAAGGCAGCGCGTAGTAGTGGCGGAAGAGTTCGTAAGTGCCGTCAACCAGGTAAACGTTCACGATTCAGCCATGATAGGGGAATTCGCGAACGGACGAATTAAGTCCCACTTTGTTACTCTGCCTCATCTTCTGTCGCATGTTTGTTTCGTGTCCACGGCTCTCCGATTCCACGCCGTTCGGCGTACCAACCCAAGGGAAGATCGGCGAGTTCGGCAAAGCTTGGGTCGCGGTCGATCGGGTGGTGAAAGCAAGAGATCACCGGACCGCCGCCATCGGACATACTGTCGCCCAGAAACTGCCACGCACCGTCTTCGGCGTCGTGCGAGACATACGTTACTGGCTGGGTTCCCTGGTGGACCGACTCGGAGAGGAAGACCCGCGTGTGCGGATCATCTCGGAACTTCCAGTCAAACAAGCTGCTGTTTGAATCCGTTGAGGCCCAGAAGTCATTTTCGGCCTTTGTCATCGGAGCATCCGGCTGCATCAGGGGCTGCTCAAACGATTCGTCGAATCCTTCGTCCCCTGGGAAACGATTCTCCAAATCGGGATAGACCGCTTGAAGGACTGGAAACTCATCGCCCTGGTAATACCAGAGCGCCCAACCCATGAGTTGTTTGACCCATTTGGGATCGACGGCACGGAATTCGCATTCCACCTCTCCGACTACACCCCGGTGACGGCCCTGAGTAAGATCGACTCCGTCACGCTGCAACTTCGCTGCGTGATTCAGTGCAGAGTGTGCGGTCTTGGGTAACAGTCCAACCGTGATGATTTCGGGTTTTCCGGTGGTGTCGAAAACGCCGAGCGTGTAAGACCAGCCGAGGCCGTATTTCGTTCGCTCAACACTCACAATCGAACAGCCAAATTCTTCGACATGACGGATTGTGCGCTCATCCTGTTCGGACAACTCTGCAGCCCTGAACTTCCGGGTACGTGCAGTTGCAAATTGTCTTCTGCTTTGAGGCATTGCGAGCAGAAGGCTATCACGTCCGAGGTTGTTGGCGAGGACATGAAAGCCCGCGCCTATAACGGAAGCAAATCCTTACCAACGCGATCCCGCAGCGCTGCGGAGAGCCCGGCCTGCTTTGCAAACTGCGGCCAACCATCGATGGCGGCACGGACCTCGGACAGCGCGCGCTCCGGTCGTCTCACGCTGAAGCGATCGGCGACTGCGAGCAAGTCTTCCTTCGAGATGCCGTCGAACTTACGATTGACACTCATCAGGTGCTGGTAGGTCCATTCACCCTTGGGGTTGTAGGCGTGGGTCACATCGTAAGCAGGGGCTAGGCGCCACGGTTGGCCTTCGCGAAGGATGAAACTGAAGTTCTTGGTGTGATCGTCGCAGTTGCGCGCCATGACGTTGAATGCCATACGACGGAATATCTGGTCCAGTGCGCCATCGTCGAGCCCCAGCGCGCTGGCGGTCATAAAGAGCTGCGCATAATCGTGAGTTCCGCGCTGGCGGAAATCGAGATGATTCATGGCGCACAGGGTTTGAATGTGGTGCTTCCGCGTCTTGCCGTTGACCACTTCGCGATCGAACCGCCGGGTCATGAAATGCGCGCGGCCATTTTCCTCGAGCAGCCGCGACACCGCCATCTCGATGCCCGCACCGGTCGCCATCAGGTAGTACGCAAATTCGATGCGGCCATAGCCTTCGCCGGTCCCGAGCTCTTTATCTTTGCCTATGCCATCGAATTTCAGCAGCCAATGTTCGAAGCCGGGAGCGGCATCGAATTGTCCGCTGCGCACTTCGTCGGTTGCCGGGTTCCAGGCAATGACGGCCTTCGCTCGCGCCCCGCCCGCCGACGTTCCCACCTTGATGATATTGGCCAGCGCCGCCTGCGCTTCATGATCGACCGCGAAGGTTCCCTGCACCAGGCGCCGCGCCTCTTCCACCAGCTCTTTCATTTCGATCGGCGCGGAACTCTCGTTATGCGATCCTCTCGCGGGGCGAAACTCCAGCGCGCCCACTCCGCGCTTCCCCATGTACGCCAGGCGATCGAGCACTGTGATCGCGCTCTTCTCGACACCGCGCTGGGCCATCCAGGCATCGATGAGAGCATTGCCAAAATCATCAGGAAGAGCGTCCGCCAACAGCGCGGGCAAGCGAAAGTAGGTGGCTTCCGGTAGCGTCGGAAAAATGTAGATCGGCCCGCTTCCCTTCAACGGCATGTGCAAGGGAGCAAGCTCGACGCCAGTCCGCTTCCACGCCGGATCGTATTCGAAAGCGTAATACGCGAGAGTCGGATCGAGCGTGACTGCTCCCACGGTGCGCCCCCACGCGCGGGCCTCGATAACGGATACGTCTTTCACTGCGCATCCGCCTCGTTCTTCGACCGACGTACCCGACGCCGCACCCGCCCAGCGTGACGCAAAACTGCCAACGGGCTCACCGTGGGTTTGGGCGCAAGCAAGAGCAGTCCATCCAGCGAATCGAGCGCTTTCAAAACCCGCACCAGCGTTTCCACGCTCGATCCCCGGCCCGCCTCAAGATTGCGCAGCGCCTTTTCGGAGATACCGGCCTTCTCTGCCGTGGTGATCTGCTCAAGGTTCCTGGCGATGCGCAGTTCCCTGATCTGCTTGCCCAGGACAGCTTGCAGCTCCTGCGGGGACATAAAAGACATATCTGCCATATCGGCAATATTACACCGATTACTGCGGATTAGCCCATCTAATAGGCATATTTTTACCTATTATATACTTATATTTAACAGGCATTATATGACCTATTATGTCTTTGTTTGTGGAGATAATCGGTAGTATTAGGAGGTTAATAGAATATCGTGCGTAAGCCAATTTCGCGACAGTTTATGAATCGTATCGTGATATGCTCCGCGCTCCGCGCACGGCACTCCTGGAGGGTTCGTGATCAAACGGTATCGAGACTTTTTATCAGTCGGACTACTTGCCTTGCTGATCGGCCTCTCTGGCTGCGGTGGTAGTACGCACTCTACCGTCAACGATGTGACTGTGTCCGTTACGCCCGCGAGCGCTACCGTTGCCGCAAGCGGCCAGGTCAAGTTGACAGCCGTGATGAGCGGTTGCGGTTCCTCGTGTCCAGCCCCGGCGTTCACTTGGAGCATCGTCGAGTTACAGACCAATGGAGCGAGTGGGTCGCAATGCAATTGGGAGACAACGCCACCGCCCGGCCCGTGTCCAGATGGGACCCTTGAAGTAACGTCTGACTTTACGACAGCGACTTTCCACGCCCCGAGCAGTTCGGGAACAATTCACGTTGTCGCGCAGTTGACCGGGCTGGGCAATCCACCGACTACCAAGACCGGAACCGCGACCATAACTATTCCCTAGTCTCGGCGAAGAGTGTTTCCCGCAGATTCTCTGGCACTAATCGTTCTGCCACAACTCAGTAGAACGAGAACCTAACGAGATCGAGATTGAACACGGGAGTATCGACGATGGTGGTGTCTTTGGGGGCCTCCACCACCAGAACAAAGTAGTAGTGCCCTTGGGTCAAATCAAGATTTGCGCTGCCTTGGTTGTGACCAAACGGGAGTTGCGAAGTTGGCGCATTTACATAAAGGGAGGCTTGCAGATCCGACTGCATGGTCGCCGTTGCGCCAGCGACATAGGTCCACAGCACTCCTTCGACGGTGAACAAGTTGGGTGACTGGTCGCTGTTGAAGGTACCAAGTTGGACCGAGCCGATCGTGGCATTCACGGACCCGCTGCAGTTCTGTACGTTGCACACTCGGATTTGGAATATCAGGTCGCTGGGGTTGTACGAGCCCCCGGTGATCTGTCCGGAGATGATGAATTTCGCGCTGGTCCCGACAAAATTCAGAGTCCGGCTGGCGCTCCCTAACCCGGTGCCGAGATCAATCGTCTCGATAACGCTGGCGTGCCCCGGCTGCGGGCCGTTCGTGGGGTTATGGTGCACGTTGATGTAGGTCTGTGCCGATGCAAAAGCTGAGAGCACAACAAGAATCGCCAGAGCCTTGAAGTACTTCATAGCACTTCCTCCTCAAATGGCAGAGATGAGCGACAGGATGATAACTGCTGATAACAGCGCCTTACCGCGACCTATTTCCCGCACCCCGATTACTTGCGAGAAGGCGATTTGTCGTCAGCTCACAACCTGTACAGTCGCCCTGGGTCCAACAAGAATAATCAGCCACGAGGGGCGCTGAGAATTATTGCCTCCGCAACGCGCGAACGCCATAGAAATTCCGGGCTTGCAGTGCCTCGGTCATGGAAGGGTGTAGCGACGAGTTTGCCCGGCAACAACAACTCGCAGATCAGGTCAGGTACGGAACCAGCCTTGAGTTGAGGCTGGATGAGGACAAGCACAACCGTTAGCGCAGATCCAATCAGGGCAGCGATCACAAGGCGCTTCACGGCCAGCGTTCTACTCCTTAGTGGTCGGCTCTTCCACATTGTTGGCGATAACAGGCCTACCACTACCGCTGCAGCTCGTACCCGCAAACCGTCACGAGACAATCCGGTCTTGTTCTTCCGGCAAATCCCAAGCATCGCTCGTAGTAATGTGTCCGTCCTGCGAACTAACCCGCGACAACTCCGCCCCCCGCCGAAACACGATCTGTAGCCCATGCTCCGGCTCCCAATCGCACTCGGCCAGCACCTGCACGTAAATCGCGCAATCCCGACGATGCCTGCGCGAGATGTGCACGGCCATCGGCTGTACATGCCGCCAGATCTCATCCGTGCTCTCGACGGAACATCCCAGGTCTACTTCGCTGACCAACTCCTGCATCAGGTTGTAGTCTGCGACGACGTACCCGCTCGCGGCCACCCGCGCTTCTGGTCCAAGCTTAAGGAACTCACCGACGGCCTCTTCGATTTCCTTCTGATCGCTTTCCTGCAGCCTGACAAGCATGAACGGAAGCTTCATCCCATCGAAGAACGGAACGGCAACCGGCACTGACGCAATCCACTCGGGAATGGCTTCGTAGCGGTGCAGCGGCCCCAGCGCGGATATCTGAATATCGAGCGGCGAATCGACCGTGATCCCTGACGGCGGCAGCGGTTCAGGCGTGCCGTCCGGACGCAGCGTAATGCCCATCTTCTTTGCGAATTCGGGATCGAACCACACAACCTTGGTTTTCGGCGGCTCCACAATGCTCCTGACGATCGCTGCTGAGAAACAAACGACAGTTAGTTATCGACTTTTTTTGAGTTTCTGAAATATCACGCTCATCGTTTCTGCGTCGAGCGTCTCCATGTCGACCAGCTTCAGTGACTTGACCATGTTCAGCGTTGTCGTTTTGTACTTCTGAAAGTGCAGTGTCTTGAGGTGAGACTCGTAGGCTTCCCGGGTGGCGTAAATTTCCAGAATCCTGATCTGGGTTGGTTCACCCTTCTGATACATGGGGAAAATGGCGATGACCCCCGGCTCCAACCTTACGGAAGCTCCGGCTTCTTCCTTCAGTATGGCCTTGTACGTGTCGATATAGGCCGAATGAATTTCAATCTCCGAGATGCGGACCATCATCTCCTCTTTCTGAGCGAAACCGGTGCTGCTACCGACGACCATCAACAGCATCACGAGAGCGCAAGTCAAATAGCAAAAGCGCATTTCTATGCGGATGAGCGTCAGTTTCAGCTTTTGCAATGTGTTCTCCTCACTTTCGCGGCGTTAACAGGGCTTACCACAAGTAATCCTGACGGGTGCTTCATCTACGTCGCGCCTTTTGCCAGCCAGGGTGAGGATTCCTCTACTTACTCCGAACCTGCAGCCCCTTCCGGGCCACCTGCAACGGCAACACCGTAGCTCCCGCTTCGGCCAGCGCCGCGCTTACTTTATCGCGGGAATCTTCGTGGGTCATGATGATCACGCAGCCGCCGCCGCCGGCGCCGCAGACTTTCGCTGCGCGGGCGCCCTTCTTCCGGGCTACTTCGATCAGTTCATCAATGAACTTCGTCGTGATGTTCGGCGCGTTCGTTCGACGCTGCTTCCACTCTTCGCGCAGCAGGCGCGCGACTTCATCCCAATCGTGGGCGGCGAGCGCGTGGTGCATGCTGTCGGCGATGTCGGCGATGCGGTCGAAGTTGCGCTGCACAATGCTGTCGCCGTCGATGTGCGCTTTGAAGACCTCCCAGTTGTTGGTCCCCGATTGCCGCGGCGCGCCGGTATAGATCAGCACGAAGCGCTTCTCGATCTCCTCGGGTGCAACATCAATCGCCTCGCGGATTATTCCATCCGGCTGCAGATGCACCGCGTTCACGCCGCCATAAAGCGCCGGATAGTAATCCTGGCATCCGGTAGGAACGTTGATCACCTGCGCTTCAACGTTTTGCGAGATGGTGCGAATCTGCTCCAGCGTGAGCTTGCGACCGGTGAACCGCGCCAGCGCCGCGGTAATGGCGATCATCAGCGCCGACGAACCGGAGATTCCCGCGCCCGCGGGCGATTCGGAATTCGTCTCCAGGTTCAAGCCGCAGTCCGGCTCGAAGAAGCGCAGCAGTTGCGCGGCGAGTGCATGACGGTGTTCTTTCGCCGCACGCAGCGTCTTCAGGTCTTCGAAGTCGTCGCCACGCAGCGTGTCTTTTGAGATCAGCGAAATGTGGTCGTCGTCGCGGGCGGTGATCTGGCAGCGGGTCATGATATTGACCCCAAAATTCACCGTGACGGAGTTTTTATGAAAAAGGTAAAGAGGCCACAGATCGAGGGTGCCGCCGGCGAGGTCCACGCGACAGCACGCCTCGGCAATTACCTGTTGAGGAGAGCCGGGTTTCTTACGAGCCATGTCGCTGCTTTTGTATCACATACAGCGGTATGCCTCGCAGTGATGCCGGTTACTTATGAAGTGACGCCTCAGCCGGCGCCGCACTCGGCGCGGCACCACCGCTGATGTCTCTCACGATCAGCATCTTCGACCGGCCTTCGCGGCCACCTGGCAGGAACAACAAGCCCCGGCTGGCGTCGAACACCAGGCTATGGCCCTTCACATCCGCGGGAAGTTCATCCACCGCGCGCAGAACACCGCCATTCGCGCTGAAGGAAGCCACCGAGCCACCGCCCGCCGCGAACAACATCCGTGAAACGGGGTCGAAATCCAGGCTACTCACGCCGCGCGGCGCGGCCACTCGCGAGACTTCCGCGCCATTGGCCGCGTCCAGAGCCAGAACCGCTCCACGTACCGCGACATAGAGCCGGTGCGCGCCCGGGTCGAAGACCAGCGCCGTGGGCTGCGACGCCTGGAGCTTGAACTGCCCGACAACCTTCATTTGTGGGTCAATGCTCGCGACTTCGGCCGCGTCCTGTACGGAAACGTACGCGAGGTTGCCGTCGCCAACCGCGATGGCCTCGGGCCGGCCGTCGAGTTGCGCGGTGGCGATGGTCTTCCGCAGCGACGTATCCACGGCGGAGACGCTGGAATTCATCTTATCGCCGATGTAGAGCCGCAATCCGTCCGGCGAAAGCGCGATCACATCCGGCGAACCGTCCACGCTGAACGTGTCTTTTACCTGCCAGTCCTGCGAGGAGACCACGTTGATGGTGGAATTCGCGCAGGCGACGAAGAACCGGCTATTTTTCGCATCTACGGCGATGCCGCGCGGCTGCGCGATGTTCGTGATCTGCGCCACCATCCGCCGCTTCTGCGGATCGAAGACATCCACCGTGTTCGCGCCGGTATGTGCGATCACAACGAGGTTATTGGCGATCGCGACGGAGTCGAAACCCGGCCGCCCCGGCAGGTCGATCATCGCAACCGTGCTGAGGCGCGCCTGCGACGGCGGAGTGGCAGCGACCGGACGCGACTGGCTGAAGCCCGCGCCGACGAACAACGTAATCAAAAGAACAAGAACTTTTCGCATGAAGGTAAACGAACGAGCTACAGCTCTCGTCTGACCTTAGGATGCCGCTTCCCTCCTTTGCGGCTGTATCGCTACAATCGGGAGCACCTTCAGGCGGCAAGTTCGCGGTCTTCCGTCCTTATATAGGTTCCATTCCCGGGGAGCTTGAATGCGCTTTGGCCTGATCGCCACGCTGCTGTGGAGCTGTCTGTTCCCTGCGCTGGCCTGCGCGCAAAACGCGGAAATTACCGGCCATGTAGTGGATACCCAGGGCCGCCCCATCGCGGGCGCCGCCGTCTTTCTCGCCGAACGCAACCTCCGCACCGCCACTGATGCCACCGGACACTTCACTTTTGCGGCTGAATCCAGCACGCCCGCCGAGGTTCGCGTGGAAGTACCCGGCTTCGCGCCACAAACCGCGCAGGTTACGCCGGGAAATGACGCTGAAATCGCGCTTGTGCCCGCGACCGTCGCGCAGAACATCTCTGTCACCGCGACCCGCAGCAGTCTCTCCGAGGACGTTACCGCCTCCAGCGTGCGTGTGCTGCCATCCGAACAATTGGCCGACACCGCCGCCATCACCCTCGACGACAAACTCCGCCAGGTCCCCGGTTTCGAGCTCTTCCGCCGCTCCAGTTCGCGGGTATCCAATCCCACCAGCCAGGGCGTGAGCCTCCGCGGACTCGGTTCCACTGCCGCGAGCCGCACGTTGGTGCTCGCCGACCTGATCCCCGTGAATGATCCGTTCGGTGGATGGATCCACTGGGACGAAACCCCGCAGCTGCTGGTGCAGCAGGTGGAAGTGGTGCGCGGGGGCGGCTCGGACCTTTACGGCAGCAGCGCCATCGGCGGCGTGATGGACATTGTTGAGCATCCGCCGACGCTTGCCGCTGGACAACTCGATCTCGGCTACGGCCAGCAGAACACGCCGACCAGCTCGCTGATCGAAAGCCTCTCGCACGGCGAATGGCACGGGCTGTTCGCCGGCGACTTCGTGCGCACCGACGGATACACGCTCATCGCGCCCGACCAGCGCGGTGAGGTGGATACTCCGTCGAACGTGCACTACCAGAATGCGAATGCGCAGATCGAGCGAACGTTTGGCTCGCGCGGCAGCGCCTTCCTCGACGGCAATTTCCTGAACGAAGCGCGCTCGAACGGCACGTTTGTCCAGAACAACGCCACGCGGCTCTGGCGCTATAGCACCGGGCTGGACTGGGCCGTGACCAACACAAGTTCCTTCAAACTGCGCGCGTTCGGTGCGACCGAGCATTATCGCCAGAGCTTTTCGTCAGTGGCGCCCGACCGTGACAGCGAAACACTCACGCGACTCCAGCATGTCCCGACCGGCGAACTCGGCTTCAACGGACAATGGCTGCAATCATTCGGCGCACACTTCACGCTGCTGGCCGGCGCCGATTTCCTCGACGTTCGCGCCATGGATTACGAGCAGACATTCTTCGGCCATCCCACGGGTTATATCGATACGACGGGACGCCAGCGCGATACCGGCGTTTACGGAGAAGGCATCTTCCAGTACAACAACTGGACGATCACAGGATCGCTGCGCTTCGATCACTTCGTGAACCTCGACGCACAACAGTGGATTCGCGCGAAGGGCGCGCTGACCACGACGCCAATTGCCGACCGCACCGAGAATGTCCCCGACCCACGGCTCGGCGTGGTGCGCAGACTCACAAACAATATCGCGCTCACCGCCACGGCCTTCCGCGCCTTCCGCTCGCCGACGATGAACGAGCTCTACCGCACCGGGCAGGTCGGCCAGCAGATCACCATCGCGAACCCGCAACTGCGCTCTGAACGCGCTACGGGCTGGGAGGCCGGTGTCCAAATCGCCGCGCCTTCGCGCAATACCGCGGTGCGCGCCAGCTATTTCTGGACCGAGGTCAACCGCCCCGTCGTCGCCGTGACGCAATCGGTGAACGGCAACAGCATTACTCTTCTCCGCGAAAACGCCGGGCAAATCCGCAGCCGCGGTCTCGCGCTCGATGGCGACTGGATGCTGCGCCCCTGGCTCTTCTTCAGCGGCGGCTATCAGTACGCGGACGCCTCCGTGACGCGCTTCGACCAGACGCCGGCACTCATCGGCAACTGGATCCCGCAAGTCCCGCACAACACCGGCACGGTCCAGGCCACGCTTAACAAGAAACAATTCGGGACGCTCTCCATCCAGGTTCGTGGCAGCGGGCAGCAATTCGACGACGACCGCAACACCTTCCTGCTGCACAGTTTCTTCCGCACCGATCTCTTTGCCGCGCACGATTTCGGCCGCCACTTCCAGGTCTTCCTCTCGACGGAAAACCTCTTCGACCGCACCATTGAAGTCGGTCGCACGCCGGTGTTGACACTCGGCACGCCACGGTTGGTGCAAGGTGGGCTGAAGATTTTCTGGGCCAACGCCGACCGTTCTTAGCGCTACTCCCATTTTGGTTCTATCGGTTCAACTGAGTTCGCGATAGCCGACACGTCCTTGCAAAAGCCAAATACGCTGGGATAGGAGCGCGCTATGGAACTGCACTTTTGCAACGAAGAACTCAACCTCATCGCCAACCTGCTGATGGAGCACGGCGACAAATCGCACGCGCAAGATATCCTGTTGCGAAAGATCCTCTCGCAGGACCTGGTCTTCGACGGCGAACAGCTTGCACTGCTCGACGAGTTCCTGAAAGGCGTTCAGCACAACTTGCGCCACAGTGCGTTGCGCCATGGCGACGCCGCTAATGATCCAGACCTGACAACGACGATGGCAACGCTGGAAGGCGCGCTGGAAAAGGTCGAGGAAGCCTGCGCGACCGCGTAGCTGCGTCCGTGCCTTCGGTGAGCCACGTCACAGGATTTTGGCGGCGAAATCCATAGAATCCCTGCGGCTCAACTCAGGAGAACCGCATGGCTGCGCCGCAAACCACCCTCCCCACCAGCGCCTACCAAACGCTGAAACCCGGCGAGAAATATCCGCCCATCATCTCGCCGTCGCAGAACATTCCCGAACTCACACCGCGTTCGGTGATCTGGGGCATCGCGCTCTGCGTGCTTTTCACCGTCGCATCAGCGTATTCGGGATTGAAGGTGGGGCAGGTGATGGAGTCGGCAATCCCGATCTCGATCCTCGCTATAGGCCTTGCGCGCGCCTACAGCCGGCGTTCCACCATCCTCGAGAACGTGATCATGACCGGCATTGGCGGCGTCGCCGGATCGGTCGTCGCGGGCGCGATCTTCACCTTGCCGGCGCTCTACATCCTGAAGCTTGATCCACATCCGATGCAAACGGTCTTCATCTGCCTCGCCGGCGGATGCATGGGCGTGCTCTTCGTCATACCGCTGCGGCGCTACTTCGTCCGCGATATGCACGGACTGCTTCCCTACCCTGAAGCGACGGCCATTACCGAGGTGCTCGTCACCGGCGAAAAGGGTGGTTCGCAGGCGCGGCTGCTGCTGGAAGCTACGGCAATCTCCGGTGTGTATGACTTCTTCGTGACGACCTTCAGCGTGTGGAAGGAATACGTCAACTTCCAGTTCGTGCCGATTATGCAAAAGCTGAATGACAAAGCCCGCATGGTCGTCAGCTTCGATGCCATCAGCTTCATCCTCGGCCTCGGCTACGTAATCGGCCTGCGCAGCTCGATGATCCTGTGCGCTGGAGGCATGCTCTCGAACCTCGTGCTGGTGCCGTTGATCTGGTACGTGGGGAGCCATCTTGATTCTGCCGTCTATCCGGCACTGATTCCGATTTCCAAGATGACCGCAGTTCAGATCTATCGCAACTACGTGCGTTTCATCGGCGTCGGGACCATCGCGACGGCGGGCATTTTCGGCATCATCAAGTCGCTACGGATTGTCGCTAGTTCATTCGGCATCGCGCTCAAGGTCTTCCAGCGCTCGGAGTCCGTGGCACAACCGGAGCGCACCGACCGTGATATCTCCATGGTGACAATCGTTCTCGGCATCGTCGCCAGCGGCATCGGCGTGGCCGTGTTCATGGGCTTCCTGAAGCCATCGTGGCTGGTGGTGATGATCGGCATGCTGCTGACGGTCGTCTTCTCGTTCTTCTTTACGTCCGTCGCGGCGAATGCCATCGCGACCACGGCACGCAATCCCGTCAGCGGCATGACGATGTTGACGATCATCATTTCGTCGGCAGTGCTGTTGCAATTCGGGCTCTCAGGTACCATCGGCATGTTCTTCGTGATGGCGATTGCCGGCATGGTTTGCACCGCTTTATCGGTCAGCGGCCAGGCCATTACTGACTTCAAGGCCGGCTACTGGATCGGCTCGACCCCGTCGGCGCAGGAGAAGGTGAAGTTCTTTGGCGTGATCGCCGCTGCGATCGCGGCATCGCTAACTATCGTCATGCTGGCGCGTGGCTTCCAGTTCGGCGAAGCTGCGCTTGGCGATCTGCGGCCAGTACTGCCGTCACCGCAGGCTTCCATCATGAAGGCACTGGTCGAAGGATTGATGAGCCATCAACCGGTGGCGTATATGCTCTTCGGCGTAGGTGCGGTGATCGCCGTTATCCTCGAGATGCTGGGCATGCCGTCGCTACTCTTCGCGCTCGGCATGTATTTGCCACTGGAACTGAACACACCCGCGCTGGTGGGCGGCATGATTTCGCACTTCGTGAATAAGCGTGCCGAAAAGACCGGCGGCGATGCCGGCCGCAGCGTGCGCGAGCGTGGCGTTATCATCGCCTCAGGACTGATGGCGGGCGGTGCCCTCGGGGGCGTGCTCGGCGCGGCCTTGCGACTGCTGCCCAAATATCGTGAAGATTTGATTCACACCCCGTTCTTCAACAACGAGCCGGTGTCGCAAACGGTCTCGGCGGTGCTGTTCATCGGCCTCTGTCTTTATATGTGGTTCCGGTCACTCAGGAAGGAAGCGGAATAATGGACGTACTCGATCGAGCTATTGCCGACGCGGTTCTCGGCATTGATACCTTGTGGGGCGGCGACGTTATGAATCCCTCCGGCACCGGCCGCTTCATCGCCGACTCATGGTTCTCCGACGAACCGCTGCCCGCGGCGTACACGACTGCAAGCGCAGCACGCATGCGCGAAAGCGGCGGCGTGGGCGGCAAGCCGATCGATCGCGAAGCAGTTGAGGCTTACCTGCGCGACGTGAATCTTCCCGGTGCGATCGAAGCCGTACGCAGTGGCGCTGCGACAATCGGCGGATTGCGCGGGAAATATCTCGCGGGACTCGCCACCAGCCTCGAAGTAATGTGGGACCTTGCCATGGAACTGCTCGGCAAGGGTCCTGCAGTTCCCTATGCGCGCTGCGTGCAGGCTTCGTCGGCGATCGATCCGGAACCATCGCAACCCGAATCCAAGCGCGAACGTGTCGCGGAACTGCTGGCCGCTGCGGGATATTCACCTTCCGGGGGTCGCGACGCTCTTCTCTTGGCTGTCGATGCCTGGCGCAAAGCGCGCAATTCTCCGATGGCCTCGGTGAAGTCGCTCGGCGCCGCGGTCATCGCGCAGTTCGACAATCTGACCGCCGCCAACGCTCTACGCTTCCTGCCGAAAGAACTACACAACGTGCCCCGCGCTAACATCGAGTTTCTCTCGATCAAGGACGCATGGTTCTCCGGTTCCATGAACTACGTCGGCCGCGCCCGCAATGCCGACGGCTCGCCGAAGTACGAAGCCACCTACGAGATCAACGCTTCGTTGCAAATCAGCTTCCCGGAATTCCAGCAGCTGGTGAGCCACGAGGTCGTTCCCGGCCACGTCACCACGTTTGCATATTTGCAGAACCTATATCATCGCGGCCAAGCCGGCTTCGAAGCCACCGTGCTGACGATGAACACGCGTGCTGCGGCGCTCTTCGAGGGCATCGCCAACAATGCAATCCTGATCGCGCACGGCGTCACCGAAGTCGAGCAGCTTCCTGACGAAGACATGCAAATCGGCGTTCTGCTGGCGCTGCTGCAAGACGATGCCAAGAACCAGTCGTCGTACCTCACGTGGGGCGAGCAGCGGAATCAAACGGAAGTCGCGAACACATTGCGGCGCGAATTCCTGGTCAGCGAAGAGCGCGGCGACAAGCTCAGCGGTGCTTGGGGACAGCATCCCCTGCTGGGGCGCATGTATCTGCCTGCCTATCGAGCGGGAACCGACAAAGTTGCGAAGCTGCGTCGCGAACACTCGCCGGAAAAAGTACTGCCGGCCATCTACGGCTGCCGAGGGTTAGTGGACGTTGAGACCGTCAACGAAGTGCTGGCCCAGGAAAATCAGCAGTAGCGCAGGTTGCAGCGTGGGGCTATAAATACGCATCATCCTCCGGAAGACTGGAGTTGCTTATGCCCGCCAGCGCTGTTGCCCCCGCGGTTGACGTGAAGTCCCTGCTTTTCGACGGAGTCTCCGCGGCCGATCAGGAAGAAATTCTTGCCGACGCCTCCATCCGCAGCTTTGCCCCGCGCGAAATCATCATGCACCAGGGGGTGCGCGCCGAACGCTTCTTCCTGATGCGTAGCGGCTGCGCCCGCTTCTTCCTCGTCACTGAGAGCGGCAAGAAACTGCCGCTGCTTTGGGCGATGCCGGGTGACGTCGTCGGCGGCATGGGCGTGGTGATGCACCAGCGCAACTATCTCCTCAACTGCGAAGCGGTGCGGCCCACGCAAATTTATGTCTGGCGACGCGACGCGATCCGCAAACACCTGCTGCGCGTGCCACGCCTCCTCGACAACGGCATGCACATCGCATCGGCCTACATTGACTGGCTACTCAATGCGTACGCCAGCGTGACCTGTGACAGTGCGCGCGATCGCCTGGCCGATGTGCTGACCGGTTACGCAACGGCGATCGGCGAACCCTGTAAGGACGGCGTTTTGATTGATGCCACGAACGAAGAGTTCGCGCATGCCGCCCACATCACCAAGTACACGACATGCCGATTGCTCGCGGAATGGCAGAAGAGCGGCGTCATTGCAAAACGCCGTGGCAAGACCATCCTTCGCGACCCGGGGCGCCTGCGCAGGAAATCTTCGGGTTAGTTGCCACAGGGCAACGACACCTCCGTGGCCAATGTGAAATCCTCCGCAGCATTCCTGAGATGCGCGAACTGTTTCACGTCTATACGAACTCGTCTGAGCGGCGCTGGCGTGCCGTAGAACTGCGAGTCCGCGCACGTTTCCGCTATACCTCCGTTCCTGCTCCCATGCACTAGAAGTTTCCCTAGTTCTCTCCCGACAGACCCATGACTATGCTCCGACCCAGCTGCGTATAAGCGCCGGGGGTGCGAGAGTTTCGCAATCCTGCATTCCACCCGTCCCACAGGAGAACTCCTTGGATACAAGAAAATCGATTTGGCGATTCATAGGGCCCGCAATTCTCTGTCTGTCCGTAAACGCAATGGCGCAAGTAGCATCGCGCGTCACCGGCGATCTCAATAGTTCAGCGCGCGTACAACTGAAGGGCACGGCATCCCCGCTGGTTGCGCGCAGCACCGACAAAGGGCGCCTTCCCGGCGAACGCAACCTGGGGCGGATGGTGCTTCTGCTCGCGCCTACCACGCAGCAAGACGCAGCCGCAAAAGCATTGGTAAAGGACCTGCACGATTCATCCTCACCTAATTTTCATAAGTGGCTTACTCCCGCGGAATTCGGCAAGCGCTTCGGTGTATCGGAGAACGATGCTGCGGCGGTGCGCACCTGGCTGGAATCGAATGGCCTGACGGTGCACGAAGTGGCCGACGGCCGGCGGTTCATCGTCTTCAGCGGCAGCGTGTCGCAAGTGGAGAAGACGTTCGCAACCGAGATGCATTCCTATTCGCGCAACGGCAAGGAGTTCATCGCAAACGCCAGCGAAATCAAAATCCCCGCTGCGCTCGCGCCGGTTGTAAAGGGTGTGGTGCGTCTGCACAGCGATCCGCCGAAGTCACAGGCCTACATGGGAAAGAAGGTGCATTGGGACCCAACCAGCGGCCAATGGGAAGGCGGCGATGGCAGCCACTACCTGGCGCCGGCGGATTTCGCGAAGATCTACAACCTCGATCCGCTCTACAAGGCTGGGATTGACGGCACCGGCCAGACCATCGCGATCGTCGGCCGCGGCAACATTTTCCTAAGCGACGTGCAGAACTTCCGTACGCTCTTCAACCTTCCGGTGAACGATCCGGAGATCATCGTGAACGGCGACAATCCGGGCGAGACCAGTGGCGACGTTCCTGAGGCCACACTCGATGTGACCTGGTCCGGTGCCGTAGCGCCGAACGCGCACATCAAGTTCGTCGTCTCGCAGAGCAACTTCTCGGATGGCGTGGATGTTTCGGCAGCCTACATCGTCGACCACAACCTGGCGCCGGTCATGAGCACCAGCTTCGGCTTGTGCGAGGCGTATTTCACGCCAGTGCAGAATGCTTTTTATAACGCGCTGTGGCAGCAAGCCGCGGCGCAGGGCATCACGTCTTTCGTGTCAGCGGGTGACAATGGTGGCGCCGGTTGCGATGAACCGGGCGGCGGCACGTATGCGTTCAACGGCTTGAATGTCAGCGGTCTCGCTTCTACTCCTTACAACGTCGCGGTTGGTGGCACCCAGTTCGACGACACCGACGATCCGACTAAATACTGGGCCTCAACCAGCGATCCGACTACAGGTGCGTCGGCGCTCGGATACATTCCGGAGAAGGTCTGGAATGAAAGTTCGAACGATCCGAACAGCCCGGGACTTTGGGCGGGAAGCGGCGGCGTTAGTTCACTCTACAAACAGCCCGATTGGCAGACGGTTTCGACCTCGATTACCGGCGGGATGCGCGCGCTTCCTGATATCTCTCTCACGGCGGCGCAGCACGACGGCTATCTCGTCTGTCTCTTCCAGAATTGCAGTTACGGAGAATACTTCTACGTCTTCGGCGGAACGTCGGCGTCGAGTCCGGCAGCGGCCGGCATCATGGCGCTGGTGAACCAGAAGATGGGCGGCCAGCCCCAGGGCATGGCGAATTACGTCTTCTACAAACTCGCGAGCACGCCGGGAGTGTTTCACGATACAACGGTCGGCGATAACAAGGTGCCCGACGCGTCAGGCATGTACACCGTGGGCTACGACGCAGTATCGGGATACGACCTTGCTACCGGGCTCGGCTCCTTCGATGCCAACGCCTTGGTAAACAACTGGGCGGCAGCTTCGTCCGGTAACGCAGCGACCGTGACACTCGCAGTCGCTCCGGGGCAGGCGAAGAACGTGGAACATGGAACGGCGATTCCCTTCACCACGACCGTGAAGTGCAGTGGCACCGGATGTGAAGCTCCAACCGGTGCCGTCACACTGCAGGCTACGAGCAGTTCGTCGTCCGTGGGCATCGGCACTGGGGCGTTGACGCCGTCGTCTACCGGAAGCGTGGCGAATGTCACGTCGTCGGCGATTCCGGGCGGTTCCTACACGGTCGCAGCACGATATGGTGGCGACGGCACCTACTACGCTGCGGATTCCAACGGCGTGGGCTTCAGCGTAACTCCGGAAGCCAGCTACAGCCTGGTGGGCTCCGTGGGCGCGGGCGTCTTGACGATTGCTCCCATCACTGTGCAGTACGGCGAGCCGATCAACATGGGCGCCATCGTGGCCGGCAATTCGGGTGCGGGCTATCCCAGCGGCAACCTGAGCATCAGGGTGGACGGCGCACCCGCGACCACGATTGCGTTCGATCCCGGCTACGGCTCGCAGACGCCGAGTGCACTGAAGTTGAATTACGGCGAGAACTCCAACATCCTGATGCCGGGCATCACGACGCAGAGCCAGTCAAGCACGGTGTCGTACCTGCCTACCTATTGGGACAACAGTAGCGACACCTCGCATCCACTGAATGAATTCCATGCCGGACCGCACGTAGCACAGGTCACGTATCCCGGCGATGCCAGCTTCGCGGCGAACACATCGAATGCGTTCGCGTTCAACGTGAGCAAAGCCGATACGTTCATCGCGGACTTCTTCCCGCTCGGAACGCAGGTCGCAAATGTTCCCGTCCACCTGATGGGCGAAGTCTTGTTCATCAGCCAGTGGTTCGGCGTTTATACCGGAACCGTCTCAATCACCGACGTAACTTCAGGGACGCCGGTGGTGCTTGGCTCGGCGCCGATCAGCATGCAATATGGCGGATCCTATGACGTCACCGTCAAGGTCTCGACACCGGGCGACAACGAGTGCGGCAATCCCGGGGCGAATGAGTGTCACGTGCTCATCGTGAAGTTCAGCGGTGATCGCGACACCACACCGTCGTCGGGCAAGTATTTCGTCCCCTTCCCGGCGATGACCAGCAATGCGTACATCAGCCTGGGCTCCGATGTTCCGAGCGCAATCGCTGGCGCGCCGGTGAACCTGATTGCGCAGGTACAGAGCGACGTTCGCACTTACACGGCGACGGGCAGCGTGACGTTCTACGACGGCGCGACTGCGCTCGGCACCGCGGCACTCGACGCCACGGGAACGGCGACGTTGAACCTGACGACTCTGGCACCGGGCGTACATAGCAACATCACTGCGGTCTACAGCGGCGATGCAGTGCTGGCCAGCGTGAGTGGTGGACCGTACTCGGTGGCGATTCAGGACTACACCCTCACCGCGGATCCGGCCACGCTGTCCATCACCTCGGGTTCGAACGGCACGGCACAGATCAACATGCTGCCCATCGGTGGATCCACGCAGACGGTGCAGTTGTCGTGCGGATCGCTGCCCTCGAACATGAGCTGTACTTTTGCTCCCTCGTCGGTGACGCTTGACGGCACCAACGTGGGAACGACCACGTTAACTATCATCACCGGTCCATCCAGCACCGCGGCAAATCACGGCGCGTGGTGGGCCACCGCATCTACCATCGCGCTCGGACTGTTGTTTGTGCCGTTCACGCGTCGGAAGCGGATGAAGTCGCTACTCGGCTTCACCGCGCTGATGGCCGTGATGGTTGCGGGCATCGGTTGCGGCTCCAATAGCTCGACCGCGTTGCCTCCGTCGAAGAACGTAACGGCCGGAACCTATACGGTGAGCCTCACCGCTTCAGGTGGAACAGGGTCGGCGGCGAAGACGATTCCGTTGGTGGTTACCGTGAAGTAGAACGTTGCATCTAACCGACGCGCTCGCGAAATGCGGGCGCGTTTTTTGTGCTACTGATTCAGCTCGTCTTCGGGATCTGCAGGCTGGCGTCGAGGCGATGCGCTTCTTCAAACTCCGACTTGGCGCCCGCCGCGTCATTCAAGCGCAGAAGCGACATGCCGAGGTTGTAGTGGGCATGTGCGAAGTCCGGTTTCAGCTTCACGGCCTCGCGATAGTTCTCCGCCGCTTCCTTGAAATTGCCTTTGTTGAAGAGCGCAGTCGCGAAGTTGAAGCGAATGCCAGGATCGTCGGATTGCATCGGAACCAGCTTGCGATAGGTAGCAATCGCATCATCGAGTTTGTTGGAAGCGAGTTGGCAAGCGCCGAGTCCGGCGAGTGCATGGGTGAACTCCGGACGAGCAGCGAGTGCCTTCTGGTAAGAATCAATCGCCCTGGGATATTCCTTCTGCGTCTCATACGCATGGCCGAGGTTGTAGAGGCCATCGGGGTTGTCGGGCTTCAGCGCAAGGCCCTTCTCGTAAGAGTGCATCGCCTCTTTCGACTTGCCCTGCTCGGTGTAGGCCGCACCGAGGAGGAAGAGCACCTCCGGTTGATGCGCATCGAGGTGGAGGCTCTTGTTAAAGCTGACTTCGGCTTCCGGATATTGCTTTGCGGCGTACTGCGTTTGTCCTAACTGCGCCCACGCGACGGCACTCTTGGGATCGCCCTTGAGCGCCTTCTCATATTCCGTAATCGCTTCGTTGGTGCGGCCGAGTTGTTGCAAAGCGTTGGCGTAATTCTCCAGGACGTCGGGCGCATCGGGCTTCAGCGCCTTAGCTTTCTCCAGATACGGAAGCGCATCCTGCGCTTTCTGCGCGTGCAGCAGCGCGGCGCCGGCATTGCTCAAAGCGTCCACATTCTTCGGATCTTTCGAGGCCGCAGACTGGAACGCGCCGATGGCTTCATCGGTCTTGCCAAGCTTCAGCAAGGCTGCGCCCAGTCCGTTGTAGGCCTCGGCGTAATCGTCGTGAATCTCGATCGCCTTGCGATAGGAGCCCGCTGAATCCTCGTACTTGCCCTCGTGAAAGAGGGTGCGGCCGAGACTATTGTGGGCGACAGCGTCTTCCGGAGCGAGCCGAATTGCTTTTTGGAGATCGGTCTCCGATTCCGCATCCTTGCCGAGGACTTCCATTACCGTTCCGAGATTGCGAACGGCAGGTTCGTAATCGGACTGGACGGTGAGCGCCTTCTTGAACTGTTTTACCGCGCCGCGATAATCGCGCTTCGCCAATAACTCTTCACCATGCTTGTTGAGTTCGGCCGCGCTGTTCGCGTTGGGCGACTTGGGCTCCGCCAATGTGAAAACGGTGATAAGCACGAACAACAGGAACGGGAGAGAAACGAATTTAATTGAGGTCTGAGTCATGGCAGGAATTCGCGAGTCGAAGAGCCAGATGGCAGTGCTCGCCTAAAAACACTGTAGTTCGCGGACATGAGAGGTGCATCTGTTAGAAACGACAGTGCTCGAAGAACGTCACTTCACCACGGTGATCAGAGGCTTCCCTTTTTCCACGACATACGTGGCAAGTTCCACAGCGTTGCTGGTGCCGACGTTTTTCGCAGCGTGCACGGTCTCCGCGGGAATGAAGAGCACTTCCCCTGCTTTCAGCGTGACAGGCGCCTTGCCGTCGACGTCGTACTCCAACGTGCCTTCGAGGACGTAGATGATTTCTTCGCCGGGATGCGTGTGCCTGGGAGAGGCAAATCCGGGGTCGAAGTCCACACGCACTTGGATCGCCTCGCGTCCGGGGGCACTCAAGTCGTGCCGCTGAAGATCAGTACGCTTGGTTCCGGCAAGCTTGCTTTGTGCCATGCAGGTGCCCATCATCATCGTCAAGAAGATCGCAATCAGCGTAGTTCTCATAGCTCACCTCTGGGTCGCCGCGCGGGAAATATCAGGCGTTTGTATTGGAGGCGGCTTCGTATCGGTTTACGAGATACAAAGGGACCTCGTGCGCACCTGCGCTCGCACTCAGGCGATCGGCCAGGCGCGCCGACGCTGCGATGGTCACCGCGCGCCAGTTGCGGTTGTCGCAGGGAGACGTGCCTTCCATGTGATCCAACTCCTCCAGCCAGTCTTCGGCTGACAGCCTCGCCTGCTGTGGGCCATATTGTTGCGAAACAGCGGCGATGAATGAGGACAGTTCGCGTGCTGCCATGTGAGTTTTCTCGTCGTGGTAAAGGCTCGAAAGTGGGTTCATAGTGCGTCCTCGTGAATTCGAATATCTTCATGTGCCATCGAACTGCACGCGATTAGGCCTGAAGCGGACGCAGGAATCTATTGTTCATAGGTATCGGGCAATACACTTGGTGGAACGTGAGGAGGGCCGAGGCAATACCAAAGTACTATGGACGCCCCGCTCGGCCTAAAGCATGGTTTCGAAGATTCGTAACTGTCGATGCGTGGCGACCCGCGCCTGCCGCGCCGGTGTATGATTCAGAATCGCTTTTGAAGGGACTGCGAGAACAATTCGACAAGCCATGATTAGTACTGGCAGAGTCAGGATCCAACCGTCGTTGGTTGTTTGGTTCCTGTTGTTGATCTCAGCGGGCTCCTCCCTGTTCGCGTTAAATCCTGACCTCAGCATCTCGCAGTACGCGCACTCCACCTGGCGGGTCCAGGATGGAGCTTTCCGCAGCGCGCCGAACGCGGTCGCCCAAACCAAAGACGGCTATCTCTGGATCGGCACTGAAGGCGGCTTGGTGCACTTCGATGGCGTGCGCTTTGTTCCATGGGTGCCTCCCGCGGGCGTGAAGCTGCTTGACCCCAGGATCTTTTCGCTCATGGCAGCAAGCGACGGCAGCTTGTGGATCGGGACCGGCTACAGCATTTCGCACTGGCGCCGCAACGAACTCATCAATTATTCACAATTGAGTGGAAGAATTGAGGCCATCGCCGAAGACCACGACGGCACGGTGTGGTTCGTTCGGACGCAGATTACCGATGGCGGCGGACCGGTGTGTCGCATCACCAACGATCAGCCACAGTGCTTCGGGAAAGCGGACGGCATTCCCTTTCCCATCGCGGTGCAATTACGAGTGGGAAATTCCGGAGAGCTCTGGGTTGGCGGGTATTCCGAGCTTTGCCGCTGGAAGCCGGCCTCGTTATCCAGTGACTGCTTTGCGAAAGGTTCGCAGGTGCCGGAGACATTTGCTTCCATCAAAGCGATAGCCACCGGAAACGATGGAACAGTTTGGGTAGCGCGCGAACGTCCTGGGAGTTTCCTCCAACTGGAACGATTTGCGCAGGAGAAGTGGACGACGCTGTCTTATCCGGAAATTGCGATCAACAACTCGGACGTAACGACCTTATTTGTTGACCGCGACAACACCATCTGGGTCGGGAGCGCGAACCACGGCGTATTTCGCATTGTGGGTAATACCGTGCGCAGCTTTGGACGCACCGACGGCTTGTCGAGCGATGCGGTTGGGCGCTTCTACCAGGATGTGGAAGGCACGGTGTGGGTAGTGACCTCGGCCGGTATCGATAACTTCCGCGACTTGAAGGTCGTGACCTATTCCATGCGCGAGGGTCTCACTGCAGCCGGCGCTGGGACAGTGTTGGGGACGCGCGACGGCACGGTGTGGATCGGCAACTTCCACGCACTCGATTTCATGCAAGGCAGCAAGCTGTCGTCAATCCGCGCTGGGAACGGTCTCCCGGGCCTTTACATCACAACGTTTTTCGAAGACCACGCCGGTCGCCTTTGGGTTGGCATTGACGATGGCCTTTGGGTTTACGAGAACCAAACGTTTCGTCCCGTCCGCCATGCTGATGGCAGCAAGCTCGGCATTGTCTTCTCCATAACGGAAGACACCCTGCATAACATTTGGGCACGAGCCGGGAAGAACCTCGATCGCATTGCGGATTACCGGCTGCAGGAAGAGACGACCTCTCCGCAGATTTCCACGTCGTACATTCTCGCCGCGAGTCCGCAGGGCGGCATCTATCTCGGACTGGTGAGTGGCGACCTAGTGCAATATGACGGCGGCAAGTCGCAGACCTTCGCGTCGAACGAAGTAGGAAACACGCGGCAAATCCGCGATCTCCTGGTGGAACCCGACGGCTCCGTCTGGGGTACAACGCTCGATGAAATCGTTCGCTGGAAAAACGGGGAGCGCAAGAACCTCACCACGCGCAATGGACTTCCCTGCGATGAAATCTTCGCGCTGGTGGAAGACTCGCGCGGTTCGCTCTGGATCGAGTCGAAGTGTGGGGTGATTGAAATCGAGCGCGCGCAGCTCGATGCCTGGTGGGAACACCCTGAAACCGTGGTGAAGTTCGGGCTGCTCGATGGCTCCGATGGAATGCAGGCGGGGCTTACTCCGCTCAAGCCGCAGGCAACGCGCTCCGCCGACGGAAAGTTATGGTTCGTGAATGGACGCATCCTTCAAATGCTCGACCCGAACCATCTGCAGAGGAACCCGGTACCACCGCCGGTGCAGATCGAAGAAATTGTTGCCGACCACAAGAGCCATTCGCCACAAGCGGGCCTGCGCTTGCCGGCGCTCACGCGCGATCTCGAGATTGACTACACTGCTCTGAGCTTCGTCGCTCCTCAGAAAGTCCAATTCCGCTACATGCTCGAAGGACGCGACACCGCATGGCAGGAAACCATGACGCGTCGCCAGGCGTTCTACAACAATCTCGGTCCGGGCCACTATCGCTTCCGCGTGATGGCGTCGAACAACGACGGCGTATGGAACGAGGCTGGCGCTTATCTCGATTTTTCGATCTTGCCCGCGTATTACCAAACGGTTTGGTTCCGACTGCTTTGCGCCATCGCGTTTCTCATGGTGTTGTGGTCCATCTTCCAGATCCGCGTGCACCAATTGCGGCGGCAGTTTGAGATCGGCGTGGAAGCTCGTGTCAACGAGCGCACTCGTATCGCGCGCGAACTCCACGACACCCTGCTGCAAACGCTGCATGGGCTGATGTTCCAATTCCAGGCGGTACGAAATCTTTTACCGCGGCGTCCTGAGGACGCAATGCGCTCGCTGGATGACGCCATCGTTGAGACGGAGAAAGCGCTCGCGGAGGGTCGCAACGCGATCCAGGGCATTCGCTCCGAATCCCGCGATGGCGACGATCTAGCGGAATTCCTGAAAAACGCGAGCAAGGACTTCGCCAGTACCGCGAAGCCCGGAGAATCTCTGCCGACCTTCGACTTGATCGAAGAAGGACAGCGGCGCTCGGTCTCGTCGGACGTGAACAATGAGGTCTGCCGCATTGCGCTCGAGTTGCTGAGAAATGCGTTCCGCCACGCGCAGGCAACGCGCATTGAAGCGGAGATTCGCTACGACGCGCAGATGCTGCGATTACGAATCCGCGACAACGGTAAGGGCATCGATCCTGTAGTGCTCCGCGAGGGTGGCGTTGCCGGACATTGGGGATTGAAAGGTGTGCGCGAGCGTGCCGAGCGCATTGGCGCAAAGATTGAATTCTGGAGCGATGTCGGTCTCGGCACTGAAATCCAAGTGACCGTGCCGGCGGGAGTCGCATACCAGGCAGAATCCGAAGAACGTTTATTACAGTCGAATCCCAGGACAAAGAGCCGTGCCAAGCAATCATGATCTGATTCGAATTCTTACGGTCGATGACCATCCGCTGCTCCGCAAGGGCATTGCGGCGCTGGTCAACGGCGAGCCTGACCTCAAATTGGTCGCCGAGGCGTCGAATGGCGAGGAGGCAATCCACGCCTATCGCTCGCATCAGCCCGATGTCACATTGATGGACTTGCAAATGCCCGGCATCGATGGCCTGCAGGCGATCGATTCCATTCGTCGCGAATTTCCCGAGGCCCGCATCATCATCCTCACCACCTACAGTGGCGACGTGCAGGTGCTGCGCGCGCTCAAAGCAGGTGCGCGAGCGTACATCCTGAAGGGCCACGTGCACAAGGACCTGCTCGACACCATCCGCGCTGTCCACGCTGGGCAGAAGCGGATCCCCGCCGAGATCGCAGCCGAATTGGCCGACCACGCCGTGGACGATCATCTCACCGAGCGCGAGTTAGACGTGCTCCGGTTGATTGGCGAAGGCAATTCCAACAAGCTCATCGCCGACCAGCTTTCGATTGGCGAGGCCACGGTGAAAAGCCACGTCACCAACATTTTGTCGAAGCTAGGGGCCAGCGATCGCGCCCACGCCGTCACCATCGGACTCCGGCGCGGCATCATCGACCTCGATCTCCCCCAAAAGTAGGGCTAGCAATCCCAGCTTTCGGGCGTTTCTATCTCGTCGCAAGTTCCTTACCATTTTCCTGGAGGGGCCTTGCAACGATTGTTCTCCAGCTTCGCCGACGGGTGGCCGGGCGTTGGTCTCCTGCTGCAACGCCTTGTGACGGGGTTCCTCCTGTTTCGCTTCGGATTCCTTGACCTCACCGGCCCAACCTCTTCGCCGGCAATGCTTCCCTCCATCCTCAGCGCCTGCGCCGGAGTGCTTCTCATGGTTGGCCTGTGGACCCCAGTCGTCGGAACGTTGATCGCGGTGCTGCAAGTCTGGCTCGCCATCACGCAGGTGAATGACCCGTGGATTGCGGTCGTTCTCGCCACTTTCGGCGCCACCGCCGCGATGATTGGACCAGGGGCATGGTCCGTAGACGCACGCCTGTTTGGCCGTCGGCACATCGAGACCTAGTCCGAAGGTTCCTCGTCCCCACCAAAAGTCGGAGCGCGATATCTCCTCAAAGAACGATGGAAAGACTGAACCATCTACCGTTGTTGGCGAGGGCGCACTTGCCTCACACTCATTCGTGAAAGTGAAGGAGTGAGATATGAGTTCAGCCCACGCATTCAATCATCAGCTTGGCTTCCCCCCTGTTTCCCATGTCACCCCGATTGTGTTTGTAGTGGACGCCGATACGTCGGTCCGCGATTCTCTCGACCTGCTGATTCGAACCCAGGGATGGCAGGCGGAAACCTTCCGGTCGGCGCGTGAATTTCTCAGCCGGCCTCGGTCGCACGTTGCCTCGTGCCTCATCCTCAACCAGTCGCTTCCCGACACAAATGGACTCGATCTGCAACAGAGGATCGCGCGCGAGCGTCCGGACATGCCGGTGATTTTCATCTCCGGCTCGCAGGACATCCCCACCACGGTGCTGGCGATGAAGGCCGGCGCAGTCAACTTCCTGATCAAGCCGTTCCGCAACGATGCGCTGCTCGATGCCATCCGCGAAGGCCTCGACCGCAGCCGCTTCGCGCTCGATCGCGCCGGCGAGTTGCGCGAACTCCGCGAGTGCTACTCGTCGCTGACCCCGCGCGAACGCCAGGTGATGGCACTGGTAACCCATGGCCTGCTCAACAAGCAGGTCGGCGGCGAACTCGGCATCACGGAAATTACGGTGAAAGCCCACCGCGGCCAGGTGATGCAGAAGATGAAGGCGAATTCCCTCGCCGACCTGGTGCGCATGTCGGGCAAACTGGGCTCCATGCGGCAGGCCATTCACCTGGCGTAATGTAGTCGGCACCGGGCCATTTCGACAGGCCTGAATTCAAGCTGGGGCGGTACAATGGAGCTGCAGTCCGCGATGAAAAGCAATGCGAGAGTGGCGGAATTGGCAGACGCACCAGACTTAGGATCTGGCGGGTAAAACCGTGGGGGTTCGAGTCCCCCCTTTCGCACCAAAGATCGAAAGGCAGCCAAGATGGCTGCCTTTTTTGTTTGTGCCCAATTCGCATTAACGGGTACCCGTTGAAGCGGCGTAAAATCCAGAGCTTGAGCGTTGCTCTTCGGGTGAGCTGATTTCTTGAGGTGAGGACTTTGAAACACCCGCGCCACGTCGATTCCTTCTCCAGTGTTTCTCGGCGGAGTTTTCTTCGCGCCACCGCGGGAGCGACGCTTGCCGGCGCTTGCTTTCCCAACCCCGCGTCAGCTCTGCAATCTGCAGCGTTGGAGTCTCAGCCAAAGGCCGCGAAATACGTCTGTCCGCCATGCGGTTTGCCCTGCGATAAATTGACCTTCGACGCTCCCGGCGCGTGTCCGAAGTGCGGAATGACGCTCGTTCCGCAGGGAGGCAGCGCTGACGCGTTGCCCACCGTGACCATTCTGTTATTTAACGGCGCTCAACTCATAGACTTCGCCGGTCCTTGGGAGGTGTTTGGGACAGCCGGATTGCTGGTCCACACGGTGGCCGAAAAGGCAGAGCCACTTACTGCGGTTTTCGGAGCAAAGATCATCCCTGATTACACCTTCGAAAACAGCCCAAGGACGCATCTGCTTCTGATTCCTGGAGGCGGTGTTTTTCAAGAGGCCATTAAGAATCCGGCCTTGATTCACTGGATCCAGACGAAGGCAACAGAAGCAAAGGTCGTGATGTCCGTTTGCACCGGTGCATTCCTTCTGCAAGCCGCAGGGTTGCTCGAGGGACATACCGTGACAACGACCTACGGAATGATCGATGACCTCTCCGGCCCGAAAACCAAAGTCGTTTATGACCGGCGGTTCGTGGAAAGCGGCAATCTGATCACCACCGCGGGATTGTCCTCTGGCATTGACGGCGCTCTGTATGCTGTGTCTCGGCTTCTCGGCAGCGGCATAGCGCAAAGCGTGGCACTGGAAATGGAATACAACTGGGATCCAACCGGCAACTATGCGCGCGCGGCCCTCGCCGACCGCTTCCTGCCAGACGGTCTCGCGTACGCCAAACCTCGAATCAAAGGCGCACAAGCCAAGATGATCTCCACAGCTGGTGACCGAGATCAGTGGGAAACGAAAATTGTCGTGTCACATCCTGAGACGGTGAGCGAAGTTCTCGAACTGATGCGGGCGCGGATCAAGGCAAACACTGCAACCGGCGGGATGTTCAAGCCGGTTTCCCACATCCACGGACCTCCGCAGGTGAGTGTTGCGGGCGGCGGAAAATTGACGTGGAAGTTCACCGACGACGACAGCCAGCAATGGAGTGGTGAGTGTACGGTCGAACCCTATGAACAGCGAGTCGACCGCCTGCTGGTGACGATCCGCGTTGCTCGAGCGAAATAGAACCCGTGAACCCCCGAACTACTGGATCTCGTGCCCGATTCGTGAACCGCGTTAACTGCTGATATGTATGGTCCGCCGCCGGACTGCAAGAGGTAGAGTGATGGACGGAATGACAGTCTGCGCAAATGTATCCGGCCTCAATGTGGAGATTCGATTCTCCGGGCCTCGATGATGATCCGCGCGCGCCGGTCCTGATAAATCGCTCGGTCAGTGAGACCGTTATCAACAACAGGTTTTCCGGCGCGCCGTTTGACTGTTTTCTCGTCCTTCTTCTCCCTCCGCAGACCCTGGTAGAACTCGTTGATCACCAGCCGCCGCAGCGGCGGTGGGAAAGTGGAAAGCGGTGTTTGCTTTCCAAGCGCAGCGTCTTTTCCACGGCCGAACTACACTGCGGCCGCCAAGGGCTGATGGCGGTAAGGCTCACCCTTCGCGAGTACCGCCCAGGCGATACGCGCCAGCTTGTTGGCGATCGCGACGATCACCTTGTTGCGCGGTGCACGCTCGGCCAGCTTGTGGATCCACTGCCCCAACCCTGCGGTGTCGTACTTCACCCGGATCAGGACAGCACGCGCGCCATGGATCAGCAGCTGTCGTAGATAACGGTTGCCGCGTTTGCTCATGCCGTAGAGCGCCGTCTTGCCGCCCGTGGAGTACTGTCGGGGAACAACACCGAGCCATGCCGCGAAGTCGCGACCCCTGCGGAATGACGATCCGTTGCCGATAGCAGCTACGGTTGCTGTTGAGACCAGCGGCCCGAAGCCGGGGATCTTGCGCAGGCGCTGGCAGAGCGGATCGCTGGTGCTGATCCGCTCGATGGCGTCGCTGATAGCGATGATCCTAGCTTCCAACTCCTTCCACTCCTCCGCAAGTTCAGAGAGCAGCCAGCGCAGCCTCGGCGTCAGGTTCTGGGTCGCGTCTTCCAGTACACCCGGAAGTTGCTTGCGCAGGTGAATCGGCTTCGCGGGAAAGATGATGCCGCGCTCCAGCAGGAACCCGCGGATCTCGTTGATCAGTGCCGTGCGCCGCTGCACCAGGCGAGTGCGCACGCGGTGCATAGCCTGCAGATCGAGTTGCTCGTCGGTCTTGACTGGCACGAAGCGCATGTTCTCCTTCTGCACCGCGTCGGCGATCGTCTCGGCATCGAGAAAGTCACTCTTGTTCGACTTACGGTAAGGCTTCACGAACTGGGCTGCCATGAGGCGCACGTCGTGTCCCTGCGCACATAGGGCTGTCGCGAGAAAATGGGCGCCGGCACAGGCTTCGGTGCCGATCAAAGTGGGCTCGAGGTTGGCCGTGTAAGCCAACAGCTGTTGACGCGAGAACTTCCGCCGCACCAGCACGCGGTTGCGCTCTCCCATCGCCACCAGGTGAAACACGGTTTTACCGAGATCGATACCGACCGCTACGATACGCATGAGATGATCCTCCTGTTGGAATCTGCCGAGCCGAAAGATCGTACTCGGCGGCGGACCATCTCATTAATCCCCTTACCACTAGCTATTTCTCAACCAATCGGCGCCCTGCCGATCGGACCGCAAGACCTTCTTCCGCGCGTTATCCGTTTAGCGCATCACCGAAACCGCCGAAGATTGCGACTGTGGATGAGTGCTCGCAGCGTGATTGCGTCGCGCTTTGTTTCTGGCAGCGGATGCCCCGGCGCTGGGGCCGCTGGCGTCTCCCTGGTTGGCGCGGATTACGCCAGTCTGGTCGCTGTAGAAACTGAGCTGGCCGGTCAGGCCGCGCGTGATGGGCTCGGCGTTCACGCTGTAGCCCAGGTTCGGGATCTCCGCTCCACCTGAGATCGAGAACAGGTAGCCGCTCTTCTTCCCTGCTCCGAGGACGCTGTCAATCAGGCAAGCGTGCGTGGACGTGGCATGTTCGGCGCCGCACGCCGTGCCATCTCCGGAAAGCTGCGCAAGGTTTGCGGCGTAGCCCGTGTCCGGATAGGCCGTGGAATACGAAACCTGCGCGGTATTGATCTGGGTTACGGATGCGGCGGCCGACGCTTCATTGGCGGCCATTCGGCCTTGCAGGAGGTTCGGGATCGCAATCGCCGCCAAGACGAGGACGATGGCGATGACAATCAACAGTTCGAGGACGGAGAAACCATTTTGCTTACGCACTTCTCATCAACCTTCAACCCGTTGCAATGTTCTAGTGCAACTCGCATGCCATCTCGTGAAGCGAGGGAAAACACGGAAGGACAGCCACTTCCTTCGCGCGTTTCACCGTCCGTCCGGACACCGTCGTTCGAAATCCAGACAGTTGTCTGGAATCTCGACCGCGACACTTCTGCTATCTCTCCGCCCCTGTAAAGCGGCTACTCACACCTTCCCTGCGAATACCTCCGCATCCGTGAGTACCCTTCCGAGCACTCTACATTGCAAGTTCGCGGAGGCACGCCGGTGGAAAAACGAAGATCGTATCGAGTTATCGCAGGGCTCGTCATGTTGGCCGTGGTGGCTGCGGTCGGCGCGTTGCTGGCGCAGGTGCACAACCACGCATCGCTTCCCGATCCTGTCGTCGAACTCGCGCGCGACTCCATGACGCTGCCGCTCACGACCGTCGGCGGACGTCCGATCGTGCAGGTTCGGGTCAACGGCAGCGGACCCTATCCGTTCATTCTCGATACCGGCGCGGAAGGAACACTGATCACGATGGCGCTTGCGAATGAGCTCAAACTGCCGATCAGCGGCGAAGTGAAAGTTGCATCTCCGGGAGCGGCGGAGCCGGCTTCCGCCGAGATGGTGCAGATCGCGAAGATCGAACTCGGCGATGTGAAGATGACCGGCGTGACCGGCGTCGCGCTCGATCTCTCATCCATGCCGAAGATTTTTTCCGGAGCCGATGCCCCGATGGGAGTGTTGAGCATTCGGGGATGGAAGGGATTTCTTGTGACGGTGGATTACCCGGCCAACCGGATCACGGTGAAGCGCGGCCAACTGGCGACCGCCGACAACGTGACGATCTATCAGTTCAGCGCCACCGATCGGCTGCCGACAGTGTCGGTTGATTTCGCGGGGACAGCGGTCCGGGCGAACGTGGATACTGGCGCGGGGCGTGGCATCGTGCTGCCACGCAGTCTGCAATCCAAGCTGCCGTTGGAGGCAGCGCCAGTTCCGACCGAGAGTCTTCACACGGTGAGCGGCGAACAAGCTGCGTCACGTGCGCAGCTCAAAGGCGCGATGAAACTTGGCGGGTACTCCATTCAAGGTCCGCAACTCGACTTTGTGGATGAGTTCCCGATGGGAAATCTCGGCTACCCGATCTTGAAGAATTTCGCGGTGACGGTGGATTGGCAATCGCACCGGGTAGAACTTAAGCAATCGGCGCCACCGGCGTGAAGCCTTCTGCAAAAACAAAGGGCGCCCGATTTGAGCGCCCTTCGTGCTGAGTTGCCGCCGTTCTACGGAGCCGTGAACGCCCCGGACGACGAGCAGTTGTTGGTTTCGTTGTTCTCCGACACCGTGTTTAACGAATCGGCGCAAGCGATCACGTAGTAAGTTCCCGAGAGCCCCGACGGCAATGTCAGCGCCGTGCTGTTGGTATCGATGGCTCCGTTACCGAGTGCCGGCACGTTACGGAACCCGAGTCCCCGGGTAATCGTAGAGCCGTCGCTCGAGAGATAGAACGTGGTTCGCGATGTGCCTGCCGCGCCCGGACCATTGTTCTGGGCGGTATCGGTGACCTCGATCACCCCGCCGGAAGCGCTGGAAGGCACGCTCACGGAGGTCTCAACGAGGTCTGCGCCACCCACAGTAAAGCCCGAAGAAGCAGAGCAGTTGTTGGCGGTGTTCGATTCCGGCACCGTGTTCGTGGCGTTCGCGCAGGCGATGATGTAATACGTCCCGCTGATGCCACCCGGCAGTGTCATGCTGGTGGTCCCACTCGAAGAGCCTCCGCCCGCCAGGTTCAGTACATCGCGGAAGGCGATCTGCACGCCCTTCGTTGAACCGTCGGTGGAGATGTAGAACAGCGTGCGTGAAGAGGACGCCGCCGAGCCGGAGTTCATCGCGGTATCGTTCACCGAAATCGAACCACCGGATACAGGGCTTGCCGTTGTCACGCTGACGGCGCTTTCGCCCAGGTCCGGACCGGCTGACGAGAAGCTGTTCGAAGCGGCGCAGTTGTTGGTCTCATCGCTTTCCGAAACCGCGTTGGTGGTGTCGGCACACGCAATGATGTAGTAGGTCCCCTTCGTGTTCACCGGTAACGTGAGGCTGGTATTTCCCGTGGATGACGATCCGCTCGCAAGACCAGGAACATTGCGGAACGCGAGCGATGTCCCGAGAGTGGTTCCATCCGTGGAAATGTAGAACGTTGTCCGCGAGGACCCGGCCGATGCGCCGCTGTCGCCGACGGTGTCGCTAACGGCAACAGTGGCTCCCGTCACTGTGGCGGGCACACTCACGCTGCTCTCGGTGAGATCCGCCAGCGGTGCGTTGAAGGGGGTCGTTGAGGTCGTGCAGTTGTTGGTTTCATCGGTCTCAGGCACCTGTGCCAGGGTGTCTGCGCACGCAATGATGTAGTAGGTGCCGGTGGTGCCGGCAGGCAGGGTGAGTGTCGTGATACCCGCTGAATTGGCACTGGATGCCAGCGCAGGGACGTTGCGGAACCCGACAGCGCGGTCTTGCGTCACGCCATTGGACGAAATGTAGAAATTCGTACGCGACGTTCCAGCGGAACCGGGGCCAGAGTTCGTAGCGGTGTCGCTGACGTCGATCTTCGCTCCGGTTGTAGTTGGTGGAACCGTAACCGTCGTCTCGACGAGGTCAGCGCCTAGCACGTTGAACGATGCCGATGTCGAGCAGTTGTTGTTCTCGTGGCTCTCAGCCGCCTGTCCGAGCGAGTCGGCGCAAGCGATCACGTAGTAGGTGCCGTTGATTCCTGACGGCAGCGTTGCCGCTGAAGTGATCCTGGAGCTGTCTCCACTGGCGAGCTGCGGGACGTTGCGGAAAACCAGGCCCCGGGTGAGGGTCACGCCGTCGCTCGACAGGTACATCGTAGTGCGAGTGAGGGGTGAGCTGGTGACGCCCTGGTTCAGCGCCGTCTCGGTGATGTAGATCGCGCCGCCCGCAGCCCCGCCGGGTACAGAATTTTTCCGCGGATTTGGTGCAGGAGCCGTGAATTGCACACTTACGTTTTCTTCGACCAGGTCAATGCCCTGCGCACGAACGGTAAGCGTAAAGCTTTGGGTCGCGTCCGGTGAGACACCGTTCGTAGCGGTGATGCTGATCGGGTATACGCCGGCAGTGCCATTCGCGGGCGTGCCCGAGAGCGTTCCATCGGAAGCCAGAGTGACGCCGGAAGGCAGCGCACCTACTTCGCTGAACGTGGGTGCCGGATTTCCGGTTGCGGTCACGCTGAACGTGCCGTTGGTATTTTCAACAAACTGCACGCTGTTGCCGCTGGTGAACGCCGGGCTCAAGTTGAACGCCGCGGTATAGCTGGTGTCCGCCGTTGGAGCGGTGATGGAGTGCGAAGCCGCACCACTGTCGCTCCAATTGCCGAAGCTGTACTGTTGTCCGCCACCCGCATCCTGCGGAGAGTCCGCGACCACCGGGTGCGAAGATCCAACCACCCAGTGGAACGTTTGTGGAGTGGTATAGCTCGTGCCATCCACGTGGTACTGCAAGCCCGTCGGGTTGGTGTCGAAGCTGACGGTATCGAGAACGTGGATTGCCACTGTGACGGTCTGATTGTCCACCGTCACAGCTACATTGTCGTTTCCAGCCGTGGCGCCTGCGGTGTAGCCGGTCGAGAACTGTCCTGACGTGAACGTTCCGCTCGAACTGCCGAGGGTGCCGAACGAGGTCGCGCCAAAGCTAAGTGGGGTTGTATCCGGAGCGTTGAATCCGGTGGCTGCAGCCGAGTTGTGGGCCAGGTCCACGTTGATCGTAGCGGCGCCTGCCGGCAAGATCTGCGTGGAAGGACTCGCCGAGATGCCGAGTACTAGCCATGGAGTGAAGTTCACGGTGGTCCCGGAAGTACCGAAGACAATGTTGCAGAAGCCGCTACTCGGTCCGGCATTGCAGCCCCACCAGTTGTTGGTGAGGGTCGCTGTGTTTCCCGCGCCGCCGCTATGAAGCCAACCAGACGAGAACGTTCCGCTGCCGGTAACAGTTACGGTGTTGCCGAATACGCGTGAATTCGACATGCTGACGTTGCCAGTCGCGGACACACCTCCACCGGCTGCACTTGAAGTGGCGACGATCGTGTTAGAGGTGAAAGTGGAACTAGTGATCGAGGCACTGTTTCCCGCGTTCGGAAGCAACACGAGCGCACCGCCCTGCGCGGCGCTGCCGGTCACCGAGTTGCCTTTGAAGGTGCTGCCGGATACCGTCAAACTTCCGGAAATCGGATCCGGTGCAAACTGGAATGCACCACCCGCCGCCTGGTTCGTGGAGTTGTTGGAGAAGGTCGAGTTGGTAACGGTAAAGTTGCCGTCGGCACTGGTGTTCACGCCGCCACCGACGCCGGCCGTCGAACTGTTGCTGTCGATTACGACGTTGGTGAGCGTCAGGTTGTCGCCTGTGGTCCCGGTGCCGAGAATGGCACCGCCGCCGTAGACACAATCCGTACCGCTGGAACAGTGGCCGCCGGTCAAGGTTGCGTTCTGGATAACGAGCACCTGGCTGCCGTTAAAGTCGAAGTCCTGTTCAATAACGCGGTTTCCACCATCGGTCTGCTTAAGGATGACATCCGCAGCGTTTCCGGTGTTGCCGTTGATAACGATCGTGCGTGCGCCGCTGCCGCCCGCTTCGAGCTCACCCGACGAGAGGCTGTAGGTTCCAGCCGGAACGTCGATTTCGTAAGTGTTACCCGACGCTCCTGAATTGGCCGTGCAAAGTGCGCCACGCAAGGTGTTGGCCGGGCATCCGGCGCCATCTGCCGTACTGGTCACGCTGATGTTGATCGTCGCCAACGGAAGAATCTTGATGGACGAATCCCCACTGGTGAGAACCGCCACTCCGCGTTTGCCGTCGACCATGGACGGCAGGTCCACGGTGGCGATGGGAGCCGCGGAGAGCGAGATCGAACTGGTGGAAGTTGACGACGCACCCTGCATCAGGTTGATGTGACGCGAACCGCTATCGAGTGCGAGCAAGCCGCTCGGAGCGGTCTCCGACGTCCGCAGCAAGGACTGCAGCGCCACGCCGTCGGTCACGCCGGAAGTCGCCGGGAAATTGCGCGCATCTTTCCAAGCGCCCATCGTGGTTGGATCGAGATTGCTGGCTTTGCGCAGCGCCAGTCGTTGCGCGCGGCGTGCCGGTCCGCCCCCCACTTTTACGGCTCGGGTGTCGAGCGTACCGTGCTCGAGAATGTGGACGCTCCCGTCTTCGGCAAGGGCTGCGATTTCCAAACGGTTGTCGCGGTCCCAGGTGAAGTCGCCGAGAGCGAGGGCCTGCGGACGGAATGCAAGTTCAAGGGTGTCGCTCTTGCCGCCCTGTTTCAGGGCGTTGTAGTACACGGTCACGCTGCTACCGGAGGCGACTGCGAGGTCGGCGGTGTTGAAACCAAGACGGCCCCACGCCATTGCAGACGCAGACCCGGACAGCGCATAGGTTGCAACCGGACGATTGAAGCCGCTCTTCGATTGCGTGTCAAAAACGAGGACCTTGGTGGCGCCGCCGGTCTGAACGGCCACGGCGACGTGTCCGCCGGGGTTCATCACAAACGCAGAGACATCGCCCGGAAGATTGATGCGCGTCGCGGCGCTGAAATTTCCGGCGCCGTCGCCGGTGAGCAAGTACATACCGCCGCCGCGGGTGGCCGTCAAAACGTCGCGATAGCCGTGATGGCTAAAGTCTGCGCTCGCGAGATAGTCGGGCGCTTCCGGCACGGAGAACACAACCGTCTTGCTCAGGAATGCCGGCGGAACTTTTCCCTTGATTGCCTGCGCGTAGATACGCGCGTCTTTGGGGGCGAAGGCGTCAGGATTGCCGCGCGTGATCGCCACTGCGCCGTCACTGGCCGTCTTGTAGCCGGCCACGAGGTCGGGCGCACCATCAGCGTCAACGTCGGCAGCGATAAGCGCTCTCGCGGCGGCGCCGGATTGCATCTCGGCAACGACACTTGCGTCACCGCTATACTTCACCGCCACGGTGCGCGCGTTCTGCGTATTGAGGAAAGGCTTGCCGGTCGCGCTAAAGGCGACGGGCGCGGTCTTCTCCGCGGCGCGAGTTCGGGCGAGTGGAACGTACGCGAGTGCTGCCAACAAGCAGATCAGCAACGCAACGGCAAGACGGGAGAGGTGACGCTTCATTTTTTCGTTTCTCCGAAGGTAAACAGTTCGTCGCCAGGCAACAGCCTGGGGGTACCGGCGGCTTACATACACGGTCAGGTTGGTGGAAGAAACATGCTTCTGGGAGAGACTCTGAAAACGCGCAAGGTTCGCCCGATTCGCCTTGAAAGTCAAGTCAAAAGATGAATCGGACTCAATGCTGTGCTTGGACACGAGGGTGCTTTGTAAACACGAAGTGATATTCACAACATGCGGCTTGACTTTGAGCAGCAGCACTGGCATGATTCGCCTCAGTTTGCGCCGTAGAGTACGCGCTTTTCCGCCCCCTAAAAGTTCCCCCGAGTTTTTCGGAACCGAAATTGAATTCGTTTCTGTGTATGACTGTCGGACAAATTTCTTGAAGCAACAGATGAACGGCGCACGGCCTTCTTCAGACGGAGCAGCACCCATCGCAACGCATGACACCATTGCTATCGCACGGTCGCAGGTGACGCTTGTCCCGCGCCAGGATGGCGATGCGGAATTTCTCTATCGCGTGTATGCCAGCACCCGCGCTGAGGAAGTGGCGCAAACCGGCTGGCCGATGGAAATGCAGGAACAGTTCCTTCGCATGCAGTTCAACGCACAGACGAGCGCGTATGCCATGCAGACGCCGACCGCTGAACACTCCATCATTCACGTGCATGGCGAACCCGCCGGACGCATGATCCTGGAGCGCACGACGACGGAGCTTCACCTGGTAGACATTGCTCTGTTACCTGAGTATCGCAACCTTGGTGTTGGTTCCCTGCTGATGGGCGATCTCCTGGCAGAAGCCGAGCAAAGCGACCGCAAGATTCATTTGTATGTCGAGCGCTTCAATCCAGCACTGCAATGGTATGAGCGCATGGGCTTCGTAGCGGTGACGGAAGGTCCTATTTACCTGGAGATGTATTGGCGTCCGCAACGCATCGCGACCAGCGAGGACAAACAGTGACCGTGGCGATCGAGCTCAGCAAGGAACTATTCAAAGCGAACCTGCGGACCGTGTTCCATTTTTCGCTGGGAGAGGCCGGGAAGAGGGACCTCGAACTCATGGAAGTGACGCTCGGCAAAACGGATCCGCGCTACGAGACATTTTCACTGATGTTCCGTGGGGCCCGCGAGGAACATCTCGAACAGCGGACCTACGACGTGAACCATGATGCGATCGGTGAGTTTCCGCTATTTATCACGGCGGTGGAGCGGAACGACGCAGGCACGTTTTATGAAGCTGTATTTAATCGGCTTTTAAGGGCAGAAGGATAGGAGACGGCTATGAGTAGTCCCTTTGTAGGGGAGATTCGATTGTTTGCGGGAAGCTTCGCTCCACAGAACTGGGCGTTTTGCAACGGACAATTGATGGCCATCAGCGAGAACACAACTCTGTTTACCCTGATTGGAACCACCTACGGTGGCGATGGAGTGAATACCTTCGGCTTGCCGGACCTGCAAGGCCGGGTGCCGATCCACCAGGGAAGCGGCTTTGTCATTGGCCAGCTGTCTGGATCTGAGACTGTGACCGTGAGCTCGAGCCAGTTGCCGCAACACAATCACCTGGCGCAGGCAAGTTCGGCATCCCTGGGGAGCAATGATCCCTCCGGCAATTTTTGGGCGAGCAATCCGTCGACGAAGCAATATTCCGACCAGTCACCGAGTGGCCAGATGGCAGGCCCGACCTCTCTGACCGGGGGCAACCAGCCGCATGACAACATGCTGCCGTTCCTCTGTGTTACTTACATCATTGCACTGTTCGGAATTTTCCCGAGCCAGAACTAGCAGCAAATCTGAGACGAGGCACGACGATGAGCAATCCATTCTTATGTGAAATCCGGATCGTCAGTTTCAACTTCGCGCCGAAAGGTTGGGCGTTTTGTAATGGTCAAATCCTGCCCATCAATCAAAACCAGGCGTTGTTCTCGCTGATGGGCACAACCTACGGCGGCAATGGCACAACAAATTTTGCACTGCCGAACTTGCAGGGCCGTACTCCGTTTCACACGGGTTCAGGATTTACCCTCGGCCAAGTCGGAGGCGAACAGAACCACACACTGATCATCACCGAGATGCCTGCGCACACGCACAACTTGCAGGTAAACAGCGTAGCGGCGGATGCATCATCGGCGGTTGGCAGTTTCTTCGGGAATGCGGGCGCGTCGAACTATGCGGCGACTGCCGACACATCCATGGCGAGCGGGGCGATTGCTAGTGCGGGCGGAGGCCAACCACACAACAACCTGTCGCCGTATCTGGTATTGAACTTCGTGGTTGCGTTGGTAGGCATTTTCCCGAGCCGGAATTAATTCGAGGGGGCAGGAGAACAGTATGTCCGATCAATTTGTGGCTGAAATCAGGATTTTCTCGTGCAATTTCGCGCCGTCAGGATGGGCGATGTGCAATGGCCAACTTTTGCCGATCAGCCAGAACACGGCGCTCTTCTCTCTGGTTGGAACTTTCTACGGGGGCAATGGCACAAACAACTTCGGTCTGCCAAACCTGCAAGCCCGCGCTCCGATGAACCAGGGGAGTGGCCCGGGGCTGACGCCTCGGAGTGTTGGAGAGACCGGCGGAGAAACGCAGGTCAGTTTGTTACAGTCTGAGATACCGGCTCACTCTCATCTTGTGAATGCGGTTGCCGGCGGAGGAGACCAGACAAACACCTCCGGTCACAACTTCGCCAGTGACGGGGCTACGCGCGGGAAGAAGATATATGCCACGACGGTAGTAAATGGCGCATTTATGGCGACAAAGCTTCTGAACCCGTCCGGCGGCACTCAACCGCATAACAATTTGCCGCCTTACCTGACGCTCACTTTTTGTATTGCGCTGCAAGGCATATTTCCGGCTCGAAACTAGCTTCAGCCAACGTTGCACGCAGACGAGGAGACTTTTATGGGAATGACACGGCGGGAGATCTTAGGACGTGGCGGGCTGCTGGCAGCATTCGCTGCAATGCCCGAAGTAGCACTCGGAGCCAGCGGTGCACAACCGGAAGCTGCGGGAAATTCCGTAAAGCTTTCGAGGACTCTTTTCGAGTCCGCGGCGGGTTCGAGCTTTGAGGTCCAGAGCGGAACGACGAAGCAGTATCTAACGTTGTTGAAGGTGGAGGACCTGCAGGCTGCTCCCGTCGTAGGGGCAGGTGCGTTCGCAAAGAATCCATCCGCCAATGCGAGCATGACGCAGACTTCGGGATACTTCCTCGTCTTCACGGGCGGCAGCAAACCGCTTGCGCAAGGCACCTACACGTTCAAGAGCGCATCGCTGGGAAGCATGCAGATCTTTATCGTGCCGACAGGCAATCGCCAGATGCAATACGTCGCGACCTTTGCCACTCGCTAACCGCGCACAACTCATTCATCGAAAGGCAGCCTACGGGCTGCCTTTTGTAATGATAGAGGGTGAAGAGAGAAACAACCGCGAGGCGCGAGCCTCGATTGTTTGTGCTCGGCCTTTGACGTAAGTGGGAGATTGCACGACCAAGGTGGGAGTTTTCGCGAGTGACAAATTTTGTTGTCAAGAGGCAGAAAACGTCATTTTGTTTGTAAGGCGATGAGAGCAGAGGAAATATAAATTTGGAAAAAGTGTCCGGTTTACCCCCTCGGGATTGATATTCTGAAAATAGAGGGTGTGAGAGAAATAGAGCGAGGCGCGAGCCTCGATTTTTTTGTGCGCGAAAGCGGAACAGCAGATCCTTCGCTGCGCTCTAGATGACAAGAGAGAGTAGTGGAGAGACAGGCGGTGGTTTGGGCTGGCCGCGACGCGGGATACCCTGGGGTTGATAGAATCGGTGGCCATGTTTAGAAATTGTGCGGTTCTTGCGATTGGACTTCTCGGTGGAACTTTTGCATTGGCGCAGCAAGCGGCGCCGACGGATGTACCGGCTTCGCTTATGCCGACAGGCAATGTCCATCTGATTTTGCAGACGCATGCGCGGGGCTCGCAGATTTATGAGTGCAGAGTATCGGATGATGGGAAATATGCCTGGACGTTGAAGGCGCCGGACGCGGAACTGCGCGACACCCGCGGCAGTGTTGTGATTTCGCATAGCGCAGGACCGAAGTGGCAGCATCGGGACGGCAGCACGATCATTGGCAACGTAGTGGCCAAGGCTCCGGCGCCGGATGGTAAGTCGATACCGTGGCTGCTGCTGAGCGCGGACAATTCGAATTCGCGCGCGGGCATCTTGAGCAAAGTAACGTTCGTGCAACGGATCCATACCGAGGGCGGACAGGCTCCAACTGTGGGTTGCGAACAGGGACACAAGGGCGCGGAGTTTGGCGCGAAGTATGAGGCGGATTATTTGTTTTATGCGCCGTAGGATTTGTGGCGCTGCAGGCGAACAACAGATCCCACGTCGGGCTGACGCCCTCCTCTGGAAGACAAGAGAGAGTCGTGGGAGTGCGGGTGGCGGGATAGGCTAACGCTTGGCAGTTAAATTTTGGAAAGAGAGACGGGAGCCATTGGGCTCCCGTTTTGTTTGGAGAAAAGATGAATTGGCTATTCGGCGGCGCTTTTGGCTTTGGGCTTCCAGCGCAGGATCGGTTTTCTGGCGGCGGCGGTTTCGTCCATGCGGCTTACGCGCGTGTTGTACGGGGCGCCCGCGATGATCTCCGGGTTGTTTTCCGCTTCTTCCGCTACGGCCTTCATTGCCTCGATGAACTGGTCCAACTCTTCCTTCGATTCGCTTTCGGTGGGCTCGATCATGAGCGCGCCGGGAACGATCAGCGGGAACGACGTGGTGTAGGGGTGAAAGCCGTAATCGATCAAGCGCTTGGCGATGTCGCCGGTTTTGATTCCCTTCCGCGCCTGATTGCGGTCGCTGAAGACGACCTCGTGCATGCTTGGCGTGGAGTACGGGAGATCGTAAATGCCGGCGAGCTTTTTGCGAATGTAGTTGGCGTTGAGGACGGCGTCTTCGGTGGTGAGGCGCAGGCCGTCAGGACCGTTGGCCATGATGTAGGCGAGGGCGCGGACGTGCATGCCGAAGTTTCCGAAATACATGCGCACGCGGCCAATGGATTTGGGGCGGTCGTAGTCGAGGCGCAGAGTGCCGTCGGAATTGGCAACGACAACCGGCTTGGGCAGGAAGGGCTCGAGGTGCTTCTTGATGGCCACTGGCCCTGAGCCGGGACCGCCGCCGCCGTGCGGGGTGGAGAACGTCTTGTGCAGGTTGAGGTGCATGACGTCGACACCGAAGTCGCCGGGGCGGGTCTTGCCGACGAGCGCGTTCATGTTGGCGCCGTCCATGTAAAGCTGGCCGCCTTTTTCGTGCAGGATGTCGGCGATCTTGTGGATCTCCTGCTCGAAGACACCGAGGGTGTTCGGGTTGGTGAGCATGAGCGCGGCGACGTCTTCGTTCATCTGCGCGACGAGCGAAGGAATGTCGGTGAGTCCGGCGGAGTTCGACTTGAGGTTCTCGACCTGGTAGCCGCAAATGGCCGCGGTGGCGGGATTGGTGCCGTGCGCGCTGTCGGGGATGAGGATCTTTTTGCGCGGGTTCCCTTGTGACTCGAGATAGGCGCGGATGAGGAGGATGCCGGTCATCTCGCCATGCGCGCCGGCGGCGGGCTGCAAGGTGATGGAGTCCATGCCGGTGATCTCGACGAGTTGGTCGGCGAGCATCTTCATGATGCGCAGATTGCCTTGCGAGAGTTTCTCGGGCTGGTAAGGGTGCGCGCCGGCGATGCCGTCGAGACGGGCGACGACTTCGTTGATGCGGGCGTTGTACTTCATGGTGCAGGAGCCAAGCGGATACATGCCGTAATCGACGGCGTAGTTCCAGGTGCTCATGCGGGTGAAGTGGCGGATGATTTCGATCTCCGAAACTTCAGGCATGTTGCCGAGGTCTTCGCGGACGTACTCGGCGCCGAGGAGGGCGCGCTCGTCAACGTCAGGGACGTCGAGCGGCGGAAGGCGGTAGGCCTTTTTGCCGGGCGAGGACTTTTCGAAGATGAGGTCTTCGTTCTGGCTGACGTGCGTGGCGACCTTGGTGATTTTGTCGTTGAGGTTGCTCACTGGGCCACCCCTTTCGCGGCTGCGTCGATGGCGGCTTTGGCGTTGAGTTCGGTGACGCACCAGACGGCGCTGTTGCCGAGTTCGGGATAGAACTTTTTCAGCGGGAAGCCGCCGATGATCTTGTCGGAGATGAGCTTGTCATTGAGTTCGCGGGAGTCGCTCTTGGTTTGGACGACGAACTCGTTGAAGAACGGAGAATTTTTGAAGAGGACTTTGGCGCCGGCTTTTTCGAAGGCGCTGACAGCGTAGGCGGTCTTGGCGAGATTTTGTTTGGCGAGCTCGCGCAAGCCCTGCTTGCCGTACACGGTCATGAAGATGCTGGCAATCAGTGCGATGAGCGCCTGGTTGGTGCAGATGTTCGAGGTCGCCTTCTCGCGGCGGATGTGCTGCTCGCGAGTGGAGAGCGTGAGGACGAATCCGCGCTTGCCGTTGCGATCCACGGTTTGGCCGCACAGGCGACCAGGAATTTGGCGGACGAATTTTTCTTTCGTGGCGATGACGCCGACGTAAGGGCCGCCGTAGCCGAGCGGGACGCCGAAGGACTGCGACTCCATGCTGATGATGTCGGCTTCGCTGGGCGGCTTGATGAGGCCGAGCGAGAGGGCTTCACTGATGGAGACGACGAGGAGCGCGCCCTTCTTGTGGACGAGGTCCGCGATGGCCGCGACGTCTTCAATGGTGCCGAAGAAATTCGGCGACTGGATGAGGACGGCGGCGGTCTGGTCGGTGATGGCGGCTTCGAGGGCTTTGATGTCCACGCGGCCGGTTTCGGCGTTGTAGCCGACGTGCGAGATCGGCAGGCCCTGGTGTTGCGCGTAGGTCGCGATGACCTCGCGGTACTCGGGGTGGACGGTGTTGGCGATGATCGCAGAGTGGCGTCCGGTGAGGCGGACGGCCATCATGATGGCTTCGGCAGCGCCGGTGGAACCGTCGTACATGGAGGCGTTGGCGACTTCCATGCCGGTGAGTTCGCAGATCATGGACTGGAACTCGAAGATGGCTTGCAGGGTGCCCTGCGAGATCTCCGGTTGGTAGGGCGTGTAGGCGGTGAACCATTCGCCGCGGGAGATGAGCGAGTCGATCACGACCGGGCGATAGTGGTTGTAAGCGCCGGCGCCGATGAAGATCGAGTAGCCGTTGGCATTCTCGGAGGCGCGCTGCTTGAAGAAGTCGAGGATTTCGGATTCGCCGTACTGGCGCGGGATCGCGAGATCGCGCGTGAGGCGATATTCCGCGGGGATGGGGGCGAAGAGGTCGTCGATGGTGGCGCAACCTAGTTCGCGAAGCATCTGGTCGCGGTCGGACTGGGATTTGGGAAGATAGCGCATTGTCTTATGAGTTTGGATTAACGAGAGTGCGTGCGGGATTCGCTTCGCGCGCGAGTTGAGATTGGGGTGGGTATAGGGGTCCTTCGACTACGCGTGCTGCGCACGCTTCGCTCAGGATGACAGGGCTTCGATCGATTGAATGCAATTAGTGGCCGGCTTCTTCGGCGGCGAACTTTTCGTAGTCGGCGGCGCTTAGGAGGTCGTTGAGTTCGGACGGGTTGGTGAGCTCGACTTTGACCATCCAGGCGGCGTGGGCGTCGGTGTTTACTTTTTCGGGCGTGGTGGCGAGTTCTTCGTTGACGGCGGTGACTTTACCGCTGACCGGGGCGAAGAGGTCGCTGACGGCCTTCACGGATTCGACGGAGCCGAAGCTCTGGCCCTTGGTGATGGTGGCGCCGACTTTGGGGAGTTCGACGAAGACGATATCGCCGAGAGAGGATTGCGCGTGGTCGGTGATGCCGATTTTACCGTCGGCAGAGATCCATTCGTGTTCTTTGGTGTATTTGAAGTCGGCTGGATAGGCCATTGCGTTCTCCCTCAGGGGCTAAAGCCCCATCTATAAAAGGTCGGCGGATCGGCGCGGCTCAAGCCGCGCCCTGATACAAACCGCATTCGGCATGATTGAAATCACGCCCTGATACAAAACCTAGGAACTCTTCTTGGGTCGCTTGTAGAACTGCGACGGGACTACTTTTGCTTTTACCGGTTGGTTACGGATTTCGACGGCGACGATGTTGTCTAACGCGCTTTGTTCGACTGGGACGTAGGCTAATGCCAGGTTGCGTTTTAGGAACGGCATATACGAGCCGCTGGTTACGTAGCCGATTTCTTTGCCTTCGAGATCGAGAACTTTGTAGCCGTCGCGCGGGATGCCGCGTTCGATCGTCTCCAAACCTACGAGTGCGCGCTTCACGCCATCGTTCTTGGCTTTTTCTAGGGCGGCGCGGCCGATGAAGTCGCCTTTGTCCATCTTAAGGAAGCGGTCAAGTCCGGCTTCCCAGACGTTGATTTCGTCGCTGATCTCGTGGCCGTAGAGCGGCAGCTTGCCTTCGAGGCGCAGAGTGTTGCGCGAGCCGAGCCCGGCGGGGACGACGCCGAATTCTTTTCCGGCTTGGAGCAGTTCGTTCCAGACGCGGTCGCTGGTGGCGGCGTCGCTGGGGATGTAGATCTCGAAGCCGTCTTCGGCGGTGTAGCCGGTGCGGGCGATCAGGACGTTCTTAAGTCCGGCAACGGTGCCGCGGGTGAACCAGTAGAACTTGACCTTCGAGAGATCGACGTCGGTCAATTTCTGGAGGGTATCTACGCCCTTGGGACCCTGGATGGCGATCTGGGTGAACTGGTCGCTGAGATCTTCAACCGTTACTTTAAATTGCCTGGTGTTGTCCTTGACCCAGTTGACGTCTTTTTCGCGGGTGCCAGCGTTGATGACGAGGAGGTAGTCGTCGTCGGCAAATTTGTGGACGATGACGTCGTCGACGAAAGTGCCGTTGGGATAAAGCATTGCCGAGTATTGCGCCTGGCCGGTGTTGAGTTTCGAGGCATCGTTCATGGTGAGGTACTGAACGGCCTTGAGGGCTTCAGGGCCGTGGACACGGATGTCGCCCATGTGGGAGACGTCGAAGAGGCCGACGCCGGCGCGGACGGCGAGGTGCTCTTTCATGAGGCCGCCGACGGAGGGGTACTCGACCGGCATGTCCCAGCCGCTGTAGTCCACCATTTTGGCGCCGGATTGGCGATGGGTGGCGTTGAGCGCAGTTTTGCGAATGTTTGCCTCGACTGGCGGATTCAAATCTAGACCTTCTTTTTGAAGCGAAAGCGTTCAGCGAGCGCGGCTTCAGATAGCGGAACCATTCACGGTAACACGCTGATTTCTTGCGGGTCAATGCGGTGGGGCATGAGGTTTCACGGAAGGCAAAAGCGGGAAAGATGGAGGGAAGGAAACAGGAGGAAAAATTCAACAAAAGGAGACAATCGGGCGAATCGAAGATGGCTATACTGCAATCAAATTTCTAACCAAGTATTGAATTTTTTGCGTGGGGATTTTGTGCCTCAGAAGACGTTGTTGTGCGTGGATGACGAAGCGGTGGGGCTGAAGGTGCGAAAGATCATCCTGGAGCGGGAGGGATATCGCGTGCTTACGGCTTCCGCGGGAGTAGATGGGCTGACGGTGTTCAGCGAGCAGGAAGTGGATGGAGTGGTGCTCGACTACGCGATGCCGGGAATGAACGGCGGGTCGGTGGCTTCGGCGATGAAGCGGACGAAGCCGCAGGTTCCGATTATCTTGTTGTCGGCCTATCTCGCGCTGCCGGATTCGGTGATGGATACGGTGGACGCGTTTGTTGTGAAGGGCGACGCGCCGGAGGTGTTGTTGTCGAAGATTGCGGAATTGGTGCGCGCCTGAATTTGTACTTCCCTCCTTCCAAGGTTTCACGTTACATTCCTCGGCATGGCTGAACGATACATGTGTATTTCGTGCGAGCGCGACGAACGCGATTGCGAGTGCCACCGGTATTGCTCGATCTGCCAGGGCGAGAATGATTGCCGGTTGTGGATGGACGGGCAATATTATTGCCTGGAGTGTCGCGAGGTTTGCGATTACGCGCCGCAGGAGAAATAAACCTAAATCTTTAAACACGAAGGACACGAAGGTTTCACGAAGGTTTTTTGAGTTCGAAATTACCTTCGTGATCCTTGGTGTCGTTCGTGGTTGAAATGCCTTTTCCCGTTAGTCGATTGGTATTTGCCGGCCTTCCATGGGGACGGGGCGCGGCATTATTTTGGCGCGGCGGTCGTCTTCTACTACTCGGCTGATGTGGACGTCGAAGTCGGTGCCGGGCAGTAGCGTTTGCAGGAAGAATGCCGACTGTAGCGTGCCGCGGACTTCGCGGTAGCGATAGACACCGGTTTCCCCCTGGCTGGTTTCCGAGCCGTGCAGCGGGTTGTTGAGGAAACGCTCGGCGGCATCGCGCGTCACTTCTCCCCTTCCGTACCATCCAGTTTCAAAAGACTCGGCGGCGTAGGAGCGGACAAGCTTCGTCCAGTAGGCGGAGAGCATGTCGGGCGTAGCGAAGACGTCGGCCCAGATGATCTGGCCGCGGACGGCGACGATCACGCCGACGGCGTTCTGCTCGCGCAGCTTCTGCAAAATATCGTGGCTCGATTCGGTGAGGGGCACGGCGACCTTGTCTACCTCTTTGGTCAGGCGTTCGTCTTTCATGGCCTTGGCGTAGGAGGTAGTGCCGAGCTCAACGGGCTGTGTAGGGCTCGGAGACGCGGCGCGGGCACTGTTTGAAACGGCGCCAGCGACGGAATCCCACACTTCCTGCTGATTGTTCTTCACCATGGCTTTGCTGCGGACGGACGGCTGCACCATGAAACTGCCGTTTGTAGAGTCGGCGGAGACTCCGAATTTGTCGGAGGACTCGACCCAGCGGCCGTGCTCAATGCAGAAGACGGAGAGGTCAATGGGATCGCTTTGCGCGGGCACGATGCGGTCTTTGCCGATGACGCGGTCCTGTTTGCCGCCGGTAACGATTTCACCGGCGAGGAGGATGAGTGGCTTGTCGGAGTGATTGACGAGCACGAGCGTGTTGACGCGGTCACCGCGGTAGTTGTCCTCGCGAATAGGCGCGCCGTTGCGCGGACGAACGAGACCGCGAAGCCTGCCGTACTCGGTGACTTCCACTTCCCCGTTGCGGAGGCCTTCGTCGAGGGTGATGTAGTCCCACTTCCTGGCTGCGCCGCTGAGGTTGCGCACCACGGGAAAGAGCGTGAGCGCACCCGAGTGCAGCGGTTCGAGGACGCGGTATTCGCCGCGTGGTGCGGGATCGGGTCCGGGTGCGGGAGACGGGGTTGGTTCGGGAAGTGGACCGGCCTGTGCCGGTTGTGCCGGTGCAAAAGCGATTGCAGCGAAGAGGGCGGCGGCAAGCACGAGGACGAGGGCGCCGATCCAGATATCGCGTTTCATGGAGACCTCCTGCGAGAAGAACGCGGGAGGTGTGGGGGCTTGCAGGAAATTTTTGGGCAGGGGCTAAAGCCCCTTCTTACTTGAGGAGCTTTTCGGCACGACTGAAGTCGTGCCCTGATACAAAGCTGCTGCGATACGAGTTTTCGGCGGCCTATGAATTCGCGCCTTTTCACCGATCAAAAAGCTGGCCCAGCCGATGCTCAAGCTGGGCCAGCCACTCGGGGATTGGGTGAGATTACATGTGTTTGGGCGAGGCGCTATCGAGCAACGCGATCAACGGCTGTCCGGAGGCGGGTGTGGTCACTTGCCCGTCGCGAACGATCTGGGTGGCGTCCACACTCTTGCCGTAGAGCGACTTGTTGGCGTCGTTATCGCCTTCCATGGAGGCACTGCCGAGCGAGGCGCCAGCGAAGAGGCCTTCTTTGGCGCGCGAATAGGTGTAGATATCCGCGTCCACCGCTACCGCTTTGGCGCCGGACGGACCGGCATTGGCAGAGGCGTCGGAGCCGAGCTTGAGTTTGCCGGAGAGGGCTTTATTAGCGGCCTGCTGGTTCATCACCAGCAAGACAAAGTCAGTTGAGGAACCGCCGAGTTGAACGCCGAGGCTGCCCGTGTCGAGCGAGTACATGGCGGGCGCACTCCACTTGCCGGACATGGTGGTGCCGGTGCGACAAGTCAGCAAGCCGCGGCCGTAGCTTACGCCGATCCCGATGCCGACCTTTTTTACGCGGGGAAACACGAGCACACAAACAGATTTATTCAGGACTTCATGCGGGATGCCGTTGGTTTGGCCGACGACCGCTTTCAGAACATCGGTTGACTCGGAGATCCGCTGATCCATTTTCTTATCGGCGGCAAGAGCTGGGAGCGAAAGTGCGAGTACGATCGCGAGCGAGAGGGACTTCGTTTTCATGAAGCACTCCTTGTTTCGGAAAGATGTGAGCCGATGGGGACGTGTGCGCTGGAGAAAGCTGCAGCAAGTGCGGAGTATGGTGCGCGGAATGGGGGCGTGGGGCAACTGTCAGGGTTGACAGGGGAGCGCAGGGGCCCTTCGTTCAGGCCCTGCGGATGGTCACATGGGTCGCGCCTTCGCCTTTTACGGAGTCCACTACCTGATAGCCCAGCTTTGGCCAGTTCAGGCCGGAGAAGAGTGGCTCGCCTTCACCGAGCAGCACAGGAGAGAGGGCGAGGTGTAGTTCGTCAACGAGGCCTGCTGCGATGTATTGGCGGATGGTGGCAGCGCCGCCGCCAATGCGGACGTCTTTGCCTTGGGCGGCTTCTTTGGCGCGCTGTAGGGCGATCTCGGGGCCTTCGGTTACGAAGTGGAAGGTGGTGCCGCCCTTCATTTCTAACGATGGGCGCGCGTGGTGGGTGAGGACGAAAGTTGGGACGTGATAGGGCGGCTCTTCTCCCCACCAGCCTTTCCAGTCGTAATTGGGCCACGGGCCGCGGACGGGACCGAACATATTGCGGCCGAGGATCCAGGCGCCGACGTTGTCGAAAGAGCGGAGGGCGAAATCGTTGTCGATGCCGCGGGTGCCGCCTTCTTTGCCCTGCATTTTTTGGAAGACATCGGTGGGGAAAAACCATGCGAAGGCTTGGGGCATGCCGACGCCTAGCGGGTTGTTGAGGTCTTGATGAAGGCCGGCACCGAAGCCGTCGAGGGAGACGGAGAATGCATTTACACGAAGTTTGGACATGAGTTTTCCTCTTGCAGGATAGTCGAATGAGGTGGGGGAGAATCGACATTGGCGTGGGTCGAGGCGAACAACAGATTCCTCGTTGCGCTCGGAATGACAAGAGGGGGTGGACTGGCCGCGAGGCGTTTGCAGGGGCTGAAGCCCGGAATCTATTGGGCAGTGCTTTTCGGCACGACTGAAGTCGTGCCCTGATACAAAGCCTTTCGAAACGAGTTTTTCAGCAGCCTGTAAAGTCGTGCCCTGATGCAAACCGGGAATCAGATACAGAGCAAGATCAGAGAAAGAGCAAGATTCGAAGGAAGATCGGATACGAAGCGAAATTTTGAAACGACGCAAGAATCAGAAGCTGTGGGCGGATTCCAGGATTTCTGACGCGTGGTTGATGGCGGCGGTGGTGAGTTGGATCTGTTCGACTAGGGCTTGCTGGTCGTGGTGCTCGATGGCTTCGGTGATGCCGGGGAGGACGATGGCTTCGTAGCCGGTGGACTCGCCGGGGGCGTAGATGGCGTGACGGAACCAGGGGCGGCTGGGGAGGCCGTTGGTCAGGAAGGCGCGTTCGGCATCGCGCAACGCGGTGTTGATGCGGGCGGGGCTGGCGGCGCGACCGGCTTTCACCGCGCCTAGCAGCATGCTCCCCGCGGATTGCAGGCGCTTGGAGGCTTTGGTCAGCTCATCGAATTTTGGGCCGCCTTCGGGGAAGGATTCGGCGGCACGTTGTTTCGTGTATTCGATGTAGGCTTCAATTTCCTGACCGTAATCTTCGTAATCGAAGGGGAGAACATCGGCGTCGGCCATGCGGAGGACTTGCAGGCCGTGGAGTCGCGCCATTTGCTGCTCGTAGGCGAACTTTGGATCGGCGAACTTGGTGAACCAGGTGTAGTCGTCGAAGGCGGAGTGGTAGACGCCGTAGGGACCGTGGCTACCCATGTCGGCGGAGGCGACGCCGATGTGCTCGAGGAACGGGGTGTAGTCGGAGCCGCTGCCGAGATCGCCGACGGCGACATCCTGATGCGGGGGCGCGGCGGAAGAGTGGCGTGCGGAGCCGTTGACATCGGGAAAGACTTCGTTGCGCTGCGGCGATTTGCCGGAAGTGCGCTCGGTCCAGGCGTCGTAGACGCTGCCGCCTTGCGGGCTGGGAACGGACTTCGCGACATCGCGCATGAACTGCTTGAGACTGGGCACCGACGCGGCGGCGAAGTTGGGGCCGGTGACCGCGACGTCCATGTTGAAGTAGGCGACGGCCCCGCTGAGTTCCTGCGCGTGTTGCTCGACCCATTCAGTGGAGCCGACCATTCCCTGCTCTTCGGCGTCCCAACTGGCGAAGATAATAGTGCGCTTGGGACGCCAGCCTGCTTTTAGAAGCTGGCCGATGCCGCGCACGGCCTCAAGCTGGGCGACGGTGCCACTGCCGGGATCGGCGGCGCCGAAGACCCAGGCGTCACGATGATTACCGGACAGGACGATGTCGCTGGGATACTCGGCGCCCTTGACGGTGCCGATGACGTTCCAGATGGTGCGGTACTCGTAGTGGACAGCGATCTTGAGGTGGACCTTCACCGGGCCAACACCGAGGTGATATGTGAACGGCAACGCGCCTTGCCACGAGCGCGGAGACTCGGGGCCAGCGAGGTGCTGGAGAATCGGTGAGGCGTCGGCGTAAGAGAGCGGGAGAACCGGGATCTTGGGCAGGCTGGCGGATTGCGCGGCTTCGGTGCGTTCGGCAGTGGCGCTGGAAGGCGCTCCGGGTGTGGTGGGATCGCCGGGATAGCGGAACATAAAGTGGACATCGCCACGCTGCACGGCACTGGAGGGACGGTACGGGCCCTTGGGATAGACGTCACCCTTGAAGTAGCCGTCGTCCATGGGATCGGAATAGAGGATGACGCCGGCGGCGCCGCGCTGCTGCGCCTGCAGAACTTTTACGCCGCGGAAGATTTCGCCGTAGCGAATGATGACGAGCTTCCCTTTTACATCTACGCCGGCTTGCGCGAGGGTGTCGAAGTCTTCGGGGCGGCCGTAATTCGCGTACAAGACTTCGGCAGTGACATCGGCTGAAGGCGTGTAGCCGTTGAAGGCCGGAAGAATGCGGGAGTCTTTGGAGCCATCGTCGCCGTCCACGCGCTCAGGTGAGGGGCCGTGAAGGACGACGCCTTCAGGAGCAACGATGTCAATGCTGACGGACTCGGGGATTCCGAAGTAAACCTTGTATTCCTCAATAGAAGCTTGCAGCCCGGCTTCTTTGAACTTTTGCAGGACGTAGTCGGCGGTTTTGCGATCTTCGGGAGTGGTGGCGAGATGAGGCGTCGCGGTGAGAGCGCGCATGTCTTGCTCGGCGTGCTTGGGATCGGGGACGGCGAGGAATTTCTTCTCGAGTGCGAGTTGCGCTATGGGCTTCTCGAATCCGGCGATCGCGTTAGGCGGCTCGAAGACAGACTTCGTCGGGTCACCGAGCTCCGTCCCAAGGAAGGGAGCGATGAGCAGCGTCCAGAACACGATGAGCGAAACGAGCGGTCTCATTAGGGGCGGAGGCACTTAATCCAGCGACTGGCACAAACAGGTTATGGGCAGACAGCGTACACGATTTCGGGTTAGATGCAGAGTGCCGGAAGTAACCGAGGGGGCCGAGCGTTAGGACGATGAAATTCTACGCAGACAGGCCGGAGGGCTCGGCACTGATTGCAGGTTTTACCGACTTTTCAGAAACGACGCGAGTGGCACTTCCGAGCGGGATTTCGGCGACCTTCATCCATTGATGAATTGTCGGAACAACTTCGCGGATGGAGTTCTCGCCGGCGCGAATGAGATCGGTGGCACGATCGAATCCGTCGTAGGCGAAGCCGTCCACGTTGGGCTCGATAACGAGGTCGGCGTCGCGCTTCCAGATGCCCGACATTTTGGCTTGTGCGATGGAGAAACATTGGCCGATGACGTCGAAGACATGCCGGGGGCCCTTGAGATTGACCCAGTGCGCGCTGAGATAGACGGCGAGGACGCGGTCGGCGCCCATGTCGCGGAGCGGTGTAGTTGGGACGGCGTGAGCGAGCATGCCGTCTACGAGGAGGCGGCCGTTAACGCGAACGGGCTGGAACATGCCGGGGTAGGCGCAGCTGGCGCGCACGGCTTCTACGATGGGACCGCTGCGGAAGACGACACCTTCGCCGGTGGTGAGATCGGTAGCGACAACCGCGAGCGGGATGTTGAGTTCCTCGAAAGTTTTGCATTTCACGATCTTGCAGAGGAAACGATCCATGCGGTCGCTGGTGCAGAAGCCGAGCTTGTTCAGCGACCAGCGCGCGAAGTCTTTGAAGCGCACGATGGCGGCGATCTCCTGCATCTCGCGGGCCGATATACCGGAGCAGAAAGAGGCGCCGACGATGGAGCCGACGCTGGTGCCGGCGACGAAGTCGATGGGGATTCCCTCTTCCTGAAGGACGCGCAGAACGCCGATATGGGCGAGTCCGCGGGCGAATCCGCCGCCGAGGGCGATACCGATTTTCGGGGGAGGTGGGGGAGCGGGTAAAGGTATGTCGAGGATGGTTTCTTGCCGGTTGAGTTCGCGGGTAAAAGCTTTGACCGAGCGAACGATCTTCGAGATATGCGCCACGCGCACCGTCCACATACGCGCCTCTGCTCGATAACAAACCCGCGATCGGCGATAAAGACGCGCACCAATTACGATGCAGAGTGGGACGGGAGCGCTGCTTTGGTCAAAATCCCCACCCTATCGCGGGATGCGCGACAAGGATGGGGCACCCATAGTTTCGTAAGTTGCGAGCAGGGCTTCGACCTGAGATGATGTGGCTTCCAATCCGCTCTTGATCACAAATATGGTGCGTGAATTTTCGGCTGGTGGCGTGGTACTCCGCATGATCCGCGGACAGTGGCATATTGCCACCATTGAGCCGCATATTGAACGACCGAAGGCTACCCCCAAAAATGATGGCAAGGTGCGGAAACCCCACGTGCTGGCGCTGCCTAAGGGCACGGTGGATCCGGGCGAGAAGCCCCGGCAGACGGCGACCCGCGAAGTTTGGGAGGAGACCGGCTTGAAGGCCGAGATCATTACTAAGCTCGCCGACATTAAATACTTCTATGTGCGCTCCTGGGGCGACAAGGCTCGGGTGTTCAAAGTCGTCAGCTTTTATCTGTTCCGCTACCTGAGCGGGAAGCTGGGGAACATTGCGCCGGAGATGCAGCACGAGGTGCAGCAATGTTTCTGGACTCCTTTAGAAGATGCCCCGAAGCTGCTGAGTTATAAGGGCGAGCGGCAGATGGCGATGGAAGCGGTGGAGTACGTGAAGGCGCATCCGGAGCTGGCGCGGTCGATGCGGGTGGGGGCGGACTAGGCTTAGACAGTCGGGGTGATTGACAGGGGTTCTTCGACTGCGAACGCTTCGCGTTCTCCGCTCAGGATGACAGCACACCAATTTGGGAATGGAAATTTCGGTAGTTATTCGCGATTTTCATTGACTGAATGAGTATTCATTCACTATCGTTAGCTCAATTGAATAAGGCGCACGCCGTGCCATCCTCAACCCCACATCTATCGGCGTGCGCCGTTTGTTTGTTCCCTGGCAGTTTGATTCGAGCGTGTTGATTCACTTGATCGAAAACTGAGCGGTAAAAGATGGTGGGGAGATTTGCGTCGCGCAGGCAGCTTTTGAACATCTCAATCAGAGCAGCTGGCGCGTGGGGTGTACCAAACATATAGATCGTCGTCGATATAGGGTGATCTGAACTCTTATGTTGAAGCGCATCGAGAAGGTTGCGGTTCTAGGCGCGGGGACCATGGGTGCCCGCATTGCTGCTCACTTCGCTAACGCAGGAATTCCCTCTTACTTATTCGATATCGTTCCGCCGGATGCAGACGGGCCAGCGCGCAATAAGATTGCCGCGGCAGGACTCGACGCGGCGAAGAAGTCGAAGCCGGCGGCGTTCTTCCATCCGGATCTGGCAAAGCTCGTCACCGTCGGAAACTTTGAAGACGATCTCAAGAAACTGGGCGAGTGCGACTGGATTATTGAAGCCGTGGTGGAGAACCTTGAGCTGAAGCGCGCACTGCTGAAGAAGGTAGAAGCGGTGCGGAAGCCGGGATCGTTGATCACGACGAATACCAGCGGACTGCCGGTCAGCAAGATCAGCGAGGGCTTCAGCGAAGACTTTCGTCGCAACTGGTTTGGCACGCACTTCTTCAATCCGCCACGCTACATGCGACTGCTCGAGCTGATTCCTACTCCCGACACAGACCCCAAGGCGATGGAAGCGGTTGCGCATCTTGGCGATGTGCAGCTGGGCAAAGGGATCGTGCACGCGAAGGACACACCGAATTTCATCGGCAACCGGATTGGAACGTTCTCGGTGCTGAACGTGATCCGCGTGATGCAGGAGATGGACCTCTCGATTGAGGACGTGGACGCGCTCACGGGATCGGCGGTGGGCTGGCCGAAGTCGGCGACGTTCCGGACGATCGACTTGGTGGGGCTCGACATTCTTGGGCACGTCGTGGGCAACATGAAGCAGAACGTGACCGACGAGCGGAGCGATCTGCAAATTCCAGACTTCTACAAGCAGATGCTGGAGCGGAAGTGGCTCGGCGATAAGACGAAGGGCGGCTTCTATAAGAAGCAGAAGGGGCCGCAGGGTGAAGAGCGGATGGCGCTCGATTGGAAGACGCTGGAGTATCACCCGCGCTCCAAGCCGAAATTCCCTGCCTTGGAAGTGGCGAAGACGATCGAAACTACGCCGGAGCGGGTGAAGGCGCTGCTCGGGCTCGATGGCAATGGGCCGCAGAAGGGCGACAAGGCGGGGCAGTTCCTGTGGACGACCCTGACCGAGTTATGGACGTATGCAGCGAATCGGATCCCGGAGATCAGCGACACGATTGTGGAGATTGATGCGGCGATGCGCATGGGCTTCAACTGGGAGATGGGGCCGTTTGAGTTGTGGGACGCCGCCGGAGTGGAGGCGACGGTTGGGCGCATGAAGGCCGAGGGCAAGCCGGTTCCAGCGAATGTGGAGAAGCTGTTCGCTGCGGGCAAGACGCGCTGGTATGACGATTCACCCAAAGCGCGTTCGGGGCGCTGCTACTTCGATATCGCGAGCGGTGAATATAAAGATGTACCGGTCGCGAACGGCGTGTGGTCGGTCGAGGTCGCGAAGAAACAGCACAAAGTTGTTAAGAAGAATGCTGGGGCGTCGCTGGTCGATCTCGGCAACGGCGTGGGCTGCATTGAGTTCCACTCGAAGATGAATTCGCTGGGTGGCGACATCATCCAGATGGTGAGCTCGACTTTGAAGCCGGGCGGACCGGGCGATCACTTCGACGCGTTCGTCATTACCAACGATGCCGGGAACTTCTCGGTGGGCGCGAACATCATGATGCTGCTCATGGCGGTGCAGGAGCAGGAGTGGGACGAGGTGGACATGATGATCCGCCAGTTCCAGAACATGACCGCGGCGATCAAGTTCTCGCAGAAACCGGTAGTGGTGGCGCCATTCGGAATGACGCTGGGCGGCGGGTGCGAGATTGTGCTGCACGCTCCGGCGCGCCAGCCTCATGCGGAGTTGTATTGCGGGCTGGTGGAAGTGGGCGTCGGGTTGTTGCCGGGCGGCGGCGGATGTAAGGAGATGACGCTGCGCGCGGTGGATGCGGCGACGCGGATTCGTCCGGATGGACGCGGCGAGTCGGTGGAGATGATGGAGGCATTCAAGAAGGCGTTTGAGACGATCGCGATGGCGAAGGTTTCGACGTCGGCTGTGGAGGCGAAGGGATTGGGATTCATCCATCGCGACGACAACATCATTATGAACCGCGAGCGCATTCTTTTTGAGGCTAAGGCCAAGGCAATCGAGATGGTGCGCGAAGGATACAAGCCTCCGGTTCCGCGGACAGATGTTGCGGTGCCGGGTGAGAGCGTGCTGGCGACTCTGAAGCTTGGCGTGCACATCATGCGGCAGGGCGAGTTCATTACCGACCACGAAGTGAAGATTGGCAACAAGGTCGCCGATGTCCTGTGCGGCGGCAACGTTACGCCGGGATCGCTGGTGAGCGAGCAGTATCTGCTGGATTTGGAGCGCGAAGGATTTAAGTCACTCTGCGGCGAGAAGAAGACGCAGGAAAGAATTCAGTTCACGTTGAAGACGGGCAAGCCGTTGAGGAACTAATTTATGCGCGAAGTAGTGATTGTATCGGCCGTCCGGACGCCGGTCGGCAAGGCTTACAAAGGGACGCTGCGGGCAACGCGGCCGGATGATCTGGGCGCGGTGGCGATCAAGGGCGCTCTGGAGCGGGTACCGCAACTCGACGTGCGCGAGATTGAAGACGTGATCCTGGGCTGCGCCATGCCGGAGGCGGAACAGGGCATGAACGTGGCGCGCATCGCTTCCCTGCGCGCGGGATTGCCGGTCGAGTGCTCGGCGATGACGATTAATCGTTTCTGCGCGTCGGGACTGCAGGCGATTGCGCTGGCGGCGGAGCGGATTCGCGGTGGCGGAGCGGAAGTGATCGTCGCAGGCGGTACCGAGAGCATGACGATGGTGCCGATGGGCGGACATAAGTTCACGGCCAATCCGTACCTGGTGGAGACGTATCCGGATTCGTATCTGTCGATGGGCTTGACGGCGGAGCGGCTGGCGGTGCGCCACGGGATCACGCGCGAGATGGCGGACGAGTTCTCGTACAACAGCCACAAGAAAGCCATTGCCGCGATCGAGGCTGGGCGCTTCGAGGATGAGATCGTTCCGGTGCCGGTGACGTTCGTGACGCCGAACGGATCGAAGCCGAAGAAGCAGGAGATATTGTTCAAGGTGGACGAAGGGCCGAGGGCCGACACGACGTTGGAAGCTCTGGCGGGATTGAAGCCGGCGTTCCACGTGAAGGGCACGGTGACGGCGGGCAATTCGTCGCAGATGTCGGACGGGGCGGCGGCTGCGGTGGTGATGTCGGCGGAGCACGCGAAGAAATTGGGGATCAAGCCGCTCGCGAGGTTTGTGGCGTTCGCAACCGCGGGTTACAAGCCGGAAGAGATGGGACTGGGGCCGGTGTTCGCGATTCCGAAGGCGCTGAAGATCGCCGGGCTGAAGCTCGAGGACATTGATGTGTTCGAGTTGAACGAGGCGTTCGCGGCGCAGGCGTTGTCGGTGATCAAGGAAGCGGGGATTGATATCAATAAGGTCAATCCAAATGGCGGCGCGGTGGCGTTGGGGCATCCGCTGGGATGCACGGGAGCTAAGCTGACGGCGACGATCATTCGTGAATTGAAGCGGCGCAATGGGAAGTACGGGATTGTGACGATGTGCGTCGGCGGAGGTATGGGTGCTGCGGGGATTTTTGAAAATCTTTAAACACGAAGGGCACGAAGTACACGAAGGTTTTTTGGGGTTAAGACTTTAAGACCTTCGTTTCCTTCGTGACCTTCGTGTTAAACGAATTTGGGTTTGAATTTGGAGGACGTAGAGATGGCAACAACCGCATCGGTTTCGAAGCAGCGTACAGTCGGCGGGAGCTTTTTGCTTGAGGAGCACAAGCTCGACAACGTCTTTACGCCTGAGGATTTCAACGAAGATCAGCAGATGGTGGCGAAGTTGGCGGAAGATTTCGCCAACAATGAAATCGTGCCGATGATTGAGCGGATCGAGCACAAAGAGTGGGACGTGACGCGCGAACTGCTGAAGAAGGCCAGCGAGGCGGGGCTGACCAACGCTGATGTTCCGGCGGAGTACGGCGGGTCGGAGATGGACAAGGTGTCGTCTGCGCTGATTGCCGATCACATTGCGAAATCCGGCAGCTTCTCGGTGAGCTACGGCGCACATAGCGGTATCGGCACACTGCCGATCGTGTACTTCGGCACAGAAGACCAAAAGAAAAAGTATCTGCCGCGCCTGGCGAGCGGTGAGCTGATTGGTGCTTATGCACTGAGCGAGAGCACGAGCGGTTCGGACGCGATGAATCCGCGGACGAAGGCGGTGCTGGCGGCCGATGGCAAGCATTACGTGCTGAACGGCGAGAAGATGTGGATCACCAACGCGAACTTCGCGGATTTGTACATTGTGTTTGCGAAGGTGGATGGCGAGAAGTTCACGGCGTTTATCGTCGAGAAGACCTTCCCGGGCTTCTCGGTGGGCGCGGAAGAGAAGAAGCTCGGGATCCGAGGTTCGTCGACCGCGCCGCTTATTCTCAACGATTGCCAGGTGCCGGTGGAGAACTTGCTGGGCGAGATCGGCAAGGGTCACATCATCGCGTTCAACATCCTGAACATTGGGCGCTTCAAGTTGGGTGCGGCGTGCGTGGGCGGAGCGCGCAATATCCTGAGCCATACGATTGCGTACGCGAAACAGCGCAAGGCGTTTGGGAAAGTGATCGCCGACTTCGGGTTGATTCGCGAGAAGCTGGCCCAGATTGTGGCGGGCATCTACACCGGTGAGGCAATGGTGTATCGCACGGTGGGCATGATGGATGTGGCGCTCGGTGAAGTGGAAAAGGGCGGCGCGGAGGAATCCAAGGAGACGCGCAAGGCGATCGAGGAGTATGCGGTTGAGTGCTCGATCATCAAGGTCTGGGCGTCGGAGATGCTCGACATGGCCGTGGACGAGACGGTGCAGGTCTACGGCGGGTATGGGTTCGTCGAGGAGTATCCGGCAGAGCGGGCTTATCGCGATTCACGCGTGAACCGCATCTTCGAAGGCACGAATGAAATCAACCGGATGATCATCACGGGCTTCCTGATGAAGCGCGCCATCAGCGGACAACTGCCGCTGCTGCCGGCGATCAAGAAGGTGATGGACGAAGTGATGGCGGGGCCATCGACCGACGAGATCGAAGGCGCGCTGGCGGCGGAGCGGACGATCGTGGGCAACGCTAAGAAGGTCGGGTTGCTGGTGGCGGGCGCGGCGTCGCAGAAGTACATGCAGGACCTGGTCAATCAGCAGGAAGTGATGGGCGCGATTGCGGACATCATCATTGAAGCGTTCGCGATGGAATCGGCGGTCCTGCGGACGCAGAAACTGATCGAAAGCAAAGGCGAGAAAGAGGCGGAGGTGGCGACGGCGCTGACGCAAATCTATATCGCCGGAGCGATCGGGCGGGTGGAGGCTTCGGCAAAGAAGGTGATGGCTGCGGTGGCCGAAGGCGACATGCTGCGGACACAGTTGATGATCCTGCGGCGATTGGTGAAACATGAGCCGGTCAACGTGATTGCGTTGCAGCAGCACGCGGCACAGAAGGTGCTGGAAGCCGACAAGTACGCGTTTTAACGCTGTGCCTCTCCCAGAACGTAAGGGCGGATACTTCCGCCCTTAATTTTTTGTTACTGGCACTTTCCTCCCATTGCAGTGTACAGGCGGACGGGTATGCTTCCCCGGAACATCGGCGGCCTATTCGTGCCGCACACATCGCAAAAACATGGAGAAACAATGAAGAAGAATCTTCAGATTGGCGTTGTAGGAATCGCTCTGTTCCTGGCGGGGACGGCCGTTGGGCAGAAGGTCAGCGCAAACCGGCATCCGAACCTTGCGGCCGCACAGAACCACGTCGAGATGGCGCGGCAGAAGTTGAGCGCTGCGCAGCAGGCAAATGAATTTGATATGGGCGGCCACGCGGCGAAGGCGAAACAGTTGCTGGACGAAGCGTACGGCGAGATTAAAGAGGCAGCAGTAACGGCGAACCACAAGTAGGTCGCGGTTCATCGCAAAAGACAGGGCGCGTGCAGCGCCCTTTTTTCATTTTAGCGGGCGGGGCTATAGCCCTGGTTGCCGATGAGAGGGACGAAACGGCAGTCGTCGAGTTTCGTGCGCTGCAGGCGGCCTGCTTGTTTGCGGACCACGTATAGCGCTTGCAACTCCGGTGAGCCGACGGGGATCACCATTCGTCCGCCTTCTGCGAGTTGGTGGAAGAGTGCGGGCGGAAAATCGGGAACGGCGGCGGCGACGAGGATAACGTCGAAGGGAGCCTGGTCGGCGAGGCCTTCGCTGCCATCGCCGGTGATGACGCTGATGTTGGTGTAGCCAAGATGTTCGAGGTGGATGCGCGCCAGGGCGGCCAACTCGGCATGGCGCTCGATGGTGAAGACCTGTGCAGCGAGCGCGCCCAGCAATGCGGCCTGGTATCCGGTACCGGTGCCGACTTCGAGAACCTTATCGGCGGGAGCGATCTGGGCGGCTTCGAGCATGCGGGCGACGATGTAGGGCTGCGATATCGTTTGCCCGAGCGGAATGGGCAGCGGATGGTCGGCGTAGGCATCGGGATGATATCGCGCGACGACAAATTCTTCGCGCGGAATGGTGGCCATGGCGTTGAGCACCCGCTCGTCGCGAATGCCGCGCTGGCGGAGTTGGGTATCGATCATGCGGGCACGATCGAGCGCGAAGCCGGTGAGATCGGGACTAGCTGCCATGTCTGTCAAAGGTAACGCAGCGAGTTAACGTTTGCGCTGCCGCACCTGCACTTCAAATCCTACGACACCGTACTCGTCGCGCACGCCTACGATCGAAACATTCCGGTTCACGTTGTACTCGAATTGGATCACCTGCTGGGCTGATTGGGTGAGGTTGGTGATGTACGTCAGAGTGATATTTCCTGAGACTTGCTGTTCGACGGTGATGCGCGCGTTAGGGTTGTTCTCTGCTCCGCCGACTTCGGGATCAATCTTGATGCGACTGGCGCCGAAGAGCTTCTGCACGCGACTGCTAATGGCAGCATTCAGGGCCGAGCCAAGAACCGCGCTGGATGCGGTTTCCGTGAACTGCGAACTGCCCGGAGCCATATAGGGCTGGGTGGTGTGTCCGAAGGCGAGGAGGGCGAAGACATCCGCGGTGGGCAGCGGTGGGTCGGAACGATAACTGGTGTTGAGTTTCTCGGTGGTGCCGTGCAGGCCGATGGAAATGTCGTAGTCGCTGACGCGCGCTGAGGCCTCGAGATCGAGAACGGGATCGATCTTCGTCGGATTCGCGAAGAGGATGTCGCCGCGATCCAAGCGATATTTGGTGCCGTTGAAGGTAACGTTGCCTTCGACGATGCTGATGCGTCCGAGAAGGACAGGGCGCAAGGCGGTGCCACGAAGACGAAGATCCACGTTCCCGGTGATACGCGCCAGCGAGGTCTGCACTTGCAACTCGGGAGTGGAGATCACGCGAACATCGAAGTGCAAGTTGTTAAGTGGCGAATCGGGTTTGGGTGTCGCGGGAAGATTCTTGGAAGTTGCGAAATAGCTCGCGAAATCGAAGCGTGGATTCAGTCCGAACTTGTTGATGACGACGTCGCCGGAGAGCATAGCGTTCTTGACTGTGCCAACGAGGCGAAGGTCGGCGTCGCCGTTGGAGCTGACGCCTTCCGGATAGCGGATGCGGACGTCTTTGCCGGTGGCAGCAAGATTAAAGCTGATGATGCGGCCGTACCCGATAAATCCGCTGATGGCGAGGTCGCCGCCGCCGGTGTGTGCGGTGAGGCTCTCGACCTGGAGACGATCTTCGTTGAACACCAGGCTACCGTTGAGATCGCTAAGACCGTTCGGAAGATCGACGTACGATACTCCGGCGTGCTCGATGGTGATGCGTCCGCGGATGGAAGGATCTTTGATGTTGCCGCCGACGCGGACAGCGATGTTGGTGTTTCCGTAAGCGACGAGATCGGGATTGAAACTCTGGAGGAAGGTGAGGTTGACCTTGCCGTCGGCGCGGACCTTGATGGGCTGGGTGCCGGTAAGTTGCACGGTGCCTGTAGAAGTAAGGTCGGTGTTCTCGCCGGTGATGCGGAAGGCTTCGAGCTTGGCGATGCCGCCCTTGTACGTCGCAACCAGCGGGCCGACGTTGCGCAGCGTCTTGCCTTCGACGACGGACTCGTACTTCGGAATTTCGAGCCGAGCTTCCAGGTCGACCGGGTGACGCAAGGGTCCGGTCACGTGAAGCGTGCCATCGATCGACGAATGACCGCGAGCAATGCCCTGGAGGAAAGGTTGGAGATCAACATTGCCGAATGCGACGGTGATGTCGCTTGGCAAATCGCCGCGCATGCGAATACTGCCCTTCCCTTCGACGGTTGCGGTGACGAAGTGGGAATTGGTGGTGACGTCGAGAGTCTCGCCGTGGGTAGTGGCGTCAATGAGGAGTTCGCCTTCTTTCTTGCCGCCTAGCGAGACATTGCCGACGCGCACGTGGCCTTCGATGTGAGGCTCCGACAGCGTGCCACTGCCCTTGGCGTTGAACTCGGCGATGCCGGTGAGTTTTACCTTCGACGTTTGCACCTCCGGGAACCGTAGAAGGTCTATGCCGGTTCCACGGAGATCGAACTGGAAGGCCTCGGTTGAGACGTTGATCAAGCCGGAGCCCTCGGCCTTGGCGGAGTCGGAAGTCGCTTGAATGTTTGAGAACCTGGCCTCGCGTCCGCTGAATGTGAGATCGGTGGAGAGCGACTGCATCGGCTGACCGTAGGCGGTGCCGTCAATGATCGTGAGCACGCCGGTGCCGCGCGGATCGAGGCGGGTGCCTTCCATCTGGATCTCGAGGTTGAGCGTGCCCGTGACGGGATAGTTGAAGCCAAGGAGAGCCTGCGCATCTTCGACGCGGGCGTCGCGAATCCGGGCGTTGCCGTGAAAGACGGACGTATCCGTGAAGGCGCCGTTCTGGAGCGTGGTGCTGGCTGCGACTTCAAAACGCGCACTGCCGCTGCGCAATACTCCGCCACGAACGGACGCACCGCTCGGCCCGTATGCGACGTATCCGTCAAAAGAATCCCAATGGAAGCGGACGGGCTTGGTTTGCGGAAGAGGCGCGGGCGTAGTTCCCTGCTTGATCTCCGGCTTCCCTTTTTTGTGCAGCGCCTTCACTAACTCGGGTTCGTGGGTGGCAGCAGTTGGCGGCTTGATAACGGTTTCGAAATCAGTAAGGCGGAGATGGCCGTTGATATTGGGCAGTGACGGATTGCCTTCGATCGTCCCCTGGAACGAACCCTCGCCAGCGACCTGCAACGGCATTTCGTTGCCAAGCTTCATGAGGAGGGGCTCGAGTTCATTCATGTTGGTGGTGGTGAGACCGACAGCGAGATCGAAGTTTCGGGGACTGGCAAAGCCGGTGGCATTGAGGTGCGTGCCGCGAGATTGCAGGTCGGCTTGCGAGATGCGCACGGAGTTGTCGCGGACCGCGTAGGTGCCCTGGAAGTGCGCTCCAAGAGGCATCTGATGGGGATCAGCGGTGGCAGGAGGAACGGCGTCGAGGGCGAGCTTGAGTTCGGCAGCGATTGGTCTTCCCTGCCAAGCGAACTCGGCTTTTCCGGAAGCGGAGCCGACGGCGTGCAGCGAAGAAAGTGGCAAAGAGGTGCTGTGGAACATGGCTGCGATGCGTTCGAGTTGAAGGTTGTGCAACTCGAACTTGCCGTCGGCATTTTGCTCGACGGCCTCAATAGCATGCGCGCCTTTGGCACGACTGGAAGGCGATTCAACGTGTTCGCGAGGAGGGGCGTTCCAGTGCAGCACGGTGAAAGCACCGCCGACACTTCCACCCAGCGCGTTGAGGGCTACCTGGTCGAAGGCGAGTTTGTCGCGGTCTACGTAGTAATTCGAAGAACCGGAAACCGAGATCACGTGGACAGAAGGATTGCTCCAGCCGACATCGAGCAGCGTCACGTTGCCGTTGGAGAGGAACCTCTGGGCGTCGAACGCGCCTTTGCCGCGCAATTCCACGGAGCCAGATTGCACGCCTTTGACACGAGTGATGGCCGCGATCTGGCGCAGGTCGATCTTTGCGGTGTAGTTTCCCTCGACGCGTGGCTCTGCGAAGTTCGTGAGCTTGCCATCGAACGCGAGTTCGGAGCGCTCCGAGATAATGTGAGCGGCGCGCATCTCGATCGAGTTACGGTAGAGGCGGAAATCGAAAACTGCACCGAGAGAGAACGGGCGCAAGTCGTCGTATTGGGCGTCGAATTTTCCGAGCTCGATGCGGCCGTTGTAGAACTCCGGATTGCTTTGGTAGCCGAGCCGGATTGTGAGATCGCTCGCGGCGAGGTCAAACGGCGTTCTGCGCTCGTTGACCTTCAGCAGGCCGTTGGTGACTACGAGGTTGCGAACGGCGATGTCAAAGAGTGGATCCATGGGGCCGGTCGGAATCCCGGCCTTGCGAGTGCGCGGCGTGGGTTGGTTGGTGCTGCCGTCGGGATAAACGAGGAGATTTACGGATGGATTCGAGACGTTCAGGTTCTTAAGACTGATTTGGCGCTGGAGGAACGAGACGATGCGAATATTGGCGTCAATGCGGCGGACCTGCAGCAGCGGCGCCTGACCAGCGGGCTCGAGGCCGTGGATGGTGAGGCTGTCGATTCCGATGCGCAGACGAGCAAGGTTCCACTGGATGCGGCCAATTTCGACTTTGCCACCGGTGGCATCTTCCAGTTGATTGATGATGCGGTGACGAATGAGTTCGCGGAAGCTGTCGCTGGTGAGGTACCAACCGGTGCAGACGAACGTAAGCAGGACGAGCGAGCCGTAGACCGCCTGGCGGATCTTGCGACGTTTGCGGGTCGTCGGTTTCGCGTCGGTCATTGCACTTCCCTATTGGCAGCCTGTGCTGCGGGTGCGGCCGAAGGGACGATCCAGCGGATGTCGGCGTGGTTGTGCAATTCCTGCAGCCAGTTGGTCAGCAGGGTTGCCATGCGCTGCTGGCGCAGGATCTCTTCAATCTTCGGGGAGACGACGGTGAGCTCTTCGGGCTTCTCGCCACGCTTTTGAACTTCCGGAACGTAATTGTTCTTGTAGTAGCTCTCGACGTCGGCGCGCGCGATACGGCTCTCGGGACGCAGGCGCAGATTGATGAAGCGGAGTGCTTCCAATTGCGCGGTCGTCTTGCGGCGGACGGTTTCCTGATCCAGGCCGTAGGTCTGCAAGAGGCTTCGCCAGGCTTCGTCGGTGGTCGCTTGCGGATAGAGTTTACGCAGATCATCGAGCGACTTGGTGATTTCGCGCTCTTCGGCGGCGGCGATTTGCGAGTCACCGATTTGGGCTTGAATGAGTCGCTGATCAACAAGGTGCTGAAGAACCTCGCGACGATCATTTTCGGTAAAGCTGGAGATGAGGCGTCCCTGTTGAAGCGCTTCGAAGGCAACGGCCTCGTCCCAATCGCTCTGAAGAATCGGAGTGGAATCCACGGAGGCCACAAGGCGGTCGATCACCTCGCCTGCACGGGAGCTTGGGACCGCGAGTGCGAGGACAAGTGCCAATCCGAGTTTGTGAACCAGTCGATTCATCAGAAGGTTTGACCGATGCTAAAGAAGACGTTGACCCGCGTGGTGGACGATGTCGAGTTGTCGTTCAGGATCGGGTAGCGCGTCGGATTGATGGCGTAGCCGATGTCGAATCGGACGGGCCCAACCGGCGTATGGTAGCGAATCCCGAGTCCGACCGCTTGCGCAAGATAACCGTAGTCGCAGGGCGGCGGGTTTGAGCCGTCGGCAGGCTTCTGCGAGCAGGCCGCAATGGTTGGCTGATGCAACCGCCCGAGGCCAGTCCACATGTGGGAGACGGTGTCGAAGACGTTGCCCATATCGTGAAAGAAGACAAAGCTGAGGTTGTCGTCTACGAAGGGCAAGGTTGGTGGTGGCATGCGCAACTCAAGGCTGTTCACGAAAAGCGCGTTGCCTCCGATGGGATATCCGGTGAACTGATCGCGCGGGCCGGCCTGGTTAATGGAGTACCCGCGGAGAGAGTTGCCGCCACCTGCGTAGAAGCGTTCCGGCAGCGGGACGAGAGTGGAATTCTGGTATGGCGACTCGAGACCAATACGCAAGGACCGCGCGAAGACCCAGTGTTTCGCACCGAACTGGTAGTAGCTGGAGTTCTGTACGAGGATGCGACTGAAGTCCTCTTCAGAACCGAGCCTGGTGGAAGCAATACCGATATCGGCGGTGGTGTACATGCCTTTGTGGGCGTCGATTGGGTCGTCGCGCCGATCGTAGATGACGGTGACTCCCGGCATGCCGATGCGCGTCGGTTGCGAATACAGGGGAATGAGTGCGGGATCGATTTGCAGCGTGGTGGGATCTACGTTGACGCGACGATAGCTGTATCGGTAAAGCATCGTCCATGTCTTACTGATGACCTGCTCGGCCTGGATGGAGCCTTCGGCGCGCTCCGAGGTGAAGGTCAGTACGTCGGCGGATTTGTCATAGAAACCAGTCAGAGAGAGGCGCCAGTTTTCCTTTGCGAATAGGCGCGGCGCGGTGTAGCTGACGAGCCCGCGCTGTTCGAGTTTTCCGTAGCGAGCTTTGATGACGAAGGTATGGTCGCGTCCAAAGACGTTGAGACGCGTCAGTTCGAACGAGAAACGTGGACTCCATCCGGTGGTGCCGTTCGGGGTGTTGGACGATCCCTGGCTGCTGCCGGTGGCGAACTCGAAGCCGACGCCGTAGTTGAATGTCCAGCGGCGCGCCTCGTCGAGCTGGAAGATTACGTTCCTGCGCTGGGCGGTACCGTCGGGGTCCTGGATGGCGACGTTGGCTTCGCTGAAGATTCCCAGGTCGTAGAGGCGACGTTGGGTATCGAGCATATCCAGCTGGCTGAGGGGGTCGCCGTCATGCACGTGCATGCGCTTGGCAACAACTCCGGGACGCGTGTAGTGCAAGCCGTAAACATAAACGCGGTCTACGAAGACGCGGGTGCCCTCGTGAATTTCATAAGTCAGGTCCATGGAGTGAGGATCGCCGCTGTAAGGGAGCGTGGTGATCTTCATGTCCATGTTGGGAAAGCCGCGATTGAAGTAGTAACTGATGATCGCGTCGCGATCGGCTGCGACGGCGTACTCGGAATAAGGCTGGCCTTCGTCGAGTGAGAGCTGCGGCTGGAACTCGGCGGTTGGAATCGCGAGATTGCCGATTACGGTGAGAGTGTGGACGCGCGACTGTTCGCCTTCGTCGATACGGAAGACGATGCGAAGGTCACCACTTTTACCGCGATAGTTGTCCTCGACGTCGGCTTTTACGGATACATCTTGAAAACCGTTGGTCTTATAGAGGGCGGTGATGGCGGCAACATCGCGCGCCAGCATGGCCTGGCTGAACTTGCCGTGCGTCAGCAGCATGGTCGCGGTCTGAACGCTAAGGCGCTCCCGGATCGTATCTTTCGGGAAGTACTTGTTGCCTTGGACGTCCACTGACTGGAGGCTGTGGCGTTCACCAGCGTCAACGTTGTAAACGATGTCGAGTTTCTGGTTATCGAGGGTGCGGTTTCGCGAGTAGTTGACCTTGACGTCGAAATAACCCTCGGACTGATAGTAGTCGCGGAGGTTGCGGGTTCCTTCGTTCAGGAGATCGTCGTCGGCTGCGTTCTCTTCGTACACAGGAACATAGCGCTTGATCTTACCGCGGCTGAGTTTCGCGCCTTCAACGTCAATCTTCACCACCGGCCCGCGTTGCACCGTGAAGATGAAATCCACGGTGTCGCTGTCGTGGTTGTAGGACTGTCGCGCGAGCGTGACCTGGGCTTCGAGGAGGTCGCGCTTCTGATACTTCTTGCGGAGGCGCTCGAGGGCGCGGGTGGCGTCGGACGCCTTGACCTTGGCGCCGGGCTTGATCTTGGTGATGGACTCGACTTCCTCCTGTGTGAATCCCGACTCGCCGTGGACCTCGATTTTGCCGACACGCGCGAGCGGGCCGGGAGCGAGATGGAAAAATACTTCCGCCTGCCGGCTGTCTTCATGCTTCTTCAGCGTGTAAGTGAAACTCGACTCGTAGTAGCCGTTGTCTTCCATGACGCCGGTCATTTGCGTGATGGCCTGCTTAATCCCGGTGTCGGTGAGGGCGTGTCCGAGTTCGAGCTTAGTGGCGTTGAGGAGCTGGCGCAGGCTTGGCGCACCTTTCGGGCGGCCATTGAGGTTCACATCACCAATGAAATAGCGGTATTGCAAGGCGAAGGTGAGAACGACGTCGCCGTTGGGAGCGGGATCGGTTTCAGCGGAGATGTCGGAGAAGAGGCCGGTAGCGAAAAGCGCCTTAATACTTGCGCTCGCCGCGGCGCGGGTAAAGGGATCGCCCACCTTCACGGTCAGGTACTCGGTAAGAGGGTCGGTGCTGGCTAGGCTCGCGCCCCGGAACCGGATTTCAGCGATACGTTTTGCGGCTGGCCCGTTGGTGGAAGCAGGGATGTCCTGGGCGACAAGGCGGGCAGAACAGGCGCAAGCCAGCGCGATGGCCAGTAGCCACGCAAACGCACCTCGTCGCCAGCTTCCGTGTCTGCACCAGAAACGCAATCGCACCAGCACTTTAGCTCTTACTGAGATTCCGGCACCTATAATAAACGGTCGGTTCGCGAATCGAGGTCTATGTGCAGTTCCAAGAACGGTACTCCCGGCAAATTCTGTTCCACGGCATTGGGGCTGAAGGGCAGCAGAGGCTGGCCGCGGGACGGGCAGTAATCGTCGGTTGCGGAGCAACCGGTTCGGCGCTGGCCTCCCTTTTGGCGCGCGCCGGCGTGGGCTATTTGCGAATCGTGGATCGCGATTACGTAGAGCCGAGCAATCTGCAAAGACAGGGTCTGTTCGACGAGAACGATGCCGCCGAGGCGCTTCCGAAGGCCATCGCGGCAGCGCGAAAAATCCATGCGTTTAACAGCGAGATCACGGTTGAACCTCATGTGGATGACCTGACTCCCGACAACGCCGACGATCTACTCGCGAACGTGCAATTGATCCTCGACGGAACCGACAACTTCGAGACGCGCTATCTGATTAACGACTACGCCGTTAAGAACGCCGTGCCGTGGATCTACTCCGCGGCCGTAGGCAGCTACGGCGTGGCAATGAATATCCTGCCCGGCGAAACGGCTTGCCTGGCATGCGTTTTCCCCGATTCGCCGCGCGGTGTGGTCGAGACGTGCGATACCTCAGGAATCTTGAACACCGCTGTGAACGAAGTGGCATCGCTCTCAGCGACGGAAGCGTTGAAATATTTTGTCGGCGCCCGGGAGAAGATGCGACGGACGCTGGTCTCAACCGATGTCTGGACCAATGAACGGTCGGAGATTCGGACCGGCGGACCGAAACCTGGCTGCCGGTGCTGCGGGAAGCGCGACTTTAGCCACCTGTCCGGGGAGGGGCGTCCGCATATTTCCTTGTGCGGACGCAATTCGGTGCAGATCCATGAGCGGCAGAGGCCGATCGACTTCGCGATGATGGAGACACGACTGCGGCCGCATGGCCAGGTACGCCACAACGAATTCGCGCTGCGGTTTTTCCACGAACCTTTCGAGATGACCCTGTTCCCGGACGGACGGGCGATCATTAAGGGGACGACGGATATTGGCGTGGCTCGAAGTTTGTATGCGCGGTTCGTGGGATCGTAGAGCCAAGTCGGAGTATGGAAAACAGCTACTCTGGTTAACTTAATACTTAAGAGCCAGTGGGCATCTCTGTTTACTAAAGACTAATCAAACGGAACAGGAAAAACGACCGGACCATCAGGTTCGGTCCGGAGTAGAACCTATGTTCCGTCTTGGGCTCCTCGCTCTCGCCTTGACCACCGCTGCGCTCGCGCAGCAAAACCTTCCTGGCACCGTTGTTACGAATGCTCCGCAGCAGATGGTGCCTTCGGCGCGTCCGTTGGTGACGACGCCGACGATGACGTTGAGCAACGGATTTTCTCCTGCGACGGTGACGATGCCGCAGACGCTAGTGACCGAGCAACCGGCAACGGTTGTGACGGGACCTGCGAACAACAACATGCCACAAGGCGAAGGTGTCTCGACGGTTGCAGAAGCCGAAGCGGCAGCTGATTTCGATGTGGCGGCGGCAGCAACGGGATCGGCGTTCAACGTGGGCATTGCAGGTCCAAGCCTGGCGGATATCGCACGGCAATCGAAGAAATACCAGGTGCAGGCGCACAAGACCTACTCCAATGAAGACGTCGACCGCATGAACCAGCAGACGTCGAACGGTGGAAACGGGATCATCTCGGCGACACATGGCGATGGGCAGCCCATCGTGGCGCGTAATACTGGCTTTGAACCATCGAGCGGAATTGCGAACATGCCGGATGCAGCCGGATCCACCGACGAAACGCAGATGGCCAACAACCCCTCGGAAACCAATCCGATGAGCGAAGGTCAGACGAACGCGACCGCATCCAATGCCGACCAGGGACAACAGAACACCCAACAGGCCACGACACCGGCAGCGCAGGCTCCGGCGAATGGCCAAGAACCGGCACAACAGCAGATGCCGGCAAACGACAATCCGCGATAAGTTTCGGTTTCGCGAAATTTGCGAAGATACGACGGAACAGTGAGAGGCGAGGCCACGCGGCTTCGCCTTTTTAACGTTCCAAAGCGGATGCGTGGCGGAAATTGACGTTCCACTAGATCGAATGGTAAATGCTAGGCTGAAAAGTTGGTCCCTGGGGTGGCAATGCCGAACTCGATGCACGTGCTAGCGGTTGACGACAACCGGATTCACTCGTACGCGCTGGAAAAAACTCTCAGCAACATCGGCTTCCAAGTAAAGGCAGTTCACACGGGACAGGATGCACTCTGCGAACTGCGTAGCAAACGATACGATGCCGTCTTGTTGGATGTGAACCTGCCGGAGATGAACGGATTTGAAATTTGCTCGGCGATTCGCAGCGACGGCAAGATCCAACAACCGGCGATCGTCTTTCATTCCGCGACCCATGCCTCAGAAGCGACCTTTGCAACTGCACGCGAGGTCGGAGGGGACGCATTCCTGACCTACCCGATTGAGACGGAAGCATTGAAGGCCGTTCTGACGCGAGCGATTGAATCGCGCCGAAGCACGGACGGAAAACCGATGCTTAGCTGTTGGAAGGACATCGCGAGGTTCTTCAACAAGGGCGTGCGGACGGTGCAACGCTGGGAGGCGATGGGAATGCCGGTGCATCGACCGCAGCGCGACAAGAACATCGTATTCGCCGATCCTGAAGAGTTGCGGCGCTGGGCCTATTCGAATCTGCGAGAGCACAAGCAGAAGAGCCAATCTGCCGGCAACAGTAGCTCCACTTCCTGAAGAGAAAAAGTCTCCATTTATCCAGGCAATGTGATTTTTACACCTGCTGCATGAAGTTGGCGGCTATGATGCGTGGGTGCGTCCCGAAGCTGCGAAGGCGGCGGCGAACGCCTCATGCGCAAAGGAGAATTCGATGTCGGAGAGTTTGTTGGCGCCGATCAAAGGCGCAGAGCATCGTGAAGTGGGCGGCGTCGCTGTGGATGTGGTGCCAGTGGGTAATTGCCGGATCAAGCGCGAGATTTACCCGGTGGGCTTCCGGTGGTCGAAGAACATGAAGCCTCAGGTCGGCACCGACTTTTGTATGCACGCTCATGTCGGGTTCCTGGCACAGGGCGAGATTCATATGGAGTTTGCAGATGGCTGCGTGCAGGAATATCGTGCGCCACAGGTGCTCTCGATCGAGCCCGGACATGATGGCTGGGTGGTAGGCAATGAGCCTGCGGTCGTAATCGAAGTCGATTTCGGCAGCGATACTTGTGAATGGCTGGGAATGACGCCGCATTCGCACTGAGTATGAAGATCTCTGTTTTCTGCGGCGTGAGTGTGGACGGGTTCATCGCCCGGAAAAGCCATACGTTCGACTTCTTACCGGAAGAGCCCGAGCCGCATGGGTTCGAAGAGTTCTACAAGTCGATCGACACCGTGGTCATCGGACGCAACACTTACCAAGTCGTGGTCAAGTATTTTCCCAAGTGGTACTACGGGAAGAAGCGCGTTGTGGTGCTGAGTTCGGGAAAGCTGGATTTTTCGGAGGCTCCGAAGAATGCGAAGCTTCAGCAGATGTCGGGAGAACCGGCCCACATCTTAAGCAAGTTGAAAGCGCTGCGGGTGAAGCACGTCTATCTCGACGGCGGCATCACCATCCAGAGATTTCTTGCCGTGGGACTGGTGGACCGAATGACGGTCACGCGAGTACCCGTTCTGATTGGTGAAGGTATTCCGCTCTTCGGGCCGGTACCAGGCGACATCAAGCTTCGCCACGTGAAGACGAAAACGTTCAAGAGCGGACTGGTGACGACCGAGTACGACGTGTTGCGCTAGAGACCGGCGAAACGATCCACCTTTTTACACGCTGCTCATGAGTAGCACTTTGGTTCCTACTTCCGCTAAAACGAACATGCAAGGGCAATTGTTGAGCCACAAATATTTGTTGCCCAGCATCTAACGCCCATTGTGTTGATGTATCTTCACGCGAAGTAGTGAGTCTGTGAAAGTCCAACGTAAGCAAAGGACGTTCGTTTTGGAAGATCGCAGCGGGGCGACCTTCACAGTGGGCCAGAAGATCCCACAGTCAGGAATCTACCGAGTGCAACATGCCGGTCATCGGCAGTCGCACGAAGTGACGCTGCTCGCCGGGGAAGAATTTCCGCGATGCGCAGGCTGCGTCACTGAGGTGACTTTCTCGCTGCAACAGTCCGCACCTGCCTTGGATTCCGAGCCTGGATTTCGGGTGCGACTCTACGAGCTTCCTCATCCACAGGACTCGGAAGACACTCACCTCTCGGCGCGGACGGCGTAGGAGAGGTTCGGTTTGCTGCCTGTCAGCCAGGTGATCCTCGCTTTTGGGCCCCTTAAGCTGGCATCAACCTATCTTGAAAGCTAAGGTCCGTTGTGCCGACGCGCCACCTGGTCCTCTATCTCGATTGCGAACCTCGTACCTTCAGCCGTGGCGTCCTGCTGCTGAAAGCGCACGGCCACGCGGTGATCGCTTCCATGGATCCACATGTTGCTCTACGGATCATCGCCCTAGAGCCGGTGACGATGGTGATCATCTGCGATTCGCTGGAGCCGGGCGTGCGGCAACAGACGATGCATGCGATGCGGGAGATTCGTCCTGGTGTGCCGATTGTGCTGCTCGCGAAAGAGGGTGCAATGGAACGAGACGCAGCGCAGATGCAGCATACGGTGATCGCGGAGCGCGACGAGAAGACGCTGATGGAGTTGCTCCACAAAGTCATTGACGCAGAGCCCTAACAAAAAACCCCGCTGGTTGTGCGGGGCTTTTCCTACATCAGCATGGAGAGGAACAAGGAGAGGCTCGCTGTCCTCATTTGGTCTGACGCGAGGCCGCTAAAAACGTTATCCGATCCCGGCGTACTGGGTGTTTTTTCGTCTATCTGATATCTTCTTGCTTCACCCCAGAGGCCTGGCCTAAATGAGCGAGTCCGTAGCCGTCGTCGAGCGTCCCCAACCAAGCAAGTCTTATCGATGGATCGTCCTGATATTCGTCAGTTTGGCGATGTTTGGGAGCTACTACGCCTATGACGCGCTGAGTCCGGTGGCGGACCTGCTGAGTAAGCAGCTCGGCTTTACCGACTCCTACATCGGCCTGCTTCAAGGGATTTACAGCTTCCCGAATATCTTCACGGTCGTGCTAGGTGGATTGTTAATCGACCGACTCGGAGTGAAGAAGTCGACTTTCTTGTTTGGAGTGCTGTGCTTTGTGGGCACGGTGATAACGGTAGTGAACCCTCCGCATTGGCTGCAATCCGCAGCTCCGACCGTCGCGGTTGCGGTTTCGAAGCCATTCGGGATTTTCGGCGCCGATGTTGAGAACTCCCTACGAGTAGCGCTCGGCAATTCTCGTTTCATCGTAATGGCCTTCGGACGCCTGGTGTTTGGAATGGGAGCAGAATCGCTCAACGTCGCGGTCACGACGCTCCTGGCAAAGTGGTTTCGAGGTAAGGAGCTGAGCTTCGCCTTCGGCGTGAACCTCACCATTTGCCGTCTCGGCACGTTCGCGGCCCTAAACTCCCCGACTTGGGCCCGCTCTGCATATGAAGACTGGCGCCCCCCATTCCTTATTGCGACCTCAGTCTGCAGCCTGTGTGTAGTCGGAGCTATCGTGTATTGGCTGATGGAGAACTATGCTGACAGCCATTACGCCCTGTCTTCCGCGAGCAAGCCGGACAAGATTGTCTGGAAAGACATCTTCAATTTCGGTCTTTCGTACTGGTACATCGTCGGGCTCTGCATCCTCTTCTACTCCGGGATCTTTCCCTTCCAGACCTTCGCGGTGAAGTACTTCATGGACGCGCACGGCACCACTCGCGAGTTCGGCGGCTTCCTGTCCAGCATGCTGACGCTCTTCGCCATGATTGCCACTCCGCTGTTCGGACTCATGGTCGATAAGATCGGCAAGCGAGCTCTGTTCATGATGTTCGGTTCGCTGCTGCTGATCCCGGTATATCTCATCATGGCCTACGTCCATGTGAGCTTATACGTGCCAATGGCGATGATGGGTATTGCTTTCTCACTCATCCCCGCGGTCATGTGGCCCTCGGTCGCCTACATCGTCGACGAGTCGAAACTCGGCACCGCTTATGGTGTGATGACGATGATCCAGAACATCGGATTGTTCGGATTCAATCTGCTAATCGGATGGGAAAACGACCACGCTGGTGCCAGTGCTGCCAATCCTAATGGTTATCGTCTCGGCATGTGGACGTTCTCAATAGTGGGATTCCTGGCAATGTTCTGTGCTTTCCTGCTGCGCCAGCGCGAGACAGGGCCGCACGGACACGGGCTGGAGACGATCACCGCGAAGGGATAACCTCGCCGCTACTGTCCAGTCAAAGACTGACGCACGCTCTCCAGGTTCTGTGCGCTGATGTGAATGAAGCCACGACGCGGGCTATCGATGTCGGCAATCAGCAGGAATGAAAAAGACACGGCTGCGGGGACGATCAGGTAAATTCGCCAGTCTCTGCGATGGGCGCTGAAGGCGATCAATACGCTGCACCCAATCGCAATCGTCAGCATGAGGAGCCACGCTTCTACCGGGATGCGGTTCCACCACGCGGCCTGGGTGTATCCCTGCGAGTTCAGAACATCATTCATGCCGGCGACGGCGAGGGCGGTGAGAGGACTCGGTTGCGCGGCAGCGGCGGGCCGTACGGCCTCCCATAGCTGACCTTGCAGCTTGGCGGTCTTGCGCTCGATCTCCTCGACACCCGGCGCATCGCTCATCACGTAATCGCGGGTCGAGTAGAAGAGGATCCGCTGGTCGAGGTAAAGGCGCAGCAAGTCTTTCACTTGGGCGGCGGCCTGCGGCGGCAGGAGGTCAGCACGCAGGTACTCGGTGCCGATCGCGTTGGCTTCGGCCTCTTCGTAGTTTTTGCGCTGATCGTAGCGGTTGATGGCCATCGAAAAACTGAAGCCGATCAGCAGGCCGAGCAATGTGAGCGATGCCCCAAGCACAAGGCTGAGATCGCTACGCTGGTCGTCGCTGATGGACTTCAGCCTGGTGCGAAAGAAATCGCCGAGGGCAGCAGCCCCAGCCAGAATGAGGAAGCTAACAACCAGGAGTACGCGTGGGTAGTGGAAGATGATCATGATTGGGAAAGGATCCGCTGGTGATGGTACTAGGGCGCGGCAAAGGTGAGAAGCTGCTTTCGGCTCCGCTTGCCGAGCTCTCAGCAATCATCGCAAGCAACCATTTTGCAAAAATTACACTCTTTCCAAGTGGCTCCGGGCCCAGAATTCTGGAATACAATCGCCGCTCCTGCGCGAATGGCGCTGTAAGCGGCCTATCTCCAAGTGGATACAACCAGCTCTGCTGAACCGGCATCAAACCCCACCAGCAGACCAAAGGCTTGACCATTGACGACAGCAAAAAAGATCCTTTCGACAGGCATTACTGAAGCTGAGGCGATTGAACGGGCAAAGAACGGCGATCCTGAGTCGTTTGAGGCGCTTTACGGCCTGCATAAACGACGGGTTTACTCGCTTTGCCTGCGTATGACCGGCAATACTGCCGAGGCCGAAGACCTTACGCAGGAGGCCTTCCTGCAACTCTTCCGAAAGATAGCCACGTTCCGCGGCGAGTCGGCTTTTTCGACTTGGTTACATCGTCTGGCGGTGAATGTGGTTCTAATGCATTTAAGAAAAAAAGGACTTCCCGAGGTTTCACTCGAGGAAAGTATGGAGCCCCAGCAGGAAGATGGACCGAAAAAAGACATCGGAGCACGAGACAATGTGCTGGCGGGGTCGATTGATCGCGTGAACCTGGGACGGGCGATCGAGAGTCTGCCTCCGGGGTATCGGATCATTTTTGTACTGCACGACGTTGAAGGCTATGAACACAATGAAATTGCCGAGATGATGGGATGCTCAATCGGCAATAGCAAATCGCAGCTCCACAAGGCGAGAATGAAGCTGAGGGACCTGCTGAGAACGAATAGAGCCGAAAAGGCCGCAGCAAGACATTGATTTCGCCCGGAGTTATCGGGTGTGGTGTTGAGAAAGTGAGAGCCAGCCATGAGTGAACAAGGTACGGCTGCGGGGAAGAAACGGGGAGAGGTCGCAATGAACTGCGCGGAGTTCCAAAAGGTACTACCGTACATTATCGATACCGGAGGCAATGAGCAGGAACAGGAGCATCTGAAGACCTGTCCAATTTGCTCCGACCTGGTGCGCGATCTGAAGTACATCGTCGAGCAGGCAAAGCTGCTGGTGCCGATGGAAGATCCGAACCCGCGCGTGTGGGACAACATCCAGCATTCTGTCGAGACTGAAGGGCTCGGCAAACCGCAGCAGGCGAAGCGCGGTTTCTAAATTTCCGGTCGCGGCGTTGCTCGACGCCGCGACTTCCCTTCCCATTTGTGTGCCCTTTCGTTCCCTCCTCTGTAATCCGAGCAAGCTCTGAAATCTTCTCTCTTCTACTCAGTTCGGAGTACGTACTTGTCTCCGATGCTAGAATTTTTCCATCCACGTGAATCCTTCGACCTCAAGCGCGCCCGGCCTGTCGTGTATCTGTCTGACAGGATTCATGGGCTCCGGGAAAAGCACGGTTGGCGCACGCCTCGCCGAAAGGCTGGGGTGGGCGTTTGTTGATCTCGACGCGGAGATCGTACGTACCCAGGGACAAGCGATTGCTGAGGTTTTTCGCAATCAAGGCGAAGCGCACTTCCGCCAAGTGGAACATGAGGCGCTGCTGCGGATATTGAATATGCTGGGCGGCCCCACGGTAATCGCACTTGGCGGAGGGACGTTCATCCAGGAGCGCAACCGTGACCTGCTCTGCCAGCGTGGAGCGACAACGATCTATCTGAGCGGCGAATTTGCGGTTCTTTTGGAGAGATGCGGCGCCGAGCAAGGCACCCGGCCACTGGCACAGGATATTGAGGAGTTTCGAAAACTTCATGCCGATCGCCAGCCCATCTACCGTTCTGCCGAGTTGACCGTCGAAATCGGAAACCGGTCGCCCGAAGAAATATCGAGCGAGATTGTGGCAACGCTTGAGAAGAGGAACTCACAATCCGCGGTACCTGAATAGTTTCTTTGATCGCGACGCAAGCTGAGGTAGGTTAGTGCAAGTCATTTCTGGAGGTCCTGTGCATCTGTTGTCCCGCTCGATCCGCCTTACCGCCGTGCTCGCTCTGTGTGGATTTTCTGCTTTCGCCAGTGGGAAGGACAAAGAACCTTCCGCCAAAGTGGTGGACTCGGGGAAATTTGGCATTTTTGTGAACGGAACGCGCGTGGGCACGGAGACGTTCCAGATCGAACAGACCGTTACCGGGAGTGCGACGCATTGCGATCTTCAGGTCGAACAGGGCGGCAACAAAATCGAGCAGAAATCTGACATGACGCTGGCCGCCAACGGCGATTTGCTGCGCTATGAGTGGAAGGAACTGAGCCCTGGGAGGTCTTCGAATACGGTGGCGCCCGAGAACAACTTTCTTATCGAGCGGATTTTCAATAGCGAGAAGGCAAAGCCTTTCGAGCGGCCGTTTATGCTGCCTCCTTCCACCGTCATCCTCGATGACTTCTTCTTCACCCACCGCGAATTACTGGCGTGGCGCTTTGTTTTCGGTTCCTGCAAGGCCAACGAGGCCCAATGCAATTTGCCAAAGACGAAGTTTGGAGGGTTGATTCCACACACCGGCACGCCGGTAATGGCGAGTATCGAGTTTGTGGGCATCGAGAAGATTCCAATCAAGGGTGTCCAGACCGATTTACGGCGCTTCGACCTGGAAGAGGACGGCGTGAAATGGTCGATATGGATGGACGACGGCTACAAGGTCCAACGGCTGACGATCCCCGCCAACAACACAGAGGTTCTCCGCGATTAACGCGGTCATGGCCGCATTGAGCAGCAGTTCCGGATGTTACAATCCGCTTTAACCCATCATGCAAGATAAGAAAATTCCCATAGGTATTTTGGGGGCGACGGGTATGGTCGGGCAGCGCTTTATTCAGCTGCTCCAAGGTCACCCCTGGTTTGAGATTGTTTGGCTCGCGGCGTCGGAACGTTCCGAGGGCAAGAGCTATGCGGAAGCCGTCCGCTGGCGTATGAAGACGCGCCTGCCGGAGAACATCGCCAACATGCAGATGTCCCCGGCGGACCCGGCCAATGCTCCTAAAGTGATTTTTGCGGCGCTCGATTCTGGTCCAGCGAAAGAGCTCGAACCGAAGTTTGCGAAAGCGGGCTGCGCGGTAGTAACGAACTCCTCGGCGTTCCGCATGTATCCGGATGTGCCACTTGTGGTACCGGAAGTGAATCCGGACCACATCGCGATCCTGGAGCACCAGCAGTGGCGCAAGGACACCGGCGGCTATATCGTGACCAATCCGAATTGCTGCGCGATTGGTTTGGTAATGGCCCTCGCTCCTCTGCATCAGCGATTCACCATCGACAGGCTATTCGTCAGCACGATGCAGGCAGTCAGCGGAGCTGGCTATCCGGGCGTGCCTACGCTCGACATTCTCGGAAATGTGATTCCATACATCGGCGGAGAAGAGCCGAAGCTCGAAGCTGAGACTAAGAAGCTTCTCGGAACTCACACTTCGGAAGGCATCAAAGACGCTACCTTCGCGATCACCGCGCACTGCAACCGCGTGCCCGTGGAAGATGGACACACCGAGTGCGTATCGCTGAGTTTCGCTCGTAAGGCGAGTGAAGCCGAGATTCTCGATGCATGGCGTCAGTACTCTGGCGTGCCTCAGCAGTTGGGACTTCCCTCTGCTCCACCCGTGGTGCTGATATATGACGAGCGTCCGGAGCGCCCTCAGCCGCGGTTTGATGTGGATGCCGGCGGTGGGATGACAGCGACGATTGGCCGCTTGCGACCGTGCGGACTGCTCGATTGGAAATTTGTGGTGCTCTCGCACAATACGATCCGCGGTGCAGCGGGCGCGGCGATCCTGAACGCGGAGTTGTTGAAGGCGAAGGGATTCCTTTCGTGAGGACTCTGCGCCAATGATCGTCATGAAATTTGGCGGGACGTCGGTTGAGAGCGCGGAGGCGATCGACCGCGTCGCCGGCATCGTGCGTGGAAGACTCGACCGTCGCCCGACGGTGGTGGTCAGCGCGATGTCGAAGGCCACAGACCAACTGCTCGCGATGGCTGCTGCAGCCGGCGCGGGCGATAAAGAGAAAGCTGTCACGCTCTGCCAAGCGCTGCGCGATCGACACTTCGGAGTTGCAAGTGCGCTGGTTTCGGACGCCTCGAACCCCGTTCACACTTCAATCGCCGCCGACTATCTAGCGCTGGAACAACTTCTTGAGGGTATCTGCGCTGTCGGCGAACTGACGCCGCGCACGCAGGACAATGTCGTCGCTTACGGTGAGCGTATCAACAGCAAAGTGGTGGCTGCGGCGTTCGCAGCGCGAGGGCTGAAGGCTACGCATGTGGATGCGCGCGAGATCATTGTCACTGATCACACCTTCGGTAAGGCGACTCCGCAGGTGGCGGAGATCGATCGTCGCCTCATGGCGAAGGTGAAACCGCTCATCGACGACGGTGTGGTTCCGGTGTTGGGCGGCTTCATAGGGAGCACGCCTGATGGCATCACCACGACTATCGGCCGCGGAGGCTCGGACTTCTCTGCTGCGCTCGTCGGGGCGGGACTAAACGCTGAAGCGATTGAGATATGGACCGATGTTGATGGCATGAAGACGACGGATCCGAATCTCTGTCCTGATGCACACCGGATTAAGGTCATCAGCTTCGAGGAAGCAGCTGAGTTGGCGTACTTCGGCGCCAAGGTTCTTCACCCAGCGACGGTACTGCCCGCGATCGAGAAGAATATTCCGGTCTATGTGCTGAACTCGCGCAATCCATCGAACGAAGGGACCAAGATCGTCGCGCGCGCACCGCAGACGCGGAATCCGTTCAAGGCCATTGCGGCGAAGAAGCGCATTACGGTGATCGATGTCGTCGCTGCCCGCATGTTGATGGCACACGGCTTCCTCCGGCAGATCTTTGAAATCTTTGACCGGCACAAGTGCGCGGTGGACGTCGTCTCAACTTCCGAAGTCAGCGTCTCGCTTACGGTGGATTCGAACGAGCGCATTCCAGAGATTGCAGCCGACATGGAGAAACTCGCGTTCGTGAAATACTCCGGACGCAAGGCGATTGTGTGTCTCGTGGGGGAGAACATCCGCGAGCGTCCGGGCATTGCGGCGCAGGTCTTCACCGCGATTTCCGACATTAACGTCCGCATGATTTCTCAAGGCGCTTCCGAGATCAACATCACGTTCGTGATTGACGAGGCCGATGTGCCCGAGGCTGTGCGTCGATTGCACGCGCACTTCTTCACCGACGTTGATCCGGAGGTGTTTGATTGAACCTTCTGCTGCTGGGCTGCGGAAAAACCGGATCGCTGGTGCGTGACTACGCAATCGAACGCCATCATCGCGTGCGTCTGCTTGATGGCAAGGAAAACGCCGGCGGCGCTGCAATTACACCTGAACTCGCGCAAGAATTCGACGTCGCGATTGACTTCACCACGCCCGCGGCGGTACTGCACAACATCGAAGCCTGCGCGCGGATGAAAAAGAACATTGTCGTCGGCACTACCGGTTGGTACGACGAGTTGCCACGTGTCGAGACATTGGTCAACCAGAGCGGGATCGGATTTGTTTGGGGCGCGAATTTCTCCTTCGGCGTGAACTTGTTTTTCGAGATCGCAAAGGTCGCGGCGGAAGCGCTTAAGCACGGGTATGGTGGTTCGATCGAAGAACTCCATCACGTGCACAAGAAAGACGCGCCTTCCGGCACAGCGGCGAATATCCAACAGGTACTGGAGCAGACTGGCGGGAAGAAGATGGCAATCGCCTCCATCCGCGAAGGCGACATCCCCGGAACGCATACAATATTGTTGGACTCGGAGTTCGATTCCCTGACCCTGACGCATGCGGCGAAATCGCGACGCGGATTCGCCGAAGGCGCAGTGAAAGCCGCCGAATGGCTCCAAGGGAAAACGGGCTTCTACGATTTCCGCGATATCTTTCACGAGGTATGACGATGAAACTGCGTGGCTGCGGCACGGCACTGGTTACGCCCTTTAAGCAAGACGGCAGCGTGGACTTCGCTGCGCAGCGCGCGCTCGTGGAGTGGCAGATCGAGTCTGGCATTGATTTCCTCGTGCCCTGCGGCACCACCGGCGAAACTCCCACGCTTTCTCATGATGAGTGGCTGAAAGTGATCGCACAGACGGTTGAAGTGAACCACGGCCGCGTGCCCATCGTTGCTGGCGCCACCTCGAACAACACCGCGGAAGCCGTAGAAAAAGCCAAGGAAGTCGCCGCGATCAAAGGCGTGGATGCCATTCTTACCGCGTCGCCCTATTACAACAAGCCGACGCAAGAAGGCCAGTACCTGCACTTCAAGGCGATTGCTGAGGCCGTGGACAAGCCGCTCGTGCTCTACAACGTTCCGGGCCGCACGGCGGCAAACATTGAGACTGCGACGTTGCTGCGACTCGCCAAGATTCCCAACATCATCGCAGTCAAGGAAGCGAGTGGAAGCCTGCCGCAGATCATGGACGTCTGCGCGCAAAAACCCGAGGACTTTACCGTGCTCTCAGGTGATGACGCTCTCACGCTGCCGATTCTCGCGGTGGGAGGCGTTGGCCTGGTGTCGGTGGCATCGAACCAGATCCCGAAAGAGCTCTCGGAAATGGTGCGGGCTGCGCTGAACAACGACTGGGCCACCGCGCGCAAATTACACAATCATTTCCTTGCACTGATGAACGCTAATTTCCTCGAGTCGAATCCGGGCCCGGTGAAGGCAGTGCTCGCGATGATGGGGCGGATCGAGGAAAATTATCGGCTCCCGATGGTTCCCATGCGTCCCGAGAACCGTGCGAAGTTGGAGAAGATCGCCGCGGAAGCCGGCGTTCTGAAGAACGCAACCGTCGCCCAATGATGCAATGACGCCACCGGCCGCAGGACAAGGCGATTCTCTTCCGGCCACACTTCCCTCTCGGATTCTCGCGTTTTTTGCCGCTTCGATTCCGATCCTTCTCGCGTGTGTGTATTGCCCCGCGCTGCAATCGGCATTTTTCCCTCCGAAGAACGCGATATTGGTATGCGCGACGATGGTGCTCGCGATCGGGGTGTTCTTTACTCGGAGCTCAATCCCCTGCGCTGTGAGCGCAATCGAACGTAATTTTCTCTACGCTGTCGCGGCTTTTTTGTTCGGGGGTCTTCTCTCCGCTAGTTTTTCAGCCCACAAAGAATTGGCGATTCAACCGCTTCTGATCCTCATTGCCGGATGTCTTCTGATGCCGCTGGCTGCATCGGCCCTGCGCGGCCGCTCCGATTGGTTGATCCATGGCATTGCGATTTCCGGCTACATCGTCGCAGCAGTCGCAATTGCGAACCGCTTCGGTTTCGACGTCTTCACCCCCTTCGGGTTACACCCGAGCTACTCCGGCGGACGTATGCAGATTTCGTCTATGCTCGGCAATCCGAACTTCGTCGCCAGCTATCTCGCGACGAGCGCGCCAGCTCTGCTGTATCTCGCGCTGCGCCCGAGCATCAAAGCTTGGGTTTGGCGCCTGGGATTGGCTGGATCATTCGCCTCCATCTGGTGGACGCAATCGCGTATTGGCTTGCTCTGCTTCTTCGTTGCACTGGCGCTGCCGCTCCTCGCACGATCGCGCAAGCAACGATGGATCGCAATCGGCGCCGTCCTGGTGCTCTTCGCTGCCTCAGCCTCGCTCGTGAACCGCACCAACCCTCGCTCACTGACGACTGCGTCCACAGGCCGTACTTTCTTGTGGCGAGTTTCTCTCGCGGACGGCGTCCACTTGCTCGGCGACGGTCCTGGCACGTTCTACTACACCTATCCCGAACGCATGGGGCGCTGGTTCGCCGCTCATCCCGATGGGAGCCTTCTTCCCTTCGCCGATATGCAGGAGCATGCACACAACGATTTTCTTGAATTTCTGGTCTCCACCGGCGTGCTTGGAGCCGCGGCGTTATTGGCAACGCTCGGCATTGGCGTCGGCAGCCTGCTGCAACGCGTTACTTCTGATCCGAGAGCACCCTTTGCCTTGGCAGGTATCGTGGCGCTCCTCCTCGGCGCCTGTTTCGACTTCCCGCTCCAGCGCGCAGAGACCTGGGCTCTGCTGTGGTTATGGTTCGCCTTCGCCTTTCTCGACTTAAACCGTCGGGTAATTCGGTTTCGAGAACGTGCAACTGTGCTCGCGCCAGCCTCTGCTCTCGGAATCGTCCTGCTTGTCGTCGTCATGAGGCCAGCGATCGCCAGCTACCACGTGCATGAAGGTCTCGCGTGGGAGGCGCAATCCAGCGACCAGCGAGCTGTTGAGGAATACGCCGCTGCTCTACGCTGGGACCGCACCAACGCCGACGCCGAGTTCTACCTGGCGCGTGCGCTGGCGAATTCAGGACGCACGCAAGACGCGCTGGAACAAGCCCGCATCGCGCAATACTGGCTCGACGAGCCCGATCTCTGGGAACTGAGGGCTCGCATCCTCGTCCAAATGGGACACAAGCAGGCGGCCTTGGCGGAATTGGACGACGGCCTGCGCCGTTTCCCCTATTCCAGCCTCCTCGCATCGGCACGTTCCGAAATCTCCGCCGAACCCGAAAAGTGACATTCCGGTTCTTCCGTCGGCTGGATTTCCAGCGAATCCTAACCAGAGATCACACTGCGCCCATAACACTTTCGTGGTGTAGAATGCGCGCAGTTTCCCAGCAAAGGTCGGTTCATTCTCAGGAGGGATGTTTTGAAACGTCATCTCGCGCTCGTGGCTGTCTTCAGCGTCGCTCAGTTCGCGTTCGCGCAGCTTCCCAACGTCAAGGTTCCCGGCACCAACCAACGTGTCACCTCGCAGCGTCAATCTTCGGGTACGCCGTCGCTTACCGGCGTCACCGGAACCTGCAAGAACGGCGCCACCCGCGACATCGTGCTCAAGGTCGCCAACGTCGATCCCAGCATGCTCAATAACGTGAAGGTCGAAGCGCATCCGCCTTTCATTGTTTCCTCGACCAAGATCGAGAACGGCGAAATCCATGTCACCGTGAACTCGTCAAGTGCAGTGCCCGCCGGGATGCCGGCCGAATATGCGGCTTCTAACCCAGGTCCCAATCGCTGCGACTTTACCGTGAAGTTCTACAAGAACATGGGAGACCAGTACCCAGCGCAGGAACTCGGAGCCAGCACCAAGGCCGATCCTTCCGATGCCTACCTCGCAGCCCAGGAGAAGCAGAAGGAGCAGATAGCGGCGCAGCAGAAACAGATTGACGCCGCACAGGCGCAAATGAAGAAAGCTCAACCTCAGTTACAGGCGCACCAGCATGCTTCCGTCGGTGATAAATGGACAGTACGCTGGGCTTCGGGTAGCAGCGAAGTATGGACCTTCTCCGGCTTCGATCCGAACATGGCGACGATGGCCTTATTCAAAGGCCCGAGTGGCGATGTGAAGATCATGTTCGCCGGGATGTTCTACCAGGTCATGATGGGCGAGTGTGCCGCGATGGCGCAGCCCGACGGCGACGGCAAAGTCAGCGGAAAAACCATGGGCGGCAACTGCGCCAAGAGTGGCGCCTTTACCGCGACGATCGAATAGCGAAACTGAAACTCAGACCGAGCGGAGCCTGCGGGCTCCGCTTTTGCATATATGAAAAATGCCCCTCTGGCTGGAGGGGCATGGGAAAGGAGAGAGTTGAGTCAACCAATGGGATAAAGGGAATTCTTACCAGACCATTTCCGCAACTAGTTCGCGGATCCGCAGGCGTGCTTCGTGCAAGCCGCGTTTCGATTCGTCGGCGCTGATGCCGAGTGCCCGGGCGACGCGCGCGTGCTCGTAGCCTTCCACGTCGTGCATCAGGAAAATCAGTTTCTCAGTGGCCGGCAACTGCACCACGGCCAGTTCCAGGTGAACGCGCTTGGTGTTCTCGCGAACGTTCAGGATTTGTTTCACTTCCCCGCTCTTCAGGGTGAGGGGGCCGATGCTGCACTCCCAACGCAGGATCGCGATCAGAGCGTCGTCAATTTGTGCCGAGGTCGGCGTGGAATTTTCTGCGAAGGCGCGAACGAAAGTCGCCTCGAGCAGGTGCTCGGCTTCGAGTTCGCTGTTGGTCATCCAGAACGCGAAGGCATAAATCCGATGCCGGTTCTCTTCGTAAATGCTCTTGCAGCGTTCGATCGAAGTCGTCGCGGTGAAGGCCGGGATAAAGCTCAGGTCGGAGATTGCCACGTTCTGAAGTGTGCTCGCCATTCTGCCCCCTTTTGGGTCTTTTTGGTCTTTTGTTGGGCGGGCTGCTGAACATTGCCTTGCTTCAGCTAACCACTGGAAGGAGGTCACTTGCCATCCCCGTTCCACTACTCCCTATTGCAATCCCCCTGCCTAACTGATCTGCACCCGCCGAACTGCCTGCGAGCGCTGTGGATTCCCTTGGAACCTTAAGAGAACTAAGGCCCAATCGGGTATTTTCGAGCCAGTGTTGGTATGTAAAAGCGACGTAGGCGAACCGCTTGACGGGCAAACCCGTACTTCAATGTGGTATCCGGATACCCACATTATCCTAAGGTGTTATATCGACGGGAGAAGTCGTAGTTAGGATGCGCCGCGCACCGTCTCGGCTTTCCGAGACGCCAGAATTCGTCGAAGAATTCCAATTAATTCAGAGACTTGGAAAGGTTTCTCGATGTGTGTAATAGAGTGCTCTTCGAGAAACCCGCGAACCGTGGGTTCGGTGGCGTGCGAGACAGTAAAGACGAACCTTGCCGCGAGCTCAGGATGATTTACCAATACCCAGCGGTAAACATCGGGGCTGTCGTATTCTCCCGGCATTTTGCTGTCAATCACGATCGCATCAAAGCTCTCTGCGCCGAGAAGGCGGATTGCTTCGGCACCGTCTGACGCGCAGGTCACGTCGGCACCGGCGCCGGTGATGAGTTCTCTCTCGAGTTCAAGGACCGCCTCTTCATCGTCCACAGCGAGCACCTTGCCGCGGAGCGCGTCGCTCGAGATGATCGGGGCCTGAACCTGCGGCTCGCGTGCCTTAGCTGTCAACGGAAGCCGTACCTGGAAGATTGCTCCGCCTTCGGCGTGGTTGAATGCGGTGATGTCCCCGCCGTGTTCCTTGACGATGCCGTAACAAATGCTCAACCCAAGGCCGGTTCCCTTGCCCACAACTTTCGTCGTGTAGAAGGGATCGAAAATGCGCTTCGGCTCCTTGATGCCCGGACCGCTGTCGCGAAATTCGACCAAGGCGGCGTCATGTTCGAAGTCAATTCCGGCCGACACTCGCAGCGCCCCTCCCCTGCCGCCTTCAAGCATGGCATCCACGGCATTGTTGATGATGTTGAGGAAGACCTGCTCCAGTTGATGAGAATCGGCGATGACGTGCGGGAACGCTTCCGAAAAATCCCGTTCTACACGAATGTTATTGAGCTTCAGATCGTAGTCGCGCAGTGCAAGCGTCTCGTCGATCACTCGTCGCAGGTCAACATCCTGCTTAAGCGGCTTTCGCTGGCGAGCAAACGAGAGCAAATTCTGAACCACGCGGCGAGTGCGCTGCGTTTGTTTGTAGAGCTTTTGTACGAAGTCGAGAGAGCGCGCCGATAGTGGCTCCTGCTCGAGCAACTGTGCGTAGCCAACGATCGCCGTGAGCGGATTGTTCAGCTCGTGCGCGACACCGGAAATCAGTTGGCCCACGGCCGACATCTTTTCGCTCTGGAGCAACTGTTCTTGCGTGCGGCGCAAGTCCTCGTATGCCCGCGTTGTCTCTTCGTAGAGCCTGACCTTGTCGATGGTAGTGGCAAGCTGCCGGGCAATGGCGACCATCAGGTTGCGATCCATCGCGGTGTACTCGCGCACGGTTCGACTGCTTAACCCGATCACTCCGAGCGGACGTCCCGAAACCCAAAGCAATACCCACACCCACGTCTGGATACCCAGTTCATTCAGGTGTTCGCGGGCCACTGGCGGGAGAAGGCCAAGGTGCTCCATGGTCAGGAACTCCGGCCGATTCGCAATCAGCACGTCCAGCAGTTCCTGCGACATCTGCATTTCCGGAACTTTCGCGCCGAGGCTTGTGGAGCCGACCCAAGCTCTTACGTGCAGCGTCATCGTCTCAGGGTTCGCGATCCATACCGAACCCATCTCGGCGCCAAACAAATCCGAAACCTGCCGCAACGTGACGTTAAGAATCTCATCGAGATCGAAGGACTGCGCGGCAATTACGGCAATCGTGTTGAGAGCGTTGAGCTCTCGATTGCGGCGCTTGATCTCATTCTCGATCCGCTTCTGTTCGGTAATGTCGACGACGAAGCCCTGGTAACGAACAACTTTGCCCGATGCGTCGCGCGTACCGAAACCGTTCTCCAGTACGGTGAGCGTCGATCCGTCCTTCCGCACCAGGTTGGTTTCGAAGTTGCGTACAAGGTTCTTGGCCTGAATTTCGGCGATGATTCGTTGCCGATCCTCTGGCTTCTGGTAGACCTTCTTTCCAAGTTCGGCGTTCAGGAGTTCGCGGCGATCGTCATACCCGAGCATGCGAACGAATGCGTCGTTCATCTCCAAGATCCGGCCATCTCCGGTGGTGATGTAGACGCCTTCGCCAACTTCTTCGAACAGCAGACGATATCGCTCCTCCGCCGCGCGACGCTCGGTTGTGTCTTTCACGATATGGATCGTGCCCAGCCCCGCCGTTCCCCCTTCCGAGTAGGACGACGTCGACACCAACGAGTAGCCACCGAAACATGGATCTGGACCCTCCATGTACCCCTCATCTTGTTCATTGCAATAAGGGCAATGGATCTTGGGAGGGACATTGGGTAGGACAGACCCGAGAGGTTCGTGGATCACTTCGTTAATTTTTTTGCCGAGCCTTTGCAGCAGCGCGCGGTTGGTTCGCATAATGCGCCCTGCATCGTCGTGCACCAGGATGATGTCGTCGATCGAATCGAACGTGCTTACCCATTGGCGCTGCGAACGAACCACCTGCTCGAACATGTGCTGGTTTTCCAGTCCGATGCCAAGCTGATCTGCGATGGACGACAGGAACGCCAGTTCTTCCGGCAAGAACACCCGCTTCCGCGGCAAACCGAGATTGATCGTACCGGTCACGGTGTTCTTGCCCTTGACGGGAACCACCACAACCTGGGCAACGTGCATTTCGCCGAACAAGCTCGCCGTTTCGGTATCGCTCTCGGAGGGCAGAAAGGTTCCGGGCGCACCAGCATGGATGAATGCTCCCGCGTGGCTCTCATCCAGTTTCAGCACGCGTCGGCTGGATACGTAACGCTCCGTGAGCCCAATCTGTTGCTGGATCAGCAGCTTGTCTTGCAACATGTAGCGATACCACGCGCACGAGGCACCGGTATGCTTCTTCAATTGCTCCAGCGCGCTGACCACCAAGGTTCCGGACTCGTGGGTTCGTGCCACCATGTTGGTGATGCCGTTGATCAGGCTGAGCCGTTCGGTGCGCTCGCGCGAATGGTCGAGCACGATGATCAACATGCTTAACCCGAGCAAAAGCTCAATCGCGACGTCGAGTCCGGAGTAACCGTGCGGGCGTCCCGGATTTGCGTCGAGGTGAAGCACGCAGAGCATCGGTACCATGAGCCAGGCACCGAATTGGCGTCGCCCGCTGGCGAACAGAACGAGTTGGAGCGCCGCGATCCAGCAAATCGCTGCCGTGGTAACGATCACCGCCACGAGAAGCACGCGACTGTCGCCCCAGATGGCGCGCATCGCCACCGCGCAGATCGCAACCAGCGCAAGACCCAGAATCCATATCTCTGCGGATTTCTTGCGAACGTACTGCAGTACCGCGAGCGAAAATCCTGTAACCGCAGCCACGTAACAGAGCTGCGACAGCAAGATAATCTCCGGCACCATACGGATGGCCGGCAGAGCGCTTAGGAGCCGGTAAGCAAGGTAGGCGGCCCACCCCAAAACCCAGGGAAAAAGGTACTTCTCCCGGAATGTCCGGTAGACCAGAACAGTCGCCGCAAGCAGGACCAGGACATCTGGTCCTTTGGTCAACACATCGGCGTATAGCAATTGGTCGAGGACCTGTTGCCAAAAACCGCCTGAAGTGGCTGGCGACATCATCGCGGAATGCCCTGCATCATATAACAGTGTTGCTGCCAAAGCCTTATTTATCGCGGGTTTCCGCTAGGTGACAGAACTGGTTCTCGTTGTACAATTGGGCAAACGTTATGCCCACCGACCGTATTCTTGTCGTCGACGACGAAGAACCAATCCGGGAAATTGTCTCGTCCATGCTCAGCAATGCCGGCTATAAGACCCAGCAAGCGGGTTCCGGATTGCAGGCCCTCGCCGTGCTCGAATCGGGGGAAGAGTTCGAACTGATGCTTTCCGACCTAATGATGGCTGAATTGGACGGAATCGGGCTGCTGGAGAAGACCAAGGAACGTTACCCGGATATGCCGGTCGTCATGGTCACGGCCGTCCACGACATCTCGGTGGCGTTGGCCGCCATCCGTAACGGCGCTTACGACTACCTGCTCAAGCCCTTCGAACGTGAGCAACTACTCGCCATGGTGCGTCGCGCCCTGGAGAACCGGCGCCTGAAGCTCGAGAATCGCGCCTACCAAACGAATCTGGAATCCTTGGTTTCCGCCCGCACTGAGCAGTTACGTCAGGCCATGGCCGACCTGGAGCGCTCCTACGACATCACCCTGGAAGCCCTCGGCGACGCATTGGATTTGAAGGATGCCGAGACGGAAGGCCACTCCAAGCGCGTGACGGCGTTCACCATCGCGATCGCCCGCGCCATGGGCCTCGAAACCGAGAAGATCCGCGTGATCGCCCGCGGCGCCTTCCTCCACGACATTGGCAAGATGGCGATTCCCGACGCCATTCTTCGCAAACCTGGCCCACTAACGCCGGAAGAAGTCGCGATCATGCGCGAGCACTGTTACCGCGGCTACCACATGCTGCGCAAGATTCCCTTCCTCTACGAAGCGGCGGAAATCGTCTATGCGCACCAGGAGTTTTATGACGGCACCGGCTATCCACGGGGATTGAAGGGCGAGCAGATTCCGCTCGGGTCACGCATTTTCGCGGTCGCCGATACGCTTGATGCAATCACCAGCGATCGTCCATACCGCGCCGCGCAGTCGATCCAAGCCGCACGCGAAGAGATCGCACAATGGTCGGCGCGCCAATTCGACCCGAAAGTGGTGGATACGTTCCTGCAGATGCCGGATACGATCTGGCGCGACCTGCGTCGTGAAATCGACCAGCAGGTCTATCGGTTCGCCTACGCGCAGAAGAACACTAAGGTCGGCAACGCCTAAACCTAGAGAACTGAAATTGCCTGCTCCAGGTCAGTGATGAGGTCTTCCACGTCCTCAATGCCGACCGAGATGCGCACCATGCCATCGGTCAGTCCGATGGCCGCTCTTCCCTTTTCGCCCAGCGCAGCATGCGTCATTGTCGCCGGATGCGAGATCAACGTCTCCACTCCACCAAGCGATTCACCCAACGTGCAAACTTTCACTCGTTTCAAAAGCTTCTTCGCGTTGTTGAGCGATCCGGTTTCGAATGTGATGAGCGCGCCGAAGCCCGTCATCTGCTGCTTCGCGAGCTCGTGCTGCGGATGGTCTGGCAATCCCGGATAGAACACTTTCTTGATCTTCTTCTGCTTCGCGAGGAAATCGGCGACGACCCGCCCGCTCTCGTCATGCTGTTTCATGCGGACGGCAAGAGTCTTCACGCCGCGCAGAATCAGCCAACTTTCAAACGGCGACATGATCGCACCGACTGATTTTTGAATGAACGCCAGCTTCTCGGACTGCTCTTTCGTCGTGCAGACCAGCACACCGCCAAGTCCGTCGCTATGGCCATTGAGGAATTTCGTCGTGGAGTGCAGCACCATGTCGGCGCCGAGGGCAATCGGCTTCTGAAAATACGGCGACATGAAGGTGTTATCGACAACAACCTCGGTGCCCTTCTTGTGCGCGATCTGCGAGATGGCCTCGATGTCGCTCAGCACCATCAGAGGGTTCGTCGGCGTCTCGATGTAAACGTACTTCGTGCTCCTGCGGATCGCCTTCTCGGTCGCCTTCAGGTCCGACGTATCGACGTACGTAAACTCCAGCCCGTAATTCACCAGCACCTGGTTGAACAACCGCGGCACGCCACCATATACGTTCGACGAACAAACAACATGGTCGCCCTTCTTCAACAGCGAGCACATCGCGCTCACTGCCGCCATCCCGCTGGCAAAGACCTTGGAATCTACGCCGCCCTCAAGCGCAGCGAGGTTTTTCTCCAACCGATCACGCGTTGGATTCGACACCCGCGAGTACTCATAGCCGAGACGCGGCTTGCCAAGTTCGTCCTGGGCGTATGTGGAGGTCGCGTAAATCGGAACACCGACGGAACCAGTCAGTTGCTCCGGTTCTTGCCCAACGTGAACACACTTCGTCGAAAACCCAGAATCTTTCTTGGCCATAAATTCCTTCGTTTCCTTCGTGTTTAAAGATTTTGAAGTTATTCGTTGAAGTGATACGGATCCTTAGACAGGTACCGCTCAGCCGAGTCCGGAATAATCGTGACGACCCGCTTCCCCGGCCCCAGGCGTTTTGCCAACTCTAAACTCGCAAACACTGCCGCTCCCGAGCTCGACCCCGCCAGTACGCCTTCTTTGGCCGCCAGATCTTTGATTGTCCGGAACGCATCCACGTCTTTCACGGCGATCACTTCATCGCAAACGCTGCGATCGAAGGTTGCGGGAATGAAGCTCGCGCCGATACCTTCTACGGCGTGCGGCCCGCTCTTGCCGCCGCCGTACACCGACGCCTGCGACTCCACCAGCACGCACAGCGTCTGCGGCGACCGCTCCTTCAAGTAGCGCGCCACTCCCGTGAACGTCCCTGCCGTGCCTGCACCGAGTGCGATGGCATCAATCTTGCCGCCCATCTGTTCCCATAACTCGCGTCCGGTCGTCTCATAGTGGAAATCAGGATTCGCCTGGTTCTCGAACTGCCCTGCTAGCCACGAGTTCGGAATCTCGGTCAGGAATTTCTTGACGAGCCGGATTGCGCCTTCCATGCCTTCGGCGTCCGGCGTCCGATACACCTGAGCACCAAGAGCCTCCATCAGCATGACTTTCTCTTTGCTGAATTTCTGCGGGACGGCGAGGACGACCTTGTATCCGCGGCTTACGCCGATCAGCGCCAAGCCGACGCCGGTGTTACCCGCTGTCGCCTCGAGAATCGTCGCGCCCGGCTTGAGCACGCCTTCCTTTTCCGCGCGCAGGATCATGCCCAGGGCAGCGCGGTCTTTAATGCTTCCGCCCGGGTTAAGAAACTCGAGTTTTACGTAGATGTCGGCGATCTCCGGCGGCACCATCTTGCGCAGGTGAAGCATCGGGGTCTGGCCAACGAGTTCAGAAATATCTTCGGCGACGCGGAGAGTGGACATCTCAGATGTATTCATAAGAAAAAGGCCAACCCTTCAGGCTATCGGGTCGGCCGCCGAATGGTCAACGAGCTTGTCACAACTTCCGCTAAGCAGACCGCCTTTGTACCTCTTCGCTTCCTGGGCGCGGGATCTCCACCACGCTCTCCGGATGCGGCAGCACTTCGCGGAGGGCCCAGTCAATCCGCTGGATCGAGTCGCGCGTGATCTTCTCCAGGTGCGGATCGTTCTTCGCGTACACCGACAAACTGATCGCTGTCAGGGCATTCCGAACGTGGTGGTTCATTTCGGCAATCATCCGCATCCGCGCTTCATCGGCGCGCAAATGCGCATCATAGTGGCGCAGTCCTGCGCCAGTCACAATCGCCGTAATCACCCCGACAAACACATCCGACATCAACAGCGTGCGCTCGGTGGGCCCGGTGAGGCTGTCCATGGCAATCTGCACGATGAGCATCGCCGTGCCAATCAGCACGCCGGCCGCGATAGCGCGCACCACGCTATGACGGACCATGTTCCTTGGGTACACAAACAACGACATGTCGGGACGCCAGTAGCGTCTGCGCTCTGCGGTCACTTTCTTCCCCTGTGCGAATGGCGTCCCATGATGCTAAGGGTTGATCGAGTGTTTATCAACCCGTAAACAGAGCTGCTGCCGGAATTCTGTGGATTGAATCGCGCTTCATCCCAAACGCATCTGAAGTGCCAAATGTCCAACCCAACTTCCAAAGTCTGGATGATCACCGGCGCTTCCCGTGGCTTCGGTGCAGAAATTGCCGCGGCTGCACTGGAGAGGGGCCATCGCGTTGTTGGGACCGCGCGACGCGTTGATTCTCTTCCTGCGCCTGCGGGCCCGGAAAAATATCTCCGCGTGGCGCTCGATGTGACTTCTCGCGAGCAAGCCGAAAACGCAGTTTGCTCCGCGTGCGAATCCTTTGGTCAGATCGATGTGCTGGTGAACAACGCGGGCTACGGATTGTTGGGCTCCGTCGAAGAAACGAGCGCCGAAGAAATCGAGCGCCTCTTTCAGACGAACGTCTTCGGTCTTCTCCATGTCACTCGCGCCGTATTGCCCATCTTTCGCAAGCAACGCTCTGGACACATCATCAACATGTCATCGGTGGGTGGCTTCAGTGCACGCCCTGGATGGGGACCATACTCCGCGACAAAGTTCGCGGTGGAAGCACTCACCGAATCGCTGCACGCGGAACTTGCACCACTCGGCATTCACGTGACCGCGGTCGAGCCGGGATCGTTTCGCACCGACTTCCTCGACACCACTTCGCTCGTCTCCACGAAGAACCGCATTCCGGATTACGATTCGACCGTCGGCAAGATGCGCGAATTCGTGGTTGGACGTAGCGGTTTCCAGCCCGGCGATCCGAAGAAGCTTGCACAAGCGATTCTTCAACTCGCCGATCTCGCGGATCCACCGGTGCGGCTTCCTCTCGGAACCGATACCTTGCGCCGCATCGACGAAAAACAAGCGTTCGTAAAAGAAGAAACCGAGAGGTGGCGTACCCTCTCGGCTTCAACGGACTTCGTTTGATTAGTGCGCAGCCGCCGCCGGTGCTTCCGGCTTCTGGAAGGTCTTCGCGTCAATCGGCGCGTTCACCTGCACCGAATCCACTTTCATGGTGAACCGTCCCAGCGGTCGTGCGATCGTCCACTCGAATGGGATCTTCGCGCCGCTCTGGTCGCGATAATCTGCGAAGTCCACCTGTGTCGGGTTACGACCCAGCGGCGTATCGGCATAGCGCACCATGCGCACCAGCAGGCCGCTTTGCTTGTCGAAGAACAACGTAACCGGCGCCTGCCCGGGGTTCTTGCCAATCACAACGTTCATCTCTTTCCCGTTGATCGTATCGGCCTGCACCGTACGAATCTCGGCGAAGGCTTTACGCGGATCGCTCGGCACCAGGAACTGCGCATCGAGCTTCGCGGCATACTGCTCGTCTCCGTTCATCGGCCGTAGCGGACGCCCCGGGAACGATAGCCAGCCGTCTTCGCCGTTGTAGGCTGTCACGCTGTCCTTGTCGCCCATATGCGCCACCGACACGCGGCGGACGGGCGTCTCTTCGAAAATCTCCACGGAAACAGCGCGCCCCGGTCCCATCCCCATGTTCGCCTTTTCTGTCACCGACTTCAGCTTCGCAATCGCGTCGGCACCGCCAACGGCCTTCAAATAGGCGTTGATGATCGGATCGGCCGAACCCCGTTCGGCGTTGTGCTCGTGGTGCTGCTTCTCCATCTCCTCGGTGCTGACCGCCGCCTTCGCTTGCTCCGGAATCTCCGGCACTCCCCGCGGATGCGGCGTACCGCGATGGCAAGTGTTGCAGCTCACTTCCTTCTTGCCCTCGAAGTTTTCCTGGTTGATGGTGATCATCATCGCCATCATTTTGCGCGCGGTTTTCTTCTCTTCCTTGTCGTCCTTATCGAACGCGCCTTCCACATGGCAGAAGTCGCATTCCACACCCAATGAGTTCGCAATGAACTGCATGGACGGAATCAACTGGTCGGCGGGAATGTCCTTGAGGACCTGAATGTTCTTGAACTGCTGTACGGCGGTCTTTGTCCCCCCGCCTTGTGGCGCCTGCGCGGGCCGCGCGGCGATCAATACAGACGCGGCGACGAGTACTCCGGATGCGACGGCGGAGAAGCGCACCATTGCGCCTCGATTCAATGTCATGGATTCAGCCCCTTAAGGAAGTGGAGCAAGTCTAACAAACGCGTTCGCACGTGCAAGAGGTTCGGCATCTTCTTTACATTTCCACGACGCCTTACCGCCCCGCGTAAAACTCGCGATTCAACTGAACCAACCGCTCATTCGTCAGCTTTCCGCTCGCCACCATCCGCCGCAGAAAGTGCGGAAAGCTTTCCCGTAGTTCCATAAACCGCTCACGTTGCATGAGCTCATATAGCGCAATGGCCAACACGTGCATACCGCCATCCTGTATTCGCCAGTACTCCCGCTCGTCTTCTTTCATCCCCATGGACTGCGTGATCGTCTGCTCGAGCGCCTGCACGCAATCTTCTTCGACGAAGCCTTCGAACTCGTTGTAACCATACGACGGATCGTGATGCTTCACTTTGTCCATCAGGAACGCATCATGCCGCAGCGACTCGATGGCCTGCACGGTTGCGGGAGACTTGAGGTCATAAGGCGGGTGCATCATCTCGTGCACCGCGTTATGCAACACAATGTCGAACGGATATTCAAAGTGCGTCAGAAACCGCGTGCCGGTGATCTTGATCCCATGCGGCTGCGAGTAATACAGCAGGTCCACTTCAATCCTATTGTCCGGCAGCGCATGTCCCAGCACCTGTTCCTGGAGCGGCACAATGTTGTATTGCACAAGTTGCTTCTCGATCTGCGGCGCCTTCGCCATGATCTGTGGCCGAATGTGTTGCGACCAGTCTTCGTCAAATCCAACCCGCTTTAACGCTCGGATCGCCGCAATCGCATGCGGACGAACCTGCATGAACTCGGTGAAATTTGGGGCGGAGTAATAGGGCGTCTGCTTCAGCCGCTCACGAATATCATTCGGCTTATCGAGCGCCACCAACATGTCATCGAGCGAATCGCCCGGCTCTACTGAGAGAATCAGCGCCAAGTCTGCCGAGATGATCCCCTTGTTCTGGTCCTTGATAATTCGTTTGAGTGCAACGAACTCGGCCTTCTCGGCCGGAGTAAACTTCGGCGCTAGCCGGTCGTAGTCTGCCTGGTAAAACTTCAGGTAATAGGGATCGCCACTCAAGACATTGAGTGCGCAAAGCGCGTCGTACTTCAGCGAAGGCCGAACATCCCAGCGCGTCTCGTGGTGCTCAACGACCGCGGGCGGCAAATCGTCGATCGGCATCACCCGCCGCTGTGCAAACGCCGCAGCGGACAACGCCACCAGCATTAACAGAAACGTCGCGAACCTCATCATCCCCCTTAAACACGAAAGCCCCGCTAAAGTAGCGGGGCTTCGCGTTGCTTGAGTCTTATCGCACAGCCGCGTTGGTCTCCGGCTTACGCACCGGCGGATTGGCCGCGGACTGCGTCTGTCCCGCGTAATAGCCCGCGCGCGTCCGAACCTGCAGGGCCTTGAAGCCCTTCGACTTCGCCTCTACCTTCACCTGGCGATAGCCACCACGCGCTTGTGGATTCGTCGGCTTGTACGAAATCGTGTACTGGTTGCGGATATCGTGCGCGATCTGCTGCGTGATCCGGCTCACTTCGTCGAGGCTCTGCGGGAAGAACGCCACGCCACCGGTGGATTCCGCCATCTCACGAAGTGCACGTTGCGCGCGACGCTTATGCCCACCGGTTTCATCCAGAATTCCGATGGTGTAAATCGTCGGCCCGTTCTCCTGCTGCACCTTGCGGATCGTCTGCTCCAACGTATTGAGGCTGGCATCGTCTTCACCGTCCGTAACGATGAACAGAACCTTCTTCTCCAGCTTCGGAGCCTTCATCAAGTGCGCGTTCGAGGCCAGCACCGCGTCGTACAACGCCGTGCCACCACGGGTCTCGTACTTCTCCAGTGCCTCTTTCAGTTTCGCAACGCTGTCGGTGTAGTCCTGGTCGAGATAATAATCGTCGTTGAAGTTCACGACGAACACCTCGTCCTCTGGATTGCTGGCTTTCACGAGGTTGATCGTCGCCGCATTCACTGCCGGACGCTTGTCCCTCATTGAGCCGGAGTTATCGATCACAACGCCCAGCGCGACAGGAATATCTTCGTGCCGGAATGACGTAATCTGCTGTGGCTCGCCGTTCTCGTAAACCGTAAACGAGGTCTTATCGAGGGTCGTGATCAACCGCTGCCGATCGTCGACCACGGTCGCGTGCAGGCGAACTTCTTCAACCTGCTTCTTGAACGTGTACACGCCGCCGACTTCGGAGTCGGGATTTTGCCCGTTGCCGCGCGAACTGCTCGCGGGAACGTTGACCGTATCTCCCGGCTGGTTCGGCGACTTCGGAACCGGCGCCTCGGACTGGCCGTTCTCGATTGGCATCACCAGGCCATTGTCCGTCTTACCCTGCTGGCCGGGTTGAGGTTGCGCCGAATTCTGCTGCTGCTGCCCCTGCGCTGGCTGCGAACCATCGTCAATCGGCATGATGAGCCCGCCGTCAGACTTGCCCTGCTGGCCTGCCGGAGGTTGGGAATTCTGATTTTGCGGCTGTGAGGTGTTTTGCCCAAACGCAAGGGCGCCTAGGAGTACGAGCGGTAACGCGCGGAGGGGGAACGAACTATTCCGAAGGTGCATAGTAACCAGTCTTCGCGAAAACATGGAGCGGAGGCAAGCCCTTAGGCGGGTTCAGACGGACCTTGATTTTCCGCCATTTGCCATCCTTCGCTGGTTTACTTGGACGGTATCCGAGTACATATTGGTTGCGCAGCTCTACTCCTATCTTTGTGGCTACGTCCGCCAATTCATTGACGTTATCAATCGGGAACATACGTCCGCCGGTCCAATCAGAGATTTCCCCGAGCAGTGCTGGCCCCGCCATCTCTTCCGTTGTCGTCGGCGCCAGGTCATAAATTCCGATGGCATAAATCTGCACATCGGCCTCGCGCACCATGCTTTTAATCTCGTTTTCCGTATACCGGCTATGGTTGTCGCCGCCATCGGAGATGATCAGCAGCGCCTTCCGTTCGTACTTCGCCTGCCGCATCTTGTTCATGCCCAGGTAAATGGCATCGAGCAGCGACGTCCGGTCTTTCGGCTGAAGAATCGTCAACTTCTCCTGGATATCCTCAATCCTGTTGGTGAAGTCCTGCAACACTTCCGGCTTGTCGTTGAAGGCGACCACAAAGAACTCGTCATCCGGATTGGCGGTCTTAAAGAACTCGACAATCGCCTCGCGCGATTTATCAATCTTGTTCGACATCGACCCGCTCATGTCGAAAATCACGCCGATGGACACCGGAGCGTCTTCGCTCGAGAAGTGCCGGATCTGTTGCGGAATGTTCTGGTCCAGAACTTCGAAATTCTCTTTCTCAAGCCCGGTTACCAGCCGGTTGTCCGGATCGGTCACGGTTACCGGCACCAGCACGATATTCACATCCACCCGCATCGGACGGGTATGGGTATTCACGTCAGCAGGATCGCCTTGCGGCGGGGTAGGAGGCTTTGGCGCCTCGCGAGGCTGCACGTGGACCTCGTTACTGTCCACCTGCGCGAGCCCGGGAACTGCAAAACCGACGATCACCGCCAGTAACATCATCCATCCGAGAAGGGTGAGGCGAAAGCGAGATGGCGCCGACACTCCGGCGCGCGAGACTTGCAGGATCCACGCGGCAACTGGCACGTGCACCATACAATTCCTGCTGCCCATAATGGGTTCCTTCTTTCGGTGTGGGGCAGATGTTACCACAGGAACCACGACCCAAATCAGGCTCTGCTTGCGGCCCTGTGAGAGTACCTGTCGACTCTACTGAGATGAAAAAGTCCACAGCTTTGGTTTACTTCCTAAGCTGCTACAATCTCCGGCAAGCATCCGCTACGAATGACCCTTGCTACCCCAAGACGATCCGGGATTTGCGCAATCTCCCGTGCGGATGTCTCCCGTAACCTCAAATCCTACGCCCTCAGACGGTTGAGCTCGCATTTCGTTACTCCTATGCCCGCTAATTTTCCTGTGACGAATCCCAGCAATCGCGGGGCGAGCCCGAAGCGAACTCTACTCCTTTCACGTTTGCTCGCAAGTCAACATTCTGTAGACATTTCGTCACTCCCGACGATGGCTGAAAGGGCAAGCCGGCCGTGAACTTTCGTACTCCCGCACGATGGTTCCCCCTGGCACTTGCCGCACTCGCCGCCGTGCTCTGGCTCTCGCCGCGCGCGCAGACCCAATCCGAGCGCCATCTCACTGTCTATTCCCAATCTGCAACCTACTCGGTGAATCTGCTTCCCTACAGCGGTCAGGTGTACGTCGGCGTCTCCGATGTCCTGGAACCTCTCGGCAATGTTGAGGCCCGTGAGGACGGCAAGAAATGGAAGCTTCGTTTCACCCCCTCCGGCGGTCGCGAAATCAACGCCGAGTTCCAGGAAGGTAAGAACAAGGGCAAGATCCACAACCAGGACGTTCAGCTCTCCGCCAACTTCCACATGGAGAACGGACGCGGCTACATCCCTCTCCACAACATCGGAGCCATGCTTCCCTTTTTCACCGGCCAACAAACCGATTTCCGCGAAACCCCTCTCCGCCTTTTCATCGGCGGCGTCGCGATCAGCTTCAAAGAGCAGGTTGAGAAGGGCTCATCGCCCAAGCTCATCCTGAACTTCACCGGCCCGGTGAATCCGATGGTCGCCACCGAACCCGGCCAGGTTAAGCTCGTCTTCCGGCGCGATCCCGTCGTCAACGCCGGCGCGGAAAAAGTGCAAACCGGCGACGCCAACATTACCGGCTACTCCTTCACCGACGCCGGCGGCACCGCCCAGATCACCGTCAACGGCGCCGTACCCCTTACCGCTGCGTTCTCCGACGGCAATCGCACCATCACCATCCAACCCGCCCCAGGCGTGCAGATTGCAGCCGAGCCGCCCAAGACGCAGGAACCAGCGCAGCAAGCCGCACAAACTCCGACCGCGCCCGCACCTATACCGCTGGGGCCTACGCAGCCCGCAGCGCCCGCCGCTCCACCGCAGCCGCGCTTCGTTGTCGTTCTTGACGCAGCCCATGGTGGAGACGAGCGTGGTGCCGCCATCACTGACAAGATCGCCGAGAAGGACGTGAACCTCGCCTTCGCGCGACGCATTCAGCACGAGTTGCAAACTCGCGGCGTAGTTGCAACACTTCTCCGCTCCAATGACGCCACAATCAACGTTGACGACCGCGCCGTCTCCGCCAACGCCGCGCACCCCGCGATTTACGTCTCAGTTCACGCGGCCAACCTCGGCAATGGCTTACGAATCTTCACTGCACTCATGACGCCCGCTGGTGTGGCCACGCATACGTTCCTGCCATGGCACCAGGCGCAGGCGCCGTATCTCGATTACAGCTCGCAGGTCGCAGGTTCCATCTCGGCCGAGTTGAGCAACCGCCAGATTCCGGTCACCGCGCTTCCAGCGCCGCTGCGGCCCATGCGCAACATCGCTGCGCCCGCAATCGCCATCGAACTCGCACCACCGGACGATGAAGTGACGAACATCAATAGCCCCGAGTACCAGAACAACGTCGCCGCTGCGGTCGCCAACGGTATCGCCGCCATGAAGCCGAAATTGCTGGGGGCCAGATGATTCCACGCCACCTGCAGATCATGGCCGCCATACTCCTGATCCTCGCCGTCGGCCTCGGCTACTACAACTACCGACTGAAGCACCGCGCCGAGCGCCGCCAGCCCAAACCCGCGCTCGCCGAGCTTCCTGTGGCTCCGCCCGTTTCCGGGCCCACGAGCACCGCAACTCTCTACGTGGCCGATGACAAAACCGGCCTGCTCACGCGTTCTTCCGTGACCATCCCGTTGCCGCCGGATAGCAGCGAACGGACTCAGCAGATCTTGCGCAACCTGCTCACCCTCTATCAAACCGCGCCGACGACACACAACATTGGCGAAGGTTCGGATGTGAAGAACGTTTACTTCGTGAAGAACGGCCTCGTGGTCGTGGACTTCAACGGTGCCTTTGCCGACAAGCATCCCAGCGGCATCCTCGCCGAAGAGTTGACGGTCGCTTCGATCGTCGCCACGTTGCGCGCCAATAACCCTCAAGTTGAAAAGGTGAAATTCCTGGTGGAAGGAAAAGACCGCGACACTCTCGCCGGCCACGCCGACCTCGCAACGCCGCTCGATGCCGTCAACTTCTCGCAAATGGTGAAGGACCTGCAATGAGTCGTCAGCGGCCCGTGATTGGAGTCTTCGACTCCGGCTTCGGCGGACTCACCGTGCTCCGCGAAATCGTCCGCCTCGTCCCCAATGCTGAATACCTCTACTTCGGCGACACCGCCCGTCTTCCCTACGGCACGAAATCCGCGGATACAGTCGCGCGGTATGCGTTAGGCGCTTGCCACTTCCTTGAGGGCCAGGGCGCCGAACACCTCGTCATCGCCTGCAACACCGCCACCGCCCTCGCCATGGACGCCATCGAAGCCAAGGCCAACGTTCCCGCCATCGGCGTCGTCGAGCCGGGCGCAAGCGCCGCGGCGGCAATCAGCAAAACCCGCAGCGTCGCCGTAATCGGTACCGAAGCCACAATCAGCAGCCACGCCTACCACCACGCCCTCGAGCGGCTCGGCATCAACGCTTATGAAAAAGCCACACCCCTTCTCGTCCCGTTAGTCGAAGAAGGCTGGACCGATCATCCCGTCACCAAGCAGGTTGCCGAAATTTATCTGCAAGACGCCTTTGTCCGCCGCGAGCAACGCAGCGACGTCCTCGTCCTCGGCTGCACCCACTACCCGCTGATCCGTCCGTTGCTGCGCAAAGTCGTCCCCAGCGACGTAGCGATCGTCGACTCCGCCGAATCCACCGCCAAAGCTCTCGCGAAAAAACTCGGCATCGCCCCGCCATCCGCCTCCGCCGCAGGCGCCACGCAAGCCGCCGGTGCACGCGCGCAAATGGCCCCCAGCGCCCCCGAACCCAAGGAAGGTACTCCCGACTTCCGCTTCTTTGTTACCGACTCAGTGCAGAAATTTCGTCGCTTAGGCTCAGGCTTCCTCGGCCATCCGGTGGACAACGTCGAGCATGTGGATTTGGGTGGCTAGGTCTCGTAATATCGCTCCTCACCCGCTATACTGCTGATCGCTCACGTGCTCCATCCAGTCGACGACCTTGCCATCGTTCTTCTCCTGGATCGCGATATGAGTCATCCCGCTGGTCGGCGACGCGCCGTGCCAATGCTTTTCTCCCGGCGAAAACCAGACCACATCGCCCGGACGAATTTCTTCCACGCTCCCGCCCCAGCGGCAAACCCGCCCCACTCCCGCCGTTACGATCAGCGTTTGTCCGAGCGGATGCGTGTGCCACGCCGTCCGCGCACCAGGCTCAAACGTTACACTCGCGCCCTGAACCAGCGCCGGATCCGGAGCCTGGAACAGTGGATCGATCCGCACACTCCCCGTGAACCAATCCGCGGGCCCCTTGGCCGAATGCTGCGAACCTGCTCGCCGAATCTCCATCTCTCTCATCCCCTCCGGTCGTTAGGGCAAATCGCTCTCGTCATACCCCGGCTTTTTGTAAAGCGTGCCAATGTTCGGCTTCACTTCAGCGAGATAGACCTTCTTCGCCCAATCGCCTGCCTTGACCTCTTCCATCGCAACCGAAACGGATTCCTCTCCGTAGTGCAGAATCTCCGTCACCGCTTTAGTAATGGCTTCCGCCAGACGCGTCTTCTGCGCCTCGGATTTGCCCGGCCACAACTTCACAATTACATGTGGCATTCACTCTTCTCCTAGCGGTTGATCATCCTTTGCGCGCCTTCCGAATAGCGCGCGCCCGCCACCTGAATACTCGACGACGCCTCGTTCAACTCGCGAAGATCTTCTGCCGTAAGTTCCACATTCACCGCCCCAAGGTTCTCGTCCAACCGATGCAGCTTCGTCGTACCGGGAATCGGCACCATCCATGGCTTCTGCGCCAGCACCCACGCCAGCGCGACCTGTGCGGTTGTCGCGTTCTTCTTTTTCGCGAACTCAGCAATCAGGTCAACCACCGCCTGGTTCGCCTTGCGGTTCTCCTCGGCGAAGCGCGGCACTGTGTTCCGGAAATCGTTCGGATCGAACTTCGTGTCTTGCTTGATCGCCCCGGTCAAAAAGCCCTTGCCCAGCGGACTAAACGGCACAAACCCAATGCCAAGTTTTTCCAGCGTCGGCAGAATCACGTCTTCCGGCTCGCGCCACCACAGCGAATACTCGCTCTGCAGCGCAGTCACCGGTTGCACCGCATGCGCCCGACGAATCACTTCGACACCCGCTTCCGAAAGTCCGAAGTGCTTCACCTTGCCCGCCTGGATCAGGTCCTTCACCGCGCCCGCCACATCTTCAATCGGAACGTTCGGATCCACGCGGTGCTGATACAGCAAATCGATGCGGTCCGTCCGCAGCCGCTTCAACGACGCTTCCGCTACTTCCTTAATGTGCTCTGGACGGCTGTCCAGCCCAGCGCTCTTCCCGTTCTCGTCAATCTTGAAGCCAGACTTCGTCGCGATCACCACATCATCGCGGAACGGCTCCAGCGCCTCGCCCACAAGCTCTTCGTTCGTATACGCGCCATATATTTCCGCAGTATCGAAGAACGTAACCCCGCGCTCCACGGCCCCGCGAATCAGCGCAATCCCCTGCTGCTTCTCCACCGCCGGCCCCAGCCCAAAGCTCAGCCCCATACACCCCAGTCCAAGTTCCGAAACTTCCAAGTTCTGCCCAAGCTTGCGCTTCTTCATGATGGCTCCTTCCAACAGCAGATTCATCCTACGCAAGAACCGTCACTCTCTGTTGCTCGACCGTCCAATTCAGATGCCAGGCACCTGTGACCCTTAGCACGACAACCCGTGTCTCCCATCACATCCTCTTCCCAAATCACGCGATACTCTGCGCAAGTGGCCCAGTCCCACCAGCCCGACCCGGCTCTTTGAAATCTCGATAAGCAGCGATCTCCAGCGATCTCCGGACGAACTATCTAGCGGCCAGCCCAGACTCCAGCCTCCCTCTCCGTCACCCTCTCTTGTCATTCAGAGGAGGGCGGCAGCCCGACGAAGAATCTGCTGTTCCGCGATCAGCAAAAATCACTCTCAATCTCGTGAAAACTCGCCCTCGAAGCCGAAATAAAACGCGTTTCCGTGCAAATTTCAGCCACAAATTGCACGCATTTTCCCCAAGTTTCCTTCGTGCTTCCTCCGTGCCCTTAGTGTTCAAAGACTTGGCTTTCGGCTCTAACTCCTACGCCGAGAGGAATTTACCTCTAACTATCTTTAGAAAGAGGAATTTGCGAACATTCCATAGTCTAAGTCACTGAAAACAATAGAGGGGTGGGGGAGGGGTACCCCCGTCTCACTGCACATTCACATAGATCGTCGTCTTGAAGATCCCCTGCGTGCCGTTCGCCTGCACCGTCAAACGATGCCTCCCTGGCGTCAACGCAACATTCGTATCGATGTCCTTGCTGCGGTCGGTGAAATTCAGCGCGCCGTCGATGTAGATCTGTGTGAAGTAAACCGGCTGCCCAGCGTTAGCTTGCACATGAACCGGTGAGGAAACCGTCTGCCCGTCCTTCAAGCTGCAAATCGTGACCGAAGGATCGACCGTGCGGTCAGGCTTGCAGACATTCGTCGGCCCGGACACATTGACGTTCACTGACTGGCTGTAGAACGCCCCGCCCTGGGGATGTGCCTGTACCGTTATGCGGTGCTTCCCGGGATACAGCATCAGCCACTGGTTGGCCTTGGTGATGTTCAGACCGGTGTTGAAAAGTTCGTAGCGCACGCCGTCTACGTAAATCAGCGAGTACGGCGAACTGCCGCTCTCGTTGATGGCATAGCCCACGTGCACCGGCGACATTACCGTCTGCCCTTCTGTCAGCGTGCAGAAATTGATCGCATGGTCCGTTGTCGGTGTCGAGCACGGCGTCTCCTCATACGTCGCGTAAAAGGTCTTGTAGAAGCTGCCGACGGCGTCGTTGAACTTGAATGTGATCTGCTGCGGGCCACTGACGCTGGGATCGAGCGGCAAAATCGTGTCCATCATATCCAGCGTTCCCAGGTGCTGCGGCTCCGGATAGATCTCCCTCCCATTGATGGTGAGGGTGTAGGTGATCGGCCAGTGAGTATCGGTGACCCGCATCACCCCGATTTCGGAGTTCGGGTTGAAAGACGAACCATCCGGCGGCCCGCAGAGAGTCACGCTGCGGTTGGCCACCGCAGGACCACACCAGACGTACCAGGGATTGTTGTAAGTATCAGGGGCCGGAAATTGGGCGGAAGCAACCAACGACAGGGCCAGGACGCAGAATGCAAGCACCAGCAACCAGTGAGCTTTCAAAGGAGACCTCCCAGGGTATGGGGAGCAGCACTGGCCAAAGATGATGGCGGTCAAGCTGCTGTTGTCTGCGTAAGTAACAACTCATACCGCTTTGGCAATGTGGTCGTCCCCGGGGCAACCGGAGCTGTTGGCAAACTTTTACTCGCATTCCGACACAAGACCATTTACAACGTCACCAAAGGCCAATGCAGCTCTGCTACTTTTGCGAGTCGCGCAACCTCGTTTTTCGTTATAGCTTCCAACTGAACACCGGGCCCAAGTAGTTCTCGAAAAGGAATCCGGCACTCATGTCAGACACAAATGTTTGGTTACTTGGTTTGGAATCGGTCATCGGAATCGGCGCTGTGGTGGGGTATCTCCTGACCAAGGCCTACGCCGAAATCGGCCGCGAGTTACCGTGCCGCAAGCCCCGGCGCCGGGCGTAAAAATCGCGAACGCGCTTCGCGCGCAGCCCCAGCTAACATCCCACTACCCTGCCTGCATCAAAGAAGACATGCGTATCGTCCTCGCACTGCTGCTGATTCTTCCGTTCGTCGCCTGCAATCAACCGCAGAGCCCAGACCAGATTCGCGAAAAAACGGCTAACGCCACTGCCGCCGTCAAAGCCGACACCAAGGCCGTCGCCGACGGACTCAAGGAAGGCCTCGGAAAGAACACATCGGTGAATATCAATTCGGCGACGAAGGATGAGTTGATGAAGTTGCCGGGTGTCACCGACGCGCGCGCCGACCGCATCATGGCCGCACGGCCTTACGACACGACGGATGAGCTCGTCAGCAAGAAGGTGCTGACCAAAGGCGAGTACGACCAGATTGCGAACCGCATCACCGCCAAGAAGATGTAACAGAATTTCCCGCGCCAATGATCGCCCGGTTAACGCCGGGCTTTTCTTTTTCTACGCAGAACCAGAATCCGTCTGGCGACGCTCCAGGGCCCTTGCGTTCCATGCAAATTGCGGCAGACAATTGACATACTGCACACCGAACGTGCAAACTGCCATTCTCCACCGTTTGGAGTGCAATACATACTAGTCTTGTAACCGACTCGAACCCTCGATGACCGTGCAAAGAGTGTCGTACACGCTGGAATCGTCGCTCGACAGCGTGAACAAAGCGGAAGAAGAAGCGACAAAGATTGCGACCCGTTCGGGCTTCGATGAAGACGAAGCGGGCCGGATTTCGATGGCAGTCCGCGAAGCCACCGTAAACGCGGTATTGCACGGCAACCACTACGACACCAGCAAGCGCGTCACCCTGTCGTTCGAGACCACGGGGGACGAGCTGATTATCACGGTGCAGGACCAGGGCCCGGGACTTGACCCTACCGGGGTAGCAGATCCATTGGCGCCCGAGAATTTATTGAAGCAGTCCGGACGGGGAATTTTTCTGATCCGGGCCTTCATGGATGATGTTCAGTTTCGGAACCTCGAACCCGGAACAGAAATTAAATTGATTAAGCGGGTCCACGCGACCACGTCGGACCATAAGGAGGCTTCCCAGTGACCATGAAAGCAAGCTCACGGCAGGTAAATGGCGTCACCGTCATTGACCTCAGCGGGCGTATCACCCTCGGCGAAGGTAGTGTGGTGCTGCGCGATACCATTCGCGACGCCGTCGCTCAGGGCAACAAGAAAATTCTGCTCAACCTCGGCGATGTGACCTACATCGACAGCTCCGGTATTGGCGAGCTGGTCAGCGGCTTCACCTCCGTCCGCAACCAGGGCGGCGAGCTCAAGCTGCTCAATCTGACCAAGAAGGTCCATGACCTTCTCCAGATCACCAAGCTTTACACCGTCTTCGATGTGAAAGACGACGAAGCTACGGCGATCGCCTCCTTCAAGTAACCCGCTCAACGTGGGAGCAAATTAGCCTCGCGGTCGAAAGCCGCGGGGCTTTCTTGTTTAGCGGGTACCCGAACGTACTCTAGCTTCGGCCATCCGCGCTCGCTATCATTTCACCGATGCCCACTGCTCAAACTCTCCACTGTCCGAACTGCGGCGCCGCTGTCTCCAGCGATTCCTCGAAGTGTGTTTACTGCAACGCGCGGTTGGCCACGGTGTCCTGCCCGTCGTGTTTCGGCATGATGTTCATCGGTGAAAAGTTCTGTTCGCACTGTGGCGCGGTGGCCCATCGCACCGAAACCGGCCCGGACGGGAAGATGCTCTGCCCGAAGTGTGGCGAGCAAGAGATGAAGACTATACAGGTGGGTAAAAGCCACTTCTGGGAATGTCCAGCGTGCGACGGCATGTGGCTCGACGCCACCACGCTGCAGCAGATCTGCGCCGAGAAAGAGGAACAAGCAGCCGTAATCGGTATGCCCACCGAGCCGCGTGAACCCGTGCACGTCGACACCAACTTCAAGTACGTTCCCTGCCCCGTCTGCACTCAGTTGATGAACCGCGTGAACTTCGCGCGCATGTCAGGCGTCATCGTAGACGTATGCAAAGCGCATGGAACCTGGTTCGACAAAGATGAATTGCGCCGACTGGTGGAGTTCATTCGAGCCGGTGGACTCGACAAAGCGCGAGCGCGGCAGAACGCCGACCTGGAGGCCCAGCACGAACGACTGAAGAATGCAGGAAATGCAGGGATACCAGCGAGCATGCGCGCTGCGGTCGAAGGCGAGTGGAGCAGTGGACGCTCCGACCATTCGAGTGTGGATGCGATCCTCGACTTCGCCTCTTTCATTGCGACACTGCTGAAATAGATCACCGGCGTCCGGGCGAACCCCACCGTGCTCGAACCACCTTGGTGTGGTTCCACGAAATCTTCAGCACGACGGGGCCTTTTGTCCCACAATGATTCCCAAATTGTTCTACTCTGTCAAAACTTACAGTTAGGAAAATTGTTAATTACCGACTATCCTTCCTCATCCGCCAGAATAGCTGTTTCTTAACCAGTCCCAGGCGGATTGGTGTCCAGGAGAGTGCGTTCGATGAACTTCCGCAAAGCCGGATTGCTGCTGGCAGTGCTGCTTCTATCCACCTTGGGCTTGGCCCAGACCACGGCGCAAAGCCAGCCCCCGACTCAGAGCCAGCGGTTTCTGGTGCCCGTCACTGAGTACCAACCCATCACCGGCAAGCAGCGCCTCCAGTGGTTCGCGGATGCCACCGTCGGCCCCGAGAGCCTGCTGCTGGCCGGCCCGTGGACTGCGGGCTGGAACACGATCTTCAACTCTCCGAAAGAGTACGGACCGCACATCGAGGGCTTCGGCAAGCGCTACGGTATGCGCCTGACGGGCGTCTCGACCGGCAACGCGATGACAGCGACCTTCGGCTCGTTCTGGGGCGAGGACCCGCGCTACTTCAAGTCTCCCCACCCAGGCTTTAAGAAACGCGCCGGATGGGTAATCGTTTCGCCGTTCATCGCACCGCATCGTGACGGTACATGGCATCCCGCATACGCGTACTACATGGGCACAGTTGGCAACAACTTCCTCTCGAACACCTGGCGTGCCGAGAGCGAGAGCCACGCCAGCGACGCCGCGATTCGCTGCATGACCGGCGTGCTGGGAAGCATGGCTTCCAACGCCTTCGCGGAATTCTGGCCCGACGTTTCGCACGCGATCTTTAAGACGAAGAAGAAGTAGCCGTCAGCTGAAACGCGCTTATTCCTCAGCAGTGTAGAATCGCATCGCTTCGCACTGCTGAGGACCCCATGACCTACTCCGCGCGCATCGCGCTCGCCTTCTTTTCCCTATTCCTCTTCCTCCCGAAAATCAGTTTCGCCGTCGATCAAGCCCTCAACGGCTACGAGCCCAAGTGGTGGAAAGAAGCAGTTGTATACCAGGTCTATCCGCGCTCGTTCAAAGACTCCAACGGCGATGGCATTGGCGACCTGAAGGGCATCACCTCGAAGCTCGATTACCTGCAATCGCTCGGCGTGGACGTCATCTGGCTGAGCCCGCACTACGATTCCCCCAACGCCGACAACGGCTACGACATCCGCGATTACGAGAAAGTGATGAAGGAGTTCGGCACCATGGCCGACTTCGACGAACTTCTCAAAGGCGTGAAGGCTCGCGGCATGCGCCTGGTGCTCGATCTCGTGGTGAACCACACTAGCGACGAGCATCGCTGGTTCGTCGAGAGCCGCAAGTCGAAGGACAATCCGTATCGCGATTACTACATCTGGCGCCCCGGCAAAGACGGTGGCCCGCCGAATAATTACACCTCATTCTTCTCCGGCTCCGCGTGGACGCTCGATCCCACGACCAACGAGTACTACCTGCACTGCTTCGCGGTGAAGCAGCCTGACTTGAACTGGGACAACCCAAAAGTCCGCCAGGAAGTGTATTCCCTGATGAAGTTCTGGCTCGACAAGGGCGTGGACGGATTCCGCATGGACGTCATCCCCTTCATCTCGAAACTGCCCGATCTGCCGGACATCCCGCCCGAGTATCGCGAACGTCCGCAGTACTTCTACACCCAGGGGCCGCATCTGCATGAATATCTGCAGGAAATGAATAAAGAGGTTCTCTCGAAGTACGACATGATGACGGTCGGTGAGGCGTTCGGCGTCACGCTCGAGGGCACTCCGATGCTGGTGGATGAGCGCCGTCACGAACTCAACATGATCTTCAACTTCGATGCGGTGCGAATTGGACATCCCTCGACACCATGGATCGGCTGGACACTGCCAAAGCTGAAAGCGATCTATACCGACGAAGACCAGAAGCTGGATCAACACAGTTGGAATACGGTCTTCCTGTCAAACCACGACAATCCCCGCGTAGTCTCTGCCTTTGGCGACGACTCTCCGGAGTGGCGCGAGAAATCAGCGAAGCTGCTCGCGACGATGGTCCTCACCCTCAAGGGCACTCCGTTCATCTATCAGGGCGACGAACTCGGCATGACCAATTATCCGTTCAAGGGCATCGAGGACTTCGACGACATCGAAGTAAAGAACGCGTGGAAGGAATACGTGGAGACTGGACGCATCAGCAAAGAACACTTCCTCGACAACGCCCGGCGGGTGGCACGCGACAACTCGCGCACTCCGATCCAGTGGGATGATTCGAGCAATGGTGGCTTCACCACCGGCAAGCCCTGGCTCGCGGTAAACCCGAATTACAAGAAAATCAATGCTGCAGAGGAGCAGAAAGACAAAGACTCCGTCTACCAATACTTCCAGCGCATGCTGGCCTTCCGCAAGACGACCAAGGCTTTCAGCTACGGCGATTACAAGGACCTCGATCCGCAAAACGAAAAGATCTTCGCCTACACGCGAACGCTCGGAAAAGAGAAGTATCTCGTCGTGCTTAATTTTTCGAAGGATGCGCTGAAGTATTCCCTGCCCGGAGTGAAGGCGGGAAAACTGGTGATGTCGAACGAAGGTGCGGCGGAGGAGAACGCGACCACGCTAATGATGAAAGGCTGGGAAGCCCGGGTTTACAGAGTCGAGTAAGCCAAGTGGGTGCCCCACCCTTCCCCGAACCGGAGAGTGGGATGCGACTACTTCGGCGGTTGCGGTGTCGTCTCTCCCTTTACGGTCTTCTTCGGCGGCGCATTCACCTTCGGATTTTGCTTCACCGTACCGTTTTCTTCACTTTCACGCATGGTTGAGAAGCTGGTCTTCTGCCCGTTGGCGTCGGTCTGCATTTCGGCGCGGCTCGCGGCCTCAGCGGCGCGGTTCCCTTCATCCTCGGTCTGCCCGATACCCTCCGCGTTCAGGTACGTCGGCTTCTGCTGCTTGTCCCGGGTTACTTCGCTCTTCTCGTTCGCCTGGTTGTAAGCCTGCGGATTCATCGGCGCCACGCCTTTGTCGTTCGAGTCGCGAGTTTTTGCATAACCTGCCGCGGAACTCGTCGGCGCCGTGGTCTCGCCTACACTTTGGGTGTCCGAGGTCGTCACAGAAGAACCGTGTACCCCGGTGTGACCGCCCGCAGGATAGACCGCATGTTCTTCGGTGCTTGTGCTCACCGTCCGGGTATTCGCAGCGGCAGCCGACGTCTCTGCAGCGTTGGAACTCATCTGCACGCTGCTATTGAGCTGCGTATTGGCATCGTCGTTCACCGGACGCTGCATGAGCGCCATCAGCACAACCTGCCCCGTTCGTAGTGCCCCATTGTTGGGGACAGTCGAACACTTATCGGAGATCTGTTTTACGTCCGCAAGCGTCAGGGTGTCGCCCGTGTCGGCGTTCGCGGGCTTGCTGTCGCCGTCCACGCTCTTCACCGAGCCGCTGATCTCCACCGTCTGCCCGATGAACTGCTTCAGGCGATCGGTGCTGCCTTCGAGCTTGAACGTCTTTCCACTGACCTGGTCGGTGACGGTGTAGTTGTCACCTGCGCTATTCAGGCAGCCGCGGACCGTTTGCGGTTTCACTGTGGATTGATCCGGCGTCGGGGCCGTTTGATTGGCTTGGATCTGTTGCGGGTCGGTTGTCATCTCCGAGGTTTGGCAGAACCCGGCAGTGGCGACGAGGCAGAGGGCAAACGTGAGCGTTTTCATAGACCACCCCTTCGTTTAGAGGGGCAGAGTTGACTCAGGGTTGTAGCCCGGCGTTCATCTCTGCACTGGTAGACTAGTCGGGTGAGCGAGACTAGTACCCTGCCCGCCACGAGCGGCTTCGATTGGCACGGCTTCGATGCCTATTTATTCGATATTGACGGCACCCTGCTCAACAGCCGCGACTGGGTGCATTACAACGCCTTCCATACGGCGTTGCAGCACGTCTATCAGTGTGATGCGAGGATTGATAATGTCCCCGTTCATGGCAATACCGATATCGGGATCCTGCGCGCCGCCGCTGCCCTCTGCGGCGTCGGAGGCGAACGCTTCGAGCACGGCTTGGTTGAGGCCCAGAAATTGATGGCTGGTGAGGTCGAAAAGCATGCCGATCAGCTTCGCCCTGAGCTCTGCCCGTCCATTCGCGAGTTGCTGGATCGATTGCATGTCGAAGGAAAGCTGATGGGCGTTTGCACCGGCAACTTGCAACGGATCGGCTGGACCAAGCTGAAGGCTGCCGGAATCCGCGACCGTTTCGCTGTCGGAGGCTTCAGCGATCACCACGAGTTTCGCGCTGACATCTTCCGCCACGCCATGGAGCAAGCCACGAACCGTCTCGGCAGCAACGCAAAGGCCTGCTTTATCGGCGACACTCCCAACGACATCCATGCCGCGCAGAAACTCGGAATGCCGGTGGTCGCCGTCGCCACGGGCATTTATCCAATCGAGCAATTGCAGGCGTTGCATCCCACGCACTGTGTCCCGTGTTGCAAGGAGCTTCTCTAACCGATGAGGACAGCTCTTTGGGGTGCGATTCTACTGGCTGCCGCGAGCGTCGCGGCACAGGACCTGCCGTCTCCGAATACACCGGCGGTTGAGGCCAAGGTGCCGTCGCAGAAAGCGGAAAAGCCCTCGAAGAGCGAAGAAAAACAGGCGAAACACGAGTTCTCAGAAGGGATGAAGCGGCAAAAGGCCGGAGACTTGCAGCAGGCCTACGAACATTTCGAAGCCGCTTCCCGTCTGCTGCCGAAAAATGTTGAATACGCCACTGCCCGCGAACTTACGAAACAACAAGCGGTAATGCAGTTCATTCAGCGCGGCAACACCGCGATGGAAAAGGGCCTGACTATCGAAGCCCAAGGCGACTATCGCATGGCGCTGCAGATCGACCCCGACAACAACTTCGCGCAGCAGCAGCTCAAGAACGCGCTCCCCGCGCTCCCATCAACCGGTTCTCAGATCCGCTTCAGCGATTCGACTGACGATGCCGAGTATCGCGCGCCGGTCATGCTTGCTCCCGAAAAGGTAAAGAAGGACTTCCACTATCGTGGCGACTCGAAGGGTCTGCTCACGCAGGTGATGCAAGCCTACGGCGTGACCGCCACGCTGGATGATTCCGTGCCCTCGAAGCGAGTCCGCTTCGACTTGGATGCGACGGATTTCGAGCATGCCACCGAGGCCGCAGGCACCATCACGAAAACTTTTTGGGTGCCACTTGGACTGCGCCAAGTCTTGGTACTCGCCGACACGCCGGCAAACCGTCGCGACAACCAGCACATGGTTCTGCGCACCTTTTACTTCCCTGACGCGACCACGCCGACCGACCTTCAGGACCTGATTAACGTCTTCCGCGTGATCTTCGACGTCCGCTTTGTGGTGCCGCAACCCAGCAGGAACAGCATTACGGTGCGGGCCCCGCAGCCTACCATGGAAGCCGTTACCCAGTTCTTTTCCGATCTCGACGCCTCCCGTCCGCAAGTTGCGCTGGATGTCAGCGTCTATCGCGTAAGCGGTACCCTGACCCACCAGTTAGGAGTTCAGCCGCCGAATCAATTCACGACGTTTAACCTCGGCAGCGTGCTCGCAGGACTCGGCGCCACGAATTTGCAGTCGCTAATCAATCAGATCATTTCTTCCGGCGCGATCAACCAGGCGAACGGTACCGACATCTCGGCGCTTATCACACAAGCCCTCGGCAACACGCAACTGGCCACGCTTTTCCAGACGCCGTTCGTTACCTACGGCGGAGGCCTGACGCTGATGGCACTCACCGTGCCCGGCACCACGCTCAATCTCAACTTCAGTAAGGCGAATTTCCAGAACCTCGCGCACATGCAGTTGCGAGCATCGCAGAACAACGCGGCAACCATGCGTATCGGTGAGCGTTACCCGATTCTGAACGCGACCTTTGCGCCGATCTACAACACTCCACAAATCAGTGCTCTGTTGCGGACGGGAACCTACGTAGCACCCTTCCCATCGTTCAATTACGAGGACCTCGGTTTGACGGTGAAAGCCACGCCCTCGATCCAAGGCAATCGCGACGTGCGCCTCAACCTCGAGATGCAGATGCGCTCGCTCGGCGCCGGAACCAGCAACGGCATGCCGATCATCAACAACCAGGAATACAAGGGCACGATCTCATTGAAAGACGGCGAGCCGGGCGTCGTCGTGAGCTATTTGACGGAGAGCGAATCGCGATCCATCTCCGGTATACCAGGCTTAGGTCAAATCCCCGGACTCGGTTCGGCCGTGGCAAGCACCGATCGCGAGGGCGTGGAATCCGAGCTACTCGTCATCATCACGCCTCACGTGCTCAAGGTCATCGAGCCCAAGATGGATACGATCGCCATGCCCCGGGGCACCTAGCGCTCTATCAAATCAAAAAGCCCGCCGTGTTGGCGGGCTTAATTCATTCCAGCGATCTTACTTCGCGTTCTTCGCGGCAAAATCCACCAACTGCTTAAAGGTCTCCGCAGGTAGCGAATTAAACGAGCTCACCTTACGTCCGTTGATGAACAGCGTTGGCGTAGACGTGATAGCCAGGCCCTCTCCGAGTTTTTCGGAAGCCTGAACATTGGCTCGAGTCTTGGGATCGGCGATGCATCCTGCAGTCTTTGCCGCATCGGCACCCGCCTCACCAGCGTACTTTTTTAACGAATCGTCGGCGTTCTGTTCGTTGATGTCCTGCTGGTGCTCGTAGACGCCGTCAATGAACTTCCACGCCACCACATCGTCAGTCTTCAGGCAATCCACATACAGTGCCGCGCGCGCAGCCCACGGATGCAACTTCTCCAACGGGAAGTTCTGGAAAATCACGCGTACATTCGCGTTTTCCGTCTGCATCTTTTCGATACTTGGTAATGCTGCTTTGCAAGCCGGACACTCAAGATCGGCAAACTCGACAATCGTCACCGGCGCGTTCTTCGGGCCTTTGCTTGGCCCATCGGCCTTTTGCAGCGCCGCGCGATAGCGCACGAACGGGTCCGCTCCAAAGTCCATCAACTGCCCAATCAGCGCAAACTTGCCGTCCGGCGAGACGAAGAAATTCAACACCTGGTCGCCTTGCGCCGTGTTTAGCAACACCGTCACTTCGGTAAAGCCAGGGGCCTCCGCCGGTTTCGTCGAGACCGATTTCACCGTAACGCCGTTGTCGTAGCCAATCATCTGGCCGATAAACGAGCGCACCGTTGCTTCGGGAACATTGCTCTGGGCAAAAGCCGCGGCGGCGAACACAAGGGTGGCAAGGAGTAACGAAATTTTCTTGATCAACGAGATGCTCACTTTATGCAAGATCGGAACGTGCGGCGATCGGGAAACGTCGTCCTACGCCAAATGCCTTGGTGGAGATTTTCAGTCCGGGTGCTGCCTGCTGACGCTTGTATTCCGTACGCTCAATCAGCGCGATCACCCGCCGCACTAAAGCAATGTCGAAGCCGTGGGCCTCGGCAATCTCCTTTGCGGACTTCATCTCTTCCACGTAGTCATCGAGGATAGCATCGAGCACCTCGTATTCGGGCAGGCTGTCCGTGTCTTTCTGGTTCGGACGCAACTCGGCGCTGGGCGGCTTCGTAATCGTGTTTTGCGGAATGATCTCGCGCCCGCGGTTCACGTAGTGCGATAGCCGATATACCATCGTCTTCGGCACGTCGGAGATCACCGCCAGCCCCCCGGCCATATCCCCGTAAAGCGTGCAATATCCAACCGCGAGTTCCGACTTATTGCCGGTGCTCAGCACCATTGCGCCGAACTTGTTCGACAGCGACATCAGGATATTGCCCCGCGTCCGGGCCTGGATGTTCTCTTCCGTCGTGTCTTCGTGGAAGCCCGAGAACACGGGTGCGAGCGTATTTCGAAAAGCCTGCACGACATCGCCAATCGGAACGATCTCAAACCGAATCCCGAGGTTCTCTGCCAACGCGGCAGCGTCGTCAATGCTTCCCTGCGACGAGTACGGCCCCGGCATGCCCACACCCATCACGTTTTCCGCGCCAAGCGCATCCACCGCAATCGCAGCGGTCAGCGCCGAATCAATGCCGCCACTCAACCCGATAATGACCTTGCGGAATCCGCATTTGCCAACGTAGTCGCGCGTGCCGAGCACCAATGCCGCATAAGCGTTCGCGTCTTCGCTCCCGAGTTCTGGATGGATATCGCCCGTAAGCGCATCGGTATCGCAGAAAATTAAATCTTCTTCGAACGACCGCGCTTGCGCGATGACTGAGCCGTCCGGCCCGATCACCACGCTCGAGCCATCGAACACGATCGAGTCATTCCCGCCGACTTGATTGCACATCGCGACAACCGTGTGATACTTGCGCGCGATCGCGGTCAACATTTTGCGCCGCAACTCTTGTTTGGCCACGTAAAACGGCGACGCCGAAATATTCAGCAATAACTTTCCGCCGCCAACCATCAGGTCTTCGACAGGATCGTTGCCATACAAGCGGCGGTCCCAAAAGTTCTTATCGTTCCACGCGTCTTCGCAAATCGTCAGCGCGATGGACGTGCTTCCCTGGCAGAACAACTCCTGGTGGTCCGCAGGCGCGAAGTTGCGCATCTCGTCGAAGACATCGTAGGTCGGCAGCAGCCTCTTCGACTGCACATGAACGATGCGTCCATCGCGCAGCACCGCCGCCGAATTCATCACCGATTTGCCCGTCTTCCCATTCGCCGGCGTAACCAAACCGGCGACGACGGTGATCCCCACCGTCATCCGGGCAATGGCTTCGGCAATCTCGCGATTGTGCGCAACGAACGTCGCGCGCTCCACCAAGTCCCGCGGCGGATACCCACAGATAGAGAGCTCGGGAAAGAGAATCACCTCGGCTCCAGCCGTGCGGGCGCGGGCAGCGTAGTGAACAATCTTTTCGGCATTCCCCACGAAATCGCCAACCGTAGGGTTGATCTGACCGAGCGCAATCTTCACAAATCCAGTGTAACGGCCAGCAAACACTCACGCCAAGTTGGTCCGGTCGATTCGCGGCCGGGTATCGCGCGATCTACCCACGCTCGGGCATACCGCTAAGTCCGCCACTGGATTCACCTTAGATTGACCGAATCTGGTTGACGGGAATTCGTCGAGCGCCAAACAATCAATCAACGTCCTAAAATTTTGTCCCAAGTTCCAGTCGCATGGCCGGAGGTCCCCTATGGCAGCGGCAAAGCCTACTCTTCTCTGCGTTGATGATGATCACAACGGATTGATGATCCGTGCCCTGGTGCTCGAGAAGCTCGGTTATACCGTCCTCACCGCCAACGATCCCCAGCAAGCCCTCAAAATCTTTCGACATTCCGAGATCGACGCCGTCCTGCTCGATTACTACATGCCCCTGGTTGATGGAGCCTACGTCGCGAAAGCAATGCGATATCTCAAGCCCAAAGTGCCGATCGTGATGATCTCTGGCGCAACCGCCCTCCCCGCCGACGCGCTTAAAGATACCGACGGCTTTGTGCAAAAAGGCCTGTCGCCCGTAGACATGACCGACGTTCTCAGCAAGGTGCTGCTTCACCCCTCCGCCTGAGCAGATTTGATGTAACCACCACGCACTTTGGTGTATCTGATAAGTATGACGGATACGAGAAGCGCTCGCGTGGTAGTCATCGGCGGCGGCTTCGGTGGTCTCGAAACCGTTTCCCATCTCAAACACCAACCGGTGCAGATCCTCCTGCTCGATCGCAAAAACCATCACACTTTCCAGCCACTGCTCTACCAGGTCGCGACCGCAGGGCTGTCGCCGGCGGAGATCGCTGCACCGCTGCGTTCGATCGTGTCGAAACAGAAGAACACTGAAGTCTTGCTCGCGGAAGTCACCGGCTTCGATCTCGCGCGCAAGATCGTGCACACTGTGGACGCAGAAATCGAATACGACTATCTCGTCGTCGCTGCCGGAGCGCGGCATTCGTATTTTGCCCATGACGAGTGGGAACCTCTCGCGCCCGGGCTCAAGACCGTCGAAGACGCTCTTGAGATTCGTCGTCGCGTGCTGCTTGCGTTTGAAGAAGCAGAGCGCCAGGCCGCGCTGCACGGCCATCATCAGGACATCACGTTCGCGATCGTGGGTGGCGGACCCACCGGGGTCGAACTCGCCGGAACAATTTCCGAAGTCGCCCGCACCTCGCTCCCCCGTGACTTCCGCAACATCGATCCTACGCACACGCGGGTGATTCTCATCGAAGCCGGACCGCGAGTTCTCGCTGCCTTTCCGGAAGACCTCTCGGCAAGTGCGGAACAACAGTTGCACAAACTCGGTGTGGAAGTCCGCACCAGCACAATGGTCACGCAGATCCTTCCCCACGAAATCCATATGGGCGATGTGGTGTTGCCGACGTCGGTTACGCTGTGGGCTGCGGGTGTCTTTGCCTCTCCGCTCGGCCGCGCTTTAAGTGAACAAGTAGACCGCGCCGGTCGCGTTCCCGTGCAGCCCGACCTCACGCTTCCCAATCATCCCGAAGTCTTCGTGATCGGCGACCTCGCTACCATCAAAAACCCTGACGGCAAGCCGGTTCCCGGCGTCGCGCCCGCCGCCATGCAAATGGGACGCTTCGTCGCCAAAACCATCAGCGATGATCTCGCCCATCGTCCGCGCACCAACTTCGTTTACAACGACAAAGGTAATCTCGCCACCATCGGCCGCAACGCCGCCGTCGCCCAGTTCCCTGGGTTCAAACTGACCGGTTACTTCGCGTGGCTGTCCTGGCTCTTCATCCACATCTTGTTCCTCATCGGATTCCGCAATCGCCTGCTCGTAATGATCGAATGGGCATGGTCGTACCTCACTTACAAGCGCAGCGCACGGCTCATCACGGATGAAGTCGGCCGCCTCCGCGAGCAACGATCTTCGCCCGACTCCCACAATGCCGAAACGCCTCCTGTGGAAGTGATTGAAAGGCGAAGCGCTTAGAAATAGAAAAGCCCCGAATCGCTCGGGGCTTTCTTCTGCGCAATTCACAACCGCCTAGTGAGGCTGATTTCCGGTCGCATCCGGATTGCCCGAATCCTGCGGCTTATCCGACTTGGGCACGCTCGTGTCCTGCTGCGGCGAGCTGTTTGGATTCGCAGCGCCACCCGACGAAGTCGTATCCGTCGGCGTGCCACTCGGCTTGGTCGTATCGGTTGACGTCGTACCCGGCGCGCTCCCCGTCTCCGACGGATTGCCCGGCATCGGCGTCTGGCTGCCCGTGTTGTCCGGAACCGTCGAAGGCGTCGCATTCGGGTTGGCCGGTTGCGGGTTCGTGCTGTTGCCGCCGTTGGGTGTCTGTTCGCTCATCGGCTGGCTGGTGCTGGACTGGCCGCTCTGCGAGGACTGGGACTGCGCCACCGCGAACGTGGCCGATAACAGCGCGATCGTGGCAATCGAAGCTAGCTTCTTCATGATGTTTCACTCCCTTGGGGACATTCGAGTGGCGGCATTGGTTAGAGCGCTTCGGGCGCCACGCAGGTTGCCGGGCTGAGGAACAACATCGCGAGCTGCCGCTATAATCGCCTTATCCCGAGTTTCGACGGACTACTTTGAATTTTCGCCGCGGCCTCATTCTCGTTTTCTGCTGTTTGCTGCTGAGCCTTACTGCTGTTGCCCAGGCACACGCGGGGGCACAAACGCTCCTCGTCCTCCCCTTCGACAACGCATCCCGCGCCCCAGGCCTCGAATGGATCAGCGAGTCCTTCCCTGAGTTGCTCGGTCAGCGCATGGCCTCCCCCTCAACCTATGTCATTAGCCGTGACGAACGCCTGCTCGCCTTCGACCGCTTCGGCATCCCTCAAACCCTTCATCCTTCCCTCGCCACGCTCTATCGCATGGCCGAGCAAATGGACGCCGACTACGTCGTTATCGGCCACTACACGTTCGACGGCAACACTTTCACCGCAAATGCGCAGCTTCTCGACATGAAGTCACTGAAGTTGGAGCCATCCGTCACCGCTAGCGGCCCGCTCACCACGCTGATGAATATCCAGAGCACCCTCGCATGGGACCTGATCGGCGAAATGCAAAGGCAGCCGACTGGCTCGAAGGACGAGTTCCTCCGCGCCTCCTCCGGCATTCGACTCGACGCCTTCGAAAACTACGTTCGTGGCATCACCGCCGGCACCCGCCAGGAGAAGATCAATCGCCTGCGCGAGGCCAACCGCCTCAGCCCGAATTACACCCGCGCCACGCTCGCGCTCGGCAAGGCTTATCTCGACAATCGCGACTACGATCAGGCCGTCAACTGGCTCTCGCGAATTCCAAAAAACGATCCGCTCGCAAATGAAGCCAGTTTCGATATCGGCATCGCGGCCTTTTATCGTGGCGACTTCGAACGCTCCGCTGAGGCCTTCAATTTCCTGCTGACCCGTTTGCCCATGCCCGCGATCTACAACAACCTTGGTGTCATCGCCGCCCGGCGCGGCCGGAAAACCGAAGCAGACCTGCTGCAGAAAGCTGTCGCTGCCGATCCCACCGACGCCGACTACCGTTTCAACCTCTCTGTTGCGCTCGCCCGTGGCGGCGACAACGCCGGCGCAGTGCGACAACTTCGCGACGCCCAAAAGACCCATCCCGACGACGCAGAGATCAAGTCTCTTCTGGATCAGCTTCAAGGCGCGGCAGTCTCCAACGTTTCGCACACCCAGGCAGCGCAGCTCAAACTCCCTATGGAGCGCCTGAAACGCACCTACGACGAAACTTCGTATCAGCAAGTGGCCATGGAAATCGAGAACGTCGCTGAGCAGCGCCTCGCGCAGGCCGATCCCAAGACTCACGCTGCCTACCATCTCGAACGCGGACGCGATCTGTTGAACCAGGGCTTCGCCGCGCAAGCCGAAAAACAATTCCGCGAGGCGTTGCAATACGATCCAAACAATGCCGTTGGTCATGCAGGCTTGGCACGCTCGCTTGAATCGAGCGACCCGGCGGCCTCCGCGCGCGAAGCCGACGCATCCCTCAAACTCCAGTCGAATGTCGACGCCTACCTAGTCGTGGCACGCTTGGCCGTCGCCCGCAAAGACACCCGCAAAGCGAATGACGCTGTCGATTCGGCCTTGAAACTTGAGCCTGCGAATTCCGCCGCACTGGCACTCAAACGAAGCATAGAATCAAAGGCGGGTCAGGCCCCGCCATCCGGCAGCACGCCGGAGTAGCGCTTCGGAGGTCACCATGCGACGCCTGTTGCTGCTTTTCGCCGCGCTCTGTATCGCCCTGCCGTCTCTCGCGCAAGTCGTCCGCCTCAAGCTCGACGACACCATTCAGCCGGTCTCCGAGGAATACATCAGCCGCGGCATCGATTACGCCGCAGAGCACAACGCACAGGCTGTCTTGATCGAGTTGCATACCCCCGGCGGCCTGGTCACCTCTACGCGCGCCATCATCTCGAAGATCCTTGGCTCCAAGGTTCCCGTAATCATTTACGTCTATCCGACAGGCGCGAATGCAGCTTCCGCGGGTTTCTTCATCCTTGAGTCCGCCGACATCGCCGCCATGGCGCCCGGCACCAACACCGGCTCTGCCCATCCCGTCTCGCTGGCCTTTGGCGTAGCGCAAACAAAGGAAGACGACACGATGAAGGCCAAGATCGAAAACGATCTCGCGGCCTTCCTTCGTTCATACGTCTCCAAGCGCGGACGCAACGTCGCTCTCGCCGAAACCGGCGTACGCGAATCAAAAGCCTTCTCCGACCAGGAAGCCCTCAGCCAGAACCTGATTGACGTCATCGCCAAAGACGAGCAGGACCTGCTCTCACAAGTGAATGGCCGCACCGTAAAACGTTTCGACGGCAGCACGGTCGTCATGAAAATCGCCGCTGCTCCCATCACCGATTACGACCGCTCGCTCAAAGAACGCCTCCTCGGCTTCCTCGTCGATCCCAATATCGCGTTCCTCATTTTCGCCATCGGCGCCATCGGTCTATACGCGGAGTTCAATCATCCCGGCGCGATCATCCCCGGCGTTGTCGGAACCGTCTGCATCCTGCTTGCGCTATTCGCGTTCCATTTCCTTCCGATACGTTACGCAGCCGTCACGCTCATCCTCGCCTCGTTTATCTTCTTTGCGCTCGAAGCTAAATTCGCCACCCACGGAATTCTCGGCATCGCCGGTATCGCCTGCCTCGCTCTCGGTGGCATGTTGCTGGTGGATGGTCCCATCCCCGAAATGCGCGTCAAGTGGGAAATGGCGCTCTCTGTCTCGGTCGCCTTTGGCCTGATCACTGTCTTCCTGATGACCATCGCCCTCCGCGCGCGCCGCAATAAGGTGACCACCGGCATTCAAGGCCTGCTGGGCCAGACCGGCGTCGCCCGTTCGCCGTTATCACCAACCGGCAAAGTTACGGTCATGGGTGAGATCTGGGACGCCGCCTCGCTGGTACCCGTCGCAGCCGGCGAACCGGTCGTTATACGCGGGATTGACGGGCTTACCCTGCGCGTCGAGCCCGTCGCACAATCTGTCGCCGCACGAGAAGTCGTATTACAGCGTTGAAATAAGCTCGATTACCATTCCGGCGCAGAATCTCCCCTCCGCATGGCAACGGCGTAATCTCGCTTACTGTCGTGCTCAGCATCAGATACAATCCGCGAAGAGTCTCTAGTACCGGAGGCAGCCATGCCCGCGTTTGCACCGATCGCAATCATCGTCGTCATCTTCATCTTCTGGGTCCTGAGCTGCATCAAGGTCATCCCCGAGTACGAGCGCGCCGTCATCTTCACGCTTGGCCATCTCAACCCGCAACCGAAAGGTCCCGGCCTGGTGTTGATCTTCGCTCCCTTGCAGCGCGTGGTCCGTGTCTCGCTGCAGCAGGAAGCGATGGAAGTTCCGCCGCAGGACATCATCACTCGCGACAACGTCACCCTCAAAGTGAACGCCGTTATCTTCCTCCGCGTGATTGATCCGAACCGCGCCATCGTCCAGGTCTCGAACTATCGCTACCAGACCTCGCAATTTGCCCAGACGACGCTGCGCTCCGTCCTCGGCGAAGTTGACCTCGACGAGTTACTGGCTCACCGCGAGAAGATCAATCTGCGATTGCAGAGCATCCTCGATCAGCACACCGATCCCTGGGGCGTGAAAGTCACCAGTGTCGAAGTGAAACAGGTTGATTTGCCGGAGAGCATGCAGCGCGCCATGGCCAAACAGGCCGAGGCAGATCGCGAAAAGCGATCGAAAATCATCCACGCCGAGGGTGAATTCGCCGCTGCCCAGCGCCTCACCGAAGCCGCCCATCTGCTCTCCACCGAGCCTGCCTCCATGCAATTGCGCTATCTCCAAACCCTCACCGAAATCGGCGTCGAGAAGAACACGACGGTAATCTTCCCCGTTCCGGTAGATATGCTACAGGGCATCCAGCAAATCATTAACAAGGCCGTGACGAAGCCGTAATGTAGTAGCGAGGCTTTGAAGTAGATGCAATCTCAGGACACTGAAATCACCCTTGGGCTCGGAAAACTGCTCGGGCTCTTTCTTGTACTCGCAATTCTCTGCGGCGTCTTCTTCAGCATCGGCTACTCGTTCGGCAAGAGTTCCGCGAAGGGCGCCGCCACAACCGCCGACGCTTCCCTCGCCTCCGAGCCCTCCGGCCCCAAGCCAGCCGGCAGCGTCTCCGCGAAGTCAGCTCAGCCTGAGAACAAGCCCGACCTCACGTTCTACAAAGCCGTCGGTCAAAAAGAGCCCGACGCCAATCTGCAGAAGCCCGAGCCTGAACCCGAGGTCACGCCTGCTCCCGCGCGCGCTGCCGACCCCATGACGCCGAAATCCGTCGCGCCCGAAATCGCTCGCCCCGGTTCCGGGTACGTCGTGCAGGTCGCCGCCGTCAGCAAACAGGAAGACGCTCAAGCCCTCGCCGACGCTCTGCGCAAAAAGAGCTACGCCGTCCTGATCGCTACCAACCCGCCCAACGACAAGCTCTACCACGTGCAAGTCGGCCCCTTCGTCGACATCGCCACCGCCGAAGACATGCGGACGCGCCTCGTAAGCGACGGCTACAACCCTATCCTTAAAAAGTAATCGGTTTTCGTTTCGGGAAAGCGTGCTGCGGCGCGCTTTTCTTCATGCTGCAACGCAGCGAAGCATGGCTATATTGATGGCCATGAATACCAAGAACGGAAACGGACATCATCTCACTGAACAACTGCGTGCCGTTGCCGATCCCACCCGCCGCCGCATCCTCAGAATGCTCGGCGAAAAGGGCCATTGCTCCATCGGGGAATCTACCGGCCTCTGCGCCCGCGACATCGAAGCCAAAATCAAACTCTCGCAACCAACGGTTTCGCACCACATGAAAATCCTCGCCGACGCCGGCCTGATCACCGGCCAACGCCGCGGCCAATGGACGTGGTACCGCCGCGACGAAACCGCAGTACGGCAGATGACGAAGAAGTTCAGGGAAGAACTTTGACCTTAACCGCGCCGCGTCTCGCGTTCGACTTTATGTCTGGCTTTGTATCAGGGCAGCGCTTTAGCGCTGCCGATTTCAGCAACCGAAGAAAATCGGCTTCAGCCGCTGCTTCGCCCTCGTCATCAGGAACCGTGTCCCGCAGCCGATTCGCCTTGTAGTCGTAGTTAGGATCGTAATCGACCGTCCCAAACAACTTCAGAATGTCACTCTGCTTCTTCTTGGTGAAAGCTCCTCCTAATTCTCCGTCGATCCTATTCCACCCCCAGCCTAACCGCCCCGCTCTTCTGCATCGCCTCATTCAAAGCAGGCACATCCGTCTTCCGAATCTCTTCCCACCTGGCGATATTTGCATCCGATTGCTGAGACAGATACTCGTACACCGACTTCTCCTGCGTAGTCGGCGGCGCATCCGCAATATCAATGAACGCGGCAAACGTGGCCCACTGCTCGTTCAGCATGTTCGGATACCGCAGGTTCCCTTCCGTGCTCTTCAGCTTCACCTGGATCAGCTGTTCCTCCACGCCCGACATCTTCTTATCGAGCGCCTCCGCCTGTTCCAGCAACTGCTTCCCTTGCGGATTTTCGCCCACCCACTTCTTCAGTGTCTCCAGCTTCTCCCGCAGGTCGCGGATCTGGTTCACCGCCGTATGCAGTTTCGTGATGCGCTCGCGCACTTCAAGTTCGAACGCCACCTGCTGTTCGATCCCCTGCGCGACGTCCGCAGAATCCCGCGGATCCGCCTTCAGTTCCCACGGCTGTTCAGACTTCCGCCCGTCCACTGTGAGCCGGATCGTGTACTTCCCCGGCGCTGCCACAGGTCCTTGCGGCGGCAGGCCTTCGTACACCGCGCTCGGCGTCTGCGTCGGATCCTCCCACCGCAAATTCCACGCAAAACGATTCAACCCAGCCTTCGCCGGAATCAAGTTCGGAGGCGCTTCCAGGTCCGGCCACTCTTGCGGCTGCTCGTTGGCGGCCTTCTTTTCGCGGTCTGAGAACTTCTTTACCAGCTTGCCGCTCGAATCCAGAATCTCCAGCGTAGCCTCAGTTTTCGGCGCATCCTTCAAGTAATAGTAGAAGGTCGCTCCGTTCGGCGGATTGTCCCCCACAGGTCGCCGCCGATCCACTCCATCCGGATAGTGCACTCGATGGCTTTCCCGCGGCCTGTACAGCACCGCCTCCGCATTCCCACCGTCCAACTCCCGCAGAGGCGTGATGTCATCCAGCACCCAGAACGACCGCCCATGCGTCGCCACCGACAAATCATTCGCATGAATCACGAGGTCATGAATCGGCACCACCGGCAGATTCAGTTGCAGCCGCTCCCAATTCGCCCCATCGTTGAACGACACATAAACGCCCTTCTCCGTTCCGGCGAAGAGCAGTCCCTTGCGCACCGTGTCCTCACGCACGGCATGCACGTAAGCATTCTCCGGAATACCTGCAGTGATCGCCGTCCAGGTCTTGCCGAAATCGTGCGTCTTGTAGATGTACGGCTTAATGTCATCCAGCTTATGCCGATCCACCGCGATATACGCCGTCCCCGCATCAAACGGTGACGCCTCCACCAGGCTCACCGTGCTCCACTCCGGCATCGCTTTCGGCGTAATGTCTTCCCAGTGCGCGCCGCCATCGCGCGTCAGCTTCATCAGTCCGTCGTCTGTGCCCGCCCAGATCAAGTCCTTCTGCTTCGGCGACTCCGCCACCGTGAACACCGTGTCGTAATACTCCACAGTCGTAATGTCCAGCGTGATTGGCCCACCCGATGGCGTCTGCTTCGACTTATCATTCCGCGTCAGGTCTGGCGAAATCTCCTTCCAGCTCTGTCCACGATCGGTAGTTTTGAAGATGCGATCGCCCGCCGTGTAAATCGTGTTCGGATCGTGCGGCGAGATAATGATCGGCTCCGTCCACTGGAAGCGGATCTTCTGCTTGTCCGCGCCCTGTCCCGACGTATCCAGTGGGAACGGCGAAATGTCCTGGATGGTCTCGCGCGAGCGGTCGTAGCGCGTCACCACGCCTCCGCCATCGCCCGCATACACAATGTTTGCGTTGTTCGGGTCCGGCGCAATATAGCCGCTCTCGCCGCCGCCCACCGCGTACCAATCCCAGCGCCCAATCACGCCTTCCTGCTCATCCATCGTTGCAATCCCGACGGTCGAGTTGTCCTGCTGCGCGCCGTACAGGTAGTACGGATACCGGTTGTCCGCCACAATGTGGTAGAACTGCGCCGTCGGCTGGTTCTGCTGCGTCGACCACGTCTTCCCGCCATCGAGCGAGATCGTCGCCCCGCCATCATTGCTGTTGATCAGCCGATCGCTGTTCTGCGGATCAATCCACAGCCCATGATGATCGCCATGCGGCGCCGGCAAAAGATCAAACGTCTTCGCGCCGTCCGTAGATTTGAACGCACCGGTATTCAGCACATACACGGTGTCAATGTTCTTGGGATCGGCAAAGATGTGCGTGAAGTACCACGCGCGCTGCCGATAGCGCTCATCATCGTTGATGCGCGTCCACGTCGCGCCCGAATCTTCGGAGCGGAAGATGCCGCCCTCTTTCGCCTCGATCAGCGCAAACACCCGCGTCGAGTTCGCCGCCACCGCAATCCCAATCCGTCCGTAAATCCCCTCCGGCAGCCCATGCCCTTCCAGTCGCTTCCAAGTCGTGCCGCCATCAGTGGACTTATACAGCCCGCTCCCCGGCCCGCCACTGCTCATGTTCCAGGGCTTGCGCACCACCTGCCACAGCGCCGCGTACACGGTATTCGCGTTGTTCGGATCGAACTGCACATCGATCGCGCCCGTCTGATCGTCCTTGTAGAGAACTTTCTCCCAGGTCTTACCGCCATCAATCGTGCGGAACACACCGCGCTCCGCATTCGGCCCAAACGCATGTCCCAGCGCCGCCACAAACGCGCGGTTCGGGTTCTTCGGATCAACAATTAGCCGCCCAATCTGCCTCGTGTCTTCCAGTCCAATGTGCTGCCAGTTCTGCCCGCCATCCACGGATTTGTACACGCCGTTGCCGTAAGTAATGTTCCCTCGGATGCAAGCCTCGCCGGTCCCCACATACAGCACGTTGTGATCGCTCTCAGAAACCGCAATCGCCCCGACGGAAACAATCCCGTCCTTATCCGCAATCGGCTTCCATGTCCCGCCCGCATCGGAGGTCTTCCACACGCCGCCCGCGACAGCGCCAAAGTAAAACGTCGCCGGATCCCCCGGCACGCCCGTCACGGCCAGCACACGTCCGCCGCGGAACGGCCCAATCTGCCGCCACTTCATCGCGCCAAAATTCTGTTCGGAATACTGCTGAGCATGAAGAGAAGAAGAGATAACCAGGAGCGCAAAAACCAGCGCCAGGAAGCGCGAGCAAATTCTCATGAAACGATCACCCGTTCGATACGAAGAGTGACGCAATGGTAATGGCAAGGGACGAAGTTGGCAAAACAGCTGAACTTATATCAAAGCGGATTTGTGAAAGGGCACGACTTTAGTCGTGCCGAAAGTGCCGAAAAGGACCGGGCTTCAGCCCCTGCGTTGACGTAGCTGTCGATCTCTCGGTCCACGAGCGCAACACCTAGATCACAACGATTCCGTCTGGCTCTCGTCTAAAATCACGCCCATGATCCGACCCACTGTGCGTGCGCTACTACCTATTGGACTGCTGTCCATTTGCGCTCTCGCGCAAACTCCGAGTCCTCAGACGCTCTATCGCACGTCGGATGTCGTATTTCTCGGAAGGCTCGACGCGCTCAAAGACAACGGGACCCTTCGCATCGCGACGTTTCGTATCGACCACGCTGTGAAAGGAATCACCTCTGAAAAGGTCGTCGTTGAAACGCCCAAGAACTCCGAGTGTCACGCCTTGGAGGAGCAGCATTCTTATGTCGTCTACGCGCAGAAGCACCAAGGCTTCTTATGGCTCGATCCGTGTGCCGGCACCAAATTACGAACCCAAGGACAAGAGGATCTGCGGTTTCTGCATACCGTGGACCCGGCAATCTCGCCCTCCTGCGATGCCGATCATATGCGGAAGCTTGCAAAGAAAACACCGATCATCGTCGAGGCCGAGCTGATCGATACGGAGACAACTGCGGCCTACAAGAGTGCGGACGTAAACCAACTCTTGACCTTCCATCCATGGTGCGGATTCGTCTTCAGCACCGAGGATGCCTATTACAAAGTGGATCGGGTTCTCAAGGGTGAATTGAACGACACGTACTTCGTTGGGGAACACTTGATCTGCTGGGACACTCTCACAGTCGACGGTTACAATCCGGAGCTCTCATCCTCGCTGTTTGTTCCGGGGAACAAATTGCTGCTGTTTGTGAAACCCGCAACCGACCGGGGGGTTCGACCCGTACCTCCCCCCAACAAGCATGCGTTCCTAGCCTCCGATGGTGACTGCAGCGCCGTCCTTGCCGACAGCGCGGCCGCGGGATTTGCCCGCGAGAGTCTCCGCTGAACGTCCCCAACGTGATCTCCCTCACATCGCCTCGCGACCCACATCACATCCTTCGACCTGCGCCCCATATATCCTGTCCACTGGCCCATTCCCAGCACCTACCCAGTTCTTTGAAATCTCTGAGCCTCTGTGTCTCTGTGGTGAAAACGATGCCTCCCAAACCCAATGCTTTGAAGAATTTAGCTATAACTCCTTTGGATAGAGGAATTTGCGAGACATCCACCAGCTAAGTCTCGCGTTTTGAAGAATTTGCATTCCAGAAGGGGGGAGGGGGTACACTTTCTACCAGATGCTGAAAGTCCTCATCTCCGCCGGCGAAGCCTCCGGCGAAATGTACGGCGCCGCGCTCTTAGACGCCCTGCGCAAGCTCTCGCCCGACCCGGTCGAGGCCTTCGGTTTGGGCGGTGAAAAAATGCGCGCCGCCGGCTGCGACATCATCGTGGACTCCAAAGATGTCGCCGTCGTCGGCATCGCCGAGGTCGTCGCCCACCTCCCGCGCATCTACGGCGAATTTCACAAGCTCCTGCGGGAAGCCGACCGCCGCAAGCCCGACGTCGCCGTCTTAATCGACTTCCCCGACTTCCACTTCCGCCTCGCGAAGGCGCTCCACGCACGCGGCATCCCGGTCGTCTATTACGTCAGCCCGCAGCTCTGGGCCTGGCGCCGCGGACGCATCAAGCTCGTCCAACGCTACGTCAAGAAGATGCTGGTCATCTTCCCCTTCGAGGAGCAGTTCTACCGCGAGCACAACGTGGAAGCCGAATTCACCGGCCATCCTCTCGGCGAGTTAAGCGTCACCGTCGATCCCCGCACCGAATTCGCCGTCCGCTACGGTCTCGACCCCGCCAAGCCCTGGGTCGGCATCCTCCCCGGCAGCCGCCGCAAGGAAGTCCAGATGATCCTCCCCACCCTCATCGACGCCGCAAAAAAACTCGGCCCAGCCAACGAGTACCTGCTTCCCGTCGCATCTACTCTCGACGCGGGCTGGATGCAGGCGCAATTGCTTGCAATTCCTCAGCCGCCGCGGGTCACATTAACCAGTGACGCACGTCAAACACTGGTACAGAGCCGCGCAGCCATGGTCGCCAGTGGTACCGCTACGGTGGAAGCCTCGGTACTCGGCACGCCGTTCGTAATGGTGTACCGCGTCGCGCCGCTTAGTTGGAGAGTCGGCCGCCGATTGGTGAAGTTAGATCGTTTTGCGATGCCGAATCTAATCGCCGGACGCGAAGTCGTCCGCGAGCTGGTGCAAGAAAATTTTACGGCCGACAAAGTTGCGGCCGAAGTAAGCGCCCTGATTGAGGATGGCCCGCGCCGCGCGCAGGTATTGAAGAATCTGGCCGAAGTTCGAGAGCACTTGCAGTCAGGCCGAACGAATGAGTCGGCGGCAGAACGCGCAGCCCGGTCAGTTTTATCAGTTGCGCAGCGGAAGGATTGAGAGTTTCGTATCAGGGCAGCACCAAGGCACAAATTCAGCTGTGCCCGAGAACACAAGGTTCGTATCAGGGCAGCGCTTCAGCGCTGCCGATAGACGGAGGGAAAGAAATGGGGCTTTAGCCCCTGCGATTCTCATCAAAGGCACAAATTCAGCTGTGCCCGAGAACACAAGGTTTGTATCAGGGCAGCGCTTCAGCGCTGCCGATAGACGTAGAAAAGAAACGGGGCTTTAGCCCCTGCGTGAGATTGGTTTCACTACATCTTTTCGTGTAGATTTTTCATCGGTAAAGACGTTCGACTGGAGCACACCTGTTCCCCATGCAATCCGCTCGGCGATCCGTTGGTCGCGCTGCCGCTTTCCTCCTCGCACTTATCGTCTGCGTTCCCGCACTTCACGCGGCTAACGAAAAGATCCGCCTGCACGTGGACGATTATCAGATCGACGCCACGATTGCGCCCGTGACCCACAAACTCACCGCGCGCGCCAAGGTGAAGTTCACTGCGCTGGAAGACCTCGCCACCGCCACTCTTGAGTTGAACAACGCTCTCCGCGTCACCGCCGTCACCGACGACAAAGGCCAAACTCTCCAGGCCGAGCGCGTCTCGCAAGACAACACCGTGCGCGTTGCACTGCCCGCTGGATTGCCCAAGGGCCAGAGCATGAGCCTCACCTTCGACTACGAAGGCACGCTCTCCAACGCCGATGAAAGTCCCGTCGAAGGTCTCAAGCTCGCCTACGTCGGCAACGACATCACCTATCTCCTCTATGCGTCGCGCTGGTTCCCGATGTCGAATTACGGCATCAACAGGTTCTCCGCAACCATCAGCATCACCGCGCCCACTGACTTCGAGATCATCGGCAGCGGCAAAGAGTCGTCTGGCAAAGTCAGCATTGCAGGCGGCGAATCGGAAGAACCTAAGTCCGCCGCCGCGAAAGCGCGTCGCCAACTCGGCAACACCCGCGACGTGCAGGCCAAGAAAGAAGCCGCACCTTCCGGCGCGACCCACACCGTCACCTACACCTGGGACAAGCCCAGCTTCCCCGGCACCATCATCGCCGGCAAGTTCGTGAAGACCACCAGCAGCGAGGGCGGCCTCAACCTCACCGTTTGGACCCTCGACGACAAGAAGAAGTTCGCGCAGGAATACGCTTCCACCGCGACCAAGGAACTCTTCTTCGACATCACCCTCTTCGCGCCACCAATTTCCAGCACGCTGAACATCGTGCAGCTTCCTGACGACACCGTCCCCTCGGCCTGGGCCCCCGAAATCGCCGCCATCGCCGGCCACAACATCGGCGAAAAAGTGAACTACCGTCTGCTCGCCAACACCATCGCGCACCAGTGGTGGGGCGTGGAAGTCAGCCCTGCGAATAAGAACGACTGGTGGCTCAACGACGGCTTCGCCCGCTACACCGAGGCGCTCTATCTCGAGCACCTCGTCGGCACCGCTGGATTTGAGGAAGCAGTAAAAGATATGTCGGTCGGTGCTCTGGCTTATCAGAGCGTGCCGCTCTCGAGCATCGGCACCCTCGACGTCTTCTCGCCGGAATTTCAATCAGTCGTCAGCGACAAAGGCGCGATGATCCTGCACATGCTGCGCTTCGTGCTTGGCGATTCGAAGTTCAACACCGCGATGCGCACCTTCGCTCAACAAAACTCGATGAAGCCCGTCACCGTGGACCAGTTCCGCGAGGCTTGCGAAAAGATCTACGGCAACAGCCTGGTCTGGTTCTTCTCGCAATGGGTCGATTCCACCAGCGCCCCCGAGTTCAAGAACAAGTACACCATCTTCCGCATGGGGAACGGCAAGGGCTTCCGCATCGTCGGTGAAATCAGCCAGGACCTCGACCTCTTCCACATGCCCGTCGAAATGAAAGTCGACACCGACGGCAAAACCGAAAACAAGACCATTGACGTGGTCGGCACCAACTCGCCCTACGCGCTTGAGACCTTCGGCAAGCCGCGCCGCATCACCATCGATCCCAATGATCGCGTGCTCAAGAACTCCACCGACATCCAGCTCCGCACCGCAATCCTCCGCGGCCAGGCGCTAGTGCAGCAAGGCGATCTAGCCGAAGCCCTCAAGCAGTTTCAATCCGCGCTCGCGATCAACAAGAACAGCTCGCTCGGGCACTACCGCATCGCCGAGGTCTTCTACCTCCAACGCAACTACCAAGCCGCAGCCAACGAATACCGCGACTCCCTTAACGGTGACGGCGAACCTCGCTGGACCGAAGTCTGGAGCTACATCCAGCTCGGCAAGATCTTCGACATCACTGGACAGCGCGAACGCGCCGTGAACTCCTATCGCCAGGCCATCCAAACCAACGACAACACCCAGGGCGCCATGGACGACGCGCGCAAGTATCTGAACAAACCGTACGAGCGCGAAAAGACGTCCGCACAGCAATAAGCGATGATCGAACTAAGCGAGCAGACCGCCGAACTTGTCTGGCGGTTGTTCGAAAAATCGGATTGGCACGAGGCCGCGTTGCTATTGGAAAACGAGTGCAGCGATAACCTGCCGCTCGTCCGTCAATGGGGCCCGACCCCCGCGAGCATGGAACGTCTCCGCTTCGCCACGCTGAAGCTAAGCGACGGCAAAATCGAAAAGCTCCACACCGCCCTCGACCTCGCCAAAAAAAACTGGCGCGATCTCCTAATGGCCGCCGGCTTCGGCCATCGCCTCGACGCCCACAAACGCTGGGCCGAGAATCTGCTAAGCGTCAAACGCCGCGCCTGCTAGTTCCCAAAGAAAAAGGCCGGACATTTTCGTCCGGCCCTCTGAGTCCCGAATTCCCTACTCGTCGTCGGAAAAGTCAGCTGGTTCGCGCACTGGCGTCGAGTCTTCGTGATCCACCGGCACTTCCACCGGGTTCGAATCCGTCGCAGACTTCTTCAGCTTCACGATGGTGATCTTCGTGAAGCCCTCTTCGAACTTCGGCGGACGCAGCTTCTGCGCCATGCGATGAATGATCTCGTCCGGCACATTGCGTCCACGCTTGCGGTTACGCTCAATGCAGACTTCCGTGGGCACATCGAAGAACACGGCCTGCGCTTCGTACCCGAAGTCGTGCGCCAGCTTGATCCAACTCCGACGCTCTTTCGGCGACAGGTTAGTCGCGTCCACGTGGTTCCACGGCCGCTTGGCGATCATCCGCGCCCGCAGCAGCGAACGCAGCGTAGAGAACACCAGGTCCTGGAAGCGCTGCTCGGTCACATCGTCGAACAGCAGGGTCCGCATCAGGTCGCTCGACAGGGGAATGATGTTATGGCGTTTGAACCACGTGCTCTTACCCGATCCCGGCAAGCCAATCGCGAGCACCACAGCGCCTTTAGGCGCGCGTGTACGTGACGCCTGCGCTGCCGGAGCACTCGGCGCGGGAGCAGCATCGTTGGCTTCCGCGGCGTTTGCAGCTTCCGCCGCCGCCACCTCTGGACTGACGGGTTCACCCGCGATATCAGCCTCGGCGCCTTCGCCGGTCAGGCTGCCCGGACCAGGAAGGGTTGGCTTGGTTTGTCCGCCGGGAATGGCAGATCCGCGACGTCCACGGCCGCGACGTCCACGACGCCGGGAGTTGCGATCGCTATCAGCACGATCTTCGGAGGACTTGGGTTGGTTCTGGTACGGACCTTCCTCGGCGGCGACGGGCGCCTCAACACGGTTACCAATGTCATCCGGCGGAAAGTCGGTGGGCTCACCGCGATCCAACGAGGGCTGCAGCGGAGGAGGCTGATCACCACCCTGTTGTTCGGGAGCAGTCTTGCGATTGCGCCGCTTGTTGCGGTCGCGCATCCACTTGCGCATACAGGGTTTATACCACGTTCCCCAGTAGCGAAGCGAGCTTCCTGAGGTCAGTGAACGGCAGCTTTTCCCACCATGAGTTCGCCTTTCCGCGGGCCCACTCTGACCTCATAACCCTTGTTCAGCGTAAGCGTGTATCCCGGTCCTTGCAGGCTGGAACCATCCACTTTGTTCATCGCCGGAACCGTAACCGCGTCCCAGTTCTTGCTCATCAGCGCCATGCCGTTCGCCACTTCCAGCACGCCCCAGTTATCCGTAACCCGCATCTCCGGATACACCGTCCCCAGATCATCCAGCGGGAACAGCTTATTAGGATCGAAGCTGATGTTCATCTTCTCCAGCGGAATCCTCAGCACCGGCCCGTCCACCAGCTTCGCCCGAAACTCCGCCTGGCGCCGCTTGGTCTCTTCATCGCGGGCCTTCTCCTGCGCGAGAAGTTCTTCGCCGCCATAGTGCATGGCAAACACCGTGACGGCCGCGTCGAGGTCAGCAGGTTCGCGAAACTCAACCGCCTTGGCAAGCAGCGCGTCCGTAGGCTCATTCGCCAACGCCTTCGCATGCCAATCCGGAACCACCGCATCGAGCAGGAAGCCCATCGCCGGCCCAGTGATATACGCCGACGAGCGCACAAAACTCGGTCGCTTGTCTCCCGATTCCAGCGGCTCCTTCGGATCCCCGCCACCCACTTTGTATCCGGTGTATTCAGCGAGACCCTCATTCGTCTCCAGGTCGCGCTCATTCTGCGCCGAGCCGGGAAATTCCTTGGCGCGCGCAGCACGGAAAGTCAGCGCCTCGCGAATCGCATCCGACCGCGTCTTCCCTTCTGCGCTCAGTGCCGCGTGATAAGCACGCAGTTCCAGTCGGAACAAATATCGTCCACGCAAAGTGTCCAGGTGATCGTTCCCCGGATTCTTCATCAGGAGCTTCTGTTGCACCTGCAGCCGATGAAATGACTCGTGGATCAGCAGGATCCCGCGTGTCCTGGCATCGTCAGGCAACGGCCACACTACCTCCGACCAAATCACCGAGTCCCAACTGGTGGCGGTGTTCGCAATATTGAGTTGCTTGGGAATCGTGCCAACGAAAACGCCGCTCTCAGAATGAAGTCTGCCGGACGCGTCCGCCTGATTTCCGACCGCATAAAACGTGGCGCGATCCGCGAAGAGCATCGGCCCACAAAGCGTATGTCCCCAGAGCTTGCCATTGTCAGCAGTACACAACTGGCGCGCCTGATCGAACGCAGCCTTGGCTCTGGCAGTATCAATCGGAGGCTGGGCGAAGGCAGCGGTCGTGAGCAGTATGAAAGCCAATTTGTACATGGCGAATGGAGCTTAGACGAAACCTGTGCGATTCCTACAGAAGTTCGTCACAGAAAATTCGTAGCAAGCCTAAGACGCTTTGTATCAGGGCGCGACTTCAGTCGCGCCGAAAAGCCTTCGAAAAAATCGGGGCTTTAGCCCCTGCAACCGTCTATTCAATTGCAATCCGAGTCTTTGAAGACGTTGTGTCCCACATCACGTCGCCGACGTGCACCCATCACATCCCTCGTGACACGACACCGTTATTCTGCGCATGTGGATCACTTCCACTGAACCGCGATCTTTGAAAACCGATGTTTACTGTTCAATAAACCTCATCGTTTCGCGATCAGTTGCAGAACTCCGCAACTGATGCCCTAGACTCCAACCCCGAGAGGAATTTACCCGTAACTACCTTTGGATGGAGGAATTTGCGAATATTGCATGGTCTAAGTTACTGAAAACAATAGAGAGTGGGGGGAGGGGGGTGGAATTAGAACTCAGTAAATACCACCTCGACCCGCGAAGTGACTCACAAGGTTTGCGGATGAGGTCGACGCACAAAACGGTCCCACAAACGGACGCCGATCACGACCGGCAAGCTTGGCATCGGTTCCCGCAGAATTGCGCCACTCACGAAGCGGATGAATCCTTCCGCAGCCATGAGGATCAGCAGAAGCGATAGCGGATAGAAGAGCTCTGCCACGACGATGACTGCCAGTGCAGCCACCTGGGTGCCTGAGTTTCCTTGGGCAAAATGGTCGGCTTGCGCGAGGAAGTGTTTGCGGAACTGAAGATATTCCAGCACTCCGAAAATGGTCCACTCCGCCAACCCTGAAACCCACGTGCCGAACACGAGCAGCGGCGGCGCCTCCGGAAAGCGCCACTTCCGGTACTTCTGCGGCCACATGCTGGCGAGGATTGCGTTCCAGGTTTCCATGGCGCTGCACATTTATTCACCGCGAGGCCACTTCGGGCAAGGATTTTCAAATCGGCCCGAATTGTCCTTCTTTTCACGAAAGATGTGTGCCTGCTCCGTTTGCTGCTCCGTACCCTGACTGTTAAGATTTTGAGTGGCACTCATGCCTACACATAGCAGTAGTGGTTCTATATCTTTGCCGGAGGAAAAATGGCAATCAAGGTTGGCATCAATGGATTTGGCCGCATCGGCCGTAACGTCTACCGCGCCGCGCTCAACGACTCGAATATCGAGATCGTTGCCGTTAACGACTTAACCGATCCGAAAACACTGGCGCACCTCCTGAAGTACGACTCCATCCTCGGCAATCTTCATCACAACATCTCCGCCACCGCTGACGCCATCACCGTGGACAGCAAGAGCGTAAAGGTGTTCGCAGAGAAAGATCCCGCTGCCCTCGATTGGTCCGCACTCGGCGTGCAGGTCGTCGTGGAATCGACCGGCCGTTTCACCAAGGCCGCTGACGCCAAGAAGCACCTGAAGGGCTCGGTCAAGAAGGTCATCATCTCCGCCCCGGCCACCGATGAAGACATCACCATCGTCCTCGGCGTCAACCAGGACAAGTACGATGCTTCGAAGCACCACATCCTTTCCAATGCTTCGTGCACCACGAACTGCCTGGCTCCGGTCGTGAAGGTCCTTCATGAAACCTTCGGTATCGTGAGCGGTTTGATGACCACGATCCACAGCTACACCAACGATCAGGTCATTCTCGACTTCCCGCACAAGGACCTCCGTCGCGCCCGCGCTGCCGCGATCAACATGATCCCGACCTCTACCGGCGCCGCCAAGGCGTTGCGGCTGGTGATCCCGGAAATGGCTGGCAAGCTCGATGGTTTCGCGATCCGTGTCCCAACCCCGAACGTCTCGGTTGTCGATCTGACGTTCACGGCGGAAAAGCCGATCACGAAGGACGCCATCAACGAAGCAGTCAAGAAGGCGGCAGAAGGCGAACTGAAGGGCATCCTGGGTTACGAGACCGCACCGCTGGTTTCGAGCGACTTTAAGGGCAATTCCCTGTCGTCGATCTTCGATGCCGAGCTGACCAAGGTTCTCGGCAACACCGCGAAAGTGATCTCGTGGTACGACAACGAGTGGGGTTATTCCTGCCGCGTACGCGACCTGATCACCTTCCTCGGAAACAAAGGCCTGTAAGCATAAGAGGGCCGGGCAAAGCTCGGCCCTTTCGCTTCGCACATTTTTTGTGCGAGGCCATCACCTAAGTCGTACTGAAAATGGTTTGTGCAAGGGCACGACTTCAGTCGTGCCGGAAATGGTTTGTATCAGGCCACGAAATTCAGTCGTGCCGGAAACGGTTTGTATCAGGGCACGACTTTAGTCGTGCCGAAAACGGCCCCGAAAAGATCTGGGCTTTAGCCCCTGCTACCATCCTCGACTCCACATAACTACGTGGCGCGAGACATACTTCTGCTGTTGCACTCCTACTTTCGAATCGCGCCATCCGAGCGCGTGGAGTCACTTCATGTCGAAGCTCTCAATTAAAGATCTACAGCTATCCAATAAACGCGTATTCATGCGCGTGGATTTCAACGTCCCTCTCGATGAAAACGGCCGCGTCACCGACGACACCCGCATCCGCGAAACGCTGCCCACCATCGAATACGCCCTGCGCCACGGCGCGAAGCTGATCCTCTGCTCGCACCTCGGACGCCCGAAGGGCAAACCCAATCCAAAAATGAGCCTCAAGCCCGTTGCCGAGCGCCTACGCGTGATGCTCGACCACGCGATCAGTCCCGGCCAGAATGTCGGCTTCTCGCCCGATTGCATCGGTATGCAAGCGCAGGAGATGGCGAAGCAGTTGGAAAAGGGCCAGGCCCTTCTGCTGGAGAATGTTCGCTTCCACGCCGAAGAGGAGAAGAACGATCCGGCCTTCGCGAAGGAACTCGCCAGCCTCTGCGAGCTCTACGTGAACGATGCGTTCGGCTCCGCACACCGCGCCCACGCCTCGACGGAAGGCATTACGCACTACGTCGAGAAATCGGCTGCGGGCTTGCTGATGCAGAAGGAACTCGACTATCTCGGCAAGGCGACCTCGAACCCGGCGAAGCCGTTCGTGGCCATCCTCGGCGGCGCCAAGGTCAGCGACAAGATCGGCGTCATCCAGAACCTCATGGCCAAAGTTGACGCCATCATCATCGGCGGCGGCATGGCTTACACCTTCCTCAAGGCGCAGGGCCAGGAGATCGGTAAGTCCCTCTTCGAGGCCGATAAACTCGACCTCGCCAAGCAGATCCTGGCCGACGCGCACAAACGCGGATTGAAGTTCCTGCTGCCCGTCGACCACGTCACTGCCGACAAGTTCGACATGCACGCCACCCCCCATCAGATCGGTGAAGGCCAGTCCATACCAGCCGAGCAGATGGCGCTGGATATCGGCCCTAAGACGGTCGCTCTCTTCTCAGAGGAGATCGCGAAGGCGCGCACGATCGTGTGGAACGGTCCCATGGGCGTCTTCGAGTTCGACAACTTCGCCAAGGGCACCCGTGCCATCGCCAAAGCCGTTGCCGGCAACAGCGGCGCCACCTCAATCGTAGGCGGAGGCGACAGTGTAGCGGCGGTGCACGATGCCGGCGTTGCCGACAAGATCACCCACATCTCCACTGGCGGCGGCGCTTCGCTGGAGTTCCTGGAAGGCAAGAAACTGCCCGGCGTGGAAGCGCTGACCAACAAATAGATGGCTGAAGCCGCATACACCGTCGTTCTCGAAGGCGGAAAGACCGTCGCCTTCGAGGGCCCTTCCGACATTACGAAGCAGCAGGTAGAGGCGATCGTCAACGCCGCGAACTCGACGCTATTGGGCGGCGGCGGCGTGGATGGCGCCATCCATAATGCCGGAGGCCCGTCGATCCTCGCGGAGTGTAAACGCATCGTCGCGAAGATTGGGTCGCTTCCCGAGGGCAAAGCGGTCATGACCACGGGCGGCAGGCTCCGCGCAAAGTACGTGATCCACACCGTCGGGCCGATCTGGAGTGGCGGCAAACGTGGCGAAGCCAAGACGCTCGCCAGCGCCTATCGCGAGTCCATCCGCGTCGCCGATGAGAACTCCGTGACCACAATGGCCTTCCCTTCTATCTCCACGGGAGCGTACCGCTATCCGGTGAAAGATGCCGCCCGCGTCGCCGTGAAAGCGGTCGCAGAGGCACTTCGGAAAACAACGTTTGTGAAAGAAGTACGATTCGCACTTTTTGACAGCGGCACGCTGGACGACTACGTCGCAGCGGCGCGCCAATGGGAAATGGAATATTTGAAATGAGCCGTAAGAAGATCATTGCCGGTAATTGGAAGATGCATAACACGCCGCAGCAATCGCTGGCGTTCGTAAAGGCGTTTCTGCCGCTGGTGGCAGACCACACGCGCGATGAGATCGTGCTTTGCCCGCCCTACCTTTCACTGGCAACCGTGGTTGAAGCAACCAAGGGATCGAATGTCATGGTCGGCGCGCAGAACATGCACTGGGAGGTAAAAGGCGCGTTCACCGGTGAGTGCTCGCCTGAGATGCTGGTTGAGAGCGGCGTGACCCACGTGATTATCGGCCACTCGGAACGCCGCCAGTATTTCAACGAGACCGACGACACCGTCAACCGCAAGCTCGAGGTCGCCCTCGAGCACGGGCTCACGCCCATCGTCTGCGTCGGCGAAGTCCTCGAAGAGCGTGAAGCCGGCCTCACCGAAGACGTCCTTCGCCGCCAGTGCTCGCGTGCCTTCCGCGGCATCTCCGGCAAGAAAGCAGCCAAGCTCGTCATGGCGTACGAACCGGTGTGGGCGATCGGTACCGGCAAGACCGCAACCCCCGAAATTGCCGAAGATGCCCACCTCGTAATTCGTGGCGAAGCAGCCAAAGCATTCGGCGACGATTTTGCGCACGCGCTCCGTATCCAGTATGGCGGCAGCGTGAAAGCTGACAATGCGCGTACCTTGATGTCGCAGCCGGACATCGACGGGGCGCTCGTCGGTGGAGCGAGCCTGGACGCCGCGGGCTTCGCGAAAATCGTGAAGTACTAACTCACAAACTCAAAAAGAAAGGGCAGAATGCGCTTCATTCTGCCCTTTTGCTCTGCATTTCTAAGTTTTTACGCGGCTTTTGCGTCGATATTTACGCTTTCAGCGATCTGGTTAAGTGTCTGGTCTGCTTCCTTCTCTTCCTGCAGTGTCTGTTCCAGGAGCTGTGCGATCTGCGCTTGGCCGAGCAAATTCGCATACGTTCGCACCGTTCCATAGCCAGCGATCTCGTAATGTTCCACTCGCTGCGCAGACGCTATGATGACCGCATCGCGCACCGCTTTGTCGTCCGCATCGCCAACGACGTCATCACCTTCGGCAATCACGCCTTTCATGCCTTTGCAGGTTTCGCCATCGGCGTCTTCGCCCAGGATCTGGAAGATCTGCTCGAGGCGACGAATCTGCTCACGAGTAACTTCGAGATGATCTTGCAACGCATCTTGCAGTCGTGAATCGGTCGCTTTCTCAATCAGCTTCGGCAACGCCTTTGTGATCTGCTGCTCGCCGTCGTAAAGGTCACGGAGCTGCTCAATGAACAGCTCTTCAAGGTTCTCAACTTTCATGGAAAACAGGGCCATTGGTGTTCCTCCAAGGGGAATTTCCATAGCTAGATGGCAGGAACAACCGAGACGTTGGGCGAAGCCTGTGAGTAATTAGTATTTCACTTCCTGCACAGCATTCCGACGCACATACCAGCAAGGATGCTGGTTTTCGTGCGGCAATAGCGAGCGCACGCAGCTCACATTCTGCACCCCTTGCGGAACGTATTCAGCCTTGTTGCCCTTCTGCGGAATCACATCTACAACATCCACCGCGACAGTGTCATAGACATTTCGCCCCATCGCCTTTCGAGCGTAGAACGTAGCGAGATCGACGGCACCGACCGGTCCCAGCGCCAATGCAACGCCAATCCCAACGCGTAAGACGAGCCGCTTCATCGTGAAAGAACTATAGCGCACAAGAAAGCCGTGGCGCGAAGGCCACGGCTTCCTGTTACACCCTGGATCCTAGCGGTGCGGCTGTGAGTTGGTGTCCGGAGTTGCCGCGTTTGGGTTGCTGCTGTTCGGCGTCGTGCTGGAGTTCGGGTTCGAGGTGCTGTTCGGATTCGACGAGTTCATATCCGAGCTGCTGGAGCTGCTGGGAGACGTCGAGCTGCTGCTCGGCGAGGTCGAAGAACTGGAGCTGCTGGAAGGTGAGCTGCTGGTGCTCGACGGCGACGTCGGGTTCATGTCCGTGCTGCTGGACCCAGTGGTGGACGACGGTGAAGTCGAGCTGCTCGACCCAGCCGGGGTAGACGTACTCGATGGACTCTGCGAGCTTTGAGCGCTGCTGGAGCCGCTGCCCGCGGCATTGGCGTCGCTCTGTGAGCTCGGGCTCTGAGCGATGGCGATACCCGTCGAGAAAATGACTGCCGTTGCGATCGTCAAAAGATTCTTACTCATTTGCGATTTATCTCCTGAGCGCTGAATTAGCGTCGTTGGAGGTTCGATGGCGGCCGAGCATCCGGGTTTGCATGGAATCGAAAGCTGCCGCTGCAATGGGAGCGCCACCATCGTGCGCTCCCCTCGTCCCTAGGAGGCCACGTTCGCAGTCCTCACCGCGGATCCACTCTCAACGTCTATAAGGTCGCGGATTTCCTGATAAACCCCGCTGGGAATGACCATGCGTGCGACGAGATCGAGACGGTGGCGGTAGGGACGGTTTTCGACGATGCGTTCCGCGAAATGCTCGGTGATCCCCGGCAGGGTCACTAGGTCTTCATGAGAACAGAGATTCAGGTCCACACGTCGAACGACATGCGAAAGCCGCATCCCTGCTTGGCGCAGTTCACGCGCGACCCATACGCCGAGCACAATGCCGGCGGTCCAAAACAAAAGGCGCTTCATGTTGTCTCCAGGAATAAAGCAGAAAGATTCCTGCGTATTTAGATGCGGCAAGAGTGATGTCAGGCTGCCGCCCAAGGAGACAATCGGACTACTTCTTTGAATTGACTTCCGAAATATAGCGATGGATCTCGCGGTGAAGGCTGAATAGCCGCTGCAGGACGTCGGGGTCGCTGGTGGTTTTCAACATCTCGCGGAGACAGGCTTCGACTTCGAGAAGGTCGTCGAGAGCAACCTGCTCGGGCTTGCCTTCGTCGGAAGAAGCTGGGGCCGGGATATTCATAGCCAATGCCACATGGACAGTGTCCGACTCAGCAGCACATTTTGCACTCCCCCCTACGTGGGACAATACCCGTTTTGGAGCTAGAGCGGCCATTCTTTAGTTTCGTAGTTTCGCAACTGAATGACTACTGACAAGGGCAGCAGGCGCGGTTTCCCTGAGGTTGGCGATTGCCCGACCATTACTCCAACACGACAGGTTACGAAAGTCGATATTACTTTTCGGGTTCCAGTTTTGAATCTGGTAGACTTCGACGCGGTTCTAAAGGTTTGGAGCGGCCACGCGATGAAAATCGAAAAATACGACCCCCAGAAATTTCCCGAGATCCGTGGATGCAAATGGTTCATGGTGCGCTGCGCGGTTGAACCGGACGCCAAGGCGTGCGAATTGCGCTTCGTGGTGTGCGATCACGGCAAACAGGACGGCTTCTGCAAACGTCACTTCGCGATGGAGATGGAAGAGAACGTTCGACTGCGCGCCGCGCTCCTGTCCCAGCTTGCCGATTCGGTTTTGAGATAACTCTACTTCTTGTCGCGGATGGCTTCGTCGAGATCAATTTTGTTGTTCTCGAGGACCGTTCCAATCGCGCGATCCAGCGCAACCCGCGCTTCTACATAGGTGCTCCGCGCGGCGACTTCGGTGGAGCGGGCCTGGGCCAGATAACTGGCATCCTGCACAATCACAAAATTCGAAGTCGCCCCAACGGAGAGACGGTCCTTATCCGCCTGGAGCACTTGCTCCTGGTATTCCCGGCTGTGAACAGCAGCGCTATACGCGGTACGGGCGACGTCCACGGCGGTGTAGGCGTTCTGGACTTCCGTTCGAACCCGGTTTTCTAGCTGTTGCAGGCGCGCCTGCATCTGGCGGAGTTGCAGCGTATCGCGCTGAGCGTCGGCCTGAGCGATGCGGTTGCGGATCGGGAGGGTGAGTTGAACACCCGCTTCGTAGATTCGTGCCGAAGCGCTCGCCGGATTGGTGATCGGGTTCGGAACTGATGGCGCCAGCGAGATTGCGCCGAGTGAACCTCGAGTCTGCAGGCTCCCAAAGAGATCGAGTTCTGGCCGCAAAGCGTTCTTCGATCCTTCCAGCGTTATCTGACCATTGGTCACCTGAATGATTGCCTGCGCCAAGTCAGGCCGAGCCGCCAGGGCTTGCGTCACTAGGTCATCCACAGACGCAAGATTTTCCGCAGTCGGAATATTGAAAACGTCGGTAGGTTCAATCTTCGCCGTCTTCAAGATGGCGTCGCCCGAACCGCGCCGGGCAAGCTGGCTCTTGAGAACATTCTCTTGCTGCGCAACGAGACCTTGCGAACGAACCAGATCGAGTTCACTGGAGGAGACCAGAGACTGCGAGCGTGTCAGTTCAAGAGGCGGCAATGTTCCGACTTCGACCTGCGACTGATTATCGGAGTAAAGCTGCTTTGCCGCGCGCAACGTTTCTTGCTTCACAGCCACGTCTTCTCGCAAACTGACGAGGTCCCAGTAAAGTCGAGTCACGCCAGAAACGATGTCAATGAGCTGCTGGCGGAAGATGAGGCGATTGATCTTCTGGTCGTTGTTGGCGATGCGAATGTAGCGGCGATTCACGCCGGTGCCGAACCCGCGCAGCAACGGTTGCGAGACGACAAAGATCGCGTTCGGCGGCGCGAAGTAGGGATTTACGGAAGAGCCGGTCGCGGTAAGAATTTGCGCGCTGTTATTCACTCCCGCCTGGAACTGAGTACCCGTGCTGAATCCCTGAACCAGGGATAGGTTCGTGAGCGTGTTGTCCTGGGTATCGGTTAGCGCGCTACCGGTGCCGACACCCGCGGTGGTAAGAAGCGGGTCGCGGCGGACCCAGCCGAGCTGGCCGATGAACGTGGCGTCGTACGCAGGCAAAGCTGGGCCAGGGGAAAATGGCGCGGCTCCCTGCAACGAGAGGTTCGTCTGCACCTGCTGAATCTGGTTCAACTGGAAGGTGTTGGTAATCGTCGGATTGGTGGGATTCACTGTGGCAGCCGCCGCGTTGAGCAGCGGACTGCCGGGACCACCCACTCCGGATGGCACCTGGGCTTCGGTAAAGTCAACGCCACGGGTAATCCCGCCACCCTTGGCCCGCAGGACGTCGGTTTCGCCGATGGCAAGATCGTAGCGGTGGATCTCGACATCGAGGTTGTTATCAACCGCGAGTTCAAGTGCGTCTTGCAGAGAAAGCCGCAGCACGCCGTTCTGCACCAGGGATGCGATCTTGCTGGCATGATCGAGTTCAAGATCGGGCACAGGACGGTACTGGTACGTGCGCAGGAACGGCATAAACCCACCGGACTGTGGGTGCTCGCGGTCCGGCATCGCCGTGCTGGTTTCAGTCTGCTGAATGGCATCGTTCGTCTGCGGTGCTGGCGCTGCCTGGGCAAAGCCCGTATCTGGCGCCACGGACACGAGAGCGAGGATCAGGGCAACTTTCTGGAATCGCTGCGGAATCATTGGCCGGAGTTCTTCTTCCCTGCGCCTTGTTGGCCTTGACCGTTGTTTTGCTGACCACTGGGTGGTTGCGCAGCGCCCGGCCGGGCGTTGTTCTGAGATGCGAGTTCATGCGGCGTCACTTTGGCGCCGTCGCGAGCGACATCGCTCGGATTGATGGCGACAAAATCGCCTTCGTTCAGCCCTTCGACGATTTCAAGCTGGGAGCCGAAGTCGCGTCCTACCTTGATCGGCACGAGGTGAACAATATTGTCCTGTACCGTGGCGACCATCGTGCCTTGCGATCGGTAAATCAGCGCGTCCGACGGAATCACGAGCGGCGGCATGGTGCGGACACTCTCGAAAGTAATCGTGCCGTACATGCCCGGCAGCAGCTTGCCTTCTCGGTTATCAATTTGCACTTCCGTGAGCAGCGTACGAGTGGCTGGATCAACCGCGTTCGTGGTGCGCGTAACCTTTCCGGCGAACTTCTGGTTCGGCACGGAGGTCACCGTGACGTCTGCGTTCTGGCCGGTCTGTACAAAGGCTGCGTAAGACTCAGGAATACTCACGAAGACGCGAAGACGGTTGATTTGGGCAACGCGGAACATCTCTCCGCCCTGCGCAAGCCCGGTCGCCGCGCCAGACGCATTCCCCTGTCCCGCGCCTGTCGTGGAGATGAGGGTCCCCACATCCACGTTGCGTGCGGTGACGATACCCTCAAAGGGCGCGGTGACTTTTTCGTAGCTCTGCAGTTTCAGCAAACGATCGAGGCTGGCGCGACTGGCCGTGACACTATTTTCCGCAGCCTTCACGTTTGCCATAGCAACTTCGTAGGTCGCTTCCTGCGTGTCGCCCTCTTGCTTGGAAGCGACACCGCGTTGGACCAGCACTTTGTAACGGTCCCAGGTAACGCTCGCAAGTTTGAGCTGCGCTTGTTGTTGACCAAGAACTGATTCGCTTTGGAGCAACGTGGCGCGGGCCTGGTCCACCTGCTGGTCGAGGTCGGGCGCATCAATAGTTGCGAGCAATGCACCTGCGTGGACGTGATCGCCAAAATCTACATTGCGCTTCGAGATGTACCCGGAAGCCCGCGCGTAGATGGGTGCTTCGACTACCGCCGTGATCGTCCCGGGAATACTGAGGTGCGATTTGGCGTCCGATCTCCGTACCTTGGTGACATCCACGGTCGGAGGCTGGCCCTGGCGTTCCTTCGCGTCCTCGCCGATCCGCTTGGTGCGCTCGTGTCGAGGCACAAAGCCGACAAGAAAAACGATCACGAGCAGAATTGCTGCAACGATGATCCAGAGCCGAATGTTGTGCGTGGTTTCGGCGTCGGTATGTTTCTCTTCGATTTCCAGTCGTTGATTGCTCATTTACGCCGTCTGCGGTTCTTCATCAATATTTGGCTCATGCCACTCTTCGTCAATTGCGCGGTCGTAATCCACCGGCGGTTTTTTACGGAGTAACGAGTAAACGATTGGCACGATGATCAAAGTACTCAGTGTTGCCAGGAGCAGTCCACCAATCACGGCGCGCCCGAGGGGTGCGTTTTGTTCGCCGCCTTCGCCCATCGCCAATGCCATCGGAAGCATACCAATGATCATGGCGAGGGCGGTCATGCAGACGGGACGGAGGCGCGTGTAGCCTGCGGAAATTGCGGCTTCGATACGATCTTTGCCTTCGAGGCGCTCGTCGTTGGCGAACGTCACAAGCAGAATACTGTTCGCGGTCGCCACGCCGATACTCATGATCGTGCCCATTAGTGAGGGCACGTTAAAAGTCGTTTGCGTCACAAACAACATCCACAAGATCCCTGCGAATGCGCCCGGAAGTGCCATTAGGATGATGGCTGGATCAATCCACGATTGGAAGTTTACGGCCATCAGCAGGTAGACGAAGATGATCGCGAACACAATGCCGATGCCGAGGCGGGTGAATGACTGATTCATCGTCAGCACCTGGCCACGCACCACGATGAACGTCCCCTTCGGCAGGTGACCATTGACGTCCGCAATGATCTTGTTGATGTCGCGAGCTACGCCGCCCAGGTCGCGCTGATCGGCGTCGGCATAGACGTCATACGTTGGCTGCACATTGTAATGATTCACGATCGCCGTGGAAACGGAGCGATGGAAGGTCGCGACGTTGCCGAGCAATTGCGGTGTCTGCGCGCCCGGTCCGGTGAGCGGCGTGTTTTCCAGCTTCTCCATCGAGTCAATCTTGTACTGCGGCGTTTGCACTGTAACCGAGTAGTTCACCCCGTTGGCGTTGTTCAGCCACTGGTTCGGTTGGGTCTGGAAACTGCCGCTGAGCGAAATGAGAAGCGAACTGGCGACGTCTCTCTGACTGAGCCCGAGTTGTTGCGCCTTGCTACGGTCCACGTCAACGTCAATTTCAGGATAAGCAATTTGCTGATGGATGTGGACATCCACGGCGCCGGGAATGATCTTCATGCGATCGCGGATCTCTTCGGCGATCTTGTAGTTCCCTGCCGGGTCACGACCGACGACCTGCACATCAATTGGTGATGGCAAGCCGAAGTTCAGGATCTGATTGGTGATGTTCGCGGCCGGGAAGAATGAGTCGGTCTGCGGGAACTTCTGTTCCATCATCGCGCGAATCTTGCGGATGTACTCCTTGGTAGGCCGATGGTCCTCTTTCAGCGCGATGAGGATATCTCCGTCGGAAACACCCACGCTGGATGAGTCGCTGAACGCCAAATTGATGCCGCTCGCAGGGAGGCCGATGTTGTCGAGGATCAGATCAGTCTCGTCGGCCGGTACGATCTTGCGGATTTCGGCTTCAACTTGCGCAAAGAGGGTCTCGGTCTCCTCGATGCGGGTTCCCTGCGGAGCGCGGACGTGCAAACGCATCTGTCCGGCATCCACGTAGGGGAAGAAATCTTCGCCGATTACAAGCGACAAAAGTCCTGAGCCCAACACGAACGCCGCGAAGACGATCAGCACGAAGGCGCGATGATAGAGCGCCCAGGTGAGGATCCCCTTGTACCACTCGCGAAAGCGTTCAAAGTGATGCTCAAAGCGTTGGTGTGTGCGCCAGATGAAGCCGCGAGAGTCTTTGGTGTCGGGATGTTCTTCCGTGTAGAGCGGGATCTCGGCGCCAAGCAGATAGTGCACCATCGTCGGGACGAGAGTTCGGGAGAGCAGGTACGAAGCCAGCATCGCGAAAACTACCGCCATCGCGAGCGGCGTGAAGAGATACTTGGCCGCACCGGTGAGCAGCACGACAGGCACGAACACGATACAGATCGAGAGCGTGGAAACCAGCGTGGGCACCGCGATTTGTTGCGCGCCGTCGAGGATGGCGCGCGTGAGCGGTTTCTTCATGCCCATGTTGCGATGGACGTTTTCGAGTTCCACCGTTGCGTCGTCCACAAGAATTCCGACGGCGAGCGCGAGGCCGCCAAGCGTCATGATGTTGATCGTCTCGCCGAGCGACGTAAGTACGATGATCGAAGTAAGAATCGAAAGAGGGATCGAAATACAGACGATCAGCGTACTGCGCCAGCTTCCGAGAAAGAGCAGGATCATCAGGCCGGTGAGCGCGGCGGCGATGGCAGCTTCACGCAGCACGCCATAAATCGAAGCGCGAACGAACAACGATTGGTCAAACTGCGGCGTGATCTTGAGATTCGAAGGCAGTGTGCTCTCAATGCGCGGCAACGCGTCCTTCACCTGCTGAACGATGTTCAGCGTTGAGGCTTTGCCGTTCTTCAAAACGGTCAGCATTGCTGAACGCTGGCCGTTCAACCGCACAACGTTCGCCTGTACTGCGAATCCATCGCGAACCTGGGCAACGTCCTTCATGTAGACATACGCGCCATTTACCGAGCGGATCGGAAGATCATTGAGTCCCTGGACCGTCGTCGGACTGCTATTGATGCGGACGAGGTAATCCTTATCGCCCATCTTCGCGTTGCCGGCTGGAAGGATGAGGTTCTGCGCGCCGAGCGCATTGGAAACATCCTGCGCAGACACCCGCTTCGCGTACATCTGCAGCGGGTCAATGTCCACCATGATCTGCCGCTGCTTGCCGCCATAAGGCAGTGGAATCGAAGCGCCCTGCACCGTAGCCAGCTGCGTTCGGATAAAGTTCGTGCCGTAATCGTAGAGCTGAGATTCGCTCAGTCCCTCTCCCGCAAGACCAAGCTGCAAGACCGGTACGGAAGAAGCGTCATACTTCACGATCGCGGGCGGAGTGGTTCCCGGCGGCAGAACCTTCAGGATCGTCTGCATGATCGAGGTGACCTGCGAGATCGCAAGTTCCACCTTGGCGTTCGGCTGGAAATAGATCTTGATGACCGCCACGCCGTTGTACGACTGCGACTCCATGTGCTCGATGTCGTTGACGGTGGTAGTCATGGCGCGCTCGGAGATGGTCACCATGCGCTTTTCCATCTCGTCAGGCGATAGGCCTGTGTACGTCCAGATGACGCTGACTACCGGGATATCAATGTAGGGAAAGATGTCTTTCTGCGTTGTGACAATCGAAGTCAGGCCCAGAATGAGGATGAGCAGGGATGCGACAACAAAGGTATAAGGGCGCCTAAGCGCAAGACGTACGATCCACATTTAGGGAAAACCATCCAACGAGCGCAAGCGTGAGGCCCACACCAGGGAACAGGCGTAATGATAAATGGATGATGGTCAGGGGAGTACCGGCTTCACAATGTTTTACCGGTTCACATTCTTTTACAAGCGGAGTTGCTAAGCGGTCTGTTTCAGCACAGCGGTCAAAGCTTTGAGGAGGTCGGCGCGTGTGAATGGCTTCTGCAGATAAGGCAGGCCATCGGCAACCAGTTCTTTCTGCGTGAGCGTGTCGTTGGTGTGGCCCGACATGTAGATGATTTGCAGACTGGGACGCTTGGTTCGCGCGATTTGAGCCAGTGAGCGGCCATCCATCTCCGGCATCACCAGGTCGGTAAGCAGAATGTCCACTTCGGCGTCGGAATTGATCCGCGCGACCGCTTCTCGGCCGCTCGACACCGCCGTCACTTGAACTCCGGCGGTCTGCATAAATTCAGTTAAGACTTCCCGCAACGATTGTTCGTCTTCCACGAGCAGAACACTTGCCTTAACCGAGACTGGTGCCTTCGGCATGTCCGTGTTGGCAGCTTCGGCGACCTGGCCCGGCATCGCCGGCAGATAAACGCGGAAGGTAGTTCCCTTGCCGGGCGCGCTCTCCACGCGGATTGTGCCGTGTGCCTGTTCGACCACTCCATACACCGTTGCCAGGCCGAGACCAGTTCCCTTGCCCGACGATTTCGTGGTGTAGAACGGCTCGAAAATGTGTTTCATCACTTCGGGACTCATGCCGTCGCCAGTATCCGAAACCTCAAGGCACACACAGTCTCCGGTGAGCGGGCGCGGGAGATCAGCAGGTGCGGGCTCGAGAGAAGTCCGAAGCGTGAAGCGGCCTCCCTTGGGCATGGCATCGCGAGAATTGGCGGCAAAATTCAGCAGCACTTGCTCGAGTTGACCGCGGTCCGCCTTGATCGGAGGCAGCTTGGGCGTGGCCATCACGCTGATGCGAACATCTTCCCCAACAAGCCGCTGCAGCATGTCCTTCACGCCGTATACAACAGCGTTCAGATCGAGAGTGGTTGGACTGATAACCTGCTTCCGGCTGAAAGCAAGAAGCTGACGCGTGAGCGCGTTAGCACGCTGGGTCGCACTCAGGATCTCGTCGACGCGTTTGCTCGCTCGAAGAGAAAGACTAGGTTCTTCCCGCAAAAGCTCCGCATACGCAGAAATGACGCCCAGCATGTTATTGAAATCGTGCGCCACGCCACCCGCGAGTCGGCCAACCGCTTCCATTTTCTGCGCCTGATAGAAGCTCTCCTCCAGGCGTTTTCGGTCGGTCACATCCACTGTGATGCCCGCAACCCGTCGTACTTCGCCATCGGGATCTTTCAGCGCGCGGCCGGAAGTGGCCAGCCATATGACGCTCGTATCCGGCCGGAAGACGCGGTACTCCACGTGATATTTGCTCGCCTCGCGGAATGCGTTCGCAACCGTTTCAAGAACACGGTCCTGATCGTCGGGGTGAATGGCGTTTACGAAATCGGGTGACTTGAAGATCTTGCCAGTGTTCGTGAGTCCGAACAGCCTTACCGCCTGGTCAGAACAAGAGAGTTCGTCGGATGCTAAATCCCAATACCAGGTCCCAACACCGGACGCATCCGTAGCCATCTGGAGGTTCGACTGGCTGGCCTGGAGTTGGCGTTCGATGCATTCGCGAACACCCATTTCGCGTTGCAATTCGTCAATACGCCGGGAAAGGCGTGTGGCGCGATGACGGACAGTCACCACCCAGCACAGCAGCGCTGCCACGGTCAGCGTGGCTGCGATCCAAACGTACACAAACACCTTCCCCGTAAAAAATAGTTCCGACTTGCTCTACATCCTAGCTCTTTCTCCTGTGGATAGTGGAGTTACGGGAGTACCCAAGTAAAACGGCTAGGGCAATAATCGACACAAAGTACGCTCCTTTCGGTACTCTCAGCCCAACGATCGTCTTTATAATGTTGGGGAATTCTCCTTTATCCATGCCAGCGACTGCGACGAAAACGGCTTCCAATGCGGGAAAAATCTGGATCCAAAGCCCTGCGATTGACTTGATCGTAGGATGCGGAGCGTGGTCGGCGCCACTGTTGTTGGTGTCGTACCTGGCGCTCTCGTCTCATGTGGCGACTTGGGCCATCGTATTTTATGCGCTCGCCCTCTTCTTTAACTACCCGCATTACATGGCGACAATCTACCGTGCCTACCATACGGCCGAAGATTTCCAGAAGTATCGGATCTTCACCGTGCACATCACGGGTTTGCTACTCCTTACGGCGCTGCTCTCGCACTTTTACGTGCGGATGCTGCCATGGATTTTCACCCTCTACCTGACCGCCAGTCCCTGGCATTACAGCGGGCAAAATTACGGTTTGTTCATGATGTTTGCGCGCCGGGCCGGTGCTTCGCCGAGCGGACGCGAGCGGTGGTCGCTTTACTCGGTTTTCCTGCTGACATATGCAATTCTCTTCCTGAATCTGCACGCTGGCCCTTCCACTGATCAGCTTTTCGTTTCACTGAACCTGCCAATTCTGTTTGTGCGCTGGGCGACGATCGCGCTGACCTTTGTCTGCATTGGGCTCTCGGCGTATGGCCTGAACGCATTGCGTCGGCAAATTGGCCCCAAAGCCATGCTGCCTTCGGTCACGTTGCTCTCCACACAGTTCCTCTGGTTCCTCATTCCCAGTTTGCTCGCAGCTTCGGGACGCTTGGTGCTCCCGCAAAGCCGATACAGTACTGGCGTGCTCGCGGTGATGCACTCCGCTCAATATTTGTGGATCACCAGCTACTACGCCAAGCGTGAAGCCACCACCGCGACGGCAAAGTGGCGGCCTGTCGCGTACTTTGCTGTGCTGATCGCTGGCGGCATCGCATTGTTCATTCCCGGACCATGGTTGGCCAGCTACGCCTTCCACTTCGACTTCACCAGCAGCTTCTTGATCTTCACAGCGTTAGTAAACCTCCATCACTTCATCCTCGATGGCGCTATCTGGAAGTTGCGCGACGGGCGAATCGCTGGATTGCTCCTGAACGCGCCCGCGAAGTTCGCGAAAGCTGCCGGCGATACCAGCGGAGCTCTCCTGCGTTTCAGCCGCTGGACGATTGGCCCAAGTACCGGCGCGCTCGCTCTGCGCGTCGGAATGATCTGCGGCTTGGTTGGGCTCGCGGTCCTCGACCAGACACGCTTCGTGCTTGGAATGAGCGTCGAACATCCGACGCGCCTGCAACGCGCAGCGTCGCTAAACCCGTACGACGCATCCGTTCAGTTGCGCATCGCGAAGGACGCGGCTGGTGCGGGTGACAAGGATGCCGCCTTGCTGGCGTTCAAGAATGCACAGAGCGCTCGCCCGAACGACACCTCCATCCGCGACCAGTATTTGCGCTTTCTCCTCGCGCAGCAGATGTATCCCGAAGCGTTTCAACTCACGACAGAATGGCTCGCGCGAACTCCGAATGACGCGGACTTGCTCGTGAATCGGGGAATCCTCGCGAACTATGTAGGCAATTCCGAAGCAGCCCATGCGAGTTGGGAGCAGGCGCTGAAGGTGGATCCTCGCCAGTGGAACGCGCACTTATATCTGGCGGAGCTCTTGCAGAGTGAGGGCAAACCGGCAGAGGCGCTCCAGCACTTCCGCGTGTATTTCGATTCTGTTGCCTCGCTGAAACCCGCAAACCGGCCAACCGCTGATGTCGTCGTCGGCGCCCTGATTCACATGGCGGGTTGCATGTCGGATACCGGCGACCAGTTTCACGCCATTCGCAGCTATGACACCGCAGAGCGTATCGCGCGTGAATCTGGAGACAAGCGGTTGCAAAGCCTCGTCGCGAGCAGCGCGGCAGATTTTCGCGATAAGCACGGCAGTTTCTCTGAAGCACTGCGCCTGTTCCAGCAAGCGCTACGAATCGATAGCTCGATTCCTTCGGCGGAGCTCGAAGCCAGGGACTTAATCAGCTACGCGGAACTCTTGCGCGAGCACCACTTGGAAAACCTCGCTTACGCCTGCCTGCTGCGCGCACATCTTTTGATGGAAGGAAATCAGGGAGTTCCGGAATTCGCGCGCGTCGAGAACAGCTTGAAAGAGTTGGAAAAAACCAGCGACGCCAAGCAGATCGCCGAAGTACAGCACGATCCAGATCGCGTCCTGGCGCAGGCATTGAATCTTCTGAACTGAATCCCCGGCATGTTTCTCGCACGCTCGTCAATGCTCGCGAGCAAACAAGTCCCTATTTGGACTTACACTGTGGTGGGACGTAACGCCGCCGGTGGGATAGAGATCGCGCGAAAACCCTGTAGTCTATTAGTGGAATGCATGACATTTATCTCCTCCTTAGAACCATCAGTGATTTGCGCGCCGAAGCCAGCCAACCAGAGGTCGATGTTCGCTTGAAGAAGTTACAACGCGAGATCGAAACGGAACTGGTCGAATCGCAAGAAGCGAACGAATTCGCGCAATGCTGATCAACATCCAGTAAGGATCGCGCCTGCGCGCGGCCCTGATTTGCAACGGGCCAATCCAATCGGAAAATACGAGCCGCCTTTCACATTTCACGAAAGGCGGCTCGTCGCTTTTGCTCAGTATTGTCCGTAACGTCCGCGCACTGATTCGATCAGCTTCGCAGAGTCGTAACCCACCCCATCCTTGAAGACGATCTCAACGTTTTCGATGTCATCAATCTTCTGTGCCGGATTTCCCTTCACCACCACGAGATCGGCGTTCTTGCCTGCGCCAAGTGAACCGATGCTCTCCTGCTTGCCCATATAGAGAGCACCGTTAAAGGTCGCGATTTTGATCGCTTCTACTGGCGCAAAGCCAGCTTCCACGAGTAACTCGATTTCACGCTGATCGCTGAAGCCTGGGTACGTTCCCCCGTTACCGGTGGGATCGGGCCCGGCGAGCAGCAACCCGCCAGCGCGGACAAAAGCCACTTCTAAATCCATGTCGCGACGAAACAGTTGCGCTTCATTCCCTTTGGACGTGGCGTAGCGACGGTTGCGCGCAAACAGATAGGCTTCTTTGGAGGGCGGCGAGAGGATGTCCATGTTGCGCTTCGAAAGCGCCGGACGCCCCGGCACGATATTTTCAAACACCGGCAGCGTAGAGGTAATTGCCACGTGCTTGCTGACGAGCTTCTCAATGAGTGCCTTGGCCTCAGCACCGTTTGGATCCATCTTCTCGAGCGTCGGTCCGCCTGCCGCCTTGGAGCACACATCCGGCGCTTTGTCAGGGTCCAGTTGAGTGTTCACCCAGAAGCCATGTTCAAGGTCGTCTATGCCCAAGTCGGCGGCTTCCGGATAGGTGACTGAGCAAAGATGACCGGTAATCTTCAACCCGCGGCGATGCGCCTCATCAATAGCCGCTTTCAGCTCATCGCGAGTGATGTTCATATAAGCCTTGAATGACGTCGCGCCCTGGTCCGCCCAAAACGCAACCGTCTTCCGCGCATCCTCCGCGTCCTTCAGCGGATGCATCTGCATGAACGGACTGCCCGACCCTTCGAGGTAGGGGCCGGTAACGTCCATGTGCGGACCAACCAGTTCGCCTTTGTTGATCAGGTCGCGGAGGTTGAGATCGGTGTACGGCTCAACGCTGCCGGTCGTACGCAGCGTGGTCACCCCCGCCGCCAGATAAAGCCTGGGCGAAGTGAACGTCATCTGCGGCACGATCAACGGCGGCTCGGAGCTGCCGTCGGCAGCCAAGTTCGGTCGCGCGATGTAGTACATATGGTCGTGCATCCCGACGATCCCCGGAAAAACCGTGGAACCGCGAAGATCGAGCACGGTTTCGTTTGCGCCGGCCTTCACGTCTGCACCAAGTTGAATCGCGGTGATCTTGCCGTTCTCGATCACGACGTTCTGGTCCTCGACAGGCGCTTTGCCGGTACCGTCGATCACGCGAACATGTTCCAGCACCACGCGCGCGGAATTCACCTTCACATAACGCTGCACATCTTCGCTGAGTTTCCCCTGCGCGGAGAGCATCGCGCTGCAGCAAACGAGTGCGGATATTGAAAGCAACAGCTTCATCCCATCCTCCCGACGAAAAGAGATACTAACCCATGGCGCCCTCGCCATCCCAAGCGCACCGTGTCGCATCGTTCATGAAGGAGGCGTCAACGATGCCAGAGCAGGAAACCCTCGAACGCGCGCAGCAGGACAAAGAAGAAGGCAAGGCTCCCAGCACCCAGGCCGGCGAATTCGTGAAAGAAGAAATGGACCACATCCGTGAGGGCAAGCACGGCGCCCGCTCCACCAAGCAAGCCATCGCCATCGGCCTTTCGAAAGCACGCCGCGCCGGCGTCCCGTTGAAGGCACCAGCCAAAGGCAAGACTTCCGAGCGCACCCGCAAACAAGCCGCACGCGACACGCGAAAAGGCCAATCCGCACGACCGAAGAAGGTCTCAGCCAAACGTTCGCGCGCCACGGAAAACGCGTTGAAGCGCGAAGGCCGCTCCGCCGCATCGCACACCGCGCTCTCCAGGCAAGCCAAGTCCGCAGCCAAAAAGCGCAGCGCTGCATCGCGCAGCAAAGCCGCAAAAAAAGCCGCCCGTACCAAGGGCGCAACCGGCCGCCGTACCGCCGCAAAGAAGGCCGCGCGTACGCGTAGCCGGTAAGAAACGTAATTACATCGCCCTGTGACCCATCTCACGCGGTTCGGTGCCGCGCGTCACAGCCGAGACAATCCTCCGCGCGATACTCTCCTCGCCGTGGGGATCACCAACCGCTTCCATCTCCCGCCGCCCACAATGGCCGGCCACAGGACACGTGTCCCCAAACACCACCGTTTCGCCTCCTCGCGTAAGCCGACACCACCGTCTCCCCTTCCACCACCCTCTCTTGTCATCCAGAGGAGGGCGTCAGCCCGACGTGGGATCTGCTGTTCTGCCGTGCGGCCAGCCCACACCAATCTCTCCCCCGCACCACCCTCTCCTGTCATCCTCGAGGCGCGTCTGTCGCGCCGAAGGATCTGCTGTTCTACCCGGCGTAAGCCGACACCATCATCTCCCCTTCCACCACCCCCTCTTGTCATCCAGAGGAGGGCGCGAGCCCGACGTGGGATCTGCTGTTCTGCCGTGCGTAAGCCGACACCACCATCTCCCCTTCCACCACCCCCTCTTGTCATCCAGAGGAGGGCGCCAGCCCGACGTGGGATCTGTTGTTCGCCAGCGCCACCCTAACTCCTTCCCCCTCAATATTTTCCCCGTAACCCCCGCGCCCTCAATATTTTGCGAAGAAAACACCCTCTAACCTTCAGAAAACAAAGAACCGCATTCCCCGGTAGGGGTACCAAGGAGTAAACATGGCCGTCAGCCTCTGCAACCACATTAAAGCCAACGGAACCGGCTGCGAATCGCCCGCCCTGCGCGATCAGGACTACTGCTACTTCCACACCGCACACCGCCAGAGCCAGCGCCGACAGCGCCGCGCCGCCCGCATGAATCTCCCGTTCCAGCTCCCACTACTTGAGGACGCCGCCTCCATCCAACTCGCCATCAACGACACGCTCAACGCTCTCCTTGCCGGCCAAATCGACCACAAAACCGCAGGCCTCCTGCTCTATGGCCTCCAAACCGCCGCCATCAACGTGCGCCACGTCGACCTCGATGTCTCCGGGTTCGACCGCCAAGCCGCCGAATACGACGACGACGAAGCCGACCTCCTCGAAGAAGAAATCGCCGCCGACATCGCCGAAGAAAAGAAACTCGAAGTAGTCGCCGCCAAAAAAACCGAACGCGAAACCGCAAAAACCGCGGCGAACACCGCGACTCTCCCCGGGAAAAAGCCCGCCGCGCGCGCCGAAACCACCGCATCCGAGCGCAAAGTCGCCGTCGGCGCCAATCCAACTCCGCCGACCGCGCCGAAATCCCAGTCGCGCAGCGACGGAATGAAATAGCCCACCGCGTAAGCGGTGGGAAATGGAAGAGGAAAAGAAAGGAGAGTCCCCTTCAGGGGACGACCCCGGGAACCTACAACATCCCGCCGGTTTTCGTCGTGAGGATGCTCAACGCCATTTCGAGCTTCTCAATCGCGACATCGAGATCCGGATGGGCGACCTGCTCGCGGAGACTTTTCAAAAGGCTTTGCGCTTCGGCTACATTGGCGCTGGCGTCAGGCTTGGGAGCATTCGGGTCCATCGGTCACCTCGGTGACTATTATCGCGCTTCGGGTTCAAGTGCTCAATTTGCTGAATTGTTTGCCGTGCGCCTCGCGCCCAAACCAGACCACGATGGCGAGACTGATGATGGTGAAAATTTCAAACCCGGCAAGCGCCCAGCGATATCCGAAATGATCGCGCAGCGCGTACTCAATGTTGTTCGTACCGGACGCAAACAGGATGCCGAGTTGATAGGCAAAGCCCGGCACGAGCCCGCGAGCCGCGTCAGGCGCAAGCTCGTTCAGGTGCACCGGCACAACGCCCCACGCGCCTTGAACGCCGACTTGCATCAGGAACGCCGCGGCCGCAACCACGACCAAGCCGTGGCCGAATGCCCAGGCGGGAATCGTGAGGAACGACAGGAAGAGGGCGAAGACAATTCCCTTCCGTCGCCCCATTCGCTGCGAGATCAGGCCGAAGATGATCGCCCCGACAATCGCGCCAATGTTGTAGATGATCGCAATATACGAAACCCATGCGGCGCTGAGATTGTGTTCGGTTTTCAGGAAGTCAGGATAAAGGTCCTGCGTGCCATGCGAGAGGAACATAAACAGCGTCATCATCACGAGCAGATATGCAAACGATTTCCAATAGCCCGCGAACACCCGCATGATGTCAGACACCTTATTCGCGGCATGCTCCTTCCACGCGTCGGATTCGGGCACATGCCAGCGGATGTACAACGCCAATACCGCCGGTATGCCTCCGATCCAGAACATCCATCGCCAACCGAGACCTGGAAAAACGAAACGATAGGCGAGCGCCGCCAGCAAGTATCCGGCGGAATAGCCGCTTTGCAAGACACCGGAGACCATACCGCGCAAACGCTGTGGGATGCTCTCCATCGCCAGCGATGCGCCAATTCCCCACTCGCCGCCCATGCCGATACCGTAGAGCGCGCGGAGCAGCAGGAAGACTTTGTAATTCGGAGCGAAGCCGCAGAGCACCTCGATCAGCGAGAAGTAGATGACATTCGCCATGAACGGAACGCGGCGTCCGAACCGGTCCGCCAGCAAACCGAACAGGAACGCGCCCACCGGACGCATCGCCAATGTGATCGTCATGGTGAAGACGATTTCGGATTTCTTTACCGCGAACGCTTCTGCGAGGGTGCCGAGCATGAACACCACGACGAAGAAGTCGAACGCGTCCATCGTCCAGCCGAGGTAGCCGGCGAGAACTGCATGGGTGCGTTGCGAGGTGGTCAGGCCGGAGGCGCTTCCGGGGGCGGTGTCCATAGGAACTTCGTGTGTTTATACCACGAGATACAAAGATGGATTTTAACTGGCTTGTACCGAAGGGATTCGGCGATACTGTCGCCCGACCTGCTTGCGATTTTTTCGCTCCATCCTGTTGGCCGCGATCGCGCTCTTCGTGTGCGCGACAACGATGCACGCGCAAGCGCCGTTTGTTACCGACGATACCGCCGTCGCCAATTACCGCCAGTTTCACTTCGAGTTCACCAACGAGTTCGACTTCCTCAAAGAGAGCGACTACCCGAGCCTTCACCAGAACACCGCGAACTTCAAGTTCAGCTACGGCATCTGGAAAAACGTGGAGATCGGCGGCGACAACCAGCTTCTCAGCATCACCAGCGCTCCGAACGATACCTATCCCGAGTTCGCGTTGGGATACGGCGACTTCGACTTCTCAGTCAAGTGGCACATCTGCGACGAGAAGGGGAAACGGCCGAGCTTTGGCGCCAGCCTGAACATCGAAGCCCCGACCGGCGACGAGAGCAAGCAGCTTGGCACCGGTATTGCCGACTATTACCTGAACTTCATCGGACAGAAATCGCTGCCGAAGAAGAACACACTGCGCGTGAATGGCGGCATCTACTTCGCCGGCAACCCCGCAACCGGTGCGGTGGGCGACCGAATATCCTCGGGATTCGTCATGACCGGCGACGTCTCGCTCATTCACGACTACACCGACAAATTCTCGCTGGGCGTGGAACTCGCGGGCGCCGGCACCTTCAACCAATTGCTCGGCAAAGGCCAGCTGCAAACCGAAATTGGTGGTATGTACCAGGTAAACAAGAAGTCCAGTATCGTGTTCGGCTTCATCGCCGGGTTCTACCGCGACAGCCCGAAGTACGCGCCCGTGATTGGGCTCGAACACGACTTTTAGCCGCCCCAAGCTTCTCGGCAGCAGGCGCTCGCGCCTCCTCCAATTGATTTAAACTGTCCGGTTGCTGATTTACGACTGAAAGGATTCTCATGGCCCGTACTCCCGGACTTTATGCCACGTTTGAGACGAGCGAAGGCAATATCGTGGTTCGTCTTTTTGAAAAGGAAGCGCCAAAAACAGTTAAGAACTTTGTTGACCTTGCCGAGGGCAAGCGCGAATGGACGCATCCCGGAACCCGCAAGAAGTCGAGCGATCCGCTCTACAACGGCACGATCTTCCATCGCGTGATTCCGAACTTCATGATCCAGGGTGGCGACCCAATGGGTTCCGGCTTCGGCGGCCCCGGCTACCAGTTCGAGGACGAGACCAAGGGCTCGCCCCACAAGTTCGATAAGCCCGGCAAGCTCGCTATGGCCAATAGCGGTCCAAATACAAACGGATCCCAGTTCTTTCTCACAGTGGCTGCGACGACCTGGCTGACAGGCAACCACACGATCTTCGGTGAGGTCGTGGAAGGGATGGATGTGGTGGAGAAGATTGTGAACGTCCCGCGCAGCCGTCAGGACAAGCCGAATAGCGATGTGTCTATCAAGACAGTCAAGATCGAGCGAGCGGAGTAACGTTCTGCAAATTCAAAAGGGCGAGTTTACCGACTCGCCCTTTCTTCGTGCCTATAAGTGCATACTGCACGCGGAGAACCTGAATGGAATCTATATACCGAACGTCTCGCGGGCGGATGTAATCGCTGCCACGAGACCGGGAATTGTGTACTCCTCTGCCTGGATATTCACCGGCAAATTGAACTCTCGCAAGGTTGCTGATGTCACCGGCCCAATGGAAGCCGAGCGAACGCCGTCCCTGAAACACTTTGTCGCCGCTCGTTTCCCTATCAGTTCCACGAAGTTCTTCACCGTAGAAGAGCTCGTGAAAGTGATTACCTGCGGCTTGTTCTTCAGGCTGTGCAGAGCATCACTCAGCTTCCCACGCGACTTCTCCGGCACAACCGTCTCGTAGGCCTCGACAACATCGACGTTCGCACCGGCGCGACGCAATTCGTTCGGAATGACATCGCGCGCAACTTTGGCGCGAACCAGCAGTACGCGCTTCCCTTTCACCTTACGCGCGAGTGCCTCGACAACGGCTTCGGCGACATATTCTTTTGGCGTAACTTCAACCTTCAGGCGTTGCCCCTCGATAGCTTTCTTGGTTGCAGGGCCGATCGCGGCGATCTTCAGCTTTTCGAACAGGTCGGGACGCAGCTTCAGTTTCTCCAACCTCCTGAAAAGAGCGTTCACGCCGTTCACGCTGGTCAGAATGAGCCAGTCGTAATCGAGCACGCTGCGGATGGCAGTATCCATCGGCGCGAACGACTGCGGCTCCCGTATCTCGATGAACGGGATTTCCAGTACCCTGGCGCCGCGCGCCTTCAGTTCGACAGAAAGTGCTCCAGCCTGCTTCCTGGCGCGAGAGACGAGCACGCGCACACCTTTCAGCGGCAGAGTTTCGGCTGGTTTGGATCGGCTCGGCATGCGGTTATGGCTGCGCTGGCGCTGCGATGTTCTGGCTGTAGACGTCTTCGAGGATCTTCGTCGCGCCGCGGGCGAGCAGCGTCTTGCCGACTTCCTCGCCAAGGTGCGCAGGATCCGCGCCGGATTTCGATTCGCGCAAGATCTCCGATCCATCGGGTCGCGCGCAGATCGCGGTGAGATGCACCTGTCCGTCTTTCACTTCCGCAAAGGCGCCAATTGGCACCTGGCATCCGCCGCCAAGCTGATTCAGCAGAGCCCGCTCGGCGGTCGTCGTGGCGCGCGCATCGTAATCATTGAGGAAGCTCAGAATCTCGCGCATGCGCGTGTCGCCGAGGCGAATCTCGATGCCGAGAGCTCCTTGCCCTGCTGCCGGGCACATCACGTCTTCGCTGATAATCTCCTTCACCAGTTGCGTCTTGCCCAAACGATTCAGGCCGGCGAAGGCCAAGATGATGGCGTCGTACTCGCCTTGTTCGAGTTTGCGAACCCGCGTATCCACATTGCCGCGCAGCGGGAAGATTTCGAGGTCCGGGCGGATTGCTTTGATCTGCGCTTGTCGCCGCAGGCTGCTGGTGCCAACCTTCGCGCCTTGCGGAAGACCGGAGATGCTGTCGTACTTCACGGAGAGAAACACATCGCGCGGGTTCTCGCGCTTGGTTACCGCAGCGAGTTCGAACCCTTGCGGCAGTTCGGTCGGCAAGTCTTTCAAGCTATGAACAGCGACATCGACTTTGCCGGCCGCAAGTGCCTCTTCGATCTCCTTGGTGAACATGCCCTTGGTGCCGACCTTGGCTAACGCGACGTCCAAAATCTTATCGCCGGTGGTCTTGATGATCTCAAGTTCGACTTCGTGTCCGCGCTCGCGCAAGAGGGCGGAAATATGATTGGCTTGCCAGAGTGCAAGCTGCGAACCGCGGGAACCGATACGTAAGGTTGCCATAAACTGCGGTGTCTACTTTCCTGGACCGCTCTGCGGCGGCCCTGTCTTAACTGTCTCGTCCTTCGCCTTTTCGTGAAGGTTGAAGATTCTTTTTACCAACTCGATCACGGTGGTGGACTCCGGCTCTTTCGCTGCCGTTTTCAACGTGGTGATCGGCGTGTGCATGATCTTGTTGATGATGCCTTTGGTCAGTGCATCTACCGCCATTTCCTGCTCAGGAGAAAGTTCGCCTAAGCGGCCGCGCAGGCGATCGATTTCAGCTTGCCGTACCGTTTCCAAGTGTTCCTGCAAGGAGACGATCGTCGGGACAACATCGAGCGTGCGGAGGCGTTCCTCGAACTTCTCTACTTCGGCGTTAACGATTGCTTCCGCGTGCGCCGCTTCGTCTTTGCGATCAGAGATGTGCGAGTGGACCACCTGCTGCAGATCATCGATGTCGTAAACGAAGATGCCGTCGAGCTCGTTCATCTTCGCGTCCACATCGCGTGGCACGGCGATGTCGAGGAAGAACATCGGACGGTTCTTGCGGCGGCTCAGGAACTTCTCGCCGTGTTCTTTCCGGAAAATCGCAATCGGAGCGCCTGTCGAACTCAGCACGATGTCGGCTTTATCCACCGTCTCGTACAGGTGCTCAATAGGAACGGCCTCGCCATTGAACTTCTTCGCGAACGCCACGCCGCGCTCGTAGGTGCGGTTGGCGACGTAGATCTTCTCCACGCCGTGGGCGACGAAGTGTCGTGCTGCCAATTCGCACATCTTGCCGGCGCCGACGATATACACCGACCGCCCTTGCAACGAGCCGAAGATCTTCTTTGCGAGCTCCACCGCGACCGAGGCGATTGAAACCGACGAACTCGCAATCGAAGTGTCTGTCCGGACGCGCTTTGCGACCGCAAATGCCCTGGTTAGCAGCGCGTCCAATTGCGAGCTCACGGCTCCCACGGCTCTTGCTGTGGCGTATGCCTCTTTCACCTGCCCGAGAATTTGCGGCTCGCCGACGACCATCGAGTCCAGACTCGATGCCACGCGGAACATGTGTCGCACGGCTTCCGTGGAGCGATATTCATACAGATATTGTTCGTATTGGGCGGGATCGATGTTGTAGAGCTGCTTCAGGAATCCGCGCATGTCGGCGTTGCCGTTGACCGATCGTGCCACCATCTCCACGCGATTGCAGGTGGAGACGATCATTCCCTCTTCGATCCCCGGATAACTCGCCAGCAGCTTGGTCGCTTCCGGCAGCCGGCTCTCGGGGATAGCAAACCGTTCACGGACTTCGACCGGTGCGGTTTTGTGGTTCACGCCAATGACGAAGAAATTCATGAGGCACTGAACCTATGGAGGTGACTGAAGTAGTTCGCCGCCCATGCGCCGACGGCAGCGATGAACGCGAATGCCGCTAAATATGCGGCCTTACGCCCGCGCCAACCAGAGTTCCAACGCGTGTACAACAGCACCATGTAGACGACCCACATGATGATTGAGAGCAGGACCTTGGCGTCGAGAAAGAAGAGGCTTCCGAACTTGTTTTCTGCCAATACTGAGCCGGCGACAAGACCGAAGGTCATAAAGGGGAACCCAAGCAACAAGGCCCGGTAGCCGATCTCGTCGATCGTTTGGAGCGCCGGCAGCCGTCCCGCGAAGCTCGCCGGTTGCTTCGACTTCAAGCTCTTCTCCTGGATCAGATACAGCAAGCTGGCTCCGAAGCTCAGGAATAAACCGGCATATCCCGTGAAAATGAGAACGATATGGATGATCGTCCAGCTGTTCTTCAGCAGGGGAGAAGAGAGCGGAAATCCTTGCGGACCGGTGGCGGATGCAAACGTCAGGAAGAAGACCAGCGGGAAGACGAAGATGCCGGGGGAACTCGTACGGTAGCGCACGAAGAAGATCATGAAAACAACCATGATCACAAAGGCCAGCAGCGATTCCGAGTGATGGACGGAGGCGGTGATCTTGCCTTCCAGAACCGCAAACTCAACCAGGGAGACGAGTTGGAAGATCATCCCCATTCCAACGGCCGGACCGACGAATCGCGTCAGAGCCTCGCCCCGCCTACTCAGCAGAAGAAGCGAGTAGACAAGTCCGAGTCCGTAGAAGACGACCGCTAGCCTGAGCCAAAGCAGTGGCATAAAATCTGTGTCGATTCCCCGCTTACCTTTATCAAAAGTATACAGTTACGCTGTTTCGCCGTAGCACATGAATCACTCGGACGTGTGATGGAGATCACAATTCAGTGGTAATCGGCCAGACGGAGTGGGAAAGTAACGCGGCGGTACAACCGCTGACGTCCGCAAACGCTCCTAGAGGAAGCAATGACGACGCCCTCGCCTATGTCGCACATCTTTAGAAGCCGAATCATTACGCTGGCACTCGTGCTTGGCAATGTGACTCTCGGAATCACGACGTTCATTCAGAGCCGGGTCATCGCCGGCCAAAGCCGCATCATCCATGTTCTCTATCTCGACTCGGCGGAACTGGCGAGCATGAAGATTGCCGCGAACATGGCGAAGGCGAAGAAGAACTAATCCCCAGTTCCAGGCCAAAAGCAAAACCGGCAGCGCTCGGCTGCCGGTTTCTGTCTGCAATCCAGCTCGATTAGTCGTCGCGCTTTTTCAACGTCGGGCGATCATCGTCGTTCGTGCCCTTGCTGTCCGTACTGCCAGTGTTGTCAGCCGTGGTGCGCCGCAGCGTCGGACGGTTTTCCTTCTGGTCCTCGACCTTATGCCGATTCTCGAGGGCGGCAAGACGGGATTTCACTGTCTGAAATTCCGAAGTGTCATCTATGTACTGGTCGCGGGCGGGCAGGATGCGAGCAATCTCTTCTTGAGATTTCTCAATGCGGTCCGGCGTTTGCGGATGGGTTGAGAACGCCTTCGCCAACGTACCCGGCTTCTTCTTTTCCTTCGCCTGCACCTTTTCGAAGAAGGAAATGAACGCCTGCGGATCGTAGCCCGTCGCGTACATGTACTGGAGGCCGAGGTAATCGGCTTCGGCTTCAAAGCCGCGCGAGAACTTGAGGAAGGTCATTGGCAGTGCGAGGCTGACCGCGGACTGCAGCGCATAGCCGAGACCACCACCGACAAAGATCAGAGGAATCGTCGCCAAGTTCGCGATCTGACCCCGGGTCATCTGCCGTGTCGCGTGACGCGCAGCAACGTGAGCGATCTCGTGGGCCATCACGCCGGCGAGTTCCGCTTCTTCATCAGCCGCCAGGATCAGCCCTGAATTCACGTAGAAGAAGCCGCCCGGCAGCGCGAAGGCATTGATCTCGTCCGAATCCACGACCTTGATCGTGAACGGTACGCGCGCGTCGGAATTGCGAACGATGTTCTGGCCGATGCGGTTGACGTATTCCGTCACAACCGGGTCCTGCACCAGCTTCATGCCGGCTTCGATCTGTTCGGAATAGCCTTTGCCCATCCGAATTTCTTTCTCCAGCGAGTACCAGTCACCCGGACTTGTTCCCTGACCGATGTGACGATTGCCAATCGCCGAGACGTCATCGCGCGAGCCATCGTGTTTCACGCCACTCGCTTTCGGCAGATTTTCGGTCGCCTCCTTGGCGAGAGGATCCTTGGTCGCGGTGGAGTCGGTGCCCGCGGCGGGCGCGGCTGTGCTGTCATCGGCGGGTGCCTGCTGCGCGTCTGGCGTCTCACCACCTTGTGTGGCTGCGGGTTGCTGGGATTGAGTGTCAGGATGCGCGGGCGCGGACTGCGCCATGCCGAAACTTGAAAGCGCGAAAGCAGCCGTCACTAGCAGGCGTTTCAACTTCATGGGAGTACTCCCGTTTGTGCGGATATGGCTCAATTATAGGCCTTCTGGAGAAGCATAAGCCCGATTCGGGGCCGTGGCATACATTTCTCTGGGCTGTGAAACACAGATTCGGGCAGTCCGCACGAGCTCCTGCCCCCTGCTTCCACACTTATTTCTTTAGACGTGAATCAACTCTGGGAGGTAGTAGGAGTTGCAAGCTTTTTCTCCGGGTCGCTCGACGGCTCGGATTTCAGGATTTCGATGTCCGTGGCCTTCCACTCTCCACGGTCGTCCTGCTCGGCGGTAATGCGCACCTGCGTCCCCAGCGGGAGCACTTTTGGGATTGGACTCTTTCGGTCAGAAGTAGGAATTTCGCTGTCGTAATGGACTTTTGCGGCGCTCACTTCGACGCGCCGGATGGTGTGATTCCTACCCTCGACATAGACCCATGCGTCGGAATGTTCAGGCCCGTCCACCACGGTTCCGCGAAACGATCCGGGAGTTCCGGCGATGAGCGGAACAGATATGACGAGCGACGCCAACAACCCCACCAACACCTTCATGCCACATCAGATGCGTCTACTCTCGCGGCGGATACGCTCGAATGGTCTGGATTTCAAAATCACCTTAGTACCTGGCTAGAAGCACTTCGCGATATCGCCGCACGCCGACACGAGTTTCTGCAGGTCGGCCGGCGTGAAATCAACTCCAGCCGAAGGCCCTGTCAGTCCTTTGCGGCAGACCTGCACGACTCCAGCGACTTTGTTGTCCTTTACGACCGGCGCTGACATCAGCTTCTGGATAATTGGGTGCTCGTGTTTTTCGCCACCGAGAGGTGCATGTGCACCGGTAAGGTCAACCGACTCGAAGACGCTGACGTGGCGGGTCTGCGCGAAGTTGTTAATGACTTCCGGCTTTTTGCTGGCGGCGGTTCGTCCGGCCACAGAACTGGTGGCGTTCACCGGGATGTAGCCCACATCGTGCAGCTTCATGGGATAGACGAAGATCAACTTCGTCTCTTCAATGCGCAGGATGGCGACTTCGTCCTCCTGCAGCTTGAATTGTTTCGCCATCAAATGGGCAAGCTTCTCGCCATTGAGGGGTGTGAGTCCTTCTTTGGTGCATGCTCCAGCGAGTTCCGCAAGTGAAGTTGCAGGCGTTGCCATGGGGTTCTCCGGTTGGGCTCCGGAGTCTGGGCCGGAGCTAGGGGTTCGGGGGTGAGGGGATTCTAGCCGGGTTTGTCGGAAGCAGCAACCAAAGTTCGTTCCGGGAGGGTTGGGCGGATTTGGTACGGGTCCCCGATATGTCCGTATGCGATGTGACGGCCATCACTTCGTGCTGATGACTGTGCCCATTAGACTTCGCACGATGTGGCTCCTTGCGTTCCTTGACTTGCTAGGTTTGCAAAATTGATAATGCAAGGTTCTTTATCGCACTCCGAGGTCATCATAAGGGGTCGTCTATCGTGGCAGCTTCGGCCAGTCCTACTGTTCAACGGGGAGTGCCTCCCCTCCGCGCCGGTCAAGGCACATCGTTTCTTCTTCGACGCCTTCATTCTCTGAGCGGAATTATCCCGGTTGGGGCCTTTCTGGTGGAGCACTTTGTTTCCAACGCTTTCGCCACCAACGGCCCGCACGCTTATGCCGAGCAGGTCAAGTTCCTCACCGGACTTCCCTTCGCCGAGGCCTTGGAGTGGGTCGGCATTTACATTCCGCTTCTTTATCACGCAATTTACGGTTTTTATATCTGGTTCCGCGGTGAAGGCAATGTCACCGAGTACCCGTGGTCGGGCAACTGGATGTACACCGCGCAGCGCTGGACGGGCCTTATCGCCTTCATCTATATCGGTTGGCACGTGTACACCATGCGTGTGCTCGGTCCACATCTGTTCGGTTACACCAACGGCGTTCCCGGTTACACCCTCGCGTTTGGCAAAGTCCAGAACGAAGTCCTCGTCACTTGGGCGTTTCTGTTCTACGTAGTCGGCATCGTGGCAGCGTCGTGGCACTTCGCTTATGGAATCTGGCTGTTCTGCGCAAAGTGGGGCATCACGGTCGGTGACAACGCTCGCCGGAAGTTTGGCTACGTGTGCGTTCTGATCGCTCTAGCGTTCATATTCACTGGTTTCGCGACGCTCTATTCCTTCCGCTCCTCAAAGTATGCAGGCGAAAACGTGAAGGTTCACGACGTGGAAACGCAGCAGTCGGCTCCCCAGAGCAATTATTGATATCCAGCGGCATTAACCGCTTGCAAGCAGGAACTCATGGCAGCAAATCCTAAGATTATTGTGGTCGGTGGCGGACTGGCAGGACTGTCAGCCGTCATCAAGATCGCCGAAATGGGCGGTCACGTAGATCTCTTCTCCATCGTCCCAGTCAAGCGTTCGCACTCGGTGTGCGCCCAGGGTGGTATCAATGCCGCCAAGAACCTCAAAGGCGAGGGCGACACTACATGGAAGCACTTCGACGACACCATCTACGGCGGCGACTTCCTCGCGAACCAGGCTCCGGTGAAGGACATGTGCGATCAGGCGCCAGGCATCATAGACCTGCTCGATCGCATGGGTGTTCCCTTCAACCGCACTCCGGAAGGCATACTCGATTTCCGGCGCTTCGGCGGCACGCTTTACAACCGGACAGCGTTCGCGGGCGCAACTACGGGGCAGCAACTTCTCTACGCGCTCGATGAGCAAGTTCGCCGACACGAATCGGAAAAGAAGGTCACCAAGTACGAGGGCTGGGAATTCCTCTCCGCCGTAATCGACAACAACCGCGTTTGTCGCGGAATTTGTGCCATCGACTTGCGAACGATGGAAGTGCGGACCTTCCCTGCCGATGCCGTCATCATGGCCACCGGTGGAATCGGCGCGATTTTCGGAAAGAGCACGAACTCGGTGGTTTGCACCGGATCTTCGCAATCCGCGTTGTACCAACAAGGCGCCTATTACGCCAACGGCGAGATGATCCAGGTCCATCCGACTTCGATTCCTGGCGAAGACAAACTTCGCTTGATGTCTGAGTCGGCGCGTGGCGAAGGTGGCCGGGTATGGGTGCCGAAGAAACAGGGTGATAACCGTCCGGCGAAATCCATCCCAGAGTCCGAACGCTGGTATTTCCTCGAAGAGTGGTACCCGAAGTACGGCAACCTGGTGCCGCGTGATGTCGCCACCCGCGCCATTCACAAGGTGGTGTATGAGCACCATCTCGGTATCGACGGCCAACCGATGGTCTATCTCGACCTGACGCACATCGATCGCGAGACGCTGAACCGCAAGCTCGAAGGCATCCTCGAGATTTACGAGAAGTTCGTTGGCGACGATCCGCGTGAAGTGCCGATGAAGATCTTCCCCGGCATGCACTACACCATGGGCGGCCTGTGGGTGGACTTCGACCAGCAGACGAACATTAAGGGCCTGTACGCGGCGGGAGAGTGCGACTACTCCATCCACGGAGCGAACCGGCTGGGGGCGAATTCGCTGATGTCCTGTATCTTCGGCGGCTTCCGGGCGGGCCCGAATGCCGTGCAGTACGCGCGCAATCTTACTGGTGCCGACGCCAACGGCGCATTCGACGCCGAACGCAAGCGCCAGGAAGACATGAACCAGCGGTTGATCTCGAACCAGGGCAACGAGAACCCATTCCAGATCTGGCGTGAACTCGGCGAGTTGATGAGCAAGAACGTTACCGTCACGCGGTACAACAAGAACCTCGACGAGACGGACGCGAAGATCGTTGATCTGCTCGAGCGCTATCGCAACGTGAACCTGAGTGACAAGAGCAAGTGGGCGAACACGTCATTTATCTTTACCCGCCAGCTTTACAACATGCTGCAACTGGCGCGGGTAATCACGCAGGGTGCCCGCATGCGTGACGAATCTCGCGGTTCGCATTACAAGCCGGATTTCCCCGAGCGCGATGATGCCAACTGGCTGAAAACGACCAAGGCATACTTTGCACCCGATGCCGATGAGCCGCGCTTCGAATTCGAACCGGTTGACATCTCATTGATCACGCCGCGCCCGCGCCGCTACGACGTCGCGAAATAGGGACCGAAAATGGCAAATAAGACAGTCATCTTCAAAATCAAGCGCCAGGCCAACCCCGATACCAAGCCGGTATGGGAGGAGTTCGAACTCCCCTGGAAGCCGGGCATGAACGTCATCTCCTCCCTCATGGACATCGCGCTCAACCCGAAAACGCGCGACGGCAAAGCGACGACGCCGATCACGTATGACTCCAATTGTCTCGAGGAGATCTGTGGCTCATGCGCCATGCTCATCAATGGCAAGGCACGCATGGCATGCTCGGCGCTCGTGGATAAACTCGAACAACCGATCAAGCTTGAGCCGTTTTCCAAGTTCCCGGTGGTTCGCGATCTTTCCGTAGACCGGAGTGTTCTGTTCGAGAATCTCAAGGCAGTGAAGGCTTGGGTTCCGATTGACGGCACCTATGACTTGGGATCCGGCCCCAGATTGAGCCCGGAAGAACAGGAAGTCGCCTACCCGCTGTCTAACTGCATCTCGTGTTGCTGCTGCATGGAAGCCTGCCCGCAATTCAATGAAAACACCGGCTTCGTGGGCGCCGCCGCGATATCTCAGGTGCGGCTTTTCAATCAACATCCCACCGGCAAGATGCTTAAGACCGAACGTCTGCACGCGCTCATGGGCGACGGCGGAATCCAGGAATGCGGCTACGCGCAAAACTGCGTGGAAGTCTGCCCGAAAGACATCCCGTTAACCAAGTCGATCTCCAGCGTTGGCGGGCAGGTAATGAAGCAGGCGATCAAGGACATCTTCACCCGCTAGTCGGCATTCGGTTTCAACAGAAAGGCTCCGCACCGCGCGGAGCTTTTCTGTTTCCCTGATCGAATCAACGACGGGTTGGAACGTTTTAAATCTGAACTCTATGCTGGTATTGCAGTCCTGCTTTGCGGTAGGATGCCGCCGTTCGTCCAATCAACCTCTGGGCCTAGAGCCAGGAGTCGTCGATGGCATTGCATCCGATTCTCCCCTTTCGAAAAGTTGTACTTCTCGTCGTCGCAGCCCTTCTTCTCCCTACGCTCGTGTTCGCGCAGGCTTACTTCGGTACAGTAAGCGGAAGCATCGTCGATACCAGTGGGGCCGTCGTGCCCGGCGTCAATGTGACGCTGACTGACATGCAAAAGGGCTTCACATTCCATGCGCAATCGGGCAGCGATGGACACTACCTCTTCCGCTCCATTCCCCCGGGGGTTTATCGGGTTTCAACCGAGGCTACGGGCTTCGAGAAAGCGACCAGCACCAACGTCAAAGTTGATATCAACGAGAACGCCACAGCGAACCTGACTCTCAAGGTGGGCACGACCACCCAGACCGTGGATGTTGCCGGGAATGCTCAGAAGATTGAGACCGAGGACGCGGAAACCGGCCAGGTCATCAATCGGAAATTCATCAACGATCTGCCCCTCATTAGCCGCTACGTGATGGACTTGACCTACTTAGCTCCCGGCGTGGCCGACATGGACGACCAATGCCCGAACTGCGGTGGAACGAATTTCGTTTCTAACGGGAGCCGTGGTGCTTCGGCCGACATCTTGCTAGACGGTGCCTCCACCACGAATTTCGAACCGAACGGTGGCGTGACGCAAGCAACGTACTCGCCGTCTCCGGAAGCGGTAGAAGAGTTCAAGGTCGAGCAATCGAATTTCAGCGCGGAATACGGATTCTCAGGAGCGAGCGTCATCAACATGGTGACGCGCTCTGGGACCAACAAGTTTCACGGCAGCGTGTACGACTATCTGCGTAACCAGGTGCTGGACGCCAACAACTGGTTCAGCAATTACTACGGGGATCCCATACCGGCGCTGAAGCGGAACAACTATGGAGTCACCATCGGCGGACCGATCATTAAGAACAGGACCTTCTTCTTTTTCGATTACGACGGTTTCCGCGAATCATCCGCGAGTTCGGCAACGGCGGGTGTTCCCACCGACGCCATGCGGGCCGGCGATTTCGGCGAGGTATGCAGTGAAAAGGGCGGCAGCTTTGACTCCCACGGCATCTGCAGCGTTACGGCCGGACAAATCTACGATCCCTATCAAGGTGTGTACGATCCCGGCAACGGTGGAACCAACCGCAATGTCGCCATTCCGTACAACAACCTGGCCACTTACGCGAGCCCGGGAAACGCGGCGTTGATTGGCAGTCCGTATCAACTTCCGGTTCATCCCGGAAACCTGATCGATCCGGTAGCGCAAAAGATGATGGGCCTCTTCCCGAAGCCGAATATTTCGGGTGGATCGATTTACCAGAACTGGTATAGCTCAGGTGCTTCACAGGGATTCAACGATCAACTCGACTTCAAGATCGACCACCGTGTCTCGGAGAAGAACCTTCTCAGCGGTAAGTACTCGCACCACTGGAACCACAACGCTGGGTTCAACTGCTTCAAGAATTTCATTGATCCTTGCCAGGGCGGCCCCAACGAGTCAAGCGCAAACCTGTTCGCGATCATGACACCCATACGTTCAGCCCGACATTCCTGATGAATGTTACGTTCGGCTTTACGCGCGGCACGCTGAAAATTCAGGCCTACAATCCGCAAGGTGTCGATGATCCGCTGGCCAATCTTGGCTTCCCGTCTTACCTCTACAGCGCCGGCTTTAAGGGTGTCCCCGCGATTTTCATTGGGGACGGCTATTATTCCGCCGGTTACACCAGCGCCGGAACAGACCCCTATGGCAACTACAAGCAGGGACAGAACTCTGGACAACTCACGGTCAGCTTCGACAAGGCCCACGGGAAACACGAAATAAAGTTTGGATGGGAAGGCAGGATTCGCCAGCAGAACTATATCCAGACCAACGCTCCTGTGGGCACCTTCAATTTTGGTTTCCGTGGCTCTTCGGCGTGCCCCAACGATATCGATACGTGCGGCGGCGACGGTATGGCCAGCTTCATGATGGGCAACGTGGATAACGGAGGCGGGACGTACGAAATGCAGTTCGAGCCGGCTACGCAGAACTTCATGTATGCCTGGTATGTCCAGGACAACTGGAAAATAACGTCGAACCTTACGCTGAATCTCGGAGTTCGCTACGATGTCTCTCTGCCCCGCACCGACCGGCACAATCGCCAAAACTGGTTTAACCCAAATGTAAAGTCGCCATTGAATAACGGAAGCCTCAGCTACACCGACGAGGTCACCGGCCAGGACGTCACGCTCTCACTGAACGGCGGGGAGCAGTTCGCCACCTCGGACCAGCGCTACAACTACGTGACGGACTGGTCTGATATCCAACCTCGCTTCGGCTTTGCCTGGCAGGCTCTGCCGAAAACCGTGTTGTGCGGCGGATACGGGATTTACTACGGACAATCTCGCTCCGGCGCCAGCGGTGTTGTGCCCTACGGCAGCCAGGGTTTCAACCAGTACACCGGGATGATCACGACTTACCAGAACCTTGGGAACACGCAGTACACGCACCTCGATAACCCATTCCCCAACGGCCTGCTGCTGCCTCCCGGCAATTCCCTTGGACTGATGAACGACGTAGGCTATTACGCCGTCGGCCCGCTGCACACTCCCGGCGCAAATCAAACGCCCTACGAGCAAAGCTGGACATTGGGCTTCGAGCGCGAAGTTGGTTGGAACGTGTTGGTCGGCGCCAATTATCTCGGCAAGAAAGGCACGCATCTGCCGTTCAGCGGCGCCAATCAGTTGGACACTCTCGGCCCGTGGATTGAAGGCTTGTCTCAGGATCAAGTAGGCAATCTCCTCAATGTCCAGGTCGACAATCCGTTCGCCGGCATCATCACCGATCCCAACAGTCCACTCTCGGCACCGCAGGTATCGCGTTCCCAATTGCTCGTGCCTTACCCGCAATTCACCGGTGTGGGTACGGACGTTCGAATGATCGCGACTTCGATCTACAACGCGCTGCAAGTAACAGGTGAGAAGCGTTTCAGCAACGGCCTTCAGTTCCTCGCCACCTACACCTGGTCGAAGTCGATCGACAACTCGTCCGTTGCCGATGACAACGTGACGTGGCTCGGCAGTTTTACGAGTTTGCAGGACCCCAATAAACCATGGCTCGAGCGTAGCCTCTCAACCTTCGACATTCCGAACATCCTGCAGGTCAGCTACACCTACGACCTGCCCGTCGGCCACAATCGTGCGTTCTTGAACGGCATGCCCAGGGTTCTCGACGCCATTATCGGCGGCTGGAGCACCAGTGGCGTGTGGCGCTTCTCAAGCGGCCGTCCCATCACCCTGACCCTGGCCGACGGTACATCTCTTCCGACTTATGGCGCCCAGCGACCGGACATCGTCGGCACTCCGAAACGCAACACTGGCAGCGATTGGATTTTCAACTACTTCGTGGATCCCAGTGTCTTCCAACTTCCGGAGCAGTACGCGCTTGGAAATGCCCCACGCGCCTACGGTGGCATCCGCACGCCATCGGTGTTCACCACGAACCTCTCTCTGTCCAAGCAGTTTGCACTCGCTCGCGTCCGTGAGGGTATGAATCTCGAGTTCCGCATCGACGCGCAGAACGCTTTCAATCACCCTGTCTTCGGAACGCCGGATCTGACGGTTGACGATGGCAGCTTCGGTCAAATCAGCTACACGTCAGTCGGGCCGCGTCAGGTTCAGATCGGCATGAAGTTCAACTTCTAGGTCGAAGTCGGCACAGAAAATGAAAAGGCTCCGCACCACGCGGGGCCTTCGTCATCTCCGATCTACTTTGGCTGCACTTCGACTGCATCTTTCAACACGTCTGATTTATTGACCGTGATTTGTTTACCTTTGGTGCCGTATGACGCGATGACCGCAGGCTTCGCCCAATCCAAGTCCCATCCGTCCTCGATTGCCAGAATCGTGTACTTCCCCGGGATGACGTTCGGAAGCGAGAACGTTCCATCGAAATCGCTCTGGTCGCGGCGGAACATTTCGTGATGGTTCTCGGGATCCTCCGGAACGAGCACAACCATCGCCCCAGCAAATCCCTTCCCCTTGCGGACGACTTGGCCTTCAAGCGTTGCCGTGCCCGGGACCGCGGTGATTACGACATCGGTGGCGCTTCCCGAACCGAGTTCCAACCCGTGTCCTTCGACCGCGGAACCGTTCTGCACCACTCGCGTGACTGCGAAGCGTGTCGTATTCGATCCGATCAGGACTTCGTACTTCCCATGTGCGACTCCGTTGATCTTGGCTTCGCCCTTTTCATCGAGTTCGGTGAAGTTTGAAATTCGACCGCGACCGTTGCGCAGCGCAAACTGCATCTTCGGAGGCAATTTTGTCCAACCCGTTACCTGCAGCGTCACATTGATGGAACCGGCCTCTTGCGCATCCGGTTGTTGCAGCTCCTGGGCCTCGCCACTGAGGTCCATCTCGGTTGCGCTCTGATACTGATTGCCCTCTCGCGCGTGGACCAAGTACCTTCCGGCAGCAAGTCCCGTTATCTCCAAAACCCCAGGTGAGCTGTTCGATTGGATGCCTTGCTCCGCAGACTCTGGTCCATCGAGACCGGGCTGCTCAAGGGCGGGCGGATTCATGCTGCGGGTGGCGGGATCGTATCTGTAGACGAGATGGATCGCCTGCTCGGGCGCGAGATGGAAATCTACGGATGCATGATCACCGCCACGCAACGGAATCGGCGTCGCCTCCTCTGGTTCGGTCGTATCTGAGTAGTACGTCGTTGGATAGGCAACATCCAAAGCACGATCTACGTGGTACGTCTGCTCCGGCGGTGCTGCGGCGAATGGATGCACCGCGTACCAGGGCTCCGCATGCACAGAAAGGAAATATGTTCCGGCTTGCAGTGGAGTGATCTCATATTGACCAAGATCGTCAGTCACTTGGTTACGAATGACCTGGATGTGCGGCATCCCGGAGTTCCGAAACTCGCGCGATACCGCCACGATCGCGCCTCTTACAGGTTCGCCGTTCTCATCCAAAACTCTCCCCGAAATAATCCCGCTCGGCGCCAGCTTGAATTTCAGATGCTCGGTATCGAAGCCAGCGCCGGTCACGATGGCGGTCGAGAACGTTTCATGCTGGTCAAACGCTGACGCGATAAATCCTTTGCGCGCCGCTTGCAAACTGAATTTTCCAGCCGGCACCTGGAACTCGAAGTGGCCATCGTCGCCGGTCATGACTGTCTGTACACTCTGGCGCGCTTTCGTGTCTTGTACGACCACTCGTGTGCGCGCCAGCGGTTCGCCTGTCGTCAAACTCACGACGGCGCCCGCAATGCGATAAGCCCCGGACGGAATCGTGGTAAACGGTGGCGGCTCCTGCGCCAAGGACAGCGCCGAGACTGCGACCAGGCCGAGCACCCACCGTTTCATCGTGCGGCCTCCACGAGGGGGACTCGAAGGTTCAACTGCTGATCTTCCACCACTCTCACTACTACGCCCTTGGATTCGAACCTGCGCATCGCTTCGGGGTTCGTGTACTCCAAGTCGCTCACCTCGTTCTTGAATGCCAGAACTCGGTACACCCCGGGAGCCAAGGGTGTTGACTGAAAGTGCCCATCATTCGTGACCGTCGATAGGGAAAACTGGCCGCTGGAGTCCTCCGTCGGCACGCAGTAAACGTACGCGTACGGTTTCGAGAGATCGGCGATGGTCTGATTCCCTGCTGGATTCGCGGCTGGCGATCCTTCAATCTCGCCGTGAATATCAGCCTGCGAGTCGCGCAGTGTGATCTCGATCGGTTCGTTTGGAACTCCTGTTTCGACAACCAGTGGTTTGCGCAGCAAATCCACTCCGCCGGAACTGACCGACGCGGCGTAGCCGTATACCGGCAGCACCTTCACCCAGTAGCGGCCGGGACGAACGTGCAGAACGACAAGCGCGCCTCCAGCTTCTAGCGACTGGTCAAGCCAGGAACTGTTCTGGCCATCCTCCGAGGTCAACATCACGTTCGCGAGAGGGTTGCGCGCGTTCGAACGTGGCCCTTGGTATACCACTCCCCTCCTGTCATTCTCGTGCCGGAATGCGGTGGTAACTTGCACGGGAATGGTCCGGCTCGCCGCCAGAGGCATCGAGGAGGCCCGCAGTTCGGCCCCATTCACCGTGATCGTCGCTTTACCATCCATCACTGGATTGAAGGTGCTCGCGCGCACGGTGTAGGAACCGCTCGGCAGCCATCCGGTGATGGTGTCTTCCTGCCGCGAATATCCAAGCGAATAGCCGGGGCTGTTGCTGCCGTGCGGCAGAACACTGACCTGCATTCCGTTCGGCGGCGCGTCTTCAACTGGAATACGCACCCGGAAATACGGCTGCCGAGTAAGCTTTAACTCGATATCCTGGATTCGTCCTGGCGTGAGCTGAATCATTGCGGCACTGTCGAAATCCGGCGCGTTCGGAAAATAAACCGGAGGATAGCCGTAGAGCTGCCCTCCCGGCACAATGTCCTGCGGATCGCGGTCCGTCGCCTCATGCGTGATCACGCGATAGACGCCGGCCTGTAATTCTGCGAACCGGAACTCGCCGTCGGATCGGGTGAGAGTTTCTCCGGCGGGAATCCATTTCGCGCGACCGTCCTCCACCTGCTTACGGAATATCTGCACCCGGACCTGCTGCTGCACCTCGGACTTCGAAATCAGCACGTGGCCGACGATCTTCGCTTCAGGAAGCAGTTCGATGGTCAGGTTCGTCACATCGGGGCCGAAGAACTGCAGTTGTCCTTCTTCCGCGAGAAAGCCAGGGCGTCGCGCCATTAATGCGTTCGGTCCCCAATTCACTTGGACTCCAGCTAGTGCCCCTCCCTGCGTCGTCGAACCACTCTTGTTTTCCGCTTGCGGGCGCTCGAACTCGAAGTGACCGCGGTCGCCGGTCATGGTTGCAAAGCGATGGTCGGGGGAATACACGAGCGCGTGCCCGATGGGCTCTCGGGTGAGTGCATTAATGACGGTACCTTCGATATGGTCTGCAATGGCCGGCTCCGGCGGTACGGCAGCCGTCGGCTGGGCCGGTGTGCACACCACCCCCGTGGTCGCTACCACCAGCAAGGCCAGAACGTATTTTTGAAGCGCGCAGCCCATCCGGTTCTCCGGCGCCAACAGCGTACACGAGCAAGCAAACGTCTAACAGACGCACAATTCGGACCGGCGTCATCGGGTCGCATCGGACTACAAGCAGGGTCGGTTCGGGTGCCATTCCCCGACTAACGTGACGTTGCCACAGTTGCTTCCGGACAACCTAAGTCTCTGGATTTCCCTACACTTCCGGCGCTTTGGTTTGTTATCCTGACACGTCGCCAACGGGCCAATGCACTAGTCCCAGCGGTCATGTACGGACGGGCAGTACTGATATGTAAAAGTGCATCGAATTTATCGGATCGTCATTTATATTGACTCCGACCAAGCGGCACCTACTTTTAGTTTCGGTGGAGTTTTCTTTCGAATGGTTTCTCGCCGGGCCCAACTGGTCTTTCTCTTCCTTGTCGTAATGGCGCTCGCCTCTCAGGCCCTCGCTGTAATCCACACCACGCACAAAACGGTCGCCAAGCCGTCGAAATTCAAACGCACACGCGCCAAAGTAAAGAACGCGCTTTGGAATCCGCTCTTCCGTCCAACCCATGAATCCATGCTGGTGCAGAACGAACAGATGCACGCCATGGAACTTCCTCCTATCAAGAACACCGATGAGCTTGAGGAACTGAAGTCGAACGGCGCCCTGGCGCCCTTTGAAGAATCTGACCATCTCCACATCGCGAAGGGCCTGCCCATGGATCGCGCCTTTGCGCGTCCGTGGACCGTGGACTTCGTGGAAGACGTCGCCCGCGAATACTACGAAGAGTTCGGCGTCCCCCTGCAATTGAACTCGGCGGTACGCACGGTACAAGTCCAGCGCAAGCTGCGTCGCCATAACGGCAATGCCGCTCCCGAGTCCGGCGACATTATCTCCTCCCACCTTGCCGGCACCACGGTCGACATCCAGCGCGGTGGCCTGACCAAGCCCCAGCATCAGTGGCTGGAAAACTACTTCGCCAACCTCAAAGCCCTCGGCCTGATTGAGCCCGAAGAAGAGCGCCGCCACTATTGCTTCCATGTCATGGTCTACCAGGATTATGACAAATGGCGCGATCAGCCAGCTGTGGCCGAAGGCACTCCGTAAGGGTTCTGCGATTCCCAAACGCGGCGGGATGATTCCCGCCGTTTCTATTTGGATGGAATTTTCAGGAGCACGGGTATAATCCAGCCTCACCATGGCTCTGGCTCCCGGGACAAAAATTGGGCCCTACCAAGTTGACGCGCTCCTCGGCAAAGGCGGTATGGGCGAGGTCTACACTGCCCGCGACACGCGCCTCCAGCGGACCGTCGCCATCAAAATCCTTCCCTCGCACCTTTCCTACAATCCCGATCTCCGTGCTCGGTTCGAGCAGGAAGCCAAGTCCATCTCCGCGCTGCAGCACCCGAACATCTGTGTCATCCACGACGTTGGCTCGCAGGACGACATCGAGTTCATGGTCATGGAGTACGTCCAGGGCGACACGCTCGACAAGCTGATCCCCAAGGGCGGTCTCCCCGCTGAAATCGCAATCCGCTATGCAATCCAAATCGCCGACGCCATCGGATGCGCGCACAGTGCCGGAATCGTTCACCGAGATCTCAAGCCTTCGAACGTCATCGTTGACAAATCTGGCCTGGTAAAGGTTCTCGACTTCGGACTGGCAAAGACCTCCGCACTCGCTGCGCAAGCCGGTGCCATGGAAACGATCACCGTTGGCACCAGTCCCGGCACAATCGTCGGGACAGTGGCTTATATGTCTCCGGAACAAGCCGAAGGCAAGGCGGTGGACACCCGCAGCGATGTCTTCTCTTTTGGCGCAGTCTTCTATGAGATGCTCAGCGGCCACCGCGCCTTCGAGGGTGAATCCAGCGCCGCGCTACTTGCGTCGGTCCTCCGAGATGAACCGAAACCGCTCACCGAAGTTCGCCGCGATCTCGATCCCGAAATCCGCCGCATCGTCACGCGCTGTCTAAAGAAGGATCCGGCCGCTCGCTACGCGGATGGCAACGACCTCGCTCGCGACCTCAAGCGTTGTCGCGAGACCCTCTTCCCCGAATCCGGCACGGGAATGAGTGCCGTCCGACTGGCGCACGAAGTGAAGCGCCCGCGTGTTTTGATTCCTGCAGTTCTGCTGTTACTCCTCATCGCCGCCGGGACAATGATGCTGGTCAAACGCTCGCGCGATGCGCATTGGGCGCGAGAGACAGCGCTCCCGCAAATCTCGCAACTTGTCGACGAGGGAAAGTTTGAGACCGCCTTCCAACTCGCGACCAAGGCGGAAAGCGCGATTCCCGGCGATCCCGCGCTCGAAAAGGTCTGGAAGCAAGTCACGTTCGAACTGACCCTTGAGACAAGCGCTCCTGACGTCAGCGTCTATCGCCGGGAATACGATGACCACAACGGCCCCTGGATCTTTGTCGGGAAGGCCCCGTTCAAGTCCATCCGGCAGCCCCGCGGAACTCGGCTCTGGAAACTCGAAAAGCCCGGTTATGTGACGGTAATTAGGACTACCAACTCTCTCCTCGACCGTTACTTTGTTTCCACCGACCCGATGACCGCTCATGTCACCATGGATGCTGTCGCTGATGCCCCGCCTGGCATGGTCCGCGTCGCTCCTTCGAAGAGCCTGAAGGAGCTACTGATCCCCGGTTTTGAGGGCATGCCTCACCTCGATCTGCCTGACTACTGGCTCGATCAGTACGAAGTGACGAACCGCGCGTTCGAAGCCTTCGTGGATGCCGGTGGTTATCGCAATCCATCTTTCTGGAAGCACGACTTCATTCGCGACGGCAAGAAACTGACCTTCGATCAGGCAATGGCGCTGTTCCAGGACGCCACTGGACGTACGGGACCGAAAGACTGGGTCGGCGGTCAATATCCGAAGGGACAGGATGACTATCCCGTCGCTGGCATCAGTTGGTACGAAGCCGCCGCTTACGCCGAATATGCAGGCAAGAGCCTGCCGTCGATCTATCACTTCAACCGGGCAGCGGGACCACAGTTCTCGTACCTGATCGAACCGGCGAGCAATTTCGGTACCGGCGGGCCGGTACCGGTTGGCAGCCGACAAGGCATCGGTCCGTTCGGCACCTCCGACATGGCGGGAAATGTGAAGGAGTGGATCTTCACCGAGGCCGAAAACGGCAAACACTACGTTTTGGGTGGCGCCTGGGATGAGCCTACCTATATGTTCGTCGATCCCGACGCGCAGGCACCGTTTTTGCGCGCCAGCAACATCGGGTTCCGTTGTGTGAAATACATAAATCCCGATGCAATTCCGAAGGTCGCGTTCGACCGCATCCTCTCCGCGCGCCGCGATTTGACCGCCGTCAAGCCGGTTTCTGATCAGGTCTTCAGCGCCTATCGCAGCCTCTACTCATACGACAAAGCACCCCTCAACGCACACGTCGATAAGCTCGAGAAAACCGAGGACGATTGGACGGTTGAAAAGATCGCTTACGACGCGCCTTACGGGAACGAGCGAGCATTTGCATACCTGTTCCTTCCGACCAAGGCGAACCCGCCATTCCAGACTGTGCTCTTCTTCCCCGGATCGAACGCGCTTGAGTTGAGGAAGTTCAACCTGTATCCCACCGCGGCAATCGACGCGCTTGTGCGCAGCGGACGCGCCGTGATTTACCCGGTTTACAAAGGCACCTACGAACGCGGCGACGGCATGGAAAGCGATGTCCCGAATATGAGCACCACGTGGCGGGACCATGTCGTGATGTGGGCGAAGGATGCTTCCCGCGCGATCGACTACGTCGAGAGCCGCCCCGACCTCGATCACGCAAAGGTCGCCTACTACGGGTATAGCTGGGGCTCGGAGATGGGCACGATCATTCCCGCCATCGAACCTCGCATCAAGGTCGTGACCCTTGCCCTCGGCGGCTTCGATCTCCACCAGTCACTGCCCGAGGTCGACACCGTCAACTTCGCCCAACGTATCAAGCAGCCGACGCTGATGCTCAATGGCCGCTACGATTTCTTCTTCCCCATGGACGCCACCCAGGAGCCTCTATATCGAATGCTTGGCGCTCCGAAGGACGACAAGAAGCACCTGATTTACGACACCAGCCACACTATTCCGCGCAACGAACTGATCAAGGAAAACCTGAATTGGCTGGATAAATATCTCGGTCCGGTGAAGTGAGGGCCTGCGTACGCGACGACAGTGCTGCCTCGTGTTTTAATATCCCCCATGCGAAGATTCGCATTCCTACTGTTGCTCTGCGGGCTATGTGCCGCACAATCTCCCACCCCTAAGCAGCCGGCCAAAGCAGCCCCCGTCGGCTGGAAGGCCATTCACGACTCTGCCCTCGTTGTTGATACCCATGCCGACACTCCGCAACCTTGGCTGGACAAGAACATCAACGCCGCCGACCCCGACTCGAAGCTGATGGTCACGATTCCGGCGGCCAAAGCCGGCAACCTCGGTGCCGAGTTTTTCTCGATCTGGGTGGATCCAGTAAAGTTCAAAGGCCATTACCCCGACCGCACTCTCGCGCTCATCGATGCCGTCTATCAGCAGGTCCAGCGCAATCCGAAAGACATGATGTTCGCCACCAGCGTGAAGGACATCTACGCCGCTCGCCGCGAACATAAGCTCGCCTCGTTGATGGGAATCGAGGGTGGCCATTCCATCGCCAACGATCTCGGACTACTGCGCGATTACTACCGCCTCGGCGTGCGTTATATGACGCTCACCTGGTCGAACACCAACGACTGGGCTGACTCCTCCGGTGACGTGGACGACAAGAACATTCAGCACCACGACGGTCTTACCGATTTCGGCCGCGACGTGGTCCGTGAGATGAACCGCATCGGCATGATCGTGGACATCTCCCACACCTCTGACCGCACCTTTTACAAGACGCTGGTCGTCGCCCGCGCTCCCGTAATCGCCTCGCACTCTTCTTCTCGCGCGCTCACCAACGTTCCCCGCAACATGACCGACGACATGCTCCGCGCCCTCAACCGTAACGGCGGTGTCGCCATGGTCAACTTCAACTGCGGATTCATCAGCAACGAATACGCAGCCGCAGAGAAGAAACTCGAAGCGGAAGACCACTCCATCGCCGACCTTAAGAAGAAAGCTGCCGAACCGGGTTCAAATATCACCGAAGCCGACATCCAGAAGGCGGAAGACGCGTTCTACGCCAGTATTCCCCGCCCTCCGCTCAGCAACTTGATTGACCACATTGATCACATGGTGAAAATCGCCGGGATAGATCACGTCGGACTGGGTTCAGATTTCGACGGCGTTAGCTGCACCCCCGAGGGTATCGATTCGGCCGCCGATCTTCCGAAAATCACGCAGGCACTCCACGACCGCGGCTACAATGCAGAGCAGATTAAAAAGATTCTCGGCGGCAATATCCTCCATGTCTTTTCCGAAGTGGAGAAGACGGCCGCGCAGCTTCAGGCGGAGTCGCCCGAGAACAAAGACACGCGGCACGAGGTAAAGCTCGACGCCCAGCCCAAGAAATAGTCCGACATAGGAGCCTTACTTATGCGCACGATCACGACCTTCGCGCTCGCACTTATCGCAGTCGCTAGCTTTGCCCAGGACAAACCCGCCGCTACTCCGGCGAAAGTGCCGCCGCTGAACGTTCGCGTGAAGCCCGCGGCCGCGCCCGCGATTCCCGCCGTGGCAGACAAGGACATCACCCCCGAACTCGCCCACACCACGCTCGGCACACCCGAGCAGCCCGTCGCGGTGATTGAGACCACCAAGGGGACCTTCCGCTGTGTGCTCTTTAAGATGGAAGCTCCGCTCACGGTCGAGAACTTCATCGGTCTCGCGCGTGGCACCAAGGACTGGACCGATCCCGGCACTGGCTTCAAGAAGCACAACGTCCCGCTGTACACCGGCACACAGTTTCACCGCGTCATCCCGAATTTCATGGTCCAGGGCGGCGATCCGATGGGCACCGGCATGGGCGATCCCGGCTACAAGTTCAAGGATGAGTTCAACTCCGACCTGAACTTCGACCGTCCCGCCCGCCTCGCCATGGCTAATTCAGGCGCCAATACTAACGGCAGCCAGTTCTTCATCACCGAAGTCCCCACGCCGCACCTCAACCAGAAGCACACTATTTTTGGCCAGTGCGACAACGTGGACCTGGTCCAGCAGATGGCCCGAGTCCCCCGCGACGAACGCAACGACAAGCCCACCGAGAGCATCAGCATTACCGGCATCAAGTTTGAGGGCGTTAAGCCGCCAGCCGCCAAAGCTCCAGTGAAGAAGACCACGGGCACAGCCACGAAGAGCACAACGACGAAACCGAAGCCGAAGCCGACACCGCAATGAGCCCAACGCGGGGCGGACCACCCGTTCGCCCCGTATTCACTCAGTGGAGCGTACAGCGAAAAGATTTCCGTATCTTCTCTGGTTCTTTCTGTTGCATTCCACCGTCGCTGGCTGTAAATACTCTCCAACGGTACACGGCGGCTACCGATTGCGTTTCAGGAGAATCTCAGTGAAGAAGACGTTATTCACCCTCGGCGCGACGTTGTTCGCGATCGCGATGTTGATGCCGGTCTCGGCCGCGGCCCAGACCCATGGCAAACACCATCATCACCACAAGGGCCATCACCATCATCATCACGCCTCGTAGTGAGACCGAATTGCGAAGCCCCGCGCGCAGCGGGGCTTTGATTTTTGCAGGTAGTTCTATGCCGATTTTTTCATCGAGACCAGGTAATAGCTGCTGATCGATCGCACAAAGTGCCCAAGTTCCGCGCCGCTCAGCTGAATCGCTGTCGCCGGCTTCCTACTCTTGATGCTGGGGTTCGGATCGCGATATGTAAGAGAAGTCACGTGGATGTGACCTTCCTTATTGACCTCGTACTCTGCGCTCGTCAGGACTACCGCATGCAGCATGGTGCGCGTTGACCGGATGGTTAACAATACCGGACGTTGCCGCTCCAATTCATCCACCAGCAAATCGGTAGGCGGGACTCCGCGAATACGTTTCGCGCGCAGCAGAACCTTGTGATGATCGCGATCGTAGGCCGTACCGCTCAGCGCAACGGTGATTTCGTCCTCGCTCGCCGCTTTGTCGACCGGCTTCCCATAAATCCGACCCACCACGTCGGTTTGTTTTACGGGAATGTGGTACCAGTTAAGGACCATCTGCACCGATGCCGCCCAGCACCAATCAGTCTTCAACTGAACCGCGGACGCAAAATTGAAATCCGCCGACGGAATGCCGACGGCTGTCGTCTTCTGCGCGCCGGCCCAAGCCGACAACGCCAGCGCGACGAGCGCGATCCATTTCAATCTCATTCGCATAGTTCCCATTACGACACGACCGGTTAATACCCGCCGTGGCCCCACCCTATTTTGAACCCCACTCCAGCTCCAGAGTTGCTAATCGTTGATTGCACACCCAGTTAACTGAGCCCATGAGCGATCTTTCTGATGCCTGAGGCGCACGATTCGACTCGCAAACCGAACCATATCCCGCCTTTCGGGCATTGTTCGCGTTTGCGCACCGTGCGAGAGTGCGATTGCGGCCCTCCCCCGCCCCGTGAATTAGAACCCCGAGAGAATGTGGGCTAACTCGCCATAGCGAAGCTTTGTCCCACACATAATTCCCAAAATCGAAATGTCTCCCTCGCACTCCGAACCTCCGTTCGGTCGTTTGCACTCCAGCAACGACGAGTTCTCACTCCTCGCCTTAAGTCGAGTACTGTCCGCTCGACGCCGCACCGTCGGATACATCACCGGCGCTGGCATCGCGATCGCAATTCTGATTTCCCTCTTCTCACCGACCAAATTCGCTGCCACTGCAACACTGGAGTTGAACCCGGCAAATGCTACCAGCTTCAATTTGTCATCTGGGGCGAGTTCGTCTGATCACGTCGAAGCAGCAGTCAATCAAGCTACCCAGGTCGGAATTCTCCAGAGCGATGAACTCGCGCTGCAAGTCATCACGAAGCTGAAACTTGAGGAAGTTGCAGACCGACGATCCTTTTTTAAGTTTGGTCGAACAGACGATCGTTCCGTGCCGCTCAATCAGACCCCGGCGCGGACCGGAAGAATGCTCCGTTCTTTTCACCAGAACTTGCGAGTGCAACCAGTCGGCGGCACCCGCCTCATCGAGATCCGATACCTCGATCGTGATCCTGCTCTCACCGCTGCGGTGGTCAACGCCCTTGTGGACGACTATCTCGATCGTCATGTCCAGACTCGCTTCACCGCCACTCGCCAAGCATCCGATTGGCTCTCGCGGCAACTCACCGATCTAAAGAACGACGTTGAGACCTCCCAGCAGAGACTCGCTGATTATCAACGTGAAACCGGCATTCTTGGCGAGAGCGAGACCAACAACATTGTCACCGCAAAACTTGAGGACATTAACAAGCAGCTAAGTGCAGCAGAAGCAAATCGCATCGTGAAAGAAGCCGTCTGGCGTCTTGCCAAGAGCGGAGATCCCGAGCTCATCTCCTCGATGGCAGGCACTTCCCTGGTGCCAGGCATTGCGAGTAGCTCCGCTCCCCTCGGACTTCTGCCCACTCTCCGCGCCCAAGAGGCGCAGCTCAAAGCCGACATCGCGCAAAACTCCGAACGCCTCGGGCCTTCATTCCCAAAACTCGTGCAGATGCGTGCCCAACTCGCCGACCTCCAGTCCTCTATTCAATCCGAACTCGGCAAGATTTCCGCCCGCGCAGAGAACGACTACCTCGCCGCCAAGAATGCCGAAGACATGGAGCGCGCCCTCTTCGCAAAGCAAAAACAAGAAGCGAACCAGATCAACGACAGCGCCGTGCAATACGGCGTCCTGAAGCGCGAAGCAGATGCCAACCGCGACCTCTACCAAACATTGCTTGGCAAGCTCAAAGAGGCAGGCGTCCTCGCTGGCCTCCATTCATCGGACATTCTTGTCGTTGACTCAGCGCGCGTTCCGGACAAACCGGCCAGCCCCAAACGCTTACTCAACCTTGTGCTCGGCGCCGTCATAGGACTGATTCTCGGCGTAAGCATTGCCCTCCTCCAGGACAGCCTCGACCGCACCATTCGCTCGCCCGAAGACGTTGCGCGCGTAAGCAACATTCCGACAATTGGCGTAATTCCAGTTCACTCGGACGACGACAAGAGCGAGGCCGACCAGCGCTTCCGCGCCCTCCGCGGGAACCTGCCAGCAGGATCGCCGCGGGTCACCGTCGTTTCCGGCCCAGCGCCTGGTGAAGGCAAGACAACCGTTGCCATTCATCTCGCTCAATCGCTTGGGCGGCTCGGACGTCGAGTGCTCCTCGTGGACGCCGACCTACATCGTCCCAGCGTTCACAAGTACCTCAAACTCGACAACTCGTCTGCAGGCCTCAGCGAATTGCTCACTGATTCACATCTTCTCTCGGGAGATAGCCGAACGCTGCCGGATGGAATCGCGCTATTACTTGCCGGTACAGCAACTGAGCAAGCCATTGATCACGTCGAATCACCTCGGATGGGCGCCCTCATCGATCACTGGCGCTCTACATACGACGATATCGTTATTGATACTCCGCCCGTCCTCGCTTACAGCAACGCGGTTTCCATCTCGAAATTTGCTGACGCGGTCCTCCTCGTACTCCGCGCCGGGCAAACCAGCAGCGACGCCCTTGTTCGCTCACTCGAAATCTTCGAACAGTCAGGTGTGAAAGTAAGCGGCGCCGTTCTCAACCGACTCGATTTCCACTCGCCCTATTACAAACACTATTACGGCAACGACTACCGCTCCCTGCAAGAGCCCACTTCATGAAGACCCTAGCTGCGATTCTCCTGCTTCTAAGCGCGACCTTCCTGCGCTCTCAATCCGACGCCAACCTGACGATCGGCCCCGGCGACCTCATCTCTATTGATGTCTTCGATGTTTCCGAACTCAAACAGGAGTTACGGGTCAACGAATCCGGAGACGCCGAACTCGCCTTAGTCGGAGCGCTCCACGTCGCGAGTCTCACTCCAGACGCCGCCTCCACGCAGATCGCGTCTGCGCTCGAATCCCGGAGACTGGTCGTAAAACCTCAAGTCCGGGTCCTCATCCGCGAGTACGCGACTCAGGGCGCTACGGTCTCCGGCGAAGTTCGCAAGCCAGGTATTTACCAGATCTACGCCCCGCGCCTTCTCTCGCAACTTATTTCTGAAGCCGGCGGCCTTACCGAACTCGCTTCGCCAACCGTCCGAATTAAGCGGCGCAACGGCACCGACGAATCCGTTCGTCTCCCGCGCAACGATAGCTCCTCGCTGATCATGGTCTACCCAGGTGACACCATCCTCGTGCAACGAGCAGGCATTACCTATCTTGTAGGCGATGTCTCGCGCTCCGGCGGATTCGTGATGCAAAACGATGGCGAGCTTTCCGTCGCACAACTAGTCGCGCTTGGTGGCGGACTCGCACCCACTGCAAAAGCCGGGCACGCAAAGCTCGTCCGCAAGACTCTATCCGGCCGCGAGGAAATCGAAGTCAATGTCGCCGAAATCCTCCGGGGTCGTGCCCCCGACGTCGCCCTCCACAACGAGGACATCCTCTTCATTCCAAATAGCGCATGGAAGACGGCAGCCACGCGGCTTCAGAACATCACGCAGCTGACCCTCGGGGCAGCCATCTACAGCAGTCTCAACTAGAGATGAGAGTCATCCTCCACGCCGACGACCTGGGCATCAGCTCTGTCGTCAACGAATCGGTGTTTTGTCTCCTGGATGAAGGACGCCTGACTTCCGCCAGCATCCTCGCCAACGGGCCGGAATTCCGCGAAGCCGCTCGCCTTAGCAAGTTTTTCCCTCACTGCTCGTTCGGCATGCATCTGAACCTCACGGAATTTGCACCGCTCCTCCCTTCGGCAGGGTTGGCTCCCTTCCTGTCCTCGGACGGCAGCTTTCAGCGGAAGGCGATACCGCTGCGTCTCGATGGTCAGGTTCAGCGCGCAGTCGTCAAGGAGTGGCGTGCCCAGATCGCTTGTCTGCGGAATGCCGGCGTGACGATCAGCCACATTGATTCTCATCATCACATCCACACCCGGCTCGCATTGCTTCCCTGCTTACTCGAAGTTTGCGCCGAAGAAAAGATTGATCGGGTGCGCCTGCGCCACACCTTCACCGGAAATGAGGCCCTTTCCCGCTGGCGGATCGACAACCTGCTCTACAACTGGACGCTCCGTCAGTCCTTCACTTGCACCGATGAATTCGGCCCGTTGCTCGCCTATGTCAAAGGCCCGCACCGCCTGCCCGAGAGCTGCACCGCCGAACTCATGGTTCATCCCGGTCACGAAAACTATTCGCAGGAAACATCTGCGCTCACTTACTGTGGGAGTCGCGATTTCCTGTCGCAACACGAACGAATCAGTTACTTGGATCTCAATTGAGTCTCCTGGGCCCCCCGCGCAGCACCCGCCGTAATTCCCTGTGGATGATCGGGTCGCGCACCGCCCGCACGCTGGTTACAGCGCTTTATTTCATTCTGCTCGCGCGCTCCCTTGGTTCCGACGGCTACGGTGCATTCACCGCCGCGTGCGCCATCATCGGTATCGTCTCCCCATTCGCAAGTCTCGGAACAGGCAACGTTCTAGTGCAGTATGTTGCCCGCAATCGCGAAGAGTTTCCGGTCCGCTGGGGCCATTGCCTGCTGGTCACACTGATCTCCGGCGTGCTTCTTACCGCTGTCGTTCTCGTCATCGTTCCTCTTGCGCTAACTCACGGTGTGCCGCTGCCGCTTATCGCCTGCATCGCCATTGCCGAACTGATCTTCGCCCGCCTTCTGGACGCTGCCGCGATGGCGTTTCAAGCCTTCGAGCGCCTCGCTGTCACAGGCTGGATCATCCTCGCTCTCAGTGTCAGCCGACTTCTTGCAGCGTCGCTTCTTCTCCATACACGTCACGCGACCGCCGTACATTGGTCTGTCCTGTATCTCGCGAGCACCGTCGTTCCAGCAGTCATTGCGCTCTGTTACGTTGCCCGCGAACTCGGCGCACCAAGATTTGGACGATGGACAACGCCGCGCGACCTCCTCACCGGCCTTTACTTTTCAGTCTCACAAGCCGCGCAAACCGTCTACAACGACATCGACAAAGCCATGCTGGCGCGACTCTCTGGCCTCGCGGCCGCCGGCATCTACGCCGCTGCATATCGCATTATCGACGCCGCGTTCTCGCCCGTTCTTTCTGTTCTCGCCGCGACGTACGCAGGATTCTTCCGCCACGGCCAGCAAGGGCTGCAAAGTTCCTCGGCGTTCGCTCGCCGGATCATGCCGCGCACGTTCCTTTACTCTTTGTTCGCCGCGTCACTCCTGTGGGTCGCCGCTCCCTATCTGCCGTTCATCATTGGTCCGCAGTTCAACGACTCCGTGTGGGTTCTCCGCTGGCTCTCACCGCTTCTGGTCCTGCGCAATCTGCACTATCTCGCAGCTGACTCTCTCACCGGCGCCGGTTATCAATCCACACGCACGTTATTGCAGCTCCTTGTCGCAGCACTCAATATCGGCTTGAATATCGCCCTTTTGCCGCGCTACTCATGGCGCGGCGCCGTCTGGACCAGCCTGGCCTCCGATGGCGTTATAGCACTCGCCATGTGGATCGCCCTCTGGTACTTGCGCGCCCGAGAAGTTAAACGCTGCAACGTCCTCAGCCCGGAGTGGGTCGAAGCATGAACGATCTTCGCCGCTCGGCCCTCGCCATCTTCTTTTTCGGCGCACTTCTGCTCTCCTCCGGCGCATTCGCCCCACTCTGGACAGACACTGCCGCACACGACGTCGCCGAAGGTGGCGTCGCTCTCCAGATAATTTGGTCCGCCATCTACCTCTTTGCCGCGGCACTCCTCCTTCCGCGATACAAGCAAGCTGCCCACATACTCGCCGCGAATTGGCTGCTATTTCTGCTCATCGCACTTTGCGCGGTATCTGCGCTCTGGTCGCCGAATGTCGCCGTAACCCTGCGCAAGAGCGTCGCAATCACCGGCACAACTTTGCTGGGCGTATGCTTCGCTCTCGAGTTCGACATGCGCTCGCAACTCCGCATTCTCGTTGCGGTCATCTCCGTGGCGGCCGTCGCAAGCCTCCTGGCGGAACTCTTCTACCCGGCAAGCTTCCCCGCCACCGAATTCGCCGGGGCCGCTTGGCACGGCGTCTTCTCGCACAAGAACCTGCTCGGACGCACCATGTCCCTCGGCGTCGTGACCTTCCTCTGCTTCGGCTTCAAACGCCTCGGATCCATCCTCACCGCGTCGATCGGAGTGCTCGCGTGCGTCTCAATGATTGTCGCGGCCCGTTCGCAAACGGCGCTGGTTGTCGCACTCGCAATACCGCTCCTGATCGGGATTTCCGGCATACTTCGCGCCGATTGGCGTCGCGCCTGGGCTGGCTCTATGCTCGCGCTCACCTTCTTCGCACCCGTGGCAGCGTACGCAATATCTCATCGCGACTCTGCCGTCGCACTTCTCGGTCGCGATGCGACCTTCACCGGCCGTTCGCAGATTTGGGATCTCACAGCACCAGCGTTCACGTCTCATTTCTGGCTCGGCCATGGTTATGGCGCGTTCTGGTGGATCTCCTCTGACTCGATACAAATCATCTCCGAGCTTGGTTATGACACTCCCAACGCTCACAACGCATTCCTCGATCTCGGACTACAGGTCGGCGTGATCGGGATCGTTCTTTTTTTCGCCGGTTGGCTCGTGTCGCTCTTCGGTGCCGGACGCCTCGTCAGAAAGTCCTCCGCAGTCGAGTCCCGCTGGCCGCTGCTCTACCTGCTATTTCTGCTGCTCTACAGCTTCACCGAAAGTTCGTTGTTGGCACCCAACTCTCTGCTTTGGATCCTCTATTCCGCGGCATGCTTCACAGTCTCAAACTCGAATCAGGCCCAGCACCAGGCCGCATGAACAGGCGATACAAGATAGCCGTCTGTGTCGCGACCTATCGTCGCCCCGCCCAACTACTGCGCCTGCTCAACGCGTTGTGCGCCCTCGACTTTCATGCTGTCGTCGAGCCTGAAATCGAAATAATCGTTGTGGATAACGATCCCGACAGTTCCGCCTCTTCGGTCTTTAGAGGGTTTCGATCGTCGAGGTTCCGGATTTCCTACCATCCCGAACCTCGTCGGGGCATCTCCTACGCGCGCAACACCGCGATCACACACGGCAATGGCTCCGACCTTGTCGCATTTATCGACGACGACGAATATCCGTCCCGCACCTGGCTCGACGCGCTTATCGCCGCTCACCTGGAATTCAACGCTCCCATCGTCGCTGGCCCGGTGGTTCCGATCGTTCCCCAGCCCTCAGGCTCCGATTTCGCTATGCTCCTTCGCCGCCTGCGTCACCCTTCCGGCACGCAATTGCAAAGCGCCGGCGCCGGCAACGTGTTGATCAGTGCCCGCGTACTTCGCGCCATGAGTCCGACATGGTTCGATCCGCGATTCGCCATCAGCGGCGGCGAAGACACCCACTTCTTCCGCCGTTGTCTCGCCGCCGGGTTCCCCATCGTCTGGGCCGACGACGCCATCGTCTACGAGACAGTCCCGGCCGCCCGCCTCGCCCCTCCATATTTGCGTGCGCGCGCGCGCAACGGAGCCAATCACTGGACGCGTGTGGAAATGGAGCTCCATCCGTCGCTGCTCAACTTGTCACGCCGTTTCGCGGCAGGAATCGCACGAATATTCGAGGGCACACTGGAGAAATACTTCGGCGGCAATGTGGAGGATCGGATGCGCGGAGACCTTCGACTCGCCGAAGGCATCGGCAACCTCTACGCATTCTTTGGCGGAACCTACGAGATGTACGGAGCGAGCGAACGATGAACGCTGCCCGTCTCCCGGCCCCGTCAGTCACGGAATTCGATTCGCCAATCCTCGCCCTTCACCATTGGTTACGTGAGCGAAACTATGCCGGACACGAACCCTATGATCTGCTGAATTCGCCGCTGCTTCGCAAGTGGGCTGTGCATCAACCTTTCGCCACTCTCTTCATTCAGGGCGGCAAACGGATCGGCGGCGTTCACCTCCGCCAGTGGCTCCACGTTCCACCCAGTCATAATCCCAAAGCTCTCGCACTAGTATTGAGCGCATTCTGCGATCTCGCGCGCTCGGGTTGGTTCTCCCGTCGCCACGCGGAACATGTCCGGAACTTGCTGCTTGAACTCCGCAGTCCGCACGAATCCGACTTCTGCTGGGGATACGACTGGCATTACGTTTCATTGCGCGGCGCTCGCATGCCGGCGTTCTCGCCGAACTCCGTCGTCACCGTCTTCTGCGCCCACGCTCTCCTCGACTTCGCCAACATCTACCAGGACGAAGAATCAAAAGCGATCGCACATTCCGCGACAAACTGGCTCGCAACCCGATTGAATCGTTCTACCGACACCGATACTGGCCTCTGCCTCAGCTACACGCCCAACGACCATACCCGGATTTTCAACAACAGCGCGCTCGCAGGTGCGTTGTTCGCGAGGATCGCGAGCGACTCACGACTGCCCCAGTACGGAAGTCTGGCTCGCCGTATCATGGAATACCTAGGCAACGGCCAGGCGAAAGACGGATCCTGGACCTACGGCGTCGCGCGCTCACAACAGTGGATTGACACCTTCCACACCGGATACAACCTTTGTGCGCTGCTCGAATACCAGCAACTCACCGGCGATACCAGCTTTTCGCAAGCCCTCGCCCGCGGTTATGACTTTTATTGTTCCCACTTCTTCTGTCCGGACGGCGCGCCGCGCTACTTCCATAACCGCACTTACCCAATTGATATCCATTCCTGCTCGCAGGCGATCCTGACCCTCTGTGCCTTCGCTGAGCTTGACCCCGATGCCCTCTCACGCGCCGAGCAAATCGCGCGCTGGACCATCCAGCACCTCCGCAACTCCGACGGCTCTTTCGGCTACCAGATTCATCCTCATCGGGTTGACCGCACTCCTTACATCCGCTGGTCGCAAGCCTGGATGCTTCGCGCGCTCGCCCGCCTGCGCCTGACAATCGGAGGCGAATAAGATATGCAGCCTCGCATCTGGATCGACCTCGACAACGCGCCCCACGCCCACTTTTTCGCGCCGTTCGTCCGTGAACTACCGAAGCACGGCTACATGCCCCTTATTACCGTCCGCTCGTTCGGACAGACCGAAGGCCTCGCCCGCTCGTATCGCATGAACTTCACCACGATCGGCGCCCACGCTCCGCATCATTCCACCGTAGCGCGCGTGCGAGAAGCGGTGGGTCGCGCGGCCGAACTCGTCCGGTTCGGGATCGCCCATCGTCCCGTCGCCGCCATCAGCCACGGCTCCCGATCTCTCACCCTCGCAGCGGCCACACTCGGCATCCCTGCAATGGCAATCTACGATTACGAACATGTCTCGGCGGGAGTTTTCCATCATCTCTGTCGGCGCATACTCATGCCCGAAATCGTCGCGAATGCTGGGCAATCGAAGAAGAAAATTCGCGGGTACCCCGGCTTCAAAGAAGACGTTTACATCCACGACCTGCGTCCCGACGGACGCGTTCTCCACGAACTCTCACTTGATCCTCAACGTCTGATTGTGACCGTCCGTCCGCCTGCCACGTGGGCTCATTATCACAACGAACACTCCGTCGTGCTCTTCCGCGCATTGATCGAACACCTCCGCGCCCAGGAAAACGCACAAGTCGTCGTACTTGCACGCACCCGCGACCAAGCGGAAAAGCTTTCCGGTGAGTTCAACCTGGGCGAGCGTCCGTTCATCCTCACTTCGCGTGCAGTCGACGGCCTCAGCTTGCTCCATTACTCCGACGCCGTCTTCAGCGGCGGCGGCACCATGGTTCGCGAAGCCGCGCTCCTCGGCGTCGCGGCCTACAGCACCTTCGCCGGCAAACCTGGAGCAGTAGACATTGAACTCGAACGCCAAAAGCGCTTAACGATTCTCCGAACGCAAGAGCAAGTCGCAGGCATTCGCCTTCGCAAACGCCCCCGCCGCATCGCCGACCCGCGAGAAAGCCCGACCCGCCGGTTCATCCTCAAAGAGATTCTCGAATTAGCCAGACACTAGTCCACATCGAAATTCCTTAGCGAACGGTCCCACTCATGCAAATCCCCACCCTATCCATACCTTCTTCCGCCGCCTCCCCGTCCAAACTCCCGATAACTGGTCTTCAGGCGCGCCAACTCTTCCTCAAGCGCGCCATCGATCTGCCGCTTGCGTTCATCCTGGTGATCGTCAGTTCCCCGCTGCTTGTTCTTATTGCGTTGTTGGTTCGACGGAGTTCGTCCGGCCCGATCCTCTTCCGTCAAAAACGCGTCGGTTGCGGCGGCAACGAGTTCACGATGTACAAGTTCCGCACCATGACCGTCGGCGACGAATCCGCGCACCGCGACTACGCTCTCCAGTGGATCCGTAGCGGAGAAACCGCGCGACAGTCCAACGGTAGCTTCAAGTTAAACGACGACGCTCGAATCACCAGCATCGGCAGGCGGCTGCGCAAGTTCAGCTTCGACGAGCTGCCTCAGATTTTTAATGTATTAAAGGGCGACATGAGCCTGGTCGGCCCGCGCCCCGCGATTCCCTATGAAGTGGACGAATATGCGCCGTGGCAGCGCCAGCGCCTCGGCACCCTTCCCGGCATCACCGGACTCTGGCAGGTCTCCGGCCGCAACCGCCTGAGTTTCGACCACATGGTGGAGTTGGATATCGAATACATCCGTAATTGGTCCATTGGCAGCGATCTCCAGATTTTGTGGAAGACCATCCCGGCCGTCTGCCACGGAACCGGCCACTAACGACGTCCTAGACGAAGTGGTTCATCGGACCACGCCCATGCCCCAGCGGCTCGTCTGACCCAAGGGTGATCGCCCGACGCACGTAGAATTTCGCCTCGACGACCGCTTCTCGCAGCTGGCGCCCCAACGCCAGGTTGCAGGCAATCGCGGTCGCAAACGCGCACCCGGTGCCGTGAGTCGCCCGGCTGCGGATCTTCTCCGCGCGTAGCCACTCCTGCTGGTCTCCGAAACTCAACAGGTCGCCCGAATCCTCCCGTTCGCCGCCGGTGATCACCACCGCCGGACACCCCTTCCGGTGAAGCTCCCTCGCCAGCCCTTCAGGGCTCGCCTCGCACTCCGCCAGCACCCGCGCCTCAGCCTCGTTCGGCGTACAGACGTCCACCGCCTTGAGCAGCCGCGCCCGGATCACCTGTTCCCCCCGTTCATCGATCAGGGCCGCTCCCGATGTCGACCTCAGCACCGGGTCGAGCACCACATTCCTCAACCGGGTGGTTTCCAGAAAGTCCGCTACCACCTCGGCCACCTCTCCGCTCCCTAACATGCCGATCCGAACTGCCGCCGGCGGCATGTCCCGTACCAGCTCATATAAGGTGTCGCGAACGATCTCCGCCCGCAGCGGCTCGACCGCAAACACCTTTTCCGTTGTCTGGACGGTAACTGCCGTAATACAGGTGATCGCATAACATTCGTGTGCCGCAGCCGTTTTGACGTCCGCAGTGATGCCCGCGCCTGAGGACGGATCGTACCCCGCAATCGACAGCACAATCGGCATGGCCATGCCCCGCATTACACCACATCGGCTCAAAGCAGAGTTCAACAACCGCGCAAGAATTTCACTCTATGTGCAAAAAAGTAAAAGAGTTACACTCGCCAACAACTCTCAATAATTCAGCCGCCGTAACAACCATCATGCTTCCAACTGCCTTCTAATTAGTCAGTGCAAGGTTGGAGCGAGCTAAGCGGTTTACCCCCTCGCCAAGGCAAAATCCACCTGCATCCGGTACAATCAAAGGACTGCGACGGCCTAGGGTAATTACCTAGGGGTAACCCGGCGTAATTTCGTCGCCGTGACATACGGTTGACCTTAGCTCCCGCGATTCATAGAATCACCGAACGTTTTCGAGCCCGGGGGAATTCCCAGTTGTCACGGAGTGTTTGAATGCAACGAGTACTGACTCAGATGGTGGCGACGATTGCCGTCCTGACCACCATGGGAGCGGCACACGGGCCGAACACGATGGAGAACCACTCCCAGGCCGCCGTCCAGAACCAGCCGGTTCTGACGGCCAGCGTCAACCCGCAGCCCTCCTCAACCCCTAAGAAGAAGACCAAGCCCTTCCAGGTCGGCCCTGCCTCCTGGTACGGGAAGCTCTTCCACGGCAAGCAGACCGCCTCGGGCGAGACCTACAACATGTACGAAATGACCGCCGCTCATCCCGATCTGCCCCTTGGCACCCGGGTGAAGGTCACGAACCTGAGGAACGACAAGGCCGTCATCGTGCGCGTCAACGACCGCGGACCACTGGTTCCCGGCCGGATCATCGACCTCTCCTACGGCGCCGCCCAAGTGCTGGGCTTCAGTGACAAGGGCGTCCAGAAGGTCCGTTTAGATATCGTTCCCTCCGACAAAACCGACGAGAGCGCCCGCGTCCGCCAGTAATTTGTCATTCTGAACGAGGCGGTTCGCCAGTAAAATAGACGTATGTCAGAGATGCGCGACCGCCTCATCATCGCCCTCGACGTCGACTCCGCCGCCCAAGCCCAACAAATTGTGCAGTCCGTCGGCGACTCGGCCACGACCTTCAAGGTCGGCAAGCAGCTCTTCACCGCCGAAGGCCCCCAGATTGTCCGTGATCTCGTCGCCTCGGGCAAGAAAGTCTTCCTCGACCTCAAGTTCCACGACATCCCCAACACCGTCGGTGCCGCGATCCGGCAGGCTCGCGAGCTAAACGTCTCCATGCTGACGGTCCACGCCTCCGGCGGCTCCAAAATGCTTAAGGCTGCCTCTGACGCCGGCGGCCCGGTCCTCGTCCTCGCCGTAACCGTCCTTACCAGCATGAATGACGCCGACCTCTCAGAGATTGGCATCGCCGGAAACGTACAGGCGCAGGTGCTCCTGTTAGGTGCCCTCGCACGCGCCAATGGCATCCGCGGCCTCGTCGCCTCCGCCCACGAAGCCCGCGAACTCCGCCGCGAACTCGGCGCTGACTTCGCCATCGTCACCCCCGGGGTTCGCCCCGCAGGTGCCGAAAAGGGCGATCAAGCCCGGGTTGTCACCCCCGCAGCTGCGCTCGAAGCCGGCGCCAGCCACATTGTCGTCGGCCGCCCTATTACCGAAGCCGCCGACCCTGCCGCCGCCGCGAAGGCGATCATGGAAGAGTTAGAAGGCACGCTGCAATCGCGCTAAACGCGAAAGACGAGCGCGAAGCCCGTCTAGTTTCTAGGCCCACGTCTTCAGACGCGGGGATCGCGCAGCCCGAGGTGGCCTACTCCGCCCCGAACCCTCGTCCAGGCGCTAGCACCAGAATCAGCGCCAACGCGCAGAGCAGCAGCGTGAAGTATGCCGCAATCCGTGCGCTCGTCTCGTCGGTCGGCTTCACAAACGCTTGCCACAATACTCCGGCTCCAATAAACAACAACACATAGTCGCGTGTTCCCCAGAATAGAAGCGCACAGCTCAACAACAGCACCACCCTGCCATAACGGCTCACCGCCTGGATCGCCTGAGCCCCGTCCAGTGCCCACACCGGAATCAGGTTCATCAGGTTCAACCAGGCTCCCGAGTGCGCCAGCGCCAGCCACAGCTTCGAGTGCGTCTGCCAATAAACCAAAATGCACACCGCCGACGATAGAAATCCCGCCAGCGGACCGGCCAGGCTGATCATCGCCCGCCCTTCCCCGGACACGCCGAGGTTCTTCCACTTCACATATGCGCCAAGGCCCGGTAGAAACACCGGCACTTCCACAGGAAGTCCGCGCCGCTTCACCTCGATGTAGTGCCCCATCTCGTGACAGAGGATTAGCACCGCGAATCCGACGCCGAACCACATCCCGAAAATCGTCCAGTAGAACCATATAAAGCCGGCGAAGCTCAGGACGAACTTGAGCTTCAACAGTCCGAACAGCACTTTCGCTTTCCCAAGCAGCACCAACAGGGGTGCAAACGGTCCGAGCCGCTTAGCCCATTTGCTCTTGGACTCGCCCTCCTGCTGTCGCTGTACGTCGGCCTCCAGCGCCTGTGCGTACAAATCCACGGCATGGTTGTTGATCCACGCCGTCTGTTGTGCATCCACTGGAAGTAACGGAATTGCCGTTAGCCATCTCTCGCGCGCCGCGCGCAAATCGCCGGCACTCTCCAGCTGCTTCGCTTCGTTTGAGATCCGGGTGAGCTCGTCGGCATGCACGAACGCATGACACTGGAGACACTCCAGCGCGCCCGGCGATAACGGTGAGCCGCATCGCCGGCAGTTCGAAGCTGGTCCGAGTGAAGTGCTGGACACGCGGTTAGTAGGGACCGGTGATGGCAGGCTGTTGTTTTCCTGCTGCTGTCTTCCAGGCGATCTGGATGCCGATGTAGAGAATGAACAGGCCGATCAATCCGTGCAGGGGGCTCGCCAATTCGATGAATGGCGATGCCAACCCAAGCAAAAGCAGCAGGCCAAAGGCCGATCCCATCCCCATTTTTGGCTTCTGCGGCTTGGTAGCCGGCTGCGCAGAGTCGGACGCGTCTGGCGTTCTATCTGGCGCGGGAGTAACAGACTGAGGCGCAGTGGTTTGCGGAACGTTCTTCACTTGCGCGGGCTTGTGGCTCTGCTTACCCATGACAGAGATCATCACCGGGACCGCTGCAATGGAAACAGCAAAATAGGTCAGGAGTGCGGCCGTGATCTGATATTTCGTGCCACCCCAGCCTTGGGATCCGGCCATCATTGCCCTTCCGACCATGAAGCCGACAAGCAGCGAGAGATATCCAATGATCCAGCCAGTCATAATTTCGAACGTCGCGTAGATGATCAGGCCGGCGATGGACGCGCCAATGCCGAACACGAGCGCTCGCGCGTAAGCACCGTGCGGATTCTGCGGGCCTTCGATGCGCATCTTCTCCGCGCAGGTCGCGCACGCCATCGACTGGCCCACGCGATAGTACTGGCCTCCGATCGGCATCCCGCAGAACTTGCAAATGTCGGTGCCGGGAGTTTCTTTGGTTTGGAATTGTGGAGTGTCAGGAGCAGGCCCAGTGCCATACATGGGCGGAAATCTAACACGAGAGTAGATGGTTGACTAGAGTGAAAAGTTACTCGAGCTTCAACCCGCAAGTCTCATGCGGCGCTGCGTTGTTCGGTTCTGGGAAAGCGAACAAGTAAGAAGCTTTGCTCAATTGCCGCCTTCTTCAGGTGCCTCTGCCGGCGGCGCTGTAAGTTGTTCGAATATCGCCATACGGGCGATGACGTCGGCGCCATAGTCATGGCCAGTGGTGTGTAGATCGCAATCGCCCGCACGCTGGCTCGAGATAGCGCGCGACATCCCGCAGTTGTAGCCGGCGGCCGCAATCTTCAACTGGTCGTCGGAGTCAAGGTCAGGAAACACGGTTGCAGCCTGATGAATGTTGTTTGCAAGCAACTGCGCCCCAAAGGCGACCAGCGGATCTGGGTTAGTCTTCCAGCTGCCGTCGTCGCGGGCGGCGAGCGCTATCGGATGCTGGATATCGATCTGGACGAGCCCAACACCGTGTGCGCCATCGGCTTGGAAATCTCCAAGCTCGTTTACGCAATTGGTCTCGCGGCTCGCGATAGCGAAAAAGAATTCCGGTGCGAAGCCGCTCGCGCCGGCCTGTGAGGCGAGTTTCAAATCAAAGCCGGTGGTACGTAACCGTTGTAACTCTTTGGCGATTTCCTGCGCGCTGGGGGTGGGCACGGTGGAACCTCCTCAATTTGATATGGCGCGGAAGTATACCTCAGACCCACCCTGCCTAGAAGACACACTCCGGGTTATTCACTACGTAGCGCACGAACCCGCTCTGCGGCGCGAACTTGTCGTAAAGCATCCGCGCGCGATAGTTGTTCTCCCTGGTATTCCAGTACACCCGCGACCATCCTTGGGGCTTCATCTCCGCCAGCAACCATTCGATCAACCTGCGCCCCACGCCTTCCCCGCGTGCCTCATCAGCCACAATCATGTCCTGCAAATAGCACGACGGCAGCAACTGCGTCGTGTTCTCGTGCACCACATAATTCGGTATCCCCACCACCTTGCCATCCTTCTCCGCCACCAGCGCATGCACCGGACACGCCGCATCCAGCACTCGCTTCCACGTATATCGCGTCACATCTTCTCGCGGTTCCCGCCCATAGAAGCGGTTGTACTCGTCGAAAAGCACACGCCAACTGCTTTCGTCGCGCGGCTCAGCCTTGCGAATCATCACGTTCGAATTCAATCGATCACCTCTCAGATGGATCGCACCAGCGCCCCTGCCCCAAGCACCGCCGCCAGACAGAGAATGTTGTTCGCCAGCACATTGCCTGCGAACAAACCCCAGTTGCCTTGTTGGAAATAGACCATGCTCTCGTACGCGTAGCTCGAAAACGTCGTGTATGCGCCGCAGAAACCGATCGCAATCAGCAGTCGCCACTTCGGATCAACAAAGACGCGCTCGGTCGTGTAGACCAGGAAAAGACCGAGCACAAAGCTTCCGGTGATGTTGATCAGCAGCGTGCCCCACGGAAAGCTGGTGCCCGTGATCTTCGCGGTGAAACGGCTCAGAAAATAGCGCGCGCACGCGCCTACGATTCCGCCCAGCGATACCCAGAGGTATTCACGGATGGCCATGATGGAGTCCTCCCACAGTAGTGTCGGCAGGAGTTATCAGCACGCAGCAACGTGGCTGCGGCGGTTAGGGCGAACTCCATCGCCATGAAGTTGAGGTGTTTCCGTACTGCATTTTACTTCAAGCCGGCATGCTCCGCTGAGACCTTCGCAATCACCGACCAATCCACGTCTTCACCGAAGTGCGCAATCGCAGTGATCATCTGGTCGTGAATCAGGCTCGCTAACGGCAGCGGAACATACTTCCCTTCACCCGCAGCGATCATGAGCTTCGCATCTTTCAAACCGAGTGGCGCCTTGAACCCCACCGGCACGTATTCCTGTTTCGCGATCTTCATTCCGTAATTCTTGTAAACCGGCGCCGCGAACAACGTGCTGGTAAGGAACTCCATATACTGCACCGGATCGACGCCGTACCGTCCGACGAGCGCCACGGCTTCGCCCATCGCCTCCATCGCCGCAGCAATCAGAAAGTTTCCGCTGATCTTCGCTACGTTGGCCTGTACCGGATCATTGCCGATCACAGTTACTCCCTGCCCGATAGCATCCAGCACCGGCTTTACCTTTTCTATGACCGCCGGGTCTCCCGAGACAACAACGAACAACTTCTTCGCCTGTGCGGCTTCGGGGCGTCCAAATACCGGCGCCGAGATAAATGCCTGCCCACGCTTGCCATGCTCGCGCTTCAGTTCCTCAGCCATCGCGACACTTACGGTGCTATGGGAGACATGGACAGCACCCTTCGGCAGCGCTTCGAGAAGTCCACCTTCAAGGATGGTTCGAAGCGCATGGTCGTCGGCCACCATCGTGCACACCACGTCCTGATTCTGAACCGCGTCTTTAATTTCAGTGGCGACCTTCACCCCTCGTTCCTTTAGCGGCTCTGCTTTAGCGGCGGTCCGGTTCCACACCGTGACCTGATGACCTGCAGCGATGAGGTTGGCAGCCATCGGCTCGCCCATGTTGCCCAATCCAAGGAATCCTACTTTCAAGTGTCCCCTCCTGCGGAATGGATGAAACCAGCCTCCCAAAAGGTTCGAAATGGACATTCGTTGCATTTACTTGCACGACAATTCCCGTTTCGGCACCACGCGTCTGTTGCGTTCTGCAACACTGCGCAAATCCGCATCAATAAAGGGTGTTGCGCAATTCAGCCGCATAGAAGTGCTGTAGCTTTTCTCCGCTTTGTCGAACGTCACACCCCTACCGTGACCCCAGTCACCGCCCCGTTTCTCCATCAGAGAGACACTCTGCTTGTAGGCACCGAAGTGTGGCGCCTGCCCGTGGCACGCGAGCAAAGCTTGGCTCACCTGCTTCGGAACTTTGATCGATCAGAGGCTCTGAAAATAGTCATGAAGAAGCTAATGGCAGTGATGTTGTTTACCGCTCTCGTGCTGTTCCTGATGGTCCCCAGCCTGTCTTGGGCCGATGACGCCGCCGCCTCCTACAAGGCGAAGTGCGCCGTTTGTCACGGACCGGACGGCCACGGCAAGGGTGCTGTGCCCAGCCTGGTTTCCGACAAGGTAAAGAAGGCACCGGACGCTGAAGTCGAAGACTTCATCGCCAACGGCGGCCCGGCCAAAAAAGCCACGCATGCATTCGCCAGCAAGGGCGTTGATGCGAAGGCGATGGTCACCTACATCCGCAGTCTGAAGTAGTTGTTGCAGGGGGTGGGCATGCGCGGAACCGCCGAATTCGGCCTACCAACCGGGGCTTTGAAGCTGGCTTCCCCGGCGCACCCCTTGGTTTCACCTGAAGTACTTCGCGGAGGGGGTCATGAATAAGTCCATTCTGTACGACGCCACGATGTGCATCGACTGCAAGGCCTGTGAAGAGGCTTGCGCGAAACACGCCGGGCTCGCCTATGACGACAAAGTCGCAGCCCAGGAATTCACTTCGTCGCACAAGCTCACAGCCGTCCTGAACAAGCAGGACAAATACATGCGCCGCCTCTGCCAGCACTGCCTGGAACCGGCCTGCGCTTCCGTCTGCCCGGTCGGCGCCCTACAGAAGACCGAAATCGGCCCGGTGATTTATGAAGAGCACCGCTGCATGGGATGCCGCTACTGCATGGCAGCCTGCCCGTTCGGCGTTCCCAAATACGAGTGGGAGAAACCGCTGCCCCAGATCCGCAAGTGCACCATGTGCTACGACAAGGTCTCCAAGGGCGGCATGACCTCGTGCGCCGAAGTCTGTCCCACCGGCGCAACCAAGTTTGGTGAACGCGACGAGCTTCTGAAAGAAGCGCAAGAGCGCATTGATAAGAATCCGAGCCAATATTTGTCCCACATCTTCGGAAAGTCTGAAGTCGGCGGGACCTCGGTACTTCTCCTGGCCGCCGCTGGAACAAAGTTTGAAGATTACGGCCTGCGTGCCGACGTCGTACAGGACCCGCTGCCGATGTACACCTTCCGCGTTCTCTCGCGCATTCCTGACTTCGTGCCAATCGGTGGCGTGATGCTCGGCGGCATTTACTGGATCACGCATCGCCGCGAAGAAGTCGCCGCTGTCGAAGCCGCTGAGAAAGCCGAAAAAGAAAAGAAAAACGGAGGCCGCCAGTGACGAACCCTCTACCTAAGTTCCGCTTTACGTTCTGGAAAGTCGTCCTGTTGTTCTTCATGGCCATCGGTGCGTATTCCACGTGGATCCGCTTCCGTTACGGCCTCGGCGCCTCGACCAACCTCACCGACCAGTTCCCCTGGGGCTTGTGGGTCGGCTTCGACGTCCTCTGCGGCGTGATGCTCGCCGCCGGCGGCTTCACCCTCACCGCCGCGGTGCACATCTTCAACATCAAAAAGCTGCACCCCATCGTGCGGCCCACGGTGCTAACGGCGTTCCTGGGTTACAGCCTGGTCAGCGTTGCCCTGCTCTTTGATCTTGGCCGTCCGTATCGCATCTGGCACCCGCTGGTCATGCGCAATCCGCACTCGGTGATGTTCGAAGTCGCCTACTGCGTAATGCTCTACAGCACGGTGTTGGCTCTGGAGTTCGCGCCGGTAGTGCTGGAGAAATTCAACCTGCACAAGCCACTCGCGATCCTGTCGAAGATCTCGGTTGTGGTCGTGATCTGCGGCGTGATCCTCTCGACGCTGCACCAGTCCTCGCTCGGCACGGTCTACCTGATCATGCCGAACAAGCTGCATCCGTTCTGGTACACGCCGATCCTGCCGGCGTTCTTCTTCCTCTCCGCAATCGCCGTCGGCCTTGCGATGACCATCTTCGAATCCTCCATGAGCTCGAAGTACTTCGGTCGCGCCCTCGAATTGCCGATCCTGCAGCTTCTCGGACGCGTGCTACTGGTCGTGCTGCTGGTGTATTCCATCCTGCGCTTCGAAGATCTCTACCACCGTCACATGCTGTCGCAGATCTTCGTCAACGGCTACGAACAGCATTTGTTCTGGGTGGAAGCCTTCCTCATCCTGTGCCCGCTGGTACTGCTCTTCTTCAAAAAGGTCCGGATGAGCGCGCAGGGCTTGTACCTGGTAGCGGTCATGGTCGTGCTCGGCTTCATCACCAATCGCCTCAATGTCAGCATCACCGGCATCGAGTCGTCGGCGGGCACGCACTACATTCCAAAGTGGACGGAGATGGCAATCACTGGCGCGATCATCGCGGTCGGCTTTGCGATCTTCGGCCTGGTGGCGAAATACTTTCCCATCTTCCCAGAAGAAGAGCACAAGCGCGAAGCCAGGGCTCATGCGGTTCCTGCCGATGCTCCCGTAGTAGCGTCGGCCATGGCCAATGCCGGAGACTGACAAATCCGGGGCGTCGCCGCAACCGCTCAAAGCAAGCGGCGACGCCACTATGCAGCGCTGGCAACGACTTTTGCAGACGATCAGCGCCAAGTTGCTGGTGTTGCTCATCGGAGCGCTGCTCGCAATCTTCGGCGCGCTCGGCTTCGTCAACATTCGCCTGCACCGGCAGCATCTCGAATCCGTCACTCTCGTAGCCGCAGAGCGCAATAGCGACGTGGTCAAACGCAGCACTTCCCATTACATGATGCGCAATGACCGCGAAGGCCTGTACGAGATCATCCGCACCATGGCCGACGAGCCCGGCATCAAGCGCATCCGGATCATCAATCAGGAAGGTCTAATCCGCTACTCCAGCGACTCCGGCGAAGTCAATCGGCAGATCGACAAGAACGCCGAGGCCTGCTACGCCTGCCACGTCCAGGCCGCGCCGCTCACGAAACTCAACCGGCCCGATCGCTTCCGTATCTATCGTGAAAATGGCGAACGCGTGCTCGGCATCATCACCCCCATCGAGAACCAGGAAAGTTGTTCTAACGCCGCCTGCCACGCGCATCCGAAAGAACAGCAGATCCTCGGCGTGCTCGATGTTGACCTCTCGCTCGCGAAGGCCGATGCCGCCCTCGCCGAAAGCAGTTGGACGATGATCGGCTATACCCTCATCGCGTCCGTCCTCATCTGCCTCGCGGCCTGGCTCTTCGTTTGGCGCGTAGTACACGAACCGCTGGGCAAGCTCAAAGCCGGCACGGAGCGCCTCACTCATGGCGACCTCGGCTATCAGCTAGAACTTGAAAATCAATCGCACGACGAAGTTGGCGAACTCGCGCACTCGTTCAACGAGATGAGCAGCCAGCTTCGCAACGCACGCGATGAAATCACGGCATGGAACCGCACCCTCGAAGACCGCGTCCTGGAGAAGACGAGCGAATTAAAGAAAGCCGCCGAGCGCATGCTACACGTAGAAAAGATGGCGACCATCGGCAAAATGGCAGCCGTCGTTGCGCACGAGATCAACAACCCGCTGTCCGGCATCCTCACCTACTCCAAGCTGGTGAAGCGCTGGATCGAGAAAGGTATCTTCGACGACGAGCCCAAGCGCCACGAGATGGCCGAGAACCTCGATCTCGTCGCCACGGAGAGCCGTCGCTGCGGCGATCTCGTCAAGAACCTGCTGAGTTTCTCGCGCACGAATCCGATCAATCTCGAATGGATCGCGGTCAATCCCATCGTGGACCGGGTCGTAAAGCTCGCGGCTCACAAGCTCGAGATGGGCGGCATTCAAATTCACGTTGACACAGCTTCAGACATGCCAGTAGTGCATGCGGACGCTGCACAGATTGAACAAGTGCTCCTCGCGCTGACGATGAACGCGATTGATGCCATGCCGCATGGCGGCAATCTATGGATCGCCACCACCATCACCGACCACAGCGAGCTTCTGCTCCAGGTCAAAGACGACGGCATGGGAATCTCATCGGAGATCCTGCCTCGACTCTTCGAGCCCTTCCTCACTACGAAGGACACCGGCAAGGGCGTCGGGCTAGGCCTGGCAATCAGCCACAACATCGTGGAGCGTCACAACGGCCGCATCGAAGTCGACTCCCAAGTCGGCCGTGGAACAACTTTCAACGTTTATCTGCCCCTATCGGATGAGAGCTATGAGTTTTCTCCAGCGGCAGCGAACCAAGATGCAATGAGGTAAGTCATGAGTGTTTCCAAGGGCAAATTACTGGTAGTAGACGACGAATTAAGCGTGCGCGATTCCCTCGCCAAGTGGTTCCGCGAAGAGGGCTACGAAGTCACCGTCGGCGAAAGCGCCAACGAAGCGCTGTCGCGTGTCGCCGAGCAGACCTACGATCTCGCCCTGCTCGATATCAAAATGCGCGGCACCGACGGCGTGGAACTCCAGCGCAAACTGCACGAACTCGTCCCCGGCCTCATAGTCATCATGATGACCGGCTACGCCTCGGTAGAAACCGCCGTCGCGACCTTGCGCAACGGTGCGTATGACTACATCACCAAGCCTCTCGATCCCGAAGAAACCGCGCACCTCGTCAGCAAAGCCCTCGCCCACAAGCGCACCGAGCAGGAAAACGTGCGCCTGAAAGAACAGATCGAAGAACACGCACACGTGGATCTCGTATGGCGCAGCGACGCGATGAAGAAGATTAATGACGCCATCGAAACCGTTGCGCCGACCGACGCCACCGTGCTCATCACCGGCGAAAGCGGCACCGGCAAAGAGGTCGTTGCCCGCGCCATCCATGCGCTCAGCACGCGGCGTTTCCATCCCATGGTCCCGGTGCACTGCGGTGCCCTGACGGAAACCCTGCTCGAAAGCGAACTCTTCGGCCACGAAAAAGGAGCCTTCACCGGCGCTCAGTATCGCAAGAAGGGCAAATTCGAAGTCGCCGAAGGCGGAACGGTTTTCCTGGATGAAATCGGTGACATCAGCCTTAAGACCCAAACCGACTTGCTCCGCGTACTACAAGAGCGCGAGATCGTGCGGGTCGGTGGCAATCAGCCGATCAAGGTCGATTTCCGCATCGTCGCCGCGACCAACAAAGATCTTGAAAAGCTGATCGAAGAAGGTCACTTCCGTCCCGACCTCTTCTATCGCCTGAACGTTTTTCGCATCGAACTCCCACCGCTCCGCGATCGCCGCGAAGACATTCCGCTGCTCGTAAATCATTTCACTAAGAAGTTTGCCGAGCAGATGAACAAGCGCGTTACGCGTGTGGCCTCACCGGCCATGAACATGCTTCAACAATATCCGTGGCCCGGAAACGTGCGCGAGTTGGAGAACGCGGTCGAACGCGCCATGGTCGTCGCACAAGAGCCGGAGCTGCGCGAAACTGACTTCGTCCTCAAGGTCAAGGCCGCGGCAACCATGAGCAGCACCAACGGCACCGGCACTCCCAAGACCCTCGAAGACATCGAGAAGGAGCACATCCTGCACGTGCTCGATGAAACGAATTGGAACCAGACCCGCGCCGCCGAAATGCTCGACATCGACCGCGTTACACTGCATCACAAGATCAAGAGATACGGCTGGCAGAAAACCACCACTGCGACGCGTGACTGATGAAAGAACTGCACCTATTGCCGATCGGGAACGTACCGCCCGACCTGCTCGGGTGGCTGCAGAGGCAGCTCTGTGAGCTCTTCCGCGTTCCCTGCACCCTCCTGCAACCGGCGCTGGATCCGCGAGTCGCCTATCATCCCGAGCGGGAGCAGTACCATTCCAGCGAGCTGATCGCACGCATGCAGCCCTATGTTAGCGACCAAACCTGGAAGCTGCTCGGCGTCACCACCGAAGACTTGTACATCCCCATTTTGACGTTCGTTTTTGGCGAAGCTCAGATCGGCGGAAAGCTGGCGATTGTCTCCACCCATCGTCTCCGCCAGGAATTTTACGGGCTCCCGGAAGACAAGCAACTACTGGCTCAGCGGCTTTTGACCGAGTCGGTCCACGAGCTCGGACACACCCTTCAACTCACCCATTGCGATGACTACAACTGTGTGATGGCCGCGTCCCACGCGGTGGAGTGGATTGATATTAAGCAGCCGACGTTCTGCAGCGACTGCGCATCGCGGATCGTCTAGCCGTCAACGGCGTCCCCACGAATAAACCTGGGATAACTACTTCGCCGGATGCTCCTTGCCTTCGCGCGCAAGAACATTGTTCGTGTGATGTTCCGCAAGCATGGCCGAGGAGAGCATCACTCCCATGATGAGAAAGATGATGAAGAAAACGACGGCGATTACGAGGACTGGCATACTGCCACCTCCAATGGCTGTCATTCTCACGCGAGTACCGAACTTGAGGATGTGACCTGCCTCACCCACCTCTGTGAGGTGCCGAGACATCGGCGCTGTGAGTAGGGATTAGAGAGAACTCACGCTGCACAGGAATGCAGCACGACTTCGCGCCGGGCGGCGCCGCGTTCTTCGTTACTTATTTCGAAGGCTGGCTAGCTCTCGAGCTTTGCCAGTTCGGAATCAAGGTCTGCCAGCGAGTCCTTGAGCATTTGCGTATAGCGCTCGTTTCCGCTCGCTTCTAGCTGTTGCAGGATGCGTTTCCGAGCCAACTGAATGCCTTGGCGCTTGCGCGCCTTTTCCTGCATTTCAGGGGTGAAGTTGTTTTTCGATTCGTCAGGTACGGGAGCCAGGGATGCAGCAGATTCCATTTGACCTTCCACAGACTTACTTTCCCAACCGCGGGCCATGCATCAATTATAACGATTTTGTACTGGTAATTTCATCAGGAACATTACCAGAACGTTATCCGGCGGATGCCTTAACCCGTCCCGCGACTGCCCCGGCCTGCAAAACCTCGCTATGCGACCCGCTTTCTCCCTCTCCGCTCCTTCACCGCCGGCTTCTTCGGCGTCATCTGCACGGTGGATTCCTTGTCCACCTCAGCCAGGCGCGAACCCTTCTTCTGGTCTTTCATCGCCGCCAGGCTCTGCTTCAGGGCGTCCATCAAATCAACCACCTTCGCGGGCTTCGCAGGTTTCGCCACTGCCTCCACGTCCTGCCCTTCCAGATGCGCCTCGATCAATTTCTTCACGTTTGCTTCGTAAACGTCGTGGAACTTCTCCGGCTCGAACTTGCCTGCCAGTGCCTCGATCAGTTGGTGCGCGATCTTCACTTCTGCCGGCTTCACCTCGCTGGTGATTTTCGGCGCTTCCATCTTGCGCACTTCGTCTTCGTAGTACATGGTGTGCAGCATGATTCCGCTGGTGTGCGGACGCAGGAACACCGTGTACTCGCGGTTATGCATCGTCACCTTCGCGATGCCCATGTAATCGGATTCCTTCAGCGCCTGCACCAGCAGCGCGTACGGCTTCTCGCCGCCTTCATCCGGTTGCAAGTAGTAAGAGGTCTCGAAATACACCGGATCGACCTCTTCGGCCTTTACAAACTCGAGGATCTCCATCGACTTCGCCGTCTTGGGCTCGATCTTCTTCAACTCTTCGGGATCGATGATCACGTACTCGCCTTTGCGGTACTCATATCCCTTTACGATCTCGTCGCGCTCCAGCACCTTGCCGTCAGCCGAGCACACCAGCTGCTGCTTCACCCGAGCGTGGTCCTCACGATGCAACTGGTTGAAAGAAATTCGCGATCCGCGCGCGCCTGAAAACAGCCGCACCGGCATTGAAATCAATCCGAAAGTTAGATAGCCCGACCAAACCGAAGCCGCCATAAGCTCCTCAAAGCGAATTAAGTTTTCCCAGGGAATTTGCGTCCGGCGCAAGCGACGGCCATTTCGCGGCTTCGCCTCACACCTGTTACGATGCCGAAAAGTATAGCCGAGATAAGTCAAGCCGCGGAAAGCCTAAATTGTGTACGTTCTGAATACTTTCGCCTTTTCATCGCATGACGTCCTGTCGTCGCGCATCGCCGCTGCGCTCGCCGTCACCGCGATTTTTGCGCTCTGGGCGCGTTGGCTGAAGGGCGTAACTCCCGGGGGTGCTCTCGCGGGCTTCGCTGTCGCATTTGCCATCTATCTCGGTACCGGAGTCGCCGGATTTTTCGTCCTTTTCGGGGTTTTCCTGGTCACCGCCGCCGCCACCCACTGGCGACGCCCCGTCAAAGAGCAGCACGGCAAACCCGTACAGCACAACGGTCGCGACGGCCGCCAGGTTCTCGCCAACGTCTCCGCCGCCGCTGCGGTTTGTGGCGCATGCGTGCTATTCCCTCACTCCACGACCTATTTGATGCCCGGCGCCATCGCTGCCCTCGCTGAGACCGCCGCCGACACCGTGAGCAGCGAAACCGGCGAAGCTCTTCGCGGCCCCACGTTTCTGCTCATCCCTTTTCGCCGCGTCGAACCCGGCCCCGACGGTGCAATCAGTCTCGGTGGAACCACCTGCGGACTCCTCGCCGCCCTCTTCGTCGCCTTCCTCGCGTGGCTCACCGGTCTGCTGGATATCTGGTGGTCTCTCACCGCCGCCGGATGCGGCTTCGCCGGCATGCTCTTCGACAGCATCCTCGGCGCAACCATCGAAACTCGCGGCCTCCTCGGCAACGACGGCGTAAACTTCCTCGCCACCATCTTCGCCGCCGACCTAGCCCTCCTCATCTCCTGGCTCACCGGCTGATTTCCACCCTCGTTTACAATCCGTCCCACAGATTTTTCATTTCGCGAAAGCACGCACTCTTTTCGCGGAAGCACATATCTTCGCGTAAGCCACATCACCGCTCGCATCTCCACACCCTCTCTTGTCATCCAGAGGAGCGCGAAGCGCGACGTGGGATCTGCTGTTGCTTTTCATAGGAGGCCCAATTGCGCCGCGTAGCCCTCGTGCTTCTCTTCCTCTGCTCCCCTCTGCTCGCGCAATATGACACACTGATCCGCAACGGCCGCCTCGTCGATGGCACCGGTAATCCCTGGTTCTATGCCGACATCGGCATCACCAACGACCGCATCACGTTCATCGGCACCGCTCCACAAGACGCCACCGCGAAACGCACCATCGACGCCAAAGGTCTCGTCATCGCGCCGGGCTTCATTGACATGCTCGGCCAGTCCGAACTCGACCTGTTGATCGACAATCGCGCCACGAGCAAACTTCGCCAGGGCATCACGACGGAAATCACCGGTGAAGGCGATACCGCCGCGCCCCTCAACGACCGTCTGAAAAACGACGCGAAGGACTTCACCGATCACTTTCACGTCACCCTCGACTGGACCGACTTCGACGGCTACTTCTTCCGCCTTGCGAAAGCCAAGCCCGGCGTGAATCTCGGCACCTACGTCGGCGCCGCGCAAGTCCGCAACTACGTCATCGGTACCGCCAACCGCGCCCCCACCGCCGACGAACTCAAAGACATGCAGGACCTCGTGGACGACGCGATGTCCCAAGGCGCGATGGGACTCTCCAGTGCTCTGATGTACGCTCCCGGCCAATACGCCAAGACCGACGAACTCATCGCGCTAGCGAAAATCGCCGCCGCCCATGACGGCATTTACTCCTCGCACATTCGCAACGAGAGCGAAGACGAGATGTCCGCCATTCACGAGGTCGAACAGATCGCGCGCGAAGCCCACATCCCCGCCGAAATCTGGCACCTCAAAGTCGCCGGCAAAGATAACTGGGGAAAGATGCCCGCCATCCTCGCCGAGATCAACAAGGCCCGCGCCGAAGACCTCGACATCACCGCCGACCTCTATCCCTACATCGCCTCCGCAACTTCCCTCGGCGCGCTCATTCCCGCGCGCTATCACGAGGGCGGCGCCGATGCCTTCGTAAAACGCCTGCAGGATCCCGCTACTCGCGCCGAAATCAAGAAGCTCTTGCTCAGCAATGAGCAGGGCTTCGACAACATGTGGCGAGGCACTGGCGGCGGCAAAGGCATCCTCGTCATCTCCGTGCTCAAGCCCGAGCTCAAGAAATACGAAGGCATGAACATCGAGCAGATCGCCGCTGCCGAAAACAAAGATCAGCTCGACGCCATCCTCGACCTCGTCGCCGCCGACCACGACAACGTCGGCGCCGTCTACTTCGAGATGAACGAAGACGACCTCAAACTCGCGATGCGCGAACCGTGGGTCAGCTTCGACACCGATTACGGAGAGGCCGCCGAAGATGGCCCGCTGAGCGAGTCCAAAACCCACCCCCGTTCGTGGGGCACTTTTGCACGCGTCCTCGGCAAATACGTCCGCGACGACCACAACCTCAGCCTCGAAGACGCAATTCGCAAAGCCAGTTCGCAGCCCGCCGCGCGCATGAAGCTGCGCGATCGCGGCTTGCTCAAGACCGGTTACTTCGCCGACGTCGTCATCTTCGATCCTGACAAAATCCATGACGTCGCAACGTTCGCCGATCCCAACCATCCCTCCATCGGCTTCCGATATGTGTTCGTCAACGGGGTTCTCTCCGTCGAAAACGACAAGCTCACCGGCCAAACCGGCGGACGCCCCCTGCGCGGCCCCGGCTGGAAATTCCGGGATGACATCCCCGAAGGCCAGCCCGCCCGCGGCGCCATTCAAGGCATGGTCACCGACGAGGACGGCTATCCCGTCTTCCGCGTTAAGGTCACGCTCCTCGACGCCACCGGCAAAGAACTCAGTTCGAAGAACAACCGCCGCGACGGCCACTTCACGTTCGAAACCACTGCCCCCTGCGCGGATTGCAGCATCAAAGTCGAACGCTCCGGCTTCGAGGCCCAATCCTCCAAGCTGAATTACAACGGCGCCAACGAGGTCTGGATCAACTACCGCCTGACCCGCACCAAATGAAAATGGGGCTACCCCGTTAGGTGCCACCTCAACAGGGGTAGTCCTCTCGTAACCACCCCGAACCAACAAATAATCTTGTCTCCATTACAAAAAGTGTCATCCTTTTCACAGCGAAGTTGTTGACCGAACCCTTACCCCAGGCATCTAACCCAAAGTGAGCTGCTCCGGCTTCGGTTTCGCGACGGTTGCATGATTAAGTGGAAGACATTTACGGTGTTCTGGTGCCTCGCGCTGGCGATCCTCCTGGTTGCCAAGCATCGCAGCGTCGTCGCCACCCCGCTCACCGTGACTACCATCCTCGACCTCACGCACACCATGACCGAGTCCTCCCCAACCTGGGACGACTCCGAGAAATACAGCGCTAAAACCACCGCCCGGCACGATTCCCACGGCTACTACGCCCGAGAATTGACCCTGCCGGAACACTTTGGCACCCACATTGACGCCCCGGCGCACTACGCCGCGAGCCTCTGGACCGTGGACCAGATCCCCGCCGAGCGCCTGGTTCGTCCGCTAGCCATCATCGACATCACGCAGAAAGCCAAGGCCAACCCCGACTATCAGCTCACCGTGGCTGACATCGCCGCCTGGGAAGATACTCACGGCCACATCCCGCAAGCCGCCATCGTCGTGATTCGTACCGGATGGGGCGAACGCTGGAACGATGCCAAGGCCTTCCGCAATGCCGACGCCCACGGCGTCATGCACTTCCCCGGTTTCTCGCTGGAAGCCGCGCAGTTCCTCGTGGACGCCCGCTACGTAGTCGGCATCGGTACGGATACCATGAGCGTGGACCCAGGCGATAGCCGCGAAAATCCAGTCCACCAGTACACGATGGCCCGCAGCGTATATCACCTCGAAAACGTTGCGAACCTCGCGATTACTCCCGAGTCTGGCGCCACCCTGGTAGTAGCCCCCGCCAAGTTCCAACACGGTTCCGGTGCTCCCACCCGGCTCCTTGCAATGTTGAAGTAACACTTTATCCATCCCCCTTAAACCATTCCCCTGTTTCATCCTGAGCGAAGCAGCACAAAGTGCTGCGCAGTCGAAGGATCCCTACTCTCGCCCTCTCCCGTTTCGCGCGCGCAAACAAAAACCCCGCCGATTTTCATCGACGGGGTCTAATCCCTTGGGGAACTTCTTTTTCTTCCCCTCTATTTTCAGAATATCAAACCGGAGGGGGTAAACCGGACACTTTTCCGAAATTTATATCTCGCCCTGATTCATCCACTTACGCCAGTTTTTACAAATTTTGTGACTTGACAACAATTTATGTCACTCGCAGTTTCCACAAACAATAGCTGAATGCTTCCCTCTGGATCGCCCAAAATCTCGCCCAGAAGGTACGCGGAACCGATCCGGGCCGTGGCGACCCGTAGCATTCCATCCCCTGCTCCTCCATCATGCGCTTCACCCGGAACAGGTGATACGCGTCGCTCACCGCGAGGCACGTCTTCATCCCGTTTGTGCGCATGATCACCGCCACCCGCTCCGCCGACTGCGCGGTATCGCCGCCCTGGGTTTCGCCAATCAGCGATGCATCGGGCACACCGTTCTTCAGCAGGTAGTCCCGGCCGACTCCGCCTTCGCTGAAGTGTAAGTCGCCGCCCGCGCCACCAGTGGTGATCACGAAGGGCGCCATGTCCTGGCGAAAAAGATCAAGCCCATGGTCCAGCCTCGCCTTGAGCACCGGCGATGGCCTCCCTGAATACTCCGCAGCCCCGAACACCACGATCGCGTCTACCGGACGCCGTTCATCCGTCTCCGCCTGCTGCATCACCCGCACACACGTCCACGCGTAAAAGAAAAGGGCTCCCGCGACGACAACTGTCAGCACGAGAGCCGCGATTTTTCTACGGGCAAACGGAACCCGGGTCATCCCTGCTCGAACATCTCCGAAATCTGCTCCTGCGATACGGCGCCTTCGCGGATGATCCGCCACTGCCCGTCCCCGGAGCTCAAATCTACAATCGTCGAATGCACATCGCGCGGCGAGTTGCCGCCGTCGATGATCAGAGGCAGTCGCTCTTCCATTTGCTGCTTGAGCGCTCGCGCCGTCGTACACTCCGCCTGCCCGCTCAGGTTCGCCGAAGTCGCCGTAATCGGAAGTCCCGCTGCCTTCAGTACCGCGAGCGGAATCGGCGCGGACGGAATGCGGACTGCAATGTTCCCCGAATTCGCCGTAGCCTTCAGCGGCAAGCGTGCGTGCGCCCGGATAATCATGGTCAACGGTCCCGGCCAGAAGCGGCGCGCCAAAAGGTAGAAGCTCGAAGGCAGGTCCTGCGCCAATTCCTCGGCCTGGTCCACCGATTCAATCATCAGCGACAAAGGCTTGTGCCGCGAACGGCTCTTGATTTCATAAATGCGCTCAACCGCGCGCAAATTAAAGGGATCGGCGGCGAGCCCATAAAACGTGTCCGTGGGCATTCCCAGCACCATCCCAGCTTTCAACTGGTCGGCGACATAAGCAACAAGCTTCTGTTCGGGTTCAGCGCTATTGATTTTTATGATTTCGGGTCGCACCCGTCTGTCCCTCGAATAGGCGAGCTAGCGGATACAGAGGCTTTCACAGTTGATCCGCGAATTAGCAGCTTACCACGCTTAGAGCGCGGTGCGGAACGCCAGCAGGTATCATGGACTGCGGAAAACCAAATTGGACCAATCACCCAACGACCGTCTCAGGCTGATCACCAGCCGCCAGAACAACGCCGTCAAGGAACTGCGGGCCGCCTTCCACACCGGACGCCCCACTGACGACGGCTACTCTGCTGTCGAAGGCGTCCACCTGCTGGAAGAAGCCATTCGCAGCGGCCTCCGCTTCAAGACTATCTTCTTCAGCCAGGCCGCCGAAGACCGAGCCGGCAAGCTTCTCCCGCAAATCCACTCCAACGTTGAGACGCTGCTTTTGCCCGACGAAGTCTTCTCCAGCGCCGTGCTGACCGAATCTCCGCAAGGTGTCGCTGCACTGGTGAAGCTCAAGACATTCAAACTCGAGGACCTGCTGCGGGCGGAGAATCCAATGCTGCTCGGCGTCGCCGGCGTACAGGACCCTGGAAATCTCGGCACCATCCTGCGGTCTGCGGAGGCCTTCGGCGCGACAGGCGTTTTGATTGGCGACAAGACCGCCTCACCGTGGAATCCCAAGGTTATTCGCGGCAGCAGCGGCTCTGTCTTCCGGCTGCCGGTCGTCAAGGTCGAGTGGCCCGCCGCCCTCGAACAACTCCGCGCTAAAGGCGTGCAGATCCTCGCCACGTCGTCGCACAAAGGCGAACCGCTCCCGGAAGTTGATTTCACCGGCCCGACCATCGTCCTCATCGGCGGCGAAGGCGCCGGCGTCCCGCGCGACGTGCTCGCCTCAGTCGACGGCACGCTCGCTATCCCGCATTCGCCCAAGGTCGAATCTCTCAACGCCGGCATCGCTGCATCTATCGTGATGTACGAAGCCGCCAGGCAGCGCAACACACAATGAGTCTCTTCGACACATCCCGTCCCGAGCAGTCGGACCGCGACCGTCCCCTCGCCGATCGCATGCGTCCGCGCACGCTCGACGAATTCGCGGGCCAAGAACACATCCTCGCTCCCGGCAAGCCGCTGCGTGTACAGATCGATCGCGACGACATCGGTTCGCTCATCTTCTGGGGCCCGCCGGGCGTCGGCAAAACCACGCTAGCGAAGATTATTGCCGCAATGACGCACGCGGACTTCATCGAGTTCTCCGCAGTGCTCTCCGGAATTAAAGAGATCAAGCAGGTGATGGCGGACGCCGAACGCGTCCGCCAATACGGCACGCGAACGATCCTTTTCGTGGACGAAATTCACCGCTTCAACCGCGCCCAGCAGGACGCGTTCCTTCCGCACGTGGAGCGAGGCAACATCAAGCTCATCGGTGCGACCACCGAGAACCCGTCGTTTGAGGTGAATTCCGCGCTGCTCTCGCGCAGTCGCGTCTATACGCTCACTCCGCTCACCGAAGAGCAAATCGTCGGCCTGCTACGCCGCGCCCTTACCGACACCGAGCGCGGCCTCGCCGAACTCCATGTCACCGCCGAAGATATTGCGCTCGCCCGCATCGCCGCCTACGCCAGTGGCGACGCACGCTCCGGATACAACGTCCTCGAAGTCGCCGCACAAGCTGCTGGCGCGACTTCCGAGCGCATCATCACCGAGCAGATTGTCGCTGATGCTCTGCAACGCCGCGTGCTGCGCTACGACAAATCCGGCGAAGAGCATTACAACCTCATCTCGGCGCTTCATAAATCGGTCCGCAACAGCGATCCCGACGCGGCGCTCTATTGGCTCGCCCGCATGATCGAATCTGGCGAAGACGCGCTCTACATCGCGCGCCGCGTAGTGCGCATGGCTGTAGAAGACATCGGCCTCGCCGATCCCAACGCTCTCGCTCTCACCCTCGCGGCCAAGGACGCCATCGATTTCCTCGGTATGCCGGAAGCCAACCTCGCACTCGCACAGGCGGTTGTGTATCTCTCCATCGCGCCGAAATCGAATGCGCTCTACACCGCGTACGGTGATGTCCAAGCCGACGTCGAAAAAACCGCTGCTGATCCAGTACCGCTGCACCTGCGCAACGCGCCTACCAAACTCATGAAGGAAATTGGCTACGGCTCGGGATATCAGTACGCGCACGACCTCGAAGCCAAAGTCGCCGACATGCAGTGCCTGCCCGACAACCTCAAAGACCGCGTTTATTACCACCCAACCGATCAAGGTATCGAGCAGCGCATCCGCACGCGACTGGAAGAAATCCGGCGCAGGAAAAGCCAGCACGGAGATTCGGAGCCACAGAGTTAGTCTCTGTCATCCTGAGCGGAGTTTCGCGCAGCGAAACGGAGTCGAAGGATCCCTGTCTGCTCCGAAGTTTCAGTACAGCAAGTACTTCCCTCTCACCTTCTCAAACTCTTCCAGTCGCTCGCGATACCCATCCGCAATCCGTCGCGGATCCACTCCGGCTTTGATCTCCGCCAGTACTTCTTTATTCACGAGAAGTCCGTCCAGCTTGTCCACGTGCCACTGCTGCGGATAGAGCGTGTACAACGCCGAAACCAACTCGACTCCCAGCTCGGGCGAATCCAGGAACTCCCGATCGGTGAGCACGATGTTTACGCCGAAACATTTTTCATTTGCATATACCGCGCTCGTGGGCGCGAACTCGATCGGCACAAATCGCACGCCGGGAATTCTACGCGCATTGAGATACGCAGCAAGTTCCTGCGCCTTGATCCACGGCGCACCGACCACTTCGAACGGTGTGTCCGTGCCGCGCCCGACCGAAATGTTGGTGTACTCGATCAGCCCAACGCCGGGATAAAGAATCGCCTCCGTCAAACTGCGCAGATTCGGCGACGGATTGATCCACAACTGTCCGGTCGAATCGAACCAGTCGCCCCTCTCCCAGCCCTGCATCTTCACTACCGTGAGCTTGGCGTGAATGTTGCGCGTCTCGTTATAGAGCTTCGCCAGTTCGCCGACGGTCATACCGTGCCGAGGAGGAATGGAGGTGTAATTCACAAAACTCTCGGTTCCAGGATCCGACACAGGCCCTTGCACCGACACCCCGCCGATTGGGTCGGGTCGATCAAGAACGATGAACTCCTTCCCTGCTTTCGCACAAGCTTCCAGAAAATATCCAAGCGTTGCTTCGTAGGTGTAAAACCGCACGCCAGCGTCCTGGATGTCGTAGACCACCGCGTCCAGCTTCGCGAGCGCATCCTGCGACGGACGCTTCTTCGCATCCGAGCCACCGTAGACGCTGTAGATGGTTACGCCGGTCACCGCATCCTTCGAGTTGCCGACGTTCGTCTGATCCAGTGCGCCGGCAATGCCATGTTCCGGGCTGAAGATGGCCGTCAACTCCACTCCAGGGGCGTGCGCCAGCACGTCGATCGTCCGCCGGCCCTGCGCGTCGAACCCGGTCTGGTTCGTCACCACGCCAATGCGCAGCTTGCCGCCATTCTTCGCCTTCAGCGCCTCGAAGCCGTTTTTCTCGAGAACATCAATCCCGTTCAAAACGGTCGCATTGCGAGCCACGACCCTGCGCGACGACGGATTCGTTTCGCCATATCCCGTGATCTCCGCCAGTCGCAACTTCGCGTCATCACTCACGTGATTGTTGAGCGCCGCCGCCACCGCCGTCGCCAGCCGCGTGCGCAGCGCGATGACATTGCCTTTCGGCTGGTGCACCGCGTTCGTCAGCAGGATGATGTAGGTCTTGGTCGTCGGGTCAATCCACAGCGACGTACCGGTGAAGCCGGTATGCCCAAAGCTCCCGACCGGCAGTAATTCACCGCGATTCGTCGCGTACGGCGAATCAATGTCCCAACCCAAACCGCGCAGCCAAGGCTGGCCTTGCGGCTGCTGCGGCGTTGTCATCTTCTCGACCGTCAGAGGTGACCAGATCCGTCCATCGTTGTCGAGAATCGCCTGCGCGAATTTCGCCACGTCATCCGCGGTCGAGAACAAACCTGCGTGACCAGCGACGCCACCCATCATGCGCGAAGTAGGATCGTGCACCGTCCCGCGCAGCATTTGTCCGGTACGCTCATCGACTTCCGTCGGTGCGATCTTGTCGCGCCACGAGGCAGGCGGTAGATATTGCGTATGGTCCATGCCGAGCGGTTCAAAGATCCGCTCTTTCGCGTAGCGTTCAAGCGGCTCGCCGCTCAGCTTCTGCACCATCTCGCCGAGCACGATGAAGTTGATATCGCTATAACGAAACACCGAACCCGCCGGGCTGGTCGGCTTTTCGGCGTTCGCCCGCTTGTAGCCCTCGTCCAATCCGCTCCAGTACGGCTTCAACTCGAGATCAGGTTGCAGCCCCGAGTAGTGCGTCATCAAGTCCCGGACAGTAATGTCCTGCTTGCCGTTCGCTGCAAAATCCGGGATGTAGCGCGAGACTGGATCGGCGAGCTTGATCTTCCCCTGGTCGAAGAGCTTCATCAGTGACGAGGTCGTTGCAATCACCTTAGTCAGCGACGCCATGTCGAAGATCGTGTCCACCGTCATCGGTTCGCGCTTCGGCGTGAGCGCTCGCGAACCGAACGCTTTGCGATAGACGACTTTGCCATCGTGTCCGATGATGACGACCGCGCCCGGCGCGAGTTCGCGCTGCATGGCGTCATTCAGGATTCCATCGAGCACGTTCAGCCGCGGATCGCTTTGTTCCTGCGCGACCGCCAGCGGAGCAACCAAGGCGAGAGTTAGAAGCAGAATGAGCGAGAGATGAAAGCGCAACATTTGTTTCAACAGCGGGGTCCCTTCACGAGCAGAATTGCCGCTATTATAAAGGCGCGAGAAGCCAACAGGATTGATGCCGCAGATACCGCTCGAACCCGCCTACGCTGACCAGGAGAAGCAGTTCGCCCGAGCCTTCGCGATCCTCCGCGCTGGCATCGGCGAACACGTCATGCCCGGCGCGACGATCGCCGTCACACACGGCGGCAGAATGATGGCGTGGGAAGCCTTCGGACGTTTCACCTACGACCCAGAATCGCCCTTGGTACGTCGTGAGACGATCTTCGATCTGGCATCGGTAACCAAGGCCGTTGCGACGACCACAATCGCCGCCATTCTGCACGAACGCGGCCAACTCAACCTGAACCAGAAAGTTCACGAACACTTCCGCGAGTTCCGCGATGGCGGCAAATCGGATGTAACTATCGCAATGTTGCTCTCGCACAGCTCCGGACTGCCGTCCTACGAAAAGCTCTTCCAGCGTTGTCGATCGCGCGAGGACCTACTTGGATCTGCGGCCGCAGCGCCGCTTGCGTATCCGCCCGGCGCGCGCAGTGAATACAGCGATCTCGCCTTCATCCTGCTCGGCGAAATTCTTACGCGGATCGCCGGTGAGGACCTCGACGGTTTCGCTGCCCGCGAAATCTTCGCTCCTCTCGGAATGACAACTGCCGAGTACTGCCCTGCTCCGGAGGGTCGCCAGGAAATTCCGCCCGCGCAGGACGATCGCGAATTCCGCCACCGCACCATTCAGGGCGAAATAGACGACGAAAATGCAAGCGTGATGGGCGGCGTCGCCGGACACGCCGGTCTCTTCGCCAACGCTTATGATCTCGCGCTCTTCGCCGAATGCATGTTGCGCGGAGGTGCGCCAATCCTGAAGCCCGAGACAGTTCAGCTCTTCACAAATCGTCGCGCCGCGCCCTACGGAACCAGCTTCTCGCTCGGCTGGGACACACCTTCCCAGCCATCGCAATCTGGCACGAAACTTTCCGCGCGCGCCTTCGGGCACCTCGGCTTCACCGGCACTTCTCTTTGGATCGATCCTGTAAAGCAGCTTTCGATCACGCTGCTCACCAACCGCACCTGGCCGCATCGGCAATCGCAGGCAATCAAGCAACTTCGGCCCGCGGTGCATGATGCTATTGTGGAAGCAATACCTCACGATGAGATATAAACCCGCAAACGATACCGCCAATCTTCGCACCGAGCGCCCTAACCCGGTTTCCGCTGATCTCGATATCAAGTCGCCGCTAGAAATTGTCGAGATCATCAATCGTGAGGACCAGAGGGTCGCGAAGGCGGTAAAGAAAGTCCTGCCGCAGATCGCCGAAGCCATCGCGCTCGTCGAGTCTGCGTTGCGTCGCGGTGGACGGCTGATCTATGTCGGCACCGGTACCAGTGGACGCATCGGCGCGCTCGACGCCAGCGAGTGTCCGCCAACCTTCAACACTCGTCCTGAACAGGTACAGTACCTGATTGCGGGCGGCGAGCAGGCATTGGCCAACGCCGTGGAAGCCAGCGAAGACTCGCGCGAAGTAGGCCAGGCCGACATGGCGAAGCGCAAGCCGGGCAAGAAAGATGTCGTGATTGGACTCGCCGCCAGCGGGCGAACGCCGTACACCATCGCCGCCATGGAGTACGCGCGCCGCAAGGGCTCGAAGACAGTTGCGATTGTTTGCAACCCTGAATCGCCGCTCGCGGATGCTGCCGATGTCGCTATTGAAGTCGAAGTCGGCCCTGAAGTCGTCAGCGGTTCTACCCGCATGAAGGCTGGCACGGCGCAGAAGATGATCTGCAACATGATCACCACCGGCGCGCTCACGCGGCTCGGCTACGTGTACGGCAACCTGATGGTGAACTTGCACCTGAAGAACCAAAAGCTCGTGGAGCGAGGCATTCGCATCGTGCAACAGGTCACCGGACTCTCTGCCGATGATGCCATCCGCCTTATAGAAAGCGCTGACGAAAGCCTGCCCATCGCGTTGGTGATGAACGAAGCTGGTGTGAGCAAGACGGAAGCCACCAAACGCCTGAAGAAGGCCGGCGGCAGCGTGCGGAAAGCGATCGCCGGCCGCTAGTCCGGTTCCGGCGCTTCCACAGAGGCCCCACGCTGGTCTTCCGGAAGCGCACTCGCAATCGCCGTGCTGACCGCCTGCATGAGCGCCTCGCGTCCGCCCGCCTGCGCCAAAGTGATCGGTGGGTGGAACGTCAGCGTTACTGGGCCGGGCGTGATCGCAAAGCGATGCTTGGGCCACATCTCGTAGCTACCGGCGATGGTGACGGGGATGACTGCCGCGCCTGATTCTTCGACAAGGTAAAACGGACCCTTCTTCAGCGGACGCATCTTGCCATCGCTCGAACGCGTGCCTTCCGGAAACACCGCCATATGCAACCCGTGCTGCATGACGTCGCTCGCGGCGCGAATACTGGCCACTGCGGCTTCACGATTGCTGCGGTCCACCGGCACCAGTTGTGCCAGTTTCATCGCCGTCCCAAGCAGCGGGATCCGGAACAATTCCTTCTTCACCAGCACCGACGTTCGTCCGGGGATCAGCGGAATCACGATCGGCGGATCCATGTTCGACACATGGTTCGACATGAAAATGTAGTGCTGCCCCGGCTGGATATTCTCGAGTCCCACGATCGTGATCTTCGCACCTGCCATCTTCGCGCCCATCAGTGCGCCCCAAACTGCGGCCCTGTAGAGCGGTTCGACGTGCTTCGTGATGAACATGTATGGGATGCCCCAGAGGCCGTTGAGCACCGTCCACACGCCCCACCAGATCATTACGAGCACGGTCCGAATCATTTGTGTGCTCCGCTCTCCATGTCGTCGCCACGGATCCACGCCGCGCGTTGAGCGCGCTGTTCCACGCTGGCGGCCGGCTCTTCGACGACCGAAAACGCAGGGCCCTTTGATTCCGCCAGCGTCACCTTTACGGCCATGGTTCGGGTGCGCGAGGCGAATCGAAACGTCACCGTGTCGCCCGCCTTGTGGCCGACGAGGTAGTGCGAGAGATCACCCATGTACTCGTGTTCATCGATGGCCGTCAATGTATCTCCGGCATGCACGCCCGCGGCTTCCACCGCGCTTCCCGGCGTCACCTTGGTCACCTCCGGCAGGCCGGTGAAGTTCACGGATGCGTCGAACCCAGCATCTACGCCCAGGATCGCAAACGGCTGCAGCGTCAGCCCGACGAAACGGAGATAGTCATCGTACGGGATTGGCACCGTGCTGCGAACGTACTTATCGAAGAAGGATTGGAAGCTGCCACCGGCGACTTTTTCCGCGGCCTGCTGGACCGCGTTGGAATCGTCGTAGTAGCGGTGCTTTTTAGCGTATTCGGCGTTGAGATAAATGAACAGGTCGCGTAACGACTTTGTTCCCCGCGTCCGCTTGCGCATCTCGAGATCAAGCAAAACGCCTAACAATTCTCCGCTGGTGTAGTACGAAACGCTGCGCTCCGGACGCCGATAGTAGGCGTGGCCTTCCATCCATGCCTCCAGGCTCGAGGTCTCAGGCGACTGGAATTTGTGCGCGGGACGAGCCTCAAAGTCGCTAATCACTGCCGAGAGATGCGACAGATACCCGCGTTCATTCTCCAGCCCCGCCCGCACCAGCATCAGTTCCGACGCGGTACTTGTCACGCCCTCGGCAAACCACAGTGCGCGTGTGTACTGCTCATGCTGAAAGTCGACGGGCTGGAGCGATTGCGGCCGGATCCTCTTCACGTTCCACAGATGAAAGAACTCGTGCGCCGAGGTACTGATGGGAGCAAGCGCGTTTTCGTGCATGCGGTCCGCCGGCGCGGAGATCGCGGTACCGTAGCTGTGCTCCATGCCGCCGCCGACGGGCCCGCGTGGGAAGTGATACAGGAACGTGTATTGGTCGAACGGACGATCGTGCATCCAGTCAACCGAAGCGTGGACGACTTTACGCAGCGCATCCTGGATGGCGGGGAGGTTGTAATCAGCGTCATCCGCATCCACAACAATCCGATATTGGGCACCATCTTCGTCGAAGGCCGCGATCTTGCTCGCCGACATCTCCACCGGACTGTCCACGAGAGCGTCGTAACTCACGGGACGCGCGAGCCGGTGCGCGGTTTCATCGAACAAACCAAGGTCGCGTAACGACCATGTCGCAGGAAGATCAGAAACGGCCAGCATCAACGGAGCGTTGCGATCTCCGTAGAGCAACACCTGCGCCCAGTTTAGAAAAACGTGATCGCTGCTCGCCTGCGCGCTGAACGGCCCGGGAACATTCGCATTCAGGTTGTATTCAATGACCGCGCAGCCGTTTGACGGCGGAACTCTCCAAGCGGAATTCCCCTCCGCCTCGACGCTCAACGCGGTTCCATTGCCATCGTGTGCTTGTAGTTCGGTCGCGTACTGCGCGAAGTCACGTACCTGGTAGAGCGCGTTCCATACCGGCATTTGGAAAACCGTCGGCTTCGTGGCGCGGTATCGGATGGACACGTGCAGTTGATGGCGGTCGTGATCGGCGACCGAGACGAAGTACTCGTATTGCGGATTACCCGGCAGCGGCTCCGGCGAAGCGCACGTGACCGCAGCGGCCGAGAATCGCGAACAATAAACGATGAACCACAACACGCTGCATACGAGTCGAACCGCGGCGTAGCGCCTCACGCGCCAGCCTCGATCCGTGCTGGAAGCTTCTCGTAGATTCCGCCGAAGCCCCCGTTCGAGAGAATGCCAACGACATCGCCCGCGGCAAGCTGGGGCGCGATTGCCGCCACAATTTTGTCCGCGCTCGCGTGCAGTTCGGCAGGAGTTCCCAATTGGTTCAACTCCGCGACAACATTCGCAGGATCCAAACGCTCTTTCTCCGGGATCGCTTCCGATTTGAAGGTGGCCGCCAGCACCACGCGATCAGCAATGCGCAAACTTTGCACCAACTCGTGCTGAAAAACATTGCGGCGAAGCGTGTTCGATCGCGGCTCGAGCACCGCCCAAAGGCGTCGTCCCGCGTAGCGGCTGCGCAACGCTTTCAGCGTCTCGGCGATGGCGGTGGGATGGTGCGCGAAATCGTCAATGATGGTGATGCCTTTCACTTCGGCCTTGACCTCCAGGCGGCGCTTCACGCTCTTGAAGTGGTGGAGGGCTTCGGCGATGGCATCCGTGTCAATCGCGTAGTGAGCGGCCATCGCGGCCGCAGCGGTGGCGTTCAACACGTTGTAATCGCCTGCGATGGGAAATTCGAAATGCGCCCAAGGTTCTCCGTTGCGCAGGACTCGCCACGATGTCTTCTCGGGCGCGTGCTCCACGTCCACAATTCGCCAGTCTGCGCGCGCGGTGAAACCGTAGCGCTCGACTTTGCAGAACGCTTTCGTCACGCACTCGTCCACATTCGGGTGCCCGTCCCACGCGAGGATGCAGCCGCTTCGTGGCACCAGATTGACAAGCCGCTTGAACGCGGTCTTCACTTCATCGAGGTCCTTGTAGATGTCAGCGTGATCGAACTCGACAGCGGTAAGGATGAGCGACTTTGGAAAGTAGTGGAGGAACTTCGGTCCCTTGTCGAAGAACGCGGTGTCGTACTCATCGCCTTCGATAATGAACTCCGCGCCATCGGCGACGGCGAAGCTGGAGCCGAAGTTCTCGGCGATTCCACCAATCAAAAACGATGGGTTGCGACCCGCATGATGAAAGATCCACGACAGCATTGAGGTCGTTGTCGTTTTTCCATGCGTACCGGCAATGGCGATGACTTCGCGGTCGTGGAGAAATTCGCGGTGCAGCAGCTCCGCCATCGAAGTAAATGGAATGCGGCGATCGAGCACGTACTCCAGCTCGACATTGCCGCGTGAAATCGCATTGCCAACAACGACGAGGTCAGGCCGCGGATCGAGGTTTGCTTCCGCAAACGGCTGTGCGACGGACACGCCGATCTTCGCCAGGAAGTCCGACATCGGAGGATAAGCAGCGGCGTCGGAACCTGAAACGCGAATCCCGCGTTCTTTCAACATGCCAGCGAGCGACGCCATCGCGGTACCGCATACGCCGATGAGATGAATATGAGGGCCGTTCATTGCTTGGATGGTTCCTTGAGTATGCGCGGCGCGCCGGTTCCCTGCGCGACTGCCGCTTCACATCTGAGCCGCACCGGTTCGCCAACTTCAAGTTTGGCGCACACTCCGAAGGGCAACACGCGGTTCGCGGCACGTACGTGTCCGGACGAAAGCCCAAACGCGACCGGAACGCCGAGCGGTGCGAGAATGCGCAGAATGACTTCCTGCAAGGTGTAATCCTGTCCGTGGGGCTGCTGGCAATCGAGCATTTCGCCGAAGACGAAGGCGCGGACCGTCTTGAACTTGCCTGCCAGCAGCAACTGCCGCAGCATGCGATCGATCTGGAACGGCTTCTCGTTCACGTCTTCGAGAAACAGGATCGTGTCTTCGGTTTTGAATTCGTAGGGCGTGCCCATCGAGGCTGCGAGCAGCGAGAGGCATCCGCCGTAAAGCACACCTTCCGCACTGCCCTTCACCAGTGGCTGTACTTCATCAATCGAGAACGTATGCTCATAATCCGAGGCATTGCCGAGCACCGCCATCCAGGTCTCGAGATCAATTCCGTACTCGCGGCCGAAGTCCTTCGTCACCATCGGCCCGTGAAACGTCACCAGCCCGTGATCCGTGAGCCACGTGAGCAGCACGGTGATATCGCTGTAGCCGACGAATGGCTTGGGATTCGCCAGCAGCTTCTCGATTGGGAGCTTCGGCAGCAAGTAGTTCACGCCATATCCGCCCCGCGCGCAGACGATGGCCCGCACCTCGGGATTCGCGAACATGTGCTCCAGTTCAGCGACTCGCCGCTCGATGGAACCGGCAAAGTACAAGTCACGTTCGACAATCGATTCGAGAAAATACGGCTTGTAGCCCATGCGCTCCAGCGCGGCGCATCCGGCGAGCAACGCGGGGCGGTCAATATTGCTGGCGGGCGCCACGATGCCCACGGTGTCGCCGGGCAGTAGCGCCGGCGGCCGGATTGTGGCGCGTGGCGGCATGCGAAACGCCATCTTAAATGAAAAACTCGCCAGTGCAGACGATCGTCGCAGGCCCAGTGAGCGTAATTTCACCGCTCCACTCCACGGTTTGCGCACCGCCCGGCGTGGCGACGCGCACCGGAGACTCGCATTTACCGGAGTGAATCGCGGCGACGGCCGACGCACAAGAACCGGTGCCGGAGGATTGCGTCTCGCCTACACCGCGCTCGTAGAGCCGGACATCCAGCGAATGTCGATCGAGTACCTTTACGAATTCAATGTTCGTTCCCAAGGGAAAATGCGGCGTTCGCGCGACCGAATCGGCGAGAACTTGCCAGCCTTCCTCGAACTCTTCGACGAAGATGACGAAGTGCGGATTGCCGGTGGAGAGCTGGATTCCAGTCGTTTCATGGTGCCGGGTCTTCACTGTTAGTTCGCCAGCAATCTCGGGCTTCCCCATCGCGGCTTTGAACTCAAACGACGTGCCGTTGTGTACGGTCAGTTCGCAGGCCTTCACTCCTGCGCCGGTCAGAATGCGAATCTTCGTTGCGCCGGTGTGGTCGGAGATGCAGGCAGCCACGCACCGTGTGCCGTTTCCTGAGACCTCGGCTTCGCTGCCATCGGCGTTAATAAGGCGCGCTTCGATGTCGGCTTCCGATGTCGGCAGGATCCACTCCACGCCGTCTGCGCCAACGCCGTTATGGCGATCGCAAAGCCGCCGCGAAAGTTCGGAGGGATTGTCACCTGCATGCGCAAAATCAATGACAAGGAAATCGTTGCCGCAGGCGCTCGCCTTGGCAAACGGAATCGACGGCATGGCTTACTCCCGTTCGGGTGCGGAGAAGGTATTCACGCGGGTAATGCAGCTCACCGCCTGCAAGCTGGAGAGAAGGCGCTGGCGTTCGCCCAGCGTGCTGGTGACCACAAATTGCATCCGGTAATGACCGTTCGACTTGCTCACCTGAACGCTCTCCATCACATGGTGCATGTCTTCCAGGAGTTCGTTGATGTGATTCGTGAGTTCGTCGGCGTTCTCGCCGTAGACCTCGTAGAGCGTCGGAATGGGCTTAAGGTTGAACTTTGTCTCGACGAAGCCGAGACCGATCAACGAGAGCAAGATGAGGATCGTGGAGAGTACGGCGGTCAGATACATACCGCCGCCTGCAGCCATGCCCACTGACGCCACTACAAACAACGTCGCAGCCGTGGTGATTCCCTGCACCGAACCACGCGAATGGAGAATAGATCCCGCGCCAATGAAGCCGATACCGGGAATGATCTGCGCCGCCACACGGGTGTGATCGCCGGTGAATTCGCCGGCCAGTTCCGCGGAAAGCACCGTGAACATCGCGGCGCCGAGGCAAATGAACATGTTGGTGCGCAGTCCCGCTGGCTTGTGCTTCAGTTCGCGCTCAAGGCCAATACAGCCGCCAAGGACCGCCGCTAATCCAACGCGAAACAGGTTCGAGCCAAGGATCCAGAGCGGTTCAAAATGAAAGCTGTAAGTGCCTGCCCAATTCGGTAAATTCATGGAATTGCAACAAATCATAGCATCGGTATTCGACGGTGAGATTGTGAGGTGTGGTTCCCGGCCTAAAGCGGCCGTGCGTTTCGAGCGGTGCTGCGATAAATCGTGGCCGGGGCCTGATCGCCAACACGCAACACCACGATGCTTTCCAGGCCTTGCGGATGCGCCTTTACGGCTTGCGCGACCTCATCGTTACCGAAGGCGATGATGTAGTCCGCTTTTTCTGCCGGTTGATTGAGGGCTAGTTCCCACTGGTAATAGAGCCCTTCCCAAACCACGCTGTCGAGGTGCCGTCCCGCCATCTGTAACGCGCCGACGTAGGAACCGGTCTGCATCAGGATGGTCGTATCCGGCGGCATCATCTGGATGTAGCGAGCAACGGCAGCGTCCTCCGACATGCGGTTGCGGCCATTGGCCTGGGCCTCGCGCAGACAAATCGGGGTCGCGCGCCACGACGCGTAATAGCCTCCTACCACAATCGCCAGCACGACAACCGGCAGTGCGATCTGCCAGCGTCCCGGCAGCATCGCGCGCTTCCCTAGCGACGCGAGGAACGCCACACTCACGCAGAAGACGGGAATCAGTTCCATCCCGTAACGCACGTTGTAGTAGGAGAACGGCCACCACTCCGGCACGAAGATAGGCACACTGCCGTAGGCGATGGAAAGCGCGTAAAACGGCAACGGCGTCCATAGCAAAAGCCAAAGCCAGCCGCCGCGAACCACGACCGCCGCAATTGCGCTCCCGAGCACCGCAGCCACCATCAGCCAGAACTGCCAGCGGCCTTCCGCCATGTTGGCTTTCGCGGCCTTTAGGAAATACGTCGCCGCGGTAGCCATGTGGTCTTTGCCGGGATAGGGCGGCGCGCCTTGCGGCGTGGTGCGCGCGGCAATCGCCTTCGCGGAATATGGCCCGGTTGCGAAGTCCAGCGGATGTCGTGAGAGCCAGTAGTTGTAGCTCATCCACAAAGCCGGGGTGAGTGTGCACAGCAGCGTGAAGTGAATGGCGGAGCGCGTCAGCAAACGCTTTTGTTTGTCGCTCTGCAAGCTCCAGTTGCGCACCAGAATAAACAGCGCGGCCAGCGCAATGATGAACGTGAAGAACCAACCGTCATAGCGAGTGAGGATCGCTGCCGCGAGTACCATTGCGCAACGCGTCAATGCTTTTGCAGGTCGAAGCGGTTGCTCCGGGTCACGCAAACCGCGCGCGAATGCGTCGAGGTAAAACACCGCCCAGATCATCAGCGCGAGGTAGATGCTCTCGCCCATCGCGGTCGACTGCATGTACAGCAGGTTGGGATTGAGCAAATAGATCCCCGCCGCCACTCCGCCGACCCAGTGCGCGGTTCGCGCCGCTACGAGCCGGTAGAGCCCGACTGCACCCAGCACGAACGCCACCATCGAAGGCAGCGAGCCGCCGATGCCGCTTACCCAGAAGTTGTCATTGAGCAAAAACGGCGCCATCACGAGGTGCGGAAACGGCAGCCACACGGTTCCGAGCTGGCGCAATCCCGGCTCGCGACAATCGAAGATCCGTCGCGCGATGTTGATATGCGCAACGGCGTCGCCGTACAACAGCGTCTCGCCGTGGCGGTAGAAGTACAGGAATGCAGCGAAAGAAAATAACGCGCCCCACAGCGCCACGAATCCCGAGTAGTCAATCGGTAGCGGCGGCGGGGCGGGCTTGGTCTTCTTCATCAGTCGAGGTGGGTGAGATCGCGGAACAGCGCCAGCCGCTTCTCGATCTCCGCGCGGGTCACCGATTCCAGGCGCTCGGTACCGAAGCGCTCGACGGCAAAAGATCCCATCACGCTGCCGTAGAACATCGCCTGCTTGAGCACCGATCGCGTCATCTTGCCCTGCGATGCGATGTAGCCCATGAAGCCGCCGGCAAAGGAATCACCTGCTCCAGTGGGATCAACCACTTCTTCGAGCGGCAATGCCGGAGCGCGGAACGGATGGTGCGTGCCTTCGAATTCGCCGTCGCGGAAAAAAATAGTCGCACCGTATTCGCCATGCTTGATGACCAACGCCTTCGGGCCGAGGTCAAGAACTTTCCGAGCCGCGCGCGGCAGGCTGTTGTCGTGGGCCAGCATCTTCGCTTCGCTGTCGTTGATCAGCAAGATATCCACGCGCTTCAGAGTGTCGTGCAATTCCGCGTTCTTGATATTGATCCACAGGTTCATGGTGTCGCCGCCGACCAGCTTCACGTTCGGCAGTTGCTCACGCACCTGGAGTTGCAGGACTGGATCGATGTTCGCAAGGAAGAGGAAATCGGAATCGCGATAGCCCGCCGGGATCTCCGGCTTGAAATCCTGGAAGACATTCAGGTCGGTGAATTTCGTCTTGGCGTCGTTGATGTTCTCCGCGTGATACTCGCCGCCCCAGTGGAAGGTCTTGCCTTCCGAGTGAACCAGGCCAGTGGTATCAATGCCGCGCGAACGCATTACATCTTCGTGCTTCGCGGTGAAGTCTTCGCCCACAACGGCAATCACACGCACTTTGGTGAACTGGCTCGCTGCCAGCGAGAAATAGGTCGCGGCACCGCCAAGGATTTTTTCTCTCTCCCCATACGGAGTCTTCAAACTATCGAATGCTACCGAACCCACCACTACGATGGACATTGCTTACGCGCCCGCCTTTTGTTCGCCGAAGTATTTACCAATAATCAGTTTGAGTTTTTCTTTGGTAGCCGCCGGAACCACATCTTTATTCGTGATGATCGCCGTCGCTAGCGCCGAGCCACATTTGCAGGTGCGATCTTTCGGCATCGCCGCCACGGCTTCGCGCACCACGCTGCACGCGTTCTCCGCGTTCTTCAGCAGCACGGCGACGATCTGGTCAACGGTCACGGCGTCGTGATCGGGATGCCAGCAGTCGTAATCGGTCACCATCGCCACCGTCACATAGCAAAGTTCGGCTTCGCGCGCGAGTTTCGCTTCCTGCAGGTTGGTCATGCCGATCACGTCGAAGCCCCACGAGCGATACAGGTTCGACTCCGCCTTCGTCGAGAACTGCGGGCCTTCCATGCACACGTAGGTTCCGCCCGCTTTGGCAACCACTCCGGCTTTGTCGGTTGCGTGTTTCACCACCTTCGCCATTTCGCCGCAAACCGGATCGCCAAATCCCACGTGCGCCACGATTCCCTCACCGAAGAACGTGGATACCCGTTGTTTGGTGCGGTCGTAGAACTGGTCGGGAATCACAAACTCGAGCGGCCGATGTTCTTCCTTCAGCGACCCCACGGCGGAGACCGAAATGATCCTCTCCACGCCAAGCTGCTTGAAGCCGTGAATGTTGGCGCGGAAGTTCAACTCGGTGGGAAGCAGCCGATGTCCGCGACCATGCCGGGCCAGGAACGCGACCTTGCGTCCCGCTAGAGTTCCTAAAACGTAGGGATCGGATGGCTCACCAAAAGGTGTAGTCACGCGTACTTCCTGCACGTCTGACACGCCGGGCATGGAATACAGCCCACTGCCGCCAATGATGCCGATTTCAGCCTGCAATACAGATTCTCCTGAGAGCAAAAACGGAACTCATGATTATAGCGAAAGCAAATGTTGTGCTTGCTTGGCGCATAAGCTCTGAGCTAAAACCTTAGTTGCAAGTTAAGGCAACCAATGAGTGATTCCTTCGGTAGTTGTCCGCAATGCGGCTCCGAGAAGGTTCTCCGGTCCCATCGCAAAGGCGTTAAGGAAAAGGTCTTGAAGCTCTTGACGCCATCCATCCGTTTCTATCGCTGCCACAAATGCGGGGCGCGCTTCATCCGCGAAGGCCGAGACAACAACGGCGCGAAGTGACTTTCTCTACTTTACCGGTCTTAAGAACGGCGTCATCATCATTCCATCCGTCGCCGTATATCGCCGAAAGTCGAACATAAACCCGGACGGCTGCAAGAGTAGCGTCGTTTTTGCGGTCCCGTCATTCGCTGCGAGCGCGGCGTCGCGCAACTTCACCGCCTCGGCATCCGGGAAACTCTCCGTCACGATGACAACATTTTCATCGCGTTCCACCGACACAGTCCCTTGATCTGTCTGCTTGCGCACTATTGTGTCAGGCGCTTTTCCTGCCGCTGCGTTCGCCTTGTCTGCTGGCGCCGCGATCGCGCGTAGAGACTTGTAACGTTGCTTCCAGGAATCCGTGAAGATTCGCGCGAATTGCGCCGCGACGTCGTTGTCGCTCCATCGCGACACGTAAATAAAAGCTACCGAGTCTGAAGGCGAGCCTTTTTTGCGCGCGGCGTAGTAATAGCCCCCGCGCCAGCCCGGGGTCAGATCGCGCGATGTATCGGCATCTGCATACAACTCCATCAGTACATTCACGTCAAACTGGCCGAGCGCGCCGAAGTCCATCTGCTCCCAACTCTTGCCCAGCAATTTGTCGAAGTTCGGCACGGTAAGCAGCGGGATGTGTTTGCCATTGAGATATTGCCGCGGCTGCATCACCTCTCGCGTGTCGGCCGGCGGAGTGTCGAGCGTTCCCTTGAAGGCCGCGTCTTTCCCCTGCGCTCGCAGAACCTGTTCTTCGAACTCCGTGCCTTCGCGATAAGCAAACATCATGGCGCGCTTGATGTACAACGGTGCGCTGGCAAAGACCGGCGATCCGGCGGCGTCCATCATTTGATCTTCCATCATCTTCACGGCATCGGGAGCATCTGCGGCGGACCGGCCCATCGGCACCAGGCTGTAGTCAATCAGCACCAGCATCGCCTGGCCTTCCGTTACCGATTGCCGCGCCACCCGCAGTTCATCCAGCGCCAACTGTTCCGGCAGCGAATACTTCTTCCCTTCCGGCTTTCCGCCGTTCTGCCATTTCTCGAGATCGGTGTACTGGTCCTGCAACGCGTGCGTCAATTCGTGCGCCATCACCGGCTTTTGCACTTCTGGCGGAAGCCAGTCGAGCATGTTCATGGTTTTGGTTTTGGTGTCGTAATAGCCGGCGACCTGCTCACGGAGCATCGCGACCATAAACTTCCGCAGATTGAAGTCCGTCGGCAGGAGGCCGAATTTCTTCATCACGAACTCGGACTGCTCCATGCGCTTGTTGTCCGGGTCTTCCTTCATACGCTGCTCGACGAACTTCTCCACCTCATCGCGGGACGTGAGCTTGTGCTTCACCTCGTGCTTGATCGGCAGGCCCGACTGCTGGCTGGCGAACTTCAGGATCTCGTCGACGGAATTAAATAGTTCCTGCGCCTCTTGCGGCGTGATCTTCTTCTCGGCCTGCCTGTCCACCCCTTTCGACTTCTCTTCGGAAGGCTTCTGGGTCTCAGGCGCAGGCGTCTGCTGCTGGCCGGACTCGGTCTGTGGTTCCGGAGGCGGAGGATTCTGGGTTTGACTTAGAGCAGGCTGGCAGGCGATACCCAGCGACAGCAGGAGCGCGGCGACGATTGGACGCATGGACACACCAAGATTAAAGCACAGCGCTCGACGGCAAGTGTTCGGAAAGCCCAAGGCTGGTTGGTCTCGAATCCTGCGGGCCTTCGTTATAATCAAAGGTTCTGTATGCGTAATTCCTTGCTTCAAGAGAAAACCGCGCCGGCACGGATGGGCGAGTACCACGGTGCGCACGCAGCCGCCGTCTACACCGACGTCGCCCGCGAATTCGATGCCCTTCGTACCGGAGCCGCTGTTTACGAAGCGACCTGGCGCGCAAAGATCGTCGCGACTGGCGAAGACCGCGTCCGCTGGCTCAATGGCATGATCACGAACAACGTTCGCGATCTCGCTGTCAGCCGCGGCGTATACAGCTTTGTCCTTAACGCACAGGGCCGCATTCAGGGCGATCTCATCGCTTTTCAGCGTGGCGATTACATCCTGCTCGAAACCGATGAATCGCAGGCCGAGTCGCTGACCGCTCTGTTCGATCGCTTCATCATCATGGACGACGTTGAAATCGCGAATGTCAGCGAGAAGCTGGCCTCCATCGGTGTAAAGGGACCGAAGGCCGCAGAGGTCCTTCGCGAAGCTGGTTTCCCTGCCGATCTCAAAGCACTCGATGTCGTGGATGCGACCTGGAACGGCGTCGGCATTTCCGTCGCCTGCGGCGCGAGCGAGCAGTTCCCCGAATTCGAAATCTGGTTCGCGCCGGAACATACCGTGGCCGTGTGGGACGCGCTGGTTTCCGCCGGAGCTCAGCCCGTAGGCTACGAAGCCCTTGAGTTACATCGCATTGCGACCGGCATACCCGCCTTCGGACAGGACATTCGCGAGCGCGATCTCCCGCAGGAGACCGCGCAGAGTCACGCGCTACACTTCTCCAAGGGCTGCTACGTCGGCCAGGAGATCGTCGAGCGCATCCACTCGCGCGGCAATGTTCATCGCGGATTTACTGGTTTCTCACTTTCGCAACTCGTAAACTCCGGGACAAAGCTCGTCAGAGACGGCAAAGAAGTTGGCGAGATCACCAGCGTTGCCGAACTGCCATCCAAGAAAATCATTGCCCTTGGCTATGTGCGCCGCGAGGCAGCTACCAGCGAGCTTGTTGCCGGTGACGCAACTGCCAAAGTACATCCCTTACCGTTTGAGTTTTAATTATGGCCGATAAGAAAAACGAAAGCTTCACCGTAACCGACCGCCGCAAGTTCACTATCGACGGCGATGTCCGTCCTGACGCTCCACGCGAAGAAGAGGCTCCCGCCGCACCACCCGCTCCGGAAGCGAAGCCCGATTCGAACGTGAAGGAGTTTCCCAAACGCGCCGTCGAGGCGCCCACCGCCGCGGCGGAAACAGAGCCCGAGCAACCCGATGCCGTGAGTATCGAAGAGACGCGCGAGTCGGCGGCTGCCTACAAGCAATCCATTGCCGACATCGACCAGCACCTCGCCGGACAGATGAAGGAACAGGGCCGCACGCCTAAAGACTTCGAAATGAACTTCGAGAAGTTGGTGGCCTCCCTGTACACGACGGCGATCATGCAGCTTGGCCTCGATCCTGCCAGCGGCCAGATGAAGTACCAGCCGGATATCATCGCCGCGCGCCAGACCGTGGACATGCTCTCGATCCTGCAAGAGAAGACCAAGGGCAATCTCGACGCGAAAGAGGGCCGCCTGCTCGACAGCATCCTCTACGAGCTGCGCATGGCCTACATCGAGATCACCAAGATGCTCACGCAGGCGCCGCCGCCCGGAGGATCCGGCAAGCCCTGATGCGCGCCACTCTCACGGTCCTCGGAAGCGGCACGTCGATGGGCGTGCCGACGATCGGTTGCGACTGCGCGGTCTGCAGCTCCAGCGATCCGCATGACCGCAGGCTGCGCCCGTCAGTCATGGTGCAATACGACGGCAAGCTGGTGCTCATTGACACCACACCCGACTTCCGCGAACAGGCACTGCGCGAAGGCATTAAAAAGATCGACGCTATCGTCTATACGCATGGTCACGCCGATCACATCCTCGGCCTCGACGACGTGCGGCCACTCAGTTTTCCGCGCATCACCGGCGGAGCGAGAGTGCCACTCTACGCCAACGAAAAAACCGAGCGCGTGCTGAAACACGTCTTCAAGTACATCTTTGACGACGACTACAAATTCGGCAGCATCGCGCAGGTGGAAATGCACCGCGTGCATCATGAGGCAATCGAACTGTTCGGCGCGAAATTCATCCCGGTGCCGGTGATCCATGGAGAAACCGAGATCTATGGCTACCGCTTTGGTTCGGCCGCGTACCTCACCGACTTCAGTTCGATACCCGATGCGTCCATGGAAATGCTGCGCGGTCTCGACATCCTGTTTCTCGACGCGCTGCGCCACAAGCCGCACCCCACGCACTCCACGCTCGACAATTCGGTTTCGATCGCTGAGAAGCTCAAGGCCAAACATACGTACTTCACGCACATCTCCCACGATCTGCCGCACGAGGAAACCAACCGGCAGCTTCCCGCCGGGATTCAACTGGCCCATGACGGCCTGAAACTCGAATTCGAGCTCTGACCGCCATGGACGTCTTCCGCAGCCTCGACGAAATCCCCGCCGGTTATGGACCGACTGTTGTTGCGATCGGCAATTTCGACGGCGTACATCGCGCCCATCAGCGGGTATTAAAAGCACTGGTCAATCGCGCCCACCACATCGGCGGCAAAGCAATTGCCATCACCTTCGACCCGCATCCTACGCGCATTCTGCGGCCTGATTCCGCCCCGAAACTTCTCACGCCGCTTGCGCTGAAGTTACGCTTGATGGCGGCTACTGGCGTGGACGCAACGCTGGTGCTTCCCTTCACTCGCGATCTTTCCAACCTCTCGCCGCGCGAGTTCGTGCAGCGCATTCTCGTGGAAAAACTCGCAACCAAAGAAGTGCACGAGGGCTATAACTTCCACTTCGGGCACAAAGCGTCGGGCAACATTCTCACGCTGGAAGAACTCGGCCGCGAGCTTGGTTTCGTGGTGAAGATCTATCCCGAGATGAAGCTGCGCCAGCACACCGTCTCGAGTAGCGAAGTCCGCAAACTCATTGCCGCCGGTGAGATGTCGCGTGCCCGAACGCTGCTCGGTCGATCGTTCAGCGTCGTCTCGCATCCCGGCCGTGGGCGCGGTTTCGGCCACAAATACACCGTGCCGACGATCAACCTCGTCGAATACAACGAGCAGGTTCCGGGCAATGGCGTTTACATCACCACGACGCGCGTCGCCAACGAGACATTTGATTCCGTAACCAACGTCGGCGTGCGCCCCACGTTCGGCGATGACGGCTTCGCGATCGAAACCCATCTTCTCAACTTCCATCCCATCGAACTGACCGCGCAGACAGAGGTCGAGATCACCTTCCTCAAGCGCATCCGCGACGAAATCAAGTTCCCCCACACCGATGCCCTCAAAGCGCAAATCGGTCGCGACGTGAAGACAGCACTGCGGTATTTCAAGCTGCATACGCGCTACGCACGCTAACTTCAAAACCTTTCACCACGAAGGACACGAAGTAAACGAAGGTGGCTTTGTGTTGCAAGATCGACGGCTTCGGTCTACCGAAATCGTCAACCTAACCAACACAAACCCTTCGTGAACTTCGTGTCCTTCGTGGTTAAGGCCTTTAGCAGTTAGAATCCCCGGATGTTCTCGCAGGCCACTCCCGCGCAGCGCCGCACCTTGCTCGCCGCTGCGCTTGGCTGGGCACTGGATGCTTTCGACGTCATGCTCTACGCGATGGTCGTGGCATACGTCATGCGCGACCTCCGCATTGATAAGCCGACTGTCGGCCTGCTGAACACACTCACACTTCTTGCCAGCGGTATCGGCGGCCTGCTCTTCGGCTGGATCGCAGATCGCGTCGGCCGCACCCGTGCGCTGATGCTCAGCATCGCGACTTACTCGATCTGCTCCTTCGCCTCGGGACTTTCAACTTCGGTGCAGATGCTGGCTGCCTGCCGTTTCGTGCTCGGACTCGGCATGGGTGGCGAGTGGAACACCGGCGCTACGCTCGTAGCGGAAACTTGGCCGACCCATCTTCGTGCGAAAGCCATCGCCGTAGTGCAAAGCTCGTGGGCATGGGGCTACGCTGCTGCGGCGCTCGTTGCCGGACTCACGCTGCAATATTCTCAGAACTGGCGTTATGTGTTCTTCGTGGGCATCGCGCCGGCTTTGCTTCTGCTGTGGATTCAAAAGGAAGTGCCGGAGTCCGAACTCTGGCAGAAACAGCAAACGAACAAAGCACCGAACGCGAAGCTTTCATCGGAACACGTGCGCAACGCGATCGTCTTGCTCGCTCTCAATTTCTTCGGCCTCTTCGCCTGGTGGGGGCTGTTTACCTGGATTCCGCCGTACCTCTCGCTTCCCGTCGAGCAAGGCGGACGCGGCTTCTCGCAACTTGGCACCACCGGACTGCTCGTCTTTCTAAATCTGGTTGGGATGTTCCCCGGCTACATCAGCTTCGGGTTCTTCGCCGATCGCATAGGACGCCGCTGGTCGTTCTTTCTTTATCTTTTCGCTGCCGCCTGCGTAGTTCCGATCTATGCAGCTGCGCGACAGCCGTGGCAGATTCTCGTCATGGGAGCGGTTGTCGCGTTCTTCGGAACCGGCTTCTTTTCCGGCTCCGGCATTGTTGGCTCAGAGCTATTTCCGACGCACGTCCGCGCTCGCGCGCTCGGACTGACCTATAACGGCGCACGCATGCTGAGCTGCGTTGCACCGTACGTCATCGGCTCGCTGAGCATGCACCGCGGACTGAGCGGAGCCTTCGTGGTTTGTGCGGTGGGATTCCTGCTGGCGGCTTTCACCGCGCTCCTGTTACCAGAAACGCGGGGCCGCGAACTTGCGAATTGAAGGCGTAGCGCCTAATTCCCCACTATTGGCGACAACAAATACTGTGCTGCACCCGAATAGGTGAACTTCAGCATCTGTCCTTCGGGCGTGACGATGAGCAGCGACCCAAGAAACGCCGCCATCATCTGGCCTTCATGATCGAGAATTACCGAGCCCTCGTGCAGCGGCGAGCGATACAGAATCTGCCCATTTTCCTGGTCGAGCGTGAAGGTGAGCAAAGCCTGCAAGTGCCCCACCCGATGTACCTCGATGGTCTCGTCCTTGCGGCGAATACCCAGCACTTCTTTGCCGAGACTGTTATGCAGCACCACTTCGCGGTGCAGCGCCATTGAGAAATTGCGCCATCCCAGCGCGCAGCGTTCACTCACCTTCGCCAGGCGCCGCCAGCGCTGCTCGCGCCATTCATGACGTTCCTTGATGAGCCGTTCCAAAGCCGTATGCATGCCCGCACCTCGTGGTTAAGGGGGATTCGACCACTTGCTGCGATTACTTTGCATAATCGTGGGCTACGAAGTAAGCACGCGAATGGGACAAGAATCTTTTGAGTTACGAGTTACTCGATTGGGTCCACCACGATGGCAGGCGCAGTTCCGTCGGATCGCTGCACGAAAGAAATCGCGCTCAACACCACCGCCATCCCAGCCATTTGAACGAGCGTCACGGTTTCGCCGAGGAAGATAGCGGCGATCACTACCGAGAACACCGGCTCCAGCGCGGCAGTCACGATCACCCGCGTCGCATCGAGATGATGCAGCCCGGCGAAGTACAGCGAGAACGGTACCGCCGCCGATGTGATCGAGAACAACACCATGAATGCGTACTGTTTTGGCGCGTAATGCGCGGCAATGATCTTCCACGGTGGGTTCACGATGATCCAGAAGAGCGCCGCGCCGAGTAGTGAGTTCGTCAGCACCGCCCAGCGATCGTAGACCTGCAGTAAGTGCCTTCCGTAGATGCTATAGAAGGCAAATGATACCGCCGCCACCTGCGCTGCCAGCACTCCCACGGTATTCAGCTTGATTCTTCCGGCAGCAATCGCAAGAAATGGAAAATGCCCCACGCCGGCGAACACGCCGATCGCAAACACGCACCCCAACACCGCCAGCACCACGCCCCACACTCGCGAGGCCGTGGCGCGCTGCTGCCGGGTAAACACCATGTACAGCAGCACCCACACCGGCGCCACATATTGAAGAATGATCGCCGTCGCTACCGTCGTTTTCTGGATCGCCAGATAGTAAGCGTAATTCGAGAACGCCAGCCCGAACACGCCTAGCAGAAATGCCTGCAACATTTCGCGCCGCGGCAACTTCGTGCTCGATCGTCCGCGGAGCGTCCACAAGATCGGAGTCACCAGGAAGAATGCGATCGTCGTGCGTGCCTGCGCGAGGATTAGCGGATCAATTGGCCGCAACCCGCCGAGCAATTTCCCCGTAAACGCCGCACGTCCCAGGCTCGCGGAAATTCCCCAGCAGAGTGTGGCTGCGGCTACATACAAATATCCGCGCAGCGGATGCGAGCTGTGTTCTGAGGTCAAACTTCAGGTGTATGGGAATCCGTGGCTCGCGTCAACCCGCGCTCAGCAAACTGCACGGTTCAGCATCGCAGTGCTACTCTCATCGCACCCGGTTAACCCCATGACAGACGCCATTCCCCCAACTCGTCTCGATCTTGCCGATCTGAATCGCGCTCCTCGCTCCGAGGAACAAGTCATCGGCCGCACCGCTCCTGATACCCAACTCTCGGTGACTATCGTCTTGCGCCGTGCTACTGACGCGGCGATGCGCGCCGCCGATCTCGCCGCCCTGCGCGACTTCTCCATACGACATAAGCTCGATCTCGAAGACTCCGGAGACCCGGACGACTTCGTAACCCTGTGCGGACGCGCGGCCGATTTCGAATATGCGTTTCACTTTGAGTTGCTCGACGTGGAACAGGATGGCGACCGTTATCGCCGCTATACAGAAACGCCGTCTCTACGGCCGGGAATCCGCGAAGTGGTCGTCGGCATTTTCGGACTTCGCGACCGTCCCGCGCGTCCGCGTCCGCGGGTCGATCACGGCGGAACCACCGCGCCGTTCTGGACTGCAACCGACCTCGAGCGTGCGTACTCGTTTCCCGAAGGGACCGACGGTGCCGGCCAGACAATCGCACTCATCGAACTCGGTGGCGGCTACGACCCGCAAGACATAGCAGACTTGCTCGCGAGCCTGGGCCGCCCGCTGCCACAGGTGACTTTCCGGCCCGTTGCGAACGCCCTCAACCAGCCTTGCGACGCGGACACGATTCAGCAGTGGCTCGATGTGATCGAAGGGCGCCTGCAATTGTCCGCTGTCGATCCGAAGGTACTCGAGGCCGCACAAGCCACCGCGGAAGTCACCATGGACATCGAAGTCGCTGCCGCACTCGCTCCCGGCGCCCACCTCGTCGTCTACATGGCGCCGCCTACCGAGCAGGGCCTCTACAAAGCGCTTGACGCAGCGATCCACGACACGCCTCCGCTTGTGGATGTCGTCTCCATCAGTTGGGGCGAAGCTGAGCTCTATGTCTCCGACGCCTACAGAAAATCGCTCACGCAACTGCTGGAAGACGCCGCCGCGCGCGGGATCACTGTCTGCGCGTCGTCGGGAGATAACGGCGCGTATGACGATCCGCCCAATCAGACTCTCTGCGTGAACTTTCCCGCCAGTAGCCCACTCGTACTCGCCTGCGGCGGCACCACGATCGCAAGTTATAGTTCCGGAATCCAAAAAGAAGTCGTATGGAATTGCGGTGTGCATGGCATCCACGCTGCCACCGGCGGTGGCGTCAGCGAACACTTCCCGCTGCCAACTTGGCAGGACGCGAAACTCGTCCCAGCATCCGCGAACGGATATCGCGGTCGCGGCGTGCCCGATGTCGCTGCTGTTGCCGATCCTCATAACGGCTGCGAGATTCTCGTGCGTGGAATTCGTTGCAGTTCGTTCGGCACCAGCGCCGTCGTGCCCTTCTGGGCTGCGCTCATCGCGCGTTGCAACCAAGCTTTGGGAAAACGCAGCGGCCAAATCCAGCCAAAACTGTACGAACTCGCCAAGTCCGAGAGTTCACCGTTCCGAGCGATTTTAGAGGGAGACAATTTCTTCTATCGTGCGGCGGCGGGATGGAACCCTTGCACAGGATTGGGAGCTCCAGATGGAAGCCGACTACTCACTGCTTTACGGAGTTGATCCGCGATCGAGAGCGTTGAACGCGGCTACCAAATCGTGTGTACAGCATTACTCGCGCGAATAAGACGGTCGGCTGTGACCAGCGGCGCCCGATGGAAAAGCGCCGTTGCTCCAATCAATCGATCGGTCGGATCCGGAGGATACTCAGGAGGAAATTGGGCTGAAAGAGCGGCGATCTCGCGGGTGATCGGCAGCACCGCATATCGACTCGTCAGTTTTTCTAGAAACGCATCGATCGTTCCGGCATAGGACAGGCGTCCGCGGCGAAGTAGCCAAGCAATCTCGACCAGCGTGATCGCGGATATCCCCGCGCCCTCGACCGAGCCCCTTTGGTCTATGACGAGCGTGGCGGGCGCGCTCAACCTCTCTCGCGCCCCCGCTGCCCAAAGCGCTACATGCGTGTCGAGAACAATCACCGCTTGTCCTTCTTCCCTTCAACCGGCGGGATAACAGGCTCGGTTCCAGAGACGATGTCCCATGACTCCGTTGGATAGGCGGGACTCTCGATATCTCCGATAATCTCAAACTCCCCCTCCATAAAGCCGAGCAAGCTGCCCTTCTTCTTCGAATCGATCGGAATCAGTTTCGCGACCGGCTTTCCGCGCTTCGTGATGAGCACCGGTTCGCCCGTCTCATTCACATCGTCCATCAACGCCAGGCACTGTGCCTTGAACTTCCCTGCTGAAATCGTCTTCATGACCATACTCCTGACCATGGTCATTTTATCATGACCACTTGGCCCGACCAACTGTTTACCTTCAAGATTCCTGCCGCTTTTCGGGTCGAAACCGGCTCCGATCGCTTGCAAAACCTGTGGAAATCGCAGTAAATTAGCGCTTGCTCTCGCGGTTCTCCCCTCCTTCGTGCTGTTTCCCACACATCTGAAATCCCGTGCGTCTAATCTGCGTTCCATTGCCCTCAGTGCAGGAAAGGGCGGCCGGATCTGCGCAATTGTCACATCTCCGGTACAATTAGGTGGGGTTATCCACAAGCAGGCCCAAGATTTAGCGGGTCTGTGCTTGACTCCGCCAGTTCAGCCCGGTAGATTACGTTCAATCACGCAGCGGCGCCCTGCTCGCCGTATGCCCTGTTTGAGTGGCCGGTTGAATTCGGTTCTGTTGATCGCGCCTCAGCAACGCGGCCAGGAGAACACAAACTGTCAGCATCTGTCCTTCGCTCCCCAGCCCGGGCGTGGGCAAGGCTGCTCCAAGGAGTAGAAGTTGCTCAAACTCAAGAAGTTACAGCTTCTGGGCTTCAAGTCGTTCTGCGACCGCACGGAACTCAAGTTCCCCGGCGACGGCATTGCAGCCATCGTCGGCCCAAATGGCTGCGGCAAGTCGAATATTGCCGACGCCATCTCCTGGGTGCTCGGCGAGCAGTCGGCCAAGTCGCTGCGTGGTATCCACATGCAGGACGTGATCTTCGCCGGCACGCGCGACCGCAAGCCGACCGGCATGGCCGAAGTCTCGCTCACGCTCATCGATCCCGAACAATATGAAGGCAAGATTGTCGAGCCAGAGATCGAGATCCGCGACGAAATGCCCGACGATTGGGATGAGGCAGCTGCTCGCGAGGCTTCGATGGAGGAAGTCGACGAGTATACGGCCGAAGTCCAACCCGGCACGAATACAGAGGCTGAAGCAACTGAACAACAAGCTGCGCCCAGCGAAGGCGCGGCACCGACCACTGAAGCAACCGCACCGTCTACTGAAAACGAAGCCGCCCCGTCCGAAGTTGCAGAAGGCCAGCCGTCTGATGCACAAGCAGCCGTAATCAATCCCAACGCGGTGGTGCTCAAGATCCGCCGCCGCAAGTTCAACACTAACCGCTTCAAGAAGGGCGAAATCTGCGTCACGCGCCGCCTGTTCCGCTCCGGCGACAGCGAATACCTGCTCAACGGTAAGCTCAGCCGCCTGCGCGACGTGCACGACATCTTCATGGGCACCGGCCTTGGACCGGAATCGTACGCGATCATCGAACAGGGGCGCATCGGGCAGATCCTGTCGAGCAAGCCGACGGATCGCCGCGCCATCATCGAAGAAGCTGCTGGTATCACCAAGTACAAGACCAAGAAGCGGCTCGCCGAAGCGCGTCTGGAAGACGCCAAATCTAACCTCGCGCGCGTCAACGACATTTTCGACGAAGTCACGCGCCAGATGAATTCGCTGAAGCGCCAAGCCGCCAAGGCTGAGCGCTACGCCAAGCTGCGCGACGAAATGCGCGAGAAGCTGAGAGTCGTTCTTGCCAGCAAGTTCGCGCTGATTGACGCCGAAATCGCGGGCCTCGAAGCCGAACTCACCACGGTCACCGAAGAAATCGCGACCCGCACCGACGCCGTCCAGCAGATGGACAACGAGCACGGTGAACGCGTGCAGCGCGGCTACGCAATTGACGCCGAAGCCAAGCAGAATCGCGAGAGCCTCAACAACGTTTCGCGCGAGATGGATCGCGCCGCGCAGCGTCGCCGCACCAACGAAGAGCGTTGCGCCGAGTTGGTCGCGCGTTCTGCTGGAGCGGAAGCCGAAATCCAGAACACCACCGAGCAGTTGGGGCGATTGGAAGAAGAGCTCGCAACCAACAGGCAGGTATTGGAATCCGCTGCTGCCGACGTTGCCGTCGCCCAGAGCGATCTTCAGACCAAGCAGCAAGAGGCCTCCGCCGCCGCTGCCAACCTGATGAACGTGGAGCGCGAGCAGGAACAGCGCCGCTCGCAGATCTTCCAGGCGGTAAACGCGGCTTCGAACGTCCGCAATCGCATCACGCAGGCAGAAGAGCGTATTGCCAATCTCGATCGCGAGCACGGACGCGTTACCGGCGAGCTCTCCTCTGCGACCCTGCAGCTGGAATCGTTCGGCGGACAGCGCGGCCAACTCGGACTCGAATTCGAGTCGGCCAATACCCGCGTAAACGCCCTCTCCTCGGAGATCACTGACGCTCGGGGCTCCTTGCAGCAGAAGCGCCAGGAAGAAATCGAAGCCAAGCGTCACGTCGACACGCTGCGCGCGGAATACGCCACGCTGCTCGGCAAGAAGGGCTCGCTGGAATCGGTCATCAACGAGCACGGCTACTCCACGGAATCTGTGAAGCGCCTCTTCCAGTCGGGTGGACTGCGCGAAGGCAATACTCCAGCCGGAGTTCTCGCCGACTTCCTTGAAGTGGAAGACAAGTACGAACACGTTGTTGAAGACTTCCTGCGTGACGAACTGAACTACGTCGTAGTGAAGTCGTGGGGCGCCGCCGATGAAGGCCTCCGCCTGCTCAAGGGCGATGTGGATGGCCGTGCCACGTTCCTGGTTCATCCCAGCGACTCGCAGGCGAAGTTCTCCTTCGTCCTCGACGAATCCATGCGCCTGCCGTTCACACCCGATCGCGTGACGCCGATGAAGAACTGCATCCGCGTCCTCAATGGCTTCGGGAAATCGCTGGAAGTGGTTCTGCCGAAACTCGGCAACGGCTACATCGTCCCTGACCCGGCGATTGGCCGCGAACTGGCATTGGAAAATCCCGATGCTTTCTTCCTCTCGCAGAGTGGCGAGTGCTTCCACAACGTCACCGTCACCGGCGGCAAGCAGCGCTCGCAAGGCCCTCTGTCGCTGAAGCGTGAACTGCGCGACGTTATGCGTTGCATCGACGACGTGGAACGCTCACTGCGCGATGGCGAAGCCCGCGTTCTAATGCTCGGCAAGGAAATCGCCGAACTGACCTCCCTGCTCCAGCGTCTCGAAGATGAGAAGCGTGAGGGCGAGAAGCAGGCGATGACCAGCGGCCACACCCTGCGCCAACTCGAAAACGAGATGGCCCGCGTGCGCGATCGTCATGCCACCTACGAGCGCGAGTTACAGCGCGTGAGCAACGAGAAATCCGAGCGCGAGAACGCCATCGGCGGCCTGCGCATGGAACTCGAAGCCGCCGAAGCGCGTCACCAGGAACTCGAAGCGGCAATGAACGCGGCCACGCAGTCGCTCGACGAACTGCGTACCGCTCGCGACAACGCCAGCCACGCCGCCTCGGAAGCGCGCGCGCAGGCCGCGGCGCTTGAAGAGCGTCATCGCGCCGCAGCCTCTTCCTTGCAACGGATCGAGTCGATGGTGCAGGAAGTCTCCGCGCGCATCGGCAAGCTCAAGGGACAGGTCGAATCCGCTGCCGCTGAAAAGCAGCAGCGCGAATCGGAGAACGAAACCATCGCCGAACAGCTCGTCACCTGGACCGCGGAACGCGAAGCTGCTGAAGCTCGCGACCGCGAACTTCAGACCGAGAGCGAGCAGGTGCGGGCGCGCATCGCCGAAATCGAAGAAGAGCTCAAGACCGCACGCCAGGCGCTCGATGCCGCGCGTGATCGTCGCGGTGAACTGCACGCCTCCGTGGCACGCCTGCAGTCCGATGGCGAGCACATGGCCGAGACCTGCGTGCAGGAACTCAGCGTCACGCGCCCCGACCTCATGGCTATCGAAGAGCTGCCGCGCCTCACCGGCGACGAGCTCGCCGTGGCCGACACCGAGCAGAAAGACATGCGCACCAAGCTCGAAAACATGGGCCCGGTGAACATGATGGCGCTCGAAGAGTACAAGGAAACCGCGCAGCGCCACGAGTTCCTCGAGACCCAGCGCAAAGACCTGCTCGACTCCATCGAGAACACACAGAACACGATCAAGGAGATCGACCAGATCACAAAGGTCAAGTTCGACGAAGCCTTCGCGGCCATCAACGAGAACTTTGGTAAGGCCTTCAAGAAGCTCTTCGGCGGCGGCCAGGGCTTCATGAAGCTCACCGACGAACTCAACTCGTCCGACAGCGGTATCGACGTAATCGCCTCGCCGCCGGGCAAGAAGCTGCAAAACGTGCTCCTGCTTTCCGGCGGCGAGAAGACGCTGACCGCGTTCTCGCTCCTGGTCGGCATCTTCCAATACGCGCCGAGCCCGTTCTGCATCCTCGACGAGGTCGACGCCCCGCTCGACGAAACCAACGTCGCGCGCTTCAACGAACTGGTGAAAGAGATGAGCATGCAAACCCAGTTCATCCTCATCACCCACAGCAAACGAACCATGGCCACCGCGCCGGTAATGTACGGCGTCACCATGCAGGAGCCGGGTGTGTCGAAGATTGTCAGCGTGCGGTTTGGGGAAGAGGCGGCGAGAGCAACGGCGTAACAGCTTTCACCACGAAGGACATGAAGTGCACGAAGGGGGATTGGAAATTCCAGTCCCCTTTTTCTTTTTCTGATTTGGAGTTCCAGTGTGGAACGCAGTCCCACGCAAGTATCGACCCATTTTAAATCCGCCGGTATTGGCTCTTGACGCCCTTCCTATAAAGGACCAGCGCTCCGTCGCTCATGAAGGCAAACGGCGTCTTTTCATCCTCGACTGGATTGGCTTGCCGCATGACGATGTCGCTACCCTGCACCGAATAGTAATGGCGAAAGGAGCGAGGAGCCGTGTCAGAAAGGACGGTGTAAATAAGCTGGCCGTTCGGCAGAAATCGCATCTGGACTCGTCCATACTTCTGAATTCCCTCTCCATCACCCGGTTGCGACTCCCAAACCCCTAGCAAGCTCGCCCTTTCACTCGACTGATTGAGCCACAAAAGCCGAGGGACCTCGGCAATACCAATGGCGAAAAAGAGTACACCTAGCGCCTCTACTTTAAAAATGGCTGTCGGGCGATCCGAGGGCGTGCTCATCCAGCGTCCCGCAGAGAATAAAGCCGCGCCGGTCGCAGCGAAAATCAGGCAGTTCTTAATGCTTCGCTGACTGATCCCATTCCGCCATAGATAAAGCGCAAACAACGAGGGCAGTGCGACGGCGATCGCATAAAAAAACGCTATAGCAGGGAGCGGGTGTTCCGAGGTCTTAGGATCCACACTGAATTTGGGCCAAAAGATCATGAAAACGATCAGCACCCCAATCGCTATCGTTGAAACCCCGATCGCGTTAGCCTTCCAGTCGTCGCGCGTTAGGGGCACGGGCTGTCGCTTCATCGGCCAGAGACCTTATCACACGCCGCCGGGTATTTGAACTCATCCCTTGTTCTCGCGATTCATCCCATCCCTCTTCCGTATTCTGCGTCTAACCACTATCTTGGACTCGCCCATCATGCGACGCTTCCTCGCCGCTTTCCTGCTCACGGCCGCGGTTTCCTTTGCGCAGAACTTTGCCAACAACCTGCCGCATGGAACTGTGATCGAGCGCGTGGAGTGCAAGGCTGATCCGTCCTCCAGTTACGCCGCGTACCTGCCCTCGAACTTCACGCCCGAGAAAAAGTGGCCGATCGTGTTTGCCTTCGATCCTGGAGGCCGTGGCGCCATGCCAATCAAGCTCTACAAAGACACTGCCGAGAAATACGGCTTCATCTTTGTCGCCTCCAACGACTCGCGCAATTTCTCCGCCGCCGACTCCGATCGCGGCACTCGCGCCATGTGGCTCGACACCCACGACCGCTTCCCGATCGACGAGAACCGTGTGTACACCACGGGCTTCTCCGGCGGCGCGCGCATGGCCGGTCACGTCGCCCTTGCCTGTACCGGATGCAAGATCGCGGGCGTCATTGCCCACGGTGCCGGATATCCGGTCAGCATCCGTCCGACCGACAAGAATGGCCCCGCCTACTTCCTTATGGTGGGTGATGTTGACTTCAACTGGCAGGAAGTTATCAAGATCCGCCAGCAGCGCGAGGACCAGGGCTACGCATATCGTGTCGAGACCTTCCACGGGCCGCACCAATGGGGTCCTCCTGAGCTGTTCGAGGCGGCCATGCGGTGGATGCAACTGAAAGCCATGCAGCAAAACCGCATGCCACGCGAGCAGGCATTCATTGACTTGTTCTACAAAGGCGAAGAGCTTCGCGCTGTCGAAGCCCAACAGCAACATGACACTCTGGCCCTACTGGCCGCCTACCGCTCGCTCGTCTCCGATTTCGAAGGCCTGAAAGACAACGCCGATTACGCGAAGAAACTGGCTGCACTCAAGTCGTCAAAAGATTTGAAAGAAGCGCTCAAGAAAGAAAATGAGCAAATCACACAACAGGCCGAGGCCACTACTGACGCCGATACCGCGCTCGCAAAACTCGGAGCCGCCAGCTCTCCCTCCGACCGCAACACCGCCATCAGCGACGCCACCGCCGCGATGAAGACCCTCAAAGACCAAGTCGAGCGCACGAAGTCCGGTACTAAGTCGCTCGTGCTGCAACGCGCGTTCGCCGAGGTCTTCGCCAACACCATCGAGCGTGGGCAGGCGCAGTTAGAAAACAAGAAGTACGACAACGCGGAGATGTACTTTACGTTGATCGCAACCGTCAGCGACGAGCCCTGGCCGCAACTCCTGCTCGCCGACGCCCGCGCTGAGCAAGGGAATCGCAAAGGCTCGCTACAAGCGCTCGACAAGTGCATTAAGTCCGGGTTGAAGAATCCCAAGGCACTCGAAACCGACGCCCACCTCCAGTCGCTTCGAGCCGATCCAGAGTTCCAGCGCCTCGTTGCTTCGCTGCAGAATTCCGGCCAGAAGTAGCGCGAATTCGCGATATGCTGTTGCCCCGCTCCACGCGGGGTTCGCGAATCTACGCTGGCAGGAAGTGCCTATGGCCATCTCCCCTCTGACCGTTGATCCGATTGCGCGTCGCATGGCGCTCGTCGACGAACACGTCCGCTGCGAAAACGCCCACGACCTCGACGGCGTGATCGCCACTTTCGGCGCCGGCGCCCGCTACGACGATGAACCCTGGGCCGAACATCACGAGGGCCTCGATGGCGTCCGCCACTTCTACAGCTCACTGATGGGCGCCGTTCCCGACCTCACCATCGAGATCCTCAAGCGCTATGTTTCTGCCGACAACATCATTCTCGAGGTCGTCATCCGCGGCACGCACCTCGGCGCCTGGCGCGGCCTTCCGGCCACTGGACGCAAACTCGCCATCCCTCTTTGCGGGATTTACACCTTCGACGCCGACGATCGCCTCGCCGGCGAACGCATCTACTACGACCGCGCTACCGTGCTGCGCCAACTCGGCGTCTTCCACGAGCCGCAAACGTTCATCGGCGATGCGACCACATTCCTCACCCATCCGTGGACGATCGCAAAAGCTCTCGCTCGCAAGCTGGGCGGAAAGTAGCGTTCACGGCTGGTAGATCCATGCCTTGTCGGTAGCGGTCATGCTCGTCGAGTACCCGCCGAGCAGCAGCACCTCGCCGTTCTTGAGCGTGGTCTCGCTCAAGTACCACTGCGGCGTTTCCGTGCCGCTGTTCAACGAATTGAAGCTTCCGCGCTTGGGATCGAAGATCTCCGCTTTCGCAGCGCCGCCAGCAATCAGCACGCTGCCATCTGGTAACAACGCCGCTTCGTCGGAGAGTTTGAAACGCTTCTCCGCCATTTCCTGCGTCGGAGTGAAGCTCCGCTTCGCGGGATCATAGACCTCGGCTTCGGCCAGCATTCCCTTCCAGTCGCGATCATCCGAGCCACCCGCGATCAAGACACGCCCGTCTGCCAGCATTTGCGCCGTGTGCTTATACCGCTCCTGCCGCATCGGCCCGACAACGGAAAACTTATTTGTCTTCGGATCGAAAACCTCCGCGCTCGCCACTGAGTGGTGGTCGGACATCCCACCAGCAATAAGCACTGTCCTATCGTGCAGCAGCGTTGCGGTATGCGCGGTACGACCATCTTTCATATCGCCCACTGCCGTGAACTTCATCGTCGCCGGATCGAATATCTCTGCTGCTTTCTGCCCGCTGCGATCATCGGCGCGCGCTCCGCCCGTCACCAGCACCCGCCCATCTTGCAGTGTCGTCGCCGTTGCTCGAGCTCGCGGGACTGTCATCGGAATTTCGTTCGTGAAGCGATCTGTCTTCGGGTCATAGATCTCTGCCGTCGTGGCGATTCCACCGGTCCAGCCACCGACTATGAACAGGCGCCCATCTTTGAGCAGTGCAGCCGTCTGCCCAACGCGCTTTATTTTCATGTGTGCGCCGCTGGCCGTAAACGAACGCTTTGCGGGATCGTAGAATTCCGCGCTGTCGAGGAACTCACCATTCCTCACCATGCCGCCGACAATGAGCACACGCCCATCGTTGAGCAGAGTGGCTGTGTGTCCAGATCGTGGCGCGAGCATATGTCCCGCCTCAACGACTTTTCCGAAATGCGGCTGTGGACGATCGGCTGAAAGGGTGGACACTAAGACGAATACGAGAGCGGGGGCCCAGTGGTGAGTGCGCAGCATTCGGCACCTCCCGGCGCATGCATTGTATGGCTAGACGCCCCAGCCCTCCGAAGGTTTGTCCGAATTCTAAGCAGCTGCTGCTTCCGGTTGCCGGCGGCTGCGTAAAAACATCCAGCCTGCCGCGGCAATGACCACCAGTACTGCCGAACACACGGCAAACAGCCGCTGCATCCCGAGCCGTTGCGCCGCCGAGCCGCTAAGGAGCAACCCGAACACCTGCGCAATCGAGATCATCGACATGAACGTGCTGCTCACGCGGCCTACCATCTGCGGCGGCGTTTCCTGTTGCGACATCGTCTGCGCCGGAATGAGCACCATTGCAATCGAGAAGCCCATGAGAAAAGTGCTCACGCCCGCCTGGAACGGAATTCGCGAAGTCGCCAGCACCGCCGTCGCTACTCCCAGCGATAGCAGGCCCATCACCACCACGCCCGGCCGCGCCTTGCCTCGCGAGATCTTCGTCACCAGCGTGGTGCCGAGAATCATGCCGAACCCGACGCACGAGCTCACCACGCCGTAGGTCCGCGTTGCTCCGTGCAGCACATCGCGCACAAAGATCGATATCAGCGGCATGAACGAGCTCATCACGAACATCGCAATCGCCATGGCGAGGAACACAAACGACAGTCCCGGATGGGTGAAGATGAACCGGTTCCCTTCCGCGAAATCCTTGCTCAAACCGCTTAGTGTCTTATCCGCGCCCTCGCGCGGTGGACGATGAATCGTTAGCGTCGCAATCATTAGCGCCGAGAACACGAAGCTTCCCGAATCAATGTAGAAACACGCCTTCTCCGAGAGCGCGCTCACAATAGCCGCCGCTACCAGCGGCGAAATAATGCGGATCAGGTAAAACGCCTGCATCAGCATGGCATTCGCTTGCAACAAGCGCTCGCGCGGAATCAGCGTCCGCACCGCAATCGACTGCGCCGGCACGAACAGACTCGACGCGCAACCCAGTGCGAACAACACCATGCCGATCTGCCAGGAGTTCGTCATCCACGCCAGAAGGACGGCGATCACCGCTCGCGACAGGTCGCTGCCAATCATCACCCGCTTCACGTTCCAGTGGTCCACGAGAACGCCCGCCGGAGGCCCGATTATTGCCAGCGGCACGAGGGCGAGCGTAATCGCAATGGTCACTTGCGTCGCCGAGCCGTGCCAGCGAAACGTAATCATGCTGACGACTGCGAAGATCGCGACGAAATCGCCAAAGATGCTGACGAATTGCCCCATCCAGATCGTGCGGAAGGCCGGAAGTGAAAACACGCTTCCCTGGGGTGCGGCTTGGGGCTGAGGAGAAGAGGCCATCGGTTGGATGATTTTATCGCGAGAAGAGAGTTAGCGCGGGTCGCGTTCGCCAGAAGCCTGCACTGGATCGTATGTCCCTTTGTTGCCGGCCAGGGTTGTAACGTAACCGTCACTTCCAATTCGGCGCACCATCATCGGGCCGGCATCCACGAAATACATCAAATCGCCGGCGATCGTGATCGACACTGGCTGCCGTACCCGGATCGCCGCGGGTAGATGGTTATCGTCGCGCTCGCCATACGGCCCTTTGCCCAGGAAGAGCCGTACGTATCCGCTGTGGTCCACCACGCGGATGCATTCGGATTCACCGAGGTACACGTTGCTGTCGTCGTCTACGGCAATCGCGAAGATCGGGCTCGCCGCATATCCGGCCGGAATGCCATCGGTATCCAGGCCGCCGTAAATGTTGCCTACCAGCGTCGAGATATACCCATCGCCATTTACCACGCGCACCAGCGTCCCGTCCACGATGTACACGTTTCCATCACGATCGAGTGCGAGGCTGGTCGGCTCGTGCAGCCTCGCTTCGCGTGCCTGCCGTCCATCGCCGGTCATACCGTCTTTGCCGTTGCCCGCAATCAGGTCGCGCTTGCCATCCCAATCGAGCATGTAAACCTGGTGGTTTTCGCTGACGGTATAAAACGTGTTCCCGTTGCCGTCTGCCGCCAACCCGCTCACCTTCGACGCGTCCGCCAACAGCGTGTACTTCTGCCCATCGGGATAGAGCCGCGTCAGCCCGTTGTCATCAAGGAGGGTGATGTTGTCATCGGCATCCACCAGCAGCGCCCGCGGACGCTTTGGAGTGTACGGCGTGTTCTTGCCGCCGAAGATGCGAACGATCCCCAGGTCGGTGACGGTGTAAACGCAATTTTCTGCTATGAAAAAAGCGCGGCCGTCCGGATCGGCGGCCACGCCCAGGAATCCATCGTATTTCGACTTAAGCTTGCACTCGGGAACAAGGCCGTCGTCAGGAGCGCGGCGGCCCTGCACCCATGGATTGTGCGCCTCCAACTGCGCGAACCCATCCACGCAGAGGAGAAGAAAAATAACTACATTCAGCAAAAGGCGCATACAGAATCCAGAGCGAGCTTCTCCCATTGGACGCCGCAAGGGCAAGAAAAGAAGCGTAGACAAAGTTACGGGTTGAGGACGACTTTCCCGAACTGCTCGCCCTTTTCCAAATAGGAATGCGCCGCCGCTGCTTCGCGCAGAGCAAACGAACGATCCACCACCGGCTTCAGTGCGCCCGAGAACACATATTTCAGTGCCTCGTTCAGGTCATCGAAGGTTCCCATGAACGAGCCCATGAACGTCAATTGCCGCGTGAAGAGCACGCGTAGATCGAGCTTCGCTTCCGGACCCGTGGTCGCACCGCAGGTCACCAGCGTTCCACCCACGCGCATGGATCGCAGGCTCTCCGGCCACGTCTTTTCGCCGGTATGCTCAAAGACTACGTCCACACCGCCCTTCACGATCTTCTTTACCTCGTCCGACACCTTCTGCTTGTAGTGATCGATCGTGTAGTCTGCGCCGAGTTCCCAGGCCAGGTCGAGTTTGCGCTCACCGCCGGCGGTCGTAATAACCGTGCAGCCCATCAGCTTGCAGATCTGAATCGCTGCCGTTCCTACGCCCGATCCCGCGCCCCACACCAGCACGGTCTGTCCGTGCTTGATCTTCGCCCGCGACACCAGCATGTGCCACGCCGTCAGAAAAACCAGCGGCACGCTCGCCGCCTCGTCGTAGGTCAGCGATTCAGGAATCGGAATCACCTCCACCCGCGGCACCGCCACATACTCGCAATCGCCGCCATCGAAGCGCGTCCCCCGCACCGCAAATTGCGCACAGAAACTATGCTCTCCGCGCAGGCAAAATTCGCAGTGGTAGCACGCTCGCATCGGCGCCAGCAGCACTCGCTGCCCTTCCTTCAGATCGGTGATGTACTCTTCCACCTTCGCCACCACGCCACTAACATCGCTCCCCAAAATCAGCGGCGGCTTGATCCCCGGAATCCCCTTGCGCACGAACAAATCCAGATGGTTCAGCGCGCACGCCTTCACCTGCACCAGCACCTGGTCTTTGCGCAACTCCGGCTCCGGCACGTCTTCATATTTCAAAACTTCAGGCCCGCCAAACCCATGAATACGAATGGCTTTCATCTTGTGCTCCTGGAGAGAACCAAGAAATGTAGCACGGGCCCCTGTCGATTTCTCCTTTCCTCAATCGACTCACTCCTGTGACTAGCAATTCGTCGCAAGGAGGCGTTATGAAGAAAATCGACATCGGCCCAGCGGGAAAGCTCTGTATCACCTTTGTGCTGGCGTTCGTAGCCACCGCACAGTCCCAAACCACGCCGTATCCGAGCATGGCGCCCGCCGAGCAGTACCAAATGGCGCGGGATGCCGAAATCTCAATGGCTCGGAGCGCCGCTCCCCCGTCAGTCTCGCAGGACGCCGAAATCCTCGTCCTCGGGCAAAAGGGTTACGAAGTTGCCGCCAAGGGCAGCAACGGATTCACCTGCCTGGTGCAGCGTTCCTGGGCGGCTGGCGTCGATTTCCCGGAATTCTGGAATCCCAAGCTCCGCGCGCCCATCTGCCTGAACGCCGAAGCCACCCGTTCCATCCTTCCGCACTTTACGTCGAAAGCCGAATGGGCGCTGGCAGGCCTGACCAAGGAGCAGATCGCCGAGCGAATCAAAGCTGCTCTCCACTCCCCGAAGTTCCCTGACGTCGAACCCGGTGCGATGTGTTACATGATGTCCAAGGACCAATACCTGAACGACCGCGCCGTTCACTGGCATCCGCACCTGATGTTCTTCAGCGCAGCCGTCGATCCCGCGACTTGGGGCGCCAATCTAAAGGAATCTCCGCTGATCGCGGATACCGACAAATCGGAGAATGTCACGATCTTCATGCTGACCGTCAGCAAGTGGTCCGACGGCACACCGGATAAACCGATGGAGTGAGAGGCTTGATCTACTAAGTGCGACGTTCGGCGCGGGCCGTACTGGTGCTACGATATTGCGCACCGGAGGCCTTCCACGCCGGACCCGAAATGCCCTCGCCGCAGTGCTATCAGCACCCTTGCGTCCGCGCTCAGGCGCCTCGATCGCCGCGTCATCGGCCGCAACCCTGAGCCGCCCGAGGATCCCTACGCCTACGTCATGGCGCCGAAGAAGCGCCCCCCGCTCGGACGCAGTGCCGCCGCTGTTCTGGAATTGCCGGATGAGTAGGAATTGGTTGCGATCGAAGCTTGTGCGAATCATCGCAGCATTGTTCTTACTCGGGTTATCTTGCGTGGCCCAACCGAAGCCTTCGTCTCCGCGCGATGTCACTGTCGACGATCTTCTGGACCATCCTACGGAATATGACGGCGAACTTGTGAGAGTGATTGCAGACTACGTTCCTGGTAATCCGAGCGGCCATTTTCTCTACCGCTCTAACATCAAATTGGAATTCGACCTGCTCGGAGAGATCGTCGGTCCGCGTTTTTTCCTTGTGGATACAAGGAGTTCAGAATCCAGCAAGGAACCGAGGAAGCGCTTCTTCAGTCCGCCGCGCGTTCTTCTTTACAACTCCCCTGCTCATCTAGGAGCCGATTCAAAACTTCCCGTCGGCGTTGCAGTGGTGGCCACGTTCACCGGCCACTTCCACTTCGTCGCAGCGGAAGCGATATCCGGAAGTCCTCTTCAGCTTGAATTAATAGCAGTGACGAACAACGAATCCGACCAACAACTGAACGTCGACTAGCGGCATGGAATAAAATACCCTCATGGACCTCTACGAGGAGATCGTAGCCCTCCGACGCTCCGGACGCCGTGGCGCCATCGCCACCATCATCAACGTCCGCGGCTCGATCCCGTCCTTTCGCACCGCGAAGATGCTTGTGCGCGATGATGGATCGATCATTGGCACCATCGGCGGCGGCTGCGTTGAGGCCGAAGTGTGGCAGGCGGCGCGCGAGGTGATGGAAGAAGAAAAGCCGCGCACCCTCGTCTTCAATCTCAACAACAATCCCAAGTACGATACCGGCCTCGTCTGTGGCGGCACCCTGGAGATCTTTGTGGAACCCGTCCTTCCGCCCGCGCTGCTCTACATCTTCGGCGCCGGTCACGTCGCCTACAGCCTCTACCAGATCGCGCAGATCGCAGGCTTCGACATCGCCGTTATCGACGACCGTGAGAGCTACGCCAACACCGAGCGCTTCCCCACCGCGCGCCAGGTCATCGCCGACGATTTCGAAAACGCCTGCACCCATCTCGAAGTCACCGACAACGCCTACATCGTCATCGTCACCCGCGGCCATCGCGACGATATGCGCGTGCTCCGCTGGGCGGTGAACACGCCGGCACGCTACGTCGGCATGATCGGCTCGAAACGCAAGGTCATCACAACCTACAAAGAGCTCGAGAAGGAAGGCGTTCCGCTCTCGAAGTTCGAGAACGTGCACGCGCCTGTGGGCCTGGAGATCGGCGCTATCACGCCGGAAGAGATCGCGGTCTCCATCGTCGCGGAGATGATCGCCCTTCGCCGCGGCGCGTTGCCCGAGACTCAAGGCAAGGCCTATCGCGTGATGATCACCGGCGAAGACGTGGAAACAGAAAAGGCGAAACTATGACCCGCGCACCCGGATTCTGCGGCGTAATTCTCTCTGCCGGCGCCAGCTCGCGCATGGGCCGCGACAAAGCCCTGCTCCCTTGGCCCGCCGACCTCGTTCATCCCACGACCTGGCGACAAACGTTCCTCGGCGCGGCGATTGATATGCTCCGCCCCCACACCGATCTCGTCATCGTCGTCGCCGGAGCCAACGAGCGCGCCATCACGCCGATCATCTATGCGGCAGGGGCGTTCCTCGTCACCAATCCCAATCCCGAGCGCGGACAATTCAGCTCGCTGCAGATCGGTTTGCAGGAAGTCCTCAACCGCGGCCGCGATGCCGCGATGGTCGCACTCGTTGACCGTCCCCCGGTGCAGCCGAAAACCGTCGAAGCCCTTCGCGCGGCGTTCATCGCCGCCCCCGATAACATCTGGTCGGTAGTGCCGCAGTTCGAAGGCAAGCACGGTCACCCCTACGTCATCGGCCGCGAGATGATCGAGGCTTTCCTCCGCGCCCCCGCCGACGCCACCGCCCGCGACGTCGAGCATGCCCACGAGGACCACATCTTTTATCAGCCCGTTAACGATCCCGGCGTATGCTCGAACATCGATACCCCCGCGGATTATCAGCAGCTTTCAATCACTGGACCAGCGCATTGAGTACTCCGATCTCCGAACAGCTCTCTGAACGCGCCGAAAAGTTTGTCTCTTCGGTGCTCGCCCTCGACCTCAAGCTCGCCGTCTTCGATTGCGACGGCACTCTCTGGCAGCACGACAGCGGTTCGCTCTTCTTCGCCTGGGAGCAGAAGCGGGGCCTCGTCCCGCAGGAAGCGCTCGACTGGATCCTCCCCCGCTACGCCGCCTACAAAGAAACCAGCGCTATCGCCGAAGAAGTCATGTGCGGCGACATGGTCACCATCCACCACGGCCTCGACGAAGAACTACTGCGCCGCGAAGCGGAGACGTTCTGGCACGAGCAGATCCATGGCTGCATCTTTCCGGAGATGTTCAAGCTCACCCACGCGCTTAAAGATCGCGGTGTAGATCTCTGGGCCGTCTCTTCAACCAACAACTGGGTGGTCGAAGTCGGCGCCGAATACTACGGCATCCCGCGTGAGCACGTGCTCGCCGCCGAAGTGCACGTGGAAAACGGCAAGGCCACCGATCGCCTCGTCCGTGTCCCCTCCGGCCCCGACAAGAAGGTCGCCATCAACGAGGTCATCAAGCGCCGCCCCGACGCCGTCTTTGGCAACTCGGTCCACGATCTGCACATGCTTGAGATCGCGCGCCATCCGTTCGTCATCCATCCCAATCCGGACCTTCGTGCCATCGCCGAAGAGCGCCAGTGGCCGATTTACGAGCCCTTGGGGTAAGATGCTGCTCTCATGAAAACTTCACTTCTGCTCGCCTGCTGTCTCGTCGCGTCCGCAGCCTTCGCGCAGTCCACACTCTCATCCGATCCGAGCTACCAAAAGCAATGCGCCAAATGCCACGGCAAGAACGCCGATGGCCGTCACCCATTCGGTGGCCCATCGCTTCAGACCACGCAGTTAAATGTGGATGAGATCAAGGCCGTAATCGAGAGCGGCAAAGGAAAAATGCCGGCCTTCAAAGGCAAGCTAACCGACGACCGTATCTTCGCGCTCGCCGCAGAAATCAAAGACCTAAGCAAGAAGTAAGCGCTCTGTCATCCTGAGCGCAGCCGCGGAGCGGCGCAGTCGAAGGACCCCTATCGGTTCCACTCCCGCCTGCGCTCTAAGCTTTTGCCAGCTCTTTCCAAAGCTCACTCGCCGCATCCAGCGCGAGGTGCACTGCGTGCCCCGAAGCCTGCGGCACGCTCTCCACTTCGCGCAATACATCTTCCCGCCGAATCTTCAACAGTTGCGCAACCGATTGACCCTGAATCAGCGTCGCGATCGCCGACCCGCATGCCATCGCTGGAACGCATCCCTTCGCGCGGAACCGAATTTCGCGCACCACGCCCTCGTGAATCTCGGCCGCGAGTTCGAGTATGTCCCCGCAAGCGGGGTTCTCAATTCGCACCTTCGCGGTCGCCCCTGGCAACTCCCCCGCATAGCGCGGATTCTCAAAGTGGTCCAGCAACCGGGCCGAATACATAGCGCTATTTTACAGAGGTTCGTATCAGCCGATATTTTGCCGAGGGTTCGTATCAGGGCATCGCTTCAGCGATGCCGAAAACGCACATCTGATTTTGGGCTTTAGCCCCTGCCGCGCCCGGCCTCGCGAAACCCGCTTCCTCATGCCACAATCAAATCGACCATGCCTCCCCATGCCCCAACCCGCGTAGCCTCCCTCCAACCCAGCGTTACCGTCACCCTCGACCGCCTGGGCCTCCTCGAGCACGTCGTCGCCTGCACCAAGTATTGCCGCGATGTAGTCCCCGCCATCGTCGAGAGCAAAGCGCACATCATCCACGACTCCTGGACCTCCAAAGCCGACGAAATCCTCGCGGCGGGCCCGGACATCGTCATCGCGTCGGTCCCCTATCAACTCGAAGCCATCGGCGAAATCCTCAAAGCCGGTATCCGCTTCGTCGGTCTCGCCCCGCACTCCCTCAACGACATCTACGGCGACATCGCCACCATCGCCGCGCTGATGAACGTACCCGACCGCGGCCAGCGCCTCATCGAAGAAATGCAAACCGAAATCGCATCGGCTCGCGACAAAACTCGCAATCTCCCCAAGCAGACTGTTTTCGCCGAAGAGTGGGGTAAGCCCATCATCCACTCGCAACCATGGATCGCCGAACTCATCGAAGCCGCTGGCGGCGAGTTCATCGGCAAAGCGGGCGCTCACACCGAAGCCACCACCATCGCCAAAGAAAATCCCGACGTCATCCTCGCCGCCTGGTGCGGTGCCGGAGACCGTGTCCCGCTCGAAAAGATCGTTCGCGATCGCCAATGGATCGACCTCACGGCAGTCCGCAATCGCCGCGTCTTCTGCGTCAATGACGAGCTCTTCAATACCCCCGGCCCCACCCTCATCCCCGGCCTGCAAGCCATTCTGTGGGCCCTACATCCCGAACATTTCCCGCCCGTCGCGGGCATCCGGCGCATCTCCGGCGATCTCTGACCTTATGGTTAAATAAATCTATGCAGTTAACCCAGACCCGCGAGCAGCTCACCGCGCAACTGAAGACCATGGCAGAGACGGCGCCCACCGTCGAAGACCTCATGACCGACATCGTCGGCCGCCTCCAGCAATACCTGCCGCACTACAACTGGGTCGGCTTCTACATGATTGAGAAGAGCCTGCTTCCGGGCGTGGATCCCGTCCTCGTCCTCGGCCCCTACGTAGGCGCACCCACCACGCACACGCGCATTCCGCTCAACGAAGGCATCTGCGGCGCAGCCGTCACCACCGGCGACACCGTCATCGTGGACGACGTCAACTCCGATCCTCGCTACCTCGCCTGCTCGCTCGAAACAAAATCCGAAATCGTCGTCCCCATCCGCATGAAGGGCGAAATCGTCGGCGAACTCGATATCGACAGCCACGACGCTGCCGCCTTCGGTGACGAAGACCGCACGTTCTGCGAATTCTGTGCAAAGCTAGTCGGCGAATACCTCGAGCGCACCACGTAAATGAGCGAACCGTCTGCCGCTGTAAAGGTGAAGCGCGTCGTCGCCGGCATTCTCGTCCGCGGAGACGAAATCCTCTGCTGCCAGCGCTCGCACAACGATCCCATGTCGCTCAAATGGGAGTTCCCCGGCGGCAAAATCGAGCCCAACGAAACCGCCGAAGCCGCCCTCGCCCGCGAGCTCGTCGAAGAGCTCAACCTCGCCGCTGAAATCGGCCCGTTAGTCGAAACCATCCGCCACAGCTATACCGCAGGCGTCATCATCGAGCTCTACTTCTTCCGCATCGACCGCTGGCAAGGCGAGCCCGAAAACCGCGTCTTCGCCGACATCCGCTGGGTGCCTCGCATAGAAATGCCAAAGCTCGATTTCCTCGAAGCAGATTTAGGCTTAGTAAAAGAAATTGCCGAAGGCAAGAGGCTGTAAGGCGGAAGCCCAGAAATGCATCGCGGGAGCCACCCCACCGTCTTTGTATCCACTGCCCTCTCTTGTCATCCAGAGGAGCGAAGCGACGTGGGATCTGCTGTTCGCGTCGCGGTCAGCTCGCGTCGCGGTCAGCTCGCGTCGCAGCCCGTACCACCACCGCCGTCTCCTGTCATCCTGAGCGCAGCGAAGGATCTGCTGTTGCTAGAGCAGCGCCACTTACGCAAATAGCGTGAACCTTTACGCATGTTGCGTAGATGCCCTTACTTCCCCAAGCTCCCAAACCAAGCGACGGTCAGCCCAACCATGATCGCGGTCGTCGCCCACGCAATCCAGTTGAACACCCGCCCATTCACGTGCTTGCCCATCAGCTCATGCTTGTTTGCCAGCAGCACCATGAACACGAGTACAAACGGCAGCACAGCGCCGTTCACTACCTGCGACAGAATGCTAATTCTCACGAGCGGCAAGTTCGGAATCAGAATGACGGCAGCGCCCGCGGCTATCAGGATCGTGTACAGCCAGTAGAAAAACGGCGCCTCGCCGAATGACTTATCTACGCCCGACTCAAACCCCAGCCCCTCGCACACCGTGTAGGCCGTGGACAAAGGCAAGATCGACGCCGCAAACAGCGACGCATTGAATAACCCTACGGCGAACAATATGAATGCATACTGCCCGGCCAGCGGTGCCAGCGCCTTCGCCGCATCCGCGCCGGTATTGATTGTCCGGAAGCCGTGCACAAACAGCGTCGCGGCGCACGCCACGATGATGAACCATGCCACCACGTCGGTGAAAATGCACCCGATGATCACGTCCCACCGCGACGTCTTATACTGCTTGGCCGTAATCCCCTTCTCCACAATCGACGCCTGCAAATAGAACTGCATCCACGGCGCAATCGTCGTACCGACCAATCCGATGATCGTGTACACGTAATCTTTATCGCGGAAGTTCACATTGCTCGATGGCTTCACCGTCGCGACGAGTGCTTCCTTCCATGCCGGACCGGCCCACCATCCCGCCACGATATAGGCGAAGTACACGAACGACGCGGCCAGGAACACCTTTTCCACGTTCTTGTAGTTCCCCTTCACAATCAGGAGCCACACGATGAGCGCGCACACCGGTACGCTGATGTACTTCGAGACGTTGAACAGTTCCAGGCTGCTCGCGATCCCCGCGAACTCCGCCACCACGTTGCCGAAGTTGCAGATCACCAACCCCAGCATCATGAAGAACGTGATCCGCAGCCCATACTCCTCGCGGATGAGATCGGACAGGCCTTTCCCCGTGATCGCGCCTAGTCGGGCGGCCATCTCCTGCACAACAATCAGCGCGATGGTAGTGGGAAGCAGCGTCCAGAGCAGGCCATAGCCGAACTGCGCGCCCGCCGCGGAATATTGAAAAATTCCGCCAGCGTCGTTATCGACATTAGCCGTGATGAAGCCCGGGCCTATGACCGCAAAAATCAGCAGCAGCCGGGTCTTCCAGTGCCTGGTCCATTTCATTCATTTCACGTAAGCGGTAGGATGCGACGACTTTCCAGAATAAACGAAAAAACAAAATCTTTAACCACGAAGGACACAAAGGCTCACGAAGGATAACTAGGTCTTGTTGTTCCCGTGTAACGAATCTCAGGTGCACCGAGCCGGCAATCTTCTCCAACACAATACTCAAAAAGCCTTCGTGCCCCTTCGTGTCCTTAGTGGTGAAAAGGTTTTAAAGCTTGCTACGCAGCAAACTGATCACATCATCGGCGGTGATGACCCCTGTCAGCACTCCACTGTCATCGACGACCGGGAGCGTCAGCAGGTTGTATTTATCGAACAACTCCGCCACTTCCCTCTCATCCGCATCCGGATGGCACGAGATATGGCTGCCCTCACTCAGGTCCGACAGCGGCGCCGCCGAATTCGCCAAGACCAGCCTCGCCAGCGGAACGGATCCAACGAGCTTCTCGTCTTTGTCCACCAGGTAAATCGTGCTCATGCTCTCCAGCGGCCCGTCGAAGTGCCGCAGCATCTCGATCGCATACGCCACCCGCGCCGTCGGCAGCAGGGCCATGTAGTCCGTGGTCATACGGCCGGCCGCCGTATCTTCCTCGAACTCCATCAGCTCTTCTACTTCCTGCCGCTCTTCCGGCTGCATCTCGCTCAAAATCTGCTCGGAGTGCTCCGCCGGCAACTCAGAGAGCAAGTCGGCCGCGGCATCGGGATCCATCTCCTCCACAATGTCGGCCGCATGCTCGGTATCGAGCGAGCTCAGAATGGAAGCCTGCAGCTTGGGATCGACCTCCTCCAGCGCCTCGGCCGCCACTTCTTCGTCGAGTGTCTGGAAGAGCGCCTCACGCTCCGCTGGCGCCAGTTCCTCGATAATGTCGGCCAAATCGGCGGGGTGGAGCTTCTCCAGCTTGTCGCCCGAAATCTTCAGCCGCACGCGCCGCGCCGGATCGGTTTCGATCAGGTCCACGAACTCCCAGGGAATCAGCTTCGACGAGAGCTTCCGCAGGAACGCATTCAGCGCCGCCCGCGGCACCAGCCCCTTCAGCAGCCGACGCGCCGCCCCGCGCGCCCCAATATCAACGCCACCGACCTTGAGGACGAACGGATCGCTCGCCTCGCCGATCAGCTCGACATCATTCACGCGCACCACTTTGCGCCCATTGGTGTCGATAATCTGCTGGTCGAGCAGGTCGCGCGAGAGCATCAGCATGCCCTCGGAGCTGCCCAACTCGGCAAACTCCGTCGCGGCAACGGTCGCCTTAATCCCGCCGTTGATCCCCGCAATTTGCGCCGACGCCATCAACCGCACGCCCGCGCGCGTCTTCAGCACCAAGGCCGCAATCTTGCTCACATCCTGCTGCGGGACAATGGCCAGCTCGCGCACACGTCCGGCCTGCGCGCCCGTCGAGTCGTAGACGGCAGCGCCAATCAGGTCCGAAAGTGGATAGTTGGCCATTTAGAAGTTCTCTCTTTGCAGCATAACCCTAAGATGAAAATTTGGGGTGCGCGAAAATGCAGATTGGATGAACTTCCGTTACCGGATAGGGTTCGCGGGGGATGCTAGCGTGCTCAGTTCGTGCACGCCCCGTGCAACTCAAGCACGAACTCCGATTCGCCCCAGCGCCGGTCTTTGGGGAACGATCTCTTAATCAGGCTCGGACACGGCCGCGAGTAAATAACACCCGAACAGTCCGCACGAGCGAATTTGACCCCCCACAACTCACCGCCCGGATCCACAACTGCCACGTCGTTAACCGGGCTGGTGACGGAAAAACCGAGGCGCTGAAGCTTCAGAGGCAGGTCCGTTCTCGCGAATTCGACGTCATCAAATGGAACTCGATGGTGGAAGACGTACGAATGGTCGGCAAAAAACTGGACCGGTGCGTCCTCTCCATAGTTGCTGTGGGAGTTGCGATTCACGTCCATGCCGACATACACGAATCCTTCGAAAACCGTTACGAACCCGCCATCTGCGGGAACTGTATGGACTCTGCAGGAACATTGCAGCAAAACCCCGCAAACGATCAGCACAACTAGACCATGCGTTTTTTTCATGTACCAACATCCATTGCCGGCCCTCACCCTAGCGACTATTGCCTTAGGCGAATAGCTGGGCAGCGGGGTCTACGAGATGTATCTGACCAGTTCAACAGCTCCCACCACGGCCAACAGGATTGCCCCAAACCAGATCAGAAACTGCGAACCGGCTAACAGGCCAAAAGTTACGAACACGACCGCGAGGATTGCGGCCACTTTGCTTGAAAAACGTTTGTCGCCTCTCAATGACAAAATCGGCCCTCGTCGATCACTGCACGTAGGCTTGGGGAACCTTGCCCGAAAGGTCCACGTCCCGAAACGACGTCGTCTTCCCACGAGCCATTACGTCAACATTCCAGTTTCCGGACGCCTCGGGGTGGAAGACGATCTCGCTCAATCCGCGTACTCGGCATTCGACCAGCTTCGTGCTGCCTTTCTTAAACCGGGCAACGAGCCAACCCGTTCCAAGGTTGTACAGACGATAAGTCCAGTAGCCCCTCCAGAAGTTTCCCGTCGAGAATTCGAGAACGTCAGGCTCGGAGCGCCTTGCGACTCGCTGAATCAGAGCGTCCACCTGCTCGCGTTCTTCACGCCAGGAATCTCCGTTGACCACCGCATAACGATGAGCCGTAACGACGATCGCACAGCCCCAATACAAAAACATCAGGCTCAGACCGCTGCCGTAGAACCAATCCATCGGCCTCTTGTGCGCTTCCTGATACTGCCACAGAATCCCACTTGCTCCGAACACCAGGCACAGCGCTGCCACGACATAAAGTTTGTACCGCCACTCTGTCCAAAGGGCGACCAATGCGAGCAAAGCGGAAGCGGACACTATGCCTATCAAAACGGTCTCGAGACGCGATGCCTCACTGGAGACAGTAAGCAGAATGCAGATTGGCACCACAAAGAGCAATGGGGTACGCGCTCGCGAAAGCCACGACACAGTCGACAATACTTTGGCTACTGCGTCCAGCCGCTCAACGCGCAGATTCTGTTTCTCAAGCTCCATCTCGACCAGCACTCTACGTCATTTCAAATCGAAGTTCCACGTCTGTTAACGGGTCGATCCTCGTCGCATCGCAAATTGGAACTGCCGATCCATCCGCTCTACAACTCCCCCGCCTTAGCCTTCCCCGCAATCCGTTCTGCCGCCCGATAAGCCAGCGCCTGGATCGTCGCCGTTGGTTGCTGTCGTCCTGAGGTCACGAAGTTGCTTCCGTCCACGATGAACAGGTTCGGCACATCGTGGGCGTGGCCGAAGGGATCCACGACTGATTTTTTCGGGTCGCGTCCCATGCGGCAAGTTCCAATCAGGTGCCGAGACGGCATCAGGTTCGGCTGCGCCGGTTCCACCGGGAACGACCATACTTTCTGTGCTCCCGCTACCTGCAAAATCTCGCGTTCCCTTTCGACGAGCCACTTCATGTTCGCGATATCATCCGGATGCCAGTCGAAGGTGATGCGCACCGCCGGCAATCCCCATGCATCTTTCATCTGCGGGTCGAGCGAGACACTGTTCGTTTCGCGCGGCAGCGAAGTGGCATGCGCGAGCAGAGTCATGGTACGCGTGAAGTACTTGCCAACCGTTTTCTTGAATTCCAGTCCCCAGGTCGGAGCATCGTCCGGCAGCCCGGTAAGCGCGAAGGTGATGGGATAGAAATCGAAGCGCGCGTCGATGCCTCCGCCGCCGTAAAAGCCTCGCTTTCGATCGGCATCGTAGTAATCGTGAATCACGCGCGTGACCTGCACGCTCTTGAATTCGTTCAGCGGGTGTTCAAACAGCCCGCTCGATTCCGTGCCGTTGTCCCACATCAGGTTCTTGCCCACCAGCCCGCTTGAATTCGCGAGCCCCTGCGGGAACCGGTTCGACTTCGACATCAGCAGCAGCTTCGCCGACTCCACACCGTTGGCGCAAAGCACCACCGCCTTGGCGCGCTGCAGCACCTCTTGCTTCTGCGCGTCGAAATAGATCACCCCGGTTACGCGGCCGGAGGCGTCGGTTTCCAACTTGCGCACGTAGGAATTGGGGCGGATCTCGCAGCGTCCGCTCTTCTCCGCAATCGGAATGACGCTGACCAGCGTGCTCGACTTCGCTTTCATCTCGCAGCCAAAGAGTTCACACATGCCGCAGTGCACGCACGCGCCGCTTCCGCGATACGGCTGCGAGAGTACCGCCACCGGCGCAGGATACGGATGCAGCCCCATCTTCTTCGTCGCCCGCTCGAACAGCACACCCGAGGACTTGACCGGCATCGGCGGCAGCGGATACGGCTTCGACCGCGGCGCCTCGAACGGGTTCGCCCCACCCAGGCCCGAGATGCCCAGCTCCTCTTCCGCCTTGGTGTAATAGGGTTCCAGGTCGCCGTAGCGAATCGGCCAGTCGTCGAACGTCGAGCCTTGCACCTCGCCCCAAAGACTGCGCTCGTGGAAATCGCTCTCATGCAGACGCCAGTAATTCGCCGTGAAGTGTACCGACCCGCCGCCCACCTGCCGCCCGTATTCAATGGCCTTGAACGGCTTCGCAACCTCGGCTTCGGTCTTGCGATAGGTGATGGGCTGGATCTTCGTATCGTTGGTCAGTTTCTTCTGGATGGCGAACTTGATCTCGTCGTGTCCGAAGTCCTCCTCGCTCAGATACGGCCCCTGCTCCAGCACCACCAGGCTGAAGCCCGCGACGGCCAGCTCCTTCGCCATAACACCGCCGGCCGCTCCCGCGCCTACCACGATGAAGTCAACGGTTTCAGAGTTTCGAAACTGTGGTCCCTTCACTTGGCCTCCGCGTCGTAATAGCCGAATGGAGGTTCGAAGAATCCAGCGTCATCGAAACCGATGTATTTCCACCCCACGCTCTTCCGGTTCCCACCGTATTCCGGGCTTCCGAGCCACGCCATCACGGTGAGCGTCTTGAGCAGTCCGAAGAAGTCAGTCTTCTCGATCGCACGCAGCAGTTGCAGCTGTTGCTCTTTCGTCAGTGCAGCAAACGACGTTGAACCGGGAAACATCTGTAGCCGCCGTTTGGATAGCTCCGCCATTCCCGAGCGAAAATCCGTCGCCTGACCGGCAGCGAAAGTCGTAAGCGCGCGGTCGAAGAAATACACCGCTCCCGCTTCGGTCGCCCCCGGGCCATCGTCTGAGGGAACGATCTGCGCCGCGATGGCGGTCACATCACCAGCTGTCGCGGCATCAAGGAAACCGAGCGAGGCAGATTCAGGGTTCGCAACCGCAAGGTGCGCATGTTGCTGCGCGGACGCGACCGCCGCCCACCCCGCCACGCTAAGGGAGCCCAGTAGCCATTCACGGCGAGTGATTGTCATCGGAGTCCCCGCATCTTGCCCGACGGGCGCGCGACTATGCAACCAAAATATCTCTTACTCTCCCCCTTCAATACGTAAGTTCAATAGACACTGCCACGATCTCAGCTACCCTAAGCGCAGGGGTTGCCATGCCTTCTCTCATCTCCGTCAATGTCGGACTTCCGCGCGATGTCGAGTGGCAGGGCAACATCGTCCATACCGCGATCTGGAAGAAGCCGGTATCCGGCAAGGTGCTGGCGCGCCGTCTCAACCTCGCGGGCGACGGCCAAGGCGATCTCGCCGGCCATGGAGGTGAGCATCGCGCCGTCATGGTCTACCAGCTCGACTCCTATCGCTACTGGCAGGAGCAACTTCACCGCGACGCCTTCGAGTACGGCCAGTTCGGCGAGAACTTCACCGTCGATGGCCTGCCCGACACCGAGGTCTGCATAGGCGACCGCTATCGCATCGGCTCCGCGCTCTTCGAAGTCACTCAGCCGCGCGTCACCTGCTATCGAGTCGGCATACGCATGAACGAGCCGCAGATGGCGGCACTCCTCGTCTCCCACAAGCGTCCCGGCTTCTACCTGCGCGTGATCGAAGAAGGCGAAGTCTCCGCTGGCGATGCGATCGTCAAAGTCGCCGACGGCCCCGAGCACGTCACTGTTGCCGACATCGATGCCCTGCTCTATCTCCCGGGCCACTCGCGTGAAGTGTTGAAACGCGCACTACAGGTACCTGCGCTCAGCAATGGCTGGAAGTCATCGCTCGAAGCGATGCTGAACTCAGACCAGCCGAATGGAAGCGCCGGCCTGATAACGGTTGCGCCGCCTCCGGCGTGGCGGGGCTTTCGTCCCCTGCGCGTCGCGGAGGTCCATCGCGAAACCGCCGACGTCCTCTCCTTCGTTCTCGCATCGCCCGATGGAGAGCCCTTGCCAGTGCCCCTCGCGGGCCAATTCCTTATTTTCAAACTTGAGCCGGGAGCGCATTCCGCGCCCATCCTCCGCAACTATTCCATCTCCAGCGCAAATGGCGAGGGCACGTATCGAGTCAGCGTCAAACGCGATTCGGGCGACGGCAGCCGCTACTTCCACGACCACATTCACGCCGGCGATGTCATCCAGGTCGGCGCTCCTCGCGGCACCTTCACCCTCGCGCACGATGAGAAACCCATCGTCCTGTTAAGCGCAGGCATCGGCGCCACCCCAGTACTCTCCATGCTCTACTCCCTCGTAGCCACCGATACCGCGCGGGAAATCTGGTGGTGTTATGGCGCGCGCAATAGCCAGGAGCATCCCTTCGCCTCGGAAGTTCACGCACTCTTAAGCAAGCTGCCGAACAGCCACTCCATCGTTGCCTACAGCAAGCCCCTCGAAACCGACCGCCCCGGCACCGACTACAACGATCACGGCCATCTCGATCGTTCGCTATTGGAAGCGCATCACGTCCCCAAACTCGCGGATTTCTATCTCTGTGGTCCATCCGCTTTCATGGCGCAGATCACCGCAACCCTCCAGGCCTGGGGAGTGCCCTCCGACTGCATTCATTCGGAGATCTTTGGCACCGTGGGCGCCATCACTCCCGGCATCGCCGCCACCACGCTGCCGCCGCCGCATCCACCATCTGGCGCCATCGGAACAGGCCACATCGTCGCGTTCACGCGCAGCGGACTCACCGTTCCGTGGAACGAAAAATACAAAAGCCTTCTTGAATTCGCCGAAGCCTGCGCGGTTCCCGTTCGCTGGTCGTGCCGCACCGGCGTCTGCCACATGTGCGAGTCCGGCCTCATCGCCGGAACCGTGAAGTACGCACCCGACCCTCTCGATCCTCCCGCGGATGGCAACATCCTGCTCTGCTGCTCCACACCACTCTCAGAAATCGAACTCGATCTCTGACCCGCCCGTCATCCGCGCAACCCAAGGAGCTTTTATGATCGCCCCTGATTTCCAGAACACCAGAATTCCGCTCCACCACGGCGCCGGACATATCCCGGCACTCGGCTTCGGCACCCTGATCGCCGACCCAGCACTGACCATCACAGCCACGCGAGACGCGCTCGCCGCCGGCTTCCGCCACTTCGATTGTGCGGAACGCTACCGCAACGAGCGTGAAGTCGGCGAAGCCTTACGTGCAGGACGCGCCGCCGGAAACATTGCTCGCGAGGAAATCTTCGTCACCACCAAGCTGTGGAACACCAACCATCGACCCGAGCGCGTCGAACCAGCGTTCGAAGCAAGCCTCGACCGCCTCGGGCTCGACTACCTTGATCTTTATCTCATCCACACGCCGTTTGCCTTCCAACCCGGAGACGAGCAGGATCCGCGCGATCAAAATGGCAGCGTGATTTACGACGAAGGCGTAACCCTGCGCGAAACCTGGAGTGCACTCGAAAACCTCGTAGACCGCGGCCGCTGTCGCGCCATCGGACTCTCTGACATCTCGATGGACCGCCTCGCGCCCATCTACGAAGCGGCGCGCATCAAGCCCGCCGTGGTGCAGGTCGAATCGCACCCGTATCTACCGGAAACCGAACTGCTGGAATTCTGCAAGCGGAACGGCATCGTCCTGCTCGCCTTCGCCCCACTCGGTCACGGAATGCGCCCGGGGCTGCTCGAAGATCCCGTGATCACATCCGTCTCCGAACGCGTGGGGAAAACCGCGGCGCAAGTGCTCCTCTCATGGGCGGTGCAGCGCGGAACTGCATTACTCACCACACCCAGATCCGCAGCGCGCGCAAAAGAAAACTTCGACATCTCCCCGCTACCCGAGGAAGCCTTCAACGAGATCAATCGCATTCAAACCCGGCAGAGGCTGAACCCGGTGGTGAGCACCGGCGTGCCCGGTTTCATTCCCCGACCGGAGTCGGCATGAACTGCTAGCCTACTTCTCCACAAACACCAATTGCCCATGCTCCACCCGCATGTCCGCAATAAACTCCGGCAACTTAAGTCTTTCTTTCTGTTGCGGCTCCGCCAGTCTCTGCTGCAACCGCGGGTTAATCATCGACACCGGCACATCCAGGTTTCCGATCTTGGCGCTGGTCAGCTCGAGGTTCGCGTAGCCATCTTTCGCTGAGAGGTGCGCCTTCATCGTGATGTAAATGTCTTTCCCATAGCGCGGCACGATGAACTGCCCCACCGCCTCATCGCCAATAAAATTCACGCCGACGATTTTGACCTCCGCATCCTCGGCGCGCCCGGTGCCCATCACGGTCTCGGCGTTGGCGGTCATGTCCTGAATGCCGGCGTTCACCTCTTCGGCCGTGAAGCTCTCAGTCTGCCCGTGCACACCCTCTTGCTTGGCTGCTTCCAGGTGTTCGAGTTTCTGCTCGAACTGGCCGGCCAGTTGTTTCTGCAATCCACCGCCAATTCGTGGCGATGGCCGTTTTGGGGTGCTCAGCATTAGCACCATTACCAGCACCAGTCCCACCAGGATGAACCACCGCGTCACGTTCCAGAATTTTTTCATCCCCTACCTTCGTATTGGGTCAGACATCCGGCAGCCACTTACGCCAATCTAACCAATTGCCGTCCCATGCTGTCGGGCGGACTTCCCTTGCCTACAGAGGTCCCATGCCGCACTTTGTCAAAGACGTTGAAGAAATCCGCCGTCGGGCCGCGCAGAAAATCGAAGATGGAGCGGTCACCGATGAATACAAGCTCGACAAGGACAAAACCGTCGAGATCCTGAACGAAGCGCTCGCTACCGAAATCGTCTGCGTTTTGCGCTATATGCACCACTACTTTATGGCCACCGGTGTGCACGGCAAAGCAGTTTCTGAGGAATTCAAAGAGCACGCCGACGAGGAGCGCGAACACGCCGACATGATCGCCGAACGTATCCAGCAGCTCGGCGGCAAGCCCGATTACAACCCCAAGACCCTGCTCGAGCGCTCCGTCTCCCACTACGTGGAAGGCGAAACCCTCGAAGATATGATCAAGGAAGACCTCATCGCCGAGCGCGTCGTCATTGACGTCTATCAGCGCATGATCGAATACTTCGGCGAGAAAGACCCGACCACCCGCCGCATGATTGAAGAGATCAAGGCCAAAGAAGAAGAGCACGCCAGCGATCTTTCCGATCTGATGTTCATCGTCAACCCGGAAACCGGCGAAGACGAAGGCGAAGATCCCGGCGTCAATCCGCTCCAAAAAGAAGCCGCGACCAAAGCCAATAACGCCGCGGCGAAAGACAACAAGCCCGAAAAAGAGGATACGAAAAAAGCGCCGGAGCCTTTCTCCGGCCGCGGTACCGTCATCGAACCCGCTGCGATTCGGGCCGGCGCGACCAAACCCAATACCTCATCCAAACCCAACGGCAAAAACCGCAAAGGCAAAGTCGCGTAACTTCGCGGTCCAAGAATCAAAGGGCGGCCTCATCGGCCGCCTTTTTCTTGAAGCCGCACGCTTTCTCTACCCGCTCCCAATCGCTACAATCGCTCACCGTGAAGGTGGGCCAAATATTTCCGCGTTCTCAGGCGGCGCTACTCTTCCTCGTCGTCCTTCTCGTTGCGTCTTCCGTCGCCCAGTCCCCCTGCGCCAAGTGCCACGCCGACATCGTCCGCTCCTACAGCACCACTGCCATGGCCAATGCCAGCGGCCCGGCCTCGCTGAATCCGCTCACCGGCGCATTCCATCACGAACCGTCCGACGTAAATTACAAAATCGAATTGCGCGATGGCCATCTCTTCCTCACCTACGCACGCACCAACGATGTCCACGGCCAGCGCGAGTTGCTCTACTACATCGGCCAGGGCCGCCGCGGACGCACCTATCTCTTCGCCGATGACGGCTTCCTCTTCGAATCTCCCGTCAACTGGTACGCCGACGAAAAGAAGTGGGACGTCGCCCCCGGCTACACCGCGTCGCGCGAAATCCCCATGAACCTCCCCGCGCTGCCGAGTTGTCTCGAGTGCCACACCAGCAACTTCCGCCCGCCCATCGCCGGCACCGAGAACCGCTACACGCTCCCGGTCTTCACCGCGACCGGGATCACCTGCGAGCGCTGCCACGGCCCGTCTGACGCACACGCGAACGGCAAGGGTGCGATCCTAAATCCCGCCAAACTTCCCGCCGATCGACGCGACCAGATCTGCATGCAATGCCATCTCGAAGGCGACGCCGCCATCGAGCGACCCGGCAAACATCTCTACGACTTCCGGCCCGGCGACGACCTTTCCCAATTCGTCCGCTACTACGTTATGGCTGATGAGCACGGCTCTTCCCTGCGCGCCGCCAGCCAATTCGAAGCCCTCGCGCAAAGCACATGCAAAAAGAAATCGGGCGACAAGCTCTGGTGCGGAACCTGCCACGATCCGCACCGAACCATCGCCCCCGAAGAACGCGTCTCGTTCTACCGCTCAAAATGTCTGAGCTGTCATAGTGCAGAATTTAGTGCCAAGCACCACACTGAGAATCCCGACTGCACCGCCTGCCACATGCCCGCGTCGCAGAGCAAAGACGTCGCCCACACCGAGGTCACAGACCACCGCATCCTGCGCCGTCCCGCAGCGCCGCCGGCGCCGCCAACTTCGCTTCCGAAACTCGTTCCGTTCCCCTACTCCGCGGAAGCCGACAACGATGCTCGCGACAAAGGCCTCGCGTGGCAGGCGATCGTCAACTCCGGCATGACCGACGCGCAGCCCGAAGCCGAACGCTGGCTCCGCAAAGCATCGGAATACGACAAGAACGATCCCGCCGTCCTCTCCGCGCTCGCCTTCCTCTCCCAGAAGCGTGGCGACACCGAGACTGCCCGCGCCCTCTACACCAGCGCGCTCTCGTTGAACCCGAGTGAACTCGACGCCGAAAACAATCTCGCCATCCTCGAAGCCCGCGCTGGCCACACCCGCCGCGCCGTCGAACTCTGGGAAGACGCCTTCCGCCGCGCCCCCGGCCACAGCGGCATCGGCATGAACCTGGCGCTAGCCTTCTGCAGCACAGGCCAATACGACGCAGCGCGTCAGTTCACCACACGTGTTTTGGAATTCAATCCAGACCTGCCGGCAGCCAGGCACCTGTTGAGTGGCCTCAACGCCTCGCCGCCAAAATGTGCTCCGTGAAACGGCCTACTTCGCCGCTTCTGTCTTCTCCACAAACGACACCCGCTTCACCAGCGCGCGCACATACTTCTGCTCGCCGTCGCTGCCCCGCACCACGATCTCCGATTCACTCACCGCAATCACGTCTCCGGAAATAATCGTGCCATCGCGTAACTCAACCGTGTCGTGCAGCGCTCCACCAAGTTCGAAGGAATACGTCTTCCCCGCGGCCTGGTCGGCCGCAACGCTGAGTGTCGCCGTGTCGCCTGCGAATCCATCTTTGCTGAACGCGATCGCGTGGCTCCCCACCGCGACGCTCATCGTCACCGGCGTCTTCCCCGCCGCCGTGCCATCCACGGTCAGGTTCGCCCCCGACGGGATCGTCTCAATCGTCACGCTCGTGGTCGTCGGCCCATTGAGATAAGCGAGTTCCTGCGGCAAATGGTCTGCCGCCACGGCAAACTCCACCGGCACGCCAACCACCTGGCTCGTGATCACCGATTTCACCGTCGCGCCCGGATCCACGTTGGTAAGCGTGACCCAATGCTCGGCAATCCGCGTCTTCTGTGCGTCGAGCAGATAAAGGTGAAAGGTCGCGTACGAAATCCGCGTCGCCGAAACGTTCTTCGTCACTACATCAATGTTGAAGACGTTCCGGTTGCCAAACGATCCGGCCTTATTGAACTTGCCGATCTCGAAATGCAGTACCGGCTTGTCCGCTGGCCAGTCGAGCGCCGCGTCCGCAGCAAACAAAATTGTGGAAGAAAGGGCGAGCAGGATCACCGCCGCCCATCGAAAACGAGCCATGCCGCACTTTGTACCATACCCCAAGCCCACCCCGTGAGATAACCACCAGCAGTTACCACCGTAAATGGCTGTGGAGTGCCCGTTTTAGCTTTGTATCGCCGGAAATGCTTCGTATCGCCGGAAATGCTTCATCTCGCCGGGAATGCTTCGTATCGTGGCAAGCGCCTTGTGTCGCCGAAAGTGGCCTTGTATCAGGGCATCGCTTTAGCGATGCCGAAAAGCGCCCGAAAGAAAAGGGGCTTCAGCCCCTGCGTTCATCCCCGCAAATCCCCCAACAATCCTTCAATCTCCGCCCTCACCTCGCTGCTCACCGGCAACAACGGCAGCCGCGGATTCCCCCCGTAATACCCATTGAAATCCATCCCATACTTCACGCCCGCAACGCCCAACTGTGACGCAATCCTCGTCGCCGGCCCCACGATCTTCTCTTGCGCGGCCTTCGCCTTCTCGATGTCTCCCGCACGAAACGCCTTGTGAACCTCGACGCAAGCCACCGGCGCCACGCACCCAAACGCCAGCACCGCACCCGAGGCCCCTGCCTCCAGCGACGGCAGCATCTTCTGCGCCGATCCCGCCAGGATCTGGAACCCAACCTCTTGCGTTCTCTCTTCGACGACCGTCGAGGTCCCAGCCAGCGCGCTCACCGACACGACATCGCGCCGCCCCGTACTCCGCCGCAGCGTCGCCGAAACGGTCCGTCGCACATGCGCGGTCTCCTTCGCCATCTGCGCAATCTTCTCCACCGAACCGCTCGACTCCTTGATACCAATGACGTTCGGATGGTCCGCCAATTCCTTCACCACTTCTGTCGGAATGTCGTAGCCCGTGAATGGCGGCACGCTGTAAATCAGCACCGGCAACGCCGACCGGTCGGCCACCGTGCGATAAAAATTCGCCATCACTGCCGTCGTCATCTGGCTCTTGTAGTAATGCGGCGTCCGCACCAGCGCGGCATCATAGCCAAACTCCGCCGCCGCCTCCGTCATCTCCAGCGTTCCGCGGACGCTCTCCGCGCCCGTCCCCGCAATCATGATCTTGTTCCCGCCCGCCGCCTCGATCGCGCCCAGCAAAATCTCGCGCCGCTCGCCGTCGCTCAGCATCACCACTTCGCCGGTTGATCCCAGCACGACAAAGCCGGCGATGTCGGTCAGCGAATACTTCGCGACGTTATGTTCAAGCTTGCGAAAATAAATCCGGCCATCGGGATAAAACGGAGTAGTAATCGCAGGAAATACGCCTTGCAGCAACATGACAGGCCTCACGATGCAGAGTATCTATCAGAATAGTCTGCAGACTTGCGCTCTGTCATCCTGAGCGGAGCACGCGCAGCGTGCGCAGTCGAAGGACCCCTATCGGTCTCACAAATCGCCTACGCATGTTTCTTCTTCGGCACCACCAGCGACAACGCCACCGTCACCAGCAACACTCCAATCACCACGCCCAGCGAAATCGCAATCGGGATCTCGAAGTAATGCGCGCCCAACATCTTCACGCCAATAAATATCAGCACTACGCTCAGTCCGTAGTGCAGCAGATGGAACAAATCCATCAGTCCGGCCAGCGCAAAATACATCGACCTCAGCCCGAGAATCGCGAACACATTCGACGTGAACACGATGAACGCATCGCGCGAAATTGCCAGTACTGCCGGGATCGAGTCCACTGCGAAGATCACGTCGGTGGTTTCCACCATCAGCAGTACTACCGCCAGCGGTGTGGCATAGCGAACGCCATTGCGCACCGTGAAAAACTTCTCGCCATCAAAGTCCGGCGTTACCGGAAAAACTTTGCGGAACAACTTCACGATCGCGTTCTCGTGCGGCGCGTTGTCCCCCGACTCGAACAGCAGCTTCACGCCCACATAAATCAGGAACACACCGAACACATACTCAATCCACGCAAACTTCCGGATCAGCGCCACGCCCGCAAAAATAAAAACGGCGCGCATAATCAGCGCCCCGACAATCCCCCACGTCAGCACCTTCCTCTGTAATTCACCCGGCACGTTGAACATGCGGAACAGCAGCAGGAACACAAACAAATTGTCGACGCTCAGCGACAGCTCAATCACGTATCCCGTGATGAATTGCAACGACAGCTGCCGGTTCGACAGCACCGAGTCCGCCGCCATCCGCTGCCCGTGGTGATACAGCAGCAGCGAAAACAGCCCCGCCAGCGAGATCCACACCACCGTCCACGTCATCGCCTCGCGAAAACTGATCGTGTGCTTCGTGCGCTGAAACACGCCCAAATCGAGCGCCATCATCAGCACTACAAAGAAGAGAAATCCCGCCCAAAAAAGATAGTTGGAAGGCATCGCAGCCATTGTACGGGAGACCGGTACTTGAGTATGGAGTGCCCTTGAGCCGCGGCAAACGCGCGGCCTTAACGGGACTCAAGCCCCGGTATGTGCTCCAAATGTTCTACGTCGGGCCGAAGCTGGATTTCCAAATTCTTTTCGAGATCCATCTCAGTCCAATAGACCTTGCAGTAAGGCGCAAATCCGGACGCGGTGAATAGCACCGCATAATGTCCGTCCGGCAACTTCACGGAGAACCGCCCTTCCGCGTCCGTGATGGTGCTGAACGTTCTCTCCCCATCCGCTTCATGCACCCAGATGCGAGTTTTGGCAATTGGCGCTTTCATCGGATCAGCAACCGTGCCTGCGAATGTACGAGTCGCGCGAGAATCAAGCTGGGGGTGAGCACCCGCACAATAGGTCAGCACAACGATCATCAGAACAAATAATCTTTTCCAATTTCGCATGGTCGTCCTCTGCTACCACCCCACCTGCTTCATCCTCTCCAATATCAAATCGCTGTAATCATTCATCCGCTCCGGCTTCCTACGCCGCGGCGCCGGCAAAATCGCCGCCAATCGCGCTGCCTGATCTTTCCCAATGTTGTGCGCGGAGGTTTTGTACCAGGTATGGCACGCCGCATCCGCCCCATACACTCCCGGTCCCCACTCCACCACGTTGAGATACAGCTCCAGGATCCGCTGCTTTCCCAACACGAACTCCGCCACCGGAACCAGCGTCACTTCGGCTCCCTTGCGCACGAACGACCGCTCCGTCCCGAAGAACAAATTCTTTACCAGCTGCTCCGTCAGGGTCGACGCCCCGCGAATTTTCCCACCGTCCATATCGTTTTCGTAAGCCAGTTGGATCTGGTGCCAATCGAACCCATGATGCTGATAGAAGCGAGCATCCTCCGCCGAGATCACGGCATGTTGCAGATGAGGAGAAATCTGCGCCAGCGGCACAAACTTATATTGTTTGCGATACGGCTTACTCGATGTCCACGACTGCATCCGACGCTGCGTCTGCACCGCAGTAGTTGGTGGATCCACCCAGCGCAGCAGCACCAGCGTCAAAGCCGCTCCCAGCCACAACGCGACAAGCCCCACCAAAACCCATCGCAGCGCGAACTTCAAAAAACTCATGCGCGTCAATGTCTTTTTCTTAGGTGTCTCAGCCGATCCAGCCACGTTTTGAGAATAGCAGCCTGAAGCGGGCCAATCCGAATTGGAACACCGCGCAACTACTCGCCCTTTTTCATGAGCGCCCGCTCGCCGCAGCACTACCCTGTGCCTATCTCGTCTTTGGAGGTCCACTTGACACTCCTTCGCTGTGCTCTCATACTTTTCTCGTTTCTCACTTCTCTCCACGCCATCACCAACGCCCCCGCGATTCTCACCAGCCCCACTCCGGGCAGCACTCTCTCCGGCACCAGTGCGACTTTCGTTTGGACCACTGGAACCGGCGTCACTGAATACTCGCTCTACATCGGCACCACCCCGCACGCGCACGACATTGCCTTCTTCAACCCGAAGTCCGCAAACTCGTACTCCGCGTCCAATCTCCCCTCGCACGGCGGCACGTTCTACGTCGATCTTTTCTCGCGCATCAGCAACACCTGGCAACGGCAGTCGTACACCTTCATCGCCACCGGCACCGCTGTATCCGCCACGATGAGTGCGCCAGCCACTGGCGCGACACTCGCAGGATCCGCGCAAACCTTCACGTGGTCCAGCGGCAGCGGCGTCACCAGCTACAGCCTCTACATCGGAACCACCCACGGCGCGCACGATCTCTACTTCAAGAACACCACCGCGACATCGGCGAGCGTCACCGGCCTGCCCATGGATGGTCGCCCGGTCTACGTCACGCTCTATTCGCTCATCGCGGGGGTGTGGCAGTACCACGCCTACACGTTTATCGCGTGGGCACCCGGCCTCACCAGCCCGAAGCCCGGCAGCAAGTTGGACAGCACGAGCACAACTTTCACTTGGAATCTCGGTACCGGAATCACCGACTATTCGCTCTACGTCGGCACCACGCCGCACAAGCACAACCTCGAATTCTTCACCACGAGATCGGCGAGTTCTCACACCGTCTCCGGTCTCCCGTCGAACGGCGGGACCTTCTACGTGGATTACTTCACCCGCAAAAACGGCGTTTGGAATCGGACATCGTACCAATACATCGCCAGCGGCACCCCCGGTGCTGCCACCATCCTGACGCCCACTCCCGCCTCAACTCTCGGCGGCACTTCGCAAACTTTTACCTGGAGCGCAGGCACGGGGGTCACGGAGTACTCGCTCTACGTCGGCACCGCTCCGCGCACTCACGATCTCTACTTCGTCAACACGACCACCGGAAACTCGGCAACCGTCACCGGCCTGCCCAACGACGCCAGCACGCTCTACGTCACTCTCTATTCGCTTGTCGATGGTGTCTGGCGAGCCAACGCATATACCTACACCGCGTGGTCGCTCACTGTTAAGTCCATCGAGGTAACCGGGCTCAGCTCCGAAGTCGCCATGGACGGCACTTTACAACTGACGGCCACTGCAACGTATTCAGACGGCAGCACCAAGAACATCACCGACACCGCATGGTGGAGTTCTACTGGCGAGGAATTTGCCACCGTCTTGAACGGTGGCCCAAACTCCGGTCTTGTAACGGGAATTTACCTCGGTGCCGCAAACATTCACGCCTCAGTCGGCGCTGTTGCTAGCCCCTCGTTCACGGTTACCGTCACTGGCGATCTGCCCGGGCAGTGGACGTGGATCACTGGCAGCAATGAAAAAGATCGGCCTGGCGTTTACGGAACTCTCGGCGTCGCTTCCGCCGGCAACTCTCCGGGGGCTCGACAGGGCGCCGGCATGTGGAGAGACAAGTTCGGCAAGCTCTGGATATTCGGAGGGTGGGGCACAGGCGAAATCCTCGACATCTTTCTGATCAACGACCTTTGGTCATTCGATCCGGCCACCAAGTTGTGGACCTGGATGAGTGGCAGCAAATCCGTCAACCATCTGGGTATCTACGGAACCAAGGGTGTGCCCGCCACTGAGAACACTCCCGGCTCCCGCACCCAACCGGTTACCTGGACCGACGACAAGGGGAACTTGTGGCTCTTTGGCGGAACAGGGAATGACAGCCATGGGGGCGCTACCCTCAACGATCTCTGGAAATACGACCCAGCAACCCATCAATGGACGTGGATGAGCGGCAGCAGTGACGGCAATCAGCCCGGTGTTTATGGTACGAAGGGCGTGCCCGCCGCCGCGAACCATCCCGGCGCTCGCTTGCTCTCCGCCGGTTGGACCGACTCAGGTGGCAAGCTCTGGCTCTTCGGCGGATTCAGCTTCGCCGACGGAAAACTCAACGATCTCTGGATGTTCGACCCTACGACCACGCAGTGGACGTGGGTCAGTGGCAGCAGCGGGGTCAACGACCCTGGCGTATATGGCACCCTTGGTGTTCCTGACGCGGCGAATGTTCCACCAGCTAGGGCTGCGTTCCCCGGTTGGATCGACAACGCGGGACGATTCTGGATCTTCGGCGGTATGACCCAATCCGGCCAGTCCGACATCTACATCAATGACCTCTGGCGTTTCGACCCCAGCACGAAAATGTGGACGTGGATGAGCGGAGGCAACTCTCAAGTCGCAGGTATTTACGGCACCTTGGGAATCCCTGATGCCGCCAACGTTCCAGGCGCGCGCGCTTATGACGTCGGCTGGACCGATAAGAATGGGAAACTCTGGCTCTTCGGCGGAAGCGGCGTCGACTCCACCGGGAGTTCGGCCTTCCTCGATGACCTCTGGCAATGGGATCCTGCAACCAGCAAATGGACGTGGATGAGCGGATGGAAGACGATTCGTCATCCCGGCGTATGGGGAACTAAAGGCGTGACTGCCCCTACGAACGTCCCTGACACACGCAGTGGGGCATCCGGAGTCGCCGACGCAACCGGAAAACTCTGGCTCTTCGGCGGGTGGGGCTGGGATTTCGAAATGGACATGACGCCGGGACAACACAACGACCTGTGGAACTATCAACTAATTCCACCATCCATGCCTGAGCATCAGACCGAGCATTAGCCCGGGGCAAAAACACCGGGTGCCCCCATTTCTCGCGTTTTTCGAGAAGTGGGGCTTTTATTTCGCCGCCGGTCGACTCGCCGGCGGCACAATCCCATTCATCCGCAAATACTCGACGAGTTGCCCGTAGTGATCCGCCAGATGCCACACGGCCAAATACGTCATCCCGAGTCGCGAATTCGGCCCGCCGTAAGGCCCATCGATGGGCTCCATCATGTTCTTCTCGGTCGTCGCGTTGATCTCGTCGTTCAACATCGCGAACGAATCCCGCAGATACTTCATGATCTCCGCTTTCGACTTCGCCGGATTCGGGCCGCCCTTCTCGCAACCCTCCGGAGGCGTCGCCCCGCGCATCTCTTTCGCGAAGGCAACATTCGCGCAAGCCACGTGCTTCACCTGCTCCGCGAACGTCCGCACATCTTTGAACCCCGCACCCGTTGGCTTGAAGTTCCACTTCGCCTCCGGCATAGCATCGGCAAGACTAACGAAATCCCGTTCCTCGTCTGCCCACATGGAGTTAATCGATTCCGCAACCGTCGCCGGACGCTTCTCCCCTTGCGCCGCGCAAACCACCGCCATCGCGAGCCAAACCACAACTCCACACGCGATCTTCATCCCACTTCTCCCCACATCATCAGGTAGATCATCGGGTGGATCATCGGGTGGATCATCGGGTGCCCCGCGTCTCGCGGTTTTCGAGACGTGGGATTCACGAATCTCGCCCCCCCATATAGCCGACCAACTTGGGATTTACGAATCTCGACCCCACACTAAAGCAAGGCCGAAGGCCGACCAACTTGGGATTCACGAATCTCGACCCCCGACATACAGCAAGGCCGGAGGCCGACCATGCTTCTAAGCACGACGCGACAGCGTCGTGAAAGCGTCCGGAATATTCTCCAAGCCTCTTCAGAGGCGGCGCGGCCGTTGCTCGCGATGCGCCAGCTTCGCGAGACAACGCGAGACAGCGGGAAGGAAATTAGCTACTCAGCGTATCCCACCCTCTTCGGTTCAAATCCCAGAACAAGAACCACAAGCAGAACGCCGCAATCGCCAGCAGCACAAACCCTTGCCACACCGGCCCGAAGATCAATCGCCCAATCCCAAACAGCGAGCAATAGATCATGCCGCAACCCATCACCCAATCCACGGCCGACCACAGCAGGCTCTGCTTCGAGGTTTCACCCTCGAGTTCCGCAATTCGCCGCCACCCAAATGCGGAGGGCTGCACCTTGCGATAGAACTCGCGTAGCTTCGCTTCCGGCTCCGGCTTCGTTAGGAAGGTCACTACCAGCCAGCTGATTGTCGTAATCCCGGTCGTCAGCAGCATTACCCACGCAAATCCATGCGGGGTGCTGCTGTCGAGCGGACCCGGATCAAGCTTCGGATCGAAGCGCCGGAAGATCTCCACCACGCCGGTCGCGAACCGCGATTGCAGGAACAGCGACGAAGTTGCCGCCGCCGTCATTGCCCCCACTTCGCTCCACGCGTTGATGCGCCACCAGAACCAGCGCAGCATGAACACCAGTCCCGCGCCTGCGCCTATCGAGATCAAAAACTTCCACGCGCCCTCAATCGAATGCATGTAGTACGTTGCCACCGCCGAGAGCACGGTCACGAAGACCGTCGCCAGTCTCGACGCCACCACGTAATGCTTCTCACTCTCGCTTGGCTTCATGAAACGCCGATAGAAGTCGTTGATCAAGTACGACGCGCCAAGGTTTATGTGCGTGCCGATCGTGGACATATACGCCGCCGCAAATCCTGCCAGCATCAGCCCGCGCAGGCTAGGCGGCAAATACGCGATCATCACCTTGATGTATCCGGTCTCGGGATCTTTCAACCCCGGGAACATCACCACCGCCACCAACGCCGCCAGAATCCACGGCCACGGACGCAATGCGTAATGCGCGAAGTTGAACCACAACGTTGCGCCCAGCGAGTTCTTCTCGTCCTTCGCGGAGAAAATTCGTTGCGCGATATATCCGCCGCCGCCCGGCTCTGCCCCCGGATACCAGCTCGCCCACCAGTTAATACTGAGATAGACGAGGAACATCACCATCCATCCCGACGTCCAATCCGGCACAAATGCCAGGTACGAGGTCCCAATCGTCGGATGCTGCGTCGCCAGCGCCGTCTTGATCGCTCCAATGCCGCCAATCGCCTTCACCGCGAAAACGGCGAGCGCAATCACCATGCTCATCTTCAGAATGAACTGCAGCAGGTCCGTCCACAGCACCGCCCACAATCCCGAGATCGCCGCATACAGCAGCGTCATCGCCAGGCAGAACATCACCGCGTTCATCTTGTGGATGCCCAGCGTGAGTTCCAGCACCTTCGCCATCGCCAGGTTCACCCAACCCATGATGATCGTGTTCACCGGCAACGCGAGATACAGCGCGCGGAACCCGCGCAGGAACGCTGCGGGCTTCCCTGCATAGCGAAGCTCGGCAAACTCCATGTCGGTGAGCACGCCCGAGCGCCGCCACAATCGCGCGAAGAAGAAGACCGTCAGCATCCCGCTCAGCGCCAGGTTCCACCACAGCCAGTTGCCGGCGATGCCGTACTTGAAGATCATCCCCGTCACCACCAGCGGGGTATCGGCGCCAAACGTCGTCGCCACCATCGAAGTTCCTGCCAGCCACCACGACACCTCGCGTCCCGAGATAAAGAATTCATCCACGGAACTGCCGGCTTTGCGGGCGTAGTAGAACCCGATCAGGAGATTGACGCTGAAATAAGCGACAATGACGATCCAATCAATGAGCGTAAGTTGCATCTGCGCGATGGCCTCAGGGAGCTATATAGCTCTTTCGTATTTATAAAGGAACAAAGAACAAACACAAAGCACAATCTGCGCCCCTGTCATCCTGAACGGGGAAACGCCCCTCTCTGTCATCCTGAGCGGAGCGACCGAAGGCCGCGAAGTCGAAGGACCCCTGTCCTCACCAACAATGCCTCCCCGTCCTCACCAACAATGCCTCCCCGCAGCAACACCCTGACAACTCCACAACACCCGCCTTGTATCAGGGCAGCGCTTCAGCGCTGCCGAAACCCGCCGCTCGAAACCCTGGGCTTTAGCCCCTGTGACGGCAATTCCCGGACATCCTACGCCCCAAACTCGCAATCCATCTAAAGGATTCGGAGGCCCCATGCGTTCGCGCGCCCACATTTCGTCGCACCCCATCCATCCCATGCTCGTGTCGCTTCCCATCGGCCTCTGGATCGGCGCCTTCGTCTTCAGCCTCATCGGATATCTCACCGACCGTTCCCTGCTCAACGCGGCCGGCTTCTACACTCTCATCGCCGGATGTGTCGGCGCAGCGCTTGCCGCTGTTCCCGGTGTCATCGATCTCTTTACTGTCGTTCCCGATCGCTCCAGCGCGCGCAGCCGCGGATACATTCACGGCTCCGTCAACATCGTTGCCCTCTTCCTGTTCCTCTACGCCGCAGCACGCCAGGGCAGTCCTTTCGACGCCCCCGATCAAACGGTTCTCATCGTCGAATTTCTCGGCATCTGCTGCATTGGCTATTCCGGATGGCTCGGCGGCACGCTCGCCTATCGCAATCAAATTGGCGTCGAACACCTCTACGCGAATGCCGGCAAATTGAAAGAACGTACCGTTGACGGTTTCGAGCGTCCAGTCTGCAATCAATCCGAACTCGCGGATGGCCAGGCCATGCTGGTGCACATCGGTGGTGAACGCATCGCCGTTGCGCGTTGCTCCGAAGGCATCTTTGCTTTCAGCGATCGCTGCACTCACAAAGGCGGCCCGCTCTCCGACGGCGCCATCGTCGGCTGCGCCGTGCAATGTCCGTGGCATGGATCGCAATTTGATATTCGTAACGGCCGCGTAATCGCGGGCCCAGCCGAAGACCATCTCAAGACTTACGCCATCGAAATCACTGCCGGCGAAGTTTACATTCGACGCCAGCCCAGTATTCCCGATCGCAAAGCCGCGTAGCGAGAACTCTGCTTTGTGTTGAATCGTCAGCGCAAGTGCGCTTTACGTAATATTCAGTAACTCCGCATAGAATGCGGCCCCACGCATCGTCACGTTATGTATTTCCAAATTCCAAGTTCACCATCCTCCGCGATTACGTAGTTACACACTCCGTTCACTTCCGGACATTCAGCCCATTTTCTCCACCTGATCGCTTCCCACATCTGGCACGTCGGTTCCAATTTCACCACTTCCCTCCGACACCTCTCCCCACTCCGTGCCAACTTCGCCCACACGTGCCACTCCGCAGCCAATCCCAAATTTAGAAGCGTCGTCCCACGATATTCAAGTTTAAGCCCTGAATCCGCGCCTCTCCGAATGGCCACCGCCTTGCTCCTCCCTATCGGTTCTCCTCCTGCCAGGAGAACAATTCTTTGAAAGGTCGTCCTGCACGCATGAAGTTAAAGTTCTGGGCCCTTGCTTTCCCGCTTCTTCTCTTACTAACTTCATTTTCTGTCGCGCAAAACGTCGTCACTGGCGACGTCTCTGGTACCGTCACTGATCCGTCCGGCGCCGTAGTGCCCAACTCCAAAGTCGAGCTAAAGAGTTCTGAAACCGGCTTCGACAAAGTTGTCACCACCAGCAATGCCGGAGATTTCCGCTTCTCTCTCCTGAAGCCCGGTCCTTACACCATCACCATCAGCAACTCGTCATTCACCACGGTCACGCGACATCTCACCGTGAATCTCGGACAAATCACCAACGCCTCGACTGCCCTCAGTGTCGGCGCCAGCACCACCACGGTCGAAGTCAGTGGTGAAGCTCCTCTCCTGCAGACGGAAAACGGCAACATCGCGACGACCTTCGACAGCCGTGCCGTTGCGCAGCTTCCCAATCCCGGCGGCGACATCACCTACTATGCGCAGACAGCCCCCGGTATCGCGATGAACACCAGCGGTGGCGGCTACGGAAACTTCTCCGCCTTCGGTCTCCCCGCCACGTCGAATCTCTTCACCGAAAACGGTAACGACGAAAACGATCCCTTCCTCAACCTCAACAATTCCGGCTCTTCGAACCTTCTTCTCGGAAAGAATGAGATCCAGGAAGTCGCCGTCGTCACCAACGGCTACACCGGCCAGTACGGACGCATGGCCGGAGCCAACGTGAACTACACCACCAAGAGCGGCACCAACCAGTACCACGGCTCAGCCACGTACGATTGGAATGGCGGCGTGATGAACGCCAACGAGTGGTTCAACAAGGGCCAGGGCAATCCGCGGCCATTCGCCAACAGCAATCAGTGGGGCGCAGATTTCGGCGGTCCCATCGTGAAGAACAAAACGTTCTTCTACGTCGATACCGAAGGCATCCGCTACATTCTGCCGTCCACGCAGAATATCTATATGCCGACGCCGGCTTTCGCCACCTCCGTGCTTGCAAACATCGGCGCGAACTCGCCGAGTCAGCTTCCCTTCTATCAGCAGATGATGGGTCTCTATCAAAGCTCCGCGCCTTACGGTCAGATGAAGCCCTTCAACGCTTCACCCGCATCTGCCACCGATAACACTGGCGGTTGCGGCGACATCTCCGCCTCCACCGGCTTCGGCGCCGGCAATCCTTGCGTCGGATACTTCCTCGCCTCCGGCAAGAACCTCAACAAAGAGTGGCTGCTCACCGCGCGTGTGGACCAGAACATCGGAACGAAAGATGTTCTCTTCGGCCGCTTCAAGATGGACCGCGGCACTCAGCCCACTTCCACCGACATCATCAACAACGATCTCTTCGGATCGCACAGTGTGCAGCCTTCCTACGAAGGTCAGTTGAACGAGACCCACACCTTCAGCCCGAACATGGTCAACAGCCTCATCCTCAGCGGACAGTGGTACTCCGCCATCTTCGTCCGCAACAGCGGCGAACCCGCTGGACTCGCGGCGTTACCGTACAGCTCCGTGCTCTTCGGCGCCAACCCGCTGTCCACGCTCGGTGGCACCAGCACGCCCGATTACTTTTTCCCGCAAGGTCGTAACGTCACGCAGTACCAGATAACTGACGATCTCTCCTACACCAAGGGCAGGCACGAACTCAAAGTCGGCGCGAACGTCCGTCGTAACGACATCTCGAATTACGACGTGCAGACACTGACCAGCGGCTTCCTGAATTTCGGCAGCATGGCCGACTTCTATAACGGCGCCGTCAACATCAACAATGGCGATTACTTCTACCAGGCGTTCTCGAATGCCAATCGTGTTCCACTCGCCATCTACAGCCTCGGCGTCTACGCGCAAGACACCTGGAAAGTGAAGCCCAACCTCACGCTCACCCTCGCAATCCGCGCCGATCGCAATTCCAACGCGGTCTGCCAAACCGATTGCTACGCCAACCTCGCCGCGCCCTTCGACAGCCTCTCGCACGACTCGACCATCCCTTACAACCAGGCCATCAACACCGGCTTGCATCGTCCGTTCTACGACATCGAAGCCGCTGCCATTCAACCGCGTTTCGGCTTCTCCTATAACCCGAGCTTCGCGCACAACACCGTGCTGCGCGGTGGTATCGGACTCTTCTCCGATCTCTATCCCGGCGTGCTCCTCGACAACATCATTCAGAACCCGCCGAACTACAACAGCTTCTTAACCTACGGCATGGGCTCCGGCGTCACCGCAGCTCCGGGTTTGGCCACCAGCGCCTCTTCGCTCGCGGCGCAATCCAACTCGTCGTTCCTCACCGGTTTCGCCAACGGCGCAACCTTGGCCGACATCACCGCGACGAACCGGTTCTTCACACCGCCCAATGTCTTCTCACCAGCCGGCACCATTCACAACCCGAAATACATTGAGTGGAACTTCCAGATCCAGCAGGAGATCGGTGCGTCGAACGTGCTGTCGCTCAACTACGTCGGCAATCACGGATACGACCTGCTCATCAACAACCCGGGGTTGAACATCAACAACGCCGGACTCGCGCTCGCAAATGTTCCAGATGTTTCACCCGACATTCGCTTCGGCACCGTCACCGGCCTCGCCAGCGACGGCATCTCCAACTACAACGGACTCGTCACCAGCTTCTCGCACCGCTTCTCGCGCGGATTCCAGGCGCAAGTGAACTACACCTGGAGCCACGCTCTCGACGAGCTCACCTCGCTGCCGGCCACTCCGTATAACTACGGCGAAGCCGCCAGCATCACCACGCAGTTGGATCCCAATTGTCTGCGCTGCCTCAACTACGCCAGCTCCGACGCTGACGTTCGCCACAACCTCACCTTCAATTATGTTTGGGATCTTCCTTTCAAATTCGGGAACAGATTCGTCAACCAGGTCCTCGGCGGATGGCAGTTTGCCCAGACCCTCTTCCTTCGCAGCGGCACGCCCTACTCTGTCATTGACACAGCGGCGGCCAACCAACTCTCGGGATCGTTCAGCGGTGGCACGTTCCTCGCGAGTTGGGCCAACGATCCCAACGGCCCCGGCGGCGTGAGCTTCGGCGATTGCAGCACGCCCGGCACCGGCGCAACTCCAAATCAGTGCCTCAGCGCTGGTTCATTCCTTGGTCCCGGTGCGGAATCCTCGTTCGGCAACGTTAGCCGCAACGCCTTCCGCGGCCCCGGCTACTTCGATAGCGACTTCAACGCCATGAAGAACTTCAACCTCACCGAACGCGTGAAGCTGCGCGTCGGCGCGAACTTCTTCAACATCTTCAACCACCCCAACTTCCAAAACCCGGTCAACGACATCGCCTCAGGATCGTTCGGCCAGATCCTGGCCACGGTCTCCCCCGCCACCAGCCCCTACGGATCCTTCCAGGGCGCCGGCGTCTCAGGCCGCTTGATCCAGTTGGAAGCCCACATCCAGTTCTAACGCGTGTCGCATCGTTAGATTGCTGAACTCACAAACCAGGGCGCTCGCAAGAGCGCCCCTTTTTTCTTCTCCGCTTGTTTAGGGCATCCGCTTTTTCTCAGGCCTTCCGCTTTGTATTCAGGCTTTCCCGGTTTGTATCAGGGCATCGCTTCAGCGATGCCGAAAGCCGCCCCTTCCCCGGGTTTGTATCAGGGCATCGCTTTAGCGATGCCGAAAGCCGCCCCTTCCCCGGGTTTTGTGTCAGGGCATCGCTTTAGCAATGCCGAAAGCCACAGCTTCCCGGTTTGTATCAGGGCATCGCTTCAGCGATGCCGAAAACCACCCCTTCCCCGGGTTTGTGTCAGGGCATCGCTTCAGCAATGCCGAAAGCCACAGCTTCCCGGTTTGTATCAGGGCATCGCTTCAGCGATGCCGAAAACCACCCCTTCCCCGGGTTTGTGTCAGGGCATCGCTTCAGCAATGCCGAAAGCCACAGCTTCCCGGTTTGTATCAGGGCATCGCTTCAGCGATGCCGAAAACCACCCCTTCCCCGGGTTTGTGTCAGGGCATCGCTTCAGCAATGCCGAAAGCCACAGCTTCCCGGTTTGTATCAGGGCATCGCTTCAGCGATGCCGAAAACCGCCACCAAAACTATTCGGGGCTTTAGCCCCTGCCGCCTCCATCGCCTCCGTACCATCCGTCGTTAATCCATCCCGTAACCCCCTCGTGAAGCCGACACCACGTTCATCACTCCGAGACCGCGCTTCATCCCCAATTTTGCCACCGCTCTACTCTTTTCCGTAGGCTCCACATTCAGGAACTATGAATTCCCATACAAATACGCCCTCTACTTCGCCCTTGGCATAGCCAAAAGTATCGCCCTACGAACACCAAAGTGGTGCGTCAACTAGCCACTGTTCGAAAGAACACCCCTTTCATTGACCTTCTCTCCTCTATCGCGGCCTCCAAGTCCCCCCTGAGCGCCTTAACAGTCCCCACGCTTCATTTTCCCTACGGATTCACATACCGTTACACAGAAGTGCCTGTCAATAACAAGGCTAAGTCTTTCCCTTTCAACCACTCTGTCCCGCTACTACTTCGGACGCCAAATTGCATCCGCCCCCGCCAGCACCCTCAGCTCGCTTTTGTACGGGTGTGTGCTCGCACCAAACATACAACTGAATAGTAGGAGGCTCGAATGAGCAAGACTCGGAGGCAGGTCCAAGTCTTGATGTTGATGTTCTCTATCCTCTTCTTCGTTAGCGCCCTGTTCGCCCAGGAAACTACGGGCGGTTTGCAAGGCACTGTCAAAGACCCGAGTGGCGCCGTCGTTCCTGGCGCAAAGGTCGTCCTCACTGCCCCTAATCTTCCGGGCTCAAAAGAAACCACGAGCGACTCCAACGGCTATTACCGCTTAACCAACCTTCCACCCTCCACCTACACCGTCACCGTCAACAAAGAAAATTTCGCAACTCTCAAGCGTGAAGGCGTGACCATCGAAGTCGGCCACCTCCCCACCCTTGATCTACCTCTACAAGTGGGCGGGAGCGGCACCGTCGTCGAAGTCACCGAAGAAGCGCCGCTGATCGACGTGACCAGTACGCGGACCATGACGAACATCACCCAGGACGTCATTCAAGACGTTCCCCACGGGCGTTCATTCCAGTCCGTGATTCAGTTCGCTCCGTCCGCTCGCAACGAGCCTCTGGCCGGCAATGCCGTGCAAAGTAACGGCAGCGGCGGTTCCTCGCCCGGCAGCACCACCAACGGCAGCGATCACGGATTCCAGGTTGCCGGCGGTTCTGATTCCGAGAACTCCTACCTCGTCGAAGGCCAGGAGACCGCCAACATCATCGGCGGCTACTCGCACACCAACGTTCCCTTCGATTTCATTCAGGAAGTGCAGACCAAGAGCTCTGGCATCGAAGCGGAGCACGGCGGCGCACTCGGTGGCGTAGTCAACGTCATCATGAAGAAAGGCACCAACCAGTATCACGGCACCGCGTTCTTGCAGTTTGAGAACGACTCCATGGACGGATCTCCAGTCGCATACTCGCGTTACGATCCGCAATCCTCTGGAACCCCGCTCTCCTGGGGCACCGCCGATCCGGCCTACCAGAACTACCAACCGATCAAGCCGCACACCAGCGACTTCTTCCCTGGCTTCACCTTCGGTGGGCCGATCTGGAAGGACAAGATTTTTGGTTTCCTCGCCTTCAACCCTGAGATGAACCGCTACGAACGCTTCGTGAACTACGGGCCTTCCGCTGGTGGAATTCTGCCGTTCAGCACCAACACCAACACCTACTACACGACCGCGCGTATCGATTCCACGATCACCCAAAAGATCCGCGTTTACGGATCGTGGCTCTATCAGTATCAGCGTCAGAACGGCCAGGCACTGCCCGGCTCTGACTCCGTCAATGGGCTCTTCAACGTGAGCTCCGGCTGTTATGGAAGAACCGACCAGCCCTGTTCAACGGGAATCCCTACGTTTGCCTTCGCTCACAACCTCGGGTACGCAGCACCGAACAGCACAACCAATGTCGGCGCTGATTGGACCATCACCAACACCTTGGTCTCCACCACCCGTTTTGGATACTACTTCGAGAACTATCACGACTTCGGATATCCAACCACCGGCACGATCGACGCGTTCTCAAGCAGCGGTACCGGAACGACTGAGGACACCAACGGCAATCTCATCAGTAACTCGGCTCCGCAGTTGGCGCACGACACTGGTTTCTTCAATCTTGCCCAAAATCAGAACTTCACCACCCACAATGCGAACAAGGCAATCCAGTTCGATCAGGACATTGCCTGGTTCAAATCTGGTTGGGGTGGAACCCATAACTTTAAGTTCGGGTACCAGATGAATCGGCTCTCGAACGACATCAACCAGCACTACAACACGCCGTACGTTTCGGTCTACCCCGGCACCGCTGTCCCCTACAGCCCGCAAGGCAAGACCGGCGGCGACAACTGTGCGACGGTTGAAGGGATCACCGGTTCCAGCGATTGCGTCGGTACCTACGGTGTGGTAAACGTTCTGGATTACGGCTCCAGCGGCAAAGCGACCAGCTACAACCACGCTTTCTTCGCCCAGGATGCATGGACGATCGGGCACGGCATCACCATCAACGCCGGCATCCGTTTCGAGCATGAATACCTGCCCGCTGAGAATCAGCCCAGTGGTTCCAGTTCCAAGCCGATCAACTTCGGGTGGGGAGACAAGATCGCACCCCGTATTGGCGCGGCATGGGATGTCTTTAAAGACGGCCGCATGAAGGTCTTCGGCAGCTATGGTCAGTTCTACGACCAAATGAAGCTGAACCTTGCCATCAGCTCATACGGCGGCCAGTATTGGCAGAACTGCTATTACGCCCTGATGACCCCGGACCTCAGCTCTGTCAGCCCGATCTTCGACGGCAGCAATCGCTATTGTTCCGGTCCAGACTCATCTAGCCAGGCGAACTTTGCGACTCCGCCTACGTCTAGTCAGTTGATCTTCCTTGAGAACCAGAACTTCCGTACCTTCCCCACGAGTTGCTCCACTTGTAGCTCGAGCGCTGAAGGCACGGCCCCTGGTATCAAGCCCTATAAACAGCACGAATCCGTTTTCGGTGTGGATTACGAGATCAGCCGCAGACTTGGCTTCGAAGCACGTTGGGACCGCCGTCGCGTCGACAACGTGATCGAGGATTCAGCCATCTACAACTCCAACGTCGGCGAGACGTTCGTCATCGTCAACCCCGGTGAGGGCGTCGACTCAACCTTCTCGAAGTTCTGGAGCTTCCTCTATCCTGGAGCTCCCCTCACTGCGGCAGATTGCGCTCCCAACCCTTGCCCCGGCAACATCGTCAAAGCGTCTCGTGCGTATGACGGCCTGGAGTTCCGCCTGACCAAAGCCCAAAGCAATCACTGGTTCGGCATGTTCTCCTACACGTACAGCAAGCTGCGTGGCAACTACACCGGTCTCACCAGCACCGACGTCGCTGATGGCGGCGGTGGCCGGAATGCTCCCAACAACAGCCGTTCGTTCGACGAGCCGATGTTCTCCTGGAACGCCCTCGGCGGTTCCTCGAGTGGCCTGCTCCCGACCGACCGTCCGAATGCCTTCAAGGGCTACGCTTATTACGAGCTGCCTTGGCTGAAGCACTTCACAACTGACTTCGGTATCTTCCAGTTTGCGTATAGCGGAACCCCGCTCACCAGCTACGCTGACGTGGGCTACGGATTCCCCGGCGCATTCCCGGTAGACATCGTGGATCGCGGCAAGTGGGTTGACATAACCCAGGATCCAACGACCGGTGCAATCTCGGTCAGCAATCCGTACACTCGCCGCACGCCGTGGTACACGCAAACTGATTTCAACCTGCAGCAGACCTGGAAGATCAGCGAAAGCAAGGCGCTGAGCTTCTCAGCAACCTTCACCAACCTCTGGAACCAGCACGCGACCGTCTCCTATGGCCAGCAGGTTGATTCCAACTTCACCCAACAGTGGATCAACCCGCAGAACGCGGGTTGCGGTACTGCCAATCAGGGCCTGTTCGGCGATCCGCTCGGCGGTGACTGTTACGTATTCGACGGAGCAGTAGCCTACGCGGCGTACGCTCAGCCTTACGACTACAAGGCGCTGCTCAACCAGTCCGCTCTGATTTCGCAGAACGGCGGCGGACCGATCACGAACAACACCCAGTATGGCAAGCCGTACCTCTTCCAACAGCCCCGTGGCATCCGCCTCGGACTGCGTTTCACCTTCTAGTTTCAAACTTGCAGTACTTTTGGGAGCCGGTTCGCCGGTTCCCTTCTTTTTGCCCGTTTGATCTCGCCCCGTTTGATCGCGCTGTGTGCGGCGTCACGATAAAGCCCGAACGCCCCTCCGACAGGCCGCAGGCCGATGAGGCTCTTCAGCACGACGCGCCCACCGGGGTCCCCACCGAGCGCCGCTCTTGCGCTTGGTGGGGGCGGTCGAGCGTCGTGAACGGCGCCCTCAAGATCCCCAAGCCCCTTCAGGGGCGGCGCGGCCTCTGCTCGCGATGTGCCAGCTTCGCGAGCCGCTGCGATCACTCAGAATTCCTCACCACGCCACCGAAATGCCCTAAGAATGGTGCATTTCTGCCATTCCGCGACCGTCGCGAAACGGGGCCCAGGCACCCAAATCACCGGTGTTCTGAGGAGAAAATACGGGGGCAAAATCGACGCGCAAACCGTGTCTCGCGGAAAATGTGAGCTCGTTCGAGCGCCTATCCATGCGGGTTTGCGCAATTATCTTCGGGGTTTGTGGTAAGTTATCCTCGTAATCTACCTGTTTTCTGGAATAACAAAACCCGCCTAATGGCGGGTTTTGTTGAAACTACAGCCACTTACCTACTGGTTCTGGTTCGCTGCAACCTTCGCACCTGACGCAGTCGCGGTCCCCGCGGATTTCTCCGCAATCGTCTTCCGCGCGTTGTCCGCCAGTTGCTTCGCCTGGGGCAGTAAGTCCAAGCCTTTCAACACCATCGGGTCGGTCTCCGCATGGACGCGAAGCCCTTCCTGCGCACCGAACTGGTTCACGAAAAGTTCCGCCTTGATGTTGCCGCGAATCCATTCGTCGTTGTCCTTCAGCTCCGCCTCGTTGAACGCAATCTTCTGCTCATCGAGGAACTTCCGGAACTCCTGCATCACCGCATCATCCACGTTAAATCCTTTATCTACCGTGTGATGCAGCGCCATGTAGTGTTTCGAGAAGTTGAAGAACGCGTACTTGATGAGCAGGCGATCCTGGAAGGGATTGCCTTTTTGCGGAGCAATTTTCACGTCGGGCGTAATGCCGCCGCCGCCGTAAACCGTTCGCCCACTATCAGTTAGCTTCACTTCCTTGTTGGCGTTGTTATCGTTGTCGGCGGGGTTGTAGTAGTAGTCGTAAAGCGACACGCCCGCGTATTCACGCTGGATCAGGCGTCCGCTCGGCGTGTAGTAGTGCGCGGTGGTCAGCGCCAAACCGGTGTTCTCCGAAAGCGGATAAACCGTTTGTACTAAACCCTTTCCGAACGTGGTTTCGCCGGCGATCAGGCCGCGATCGTGGTCCTGGATCGCGCCGCTGACAATCTCAGCTGCCGAGGCGGTGCCGCGATTGACCAGCACTACCAGCGGATAATCGCGCCCATTGTTGCCGTGCGGCGCGCGGTAGATCTTCTCCGGGCTGCTGCGGCCGTGGTGCGAGACGATGACCTGTCCCTTCTTCAGGAACTTGTCGGCCACGCCCACGCCTTCGCTCAACAGGCCGCCGGGGTTCTGGCGCAGGTCGAGGATCAGGCCTTTCAAATCGCCCATCTGGTCGAGGGCTTCCTGCACTTCGTGCTCGGTCGTTTCCTGGAAGCCGGAGACGTGCATGTAGCCAATGCCCGGACGAATCATGAAGTGAACATCTACGGAGTAGCGAGGAATCTCGTCGCGAATGACGCTGAACTCGAGCGGCTTTTCGCTGCCCTCGCGGATGACCGCGATGCGAACCGTGGTGCCCTTCGGCCCTTTAAGCAGGTCAGCGACGTCACTGGTGCTCATGTTGTCGGTGGGCTTGCCGTCCACGGCGATGATGACGTCACCGGGGCGGATACCGGCGCGGTAGGCCGGCGCGCCCGCGAACGGCGCGATTACGATGACCTTGTTATTGCGCGGGCCAACCTGCATACCGACGCCGTAGTATTTGCCGCGCTGCTCTTCACGCAGCAGGGCGTATTGCTTCGGGTCGAAGAAATTGGAGTGCGGATCGAGGACGCGAAGCATGCCAGGGATGGCGCCGTTGTAGATGGCTTTATCGGCGCTGACCGGTTCCGCGTAATTCTGCTCGACAACGTCGTAGACGCTGGAGAAGGTGCGCAGATCGTCGCGAATTTCGTTGTCGCTGGCGCCAGTGATCTTCTGTCCGAAGAGCATGCCGAGGCAGCCGCAAGCGAGGAGAATCAATACAACAAGGAAGATAGTGCGACGTGAACTACGCATCGGCCGTCCTTCAGGGGTGGAATGCACCATTGACGAGGCATCCGCTCAGGGTAATCGGAGTATAACCGAATTTCGGGCACCAGGAAGTCAACAAAGGTGCACCCTTCTGAGATGCTGGGGATGAACCTTAGGGTGCGAGAAATCGGGTACTTCCCTCCGTTCTGACGAGCGGCAATCCGAGTTGTAAGCGGGAAATAACTAATCATTTGGGACGTGACGGCTCATGAAGCTTGTTCGTCTGTCTTCGCCGCTCGTGAAGGGCAAAACGATAAATACTCGGCATGCCCTATCATGTTGCGCAAGGAGCGGTATCCATCCCCATCATGTTCGCGCGAATCAGAATTTGTCTCCTCTTCGCCCTGATCTCGTCTCAAGCCTTGTATGGCGGAGATTTCGCCATGAAGGTGAACGACAAGAATTACCTCGATACGCAGGGGTTCAGCGTTTTTCTTTACGACAGTACGTACCACCCTGTGTTTGTGGACCAGAAGAACACGGCCATGGAGATGATTCTTCACGGCCAGCGCATCGCCACCAACGGCGACGTGCGCCTGATGCCAACCCCGGAACAGTGGGACCTGGTGGCAACGCTCAAAGGCCGGCATGCGGATAAGGCGAACAGTCGGCTCTCCGCCGACCTTGCCTTCCCTACCTTCGACCTGAGCTACACGCTGGAGGTTGCAGCGGAGCCCGGCGGCGTTAGGGTCAGCATCAATCTCGACAAGCCGCTGTCGCAGAAGCTGATTGGGCGAGCAGGGTTCAACCTGGAGTTCCTGCCTTCGATCTACATGGGCAAGGCGTACCTGGTGGACGGAACGAAAGCCGGCATCTTCCCGCGCACGCCGAACGATGCGATGACGAAGGTTTTGCCGCTCTCCGACGAACCGAAGAAGGCGTACTACCTCGAAGATTGGGACAAGGCCAAGGGGTACACGCAACCGCTGCCGTTCGCGGAGGGCAAGAGCATCACGCTGGGGATCGACGACGCGCTGGCCCGGGTGAATGTAGTTTCGGATACGGCCAACCTCATGCTGTTCGATGGACGCGATCGTGCACAGAACGGCTGGTTTGTGTTGCGCTCGCTGATCCCGGCGGGCAAAACGACCGGCGCGATCGTCTGGCACATCAGGCCGGATGTGATTCCGAACTGGACGCGGCCGCCGATGATCGCGCATAGCCAGGTCGGTTACGATCCGCGCTTCTCAAAGGTCGCAGTGCTTGAACTCGACCCGAATTACAACGCTCCGAAAACGGCGAGAGTACTTCGTCTGATGGAGGATGGAACTTACAAGCAGGTGCTTGAGGGTCCGATCCCGCCGGCAACTCCGTGGCTGCGTTACGTGTACTCGAAATTCGACTTCACTGCGGTGAAGGAGCCTGGGCTGTATGTGATCGAGTATGGTGGGCAGCGGACGGCGCCCTTCCCGATCTCAGAGAACGCCTACGCCAACATCTGGCAGGACAGCCTGGATCATCACATCGCTGCACAGATGGACCATGTTGCCGTTCGCGAAGGCTACCGCATGTGGCATGGTGCTTCGCATCTGGATGATGGCCGCATGGCACCGGTTGTCGGAGAGCAATTCGATAACTGGAACCAGGTTTCGGCAACCGATGGGAAGTACAAAGGCGGTGATCGCATCCCGGGGATGAACGTGGGCGGCTGGTACGATGCCGGCGACTTCGACCTCGAGGAACCGGCACAGCTCAGCGTGATTCAGAGCCTCGCGCTGGCGTATCGCGAATTCAATCTCAATTACGACGAGCTTACGGTAGATGAAGCCGCGCGAGCCGTGGAGATGCACCGTCCTGATGGCGTGCCGGATACGGTGCAGCAAGTGAAGCACGGCGCACTGCTGATCCTGGCGCAGTTCCACAACATCGGTCACGCTATCCGCGGCACTCACGAGCCTGATCTGCGGCAGTACACACAGGTGGGCGACGGCGCTTCGAAAACGGATGGGCGCATGTACGACCCGAAGCTCGGCGCGAACGAAACCAAGGGCGACTTCTCGGGCAAGCCGGATGATCGCTGGATTTTTACCACGAACGATCCGTACACCCAATGGAATGCCATTGCCGCCCTGGCCGCAGCAGCGGACACCCTGAAGGGGTGGGACGACGCACTCGCGAAAGACTGCCTGGAGACCGCGATCCAAGCGTGGAAGGACACGAAGGCGGATCCAACGAAGTATCCGGTCGACGGCAACCTGGACCGAGCGGTTCCGGAAGCTCCCGCCGGAGGCGGCGTGCTCGCTGCGTCGCAAGGGGTGGTCTCGGGCGCGCAACCAGCAGCGCAGACCAGCTCTCGTCGTCGCGGAGGTGGTAGCGGATTGGACTGGAATGCCGCGCTGGAACTGACCATCGCGACGAAAGGCGCCGAGCCTTACAAGTCGCGATTGAAGGAATTGTTCCCGCAGATGATCACCCCGCAGCAGATGGAAATCCACGGTTGGACGGCCGTCCGCGCATTGCCTTACCTGGACGCAAGCGCGAAAGAACAAATGCGCGAAGCGGTGAAGAACTACATGGCGGGGCTGGACAAGCGGTTGGACGAGACTCCGTTCGGAGTTCCTCCGAGCCTGGGCACGTGGGGCGGATCGGGCGCGGTGGTGGAGATGGCGATCCGAATGTACTTCCTGCACAAGACGTTTCCAGATCTTGTCGGCCCGGAATACACGCTGCGCGCCGTCAACTACATTCTCGGCACGCATCCGGTATCGAGTACGTCGTATGTAGCGGGCGTCGGTACGGTCTCAAAGACGAAGACGTACAGCAACAATCGCGCCGACAACGCTTACATCCCGGGCGCATTGATTCCCGGATACATCATCATCAAGCCTGATTTTCCGGAGTGTATCGACGACTTCGGATTCCTGTGGTTTGAGGATGAAGCCGTGGTTGCCGGGTCTGCGAGCTGGGTGGTGGCCGGGAACGCTGCGGAAGCGATCACCAAGGAGCGGTGACTAGTATCAGCAAAAGTTAAACGGAAAAGATTCTCTCAGCGGTGACGAGTTGATCGGCGAAGAAGTGTGCGTCCTTCGATTCCATGGCGCGCAGGGTCTGGAGAGTAGCTGCGAGCGACTTCGCGCCCTTATCGCGGGACTCTGGCAAGATCTTGTAGGCAAGCGCTGTGTAACCGTGCGCCATCGCGGTATACGCGGGTAATTGGGCGGCCTCGAACGCTTTTTCAGCCTGCAGGAATTGCGGAGCTGCCGCGGAGGACTGCCCGGAGGCCAATAGAAGTGCGCCAACGAGCCAGTGGGCACCGCCGATTTCTTTTCCGCCAAGGCCAAGGTTTACGACGAGTTCATAGTTTCGCTCGGCGAACTTCAATCCCTGGGCGATATCGGTGGGGCTGATTTCGACCGCGTCACCCCATCCCGGCCAGCAATTGGCACTGGTGTTGTATGCGATTCCGCGGACGCGAGTTTCCAACCGAACAGCGGTTTCGGAGTCTGGCGACGCTTCTGCACACTTGAGCCCGAAGCGGATGGCTTCCCATGCGACGGCGGTCATTGCGGGAACGCTCTTAAGTTCGCGATAGGCCCGCTTGCACAACTGCGCAAGGTGCTCCAGCGCAGGCTCTGCCTGCATAGCCGAGGTGATCGCCGCGACTGCGCCAGCTACATTGCCCGAGGCAAGTAAATCGAAAGCGAGCGACTCAGAAGCTGTGGCCTTGGTCGTTTCTGGCCCCATGATTTCCAACCCTCACCGCTCGATAATCTCATTAACAGGGTTGTCGGGGCGTATGTCTCGGAAGAACCGAGGGACAAACCGCGATGGCTACTCAGTGCCACTCTCGTTCGATTGCTGGTTTCGACAGCTTCCCTTTATGATGGAGCCATGAATCTCGGCATGCCGGAGATGTTGTTTATCGGTATTCTTGCGCTCCTGATTTTCGGGCCGCGCAAGCTACCGGAGATTGCCCGTGAAGTGGGCAAATTCATGGCCGAGTTCAAACGTGCCGGGAATGAATTCAAGCACCAGATCGAGTCGGAAATCCAACAAATCGAACTGGAAGAACAGATTAAGAAGGACGCGGAGCGACGTGAGGCGGCCCTGAAAGAGGCTGAGACCAAGCGGTTGGCGAGCGAGGGACAGGGAGAACTCTTCGAGGTTCCAGACGGAGAAAACTCCCACCCTGTCGCGCTGTTGCGCGACAAGGATGGGGCACCCACCGAGATGCCGATGCCCACGATCCTGCCACCCGAAGGCACAATCGCGAACCTGGATGCGACGCCGGCGTCGTCGTTCGCAGACGAACACGAGACCGTAGTGAATCCGCAGCAGCAGACGGAGCCGAATGCCTAGTCCGACGATCGATCCCGCCATCAGGGCACGGCTTTCACAAGAAGCATTAAAGGGGATGAGCTTCCTCGAGCACCTCGAGGAACTGCGGCGGCGCATTATCTGGACTTTTGTTTACATCGCCGCCGGATTCGGCGTTTGCTGGTGGTGGCACGAGCAGATTTACGACTTCATGCAGCGGCCCATCATGAAGGCCCTGGCCGCGAATCACCTCGACCAGAAACTGGTGTATCTGAACCCGACCGAGCCCTTCAATATGTATTTGAAGATGGCGTTCATCGCCGGGCTCTTCGTGGCCTCGCCTTTTGTGTTGTATCAAGTGTGGTTGTTTATTGCGCCGGGTCTGTACAAACGTGAGCGGCGATACGTGCTGCCGTTCATGTTCAGCACGGTACTGCTGTTCCTCGGCGGAGGCGTTTTCGGGTACTACATGGTGTATCCGAATGCGCTGACTTTCCTGATCGGTTACAGCCATCAGTTCTCGCCGATGATTACGATCAGTGAATATACCGACCTGTTCCTGACGATCATTCTCGGCCTTGGCATTGTGTTTGAAATGCCGATCCTCGTATTTTTCCTCGCGCTCATGGGCATCGTGAGTGCGGGATGGATGTGGCGCAATCTGCGCTACTCGATCCTAGTGATTTTCGTCATCGCGGCGATTATTACGCCGACAACCGACATCATGAACATGTGCGTCTTCGCGGCGCCCATGATTCTTCTCTACATCCTGTCCATCGGAGTTGCGTTCCTTGTGCATCCAAAGAACCGGCGCAAGCGGCGCGAGGCACAGGAAGCGCAAGAAGGCTAACCTGTGAACAGGAGAACGATGATTGTTGCGGGGATGATCTTGTGTGCCCTGATGGGGCTCGGATGCAATAGCCAGACGAAACAGGCGACACCAACGCCTTCACCGCAAGCGCAGCCGGAACCGCCAGCCCAGCCGCAGAGCGTGATCACGGAAACGCAGCCGATGCCCGTGCCGTCGAATGCGCTAAAGATCAACGCGGACAAAGCGTGGCAGTACAACAAGGAAGTGGTTGGGTTCGGCTCGCGCGCGGTGAACAGTGAGGGCCACAAGAAACTCGAGAACTATCTCAAGACGAAGCTGAAGAACGACAACCTTGAGATTGACGAGTTCACCAGCAACGCGCCGATCGGACAGTTCACGGGCCGCAATTACATCGCGAAGTTTCCGGGCAAGAAAGACGGGATCATCGTGATCGCCGGGCACTACGACACGCTCTACAACTTACCGAAATTTGTGGGCGCGAACGATGGTGGATCGTCCACCGCCCTGCCGCTGGCGATTGCCGATGCGTTGCGCGGAAAACCGAACGATGGCTACAGCGTTTGGCTGCTCTTCACCGATGCGGAAGAGGCGTTCGTGGACTGGAACAAGAACGACGACAACCTTTACGGCACAAAGCACCTCGCGCAGAAGTGGAAGCAGGACGGCACCTCAGCCAAGATCAAGGCGTTCATCCTCGTGGATATGCTCGGCGATGCCGACCTCGACGTGGACGAAGACGTGAACTCGACGCCGGCGCTGCGCAAAGTGGTCTACCAGGCCGCCACGAACCTCGGCTACCAATCGCACTTCTTCCAGCGCCTAAATGCGTTCGAAGACGATCATCGGCCGTTCGGGAAGATCGGTGTGCCCGTGGTGGACATTCTTGACATCAATTACGGCTATAACGGCTCGCTGCACCATTCCGTTGAAGACACCTTGGACAAGGAAAGCCCGAAGAGTTTGGGGATTTCGGGCGATGTGGTCTTGGAAACGGTAAGGCTGCTGAACCAGTAGTAACCATCTTGTTTTTATCAACTTGACGATTGTTCCCTAGATGAAGCTCAGGGTTACCTCAAGTTACCAATCAAACCTTTCGAGAGCACTTTCCCGCCCAGCAGTAATCGTTCGTGTACCTTCGCGATGTCCTTAGGGATATGCCCACGGTAACTACCTCCGGCTTACGGATTAAGGTTAGAGTTACTTCCATTCCAGGTAATTGCCGCGCCCTCGGAGCCTTCGTCCCATGTCACGTGACCGAAAAGTTATTGAAAAGGTCATCGCCTCGCTCAGAAACATCGGGCAATTTGAGATCTCGCCCTTGCGTGAGGGGCGTGACGGCGCGTGCTTCCGGGCGGTAGATCCGAACCGGAGAATTTCGGTCGCCATCCACACGGTTTGGCCGAGCGATTACGAAAATGGCGAAGAATACGCACAGAAACTGACCGGGCAGGCACGCGCGGCGCAATCCCTTGATCACGGGAACATCGCAAAGGTCATCGGGTCGGGCGAGCTGGACGGCGCTTTCTTTATCGTGTCGAGCTGGGTGGACGGCCGCAGCTTGCGGCAGAACCTGCAGAACAGCGGCAACTTGAATGTCTGGGACCTGATCGATTTCGCACGTCAGTCGTGCACTGGATTGGAGTCGGCACACTCGCGCGGCATCATCCATCATGCGCTGCATCCCGACAATATCGTGCTGGAGTTCGATGGTTCGACGAAGGTGCTCGATCTTGGGCTCTTCCGGTCGAACATCGCCGGATTTGATCCGTTCCATCCCAATGCGTGTTACCTGGCGCCGGAACAACTGGCAGGCCACGGCGCGGATCGTGTGACGAACTTCTACAACATCGCGGTGATGTTGTATGAGGCAGCGACCGGCAAGCTTCCCTTCACGGGCGAAGATTGGGAGTCGTTGAAGTTTGCATCCGAAGCGGAATTGGTGGAGCCGGTCAAACTGGTTCCGCAATTGCCTCCGGGGATCAACGCGGCGATCGTAAAGGCATTGCAGCGCGATCGCAGTGCACGCTATGCGAGCGGACCGGAGATGGTGCGCGCGCTGGAAGATTACAAGAATTTCGGCAAGCCGATGATTGTCGCGACGCCGAAACCGAAGGTGGTTTCGATCGACGGGGGAGCGGCTGCCGCTGCTCCGGTTCGCAACCCATACGCGACCGCGCCTGATCTCGCGCCCGCAATGGATCCGCGCCTGGATACGGCTTCAGACCAGCGCTCGAATGTTGGCGTCGAGAGGCCCGCGATGTTGGGCTCGCTAGAGTCGTCGGGAGTATGGAAACGTCCCGTAGAAGGACCGCCGCCGGCGAGTGTGGTGCAAGAAGACCACGATGCACCGTATGTCGATCCACCAAAGGCGAGCGCGCAGATCAAGGACTTTGCTGCACGATTGGGGCTCGAACTTTGGGCCGTGATCAGCAAGCAACTGAAGCGCTTGGATCCGTGGGCGGTGGCGCTTTCTGGATTGGTGATCATCCTGGCGTTGTTCATTTCGCGTACGTTGATCTTGTCGTTCTATCCTCCGCAGCCCGAAAACTACGATTACAACCGAGCAATCCAACCGCCGCCGAAGCCGCAGCCCGCTCCGGTACAAACTGCACCAGAGCCGCAGCAGACTGAGCCAGCGACGGCCCCAAGCAAACAGACAACAGCGGCACCGGTTGTGGAGGAGACGAGTGGTCCCACGCCCTCGCAAAAAACGGTGCGAGTAAAAACGCCTCCGCCGCCGGGACCAGCGGTATTCAGCGCGGCGAAGCCACTGCCTGCGAGTGGTGTAGTGGTGACCTCGACGGGAATGCTGGAACTGACCAGCACACCGACGGGTGCGCGCGTAACGATTGATGGCAAGGCGAGCCCGGTCTACACAACGCCCGCTGTCATTCCCTCGCTGGCGCCAGGCGTACATACCTTCACAATAAGCAAGGATGGCTATTCACCGGCAACGCGGCCTGTGCAAATCACGGCGGGCGTGCAGTCGCACCTGAATGTGCAGCTTGATCTGCCTTCGGGATTCCTGACCGTGTTGAGCACGCCGAGCACGGCGTACATCCTGGTGGATGGCGTGAACACTGGGCACGTAACACCTTCGCAGATTCCGGTAGCGCCGGGCACGCATACCGTGACGCTGCGCAAGTTTGGATACCTTGAGACGAGCGATTCGTTCACGCTGAAGTCGGGCGAGCAGCAATCACGCAATGTAACACTGCTCGAAGCGGGCAGCACACCGGACATCAGAGTGGTGCAGAGTTCGGGTGTCCACAAAGTGTTTGGGAACAAAGTGCAAGGCGTACGGATTGCGGTGCACACAAATCCTCCAGGCGCGACGGTGTATATCTCGGGCCAGCAAGTCGGCAAAGCCACGCCGGTGGAATTCGGCTTGAATCCCGGTGGCTATGCTATGGAGATCCAATTGGCGGGGCACCCGACGGTGAAGAAGAACATCACGGTGGAGGCGGGCAAGCCGCTGGTGTTAGACGAAACCCTTCCCTGACCGACACTTCCGAGCCACACGACAGCTCTGTCCAACGCTCCTGCTGAAACTGACATCCAATAACGCTTGGACTCAGTTTTCATGCACATACGGAAATTCCAAACTCTTACTCTGCTCTGCGTTGCTGCCTTATTGATAGTGGGCAGCGCGTGCTCGTCGAAAAAAGCCGACCTGAACCAGACCCTGCGCGAGAACTTCCAGACGCCATCGAATGCGCCGGTATTGCTGGCGGCATATCAGCCGTGGTTTGGGCGGCCGGGGCATATCAACGTCGGCTATAACAGCCAGGATCCCGTGTTGCAACAGAAGCAGATCCAGCACGCGAAGAACCTCGGCATCGAGGCGTTCGTGGTGAACTGGTACGGCGGGAGCCACAGCTTTGAAGACCACGCCTACGCGACGATGCAGCAGACCGCGCTGGAGAACCAGTTCCAGACCGCCATCATGTACGACGAGGCATCGGACGATCCGCAGAATTCGACTTCGTACGTGATTGACGATTTGAAGTACGCCTACGATCACTACATCGCGGCCAATGCGCCAACACAGCGGGCTTATCTGCGGTTCAATGGGCACCCGCTGATTTTCATCTTCCCAAAGGGCACGTTCACCGACTGGAACAAGGTGAAGCAGACCGTTCAGCAGTGGGACGGCCAGCCTCTGTTGATCTACAAAGACATTCCCAAAAAATATGCCGGAGATTTCGACGGCTTTTATGCGTGGGTGAATCCGGGGCCGCATGGGTGGCAGCACGATGGCTCGAATTGGGGCGAGGAGTATCTCAAAGAGTTCTACCTGCGCATGAACAACGAATTCCCCAACAAAATCGCCATCGGCGCAGCGTGGCCGGGCTTCAACGATACGAAGGCGTCGTGGTCACGCAATCGAAAGATGGACGCGCGCTGCGGCAAGACCTTTGAGGAATCGCTACGGTTATTCCGGCGCTACTACCCGCCGGAGCGCCCGCTTCCCTACCTCATGATTGATACGTGGAATGATTACGAGGAAGGAACCGCGATCGAGCCCGGGCTGGCGAATTGTCGCGGGGAGAGTCCGCAAATGGCGGGCGCTACGAACTAAGTCGTTCCGCGACGAAGTTTGAGCCTGGGGATGGCAACGTCGAGCACCCATGCGATGGTGACCGCGATTACGCTGCCGGCGAGCACAGCAACGGTGCGCATGAGCGCCTGGTGAAGGCCGAGTTCGCGGCTATGCTGAAGGACGCCGGGCGTCATGACGATCAGGCTGCTGATTGGCCCGATGCGCCAGCCAGTGGGGGCGTCGAAGATCCAAACCGAAATTAAAACGCAGGCGACGAGGGCGAAAAGCAGTGACCAGATGGATGGTCCTGCTCCCCAGAGAAACGCGATGCCTACACCGCAGCCGATGATGGTGTTCGTCATACGCCAGCGAAAGGCGAGGAGCGAGGACTGCAATTGCGGCTCGCTGACCATGACGACAGAAATCACGGCCCAGAGTGGATCCTGGTGTCCGAAGGAGTGCAGCGCGAACCAGGCGGTCACCGATCCGAGGAAAATACGCAGAGCATATTGGGCGCCAATGCGGCGCCGGTCTTCCGGCACATAAAAAGCGTCGGTGAACATCAGGCGAGTTGGATATCGTCGGTACCGAGTTGCTGATTAATGAGACGAGCGATGAGCGGCTTCAAGGCCTCACCGGTTTTGGTGAGAACGAAGTCATTGGCGGCGTCGGACCAATCGAGCTTGAAACTGGTGGAGAGGGCGGAGATCCAGATCTGCCGCACCGGGCTGTTGGGCGAGACGACGAAACGGGCGGGCGGATCCTCGAAATTGATCTGCAGGGCGCCGTTAGCTTCTTCGACTTCGAAGCCGGCGTCGGCCTCGGCGTCGTAGAGGGAGCGCTTGAGGGAACCGGTCGACGCTTCAATGTGGTTTTGGAATTCCTGGTCAGTCATAGCTCTAGTGAAGCACCTGCTTGAGGTGCTCGGCAATCTGGCGACCGTGGAAGCGGCCGTTTTCGATGAAAATTTCGTTGGTGCGCATGCCGGCGACGATCACGCCGGCAAGATACACGCCTTTGACATTGCTCTCAAGCGATTGAGCGTCGGTGATGGGGCGATGGTCTTTGCCCGCGAACTCGATGCCAATGGCCTCGAGGAATGAGAAGTCGGGATGATATCCGGTGAGAGCGAAGACGTAATCGTTGTGCACACGGAGTTCACCATCAGGCGTAACGAGGGTGACGCACTCAGGACCGATGTCTTTAATCTCAGTGTTGAAGTAGGCCTTCACTTCCCCGGCCTTGATGCGGTTCTCAATGTCGGGCTTGATCCAATACTTCACATGGCTATGGATGCCAGGACCTCGATGAACCATCGTCACGCGTGCGCCATGGCGCCAAAGTTCGAGGGCTGCGATGGCGGCGGAGTTCTTGCCGCCTACGACAATGACATCGAGATCGAAGAACGGGTGGGGCTCGCGGTAATAGTGCAAGACTTTGTTCAGGTTCTCGCCAGGGATGTTGAGCAAGTTTGGTAGATCGTAGTAGCCGGTGGCGAGGATCAGTTTCTTCGCGGTGTAGTCGAACTGCTTGCCGTGCAAGTTTTGAGTGCGAAGTCGGAAGTCTCCGTCTCCGCCGGTGATTTGCTCCACACGTTCGTACTGGCGGATGTCGAGTTTATAGTGCTCCGCGACCTTGCGGTAATACTCCAGCGCTTCGTGGCGCGTGGGCTTCTGGTTGGCGCTGGGAAACGGGATATCGCCGATCTCGAGGAGTTCAGGCGTAGTGAAGAACGTCATGTTGGCCGGGTAATGAAAGAGCGAGTTGACGAGGCATCCCTTGTCAATCATGGCGACACGGAAGCCGGCGCGCTGCGCTTCGATGCCGCATGCCAAGCCGGTGGGGCCGGCACCAATGATGAGAACGTCGAAACTGTAGTTGCGTTCAGTCATGTTCAGTCAGTCACAAGATTACAGGAGGGAGCCGAAACGTCGTTGATGATGGAGTTAACGACACGAATTGGCGATACCAAGTCATTTGAGCGAGAGCAACAAGTTCGTTGACCGCGAGCAAATAGTTTCATAGAATTTTAATACTCAGGAAGCGCAGAATTCCGAGTGAGTTTCCCTCCAAGCAAAACCTCGCACTCAACACCCAGTCGGTAGAAGGTAGAGAGGCGCTGTGTCCCGGCCCCCAAAAATCTTCATGTCGAGAAAAAGGGAAAACTGAAGTTGAGCATTTTGAAGCGAATTGAAGAAATTGTCCTGAACACTGAATCGAGATTACGCAACACGCAGAAGTCGGAAGCGGATTCTTCGAAGCCATCCACCGAGCACGAGCCCTCCCAGGATCAGCAAGCGGATCAGGAAATCGATCGCGACCTGCGATTCGAATTAGTCGAGTGCTAGTGCGCTAGAAACGGAGCTCCCGTTCCGCGGTCGAGCTCCAGGCCCCTTACAAGATTTGAAATGACGCGCGAGCCGTGGCAGCGATGTCAGCGCAGTGGTGTGTTCGGTTAGTGACGCGCGGGCCGCGGTGAGCGTTCGCCATACTTGGTGGTGAAGTGCAGATTGATTTCGCCGCAGGTGCCCTGCTCATCAGAGTAGACAACACAACTGTCGAAAGGCTTGGAATAGATGTGCAGGCTGACGGCGCGCTCATTGAACTCGCGGCGGTTCTCGACGGAGTGGACCGGATGGTCGGGATTCACGCCGACGGGACGCTCGGCGGTCATATCAATGACGTCCGTCGGCACAATCTCGCAGCGGTGCTCCGCCACGTTCTCGGAGATGACACGGTAGTTTTGTACGCGCAGCGTACCGATGGGAACACTCATCCAACAGTTCTGACCACGATGGTTGTGGATGGAGCTGATCTGGCCGATGTCCCAGCAGATTGCCATGAGGTCGTAGAGATCGGTGTGGTCAATCAGGTTGCGGGTGTAGTGCTGTGCGTCCCAACAAAGAAAACGTTCGAGGGTGGCGGGATCAACCGGATTCTGGAGCGCGAATTCTTCAATGCGAGGCACGTCATCGAAGGCTTCAGCGGGCAACTGCCGCAGAAGCTCCACGTATTTTTCGATCGAGACGGTCGCGAGTGCCGGCTTGGTTGCCATCGTTTCCTCCCACAGGGAACGTCAGATTTTACGACATTCCGAGCAAGGCGCGCTGACAGAAAGAACAGCCGCGGATAGCGACTTCACGAGAACGCTTCGGAGAAAAGGCCTTGGATGACAGCCTGAGCTTTCGTGGGAAGAGGGTGCTGTTGCTGAAGGAGCAGAAGCTTGTCTTTGAACTCACGGACGACATCGGGGTGGACGCTCTTCATCGAGATAGAGGTTTGAGCGAGGAGCAATCGGGTCGCGACATTTTGTGGGTTAGCGGCACAGAGTTCGATGTTGCCCTGGAGGATCTCGCGCGGGCCATATAGAAACTCGGGCCCAGCATTCTGCTCAGAGGCAGTGCGCACCGCCAGCAACTGCTCGAGGCGAAGCAGGTAGTCGGGGAAATTGGAGCCTGAGACCAGCCGATAAAGCGGCGACGAACGAGGAGAAACTTTTGTAAGCTCGCTCAACTTGTCGATGAGCTTGGACGCGAGTTGAGGGAGACCGTCCTGCAAAGCCTGCATAGCAAAACGCTGATCGAGCGTCCCGATGACTTGCTGATCTGCAGTGCGGACGATGCGAAGCTCGGCTAGCTCTGGACTCTCCTGCAGTTTGAGATGACAGATGATGATGTAGTCGGGCTTCGATGACATCTCTGCGTAGCCGATGGCGTCTTCGACGTCCCACGGTTGACCACTCAGCATGAAGCCGCCGGGATTGCGGTTTACCCAGGGCGTAAGCGTTTCAACCGAGACGCCGCTGTGAAAGGCGAGCTGTTCGGCGAGAAAGAGCGGAAGCGCGCGGCTGAGGCGCCCTGGGGCGTCAGTAATCTGGAGTTCGACTTGCGAAGGAGCATCGGAGAATTCCGCAGTGCTTCCAATGATCGCAACTTTCAGAAGGCCAGGTGGCAACGCAAAGAGTGGCACCGCGAGCGAGTCGGGCTTCAGCCACACCGGGCCCTGGGTGACGAGTGCAATGGATTCCAGCGGCTCGCCTTCCGCAACCGCTCGCTTTTCCAACCCGGCCTTGGTAATGGCAGTGTCCCAGAAATCGAGAGTGTCCTTCCAATCGGGACGCTGCAGCGCGTAGAGCGCGTCGAGGATGCGGCGAGCTTCGGCGCTGTTCCCGAGGTCAAGATTTGCTTTGATGAGATTGTTGCCGACGGCGAGTCCATGCTCCTCGGGGTGGAAGTGAGGTGCAGTAAGCGCGAGCGCGATCTCGGGGTGACCATGCTGGCCGAGATCGCCACTCACCAGCATAAGCATTTGCGTGGTAGGGGACGCAGAGAGGCGGGAAAAAGCGTCTCCATACTGCGCCATTGCCGCGTTAAAGTCGTTGGCGTCGAGAGCAGCGCGCGCGAGGCTGAGCTGGGCGCGCCAACTTCCCGGCAACGCGGCGATGCGACGCATGGCATCGAGGCCAGCGGCTTCCCCTCCCCGATCGCGATATATGGCCGTGTACCAGGCAAAACCGTTGTCGAGATTGGGATCGAGTTCGAGGGCGTGCCAGAGGGTCGCTTCCGCTTTGTCCAATTGGGAGCGCGCTGAATAAACTTTCGCAAGATTGGTGAGGATGGTGGCGTCCTCGCCGTGTTGTTGCAAGTAGGAGGTGAGCACGCGTTCGGCTTCGTCGAGGTGATCCGTCTTCATCAAGACGATGGCATACACAGTGGTTGCGCGGTCCGGACTGGAGTCGATCTGACAAAGATGCTCGGCGGCCTGCTGCACATCCTCGAAGAACCCATCCTGCAAAGCGCCAACAATCATCGAATACAGTGCATCCGGCGCGTCCCAGTTCGCCTTAAGGTTGCCGGGAAGGATTTCGGTCCGCCATTTCGCTTTTTCGACGTATACCTCGCGGCCGAGCTGGTCGTAAACGCGGACGTAATCGGGATTGTTGCGAAGATCGGCGGGCGCCGGTGCGGACGGTTCTTTCATGGGTGGCGGTAGTGTAACAAGCGGACCCCGTCATCGAATGAGAGGGTACAATTTGTGCGCCTAGGGGAGTCCACGGTATTGCGAGCAGAGGGATCCTTCGACTCGCTTCGATTTACGAAACTCCACTCAGGATGACAGAAGTTAAAGAGGACCAGATGGCGACTCGGCAGGAGAAGGATTCGCTGGGATATAAGGACGTTCCGGCGGACGCGTACTACGGGATCCAGACGGCGCGGGCGGTGGAGAACTATCCCATCAGCGGGATGCGGGCGCATGCGACGTTGATCCGCGCGATTGCCATGGTGAAGCAGGCGGCGGCTGAGGCGAACCTGGAACTGGATCTGATTGATGCGCGGGTCGCCGAGGCGCTCATTCTCGCGGCGAAGGAAATGCAGGAGGGCCGCTGGGACGATCAGTTTGTCGTGGACGTATTCCAGGCGGGCGCGGGCGTGAGCTTCCACATAAATGCGAACGAGGTGATTGCGAACCGCGCTGAGGAACTCACGGGCGGAAAGCTGGGCGAGTACAAGATTGTGCATCCGAATGATCACGTGAATTACGGGCAGTCAACCAATGACGTCTTCCCTACCGCGATGCGCCTCGCGACGCTGCTGGAGTTGGAGAAACTGTATCCGGTGCTCGATGGACTGGCGTCGGCGTTCGGGGCGAAGGGCAAAGAGTTTCACGACATCCTGAAGTCGGGACGCACGCATATGCAGGATGCGGTGCCGATGCGACTGGGGCAAGAGTTTGCGGCGTACGCAGGTGCAGTGAGACGCGCCGAGAAGTCGGTGCGTGAGCAATCGGAACTTTTGCGTGAATTGGGACTCGGTGGATCGGCAGTGGGAACGGGGATCAATACCCATCCCGAGTATCGCGAGAAGGCGATTCGCAATCTGGCGCGGATTTCGGGACAGAAACTGGTGGTGGCGGATGATATGCGCTACGCGATGCAGTCGAACCTGGCGATGGCGAGTGTGAGTTCGGCCCTGCGAAATCTGTCGCTGGAGATCATTCGCATCAGTAACGACCTGCGATTGATTGCGTCGGGACCTAACACTGGACTGGCCGAGATCAATTTGCCGGCGCTGCAGCCGGGCTCGTCAATTATGCCGGGCAAGATCAATCCGGTGATGCCGGAATTGGCGGCGATGGTGTGCTTCCAGGTGATTGGCAACGACACGGCAGTGGCGTTCGCGGTGCAGGCTGGTCAACTTGAATTGAACGTGATGATGCCGACCATGGCGTACAGCGTGCTGCAATCGGTCACGATCCTGACGAACATGGTGCGGGTGTTCACGGAGAAGTGCGTTATCGGAATCACTGCAAACGCTAAGCGCAATGAGATGTACGCACAGAGCACGGTGTCGCTGGCGACGGCGTTGAATCCGTATATCGGCTATGCGAAGGCGGCGGAGATCGCGAAAGAATCGGTTGCGACCGGCAGGACGATCATCGAGATTGCACGAGAGAAGAAGTACCTGAGCGAAGAGCAGATCAAAGAGATCCTTGATCCAGCGCAAATGACGGAGCCCCGTCTGCCATCGGAGGCAGCGAAGGATCGCGACAAGATCAAGTTACGCTGACGCACTTTCGTAACAGAGAGATATAGCAAAAATGGGCTAGCATGTCTGAGAGTTTGGCTTAGTCCTGATGATTTCGAACCTCTCCAGTTTTGCATCGGCCCTCGCCGGAATCGTGGCGATTACCGGTTTGTACGCGGCGTTTCTGCGCGCCCGCAAATCGCACGTGATTCGCCCGAAATCTCTGGAAGAGATGATGGAGATCGGGGCCGAAAAGGCAGTGGGACGGGCACACAGCCGCTACGAGGTCACGCTGGATTTCACTCCGGCATCGCTGCTCGGCGTGGATGCTGTACTGTTGCGCATTCATCGGGAGTTTACGGTCGCCCCGCGACTTGTAGATGTGAATTCCCTGGCGTTTGTATTCGGGTCTTATGTTGGCGAAACCATCCGCCGCAATCACACGGACTGTGCGTGGGAGCGCAACCACGTGGAAGGCGGAGAAAACTCTTATCCGCTGCACTGGGGCCAGGGGACATCGTTTCCGATCGGCTGGTGCATCCGCTGCATTCGCAATGGCGAAGAAGAAAGCGTGTGGATGAACTACGAGCGCGCAAAAGACATGTCGGAAGGCCAGCCCGACGTGAAACACCGCACTGCAACCGCGAGCTGATTCCCTACTGTTCTGAAGTCTTCGCAGCTTTTTCGGCGACGGTCGAAGCCGATTTTGTCGGCGCTGTATTGGTACTGTACAAACGGCGGTAGATCGCAGCATTCCGAACAATGGACTGCACGTAATCGCGCGTCTGCACGAAGGGGATGGTCTCGACGAATTCAGCGATGTCGCGGTAGTGCGCACTGTCGCGCCAGTCGGCAACGCGATCCGAGCCTGCGTTGTAGGCTGCCAGGGCGTACTCCACGTTGCCGAGCTTGTTGCTCATGTCGCGGAAATAGCGCGTCCCGAGTTCGATGTTGGTGCTCGGCTGGAGCAGCGCGGCCGTGTTGTATTTCTTCATACCGACCGTCTTAGCCATGCTCTTGCCGGTACCGGGCAGGAGTTGCATCAGGCCATACGCATTGGCGTAGGAGACTGCGCCTGGATTGAACTCTGATTCCTGGCGGATGAGAGCCGCAACGAGGAATGGATCGAGGTTGTTCTCTTCCGCGAAGCGTTGCACGTCAGCCCAATAGGGACGCGGGAAGAGCGCCTTCCAATAGGCGACAGGAAGGGTGCCGATCTCCTGTGCGGTGTAGGACGGAACGGTCTTCTTCAGATACTGCAAAGCGCGATGGGGCTGGCCGGCGTCGGTGTAAATGCGTGCGACTTGCAAGCTGGCCCAGTTGCCGCTGCCCGCGCCGGGGACGGCTTGCAGTTCCTTCACAGCAAAGTCGATCATGCCGCCGTTTTCGAGCAGGCGGGCCTTTTCCATACGGAGATCGTCGGGCGGGGGCGTGGTGTCAATTTGCGAAGGATCTAGCGGTGGTAGAGCCTTGACCTTGGCAAGAAGCGGCTCGTCGGCGATGTTCTGCACGCCGATAGCACGAAGACGCTCGCGCGCGAGGATCGCGTAATAGTAGTTGCGGTAACGATCAGAGAGCTTGGCGTACCAGGCACGCGCGGCGGGGAGATTGCCCTTCTCTTCCAGCAAGCGGGCTTCCCAGTACATTGCGGCGGTCACTTCGGTCGTGCTGGGATATTTCTCGAGCTGCTCGCGAAACTCGCGGAGAGCAGCGTCAGTACGGCCCTGTCGGAGATCGAACCACGAAGCGCGCCAGTGGGCGTAGGCAGCGCGAGGACCTTCCGGAAAGCGCTCGTGAATCTCGCGATAACAATCGATGGAGTGGTCGTAGTCGTGCTGCAACATGTACATGTTGCCGGCTTCGAAGAGGGCTTCCTGGAAGAAGCTGGAGGTCGATGCCTGTTGGCGCAACTGCGAGAGGTAAGAGGCGACACGATCGCTATCGTTGTTGTGACGCGCGATCATCATTTCGTTGTAGAGTTTTTGGCCGTTGATTTCAGCAGCGGCAGTCGCGGGGATCTGGTCGAGATATTTTTGCGCGTCGCGAGTGGCGCCGGACTTCATCAGCGAGACAGCAAGGTTAGCGAGCACTTCGGAACGACGATCGCCGGAGACGACATCCATCAGGCCGCGATAGTCAGCGGCGGCTTGGGTGTACTGCTTGCCTTTCAGTAAAAGATCGGCACGGGTGAGGCGGTCGTCGAGAGACGCAGCGGGAAGGCCCGGCACCTTGCGCATATCGGCTTCGGCAGCATCGGCTTCGACCGACGTCGGCATCGTGTAATAGATGTGCTGAAGGATGAGGCCGCCCTTCACTTCCTGGCCATTCTTGATATAGGCACGCCCGAGCGCGAGTTCGGTGTCGGCCTTAGTTGGCGCGCGATTCGCTTCGAGCGCCTTGATCGCTTCGCTCGGATGGCTCGCATTTAAACACGCGTTGGCGAAGGCAATGAGAGCGTCGTGCGCATAGAGCGACTCGGCGTACTTCACGTTGAAATCGCGAAGGTGCACGAGCGCGGATTCGTAGTCGGCGTTGCCTGCATAAGCCTGGCCGAGGAAGAAGTCCACGTAGTCAGAGAGTTCACCAGCCCGCGGCTGAGCTTTCTTCAACTCGGCGATCGCCTGCGGATACTTGCGGTCCTGCAGGTGCGAGTAGCCAAGCACGAGATAGCCGAGTGCACCGGCATCGGTGCCGGAGTGCAGTGCAGTCCACTTCTCCACTCCGTCGTAGGCGGCGGGCGTGCGCATGGAAATCAACTGCGTCGCCATGGGCTTTAGATCGGCGGAGGCGACGAAGGTTTTGTTCATCCGCAGAGCAGCGGTGTGGCTGAGCTTCCGCGAGGTCGCCTTCTTGTGCGCGGTGGACGCGGTGGTCTTCTTCTTCGCGGTGGAACTCTTGGAAGAGGACTTCGCTGTGGTGCTCTTCTTCGCGGCGGTCTTCTTCTTTGTGGGAGTGGTGGATTTATCGCTTGACGATGTGGTGTCCTGGGCGTGGACAGCGCCCGGAAGGAGCGCGAGTGCGAGAACAGCGAGAACGAAGAACCGCAAGTGCATCCTTAGCAACGTGCTGTTAAACAGACGGCGAAACTTGTTGAGGGGATGGACGGGCCTGAAAACGCGGTGTTATCAGGCCCTGAAGATAAGTTTAGCGGAAGTTGTTGCCGAGGACGGCGACATTGTTTTCGGCAAGGTTACGAACTAGTTCCTCCCGGAAATAATCGACGTCGGTGATCTGATTGCCCCAGCGCTTTTCGTAGCTGGCGCGGGACTTATCGATGGACTCGCGGAGGCGGTCGTAGAGGTCGTGGTTCTGACGGCCGGCGTCCACGGCCTCCTTGTTGTAGAGCTTGATTTCGTCCACCAGGAGCTTGGCGAAGCGGCGGGCGCGCTGGCGGGTGGCATCGGCGCTGTCGGCAGGAGCTTCCGGTGCGACTGCTGTAGCGGCAACGGCGACCGGCGTTTGCACGGCTGCAGCCGCAGCTTTGGGCGCAGGGGCCGGAGTCGGTGCCGGGCGTGGCGGAGCTGACGCCGGAGCGGCAGCGGCGCTCGCCGTAGCCTGAGGCTGGGCGTTCTTGTTCTTGGCAAGTTCGTCGAGCCACTCACCGGCGGAGCGCACAACCTGGTCAATCGAGGTATAGGCGACGTCGCGGGTGACGTGGCTGCCGCAGTCGGCGTAGAAGAAAGCTGCCACGCGCTCACGAATCACCAGCGGGAACACATAGGCTTGGCCGTTCTCAGGACCACCAAAGGCCTCAACCAGCTTGGCATCGAATTCCTGCGCCGGACCACGGACGTACTTGCGTCCCTGGACGACCTTGGAGGCGATGCCGCCGGCACAATCTACGCTGAGGCGGCGGAAGTCGGCATCGGCGCCGAAACCGCGTCCGGCCCAACCGGTTGCGGTGCGGCCGTGGACAACCAAGATGCCCGAGCGTCCAGAGAACTGCGACGCACCTTCAAGAAGAGCTTTGAGAATGTCGGTCTGAGTACGAGCGGCATGGATCTGCTCGATGGAACTGGCGACCGCAGCCGTGTCTTCGACCGGCGCCGAAGACGCCGCCCGTGCGGCTTGCGGCGCTGAAACAACGACCTTGGCAGCAACCGCGCTGTCGCGTTGCGCAAGTTCGGTGCGAAGACTGGCAATCTCTTCGGAGAGCTGGTGCTCGCGGGTGTAATGGGCTTCCTGCGTGCGCTGGAGCTCTTCGCGAACGTGGCCCAGTTCGTCGAGTAGCCCGTCGAGCTGGGTCTGGAGGCGACCCTGGTCTTCCATCGAGCTCTGCAATGCCTTATCGTTGGCTTGTGCGGCCTCGGCGGAACTGCTCAGAACTTGCTCGCGATGACCGAGAAGCTCTTGTTCGCGTTTCTGCCACGCCTGTTCGGCTGAGGAAAATTCGGAGAGACGTTTTTCGAAATCGTTAAGCTGGAGGGAGAGCTCTTTTTCGCGCTGTTCCCACAGGCTCTGCATGCCTTCCAGATCGGCCTTCTGGGCAAGGATCTCGCCGTGCTTGTTCTGCAGATCGGAGTGAGTGCCGAGCAGGTCATCTTCACGCAGCTTCGACTGCTTCTGCTGTTCCTCGAGCTCGTGGCGGAGAGATTCCTCGCGGGTGCGTCCGTCTTCTACTTGCGCTTTGACCTGGTCAAGCTCAGTGCGGAGAGAGTTTTCAACGCTGCCTGCGGTTTGCTGCGCGTTCTTGAGCTGACCGGCGAATTCCTCTTCGCGCTGCTGGAACTTGGCATTAAGTTCGTCGAGCTGGCGCTGGGTCTGCTCAAAGACGGACTGCGATTCCTGGAGCTCGTTGCGAAGGTCGGTAAGCTGCTTGTGGCCGTCCGCGAGTTCCTTTTCCAATTGCTGGATGCGTTCCTGAAGTTCCCCGCCCTGCGCGGCGAAAGTCTTATCGCGATCAGAGAGCTGGGACTTCAGTTCTTTCAGCTTGGCGTCGAACTTGTTCTTTTGTTCCTCGAGCGCTTCCTGAAGTTCGTGGTCCTTGGCTTCGAGCTGCTGCTCGCGGGCGTGCTGGCCCTGGACGAGGAGTTCTTCCAACAGCTGAACCTGATCAAGAAGTTCGCGTTCCTTGCCCTGTAACTTCTCGTGGGCTTCCTTCTGCGCCTGCTCGAGCAGTTGCTCGACTTCAGCGACGCGGGCCTTCAGTTCCTGTTCTTTGCCCTGGAGGGCTTCGCTATGGGTGCTGTGGAGCGACTGAACATGGCTCTCAAATTCACTGAGCTTCTGCGAGAGGTGCTCTTCTTTCTGGCGAACCGTCTCGGAGTGCTCGTTGTGCAGTGAGGCGATCTGGCCCTGGAAGTCGCGGATCTTAGCGGCGATCTCTTCGTCCTTGGCCTGGAGCGCAGAAGTCTTGTCCTGCTGGCTCATTTCGAGCAATTGCTCGAAATCGCGAATCTTGGAGTTGAACTCCTGCTCCTTCTGCCCGATCGCGTCGTTCTTCTCGCGTTCCTTAGCATCGAGAGCTTCGGCCTTGGTCTTGCTGCTGTTCTCAAGACGCTGCTCGTATTCCGAGACTTTTTCCTGGAGGTCGCGGTCCTTCGCCTTGAGCTTCTTTTTGTAGTCGTCGTCCTTCTTCTCGAGGGCTTCCTTCATCTCGCCGCGAAGATCGTCAATTTGCTTGTCGAGATCAACGAGACGGTTTTTCTGCTCTTCTTCGCGCTTCTGAAGCTGCTTTACTTCTTCCTGGCTGAGTTCAAGAAGCTGGGCGAGTTCCTGGCTTTCTTTCTTGAGACGTTCAGTTTCCTCGTGAAGGGTCTTTTCCAGTTCGCCGACACGGGCCCGTAATTCGTTTTCGGTACGCTGGGAATTCTCGCGGGACTTCGCGGTCTCGTTCTCGAGATTGCGCAGTTGTCCTTCGACAGAGTCGATGTGTTTCTGCTTGTCGGCGATTTCGCCCCGGGTTTGGGCGAGCTTTTCTTCGAGAGATTTCGCCTGTTCCGAACGATCACGGAGCTTCTTCTCAACGCCGGCCAGATGCTTGGCGTCTTCATCGAGGAAAACCTGCAACCGCTGGGTGACGTCGTTGCGCAACTGGTCAGCGTGGCTGAGCATGACCTGCGCGACTACTTCATCAATGGATTCGCGAATTTTGTCGAGACTAGTCACTGGAAAAATCCGTTTCCCGGGGGCGAAATTGGCGCAAATAGATGTACGAGCAGGGTTTCTGCTTTGCGCGATTATATGGGGAGTTGCTCCCATGTCAAACTATCTGAGGTAACTTTGGGGGCAAGATAGGGTATTGACCATCCGGACACCCCCCTTTGAGGGGAAATCCCTGATTTTTCTAGGGGAAACCCCTCTGGCGAGGGTGGTTGATAACACTTGAGTAACCGGGAGTGAGGACCGAGGAGAGCTGCAGGTGGTAGAGGACGATGCGAATCGGTCAGCAGTCGAGGCTGATGCAAAGGACAACAAGTGGTCGAGTCTGGCATTTGCCAAAGCGAGGCATAAACCGTCATACTCGGAGATCAATTTCGCCCCGAACGGACGAACATCGCTCGCTCTTAAAACGAAAAAAGAATTTAACTTTGTGGCCTAAAAGATTGAATCGGTGAGGGAATGGAGACCATCCAACCCAAAGTAGATGAGCCCATCAGCGAAGAGATGAGGCTCGTGAACGCCGCCCGGGAAGGCGACGTTGGCGCATTCGAGGAACTGGTCCGGAAGTACGATCGGAACGTTTTTCGAATTGCCAACCACATCACGCAAAACCGCGAAGACGCGGAAGACGTGGTGCAGGATGCGTTCCTGAAGGCGTTCCAGAACCTGGGACAGTTCCAGGGGCAGTCGAAATTTTATACGTGGCTAGTACGCATCGCGGTCAATGAGGCCTTGATGCGGTTAAGGCGTCGCCGTCCGGAACGGATGGTGTCGCTGGATGAAGATATCAACACGGGAGAGGACACCATTCCGCGAGAAGTTGCGGACTGGGCACCGAACCCGGAGCAGTTGTATAACCAAGCCGAACTGAAGGAAATTCTGCAGAAGACGATTCAAGGACTTCCGCCGAGCTTCCGGACGGTGTTCGTGCTGCGTGACGTTGAAGGGCTTTCGACGGAAGAGACCGCGGACGCTTTGAATTTAAGCATTCCGGCGGTAAAGTCGAGGCTGCTACGTGCACGCTTGCAGTTGCGCGAGAGATTGACGAAGTACTTTAAAAAGCAGCGTGGTGGAGATGGAAAACAGTGAAGTGCTCTGAGTTCTTGAAAGAGCTTACCGATTACCTGGACGACCGCATTGACGCTCCGACAAAAGCGGAGCTCGAAGAGCACCTGCAGTGGTGCCACAACTGCTACGTCGTCTGTAACACCACGAAGATGACCATCGAGATCTATCGCGACTCGCATCTGTACGAATTGCCAGACGATCTGCGAACGCGACTGCGAAGCGCCATTGTTTCCAAGTGCAAAGGCCCGAAGGACAGCGCGAGTAGCGAACAGCCGCCGGATTCCGCCACCGACAAACGCTAGTTCAAAATTACATAAATAGGTTTCGTTTCGACCCGTAGAAGGCCTCTACGGGTCGAACTTTTTTGATTCTTAAGCATCCAAAGTAGCTGAGCAATCGCAGGCTGGAAGGCAGCACGGGACCCTCGTTCCTGCCTAAAGGAGAAGCGGATGATATCCAATCTGATTGATAGCCTATTCGGATGCTCGCATAAGCGAATCACATTCCCTATCACCATCAAAGCGAACCAGCGGGCCAATGACGCCGCACCAATCGGCACGTATGTTGTGTGTCTTGATTGCGGCGGTGAGTTCGCGTACGACTGGAAAGAAATGAAGATTCTCGGCCGCCGGGAGCGCGCAGTGGTGATGCCGAAGGTGGCGGCGGCGAAGGCGGCGTAATTACCGCGGAGCGAGTTCCTGCGCGAGCAGTTACAAACAACTCAACTTCCCTGCTCCACTCACGGATACACCTGCATCTCGCGCAGGCGCGCTGCCGCTGATTCCGAACTCACCGGTGAGAAGTACACCTCTTTGAAGGTATACGACTGCGGCTTGTTGGGCAGGATCGGCAGGATCTCGATGTGCCAGTGGTAATCGTCGTCGATGGTTTTCCAATAGCCCAACACCTCCGAGCGATGCGTGGTATTCGGTGCGCTATGCAGGATGAGGTGGAAGCCATCAGCTACGTTGCGGATACGGGTGAGAGTGCGGCGGATGAGGGCTGCGAGCTCGCGCAGGTTGGCGTTGCGACCGAGAGCGAAGCGTTCGAAGAAAGCTTCGTGGGTCTTCGGCGTGATCCAGGTTTCGTACGGTGCACGAGGCGCGTACGGGCAGCCGGCTACGAAGTCGCCACGGACTTCGACGATGCGCTTTGCAGTCTGTAGTTCCTGGTGGAGGATGTCACAGAAGACACAGCGTTCTTTCTGCGCGAAGTAGTCGCGTCCAGCGCGAAGTTCGTAGAGCACGCGGCGTGGAACGAACGTGGTGGCGACAATCTGCGAGGTCGGGTGATCGAATTCCTGTCCGGCATTCGATCCGTGGTTCTTAAATAAGCTCACATATTTGAAGCGGCGGTCGCCCTTGAGATCGTGCATGCGCTGGGCGCAGAGCAGAAGGAATTGTTCGATTTCGCTGTCGTCAGCGTTCCAGAGATGGCGGTCGTGGCGCGGATTTTCAACAAGAACCTCGTGAGCCCCGATGGTGCGCATGTTGTCGTAGAGACCATCGCCGCGGCGGCCGGGATCGCCTTCGACACGATACAGCGGCGTAGGATGGACCACCGCGCGCGCGGACCACGGGCCTGCGTTCACCGAAGACAACATGGTAATGAGCTGTGCTTGCTTGGGCGACTCGGGGCAGAACGGACAGAAGGCGTCGTGATCGAACAGGGGCTCAGGCTCATCGCCGGTGATGACCCACGAGCGGGTGATGGGGTCCTTGCGGAGTTCCATACGCAATACTAGAACACGCGGGTGGGATGGGAAAAGCGGGGATCACGGTCGGAGAAACGTAGAGCCCAACGAGGAGCGGAGCGCGAATCCGATTCCCGAAGCCGGAGCGGCACCATACGATATTCATGCAGCGAGCGACGATCTGCTCGTCAATCGCTACGGGACGCGTGCCATCTTGTATCGATGCTTCGCAATCACCGGCTTCATACCGTAAAATCAACCATTCTCTTTCGCGACCAGACCCCGGAATGAATGACCCGACAACGCCGTTGATGAAGCAGTGGGCCCAGGTCAAACGCGACCATCCCAATGCCCTGCTCTTCTTCCGACTCGGGGATTTCTACGAGCTGTTCTTTGACGACGCCGTGATCGCCGCGCGCGAATTGCAGATCACGCTGACGGCGCGCAACAAGGAAAAGGGCAACAGCGTTCCGATGTGCGGCGTGCCCTATCACGCCGCCGAGAACTACATTTCCAAACTGATTCGTCGCGGCTTCAAGGTTGCGGTCTGCGACCAGGTGGAAGACCCGAAACTCGCGAAGAAGTTGGTGAAACGCGAAGTGACGCGGGTGATGACACCCGGCACAACGGCCGATTCGCAGCTTGGTTCGGAAGAAAACAACTTCCTTGCGGCGGTCGCGAGCCACGGAGATTTCGTCGGTTTTGCAGCACTTGATTTGTCAACCGGCGAATTTCGCGCGACCGAGTTCAAGGGTAGCGATGCCCGGCGGCGGATCCAGGAAGAGTTACTGACGCTGCGTCCGCGAGAAATACTCTACGGCTCTTCCCTGCCGTTGTTCGACGCCGCACGACCGGCCAACGCTGTGAGTGGCGCGATGCCGAAATTGGCAACGGTTGAGGGTGCGAGTTGGGCGGAGACGCCGCTGGAAGACTGGGTGTTTGCTCCGGACTACGCGATCCCGCTTGTTGAGAATCATTTCGGCGTGTTGTCGCTAGAGGGATTCGGGCTGGCGAACAAGGCGTCGGCCGCGAGCGCAGCGGGAGCGATCCTGCACTACGTTCGCCAGACGCAGCGCGGCTCGCTGCATCACGTGGACCGTATCGGCTTCTACGAACGGCAGAACTGCCTGGTGCTCGATGCGGTGACGGTGCGCAACCTGGAGTTGATTGAGCCGCTGTTCACAAATACTGGCGAGGGTGTAACTCTCTTTCGCGCACTGGACGCGACGATGACGCCGATGGGCAAGCGCCTGCTGCGGGCGTGGATGCTGCGGCCTTCGATTGATACGTCGGAGATCAATGCGCGGCTGGATGCGATCGAGATGCAGGTAGTGGATACACTCGGCCGCGAAGAACTGCGCCGGGCGATGGACGGAATTCTCGACATCGAACGCTTGCTCAGCCGGGTGACGCTGGAGACCGCAAATCCACGTGATCTGCTGGCGCTGGCCCAATGTTTTGGACGACTGCCAAAGGTGCGGGCGGCCATGCAGCGGTTCACGTCGGCACGATTCCTGGTGCTCCATGGACTACTTGATGACCTTGCTGACCTTCGCGATCGCATCTTCACCACGCTGGTAGATGAGCCGCCTATCACACTGAACGATGGCGGGGTGGTGCGCGAGGGACTTGATGCTGCGCTCGATGAACTTCGCAACCTGAGCCACAACAGCAAGCAATTCATCGCGCAGATCGAAGAGCGCGAACGCAAGCGCACCGGGATCGGCTCGCTGAAAATCAAGTTCAACAATGTCTTCGGGTACTACCTCGAAATCTCAAATGCGAATAAGCACCTTGCGCCGGCGGACTACGAGCGCAAGCAGACGCTTGTAAACGCCGAGCGCTTCACGACGCCAGAATTAAAGGAATACGAGGCGAAGGTGCTGGATGCGCAGGAGAAGATCGTCGAGATTGAACGGCGGATCTTCGGCGAGCTGCGCACAGCGATTGCGGCCGAGGCGCGGCGGGTGCGACAAACGGGCTTGGCCCTAGCCGAAGTGGATGTGCTGGCGAATTTCGCACACCTGGCTGCAACGAGGAATTATTGTCGTCCGAAGTTCGATCAGAGCGGTGAGTTTGAGTTGATAGAGGCGCGGCATCCGGTGATTGAGTTGCCGGAATTGACGGGTAGCGCGGACCGCTTCGTGCCGAACGATCTGTATTTGAATGCGACAACCCATACGGTGATTGTGCTTACCGGACCGAACATGGGTGGCAAGTCTACCTATCTTCGCCAAGCAGCGTTGGTTGCCGTGATGGCGCAGATGGGCAGCTTCGTTCCAGCCCGCTCCGCGCGTCTGAGCGTGGTGGACCGGGTGTTCACACGCATCGGCGCCGCCGACAATCTCGCGCGCGGACGATCGACGTTCATGGTCGAGATGACCGAGACGGCCGCGATCCTGAATACGGCGACGGACCGTTCGCTGATTCTGCTCGACGAAGTAGGCCGGGGCACTTCCACCTATGACGGGCTGGCGATTGCGTGGGCGTGTATCGAGTTCCTGCATGCACGAACGCGAGCGAAGGCTCTCTTTGCTACGCATTACCACGAGTTGACCGTGCTCGCCGATGAGTTGAGCGGTGTGAAGAACTATCACGTGTCGGTGAAAGAGAGCGGCGGGAATGTCGTGTTCCTACGCAGGGTGGAACCGGGCGCTGCGGACAAGAGCTACGGCATCGAGGTCGCGAAGCTTGCGGGATTACCTGCAGAAGTCATCGAGCGTGCGCGGGCGGTGCTGAAGGAGCATGAATCGGTCGAGCGGCAGGCGACCTCGCATCTGTCGAAAGACGAACGTGGATCCGACTCTATGCAATTGACGATCTTCACTCCTCTGTCGCAAAAGATTGTGGACCAACTGAAGGAGACGGACTTGAACCGCCTGACGCCGATCGAAGCGCTGAACCTACTGCATGAGTTAAAGAAGCAGTTGGACTAACGCGATGCCGAAATTATTGAAATCGGTCATTGGTTGGGGCATTGCGGTTCTGTTTCTCGCACTCGTGATCCGGGCCTTCACCAGCCCGATCATTTTCCGATTTACGGATCCGAGCGCAGTTGATCCCGTCGGCGGTCTGTACGTGGTGTTCAGTCCAGTGCGCGATCGTGCTCCCGAGCGGATTGGAAATGGCGTTTTCAAGCGATTGCAGTTTGGCGAATGCGACGCGTTTATCGAGAAACGCTTTTGCGAAAAAGAGGCGCAATTTCCGCCGACGCGATGGACTTTGGTGGATCGAAAGGAAGAACACGACGGCTCACTGTCGTTGCATTACAAGGTTTTGCGGCGCGGATCTTCTTCTGCTTCATGGGGAAATGTTTGGATCTCCGTAACGCTGCAGGATGGTGAATGGCATCCCTTGAGCTACGACGCGAATTACTGACGTTGCTCCCGTAAGTTCGTTTCCCGCAAGGCTTTCCCGGCAGATAATGTTCGCCCGTCACCCCTCTACGTGACGTACCTCACCGTAAAACTTTTGTGCTCGCCCTACTCTGGGTTGTTTGGGTTCTTAGCTAAGTGACGTTCAGTGCAATCGATTGGCCCAAACTCGGAGATATTTATCATGAAGAAATCAGTATTGATCCTGGTATCGCTTTTGTTGGTTGCGACGGTGATGAGCTTTGCAGGTGCGATGCCCAAGATCGCCGAGAAGCAGACGATCACTTTCCATCAGCCGATGCTGTTGGGTGGGACCGAATTGCCCGCCGGCACTTATACCGTAAAGCACGAAATGAACGGCGACGAGCACATCATGATCTTCAATCAGGCCGACGTGAACAAGAACAAGGCCATCCAAGTGAAGGTGAAGTGCAATCTCGTGCCGCTGACCGAAAAGGCGAAGCGCACCGAGACCCGTTACGTCCAGAACGCCAAGAACCAGAATGTGCTCAGCGAAATCACCTTCCAGGGCGATGAAGCAAAGCATGTGTTCGAAGGCTCGGCCCTGTAACTTTTGAGTTGCTGGAATTTAAAAGGCGGAGATTGCTCTCCGCCTTTTCTTTTTGCCTGCGAGAACGCCTATTGGGCGGTCTGGATGCGCATTTGGCCCGAGCTGATGATGCCCTGGTCAGCTTGCATCATGAAGGCATCGCTCGAGGAGTACTGATAAAAGCGAATGTCTTCGGTTCCGTTTTGCAGCGTGTTGTTGAGCGTCAATGATCCGATCGTCCCGGTGCTGTCGAAGGAGAGAGAGCCATTGCCGGTGTTGGATCCAGCCGTACCGAAGAGATTGATGGTCTGGGTGTATCCGGAAATCGTGCCACTGGAATTCTTGAAGAGCGTTGCGTAAGCCAAGCCTTGCGCTCCGCCGGTTGTGATTGCGAATCCCGACTGGTACGAAGAGAAGGTAGCGCTATCGGTGAACGGCGCTCCGGATTGCACGTTGATCGTGCCGGTTTCGGCGCGGTCGGTGTTAAGCGTGAGGAAGAAGCCGCGATTGGCACTTGTCATCCAGAGCACGGCGCTGGTCATCGAGAGGGTAGACCCTGGCGTAAGGGTCAGTACGTCGCGGGTGACGCCCTGTGCCGCGGTCACCGACCCGGTGGCGGTAAGAGAGGCGCCGGTATTGCCGCTGTTGTCGAAGACTGTGTCGATCACGCCGGAGGTAATTCCGCCCGCGCCGTCACCGGTGAAAATGCCGCCTTCCGTGACCTGAATCGTCCCGGTGACCGGAAATCCAGCAGCGAGGAACGCGAACGAGCCTGTGAGTGGCGCGCCGACGGCTCCGCTACTCAACTCGGCGCGGCCCTGGAAGCCGAGCGAGGCATCGGTGGAGACGAGTTCAAGGGTGTTGGCGTCCACGACGTAGTAGACGTAATTCTGGGTGGGGATGGAATTGGTGCCGGAGGGCGCGAGCGTAACGGTTCCACGACCGGAAGTAGCGTCGTAGGTGACTGGGATCAGCGTGCCGGTTTGCAGGAGATTGATGGAGCCATTCTGATTGGAGTCAGCGGTGACGGCGCGGCTATTGAAATCCATGACGCCAACAAAAGCCCAGGAACTGAAGGAGGCGTCGAGCCCGCCAACGCGATAGACATATGCTGCGTTCGGCTGCGCTGCAATCGCCGCCGACGACTGAATCGCCACCTTGCCGGCCAGTGCCCACGCTCCGTCGTTGCTGACGATGGAACCACCCTCGGGACCTGAGAGCATGATCACGAAGGCGTTGGTCGCGAGCGTGTTATTGAGCATGACGCTTGCGGTTCCATCCGCGTTCACAGTATAGGTACCGGTGAGAGACAAAGGGCTGCCGTGATATTGGCCACCGATGTTAAGGTCCCAAAACCCACTGCTGATGTTCCCCTTGCCATCGGCAACGAGCGTTCCGGCGGATTGGACGATGCCGGTGGTGGAGCAAGCCGAGAAGCACTGCCCGCTCATGGTGAAGACATAGGTACCGCTGAAACTCGCGTTGCTAAATCCGGATGAGCCGGTGCCTGGATTGAAGGAGGTACTGCCACCACATGCAACGAGAAACAAGAGGGAGAGAACTGCCAGAAACAGGATGCACTTCTTCATAACTTCAAGACTCCTCAACGGGTCGGAGAAAACAAGCATTGGCTCAATGTCTGAGTCATCGAGCCGGGGACGCGAGCAGGAACACCGGTTCACGAACTTACAACCCACTATCCAAGAAAAGTTGTGGGTTAAGCCGTAAATTGTTGGGTAGGGACATCGAGAATGTGAACAGCACGATGGTGGCAGAGCTGCTAAAGGACCGCCGGTTTGCGCTTGGCGCGATGCCAATAAATATACGCGGGTGCGCCGATCAACATGATGCCGACACCTGCGAGGGATTCGAAGGGCTTCGACCACAACGCGTTCAATGCCCACGCGCCGCAGATGACGCAATACGCAAGTGGCACCCAGGGATAGCCGGGACACTTGTAAGGCCGTGGCATATCGGGGCGCTTCCTTCGCAATACGAAGATGCTCGATGCCGCCGCGGCGTAGGCAATTACGCTGATGAACATTACGAAGGTGAAGAGTTGGTCGTAGCGTCCGGTGAGCACGAGGGCACAGGACCAGATGCATTGCACGATTAGGCTGAATGCAGGAGTGCGCCATCGGGGGTGGACTTCCGCGAGCTTTTGGAAAAACAGTCCATCGGCGGCCATTGCGTAATACACGCGCGCGCCGCTAAGGATGGAACACGCAGCCGCGCCAAAGCAGGCGATGGCGACGAGAGCGCTGAACCATCGACCGATGGCGGGGAAAAACAGAATTTGCGCAGCTGCCTGCCCAACCGTGTCTTGCATGGCCATCTGCTGCATCGGCATTGCGTACAAATAGAGGACATTCACCGCGAGGATGACGGCCGCGACGATGGCTATGCCATAAATGAGCGAACGCGGTACGTTGCGCTGCGGGTCTTTGATTTCGCCGGCGACCCAGGTCGCATACACCCATCCGTCGTAAACCCAGAACACGGCAATTAGCGCGACGCCAAAGCCGCTCGCTAGCGAGAGGAAGCCGACGTGGCCGGGAATCGGTTGCGTCGCGTTGTGCCAGCTGCCGTGGCCGATGAGGAAGCCAAGGACAAGAAACCCGGCAATCGCGATGAACTTCGCCCAAGTCGCTATATTTTGCAGAATCACCGCGGGACGAAGACCGACGACGTTGATCCACGTAAGGAAGACGATGGCGCTGATAGCGGTGGCATGGCCCATGTTGAAAGTCCACGCACCGATCGAGAATATTGGACGCGTCGCGTTTAACGGAGCGATGATCGCACCGGCGTAAGCGGCAAAACCCGCGGCGATAGTGGCGTTGCTGCCCGTCACGTTAACGGAGAAGATCATCCAGCCGTAGAGGAATGCGGGGAAATCACCGTACGCTTCACGGAGATAGACGTACTGCCCGCCGGCTTCCGGAAACATGCTGCCGAGTTCCGCAACCGAAAGACACGCCAGCAGAGAAACGATGCCACCGACGATCCATGCCGACATGAAAATCAGAGGCGTGTAAGTGGTCTTGGCAACGTCACTGGATGTGAGGAAAAGACCGGAGCCGATGATACCGCCGACCAGCAAAAGCACCGCATCCAGGAACGACATCCCGCGCACGAGTGTCGGTTTTTCAGGCTTGTTGCTCGCAGGGTTCGCGGCAGTGAGGGTCTGCGAGGCTGATGCTTGGGTGTAATCCATGCGTTCGTTGCAAGGTAAAGAGCCGTGGCACATACCGTCAACAGAATTCCAGAACGGCTAACCTCCCAGCTGGAACCGGCAAACACAAGTGTGCATCAGTTCCATCGCCTGTACCCACAAGCGGTTGTGACTCTGAGGTTATCGGAAGAGTTTGTCAGTCGCCTTTTTGACCACCTGGTAGCAGTCGCAACTGACTTCGAGGAGCGCCTTGCGATCGACAATCTTCATGCGTCCACGCTTGTAGCTGATGGTTCCGGCGCGCTGGAACATGGAGGCGGTAAGGCTGACAGTAGCGCGACGCGTGCCAAGCATCTTCCCCAAGAGTTCGTGGGTCATGTGGATCTCGTCGTCTTCTACGCGATCCTGCGAAATGAGCAGCCAGCGTGCCATTCGTTGTTCGGCGGAGTGGAGGCGATTGCAGAGCGCCGTCTGGATGACCTGGGTAAATACAAGATGGGTGAAGCGCATTGAGAAGGTGCGCAGCGCGGGATCCTCTTCCGCGACTTCTCGCAGGGCTTTCACTGACACACGAAGAGCGGCGCCCGGATTTTGCACTATCGCTTCGTGATTTGGACCGGGAGCGTCGAATATTGCCCACAATCCGACAACGCCTTCGCGTCCCGTGAGAGCGACTTCTACGGAATCGCCCTGGGCAGTGGTGGCCACGAGGGACACCAGCGTTGGATGTAGTGGAAAGTAGACTGAAGTATTGGGTTCGTCCGGACCGTAAAGGCGCTCGCCATTTTCCAAGTTGGTTGGTTTGAGGTGTGGTTGTAATCGGCGAAAAGTCTCGCTGTCCAGCGCCTGCAGGAAGCGGTTCTCAGATTGCACTAGGTCGCTTTCTTAAAAACAGTCGTCGGTCTGAACACACGTCCGAAGCGCAACTAAAGAATCGCCGATGAGAGTTGTTATGCCATTCAGAGTAAAAGGGTATGTGCGGTTCGTCTGTTCGCTAGCGCACTTTGGAGCAAGAGGGCGTATCCTGTGAGCAGGCGGCAGAATTGAATTCTGCCGACGCCCGCATTCCCAGTGCAATTGCTGCCTATGCGCTCACGGAACTTCCGTCGCTCAAGGACAGCCATGTCACATCACATCGCGCACATAGGTCCCGAAAACGCCATTCTGCATTCGCTGCCAGCGTTTCAAGCCGGTGAGTTCCGGGCTGAGTTGGAACATGTTGATTTGCCCCTGGGAGAGGTACTGATCGAGGCTGGCGCCGCTATCCCGTTTGTTTACTTCCCCAATCAGGGAGTGGCCTCCGTGCTGATCGTGCTGGCCAACGGCGGAAGCGTGGAAGTTGGCATGATCGACCGCTATGGATTGGTGGGCGCAAGACCCTGGTTTGACCCGACCCAATCGCACCACCAGGTTGTGGTGCAAGCCGCAGTGCAGGGCTACAGAATCAAGACGAGCCTCTTCAACGGGCACGCCGAAGGGGCCGGAATGGGCAGTCCGGCGATGGTGGACTTCTCGTACCTCTATCCTCTGCAGATTGCACAGACCGCAGCGTGCAACCGCCTCCATGCTGCCGATCGGCGCCTGGCGCGCTGGCTGCTGATGATGGATGACCGCATGACGGGCGCGATGGAGATGACGCAGGAGTTTCTCGGCTTTATGCTGGGAACTCGGCGCTCGACGGTCAACTACGCAGCCAACGTGTTGCAAGAGAAAAAAACGATTGCGTTATCTCGTAACCGTATTCTCATCATCAACCGCGCCCAGTTAGAACTCTCTGCGTGCGAGTGTTACGTCGGGTTGCGCGAAATTGATCTCAAACGCGGAATCATCCGCGTACCGCTCACCTCACCCAACCGGAACTAGGACGCGAAACCGCCGAATTCTGTTCGCGAGCGAACAGACCCTCTCCATTGCACGTGCATAAAATATTTTTATAGGATCTCGTACCGGGATCGCTGGGTAGTTGTCTCTGCTCGTGAATGACAGAACAATCGCGCAGCTCATCCAGCTCCGTTCTTGCGGCGCTGGATGATGGTGAATGCTTCCAAACGCACTCACCGCCCGAACGCTCAGGAGCTCGCTGAGTCACGAGAAAGGAGGGGTTGGATGTCTCACATCCTCACCAGTTGGAAAGAAATCGCCACCTATCTAGGAAAAGGCGTGCGCACCGCGCAACGGTGGGAGCACAGTGTCGGGCTGCCCGTCCGGCGCCCCAATGGAGGAGACTCGACCATCGTTCTGGCTTACGTCGAGGAAATCGATGATTGGCTGAAAAAGCCGGCTGGAACTGCAAGCTTCACCGACGCCGGTGACAAGGACGCTGAAATCGCGCGCCTACGCCTTGCCAACCAGCAACTCACGATAGAAATTGCCCGCCTGAGCAAGCGTTGCGCGCAACTTGAAGAGATTGGCGCTAAAGCCATGGTTCCGCAGCCAGTTTCGGCCGCGCCCGGTTCGCCCCTAAGGTCCTACCGGACGCCGCAGTCGTAGAAAATTCCCTACATCCCAAAGATTTAATCCAGTGTGCTCGCGATCTTATGTTCGCTAGCGAACAAATCGCCCTATACTGGGAAGTGGTCACCCTGTGTGACACCTACCCTGCCCTCACCGAGAGGGTGGCGTCCGCCGCACTCCTCGGTAAATAGAACCTCTTCTGGCAGGAATCTATTTTCCCAGCCCAGCAGGTGCGCGCGTGCGGACCGTATTGTGTATCGACGAGCAGCAAGCCCGGCTGCTCAAGATTTCCAATGTCCTTAAGGCGGCCGGCTATATTTGCATCGTGAGCTATGGGATGGAACATGCGGAACGCAGCTTGGCAATGTACAAAATCGACTTGATCCTCGCCCATGGGCAGCTTCGGCCAACCGTACGCCAGGAATTGCAGAAGATCCGCGACGTTCCGCTTCTCGTGATGCACGACCAGGCAGATGCGATTGCGCCGGAAGACCGCTTGGCAGCCCCGAACCATGCGTCATTGGATGATCCCGAGGCGCTATTACGCACCATCGCCGCCCTGCTTGGCGGACGAGAATAGGTGCTTCGCGGTCTGAAGGACAGTGGCCAATTGACGTAGGCAGAGCGGCGTCCTTGGTGTGATAAGCTGCGTGGCCATTTCCGCCGTAGCCGCATTTCCAAGGAGGGCCCCCTATGAGTTCCCCCGCCCCAGGTCCTGTTCGCCCGGATACCTCTCACCTGGCGATGGTAGATCACCGTGAAACTGCCCGTTGGCAGCGCAAATTGCTGCCTTACATGACGCGATTTCTCATCGTCATCGCGATTGGATTCTTCGCGATCAGCCTGCTCGAGATGTACGAGATGCGCAATTTCGTGAAGAACGAAGCCACCCAACCCGTGCGTCTGAAAATCGAGCAGATGATGCAGACCGCCCAGACCCAGAACGCCGCCGACACTGCCCAAAGCGCGCTGCTGGTTCTCGAAGCCGATGCGCTGGATAAGCGCTACCGGCAGGCTTCAACGCTGCTGATGTCGCGGATCTGGACGCGGCAATTGGCTTTCATGACGGGCATGGTGCTGTCGTTCATCGGGGCGGTATTCATTATTGGCAAGCTAAGCGAGAGCGCGACGGACGTGAACGTGTCTGGCGGAGAGTGGAAGGCCGGGATCACGAGCGCCTCGCCGGGATTGATCCTGGCGTTCTTCGGAAGCCTGCTGATGGGCATCGCGTTGATTGTGCAGCCGGGCATTGAGGTACAGGACCGGCCGGTTTATTTCATGTCCGTGGGCGTGGTGAAGCAGGCGTCCGCAACGCAGACCCAGGCAACAACCAAGGAGTCGCCACTGCCTGACCCGTTCGGCGATATGACTGCGGTTGTGACGGGATCGAGCCGCGACGAGCCTGACGCTAAGCCGAAGAAGACTGATAAGAAAAAGTAGAGGTGCACGCGATGAGAATTCTCCCCCGATTCGCAATCGCTCTTTTGGTCTGTGCAGTGGGTGCAGCGCATGCGCAGACGATCGACGATCTTCGTGATCAGTGGCGCACGATCAATACCACACCGCCTCCGCGGGATTTCCGTCCGCTGATTCCAAAACTGCTCACTTATCGTGAACAAGAGGGCGGTAAGAGTTGGCAGCTCAACTATCTGCTGGGAAGCAGCTATTGCCGCATCTCGGGACAAGAGAAGAGTGGCAGGGTGGCGCTGAGCCGCGTGCTCTCGAGCTATGGATTGCCCGATGTCGCAAAACAAGCGGCGGAGTCGGTACTGGAGAACTGTGGCGGAGATGTGGCGCCAAGCGACGATCTCTCCGTTTCAATCGTGGCTGTCTCCGGGCAGAGCGGCGCGATCGTGCACGGAAAGGGCGGCTACGACATCGATCCGAAGGCGAAGATCACGACGAACCACGTGCAGGCAAGCCCAGTGTCCGTCGAAGAACTACGCAAGCGGCTGTACCTGCCAACGCAAAGCCAGAAGGCGGTGGCTGCCGCGCTCGAGAGAGGTTATCCAACCGCGCACGGCACCGCGCGCGATGGTTTCGTTGCGACCTCCTACGAGATGCCGCCGGAAGAAACGATTCGTTGCCTGGTGCGGTATCGCGATGCGCTCGCAACTCAGTTCAAACTGGAATTTCCGAAGCCCTTGATCACCGTGTATATCGCGCAGGACACGAAGCAGGTCATCGATCTCGCGCAGAAACTGCATGGCGTAGACCTCCCGCTGGGAACGGTTGCGTATTCCGTGTTCGAGGACCTCAGTATCGTCGGGGGCGCCGCGCTGGATGCGTGCGGATCGCTGGCCCATGAACTGGTGCATCTCGGCATCCGGCAGAACTTCGGCGACAGCCCAGCATGGATGGAAGAAGGACTGGCCAGCGAGATAGCAGTAGCACGTCCGCAACTTTCAGGCTTTCAGTTTGGCCCAAGCTGGCGAGATGAGATGTTGAAGGAGCACTGGACGCTGCGTCCTACGGTGTCCGCGCTCCTGAAGATGACGTGGTCTAATTACGCGGCGATGAACCGCGATGACGTTTACCGGGTTGCGGCATTGCACGCGATGTCGGCGACATTCATCCGGTATCTTGATGCGAAAGGCCAGCTCCTTCCGGTTTACAACGCAATGCGGGACAACCTCGTGAACGGCAAGGATGCTATATCCGACAACGAGATTCTTCAGGCCAAGCTTGGCATGAATCTCGATCAGATCGACGCGGACTTTGTGAGTTGGTTTCATCCGCCGGTGAGCAACCCGGATGCGACGAACACCATGAAGACGAAGCAGAGCGACGAGGTGATGAACAGTATCAAGAAGTAACTGCTCACCCAGAAAAGAGCAAAAAGCGGATGCTCGTCGCACCCGCTTTTTGCTGAGCGCGAACTATCTGTCGTCGCGCAGTGGTAATCCTGGAAGGACGGCGGTTCCCTCCTTGCGCACCGCATCGAGACGATCAGGATCAAGGCCGAGAGCCTTCAAGATTGTCGGCGCAACCTGCATCGTTTCGACAAACGTAGTGAGCGTGACCGGCCTGAAGCTTGGGTTCGAGACCAGCAGCATCACGTTGGTATCGTCCTGCGCGAAGCCGCCATGCTCCTCCTGTTTCTTCGAACTCCCGGTATAGATCACACCCGAGTAGGGCTGCACGATGATGTCAGGCGTGCGCGAATCAGTCGCTGGGGAGTTGAACATCGTGGTCAGTGAAGGCCCGTAGAAGATCTGGCCAGCACCGACGGCGTCTCCGTTGGCTTCGATCAAATCCACTGCACTCTGAGTGTTGCTGGAATCGGCGAGCCAGAGCAGCGAGATGTCATCCTCAGTCGGCCCGATACCACCCGGCGTGTTCGGGTTCTCAGGGGCGGGAACCGGAGGCAAGTAGCTGGCGATGACGTTCGCCGGCGTGTTGGTGATTCCCTTGCCAAGTTCCTTGAAGCGGTTCGGATCAATGGGCGACTGACCGTGCTTGGCAGTGATGATGATCAGTGTGCTGTCGTACAGGCCGCGACTCTTAAGCTCACTTACCATCTTCCCCACGGAAGCGTCCACAAAGAGAATCCCGTCCTTCAGCGCCTCGGTCGTTGTCGCGGCGGCATCCGTGTATCCGCCAATGATCTTCGCAGAGCCCTGCTTCTCAATCAATTTCTGGCCGACACTCACAGCCTGGAAATTCATACCGAAGATGTTCGGTACCGGGGCTTTGCGAAGTCCGTTATGCGTCTTGCCGTCGATTTCGTTCACGATGGCGTTGACCTTCAGTGTGTCGTAGCACTGAACGTTCAGAAAGCTGTCAGTCCATGCGCCGGTCTGGAAGGTGTCACGAATCGTGGAGCACGACTTGCCCGTCGGTGTCGTGATGCCGGGAAGCGCGATGACGCCCGAGTTGATTTCCGGCGAGTAGTAATCGTCAACGTTGTCGGCATTTTTGCTCGGTCCGGAAACCGAAGCGTAAACCGGATGCTTGTCTGACCACGCGGTGTATCCACCCGACGCGTGGATCACGCCGAAGATCGTGTTGGTACGAACGAAATTCCAAGGCAGCACCGGCGAGCAGCCGTGGTACGGATCGCGTGGAAGACGTTCAAGTTTGATCGAATAGATACCGCCATCCATCAAGCTATATGGGCCGCCGCCGTTGAGTTTGGTCTGGTCAACATCGACGCCCTCTTCGTACTCGGTGGTCGTGCCATTCGCAACGTTCGGGGTGCAGGTGCCTGCGAAGACGCCGTTGCCGGTATCCAGTGAAGGAGGAGCAAGAACGCGATCGTACGCAACGTCATAGTAAGCGCCAACTGTCTTCGGACTGCCGCCGCTGACAAGGGCCATTAACCCAGGGAAGGAATCCGAAGGTCGCGAGGTCGAGGTGCGCGTGTAGTTGATACCAGTCTTGCCAAGTGCGGCGAGGCTCGGACAATAGCCTCCTGCAACGCAATTCTCGAAATCTACGGCGTGCATGCCGTCGATGCTGATCAAGAGAACGCGGCGAATGTGTTCGCGTTCGTTGAGATGGTTCTGTGCAAAAGAGTGCGGCGCGAGCGCGGCCGCGAGAGACAGACCGATTGCTGCAGCTTTGATTCGTGTGAACACAGTGTCTCCTCGAGGTGGGGATTGAAACGTGTTGTGCCGTTCGGAACAGCCAGGGACAAACGCAGACGAATGTATTGGGGGACGGGGGCCCGATGGTAAACGCCACGTCAAAATCGGATTACGAAGCCTTCAGGTTGAGGAAATCTGAGCGCACGTCGACACGAACCGGCGAGGCAAACTGCCACCTTTGCGGAATGCATTCAAAAAAAATAGGGCGCCGGAGGTCCGACGCCCAAAGAATGCTGGTAAGGACGGATGCTCGAGGATGGCGAGTTACACGAATCCTTTCCAATCAAATGAAACAAACAACAGGAGTCCGAAAGAGATTGAATGTACCAGTTCCGACACGCCGAGGCGTATGAGCGCCAGCGGGGCCGGTTTCTGGAAGAAGAACCAAACACCACGAAGGAGAACAGGGAAAAAAGCAATCAATACGAACTTCGGCAGCACGCCAACCGAGCAGGCGCCGAAGATCGCCGAGAACATCACAACCTGGCCGAAGAAAAATCCAAGCCCGCGCGAGAGACGATTCACAAAGCCCTTCGCGCGTGAGTGGTGAAGCGTGAGTTGCACGTAGTGGATCTGGTCGCCGGCGAAAATCCAGTTGGCGAGCCAGAGTGCGAAAGCCCGTTCATCGAAGCGGCCAGTGACCACGTAATACGCAGCAGCAGCCGAAGAACTCAATCCGAAGGCGCCTATGATTTGCGCGGCCATACGGTATTTGCGTGAGATCGAACGAGCGAGTGTCTGAAGGCCGAATGCAGCCAAAGCGACCGCACCGATTGCGATCAGCCCCAGGTTCTTACCGCCCCACAGAAGCGTCGTTAGTGCGAGAGCAGCAACGGTTGCGATGCCGAGCGAGTATCTGAGTGCCAGGGTACGTTCTGCAGGTGATTGTGCACGCATCGGCGAGGTGCCCATCAGGCTCTCGACCGGTGTTCGCATCCAGAAAAGTGCAAGCGAGAGTGTCAGCAACAGTCCAAAAGCGCTGACATTCATGCCGTACAAAAAACCGACGGCCGCACCGGATGCCAGCGGCACGAGCAGCATGCCCCAGGCGCCATGTTCGCGCGGAATGATGAGGGCTTTGCGGCGGGCTGAGGGAATTAAATCGAGACTGGTAGCCATTTCTGCCATCGGTCGCCTACTTCCCTACCGTGACCAGAGTCTTAGGCGTGTACACGCAGAATGGCTCTTCGCTCATGTAGTTGCCAGTGGCAGCGAAAGCGCGCGCACGGCAGCCCATGCAGACGTGACGGAATTCGCAGCAGCCGCACTTGCCTTCGAGCTTGTTGTCGTCGCGGAGATCGTTGAATACCACGGAGTGGTTCCAAATCTCGGAGAACGGCGTTTTACGGAGGTCGCCGGCCAGCGCTGGAAGATAGCCGCAGGGGAAGACTTCGCCTTCGTGCGAGATGAAGCAAACGCCTGTGCCCGCGAGACAACCCTTGGTCATTGCCGACATCTCTCCCGGATGCCCGCCAGGATGTCCGCCGCCGTGCGCCGGATGAACGCTGGGGCGCACTGAAACCGGAGAGTCTTTGGGGTGGATGATGATGCCGGTTCCACCGGGCATCGCTGCGTCCATCGGACCAATCGCCTTGGGATCGCCTTCGGCTTCGCGGGTAAACGCGGCCGCGGCCTGGCGATCGGCAGCGCGACGCTGGCGTGCGACGCGATAGTAATGCGGCGCGCAGGTCGCTTTAAGTTCGATACCGCCTTCTAGTGAGCGATCGTAAAACCAGTTCAACATTGCTTCGTACTCGTCGGGCGGAACCATTTGCGATTCGGCGATGTCCACACCGCAACCGACCGGCACGAGCAAGAACGTGTGCAGTGCATCGGCACCGATTTCGCGCGACAGATCGAGGACCGCCGGAAGCTGATTGGCATTGTGACGGGCGATCGTCGTGTTGATCTGCACCGACATGCCGAGCTCTTTCAGATTACGAAGGCCGTAAATCGCCGCTTCGAAAGCGCCAGGAATTCCCCGGAAGGTATCGTGGGTCGTGGCATCGGCGCCGTCGAGGCTGATGGATACGCGGCGAACACCGGAATCCACGATTTTCTTCGCGACTTCTTTTGTCACCAGCGTGCCGTTGGTGGCGAGCGCGACCCGAATACCTTTTTCAGTGGCAAAGCGCGCAAGTTGGAAGATGTCGGGGCGATAGAGCGGTTCACCGCCACTCAGCACTAGGATCGGGCTGCAGAAGTCGGCGATTTGCGAAATGATGTCGAGCGCCCGTGGCGTCGAGAGATCGTTGGGGGAAGCCAACTCCGTGGCCGTAGCGCGGCAGTGGACGCAGCGCAGATTACAGCCCTTCGTTACTTCCCAGAAGACTAATCGTGGAACGTACTCTTTCTTCCCTGCTCCTGTTGCTGTCATTCCATCTCCTTGCCCGTGTGATCACGGGTCTTTTTATGACAGTTCCAAGATAGGAAATCGATGACCTAAGTCACGGTGTTTGCCGTCACTCACCCTTGTGATGTTCGTCACATTGATACTCCCGCAACCCGCAACGGTGGTGGGTACGGCATAATCATTGTAGAAATGCCATTCACCCTTTCTCACGCCGCCGCCGTGGTACCCCTGCGCCGTACCCGGCTGGTGTGGTCCGCCCTCGTCATTGGGAGCTTTGGGCCTGATTTCCAGTATTTCTTCTTCATGTCATACGACAGCCGCTCCTGGCACCACTATCCGGACCTCTATCGCTACTGCTTCCCTTTCCTGTTCGCGGCGTTCCTCCTGTTCCAGGTCGCAATAAAGAAGCCGGTTGCCGGCCTTTTACCTGTCGCTTTGCAGCGAAGGATCGATGTAAGCCGCTCATATGTGCCGAAGAGCATCGGCGATTTCCTGCTCGTGGTGCTCTCGCTGGCAATTGGCCTGGGCTCGCACCTGTTATGGGACTCCTTCACCCACCCACTCTCCTGGGCCTGGGCACACATCGCGTTCCTGCGGCGGCCGATGGCCGTTCCGGGAGAGCCGCATGGATATGGCTACGTGGCGGCACAAATGTTCAGCACGTTGTTTGGATTCTTTGTGCTGCTGGTCATGTTCATCGTTTGGTGGCGCCGAACTGCCCCCGTTCATCCATCAGTTTTCTCACTGTCGTGGAGGGCGAAGCTCGCGATCTGGATCGAGATCGCGATCCTAACCATTGGCGGAGGCATCTGGCGCGCGAGTGTTCTAGTTGGCCCATTTTGGCTGCGCGTGCACTGGGACTACTTTCAGATCATCGCCGTCATTTCGGCGATCGGCTGGTTATGTTGGGAGCTTCTAGCGTATGGACTGCTGCTGAACTACGCGATGTTTCGCGCGAAAAGAGAAGGGGCTCATTCCGGAGCCCCTCTTGTTGGTAAAACCTGGGATTGATTATTGAGCGCCGCCGGTGTGGCAGTCCGAGCAGTTCACCTGGCTCAGATCGCCGATGTCCACCGGGTGTTTGAATTCCACGCCAGAGGTCGATTGCGAAATCTGCACACCGTTCTCCTCCTGCGACAACATGGTGTGACAGATCTTGCAGTCCTTGCTGATGACCTTGCCGCTCTTGCTGACATGGTTGCCATCATGGCATCGGAAGCAGCCGTTGTAGTAGAAGTGGCCGATGTGGTTGGGATGCGTTTTCCAGCTCACCTTCATCTCCGGGAAGAAGCTGTTCTTGTAGATGCGCTGGAGTTCCGCGGTCGCGTCATTGATCTGTTGCGCTTTCTGCTGCGCCACCTGCGGGTAGGTCGTCTGGAAATACTTCGGGAACTCGACCGAGATCGTATTCAGCGCCTCTGCACTCGTCTTGTAATCCTTGGTCAGGATCGTCACCGCCTGTTGCTTCACGAATGGCAGCGAAGGATCGATCTTGCCGGCGACCATGGCGTTGTCCACTGAACGATCCGGAGGCACGTAGATGTGCGATGGACGGTTGTGGCAATCGATGCAATCCATGTTGCGTTGCGCCGTATTGGCAACCATGTCAGCACTTGGCGGATTGTCCTTAGGGAAGTATTCCGTGACCTCACCCTTTTGGTTCACCGCCTTCACATAGCTGATATTTTCGCGCCGTTCGTCGGAGATGTACGAGATCTTGTTGGCGATGTTCATATGCCAGTGAATTCCCATCGCGGTTCCGTTGTTGGCGTCGCCGCCACCAGTTTTCACCAGCAGGTTCACGACACGCGGTGTGTTCTTCTCGTCATAACCGTAGTGGTAGATCGTCTTAAGCTGTGCGCCCCAGAACTTCTTCGGCCAGTGGCACTGTTCGCAGGTTTGCGCGGCCGGACGCAAATTCGCTACCGGAGACGGAATTGGCCGCGGGAAGGTGTTGAGGGTTGCCGCATACACCTGCCGCAAACCCGACATCTTGGACTTCACGTACCACGATGCGCCGGATCCGACGTGACATTCGACGCAAGCAACGCGAGCGTGCGGTGATTGCTGATAGGCGGTAAATTCCGGATGCATCACGGTGTGGCAAAGCTCGCCGCAGAATGAAATCGAATCGGTGAACTCGTAGGCCTTATAGCTGCCAACCGCACTGATCATCATGAACACAATCCCAAATGAAACCACGAACGCCACGGTGCTCCGCTGGCTGGGCTGGTTGAGATCGAGGGTTGGGAGCGATGATGCACCGCGCCGGCGGCGTTCCCACCACGCGCCGGCCGGAATCATGAGCAACCCAAGCACGAGGAACGCCGGCATCACCATGTACGCAAGGATCCCCACGTAGGGACTCGAATGCGGTGACATCACGTCCATCAGAAACAGGAACAGGATGTTTGCTGCCGCAACAATTGCGAGTGTCGTGCCGATCAGGCTGATTACATTGCGTGTCAGTTTCTTGTTTTTTCCGTCGCTCGCGATTTTTCCGGTATCTTCCGGCATTTCATTTCCTCCAAGGACATCAGGCCCTTATTTCCAAAACTTACCGGCAGTGTGCGAGCACTGCCGGTGTGGCGAAATTCAACAATGCTGCGGATCAGTCATGAGCTCCGACCGTTTCTTCTTCTTTTTCCGTGGCCTCTTCCGGCTCCGAACCGGGAGCGTTCGCCAAGGCTTCCGTGTCGAGTGGATGCTCGTGCTGGTAATGTTCAATGCTCATACGCCCGTCGAGCCATGCCCAATTCATGGGATACGAGTCAGGGTCATAAATCACCATGTAGAAGTGCCATACGAGAATTGCCAAAGTGGCGAGTATGGCTTCGTAGAAGTGAATGGTCAGCGCAACATCGATCGTCCAGCGCGGCACTACAGTTCCGACGCCAACCTTAAACCAAGCCATTAAGCCTGTTGCCGCCATCACGAACGTGCCCCAGACCAATGCCCAGTACTCCATCTTCTCGGCGTAATTGAAACGCTTATACTGCGGCTTCTTGTCGCTGAATCCCAGGTAGTACAGCATCGTGTCGCGGGTGTCGGTGGCGTCCTTCCATTCCGGCAAGAAGTCCTTCACCAGTTTTCGGCCTTCGGCGGTGGCGACTGCGTAAATCACGTGGTAGCCGCCGACGAGGATCAGTACTACACCGGCGATCCGGTGGATCCAGCTCCGAACTGTCTCGCTATTGAAGAGCAGGATGCCAAGGAAGGAGTTTGGGAATTTCAGGGCGAAGCCCGTAAACACCAGCGTGAAGAAGCTGAGAAGCAACGTGAGGTGCTGCGCGCGCTGCAGCTTCGACATGCGGAACAGGATCCGTGCCGAACCCTTGCGACTCATCTCCAGTTTGCGGCGGAACAGGATGATGTTGTGCAGCAACATGCCGCCGATGGTCGCGATGATCATCCAGACGTAAAACTTCGCGACGAGATTGACGATCTTCCCGCCGAAATCGCTTCCGGCCTGCTGCGCGTCGAGGTGGACCTTACCCTTGATGAAATTGTCGTTCGCTCCCGGGTGGCACTGTCCGCAAGTCTTCGCGAGGTTTGCATGATTGACGGACGAGTTCGGATCGCTCGGAGGCAGGATATTATGCGCGGTGTGGCAACTCGCGCAGTTCGCAGCGACCGTCGAGCCCATCTTCGATGCCATGCCGTGATAGCTGGCGAGGTACGTCGAAGTGCGATTGCCTCGTATGCCGAATTCGTTCGAGAGTTTCACTCCCTCGTGGCAGTTCGCGCAGGTGACATTCGACATGTTCGAGGCGGAAACTGAAGAATTCGGATCGCTCGGCTTCTTGATGCCGTGGATGCCGTGGCAATCGGTGCAAACCGGAGCGTTCCAGTTTCCACGGCTGATCGCCTTCCCGTGAATGCTGGCGACATACTGCTTGCTCTCGTTGCCATGGCACTTGGCGCAGGTCTGCGGAACGTTGAACTTGAAGATGCCGGATGCCGGATCGCGGGCGGTAAGGATGTCGTGCTCGCCATGACAGTCGGTACATACCGCAGCCGTCTGCGAGCCGCCATTCACGGCCTTGCCGTGAACGCTGTCCTCGTAGGAATTGAACGGTGCGGTACTCAGTCCCGCACTCTGCATCGTCGCGGCTTTACCGTGGCAGGAGCCGCACGTCGTTGGGATGTTATGGCGATTGACCTTCGACGCCGCGTCGCTGCTGGGCAGCAACTCGTGCACGCTGCCATGGCAATCCTGGCACTGTGCGGCTTTGCCGTCGCCGGCCTTGATCGCCTTAGCGTGCGCGCCGTGGTCGTACTTGCTTTGCTGGTCTGCGTGGCAGGTTGCGCACTGCGGCTTGGTTGTCGCCGGATCGTGAGGGGCACCGCTGATCTCCGTATGGCAATCGGTGCAATTGAACATGCTGTGGATGGAGGCCTTGAATTTCCCGTCATCCACATGCAGGCTGACCTGCTTGCCGTTATCGTCTTTCGTCAGCGATGCATCGCTGTGGCAAGCCAGGCATTCGTCATTCTTAATCGCCTGCTTTTTCGGAGCGGCATGGGCGAGCGCCGTCCCAAGCACCAGGAGCGCCCACATTAGCCAGAGAAAAGAATTGCGTTTCACAGTTCCCTCAAATCGGCGTCAACCACTCACGCCCTTACTTTCAGAACAACTACTTCTTCAACGTGCGAACGAACTTCACAACCGCGCCGATCTCGTCGTCGCTCAACTTGCCCGCATACGCCGGCATCTTGCCTTTGCCGTTTTTCGTGATCGTGGTGATGTCGGCATCAGACGACTTCTGGAAGTCGGCTGAGTTCAGGTCACGCGAACCCAACTTCTTCGCCATCGGGCCGGCGCCATCCGCGCCGTGGCAGCTTGCGCACTTCGACTTGTAAACTTCCGCGCCGTCCGCAGCGAATGCGCTTAGGCTGAGGGCGGTCATCGCAGCCATAATCAGGATTGCTTTCGATTTCATTTCGGACACCTCTCGAGAGTTTTGAATGCAACGCCCCGGAGGTGGAGAAAGACCCAATCCGGAACTCTCTAAATTCGCAGAGAGATGACCCGTGAGTCGGTGAGACTTAGCACGTCATCGTGTGACGTGCGTCACGTAGCATTGTGAAGTTGTGAAAGTGAACAGCGACCAACCCAAATGGCTCACGCGACGAAGGAATGTAAGTAGCTGATTTGGTGGGAGTTGTGCCCGCCTCTCCAGCCGCCAACTGGATGGCTTGGAAGAAGCTGCCGTGTCGCGTGTGACGGGTGAACAAAGTTAGGGTTGAAGATTTTTAGAGGTGATGAGATTCGCAACGGAGCAATCCGCTCGCCGGGACACCTGCGACTCTCGCGAACTTGCATTAAACTTCTTCTTACCGATGCCTGACGTTAAGGTACCGATCCGCGAGTTCTATTCGGATTACCAGCCACCGCGCTATTTCCGGTCAACCGTTGCCACGCTCCTAAAGGGAGTTCCGGAGAAGTATCTTCAAGGCCTTGACTGTGTTGTGCTCACAAACCAATCTGGCAAGTCGCGGCAACACCGGACCGGCAAGATTACTTCGCGAAAACGTCGGATTAAACAATGGGGATGCCTCGGTCTCTATCATCATGGAAACCGCAACGGACAGGCACCGTGGATCGAGATCTTCGTCGACCACATCGCCGCGCAAGCTCATGAATCCTGGATTAACCTGCTACCGATAGCTCGCTATTCGATGATCGGAATGGTGCTCTATCACGAGGTCGGCCATCATGTTCACCGTACCAAGAGGCCGGAGTTTCGCGAGCCTGAGGACGTCGCCGACCAGTGGAGCAAGACCCTGCTCCGTCAGTTCTTGCGGCGGCGTTATTGGTACGTTAGACCTGTACTCAGGCCAATCGGAAAACTCTGCGACCTGATTGTGCGCGGTTATTCGAAGAGATCGTCCAACAATGATCGCAATTCCCATCTTGCTGCTCCTCGTGTTAAGTGAACCGAATTACTCACGTTTATCCCCAAACCCATTGCCTTTTCAGCGGTTTGGACAGTACCATGAACCACAACCCAGCACGCTGCGTAGATAACCCTTAGACCACTTCAATTTCCCTGGCATTCGGGCAGGAGCAAACCGGTTGATCGGCAAAACGTTCGGACACTACAAAATCTTTTCGCAGCTCGGCAGCGGCGGCATGGGCGTGGTATACGAAGCAGAGGACACCACCCTCGGCCGACGCGTAGCGCTAAAGTTCCTGCCGGAGCAGTACTCGCAAAATCCCGCTTCTTTGGAGCGTTTCCTTCGCGAAGCCCGCTCCGCCTCGGCCCTGAATCATCCGAACATTTGCACCATCTACGCCGCCGAACAATTCGACAACACCTGGGTCATTGCGATGGAGTTGCTCGAGGGATCGACCTTGGGGCAATTAATTGTCGACGGCACCCTGAACACCGATCGCATTCTCGATATCGCGATTCAGGTCTCGGACGCCCTCGATGTCGCGCACGCCCACGGCATCGTCCATCGCGACATCAAACCAGCGAACATCTTCGTCACCCGCAAGAGCGTGGTGAAGGTCCTCGATTTTGGGTTGGCGAAGCTGGCGGTAGATCGCCACGCCGTCGCCCAGACCATCGGCGCTACCGCCGCGGATCCGACCAGCTATCTCACCAGCCCGGGCATGGCAGTGGGCACCGCCGCTTACATGTCCCCGGAGCAGGCGCGCGGCGAAGATCTTGATGGCCGCAGCGATCTCTTCTCATTCGGCTCCGTGCTTTACGAAATGTGCACCGGCCGATTGCCGTTTGAAGGCACCACGTCGCCCGTGATTTTCGCCGGCATTCTCGAGCGCGACCCGCTACCGCCGGAGCAAGTGAATCCGAATATTTCGCCGAAGCTTTCGGAGATCATTTGTAAGTCGTTAGAGAAAGATCGCGACCTGCGCTATCAAACCGCCGCCGAATTGCGCGGAGATTTCAAGCGGTTACGCCGCGATACCACGGGACGCGCACCGACCGCGACGCCCTCGACGGCGGCCACCGCGGCTTATCCCGCAGCGCATCCCATCTCGGCGGTGACAGCGGCATCCCGCGTCAGCCAGAACACGCCGGTCGCGACCGGATCGCCCTCCAGCGCCCAGGTTTTGATCGGCGAGGCTAAGCGGCACAAAGCTGGGCTAATTGCCAGCATAGTTGTCGCTGTCGTCGTGCTCGCAGGACTTGGATATTTCGGGTTCAAGAAACTCTCCCAAAAACCGGCAGGAACACCGGGCCAGCAGATGTCGATCGAGCGCCTGACCAACAGTGGACGCGTCGACGGCGGCACCAGCATCTCGCCGGACGGTAAGTACGTTGTTTACCAGATGATCGAAGGTGGAAAGTCCAGCCTGTGGCTCCGCCAGATCGTCACTTCCAGTTCTGTGAAGCTGCTTCCCGACTCCGATATCGGCTACGGTCCGACGACGTTTTCGCCGGACGGCAACTTCGTTTACTTTACGCAGCAAAACTCAGACGCACCCGACTCCCTCTATGTTGTGCCGACGCTTGGTGGAACGCCCAAGAAAATATTCGACAACATCAATGGACCGATCGCGTTCTCACCCGACGGCAAGCAATTTGCCTTCGTGCGCGAACTTGTGAAGGAAGGGCTTTCCACCATAGCTATCGCGAATACGGCCGACGGCAGCGTGGTCAAAACCGTCATCTCCTCGAAAGTCGGCGAACAGTGGTTTGGCGGATCTGGCCTTTCGTGGTCCGCAGACGGGAAGTTGATTGCCGTGCCGCTGATTACGAACGACAGTGAGGGTTATCACGAGGGTGTCGGCGTCGTTGATATGGCCGGAAAACTCACCCCGCTGATTCCCAAGCTGAGTGGACAAGTGGGAAGAATGATCTGGCTCAACGACGGCAGCGGTCTCGTCTTCCCTGCTAGCCTCGCCATTGGAAGTCGCAACAAACAGGTTTTCCTTGTCAGCTATCCCGATGCGCAGGTCCGCCGGATTACCAACGACCTGAATGGCTACGGCACTAGCAGCTTCGGGATGACCGCCGATGACTCGACGATCGTCACCATCCAGAACGCGATTACGTCGAATATCTTCGTGAGCGACTTGAACGGCTCGAACGCCAAGCAGCTAACCCAGGACCAGATCGCGGGTACGCAGGGCGTGGCCGGTGGATCGGGAAAAATTGCCTATAACTCGGACGCCTCCGGTACCTCAAGCATGTGGGTGACCGACGAGAACGGCGGCACGCCGGTGCTCGTCAGTCCGCCAAAAGACTTTACGCAGACGCCCACCATGTCGCCGGACGGCAAGCATGTTGCCTATCTCTGCCTGCATGACAACAAATTGAATATTTGGGTCGCTGATACAGACGGCAACAACATTCGGGCGTTGACCTCCAGTAATGCGGATTTGAATCCGATCTTCGGCGACAACGACACCGTCTACTACCAGCACATCGACAATGGGCGCATCCAGTACAACCGGATATCGCTCTCCGGCGGCGAACCGACGAAGGTTTCTTCGCTGCATCTCGTGTACCTGCGCCCTTCGCATAAAGGTGACCGCCTGTTCGTCGACTACTTCGATGACGCGGTCTCGAAGGCGCGTATCGGGATCATGTCGAAAGAAGGCAAAATCCTTAACACTTTCGAGATGCCAGTCACCTCAAGTAACCCTATTTGGTCGCCTGACGACACCGCGATCCTCTACACCAACACGGTGAACAATATTACGAACATCTGGAAGATGGACCTAAACGGCCAGCATCCGCAACAATTAACGCACTACGACAAAGATATGATCTTCAGCTACTGGGTGCTGCCCAACGGCAAGCTGCTGATGGCCCAAGGGCACGTGCATTCCGACGCAATCCTGATCCGCAACTTCCGGTAAAAGCACGAGAGTTTGTCATCGCGGCACGAAACATCTATGCTGCTGCGCGGAGAAACTCATGTGTCGTTTGGCGTTCCTGTGCATTCTTTCCTGTTCTGTTTTTTCCTTCGCTCAATCGCAACCGGTTGACCGTCTCAGTACTGAGCTTCGCGGCAAAATTGATACCGCAGCCCAGCAGGTCCTTTCCGTAACCGGTGTCCCCTCCGCGTCCGTTGCCATCGTGCAGAATGGCGAGATCGTCTATACCCACGCCTATGGCAAGGCACGCCTGCAGCCACCGACGGAAGCCACGCCGCAGATGCGCTACTCGATCGGCTCCATCTCGAAACAATTTACGGCCACGGCAATCCTGCTGCTCGAGCAGCAAGGCAAGCTCTCCGTAGATGACAAAGTCTCAAAATACCTTCCGGACTTAACGCGCGCCGACGAAGTCACCCTCCGCATGCTGCTCGCTCACACCTCTGGCTACCAGGACTATTGGCCAGAGGACTATCTGATGACGCCGATGCTCCAGCCTGCCACGGCGCAGCAGATCATGGACAAATGGGGTAAGAAGCCGCTGGATTTCGATCCCGGCACCCGCTGGCAGTACTCGAATACGAATTACGTCATCGCCGGTGCAATCGTAGAGAAGGTTTCAGGCAGCGAGCTCTTCCGCTTTCTCCAGCAAAACGTCTTCGCTCCGCTCAAGATGAGCTCCGTTTATAACAGCGATATCGAGAGCCTCGGTAAGACGGATGCCGAAGGTTACATCCGTTACGCGTTGGGGCCGTTACGTCCAGCGCCTCCGGCTGGCAACGGCTGGATGTTCGCGGCCGGCGAGCTCGCCATGCCGGTCTACGATCTCGCGCTCTGGGACATCAGCGTGATGAACCAATCGTTGCTCGCCCCCAAGTCCTACGCGGAGATGAACGACTCCTTCAAACTGAAAGACGGCGACGACACGCATTACGGTCTCGGCGTGTTCGTTGCTCGCCGCATGGATCGTCCCGCGATTGAGCACTCTGGCGAAGTCTCCGGCTTCGTCGCCGAGAACGTCGTCTTCCCCGATGACAAGGCTGCCATTGTCGTTCTCACCAACCAGGACGCCACCTCTGCCGCGTCGCTCATCGCCCGGCAGGTCGCGCCGCTCATCCTTTCGCCTGAGCCAAAGCATGCGGCTGCAAGCCCAGAGGAAACACAAGCCCTCGCCATCTTCACCGGCCTGCAGCAAGGCAAGCTCGATCGCTCGCTCTTCACCCAGTGGTGCAACGATTACTTCAACAACCAGGCCATCCAGGACTTCGAATCCAGTCTGAAACCGCTCGGTGCGCCGGTCACGTTCAACATGTCGGCCGAGGAACTGCGTGGCGGCATGACCTTCCGGAGCTTTACCTTAACGTTCAAGGACCCCAAGCAGAAGCTCCGTGTGACCACCTACACCATGCCCGACGGAAAGCTGGAACAGTACCTAGTGATACCTGTCCTCTAGCTTCAGGCGATGAATCGGCTCCAGCGGAGGACAAACCTCCGCTGGGGTGCTGGAAAACGCAATGTTTCCGCAATTCCCTGCTAGAATCACCCTACTCTCGCTCTACTGTCGTTGTGCCCGGCGTGGAGCCATGCCTCGAGGAAACCATGGGAACAATGATGGGGTTTGGCGGCGTTGCCGCTGCTGCTGATGCGCCGAGTATTCGTGTACTCCGTGGAACGCTGGTCGAAGAACTCAAACTCGACCGCTTCCCCTACACCATCGGCCGCAAGCCGGAGAACGCCCTCGTCATCGCGGACCCGAGCGTCTCGCGCGAACACGCGCACATCCTTCGTGATGGCGACAGCTACGTCTTTCTCGATCTCGGCAGCAAGCATGGCAGCAAGGTGAATGGCACGAAGGCCGATCGCGTCATTCTGAAGCCGAACGATCGCATTGATGTCGGCCTGGCACAGGTACATATCGTTTTCGCACCGCAGCCGAGCCAGGGCGAATCGGTCATTCAGCGCCTCTCGAGTTGGCAGGAACACTCGACCTACTCCGACCTCGAACATCTACGGGAATTCCTCGACGCCGCCCGCCGCCTCAATCTCGCCTCCGCCGTCTCCGAAGTGCTTACGATCCTGGTGGACTTCAGTCTTCGCGTGACCAAGGCCGAACGTGCTTTCTTCTTCCGCATCGAAAAAGGCGGCGAGATCAATCTCGCTTACGGACGCGATTCCAAGGGCACAATCCTCACTGACGCTGGCACGGTCTCTCGCTCTGTGTTGAAAGACGCTGCGGCGTCGGGATCCGATTTCGTCATCACCGACACGCAGCAGGAATCAAATTGGTCCGCCCGCGAGAGCATCGTTGCGCACAATCTGCGCAGCATCCTGTGCATTCCGTTGCGCCGCAAAATCGGTTCGCAGGATGAAAACCTCTGGGGCTTGCTCTACCTCGACAGCCACTATCGCACCAAGGGACTGAGCCAGATCAACCACGACATCGTGCGCGCGCTGGCGAACGACGCCGCGGCCCTGATCGAGCACGCGTACCTTGCCGAGGCTGAAGAGCAAGCTCGCCGCGAACGCCAGGAGATGAGCATCGCCGCCGAGATTCAGAAGCAACTGCTCTCGGTGACCAACCCCGATTGCAACTTCGCGACGTTCAAAGCGCGCACCATCCCTTGTAAGTCCGTGGGCGGCGATTTCTACGACATCGTTGCCGCCGGCGATTCGCTCTACTTCGTGTTCGCCGACGTCAGCGGCAAAGGCATCTCCGCTGCCCTGCTGGCCTCCGTGCTCCACGGGGTAGCGTATTCGCACTTCGTGCAAATGCGTCCGGTAGACGAGATGGTCAGTTCGGCGAACCGCCTGCTCTGCAATAAGCAATTGTTGGGGAAATACGCGACGTTGCTGGCTGGCCAATTGCGCAGCGATGGTCAACTTACAATCGTGAACTGCGGGCATCTTCCGCCTTTGCGCATCGAAGGTGAGGTTGTCGAGGCACTGCAGACTTCGTGCCTTCCGGTCGGCCTCTTCCTCGATGCAAAGTACGAACTGTTCCAGACCAAGCTCGCTCCCGGCAGCCGCTTGCTGGTGTTCTCGGACGGTGTGACCGAAGCCGAGGATCCCGACGGCGAGTTCTTCGGCGATGAGCGCTTGCAACAGGTCGCGGCACGAGGTGTAGAAGCCGTGCTTGAAAACGTCGTCGCCTTCGCGCAAGGCAAAGCGCTCAACGACGACTGCTCCATGCTGGAAGTCCAATACATCGGGTGACGAATGCCTCCGACGCTCGGCGATGGCAAGATTTGCTACATTGAAATTCCCGCGGTGGATGTGTCTCGCTCGGCGGAATTCTACGAGCGAGTTTTCGAATGGAACATGCGCAAGCGTGGCGACGGCGCGACGGCATTCGATGATGTCGTCGGCGAAGTCAGCGGCGCCTTTGTGACTGGCCGACCTGCCTCAAACAATCCTGGACTCTTGATCTACATCATGGTGGATGACGCCGCAGCAGCCGTGCAACGCGTCCTCGATCACGGCGGCGAGATCGTCCAACCTGTCGGCGTGGATGCACCAGAGATCACCGCGCGCTTCCGCGATCCCGCCGGCAATGTCCTCGGCATCTACCAGGAACCCGGAACTTAGCGCTGTTCGAGGATGATGTCCACGCGTACCGGTCCGTGCGCTCCCTGCACCAATATCTTCTCGATGTCCGCGGTTCGGCTCGAACCGCTGATCAAGCCTATGTACGAGGCGCGCTCAGTATCTCTTGCTGCAAGCCGCAACGCCGAGGTTACATCCGGCAGCAACTGGTCGGTCGTGGCGTAAACGATATGCGTCGGCGCAACGATCGAGCCCCCGCGTCCACCGTGACGGCTGGATGTCAGAATGGATCCCGTCTGCGCCACCAACCCATCGCAGAGCGTGAGCGTGGCAACACAATCCTCCGGCGCACGGCCTTCGCTCGAGAGCAGGATCTTTCGCTCTTCAATCGAGACGCACAACCGACGCAGGACGGGATCGTCTTCGACGTAGATCGCTCCAGCCGGAAGCTCGGACACAATCTGGCTGAGGATAGCGGCAGACTGCACGTTGCTCACTGCGCGATGAACTCGCGTCAGATTCGCTTCGCACTCGGCAAGGAAGCGTTGCATCGGATCGGGGATCAGCGGGAAAATAGCTTCGGCCGCCCCGGCAGCGGATGCTTCATGCCCACGCGCCTTGCGAATCCGCGCTAGAATTCGTTCGCGTCCAGCGTTAGAAGTTGCCATCGTTCTTCTCCCACAACGCACGAAACGAATCCTTCGGCACATCGGGCATAGCGCGATACTTCGTCCAGCTGGCCAGCGGACCAAGAGCATGCGGGCTCATACCGATCGCCAGCGCAGCACGCGTTATTTTTCGGCCAAACCAGCCGAGCAGTGCAAAGCGCCGAGGGCCGGCCGTCGCCCATCGGAACACCGAGAAGCCGACCTTTTCGGAGGTCTTCGCATCGCCCTCCGACACATACTTTCGACGGTTCTCGAGGAGATGCCCGCTCAACTTGATCTTGACCGGGCAAACACTATCGCAAGCCGTGCAGAGTGAGCATGCATACGAGAGATGTCCCCAATCCTTCATGCCATTGACGATCGGTGTCAGCGCGCTGCCAATCGGCCCCGGATAGGTAGTGTTGAACGCATGACCGCCAACGCTGCGATAGACTGGACACTTATTCAGGCAGGCACCACAGCGAATGCATCTCAGCAACTCCTGTTGCTCTTCGTCGGCGAGCACTTCAGTCCGGCCATTGTCCAGTAGGACGACGTGAAACTCCTCCGGCCCGTCCACCTCCCCTTCGGCCCTTGGGCCGCCGATCAGTGTGCTGTAGGTCGTGATCGGTTGGCCAGTGCCGCTGGTCGCAAGCACTGGCCAGAGCACCCCTAGGTCCTCCAGCCTCGGAATTACCTTCTCGATTCCGGTTACGACAACATGCACGCGCGGCAAGCTGGTCGTGAGACGACCATTGCCCTCATTCGTAGAAATGGCCACCATGCCCGCGTCGGCAACGAGAAAGTTCGCCCCCGAGATCCCCATCTCCGCCGCGAAGAACGCTCGCCGCAGGAATCGTCGTGCCGCGGCGACCAGTTCCTGGTGACTCTCACCATTCATGTCGTCCGGCAGTTTCTGCTGGAAGAGATCCCGGATCTGCTCGCGTGTCAGGTGCATCGCCGGAGTGACGATGTGGTAGGGCGGCTCATTGCGTAACTGCACGATCAGTTCGCCGAGGTCCGTCTCCCACACCTTGATGCCCAGCTTCTCCAGTGCGGGTAAGAGATGAATTTCCTCGGTGACCATGGACTTCGACTTCACCACGGTCTTTACATTGTTCTTGCGCGCCACATCGCAAATATATTGACGCGCGTCGTCAGCTGTCTCCGCCCAGTAAACGTGCCCTCCGCGCGCCACAATCTTGCGCTCAAACTCTTCGAGCAGCGGCGCGAGATTGCTCACCGCTTCGCCTTTCACTCGAGCAGCGTATGTACGTGCTGCCTCCCAATCGGCGAAGCGCAGTTTGCCCTTCGCCACGGCTGTGTCGTAGCTGTCCACGTTGCGCTTGATCGTCGCGCGATGGGTCAGGTCTGCTGATTTCTGTGCCGCCGCAATCAGGAATTCTTCCGCGAGTCGGCTCATCGTGCTTCGGCTCTCGATGCGAGAATACTTGCGATGTGGATTGCCTTCGGCGTGCGGTTCTTGAACCGAAGCACACCGTCAAGATGCATCAGGCAACTTGGATCCACGGCAGTGACATATTGCGCGCCGGTCGCCTCAACATTGCCAGCCTTGACGTCGCCCATTGCGGCGGAAACCATGCCGAACTTGGTTGCGAACATCCCTCCGAAGCCGCAACATTCATTTTCGTTCGGCATCTCGCGCAATTCGAGTCCCGCGACGTTCTTCAACAATGCAATCGGCTCGTCGTAGATGCCGAGTTCTCGCGTGGCATGGCACGACGCATGGTACGTCACCGTGTGCGGAAACTCGGCGCCGACATCGGTGACATTCGCGACCTTCACCAGGAACTGCGAAAGCTCAAAAACGCGCTTGCCGACAGCGACGACGTCGTCATTCCACCGACTCGCCTTCAGCAGCTCCGGATAATGGGTGCGAACCATGCTCGTGCACGATCCCGAAGGACAAACGATCCACTCAAAATCCCTGAACACTCGGACGAACCGTTCGGCACACGGACGCGCCGCATCCCACTGCCCCGTATTGAATCCTGGCTGCCCGCAACACGTCTGGTCTTCGGGATAAAGAACCTCGCACCCAATACGCCGCAGAACCTTTACGGTGTCCACGCCCACTTGCGGTTGCAGTTGATCCACAAAACACGGGACGAAGAGCGCGACCTTCATCAGCGGCTCGCCTTTTCGAGCAGGTACAGGAACGATCGATACACTTCGCCAGTGGAACGCGTCATGCCAATCTCGCAGGTGCGACTGCTTGAATAGTAGCCTTCGTAATGCCGCGTGGAAACTTCGGCAGCCTCTACGCGCGTCGCGATCTGCGTCAACTCCGGCACGAGAAATCCGCGATCGCCCGCGAACCCACAACATCCCGCCGAAATCGGAACTGTTACGCTCTCACTGCAGGCCGAAGCAATCTTCTGCAACTTCGGCGTCAGGCCCATCTTCGTGATCGAACACACCGGATGCAGCGCAGCCGATCCGGTCTTCTTCTGAATCTTCAACTTCGGCAACAGTTCGTCGGCAACGAACTCGACCGCATCGAGGATCCTGAGCTTGTCGAAGCGTTGCTCGTTCTCCTCTGTCAGGTACGGTCGCGTGTGGACGAACCCATACGTACACGGGCTGGTGTCCACCACCACAGGCAGTTTGCCTTCCTCGGTCCATTGCCAAAGGTTTTCGATCGCACGATTTGCCACGATCTTGTGCGCACGGTCGAAGCCTTTCGAGGAAAACGGCGTGCCGCAGCAATTCCCTGCCACATCCTTTGGAATGAAGACTGGCAAACCCGCGCGTTCTGCGACGGCGACGAGCACCTCCATCACCGAGCGGTCTTTCTCCTCCAGCGGCAAGCGTCCCATGGTTCGCGAAACGCAACTCGGAAAATAGATCGCTGCCGCGCCTTCCCTGCGCGTTGTCGGCACCGCGCCCGCGACATGCGGTGTGTCTCCGGTCCAAAGGGGCAACGCGTCCGTCATGTGCTCATGTAGAAATCGCGTGATCGCCAGCATCGCTCTTTTTCCAAACACCGCTTGCGCCGCATGACCAAGTCGCAACCCGATCCGCGCTCCTCGTTCCGCCAGACTGAAATGTTTTGCAATCCGTTCCGACCACCGATGCGCGCTCTCACTGTGCCGCATCTTGCGGAAGCGCTTCACCAGCGTTCCGGTATCAATGCTCACCGGACATCCCGTCGCACACAAGCCATCAGCAGCACAGGTGTCGAGGGCCATGTACGGGAACTCCTTATCGAGCGCCGCGTATAGTTCGCGATCGCTGCTGCAATTCTGCTGCAAGCGCACCATCTCGCGTCGCACCACAATGCGTTGCCGCGGTGTCAGCGTCAGGTCACGGCTGGGACACTTCGGCTCGCAGAACCCGCACTCGATGCACTTGTCGACTTCTTCCTCCACCGACGGCAATTGCTTTAAGTCGGAAATATGCGCCTTCGGATCCGGATTGATCAGCACTCCCGGGTTCAGCAGGTTGTGCGGATCGCATAGCTCCTTGAGCTTGCGCATAATCTCGTAGGCATCGCTTCCCCACTCGGTTTCCACGAACGGCGCCATGTTGCGACCAGTGCCGTGCTCCGCTTTGAGCGCGCCATCATATCGGTTGACGACCAGTTCCACCACATCGTCCATGAAGTACTCGTACTGGTCGACCATCGCCTGCGTAGTGAAGCCTTGCGTCATGACGAAATGAAGATTGCCGTCCTTGGCGTGGCCGAAGATGATGCCGTTGTCATACGCATGTTTCTTGAAAAGTCCTGTCAGCTCGATGGCCGCGTCCGCCAGCCGCTCCACCGGGAACGCTACGTCTTCGATGATCACCGTCGTGCCGCTCTTCCGCACCGATCCCACCGACGGGAACATACCGGAGCGGATCTTCCACAACAACGCTTGCTGGCCGGCATCGTGTGTCCACACTCCCGGCACCAACATCGTCAGTCCACCGCTCACCTCAGCAGCCAAGCGCTCCAACTCGGAACGCTCTGACTCTTCGCCTGACTGGAACTCCGCCAATAGTCCCGCGGCGCCCTCCGGCAACGTGCGCAACGTAGCCGGCACGCCCGGCTGCGTTTCCACCGAGCGCAACGACGCGCGATCCATGATCTCCAGCGCCTTTGCGCCGGCTTGTTTCAACGGCAGGATGGACGCACTCGCCGCATACAAGTCCGAAAACAACAATAGGCCGGTGTACTTCACTGGCAGATCCGGAACGGTATTGAGAATCGCTTCGGCTGTGAATGCCAGCGTCCCTTCCGATCCAATCAGCAAATGCTGGAATATGTCGATCGGAGTTTCGAAGTCGAGAAAAGCGTTTAGCCCGTAGCCAGTCGTGTTCTTCATCCGGTACTTCCGGCGGATGCGATCGCGCAGTGGCACATTCGCTTCGATCTTCGCCTTCAATTCCATGATGCCGCGCACCAACTCCGGCTCTCGGGCGCGGAAGATCTCATCCGCATTCGGATCGCGCGTATCAATCACGGTTCCCGACGGCAGCACGAACTTGATGGATTGCAGCGTGTGGTACGCGTTCTGTTCCACGCCGCAGCACATGCCGCTAGAATTGTTCGCCAGGATTCCGCCCAGCGTGCAAGTCGCGATCGAAGCCGGATCGGGACCGATCTTGCTCTTAAACGGCGCCAATGCCTGGTTGGCTCGTCCGCCGATCAATCCTGGCTGCACCCATAGGCTTCGGCCTCCCTCGCGCACTTCGAAATTGCGCCAATGCCGCGCCGTATCTATCAGGAGGCCATCGGAAATCGCTTGTCCTGAAAGACTCGTGCCGCCGGACCGAAAGGTCAAAGGGATGGAATGTTGTTGACTGAAGCGAAAGAGCGCCTGAATTTCTTCTACGCTCTTGGCCCGAATGACCGCCTGTGGGATGAGCCGATAAAAACTCGCATCGGAAGCGTAGGCGATGCGATCGATGGGTCGAGTCAGTACGCGGTCGGCTTCGACGATCTGGCCGAGCAAGCTTTGCAGTTCGTTCGCGCGTAACTTCGATGGCGCAGTAACCGTCGTCGCCATTGCATCTCCGGGACCGGCGACCTGGCTTGCAGGCAAGTCTCAGGCCGCACTTGTGTACTCAGTCTAGTTCACCGACCCGCCCGGCGCGATGTTCAGCGTGGCAAGACCGCGAATTTCACTCAAAACGTGCAATTTTGGCCTTCGATCGCACGAATTATGGAATTCCAAAAGCCTTAGCCGTTTCGTGGTAATCCGCCACCAGCGTTTGCTCTCAAGCCTGTGTATCAAGTTGGGATTGAAATACTGCATTCATCAGTTTTTAACACTCCTTTAACATTGCACGCTGAGTCGGGGAGTAAACCTACATTGGGTGATCGTCTTACTCCCCACCACCCAACGAGGTCGGCTTATGTCTGTTGCTGCGGAACGGAATATTTGGATTCCATCGCGAGTCCCGAAGTCTCTGCAATGCTCCGAATGCAATCGCATTTGTAATTACGTTGCCTATCACCAGCCTGAACAATACGAATATCGTTGCGGGACCTGCGGCGCGACGAAGATGCTGACGCTCTCGCAAATCAATGCGATGGAGTCGAATCGCCTTCGCAGAGTGCCAGTCGCCCTTCCTCCAGTCATTAGCGACATTCGCGCCAATTTCAAGCGCTAGATCCCGCGCCGTTTGCGCGCACACAAAAACGCCTGGGCGTTCAGCCCAGGCATTTCCATTTCAGAGTCTCACGCTGGCTTAGTGCGGCACAGTGCTGGAGGTTCCCGATGGCGGCGTTGTCGAAGTTGCCGACCCATTCGGACTGGTCGCGTTCGGCGTGCCGTTGATGTCGGTGGAGGAGTTCGGCGTCGTCGAAGGTACCGTCGAAGGCGAAGTTGCTGACGGCTCCACAGTCGTCGTACCCGTGCCATTCATCGTCGTGCCGCCTGTGGCTCCCACGCCACTGGTGCCCATCGATCCCGCAGAACCACCCACACCGCTGGTCCCCATCGACCCGCTCTGGCCTGTCGTTCCGTTCACGCCCGTCGAGGTGGACGAGTTCCCGTTCACAGTGCTGGTTCCGGTGGCGCTGCTGGTACCCGCCGCGCCGGTCGTTCCGGCCGTAGCTGCAGGGTTCTGACCGCTCAAGGTATTCGGGTTAGTCGAAGTGCCTGAGGTCGTCCCGACGCCCGTCTGGCCCGCGGTCCCCACGGCCCCGGTCGTACCGGACTGCGTTCCCACAGTACCGTTTGCGTTCATGCCAGTTCCGGCAGTTCCCGCCGTAGCCTGGCCAGAACCCGCGCTCGCTCCCGCACCCGCGCCCGCTCCGGCCGCGCCACCAGCAGCTTGCGCCGCTGCCATGCCTACCGAGAAAAGCGCCGCAGTAGCAATAACCAGTAGCTTTTTCTTCATAATGTCTCTCCCCTTTTCTTTAGCGTTTTGCCTGGCGCGTTTCGCGCCGAGAGCAAAAGATTTCCCGCGCTATAGAGAGTTAGATGCCTTCTTGAGGCGAAGCATTGAGAGGAATCGAGGGCTGCTGCACTCGCTTATTTTGAATCTTTTACTACGCTTGTCGCTGCTCTTCCGCCATGCCTTCGGGCGACAATCGCACCGGCAGCGCCGGTCCACTACTCACACCTGCGGCTTGTTCTCTCTGCAATACAACCCGTAGGGTCTGCATTAGGAGTTGCACGTCGAAGAACAAAGAGTAGTTGGCGATGTACATCAAATCGAGCCGCAGCTTGGATTCAGCCGTAGTGGAATAACGCCCCCACACCTGTGCCAGTCCAGTCAAACCGGGCTTGACAGCAGTCCGCAGCGGATAATCCGTCAACTCGCGATCGAATTGCTGCGCGAAGTACTCTCGCTCCGGCCTTGGACCCACCAAGCTCATCTCACCTTTTAGGACGTTCCACAACTGCGGCAATTCGTCGATGCGGGTCGCGCGCATCCAACGCCCCATCCGCGTCACTCGCGGATCTTCGGATATCGCCAGCACCGGTCCGCTTCCATCTTCCGCATCGGCTGTCATGGTTCGAAACTTCAGCAACTCGAACGGTTTTCCTCGAGATCCTCTACGCCGTTGACGGTAGATTGCAGGCCCCACAGACTCACGAGGAATCGCAGCCAGCAGAACGACCATCACGGGAGAACAGATCAGCAGCAACAAAGCTGCGCCAAAAATGTCGAAACAACGCTTACAGAATTTCTGCGGCGTCGTGAGTGCCAACGGTGCCACCGAAAGTACAAGAAGATCATCGATCTGGCGCACGGTTGCAGTGGTGAGCAGGACCTCAGACGGGCCCGGCACGAGCATCAATTCTTTGCCGAATTGCGCACACACACTCTCGAAAAACTTGCGGACTGCCGTCGTGCACAGTACGCCATCGCACCGCTGGAGCCTCTCTGGAATCTGCTCGAGTTCCCGCATTCCGGACCATGCAACGATTTCGTATCGCCGGTTGTAGGCTGCCGCTTTTCTGGCGATCGCGTAGGCGGTAGGTTCATCCTCCGCTACCACCCACAGTCTCCACGGGCGAAGGAAGCACTCGTGCGCGCGCAACAGTCCGACTCGAATCCCGAACAACACCGCGAAAAGCACGAGTGTCACTGCCATCAACGCGCTCCAATCAAGTTGCGCGCGCAACCAGAGCGACAACGCTTTCGTTGTAAGGAGCGACGAGAGACACGCGATCGCAATTTCCAGAACGTGATTCGAAAGCGATGTCCGCAGAACTCGGGCATACGCGCCCGCGATCAACATCGGCAAGATCGTCGCCGCAATCAGCCACAGCCCAAGGATGATTCGCAGCTCTCTCGATGCGCTCGGCAGCCACAGCGCGCCGACGGCAAATGTAGCCGCCGCGTCCATCATTACGAGAGCGAACCGCCTTCCCGTGAACTGCCCTCGTTTTTCCATACGCCCGTCAGTCCCCCGAAACAACCGCGCCCGCGCCGCACGCCGCCGGATAGCGACAGTGAACGCATGCATTAACTTCCTCTCTGGTCGCGGCGCCCAGCGCCAAGTCGTACACCCGAAACGTGTCCGTCAACATTCGGTCAAGTGTGAATTTCTCGCGGAACCGCACTAGCCCTGCGCTGCCCATCCGCTGCCGCTCTTGCGGGTTGGCGATCAGACGGCGCAATGCAACTTCCAGATTCGTCTCGTCATTCGCGGGCACGAGCAGGCCCGTCTCGCCCGGAACAACGATTTCGCGCATCCCGCCAACATCGCTGGCAATCACCGGCAGTCCAGCACTCATCGCCTCGATCAGAGCCAAGCCGAATCCTTCATGGTCTGAGATCAATGCCGCAACCTGCGCTCGACCGAGCAACGCGGAAACATCATCGCGATCTCCCCAGAAGATAATGCGATCGCGAACTCCACTCCCCTGTGCGAGTTCACGGGCCGATCGAAGCCCCGGCCCATCGCCAACCAGCCACAGCTGCGACTGTCCCGCGATTTGGCTGAAGGCACGGATCAAACGGTCTTGCCTCTTGGGCCGCGCGAAGCGCGCGACCATCACCACCACTGGCGGGGAAACTCCCGGCTCCGCTGGATAAGCGCTAGGCTCACATCCGTTGTGGACCACCACCGTCTGGTTCACACCGCCAATTCCGGAGCTCGCAGCCAGTCGGCACTCCGACCGCGATACTGCGATCGTGAGCCCTCCGGTCCGTGCCGCCAACCGTTCCGCCGGTAACGCAATGGTTTTCTGTAACCAAGGTGCTTGGTTCGCAAACGCGTATCCATGCGCCGTGTATACCGCCGGCACTCCGCAGATGGCCGCCGCTACTCTTCCCAGCAGCCCAGCCTTTCCGGAATGCGCATGCACAACGTCCGGTTGGAAATTTCGGATGAGCCTGATGAGTTCGCGAACTCCCAAAGCGTCGTGCCATGGATGCGGCGCGTGCTTCATGTGCTCAAGCACGATGCACGAAATGCCGCGCCGCCGAAGATCGCTGCAAAGAACTCCTTCTTCGCCCACTGCAACCAGCACCTCGTTGTTGCGCGACGAGGCCCCCGCAAGCTTCAGCAAGTGCGCCTGTGCTCCTCCACGTTGCGCACGCGTGATGAGGTAAAGGATTCTCACCGCGGGCCTCCCGCAGTGGCGCCGTTCAGACATCGCCATAAGGAGTCCCATTCGGCAACAACTTGCGGCGACTTTGGGCTTGATGCACGATGCTGCAGCAGAATTCGATCCGTATGCGTGGCCAGCGCGAGCGTGTCGATGCCGAGTTTGGCGATCTCTGCCCCAGCGGCCGCAAAGTAGCGGCGCCAGTGCCCGCGCTTACGAGCATCCGCCGTGACCGCCGACAAATACTCAAATCGCGCTCGCGCATTCTTCCGAATCGAGACCCGATTCACGCGATATCCATACAGCAAATCTGGAATGCCGGAAAAGCAGCTCACATCGCGGGACCGCAGCAATAGCTCGCGGTCTTCCGCGCGACGATTCTTCGAACAATAACGATGGCGGCGAAACCATTCCGCCCGTCCCATCCACGTCGCGTGCGGTAAAAGGCACGAACGCAGCGAATTCCCGCAGATCTCGGCATGGCTGCTGCGCGCGCGCTGCACACCCACCATCCGCCCGCCATCCTTGAAAATCACCATTCCGCAGCCCACGAGATCGGTCCCGGGCTGACTCTCCAGGCATTCCAGTTCGCGCTCGAGCCGTTGCGGATAGCTGATATCATCGCCGTCCATCCGCGCGATATATCGGCCTTCCGCGAGCGTAATTCCCTGGTTCAACCGCGCCGCCAGTCCGAGATTCCCTCGCGCATCAGCGATAACTCGAATACGCGAATCCTGAGCCTTAATCGCGATCTCGACCGTCCTGTCCGTCGAACCATCGTCGATCACCAGCAGTTCCCACGCGTCGCAGGTTTGCACAACGATCGATTGCACCGCCAGCGCAAGCGTCTCAGCGCAATTGCGCACCGGCATCAGAATGGAGATGAGCGGCTTCACTGGGCTCGTCCTTCCACCAGACACTCTGCAAACCCACCGCCAGACTGCTCTGTGAAAAACTTCTCGCACCCGATCCCAACCGCCGCCATTGCGCCGAAGTTCAATAACAGCGCCGGCAGGTGATAACCGAAAATCCATAGCGACGCCAGCAACAGCGGAATCTGTAACGATTGCCACCGTTCGCAACGCCGCTCCAACCAGCCGATCACCGCTCCATAGGCGACCAGCACAATCGGCGCAATGACTAAGCCAAAATTCAGAACCGCTTCGCTGATCGCGCTAATCCCAAATCCCCAGTCCAACGACCTTGGATCGCTCTGCGTCACCTCTGCTGTAAACGCTTGCGCCGTCGCGTTTCCCTTGAACGGCACCACGCTTCGCGGCACGAAGAACAGTGCTGCATAAACGTAGCCAGCCCCAGCGTAATCCACAGACCTCGGCCCAAATGCGGAAGCCATTCCTACGGCACGCACCAACTCGGGACCACGGTAGAAATCGTTCCCGACCGTCTCCTCAAACAGCTCCGCCGCCGACATCGTGTTCTCGCTCGACGAAGACTTGAACGGCTGAAGTAGAAAAGCGGCGAGCGTGGCTCCGCCGATGGCTACTCCCACGGTCCGCTTCCAGGAGAACTTGCCGCCAAAAAACAACAACATAAGCATCGGCAGCAAAACCAGTGTTCGCTGTCCCGCGAATACCGTCGCCAGCACTGCTGACGTAGCGACGACCCCCAGAAAAACCCTTCCCCACCGTGTTCGTAGCTCTTCCACTCGCACGAGAAACGCGAGCAAATACATGGGAAGCGACAACACGATGATGTAGGGCCCGAGCAGCCTGCCGAGCAGTTCGCGGCTCTCCCTCAAGCGCGGCTGCACCACGAGGAGCGAGCCCGGAACGAATGCGCATATGGCGCTAACCGCCACAACAACGATGTAAAGCCAGCGGCGACGTGCGCCATCGCGCAGTCTCAGCAATCGCGCTCCAGGCACTGGCAACCGCGAAAGACTTCCGAGGCGCATGAGCCACGGCGCCGCCGCAATCAGTAACCCGGCAATGATGACCTGGGAGTCGCTGGCATCGAATATCGAATGGAAGAATGAACTGTGGATGCGAAGTCCGCAGACCTCGAGTCCGACGCCAAGATCGAAGTAAATAATTACTGAGATTCCCACGACATCGAGCGGCCGAGGCACGCGGTCCGCGCGGACCGCGGTGAATAGCGGTGCAAGGCAAAGTCCGTGGGAAAGCAACAGAACGGTGATCAGGGCCCAGGGGAGCATCACCGATAGCACTCCACCATTCGCTCCATCGAGGCTTCCATCGAAAACTCGGTGAACCTCTCCGCGATCAACTCAGAATCGGGAATGGCCGCACTGTCCAACAAGACCTGCGCCCAAATCCCTGGCTCATCAGTGACCGAAAGCCGTACCACGCGCTCCGGAATCAGGTCCGCGGCCGGTGTAATCGCGTCTGAAATCACGCACGGCAATCCGGCGGCCTGTGCCTCGACGTATGCCAGCGGGAACCCTTCATAGAGCGAAGGGAGAACAAACACGTCAGCCGCCCGCAACAGGCGCGCGACATCATCGCGTACTCCGGCAAAACGAAACGCCCGCCCCAGCCCGCGCGCGCACACTTCGAGTTCCAGCTGCGATCTCAGAGGGCCGTCTCCGACGAGTACAAACACAACTTCCAGCCGCTGCCGAATGGCCCGCTCCGCGATTTTCACCAACAATGCATGGTTCTTCACCGGAGCAAACCGCCCGACATGCAAAACGACCGTCGCCGTCTCCGGGATGTTCAGTTCGCGGCGCACGGACTCACGCACGCTAGCGTCCGAAAATGGCGCCAGCTCGATGCCAGTCGGTGAAACCCGCCACTTTTCCGGCACAAACTCCCAATTTGTCGGAAAGATTGGCGCCGCAGCCACGGCACTGACGGCGATCCCTCGTGTCGCGAACCGCCGAATCAGTGCGCGCGCTACGCGGAAATAAATCGATCGACACCCAAACCCGCGGTGCTCGTCCTGTGCCGTATGCGAGTGAAAAATCCGGACCTTCACGCCAGCCAATGCCGCCAACATCAGCACCAGACCACTCGCACAATAGACGTGCGCATGAACAGCGTCACATTTCGCTTTCCGCAGCACCCGCAAAAACGAAATCGCGAACCTAACGGGATTCTGCGGACTGGAGCAGCGAATCACCCCGCCGCCAGCCCGCTCGACCATCCGCGCGTAGTGCTGATCCTCATCGCCGAAAACAAGGAAATCGAACTCGTACCGCTCGCGGTCCACGAATGGCATTCCCTTGGCCAGCCACGTTTCCGTTCCGCCCACGTTTAATCCGCCAACTACGTGCAGCACACGCGTTTTCATGGTCCCCACTCCTTGCGCAGCCCACTCCAGCGTTCTTGCCACGCGACATCCGTGAGAAAGCGCTGCCGCAGCTGCAGCCATACCGCTGTCGCCAGCACAGCGCCAAGCGTGCTGAACACCACAACGGCAGCCCGTTTCGGCGATGTCCGCACATCTGGCGGGACCGCCACATCAACTACCTGGACGATCGTCGCCTCCTTCGCCTCATCCAGCTTTGCTGCCTCTAGTTGCCGCAGCAGCATCTCGAGCATCGCCTCGCGATACCTGACCTCGCGCATGGCCTGCACATACTCCTGCGCATCCGCAGGCGCGCGCCCTTTGCTGAAGCCGTCGCCCATCCGTCGCGATTCCAGTTGCGCCAGTTCCGCTCGCCAGCCACCGAGTTGCGCTTCCTGCTGACGCACATCCGGATTCTGCTCCGTTCCAAAGCTGCGCATCGCGCGCAATTGCACTTCTCCGGCCGCGATCTCCGCCCGCAGTGTTGCCGCCGTTTCGATCAACGCTTTCCCCTGCGCATCCAGTTGCAGAATGCCGGTCTTCTCCTGGACTTCACGAAATGTCGTTTCTGCCCGCGCAAGTTCGTCACGGGTCTGCTGCACTTGTTCATCAAAAAACTTCCGCCGCTGTGCTGCCTCCGAAATCGCCAGTCGCTTCGTCGCCAGCCGGAGTTGTTCCGCGTAACCGTTGGCGAGTCCCGCCGCGCGGTTCGCATCACGGTCCTCAACCGAGACGCTGATCAGTCCTTCCTTCGTCAACTGAATCCGGGTTCGATCGACCAGCCGCGCGCGCACATCCGAAGGGCGCTTCAATCCATAAACGGTGGCCAACTCAAACTGCTTCGTCAATCCGTCCTGGACGCTGCGGCTATTCAACACGCCGATGTAAAGATCTGCAGGATTCTTCAACCCAAGATCTTTTTGCGCCATCGCCGCTAACGGGGAGTTCCCCGTCTGCCCCACGAACAGCGCAGCGAGCGACTGCGATTGCTGTGGCGGGAGTAGACGCGCCGTCGCTGTATATGTAGGCGGAAGCAACATCGCAGCCACTGTCGCGACCGCTGCCGCAATCGCCGCAACCACGCCCACCAGCTTGCGATGTCGCACCATGAGCCGCATCCCATCAACCGGCTCCTCCATGCGAATTCCCTCGATCTCGACCGAACGCTCCAGAATCGCTCTCATTCCAGCACCTTGATCGCTGCCGCACCCAGCGCGAACTGTGAGATCACCTGCGACCAGTCGCGCAGACCACGCATGAAGTTTCCCTTTTCCAGCCGCACCGGACTAATGATCGTGTCCCCCGCATAAACCGGCAGGCCATCGAACCGGCCCCCTTCATGCTGACGACTCACCACGGTCCCATCGGCGCGAAGCACAAATATCCGCGAAGCATCGGCATTTCGCGTGCCGCCTCCCGCGTCGCGCAAGTAGTCGCGAACTTTCAGGTTCCGATTGAACAGGAATGCCCCCTGATTGAAGACCTCTCCGGTCACGCTGACCGTGGCGGGCGTGTGCGGCACCACGAATCGGTCACCGTCCTCGAGCACAATCTCCGGGATCTCCCGAACATCGTGCGCCGCAGGCGGAAGCGCAAGCACAATCCTTCCGCTCGCGCGCAGACTCTTGACTCTTGCGACCAGTCCCCGTCTAGCTTCCTGCGCCTCGCGCTCCTGGACTGCAGCGCCATCGTTGGCATCGGCGCGTTGCGTATGGATCTCCTGGATCCCGTTCTCCATCTCGGAAATCAGCCGGTCGAGCCCTTGTTGTTGCTGCATCCGTGTGCTCTCGCGCGTGAACTCTGCACCAAACAGATAGCTGTCCGGCGTCAATCCAACCCGGCCCACAAGCGCTCGCAGCGTCTCGCCCGGCTCGGCCCGATAGACACCAGGAGCCGCAAATTCACCTTCGAGCCGCACCAGTTTCGTGCGCTTCGCGTTCGAAACCTGGATGTCGCGTTCCGAGAAGATGGTGACCACATCCCCGGCTTTCAACAGAAGATTCGCCTCGCTGTCGCCATCAATCGCGCCCCCCAAGTTGAACGGCAAGACTTCCGAATTCAATCGCTCAGGATCGCTCCTTTCCACCGCCGCATACTCCCAATTCAAAGGCGGCGCATTCTGCTTCAGTTCCGTAAGTGTTCGTTCTTCCGCGTTCTTGCTTTCCCCGACTCCCTCACGGACGAGTGCGTTCTTGTGGCTCCAGTATTCCGGCGTAAGCAGGAACTCACGGTTAGGAATGAGGTCTTGAATCCGCATCCGCGGATGCCACCGATACCGTCCCGGGCGCGCCACGTTACCCCGCAACGTCACCGCATCCTCTATCACTTTAGAAATCGCCAGCACCCGCACCACATCGCCGTTTTCCAGCACGAACCTCGGCTCCGCAACACTCGGCGCGACTTCAAACACGCGCCGCGTGCGGTGCTCCTCGATCCTCTCCACGCTCACGCGCTCGTCATCCGCCGTCGCCGTCAGACCGCCAGCAAGTTCCACCGCATCGCTGAGTGTCGTTCCGGGCAGCAGCTCGTAGATACCCGGCGTATTCACGCTTCCCGAGATCGCCACCATCTGCCCAACCGGCGGAATGTAGATCACGTCCCCCGGCAGCAGCGCCACATCGTGCGACTTATCTCCCTTTAGCAAGAACTCATACAGATCCAGGGTCGTGATCGTTGCCCCCCCGCGTCGCACCTCGATCTTTCGGAGTGATCCTTGCGGCGATGGCCCACCGGTCGCAAACGCTGCCGTTACCGCAGTGCTCAGCGAACTTACCGTGTAGGTGCCCGCCTGCCGCGCTTGCCCGACGACAAATATCTGCATGCTGCGCAACTGCCCGAGCGACACCTCAAGTTCAAAGTCGTGGAATACGCGCTGCACCGACGCTTGCAGATGCCTGCGTAAATCCGCGTAGTGCACTCCCGCCACCGAAATAGCGCCAACTTTGGGCAAGAAAACTTGGCCGGACCGATCCACCGTTACGCGCGCTTCAATCTGCACCTGCCCCCAGCCGCGAATCACCAGCTCATCGCCCGGGCCGATCACGTATTCCGCCGGCGCCGGAACTTCGGTCAGCGGCGCAAAGGTTGATGGCGGGTCCGCGAACAGCTTCCGCCCGAACAACGGCAGCGCGTACCCGAGCGACTCCTCGACGTACCTCTCAAACTCGCTCGGCTTCTCCACTTGCTTTGGAGGCCGCGAGGTCTGCACCTGCACAACGTCCGGTGTCTCGGTCGTAACAATCTGGTTCGGCTTCTCGGTTGGTTTAGAGTCCACCACCTTCACGGTTGCGGCGCAGTTCGCCGTGCCGCACTCCGCCCTCTGTGCCAATAGTTGCGGCGATGCCCCGATCGCCAGGAGCACCGCCACCACTATCACCTTTGGGAGAGAGCCCTTAAAAATCGCAACCGCTAAATGCTTCTGCAAACGCGTTGCCGTCCTCATTGCGCGCCGGATACTGGTCACCAGCCGCGCTCATTATTTCTTCGAGCTATTTACGTGCTCTTCCTGATTAGCGGACACTCTCTCCTTCACCATGTGACCGGCATCACATTACCCACGGTCAAGCCCGCGCGAAGCGCAGCCTTCAGATTCCCTCGCCGCACGACTCTCCTGTGTTTTCGCGGCTTTGCGCGTTCCAGTAAGATGTTTCGCAGATGCGTTTCAAAAACGGAATCCGGGCCGGACTTTGGTGGACTCCCCTCGTTGCTCTCCTTGCCGTCTCGCCGTTTTTCTGGCGCGGCACCAGCAACGGTCACGACCTCCCCTTCCACGTCAACTCATGGATCGAGGTCGGTCGCCAGTGGAAATCGGGAATCCTCTACCCACATTGGGCGGCGTTCGCCAATTTCGGGAGCGGCGAACCACGCTTCGTCTTCTATCCGCCCATCTCGTGGACCCTTGGCGCACTCCTCGGCCTCGCACTGCCCTGGCAAGCAGTCCCCGGCACCCTCGCTGCACTCGTCTGCATTGCAGCCGGCATCAGCATGTATCTCTTCGCCAGCGAGTGGCTCGATGCACAAACCGCCGTCCTTGCCGCCGTCCTCTATGCCGTGAACCCCTATCAGCTCATCGTGATCTACGAGCGCGGCGCCTTCGCCGAGATGATCGCCTCTATCTGGATCCCCGGCATCCTGCTCTTCGCGATGCGTGAACGCAGCAGCTTCGCCCGCAACACCTTGCTGCTCGCGGTCCACATGGCGCTCGTGTGGCTCACCAACATTCCCGCCGCCGTGATCGCCACCTACTTGCTCGCATTCGTCGCAATTATTCGCGCCGTCCAAACCCGAAAGCTTGAGCCCGTTCTTCGCGCCGCTGCGGCATTCGTCCTCGGGCTCGGCCTCGCAGCGTTCTATCTCGTTCCCGCCATTTACGAGCAGCAATGGGTGCAGGTCAGCGCGGCTGTCGCAGCCGGCGCCTCCCCTCGCGACAATCTCCTTTTCGCCCGCACCGGCGACCTCGAACGCGACGCCGTTCTCTTCCGCACTTCCATCTTCGCGCTCATCGAATTCTGTGCTGCGGTCGTTTGCGTCGGACTCGCAAAGCCGCTCCGTCGCAGCCTGCTGCAGCTCTATAACGTGCTGCTCAGCGCGATCGTCCTCGTTGTCATACTCCTCTCGCCGCTCAGCCTGCCGTTGTGGAAATATCTGCCGAAGTTGCAGTTCGTCCAGTTCCCCTGGCGCTGGCTCCTGGTTCTCAATGTCGCGATGATGTTTTTCGCCGCCGTCGCCTTCGCGCGAACGCGGATCTCCCGTCTCGCTGTCTTCGCGATCATCCCGCTCGTGATCGCCATCTGTTATTGGAAATTCCAGCAGCCTATCTACCCTGAAGATCGTCCCGTCGCGCTGGCGCAGGCTGTTGGCGATGGCGCCGGCTACGAGGGCACCGACGAATACACGCCCACGCAGGCCGACAACTCCAATTTCGCACCTTACATGGCGCGCATCGCCGTCCAGATCACCACCGAAAACGATGAGCAGCGCAAAGTCGCCCCCAGCACACTCGCGCACAGCAATGCCGATGTTTGGGACACCCTGCACAAACACTTCACCATGGATTCACAGGTCCCCACGCGTTCCACGCTCCGACTGCTCGACTACCCAGCGTGGCAGGTCACGGTGGATGGCACACCCTTTCAGCAGACCTACGATCAAGCAGACGGACGCATGATCGTGGCTCTACCCGCCGGACATCATGAAGTTGATATCTCTTACCGGAAGACTCCAGACCGTCGATGGGGCCAATGGATTTCTTTGTTCGCGCTCATCCTAACCATCGGCATATATGCCATGGCCCGGAGCGACCGTCGCTCTTTGCCAACTTAGGACCGGCTCACACAAGACTCATCGACGCACTGCCCGCATGATGCGCACTTCTTCGACGGCCGCAACTTCGTGGAAGCCCATGATCTCGGCTTCCGCATGGAGCCAGTCTTCAACGTCGTGCCCGTGCTCACAACCGCGTAATTCGAACAACTGATACGCGCGCAACCGCACGTATTCCTCAGTGAGTGCGAGGGAGCCTTTGTCCAGGCTGGGCGTGGGGAGGTTGGAAATCATAGTGTCCCTCCAGGAGCATCACTTCATTGTGAACTCCCCCACACCTTGAGAGTCCGTGCACTTTGCCACTGATGCCAAATCGGAACGTCCCGGCGGGTCCCGGATTCTTCCCGACTTCAACTTAGGTGCCTGTGTGCTTGGGGAAACTACGGCTATACTTCCCTACCCAAGGAGATCAGCCGTGAAGTTTCCCTCCTTCTCCGCAGCAATTCTCGCCTCCCTCGCCTTCCTCACCGGATGTGGTCTCAATCACAGCAACAACACCAGCGGCAGCGGCAACAATGGATCCGGAACGCTCTCCTCCGGCGTCTTCCAGGGCGCGATTGCAACCGGTAGCGGCAGTAACGGCGCAATTATCCTCGTTACGCCCGACGGCCAATTTTGGTCGGTCTCCAGCCAGACCACGTCGGCACTCACCCCGCTCCAGGGATTCACTTCCAGCCAACTCGCCGCCTCCGGCCTGAACTACTCCGGTCCGGCCAGCGTCTTTTCATCGCCAGGAACTTCCTCCACCAGCGGTACCGTCACCATCAATAGCGCGAGCTCTTCCAATCTCAGCGGAACCATAAGCCAGGGCAGCACCAACGATTCCTTTAGCAGCAATGCCCTCACTGGTTTCAACTTCAATACCGGCGCTACGATCGCGACGCTCTCCGCAAACTCGTGGAAGGCGACTTTCCTCGATAACGATACCGCGACACTCACCGTGGATTCTTCCGGAAACATCAGTGGTGCTTCCACAGCAGGATGCGCAATCAGCGGTAGCGTCACTCCCGATAAGTCGGGCAGCAACTTCTTCGATCTCACGCTCACCTTCGGCGCCGCGCCGTGCTCTCTGCCCTCCACCACCGTGACCGGGTTTGCAGTGAATGCGGGCACCGGATCAAGCGCCGTCTTCGTTGGCGCAGGATCCAACTCCGGAAACACCATGGGCAGTGCGTTCATCGCCACAGCCGGCACCGCATAATCGTTCGTTATTAATTCTGGACGGAAGCCTCTTTCGTCGCCTCCAGGAGCCGCTGCACCGACGCCGCCGGCATGATCAGGAGAACCGATACCGGTTTCTCCGCTGACTGAACCAGCGCGATGCTCTCCTGTCGGCGCGTCGCAGCGATCGGCTCCCCATGCTCCAAAGCGTTCAGCGCCCCCAACCCTATCTCCGCCACCTGCGCTAGCTTCTTAGACACCGGCGCCAGATCCTGGGTCAGAGCCGACCGCGCCAGTTCCGGCTGCAACTTCGCATCGTTATCGCGCCACATAGTCAGCCACGCCCGTGCCTGCTGCCAATCCGCGGGCAAGGCCTTGCCCGCCACAATCCGCTTGCAGATTTCATCGAACTGCCGCGCCGTTTCACTCTCAGGCTCGACCGCGTCATCCATCCGATTGATCGCGGTGAAGTCGCTACGCAGTTCTTGTCGCTGGTAAAGCCTCGGCGGCTGCAGGACGGAAGCCAGCACCCGCAGCGCCATCGGATCTGGATCGCCGCTCATCCGTTCCAGAAATTCTTCGGTTACAACCTTGTGCCGCGGGCCGTAGTAGCTGAGTTTCTGCGAGACCACGGAAAGCCGCGCGTACATCGAGTCGAGATCGCGGACTTCCTGCGGCGACCAAAAGCGTTCTGCAATCGCAGCCGTCCGCGGCCAGATGCGGTTGTCCATATTTTCGTGCGACACGATGTCTGTCCACATCGTGGCTTCTCCGCCGAGAATCCGCGCCTGCTGCTCCGGCGTGAGTTTCGCCGCAGCGTCTCCCATCGGATCCACCTGGTAGTGTTCCGCCGCCGATTGATTCAGATCAATGTAATAGCCCCACGACAACACGCCCCGATAGCCCTCCCGCGCCGCATCGGCGAGCGACGCCTGCCCACGCCAGGACTGAATCACCACATCCTTCGGCGTGTTCGGTTGGAGAACCTCGTCCCAGCCGACCATGATTTTCTTGTTCGCGGCAACGATCTTCTCCACTCGTCCGGTAAACATCGCCTGCAACGCCGCGCCGTTGGCGAATTTGTGTTCGCGCATATATTGCGCGATCCGCGGATTGCTCTCCCACTCTTTGGGATCGCACTCATCTCCACCGGTGTGGAAGTATGCGTCTGGAAACAGGGCCGCCATCTCCCCAATGAAAGTGGCCAGCAGCTTGTACGTGCTCTCTTTTGACGGATCGAAACCCGCGCTGTCCGCAGCTCCACGGCTGGCAAGCTCCGGGTACGCGAGGAACCACGATCGCGTGTGGCATGGCATATCGAACTCCGGCATCACCCGAATTCCACGATCCCGCGCGTACGCAATCACTTCGCGAACTTCTTCCTGCGTGTAATACAGCCCGCCCGACGCTTTCTGCTGGAGCAGTGGCAGTTTCTTGCTTTCGATGTGAAAGCCCTGATCATCGGCAAAGCGCCAATGCAGCACGTTCAGCTTCACTGCCTCCATGCCATCAAGGTTGCGCTTAACCGCTGCCACCGGCACAAAGCGATGCCCGGAATCGATCAGCAGGCCTCGCCAGGGAAAACGCGGACTGTCCTCGATGGCGACGGCCGGAACGCTAAACCCACGCGGCGTAACCCCCACCAGTTGCAGAAACGTCTGCAAGCCATGCAGGATACCCAACGGGCTCAGTGCAGTAAGTTGCACATCTGCCGATGTAATTACCAGCCGATACGATTCGTCTTCCCCAAGCTTCTGCACCTCCACACTCGGACCCTCGGCCTTCGCAATGAACACCGCCTGGGATGAGACCTCACGCGAAAACGGAATCCCCGTTTCTCGGGTCAGGATGTCGAGAAAGCGTTGCCGCGCGCGTTCTAATCGCGGCTCATTGTGGCCCGTAATCGCGATCGTGAAAGACGTCTGGATGACGAACTCACCTTGTCCCCGCGTAACGTGCGCGGGCAGCGGCATGATCGGCAGCACCGCCTCTTGCGCATGGAGCGAACCGACAAAGAGTGAAAAAACGGTCGCAAGAAGAAAGCGGGAATGGCGTGATTTCAGACTCTGATGGGATAGCAAGGGCCCCTCCGCGCAACGAATGATATCGCTACCTCGGCGTGCCCGTCGCTCGTTCAGCTTTGGAAGTCACGTGCGCTGCGTCACAGACGCGCGCCAGCCGCTCCGCTAGCATCGTCCGCAGGAGGATTCCATGCCCACGGTAGCTGTAGAATCCACGACCCTTCAACATCTTCAGACCGCATACGACGGCGAAAGCAACGCCCGTGTCCGCTATCGCCTATTCGCAGTGCAGGCCGATCTCGACGGCTATCGCGATGTCGCGAGCCTATTCCGTGCCGCCGCCCGCGCCGAGCAGATCCACGCCGAAAACCACGCCCGCGTAATCCGCTCGCTGGGTGCCGATCCGACATGCCATATCGTTCCGATCAACGTGCACAACACCGCGACCAACCTTCGGGACGCAATTAAAGGCGAAGAGTATGAGCGCGATGTGATGTATCCAGAGTTCATCGCCGAAGCCAAAAAGAGCCGCCAAAACGCCGCCGCGCGCACCTTCAGCTACGCCCTCGACGCCGAAGCCGAGCACGCCAGGCTCTATCGCGCTGCGCTCGACAACCTCACCGCCGGACGCTCTGAGGTCACTTACTACATCTGCCTGGTCTGCGGCTTCACTACGTCCGACGCCGAAATCGCGCGCTGCACCATCTGCAATAACCCGCGCGAGAAATTCGAGGTCGTCAGCTAACCAGCGCTTAAACACGAAGGACACGAAGTTCACGAAGTTTTCGTAAAAAGAATTCCTTCGTGAACTTCGTGTTTAAAGATTTTGATTTTGGTTTTGGTTTTGATCCGCCCAATCGAGCAGCTTGCGGAAGGCGGCGCCGCGATGGCTGTAGTGCGATTTCTCCTCGGCGCTCAACTCTGCGAAGGTCTTTCCAATCTCCGGAAAGAAAAACATCGGGTCGTAACCGAAGCCGTTTGATCCGCGCAGCTCGCGCAGAATCCGTCCTTCGGCTTTGCCATGAAAGGTCGCGATCGTCAGTCCATCGCGTGCCAGCGCCAGGACACAAACAAACCGTCCCGTACGCTGCGGGCCGTGGACATCTTTCATCCGCTCCAGCACTAATGCGTTGTTACGATCGTCGATGTCCGGCCCGGCGTAGCCGATTTCATCGGTGGCATACCGCGCGGAACGCACGCCTGGCGCGCGGTTCAGCGCGTCCACTTCGAGGCCGGAATCATCGGCAAGCACCAGTTGCGCCGGCACATGATGACTGTAGTATTCCGCCTTCAGCCGTGCATTGGCTTCAAAGGTCTCGCCAGTTTCCTCCGGCGGCTCAATCTGTTTGTACTCGGGCAGGACGTCGAGTTCCACGCCATGCACGCGGGCGGCGCCGATGAAATCACGGATCTTTCCTGGATTGGAAGTGGCTACAAGAATGCGACGCATGGGTTCACAGTACAGGATACGGCTGGTTTTTCGCGGAACCGTTTTACCAAGTTAACGGGAAGAAACGAGGAAAACTTACGGTAAAACCCGAAGTTAGAAGTTGGTAAACAACATTTTTTAAGTGCTTATTTCGCGGGTATTTGCAGACAGCCGATCCGAACACGGTCGAAAATCTGCCGAATTTTGCCCCGCATTTTTTTCTCAGAACGCCATAAAACGTGATCCTGAGCCCACGAATTTTACTAATTCGCGAATTTCGGACAAATCTACCGCAAAGGTGGTACAGGGAAATTGGAAGATTTTGTTTAGCAGAGAGTCAATAGCGGAAGATTGAATCGAGTGGGGATCCACGCTACACTGACGCCACACCAATATCAGAGATCCCATCGACTGGGAATTGCAACGAGGCCCGTTCGCTTGAACCGAAAAATCCCATCGTTGGACGGCCTGCGGGCATTCTCGATCGCGCTCGTGATTCTGTCGCACCTGTCAGGCACCGTTAACGCGCCAAAGATTTTTTCGAGCCTTTATATTCGCGGCTGCGGAAAACTTGGGGTGTTCGTATTTTTCGTAATCTCGGGTTACCTGATCACGACTCTGCTGATGCAGGAACGGGAAAAGACCGGCACAATCAGCCTCTCGAACTTTTACGTTCGACGCGCGTTGCGGATTCTCCCAGCCGCCTATGTCTTTACGACCATTATGGTCGTGTTGTTCTGGAAGGAAATTCCCGGCATTGAAATCGCCGGCGCGTATTTGTACTTCCAGAATTTCGTGCACAACGGCTGGAGGCTTACCCACCTCTGGTCCCTGTCCATCGAAGAACAGTTCTACCTAGTCTGGCCTGCGATATGTTGTGCTGGATTTATCCGCTCTCGAAAGGTGGCGGCGTGGACCATCGCTCTCTCCCCGTTCGTTCGTGTCGCATGCTACGCATTGGGGTTCACGGATGTTGGCAGGTACTCGTTCACCGTCGCAGATACGCTCGCCACGGGATGCCTGCTTGCCATGTCTATTCCAGAACTTAAGCGTTACGACCGTTGGCTGCTCAAGCCCATCACCGGAGTCATTTTCACTGTATTGATTCTCGTGATCCAGGGCGGTTTCGCATCCCGCTTCCCTTGGGCGCGAAAGTTCTACGAATCGATCGGTGTCACGTTCATGCAGTTAGCCATAGCAGGATTGATCTACAACTGCGTGAACATGAAATATCGTCTTCTCAATTGGAAGCCGGTGGCTGCCATCGGGGTGTTGAGTTACAGCCTGTACCTTTGGCAGGAGGTCTTCCTGGACCATACCTCCAACGCATGGTACACGGCCTTTCCACAAAACCTGGTGCTCGCTTTTCTCGCTGCATTGGCCTCTTACTTCCTCGTCGAGCAACCGATGTTGAAATTGCGTTCGCGGCTTTCGGGTAGGGCGGAGAGTAGCCGTCTGAATGCGGTGGAGCTTCCTTCGTTGGGGAATTCACAGCCCGTCGTCACGGGTGTTCAAGAGCGAAGCTAAATCGCAATTCAATCGTCCTTAAGCGTTCTGGAGACGATAGGGGTCCTTCGACTGCGAACGCGGAACGTTTTCCGCGTTCTTCGCTCAGGATGACAGGGCTTTTAACTCCTGGTAAATCGGACCTAAGAGTTCTGTGGCTTTCTGGCGTTGTGCTTCGTCTTTGAGGACTTTGGGACGTTCGTCTTTCCCTGCCCAGTAGAACGGGGTCTTGGAGTGGAACTGCGCCCTGGCACGCATCTTCTCTGCTTCGTCATCCGACAGGTGAAGTCCGAAGTGCTTCGCTACTTCGCTGCATGCGGCTTCGGGGAGCGCGGTGTAATTCACGAACAGGGCTTTCGTGTCGTGGAAGCGGACCGCGGATTCGCAGATGCGCGCCAGCATTTTGCTGCACCAGCCGAAGCGGTCGGTGAGAACTGCGTCGGCAGCGGTGAGTTGCAACGTACGCGGATCGACCATGCCGGGTACGCTGTAGTTGCCGGGCTCCATCAGTTGCGATGCCAGGACTTCCAGCGGATCACGATATAAGAAGATCCAAGGCGTCGCTGGGAACGCCGCGCGGAAGAGCGGTAACTGATGGATATTCCAGGCATGCAGTTTGACGAAGAACCTGGATTGGCTACTGTTTCGCGGGCGTCCCATGGCGCGCACGATGGCCCGCAGCCAATGCATGTGCTGTTCCGTCGAGAGTGACGCGAGCTTGAGGTCAGCCTGCGCGACGTGGTCGATGGCGGGCGCTTCCGCAACCACAAGATTCTCCGGGAGCGTGGCCAGCATTTGCGTGAGCAGGGTGGAACCGCAGCGCGTCATATGGAAGATGAATCCGTGCGGTTCTACGTCGCGCGCGGAGTCGGCGGCGGTCGGCAGAGTGGAATAGCCGCGAAAGACTGACGCGAACGGCGAGGCGGTGGCGGCGGAGAGTGTCTGCTCGAAGAAGGGCTGAGTGAATGGCTGGTTTCCAAAGTGCGCCCATTCCACAATCGGCTCGGGCTCGCGGACATGGACGCGCGCCGGGACCCAATCGCGCAGCGACTCGGCCGAACTCTCCAACTCGATTGTGCCCGGCACTTCGCCGCGGTTGAGTGCAAGCTTCGCAGCGTGGATGTCGGCCTTGTCGAATTGCAAACCGTACTCGCGTCCCAACTGGCAAGCCGTGGTGAAACATTCGTCGGGGTTGGAGATGGCGCGCAACTTTGCTTGCAGGGCGGGTTCGCGCAACAGCAATGCCTGGAATTTTTCGAATTCTTCTTCGGCCGCGACCCGCGGCACCGACCAGTTTTCCGCTAGCGACCTCTGAAATAATGCGTCAACCCACGGTGTGACCTTGGCGTCGATGACGAGGTGAACGCGCTCGCTCGCGCCGCGGTTGCTGACGCGATGCGGCAGATTCGCATTGAGGTAATAGGTGCTTCCCTCTTCCAGCAAGAGCCGCTCGCCGTTGGAATAGAACTCCACGCGGGGATTCGTCTGGATCGGAATATGGATGCGGAGTTCACCGTCTTCATACTGCAACTCGCGGTCGGTATGTTCCTTGATAAACGATTGCGGCGCGAGGCTCAGGAGGCGCACGCTCTTCAACTGGCAGTCGAACGCCGCCAGAACCTCGCGAAAATAATGGCAGCGGTCAAGCAGAGGTGTGTCGGCGTAATCCGCGGTTTGTCCGGAGTCCAGAATAAGGTTGCGGGTGGCTCCGCCGGCCGAACGCAGCGCGGCTCCGCTCCAGCCGCCGTCGTAGTCCACGCGATTGTGGTGCAGTACCCATTCGTCGGGCTGCACCTGGGCGAGATCGGCCTTCAGACGGTGCACATCGAACTGGAACGGCAATTTCAGCGTCGTGAACATCTGTGTTCCGCGATTGTAATTGAGGCGGCTGTTCGCACAGGGGGAGTGTGGTGCGAGTGGACGCGGGCCTCATCGTCAAATTCGACGAGCCTAACGACGGGTTTGCGTGTTAGCATCGCTCACCAAAAAACTACCAGGGCCCATCCATGGAACGTCGCCGTCAAAAATCTCTGGCTCTCTGGACCCTGCTCGGCGTCCTGCTGATCCTAACTTCGTACCTTGTCACCCTCGCTCTCGCGCTGGCGTGCATTGCGCTTATTTTCACAGGTAACTACGTCGCCGGGATCGGGGGTGTCATCCTCGGATGCACCATACTTTGGTCGCTCGTCCCGCGCCGCGACAAGTTCGAAGCTCCCGGCCCGACCCTCGCGCCCGACACATGCCCGCGACTGTTCACCGAATTGAATCAGATCGCCGGCGATCTGAATGAAGCGATGCCGGCGGAGGTGTATCTCGTTCCCGACATGAATGCGTTTGTGGCCGAGCGCGGTGGATTCATGGGCTTCGGACGGCGGCGCATCATGGGACTCGGCCTGCCGCTTCTGGCCACGCTTACTATCGCCGAGTTCCGTGCTGTCCTCGCGCATGAGTTCGGCCACTACTACCGCGGCGACACGCGGCTTGGACCATCTCTCTACCAGGCACGCGCGGGCATGGTCCGAACCTTGCAGTCTCTCGGCAAGCCCAACGTCGTGCTCCAGGTGGCGGCCCGCTTTCTCGTGGTGAATATTGCATATCGAGTGGTCGCATTTCTGCTCGTGGGCTATTGGAAGTTTTTTCTTCGCGCCACGCTTTCCATGTCTCGCAAGCAGGAATTCCGCGCCGACGAACTCGCCGCGGAAATTGCCGGTCCGAACGCTCTCATCCAGGGACTGCGGAAGATTGTTCCCAGTGGCATTGCGGTTGGAGCGTTCTGGAACAACGAGGTCAAACTGATTCTGGATGCCGGCTATCGTCCGCCGCTCACCCGGGGCTTTGCCACGTTCATCTCCGCGCGACCTGTGGCGCGGGTGGTGAACGAAAATCTGGAGACGATCCTGCGCGATCAAAAGGTAGATGCCTTTTCTACGCATCCTCCGCTGCGAGATCGCATTGCCAAGCTCTCGGCTCTTCCGAACAACGGTGTCGAAACCCGGTCGGACGACGCGTTGCCTGCGACTTCCCTCTTCGAAAATCTCGACGCAGCCGAACAGGCGCTTCTCTTTACCCTGCTCCCGAAACTCCGCGACAAGCAGCTGAAACCCGCCGCATGGGAAGACTTGAAGCCGAACATCATGCTGACCCACTGGCGGAAACGAGTGGCGGAGATCGCTCCCGTGCTCCGACCCTTCACCATCGACTCGATACCTGAAATGCTGCTGAACCTCGGTCCGATCGCCGTCCGCGTGCCTGATCCGCCGGGGAGGGTGCTCGATCCACGCCAGCGGCGAAACCGTACTATTGAGTCGATCGGTTGCGCGGTGGCACTCGTCATGGTCGACCACGGCTGGAAGATCGACTCTGGTCCCGGCGAATTGCGCCTCGTGCGGGAGAACGTTGAGGTGGACCCGTTCGATATTGTCGAAGACCTGGAGAACGGCAAGTCGTCGGCTGAAGCGTGGGCCACGCGCACGGCTGCGATGGGGATCGCAGGAGCGCAGCTGATTCCGGCGGCACAGACGGCGACGGCGCAAGGGTGAATTCTCCATCGAGGAGCTTGAGAAGTTTGCGGATCGCAAACAAACTGCCCGACTCGAGAGTTAAGTATAGTGTTGCGACGAGTTGTTGAGATTCGCCCAGAACTGGGCTAGACTCTCGCCACTGCGCAAGCTGTACCCGTCTGGCTGCCCTCCCCGGGGCGGCAATTTGCTTTTACAGTTTTGGAGGGTCGCCATGAGCAGTCGCCTGACATGCCTTTGCATGTTCTTGTGGGTTTGCGTCTTCGGGTTTGCACAGCAAGCGTCCGCACCGCTTTCCGCCGCGCCACAAGTGATTGTCCCTCGTCTGATCCGATTCTCCGGTCACTTGAAAGGCGTATCCGGAACTGTGGGCGTTACCTTCACGCTGCACAAGTCGGAAGAAGATGATGTCGCGCTATGGACGGAAACCCAGAACGTTCAACTCGACCGCACGAATAAATATGACGTACTGCTCGGTGCGACCAAAGCGGAAGGTATTCCGATGGAGCTGTTTATCTCCGGCGAGGCGCAATGGCTGGGAATTCGCGCGGAAGGCCAAGCCGAGCAGACGCGGGTGTACCTGGTCAGCGTGCCGTATGCGCTACGGGCAGCCGAGGCAGATTCGCTTGCCGGACATCCTCCGAGCGAATTTGTGACCAATGAGAAGTTGGCGTCGGTAGTGAAGCAGGAAGTGCAGGAGCAAGCGTCATCGACGGGTGCGGAGCGCACGGCGACGGGTGCGATCGCAAACGCACTCGCGGGCACGCCGACGAATTTCAGCGGCAGCACGACGGACCAGGTAGTAGGCGTCACGCAGAGCGGTACAGGGAGCGGCGTTTCGTCGAATGCGACCACGGGATACGCGCTCTACGGAAGAAGCGCGGGCACGGCAGTGTATGGGAACAGTACCGCAACCGCAACGGCCGGCTACGGAGTGTACGGCACGTCGAGTTCTCCGCTGGGCTATGGAATCTTCGGATCGAACAGCGCGACGACGGGAACAGCGGTGGGCATACGCGGGACGTCTACATCGAATGCCGGCATCGCAGTTTATGGCACTGCAAACACGGCGACAGGGACGGCAACCGGCGTAAAGGGCATCACGCAATCGCCCGATGGTTACGGCGTGTTTGGACAGAACACATCCCCGACAGGAACGGGAGTGGGTGTTCGCGGGACATCCGCTTCGACGACCGGCATTGCGCTGTACGGCACGAACACGGCGAGCAGCGGCGTCACGAAGGGCGTGTTCGCGTCGGTCTCGAGCGCGAGTGGAACGGCGGCGGTATTTCAGAACACCGCGAGCGGCAAACTGTTCAGCGGCGTAGTAGGCGCAGGGACCGAGGTATTCAGTGTGAACGGCGCCGGAGACATCTCGGGAGCGGGCAGCCTGAACGTTGGCGGCACCGCGACGTTTGGCGGACTGGTGGGCTTCGCGAGCGGACAGCAATTCCCCGGCACTGGAGCGCTCAACATTGCCAACACCTTTACGATGCCGCAGACCATCACCGGCAGCACCCAGACCATGCTCCAGGTTACGGGATCCGCCTCTTCAGCCTCAGTCATTTACGGGCACTCAACGGACTTAGGCAGTTTCTCGTCCTCGGGCGTACAGGGCGCCTCTGACGGACCGGTGGGACTCGGAGTGTACGGGGTCAGCTACGGCATCAGCGGAATCGGCGTGGAAGGAAACGGAAAGATGAACGGTGTGCTCGGGTTCTCCACAACAACCAGCAAGCTATGGAACACCTACGCCGCTGTAGGTGTTCATGGCGACACCGGGGCCACCAACGGCGTTGGAGTATTAGGCACGGTAGACGGGGGATACGGGGTAAAAGGCATTAACAATGGAACGCTGGCAAATACGGCGGGAACCTATGGCGCCGCTGGCCCGGCTTCGGGGTTCGGCGGCATAGCGGGCGTTTGGGGAGACTCAGCGAACCATGTCGGCACCATGGGCTCAAGTGTGAACTTCGCGGGCGTGTACGGCGTGAGTAGCCTGAATAGCGGAGTGCAGGGAGTGAACAACAGCCAGGGCTACGGGGTGCTTGGCACGGCGGCGAATGTCGCTCTCGACTATGGCACTGGCGTGCAAGGGGAAAGCTTCGGGAAAGTAGTGTTTCCCAGCGGCTACGGGTCGGACGGTGTACGCGGAATCACGCACACTACCAGCGGCGCAGGTGTCTCCGGCATCAATGATGCAGCGGGTGGGGTCGGTGTCTACGGCTTGTCGACCAATGGCGGCTTCGGCTTCGCAACTCCCAGCAACGTGCAACAGAACCGCTCCATGGGCGGCTGGGTCAAAGCGATGGTGTACGTGGATCCCACGCTTGCAAGCGGCCAGATCGTCCGGTGCTTCAACTCGCAGCTCACGGGAGCGGCGAGTTCCACTCCGCCATGTGGTTTTACCTATTCCACCTACGGTACGCCAGGTTGTCCTATCGTTGACTTTGGGTTCAAGGTCGACGACCGCTTTGTTTCGGTCGTGGTGCAGTCTGATGGCGAACACACTGCTGCGATATCGCTGTTCCCAGTGTGCCACCCCAAGACGGCGAACAACATTTGCCTTTCGACCGTTGACACAGCTGGATTTGGCTTAGACGAACCGTTTTACTTGGTCGTTTATTGAAAGCACATAACACACCGGCGGAGTGCCACGGCTCTCGCGGGATTCCAGGCCTGGGAAGAAGGCTGGAAAAGGGACACGCTGAGATTTACATCGTGCTTGGACGGGTCATCGGGACGGTCGCAGGGTTTAATCTAGAAGAGCTATGACCGTCATCAAGCAGGAAGACTTTATCCAGAGCGTGGCTGACGCGCTCCAGTACATCTCTTATTACCATCCGGTGGATTTCATCAAGAGCCTTGCGGCGGCTTACGAGAAGGAGCAGTCGGAGGCGGCGCGCGACGCTATTGCGCAGCTGCTGATCAACTCGCGGATGTGTGCCGAGGGGCATCGGCCGATTTGCCAGGATACGGGGATCGTTACCGCATTCCTGAAGATTGGCATGAACGTTCGCTGGGAAGGCGACATGACGCCGGAAGAGATGGTGAATGAAGGCGTGCGGCGCGCTTACAACCATCCGGATAACAAGCTGCGCGCGTCGATTCTTGCCGACCCTGCGGGGGCGCGGAAGAACACCAAGGACAACACGCCGGCTGTCGTCAACGTGCAATTGGTGAAGGGCGATGGCGTGGACGTGATTGTTGCTGCGAAGGGCGGCGGGTCAGAGGCGAAGTCGAAGTTTGCCATGCTGAACCCGAGCGACTCGATTGTGGAATGGGTGCTGAAAACTGTGCCGACGATGGGCGCGGGGTGGTGTCCGCCGGGAATGCTGGGGATTGGCATTGGCGGAACTGCGGAAAAAGCGATGCTGCTCGCCAAAGAAGCGTTGATGGATCCGATCGACATCCAGGAATTGATTGCGCGCGGAGCGAAGAACCGCGCGGAAGAGTTGCGGATTGAGCTTTATCAGAAAGTGAATGCGCTTGGCATTGGCGCGCAGGGGCTCGGCGGATTGACGACCGTCCTCGACGTGAAAGTGCGGGATTATCCGACGCACGCGGCGAACCTGCCGATTGCGATGATCCCCAATTGCGCGGCTACGCGGCATGCGCATTTCCATCTCGATGGCAGTGGGCCGGCGCATCTTGATCCGCCGAATCTGGAAGACTGGCCGACGCTGACTTACTCGCCGCAGAACGCGCGGCGTGTGAACCTCGACACCGCGACCCGCGAGGAAGTGGCGACGTGGAAGCCGGGCGAAGTTCTGCTGCTCAACGGCAAGCTGCTCACCGGACGCGATGCCGCCCACAAGCGCATGATCGACATGCTGAACAAGGGCGAGAAGCTCCCCGTAGACTTCACCAATCGATTTATCTATTACGTGGGGCCGGTTGATCCGGTGCGGGATGAGGTGGTGGGGCCGGCGGGTCCGACGACTGCTACTCGCATGGATAAATTCACTCGCCAGATGCTGGAGCAGACCGGACTTCTGGGAATGGTCGGTAAGGCCGAGCGGGGGCCGGTGGCGATTGAAGCCATCCGTGACAACCGCGCGGTTTACCTGATGGCTGTGGGCGGCGCGGCTTACCTGGTGGCGAAGGCGATCAAGTCGTCACGCACCGTCGCGTTCGGGGATCTTGGCATGGAAGCGATTTACGAATTCGATGTGAAGGACATGCCGGTGACCGTGGCGGTGGATGTGAATGGGACGTCGGTGCATCAGACTGGACCGGCGGAGTGGAAGAAGAGGATCGAAGAGCTGGTGAGTATCGGCTAGCCGATGGATTACGGAGTTTGAATGAAGATCCGCCGTACACGGAAGAAAGTTCGAAAAAACCCGGAAGAAAACGCAGTCGCATGGCTTGATAAACTGGCCAAATTTCGAGTCGAAGAATTTATGCCGGACGGCCGACAGCAGCCGAAGGCGCCGGCTCGAAAATACTTCGACTAAGACCGCGGTCTGAACTAGCCGAGCTTGATGTTGTTTTCCCCGATGATGGTGAACGCATCGAGCAGGTTGGTGATGCCGAGCAGTTGGCGGATGGGCGGGCCTACGTTCTTCAACTCCAGCGAACAGCCTGCGGCCTTCGCTGTAACGAGGAGCCGCACGATGGTACCGAGGCCGGAGCTGTCCATGCGGGTGAGTTCGGTGAAATCGAGGACGATGCGCTTTGATGCTGAGATCAATTGCTTCACGGGGAGGAGCAATTCATCGGTGAGTCCGAGCACCAGGCGCCCGGTGCAACGAACGACGGGCACTGCTGCGTCACGATTGACTACAACGATGAATGAGCTGGTTGCTGCTTTGTCGGCCAAAGTTCCTCGTCGAAGCTGAGAGTGGGTTCGTCATATTCCCACAGGGCAAAAGCCTCGTCAATCGGGTCGAACTCGTACAACGCCTTAGCGAAAGATCGTCTCCAACTTCACAGACGAACGGCGGGCAGGTTTTTATCGCTTCCCTGCTCTGAGGCTCGCGCGAAGGAGAGCGATGTCAGCGCGAGCGCCGGATCTTCTGGCACAAACACAAGAGCGGGACAGAACGCCCTGACACGTTCTGCCCCGCTCTTGTTTCTTACAATTTCAGCTTAGTGAACATCCGAAACCGTCTGAACGCTCGCTTGCGTGGGTGAGGGACTCATTGCCTGCTCCGGCGATGCGCCGAAAAGCTCAGGGCTCAAATACTTGCCCTTCTGGGCTACGGACTTCTCCACCTCCACCGGTCCGCGATACGCATTGGCGTACGCATCGTGACGAATGCCGGTGACCTGCCAGGAGACCTCCATGTGCGGCTTGCCACCGGAGATCTTGAACTTGTTGCCGTCCACCTTCTTCGCGATGTAAAGATTCGGAGCGCTGCGCCCGACGGCCGTCAACGTGTACCGGAAGTCCTGGTTGAGGGCTTCGAAGTAATTCGGTAGCGTAACCCAAGCTTCGCCCTTCGCATCCAGTTCGATCATTCCGTCATAGAGATCCTTCATGTCGGGAGACTCGATGCTGGTGTGATAGAGCAGCTTGTTGGCCGGATCGAGCGGATGATCAATTGCGAAGTTCTTGATCGAGGCGACAATCGAGTGCGCCGTCAACGTGCCCGTAACCGTTGCGCTCAATCCGACATTCAGGTTTTGGTTGACGGTTACATCACCGCCCGAGGCGATATACATCTGTGTCGTGTTACCTTCGCGGAAGTAGATCTTGCCGCCGCTTGTGCGATTCAGGTAGGTGCTGGTTCCGTCGCCGAGAATGTTGTAGTCGGTACAGTTGGTGTTCGTGTAAATCGAGAGCGTGATGCCGGCGAAGCCAGCGCCGCATCCGGTACGGCCGAGCAATATTCCGGCTCCGTTGCCGGTCAGTTCATTGACAGAGACACCGCCGTAGCCGAACGATGCTGCCCAGCCAGGCTTACCAAGCGGGCTGTAGCCGCCTTCCGCTACCAAGCCGGTGCCGCCTGTGCCGTTGGTGCTTTGTCCGCCAATGGCGCGAACGCCGACGCCGCCTAAGGCGTTGGTCGCGACGCTGCTGCCGCCCTGTGAATAGACACCGTAGCCGCCGGTGTAATAAATGCTGCCTGTCGAGGCGTTATTTCCGCCCTGTGCTCTTACACCATAACCAGCAAACTGAGTACCGGTGCCGTTGCCGTTGGCTCCGCTACCGCCGGCCCCGTAGACGCCTGCGCCAGCATAGTTGTCGCCGGTTACGCTTCCGCCGTAGCCGTTAATTCCATTGCCGGCGAAATTGCTGTTGCTTGAACCACTGTTGCTGCCGCCCGTGAAGTTGCCGCCAGCCCCACCGTCAGTGTTGGCCGTGGTGCCTTCAGAAGATCCGGTAGCGATTATGCCGATGGAGCTGTAGCTGTTGCCATCAGGATAGCCGGAGAAGTAGCCGGTTTTGCCGTAGACGTTGCCGAGCCCATCCACGTAGAAGATTTCCGAGTTCGCGCTACCGGTGCCGCTGAAAAGATGCGCGGTCGCGGATGAGGCTTGCGCGCGGACGGCGAGTCCGGCCGACGAAGCAGTCTTGCCGTAGAGACCAACGGCGTTGCCGGTGGTGGCGGTGTTCTGGCCGCTGACGCCGTAGCCAATTGGCGAGGCGGAGGTGCCCGAAACGCCGTAGGTGCCGCCGGTGGTCGAGGTAGCACTGCCACGGATCGCGGTGCCGCCGGTGGAGGCGACGGTGCCGACCACGCCGTAGGTCGCGCCGGTCGTATTCGTGGAGCGACCAACAATCGCCCAGTTCGGGCTGTTGGCCTTCACCGCATAATCGTTTGCGGCGGTCGCATTAATGGCGACGCCGGTACCGTTCTGGGTGACGGTAAGAACCTGGGTTGCATTGGAATCCACATAACTCCCGACATTGTTCGTGGTAGCGCCGGGCTTGTCGGTGCTCGACTTCTGCACTTTGAGCTCCTGCTTCACGACCGTGGTGAGCTTGTCGGTGGTGACGAAGTCAGTAGCGTTGTGTCCGCCGATGGTCTCCGCTTCCGCGGCTTTCAACGCATACGGAACGCTCACGAGCAGCACGCGCTGCTCTGCCTGGTTCTCGACATGAATGCTCAGCCATTGCGCCGCTGCCGCGGAGAACAACTCGACGGGAATCGCTTTCTGGCTGCCGAGCAGGACGTTGTACTTGCCATCGGCATCGAGCTTGACGTTTTGCGTCTCGATCCAGAGGCTGGTGCTGTCCTGCTGTGACTTGTGCAGGCTGAAAGTGATGCCGACGGTGCCGGTGGCGCCTTTGACCTGTCCGCTAAAGCGGATGAGGCGCGGAACCACCGCATTGCTGCTGGTGGAAACCGAAGTGTCCTGCTGCGGAAAAGCCGCGACGCAGGTGGCCAACGACAGACAAACGCATGCGAGAAGCCGCTTCATCTTTACGCTCCAATGTAGGTTGCTATCTGAGGGAGGGGATCCTACTGAGAGAGGCGCAAAGCAGAGCTGGATTTTGCGCGGCACTGAAAACATTTTCAGTGCCGCGGGAAACGGCTGTCAAAGAGGGGTTAGCGAATATCGGAAAAGCGCAGGTTCACGATTGGATAGAGCTTCCAGTCCTTGTAGTCAAAGTGCCACCACTCGTACTGGTAGACCGTAAAGCCTTCGGCTTCCATCGTTTTGCGAAGTAAATCGCGATGGGCGTTTTCTTCCGCGGTGCCGCCGGTGTAGTCGGGATACGCGCGCTTCGACATTTCGTCGTAATCGCTGGGCATGGAGAGTGGCTTGCCCGTTTTGAGATCGTAGAGGGAAAGATCGACGGCGCAGCCGCGATTGTGACGCGAACCCTCGGCGGGATTGGCGACGAAGTCGTGGTCCTTGGGCGGGGTCGCATCCCAGAAGATTTTAGTCACGTACCAGGGGCGATAGGAGTCGAAGATCAGCAGGCCTAAGCCTTGTTCGTGGAGTTTCTTGTTCGCACGCACCACGGCTTCGGCGGCGGGACGCTCCATGAATGCGCGGGCTTCTTCATAGAGAGGCGTGCCGAGGAAGTTGTTGCTCGAGGCGTAATGGATGTCGAGCTTGATGGTGGGATCGAGCTTGACCAACTCCACGAGGTCGGGCTTGCGGAGGTCGTCGGATTCTTTTGGCGGCGTCGCTTTGAGGGCTTCGGCGCGCAGCTCTGGGATTGGGCGAACCGGCGTGATGTGAAACTGTTGGACTTGCTGTTGCGCAACGAGCGGCGCGCAGAGAAAGAGGAAGAGAACCCCACGACGAAACATGAGGGAGAGGATACAACAATATCCCGTCGTGCGTTCTGTTCGCAGAACGAAGCAGCTTTGTGGGGATAGGGATCCTTCGACTGCGCAGCGCTGCGCGCTGCTCCGCTCAGGATGACAGGGGCTTTGTGCTGATGCCTATACCTGCTCGAAGTACTTTGCCATCTCGCGGAACTTCTTGTAGCGCTCGTCGAGCATTTGGGCTTTCGGCATTTGCACGAGTTCGCCGAGATGCTTGGCGATGGCTTCGCCGACGAACGCGGCAGCTTCGTCATAGTCCGTATGAGCGCCGCCCGCGGGTTCTTTGATGATGTCGTCGGCGGTACCCATGGCGACATTGTCTTCGGCGGTAATCTTCAGTGCGGCAGCTGCGATTTCTTTTTTCGACGAATCACGCCACATGATGGAGGCGCAGCCTTCCGGGGAAATCACGGAGTAGATGCTGTTCTCCATCATCAGCACGCGGTCGGCGACGGCGATCGCCAGCGCGCCACCGGAGCCACCTTCGCCGGTGATGATCGTCACGACCGGAACGTTCAGTCGGGCCATCTCGCGGAGGTTGCGGGCGATGGCTTCGGCCTGGCCGCGTTCTTCCGCGCCGAGACCTGGATATGCGCCGACGACATCCACGAAGGTGATGACCGGGCGATCGAACTTCTCCGCGATCTTCATCGCGCGCAACGCCTTCCGATAGCCTTCCGGATTCGGCGAACCGAAGTTACGGCGGAATTTCTCTTTGTTGTCGCGGCCCTTTTGGGTTCCGACCACGAGGCAGTCATGCCCGCGGAAGCGCGCCATGCCGCAGACGATGGCCTGATCGTCGGCAAACTGGCGGTCGCCATGGATTTCGCTGAAGTCGGTGAAGAGGCGCTCGATGTAGTCCATCATGTACGGACGCTGCGGATGCCGCGCCAGTTCGACCTTTTGCCACGGGCCCATTTGCGAGGTGATCTGCCGGCGCAATCCACTGACGCGCTCGTGCATCTCCTGGAGTTGTTTGCGGGCGGCCTGGTTGTCGCCGGCGGCCTTCTCCAGTTCCGCGATCTGTTTCTCGATCCGTTCCAATTCCTGCTGCGCTTTCGAAGTGGCTTCCATCTTGGGGGCTTTCGCTCCTGACGATTCAACGAGGCTCTGGACGGCACTGATCCAGTAATCAACGGCCGGAAGGAGTCCGGTTTTTACCAGCGGGGATTCCCGCTCAGCGGTCGCGCCCGGGTTCTTCGGAGCAGCCAATAGCAACTCCCGGAAAGATTAGTCGATGGCTCGAACTGCACCGCGGCCGCACAACTCCTCTACCCGCGCGACAAACGCCCGGTCCGCTTGAACATTATAGCTTTCCGCTTCCATTACCACTAGGAAGTCGCCCGGCATCTCCAAATCAAAGAGCACTTTAGCCGTTCCCTTGCACTCGCCAAAGATTCCGTGCAGCGCGTCGAGCGTGCCTTCCGTTGAGCTATTCAGCGGCACCCGCACACGAACCTTCTGCGGCAGCTTGGGCACGGCGGTGTCGAGAGGGATGATGTCGCTCACCATGATCTTTGGCGGATTATCTTCTTCAATGCGGATTGCGCCCTTCACCAGTACCGGCACTTCGAGTTTCAGCTTGTCGACCAGCCGCTTGTAGTTTTCGTTGAAGCAGAGGAAGCTCACTGCGCCGTGGATGTCTTCCAACGTGCCGAGCGCGTACATGTCGCCCTTCTTCGACTTCGCGACTTTCACGCCGCTCATCACGCCTCCAACGTAGTACTCCTCGCCTTTCGCGGTGGAGGTGCGCATGTTCTTGAGGTCTTCTGTGCTCATCGCGCGGAAGTCGGCGAGCTTGTCCTTGTACTTCTCCATCGGATGACCGGTGATGAAGAAGCCGAGGATTTCTTTCTCGTTGGCGAGGCGTTGGTGCTCATCCCAGTCAGGGACGTTAGGAAGCGAGTCGACCTTCTTCCCTGCGACCGGCTCTTCGTCGAAGACGCCGAATAAGCCGTGCTGTCCGGACTCGGCATCGCGCTGGGTTTTCTGCGCAGCTTCCATGGCCTTGTCGATGACGGCAAAGAGCTGCGAGCGGCGGCCGAGCGGATCCATGGCACCACTCTTGATCAGCGACTCGACAACACGTTTATTGAGAAGCCTTAGATCAACCTTCTCACAGAACTCGAAGAAAGAAGAGAACTTACCGATGGCCTGTCGGGCCGTAACGATGGACTCAATCGCGTTGTGTCCGAGGTTCTTGATTGCTGAAAGTCCGAAGCGAATCGCCCCTTGGTCGGGCGTAAAACTCGCCAGCGAAACGTTCACGTCCGGCGGACGAACTTCAATGCCCATGTCGCGGCACTCGTTGATGTACTTCACCACGTCGTCGGTGCTGCCGGAGACCGAGGTGAGCAGCGCCGCCATGAACTCGATGGGAAAATGCGTCTTGAGATATGCGGTGTGATACGCGAGCAGTGCGTAAGCGGCGGAGTGCGACTTGTTGAAGCCGTAGCCCGCGAACTGTTCCATCAGGTCGAAGATGTGGACCGTGAGCTGCTTGTCGTAGCCGCGATCGATCGCACCCTTGGTGAAGCGGTCGCGTTGCTTCTCCATCTCCTTCGCGTCTTTTTTACCCATCGCGCGCCGGAGCAGGTCAGCATCACCGAGTGAGTATCCTGCGAGTTTGTTGGCGATCTGCATCACCTGCTCCTGGTACACGATGACGCCGAGGGTCTCGACCAGGATGGTTTTGAGATCGTCATGGAAGTAGTCGACCTTGGCGCGGCCCCACTTGCGGTTGATGAAGTCATCGATCATGCCGCCCTGAATTGGGCCGGGGCGGTACAGTGCGTTGAGAGCGGTAAGGTCTTCGACGGTATCGGGCTTGTACTTGCGCAGCACATCACGCATGCCCGAACTTTCAAACTGGAAGACGCCGCTCGTGTATCCGCTGTGGAAGATGCGCTCGTAGGTCTGCTTGTCGTCGAACGGAAGCTTCTCGAGCTCGATCTTCACGCCCTGGGTCTGGTCGATGAGTTTGAGAGCGTCGTCGAGAATAGTGAGCGTAGTGAGCCCGAGGAAGTCCATCTTCAGCAGGCCCATCTTTTCGACCGCCTTCATGTCGTAGGCGGTGACGATTTCGTCGTTCTTCGTCTTATGCAGCGGGACGAGGTCGGTAAGCGGCTGCGGCGCGATCACCACAGCGGAAGCGTGCACGCCCGAGTTGCGCACCAGGCCTTCGAGGCGCTTGGCGGTGTCGATGAGCTCTTTTACCTGAGGCTCAGATTCGTAGGCGGTGGCGAGCATCGGCGAATCTTTGAGCGCGCCATCAATCGTGATGTTGATGGTGGTGGGCACCATCTTCGCCACGCGATCGACCTCGGCGTACGGGATGTCCATGGCGCGGCCGCAGTCTTTAATCGCGGCCTTCGCAGCCATGGTGCCGAAGGTGATGATCTGCGCCACCTGGTCGCGGCCATACTTCTCGGTCACGTACTTGATGACCTCGCCGCGACGGTTCATGCAGAAGTCCACGTCGATATCAGGCATCGAGATACGTTCGGGATTGAGGAAGCGCTGGAAGAGCAGGTTGTTCTGCAGCGGATCGACGTCAGTGATGGTCATCGCATAAGCGACGAGCGATCCGGCGGCCGATCCACGCCCCGGGCCGACGGGAATGTTGTTCTCGCGGGCGTAGCGGATGAAGTCCCACACGATGAGGAAGTAGCCTGGGAACTGCATCTTCTTAATCGTGTCGATCTCGAAGTTGAGGCGCTCTTCGTATTCCGCGAAGGTGTGGCGAAGGCGTCCGGCGGACTGGAGATCGCGCATCAGGTTCATGCGTTTGGCCATGCCTCGGCGCGCCACGTCTTCGAAGTAGCTGTCAATCGACATGCCTTCGGGAACGTCGAAGCGCGGGAATGGGTTCTTCACCTTTTCGAGCTTCACGTTGCAGCGCTCGGCGATTTCCATCGTCCGCGCGAGCACGCGATCGGCGCCGGTAAAGACTTGCGACATCTCGTGCGCGCTCTTCACGAAGAACTGGTTGGTGGAAAACTTCATCCGGTTGGTATCGTGGATGGATTTGCCGGTCTGGATGCAGACCATCACGTCCTGCGCGTGGCTGTCGTCTTCGCAAAGATAGTGGCTGTCGTTGGTGGCCACCATCGGATAGCCGAGATCTTTCTCGAGATCGAAAAGCCCCTGGTGAATCCGCTTCTCTTCTTCGAGACCCTGGTCCTGGATTTCGAGATAGAAGTTGTTCGCGCCAAAGATGTCGCCAAAGGTAGTGGCAGCCTTCTTCGCGGCTTCGTACTTCCCTTCCGTCAGCCGCTCGGCGACTTCACCCTTCAGGCACGCCGAGAGCCCGATCAATCCCTTGGAGTGTTCGGCGAGAAAATTCTTGCTCACGCGCGGCTTGTAATAGAAGCCATGCAGCGAGGCCTCGCTCACGATCTTGACCAGGTTGCGGTAACCCTCTTCGTTCTCGGCGAGAACAATGAGGTGGTTGTACTTGTCGCCCTCCGGCGCTTCCCGGTGGTTCTCCTTCTGGCAGATATAGAGCTCGCACCCGAGGATCGCCTTGACGCCCTTCTCTTTCGCAGCGTTCTGAAAGTGCACCGCGCCATAGATATTGCCGTGGTCGGTCATGGCGACCGCCGGCTGGCCGAGTTCTTTCACGCGCGCAACGAGCTTTTCGACGTCGCTGGCGCCGTCGAGCATGGAGTAGTCGGTATGCAGGTGGAGATGGACGAATTCAGGGGGCATGTAGTTCTATTTTATTCGCTTAGATGGGGCAGTTCCCATGGCGAAACGCGGCGGGGCTGTGGAATTCGAGGGCGAAACTCGCATCTTCATTCGTTTGGGGAAGGGACCTTTTCGCTGCGAGCATCCGTGCGTTCGAACGTCAGGTTCACGGATCGTGCGCCGACAGGCCTGGTGCGATGGCGCACTCCGCGGGCGACGGTGATCATTTGGCCCGGCTTTAGCTCGACCGTTCCATCCTCAAAGTCGATATAAAGCCCGCCTTCCAGAGCGAGAAACGACTCGTCGGAGTCAGGGTGCACGTGCCAGTGATAAGACTCGGTCATGGTGCTGATGCGGACTTCGTGATCGTTCACTTTCGCGATGGAGTGGTTGTTGTAGCTCTCGGTGGTCCCGGACTCTGCCGCCAGTGTGATTACGTTATATGAGGAATTCTGCATTCGCCGGGCCTCGCTTTTCTATTCGATTCCGGCTAGCTGATTTGGACGCAATCCGCCTATCATTTCCTGATGCCCACGCTCGATGTCAGCGTCCGCGCTGCGACCGAAGCCGACTTGCCGGCGCTGCACGAACTCATTGAGCGCTCCTGCCGCGAGCTCCAAGCCGACGACTACACGCCCGCGCAGCTCGATGGCGCGCTCGGCCACGCTCTTGGCGTGGACACCCAACTCATCCACGACCGGACCTACTTCGTGGCGGAGTTGGATGGGAAGATTGTCGCCAGCGGTGGCTGGAGCTACCGCAAAACGCTCTTCGGCAGCGATGGCGGCCCGAACCGCATTCCCGAGGCGCTCGATCCCAAGACCGATGCGGCCAAGATCAGGGCGATTTTTGCTCATCCGGAATACGCGCGTCGCGGCCTCGGGAGCCTGATTCTCAAGCACTGTGAGGATGCCGCGGCAGACGCAGGATTCACACGGTTGGAGATGGGATCCACCCTGACGGGGGCACCCGTGTACCGGCTGCGCGGCTATGTGGACCATGAGCGGGTGGACGTTCCGCTGCCGAATGGCGAGGTGCTGCCGGTGATCAGGATGACGAAGACGCTCTGAGGCCGGGTTCACGGGTTTCGATTTCGGCATCTACTCTCTTGGATCCTGGAGGCCGACGTGACCCATCCTACCCGCATGCTTCTCCTTGCAGCCGCCACATTTGCATGGCTCGCACCCATGGCGCTGACACAAGACTCGCGTCCTCTGGGCGATATTGCTCGCGATGTTCGCGCCCGCAAGGAAGCCAAGGCGACGGGTATCGAGATGGCTCAAGGCGACGCTGTGACGGCGGATGCCAGTGTCCCGACGTCGCCTCGCCCAGATGGTGCCGCGACCCAGACCGACCCGACCAAGCTCGTCATCGCAGCGGGGACCAAGATCAAGATCGATACCCAAAATCAAATTGTCTCGGCAGCGGTGAGCGATGAATCCGGCGTGCTGGTTCCCGCACAGGCAAAGATCTCCTTCGATGTGAGCCCGGTGTACTTCGATCCGCGCTACACGCCGGCAGCAACCGCCCCGCAGAAGATGGTTCGCCTGACTTCAATCACGATCGGCGACAAGAGCTATGACGTGGACACCAACTCGGTGACCGTCCCCGATAGCATGCGCGAGGTGACGGTCACGCTGCGGCGACCTCTCACGCTGCCCCGATAATCAAAAAAATCCCCATGCGCAGAATGCATGGGGATTTCCTACACTTGCGACAGCTTATTTTGGTTCTTCCGGCTTGTCTTTCTCAGATGCCGGCTTGGCCTTCTCCGGCTTCTGTTTGTTCGTTTCCGGCTGCGCAGCTTTTTCCTTGGCAGCAGGAGCATGCTCAGCAGGCTGTGCCTTGGGTTCCGCGGCCTTGCCGGCAGGTTCTGCACGATGACCAGCACCTTCCGACTGCGGCATTCCGGCCGACGATCCGGATTCCTTGGCTGCCGGACGCGGCGTAGCTGGTTCCGTCTGTTTGGCGCGAGCTCCGCTGTTTTCAGCGCCACTCGCAGGCTTCGTTGCCGTACGCTCGGTGCTCTTCGAAGGCTCCGTGCTCGGCTTGCTGCTTGCGCTGGCCTTGCCGGTTTCCGCGGCGGGCTTGTTTGCTTCGGTGGCTTTGCTCGTCTCGGCAGCCTTGCCGGTTTCTGCCGGCTTTGCAGGTTGTTTCGCCGCGTTCGCCTCCGGACGCGCCGCAGGTTTGGCCGTCTTCGGCGCAGTCTTGGCGTTGGCCTGGAGCACTTTCGGATCGATCTTGCCGCCGGCTGCTTTCGCCTGCACGGCATGGCTCATGTCGCCAGGCTTCGAGGTGGCTGCTACAGGCGGCTTGCCATTGTTGTTCTTGGCCAGCAGTTGTGGATTGCTCTTCGCTGCTTGCACATGCTGTTTCTGTACGGGCGTAACATCCACCTTCTTCTGCTGCTTCGCCTGTACTTGCTTCGGCGTTGGCTTCGCCTGCGCACCACCTGGACCGTTGTAACTCACGCGCTCTACGGTTGTGTGGGTTACCACCTGCTTCTCATAAACATTCGTGATGTGAACGCTGGTTACGTTGTTCACGGCGCGGTTGTAGTAAAAGTCCCTGCCTCGCCATTCGCCACCGTAATAGCCGTCTGGAGTGTAGCCATAGCCGTAATCAACTCCGCCGTAGAAACCGACTTCGGGTCCCCAGTAGCCATCGTTCCAAGCGAAAGCCGACTGGTCATCATTCCAGCCCCAATAGCCCGGCGTCCAAAGCAGGCCGACTTCGGGAGGCTGCACCCATGTTCCCGGAACCCAGTAGTAGCCGTCATCGCTCCATGCCCAAAAGCCGGGCGTCCAGATGTAACCGACCGCGGGGATCGGCGGCTGGTCATAGACCGGCAGTGGTGGCGGCGCGACACCGATAGAAATAGAGACACCGAATTGTGCGAACGAGAGCCCCGACAAGCCCAACACGATGAGCAGCAGCATCGCGGGATAAAGCAAGCGACGAATCTTCATGGACGTTCCCCTCCTGACGCGGCGGACGGCAAACGTCCCCCTCGCGTATATGAACGGAAGCGGCATTCGCACGCCGTGTTGTATCGCTGCCTCGCATAAGGTGTCATTCACAGGGCCGCAACACTGCGTCCGGCACCTTGTTGCCATTCCCGGCGGCGCCATACGGTACCCAAGTAATGATTGATTTTTCGCGGGTTCGGGTACCATGGCCTCTCGCAAATGCCTTATCTGCGGGTTCTCGCGCTTGCGTAACGCTCGTTGTTCGAGGTGCAGGATGTACCGCTTACTCGCCCTTACCCTGCTGACGGCGGCCACTGCCGCCGCTCAAATTGATGTCGGCTATCGTCTGCATTCCAGCGAAGTACCGCGCGCCTCCAAACAGGAATGCGCGACCTCTCCGGCGCAGACTTATCCCTGTTTCGCAGATGTCACGCTTGGCGGCACGAAGTTCAATGTTGTCGCCTATGACGACCGCCGGCTCGTTCGCTATCTCTTCACGACGGATGCGGCCTTCAGTACCAAGACTGGACTGCATGTCGGCGATTGGGTGGAAGTGGACGAAAAGGATGTCGTCCTGGTTCCGGGCTGGCACATCTGCGGGCCACGTACTGCTGATGGCTGGCGGTTAGTGTTCGGCTCTGATCTCGATGAATCGGAGAAACAAGTCACCTATGAAGACGGCACGCCGGTGAATTTCATCCACACGATTGAGTCCTCGCCGAAGCGCGGGAAGCTGAGGATTGTGGGATTTGAGAAGGGCGAAGTCTAAACGAAGACGTCTCGCTCCCCGCGTTTAATTCGATTTAGCATCTGTGTGACAAACGCTCGCTGCGTCGGCGCCATCTTCTCCAACTGCATCTCGATCATGTGTTCACCCGCAACTCTGTTGGAGACGGAATAGTCGCAGAGATATTCAAGCAGCGTGGTGAGGGCGTTGGTCTCGCAGTTGCGCGACATTACGTGGGGATGACTGGCGAGGTTTTTGAAGTCCGACCCGGTGCGGCCAACGCGATAGCAGGCTGTGCAGAATGACGGGATAAATCCCATCTCCGCTACTTCTTTCACGATCTCATCCAGTGGACGGTGATCACCAACCACGAACTGCCCGGCATCTTTGTCGATGGTGCTCTCGGAATAGCCGCCGGGATCGGTGCGGCTCCCGGCGGACATCTGCGAGATGCCGATTTCCAGACTCTTGCGACGAATTTCGGCCGGTTCGCGAGTGGACATCACCAGCCCGGTATACGGAACCGCTAATCGCAGGACTGCAATGATCTTCAGGAAGTCGTCGTCGGTCACGGCATTTGGTGGGCGTGTGGCGAGCTTCGAACCTACGGCCGGCTCAATCCGCGGCACGCTGATGGTGTGCGAGCCTGCTCCGAAGGTTCGTTCCAGATCGCGAATGTGCTGCATGAGCGCCAAGGTCTCCCAACGCCAGTCGTAGAGGCCGTAGAGCACGCCCATGCCGACGTCGCCAACGCCGCTGGCCATGGCACGATGCATGACCGCCGCTCGCCAATCGTAATCGGCCTTCTTGCCGGCCTTGTGCACCGCCGCGTAGGTCGGACGGTGATAGCTCTCCTGGAAGCACTGATAGACGCCGAGCTTGGCTTCCCGCAACTGGTAGAACTGTTCGACCGTAGGCGGCGCGACATTCGCGTGTACGCGGCGGATCTCGCCCTTGGCGGACTTGGTCGCATAGATGGTGGCGATGGACTCGAGAACGTAATTGAAATCGTTCTTCGGATACGCCTCGCCGGCGACCAGCAGGGTCCGCTTGTATCCCTGGTTGATGAGGATGCGTGTCTCCTGCGCGATTTCTTCCTGCGAAAGCCAACGGCGACGGACTTCCTTATTGTCTTTCCGGAACGCGCAGTAGGAGCATTCATTGGTGCAGAGGTTCGAGATATAGAGCGGGGCGAAAAGCACCAGCCGCGAACCGTAGATCTCGTTCTTCACGAAGCGAGCAGCCTCGTACAATTCTTCACGCAGATCGCCGTCGGCGCACATGAGCACCGCGACCTCTCGCAATGTGAGTGCCTGCATGGAGACTGCTTTCTGGATGCAGTCCTGCACCATGCTCCTGTCGGCGCGGGCGGCCAGTTTCAGGGCCTGCTCGATCTCGCGCTCCTTGATGAAATCTGCGACAGACTTGATGTTCATTGTGCTTCCATCATCAGGGCGAAGCGACCGGGGTGTCTGTGATGCAGCGCACATCCATGCACTGGCGCGAACCGAACAATTACAATGCGCAGAGATGAACGATCGGGAAACGCAGCAATCCGCCATATTGAATGCACTGCGCTGGCTGCGCGCGCATTGGCTTGCGTTTCTGATCTGTTCTGGCGCGATTTTGATTCCGTGCTTCTGGCACCAGCAAGTGCAGGCCGCGGATTTGGGCAGCCATCTCTACAATGCATGGCTGTCGCAGTCGGTGGAGCGGGACCTGCTGCCGGGACTTTCTCTGGAGCCTTTGCACACTAACATTCTGATTGACCTGCTCCTGGGCAAACTGCTGCCTTCTGTAGGCGTGGTGGCTACGCAGCGCATCGTGGCATCACTTTGCGTACTGGTCTTCTTCTGGGGAGCGTTCGCGCTGGCATCCGCCGCCGCAAGGGAGGCGGCGTGGAGCGTGGTCCCGCTGCTGGCGATGTTCGCTTACGGCGTGATCTTCCACTGGGGATTCTTGAACTTCTATCTCTCGGTGGGATTCTCGTTGTTCGCGCTGGCGATTGTGGTGTGCGGGAATTTACGCGAGTTTCTATTGCTGCCGGTATTGCTCGTGCTGTCGGCGCTGGCGCATCCGATGGGCGCGGCTTGCCTTGTAGCGCTCGCGATTTATCTCATCGGCCTGCGATGGCTCTCGTTGAGATCGCAGCTTTTCTTGACGTCCGCGCTGCTGGCCCTCGCGTTCGTGCTGCGCTGGTACGTGGTGCGGCACGTTGAAGTCCTGCCGCGCGAGATCAGCCAGTTCTGGCTTCTCGGGGCTGACCAACTCTACGTCTTCGGACGCGGCTATCTGTGGATTTCCGGCGCGACGCTGACGCTGTGCGCAATGTGTATTGCCCTTGCCTGGCGTCGGGAACGCCATTCGAAGTGGCTGCAGTTCTATCTCGTGATTGCGTTGGTGGTCTGCTTCGCTCCGGGTGGCCTGCACAGCGAAGATACCTTTGGCATGATGGGCTTCCTGCCGGACCGCGGGTCGCTCTACTCAGCCGTGGCCCTCACCGTCCTTGTGGCAAATTGCCGTCCGCGTCTCTGGTTCCCGGTCGCGACGGCGGCACTCGCGGTACCGTTTTTTGCAGCGCTTCATCATGACACCGGAATCCTGCAACAGCGCGTGCAGATCGTTTCCGCGCTGGTGCGTCAACAACCCGAAGGGCGCCGCATGATCAGCCTGGTGCAACCAGTGCCGGGCTGGCGCATTCACGAGGACCATTCCGTTGACCGCGCCTGTATCGGCTATTGCTATTCGTACACCAACTACGAACCGAGCACCAGCCAGTTCCGGCTGCGCGCGGAGCCGGACAACCGATTCGTGCTCGTGGATAACGACGCCATTGATCGGATTAAAGAGGGCCAGTACGTAATACAGCCGCGCGATCTCCCCGTTTCCCAAATCTATGCGTGCGGAGATCACGTGAATGATCTTTGCGTTGCAGAGTTGCACGCCGGGCAGAAGAATGGGGACCTGCCGCACTTAACGGCGCCCTAGCGGCTAAACGATAAGCCACTCAACTGGCCGCCTTGAATTCCACGCGCAAGCACCAGGGCGTGAAAGCGCTCGCCCATCTCTTCGGGAGAGATCAGGTGTTTCAATTGCATCGCAACCTTCGCGCGCTCCTGCGGCAGCACGCAGGACTCGAAGGCATCGGCAAATTCGGTCTGCTGGCCAACGCCGAGCAAGAACTGCGATTGGGTTACGAGTCCGAGCGACGTCATTCCGTTCTTTTCGGCGACCCCTTGCAGCGCCGTGAAGTTCACATGCGTCGTGATGTCCTGTTCACCCGGCGCTTCGTATGGATTTGCGGAAGCCTGGTGTTCGCGGAATGTCATCAGGGTGTCGAGATGGCGTCCGGCTAGCTGCTGCTCGCGGGTATAGCCGTAGTCGATGAAGAGCGCGAAGCCGCGACGCTCCGCAAAAGCATGGGCAATCTTCTCCATCCACTCCTGGGATTGCATCGCTACTTCCACTCTCCCGCGACTCTCCGGAGGCACGCTGTAATCCCGCAGGTATTGCACATGGTCGTGAGGTGGCTGCACCCATCGGTCGATGAAGTGGCCTTTATCCTCGGCAATGTAGAGTTCTCCGGCCCTCGACAGGAGTTCCACGGGAATCGCGTCGAAGAACTCGTTGCCGAACATGACGAGCGAATCACCGCAATTGCTCGCGGCCGCTTCAAGACCCTCGTAGACGCTCACCCGCGAGTCCCCCGCGAACCGCTCTCTCAATCTCGCCCGCAGACTCGGCGAGCTTTCCACCAGCCAATACCGCAGCGCTTTCGCAAACTCGGGGAACTTCTTCCCTGCCCAATCCAGCACATCCTGCCCGAACAGTCCGCGGCCCGGGCCAAGCTCGACGAGATCCATCTGCCCGGGCGATCCGAGCAGACGCCACATTTCTTCGAACTGCCGGCATAACAATCGTCCGAAGACGGCATGGACATCGCTCGAGGTGTAGAAATCCCCAGCTTTGCCGAACTTCTCACGCGGCCGTGAATAGTAGCCGAGCTCCGGATGATAGAGACACAGCTCCATGTAACGCGAGAACGGGATCGGCCCGTCGCGCCGGATGATGTCGATGATGACTTCGCGCAAGCTCAATGTTTGGTCCGGTAATCGCGCACGTTCTGCGGCGTGTGGGTGAACATCTCGACAAAGTAGTCGTGCATGCAGTCATACAACTGCCGCTGGAAGGTCCATGCAAACTGCGGGTGATCGAGGTCTCGCGGATGCACTTCGAAATAATAGGTGTGCACTGGAACCGGCGGGTCCTTGAACTTGATGATGACTTCCACGCACTCGCCTTTCTCGCGCGCGTCAAATGCCAGCAGCGGATGTTCATACTGCCGCAGGTGACTCAGCACGCGCTCCAGGCGAGGATTGGCCATGATTCGATTGTACCGAGAGGCTGCAAACAAATTAGGCGGATGGAAGATCCATCCGCCTCTGTCCGGAGAGACAGGAACTTATTCGTACCGCAGAGCCTCAATCGGATTTAACCGGGAAGCTTTGATCGCCGGCAGCATGCCACTCACGATACCGACAATGATGAGAATGACCGTTGCAACTATGAGTGTGCTTGGATCGATGATCAGCCGGATGTCAGCGGCTTCCGCATTCTTCGCAATCGCGCTGTAGAACGTCAGCCGGCCCACGCTAAACGAAACGATGTAGGCGAATGCGATTCCAATCGCGCCGCCCATGAACGTGATAGTCAGTGCCTCGGCGAGGAATTGGAAGAGGATGTCGCGTTTGCGTCCGCCGAGCGCCTTCTCGACGCCGATTTCGCGCGTACGCTGCGTCACGGAAACAAGCATGATGTTCATCAAGCCCACACCGCCGATTCCCAGCGTCAGGGTGCCGATGAACGCCAACAGGATTTTCAAACCCATGGTGATGATCTCGAACTGCTTCACCTGTTTCATGGCGTCGAAGACGAAGATCGCGCGATTATCGTCGGGTTTGAAACCATGCGCATCAGCCAGCGTCGTGCGGATACCGCGCTCCACCATCTCGTACTGATCGGTCTCGTAGTCAATCCAGATGCCATCGAGGTAGTGCGTGTCCTTAAGGTCGCCCATGGTCGAGAACGGAATGTAAATCTGGCGATTGATGTCGTTGTCGCCTTCCTGCATGCGCGCTTCGATGATGCCGATGACTTCGAACGAAATCCCGTTGATGCGAATGCGCTGGCCCAACGCGTATGCGCCGGAAAAGAGCTTCGTCTTCGCCTCGGAGCCGATCACCGCCACGCGCCCCTTCTGCGCCAGGTCCTCTTCATTGAAAAACCGACCAGTGTCCACATTGACGTTCTGGATCCGCGCTATGTTCGGGTACGAACCCGTAACCTGGAAGTTGTAACTGCGCGTGTCATTTGCAACCGTGGTCTGCTGATAAGCCACCGGCGAAATTCTCTTTACCATTGGAACGTTGGTCGCGAGGCGATCCAAGTCTTCCATAGTGAAGCGCACCTGGCTGCCGGCCTTTTGTCCGCCGGCCTGCTGGGAGGTGCGTCCTGGGAAGACGCCGATCAGCTTCACGCCGAAGTGCGAGAAAATCGTTGTGATCGCGCGGCCAAAGCCGGAGCCGTAGGCGAGGAGCAATACCACCGTGGCGATGCCCCATGCCATGCCCAGCATGGTGAGTGCGGTGCGCCGGCGGTTGTGCCGCATGGCGCTGTTTGCCTGTTGAAGCAGATCGCGAACCATAGCTTTACTCCGCTCTCAGCGCGTCAACGGGTGCCATGAGCGCTGCCTTCCGTGCCGGATACAATCCGGCGATCACACCCGCCAACGCCAGCGTTCCGATTGCAACGGCAGCCGACATCGGCACTACGCGCGGCGTATCGAAGCCGTCTGGCGCCGGCAACTGCGCCAGCAACGCGCAGAAGCCAATCGCTCCGATCAGGCCGAGTCCGCCGCTAAATAAGGTTAAGAACGTGCCTTCGAGGAAGAACTGTGCCAGTACGCTGCGGTTGGTTGCGCCGAGCGCCTTGCGCAATCCGATTTCGCGGGTGCGTTCGGTCACTGCCACAAGCATGATGTTGATAATCCCGATCGCGCCCAGCGCCAGGGTTACGATCCCCACTCCGCCAAGGAAGACATTCATCGCGTCGAAGATCTTCCCGACCATCTCAGCCGACTTGGCGCTATCCCAGGCTTCGAAGGCATCGTCATTTGCGGCATCGAAACCGTGGTTGCGTGCCACAATCGACTTGGCTTCCTTCATCGCGACCGCGTGATCGTCGTGCGTAATGGGCCGGAAGTTGATGAAGCTCACTGCGTTGTCTTCCTGCGACTGCTTCAGCGGGAAGTAGGTGTGCATCGCGGAGAACGGAATGAAGACGCGATTGTTGGTCGAGTTCTCGTCGCCCTTGCCCACGCGTTGCACCACGCCAATCACTTCAAAGCTGCGGCCGTTGAGCAGGATCTGGTGTCCGAGCGGATTCTGTTTGTCGGGAAAGAGGTTCTTCACCATCTCGTCGCCGATAACCGCCACGTCGCGACGCTGGGTTTCATCAAGATCGTTCAGCCAGCGACCCTTCGACAGCGGCAGGTAGCGAATGTCGTTGAACACCGGCAGAATTCCGACGACTTGCCCGTTCGAGTTGCCGAACTCGCTGACTTCACGGATATCTTCGCGCTGCAGCACCGGAGAAGCCGAGCGCACATGCGGCAACTGCGCAATGTCCTTCGCGTCCTGGATGGTCAGCTTGTAGGGATGCCCGGAGCTCATGTTCCCTGCCACCGCAGGCGCGCGTCCGGGGAAAACAAATTCGATGTCTTCGCCGAAGCTCTTCATCTCGCGCCGATTGCCGGAGCGGAACCCCTCGCCGAGCCCTACGAGCAACAGTAGGGAGCCGACGCCCCAAGCGATGCCGAACATGGTGAGAAACGAGCGCAATTTGTGCGCCCAGAGAATGCGGAAGGTCTGTCCAATGATATCGAGGGCAAGGCGCATACACTCGTCTCCTGATGGGGAGATACGCGCCTGCCCGCGCAGAAGTTCCTATATAGACAGAACTTAGCGGCCCAAACCGGGCAATCGGGATGAACTGCAACCGGCAGGGATGAACTCTCGAAATCATTCTTTTTGCAGGGACGGAACTCGGGCAGTGCCTTGCACGTATCATCCCTGCAGGAGGGGTCAATGTTCTGCGACAAGTGTGGGGCAACGGTACCCCAGAACCAACGTTTTTGCGGCAATTGTGGGCGGGCGTTTTACACCATGGTTCCCGTGACGTACGTGCAACAGAGCCGCGTGCAACAGCATGTGCGCATGCTCGGCATTCTCTGGACCGCGTACTCTGCGCTGGTCGCGCTCGGCAGTTTGGCGTGTTTCATCGTGGCTGCGGTTATGACCAACATCATTCGTTTCGGCAATGGCGGACCGCCAGCGTTTATCCCGCCACTACTGCACATCATCGGGACCGTGATTCTGATCCTCTCGATGTTCGGCTTCCTTGCCGGATGGGGACTGATCAACCGGGAACCCTGGGCACGCATGTTGACGATCGTGCTCTCGTTCTTCGCGATGTTCAAAGTTCCGTTCGGAACCGCGCTCGGCATCTATGGACTGTGGGTGTTGCTGCCTGAGGCTTCGGAACGCGAGTACGAACTGACGGCGAAGAAGACGAGCGCCGCTTAGCGAACGTAAGCGACCGTGTACTTCAAGGAGAGAACCGCATGAAACGCCTGCTTGCGTTCCTGTTGTTCAGCATGTTCAGCGCTGCCACGCTGCTGGCGCAGAAACCAAACTTCATCGAAGGCGTCGGGCAAGGTTACGACGGCGAATGGACGCATGTTTCTCGACAGTTGATCGCGCTGGCCGAAGCGATTCCCGCTGACAAATACGCGTGGCGACCGGCGCCGGGTGTGCGATCCACCGGCGAAGTGATCATGCATATTGCCGGAGCGAACTTCTATTTTCTCTCGCTCATGGGACAGAAATTGCCCCCCGATTTTCAGTCGGTAGATGAAGAAAAGGTCGCGCCCGAGAAAGCGAAGGTTGTAGATTGGCTAAAACGATCGTTGGACGCAGCGGGTAACGCTCGTGCGCATGTAACCGCGGCCGATTTAAAGAAGACAGCAAAGTTCCTCGACCACACTGTTACCCACGACGACATTTACCTTCGCATGGTCATCCACAATAACGAACACATGGGACAGTTGGTCGCATACGCACGCATGAATGGAGTCGTTCCACCCTGGTCCGAGAAGTAATCGGGATCAGCGGGAGACAGCCAAGGCTCGTTTGTTCGCTTTGACGTACTGCTCCAGCAGAGGAGCGGGGCGGTACGTCTCGCCGAGCGTTTTGTGAAGGTATTCCATCATCCGCAGACGTCGCTCGAGGCCATACTGTTCGGCCTCCGCAATTGGACCCATCGGCAATCCCAGTCCCTGTTGTAACGCGCGATCAATCTCTTCGGCCGACGCCAGTCCTTCCCCGAGCATTTTGAACGCCTCATTACTGATCAGCGCCTGCATGCGCGCGGTGATCGCTCCCGGCGTTTCGCGCAATAGGATCGGTTCGCGCTTCATTCTCTGCGCTACCGCGACTGCAGCCGTGGCCGTCTCGTCGCTGGTTTCCAGACCTCGAACGATTTCCAGAGCAACCGACGTTTGTGGCGGCTTTGGGAACCACATCGCAATGCACTTCGGCGCACGATAGATCACCGAAGCCAGTTCGGTGATGCTCTGTATCTGGGTATGCGAAACGATCATCGTCTCCGGACGGCAAACTTTGTCGAGCAGGACGAAGATCTCCAGCTTCGACTCGAGTTCGTCCGGCACCGCTTCGATCACCATGTCGGCGTCGCGCGCTGCGTCTTCGAGATTGGACGCGTACTCAATGCGCGCCAGTGCTGCATCCGCTTCGCGTTGTTCTACGCTGCCGGTGGAGACGGCGCGGCCGAGCTCGGCGCGGATGGCGTCTTCGGCTTTGCGAAGTGCGTTGGGAAGAATGTCTTCAAGGATGGTGCGAAAGCCGCCAACTGCGGCGGCCTGCGCGATGCTGCGTCCCATGGTGCCCGCGCCGATCACGGCGATGATGCGGACCTCACTCAATGGTCTTGTTGCTCCGCAGGTCCTGGACGACCTTCGGGTAATTGGGTTCGACCTTCTCCATGTAATCAGCGATGCGCTGCTTCTCTTCAGTCGTGAGGAAGCTGTAGTTCGCGACAACGCGGCGGAGAGTTGCCGAAATGTCGTCAACGTAGTTCATCATGCGAATGACTTCACCGCTTACGACGGCCATGCGTGCTCCTTGGGATATTCAATTGATAACTGCAACAACCTATTTTCAATGCCGCGCCAAGATTAGTAAAGCGGAGCTGTGGACATCCCGAGGCAGCCACGGCGGAAAAGGTTGCATCCAATTTTTTGCCCCGTCTGCAAAGGCAATCGAGATTGATGCGAAGCAGCCCCACGATTTTTGCCGAACAGAAGAGTGCCTTGGCCGAATGTATGGAGCGGATTGCCGCTGGTAAGCGGCAGCTGCGTCCAACTTCGACCTACCGCCTCCAATTTCATTCCAATTTCAGGTTCACAGACGCCGAGCAGCTCATCGGCTATCTGCACGAACTCGGCATCTCGCATTGTTATGCCTCGCCGATCTTAAAGGCCCGCGCCGGAAGTACACACGGCTACGACATCACCGATCACAACTCGCTCAACCCGGAGATCGGGACGGAAGAGGAGTTTCACCAGCTCTCAACGAAGCTGAAAGAGCACGGGATCGGATTCATCCTCGACGTGGTGCCCAACCACATGGGTGTAGGCACCGGCGAGAACCGCTGGTGGCAGGATGTTCTCGAAAACGGCCGCGCCAGCGAGTTCGCCGACTACTTCGATATTGACTGGAACCCGCTCAAGCCGGAGCTCCGCAACAAGCTGCTGCTCCCGATCCTCGGCAACTACTACGGCGATGAACTGGAGGCCGCCCGGATTAAGTTGTCGCTGCACGACGGCCTCATCGTCTTCCTTTACTACGAACGAGTCCTGCCCGTGGATCCTCAGACGATTCCCATGATCTACGGCGCGCTCGGAGACCTCCGCCAGCGCCAGGGCCATCGCATGCCCGAGCTGATCGCGGTTCTCGAAGAGCTGCGCGGATATCCGCCGAACTGGACCGAAGATCACGACCTTGTCCTCACCCGCCAGCGCGGACTGCCAAATGTCGTAGAGCGACTCTCGGAACTGATTGCCGGCAGCGAGTCCGTCCGACAGGCCACTGAGGATGCCATGGCGATCCTCAACGGCGAGGTTGGCGACACCCGCAGCTTCGACGGTCTCCATCGTCTGCTGGAAGCCCAGGCCTACCGCCTGGCGTTTTGGCGTGTGAGTGGCGAGGAGATCAATTATCGCCGCTTCTTCGACATCAACGACCTCGTCGCCATCCGCATGGAAAACCCGCGCGTTTTCGCCGACACCCATCGCCTGATTCGCAAGCTGCTCGCAAACGGCGACGTCACCGGCCTGCGCCTCGACCATCCTGACGGCCTGTTTAATCCGCTGCAATATTTCGTGCGCGCGCAAATGCTCTACACCGCGAGCCAATGCAACGGCGCCACTCCGGAAGGCGAGCTCGCGGAAAACGGCATCGAGCGCGAAATCCAGAGCGCCTTCGGACAGCGCGACTGGGGCGGTCCGAGCGCACCGCTCTATTTATTGGTCGAGAAAATTCTCGAACCCGGCGAGCACCTTCCCGTCGAATGGCCGGTGGACGGCACCGTTGGCTACGACTTCGCCAATCTCGTCAACGGCGTATTGATTGATCCCGCAGGCGAGAAGCCGCTCACCCAGCTCTACCATCGCGTGCTGGAGCGCACGGTCGACATCGACGACCTGATCTACGACAGCAAGAAGCTGATCATGGACACCGCGTTGGCGAGCGAGATCAACGTGCTCACCCACATGCTCGACGACATCTCCGGCCGCGATCGCCGCGCCCGCGATTACACCCGCAATGTGCTCTCCGACGCCATCCGCGAAACCATCGCCTGCTTCCCTGTCTATCGAACCTACATAGATGAGCGCGGCAACATGAACGCGCGCGATCGTGAACAGATTGACAAAGCCATTGTCACCGCGAAACGCCGCAACGAAGGCATGGCTGCCGGCGTCTTCGATTTTTTGCGCGACATCCTTCTGCTCGAAGGCAACGACGGCGGAGAGCGTATCCACGGCTATCGCAAAATGCTCTATTTCACGCTGAAGTTCCAGCAACTTACCGGCCCGGTGATGGCCAAGGGCCTGGAAGACACCACGTTCTACGTGTACAACCGATTTATATCGTTAAACGAGGTAGGCGGCTCGCCCGAAACTTTCGGAACTTCCCTGCTGCAATTCCATCGCGCCAATGCTGCTCGCGCGGGCACTTGGGCGGCGTCCATGCTCTCGACTTCCACGCACGACACCAAGCGTAGCGAAGATGTCCGTGCGCGCTTGAACGTGCTCTCAGAGATGCCGCGCGAGTGGTCCACCCACGTGATGCGCTTCCGTCGCGTCAACAAGCCGAAGAAGCTGCAACTCAGCGATGGCCGTGTTCCACCCGATGCCAACGAAGAATACTTGCTCTATCAAACGCTGCTTGGCGCGTGGCCGCTCGAAGGTATCGGCGACCCGGATTGCCGCGAGAGTTTCGTTCATCGCATCCAGGAATACATGACCAAGGCGATCCACGAAGCCAAGGTCAACCTGAGTTGGGTAAACCAGAATCCGGATTACACCGAAGCTCTTCAGGAATTTGTCGCGAGCATTCTCGAGCCCGGCAGTGTGCGGCGTCCGAACCAGTTCCTCAGTTACATGGACCAGCTGCTCCCGCAAGTTCAGTTCTTCGGCGCCATCAACTCGCTCTCACAAACGCTGATCAAGCTGACCGCGCCGGGAGTTCCCGACATTTATCAGGGTCAGGAAATGTGGGACTTCAGCCTCGTGGATCCGGACAATCGCCGCCCGGTTGACTTTGAAGCACGCAAACGCGCGGTAAGTGATCTAAACCATTTCGCGGACGCAGAATCTGAACTCTGCCGTACTCTTCTCGAAAACTGGCGCGACGGCCACATTAAACTCTGGACCGTGATGCAATCGTTGCGTCTGCGCCAGCAGGAGCGCGAACTGTTCATGGAAGGCAGCTACACGCCGCTCTCCGCAAGCTATCTGCACGAGAAGCACGTCATCGCTTATGCGCGCACTCTCAACGGACGGCACGCGATCGCCGTGGCTCCGCGACTGAGCTGTACGTTGATGAAGGGTATCGTGCAGCCGCCAATCGGGCGCGCCTGGGACCGCGGCTATCTCGAAATTCCGCCGGAGATCACCGGCACATTCCGCAATGTCTTCACCGGTGAAACGGTGAGCATCGGCCGCGAACAGCGCTTGTTATGCAGCGAAATCTTCCGGTCGTTCCCCGTTGCCCTGCTGGTTTCCGCCTGATAACAACAACTCGTCGCGATCCGTCGTCTCCGCTAGTTCTGACAGCGTTTTCGCTGCATCTTGCGTAAGCAGCCCGCGCTTGTAGCGCCAGCCCCAGTTGCCGTCGGAAAGGCTCGGCGTATTCATGCGCGCGGAACTGTCAAGGCCGAAGACGTCCTGCAGCGGCACCACGCTCAGCGTTGCCAGCGATGTCTGCGCCGCGCGAATGAACGCCCAATGCACGTTCTGGTCGTTCGCGCCAAAGGCTGCGGCGGCGTCGCGCTTTTCATGCGGCTGGGCGTCACCTTGCCACCAACCCATCGTGGTGTCGTTGTCGTGGGTGCCGGTATAGACCACGGTGTTTGTGTCGTAGCGGTGCGGCAAGTACATGTGCGCGCCGCGATCGCCAAACGCAAACTGCAGCACGCGCATACCGGGAATCTTCAGCCGCTCGCGCAATTGATGCACTTCCGGAGTGATCATTCCCAGGTCTTCGGCAATGAATGGCAACTCGCCGAGTTCGCGGTTGATCACGTGGAAAAACTCGTCAGCGGGACCTTTCGCCCAGCTACCGTGGATCGCCGTCGGTTCGTCCGCCGGAATCTCCCAATACGATTCAAAGCCGCGGAAGTGATCGATGCGCAGGATGTCGCACCAGGTGTGCGCCCAGCGCATGCGGCTCACCCACCAGTCGTAGCCGCGCTCGCGCAGGCGGTTCCAGTCATATAGCGGATTCCCCCATCGCTGGCCGGTATCGCTGAATGCATCCGGTGGCACTCCGGCAACGACTTCGGGTTCCACGTCGCGCAGACGGAAGATGTCGCGGTGCGTCCAGACGTCAGCGCTGTCGTAGCTGACGAATATCGCCACGTCGCCCACAATCCGGATTCGCCGCTGATGACAATAGTTTCGCAGCGCGCCCCACTGCTCGAAGAACGCAAACTGCAGGAACTTTGCGACCTCCAACTCGTGCGCCAGTTCGCTGCGCGTCTTGGCAATTGCCTCCGGCTGGCAATGCGAAATCTCGGTCGGCCACGTATTCCAGCTCGCTCCCTGGTAACGTTCGCGCAGAGCGTCGAAGAGCACGAAATCGTCGAGCCACCAGGTGTTGTCGCGGCAAAAGCGATTGAACCGCTCGCGCGAATTTCCGTAAGCGTTCTTCAAAAAGCTCTCCGCCGCCTGTCGCAACAGCGGGAGTTTGACCTTCAATACGTTCTCAAAATTAACGCGGCTCCCATCGCTTTCCGGCAAGCTCTTCAGCGCAGCGTTGTCGAGCATTCCGCGCTCCGCCAGCCGCTCGAGGCTGATGAGCACAATGTTTCCCGCAAATGCCGACGTCGATGAATACGGCGAGTTCCCGATCCCCGGAGGCCCGAGCGGCAGGATCTGCCACAGCGTTTGCTTGCCCTCCGCCAGCCAATTTACGAATTCATAAGCAGCGGGGCCGAAATCGCCAATGCCGCCACGCGACGGCAAGGAAGATGGATGGAGAAGAATGCCGGAAGCTCGCTTCGTGAACATGTACAAACCTTGGATGCTGGGTTTTGCAAGACGCAGGCCGACTGCACGAATTACAAACGGCAAATTTTCATTCTAAACAAAATCGCGGCCGGCATTGCCGACCGCGACCGTAAAGCATTGTGGAGTGATTACTCGCCTTGCGACGAGCCCAATCCGGCACCTTGCGACAAGCGCTCAATCGCCTTCTTGTTGCGCTTGATCTTGCCGCTCTTCTCCATGCTCGCGATCAGGTTCGAAACGTAGATCTCGAGCACTTCATCCTTCTTCTTGGCAAGCAACTGCTGGCGCGCTTCTTCCTTGCCCTTGGTCATCTCGTCTGCCGTCGGTTCCTGCTTCTCGACGACCGCGATCACAATGGCGTTGCGTCCGCCCTGCACCGGCCCAATGATGTCGCCAGTCTTACCGGCGAACACAGCCGTGAAGCTCGGACCGCTCAAGGAGCCGACGTCCGGCACCTGCGACGACTGCGTCACCATCTCGCTGGTCTTCACCGTCACGCCCGCTTCCTTCGCAGCCTTCTTCAGGTCATGCTCGGTGCGCGCGCGATCGGCCAGTTCCTGTGCCTTCTGCACGATCAGCGTCTGCGCCTTGCCGGCCTTGAACTGCTGCTCGACCTGCGCCTTCGCCTGCTCGAAGGTCGGCGTCGCCGGAGGCTGCACATCGGTCACTTCGTAGACGGCGTAGCCACCCGTGATCGGCGCGACGTCTGCGCCGCTCTTGGCATTCGCCTTGAAGACCGCGTTCATGAACTGGGGAGCCTGCCCGATTCCCGGCAACAAAGACGACTGCGTAACGAAGTCGGTCGTCTCCACCGTGTCGCCAGCGGCCGCAGCAGCCTTGTCCAGCCCCTGCACGCGCGCCGAATTGCGAAGGTTATCAGCCGCTTTCTGCGCCGCATCGGCAGCCTTCTGTCCGCCCATCACGATAGCGATTTGCGACTTCACTTCATCCAGCGACCTGGCGCCTGCCGGTTCGTTCTTCTGGATCTTAATAATGTGGTACCCGAACTGCGTCTTCACCGGTCCAAGGATGTCGCCCGTCTTGCCCGCCAACGACGCGTCCTTAAACTCCTTCACAAGGTTGCCCTGCGGCGTCACTTCCAGAGTGCTGTCGCCGGTGCCCTTGTCGTCCGAATACTTCTTAGCCAGTTCGCCGAAGTTCGCTCCGCCCCTTGCCTGCTTCAGGTAATCTTCCGCCTTCGCTTTGGCAGCGGCATCGGTCTTGGCATCCGCGCCCTGCGGCACCATCACCAGGATGTGCTGGACGGTCGCGGTCTGCGGAATTGTGAACTCCGTCTTGTGGTCGTTGTAGTACTTCTGGATGTCGGCATCGCTCGGCTGCACGCCCGGCAGCTTGCTACCAATTACGGAGACGTACTTGATCTTGCGCTTTTCCGGCAGCGAGTCCTTGAACTGGTCCTTGTGCGCCTCGTACCACGCCTTCATTTCGGCGTCGCTCGGATTAATGCCCTTTTCGATGTCGGCCAATGAGAGCGATGCGTAATCGAACTTCACCTTGGTCTGCTGCTGCCGCACCAGGTTGTCAATGTCGGCATCCGCTACCGTTGCGCTGGCTTCCACCACGCCGCGCAGCTTCTGGATCTCGATCGACTTCTTCAGTTCCAGTTCGAACTGCGGGACCGTCATGCTGAACTGGCTCTGCACAAAGTTCTGGTAGGCGTCGTCGCCCACGTAGTTGCCCTTCGGGAAGAGGATTTCGCCGAACTGCCCCTTGTGCAGCACCGCGCGGAGTTCCTCATCGGAAACGTTCAGTCCCATGCGATGCGCTTCATCGAGCACGGCCTTCTGCTTGATCAGCATCTCGACCGCTTGCGGCATGAGGAACGGAACGAATTGCGCCGGATAGCGCTGCTGCTGGGCCATGTTCTGGGCAGCCTTCGAAGCATCGGCCGCGGTGATGGCTTCACCATCAACTTTGGCCAGGTCGCTGTCGCCAGTAACCGTGGTGTCGCCGAAGCCGAAAATGCCGCCGCCCGGAATGAGGGTAACGACCATCATGACGCAAATAACAGTGAGGAGGCCTCCAAGCACGATCTTCTTGGTCTTGGAAGGGGTCTGCAGGAATCGAATCATCTTCTCTGGAACTCCAAATTGAGTGGGGCGAATCCATAATTATAAACCAGCAGCGTCGCTCGTCTTCCCCGCGTCACTCCGAATTCGCCCTCCTTTCACTGTGGCGGGTTTACCACTTAACCCGCGAATTCAACCGATCACCCGCTCCGGCGTTAACGCCCGCATTGTCAATGTGTTGTAATAATTGCAGTCCTCATGCGGAAGCGACCCAACAGTCTCCACAGGAACCTCGTAGCAGCCCGGCGCCGCGTTCGCGAGCTCGCCATGATTGGCCGCGCTCTTGCCTCTACCGATCACCCGGTAATGGCGCACATCATCCCCATGCGCCAGTGCAATCTTTCCTGCAAGTACTGCAACGAGTACGACAAGGTTTCCAAGCCGGTTCCGCTCGAGACCATCAAGCGCCGCATCGATCTCCTCGCCAAGCTGGGCACGAACATCGTCACCATCAGCGGCGGCGAACCCCTGCTCCACCCCGATCTCGACGAGATCATCCGGCACATGCGCAAGCACCCGATCATCGCCGGCATGATCACCAACGGCTACCTGCTCACCGCCGACCGCATCAAGCGCTTGAACAACGCCGGCCTCGACCACCTCCAGATCTCCATCGACAACGTTAATCCCGACGACGTCTCCAAAAAGAGCTTGAAGGTCCTCGACAAGAAACTCCAGCTCCTCTCCGAACACGCCGACTTCCACGTGAACATCAACTCCGTGGTCGGCGGCGGCGTGAAGGATCCGCACGACGCCCTGGTCGTCAGCCGTCGCGCATTGCAGTTAGGCTTCACCTCAACCGTCGGCATCATCCACGACGGCGAAGGCCAGCTCCAGCCCCTCAACGAAGAAGAGCGCGCCGTTTTCCTGAAGATCAAGACGCTAGAAAAGAAGAGCTACTCGCGCTTCAATCACTTCCAGAACAACATCGCGCACGGCAAGCCGAACGAGTGGCGATGCCGCGCCGGCGCCCGCTACATCTATATCTGTGAAGATGGCCTGGTGCACTACTGCTCGCAGCAGCGCGGCTACCCCGCCGTCCCGCTTGAGCAATACACCACAGCCGATGTGAAGCGCGAATTCCTAACCGAAAAGAGCTGCGCCCCGCACTGCACCATTTCGTGCGTCCACCAGATCAGTTACATCGACCACTGGCGCGCCCCGCAGTCCATCACATCAGCGCAACCCGTCCCCGAAAACGAGTTAGTGCAGATCGAGTAGTCGTGTCATCAAGTTTTTCCAGTCGCGGCCAGCGCATACAGAAGCATCCCCCGCACAAAAACGTTCTGTCATCCTGAGCGCAGCGAAGGATCTGCTGTTGTTTTGGACTGACACATCCACTTTCCACAACCCGCATGACGCAATCGTTCATCGTGTGTTAAATTGTTGAAGGTGGTTCGATTCGGTAAGTTTTCTTCCGCCTCACCCGCACCGCCAGCTCCTTCCAGATCGGCAAGATTCGGCAGCGAGTTCCAACCAAAGTCAGGGCGCGTAGCTCAATTGGCAGAGCAACTGACTCTTAATCAGTAGGTTGAAGGTTCGATTCCTTCCGCGCTCACCATCTCAATTTTAAAATCTCAGGCTGCATTCGCAGCTCGAATTGGCGATGCCGGTACAACCACCTCGACCAGTCCCGTCGCAACGTCATAAACGAGGCCAGAGATGAGCCAATCGTCCGGCAACGCCGGAATAGCTCTGAGTGCAGCCACGTCGACCGCAACGGATTTGCGTGGATCGCGGACTGACTTGGCCTCAACTTCCCTTTCCGGTATCTGAAAGTAGTGCGCAAGCATGGCCGGATCTCCCACCAGGCGCGTGCTGCCGCAATCCGTGTGATGAAGTACGATCAGGTGAAACTCCCCGCCGCCTCCCGGAATCGCTCCGGCAACCTCGCCGATTCGTCCGAGAAGACCGAACTCCTCGAGCAGTCCCGGTGTAACTCGACCGCCGATGTTTCTGATTACCACAGCCTCACCGGGTTTGATTCCAAGCACGTGAGCAGGATCAACTCGCATATCGGCGCAACCGATGATCACTGCTTTCAAAGTCTGCAAAGATTGTGGAAGAGATGGCACAGGGGCCGCGGACTCTTTGTTGCGTTTCAACATGAGATCAAGGGCATTCATTTCTGATTCTCCTGAGAGTGATCTTGCGTAACGCGAGAATAGTCATTGGATGTTGGCGTCGATTTGTTCGGACCAAGCGATTCACGCAAAAATTACTCCGGCAATCGAAGCCGACACGATTAGGCCCGTAAACACAGGCCAAAACAGGCCCTGTATCAGCAGATCAACGCGTTCCTCTCTCAACCCATGGTTGAATCTGCAGGTGAGCGGTAAACATCAAAACAAAATCCGACGTCGCTCGGCTAAATGTTCTTGCAGACACTGGCTTCGTTAAGAAGGGCTTCAGGAGGATCAATGGCAAACACCAAGGCGGTGATTGAGCAGGCGTACTCCGCATTCAATCAGCGCGATATCGACGGCGTATTAGCGCTGATGACCGAAGACGTGACTTGGCCGAAAGCTTCGGAGGGCGGCAGAGCTGTCGGAAAAGAAGAAATCCGCGCCTACTGGACGCGACAGTGGCGAGAGTTCGATCCCCATGTCGAACCGCTTGCAATCACCACCGAAGACGGAGGCAGAATCCGCGTCAGGGTGCACCAGCTCGTCAAGAATCTTGCGGGGGAGGTTTTATTGGACCGCGAGGTTTTCCATCTATTCACCATGAATAACGGCCTGATCGCCGCCATGGAAATCGAGGACCAGCCCGATTCAGCCGGTCCCTCCCCCGCCTTCACACATCGGTCCTGACTCGCCGAGCGCTACCGTGCGGGCTTTCAGTACGCTGCTGCACCGGCCATCGCCACTGCGTGGTCCTGGTCACCCGATCCACCGCTCACGCCAATCGCGCCTACCACTTTTCCATCGCGCTTCAGCGGAATGCCGCCGGCGAAGATCATGATTTTCCCGTCGTTCGACGCGTGAATTCCGAAGAACTGCCCGCCGGACTGCGAATGTGTTGCCAGGTCTTTCGTCTCGATATCGAACGCGCGCGACGTATAGGCCTTCTTCATCGAGATATCGATGCTGCCGATCCACGCGTTGTCCATGCGCACATGCGCCACGATGTTGCCGCCCTCGTCTGCCACTGCAATATTCATCGGTTGGCCAATTTCTTTGGCCTTCTTCTCCGCCGCGCCGATCACTCGGCGAGCATCCTCTAATTTCACTGCGGACATCGGTCCTCCTAATAAGTGCTTGTGGTCAGGCGAGGTGCCTGGTCAAGAGATTCTATGCGCCTCGGATGCGACTCAACAAATGCTATCCGGCTCCGGAACTTCTCCCATCGCCCCCAGTTTTTCACACTTGCCCCGCTGCCGGTAGACTTACCGCCCCAGACCGCAGACAATCGTCGGGGAACATTGACGGTTGAATATGGCAAACATTCTTCTCCCCGCACTTCCGCTCGCCGACTACCACATCGATTCCATCGAATCCGCGATTACGCCTGCGCTCGCCATCTACCTCGACCTCGTGGATGCCAACATCCGCACTACGCTTCGCCTGCTCAATGGCGATCCCGACCGCTGGCGTCCGCACGTCAAGACCGCGAAACTCGCCGCCGTCATGTCGAGATTAGTGGAGTCGGGCGTCACGAATTTCAAGTGCGCCACCACGTTGGAACTGTTGACCGCCTGCGAAGTCGGCGCCCGCGACGTTCTGGTCGCCTACTCAAACCACGGTGCTCGCGCGGTCCGGATCAAAGAGATCGCAGCCATGTTTCCCAAGGTTCGGATTTCCGTGGTTGTAGAAGCTCTCGATGAAGTAAGCACCTGGCGGCACTCCGGCATCAGCGCCTTCATTGATGTGGATCCCGGTATGAATCGCACCGGCATCTCGCAAGATTGCGAAGAAGATATCGTTCGCCTCGCTCAGGGTCTTCAGACCGAAGGCGTTCCCTTCCGCGGCCTGCACTATTACGACGGCCACCATCGCAACGCGAACCTATCGGAGCGCGAGCAAGCCGCACACCACGGCTACGACCACCTTCTGCGCATCGTCGGAGCACTGCAACAGCACGGCCTCCCTGTCGAAGAAGTAATCACCGCTGGAACCCCGGCTTTCCCGGCTTCCCTCACCTACTCTGGCTTCCAGCGCGCTGAGTTCAAACATCGCATGTCGCCAGGCACGGTGGTTTACGGAGACATGAGCAGCCTCGCGCAACTTCCGCAGGAATGGGGATATCAACCTGCTGCGCTCGTCGTCAGCACGGTCGTCAGCCACCCGCAAGCCGACGTTTTCACCTGCGATGCCGGTCACAAGTCCGTCTCAGCCGATGCCGGAATCCCCAACTGTAGCGTCGTCGGTCATCCGGAATTCGAGCCGCTCCATCCCAGCGAAGAGCATCTGCCGGTCCGCGTCCCATCGGGCTCGGCGCGCCCGTCTCGCGGCAACATCCTCTATCTCGTTCCGCGACACGTCTGCCCCACCGTGAACAACTTCGACCACGCATTAATCATTCGTGACCATCGCATCGTGGAGGTCGCGCCCGTTACTGCCAGGGGACGAGAAGTTCCCCTTGCCGAAAACTTTCAGCAGCAGCTCCGCACATAGGTGCTATAGTGTCCGGATTCGCGTGGGGACATGAGAAACCTGCTTGCATTGTCGATTGCGGCGCTTCTGTTTTTCGTGCTCGTGTGCCCGTTTACTCCCACGCCCATCGCAGTGGTTCGCGGCAATGCTCATACCGCACCTGTCATTTTCCTCTTCCTGCTTCCTACGCTCGCGTTGCCTCTGCTGCTCGCATCCTTGGCGTGCGTCGCCATAGCGTCGCTTGAAGTTCCCGCGTTCCGCTCTGCTGTCGTAGACCTCACCTGCACTCGTCTCTGCTAGCCCGCGGCATCTATCGCAGATCCCCGCACGCTTTGGCGTGCTGACCATTTTTCTCCATCTCTGCGAGGAGTTTGCCCGTGCTTTATTTCGCACAAGCCATTCTGTCTACCCTGCGCTCGCTTGAGCGCCAGTGCCCAAGCTGCAATCACAAGCAAGTAGTTCCCAAATCAAAAGCCGCCGAATCGGTTCTCTGTGAGAAGTGCGGCACCGGCATTCCACCCAAACCAAAACAAAGTTGAGGAGCGTCATGCACGCTGACATCCTGCTGCAAATCTCGCTCGCGATCCTCGTCGCCACCGGACTGGCCTTGCTGGCGAAGCTCCTTCGCCAGCCGCTCATCCTCGCCTACATCGCTGGAGGCATCATCGTCGGCGCCGTGCAGGGGTTTGGCTGGGTGCAGACGGATGTCATCGAGCCCATCTCCGAACTTGGCTTGATTCTGCTGCTCTTCATGATCGGTCTCGAGATCGACCTGAAGAAGCTGAAGTCGGCGGGCGCGCCAGTCCTCGCCACGGGTATCGTTCAGTTTTTCGCCTGTGTCGGCCTCGGCTTTGCATTTTTCCCGCTCATCGGCTTTTCCCTCCGCACCGGAGGCCTCTCCGTCCTCTACCTCTCCGTCGCGTGCGCTCTCTCCAGCACCATGATTGTCGTAAAGCTCCTCTACGACAAGTTCGAGATCGACACCGTACCCGGCCGCATCACCCTTGGCGTCCTCGTCTTCCAGGACATCTGGGCCATTCTTTTCCTCGCCATCCAACACGACCTCAGCCACCCGCGCCCGTTGCTCTTGCTGCTCTCACTCGCCAAGGGCATTGCCGTCGTCGCTGTCGCGTTTGCCGCCAGCCGCTACCTGTTGCCGATTCTCTTTCGCTCCATCGCCAAAAGCCCAGAGCTGGTACTCATTAGCGCCCTCGCATGGTGTTTCGGCGTCGCCATGGTCGCAAGTTACGTGGGCCTTTCACGCGAGATGGGCGCACTCATCGCCGGCGTCGCCATCTCCACCTTCCCCTACAACATGGACATCGTCGCCAAGATCATCACCCTTCGCGACTTCTTCGTGACTCTCTTCTTCGTCACACTCGGAACCAAGGTCCCCCGCCCAACGTTCGGGCTGCTGCTCATCGCTGTCGGCGTCTCGATCTTCCTGAACCTCTCGCGCTTCCTCACCGTATTCCCGGTGTTGCATCGCTTCAAGGAAGGCAATCGCGCCAGCTTTTTACCGGCCCTGAATCTCGGCCAGATCAGCGAATTCTCCCTCGTCATCTGCGCCCTCGGCGTTTCCGTCGGACACATCTCCGATCGCATCCTTTCCGTCGTGCTCTACACGCTGGTCATCACATCGGTCACCTCGACGTACGCCATCATGGCGAGCCACCGCATCTTCACCTTCGTCAACCGTGGCCTCATCGCCGTTGGAATCCACGATCTCGGTGACCCCGCCGGCGAGATGGAGAAACCAGAGCCACGTCCAATCGTCTTCCTCGGCTTCTCACGCGCTAGTAGTTCCATGCTTGTTGAGTTATTAGAGATGGAGCCGGAGCGCAAGGACGAGATCGCGATCATTGACTTCAATCCCGAAGCTAAGGCTGAACTCGACCGCCGCGGCCTCCACGTCATCTATGGCGACATCAGTCATCGCGACGTGCTGCACCATGCCGGCGTCGAAGAAGCGAAGCTCGTCATCTCTACCATCCCCGACTCGCTCTTAAAAGGCACCAGCAATCTGAAACTCCTTCGCATGATTCGCGGCCTTGCGCCCGAGGCCGACGTCATCGTCACCGCCGAGTTTTTCTCCCACGCTCGCGAACTCTATGCCGCCGGAGCGACCTTCGTATTCATTCCGCGGCTGATGAGCGCGGTGGATCTCGCCGGCGCCGTCTTCGCTATCATGGCTGACCAGGGAGAACAACTTCGCGAGCGTGCCCAGGAAGCCCTCCGAGATCGCGACGAAGTCCTGCCCTGATCGCATCCGGCGTCCGCCCACTCTCGAGGCATATCTCGCTGCTCGAGCCGTCCGCTTCGGGGCCTCCACCAACGCCCTTAGCCTTCAGTAATTTGCGATTTCACTCGCAACACGATGGTTCAGCGTAAGCCCCGGGGTGGTTACCTTGGAGTGTCCGTCTTTTGAATTGGTGGATGAAATCCCCTGAGATTTCGGCGATCATGAACCACACGTCAGCAAATCGCCTTAGGGATACACCGGCATGTCTTTAGCCACGCCCGCTTTTACCGAGCGTCGAAGTTCGTATCGCAGCTATTTCGTAGCGATCGCCAGCGTCGCTATCGCTACCCTGATCAGTTTTCCGCTGCGCGACATGTTCGACCACAGCCGCGGCCTGCTTCTCTTCGTAGCCATCATGTTCAGCGCCTGGTACGGAGGCATGCGCCCCGGCCTGCTCGCCGGCCTGCTCACCGGTATCTCCTTCACGGTCTTCTTCAACGATCAGCACGGACTCAATGTGAATCTCTACGGGTTCACCCGTGTCACCGTTTTCAGTGCCGCAGCCTTCACCGTCAGCTACCTCATGGCGAAGCGTAACCAGGCCCTAGCCGACGCGCTCACTGCAAACCAGGAACTCGAAAAAGCGATCGAGGAAATCCACGTCCTTCGTGGCATTCTTCCCATCTGCATGCACTGCAAACAAATTCGAGACGGCGAAGGTTCCTGGCAGGAAGTCGAAAGCTACATCGCTGCCCAAACCGAAGCCAAGTTCAGCCACGGCGTCTGCCCCGATTGCCTCGATAAGTTCTACCCCGAAGTCCACAACATCGCCGCAAGGTAAGTTTCCGCTTTCCTGTCCCGTGTGTCTCCGAATTCCTCCGCGGCAAGGAGCATTTCGTGCATGACTTGCAGTTCACTCGTGCGGGCATCACACTGTTCGGCGGAATACTGATGTTTGTCATGGCTGTGGGTGGAACGTTCGCCGGAAAACTTCCGAAACGCTTTGGAGGACTAGCGTACCGGGCCAGAGACCCAAAACAATATTGGACGGCGCTCGCGCTCTATTACCTCGCGGCATTCGGTTTTATTGGGTACTACTTGTACGCAATCCACGCGTTCTCAAACTGAACTGTGCTGAAGAACGGGGAGGTAGAACGATGCCCCACTCGAGTGATCAAACAATGTTCGTAATTTTGGGAGCTCGTCCGTCAATCTCTTTTCGCGTAGCAGAAACGACGAGCCCGGTAGAACTCGAACGCAGGCCATATGGACTGCTGGAGAAAGAAGTGGGTTTTTACGACTTCCTTCGCAACCGAGAGGCGGCGGTTATCGGGCTTCGGTTCTCATTCTTTAGCAAACAGAAAGTGCTCAAAGATACCGCCGATCTCGACTACATCTATGTCGATGAAAAGCGGCAGTACATCGAAATTTACCTACAGGGCTATCGTGGGAGCGCAATCCAAGAACCGGGTGAGCAGGCGTTCGGTGATGATGCGATCTGGCGCAGTGAGCAAGGAATCTACGCTCTTCAAGTCGGAACTGACAAACTGACCGACTCGGAAATCGAGTCACTCAAATCAAACGTCCCGCCCCATGGGAAATAGGGCCAGTGCTTCGTCTGTCCCCGATTTCCCGAATTTCACCTTACCCCGCCACGTAGATGCTGGTACGCATTCTCCCGAATATCCGGTACTCTGAATTCACCACCCCGTAAACGGCCCTAAGTACCTGCTCCCATCAACAACCGAACTCTCTCGACGCACGAAGGGGATATCATGCGGTTTCGCCCGTTGCTGCCCGTTGTCGCACTTCTCTGCTTCTTCACCGGCACCACAGCACTCGCGCAAACCTTTACGTCGTCGTCGATTTCTCTGCCGGCGACTTCGCTCTCGACCACGACGGCGCAGCCGGGCACTCCGTTTCCGCAGACGATCTCGGTGAACCTTGGGGGCGCTACCGTCGCCGGATTGCAGGTGAAGCTGAACGACTGGTATTGGCAGAACAGCCTCACGTATCCCCTTGAGATCATGCTGGTCGGGCCAGACGGCACCGACCTGGTGTTCTTCGGAGGCAACTGCGACGATGCGAATTTCGATCTTCAGAGTTTTACCAACACCTTGACGCTTGCCGACTCCGCGAGCGGGGATCCACCGAACGGAATCCCGGCGGCCTCCCCTTCGGCTTGCTCGAACAACGCTACGTACAAGCCCTTCGTAAATCAGGAACTGGTTAGTAATTCGCCACCGGCGTGTCCCACTTTCGCCGGTTCAGGAATCTCATCGCCGACTTGTGCGGACTCTACGCATACACTCAATTCAGTCTTTGGCGGCAGAATTGCGAGCGGCACGTGGAAGGTTTACGCGCAGGTTTGGCCTGAAAACAGTATTGACAGCACGAACGCCGGCTCGCTTGGTAGCGTGTCGCTTTTGATTTCCGTACCTGTCGCTTCGAGCACGACGACCGCCATCAGCTCCAGCAACAATCCTTCCTTTACGGGATCGTCGGTGACGTTCACCGCCACCGTCTTGAGTGCCGGCTCTCCTGTTACCAGCGGTACTGTAACGTTCACCGATAACGGCAGTACGATCTCAGGGTGCGGGTCAGATGCGCTTTCCAGCGGAAGTGCCACTTGCACCACTTCCTTCGGCTCCGAGGGCTCCCATACCATCCAGGCGACGTATAACCCAGCCTCAGGGTATTCCTCCAGCAGCGGCTCAGTGTCGCAATTCGTAAACAATCACACGACGGTCAACGGCCAAGCCTTCTGCAATAGCGGAACAATCGCCATCAGCAGTGCGGGCCTGACCGTCCCGTACCCGCAACACGTTTTTGTGAGCGGCCTTACTGGAACGATGGACGAGATGACGCTGACTTTGAACGACGTCACGTCCAATGGCGGCGTCGGCAACTTGAAGGCAATGCTTGTAGCGCCGGATGGAAAGGCGTTTGTATCGACCGCAAATGCGGGCGGAAGCACAGCCCCGAGCAGTCTCACGATGAAGTTGAGCGACGTCGGCACGGCGTTCCTCGACGCGGCAGCGAACGCCACCGCACCAGACTCTGGTACCACGTATCTGCCGACGTACTACGCACCGGCAGTTTCGTTTCCCGCTCCAGCGCCGGCAAGCGGAGTCAACGCGCCTTATTCCTTCGGTTCGGCGACTTTCCTGAGCACCTTCGGAAGCGAAAACCTCAACGCGGCCGGATCGACCGATCAACAATGGAGCTTGTATCTCTCGGATCAGAGCGGCGACACAGTAACTGTAGGCGGCTATTGCCTGAGCTTTGCTACCAGCAGCAATCAAGCGACCGCCACCGCACTTTCCCCATCTCCCTTGTCTGCGACGCTTGGCAATCCGGTGACGCTGACCGCAAACGTCACTGCCAGCGGATCACCGCTCGCCGGCGCCACCGTTACGTTCTATCAGTCCGGAATTGCGGCCCCGATTGGCTCCGGCACAACCGATTCCAACGGCAATGCCGCGATCACCACCAGTCCCGCTACGGAAGGTCTGTACAACTACTCAGCCGAGGCTTCGCTCGGTTCGTACAGCCCGAGCACGGGCAACGCAAGTCTCCAGGTGGACCAGCCCACTACCCATCCGTCGGCCAACACCTTCTGCAACAACGGTGAGATTGACATTACTGCTTCAAGTGCACAGCCACTGGAGTATCCGTCGCGCATTTTAGTGAGCAATCTGGCGGGCACTACGCAGTCTGTGTCGGTGTCGATCAACCACGTCACTCACAGCAACGTGAACGAACTGGCGATGATGCTTGCCTCTCCTGGAAACGCAGATCTCGTGTTCTGGTCTGGCGTGGGTGCCGGAGGTGTCACTGATCAGAACTTTGTGATTGCAGACACCGCCGCTACACGCTTCCCGCCTGGCACGCTTTCCGGAGGTACCTATCAACCCAGCGCGGGCGTCACTCTGAGTTTCCCATCGCCTGCCCCCGCACCCGTTTACGCCGCGGTCCAGGGTTCCGGGACTCTCCACGCAGAGTTCGCGGGTTTCGATCCCAACGGCTACTGGTCGTTCTTCGCACTTGATAACACCGCCGATGGGAGCACCGGCAGCATTGGCCAGCGCTGCCTCACGTTTACCCAGAACGCGCCGTCAGTCGGTATCAGCATCAACCATGTGCCTGATGTTTTCGTGCTTGGAGACACCAACGATACCTACACAATCAATGTCACGAACCATGGTCCTGGACCCACCGATTCATCGCTGATCCTCACTGACACTCTGCCCAGCGGGCTCAGCGTCGTCTCCATGGCCGGTACGAATGTCGACACCGGCTGGAGTTGCGACTCCGGGACGCTTACCTGCACGCGCAGCACGCCGCTGGCGTACAACGCAAGCGATCCGGTTACGCTGACGGTGAGCGTCGGCTCGAACGCGCCTGTCGGAAGCAACTCGATCACGAATTCGGCGACGGTTGCCGGGGGGAGCGCAAGCGGCGGGACCGCGAACGATCCAACCACCGTGGCCTCGCCGACCGCGATCATGCTGAACCCGACGCCGGGCACCACGCTTCCGGGCGCATCGACGACGTTCACTTGGACGGCGGGGGCGAGTGCTACGGCCTATAGCTTGTACATCGGCAGCACGCCCGGAGCGCACGATCTCGGATATGTCTACGCGGGCTCGTCACTCTCGACAGATGTAAACAACTTGCCCACCGGCGGTGGAACCGTATACCTAACGCTCTACTCTTATTTGAAGAGCGGCTGGTCGGGCACCCGGTATCAATATTCCGCTTCCGGCATCCCAACTGCCGCGACCATGGCAACACCCACCGACGGGTCGACGCTGCCGGCCTCAACGCTCTTCACGTGGAATCCTGGTTCCGGCGTGACGCAGTACAGTCTCTACGTCGGGACCACCCCTGGAGGCAACGACATCGCGTTTGTCAACGCTCGAACCGGTACGAGCGCGAGCGTTAGCATTCCCCAGACTGGCGGCCTAGTGTATACGAAGCTCTACTCGCTGATCAGCGGAACATATCAATCCAACTTGTATAAGTACGTAGCCGGTGGCGTCGGCGCTCCAGCGACCATGACCGTTCCAACCGATGGATCCACGATCTCCGGAGGGTCAGCAGCGTTTCAGTGGACCGCCGGAACCGGAGTAAGCCAATACAGCCTGTACATTGGGACGACACCAGGGGCCAGCGATCTCCGCTACGTGAATGCGCACCTGGGATTGGCTTCCACCGTCAATGGATTGCCGACGGACGGCAGCACGGTCTACGTGACGCTGTACTCGTTGATCGGCGGCCACTATCAGCACACCGTTTACAGCTATATAACCAGCCCGTAGAGCCAGAGTGCTTCGGGTGTCCCACTTCTCGCGGTTTTCGAGAAGTGGATAGACCCACATCAATGCGTGTTCCCAGTCACATCGTGTGCCAATAAGAGCAAGGATGCTCTCGGCGGAAAACTCGGGGACAGACCGGATGTCTCGCATCCCACGAACATCGCTCTGTGATATAAGGCGGAGTCCTTGAGTTCGTAGGACAAAATATGGTAAACGTCCGGTCTGTCCCCGGTTTTTTCCTGGCAGGAAGTCGAAAGCTACAGCGCAGCCCAAACCGACGCCAAGTTCAGTCACGGCGTCTGCCCCGATTGCCTCGATAAGTTCTACCCCGAAGTCCAGAACATCGCCGCGCGATAAGCTTCCGTCGCCACGCGCGGGTACCGAAGCCCGGCTGGAAATCTCGTGAGGACGACTTCAAAACCTTTGAAAAGGGCACGACTTCAGTCATGTCAAACCCGCCTACAATAGAATCTGGGCGTCAGCCCCTGCGTATCGTCCTCATGCCCGACACCCCAACCCGCAAGAACCCACCCCGCCCTCTTCTACTGCGCCCACTGCGCCGAAGAAGTCCACGACCCGCTAACCTGCGGCGACCGCTCGGCCGTCATCTGCCGCGTCTGCGGAACACCGCTGGGGACAGTTTCGGAGTTTCGGGGACAGTCCCCGAAACTCCAAACTCCGAAACTCGGTTCTAGGCCTGCTGACTTCGAAACACGTCACCATTCCTTGAATCGAGGACTCGTCTCAGCGCTGACGCTACGAAAGCCGCCAAGACAAATTGAACTAAGTTCGCTCCGAGGAACCCTAAGACGCTCTCGATTCCAAGGCTTCTCAATGATTCAGTGGCGAGCGCATAGAGCGAAAATGGAAGTAGAATCGCGATCGCTAATATGTTTGCATGCCTCTTTTGAACTAGTGCAGCGTACAAACCAATGACGCATCCGGTTAATGGCGCGATGACGTACTCTATCCACTTATGTGCAGCTGCCATGGCTGAAATCAACGGGACGGCGTTATTGGTCTGTCGCGCTTCCGCAAACAGTCTCGGCATCTCATAATGCGAGTCAAGTATCGCATTTGCCCAAATGATCAGAATCAGACACAAGACTGTTCCAGCAAGATACTTCAGGACAATCTTCATGGTGTTCCTTACTCCTGAAATTCATGGCGTTGGAAGACCCTTTCCTGCATAGCATTCGAAACATTTTCCGCAGTTCGAGTCACCTTGAAACGATGCTTGCACATGAGCCCAGCCTGGACTTGAAGAGCCTGTTACCTGATATAACTGTAACTCGTTTTCTATGTATCCGCCCGTCTGATTACCCATCGCTTGATTCATCTGTTGTGACCTGTCGAACACCTTGCACAGATAGCAATTGGTATTACAGGTAGCGGAATCAACAAACTTGTTGGGCGAAAATCGGGGCGAAAATCGGGAAAATCGGGACGGAAAATCGGGGAAAATCGGGGACAGACGAAATAATTCCCATTTTCGCTTCATCATGACGAATTCGCTCTTTGTGGGATGCGCCCGCAACGGCACTGCTTGCTAGTTTCACAGACATGGCCCGCTTGCCTCGTGTCGTTGCCGTCGGCGTCCCGCACCATGTAACCCAGCGCGGCAACGCCCGACAGTTCCTCCTCACAACCGACGCAGAACGCACCATCTACCTCGCGCTGCTGCGGCAATCGGCAGAACTCCGAGGCCTCGCGGTCCTCGGTTACTGCCTGATGTCGAACCACGTTCACCTCGTCGTCATTCCTCACCATGCCGACTCGCTCGCCCTCGCGCTCAAGCAAGCCCACGGACGCTACGCCGCATTCTGGAACGCCAGTCACCAGTCCAGCGGACACGTCTGGCAGGGCCGCTTCTTCTCTTGTCCCCTCGATCGCGAACACCTCTGGCGTGCCCTCCGCTACACCGAACTCAACCCCGTCCGCGCCGGATTGGTATTAAGCGCCGAAACATGGTCTTGGTCGAGTGCGGGAGCCCATTGTGGTTCCACCCTTCGGCCAGGTTGGCTCGAAATGGAGACTTGGGACTCGTGGTGGACGCCGTCCGCGTGGCGCGAGTATCTGAGCGCGGGTGAAACCGAAGGCGAGCGCATCGAGATCCGCCGCCGCACCTACAGCGGCCGACCGCTCGGAGAACCGGCCTTCGTCGAACAACTAGAGCAGGCGATCCACCGTCAACTCACCCCACGCAAGCGCGGACGCCCGGCGAAAGAAGTTCCAGCGGATCATGAAGAATCCTTGATCTCCCCCGAATAATTAGTGATTATTTCGTCTGTCCCCGATTTTCCCCCTCCGGCGACGGCCACACCTACACCTACGACTCCGAGAACCGCATCACCACCGCCGCGGGCGTTACCTACACCTACGATGGCGACGGCGAGCGTGTCCAGAAGTCCAGCGGCGAAACCTACTGGGGCGGCGGCGCCGGCCATGCGCTGGTCGAGACCGACAACTCCGGCACTCCCACCGCCGAATACATCTACTTCCTCGGCAAAGTGCTCGCCCGCCGCGATCTTCCCAGCGGAACGGTGAAGTATTACTTCGGCGACCACCTCGGCTCCGCGTCTGTCCTTACCGACATCCAGGGCAACATCTACAAGCAGTACGACTACGCCCCCTACGGCGAACTCCACTGGCAGAGCGGGTCCGACACCAACCATTACCTCTTCACCGGCAAAGAACGCGACACCGAAACCGGCAACGACTACTTTGGCGCGGTATTACGAGTCGGCGATGGGAAGGTTCATGACGCCGGATTGGGCAGCCACACCGGTGCCGATTCCATACGCGAAACCGGCGCTACCCCAATCGCTGAACCTATACGGCTACGTCGCGAACAATCCAATAACCGGAATCGATCCGGATGGGCATCAGGATCCCAAGTCGGCGCCAGCAGGAGACAAACCAGTTCAGACTACGAAGGAATGTGATGCTGCGACCGGTGCTTCATGCACCACCGAAGAAGAGGACACGTACGACACACAGCGAAGCGGAAATCAGATCACGCTCTATGTTAAACACGTCACCACGACAACGGATGCGAATGGTAAAGTGATCTCAACGAACGAGACGATCACGAATGCGATTTACAATGTGCAAAAGGATGGCACGATTGGTTTTTCCCGAGCACTGCAGGGCGAACCAGGGGACCAGCATTCGGTTACCCAGAACGATGCCGAGAAGGCGCTCGGTGGAGCTTCGCGCGTGTACGATCAAATCGCGGACAAAATCCGAACCGATGGATTACTGCGATATGTCGGAACAGTTGTTGCTGCAATTCCCTCTGCGGCCCATTTTGTTCATGAGGTTGCCGAGAAAAGTTTTCTTAAGGCGGCCGGGACCACCATAGAGCACTTCTCCATTGAGCATGTAATTGATGAAGGCGCTCTCGTTGAAAAATAGCTCCAGCGCTCTGCTGGAATTTTGGATGGAATGCGGAATGTCAGAAGAAACGGAGCCAAAATCTGTTTACTCACTTCTGCGAATTATTTCGCTTGCCACATTATGGATGGCGTTTTACGCGTGGGCCAAATTGTCGCGAACGAGCAGCATCTCACCTGCACTGCTCTTGGCGGTGTACGTCCTCATCGGAACAGCCCGATTAGTCCTAAATTTCAGAGAAGCAACAAAGTTGGAGTTTTGCTGCGAAACCGTACATGTTCTTGCAATGATGTCTTTCGTCTACGGTGCATTTCACGAATCGGCGCCTTTCACTTGGGCCTTCATCTACGCCACGATCTTCTATCTCCCTAGTCACACACTTCACTGCAATCGCAAGCTAGCATTTGTGATCGGGCTTCTCATACTCTGTATCGTCGCGTCGCTGACCCTTAATCTCGTAGTCGATCCGCAAGCACGCAACTACATGAGCGGCGCATACGCCGTTCTTGTGACTTTGCTCTGGATGTTTTGCTCGAAGCTCAGCGCCCGGGTGTTTGGCCTTGACGAAATGGAATCGTCACTTCGTTACTGAACGGAGTTTGAACGGAGTTTCGAGGACAGACGGAATAATCCCCTTTTAGGCACTGCACCGGCGAATACAATCTTCGTGGTATCGGCACCCAAGCCGCCCATTCGATAGCCTGATGCCATGGCCCGTCTCCCTCGTGTGATCGCCGTCGGCATACCGCACCATGTCACCCAGCGTGGCAACGCTCGCCAGTTTCTCCTCACCACCGACGCTGCGCACGTGGATTAGCCTGTTTACCGATTAGCAAACAAAATCTTGTCAGTCCGCATGTACCACCTTTGCGGTAAATTCGCCGACTTGAACACTTTTCTGGCTCCAGGGTCACGTTTTGTGGCCTTCCAGGAAAAAAATCACGGTCCCAAACCGGCTTTTTTTAACCCCCTTTCAGAGCGCCTCTCCGTAAATACCCGCGGAATAAGCACTTGGAAAAAGTTGTTTACCACTTTCTAACTTCGGGTTTTGCCGTAAGTTTTCCTCGTTTCTTCCCGTTAACTTCCTACGGCGACTCCCTGAAAATCATCCTCTACAATCAAAACCATGAAGACTGCCCTCCTCGCTCGCGAGATCCTGACGCCGCTCGATCGCATTCATAACGGCATCCTCATCTTCGAAGACGGCTGCATTCTGGAAGTCGGCAATCGCGATTGCATCGAGGTCCCCCGCGCCTGCCGCACCATCGATCTGGGCGACGCAATCCTCACTCCCGGATTCATTGATCTTCACATCCACGGCGGTGCCGGGCACGACGTGATGGAAGGCGACGATGCCGCACTCGAAGCCGTCGAACTTCTCATCGCGAAGCACGGCGTCACCAGCTACTGCCCAACCACGGTTACGGCAGCAACCGACGTGACCCTCGTTTCACTCAATAAAATCGGGCACTTCATCGAGCGCATGGCTTCGCACGGTCCCGCCAACAACGGACGCGCGCGCCCCCTCGGCGTGCACCTCGAAGGCCCCTTCCTCGCCGAGTCGCGACGCGGCGTGCATCCGCCGAACCATCTGCAAGCGCCGTCCATCAAGCTCTTTCACGAGATGTGGCAAGCCGCCATCGGCCGCGTGAAAGTGCTGACCATCGCACCGGAATTACCAGGCGCCATCGAGTTGATTCACGAAGCACGCAAGCGCGGCGTAGTGGTGAGCCTCGGTCATTCCAACGCCGATCTCTGCGAAGCCAAGCGCGGCATCAGCGCCGGCGGACATCACGCGACGCACACCTTCAACGCCATGCGCCCACTCCAGCACCGCGACGCCGGCCTACTCGGCGCCATCCTCACCCAGCAATGCGTCACCGCCGACATCATCGTCGATGGCATTCACGTGGATCCCACGGTAGTGAAGTTGTTCCTGCGCGCGAAGGGTGTGGAGGGCGCAGTGCTCATCACCGATGCAACCAGTGCGACCGGCATGCCCGATGGTACGTATCACCTTGGCAATATCGAAGTGGAAGTGAAGGACGGGCAGTGCATCTCGCAAGGCAAACTTGCCGGCAGTGTTCTCACACTCGATCGCGCCGTGCGCAACGTGATGGACTTCGCCGGTTGGACGCTGCAGAATTCAGTACGCCTCGCGACCTACAATCCCGCCCGCGTGCTCGGCGTGGAAAACAGCAAAGGCGTTTTAAAAGCCGGCGCCGACGCCGACATCCTGGTGATGAACGCCGCTGGCGAAATCCGAAATACGATCATCGGTGGTATTGGGATCTAGGGTTTTCCTCTTTGCCATTTTTCGTCATTGAGGGTTGACGGAATTTGTCAGTGCGACAAAAGTGGACACGTCTTGCCGTTGACAATTCGTTTGTAAGTTGCTGATTTCACAGCGATAAAACTACCCTTTCGAGTTTGGCACGGCCATTGCACTAGTACTGGGCATTCGAGCGAGCCACAGAGTTTAGTGGCAACACGAGGCCGGGACACCTCGTGCAAAGGCAAGTACTCGGGGGAGGGTACAAGCCATAGGGAGGACTAGAGCACAGCTCTAGTCCTTTACCTTTTGTGGCGATATTCCGCATCGCGCACAGCTTGCGGTGACCCCAATCACTGCTGAGAACCCCTTTTCCTTCTAACGTTTACCCAGAATGATTGCAGTTAGAGCAAGCCGTTCGCGCGGGTTGTGCTGCGTTGCCACACTAGGGATGATCACGCCCGTGGCAGGAGGCATAGCGCTTCCCTCGCTGTTTGGAACGACGCTCCTTGGACTGGCGGCAGGGCTTGCCGGCGGAGCGGTGCTTTACCTCATCGCGCGCGTGCACTACCGCAAACTTTTCCGGCAAATGCAAGTGGCGTTTGAACTGGCCGAGCACAGTGAGCACGAGCGCGATCTTGCGCAGCAAGAACTGGTGCGGCGGCTTGAGGAAGAGCGCGAGTTGGCGAAGGAAAAAATCCAGTTTGAAGCGCAGCTCGGCGACTACGAGAAGTACGCGGCGTTGGCGCAACTGGCGCTGGGAGCGGCGCACGAAATCAACAATCCCTTGCTCGGCATTCTGTCGCACCTCGAGTGGGAGAAGAAAACCGCAGACGCGGCGACAAAGGAAGAGATCGATCAATGCATTGAGGGCGCGAAGCGGATTTCGTCGGCGGTGCGCGGGCTGTTGAACTACGCGCGGCCGGGACCGCTATTGCTCGGCCGCATCCATCTCGATCGCCTGGTGGCGGAGACGGTTGCGTTTATTGCGCACCAGCCGATGTTTCGTGCGATTCGTCTCGAGAACCGTGTGCCGTCAGATCTGCCGCCAATTACCGCAGATTCGAACCAGATATCGCAGGTGCTGATGAACCTGCTTTTGAATGCGGCGCAGGCGACGCCGCCCGGCGGGACGGTGACGGTATCGGCGGAGAAGGTAAAGTTCAACGAACTGATTGAGCTGCGAGTGAGCGACACCGGCGCGGGTATTCCTCCGGACATTCTGCCGCACGTCTTCGAGCCATTCTTCACCACCAAGCGCAACCAGGGGACAGGACTTGGGCTGAGCATCAGCCAGGCTTACGTGCGCAGCCACAGTGGGACGATCCACGTGGAGAGCCAACAGAATCGTGGAACGATTGTTCGTATCGTGCTGCCAATCCGGCAGGAAGGACGACCAGTGTTGCAGGACGAGGAGGTCGTAGTCTAGTGGCCTACTCGATCCTCATCTGCGACGACGAAGCTCTGACGCTGAAGACGATCAGCCGCGCCCTGGAGGCTGAGGGTTACGAGATCTTCCTTGCCCAGAGTGGCGAGCAGGCAGTGGAGATCGCGCAGAGGGAGCATCCGGACATCGCACTGCTCGATGTGGTGCTGCCGGGTATCGACGGCGTGGAAGTGCTGCGCCAATTGAAGCGGCTGGATTCATCGATCGTGGTGGTGATGATGAGCGCTTATCGCGTCGTGGAGCGCGCGGTGGAAGCGCTGAAACTCGGCGCCTACGACTACCTGACGAAGCCATTTCACGTCTCAGATATGGTGAACACCATCGGGCGCGCAAGCGAGGTTCTGGCGCTTCGTGTTCGGGTGCGCGATTCCGTTCAGGATGCGCGCGGGCGCTACGACTTCGGAAGAGTGGTGACGCGAAACGCCGCGCTGGCGGCGATGCTGGAGCAGGCCAAGAAAGCTGCGGAGTCGGACAAAACTACGATCCTGATTCAGGGCGAGAGCGGCACGGGCAAAGAAGTGATGGCGAAGACAATCCATTACTACAGCCCACGAGCGCAGCAACCCCTGGTCTCGCTGAACTGCGCGGCGCTGCCGGACACGCTGTTGGAGAGCGAGCTGTTCGGTTACGAACCTGGCGCGTATACCGACGCGCGGCGGCGCAAAGAAGGCCTGCTGGAGAAAGCACACGCCGGAACGTTGTTCCTGGATGAGATCGGGAACATGTCGTTCAGTGTGCAGGCAAAGCTGCTGCGCGTGTTGGAGGAAGGCAACTTCATGCGCCTGGGCGGAACGCGGACAATCCAGGTCGATGTGCGAATCATTGCGGCAACAAACAAAGTTCTGAAGGATGCCGTGTCGCGTGGAGAGTTTCGCGACGATCTCTTCTACCGTCTCAACGTAATGCCGCTCTTCATCCCGCCATTACGCGAACGCAAAGAAGACACTGTGCCGATCGCGCTCGACATGATGAAGCGCTTCAACAAAGACTTGAAAAAGAACTTCACTGGAATGACGCCAGAGGCTGCCGAGTGCCTGCGCGCCTACACCTGGCCCGGGAACATCCGCGAATTGCGCAATGTAATGGAACGGACGATGATCCTTGCGACTCACGGTGACATTTCGCTCGATGACTTGCCGCACGAGATTCGGGAGTTCGACGCCCCGCCGGAAACATCGTCCGGCGAGGTGGAGATCTCATCGCTAACCACGCCGTTTGTCACCCTCGAAGAGTTGGAGGATCGGTACATTCTTGAGGTGCTTACCGCGACGGGAAATAATAAGACGCACGCGGCGAGGATCCTGGGAATCCATCCAACGTCATTGGCGCGAAAACTGAAGAGGATTCCAGAAGAAGTAGCCGCAGAGCACTAGCGTGCGACCGATAAGCGTACTTCGAGGCGCGATTCAAATTCGGTGAACTGCTTATCGGCAAGAAGCTTTTGTACAGGTGCGATCGAGGCCTTCCCATCTCAGAGATTGGCGTTGGCGACGTGGTAGTCAGCTTCGACGACCGCGTTGGGGAATGCGCCTTTCTTGTCGTGTAGGCTTTTGGCACTTTTGGGATAGCGCTCAAAAAGGGATTGGGGTAGCTTCTTGGGCTTAGATCTTCGAGAAGGATGACAGATGAACAAACATAAGCTGGCAGAAGAATGCGCGGAAGCAGTCGACAAGATTGAAGCCGAGATGAAGCGCATCGGGTATTGGCAGGAAGCGCCGCTTCGCGAGGAGCAGTACGGATTCCAGCAGGCGTTTGCCATGGACACGATGACCTACGCGCAGTGGCTGCAGTTCGCCTTTTTGCCCAGGGTGCGCGAGGCCATCACGAGCCAGCAGTTTCCAAAAAGCAGCGACGTGGGAACCCAGGCAATTCGAGAGTTCGACGGTGACATAAACGCCTCAGGACTCGTAACACGGTTGTGCGACTTTGACGCGCTGTTCTCCTAAGTCGTGACGATTCATTACGAAATGGTGAAATGTTCCAACAAAAAAGCTGATGAAGTACATAAGAACTTTACGTTTGTTAAATCGATTTTTCTGCGACAAAATGCTTCTTAGCACATCTAACGTAGTGAATGAATTTGACGCTCTACTCAGCTCAGTGGTGCCCGGATTGCCGGGTGGCCAAACGGTTTCTCGATAAACACAAGATCCCCTATCGGGAGGTCAACATAGAGACGACGCCTGGCGCGGCGGAGGAATTGATCCGCAATGTTGGGAAGCGGGCGATCCCGCAGTTCGTCATCGACGGTAAGTGGGTACAGCCTTATCGTCCGGGACATGGTTTTTTGTACGACGAGATGGCGGAGCTTCTCGGCGTAAGTTCGTAACGAGTTTTTGTACAAGCTCCGTGCACAGCGGAGGACGCATAGCACCTCCTGTCCGGCGGATTGCCAAGTCCGCCGGAATTTTTTTGCCTTTTCGCTTCAGGCAACTCTTCAACGCTACAGAGAGCTGGCTCTGTATCGGGTCTTGCATCCCGGCTTGCACCAGTCCTTGCACAAGTCCTGCACCAGTGTCCTTGCACCAGGACTTGCACCAGGACTTGTATCAGGTCTTGTATCAGGGCACGACTTCAGTCGTGCCGAAAACGGCTAAAAAAGAACTGGGCTTTAGCCCCTGCCCGCGCTCAACGTCGAGGCCCGCTGTATTGCTCAACATAACGAGGCGCCGAGATCTCTTCCCGCAACTTCGGATCCCGCTCCGCCGGCCCCACCACCGTTTCGAATGGCACCACCCCCGCCCAGCAGCTCAGCGCGTAATCATCGGCGTCGTCTTCGGGTGGGCCTTGCCGAACCTTCGCGGAGGCTTCGGTGAGCGGGACTTTGAGAACGCTGGTCGCTTTGAGTTCCTGCGCATTCGGGTAGCGGATCTCGTTCCATCGACCGGGGGCGAGACGCTCCGTAAACGCGCGCAGCGCCGCGATCTTTTCTTCATCCGTCTCGAGAGGTGTTCCCTTTCCCAGCACGACGACAGAGCGATAGTTGACCGAGTGATTGAACGCGGAGCGCGCGAGCACGAGACCGTCAATGTGCGTGACCGTCACGCAGACTTCGAGGCCGGCGGCTAGGTTGCGCAGCATCCGGCTTGCGGAGGAGCCATGGACATATAGATCGTTATCAATACGCCAGTAGCTCGTCGGGATAACGAAGGGGTGGCCGTCGTGAACGAAGCCCATGTGGCAGACGAAGCCGGCGTCGAGAATCGCGTGGATGGTCTCGCGGTCGTACACACCACGATGGGGTTCGCGGCGCACCGTGGTGCGCTCCGAGTTCAAGGACATTATTTCTTCTCTTTCGGGTCGAGATCGATCGAAGCCGAGTTGATGCAGTAGCGCAGGCCCGTAGGCTTGGGGCCGTCTTCGAAGACGTGGCCGAGATGGGCGTCGCACTTAGAGCATCGGACTTCGGTGCGTGTCATGCCGAATCCGCGGTCTTCGAGCTCGGTGACGTTCTGCTGGTCGAGCGGGACGAAGAAGCTTGGCCATCCGCAGCCGGAATCAAATTTGGCTTCGGAAGAAAACAGCGGTTCGCCACAGCAGATGCACTTGTACGTGCCGTCGGTGTGAGTGTTCCAATATTTACCGGTGAAGGCGCGCTCGGTGCCGCGTTCGCGGGCGACGTGGTACTGCTCGGGTGTGAGCTGTTCGCGCCACTGTTCGGATGTCTTGTTGACCTTGTCGGCCATGTCAACTCCTTCTGAACTTGAATCCGCAGGTTTGTCACTATTCTATGCGGAGGGGTAAGCTATCGGACACGATAGAAGTTGCCCTGGAGATATCGATGAAAGTGGTACTTGAAAAGACTCTCGTGGTCATGATTGCGGCGCTGTTGCTGAGTTGCGCAACCTTTGCAGCGACCCCCAAAGAAGTTACCTATAAGAGCGGCAACGACACGGTCAAAGCCATCCTGTATGCGCCCGATGGCGCGAAGGGCAAGCTGCCCGCGCTTGTCGTCATTCATGAGTGGTGGGGGTTGAATGATTGGGTGAAGGAACAGGCATCGAAGCTGGCGGACCAGGGATATGTGACTCTGGCGATCGATCTGTATCGCGGCGGCGTGGCGAAGACTTCCGACGAAGCTCATGAGTTGATGCGGGGCGTACCGAATGATCGGGCGTCGCGAGATTTGACGGCGGCGGCGGAGTTTTTGCGGTCGCAACCGAATGTGGATGCGTCGCGCGTAGGAGACATTGGGTGGTGTATGGGCGGCGGATATGCGCTCGACCTCGCGCTCTCGGACGCGAAGCTGAAGGCCTCGGTGATTAATTACGGGCATCTGATGGTGGAACCTAGCAATCTGGCGAAGATCAACGCTGCGGTGCTGGGACTTTTCGGCGCGCAGGACCGCGGGATTCCGGTGGACAGCGTAAAGGCGTTCGGCGACGAGTTGAAGAAGCAGGGGAAGACCGTGGAGATCAAGATTTACGACGACGCGGGACATGCGTTTGAGAATCCGAATAACAAGGATGGGTATCGAGCGGCCGATGCCGAGGATGCTTGGAAACGGACGACGGCGTTTTTAGAGAAGAATTTGAAGGGCAAATAGTTCAACGAGCAGAGGGTTACATATCGCAAGGGATCATTGGACTTTGTTGCAGTACGTACCGGATCACTCCGAAGAGGTCTGGCTCTTCCGGAAGAACCTTCGTCCGCGATTTTCGCCTGCAGACCAGGAATTCCGCCGTGTAGCGTATATTACGTTCCACTACCGGATCTCTGGACCGAAGAAGCTGCCGACCGCCGCTGAGATGGAAATGTTTTCGGACCTGGAGGAAGAGATCATCAATGGGGAAGGACACAGCTTCACTTTAGTTGCCGTAGCCACCAAGACGGGAGTGCGCGACTATATGTTCTATGTGAGCGATCCAAAATCGATCCAGCAATGCGCATCGAACCTAATGGACCGATTCGCGGAGTACGGCGTCCAACTCGAAGTGGAAGATGATCCGGACTGGAAGCACTACCTCGATTTTCCAGGCGGTCAGGACGTCCAATAGAACAGTGTCCCGCCGATTGTTTTATACCGACCATTACACCCTTCCCTTGCCTGAGGGACACCGGTTTCCGATTTCAAAATACAAATTGCTGCGCGAGATGTTGGAGCGCGATTCGCTCTTTGAGTTTGTCCCGGCACCGCTGGCTAAGCCGGAGGTGATTGCACTCGTGCATGACGCTGCCTACGTTGAACAATTTGTTCAGGGGGAGTTGAGTGCGCAGGCGATGCGGAGGATTGGGTTTCCGTGGTCGCCGGAGTTGGTGAAGCGGACACTCGGATCGGTGGGCGGAACGTTGAGTGCGGGGATGGATGCGTTGAGCTCAGGATTCGGTGGGACGCTGGCAGGTGGGACGCATCACGCCTTCCGTAGCGAAGGCTCTGGCTATTGCGTCTTCAACGATATCGCCATCGCCATTCTCTACCTGCGAAGCAAAGGCCTCGCTCAGCGCGCTGCCGTGATCGATCTCGACGTGCACCAGGGCGATGGCACAGCGCAGATATTTCAGAACGATGCGTTGGTACTGACGATCTCAGTCCATAGCCGAGCGAATTTTCCGTTTCGCAAGCAGGTGAGCAAGATCGACATCGAGTTGGAAGACGCAACGCACGATGACGAGTATTTGAACGTTGTTGATGGGTTGTTGCCGCGGGTGGCGGATTTCAAACCCGAGATTTTGTTCTATCAATCAGGCGTGGATGGGTTGGCGACGGATTCGCTGGGGAGATTGGCATTGACCCACGCAGGTTTAAAAGAGCGCGACCGCCGCGTGTGCACCTTCGCGCGCAGCTTCGGCGTGCCGCTGGTCATCACGCTCGGCGGCGGCTACTCGCTCCCCATCGAGCATACCGTCACCGCCCACGCCAACACTTTCCGCACCGCAGCGGATGTTTTTGTCGTGTGACGAACTTCACACGGAGCTGTGTTGCAGATCACTTACTTCGTGACACGACCCAGATATTTTGCAAGTGTGGAGTATTTCCGGTAAATAGCTCTGGTCTTTGACAATCTTCCGCGGCCAGCCCGCGACACCGCTGGCACTTCCGTCAGTGCTTCCTCGTCATTGCGAGGAGCGCGGAAGCCCGACGTGGCAATCTCCTGTCCGCAGGCAGCGCCGAAATGCGCGCTAACTCTCACGCGCTCAAATATTTACCTCTAAGTACCTTTAGAAAGTAATATTTACGAGATTTCCACAGCCTAAGTTGCTGAAAACAAAATATAGGGGGGAGGGGGTACCCCCTCCCTAAAACCTATTTCCGCTTCGGACGGTAGATGTGGGTGGATTGTCCGTAGAAGACTTCCGCCGCTTCCATGATCGTCTCCGACAAGGTCGGATGCGGATGGATGCTGAGCTTGATGTCGCCTGCTAGGGCACCCATCTCGATGGCGACCACGCCTTCGGCGATCATTTCACCAGCGCCCGGGCCACAGATGCCGACACCTAACACGCGCTCAGTTTGCGGGTCGATGATGAGCTTGGTGAGGCCCTCGGTGCGGTCGATGGTGACGGCTCGACCGCTGGCAGCCCAGGGGAATTTCGTGACCGTGACTTCGCGGCCTTCGTTTTGAGCCTGAGTTTCGGTGAGGCCGGCCCACGCAATTTCTGGGTCGGTGAAAACGACAGCCGGAATGGCTTGCGGTTCGAAGGCGACTTTATGGCCGGCGATGGATTCGACGGCGACGAGACCTTCGTGTGAGGCCTTGTGCGCGAGCATCGGTTCGCCGACGACGTCGCCGATGGCGTAGATGAATGGATCGTCGGTCATGAGCGACGGGTTCACCTGGAGGAAGCCCTTCTGGTTCACCTTGACGCGCGTCTTGTCGAGGCCGGGGATCTGCGAGTTCGGCTTGCGCCCGACGGAGACGAGGACGCGATCGTAGGTCTGCTCTTCTTCTTTGCCGTCCTGCGTTTTGAATTTCACCTTCACGGCACTGCCAGTGTCGGCAATGCTGATGACGGTGGTGTTGAGCATGATGGCTTCGAAGATGCCAGTGAGGCGCTTGTGCAGCGGGGCAACGAGATCGCGATCCGCACCGGGAAGCAATCCAGCCGTCATTTCCACGACGCTGACCTTGCTGCCGATGGCCGCATAGACGGAGCCGAGTTCGAGCCCGATGTAGCCGCCGCCGACTACCAGCAGGCGCTTGGGAATGTCTTCGAGGTTGAGCGCGCCAGTGGAATCCATCACGCGCGGTGAGCCGATGTTGAACGCCGGTATGACCGCGGGGCGGGAGCCGGTGGCGAGAATGAGCTTATCGAAGTGCAGCGTCTCTTCACCGCCTGCGGTCTTCTCGACCTTGACGGTGCAGGAGTCGACGAGCGTGGCTTTGCCCTGGATGTAGGTGACCTTGCGTTGCTTCGAGAGCTGGCCGAGTCCGCCAGTGAGCTTCTTGACCACGCCTTCCTTGAAGGTGCGCAGGCGCTCGAGGTCGATCTTCGGCGCGTCGTAGGTGACGCCCCAGTTCGTGGAGTGCTTGGCTTCTTCGATCAACTTGGCGACATGGAGGAGCGCCTTCGACGGGATGCAGCCGCGGTAGAGGCAGACGCCGCCGGGGTTGAGTTCCATGTCGATGAGGGTGACGGTCATGCCGAGGTCGGCGGCGAGGAACGCAGCGGCATAACCGCCGGGGCCGCCACCGATGACAGCGATGTTGGGAGTTTTCTGGTCGGCCATTTCGATCTGGTTCCTCAACCTTGCAGGAGCAGCAGCACCGGTTGTTCGAGCGCGTCAGCGACCCAGCGAAGGTAGCGGGCGGCGTCGGCACCATCAATGATGCGGTGGTCGTAGCTGAGCGAGAGCGGGAGCATCGTCCGGGGCTCGAAGTGATCGTTGACCCACACGGGCTCAGTGCGTCCGCGCGAGAGGCCCAGGATGGCAACCTCGGGGAGGTTCACGATCGGCGTGAATGATGTGCCGCCAATGCCACCGAGGTTGGTGATGGTGAAGGTGCCACCTTCCATCTCTTCCGGCTTGAGCTTGCGTTCGCGCGCGCGCTTCGAGAGTTCGTTCATCTCGGCCGCGATCTGATAGACGTTTTTCTGGTCCACGTTGCGAAGTACGGGAACGAGGAGTCCGGCTTCAGTGTCAACGGCGACGCCGATGTGCACGTACTTCTTATAGATAATTTCTTCGCGATCGATATCGATGGACGCGTTGAACTTGGGGAACTTCTTCATCGCGGCAGCAATGACTTTGAGCGCGATGGCCGTGACTGTGAGCTTGCCACCCGCGGCTTCGGCTTGCTTCGCGAACTTCTCGCGCAGCTTTTCGAGCTCGGTGATATCAGCGCGGTCGTGCTGAGTAACGTGCGGGATGGTGGTCCAGGCCTGCGTGAGACGCTCAGCAGTTTTGCGCCGAATGCTGCGCATCTGCTCTTTCTCGATCGAGCCCCACTTGCTGAAGTCGGGGAGCACGACCTTGGGAGCGGCCTTCGCGGTAGCGGCTTCGTGCTGGAGGCGCACGATCAGTTGCTTTGCGAAGAGCTTTACATCCCCTTCGCTGATGCGTCCGCCGGGACCGGTTCCCTTCACCTGCACGATGTCGACGCCGATTTCGCGAGCGAGACGGCGTACCGTGGGCGACGCGGCGACAGTGGGACGGCCCGGCGTCAGTGGCGTGAGAGAGACCCGCACGCCAAGATCACGAACGTCGGGCGGATGCGCCTCGCGTTCGGTTTTGCCTTCGCTGCGCAGAGCGAGTTCGAACTGAAGGCGAGCAAGTTGCTGTCCGCTGAGTTCGAAGTCGCGAGCAGCGGTCGCGGAAGAAGATCCACCGCCGCCAGTGGGCGGCTGTGGATTGCCTTCGGTGTTGGAGTGCGGATGCGGGGGCTGAGTATTGCCTTCCGTGTTCGAGGAAGCGCCGCCGCCGGTGGGCGGTTGCGTGTTGCCCTCGGTGTTGGTGTGTGGATGTGGCGGCTGGGTGTTACCCTCGGTGGTTTCGACGGTGAAGATCGTTTGGCCAACGCCGATCTTGTCGCCTTCCTTCACATGCACTTCTTTGATGGTGCCGGTCAATGTGGCGGGAACTTCGATGACAGCTTTGTCGGTTTCAAGTTCGAGGATCGGTTGGCCGTCGCTGACACTCGCACCTTGCTTAGCGATGATGCGGACGAGCTGGCCTTGCTTTATGTTCTCGCCTAGTTCCGGAAGCTTGAACTCGATCGTTTGTTTTGTGCCGGTGCTCGCGGCAGGTTTTGCAGCAGAAGGCGCAGCTTGCTTGGGTGCTTCAGCCTTAGGCTCGGCCTTGGGTTTGTCTTCGGTCTTTGCAGGAGCCGCGGGCTGCACCGGGGCGGCGGCCGCGCCGTCGCCATAGGTGAAGATGATGGCGCCGACTTTCAGCTTCTGGCCTTTTTGGACTTTGACTTCCTGTACCTTGCCGCTGACGGTGGAAGGAACTTCGATGACGGCCTTGTCCGTCTCGAGTTCGATCACAGGCTGGCCTTCCTTGACGGTGTCGCCGGGCTTCACCATCACACGAACCAGGTCGCCGCTGGCAATATTCTCACCCAGTTCGGGGAGTTTAAATTCCTGTGCCACGAAGGATCCTTTCTAAACGGTGAACGGATTCGGCTTGTTGGGATCGACGCCGAGATCCTTGATAGCGCGGCTGACCGCGTCGGGTTTCACTTTGCCGTCGCGCATGAGCGCGGTGAGCGTACCGACGACGATGTGCTTGGCATCGACCTCGAAGAAGTCGCGCAACGATGCGCGGCCTTCGCTGCGGCCGAAGCCGTCGGTACCGAGCGCGAGGAGCGGACGCGGGAACCACTGCGAAATGGATTCCGGCATTGCCTTCACATAGTCGGAAGCAGCGACAAAGACGCCTTCGGCGTCTTTCAACTGCTCGCCGATGAAGGTCTGGCGCGGCTTCTCCGCCGGGTGCAGCATGTTCCAGCGGTCCACGTCATTGCCGTCTTTGTAGAGTTCCTTGTAGCTGGTGATGCTCCAGATATCGCTCGCGATGTCGTACTTGGACTCGAGGATTTCGGCGGCCTTGATCACTTCCTGCATGATGGTGCCGGAGCCGAAGAGGTTCGCCTTGAGCTTCGACTTGTGCTCCGACTTCTTGAAGCGATACATGCCGCGGAGAATACCTTCGCGCACACCTTCGGGCATGGCGGGGTTCTCGACCGGCTCGTTCATAACGGTGATGTAGTAGAAGATGCTTTCGCCGTCGTGATACATGCGCTTGATGCCGTCCTGAATGATGATCGCGAGTTCAAAGGCGAACGCGGGATCGTAGGCCATGCAGGTAGGAACCGGGTAAGCGAGCAGGTGGCTGTGGCCGTCCTGGTGCTGGAGACCTTCGCCGGCAAGGGTGGTGCGTCCGGCGGTGCCGCCGAGCATGAAGCCGCGGCAGCGGGTGTCAGCGGCGGCCCATACGAGATCGCCAATGCGCTGGAATCCGAACATCGAGTAGTAAATGAAGAACGGAATCGTCGGGATGCCGTGCGTGGAATATGCACTGCCCGCAGCGATGAACGAAGACATCGAACCGGCCTCGGTGATGCCCTCTTCGAGAATCTGGCCGTCCTTAGACTCCTTGTAATAGAGGAGCGTGTCCATATCGACAGGCTCGTAGAGCTGGCCTACGCTGGAGTAGATACCCACCTGGCGGAAGAGCGCTTCCATACCGAAGGTTCGAGCTTCGTCGGGAACGATGGGCACGACGTACTTGCCGAATTCGGGATCGCGCAGCAGTTTGCCGAGCATGCGAACGAAGACCATGGTGCTCGATGCCTTGCGGCCTTCAGTGCCCTTGTAGAACTCTTCAAAGAGCTCTTCCTTCGGGATGGGCAGCGCGGCGGCGCGGACCTTGCGGGCCGGCATGTATCCGCCGAGTTGCTTGCGGCGTTCCTGCAGGTATTTGATTTCGGCCGAGTCGTCGCTGGGGCGATAGAACGGGGCTTTCGCGAGATCTTCATCGGCGACAGGGATGCCGAAGCGCGAGCGGAAGATTTTGAGCTCTTCTTCGTTGAGCTTCTTCTGCTGGTGGGTGATGTTCTTGCCCTCGCCACTTTCGCCGAGGCCGTAACCCTTGATCGTCTTGGCGAGAATGACCGTGGGCGAGCCCTTGTGATCGACGGCCTCTTTGTAGGCGGCGTGAACTTTGATCGGGTCGTGTCCGCCGAGGCGCAGGTGTTCGAGCTGCTCGTCGCTGAGGTGCTCGACCATCTTGAGCAGGCGCGGGTCGGTGCCGAAGAAGTTCTGGCGGAAGTAGCGTCCGGTTTCGACGGCGTACTTCTGGAACTGGCCGTCGGTGATTTCGCCCATGCGCTTTACGAGCAGACCGTCGGTGTCCTTCTCAATGAGGCTGTCCCAATCGCTGCCCCAGATAACTTTGATTACGTTCCATCCGGCGCCGCGGAAGTTGGCTTCAAGTTCCTGGATGATTTTGAAATTGCCGCGGACGGGGCCGTCGAGGCGCTGGAGGTTGCAGTTGATAACGAAGATGAGGTTGTCGAGGCGTTCCCGCGAAGCGAGAGAAATTGCACCGAGCGACTCGGGCTCATCGGTTTCGCCGTCACCGAGGAAGGCCCAGATCTTGCCGCTGGTCGCAGTCTTGAGGCCGCGGTTTTCGAGGTACTTGTTGAAGCGAGCCTGGTAGATCGCGGTGATCGGACCGAGTCCCATGGAGACCGTGGGGAATTCCCAGAAGTCGGGCATGAGCCACGGGTGCGGATAGGACGAGAGGCCGCCGCCGGGATGAAGTTCGCGGCGGAAGTTCTCCAGCTTCTCGATCGGGAGACGACCTTCGAGGAACGCGCGGGAGTAGATGCCGGGGGCGCTGTGTCCCTGGAAATAGACGATGTCACGATCGCCATCTTCAGTAGCGGCGCGAAAGAAGTGGTTGAAGCCGACTTCGTAGAGCGTGGCCGCGGAGGCGAAGGTGGAGATGTGGCCGCCGATTCCCTCTTCGACCTTGTTGGCGCGCATGACCATGGCCAGAGCGTTCCAGCGAATAAGGCTCTTAATGCGACGTTCCATTTCCTGGCTGCCGGGAAACGGGGGCTGGCGGTCGGCGGGGATGGTGTTTTCGTAGGGAGTGGTGGCAGTGAATGGGAGTTTTACGCCGGCGCGCTCGCATTGCAACTGGAGCTGCTGAATCAGGCGTCCTACGCGCTCGGGGCCTCCGGTTTGGAGGACGTATTCGAGCGACTCAAGCCATTCACGGTTCTCTAAGACTTCCAGGGAATTAATGTCGATTGTGTCTAGATTAACAGGATTCATCCGAAGCGATTCCTTCTATTTTTCCTTTATGACATATTAAATCGTTTTCAGTGATCCGTGTTACTGGGGGTTGTGACAGGGACATCGATATTCACAAATGCGACAATGTTGCAGAAATTGTGGGGGCCACTGTGCCGAAATTGAGTGAACGAGCGTTGGGGATCAAGCAGTCGGAGATCCGCGTGATGAGCGTGGAGTGCGAGCGGGTGAAGGGGATCAACCTGGCGCAGGGCATTTGCGATACGGAGGTTCCGCCACCGGTGCGTCAGGGCGCGCACGAGGCGATTGAGAACGGCAACAACCAGTACACGCGAATGGATGGCATCGCGGGGCTGCGTCAGGCGATCGCGAAGAAGATGAAGCGGTACAACCGGATTGAGCGTGATCCGGAGACGGAAGTGGTGGTCACGGGGGGATCGACGGGAGGCTATCTGTCGACGTGCCTGGCGCTGCTGGAGGCTGGCGATGAGGTGATTCTCTTTCAGCCTTATTACGGATACCACGTGCATACGCTGGAGACGTTGGGTGTAACGCCGCGATTTGTGAATCTGCAGCCGCCGTCGTGGGAGTTCAAGAAAGAAGAGTTAGAGCGGGCGATCTCAGCGCGGACGAAGGCGATCGTGGTGAATACTCCGGGGAACCCGAGCGGCAAGATGTTCACGCGCGAAGAACTGGGATGGATTGCCGAGATCGCTTCTCAACACGATCTGTTTGTGATCACGGATGAGATTTACGAGTACTTCCGGTATGACGGGCGGGAGCATATCAGCCCGGCGACGGTCGATAGACTGCGCGAGCGGACGGTTACGATCTCGGGATTCTCGAAGACGTTTAGTGTGACAGGATGGCGGCTGGGGTACGTGGTGGCAGACGCAAAGTGGACGAACGCGATTAAGTATTTCAGCGATCTCGCGTATATCTGCGGGCCGTCGCCACTGCAGTGGGGCGTGATGATGGGAATCGATGAACTCGGCGATGAGTTTTACGACGAGTTGAATGCGGAGTATGCGCAGAAGCGCCGGTTGCTTTGCGACACGCTTCATGAAGTTGGGTTGACGCCGTTTGAGCCACAGGGTTCGTATTACGTGCTGGCGGATGCGAGTTCCCTTCCCGGTAAGGACAGCAAAGAACGGGCGATGCATTTGTTGCATACGGCGGGAGTGGCGACCGTGCCGGGCGAGTCGTTTATGAAATCGGGTGGGGAGACGCTGCTGCGGTTTTGTTTTGCCAAGAGGATGGAGGAGTTGGAGGAGGCTTGCAGACGCCTCGAAGGTGTCAGAGCGAACGTTTAAAGCGGCGTTTCTTCGGAGACGTTTTGCGGGCGCGCGGATCAGGATCGATTTCGCGGTCAGGTTCGCGTTCGAAGTCGGTGGGAACGCCGGGGCCGGCCAGGATTCCACAGTAATAGTTTATCCAATACGCATGGTCACGTTCGGCGGGTGGGCGCGTGTGTTTTTTCAAGATGCGCGAATGCTTTTTCATGATTAAAAGATAACGCCTCGGTTTTGGAGGTGCATAGCTTTTGAACACAAGGTTGCTCCCCTCCTGACGCGCATCGGTGTGCGCGTTCTCCGGTCACAGCGTCAGCGACAAAAAAAAGGCGGAGCATTTCTGCTCCGCCGAAATCACATCATTCGAAAGAAACTCTAATGCGCTTGCAGACCCAACGCGCACTTGTGGGCTTCGTAGGCCTGGACTTCCTGCTTCTTGTAAGCCTTGGTGCGGCGCGTTAGTTCTTCGAAGTCAACTTCGTGGGCGTCGAACTCGGGGCCTTCGACGCAGGCAAAGCGGACTTTGCCGCGGACGGTGACGCGGCATCCGCCACACATGCCGGTGCCGTCGATCATGACCGGGTTCACGCTGGCGTAGGTTTTGATGCCGAGGTCCTTGGTGGCTTTGGCGGCGGCACGCATCATGGGAATGGGGCCGATAACGTGCGAAAGGTCGGGCTTCTCGCCGCTGGCTTTCACGACGTCCTGGAGAAGCTGAACCACGTTGCCGGCGAAGCCGAAGCTGCCGTCGTCGGTGGCCCAGATAACTTCGTCCGCTACGGCGAGGAGTTCTTCGCGGAGGATGCGAAGACTGTCGGTGCGCGCGCCGGCGAGGACGACGGTGTAATTCCCTGCTTCCTTGAAGGCCTTGGCGACGGGAAGGACTTCGGCGACGCCGACGCCTCCGGCGAGCAGCGTGACCTTGCCAACACTGGTGATATGGGCAGGTTCACCGAGGGGTCCGACAACATCGTGGAAGGCACCGTCGGCGGGGGTGGCGACTGTCACAGCCGAGGTTTTGCCAATGCGCTGCACAACGATGGTGATGGTGCCGCGCTCTTTGTTTCCGTCAACGAGCGTGAGGGGAATGCGTTCGCTGCCGGCGTTGGGGCGGACGATGATGAACTGACCGGGCTTCCAGCGTTTGGCGATGCGCGGGGCTTCAACTTCGAAGAGGGCAGTCTCGGGCGTTAGCTGTTGTTTGCGAATGATCTTGTTCATGCTTCCGCTCCTACGATCTCCACTTCTTTCTGTTGCAGCTTGAGCGCCTTGTCGATGGCATCAGCGGCGGCAAGGCCATCGCTCATGGCAAGGATGACGGTGGAACCTCCGCGTACGACGTCGCCACCAGCGAAGACCTTGTCCATGTTGGTCTGGCGATTGACGTCGACCACGATCTTGCCGCGATTAGTGATGAGCTGCGGTGTGGTGCGCTGGAGCGTGGGGTTGGGAGCCTGGCCGACGGCGGCAATGACGGTGTCGACTGGGATGCGGTAGTTCGAGCCCTCGATGGGCACGGGCGAGGGGCGTCCGCTGGAGTCGGGCTCACCGAGCTTCATGCGGATACATTCCATTTCGTTGAGCCAGCCGTTTTCATCGCCAAAGAGCGCGACGGGCGCGCCAAGAAATTCGAACTTGATGCCTTCCTGCTCGGCGTGCTCGATCTCTTCGGCGCGGGCGCGGAGTTCGGCGCGGCCACGGCGGAAGAGGATGGTGGTGTCGGCGCCAAGACGCTTCGACCAGCGGGCAGCATCCATGGCGGAGTTGCCGCCGCCGATGACGACTGTGTGCTTGCCAATGTTGACCGGGGTGTCGGCACCGGTTTCGTTGGCGTTCATCAGGTTGATGCGGGTAAGGAACTCATTCGCGGTGTAGACGCCGATGAGATTCTCGCCGGGGATGTTGAGCATGAACGGCAGACCCGCGCCGGTTCCGAGGAAGACCGCTTCGAAACCTTCTTCGTGGAAGAGCTCTTCCAGGGTCACGCTATTGCCGACGATGACGTCGGTTTCGAACTTCACGCCCATGGCTTCGAGGCGGGCAATTTCGCTGTCGAGAATCTCGCGCGGAAGGCGGAAGGGCGGAACACCATATATAAGGACACCGCCCAGGCGATGCAATGCCTCGAAGACGGTGACGCGGTAGCCGCGCTGTGCGAGGACGAAGGAAGCCATCAGCGAAGCGGGGCCACTGCCGACCATGGCGATTTTAGGTCCCGTGGGATTTGCTTTCACCACCGGAGCTTTGCCGTTGAACTGCCGGTGGTGGTCCGAACAGAAGCGCTCGAGCGAGCCGATCGCGACGGGATCGAGCTTCTTTCCGAGGAGGCAGGCGCTCTCGCAGAAAAGCTCGTGCTGGCAGACGCGTCCGCAGATACCTGGGAAGGGGCTGCGTTCGCTGATCTTGTCGAACGCACTGGCGACGTCGCCCAGAACTATGTGCTGGATGAAAGATTTGATGTCGATATGAAGCGGACAGGCCTCAACGCATTTGGCGTCTTTGCAATTGAGACAGCGTAACGATTCCACCTGAGCTTGTTCGGTCGTAAAGCCACCCGCAACTTCGACCGCGCCGCCCTGAACGCGAACGTTCGGAGCGACTTCGGGAGGTATTTGGCGAGGGGCCTTCGGGTTCCGTTTGATAGGAGGCATACCGGTCCTTTGCCCGCAATACGGGCTAGAACATGGTGACTCCGGGACAAGCGAGAGTCTGTGATGGGGGTCACGTGAGGTTGGTTAGGCAACCGAAGTGTTGGGATTTCCCTCGGCAGTATTGCGTCGACAGGGGTCCTTCGACTTCGTTTCGCTTCCCACCCCAGCAAGCTCAACTACGGAACTCGCCGGGGGGCCCGGCTTCGCGAAACTCCGCTCAGGAAGACCGGACGAAGCTCATCGTTGAACTAAACACATGGTGAATTCGTACCTTCTGCATCAGCTTGGGAGCGTGATTCGTGAAATTGACGGTTGAGAATGTAAGCAAGCGATATGGCAATGGCGTGCAGGCGCTGCGGGATTTTTCGCTGGAATTAGGACCGGGCGTACTGGGGCTGCTCGGGCCGAACGGCGCCGGCAAAAGCACGCTGATGAGCATCCTTGCCACGATCACGCTTCCTAGCGCTGGTCGCGTGCTGTGGGACGACGGCAAAACCAGTGTCGATACTGCGGCGCATCCGAATGTGCTGCGCAACGTACTGGGATTTTTGCCCCAGGATTTTGGCGTGTATCCGAACCTGAGCGCGCTGGAGTATCTCGAATACCTCGCGGCGATCAAAGGGATCGATGGCAAGACGGCGAAGTCGCGGATTGAAGAACTGCTGACGCTGGTGAATCTGCAGTCGGCGAAGACCCGCAAGCTGGGCGGATATTCTGGCGGTATGCGGCAGAGGGTGGGAATTGCGCAGGCTCTGTTAAACGATCCGAAATTGTTGATCGTGGATGAGCCCACGGCGGGTCTTGATCCTGAAGAGCGCGTGCGGTTCCGAAATTTGTTATCGGAGCTGTCTCACGATCGCATCGTGATCCTTTCGACGCACATTGTTTCGGACGTGGAGTTAACGGCGGACCGCATTGCGCTCGTTGCCGCGGGCCAACTGATCACCTGCCAGTCGCCGGACCAACTTCTGAACTCGCTTGATGGACGGGTGTGGGAGTGCGTGGTACCGCCGGATATGTTGGCTCAATTCAAGTCGCACCACGCGTGCAGTGGAATGGTGCGGCGTCAGGACGGCGTGCATGTGCGCGTTGTGAGCGATGAGAAGCCGTGGCACAACGCAGAGTCGGAGCCGGCGGTACTGGAGGATGCGTATCTGCATTGGGTAAACGCACCTGTCGAGGTCGCGGCATGATGGCGCACAAGGTTTGGGCAGTCGCGAAAGCCGACTTTAAGGAGCGCATGCGGCGCGCGCCGGCGTGGATGGCGATGATCGTCGGCGGCTTTCTCTGCTATCTCGCAGTTACAGGCAAAGCGACCGTGACGCTGCCGTTCGCGCGCGGCGTATGGAACAGCGCGTGGTCCGCGGGAACGATGGCAACACTGGCGGCGAACTACCTCACGCTGGTGTGCTTCTTCGTGGTGCGAAGCGCGATCCAGCGCGATGAAGAAACGGGCGCGGGAAGATTGGTCGCAGCTTCTCCGCTGTCGAACTATGCCTACCTGCTCGGAAAGGCGCTGAGCAATTTCGCAGTCGTGCTGTCCATCGGTTCAATATTCCTGCTGGCCGCGCCGGTGCTGCAATGGGTCCATCATGAGGGATATCCGTTCAACCCGTGGGAGTTCATCAATCCGTTCCTGTACATGACGGTGCCGTCAGCAGCGTTGGTGGCGGCGGTAGCGGTGTTTTTCGAGTGTCATCCGTGGCTGAAAAGAGGCATTGGCAATGTGATCTACATCTTCTTGTGGGTCGAAAGCCTCCGGGAATCGGCCGAATACGGTCGCGCGTGGACGGATGCCGTCGGTTTCTACGGTTTCATGGAGAGCGGGCGCGCCGCGGCCCTGGCGCAGGGAATCGTTCTCAAAGAGCGTGGGCTGAACATCGGTCACGCTCAATACGATCACTGGAATATCTTCACGTGGCACGGCTTCCAATTCACGGGGCAGCAGGTGCTACTGCGCTTGGAGTGGTTTGCTGTCGCAGCGGTGCTGGTGTTCGCGGCAACTTACTTCTTCAAGCGCTTTAATCCGGATGCGAAAGCAGCGTTGCGCTTCCCGGTTCCGGCGTTCCTGAAGCGTAAGAAGAAGGAAGAGACTTCCGGCAAGTGGGAGACGGAAATTGCGCGGCTGTCCGCGATTGGCGGGATGGTAGGCAAAGGGCGGTTCTTCGGAATTGTTCGAGCGGAACTGAAGCTGCTGCTGAAAAGCATTCCGAAGTTCGTGTACTTCCTCTTGGGCTTTGCCAACTTCCTGGCACTGATGCCACACGAGAAAGACGGGCCGACCGGGCCTGGGGTGTTGGCGTTCCTGTGGATCGTGCCGGTGATTGTGTGGTCGAACATGGGAGCGCGGGAGCAGGCGCCGCATGCACGGCCGTTAATCTTCAGCGCGCCGCACTCGTGCTTGCGGCAGTTGCCGGTGGAGTGGGTGGCGGGCTTCGTGATCGCACTTGGGATTTCGTTTGGCGTGGCGGTGCGGGACTTGATTGCTCGCGACTGGCAACACCTGGCGACGTGGCTGGCCGGTGCGGCATTCATCGCTTCGCTGGCGCTGGCCTGTGGCACCTGGTCGCGGGGCACGCGGCTGTTCCAAGGGCTCTATTGTGGATGGTGGTATCTCGCGATGAACAACGCGCCAAACATGGACTTCACGGGCGTGACGGGGCAGCGGCATTTCGTGGGATATGCGTTTACTGCAGCCCTGCTCTTCGCCAGCGCGTTTGCGCAGAGATGGTGGAGTACGGAGAGGGCTGCGGTGTTGCGGGTGCTGGGAGTGATACGGAAGCATCCGCAGCGGGATGCGGTGACGGCGCAGATCTGAGGCGTTTGGGTGGTGATAGGGGTCCTTCGACTCCGTCGCTTCGCGACTCCGCTCAGGATGACATATCTCAAAAATGACAAAGCACGCCACTTGGGCGTGCTTTTTGTTTGAGCTTGCGCAGAGAAATTAGCGGCCGAAGTACTTGGCGTTCTTTTCGGCGTATTCCTTCCACTTTTCCGGCAGGTCATCGAGGGCGAAGATGGCGGAGACGGGGCAGACGGGGACGCAGGCGCCGCAGTCAATGCATTCGACGGGGTCGATGTAGAGCATCGGCTCGTTAGCGTGGGCCTCCGCATCCTTCTTGGGATGGATGCAATCGACTGGGCAGGCATCCACGCATGCCGTGTCCTTCGTTCCTATGCAAGGTTCCGCGATTACGTATGCCATAACGGTGGTTCTCTCCAGGGAATTCTCAGTCAGCGGTTGAAAGAGAATTCTAGCAAACTGCGTGGGCCACTGCACAAAACCTGTGAGTGGCAGGAAAAAACTTACGGTTTGCTCTTTACTGCCGTATGGACAACTCGGGGTGCAAGATCGTCAATGGCGCGAGCGGCAGCGCCGGAATCGTCGCCGCCAGCGCGCAGCGGGATTCCGCCTTCATCCACGTGTCCGGTGCCGTCGGCGCGAGCGATGGAGTAGGCCAGGGTGGCGCGACGAGTGGCAAGTGTTCCGCCTGCAGTGATCGGGGGCGTGTGCGAGGCGGGATCTTCGTTGTGCGCGACATAGCCGAAACTTTGCTCGAAACGCGTGGTCACGATTAAGCGGCAGTTCTCGTCGTGGGCTGTATCTGCGGGATCCCCGCCTGGGATGGGCACGACGTCCAAAGTTCCTTTGGCCTTCTTGTCATGCACAATTTCGTCGATCAAGCGGGAGCGTAGGGCCTCCGGCGCGACGGCGAGGTGTGAGACGTTGCTCGGGGTCTGAATGCAGACCTTCACGGGAGCGGCTGTCTGTGCCGCAGCGGCGGCAATGAAGCAGGCAAATGCGATTAGCGATTTCATAGCTAGTCCACCGAGGGAGGCCGTTGTTTGGTTACGGCACTTACAACACGCACCGAGAGTTGACGGATGCCATCCGTGGCGGCGGAGTCTTCATCGCTGTCGGCGGGAAGAGCGATCAGGCCTTTGTCGAGTTCCGAACGGTCTCGGACCCGGATAATGCGATAACTCAATGACGCACGCTGCGTATTGGCAGTGCCGTTTTTGATTATTGGATCGAGACCGACGCCCGTGCTGGTTCCGCCAACGTAGCTCTTGTTCAATTCAAACTCAGAAAGAACGAGGAAGCGGCACTGCTGATCTTCGGCGCTAGCGCTTGCATCACGCACGTCGCTGCCGTCTACCGGAGTGGCATCCACGCGGACTTTCGCGTTCTTTTTCTGGGCGCTGGTGTTGATGAAATGAACGAGACGGTCGCGCTCCGCCCCGGGACTGATTACGAGGTGCGAGAGGTTGACAGGGGCCGCAATGCAAACGCGAATGGGAGCGTTGGCGCTCCCATTGGGTGAGTCGGATTGTGCGGCCGCAATAGATGCGACAAGAGCTACGAAAACGAGGGCACGCATGCGGCCTCCCGCAGAAATGGTACTCCCCTTCCCTACTCTGGGGCCTTCGCGTTAGACGCGAGAGTTCCCATGGAGGAAGCGAGGGTCTGGGTGGCACGCATGTTTCCGCCATAGAACCGAACGTTGCTCTCCACTTCTTTCTGGAGCACCGAGCGGCGGTCGGAGGTTTGGATATCCATTTTGACGCGAAGTTTCGTCCAGCCTTTGACCGTGGTGACCGCGCGTTGTTCTTCGTTCCCGTGAACGAAGCTAATCACGTTGGTCTTGAGGACGAGGAGCTTCGGGTACTTAGTTGCATTGGCGTCACCGCTGCGCAGGACCATCGCAAACTTATGCGAATCCTGGAGCTTCTCAATCAGGAACTCGTAGGTGGCGACGAGAAACGCTGGCGAGACGGCTGTATCACCTGGATCCAGAGGTTCAACTTGGATTGCCCAACCGGGATCGGTGGCGCGATCGGCAGCGGCCATCGGCTGAGCGGGAGAAGAAGTACTGACGTCGCCGGCAGCCGCGGCCATGGCGTCGGCCTGGCCTTTTGGCATCGCGAACACAACTCCGCGGTAGCCACCGTTTTCATCGCGGTACTCGACGGTGAGCGTATCGAACTTTTCGTGGGCGAAGAGACTAATGACACGGCCGCCTCCATACGGGACGGCAGCTTTGGCGGCGGTCATCGGGAGTCCGCCGGTTTCCTTCGTGTCCGAGCCCACCGTGACCTTCTGGAGCGAAGCCTTCGCGACCTTGTAGGTCTTCGTCTTGGTGGCGAAGCTCATGCCGTCGACGTTCGCGGAAAGGGTGCCGTGCGCGTTGTGCTTGGCCGCGGCGCCGACAATGAGCGTGACGTTGGGATTCGGATTGGGTGCCGCAGAAGTGGTTGTGTCGGCAGCAATTCCGACGGCGGTCAGAGAGGTGCACAGAGCAGCAAGCGCAAATGCGCGTCCCGCACGCAACATGGTTTGATCTCCTCAAGGAATGCAGTTGAGCGAACTACGCAAAGTTGCAGAAGGATACACCGCATTCGGTTTCGGAGTCTCTGGAAAATTAGGGCATTGCCCGGTCCCTCATGCCCAGCAGATAGAGGATGGCGTCGAGGCCGAGGGTGGAGATCGCATGCTGGGCACTTTGGCGCACTACCGGCTTGGCGCGAAAAGCAATTCCCATGCCCGCGAGGTTGAGCATTGGCAGATCGTTGGCGCCGTCGCCAACGGCAATGGCCTGGTCAAGAGTGATGCCCATCTCGGTTGCGATCTCCTGCAGCTTTTCCGCTTTGCGCTGGCCATCCATGATGGGCGGAACGATGTTGCCGGTAACGATCCCGTGGCGGATTTCGAGTTCATTGGCGTGCAGGTAATCCATGCCGAGCTTCGACTGGAGATGGAGCCCGAAAAAGGTAAAGCCGCCGGAGAGGATCGCTGTCTTGTAGCCCTGCGATTTCAGCGTGGAGATGAGGCGTTCGGCGCCGTCGGTGATGGCGACGCGGTCGAGGAGTTCGAGGACGCGGGATTCGGGGAGGCCTTTAAGCAGGCCGACGCGGCGGGTGAAGCTCTGCTTGAAGTCGAGTTCGCCGCGCATGGCGGCTTCGGTCACGCGTGAGACTTCCTCACCGACTCCCTGCATCTTCGCAAGCTCATCGATGATTTCGGCCTGGATCAAGGTCGAGTCCATGTCGAAGGCGATGAGGCGACGACTGCGTCCGTACTGCGACTCCTGTTGGATCGCGATGTCCACGCCGGTTTCCTGAGCGAGTTTCAGAAAACTAGCTCGCAACTTGTCAGGTTCGGACTTCTGTCCGCTGATGTGGAACTGCACACAGGCGCGGCCGCTTTCGGCGAGCGATTCACGCGACGAGAGTCGTTCTATGCGGTCGATATTGAGCGCCCCATTTGCAATCGCGGCAGAAACATCCGCCAGGTGCTGCGCAGTGAGAGCCGACGCGATGACGGTGACCACAAACCGTTGCTTACTGGCACGGCCAAGCCAGCTCTGCCATTCCTGTTCTGTAACGTCGGTGAAATGAGCAGCTACCTCGAATTGGGTAGCCTTGCGCAAGATGTCTTCCTCGAGTGCTAACGACTTGTCCGGCGCGTCGATGAGCAGGCCGAGCGCAAGCGTGTCGTGCACCACGGCCTGGCCGATATCGAGAATGCGCGCACCGTGGGCGGCGAGGATCGAGGTAAGCGACTGCGTCAGCCCCGGTCGGTCGTGACCGGAGACACTCAACAGGAGGATTTGGCCCATGGATTGAGCTTACACCGGAGCAGCCGAATCCCGGAACTCCGGTTGCGGCGGATACAACGTAACGCGGCAGGGCTCATCCAACTTGTGAGTAGTTTACGAATCCGGAGCGGCTGCCGACGCGCTCCCTGGGAAGCCGACATTGTTGATGGGTATGCGGAGAAGACTCTGGGGATTGATGCGCGGACGTGTCGCTGGTGCAGTGCTGTTCCTTGCTTGCTTGTGTGCGACGAGAATGTGGGCACAGGGATCGGCTGACCCCGGCACCCAGATCATGCAGTCGTATGAGGGCCAGAATGTTTCCGTGGTAGAGATCGCAGGCCAGCCTGACATTGATACCAGCAAATATGAGTCCGTGCTGAAACAGCATCAGGGACAGCCGTTCTCGATGGAAAAGGTCGCTGCAACAGTCGAGGCTTTGAAAAAGACCGGCGACTTTAAGGACGTGATTCTCGACCTGAGGCCGGAGACCTCAGGTGTGCACGTGATGTTCATTGCGCAGCCGGCGTATTACATCGCTCTCTATGACTTCCCCGGTGCGCTAAAGAACTTTCCTTATTCCCGGCTTATCCAGGTGGCGAACTACCAGTCACAGGAACCGTATTCAAAATTAGATATTGAGACAGCGCAGAAATCGCTGGAGAAATTCTTCCACCAGGTTGGGTTCTTTGAGGCCACGGTACAGCCCGAAATCCGCTTGAATAAAGAGCATGGAATCGTCAACGTTGATTTCACTACGACGCTGAAACGTCACGCCAAATTTGGAGAAGTTAAAATCGAGGGAGCCACGCTACAAGACACTGCCTTTCTCCAAGGCAAAGTTCGCGGATTCATGGCGCGCACGCGCGGGGCACAGATCAGACCGGGCAAGCCGTATTCAAGCCGAAAGATCCAGCTTGCAACGAACTATTTGCAAGGAGCGCTGGCGAAACAACAACATCTTGGGGCGGATGTGAAGTTTGTTACGGCAGAATATGATCCGGCAACCAACGTCGCGAATGTCGTCTTCCACGTGAAGGTCGGGCCAAAAGTTGAGGTGGACATTGTCGGAGCGCATTTGTGGCCGTGGACGAGGAAGAAGCTCATCCCGATCTATATTGAGGGTTCTATTGATGAGGACCTGATCGAAGAGGGTGAACGGAATCTGCACTCGTATTTCCAATCAAAGGGCTTTTACGACGCGGTCGTAAAAACGGATGTGAAGCAGAACGCGGAACTCACGACGATCAGTTACACCATCACCAAGAATGAAAAGCATAAAGTGGAACGCCTCGATGTTGAGGGAAACAATTCGATCTCCTCAAAAGACCTGCTGAACAACTCCCAAGTGGAGAAGGCGCACTTCTACAGCCATGGAAAATTCAGCGAGGATCTGGTGCGGAAGTCCTCCGCCAGCCTGCGCGCTGTGTATCTGAACGCCGGTTACAGCAAGGCGAAGGTCACGCCACGGGTGACGCGCGATCGCGGCAACATCGTGGTGACGTACGTGGTGGAAGAGGGACCACGGGATTACGTTGCCGAGCTGCACATTGTTGGTAACGATACGGTGCCGATGGAGCAGCTTTCCCCCAAGGGACTACAGCTTGGCGTGAACCGTCCATACTCGCCGCTCTTTGAGCAGCAGGACCGCAACAATATCGCCGCGCATTACCTGACGAACGGCTATCTCACGGCGGGTGTGACTTCGAAAGCCGTACCGGTGAGCAAGTCCGATCCGCATCATTTGATCGTGACCTACAAAATTCATGAGGGTCCGAAGGTCACGACGGCACGGATCATTACGGTAGGAAAACAGCAGACAAAGCAGGAGATCGTGGACCGTGCTTCTGTCGTGAAGGTCGGCGTGCCGCTCAGCGAAGCAGACCTGCTTTCTTCCGAGAGCCGCTTGTATGCGATGGGAATCTTCGACTGGGCGCAGGTGGACCCGAAACGCGGAATCACGAGCCAGAACCAGGAAGAGGTACTGATCAAAGTCCACGAGACCAAGCGGAACACGATTACGTACGGCTTCGGATTTGAGGTGATCAACCGCGGCGGCAGCGTGCCGGGAGGAACGGTGAGCGTTCCGGGCATTCCGCCGGTTGGCCTGCCGCAGGGGTTCCGGACCAGCGAATCTACGTTCTGGGGTCCGCGGGGAACGTTTTCCTATACGCGTCGCAACGTGCGCGGCCTCGCTGAGAGTTACACGTTGGGGGCGTTTGCCGGACGCCTGGACCAGCGAGTGTTCGGCAACTACACGATTCCCTACCTCCTCGCGTCGAGTTGGAGCGGAGCGTTCCAAGTCTCGGGCGAACACGATGCGACAAACCCAGTCTTCAGCGCCCTCAATGGTGCAGCGGGGTTCCAGGTCCAACGCTACCTCGACGCCAAGCAAACGAAGCAACTCTTCTTTCGATACAAGTTTCAGTACACCGACTTGAGCAACATCTTCCCGGGCTTCGAAATCCTGGTTCCGGAGGAAGACCGCCGGGTGCGGCTCTCGACACTATCCACTTCATTTGTGCGCGACACGCGCGACAACATACTGGACGCGCACAAGGGCACATATGGCACGGTAGACCTCGGAATTACACCGCAGGCGCTGGGATCGAGCGAAACGTTCGCGCGCTTCCTTGGTCAATTCGCATTTTACAAACAGATTCCGCACGGAATTATCTGGGCCAACAGCTTCCGCTTGGGGATAGAGACGCCGTTTGGCGGCAGTCATGTTCCGACGAGCGAACTATTCTTCAGCGGCGGCGGCAGCACACTGCGCGGCTTCCCGCTGAACGGTGCTGGTCCGCAGCAGTACACGACGGTATGCGGCGACCCGAACGACACGTCCACCTGCGGCCCGATTACGGTGCCGACGGGCGGTAAGCAGCTGATCATCGTGAATTCGGAACTGCGGATTCCGCTCAACCAGCTCTACAAGGGGCTGGGAATCGTGCCCTTTTATGACGGCGGAAACGTCTATAAGCACGTAGGGTTCAGTAGTTTTTCTACCAACTGCAATGCGGCCGCTACGACTAGCACCGGCAGCAATGGACAAACCGTTACGCTGGTGGAACCCTCGTGTTTCACCAGTTCGATTGGATTGGGAGTGCGCTACAACACGCCGATTGGACCGGTACGACTGGATGTTGGCCACAACTTGAACCACATAACTGGAATCAAATCGACCCAGGTATTCATCACCTTGGGACAGGCATTCTGAGCGGCTCTGGCCTGCCGCGGAGCTCGTGAGGTACTTGTGGCTCGTTGGAAAAAAGTCGTGGGCTGGGGCGCCGTGGCGGTGCTCTCACTGGTGTTGCTGGCGATTGTCGGCACGGCCGTTCTGCTGCATTCGGAAAAATTCCACCGGTATGTAATCGTCAGGGTTCAGACAGAAGCGAGCGACTCGCTGAACGCGCAGGTTACGCTGCGCGACTTCAAGCTGAACCTCTCGACGCTCACGCTCGATCTCTACGATCTCAACCTGCATAGCAGCGAGAGCGATCCGAACGCGCCGCTGTTACATGTGGACCACGCCGGCGCGAGCGTGAAGATCATCTCCATGCTGAAGCGGCAGTGGAACCTGAGCGACATCCAGGTGGACCACCCGGTGATCCATCTGTACGTGGACAAGAACGGCAACAACAATCTTCCAAAGCCGAAGACCTCGAACGGCAACAGCAATACGAATATTTTCGACCTTGCGATTCGGCGCGCGGCACTGACAAACGGCGAGATTTATTACAACGATCGCCGCAGCGAACTCGACGCGAATCTCCTGGACGTGACGTTCCAGTCGTCGTATGACGCCGCAAATGGTGGACGGTATTACGGCAGTCTCGGCTACAAGCAAGGCAATCTGCACTTTGGCGATTACTCGCCGGTGCAGCACGATCTCTCCGCGAGTTTCGATGCCGATCGGAATGGAATAAAGCTTGATCCGGTGAACTTCGCGATCGGCGAGTCGAAGGTCCTGCTGCACGCGACGATGCAGAACTATACGCAGCCGGTAGTAACGGCAGCCTATGATGCGTCGCTCGATGCAACCCAGTTCCGCAAGATCCTGAAAAATGCTTCGATTCCCGTAGGTACAGTCCGTCTCGCGGGGAATGCGATTTACCACCAGGACCCGAATAAACCGGCACTGCAAACCGTGAATGTAGATGGCACGATCGCGAGCCGTTCCCTACTGGTGAACCAGCCAGGGCTGCGCGCCGATATTCGCGCCATCGATGGCCACTACAAAATCGCGGACGGCAACGCGGAGTTGTCGTCCTTCCGCGCTAGCATTTTCGGCGGCGAGATCAACGCAATCGCCAAGGTGACCGACCTTGCCGGAGCCGGCAATGGAAAACTCCACGCCGTGGCGAAGAATATCTCCGCCGCAGATCTGAAGACACTAGCGAACGCGGCTGCGATCAAGAATGTAAACGTTGATGGGAAATTGAATGCTTCGGCGGATGCGACCTGGTCAGGCAGCATGAGGCATTTGCAGGCAAACAGTGATGCAGATCTGGCGGCCAACATCACGAATCAAAACAATGGTGGTGCGCAGATGCCGGTGAATGCGGTGATCCACGCGAAATACGCGGGTGACTCGCAGACCATCGCCCTGAAGGAAAGCTTCGTCAAGACGCCGCAGACGACGCTGAACCTCGATGGCACGATGTCAAAGCACTCGAATTTGAACATCCAGCTTCACTCGAATGACCTGGCTGAAGTCGATACGTTGGCCCCGTTGTTCAGTACGCCCAAGCCGGGCGAGTCCGCGCCGCCACCGCTGGGGCTGCATGGCACGCTGAGCTTCAACGGCGAATTGCACGGGACCACCGCCGATCCGCAACTGAGTGGGCAGGTCGCAGGTGACAACCTCGCCGTCAAAGGAACGTCGTGGAAGCAACTGCGAACAAACGTGGCGCTCAGTCCGAGCGGCGCGGCCCTGCGCAATGGTTCGCTGGTGCCGGCGTCGAAGGGGCGGATCACGTTCGATGTAAGCGTTGGGTTGAAGAAATGGGCCTATGAACCGTCGAACCCGATCAACGTTGTTTTGAACGCGAACCAGCTTTCGTTGCAGGATGTCGAGAAGGCGGCAAACCAGAATGTCCCAGCGACAGGCACACTCAGCCTGAACGTAAATGTGCACGGATCGCAGTTGAATCCGATTGGCAATGGAACGCTGTCGCTGGTGAACGCGAAAATCCAGCAGGAACCCGTGCAGTCGGTGAATGTTAAGTTCAACGGTACCGGCGAGGTGGTTCACGCGAACCTTGAAGTTCGGATTCCGGCGGGCACGACGACAGGAACACTGGTGTATTACCCGAAGCAGCAGGGCTACGAAGCTACGCTGCGCACCGCAAATTTGCAACTTGGACAGATACAGACGCTCAAGGCGAAGAACCTGAACATCGCTGGAGCACTGAATATCGACGTTCATGGCAAAGGCACGGTTCAGGACCCGCAACTGCAGGCTTCGATCACCATCCCGCAGTTACAGGTGCAGAACCAGCAAGTCAAGGGCATCACGCTGAACGCAAACGTCGCGAACCACGTTGGCACATTCAACCTGAACAGCGAATTGCAGAACACGTCCGTGAAGGCGCAGGGCCATGTGAACCTGACCGGCGACTATGTGGCGGATGCAAGCCTCGATACTGCAAACATTCCTCTGAAGCCGATCTTCGCCGTATACCTGCCCGAACAGGCCGCGGACATGAACGGCGAGACGGAGTTTCACGCCACGGTACGCGGGCCGCTGAAACGGACGAAGGACCTCGAAGCGCACGCGACGATTCCGGTTCTTAAATTGACATACAAGGACCTGCAAATAGGCGCAGCGCAGCCGATCAAGTTCGACTACACCAACCATGTCCTGACGGTTGAGAACTCGCAGATTAAAGGAACAGATACCGATTTGCGTTTTGGCGGACGCATTCCGCTCAATTCGAACGAAGCCGCAACATTAAACGCGACTGGCAGCGTGAACCTGCAACTCGCGCAGATGTTTATGCCCGACGTGAAGAGCAGTGGACAAATCAAGTTCGACATCAACAGCGCGGGAAGTCTCGCAGACCCAGATGTCCACGGCAAAATCGAGATTGTGGATGCGGACTTCTTTCCGGCAGATTCGCCAGTTGGTCTCGACGGCGGCAACGGTGTGCTGACGCTCACCCGCGATCGCCTCCAGGTCACCAGTTTCAAGGGAACGCTAGGCGGAGGAGATATCACTGCGTCGGGAGCGGTGATCTATAAGCCGTCGTTGCAATTCAATTTGGCTCTCGCCACGAGCGACGCGCATTTACTGTACCAAGACAGCATCCGTGTCGGCGCCAACAGCCAACTGGCTCTCACCGGTAATCTCGACGACGCCTACCTGCGCGGGCAGGTTTCGCTCACGCGACTATCGTTCACACCCGACTTCGACTTGATCTCGTTCGCCAGTTCGTTCGCCGGAGGAACGGCTTCGGCCCCGTCAGGCGGCTTCGCGCAGAACCTGCATCTCGCGATTACGGTGCAATCAACGTCGCAGCTCAACCTTGTAAGCCGCGGTATGACGATCCAAGGCAATGCGAATTTGCGCGTGGTCGGGACGGCGGACAATCCCGTGATCCTCGGCCGCGCGGCCATCACCGGCGGCGACTTGATCTTCAACGGGAACCGCTACCTGCTTCAGAACAGTACGATCGAGTTCGTGAATCCGGTACAGACCGAGCCGGTGGTGAATCTGGCCGCGAGCACCACGATCAGCCAGTACAACATTGATTTGCGTTTCCATGGCCCCGTAAGCCAGTTGCAGACGACCTATAACTCCGATCCTGCTCTACCGCCCGTGGACATTATCAATCTCATCGCGCGCGGCCAAACCACGGAAGCCGCGGGACAAAACTCGAATTCCGCGAGCGTAAGCGCGCAATCGGCGATTGCCTCGGCGCTCTCAGGCCAGGTTACGAATCGAGTGGCAAAGATCGCGGGCATCTCACAGCTAACAATTGACCCAGGGCTGGGTGGTGGATCTGGTTCGACGAACAGTCCGCGCATTGCGGTGCAGCAGCGTGTAACCAGCAATATGTACGTTACGTTCGCGACCGATCTCACCGGGACGCAGAGCTCGCAAATCCAGGTGGAGTACCGGCTGTCACCGAAGTGGTCGGTAAGCGGCACCCGTGACCAGAACGGCGGCGTAGGCTTCGAAGCGAAGGCGAAAAAGGATTTTTAGCCTCGTGCAGTAGAAACAAAGGGGTAGCTGCGGCTGCCTCTTCCTGTTTGGCTGGCCACTTTTTGCGACGAAGCGAGCCGCCACTCATCGAAACATATAGGACAGGACATCCTCGGTCCTGGATCGCTCAGCCTGGAGAAATCCCTATGTCCGTCAATCTTTTGATCGCGTTTTATTCCCGTGGAGGCGTTACCGAAACACTCGCGCTCGGTGCTGCCGAAGGCGCAAGAGCCGCTGGCGCTGAAGTTAGACTGCGTAGAGTTCACGACATCGTTTCCGAAGAGATCAAAGCGAAAGTATCGGGCTGGAAGGAACATTCTGAGCGCATGATCGCAACCTACGGACCGCCGACCGTCGAGGATGCGGTATGGGCAGATGGCATCCTCTTTGGCACGCCAACCCGCTTCGGAAATGTTTCAGCAGAGTTAAAAGCGTTTATCGATTCACTCGGTGGAATCTGGGTGAAAGGTGCCCTAAATGGCAAGGCGGGCGGGGTTTTCGGGTCATCCGGAACGATTCACGGCGGCAACGAATCCACTCTGCTTTCGTTGTATCATCCTCTGGCTCACTTGGGGTTCATCATTGTACCGACCGGATATGCCGATCCTTCCCTGTTCAAGGCAGGTAGCCCATACGGTGCGACCAGCGTGTCGTACAACAAGGACGCACCTCCGACCGAAGATGACCTCGCTGTGGCGCGCTTCCAGGGACGTCGGACGGTGGAAGTTGCGGCGGCCCTGAAATCAGCAAAGCAGTCGTAACGTTCTGCTCGCAAATGAATCTCAAGATCAACCTCGCTCGGAGTGGATGTGGACGATCACATTGAGGAGAAAGTGGCATTCGGTGCTCCGGGCATGGAACCCCGCTGGACGCGTGGCGCGAAGGACGCTGTCGGCACAGCCTATTCCACGTCGAGCAAAGTCTGGTACACACTCGCCGGCGGATGCATTACCGAGATTTACTACCCTACGATTGATACCCCTCAAGTACGCGATGTGCAATTCCTCGTAAGCGACGGGGAAACCTTTTGCGACGAAGAGCGCCGCCACATGTGTGCTGACATCGACCATGTGGCCGAAGCAGCCTTGGGATACGACGTAGTCAGCCGCGATCGGAGTGGCCGGTACACGCTAAAGAAGACCGTCCTCGGTGATCCGCACCAAAACTGCCTGCTGGTGCGAACCGAACTCCTGCCCAGCCCGCAATTCAAGGACAAACTCCGACTTTTTGTGCTGGCCGCACCGCATATGGGAATTGGCGGGTGGCATAACAATGCTGAAGTCCACGAATTTAAAGGACGCCGCTTTCTGGTTGCGCACAAAGACGGATTCTGGATGGCAATCGGTGCGACGATTCCTTTTCTCAAGTGCTCGGTTGGCTATGTGGGCGCGAGCGATGGCTGGACCGACATCAAAGACGACTATGCGATGGACTGGGAGTTTGAGTCGGCTCCCGACGGCAATGTGGCAATGACCGGTCAGTTCGATTTGAGCCACGGCACCGAGTTCACAATGGGCATCGCCTTCGGACGCACACTGCATTCAGCGGTGACGTCTCTCATCAACTCTATCTGTGCGCCGTTTGACCGGGTTCTGACGAATTTCATTACCCAGTGGGCTCGTACTGCTAAGCGCTTCGACCTGATCAAGAACGGATTGAAGCCGCATAACGCGCACCTCTTCGAACATAGCGTGAACCTGCTGCTGGCGAGCGAAGATAAGACCTATCCCGGCGCGATGATCGCGTCTCCCGCAATTCCGTGGGGCGAAGACAAAGGCGACGACGAACTCGGCGGGTATCACCTGGTGTGGACGCGCGACATGGTCAACTCCGCGTCGGCACTGCTCGCCGTAGGGGACCTCGGAACACCGCTCCGGGCGTTAATTTACCTGGCGGTTTCCCAACGCGATGACGGCGGTTTCTACCAGAATTTCTGGATCAACGGCGATCCGTACTGGCATGGTGTGCAACTCGACGAGGTCTCTTTTCCCATCGTGCTCGCCTGGCGCTTGTGGAAGGCGAACGCGCTGAACCAGTTCGATCCGTATCCACTCGTAAAGCGGGCAGCGGGCTATGTTATTCGCGAGGGACCCTATTCTCCGCAGGAGCGCTGGGAAGAGGCGGGCGGGTATTCTCCTTCGACCTTAGCGATCAGCATCGCCGCTCTGGTTTGCGCGGCAGATTTCATGAGCGCGCGCGGTGAACCCGAACTGGCCACATTCGTTTTGCAGTATGCCGACTTCCTCGAGCAGCACGTCGAACGCTGGACGGTGACCACCGAAGGATCGCTGTTGCCCGGAATCCCGACGCATTACATACGGATCAATCCGGCAAACTTGGCCAATGGCTTCATTGACGAGAACCCGAATACCGGCACGCTGCGAATGGCCAACCAGGAACCGGGCACCCAGTACGACTATCCGTCGAAAGATGTGGTGGATGCCGGTTTCCTGGAGCTGGTGCGCTACGGCATTCGCGCAGCGGGTTCGAGGCTGATGGAAGACTCTCTGCGGGTGATCGACGCAGTCCTGAAGGTTGACACGCCACAAGGCCCGGCCTGGCACCGCTACAACCATGACGGCTTCGGCCAGCGCGACGATGGCGGATCGTACAACTACTGGGGTGTCGGGCGTGTGTGGCCCTTGCTGACCGGTGAACGTGGACATTACGAGCTCGCCGCGGGACGCGATGCCGAGCTCTACCACGACACCATGGCCAACTTCAGTCACGGCGTCGGGCTTCTCCCCGAACAGGTTTGGGATTCTCCCAGCCTGCCGAAGAAACACATCGAGTTCGGTGGACCAACCGGAGCGGCCATTCCGCTCATGTGGGCGCACGCCGAGTACCTGAAGCTTTCACGCTCCATTGAGGACGGACGCGTCTTCGACCTTATAGAACCAGTATCCGACCGCTATCAATCGGCATCGTATAACCCAGAACCCTTAGAAATCTGGAAACTCAACCGCCAAATTCGGTCGGTTCCAGCCAATACCAAAGTCCGACTTCTAGCAAGTGCTCCTTTTCAATTACATTGGAGTGCTGAGAATTGGGCGACTGTAAACGACAGTCCGTCCACCAAGACTGACCTGGGAGTCCACTACGTAGATGTCGTGATCGCGGGCGATCCGCACGATCCGCTCCGCTTCACCTTCTACTGGACCGCCGAGAGCCGATGGGAAGGCAAAGATTACGAACTAGCAGTGGAGGCCCGCCCCGTGGAAGCGGGCAGAAAGGCAGCACACGGTGTCCAGTGAACCAGCCGTAAAAGAGGAACAGAAAATAGCAGCCGAACCAAAGCGCGGTCCCGAGGGCGGCGTTAGCGAAAAGCAGGAAGACCTGCTCGCGATCAACACGATCCGCACCCTCTCGATGGACGCGGTGCAGAAGGCGAACAGCGGGCACCCCGGAACGCCGATGGCGCTCGCTCCGGTGGCCTATACGCTGTGGTCGCGCTTCCTGCGCTTCAATCCGAAGAACCCGCATTGGGCCAACCGTGATCGCTTCGTTCTGTCCAACGGCCACGCCTCCATGCTGCTGTATTCCCTGCTGCATCTCTTCGGATACGGCCTCTCGCTCGATGAATTGAAGAACTTCCGCCAGTGGGATTCGAAGACTCCCGGCCACCCCGAGTACCGCCTTACAGAAGGCGTCGAGACCACGACTGGTCCTCTCGGCCAGGGCGTCGCGAACTCCGTCGGAATGGCGATCTCTGAACGCTGGCTGGATTCGCACTTCAACAAGGGCGACCAGAAGATTGTGGACTATCGTATTTACGCCATCTGTGGCGATGGCGATCTGATGGAAGGCGTTTCGCAGGAAGCCGCTTCGATTGCTGGCCACCTCGGGCTCTCAAACTTGCTCTGGATTTATGACAACAACCAGATCACGATTGAGGGCAATACCTCACTCGCATTCAGCGACGATGTGGGCACTCGATTCCTCAGCTATCACTGGAATGTTCTCCGTGTAAGTGACGCAAACGACGTGGAATCCATCGATCGAGCGATTCGCACCGCTCAGAAGGAAACCGAACGCCCGACGCTGATCATTCTCGACAGCCACATTGCCTGGGGCGCTCCGAATAAGCAGGATACCGCCGCCGCTCACGGCGAACCGCTCGGCGAAGACGAGATCAAACTGGCGAAGAAAGCCTACGGCTGGCCAGAGGACGCGAAGTTCCTCGTGCCGCAAGAGGTCTATGACCACCTGAAGCCATATGCCGACCGCGGCAAAAAGCTGGAAGGCGATTGGAACGACAAGCTGAACAGCTATCGTTCGGCTAACGCCGACCTCGCGAAGGAATGGGACACGCTCCACGCCGGCAAACTGCCCGACGGTTGGGACAAGGACATCCCGGTGTTCCCCGCCGACGCCAAAGGCATGGCGACCCGCGAATCGAACGGCAAAGTGCTGAATGCCATCGCGAAAAATCTTCCGTGGTTAATAGGCGGTGCAGCCGACCTGGCACCTTCAACCAAAACTTTAATCAATGGCGCTAAGGGATTTGAAAAAGGCTCGTATGATGGCCGCAACTTCCACTTCGGTATCCGCGAGCACGCCATGGGTTCCATCCTGAATGGAATGGCACTCTCAGGGCTGCGGCCGTACGGCGCCACCTTCCTGATCTTCACCGACTACATGAAGCCACCGGTTCGTCTCTCGGCGCTCATGGAACTGCCGGTGATCTTCCTTTACACCCACGACTCCATCGGTCTGGGTGAGGACGGCCCGACGCATCAACCGATCGAGCAGATGCTCGGCCTGCGTTCGGTGCCCCGACTCATTGATTTCCGTCCCGGCGATGCGAATGAGGTTGCTGTCGCCTGGAAGACGATTCTCCAGTTGCACAACACACCGGTGGCAATGGCGCTCAGCCGCCAGGGCATGCCGACCTTCGACCGCACCAAATATGCCAGCGCCGACGGCGTCGCCAAGGGTGGCTACGTGCTGGCCGACAGTGAGAATCCCGAGCTGATCCTGATTGGCACGGGTTCCGAAGTTCAGCTCTGCGTGAGCGCGTATGAGGAACTAAAGAAGGAAGGCGTTCGCGCTCGAGTGGTGAGTTTGCCGTCGTGGAAGCTCTTCCAGCAGCAATCGCAGGAGTATCGCGACTCGGTACTGCCGCCGGCGGTTCGGGCGCGCGTTGCCGTGGAAGCCGGTACCGATCTCGGCTGGCGCGAGCACGTTGGCATCGATGGCGAGATCATCGCGCGCTCCGACTTCGGCGCCTCGGCTCCCATCAAGGATTTGTTCAAGCATTTCGGCTTTACGGTTGAAAACGTGGTGGCGAAATCGAAAGTGACGCTTGATCGCGTCCGCCAGGGCGGAAAGAAGTAGGCCGATGAAAGTCGCAGTCTCAGCCGATCATGCCGGCGTCCCGATGAACGAGGTCGTCATTGCCGAGTTGCGGAAACTCGGGCACGAGGTGCTCGATCTTGGCACCCACGACCCGAACTCCGGCGACGACTACCCCGACCGCGCTGCCGACATTACAGCAGCAGTGTTGAATCAAGGCTGCGAAAGAGGCATCCTGATTTGTGGCAGTGGTGTGGGCGCTTCGGTGGCTGCGAACAAAATTAAGGGGATCCGGGCCGGACTCTGCCACGACCACTACTCCGCCCATCAGGGCGTGGAACACGACAACATGAACGTACTTTGCCTGGGCGGACGCGTGATTGGGACGGAAACAGCGCTCGATCTCGTCCGCGCTTTCGTGTCGGCAAAGTTCACCAACGAAGAGCGCCACTTGCGGCGCCTCCACAAGATCGCAGTCATGGAAGGATCGAGGTAAATCATGAGCAATCCGTTGATCGAACTGCACTCTTTCGGACAGAGCGTTTGGCTGGACCAAATCGAACGCGCCCTCTTCAAGACGGGCAAACTGGCAAAGCTGATTAAAGAAGACGGCCTGCGCGGCATGACGTCGAACCCAACAATTTTCGAGAAAGCGATCACCGGCTCCAGCGATTACCAGGAGCAGATCGATCGCGCCGCCCGCGACGGCAAAACTGGCAACGAGATCTATGAAGAAGTCGTGATCGACGATATCGCCCACGCCGCCGACCTCTTTCGCCCGCTCTACGACAGTACCAACGGCGAAGACGGCTTCGTGAGCCTGGAAGTTTCTCCGCTGCTGGCGAAGAACACCGATGGCACCATTCGCGAGGCGAAGACGCTCTTCAGCCGGTTGAATCGGCCGAACGTGATGATCAAGGTTCCGGCGACGGAAGAAGGCCTGCCGGCGATCGAAGAACTCATCGCGTCGGGCTTGAACATCAACGTGACCCTGATCTTCTCTGTGCACCGTTACGAAGAAGTGGCCGAAGCCTACATCCGCGGACTGGAACGCCGCGCTCAGGCGGGCCAACCGATCGATCGCATCGGTTCGGTGGCGAGCTTCTTCGTCAGCCGCATCGATAGCGCGGTGGACAAGCAACTCGAGGCGCTGGAGAAAGAAGCCACCGATCCTGCGAAGAAGCAGGAAATCCATGCGCTCCGCGGCAAAGCTGCGATTGCCAACGCGAAGCTGGCGTATGCCTCGTTCAAGCGCATCTTTGAGAGCCCGCGTTTCGAGGCGCTCAAGCGCAAAGGCGCGCGCGTACAGCGTCCTCTGTGGGCGTCGACCAGCACCAAGGACCCGAGCTATCCCGATGTTCTGTACGTGACCGAGTTGATCGGGCCGCACACCGTGAACACGCTGCCTCCGGCGACGGTGGATGCGTGGCGCGATCACGGCGTCGCGGGCGCACACCTCGAAAAGGACATGGACAAGGCACCAGATGTCTTCGCCAAGCTGAAGGCGCTCGGCATCGACTTCAACAAGGTCACAGATAAGCTGACGACAGACGGCGTGCGCTCGTTCTCCGCATCATTCGTGGACCTGATGCGTGCCATAGAACAGCGCCGTGAGATGAGCCTGCCGGGAATCAAGGAACGCCACGTTTCCGCACTCGGCAAGTACGAAGGCGATGTGCAGGCGGCATTGCAGGAACTCGGATCGAAGAACGTCATCCAGCGCTTCTGGAACAAGGAAGCCGCGGTGTGGAGCGCCGATGCTGGTGATCAGAAGATCATCAACAACGCGCTGGGCTGGCTGACCGTCACCGACCTGATGCAGGGGAAAGTAAAAGAGTTGAAAGCCTTCGCCGCTGAAGTGCAGGCGGCGGGCTTCAAACATGCCGTTGTACTCGGCATGGGTGGCTCCAGTCTCTGCCCGGAAGTTTTGCGGCAGACCTTCGGCAAACAGCTCGATTATCCCGAACTCCTTGTGCTCGACTCCACCGTTCCCGCTGCCGTGCTCGCAATCGACAAGCAGATCGATCCGGCAAAGACCCTGTTCATCGTGGCCTCGAAGTCGGGCTCTACGACAGAGCCGCAGATGTTCTATCGCTATTACTTCGAGAAAACGAAGCAGGTGCTCGGCGACAAAGCGGGACAGAATTTCGTCGCCATCACCGATCCGAATACGCAACTCGAGAGTGAAGCTAAGCGCGATGGTTTCCGCAAGGTCTTCACCAATATGGCCGACATCGGCGGGCGCTACTCCGCCCTTTCGTACTTCGGCATGGTGCCCTTCACGGTGATGGGTGGCGATGTGGACTCGCTGCTGCGCCGCGCCAAAGCCGCAATGGATGCCTGCGCTGCGGGTGTTGAACCGGCGAACAACGCCGGCGCGAAGATCGGCGCGATTCTCGGCGCCCTCGCGCGCAAGGGCCGCGACAAAGTCACTTTCGTTACGCCGCCGCCCATCAGCTCGCTCGGGCTGTGGATCGAGCAGTTGATTGCCGAGAGCACCGGCAAGCACGGTAAGGGCATAGTGCCGATCTCAGGCGAATCGCTTGGCGATCCAAAGGTCTACGGTGATGATCGCGTTTTCGTGTACATCGGCGTCTCGGGAACGAATGGCGCCAACTACGAAGCGCAACTCCAGGCGCTGGAGCAGGCCGGGCATCCGGTGTTGCACCACGTGCTGAACAGCCCGATTGATCTTGGCGAAGAGTTCTTCCTCTGGGAATTCGCGACACCCATCGCCGGCGAGTTGATCGGGATCAATCCGTTCGACCAGCCGAACGTGCAGGAGTCGAAGGACAACACCAAGCGCATCCTGAAGGAATACACCGACACCGGCAAAATTACGCAGTTGCCCGAGGTAGCCGAAGGCGACGGCCTGACCGTGCTGACCGACGAGAACAATCGCAAGGCTCTGAACGGCGTTTCAACGCCGGATTCGGCGATCACCGCGCATCTGGGCCGCGTGCAGAAGGGCGACTACTTCGCGATCACGCAGTACATCGAGGAGACGCCGGAGATCGAGTCGCTGGTGCAGCAGATTCGTACCGCTGTCCGCGATAAGGCTTGCGTGGCGACGACAACTGGGTATGGTCCTCGCTTCCTGCATTCGACTGGGCAACTGCACAAAGGCGGTCCGGACAGCGGCGTCTTCCTGCAACTGATCTCCAACGACGCGCAAGATGTTCCTCTGCCGGGCGAGAAATTCACCTTCGGCGTGTTGAAAGACGCGCAGGCACTGGGCGATTTCGAGTCGCTGTCGAGCCGCGGACGACGCGCGATTCGCGTGAACTTGGGCAACAACATCGTCGGCGGGTTGAAGAAGATACTCGCGGCGGTGCAGCAGTTTGAAGGCGCGACAGCGGGAGCTGCGCGCAAGTAAATCCAACGGGCCGCTGAATCAAAGCGGCCCTTTTCATCATCTCTGGTATCAACTCACGCGGGAGCTGTGGGGCTTTCGCAAGGAGTCTGCAAGATGAGCACAACTTCCGCGCCTGCCGTGGGCAGCGCGCAATTCGGCGTCGTTGGATTGGGCGTCATGGGGCAGAACCTCGCCCTGAACGTGTCCGATCACGGCCAGGTCGTTTCGGTGTGGAACCTCGAAGCCGATTGGGTCACGAAATTCCTCACCCAACACAGCGACCGCAAGATGACCGGCAGCGGCGATCTCAAAGAGTTCGTACAGTCCCTCGCGCGACCGCGCCGCATCCTGATGATGATCATGGCCGGCAATCCGGTGGACCAGATGCTCGACAAACTGGCGCCACTGCTCGAACCCGGCGACATCGTGATCGACGGCGGCAACTCCTTCTTCAAAGACACCCAGCGCCGCGAAGCCGCTTATCGCACGAAAAATCTGAACTTCTTTGGCATGGGCGTTAGTGGCGGCGAAGAGGGCGCGCGCTTCGGACCGAGCTTGATGCCGGGCGGCGACGAAGCTTCCTACGAGCACCTGAAGCCGACGCTCGAGGCCATCGCGGCGAAGACCGATTACGGTGCTTGCGTCACCTACGTAGGTCCGAACGGCGCGGGCCACTTCGTGAAGATGGTCCACAACGGCATTGAGTACGGCGACATGCAGTTGATCGCCGAGGCTTACGACCTGCTGCGCAAAGCGCTTGGTCTTGGCGCGAAGGAAATTGCCGCAATCTTTGAAGAGTGGAACAAGGGCAAACTCGAGTCGTACCTGATCGAGATCACCTCACACGTGTTGCAGGTCGATGATCCGGAGACCGGCAAGCCGCTGGTCGACATGATCCTCGACAAGGCCGGACAAAAAGGCACCGGCAAGTGGACGCAGCAGATTGCGCTCGACCTCGCAGTACCGATTCCGACAATTGGCGCGGCGCTCGATGCCCGCGTGCTCTCTTCAATGAAAGATGAGCGCGTGGCTGCCTCGAAGAAACTCGGCGCTCCTTCCCGCCAGTATTCGGGTGACAAGAAAGAGTTCATCAACGCGGTGCAGGATGCCTTATACGCGTCGAAGGTCTGCTCCTATGCGCAGGGCATGAGCCTGATTCGCGCTGGCTCGAAAGAGTGGAACTGGAACGTGAATCTGCGCGAGATGGCACGAATCTGGACCGGCGGCTGCATTATCCGTGCACGGCTGCTTGCTGACATCATGCATGCCTTCGACCGCGATGCGAATGTAGCGAATCTTCTGGTCGAGTCCGAATTCACGTCGCGCGTGCTGGAGTCTGAGAAAAACTGGCGCAGCGTGGTGCAGACCGCCGCTGGGCTCGGAATTCCGACTCCAGCGTTCTCGTCGTCGCTCGCGTACTTCGACAGTTATCGATCCATGCAACTGCCGCAGAACCTGACGCAGGCGCAACGCGACTTCTTCGGCGCCCACACGTATCAACGCGCGGACCGTCCGGACGCCGGTTTCGTCCACACCGATTGGATTAAGTTGGTCAAGAAGTAGACAGGAGAGTTCATGAGCACCGTTGTTCAAGCGACTCCTACGCGCAGCATTGCGATCCCGCCCATGCCCAAGGCCGAGCCGTGCACCATCGTCATCTTCGGCGCATCCGGCGACCTCACGAAGCGCAAATTGATACCCGCGCTCTATGACCTGGCCTGCATCGGCTGCATCTCTGGGCAGCAGTTCGATGTTCTCGGCACCGGCCGCACCGAGATGACCACCGACGAATTCCGCAAGGCGATGCGCGACGCCGCTTCGACTTCGAAGGACGCGCGCAAGTTCAGCGACTGGAACTGGGAAGAGTTCGAGAAGCGCCTGCATTACTTCCCCGGCGATATCAACAACGATGGCTTCTATCACGCGCTCAAAGACCAGCTCAGCGAGATCGAAAAGAATGGCGGCAGTTCCAACCACCTGTTCTATGTGTCGACGCAGGCATCTCTGGCGCCGCCGATCGTCCAAGGCCTGGGCAAGTGCGGACTCTCGAAGAATGAGAAGGGCTGGACACGCATCGTGCTGGAGAAGCCGTTCGGGCGCGACCTCGAGTCAGCAAAGGCGCTGAACCGCGAAGTGCTTCAGGTCTTCGACGAAAAGGACGTCTATCGGATCGATCACTATCTCGGCAAGGAGACGGTGCAGAACATTCTGGTCTTCCGCTTTGGCAACTCCCTCTTCGAGCCGATCTGGAACCGCAACTACATCAACTCCGTCGAGATCACTGCGGCCGAGACCCTCGGCGTGGAACAGCGCGCGGCGTTCTACGAAGAGACCGGCGCTCTCCGAGACATGGTCGCCAACCACCTGCTGCAACTGGTTACGCTCACGGCGATGGAGCCACCCGTGGCGTTCGATGCCGACAGTGTCCGCGAACAGAAGGTCCAGGTGCTGCGGGCAATTCACCACATGACGCCGGAGCAAGTGTGCGAGCGGACGGTGCGCGGGCAATACGGGCCCGGGAAGATCAACGGGAAGGACGTGCCGGGGTATCGCGAAGAGCCGGGCGTGAAACCGGACTCGCGCACGGAGACGTACGTCGCGGTGGAGTTCCGCATCGACAACTGGCGCTGGGCTGGAGTTCCCTTCTACGTGCGCAGCGGCAAGCGACTGGCGAAGTCGGAGACCGAGATCAAGATCCACTTCAAGCGCACTCCACAGGCGCTGTTCGCCAAGACATCGGACGACGATATCGAGGCAAACGTGATCACGTTGCGGGTGCAGCCGAATGAAGGCATCACCATGTCGTTCGCAGCGAAGCAGCCGGGCGCACAGATGAAGGCCGTTCCGGTGAAGATGGACTTCAGCTACCAAACGGCGTTTGGCGGACAAGCACCTGTCGCTTACGAGACGCTTCTCCTCGACGCGATGCGCGGCGATCCGACGTTGTTCACCCGCGGTGACGAAGCTGAGAACCAGTGGCGCATCATCACGCCGATCGAAGATGCCTGGCTGCAGTTGCCGGTGCCGAAGTTCCCCAACTACGCGGCAGGAAGCGATGGTCCGGAGGAGGCGAACACGCTGATCGCGGAAGAGTGCAAGAAGTGGTCGCCGATTGGGTAGCATGAGCGATGCGCCGATCAAGCTGCTGGTGTCGGATGTGGACGGCACATTGCTAGACCCGAAGAAGCAGCTTACCGAACCGGTGCGGCAGGCAGTGTTGCGGGTCAAGCAGGCCGGGCTGAAGTTCACCATTGTGTCGGCTCGTCCGCCGCTCGGCACGACTTTCCTCATTGATGCGCTCGACATCACCGAGCCGATTGCGTGCTTCAACGGCGCGCTGACCTGCACACCACAGTACGAAATCCTGCATCAGATTCTGCTGGCCGCAGACGTCGCGACGCAGGTTGCACAAACGATCCTCGAACACGGACTCGACCTGTGGATGTTCCGTGGCGCGGAATGGTGGGTGAGCAAGCTGAACGGGCCGCATACCGAGGGACACATCAAGTTGATGCGGCACGAGCCGCGCTACCTCGGCGAGGATGTCACATTGTGCGCGCGGGCGAACAAACTGGTTGGCGTGAGCGACGACCACGAGGCGGTAAAGCGCTGTGAAAAAGATGTGATCGCGAAGTGCGGCGACCGCGTATCGGCAACGAGATCCTCCGACTACTACCTCGATGTCACGGACCATGATGCGAACAAGGGAAACGCTGTGGTGCAACTCGCGAAGCTGATGGATATTCCTCTGGAGAACGTGGCGACGATCGGCGATATGCCAACCGACATGTTCATGTTCGCCAAGAGCGGTATGAGCATCGCGATGGGGAATGCGAGCGATGAGGTCAAAGCGGCAGCCACATTCACGACGACAAGCAATGCGGAAGGTGGCTACGTGAAGGCGATGGATGAGATCGTGCTGCCACGCGTCGCGCAACGTGCAGGAGCGCAAGGATGAATATCGTCAGGACAGTCGAACTCGGGCCGAACGAGCGGATGACGGTAGTTGCCGATAAAGTCGCGCTATGCGAAGCAACCGCAGAGCTGATTGCAAAGAGCGCGCAGGAAGCGATTGCCGCGCGCGGACGCTTTACGATTGCGCTCTCCGGCGGATCAACACCTAAGCAGTTATATGAGTTGCTGGCGACGGAACCGTGGCGAGATCGGTTGGATTGGTCGAAAGTGCATCTCTTCTGGGGCGATGAACGCTACGTTCCGCCAACCGACGCGCAAAGCAATTTCCGGATGACCAGCGAGGCGTTGATTTCCAAGATTTCGATTCCAGCGAAGAACATACATCGTATTCCGACACAGCCGTACTCACCCCAGTCGGGGGCAAATAAGTACGAGGACACCCTTCGCGCCCTGCTCGGCGAGCATCCGCAAATTGATTTCAATTTGCTCGGCGTGGGAACCAACGGGCACACGGCTTCCCTGTTCCCGCATCGTCCGACGCTCGAAATTCGCAACCGACTGGTGGTGGCGGATTTTATTCCTGAAGTCAACATGGACCGCATCACGATGACTCTGCCGGTCATCAACGATTCGCGGCTGATTGTTTTTCTAGTCAGCGGGGCGGACAAGGCGCAGGTGGTGCACGATGTGCTTCGGGGGCCCCGGCAGCCTGAGCAGTTGCCGTCGCAGTTGGTGCATCCGGCGGGCGGTGAGTTGATTTGGCTGGTGGATGAAGCGGCGGCGGAGTTGGTGCGTTAGACATCAGTGCGAGGATAGGGGTCCTTCGACTGCGCACGTTTCGCGTGCTCCGCTCAGGATGACAGGCTGAAACATTTGCGTGACAAACGGAAGCTGGGCGATGCGTTATCATGCTCGGCACCTATAGGAGGATGGAAAATGAAATTTCGCAAAGCTCTTTTGATTGGCGCGCTGGCGCTGGTACCCCTGGCGCTATCGGCCAAAGTTGAAGTAGGACAGCCGGCCCCGGATTTCACGCTCACCTCGCAGGACGGCAACCAGGTTTCGCTGAGCCAGTTCAAGGGGCACTGGGTTGTGCTGTACTTCTATCCGAAGGACTTCACCAGTGGCTGCACGGTCGAGGCGCATAAATTCCAAGACGACCAGGACAAGTACAAAGCGCTGGATGCTGCGATTGTCGGCGTCAGCGTGGATACGGCGGATTCGCACAAGCAGTTCTGCACAAAAGAAGGCCTGACCTTCAAGCTGCTTGCCGATCCGACGGCAAAGGTTCCGGCAGAGTACGACTCGATCATGGAGTATCAAGGCACGAAGCTGGCCGCGCGCCACACGTTCCTGATTGATCCGAGCGGCAAGGTGGTCAAGTCGTACATGGAAGTGAATCCGAAGAACCACAGCGAGCAGGTTCTGGCGGATCTCGCGTCCCTGCAAAAGAAGTAGTTGCCTCGAAATTCGGGAGGGGGTACCCCCCTCCCCCCTCTCTTGTGTTTTCAGCAACTTAGAGTATGCAATCTCTGCAAATTCCTCTTTCTAAATACACTTAGAGGTAAATTCCTCTCGGCGTAGCAGTTCGCTCGTGTTTTCGAGCCTTTTCCGCGCGTTATCAGATATTAAAAGCAAAATCCTTAACCACGAAGGACACGAAGGAATTTGGAGATATAGGGATTCGAATTCGTGGGAATTTCCGGGCGAAAGTGCGTGAAAAATGCGAGATGGGTGCGAATTCTTCGTGGTTTCGGCGGCAACATTCGCGGATTCGGGGAGGAATTTGCTGCCCCGAATAAAACAGCAGATCCCACGTCGGGCTGACGCCCTCCTCTGGATGACAAGAGGCGGCAGTGGAAATGCGGGCTGCGGTGCTAGCTGGCTGCTTCGATTTTCAAAGAACTTCTGTTGTTGGCTGGGAGTGGCCCACTTGCGCATGGTAGCTGAGTCGTGGTGCGACTTATGTGACCGACGACACTTCTGGCTGTGTTGCTCGTCACGTATGCGCGTCGTCGCCTGGTAACTTCGGTATTTTCAGAATGGGACACAGAAGTGAACTATGCACTGACAATCACAACGCCCGACTGGATAGTAGAAGGTGGTGCGAATTTCTTCTACGCTGGCGCGAGTTTGTCAGTTCCTGGTGCTCCTCTGCTTGTTGGCACCGCTATGCATGATAGGCGCGGAGAATGTTTCGCAGCAGAACGGCCTGCAACTCGCGGATGCTCCTCGGTCTTTGTTTCCACTTGTCGCGCGTGGCGGTGGCAGCGAGATTCGGTACATTGGCGCCATCTTCGCCGATGGAAAGTTTCGTGTGGGAGCGTTTGCAAGCGCGAACGCTCAGGAGCACGCGAACTTGTACGACGGGACGACTCCCCTTTCGCGGCCTGCAGACGTTCCCCCGGCCGTCGAACTTCACCCGCGCGAGCAGGCTCGGGAGAACCTTTCTGCAAAGAACACGGCGCAGAAATCAGCTGCAGGGCGATCGGAAATTGTTGGGTTGCTTGACGAGGTTGTGACCGCGGTTTACGGCCGCGAGCAGAGCCTGATGGGGCCTACGTCTGTAACCACGGACCGCGACGGACGCGTGATCGTCTCTGATCCGGCTGCGCTATCGGTACATGTGTTCGATCCGATGCGACCTTTCCGCATCCTGGCTGGGACGCAATACCGACTCCAACATATCGGCCCAGTTGCCACGGATGCGGTGCGAAACATCTATGTCGCAGATCCGGTGCAGGGCGTGGTGGTGGAATTTGATCGCGAGGGCAGGTATCTCGGCGAGATCGGGAGGCTCGGCGAGGGTGAAGGCATCTTTCACGAGCCAGTCGCAATGGCGGTTGATGTTCACCATTTCTTGTACGTTGCGGATGCAGAGCGCGACATGGTTCTGATGGTGAACAGCGAGGGTAAAATCCTGCGACGTGCGGGCGGACGGCGCAAAGAGCTGGGCGTGAGTCTCGAACATCCGAGCGCGCTGGTGCTGAAGCATGACCAGTTGTTCGTACTGGACGCGAATGACACGCGCGTGCAGGTGTTCGATTCGCAGCTTCGACGGCGCATGACATTTGATACCGGGTTAGGACCAGGGCACAGAACACTGGATCTAGACACTGCCGGAAATATCTATGTGAGCGATGGGCGCACGATTTACATATTTGACGGAGAGGGACACCGGAAGGGCGAGTTTGGCCGGAAGGGCAGTCTTCGCGGGGAAATTAGCAGTGTAGCGGGGCTGTGGATCGACGAGAACGATCGCATGTATGTGACGGATAAAGAGAATCGGCGCGTGGCGGTGTTTCAGATCAAGATGTTGGAAGACACGGCACATTGATGGCAGACAGGGGCTAAAGCCCGTGTCTTTAGCGGAGCGGTTTCGGCATGGCTGAAGCCATGCCCTGATACAAGGCGTCGCAGTTTGGCAGGGTTGAAGCCAACGCCCTGATGCAAGGCATCGCAGTTTGGGCAGGATTGAAGCAACGCCCAAATAGAGCATTTGTCGAAGAGTTCGAGAAAGAACGAAGGCGGGCCATGAAGGCCGCCTTTGGTTTGGTAGAAGGCGACAGTTAGTCGCCCTCGGGGTTCGGGATCGGCTCGACTGCGTTAATTGGGGCCGGAAGGAACGAGCGCACGATCACGTAAAGAATCGGGATGATGAAGAGGTTGAGGAAAGTGGAGATGATCATGCCGCCGAAGACGGTGGTGCCGACGGAGTTGCGTCCGGCGGAACCGGCGCCCGTAGCGAAGACCAGCGGGAGTACGCCGAGGATGAACGCGATGGAGGTCATGAGAATCGGACGAAGGCGAAGACGCGCGGCTTCGACCGCGGATTCGAAGAGACCCATGCCTTTCATCTGTAACTGCTCGGCAAATTCGACGATTAAGATCGCGTTTTTGCTGGCGAGACCGATCAACATCACCAGACCGATCTGGCAGTAAACATCGTTTTGCTGGCCACGGAGGAACTGCGCGCCAAGCGCGCCGAAGATGGCCATGGGCACGGCGAGCAAGATGATGAACGGCAGCACGAAGCTTTCGTACTGTGCGGAGAGAGTGAGATAGACGACGAGCAAGCCTAGCGCGAAGAGAATGATCGCCTGGCTGCCGGACTGAATTTCTTCGAGAGTGAGCCCGGTCCATTCAAACGTGTAGCCAACAGGGAGCGCTTGTTTCGCGAGGTCTTCCATGGCAGCAATCGCCTGGCCGGAACTGTAGCCGGGCGCGGCGGCGCCGTTGATCGCGGTGGTGCGGAAAATGTTGTAGTGCTCGATGACTGATGAGGTCGTAGTTTCCTTGACCGTCACGAGGTTATCGAGCGGGACCATCTGGCCGGAATCGGAGCGCACGTAGAACTCGCGGAGATCGCGGGGTTGGCGGCGGTATTGCTCATCGGCCTGCACGTAGACGCGGTAGGAACGATTATTGAAATCGAAGTCGTTGACGTATTGCGAACCCATAAAGACCTGGAGGGCCGACGATATTTCGGTAAACGAGACACCGAGGCTCTTGGCTTTTTCGCGGTCGACGTTGACCTCGAACTGCGGATCGCGCGCGCTAAAGGTGGAGAAGAGGCCGGTGAGTTCCTTGCGGCCGCGGGCCTTCATGAGGAAACCGTTCAGCACATTCTGCATGTCCTCAAGCGAACCGGAACCAGTCTGCTCGAGTTGAAATTGGAAGCCGCCGAACGCGCCGAGACCTTGAATGGCGGGCGGTGCGAGCGGGATGACCAGCGCGTCAGGAATGGAGAGAAGCGGGCCGCGTACGGAATTCAGGACGGCGGCTGCGGTGTGCTGATTTCCTTTTCGTTCACCGAACGGACGCAGGTTCGCGAAGATCATGGCGCGGTTGGGCGCCGCTCCGGTGAAGCTGAAACCCGGGACGGCGAAGACACCATTGATGTCATGATTCGCGGCGAGAATCGCGGCGGCAGCGCGAGTTTTCTGTGTCGTGTACTCGAGCGAAGCGCCTTCCGGCGTTTGCACGAGCGCCATGAGGTAGCCCTGATCTTCGTCGGGGACAAAGCTCGTTGGCACGATTCGATAGATGTACCAGGCTGCGACCAGTCCGAGCACGAAGACAGCGAAGACTGGGAGCTTGGCGCGTTCCAACTTCTGCAAGATTCCGGTATACCCCTTGGTGCCGCCAGAGATGATGGCGTTGAATCCGCGAAAAATCGGGTTCTTCTTCTCGCTGCTATGACGCAGCAACAACGCGGACAGCGCTGGTGTAAGCGTGAGCGCGTTGAATGCCGAAAGGCCAATGGAGAAAGCGATGGTAAGGGCGAACTGCTGGTAGAGGCGGCCCGTTGATCCCGGGAACAACGAGATCGGGATGAAGACGGCGATAAGCACGAGCGACGTTGCGATAACGGCGCTGGTGACTTCGCCCATGGCGACTTCAGAGGCACGACGCGGATCGCGAATGCCTTCTTCGAGGTGGCGCTCGACGTTCTCGATGACGACGATAGCGTCGTCCACGACGAGGCCGGTGGCGAGCGTAATGCCGAAGAGGGTGAGGGTGTTGATGGAGAAACCGAAGAGCTTGACGAACGCAAATGTGCCGATCAGCGAGACCGGGATGGTGATGGCTGGAATGAGCGTGCTGCGCCAGCTCTGGAGGAAGAGGAAGATCACGAGAATGACGATAATGATGGCTTCCACGAGGGTCGTGAGCACTTCGCGGATGGATTCACCGACGGCGGTGGTGGTGTCGAAGGCGATCTGGTACTTCAGTCCCGGCGGGAATTTTGCCGAGAGGCGGCTCAGTTCGTCTTTAACGGCCTTGTCCACATCGAGCGCGTTGGCGGTAGAAAGCTGCTGGACGCCGATACCGATGGCATCGTAGCCGTTGTACGAGAGGTTGCCGGCGTAGCTTTCGGCACCAAGTTCGGCGCGGCCGACATCGCGTAGCTGGACCAAAGATCCGTCGGCGCCGCGTTTCAGGATGATTGCTTCGAATTCCTTGGCCTCGCGGAGACGTCCGACAGCTCGAACGCTGATCTGGAAGTTCTGGCCTTTGGCGATCGGGGCCTGGCCGACTTGTCCGGCAGCAACCTGGACGTTTTGCTCACGGAGAGCGTTCACGACGTCTTGTGCGGTCAGGCTGCGCTTGGCAAGGCGAACGGGATCGAGCCAGAGGCGCATGGCGTACTTGCGCTCGCCAAAGATGATGACGTCGCCGACGCCCTTGATGCGCTTCAGCGCGTCGCGCACGTAGAGGTCGAGATAGTTGCTGATGAAGAGCTGATCGTACTGACCTTTGTCGGAGTAGAAGCCGGCGGCCATGATGAAGGTGCCGGAGTTCTTTCCGACGGTGACGCCGGTCTGCTGAACTTCCGCAGGGAGACGGCCGAGAGCGCTGGAGGCGCGGTTTTGCACGTCAACCGCAGCGATGTCGAGATTGCGCTCGAGATGGAAGGTCGCGGTGATCTGGCTGGTGCCGTCGTTGCCGCTGACGGAACTGATGTAGTTCATGCCCTCGGCGCCGTTGATGGCCTGTTCGAGGAGAGTGGTGACACTGGTTTCGACGGCCTGCGAGTTCGCGCCGTTATAGAACGCGGTGACGGTTACTTGCGGCGGGGCGAGTTGCGGGAACTGCGCGATGGGCAGCGTGGGGATCGCGATGGCACCGGCGAGGATGATCAGCAGCGAACAGACCGTCGCGAAGACCGGGCGGCGGATGAAGAAATTGACAAACATAAATGTGTCTCCGCGCTAGGACTGCGGACCTGCCGCAGATGGCGCAGCCGGATTCTGGCTGGCAGTTTCGGGAACTATGGGCATGCCGTCCACCAGCATGTTGACGCTGCTGACGATGACCTTGTCGCCGGGGCTGATGCCGCCGAGCACGGTGTAGCTGTTGCCGACGATCTCACCGAGTTGCACCGAGCGCTGCTGAGCGACGGCCTGGCCCTTGTTGTCGCCAACGACGAACGCGAAGGTCGCTCCGCCGATGCGCGAAACCGCGGTGACGGGCAGAGTGGGACGCGAGACGGATTTCCAGATCACGCGCGCGTGGATGACTTGATCGTTGCGGAAGTCGCTGCTCGCGGGAACGTTGGCCTTCACGAGGAGCAATTGAGTCGCGGGATCGACACGCGGCGAGATGAAAGAGATCGTGGTCGCAACGGTCTTGCCATCGGAGGTAGCGAGGGTTACGGGCATGCCTTGCTTCACGTCGGCCGATTTTTCTGCGGGGACGGAGATATAGGCTTCGAGGCCGGCGCCGGTGTCGAGCGTTGTGAGCACGGTAGCGACAGTGACGCGATCGCCGACACGAACGGGGATGTCACCAACGATGCCGGCGGTGGGAGCGTAGACCGAGAAGTAGTGGAGCTGGACTTTCTGCTGCTTGACGGTCTCATCCATGGCAGTAAGGTCGGCCTTGGCGGCGTCGTAGGAGGTCAGCGCCTGGTCGAGGTCCTGTCGGCTGATGACGCCCGCCGCATAGAGACCCTTACGACGTTCGAGTTCCTTGGAAGCCCAATCGAGATTAGCGCGCTTGGAATTCGCGTTGGCTTCCTGCGAACTGACAGTCGCGGCCTGACGGCGGGGATCGATTTCCATCAGCACTTGGCCGGGCTGAACGTGCTGGCCGGACTTTACAAAAATTTGCGTGATCTGACCTTCGACTTCGGGCTGGAGGATGGATGAGCCGCGCGATTTAATCGTGGCAAGATACTCGGTGAAGTCGCCGACGTTCTGCGCCAGCGCGGGCTGTGTTTGCACGTGCATCGCCGGGAAGCCCTGCGGTGCACCGCCCTGCGCGGAGCGGCCACAAGCCGAGAGCACTGCAAGGCCGAGAGCGGCAAGAAGTGCGGTGGAAATGATTGGGAACTTTGGCATATCGCTCCTGAAACAAGCCGTCACTCTATGATCGAACGAGGCGTGACGGTGAAGACACACAGCGGAAATTTTAAGTCCGATGGGTTGGGCCGTGCGGCAGATTCGTTTTTCTTTCGCTGCCTAAAAGTCCAGTTTACGTGAAACGCAAGGTCAAGTGGGAGGCGCGGGTTAATTCTTCCAAATTCTTGGGATGAAGGAGGATAGCTGTGTCTTATCGTGTCGCGATAAATAAGATTTGCCGGCTGCTATAATCGCGCCAATTTCGGGCAGGTGATTTCTTTGCAGCCCAATTCATCATGGAGAATTTCATGCAAGTTCGTCGCGCATTGATCGCGTCGCTGCTTTGCTGCGCGGTGGTTCCGCTACCGGCGCAGACTTCGGCCCCGGCGCTCGCAGGATATTCGGCGCAGAATTCGGCGTCTGAGCAGCAGTGGGAAGAGAAATTCCGGGCGATTCCCTCCCCCGATAACCTGAAGAACTACATGCAGCGCCTGAGCGCGCGTCCGCACCACGTGGGCTCGCCCTATGACAAGGACAATGCCGAGTGGATGCTGGCGCAGTTCAAGTCGTGGGGACTGGATGCGCATATCGAAGAGTTCGACGTGCTCTTCCCGACGCCGAAGGAGCGCTCTGTCGAGTTGATTGAGCCGACACACTTTGTGGCGAAACTGCAGGAGTCGGCGGTGAATGGAGATCCGACTTCGAGCCAGCAGAAAGAACAGTTGCCGACATATAACGCGTACTCGGCGGATGGCGACGTCACCGGGCCGCTGGTGTATGTGAACTACGGCATGCGCGAGGACTACGAGAAGCTGGAGCGGCTGGGCGTTTCGGTGAAGGGCGCAATCGTCATCGCACGTTACGGCGGCGGCTGGCGCGGCATTAAGCCGAAGGTTGCGGCGGAGCACGGCGCGGTGGGCTGCATTATTTATTCCGACCCGAAAGACGATGGATACTCGGAAGGTGATGTATTTCCGAAGGGCGCGTTCCGTCCGTCGGATGGCGTTCAACGCGGAAGCGTCGAGGACACGGACTATCCGGGCGATCCGCTGACGCCGGGCGTTGGCGCGACGAAAGATGCGAAGCGGCTGACGGTGAAGGAGTCGCCGGTAATCCAGAAGATCCCGGTGCTGCCGATATCCTATGGCGATGCGCAGCCGCTGATGCAAGCGATCCAGGGGCCGGATGTTCCGCAGGAATGGCGCGGCGGGCTGCCGATTACCTATCACGTGGGGCCGGGGCCGGCGAAAGTGCACCTCAAGATGTTCTCCAACTGGGACATCAAGCCGGTGTATGACGTGATCGCGAAGATTCCGGGCTCGGAATTTCCGGATGAGTGGGTTATTCGCGGGAACCATCATGATGCGTGGGTGAATGGCGCGGAAGACCCGCTCTCGGGCATGGTCGCGCTTATGGAAGAAGCGCGCTCGATGGGCGAACTGCTGAAGCAGGGATGGAAGCCGAAGCGCACGATCATCTTCTGCGCGTGGGACGGTGAGGAACCGGGACTGCTCGGTTCGACCGAGTGGGTGGAGACGCATGCCCAGGAACTGACCGAGCACGCGGTGATGTATGTGAACTCGGATTCCAACGGTCGCGGCTGGTTGTTTGCTTCGGGCTCGCACTCGCTTGAGCATTTCGTGAACGACGTCGCGAAGACCGTGCAGGACCCTGAGACCAAGAAAACTGCGTGGGAGCGGTCGCGGCTGGTGCGCATATCGCGCGCGAAGGGCGACGAACGTGGTGAGGTCAGGAGCCGTCCGGACACGCGAATTGGCTCGCTGGGCGATGGTTCGGATTACGCATCGTTCCTCGATCACCTGGGCGTGGCCGCGCTGAATATTGGCTACGGCGGCGAGACCGATGGCGGTATCTATCACTCCATCTACGACGATTTCTACTGGTATACGCACTTCGGCGATCCGAGCTTCCAGTACGGACGTGCGTTGTCGCAGACCGGTGGAACGCTGGTGATGCGGATGGCGGATGCGGATGTGCTTCCCTTCCAGTTCACAAATGCCGCCGAGACCGTTGGCAGGTTCGTGAATGAATTGAAGAAGCAGCTGAAGGAGAAGCAGGACGAAATCGCCGAATTGAACACAGAGATTGATGAAGGTATGTTCACGGCGACGGCGGACCCGACCAAGAAATTTGTGCCTCCGCCGAAGGAGCAGGTGCCTCCGTTCTTGAACTTCGCGCCGCTGGATAACGCGGTGGTGACCTTCAAGAAGAGCGCCGAACGTTACGACAAGGCAATGAAGGCGCTCGTCAAGGCCGGCTTGCCGACTGGCGACAAAACAGCCGAGCTGAACAAGTTGCTCATCCAGAGCGAGCGTGCGTACACAAATGCACAGGGGCTTGCGGAGCGGCCGTGGTTCAAGCACATGATCTATGCACCGGGCGCTTACACCGGCTACGGCGTCAAGACGATTCCAACCGTGCATGAGCCGATGGACGCGAAGAAGTGGGCGCAGGCAGATGCCGGCGTACCAGCAGCAGCCAAGGCAATTGAGGACGAAGCCAAGCTGGTGGACTCCGCGGCGGAAGCGGTGGAGAAGTTGGCGGGCGAGGCTGGAAAGTAGAAACTCACACAGTAAAAATAAGGGGCCGTATTGGCCCCTTTTTTGTTGCTCCGTTACAATCGTCGGCCTAAGTGGGTTAGCGCTCTTCTTCATTGGGGAAACATCTTGAGAATGTATGAACTGCTTTTGAAGCGGGTGCTGCTCGGCATCCTGGCGATTGTGTGGGTCACGGCAGCGGTCGCGCAGGATGATGACGACGCGAACAGCAAATTCGATGTCAAAGCCCATTACACGAAGTACGAATACCGGATCCCGATGCGTGATGGAGTACGCCTCTTTACCGCGGTGTACGTGCCGAAGGACCAAGCGAAGCCTTATCCATTCATGATGGAGCGGACGCCGTACACGGTGGGACCGTATGGCTCAGACAACTATCCCAAGAATGTAGGGCCGGCGCAGGAGTTTGCGGAGGCGGGTTACATCTTTGTTTACCAGGATGTGCGCGGGCGGTGGATGTCGGAGGGCAAGTGGGAGGAGATGACGCCCCACATCGACCATCCCAACGGCCCCAAAGACGTGGACGAGAGTACGGACACCTACGACACCGTAGAGTGGCTGCTGAAGCACGTGCCGAATAACAACGGAAAAGTTGGTATTTGGGGCATTTCGTATCCGGGATTCTATGCGTCGGCGAGCATCATTGATTCGCATCCGGCGATCAAGGCGGCGAGTCCGCAGGCACCGGTAACCGATCTCTACATGGGCGACGACGCGTACCACAACGGCGCGTTCATGCTGGCGGCGAACTTCGGCTTCTATACCAGTTTCAAGCAGGAAAAAGCGCCGCTGTTGCCACCCAAGAATGGGCAGGACTTCGATTTTGGCACGGAAGACGGATACGAGTACTACCTGAAACTGGGAGCGCTGGCGAATTCATTCAAGGTAATTACCGATGAGTTCAATCCGCTGTGGCGCGACCAGGTGGTGAACACCACGTATGACGACTACTGGAAGAAGCGCAACATTGCGGCCCATCTGCACAACATCCACTGCGCAGTGTTGAACGTCGGCGGTTGGTTTGATGCCGAGGACGTGGAAGGGCCGATGAAGACCTTCCGAACCATCGCCAAGAATGATCCCGATACGGTGAACATCCTGGTGGAAGGGCCATGGGCGCACTTTACCTGGTCGGTAGTGAATGGGAACAAGATGGGCCGCGTGGTGTGGGGCTCGGACACGGCAAAGTACTTCCGCGCCAAGATCGAATTCCGATTTTTCGAGTACTACCTGAAGGGCGAGGGCGACGGGAAGTTCCCGAAAGCCTATGCGTTCGAAACCGGAACCAATGTTTGGCGTCAGTATTCGAGCTGGCCTCCGGCGGGCGTACAAGCGAAGACCCTGTATTTCCGCGAGGGCGGCAAGCTTTCCTTCGAGGCACCGAATACGCAGGGCTTCGATGAATATGTGAGCGATCCGAACCGGCCCGTGCCGTTCGTGGGTTACACGACGAACGATGTTCCGCAGGAGTACATGGTGAGCGACCAACGCTTCGCTTCGAAGCGAACCGATGTTCTGACCTACCAGACCGATCCCTTGGAAGAGGATGTGACGATCGCGGGGCCGATTGCGCCTAAGCTGTTCGTCTCGACGACGGGAACGGATTCGGATTTCGACGTAAAGCTGATTGATGTTTATCCAAGCGATTATCCGGATCCCGAAGAAAAGTCGGAGAAGTTCGACGATGTAAAGTTGCCGACAGAGCCGATGACGGGCTATCAGCAATTGCTGCGCGGCGAGCCGTTCCGCGGAAAGTTCCGGCACAGTTTCGAAAAGCCAGAACCGTTCACGCCGGGCAAAACGGAGACCATCGAGTTCACCATGCCTGACGTGCACCACACGTTCCGGCGCGGACACCGCATCATGGTGCAGATTCAGAGCTCGTGGTTCCCGCTCACGGACCGCAACCCGCAGACGTTCACCGATATTCCGACGGCGAAGGCGGAACAGTTTGTGAAGGCAACGGAGAGGGTGTATCGGCAGAACGGCGCGGCTAGCGGAGTCGGCGTAATGGTGCTGCCGGCTAAATGACAGCAGATCCTTCGCTTCGCTCAGAATGACAGGAGGGGGCGATGGTGGGATGAGCAGTGTCGTCGGCTGGCCGCGAGAATCTCATGCCGGAATCGATTCTGAGAACCGAAGAACTGGGGTACAGCGTTGGCGACAAGGTGATCGTCGACGCTGTATCGCTCACGGTCGCGCAAGGCGAGGTGCTTTGCGTGCTCGGGCCGAGCGGCTCGGGCAAGAGTTCGTTTCTGCGTTTGCTGAACCGGTTGGCTGAACCGACGAGTGGCATGGTGTATCTCGAGGGGAAGGATTATCGCGAGCTCGCGCCGCGGGAGTTGCGACGACGCGTGGGGATGATTACGCAGCAGGCGTTTCTCTTCCCTGGCAGAGTTGCAGAGAATGTGCGATTTGGACCCAGGCAACGTGGGCAGGAGATAACGGACGACGCTGTCGAAGAATGTCTGCGGGGCGTGGGACTTAGCGGATATGGTTCGCGACAAGGTTCTACGCTCTCTGGCGGCGAGGCGCAGCGCGTGTCGATCGCGCGCGCATTAGCCAATGAACCTGTGGTGTTGCTGGCGGATGAACCGACTTCAGCGCTGGATGATTTCTCGAAAAGCGGAATTGAGGCGTTGCTGCGCGAGATTGTGAAGGCGCGCCAATTGACGTGCGTGATGGTGACGCATGACGTAGCGCAGGCGCGGCGTATGGCGGACCGTGTCGCGTTGTTTCGCGGTGGACGAGTAGTGGGCTTGGGAACCTTGGCGGAGGTGTTGGATGAACCTGCATCTTGAGCACCAGACGATCGTCGGATTAACACAGGCAGCAATTGCTGCAATCGCGGCGTTTGCGGTCGTCCTGGCGGCGAAGACGCGAAAGATCAGCCTCGAGAAAGACACATCCATCGCGCTGATACGCGGGCTGGTGCAGATCGTCGCCGTGGGGTCGGTGTTGGTTTTCCTACTGCGCGGGCCGCGTTGGACGAGCGGCTTGATGCTGGCAGCGATGATCGTGGCCGCCGGAAATATCTCCGCGAAACGCGCTAAGCAGATGCCCGGCGCATTCGCGGTTTCGACGTGGGCCATCGCGTGCGGAGCAGGATCAGTAATTGCTGTAATGACTGCGCTGCGGGTGATTGATACGTCGATCACTTCGCTGATTCCCGTCGGAAGCATGTTGATTGCGAATGCGATGAATACCAATGGGCTGGCGCTCAATCGCTTCCGGAGCGATGTGTTGTCGCACGTTGGGCAGATCGAGACCGCGCTGGCGTTGGGTGCGGATCCGAAGGACAGCGTTGCGCCGTACGTGCAGGAGTCGTCAGAGGCGAGCCTTATTCCGGCAATTGATTCCATGCGGTCACTTGGGATTGTCTGGATTCCGGGGCTGATGGCGGGTATGTTGCTGTCGGGCGCGAAGCCGCTGTATGCGTCGATTTACCAGTTTGTAGTGCTGGCAATGATTTTTGCAGCGTCGGGAATTACGTCGCTGGTGAGTATGACGCTGATACGGGCGAAGATTTTTTCGACGGCGGAGCAGTTGGTGCTGCGCCAAACTGAGAAATAGATCTCATCCTGAGGGACCATGCACGTTAGAACGATTGCTTCCCTGCTGTTGATTGCGAACCTGGCGGTTGCTCAGAGTGCTTCCACGCCGCAGTTGCTGGGCTTTACCGCGGAACACACTAAGGCAGAACTCGAGTACGAGAAGGTGTTCAAGTCTGCGATTTCTCCGGAGCAGGAGAAGGGGTTCCATCGCGAATTCACGCGGCATCCGCATCCGGCGGGAACGGTTCGCGACAAGGAAGTGGCGGACTACATCGCCAAGACCTGGAAGGATCAAGGCCTGGAAGATGTGGTGATCCGGCAGTATGACGTGCTGGGGTCGCTGCCGAAGGAAGTGGTCGTCGAGATGACGGCGCCGAAGCCGTACAAGGCGGGTTTGCGCGAGGCCGCGTATGACGCCGATCCGGACACGAAGAACCCAGAGGTGCGCACCGCATGGACGAGCATGTCCGCGAGCGGCGAGGTGACTGCGCCGATTGTGTACGCGCACAGCGGCAATCCTGGCGATTACGAAGTGCTGAAGAAAAACGGCATCGACGTGAAGGGCAAGATCGTCCTCGTGCGGTACTCGAATCCGTACAGCTATCGCGGCTTCAAGGCGCTGACGGCGCAGCGCATGGGCGCAGCGGGAATGCTGGTGTATTCCGATCCGGCGGAAGATGGCTACAAGAAAGGCAAAGTGTTTCCTGACGGACCATGGGGGCCGGAAACGCACATCCAGCGCGGCGCGATTACTTATGACTTCATTGTGCCGGGCGATCCGCTGACGCCGGGATGGGCGTCGGTGCCGGGAGCGAAGCGAATCGAAAAAAGTGAAGCGCAGTCGCTGCCGAAGATCATGGCGGTGCCGATGTCGTGGCACGATGTGAAGCCGCTGCTGGAGAACATGGGCGGCCCTCTGGCGCCGAAGGACTGGCAAGGCGGGCTGCCGATCAAGTACACCCTGGGCGGCGTGGGGCAGGTGCACCTGAAGGTGCAAATGGATGACAGTGTCGCTCCGTATTACGTGGTGGAGGCGCGGATCAAGGGCTCGGAGCATCCTGAGGAGTGGGTGGTGCTCGGCAATCATCATGACGCGTGGGAGTTTGGCGGCGTGGACCCGAGCAGCGGCACTGCGTCGATGATGGAGATGACGCGCTCGCTCGGCGCACTTTTGCAAAAGGGACAGCGCCCGAAACGAACTCTCGTTTTCTGCTCGTGGGATGGCGAAGAGGTTGGGCTGACGGGATCAACCGAGTGGGGCGAGCAGTTTGAGAAAGAGCTGAAGGAAAAAGCGGTCGCGTACCTAAACGTAGACGAGGCGACGTCGGGCAGAGATTTTCATGGCAGCGCCGTGGCTTCGCTCATCCCCGAAATGCTCGAGCTAAGCGACTCGGTGAAGGATCCGGCAAGTGGCACTTCTCTGCGCGAAGCATGGCGCAAGACGGTGGCGCGTGAGAAGAAGGAAGCGAAGGAAATCGCGCCGAGGACCGATGCCGACATCGTGGATGTGCGCATTGGCAGCGGCTCCGACCACACCGTGTTTCTGAATCACGATGGCGTGCCGGTGGTGGAGTTGCAATTCGACGGCCCGTACGGTGTGTATCACTCGATGTACGACGATTTCTACTGGATCAACCATTTCGGCGACCCGGGATACCGATACCACACGGTGATGTCGCAACTGTGGGGGACGCTGGCGCTGCGGCTCGCGGATGCCGACATCCTGCCCTTTGATTTTGGCGCGTACGCGGGCAAGGTGCGCGAGTTTGTGAAGGAAGAGCAGGAGAAGCCGGACGCCGACAAGAACCTCAATGTCGCGCCGCTCCTGAAAGCTCTTGATGAATTTGAGACCGAAGGCCAGCTGCTGGGCTCGGCGGCGAAGAAGAAGTTGGCGTCCGGCAAACTCGATGCCGAACAGGTGCAGGAAGTGAATCGCGCAATCATGCAGGTGGAGCGGAACTGGCTAAATCCGGACGGCATCCCCGGGCGACCGTGGTTCAAGCACACGCTGTACGCAGCACGATATACCTATGCGCATCTTGAGTTGCCGGGGCTGACCGAAGCCGTTGAAGCAAAGGACTGGGCGACGGCGAAGCAGCAGGCGGCGATCCTGGAGCGCGCAGTGAGGAACAACACGCAACTGCTGCACGAGGCGCGGGCGAGGATTTGGTATTAAGCTTCGGCGTGATTGCTGTATTCGGCGGTGTGCGTGTCATCCACGCTCGCAAAGGGGAGCTTGTGGATGGACCCGCGAATTTCGCTGAGAGTGAGTCCCATCGCGTAACCCTTCAGGATTGATTTCTTCATTCCCGGAACTTTCAGCATGGCGAAGCCGGCGTTGAGGTGTCCGTAGAATTTGCCGATGGCGCGCTCGCAGAACTCGAGATCATCGCGGACGTCGGCGAGTGCTTGCGCGTAGGACACGTGCGGTGCTTCGGAGTTTTGCAGCAGCGCACTGGCGGCTGCCTGACCGCTCTTGATCGCGTTGTAGATGCCTTCGCCGCTGAGCGGATCGGTCATGCCGGCGGCATCGCCCACCAGGAATATGCGTTTGTGCTTGGGCTCGTAACGCATGCCGCCGATGCCGAGGTAGTGCCCGACGAAGTGCGAATACTCATCACTGCCGAACTTTCGCTTCAGGTAGTTCGCGAGCAGGTCGCGTGAGAGTTTCACGACTTCGGCGCTTTCCGTGCAGAGGCCGACGTTGAGATGATCGCCCTTGTGGAAGGACCACGCATAACCGCGCGGAACCACGCCGAAATCGATCTCCATGGCCTTCGCATTTTTGTGGACCGGAGCGTGGGCCTCGACGGCGATAGCGCGTCGGAACCAGGGTTGTGCGCCGAGCAGGAGACGAACTTTGCTGTTCGCACCGTCAGCCCCAAGAAGGTACTCGGCATGGAATTCGCCGTCGCGCGTGCGCAAGACGACGTGATCGGGAAACTCTTCTACGCCGGTAATCTCGCTGATCTTCTGAAAGCGCGCACCGGCTTCGAGCGTCTGGCGCAGGCAGAAATCGTCGAACTCGGCGCGCACGGTCATGAAGCAGATGGGATGTTTGCCGCGGAGTTCGATGGGCTCAGCCAGATTGTTGGTCACCTGCAGGCCCTTGGCGACGATGCGCACGACCGGAGTTACGCTGTAGCGCAGCGCTTTGAGTGTTTTGACCGTCAGGCCGCCGCCGCACGGCTTTACGCGCGGAAACTCACTGCGATCGAGCAGCAGGACAGAGTGGCCAGCCTTGGCCAGGTCATACGCCGCCGCTGTGCCGGATGGACCAGCACCAACGATGATGAAACTTTGGTGACCCACACTAAGATTCTACTTCGAGGACGCTGCTCCTGTCGCAGCCGGATGTTTGGCGAACTCGCGCGAGTGGAACTCCATGACTTCCCCGATGTGGGTGAGGAAATATTGCAGCGAGTGTTCTCCGGGATAGAGCCTGAACGTGTGCGGAATTTTGGCCGCAGTGAGTTGCTTGTCGAGCGCGGCGGCACCTTCATCAAAGCCGTAGCCATCCTGCTGGCCGCAGTTGAAGTAGATGGCGAGGCGAGAGATTCCTGCGGCGTTTTGCTTGGCAAGCTCGAACGGATCATTCGCACGCCAGTGTGCGGCGTCGATCGGAGATCCGAAAACGCTGCCGAGAAGACGCGCGCGCGGAGCGCCGGATTGCATTCCCTGATCGAGGATCTTGGGAGAATCGCTGAAAAGAGCGGCGCTTTCTGCACTCACCGCCGAGAACTTTTGCGGGTTGGCGAAGGCGAAGCGGAACGCACCGTAGCCGCCCATAGAGATGCCGCTGATGGCGCGTCCGCTGCGGTCAGTGCGGGCGCGGTATTTGTGCTCGATGAACGGGATGAATTCATCGAGGAAGAAGTCACTGTAACGCGTTTTGCCATCGGCCGAGTTGATATAGAACGTGGCCCATCCGGCAGGCGTAGCGATGAGGAAATCACCAATCTTGTTTTGTGCGCGCAGGTCGCTGATCAGGTTCCACGCGCCCATGTTCACGAGGCTCTGCTGGTTGTCGCCGAGGCCGTGGAGAAAATAGAGGACGGGGAACTTGGTCGTCTTCGCGGAATCGTACGACTGCGGGATCAGGACGCAGTAGGGAACGTCGCGATGGAGAAGCTTGCTCGGCATCGAAGCGCAGTCGATGCGGGATTGAGCAGGCGCGATGATCGTTGCGCAAACGAAAAAGAACAGAACAACGCATTTTCGGAGCAGATAGGGGTCCTTCGACTGCGCGGCTGCGCCGCTCCGCTCAGGATGACAGGGCATCTTCAAATTTTACTCATAGCGCAGCGTCTGTACGGGATCGAGCTTGGCGGCACGTCCTGCGGGATACAGACCGGCCAGCAAACTGATGCCAACCGAGATTGCCATCGCGAACAGCACCAGCCACCATGACACCACCCACAACTGCTCCGGAGGAAGTTCCTGACGCCGGAGGTAGAAATTCGTACCAATATTTATGACGGCCCCGATCAGCCAGCCGAGCGTGACGCCGAGAATGCCGCCGAGCACGCCCATCGCTCCAGCTTCCGTAAAGAAGAGCAACTTGACGTCGGCATCACTGGCGCCGATAGCCTTCATGATTCCGATTTCGCGGCGCCGCTCAAGGATGGCCATCACTAACGTATTTACGATGCCGATAGAAGCAACGGTAAGCGCAAGGCTGCCAAAGATTGCCAGGAACATATCCAGCACTCTGAAGAACTGCGTCACACTCTTGCTCGCATCAAGAATCGAGAACGTGGAGAAACCGAGTTTCTTCACGCCGTCTTCCACCTGCTGCACATATTTCGGATTCTCTACGCGAACACTCACCGTGAGGTACGTGGGCTGGGAGTTGAAGCCGCGCATGGTATCGCGCATATCGCCAATTTGCATAACGTGCAGGCCTTGCGCGAGTTTCAACGGAACGAAAACCCGGGCGCGGGCGGCGGCGCGCATGGAGTCGGGATCGGAATCGGCGACGCCAACGATTTTTAAATGCTGTTCGCGCTGAAACACAGAGTACGAGCTGTCGGTACCTTGCGCACCAGGCGTGTTCACACGCTCGGCGTAACGTAAAACGAGTTCCTTGCCGAGCAAAGGCTTGGCCAGGTCCGCGGTTTGTATCTGGTCTTCGCGATCGGTCTTACCAAGGATTTCAGCGGCAAAATTCTTCTGCACGATCGCTTCCGCGGCAGTCTCGCTACTGAAGAAGTTTCCTTGCATGCCATCGAAGGCGTCTCCTCCCTTCGCGGAAAACGGCATTCCGGCCACCATCCCCATATGCGGCTTGTCGTCGAAGCGAACCTCGGTCACAAAGCGGATATCGGGATATGCTTCGATCACGTGCGGCAACTTTTCAAGCTCCTGGCGCGCAGTCTCATCGAGCAACCGGCTCTCGGCAGCGTTCGGACCGGAGCGTTCTTCCTGGCGGTTCATGCCACGCCAATCGCGACGCGAACTGACGATGACAGTATCGAACAATCCAGACTTCGCGAGTCGCCGCGAGGCGAGCTTCTGCAACCCGACGCCGAGCGAGAGCATGGCAACGAGCGACGCCACACCGACCGAGATACCAATCGTAGTTAAGGAGTTGCGCAACACCGATTCGCGGAGGTTACGGGCGGCGAGATCAACGATGTCGTAAGTCTTCATGCCCGCACCTCACGCGTGGGAATGTTCGGTTCGTCGCCAACCAGTTTGCCGTCGGCAAGGAAGATGAGGCGGCGCGCATAGCGCTCGGCCAAGGTGCGTTCGTGGGTCACCATCAAAACTGTCATGCCGAGAGTGCGATTGAATGTGTCGATCAAATGCATGATGCCGCTGCCGGTCTTGCTGTCGAGATTGCCGGTGGGCTCGTCGGCGAGGAGAAGCTTAGGTTGATTCACCAGTGCGCGCGCCAGCGCGACACGCTGCTGCTCTCCGCCAGAAAGTTGCGTAGGCTTGTGATCGATACGCGCAGCAAGGCCCACGCGTTCAATGGCTTCGCGGCTGACCTTGGCGCGCTGCGGGCGTTCCATCTCGGCGAAGCGCAGCGGCAACTCGACGTTTTCCTGCACCGTCATGCTGGGAATCAGATTGAACGATTGAAAAACCATGCCAACAGTGCGCAGACGATAGTGCGCGAGTTCCAAGCGCGAGAGCTTGGCAAGATCACTTCCCTGCACCACGATGCTGCCCCCGCTCGGGCGATCCAGGCCTGCAATCAGGTTCAGAAGCGACGATTTGCCGGAGCCTGAGCTCCCAAGGAGCGCGACGAAATCTCCGGTCGCGATCTGGAGTGAAACGCCGTCCACTGCGCGAATAGTGGCGTCGCCCATCTGGTAGTGGCGGGTGACGTTTTCGGCGCGAATGCTAAGGGTTGAGGCCGGGGCTGCGATGTCGTTGATGGATGCCATCTGTGGTCTATGTTATCCCTACGTCGCGACGGGTCTGCTGGTTCCGCCACCTGACAGTTCTTTACTAGTTGTTTCGGGAACTCACGGCTGGACCAGCGTCGATCGGATCGGGAATTGTGTCGCCTTCGCCGGGCGCAAGGAACAAGTTCGATTCGAGCCCATGCTGCTTGGTGTAGAGCTCGTAGTAACGGCCACGGAGTGCATAAAGCTGTTCGTGAGTGCCGCGCTCGACAATCTCGCCGTGCTCCATCACGAGAATCTGGTCGGCGCGTCGGATCGTGGACAAGCGGTGCGCGATGACGAAGGTCGTGCGACCTTGCATCAGGTACGAGAGGCCGTGCTGGATGAGCGCTTCGGACTCGGAATCGAGACTCGATGTAGCTTCGTCGAGAATGAGGATGCTGGGCTGCGCGAGGATGGCGCGGGCAATTGAGATGCGCTGGCGCTGGCCGCCGGAGAGTTTCACGCCCCGTTCACCGACGATAGTGTCATATTTCTCTTCGAACTTTTCCGCGAATTCGTCGACACGAGCGATGTGGCAGGCGCTCATGATTTCCTCTTCCGTGGCTTGCGGACGTGAGAACGAGACATTCTCGCGGATAGTGCCATCAAAGAGGAACGATTCCTGAAGCACCACACCGAGCTTGATGCGATAGGAGTCGAGGCGTACGGTGCTGAGGTCAATGCCGTCCACCAGGACCCGGCCGGAAGTCGGGACGTAAAACGCGGAAATGAGGCCGATCGTAGTCGACTTACCTGAGCCGGACGAACCGACCAGGGCCGTCACCATGCCGCGCTCAGAACGAAACGAAACGTCATGCAGGACTTCGGTTTTGCCGTCGTAGCTGAAGTGCACGCCCTCGAACTCCACCGTGCCTTTAATCTCGCCGAGGGTCGCAGTACGTCGCGGGTCTTCGTCCTCAGGACGCTCGCGCAAGATTTCCATGGTGCGATCGAGTCCGGCAATAGCCTCGGTGAGCTGCGTGCCGATGGCGACAACCTGAATCACTGGCGCTACCAGGAATCCAAGGAAGAGGATGTAGCGGACAAAGTCGCCTTCCGTCATCGTGCCGGCGATCATCTCGCGCGTGCCGAAATACAGGACGATGCTGCCGACCACACCGAGCAGTACCGCGGCTGAAAAGCTCATGACGGACGTCGCGGTCAAGGTACTGATGACGTTGTCGAGCAAACGCTTTACGCCTTTGGAGAACACACTCTCTTCGCGGGCCTCGGCATGGTATCCCTTCACCACGCGCACACCGCCGAGCGATTCGGCCAGGCGGCCGGTGACCTCGGCGTTGATTTTGCCGCGTTCGCGCATAATCGGGCGGATGGTCCTGAATGCGCGTGAGAGCACGAATCCGAACACCACAAGAAAACCAAAGGCAATACTAGTCATCACGGCGCTGGTCTTGAGCAAAACGACGAGTGCGATGATCGCGGTGAGCACACCGCCGAAGAACTCGACCAATCCGGTGCCAAGCAGGTTTCGTACACCCTCGACATCGGACATGATGCGCGAAACCAAAGCGCCGGTTTTGTTGGCGTCGTGGAACTGGACGGAGAGGCGTCCGATGTGCGACTGGACGCGCATGCGCATCTCAGAGATGAGCCGTTGCGCAGCTTTGGATAGAAGCTGGGTAAGCGCGTAAGAGGTTCCCGCTTGGATGGCGGTGGCGCAGAGCACCGCCAGAACGATGGTTCGAAGCAACGCCAAATGATGTTGGTGAACAACCTGATCGATCACGAAGCGGGAGGAATATGGAAGAACGAGGCCTGCCACGCGGTTAATGACGATCAGGACGAGGCCGACCAGAAGCAGCGCGCGCCGCGGACGAACCAACTCCCACAGAAGTGGCGCAACGTTACGAAACTGCTCTTTAGTGTCTTTCTTTTTCTTTTCCGGAACCGGAGACATTCGCGGTTTAGATTACAGGGAGAATGGCAACGGTGCATTATTCGGAATTGGGACAAAATAACCCCGGAAATTCAGCTAAATTTCAGGCTGAGACGTTGGTGGTGATGTCGGCATACAATTCTTTGCCAATTTCCACCCTATCCGCCTAGTCAGCACCCAATCTAAGTCACTAGAATGTAGAGTTTACGGGACCTGTGTGACTCTTCCCTTTTTAGGGTTCGACGCTCCGAGGCGGAGTGGGTTGGATCCGGAGCCCCAAGTTCGACTACGGCAATGAAAATCATCCGCTTGAGAATCCCTACAAATGCCTGAACGTCTAGTCACACCTGAAACTTCTACCAGCGCACAAGCCGCACCTCCAGAACACTCCCATCGCGGACGCTGGCTGATTTTTGTCGGAATTTTGTTAGTGGTCGCTTTGTTGGCGTATTACTTCCATGAGAGAGGTTCCGCGCAGCCAACTACGCAAGGCCGCGGTGGCCGTGGCGGCGCGGGTGACCGTCCGGTGCCGGCAACTGTCGCGCAGGCGCAACAAGGCGACATGGGCGTGTTCGTGGAGGCGTTAGGCACCGTCACTCCCGTGCAGACGATCACAGTTACGAGCCGGGTGCAGGGACAGATCATGGCCGTGCACTATCGCGAAGGTCAAATGGTCCGCAAGGGCGAGCCGCTGATTGACATTGACCCTCTTCCATACCAGGCAGTGTTGACGCAAGCCGAAGGTCAGTTGGCGCGTGACAAAGCGCTTTTAGAAGGCGCGCAGATCAACGTAAAGCGCTACCAGGCGGCGTTGGCCCGCAATGCCATCGCGCAACAGACGGTCTCCGATCAGGAACAGCTGGTTCGGCAGTACGAAGGCGCGGTGAAGGTCGACGAAGGACTGGTGCAGGCGGCGCAGGTAAACCTGTCGTACTGCCACATTGTGTCGCCGATTGATGGCCGCGTGGGCTTGCGACTGGTGGATACCGGCAACATCGTGCAGGCCAACAGCACGACTGCACTTGTGGTTGTCACTCAACTGACGCCGATCACCGTGATCTTCAGCGTGGCGGAAGACTACCTACCGCAGATCCAGGCGCAGACGAAGAACGGCAACAAACTGGCTGTGGATGCGCTCGACCGCACGCAGGAAACAGAGATCGCGCACGGCACGCTTGCCAGTCTCGATAACCAGATCGATTTGACGACCGGTACGCTCAAACTGCGCGCGGAATTCGCGAACAAAGACGGCTCGCTTTTCCCGAACCAATTTGTAAACGCAAAGCTGCTGATCAATACGCTCCACAGCACCACGCTGATCCCGAACCAATCCATCCAACAGAGCTCGCAAGGTCCGTTTGTGTATGTGGTGGGCAGCGATACCGTGGCGAAGGTCCGGCAGATCAAGACGGCTGCGACGGACGGGACGAATACATCCGTCACGGGCGTACAGCCGGGTGAATCCGTAGTGACGGCGGGCTTTGACAAGTTGCAAGACGGAAGCAAAGTCGCCACCGGGCAGCAGGGTGGATCCGGAGGTCAAGGCAACAATCCGAACCCCGGCTCCGGCAAGAACGGACGCCAAGGTGCGCCGGATGGCCAAAACGGCGGAAAGCCGGCGAAATGAGTCCTTCACGGCCATTTATTCTGCGGCCGGTCGCGACATCGTTGCTGATGGCCGCGATCCTGCTCGCCGGCATGGTGGCGTACTTCCAGCTCCCAGTGTCGGCACTGCCGCAGGTGGATTACCCAACGATCCAGGTCATCACGTTCTATCCGGGCGCGAGTCCGGACGTGACCGCTTCGGCCGTGACGGCGCCCTTGGAACGCCAGTTTGGCGAAGTACCCGGATTGCAGCAGATGACGTCGACGAGCTCGTCGGGCGCATCGGTCATCGTGTTGCAGTTCGAACTGAACCTGAACATTGATGTGGCCGAGCAGGAAGTGCAGGCGGGCATCAATGCGGCGCAGTCGTACTTGCCTACCGATTTGCCGACGCCGCCGATTTACAGCAAAACCAACCCAGCCGACGCTCCCATCCTTACTCTTGCGCTGACCTCAAAGACGGTTCCGCTGACGCAAGTCGAAGACCTTGCTGACACGCGACTGGCGCAGAAGATTGCGCAACTTCCCGGTGTTGGATTGGTCTCGATCAGCGGCGGACAAAAGCCGGCGGTGCGCATCCAGGTCAACCCAACCCAACTTTCGTCGTACGGATTGAACCTCGAAGATGTGCGCACTGCGATCCAGAACACGAGCCTCGACCAGGCGAAGGGATCGTTCGACGGCCCACACCAGAATTTCCAGATCCAGGCCAATGATCAACTGCTGAGCAGCGCCGATTTCAAAAACATCGTTGTCGCCTATCGCAATAATTCGCCAGTCTTCATGAAGGACGTCGCGAACGTCGTCGACGGCGCCGAAAACGAAAAACAAGCTGCGTGGATCAACACGACTCCCGCGGTGATCATGAACATTCAGCGGCAGCCTGGGGCGAACATCATCCAGGTGGTGGACCGCATTACCCGTCTGCTGCCGCAATTGAAGACGAACCTCCCGGCATCCGTGGACGTTTCGGTGGTCACCGACCGCACCACAACAATTCGCGCTTCGGTAAAGGACGTTGAATTCGAACTGATGCTCACCGTCGGGCTCGTCGTGATGGTGATCTTCCTGTTCCTGCGCAGCGTCTCGGCAACGATCATCCCCAGCGTCGCGGTGCCACTTTCATTGATCGGCACGTTCGGCATCATGTACCTATGTGGGTACAGTCTGAACAACCTCACGCTCATGGCGCTGACGATCTCCACTGGCTTCGTGGTGGACGACGCCATCGTGATGATCGAGAACATCTCGCGCTTCATTGAAGAAGGCGATCCTCCGCTCCAGGCCGCGCTGAAGGGCGCTGAGCAAATCGGCTTCACCATCGTTTCGCTGACAATTTCGCTGATCGCGGTGCTCATCCCACTGCTCTTCATGGGCGACATCGTAGGCCGACTCTTCCGAGAGTTCGCCATCACGCTGAGCGTCACGATCCTCGTTTCTGCGGTGGTGTCATTAACGCTGACCCCGATGATGTCGGCGCGTTTGTTGAAGCACACGCCGGAGTCGAAGCGAAGCAACTTCTATCGCTGGTCCGAAAATGCATTCGAAAAGACGATTGCGTTTTACGGCCGCACGCTAACCTGGGTGCTGAAGCACCAGACCGTGACACTGCTGGTCGCTGTGCTCACGCTGATTTTCACCGTCGTTCTTTTCATCATCGTGCCCAAGGGCTTCTTCCCGATACAAGACACTGGCGTGATCCAGGGCATATCCGAAGCGGCGCAAAGCACCTCGTTCGATGCCATGCAACGCCACCAGCAAGACCTGGCGAAGGTGATTCTCGACGATCCGGCGGTTGAAAGCCTCTCTTCGTTCATCGGTGTAGACGGCACCAATATGACGATGAACAGCGGGCGCATTCAGATCAATTTGAAGCCGCTGGAAGAACGTCACATCCGTGCGACCGAAGTTATTCGCAGACTGCAAACAAAGCTGCAGGACGTGCAGGGGGTGACGCTCTACATGCAACCGGTGCAGGACCTCACGGTGGAAGATCGCGTGAGCCGCACCCAGTATCAATACACGCTGGAAGAGCCCGACCAAACCGATCTGAACAAATGGACGGCCCAACTGGTTGACAAGATGAAGCAGTTGCCGCAGATCCGCGACGTGGCAACCGACCAGCAAACCGAAGGCATGGCGGCAAACCTGGTCATTGATCGCGTGACCGCATCGCGGCTTGGCATTTCTCCGCAGATGATCGACTCGACGTTGTATGACGCCTTCGGCCAACGACTGGTCACTACGTTGTACACGCAGTTGAACCAGTACCACGTGGTGCTGGAAACCTTGCCGGAGTTCCAGAAAAATCCGAATAATCTGCACGATATCTACGTGCGCAGCGGCGCAGCCAGCAGCAATAGCAGCAGCGGTAGTAGCAGCCAGACGAACAACAATGGGCTCCTCATCGTGAGCGGCACGGCATCGAGCCAGGCTGGTGGCGGTGCCGGAAATACCAGCAGCGCGGGATCGAGTACGCCGAGCACATTCGCCGGTACGCCCGGTGGCAATGCCGTCCCGCTCAGTGCGTTTACACACTTCGAGCAGCAGCACGCGCCGCTCTCCATCAACCACCAGGGACAGTTCCCCGTGGTGACGATCTCGTTCAATCTCGCACCGGGCTATTCGCTCGGTGACGCGACCAAGGCAATCAACCAGGCCCAAAAAGACCTGAACATGCCGCTCAGCGTTCAGGCGGCATTCCAGGGCACAGCGGCTTCCTTCCAGTCATCGCTGGCCAACGAACCGATCCTGATCCTGGCGGCTCTGATCGTCGTTTACATCGTGCTGGGCGTGTTGTACGAGAGCTATATCCACCCGATCACGATTCTCTCCACCCTGCCTTCCGCCGGTGTAGGCGCATTCCTGGCGCTGCTTATCTGCGGACAGGAGTTCGATGTCGTCGCGCTCATTGGCATCATCCTGTTGATCGGCATCGTGAAGAAAAACGGAATCATGATGGTGGACTTCGCGCTGGAAGCCGAGCGCGAGCATGGCAAGAACTCGGAAGAAGCGATTTACCAGGCAGCTCTCCTGCGTTTCCGCCCAATCATGATGACGACCATGGCGGCCTTGCTCGGCGGATTGCCACTGGCGCTTGGCAGCGGCATCGGCTCCGAATTGCGCCGACCACTTGGCATTTCGATGGTCGGCGGTCTCTTGCTGAGCCAGGTGCTCACTCTCTACACCACGCCCGTCATCTACATTTACTTCGATCGTCTTGGACAGCGAATGCTCGGCCGCCGAGTCTCGGACCGCGGTCCAACCGGCGAATTCGCGCCGTCGCCGGGAGATTAGCTGATGAATATCTCCCGCCCGTTCATTTATCGTCCGGTAGCCACCACGCTGATCACCATCGCGATCGCGTTGGCGGGTGCGGTGGCCTTCGGCTTTTTACCGATCTCACCGTTGCCGCAAGTGGACTTCCCGACGATCAACGTACGCGCGGGTCTGCCGGGAGCAAGCCCCGAGATCATGGCGTCGTCGGTCGCGACGCCGCTCGAGCGCCAACTCGGGCACATCGCCAGTGTCACCGAGATGACGTCTTCGAGCAGCCTGGGATCGACCACGATCACGTTGCAATTCGACTTGAACCGCGACATCAACGGTGCGGCGCGCGACGTACAAGCCGCGATCAACGCGGCGAGAAGTTACCTCCCCGCGAACCTGCCATCGAACCCGACCTACAACAAGTCGAACCCCGGTGACGCGCCGATCGTCATTCTCGCCATGACGTCGAAGACGTACACCCGCGGCCAGATGTATGACATGGCGTCGAACATCCTGGCACAGCGCATCTCGCAAATCAGCGGTGTTGGGGAAGTGGACGTCGGCGGTAGCTCGCGACCTTCGGTGCGAGTGGAATTGAATCCGTCGCAGTTGGACCACTATGGCATCGCCATCTCGCAAGTTGCGAACATGCTGCGCGCGCAAAACGCGAACCTCGCCAAAGGACAGCTCTCCAATGGCGAAACCACCGCCGACATTCTCGCCAATGACCAGATGCTGCTGGCGATGCAGTACAAGCCACTGGTCGTCGGCTACCGCAATGGTTCTGCGATTACATTGTCGGACGTCGCCGATGTTACGGATTCGGTCCAGGACCTCCGGCAAGCGGGCTACGTCAACGGCAAACCCGGTATTTTGCTCATCGTCCGCCGGCAACCAGGCGCGAACATCATTGCCACCGTGGACGCGATCAAGGATACGATCCCTGAACTGCAAGCCTCGATTCCGACCGGCATGAATCTGCAGGTGGTGCTCGACCGAACCACCACCATCCGGCAGTCGGTGCATGACGTCGAGCGGACGCTGATCATTTCGATCATGCTCGTCATTGTTGTCGTCTTCGTTTTCCTGCGAGATGTGCGCGCGACGTTCATTCCGAGTGTGGTTGTACCGGTATCGCTTATCGGCACCTTCGGAATCATGTACCTGTGCGGATTCAGCATCGACAATCTTTCGCTGATGGCGCTGACGATTTCGACCGGCTTCGTAGTGGACGATGCCATCGTGGTGATCGAGAACATCACGCGCTACATTGAAGAAGGCATGGCGCCGATGCAAGCGGCGCTGCGCGGCGCAAGCGAGATCGGCTTCACGGTCATGTCGATCAGCATCTCGCTGGTCGCCGTGTTCATTCCTATCCTGATGATGGGCGGCATCGTGGGGCGGCTCTTCCGCGAGTTTGCGGTGACGCTCTCCGCTGCAATTGTCGTTTCTATGGTGGTGTCGCTCACCGCCACGCCAATGATGTGCTCGCGGCTGCTCAAACATCGCGACGAGCAGAAGCATGGAAAGATCTACCTCTGGAGCGAAAATCTTTTCAAAGGAATGGCGAGCATCTACGAGCGCAGCTTGCGATGGGTGCTGGACGCTCCCGCATTCGTGCTCGCAATTTTGATCCTCACGGTCGCCGTGAACATCTACCTGCTGATCATTGTGCCCAAGGGCTTCTTCCCGCAGCAGGACAATGGAACGATCTTCGGTGGAGCGCAGGGCGCGCAGGACATCTCGTTCCAGTCGATGTCGAAGATCATGCTCGAGTTCGTGGATCGCATCAAATCTGATCCGGCGGTTGATAACGTAATGGCGTTTACCGGTGGAAGCAACACCAACGGCGGATTCATCTTCCTCGGGCTGAAGCCATTAAAAGAACGCAAGCTGAGCGCGACCGAGATCGTGAACCGATTGCGGCCGAAGTTGCTATCGTTGCCCGGTGCCAGCGCGTTCGTCCAGGCCGGACAGGACCTTCGCATTGGCGGTCGCGGCAGCAACGCGCAATATCAGTACACCTTACAGGCCGACAACGTCGCCGACCTCGTGAAATGGGGACCGATTCTCGCCAAGGAGATGAAATCCCTGCATGGCTTCGCGGACATCAATAGCGACCAGCAAAATTCGGGATTACAAGCGATGCTGGTCTACGACCGGCCGACGGCGTCGCGCCTCGGCATAACCCCGCAAATGATCGATCAGGAACTCTATCAATCGTTCGGTCAGGCGCCAGTCTCGACCATGTACCGATCGCTGAACCAGTATTACGTGGTGATGGAAGTAGCGCCCGCCTATTGGCAAACGCCGGAAGCGCTTAAGAATGTTTATGTGCATCCTGCCAACGGAAAGCCAGTACCGCTGAGCGCAATTGCGCATCTTGCGTACAACACCGCAGCTCTCCAGGTGAACCACCAGGGGCAGTACCCTTCGGTGACCATTTCCTTCAACCTGGCGCCGGGCGTAGCTCTCAGCGATGCGTCCGGACGCCTGCTGCAGTTGGAGCAAAGCCTCGGAATGCCGCCGACGATTCACGGCATGTTCTCAGGAACGCTCCAGGCGTTTCAGGATTCTCTCTCGTCAGAGCCGATTTTGATCATTACCGCCGTGTTAGCGGTATTCATTGTGCTGGGCATCCTTTACGAGAGCCTGATCCACCCCGTCACCATTCTGTCTACCATTCCATCGGCGGGCGTAGGTGCGGTGTTGGCGCTGATGATCTTTAAGGCTTCGCTCGACGTCATCGGCATTATAGGAATGATCCTGCTGATTGGCATCGTGAAGAAGAACGCCATCCTGATGATTGACTTTGCGCTCGCCGCCGAACGCGAAGAGGGTATGAATTCCAGGGATGCCATCTTCCGCGCCTGTATGTTGCGCTTCCGCCCAATCCTTATGACCACCATGGCCGCCATGCTCGGCGCGATGCCGTTGGCCCTGGGAACAGGCGCTGGATCCGAATTACGTCGACCGCTGGGCATCACGATCGTTGGCGGACTCATCTTCAGCCAAATGCTGACGCTCTACACCACTCCGGTCGTTTATCTCTACATGGAACGCTTTCGCCTATGGGTAATTCGCATACGCCAAGGCAGCACGGTTACGCCGCGCGAGAGCGAATCATGAACGTTAGGAACGGAATGAATTTCAAGTTTCGAAAGATTGCAACTACGCTGCCGCTGCTGGCCATGGCCTGCCTGTCGGCGTGCGTAGTGGGACCGAAGTATCACAAGCCGGCCGTGGACGCTCCGCCGTCTTACAAAGAAGCCACACCATCAGCGCAAAGCGCACAGCCGGCTCCGGGTGCACCTGCTCCGACGTGGCAACCCGCCAGCCCCAACGACGCGATGCTCAAGGGCAAGTGGTGGGAAATTTATAACGACGCCGACTTGAATAAGCTCGAAGAAGAAGTCAACGTCTCGAACCAAAGCGTCAAGGCTGCGGAGGCAAGCTTTCTCGGAGCACGTGCACTGGTAAAACAAGCGCGAGCAGCGTACTTCCCTACAATCGGCGTCTCGCCGAGCATCACCGCAACCCGTCAGCTTTCGGTTGATAGCAACGGTAAGGTGACCGGCGGTACCGGCACGGATTTCGATTTCCCCGCCAACGCAGCCTGGGTCCCGGATATTTGGGGCAAAGTTCGTAACCAGGTTCGCGCGCAAGCTTCCGCGGCACAGATGAGCGCAGCGGATTTAGAGAACATCCGCCTCTCCCTCCAGGTCGAAGTCGCCAACAACTACTTCCAGTTGCGTTCGCAAGATGCCTTGAAAGATCTGCTCGACGCAACGGTCAAGGCGTATCAGGAATCTGTCGACTTGACGCAAGCGCTGTACGAGACGGGTATCGACTCGCAGGAATCAGTGCTGCAAGCCGAGACGCAGTTAGCCACCGCTCAGGCGCAAGACACGAACGTTGGCATCCTGCGCGCGCAGTATGAACATGCCATCGCGATGCTGATCGGCAAACCAGCTTCACAGTTTTCCCTGGCACATCTGCCGCTGAGTTCTGAGCCTCCGTCAATTCCCATCGGAGTTCCCTCGAACCTGCTCGAGCGGCGGCCTGACATTGCCTCCGCGGAACGCAGCATGGAGCAGTCGAATGCGTTGATCGGGGTGGCAGTCGCAGCGTATTACCCGAACGTCACCCTCAGCGGCACATTTGGCTTCCGCAATACGTCAATCGCCGATTGGTTCACCTGGCCGAGCCACTATTGGTCTGTTGGTCCGCAGTTGGCGCAGACAATTTTTGAAGGCGGCCTGCGCAAGGCCACAGTTGTCCAGGCCCAGGCGCAATACGATCAGTCGGTCGCCAACTATCGTCAAACCGTGCTCACCGCTTTTCAGCAGGTGGAAGACAATCTCGCAGCGCTGCGGATTCTCTCGCAGGAAGTGCAGCAGCAAGCGGCGGCAGTGGACTTCGCGCAGAAGAACCTGAACCTGGCGATCGATCGCTACAAGCTGGGCATCGATCCGTACCTGAACGTGCTCACGGCGCAGACGACGCTGTTCTCCAATCAGCAGGGCCTGGTGCAACTCAAGCTGCAGCAGATGAACGCCAGTGCGCAGCTGATTGAGGCGCTCGGCGGAGGTTGGGACACTTCTCTGCTACCGTCGAAGAAGGACGTGCAATCGCTCGGTCCGGTGCAAACCAACCCGGCACCACCCAGCCAATCTGGGCAAAACCAGACGCCCCCGACACGCTAAATCATCGGAAAACCCGTCAAAGTTCGGGTAGAATGCTTCACACGGTCCGTCGCGAAAAACCAGCTTGGGCGCTCTGCCGCTTCCTTGCAACAGTGCTTTAACAGCCCGCCGGTAAACTGTTGTAATTCGTGGATTTAGGACAAACTCGAACAAAACTTTTCTAAGTGAGAGACGTTGACATGAAGTCGCAGCTCGGCACGTTAGCCACGGAATTGAAACGCAAAATCGAAGCTCGGGAAGCCCGCATCGGCATTGTCGGCATGGGATACGTTGGATTGCCGCTTGCCCTGTTGTTTAGCGAAGAGAAGTTTCGCGTAACCGGGTTCGACATTGATAACCGGAAGGTCGAGGCACTGAACGCCGGCGGGTCGTATATCGTGCGGATTCCGGGCACCGAAATCCAGGGCGCCCAGAAGAGCGGATTCTCTGCCACCGCCGATTACGGCAAGATCTCCGAGATGGACGCGGTGATCATCTGTGTGCCGACGCCGCTCAACGAGTTCCACGAGCCGGACCTCAGCTACATCACGCAAACCGTGGATGCGATCGCACCTCGCCTGCGCGAAGGGCAGATCGTCATCCTGGAGAGCACGACCTATCCCGGCACGACCGAAGAGGTTGTGGTGCCACTGCTCGAAAAGGGCAACGCCAAGGGATTGAAGGTTGCGCGCGCCGAGGACGAAGGCGACTTCTTTGTTGCCTTCTCTCCGGAGCGCGAAGATCCGGGCAACGACACCGTGGCGCGTCGTGACATTCCCAAGGTTGTCGGCGGCGTTGGCAAGCTTGCGTCTGAAATCGCGGCAGCCGTGTATGGCACGATTTTCAACCGCACGGTACCGGTCTCATCGCCAGCGGCAGCGGAAATGACCAAGCTGCTGGAAAACATCTATCGCTGCGTGAACATCGCGCTGGTCAACGAGTTGAAGCAGCTCTGCCACCGCATGGACATTGATATTTTCGAGGTCATCGACGCAGCGAAGACCAAGCCCTTCGGCTTCCAGGCGTTCTATCCGGGGCCAGGTTTGGGCGGTCACTGCATTCCGATCGATCCGTTCTATCTCTCGTGGAAAGCGAAGCAGTTCGACTTCCGCACCAAGTTCATCGAACTCGCCGGCGAAGTCAACATTGCAATGCCGTATTACGTGATTGATAAGACCGTCGAGGCGCTGAACCAGCACAAGAAGTCGCTGAACGGTTCGAAGGTCCTCGTGCTTGGACTTGCGTACAAGAAGGACATTGACGACCTGCGCGAGTCACCCTCGTTGACGATCATCGAGCTGCTGCGCAAGGGCGGGGCCGAAGTTTTCTACAACGATCCGTTCTTCGCGAAGGTCGGACACGGGCGCCATTACGACCTGAACATGACGAACACACCGCTGGAAAATCTTGGACAGTACGACGCGGTGCTGATCGTGACCGACCACTCGGATTACGACTACCAGCGCATCGTGAAAGAGTCGAAGCTGGTGGTGGATTCGCGCAACGCGACAAAGGGGATCACGTCGGAAAAGATCGTTCGCTGCTAATTTCGTGGAATTGCAATCCGGAGAAACTAGGAAGAAAACGGGAGAACTTACGGTAAAACCCGAAGTTAGATACTCGTTAACATAGGCTTCTAACCGCATGTTTATTGGTGGGTTACAGGATCGTACCCTTTTCGTGGTAACGGTCCGGCCCCCGCGTTTTTTTCCCAGAACCGCGACGAATGGCGTCCCGAGCGCGAGGATTTTTCTAAATCGCGAGGTTTGCCGCAAAGGTGGTATAGGGAAATTGAAAGATTTTGTTTACTTCTGAGTACATAGGTCGGAAATACGACTGAAAACACGAATGGCCAGCCTCGAATGGGCTGGCCATTTTCTTTGCAAAGTCCTAGAGAATCCAGAGGCGTGGGCGGTCTGCCGCCACAGACTGAGTGCGCTTTACTTCCGGGAGGATCACCAGGCGCACATCTTCGTCGATGGAGTGCAGGACCCAGTTCTCGCCTTGCAGCGATGCTTTGAACGAGCCGCGGCGCACCTGAGCGGTCTGGCCGAAACGATAGGCGACTGCGTACACGACGCTGGCGATGCCGTCCTCGCAGAGCTTGGCAGACAGGCTCACCAGGCGCGATACCGGGCGATTGATCTCACCACGACCGACTTTTGACGCCAGCATCTGCGCCTTGCTGAAGACCATCAGTTCCGATGAGGACTGGATAAAGAAGCGGCCCTGGAAGTCGTCCGCGAGAAGATCAGCGGCGTTTACCGGATATGCCCTGCGCGGTGCTACGCCTACCACGCTGTAGAAGTCGATCAGCAAATCTTCCATCTGCGAACGAAGATCGTTGCTCGATTTTGGTTTGGCAACCGGGGAAACTGTTATGAATGTCGCCATACGAAGCTCCTGCTCACTTTGATTAGAACCCTGGGAGCAGGAAAAGTTTCGGAAAGTCGCTGAATTATGCGCGCAGAAGGTGGACGGTGAACCACTCTTTGGTATCACTCCACGTGCGTTCTACGGACAAGCCGCCGTTTTCAGCGATCGCGTGGACCATCGGCATCGTGAACTTGTAGCTGTTCTCGGTGTGGATGGTTTCACCCTTGCGAAACTCAATATCGAGATCGAGCGCGCCCAGCGACACACTTTGACGGCGCAAGCTTTCGAGATGCATCTCGATGCGAGACAATTCGTCGTTCCACACAATGCGATGAGCGAACTGATCCACATCGAAGTCGGCGTTGAGCTCGCGATTGAGTCGCACCAGCACGTTCTTGTTGAACTCAGCGGTAACGCCTTCGGAGTCGTCGTAAGCAGGAATGAGAACGTCGGGGGATTTGCGCATGTCGGTGCCGAGCAGGAGAGCGTCGCCCTGGTTCATGGAAGAACGAACCTGCTTGAGGAACAAGCCGGCTTCGAGCGGCTCAAAGTTGCCGATGCTCGATCCGATGAACAGGAAGAGCTTGCGCCCTGCGATCCGCCGGAACTGCGGCATGCCCTGGGTGAAGTCGAGAACCTTGGGAACGACCTGCAATTTCGGCAGCAACTGTTGCATGCGCACGCCGCATGCATCGAGTGCGGAGGCAGAGACGTCCACCGGGTAGTAGGTGATCGGCTCACCGGCCTTCATCAGCGCGTCGAGCAAGAGTACGGTCTTCGAGGCGCTGCCGGCGCCGAGTTCGACCGCCGCGGTGCACGCTGCAGCCTGCGCGACGATGTCGGCGGCGTTGTCGCGGAAAATCTTCCGTTCGGTTGCGGTGGGATAGTACTCCTGCAGTTCGGTTATCTGATCGAAAAGCTCGGAGCCGCGCGCGTCGTAAAACAGTTTTGGCGAAAGCGTCTTTGGATTACGCGTGAGGCCGCTCATAACGTCGTCGGCAATCGGCGAGAGCTTGGGCTCCTGGAGTCTAACGTGCATTGGCCGCTAACCTGATTCCCATGAATTGCCACCGAGCCTGTGGCGGGAAGAAATTGCGATAGCTGGCCCGAATGTGAGACTGCGGCGTGGCGCACGAGCCTCCACGCAACACGAACTGATTGCACATGAACTTGCCGTTGTACTCGCCGACCAGGCCCGCTGCCGGCTGAAATCCCGGATAGCCAACATATGGGCTGGCGGTCCACTCCCAAACGTCGCCGTAGAACTGTGGCGCATCCGCGGATGGCGCAACGGTTGGATGAAATCGTCCGGACTCAGCGAAGTTGCCGCGTATCGGCTGAGATGCCGCAGCGTGTTCCCACTCGGCTTCGAGCGGCAGCCGCGCATTGGCCCAGTGTGCGTAAGCATCGGCCTCGTAGAAGCTGACGTGGCAAACCGGCTCATCGAGATTTACCGGCTTCGTTCCAGCGGCGGTGAAGACACGCCACTGCTGTCCGTCGCGATCCCAGTAAAACGGCGCTTCCCATCCCTGCGCATTGACGGTGTCCCAACCATCGGAGAGCCACAACTCAGGCCGGTGGTAACCACCATCCTGCATAAATGCTAAGTACTCGCGATTGGTGACCAGCCGATTCGCCAACTTGTATGGCTGCAAAAGAACGCGATGCCGAGGCTCTTCGTTGTCGAAGGAGAAGCCGGAGCCGGTATGCCCGATCTCGACTTCCCCACCGTCGAATGCCGACCAGGTGAGCGGAGGAGCAGAACGACTTTCTTCGTCTGACGATTCAACGAACGCGGGCTGCAAGGGCTGGGTCCAGAAGGCGTGCTTGATGTCGGTGACGATCAGTTCCTGGTGCTGCTGTTCGTGATTGAGGCCGAGGACGATTAGAGTTCTCGCGCTCTCCGGCAGATCCGAATCGATCAGCCGCTCCATTGCGGCGTTCACGTGGACCCGATACGCGAGCACGCGATCGAGCGTGGGACGCGAAAATGTGCCGCGCATCCCGCGCACCGGATGCTTTCCGACGCCTTTGTAATAGGAATTAAAGACCGCCCGAAAAGCCGGGTCGTAGGCTTTGTAGCTGGGCTGGAACTCAGCAAGCAGGAAAGTCTCGAAAAACCACGTGGTGTGGGCGAGGTGCCACTTTGCCGGGCTTGCGTCCGGCATGGACTGGACCATCAGGTCCTCTGGCGCGAGATGGGCGACCAGTCGCTCGCTGAAAGAGCGCACGGACGAGAACTGTTTTGCCAGGGCCTTGCTGTCTGGCCCTGTCTGGATCGCCGACATTCGTTCGCTCATAGCCTGCTCTTAATAAGATGCGGTTTTTGCTCGAAAGACCCAGCAGAAAAACGTATTGGCTCGCTATGGGATGGCCGCGCGTTGTATGTCGGTTCAAAACTTTCGCCCAACCAATACCAAAGCGTCGAATTCGGATGGGTCTCACGGATAACACCTTCGTCCGCCACCTAAGTTGCTGTGTCTATTGCGCTTCATTTACGCTGGTGTTATCAAGTAGAGTTTCAGCGCGAGTGGATTTGCGGTTCGGGGCTCGCCTCCGGGGAGAGCGAATGAAAGTGGTTGTGCTTTGCGGCGGACTTGGCACGCGGTTGCGCGAGGAAACCGAGTTTCGCCCCAAGCCGATGGTGGAGATCGGCGGCCGTCCGATCCTGTGGCACATTATGAAGGGCTATGCCGCTTCGGGCTTCCGAGAGTTTGTACTCTGCCTGGGTTACAAGGGATCGGCGATCAAAGAGTACTTCCTGAACTACGAGGCGATGAACAACGACTTCACGATCAACCTCGGGCGCCACTCCAAACTTGAGTTCATGAACGGCCACGCCGAGCAGGATTTCCAGGTGACGCTGGCCGACACCGGGCTGAACACGATGACCGGTGGCCGGGTGAAGCGGATCCAGAAGTACATCACCGACGACACCTTCATGATGACTTATGGCGACGGTGTCGCGGACGTGAACATTCCCAAGCTGCTGGAGTTCCATAAATCGCACGGCAAGCTCGCGACGGTGACCGCGGTCACCCCGAATTCGCGCTTTGGCATTGTGGACATGAGCAGCGAAGGCAAAGTGATGAAGTTCATCGAGAAGCCGCGTACCGATGGGCGGGCCAATGCCGGGTTCTTCGTCCTGAACCGCAAGGTCTTCGACTACATCTCCGGCGACGATTGCACCTTCGAGCGCGAACCGATGGAACGTCTGGCTGCCGACGGCCAGTTGATGGCGTACAAGCACGACGGCTTCTTCTACGCCATGGACACCTATCGCGAATACGAGTTCCTGAACGACCTGTGGGCCAAAGGGCAGGCGCCGTGGAAGGTTTGGCAATGACAAACACTTTCTGGCGCGATCGCTCGGTCTTGGTTACGGGCGCCACCGGCCTTCTCGGCGGATGGCTCACGCGACACCTGCTCGAGCAAGGTGCTTCAGTCACGGCGCTGGTGCGCGATTCCGTGCCGCAGTCGGAGTTTGAACGCTGCCTGATGCGCCAGCGCGTGAACGTGGTGCAGGGAGATTTGAGCAAGCCACAGTTGCTGGAGCGGGTGCTTGGCGAATACGAGGTCGAGACCGTTTTCCATCTCGCGGCACAGACGATTGTTGGGATCGCGAACCGCAATCCGGTCTCGACGTTTGAGAGCAATATTCGCGGGACGTGGAATTTGCTGGAAGCGTGTCGTCGTTCGCCGAACGTCAGCGCGATTGTGCTGGCGTCGTCCGACAAAGCCTATGGCGATCAGACGGTACTTCCGTACACCGAAGATATGCCACTGCAAGGCCGCCATCCCTACGACGTAAGCAAGTCGTGCGCCGACCTTATTGCGCAGTCGTACGCGCATACGTTTCGTGTGCCGGTGGCGATAACGCGTTGCGGGAATTTTTATGGTGGTGGGGACCTCAACTGGAACCGCGTGGTCCCGGGCACGATTCGTTCCGTATTTCGTGGAGAGCGTCCGATTATTCGCAGCGATGGAAAGTTTGTGCGCGACTACTTCTATATAGAGGATGGCGCGGCGGCTTACATGCTGCTTGCCGAGCGACTCACGGTCGATAAAAAGTTGATTGGCTCGGCGTTTAATTTTTCGAACGAAGCGCAAATCAACGTACTCGACCTGGTGAACACGATCCTTCAGAAGATGAACTCGAACCTGAAACCGGAGATCCAGAACCAGGCGAATAACGAGATCCGGCACCAATTCCTGAGCGCCGAACGCGCGCGCAAGCAGCTCAACTGGCGGGCGCAGTACACGCTTGACGAAGGCCTGGAGCGCACGATCGCCTGGTACAAAGAGGTATTGCAGTAGTGTCCCGCGCCGACGAACTCCGCCAGAAAATACGCGCGTTGACCGCCGACTATTACGGCGAGGCTTTCGCCGCGAAGCCGTTTGTTCCCGGCGAAACTCCGGTGCAGGTTGCTGGCCGCGTGTTCGATGCGGAGGAGATGGAATCGCTCGTGGATTCCGCGCTCGACTTCTGGCTCACCACCGGGCGCTTCGCCGAACAGTTCGAACGCGAGTTTGCCAAGTTCATGAGTGTGCGCACGGCGACATTGGTGAACTCGGGTTCCTCTGCAAATCTTGTCGCAGTGTCGGCGCTAACTTCCGAGCGGCTGGGAGATCGTCGTCTCAAGGCTTGCGATGAGGTCATTACCGTCGCCGCCGGATTCCCGACGACCGTTAATCCGATCATCCAGGCCGGGCTGGTGCCAGTGTTCGTTGACATTCAACTCGGCACCTACAATATCGACCCTTCGCAACTCGAAGCGGCACGATCCGACAAAACGCGCGCGGTGATGATCGCGCACACGCTGGGCAATCCTTTCGATCTCGATGCGGTGACGGCGTTCGTCAAGAAGTACGACTTATGGTTGATTGAAGACTGCTGTGATGCCGTGGGATCTACCTATCGCAGACAGCGCGTGGGGAGCTTTGGCGATCTCGCAACGACGAGCTTTTATCCGGCGCACCACATCACAATGGGCGAAGGCGGAGCGGTGCTGGCTGAGAAGCCGCTGCTCAAGACGCTGATTGAGTCCTTCCGCGACTGGGGCCGCGATTGCTGGTGCGCACCGGGTGACGCCAACACCTGCGGCAAACGCTTCGACTGGCAATTGGGCGAACTGCCCCACGGCTACGACCACAAATACACGTATTCGCACATTGGCTACAACCTGAAGGCGACCGATCTGCAAGCTGCAGTGGGTGTCGCGCAGTTGAAGAAGCTGCCTGGGTTCATCGAAGCGCGAAAGAAAAACTTTGCTGCGTTGCACAGCGGATTGGCCGATATGCAGGAAGTCTTCGCGCTGCCCGAAGCGACGGCTCATTCCGATCCCGCGTGGTTTGGATTTCCGATCCTGCTCCGCGAAGATGCGCCCTTCGAACGCAAAGAACTGATCAACTATCTTGATGAGAAGAAGATCGGGACGCGATTATTATTCGGAGGAAATCTTACGCGGCAGCCGGCTTATAAAGATGTTCCCTATCGCAAAGTCGGCTCGCTTGCCAACAGCGACATCGTGATGAATCGGCTGTTCTGGATCGGTGTTTTCCCTGGGCTGACTCCGGCGATGCTCGAGTACATGATCGAAACTCTTCACGCTGCGCCGGCTGCGATCGCCGCCAAGAAAACTTCCGCTACGCTTCCGGTGCGATAGTGATGGCGAACCCGCTCGCCGACGATCTGGATCACATCCTCGAACACACCGAGGGCTTGTGGGAAGAGCTCCGAGGGAACCGGATTTTCCTTACCGGCGGCACCGGCTTCTTTGGCTGCTGGCTGCTGGAAAGCTTTCTCTGGGCAAATGAACGGCTGCATCTCGGAGCCGCCGCCACTGTGCTCACGCGCGATCCGGCGTCCTTCCGCGCGAAAGCGGCGCATCTCGCGGAGAATCGGGCGGTCACGCTGCCTGGCGGCGATGTACGCAGCTTCGCTTATCCCGACGGCGGATTCTCGCATGTGATCCATGCGGCGACGGATTCGGCCATCGTGCCTAGCGCTACGGAGATCACAAGTACGATCGTCGAAGGCACCGAGCATGTTCTCGCCTTTGCTGACCATGCGAATTGCGGGAAGTTTCTCTTCACCAGTTCCGGCGCAGTCTATGGAATGCAGCCGCCGGAGATGAGCCACATGTGCGAGGACTCCGGCGGGTGGCCCGCTCCGCTGCATCCGAGTACGCCTTACGGTGAAGCCAAGCGGGTTGCCGAAGCGAAGTGTCAGGCGGCGCAGGCGGCGGATTTCGAGACGAAGATTGCACGGTGCTTCGCGTTTGTCGGGCCATACATGAATCTCAACGTGCACTTCGCGATCGGCAACTTCCTTCGCGACCAGATGCGCGGGGGGCCGATCATCGTGAAGGGCGACGGCAGGGCCGTGCGCTCGTATCTCTATGCTTCCGACCTTGCGATATGGCTGTGGACGATATTGTTTCGAGGGCCGTCGGGGCGAGCCTACAACGTGGGTTCGGAGGATGCGATCAGCATTGGTGAACTGGCACGGTTTATCGGATCGCATGTGGATCCGGCTGTGGACGTGAGGATCGATGGATCTCCGAGTTCTGCGTCTGGTCCACGATACGTGCCCTCGACGGAGAGGGCTCGCGGCGAACTGGCGTTGGAACAGTGGGTGGGTCTTGAAGAAGCGGTGCGCAAAACGCGTAGGTGGTTCGTTCTAACCCAACCGGAAGGGACGTAGCAGCAGTTACTTCGGATTCCCCGAACGTGGTACGAAGATGAGTTCTAACGCCCGCTTTTTCGATGCTTCCCGTTACAATCTTTAGGCACACGCTCCGAAAGAGAGGACCCCCAGCCATGGCGGCGAACAACGGCCAGCAGCAGCATCCCGCAGTGCGTATCGGATCGAAGATGGTGGGCAAGGACCAGCCCTGCTACGTGATCGCCGAGATCGGGATTAATCACAACGGCGACATGGATATCGCAAAGCGACTGATTAGCGTAGCCGTCGGCGCGGGTTGCGATGCCGTCAAGTTCCAGAAGCGCACCATCGATGTGGTTTACACCGCGGCGGAACTGGCGAAGCCTCGGGAAAATCCGTTCGGCGCGACGAATGGCGACCTGAAGCGCGGGCTGGAATTCGGGCTGGAAGAATTCAAGGAGATCGATCGCTATTGTCGCGAAGTGCGGATGCCATGGTTCGCGTCGGCATGGGATGAGGCTTCTGTCGATTTCATCGCGCAGTTCGATGTGCCCTGCTTCAAGATCGCTTCCGCTTCGCTTACTGATGACAATCTTCTGCGCCACACGCGGGCGACGGGCAAGCCCGTTATGCTCTCGACGGGCATGAGTACGGTTGAGCAGATCGATCATGCGGTGGATGTGCTGGGAAAAGATAACCTCATCCTTTTGCAGGCTTGCAGCACCTATCCGGCTTATTACGAAGAACTGAACTTGAAGGCGATCCACACGCTGATGGATCGCTACGGCGTTCCGGTTGGATACTCCGGCCATGAGACCGGGCTTCCGGCGAGCATCGCCGCGGCTGCGATGGGCGCTTGCGTTCTGGAGCGGCACATCACGCTCGATCGCGCCATGTGGGGCTCGGACCAGGCGGCGTCGCTGGAGCCGAATGGAATTACACAACTGGTGCGATATCTGCGCATCGTTGAGAAGTCCATGGGAGATGGCGTGAAGCGCGTTTTGGAGCGCGAACAGCCGGTCATCCAGAAACTGCGCCGCGTTGGAGGCGGGCAGTGATCGAGATCAAGGCCATCGCCATGGACGTGGATGGTGTTCTGACCGATGGGGGCGTCTGGTGGGGGCCGAACGGCGAGGAGTGGAAACGATTCTGCTTCGCCGACATCATGGGGCTCTCGCTTGCTCATAAAGCAGGCATGAAGCTGGCGCTGATTTCTGGTGAAGACAGTCCCCTGGTGGATCGCATGGCCGCGAAGTTCGCCGGGACTGCGGTCTTCAAACCGTGTAAAGACAAGCGCACCGCGCTGGAACAATTCATTCAGAGCAATGGCCTGGCGCCGACGAACGTGTGTTTTATCGGCGATGACATCAACGATCTCGGCGCACTCGAAATCGCCGGCTTGCCTTGCGCACCGGCCGATGCACGACCGGCAGTGCTGGCGAAATGCCGGCTCGTCGCAAATGCACGCGGTGGGAACGGTGCGGTACGCGAAATTATTGATCGAATTTTGGCAGCACAATCTGCGGGCGGATAATTCGCCCATGCACTCTTAGGAACGTCCTTTGTCCCAGCCATACGTAAGCGAAACCCGCAACATTGCAAGCTATGCCGTAGATCTGGTGGCCGCACTCGGCTCCGACACGGTCTTCAGCCTCACTGGCGGCATGGCCATGTTCATGAACCGCGCCGTTGCCACCCATAAACGCCTGAAGCCGGTGTACTGCCAGCACGAGCAAGCTTGCGTCGCTGCGGCTGAGGGCTACACCAAGGCCGCGGACTTTCGTCGCGCTGGCTTTGCCCTGATCACAGCTGGCCCTGGCGTCTCGAACTCTGTGACCTCCCTGCTTTCTGCCTACGGCGACTCTGCGCCGGTGATCGTTCTGGCCGGACAGATCAAAACCGACGACATTGATCGCTTCGGCACCCGCGCGCACGGAATTCAGGAAGTGCCCTCGCAGGCATTGATCACCCCATGTGTGAAGAAGTTCGCTCGCGTGGATCCGCTGAACTATCGAAAGCAACTCGTAGAAACGCTGGCGGAAGCATTCGCAGGACGCCCCGGCCCGGTCTTCATCGAGATTCCGCTGGATGTGCAAGGTGCACCGATCGAATACAGTGTCGAGACAATCGTCGCTGATCAAGCCGAGATAGAAAAACGAATTATCGCTTCGCGCGACGCACAACAGAGTCTGGCGCGAATCTCTGATGCACTCGGCGAACTTCTCAAGGCCAAGCGTCCGCTGCTCTATGTTGGAAATGGCTGCCGCATCGCGGGAGTAGAAGAAGCCGCCCGCACGCTGATTTCCCGCTACGATCTGCCCGCGGTTTTCTCCTGGCTCTCGTTCGATATCCTGGCCAGTCAAGATAAACACTGGTTTGGCTGCCCGGGCGGACTTGCGCCGATCTATTCCAACGAAGTGCTGGCGCGCGCCGACGTAATTCTCTTTCTCGGAGCGCGGCTTGATCTCGGCACTACCGCTTTCCAACGCCACGCTTTTGGGGACCAGGCCCGGCGCCTGTTCATCGACATAGATCCCGCCGAGTTGGCGAAGTTCGCAGGTTTCCCGAATACCAAGTGCATCGAAGCGGATCTGCATGCACTCCCAATCGCCGTCGAACAACACGCGACGACGAACAGCGCAGCCGGAGAAGGCTGGCTGCAATGGTGCATCGCTCGCAGAGACCAATATCTTCCTGAAGAACGCGAGCGCCTGCAGTCCACGGAAATGACGGTGTTCGGCGTCGCTGAGCTTCTCTCGCGATGGTCTGACGGCAAAGTGTTCGTACCCGCCAGTTCCGGCTACGCGGAAGAAACTTTCTCGCGGTTCTTCGCGCCGGGTCAAGGCACGCGGTTCTTCAACGGGGCGTCGCTTGGATCTATGGGTTTGGGATTGGCACACTCCATCGGCGCTTCGTTCGGCTCGCCGCGACGCGTGATCGGACTCGAAGCCGATGGCGGCCTGATGCTCAACGTCCAAGAACTCGCGACGTTGTCTCACTACGCTCCGAAGGGCCACGTTCTCTTCGTGTTGAACAACGGCGGCTATGAATCCATTCGCGCTTCGCAGAGCCGCTATTTTGGCGCGGTGAGTGGCGTTGATGGCGAAACGGGGCTGTTCATTCCTGACCTCGCGAAGATCGCCGAAGCCTTCCAACTCCGCTATTTGCGCGTAGATTCCCTCGCTGCACTCGACGAGTTGCTTCCGAAGCTCGACCCGAATGATCCGCCCATACTGGTTGACCTCTGCGTTGCGCGCTTCGAAAATCGTGGGCCTTCGGTAAAGACCAAGATCGGCGAGGACGGGAAGCCCTACACCACGCCGTTAGCGGAGCTATCGTGGTAAGCATGAAATCATCGCGCAGTGGACGGCAGGAGTAGCACAGGATGCTCGGCACATCGATGCAGTGGTTGAAAACCCGCCTGGTGAAGCGCGGACCCGATAGCAAGCTGGTTCAAACCGCGCTCCGTACCCATGCACGCAAACACGGATACCAGGTCGCATTTGCCGATGGGACGATCGAGATTAGTAAGCAGGCCCGCACGCTGATCGTGAGCAAGTCTACTTTCGTCCAGGTACCGATCCTGCTGGAATGCTTCGATCTCTTTTTCGATTGCGTGGAAGGGCGATCGGAAAACGGCTCCCTAGTTCTCGACTTCTCTAAGCCAGCCAAGCATCGTTACCGCAAAGACGGCGCCGAGTTCTACTTCCCTTCTCTCCCCGAAGAAGACGTGATGGGCGCGTATACCGAAGGCTACACGCCGCAACCCGGTGATGTTGTTTGGGACGCCGGTGCACACGCGGGCGCGACCTCGTATTACCTGGCGAAAATGGTTGGCCCGACCGGCAAGGTCTATGGCTTCGAGCCTGACGCCAATAACTACAGCTATCTTCTGAAGAACATCGAATTGCACAGCGCGCAGAACATCATTCCGGTGAAGAAAGCGTTGTCCGGAACCACGGGAACAGCGCGCTTCTGCATGGACGGCACGATGTGCGCCGGCATTACCGACTACCTCGTCTATTCCGAGGAAGCGAAGTTTGAGACGGTTCCTACCATCACCTTCGCCGACGCGTGCGCCGAGCTAGGTTCGGTCCCGCGCTACGTGAAAATGGACATTGAAGGCGCAGAAGTAGCGACGATCGAGAGCGCGCGTGGGTTTCTGAAGGAACATCCAATTCATTTCGCGATTGAGAGCTATCACCGCGTGGATGGCGAGTTCACCTACAAACCGCTGGAACGTATTTTCGCCGAGATCGGATATCGCGTTTGGTCGAGCGACAAGTTCGGGCAGATGTTCACCTGGGCCGCTCCCAAAGAATAATTACGGCAGGCTGCGCGACGGCGGAACCGCGTACAGCACCAGGTCCCAACCTTCCAAAAGATGCGGTCGCAAGTAGAGTTTGTACTCCGGATCCAACTCGTGGATGTAGAGCGGCAGCACCCAGATGTCGTCCTGCCGATGATAAGCGGACATTGCAAGAATCGGTTTGTTCCGGCGGATGGACTGCGCCGCGCCGCGCAGCGTCGGCAACTCGAATCCCTCGACGTCGAGCTTAAGGTAGCTCACGGGCGCATCGCCCAAGACGGAATCCAAGGTCACGCACTCCACCTCGAGATCGCCCGCGCCCACGCTGGAAGCCACTCCCGCACCAGTCATCATCCGCACGCGCACGTTCGTCTCTCCGGTCGCAGCGTTATAGCAGCGAATCCTTGGCCGCACTTCGTCCGGTAAGGTCGCCACGCGAGCCATCAGTTTGTCGCAATTCGCCGGGTCCGGTTCAAACAGCCAGGCGCTTGAGATGCGATTGCGCGACTCGGCAAGAAACTGGGCGAGCGTGTCGCCATCGTATGCTCCGCAATCGACGAAGTCCTCGTGATCGGTGATGGAGAAGAGCTCTTCGCGGAAATAGATCGGCACTACCGGGTCTGGCAGAGATTCGGAATCGCCGAAGAGCCGCCAGCGTAGTTGCGCGACAAACTCGCGTCGCGATAGATCATCCGCCATCAACCCGAACGCCTTGCGAATGGCGCCGGCCTGCTCGTGCGCACGATGAGGCAAATCCAGCGCGTAGCGCGGAAGCAGGTGTTCCGCGTACTTCCAGAAGAGTGGAAGGAATGGCACAACGGTCTTGCAGCCTTGCGATTGCAGATGCGCGATGCGCGCCGCCGTCTTCTCAGTACCCTCGCCTCGCCACACGGTGACGACAAACACTGCGGTCGAACCGTATCGCCGAATGCCTTCGGCAGGGCTCAGGACCGGAACGCCCTCGACCCGCTGCCCCCAAAGTGCGGCGTTGTTGTCGATGAAGCAGATCGGCTCGATACCGGCATTTCGCAGCCCAGAGGCGGTATAGCGGCCATGTCCACCGGCGCCAAAGAGCAGGAGATCGGTGCGGTCCTTGCCCGCCAATTCGTCGAACGACGTGGCTTCCCGCAGCTTTGCACCAGCTACGCCTTCGGCGAGCAGACGCTCTAATTCTTCCCCAGGATCGCGCATTTCTTCGGTCAAAAGAGCCTCAGGGCTACCAGCAGGTTCGGCCGCCATCAACGACCAGATTCGCGCCCGTCATGTATGAAGAGGCATCGGAGCAAAGGAACAGAATCGCCCCGCGATATTCATCCACGTTGGCCATGCGCCCCATCGGAATGAGATTCGTCAGTCGCTCGACGAAGTCTTCCGGCTGATTATTGGCAACGCCGCCTGGCGAAATCGCATTTACGCGCACGTGTTTGTCCGCCCAATAAGTCGCGAGATAGCGCGTCAGTCCAATCAACGCCGACTTCACCACCGAGTACGTAATCGGCTTCACCGGTTGCATGTGTTCGGCGGTGCCCGGTTGGCGATAGATGCGCTGGTCGGGACCGATGATCGCAAGGTCGGACGCCACGTTCAGGATCACGCCACCCCCCGACTTCGCCATGTGGGTACCGAATGTCTTGCAGCACAGAAATGCCCCGGTGACGCCGACAGCGATATCTGCCTCCCACTGGGCAAGCGGAAAATTCTCGAGACGCGAGAAGTTGACCTCGGCGCTGGCCTCCACGCGCGGATTGTTAGCAGCGTTGTTGATCAAGATGTCGACGCGGCCGAAACGCGCCAACACTGTGTCCAACAACTGCGATACCTTCTCGGGCTGGGTGATGTCGCAAGCGAACCCAGCGGCCGGAACGCCAAACTGCTGGCCGATCTCCGCGGCCTTCGCTTCCGCCCGCGCCGCATCAATGTCCACCAGCACCGGAGTGCCTCCCGCGCTTGCAATTGCCGACGCGTGTTGAAAGCCAAGCAGACCGGCGCCACCCGTAATCACGGCCACTCGCCCGCTGAGATTAAATGGATCGTTCACCGTTGTGCCTCACGAAAGTTCGACAATCTTTTGCGTCTGGATCGACTGCTTCACAGCGAGTGCGAGCTTTAAGCTCCACACTCCATCGTGCAAATCCGTTACAGGTTGCTTGCGCGATTTTACGCAATCGAGGAAGTGTCGCATCTCGGAAATAAAAAGCTGGTTCCGATCAAAGCCTTCCCATTGCGCGCGCTCCACGAGTTCGCCTTTCGTGTCGTAACGCGATACTGAGAGCGTCGGGAAATCGAGCACTGCTTTCCCTTGATCGCCGATCACTTCGCAATTTCGGCTCGGCGGACGCTGCAGGTAATCCTGGTGAAGCTGGACCGCGAGCGGACGACCGTCAACACTGCATTCCATCAGAGTGCTCGCAACATCTTCGACGTCCACTTCCAAGTTGCTGAAGTGCCCACCAACCGCGTAGATGCGCTTGGCTTTTCCAAACAGTGCGGACAAATAATCGAACTCGTGAATCTGCGAAAGCACTACGCCACCGCCGAGATCGGCGCGCGCAGCGTATCCCTGGCGGTAGTCCTCGTACTTGTGCCATCCGGGCAGATACTCTCCGACCGTGGCTCGCACCGCGAGGAGATTCCCCAGCAGTTTCTGCTGAACGACTTCTTGCACGCGTAAGAAGCACGGGTGGAACCGGAGTTGGTAGCCGACCATCACGACCAACCCGCGCTGTTGCACCTCGGCTAGCAGTCCGTCGACGCCATCCATGGTGTGTGAGAGCGGCTTCTCGATGAACAAGTCACAGCCTACACGCGCGCACTCCAGGGCAATCGGGATATGCAAGCTGCTGGGATTGGCGATGACCGCGATGTTCGGCTTCTCCGCTAATGCCTGCGTGAGATCGCCAAACACACGCACGCCGTACTCTTGCTCGACGTTGCGATCATTGTCCAACTGCAACGTTGGCGTCACCACGGCAGTATCGCGCCGGACGCGGTAGGCCAAAACCTCCGCCTTGTCTCCGAGGATCGTGCGCAGATTGCGCAGGTGGCGCTGCCCTACCCCGCCGAGGCCGACCATCAGGACCTTCACGCGGCCTCCCCGGAACCAATCGTATTCAGATACTTCCGAACGAAGGCGACATTGCTCTTCGTCCATTCGACTTCATTGTCCGGCTCGCCACGCGCAACTTGCAGGGTGAAGTCGCCGGCGTATCGAACCCGTTCCAGTTCGCGGAAGAGCGTGGGAAAGTCCGCGTCCCCGGTACCCAGGGGAACGGTGGATCCACCTTTTACGCGGTCCTTGATGTGGACACTTCCGACGCGGTCGCCGTAAGCACCGAATTCGTCGGCGGGATTGTAGCCAAGCGAGGAGCTGTTGCCTGAGTCGTAATTCGCTTTCAGAAGCGGGTGCGGTAGCTCATCCAACAGGCGCTTGAAGTCGGCCGGGCCCAGCGAGGTCTCGAGGTGCAACTCGAGTCCGGTCTCTTCTGCATACGGAAGAGCTGAGCGCATGGCGTTCACTACGTCTCGAAAGTCGTCATCGGTTTTGATGGCGGAGATATCTACGAACGGGATTACCACGCGAAGAACGCCGACTTTACGACCATTCTTCAGAATCTGTTGCAATTGCGCCAATCGTTCGGCGCGCTCCTGTGCCGTGCAACGGACGAATGGGAAGTCCATGAAGTAGTCGGCGCAGATGGCACGGATTGCGACGCCGGTTGAGTCCATCAAGCGCTGGAGATGTTCGATGCCCTTTTCGGCGCGCAGCGGGTTGACGTCGTCGCCATAGTGGTCGACGATCCATTCGATGTAGTCGATCGGGACGGCCGCGGCGTTGGCGAATTCATCTGCCCAGCGCGCGCGCGGAAAACTCTGGAACCGGCCCGGTTCCGGTGGCACTAGTCGTCCCTGCATGATGCCCAGCTTCGACAAGAATGGACCTCGCGTCCTTCGAAAAGCGCTTGGGGTAAAGACTTTTGCGCGTTGCTATTATCATAGCGGAGTCGCCAGCGCGCTCGAACCGTTGATTCGCGGGCGCTGCTGCTTACAATAAGCCGAGCCTATGAAATCCATCTCCGTCATGACGCCTTGCTACAACGAAGAAGGCAACGTGCAGGAAGTGTACCAGCGAGTGCGGGCCGCGATTGCGGGCCTCGGGCCGGGATACATTTACGAGCACGTGTTCATTGACAATGCGTCGCGCGACAACACATGGGCGGAGCTTCGCAAACTGGCGGCAGCCGACAAGAACGTCAAAATTATTCGCAATACGAGGAATTTCGGTCACATTCGCTCGCCCATGCACGCATTCCATCAGTGCAGCGGCGATTGCGTGATCGGGCTCGTTGCCGATCTGCAGGACCCGCCGGAGATGATTCCGCAAATGGTGGCCAAGTGGGAGGAGGGCTTCCCCGTCGTTGTGTGCGTGAAAACCGGCAGCGACGAGCACGGCCTCATGTATTGGATCCGGACGAAGTACTATCGGCTCGTGAACCGCCTCTCTGGCGTGGAGACTTACGAGAACTTCACGGGCTTTGGGCTCTACGACCGCAGAGTCGTGGATGCAATTAAGAGTATGCGCGATCCCTATCCGTATTTCCGCGGGCTCGTGGCGGAAATCGGATACCCGCACTACTCGATCGAGTTTCACCAGCCGCTGCGGCGGCGGGGCATCACCAAGAACAACTTCTACAGCCTCTACGACAATGCCATGCTCGGCATCACGAACCTGTCGAAGGTGCCGCTGCGACTGGTGAGTTTTGCAGGCTTCTTAGGGGCGTTGCTTAGCGTGTGCCTTGGCTTTGCATATCTCATCTACAAGCTGGTTTTCTGGAAGAACTTCTCCGTCGGAATTGCGCCGCTGGTGATCGGTATGTTCTTTCTGGCATCAATCCAGCTGGTATCGCTGGGAATCATCGGCGAGTACATTGGGCAAATCCATACCCAGATTCAAGATCGCCCGTTTGTTTTTGAGCAGGAACGCGTGAACTTCGAGTATCCGCCCGGAGAACCGCTCATATCGGCGCTAACGGAGATTGCGAACGAGGAACGGAAGGCGTGACCGCCGCCTCGGACGTAGAGCTATTCCCCGATCGAAATACTTCTTCCACACGCTCTCGTATCATCCTGGTTGCGGCCATCGCACTGGCGGCACTTCTTCTTTACCTATCGCTGCGAAAGCTGGACTGGCGTGAGGTCTGGCGAGCGATCGCTGCGTGCCGGCTTCCTCTGCTCGGAGTAACGCTCGTCATTTCGTTTGGGGCGTATTTTCTGCGCGGGCTTCGCTGGCGGGTGCTGCTCAATACGCAGGCAAAGCTTCCGGTGCTGCGGGTCTTCTGGGCAAATACTGCCGGCTATCTGGGAAATAACGTGCTCCCAGCGCGCGCCGGAGAACTCATTCGCACCGCGATGGTCAGCTCGCAGTCAGGGCTCAGCAAAACGTTTGTGTTGACCACCGCACTCGCGGAACGGCTGATGGATGCCATTGTGCTCATCATCGCCGGCACGGTGGTCTTGCATGTTGTGCCGAACAAGCCGGACTGGCTCGACCGCGTTTCCACGCCGCTGTTGTTCGTTGCCACTGTGGCGGGCTTGGCGCTGCTGCTGATGCCGCTCTTTGAACAAACCGCCAGGAAATTGGCCGCGAAGCTTCCGTTCTCCGAGAAGCTAAGGCAACGGCTGGCGGGAATGATCGAGCACATCGCTGACGGCGTTCGCTCGTTCCACGACCCAGTGAGCTTTCTTCAATTCGCACTGCTTACATTTGGCATCTGGTCGCTCGATGCCTACGCCACCGTCATTCTCGCCAAAGCGATGGGGCTCCAGATGTCGATCCTGGTCGCGCTTTTGTTGATCGTCGGACTGGCGATGGGGAGCGCGCTTCCCTCCACTCCGGGATATATCGGCATCTACCAATTCGTTGCGGTAACGGTGCTCACGCCGTTTCACTTCACCCGCGAGCAGGCCATCGCATTCATCCTGATCGCGCAGGCGAATGGACTCGTCGTCACGGCCATTCTGGGCAGCATTGGATTGTTGCAGTATCGCCGGATGGGAAAGCCCAGACTAAATAGCTAGCGCTCCGCGGCGAATCTGCGTTCGATCTCCTCGCGCCGGTTGCCGCAGGCGAAAGCGCGAAATACCGGAGTCGACACCACGGGCCGCTCCGTCCAGACCCAGCTCTTGCGCAATGCCCACATGCGATCGGTTCGCTGTGCGATCAGGACGTCGATTTTCAGGTCCTTGCACACCGCGTCAGCGTCGTCAAACTTGACCGAGGTTCTTGATCCGAACAAAGCCACGATTTTGCTCTGGTAGGGGAGGCACTCGAACGGATCGCCACCAAAGCCGGTGCCGCAGGCCCCGACCCCGGCAACCGTCTGGTGCCATGAGTACAGCAAGCTCGGCACGTACGCGGGGTTTACCGGGTTGTACTGAACGATTGCGTCCTTTGGCAGGCGCGAGTTGAGTTTCTCGAACCCGGAGCGAATGTAGTAGAGCTGCCAGCCAATCGCGTCGGGCTCAGGAAGCCAGGGCGCTTCGTCGGTGTAACTGGTTTGATCGTTGAGGTAGATGAAGGTGCGCAGGACCGTCAACTGGTACGCGGTTCCCAGCACGCCGAACGCAAGGAATGTCTGCGCCAGCAGGGTCCAACGAGTGCGATAGCTGCCTCCGGCGGCAGTCCATCGGAAGACGATAGGTACTGCCCACAAGATCAGTACGAATTGTCCCAGCAGCAATGCGCGATAACCGAGGTCATTGTTGCCGGTCGTGGACATCATGAAGCTGCCCACCAGCGCACTGCTGCCGAGCATCGTGACGCAGGCCCATTCCCACTTCTCCAGCGGCCGCTCGCGGCGAAACATCTTCCATCCCTTGGCAATAGCAACCAATGCGAAGAATCCAAGCTCCAGGAAGTAATACACGGGAAGCATCGCAGCCAGAAACAGGTTCTCGAGCCAGAGCGAATGAATGTGGGCATCGCCCCATTGCTGAATGGAAGCAAGCGCGCGCACGTAAAAGGCCGCGAAACCAACGCCAAGCCCGGGCTGCCGGAGATCGTGCAGATAGCCGAGCGAGACGATCACCGTCACCAAGCCCGTCCCCAGGAACATGAGGAACTCGCCTAAGAGGTGCGAACGCAGCAGGATAATCGCCCAGATGATGAGAAAGAGACCAACCGTGAACGTCACATACACGGAGAGGCCGGCGGCGCTGGCGAACGCCAGTCCCGCGATGATGGCGGCCTTCACTCGCTGGGAGCGCGGCGCGTCCTCAGGCACATCCCACAACACCAGAAATCCCGCGAGCAACGCGACCAATGCCGCGATGTGGTGAGGCACCCAGATCATTGAGTCGAACCACGATGTAACTTGTGCCCAATCCCACCACTCCATGTCGGGAAGGATCGTGTGTTCGCTCAGGAAAATGCGCAGGGTTGGGATCAGATCGAGTCCGGTGACCGCGAGCAACGCAATTCCGATCACCGACTTGCGTCCTACTTGGGAGCGCTCTCCGCAAAAGTGCTTGAGGTAAAGCGGAATGAGAGCCGCAATCCCGAACCCTCCCCACGCAATGCTCGCGAGCGTTGCGATGCGCGGACTGAAGCCGCACAGCTTCGCCGGAAGCGCGCAGACCACGTACCAGTAGTAGTAGTAGCGCATCGCGATCGCGTGCCCTGGGAAGAACATCGGGTTCGCCGGGGGCACACCGGTTCGCAGCGCAGCGTCGGTAACGGCAGTTCGGAGCGACAGGTCAAACGTGGCTGCGGTCGGGTAGATCCTGGTTCCCAATTGCACATCTACAACGGACACCAACACGAGCACGATCCAAATACCGCAGAGCCACAGCGCGACCTTGGTACTTCGCGATGGAGGGGTGAGTCCGGTGTGTTGCAGTTCGCGAGCGATTATCACGGCAGCAAGCGCAAAGCTGGCGAGGCAGATCGCGAGGGCCGTGGACAGCGACGAGAAGCGCGCAATCAACGTCGCGGAGATGGGCGTGATGGCAAACGAGAGCGCAAGACTCGCAGCTATGCGTTCCGGCCAACGTGCAGTGCGAAATCCGAAGATATTGCAGAAGTGTCCGACGCAGAATCCCGGCGCGAGAAGGAAAGGAGCAAAAGCAACAATGGCCGCGGAACATCCGAGCAGGTCGCGAACCGTGAACTGGCCTATGTGCAATCGGCGTCCTCTGAAAGAAGTATGATTTCCGCCCTCAATGTACTACAGGAGGCGCGCGGAAGCGCACAGGAACTGGAACGGAAAAACCAAAACAAAAAAGGAGATGCGCCTAGCGCACAAGAAGTTCGAGGGTCTCGCGAAAGCCCGCTTGCGCGAGCGGTAACGATCCGATCATTGCGGTGGCAGCCACAACAGCCACACACGCAAAGGCGAGCTTGCCGAGAATGTTCCCGCGGAGAATTGGCCGTGCAAGCACGAGGCGCTCCACCCGGCGTTCCAACGTTGCGGTATGGGCAGGGTCGACGAGTGCCGAGTACAACATGCCCGCCGCCGTGGCCGATTGCCGCGCTAGCGCTACCACAGCGGAAGCGAGGTTCAGAGCGTCGCCGGGAACGTCGAGCACAGCGTCGTCAGCGGCGTATTCGATGAGTTCAGAGAGCTTCTCATCCGATCCCGAGCGCGACAAGATGCGCGGGGTAAGGGCGACGATCAGCCGAGCGATATTGTGGTTCTGTTTGCAGTGCGCGTTCTCATGGCGCAAGACTGCGCGCAGTTCGCGCGGCGAGAGCAAGCGGCGCACCAGGCTCGAAACGAAAATCTGCTTCTTCACCAATCCTGCGGCGACCACAAACGCCTGCTCGGAACCGACTTCGACGAGCGGCACACCACCAAACGATTCCTTCACCACGCTGGAGGCCATCCAACGCTGGGTGCGCACCCGGGTGCGCCACATCATCGACACCACATTACAGAGCGGCGCAACCAAAGCGTAAAGACCGACAAGAGCGAGTGCGACAAGGACCGCACCCGGCATCTCGTGGGTGCCGATCGGCTCGCCGTGGAAGTATCCGGGGACCGCTGAAAACGCGGTCAATAGAAATGCCAGCACTGCGGGGAATGCGTACACAACAACATGCGCTACGACGCCATCCTGTGGGCGAAACCGCTCGATGCTTCGCAGCACGGGCTTGCGCACCAGCCAAAGAAACGCTTCGGCAATTGCGAGCACCGCGCTAAACGACGCGAGCGTGTACAGCACTAGGATGAGGACGTAGCTGTCGCTCACTCCCCGTCCTCCCGTTGCAACTGCTTCCGCTTCTCGCGGATCTCGGCTTCGAGCTTGGAGAGAATGGCAGCGTCCTTCGAATCCACGCTCTCGATCAGGAAGGAGAGCAGGTACCGCTTGGAATGCAGCGGATCTATCGAAATACCGTTGACGAGGTCGCGCGCAATGCCGCGCTGCACCTCCTGCTTCGAGCAGGCCGCATTGTAGACAAACGCCCGGCCCTTCTTGTGGCGGCCGAGCAGGCCTTTGCGATAGAGGCGATCCAGGGTCGTCATAATCGTGGTGTACGCGAGCTGCCGGTCAATATGCGCAATCACATCGTTGACGGTGACTTCATTCTGGGACCAAACTTGCTCTAGCACAGCACACTCGAGTTCGCCGAGGGAATGCTGCCTGCCGGTTTTTTCGTTGGTGAACAATCTGCCGATTAAGGACTGAAACACGCGGAGCTCCTCGAAAGTAGCCAACATTCTACACGCGAATTCGGCACTTGGGTGCTAGAGATTTGTGGCCGAATTGCCCTCGAAAAGGTTCAGTTTAGAATGGTGCACCCTGAATTCCCCAGGAGTTCCATGTCCAAATCTCGCCGCGACTTCCTAACGCAAACTTCGCTCGCCGTCATCGGCGCTGCCGTTGCCTCGTCCGCACAACAACCGACGGAACCGACACCCGGGGCGCCACCGGCATTTGGGACGGCGCCGCCGGTGGGGCCGGAGGTCTCGGCGGAGACGTTCGCTCAGGCCGAGAAGCTGGTGCAGGTGCAGATGTCGGCGGAACAACGCGCCCAGGCCGCAAGCAACTGGCGGATGTCGATGGCCGCGATGTACGAGCGTCGCGTGGGCCCGAAGAGGACAGCGCTGGAAGACACGCTACCGCCGGCGACGCACTGGAACCCGATGATCGCGGGCGTGCAGCCGGGGCCGACGCGCGATGTGTTCGTGCGGAGCCAAGCCGACCCCGGGCCGCTTCCGACGAGCGACGAAGAGATTGCATTCGCGCCGGTAACGAAGCTATCGAGGTGGATCGAGCAGCGGAAGCTGACTTCCGAGCGCCTGACCAGGCTCTACCTCTCGCGACTGGAGAAGTTCACTCCCAAGCTTAAGTGCGTGATCACACTGACCACAGACTTGGCAATGAAGCAGGCGCAAGCCGCGGACAAGGAGATCGCGGCGGGCAAGTATCGCGGGCCACTGCACGGCATTCCGTGGGGCGCGAAAGATCTGCTCGACACGGCGCACATCCGCACAACGTACGGCGCCGAGCCGTTCCGCAACCGTGTTCCCAGTGCAGACGCGACCGTGGTGAAGCGGCTGCATGACGCCGGAGCAGTGCTGGTGGCCAAGCTCAGCCTCGGCGCGCTGGCTCTCAACGACGTTTGGTTTGGTGGGCAGACGGTGAATCCGTGGCTGCCGGAGGAAGGGGCTTCGGGATCGAGTGCGGGGCCGGGTGCGGCGACGGCGGCGGGACTGGTCGGCTTTGCCATTGGGAGCGAAACCGGAGGCAGCATCGTGGCGCCGTCGATGCGCTGCGGCGTTACGGGATTGCGTCCGACTTACGGCCGTGTGGCGCGTACCGGTGCGATGACGCTCTGCTGGTCGCTCGACAAGCTTGGGCCGATGACGCGCAGCGTAGAAGATGCGGTGCTGGTGCTGCAAACCATCAGCGGGCCGGATGCGGAGGATGTGGCCAGCGTGCCGAGTCATCTTGATTTCGACGCAGGTGCCGCTGTCACTGGGCTGAAGGTCGGTTACTTCCCTGCATGGATGAAGGAAGCTCCGGCGACCGACGTGGATCGCGCTGCACTCGAAACCGTGAAGAAGCTTGGCATGGCGGCAGTCGAAGTATCGCTTCCCGATTGGAATTACGACTGTCTCGACACCATTCTCTTTGCCGAGAGCGCCGCGGCCTTCGAAGAACTGACCCTCAGCGGCGCCGTAGATGCGCTCAAAATGCAGACGCCGGATTCCTGGCCGAATACTTTCCGGCAGTCGCGATTCTTGTCTGCCGTGGATTTCGTACAAGCCGACCGCATGCGGCGGAAGGTCGCGATGGAGATGGCCCGCGTGATGTCCGAGGTGGATTTGCTGCTGGTGCCTTCCCTGCGCGACGAGATGCTCACGCTCACCAACTTCACCGGACATCCCTCGCTCACATTGCGAGCGGGATTTGTGGAAGTCGGCGAAGCGCGCAGCGACTGGGCGCCGGACCCGAAGCATCCGTTGCCGAAGTTCAATCCGCCGCGACGGGTGCCGCATGGGGTGACCTTAATCGGCCGGCTGTTCGATGAAGGGACGCTGGGGAGAGTCGGGATCGCGATGGAGAAGGCATTTGGGGTGGAGGAGAGGCCTAACGGGTACGCGTAGCGGGGGGTACCCCCCTCCCCCTGAATTTTGTTTTCAACAACTTACATTGTGGAAAACTTGTAAAAATTTGAGCCGCAAGGGGTTACGGGCAAAAATTTGAAAACAAAGGAGTTGCGACCTCGAAAGGCGGGCAACGCTAGCTCCACTCCGCATCGGTGTGCGGGTTCTCCGGTCGCCATGACATGGGACTTTGTCGAATTTCAAAGATCAGGGGAATTGTTGGGAATGCCCCACGTAGGCAGAGTACGCAGGCGATTACAAATGCGTCGGTGATGGTGGGCACAGGTGCGCGTGAGATGGGTCACAACGGGATAGGGTCGTAAGGCGAGACGCCAGCAGGGGCTGAAGCCCCGATGTTTTGCGGCCCTTGGTTCGGCAGCGCTGAAGCGCTGCCCTGATACAAAACGGAAAGTGCCCTGATACAAAACGGAAAGTGCTCTGATACAAAACGGAAAGTGCCCTGATACAAAAACGGAAAGTGCCCTGATACAAAAACGGAAAGTGCCGTGATACAAAAACGGAAAGTGCAGGCGTTAAGGGGCGACGCGCTTTCTCGGTCCTATGGTCGCGGCGCTGAAGTGCCGCATTACCCGACTGCGCGCCGCGATCCGCCTATGCGCCGTGGCACTTCTTGTATTTCTTGCCGCTGCCACAGAAGCAAGGGTCGTTGCGGCCGATTTTGTCGCCGCTGCGGACTACCTGCTGGACGGCGTCGGGCATGCCGCCGCCCGCCATGCGAGCCTGTTCGAGCTCACGCTTCTTCTTACGCTCGAATTGCTTTTCGAGATCGTCGAGCGAAGTCTGTTGGCGACGTTGCGGAGGCTGCTGGCCGTTGCCGCCGGAGATCTGCGGCTCGGGAGCATTCTCAGCTTCCAACACCGGACCCAACTCGCGAACGTTCTCCGGAGCGCGGCGGCGCGGGATTTCGACGGGCATATTGGTCGCGGCGTCGATGATCTGCATGAGATACAGGTAGCGGACGGTCTGCTCCTTGAAGGTGGCCATCATGCCTTCGAACATGTCGAAGGACTCGCGCTTGTACTCGACGAGCGGATCGTGCTGGGCGTAGCCACGCAGGCCGATGCCTTCCTTCAGGTGGTCCATGTTGAGCAGGTGGTCTTTCCAGAGCTGGTCGATCACGCTGAGCATGATGACGCGCTCGTGGTGACGCATCTGGTCGTTGCCGATGAGCTGCTCTTTTGCTTCGTAGCGCTCTTTGAGCTTGTCGAAGATCCCATCGCCAAGCTGCATGCGATTGAGCTTCTCGGGCTCGACGCCCTCAGCAATGATGTCCACGCCAAAGCGGGTGAAGATCTCGCCCTTGAGTCCGGCGATGTCCCAATCTTCGGGGTGCTTCTCGGTGGGAGCAAATTTGTCGAGCAGGTCGCCGAGGATCTCGGTGACGTACTCGTCGATGATGAGCTCTTTCTGGTCGAGACCTTCGAGGAGTTGGCGGCGCAGGCCGTAAACGGCCATACGCTGCTTGTTCATCACGTCGTCGTATTCGAGGAGGTGTTTACGGGCTTCGAAGTTCTGCGCTTCGACTGCCTCCTGCGCTTTCTCGATACGGCGCGAGATCATCTTCGACTCGATGGGCACGCCCTCTTCCATGCCGAGCCGCTGGAGAAGGGTCGAGACCCACTCCTTGGCGAAGATGCGCATGAGGTCGTCTTCGAGCGAGAGATAGAAGCGCGATGCACCGGGATCGCCCTGTCGGCCGGCGCGTCCACGAAGCTGGTTATCGATGCGGCGTGATTCGTGGCGCTCGGTGCCGAGAATAAAGAGGCCACCAGCCTGCTTCACCTGCTCGTGCTCGAAATCGGTCTGCGTCTTGTAGTGTGCGAGGATTTCTTCCCACTGCGCGCGCGGGCAGACGTATTCATTGCCGGCGTAATACCAATAGACCGTGTTGGGATCGTCGGGGCGCGCGTCGACTTCGCCGCCGGCAGCGTGCACGGGCTGGGCAACGCCCTTCTTCAGGGTCTCCTGCTTGGCCATGAACTCGGGGTTGCCGCCGAGCAGAATGTCGGTACCGCGGCCGGCCATGTTGGTGGCAATCGTGACCTGGCCGAGGCGTCCGGCCTGCGCTACGTATTCGGCTTCGCGCTCGTGGAACTTCGCGTTCAGCACGACGTGCTTGATGTTCTTGCGCTTCAGCAGCTCGGAGAGACGTTCCGACTTTTCGATGGAAACCGTGCCGACCAGCACTGGCTGCTGGCTCACTGAGAGCTTGGCGATCTCGTCGGCAACGGCGAAGAACTTTTCTTTCTCGGTGCGGTAGACGACGTCGGGATTTTCTTTGCGCAGCAGAGTGCGGTTGGTCGGAATGACCACCACTTCGAGCTTGTAGATCTTGTCGAATTCGGCGGCTTCCGTTTCCGCCGTACCGGTCATGCCGGCGAGCTTCTTGTAGAGGCGGAAGTAATTCTGGAAGGTAATGGTGGCGAGGGTCTGGTTCTCGCGCTCGACCTTCACGCCTTCTTTGGCTTCCACGGCCTGGTGCAGGCCATCGGACCAACGGCGGCCGGGCATCAGGCGTCCGGTGAACTCATCCACGATGAGGACTTCGCCATCCTTCACCACGTACTCCACGTCGACGTGATAGAGGGCGTGGGCTTTGATGGCGACTTCCACGTGGTGCTTCAGGTCCCAGTTTTCGGGGTCGGCGATGTTGCCGATGCCGAGCAGCTTTTCGACTTTCTCCCAGCCATCGTCACTTACGGTGATGGTCTTGTGCTTCTCGTCCACAACGTAGTCGCCGGTGAGAATCTTGTCGCCGGGTTCCCTGCCTTCGATCTCCTCGCCCTTTTCGAGGCGCGGGATGATGACGTTGACGCGCTGATACTTGTCGGTGGACTCTTCGCTGGCGCCGCTGATGATGAGCGGGGTACGCGCTTCGTCGATCAAGATGGAGTCGACTTCGTCGACGATGGCGAAGTTGAACTCACGCTGCACACAGTCGCTGAGCTCGAACTTCATGTTGTCGCGGAGGTAGTCGAAGCCGAACTCGTTGTTGGTGCCGTAGGTGACGTCGGCCCGGTAGGCTTCGCGGCGCTGGTCGTCGTCGAGATCGTGCACGATGACCCCAACCGACAGGCCGAGGAAGTTGTAGAGCTTTCCCATCCACTCCGAGTCGCGCTTGGCGAGGTAGTCATTCACGGTGACGACGTGCACGCCGCGGCCGGAGAGGGCGTTGAGATACACGGGAAGGGTGGCGACGAGCGTCTTACCTTCACCGGTTTTCATTTCAGAGATGCGCCCGGAGTGCAGCACCATGCCGCCGATCAACTGGACGTCGAAGTGGCGCATGTTGAGGACGCGCCAGCCTGCTTCGCGGCAAATGGCGAAGGCCTCAGGAAGGATCTCGTCGAGGACTTCCTTTAGGGCGTGGTTTTTGTGCTCGGCTTCCTCGTACTTGGCGAGGCGCTCCTGGATCTTGGCGCGGAATTCGTCGGTCTTGGCACGGAGCTGGTCGTCGGAGAACTGCTTCACCTGCGGCTCAAGCGCGTTGATCTGGGCCACGATGGGCATCAAGCGCTTGATCTCGCGTTCGTTCTGCGTGCCGAAAATCTTGGCAATAGCCTTGTTAATCAAAACTCTGTCCTTTGTCTGGGAACGGCGCGCAACCGGCTGAAAATGCGGGGCGCGGCTCGGTTCCGGCGGGCCTTATCCTGCCTTCAAATGGCCTTGTAAACCATTGCAAAGGCGAGACGGATGCCATTGAAAGCCTAACACATCCTAACCCTTAGATGCGGGTTGCTGGATGACCGACGCACCCCTGGTCGGCAAGCTTGCCGGAAACAATCCAACGCCGAATTCGGGGGAGATTCAGTAGAGTGTTGGGATGGCAAAAAGTTGTCGCGTGGCTTTGCTTGGGGACTACAACGCCGCCGTTACGGCACACCAGGCGATCCCGGAAGCGCTGCGGCTGGCCGGGCAGGATTTGGGCGTCCAGGTTGAGTGGATTTGGCTGCATACGTCGGTGCTGCGCGATCCGGAGAAGCAGTTCGCGGACTTCAGCGGTGTGTGGTGCGTGCCGGCAAGTCCGTACGCGAATACCGAGGGCGTGCTGGAGGCGATTCGCTATGCGCGGGAGCAGAGGGTGCCGTTTCTCGGGACCTGCGGCGGGTTTCAACATGCCGTGTTGGAGTTTGCACGGAATGTGCTGGGAATCGCCGACGCAGAGCACGCAGAGAACAATCCCGGCGCAGGAACGGCGGTGATCACGCCTCTGGCTTGCTCGCTGGTGGAACAGAGTGAGGAGATCACGCTAGGCGAACACGGCATTCTGCGCGAGGCGTATGGGAAAGAGAAAATCAGTGAGGGCTATCGCTGCAGCTACGGCGTGAATCCCGAGTTCCAGCAGAGGTTGTTTTCCGGAGCGCTGAAACCGGCAGCTTGGGGCGCGAGTGGCGAAATTCGAGGAGCAGAGTTGGATGGCCATCCGTTCTTTGTGGGAACGCTCTTTCAATCCGAGCGCCGGGCGCTGAAGGGCGAAGCGCCACCGCTGGCGATTGCGTTCCTGGATGCGATGAATTAGAAAAGCTCCCCGACTGAGGGGAGCTTTCCGTCGAACTTGTAAATTACGCGGCGCGGCCACGACGGGAACGAGAGCCGGCGGAACGCGAACCCTTGCGAGTTTCGGCCGTTTCGTCACCTTCGTTCTCCATCTCCTCGCCCTCTTCCTCTTCCATGCCGAGGTTCTGCGGCTTCAGCTTCTTGCTGAAGGCTTCCATCTTCTTCAGCGTCTGCTGTTCTTCTTTCAAGCTCTGGTTGAGCAACTTTGAAGCCTTCTTGTGGCCCATGAGGTCGGCCAGGCGGATGACCGACTGGTATGCCTGGATCTCATAGCTCTCCACCTTCGCGGCGGCCACGGTATTGAAGATGTCGATAAGGTCCTCTGCCGGATCTTCTTCTTCCATGAAGCCGTCATGCTCTTTGAGAAGGCCGCGAATGCCGTCGCATTCCACTTCTTCGGCTTCTTCACCAATGGATTCGAAACACTGGCGCAGGCGCTCTACCTGCTTTTCAGTCTGGGCCTGGTGGCTCTGGAAAGCCTTCTGAAGATCGGGTCGCGAGGACTCCTCGGCCTGTTTTCCGAGGGCCTCGACGAGTTGCTGCTCGGCATCGAGCAGGTCTTGCAGTTCATGGATAAACATCTCGTGTGCGGTCTGCATACGTTGCCTCCGATAGGTTTGGGTTCAGGAAATTACTGTGTCGTGGGCTTTCCGACGGATAAGATGAATTTGCTTTTCCCAAGGATTGCTGACCCGTAATGTTCTACGCCCGCTTCATCGAGACGGTAGAAAGCTGGCCGGACGCCATTGCGCTCGAGATGCAGCGCGCACCGACTGCCGCCGATCCTACCCCGGCGGTCGAGAGCTACACTTACACACAATTGAGGGCCATCGCGGAGTCGGTGGGAGCGTGGATTGCGAGCCGCGGCATCTCTGGCGGGGCGCGCTGCGCATTCCTGGCCGCGAATTCCCCGCTCTGGACCGCGACTTACATCGGGGTGGTCTCCTCCGGGAACACCGCTGTTCCGCTCGACACCGCCTATAAACCGGAGCAGCTTCGCAAGCTGCTGCTCGACTGCGGCGCCGTGCTGCTGTTCGTGGACGATCGCAATCTCGACCACGCGCGGGCGGCGATAGAAGGTCTGAAGATTGAACTGGCAATGATCTCGGGCGCTGCCGTTGCGCCAGAGTTGCCGAACCTCGACCAGATGATCGGGCGCGGATCGCAGGGATTTCAGCCGATTATCGCGGCGGCCGAAGATACGATTTGCATCCTGTACACCTCGGGCACGACCAGCGATCCCAAGGGCGTGATGCTGACGCATGGCAACCTCGTCGCGGAAATGGACGGCGCGCTGGGCATCATTGACGTGGACCATCGCGACGCTTTGCTGGGTGTGCTGCCTCTCTTCCATGCACTGGCACAGATGGCGAATTTGCTGATCCCCCTGGCGATCGGGGCCCGCGTGGTGTATCTCGACTCGCTGAATACATCGGAGCTGCTGCGAGCACTGCGCGAGCGGAAGATCACGATCTTCTGTTGCGTACCGCAGTTCTTCTACTTGATCCACGAACGCGTGCAGAAGCAGGTGGCGGAAAAAGGCAAGCTCACCCAGAACATATTCAAGCTGATGATGGGGACTTCGCGAGTCGCGCGACGGTTCGGGTTGAATCCCGGGAAGATTTTCTTCGGCAAAGTGCACGAGCTGCTTGGGAAGCAGATGCGCTACCTCATTACCGGCGGCTCGCGTTTCGATCTCACGATTGGCCGCGATCTGCACGCCATGGGTTTCAACATCCTGCAGGCATATGGGCTGACGGAGACCAGTGGCGGCGCTTGCGTTACTCCGCCGAAGCACAACGTGATCGGATCTATCGGAAAGCCGTTTGTGGGCGCTGAGATTGAGATTCATGATCCGAAACCTGACGAAAACGGCCGCCCGGTGGGAGAACTGAAAATCCGCGGTGGCATGGTGATGAAGGGCTACTACAACCGGCCCGACGCCACGGCTGCCGTGCTGCGCGATGGCTGGTTCTACTCCGGCGATCTCGGCTACAAGGACACGCAGGGAAACCTGTACATATCCGGTCGCGCGAAGGAAATCATCGTTCTCAGTTCCGGCAAGAACATCTATCCGGAGGAGATCGAAGCGCACTACTTGAAGTCGCCGTTCATCAAGGAACTCTGCGTGATGGGTCTGGAAAGCAAGCCCGGCGAGCCGATGGGCGAGCGGTTGCACGCGGCCGTAGTGCCAAACTTCGACGTCCTCAAGGAGAAGAAGATCGTCAACGTGCGCGAAGTGATCCGCTTCGATATCGAAAGCCTCTCCGCACAACAGCCGAGTACCAAGCGCATTCTGAGCTACGACATTTGGCAGGAAGATCTTCCTCGCACCACCACGCGGAAGCTGAAGCGATTCGAAATCGAGAAGCGCACCCGAGAGATGCACGCACGCGGCGAGCAGCAGCAGGACGCGCCGGTGGTGCGGGAAATCACCGCCGAAGAACGCGAGTGGCTGGACCGTCCTGAAGTACAGCAAGCGCTGGCCATTATCCGGACCCACGCTACCAAGGCCAAAGCAGAGTTGCAACCTAGCGACAACCTGGAACTCGACCTCGGGCTCGATTCCATGGAACGGGTGGAGATGCTGGTCGAAATCGAGCAGGCGCTCGGCGCGGATGTTCCCGACTCCGTCAGCGGCGAGATTTACTCCGTCCGCGAACTGGTAGACGCGGTGCTCGCTCATCGCGGTACTGGCGGACGGAAACAGATTGGATGGGACGCGATCTTCGCGGAGCCAGTTACGAATCCGGAAGTTCTCGCCGTCGCCAACGAGCGGCCGATCGCGGCACGTTTCTGGTATGCAATTGGCCGGGTGGCGAACCTTGCCTCGCGCGATCTCTTCCACTTGAAGATCACCGGCTTAGAAAAGCTGCCGAAGTCGGGACCGTTCATCATCTCGCCGAACCATCAGAGTTTTCTCGATGCGCCGGTGCTGATGGCGAACATGCGCTGGTCGCTATTCCGCAATTTGTTTTTCGTCGGTACCAGCGAAATTTGGGGCGATGGCCTTGCTCGGAAACTAGCCTCGACGATGCGACTGATTCCCATCGATCCCGACGCCAATCTCGTTCCAGCCATGCAGGCGGCGGCGTTCGGTCTTAAGGCCGGGCGCACCCTGGTTCTCTATCCCGAAGGCGAGCGCAGCATTGATGGCCCGCCGAAGACCTTCAAAAAGGGCGCGGCCATCCTCGCAGCGCACCTCCAAGTGCCCATCTATCCCATCGCGATCGAAGGCTTTCACGAGGCGTGGCCGCGTGGGAAGGGCTTCCAGAAGTTCGCGAGGCTACAGGTCGCGGTGTGCGATCCGGTCGTCCCACCTCCCGGGCCGCCGACGCCCGAGACCTACGAACGTCTTACGGCGGAATTACGCGAGAAGATCGTTCGCGAGTGGGAGCGCATGAGCGGACGGAAAGATCCGCGCGCCCAGCAAAGCCCTGTAAATGTTGGGTAGAACTACCAGACGTTGGAGCGCACTGCCGGAATCGAACGCCGAGTGTTCCGGGTGCCGTCGAGCCAGCGCTGCATTTGCGTGGTTACATCTTCCGAGAGGTTGAGGAACTCGATCCCGGTTTGGCCGCGCTCGTCGGTCCACGCGATGCGGCCCTTGCAGTTGATGCCGATTTTTGTGTCGGGCAAGTTGAAGCGAATCATCACGCGGCGGTTCAGTTCCAGCTTGCCGGTCCACTGCACCAGCATGCCGCGCATACTGAGATCGAGCATCCGGACGGCAACTTCTTTCGCATCCACGCTGATGAGCGCGGTGCTGCGCATTTGCGAGCGTTCCGAAAGACGCCGTTCACGATGGATGAGAGTACGAGCGGCGCGCAAGGTGCGCTTCGCCATGTCCCAGTTCACCGGTTTTGGGATGGTGAAATTTGCCAGGGACCCAAGATTGCGAGAGTTCTGAAAATCCGCAATCGCAAACACGATCGCGCGCGCGTTGGCGTGGCTTTCACGGACTTGCTTGATTAATGCGAGGCCCGAATCATCACAACAATCCACCAGCACAGCATCGAACCGGTCGTACAGGCGCTTCCCTGCGCGGTCGAGATCAATACACGGTTCGTTTTGGATTCCGAGCACGCGCAAGGCGGCCGTAAACTTCTCGATTAGCTCGGAGTCGTGCGAATACATAAGAGAACGGACAGACATTTCCGTGCATAGTACCTACTCTGGATTCCCGACGCAACACTTCTGTGGTAACCAAGCGTTACTTGGCGCGCGGATGGGTTTTGTCGTAGACCTCGAGCACGTGGCGAGTTGAAAGTTGCGTGTAACGCTGGGTCGTCGCGAGCCGCTCGTGGCCGAGCAACTCCTGGATTGCCCTCAGATCGGCGCCCTCTTCGAGGAGGTGCGTGCCGAAGGCGTGGCGCAAGGTGTGAGGATGAACGTCGGCTGGAAGTCCGCGCGCCACGGCGATTTTTTTCACGATGCGTCCCACGCTGCGTGAGGTCAGCCGCTGGACGTCGCGCAGGTTGATCAGCAGGGCGTTCGTGGATTTATGTCGCTCGGCGAGTATGTCCTGTCGTTTCTTCAGATAGACCTTGGCGGCGACTGCGGCGGCGTCGCCGAATGGGACGAAGCGCTCCTTCTTGCCCTTGCCTCGGATGAGAATCGCTTCGTTTGACCAGCGGATGTCGTCGAGATTAATGCCGGTGAGCTCCGAGTTGCGAATTCCACAGCCATATAGCAGTTCGAAAATCAGCGCATCGCGCTCGGGAAAGCTTGCGGCCTCCGGCATCTCGGCGTCCATGACCGTGTTCAGCTCTTCCATGGTCGGCACACGAGGCAGTTTTTTAGGGAGCTTTGGCGTAGCTACCAGCGCCGCCGGGTTCTGCTCCACGAATCCCTCTCGCGCCAGCCACTTATATAAAGACCTTAGCGCCGCCAGTGCCCGCGCTACAGAGGGCTTGCTCAGGCCTTTGTCGTAGAGATGCGACAGGAAGCCGCGAATCCGGACGTGGTCAATGTCGTCCCACTTCGCTGGACCGAGGAAAGCTGAGAATTCTTCCAGGTCGGTGGTGTAGGCCTTGATCGTGTGCACCGACGAGTTCTTCTCTTTCAACGAGCGAAGAAATTGGGCGACTCCCTTTTCCACCTGCGAGACGCTCATTGCGATCCTCCGGCGTTGCGACGCTTCGATCGCGGATGGAAGGTGCGATGCACCTGCTTGAGACGATCGAGCGCGAGGTGGGTATAGATCTGCGTGGTGGAGATGTCGGCATGTCCGAGGATGGTTTGCACCGTGCGGAGGTCGGCGCCGTTTTCCACCATGTGGGTGGCGCAGCTATGCCGCAGCATGTGTGGGCTAGCGTGGCGGCCCGACGCCTGCGAAGCGGCTGAAACCATTTGCCAGACCCGCTGCCGCGACAGTTTGCGGCAGCCTTTGCCCACGAACAGGATTGGGGAGGTCTTCCCCGCGCACAAAACTTCGCGACCGCTTTCGAGATAGCTCTTCACCGCCACCAGCGCGCTCTGGCCGAGCGGAACGATGCGTTCTTTGTCACCCTTGCCGCGAACCATCATGTATCCGAGATCGAGCTTCGCGTCTTCCATGCGAACACCGATCATCTCCGAGACGCGTAACGCCCCAGCATAGAAGACTTCGAGCATGGCGCGATCGCGCAACGCCAACGCCTGCGACTCTTTCGTGTCCAGCACACGCGGCGGGCCTTGCAGGGTTTGCAGTACTTCGTCCGCCGACAGCGATTTCGGTAACACCTTCCATTGCCGCGGCGACTCGATGTTCAACGTAGGATCGTGCTCGATGCGGCGATCGAGCAACAGATATTTATAGAACTGGCGCGACGATGAGAGCTTTCGCGCCACGGTGCGACCGTCGAGTTGATTGCTGAAAAGCGAATCCAGAAAATCGCGGACGTCCTGGCGTTTTGCCGCATCGAGCGACCGTTTGCGCTTGGCCAGGAACTCGGCGAACTGCTGCATGTCCTTGGAATAGGCGCTGACGCTGAGGCGGGAGAGGCCCTTCTCAACTCTTAAATAGTCGAGGAAGTCGCGCAGCAGGCGGTCGTTTTTCTCAGCGACACTCACGGTTTCAAGTATCCGCCGGGGCGAACTGTCTGGGAATTTCCAGTTAGGTTCTACTTGAGCACGCGTTGGAGCAGGTCCATCGCGTCAAGTGGGCTCTGCGGGCGTTCATCGTGTTTAAAGAACGCGAAGACCGTTTCGACTTTCGCGCGCGAAGCTTTCACTCGCTCGGCAAGCTTCTTGATGGCGTCCGGCGAATACTCGGGCATGCGAAAGCGGTAGTACGCGAACGAGGTGGTAAGAACCTCCGGGGTGGCGAGGTCCTCAGTTTCCGCGATGCAGAGTGCCGCGTTGTGGTCCGCGAGCGCCTTGTAGATTTCATCCGTCAACCACGTTTCGTGCCGGAACTCAAAGGCCGATTTCATCCACTTCGGCAGCGAGGCGAGGAACTCACGCAGCATCGCAACGTCGGCCTTGAGGTTTGGTGGCAATTGAAACAGCACTGCGCCAAATCGGCCGGCGTTGAATAGCGGTTCCATGCCGGTAGCAAGGTTCCGCACCGGCTCTTCGCACTGCTTCAATCGGCGGATGTGCGTGATGAATTGGTGCGCCTTACAAACGAAGAGAAAGGATTCCGGAGTTTCCGCGATCCATTTCAGCGCCGTCTTCTCGCTCAGCCGATTGCGAAACGTGAAGTTCACCTCGCAGGCGGTGAGACGCGAGGCGTAGTACGGAAGAAACTTTGCTTTCGGCAGGCTTTCCGGAAAGAACGTCGGCTGCCAGATGTCGTAAGTCCAACCGGAGGTGCCGACGTAATAGCCGTTGGGCTGCGGCGGAGCGTCAAACGTCCACTCTTTCTTTGGACTCATGCAGTCTGGCTCTTCTTCGTCACTCGTTTCGCTGGCGACTTCTTCGCTGCAGTCCGCCGCGGCTTCGGCTGCGAAGTCTGCGGTGCACCTGGTTCTGCCGACAACGCTTCGAGTCGCTCGATTGGAGGCAGCTTCTGTTTCAGCTTCAACACTGGCTCAAAGAGATCGCCCTTCTTCGACACCCGCTCCAGGACCTGGTCCGAAGTAAATACCAGCAGCTTCGCATCTTTCTTCTTGAGGCAGCTCTCGACTTCGTCCCAGCTCACCGGCGTGGAAACCGTGGGCTGATCTTTGGCGCGCAGCGAGTACACGCAAATGGTCGTCTTGTGGTCGTCGTTCTGGCTCCAATCGACGAGGACTTTCCCGGTACGCAGCGACTTTTTCATGTCGGAAACTACGACGCTCGGATGTTGGCGTTCGAGCAGGCGTGCGAGTTCGTGGGCAAAAGGCTTCGTCTGGTCGTAGGTGACTGCGGTATTCAGCGGCACGTAGATTTGCAATCCCTTCGAGCCGGAAGTCTTCGCGCAGCTTTCGAGGCCCAGGCTCTTGAAGATTTCGCGAACCCACAATCCCACCTGGCAGCAGAGCACGATGTCGGCGGGCGGGCCGGGATCGAGGTCGAAGACGATGAACGTCGGCCGCATGATTTCTTTGCCGAGCGAGAGCGAAGGATGAAGCTCCAGATCGGCTAGATTCGCGGCCCACACGAGCGTCGCCAAGTCCTGTGCCAGGCAGTAGTTCATGGTCTTGTTGTTGCCCTCGCTCCACACGGGCGTGGTCTGCACCCAGTCGGGCCGGTGCTCGGGACAATTTTTCTCGTAGAAAAACATCCCGTTCACGCCGTTGGGATAACGCTTCATGGTGAGCGGGCGTCCCTTCAGGTGCGGCAAGAGCACCGGCGCGATACGCGCGTAATAATCAATGACCTGTCCCTTGGTGAACCCCGCCGCCGGGTAGAGAACTTTGTCCAGGTTCGACAACGTGAGTTGCCGGCCTTCGATTTCCACGGTTTGTTCGCTGCGCTTAGCCATTGCACTTATTTGGATGCACAGCATTTTAAGCTGACTCAGCCCAAGCAGCCACCGTCCTGCGCTTTTTCTTACTTCTGCAACAACGAACTGCGGCTCACCTGCCATCCAAGTATTGCCGTGGCTTGCGACAACAAACCGCTACCGATCAGTTCCTCCGCGCCGCCGGAGTTCCCTCCCGAGCAGGAGTCGCTGTTCCGCGAGGTGCTGACGCTCATGAACGAGCGCGGAATTCCCTACGCGGTTTCCGGCGCATTCGCACTTCGCGAACACACCGGCATTTGTCGCAACACGAAGGACCTCGATCTGTTCCTGCCGCCGCAAGACGTTCCCCTGGCGTTGGACCAATTGCGCAAAGAGGGCTTTGAAACTGAAGTCCCGGACCCGGTGTGGCTGGCGAAAGCGCACCGCGACGACTTCTTCGTGGATCTCATCACCGGCATGAGCAACGGCATTGTGACTGTTGACAACAGCTGGATCGCGAACGCGACGCCGTCGCAGATCCTCGGCATCCCGGTAAAAGTCCTCGCCGCGGAAGAACTCCTCGTCTCGAAGATCTTCATCGCCTTCCGCGAGCGTTTTGACGGCGCCGACATCGTGCATCTTATTTATGGCACGCGCGGCCGGTTGAAGTGGAACCGCGTTTTAGAGCTGGTTGGCGAAAACTGGCAGCTCTTACTCTGGGCCCTGGTGCTGTTCAACTACGTTTATCCGCAGGAAGCGAGCGCCGTTCCCGAGGACGTGTGGGATAGCCTGCTGCATCGCTTCCACGAGAATTTGACAACGCCGAACACGATGGCCAACTTCCGCGGCAGCCTGCTCGATGAGCGCATGTTCGCGATTGATGTAAACGAATGGGGCCTCGACAACCTGCTGGAAGAGAGCCGTCGGCGGCGCGAACCGAAGATTCCCGAGGATGCTGCCAGCAAGCCCGCAGCCTAGACCTTACATCCAACTAGACAATGAGAATCGCTGCCCTCGCAGACATTCATTTCACCCCGCAAAGCTACGACCGCATTCGCGAGCAGATGAACCGCGTGCGCGAGGAGGCGGACATCCTCGTGCTCGCCGGCGATCTTACAAACTTTGGCAAGCCCGAAGAGATCGAGTCCATGCTCAACAGCCTGGTGCGGATCCGCATTCCGATCGTTGCGGTGCTTGGCAATCACGACTACGAGAGCGGCAAATCCGAGCAGTTGATGAAGATGCTGGTGCAGGAGGGCGTAAAGCTTCTCGACGGCACCGGCTATGAACGCGATGGCGTAGGATTCGCCGGCACCAAGGGCTTCCCCGGCGGCTTTGGCCGCGGCGCGCTGACGGCATTTGGCGAGCCCGAAGTGAAAGCCTTCGTGCAGGCAGCAATTGATGAATCCCTGAAGCTCGAACGCGCTCTCTCACAACTGCGCACACCGAAGCGTATCGTCGTGATTCACTATGCGCCGATTGGCGGCACGGTGCAGGGCGAACCAACCGAAATCTACCCGTACCTCGGCAGCTCACGACTGATGGAAGTCATCGACCGTCATGGCGCCGACCTCGTGTTGCACGGTCACGCGCACCACGGCGCAGCCGACGGGAAAACTACCGCTGGCTGTCCGGTACACAACGTCGCGTTGCCGATTCTGCAGGCGATGACGCCGCCGCGCGCGTACCGTATCTTCGACGTTTAGTCGCGCAACTTTTTGGACACGAACCCAACCGATTAACCTGCACCAAAGTCACTACTACGCCGTGTCCAAACGCACAATGTACTCTGCTTTTGCTCTGTACCGATTCTCGCGCCCTTGCATTTGGCGGAGATCAAGAACAAATTTCGTAAGCTGTTCACGACCTTCGAGGCGCTCAGCGACCTCGGGCCGGCGCTCACGGCAGAACGCGATTTCGCGCAAACTGCCGACGAACTTTTGCGCCTGCTCATGGACGCCATCGGCGCTCGCGAAAGCGCGCTCTTCCGCTTTTGCGATAAGCCCGCTGTGCTCACCTCGGTCGCATCTCGCGGCTTCCTTTCCTTCCCAAGTCCGGCAGTCATTCCGTTGCTTCCCTCACACGTACACGCGCTGACCACGGCGCGCGGGCCACAACTTCTTGCAGCGGAATCTCGACGTACGCTACTCAGTTCGAACGGCAACTTCCCGCCAGATTTGATTCAACTGGCTGCGCCTTTGCGCGTCGGGCAGAAGCTCGTCGGAATGCTGGCATTCGGCCAACCTGATGAATCGCATTACGGCGAAGAAGAAGTGCATGGCCTGGCGATGTTCGCGCACTATGTCGCGCTCGCCGTCCAGAACAGCGGACTGACCGAGTCACTCTCCAATCGTGTTGCGGAGAACCTGAAACTCATGGCTTCGGTGCATTCGTTCTACGACAACGCGCTCGAGGCCTTCGCCGTCGCGATTGACGCCAAGCACATCAATATCCGCGGACACTCGATTCGTGTCGGCCGCTATGCTGCCTTCATCGGCGAAGCCATGGGCATGGGAGCTTCGGAAGCTTCCGCCCTGCGCGCTTCCGGCTATCTGCACGATATCGGCAAGGTCGCGGTGGACCGTCGTCTGTTCGGCAAGCCCAGCGCGTTGAACGAAGCTGAGTTCAAAGAAATGGCCGATCACACCATCGTCGGCAGCGAGATCGTCTCCGGCGTGCAGTTCCCATGGCCGCAGGTGGGCGAAGTCGTTCGATCGCATCACGAGCGTCTTGACGGATCCGGCTATCCCGACCATCTGCGCGGCGACGAACTTGCAAAACATGTGCGCATCATGGGCTTGGCCGATGCATTCGATGCCATGACCAGCGAGCGTCCGTACCGGCAGCCGCTCTCCATCGGCGAAGCGTTGACCGAAGTGGTGAAAATGTCGCCCACGCACTTTGATCCCGAGACGGTGCAGGCGCTGCTGGTGCAGGTCCGGCGCGATGCAGTTGCTTCGTGCAGTCCAAAGCTCAGCGCCGCCTGGATAAAATCGCAGCCGGACAAGCCCAAGTTCCTCGACGACCGCGTGATGTGCGCCATTGCCCCACCGGACGTGGACCAGTTGGCCGCCGTCCTGCACCACAAGACAACGCGCAACCGGGTTTACTCAAACTAGCGCCACCTTTCGGCCATCGCGCAACTTTCCTTTCCCAATGGGTTCATAATTCCCAGACACATCTCCGTCCGGGATGGAACGATGCCCTTTCAACGCGTAGTAACCGCAGCGGCCCTCATCTCGACGCTCACCCTCGGCGCAACGATTTTGTCCGCGTCCAAAAAGAAAACCACAGCGCCTCAACTCGACGACACCAAGCAGGTCGTGCACGCGCTCAACCGGTTAACCTTCGGTCCGCGACCGGGCGATGTGGATCGGGTGAAAGCAATCGGTCTCAACAAGTGGATCGATGAGCAACTGCATCCTGACAAGATTGACGACAGCGCGCTCCAGGCGCGGCTCTCGAACTTCCGCACGCTGACGATGAACGCACGCGAGATGGCCGAGAAGTTCCCGCCGAACCAGGTGGTGAAGCAAGTGTCGGAAGGCAAGATGAGCGTGCCCCATAATCCCGACGAGAAGATCGTCTATCTCGCGGCGCTCGATCGTTACGACCTGAAGAAGGAAAACAAGGCAAACGGAACCAAGAAGAAGGCCGACGATGCGGACGCCACCGACCAGGCCGATCTTCCCGATGATCAAATAAACGATGCTGAGCGCCAACGCCGCCGCTCGGCGCGGATCCACGGCGAGCAGATCGCCACCCAGATTGCGAGCGTCGCTCCCGACAAGCGCATTGAGGCTCTCCTGCGCCTTCCCGATCAAGACCGCCGCGACCTGCTGCGCATCAACGACGAAACGCGCCAGCAACTCATCAGCGGCATGAACCCTGCGGATCGCGAAGCTGTGCTCGCCATGCGGAACCCGCAAGGCTTGGTGGAAGACGAACTCAAGGATTCAAAGCTGCTGCGCGCCATCTACAGCGATCGCCAACTCGAAGAGGTAATGACCGACTTCTGGTTCAACCACTTCAACATCTTCCTCAACAAGGGACCGGATCGTTATTTCGTGACGGAGTACGAGCGCGATGTGATTCGTCGCCATGCGCTCGGGAAATTCAAAGATCTTCTGAACGCCACCGCCCATAGCCCGGCGATGATGTTCTATCTCGACAACGCCGAGAGCGTCGGCCCGAACTCTCCGGCTGCGCTGGGCATGCCCGACAGCCTTCGCCGCCCGATGTACCGCGGCTATGGTCAACCGCCGCAGCAGCATTCCGCCAAGAAAAAGCAGAACGGCTTGAACGAGAACTACGCGCGCGAGTTGATGGAACTGCACACGCTCGGCGTGAATGGCGGCTACTCGCAGAAAGATGTCACGGAAGTCGCGAAGGTCTTCACCGGCTGGACGATTGAAGAACCGCGCAAAGGCGGCGGCTTCAAGTTCGCCGAGCGCCGTCACGAGCCGGGCTCGAAGTATGTCCTCGGCCAGAAGATCGACCAGGGCGGCGAGCGTGAAGGCGAGCACGTTCTCGAGATGCTGGCTCGCGATCCGCATACCGCGCACTTCGTCTGCAACAAGCTCGCAATGCGATTTGTCGCCGATGCGCCACCGCAGGCACTGGTGGACCGCATGGCCGACACCTTCCTGAAGAAAGATGGCGACATCCGCGAAGTGCTGCGAACGATGTTGCAATCGCAGGAATTCTGGGCGCCGGAGTCCTATCGCGCGAAAGTGAAAACGCCGCTGGAATTCGTAGTGAGTTCGGTGCGCGCAACCGGCGCTGAGGTCAGCGATGCCAAGCCGCTGGTGCAAACGCTCAACCAGATGGGCATGCCGCTCTATGGCATGCAGCCGCCGACGGGCTACTCGATGAAGGCCGATACCTGGGTGAACTCCGCTGCCCTGCTGGCGCGCATGAATTTCGCGCTCGGCCTCGGCACCGGCAAGATCAAGGGCTCGCAGGTTCCGCCGGAATTCCTGCACGGCAACAACGCGCCCGATGCCATGGCCACTGAATCAACGCTCGAACAGAACTTGCTGGCGGGCGACATTTCGGAGCAAACGCGGAGCGTGATTCACAAACAGCTCGACGATCCCAAAATCCAGGCGCAAGTCGCCGACGACAACAAACGCGCACAACGCGAGGGACTGCTGGCGGGCCTGATTCTCGGCTCGCCCGAGTTCCAGCGGAGGTAAGTACGATGCCGATTACACGCCGAATCTTCCTGAAGAACAGCGCCCTTGCGCTCGTCTCCACCGCCGTGGTGCCGGCGTTCCTCACCCGCGCTGTTTACGCCGACGCGCTTCCGCCGGGCAAGAAGCGCCTCGTCGTCATCTTTCAGCGCGGCGCGGCCGACGGCCTCAACATCGTGGTGCCGCATGGCGAGTCGAACTACTACGCCATGCGCCCGAGCATCAATATTCCTCAGCACGACGTGATTGACCTCGATGGGCTCTTCGGCCTGCATCCTTCGCTGGCGTCGTTCAAGCCGATCTGGGACGCCAAGCATTTCGCCATCGTTCACGCTGCCGGCTCGCCCGATCCCACGCGCTCGCACTTCGACGCGCAGGACTTCATGGAATCCGGCACGCCGGGCTACAAGGGCACGGAAGACGGTTGGCTGAATCGTGCGTTGCACACCAACGATCCGCACATGAAAGACGAGCACTTCCGCGCCGTCGCGCTTGGCCCTTCCCTGCCGCGTATTCTCGCCGGACACGAGACCGCGATCGCGGTGAACAACGTGAAGCAGTTTGGTGTCGCGGGCAACAATCCGAACGCCGCTCCGGTTGCGAACAGCTTCGAATCCATGTACGCGACCTCTGCCGACACCGTGCTTCATGGCACCGGGCAGGAAACCTTTGACGCCGTGAAGATGTTGAAAGACGCCGATCCCTCGAAGTATCAGCCCTCAGCGGGCGCTAATTATCCGCGCGGACGCTTTGGCGATGCGCTCAAACAAACCGCGCAGCTGATCAAAGCGAACCTCGGCGTGCAGGTTGCGTTCACCGATATCGGCGGCTGGGACCATCACGTGAACGAAGGCTCAACCCAGGGCCAGATCGCCAATGTGCTGCGCGAATTCGGCCAATCGATCTCGGCGTTCTGGACCGACCTTGGCGATCTTCAGGAAGAGACGGTCGTCGTGACCATGAGCGAGTTCGGCCGCACCGCGCGCGAGAACGGCAATCGCGGTACCGACCACGGCCACGCGAATGTAATGTTCGTGCTCGGCGGCCCAGTGCGCGGTGGACGCGTGTACGGCCAGTGGCCTGGGTTAGCGGCGCATCAACTCTACGAGGGCCGCGACCTCGCGCTCACCACCGACTTCCGGCGCGTCCTGGGAGAGGCCGTGTATACGCACCTCGGCAACCGCGACTTGAACACGGTGTTTCCGAATTATCAGAATTCGCCGAAGGGCTTTTTAGGATTGCTCGGCTAGCGCGCTGGCGCCAGTTCCGCCTGCTGCCGCAACGGCACACGCCGCAGCCAGATGATCGTGCCGGCGATCACCATCGCGATGGCGATACCTTGGGTTTGGGTCAGCCAGGTGCCGAAGAGCACACCGCGTCCCTCATCTCCGCGCACGAACTCAAGGAAGAAGCGCGCCACGCCGTAGATGAACATATACGCGCCCACCACTTGTCCTTCGAAGCGCTTGCGTTTCAATAGCCACATGAGAAACGCAAAGTTCAGCAGTTCGACGATCATCTCGTAAAGCTGCGTCGGGTGGATGTGCACGTTCAGCGGCGTACCGCTGAGGTCATGTGCCAGCGGATTCTTAAACACCACGCCCCACGGCAGGGTGGTCTCCTTGCCAAAGCAGCATCCGGCGGAGAAGCAGCCCAGGCGCCCGAAGGCGTGCCCGAGCGCGAGCCCCGGCGCAAACACATCGGCGGTGCGCAAGCCCGGCATGTGGTTCACGCGCATGTACCAGGCGCCACAAATGACGGCGAGCACCACGCCACCCGAAAATACGCCGCCGGCCTGCAACGTCGAAAGACTGAATAACTCCTGCGGGTTCTTGAAGCGGTCCCATTCCGTGATGAACATCAGCAACTTCGCGCCGACGATTCCGGCGAAAACGAAGATGATGGCGAGGTTCCAGACCTTGTCGGGATCCATGCCCTGTTGCTTGGCAAGCTTTTGGATAAGAAGGATCGCCAGCACCACGCCGAGCGAGACGAGGAATCCGTAGGTAGGGAGCGAAAAATTGCCGATGTGAACTAATTGAGGGAACACGTCTTTATTTTAGACGGTCGAATAGGAAGATTCGGTGCAGAAACCGAATCCGTACAAAAACAACAATGCCGACCCGCTTAGCCGTGCGCAATGGGCCGTCAATGAACCCGTTCGTTACGGTGGGCACCCTCCGAGATCCTTTAGGCTTCTCCGCAGGGCGGAGCATGCACACCAGATCTATGTCGAGGCGGGCACCCTGTTCATTGAATTATCGGTTCAAAAAACGGTTGCCATCCGTCACCAACTTTGCAGGCCGGCGAACTGTGAATTCGATGCTAGCTGGCACTCTCGCGATTCGCAAGTCAACCGACAAAATTCATGGAACTTGGCTTGCTCTGATCTGAGCTAGTGAAGACTAAAGCGCGAAGGCCGTCCGCAAGCGCGACATCGCATAAAACATATGCGCTTGTCCCCACGCTACGTAAGCCATGCGCTGGGTGCCGGTTGCATATTTGCGATACGCAAAGCTGTTGTCGGGATTGCGCATGTTCTGCAACGTCCATTGCAGGATGCTGATCGCCCGATCTGGGGCATCAATGTCGTCTTTCATCATTGCCGAAAAGTGCTCAATCGCCTGCGAGCACGCGCGCACGTCCACCGGATACAGCCGATGCACAAACATCTTCGGCTTGCCATCAGTCTCGAAGAACACTCGCTTAAACGCTTCGTTGCCGTTGAAAATCGTGTCGTCGAAGTTGCGATCTCCAGAGTAGAAGCGGTAATCGTTCATCGCGATCACGTTGTACGACGTATGGATCGCATTGATGTTGCGCTTCTCTTCTCCTAGCCCGTAGTACCACATGCCGGTAGCGAGTTGGGCGTTGCGCAGGAAATTCATCGCCCGCACTGCGAGTTCGAGATACTCGTCATTGCGGTTCCACTGCCAAAGGCGCGCCAGGAAGCTGCCGACCAGCGCGCTCTTGTGAAATATCTTTTCCTGGTCGTCAGGCGAAGTGCTGAAGCACATCTCGTCCGACTCATCCACCGAGCGATTCAGCCGCGTGATGAAGTACCGCCCCACCGACTCCGCCACGGCAACCGCCGACTCATCGCGTACCTTTTCGGCGAGCGTCATCATCGCCGATCCGCACAGATACGAGACGAATGTATCCGGCTTAAACACGGGCGCATTCAGATCGCGCGCAAAACGATCATCGTACTCATCGCCCCAGCAATATTCTTTTTCACTGGGATGCCTCAACCGCAGCAGTTCGCCGCGCAGCACGATGATCGTCGGCAACACCCCGGGGTCGAACGGATAGAGTTCCGCGCAGGCACCCAGCGCCAGCGCCAGCGTCGTCGGCGTGTACGACAGTGGCACGCTCAGAAACTTTCGCGCGCGCCGTCCGCTGTGCTCACTGAGATAGTCGATGAGGTGAGAAATGCCAGGCTGTTTGAAAAACGGCTTCTGGAACGACGGTGCCGAGCGCAGGTCGCTGGGCTCATAGCCTTGGTAATAATGGTCCCGCAGCCAAACCGCCAGTTCTTCGCACGTCACGCGGACGGTCGGTGCGGCGTCTTCAAACGCTCGACGCAGAGCCGTTGAGATGGCGCTGGACACAATGCCCCCGTGGTCCCCAGATGTTCAGCCGTGTTGAGGGGTGATGCGGGCGGATTATAACAACCAGAGCGCGATTTGACAGTCAATTTCGTACCACGACTGCATCGTGCTACCCCGAATGTGTACGCGCGCGGTTTCAGCGCCCCTGGCTGGGATCCGCGCTGGTTGCCGTATTCAAGTCCACGTGGGTCTTTGTTTCAACCGGCAATTCCGGCGGATAGCAGTTGCCATCTGCGTTGTAGTTCTTCGGACACGCCTTGGCCTCGCCGCGCCTTGGCGACTGCGCATACTGCCAAATCTCCGCGTACGGGATGCCGCTCTTTGCCGGCGATGGTGGGTTCTTGGGGAAATAACACCCCCGCGACGGCGAGCATGCATCGTTGTACGCCCAGATAGCGATCTTCCTTCCCTGCGCATGGTCATGGATGTCCTTCGCCGTCACCACGCCTTCGGCCGCCATTCCTGAGCAATACACGCCCGCTTTGAATCCCGCCGCGATCACTGCGTCGAACCACGCATGAAGGTAGGCCTGCTGTTCCTCCAGCATTCGCCCGCCCTGCTCCTGGTCGATAAAGATGATTGCCCCTGCCCGGAAGCCCTCGGCATTCGCCCGCGCCGCCGCGTCCCGACCGTCCTTTTGACCGATCTGCGCCGGGTTTTTACCCTTAAGTTCGTTGTAAAGCCGACCGTTGTAGAGAACCGCGAAGCCAAATCCGGCAGCTTTCATCATTTCCCGTTTGCCTGCCCAGGTATTGCGGTTCGCCCCCGGCGGATTATTCAGCCAATAGCCGGTCCACTCGAAGGTCTTGTGCAGGGCAGGCAGCAGATCGTCGCCGGGATAGACATTCCGATCGAAGCCGAGGTGGTACGGCTGGGACTCTTGGGCAACGGCTAACCCGCTGATTCCGAAAAAGATGGCAAGCAGAACTGATACAATAATCTTGGTTTTGCGCATGACGGGCTGAGTGCGGCTTCCAAGAGGATTGCGAAGCAGCGCATCTTCCGTCATAATAACGGTTTGCCCCCGGTTGCGTCTGGATTTCCAGGCTCTCGCCAGTGGTAGATGTTCCTGCGGCGCGTTCCGTGCCGATTGTGAACCCAAAATCCCCTGCACAAGGGAAGGCCAGAACAGGCGCATGCGCTCCTGTTGGGACCAGTTGTGCGACCTGTGGATCTCAAATCCGCGGGAAACCTAAGGAGAAGCACCCGTGTTGATGATTCGTCTCTCGCGCCGTGGCGCGCGTAAGCAACCCCATTACCGCATTGTCGTTATCGAGAAGGACCGCGCCCGCGATGGCCGCTCCGTTGAGGTGGTTGGCACCTACAACCCGCGCACGAACCCCGGTTCCATCGAACTGAAGCGTGAGCGCGTGGAATACTGGGTCAGCAAAGGCGCCCAGATGAGCGATCGCGTGAAGAAGCTGTGGGACAAAACTCCTGCCGCTCCGGCCAGCGTAGCGTAACGACTCCGTTCGTGCAGATTGGTCGATTCACTCTGCCGAACACGCAGATTAATCGATTCGCTCTGCCGAACACGCTTGTGAAAGTAAGGTTTGTATCAGGGCACGACTTTAGTCGTGCCGAAACAGCCGGGCAAGATTCGGGGCTTTAGCCCCTGCGGTAATCGAGGACAACCGTGACAACTGCTGCCAAAGGTGATCCCAAGGTTCTGATCGAGTACCTTGCCAAGGCGCTCGTTGAATCCCAGGGCGAAGTTTTCGTAGACGTCGAGCAGGAAGGCGAAACGACCTATGTGAACCTCGAGGTCGCCGAAAGCGACATGGGGCGCATCATCGGCCGCCAGGGACGCACGGCCAAGTCGCTGCGCGCGATCTTGAATGCCGCCGGTGTGCGGCACAAGACGCATTATGAGCTCGACATCCTCGACTAATACGGACGACTTCATCACCATAGCCCGGATCCAAAAGACCCAGGGCCGGGTTGGCGAAGTCTTCTCGGAGTTGTTCACCGACTTCCCCGAGTTGTTCGAGCAGCGGCATCACCTGTACGTGTTGCCGGAAAAAGGTGAACGTCGCGAACTGGAACTGGAAGATCACTGGTTCCACAAGGGCGGGGTAGTTTTAAAGTTTCAGGGAATCGAAACTATCGACGACGCAGAAAAACTGCTTCGCAGCGAGGTTCAGATTCCCAGGCAAGATCGGGCCCAGTTGGAAGAAGGCGCTACCTATGTGAGCGACCTTGTGGGCTGCGAGCTCTTTGAGATTCATGGTTCGGAAGCGCGAAAGGTCGGCGTTGTAGCAGACGTCGATTTCAGCGCCGGCGAAGCGCCGCTGCTTGTCGTCAAAGGGGATCGCGAACATCTCATCCCCTACGTCGAGAGCTTCTTGAAGTCGACAGACTTCAAAGCCAAGCGCATCGAGATGGTGTTGCCGCAAGGCATGCTCGAACTCGATGCCCCGCTCTCGAAAGCCGAGAAGGAGCGCCAGAAGTCCGAGGCCGACGAGACCCGTGAGGCAGGCGAAAGGCGGAAACGATGAAGATCGATCTGATCACCATCTTTCCCGAGTTCTTTCGCGGGCCACTCGATCACGGCATTGTGAGCCGCGCCCAGAAAGCGGGGCTGGTGGAGATCACCATCCGCGACTTGCGCGAGTTCACGCATGACCGTCATCGCACGGTGGACGATCGTCCCTTCGGCGGTGGTGAAGGCATGGTGCTGAAGCCGGAGCCGATCTTCGAGTGCCTCGAAGCGATGGAAATTCCGCCGCGTGGCAATCGCGAGAACGTGCAAGTGCTGGTGCTCTCGCCGCAAGGCCGCTTGTTCGATCAGACGATGGCGTTGGAGCTGAGCAAGCTCGATCGCCTGGTGCTGATCAACGGCCGCTACGAAGGAGTGGATGAGCGCGTCTCCGAGGTCCTCGCCGATGGCGAAATCTCCGTAGGCGACTTCGTGTTGAGCGGCGGTGAACTCGGCTCAGCAATCATCGTGGACGCCGTCACGCGGTTGCTGCCCGGAGCTTTGGGCAATGCCGATTCGGCGCGGCAGGAGTCGTTCACGGCGGTGGCGAAGGAGATCAGCGAAGGCCCGGATTCAACGTGCGCTTCCGGCGGATTGCTCGATTATCCGCACTACACACGTCCGGCAGAGTTTCGCGGCTACGTTGTGCCGCAGGTGCTGCAAGACGGGAACCATGCTGAGATTCAGCGCTGGCGTCGTCGCCGTGCGCTGGAGAAGACATTCAAGAACCGTCCCGACCTGTTGGAAGGGGCGGAGTTGAGCAAGGAAGATCAGAAGTACCTCGCACAATTGCGAGCAGGCAAAGATTAGATTCAGAAGGAAGAGATCATGTCGAATTCACAAGTCATTGAGAAGTTGTTGGCGAAAGCGAAGCGCACGGACCTCCCAAGTTTTGCGCCGGGAGACACCGTCCGCGTGCACGTAAAGATTAAGGAAGGCGATAAAGAGCGCCTCCAGGCATTTGAAGGTGTGGTTATCGGCAAGAGCAATGGCCTCCAGCCGAGCTTCACCGTCCGCAAGATCAGCTTCGGCCAGGGTGTCGAGCGTATCTTCCCCACCAATTCGAAGGTCATCGACAAGATTGAAGTGCTGCGTTCGGCCAAAGTCCGCCGCGCAAAGCTTTATTACCTGCGCGCACTCAGAGGCAAGGCCGCTCGTTTGAAGGAAGCCGAGTAGTTTCGATTCTGCGGGTGCCCCACCCTTCCCCGCAGGGGAGGGTGGGAGCGCCATTGCGCGATCAACTGATCCAGGTGTAGTGCTCGTCCACAATGACCCACCGTCCGTCCCGCATCTCCATCAGGACGTAACGCCCGCCACCGCACAATCCGCAGAAGTGGTCGACGTAGAAGATCGCCTGCGTGCGTTCCCGATTGAACCCCACCCCAGAAAGCACAACATATCCCATGGCGTCCGCATGCTGCGCCATAAACACACGCGATTCGACTTGCTCTTTTCGCGCGAGCACAACGATTGCTCTTTTAGGCAAATGGATTTGCGCTCTTATCCGACAACGAAATCGATTGCGCACCCAGAAGCTCAGCTTGGTTGAACTGGAGACCTCCCTGAAGGGAATCGGACGATCGAACGGAAGGAGCCACGACCATCTCATAGGATTGCCTCCGGCGGTCTGATCCTGAACCACCACTTCTATCCGATCAGTCGACCAGTCGTGCGTGTCTTCATCTAAGCCTTGGGAAAGGTAAGCTGAATAGACATCGGATTCGTCCTGGTCGTTGCGGTAGCTCTCTACCAAAGCGAGAAGGATGGTGCCCACAAACGCCACTACGAAACAACCCGCGATGAGGATCGCGGTACGTCGAACTCGGGCCTTCCGATTTGGGTTGGAACCCATGCAGACATCGACACCGCAAACTGGGCCGGAGTTCCTGAAACTATCCATCGCGTCCAATATGATTGTCTAGTTCGGACCCATTTTCATGGTGCGCCCAAAGAAAAAACCCGTACTCGGCAAAGACGGCAAGCCCCTCTCCGCCGCCGCTGCCAAACTCCGCCTTCTCAAGCGCCTGAAGTGCACCACCAAATACGAAAAGCTCGCCGCTGACTCCGGCGCAAAACTCATCGCCGGCATAGATGAAGTCGGCCGCGGAGCGCTCTTCGGTCCCGTCGTCGCCGCTGCAGTCATACTCGATCCCAACTATCGAATCAAAGGTCTGCGCGACTCCAAGCTTCTCCCGGCGGAAACTCGCGAAATCCTCTCCAAGCGTATTCGCGAGCACTGCATCGCCTGGTCCATCGCGGCCGTGGATGTCGCCCGCATTGATCAACTCAACATTTACTGGGCTTCGAACCTCGCCATGAAGCACGCCGTCCGCGGGTTATCGTGCCAGCCCGATCATCTGCTGATTGACGCGATGAAACTCGACCTCGACTGCGCCCAAACGCCGATCATCCATGGCGACGCGCTCTCCGCCTCCATCGCCGCCGCCTCCATCATCGCCAAGGTCCACCGCGACGCCCTCATCCGCGAATGGGCGCCGATCTTCCCCGAATACGATCTCGCCAGCAACAAAGGCTACAGCGCGCCCAAGCACATCAAGGCGCTGCGCGAGTTCGGCCCATCGCCGCTGCATCGGCAATCGTTCGCGCCGGTGTGGATGGCCTCCGCCCCGCAAGAAGTCCTGGAATTTATGTTGGAAGAGACGGCCGACACCGCCGTCCCACCGGAAGTTCTCGAAGACTAGTACAGATCCACGTTAAATTTCGCCAACCGATCGCCTTCCGCCGTTAACACATGCATCACCAAGCGATCGCTGATCGGCACCTCACCCAAATCGAATGCGACATCGTAGATCCGCTCGTTCGACGGCACATCCACCGGCATACCAATTTGCGTGACCCTCGTTGGCTTCACGAGGCGCGCCTTGAGCGCGTGAAAGACTCGCATCTCGAATTTCAGGCTGCTGATAAATTCTCCAAAAGTACTGTAGTGCGAGTCCACAGGCATTGGCGGATCGATCGGTGCATAGCCACCACGCTCGCTCACACTCACCCGGAAATGCAATTCCCGCGGATAATGTTCCACTGGATTGCCATTCGCCAGTTTTAAAACCCGACGTTGCCCATCTGCGTAGAGCCCTTGCCCGTCGAACTCCCGATTGCTCGTCGAAGCCATAATGTAAAACGTCTCGTGCTCGCCGTGGTGTGAGTATGCGAAGATTTCCGAACCAAGCGGTATCAACGACCGATACACATGCAGAGGTTTCGGCGGCGCGGATGGGGCGGTGGGTTCCGCGGCGTTGCTGCCTGCGAAACACGGCAAACTCAAGACCAGAGGGATTGCGAAAAGGACGAAGGAGCGATTGCAGGCCCGCGACAGGTGTTTCATTGCGCAGCCACTCCGAAGCTGTCCACCAAACGGATGCCGCGTTCGGCATTTTCGTTGGAAACGAATCCTCGGAATCTTGTGAAAGTTCTCTGCATCCAACTTTCGACACTTTGTCGATTTCGGCGGTAGTAGGCGAACTCTATGAAAAGAATGCTCGTCGTGACCGCACACCCCGACGACGAAGTCGGCGGCTTCGGCGGCACCCTGATGAAATATCGCGCCGACGGGGTGGAGACCTCTGTCATCTCCCTCACCGCCGGCGAAGCCGGCACCCACCGCGGCCACGCCAAGTCCGATGCCGATCTCGCCGAGCTCCGTCGCGCCGAGCTCGCCGCCGCCGCCAACATCCTCAAACTCAGCCAGGCTTGGGTGCTCGACTATAAAGACGGCGCACTCGATCGCGAAAATCTCTACCGGGTCGTCGGCGACTTAGTCCGCCGCATCCGCGAACTACGTCCGCAAGTCGTGCTCACGTTCGGTCCCGAAGGCGCCGTCACCGGCCACCCCGACCACTCCATGGCTTCGGCCTTCGCCACGCTCGCTTTCCAGTGGGCTGGCCGTAAAAACCGCTACGCTGACCAACTCTGGGACGGCCTCGAAGTCCATCGTCCGCAAAAACTCTACTACCAGACCACGGCAAGCCTGATCCCCGATCGCCCGCCAATCTCCCCCGCGCCCATCACCTGTGATATCGACATCAGGGAATGGATCGACGAGAAAATCCGGGCCTTCAAACAACACTCCTCACAAGCCCCACTCTTCGACACGTTCGAAGCCTACGCGCGCCTGCGCCTGAAGGAGTCATTTCACCTCGCGGCAACAACATCGCCCCGCAGCATGGAAGTTGAAACGGATTTGTTTACCGGCGTGGAAGAATAGAAAGCCTCTCAAGGTCTGAGGGCCTTCGAAGTAGCGGGCCGATTTGTCGCGGGATCAGAATTCGTGAAAGGGCACGGCTTCAGCCGTGCCGAAAAGGCCGCCCAAAAAGAACGGGGCTTTAGCCCCTGCGGCCCTCGTCCTCAAGAAGGAACCTTAGACTAGGGTCAAGGTTGCGAACTGCTTGAGATAGGCGTAATTTTCCAGCACCCACGTATGGGTGAAGGGAGGTTAAGAATGAAAAGACAAATTCGGATTGGGGCTGAGTGCTTCGATCTCGGCGACCTCGTCCGCTCGACAACGGATGGCGCGGCATGGATCGGAGTCATCGTTTGGATATGCGGTCGATGGTTTACAGTTCGTAAGTTGCAAGGTTCCCGTCTCGCAGACGGATTGAATTGCAAACTGCTTCCCGGCAATTAACGTCACTCATAAAACTCGATAACTCGAATGCAGACCCGCCGCGAGTGGCGGGTTTTCTCTTGCCGAGCGCTTCATTTTTGCCGAATCGCTCGTATTGCCGCCAGCATTTCTCCCCAGCTCATGCCATCTTTGTATAAGGCTCGCACTTCAGACTCTGGAAGCCCCAAAGTATTTCCGTACTTTATCGCGAACCGCATCATCCGTCTTTCGTCATTCGATTCAGCGTCTTCTCGATCCTGAATATCCTGAAAAATTGCGTCCTGAAAATCTTCGTATCCATCTTTGCTCGACATTGCCGATTCTCCACTACCGCTAGCGATGGCCGGACTCCTAGTTCAGGAAATACTGCCGATACAAAGTGTCCCGCTGTTTCGGCATAAATCCCGCATCGCGGATAATCCGTCGCAGCTCTTCTTCGGTCGTACAGTTAGTCACGCCCGCTGACTTGACGACGTTCTCTTCGATCATCACCGAGCCCACGTCGTTACCACCAAAGCGCAGTCCCATCTGGCAGACCTTCAGCCCCTGCGTTACCCAGCTCGACTGCACGTTGAGGAAGTTGGTGAGATACAGCCGCGAGATCGCCAGCGTCTTCAGGTACTCGACAGCCGTCGCCTCATCCCATCCGCGCCCGCCGAGCGCGGTGTTGTGGGGTTGGAACGTCCACGGGATAAACGCGGTGAATCCGCCCGTCTCTTCCTGCAAGCGATAGACGTGATCAAGATGGTTGATGCGGTGCTCGATGGTCTCGCCGACACCGAACATCATCGTCGCGGTAGTGCGCATGCCGAGCTTGTGCGCGGTGCGATGCACCAGGAGCCACTCTTCCGTACCGCACTTCAGGCGCGCGATCTTGTGGCGCACTTCGTCGTCGAGAATTTCCGCGCCGCCGCCGGGAATCGAATCCAGCCCCGCATCGCGCAGCCGCCGTATCGTGTCTTCGACTGAGATATGGCTGTACTCCGCAATCGCCAGAATTTCCGACGCCGAGAAGCAGTGCAGATGTATCTGCGGGAAGCGCTGCTTGATCCCGCTCATCATGCGCTCGAAGTACTCGATCTTCAGATCAGGATGCAGGCCGCCCTGCATCAACACGCCAGTGCCGCCAAGTTCCACCGTCTCCTGGATCTTCGCGTAGATGGTGTCGAAGTCGAGGATGTAGCCCTCTTTCGCCAACTTCCCTTTCAGCGGACGATAAAACGCGCAGAACGTGCAGTACTCGGTGCAGAAATTGGTGTAGTTGATGTTCCGGTCAATAATGTACGTGACCACGCCTTCCGGATGCAGCGTGCGCCGCACCGCGTCGGCTTCCATCCCGATACCAATCAGGTCATCGGAGCGAAACATCTCAAGAGCTTGTTCCCGGCTTAAAGACATATCAGATCACAGCTTCCTGTGATCCATTTTAGCCCAGACTCACGCCGTCATGGCGTTCGCCGGAGCCGCCTGGGTGGCGAGAATCCCGTTGGTCCACCGCGACGCATCACCGCGCGCCGCAAACACCCGCTCGTCGGTGATCCCCAATCCATGCGCGAGGTCGTGAACCATGTTCCATCGCGCCCGCTCAAACGCCACGGCAAGGTCGAGCAGCGCCCGCAGCGCTCCCGGCTCTCCCCACAAAGCCCGCTCCACCGCCTGAGGCAGCCGCACCACACTCAACAGCGCGCTCAATTGCATGTTGACCACCAGCGGCATGAGCGAGAACAGGCCGGTCATGAACCCTGCGTCCGGCGCGTCGGGCGACAACAACTCACATAACCGCGCCCGCAGCATCGCGCAGACCACCACTTCCGTCGGCCTTCCGTCCACCGCGGCAACCGTGGCCATCAACGACAACCAACGCCGCAACTCGTCATCTCCGAGAAGGCTCATCGCATGCCGGATGCCCGTCACCTTCTGCACCCCAAAGAACGCTGACGAATTCATGTACCGCATGAACCGGTAACAGAATGACGGTTCCGCCTTGATCAGATTCTCGATCACCGCATAATGCAACACTGGCCTCTGGAGTTCCGTCAGCAGCCGCAAACACGCCAGCTTTGCCGGTGGAACCTCGCGCGCCAATTCCTGGGCAGACGACAGGTAATACGCACCCTCGAAGTAGCGAAACCCGCAATTGTCAGCTGCCGCAAGATCGCTTCGCGTATCAAGATTGCGCGCGATCATCCGCGCATTGCGCGCCTTCCCCGCCGCCAGATTTTTCTTCATTTTGCACAACAGCGAGCTCCCTCGGACCGCCACCCAATCCATGAAAGGCAAGTAAGGTTCCCATTCGCGGTTGGCCTCGAAATCAGCAATCGCAAACGTGAAGCCCTCCCGGCGAAGCTCCCTCACGCAGCGCAACATCTCCGCCGAAGCGTACTCGTCCGAACTGATCGCCAACACCACTCGTCCCATCGGCAATCGCCGCACCGCCATACTCGCCAGCACCTGCACGCCGCACTCCACCATCGCCCAGGAATGCCGCGGGATCCGGTCCAGCGCCACCGTAATCGCCGCCACCTCCGACACCGTATCCACCAATCCGCCGGTAGGCTTCTCGATATTCAGGAAATATCCCTCGACCTGCTCCCGGTAATCGAAGATCGGCTGCCGCACTACGAAGCGCATCGCATCCTCCATGGACCTATGCGGTGCATCGGCAGTTTCTCAAAGCACTTGAGCCCAAAATCTGGCGTGCTGCCCGTCACTTTTTCTGCATCGTCCTCGTGAAATAATTGCTCTCTCTTAGTGAGGTACTCATGTTCACCGGAATCGTTGAAGAAGTCGGCCACGTCGCAAAAATCGAAATCAAGGGCGAGAACCGCCGCATCACCATCACCGCCCAGAACACTCCCAAGCAGCTCAAAACCGGCGACAGCGTCGCCTGCAGCGGTGTCTGCCTCACCGCGCTCGACATCACGCCCACATCGTTTTGCGCCGATCTCGCCCCCGAAACCTGGGTCCGCACTTCCCTCTCGCGCATCACCGAGGGCGCGCTCATCAACCTCGAACTTCCCCTCCGCTTCGACGCTCGCATGGGCGGCCACATTGTCCAGGGCCACGTCGACGGGGTCGGCAAACTCATCGAGTTCGAACCCATCCCCAACTCCGACGACTACTGGCTCCACATCGAAGTCACGCCCGAACTCGAGCGCTACCTCGTCTACAAGGGCTCCATCGCGATCGAAGGCATCAGCCTCACCGTCGCCAGGCTCGACGGCCTGCGCTGCACCATCGCCATCATTCCCCACACCGTCGAAATGACCAACCTCAAGTCGCTGAAGCCCGGCGACCCGATCAACATCGAAACCGATATCGTGGCGAAATACCTAGAAAAGTGGATGGTCCGCGGCGACCTGAAGAAGGAAGAACTGCAGGTCGAAGCACTCACAGCGAAGGGATTTTAGAGAATTGCTTACCTTCATAAACTGTCATAAAATGAAGGTATGCCCATGACATCGCTGAATATATCGCTTCCCAAAAGCCTGAAATCTTATGTGGAAGGTCAGGTGTCGTCAGGCGACTTTGGTACGCCGAGCGAATACATCCGCGATCTGATTCGTCAGGACAAGGAAAAGCGCAAGGCCGCCCTCGAGCGTGAACTGCTAAAAGGACTTGAGGGCCCGAGATTTGAACTGTCGCTTGATGAGGCGCGCAAGAAAGGGCTAGTCAATGTTCTCCGCGAGAAAGCCCGGAAGCGGTGAAGAAGTTTCGCATTATCCTCGGCCGTGCGGTTACGCACGACATTCTTGCGCAGTCGGATTGGTATGAATCTCACGCCGGAGAATCGTTGGCACGTCGATGGGAACAATCAGTTCTGACTACTTTGGAACGAATCCAACGTGCGCCACGCTCCGGGCCGATGTTAGGCGGATTCGAGGATTTGCTCGGAGAATTGCGTAGAATTCCAGTGAATCGCTTTCCAAGTCATTTAATTTTCTATCAAGTGATTGAAGACGAAGTCTTGATTCTGCGCGTACGTCACGGCGCGCGTGACCTAGCGTCTTTGCTACCTTGACGTTCTTTTTACCCAATGTCTCCCGGCGCATGCCTCCGCAAATCCGTCGTCCCGAAGGTGCTGAAATCCGTCGAATCCAGTTCCAGGAATTCCTGCACGATCTCCACCTTCGACTGCTCCATCTCTTTCGGTGTGCCGTAAAAAACCACGGCGCCTTCGTAGAGAAAGATCAGCTTGTCTGCCAGCTTCTTCGCCAGCGACATATCGTGCGTCACCACTACGCTGGTCAGCTTCAACTGATACTTGAGCTTTTGGATCAAATCGCCGAGCAGATGGGCCATCATCGGGTCCACCATCGTCGTCGGCTCATCGTAGAGAATGCATTCCGGCTCAGCCGAAAGCGCGCGCGCGATCGCCACCGACCGCCGCATGCCCGTCGACAGCTCAGCCGGCAGCAGGTCGCGCATGTGTCCCACGCCGACCATCTCCAGCAGGCCATCCACGATCTGGAAGATCTGCGCCTCTTCCAGTCCGCCGCGCTCGCGCAATGGAAACGCCACGTTCTCGCCGACAGTGAGCGAATCAAACAGCGCGCCGCTCTGGAAGACCATCGTCACTTTCTTCCGGATGCGCTCCATATCCTTCTCGCCATAATCGGTAATGTCCTCGTAGGCGACGTGAATGCGCCCGGAATCCGGCTTGAGGAAGCCCATGATGTTGTGCAGCGACACCGATTTGCCCACGCCTGAGCGCCCGAGAATGCACATCGTCTCCCCGGACTTCACGCTCCAGCTCACGTCGCGCAGCACGTGCTTCGTGCCGAACGATTTGCTGACGTTCTCGAATTGCAAATATGGCTTGTCGCGGTCCGGGCCGTTGGTTGGCGATGTGCTCATGCCTCTCCTGCCTGCGTAAACTCTTCTGGCGTGTTCAGGTTCTTAAACAGTTTCGCCGGATCGAATCCAGCCTCGCGGATCTCATTCTCTTCCACGTACTCCACGCGTACCAGTCCAAGCGTCTCCGTGACCCTGTACTTCCCTCGTTTCAACTGCTGCTCCGCCACTGCGCGAAATGGCCGCCGATACACCGCGCACGTTCCCTGGATCCCACCATCGGCATCGGGAACCGTGGCCAATGCATCCGGTTTTGCCTGGGCGCGTGTAACAAGATAGCGCAGGAATTCCGCGCTGACCATCGGCATGTCCACCGAAAGAAACACGTTCAGTTCGCTATCGCTCGCGCCCAGGGCGGCGTGGATCCCTCCCAGCGGCCCGCATTGCTGGAACTCGTCCTCAACCACCTCAGCGCCGAAGTCCGAGTAGCGTTCGCGCGCGCCAATCACTTTCACGCTCTCGTTAACTCCGCGGCCAATCTCAATCGACTGCTCCAGCAGGGTCTTCCCGCCCAGCCGCAGGAGCGCCTTATCGCGGCCCATCCGCGTGCTGCGCCCGCCGGCAAGAATGAATACGGTCACTCCATTCACGCCAGTCATGATACGCGAAACCGTCATGAAATCAGTGCTGCTCGTGGTATGCTCCACGCCAGCGGACCTCCGCGCGATCATCCTCGACCATGCGGCTCAGCAAACGCCTCGGCACACCCGTCTTACTGCTCGTCGCCATCATCACCGCCAGTGTTGTTGGCTACCGCTTGCTTGGCGGTCCCGACGTCCACATTCTCGACGCCATCTACATGGCCATCATCACTCTCGCCGGAGTCGGCTACGGCGAGATCATTGACACTACCCATAATCCGGCGCTGCGGATCTTTAATATCGGCGTCATCATGGTCGGCGTCACCTTCACCGTCTATGTCTTCTCAGCGGTCACTGCCTTCCTCGTCGAAGGCCAACTCACCGATCTCTTCAGGAAACGCAAAATGCAGAAGCGGCTCAGCGAACTCAAGAACCATTACATCGTCTGCGGCCTTGGTGACACCGGACGCTACGTTGTCGGCGAACTTCAAAAGACCGGCACGCCCTTCGTCGTCATTGATCAAAACGAAGAGCACATCAAGAATTTCATCGAGAAGGGCGGCGACGCCTACCACGACATGCTCTACGTGACCGGCGACGCCACCGATGAATTGCTCCTCGACCAGGCACGCCTCGATGTCGCGAAGGGTCTCATTGCCGCCGTGGCCGCCGACAAAGACAATCTCGTCATCACCGTGCTCGCGCGCCAGAAAAGCCAGAAAGTCCGCATCGTCGCCCGCTGGACCGACCAGCGCTACTCCGACCGTCTCCTGAAGTCCGGCGCCAACGCCACCGTTTCACCGAACGCCATCGGCGGCATGCGCATGGCCAGCGAAGTGCTTCGCCCGCACGTTGTCGGCTTCCTCGACATGATGCTGCGCGAACAATCGAAAACTCTGCGCATCGAAGAGGTCGTCATCAAGGGCCACTCGCCCTGGGCGGGCAAGTCGCTCGAGTCGCTGCAACTCAAGGCGCTCTACAACCTTCTGCCGCTCGCCATCCGCTCTCACGGCGATGGCAAGACTCCAAATTTTTGGGTAAATCCGCCGGACAACGTCCTGCTGGCAAGTGATTCTGTCGTCATCGTCATGGGCGACGTAAACGACATTCGCCGGGCACGCACAGATTCGCAGGAAGACCTCGAACCCGCCGCCGCTCCGGCGACCGTTTAGCTTTCGAACCAGGCCAGCGCTCTTCGCATCAGCCGCACTAGTTCGTATTTGATAGCTGCTTTGTATCAGCAGCGCTTTCCGTATCAGCCGCGCTGGTTCGTATTTGATAGCTGCTTTGTATCAGCAGCGCTTTCCGTATCAGCAGCGCCGGTTCGTATTGATAGCTGCTTTGTATCAGGGCAGCGCTTCAGCGCTGCCGAAAAGCACTCCATCCGACCGGGCTTTAGCCCCTGCCGAACCTAATTCGCTTTTGCGCGATCCAACTGCTGCGGCCCCGGGATGCCGCACTTAATCTCCATCCCGACAATCCGTCCTGCCACGTCGAGGTCCAGCGCACCCAACGCTTTCATCACCGAATCGCCGCTCTGTCCCGGCACCGCGACAAAAATTCGTTCGTTGACCATGCCCACCGTCTGATCGCGGTGAATGAACGACAGCGCTTGCTCATTGCGGCACGGCTTCGGCAACGTGAATGTCACATCCGCGAGCTCGCCGGTCTCGGTCAATGAGACTGCAACTTCCAGTGGCACCCGCTGTTTCACTTCATCCGCCTCCAACTCCCAATGCGGGTTGAAGAAGACGTAATAGAGATACCCGGTTTCCGGATCGTATTCAGTTCGTTCGATGCGTAAAGACATGGGCCTCAACCTAGGCGGGTATTGTAATCGCTCCCGTCAACCAACGCACATTACGCCGTGGGTGCCCCGTCCTTATCCGCACAACGGATAGGGACGGGGATTTTCACGCACCGCAGCGCTTCAGGCCAAAAGAGGCGAGGCTTCTCAGCACGACGCGCCAGCTTCGCCCCGCCTCACACTGACCAGTTCCGCGTTTCCCCACCCTCTGCTATAGTGGCTTGCACAAAACCAGCGCATGGAACTGATCTCTCCAACTGATATCGCTAAAGAGAAAATCCTGGCTGTTCAGGAGTACGCTCAGTTGGCGGGCCGTTCGCTCACCAACCTGTTCTCCCAGCCGCGCTATCTTTCAGACACATTGCAGCAGGCCGACCTCATCGGCGTTGGCTCGCTCCCGATCGTCATCCTCGCCGGCTTTTTCACCGGCGCCGCGCTCGCGCTGAACACCTCCGCGACGCTCCAGAAATTCGGCTCTATCACCCTGACCGGCCAACTTGTCTCTTATTCCATGGTCCGCGAACTCGGCCCCGTGCTCACCGGCCTGATGGTCGCTGGACGCAACTCCAGCGGCATGGCCAGCGAACTCGGTTCCATGAAGGTCACCGAGCAGATCGACGCCATGCGCGCCCTCGGTACCGATCCCTCGAAAAAGCTTGTGACGCCGCGGGTCATCTCCACCGTCGTCATGCTCTTCTTCCTGAGCATCATCTCTGACTTGTTGGGAATGGCTGGCGGTTTCATCATTTCCTGGACGCTTCTTGGCCTCGACGCCAACCAGTACTGGACTACCGCCTACCAGGCGCTCGTCTTTCAGGATGTCTTGATGGGACTCGTCAAGCCCGTCGTCTTCGGCTTCTTCATCGCCAGTGTCGGCTGCTATTACGGCATGAATGCGACCGGCGGTACGCAAGGTGTCGGCCGCGCGACCACGCAGGCCGTGGTCACGGCGTCCGTGCTCATCATCGCCTCCGATTTATTCATCACCCGTTTCCTCATGGTCGCGCTCGGATAAGCGCATGAGCAACTCCATCAGCATCAATCCAGACGTCGCCGCCAATTCCCCCGACCCCAAGCAGGTCGCCATAGCCTTCGAGCACGTCAGCATTGCCTTCGAAGAAAACGAAGTCCTCAACGACATCACCTTCGACGTCAAGAACGGCGAGACCAAGGTCCTCCTCGGCGTCGCCGGCACCGGCAAAACCCTTCTTCTGAAACTCGCCCTCGGCCTCCTGCGCCCTGACTCCGGGCGCATCTTCACGCTCGGCGAAGAAGTCACCAGCATGAAGGAGCAAGACCTGTTCGCGCTGCGCCGCCGCGTCGGCATGGTCTTCCAGGAAAGCGCGCTCTTCGACTCGCTCACCGTCCGCGAAAATGTCGCTTACCCGCTACGCGAACAAGGCGGCATCCCCGACGACGAAATTGAGAAACGCGTCCGCGAGGCCCTGCGCTTCGTCGAACTCGAACACACGGTCGACCTCTTCCCCTCGGAACTCTCCGGAGGCATGCGTCGCCGCGTCGCCATCGCCCGGGGCATGATCACGCACCCCGATGTGGTCCTCTACGATTCGCCCACCGGCGGTCTCGACCCGGTCACCTCCACCACCATCGTCGAGTTGATCGTCAAAGGTCGCGACGTGTACAAGAACACTTCGATCGTAGTAACCCATCGCTTGCAAGACGCCTTCGTCATGGCCACCAATTATTTCGATCAGGAAGCCAACATGATGAAGCCGATCAAAGCGGGTTCCAATCGCAACGTTCACACCAATTTCGTAATCCTCCGCGACACCCACGTAATCTTCCAGGGCACCGCCTCCGATTTGGTAGCCTCCAAAGACGACTACATCAGGGAATACCTCTCCTAATTCGTTGTGAGGTTTTCGCGTAGTCGTGAGTTTTTCCCTTCGCGGCCCGCCCGCACCACCGCTCGCACCCCCACTACACTCTCCTGTCATCCTGAGCGCAGCGAAGGATCTGCTGTTCCCTTCGCGGCCAGCCCGCACCACCGCTCGCACCCCACTACACTCTCTTGTCATCCAGAGCGCAGCGAAGGATCTGCTGTTCCCTTCGCGCTACCGAATATTTTCCTGCTAACTCCCCCGCCCCCACGGTGTCCATTACATAGATAGAATGTCTGCAGGCATCATGAAGTTCTTCCTCTCCGTCGCGCTCTGTTTGTTCTCGGTGTGCTCGTTTGCGCAGAACGCCGCCGTCCAGCAAGCTGCGAAGGCCGCCTCTCTTTCCGGCACGCTGACCAAGTACGGCAGCGGCGAGCCCCTTCGCAACGCCGAAATCTCCGTCAACCGCGTCTCCGACACCTCGCCCGCCTCCGACGAAAGCACCTCCAACCAGGTCAGCGTCGTTACCGACGCCGCCGGTCGCTTCCGCTTCCCCAGCCTCGTCCCGGGTGACTACACCATCGTGGTCCGCAAGAACGGCTTCCACGGCTTCCGCGGACCGAACAGCCACACCTGGCAGGAATTTCTCAACATCACGCTCTCGCCCGGACAAGCGGTCAACGACCTCGCCCTCGCGATGCAGCCCGGCTCCGTCATCAGCGGCCGCGTCCTCGACGAAGACGGCGAGCCCATCGCCTACGTGCAGGTCAGCGCACTGAAGTGGGTCTACGCCAATCATCGCCGCCAGTTGCGTCCCGTCGGCGTCGGCAACACCGACGACCAGGGCTCCTACCGCATCTTCTCGCTCGAACCCGGCCGTTACATCGTGCGCGCCAACGTAATTCAGGACGGCGGCAATTCCAAGCTGCACTACGCGCCTTCATACTTTCCGGAATCGTCATCGCCCACCGAAGCCAGTCCCATCGCGCTCCGCCCCGGCGATCAGGCGCAAGCCGACTTCCGCATGAGCCGCGTGCCCTCCGTCAAAGTCACCGGCCACATCAACGGCACCACCTCGGGGGCGCAGACGCAGGTCTATCTCCGCAACGCACACGATGAAGGCGCGTCCATCCAGCGCTCCGCCGGCGCCACCATGGATCACAACGGCAACTTCACGCTCGAAGGCGTACTCCCCGGCGACTACACCATCTCCGCCCTCGAGTTCCGCGGCGATAACAACGACAACCCTCTGCACGCCGAGGCCCCCATCCACGTCGACGGCACCGACCTTCCCAACATCTCGCTCACCCTCGACGAAGGCGGCCGCTCCGCGCTCCAGGGCACCCTCACCGTCGACACTCCGAACGTCCAGCACCCGCGCCTCGATACCCTGCGCATCGGCCTGCTTCCCGTCGACGACACCAACAACGAGTTCGCCGGAAACGGCGGTTACTCCGCCATCGGCCCCAACGGCGCCATCCGCCTCGATCGCATCGTTCCCGGCAAATACGTCGTCTCTCTCACCGCCGAAGGCTCAGGCTGGGAAGACTTCTACACCAAGTCCGTCACCATCGCCGGTCGCGACGTCACCGACGCCGTCGTCAATATCAGTTCCAGCCGCGGCGTCGTCCCCATCACCGTCACCGCCGGCACTGACGGCGCCTTCGTCGAGGGCTCCGTCACCGACGACGAAGGTAAGCCCGTCGCCAACGCTATCGTCATCGGCGTCCCCGACCCCGCTCTCCGCGCCCAGTTCGACCTCTACCAGCGTGGCGAAACCGACCAGAACGGCCACTTCCGCCTCCGCGGCATCAAGCCCGGCGCCTACTCCTTCTTCGCCTGGAGCTCCATGGACGACGAGTCCTACATGGATCCCGACTTCCTCCGCGCCTTCGAAAACTCCCGGGTCGACCAGAGTCTCGCCCCCAACTCCCACCAAAAGGTCGAATTAAAGCTCCTCTCCCCCGACGACGCCCAATAATCAGGTTTGCACCAGCCCCTGCCTCAGCCCCCGGCCGTGTATAAGCCCTCGGCCCTTCTATCAGCCCCCCGCCTTCTCTCACCCCCGGCCTTGTAATCAGCCCCCGCCTTGTGTCAGCCCTCGGCCTTGTAATCAGCCCCTGCCTTGTGTCAGCCCCCGCCTTGTAATCAGCCCCTGCCTTCTCTCAGCCCCCGCCTTGTATCAGGGCTTGGCTTCAGCCAAGCCGAAAAAGCCATCCCACGAACAGGGCTTTAGCCCCTGCACACCCCTCCCCGTAACCCCTTTGGTTCCAACCCCATACCGATTCCATATCCTGAATCCAGTGACCCCGTGTTAACATCTAAGTATTGTCTCGCCGAACTAGACGCGACTTTGAGCTAAGCCCCGAACTGACACTCGGCAGTTTCTCTCTCAGACCCGCTGAAATCCTAGCTACTCGAGATCGTCCGTAGCGGCGCACGCTACCACTCTGTGAACACCCCTTCCGGCGCCAAACAGCGCTTAACGGGGTCCCGGGCAAAACATCCCGGAGACTTAAGGAGACTTGATGGCCAATGCACGCCCATCTTTCACCAAGCGTTTGAAAGAACGCGCCCGCCAGGAGAAACAGGCGGAAAAAGCACAGAAGAAATTGCAGCGTAAAGCTGAAAAGGAAGAGAACCCCAACGCCGAGAAACTCGGGCAGCCCGTCATTGAATATGACGAAGAAGGTCAGCCCAAAGCATTGGACTTCCACGATTTCTAGAACGGTCCCGGCCCGCAGCCGGAGGCGAACGCGAGTTCGCTACCAACAAGTAACTCCCAGTCGCGAATCGCATGTCTCCATTGCGCGTCGCGAGACGGCAATACGTGAGGTCCTCACATAAACGGGACCCCGAAAGAAGACAACGATTGACTACCTTTAACGATATGCCCCTGTCCGATGTTCTTAAACAGCGACTTGAGGCAGCCCAGTTCATCAACCCAACTCCAGTACAAGAGAAAGCCATTCCGCCCGCACTCGACGGCCGCGATATCCTCGCCACCGCCCAGACCGGTACCGGTAAGACCCTGGCCTTCATCATCCCTGCCCTCGAGATGCTCCGCGACACCGAGCCTTGCGGCGTGCAGGTGCTGATACTCGTACCCACTCGTGAACTCGCCATGCAGGTGCACGGCGTCTATGAGCAGCTCAAGGGTAAGAAACTCAAGTCCGCAGCGCTCGTCATGGGCGGCACCTCGGAGCGCAACCAGATCCAATCGATCCGCAGCGGCGCGCGCGTAGTGGTAGCCACGCCCGGCCGCCTCGAGGACTACATGGGCCGTCGCCTCGTAGACCTCAGCCAGGTCGAAATGCTCGTCCTCGACGAAGCCGATCGCATGATGGACATGGGCTTCCTCCCTGCCATCAAGCGCATCCTCCGTGCTCTTCCGCGCGATAAGCAGACGCTTTGCTTCTCCGCCACCATGGGCCCGGCGGTCAGCGGCATCGTGCAGGATTGCCTCTACAACGCGGTCCGCGTGGAAATCGGTTCCATCCTGAAGCCGGCCGCCGCCGTCGAATTGCACGCGATCGAAGTTCCGATCATGGGCAAGAAAGATGCCCTGCGCCAGCTTCTCTACGAGCAGGAAGGCAAGACCCTGGTCTTCGCCCGCACCAAGCGCGGTACCGAACGCTTAGCCAAGGAACTCATCCGCGACGGCTTCTCTGCCGCGATGATCCACGGCGACCGCAGCCAGTCGCAACGCAACGCCGCATTGGCCGCGTTCGACAAGGGCAGCATCAAGGTCCTGGTCGCGACGGATGTAGCCGCCCGCGGTCTCGACGTAGATGACATCGCACACGTCATCAACTTCGACCTCCCGCAGGTGCCGGAAGACTTCATCCACCGCGTCGGCCGCACCGGCCGAGCCGGAGCAACCGGTATGGCGACGAGCCTGGTATCAGGCGCCGAAGTCTTCGAGCTCCGCAACATCGAGCGCACCCTGAAGCTGAAGATCGCACGCCGCGACCTGAACGCCACAACGACGCCAAAGCGTGAAGTAAAGCATCGCGACACGCTCTCCACGCGCACGCTAAAGCGGCTCCCCGGCGAAATCTTCGCCTAAACCAGTAAGCAGAACTAAGAAGAGCGCGGCATGTCCGCGCTCTTTTGCTTTTCGCTTGTGACTCTAAGTCCCGCGGTCAGGCCACAACGCCCGAAGAACTCCTCATTGCAGTCTTCGGACCAGTTCCTCGGGGTGGATCGGCTTTGCGAGCAGTTCGAAATCATGTCCTTCGGCCCGCGCCCGTTTCAGAAGATCGGCAGTTGCGGCATTTCCGGAGAACAGCAGAACTCGAGTCCTGGGACAGAGTTCCTGGATTCGGAGCGCAGTTTCGACACCGTTCAGCTTCGGCATCATCACGTCCGAGACGACGAAGTCAGGACATGCTTGAGAAGCTGCTTCGATCGCCGCTTCGCCGTTGTAACAAGGCGTCGCATCGAAGTGAAAGCGCTTGAGGATCTCGCAAACCGTATCGGCAACGAGTCTCTCGTCGTCCACAACCAGCACCCGTTGGACACGACTTTGCTTTTCGATTCCGTCTCCGGATCGCAGAGCAGTCTTACCACCATCGTCGGTGAGAGCGATATCTCTCATCAACAGGCGGCCGACCATCTCGATGTCCTGCACAGCTAGCATTACGCCCATGCGTTATTCACCTCCGACTGAGTAACCTGTGTTTCAATGGGAAGGGTAATGGTAAACACGGTGCCCGATTTCGCTCCAGCCCGACTCCGTACGCGTATAGATCCTCCGGCGGTTTCCACCAGGTCCTTACTCACCCACAGCCCGAGACCTGTACCGATCTCTGACTTTGTCGTGAAGAATGGGGCAAATAGCTTCGCCATGTGCTCCTTTGGAATGCCTTCGCCGCGATCCGCCACTGCGAGGCAAATTACAGGCTGACCTTTTCGGTCGGTGGATTTGCGAGCGCGAACCGAGATCACTCCGTCGAAATCGGAGGCATCGATCGCATTCGTTACTAGGTTGGAAAGCACCTGCTTCAGTTTGCCCTCCACGGCAAACACCTCCAGCTCCGCAGAAATCCGTTTGTCGAAGGATATGTTTTTGTTCTCCATCTTGCGCTGGTAGATCGTCATGACGCCCTCGACAAGCGCGGAAACGGACAACCACGCTGGTCGCGAGTTGTCGCGGTAAAAGCCCAACGTTTGACGCGCAATGTAGGCGACACGCGAGAGCTCTTGATCGGCCTGCTCCAGGTATTGCATGAGACTCGTCGGCAATTCCGGGCTGGTCTTGGCCAGGTAAACGAGGTTGGTGATGGATTCGAGCGGATTATTGATTTCGTGCGCGACCGTGGCAGCCAATCGTCCCGCGGCTGCGATCTTCTCCGTCATCCGTAACGCGCGTTCCATCCGCTTCTTTTCCGTGATATCCCGGGCGATCTTCGCCGCCCCGATGATCCTCCCGTTCTCGTCGCGCACCGGCGAGATCGAGAGGGAGACTTCGAGTCGCCTGCCGTCTTTTGCGAGACGCACGGTTTCGAAGTGATCGATTTTCTGTCCGCTCCGGATCTTGCTGAGGATCATGTCCTCGTCCTGGAGTAGCTCCTGCGGAAGAATGATCGTGATCGGCTTACCGATGATCTCATCGGCGGTGTAGCCAAACATCTTCTCGGCTTGCTTGTTCCAACTGGTAACGATGCTGTTCAGGTTCTTGCTGATGATCGCATCATCGGAAGAGTCGATAATGGCGGCGAGTCGCTCGCGGATCTCGGCCGCCTCCTTGCGGTCGTGAATATCGAGGCAGCCTCCCACATACCCTTCGAAGCTACCGTCGGGCGCGAAGCGCGGAACCCCACAGTCGAGGATCCAACGATACTGTCCGCTATGGTGGCGCAGCCGGTACTCCATCTCGAATGGGCGACGTTCGTCGAAGTTGGCGACATAAATTTGAAGGCAGCGATCAAAGTCGTCGGGGTGCACATTTTCTGCCCACCCATTTCCCGCTTCCTGTTCAAGAGTTCTACCGACGAAATTCAGCCATCCCTTATTGAAGTAGTAGCAGAGCTTGTCAGTGCCCGCCATCCACACCAGGACCGGCGAAGCGTCCGTGATCACGCGGAAACGTTGCTCGCTGTGTCGCAGGGCATCTTCAGCTGCTTTTCGATCGAGAAGATCGGCGCCGAGTCGGGCGAGCACGTCCAGGGCGCGAACTTCACGCTCACCGGGGCGTTTCACGGTGCGGAAATGGGTGGAGAACACGCCTAAGACGCGACCGTCATGGCTGATCAACGGGGTGGACTGCAAGGCGCGAACGCCCGCGTTCAACATCACGTCGAGTGCCTGCGTGCCCGCGAAGATGGGGCTGCGCGTCACATCTTCAACGATGACCCGCTTGCCTTCTTTTAGAACGACACCGCACGCGGCGTTCGGCTCCTTCGCGTTCACCGTTTCAAAATACGAAAGGAATGGCGCCTCAAATCCACGATGTACTTCGATCTTCAGGGCCTTGCCGTCGAATATCTGCAAATTCCCCATATCGGCGCCAGAGATGTCCAGGGCCGCATCCAGTATCTCGTTGAGGAGATCGGTGAGGTCGGTGACCTGCACCAGCCTCGTACTGAGTTGTTGCAAGCGTTGGGAGGTTGACAACTCCTCGGTCAGGGTCTGGGCCAGTTGCTGCAGTTCGGCTTCGCGCTCCTGCAGCGCCTGTTGCACGCTCTCCCGCTGCCGCACTTCAGACATGCGTTCGCTGTTCGGTCCCGGTGGCGGGACTTGCCCTGTTGTGCCCATGAAACTCCCTTTGTAGAAATGTGGAGGGATACGAGCTATTTTTCTATTTTAGCTGGAGATCCGTTGCATTTTCTCCCGCAGTGAAAACATAGACAGCGATGCACGTCGAGGAGCATGCGTTGTATGCTTCAGGCTTCGAAAATGCAGGGTGCCCCATTCTAGGGATTCACCTCCTTTGTGAATCGCTAGGCAGGTCCGGAAAACTTCCGCAGCAACAATGCGTTCAGTCGGCGAGCCTGATGCGTCTGAAAGACGCATCTCTTCTGCCCCGATCTCACCCAAGCGCAATAAGCACCATCTACCCGAAGCCCTGAAATCCTTCGTTCCCTTCGTGTCCTTCGTGGTGAAAGTTTTTAGAATCTGGGCCCCCTTTACCACCCAGTTAACAAAATCCTTCCACTTTTTCATACCACCTTTGCGGCAAACGCGACGAATCAGCAAATTTTCCCGGTCCAGGGTCGCGGTTTACGCCGTTTGAAGAGAAAAATCCGGGCGCTGGAACGATCACCGGAAAGTGGTATGACGCCGTAAATCGTCAGGAACCATGCGGTTGCAAGCGTATGTTAACTATTTTGTAATTTCAGGTTTTACGGGGAGTTCTAGGGTTTTCTTCGGCAATTTTAGTATTTGCAAAACCCCAAAATCGCTTCGCGCCTAAAAACCCTTCGTGGCCTTCGTGGTGAAAGCTTTTACTCAGCGTGCAGAATCCGAGCAATATCAATCCGCAGCGCGCGCCGTAACGGCAGCAGAGCAGCACCCATCAAAATCGCCAACAAACACGCGATCGCCCCAGCATAGCTAATCGGATCAAGCCCGCTGATGCCATACAGCCCGCGCCGCAAAACTTGCGAAAGCCCGGCCGTGACGCCCACTCCAGCGATAAGCCCAATCGCAACCGGCCATGCAAACCGCCGCAACACGGCAGAAAATATCTCAGCGCGATGCGCCCCCAGCGCGAGCCGAATCGCGATCTCCCGGGTGCGTTGCGACACCGCGTAACTGACAAGTCCGAGCAGTCCAACCACCGCAAGAAAAATCGCAATGCCCCCCAGCAAACTAATAATCGTAGCGACCTGTTCCACGACCGCAACATTCTTGCGAAATCCCGCGCTCAGCGGCGTGATCGTCGGAAAGAGTTTCGTGTCACCTTCCGCAGCCACCGACTTAATCGCAGGCAAAACATTTGCCGGATCGCCTGCAACGCGCACCAGCACCGACATCGAAGCCAAGTGCTCCGCCGCTGGTGGGTAGTAGAGTTCGGTCGCGTCGGTGTTGTTGAGTTCCATCGCGCGCGTATTCCCAACCACGCCGACGACTACGTTCTTCGTGTTCTTCCAGGGCTTGCCGATAGGATCTTCGTTGGGCCAGCGCTGGCGCGCGAGCGACTCACTCAACATGACCGCGTTGTTTTCCCCAGGCTGAATGAGCCGCCCGCGGAGCAATGGGATCTGCATCGTCTGGAAGAATTCAGGCCCGACCCAGTTGGGATAGATCAACACGCGCTTGCCGTTGACGTCGATGCTGGTGATCATCACCTCTTTACTGACGAGCGGCGGATTGAGCGCCACAGACACCGAAGCCACGCCCGGCACGGCGCGCAAACGCTCCTGCATCTGGTCGAGATAGGTCTGCGCGGTCGCCGCGTTGTAGCCGTGATCATGCAATCCAGGATCGATGGAGTACACCTGCTCGTATCCAAAGCCCGGATTTGTGTACAGCGTGTGCAGAGTCGCGCGGACCAGCAATCCCGCAAGAATAAGCAGCACACAACTAGCGCCGACCTGTGCACACACCACGAACTGGTGCCACAGCGTCCGGTTGGTTTTGTGGCGGACCATCTGCACGGTCGGCAGGAATCCGAAAAACATCGCGGCAAGAAAGCCCATGGCGGCGGTGAACACGAGCACACGCCAGTCGGGCACGGCACTCATCCACGAAGGAGCGTTAGCGTACGTGAGGGTGAGTCGCAGCGCGACGTAACTGAGCGGCAGCGCGGCCACCGCGCCAAGGAACCCGAGCAGAAAGTTCTCAGTAAGCAGTTGCCGGAAGACGCGGAATCGCCGTGCACCAAGCTCAAAGCGCAGACGAATTTCGCGTTGTCGACTGGCGCCGCGCGCCATGAGCAGTCCGCCAAGATTGGCGCAGGCAATGCCTAGAATCAGCAACACCAGTACCGCGACGAACGCCAGTATCGGGCCGCTATCTTCCGAGGTGAAGAAGTGCGCGCCGGGCGTCACCACAATGCGTTCGTTGTCCCAGATCATCGCCGGATAAAGCTTCCGCAGTTGGTCCGTGAGCGCGAGTAACTCCTGCTGCGCGGTGGACGCCGTGAACCCTGGCGCGAGACGTCCCCACATCATGATCAGGCCATCGAACTTGGGATCGTCAAGCGGCCGGCTGCCTTCCACGAAGTACGAATACTGCGCCAGCGGCAGCCACAAGTCGGGATCGTCGACACCGAGGTTCGCGAACGATTTGCTGGCCACGCCGACCACCGTCGCCGCCTTTCCCGAGAGATGCACAACTCTGCCCACGACGGCAGGGTCGCCATTGAATCTTCTCTGCCAGAACCGATAGCTGAGCACGACCGCAGGTGGAGAGTCGGAGGAACTTTCACGATCGGGCATGAACAGGCGTCCCGCAGCAGCGGCAGCGCCCAGTTCGCTGAAGTAGTTGGCGGTCACAAAGCCAGGAGTGATGCGCTGCTCGTCGCGATCCATCAGCATCGGCATCGCCGTCATGGTTGCCATCACGGCCGAGAGCGACTTCGCGTTGTCGCCATAGTAAGTGATCGACGCATACGGCAGGTTGGGAGCAATGTTCTCCGGCGAACGTCGTTGCATGCCCACCAGCGATTGCGGATCGCGGACCGGCAGCGACTGCAGTGCGATCAGGTTGTACAGACTGAACGCCAGCGTGCTCACCCCGATGCCGAGCGCGAGCACGAGAATCGCGGTAGCGGAAAATCCCGGCGAGCGCGCCAGGATGCGCGCCCCAAAGCGAAGGTCTTGCGCAATCGATTCCACCCACAGCGTGCCGCGGCTCTCGCGACAATCTTCCTTCACCTGGTCCATGCCGCCAAAGTCCAGACGTGCGCTGCGGCGGGCCTCGGTCTCCGTCATGCCGCGCTGCATTCTCTCCGCGACGAGGGTCTCGAAGTGGAAGCGCAGTTCAGCATCGAGTTCCCTTTCCATCCGTCCGCGACGCACCAGCCGCCCAATCCAGTTCATGAGAGTTCTCCCTGCAGGATCATCCCGACGACTTCGGTGAGGCGCGTCCAGCTCTCGGTCTCCGCCTTGAGTTGCGCGCGCCCCTTCGTCGTAAGGCGATAGAACTTGGCCTCGCGCCCGGTTTCAGACGGGCCCCAATCGGCAGTGAGGAACTCTTTGTTCTCGAGGCGGTGCAGCGCGGGATAGAGGCTGCCCTGCTGGATGTGGAGCGCGTCCTTGGAGATCTGCTGAATGCGCTGAACGATCGCGTAGCCATGAACCGGCCCAAGCGCGACGACGCGGAGAATCAGCAAATCAAGCGTGCCTTGCGGAAGATCGAATTTCGATGGAATCGGCATACCTATGGCTTCTACCTATACATGTCCAATAGGTAGAAGTGCAAGGTGTCCGTCCCTGGGATGACAGATGGGAAGTTTGCGTCGCGCTCAGCCGACGGACGAAATAATCACCATTTCTTGTGACCCACCTCGATGGAGCGCAGAGCAGTGGGGACGATAGGGGTCTTTCGACTCCGTCGCGCTGCGCGCGAGTCCGCTCAGGATGACAGGAACTGCGTCCTTCGTGGTGAAAGACTTTAGTTTTAGCGAGACTAGAGCCGCCCTGCAATCCAGGAATCCACACTGAACTTTCCCGGCCCCGAGCAGATCAGCCAGATGAAGAAGAGCACGTACAAGACTTCCGGAAGGTAGAGGAAATCGTCGAGCCAGTTTAGCGGCGAGAGTCCCTTCGGCAAAGTGGCAATCGCGCTGGTTGCGGTAGCGACGACCATATCAATCAGCAAAGCGACGCAGGCCGGGGCCGAAAGAAAACCTACAGCCAGGAACGATCCGGCAACGAACTCGACGGTCGCCACGAAATAGGCGGTCTGGCGGGGAAAGGGGATATTGGCTTTCACCAGTGTGTCGTAAACCGGCTTGGTACCGCCAGCGACAAACAATTTGTTTGCGCCTGAGATGGCGAAGAACAGCCCGATCGCAACCCGTACCAGCAGGATGGCATAGCGTTCAAGATCGCTGCTGCCCGTGAGCGCAAACTCGACCAAGCGTTTCCACTCCATCTCGTGGACCTCGATTCAGGCGAACATCCCATCAGAAACGCCCAAGCTGCACAATCAGACATTGGTATCGCTGGGCACTTTCGTTCTTGAGCCGCCACTTAGATATTGCCGATACGTTCGTCCAATAGATTCCGCGTCGCGCTTCTGGCCTACTGCTGGTGGAGAAACTATGGACAGCGTACAAGTGGAACAGAAGACCTTCGAGATGCCTCCGCGAGAGGGGATGAGCATCGCGCATTTTCTCACCGTGAAGGACATTGAGCGCTCGGCCCGCTACTACGAAAAGGTCTTCGGCGCGAAGATTCTGAGCATGGGAGACGGCAACGCTCCGGCGTACCTTCTGCTCGCAAATATCTGGATGATCCTGAACGTAGGCGGCGGCCCGACACCCGACAAGCCGACGGTAACGCTCAGCGTCCCCGACCCGAAACACATCAACAGCTTTATGAATTTCCGCGTTGCCGACATTCAAGCCTGCTACGAGCTTTGGAAAAGCCGCGGCGCTGAGTTCATCACCGAGCCAATTCCCAAGTACGGCGAGATTCGCTGCTACATCCGCGACCTTGACGGCTACATCATCGAGGTCGGACAGAGCACTGATCTCACCTACGGGTAATGCAGAGAAAGAGGTTTCCTCATGGACGAATCAAAAGCAAACGGCATGTCACGCCGGCGTCTCCTGGAGTTGGCGGGGTTTTCAACGGGAGCAGCATTGCTCGCAGGGCTGCCGCTCTTCGCCGCGGAAAATGGAAACGCGGCGTCGAGCCCGACAGCCGACGCTTCGTTTGGAACATTGCGGCAGATCGATGCCGGCGATCTGAATATCGGTTACGCGGAAGCGGGCCCGGCGGATGGTCCGGCGGTGATTCTCCTGCACGGCTGGCCCTACGACATCCATAGCTTTGTCGAGGTCACTCCGCTCCTGGCTGCGGCTGGATACCACGTCGTGGTTCCGTACCTGCGCGGTTATGGGACGACGCGTTTTCTTTCCAGCGATACGCCCCGCAATGGCCAGCAATCGGCCGTCGCTTTCGACGTCATCCATTTGATGGATGCGCTCAAGATCCAGAAAGCGATTATTGCCGGCTTTGATTGGGGCGCGCGCACGTGCGCCGTCATGGCGACGCTGTGGCCGGAACGCTGCAAGGCGATCGTATCGGTGAGTGGCTATCTCGTCAGCAACCCTGTCGTCGCCAAGGTGGCGCCCTTTGCGCCCGGTGCTGCGCTGGCGTTCTGGTATCAGTACTATTTCGCCACCGATCTTGGCCGCACCGGTTATGCGAAGTACCTCCACGATTTCAATAAGCTCATCTGGAAGACCGCTTCTCCGAAGTGGAATTTCGACGATGCCATATACGAGCGCAGTGCCGCGGCTTTCGACAACCCGGACCATGTGGACATCGTCATCCATAACTATCGCTGGCGGATTGCCCTGGCCGATGGCGAGCGCAAATACGACGACCTGGAAAAACGGCTCGCCGAAGGTCCTCCCATCACCGTGCCGACCATCACCATGGAGGGCGAGTCGAATGGCGCGCTGCACGCGCCCGCCGAAACCTATCGCGGGAAGTTCTCAGGCAAGTATGAATACCGACTGGTTGGGGGCGGTGTCGGCCACAACCTGCCGCAGGAAGCTCCGAAAGAGTTTGCGAAGGCTGTGATTGACGTCGATCGGTTCTGATGACAGCAAACAAAGTCCCCACCCTATCGCGCAAGTAACGCGCGATAAGGATGGGGCACCCAGAGCTTTGAGAACCTTCGTACCCTTCGTGTCCTTCGTGGTGAAAGATTTTGCCTTTGACTTACGCAGTCATCACCGCACGAGCGCCCGCAGTTTGCCCACGCGCTTTCCGCCGCAGCACGGCAGCCGAGATGAGAGTAATGATGATGCCCACCGGTAGCGGCTCCATCAACGTATAAGCCGCGTTGACCAACGGGTTCTGATAGAGCTGTTGCGAGTGCTGGATCGCAGCGACCTGCGCGGCAACGGTGGCGGAGTCAAGCCCCGAGGCCTGGACCTTGTGGATCTGCGCGGCGAAGTAGCCGTCCATAAAATGTGGCATGAAGTTGAAATACAGCACCTCCCACATGGCGACGTAGCAGACCGTAGTGATCAGCGTAATAAGGATGCCGCAGCCGAACGCCCGTCCGAAGGAAATCTGGCCGCCGAGGTTGTTGTCGCGGTAGCTCCGGATGCCGAAGTACACCAACAGGAACGACGCCACCATGATGGTGTAGCCGAGAGCCATGCTGTGGCCGCTGCCGATCTTGTCTGCGATGAGCAGCGAGCCGCCTATCAGGACGGAGATGATGACGCCGGCGATAAGGCCGAAGGTGAGAACGGTTTTCTTCATGTGAGGCTCCTTTTGCAAGCGATGTTGGAGTCACCTTGCGGCGGAATGGGGCCGGATGTCGTCATTCTTTCGGATGATTTTGCTGAAAACACACGGAAATCGTGCTTTTGGGTGACGCCGTCACGGCAGCAGGCCTAGTTCTTTGCCGCGCTGGACGGCCTGGGTCCGACGGGCGGCGCCGAGCTTGTCGAAGGCGCGGGCACAGTGCGTCTTGACCGTGTTTTCGGAAACGAAAAGCTGGGTTGCGATCTCGCGATTGCTGAGGCCGTGGGCCACCAGGGTAAGAATTTCCATCTCCCGTGCCGTGATCCCCAGTTCCTGCTGACGGGCCGTATCGGGCGCGAAGGGGCCGGCTTCCGCCGGAACCAGGACTTCCTTGACGACAACGGTTTCGCGAATGGTCTCGCGGCGGCGGGTGATGCGAAGCCCCAGCCATATCCCAAACGCCGCAAAGAGAACCGCGACCAGCGCCCCGTAAATTTCAAACGAATGCTCTATGACGATAAAGCGGTATTCCGTGTATTGCAGCGTGGCGATGAGCAGGCCGCCGACGAGACCAAAGATGAGAACGTGGCGCTTCATGAGAGGATCGCGAAGAAGTATAACGTGGCGCCGCTAGCCAATAAACCTCTGGAACGAATTTGCGATAAGGGCCGGCAACGCGTCCGCGTTCCGCTTGGATAACAGTTCATGTCCGGCCGCTTCGATCTCCAGGATCTCGGTGCGGGCGGGCACGAGCCTGGTTGCCTCGACTAATTCTTCGTGGGTGCAAAATCCGTCGCGCTTGCCGTGGACGAACAGCGCCGGGGTGCGCAGGTCGGGAAAGTGGGCGGTGCGCATTTGCGTGGGCCGATCTGGCGGATGCAGCGGATAAGACAACAATAGTAGCGCCGCAGCAATCTCCGGTTGCGAAGCCGCAAGCATCGACGCCTGGCGTCCACCGTAGGAATGGCCGCCGAGAAAGATGCGATTTGCGGCCTGGGTGCGCAGGAAAGCAGCTGCCTGTCGCAGTCCTTGCTGGTCCTCTTCGGCGCTGCCGCGCGGAGGCGGTCCATGCGGGCGCTTTTGCCGGAACGGCAGATCGAATCGGAGCACGACAAAGCCCAGCCTCTCGAATGCCGTCGCCACCGCGACCAGCACCGGGGCCTGGTGGTTAGCTCCGGCGCCATGTGTCAACACAAGCCCGTCTCCGGAGCGGCTCTCGGGGAGATGAAGCACGCCTTGAACAACGCCATCGCTGACGGGTAAAAGCACGAAGGAAGTTTACCTCCAGACGAAGCCTCTTTGCTGGAGAGCACCTTCGGCTCTCCGGTGACCTTGGTGGTAAGGATTTTGGGGTTCGTCCTGTAGAATCTTCCTTCGAGCATACGACGAAGGAGTGCGTCCCCTGAGCACCGAAATCCTGGCAGCTTTCTCTGTCTCACAGGCACACGGAGCGCAACATTGGATCCGCACGCACGTCCTCGACACCACGTTTAAAGGCCTTTACCAAGCCAACGCCTTCGACCTCTGCCTTCTCATTCCGTACTTCATCGTCCTCATTATTCTTGCCGCGTATGGCGTGCATCGGTACCAGCTCGTCTGGATGTACTACCGCAATCGCAAGAATAAGACGACTGACCCGCCGCAGCACTTCGCCGAGTTGCCGCGCGTCACCGTGCAGTTGCCGATCTTCAACGAACAGTACGTCATTGACCGCCTCGTAGAAGCCGTTTGCAAGCTCGACTACCCGAAGGACAAGCTCGACATCCAGGTCCTCGACGACTCCACCGACGAGACCGTCGAAGTTGCGCGCGAGGTGGTGGAGCGCTATGCCGCGCTTGGCAACCCGATCTCTTATATTCATCGGACGAACCGCCACGGCTTCAAGGCGGGCGCACTTCAGGAAGGTATGGCCGTCTGCAAGGGCGAGTTCATCGCCATCTTCGACGCCGACTTCGTGCCGCCCGCAGACTTTCTACAGAAGTGCATTCACCACTTCGCCGAGCCGGAAATCGGTATGGTGCAAACGCGCTGGACGCACCTGAACCGCAACTACTCGTTCCTCACCGAAGTTGAGGCCATCCTCCTTGACGGCCACTTCGTGCTTGAGCACGGCGGCCGCTCCCGCAAGGGCGTCTTTTTCAACTTCAACGGCACCGCCGGCATGTGGCGCAAGCAGGCCATTGAAGAAGCTGGTGGCTGGCAGCACGACACCCTGACCGAAGACACCGATCTCAGCTATCGCGCGCAGGTAAAGGGTTGGCGGTTCAAGTATCTGCAGGATGTCGAGTGCCCCGCGGAATTGCCGATCGAAATGACGGCCTTCAAAACCCAGCAGGCGCGTTGGGCGAAGGGGCTTATCCAGTGCTCGAAAAAAGTGTTGCCGTTCTTGTACCGCAGCGACGTGCCGCGGCGCGTAAAAGTCGAAGCCTGGTATCACCTCACCGCCAACATTAGTTATCCGCTGATGATCGTTCTATCGGCCCTCATGCTTCCGGCGATGGTGCTGCGCTTCTACCAGGGCTGGTTTCAAATGCTCTACATTGATATGCCGCTGTTCCTGGCATCCACGTTCAGCATCTCGAGCTTCTATCTAGTCTCGCAAAAAGAACTCTATCCAAAGACGTGGCTGCGGACATTCATGTATCTGCCCGCACTCATGGCGCTCGGGATCGGCCTGACGGTGACGAATACAAAGGCCGTGCTGGAAGCCATCGTCGGCAAGCAGTCGGCCTTCGCACGTACGCCTAAATATCGCGTCACCAACAAGGGCGAGAAATCCATCGCCGCAAAGAAGTATCGCAAGCGCCTCGGCATCATTCCCTGGATCGAACTGGCGATCGGCACGTGGTTCGCCGCGTGCGTGTGGTACGCCGTCAGCCGCGAGAACTACATTACAGTTCCCTTCCTCTGCTTGTTTGTCTTCGGTTACTGGTACACAGGACTGATGTCACTCCTGCAAGGCCGCTTCGATTCGCTCATGGGCCGCACCGCCAGCCCGGAAACCCACACCAAGCCCTTCCCCGTCGGCGTGTAGATTTCATCACCTATCCCTACGCCGAAAATTGTTTCTTCAACACGCTTACCATGCTCGGACTCAACTGCTTGAAGAGTTCCGCGTTGTACGACGCGCAGTACGGCACACCCGGCACCGATCCGTACACGATGCTTGCATCGGTTGCGTTGTCCTGCGGCCGGCTCGGGTCCATGGTGTCCACCGGAATCTTGCCGTAAGCCAGTTGCACGTTCTGGCAATTCGGAGCCTGGTTCGGCTGAATGATCTGTTGGGTGGCAACAGCATACATGCGCGACTTCGCTGCCGGAGATCCATCGGCCACTGCGGGGTCCACGTTCGTCGTCACAATCGATACCGTGTAGTCGCTGTTGAGATAAATCTCGAACGTGCGGAACTGCTGCGGGAAATCCCGAAGCGACGACACTTCGACTTCCCAGAAACCGCTCTCCGCAACCCCTCCCACGGGCGGCATAAATGCCTTCACCGTGTTCTGGTGCAGGTGCCCGGAGATCCACAGCAGAAGGTTCGGTGTGTTCTGCAGCACTGCAACCATATCCGTCAACGACACCGCATTCTGCAAGGCGGCATTCGGGTCCAGCGCCGACTCCCACCATTCGAATTCCGAGCCAATCGCTGCTACCGCGATCGGGATGTGCGCCGCGATAATCATCAATTGATGCGCCGCCTGCCCAGCCGCAAGTTCCTTTTGCAGCCACGTCCAACGCGTCGCATCCAAAAAGCCATGGCCGTGAATATCGTGCGAGCCGTCGTTCTCCGATTGCGTATCGTCCAGAACGATGACCTTGAGCGGGATGTCAGACTTCGGCACGAAGCTATAACAGGCAAATCCGCTGCCCAACGAACCATCCACAAGGCCGAACCCGTGGCCCACGGGGCTACTCGTGGAGTTGAAGAATTCCTGGATCCACTCCGCTCGCAACAGCGAGCGCCGGTTCGCATCGGCAACCACCGCAGGTGGATTCATCGAGCCAGCCGCACCTGCACCGATAATCGTGCCGGTCGGTGTCGAACCGTCGAGTACGCCCATGTGGAACGTTGGCTGCTTGAAACTCGCGCTGGTGTCGTGCAGGCACGGGAAGTGCTCGGGATTTGGGACCAGCAAATCGCCAACCGCCCACACCTTGGAGCCGATAAATGCCGATCGCAAATCGACCGTCGGATCGCCGTCCACAGCGGCACTGCCCAGCCAAAAGTGATCGTGATTGCCCAGCACCTGGTACCACGGTATCGATGGATCAAGCCCCGCGGCCTTATACGGCTTTTGGTAATCGATTGTGCTCGCGCCCAGGTGCGCCCCGGAACTCGGCGTGATCCGCTTGCCGTCCATCACGTCGATGTACCACCGCAGTTCGTTGTACTGACTGCTATTGCAAACATCGCCCAGGCATATTCCAAAGTCGAAGGGCGCTTGCTTATGCAGCGCATTCACCGTCTGCATCGCGGCGTCCAGCACGTGGGTCGTGTACAACATCACCGGCGAATAGATGGAGGTTCCCGGCGCGCCATACACCGGGTCTTCTTGTTGCAGATAAATAATCTGGTTGGGCGTTTCCTTGTCCGTCATGTGGACATCGGCCGTGGCAAAGAAATTCGCGAACTGCTTCAGCCGCGCCGGTTTCGACAGCCCATACCCATCCGGCATAATGTCGTAGCGCGACTCGATCCGCAGCGGCCCGCCGTACGTATAGTTCCCGTACCCATATTCGCTGTACTTCGAAATCAGCGGCAGTTCGGTGGGACACAGCCCCGTACCCGAGTTCGGACCGGAAGGTTGCGCCGGTATTGGAAACGACAACATGCGCTCGGTCGTCTTCCGCACTGGCGCGTTGGAAGGAATCGGGTACGTCGGATGGTCGCTACTCCCGCTACCGCATCCAAGGTTTCCCGCCAGTTAATACCCGCAGCGGCAGAAAACGAATACTTCACGAAGTCTCTGCGCGAAACATCATGGATCAACCGCAAATCGCTACTGTCCAGAATCACTCTTCCGTCCGAATCGCCCATGCTCGTCCCCTGCTGTCTATGTAGTGTTCACCGTTCTCTACATCGGGAGATCGGGCAGGAAACTTTAATTACGGAAGGGTGCGAAGGATTCGTGCAGGAGGCGCGAAGAACGCCTGCGCTGGTGCCCAATTCACCAGTGAATATCGTGGTTGCGAAGGATCTTCTCCATCGCTTCGCGGTTCTCCATCACGGTGCGATATAACTCGGTGTAGTGGTCGCCCTGCTTCCACTTCATCTCCGCAAGCGCGCGTTTCTCGCCTACAAGCTCTTCCATCCCCTGCCACTCCAGCAGAATCACCGCGAGATGAAAGTAGGAGTCGCGCTCGCCGAAGCCGCCCTTGGGATATTCGGTCGGGATAGCGGGAAAGCTGCGCGTCAGATCCTCATAGAGCGATCTCATCTCACCTTCGCGACGTCCCAGCACCCAGTGCCCTTGCTCGTGGACGTACTGCGAAAGAGCGAGATCGTCATTCTGCAGAAAACGGCAGTTCATTGTGAGCACAGGCTTGGAGTGCGCCATGGCGCAGCGCTCGATGCGGATCTCGCGGGTAATGGTGAACTTCGACAGGTCGTACTCGCTCGACAGCCGCCCGAGTTGAAGTTCCGTCTCCTGCTCGCACGGTCCTTTATGAGCAAGTTCAATCTTCAGCTTCGGCGTCGCAGCAAACGATACGGCCGTGAGTGCGAGCATCCAGAGCGCTAGCGAAATTCGCATGACTGCCACCTTGCAAAGCGCAAACGGATTCGCGCCTCGCAATACTAGGGCAATTGTGACCTGAATTCAGCGGCCTTTTAGTTCCCCACGGTCACCACTTTCAGGCTTTTCCCCTCGACGAGCACCAGCTTACCGCCCACTCCCGCCACAAATGCAGTATCCGTCTGCGAATCCACTGCAATCGCATAAGGACGACTGTCCGTCTTCACGGTTCCCACAACCGCGTTCGTCTTCTCATCAATCACCGTCACTGAATTTCCTACCGTGCTCGCGACATAAACGCGCTTGTTCACAGGATCGATGGCGACTGCCTGCGGGTGCTGGGCAACTGCAACGGTCGCAAGGAGATTGTTGTTGCTGCTGTCAATCACGCTCACGCTGCCGGTCGCGTAGTTAGCCACGTAGACGCGGTGATTCACAACATCCGCCGCAATCGCACACGGGAACTCACCGGTTGGAACATAAGTGACGGTATTCGTCTTGCCATCCAGCACCGCAATACGCGACGCGCCCGTGAGCGAGAAGTAGGCGCGATCCGTGGACGGATCGACCGTCGCGCCCCAGATGTGGTTGCCTGCGGGAACCTGGATCGCTGCATTGGTGGCGCCGTTAAGAACGGTGACGTCGTTCCCTTCGTAGTGGACGAAGTAAAGTTTGTTCGCCTCGGCGTTTACGGCGATGATGTCGGCCGCACTTCCCTTCGCCATGGATTGGGTGGTGTTCGTCTTGCCGTCGATGACGATCATGGCGTCCCCGAAGGTCTTCGAAATATAAATTTTGTCACTCGCAGGATTGGCGGCGATTCGATACGGAAAGTTGCCGACAGGAATCGTCGCGGTGGCGCTGTCGGTGTTGCCGTCAATCACACTGATGCTGGCGCTGCCGGTGTTGGCGACATAGATCTTGTTAGTCTGCGGATTGATGTCGAGGGCTTCGGGACCCGCGCCGACTTTGACCGTCTTGGCAATACGAGTCACCGCATCCACGACCGTCACGGTGCCGTTCACTGTGTTCACCGCATACACTTTGCTGGTCTTGGGATTGACGGCGACGCCGCGCAGGCTGATCTCGGTGCCGACCGCAGGCGGAAACTCATTTTTCGCGACTGTCTTCTGCGGGGCTGCTTTGCCACTCGTCAACCAAAATGTAGCATTCGCAATCAGGCGATTCTGAATGTCACTGGTGAAGATCCTGTCACCGTGCCCAATGTTCATGTAGACCATCTTGTAGCGCGTGTTCGTCCATACGATCGGCAGGTCGCCCTGGGTAAGAATTCCTTTCAGCCCGAGCGGATAGTTTGCGGGATCGAGCGTAAGCAGGACCTGCACATCCTTGCTGAGCCGCGGGCTTGGCGTCCAGATATACCACTCGTTATTAGGCGCGACGTAGGACTCCGGAAGACCCGCGGTCGCTGGATGCTCGCGCGCATCAACGCGGATTTTCGCGGGCATCGGAGGCCAGCTGTTGTCGTAGAAAACAGCGCCGCCCATAAAGTCCACGAACCATGGCCAGTGCGTACTCTCGTCGTTGTAGCCGGAGAAATGGAAGCCGAGCCATGCGCCGCCATTGGTCATGTATTGCTCAAATGCAGCCCGCTGTTCGGGCTTGGTCGGAGCGCCATTGAGCCACACGACAAGCTGATATTTCTTCAGCGTGTCGCCGTTGAGTTCGCTCCAATCCGCGGTCGCGTCGAAATCAAAATTGTTGAGATGCCCCAGCTCGCGAAAATAATCGAGCGCCTGCTGCGCGAATTGCACGTGGTCCGGCTCGGTCTCGGTCGTATAGAAGGCGAGCACATGGAAGCGCGGCGACGTTTGCGCCTGCGCCACTTTGAGAGCGAAAAGTACGAACAGCGCCACAACGAACACTGCGCGTTTAATCATGGATGGGCAGCCCACAGAATGGAGTTCTTGAAGATCGTTGTGAAAGCTTCGTTCTGGAACAGCTCCGGATGGTGTCCCATAAAGATGTAAATGTTCCGCGCCTTCATGCGCTCGTTGCTCCAGATCACCGGATGGTCTCCCATCTTCGTCTTCGTGTCAGGCTTGTACGTGGACTCATCCACATGCGCCAGCACGTGCACATTGGGTCGCGGCGACCGATCATAGGTGTACCACTCTTCGTTCTCGATCATGAAGCTCGCCGGCACTCCTTGCAGCACCGGATGTTTCGCGTCTTCCACCACGACCTTGGCGGTCGCGAACTTTGCGATGTAATCCTTCCAACGAATACCGCCCATGAACTCGTGGAACCACGGCCACATGGCGTAGCCGTCAAATTCACCAAGCAACGTGGCGTGGTGAAATCCAATCCAGCCGCCTCTTCCCTGCTCAATGTATTTCTGGAAGGCTGCCATCGCCTTCGGCGTCCACATATAGGGCGGGTAGTTGAGTTGAATAAAAAGCTGGTAATGCGAGAGAAAGTCGTCGTCGATCTTCTCCGTGTCCTCGATGTAATCCACCGAGAAGTTCTCTTGCTTCGAAAGGTCACCGAGCCATTGCTTCGCCGCGTCCACAAACGGCTGATGAATCCCTCCGTGCTCCGCGAGAGCGATCACGCGGAACTTGGGCGCCGAGGCCTGCCCAAGACCCGCCGTCGTGATTGCAATCAGCAGAAAGAGGGCGGAGTAAACCGCACGGAGTGTTATCGCCGATGGCCGTTCGTTCAAATTGCTTCTCAATATCTCGCCTTTGATCTTCGTTCGATATCATAGCTCCCACTCTGCGCAAAAGCGCGCCGGATGCAGCATTCGGGATGCGAAGGACGCTTTCGTCGCGTAGTATTGCTGCCGAGCAAGAAGCAATGGACATCAGGATCTTCCCCAATCGCAACGCGATGGCAGCGGCCGCCGCCGAACAAGCCGCTGGCGCGATTCGCAAGGCACTGGCTGCGAAAGGCAACGCACGCATCGTCGCGGCAACAGCTGCCTCGCAAAAAGAGTTCCTCGAAAACCTAACCTCGGCCGCAGAAATTGATTGGGCGAACGTCGAGGCCTTCCATCTCGATGAATACGTCGGCCTCCCAATCTCGCATCCGGGCAGCTTTCGCAAAATGCTGAAGGAACAATTGGTCGAGAAGACCGGCATCAAGAACTATCACCTGCTCCACGGAGACGGCGACATCGCCGAAGTTCTGCGCGAAAAAAACGCAGCTCTCAGCTCCGCCCCGATCGACATCATGTTTCTCGGCATCGGCGAAAACGGGCATCTCGCGTTCAACGATCCTCCCGCCGATTTTGAAGTCGAAGATCCATACCTGGTGGTGCAACTTGATGAAGCATGTCGCCAACAGCAAGTAGGCGAAGCGTGGTTCTCCGACATCTCACAAGTTCCCGAGCGAGCAATTTCAATGTCGATAAAGCAGATTCTCAAGGCGAAGGAGTTGCTTGCCGTTGTGCCGGGTCCGAAAAAGGCGGACGCAATCTGCGCCTGCTTCAATAGTGGCGTCTCGCCCATGGCGCCTGCATCCATCCTGCGCCGCCACTCCAACGCAACCGTGTATCTCGACCGCGAGTCGGCCGCGTTGCTGCATCCGCGTGACGGCGCGATCCACGTGACCTTCGAAAGATGAGCGTTGTGGCGCAACGTTCCATAAACCGCCCGCGGCCCATTCCATCGCTGCGCTGGTGGATAGGCGGGCTGCTGTTCGTTTCCACGGCGATCAACTACCTCGACCGTCAGACCCTCTCGCTTCTCGCGCCTTACCTGAAATTGGAGTACCACTGGACGAACACCGACTACGCAAACATCGTGATCGCGTTCCGTATTGCATACACTATCGGCCAAACCGCGTGCGGCCGCTTTGTGGATAAAGTCGGCACCCGACGCGGCCTCTCCATCACGGTTGCGTGGTATTCGCTGGTATCGCTGCTGACTTCCTTCGCCCGCGGCTTCGCGAGCTTCGCGGGGTTCCGCTTCTTATTAGGAGCAGGCGAGGCCGCGAATTGGCCGGCCGCGACCAAGGCCGTGTCTGAATGGTTTCCCGAGAAAGAACGCGCCTTGGCAACCGCCCTGTTCGACAGCGGATCGTCCATCGGCAGCGCGATTGCGCCTTTCGTTGTGCTTTCCATCTACTTCCGGTGGGGATGGCGTCCGGCGTTCATGATTCCCGGCGCGCTCGGCTTTGTCTGGCTCATCGCGTGGCGATATTTGTACCATCCACCGCAGCAACACCCTCGCGTGAGCGCAGCCGAGTTGCAGTACATCACCGCCCCGGCGGGTGAGAGCGCAGCATCAACGGACTTGCGCTCGCCACGCTGGCGCGAATTGCTGAAGTTCCCGCAGACATGGGCGATCATTGTCGCCAAGAGCTTCACCGATCCCGTTTGGTTCTTCGTCACCGATTGGTTCCCGATCTACCTGGTCGCGAAAGGCATCACTCTGAAGAGCAGCCTGGTTGCGATTTGGATTCCGTTCCTCGCAGCCGACCTCGGCAATTTTTTCGGCGGCGGAGTTTCGGGTTATCTCATCCAGCGCGGATGGACTGTAGGCAAGGCCCGAAAAGCACTCGTCGTCTTCGGCGGAATCGGCGTCCTCGCGCTCATTCCAACCGTCCTCACGCAAAGTCTATTTGCGATCTCCGGATTGTTCGCGATCGCCACCTTCTCATACTCCGTGTTCTCCACGATGGCAATCGTCCTGCCGTCCGACGTCTTCCACAGCGACTCGGTTGCGACTGTCAGCGGCTTCAGCGGTTCGGGCGCAGGAATCGGCACCATCATCGCCTTCGAACTGGTCGGCCACTTCTCCGACGCGCGGAGCGCGCAGGGCGTCCACTCCTTCGATCCAATCCTGATTGTTGCCGGGATGGTTCCCTTCGTCGGGATGCTGCTGGTGCTGGCTCTGCTGCGCAACAGCAAAGCAACGGAAGAGGGGTACGCACGGCCGATATAAAAAGCGGGGCACCTCAAGAACATCTCGAGGCACCCCGAATTACACCGACTCCAGTTCGCGAACGTACTCCACAACCGACTCACTCCAGCCGTCAATGTGCGTCCACGGACCGTAGCCCACTCCGTTTTTGAAGCTCGCCACGTTGATCACGTAGCCGCGGCCACGTGGGCCCGGAACGCGATCGTGCGACTGCTCGTCGGTGATCACGATCACCCGATCGTACGCTTCGCGAACCGCGTCCAGTGCGCGCCCCAGGTACGTTCCGCCGTGCACCTGGCTGGAGTCGATGGCGTCGCGCAGCGCGAATCCACGGCGTGCGGGCACCCGTATGGCGGTGTCCGAAAAGCTGTAGATCGCCACGTCCTCGCAGATTTCGCGCAGCAAAATCGCAAGTCCGTACGCAGCATCCGTTCGCAACATCTCCGAACGGTTGGAGAGCGGTGCGGTCATCGAGCCCGAAACGTCCACCAGCAGGACGGTCTTCCCTGCCAGCTTCCGCTGCGCCGCAACGCTCTTCAGCATCGCCTGCTCGAGTTCCTCTTCCCACTGCGGCGCATAACGCGCCGCGGCAATAAAGCGGAACGGCAGCACGCGGTCGGTCTTCATCACCGCCAGCGCGTCGCGCACCAGCTTCGCGTCCACCTTTGCTTCCTGCATGTTTCGCAGGTTGCGAAGCAGCGCCAGCGCGCCGAGCTTACGCTCGCTGAGCAAACGCTCGAAGGTCTCGCGCTTGTCGGCCCCACCCGAAAGTGCAACCTCCCAGGTATCGGGCGCCGCAAGTTCGCCCGCGATGAGCCGCTTCCACAGCTCCGCCTGTGCCTCGTGCAGGGGCTTGGCGTGCGAGAGGAAGAGCACGTCGCGCAGCTTTACCGGCGTATCGCGGTTGTACTTGGCGAGCGCGTACTCATCGAACTTCGGGATCGCCGCGGCCAGCCCCTTCTTCACCTGCGCCGAAAGCGGAGCACGCCCCTCGGCCCAGTAGATGGCAACAAACTCGGTGAGTTCATCGGCACGCTGGATCACGCGCTCGAGGGTCTCGGCCACGAGCTTACGATGCGTCGCCAGGCGAGCCATCTCACGGACGAGCAGCAACGGCGCATGGCGCAGCTTCATCTGCTCGCGCGCCTCGATGGCCAGCGCCGCAACTTTCTCGGCCGCAACCTTTGGCACCAGTTCGCGGATACGCGCGGCGATCGCCACGCCGTCCTCGTAGAACTGGTCCTCCCACAGGAGACAAGCGAGCACGGCACGACGCAACTCCGCCTCAGGCGAGATCGAGCGCGCCGGCGCTCCCTCGTGCGTGCGCAGCCCAGGAAGTAGAGTGCTGAGTTTCAGGATGTTCAATCGGGCCATGTTCGGCCTCCTTCGTCGGTCCGCCATTTGCTGCCGGCGGGTAATTCAGCCGGCGCAGCAAACGCTACGAAGGCCTACTTGATGGTCGTCTCGCCGGAATTCACTGCGACTCTTTCGTCGCTGAACTTGAAGCCGGCGGGCTTGAGAGTCGGCGAGGTGTTGATGATCAGCGCCATTTCACGCATCTGCTGGATACTCATGCTGTCGCGCTCGCAATAGCTGGTGCATTCCGCGACCTTGAACGGCACGAGCCGCGTTGCATCCCAAACGTAAGTGCAGAACACCAACTCCTCGCTCTCTCGGAACCCCTTCTGGCGGTGGCCATGCACGCAGCGCGAGCACAACGATTCCGTGCCGATGGGTGTTCCGTTCTTTATCGTGACCTTGGCCATCACCTCTCGCTTTCTAACCAACGTTCGACGGACTGTTTCCATTGGATGCCCCATGTCTCGCGATTTTCGAGACATGGGAGTTTTCGCTCCGCGGCCAGCCCACCACTACTCTCCGCATCACCACGACCCTCTCTTGTCATCCTTGAGGCGGTTTTTCGCGCCGAAGGATCTGCTGTTCTCCTGGCGAAAGCCGGCGGAACACATCCCCATCACCATCACCCCCTCTTGTCATCCAGAGGAGCGAAGCGACGTGGGATCTGCTGTTCTTCAGGCGTAAGCCGGCAGAAACATTCCCCCACCACGACGCTATCTTGTCTTCCAGAGGAGGGCGCCAGCCCGACGCAGCCAACTAACCCGATCGGGGTACAAGCGACACGGTACGTTTTGGCGCTCTGCCACTGAGCTACGGGCCCCCGTGATGGACCCGGCAGGATTCGAACCTGCGACCTCCCGATTACGAGTCGAAGTAACCGATGTCTTCGCCACCGATCGAGAACTGAAAAAACAAAGCGTACCGGGGAACAGGCGAGAAGAGCGGCCTCAGGATTTGCAACCTGCGGTGCCTCTTGGTTCGGGACTACGCCCCCGCCCCGCAAGCGCTCCTTACCTGCCGGATCTCCCAATCCGGACGGCCATTGGCGTGGAGGAAGTATCTCTTCTCTTCGCCACCGGTAACATCGCGGTCAGGGAACAAACGCGTGCGGCATTTGAGGGTTCGAACCTCACTCCTTTCGGAGCTACCAGAAGTATCCGCACACTACGCCACTGACCTAGTTTGAGCTGGGGGAACAGACAAGTTCAGTCCTCCCGAAGGAGGGCGATTGACAGTCGAAGTAACCGAACTCTTCGCCACCCAACTACTTAGGCTATAAGGTGCTATTGGAGGAATAGTCGGATCCGGCACGAACACGTCAGGAAGTAACCGGAGCCTGCGCCATCCAAAAGCTTATTTGTTTTTCACGATTGCGTAGGAGTTATGCAGCCGGAAGTTAGCTGAAATCAGCGAGATACGCCCATTTGCAGACGCTTCCGTTACCGGTCAGCGGCTGCCTACGCTTCGAGATTTGCGTTATGTGTTCCATGGGGCGTTTCTCCTACGCGTTTTCTACAATCGCATGAGTTGGGAATTTCTGCAAGGGGGAAAATGGGGAAAAAACAAGAAATTCGTCAGCAGATTGTATAGAGATCGTAGCTAGAGTTCATACTACTCGTCAGAGTGCCTCATTCTAAGCTTTCGCTCTTTGACGAGCTTTCTTCTTCGCTTCGCACTCTTTCCACGGCGTGGAGAGAGACTAGCATGTACTCATCAGTACACAAAATCCTTCAACTTCCACGTACCACCTTTGCGGTAGATTTCTCCGAAAATCGCGAATTTGAAAAATTTCCGCGTCCAGGACCACTTTTCGATGGCTTCCAGGAAGAAAATCAGGGGTCTGGATCGGGCAATTTTCGCGCCGCGTCCAGACCCCCTCTTTGCAAATCCCCAGTAAATAAGCACTTAGAAAAAGTTGTTTACTAAGTTCTAACTTCGGGTTTTACCGTAAGTTTTCCTCGTTTTTTCCCGTTTATTTCTGTTCCGCGATCCACGAATTCACGCGGCGCTCGAGAACATCGAGCGGCAGCGCTCCCGAATCAATCACCTCGTCGTGATATTTGCGGATGTCGAACTTCGCTCCCAACTCCTGTTTCGATCGCTCGCGCAGCTCGATAAATTTCAACTGCCCCATCTTGTAACCCAATGCCTGCGCGGGCCACGCGATGTAACGGTCGGTCTCGCTCTGCACGTTGACTTCGTCGATGGCCGAGTTGTTGTGGAAGTAATCCACCACTTGCTGCCGCGTCCATTTCTTGTAGTGAAATCCGGTGTCCACCACGAGCCGGATCGCGCGTAACAGATCATCCTGCAACCGCCCGTAATCGTTATACGGATCCTGATAAAAACCAACTTCTTTGCCGAGCCGCTCGGAGTACAGCGCCCAGCCTTCGACGTAAGCGGTGTAATACGCTTGCTGCCGGAACTTGGGCAGCGTTGGAATTTCCTGTGCGATCGAGCCCTGGAGGTGATGTCCGGGAACGCCCTCGTGATAAGCAGTGCTTTCCATGTCGATGGTGAGGCGCTTGGCGAAGTCGCCGGTGTTAACCATGATGTGGCCCGGGCGCTTGCCGTCAGGAGTGCCGGAGTTGTACTGCGCCGCCGACGCTTCTTTCTCGCGGAATTCTTCGACCGGCATCACGATGACTTTTGCTTTTGGCAGGGTGCCGAAAAGCTCCGGCAGCTTCGCCCACATCTGGTCTTCGTATTTCTGGTAGATGTCGAGGATCTGCTGGCGCGATTGAGCATGGAGCTTGGGATTGTCCTTGATCGTGGCTTCGAACGACTTCAGGTCGCTGTAGCCCATCTTCTTGGCGATTTCGAGCATGGCAGCGCGATCCGCCGCGACTTGCTGCAAGCCTAGCTGGTGAATTTCTTCGGGCGTTTTGTCGGTGGTGGTGCTCTGCTTCACCATGAAGGCATAGAGTGCTTCGCCATCGGGGAGCGACCATGCGCCTGGATCAGTTCGGCCTTTGGGAGCGTATTCGTCGGCGACGAACTTGGTGAACTCTTCGTAAGCCGGGGTGACCTTGGTTGAGATCGCGGTGATGACGGCGTCGTGCAGTCGCTTTTGGTCCGCAGCGCTGATGCCATCCGGGAACTTCTTCACCGGGCCGGCGAAGGGGCTATCCTCCGCCTTCGTCTCGGCGAGGCCCTTGGCCTGCTTTACAACTTGATCGAGCAGGATCTTCGGGGGAATGCGGCCGCTCTTCATCCCCATGCGCATGAGGTCTTCGGTCTGGTCGAAAACCAGAGGAAGAAGATTGAGACGGGCGATGAAGTCTTCGTAATCCTTCACGGTTTCGAAGGAGAGCAAGTTGACGAGCTGTGGCGCATCAATGTGGATGCCACTGAATTGATTGACTGGCATCTCCCAAGTCTTAAAGCGAGCACCTTCGAGACCCATCTTCAGTTGGCGAAGCAACAATTCCTTGTTGAGCTGCTCCTGCTCGGGGAAGCCCGCCGTATCGACTGCTTCGAGGCGAGCTACATATTTCCTGGTTTCGTCCAGGTCACGCAGGACCGCGGCGTACGACGCATCGCTCAGTTTATCGTTGTAGCGCTTATCGCCGAGGATGGATGCGTACTCAGGATTCGTACGCATGGTGTATTCCCAGTAGTCGTCGAGAATCTGGTTGAGTTGCTTGCGCCGGTTGTCGACGTCGCTGCCTTGCGCCATGAGTGCTCCCGCGAACATGCAGAGTGCGAGGAGCGTGGAAAGAAAACGCATAGAAGATCCTTTTCGAGCGATAGGTGGATGCCTCCCCACGAGGCGTCTTTCCGTTATACGCTTTGGGCGGCTTTGCAGTTCCATCTAGTCGAATTCGCAAGCTGCTGCATCCAATACTTTTGGGTGGGTAAAACAAACACAATCCGGTGGCTGGTTGCGGCAGCGCTCATCGTGGGCGGCGTATTTACGGTCAATTTCTATCTCGATCGCGAGGTGCAGACGCTCGCCCGCGACATGCTCGCCGAGCACTTCCATAGCGAAGTTGCGCTCGACACAATTCACGTGCGCTTGCTGCCAACGGCGAGGGTCAGCGGCTCGGGGCTGGTGCTGTCACAGACCTACGGCGGCGCGAAGATACCCTTTATCAGCGCGCAGAAGTTTTCGGCGAACGCATCGCTCTGGGGCATGTTGTCGCATACGCGGCAGCTCCATCATGTGCGCGTGGAAGGACTGATTATTACGGTGGCGCGCCACCCGCAAGGCGAAAAACAGCCGACGGCGAAGCGCAAGGTCCCGGAGCTCGATATCGACGAAGTGGAAGCGGATGGCGCCAAGCTTGTGATTTTGGCGAACAAACCCGGCAAGCGAAGCCTGGTGTACGACATGCACCATCTTGTTCTGACGCAAGTAGGAAAGAGCAACGTGATGCACTATCTCGCGAATCTGCGGAATGCGCTGCCGCCGGGCGAGATCGAAGCCGAAGGGAGTTTTGGTCCCTGGAATTTCGACGACGCTGGAGGGACGCACCTCGACGGCAACTACGTTTTTAAGAAAGCCGATCTCGGTGTGTTCAAGCAGATTTCGGGAACGCTGTCGTCTACCGGGTCGTTCACTGGCGAGTTGGGCAGAATTGATGTGAAGGGCTCAACCGAGACGCCGGATTTTGCAGTGAAGTCCGGTTCGCATCCGGTGAATTTGCATACGGATTTCGACGCCACCGTGGACGGAACCAACGGCGACACACAATTGCACAGCGTGCGGGCCAAGCTGCTCAACTCGACCTTTGTTGTGAATGGAACAATTGTTGATGTACCGGGGCCGACGGGGCACATCATTTATCTGCATGTCGTTTCCGACGATGCAAAGGTACAGGACATGCTGCGGGTGGCGGTAAAGACGCCACCGGCGATGAAGGGCGGCCTGAAGTTCGACGCGAAAGTAAAGATCAACCCCGGACAGGGACCGGTACGAAACCGCATTACCGCGGAGGGCCGCGCCTATATCGTGAACGGATACTTTTCGAGCGAGACGGTCTCGGAGAAGATCGCGGAGTTGAGTAATCGCGCCCAGGGAAACCCCAAAGGAGATAAAGACGCGCAGGTACCTGCGAAGTTCGATACGGCTTTCCGACTGGATGCGGGCAAACTCGCAATTCGCTCGCTTAATTTCAATGTTCCGGGGGCGGAAGCGAAGCTGCATGGGACGTACGTATTGGACGATCAAACACTCGATTTCTCAGGGACGGCGATGTTGCAGTCCACCGTCTCGGAGATGACGACGGGATTCAAGTCGCTATTGTTGAAAGCCGTGGATCCGATGTTTAAGACGAAGAATGCCGGCACAGTGCTGCCGATCACGATCACGGGCACGCGCGACGAACCGAAGTTCAAGGTTCAGATGAAGCGCTTAGGAGAGGCCAAGAAAGAGGCGCAGAGCAACTAGGCGTGCGCCTTTTCGTAATCCGCGATTGCGTCTGCGTGGCGCAGGGTCAAGCCGATGTCGTCGAGGCCTTCGAGGAAGCAGCGGCGAGTAAACCCGTCAACTTCAAAGTCGATAGAGAGTCCGTCGGCGCCGCTGATCGTGCCTTTCTCCAAATCAACCGTGAGTTGATAGCCGGGGTTCTTTTCGGCGCGAGCGGCGATTGCGTCTACGTTTTCCTGCGATGTGACGATTGCTAGTACTCCGCTGTTGCGGCAGTTGTTGTGGAAAATGTCGGCGAATGTGGGGGCAATCACCACTCGGAAGCCGAAATCTTCAATGGCCCAAGGCGCGTGTTCACGCGAAGAGCCACAACCGAAGTTCTTCCCTCCGACCAGGATCGACGCACCTTTGTAGCCGGATTGATTCAGAACGAAATCGGATTTCGGATTGCCCGCCTCGTCAAAGCGCCAATCGAAAAAGAGGAACGGACCGAAGCCGGTGCGCTCGATGCGCTTGAGGAATTGTTTCGGGATGATCTGATCGGTGTCAACATTGGGCCGCACGAGCGGCGCGACGATGCCGGTGTGAACGCGAAATGCCTTCATACTACTTGTACTCCCACTCGCGGATGTCGGTGAAGTGGCCAGTAATGGCGGCTGCTGCGGCCATGGCGGGACTGACGAGGTGGGTGCGGCCACCGCGGCCCTGGCGACCTTCAAAGTTGCGATTGCTGGTGGAAGCGCAGCGCTGACCCGGCGAAAGTATGTCGGGATTCATGCCGAGACACATCGAGCATCCAGACTCACGCCATTCGAATCCGGCGTCGCGAAATACGCGGTCGAGTCCCTCTTCTTCCGCTTTCGCCTTAATGCGCTGAGAGCCGGGCACGACCATCGCGTGAACAGTTGCAGCGACGTGGTAGCCGCTAACCACCTTCGCGGCGGCGCGAAGATCTTCGATGCGCGAGTTGGTGCAGGAGCCAATGAAGACGCGGTCAACCGCGATCTGGGCGACGGGAGTACCGGGCTTGAGATCCATGTATGTGAGCGCCCGTTCATACGACTGGCGCTGCGCGTCGTCGGAAGTGGCCTTGGGATCGGGGACATTTGCACCCACGGAGACCACCATTCCTGGATTCGTGCCCCAGGTGACTTGCGGCTGCAGGTCGGCGGCGTTGATGTGAATTTCGCGATCGAACTTCGCGCCTTCGTCGGTGTTGAGCGCCGCCCACTCGGCCACGCCGGTATCCCACTCGGCGCCCTTCGGCGCATATTGACGGTTGCGAATATACGCAAACGTTATTTCGTCCGGGCCAATCAGCCCGGCGCGCGCTCCGCCTTCGATCGACATATTGCAAAGCGTCATGCGCGCTTCCATCGAAAGGGCGCGAATGGCTGTGCCACAGTACTCGATGACATGGCCGGTGGCGCCGTCGGTACCGAGTTTGCCGATGATGCCGAGCGCGAGATCCTTTGCAGTCACGCCTTCCGGCAACGTACCGGAGACTTCAATCTTCATGGTCTTGGGCTTACGCTGCGGCAAGCACTGCGTGGCGAGTACATGCTCGACTTCCGAGGTGCCGATGCCGAAGGCGAACGCGCCGAATGCGCCGTGAGTGCTGGTGTGGCTGTCACCACAAACGATCGTCATGCCCGGCAACGTGAGCCCAAGTTCGGGGCCGATAACGTGGACAATGCCCTGCTCTTCCGAGGTGAGATCGAAGAGCGGCACGCCGAACGCGGCGCAATTCGTGCGCAGAGCGTCGATCTGTCTGGCGGCGACGTCATCTTTAATCACCAGGCGCGGTGACGTGGTGGGAACGTTGTGGTCTACCGTGGCGAACGTGAGGTCGGTGCGACGAACTTTTCGTCCGGCGGCGCGGAGACCGTCGAACGCCTGCGGTGAGGTGACTTCGTGAACGTAATGACGATCGATATAGAGGATCGGGGGCTGATCGTCAGGCACGCACACGACGTGCGTGGACCAAATCTTTTCGAAGAGCGTACGAGGACCGGACATCAACTCACTCTAAAGAAGCGTCCCCGGCGCATGGCCGGGGAGTGATTTATACCGCGTGGTAGGCGTAATGGCTGATTGCCATGTCGGCGCACTGGCGCTCGATGGCGGAGCCCACTTCCGCGGTCGTATTGAACTTGCGCGCGGAGGGAACAAGATCCTTCGTTCGATAGCCGTCGAGGAGAACCGCGTTCACGGCGGATTCGATCAATCGCGCATCCTGCTCAAGTTTCGCGGTGTGGCGCAGCAGCATGGCGACTGAGTTGATCGCGCCGACCGGGTTGGCTATTCCCTTGCCTGCGATGTCGGGTGCGGAGCCATGGACCGGTTCGTAAAGATCGACCTCGCCGCCGATGGTGGCAGAGGCAAGCAATCCGAGCGAGCCGCCGATGACGGCAGCTTCATCGCTGAGGATATCGCCAAAGAGATTTTCGGTAAGTACGACGTCGAAGGCGGTGGGCGCCTGGATGAGGCGCATCGCGAAGGAGTCCACGTAGGCGTGTTCGAGCTTTACGTCGGAATATTGCTTCGCGACTTCGGTCACCACTAAGCGCCAGAGCTGCGAGCATTCGAGAACGTTGGCTTTATCAACCGACGTCACCTTCTTACGGCGATTGCGCGCTTGCTGGAAGGCGATATGTGCGACGCGCTCGATTTCATAGCGCGAGTACGACATGGTGTTCGTCGCAGTGTCATCTTTAATTCCGCGGGGCTCGCCGAAGTAGAGGCCGCCGAGGAGTTCGCGAACGATCATGACATCCGCGCCGAAGACGAGTTCCTGCTTGATGGGCGACGAGTCGGATAGAGCGGCATACGCTTGCACCGGGCGCAGGTTCGCGAAGCCGCCGAGCGCCTGGCGCAACGCGAGAAGGCCGGTCTCGGGCTTCTTGTCGCGTGGCATCGAGTCGAACTCGGGATGGCCGACTGCGCCGAGTAGGACAGCATCGGACTCGAGGCAGGTGTGGAGCGTCTTTTCCGGGAGAGGGCTGCCGTGTTTCCGGATGGCGACGCCGCCAACTTCAGCCTCGGTGAACTGGAACTCGTATCCGTTGACGTTAGCGATGGCACGCAGGACACGAACAGCCTCGGCCGTAACCTCTGGGCCGACGCCGTCGCCTCCAAGCACAGCAATTTTGAGTTTCATAATCCCTTAACTGTTTAGCTCGCGGCAGCGTTCGCCGAAGCGACGCCTGCGCGGGTTGGTTCAATCATGTCTGGCATGCAGCCACGTGCAATTTCTTCGCGGATGATGCGCAGCAAGTGTGAATCTTCTACTACCTTTACCTGATCTGCAACATCGACGAAGCGACGATAGACGTTGTCGAGGTCGCGGCGGGTAAAGCGATAGCCGAGCTCTTCGCAGCGGTGATTCAAGGCGCTGCGCCCGGAGTGCTTGCCGAGAACCAGCTTGCTATCGGGCACACCAACCGATCTCGGCGTCATGATCTCGTAAGTCAGCGGGTTCTTCAACATGCCGTCCTGGTGAATACCGGCTTCGTGAGCGAAGGCGTTGCGGCCTACGATGGCCTTGTTCGCCTGAACGTCTGCCCCGGTGATCTCCTGCAGCATCGCGCTGGCGGGATAGAGATGTTCGGAATGGATCGCGGTTTCGACGGGGAAGACATCCGCGCGGACCTTAATTGCCATCGTGACTTCTTCGAGCGAAGCATTGCCGGCACGTTCGCCGATGCCGTTGATGGTGCACTCGATCTGGCGCGCACCAGCTTCGACGGCTGCCAGCGAGTTCGCGACGGCGAGGCCAAGATCGTTGTGGCAATGGCAGGAAAGGACGATATCGTCGCGATTAATGCGATTGCGGACGGCGGTAAACATGCGGGCAATGTCGGACGGAACTGTGAAGCCGACGGTATCGGGCAGGTTCAAGGTGGTGGCGCCGGCTTCGACGACTGCTTCGCACACCGCGCAGAGAAACTCGAGATCGCTGCGGGTCGCATCTTCGGGAGAGAACTCAACGTCCGGACAGAGCGAGCGGGCAAAGCGAACCTGTTCGAAGGCCTGAGCGATGCATTGTTCGCGCGTCATGCGGAGCTTGTACTTGAGATGGATGTCGCTGGTGGCAAGGAACACATGGATACGCGGACGGGCAGCATGCTCCAGTGCGTGCCAAGCGCGTTCGATGTCCTTGGCATTGGCGCGGGCGAGGCCGGCGATCTTGGGCCGGCGGATCTCCTGCGCGATCATGCGCACGGATTCAAAATCGCCCTCGGAGGAGATGGGGAATCCAGCTTCGATAACGTCCACGCCGAGCCGATCGAGCTGCCGCGCCATGCGCAGCTTCTCCATCGGATTCATGCTGCAGCCGGGTGACTGCTCGCCGTCGCGGAGCGTGGTGTCGAAAATTGTGATTCTCGATCGGTCCATTCGTCCTCCTGGGTCCCAGAAACGGGCACGGCCCGCGGACGGGTCGTAGGAAAAGAGTAGCGACGGGGCACTTGATAACTCAAGTTTATAATTTTAATGATTTGCATTAGAATATCTTATCCATAAGTTTTGCAAGCGGTTACGAGGGAGAAGCATAAGTGGACTTATTTCAGCTTGAAACCTTCCTTACGGTGGCGCGAGAGGGCAGTTTCTCGAAGGCCGCCAAAAAGCTCTACCGCACCCAGCCGGCGATTAGCCAGACTATCCGGAAGCTGGAAGAGGAGATTGGCGAAGGATTGTTCGACCGATCGTCGCGGGAAGGGATCCTCACCGACGCCGGTAAAGTGTTGGAGGAGTATGCACAAAAGCTCCTCAACCTGCGAACTGAGGCGCTTTCGGCGGTGGGGGAGCTACGGCAGTTAGAGCGTGGCCGACTAAGCATTGGGGCGAACGAGGTGACGTGTCTTTATTTATTGCCAATGCTGGATAAATATCGGGACCGGTGCCCGATGGTGTCGATCGCGGTGCAGCGGACGATGGCGAGTCTGGTGCCGGAGGAGTTGCTGAACCGGAGCATCGAGCTCGGGCTGGTGACGTACAAAATTGATCAACCTGAGCTGAAGTCGGTCGTTATCTACCGAGACGAGCTGATTTTCGTAATGCACCCTTCGCATCCGCTGGCATCGGCTGGGATGCTCAATATCAATCAACTGGGGGCCGAGGTGTTCGTCGCGCACAATGTGCCATCGCCATATCGCGCGAAGGTGATTGATACGTTCAAACATAAGAACGTTCCCTTACACATGCATGTCGAGCTGCCGACGGTGGAAGCGATCAAGAAGTTTGTGGCGCGGGAGCGCGGGCTGGCGTTGCTGCCGGGGATCTCGGTAGAGGATGAGATTGCGCGGGGAGAGCTGGCAAGTGCGCGGGTGAAGGAGTTGGCGTTCGAGCGCAAGGTACGAATTGCGTATCGCCGGAACTCGGTGCTGTCGCATGCATCGCGGGCGTTTCTGGATGTCGCCGAGAGCTTTGCCAAACAGAAGGGCGGGCGTTACCTTTTCCAGCCGGAACGATGATCCCGAAGACACCTAAAGTGCCTCCCTTGCCTGCCGATAGCAATGGCAGGACGGTTAAACATGGATGCGATCCGGGCGCTGATCATTGATGACTCTTCGGTGATGCGAAAAATCGTGGAGCGGTCCCTGCGGCAGGCCGGAGTGGCATTGTCGCAGGTGATGGAGGCGGGTAACGGCGCCGAGGCCCTCAACCTACTTCGTTCCAACCCAGTCGATTTAATTCTCAGCGATATCAATATGCCCGTGATGGACGGGCTGGAGTTCGTGCGCCGATTGAAGGCGGAGGGACTGGCTGCGAACGCGCCGGTCGTGATGATCACGACGGAAGGCAGCGAGTCGCAGGTGGTACAAGCGGTTTCCTCGGGCGCTCGCGGCTATATTCGCAAGCCGTTTACCGCCGACCAGGTGAAAGAGCACGTCATCGCAATCTTGAACAAGTAGTGCAGGGGGCCGAGATGCAAGCTGTAGTGACTATTGCCGATTGGGCGGTGCTGTTGGAGGAATCCACGCGAGAAGTGTTTGGCATGATGCTGGGATGCGAGATCGAATCGCAAGGTGGAGACAGCCACAGCACGAGTTCAACGGATCCCGAATTTGTTGCGACGACGCAGGAGCCGGTGCTGCAGATGCTGTTCCGAACCGATGCCCATAATAGCAGCGGGTGCTCCGAGGTGACGGCGGTGGTTGGGATTGCCGGAGAGGTCTGCGGCGTTTTGAATTTTGCGTGTGACAGCTGCGCCGCGCGCAAGATCGCGGCGCGGATGTTGGGGATCGATGAGGCGGAGGCTGGAGATCAGCAGTTCGATGCGATTGGTGAGATCTGCAACATGATCGCGGGAAATTTCAAGTCGAAGCTTCCGGGAATCGGGGAGAAGTGCATGCTGTCAGTCCCGACGATCGTGGTGGGGTCGAATTACCGGCTGCGAGCGTTGTCGGGCAAACGTCGGTTGGAGTATCGGTGTCTGTTCGAAAGCGCGCCGTTGCGGGTGGCCTTGGAGGTCCAGCAATAGGCGGGGAGCTGTTGCCCACAATGAGTCTTTCCTAATCTGATTGGCCGCTCTTCTGCACTGCTCTCCGGCATGGACACCGGCTCCTACGTAGCGTGTGCGGGACTGGTAGCGAGGTCGCAGCAACTCGATCTGGCCGCGCAGGATTTAGCGAACATAAACACTTCCGGCTACCGATCGCAACGATCAGCGTTCCGCGCGGTGTTGGCGAAGTCTGCGGGTGCAAACCTAACCGGCTGGTCCGCAGCAGTGAACAACTTCGGTACATTGGGCGAGACACGACTCTCGCGCACGCCCGGCAATCTCGAAAAAACTGGGAATCCGCTCGATCTAGGGCTGGAGGGCGATGGCTTTTTTGTGGTGCAGACGCCTGCGGGCCCACGCTACACGCGACGCGGAAACTTCCAGATTTCATCGGCTGGAGCGCTAGAGACGAGCGACGGCTATCCCGTTCAAGGCTCGCTGGGAACGGTTCGGGTACCGAACGGCGAATTGGCGATCAGCGCAGACGGGACGCTTTCGGTGGATGGCGCCATTGCCGGCAAGTTAAAGGTTGTGCAATTCGCGCCATCGACACAGCTCCAAGCTGAAAGTGGTTCGTACTATTCCGCGCCCGCAGGGAGGGAGAGTCCGGCGGCTAACACTAGTGTGCGTCAGGGGATGATCGAGTCGTCGAATGTAAACGCGATCGCGAGTTCCATCCAGCTGGTCACACTCCAGCGGACGGCAGAGATGCTGCAACGCGCACTTACGACGTTCCACTCGGAGTTCGACCGTACCGCTGTTGAGGACCTGCCAAAGGTCTAGGGGAGAAGAAATGTTTCGCGCACTTTATACCGCAGCCACGGGAATGACGGCGCAGCAACTGAACCTGGACAATATCGCGAACAACTTGTCGAATGCTAGCACCGCGGGCTTCCGGGCACGCCGGTTGCAATTTCAGGATTTGATGTACCAGAACATGGTGGTTCCGGGATCGGCAGCAACCCAGCAAACCACGGTCGCGAGCGGGTTACAGGTTGGATTAGGCACGCGGCCAACTGCTTCGGAGACACTGCAGACCCAAGGCGAGTTCGAGTCCACCGGCAATCCGCTGGATATTGCAATACAAGGACAGGGGTTCTTCCAGGTGCTGTTGCCGGACGGCACCACGGGTTACACCCGTTCCGGACAATTTCATCTCGATGCGCAGGGCAACGTGGTGACCTCGGACGGAAATCAATTGCAGCCGTCGCTCACGATTCCCGCTGACGCACAGACCATCAGCATAGGCGCCGACGGCACGGTGACGGTAACGCAACCGGGCCAGACCCAGGCGCAGCAGGTCGGCAGTATTCAGGTCGCGTCCTTCGCAAATCCCGGGGGGCTGAACAGCATCGGGAAAAATCTCTTCCTGGCGACCACGGCGTCGGGCGATCCGACGATCGGCACGCCGGGCGGCGCGGAGGGCGCCGGGACGTTGCAACAGGGCGTGCTGGAGCAGGCCAACGTAAGCGTGGTGGATGAATTTATCCAAATGATATTGGCGCAACGCTCTTATGAAGCGAACTCGAAAGTTGTAACGGCAGCGAATGAGATGCTGCAAAACCTCAACACCATGGCACGTTGAGACGACGACATCATGGGCCCCTTGAAAGTGTTTTTGTTCTGCGTTATCGCGATTCTCTCCTCCCGACTCGGGCTGGCCACTACAGCCAACGACGGACTGTACGAAATTCCTAAGAGCCGAGTCTGCGCGGCAATTCAAGTTGGCAACGCCGATTGTCATGATGTGGAGTTGTTGTCGACTCCGCTCTCACGGGAATCCGAGCCCATCCTGAACTGGAATATCGAAAGAAATTCCGGCGGTGCCGGAGTGTTGCGGATCGAGTGCGCCAACTTTGCGTGCGTGCCTTTCCTTGTGGTCTTTCGCGGCCACCCGAGACCACAGAACATTGGAAACCCGTCGCGTTCGCTCACCCATCAACCCAGGCCCGCACCGGTGGTCCACGCCGGCAATCGCCTGACGCTGATTCGCCAGGGAAATGGAGTTCGACTGACAACCACAGTGGTGAGCCTCTCCGCGGGAAGGGTTGGCGAGTCTATCCACGTGCGTGAGTACAGAAGCTCGCGCTCCATCAATTCGGTTGTGGTGGACGCACATACCGTAACGGCTGACTACTGAAATGGGGATGACGATGTCGATGAGGAAAATCAAATACGCAGGAGTCCCATTCGCCTTCGCGCTCTGGTTGCTGATTCTCGGGGCCGTAGTATCGCAGGCACACGCCGAAAAACGCGAAAAGGATAAGAATCCCCTTCAGCGCTACATGGCAACCTTGCCAGCGCAGGAAACCGGAGCGCTTCCGGCAAAAACTACAGGAAGTTTGTGGACGGACGAATCCCCTCTGTTCATGATCGCGAACGATTTGAAAGCGCGACGAGTGCATGACATCGTGACGATTGCGGTTTCCGAGTCCACCCTCGCGCAAGCGACGGGTGACGTGACTTCGCAGCGAGACTATGCGGGAAACAGTGCAATCACCGCGCTGGGCGGCCACGTCAGCACTGGGGGCGTGAACCCTCTGTTCGCGGCTTCGTCTTCCACTTCGCTCAAAGGCAAGGGAGCCTCGAACAGCCAGTCCACCTTGCGCACCACGCTGGCCGCAGAGGTCGTTGCGGTCATGACAAACGGGAACATGGTGGTGGAGGCGCGCCGTTCGGTAAAGATGAACAACGAGTTGCGCACGGTGATCCTGCGCGGAGTGGTTCGTCCGGGGGATATCTCTCCTTCGAACGTGGTCAGTTCCGCCGCGTTGGCAAACCTCGAGATCGAGATGAAAGGTAAAGGCGTGGTCAGCGACGGTACGCGTCCGAACAACCTCGGGATCCGCTGGCTCTGGAAGGTATTGGGGTTCTGAAATGAGACTGCTTGCGCTCGTTCTGCTCCTGCTGCGGCTCGGGATTCCCGCGATGATAGGCGCTCAAGAAGCGCCGCGGATGGTAACAATCCGGGACATCACGACGATCGAAGGAGTTCGGGAAAATCCTCTGATCGGATATGGGATGGTGGTCGGTCTGAACGGGACAGGGGACCGCACCCAGACCTTCTTCACTACGCAGACCCTCAGTGGGATCTTGCAACGCATGGGGGTGCAGGTGCCATCGGGCTCGATGCGAGTGAACAACGTGGCGTCGGTGATGGTGACCGCGGTCCTGCCGCCATTCGCGGTACATGGCGGCCGGATCGATGTAACCGTCTCGTCGATTGGAGATGCGAAGAGCCTCGACGGCGGAATGTTGCTGTTGACGCCGCTCTATGGCGCGGACGGCCAAGTGTACGCCGCAGCGCAAGGAGCGTTGGCGATCGGCGGCTATTCGGCTTCATCGAATGGGAACTCCAAACAAAGCAATCATCCCACAGTGGGAAGAATTCCCGAAGGTGGAGTGATTGAGAAAGACCTCTCGGTGGGACTGGAGAAGCTGAGTTCTGTTTCTCTTCTGCTACGCGATCCGGAATTCGCGACGGCGACGAGCATCGCGGCGGAGGTGAATCGATCGCTTGCGAGTCCTGTAGCGAGAGCAGTAGATGCGCGCCGCGTGGTTGTAGGGGTACGTCCGGAAACATCGGTACCGGAACTGCTCGCGAAGATCCAGTCCCTTGAGATTCCGCTGCGGGAGCGATCGAGAATCATTGTGAACGAGCGTACGGGAACCATTGTGATGGGAGCCAAGGTTCAGCTTAGCGCGGTGGCGGTGCTACACGGGAACCTTTCGGTCGAGATCACCAGCTCGATGGCGGTTTCACAGCCCGCACCGTTGTCCAATGGCAGCACAGTTCGCGGTACAGAGACGAACCTTGAGGCGCGCGAAGCGCCGGTGAAGTTGCTGGAGTTGAAAGAAGGTGCGACGGTAGCGCAACTGGTCGAGGGATTGCAGAAAATTGGTGCTACCGCGCGTGATGTGGTCTCAATCTTGCAAGCAATGAAAGCGGCCGGTGCGCTCCAGGCCGAGGTGGAGGTTCTCTGATGACGGGGATTACGGTGGGGAGCCAGTCTATGGATCCGGCATCGCTGGTGAATAGGAGTCTCCCTAAACGACCGACGCAGGATATAGCGAAGGCCAGCACGGAGTTCGAAGCGATTCTGCTCGACCAGGTGCTGGGGAAGCTGCGTGAAACATTTTCAATGCGAGATGGGTCAGAGAGCGATCCAGGATCGAGCACGCTGAGCGGCGTGGCGGAGCAATCGTTGTGCAAGGCCTTGGCATCGCGGGGCGGAGTTGGATTGGCTGCAATGATTCGGAGATCGATTTCGGAAAAATAAGGTAAAGGTCGCGGCCGCCTTGCCGATATCTCTGAAGAAGGGAGCGCGATACGAGAGTTAAAAGCCTCTCATATTGCGTGACGACACGAGGTTCACGATGAAGGTAGATATTGGGAATGTTTGGAACGCGGTGGATGCGGTGCAGCAGTCGTCAGCCGATTCGGTTCGGAACCCCGGTCGTGAACGGGACAACCGGATAGGAGAGGATGACGCGCATCTTTCGCAAATTGCGGTTCTGGCCGGGACTTTGCACCAGAGCTTGGACGGTGTATCGGAAACCCGCCAGGCACGCGTGGACGAACTCAGGCAGAAGGTACAACAAGGGAGCTACCAGGTTTCTTCGGAACAGATCGCCAACGCGTTGCGCGATGATCTCGCAGGGATGGACCGTATTTACAAGGGCCGCCGGTGAACGGACTGGAAGCGGGACCACCGGAAGCGACGATGGATGCTTTCCTGGCGGAACTCCGCGCAACGAACTTAGCGATCGTCAGGTTCGATGGCGCGAGCTTTGCCGAACACGCCGAGAACGAGATCAGACTGGCAAATCTGATCTCTTCGTATTCCCACTTTGCGGAACTGCTCGCGAGGAACGCGACAAACCTTCGGCAACTCACCAGAACACGGAAGATTCTGCTTCGCCAGACAAAGCGGACGGTGGCTGCTCTGTCGGGACTTCTGCAAACCACTCGCGAAACCTACGAAGTGTCACTCTTGCCGCACGGCTAGGATTTTATGGCGTCACTCTCAGGAACACTTTCGATTGCAACCCGGGCGATGCTGGCGGAACAAGGAGCCATGCAGGCGACGACGAACAACATCGCCAATGTCAACACTCCGGGGTACTCGCGCCAGATTCCGATTTTTTCGGCCGTCGATCCAGTTGTGTCCGGCTCAACGACCTACGGCAATGGAGTCGAACTCAGGGGGTACCAAAGCTTACGCAACCGGGTGCTAAATCTTAGGATCGCGGAAGAGCAGCAGAACCAAAGCGCGCTGCAGAGTTACGTCTCCTCGATGGACCAAGTGCAGGTGGCGTTCAGTGACGCGAGCGGAGGGATTGGCGGTGCTCTCAGCGCATTCTTTAACAGCATCTCGCAATTGTCGACGCAGCCGGATAGCACTACCCTGCGACAGAGTGTCCTGTCCTCTGCAAATACTCTAGTCAACGCGTTTCATACTGACGCAAGTTCGTTGAGTTCCATGCAACAAGGGCTCGACCTGGAGGTCAAGGACCAGGTAAACGAGGTCAATCGGCTCACCGTCCAGATCGCATCGCTTAACGGTCGCATTTCCGCGATGCAGAAGCTGCATCAGGACCCGGGAACACTGAGCGATCAGCTCGACCAATCGGTTTCCGAACTCTCCAATCTGCTGGATGTCTCCGTAACCCAAACCGAAGACGGTATCAGCCTGACGACCGCGAACGGCGTAGCGCTGGTGGTGGGCGACAAGAGCTTCGGCCTTACGACGGCGGCAGATCCGGACACTGGCCTTTCGCGAGTGCAGGCCGGCGAGATCGATCTTACGGCGCTGTTGCAGAAAGGCAGCCTCGGAGGTGTCCTTCGAGTTCGCGACGAAGAAGTTCCTAGCATCCAATCGCAGCTGGATAAACTTGCTGCCGGGCTCTCGACGGCAATGAACGCGGTTCACCAAACCGGCTTCGACCTCAATGGGAATCCGGGAGGCCTGCTTTTCTCTGCGCCGCCCAGTGATGGTAAGAATGCAGCTGCTCTGATCAGCCTTGCCATCAGTGACCCCGCACAACTCGCGATGAGCGGCAATGGGGCTGCGGGAGACAACACCGTCGCCAATGAGCTATTGCAGATCAAAAACCAAGCTGTTGTAGGCAATGCGACGCCGATCGATGCCTATTCGCAGATCGTGTTCAATGTCGGCAGCGACATTTCCGATGCCCAAGCAGGGCTCGATACCAGCACTTCCCTGCTCCAGCAACTGCAGGACCAGCGCGGGGCTTTGAGCGGTGTTTCGCTTGATGAAGAGACTGCCAATCTGCTCCAGTTCCAGCGTGGATTTGAAGCCGCGGCCCACCTTGTGAGCGTAGTCGACGAGATGATGCAGACAGTGATCGCGATGGGAGTTACACAATGAGAGTCAATCCTAATCAGTGGTCCAACATTCTCGATACTCTAAATCGCCTGACAGAGGGCGAAAACAACGCGATTCGAGAAGTCTCCACCGGAAACCGCTTGAGCGCGCCTTCGGATGATCCATCGGCAATGACGCTTCTGATTCGCAACCGGGCGTCGCAAAGTGATTGCGACCGCTACGTACAGAACATTGGCTCCATCAGCGCTTCTCTGCAAAATGCCGACTCTGCGTTATCTAACGTGACCACCTCGCTGAATCGTGCAATCACCCTGGGACTTGAGGGCACAGGTGGAACGCTTTCCAATGCGAATCGAAGTGCGATCGCCGATGAGGTGAGCCAGATTCGAGACCAGGTTCTGGCGCTGGCAAATACCACCTTCAACGGGAGTTATGCGTTTGGCGGAGCCTCCACAAAGACAACTCCGTTTGTGCTCGATTCAACCTCTGTTTCCGGCGTGCGTTATCAGGGAGACTCGACGGTAGAACAAGTTCCCATTGGAGATGGATCGATGGTCGCCGCAAATAAGCCGGGAGATGCTCTGTTTCTAAATCCAGCGGGGAGCGTTTTTGGAGCGTTGCAGGGGATGATTTCAGCGCTGCGGTCCGGAAGCGGCATCGATACCGCGACGACTACGCTTCGCTCGGCGTTCGATCAGTTCTCGTCAGAGAGGGTCTCCTACGGCTCGACAATTTCACGACTTCAGGCCGATTCAAATTTCCAGTCCAGCTCGAAGGTGCAATTGCAGACCGAGGAGAACAGCCTGACGGGCGTGGATATGGCCCAGGCCATCAGTGAGTTGACCCAGGCGGAAACCGCGCGGAACGCCGCGCTGTCAGCGGCCGCACGGATCGGGCAAAACTCGCTGCTCGACTACTTGCGCTGATCCCTGTAACCCTGCATCGAAAGAATGACCAGATCCACTCGACGGTTCTGGGCCCGCCCCTCCGCGGTATCGTTTGGGCCGACGGGATGAAATTCGGCATACCCGCCGGCTGACAGGTCCCCCGGATTTATTCCGTACTCCTGGATCAGTCGCTTCACGATACCGGTCGCTCGCGCGGTCGAAAGCTCCCAGTTGGAAGCATATTGCGCCGTGTGGATCGGCATGGGATCAGTGTGCCCCTCAACTCGAACTGTGCACTGCTTCTCGCGCAAAATGCTCGCGATTCGGCCAAAGGCGGAGATAGACGATGGCCGTAGCTTCGCGGATCCGCTATCAAAGAACCCGATTTCCTGCAGACTGATCACCAGACCATCCGAAGTGGTGCGAAGGGTGACATCGCTTCGAGTAAGCTCTTCTGGAATCGCGGCTTGCAGTTCGCCGCGTAGAGTTTGCACCTGAGCGGCTGTGACTCTGCGCTGGCTGCCGATGTCGAGGGTTTCGTGAGAACGATCGGCGAGTGAACTCGAAGCGCGAATCTCGGGAGTGATCGGCGCGACCCGACTGGTATTGCCTGGCGGGTTGGAGGTACCCAATCCAAGTTGTTCGAACGCTTGCTCGATTGCGCTGGAAATTTTTGCGGCGCGTTTCTGGTCAGTTTGCGAGGAGGCATAGAGGACTACGAAGAAGGCAAACAGGAGGGTAATGAAATCAGCATAAGAAACCAGCCAGCGCTCGTTGTTCGCACGAGTTCTACGCTGTCGAGTGGGACGGGCCTTCATGCCGCTTCAACTTTCTGCCCACGGTCAACGTAAGTGGAGAGCCGAGTTTCCAACATCCTGGGATTCATTCCTTCGAGCAAGGCGATCACGCCTTCGACCGCCATTTCCCTCTGTAATTGCGCTTCTCGTACGCGGATTCGCAACTTGCCGGCAGCCGGCAAGAAGAAGATATTTGCAGCCGCGACACCATAAATGGTCGCCACAAAGGCGACGGCAATACCACGTCCAACCTCGTCAATGTTCTGCAGGTGTTGCATCACCTGGATCAATCCGAGCACGGCACCAATAATGCCGATGGTTGGTGAATAGCCTCCGGCAGCTTCAAATACCTGCGGGGTTCGCTCATCTTTCTCGGCCTCCTGGTCGAGTTCCAATTCCATCATTTTGCGCAGTTCGCCCGGAGCGGTGCCATCCACTGCCAGCATGAGAGCTCTCTTAAGGAATGAATCGTTGATGGTATCGAGGTCTGAGTCGAGTGAGACGATTCCCTGCTTCCGCGCTTTGTAGGCAAAGCGGACGAGTTCGTCGAGCATCTCTTCCCGCTGGTTCGAGGACACCCGGAAAATCGTGATCGTCGCCCGCGCGGCGGCGAGGAACTGGTGAAAGGGAAACTGGACCATTACCGCACCGAGAGTCCCGCCGAAGACAATTAATGCGGCCGTAGGCTGCAGGATCTGCGAAATTTTTCCACCTTCGATCAACAGCCCGGCAACGATTCCTACGACAGCTGCGAGGACCCCGCCGAACGTGCCCTTATCCACCACGTGTCTCCTGTTGCCTCAAGCATGATTCGCGGACGATGCCACCGCGAATTGAGCGCGAAAAGGTCGTCCGGGCGAATGCACCTCGACCACCCGTTCGAGGACGTCTTTGTACGCTTCGCGAACGACAAGTTTTTCACCGGTAATGAGCGTGATGGTTGTATCTGGGGCCGGTTCGATCCATTGAATGAGGTCCACGTTGATCGCGATGGGATGATTGTTCAGGCGCGTTAGTTCAAGCATCGGTATGTGCTCCAGGCGGCATGTTTCAGTAATCGGCTATGCGACGGCTAGCTTCAGAGAATCTCTACTAAAGAAATGAATGGCATCGCCGATGTCTCATATGAACACCAATTCGGCACCGTCAAGCGTAAGACGACGATCGTCGCACTCGATGGGCGGGGCTGGAGCAAAGGAGCACGACCATGTCACTCAGCATCCTGAACAATATTCCGTCCTTGGCGGCACAGAACCAGTTGTCCATAACGAACAGCAGCCTGCAAAAGACACTGATTCAGCTCTCCTCCGGGCAACGCATCAATTCTGGTGCGGACGATGCGGCTGGCCTCTCGATTGCCGACGGACTCAATGCGAACATCGCTGCGCTGACACAGTCTGCACGCAATGCCACGGACGGCGTGGGCAAGCTCCAGGTTGCCGATGGTGCGCTTTCGCAAGTGACGACCCTGTTGAACCGCGCGGTGACCCTGGCAACCGAATCTGCCAACGGAACGCTTAACGGTGACGGCGGCTCGCAGCGTACCGCACTGCAAACCGAGTTCGCGTCAATCAAGGCCGAAATCGACCGCATTGGCCAGAACACCACGTTCAACGGAACAGCAGTATTTGCGGCCGGCACTTCGAACGATCCGAACGTATTGATGGGCGCTACCACGGGCAAGGCGCTTACCGACACTATGACCACGGGCGACTCGCTGAAGATCACTGCTGGCGGCAACTCGTTCACGTATTCCTACACCTCGGGCGACACAGTGCAGAGCCTGCTCAATCAAGTCAACGCGAGTAACCTCGGTGTGACGGCGAGTTTGAGCAGTGGCCAGCTCAAACTGGTTGACCAGAAGGGCCGCGGCGATATCGCGATCGATTCCAGCTCGACGGCTACCGAGTTTGGCGGCTTCACGAATGCTGCCGGCACGGGCTCGAACGTCTTCTCCGTGTACCTGGGCGACGGTACGAGCTCGGGAGCAAGCCATATCGACGTGACTCTGAGCGCCTTCAGTTCGAGCAACCTGAACGGTACGAGTCTCACCAGTGACAGCCTTTCAACCGCAGCGGGCGCGAAGGCAGCGTTGACTGACATCAACGCAGCGATTTCGTCGGTGGCGGCACTACGCGGCAGCATCGGCGCGGGCATCAATCGTCTCCAGGCCGCGACCAACGTCATCAACAACCAGACCCAGAACCTGACGACCGCAGAGGATGGCGTGCGCTCGGCGGATGTGGGTCAGTCGGTTGCGAACCTCACGAAGTACAACATCCTGACCTCGACCGGCATTTCGGCCCTGGCCCAGGCGAACCAGATGCAGCAGTCCGTCTTGAAGCTGTTGCAGTAAGAGTGATGTGGTTCTCCGGAGCAGGATCTCTCCTGCTCCGGAGAAATCTGACTCTCAAGAAACATTAGAAACCGTGGCCTCAAACCTGCTTGTAACCGCTCTACGGAGACATACGCGATGACGATCACGCTCGATACCACCTCGCTTTACAGTGGGAAGGGCTTTGACGTTCAGAGCATGGTCAACCAGATCCTGAACGCACAACGTACCCAAGAAGACCAGTGGAAGAGCCAACAGACCCTAGTCCAGAACCAAACTTCCGCGTTGACTGCGATCCAAAGTGAGATTGGGACCTTTTACACAGCCTCAACAAACCTTACAGACTTCAATGGGGTACTCGGGGCCAAGATCGCAAGTTCCTCCGACACTGGAGCCCTGGTCGCGACTGCGGACTCCTACGCCACCACCGGCAAGCATGTGCTTGCCGTGGAACAACTCGCGACAACCGGCTCTGCATACTCGACGGCAATCGCCTCCGGAGATTCGCTCGACTCAGGCTGTTTCGATCTGACGGTCGGCTCCACGACCAAGACGGTGACCTTGGGCGACGACAATTCCACACTCTCCGATGTTGCTGACGCTATTAACAAGCTCGGTATGGGAGTCACGGCGGCAGTCCAGACTGATGCGGCGGGATCTCGGTTGACCATCGTAAGCAACACGTCGGGCTCTGCGGGAGCGTTGAGCATTAGTGGTGGAACATCGCAACTTAGCTTCAATGTGACGAAGGGACAGAATGCAATCGTTGACGTAGATGGGGTCCCGTACGAGTCAGCCAGCAATACAGTGGATGGTGCGATTTCCGGGGTGACGCTTAATCTCGCCACCGCGAATCCGGACAAGCAGGTCACGCTCTCGGTCTCGCAGGACGCAACCCAGGTGGCGCAAGCCATTGGTGATTGGGTCGATTCGTACAACGCACTTGTGAAGTCAGTCAATACGCAGTTTTCCTACAACTCCACAACGAACAGAGCGGGAGCACTTTCCGGCGACAGTTCCCTGCGCCTGCTGCAAGATTCCCTGCTCCACTTGGCCCCGTTCTCTATGGACGGCAACGGCGACTACGGCACGTTGCGTTCGATCGGGATTGACATGGAAGACGATGGAACGCTCTCGGTCGACAGCACGACATTGAACGATGCCCTTGCGAACCATTTTTCTAACTTGACTTCATTCTTCCAGGGAGAAAACAGCTTCGGAACAACGCTGAGCAGTGCGGCGCAGATGCTCGAAAGCCCGACCGTTGGCCCGATTTCGCTCGATTTGCAGACCCTGCGACAGACGAACCAGGACCTGACTAACGAAATCTCAGATTTCGAAACTCGGCTCGCTTCGCAGCAGCAGACGCTGCTTTTGCAGTACTCGCAGATCAACGCTGCCCTGCAGGAGCTCCCCTCTTTGCAAAACCAGATTTCGCAGATGCTGGATTCCACCAGCATCTCTTCAACGAGTAAATGAGATGACCGACAACCCAGATCTTGCCTATCGAGAAAACGAAGCGCTAGCGACCGATCCACTAGGACTGGTTGTGGTGCTGTATGACATGTTGCTCAAGGACCTGCACGAAGCTGTCGTCTCCGTGTCGGCAGGCGACGTCGAAAAGCGCTCTAATGCAGTTCGGCACTGTTTGCTCGTGCTCCAGGAGTTACAAGGTACCTTGGACTTCGAGCGTGGTGGCGTGGTCGCCGAGAACCTCGACCGTTTCTACAACTTCATACGCGCCAAATTGCTGGAGGGCCAGATCAAAGCGTCGTCGGAGATTTTCGAGCAGCAGATCACGCTGGTCGCATCCATCCGAGAAGCATGGCAACAGGTAAGACGCGACCAACTTGCAACGGAAGTCGGGTCGAGTGATACGGCGCCGATCATTCCCGGTCCACTGGTTGACGTTGAGACGACCGTAGCAGCCCATTGGAGCGCTTAAGGTGATGAGCGTTGAAGAGGCCGTGCACGCAGCAATCGAAGCCATCGAGGTCTTCCTACAGGAAACGCAAGGCTCGCCAAGAAACCTGACCGCCCAAAAGCTGCGCGAACTCTCCTACCGGATCGAGCAAGCCCGCAGCATTCGGGCTTATACCGCAAGTTCAGCCAGTTCGGATCTGCGTCCCATCCGCGAATCGTATCGAGCAAGCCTAGAGCGCTTGCGGAAGCGGCTCTCCGAAAGCGAACTTGCGCTCCGTGCCGAAAGTAGCAGTCTCGCGGAGGAAAACGAACGTCTCACTTCGGTTCGAGATTGGCACACACAGTTCAGAGCCACACAGTAGGCACATGTGGCTCCTGCTCAAACGCATGCAGCAGGTTCAATTCGTGATATCCGCGGAAACAACGGCCGATTGCCGCCATCAATAAGCGAGCGCTGTACGGCTTTGCCAGGAAGTACGTTTGCATGGCGGGATCCTCAGGAACAACGGCGCCAAATCCTGAAATGAAGAGAATCGGCACGCGCTTGTCTTGGAGCCGAATTGCCTTTGCCAAGGTAAAGCCGTCCGGGCCAGGCATGGTCAAGTCGGTGATCACCAAACCTACTTCCTTCGAGGCCCGGCTGAATTGATCCAATCCTGATTCAGCACGCTCGGCAGTCAGGACGCGATAGCCTTCCCCTTCGAGGATTTCACGGGTGGAATTGCGTACGAAGTTGTCGTCCTCGACCAACAGAATGCTGTTCCGGTGCCGGAGCTTCGTCGCGTTTCGGCCAAACACTGGAAATTCAAAATTGCAATAAAGCGCATCTTGCTCAAAGAAGTACTTCAGGGCAACGGAGTGCGCGATGAGTTCGTGCTCTGCCTGACCCATCCTGTCGGCCCAAGTGTGGTCTACCGCGAGCGGTCGACGATTGGCGGATACGGACGTTTCCATGCTGATCACCAGGCGACAGTCACTTCGATCGCGATCGTCTGCGTAATGCACATGAAGCCGATGACACTCGGCGCTGGAGCCGATTTCTGCCAACAGTTCCACAGCGACCGACAACCACTTCAATGCTCCCGTGTGCAGTATGACCGGCGGAACATAGTCCGGGAGTTTCTCTTCAAACGTGCATCCCGGGAGGGATCGTTTCACGCAATTCAGCAGTTCTTCACCCTTATAAATTTCGGTTCTGTCGTTCATCTGAATTCTCCGCCTCCTCGTACGCAATTCAAGAAGCACGACAGTTGCCAATCGTCGATTTCGAAGTTTCCTCGTGTTCTCAACAATTCGACGCCGGACGACCGAGTGAAGTCTTCCCGAGGAGTTCCCAATTTTGTTGCGAATTTCGTTTCGGTTCCTATATAGGTTCCGGCATCCGGACCGTTCGTTTACGAGACGTGACATGGGAATTTGCCGCGTATCAGGTATCATTCAGGGTTTTCTTTAACTCACTGGAGGGCAGCCTTGCATTCACACGTACCTCGTGTCCCCTATCGCATCTCCCTATTTGTGTTTCTCGCATTGTTTTCCTGCTCTGCATACGCTCAACAGCGCGGCGAGACCGTGGACCTGGGCATGGTCACGCAGATTCGGCAGGAAGGATTCCGGAACTCGCAAGTCATGCAAACCGCCAGCGCAATCGTCGACGGTATCGGCGAACGGCTAAGTGGGTCGCCGAATGTCAAGAAAGCGAACGAATGGACCCGGGATCAATTCACCAAGTGGGGGTTGCAAAACGCTCACCTTGAGGGCTACAAGTTCGGGCGCGGGTGGCAGAACGAATTCACGTCGGTCCGAATGGTCTCGCCCGACTTCATGGAACTTATTGCCTACCCGAAGGCCTGGACGCCGGGAACGAGTGGCGCGATTAAGGCGCCGGCCGTGCGCGTAGTCGCGAAGTCACCTGCCGACTTCGAAAAGTATCGCGGCAAGCTCTCCGGCAAAATCGTTCTCTATGGCGATATGCCGGAAGTGAAGCCGCAAGCGGAAGCCGCCATGAGCCGTTATGACGAGAAGAAACTCGCCGACATCGGCCATTACGAGATCCCAAGCGAGAAGCCGCGATTCAGTCCTGAGGAATTTAAGAATCGTCTAGCGCTACGGAAAGCGGCGGACGAGTTCTTCGTCAAGGAGAATGTTGTCGCTGTGATTGACGCCAGCCGCGGCGATGGCGGTACCGTTTTCGTACAGAGCGCCGGTTCGTATAAAGAAGGTGAGCCGGAGGTCGCGCCGTCGCTCTCGATGGCGGTGGAACATTTCGGCCGCATCGCGCGACTGCTGGAGCGCGGAGGAAATGTCGAACTTGAAGTAAATGTTCAGAACAAGTTCTACACAGACGACCCGACGGCTTACGACACCGTCGCCGAAATCCCCGGCTCTGACAAGAAAGATGAGCTGGTAATGGTCGGAGCGCACCTCGATTCCTGGCATGCCGGCACCGGTGCCACGGACAATGCTGCCGGATGCGCGGTGACGATGGAAGCAGTGCGCATTTTGCAGGCACTTGGCGTGAAGCCGCGGCGGACTATCCGTATCGCACTATGGACAGGCGAGGAAGAGGGATTGCTCGGCTCGCGCGCGTATGTCGAGCAACACTTTGGGTCGCGACCGGAGAGCACTGATCCGAAGGAAAAAGACCTGCCGTCGTTCCTGCGCAAGCCGGGAACTCCACTCACCCTCAAGCCGGAGCAGAAGCAGGTTTCGGCATACTTCAACATCGACAATGGAAGCGGTAAGGTCCGCGGCATTTACCTGCAGGAGAACGCCGCCGTTGCACCGATCTTCACCGAGTGGCTAAAGCCATTCCATGATCTCGGCGCCGATACGATCACGTATCGCAACACGGGCGGCACGGACCACCTCTCGTTCGATGCGGTAGGTATTCCGGGTTTCCAGTTCATCCAGGACCCGATTGAGTATGAGACTCGCACTCACCACTCGAATATGGATGTGTACGAACGCCTGCAACGTGACGATCTGATGCAAGCTTCGGTAGTACTCGCATCGTTCATCTATAACGCAGCAATGCGCGACGACATGATGCCGCGCAAGCCGCTACCGAAGGATGCGGTGCTCCCGCCCGCATCCGCGGCTCCGGCAAAGACCCCTGCAAAGAAAAAGTAGCGTGAGCAACAAAGACGGCGGACCGCGGTCCACCGTCTTTGTTGCTCGAAGATTATGCCCCGCCGCGGACGGTCAGCACCGGACAGCGTGCATGCGAAAGAACGTAGCTCGCGACACTCCATGGCAAATGCGAGGTGGCGTGATGTCCGGCATGTACACCCATTACCAGCAGGTCGGCTTCGAGATCGGTCGCAATCCGAACGATGTCTGGTCCTGGTGATCCGAATTCGACTTTAAAGTCCGGATGACTTCCTTCCATGCCTTCGGGGATTAGCTCCTTCATGCGCGCTACAGATTCATGAACGAGCTGGTCGGCAGAGTCTGCCGGAAGGCTGGCCGAGTGAGCTATCACGTGCAGGAACGTTGTCTGCGAATGGTGTTCCTGCGTAAACATCAGCGCGTAGGGTAAGGCGTGCAGCGATCCAGTCGAAAAGTCGGTGGCGAAAACAATCCGCCACATCTTCTGCCGTGGGAGCGATGGCGGAATGACCTCCGGCCCGATGGTGAGCACTGGGCACTTCACAGTGCGGTAGATTTCCTCAGCGATTGAACCGACGAGCAGCTTGTGTAAGACGCCGCGGCCACGGGTTCCAAGGACTACGAGGTCGATGCGTTTGTCAGCGACAACCTGGCGGATTACATCCCAGACTTCGCCATCCATCACAATCGCTTGGTGTGGGATTTCCTTCAAAGATTGTTTCGCGACGAATCTCTGCATTTCCTGGCCTGCGCCCTTGCGGAGAACGTCAGTTTGATCCGGTACAGGTTCTATAGGTACGACGGCAGGCATTGGCGGCACGGCGTGCGCCACAAAAAGCGTCGCGTTATAGCGGGTTGCGAACTCCAACGCGAACGGCAGAGCGCGTTCGGAGGTCGAGGAGAAGTCGGTCGCGAACAGCACGTTCTGGATCGCGATCAGTGCAGGGCGCTCGGTGATCAGCATAGGCCACCCCCTTCATCGGATGGGCTTCGGCACAGTAAAGCCTATTCTTTTCTGCCCACGATGCAGTGATCCCCATCACATCGCAAGCCCATTTAGGGTCTAGCCAAAGCGGACCAACCCGCAAGTCGTTGTAATGCCAAGAGCACCATGGAGCGATGCAGTGGTGTTTTGAAACGCCGACTGAAATTTTCCAACTCGTTCCACAACCTACCGAGGTAGTTTTGGACGTCGGCACAATCGTCGGACGCCGATCGGGCGCTCCAGGACAGGCGCGGCAGTAGGCACGGCGAATGAAGGAGAGTCGCGGGGAGAACCGTAACACCGTGGGCTGAGAGGCTATCCACCGCGCCGGATGACAGACCCGGTGCGACCAACTCCGCAAGGACGGTTGCGCGCACCGTCGCCGCATTCCCCTCCGTAATTTCTGTCCGGCCGGAAGCCAGAATTAACAAATCGGCAGGGGTCGAGAGAACATCCGCGTAAGCGACGTGTTCCCCGCCGGGGTACTCGGCGAGCAGCCCGCTGCGTTCGATGTGGGTCCACAGATCACCGAGTTCGTCTTTTGCTTGCAAGAGTAATCCACCGGATTCATCGGCGATACCGACGATCGCCGCGCCTTCCTGCAGGAACGCTTCGACTACGCACCGCGACAGGGGTTGCGTACCGACGATTACAACTCTGGAGCCGCGCAAAGCTTTGCCGCATGCGTTCAGAGCACTCGCGCACAACGTGACAGCACTGAGAGCGACATGATTGTTGTTCGCCACGTAGTATTCCGTTGCAGGAACCCGCGGAAACTCGAGATCGGGGCTCAATTCCCCGTGCACCATCCAAGCGGCGAACGCTGCTGAGGGCGGGTCCGCCGCCACGAGCCGAGCGCGCGGAAAGTATCGTCCAAGGTCGGAGCTGCACTCCCGCGCCAGCATCCAGAGCTCGCGCTCGGAATACGTTTCGGGAGGGATACGCACCGCTATCGCCGAGGCACTTTCTTGGAGGCCCGCCAGTGCCGCCCGCATTTGCAAATCCCGTGCTTGCGCATCCGCAGAACGCTGTGAACCCGCGGTGCCCAAGTTGACCGACAAAATCGTGGAGTTGGAAGCAGGTCCGTAGCTACAGCCATAGATAGGAACAATCTCCGTACCAGCCGACGTCACCATCGGACGTCGCATCACAAGCTCCATCTGCGGAGTTCGCAACGATCGTAAGAGTTCCGGTGACACGTCGAGGACTTGCGCAGCGCGTTCCCACTCGAGCGATTCTTCAAACGAAGCCGATTCGGACATCAAGAACGTTTCTGCTGTACTCATTTTGTTCTCACGCTAATTCGCCCGGGGAATCTGAGGAGGGGCTGGATCAATGCAACCAGGTTCGGCCCATGCAGGCCCTCTCTCATCACCTCCGGGCGAAACCTTGAGCTACGCTCTCGCGACGGCGCCGTTGTCAGACAGCCAACGCTCCGGCTTCATCACCCGCTTGATCCGCGGCATGATATCGAGATAGAGCACCGCGTAACGGAACGCCACTACGCATCCCGCAATCATCAGTAACGTGGTCGCAAGCTCCGACCACTTCGGGGTGTAAAGGGTGTTCATCGAGCGTTCGAACGCGGTAATGCAAACGTTCAACCGGTTCACGACAAAACCCGCTACAACCATGCAGCACGTCCAATACAGATACATCGGCGTATTCACGATTTTGTTGAATTGCAGCAGGATCAACGGAATGATCGCCAACAACGAAACTTCCAACCAGAAGAACGCGGTCTCACGCACCGGGAGGAACAAGTAACGTGCGCCGCCGGTGTGAATCAGGTCCAGTCCGCGGAAGATCACGTAAACAAGGAGCAGCAGCGAAATAACTCGGCCCAGTTCGCGCAGGATGGAATAGTCAATGCGTGCATCGAGCGATCGCATGCTGAGATGCAGCGCGATTACGGTCATCGCCAGGCCGCCGGCAATTGCCGACAGAAAGAACAGAGCGTGGATGTTGTGCGTGTACCAGAGCGGATACAACTTGCCCGGAGCGATGAGGAAGAGTCCACCGAGGAAGGACTGGTGCATCGAGGAAAGCAACACGCCAGCCATCACCACCCCGACCGTTACCCGGTGATGCCAATGCAGCACCAGTTCGCGCGTCTTCCGCCAGGGGATCTTCTCGATCAGTGCGGGACAGAATTCCAGAGTGAGCACCGTCGTATAAGTCGCCACGCACAGCGCAACGTCAAACAACATTGAATTGTGGTTCCAATAGATGAGGATGTGCCAGCACCGCCACGGAAGTCCGAGTTCGTAGAAGTAGCCCACACACACACTGCAATAACCGAGGAACCCAAGCAACACAGCCGTGCGAACGATGGGCCGATAGCGCTCCATGCCGAGCACGTACACCGCACCTGAGAGCGCGAAAGCTCCCGCAGAGAGGCCGACGCCGCAAAGGGTCCCGAAGCCTACCCACATTCCCCAGGGCATTCCATCAGAGAGGTTCGAACTTCCGTGCAGTCCTGCGGCAAACCGCAGATACGTGGCATATGCTCCGGCGATGAAGATTAACAGCGTGAGAACGCGCCAAATGGAAATCCTTGGAAGCTTTTCGGTCATCATGGCTAGCGACCTCCCTTATCGTTCTTCTGATCGCGTTCGAGTGCTTCAGAAAGCGCCACTTCTTTGCGACGCTGCGTCACCCAGTACAGGCCAGCAAGGATCGAACCACCAACTGTTACCACCATCGGCGCGTCGCCCATCGCGGTTGCGGTAAGCGTGCGGAGTGGGACGCGGTCCTGCGAAGTCGGTTTGAAGCCTAGCTTCTCGAACTCGACATCGGAGATATAAAACACCGACGTGCCTCCCAACTCTTCCGTTCCGTAGATTCGCTGTACGTAGCTTGGGTCGTCCCGCAGGCGCTTCCAGGCTTCGGCGAGCATTTCTGTCCGAGTGCCAAACACCGTCGCGCTCGCGGGACAAGCTTCCGCGCAGGCGGTCTGTTTGCCTTGCTTTACGCGTTCGGCGCACATATCGCACTTTTTCACGAAAGGCGCGAGCTTCGTCCATTCATACCGCGGTACGGAATATGGACACGCCACCATGCAGTACCGGCAGCCAATGCATTTGTCCGCGTCATAGGTAACCGGACCAAATGAATTCTTCTGCAAGGCGCCGACCGGACAAGCGCTGGCGCACGTCGGATCCTGGCAGTGCATACACAGTTTGCGGACGTTGCGTCCACCCTTCTCCTGCACCACTGTCAACGCGGTGTACGACAGATCGGCCTCGTGTTGTACCGGAAAGTTGTGCACAGTCTGGCAAGCCTGCTCGCACGCCTGGCACCCGATGCAAGACTTCACATCGATCAAAAGTGCAAATTGCTTCTCCATTTTCTTCTCCTCTCTTCGGCCCGGAATAACGGTGTTCTATGTAAGAAAGAATTCGCGAACAATCCGTTCCTGGGTTGCGGGATCCATTTGCGACAGCAGTCCGCTCACGGGCATGCCGCCGTCTTGGGCCATTGCCGGGGTGTACTGGCTTGCGAGCGCGCCGAGCCGGTTCAGGGTGTTCTGCATCCACGGCGCAACGAGTGGCCCTTGGATGAGGTTCTTCATGTTCGTGTGCATGTCGGGCGATTTCACGACGCACACCCAGCCGTCTTTATAAGGATCGCTACCCACGGATGAAGGGTTCTTGATGACCTGGTGGTTTAGCGAAACCACGACGCCCTCGATCGGCGAGAGCATGTCAACGGAAGTCCCGTTGTGCGTGACCGTCCACAACTTCTGGCCCTGGCGCACCCAGCGGTTCAATTCGACAGTCTCGATGCGGTCAATCTTGCCGAACAACTGCGCGGCAAACGAATCCATGCCCACTCGAGCGTTCTGGTGGCCTTCATCGGCCACCCAAGTGTGGCCGGGATGGAAGGAATAGCCGGTAGGAATTTCGAAGCCGGCAAGCTTTGCCATGACCGGAGCCGTCCGCGGACGCGGCGCTTCCGGTTGCATCTGCATTTCTTCGGTAGGACGACGGAAGTACGTAACGGTAATAATCAGTAGGAAAGTAAGAAGTACGAATAGGATTGACATGACGCCCTCCCTGGCTAAGTTCACTCCAGTTGGGCGGTTCGAACCGAACTCCATGCAGGCCCTGGACCGCTCACCCTTCTTCTATGCAGTCACATTGCCATGTTCATGATTTCCTGAATTCATTGATAACAAGGCAGATGCGTGTTTTAGCAACGGAGTGTTCCCAGTTCGGGCTCATGCATTTCGCTGAGGTGCTGCATTTTGCAGAGGTAGGGTCGCTGCATTTTGCGCGTGTCGCACGGGCGTGCGATCACGCTTCGATTTGCGCTACCACGAGGGTGATATCGTCGTCGGCGTCTTCGTTCTCAGGGCGTCCCGACCACTTTAGTAACCTCGTCAGCAGATCGCCGGCAAGTTCGTCTGATGACGTCTGCCCGTGCTCGCTGAGAAACTTCTCCACTCCTTCAATCCCCAGGAACTCACCTTCGACATTCGCAGTCTCGACGATGCCATCCGTGTAAAGCACAACGCGATCGCCAATATTGAGAGGAAGTTCAACCGATGCATACTGCGCTACCGGCATAAAGCTGAGAATCAACCCATTCTCCTCGACCCTCCGCACTTCGCCATTCCTGTCGCTCCCAATCAGAATCGGCGGATGCCCAGCACCCGCGTACCTCAGGACCTTTTTCTCCAAATCGAGATACACGTACGCGGCGGTCACAAAGTGGTCCGAAAACTTTCCGCAGAGGGTCTGGTTGAGTCCATCGAGTACTTTCGACGGGTCCGCCACGTTCTGTTCTTGGGCATGGAACGCGATCTTGAGCATGGAGGAGATCAATGCGGCTGGCATGCCGTGTCCCGAAACGTCGGCTACAAGCACGCCGACATGTTTATCATCCGGCACAATGAAGTCGTAAAAGTCGCCGGCAACCGCCGTCATCGGAATGTAGCGTGCCGCGATATCGAGACCTGCTAACTTAGGAACTTCGCGCGGAATAATCGAGAGCTGAATATTTCGCGCACATTCCATCTCTTCGTGAATACGTTTGAGCTGCTCCGCAATTTGTTTCTGTGCAGTCCGCAAGCTCATGTGCATGTTCACACGCGCCTGCACCACCAGTGGCGAGAACGGCTTGTGGATATAGTCCGCTGCACCGACCGCGAAACCTTTGGTCTCCTCTGCGACCTCTGTCTGTCCGGTAAGAAAGATGACGGGGATATCCTTCGTCGCAGCGTTCTCTTTGAGACGCGCGCAAACTTCGTACCCGTTGATTCCCGGCATCATCACGTCGAGCAAGATCAGGTCCGGGTGAGGAGTGGCCACAGCAAGTTCAATCGCCTTTTCGCCATTGGTAGCAATGCGAACCTTATACGTATCCTTGAGGATCGAGTATGCGATTTCGAGGTTCTGTGGTTCATCGTCAACGGCAAGAATTACTTTCTTTTCGTCGGTATTTGCCATCTGAGCTCAAATTATTGGGTGGATAGCCAATCGGTAACTGGGAGAACTAGCAGGGGCCCTTCCATCAGGTTCCAAAGCTCTGCGCAGCAGCCCGCGAATTCCAGCCGCAGCTTTCGAATTTGCCCCATCCAGCTTTGGATTTGCGCGAGCATGGATGTATGGAAAACGACGCGGGTAACAGCATCTTTCCCAACACGGCAAGCGGCCCCAAACGCGACGCCGATCAAACAGACGGCCAGCGCGAAGTTGACACGACTGGCGGCGGTGCCGATGTCATCAATCCCGGCGGCGTTCCCAGCGGTTTGGGTGATCGGGTGAATCCATCGGCACCGACCACCGGGACCGAAGGTTGGGGCTCTGGTAAGGGTGAAGAAAACATTGCCATGACCAACGTCGCGGCCAACAATCCTCCGGCAAAGGGAAATCGTCAGCATCCCGAAGCCGGCCAACCGAAAGACATCCGCCACGACGACTTGCGCAAGCAGGCCGACAAGAAGGCAAGCTAACGAGGCAACTGCGTATGACAAATCCGAACGAGCAGAATCGAGAACGCACTTTCCGCTGTGCTGATGCCGGCTTCAAAGAATGCAACTGGCAGACCAGCGGACGCAGTGACAACGAAATCATGGACCACGTGAAGGAACACGGTCGTGAGGCCCACGGCATTACGAATTTCGACGACAACATGCGCCGCAAGGTTCAGGAAAACATTCACGACCGCCGCGCAGCCTAAGCTCCCTCCTCCTCACGCACGCAGAAAAAGGACGGCCACCTCGGCCGTCCTTCTCCGTTACTCACAAAAACCTAAAGTGTCAGGTGAGGATTCGCGAGTTCTTCCGTGCGCAAACGGCGCTCGTTTATGTGCTTTACAGCGAACACCCCTGTAATGCTCGTTCCGCAGTGGCGGCACTTCCCTTCGACAAGATCGTTGGCGATGATCGAGTGCCACGAGCGTTTGATAATCCGCTTCCTGCAGCCCGGACAAATCGTGTCGCCGCCATCGCTGAAAATGTTTCCCTCGTACACGAACTTCAATCCCATTTCCATCGCGAGTTTGCGAGCTCGATGCAGCGTCTCCGGCGGCGTGGCGGGCTTATCCATCAATTTGAAATCCGGGTGGAAAGCTGTGAAGTGCAGAGGAACATCGTCACCGAGGTTTTCGAGAATCCAATCGACGAGCTGCCGGAACTCCTCTTGCTCGTCATTCAGCGTCGGGATGATGAGATTGGTGATCTCGAACCAGACACCCGTCTCGTGCCGCAACCACTTCAAAGTCTCGAGCACTGGCTGAAGATGCGTGAGCGTCACCTTCGAGTAGAACTTCTCAGTGAAGGCTTTCAGGTCAATATTCGCGGCGTCGATGTGCCGATACACATCGAAAAACGCTTCACGCGTGATATAGCCATTCGAGACCATCACGTTATTCAATCCAGCGGCGTGCGCCGCGCGCGCGATATCGATTACATATTCGCCCCAGATAGTCGGTTCGTTGTAAGTGAAGGCCAAGTGCGGGACCCGACGCTCAATCGCAAGCTCTACCACGTCCTCGGGCGAAAGATCCGCCGCATGAACCTGGTCCGACTTCGCCTTGGAGATGTCCCAGTTCTGGCAAAAGAAGCACCCCATGTTGCAGCCTGCGGTGCCCATCGACAGTATTCGCGTTCCCGGGAAGAAGTGGTTCAGCGGCTTCTTTTCGACGGGATCAATATTCACCGCCGCCGGCCGGCCATAGCCGAGCTGATATAGATGGCCATCAATATTCTTCCGAATGAAACAGAAACCGGTCTGCCCTTCTCCGACATGGCAATGCCGCGGGCACAGATAACAGTGCAGACGGCCATCGGCCATCGTCTCCCACCAGCGTGCCTCATGAAGTTTGGACATGTTTACTTCCGAGTAACTAGCTAAATCTTATTTTACGCCGGTCGGAAGCAAAAGAAGTGGGGCGCCACGCTTGAGTGCGTTTGGGAGGCGCCCCGTTGTGGATTTGGGTCTAGTTGCTTACATAGACGACTTCCGCGAGAAAACGTTCCAAGCTTTTCCACCGATGCAGGACAAAGCTGGGACGAACTGCTACTTTTTGCGCGTCGCCCTTTTGTGTGCCGGGGCAGCGCTGGTGCTCTGCCCCACACTCAAGTTGGCCGGAATCCCCAGAAGAATCTCACCTGCCAGCGGCAGAGGCACTGGACCGAGATCCAACGCCCGGTTGTGAAATTCCAGATTCGTAAATGCCGTTCCCTTCGCCTTCTTGTACTTCGCCCGCAGATCGTTCCAGCCGCGGATGCCTACGTAGTAGGTCGGAAGCTGCGTTGCAGTTAGCTTTGCACGTTGAAGTTTTCCTTGAGCTTCTGCGTCAGTCTGAAAGGCCTGCTTGGTCATGAGCGACATGGCTTCGTCGTCGCTCATATCCATTGTGTGCATGCGGATGTCCAGGATTGTGTTAGCCAACACGCGCAGACGAATCTTCTTCATGATCAGCCGGAAACGCGGATCGTTGTCAGCAAACCCAGCGTCGAGCATGATGCCCGCAATGTACTCGGCCCAGCCTTCCACGTACGGGCCGTTGCCGTAATACGCGCGCAATAACCTGCGCATCGGAGGCTCCACGTTATTCGCGTGCTCGAATTGGATGTAATGTCCCGGAAGCGCTTCGTGAATGGTCAGCCAGTGCAGCGTGTAGTTGTTGTACTCGCGCAGCTTCGACTCGGCCTTTTCATCCGCCGTCTTAGGATCGATCGGGGTGACCCAGTACTGCGCCTGGGTATTGGGATCAAGCGGCGGCGGCGCGTGGAAACCTGCCACCGAATAAACGCCGCGCATGAAGTCCGGAGTTGCAACCACCTTCAGATTGTTTCGCGCACTCAGTGCGACGATCTTGTGTTCGCGAATGAAATCAATAATGTTCTGGAGATCGCCCTGAATGTAGTCCATCAACTGATCGCGCTGCGGATGTTCCTGCCCCAGGCGGTCCAGGACCTCGCCAATAATTTTGTTTTCGCGATCCACTCCGCTCAGGTCGGCGTGATCGGTGTGGTCTGGATACATGTCCTTGTGCATCGGTACCGCAATTTCCAGCATCTCCGCCCGGACGCTCGTCATATCCGTTTCGGCATCGGTGAGTAGCACGTCCGGAGTAACGTTCGTCTCCATCACCAGGCGGAAACGCTCGGCATACCACTCCTTCCCCAACCGCCAGTTGCGGCCGTTCGTCGGACGGTTCGCCAAGTCGGTCTGCATCCACTGCGAGAAATCCGTCAGCGCCTTCTTTGCCGCCGGTGCGAAGCGATCGTACTTCTGACGCACCGCTCCACTCGCCGGGAGCTCTTTGCCGATGTCATCAATCATCCCGAGATTGCCGCTGTTTTCTTCCACCGCAACTTTGATGTAGATCGGATCTGAGTCCATGAGTTGTTGCTTAGCTTGCCCAATGAAGCGCGCAATCTGCGCGATGCGCGACACTGCATCTGCCATGCGCTGATCTTTTGGCGCATATTCCTGCGACATGTTGAGGAACAACCCGTTGCCGATCAACTCCACCCAGCCGGTCGGATTGTGCTTGTAGTTCTGGACTTTCTCCAATTCGAGCAAGTTGTTCGAGATTCCGTCGTCCAGAAGAATCCAGTCGGCATGGCCCTGAGCGTCGAGGCTTTTGTACGGCGCCTGGCTCCGCAACCGCTCGCGCCAGTGGCGATAGAACTTCAACTGTTCCGCGAGGTCTTCGGTACCCATCTCATCGAGCTCGGCATCAAGGCGAACCGTGCGTCCGCTCGTCGGATCGACATACGTGTGGTATCCCGCCCCAGAAGCTGATACCGGTGAAAGTTGAAGTGATTCATGAAGGAACTGTTCGGAGAGCTTGGCCAGCCGTTCGCTCGGAGTTCCGGTCACAGGCGCCTCGGGTGTGGTTTTGTGGGACTGCGCGAAGAGGAATGAGCAGCAGGATACAAAGAAGACGCAGAGGAGTATTCGGGCGACCTTCATGACAACCTCGATACGAATTGTGAAACGAGCAAGAAAGAACCCGCCAAGTATAAATGGCGGGTTCTCTCGGAATAGCGCGGCCTACTTAACCGGAGTGATCTCCCCTGCCGCTTTGGGATTGCGCTTCGCGGATGCCCATCCGCCCTCACGTACCTGTTCTTCTTCGATCTGCCGAAGGCGTGCCGAGAGCACTCCTGCGCGCCCGAGATAGCCGAGAATCTTCGTCGGATCCTTGCGGTCCACGACCGGCAATCGCCCAACCCCTGCCCGTAACATGCGTGAGGCCGCGTGGAAAAGGAGTTCATCCTCATAGGCAGTCAGCAGGCTTGTCGTACCAGCTTGCAGAACGGTCTGGGTTCCTGCATCCTCAGATTCCATCGCGCGCAGCAGGTCACCGCGCGTGATCAACCCCTTGAGCTTTCCGGCATCATCCACGATCAGTACGCCTTGATGGCGGGAGAGTATCGGATCGTGCTGCGCCAACCGCTCGGCCATTTCGCGTACCAGCATCGTTTCCGGCACCCTCGGCGGTTCGGTAACCATCGCCTGCGAGACCGTCATCTGCCGCAGGATGTCGGGTTCGAACTCAGAGTGGATCTTCAATCCGCGTCGCGCGAGTTTCTCGGTCATGATCGAGTTTTCGCTAAATGCGAGCGCAATGCCGTCCGCGATGACCGCCACCAGCATCAGCGGCAGGATCGAGTTGTAATCGCGCGTGATCTCGAACGCGAAGATAATGAACGCGAACGTCGCACGCGACGCCGCACCGAAGACCGCGCCCATCGCCACCAACGCAAATGCCGCCGGCGAGATCCCCGCTCCCGGGATGAAGTGGTTGATGATCATCGCCACTGCCGATCCCATCGCCGCACTGGCCATGAACATTGGAGCCAGCAATCCACCCGAAGTCCCGGAGCCGATCGTCACCAGGAGAACGAGCGCTTTAAAGATCATTACTGCCAGCAGTACTTTGAACACGAGGTGAGTATTGAGAATGTCGGAGATGGTGTCGTATCCCACGCCGAGGACGCGCGGTACAAAATAGCCAACGACGCCGAGGACCACGCAGCCGATTGCCGGCCACCACATCCAGTCAATCGGCAGCTTTTCAAATTGATCTTCCACCCAATAGAGAAGCTTCGAGAAACCGACAGCTGAGAACCCGCAGATCGCACCCAACAGCAAATACCATGGCAACACCCGCGGGATACCAAAATCAATGGCGCCAACCTCGAACATGGGTCCGCGTCCCATCAGCACAAAGTGCAGACTCGTCGCGATCGTGCTCGCAATAACCAACGGGATAAATGACCGCGCTTTGAATTCGAAGAGGATGAGTTCGATGGCGAGAATTACTGCTGCAATCGGCGTACTGAACGTCGCCGCCATGCCGGCCGCAGCACCGCAGCCGAGAAGAACTTTTCGCTCTGACGCGGTTGTCTGTATCACCTGGCCGATCAGCGATCCAATCGCTCCGCCGGTCTGAATGATCGGGCCCTCGGCTCCGAACGGTCCACCCGTGCCAATCGCAATCGCTGCCGACAGCGGCTTCAAGATCGCGACCTTTGGCTCAATCCGGCTGCGGTTTACCAGCACGGCTTCCATCGCTTCGGGAATGCCATGGCCGCGGATCTTGGACGATCCATACTTCGCCATCACGCCAACAATCAACCCGCCGACCACTGGAACGAGGATCACCCACAGCCCGAGCTGATGATTCCGCGGGCTATGAAACGTAAAGCTGATCGTGTGATAGAACGCTACATTGGTGAAGAAACCAATGAGGTGGTAAAGCAGCCACGCAACAAACCCGGCGGCCGTACCGATGATGGCCGCCAGGAATGAAACGAGATGAATGCGGAACTCCGAGCTTTCCGCCGCGAGTTGGCCCGCGGGATTCAGAGTTGCAGGGTGTCGCGTCAATGGCCCTCCTCCAAACGCCGATCTTCCAGCCCTGAATAGTCAGAGTTGGCGAGCGCATGGCGAATTTGCCGGCAACTAATCCTGCGCTGCTGCCGCTCGGCTTTTCAGCTTCGCGGGAGCGGACTTCTCTTTCTTGCCCCGGTCTTTCGCGTTCATCGACTTCTTCAGTGACGTTACCAACGATGTCCCATGCTCCAGCAGAAGCTCCTGGTGGTGCACCGAAAGTTCACGCAATATCCGTTCGGACTTAGGCGTCAACACGATCAGCACCTCACGCTTATCGCGGTCGCTGCGTTTTCGGTTGACGTATCCATGTTGTTCCAGGCGATCCACCAGCTCCACTGTGCTGTGGTGCTGGATCTGCAACCGATCGGCAATTTCGCCAATCGTTGCGCGCGCGCCCTCCGGAAGTCCTTTTACCGCGAGCAACAACTGGTGCTGCTGCGGTTCAAGGCCTGCGGTCCTTGCTGCCTCTTCACTGAAGCGGAGAAACTTACGAATCTGATACCGAAACTCCGCGAGCGCCCGGTAATCACCGGAGAGAAGGTCCTTTTCTTCGCCCATGTTCGCTCCCTTTAAGTATATCGCATTACGATGTCTGTGCTGCTCTACTGCCCACATTCTCTCGCTGCAAGATAGGATGCACCCTGCCGAGCCCCAAACTATTACAATAGAAGGGTCCCAGTCCCCATTTAGAACAAGCAAGGAGAACGTTTTGATACCTCGCTACACCCGGCCCGAAATGGGCCGCATTTGGAACGACGAGAACAAGTTTCGAACCTGGCTCAATGTCGAAATCGCCGCCAGTGAAATCCTCGCCGAAGCCGGAATCGTCCCCGCTGAAGCCGCCAAAGCCATCCGCGACAAGGGCAACTTCAACGTCGAGCGCATTCTGGCGATCGAAGCCGAGGTCAAACACGACGTCATCGCCTTTACTACCAACGTCGCTGAGTTTGTCGGTCCCGAATCCCGTTGGTTGCATTACGGCTTGACCTCGAACGACGTTGTCGATACCGCCCAGGCACTTCTCGTAAAACAAGCTTCGGAAATCATCCGCAAAGATCTCGACGCCCTCTCTGCCGCCCTCAAGCGCCGCGCCTTCGAATTCAAGGACACCCCCACCATTGGCAGAACTCACGGCGTCCACGCCGAACCCACAACCTTCGGGCTGAAAGTTGCCAACTGGTACGAGGAAACCCAGCGCAACATCGCCCGTTTTGAACTGGCCGCCGAACAAATGCGCGTCGGCAAGCTCTCCGGCGCGGTCGGCAATGGCGCCCATCTCGATCCCGAACACGAACAACTTATCTGCGAACGCCTAGGTCTGAACGTTGACCCAATCTCTACCCAGGTCATCCAGCGCGACCGCCACGCCTTCTACGTCGCCACCCTCGCTACCATCGCATCGACGCTCGATAAGATCGCTACCGAGATCCGGCACCTGCAAAAAACCGAAGTCCGCGAGGCCGAAGAATTCTTCAGCGAAAAGCAGAAGGGCTCCTCCGCCATGCCTCACAAACGCAATCCCGTTACCTGCGAGCAGATCAGCGGACTTGCCCGGGTCGTGCGCGCCAATACCCAGGCCGCTTTCGAGAACGTCGCCCTCTGGCACGAGCGCGATATCTCACACTCGTCTGTGGAGCGCGTCATCCTGCCCGACTCCACCATCCTGCTCGACTACATGCTCGCTAAGACCACGAACTTAATCGATACCATGTTCGTGTACCCAAAACGCATGCTCCGCAACCTCGAGTCCACCGGCGGCCTCGTGTTCAGCGGCCAACTTCTATTGGATCTCGTCGAGGCCGGTGTGCTCCGTGAAGACGCCTACCGCATCGTGCAGCGGAACGCCATGAAAGCATGGAAAGACGAACTCAACTTCCGCGAGCTCATCTTCAACGATCCTGAAATCACCAGCCGGGTCAAGGGTGAGACCCTGGAACACGCCTTCGACCTGAAACGGCCGCTGCGCAACGTCGATAAAATCTTCCGTCGCGTCTTCGGACAATAATTTTCTGCAAAAGTATGAGCCACAGCCTAGGCTGTGGCTCGTCTCTTAGTCAATCACTTTCGATACTTATATACTGACGAAAGTGGTATAGCGCACGTTTTAGTTATCGTGCCCGACTATAATCGCATCGCGATATGCGAGGCGCCCCGCGCCCCGGGGAAACATCGAAAGAGGATGCGTTCAGCATAATTGGGGAACCCCACTTCCGTGCCTCGTGCGACTGATCACGCCGCTTTCGAGCGGACCGGCGGCATCGCTTGCAGCGTTCGCGTCGTACGCAGGTTGTCCAGTGCAAACGCCCCGCCCCCGCTGATCATGAATGCGACATTTGCGACCAATAGGGTGAGCGGATACTCGAACCCGCCGCCCTGCGCAAAAAACCCATTGTGCAAATGCACCTGGCCGATCGCGACGAACATCGTGAAGGCTACGGGGATCGCTGCGAGCCGAGTGTAGAACCCGGTCACCAGCATGAGACCGCCGATGAGTTCGGCTGCTATTGCGAGTGCAGCCGATACTCCCGGCGCCGGAATTCCCATCTTCTGGAATGACCCAACCACCCCGGGATAGTGGTACACCAACAACTTCTGCAGTCCATGCGCGACAAACACCACGCCGACCATCACCCGCATCAACCCAAGCCCAACTGCTGAATTCCCTTTCGACATCCCCAGACTCCTTCAACTCTCGTTGTACAGATGTTCGTTATCACGAATTTTGTTGCAAAAAATTTTACCCTGCCGAACTCCGGGCCAGGTCGAGCAATTCGACCAACTCCTGCATCTGGGATTTGTTCAAGTTTTCGACCAGCGCGAATCCCAGATCCTGCACCGGCTTATCCAATTGCTTAAGGAGTTTGAGGCCGGCTTCCGTAATCGTTGTGTACACCACACGCCGGTCCTTCTGTCCGCGCTCGCGGCCGATGTAGCCCATTTTGTCGAGTCGATCGAGCAGACGCGTGATATCGGGATCACGTGTCACCATGCGTTCCGCGATTGCGCCGCACGGGAGCCCGTCCTTCCCCGCTCCGCGGAGAATGCGCAACACGTTATATTGCGTTCCCGAAAGCCCATAGGGCTTGAACAATTCCGCTACTCGGCGCTCAAAAGCATCCGCCGTGCGCTGGATTGTCAACAGGACTTCCTGCTCCGGTGTGAGCGGCTTGTTTTGCTTGATCTCTGCTTGTATGTTGCCAACCATCAGCAACAACAATACTCGTTGTCACGATTATTGTCAATGCCCTACTTTGCCGGTGACCACGTCTCCGTCCGCGAGAGCCTCTCCGCGCCGGAACGCCGCAAGATATGGACCGCCAGCCAGCCCGCGATACCAAGGAGATATGCGATCACGAACATCACCAGGATGCCGCCCGGCATCGTGAGCTTTACCGCGTGCAACGCTACGGCGGGATTGTCATGCGGCAACGCCACGCTTAGCGCCTCTGCCTGTGCGATCGCATAGACCACGGTGACGAAACTCAGGACCATGAACACCAGTGCGGACAACGGAAATTTCGTTGCAGACCTCATAAACAACCTCCCTACAGGAAACATTGCCGAGAACTCGGGCCCGAACAATTCGCGGCCGCGTTCGAAACACGCGCCACCGAGCGCACCGCAGCACTCCCTCACCAGGAACCGGATGTAGCGCCAGTGGCCACGAGCAACAGCAGCGCTTCGCGCTTCTACGAAGACCTCGACCATCTCATCGAAGAACACCTGTTTGTAGGAACTGGGATAGAGCCGCAGGCACCACCGGTAGAGACGCTCCATCTCACGCCTCCTTCGCTGCCACCCGGACACGCGCCAGGCGAGTGATGTGTTTCATCCGTTCCATCTCATGCTGCACCCGCGTCAGGCCGGATCCGGTCAGACGGTACGCGACCTTCCCGCGCGTGGTGTCCTGCTGCTTCACCCTCTCGATCCAACGATCTTCCAGCAGCCGCCGCAGCGCGCCGTAAAGCGTTCCTGTGCTTAAGAGCACGCGGCCGGCACTCATCTCCTCCACGTCTTTGAGGATCGAGTATCCGTGACGCGGCTGTTCTGCCAGGCTCAAGAGGATGAACAGCACTGCTTCGCTTAACGGCTCCATATGTTCTCCAACGACCTGTCGTCAGACGCCATATTGAACCGGTAGGATGCCCCTGTCAAGTCTCAGCCCAAACTATTTTGGAAGGTTTTCTATAAACGCTCGGATTTTCGCTTCGATGTCATCTCGCACCACGCGAAACACCGGCATGCGATCTTCCTCTGTCCCCGTTGCCGCCGCCGGATCCGGAAACGACCAATGCAAACGAATCGACGGACCCGGAAAAATCGGACAGTGCTCGTTGGCCTGGTCACATACAGTAACGATGTATCGAAAATGCTGGCCCAGGAATTCCGCGGCATTCTTCGATCGGTGCTGCGAGATGTCGATGCCTTTCTCTCGCATCGCAGCGATTGCCAGGGAATTCACTGCAGTCGGGTTTGTCCCGGCGCTGCAGGCATCGAAACGATCCCCAGCCAGATGCCGTAACAACCCCTCCGCCATCTGGCTGCGACACGAGTTTCCCGTGCAGAGGAACAGAACATTAGGCTTCACGGAATTTCCTTTCAACGTAAGGTGGTTGGGCATACCGGTTCCGTCGCAATCTGCGAAGCGGAGATTCCGAAGTACCTGCGACGGAAATAGAATGCGACGTTCACGAGCCCGATCATTACCGGCACCTCCACGAGCGGCCCGATCACCGCAGCAAACGCCGCACCCGAGTTGATCCCAAAAATCGCCACCGCTACCGCGATGGCAAGTTCGAAGTTATTGCTCGCGGCTGTAAACGAGAGCGTCGTGCTCTGGGCATAATCGGCTCCCACTTTTCTGCCCATGTAGAACGAGACGACAAACATCAGAACGAAGTAAATCAACAGCGGTGCCGCAATCCTGAGCACGTCAAAGGGCAATCGGATGATGTATTCGCCCTTCAGCGAGAACATCACCACAATTGTGAACAGCAACGCGATGAGCGTCAGTGGGGCGATACGCGGCACAAATTTCGATTGGTACCACTCGATGCCCTGCGCCCGCAGCAACACCGTACGCGTGACGAACCCGGAAAGAAACGGAATCCCCAGGTAAATGAACACGCTCTTCGCGATCTGCCCAATCGAAACATCCACGACCGCGCCCTGCAGCCCCAATTTCGCCGGAAGCACCGTCACGAAGATCCATGCGTACACCGAGTAAAAGAACACCTGGAATAGCGAATTGAACGCCACCAGACCCGCCGCGTATTGCGTGTCGCCTTCTGCAAGTTCGTTCCACACAATCACCATCGCGATACACCGCGCGAGCCCGATCATGATCAGGCCTGCCATGTATTCCGGGTACCCACGCAAGAATATGATCGCCAGCACGAACATCAGCACAGGACCAATCACCCAGTTCTGAATCAGTGACAGGCCCAGTACCTTCTTATTGCGAAACACCTCGTGCAGTTCTTCAAATCGGACCTTTGTGAACGGTGGATACATCATCACGATCAGCCCGATTGCGATCGGAATCGAGGTGGTGCCCACGCTCATGCGGTTGAGCATCGGCACCACTCCCGGAAACAGCCATCCGATCAGCACGCCCGTAGCCATGGCCCCGAAGATCCACGCGGTTAGGAAGCGGTCGAGAAACCCCAGCTTGCGTTGCGTACCCATCGTTATTTCCGACCATGCAACTTGATCGATGCCAGCGCCTCTGAGGCCTGTCTCACCATTTCGTCTGGATTCTTAACCGAGATTTGCACGGTGGATCCGCAACACGATGACCCACCCGAGCAAACGTCAGCCGGAGACAACACTTCCATCAGCGACTTGCCCGTCGCGATCCGCGGGATCGACAAATCCGCCAAGCCTGCGGTCAACGCCATGCTGAGATAGTCGTTGATCAGGCTCGCTCCGCTGATGCAGCCCACATACGCACTGATATCCTTCGCCAGTGCATCCGGCAGCGGCTTCAACAGCACGATGTCGCTCACCGCAAAGTGTCCGCCCGGTTTCAGTACGCGTGCGATCTCGCGAAACACCGCAGGCTTGTCCGACGAGAGATTGATCACGCAGTTGCTGATCACGTAGTCCACCGTACCTGACTCCACCGGCAACGCTTCGATAAACCCCTTGCGGAACTCGACGTTGTCCGAGCCACGCTTCTCCGCGTTCTGCCGTGCCAACGCGAGCATGTCATCGGTCATATCTACGCCAATCACTCGTCCGGTTGTGCCCACCCGACTGAGAGCAAGGAATGCATCGAACCCGGCGCCCGATCCGAGGTCCAGCACCGTCATGCCCGGCTTGAGTTCGGTCAGAGCCAGCGGATTGCCGCAGCCCAATCCCAGGTTCGCGTCGCCGGCAAGCGCCAATTCTTCTTCGGTGTAGCCGATTGCCTTGGCCACGTTCTCCACCGGCGCACCGCACGCCGAAGCCTCGCCCCGCGCTACTGCCGCATAGTGTTCTTCCACCGCCGTCGTTATCTCGTTCTTCATTTCTTCTCCTCGATCTGCGTGAGCCGCTCCACGGGTGCATTCAGTGCGCAGCATCCCGCGGACTCGATTGCATTGTTCAGGATGGTCAGTGCCTTGAGGATTTGCGGCCGCTGTTTCTCAGGAATGGAAGCGATGATCTGGTTGGTCCGGTCGATCATCAAACCGTCAAGTTGCTTCCGCGTACGCCGGCCTTCCGGAGTGATACGCACCATGGCAGCGCGTCCATCGTCGTGTGCGCCTCGGACGCGCTCCACCAGCCCACGCGCCTCCAGTTTCTCCAGCACTCGCGTCATTGCACTGGGTGAGATCGCAGACACCGCCGCCAGGTCCGAGATCCGAGTGCCCTCTCTCGCAACCAGTACGCGCAGGATTGCGCACTGCCGCTGGCTCAAACCTTCACAACAGACTTCGTCGGGCCCGACTTGTCCGAGAATCCGGGCCAACCTCTCCAACTCGTCCCACCAGGTCTGTACAGCGGGGTCTTTCGTCATAACTCGCATTCCATCATAATTACTTGCATGATGCAAGCAATTATTCAACGCAAAAAATAACCCGCACTATGGGTGCGGGTTAAGCGGAGAAACTAGGGTCGTTCTGATCCCAGCGGGCTCGATGGCCCCACCAGGAGTGCCCTATTCCTGTTGGACGGACTTCACGAGGTTTCGTGGGCGATCAACGTCGTAATGATTCCAAACCGCTATGTAATACGCGAGCAGCTGAAGGGGAACAATTTCCAGGATAGGCGAGAGCAGCTCGTTCGCTGCGGGCACAAATATAACCTCATCACAGAGTTGCGTGACCTCGACGTCCCCTTCCGTCGCGATCACAATCACGCACTCCGACCGTGACCGGATCGTCTTAAGGTTCCCGATCGTCTTCTCGTAACGATTAACAGAGTCTTCATCTGTAGTATCCCGGGTCGCCATCACGACCACCGGAAACGACGGTTCCAGCAGCGCCGTCGGTCCATGCGCCAGTTCGCCGGTGGGATATCCCTCGGCGTGGATGTACGAAATCTCTTTGAGTTTGAGCGCACCTTCAAGTGCAACCGGGAAATGCACCGCGCGTCCGAGGAAGAAGAAGGTGTGCGCCATGAAGTAACGGCGCGCCAGCGGCTTCAATCGTGAATCGAAGTCGGGCAGCGTCTGCCCCATCAGGTTCGCCGTCTTCTCTAACTCCGCAACACTCGCCTTCAGCTTTTCCGACGTAAGCACACCGCGGCACTGCGCGAAGTAGAGCGCCAAGATGTACAGTCCCGCGAGTGCGGTCGTGAAACTCTTGGTTGCCGGGATCGCAACTTCCCTGCCGGCATAGGTGTAAAACACCGCGTCCGCGTCACGCGCAACGGTCGAATCCTGCACGTTGGTCAGCGCCAGCGTCTTGGAGCTCTTCAGTTTCGCTTCGCGTTGCGCAGAAACTACATCGGCCGTTTCACCCGACTGCGTAATCAACAGCACCAGGTTGTCAGGCGAAGTCAGGTTGTTGCGGTTGCCATACTCGCTCGCATATTCCACTTCCACCGAGATGCCGGCGATATCCTCGAACATCTGCTTGCCGGCGAGTCCCGCGTGTCGACTGGCGCCGCTCGCCGCGATCGTGATGCGCGTGAACTTCGCGATCTCTGCTTCGGACAGTTTGCTCGAGTCCAGCACAATGCGCGTGCCGTCCGACGAGAGATGACGCCGCAGCGTCTCCCGGATCGCCTCCGGTTGCTCATACGTCTCTTTCAGCATGTAGTGCGGGAAATTGCCCTTTGGGACCGGCGGGACGGTGCTGATGGCGGAATTCATTTGGTTTCGAGTAGCTCCGTTTATGCTATATAGCAATCATAGCAGCGTGGAGCTACTCCGAAACATAAAAAGTTAATAAGTCTTCCAAACTGTGTCGAGTACGGTGCCGTCCACCCACTTCACAACGGCCACAGGCTGATCGCTTGGTTTCGTTTTCTCAGGTATGCCACCACAAATCGTTTCGACTTCTTTCTTTAGCTCTCGTATGTCGAGGACTGGCAACTCGGAGTCTTTCACCGACTCAATCAGGTCGGTCCGCCGCGGATTGATGCAGATCCCTCGCTCGGTCACGACGACATCAATCAACTCGCCAGGCCCGGTCAGGGTCGTAACCTCATCCACCACGACCGGAATCCGGTCGCGGAACGCCGGTAGTGCGAGGATCGTGCATCGCGAGGCGAGACAATTCTGCCAGCCTCCGATGCCATGCAGCAGCCGTCCATCCGAGTGGGTAACGACATTCGCATTGAAGTTCACGTCCACTTCGGTTGCGCCCAGGATGCACGCGTCCACCATCGAAGCGAAGTTGCCCTTGCCGTGATAGTTGTACGAGGTGAATGGCGACGTGGCTACGTGCCGCGGATTCGAAGCGATCGAGCGCACCGCGTCGAGATCGAACGTCTGGCCATCGAGGATGTATTCCGTCAGGCCTTCTTCCAGCATTTCGACGAGATACTTCGTCGATCCGCCTCGCACGAAGCTGGCTTTAATGCCCGCCTCTTTCATCATCGGCTTCAGATACTGCACGAACGCCAGCGCGATACCACCTGCCCCCGCTTGAAACGAGAGCCCGTTGCGCAAAATCCCCGACGCCTTCATGAAGTGCGCAACCAATTCGCTGATGCGCAGCCGATCAGGCGAGCGCGTGATCTGTGTGGTACCGCTCACGATCTTGGCCGGATCGCCAATGCTCGGCACCTCGACGACGTAATCCACGTTGTTGCCCTGGATCTGCCACGGCACGCACGGAAACTGCACGAGATTGTCGGTCACCACGATCACGCGGTCGGCATACATCGAATCAGCCAGCGCAAAGCCCAGTGATCCGCAGGCGCTCTTGCCGTGGGAACCATCGGCGTTACCGAACATATCGGCCGAAGGCGCCGCAATCACCGCGATATCAATGTGCACCTCGCCATCCTGGATCGCCTGGAAGCGACCACCATGCGAGCGAAGTACGCCCAATCCGGCCATGTTGCCCTGGGTGCAATAGTCACCGAGCGGGCCATTCATGCTGCCCTCGATGTGATGAACCACACCGGACTTCATCAGTTCGATCACTGGCGCTTGCGCAGGGAACGACGCGCTCGGGAACCAGCGCAGGTTCTTCACGCCCATGCGTCCTGCTGTTTGCAGGACTTCGAGCGCCACGCGATCTCCATCACGCAAATGATGGTGCGACGAAATCGTCATCCCGTCGCGAATGCCGCACTTGTGCAGCGCAGTCTCGATATCGGCAACGCGTTTATCGCCATCCTCTGGATAGTCTGCAGCGCTCCGCACCGGCGGCGCGGCCTTGCGTCCTTCTGGCCGATACTTCCCCACTCCAAGGAATGGCACCTGCGGCACGCCATTCACAACGGTAGGTACGAGTCGCCCTGCGGCATTCCGAACAAACTCGGTTTCATCTTCAGCAAGCGCCGTAGCTGAGCCATCCAATACCATTTTCGAATCGCCGCTCATTTCGTCTCCTCCCGCACCAGGCCCATACTGCGCGCGCGGTCCACGAGTTTCACTGCTCGATGAACCACCGGCGGATCAATCATCTTCGACCCCAGCGAGACCACGCCGAGCCCCTTCTGCTGCGCATTATCAAACGCCGCCACAATCTTCAGCGCCCTATCTATTTCCTGTTGCGACGGAGCAAATGCGGCGTGAATCACCCGCACCTGCAGGGGATGAATGCAGCCCATGCCTTCAAAGCCCATCGCCCCCGAACGTTCGCCCCAGGCCTTCAGACCGTCCATGTCGCCCACATCCCCGAAGACCGAATCAATCGCCGTAATTCCCGCAGCCTTCGCGGCATTCACCAGACGCTGCCGTGCATACAACGTTTCTGCGCCATCCTTCGTCTTCACCACTCCCAGATCGGCGGTATAGTCTTCGAGGCCAACCGTCAGCGCGCAATTCCGTGGCGACGCCTTCGCGATCGCAAACGCATTCTCAATCCCTAGCGCCGACTCCAGAATCGGCATCAGCCAGATCGACCGTTCGATCTTCTCGTGCTGGCAAATCGCGGTGATCCGCCCATCAACTTCCGCAACCTGCTCCGCGGTCTCGACTTTAGGAATCAGCATCAAATCCGGCGACTGCGGCACGATCTCTTCGAGGTCAGCCAATCCCATCGGAAGTTGATTAATCCGCACCATCCGTTCTGCCGCGAGGAAATCCACTGCGCGCAGCGCATTCCGCACCACCAGTCGCGCTGAATCTTTTTCCGCCGCATGCACCGAGTCTTCAAGATCGAGAATCACCGCGTCGGGCGCATGCAGCCCAGCATTAATGAAGTACTTCGGCTCATTCCCTGGCAGATACAGCCGCGACCGACGCACCCGATCCTTTGCGCTCGCTTTCGGTAATGCAATCTGCGCCGGCAAGGCTCGCCGCGCCGTGCCGACTCCCGTCCGCTTCACTGCCGCTTCTATCCGCGCCGCAATCACAAACGGTAACGCGCCTTCATCCGTGATCTTCAAATACGCGTGCTCCACGCCCAATTGCGCCAGCACCTCGCGGGCCTGTGTCTTAATGCTCTCGCCGTAATAGATCGCCACGCGAGATTGCAGCTCAATCTCGATCCCACCCGATGTCCGTGGCTCAAATGCTACGTGCAGGTCCGAACGCACGTCTTTCCCGACGCGTCCAGACTCGCCACGAACCACCGCCTCTGCCGTTGCACTCATACTCTTCACTCCTCAAAAAGGCCCCGCTGCTGGTTGGCATGCCGGGCCTTTGGTCACCGCTGACCTAGCGCGCGAAAGCTGCGATCGCAGTCTCCACATGCACCAAAATCGCATCCGTTATTTGGACCGTATTCGCCGCGCCCTGCGCCAGCGACTTCGGCCCGCCCGCAATCCGCATCATGTCGTAGGTCCGAACCTTGCCTTCTTTCACCACGTCAGCAATCGCCTTCCGGATCCGATCTGCTTTCTCGCTCTCGCCGATGTGGTCGAGCATCATCGCTGCCGACAGGATCATCGCGATCGGATTTACGATCGACGGATTTAACTCGGCATACTTCGGCGCCGATCCATGCGTCGGCTCAAACACCGCGACTTCATCGCCGATATTGCCGCTCGCCGCAAATCCCAACCCACCCACGAGTCCCGCGAACGCGTCGGAAATCACATCGCCAAACAGGTTGCTGGCCACGATCACCCCATACTCTTCAGGGTTCTTCGTCAGCCACATTGTTTGCGCGTCAATGTTCGTGGACCACAATGCGATCTCCGGATACTGTTTCTGTACCTGCTTCGCCACTTCTTCCATCATGCCGCTCGTCTCGCGCAGCACGTTCGGCTTCTCACAGATGGTCACGTTCTTGTAGCGGTATTTCTTCGCGTGCTTGAATGCCGCCTCGCAAATCCGTTGCGCATTCTTCTTAGTGATAATGCGCACCGACACCGCCAGTTCTTCACCCGGTGTATTCGCGAAGGCCGCGAACTTCTTATGCGATGCCAGCGCAGTACGCACGTTCTCCGGTGGATTCGTCCACTCCACGCCCGCGTACAATCCTTCGGTGTTTTGCCGGAAAACGACGACATCCACCTGCGGCTCTTCAAATCCACCGCACGTTGTTTGACGGATGAAATTCAGCGGATTTCCCGGAAACGACAAGCAAGGCCGCATGCACACGTCGAGATTGAACAACTGCCGCATGGTCACGATCGGACTGAAGTACGAGAGGCCTTTGCCGCGAAGTTCGGGCTTCAATTCGGCATCGGCAGCCTTCTTCGGCTTACTCGTGATCGCGCCGAACAGACCGAGCTTGTGCTTACGCAACAGTTGAATGGTACGGTCCGGCAGTGCATTGCCTTCGTTGCACCAGCACTCCCAGCCGATATCGGCATGCACGTAGTTAGCCTCGAAGCCCACCGCTTCAAGGACGCGAATCGCCTGCGGCAAAACCTGGTTCCCGATCCCATCGCCGGGCATTGTCACTACAGTTGGACGAGCCATTTCGTATCTCCTGCCGCGCGCCTCAGGGCCGCAGCGAATCTGTTATTTCCCCGCTGCCGCCATTTCGTGCAGCCCCAACTTCTGCGCCACGAGGTTTTCCACTCCGCCCGCAGCAACCAACGACTGCGGTACGCTTCCCAGCGCCGGGAACGTGAATGTCTCTCCCGCGTACTTCAGGGTGCTGGTGGCGAAGTCGATTTCAACCTCGTCACCCGGAACGATCGTTTTCTTTTTGTTTGCGACTTGCGCGGCGAACTTCTGCTTCAGCTCCGCCACAAACTCCGGCGTCTCAATGCACAGGAAGCCGTTGTTGAACGCGTTGCGCAGATAGGTTTGAGAGAAGCTTCCGGCAATCACCAGCGGAATGCCCTTCGCCTTAAGGGCGGTCACTGCCTGCTCGCGGCTCGAGCCCGTTCCGAAGTTCGAGCCCCCAACCACCACATCGCCTGCCGATGTTTTGGCCGAGAACTCAGGATCGTAGTTCTCCATCACGACCTTGGCCATCATCTCCGGCGTCATGTCTTCGCGATAGGTGTAGTCCTTGCCGTAAATACCGTCGGTGTTCAGGTTGTCCTGCGGAACGAACACCAAACGTCCCTTCACCGAAGCAGGAAATCCCTCCAGGATAGAAACGGCTTCCGCAGCGCTCGCCGCCGGCACGTATTCGCTCAACATGATATTCGGATTGGCGTGTTCGAAGTGCACCGGCCCCGTGATGTACCCAGCCAAGGCGCTTGCCGCCACAACTTCCGGACTCGCCAGATAGCACCGCGCATCGCGCGATCCCATGCGGCCTTTGAAATTCCGATTGGTCGCGCTGATGCCAACTTCACCGGCTTCCAACAATCCGGTACCAAGTCCAATACAAGGCCCGCAACTCGGCGGCAGCGTAATCGCACCGGCGTCTACCAGCGTCTTCCAAATGCCGCGTTTCTCCGCCTCTTCCTGCACGTGCTTCGAAGCCGGAGCCACGTAGAACTTCACAGTCTCCGCGATCTTCTTTCCCGCCAGCACCTTCGCCGCAGCTTCCAGATCGCTCACCCGTGAATTCACGCACGAGAGCAGATACGCCTTGTGGACCGCGATCTTCTTCTCTTCCATCTGCGCGACGGAGTGCATCACTTGCACCGAGTCCGGCCCCGACACATGAGGCGTGACCTGCGCGAGATCGAGCTCGATCTTGGCCGCGTAAGTCGCATCTTTGTCCGGCCCAAGCGGGGCGCGCGCCCACTTCAACAGCTCCTCTTCGGTGAACTTCTCCGTCCCCTGCCATCGCGCCACGCCGTGCCGCTGCCGCAGATAGCTGATCGTCACCTGGTCCACCGGGAACCACCCTGTCAGCGCGCCCCACTCGGTGCTCATGTTGGCGATGGAAAGCCGCTCGTCCATCGTGAGGGTATGCACGCCGCTTCCCGCGAATTCCAGAGCCGCGTTCAGCACTTCATCTTTGTTGTAAAGGCCGGCCAGCGTGATGATTACGTCCTTGCCTGTCACGCCCGGCCGCAGCTTGCCTTCGAGTACGACTTGGATCGTCCGCGGAATGCTCCACCAGAATTCGCCGGTCGCCCAGATTGCGGCCGCATCGGTGCGCACCACTGGTGTTCCGATCGCACCCATCGCTCCATACATATTCGAATGCGAGTCGCTCGCGACAACAAATGATTCTGGCACGACATATCCGCGCTCCACCATGATCTGGTGGCCGATGCCCGTCCCCGCCATGTAAAAATCAATTCCCTGCTCGTGCGCGAACTTTTCGATCAACTTGTACTTCTTAATGTTGTCGTCACTGGTGTTCTGGATGTCGTGGTCCAGCGCAAACACCGGCTGCCGCGGGTCCTTCACCTTCGTCGCACCGATTGCCTTGAACTTCTTAAGCACCGCCGAGGTGTTGTCGTGCGTCATCACGTGGTGTGGACGAATTGACAGGAAGTCCCCAGCGCGTAGCTTGCGCTTCGGCCCTTCCGACATGTGCAGTTGCGCAATCTTCTCAACAACAGTCTGGCTCATAACGACCTCCTACGGGGTCCCCGGCGAGCGCCGATTTTGCGCTCGTTGGGGTGTCTAGCGGTCCGCCTTCAGCAACTGCATGTACTCCGTCGTGTTCGTGAATGACTCCAGCTTCCACGTCGCATCAATCACGCGTTGCCGCGCGGCCTTGGTCATCACCGGCCCGGCAAGCGCCTCGAACTTCTCTTCCACATCTTTATCGGTCAGCGGGTTCCGCGGGTCGCCCTTCGGATAATCCAACTGCTTCTCGAACGAACGCCCGTCCGTCGTCGTGATCTTCACAATCACTCGTTGCAACGCCGGGAAGCACTTCTCGATTTCCGCAGCGGCGACGACGACGATCTTGTGCAGTTGTTCACGAATCCGCGGATCAAGGATCTTCTTCATCTCGAACTGCAGCGGCGTTACCTGCCTCTCCGCAATTGCCGCAGCAACCACATACGGCAGTGAGTGGTCGGCCGTCTCTTTCGTGTGCGGAGCGTACTTGCTCGGATCGCTCAGGATGTCCGCACCGCGCGCGGTCGTCCGAATGTGCACCTGCAGAATCTCTTCCGGTTTCAGATTCTGGTCTTTCACGATGCCCAGCACCGCTGAAATCGGCGTGTGTGTCAGCGCTTCGGTCGGGAACGCCTTCATGCCGCACTGCGTAATCCGCCAGCTCTCGCCCAGTCCGTCGGTCAGGATGTTGAGCTTCCAGTCAGGACCGAAGACGTGCACCAGACCTTCCTTGCCGTCAATCACGTGCTCCGGACCGGTGTAGCCCTTCTCCGCCAGCAGCGCCGCGAATACGCCTGACTGCGTCGCCAGCGGATCCACGGTGTTCTTCATCATCGTCAACTTGCCGGCCGTCACGGCGCCTAGCGTGCAACGTGGCGAAGCTGAAATGCCGATCGCGTGCTGCATCTGCTCTGCCGAGAGCTTCAACATCCGTCCTGCGACGATCGGCGAAACGAACGCCGTCAACGTCGCATGGTGCCAACCGCGCTCACGAATCCCCGGGAACGCCGCTTCACATAGACGCTGCTCAAATTCGTGTCCAAGCACCAATCCGACGATCAACTCGCGTCCGCCCGTTCCCGCCCGTTCTGCACCCGCCAGCGCCGCAGGGAAAATGTCCGATGGATGGCACGGATCCTGTTTCCAGTAGATGTCGTTGTAATCCATGCAGCGGATCATCAGCCCGTTAAGCAACGATGCCGACACTGCATCCAGTTGCTCGCCCGTACCCATCACCGTGCACGATCCCGGCCCCGCGATCTCCGCCATCACTTCCAGGGCGATCTTCACGTCGTGCTGCTGATAGCCGCCTAGCGCGCAGCCCACGGAATCCAGCAGGAAGCGCTTCGCCTGGTATACGGCGTCTTTGGAAAGGTCTTCGAACTGCACGTCCGCGGCCCATTCGGCCATGTGGGCGGTAATCGTTGGTGCGGCAGTCTTTGCGCTCGGCTTCGTAGCAGTCGCCATAGTCTCTCCTATTTCTTCAGGTTGTTCGGATTCTTGAATGGCAGGTACGCCATGAAGTCGGCGTGATGCACAATGAACGCTTCGGTCGAACGCTTCACCAGGTCGCCCTCGGCGGCGTGCGCCGCAATGATGTGGCAGACCGCGTCCGGCACGCCGCACTCCAGCGCCAACGCCACGCCGGTAAATGGATGCCGCAGCAACTCACCGCGCTCGCTTTGCTGCGACTTCCCGCCCTTGATCTCGTACTCCAACAGCTTCCCGACATCCGCCAGGATCGCGCCCGCAATCACCGTATCGAGGTCGATCTTCAGCGCATTCCCCATGAAGACCTGCATCGCCTTCGCCGATTCGTTGGCGATGTGCACCACGCACCGCTTGTGCTCCATGAATGTCGTAGGACAATTTGCGACCAGCAACGTGAATGGAATCGTCTTCAGGTCTTCCGGCGTTAGCGGACCGCGCTCGAAGGCCAGCAGCCATGTCTTGGCCACCGCTTCACGCAGCGTCGGTCGCTCGATCCAGTCGATTTCCGGCCAAAGATCGTCCAATTGTTCGCGAGTAACTTTGGTTGAAGTCGGAGCTGTGGCTAGGTCGTTCATGAGTGGGCTCCCAGAACGGAGGTCGCGCAGCCCCGGGATCCCTCGCAAACCGTGCTCGGTCCGCTGGAAATGGTGGAGGCTGCTGGCGCCGGGCTCCGCGCCTAATCACAAGGCAGGCGGGCGGGCAGGCCGGACCATCCCAGCAAGTTTGTATCAATTCCACGGACAAGAGGCTGTGACGCACATCACTAACGTCTGGTACGCGCGCACACCGCATCGATCAAAGTGAATGTGGTTGCCCCACCCTTGTCCGAAGGACAGGGTGGGTTGGCGGTTTCGATCGCAGATTCTAGCTGTTGTTTTGAATAAGCATGACAACCGCCGAAAGCGCAGATGCAACGACGGAGAGCCACCAAATGCGAGATCGAAAGGCCGCAAGCAGACCGGATATGACCGCAAGCAACAGCAGTCCAAACATCCAGGCTGGCGTGTAGCCGAACAAATTAGGAACGATCCCGATCGGTTTCAGCGAGAGGAGCCAAACCGCGACGGTAATGATTGCGCCGAAAGCACCCGAGTATTGCGCGAATACGTGCGATTGAACAGAACTGCTCTGCATGGCGGAATCGTAACCCAGACTCATCCAGCACGCCACGTTCGTCACAACCCTTTCACCGCGTCTCTGATCCCCTGCGTAATCTCATCCGCCGTCATACCAGCGTCAAACACAATCGGCGTGCCCACTCGCACCACAATCTCGCCCTTCCGCGCCCAATGTCTCTTGGCTATACCCAGGTTCTTCAGCCCGTCAATCCGGATCGGCAACACCGGTAGATTCAACCGTTGCGCCAGCATCCCTACGCCCGAGCGAAACTCGCCCAACTCACCGGTTTCCGATCGGCGGCCCTCTGGGAAAACAAGAATGCTGAACCCGCGATCCGCCGACTCACCCGCAAACTCAAAGCTCTCGCGAACGCCAGATTGTTGCGGCAATGGAAAGACGTTAAACAGCGCCAGCACGAGGTAATAATCCAGCTTATTCAGCCATCGCCTCAGCAGATTTCCCGGCGACAAGCTCATCGGCGCATTCAGTTCGCGATGCCCACTCGACTGTCCCGCCCGCATCGCCCACAGCCGCTCGCCGAGCATTCCCGTCGCAATGCGATACCGCAGCCGCATCGGCAGCGCGTACATCACGAAGCCCAGGTCGATGTACGTCACGTGATTGCACACAATCAGCAGCGGCCCCGCGTATTTCTCCAGATTCTCGCGCCCGACCACGGTCGGCTTCGCCATGATCGCCGTGTACGGCCAAGTCACCGTCGAATACACCAGATTGCGCACCCAACGCACCGGCGCCACCGTCTGCGCCCACCGTGGAAATGGCCGTTCCACCGGCTTTGGCGCCGGTGCCTGCAGCAGTTTTTCCAGGTCCCCCACGGTGGTCGCAGAAGACAGGCTGGAATCGCTCAGATCCACCTGGTAGCGGTCCTCGATGGCGCTCAAAAGCTCCACGCGATCCAGCGAACTGAGGCGCAAATCGTCTTCCAGCCGCGCATCCGGACGCAAATCCGCGCGCCGGCCCGTGATTCGCGTGATCAAATCGCCTAAAGTACCGTCATCCGCCGCGTTTCCCGGCGTTTGCGCGCGCAAAACCGCGTCTTTCACCACGTTCACTCGCGGTTTCTGCGTCGGTGTGCGCGGAAAATCCTCGTCCGGCCATACAAACCACGCGCGCATCTGCTGGAAATCCGCCAGACCCGCGTTCGCCCGCGCCATCATCGCCGCCGGGTCCTGCGCGCGGTCCTGCAGCAGCAAAACCGCGCACGGCTCGTCGTTTCCACCACGCGCCAGCCCAATCACCACGCAATCTTTCACCTCAGGCTGCGCGCGCAGCGCCGCCTCCAAATCCGCCGGGTAGATGTTCAACCCCGCCGGCGTGACGATCACATCTTTCTTACGGCCTTTGAAATAGAGGTTTCCCTGCTCGTCGAGCGCGCCAAGATCTCCGGTCCGGAACCAGCCTTCCGCGTCGCCAACCGCGCGGACTTCGCGTCCTTGCCAATACCCGCTCGCCACGCCCGCACCGCGCACCAGAATCTCGCCATCTTCGGCGAGTTTCACCTCACGCCCCGGCAGCACTTTGCCAATCGACTTTTTTCCAATCGAAAACGGATGGTTCAGGCTGATTAGCGATGTCGTTTCCGTCAGACCGTAGCCCTGCACCACGCCAAAGCTCATCCGACGCCAAAATTCCTCGGTTTCCGCGTCCAGCGCCGCGCCACCCGAGATAAACGCCCAGAACTTCCATCCAAATAGGTTGTGGACGCGCCGCATCCGCCACCAGCGCACCCCAAAATGCTTCCCATCCGCGGCCGCCCACTCGCGCCGGAACTTTTCCAGTTCCCCAATCGCCTCGAAGTCGCGCTCGATCTTCTCTTTCAGAGACTGCAACACCCGCGGCACCGCGATTAAGACGCTGATCCGCTCCCGCTTGATCGTCTTAATTAGCTCGCCCGGATTCAGCGAATCGGGAAAGAAAACCGTCGCACCCAGCAAATGTGGAATGAATATCCCCAGAAATTGCCCAAACACATGGCTCAGCGGCAGCGCATTCATAAAGCGCAGTGGATGGAACCAGCGCTCGTATTTCCTATATTTCTCGATCTCCCGCGCGATCGGCGCCAGGTTCGACACCACGTTCCCGTGCGAGAGCACCACGCCCTTCGGCTCCGCCGTGGTCCCCGACGTAAACACAATTTCTAGCGGATCCCCGGCCGCGCTCTCCGTCGGCGCGTACGCGTCGCCCGAGCGCCCGGCAAGCGTGTCGCTCAGATCGTCCAGAACCAACCGCGGCAGCACCGCTACCACTGGCCCCGGCCGAATATCGCGCGATACCACCGCTAATGGCAGTTCAACCTCGGCGGCTACGCGCTCCGCAAACTCCGGCGCCGCAATCTGGTCCATCGGCACCACGACCACGCCGCGCAGCGCGCATCCAAGAAACACAGCCACCCATTCCGGCCCGCTCTCGCCCCACAGCAACACGCGTTGCCCGCGCGCGATCTGCCGCGCGTCGAGTTCCCGCGCAAACCGATACGCCAATGCCGCCACTTCAGCGTACGTCCAGCGCACGGTGCGGTAGCCGCGCCGATGCACGAACGCGGTCTCGCGTCCGAGTTTCAGGAATGCCGGTACAAAGTCTGCTATGGATTCAGAGGGCATGCGTATGGCAGCCCCGCGCTCCTAACTTGCAGGAACGCGAGGAAGTCGCCATTCAAATGTAAAGGAAGATAGGCCTGGAGGATAACTACGAACCGCGGTGGTTACGACCCTGCATTTTGAGAATACTGCGCATATGGTCGCATGCCTGCTTTATGGCTGGCGCCGACAATTCGCAAAGTAAACGCTTGCCGTCGCGACGGGTACTGACCACCCCCGCGGTCCGCAAAATAGACAAATGCTGTGACAGATTTGCCTTCGAGATTCCCAACTCCTCTTGTAGATCCGAAGCGCCCACTTCGCCTCGTCCGAGGAGATCCAGAAGGTGGATCCGGGTGGGATTTGCAAATGCTTTGCAAAGAACGGCCTGGCGTTCGTACAGTGTTTTGTCCGCGCCTGACCTGCGCGACAATTTCTTCATTGAGGCTCCCGTATTAGACCGTGCGGCTCAAAACTCTTGCTTCGTTGGCGGCTAGTCTAATTCATCGCACCTATCGCAAATCACGCAATAGCAATGCCTTGACAATGTTTGACATAGGCCGCGACGCCCCAGAGGCGGCCTAAATCCAAGTCTATGGACATTTTACGGCGTTTTCTCGCAGCTAAGAATTTATCGCAGGAAGAGCTTTCCGGCAAACCCTCAAATTCCGCCGGAGACCCGATAGGTCCAACTCTTGGGCGGGGCCGTCAGGCCGCAACGTTCTCATCAGGAACGGCCAGGTCCTCGGACGGCTCTGCCAAACCCTCCGTATCGCGGTTCGCCTTCGCATCGCAATCCACAAGGATCTGCGCCCACACGGGAAGGTCTTTGCAGTGGTGGAAGTCCATGATCGCCTCCTCTTTTCGACGCTCGCGGTATCGATACGTTATACCCCGTCTCCCGGCCGGAAACTATCCGTTCGCAGCGAATATACGATTCGATACATTTAAAATCGTCGATATCTCAATAAGCCGTCCAAAACAGTTGAGCGCACCCTCTGCCGGTGCGCCCACGGTTTGCTGATTTTCGAAGCTACTACGAAGGGTAGTGCGCTCCACCGTGACGCACATCGGCGCCCCGCACCCAGAAGATGACGTCCTCGGCAATGTTTGTCGCGTGGTCCGCTATGCGCTCCAGGTTTCGCGCAATCAGCAACACATCCAGCGAATACCGCGTCGTCTCCGGATACTTGTTCATCTGGTCCACCAGCACTACGAACGCCTCGTCCTTGATGCGGTCCACAATGTTGTCCATCTGTAACACCGCTTCGGCGAGTTCTGCCTTGCCGTCAATAAAGGACTCCAGCGCGCGTTGCACCATGGTCGCAACCGTCTCGGCCATGCGCGGAATGTCCACCGGCACTTCGGTCTCGGGGCTCGAGATCATATCGAGCACCCGCTGTGCGATGTTGACCGCCTGGTCGCCCACGCGCTCGAGATCGGCGTTGATCTTCACGACTGCGAGGATGAACCGCAAGTCTACCGCCATTGGCTGCTGCATCGCGAGCAGGTCCAGCGCCAGTTCATCAATCTCGCGCTCCGCGGCGTTGATGTCCCGCTCCCCATCGAATACGGCCTGGCAAGCCTTGGCGTCACGCTTGCGATACGCCTCTACCGCGCGCTCGATCGCCTGCTCCGCCAGCCCGCCCATGCGCAGAAGTTTCTCTTTCAGCTCGTCCAATCCATGTTGGAATCTTGTTCTCATTCGTCCTTATCCGAACCTTCCGGTGATGTAGTCTTCGGTGCGCTTGTCTGAGGGCGTAGTGAAAATCTTCTGCGTAGTATCGAATTCGATCACGCTGCCCATCAGGAAAAATCCCGTGTACTCCGCAACGCGGGCCGCCTGTTGCATGTTGTGCGTCACCACGACCACGGTGTAGTTCTCTTTGAGCGTGAACATCAGCTCTTCAATCTTGCTGGTTGAAATCGGGTCCAGTGCCGATGCTGGCTCGTCCATCAGCAACACATCCGGTTGCACCGCCAACGCCCGCGCAATGCACAAACGCTGCTGCTGTCCGCCGGACAAGCTTGCGCCCGACTTCTTATGCAGGTGATCTTTCACTTCGTTCCACAGCGCCGATGCTTCCAACGACCGCTGGACTGCTTCGTCCAGCACTGCCTTTTTGCGAATACCGTTCAGCTTTAGTCCACTCGCGACGTTGTCATAAATCGACATCGTCGGAAACGGGTTTGGCTTTTGGAAAACCATGCCTACGCGCCGGCGCACGTCGACTGCCGCAGTTCCGCGGGCGTAGATATCTTTATCTCCAACGAGGACCTCACCCTCCGCGTACGCTTCGGGAATCGTCTCGTGCATGCGGTTCAGGCAACGTACGAACGTTGACTTTCCGCATCCCGAAGGCCCAATCAGCGCCGTGACATGGTTCGGCGCCATCTTCATGTCCACATGTTTCAGGACGTGCGCTTTGCCGTAATACGCATTCAAGTCCCGTACCTGGATTCCGACACCCATAGTGTCTAGCTCTCTCTCCCTTTGTCATCCTGAGCGAAGCGGCCAGAGGCCGCGAAGTCGAAGGATCCCTTTCGCCCACACCCAACTCTCAATTCGACGCCCGCACCATGCCGCGTCCCGCTACGACGCGCACCGCAGTCACCGCGCCGACGATCAGAACGATCAGAATCAATGCGCCCGCCCACGCCTGCCGGTGCCACTCTTCGAAGGGCGAAATCGCGTAGGTAAAAATCTGCAGCGGCAGCGCCGCGGTCGGCTGGTTCAGGCTGTGGCTCCAGTACTGGTTGCCGAATGCCGTGAACAGCAGCGGTGCGGTCTCACCCGCCACACGCGCAAACGCCAGCATCACGCCGGTAATCACGCCCGAGGTTGCGGTGCGTAAAGCGATCGAGATCGTCGTGCGCCATTGCGAAATACCCAACCCATAGGCGGCCTCGCGGATCGATTGAGGCACCATCAGCAGCATCTCTTCCGTCGTGCGCGCGATCGTAGGGATCATCATGATGCCCAACGCCACTGCACCCGAAAACGCCGAGAAGTGCTTCTGCGGGACCACCACCAGTGAGTACACCGCGATGCCGATCACGATCGACGGAACCCCATTCAAAACGTCGGCCACGAAGCGAACCGAGTCACCAAAACGGTTGCGCCCAAACTCAGAAAGATAAATTCCCGATCCGATGCCCAGTGGGACGCCGATGCAACTGGCCATCGCCAGGATCATCGCGCTGCCCGCAATCGCGTTCGCCATGCCACCACCCGGCTCACCCACGGGCTTGGGAGTCTGAGTGAGAAACGCGATATTGATGGAGCCAATGCCCTTCATCAGCAGGTACACAAAGATCGCGCCGAGCGGTAGTAGCACCAGCGCCGCTGCACCGACTGCCGCGACATTCGACATGATGTTCGCCGATTTGCGCGACCAGCTTAACTCTGACTGCGGACGAATTCCGATATCGCCGTTAGGCATGGGCCCTCGCAGGCGTGCCGCGCGTGATCGACCACACCAGCAACCGCGCCAGCGCGTTCACAATCATGGTCACGATAAATAGCGCCAATCCGATCTCGACTAACGCGCTCAGATACAAATCGTCGGAGGCTTCACTGAATTCATTCGCGATCACACTCGCCATGGTGTAACCCGGTGCGAACAGTGACTTCGCAATCTCAGGACGATTGCCAATCACCATCGTGACCGCCATCGTTTCGCCGAGCGCGCGACCGAGTCCAAGGATTACCCCGCCCACGATCCCGATACGGGCGTTGCGCAACACGCCGGTGCGAATCATCTCCCAGCGTGTAGCACCGAGAGCCAGCACACCTTCACGCTGGTTCTGCGGGACCGCAATCAGTACTTCGCGCGTCACCGAGGCGATGATCGGGATGATCATGATGGCGAGAATCACGCCCGCCGCGAGCATACCGATTCCGTACGGCGGGCCTGAGAACAATCCCGTCCAACCCAGGGTTTTAGCCAGCCAGGGCTGTACGTAATTTCTGAGCAGCGGTGCCAGCACGAAGATTGCCCACAAGCCATAAATCACGCTGGGGATTGCCGCCAGCAGCTCCACCATGAACGAGATCGGAGTCCGCAGCGCCTTCGGACACATCTCAGTGGTAAACACCGCCACGCCCACCGACAATGGCACGGCGATAATCAGCGCAAGAATGGACGAGACGATCGTGCCGTAGATAAACGGCAGCGCACCGAAGTTGCCCGCCACCGGGTCCCAGTCGCTGCCGATGAAGAACTTCCATCCGAACTGGTGCAGCGTCATCTGCGATTTCTGGATCAGTTCCCACAAAACCAGCAGGACGATGCCGAAAATCGATAAGGCAGAGACAAGCATTGCGCCGCGAAAAATGTTGTCGGCAACACGGACGCCTGCGCTCGAACCGAAGCGACTCTGTCCGAGCACACCGAAATCCTTTAAGCTCTCTGGCTTTGGTTTCGGAATCTCAACAGTAGTTGCAACTTTCGGCGGCTTGACGGCTGGGGAATTGGATGGAACTTCACTGGCAGCCATGCGATCTTCCACACCAAAAGGCTACCAACGCCCTGTTACAGGACTGTAAATAGTGTGTTGCTATGGCTTGAATCACAAGCCTTTTCCTCAAAAGCCCTTGTCATCCTGAGCAGAGCGCCGCAGACGCGTTTTCCAGTTTTCCAGATCACCTATTTGCTTGACGGAAAAGACAGTCGCTATCGCAACAAAGATTCTTCCCTCCAAAAGCAAAAACACCCAGCGCCCCGGAGGGTCAGCGCTGGGTATGCATCCGCGGGTGCGGAGGAAACCTACTTCAGACCTTTAATTGTTTGCCGGACCTTATCTGCCACTTCCTTCGGAAGCGGGGCGTAGCTCAGGCTGCCCGCCATGCCCTGTCCGTTGTCCAGTTCCCAGTTCAAGAAGTCGGTGATGATCTTGCCCTTAGCGCCGTCCTTGTAGGGCTGCGGGATCAGTAGCCAGGTGAAACTCGAAATCGGATAAGCCGTCTTGCCCGGCGGGTTGGTGATCGACACACGATAGTCGTTCGGCATCTTCACACCCTGTGCCGCCGCGGTCACGCTCTCCAGCGAGGCCTTGATGAACTGGCCGGAGGAGTTCTTCACAGAACCGTAAGGGATATTGTTCTGCAACGCGTAGATCAGTTCGATGTAGCCGATCGCGCCCGGCGTCTGACGGATCATTCCGGCCACGCCTTCGTTGCCCTTGCCTCCGAGACCAACCGGCCACTTCACGGCCGTCCCCTTGCCTGCAACCTGCAGCCAATCCGGACTCACCTTCGACAGAAAGTCGGTGAAGATGTAGGTCGTGCCCGAGCCGTCGGAACGATGGATCACGATAATGTTCTGGTCCGGGAACTTCACGCCCGGATTCGCCGCGGCGATCGCCTTATCGTTCCAGTTGCTGATCTTATTTAAAAAAATGTTCGCCAGTACGTCGGCCGGAAACTTGATTTCGCCGCTCACGCCTGGAACGTTGTACGCCGGAACCACGGCGCCAAGAACCGTCGGGATGTGAACGATCTTGACCTTCGATTGCTGCAACTGCTCGTCGGTCATCGGGCCGTCGCTGGCGCCGAAATCCACGGTGCCCGTGGTCACTTGGCGGATTCCGCCGCCACTACCAATGGATTGGTAGTTGATCTCAACATCGCCATGCGCCTTGTGGTATTCCGAGAACCACTTCGAGTAGATGGGATACGGGAAGGTCGCGCCGGCGCCATTCAGAGTCGTTTGCGCAAATGCCATGCCGGCCAGGACAGTCAGACAGAAAAGTACTCGCAGCGTACGTTGCAAAGTCATTCCTCCACGAAAATTGCAGAACCGCGGGAGACACACACCGGGCTTATGAACACTTTGGTTGTAGCTGTCAGTTGTTACAGTTCGGTTACAGCAGAATGAATATTCGATTACCCCTGTCATCGTGAGCGAAGCACGCGCAGCGTGCGAAGTCGAAGGACCCCTGTTGCTTCGGAGATCTTTCCGTTAACTGGCAAGCAGCGGATCTCTTCCCACTCGCTCCACATTCGTCAACGCACTCAGAATCTCCGCGCATGCGATCATCACCCAGCGCTCGACAAATCCGCGCGCAGGTTCCTGCACAATCGGTTCGTTGATCATCCGGATTGGTGCTTTTGCTGTCGCGAACTCACCCATGGCTCGTCACCCTGATAAAGAGCATAGGGAAAGGTGCGGCGCTTGAGGTGAACGCTAAATCAAAACGTAGTGAATCTCATGCTACAGACGCTCTGCTTTTACAGGGCGTGCTTGGTGCGGAGTTGATCGAGGAACATCTGTTCGAGAGGTTTATCAATACTGCGCAGAAGATGGCGAACGCTCTGTCCGCTGACCAGGTGGCAAACTTCTTCCGCCATGTTCTTCACGTGATCGCCGGCGCGCTCGAGTGCCTGCGTCATGAAGACAACGTGGAAGCTCTCGCTGCGGTGCGTTCCGCCTGGATTTTCGAGATGCCTCACAAATACAAGGTTTCGCAGACGATCGATCTCGGCGTCGGACCGCAAGACTGCCAATGCCTTATCGAGGTTGCGCATCTCGAAGGCTTCCCGCACTTCGGACAACATCTTCTCCAAACGCGAAGCCATCAACGTGAGGTCGCGCACGTCTTCCATTTCGCAACGCGACGCTGCCACCAACGCCCGATTGCTAAATCCGAGCAGCAGATCTCCAATGCGTTCCATGCCGATCGAGAGCTTCATGCACGCCAGCATCTCGCGCGCCGATTCTTCTGTGGCTCCTGTTATGTGGGTGGTGACGGCCGAGTCGATCTCGCGGTCCAGGCGGTCCAATTCAATCTCTCGGGGCCGCACCGTTTCCAGCAGAGCGTTTACTCCGGTAGCAATACCTTCCGCTACCGCTCCAGCCGCAGAATGTGCCACCTTGCACGCATTCATGGTTAATTCGCGAATATGCATGCAAGCCGCGTCCTGCTGACCGCCGGCCGATAACGTAGCCATTTTGAATGCTTCCTTACGCACGGGGATTCCCAGTCAGCTTAAGGACACGTTATTACTCCTGGATTTGCACCGTGTTAAAACTCGATGAATCCGCGTTGTGGCAGCCTTGAACGTGGCCTGAGTTGGCTTGATGCGGCCGCTAAAGACTTGTCGAATCGGTTAACCCCACCTCCGTTACTTTTGCCAGTTATCCGCCTCCGGGGGTGCGGGTAAAAGAAAGGAGGTCAGGAGGACAAAGATGACAGTTCGTACCATCTCAAGGGTGGCGTGCGCCTTTGCCATACTTTCAGTCGTTGCACTGCACGCCCAGAAGGAACCCAAGCGCGGCAAGGCATGTAGTGCGCCGCACCCGGAGCAGTACTGCACCGCGCAGAACACTTGCGGGGGCAACGGCCAAGCCTGCACCGTCGGTGTGGAACGCACGGGGGATTCGGCGAAGGTAACGGCGAGTTCGTCCGCTAAAAAAGGCAACGCACTCTTTTGCGTTAAGAAGGGTAGCGAGGTTTCGTGGGAGGCTGCAGAAAAGAACCTCGGGTTCGTAATCGACGTGAAGCCGGTTTTCCCGTTCGATAAAGGTGAAGCCATCATCGGCGGCTCTGGCCGCCCGGTTCCGCTCACCGCCGACAAAACCGGCTGCTTCACTTACACCGCGAGCGCCTGCAAGTCGGGCTCGACCTACGGAATGTGCAAGACCGTGACGGGCAACTTCATTATCGTCGAGTGATTTTTCCGCAAAACAAAAGAGCCGCAGCTTCGCGCCGCGGCTCTTTTCTTGTTGGTCTGAATCGTTAATCTTTCTTCTTCCACTCGATGATGTTCACCAGCTTCCATGGGTTCTGGTAGAGCTCCATCTGGAGCTCGCCTTCGGCGTTGATGATCAGCTGCGCCGCGGGAAAGAGCACGCCGGTGGTCTTATTTTTGTCGCTATCGTTGATGTCAATTTCGCCTGCAGTCAGGCCGAACGCCTGCGAGCGCGTGTTCTGCCGCACTTCGCCGAATGCCAACGGACGATCAGTGACGAAGCGAATCTTGCGGCCGGTCGCGGTTGGAATCTCGCGCACGAATGCGAGTTGATAGCCAGTTGTGGAGGGCAGCGAGATGCGTCCCATGGAGGGCATCTTCTCGAGCTTCTTGATGAGGCCTTCGGACTGGCCTTGCATGAAGGCGTCTACGAGCGCTTTGCGTTCTTCTTCGGTAGCGTAGCGTTCGATGCGGATCTTGATTGAGACGTTCTTGCCCAACTGCGTACTGGTGCCCATCGCAGTGGCATCAATGGTTTCGACGGCACCTTTTTCCTGCGCAGTTCCAATCACGGGGAAAACCGCCAGCACGGCAGCCACGATCAACGTGCCGAGCGGAAAATTACGGCGCTTCAACATGTGCTCTCCTTATCGCTTTCTCAGCGGCACCACGAAGGTACCGAAGCGGAGGGCGAAGGCAAACTGGCAGGAATAACAGTGCTTTTGTGGACCCGATTTTCCAAGTTAGCGGGAAAACTCAAGGAAAACTTACCAGAAAACCCGAAGTTATTAAGTGGTAAACATACTTTTCTAAGTGCTTATTTAGAGGGTATTTGCAAAAGGGCGGTCCGGACAGGGGCCGGTTTTGCACCGTGATTTCTTTCTCTGAAACCCTGAAAAAGGGAGCGTACAGCCATGATTTTTGAGTGATCGGCGGATTTGCCGCAAAGGTGGTATATGCGGAGTGGAAGAGTTTGTTGATTGAGTGGTAAACAGTCGAACAGCAGATCCTTCGCTGCGCTCTGGATGACAAGAGGGGGTAGTGGGAGTGCGAGCGACCGTGTGGGCTGGCCGCTCGGCTCAACAGCAGATCCTTCGCTGCGCTCAGGATGACAGGAGAGAGCAGTGATTGTGCCGGCGATCGTGCGGGCTGGCCGCTCGGCTGAAACGATGAAAATCCCCGCCCTATCGCGCTGCGCGATAAGGACGGGGCACCCTGACTTACTTCGATTCGAAGACGTATTCGTGTTGGGCGTCGCGCATGGTTAGAGTTTTCTTGGGGCCGGAGCCGACTACGAACTCTGAACCCTCCATTCCTGGAAGGATGGTGATGAAGGAGATCGTGCCGTCGGGATTTTTTCGCGTAGACATTTCGCTCTTCCATTCGCCGAAGTCGAAGATTGTCGCGGATCCGGATTGGCTAACGTCAACGTCGCCCAGCGATGCGTTCGAGTAGTGCTTCGCCAGCTTCGCACTCTCGGTCGCATCGGCGGGGACGGTCATCAGCTTGCGTTCGGCGGCGAGAGCGGCGTAGAAGCTGTCGGCGTCGGACTTGAGTTCTGCGTCGGCTTCTTTGCGACCATCGAACACGACTTCGAGCAGCTTCCGGCTGAAGCGTCCGCGGATGAGCCAGCCGGGATCGCCGTTGGTGAGGATCACGGCGCCGACGTTTTGATCCGGCAGCCAGATCATGTCGCTGTGATGCCCGATTAAATCGCCGCCATGATGGACTACAGGCACGCCGTAGGTGGTGTCCACCTCCAGGCCCATTCCGTAAGTGACATCTTTGCCGATTGCTACTTGCGGCGCGCGGCGTTGCAGGAGTGCTTCTTTCGAGACGTAGGTACTGCCATCGGGGAGCTTGCCGTTGGCGAGTTCCATGGAGACGTACTTCAACATGTCGTTGATGTTGCTCCACGCGCCGCCGGCCGGACGCAGCGGAGCCACCGCCTCGTTCACATTCATGGGCGCCTTGGCAGGCTTGCCATTAATGTCGGGCGAATGCGCTTCGGAGTGGTTGGCGGCGAGGGCGCGATCGAAGCTGAGCGTGGTCGCTTTCATGCCGAGCGGATCAAAGACGTAGGACTGCATCGCTTCGTCGTAGCCTTTGCCCAATTCGGTGTCGGGATGGACGACGTGTGCGGCGGTGTAACCGGCCGCTGCAGCCATGAGGTTGGAATACTGGAAGAGTTCGCCGAACTTCGACGTGGGCTGCATGGTGCCGAGAAGGGCCAGAGAGCTTTCCGGCGTCATCTTGCCGTATTCAAAGAGCCATTCGAGGTCCTGGCGCGGCATGCCGGTGCAGGCGCAGATGAGGTGCTTCACGAGTACGCTCTTGGTGGTCGCCTCGTCGCCGAGCTTGAATGATGGGAAGAGCTGCGTGACCGGCGTGTCCCAGTTGAGCTTCTTCTCGTCCACAAGTCGGGCGAGCATCAGCGTGGTCAGCGCCTTGGTATTGGAGGCGATCATGAAGAGAGTGTCGGCGTCGGGCTTGTCGCTCTTGCCGAGTTCTTTCACGCCGAAGCCGTCGGCGAAGACGACTTTGCCGTCCTGGACGAGACCGAAGGAGACGCCGGGGACGCCAGTCTCCTTGATTCCCTGCTCGACGAAGCGCGAAAGCTCCGCGATCCGCGCCTGGTCGAGTCTGTTGGCCTTCTTGCCGGCGAACGTTTCGCGGCTGTAGCCCTTGGGCAAGAGGCGACTAAAGATGACATCGGCCTGGCCGCCGCGCTTCTCGGCGGTGGCATCGGCCAGGTCTTCGATGATCACGGTCCATGCGGTGCCGGAGTAGTAAGTGAGCGCGCCGACGCCGCGCTTCTCGTTGGGCGAAGTTTGGTAGTCATATTCGCGGCGCTTGCTCCAGCCATCTCTGTCGGGAAGATCGCTGGTAACTTTCACCGGCCACTTGGCGTCGGGCTTATAGGCTTTCCACGCGGCGGCGAGGGCTTCGTCGGCGGTCTTGGCGTCCTTCACGTCAACCAGCGCGATCCAGGAATCGCCTTCGGGCGCTTCAATGATCGTCGCGGGACCTTTCACGCGAACCGACCAGTCCTTCGGAGCGATGAAGGGATTGCCGAGGACGGTGGTCTTGGGCGTGTCGGCCGCGAGTTTTTCGGCGGAGTTCTGGGAAGAGAGAGAAGAGACGAGAACGAGGGTGAAAAGGAAAGCTAGAAATGCGCGAGCACGCATGGAGGCCTCCGGGGGAGGATTGTAGAGGAGAACACGGGATTAGGGGAAAGGACCTTGCTTTCGAGGCGATCGCCTGCGCCTTTAACGCCACCTTTTCGGGATGGCCAGTTTCTCGAATTGCCACAGCGGCACGAAGGTCGCATCACGACCAGTTTCTGAATCGAGTTTGATTTCTCCGAATGTCGGTGAATTGCAGAGTAGAATCGCGGCGAGCAGAATCGATATCGTCAACAGTCCGTCGGCCCTTCGGAGGATGTCCATGCGCCAAGTGGCTGCGGTTAGTTTCTTTTTAGTTTTCACTGCGGTATTCAGCGCATACTCTCAGGATCTCACTCAGGCAAAGCGCACGCCTGCGGCGTCTGGCTCGACGCAACCCAACGTATTTCTCACACCCAAACAATATCCCGCTGGTCCTTCCGGTGTCACTTCGATCGCTAAGGGCGACTTCAATAACGATAGTTACATGGATGTCGCGGTAACTAACGTTTCTGGCACGATCACGGTTCTCCTGGGCAAAGGCGATGGCACTTTCCAAGCCCCCGTATCGTACCCAGCCTTATCTTCCCCGGTCTCGATCGCCGCGGCAGATTTGAATGGGGACGGAAAATTAGACTTAGCGGTAGCAAACAGCGGTAGTGGGAGCATTAGCGTATTCCTCGGAAATGGCGACGGAACCTTCCAATCGCACACGGATGTTGCCGTCGGCACGAGCGTGCAAATGTTGACCGTTGCAGACTTCAACGGCGACGGCAAACCCGACCTTGCGGTTTTAGTCGATGGCATGGTGAGCGTCCTGATCGGGAAAGGCGACGCCACCTTCAACGCGATAGGCGAGTACGCGAAACCATGCGCTACCTATTTGGCCACAGGGGATTTCAACGGAGACGGCAAGACCGACATCGTGGCAGGACGTCAGTGCGTCCTACTGGGCAATGGCGACGGCACTTTTCAACCGCCTGTAGGTTCCCAGAAGATTGGGAACACGGTGAGTACTGCAGTAGGCGACATCAATGGTGACGGCAAGCTCGACTTGATAGAGGGTGGTATCGGCGACTCGGATGGAACTCCAAGGGCCCTGGTTGTCGTGCTCCTGGGCAATGGAGACGGAACGTTTCAACCGCCCCAAGGCTTTTTTGGTTATGGGAGCGGTGTACAGGGATTATTGCTTGCCGATGTGAACGGCGATTCCCATCCAGACATCGTGCTGTCCAGCTCTGAAAACGTGGAAGTTGTAAACGGAAAGGGGGACGGCACCTTTGAACCGGGTGTGCTCTACCCCGTGGGGAACCGGCCGGTAGCAGGAGGGTTGGTGCTGTCCGATTTTACCGGCAGCGGCAGGCTTGATCTCGCAGTTTTGACCTCGTGCGCTAACCCGTCTATTTGTGGAGACGGAGCCGTGACCCTATTGAGAGGCAAAGGGGACGGCACGTATGTTGCGCCAGCAAGTTATTACATTTTTGAGGGTGACGAACGTTTCGACGCTGTAGGGGGATGGGTCGCGGTGGGTGACTTCGACGGCGACGGGAAACTCGACGTACTCGAAGTATTCGACACTCGCGCCTTCATCTCTCTAGGAAACGGGGATGGCACCGTGCAAACGGGCCAACGTTATTATCAAGTTGCATATCAGTCCGATGGGGCGGTAGTGGGAGATTTCAACGGCGATGGCAAACTCGACGCTGCCATTCTACACTCTTGCGACGTCTTTTATAGCGACCCTGGCCCAGGCAATCCTCCCCCCTATTGCGTTAGCGCAGGTTCGGTAGGGGTGCTATTGGGAAATGGAAACGGAACTTGGCAGCGGTGGCCGGAGAGCCTGTACTTTGGAGTTGGAGACACGCCTACATCTATTGCGACGGGTGACTTCAATCAAGATGGCAAACTCGACCTTGTCGTTTCTGATGGAGCGAATGCTTATATTCTCTTAGGAAACGGTGATGGCACTTTCCCGGTCCACCAAGCCTACCCAACCGGAGCTGCGGCTGATTACCTTAATCCGTTTCTGCCCAATGCGCAATCGGTCGTAGTTGGCGATTTCAATGGCGACGGCGCTCCGGACGTCGCGGTTTCAAATTCAGACGGGGGTATCGCCGTTTTGCTCGGCAACGGGGACGGCACGCTCCGCGCCCCCCAACTCTTCCCAGCTATAAAGAGTTCGCAGTCGCTTGCGATCGGAGATCTTAACCGAGATGGCAAATTGGACATCGTAGCTTCCGACGGGAGTGGCAGCATCAGTATTTTCCTTGGTAATGGCGATGGTACTTTCCAGACCAGCAAAGTTTATGCGGCCGTTGGATCACAAAGTGTAACGGTCGGAGATTTTAACGGCGACGGCATCCTTGACGTAGCGAGTGGGACGGGACACACCGTAAGCCTGCTTCTCGGAAATGGCGATGGCAGTTTGCAGCCGCCGGTGAATTACATTGTTGGACTCAGTGCAACCGGGCTGGCAGCTGGAGACTTCAATGGGGACGGGGCTTTGGACCTCGTCACCGAAGACTTCTCGATTCTATTGAATCGCCAGGGAACGCAGCTTAACGTGCAATCTTCCCGCAATCCATCCAACGTAGGCCAACCTGTGACTTTCACCGTGACCTCCGCTGCGAGTTTGCCGGAGACAGGCTTGCCTTCGGGCACCATCACGCTGCGCGATGGGAGCACTGTGCTGGGAGAATCCGGGGTATCGGGAGTATTTGACGTGAAGGTCTCCGGATTGACTGCCGGAACGCACCAAATCACGGCCACATACTCCGGCGATAACAACTTTCAACCACACACGACCGCCATCCTGACAGAACACGTCGGTGCTCCCGCCACGATGATTAGCCCCGCTCTTGGATCGATTCTAACCAGCACTACCGTAACCTTCGCGTGGAAAGCAGCCGCGGGTGCTTCGCAGTACAGCCTGTACCTCGGCACTAAACCCGGTCGGGACGACCTCGGGTACGTCAATGCGCATTCGAGCACGTCCGCGACTGTGAAAAACCTCCCATCCACGGGATCCTCCCTATACGTCACGCTCTTCTCGCTTGTCGGAGGGGTGTACTATTCAAATTCTTATACGTATATCCTCCCTGGAACACCTGCCAAGGCCAAGATGACCTCGCCCCTGCCCGGCACGATGTTAGTCGGCAAGGATGCGACATTTACGTGGAGCCACGGAACGGGCGTCACCTACTACAGTCTGTATGTCGGGACAAAGGGTTACGGCACTCACGATCTGGATTTCATCAACGCCACGACTACCAGTGCCAGCGTGTCGAACCTCCCTGCCGACGGGAGCACAATCTACGTTCAAGTAAATTCGTATATCGACGGCGCGTGGACTAGCCAGAGCTACACCTATATAAGTGGAAGTGGAACTCCCGCGCCCGCAACCATGATCTCGCCCACCCCTGGAAGCAGTATCTCCGGCAACTCTGCGACTTTCACATGGACGAGCGGCGTTGGAGTCAGCGAATTCAGTTTGTACGTAGGTACGGGAGGGGTGGGTTCCCATAACATTGCGTTCATCGAAACCGGAACCACGAGTGCGACCGTCACTGGCCTTCCCGCTACCGGCGCAACGATCTATGTGCGCTTGAATTCGTTTGTCAACGGCGCGTGGCAGTGGGTGGACTATTCTTATCGGAACCCGTAAGGGTGGTCTAACTAGTCGTGCCGCGGTCGCATCGTTACTCCCCGCCGTGTGACCCATCGCACGTCGGTCCGTGTCGCACCTCACATACATCGTGACAAGACATGCGTAATCTGCGCATGTGGAGTATTCCCACAACGCCGTGAAGCTATTTATCAACTTGTAAATATCGGCGCGTCGGCGACAGTTGCAGGACTTCGCAACTGTCAGGCTTAACTCCCTGTGCTTGGAGGAATTTACCTGTAACTCTCTTTGGATGGAGGAATTTGCGCGTTTTGTATAGCGTAAGTTGATGAAAACACGGATAGGGGTGGGGAGGGGTACGTTTAGTAAGGAGTTACTCCGGCGAGAGAACAGCAGATCCCACGTCGGGCTTACGCCCTCCTCTGGATGACAAGAGAGAGTAGTGGCAGGGAGGCGGTGGTGGGGCTCACGTCTGGGGGGAACAGCAGATCCCACGTCGGGCTGTCGCCCTCCTCTGGATGACAAGAGAGAGTAGTGGCAGGGAGGCGGTGGTGGGGCTCACGCCTGGCGGTGACAGCAGATCCTTCGTCGGGCTTACGCCCTCCTCGAGGATGACAGGAGAGAGTGTTGGAGACGCGAGCTTTGGTGTGGGCTGACCGCGAGACATACAAGGGGCTAAAGCCTCGTTTCCACGGAGGCAGCTTGCGGCGCGACTGAAGTCGCGCCCTGATACAAAACTGGCGGCGCAAAGGGTCGCCTTCCCAAATTCCAGCCAATGCCAAAGAAAACTCTTGCATCTGATATGGTGTTGTAGTTAACTACAACACCTACTGGCGAGGCTTGCCCTACCAGCGGAAAATTCTTCAGGAGATGGGTTATGAAATCGCTTTGGCGTTTGTTGTTGCTTGTTGTTCTGCCTGCTGCTGCTTTTTGTCAACAAATGGAACACCCGATGGAGAAGGCTGCTCCGTCCGAGGCGCAGCAGACCTTTACTCAGATCAAGGCGTTGGCCGGCGAGTGGGAGGGTGCGGTCGCTGTGGAACCGCCGATGCCCGGCATGAAAGATCAGCCGATTAAGCCGCTGCACCTGACGATGCGGGTTACTTCCCGCGGGCATACGCTGGTGCACGAGTTCCAGGAAGCGGGCACGGTACTCGACGCGACGAAGTACGATCATCCGGTGACGATGTTCTACGTGGACGACAATGCGCTCTCGCTGGTGCACTATTGCGATGCCGGCAATCGGCCGCACATGGTGGCGCGCAAATCTGCCGACGGCAAAACCATCGACTTCGACTTTGTAGATCTTTCCGGCAGCAATCAGCACGGTCACATGGCCCACGCCACATTCACCATGGTGGATGCGGACCATCATGTGGAAGAGTGGACTTATATGTTGCCGGGCGATAAACCAGTGCATGCTCGGATGACGCTGACCCGCACGAAGTGATCGAGTGGTGAGGGAGTTTCGGAAACCAGGATGGACCAGTGGAATGAAAATCAGCCGATTTACCGGCAACTCCGGGATCGGGTTGTCGCGATGATCCTGGATGGGGTCCTCAAGGATGGCGATCCGTTGCCTTCGGTGCGCACCGTGGCGGCCGAATATCATGTGAACCCGCTGACGGTGTTGAAGAGTTACCAGGAACTGGTGGATGAAGGGCTGATCGAGGCACGGCGGGGCCTTGGGATGTTCGTGAATTCCGGAGCTAGCGCTCTTCTTTTGAATGCGGAGCGAGAGAAGTTCCTGACGGAAGATTGGCCACGGATATCCGAGACCATCGAGCGGCTGGGCCTTAAGCCTGCCGATCTTCTTAACGGGAGATCGGCAAGCTCGTCGGCTGGCGGTACATCGTCGAAGAAGAAGCAAGGCAAATCCTCGCAAGGAGGAGAGTGAGTCATGATCTGCATCCAGGCACGCGGACTGCGGAAGACCTATGGCACAACGGTTGCGCTTGATGGCATCGATCTCGAGGTGAAGGAGGGCCGCATCGTTGGACTGATCGGCCCTAACGGCGCCGGCAAGACGACTGCACTCAACGCCATTCTCGGACTCACGCCTTGCCAGGGAGACTTGCGGGTGTTGGGGAAACATCCGTGGAGCGCGCGCGATGAACTGATGCGCGAGGCGTGCTTTATCTCGGACGTGGCGGTGCTGCCAAGATGGATGAAGGTGTCGCAGGTGCTGGACTACGTCGCGGGAGTACACCCGCTCTTCGACCGTCAGAAGGCTGAAGGGTTCTTGAAGCGGACTTCTATCCGGCACGCCAGCAAAGTCAGCGAGCTCTCGAAAGGGATGATTACCCAATTGCACCTGTCGGTCGTGATGGCGATTAACGCGAAATTGCTGGTGCTGGACGAGCCGACATTGGGACTCGACATCCTGTTTCGAAAACAGTTTTACGAATCGCTGCTCAACGACTACTTCGATGGAAGCCGCACGATCATCGTGACGACCCACCAGGTGGAAGAGATTGAGAACATTCTTACCGATGTGATCTTCATGGACCGCGGACGGCTGGTCTTCAATCGAAGCCTTGACGAGATCGAATCGCGTTACGTGGAGCTTACGGCCAAGCCGGAAAACGTGGTTGCCGCCAGGGCGCTGAGACCGGTGTATGAGCGATCGTCCCTTGGTCGCACGGTTCTGCTGTTCGATGGGGTGGATCGGGCACAACTTGCCGGATGGGGTTCGACACGGACGCCGAACCTGGCAGACCTTTTCGTCGCCATCATGGACAGTTCGCAAACCGGGGCACGGGGAGGCCTGCAATGAACGCTTCTTCGAACTTGATGATGGAGTCTCAAGTCACCACAACGAGCCCGCCCGCGGCGCAGATATCGGCGATGCGTCGGTTCGTATGGTGCGTGCGACGCGAACTTTGGGAGAACCGTTCCATCTATCTTGCGCCGCTCGCGATCGGCGGGGTGGTGCTGACTGGTTTTGCGATTTCGTTGTTGCGGTTGCCAGATAAAGTCCGGGCTCTCTCGGCCGGCGACCCGATGAGACTGCGCGCCGTAGTCGAACAGCCGTTCCTGTTCGCTGCGCTGATCCTGATGATGGTCGATATGGTGGTCGCGGCGTTTTATTGTCTCGATGCACTGTACGGGGAGCGGCGAGATCGCAGCATCCTGTTCTGGAAATCGCTGCCGGTCTCTGACCTGATGACTGTGCTCGCGAAGGCGAGCATCCCGATCCTGGTGCTCCCGTTGGTGAGCTTCGCGGTCACGGTAGCAACGCAGATCATCATGCTGATTGTGGGCAGCGTGGTATTTGCCGCACATGGGATGAGTGCCTCGGTGCTGTGGACGCACGTACCAGTACTGCAGACCGCAGGCATTCACTTCTATCACCTGGTGGTGTACCACGGCTTGTGGTATGCGCCATTCTATGGCTGGCTGTTATTGGTATCGGCGTGGTCGAAGCGAACACCGCTGCTGTGGGCCGTGTTACCAGCGGTCGCGGTCGTGGTAATCGAGAAGATTGCCTTCAACACATCGTATTTTGGCGGGCTACTGTTGCAACGTCTTGGAGGATCATCGCAAAGTGGCGGCGGCAACGGCATGACCATGGACATGCTTACACCGCACCACGCCGGTCAATTCCTGGTCAGCCCGGGGCTTTGGTTTGGGTTCGTACTTACGGCTGGGTTCCTGCTCGCCGCTGCGCGCCTGCGTCGCTGGCGTGGAGCCGTGTAATTGCGGGCTCACTATCACGTGCCGGCAAGAGCCCACGTTTTATTGCGAGGGGGACAGTGAAGCTTCGGGACGTTTGCGCATCAGCACCTTGCTGCCCTGGTCTGCATATTCGACCGTATCCATTAATTTGTTGATGAGGAAAACGCCGCGGCCGCTGCCGCGGAACAAGCCTTCGCCCTCCAAAGGGTTCGGCACGGCTTTGACGTCGAACCCGGGGCCCGGGTCCTTGATCACTACGACCAATTCACCGGAGTCGTCGAAGGTGACGCAGCACTGCACGTGCTTGCTGCGATCGTTGTTGCAACCATAGCGGATGGCGTTGATGAGGGCCTCGTCGAGCGCGAGTTGAACGTCGGCGATTTCGCTTTGCGTCCATCGTTTGTTATTGAGGAGTTCTACGACCCCGGCGCTGATTTTCTTCATGTCTTCGGGATCGGCGGGGATCACGATGTTCATCTGGCAGGTGGAGCAATAGGGGATCATCGCGCTGAGGTTCTCGATGCCTTCGAGCGCGACCCGAAGTTCCTCGAGATTGCGGCGCAGTTCGAGCTGGGCCGCGACCTGGCGTTCCAACGCTGTGAGCGCATTCTTTTGTTCAGGCGTCAGGGTGCGTGGGACGTAGTCGATTACACAGAGAGTTCCCAGGGCATAACCATCGCGAGAAGCAAGAGGAGCTCCAGCATAAAAACGGATGTGAGGCTCACCTTTCACGACAGGATTGTCGCGGAAGCGAGGATCGAGGGTGGCATCGGGCACGGTGAAGACGCCCTTTTGCTCGATGGCGTGCGAGCAGAAAGAGATACTGCGCGCGGTCTCCTGTACGTCGATGCCGATGCGGGACTTGAACCACTGGCGATCTTCGTCTACCAGGGTGATGAGCGCTATGGGAGTTTCGCAGATGTGGGAGGCGATGAGGGCGAGATCGTCGAATGCCTGCTCGGGCTGGGTGTCGAGGATTTTGTACTGACGCAGCGCTTTCAGCCGTTCGGATTCGTTGCTGGGCACGATTCCTCCTTGCACATGCGAGTGAGCAATATACCGCAACTCCCTTTACGGATGGCGACGTTTCGGCGAAGATGCCATGGCCGTAAATTTCGATACAACGCCGATGACCGCACGAACGACACTCGCCGCCGAACTCCTTGCTGAATTTTTGGGGACGCTGGTCCTGATTCTGTTTGGGACTGGCGTCGTCGCCATGGTGCAGCTGTTCCCTTCTGCACACCCCGGAGAAACCATTAACGGCGGCTATACCAACATTACGATCGGCTGGGGGCTGGCGGTCACGATGGGGATGTACATCGCGGCGCGGGTTTCCGGCGCGCACTTGAACCCGGCGGTGACGCTGGCGCTGGCAGTGTTCCGCGGATTTCCCTGGCGCAAGGTAGTTCCCTACTCTCTGGTGCAAACGGCGGGAGCGTTCGTAGCCGCGGCGATCGTCTACCTGAACTATCTGCCGGCATTTCACAAAGTCGATCCGGGGCTGGCGCGCACGGCGGGCGTGTTCACTACGTTTCCGGCGTTCGGAGAGATTCCCTTGGCGGGGTTCCTGGATCAATTGATCGGCACAGCGTTGCTGCTGCTGATGATCTTTGCGATCACCGATGAGCGGAACATGCCGCCGCAATCTAACCTGACGCCGCTGATGATCGGGCTCGTGGTGGTGGCGATTGGCATGAGCTTTGGAGCGATGCACGGGTATGCGATCAATCCGGCGCGCGACTTTGGACCGCGGCTGTTCACAGTAGTCGCGGGATTCCGGCAGAACGGAATTACCGATGGAAGCAGGGTGTGGTGGATTCCGATTGTCGCGCCGCTGCTTGGCGGGGTGATTGGGGCTGCGATTTACGATTTCGGTGTCAGGCCGTTTCTACCTTCCTCGAAATAATTTCGGAGGTGCGTTTGCCATACATCCTTGCTCTCGACCAGGGGACCACGAGTTCGCGCGCCATTGTGTTCGATCAGGATGGAGTGGTGCGTTCGGTGGCGCAGCGCGAGTTCACGCAGATCTTTCCGCAAGCAGGATGGGTGGAGCACGACCCGGAAGAAATTTGGGCGTCGCAGATCAGCGTGGCAGTGGAGGCGCTGAGCCGGGCGGAACTTCGCTCGCGTCACGTGGCGGCGATCGCCATTACTAACCAGCGCGAGACTGCCGTGGTGTGGGACCGCGAAACCGGGAGGCCCGTTTATAACGCGATTGTTTGGCAGGACCGGCGGACGGCCGGATTCTGCGATCAGCTGAAAGCCGCGGGGCACGAGGAGTTTGTGCAGCAACGCACTGGGCTGCTCATTGACTCTTACTTTTCGGGGAGCAAGGTACGGTGGATTCTCGACAACGTTCCGCAAGCAAGAAGCCTGGCGGAGCGCGGACGGCTGGCGTTCGGCACCGTAGACAGCTGGCTGATCTGGAAGCTGACGAGCGGGAAGCTACACATCACCGACGTGAGCAATGCTTCGCGAACGATGCTGTTTAACATTCACACCTGCCAATGGGACGAGGAACTGCTGAGGCTGCTGGAGATTCCGGCATCGATGCTGCCGGAGGTGCGGTCGTCGAGCGAAGTGTATGGGACGGTGCAGACGAGCCTGGGGCTGGAATCGATTCCGATTGCGGGGATTGCGGGCGATCAGCAGGCATCATTGTTTGGACAGAGATGCACTTCCCCGGGGATGGCGAAGAACACGTACGGGACCGGCTGCTTCATGCTGCAGAACACGGGCGAACGCGCGGTGCCGACGTCGAACCGGCTGGTGACGACCGTGGCGTGGAAGATTGGCGACGTTGTGGAGTATGCGCTTGAGGGCAGCGTGTTCATCGGCGGCGCGGTAGTGCAGTGGCTGCGCGATGGATTGCGGCTGGTGCGGAGTTCTGGCGAATTCCAGGAGCTGGCGAATTCCGTGAAGGACAATGGTGGCGTTTACGTGGTGCCGGCGTTTGTCGGACTCGGTGCGCCGCACTGGGACCAGTATGCGCGGGGCGGGATTTTCGGAATTACGCGCGGGACAACCGACGGACATGTCGCGCGCGCGGCGCTGGAGAGTATTGCGTACCAGGTGGCCGACCTGTTGGACGCGATGCAGCGCGATACCGGTGTGCCACTGCCGGAGCTTCGCGTGGATGGTGGAGCGGCAGCGAACGAGACGCTGTTGCAGTTCCAGGCGGACATTATGGGGGTGCCGGTGGTTCGGCCGTCGGTGACGGAAACGACCGCGCTGGGTGCGGCTTTTCTCGCGGGCATCGCGGTGGGATTGTGGAGCGATCCTCAGGTCATCGCGAAGATGCCAGTGGAACAAAAACGGTTCGAGCCTCGCATGGGGAGTGCGGAAGCGCTGGCGCTGCGACACCAGTGGGAGAAGGCGCTGTCGAGGGTTAAGGGATGGGAAGAAGCGTAGGAGCTTGAGGAGTTCGTGTTCTCACGTCTCGTAATCCCACGTCTCGAAAAACGCGAGACATGGGGCACCCGACGTTTCTGGCGCGGCATGCTTTCTATTGCAGCGCGTTGTCGTTCGAGGTTGCTGAGCCGGTTTGGTTGTAGCGAATGACTCCGGTTTCGTCGCTGTAGAATCCGCGCTGACCGGTGGAACCGACCGTGATTGGGCTCGCGGCAATGGAGTAGAGCGACTGCGGAGTGGCGGCGGCGGCGCCGCTGAGGACGAACGTGTAACCGCTCTTAGTGCCAGCACCGAGAACGTTGTCGATGAGACAGGCGCGCGTGGAAGTCGCGCGGCGGCTACCGGTATCGCAGATACGCGTGGGGCCCGCAAGGTTTGTGAGGGTCAGGGTGAAACCGACGTCGGGATAGGCGGAGGAGTAAGTCATTTCCGCGGTGTTGATGGTGCGGAGTGAGCCGACGGCCGATGCTTCGTTCGCCGCCATGCGGGACCGCAACAAATTTGGGATTGCGATCGCGGCGATGATCAGGATGATCGCCACCACAATCAGCAGTTCAATTAGCGAGAAACCTTTTTCTGCCGCCATCTCGAATTCACCTTGCGAATTCTGGGGAGATAAGCGGGACTGTCTACGAACTGCGGGAACGTTAGCCCAGTGGCACGGAAGTGGGAAGATGACGGAAGTAATGTCAGGGGCATTCCTGTTGGACTTGGCGGAACAGCAGATCCTTCTCGCTGCGCTCCTCAGGATGACAGGAGAGGGCGGTGTGAGGGATGGAGTAGTGCGGGCTGGTTGCGCAGCAGGGGCTAAAGCCCCGTTTCAAAAGGCGATTTTCGGAGCGACTGAAGTCGTGCCCTGATACAAACTCGCCTCGATACGAGTTTTTCAGCAGTCTGTGAGGTCGTGCCCCGATACAAAACCTTTCGAAACGAGTTTTCCCAGCAGTCTATGAAGTCGTGCCCTGATACGAGGCGCGAACTACGAAACGGCGCTGGTTTTGTTGCTGCGGGCGGGCATGAACAGGAGTTGCTTGCGCGGGAGGATGAAGGAGAAGACGGCGCCGTGGTTGAGTTCGCTTTCGGCGCGGATTTCGCCGCCGTGGGCGCGGACGATGTGTTTGGCGATGGCGAGGCCGAGGCCGGTGCCGCCGGATTGCACGGAGCGCGCTTTGTCGACCCGGTAGAAGCGTTCGAAGAGACGCGCCAAGTGCTCTGAGGGAATGCCGGGGCCGAAGTCGCGGATGTAGAAGAGGACGCGGTCTTCGACGTCGCGGGAGCCGAGGAGAATTTTGCCGCCGGTGCCGCCGTACTTCACGGCGTTGTCGAGCAGATTGCTGAAGACCTGGCGAAGGGCGTCGCGGTCGACTTCGACTTCGCCTTGCGCGGTGTTCATCACCGAGAGCTCGATGCCCGCGCCGCGATGGTGGTCCTGGAAATTTAATTCCGCTTCCGCAAGGAGCTCGCCGGGAGTGACGGCGTGGAACTCCATGCGCTGTTCCCCGCTTTCGACGCGGGCGAGAGTGAGGAGATCTTCGGTGAGCCGGTACATGCGCTGGGCGTTGCGGCGGATGATCTCCACGAATTCGCGGGCCGGATCATCTTCGCGGAAGGCCTCGCTCAAAGTTTCGGCATAGCCCTGGATGGAAGTCAGCGGCGTGCGCAATTCGTGCGAAACGTTGGCGATGAAGTCGCGGCGAGTCTTTTCAACGCGCTCGGTTTCGGTGAGGTCGTGGAGAACCGCCACTGCGCCGCCGCCGGGCATAGGCGCGGTGGTCGCAGTGAAGGTGCGTCCGGGCAGAAGAGTGCTCACGCGGGTCGAGGTGACACGGCGGCTCTCGAGTGCCTCCTGCACGCCGCGGAGGAACTCGGGGTCGCGGACGGTCTCGATGATCTTGCCATTGCGTCGAATACCGGTGGGCAGCATGCGTTCCATGCGCTGATTCGCCCACATCAGGCGGCCATCGTTGGAGACGGCGATGACGGCTTCCTGCATGGAGTTGAGCAGGGCTTCGAGTTCCTGGCGACTGCTTTCAACTTGCGCGAATACTTCCTGCAACTGGCGAGCGGTCTTGTCGAGCGCGGTGGCGACCTTGCCGATTTCGTCGGTGGAATCTTCAGCGATTCGCGCCGAGAGATCTCCGGCGGCGATGCGATCAGCGAAGTAGACGATGGCCTTGAGGCGTCGGCTGATGTTTTGGGTGGCAAATGATGCGAGCAGGAGCGCAAGCGCGGCGGCGAGCAGCGAACTCAGCAGCAGGGTGTGGCGAACTTGTCCGGTAATGGCATCGAGCGCGGAGAGCGGATAAGCGAGACGAACGGCGCCACCGGGAATGGGGGCTGCGGTGTAGAGAAAGTTGATGCCGAGAGTATGGCTACGGCGCGTGTTGGTGCCGATGTTGCCATGCAATGCGGCGACGAACTCAGGCCGCGTGGCGTGGTTCTCCATGTCGGCGGGGTTGGCGTCGGAGTCGGCCAGAACGAGGCCGTCGGAGGTGATGACGGTGGCACGAGCGTTGGCGGCCTTGGAGACTACGCGGGCGATCGACGGCAAGTCGGCATTGCGTTCAGCCTGGACGCGCAGCGCGAAGAGCTGCACTTTTTCGCGCAGCGAGGATTCGATTTCAGTTTGAAGAGAGTTGACCCAAGCGCGACGGATGGCAATATCGAGGGTCAGGGTGCAGGCGGCGATAACGACGAGATAAGCAAAAAAGAGTTTGAGGAAAATCCTTCCTCTCACTTCGGTACCTCGAACCGATAGCCGGCCCCGCGCACCGTCTTCAAATAGCGGGGATCCTCGGGATTCTCCTCAATCTTCTCACGAATCCTTCGGACGTAAACGTCCACCGAACGCGGGGTGACGTAGTGGGTTTCGCGCCAGACGGCATCAAGGAGCTGGTCGCGGGTGAAGACGCGGCCGGGATGGCGCGCGAGGTACTCGAGCAGGCGGAATTCCGTGGCAGTGGTCGTAACCAGATTGCCACGAACCGTGAGCGTCATAGCGCCGTTATCAATGACGATGTCGCCGGCGGTAACGACGGCGGGCGGCAGTGGGCGCTCGAAGCGGCGAAGCACGGCCTTGATGCGGGCGATGAGCTCGCGCGGGCTGAAGGGCTTAGCGATGTAGTCGTCGGCACCGAGATCGAGGCCGGCGATTTTATCGGCTTCCGATGTTTTGGCGGTGAGGAAGATCACGGGAGTCATGGCAATGCTGCGGCTGTGGCGGATCTGGCGGCAGATTTCGAGGCCGTCCGCGCCGGGGACCATGATGTCCAGGAGAAAGAGATTAGGAGGCGTTTTTTCCGACTCGGGGATTACGCCGTTTCCCGTGAGAAATGTGCGAACTGCGAACCCTGCGCCTTCCAGGTGATAGCGCACCAGCCGAGCAATATCGGCATCATCTTCGACGACAAAGACCGTTTGTTTCACGAGCTAATTGTAAACAAGAGGAGGCGGATTGCAGCCGTTTGAAAGCAGGGATTCATGGAGTTTTAACTTTGGATTGGGGGAAATGGCAGAACGCAGATCCTTCGTCGCTTCGCTCCTCAGGATGACAGGAGAGAGTAGTGATTGTACGGGCAGGGGTGTGGACTGGCCGCTCGGGGAACTTCTCCACGCGCATAACCCATGAGAGGGGTGACGGGATAGGGGTCCTTCGACTGCGCACGCTGCGCGTGCTCCGCTCAGGATGACAGAGGTTGTTAATCAACTCTCCACAATCAACGCTCCACCCTAATCACGGAGGTTGCGCCAGAGGAGGTAGGCGCCGAGGAGGGTGCCGGCGAGGACGGCGGCGGATTTCAGCATGGAGGTGCGGACGGCGCGTTGACGGGCTTCGACGATTCGGGACTCGGGGGGATCGCCGATTTCGCCTTCCGGGCCTTGATGGTAGGCCATGTGGAGGAGTTCCGCGGGGTGGAGGGCTTGGCGATCAGTTTGCTGCGCGATCTGTTCTCGGCAACTGAAGCCCTCGGCGACGATGATGGTGTCGCGGGAGGCAGAACGGACCTTGGGAAGAAGTTCGTGTTCGCCAACAGCGATGGAGACGTCGTACTTCTCGCCGGCTTCGAAGCCGAACGCACCGGCCATCCCACAGCAGCCGTTGTTGGGGAGTTCGTAATCCACGCCGAGGCGGTCGAAGAGCTTGTGTTCGCTCTCGACGCCAACGATGGCTTTGTGATGACAGTGCGCGTGCGCGAAGACCTTGCGATGGAGAGTGGGCAGCGGAAGCTTGTGCGCGTACTTCTCGAGGAAGTCACTGAGGAGGTAGGTTTGATCTTTTAGGCGCTGGGCTCGGGGACCGTCAGGAAAGAAATTGACTAACTCATCGCGGAAAACGGAGGCGCAGCTTGGCTCGAGGAAGACGATGGGAATGCCGGCGTCGATTTCGGCGGCGAGGGTGGTCATGGTTTTGACGAGTTGGAGCTTGGCCTGCGCGAGGAAGCCGTGGTCGTAGAGGGGGCGGCCGCAGCACATGTCGGCTTGCGGGACGATGACCTGGAAGCCGGTGGACTCGAGGACTTCGAGCGCGGCGACGGCGGTGTCGGGATAGAAATGGTTGTTGAAGGTGTCGGGCCAGAGGAGAACTTTGGGGGCATCAAGGTTGCGCGATTGGTGGTCGCGGACGAGTTGCTGGAAGGTCTTCGGCGCGAAGGCGGGAATGCTCCGCTGCTGCGGGATGCCGGCGATGAGCTTCGCGATCGAACTCAGGCCGGGAGTTTGGGTGGCGAGATTCACGAGGCCGGGAGCGAGTGAGGCGAGACGTGCCCAATCGTGAATGAAGCCGAAGGCATAGGCCTGGCGCGGGCGGAGGCGGTGTTCGTAGTAGTGGGAGAGGAATTCCGCTTTGTAGGTGGCGACGTCGACGTTGACGGGGCAGTCGCTTTTACAGCCTTTGCAGGAGAGGCAGAGGTCGAGCGACTCTTTAACTTCTTCGCTCTGCCAGCCGTCGCGAATGATTTCGCCCTGCATCATTTCGAAGAGCAGGTGGGCGCGGCCGCGGGTGGAGTGCTGCTCTTCCCCGGTGACACGATAGCTTGGGCACATCACTTTGTTTTCGTGGCGACGGCACTCGCCGACACCGACGCAGCGGAGTGAGGCGCGGGCGAAACTGCCGCCATCGGCGGCGAAAGTGAAGTGGGTGGACGGCTCCCAGGGATGGTAGTGGGGACCGAGACGTAGGTTGTCGTCGAGACGATTGGGAAGTACGACCTTGCCGGGATTCATCTTCCACTGCGGGTCCCAGATTTGTTTGAACTTGCGGAAGGCTTCGATGAGTTCGGGGCCGTACATCTTCGGCAGGAGCTCGGCACGGGATTGACCGTCGCCGTGTTCGCCGGAGAGTGAGCCTCCGAAGCTGACGACGAGGTCGGCGGCTTCTTCGACGAAGGCGCGATAGGTGGCGACGCCGGATTCGGTTTCGAGATCGAAGTTGATACGCGTGTGCAGGCAGCCCTGGCCGAAGTGCCCATAGAGAGTACCGGTGTAATGGAACTTGTCGAGAAGCGATTGGAACCGGCGAAGATATTCGCCCATGCGCGCGGGGGGAACGGCGGCATCTTCCCAACCTTCCCAGAGTTGGGGCTCGCCGGGAACAAAGGCGGTGGCGCCGAGACTGGATTCGCGGATTTCCCAAACGGTTTTTTGTTCAGCGGCGTGCTGGTAGAGGCGCGCTTTGGCACGCGAACCAACGTGGGCGAGGAGGGCGCTGGCCTGCTGCGCGGCTTCACTGGCGGAGTCGGCGCCGAATTCGATGATGAGGAAGCCGCTGCCCTCGGGAAGGAGGTCGAGGTTGAGATGGCGCAGGTGCTTGCGGCGGATGGCGGTGATTAGCTTGCCGTCGATGGCTTCGAGCGCGATGGGGTTGAAGTGCAGGAGTTCAGGGACGTCGTCGGCCGCGGCGAAGATGTTTTCGTAGCCAAGAACGACGAGGGCTCGGTGCTCGGGGTTATGAATGAGGCGGAGCTTGGCTTCGAGCACGGTGACAAGCGTGGATTCGGAGCCGACGAGGGCGCGCGCGATGTGGAAATTGTTTTCGGGGAGAAGGTCGTCGAGGTTGTAGCCGGAGACGCGGCGCGGGATCTTGGGATACTTGGCGCGGATGAGGTCGGCGTATTGGTCGCCAATGGCTTGCATCGACCGATAGATTTCGGCGCGGCGATCGTTGGCGGCTAGGATTTGATCGAGTTGCTCACGGGACGTTGGGCCAACGGTGAGCTCGAGGCCGTCGTAGGTGAGGACGCGGAGTTCATGAACGTTGTCGCCGGTCTTGCCGGCCATGACCGAATGCATGCCGCAGGAATTGTTGCCGATCATGCCGCCGAGAGTGCAGCGGCTGTGAGTAGCGGGATCGGGACCGAAGGTGAGGCCAACTTTGGTTGCAGCATTTCGCAACTGATCGAGAACGACACCGGGCTGCACGCGGGTGTACTTCCCTTCCCGGTTGATCTCGAGAATCTGGTTCATGTACTTCGAGAAGTCGAGGACGACGGCGACGTTGCAGCATTGGCCGGCGAGGCTGGTGCCGCCACCACGGGCGAGGACGGGAGCGCCGAATTCGCGGCAGGCAGCTAGAGTGGCGCGGACGTCGTCGTCGGATTTCGGGAGGACGACACCGATGGGGATCTGGCGGTAGTTAGAGGCGTCGGTGGCGTAGAGGGCGCGGCTGCTGGTGTCGAAGCGGACTTCGCCGGCGAGGGTGGAGCGGAGGCGGTGTTCGAGACGGGAGGCGTCGACATCGGATGCGATGATGGAGACGAGGTGGTCCGTGGACATGAGGCTCCTGGCAACAGGAGATGATAACGCGGGGGTGGGCGTGGGGCGGTGACGGTTTGTTGGGGGATGCAGGGGCTAAAGCCCCGAAAGTTTTAAGGAAGAGGATCGGCATCGCTGAAGCGATGCCCTGATACAAGGCGAGTGCGACGTGCGCGAATAACGCGGGAGCGATGTCACGAGGAGATGTCACGAGGAGATGTCACGAGGAGATCTCACGAGGAGATCTCACGAGGACAGGAGTCCTTCGACTGCGAATCCGGATTGGGATCCGGATTCTCCGCTCAGGATGACAGAAGGAACAACCCTAATTTCGGTGGTTATTTGACTTCGATTTTCAGGCCGGAGACTTTGACGATTTCGATTTTGGTTTCGCCACCCATGTCTTCGGCGTTGACGGTGAGGGTGCCGCCTTTGTCGTCGCTTACGAGGCTGAACTTGTTGCCGTCCAAGGAGGACATGGCGCTGGAGTAGCGCGACTTGTAGAAGTCCGCGACTTTCTGGACGGAGTCGCCGGTGGTGAGTTTGATGCTGGCGGTGGTCATGTTGCCGAACTGGGCTTCGGAGCTGTCGCCGGATTGCGACGCACCGGGATACATATCGACACCGATTTTGCGAGCGAGGTCGCGGGCGGTGCTTTTGTTGGTGGATGCTTTGAAGCCGCCGAAATCCACAGAATTGGAGTTGCCGTCGTGCATCATGCGAGCGCGTTCGACGCGGCTCTTGATGCGGTGGGCGACGAAGACCATCGAGCCAATGCTGAGGATGAAGATCACGACCAGCACGCCACCGACGATCAGAAGAATTTTGCCGATGTTGCTACCGCCCGAGGAAGGAGGTTGCGGGGTGTAGGCCTGGATCGGAGGTACCGCAGCAGGTGCGGCGGATGTGGCGGCGGGAGCGGTGCCGGCCGGGGTGACGCTCTTACCGCACTTCGTACAGAAGTGCGAGGTTGCATCCATCGTGGAACCGCAATTCGTACAGAAAGCCATGTATGAGCCTCAGGGATAAGAAGCGCGCCCATAGGGGCATTCAGCGGCTTCTTGCGATTGGCGAAAGTATAGCGCGAAAAGAGCGCGAGGCATTGGGCAAAACGGAAAGAGGAGCCGACTGGGGCTCCTCTTTTGGACAAAATGTTGTGGGGTTAGCGGCTGGGGTAGGCCATCCAGGCACGCGAGAGGTAGTCGGTTAGGGTCAGGCCGAGCAGGAGGAAGAGGAAGAACAGCGTGCTCAGGATGACGATCTGGGTGAGGCGAGTGCTGTACTTGATGTGCATGAAAAACAGGATGACCGTAGTCGCCTTCGCGGTAGCGATGACGAGCGCGATCACTGGGTTCATGATGCCGAAGTTAATCGTGGCCGCAAACACAGTGAGCGCGGTCATCACCATGAGGAACAGGAAGATGCCGACGTAAAGCTTCGGCGAGACGATGTGGTTGTGGGTTTCTTCCGTATGGGCCATGGCGCTTATCCTGTGTGCTTGTGGCTGATCAAGTAGAGCAGCGGGAATAAATAGATCCAGACAATATCGACGAAGTGCCAATACAGTCCGACGTTCTCGACCGGCGAGAAGTAGTTCTCGTTAAATTTGCCTTTATACGCAGCCACGATCAACCAGATCAACAATCCAGCGCCGATGATCATGTGGGTAGCGTGCATGCCGGTCATCGCGAAATAGAGGGCGAAGTAGAGCGAGGTATGCGGCACGTCGTGCCAGCCCTTATCTACTCCGTTCTTATCGAGGCCGGAGAAGTACTTACCGGGGAGTTCGTGGTTCTCCCAGTGGTCGTGGTATTCGACGGCCTTGATACCGAGGAACACACAGCCGAGGACCAAGGTCAGGATGAGGAAGAGGATGATGAGGTTGCGCTTCCCTACCTGCGCCGAGTGCACGGCCATGGCCATGGTGAGCGAGGAGAAGATGAGCACGGCGGTGTTGATGGCGCCGAGCGTGATGTCCATGCGCTGGCTGCCATCCACCCAGGATTGGTAGTAAGACAGGCGATAGATCAGGTACGCGCAGAACATGCCACCGAAGAACATGATTTCGGTGATCAGGAAAATCCACATACCGAATGTGGCAGTTTCCTTCTGCTGCTCCATGTCGCGAAAGTGATGTTGCAGCTCGCTGGCTACAACGGCCTGGTCGCTAGACAACGGGGACCTCCTCCTGGGGCTGGTTCTCGTAATCGTAGGCTTCCCAGGTGACAACAGGTGTCTTATCGAAGTTGTGGGCGGGTGGCGGCGATTGCGTCATCCACTCCAAACCAACGGCGTTGTACGGATTGTTGGGTGCGATCTGCCCATACTTCAGCGACCACAGGAAATAGAAGAGCGGGAACAGATATCCCACGGCGAGCACCGAAGCGCCGGCGGTGGAGAGCACGTTCAGAACCTGGAATTCAGGGGCGTAGGCGTGATAGCGACGCGGCATGCCCATGTATCCGAGAACGAATTGCGGGAAGAAGGTGAGGTTGAAGCCGACGAAGACGAGCAGCGCCGAGAGCTTTGCCCAGGCTTCGGGATACATGCGGCCGGTCATCTTGGGCCACCAGAAGTGGAGTCCGCCGAGATAACCCATGATGGCACCGCCGACCATGATGTAGTGGAAGTGCGCGATCACGAAGTAAGTGTCGTGGACGTGGATGTCGACGCCGAGGTTGGCGAGGAACAAGCCGGTGAGTCCGCCGATGGTGAACAGTCCAATGAACCCGAAGGCGTAGAGCATCGGGGTCTCGAAGCTGATGGAGCCTTTGAACATCGTAGCCGTCCAGTTGAAGACCTTTACGGCGGACGGGATGGCGACGAGGTAGCTCAGAAGCGAGAAAACCAGAGCAGCGTACACCGAGATTCCGGCGACGAACATGTGGTGCGCCCACACGAGGAAGCCGAGGACGGCGATGCCGATCGAGGAGAGCGCAACGAATTCATATCCGAAGATGCGCTTACGCGTGAAGCAGGGCACGATCTCGGAGATCACCGCCATCGAAGGCAGAATCATGATGTAGACGGCGGGATGCGAATAGAACCAGAAGAGGTGCTGGAAGAGCACCGGGTCTCCGCCAAGCTGCGGGTTGAAGATGCCGATGTGGAAGGCGCGCTCGAGAGCGGCGAGCACCAGGGTGATAGCAACAACCGGCGTACCGAGGACCATGATCAGGCTGGCGGCATAATGCGACCAGATGAAGAGTGGCAGGCGGCTCCAGGTCATACCGGGAGCGCGCATGCGGTGGATGGTCACGATGATATTCAGTCCAGTGAAGATGGACGAGAACCCGGCGACGAAGACGCCGAGGGCAACCGGGATCACGTTAGTATTGACGTACTCGGTGCTGAGCGGAGTGTAGAAGGTCCAGCCGGTGTCAACGCCGCCCATGAACATGGCGACGAGCGCCATGGTTCCGCCAATGATGTAGAGATACCAGCTCAGCAGGTTGATGCGCGGGAAGGCCAAGTCCTTGGCGCCGACCATGAGGGGCACGAGGAAATTGCCGAGCGTCGCAGGGATGGACGGGATCAGGAAGAAGAACACCATGATGATGCCATGCATCGAGAAGAGCTTGTTGTAGGTGTCGGCTTCGACCAAGTCGCCCGCGGGGGTCAGCAGCTCAAGACGGATGAGCATGGCGAAGAACCCGCCAATTGCGAAGAACACGGTGATCGAGATCAAGTAGAGGATCGCGATGCGCTTGTGGTCCTTCGTCAAGAGCCATGACTTCAGACCGTACCCTGCATTGAGGTAGGTCTCTTTTTCCACGGACTGATTGATTGCTGTTGTTGCCATTGTTTGTCCTTAGCCCTTACTGCTGGGTCGCGTTGTTCGGCACAACGGGACGGTTCGTTACAGGTGCGCTATTGGGGTTCGGTCCGGCGAGCGACTTCACGTACTCCACCAGCGCGATAAGTTGTTCTTCACTGAGTTGTCCCTGGAAAGTCGGCATGATCGGCTTGAAGCCGCTGACGACTTTTGCCCCGGGATTCAGGATTGATTCGCGAACGTAATTTTCATCGGCTACGACGGTGCGGCCGTCATCAAGCAGCACGGGCTTACCGAAGACACCGGTAAGGTTCGGGCCGCGGCCCTGGGTATCCGAACGGTGGCAGGTGGCGCAACCGTACTGTTGGAACAGCTTCTGTCCGGTGCCGGAGAGCGAGCCTTCCGCACCGCCACCGCTGAGCCATGCCTCGTATTCATCCGGCTCCATGACGATGACTTCGCCAATCATGCCGGAGTGCTGGGTGCCGCAATACTGTGCGCAAAAGAGATGGTAGGTACCGGCCTTGGTCGGATGGAACCAGACCACGCTGTAGCGCCCGGGCAGAACATCGGCCTTGACGCGGAACGCGGGGACGAAGAAGTCGTGGATGACGTCCTGCGAGGACATGATCATCTTGACGTCGCGGCCCATGGGAACGTGGAGGGTATTGATTTCGCGGACACCTTCGACGTGCTGGAACTTCCACATCCACTGCTTGCCGACGGCGTAAATCTCCATGGCATCGCGCGGGGGGCGGCTTTCGATGAAGAAGATGCTTGCGCCCCAGACGAACATCACCATGGCGATGGCGAGGGGGATCAATGTCCAAGTCAGTTCGAGAGGAACGGAGCCCTCGATCTGTTCGGCGTGCGGATGCTTTTCTTTGCGGTACTTAACGGCGAAGAAGACAACGACGAACGCGATCAGCAGTGAAAAGAACACTGTGACAGCACACAGGAAGAAGAAAAGAATATCTACCTGCGGCGCGATCTTCGAGGCTTGCGCCGGAAATAATGGAAGCTGTTCCCACATATCGCTCAGGCCTGTCCTGTCTCATGGCGGCCAGCGTGCGAGTCACGGCGAACCATCAGCACGATAAAGCCCCCTAATAGCAAAACGGTTGCGGCGCCGAAGATGCGCAACAAATTCGCAACAACAGCGCCGTATTTTCCGGTGTGTGGATCGTAGTGGTAGCAATACAGAACCACTTTGTCCACGAGGTTTCCAATCTTGTCCTGCGACGCCTCGACGAGGCCGAGACGCAAATCCTTGGGTGCGTATTCGATTCCGTAGTAGTACTGCGCGAGCTTGCCCTGCGGGGTCACGATCATGATGCCGGCAGCGTGAATGAACTGCTGCATCTTGGGATCCCAGCGGTACTTCCAACCCACGACATTCGCGAGCTTGGCGACATCCTTCGGATCGTTCACGGTGAGGAAGTGCCAGCCATCTTCGGCCCCGGGCCGGTTGTATTCCTTCAGGAAGCTGGCCTTCTTCTCTTTCGCGAGTTCAGGCGTATCGCGCGGATCGATGCTGACGGTGATGACTTCAAACTGATTGCCCGCACTGAACGTCATGGTCTGTAGAGCGCTGTTGAGCCCTTGCAGGACCTCGCTGCACAGCATGGGGCACTGGTAATAGACCATCGTGAGGATGACGGGGCGGCCCTTCTTGAAGTAGTCGCCGAGTTTCACGATGTTGCCGTTCTCGTCCTTGAATTGAAGGTCGAGAGGAATCTGCGTGTCGAGGTGCTGGTCGATACCGATGTCCTTGAGGCTGGCAGGATCGACTTGCGATGCGGGGCCCGAATTTTGTTTCTCCATGAACGCCGCAGGCGGCTGGGCAATCGCCGCGCTCACTGCGAGCAGCGGGAGGGCCATCCATGCGAGAAATTTGTTGCTACGCTTCACTCTTGTTTCCGTTTCTCTCCGCCGAAGCGGATGTTGCTCTACTGCACGCCCGGTGAACCGGCAGCGGGCTTCGCGCCTGCGGCTGGCTTGGGAGCGGTTTGCTTATCGGTGTTGGCGGTCGCGGTGGGCTGCTGACCGGCTTGGCGGGTGGGCAGGCCACGCTGCGCTACGAGCGCCATCGCGTCATTGATGTTGAGGTGGATGGTGCCGTCGGCGCCCTGATACGGATGAGCTGCGTAGAGGTGCTTGTCTTCTTCTTCCTTAAACTTGCTCATGTCCGCGGTGTCATCGGTCTGGAGACGAGGCTCAGGGAAGCTGACGACGCTCTGCGGACCGGCATTGGTCAGCGGAGGGGCTTCAGTTCCGGTGACCATCGTCGCCATGGGGTTCGGGTTCTGATCGTAGGGCACGACTTTCTGTGCGCCGACGAACATTCCCCAGATCACCAGGTGCGATACGACGCCGGCGATGCCGACACCGGCAAGAAAGATGACGATGCCACGAACGCTCAGGTCCGACTTGTCGAACCCGACGTCGGTGTTCACCGCGGGATGCGAATGATTATTAGTGTCCATGTTCGCTCATGCTCAACAACAGCGGCATTTGCGGGTCGTACGCCGGGGCTAGCGGCGCCTTGCGCAAGTTAAAGAAGAAGAACGCAAGCCAGAGTCCGCCGATACCTATGACTGACGCGGCGACGGCAAGGAGAACCTGGAGTTCCGGGAATGCACCCGCTTGCTCCGGATGCGGTGCGTCGAAGTTCGGCGCGATGTACCAGAAAAGGTCCACCACTCGCATAAAGATCATGAACACCGCTAGCATCCAAAGCCTGTTCAGGCTTCGCTTGAACTCTTGCGACAGCATGATGCCGAACGGAACGAAGAAGTGGAACATGACGATGAAGATCGCGACCGGCGCCCAAGCCCCGCGGATGCGATGCAGGTACCACTGGATTTCTTCCGGCAGGTTCGCGGACCAGGTGATGAGGAACTGCGAGTAGGAAAAGTATGCCCACAACAGCGTAAAGGCCATCATCAGCTTACCGATGTCGTGAACCTGGGTGCGGGTGACGATCGTGCGATAGGGCTCGTACTTGCTCACCAGCCACAGCATGATAATCACGAAGGCTAAGGCCGAGAGACCCTGGCCAGCGAGATAGAGCAGACCATAGATGGTGGATACCCAACCGTGCGTAAGGGACATGACCCAATCCACCGCCGCGAAGGTGATGGTGAAGACGTAGAGGATCAGGCCCGGTGCGGAGATCGCCTGCAGCTTTCCGGAGAGCGATGGCGCTGGACCTTCATCGTAGCGACGGCCCCATCCGCTGACGGTGTAAGAGAGGGCCGTCCAGATGACGAAGTAGATGGCGGCGCGAATGTAGAACCAGGGGAAATTCAGCCACCAGGTCTGGTGATCAACCCACGGATAGAAGCTGGGTGCGGCAATGGCGAATGGGATAAAGATGATCGCCATCAACGGGAAGCCTTTTGCGGCAGCCTCGAGGAAGCGGCGCGAAACCAAGCCCCAAAGTCCGCCAGTGACGTACTGCAGCATCAGCAGAGCCATGCAGCCGAGGCTGAGGCCCAGCCAGAGCATGAAACCGACGAGATAGCCGCGCATGAAGGCCTGGTGCCAAAACACGCCGATCACTGCAAGCGCAATCGCGCCGATGACGCCGATGATGACCGAGTTCCTTTGCCAACCGGCAGCGGCGGCAGGAACGGTGTAATCGAACTCTCTCACGTGCGTGTCGCTCACTTGGTTTCGCCTCCCTTTACTTGTTTCGGAGGCTCTGTTGCTCCGGATCCCGGCGTGTTGGTGGCGGGGACGGTTGAAGTCAGTTGGCTCTCGGGTACGACTTGCATGCCAGCAGGAACGTCGGCCTGCTGCGCATTCTGGCTTAATTGCAAAGCCCGGATGTAGGCCGAGATTGCCCAGCGATCCGCGACTGGGATCTGCGTAGCGTAGTCGGGCATGGCGCCGAAGCCGTTGGTCATGACGTCGAAGAAGTGTCCGATGGGCGCCTTGCGGAGACGATCGGTGTGATACGACGGCGGACGGCGCAGGCCACGCTGGACGATCATTCCGTTGCCGTCGCCGAGTTCGGAGTGGCAGGGCGAACAATAGATGTTGTAGCGCTGCTGGCCGCGGGCAAGAACGTCGGCGGTGACCGGGAACGGCATCACATCGCCTTCCTGGGTGCCGATTTTGCCGGTATAGAAATAGGTGTCTTCCTTCAACTGGCCGCGCGCGACGGTGCCCTCAACCATCGGGCGAGCGCTGCGCTTATCAGCGAAGAAGTCGCTCATTCGCAAAGGAATGAACTTGGGCTGGTCGTGCATGTCCTGACGGCAACCGGCGAGGATCAAGCCGGAGATGCCGAGGAGCGCGGCCGCGGTGATGCGAGTCAATCGAGTTCCCATTGTTTTCGGGGTGGAAGTGCTCCGCGTATTAATGGGGCACCTCCGTGATGAATTCCGGCTTGAGGTCGGCGAGGAACTGTTCGGACCGAATGCGGTCGAACATGGGATCCGCGGCCTCGAGGCAGAGGAAGAACTTGTCGCGGCTTGCGGCGGCGAAGCGGTCCACGTTGAAGACCGGGTGATACGGCATAGGCAGACCGTTCAAGGCGAGCATGCCGAAGACACCAGAAAGCGACGCGAAGAGAATCGTGAGTTCGAAGCACGGGATGACGAACGCGGGCCATGAATTATACGGACGGCCAGCGACGACGACAGGGTAGCTGATGGCCGAGCACCAATATTGCAGCGCGAAGGCCGAGAGCCCACCCATGATTCCGCCGATCAGCACGATGAGCGGAACGCGGGTCTTAGGGAAACCGATAGCGTCAGAAAGCTCTTCGTTCGGGAACGGAGAGTAGGCGTCCATTTGGCGATAGCCGGCGGCGTAGGCTTTTTTCGCGGCGTTGAGCAGCGAGCCGATGTCGTCGAACTCAGCCATGAGGCCGTAGATGGGAGTAGCGGGCGCGTGTTCCATTACGCCTTCACCTCCACCGCGTGCGGCTCAGATTCGGGCAGCAGCGCTTTGATTTCGAAAATAGTGATCATCGGCAGCACGCGGATGAACAACACGAACGCGAAGAGGAAGAAGCCGAGCGTACCGAGGTAGGTCGCCCAGTCCCAACGGGTTGGGGTGTACATGCCCCACGAGGAGGGCAGGAAGTCGCGGTGCAAGCTGGTGACGACGATGATGAAGCGTTCCAGCCACATGCCGATGAGGATGTCCATTGAGATGACGAACTGCCAAAACGGGCTCTTACGAACCTTCGGGATCCACAGGACTTGCGGGATGAGAATGTTACAGGCGATCAACGCCCAATATCCCGGAGCGTACGGCCCGCGCCAACGAGTCCACACAATGGCGCGCTCGTAGATATTCGTCCCGTAGAACGCCATGAAGATTTCCATGAAGTAGCCGTAAGCCACAATGAGGCCGGTGGCGAGCATGATCTTGGCGGCATTCTCGAGGTGGCGCGAGGTGATCATGTCGCTCACGCCGTAGTAGTGACGGATCGGAATCGCCAGAACGAGAACCATGGCGAAGCCGGAGTAGATGGCGCCTGCGACGAAGTATGGCGGGAAGATCGTGGTGTGCCATCCGGGCAATTGCGCGACGGCGAAGTCGAAGGACACGACCGTATGCACGGAGAGGACGAGGGGCGTGGCGAGGCCGGCGAGGAGCAGGTACACCGACTGATAACGCTTCCAGTGCCGGGCGGAGCCGCGCCATCCCATGGCGAGCAAGCCGTAAATCGTCCGTGCGTAGGGATTTTTCGCGCTATCGCGGAGGGTGGCGATGTCGGGGATGAGGCCGACGAACCAGAAAATCGCGGAGACGGTGGCGTAAGTAGAGACCGCGAAGACGTCCCATACGAGCGGGCTGCGGAACTGCGGCCACACCCCCATGGAGTTGGGATACGGGAACAACCAGTAGGCCAACCAAGGGCGACCGACGTGGAAGAGCGGGAACATGCCGGCGCAGGCCACGGCGAAGAGCGTCATGGCTTCGGCGAAACGGTTGATGGAGTTACGCCAAGTCTGCTTGAGGAGCAGCAGGATGGCAGAGATCAGCGTGCCCGCGTGGCCGATACCGACCCACCACACGAAGTTGATGATCGCGAAGCCCCATGCCACCGGAACGTTGATGCCCCAGATGCCGACACCGCGCAGGAACAACCAGGTGACGGCCATGAGGAGCAGGTTGACGAAGACGAAGCCGATGAAGGCAGCGCCCGTCCAGCCCAGCCCCAGCGGGCGACGGAGCACGATCGCGGAGATCTTGTCCGAAACCGTGCCGAAGTCGTGTCCGGGGGCAAGTACTGGTGGTTCGCCCGGCTCAAGGACGTCTTGTAAGACTGTTTTCTCGTCTGGACCTTGATGCATCGTTACTTCCGCTCCATGGCATGCTCGAGTTCAGGGTTCGGGTTGCGGACCACCGCCATATATGTGGTGCGCGGACGGTTGTTCAAGTCTTCCAGCAATCCGTAATTGCGCTGCTGCGCGCGAAGCTTGGCTACCTGGCTATTGGGATCGTTGAGATCGCCGAAGGTGATAGCGCTCGCCGGGCACGCCTGCGCGCACGCGGTGGTGAATTCGCCATCCGCAATGCGGCGCCCATCGCGCTCAGAGTTGATGCGGGCGTGCGTAATGCGCTGCACGCAGTAGTTGCACTTCTCCATCACGCCACGGCTGCGCACCGAGACATCCGGATTGCGCATCATCTTGTACTGTGGCGTTTCCCAATCTTGATAAAGCAGGAAGTTGAAGCGACGCACCTTGTATGGGCAATTGTTCGAACAATAACGCGTGCCCACGCAGCGGTTGTAGACCATGTCGTTCAGGCCTTCACTGCTGTGAACGGTGGCGCCGACCGGGCAGACCAACTCGCAGGGCGCGTTCTCGCATTGCTGGCAAGGCACCGGCTGGTAGTAGGTCTTGGGATCGTCGGGCGAGCCCTCGTGATAGTTGTCGACGCGGAGCCAGTGCATGTGGCGGCCGCGTTTAACGAGTTCCTTGCCAACGACCGGGATGTTGTTCTCAGAGACGCAAGCGACGACGCAGCTCTTGCAACCAATGCAGGAGTTGAGATCAATCGCCATGCCCCACTTGTAGCGAGTCTCACCCGGCTTTTCGCTGTAGTCGTAGGGCTGGAAGATGGTGAGCCCTTCGACTGGAGCTTCCGTCTTTTCGTGCGCGAACTCGGGATTGGCAATGAAGTCTTCGAGGGTGGCGACGCGAACCAGGTCGCGGCCATCCATGTTTTGCCAGCCTTGCGTGGTGGCGAAGAGGAACTTCTTGCCGGTCTTCGCGATCTGGACGCCATTCACGATCCACTGTTTGTCGGAGGTGCGGGCCTGATAGGCGTTGTACCCTGTGCCAGTGCCCACTCGGCCAGCGCGCGTTCGGCCATAGCCCAGGAAGACAGTGACTGAATTCTTAGGGTGACCGGGCGTGAGCCAAGCGCCGCCAACGATCTTGCGGCCATCGACGGTGATCTCGAGTTCGTCCTCGGTCTTGATTCCCATCTGCTCCGCCTGGGTCACGTTCATCTCGATGGGATTGTCCCAAGTGAGCTGCGTGATCGGCTTCGGAGCTTCCTGGAGCCAGCCGTTGTTGGAGTATTCGCCGTCGTAAATCATGGGATCGCGGCGGAAGATGAGCTCCATCGCGCTGTCGCTGGCGGCGTTCGTCGCGGCGGGAGCGCCCTTCGCGCTGACAGTTTTTGCGGGTGCGGCGGTGCCGGCGATGAGGCCATCGTGCACAGCCTTGCGCCACCAGGCTTCGAAATCGGCGCCCGTGTGCTGCTTCTGCCACGTGCCCTTTACCAGTTCATAGCCGCTGGTGGAACCTTGCCCGTTGAGCGCGGCGACGAATTCGTACTGGCTCTTGCCGTTGTAGAGCGGAGCAATCAGCGGTTGCTGGATGGTGACGGTGCCGTCGAAGGCACGAACATCGCCCCACTGCTCGAGGAAGTGCGTACCGTTGATGTGCCAGTGCGACAAGACCGCGGTTTCGTCGACGTAGAGGCCGTGATGGATGCGGACCGCGACTTTCTTAAAGGCGTCGAGGAAGGCGAGGTCGGCGGGGGCTTCGTATACCGGGTTCGCGCCCATGACGACCAGCAAGTCCACCTTGCCGGAGTTCATGTCGGCGACGAGTTCCTTGAGGCCGGCAGTTTGATCCGCGGGAATCTGTTCGATCGGCTCGGTATACGTAACGGTCGTGCCAACCGCGCCGAGAGCGGCATTCATGGAGTGCGCGAGAGCATGAACCGCGGGTGGTTGATGCTCACCGACCACGACGACGGCGGCGCCCTTGTGCTTGTTGAGATCCGAGACTATTGCGGCAACCTGGTTTTGCCACTCCTGCTTTGCTGAACCACCAGCGCCAGCTACTCCGATGCCCGCGGCGATGGCACGTCCGAATTGTTCGACATCGGAGGCGCGCATCGGGATGCGGTGATCGGCCTTGCCGCCGGTGTTGGTCGGCGTGCTCTCCGCCATGTAGAACCGAACCATTTTCTCTTTGAGGTCGGGCTGGCGGCGCTGCGAGAAGTTGCGGGCGTACTTGTGAAAGCCGGGGAATCCGCTGGAGAGGAAATCGCCATCGAGCGAAAGAATTATGTCGGCCTTGTCGAGGTTGTACTGCGTCTCGACGTACTGACCGAAGGCAAGTTGCGAACCAGCGCGAGCGTTGTCGCGACCCGCCGGGTCGTACTGCACCAACTTTGCCTGCGGATAAGTCTGCAGAAGCTGCTTGATCTGCGCGCCAAGCGTTGGCGATGTGGTCGAGCGAGTGAGAAGTCGAAGTCCAGCGCCCTGCACGGCCTTCTGCGCGGCCAGCGGATTCGCAACGGCACCGACAAACGAGCCCCAGGTGCGGATCTCGTTATCGAGCATTACGACCTGCGAGCGGTCGGGATCGTACATGGTGAGAACCGAGGCCTGAGTAAAGACATCGGTACCGCCGAGCGTCGCGGGGTGCTGCGGGTTCCCTTCCAGCTTAGTTGGCCGACCTTCATGGCTTTCCGCGAGAACCGGCACGGCGTAGCCGCCGACGGTGTTCGCGGTTGCGAAGAAGAGGGGCTTGCCAAGGGTCAATTCTTCGGGCTGGCGAACGTAAGGAACGATCGGCTCGATCGGCTGCTTGGTACAGGCGGTAAGTCCGGCGAGCGCCAACGAAGCGCTCATCAGCTTGAGGAAGTCGCGGCGGGAACTGCCACCGTCGTCTACCCACTCCGAGGCCTGCCGCGGAAATTCGCGGTGCAGCATTTCCTGGAACTCATCCGTATTGGAGAGTTCATCGAGGCTGCGCCAATATTGCGGGCCGTCCTTGGCCGCCGCCAACTGCTGTTTCACGTCGGCGAGTTCGAGCTTGCCCTTCTTGCTGGGGCAAACGTCCGCGCCGTTCTTCTTTGATCCGTTATCCATCATGTTCCTAGCGATGACAGGTGCTGCAGCTCGTAATGTCTTTCACAGACCGCAGGTGGTAGCGAGTTTTCAATTCGTTGCCAAGTGCGCTTTGTTCGGTGAATTTGACAGCGCCTTGACCATTTGCGGCCGGCAGTTCGACCGGACGTTCTGAGGTCGGCTGCTCGTAGCGCATGTTGAATACCTGGTCGCGCGGCCGGAGGTACTTTTCCGGAGCGCGGTGGCAATCGAGGCACCACTCCATCTGCAGCGAGGCCTGGTTGTACATCAGGGGCATGCGATCAACCGGACCGTGGCAGGTGTTGCAGCCGACGCCCTTGTTGATGTGAATGCTGTGATCGAAATACACGTAGTCGGGGAGATCATTGGCACGCGACCAGACCAGCGACTTGCCGGACCGGAAGCTTTCGCGCACCGGTTCAAGCAGCGGCGCGTTGGTCCAGATCTGCGAGTGGCAATTCATACAGGTCTTGGTCGGGGGGATGCCGGCATATCCGGAGATTTCCACGGAGGTGTGGCAATAGCGGCAATCTAGCCCGAGACCGCCGACGTGGTGCTGATGGCTGAAGGGCACCGGTTGCATGTGAGCAACGCCCGCATACGTGACATAGGGCGAGCGCTGCAACTCAAGTGCAGCCCAAAGAAGTCCGCTCACTAAAATGATGGCGGCCAGAATCGAGATACGTGCGATTGAATTCGTACTTCTGTGAAAAATCTGAGCCATTTACCGAGCTTCCCGTTTAAGTCCGGGTTGAACACGAGTATGGAAGGCCTCGACGACTGGCTACCCGTGTAGGGTTAACGACAAAATGCAAAGGTGGACAAGCACAGAGTCTGTGACGCACGTCACATGAACCCGTGATTATAACAACAAGGGTGGGCGAGATGAAAAGAGGGTTCTGCGATTTTGTTGCGGAAAACAATTTGTGATTAGCGAAGAAGCAAAAAAAAGCGCATCTCATTTGCGAGATGCGCACTGATCTTGCTTCGAGTTCTGCGAATTGATGGTTAATTCGCGGGTTTGGTGTCGCTCATTGACGCTGCGGTGGGCACATCAACGGTGCTCTCGCGATCTTCGGCGCCATACAGCAACACGCTGCAGTCCTTCCCTGCTTCGCAACTGACGAGCACGCGACGGAAGATGCGGTACTCCCCTGACGGCAGAGTGATGGGGTAGCTCATCGCCATAAGCGCTTTGGCCGCGGGCTTGAGCGAGTCGGCGCCAGACTTCCACTGCGCATCTGACGCTTGTTTGGAAGCGGTAAAAGTCAGTACGAATTCGGCTTTACCGGTCCAACCAGCGTTGTTGAGCTTGAGGAATCGTTCAGCGTCGAGCTTGACCTTGGCTTCTTTGATCTTCGCCTCGACGTCGGCATCCTTGATCGAAGCGAGGGTGATCAGCTTCTCACGATAGCGAGGCGCAGGACGATCGCCAGCGAGGGCCATGGCGTAGTACTCGGCGGCTGCCTTCTTGTCGTTACGCTTCTCGGCGAAGATCGCGAGGTGCTCCGCGACTTCGGAGTGCGGGTCCTGATCGAAAGCGGCGTGGATGAATTCTTCGGCTTCTTTCTGTTTGCCCTGTTTGTAGTAGACCCAGCCGAGGGTGTCCCAGGCAGCGGCGAGGCTGGCGGTCATTTGCGGGCCAGCTTTGAGGGCCTGCTCCGCGGGCAGGTTGCGCAGGTAGGACTGCGTGGTACTGACGGAACTCTGCGCGTACTGCTCGGCCTTGTCGAGTTTGACGTCTTTGTCGGCGAGCGCGTAGGCGATGTCGTTCCACGTCATGGGATTGTTGGCGTCGAGCTTGACGGATTCTTCGAAGGCGGTGATCGCCTTCTCGGTCTGACCAGTGTTGAGATACGCGTTGCCCAGCATGTAGCGAGCGACCGACGACTGCGGAAGGATCGATACGGCGCGCTCGAGTTCAGGCACGGCGGCCTTGTAGTCTTCACGAATGATGTCGACCTGACCGATGCCGAGGTGCGCAGTCTTGTCGAGCGGATTGATTTCGGCCTGCTTCTTGAAGGCCGCGAGAGCGTCGTCGTACTTGTACTGCGTCATGTAGACCTGCGCCAGACCGGTGTTGGCGAGGTCGTCGTAGGGATTCACCTCAAGCTGCTTCTTGTAGTACTCGATGGCTTTGTTGAGGTCGCCGGCGTTGTAGTAGGTCTCGGCGAGGGCGTCCCATCCGTACTTGTGCTCAGGCTCGAGGACGAGCGCGCGCTGCAGAAGCTCGATGGCGTTCTGATAATTTTCGGCGCGAACGGCGGCCTGCGCGGCGTCGAAAAGGTCGTCGGCCTTGGCGTCTTTTTCGGCGCCGGCGACGCTGGCGTCGGTGCGGGTGAGGGTGAGCGCTTGCCCGTGATCGGAGTTCACCGCGAGGCGGTAGGCGTGGTAATCACCGAAACGTTTGATCGGCACTTCACGCTGCATGATGTGCAGGTATCGTTCGGCGACGAATGTGGACTTGTCCTGCGTGTAGTTCGAGGAGTACTCGCTGTAATCGCGCTTGACGCTCATGGAGGCAGGCAGGCGGAGGGTGTACTTCTCCGGCAGGTCAACTTTCATGATGACGCGATACTCGCCGGGAGATCCGCCGAGCGGGAGCGGTTCGGTGTCAGGGCCGGGATCCGACGGCTCTTCGGAGAGATTCATGGAGCCGAACGGAACGCCGAGGGTGCCGGTCTTGTCTTTCCACTCGATCGCGTTCTGGACTTTGACGTTGCACTCCATGCTGAACGGCTTCACGGTGTCGGCGGGATCGGAGACCTTGACGTCGCTGACGTCGCCGGGGACGCCGAGGACGCGCGAGATGTTCTCCATCAATTTCTGATAGTTTGCCTGGCCGTAGTTGCGGAAGACGCTACGAAGCTGGAGCTCGCTGTCGCCGCGCGAGATGATCTGCAGGTGGAGGTCAGCGGTGCCGAGCTCGTTGATCTTGCCGGCGACGTTGATGGTCTCAAGGCTGGTGAATGGCGGATCGGCGGGCGTTTCCACGACGTGCGGCTGGCCATCCACGGGAACGAGCAGGGCTTTCTTTTTGCGGATGTTCCAGGTGAGGAGGCGGAAGGGTGCGACCTCCGTCGTGCTGTCCATCCAGAATTCTTTATCGCCGGCTTTGACTTCGGTGATGACGTGGTTGAAGGAGGCTGGGGTCGGGAAGTCATCCTGGAGCTTGACGAAGGTGTGGATGAGGACGTTCGCGGGCTTATAGCCGGATGCGATCAGTAGCGATGAGAGAAGCGTCGCCTTGTCTTTGCAGTCGCCGTACTTGTCCTGCATGGTGACGGAGGCAGCACGGGGTTGGAAGCGTCCGACGCCGAGCGAGAGGCTCACGTAGCGATAGCCGGTGGCGACGTAGCGATAGAGAGCAGCGATCTTGTCTTCGTCGGTAGTGAGGCCCTTGGTCAGCTCCGCGGCTTTGGCTTTGATTTCAGGCGTGGGCGCAACGCGATCACGCTGGAGGTCCTGGTACCACTTGCCGATTTGCTCCCAACTGTTGAAGGTGGTGAGTTGGACGTCGGCAAATTCCTGCGGCTTCTTCCCCTTTTTCTTTTCGCGCTTCTGCTTCTCTTCTTCGTCCTCGACCTTCAGGTTTGAGCGCTTCCAGGAATATATGGTGCGATCGCCCTCGGTACGCGTGGAGGTAGGTTCGAAGCCCGGGAGAGATTTGAGCTTGGCGTTGGCCTTGACGGGAACATCGAACTCGATCTGTTCGTCGAGGATGATGTAGTTCTTCATGAAGGTGTGCTCGGTGAAGAACTCATTCGGCGTAGCGGGCTTCGTGATTTTGCGAATGCGCTGGTACTCAAGGATGTCGCCGACCTGGAGCGAAGAAACGGTCAGGTGCTTCTCACGATAGTCAGTGTAGACCGGGGCTTCACGTTCAACGGAACTGGTCATATCGCGAACGGAATCGGGCGGTGTGTCGATGACTTTGCCGTCGGGCTTGCGGACGCGCGCATAGGCGATCTGCATCTCGTCGCTGTCGGAGTTGTAGCCGAAGACGAGCTGGCCCCACGCCTTCACGCCGGCATCGCTTTGAATCTTGACGCGCAGCGTGGTGGTTTCCTGGCCGGTGCCGTCGGTCTCAAAGCGCCATTTGTCTTCAAACTTCTCGTAAACATAGGCCTGCTTGGCGTAATCGGCGTCGTCGGATCTATCGACCTTCGGCGGAGTGACGTTCGGGCCGGTAGGCGCCGGCGGAGCAGGCTTCTGGTCTTGCGCGAGAGCAAAGGAAGCGACCGAGAGTATTGACGAAAGAAGCGTGATGCCAAAGAGCCGAACAGAAGAAATGCGCATGATGCCCGATTGTCCTTGTAAGTAGCTGGTGCTTGCAATGATAAACGCCGCGGCGGACCGCGGCGTTATCTGGATTACTTAGATTTACAGCGCAAGTTCGGCGTGGATGGTGTTGTCTTCCACCTCGGACTTGAGTTCGAAGCCAAGTTTCTTACAGATGGCGCGCATTTCGTGGTTCTCGGCCAGCATATTGGAGCTGACTACCGCGATCTTTTCGTCGCGGGCCACTTGCAGCATGCGGCGATAAAGCTCGCTGCCGAGGCCAAGGTGCTGCGCGCCGTCACGGACGAGCGCCGCAAGTTCAGCTTCGTTGCGGCCGTGCAGCTTGCTGAGGCGGCCGACAGCGAGGATTTCGGCGTCGCCGTTCTCCGGCTTGCGGACGACGACGAGCGGCATTTCGCGATCGTAGTCTGCGAAGCATATGCGCGTGAGACGCTCGTGCGCGGTACGTTGCGAAAGCTTCAGCGGCTGGAAGTAGCGGAGATAAACAGTACGTTCGGAGAGAGCCTGGTGGAACTGGATCATCGTGGGCTCATCTTCGGGACGAATGGGGCGAATCATCACCTCTTCCCCGTTCTTCATCTTCCACTTCGCAACGTACTTCGTCGGATAGGCGCGGATGGCGGTCTTCGGCAGGTCCTCAGCTTTCACTTCAGGGCCGTGCACGACGACGCGGGCATCGAGCGCGAGGAGGCGATCGGGTGATGCGAGCAGCGGGTTGATATCGAGTTCCTTAATCCAAGGCTGTTCGGCAATCAATTCGCTGAAGCGGACCATAAGATTTTCGAGAGCGGCCATGTCCACGGATTTGCGTCCGCGGACACCCTTGAGCGCGGTGTAGATCTTGGTTTGATCCATCATGCGGCGCGCGAGCGTGGAGTTCAGCGGCGGTATCGCAAGGGCGCGGTCTTTGAAGACTTCGACCAACTGTCCGCCGGTCCCAAAGAGCAGCACGGGGCCGAACTGTGGATCGAGGCTGCTGCCGATAATGAGCTCATAGCCATCGAGCTTGGCCATGGGTTGAACGGTGACGCCCTGGAAGTGCTCGGCGCCTTTCTTTTCAGTGACGGCGGTCCTGATGTCGTTGAAGGCCTTACGTACGGCTGCGGCGTCGCGGAGATTGAGCACAACGCCACCGACGTCGGTCTTGTGGGTGATCGTCAGGGAGTAGAGCTTGAGGACGATGGGGTAGCCCATCTTGTCGGCGTGAGCTACGGCTTCTTCTTCCGTGGCTGCGACTTCGGTGGGTACCGTCGGAATGCCGTACATCTCGAGCAGTTTCTTGGACTCGTACTCGGTAAGGATGGTTCGGCCGGTCTGGCGAATATCGTTGATGAGCTTCTCGGCGCGGGCGCGATCGCCTTCCTTTTCGCTGCCGGGAGCGGTTGGCGTCTCGTAGATGCCCTTCAGGTTGTAGGAGTATTGCCACATGTAATTGAAGGCGCGGCAGGCGGAGTCGGGATAGGCAAAGGTCGGGATCTTGGCCTGGTCGAGGATTTTTTCGCCGGCAGCCACTTCCACGCCGCCCATCCAGCTGGCGAGTACCGGCTTGCCGAGCGACTGGCCATAGGGCTTGAGCTGCTCGGCGATTTGCGTGGGATTAGTCATACCCTGCGGGGTCATGACGACGAGCATGCCGTCGATGCTCGGATCTTTGGCGGCGATCTGCAACGACTTCGCGTAACGCTCGGGCTCGGCGTCGCCGAGGATGTCGACGGGATTGTTATGGCTCCAGTGCGGCGGGAGGAGTTCGTCGAAGGCCTTCATGGTTTCTTCGGAGAGCTCGGCGAGTGCGCCACCACCCTGGATCAGAGCATCCGTGGCAAGCACGCCTGGGCCGCCGGCGTTGGTGACGATGCAGAGACGATTTCCCTGCGGGCGCGGCTGTTTCGCGAGGACGTCCGTCATATAGAAGACGTCGGCGATGGTGTTGACACGAAGCACGCCGACGCGGCGGAAGGCGGCGTCGAGAACTTCGTCGCTACCGGTCAGGGAGCCGGTGTGCGAAGCAGCGGCCTTGGCGGCGGCTGCGGTGCGTCCGGCCTTGATGACGATGATCGGTTTAGTTAGGGAGACTTCGCGGGCGGCGGAGAGGAAGGAACGGGCGTTACCGATCGATTCCATGTAGATAACGATCGCGTGGGTGCGGGGGTCGTTGCCGAGGTAGCTGATGAGATCGCCCCAGTCCACGTCGAGCATGGATCCGATGCTCACGAATGAACTGAAGCCGACGTTCTCTTTCAAACTCCAGTCGAGGACGGCGGTGCAGAGCGCGCCGCTCTGGCTGATGAAGGCCACGTTGCCGGGCCGGGCGATGGTGTTGGCGAAGGTCGCGTTCAGGCCTTTGATCGGGTTCATCACGCCGAGGCAGTTCGGGCCGATAATGCGCATCTTGCCCCGGATGATCCGCGAGATTTCGTGCTCAAGTTGCTTGCCGTGTTCGCCGAATTCTTTAAAGCCAGCGGAAATCACGATGCCTGCGGTGACGCCATTGTCCACCGCTTCCTGGATGATGCCGGGTACGCTGTCGGCGGGAGTGGTGACGACGACGAGCTCCGGACGCTCAGGGAGGTCGGCGATGCTTTTGTAAGCGCGAACACCCAGAATGTTGTTGCGCTTGGGATTGACGGGATACAAGGTGCCGCCGAACGGGCTGCTCAAGATGTTCCACAAGACGGAGCGTCCGACGCTGCCAACGCGCTCGGTCGCGCCGATCACGGCGACGGATTGCGGAGAGAAGATGGAATCCAGCGGATGCCCGACTGCACGAAGGACGTCATGTGCCGGATCGGCTTTTGTACCTGCTTTACTGCCTGCGCTCATAAAAAGTGCCTCTGCTTAAGTATTAGGTATGAAGAGATAGTGTAGTTTTGAGCTCTCTGCAGTGTCTCTCCGAATGGTCACGCCCGCCAGTGATGCCTGTCACAAAGGTGGCTGAAGGCGCCTGAGTATGCGTGTTTTAATAATGAAAGGCGCATGAAAATACGACTCGTATTGTTAACAGTCTTTCTCTGCAGCAGTTTTGTCTCATTCGGCGCGGACCAACCTGCAGCCCTGAATTTCGATCCGGGCCCACTGCCGTTTAAGTTTGTGGCGTATGGCGACATGCGGATGACCGATCCGCATAACCATGGCGACACCGATCCAGACCGTCGCAAAGCGATTATTGAGGCGATCGCCAAACAGAACCCGAAGTTCGTTCTGATCGGTGGCGACCTTGTGCTGAATGGCAGCAACGGGGCCGACTGGTCGGAGTACGACAAAGAAATGACGCCAATCGCGGACGCACATGCGGCAGTGTATCCGGCAATTGGGAACCACGAGATGCATGGCGATGCAAACACCGCCTTGGCGAACTACTTCAAGCGCTTCCCTTACCTGAACAGCAGCCGGTTTTACACGGTGAAGGCCGGAAACGTGTTGATCATCACGCTCGACAGCGAGTTGGGCGAGTTGAAGTCGCCGCAGCGCGAGTGGCTGGAGAGGGTGCTGACCAAGGGAATTCCGGCGGATGTGGAGTTTGTCATATTCGACCTGCATCATCCGCCGTACACACATTTCGGCATGGCGAGCTATGGCCATGAAGCGCGCCACGAAGAGAAGGCAATGGCGGCATATTTGGAAGAGCGGCAAAGGAAAACGCGAGCGCGTTTTCTCGTGATCGCGGGACACAACCACAACTACGAGCGCTACCTCCACGGCGATGTGATGTACATCGTGAGCGGAGGGGGTGGCGCGCAACCCTATATGCCGCATCGTCTGCCGACAGATTTCTACCAGGGCACTGGACCGACCTATCACTACTGCCTGATCACGATGGAACCAGGGAAGCTGAACTTCGAGATGTACAAGCTGACGGGCGATCCCGGCAAGTTTGGGTGGGAGAAGGGCGACAATTTCGCGCTCACCTACAAGTAATCGAATGAGTCCATTAAAAATGCGTTCCAGGGTCATCGCAGTGTCGCTGGCGTTCGTGTGCGTTGTTGCCACCGGGGCGCAGGAGCCGGTGTTTCGCGCGCAATCGAACGTGGTGATTGTGCCGACGCTGGTGCGCGATGCTGAGCGCAATGCTGTCTATGGACTGGCGGAGAAAGACTTCATCATTGAAGACGATGGGGTGCCGCAGACGGTGCACCTGGATGAAGCGTCAGAAGAGCAGCCGGTCTCGATTGTCGTAGTTCTGCAGCTTGGACGCCGCGCCGATTACGAGTTGCCGCGCGTCAAAGGATTGCGTTCCATGCTGTCGCCGCTGATGGATGCGGGACACGCCCGGGTCGCGATGGTGACTTTCGATCAGGATGCAACGCTTTTCCAGGACTTCACGAGTGATTCCAACGTTTTCGAAAAACGGCTCGGCCAGTTGGAACCGGGAAACGGCGGAGCCGCGATTGTGGATGCGGTGCACTTCGGCGTGAAGTTGCTGAATGCGACGCCTAAAAATAGCCAGCGCGTGCTTCTGCTGATCGGCGAGACGCGCGACCACGGCAGCACGAAGAAGCCTGAGGACCTGCTACGCGAATTGGGAACGAGCAACATCGTGATCTACGCGCTCACGTTCTCGCCGTCGAAGTCGAATGTGCTCGACACGCTGCGGGGGACAAACAATCCCGACCTGCATCCGGAGCAGAGCGAAGTGCACGAGGGTCCGGACCTGCTGGCGCCGCTGATACTGGCGGCCGAAGGCATGCGCAAGAACGCAGCGAAGACGATTACGGCAATGACCGGAGGAGAGTACACGCAGTTCGCGACGAGCAAGAACTTCGACCGCGATATGAACGCGTTCTCGAACCACCTGTACTCGCGTTACGTGTTGAGCTTCGCGCCAAGCAAGCCGCATCCGGGGTTGCATCACCTGACCGTGAGACTGAGAGACCCCGGTAAAGCCGCTGTGTTAGCGAGGGAGAGTTACTGGGCGGAAGGCGCGACCAGCGGAAATCCCCAACCTTAGAGCGTTCCAGCTCTGACGACCAAACTCGTTTTGAATGCCTCGCATCCCACAAGGAAATCCCCACGAGGCGACAAGCAAATGGACAACCGGAACTCCCGAACTCAAGCTGATGGCTTCAACTCGCGCCTGCGGCGGATCGAGCCCTGGGCCTCGATCGTCGGAGGCGGCGCTTTAACCGCATTCGGCATCAGCCGCAAATCATTGGCCGGGGCTACGATGGCGGCAGCCGGCGGCTACCTCATTTATCGCGCTGCAACCAATGGAAGACGTGCGTCGCAGAACGTGCACGTGCAACGCTCCTTCACCATCATGAAACCTGTGGCAGAGGTGTACGCGTACTGGCGCAATTTCCAGAACCTGCCAAACATCATGACGCACCTCGAGAACGTGGAGGTCCGAGATGACCGGCGTTCGCATTGGACAGCGCTAGGACCGATGGGACTGAAGTTCGAGTGGGACGCAGAGATCATTGATGAACGCGAGAATGAATTCATCGTGTGGCGATCCGTGGAAGGTGCAGATATTGAGAACCGCGGATCGGTGCAATTCTTTTCCGTCCTGAACGGGGAGGGCACGGAGATTTCGGCTGCGATTGACTATGCGCCGCCAGCCGGAATTCTCGGCGCGAAGTTTGCCCAGCTATTCGGACGCAATCCGGAGCAACAGGTGCGCGAGGACCTGAGGGCCTTCAAGGCGCTGATGGAAGCCGGGGAAATTCCAACCATCGAAGGCCAGCCGCATGGGAAGCGCTCCGCGTTCGTGAAAGCTGCGCGGGTAGCGTACCCGGGACATAAGCGCTCCGCGACGAACGTGAAAGCGATCCGACAGCCCGCAGAACAGCTGGCATAGCCACTTCAGGAGAGATGAGATGAAAGCAGTTTGCTGGAATGGACGTCATGACATGCGGGTCGAGACGGTGGACGACCCGAAGATTTTGAACCCTCGCGATTGCATCATTAAAGTTACGCGCACCGCGATTTGCGGCTCGGACTTGCACCTTTACAACGGCCTTATCCCAACGATGGAAGCGGGCGATATTGTGGGGCATGAGTTCATGGGCGAAGTGGTGGAGATTGGGCCGCAGGTGAAGAAGCTGAAAGTTGGAGACCGTGTGGTGATTCCCTTCACCATCGCCTGCGGCAATTGTTTCTTTTGCCGACAGCAGCTTTGGTCGTCGTGCGATAACACCAATCCGAATGCGTACATTGCAGAAGCGCTGATGGGATATTCGCCGTCGGGATTGTTCGGTTATTCGCACATGACTGGCGGCTACGCAGGCGGCCAGGCGCAGTACGTGCGCGTACCATTCGCAGATATCGGGCCATTGAAGATCGAAAGTGATCTGACGGATGATCAAGTGCTGTTCTTGTCCGATGTCTTCCCTACTGGATACATGGCCGCGGAGAACTGCGACATCCAACCCGGCAAAGGACAAACGGTGGCGGTGTGGGGCTGCGGTCCGGTGGGACTGTTTGCGATCAAGAGCGCGTTTTTGCTGGGCGCAGAACAGGTGATCGCGATCGATCGCTTCCCGGAGCGTCTGTACCTGGCGGAACAGGCCGGAGCAGAGACACTGAACTACTCGGAGATTCCTGACCTGATCGAAGTTCTGAAGGAACTGACTGGCGGTCGCGGACCTGATGCCTGCATTGATGCTGTCGGCATGGAGGCCCATGGCGTTTCGATCGACGCCCTCGCCGATGAGGTGAAGCAGGTGATGAAGGTCGAGACAGATCGTCCGCTGGCACTGCGGCAGGCGATCCAAGCGTGCCGGAAGGGCGGAGTCGTTTCCGTTCCCGGCGTCTACGGTGGTTTCGTGGATAAGATTCCGATGGGTGCGTTCATGAACAAGGCGCTGACCATGAAGACCGGCCAGACACACATGATGAAGTACATGAAGCCGCTGCTCGAACACATCGAGAAGGGCGATATTGACCCCAGTTTCATCATTTCGCATCGGGTCACGATTGATCAGGTACCAGAGATGTACGACGTGTGGCTTAAGAAACAGGACCATGTGACGAAGATCGTGATCGACCCGTGGGCGGAAAATATCGCGGCGTAACTGACCCAGCAGAACGCGCCCCGGCGCGGCCATGAATCGTGGTCGCAGTCGGGGCGTTTCCTTTTACAAACCGGTTAGAGACCGGCGGAACTGCGAAATCACGAAATGCTACAATAGGGCTTCTTCCGGAAAACACCCGAAGTCTCAAGGAAACAAGGTCTTACGCCGTTGACTCAAGCCGACATGGATACCAAGCCCGTTACGTACGCCGACGCCGGCGTTGATATTGAAAAAGCCAACCGCACCAAGCAGCGCATTAAGTATTTGGCGCACAAGACGTTCACCAAGAGCGTCCTGAGCGAGATTGGCGGCTTTGGCGGCCTTTTCCAGATCGATAAAAAGAAGTACCTGGACCCGGTGCTCGTTTCGAGCGTGGACGGCGTAGGCACGAAGCTGAAAATCGCATTCGAAATGAACCTTCACCACACGATTGGTGCGGACCTGGTCAACCATTGCGTGAACGACATCGCGGTGCAGGGCGCGGCGCCGATGTTCTTCATGGACTACCTGGCAACCGGCAAACTGGATCCGGACATTGCGGAGAGGATCGTTACCGGGCTCGCGGATGCTTGCAAGCACAATGGCTGCGCGCTGATCGGCGGCGAGACGGCCGAGATGCCGGGCTTCTATCCCGACGGCGAATACGATCTCGCTGGATTCATCGTGGGAGTGGTCGAACGCGATAAGGTCATCACTGGCAAAGAGGTTGTGCCGGGAGATGTGCTGGTCGGGCTGCCGTCGAATGGGCTGCATACGAACGGATATTCGCTCGCCCGGAAACTGCTCTTCTCCATCGCCGGATACTCGCCCGAAACGTATGTAAATGCGATTAAAGGCAAGGTCGGCAACGAGCTGATGAAGACGCACAAGAGCTACTGGCCTGCGGTCCGTCGGCTGGTGGAGGCGGAGTGCGTAAGCGCGATGGCACACATTACAGGCGGCGGCATTACCGAGAACCTGCCGCGCGTGCTGCCCAAGGGCACGGGCGCGGTGGTGGAACTGGGATCGTGGCCGGTGCTGCCGATCTTTACCCACATGCAGCAGCTCGGGAATATCAGCCAGGACGAGATGCTCCGCACCTTCAACATGGGTATCGGGATGGTGCTGGTGATTCCGGCGAAGAAGTTCAAGAAGGTACAGACAGTGCTGGAGCGCGCTGGGGAGAAGGGCTATACGATCGGGCGCATTGTGAAGGGCGACCGAAAAGTCAGCTACTCGTAATTGAGTCCCGAAGGCACGCAAGAAAATAGCCCACCTCGTAAGAGGTGGGTTTCGTGTGTGTGGCCTACACGAGCCCGCCTCTGCGGACAGTATGCGCTTTCAGCTCAGTTCCCCTTGTAAGGAAATGGTTCACGATCCAACCTGCAACGAGAATGCCCACAGCTAGGATTTCAGCCCGAAATTGCACGAGAGAGTGTCTTGTACCCACGAAGACCGCAAACAAGAATGTGTTCGCGAATAAGACTGCGGTAACGCGTCGAACCGCATTTAGAGGCTGCTTTTGGATTGCAAGTGAGATGACTCCCGCTGCGAGGGCAAAAAAGATGCCCTGAACTGACTCTGCGCGGGAAATCCGAACGGTAGGGTTCATATAAACATGCTCACTCAAAAGGGTTCCGAGATAAGGAATAACGCAGGCGAAGGCTGCAACTGGCAGGATTCTCGCCCACCGATCGACGGTCCAGATGAGAACCCCGAGCGCGGCTAAGAATGCGAGCCAAGGCAAAAAAGGATAGTTCGCGAATAGTGTTGCGGATTTCGCTTGCGCCGTGAAGCTTTCGAAACCGATTAAGAGCCCAAATAACACGAAGATCGGCAAGAAGCTGCCCTTCCGCTCGACAGAATTCGCTTGGGTTGGACGGTGTTGAAGGTCCACTCTCACGCTCACGTCCTCATCCCGAAGAGCTTGTCAGGATTTTGTCCCATTTACAATAACCGCGTGAAGAACCTCGGCATCCTGCTCTCTGGGCGCGGCTCCAATTTCGAAGCTATTGCGGACAATGTTGCCGCCGGAAAAATCCCGGCACAGATTTCCGTCGTCATCTCCAACCGCGCCGATGCGGGGGGAATTGAGTCGGCGAAGCGACGCGGCTTGAATGCGCTGGTCATTCCGTCAAAGGGCGTCCCTCGCGAAGAACACGATCGGCGAGTTGTAAAGGCGCTGCAGGACCATGGCGTTGATCTCATCTGTCTGGCCGGGTATATGCGGCTGCTGTCGCCGTGGTTCGTACAGCAGTTTCCGCGACGCATCCTGAATATTCATCCTTCGCTGCTGCCCGCGTTCCCCGGACTCGAGGCATCCAAGCAGGCGTTCGACTACGGCGTGAAGGTCAGCGGGTGCACGGTGCACTTTGTGGATGAGCACCTCGACCACGGCGACATCATCGTGCAGAAAGTCGTACCGGTGCTGGATAACGATGACGATCACACGCTGGCGGCGCGCATTTTGGAGCAGGAGCACATTGCGTATAGCGAGGCGGTGCGCATCGTGCTTTCAGACAGCTTCAAGGTTGTGGGAAGGCGCGTAGTCGCCACCGCGCAATAGCCGGTTGAATCCAATTCAGGCCCGATTGAATCGAAGTCCAAACGAGGTAATCGCGATTGGCACGTGTCTTCGACCCACAAAAAGAGTCCCAGGACCTAGGATTCGGCACCGTACTTTCAAAGCAGCAACAGCTTCGCCTGCTGAACCGAGACGGATCGTTCAACGTTAAGCGATTTCCGCCGACACTCTGGGAAAAACTCGGCAGCTATCACTCGCTGGTGACGATGAGCTGGCCGCGGTTTTTCCTGCTGATCGGGATCGCATACTTCGCGATCAACGTTCCATTCGCGTTGGCCTATTACTTCGCCGGACCCGCGGCCCTGTCGGGCGATCAATCGTTGCATGGATTCCTGCGCTGCTTCTTCTTCAGCATTGATACGTTTGCGACGATCGGCTACGGCAACATTACGCCGGCAACACTGCTCACGAACTTTTTGGTAACAATCGAGGCGATCTTCGGACTGCTCAGCGTTGGATTGGTAGCCGGCCTCGTGTATGCGCGATTTGCGCGCCCTACGGCGAAGATTGCGTATAGCAAGAATGCAGTCATCGCTCCTTATCGCGGGCTTACCGGCTTCATGTTCCGACTGGTCAATGCGCGTCAGAATGAGTTGATCGAGGTAAACGCCAAGGTCATACTTAGTCGCTTTGAAGATCGCGATGGCCGCCGTCAGCGTGTGTTTCACAACCTGGAATTGGAGCGGGCGATTGTTATTTTCTTTCCGCTGAGTTGGACGGTCGTGCATCCGATTGATGAACAAAGTCCCCTGTGGGGCTGGACCGACGCGAAGCTGCGCGAAGCGGAGTCAGAGTTTCTCATCCTGTTGACGGCGACCGACGAGGTCTTCGCTACGATCGTTCACAGCCGCACCTCCTACTCTGCTAGCGAGGTGATTTGGGATGCCCGGTTCTCCAACATGTTTGTCGAAGAGAAGGGCGAGCTCAGCTTCGATCCGGAGAAATTGGACGCGGTTGAGAAACTGCGCAGCTAGCTGACTACTGCAGTTGGCGCTTCTGCAGCACGGCACGCACTTTGCGAAGCAGGCTGTCGCTAGTGAACGGCTTTTGCAGGAACTCTGCGCTTTCGGTCAGCACGCCGTGGCGGACGATGGCGTCGTCGGTGTATCCCGACATGTAGATGACCTTCAGTGAGGGCATCTGGATGCGCAGGCGCTCGGAGAGTTCGCGACCGCTCATGCCGACCAGAACCACGTCACTTAGCAGCATGTCGATTTTCTGCGTAGATTCGCGCACGATCTCCAGCGCTTCTTCGCCACTGGTCGCTTCAAGCACGTGATAACCCTGGCGGCTGAGAATTCCACGCACCAACTTGCGGACGCCTTCTTCGTCTTCTACCAACAGCACGGTTTCGCTTCCGCGATCGTTCGCGGGAATCGGCCCTGCGGCGTTGCTGGTGTCGCGAACTGTGTCCATGCGCGGGAGATAGACCTTGAAGGTCGAACCGATGCCGACTTCGCTGTACACAGAGATGTAACCATCGCTCTGCTTCACAATGCCGTACGCCGTAGAGAGACCAAGGCCAGTTCCCTTGCCCTGCTCTTTGGTTGTGAAGAACGGTTCGAAGACGCGGGCTTTGGTCGCCTCGTCCATACCGGCGCCCGAGTCGGTCATGGCGATCATGACGTAGGGACCGGGTTTGGCGCTGATGATGTCGCGGCTCCAATTTTCGGTGAGCTCTACGTTCGTGGTTTCGATTGTCAGGCGCCCGCCCATTGGCATGGCGTCGCGCGCATTGACGGCGAGGTTCATCAAGACTTGCTCGATCTGACTTGGGTCGGCTTTCACGTGGCCGATTTCGGGATCGAGTACGGTCTGGAGATCGATATCTTCGCCGAGCAGGCGCCGCAAGAGGTTGTGCATGTTCTGCACGATCGTGTTCAGATTAAGAACTTTCGGCGCGAGTACCTGTTGGCGGCTGAACGCGAGCAACTGGCGGGTCAGCGAGCCGGCGCGATCGCTTGCCTTCATGATCTCTTCGAGTTCCGCTCGGCGAACGTCACCCGGCGGCAGGTCGCTGAGCAGAATCTCGGTGTATCCGCGAATGACGGTCAAAAGATTATTGAAGTCGTGCGCGACGCCGCCAGCCAAGCGTCCGACAGCTTCCATTTTCTGCGATTGCCGCAGTTGCTGCTCGAGCATCCGGCGCTCGGTGACGTCCTCGACAATGCCCTCGACATAGCCGGCCTCGCCGGCTTCATCACTGACTAGACGGCCGCTCAAGCGCACGGTAATGGATTTGCCATCCTTGCGCTTCCACTTCACCTCAACGCCTTCCCAGCGCTTCAGGCTCATGAATTCAGCGACGAAGTTTTCGCGGTCTGAGGAATCGAGGTAAACGTCCCTTGCGATGTTCAGCGAGAGCATCTCGTCTTCTGTCTGGTATCCGAGCATTGCGATGAGTGCCGGGTTGACTGCGATGAAGTGGCCGTCCACCGTCGAACGATAAATGCCGTAGACAGCGCTTTGCACCAGAGAGCGGTAGCGTTGTTCTGAAGAGCGTAGTTGATCTTCGCTGCGCTTGTGCTCGATGGCAGCGGCTACGTGCTGCGAGACGAAGGTGAGAATGTCTTTTTCGGTCTGACGGTAGCGAATGTTCTCACGATAGGTCTGCACGACAAGCACGCCGATGACTTTGTCACTGATGATCAGCGGGACGCCAAGCCAGTCGAGAGACGGTGCGCCGATGGCTTCGACTTCGCCACGTGCGATCAGGTCCTCGAACACCGCTGGAGTAGCGAGCAGCGGCTGGCCAGTACGCAGAACGTATTCCGTGAGACCTTTCCCTAACGTCTTCTTTTCTGGACGTTCGTCCTCTTCGTCCACGAAATAGGGGAAGCTCAGCATCTCGCTCTTATCGTCAAAGAGCGCGATATAGAAATTCTCGGCATGCATCAGGCCGGCGACGACGCGGTGAATGAAACGGTAGAACTCGTCGAGATCGCGCGCTTCGCTGGTCTCTTCTGCGATGCGGTACAGAGCCGACTGAAGCTGCTCGGCTTTTTTGCGTTGGGTAATGTCCACCGCCGTGGCGACAATGGCGGCACGGCGTTCGAATTCAATGCGGTTCGAACTGAAGTCGAGCCACCGTTCTTCGTTGGAGCGAGTCGTGATTTTGAACTCGAAGCGGGTAGGTTCTGCCGAGCCGTTGAGCTGTTGTAGAAGGCGCTGTCGCGTCCAGTTGCGCGATTCGGGATCTACGAGCGACCACGCATCTTCCATAGCGAGCAACTCGCGGCGCGAGTATCCGAAAATGGCTTCTGTAGCGGCATTCACATAAAGGAAGCGCGCGCCGTCGTAGATGAAGATCGCCTGGACGGCGGTTTCCGCAAGTCCGCGAAACTTATTTTCGCTCTCGCGGACCGCTTCCTGGTTGCGGCGGTGTTCGACGGCGTTCGCAATCTGCTGCGATACGAAGGTGAGAATCTCCTTCTCGTGTTCTCCGTACCGCACGTTTTCGCGGTAGGACTGCACCACCAGGGTCCCGAAAGTGTGGTCGCCCTTTTTAAGTGGAACTCCCATCCAGTCGAGAGAGGGCGATCCTGCGCGCTCCAGATCTCCGCGACGAACGAGTTCTTCTAACGAGTCCGGTGTAGCGAGGAGCGCCTTCCCCATACGAAGCACGTACTCAGTAAGGCCTTTACCAAACCGGTGCGGCGGGAACGGCGGGTCCTTCTCATCCACGAAATACGGGAAGCTGACCATATCCGTTACGGGATCGTGCAGAGCGATGTAGCAATTCTTGGCGTACATCAACTCCTGCAGAATGCTGTGGATCGCCTTGTAGAGTTCCTGGAGATCAAGAGCGGAGTTGGCCTTGTCGGCGATCCGGTAGAGCGCGGACTGGAGGCGCTCCATCTGCTTCTGTTGCGTAATTTCGCGGTAAATACTGTAGAGACCGAGGCGGCCGTCTTCCGTCGTAATCGGCCGCACAAGGACGGAAACCTCAAGAGTGGTGCCGTCTTTGCGCTTGCGAGTTGCCTCCAGGCTGAGGGTCTCGCCGGCCAAGGCTCGCTCGAAAAAGGCGTAGTCGGTAGCGGTGGAGCCTTCCTCGCAAAGAAGTCTTCGAATATCAACGCCGACGACTTCATCGGCCTGGTAGCCGAAGGTTCTTGTGAACTCAAGGTTTACGCGCTCAATCGTGAGGTCGGAGTGGAGGATCGCGATCGCTTCGGGAGAGTTCTCGAAAAACGTGCGAAGGCGCTCGTCGCCAAGGGAGGTCTCGGCAGCCCCATTTGCGACTAAGCTCTGCCGGAAATCCTTATGATCCGCCATGTTCTCTGTAGACGAGGAGTTGTCAGCGCTAGTACGCACAATACGCCGGAACGCCAATCGGTTGCAAACAATTGGCAGGTTGCAAAACGGTACAAGAGTCACTTGACAGAGGTGACCCACTAGTAACGGCAAACACGTCCTTTTGCCCTAAGGGTGGATCGCCGCTTCGGCGTGCCCGATAAGCTCCATGTACGTCTCTTGTGAAACGTTTGGGCGCCAATGTCCGGTGGCTTTTCCGTATAGCACCGCGCCGAAAAAGAAGGCGGCGATGAGCGCTGCTATGGCAACGGGTTTCAGCGTTCTGCGGTGCGGCAGCGTGAAGGCCAAAGCGCCCTCCGCCGGGCAAACTGCAACACACTCCATGCAGGCAGTGCATTCAGGAGAACGGATGGTTACAAGCTGATCCACGGGCAAAAGCGAGGGGCAGGCTTTGCTGCACTTTCCACAATCAATGCAGGGATCGGGAAAGCGCTCGATTTTGCTCGGACTTGCGAGCGCGACGACTCCCATCAACGCTCCATAAGGGCAGAGATAGCGGCACCAGAAGTTCTGAATGAAAAGCGATAACGCTACAAGCACAACGAGCACAGCTGCGGCAGTCTGGCCGAGATGACGGAAGAAGTTCAGCATCTGGACGTCGGCCACCGCGCCATAGGGTCCGCTCAGAAATTGCTCGATTGCTCCGGCTGACATGGTTCCCACTGCAAAAAGGAAGAAGCTCATGAGCAAGTACTTAAGGCCACGAAGTGGGATATCGAGCCCGCGCGGCAATGCGACACTGCGGCCAATCAGCTTGCGACCGAGCTTCCAGAGCCACTCGGAAATTGTGCCGACCGGGCAAAGCCAGCTACAGAACGACTTCTTCAAGAGCAATGAAATGCCGAGAAATGCGCTTAGCAGGAGCATTCCGGCGACCAACGCTTTCGGCATGTGGCCTGTAATCAGGAAATACTTGAGGTTCATCAGGCTGGCGATCGGGAGCCAGCCCTCGACTCCGGCTGGGCGGGAGAACTTGGTGGTTGCGCCACCGGTTTCGCAGTAGCGAACGAAGCCGTAGAACTGGAACCCAATCCAGAGGTTCAGCGCGAAGAAGCTGTATTGCACCGCACGGCGGACCAACTGCGAGTGGTCCTTGCCGACACGACGGACGAGCTTCTTCTTCGCTGACGGGGGAATCGGAAATTGGGCCTGAGCTGCCATGGCTCGAGGCTACGGGCCTCGCAACGAGTCCCCTATGACATCGGTCACATTTCAGCGCGAGAGTCCACGTTTGTGGAACATGCCGCTACTCTTCGGAAGGAATGTCGAAATTGACCAGTTCGGCTCGAAAGAACTTGGTACGAACCGCTCCGTAAGCAATTCCCACCACCATCCAAACGGCACCCAGCAGTAATGCCTTGTGGGTCAAGTTCAGCCAGATCGCAAGGCAGATCACGAAACCAAGCGCCGAAGGAAGGAAATGCACAACGAAGCGCTTCAAGAATGGCTCGGCAGTGTCCCGAAGGAAGTAGTGGGTCAATGCCGCGAGGTTCACACCCATGAACGCCAGCAACGCACCGAAGTTAAGCAGTTCGGCACCGCGGTCGTAGTTCATCAGGAACGCGCCGACAAGCGCGATGCCGCCCACCAACAGAACATTGTTGGCCGGGATACGCGTCTTAGGGTGAATGGCCCCGAAAAATTTCTTGGGTAATGCTTCGCTTCGACCCATGCCATAAAGCAGGCGTGCGGCCCCAAGTTGTGCGCCCATGCCAGAACCGATCGTCGCAATCAGCAGGGTGATGCCAATCGCGTTTGCCAGCTTCGCCCCACCCGCAATCGCGGCCACGTGCGCGAACGCCGTGATCTCCTCGGACGCTTCGAAATGCCAGTCATAGCGGAGAAGTTGTGCCCCGTAGACCTCGGCTGCTGCCAGGGCGCCGGTGATAACGCATACCAGCACCGTCGCAAGGAAGATGTTGCGACGCGGGTTCTCCACCTCTTCCGATAGAGTCGAAATTCCGTCGAACCCGATATACGTGAGCACCGCAAGTGAGGTGCCATGGAAGACGGTCTTCACCGAAAACGTGTCAGGGTTAAAAAATGGATGGGTGAAATATCCCGAAGGATAAGACCCAAGGTGAAAAATGTAGCGCACCGTGGCGACGAAGAACGCCGCGATCACCACCGCCATGATCGCGCACAGGATCTGATTGATCCGCGCCGAAGTTTGAATGCCGCGCAGGTTCAGCCCGGTAAACAGGATGGCGAAAAAAAACGTCCATAACACCCATCCCAGCGGGATGCCGGGGATCATGTCAGCCATCGTGTGCGCGCACCAAATGGTACAGATCAGCGGGTTGAGCATGTAGTCCATGGTCATGCTCCAGCCCGTCACATAACCCAATGCCGGATGCAATTCGCGGCCTACGTAGGTGTACGCCGAACCCGCGCTGGGGTACACGCGCGCCATGCGCCCGTAACTCATGGCGGTGAAGACCATCGCGATCATCGCAATGAGAATCGAGGTGACGACATGCCCTTTACCGCCGTTGCTGAAAACGCCGAACGCCGGCATGGGAGCGGTCGGCTGGATGACGATAATTCCGTAAAGGATCAGGTCCCAAAGTCCTAACGACCGTTTGAGCGTGTTTGCCTGCGGATTCGTAGCGGTGACTGCGCGGGATTCTTCCACAATATGAGTCCTATGGCGTCCGAGTATACAGAACGAACTCACTCTAGCATTGAAACGTTTTAAACAAAAGAAGAGATGGAGGGCGATTACTCTTCTGCACTTCCGCCTTCGATCTTGAACTGTTTCAGCTTCTGGTAGAGCGTGCTCTTTGGAATATCAAGTCGCTTGGCGGCTTCGACAACTTTTCCGCCGCTCTGCTGGAGCGTCCACTCGATATATTTGCGCTCGAGCTGTTCGAGGGTCAGGCTGCCTTCGGTCGTCCAGCCCTCGAAACCTTCCGCTTGCGGCTCGAACATGAGATCGCGGCGAGAGAGTTCCCGCGAGCCGCTCAGGAGCACGGCTCGTTCGATCACGTTCTTCAGTTCGCGGATGTTCCCCGGCCACGCATAACGCTGCATGGCATCCATGGCGTCTCCTTTCAAGGTGAAACCTGACTTGCCGAGTTCCGCGGTCGAGGTCTGCAAGAGTTTTTCGGCAAGAACCGGGATGTCTTCCGTGCGTTCGCGCAACGGGGGGACATTCAGTGGAATGGTGCTGATGCGGAAGTAAAGATCGCTGCGGAACTTCCTCTCGCGGACAAGAGCGGAAAGCTCCTGGTGCGTCGCAGCGAGAAGACGCACATCCACTTTGCGATCGCGAACATCGCCGAGACGCCGAAACTGCTTGTCTTCCAAAACCTTCAAGAGCTTAGGTTGGATCTGCGGATCGACATCGCCGATCTCGTCGAGGAAAACAGTGCCGCGGTGCGCGACCTCGAAGAGTCCGGTCTTATTCGCGATGGCGCCGGTGAACGCGCCTTTCTCGTGGCCGAATAATTCGGTCTCGAGAAGCTCGCGCGAAAGACCGGCGCAGTTCAGGTCAACGAAGGCTTCATCGGAACGACGCGAGTTGGCGTGAATCCAGCGCGCGAGGAGCGTTTTGCCTGCGCCCGTCTCGCCTTGAATCAGCACCGGGGTATCTACTTCGAGCAGGCGTCGAGCTTGCTCTTCGAGTTTTCGAATTTGCGCACTTGATCCAAGAAAGGGATCGACGGCTTCCCTCTCCTGTCGCGGTCGTCCCGCGAGCTGCTTCTGGCGATCGCGTCGGGCTTCAATCGCCCTCTGGATGACGACGGTAAGGGCGGCCAGTTCGACTGGCTTGGTGAGGAACTGATCCGCGCCCGCTTTAATCGCGCCCACCGCGAGATCGATACTTCCGAATGCGGTCAGGATGATCAGCGGCACGAACGGATCGCTGCGTTTGAACTCGGGCAAAAGATCGAGCGCCGTACCGTCCGGCAAGTGGTAGTCGAGGACAGCAGCAGTTGGATGGGTGTCGGCAAAGACGCGGCGCGCCTGATCGCAAGTGGCCGCCTCAACTACATCGAAGCCACGGGCAGTGAGGTACTCGCGCACTGCGAGCCTCAGCGCCTCCTGGTCTTCTACCAAAAGCACCCTGTCGGGCAAAGCATCCCCTTGTCTGACGATTATGTTGGTCCGCTGCCGCTACTGCGAGACTCTTCGCCGAGAACTTCACGAATCTTAGCGGAGAGTGCATCCATGCGGAAGGGCTTCCTTAGAAATGCGCTCGAGGAATCTATCTCCCCATTCACCATAACGGTCTCGTCGTCGTATCCCGACATGTACATGACCTTAGTCTCGGGATGGATTTTAACTAGTTCCTGCGCCAGAACCCTGCCGCTGATTCCGGGCATAACGAGATCGGTGATCAATACATCAATGCGTTCGGCGAACTTGGAAGCCATACTCAGCGCTTCCGTGCCGTCGCGGGCGGTCATGATTTTGTAGCCGCGGGTCTCCAGGAAATCGCCGGCAGCCGCGCGTAGCGCCTCTTCGTCCTCAACCAGCAATACGACGGCGGGACGGGTCTCTGGAATGAACGACGCACGCCTGCCGAGTTGCTCTTCTTTACCCTGGACGGCGCGCGGGAAGTACATCTTGAAACGCGATCCATGTCCTTCTTCGCTATCTACCCAAATGAAACCACCACTTTGCTTGACGATGCCATAGACAGCGGCGAGCCCCAAACCAGTCCCCTTCCCCATTGCCTTGGTGCTGAAGAACGGTTCGAAGAGGTGAGAGAGAACGTCGCGGCTCATGCCATTCCCTGTATCTTCGACGGACATCATCACGAATTCACCCGGCGGAGGCGATCCCGGCAGGCGCGAGTAGGACCCGTCGAAGTCCACGTTAGCAGTTCGGACCGTAAACCTTCCGCCTTCGGGCATGACGTCTCGGGCGTTCACCGCGAGATGCATCATGATCTGTTCGATCTGACCGCGGTCGGCATAGACGCTGCCGAGGTTTTCCCTCAGGTCGAGCTTTACTTCCACGTTTTCACCGAGCACCCGCCCAAGCAGCTTCGACATCTCGCGAAGCAAAATATTGAAGTCCTGGAACTGAGGATCGAGTACCTGCTTGCGGCTGAATGCAAGAAGCTGGCGGGTGAGGCTGGCCGCACGAGCCGAAGCCTTCAAGACCTCTTGTGCCTTTTTCCGTAGCGGATCGAAGTCCGCCATGGAATCGAGCATCAACTCGGTATAGCTGGTGATGACCATCAACAGATTGTTGAAGTCGTGGGCGACGCCGCCGGCCAGGCGTCCGATCGCCTCCATCTTCGAAGCATTGCGAATCTGTTCGTCCAGATTGCGCCGGTGAGTGAAGTCGCGAACCAGGATGAGATGCCGACCCGGAACAAAATTCGCGACGGCGGTGAATTCGATATACCGCTTCTGTCCGTCGGGTCGAAGCACCGCGATCTCCGCTCGGATGGTCCCGGATTGCTTTGCCTTTTCCCAAAGAACTTGCGCGTCGCTGGGATGTTCAACGAAAGTCCCGACGCGCTCGCCGATGAGTTCCTTCCGCGTGCGGCCGACGATTTCGCAGGCCGCTGCATTGACGTCAATGTAACGGGCATCGTCGTCGGCAATCAGGATGCCGTCGAGCGAGTTGTGAAATACCGCCTCATACAATGACGGATCGATGCTCCCGGCGCTCGGAGGTACCGTGTCACGAGTTGGTCTGGATTCGGCCATAGGTCCGTCCGTCCGTGCGGACGGGCTGCAACATTCCTTGAGAGTATCGAACGGGGTGGTCAATTAGGCAAGAAATTGAGTGTCGCTGCGAACGGGCTGCTCCCACCGCGGATACGCATCGGTCTGCGCGCCGCTTTAGAGTTGCCGCCCGGGAAAGAGTTCCGGGCCCGTAGCAAGATGCACCGGAGCAACCACGGGAGCGGTGGTCTCCTGGTGAAAGAGACGACAGATCCAATTCACAAATTCATCGCGTCCGTGCAGGAACTGCTCGATGCGGCATCCAGCCTGCCCGGTTTTGTCGGCCCAAACCACAGTGGCGCTCACGGCGACAGTCCCGGTGTGGTCGGGCAATTCGAACGAGCATTGCAGGGTTCCCGATGTGAGTGGCGTTTCTTCGCAAAATATTCCAACACCCTGCTCACTCACGTTACTCACCGTGGCGGAGTACTGGCGCCCTTCCGTCGTAATGGTCGCCGGAAGACGCACTGGATGGCGGTAGTAGCGGCGGCGGCCCAGCATCATTAATCCGACAGCGAGATGCAATGTGCGCCGTACCCGATCAGTGCTCAAGGGATAAACCAGTTCGAAGTTTGCACCGAGATTAAAGACGGTCTGAAGGTTGATGTCCTCGTCGTGGATATCAATCGCAATCGCACCGCGACTGGACGGCGACTGTCGTAAGGCGCGCAGAATGCTGTCAGTGCTCTCGTCGTGCTCCACGATCAGTCCGTCGTAGCGATGACAAAAGAGTAAGCGCTCGACTTCCTGAGGGTCCGCACAGAGGTGCAAATTGATGTCCATCGTTTCTGCAGCGCGACGGATCACCGACAACGTCTCAGCTCTCAGCGGAACGAACAGAACTTCCAGCACAACCCCAGCCATACACAACCCCGAAAACAAAGTGGACACACCCGTCCCAGTCAATTCATTTGCAGCCGGAGTGCCATTTCGATTTAGCTCCAACCGGCTGTGAAATCAGCTGCTTATCCGGCAGGATAAGGATTCCCTAAGGAGGGAATGTCCCGCTCTCAGACAGAGCTTCCGATTTCTGAACTTTTCCCACTTTCTATCCGTAGTAGTCTTAGAAATCACTTCGGAGCCGCGGCGCACTCGAGAACTCGCTTCAGCGACAATTACGTTTGACACGCACCCGGCACCGAAATATGTTGCAGTTCGATTTCCATCACCGTATTCACCGCTGCACCTTGCGCTCAGAGGAGATCCGATGCTACGCAGAGTAGCTTTTGCAATGTTAGCCCTGGTTTGTGCTGCTCCAGTTGTGCATGCACAGACTGCTGATGAAATCATCGCCAAGAATATTGAAGCCCACGGCGGCGCCGCCAAGATGAAGGCCATTAAAACCATGAAGGCCACCGGCAAGATCGAGATTGGTCCCGGTATGCAGGCTCCGATGACCGCCACGCAGCAACGCCCAGACATGATCCGGAACGAGTTCACCTTCCAGGGCATGACGGGTGTGCAGGCCTACGACGGCAAGGAAGCATGGCAGATCATGCCGTTCATGGGAAAGAAAGATCCCGACCTTATGTCCGCCGATGAACGTGACGACATGGCCGACAGCGCCGACCTTGATGGCCCGCTGATGGACTACGCCGCGAAGGGCAATAAGGTCGAATACCTTGGCAAAGATAAGCTCGAGGGCACCGACGTCTACAAGCTGAAAGTCACGCTGAAGGACGGCTCGATCCAGACCTGGTACATCGACACCGATTCGAACCTCGAGGTCCGTGTGGACAGCGAGCGCATGGTTCGTGGTACGCCGCACAAGAACACGCGCGTGATCGGCGACTACAAAGAGGTTGAAGGGCTACCGGTCCCGTTCTCGATGGAAATGAGCGACGCCGATCATCCAGACCAGAAGATGAAGCTCACGCTTGAGAAGGTGGAATACAACGTGCCGGTGGACGCCTCAATCTTCAAGATGCCTCCGAAGACCGCTACCACCACGAAGGGCGCCGACACCGCAGAGCCGAAGCCGGCAGACAAGAAGCCGGACGAAGCTCCGAAATCCGAAACACCGAAAAATTAACTTCCCGACAGGAGCGGCCACGAGCCGCTCCTTTTTCTTTCCAGATAAAAATTCATAGTGAGCGAGGACCTTTGATGTTTAGCCTCAATAGGCGTTTCATCGTGTTGCCCGCTGTACTACTTTCCCTAGTTGCTGCCGGGTGGTCGCAGGCCGCCCCTGCTGCAACAACTCAAACTCAAATTGACAACGACACCTTCGCAGGCTACACCGCGCGCTCCATCGGCCCGGCCGTCATGGGCGGCCGTGTCTCAGCGTTGGCCGCGATTCCCGGCAAACGCCTGACGATCTTTGTCGGCGGTGCCGCTGGTGGAATCTTCAAATCGGAAGATGGTGGCGTCACGTTCAAGCCGATCTTCGACAAAATGAACAGTCCGTCCATCGGCGCGATTGCGATTGATCCACAAAATTCGAAAGTGATGTGGGTCGGCACCGGCGAAAGCTGGATGCGCAACAGCGTCTCGGTCGGCGATGGCGTGTACAAGTCCACCGATGGCGGAGAAAACTGGACCAACGTTGGCCTGAAAGACAGCGAGCACATCTCGCGCGTACTCATTCACCCCAAGGACGGCAACACCGTTTATGTCTGCGCTCTTGGTCATGCGTGGAACGACAACACCGAACGTGGTTTGTACAAGACCGCTGATGGTGGCAAGACCTGGATGAATATCCTGAAGGCCGATCAGCGGACTGGATGCGGCGATGTCGCGTTCGATGCCACCGACCCCAACACGCTTTACGCTTCGCTCTGGCCGTACCGGCGGTATCCCTACAGCTTTAATTCCGGTGGTTCGACCGGCGGCATCTTTAAGAGCACCGACGGCGGCGCGAACTGGAAGAAACTGACCAACGGATTGCCGGAAGGCGATCTCGGACGTATCGCCATCGCAACCACTCCAGCAAAACCGGGTCGCGTTTGGGCAGTCGTCGAAGCGAAAAAGACGGCCCTCTATCGCTCTGATGATGGCGGAGCAACGTGGACGTACCAGAACGACAGCTTCAACATCGTGGGACGCCCGTTCTATTTCTCATTGCTCGTCTCCGATCCGAACGATGGCGATCGCATCTATAAGCCGGGTTTCGGACTGACGGTGAGCGATGATGGCGGTCGCAGCTTCTCCGGCATCGGTAGCGAAGGGGCGGGAGGCGGTGTTCACGGCGACTATCACGCGCTGTGGGTGAACCCAAACAACTCCGACCATCTCATCACCTGCTCAGACGGAGGCTGCTATGAGAGCCTCGACCGCGGTGCGCACTGGCGCTTCCTGAACTCCTTCCCGATCGGCCAGTACTACCACGTGAGCGCCGATATGGCTGAACCATACAACGTGTACGGCGGCCTGCAGGACAACGGAACGTGGATGGGCCCGAACACCGATTCCGACGGCGTCTTCAACCGTCATTGGAAGAACATCGGTTATGGCGACGGCTTCTGGTCGTTTGCCGATCCAACCGACAACGACCTGATCTACAGCGAGTACCAGGGCGGACGCATGTTACGCGTGCGCCGTACTACCGGCGAAATCAAGGAAGTTTATCCGCTGCCAAAGGCCGGTGATCCCGACTATCGTTGCAACTGGAACACGCCGATCCACGTGGGTGCTGCTTCGAAGGCGCTTTACATCGGCTGCCAGTTCCTCTTCCGCTCGCGCGATCATGGCGATTCGTGGGAGAAGATCTCGCCTGATCTCACAACCAACAATCCGGAATGGCTGAAGCAGTCGGAGTCCGGCGGCCTGACCGTGGACAACTCCGACGCTGAAAAGTACGAAACCATCTTCACGATCTCCGAGTCGCCGAAGAACCCCCAGATTGTGTGGGCGGGAACCGACGACGGAAACGTGCAGGTCACTCAGAACGGCGGCAAGAGTTGGACCAACGTCGCCAAGAACATTCCTGGACTACCGCCGAACACATGGGTCTCGACGATCGAAGCCGGTCACTTCGACCCCGGCACCGCCTACGCAACCTTTGACGGTCACGCCAAGGGCGACATGAAGACCTACGTCTATAAGACGACGGACTTCGGCAAGACGTGGACGCAGCTCAACAGTCCCGAGTTCAAGCTCTACGCGCACGTGGTCCGTGAAGACCTCGTGAATCCGAAGCTGTTGTGGGTGGGCACGGAGAACGGACTGTACATCAGCATTGACGGCGGCGCGAATTGGGCCGAGTTCAACGGCAAAATTCCCCGCGTGCCGGTGCGCGATGTGTTCATCCACCCGCGCAACAACGATGTGGTCATCGCCACCCACGGTCGTTCGTTGTACGTGATTGACGATGTCACACCGATCCGCGCGCTGACGACCGACATCCTCAACAAAGACATTGCGATTTTGCCGTCACGCCCTTCGGTGCTGCCGCTTCCCTCGGAAGAACAGCGCGCGGAAGGCGATGCCGACTATCGCGGCGTTCCAGTCACGAGTTCGGCCATCGTCACCTATTACCAAAAGAAGCGCCACATCTTCGGCGAACTGAAGGTGGAGCTGTTCGATTCCACCGGCAAGCTCGTCGGAACTTCGGCGGGTGACAAACGTCGCGGTGTGGTTCGCGTCGAACTGCCGCTGCGCCTGCCACCAGCGAAAGTGCCACCTGCAGCAACGCTGGTGGAACAACCGTTCGCTTTCTTCGGGCCGGCGTATCCGGAAGGCACTTACAAGGTGCAGGTCACCAAGGGTAAGGAAGTACTGACCTCGACGATCAAGGTGGTCACCGATCCGCGAGCCAAGAGCACACCTCAGGACCGAGCCCTTCAGCGCCAGACTGCTCTGAAGCTCTACGGCATGAGGGAACGGCTGGCGTACCTGGTGGCTGCGATGACCAACGTCCGCGATCAAGCAAAAGACCGCGCTTCGAAGGCCTCGGATGCTGCTCTCAAACAGCAACTTAGCGACCTGCAAAAGAAAGTGGAGGACTTCCGCAGTTCGTTGCTCGCCGTGAAAGAAGGCGGCGCAATCACCGGTGAACGCAAGCTTAACGAGTACATCGGTGAACTTTACGGCGGCGTCAATGGCTACGAAGGCAAGCCGACACAGCAGCAGATCGACCGCATGAACGCGTTGAATACTGAGTTGGAGACCGTCGCGAAGAAGTTCGACGCGATGAACTCGAGCGACGTAAACACGGTGAATTCGGCCCTGCAGAAGGCGAGTTTGCAATCGCTGACAACACTGTCAGAAGCCGACTGGCGTAAGCAGCAGTAGATCGTTACATGCCCTGGAACACAAAAGCCCCATCGCCTTCCCAAGCGATGGGGCAAGTTTTTAGAACGATCAGGAGGGTCTTATACAGGCTCTTCAACGATCTCGATCAGGAATCCAAACGGCGCACTGTCGAGAGATTTTGGGTGAACGAAGAAAACGGTGGTTCCGCGTGAACCTTTTCGCGGAGCTTTATCGATGATGTGGAAACCTTGTGCGGTCATCGCATCGAACGATTCTCGCGCGTTACGCACGCGGAAGGCGACGTGGGCGAACCCGCCGCGGCCACCATTCTTCTCGATAAGTTTCTGTACCGGCGAGCTTGCGTTCAACGGCTCGAGCAATTGGATCAAGTTCGGCCCATCGCCAATCCGTAACAATACTTCCCTGACCTGATCGCCACCGAGTACGTCTTCGCGATGAACCTCCGTGAAGCCGAGCATCTTGTAAGCGGCCACCTGCCCTTCGAGATCGCCTTGCTTCACTGCGATGGCAACGTGGTCCACGAATTGAATACCCGGAATGTTGGCGAGTTCGTCCTTCAACGGACTTGCAGCAGCTACTGTCTCCATCTACTTCTCCTCTTCCTTTGACTGCGCGCTATTCGAACTCCACCAGCACTTGGTTTACCGTCACGCCGTCGCCGGGCCGAATGAAAATGTCCTTCACTTTCCCCGATACGGGCGCGGTGACATTGGTCTCCATCTTCATCGCTTCGAGAACGAGGAGGAGATCGTTGGCCTGTAGTTGCTGGCCGATCTGGGCGTTGATCTTGATCACAATGCCGGCGATCGGGCTGCGACAGACCTTTGCTTCATTCACCCCCGCAACCGGCCCGCGAGCACCGTTGGCAACTGGAGTTGCCGCTGCCGGCGCGGAGGGCAACGCGGCCGAACTGCTTTGCGGATGTGGGGGAATGTAGCCGCCCAACGAGCGGCCATGATCTTCGTCCTGAACCTCTACGTCTACCTCGTATGCTTTTCCGTCTACCGTAATGTTGAGCTTCACAAGGGGCTCCCAATTTCTTGAAACGCGGCGGACTCGCGCCCACCGCGCTCAGTTCTTATGAGTTGCGCAGGTTGTGCGAGGCCTGGATGAAGACGCGACCCTGCTGCGCCCATGGACTCTGGCCTTCGTGCATGTAACGGGCTGAACGAATGCGCGCCGACTTTCCGACGAATGCCGCTACCGCCGCCGCAATTACCAGCATGATTTCTTCTGGAATCGCTGCCGGCTTCGGAGGCGCAGGTTCGGCCGTCGCCGTAGGCTTCGACGCGTTGACGTTTACCGGCGGTGGAGGCACGGGCTCAGCTTTCGCTGTGATTGACCGCTGCACTGCCTTGAGTTGTTCGGCGAGTTCCGTCTGACGCGCGCGGAGCTCGTCCATCTGCATCTCAAGCGCCTGCCGCAGCGCGTCCATCTGGCCCGCAATGTCCGCAATTTCGATTTGAGCGTTTCTCATTTTTTCACTCCAATCTCCGCGGTCTAGAGGGGCATCAGGCCGTGCTTTTTTGGTGGACGCAGTTCGCGCTTCGCATGCAACGCGTCCAGCGCCATCGCCAAGTAGCGGCGGGTTTCGGCGGGCTCAATAATGTCGTCAACCAGGCGGCGGGCAGCCGAGACGTACGGCGTCGCAAACGCGCTGCGGTATTTCTCGATCAGCTCCTTGCGCTTCGCGGCTTTGTCTTCGGCTTCGTTGATCTCCTTGCGGAAGACAATCTCCGCCGCACCCTCGGCGCCCATCACAGCAATTTCGGCAGTCGGCCATGCAATCACGCGATCGGCGCCGAGATCGCGGCTGCACATCGCGAGATACGCGCCGCCATAGGCCTTGCGGAGCACCACCGTGATTTTCGGGACCGTCGCCGCTGAGTAAGCGAAGAGCATCTTCGCGCCGTGGCGGATGATGCCGCCATACTCCTGCGCCACGCCAGGGAGGAAGCCTGGAACGTCCGCGAGGGTGAGTAGTGGGATGTTGAACGCGTTGCAGAAACGGATGAAGCGCGCCGCCTTGTCGCTCGCGTTGATGTCGAGCACGCCTGCCATCACGCACGGCTGATTGGCAATTACGCCCACGGTGCAGCCGGCAATGCGCGCCAGCCCGATCACGATGTTCTGCGCGTAGCCCGATTGGATTTCCAGCAAATCGCCGCGGTCCACGAGCTGCGCGATCACATTACGCACGTCGTAGGCCTGCTTCGGATCGTCCGGAATGATCTTGTTCACTGCCGGATCGGACTCGAGGTTACCGTCGAAGTCGAGCCGCGGCGGGTCTTCCAGGTTATTCGACGGCAGGAAGCTCAGAATGCGTCGCGTGATGTAGATGGCGTCTTCGTCGTTCTCGGCCACGAAGTGCACGTTGCCTGACTGCGTCATGTGCGCGGCCGCGCCACCAAGTTGGTCGGGGGTGACCACTTCGCCCGTGACCTGTTTGATCACCGATGGGCCGGTGATGAACATCTGCGCCTGCTTGGTCTGGATAATGAAATCGGTGAGCGCCGGGCTATAAACCGCACCACCCGCGCACGGCCCGCAGATCAGCGAGATCTGCGGCACGGTGCCGGAGAGCATCACGTTGTTGTAGAAGATGCGACCATAGCCGGCCAGCGCGTCGATGCCTTCCTGGATCCGAGCCCCGCCCGAATCGTTCACGATGACGAAGGGCGAACCGGTCTTTAGCGACAGGTTCATCATCTCCACGATCTTGTCAGCATGCACTTCGCCGACGGCCCCACCGAGCGCGGTGAAGTCCTGGCTCGCGAGGTGCACGAGACGGCCATCAATCGTGGCGACGCCGGTAACCACGCCATCGGCGGGGATGTCTTTCTTCGCCATCCCGAACAATGAGGCGCGATGCTTGGCGAACATGCCAATTTCCTGGAACGAATCAGGATCAGCGAGGCGGGCGATGCGTTCGCGGGCGGTGAGCTTGCCAGCTTCATGTTGTTTGGCGATCTTGTCTTCGCCGCCGCCCAGTTTGACCTGGACGCGCATGGTCTCGAGCTCCTGGATCTTCTGCTCGATTCCCGTGGGCTTGGTTTCCACTTTCACTTCGGGCTTCTCTGGTGCTGCTACGGGTGCCATTCGGCTCTCCACTCTTTATGCGGTGGCGCGATGGTCAGGATCGCGCCACCTTCTGGGCAGACCGCCGGTTCGCGGCCTGCGAGAATTTATTTCGCGGCGGGCGCTACCACGACCGCGTGCGACTTGCCGTCCATGGTGATCACGTAATTCACTGCGCCAGGCATTTCGTTTGCGGGCTTCGATGGCGTTGCTGCCGGAGGCACGGGACTCGTCTGTTTCGCCGGGTCTTTACCCAGGTTCTTGGGGCCTTGCGCACGCGTCCCGAAGAACTTCGGTGCCACCTGCGGGAACATGGCAAACGTCAGCACGTCTTCATCGCTGCCGTTGCAGCCCTTCAGTGCCAGAGCATCGGTGCGCAGCTTCTCCCACTCCGGTTGCAGCAGCTCCGCCGGACGACACGTGATCGCTTTCTTCTTGGCGTGCTGCTCTGCCTTCGCCAGGACTTCGGGCTCCTTCGGCCCAAGGGTGGAACCGTAGTAGCCGAGCATCAGGTCGGCGAACTCGCCGGTCATCACCTTGTATTTGCCCATGATCACGTTGAAGACGGCCTGCGTGCCCACGATCTGGCTCGATGGCGTCACCAGCGGCGGGAAGCCGGAGTCCTTGCGGACGTTCGGAACCTCCAGCAGCACTTCCTGCAGTTTGTCGCCGGCGCCCTGCCCTTTGAGCTGGCTCTCCATGTTGGAGATCATCCCGCCGGGAATCTGGCTCTTGAAAATTTCGGTTTCCACGCCGGTGATATCGCTGAGGAATTCCTTGTAGCGCGGACGAATCTTTTCGAAGTAGCGGCGGGCTTTGAGGATTCTCGCCATGTCGAGCTTGGTCTCGAAACCGGTGCCTTCCAGCATCTCGACGAAGCTCTCGGTGGGATTGTGGCCCGGGCCGAGACACATCGCGCTGATCGCCGTGTCTACCATGTCGCAGCCGGCTTCCACGGCCTTCATTAGCGAGACCAGCGTCACGCCGGTGGTGGCGTGGCAGTGCACGTGGACCAGCATGTCGTCGCCGCACGCTTCCTTAATGCCCTTCACCAGGTCGTACGCCGGTTGAGGCTTCAGCAGGCCAGCCATGTCTTTAATGCAAATCGAGTCGCAGCCCATTTCCTTGAGCTGCTTTGCCATTTCGACGAACGCCGTGATGGTGTGCACCGGGCTGATGGTGTAGCTGATCGTCCCCTGCGCGTGCTTGCCGGTCTTCTTCACAGCCTTGATCGACGTCTGCAGGTTGCGGATGTCGTTCAACGCGTCGAACACCCGGAAGACATCCATGCCGTTCTCGGCGGCCTTGGCGACGAACCGCTCGACTACCGAATCTTCATAGTGTCGGTAGCCGAGCAGGTTCTGTCCGCGGAGAAGCATTTGCAATTTCGTCTTGGGCAGGAGCTTCTTAAATTGCCGCAACCGTTCCCAGGGATCTTCGTTGAGGAAGCGAATGCAGGAGTCGAAGGTGGCTCCGCCCCAACACTCCAGCGACCAGTAGCCGGCGTTGTCGAGGTCCTCGCAGGCGGGAACCATGTCTTCCATCGCCATGCGGGTGGCCATCAAACTTTGGTGAGCATCTCGGAGGATGAGGTCGGTGACTTCAATAATTCGTCCCATAAATGCAGTTCCAATCTCCGGCGGATCGAGCGTTGCGCCGTCACAACCCATTCAACGCTTGTGACAAGAATGGGGCTGTGAGGCTTATCACAAATATCTGTGACTTCTTGCCTGAACCCGCTACCGAGAGTGTTATCGGCAGATTTCGTGCCGAATATCTAGTTTTAAATGAGAAGTTTCTAAGGAAGGACCAAATCAGGCCCACATCTCCTGAATCTGTTCCGGGGTGTAGCCTTTTTTCCGCAGCTCACGAAGACTGAGCGCGTCTGTACGCTTCGCCAAGCGCTCTCCGGAGGCATCCCGGAGCAGCGGACAGTGATAGAACCGCGGCACCGCGCGACCTAACGCATTGAAAAGCAATATCTGCCGCGCCGTCGAAACCAGCAGATCTTCGCCACGAACCACCTCGGTTACCTGCATATCACAATCGTCTGTGACAACCGCAAGCTGATACGCGGGAACGTCGTCGCGCCGCCACAGCACGAAGTCGCCAAAATCCTTCCCCGCGACATAACTTCGCTCGCCGAGATTGGCATCCACGAAACGAATGGTCTCGCCGTCAGGCACGCGGAACCGCCAGTTCACGGCCGCTGGATCGATCGTTTCGAAGGTTGCTCCCGGCGCGGGCCGGCACTTCCCCGGATACACCGGCTCCTCGTCGCCTTCATTCGGCGCCTGGGCGCTCAGTGCCAGGTCCTTCCGCGAACACGTGCACGGATACACGAATCCCCGCTCCACCAGCAATCGCCAATCGCGCAAATAGAACTCGCGCCGCTTACTCTGTTCATACGGCTCATGCGGGCCGCCGACATCTGGCCCCTCCTGCCACACGATCCCAAGCCAGCGTAGGTCTTCAATCATCGCGCTCGCATACTCCGGCTTCGAGCGTTGGGGATCGAGGTCTTCATTGCGAAAGATCAAAGTGCCGTTGCATTGAAGGGAGCGCTGGTAGGCCGTCCAGAAGGTTCGCGCGTGGCCAAGATGAAGATAGCCGGTGGGAGAAGGCGCGATGCGGCCGCGATAGGAACTCACGACAAGATGTTAAACGAGAACGCTAGACCACCCTGACCCTGATCCTTTTGGCCACGCCGCGTGCGATTGCCACGGCGCTGCCGCCGATCTCCAGCAAGATCGGCCCGCCCATCGGCGCGATCGCGCGTACGTGGGCGCGTTCCTCTTCGCGGATGCCCAATTGCCCGAGCATCTTCACGTGTTCCACGTCATTGGGCAATGCAACGATCTCGATCTCGGTATGGTTCGGCACTCGGTCGAGCGAGACGCCGGGTTTTCGGGCTGCGGCTTTAGCTGCCATCAAGTCCCAAGATAATGGTTCGATGAGGATTCCCACTGTGTTCTCCGTCACAATGCACTATGGCAACGCTACCGCCACCAGCCGCGCGATCACGCACACGAGCACGGCCAGGGCAAACGTATAAGCCATCGCATAAGTGGTTAACTTCTTGCCGACCTCTTTCGCCAAGGCCGCAACCGTTGAGAGGCAAGGCATATAGAACGTTATAAAGAGCGTATAACCCACAATCTGCGCCGTCGTCATAACGGTGTTCACATGCGACGTCCCAAGCGCCTGCGCCAGCATGATCAACGTGAGTTCTTTGCGCAGTAGACCGAAGATTAATGTCGTCCCGACCGCGAAGGGCAACCCGAGCAACTTCGTCAGTGGCGAAAGAGCGAGATTGATGGCGTGGTCCCAACCGAAGTAATTTGCCAGGGCCAACACCACGCTGCCACCAATCAGTAACGGCCAGCAGAGGGTGATGAACTCGCGCAGGCGAAGCCAGACTTTGCTCAGCAGGATGCTCAAGCGCGGCCACTGGTAGCGCGGAACTTCCAGCACCATGCCCGGTGAAACTTCCGGCCATATCTTGCGCATCATCCATCCGGAGCCGACAACGATCGCGATATTCAATACGAAGATGGCCAGCGCCCACCATGGGCCGAGATAGAACGCCACCAAAGCGAAGATGACATTGGATCGCGCCGAACATGGCACCAGGATCGCCAGTACGCTCGCAATAAACCGGTCTCGTCGCGACGGCAAAATCCGCGCCGCCATGCAGGCAGGCACGCTGCATCCATAGCCGAGAATCAGCGGCAGCATCGAGGTCCCATGCAGCCCGATGCGATGCAACAGCCCATCCATCAGGTATGCCACGCGCGGCAGGTATCCAATATCTTCAAGAACTGCCAACCCAAACAGGAATGGAATCAAGTAGGGCAGTACGATCGCAGCCCCTCCGACCAGGCCGTCCCATGCACTTTTGAATAGGGTGAAGCGCAGTGTTTGCTGGTTCATGCCGTGACTCAGCCTGTCGAAACCGATAGCAAGCTTCGCCTGCAGAAAATCTTCGATGTGCGAGCCGATGCCAAAGACAATCCAGAAGAATCCGATCAGCAACCCGAACAAAACGAGGTAGCCCCACACCGGGTGGGTGACGACGGAATCGAGCTTATTGCGAATATCGGATTGCGGCTTGCCAACTGTGGCAACCTGCTCGAACACTCGCAAGCTCACGTCGTGGCGTTCGCCCATCACGATAGCGTCGCCGGTGCGGCCGCGTTTGCGTTCCAGCGCCGCCTTCAGCTTCAGTGCTTGGGCGGAAATCTCCGGCGCCCGTAGCGAATAGCAGAAGCCGGTTTCGAGATAACGAATGGCGCGAAACTTGTTCGGATATGGGCTATCGTCTTCGGCGTCGCGAATCATAAACTCGATCCGGTTCACGACCGACGCAACATCTTTGTCCCATGCCAGCGCCTCCGAATCGGCGGGCGCAATCCGTATCGTGTCTTTAATGGCCGCGAAGAGCTTGTCGAACCCTTCACCCCGGCGGGCCACGGTCTTCACCACCGGAATCCCGAGTAATTCGCTCAATTTCGCGCTATCGATGGTGATGCCCTTACGTACGGCGTCGTCCGCCATGTTCAGGCAGACCACCATGGGAATCCCCAACTCGCGCAGTTCCAGCGTGAGTTCAAGACTGCGGCAGAGCAACGATGCGTCCACCACATTGATGATGAGGTCAATCTTGTGGTCGAGAAGATATTCACCCGCGATGGATTCCGCGCGGTTGGAGCCAGTCAGCGTATAAGTGCCTGGCAGGTCCACCAGTTCCGCAACGAATCCGTTGAGTCGGATGTTGCCGGTGGTGACCTTGACCGAACTGCCGGGGAAATTCGCCGTTTCCGAACGGTAACCCGCTACGTAGTTGAGGATTGTGCTCTTGCCGCAATTCGGTTGGCCTGCCAGGGCGATACGCATGAGTTCTATACCAAACTCAGGCTACGCGGGCCCTGACACAGGGGATGTGACATAGGTCACTCTGAGCTGTGTTTCTTGAACATTGTTTTCATTTTCAATTTCATCTCCATTTTGGAACCGTTGTCCACCACAGGGCTGCAGAAACACAGAGTTTTTGCGAAACAGGTTTCAGTGACTCCGTGCCTCTGCGGTGAATAAGATGTATTCGTGCGAATTCCAGATGAGTTGAAGCGCGCGATTGACGACCAGGCGGCCGGTATTCCGGGAATCACTCGCGCCGCTGCCGATGTCAGCGCAGCATATCGAAAGGGCGAGTTCGATTCCGCTCCGTTGAAGACGGCTACGCATCGACTTGCGTATCTGCAGGTTCGGATGCCCGCGACCTACGCGGCCTGCCGACACGTCTTCCAGAAAACGCAGGAGAAGATGCCAGGCTTCGCTCCGGAATCACTGCTCGATCTCGGCGCGGGACCGGGCACAGCTTGCTGGGCAGCAGTGGAACTCTTCCCTTCTATCCAGAAGGTCGCGCTGGTGGAACGCGATCTCGAACTGTTACGTATGGGGAAATCGCTCGCGCAAAGTTGTGAGCCTCTGAAGAACGCCAACTGGCTCTCCGCCGACATTCGCGCCTTCACGCCCGATGCGCACGATCTCGTCGTCATTTCTTATACTCTCGGCGAACTCAAGGCCGCTGAAGCGCAGCGTCTCGTTCGCGCCGCATGGAAAGTTGCGAAGTTGCTTATCCTGATCGAGCCCGGCACACCCAAAGCGTTCGCCCGAATGGCCGACCTCCGCAAACAGCTCATTGCAGACGGCGCCACGATGGCCGCTCCCTGCCCGCACGAACGCGAATGTCCGCTTCTCGTTCGCGGCGATTGGTGCCACTTCTCCGAACGGCTCGAACGTACTGCGGAACATCGCCGCATCAAGGGGGGCTCGCTCGGCTATGAAGATGAGAAGTTTTGCTACCTCTCAGCCACGCGATTGCCGCTCGCAGACCGTCGCGGCCGAATCGTGCGCCATCCGCGGATTCATTCCGGCTTCGTGCAATTGGAAGTCTGCGCGCCGGACGACCTGAAAAAGATCACGGTCACGAAGTCGCTGAAAGAGACCTACCGCTCCGCCCGCAAAGCCGAGTGGGGCGACCAGTGGTCGTCTAGCTGAATAGCGTCGCGTTCGAGTGCCGCACTGGCGCGTAGCTCGACGATTGCGGCTGTCGCATTACATCCTCGAAAGCGCTCCGAAACCGCACCATCTCTTGCGGCGTGCCCACGGTAACGCGGACATGTGTCTGCCATATCGGCCAGGCGCGTCCGATCAGGATTCCCTTACCTGCCATGCCGGCGATCACCGTCTGCGTCGGACGCTTCGCATCGAGCATGAAGTGGTTCGCCTGCGATGGCACATATGCGAATCCCTTCGAAGTCAGCCAGTCAAAGGTCTCCTGCCGCGCATCGGCGTTGATCGTCTTCCGCTTCGCAACCAGCGACGCATCTTTCAAGCTTGCGATCCCTGCCTGCGTCGCGGTCACCGGACACATTGTCCATCCACCTTGTTCGCGCACTTTTTTGAGCAGGTCGGGACGCGCTACAGCCGCACCTAACCGCGCTCCGGCCATTCCATAAAGCTTGCTGAAGGTGCGCAGCACCACGATGTCTTTGTCCGCTGCTGCAAGGTCGAGGCAAGGCGTCGCATCGGAAAAGTGGATGTAGGCTTCATCGAGCACTACGATCGAGCCCTTGGGCTTGTTCGCGAGCAGCCACTCGACATCCGCTCGGCTCGTCACCGACCCAGTGGGATTGTTCGGCGACGCGACATAGTACACTCCGGCATTCGGCGAAGCCGCCACCATCGCCCGCACATCGTGCGAGTAGTCTTTCGCGAGCGGCACTTTCAAGACCTTCACGCCCATGGCATCTGCTGTCCGCGCCGCAGCTTCATAGCCGGGGTCCGCAATCACGAGTGGTTTCTCTGCATTACAGAATGCCGAAACACAGTACGAAAGCGGTTGGCTCGATCCTGAGTATGGATCTACGTACTCCGTTTTCAGTCCACCCTGGGATGCAAACAAACTCACGAACTCCTCCGCGTACTCGTCGTGATAGCGTCCGCTCTCCGCAATCGCTGTGGTCATCGCGGCGCGCGCCGCCTCGCACGGACCTAACGGATTCTCATTCGCATTCAGAAACACGGCGATGGGACCAACGGCTTTCATGCTCCGTCGTTGCGCGAACGCAAACTGCGCTTCCGTGCTCGCGACCAAAGCTGCTCCGGCGAACGAAGCCGTGCGAAGGAAAGAACGACGATCGATCTGAATCATGGAGTCACCCCGAGTCCATGCATTCTACCTAAATCGCAACACAAAGGGCACAGATCGATAACTCAAGACCTGTGCCCCCAAATACCCTGTGTATTTCGTACCCTTCGTGTTGAAAGGCTTCTATCGCGACAGCACGTGCGCCAACTGGTACAGCTCCGGCGAAATCCCCTTCGTCCTGCCGGTGACTTCGCTATACGGCGTTGTCGAGACCACGCCCTGGTTCATGCCGACGACGACGCCCGAGATCCCTTTATCCAGCGCTTCCACTGCACCAGCGCCCAAACGCGACGCCAGCAGACGATCGTAGGCCGTGGGCGTGCCACCGCGCTGCACGTGTCCGAGAATGGTCGCGCGCAGTTCGAAGCCCGTGTTCTTATCGTGGAAATATCTCACCAACTGTTCGGCGTTGTGCTTCGCGCCTTCCGCTACCACCACCATCGCGTGCGCCTTCCCACGACGATAAGCGTCATGGATCGCTTCGGCGATTTGGTCAGGCTCGAAGTCAATCTCGGGCACCAGCACCAGTTCTGCGCCCCCCGCGATTCCAGCCATCAAGGCCAGGTATCCACACTTGCGCCCCATCACTTCAATCAGAAAGCCACGTTGATGCGAGGCTGCGGTCACGCGCAAACGATCAATCGCTTCGAGGGCGATATTCAGTGCCGTATCTACGCCAATGGTGATCTCCGAACCGACGAGATCGTTATCAATCGTCGAAGCGACTCCCAGCGTCGGAAATCCCATATCGTTCAGCGCCGCGCCGCCGGTTTGTGACCCGTTACCGCCGATTACGACGAGCGCGCCAATCCCGCTGCGATTTAAGTTTCGCAACGCCTTTTCGCGCACGTCCTCTTTTTGGAATTCCGGGCACCGCGCACTCCCGAGAAAGGTGCCGCCCTTTGAAAGCAGACCGCCTACATCGCGCGCCGCCAGTTCGCGATAGTCGCCCGCGACCAGGCCGGCGTAGCCTTGGTTCACACCCATTACGGTCCAGCCCTTTGCAATCGCCGAGCGAGTCACCGACCGGATTGCGGCGTTCATTCCGGGGGCATCACCGCCGCTGGTCAGCACCGCGATCTTCCTGCTCATTCCAATCTCCGATAGAGAAATTAAGTCAGATACAGAATAAACGGTGGGCCGCAGCTCTGGAGGTTTCGCGCAGGTAACTTTCGAGCTAAGTGCCACGATCGGAACGAGGGCAAAAAAAGGAGGCACGGTTTTCCGTGCCTCGGAGGGATTCGAGATCGAAATGCGTTTGTCGATTAGCCTTTGTTCACCGTCAGGTGGTTCTCCACAGAGAAAGCGCCGAACACACCATTCGCCCGCATGAACGCGATCGTCTTGTCGGCTTGGGACTGCACGCTGCCGTACAACGCCACGTGACCGTTGGCGACTACGATGCGGATCGGCGTTGCCGGATCTGTGCCGTAGCGTCCCAGGCTTGCATCGCCATAGATTGCGCGGAACACCCGTGCGCGCAAGTCATCGTCCGAAATCGACGTCGGCAGAATCTTGACCTGGTCCACCACGTCCTTCACGCCTTCCTGGCTGTTCACCAGCGCCAGCGCGGAATCCTTGTCCGGTTGCCAGCGCACTTCGCCATCGAGCGTTACTTTCCCATCCTGTACGGACGCAGTGACATTGTTGAATACGTGACCATATCCATAGCGGTCATACGCCAGTTTGCGATTCAGTGTGGCCTGCAATTGGGCGTCGGCCACGTCTTTGCCGCCGACCTCAATCTGGTCGTCCACTTCTTTCACGCCGGCGACCTTCTTCGCCTTTTTCTCAGCGTCAACTTTCGCCTGGTACTTCTCGACGGTGCCACCGAGTGTCACGACAGCGTTGTTCGACTTCACGGTCACTTGCTGGAATTGCTTGTTCTTCAGCTTGCCTTGGATCTCCTGCTGCAGGGTAGCGTCCGAAGTGACTGAGGCCGAGGCCGATATCGCCAAACCTGCAACCGCCGCGAAAAGCAGCGCTGCCTTGGGCCCGAAACTTCCGTTTTTCATCTTCATATCCCTTTTAACCCCTTGGTTAATTAGACCCGGCACAAGGGAAAAAGTCGCACGCCGCACCTTTCTTTACAGAGGATCCATACGGTATTGCGCGGTGATCTTGCCAACAGCCAGCACAAACCGTTTGTTTCCATATTCCGGCTGTCGGCGCAAGGCATGGTGCCCGTAGCGATTCAAGGATCGGATTTCGGGATTGAGTTCAACGCGACGCTGAAGCTTCGGCCACGAGTAATTCCGCCGATCGTTCCCATTTCACCTGTTCGATCTTCCCTACGACGAACGTCCATGTAGCTGCGCCGATGCACAGAACGACTGCCACCGATACGAAGGCCGAGCGGAAGCTTCCCGTCTGTCGCACCACGAATCCAGTTACTACAGGCACTACGACGCCAGCCATATTTCCAGAGCAATTCTGGAATCCCACCCAGCGTCCAGCGGCTTGCGAGCCCGCGAGCGTCTGCGGGATCGCCCAGATATTGGAGGCGCTCACACCGAAGCTCGCCATGGCTAGCCACAACAGAATCGTGGATCCGCGCGCGCCCGGAACGAAGGCAGCGAGAGCGAGAAAGGTGGCACACGACACATAGCCGCCGGCAACGAAGGTTTTTCGGACAACGGTCGTCGTTGCACCGGACCGTATCCACCGGTCCGAGAGCCAACCCGCGATTCCCGCACACACCGCTCCACCGAAGTAACCGGTTGCTCCGATGCGCGCCATCTGCGCCATCGAAAAATGCCGCTCGCGCAACAGGTAGTACGGCAGCCAGGTGAGCAGGAAGTAGTTCACATAGTTGCCGCAAAACAGTCCGATACAACTTCCCCACGCCGAACGCAGGCAGACAAACTCCAGCAAGCTTGGCGAAGATTGTTTGCTGGATGCAGGAACGAGGTTCCTGCTCGGCGACCACTTTAACCACAGAGGAATCCAGAGCATGCTGCCCAAGCCGAGGATGATGAAGAATGGCCGCCATCCGAACCGCGCCATCAGGGTGCCGCCGAGCAGTATCCCGAATCCCGGACCAACCGCCAACCCCATGGCGAGCACGCTGTTCGCCACGCCGCGATGTTCTTCTGGATAATTCAAGGCAATGATCTTCGAGTACGCCGGGAACGACACCGCTTCCCCCATCCCGACAATCAGCCGCAACGCGAATAAGGCAACGAACGTGTGCACCAGGCCGGTTGCCGCTGTGGCCACGGACCACGCCGCGAAACAGACCGCGAACAAGTAATACACATTTACGCGGTCCGCCAGCCAGCCATACAAAGGCTGTAGCAAAGCGTAGGTCCAGAAGAAGGCCGAAAGCAGCACGCCCAGTTGCGCGGGGTTGATATGCATTTCGTCCTGCACCATCGAAGCTGCAATCGACAGGTTGCCGCGGTCGATGTAGTTGATAAAAACGCTGACGCCAATCAACACCAGCAGGACAATAAGAAACCCCGGGAGCCGCTTGTGCTCTGACGGTATGGTTGTCATGGAGAGAGCCGCGATTCTCATGGATGGACCTGCGATTTGCAACGCTTTTCAGGCACTTGCGACCCAAACTGTTAAAATGTCCTTTTACCCGGAGTCACTCCAGCCATCATGTTTGACAATCTTTCCGACAAGCTCCAGCGAGCGTTCAAGTCCCTGCGTGGCCAGGGCAAACTCACCCCAGAAAACATGGAAGAGGCGCTGCGCGAAATTCGTCTCGCGCTCCTCGAAGCCGACGTCAACTTTAAAGTCGTAAAAGAAGTAGTTGACCGTATCCAGTACAAAGCGCTCGGTGAAGATGTAATGACCGCGCTTTCGCCCGCCGAGCAGGTCGTTAAGATCGTCCGCGACGAACTCATAGCTATCCTCGGCAAAGACACTGCCAAGGTGAAGTTCGCTTCGCAGCCGCCGACCATCATTCTCATGGCCGGCCTCCAGGGTTCCGGTAAGACCACGACCTCCGGAAAGCTCGCGCATTGGTTGAAGAATGGCGGCCATCGCCCCATGCTGGTTTCGGTTGACGTCTACCGCCCCGCGGCCCGCGAGCAACTTAAAGTAGTGGCTCAAGCTATCAACGCTAAGCTCTACGAAGGCAAGGTTGAGGAAGCGAACACGGATACCGTCGTTCGCCTCGCCAAAGAAGCCCGTCGCGAGGCCATCAGCAACGGCTGCAACATCCTCATCGTCGATACCGCTGGCCGTCTCCACATTGACGACCAGCTCATGGACGAGATGCAGCACCTCAAGACGCTGCTCAATCCGCAGGAAATCCTGTTCGTCGCCGACGCCATGACCGGCCAGGACGCCGTCAACTCCGCCAAGGAATTCCACGACAAGCTGACCCTCACCGGCGTGGTCCTCACCAAGATGGACGGCGACGCTCGTGGCGGCGCTGCGCTCTCCATCCGCCAGGTCACCGGCCAGCCCATCAAGTTCATCGGCGTCGGTGAAAAGTACGACGCTCTCGAACCCTTCCACCCCGACCGCATCGTCGGCCGCATCCTCGGCATGGGCGACGTCCTCTCGCTGATCGAGAAGGCCGAAGCCAGCATCGACAAAAAGAAGTCGGAAGAGTTCGCCAGCAAGGCGCTCAGCGGCGACGGCTTCTCACTCGCCGACTTCCGCGATCAACTTAAACAGGTTAAGAAACTCGGATCACTCCAGTCGATCATCGGCATGCTGCCGCGCATCGGTCCCTTCGCCGGCCTCCAGCAAGTCGCCGACAAGGTGGACGACAAAGAGCTCTCTCGCGTGGAAGCCATCATCAACTCCATGACGCCCCATGAGCGCGAGCATCACGACGTGATCAACGGAAGCCGCCGCAAACGCATCGCGAATGGCTCCGGTACCAGCGTGCAGGAAGTGAACCAGCTCCTCCGCCAGTACTCGCAAATGCGCAAAATGTTCAAGACCATGTCGAAGCCCAGCTTCGCCAAGCGGCTGAGCGGGATGAAGATGCCGAACGGAATGCAGTAGATTTTTACTGCAAATGCAGTAAAGGGCTGGCACACGCCGGCCCTTTGTTCTTTGCCAGTCTTTCGTTCTGTCATCCTGAGCGGAGCGCACGCAGTGCGCGCAGTCGAAGGACCCCTTACCCTCACGAGACTGCGCCCTTCACGCGATAATTAAACACTTAAGAAGCATCGGTCTATAATCCTCCAATTCCCGCGCGAGGAGAGCCCTTTTGACGACCGCGTCGTCCCCGATGAGCGCTTCTCCTGCCCCGATCGACCCCCATCATCTCCCCAGCGAAAAACGCATTCATCTCCTCGCCCTTGCCGCCATCATTTTCTTCACCACGTGCGGCGGAGCCTTCGGACTCGAGCCGCTCATCGGCGCTGTTGGCCCTGCGCTCTCGCTCGTCTTCATCCTTGTCACTCCGCTGCTCTGGAGCCTCCCAACCGCATTGATGGTCGCCGAACTCACCGCGATGATGCCCGAAGAAGGCGGCTTCTATGTCTGGATCCGCGAAACGTTTGGCTCGCTTTGGGCCGTGCAACAGGCCTGCTGGACGATGACCATCTCCGTCATCTGGCTGGCGATGTATCCCATCCTCTTCGTCGGCTATCTCGGATTCCTAATCCCGGAGATCGCCGCACCCGCGCACCCGTTCCTCCGCTGGGGAATTACGGGCCTCATGATTGCTAGTGGGCTGCTATTGAATCTCCGCGGTTCACATACCGTCGGAGGCGCCGCCCAGATCGTCACCAGCATCGTGCTCGGCACCTTCGTCGTCATGCTCATTACATGGCTGGCGCGCCTCCATAATCCCCGACTCATCCCTGGCATCCTTCATCGCGATATCCGCACACCGCATCCCGGCGCGCTGCTGCTCGGGATCTCCTTCACAGTCTTCAATTATTCCAGTTGGGATAGCGTCTCAACCTACGCTGGCGAAGTCGATCAGCCGCAGCGCAATTACCCGCGCGCCATCATCTATGCGCTCGCCCTCACCGTGCTTTGCTATTTGATTCCGGTGGCCGCTGGCATCACCGTTACCACTGACGCCAACATCTGGAGCAGCGACCAAGGCTGGCCGGTAATCGCGCGCCTCATCGGCGGAACCTGGCTGGGTACACTCATGGCCGGCGCGGGCCTTGCTTCGATCTGGGGATTGTTCAACGGCCAGCTTCTCTACGTCTCGCGCCTTCCGTATGCGCTCGCCCGCGACGGATGGCTGCCTAAGATTTTCGCGAAAACTTCCACCGACACCGCCCCGCCTCGTGCCGCGCTCTTCGCTTTTTGCGGCATCACCGCACTCTTCACCGCGTTCTCTCTCGGGTCCCTGGCGATCATCCAATGCGTGCTTTACTGTGCTGCGCTTACCCTCGATTTTCTCGCTCTCTTCATGCTCCGGATTCGACGTCCGCACGCCGAGCGCAGCTTCAGCGTGCCCGGTGGCTGGCTCGGCATCGCCTACGTCTGCGTTTCTCCGTTTATCTTTGCGTTGTTTGTGCTGTATGCCGGTCTGCGCGACTGGCGAGCCTATCCGGGACAACTTCTCGTCATCCCGCTAGTCACCGCCGCTGGTCTTTGCCTGTACTATTCCCGGCGCACTCGAGCTAGTGCCGGTTCATGAACTCCGGATACCACACGACGTCCACACCGACGTTGTGCTGGTATTGCGTCTGCCGGCCAGCGCTGTTTAGCGGAAAAGACCAGTAGGGCGTGGCCACCCAATGATGTTCCTTGCCCAACGCTTTGCTCAAGCCAACCTTGAACGTCTGCGCGTACTCCTCTGGAATAAAAAGGTAATACGAGTCGTACTCGACGAACCACGAGGCCCCCAGGCGGCGTGTGCTCAACGTGATGTCCGGCTCGAACTCGTGCGTGCCCAAGCCTCGGTTGATGTAAATCGAATGCTTGTAATTGAACACCGCGTTCAGCACATAGCGAGGCCGAAACACCTGCGTAATTCCATACGCAACTTTAAAGTCGGTGCTGCTCCCGCCCAGCAACGGATCGCTCGCCGTGGCCCCATCCAGTTCAACCAGCGCACCGGTGGAGAAACTCTCTCCCTTATAGATGTACCCGCCGAACTGAAACTCCATGTTGCCAATCCCCGTCGCCGAATCCGTCGGGGTCGAAACATGGCTCACCGGTAGCAGAACGGTGAAGGCGAGCCGATCGTTCGGTCCAAAGCCATACAGCGCCTTGACCCGAAATCGATTTACGAAAACATCGCCTTCCTGTGATTTGTAGTCGTAACGATAGACCAGGCGAGACTTGAGATAGGTGATGTCTTTCTCCGCGTTCTCCTGCTTCATCTCGGCAGTCTGATCCGGCGCAGCAGAGGCGCCGGTCGTCTGCCCTTGGCCCTGCTGGGGAGCAGGAGCGCTTTGCGCCAGCGACGGCGCCACCGTGATCGCGAGCGATGCAATCCAGAAAAGAAGAACAGATCGAGAATGAAAGGTGCTCACGTCAAACGATGTTCAGACGTGTCACATGGCACGTCTGCTGGCAATTTTTGCAGGTCTCATCCTGCTATCCCTGCGGCTGCAGCTTCACCAGTTCCTGCGGATGGATATACAGTTTCGACCGGTCAACCTTCCCAGTCATGCGTTGCGGCATGCTCATCTCATATTTCACCGGCTCGCGATGCTCGGCGATCTGCCGCTCGGCGTTGTACACGCTGTCGAACTTGAACAGCATCTTCACAAAGTTCGTCTGCCCACGCATCAACAGCTTCGCCGCAATCGACGTCGCATCCAGCGCTGCGCGCCAGCCCATATACTTCATGGTCATCGCCTTCTGCGTATTGACGAGCTCTCGATAGAACTCTTCCAGCGACATCTTGGTCGGCATCACCGCGTGCTGCACGTCGAACAGCCGGTAATCCCGAGTGCTGAATTCGCGCGACTCCGTCAGCCACGACTCCGTCCCCGGATACGGCGTATTCACCGATATCGAAACGATCTCCGGCACACTCAACGACCACTCGCGCACCGCCGCGAATTTCGCCTTGTCCCAGCTCGGATCAGCAATGATGTTCAGTGCGACCGTGATTCCCTCTTTGCGCGTGAACTCCAGCGCCTCGAGGTTCTTGCCGGCCGTCGTGCGTTTGCGGTTCGCCTTCAGACCTTCGTCGTCGATCGCCTCGAGCCCGAGGAACATATATTCCAGCCCCAGCTTGCGCCAGTACTTGAACACTTCTTTGTTGCGCAGAAGGACGTCGCCACGGGTCTCGAGGTAGTACTCCTTCTTCACGTTGCGTTTCTCGAGTTCTCGACCGATGGCGAACCCATGCTCGGGCTCGATAAAGCACACATCGTCCACCAGGAAAACGCCCGGCTCCTTGATGCGAGCCATCTCTTCCGCGGCGCTTTCCGGACTGCGCTTCCGATAGCTGCGTCCATAAAACGTCCACGCGCTGCAGAACACGCAATCCCACGGACACCCGCGCGTGAACTCCACCGACGCTGCCGGATCCAGCACCCCGATGAAATAACTCTTCCGCTTTGAAGTCAGCTCGCGTGCCGGATGCAAATCGTCAATCGACTTCACCATCTCCGCATGCGGCCCTTCGCCATCCAGGGACACCACACCCGGCAATTCATGCACCCGCTTGCGATCGTCTGCCGCGGCTTCCAAAACACGTGGAGCGACTCCCTCGCCCTCGCCGCGCACTACGCAATCAATCGCGCCTTCGGCGTGGTTCAAAATGTCCTTCGCCACAAACGACGCGCTATGCCCGCCGACGAAGAAAAACACGCCCGGCATCTTCCGCTTCGTCTCTTTCGCCAAATCCACAACTTCGGGAACGTTAGGCAAATAGTTCAGAGAGAACCCAATCGCATCCGGCTTCCACTCATCAAGAATGCGGAAATAATCCTTGTGCGAAAAGATCTGCAGATCCAGCAGCCGGACGTCATATCCCGCAGCCTTGCAGGCCGCCGCCACTAGCTCGCAGCCAATCGGCTCCAAACGCAAAAACACTTTGGACGACATCAGTGCACTTGGGTGCACAAACAGCGCTTTGAATTTCTTCATGGGTCCCATGTGAGTACTCGGGCGGATTTGGACACTGTTTATACACTGCTTAGGGTCGTACCCCAAGAAAGTTCCCCGGCACTTCCCCACTTTTCGGGTATGATGTGCGCCATTTATAGCCATTTTGGGAGAAATCGTTGAAGCCTGCGCTCCTCGTGTGCCTGCTGCTCTGCGGCTTTGTGATGTCCGCGCAATCGCCTCCGCCGATCAAGATCGGCGATGTCACCTTCTCCGGCAGCATTCGCGAGCGCGGCGAGGCTTGGGATTTCTTCGACGCCGGAACCGGCGGCAACGCCTACGGCTTCTCCGGCACCACCATCCGTTTTGGATTCTCGCAACAGAAAACGTCATATGACTGGAACGTCGAATTTCTCTCACCCATCCTTCTCGGTCTTCCCGAGCAGGCCGTTCAACCTGCGCCCTTGGGACAACTAGGCCTCGGCGGTTCTTACTACGCCGCGAATGACAAGCAACAGAACGTCGGCTTCGTAAACCTGAAGCAAGCATTCATTCGCTTCAAATCGAAACAGGACTCTCTTCGCATCGGACGCTTCGATTTCAACGACGGCACCGAAGTCGCTCCCGCCGATCCCACACTCGCCGCATTAAAGAGCGATCGCATCTCCCAGCGTCTCATCGGCGTCTTCGGTTTCTCTGACGTCCTCCGCAGCTTCGACGGCGTCCAACTCTCCTCGAACCGCGGACCCTGGAACATCACGGCTCTCGGTGTAATTCCTACGCGCGGCGTCTTCCAGGTAGACGCGTGGGGATGGGTCAAAACTCCGTTTGTCTATGGCGCCGTTACTCGGCAGGCCAATCTCGGCCGCAAGACCAAAGCCGACTGGCGCATCTTCGGCCTTTACTACAACGACGATCGTCCCATCGTGAAAACCGATAATCGCTCAACTGCACTCCGTGCAAGCGATCTCGGCGGGATCAACCTCGGCACCTTCGGCGGACACTTCCTCTCCGCCACGCCCTCCGAATCAGGAACCTACGACTTCCTCGCCTGGGGAGCCGCGCAATTCGGCACCTGGGGACAACTCGATCACCGCGCCGCAGCCGCGTCCATCGAAGGCGGATGGCAGCCTACACTCTGGAAGCCCGCGCGTCCCTGGTTCCGCACCGGTTACGACTGGACCAGCGGCGATGCCGACGCGAAGGATGGCACTCACGGCACCTTCTTCTCCGTGCTACCTACGCCACGCATCTACGCGCGATTTCCGTTCTTCAACGCGATGAACAACCGCGACATTTTCGGAGAAATAGTGTTCCGCCCTGGACCGGCCGTCACCACGCGCACAGACATCCACAGCCTCTGGCTCAGCAGCAGCCACGATCTCTGGTACTCCGGCGGCGGCGCATTCCAGCCGTGGACCTTTGGCTACGCCGGTCGTCCCGCGAACGGCTCAACGTCACTCGCTACGCTCTACGACACCAGCATCGACATCAAGGCCACATCCGCTTTGAATTTCGGCTTCTATTTCGGATACGCCGTCGGCGGCGATGTGATCAAAAAGATCTTCACCACCAACGCCAACGGCGCATTGGGATTCATGGAAGTGACCTACAAGTTCTAGTGCACGGGCGCGCGCGCCGCACGTCCCGGGAAGACTCCCTCCGCGAGGTTGCCGTCACTCACCACGGGCACTCCATTCACCAGCACGAACTGAATCCCCGCGGAATACTGCATCGGCTCTTCAAACGTCGCTTTATCAATCACGCGTTGCGGATCGAACACGGTGATGTCGGCATCAGCGCCTACGCGAATGCGGCCTTTGTTCTTGAATTCCGGCGTCCGTTTCTCCAACCGTTGCGCCGGCATCAAGGTCATTTTTCTCAGCGCGGTCATCAAATCGAGCGCATGTTCCTCGCGCACGTAGTGTCCCAGCACACGTGAAAACGTCCCGTTCCCGCGCGGATGCACCTTCGGCCCAGTGAACTGCGGCCCATCGCTCGCGATCATCACCATCGGATTCGCGACCGCGGTTCTCGCCGCCGCTTCTGGAATCGAGAAGATCACCGCCGGCCCGCCTTGCTTCCGATATTTCGCGAATGTCTCCTGCGTCAGTCGCTCGCCTGTGCCCACCCATTGCAGGTCCTTGTACGTGATCCCCATCTTCTCCTGCCATCCGGGCTCAAATATCGCACTCTCCAGCCCTGTACTTGCGGCAATGTACGGATAGCACTCCGTGGTCACATCCAACCCACGCTTCTGCGCACCTTCGATCATCGCAATCAACTGTGGTGTGTCGCGCAGCCCCATGCTGGTGACATGCACCACGTGCAGAGGCGCACCCGTAGACTCCGCCGCCGCAATCACTTCTTCCAGCCCAGCCAGTCCGGTCTCCGGCTCTTTGATTCCCGCCCACCGCAAATGCACATGCACCGGCGCGCCGTTCTTCGCAGCAATCCGAAACATGTCCACGATCTCCTCGTGTGACGCAGCCGCCGTGTAGTTAATCCCCATTCCCACTGCGAGCGCTCCCGCGTCCAACCCTGCCTGAATCCTCTGTTGGATTTCGGCAAGCTCTTCCGAAGTAGAAGCACGGTACTCCGCGTCACCTGTAGGTAGCCATTTTCCGGGATCTTTCAGCACCTTCATTCGCACCGGGATATGCCCAATGCTCACGCCATAATTGATCAGCGCCTTCCCTTCGCGATTCGCGTACCACTGCGCAACATCGTCGGTCCCAACTTCCAACTCGAGCGAAGTCGTTACTCCATCGTGGGCCTGGAACTGGTAATTGCGCGGCTCCTGCCCATGCTCATGCATGTCGATGAAGCCGGGTGCCACCACCAACCCTTTAGCGTCAATCGTGCGCTTCCCGGTAATCGCCGCAGTCGAAACTGCAACGATCTTCCCGTGGCGAATTCCGACATTCCGCATCGCATCGAGCCCCGACTCGGGATCCATGACGCGCCCGTTCAAGATCACGACGTCATACGGCCGCCCGCTCGCATTGGCGCGAAGTGAATGGAAGTGGACGACGACAGCAAAAAGGGCGCATGCGACGATCACCGCGCATAACGCCCTCACAATTCCAGACAGTTTCTTCATGGCGCCGAATTATACCGGCGGTACAAAATCACTCAATCCTTAAAGCCTGCATTGGCTCAATACTTGCCGCCCTCCGCGCCGGAATAAATCCTGCCACCAGCGCCGCAGCCGACAGCACCGCGATCCCGATCGCCAGACTCGCCGGGTCCCACGCCTTCACGTTGTAGAGCTGGTCCGCCATGTAATGCCCCCCGATCAGCGTGAGCGGGATCCCAATCGCCAGCCCCAATCCCACTCGAACGGCTACCCCACGCAATACCAGCCGCACCACGTTGCCGCGGTCCGCACCAAGGGCCATCCGCAATCCAATCTCCCCCGTCCGGCGGGCCACCGCATACGACGTAATTCCGTACAGTCCCACCGACGCGAGTATCAGCGCGAGTGCGCCAAACAACATCGTCAGCCGTGAAATCAAACGTTCCTGTGTGAGGTTGTCGCCAATCTGGAATTCCAGCGAATGCAGGCTGTTGATCGTGATGTTGGGATCAATGTCCGCCAGCGTCCTCCGGACCAGTTCATCCACGTTCGATGGCGGCTGCGAAAAGTGCAGCGTGATCGAGTTGGCGTAGAGCGATCGTCCCTCCGCCATTTTGGCGTTCGGTTCTTCCACTTTCAATTCCTGCGTCAGCGGACGGAAATACATCGCTCGCATCTTCTGGTGCGGGTCCTGATACTTGGCGTCCTTCACCACTCCCACGATCTCGAACGCACCGGAATACTTCATATCGAAAACTCCGAAGTGCTTGCCGATCGGCTCTTCCTTCGGGAAGAACTTCTTCACAAACGCCTCGTTGACCACCGCCACGAACTGCGATGTCGGCGTGTCCGACTCCTGTAACCCGCGCCCGCGCAGAATCGGCTGACCCATCATCTTGAAGAATTGCGGATTCACACGGTCCCACGACGACCCGTTATCCTCCTGCGGCCCCGGCTCCGGACGCCCTTCTATACGAATGCCCTCGCCCCAGTTGTTTCCCTCGAGCGTGCTGTAGAGCGCGATACCTACACCGTCCACTCCCGGAATCGAACCGAACCGCTCTTCCAATCGCTGATACAGCGGCTGCAAAGTGGTGGGCGTGTATCCGGCGCCCATAAGGTCAAAGTGCACCACGTAGCGGTTGTCGGTCTTTAAGCCGAAGTCCTGGTGCTGCAAGTTGCGCAGGCTCTTCGTCATCAGTCCCGCACTTACCAGCAGCGCCAACGAGAGCGCCGCCTGGAACACGATCAACCACTTCTGCGGCATCGATGCTCCGTCTTTGGTCGTGCGGCTGGTTCCGCGCAGCGCATCTGCCGGATCGGAATGTGACGTAATCCACGCCGGCACGATGCCGAAGATCACCCCTGTGCCCAGCGACAACAGCAGTGCAAATCCCAACACCGGTAACGATGGCGTCGCATGGATAGGCAACTGCGGCGAATCCGGGAATGCCAGCGAGAGAATCGTCCGCGTTCCCGCGTAAGCCACCACAAGTCCAACCAGCCCCGCCATGAACGCGAGCAGAACGCTCTCCACAAGCATCGAGCGAATTAACCTCTTCCGCGCCGCGCCCATCGCCATGCGAATGGAAATTTCCGTTCGCCGTGTCGCGCCGCGCGCCAGCAGCAAGTTCGCCACGTTCGCGCACGCCACCAATAACACCAGCGCAGAGATCGCCATGAGCAGATACAGGCCCTTCCCGGTCTCCTGCTGCATGTTCTGGATCCCGCCCCCCGCCGGCACGATCACCACGTGCTGCTTCGGGATCACCTCTTTCCCACCGTTGCGGGTGTACATCTCCACGCCCGACAGCCACACCCGCAGAGTGTTCGACACCTTCGCTTGCAGCGGTCCTATCTGCACCCCGGGCTTGAGGCGTCCAATTGCATAGAGCCAATTGCTCTCTCTCACGTGAAGGATCGAAGTGTTCCCTTCCAGCACCGGCTCGATTGCCAGCGGAATCCACAGTGCCGGCGGACTGCTGCGCAGGCGGTCCCCATAGAATCCCGGCGGCGCAATGCCAATCACCGTCACCGGCTTGCCTTGCAGATACAACGTGGAACCAACCAGCGAAGGATCGCCAGCATAATCGTTCTGCCACGTCGTGTAGCTCATCACCACCGCCGGCGCGGCGCCGGTAACGTCATCACTCATCGTCATGAGCCGACCGGTGTAAGGAACAATTCCGAACGTGGTGAAGTAATTTCCCGACACGTACTCGGTGCGCAGCGCCTTACCTAGCGCTGATCCCCGCCGGACCGACATCTCGTTCCCGCCCGATTGCATGGCCGCCAGTTGCTCGAACTCCGGCGTGTTATCGCGGAGGCTCGTGTAGAGGTCGTATGAGAACAAGTCGAAGTCGCCATCGTCGCCCATGAAGCCGCCATTCACGCAGCAGTCGTCCTTGTCGCCAATTCGATACAGAGTATTGGGATCCACCACGGGCAGAGACTTCAACAGCACCGCATGAACCAGAGTGAAGATCGCCGTGTTGGCGCCAATTCCCAGCGCGATCGTCAGCACTACGGTGAACACAAATCCCGGCGACTTCAGGAACTGACGAAAAGCGAGGCGTACATCATGCATGGTCGATTGGGTCCTCTCGCGAGCTATACAGGCAGTTACGTTGCCAAGCACACGACGGTTCCATGCAGAAAACAAGGTACTTAGGATTCTATGAAATTACGAAGATGTTCGTAGAGAAGAAACGCTGACCAGTTTCGGACAGTGTTCGAAAACATCCCGCGTCAAGTACGAGCCTCACGTCCGACAAGTACGCCGATCACAGATTTTGTTGCACGATCTCTCGTACTCTGCCTACCTGGGGCATTCCCAAAGAATCATTCCGCTCTTTGACAATTAACTGCACCGAGACTTGGGATCTCCGCCGAAAGGCGTGCAAGCCGCGCTGCTCAGTGCTCGAACTTAATCGTTTATTTCCAATATTTTGCGGGAAACTATATCGCTAACTTACTGAAAACAAACCCCGACGTTAGGCCACCACGTCGGTAACCCTTTTGTTTTCAATATTTTGTCACTTAAATCTTTTGTTTTGAATATTTTGCGGAGATTTTCTCGCTAACCCGATGAAAACAGAGATCGGGGTGGGGAGGGGTACCCTACAGAATCGCTTCCGCCAACTCCACCGGCTTCATCAGGCTCACCATGTGCGCCGCGCCCTCGATCACTTGCACTTTCGCACGGTGGATTCTCTTCCCCATCTCCCGCATGGATTCCACGGTCGCACCCTTGTCGAGTTCCGCGGCAATCAACTTCGTGGCCACCTTGATTTCGTTCAGTCGCTCCCACAAATGCGGCTCGGCGATGGCACGCCACGCTCCGGCCCAGTTCTCCACCATCCCGCGCAGAATTCGCTCCCGGGCGTACCGCACCGTCCATCCGTTCACCGCCAGCCACTCTGGCGTGAACCACCGCGTCAGCGTCGCGCCCATCTGCGGTTCTACGCCGTGCTTCTCCGCGTCGTGCGCGCGCTGCTGATAAAGCTCTTTATTACCGTGAACCGCACTTGCCACCACGGTAAGGTGCTTTAGCCGCTCCGGATGTTCGAGCGCGAACTCAAGCCCCACAATGCCGCCAAGCGACAAACCAACGAGATGGAATTTTTCAAGCCGCGCGCGATCGGCGAGTTCCAGCAAATCGTCGGACCAGCGTTTCACCGTCAGTGGTTTCGGCGCCGGCGCTGCATGGCCATGTCCGCGAAGATCGTACGCAAGTACGCGATGATGTTTTGCCAACGGCTTGATCACGTCGCGCCACATCCGCCAGTCGAGCCCGATTGCATGCAGCAGCACAATCGGATCACCCTTCCCGGTCTCCGATACCACGGTTTCGTGGTCGCTGAGCTGGATCTTCTTTGGCAGTCCGGGCCGCGAAATCTTCTGTTCGCTGAAAATCGCTCGCACCTCGCGCAACGCATTCAGTCCGCGCGGAAAACCAGCATATGGCGTCAAGTGCTCGACCAGCGCAACCAATTCGTCGGGATCCACACCGCACCGCAGCGCTGCGCTCAAATGCACGCGCAATTGCGTCTCTGCGCCACCCAGTGCCGCAATGATGCCGCACGTCACCAATTCGCGCTCACGCCGACCGAGTTCCGCACGCGCAAAGATCTCGCCATAAACGCTTTCTACGAGCATGTCGGCCATCGCTGGCGACGTCTGCCGAACCGTTCGTACTACGGCTGCGCTGCGCTCGCCGTCAATCGCGTGCATCTCGTGCGCGCCCACCGTCTTTCTGCTCATACGAACGGCTCCTTATTCCTTGTACTAGTATGGGATACGTGCCCCGTGCGTGTCCTACAACATAGCAGAAACTCGCCTCTCGATTTGTTATCCTGATAAGTGCAAGTCGCAAGAAACCTTCAGAGCTTCTCACCGCTTCCTAGTGAGGGATGGCAGTTCCCCTCGAAAGCGGTACAAGCGTGAGCGCTGCCGCAACCGCGCTGGCCCGTGAACTCCGGCGTCCTCAGCTCACCGCAACCTCGGCAAACCTGGATTTCCTCCGGGCAATCGCCGTGATGTTTGTGTTTGTGGACCACCTGTTCCTGACCGTCGGGATCCAGCGCATTGCCTTCTTCAGCCCCGCCGATCTCGGACGTGTGGGCGTCTACTTCTTCTTCGTCCACACCTGCCTGGTGCTGCTCATGTCGCTAGAGCGCACACCGCTCAACGGCTTTAAGAAGGTCTTTCACTTCTATCTGCGGCGGATGTTCCGTATCTACCCGCTGGCCGTCTTCTTCGTCCTATTGGTCTATCTCTGCAACGTGCCGCAGGATGTCTGGGGTGCAGGCACCGCGCCGCACGACCTTCGCACCGTAATGGCGAACCTGCTCCTCGCACAGAACGTGATGGGCACCTCGTGCCTGTTCGGCCCACTCTGGAGCCTCCCCCTCGAAGTCCAGATGTACCTCATGCTCCCGCTGGTCTTCTATCTTGTGCGTCGCATTTCGCCGCCGACGCTGCTCGCGCTCTGGGGTACCTCGGTCCTCGCCGCGATCGCGTATCTCCCCTTCCGCAGCAGCGGCCACGTCCTCTGGCGTCTCGACGTCATCCTCTTTGTCCCCTGCTTCATGGGAGGAGCAGTGGCTTATCAAATTGCGCGGCGTTCCCGCCCTCTGCTTCCGAGCTGGCTGTGGCCGGTGACGATTATGGCGGTCCTCAACGTGTATCTCGCGTTCGAGCGCCAACGCTATGGATGGGTCGCCTGCCTGCTTCTCGGCCTCAGCGTCCCATTTTTTGCGCAGATCCAATACCAATGGATAACCCGCGCCGCCAAATGGATTGCGACTTATTCCTACGGGATTTATCTAAGCAACATCGTCATCTTGTGGTTCGCATTTCGTATCTGCGCCCGCTCGATGCCGCGCTTCGTTGTGTGGAGCATATTTGTTGCTGGAGCCATCACCATCCCCATGGCCTGCTTCCACTGGATTGAGAAGCCGCTCATGAAGATGGGTGGCACCCTGGCCGACCGCTTCTTCCGCACTGAAGCCGCATAGTTTCGACGTTTCTTAACTATCCAACCGCATTCGAAATTCTGGAGAACGTATGGCAAAGATGCGTGCTGTTCAAATTGCTGCGGCCCATGGCGCATTCGAACTTGTCGAACGTGATATCCCTCAACCCGGTGCCCGCGAAGTGCGAATCAAAGTGCAGGCTTGCGGCGTCTGCCATAGCGATTCAGTCGTAAAAGAAGGCATCATGCCGACCAGCTATCCGCGCGTTCCCGGCCACGAAGTTGTGGGCGTGATTGATGCCCTCGGCAAAGACGTGCCGCGCTGGAAGGTTGGCGACCGAGTTGGCGTTGGCTGGAATGGCGGCTACTGCGGCTATTGCGACAACTGTCGTCGTGGCGATTTCTTCGCCTGCACTTCGGGCCCGTTCATCACCGGACTGACCTCAGATGGCGGTTACGCGGACTACATGATCGCCCGCCCCGAAGCGCTTGCCCTCGTGCCCACAGATCTCTCACCGGAAGACGCTGCCCCTCTGATGTGTGCTGGCGTCACCACCTACAACTGCTTGCGCAACAGCGGCGCCATACCGGGTGATCTCGTCGCTGTCCTCGGCATCGGCGGGCTCGGCCATCTCGCGGTGCAGTACGCAGCGAAATCTGGCTATCGCACCGCGGCCATCGCGCGCGGTGCCGACAAAGCTGCGCTCGCGAAACAACTCGGTGCGCATCATTACATCGACACCGAGAAAGAAGATCCGTCTAAGGCTTTGCAAACGCTCGGCGGCGCGAAGGTGATCCTCTCCACTGTTACCGCAGCCGATGCTATGGAAGCGACTCTCGGCGGACTCGCCATTCGCGGCAAGTTCTTCCTGATTGGCGCAGTGCCCTCGATGAAGATCAATCCACTCCAGATGCTCACGTTCCGCCAGGGCGTGGAAGGTTGGTATTCGGGAACGTCGATTGATTCGCAGGACACGCTGAACTTCAGCGTGCTCGAGAACGTCCGGTCAATGAATGAGGTCTATCCGCTGGAGAAAGCCGCCGAAGGCTATGAGCGAATGCTGAGCGGCAAAGCGCGTTTCCGCGTCGTGCTAAAAACAGGAAATTAACTCTGTCTTCCTGAGCGGAGCGCGAAGCGCGGTGTCGAAGGATACCTATCGCTCGCCGCGCTCTATCCGCGAGCTTCCGCCACAACTCGCACACCGTTCCTGGGCCGCAGCGTGATCAACGACTGCGGCTCAAACGTTTGTCCCGCCACGAGTCGGAAGCGATACTTCTGCACCAGAGTCGCCAGCAACAACGCGCCTTCCATCCAGGCAAAGGCTTCGCCAATACACTGCCGCCCGCCGCCGCCGAACGGGAAATACGCAAACTTCGGACGCCCCGCTTTTGCTTCCGGACGAAACCGCTCCGGATCGAAGCGTAGCGGATCAAGCCAGAACTCTTCGCTGCGATGCATCACCCACTGGCTCATCATCACGGTCGTTCCGCCCGGCAGGAAGTAGTCGCCGAGTTGGAAGTCGTTGATTCCTTGCCGGACCATCGCCCACGCAGGCGGATACAACCGCATCGACTCCGCCAGCACCATCTCGATGTACTTCAACTGCGGTACATCCTCGACGCTCGCCATGCGGCCATTGAGGACGTCATCCACTTCTGCGAGCACCCGCCGCTCTACTTCCGGATTCTCACCCAGCAGTCGGAACGTCCACGACAGTGCGTTTGCGGTTGTCTCGTAGCCAGCCAGGAAGATCGTGACCACCTGGTCACGCAGTTGTTCTTTGCCTTCCGGCGTTTCGACGTCCGGGATCGCCTGGATCATCATCGAGAGCAGATCGCCGCAGTCGCGCTTCGGCCCGTGCAGGTGCGACTCGATCATTCGGTTCACCGTCTCATCCACCCGACGACGCGCCTTGCGAAATTTAATCACCTGCGGCCATGGCAAGTGCAACATCAGCTGTGGCGCCGGTACCGCCATCATGAAGTTGTACACATCCATGATGTTGCTGATTTCGTGTGCGACTACGCCTGCTTCGTGATCGAGGTCAGTGTCGAACAGCGTCTTCCCTACCACCTTCAGCGCGAGTTCCATGAACATCTGCGCCAGATCGAACTCGATTCCCGGGGCGATGCGATCGCGGGTTTCAATCGTGAGCCCCACCATTTGGTCCGCGTAGCTCCTGATGCGTTGCCGGTGGAATGCCGGTTGCGCCGCCTGGCGCTGGGAACGCCAATCCTGCTGTTCGGCAGTGATCATGCCGTTGCCCAGGAGGACCTTCGTTCGACGCACGGGCTCGCCCTTGACGAAGTTGTCGTTCTGAACGACGAGCACTTCGCGGATTAGTTCTGCGTCCGCGAGGAACACGACTCTTTTGTTGCCGACGCGATAGCCGCCGACCTTGCCGTAGTCGCGCTTGAGGCGCTCGAAAAACCGGAGTGGATCAATCGGGCCGAGATTCTTCAATCCCTCCCAAAGCAGGTTGTGCTCGACGCCCCGCGGGAAACGGTACTGCCGTTCCTTCTTCGCGGGCAGATGAAGTGTTTCGGTGCTCATCCCTGTGTTTACTCTACTCCGCCGTCACGACCAACGCGGAGCAGGGCTTCTTCTGCGCGTTGCGATAGGTGTGCGGCACCGAGGAATCAAAATAGATCGAATCCCCCTGGCTCAGCTCGTAAGGAATCCCGCCGATCACAAGTTCGAGTTTGCCGGCGAGTGTATGCAGAAACTCAAAACCCTGGTGCTGATGCAATCGCAGGGTCTCCGCCGGTACATGTTCGAAGTCGGCAAGAAAGGCGTTCAGCTTAGGCTCAAGGGCGGCGAAGTCGAGGCTCTCAAAGTAATAGGCGACGTCCCGGGTATTCGGCCGCTCCGGGAAGCGCAGGCGTTCGTCCTTGCGCACGACCGAAACGACATGCCGTCTACTCTCATCCGCAAAGAAATAATCGAGCCCAACGCTGAACACCAGCGCGATCCGCAGCAGTGTCGGCAAAGTGGGAAATAACTTGCCGCGTTCCAGCTTCGACAGCAATGCCGGCGACAGCCCGGTATGTTTCCCGAGTTCGACGAGTCCTAGTTTCTTTTTCAAGCGGAGAGCGCGCAGCTTCTCCCCAATGCGATACGGCTTGAGCCCGCTAACGATGGTTTCGTTCACCACTGCAATCGCCTCTTTCAATTATCTTACAGTGAAATTATATTTGCATGATATTCAATTATGATGCAAGAACAGATTGCTTTGCCGCAACGACACTGCATTGAATTTCGAAATTCCTGCCGCTGCGGAATAGAGCTCGGTGAGAAGGTGCGAGTTTTTCTAGAATAGGACTATGCGTTTGACCCGGCAGGTCGCCCCGCTCGTTGCTCTGCTCGTCCTTTTCACCAGTTGTTCTCGCAAACCCGAGCGTCGTTACGACTTGAGCGGCAAGATCATCGCCATGGACGCCAAAGCGCACGAACTCACCATCCAGCACCAGGACATTCCCGGCCTGATGAAAGGCATGACGATGCCCTTCCGCGTAAAGGACGACTGGGTCTTCCAGGCTGCGCATCCCGGCGACAGCATCACCGCGACGCTCGTGATCAGCGGTGACAGCTCACATCTGGAGAATCCGGTCATCACCCAGAGCAGCGGCCCGACCACCATCGACGGCAGCGTCCGCGTGCCGCAAATTGGCGACACCGTGCCGGATTTCGCTTTCACAAATCAGGATGGTAAGAAGATCAAGCTCGTGCAGTTTCGGGGCAAGACACTGCTGCTCACGTTCATCTACACCCGCTGCCCGCTGCCGGACTATTGCATCCGCATGAGCAATAACTTCAGCGCAGTTGCCCGCCAGATGAAGCAGCAGCCCTCGATCTACGACAAGACGCAACAGCTCAGCATCAGCTTCGATCCGGAGTACGACAAGCCCGCAGTTCTACGTGAATACGGCGGGCGCTACGCCGGGGATGTGGATCCGAAGTTCACGCACTGGCAGTTCGTAACGGCGACGCCGGAAGAAACGAAGAAAGTGGCCGACTTTTTCGGCCTGAGCTATACGCCAGACGGCGCGACCATCGTGCACTCGTTGCGAACGGCGGTCATCGGACCCGACGGCAAGATCGCGCACATCTTCAGCGGCAATGACTGGAAGCCGGAGGATGCAGTCTCAGCGATGGAAAGCACGCTGCAGTAGCTAAGCTACGCTCCGATCGTCGGTTGCAACGGTACGGTCGTCGCGCAGCTGCACGGTCTCGTTGATCGCAGTCAACTCGCGCATTCGGTTGGCTTGCACGTCCCAGTACTCCACCGCATTGATCGTGACCTTCAGCAGGATGAGTTCGGGATCATCGAGGCCCATGGGGAACCAGCGCTTGTATTCATCGCGCCACAGCCTCTCAGACGTCGGCCGGTTTCGTACCAGCTCGCACGTCCCGGCCACCGAGACGAAGCGCATGTTCGTGAGATCGGAGTAGGCAACGTTCACTTCGCGGTTGTTGCGAATCTCGTCCGCCTTTGAACTGTGCGCCGAGGTGAAGAACCAGAGGAAGCCATCATCGGAAACCGCCTGGGTGGCCATAGGCCGGCTGTGGAGCTGCCCATTCGCGTGGACGGAGACAAGCATGCACATCTGGATATCGGCAATCAGTTCGTTCAGCCTGTCAATCAGGATCATCGTCACTCTCCCAATTGGTTTGAACCTCGCCGCCAATCAGGGGTTTGCTGCGCCGCCCCTGTCGGAAAAGATTCATCCGGTGCGCAAGCTGATGTAGACTGCCTTTCCAAATGGCCGGCAGTTTTCGCCCCACGCTAAAACAGATTTTTGGCGTTAGCCTGATCGGGCTCACGGTAGCACTCGTGTTGCTCTACACGGTGTTCTCTGCTGGTTCGCAGCGCACCATTCTTGAGAGTGCGGAGCGGTTCCGGATCGCCGCCAGCCAGGAAGCCGCCACCCGTGTGGATAACTCGCTGAACATCGCTCCCCGCGCTGCACAAGAGTTTGAGCGGCAGATCCATTACGGCATCACCAATGAACGTAATATTGCGTCGGTCGAAGCCGGTCTGCTGCAACTCTTCATCGCCAACGAAAGCGTTTCGGAAGCTAGTTTCACGCACGCGCATTCGTCGGGCTTCGATAGCGACGACAACCTGAAAGTCGTTCCGAAAAGCGCGATCGAAGTTTCCGTGTATCGCACGAGAGACTCTGACGTAATCACGTCGAGTCGCACCTGGTGGGAGAAAGACAAATATGTCGCCGAATCGCATCAGCTGCCGCTCAGCGCGGGAACACCTGCTGCGACGCCGGTTCCCGACCCCACGTTGCACCTGACCTTCCAAGTGCCTGCCAGCCGAAACCGCCAAGGCCAGCTGCTCTGGACCGACTTGCACTGGTCGCAACTCGATGCCAATCTTCCGGAAAACAAGCGGCGCGTCGAAGTCAGCGTGCAGAAAGCGATTCTCGCTTCGGACGGCGAATTCGTCGGTGTGCTGCGTCTTGGCCTCGCGAAAGACCAGATTGACCGAGCGATTCACCTGCGTCTCAGCGGCGCAGGACAGGACGACCAGCACCTCGTCTTTCTCTGTGACAATACCGGGCGGCTGATCGCCGGGCCGGGAATGAACCGCGTTGTCGAGTCCGGCGACGATCTCCGCATCGCCACCGATAACCAGCCTCCTGCGATTGTCGAAGCACTCAAACAACCGGCGCTCGGCAATATCGACAGCGATCACTCGATTGCCACGAATTCATTCCTCATCGGAAGTGAGCGTTACCTCGTCACCTACCGCGCGCTCGCCGGGACGCAGGGTTGGATCGTCGGCGTGGTGGTTCCGCGAGCCTACTATTTGCGCGGGCTGGAACGTACGCGGCAAATCGTGCTCGGCGCGACGATTGGACTGATCGTCTTTACTCTTCTCATCGGCGCTTACATTCTTCGCCGCATTAACCGAGCTCATTCTCTGCTCGTGCGGGAAACCCTCCGCATGAACCGCTTCGAATTTTCGCCGACGCCTGACCGCTCTCGCATTCGCGACGTCAACGACGTCCTCGAAGGGTTGGAGCGTGCGAAGACTGCCGTGCGCGCTATGGGCAAATATGTTCCGCTTGATCTGGTTCGCGGGCTGTATCAGAAGGGCAAGGAGCCTGAACTCGGCGGCGAATCCGTCGAGCTCTCGATTCTCTTCACGGACATCAAGGACTTTACTACCGTCGCGGAGAAGATGGAGCCGCATCGTCTTGCCGATGTCCTTGGTCTGTATTTGCAAACCATGACGCAGACCATCCAGAAAGAAAAGGGCACAATCGACAAGTTCATCGGCGATGCCGTGATGGCCTTCTGGAACGCACCGGAGCCGGTTGGCTATCACGCTCTTCTTGCTTGTCACGCAGCGTTGAACTGCATGAGTGCTCTCAATCATTTGTTCGCGTCGCCCTCCTGGAAGGGCATTCCGCGATTCGAGACGCGGTTCGGATTGCATCGCGATACGGTTTCTGTGGGACATTTCGGCGCGCCCGACCGGTTCAACTACACCGCCATCGGCGATGGCGTGAATCTCGCTTCGCGACTTGAAGCTCTTAACAAACAGTATGGGACTTCGATCATCGTTAGCGATGCGATGTATGTTGCAGCGAGCGACCACTTCGAATTCCGACGCTTGGACCGTGTTGCTGTGAAGGGCAAGAGTCGCGGCGTCGATGTCTATGAACTGGTTTGTGAGAAGGCAGAAGACGCGCAGCGCCCCGCTCATATTGTCCAATATGAAGAAGCGCTCACCGCTTACATGGATGCGGATTTCGAAGGTGCTCTGAGCGTATTCGCTGCCTTGCCCGCGGATCCGCCGAGCGTTGTCATGGCCAAGCGCTGCCGCGAGTTCCTGGCCCATCCTCCCGAGCTCTGGGACGGTACCTATGCCCTGCACACTAAATAGTTCGCAGCTTTCGGAGGCGCCAATGAATCAATATCTCTTCGCGACGATTCGGGAGGGGATTCGTGGGTGAGCTCGGCCATTTTTTAGAAGTCTACGGATACCTGGTCATATTTATATGGGTATTCGCCGAGCAGGTCGGACTCCCCATTCCCGCTCTTCCATTGCTGCTGTCCGCAGGCGCCCTGGCATGGCATGGCAGACTCAGTTTTCCGGTCGCGCTCATTACAGCTCTGATGGCCTGTCTCGCCGCTGACACGTTCTGGTACGAACTCGGCAAGCGCCGAGGATCCGCCGTTCTGAATGTGCTCTGCAAAATGTCTCTCGAGCCCGACTCGTGCGTGGAGCGCACCCGAGGCGTCTTCGACCGCCGTGGTCCACGCTCCCTCCTCTACTCGAAGTTTGTGCCGGGACTCAATACGGTAGCCGCGCCGATTGCCGGCATGTCGCGCATCTCCTACGAAAAATTCTTGCTGTTCGACATTCCGGGTTCGCTCTTGTGGTCTGGAACATTGCTTCTTCTCGGCTATTTATTCAGCGAGCGCGTCGATGCGATTCTTCAGCATTCGCAAATGGTCGGGCGTTTCCTGTTCATGGCTGCGGTGCTGGTTGTTATCGGCTGGATCCTTTGGAAATACGAGCAACGGCGACGTTTTCTTAAGTCCGTGAGCATCGGCCGCATTACGCCCGAGGAACTGCACTCGAAGCTGATCGCCGGCGAAACGCCCACGATCATCGACCTGCGCCATCCGCTCGACGTTCTCACGGATCCACGGGTGATTCCCGGCGCATTGCAAATCCGCATGGACGATCTCGCGAAACGAGCCAAGGAAATCCCGCGCGATCGCGAAATCATTTTGTACTGTACTTGACCAAACGAAGCTAGCAGCGCCCGTGCGGCGCTGGAACTGAGGAAGGTCGGGATACGGCAGGTGCGTCCACTGGCTGGTGGGCTGAATGAATGGAAGCGTCTGAACCTTCCGCTTACCGAAGAACAACTGATCCAGTTGGGAACGGCCGTGACCGGCGACGCCTAAACGACCTTCTATCCGACGACGGAGCTGGACTCTGACGCAGATGCCGGCGGCGCTGCTGTGAGAATGGCCTCTGGTTTGGGTTTGGGAACCCACGGCTGCTCGAATGGCCCGATGTGCCAGATATCTCGCGCGTATTCGAGGATCGTGCGATCGCTCGAGAATTTCCCGATTCGCGCGACATTGATCGCAGCTTTGCGCGACCATAGCTCCTGGTCGAGGTAGTCCTCGTCCACCGACTCATTGATCTCGACGTACGAGGGCAAGTCCGCAAGATGGAAATAACGATCGCCGCGATAAAGAATTTCGTCCACAATCCAGCGGAATAACCCAGGCTCCTGCGGTGAGAAGCGATCGCTGCCCAGGGAATCCATTACGGCCTTGGTGCGCTCGTTCTTGGCGTAGTATTCCTGCGCGTTGTAGAGGCCCTTGCGCTTCATCTCCTCGATCTGCTCTACCCGCAATCCGAAGAGATAAAAATTCTCTTCCCCGACTTCCTCAAGGATCTCGATGTTGGCGCCATCGTAGGTTCCGACGGTCAGCGCTCCGTTCATCGAGAGCTTCATGTTGCCGGTACCGGAGGCTTCCATGCCTGCGGTCGAAATCTGCTCGCTGACGTCGGCGGCCGGAATGATGATCTCAGCCAGCGAGACTCGATAGTCCGGCAAGAACGCAACCTTGATCCGGTCTTTCATCCGCGGATCGCTGTTCACCACTGACGCTACGTTGTGGATGAGCTTGATGATCTGTTTCGCTGCCCAGTATCCCGGTGCCGCTTTACCTGCAAACACAAACGTTCGCGGGACCTTGATCTCCACACCATGGTCCACGCATTGCAGATACTGATCGATAATGCGCATCACGTTCAGCAGTTGCCGCTTGTACTCGTGAATGCGTTTGATCTGCACATCGAATAGCGACGACGTATAGACCTGCACGCCAGTCTGGTCGAAGATGACCTTCGCCAGCCGGTTTTTGTTGTGCTGTTTTACTTCACGGAATTTCGCGCGGAACGCCGCGTCATCGGCAAACTTCTGGAGCCCCCGCAGCAGCGAGAGATCAGTGACCCATCGCTCACCTATGGTTTCTGTGAGAAGCGCAGCGAGCCCGGGATTCGATTTGTGCAGCCACGGCCGTGGGGCCACGCCGTTTGTCTTATTGCTGAAACGCTCCGGCCACAACTTCGCAAAATCCGGCACCAGCGTGGATTTGACGAGCTCGCTATGCAATGCAGCCACGCCATTCACGGCATGGCTTCCGATGATCGCCAGGTGCGCCATGCGCACTTGCTTGTCCGCGGCTTCCTCGATGATGGAGGTCCGCCGCATCAAGTCGGGATCGGTGAAGGAATATTCCGAAATGCTACGCAGGAACTGGTGATTGATTCCGTAGATAAGCTGCATGTGCCGCGGCAGCACGCGCTCCATCAGCGATACCGACCAGCGTTCCAATGCTTCCGGCAGCAACGTGTGGTTGGTGTACGCGCAGGTGGCTTGGGTCAGTTCCCACGCCTGTTCCCACTCCAGCCCCTTCTCGTCAATGAACACGCGCATCAACTCCGCGACCGCAAGGCTCGGATGCGTATCGTTCATCTGGATCGCGACCTTCGACGGGAACTGCTCGTAGCCTTTGTGATCGAGATCGTAGCGGCGCACCAGGTCGCCGATGGCACATGCGACCAGGAAGTACTCCTGCACCAATCGCAGTTCCTTGCCCGACATCACCGAGTCCGACGGATACAGCACGCGCGAAATGTTCTCGTTGCCGATCTTCTGCTCGACGGCGCGTATGTAATCGCCGCGGTTAAAGATCTCAATGTCGAAATCTTCCGAAGCGCGCGCTGCGAACAGTCGCAGGAAATTGACGGTCTCGCCGCCCCATCCGACCACCGGCATATCGCTTGGAATGCCGAGCACGAATTTCTGGCTCGTCCAGATCTGCCGCAGATTGCCGTGGTTGTCACGTGAGGTCTCTACGCGGCCATAAAGGGGAATGCTCAGCGCGCGATCCGGGCGTCCAATCTCGAACGGTGTGCCGTTGGCCTTCCAGCGGTCCGGCTTCTCGCGCTGGAAGCCACCGTTGATCTCCTGCCGGAACAATCCGTACTCGTAGTCAATGCCATACCCATACCCCGGCATTCCCAAGGTCGCCAGAGACTCCAGGAAGCACGCCGCAAGACGACCCAAGCCACCGTTCCCGAGACCAGCATCGAGTTCGCACGCCAGGACGTCGTCCAACGACATCCCTATGCTCGCGAGCACCTCGCGCATCAGTTCCGTAATGCCAAGGTTGTGCAGGTTATCGTTCAGGGACCTTCCCATCAGAAACTCCATGGAAAGGTAGTACAGGCGCTTCGAGTCTTTACTGCGGACGCGCTCTTCGGTCTCGATCATGCGGTCCACAATGCGATCGCGGACGGCAAGCGACACGGGCGTCAGCAGCTCAACCGGCCCCAGAAGGCGCGGATTGCGCAGAACCAATGTGTACCGGATATGACGGTAAATCGCTTCGCGAAGCAGCTCGGCAGGCCGAACGTTCGGCAGTAAGTTCGAAGAGGAAGCCATGGACTCCAGGCCTGTAACGGCCGAGCTTTGAGAGGTCCTTCTTAGAGGTCCTTCCCGTTTCGCGCGGGGCTCACCTGTTTCGTTCGACCAACGATACAGATACGCCACTTTTACCCCGAGCGGTGCGTTCATTGTACCCGAATCCCCCATCGGCACGATGAGAGAAGAAGGTTACTGAGTGGCTAATTAAATCGAACTAAGAAGCCCGCGCACGCTTCAGATCGTCAGCCGCCGGACGGAAATCGGGAAGCAAACTGACCGAGGTCTGCAACTCGGCCAATGCCACTTCCTTCTTCCCCTCCCTCAGCATCAGCAACCCAAGCTGCCAGTGAGCATGACCCTGATGTGGCTGCCCGCCCTCAGCCTCCTGCGCCAGATATTTCTTTAGATAGCGTTCCGCGCGGGCGTTGTCTTTGCCGGTGGCGACCAACGCTTTCCCGGCTTCGAAGTACGGCACAAGGTCATCGCCATCCGCGCGTTCCGCCAGCGACAACATCGCATCAAGATCGGCCCATCGGTTCTGTTCTGCATAGATCGCAGCCAGAACCGCATACGAACCGGAACGTCCGGCATCCAGCGCCAGCGCAGCCCGCGCATACTTCGCCGCCCGCCCGAGATCGTGACGATCGCTGCCGATGTAGAGGTGGGCGAGGCGATCTTGCACTTCGTAATTTTTCGGATCGACTTGCGCCGCCTTCAGCAGCCACTGTTCTTCGCCGGCGACATCTTTCTTCTCTTCCGCTCCCGTGGCGCGCGCGAGATAAGAGCGGCCCGGATTGAGCTGCATGATCGTCTCGACCATGTGCTCGGCCTTATCGTGACCGCCGCCGGCCACCGCCGGCGCAGCGTTGTAGTAGGACGCCAGGAACTCCGCCGCATCAATGCTGCGTGGATCGAGTTGAAGCGCGAGTTCGCCTTCCTTTTTCCCACGGCGCGCAATTGCCAAACCGGTCACCAGGTTCAGCTTGATCGCCTTTAATCCCAGCGATTCGCCCAGCACGCGATGCGCTTCCGACATATTCGGGGCGATTTCAATGGCTCGTTCGGAATAAGACTGCGCCTGGTCGAGGCGGTCCTGGGCAAGGCTCACACGCGCCAGGATGTAGAGCGCGTCGGCGTCATTTGCATTCTTCTGCAAACGTTGTTGCGCAATGGCGCGGGCACGCTTGTAGTGCCCCGCGTTCATCAGGTCTTCAGCGGTTTTATCCAGCGCAAAAGCGGAGCTGGCAAAGTTTAAGAACAGCAAGGCCCCGAGGGCCGCAAAACGACACTTCATTCTTTAAAAAGGTTCCTGCGAGTTTTAACCGACGGGCCTTAGGGGGACCAACAGTTCCCTTTTATTATCGCAGACCGACCGTGTGTTTGGGGGCTGGCATCGGTGTATCACCTTTGGTAACCCGCCACAAAATGGAGTTTAACTTTTGCGTATCAACCTGGTCGGGCTTCGAGAAATCCATCTTTGCCGACTCTTGCGCCCCCGTTGCCTGCGGCCCATTTGCCGTGAAGATGAGTTTGTTCTCCCGATTTCGATAATCGGCTTTATAAGGTGCCTGTGAACCATCGCCGGCGAAGAGCGGCGCCATCAGAGCGGCCTGCGCATCGTTGTGGTTCATAGGAGGCAAGCCGAGCAGTGACTCCATGGTGTGGATCACATTCACTGTCGTGTAGAAGTTGTGCTCGACATAGGGCTTCTCCTGTCGCTGCGCATACTTGCTGATCACAAAAGCAATCGAGCGATGCGCATCTACATGGTCCGCGCCATCTTGCGCATCGTCCTCAAGCACAAAGATCGCTGTGTCGTCCCAGTACGGGCTGTGTGACAGCGCTTCTACTACGCGCCCCACCGCAAGATCATTATCGGCGACCGCGGCCTGTGGCGTTGGCATGCCCGGCGATGTGCCCGCAGTATGGTCCTGCGGCAACCGCAGCAATACAAAGTTTGGAAGCTGCTCACCCGTCCCGCTCTCCCGCGCCTTCACGAAGCCATCGAACTCATTCAGGAACTCGTCAACGCGGAGCTGATCGGGATAATCAGTCTTGAAATCGGCGTACTTGGGATCGAAGTGTCCCCGCAGCTCACGCTTGGTCGGCGTGTTCTTTGCGATCATCGGGATCGGCCATGGATAGGGGCTCGGGCCACCTTTCGGATCGCCCACGTTCGCGGGTAGCGCTTCGCCTTGCTTGATTTCCGCCCGAGCACAAACTCCCTTGCTCGCCCCGGTGGACGCCGGACTGTTCTGCTTCTTCGCCTCGCACCACTCCGTGTCAATGAACTCACCGTAGTGCCGATAGCTCAGATGATGCCGCGCGACGTTCGTCCAGAGATATCCAGTGCCCGGCTCATTGATGTCGTCTTCGTCGTGCTCAACGGGATAGATGTCGCCGACCTTTCCTTCGAAATCGTAACCGCGCTCGCTATTGCGATATGCGATCGGCCATGCCAACTCGGTGTACTCGGTATCAATCGCTGCAGTCGACCACACGTGACCATTGCCGCTCACTTCGCCCGAGTCGTAGAAGTTATCCAGCACGCCAAACTGCCTGGCGATCGCATGCAGGTTCGGCGTAATGTCCGCGCCGAACATTGTGAGCGATGGATCGCCGTCCCCGACGCCAAGGTCTCCGAGCACCTGATCGTAGGTGCGGTTTTCTTTGATGATGTAGATCACGTGCTTGATCGGGTTCTTGCCGCGCGCGAATGCAATCTCACTGCTGCGTCCGCTGAGTCGGTTTTCTTCCAGCACGGCTTGCTTGTATTCGTCAGAATGCTGCGCGATCGATGCGATGGGAAGTCGAGCGAGTGAACCGTGCATCAGCGTGGCGATGTAGGTGTTATTTTCTTTCGACCCTGGTTCCGGCGCATTTGGCACTGCGCCCTTCGCCTTGCCGCTCGCGATTAGCAGATCATCGCCAACAACCGTGAGCGCCGTCGGGTACCACTCTGTCGGCACGAAAGCTTTCACCGTGGGAATAGCCGTCCCCGAAATCTGCGACGGAACCGCAAACTGCAGGACTGCATCCGCCGAAGCGTCAGCGACGAAGACCGACTTACCATCCGGCGCGAACGCCAGCGCATCCGGATACACGCCCTCGTAATTCTGCCCCGGCAATTGCGTGGAGAAGTCGCCGATCTGCTTGCCTTCGCGCGCATCCACTACCGCGACCGCGTCCCGCGTCGCCAGAGCGATGAACAAATACCGGCCCTCCGGCGAGAGCGCCAGCGCATTGGGGTGCGACCCGGTGCGGCTCTCATCGTGGCTTCGATCGAGCTCAACTCGTCGCGCCACACGCAGTTTCTTCAGGTCAAGTTCGACTACCGAAGAATCGTTCCACAACGCGCTCCACGCCGTGCTTGCATCCTTTGAAACGACTAGACGATACGGAAACCGCGACGGCAGCACGCCCTTCCCGCGCGAAACATCGAATCGGTGTTTGATCTCCCCACTCGTGGCGTCGAGGAGCAGGACCGAATCCGATAAATTCGACGCCACCAGAAGCATCTCGTGCCCGTTCTGCTCGAACACTGCAAGCCCCGCAGGATACGGGTTTGCGAGTCCTTTGCGGAGATGCTCTGTCCCGTACGAGATCTTCTGCCTCGATTTGATCGCTAGCAGCGGCAGCTTCAGAAATCCGCTCGGCGCCACCACGCCATCCTTAAAGCTGTACACTGCAATCCCATTTCCCAATTCCGAATCCTTCGTGCTCTCGGGATGCGTCAGCGACGCCACCGACGCGTACAGTTTCTTGCCGTCGCGACTGAATACCAGCCCCACAAAGTAGGTCTGCGGCGCGTTGGCGTCAAAATGCGGATCGGTAAAATCTCGGAGCTCGTTCGTCGCTACATTCAGAACCGCGATCGACTGCCGGAACTGCGACTCACGCGAGCCATAGCCGTTGTTCAAAATCGCTACGTACTTCCCGTCAGGACTGACCGCCATCTCGGTCGGATAGGCATTCAACGTGCGGGGCGCACCCGGCGCCTCCGCTGAGATCGCTTTGGTAGTAGGCAGCGGAATTTCCTTCGGCTGTTGGGCAGCGAGTACAAGCGGGGTAGCAAAGAATGCGAGAGCGAGGACGGACCTGCACATCATGGCAGAAAGCTTACATGAAGCCGTTGGCAGCTTCGTAAAAAGCTGGTCAGCAACTCTGCCGGATGTGCGCGAGAACCGCGGCAACCTCCTCGGCAATGTCCGCCGTGCCGTAGAGCTTCACATTGGCATAGGCCGCGGTCGGCCGCACGAACGCCTCGGTTGCCGGGATCACCGACTCCCGAAACTGCTGCGCGACATATTCAGGCTTTCGGCCGCGCTCGCGAACATCCCGCTCCGCCCGCCGCTCGAAGCACACCGCATCGTCCATCTCGACATAGACCCTCGTAGGCAGCATCGTTCGCAGCCGCTCCCAATAGAGCGTAAACAGGCCTTCGACAATGATGTACTCCGTCGGAGGAACTTCGCGCGTTTCTTGGAGGCGCGTATGCCTGCTGAAGTCGTATAGCGGCTGCTCGATGCCCTCGCCCTTCGCCAGCGCCGCCACCTGCATGAAGAGCAAGTCCGTGTCGAGAATGTTTGGATCGTCGAAGTTCAGCCGCTCACGGTCTTCAAAGGAGAGATGCGAAAGGTCGGGATAGTAAGCGTCAATCGGAATCAGCGTCGCGCTCTTCAACTCGTGCGCAAGATGTTCGGCGAGATAGCTCTTGCCTGCGCCGGAGGGCCCAGCGATCCCGATCAAATACGGTTTCATGCCACCGACGCCGCGATTTTCGGCAGCACCGCGCGCAGCAACGCCAGGAATGTGTCTTTCACGCGTCGCCCGGTCTCCAGCACTTCCTCGTGATTGATCGCCTCGCCCGACAATCCAGCCGCCATGTTGGTCACGCACGATATCGCCAGCACTCGCACGTCCATGTGTCGCGCTACGATCACCTCGGGCACGGTGGACATCCCGACGAGGTCCGCACCCATGCGTGCAAGCATCTGGATCTCCGCCGGGGTCTCGTAGCTCGGTCCGTGCATCGCCGCGTAAATGCCTTCGTAGTACGGAATGTCCAATCGCTTCGCTTCTGCCTCAGCGATCTTCCGGTACTCGCGATCGTAGGCATAGGTCATATCCGGAAAGCGCGGGCCGAAACGGTCGTCGTTCGGACCAATCAGCGGGCTGCCGCCCATCATATTGATGTGGTCGCGAACCATCACCAGGGCGCCACGACCATACTGCGGATTGATGCCCCCGGCCGCATTCGTCAGCACCACGGCCTTCACGCCGAGTTGATGCAGTACTCGCATTGGAAACGCTGCCTGCGCAAACGTATTCCCCTCGTAAAAGTGCGCGCGCCCTTGCATCACTGCCAGCGACAAACCTACGAAGTTCCCAATCACCAGGTTCCCCGCATGTCCAATCGCGGTTGAGACGGGAAAATGTGGAATCTCGCCAAACGGGATCGTGCTCGGTTGCGCAAGTTCGTTCGCGAAGTCGCCCAGCCCAGATCCCAGCACAACCGCCACGTTCGGACGCACTGGGCACTTCGATCCAATGAACCTCGCTGCGTATTCCGCTTGCAGAAACGCTTCTGGCTTAAGCATGCAACAGAATCCCCACAATTGACGCCGACATCAGGTTCGCCATCGTTCCGGCCAACATCGCGCGAAAACCCAATCTAGCAAGGTCGTTTCTGCGGTTCGGGGCCAACGCACCCAATCCGCCGATCTGAATACCCACCGAGCTCAAGTTCGCGAAGCCGCACAGTGCGAACGTCGCAATCGTGAACGACCGCGGATCGAGTCCCGCCTTTTGTTGTCCAAGCATGGTGAAAGCCACCAGTTCATTCAGCACCATGCGCGTGCCGAGCAGGTTCCCGACGTTCAAGCAATCGCGCCAAGGAATTCCAATCAGCCACGCGAACGGCGCAAAAATCGCCCCGATGATGGTCTCCAACTTGTCGGGAAACCACTTGAAGCCGTGCGCCGCCAGCCAGTTGTGGCTGCCGCCAAGAACGCCGTTGATCAGCGCAATCAGCGCGAGAAACGAGATCAACATCGCCCCCACGTTTAGCGCCAGCCACAATCCGTCGGTCGTTCCCTTCGCCGCTGCGCCCAGTACGTTCGCGTGCTTCTCTTCCCCTGTGAGTTCCTCTTCGGTCGTCGCCTCCAGGCGTCCCGCGGTTAGTGGTGTCTCTGTTTCCGGCACCAGCATCTTGGCGATCACGAATGTTCCCGGTGCCGTCATGATCACCGCCGCGAGGATGTGCTTCGCCTCAATCCCCTGCAGGATGTACGCGCCCATGATCGCCCCAGACACATGCGCCATGCCGCTCGTCATCACCACCATTAGTTCGCTCTGGGTCAGTTTTGGCAGGAACGGACGGATCGTCAGCGGCGCTTCCGTTTGCCCCATGAAAATGCTGGCAGCCACATTCAGCGACTCGGCGCCGCTCGCGCCCATAAAGCGCATCATCACCTTCGCAACATTGCGAATGATGAACTGCATAATTCCGTAGTGATAGAGGATCGCGAAGAACGCCGCGATAAAAATAATGACCGGCAACACCTGGAACGCAAAGAAGAACCCGTACTTCCCGCCGCTCGCCCCAAGATCACCAAACACAAAGCTCGATCCGGCGAACGAGAACGACAGCAACTTCTTAGCGCCGTCGCCGCCTATTTGCATGATGCGTTGCCCGATCGGCACCCGCAGCACAAAGATCGCAAACAGTATTTGGAGAATAAGGCCGATGATCACCGTCCGCCACTTGATCGCGCGACGGTTGGTCGAGAAGAGATAAGCCAGGCTCAGAAAAACCAGCAGACCGAGAACACCGGTCAGGCGCTCCATGCACGCTCCTGTGCGACTAAATCAGCAGAAGATTAGCAGGAGCTTCGCTGGAATCGAAAGGACTTTAGCTTTTATTCGGGCGCACCCAGTTCCCGTACGATTGCCACACTCGCGCTGGAACCGATACGATTGGCGCCGGCCTCGAGCATCGCTTCGGCGTCCGCTAGCGTACGAATTCCGCCCGCTGCCTTCACGCCGAGTTTGGTTCCCACCACGCCGCGCATCAGGTGAACGTCGCTTGCAGTCGCGCCAGCCTTGCTGAAGCCCGTTGAGGTCTTCACGAAGTCCGCGCCACCTTCCATCGCCAGCGCGCAAGCAAATATCTTCTCTTTGTCGCTCAGAAACGCCGTCTCAATGATGACCTTCAGGATCGCTCCACCATCATGGGCCAATTGCGCCAGGCTTCGGATCTCCGCCTGGATCAAGTGCCGTTCACCAGCCTTCACCGCGCCGATCGGGATCACCATGTCGAGTTCCTGCGCGCCAAGTTTCAGCGCCTCCGCGGCCTCGAACAATTTCACCGTGGTCAACGTCGCACCCAGTGGGAATCCAATGGTCGTCCCCACTTTGACTCGCGCGCCGCGCACCACGCTTTTGGCATGCGCCAGCAGGTCGGGATTCACCATCACCGAAAAGAATTCATAACGCAGTGCTTCTTCGCACAGGCGTGTGACTTCCTCGCGGGTCGCTTCTGGCTTTAATAATGTGTGGTCAATGACGGCGGCGATGGCGTGCCAGCCGTTTACGGAATTTCTGACGTCGGGAAGCGCGACGTTCATCACCATTGCAGACCGATTTTACACCCGATTTGAAATTGATTTTCAGTTACAAAAGTTACTCTTCCACCACACAAATGTCAGGCAAATTCCTGTAACGTTCGGCAGCATCCATCCCATACCCGACAACAAATTTATCCGGAATCTCAAACCCAACGTAGTCCGCCCGGATAGGCATCTTCCGGCGCTCTGTCTTATCTAACAGTGCCGCGATCTTCAGCGCCTTCGGGTGATGCGCGCCAAACACCTTCATCAGGTACGACATCGTGAGCCCAGTATCGAGGATGTCTTCCACAAGAATAACGTTCTTCCCCTCCATGGAATTGTCCACGTCCTTGTTGAGCTTTACCTCGCCACTGGTCTGCTTCTCGCTGCCGTAACTCGAGACCGCGATGAAGTCGAACGTCGCATCCAGCGCGATGTTCCGTGCCAGATCGCTCAGAAAAATCGCCGCGCCCTTGAGCACGCCGATCAGCACCACCGGCTGTCCCTGGAACTCGGCGCTGATTTCCGCGCCAATTTCTGCCACACGTTTCTGGATCTGCTCACGCGAAAGAAGAACCTTAAGGTTGGGCACGTTCTGTCCTGCTGCTGGAATAAAAATGGGATGTTAGATGAGCCGAGCACCACGTTCAAGCAACTTGCGACACCGGCCAAACCGCGCCATCCTGTTATGATTCGCCTTCATCCGGAGCAAGCGCTGATGACATCCTTTCGCAAGCGTTCGGTCGTTCTTTTCGTTCTCCTTTCTTCGTTTGTTTTCTCACAAGCCAAACCCGCGCCCGCTGCCGCTTCCGGCGAAGCCCGCACCGATCGCTACATGCAGTCCATTCGCGGCAATATTCCGTTGCTCACGGAGTTTCTGCAGGAAATGCCCAAAGGCGGCGACCTTCACTATCACCTCTCCGGCGGCGTCTACGCCGAGACGATGATCGGCTGGGCCGCTGAAGGCAAGCTCTGCGTCACCACCCAAACCCTCGAACTCGTGAAGCCGCCATGCAATGAAGGCGCCGGCAATGTTCCCGCCGAGAGCGCGCTAAGCAACCCCGTCCTCTACCGTCAAATGGTGGACGCCTGGTCTATGCGCAACTGGCAGGAGGGACACGAGTCAGGCCACGATCATTTCTTCGACACCTTCGAAAAATTCGGCCTCTCCAATGACGGCCACACCGGCGACATGCTCGCCGAAGCCGCCCGCCGTGCTGCCGCCAACCACGAGCTCTACCAGGAACTGATGCTCACCGCCGATGGTGGACGCGTTTCCGAAGTCGGCAAGCACGTCGGCTGGATCGAAGATTTCAAGACGATGCGCGAGACTCTCCTGGCCAATGGTCTGCTCGACGCCGTAGCCACCGGCAGCAAAAACATCGCCGAAGCCGAACAGCAGCGCGACGCCGCTCTCCAGTGCACCGGCGCGAAACCGGAGCCTGCCTGCAAGATCACTCAGCGCTTCATTTATCAAGTGCTTCGTGGGTTGTCGAAGCAGGTCGTCTTCGCGCAAATTCTTGCGGGCTTCGAAATGGCTTCACGCGATCCCCACGTCGTTGGCTTCAATCTCGTCATGCCTGAGGACTACTACGTTCCGATGCGCGACTATGACTTGCACATGCGTATCATCGACTTCCTCAAGCCGCTCTACCCCAAGGTGCACATCTCTCTGCACGCCGGTGAACTCGCACCCGGCCTCGTTCCACCCGATGGCCTCAGCTTTCACATCCGCGAAGCTGTTGAACTCGGACACGCGGACCGCATCGGTCACGGTGTAGACGTGATGGAAGAAGACAACGCGCTCGACCTCGTTAAAGAAATGGCCAAGCGCAAGGTTATGGTCGAGATCAATCTCACCAGCAACGATGTCATTCTTGGCATTCGTGGCAAAGACCATCCACTCGCCACCTATATGAAGTACGGCGTTCCGGTCGCGCTCTCCACTGACGACGAAGGCGTCTCCCGTTCCGATCTTTCGATGGAATACATGCGCGGCGCCACCGATCAGGGGCTCACCTACGCGCAACTCAAAACGATGGCCCGCACTTCGCTCGAGCACGCATTCGTTAGCGGCGAAAGCCTCTGGCGCGACGAACACTTCGCTCGCGTCAAGCAATGCGCGGCTGACCGCGTTGCGCCTGAGAAGCTCTCTGAAGGGTGCCAGTCGTATTTGCGAGCGAATCAAAAGGCAATGCTGCAATGGGAGTTGGAGAAGCAATTCGGAGCTTTTGAAAGCCGCTGGTAACAGTAAGGGGGCAATCCTTATCGAATTGCCCCACCTCGCAAACTTATCAAACTTTTATCGGATCCGGTCAAAACCGGCATCGTACCCGGCCTCATACTGCGTGCGGTCCGCATCTGCGCTCCACCGTCCGGCGGCAACATGATGCAACCGTCCTTCTTCGGCATCGTGCTTTCCCATGTATAGCCCATCGCGGAAGGCTGCGTCCGTTCCATGCAACACCCGGGCGGTATTTCCGTCGGTCGCGCCCGCGGAAACATTGCTCGAGAGCGCGGCCCCTGCGCCGAAGCTCATTGCCATCGCCAAAGCGTATCCGCTGATTTTTCTCTTCATTGATCTTCTCCCTCGGCTGGTTTGTGGCCTGCAAGGAGTAGATCATCGGCACCCGGAAAGGTCCGTAAAGTGGTTGTAAAGAGCGCGTAAACTCGCGACGAAACAATTTCTTATGGCTCTCATCGCGCCCGCTTCATTAGCGCGCAAAGCTTATAGGGCCGCGAACTTATAGCCCAGCCCAGGCACGGTGTGCACCCACTGCGGCTGCTTCGGATCGGGCTCGATCTTCTGGCGCAAACTCGCAATATGCATGTCCACGGTCCGCGTATAGGTCGATGCACTGTAGCCCCATACCTCTTTCAGCAACTCGCCGCGCGATACAGTTTTTCCGCGGTTCTCCAGCAGGTAGCGCAGCAACTGGAACTCGCGCGCACTCAACGCCACCGGTTTCCCCTCACGCGTCACTTCCGTTCCCCGCAAGTCCACGCGCAAATCTCCGAACTGCTGCACTTCTTCCTTCTCCGGCGGACGCATCGGCGATCGCCGCAGTAGCGCCTCAATCCGCGCCATCAATTCGATCATCTCGAAGGGCTTGGTCATGTAATCGTCGGCGCCGATTTTCAGCCCCACGACTTTATCCACCAATTGTCCTCGCGCGGTGAGCATCAGGATCGGCGTCGCCACTCCCGCCTGCCGGATGTCGCGGCACACGTCGAATCCGTTGCGCTTCGGCAATTGAATGTCGAGGATGATCAGGTCAAACACATTGCGCGTTCCATGGTGGTAGCCTTCCTCTCCATTGCGGGCCACCTCTACCGAGTAGCCTTCTGCGCGCAGCCGGTCGGTCAGCGTCGTGAGCAGCGCTTCTTCATCTTCGATCAGCAAGATATGTTCGTTCATGCGCTGGTCAACACTCCCGTAGTTGCTGCTTCCGCCGCAGTCCGCAGCGGCGAATCTTCCGCAAACGGCAGGTGCAGCGTAAATGTGCTCCCCTTGCCGACTTCACTGCTCACGGTCAATGATCCGTTCATCGCCTCCGCCAGGCTTTTTGCCAGCGGCAATCCCAGGCCCGTGCCGCGGATTTGCGCGGCAGCGATCTGTGGACTGCGATAGAACGGCTCGAAGACATGTTCCAACTCATCCGCTGCAATGCCCATGCCGCGGTCTTCTACCCCAATCAAGATCTCCCGTCCCTCCGGACTCGCCTTCCGGCGCGCTGTAACGCGCACCCACTTCGCTTCGCCGCCATACTTCACGGCATTGATCACCAGGTTCTGCACACACTGCGACACCGCACTCAGGTCCGCAATCACCTGTGGCAATCCGCTCTCCATCTCTGATTCGAGCTTGACTCCGGAAACATCGAGCAATCCGGCTGTGTTCGACACCACCACTTCAATAATCTTTCTGACGTCCAGGCGCTCCAGATGGTAGGTCTGTCGTCCTTCACGCGTCGCGGCGAATAACAATATCTGTTCCACCAGCGCGATCAATTGCCGCCCCTGGACTTTGATCATCTCCCCATAGCGTTGTAGCTGCTGCTGCCCATTGACCACGCCGTCGCTCAGGTTATCGGCCGCGGAACAAATCACGGCCAGCGGGGTACGCAATTCGTGCGATACGGTCGCTACAAACTCCATTTGCAGCCGCGCCAACCTCTGCGCTCGGCGCGTCACCACAATCAGCATCGTCATCGTCGCGCCCAGCAGCAACAGGATGCCAAGGCTGATTCCAAGGTCCCGCCGCCGGATCGCCGCCATTTGCGCCTCCAGAGAACCACGCCGGTGTCTCACCACCAGGTTCCAGTGCGGCTCATGCCCGCCATCCTGCATCACCGGCATCCACGTCGGCGCCGCCATGTTTCGCATCTCCTCCACGTTGGTTGCGCGCTTCGCGCCTCCGGCATGGAAGTCGCCGGCAAAATCGTGCGAGAGCTGCGTGCCATTGGTCGGAGGCGGACCAAAAATATCAAGCACCGCATCCGGGTGGTCGAACGGACGCTGCACAAATTCCGGCGACGACGAGTACAACACCCGCTCCGTTCGCCCGGCAATCACCGCGTTGTCGTAGTTCGCTCCCTGTGGGCCGCCGAAGTAATGGAGCGCCAGTTCCGGCAGTAATTTCTGTTCGAGTACCTTGGCGTCCAGTTCAATCACGATCCACGTCACCGGCTCCGTATCGTCGCGATCGAAATCCCGCTCTGGCAATCGCGCGTGTTCCTGTTCTTCGCGCAACTCCGCATCCGCTGCGCGAAAGCGCTTTCCGTGTCCCTCCCGCTCATCGGTCTCTACGTCGTTATGGATGAGCGGATGTACCAGCGCTGGAAGGTTTTGCTCGAATTGCCAGCCGAACAACGGATCGTGTGGAATCTGCCCGCGAAGATTGTCTTCCCGCGTGTGTGGATCGTCGGTCACTCGCCGCTCCAGCATCTCTGGATCAAGCGACTGCCGGCGCAGTTCATTCATCATCGCTGCAAAACGCGGCGGCGGGTTCTCACGATGGAAACGCTTCTCCCCGATATCGCGGCGAAACACAGCTTCCTCGCCGGACCTGGGCACGCGAATCAGGTACAGGTTCGCGAACAGTTCAGGACGCGTCGCCGTTCCGTGCCACGCTCGATAGCGCTCAAAATAAGTGTTCCAGTTCTCTCGATTGTCGGGCTCGGAGCTGACCTGCATCGCGAAGGCAGGCTCCGAAATCTCCCTCAGCAGGCTTAAGTGCCAGTCCAGTATGGATGCCTTCAGGCTCGCATTGATTCGTGCTTCAGTCGCGTCGGTAACTCGTTTGCTCCACCGATACTGAAGCACGGCAAGTGCCGCCAATACCGCCACCATCGCCACGATAATGGCAGTCCAGAGCGCGCGTTCTTGAAGACGGTTTCTCACGAGCTCACCGGTTCAGCGTTTGCTGAATGTTTTCAGTTTTGACGGGCTAACGACCGAAGTTGATACCGCAGTGCGTGTATGGTAGCGGATTTTCGTCATTTCGAAAACCGCCCCGCAACCGGCAGCTCTCGCTGGCTTAGCGAGGGCCTTCCATTTACTGGGATTCCCAGCGCCGCGCGAAGAAACGTGCGATCACGAAGAGCACAATCCCTGCGCCGAGCAGCACGCTCACCTGCTGCCAAAGATGAATCAATGGCTCGTCGTACCAGAACACCTTCGTGAAGCCATCGATTGCCCAACCGTTGATCGTAAACAGTCCGGCCTTCTGCATCGTCGGCGGCATCAGGAAGCGCGGAAACATACTGCCGCCAATCGCCGACATCGTCAGGATGAGCAGCGTGCTTACGCCTCCCTGCTGCGCTCGCGTTTTAGAAACACTGGCGAGAATCATGCCGAAGTTCGCGACTGCGAATGCGGTCGAAATGCCCATCACCAGGAAGCCTGCGATGTGCTGCCACAAATCGAGGTGAAACACCGCCCATCCCCACAGGAACATCACGCAGAGCTGCAGGAACGCCAGCACTGTGCAATACGTCATCTTTCCCGCAAGCAACGTCCCCATGCTCACCCGCGAACTCAATACGCGATCCAGCGCGCCACTATCCGACTCATCGAGCAGCGACCCGCCCGCCGCACTCGCGGTGAACAGCAGGAACATCACGCCGATGCCAGCCGCGTAAAACGAGATCATCGACGCATTTTTGTGCTCGCCCACCACATCGCGAATCTGCATCGCAACCAGCGTCTGCTCTTGAGCGGGCTTCGCCGCCGTCGTTCCAGCAGCGTCCTTCTGCTTCAGGTATTCGCGATACTGCGCCAGGTCTGAATCAATCCGCTTTCGCTGTTCTCCCGTCAGCCCACCTGCCGCGCGCGAGAGATAATCCACACTCTGGTTCGCCATCACGTCGCCCATCGAGGTCATCACAACCTTCTGCAGCATTCCCGCAATGACTTGCGCCGCAATCGGATCGGAGCTGTCGTGGAGAATCTGAATCTTCGGCTCGTCATCTGTGTGCGGTTCGAAGGAAATCGGATGCGCACCAAATCCCTTAGGAATAATTAGCGCCGCCGGGAATTCTCCACTCTTCACGCCGGACTCGGCGGTCTGCGCCGTGTAGTCTGGCTTCGGCGCTTCGTCCTTTTTATCCTCCGGGCGTGTGAACGCGTTCAGTGATGGCTCCGCTTTCAGCCCTTCTGCTAGCCTTTGCGATGCCGGCGACTGGTCTTCGTCCACCACCGCCACGCTCACCTTCGCCGTGCTACTGTGCGACTGTCCGAAGATCACCGCGAAGATACTGAAGAACGCCACCGGCAGGATGAACGACAGCAGCATCGCCCCGCGGTCCCGGCGCAGTCCTCGTAAACTCGTTCGTACAATGGCAGCAATCATTCGCGCAGGTCCCTTCCCGTCAGTTGCAGAAACACTGACTCCAGATTCGGCCGTCGCAGCACCACGTCAATCACCTCAAGTCCACTCTTGCTCGCGCCATCCAGCAGCCCTGCAATCTCTGTCGGCTGCTCAATCGAGAAGTGTGCGATCTCTCCATCGAACGTCCCGCCGCGCGCTGCCGCAAATGCTGCGCTCTGCCCTTTCGCGTCCTTGATTCGCATCAGCACATCGCTGCGTCCGCCAAACGACTCATGCACGAGATCATCGCGCGTACCCGATGCGATCACCTTGCCGTGATCGATAATGGCGATCCGATCGCATAGTCGTTCGGCCTCTTCCATGTAGTGGGTCGTATAGATGATCGCCATGCCTTCCGCGCGCAACGCCTCGATCATTTCGAAGATGTGATTGCGCGACTGTGGATCCACTCCCACCGTCGGTTCGTCCATCAGCACCATTTTTGGACGATAGATCAATCCGCACGCCATGTTCAGCCGACGCTTCATGCCACCCGAAAGCTCCTTCACAGGCGCGCCCGCTCTGTCTTCCAGCGTCGCCCACTTCAAACACCAGGTGATCGCATCGCGCAAAGCGTTCCCACTCAGCCCCTGGTAGCGTCCGAATGAATCGAGGTTCTCGCGACATGTCAGGAGCGGATAGAGCGCAATCTCCTGCGGCACCCACCCAATCGCTGCCCGCGCCTCACGCGACTCTGCCGCGGACCCGAATATCTGAACCGTGCCCGCATCCGGCTTCACGCGTCCAACAATGCTGCGGATTGTCGTGGACTTCCCCGCGCCGTTCGGGCCGAGCAGGCCAAGGCACTCCCGTTCGCGCACCTCGAGCGAGATTCCGTCCACTGCCGTGACCTGGCCAAATCTTTTAACCAGCCCGTCAATTCGAAGTGGTAGCGCACTCATAGTCACAGGATTGTACGTGCACATCCGACTCGTCGTTCCAGTTCGGCATCTACTTTCTTTGTAACCGTTGGGTAAATTTGCGGACGCGTAAGCGCCGCTGCTAAACTCACAAGTCCTTCAGACTGGACTCCACAAACATGATCGTCTTCCGCAAACCGCTTTCGGGTGTTGATCGCCCGCAGATGGACGCCGACGTTGTGATCGTAGGCGGCGGCCCGGCCGGCATGGCCTGTGCCCTCCGTCTCTCGCAACTCATCGACGCGCACAACCAGGCCAACCCGGAACTCCAGGTCAGCAAAGAAAATATCTACGTCCTTGAAAAAGCGCGTGAGGTCGGCCAACACTGCCTCAGTGGAGCCCTGCTCGATCCGCGTTCGATGAACGAACTCCTCCCCGGCTGGGAGAAAGAAGCTCCGATTGAGGCCCCGGTTTCGAAGGAATCGGTCTACTACCTGACCAAGACCGGCAAGATCAAAGCGCCCATCACGCCGCCGCCCATGCGTGACCACGGCAACTACGTGATCTCGATCAACCGCTTCGTGAAATGGATGGGCGAAAAAGTCGAAGCCACCGGCATCACGCTCTTCACTGGCTTCGCCGGCAGCGAGCTGCTGATTGAAGACGGCAAAGTCACCGGCGTTCGCACCGACGACAAAGGCGTGGACAAGCGCGGCGAGCAAAAATCCAATTTCGACCCCGGCTACGATCTCAAAACCAAGGTCCTCATCCTCGCCGAAGGCCCGCGCGGCTCGCTAACCAAGCAACTCGTCGGCCGCTTCAATCTCGAGGAGCACCGCAATCCGCAGACCTACGGCGTCGGGGTCAAAGAGTTATGGGAACTCCCAGCGGGTCGTGTCGCTGCCGGCGAAGTCATCTACACCCTGGGCTACCCACTCACCTTCCAGGAATACGGTGGCGCGTGGATCTACGGCGGCAAAGACAACGTCGTCTCGCTTGGTTTCGTCACCGGCCTCGATTACGAAGATCCGCGCATCGATCCACAGCACGTGCTGCAATCCTTCAAGGCGCATCCATTTATCGCCAAGCTGCTCGAAGGCGGCAAGATGATCCGCTACGGCGCGAAGTCATTGCCCTACGGCGGATGGTGGGCGCTCCCACCCCTCGCAGGTGACGGCTGGATGATCATCGGCGACTCTGCAGGCTTCCTCAACTCGCAGCGCTTGAAAGGCATTCACCTCGCCATCAAGAGCGGCATGCTTGCCGCCGAGAGCGCCTTCGACGCGATGCTGGCCAACGAGTTCTCGAAGAAACAGCTTCAATCGTTCCCCGACAAAGTGAACGACAGCTGGATTCGCACTGAGCTCTGGCCCGTACGCAACTTCCACCAGGGCTTCGAACACGGCTTCGTCCAGGGAATGATGCACACCGCCCTACAGCAGGTCACCGGCGGTCACGGCATCATGAACAAATATCCCGCGCACGCCGGCCACACCAAGATGCATCCCGTGTGGGACATGCTTGGCTACGGCGATCGCCGTCAGCGACTCATCGGCCCCGCCAAGGGCGACGGCAAGCTCACGTTCGACAAACTCACCGACCTCTATCACTCCGGCACCAAACACGAAGAAGACCAGCCCGCGCACTTGGTCATTCACGACACGAACATTTGCAGTACGCGTTGCGCGAAAGAATTCGGTAACCCCTGCACCAACTTCTGCCCCGCGAATGTGTACGAGATGGTTGACTCGCAAGACGTTCCTGGCGGGAAAGAGATCCACCTCAACCCGTCGAACTGCGTCCACTGCAAGACCTGCGACATCATGGACCCGTACGAGATCATCACCTGGGTTCCGCCTGAGGGCGGCGGCGGACCGAATTACGACGGGATGTGATTGATTCCAAGAAGCCTTCTGGCACGACGCGAAAGCGTCGTGCTTTTCTTCACTCTGCTCCCACTCCCTTCACCTCTCCGCCCTTGATCACCATCTCAATCGTCCGCGTATTCGAAATCTCCTTCAACGGATTCTCCCGCAGCACCACCAAATCCGCCGTCTTCCCAGCTTCAACCGACCCGCTCTCCCGGTCTTTCCGCATGAATTCCGCCGCATCCAGCGTCGCCGCGCGCAGCGCCTCTGTCGGCGTCATCCCCATCTTTACCAGCAATTCCAACTCCCGATGCAGCGACGGCCCCGGAAAATCCATCACATCCAGTGAGTCGCTCCCCGCCAGCATCCTCACTCCCTGCTTATGCAGAAACGCCGCGATTCGCTGATCCCCCTTCCACTCCCTCTGCAGTAATTCCATGTGGGCATCTGAATTCTCCCCACGAAGCTTCTCCGCCGACCAATCCTCTTGCAATTTCTTCGGCAGCAGCTTGAGATATGCATCGTTCCTCGACAGCGTCGTCACATTCGCTCCGATCTCTTCTGCCACGAGCGTCGGCACCAGCCACGTTCCGTGCTGCACCATCGCTTCTGCGACAGCGGCGCAGTTCTTCTCATCGAAGTCATCCTCCGCCGCATTCACCGCGCGGTCGTACGCATCGGACTCCTTCGAATCGAACGATGCAATGAGCTTCTCCCGGTTCTCCTTCGGATGCCCCGAGCAATCCAGTGCCAGCACGCTCCAATTGATGTGCTCAATGCTCCGCTGTCCCGCCGCCGTCGCCTCCTGCACCGTCACCCCGTACGGCAGGTGTCCCACGAAATCAATCCCCTGCCTTTTGGCTTCTTCGCTAAGCGGAAAGTAGGCCGCGCGCGGGATATGCAGGATCTTGATGAAGTCCGCTCCCTGCGCCTTCAACTCGTCCACGGCTTTCACCGCATCGTCGGCCGACCGCACCGTGCGTTGTTCCGGCGCGGTCGACTTCTGCGTCGAGAGCATCGGCCCGCCGAAATACAAATTCGGCCCGCGCTGTTTCCCTTCCGAGATCTCGCCGCGCCACTTTTTCATCACCTCGATATCGCTTCCCATGTCGCGAACCGAGGTAATTCCGTAGTTCAGCAACTCGTTGAGAAGAACACTGCTCCACTTCCCGTCGGCACTTACTCCCGCGAGGTGCACATGCATGTCCCAGAGTCCGGGCATGACATACCCACCCGTGTGCAACACGACGACACTTTTATCCAGTTTCCCCGCCGCACCCACGCTGCGAATGCGTTCCCCCTCGATCACGACATCCCGATGCTCGATAATTTTCCCCGCACGCACATCCACCACGTTCACGTCGTGCAGAACGGTCGATTTCTGCGCCCAACCGCTCACCGGAATTACAAGAAAAGCAAAAAGCAACAGTCGTCTCAGCATCGCCGCCGAGTCTAACCCACGTCTTTCCAATTCAAAGCAGCGATACTCGAACCGCGCAAAATCAGGGACGACCCCACGCGAAAGTAAGTTATTCACCTCAGTAACCAAAATTCGATTACCCGCTTGTTACCGGCGTTATATTTACTTTTGCAGGGTCTGGCTGCATTATCTTCCCCGTAAGTTCGGCAGTTCTGGGGGAGGGCTGCCGTCGGCGCCCTGTGGCGAAAGCCCGGGGCGTTTGATTTTTTGGGCGAGACTTCTCGAACTTGCTGCCCGACAAGTTCAAGCCCCATTCCGGACCCAATTTCGTGGCACTTCCTCACCTGAGTCCAAACTGAGGATTCCGCCATCTAACTCAAGTGATAGGATGAAATTTCGGCCTAAGGGTGCAATCCGGGCCGTATGTAGTCCACCCGGAATCCTGGGTTCTATCTCAGCCTGGAGGCGCAATGGCAACTGACACGATCGTAGAAGTAACAGATTCGAATTTTGACCAATTAGTTCTGAAATCCGATAAACCCGTCCTCATTGATTTCTGGGCAGCATGGTGCGGTCCCTGTAAGGCACTCGCCCCGATCGTGGACGAAGTGGCGCAGTCGTATAACGGCAAAGTAACGGTCGGCAAAATGGACGTCGACAAGAACGCCGCGACCCCGTCCCGCTACGGCATCCGTGGCATCCCCACCCTTCTGCTCTTCAAGGGCGGCCAGGTGCAGGAACAAATCGTCGGCTACGTGGCCCGCGAGCGCATCGAGCAGGCGATCAACAAAGCCCTCTAAAGCGCACCTATAAAAAGTTCAAGCCCAGCCGCAAAGGCTGGGCTTCCTATTTTCTTCTGTCATCCTGAGCGGAGTCGCGCAGAGCGCGACGTAGTCGAAGGACCCCTATCTCCGCACCGATGCCTCGCCCTACCGATGCCTCGGCAGCACTGGCTCCTTCACCAGCTGTTTCTCTCCCGCCGCGTTCGCCTGATCAAACTTTCCATCGGTCGTGACCTTCATCACCATCAACACCTTGTCGTCAATGTTCTTCCCGCCGACGGAGAATGCTGTCACTTCTTCCAGCACCGCTTCTACAATCTCTTTCGCGTGCTTCGACCGATGCCGCGCCACTGCCTCCGCGAGCCGCTCGGTCCCATACTCTTCGTCTTCAGTATTGCTCGCTTCCTCAATGCCGTCGGTGCAGCACACCAGGATGTCCCCCGGCTCCAACTTCGCCGAGCCTCGGTTGTACTCCGCATCCGGGAACAATCCGATCACCGTCCCGCCATCTTCAAGCGTCTTGAACTCGCCCGTCGCGCCCTTCACAAGGATCGGCGGCACGTGCCCTGCGTTGATGTAATGCAACCCACCGCGACGAATATCCACCAGCCCCAGGAAGATGCTGAGGAACTTCTCCGACTTGGTGTCGTTGAAGATCATTTCGTTCAGCGAGATCGTCAGCACCTCGAGCGAGTGCAGGTGCATCACCAGCGCGCGCAGCGTCGCTTGCAAGTTCGACATCACCAACGCCGAACTAACGCCCTTGCCTTCGACGTCAGCAACAACGATCAACAGCGTTTGCGGACCCAGGTTTAGAAAGTCGTAGTAATCGCCGCCGACCTCGTAACACATGTGGTTGATCACGGCGATGTCGTATCCCGGCACCACCGGCGGCGCTTCCGGCAACAGGCTGCGCTGAATGTTTCTCGCCACCGCCAGGTCGCGTTCCATGCGCTGCTTCTCGAGTGCCTCGCGGTGCAGCCGTGCATTCTCCAGGGCCATAGCCATGTGGCCGGTCAGCTTGGTAAGGAACTCCTGGTCTTCGGGGGTGAACCGTCCGTGCGTGGATTGGTTCAGCAACTGCAGCACGCCGACGATCTCATTATTGTGGTGACGAATCGGCAGGCACAGCAGCGACTTCGTCGTGTACCCAGTCTTCTGGTCGAAGCTGCGATCGAAGAACGGCAGCGTGTACGCATCGGCCACGTTGATCACTTCGCCGGTCTCCGCCACACGGCCTGCCACGCCACGCCCGAATGGCACGCGCAGTTCCTGGTGCTCCAGTCCCGACGCCACAATCGACCACAACTCCTTGTGTGCCTTATCTACAAGGAACACGCTTCCCCGGTCGGCCTTCACCTCGGTGCGCGCGATCTTCATGATCAACTCGAGCAGCTCTGCAAGATCGAGCGTCGAGTTCAGCAGTCGCGTCGCTTCGAACAGCAACGACAGCTGCGTAATCGTCTTCTGGCTATCTTCGGACGCGAACATCTGGTGCAGCGCGATTGCGCTCGCATCGGCGAAGGTCTGCCACCAGCCCCTCTGTTCATCGCTTGGCGGATTTTGCGCCGCGTTCACCACTACGCCAAGGCACTGATTGCAATTCACCAGCGGATGCACCGAGACATACGCCAGCGTGCTCGTCGGCTCCTGGGCGGAAATCTGTTTGCGCTCCGTGAACGCCTGGCCAATCGGGTTCCCTTCCACCGACATCCGCAGCATGTTGTGCTCGGCCGCCGCTCCCGCCGCGCTCGCGAGGTTCAGGTTGTCGCTACCGTCATGCAGCCAAAGCTCGGAGCGTGCAGCCCCAAAGTTCGCCACCATCAGCGTGCTGATCTGCGAAATGAGGTCGTTCTGCGAACGCGGCGCAGTAATGTGAGTAATCGCGGTTGCGAATGCCTGGAGGAGGTCGTCCTGCTGTCCGCTGGGCACGGTGCCAGTAGCCGTCACGAAGAAACCTTTCGGGGACCGGGGGCGCGCGGCCAAGTGCGCTCACCGCTCCCGGAGCGAGTGCCGATAACTATATTGCGCGTACCGTGCGAAGTAAATAGAGGGAATGCGCCAAAGCCGCGTCTCTGGCTCGTTATAATGGCAGTTTCATGCCAAATTTCGCACCTGTAGAAGAACAACTCGCCTACCTGAAGAAGGGCTCTGCCGAAATCATCCGCGAGAGCGACCTCCGCGAACGCCTCGAAAAGTCGCGCCAAAGCGGCAAACCGCTGCGCGTGAAAGCCGGCTTCGACCCCACGGCCCCCGATCTCCACCTCGGCCATACCGTGCTGATGCGCAAGCTAAAGCACTTTCAGGACCTCGGCCACACCGTCATTTTCCTGATCGGCGACTTCACTAGCCTTATCGGAGACCCCACCGGCCGCATCGCGACCCGTCCGCCGCTCACCCGCGAGCAGATCGACCAGAACGCCGAAACCTACAAAGCCCAGGTCTTCAAGATTCTCGACGGCGCCAAGACCGAAGTCCGCTTCAACAGCGAATGGCTCGGCAAACTCGACTACGAAAAGCTCATCCGCCTCACCGCGAAGTTCACCGTCTCGCAGATGCTCGAGCGCGACGACTTCCATAAGCGCTACACAGACGAGAAGCCCATCGCCATGCACGAGTTCCTCTACCCCGTGGCGCAGGCCTACGACTCCGTTTGCCTCGAAGCCGACGTCGAACTCGGCGGCACCGACCAGAAATTCAACCTGCTCATGGGCCGCGAACTGCAGCGCCACTACAACCAGCCCAGCCAGATCGTCCTCACCATGCCGCTGCTCGAAGGCACCGACGGCGTGCAGAAGATGTCGAAGAGCTACGGCAACTACATCGGCATCACTGAAGCCCCGGAAGAAATGTTCGGCAAGGTCATGTCCATCAGCGACGCGTTGATGTGGCGCTACTACGAACTCCTCACCGATGTGAAGACCGAAGAGATCGAAGCGCTCAAAGCGAAAGTCGCAGCTGGCGAAGCCCACCCCATGAAGGTGAAGCAGGACCTCGGCAAAATCATCATTAGAGACTTCCACAACGCCGAAGCCGCCGAACACGCGGCAGAAAACTGGTCGAAGCAATTTCAGAAAAAAGAAGTGCCGGACGAGTTGGAAGAAGTCGCGCTCACCGCAGCCGACATCGGTCTCGACGGCGGCACCAGTGTCCGCCTCGACCGCGTTCTGGCAAAAGCAGGCCTGGCCGATTCCATGACGGACGCCGGCCGCAAAATCAAAGTCGGCGCTGTGAGAATAGACAGCGAAGTTGCCTCCGCCCCGCACCTGACCATCGCCGGCCTCCCTGCAAGTTGGGTAATTCGCGTAGGAAAACGCATGAAGCGCGTAACCGTGAGCTAGCAGACCAGGACTCGAGAATGACAAAGGGCGCGTTCATTTCATTCTTCGTCGCCGCGTCGATGATCCCGGCCACCCTCTTTTCGCAGTCACCCTCGAGCGAATACCAGGGCTCGCCGTATCACGACAGCCGCTATCAAGCGGGCGCCCAGAAGATTCCGGGAAAGGTGTTCTGTGCATACTATGACCTGGGCGGGGAGGGCGTCGCCTATCACGACACCGACCCACAGAACCACGGCAGCGGAGAACTGAATCCAGCCGATGGCTCCTACCTCAATGAATTTCGTATCCACGAGGGCGTGGATATCTCCTACACGAAATTCAATCGCAAGCCGAACCTGATCGACGACAATCCCTTCAACAAAGTCGTTCCGCCCGCGGACCTGCCTTACGTTGGCTGGACGGAGCCCAGCGAATGGTTCAACGTCACGGTTGAAGTCGCGCAGACCGGAACCTACGCGGCCGATTTCCTTTACACCTCGAACCGCGGCGGAACGATTTCGATCGACGTGAACGGAAAAGACGCGACCGGCCCGCTCGATATCACGACAACCAACGATCCCGCTGACCCGCTACCCTGGCGTCAGTGGCATCACTGGAATGTTGCTGGAGATCTGTTCAAGGTCACCTTGAGTAAAGGAAAGAACATTCTCACCGTGCACGTCCTGACGAACGGAAGTATGAATCTGGCGTACTTCGATTTCAAGCCAGTGAAGAAATAGCGCCAGACTGCACATTTCTGCTCACGCTTCCACGGAACTTCCGGTCTAAACTCATCGTCGCAGTACGCGAAAGGACTCGCGTGCAAATCGCGCCAATCTCGCGACTCTCCCTCCTCGCCGACTGCGGGCTGCTCCTCCTCGCACTGCATCTCCCCATTCACGCCCAGGAACAAGCCAATACGCCGAGAGATCTCGTTTACAGCGGCCCATGCAGACTCGGCGAAGCGCTGCCCGACACGCCGCGTTTTGAAGTGACCGGCGTCGTCCTGAATAACGTCACCGGATCGCCGATCGAAGGAGCTACCGTCAAGCTCAGTAGCGAATGCATATCCGACGAGCGCGCCCGCGCCACCACAACCGACGATGAAGGCAGGTTCACGTTCACCCACGTCCGCGGAATGGATGCCTACATCACGGCCACCTTCGGCGAGGCTTTCCCGGAGTGGAATGTTGGCCGCCGCGCCGACGACCCGCTGAATCGCTACACGATTGGCCCGCACACCGGAGTGATTACCCTGCGCCTTGCGCCACCCGCTTACATCACCGGTGTCGTGCGCGGCGCAGACGGCGCTCCGCTCTCTCCGGCGATGGTAACTCTGCGTTGTCTCCGCCCGTGGGGCGGCTGGCCGCAACACGAGGGCTGCAGTTCGTCCAACGTGAAACCCGACGGGTCGTATCGTCTCGGCCCGCTGCTGCCCGGTCGTTATGCGGTCGTTATCGAGCCCGAGGTGGAATTCGGAAAAGCTCCTGCCCCTGATGCCGATGGCGTAACCCGCAGCTATGTGCCGGTGCGCCAGCCTGCGCTTACCGACGACGAGAGTTGTCCCTATTTCGATCTGAAGGAAGGCGAGCAGAAGCGGCTCGACTTTAAGCTCAAGCGCGAAGTGTTGCACCACATCACGGGCGCGATCACCGGCAAGTCTTGGACGACCGTGAACGTCGTCGATCGCCTCGGCTCGCAATCTTATCCGGTGAAACTTCTGGCGCAGTGTTGCGAGTTTGAGGCATGGGCGCCAAACGGAAGCTTCCGGATAGTCGGCGACGGCAACCTCAAAGGCGAAGTCTCGATCAAGGTCCAGGACGGTGATCTTTCCGGCGTGGCGCTCCCCGCACACTCCGACGACCGCCTCACCATCCCCATCGAAGTCTCGAGTACTGCTCCGCCCAACGAGAACAGCGTTTGCCTGTTCGGCGAGACAGCTTGTGGCTTCTGGTACGCGAACTTCCTCCGCTTCAACCCGCAAGGTGAGTTTGACGTAGTGCTTCAATCCAGCATGAACGGCAGCACGTCCGACGGAGTACGACATGAGTCGGTCGAGGTTCCCTCCGGCAATTACGAGCTGATCGTTTCGACCACAGGCAACGTCTACGCCCAAACCATCTCATCGGGCGCGACAAATTTGTTGCGCGAGCGTCTCGCCGTGAATCCGGGCGACATACCCTCGCCCATTCGCATCGTGCTCGCCGAAGGCGAAATCGTCACCGGCACAACTCTGCGCAACGGCAAGCCGGCACGCGCGTTCGTGTATGCCGTTCCCAGCGAGAACGATGCTCGCGCTTTTCAGGGCGTCCCCAGCGACGAGCATGGGCAGTACAAGCTTGAGGGGCTCGCGCCTATCCAATACCACTTCTTCGCTTCCGACGTGGAACTGAACCTCGACCTTCACGATCCCGACGCAATGCGCCCCTGGCTGCAATCCTCCGAGACGCGCAGCCTTGCATCCGGGAGTACCACGTCGCTAGATCTACACGTGTTGACTCCTGCGAAGTAACCTTCCGCTCGTTAGAGATCTGCACCGTCTCTGATTTCCTCGAATTTTTTTGCACCCTCTGTCGAATTCCGCTCTGCTGGTTCGACCATAGAGTGAAGGCAGCACAACGAGGCCCCCTAAAGACAAATTCCAGGAGACGACAATGCCGCAATTTTTGGTTGCTGGTTACCTTCCCGACGACTTCGACCCGTCCCAAATGGACGAAGCGGCGGGCCTCAGAATCCACGAGCTCAACAAAGACATGATCGCTGCCGGCGTCAGAAAATTCGCTTGCGGACTCGGTCAAGCGAAGTCTCTGCGCTCACAGACCGATGGCGAAGTCCTCATCACCGACGGTCCATACCTTGAGACCAAGGAACACATCGGCGGTTTTTGGATTTTGGAATGCGCTGACATGGACGATGCCATGTCATGGGCGCGCAAAGCCGTCGCCGCCACTCGCGGCCAAGGCGAAGTGCGGGAGATTTTCTTCATGCCCGCTCCCGAAGAGAACTAAGCGATACGTTGTCCCACCAGGATGAAAGATATTTCATTCATGGACGAACGCGGATAATCGTCTTCCCCTTGCTCCGTTCGGTCGGGTTCAAGGTGGCGACCGCATCCTCGAGGCCGGCCACTTTGCCGATGATTGTCCGCAGCCGGCCATCCCGGACCCGCTGGACGAGCTCACTCAATTGGGCGCGATCGGATACGACGACGAAGTCGATCGTCAGGCCGCTAGAGGGCCGCGCCTCGGTCGGGCCGGCAATCGTCACCAGCGTTCCTCCGGCGCGAATCAGACCCGCAGACCGCTTTGCGATGTCGCCGCCGAGGACATCGAAAACCAGATCGACCGCGCCAACATCTTCCAGGGCGTCGTTATCGAGGTCGACGAACTCCTGTGCGCCGAAGTCGAGAGCCGTCTGACGGCGGGCAGCGCGTCCAGTGCCGATGACGTACGCACCGGCCTCACGTGCGAGCTGGCTCGCCATCGAACCGACTACGCCCGCCGCACCGTGCACGAGGACGCTTTGTCCCGCACGAAGGCGGCCGTGCTCGAACAGCCCCTGCCACGCGGTCAGACCAGACATCACAAGGGCCGCGCCCACGTTGAAGTCGACGTCGCCCGGCAGCGGTGCAAGGTTGTGTGCCTCCACGGCCACCTGTTCCGCCAGCGTGCCGTCGCGATACCAGTCGGTGAGGCCGAACACCCGCTGTCCAATCGACAACCCTGTCGTGCCATAGCCGAGAGCGGTGACCACTCCGGCCAATTCGTGTCCGGGGATGGAAGGACTCCGGTCACGGCCGGCGCGATCAGTCCAGGTCGAGGGCCAAGTCAGCTCATCCCCAGTGAATCCCGACGCGTGAACCTGAACAACTACATCGTTTATCGCCGCCTGCGGCGCGGGCCGCTCCTCCAGTTTCATCCCGGCAGTTCCCGCAGCCTGGTCCGTCACCACAATCGCCTTCATCGCTCACCACCCTGTCTCGATCTCAACTTCATGACATATTCTCCTTCCACGGTCAGGGCATATTGGAATGGAATAGCCGGAAGTCCCGCAATCATCGGGATGCCGGGTCATGGCAAAGCGATGCCACTCAAGACATTTTCGGATTACTTGTGATCAGGCGATTAATGAGATGGTCCGCCGCCGAGTACGATCTTTCGGCTCGGCAGATTCCAACAGGAGGATCATCTCATGCGTATCGTAGCGGTCGGTATCGATCTCGGTAAAACCGTGTTTCACCTGGTGGCGATGGGAGAGCGCAACCGCGTGCTGGTGCGGCGGAAGTTCTCGCGTCAACAGCTGTTGGCTTACACGGCCAACCTCGAGCCCACTTTGATCGGCACCGAAGCCTGTGCCGGCGCCCATTTTCTCGCGACAGCCCTATGTGCGCAGGGACACGACGTGCGCCTCATGGCAGCCCAGTTCGTGAAGCCTTACCGTAAGTCGAACAAGAGTGACTTTCTCGATGCCGAGACGATCGCCGACGCGGTGCAGAAGGAGAACATGCGCTTCGTGCCAGTCAAGACCGACGAGCAACTCGATCTGCAGGCTATGCACCGCGTGCGCACTCGCCTGGTGCAGCGGCGCACGGCACTGATCAACGAGATCCGCGGGTTCCTGCTGGAGCGCGGCATCATCTTTCCCGCGAAGCCGATTCACCTGCGCAAGCAACTTCCGGGTGTACTGGAAGACGCGACCCAGAACCTGACGCCGAGGCTGCGCTGGCTGCTCTCTGAACTTGCGGAGGAGTGGAAGGAGTTGGAAGCTAGGATCATCGCTATCAGCGACGCCATCGAGCGGATCAGCACCAGCGATCCGCTCTGCCAGCGCCTGCGCAAGATCCCCGGCTTCGGGCCGCTGGTCTCAACAGCAACCGTAGCTGCTATCGGCAACGGATCGTCATTCCGCAGGGGTCGCGACTTCGCGGCATGGCTCGGTGTTGTTCCCCGACAGTACTCCACGGGCGGCAAGACGGCGCTCTACGGCATGAGCAAACGCGGCAACCGTTATCTACGACAGCTGCTGATCCATGGCGCGCGTGCTGTCCTGATCCGGGTGAAGTACGACACCGCAGGGTTGGGGCAGTGGATCCACAAGCTGGCCGAGCGTGCACCGCGCAACAAGGTGATCGTCGCGATCGCCAACAAGCTGGCGCGTATCGCCTGGGCGGTACTCGCGAAGGGTGAGCCTTACCGCCATCAGCCCTTGGCGGCCGCAGTGTAGTTCGGCCGTGGAAAAGACGCTGCGCTTGGAAAGCAAAAAACGCTTTCCACTTTCCCACCGCCGCTGCGGCGGCTGGTGATCAACCAGTTCTACCAGGGTCTGCGGAGGGAGAAGAAGGACGAGAAAACAGTCAAACGGCGCGCCGGAAAACCTGTTGTTGATAACGGTCTCACTGACCGAGCGATTTATCAGGACCGGCGCGCGCGGATCATCATCGAGGCCCGGAGAATCGAATCTCCACATTGAGGCCGGATACATTTGCGCAGACTGTCATTCCGTCCATCACTCTACCTCTTGCAGTCCGGCGGCGGACCATACATTACCAACAGCGATCAGAATGCACGCCGGGTGCCCCACTTCTCGCGTGTGAAAATCGGAGGCTGTCACCGCGCCTATCGACAATCGTGTTGCCTCGGGACTGGTTGCCGTATTGCGATTTCTTGCCAATCAAGCGTGCACTGCCCGCCGATCTCAACTCGATTTCCCAACATCATTCCTCTAAGCACTCGTAATAAATCGAGGAGCCATCGCTCTCGACCGTGTTCTCCGCCAGTTTGCGGAAAGACGGCCAAACCTCTCTCGTGATTCTGACCCGATTGTTGCAGAGAATCTGTTCGTGATCGGCACACACCAGGCGGTGCTCGCGGTTCGGAGCCTTGTCATTCAAGTCGAAGCAGATCGCATCGAAGCTCCCCGTGTCAGGCCGTCCGACTTGGAACAGTCCAGCCGGAACGAGTAACTCACTCAAGCTTCCGTTCGCCCTTGACGTAGCTCCGAAGAACTCGCTCGCCTCAACCGCAGGCCCCCACGCAAAGAGCGTGATTCCGCCAACGTCAAAGGCGGGAAAAGAATAATGCGAAAGGAAGTGCTCAAAGGACTGCGGCATCCTTTTCGACAGCTGCTGTTCTAGCCGTGCGAACAGTTCGAGATTGTCCTGTGCTTGGACCGGAACGCCATGGTCCACGAGTTTGCTGACAAACGTCTCGACCAAATCGTCTGGGTTCATGCTAGTTCGGCTCGCGGTTTCCGAAACACTCGCAGCACCGCTGACGCGACAGTCGTCCACGCGCCAGCCCACAATACGATGATCAGTGCGTATTGCACTACCCCCGAAACTGTAAGAGCAGCGTCATGGAAATCTTGGCGGACGATTCCACCGGTGTAGGTCGCAGTCCATCCAAACAGAGCGGCAAGCAGTGCTCCAAAAGCGGACGACACGCGGCTGATCGTGTTTCGACTGCTCGACCACCCGATTTCATTGATGAGCCACCATCCTAAGGTGCCAAAGATCGCGAACACGAGGAACAGCGCAAGGTCGCTCTCAAATCGCGAGATTGCAATTGAGCACAAAGGGTCAAGGGAAACCAGTCGGTACCAAGTGCCTCCGGGCCTGGCGGCCGATGACAAACCCGTCACGATGCACAGGAGCAAGTGAGTACCGGGCAACAAGATTCTGATCGCTCTTGAGTTGAAGGCCATTCAGGACAACCGCGACTGGAAGCATAACCTCTGCTAACGGCCCTCACCACAAGGCATCGTGCCACACCGGCATTACTTGCGATATGGCGATTAATGAGATGGTCCGCCGCCGAGTACGATCTTTCGGCTCGGCAGATTCCAACAGGAGGATCATCTCATGCGTATCGTAGCGGTCGGTATCGATCTCGGTAAAACCGTGTTTCACCTGGTGGCGATGGGAGAGCGCAACCGCGTGCTGGTGCGGCGGAAGTTCTCGCGTCAACAGCTGTTGGCTTACACGGCCAACCTCGAGCCCACTTTGATCGGCACCGAAGCCTGTGCCGGCGCCCATTTTCTCGCGACAGCCCTATGTGCGCAGGGACACGACGTGCGCCTCATGGCAGCCCAGTTCGTGAAGCCTTACCGTAAGTCGAACAAGAGTGACTTTCTCGATGCCGAGACGATCGCCGACGCGGTGCAGAAGGAGAACATGCGCTTCGTGCCAGTCAAGACCGACGAGCAACTCGATCTGCAGGCTATGCACCGCGTGCGCACTCGCCTGGTGCAGCGGCGCACGGCACTGATCAACGAGATCCGCGGGTTCCTGCTGGAGCGCGGCATCATCTTTCCCGCGAAGCCGATTCACCTGCGCAAGCAACTTCCGGGTGTACTGGAAGACGCGACCCAGAACCTGACGCCGAGGCTGCGCTGGCTGCTCTCTGAACTTGCGGAGGAGTGGAAGGAGTTGGAAGCTAGGATCATCGCTATCAGCGACGCCATCGAGCGGATCAGCACCAGCGATCCACTCTGCCAGCGTCTGCGCCAGATCCCAGGCTTCGGGCCGCTGGTTTCGACAGCAACCGTGGCCGCTATCGGCAACGGGTCGTCGTTCCGCAAGGGTCGCGACTTCGCGGCGTGGCTCGGTGTTGTTCCCCGACAGTACTCCACGGGTGGCAAGACGGCGCTCTACGGCATGAGCAAACGCGGCAACCGTTATCTACGACAGCTGCTGATCCATGGCGCGCGTGCTGTCCTGATCCGGGTGAAGTACGACACCGCAGGGTTGGGGCAGTGGATCCACAAGCTGGCCGAGCGTGCACCGCGCAACAAGGTGATCGTCGCGATCGCCAACAAGCTGGCGCGTATCGCCTGGGCGGTACTCGCGAAGGGTGAGCCTTACCGCCATCAGCCCTTGGCGGCCGCAGCGTAGTTCGGCCGTGGAAAAGACGCTGCGCTTGGAAAGCAAACACCGCTTTCCACTTTCCCACCGCCGCTGCGGCGGCTGGTGATCAACCAGTTCTACCAGGGTCTGCGGAGGAAGAAGAAGGACGAGAAAACAGTCAAACGGCGCGCCGGAAAACCTGTTGTTGATAACGGTCTCACTGACCGAGCGATTTATCAGGACCGGCGCGCGCGGATCATCATCGAGGCCCGGAGAATCGAATCTCCACATTGAGGCCGGATACATTTGCGCAGACTGTCATTCCGTCCATCACTCTACCTCTTGCAGTCCGGCGGCGGACCATACATTATCGCCAGCTATTTGGAATTGCTCTTCTGAACCCACTCTCGTGTTCCAGTGATAGTGTCAATCTCCTTCGCCAAAGAAAGCACCCGTCCGGGGCGGTTGCAGCCTTCCAAGACCTCATGCAGTCGCGCTCCTATCGTTACCGAGATGCGCACTTCTGGATAGTCCACGCAAACGTTGCGCTCTTCGGGCCAATCGAAGAAGTTTTCTGCTTTAAGCCTCATCATCAGCTTTTTGACAACCTGCGCCGAAACCGTTTTCTCACGCTCGCCCTCCGCGACCACGTAGTATTTCCCTTCGTAACGAACGCGTCCGACACCGTCGATCGTAACGACGTATCCGGGGCAAGCTCCCACGCACCCTGTACGTTCGAGTTTCACGAGGAAATCGCCGGTCGGCGCGGTGTCTTGCCCCCACACAGAACCGAGGCATAAAAGAGCGAGAAGAAAGGCAGAACAGACAAACTGTCTTTGCATAGTGATTAGAATCAATAAATCTGGACTGGCAAAGATCGTTGGCGATAACAGCTCTTACCATTACCTATTTCGCCACTTCTCGAAAATCGCGAGAAGTGGGCGATCTGGCCGTGTTGAAATCGTAAGAGAACGAAGCTTAAAAGAAAAGATGGGAGTTGTCGCCTTATGCGCAACAAGAGTTTGATACTAGCGGTTCTTCTCCTTTCACTCGTTCCCTGCGTGTGGCCCCAGGCCACGAAAGCGCCGTTCCTCTCGCGCCATGCGAGTATCGCTGCCGGCAGCCACGGCGTGGTTGTTTCCGGCAAGCCTGCCGCCACAGCCGCCGGCATCAAGATTCTGCAGCAAGGCGGAAACGCCGCCGACGCTGGTGCCGCTACTCTGCTGGCGCTGTCTGTCACCTCAGTAGGTGCGTTCTGCGTGGGAGGAGAAATCCCCATCCTGGTTTATAGCGCGGATCAAAAAAGCGTGAAGCTGCTGGAGGGACAAGGCGAGGCCCCACGCGATCCCAAAGCGATCGCATGGTACATGAAGCATGGAATCCCGGACGGTGATGTCAAAGCCGCCGCTGTACCTGGCACCATCGATGCGATCGTCACCCTGCTGAAGCTCTACGGAACAAAAAGCTTCGAGGAGGTCGTACAGCCGACGCTGGCCATTCTGGATGCCGGCGGTCCTACTTGGTATATCGATACCGGCAGCGGCGAGCGGATCGAAACGGGCGTGCACTGGCAGGCTGACCTGGCCGTGACTTATCGCAAATTGGTGGACTCGGAAAAGGCCGCGAAAGGTACGCGGCAGCAGAAATTGCAGGCAGTCTCGGATCGCTTCTATCGCGGCGATATCGCTGACGCCCTGGAAGCCTGGTATATCGAAAAGGGCGGATTCCTGCGCAAGCAGGATTTGGCCGCGCACAAGACTCCGGTCGTGGATCCGCTCAAAACCACATATCGCGGCTACGAGGTATATAAGGCTGGTCCTCTGACGCAGGGTCCATATCTCTCCCAGACACTGCGGCTGTTGGAAGGTTTCGACCTGAAGAAGATGGGCTTCAATTCGGCGGATTACATCCACACGGTGATTGAAGCGGAGAAGCTGGCGCTGGCCGACCGCGATGAGTATTACGGCGATCCGAACTACGCGAAAGTGCCGATGCAATTGTTGCTCTCAGATCAGTACACCAATATGCGACGCGAGCTGATCGATCCGAAGCGGGCATCTCTCGAGCTCCGGCCCGGCGATCCTTACAATATGAAAGCGACCAGGCCGCCCACGATCACCGGTCCATGGCATGGAGGAACCACGGTGATGTGTGTAACAGACAAATTTGGCAACGTCATCGCGGCGACTCCGAGCGGGCTGTCGAGCACAGCGGGCGTGGCCGGACGCACAGGTATCATTCATGGAAGCCGGCTCAGCAGCCTGAACACATTTGCCGGAACTCCCAACGTCATCCAAGCTGGCAAACGGCCACGAATCACGCTGAGCCCCACGCTGCTTTTCCGTGACAACCACCCGGTGATGGCGATCTCCGTAGCGGGCGGCGATCAGCAGGATCAGGCGGCCATCCAGGTCATCCTTGACTACGTGGAATTCGGCATGAAGCCCGAGGAGGCGTTTAGCGCGCCTCGCTTCTCCACCACGCATTTCATCAGTTCCTTCAGCCAGGAGCGCGCCGAGTTGGGCAGCCTGTCTCTCCCGAACGCTCTGCCTGAAGAAGTGCAGGCCGATCTGAGGGCTCGCGGGCACGTGATTACCATGAGCCGCGAAGCAGTAGGTGGAGTGGCGCTGATCGGCATTGACCCCAAGGCCAAACAGGCTACAGCCGTGGGCCCGGCCGCCGGCGAGATGGAATAGATTCTGGTTGAGTATTGTGGGCTATTCGATTAAGCAAAAACTACCACTACCTATTTTGGCACCGTCCGATTACTTGCGAGAAGGCGATTTACCGATAGCTATCGCGCAGCTCACGTCAATAATGCTTGGTCATTCAGTAATATCGCGATTGTTCAGGCGTACCACCGCCCACAAGTACAACAGGGCAGGAGGTAGCACATTGGCTAGGCCGAATCTCCATAACGGCTCCCGGAGGTTCGGAAGTTTATCGACGGGGAAGGCTTTTGTGATTAACGGTGCAATCGGATAGTAAAGATATCTGAACGAGAGATAAGGAGCCAGCCCCGCTCTCATCGGCATGAAATTCAGAAAAAGAAATACTATTAGCGAGAGCATCACGGTGACGAATGCCTCTAGCAGTGTGCGCCTCAGCAATGCAAGGGAAGGTACGAGCCAGATAAAGCAAGCTGAAAAGAAGAGCAATCGTAAAGAAAACGACCAGACCGCGCCCGCCGATGCCCAGCCGATGTGCTGCCAACTACCGGCAAAACCAGACCAGCACACGAGTGTTGATATATAGATGACGACAATCAGCAGACCATGGAGGCCGACCGCAATCAACTTGGAATTGGCGTAGGATGTCCGCGAGCACGGAAAACTGCAGCCGATCTTAATCATCCCGTATTGGCTATCGACCGCTACGCAATACGTTGCCATAACCATCAGTAACATCTGAATTGCGAACATCTTTTCCCACGATGCGAAGAACAGGAAAGGAAGAAATGCGCTCCAATCCTCCAGAGCCACATGTGATCTTAGATCTTCACCTTTAAGAAGGTCGTACGCTATCAGACTTGTGAAAGTAATCACGGCAATCGCGCCATAACTCGTAAATCGAAAGTGCCAAATTTTCACAAATTCCGCCTGGATTGAGCGCCGCATTGTGCTGCGGCTACGCATTGCAGACGCCTTCCCTCGAAAACTGCTCGATATATTGCTGTTCTAATCCGCCTTCGTCGTGTCGCATTTCAAGCAATCCGAGTCCAGCGAGCACAATAGATTTGGCCAAGTCCGCTTCCCTTGGCCCCTCTAGGCACACTCGGACATCAGTCTCGGAGCTCTGATGACTCGCTACATAGTCGAGTGTTCCCAGTAGCGTCAGGAGCGCGGATTGATTCGAGGTTTTCACGCGCAATACCGGTTTGATTGGTGTGTCTCGAAGACTCGTCTCGGCAATGATCTTGCCAGACTGAATCGATACAACTCGATCGCATACGCGTTCAATTTCGTGGAGCAGGTGGCTTGAGAGGAGAATGCCAATTCCTCGCTCATTCGCCAGCCGTCGAAGCAACGCACGAAACTCTATTACTCCAATTGGATCAAGTCCATTTGTCGGTTCATCCAGAACGAGATACTGAGGGGAGCCGATCAGTGACATCGCTATGCTGAGCCTCTGCTTCATTCTGGTCGAAAATTGTGAGCTGCGCTTTGAGTCATCAGCTAGACCGGCGCCGGAAAGAGCAGAACGAACGCTCTCCTCCACATCGACTCCAGCGACACGCGCCACATATTCCAGGTGACGGCGTGCGTTCAACATCGGGTATCTTGGCGCGGCGTCCACAGTGCCACTGACCCTCCGAAGAAACTCAACGCGACTTTTGTTGAGAGATATTTCATCGGCCAGTATTTCGCCGCCGTTTGCGGTGATCAGGCCGAGGATAACGCGCATGGTCGTTGACTTATCTGCTCCGTTGGGGCCGACCAATCCGACGATTTCACCTTGGGATATCGAAAAAGACACGTCAGATACCGCAACGTTTCGTCCATAGGCTTTCGCAACGTGCCTGATTTGCAATGTCATTCAATTTGTCGTTTCTTTCCGTCTGAAGGTCGCTGAAGATGTCCGTCTCAAGTCGGATTCTGGACTCGACAAGATCAACCGAAAGTGGTCTCTTGAGTCAGGCACAGACCTATTGAAAGGCCGCTAAGGGCCGCTTTGCAAGATAACTGTTGGGAACAGCCCTTACCACTACCTATTTTGGCACCGCCCGATTACTTGTGGTAAGGGGATTTACCAGCAGTAAATCGAACCACCCAGTTCGGCAGGCGATGCCATGCATGTCCGTAAAAACGTCCGCCTGTGAAAGTTCATCCCGCTATTGGCCAGAAGGCGCTCCAGATTTTGTCGGTGCTACTTGCGAACACAGTAAACTGCGCAAGGAGAGCGACTCCACAGTTAATAAGACAGGCCGTCCAGTGATTGGGGCTACAGGCACTTTGGTACTTGTTTTTCCATGTATTTCGCTCGAAAGTGCACGTTCCACATGCCCGCACGAGGTATTTTGACTGTGAATGCGCCTGTAACTTCCTCTATGCTGACAGTATCGAAAATAATCGTCCCTTGTGACTCCTTGCATTCGCCTTCGTCCGGGCAGAAGCGTGCGGTCATCGGAAGAGCTGAGGCATCATTGCTCTTTGACCTTGGAAGTCCTCCCAAGACGTTAACGATAAGCGTACCTTCTCCACCTCCCACAAGTTTGAGTTGAAATATTTCTTCAGGTGGACAAGTAATGCGAAAAGCGCCGATCATCTCCATTCTTTCAACTTGCGCGAACATTTGAGTTGCGACGAATAGAACCGCTGAGGCAAGTAATAACGAATACTTAGGCATGTAGTCTTTCCTTGTCATTATTTGCTGCTGGTAACAGCCCTTACCACTAGTAAATCGTGCCACATCGGGTTTACTTGCGATATGGGGATTTACCGCCAGCAATGGACGCCATCAGGGATGTGCCGCGAGGAACCAGCGCACTTCGACCATGATTAGCACGAACCAAAGAGTAAGCGTCATCGCGATATTCCAACTAATCTGCTTTCGAACTGAACTGGATGGATAGAACCGCGAATGCAGTCGCCACGGTTCATAGCGCTGCCCTCCCCACAACCCCAGCCAATTCAGCGTCGAGTATCGTCGTTGGGGGTTCTGTTGGTTAACTTCCGTGACGAGCCGGTGGATGTATTTCCACGGCCGAAGGTAAAAAATTGCCGCGACAGCAAATAACACAATGCCAGTCAGTTGCATCGGCTTCGCATCCTAGCAGCAGATTGTTGGCGATAACAGCGCTTGCCACTACCTATTTTCCCTCACCGGGATTACTTTGCGATAAGCTCGGTGGCCCCACTTCTCGCGATTTTCGAGAAGTAGGAATGTGATTGCCTGACCCTACACTGCCGACAAACTCTTCACCACCAACTCAATCTTCGGCGGATGCAACAGCGTGTTGTGAATCAGGCAATGATGCACTGCCCGCTCCACGCCCGCCCGATGCTCCTCACTGAGTTCCACTGGCGCATCCACTTCGATCGTGAATATTCCCAACCGCGGCGGTTCCTTCAACTTCTCGGCCGTCACCCGGACTTTCGTTCCCTCGGTCGCCAGCTTGAACTTCTTTAAATATTGCGCTGCGTAAAATCCGGCGCAGGATGCCAGCGATGCCAGCATCAGTTCCGGCGGCGTCATCCCTTCATCGAACCCGCCATTCTCTGCTGGTTGGTCGCATACGATGGTGTGCTGCCGCGCCTTGATTTCGAACTGCACGCTTCCCAGATGATTGACTGTGACTTCCATGGCCGTTTCCTTTCTCTACTTCCCTGTTAACGCCGCATCGATCTGCTCGCGCAACCCACGTCGCGCCCGATGCAGCCGCGACTTCATCGCCGATAACGAAATCTTCAACCGCTGTGCCACTTCCTCGCCCGGCAACTCCTGGATATCGCGCAACTCGTAAACTTCGCGGTCCACTGGCGGCAGCGCCGCCAACGCCGCTGCCATTACACTCTTCATCTGCCGCATCGCCAACTTCGCATCCGCTGGCTCTTCCGGCGACGCAATCTGCCTGCCTTCATCCTCGAGCGCCGAGAGCTGCAGCAGCGGTGCGAGCGCGTGTTGCTCCTTCACCTGCCAGCAAATCCTTCGCGCAATAATCGCCAGCCATCCGCGGAATGCCTCCGCATCCCGCAACTTCTCAAGGTTGCGATATGCCTTGAGCAAAGCCTCGATCAGCACGTCTTCCGCGTCTTCGCGATTACCGCATACCCGGATCATCTGCCGATAGACGGCGTCTTTGTGCTCGTTCGCGAGCTCCTCAAAATCCATCCTTCGATCTTTTCATTGGCCTGACGCCAACTCAATCCTTCACTGTGCAAACCGTACCGTTCCCGTTCCGAATTGCACTCAGCTTGGAGCCGCGGTTCCACGGCATCCTTGCCAGTAGTTCACCCATCGCGCAGAAGTCCGTCAATCCCGCAAACGTCAGCCCCGCCCCAACGAAGGCGCTCAGAAACACAAACCGGGGATGCACGGTCAACGACGCCACCACTCCCGCGAGCACAAGAACCCCTGCCCCAAACCGCACCTGGCGTTCCAATGACCACCGCGTCTTCGCGTTTACCACCACCGAATTTCCCGCGCGATACCACGCATCCATGCCGCCGGCCAGCACCGCTACATCGCTGCGGCAAGGCGCGATCAAGTTCGCCGCGATCTTTGCGCGGGTGCCGCCTTTGCACACCAAAACGATCGGCCCTGGATCAACGTCCTGAATGCGTGACTCGATCTGGTCCAGCGGCACATTCACCGCCTGCGCAATGTGCCCTGTCGCGAACTCGGATGGCGTACGAACATCCACAATCTGCTCACCTCCCGATAGTTCTGACGTTTCGATCAGCTTGAACATTTCTTCTCCTATTGAGGGAGAGCGCCCGCGCAACCCAAAGGATTCGCGGACGAAGAAATATTTTGGTGGGGGCGAACTCTTCCGTTACTCTCGGAGCACTTCACTTCGGAGCAATCCTTTGCGTGTCATTGCCCTCCTCGGTCCGCGTGCCGACGAGGCCCTCGTTAAGAAATTCGACTTGCCGGGCGTCAACATCTTTACCGGCAACGATATGGATCCCACCGACCGTCCGGGCGCAGCCATCGTCCTTGGCGGCGACGGCACCCTCCATCGTCACCTCGCCCCTCTGGTCGAAAGCCGCACGCCGTTTCTGCACGTACCGCTTGGCGGCGGCAACGACATCGCGCGCTCCCTCGGCATTCACAGCGTCCACGACGCCCTCAATGCCTGGAAGAAGTTCGTCAGCGCGGGCACCAACGTTCGCGAAATTGATGCCGGCACCATCACCCACTTGAAATCCGAGCTTCCCGACGAGCCCCTCCAGTCCGACGACGCCTGGACCCGCGAACTCGAAGCCAGCCAACTCGATCCCGCGAACCATCTCGCAGTCCTCGGCCCCAAGATCATGGAGTCGCAGCTCCGTCACCTCATCGAGCAGCGCCAGCATCTTGCCGCGTTGCCGAGCTATTTCTGCGGTGTCGCCGGCGTCGGCTTCGATAGTGAAGCCAACCGCCGCGCTAACAATATGACGTCATGGCTGCGGCGCCACGGTGGCTACACGCTGGCGGCCGCACGCACTCTCTTCTCCTACAAGCCCGCGCGCATCACGGTCTCGCTCCCCGCGCCCAAGTGGGCGCCCACCGACGATGGCTGGGTCGCGAAAATCGACGAACCCGCCTTGCTCTGCGCTGTCGGCAACACTTCTAGCTACGGTGGAGGCATGCGCCTCACCGCGAAGGCCGAAATGGACGACGGAGAACTTGACGTCTGCTTCGTTCGCGGCGTGGGCCCGTTGACCGTCCTGCGCTTCTTCCGGCGCGTCTTTTCGGGAACGCATCTCTCGCTCAAATACATCGAGTACCTCCAGACCGACCGCCTTAGGATTTCCACCGAGAAGCCCATGCCGATCTATGCCGATGGAGAATATGTCTGCGAGACGCCGGTAGAACTGACAGTCGTTCCGCGGGCTTTGCGGGCAATTGGCCCTTAGCCCGCCATCAAAGTGGGGACAAAACGCATTTCGCCAGGGACTTCCGCTTCAAAAGGATTCCCTTAACACGAAAATTTGGAAACCTTTTCCAACAATCACGGTCTATACTTTTAACAACAACGGCTATGTCGACGTCCGCCCTGGAAAAACCGACTTTACCTGATCCTGAGGTTCCCCCAGCAGATTCGGGCTACCGCCTGACGATGCTGGACGCGGAAAACAGCTACGCCGTCGATCGCAAGTCCTTCTACTATTCGTACGCGATCAATATGTTCACGGTCCTCCTCGTCATCTGGGCGAGCCACTGGACCTTCACCCACAAAGAAGTCCTTCAGAAGCAGGTTTCGACCCTGGCTACCGACATCGGCGAGTATCTCCCGATGCCCGTCGGCAACAAGGCCATGGGCGGCGGTGGCGGCGGCGGCGATCGCGACAAACTCGCGGCCCCCAAGGGCGCAGTACCCAAGATCAAGACCGACATTCAAATCACGCCTCCTGCGGTCGTCGTCCGCAATGAAAACCCAAAGCTCGCCGTGGAACCATCCGTCGTGGCGCCGCCGAATATTCCGGTGCTGAAGACCGGTGATCTCGGCGATCCGCTCGCGAAAATCATGGGTGCCCCATCCAACGGAACCGGCGCTGGTGGCGGCATTGGCAGCGGTTCGGGTGGTGGCGTCGGATCGGGACGCGGACCGGGTGTGGGACCGGGGTGGGGTGGTGGCTACGGCGGCGGAGTTTATCGCGTGGGAAATGGCGTGAGCGCACCGGTCGCGGTTTATGACCCGGAGCCGGACTACTCCGAAGAAGCGCGCAAGGCGAAATATCAAGGCGTGGTGGTTCTCGCGGTTGTGGTTGGACCGGACGGAAGAGCGCATGACCCGCGGGTGCAACGCTCGCTGGGCATGGGTCTTGACGAGAAAGCCATTGAGAAAATCAAAGAGTGGAAGTTCGAACCGGCGAAGAAAGACGGCGTGCCGGTGGCGGTGATGGTCAGCATCGAAGTCAGTTTCCACCTCTACTAAACAAGTTCAAAAAGGCGCTGGCGCGGGCAATCCGCGCCTTTTCTTTTCCAGGTTAGCGGGAAGAAACAGGGAAAACTGCAGGTAAAACCCGAAGTTTATGAGTTAGTTAACAAAATTTTCTAAGTGCTTATTTACTGCGGACTTAGAAATCGGACTGCTCTACAAGGACTCGGTTTTGCCGGCGGTTTCGTCGCCTCGAAAGCCGTGAAAAGCGATCGTAAAACCAGAAAAGTGGTCGTGTCGCGCTGTTTGCCGCAAAGGTGGTACATGCGGGGTGAAGGGTTTTGTTTACTGACAAGTACATGGGCTTTCGACGGGCGGTAAAAGCAGATTCTTCGTCGCTGCGCTCCTCTGAATGACAAGGGAGAGTTGGGCGGGGGATCGTGCAGCTCGGCTGGCGCGAGGCGGTAACAGCAGATCCTTCGTCGCTTCGCTCCTCAAGGATGACAGGAGAGAGTCGGGCGAGGGATGGAGAGGTTTGGGCTGGCCGTGAGAGAGTTGGACGGCTCAGACTTCAAGCCAGCGGCAGGCTTCGGCTACGGTCCGGAAGACCTCAACCTGGGTGCCGGTGTGCGTGAGCTGGTGATAGGTCTGCATCATTCGGCCGACCCCGAAGAAGGCCGGGTTCACCGCAACCAGTGCTCTCCTGGAAGTGGGTGAGAACACGCTGCGGGTGGCGATGGTGCGTATTTCTTCCGCCGACAACTCGATCAGTTCCGCTTGCAACGACTCGATGAGCTGATGGTAGGTACGATCGAACTCGGGATCCGCGAGGAGCTTGTCCTGGTGCGCGCGAGCCTCGGCATACGTAAGGACGCCCGTGATCGTACTGAGCACAAGGCGGCGTTCTTTATCGATCACGTAACGAATCGGCATCTTTTCAGGTTGGCCACGAAGGCGGGTTTGGGAAGTTTAGCTTTACCGACGAGCTGCTGTCATCCACTACCCGAAGAACACAACCGGTCAATGGTCATGATTGAACGGCACGGAACATTCAACGGTGGCTCCCTGGCCGGGGACTGAGACGAGCGCGAGAGTACCGTGAACGAGGTTGGTTCGTTCGCGCATACTCAGCAATCCGATGCCGCCTGCCAGCTTTGCCTGCTCGACATCGAAACCGATGCCGTTGTCGCGAATGACCAACTTAAGCTGATCTTCCGTGCTAGAGAGCTGAACCGTAACGTTGGTGGCGCGGCTGTGTTTGGCGATGTTGTGCAGCGCCTCCTGGGTAATGCGGAGCAGGCAAAGGGAGGTCATGTTGTCGAGCTTCTGGGGCAGATCGACGAGTTCACAATCCACAGGTATCTTCCATTGCTTCGAAAACTCGCGGCAAGCGCCCTGGATGGCACGGGACAATCCGAGGTACTCGAGACTTGAAGAGTGCAGTTCATGCGCCATCTTCGAGATTCGTCGCACGACTTCTCGAAGGTCATCGGCCAACGCTGGCGCATCGGGATGGCGTTTGCCGGGCTCGTTGGAGACCGGCTTTCCAGCGCGCTCCATCTGGAAGGTCAGGATCATGAGGGACTGACTGATGTCGTCGTGGAGTTCGCGGGCGATGCGGGCACGCTCGGCTTCCTGAGCGGTGACGAGGCGCTCCGCGAGTTCGCGACGGGCATGTTCCGCCTGCTTCTGCCCCTCAATATCGATGCAATAGCCAAGCAGCCCATGATGATCGCCAATCGTCACCGGGGTAGCCATATCGCGCATCCAACGATAGTTTCCGGAGGCATCTCTCAGGCGATACTCGGCGGCATGCCCCTCACTTTCATTTGTACGCGCCGCTCGCAGGGGTAAGAGATCATCAGGATGCACACAGGCGATCCAACCTTCACCGATGGACTCCGCGAGGGTGCGCCCAGTGAGTTTTAACCAGGCGGGATTGAAATGACTCCGTTGCACGAGCGAGTCTCCCGCCCAACTCGGAATGGGTGAGCTTTCCAAGGCCGGCAGAACCACACTCGCCATCTTGTCCGCGAGATTTTCCATAAACGTGACGAATGTTCTTTCGTTCTTTATTACAAAGCAGCCTTCGCGTCATTTCAACGAAATAGTAGAGGGATCATTTTGCGATTTCTTTCGATTCGCTTCGTGGTTTTTCCTTGGGTGATAATGGGCATCGTTTTGTCGCGCCGCTAGTATCCACTGCCGTATTAAACTCCTGTAGATCCTCAGCCATTCATGGAAGGGCTCTCCATAGCGCATTACCAGGTCCTGGAAGAGATTGGGTCTGGTGGGATGGGCGTTGTCTACAAGGCGCAGGACACGCGGCTTGGACGTTTCGTCGCGCTGAAATTTCTTCCCGAAGAGTTTGCCAACAACCCTGAGGTGCTCGCCCGGTTCCGGCGGGAAGCGCAGGCTTCCTCGGCACTGAACGACCCGAACATCTGCACCGTCCACGACATTGTCGATTACGAAGGCCGCACCTTCATTGTGATGGAGTACCTGGAAGGGGCGAACGTCCGCGAACGGATCAAAGAGCGCGGCCCTTTCGCGATCGAAGAGTTCTTTCGGATCGCAATCTCAATTACCGAGGGGCTGGCAGACGCGCATCGACACGGCATTTTGCACCGTGACATTAAGCCCGCGAACATATTCATCACCGACCGTGGCCGGGTGAAGATTCTCGACTTTGGCCTGGCGAAGATGGGCATCCAGCAGCTCGGCACAAATACCGGCGATGACGATGACGCGACCAAGACGCGCGGGTGGGCTTTTGGAACGGTCGCCTACATGTCTCCGGAACAGGCGCTCGGCAAGCCGCTGGACCAACGCTCGGATATTTTTTCGCTGGGCACGGTTTTTTTCGAGATGCTCGCCGGTATAACGCCGTTCGAGGGCGAGACCACCGGCACCGTGTTCCTCGCGGTGGTGCAGAACACGCCCGTCATTCCGGTGCAGGAGATCCCCAATACTCCTGCCGGGCTGAAACGAATCGTTGGGAAGTGTCTCGAAAAAGACCGCGAAAAGCGCTACCAAAGCATGGCGGAGCTTCGCGACGACCTGGTTCGGGTGCAACAGGATCCGGAAGCAGAGCCTGTTGTGGCGCCGGATCCGCACGCCAGAGTTGCGAACAAATCCGGTAGTTTTACGCTGACGCTCGTCGTCGCGATGATTGCGGCCGTTCTGATCGTGGCGGTGCTCTTCCTGCGTTATCGGAGCAGCAGCGGGCTGCACTCGCAGGACAAGATCGTAATCGGCGACCTCGCGAACCTTACCGGCGACGCGACCTTCGATCGCACGCTGCGACCAGCATTAGTCGTGAGCCTGGCGCAATCGCCATTCTTCAAGATCGCAACGGATCGCGAAATGACGGACACCTTGAAGAGGATGGAGAAACCACCCGACACGGCGTATTCGCGCGACGTGACCCGCGAGATATGCATTCGGAATGGTGGCAAAGCGTTCCTCTCCGGCTCCATTCGCCAGGACAGAGAACGCTACGCAGTGATGCTGGAAGGCGTTGGCTGCAGCGACAGCAAAGTGATCGCCACTGCGACGACGGCGGCGAAGGACAGCAACGGAGTGATCGCTGCGCTGGGTAGTGCCGCGGAACAGCTTCGCAAGAAGATGGGTGAGTCGTTGCCATCGTTGCAACAGTTCGATAAGGCGCTGCCGGATGCGACGACAGCGTCGTTGCCGGCCCTGCAGGCATTGGCTGCGGGGGCGCTCGCAACCAGGCAAACCAGCAGCGTGGCTGCAATTCCCTACCTGCAGCGTGCGGTGGAACTGGACCCGAATTTTGCCAGTGCTTACTTCAGCCTGGGATCGGCGTACTACAACTCGCGACAACAGGATTTGGCGAGCGCGGCAATGACCAAGGCGTTCGAACTGCGCAATCGAGTGACGGAGCGCGAACGCTTCCAGATTGAAGCGGCTTTTTATCGCAATGTGACGGGTGAGCTTTCCAAACAGATTGCGACGTGCGAGCAGGCGATCCAATCGTATCCGGACGACCCTGTGTTTTACACCTTTCTCGGCCTTGCGTACCTGCGATCGGGCAATCACCAGGAGGCGGCACGCAGTCACGAGGCGGCGCGGCGTCTGGCTCCGGATAAGTTTTATCCGTACTCAAATTTGATGGCAACGTATTTGTACTTGAGCAAATGGGACGAGGCCAAACTGGCCTATGACGAGGCGCGTAAACGCAACCTGGACAACGAGGCGATGCGCGAGAACCGCTACCTGATTGCGTTCTTCGAGAACGATGAAGGCGGGATGCGCGAGCAACTGGATGCGGTAAAAGGGCGCGCGAATTACGAAGACCGCGTGGTGCGATTGGCGGCAGACACCGAGAGCTACCACGGGCGCTACAAGAACGCGCGGGAGATGGACCGTCAGGCGCGCGGAGCGGCGGGGAAAGATAACGCGAAAGACCGGGTGGCGGAATACCTGGCGGTGCCAGCGTGGCGTGAGGCCGAAATCGGAAACCGGAAAGATGCGATTCGCCTGGCGACGGAGGCGTTGACGGACACCGATGATCCGCACGTCGAGGCCATCGCGGCGATTGCGTTAGCGCGCGCCGGAGATTCAGCGGCGGCCGCGGCAGTAGCTGATCGCCTGGCGAAAGAGCATCCGCTCGATACGAGCATCCAAAGCTCCAACATTCCGACGATTCGCGGCATCATCGCGTACAACCAAGGCAAGTACGAGGACGTGATCGCCACGCTACCCGTCTCTACGCTGGAAATCGGTTCCGTCTTCCCGAGTGGAACTGAAGCGACCTACATTCGAGGGCTTGCGTATTTGAAGCTGCAGAAAGCGGACGAGGCCGCGCTGGAGTTTCAGAAGATGATTGATCATCCGGCCGCAGTGGGGAATTTCGTGAACCTCGCGTTGGCGCATTTGCAGCTGGCACGCGCCGAACGAATGCGTGGCAAGACCGAAGAAGCGCGGCGTGCGTACCAGGATTTTCTGGCGCTCTGGAAGGATGCCGATGCGGACCTGGCGCCTTTTCGGGAGGCGAAGGCAGAGTATGCCGCGGTGAGTGAACCGATTCCGGGAAAGCCGTGAGTCGTGTGGCTCGTTTAAAGAGAACAGCAGATTCTTCGTCGCTTTGCTCCTCTGAATGACAATAGAGAGTTATGCCGGGATGGGAGTGATCGAGCTCACGCTCGGCAGAACAGCAGATTCTTCGTCGCTTTGCTCCTCTGAATGACAAGAGAGAGTGCTGCGGGGATGGGTGTAGTGGGGCTCACGCTCGGCAGAACAGCAGATCCTTCGTCGCTTCGCTCCTCAGGATGACAGGAGAGAGTGGTGCGAGGGAGAGTGGAGTGTGGGCTGGCCGCGAGGCATTCTGGGGCTACTTCATCTAGCGTGCGGGGCGCGAGCCGGTGATGAGGATGTCTACCAGGCGCTTGGCGCTTTGTTGCCAATCGGGGGTGGTGGCGACGTTGGCGACTCCGATGAGCGCGCGGAGGAGATCGAAGGGCACGATGTCTTTGCGGATGTCGCCACTCTCGACAGCTCGTTTCACGAGAGAGTTGATGGCGCCCTCGATGAGGCCGCGCGAACATTCATAGAGCTTCGAGGGACCGCCGACCATCGAGTTTAGCGCAGGAGCGATGATGTGCTTGGCGGCGATGTAATCCACGAAGAGCAGCATCCACGCGCGCAGGGCGTCGACCGGGGGCTTGGTTTCGCTGAAGCGACGCTCGGCGGCGGCGAGCTTCTCGACCTCGCTCTGATAGACCGCGCAGATCAGGTCATCGCGGGTAGGAAAGTGTCGGTAGAGCGTACCCGGTCCAACGCCGGCTTCTTTGGCGATGTCGTCGAGACTGGCGTCGGCGCCATGGCGGGTGAAGGCCTCTTTGGCGATTTCGAGGAGGCGCTCGCGATTGCGGAGCGCGTCCGTGCGGGGCTTGCGAGGCGCGGGCTTGGAAGTCTTGGTTGGCATATGACACTTCTGCGGAGATAGTCTTTCGACTCCGTCGTTTCGCGACTCCGCTCAGGATGACAGCTACTGGTAAATATCTTGCAACCGGAGACTGTCTCCGGTTATCTTATCTCCTAAATCGGAGATATCCTCCGTTTTATTCGATGAGGGGCCTGGCCGTCAATATTCACAATATCTGCGGCCTTGGGGCGTCTTCCTAAAAGAGGGACTCGGCATGAAGGTTTTTGTTACAGGCGCGACGGGATTTGTGGGCTCGGCAGTAGTGCGGGAACTGCTTGATGCGGGACACAAAGTGCTGGGGTTGGCGCGGTCGGACGCGAATGCAGAGGCGCTGAAAGCGGCAGGCGCGGAGGTGCATTGCGGGTCGCTGGAGGACGCGGAGAGTTTGCGCAGCGGGGCCGCCCAAGCAGATGGAGTGATCCACTGTGCGTTCATCCATGATTTCGCGAATTACGGACCGGCGGCGGAGAAAGATCGCGTTGCGATTATCGCGTTGGGTGAGGCGCTGGCGGGATCGAAGCGCCCGCTGATCGTGACGTCGGGGACGCTGCTGGTGGAGCGGAAGGGCGAGTTCGCGACCGAGGACGAGGGGTCGACTTCCAACTTTCCGCGGAAGTCGGAAGATGCGGCGACGGCGCTTGCGGAGCGCGGGGTGCATGCATCCGTAGTGCGGTTGCCGCCCAGCGTGCACGGCGATGGCGACCACGGCTTCGTGCCGATGCTTGGAAAGATCGCGAAAGAGAAGGGCGCGGCTGCGTATGTGGGAGATGGTTCGAACCGCTGGCCAGCGGTGCATCGACTGGACGCGGCGCGGTTGTACCGGCTGGCGCTGGAAAAGGCATCAGTGGGAGCAAGGTATCACGCGATCGGGGATGCGGGTGTTCCCTTCCGCCAGATTGCCGAAGTTATCGGAAGGCGGCTTAAGGTTGCCGCGGTCTCGAAATCGGTTGAAGAAGCGGCACAACATTTTGGGTGGATGGCCATGTTCGCGGGCATTGACGGCCCGGCATCGAGTGCGAAGACGGAAGCGGCATTGGGCTGGCGCGCACAACAGCCGGGACTTATTCAAGACATCGATAGGCCGGAATATTTCGGCCTGTAGAAAGTGGGATTCATGAATCCGTGTTTGGAATTGAATGGGATGGCGGAGCGGGAGTTGACGAGCTTCTATGCCGCGGTGAAGAAAATGTTTGGACGTGAAGAGGCGGAGCGCAGCGCGAAGGAGTGGATCGGCGAGATCTCGTCAGCTGCGCGAGTGCCGCGATCGCTGCGGGAGTGGCGAGAGATTTCGGTGAATGTGGCGAAGAGAGTAGCGCTGCGATTGGAGACGGTGGGAGCAGCGTAGGAAGACGGTAAGCATGTCGGTAAAGCAGGGCGCAAAAGTATGCGCCCTTTTTTATTTGTTTTCCAGACGGATATTGGTACACGCGCGACGCGAAGAAGGACAGTTTGCGATAGGTGCTATTCGGTCGCACCTAACTTGATGTATTGTTCCCGACTATTCCACAGTCATAAGCACACTACACGGAAATACAGGGCCAGTACGTGTTTCAGCGAGCTGTGCTGAGCAAGAGGAGTTTTCGATGCGGGTGTCCGCGTGGTGGATTAGTTGGATTTTAGTTTCTGCAATGGGGGCGGCGAGTGGACAGGCGCTGCCGGCGGACGTCGCGCAGAAGCAGGCGGCGGCACAGGAAGAGGCATGCAACGCGTCGCCTCCGAGCACGGAGTACGACAACGGCGAGGTGCCGGGCACCAAAGACTATGTGCGGATGAACAAAGAGGTGGCGCTGGGCGGGACGTTAACGGTTCCGGTGCAAGGGCTGGATACCTGGTCGAAGTGCGCTGCGAACGATCCACATAAGCTTAGGCTGTTTCTGGCGGGTCACATGTTGCCAGACCTGGAGCCAACATTGGTTGCGCCGGCGCAAAACTACATCAACTTTCCATTGAAGATCCAGACGGCGCAGGACGATCAGAGGCAGCGGTGGGTGGCGCTGCTCTCGGAGGCGCGGCGGTCGGGCGGGAAGATTGCGGTAGGCGTGGGGGTGCAGCAGGATGAGCCGTTCGTGTCTGATGCGTTCGTAACGCTGCGGATCTATCCGAAGCTGCTGACGATTTCAGTGCTTGCGCTGATCGTGGCGCTGCTGGTGCTGCTGGTGGTGATCGCGATCCGGTCCGACGTATTGCGCGATACGAGTTCCGATATCCCGAAGCTGCCGTTACGGCTTCCCTACAGTTTGGGCCGGGTGCAGATGGCGTTCTGGTTCTATCTGACAGTGGCGTCGTATCTGTACATCTGGTTGATGACGACGGACAAGAACAGTTTGACGACGTCAGTGCTGACACTGATCGGGATCAGCGCGGGGACTGGATTGAGCGCGGTGATTGTGGACCACCAGAAAAGCGATGATGCGAAGACGACGCGCGCGGTGCTGATGACGGAGATTGGCGCGCTGCAACAGCGGATCAAGGATTTGGCGGCGGCAGCACCGGCAGCGGGCACGGACGCGGCCAAGGAATTGAGTATAAAGCAGGACTTGTTGGCAGTGGCGCAGAACAAGTTGTTATATGCGCCGCCGGTGTCGTCGGCGCCGTCGTCGATGGGGTTCTTTCGGGACATTGTTCGCGATGGTTGTGGCGTGAGCTTTCACCGATTTCAGATTGCGGTGTGGACGCTGGTTCTGGGGATCATCTTTGTACGCGCGGTTTATGGCGATTTGGCGATGCCGGACTTCAGCGGGACTTTGCTGGGGCTGATGGGAATCAGTTCGGGGACGTATTTGGGATTCAAGTTCCCGGAGACGCCGAAATAGGCAGGATTTCGGCCACTCGATGCGCGCGGAAGGTCGTATCGCGATTGAACTGAAGTGCAAGAGACCGTGGTCATCTGGATGGCGGCGGTGGGGGCGACTAGCATCAAGGTATGCCCGTGAATGTCCTGGTTTGTGGAACGACTGCCGAGGCGCAACTGGTACGAGAAGGCCTGGCCAACCTGGGCATTGACAGCTTTGCATGTGCCGATGCTGGCGCCGCGCTGGCGCGCCTGCGGCGCAGGAAATATGCAGCAATCGTGGTAGACACCTCCGCCGAATCCATGGGGAATGGGTTCCTCACGACGATTCGCGAACTTCCCTCGACGCGCAGTTCGATCGTGATCGCGGTCTCGTCCGCGGAAGAATCGCGACTGAGTTTTAAGCGCGGTGCCAATCTCGTCCTCGAACAACCGTTGAGTGACTCAAGTATCGCGCGAGGACTGCGAGTCGCGCATTCATTGATGCTGCGCGAGCAGGACCGTTATCGGCGCTTGAAAGTAGATCTGCCCGCAAACATTGATGTGGGCGGCGGGAGAGTTACTGAGGCTTCGGTTGCCAACTTGAGTGAAGGTGGCATGGCGATCCAACTTCCCTGCCAGGTCGCGAGCGGAACTGCGATCGGTTGGGCACTCAATTTGCCGGGTGAATCCAAGCATCTGGCAGGGATCGGTAATGTGGTGTGGAGCGACGACACGGGCAAGGCCGGTGTGATGTTCACCGGGCTTACGGGTAGCGATAAAGAGATGTTGTCGCGGTGGCTGCGGAGGCAGTAGCGCTTCTCGCTACGCGTGCGGGACGGCTGAAGCCGTGCCTTTTCACTTTTGGCGCACGTTAAAGAAACAGCAGATCCCACGTCGCTACGCTCCTCTGGATGACAAGAGAGAGTAGTGGGGATGCGGGCGGTAGTGTGGGCTGGCCGCGACGCATTTGCAGGGGCTGAAGCCCCTTTTTCTTTTGCGGCTTTTCGGCACGGCTGAAGCCGTGCCCTGATACAAAGCCGCTTCGATACGAGTTTTTCAGCAGCCTGTGAAGTCGTGCTCTTTCACTTGTGACGCGCTCTTGAGAAGAAACAGCAGATCCCGCGTCGCTTCACTCCTCTGGATGATAAGAGAAAGAAGTGGGGATGCGGGCGGTAGTGTGGGCTGGCAGCGACGCATTTACAGGGGCTGAAGCCCCTTTTTCTTTTGCGGCTTTTCGGCACGGCTGAAGCCGTGCCCTGATACAAAGCCTGAAGACAGGGCCGAAGCAAACCGGTTTAGTGGGCCATGCCTCCGCCGCCTTTTTCGTTGTGCTTGGGTTTGCGCATTAGGAGGATTAGCGGGAGGCAAATGAAAAAGAGCCCGGAGAGGATTTGGAAGGCGCGGATGAACGAGAGCATCATGGCCTGCTGCATGACCATGCCCCACAGGGAGTGGTAGGCCTGCAGGCCGGCGGAATGGGCGTCCATGCCTTTCGACATGAACATGCCACGTGCGCCGGCCATCATTTGCTGGACCTTGGGGTTGTACGAGCTCATGTTGTGGACGAGGTTGTTGTAGTGGAGCTGCTGGCTGCGCGCGACGATCGTGGTCGTCATGGCGATCCCGATGCTGCCGCCGATGTTGCGCATGAGGTTGAAGATGCTGGTGGCGTTGCCCATGTTTTCGGGGGCGATGGGATCGTTGGTGATCGTCGTGAGCGGGACGAAGAGGAGGCCCATGGCGGCGCCCTGGATGAGTTGCGGCCAGAAGAAGTCCCAATATCCGGCCTGGGTATTCAACAACGATAAGAAGTAGAGGCTGCCGCCGGCGGTGATCAGGCCAGTGGCTAAGAGCTTGCGTGGCTCGACAAATCCCATGAGCACGCCGACTAGAGGCATGAAGAGGAACGACCCGAGACCTCTTGGGAGGACGGCGAATCCGGCTTCGAGCGAGCTATAGCCCATGAGTGTTTGTAGCCAGATGGGGATCAGCACCGTGCTGCCGTAGAGCACGAAGCCGAGAATCGTCATGAGAAAGACACCGGTGGCATAGGTTCGCACTCTAAAGACACGCAGGTCTACGATGGGGTGCTCCGCCATGAGTTCGCGCATGATGAACAAGATCAAGCCGACAACCGTGAGCACGGCGAGGGTGGTGATGAAGTGCGAGCCGAACCAGTCGTCTTCCTGGCCCTTGTCGAGCATGACCTGAAGTGAACCAATGCCGACGATTAAGAAGCCGATTCCCCAGTAATCCACGACGTCAGACGAGCGTTTGATGTAGGGCGGGTCGAAGATGAACCACTGCGACATCATGGTGGCGAGCAAGCCGACGGGCAAGTTGATGTAGAAGATCCAGCGCCAGCTATAACTGTCGGTGATCCAGCCGCCGAGCATGGGGCCAAGCATGGGAGCGACGACGATGCCGAGGGCCCAGATGGCCATCGCCTTCCCGCGCTTCTTGCCAGGGAAGGCCTCGAGCATGATGGCTTGGGAGAGCGGTTGGAGACCTCCACCGGTGGCGCCTTGCACGACGCGGAAGAAGATCAGCGATGACAGGTTTGGCGCCATGCCGCACGCGACGGAAGCGAGCGTGAAGCCGATGATGGAAGACATGAGGATGCGCTTGCGGCCGAAGTGGTTCGCAAGCCATCCCGTCATGGGAAGGATGATGGCGTTGGCGACGAGATACGAGGTGAGGACCCACGTTGACTCGTCAACGCTGGCGGAGAGATTTCCCGCAATGTGCGGCAGCGACACGTTGACGATGGTGGTGTCGAGCACCTCCATGAAAACGGCCATCATCACCGCGGCGGTTACCCACCACGGATTGATTTCGCGAACGCCGCCTGCCTCTGTTGCCAAAACGCCCGGAGGCGCAGTTGTTGCCGACACCCAAACCTCCAACGGTCAGTAACTCAAAGATCATCGCTCTGTGGCGATTCCCTCTTTGTGGGAGCGACCGTTGTGACTTTTCTTACTTCGAATCTGTGAGGACGGTCGGGACTACCGACAATCCGGGACGGAGCATGTGCTGCGGGTCCTGGCCCTTTTCGAAGACGATCTTCACGGGCAGGCGCTGCACGACTTTGACGTAGTTTCCAGTTGCGTTCTCCGGTGGCAGCAGGCTGAAACGCGCGCCGCTGGCGCCAGCGAAGCTGTCGAGATGGCCGTCGAAGTCTTTGTCGAAGGCATCGACGTGGATCTTGACCTTCTGGCCGATCTTCATTTTCTTCAACTGGTCTTCTTTGAAGTTTGCGGTGACCCAAACGTCGTCAAGATCAATTAACGCGGCGAGAGGCTGGCCAGGAGAAACGGTCTGGCCGACTTCGACGGTGCGATTGCTGATGATGCCGTTGGCAGGAGCGCGAACCGCAGTGTAGCCAAGATTGAGTTGCGCCTGGTTGACGGCGGCTTGCTGACGCTGGACCTGCGCCTCGGCAGAACCAACCCGGGAGCGCGAAACCAGGACCTGTTGCGGCGCGGTGCCGGCGGTCTGGAGCTGGGCCTGCGCCTGCGCGACGTGGCTCTGCGAAGCGGCGAACTGCGCCTGCGCGGCATCAACCGTGGCTTTCGCGGCCTGTTCGGCGGCGACGGCGGAGTCGTACTGCTGACGCGAGATCTCGTCTTTCTGGACGAGCATTTTGGCGCGTTCGAGATCCTTGGAGAGCTTGTCGTAGTTGGCCTGGGCTTCAACGACGCGTGCCGACGCAGCATCTACGTCCTTCTTTGAGGCAGCAAGGTTCGCCTTTGCGGTGTCGAGGCTGCCACCGGTGCTGATGGTGGTGATCGGCACGCTGGTGCGAGCGCCTTCGGCGGTGGCAATGGCATCGCCGAGATCGGCTTTCACGCGGGAGAGCGCGACTTCATAGTCCTTGGGATCGAGCTGGACGATGAGGTCTCCGGCGTTCACCACCTGATTGTCCGTGACGTTCAGGGTGACGACGGTGCCGCTTACGCGCGAGCTGATGGGCGTGAGGTGGCCATCGATCTGGGCGTCGTCGGTACTCTCGCGAACGGTGTAGTAACGCCACACGAAGACTGCACCGACGATGAGGGCGATGAGGACGAGCAGGAAGATCCAGCGCGCCGCGGGATTGCGCTGGAAGAAGCTGCGCGGACGCTCGGGACGTTCGGTCTCGGGATCGTGGTGCTCTTCTTCACGCGCGGATTTCGGTTTTTCTAGTTCTTGATTCTTGACTTCGGGCACGCTTACTTCCCTCCGAGGAAATTCATCACCGCGGTCTCGGCGACGCCGACGGCGCGCACTAAAGAGAGCTTGGCGAAGTTATGAGCGTAGAGACTGGAAATGTAGTTCTCGTTGGCAACGGCGACGGCCTGCTGGGCCTGGATGACTTCAAGATTGTCCGCAACGCCGGCTGAGAACCGGTCCTGCGACTGCTCGAGCTGATCGTGCGCGAGCTTTACGGTGCTGCCGGCAACATCAATCTGCTCGGCGGCGGTTTGCACGTCGAGGAATGCGGTACGCAGATCGTATTCGATCTGGCCGCGCAAGTTCTCGAGCTCCGAGTTCCGTTGCTTGAGCAGAGCGTCAGCTTGCGTGATGTCTCCGCGCGCGCGTCCACCCTGGAAGATCGGAATGTTGATTCCGCCCGCGGCCGTGAAGGTCCCGTTGGCCTGGGTGAAGTGCGGACCGATGACGCCGTAATCGCCATTGATGGCGACGGTGGGTATGCGCTCGCCGACTGCGGCTTTGCGCTGATCTTCCGCGGCTTTTACGCGCGCCTGCGCAGCTTTGTAGTCGGAGCGATTGTCATAGGCGCGCTTCAACTCGTCGTCGAAGCTGACGGGAGGCAGCGGGGCGTATGGAATTTTGTCGGAAAGAGCAAACTGCTGCGCGGTGGGCAATCCGATGACGCGAGCGAGGCTTAGTTTCGAACGTTCGAAATCGTTCTTGGCGGCGAGGAGTCGTTGCTGCTGCGATTGCATCTGGACCTGGGCGCGAAGGACGTCGATGGCAGGAATGACGCCGGCGGTATGCAAGTTCACCGCGCGGTCGTAGGTGGCTTTCGCCGTTGTGAACTCAGCTTGCGCGGCATCTACACGAGACGTGGCGGCGACAGCTTGCAGATAACTTGCACCAGAGACGAGGACAACGAGATCGCGGGTGTTGCGATAGTCGAGATTGGCGGCCTTGAGATTCTCATCGGCAGCGTGATTGTTCTGAAGCGCTGTGTAATTGAAGACGCTTTGCGTGAGGTAGGTACGCGCGTCGAAATAGGCGAACGGACCGATGACGAGTTTGCCGCCGGTGAGGGTCGCGGGAAATCCGAACTGCGCGAGCGAGACCTGCTGAACGGCACCACCGACGCGGGCGGACAGATTGGGGAGGAGCTCGGCGAGGGCCCGGATCTTCGCGCCACGAGCGGCCTCATTGCCCTCGGTGGAGAGGAGGACACCGAGGTTGTATTTCAGGCCCATCTGAATGGCGTCTTTAATGCTGAGGTTGAGGACGTCGCCTGTGGGCTTGAGCACAACCACGGAGCCGGACAATGGGCTTCCACTGAGCGATTGCGACGGAGACTGGGCAGCGGGCGACTCGGCGGGGGAAGCGGTTAAACCGCCGCCGGGAGCCTGGGAGTTGGCAGAAACGGCTATCCCTAAGCAAATAAAGGCAATTAGAGCAAGATTCAACCGTTTGGTTAATTTCCAGAAACAGCTTTTTGGATTAACTGAAAAACTCACGTTCTTCCCCCAAGGGAATCTACCGCTGAGACACGGACGGCGCAGGAGTACGACGGCGTAGAAGGCCCAACAAATTAAGGTAAAGGCCGACGCGACCTATCGTCAACAAAGGCAGCGCGAATGCGCAGAGGCCGAGTGCCAGAGCGGGTCTTACTTACCCGCGTAGCAAATACGCAAATATTGGATGTGGAATTGGGATGGGCGGGTGCAACTCTTTTTGAATGATTCCGAAAGTGTGATCGCCGACGTAAAAGCCGCTGGATGGAGGTTCGTTTCGGGGTGCAGATCGCGTGATAGCATCGGATTTGGTGGCGCTCCGTGTGGAGCGATAAGGGACGATTTGGCATGGCGCTTTACCTGGTGACCGGCGCGGCCGGTTTTATCGGCCGTTCAATTGCGCAGCAACTGCTGGCAGGTGGCGCAGCGGTGCGCGGGATCGACAATTTTTCGACGGGAAAACGCGGCAACCTCGTAGGACTCGAAGGGATGGAGTTCATCGAGGGAGATATCACCGATCCGGCTGCAGTGGGGCGGGCTTGCGACGGAGTGGAGGTCGTGTTTCACGAGGCAGCGCTGGCTTCCGTTCCACGATCGGTTGCCGATCCGCTTGCCACCAACCACGCCAACGTGACTGGGACATTGCAATTGCTGCAGGCGGCGCATCGTGCCGGAGTGCGGCGCGTGATCTACGCGGGTTCGTCGTCGGCGTATGGCGATACGCCGACCCTACCGAAGAACGAAGAGATGCTGGCGAATCCGATTTCGCCCTATGCGGTGTCGAAACTGACAGGCGAGTACTACCTGCGTTCTATGTACGCGGTACATGGAATGGAGACGGTGACGATCCGCTACTTCAATGTCTTTGGACCCTACCAGGATCCGGGCTCGCAGTACTCGGGAGTGCTGGCGAAATTCATTCCGCAAATGCTGCGCGGCGAAACGCCGACGATTCACGGCGATGGCGAGCAGAGTCGCGACTTCACGTACATCGAAAACGTGGTGAAGGCGAACATTGCGCTGGCGAATGCGCCGGCAGAACGGGTGGCAGGCGAAGTGTTCAACGTCGCTACCGGAACTCGCATCTCGCTGAATGAAACCGTCGCGTTGTTGCGCGAGATGACTGGATATACGGGGGCGGTGCATCATGGGCCGGAGCGCAAGGGCGACGTGAAACATTCGCTGGCGGACATCAGCAAGGCGAAGCGGGCGTTTGGATTTGAGCCGACCGTGATGTTCCCCGCGGGATTGCATCGCACGGTGGAGTGGTATCGGAAGGCGCTGGCGGAAGATGCGGTGGAGACGGCACGAAAGTAGTTATTCTTCGGGCTTGGATGAATAATTCTTCATATTCATGAAGAGGCGCCCGCGAATTCCATGTTGTAACGTCTAATTTGGCAGACAGCCTTGTCTGCGAGGAAAGACGTTTGCCGATCGTTTCGACGTCCACGAGTTATGCGGAGCGAGTGAACCCGCAATGGGTGCGTCTGCTCGACGTGCTCCAGATGAATGTGTCGTACGAGCGCTGCGTGGGAACCGAGCTCTTCACCACCGACGGCGGACGGATCCTCGATTTTCTTTCCGGCTATTGCGTGCACAACACAGGGCACAACCATCCGCGGATTGTGGCGGCGCTGGTGGATGAGTTGCAGCGCAATGGGCCCAACATGCTGCAGAGCCACGTTCCCGAGATGGCGGGTGAACTCGCGGAGAAACTCTGTGACCGCGCGGGCGGAGGACTGACCAAAGTCTTCTTCAACAGCTCCGGCAGCGAAGGCGTGGAAGCGGCAATTAAGTTTGCGCGGGCACGCACCAAGCGCAATGGACTGCTCTACGCACAAAACGCATTCCACGGACTGACGTGCGGAGCGCTGTCGCTGATGGAAGGCACGACCTGGGCGAAGGGCTGGGGGCCGCTGCTACCGGAAACCAAAGCAGTTCCCTTCGGCGATCTTGAGGCGCTCGAGTCACAACTGAAAACGAAGAAGTACGCGGCGTACATCGTAGAGCCGGTGCAGTCGGAGGGCGGAATTCGCGTGCCGGCGGAAAACTACCTTCGCGAGGCGCAGGCGTTGTGCCGCAAGTACGGCAGCTTGTTCGTGCTGGATGAAGTGCAGACCGGAATGTATCGCACCGGAAAATTTCTGGCAGGACACCACTTCGGCACGGAGCCGGACATGGTCATCCTGGCGAAGGCGCTGAGCGGAGGGTTGATTCCCGTGGGCGCCGTACTGATGACCGAAGACGTCTACGACGCGGTGTATGGTTCCATCGATCGCGCCATTATTCATACATCCACCTACAGCGAGAACGGGCTGGCGATGCGAGCGGGACTCACGACGCTCGAGGTTCTCGAAGACGAACAGCTGGGGAAACGCGCGCTGGTTGCGGGCGCAGCGCTGCGTGGGCAGCTGCGGGATGCGCTGTCGTCTTATGAGATGGTGAAGGACATACCGGGTATCGGGATGCTGAGCGGGATCGAATTCAAGGCGCCGAGTTCCCTCACCTTGCGGCTCGCGTTCGAGGCGTTCCAGCACATCCATCCGGGACTGTTCGGGCAGATGGTAGTGATGCGCATGTTCAAGAACGAGCATATTCTGACCCAAATCTGCGGGAACAACTTCATGGTGTTGAAGGTCGCTCCACCCCTGAATGCGACCGATGCGGAGATGGACACCTTCGTGGCAGCGATCAGCCGGGTTATGGACGTGGTCCATTCTTCGAAAACTTTTTGGGGAGATGCGCTTGCATTGGCCCGCAGAACAGTAAATATTTGATCCATCCGCCTGCAGTGAACGCTTCGAGGAGTGCAATCGCGCGGAACGAAGAGGTTCGGAGTGCGTCTGCTGGTCGTTGAAGACGATTTAGCCATCCAGGAGTTTCTCAAGCGTGCTTTGGTGGAAGCCGGTTACCAGGTGGACGTGGCGGCCGACGGCCGCACCGCCGAGAAGCTTGCTACGGAAGGCATTCACGATGGGCTCATCATTGATCTGGGTTTGCCCGACATTGACGGTCTCGACTTGATCGCGCGCACCCGGGCGCAAGGAAATTCCGCGCCGGTGCTGATCCTCTCCGCTCGCCGATCGGTGGATGAACGCGTGCGCGGCCTGGAACAAGGCGGCGACGACTACCTCACCAAGCCATTCGCTCTCTCGGAGTTGCTGGCGCGCTTGCGTAACCTATTGCGCCGCGCGAGCCCCGGGCAGCATGAATCGACGCGGCTGCGGATTGCGGACCTGGAACTCGATTTAGTGCGGAGAGAGGCGAAGCGCGGTGCAAATGTGCTGCAACTTACGCCCCAGGAGTTCGCGTTGCTGGAATACTTGTGCCGCAACACCGGCCGGGTGGTAACACGCACAATGATCCTGGATCACGTTTGGAAGATGCGGATTGATCCGGCAACCAACGTAGTGGACGTGCACATCTACAGGCTGCGAAGCAAGGTGGACCGCGACGCACCGAAGGCCCTGATCCACACCATTCGCGGAGTCGGGTATGTTCTCAAAGATTCTTAGCCGTCCGAAGGACACCGCGGCGTGGCGGCTTTCGATCTGGACGACGATTGCCTTCGCAGCGGGCAGCGCGATCGCGTTTGGGATCGTGTATTACATGGTGTCGCTGGGCATTCGCGAACGCAGCGACCAGTGGCTGGTTGGCGAATCGGAGACACTGAAGGAAGTTTCAGATGCGACGCCGCGAGACAATCTTTACCAGCGCGTAATTGAAGAAACCGCGCAAAACGCAGCCCACGAGATTCCGGGTGAGCACGAAACCGAGGACGAGAACCGGAACTCGGTGTTCTTTTTGCAAATCGACAACCTTGGGGAGCCGCTGTGGTATGGCCCGGAGAACAGCCGCGACCGATTCGTTGAAGCGGTCCGAGGTCTTCAACCGGGTTCGCCGCAGACACTGAAAATTCCTGAAAATGTGGTTCCCTATCGCGTGGTGGTACAAGACCTCAAATCCGGCGGCACAATCTACCTGGGACTTTCCGATATTGGCGCCGTAGAACTGCTGCACCGGCTGATGCGCGGATTCTTCATTGTGTGGATCGGCATGGTGCTGCTGGGATTGATGATCTCGTATCTCAGCGCCCGCCGAACGCTTTTACGCGTGGAGACGATCACGCAGACGGTGTCGCGCATTGGCAGCGAGGACCTGAGCGCCCGGCTGGCGGAGGCGCACAATGCCGATGAAATCGCGCGGCTGGCGCAGACTTTTAACCGCATGCTCGATCGCATCCAGGCATCTGTGAACCAACTGCGAACGGTCACCGGTGCGGTCGCGCACGACATGAAGAGTCCGGTAACGTCCATCCGCGGCAAATTGGAAGTTGCCTTGCTCGAAGGCAGCGCGGCGGATTGGCGTGAGCCAGTGGCGGAAGCGGTAGAGGGCCTTGACCGGCTGTCGCAGTTCATCAATACAACGCTCGATCTTGCCGAGGCGGAAGCGGGAGCCTTGCCGCTGCGAAAAGAGCCGGTGGACTTCGGCGCGCTAGTGGAACAATTCGTTGACATCTACACGCCAGCGTTCCACGAAAATCATCACCAGGTTCACGTGCAGATACACGAGCCGGTAACGGTGGACGTGGACGTGAGTCTAACCAACCGCATGCTTTCGAACCTGCTCGACAACGAGATGGCACACCTGCCGCCGGGCTGCAAGATTGACATTGAAGTGATGGCGCGCGAGCAGCAGGCAGAGCTCGTGATTCGCGATGACGGTCCGGGCTTCCCTGCTGAGTTGAAGGCGCACGCGTTCGAACGGTTCGTGAAGGGCAAAGAGTCCAAGGGACACGGACTGGGCCTGGCGTTCGTAGATGCCGTGGTGCAGGCACATGGCGGAAATGTTGAGATTGAAGACACCCCGGGTGGGGGTGCAACGATTCGAATCTTAATGCCGCTGGTGGCCGTGAGCGTGGGATGAAGCTTGGCGCGATCTTATTAACGATGGCAGTAGTCGGCGCGACCGCAGCGCCTGCAGTTGCGATTTGCGGAGCTTCGTCGCAGGACATCGAGATCGGGTATCGCCAGATGTACAACCTCGATTTCGCCACCGCCCACAAGACCTTTGCGACCTACGAGAATGCGCATCCCGACGATCCGCTGGCACATGTATCGAATGCCGCGGCCTACTTGTTCGGAGAGTTCGATCGCATGCACGTGTTGGAAATCGAACTTTTCGCCGACAATTCGCACTTCGAGAAACGAGAGAAGGTCGCACCCGATCCGGCAACGCGCGATGCCTTCGAGCATGAACTGGCCGTGGCAGACGGGATCTCGATGCGTCGCCTGGCGAAGTCGGCAAACGATGCTGAGGCGCTGTTTGCGCAGATCCTTGCGAACGGCCTGCGCGGCGATTACGAAGCGCTCATCGAAAAGAAGAACCTGGCGAGCTTGACCTACATGAAGGCCTCGCGCGGGAAGGCGGAGCAGTTGCTGTCGCTCGATCCGCATTGCTATGACGCGTATCTTGCGGTGGGCGTGGAGAACTATCTGCTGGGCATTAATCCGGCACCGGTGCGCTGGGTGCTGCGCATGACCGGCGCGCAAACCGACAAAGCTGACGGTATCCAAAAGCTGCAACTGACGGCTGAGAAGGGTGACTACCTTGCGCCTTTCGCCCGCTTGCTGCTGGCTGTGGCCGCGGTGCGAGAGAAAGATCCGGTGCGCGCGAAAGAGTTGCTATCTGGACTCGCGCAGGAGTTTCCGCAGAACCATTTGTATGCGGCACAGTTGGCGAGGATTCATTAGCGGCATTCGCGCGATCGTTCTTCCCTTCTCGTATTAGACCAAGGTATCGGTTCTGCGACCAACAGCGTTGCCCGCTCATCTTTCCTCAAGCAGTATCTGCAACAGCCGGACTCGACAATTTCACATTCAAGAAACTTGAGAGGGGAACCGCGTGGATACGATCACTACGAAGGATGGCGTCAGCATTTTTTTCAAAGATTGGGGGCCAAAGGAGGCCCAGCCGATCGTTTTTCATCACGGATGGCCGCTGAGTGCCGATGACTGGGACACGCAGATGCTCTTCTTCCTCGGCCACGGTTTTCGCGTGATCGCGCACGACCGTCGCGGGCACGGACGCTCGACACAGACCGACACCGGCAACGAGATGGACACGTATGCTGCCGACGTAATCGCGCTCACGGACAAGCTCGATCTCAAGAACGCGGTGCACATTGGACACTCGACGGGTGGGGGCGAAGTGGTGCACTACGTGGCGCGCGCTAAACCGGGGCGTGTGGGAAAGATGGTGATCATCGGCGCGGTGCCGCCGGTGATGTTGAAGTCGGAGAAGAATCCCGGCGGCACACCGATGGAAGCGTTTGATGGGTACCGCGCGGCCCTCGCCGCGAACCGCGCACAACTTTACATCGACATTCCAACCGGGCCGTTTTATAGCTTCAACCGCCCGGGAGCGAAGGTGATCCAGGGCGTGATCGACAACTGGTGGCGACAAGGCATGATGGGCGGCACCAAGGCGCATTACGACTGCATCAAGGCGTTTTCCGAAACCGACTTCACCGACGATCTCAAAAGCATCACCGTGCCTTCACTGGTGATCCATGGCACGGACGACCAGATTGTGCCGTACGCGGATTCTGCGCCGCTTTCATCGAAACTGCTGAAGAATGGCAAGCTGAAAACGTATGAAGGCTTTCCGCATGGGATGTGCACGACGCATGCGGATGTGGTGAATCCGGAGTTGCTGGCGTTTATTAAGAGCTAGCCCCGCTCGTTCTCCTGGCCCCTTCCGATCGAGTCATTCTCTCCTGATTCGGTTGGCTGGGGCCGTCTCTCGTGCGACTGATCTACTGCGAGATCTTCTCTGTCCCCGAGATCGACATCTGCACTTCTTTGTTTACGCGCAGAATGAACGTGCTGGGGTCTTTCATGCCCCATTTCACGAATGGGATTTCGAATTGGGTTTGCATCTGGAGTTGGGTGCCGTTGATCTGTGCGGGGACGGTGAGGGTGAGGTCGTGATCGGCGCCGTGGATGCGGAAGATGCCTTGCACCTGCACTTGCGACGCGCCTGACATGGCGAGGTGCCCGATGACTTTGCTCGGAGTGAAGGTCGCATCGGGAAAGCGGTCGCTTTGCAGGATTTCTTTGTGCATCTTGTGGTCGCGGGTGTCGTTGCCGCTCTGGCCGCTGGGGACGTCGACTACGAGTTGGCCGCCGGCTGCGCCGGTAGCGGGATCGAAGTGAATGCTGCCGCTCTTCAACTTGAACGTGCCGTGGACAGTGTGAAGGACGTCGGCGAGGGTGAAGTCGACTTTCGTAGTGGCGGGGTCGAAGTCGATACGGACTTCGGCAGGCTTCTGCGCAACAGCCGCGGATGCCGCGAGGAGCAGGATGGGAAGCAGCAGCCGTCGTGCGTGGATCATGCTTCTCCTTGCGTGTACAACATGCGCCAGCCGAGGGTGAGCGCGCGTTCGAGGCCGAAGTCGCGGAGCTTTGATTCGCCAACGTGGATGCTGAGCATTTGAGCGAAGAGTTCGGGGCGCGATGACAGAGCACGCAGCGTGCGATGGCGTAACCAGCGCCGGTTGCCCATCGATAGCATCAGCATCGACATACGGCGGGCCGGTTTGCCGATCTCGATATGCGCACGGGCATAGGATGCGAGCGAGCCGGATTGCATGGCCTCGACAACTGCGACTGCCTGGCGGAAGCCGAGCGACATGCCTTCGCCGGTGATGGCATCTACCGAGCCAGAAGCTTCGCCGACGAGCGCGATGTTGCCGGCGCAGACCGTGTCGAGCTGGCGGGTGAGTGTGATGGCTCCCTGCTCGCGGCTGCTGGCGTTCGCGCCCGAGAGTTTTTCTGCGAGCTCTGGGAAGAACGTTGAAAGACAACTGAGCCGGAGGTGCGGATCGGCGGTGATGAGCGCTACGCAGACTTGATCCTCAGCTACGGGCGTGACGTAGACCTGGCCGTGGTCACTCCAGTAGACCTCAACGTAGTCGGTCCACGGGGTGAGAGCGAAGTGCTGGCGGAAGCCGTAGCGGCGGAGTTCGGTTTGCGTGCGACCGATTTGCATGCGCTCGCGCACTTGCGATGCCTGGCCGTCGGCACCGATGATCCAGTCGCATCTGACTTCTTCGTCGTTCAGCGTGACACGACCGTCGGCGATCGCGGAGACGCGTGTGCCCCAGCGCAGATCGACACCGGCTTCTTCTGCGCGCTGGGTGAGCAGATCGTGAAGGACGGTGCGGCGCACGCCGTAGCCGACGCCGCGCGGGAAGGTTGCGTCGACCGAGGTCTCGCCTTCACGGAAGCGGATACCGCGGAATTGAAACGCGTTTTCCACGGGAATGGTGACGCCGACGGCGGCGAGTGACTCCAGACCGTCGGGCATGAGGCCTTCGCCACAGGCCTTGTCGATGGGCGGCACGGCGTGATCGGCGAGCATAACCTTCATGCCCGCATGGCGTGCGGCGATTGCGGTGGCCAGGCCAACTGGGCCGCCGCCGACGATGACGACATCGGTGCGCGTGCTCATCGGCTTACCACACGAGCAGCACGAGCTCGGCGCAGAAACCGGGGCCCATGGCTGCAAGGACACTGAGCGTCCCGGGAGCGGGACGCTGGTGGTGATAAATGTTTTCGAGCACCACGAGCACCGAAGCCGACGAGAGATTGCCAACTTCGCTCAAGCATTTCCAGGACGGAGCGAGTGCGCCTTCGGGAAGTTCCAGCGATTGCTCCGTTGCCTCGAGGACCTTCGGGCCACCGGTGTGCATGATCCACGTGGCGATGTCGGAGCGCTTGAGATCGAACTCGGCGAGGAAGCTGTCGACATCACCTCGCAGGTGATCGTGGACCATCGTCGGAACGTCTTGCGAGAGGACAATGCGGAAGCCCTTCTCGGAGATGTCCCAACCCATGACGTCTTGCGTGTCGGGATAAAAAACCGAGCGCGTCGCGACGACACGCGGGCCGTGCTGGGCTTTGTCTTTGCCGGAGATGATGACGGCGGCGGCGCCATCACCAAAGAGACCGGACGAGATGAGGTTCGCGACGGAGAGGTCGTCGCGTTGCCAGGTGAGCGAGCACAACTCGACGGACAGCAGAGCAACGTGATGATCGGGATAGGCTTTGACGTAGTCAGCGGCGCGCGCGATGCCGGCGGCGCCAGCGACGCATCCGAGACCGAAGATGGGGATGCGCTTGATGTTCGGCGAGAGCTTCATCTTGTTGACGAGACGCGCATCGATGGAAGGCGAGCACATGCCGGTGACAGAAACGAAGAAGAGCGCGTCGAGTTCGGTGGCGGAAATTCCGGCGCGATGCAGCGCGCGGCAGAGAGCTTTCTCGCCGAGTTGTTCGGCAACGCGGATCCACGCATTGTTGGAGTCGCCGAAGGTCAGCATGTTGTCGTATTCGGGAATAGTGAGCGCGAGGTGGCGATGATCTACACCAACGCGCGAGTGCAACCGCTCCAACACCTGTGGCTTATCGAGCTTGTCCGCCCAATTTTTTCCCAGCGCTTGGAAGATTTCCTGCTGGCTATACCGGTTCGGCGGAAAGGCCGTGGCCACTCCAGTGATTCGCATCCTGCCCCTGGTCTCCTGAACTGCATTGGATGTTTAACAGACGAGAGAATCGTAGTAGCTCGCTAATTCCGAGGTCGTGACGATTCGTTCATGAAAGTTCCGCAGTGTGATGATAAGACGTTGCAACGAATGTTTCGCCTCATTGAAACTGATATATGACAAAAGGTTCACAAACAAAATAAAAAAGGCGACACCTTGGTGTCGCCTTCCCAGTTCCGGAGTTGGAGCGTGAGCGGTTGGCTACTGCGCTACAGCTTCTTTTTGTTCCGACTTCTGCTTGATCTTGACCGGGTTAAGGAAGGTCATCATGTCGCGCAGTTGAGCGCCGACGTCTTCGAGCTGCTGCTCCTGCTCATCGGTGCGCTTCTTCTCGAACCACGGGCGGCCGGTCTTGTTCTCGTTGATCCAGTTCTTGGCGAAGGTGCCGTCCTGAATGTCGGTGAGAAGCTGCTTCATGTTCTTGCGGGTTTCGTCGGTGATGATGCGCGGGCCGGCGATGTAGTCGCCGTACTCGGCGGTGTCGCTGACGGAGTAGCGCATGTAATTGAGGCCGCCGCGGTACATCAGGTCCACGATTAGCTTGAGCTCGTGCAGGCACTCGAAGTACGCGAGTTCGGGCTGGTAGCCTGCTTCGACCAAAGTCTCGAAGCCTGCCTTGACCAACGCCGCCGCGCCGCCGCAGAGGACCGCTTGCTCGCCGAAGAGATCGGTTTCGGTCTCCTCCTTGAAGGTAGTTTCGAGCACGCCGGCGCGAGTGGTACCGATGGCGGCCGCGTAGGAGAGCGCGATTTCACGGGCTTTGCCGCTGGCGTCCTGATGAATGGCGAAGAGCGCCGGAGTGCCGCCGCCTTCGGTGAAGACTTCGCGCACGCGATGGCCGGGTGCTTTCGGCGCGACCATCGATACGTCGATGCCTTCCGGCGGTGTGATGGTGCCGTAGCGAATGTTGAAGCCGTGCGCGAACATCAGCGTCTTGCCGGGCTTGAGGTGCGGCGCGATGTCCTTTTCGTAGATCGCAGCCTGCTCGGTGTCGGGGGCGAGGATCATGATGACGTCGGCCCACTGCGCGACATCGGAGACACTGCCGACTTGCAGGCCGGACTTCTCTGCCTTCGCTTTCGAAGAGCTACTGGGACGCAGACCGACGCGGACTTGGACGCCGCTATCCACGAGGTTGAGCGCATGCGCGTGTCCTTGCGAGCCGTAGCCGACGATGCCGACTTTCTTGCCGCGAATGATGGAGAGATCTGCCGATGAGTCGTGATAAACCTTTGCCATATGTCCTTCCTGAATGCTGATTCCCTGCCCTGGGCGGGCATTTACACCGAGTACGAGACGCCGGTGTCTTCGTAAACCTGAGTTGCGTTCGCTTCCTTGTTAATAGGCGTCGTGACGCCGCGGCGCATGGCGACGATGCCGGTGCGCACCATTTCCATCACGCCATACGGCTGCAAGACCTCGACGAGGCGATCGATCTTTTCTTCGTTGCCGGTGATTTCCATGATGATGGAGTCCATGGCGAGATCGACGACGCGCGCGCGGAAGACCTCTACAAGAGCGAGGATCTGCGGGCGTGTGTCCTGCGTGCACGACACCTTGATCATTGCGAGGTCGCGGTTAATGGAGGGCGTGCCGGTAATGTCTTCCACGAGGAGGACATTCACGAGCTTGTAGAGATGGGCTTCGAGGCGACGCGCGCCATCCTTGTCGGTGTCGACGACGATTGTCATGCGCGAAACGTCGGCTTTCTCAGTGCGGCCCACGGTGAGCGAGTCGATGTTGAAGGCGCGACGACGAAACAGCGATGCGACGCGCGTGAGAACACCGGGCTTGTTTTCGACATGGACTACGAATACATGCAGCATAATGTCTTCCCTATTTGTCCATCGCCGTTTCGACGATCGGGCTGGGACGGCGGATCATGTTGTGGAGGTCGGCGCCGGCCGGGACCATCGGGTAAACGGTGTCTTCCTGCTCGACCTGGAAATCGATGAGCACTGCGCCTTGATGCTTGCGCGCGGCGCGCACCGTCGGCACCACATCAGCGCGCGTGGTGACGCTGCTGCTCTTGATGCCATAGGCGCTGGCGAGCACGCTGAAATCGGGGCTGAGCAGCGGCGTGGCCTGGTAGTTGCGCTCGTAAAAAAATTCCTGCCACTGGCGCACCATGCCGAGATAACCGTTGTTGATGATGGCGATGTTGATGTCGAGGCGCTCCTGCACGATGGTCGCGAGTTCGCACATCGTCATCTGGAAGCCGCCGTCGCCGACGATGACCCAGACTTCAGCGTCGGGGTTCGCCATCTTCGCGCCTATTGCCGCGGGCAGGGCGAAACCCATAGTGCCGAGGCCGCCGGACGTGATGAGCGAGCGCGGGTTGTCGTGCTTGTAATACTGCGCTTCCCACATCTGGTGCTGGCCGACGTCGGTAACCACGATGGCGTTGCCTTCGGTTTCGCGCCAGATGTCGTTGATGACGTGCGCAGCGTAAAGATGACCGTTGTCGGGCAGGTTCTGGATGTCGCGAACTGCGGAGTCGCCTTTGAGGCTCTCGATGTGGTCGAACCACTCTTTGCGGTCAGTGGCTTCGACGTGCGGCAAGAGTTCGTTCAGAACTTCGCGGACATCGCCAACGAGCGCGACATCAACCTTTACGTTCTTGTTGATCTCGGAGGGATCGATCTCGACGTGGATCTTCTTCGCCTTGGTCGCGTAATTCTTGAGATTGCCGGTGACGCGATCGTCGAAACGCATGCCGAGTGCGATGAGCAGGTCGGCATCTTGAATGGCCTGATTGACCCATGCTTCGCCGTGCATGCCCATCATGCCGAGGTTGAGCGGGTGCGATGCCGGAAAGGCGCCGATGCCGAGCAGCGTGAGTGCAACCGGAACTCCTGCCTTCTCGGCGAAGTCGCGAACTTCGCGCATGGCGCCGGAGATCATGATGCCGTGGCCCGCAAAGATCACCGGTCGCTTGGCAGTTTTGATCAGCTCGAGGGCCTGCTTGTAGTGAGCAGCGTCGGGCGAGAGGTCGGGACGATAGCCGGGTAGTTGCGGCGCGGCAGACTCCCAATCGAATTCGCAGGTTCCCTGCTGCGCATCTTTCGTGACGTCGATGAGCACCGGGCCGGGACGACCGGACTTCGCGATGTAGAAAGCTTCGCGAATGGTCTGCGCGATCTCCGACGCCTTGGTGACGAGATAGTTGTGCTTGGTGATGGGCAGCGTGACGCCGGTGATGTCGGTTTCCTGGAACGCGTCTGTGCCGATGAGCTTGGAGCCGACCTGGCCGGTGATGCAAACGATGGGCGAGGAGTCGAGCATGGCCGTGGCAATGCCGGTGACCATGTTGGTCGCACCGGGACCCGACGTGGCAATTGCCACTCCAACCCCGCCGCTCACGCGCGCGTAGCCATCGGCCATGTGGGTTGCGCCTTGCTCGTGGCGCACCAGCACGTGGTGGATGGACGAGTGCTTCAAGGCGTCGTACGTTGGCAGAATGGCGCCGCCCGGATATCCGAAGGCGATCTTCGTCCCTTCGCGCTCCAGGCACTCCCAAATGATCTGCGCACCTGTCATCGTTTTCTTCATGTCTACTTCGTACTCCCGGCTAAGGTCTTGTTTTCGATGGTGGAGCCGGTAACGGCCCCGAACGACGCCGACGAAACGGTGCTCGCATACTTGGCGAAGACGCCGCGCTTGTATCGTGGCTCCGGCGCGCGCCAGTTGCGGAGGCGCGCTTCGAGTTCTGCGTCGGTGAGGTGGACGCGCAGTTCGCGGCGTTCCACGTCGAGAGTGATGATGTCGCCATTGCGTACCACAGCGATCGCGCCGCCATTCGCGGCTTCGGGCGCAACGTGGCCCACGCTCAAGCCGCGGGTAGCGCCGGAGAAACGTCCGTCGGTGATGAGCGCGACGGTCTCGGCGAGTTCGGTGCCGGCGATGGCCGCCGTCACGCCAAGCATTTCGCGCATGCCAGGGCCGCCCTTCGGGCCTTCATATCGGACCACGACCACTTCGCCCGCCTGGATGGTGCGGTCTTCCACGCCCGCAAAGGCTTCTTCTTCCGACTCGAAGACGCGAGCGGGGCCTTCAAAGAAGAGCTTCTTGTGTCCGACGAGTTTGACCACGCAGCCTTCGGATGCGAGGTTGCCTTTCAGGATCATGAGGCCGCCGGTAGCTTTGATGGGATCGGTAAGCGGACGAACCACTTCCTGGCCCGGCGTTTCTTTCGCCTGCTTCGCTTCTTCGGCGATGGTCTTACCGGTGACAGTCAGTGCGTCGGCGTGCAGCAGGTTCGCTTCGAGCAGGCGTTGCGCGACGAGCGGAATACCGCCGGCATCATGAAGATCGGTGGCGGTGAAGCGGCCAGCGGGCTTGAGTTCGCAGAGCAGTGGCGTGCGCGAACTGATCTTGTCGAAGTCTTCGATGTTCAGTTCGACGTCCATTTCGTGCGCGATGGCGAGCAAGTGAAGAACGGCGTTGGTCGACCCGCCGGAGGCGGCGACGCTGGCGATTGCGTTTTCGATCGCCTTGCGCGTGATGATTTGGCTGGGGCGGATGTCGCGGCGGACCAGTTCCATGACGAGGTGTCCGCAGCGTCGTGCGACCTGCTGCTTCTCTACGGTCATCGCCGGGACGCTGTTAGCGCCCATCGGCGAGATGCCGAGGAATTCGCCGCACATGGACATGGTGTTAGCGGTGAATTGTCCACCGCAGGCGCCGGCGCCGGGACAGGCGTTGTGTTCGAGTTCTTCGAGATCAGCGTCGCTCATTTTGCCGCGCGCATGCGTACCGACTGCCTCGAAGACGTCTTGAATCGTGACCTTCTGAGCATGGAATTTGCCGGGCGCGATGGAGCCGCCATAGAGCATGAGACCCGGGATGTCGAGGCGCTCGAGCGCCATGATGGTCCCGGGGATGGTTTTATCGCATCCCGATAGGGCGATCAGGCCGTCGAAAAGATTGCCGCGCGCGACGAGTTCGATGGAGTCGGCGATGACCTCGCGGCTGACCAGCGACGCCTTCATGCCTTCCGAGCCCATGGTGATGCCGTCAGAAATGGAGACGGTGTTGAACTCCATTGGCGTACCGCCGGCTTCGCGAACGCCCTGCTTGATGTGCTCGGCGAGCTCACGAAGGTGCAGGTTGCAGGGACCGATTTCGATCCAGGTGTTGGCGATGCCGATGATGGGCTTACGAAGGTCTTCCGGGGTGAACCCGGCGGCGCGCAGCATGGCGCGGGCTGGGGCGCGGTTGGGACCTTCGGTAATGGCGTCGCTACGCTTGTGTGGCTTTGGGGATTTTTCGGTCATAGGGAGCCTGAAAGTGAGTACCTATAAAAATGCGCTCCCCGAGACAGCGAGAGCGCCGTGCAATCGTTAGCTTGCGAAAACTCTACGCCCGGCACTTCCATTAGGCAAACTTATAATTTTTCTGAAAAGCATCAGACATTTTAATCCATAAGCAAAAGCAATGGAGAGTCAAAGTTTCATGATTCGTGAACTTTGGCGGCCGGGCTTGACGAGCGGGGCGGGATTCGGGCATCATCCCAGTACTCGAAGCCATGCGTAACTACTTTTATCCGTCGTTTACCTGGCGCTCCTACCGATTTTACGGGGAGCGGCGCGACGGATTGTTGGCTTCAGACAAGTTCCTAAATACCTGATCTGAGAAGCACCAAGAATCCAAACGAGCCGCGACCCACAAGTCGCGGCTTTTGCTTTGCAGGGCGTTTTCTCAGAACACCGAGGAGAGAGAAGTGATTATCAATATGTCGTCTGCAGCCACAGAATCGGAAATCAACCACGTGATCGACCGGGTGAAAGAGCTCGGCTACCAGGCGCACGTAACGCGTGGCACCGAGAAGACGATCGTCGCCGCCGTTGGGAGTTCCGGCAACCGCGAACAACTGGCGGCGCTGGAGGCCGCGCCGGGCGTGGAGAACGTGGTCGTCATCGCGCACCCATTCAAGCTCGTCAGTATGCAGGTGAAACAGAAACGGACCGTGGTGAACGTGGGCGGCGTGCCGATTGGCGGTGAGGCTTGCGTGCTTATGGCGGGGCCGTGCTCGGTGGAGTCGCGAGAGCAATTGATGACCGTGGCCCATGCGATCGCGGCGGCCGGGGCAACGATGCTGCGCGGCGGCGCATATAAGCCGCGGACCTCGCCGTACGAGTTCCAGGGGCTGGGGACGGAGGCGCTGAAGCTGCTGCGCGAAGCGTCCGAGGCAACGGGTCTGCCGGTCGTCACAGAAGTGATGAGCACCGAGGATGTGGACCTGGTGGCGGAGTACGCGGACATGCTGCAGGTGGGCGCGCGCAATATGCAGAATTTCTCGCTGCTGCGACGATTGGCGAAATGCGAGCGGCCGATTTTGCTGAAGCGGGCGCCGTCGGCAACAGTGAAGGATTGGCTGCTGGCGGCGGAGTATCTGCTGGCGGGCGGCAATAGCCAGGTGGTGCTGTGCGAGCGCGGGATTCGCTCGTACGATCCCGACATGCGAAACACGTTCGACCTGGCGGCGATTGCGCTGGCGAAACAGTTGTCGCACTTGCCGGTTGTCGCCGATCCGTCGCATGGGACCGGACGACGCGATCTGGTGCCGATCATGGCGCGCGCGGCGGTGGCGGTTGGCGCGGATGGCGTGATCGTCGAAGTGCATCCGTGCCCGGAGAAGGCGCTGTCGGACGGACCGCAATCGCTGACCCTGCCGGAGTTCGAGAAGATGGTGCAGTTGCTGGGGCAGCCGCTGCGTAGGCATCTGCGGCAGGAATTGAAGGCGGCGACAGCGTAGATTCTCTCCGCGGCGGGAGGCGATCGCGGTATATCGCCTCCCGCTTTGTTGCAATCGGGCAGCGCTCTGTTTAACATCCCGTTCACTTCACATCCGAGGCACGAATGGATCCCATCACCCTGAAGGTGAATGGCCGCGACCGGCAGGTCACGGTCGCACCCGACACACCGCTGCTCTGGGTACTGCGCGACACACTCGAATTAACCGGCACGAAGTTTGGCTGCGGCGTGGGCCAGTGTGGCGCGTGCACGGTGCACGTGGATGGCGATGCGGTGCGCTCGTGCACCACGCCGGTGTCTCAGGCGGTGGGAAAGAAGATCACGACGATCGAAGGGCTATCGGCGGACTCGACGCATCCGCTGCAGGTGGCGTGGGTGGCGGAAGATGTACCGCAGTGCGGGTACTGCCAGTCGGGTCAAATCATGCAGGCGGCGGCGTTGCTGGCGCAGAAGCCGCATCCGAGCGAGACGGAAGTCATCGAGGCAATGAACGGAAACTTGTGCCGGTGCGGGACGTATCACCGCATTCGCAAGGCGATCGCGCGGGCGGCGGGAGGTGCGCGATGAGCCCTGTATCGCGACGCGACTTTTTGACGACGAGCGCTACGGCGGCGGCAGGGTTGGTGGTGGCGCTCCATCTGCCGTTGTCGAGTGAGGCAGAAAGTGCGGAGTTTGCGCCCAACGCTTACGTCCATATTTCGCCTGAAGGCAAAGTGACGATCGTGGTGGCGCGCTCGGAGATGGGGCAAGGGGTGAGGACTTCCCTGCCGATGATTCTTGCGGAGGAACTCGATTGCGACTTCTCGCAGATTGCGATTGAGCAGGCAGGCGCGAGCACGTTGTTTGGCGACCAGACAACCGGGGGAAGCGCAAGCGTGCGGACCTGCTGGGATCCAATGCGGAAGGCCGGGGCGCAGGTGCGCGCAATGCTGGTGAGCGCGGCTTCGGCGCATTGGAAAGTCGATTCGTCAGGTTGCACGACGGAGAATGGCTTCGTGATTCATGCGGCTTCAAATCGAAAAGCGAGTTATGGATCGCTGGTCGGGGCGGCGGCGAAGTTGCCAGTTCCCGCAGAGCCGAAGCTGAAAGACGCGAAGGATTTCAAACTGATCGGCAAGCCGAAGCAGCGTCTGGATACGAAGTCGAAGACGAACGGGTCGGCGATCTTCGGAATCGATTTCAAAGTGCCGGGAATGAAATATGCGGTGCTGGTGCGGGCGCCGAAGTTTGGCGCGACAGTAAAGAGCGTGGATGACGCTCGCGCCAAAGGCGTGGCGGGCGTGACCCACGTGGAGAAGATTGGCGACTCGGCAGTCGCGGTAGTGGCGGATTCGGTGTGGGCGGCGATGTCGGGGCGACGCGCACTGAAGGTCACGTGGAACAACGGAGAGAACGCCACGCTGGATTCGGAAGCGGTATCGCAGTCATTGCGTGAGGCGGCGAAGAAAAAGGGCGTGGCGCTGTTCAATGCCGGAGATGTGGCGAAGGGCGCGGGCAAGAAAGTTGAAGCGGAGTTCGAGACGCCGTTTCTTGCGCATGCGCCTTTGGAGCCGGGAAACTGCACCGCACAGTTCCGCGGCGATTCCTGCGAATTGTGGGCGCCGACGCAGGTTCCGCAGGATGTGCGCGATTCCGTGGCAGCGGCTCTGAATCTCAAGCCGGAGCAGGTGAAGGTCAACGTCACGCTGATGGGCGGCGGCTTCGGGCGCAGGCTTGAACACGACTACGGCGTGGAAGCGGCGCTGGTATCGAAGGCCGTCAATCTGCCGGTGAAGGTGATCTGGACGCGCGAGGACGATATGAAGTACTCGACGTATCGTCCGGTGAGCCTGCACCAGATCAGCGCGCACGTTGGCGCGGATGGGTATCCGACGGAGCTCACGCATCGGATCATCTCGCCTTCGATTAGCCGGCAAAAGGGGACGAAGCTGGATGACGGGATCGATCCCGATCTGAAGGATGAGGGCGCGTTTATCTATCCGGTGGCGAATGTGCTGCTGGAATATGTGGACCTCGATACCGCGGTTCCGTTGGGCTGGATGCGCTCGGTGTATGCGTCGCAAGTGGCGTTTGCGAATGAGTGCTTCCTTGATGAACTGGCGGAGGTAGCGGGAAAGGACCCGCTGGAGTATCGGCTGCACTTGCTGCGCGAAGACAAAGAGATCAAGTTCTGGGACACGACGTGGAGCACGGCACGGATGCGCGGCGTCTTAAAGCTTGCGGCGGAAAAGGCCGGGTGGTCGAAACCGGTGGCCAGCGGGCGTTTTCGTGGGATCGCGGCGCATGCTTGCTTTGGTAGCTACGTGGCGGAGGTCGTGGAGATCTCGCGCAACGAGGACCAGCCGAAGATCGAACGCGTTGTTGTCGCGGCGGATTGCGGGACGGTGGTGAATCCGAACATCCTGGAGCAGCAGTTGCACAGCGCGGTGGTGTTTGGGCTGACGCAGACGCTCTATGGGAAGATCACGGTGCAGGGGGGCGCGATTGCGCAGGCGAATTTTGGAGACTATCAGTTATTGCGGAATGCGGACATGCCGGTGATTGAGACGCATTTTGTGGAGAGCAGCGAGGCGCCGTCGGGGATTGGGGAGCCTCCGGTGCCACCGATGGCGCCGGCGTTGTGCGGGGCGATTTATGCGGCGACGAAGAAGAGAGTGAGAGCGTTGCCGATTTTGACGTAGCTGGGGCTAAAGCCCCGATTCTTTTATTGGGCCTTTTCGGCACGACTGAAGTCGTGCCCTGATACAAAGACCATTTCCCGAGCTCAAGCTCGGGGCTACCTCAAGGACATGAACTATACAGAACGGAATTTTTGGCTGGATACGGTGGAGATGCCGCGCGGCAGTGATGTGCCGGTGCCGGAGCGCGCGGATGTGGCTGTGATTGGCGCGGGGTTCACTGGACTGTCGGCGGCTCGTACGCTGGCGAAACTCGGTGCGCGCGTGGTGGTGCTCGAGGCGGAGACGGTCGGCTGGGGAGCGAGTTCGCGGAACGGCGGCATGGTGCTAACCGGGATGAAGCTCAGCAACGAAGTTCTGCAGAAGCGTTACGGCTTCGAGGCGACGAAGCGGATGTATGACGCGTCGCTGGCCTCGATTGATTATGTTGAGCAAGTGGTGAAGGAAGATCAGATCGAGTGCGACTTCTCGCGCTGCGGACATCTTGAGGTGGCGAACAAACAATCGCACTTCGATGCGTATGCGCGCGTCGCGGAGATGACCGCGCGCGATTTCGGGCACACCCTGCACATCATTCCGAAGAGCGCATTGAAAAGTGAGATTGGCGCCGAGATGTATTTTGGCGGGATGGTGGATGAGGACAGCGCTGGCGTGAACCCGGCGCGTTACGTGGCGGGACTGGGGCTTGCAGCGCTGAAGGCCGGCGCGTGCGTGTTCGAGCGGGCGCGGGTGCAGAGCATCGACCGCGTCGGCAGCGGCTTTCGGCTGACCACCTCGAAGGGGACGATCGAAGCCAAGGATGTGCTCATCGCGACCAGCGGGTACACAGGAAAGCTCTCGCGACCGCTGCTGAAGCGGGTGATTCCGATTGGGTCATTCATCATCGCGACCGAAAAGATCGATGCTGCGCTGGCGAATGAACTTATCCCGCACAATCGCATGGTGTACGACTCGCTGAATTTTCTGCACTACTGGCGGCGCACACCAGACGATCGGATTCTCTTCGGCGGGCGCGCGGCGTTCTTTCCGGAGACGTCGAACACGATCCGCAAGAGCGAAGAGATCCTGCAACGAGACCTGGTGGCGATCCACCCACAGCTCAAGAATACGAAGGTGGAATACGCGTGGGGTGGAACACTCGACTTCACATTTGACGTGATGCCGCATGCGGGAGAATTTGATGGCGTGCATTATGCGCTCGGCTATGCGGGGCACGGTGTCGCGATGGCGACGTACCTTGGCATGCTGATGGCGGAGAAGCTTGCAGGTAAGGCTGATCGCAATCCATTCGCAGGGATTCCCTTCCCTGGCGCGCCGCTTGGGTTATACAACGGGCAGCCGTGGTTCCTGCCATTTGCGGCCGCGTATTACAAGGTGCTGGACTTTATCAGCTAATGGCCGCTGCGGCTTGATCGGCGCGCGCGGCGCGGCGCGCAAAAAACTTAACTACGGGATACATCAAAGGACCGAGGGCGAGCGAGAGCAATCCGCCGATGGGATTTTCGCTGGCCGAAAGCGCGATGGCGCCGATGATGAGCGGGGCAATCACGCAATACGCCACACCGGCGATTCCCCACGGAATGCGGAAGGGCCGCTTCATGTTCGGATCTTTCGCGCGCAGTCGCCACGCGGCGATGACGGTCATCCACGTAGTCGCAACACGCAGCCACGAATAGACAATGATGAGCGCCGAGAGACTCTTCCACGAGAGCGCCGCATAAACACAGGCCGAGCAAATAATCGCGAGCCACGGCGTTTTAAAGCGTGCGTGGGTTTTCGCCAGGAAACGCGGGAGATAGCCGTCTTCGGCCATGGCGAAGGGCATGCGCGTGGAAGCGATCACGGTGCCATTCAGCAGCGAGACAGCAGTGATCAACGCAGCGAGGTTCACGGCGAAGCCAAGCCAGTGTCCGCCGATGGCGAAGGCGGCGGTGGAGAAGTAGCCGTCTTTCCATGCGTGCCAATCGCCGACTGCGGCGAGCGAGAAGAGCGTGGGGAGGAAGTAGGTGGCCATCGCCATCGGCACGGCCCACGCGAGCGCGCGTGGGAATGTGCGCTGCGGGTCTTCGACTTCTTCTGCAACCGTCGAGAGCTGTTCGAAACCGGAGTAGAGCCAGAGGCCGAGGGCAAGTCCGACACCGGCAACTTGTTTCGGCGTCGCACCCGGAGGAATCAATGGCAGGAATGGATTGTGCTGCCACTTCGTCGCGCCCCACACACACATGACGGCGATGGGAGCGAGAATCAATACGCCAAACACAGTAGCGACTTTGCCGACGGCATCAATGCCGACGATGTTCACGAACGTGATGACTATGATCATCGCGAGCGCAACCGCAAAGTGTGCCAGCGGTGCTTTGAGTTGCGGAAAATAGAACTGCATGTAGTCGGCGAACATGACCGCGTACACGCCGCCGAGAATGAAAGACGCGCACCAGTTCCACCATCCGGCGAGGAAGCCCCAGAAGTCTCCGAAGGCCGCGCGGGACCAGCGGTAGAAGCCGCCTTCCACGGGCATCGCGGTCGTCAGTTCAGCGGAGACGAACGAGACCGGGATGCACCAGAAAAACGGGAGCAGCAGGTGGTAGATGAGCGTCATGCCGGGGCCGGAGGTGGTGACCTGGCCTTCGAGCCCGAAGGGTCCGCCGGTGGTGTACGAGTACATCACGAAGACGAAGGGCAGCAGGCTGGCGCGCTTCATCGCGGTCTTCGCGGCGGTTTGACTCATTGGGTGTCGCGAATTGTAGCAAACAGGTAGACGACCCCACTCCGCGGGGGATGCCAGAGTGGGTTGGCCTTTCCGGCGAAACTATTTTCCGATGATGATGACGTGCCCGCCGCCATCAATCGCTATCCCCTTACTTTTTGACTTCTTTGACCTCTTTCTCTTCCTGGACGCGGTAGTCAGCAAAACGTTGTAAAAGCATTTGTCGCCGTTATTCGCGTGCGTAAGATCGGCACAGAATGTGAGGCTTCCGTTCGCCGGCAACACGGGGCCGACAAACACGTGGTCGTCGTTACGTCGGTTCCACAGCTCAATCAAATACTCCACGCTGTCGAGGTTCACGAACGCGATGCGCCCGCTGATCGGCAGGTCTACCTGCGATAACGAGGGCACTCCGTTGGTAATCGTGACTACGATCGTGGTTGCCAGCGGAAAAATCTTGCGTTTTGCCATTAGATAGCTCCTGTCGAAAAAAGCTCATTTCGGATTACTTCGGAACCCGGGGTCCTTGAGAAGCTGCTGCAATTCGGGCCGGACTTGCAAATCATCGAGACTGTTGCCGTTTTTCAGGCTTTTCTGTGCGAAATCGATGGCGCGCTTGCGGTCGCCGAAATCTTCGTACACTTCAGCGGCGTCGGCGAGCACGGTGGAATCATGGGGCTGGAGCCCGAGGGCGGCATCGATCTCGCGCATTGCATTGGTTCGATCGCCGGCCTTGGCGTAATGCGTGGCAAGTGAGGAATGGGCGTTGGCATCCTCGGGATGCGCGACGACGTAGGGTTTAAGAAGTGCGAAGGTATGGGCGCGGCTGTCGGCGGCACCGACGTCATCATGCATCCACTGCAACATGACGGTGAGGTTCGCCCACACTTCATAATTCTGATCGTTCATCGAGAGCGCTTTGCGCGTGATGTCAACGCCTTCGGCATAACGCTTCTGGCTCATATAAAGACGACCGAGATTGGCGTAGGCAGCATAAGACGGCGAGAGGTCAAGGGAGCGGCGCAAAGCCGTTTCGGCCTCTTTTTGCGAGGCGGGATCGCCGATGAGCAACAACACTCCAGCGACATTGCTATAAGCAGCGGAATTGTCGGGCGTGAGATCGAGCACGCGCCGGAACTGCGCAATCGCTTCCGGATAGCGTTGCTGGCGAACGTAGAAAGAACCGAGCGCGTTATAGCTGTCCCAATAATCAGGCCGCAGAAGGATTGCCTGTTTAAAGCCGGCTTCCGCGTCGGCGGTGCGTCCGGCGCGCTCGTACTCGCGCGACAGGCCCTTTACGGCTTCTGGATCGCGTGGATTGATCGCGAGCGCTTTCTGATACTCCTGCAAGGCGAGGTCATGTTGACCAAGCGCAGACTGTAACCACGCCAACGAAACGTGCGGTGCGGCAACGCGGTCGTTCAATTGCATCGCGTGCTGCAGGTTCGCAAGCGCCTGGTCCACCCATTTCTGCTTGGGATCGACGACGTTCTTCAGGCGATAGCACTCGCCGAGAGAAGCAAAGCCCAGCGCAAATTGCGGATCGAGGTGTATGGACTGGTTGAGGTCTTCAATGGCCTGGTCGAGATTGCCGGCTTTGTCGTAACGCTGCATGTAGCCGAGCGCTCTCAGGTAGAGCTCGTACGAGGCAGGCGAACCGCGGCCGCCAGTGGCTCGCAGCATCTCCGTTGAGAGCTTGATGTTCATCAATCCGGCGAGGCGGACGACAGCCTCATCCTGAAGCGCGCCAATGTCGCCAGTTCGGTCTTCGAGAGTCGCTGAGCCGATCTGCCGCAGGTTGCGAGCGTCAATGAGATCCACGCGGAGGCGAACGTCATCACCGTTGTGCTGGATGCTTCCCTTCACTACGAGACTCGCACCGAGGACTTTGGCGGCGGCGGTGGGGTCGGAGATCTTGTGGGCGCGAACTACGCTGGCCGGGACGACCCAGAGCGTCTGCTTGCCGGCGCTGAGATTGGAAAGCTCACCGGTCAAGGAATCCATTAAGCCGGCAGCAATGGCCTCGTTGCTGGGATCGCCGGAGGCGTTGTCGAAAGGGAGCACGGCGATGTGCTCCACCGTATTGGAGGGAATCACGGTGTTGAGCCGGGTGCGAACCGATGGCAGCAGCAAAGCGACGACGACCGCAACGAGTAGGACGATCGCCGCATACAGAACACGCTTCGATGTCTGGCGCTGCTGCGTGTTCCAGCGCGCTGTCGATGCATGCTCGGCCAATTGTTTGAGCTCTTTTGCGCTGATGGCATTGCTGCGGGTTGGACTGTCGGTGTCTGCACCCCGCGCGGATGCTGCGAGTTCGTCGTTCGCAGCCACGAGGGCTGCGAGGAATTCCTTCGCCGTCGGATAGCGGTGTTCCGGCTGCTTTGCCAAGGCGCGGTAGGCGACAGGAGCCAGCGCTTGCGGCAGAAGTTCCATGCCTGCGGGCGGTAGATTCACGATCGCGAACGCAATCGCGGTGGTGTTCTCCCGAATGAAAGGATAGGAGCCGGTGAGCAGTTGCACGAGGATGATGCCAAGGGCCCACACGTCGCAGGCCGGCGTGATCGCTTCGCCAAGCACCTGTTCAGGAGCCATGTACGGCAGAGTGCCTGAGGTGTGCATGCTCTGCGTCATGGCGGAGCTGCTGACGACGCGAGCAAGACCGAAGTCCACGATCTTGGCGACATTGTCGGTGGTAAGGATGATGTTGGAGGGCTTGACGTCGCGATGGACGATATTGCGGGCGTGGGCGGCTGCCAATCCGCGAGCAACCTGGCAAACGATATCCAGGGGATGCGCACCGGCGGCACCGCTGTCCATGGCCTGCGCGAGGGTCTGGCCTTCGTAATACGCCATCACGATGAACGGATGCTGATCCGGCGTTTCCTCGATCCCGTAAATCGCGCCGATGTTCGGGTGATCGAGCGTGGAGGCCGCGCGAGCTTCCTGCAATAGATTGCGGCGATCACGATCACTGAGGGCGGTATCGGAGGGGAGAAACTTCAGGCAGACGGTGCGCTGGAGCTTGGTGTCGAGCGCTTTGTAGACCACACCCATCCCACCGGCGCCGAGCTTTCCGAGCACGCGGTAATGACCAATGTTTTCGCCTGTGGCCGGGGCTGGGGAGGTCATTTGGCGCACATCTTATGTTGGGGATTGGGGATAGTCAATCGAGGGATGCTGCTGCTTGCCGATTGCGGAAGGGGTTCCGACCTACGAACGTGTGGTTTCTTCGGCGCGGAAGTGCGCGAGTATCGCTTCGGCTTGGGTGCGGTTCACCACGGCTTCGAGGCTGGTTGCATTCGCCGTGCGGATCGACTGAATGCTGCCGAAGTGGCGGAGCAGGCGCTTCATGGCTTGTTCGCCGATGCCAGGGATTTCCAACAGCTCGTTGCTGCGGTCGCGGATTTCGCGGCGTTTGCGATGGAAAGTGATCGCAAAACGGTGGGCTTCGTCTCGGATGAGCTGGATGATGTGCAGCACCGGCGAGTGGTGGTCGATGCGGATAGGTTCGTCTTCGCGGCCGTGGACGTAGATGATCTCTTCGCGCTTGGCGATCGACGCGAGCGGCTGGTTGGTAATGCCGATGGCTTCGAGGGCGCCAGCCGCGGCGTGGAGTTGGCCGACACCGCCGTCGATGAGGACCAGGCTCGGCATTGGTTGGTTCTCCTCGACGATGCGCTTGTAGCGACGGGTTACGACCTCGCGCATGGAAGCGAAGTCGTCCACACCTTGCACGGTCTTGATGATGAATTTCCGGTAGTCGGACTTTTTCATCTTGCCGTCTTCCCACACCACCATGCTGGCTACGGTCTCGGCGCCCTGGATGTGCGAAATGTCGAAGCACTCGATGCGGTTCGGCAATTCGGGCAGCTCGAGCGTGTCTTGCAGGACAGACTTGAGGACGTCGGTCTGCGGGCGCATAACACGGAAGCGCTGGTCGTAGGACTGCTTGGCGTTCTGAGCAACGAGGTCGATGAGTGAGCGCTTGTCGCCACGCTGCGGGACATTGATATCGATCTTGCGGTGCATCTGCTCGCTGAGAATCTCGCAGAGGGCTTCGCGGTCTTCGAACTCTACCGGGACGTAGATGGTGCGAGGCACGTACTTGTTGTCGAGATAGATCTGTTGCAAGAGCGTACTGAAAAACTCACCGGTGTTGAGGCCGCCAGTGGCTTCCATTTCACCGAGGTCTTCGAAGAAGAAATCGCGGCGGTCGAGGACCTTGCCTCCGCGCATGTGGAAGAGGTTCACGGCGACCATGTGGTTCTCGTAGTGGTAGCCGAAGACATCTGCGTCGTCGCCCTCGGCGGCTGCGATGCGCTGCTTCTGGTGCAGGTCTTCTACGGTTGTGATCAGGTCGCGATACTTCGCCGCCAGTTCAAACTGCATGCCTTCCGCGGCTTTATTCATGCGCGCGGTGAGCGACTGCTTCAAGTCGGAGTGACGGCCTTCGAGAAAGAGCTTTACGTCTTTTACGGCTTCGCCGTATTGCACTTCATTCGTCAGACCTTCGACGCATGGGCCGAGGCAGCGCCCGATGTAGTGCTGCAGACACGGGCGCGGATGATATCGACGGAGATCGATATAACAGCTTGGGACGAGGAAGTTGCGGTGGATCAAGTCCACCACGCGATAGGCGAGGTTCGCCGGAAAGAACGGACCGTAGTATTCGGAGCCGTCTTTCTTCAGGCGGCGGGTGACATAGACGCGCGGCCACTTCTCGCCCATCGTCAGCTTGATGTAGGGATAGGTCTTGTCGTCGCGCAGAAGGATGTTGAAGCGGGGCTTCTTCTGCTTGATGAGGTTGTTCTCGAGAGCGAGGGCTTCTTTCTCGTTATCGACGACGATGTACTCGACGTCCACCGCCTCGCGCAGGAGACTGCCGGTCTTGGAGTTTTCGTCGGCCCCGCGAACGAAATACGACCCCACCCGCGAGCGCAGGTTCTTAGCCTTCCCCACGTAAATGATCTCGCCCTCGGCGTTTTTGTAGAGGTACACGCCGGGAGAGGTAGGGAGGGTACGGATTTTCTGGTGGAGATCCATAACTGTAGGTCTTAGGAATTAGGAGTTAGGTTTTAGGCCATTCGATCTTGCGATTTCGGCCTGCACCTGTTGCTGCAGGAATCAGCCAGCAATCACAGGTCTTTTCTAATTCCTAATACCCAAGAACCTAATGCCTGTTTTCATCACGTAAAAATTCTACGACGGACGCCGGAATTCCTTGATTCCGCTGATCTTAGGCGTCGTAACTCATTGATAAATAACGTTTCAGGAATGGCACGGAGGTTGCTATTCCCTATGTGACGGCAGGGTAGCAGAACCTCCCCCATTACCTTGGTTCGCCTCTGGCCAGCGGAAAGTCTCTAAGGAGCCCTGAAGCTATGAACCGGATTTCGATGGTAGCAGTTCTGATTGCAGGCGTAATGCCCTTCACCGTGGGCTGCGCAACGAAGAAGTACACCCGCGAGCAAGCTGCGCCGATTATCAACAAGACCAATGAATTAGATGATCTGACGGCCAAGAATAGTCGCGATATTAAGGACACGGATCGTCGCGCGCAGTCCGGAATTGCCGACGCCCAGGCGAAGGCCACCACCGCCGACCAGCATGCAGTGCAGGCTGGCCAGCAGGCCGATGCAGCCAACAAGAATGCCACCCAAGTGAACGGGCAGGTTGCGTCACTCGCCGGTACGGTGGAGAACCTCGACAATTACAAGCCGGTGGCCGAGAGCTCGGTGCACTTCGGCTTCGATAAGGCTGACCTGACCAAGAAGGCGAAGGACGCCCTTGACCAGCTTGGGGGACAGTTTTCGAGCACCAAGCACTTCATCATCGAAGTGGAAGGCAGCACCGATTCGACTGGCGATGCCGACTACAACTATCAGCTGAGCAAGCGCCGCGCCGATGCGGTGATCCAGTACCTGGCGGACAAGTACCAGATTCCAGCGCACAAGATCTACTTGATCGGCCTGGGCAAGGACAAGCCGGTGGAGAAGAATGCCACCAGCGAAGGCCGCGCCAAGAACCGCCGCGTGGATGTCCGCTTGATGACCAACACCGGCGACCAGCAGCAGAACGCTTCTGCGAACACACCGCAGGGCGGAAAGTAACGACCTAAGTCAGCTAGATTGGGTGAGGGAGAGGGCACGATCTTCGGATCGTGCCCTTTGTGTTTCTACGGAGCAGGGGTGCAGCCCGGCAGTAGATTGCTGGGTGAGAGCGTCGTCAGCGTGGTTTCGTCTGGGAAGCTGTACGCGCCGAGTCGTGCGGGTGAGGGCGACTCGAAGGCGAACCACGGGAAGAGAGCTTCGTTCTGCAGATGGTAGGTGCGGTTGTTGAGGCCGACCGAGTAGGTCACGTTGTTCGACAAGACCTCGATGACGTCGCCGGTTTCGAGATTGTCCTGGCAGAGGCCGAAGCCGGTATTGGGATCGAGCGAAAGCCACCACGGCGTCCAGTTATTGACGAACGGATCGTTGAAGGTTTCGGAGATCTCGTGGCTCATCGCGGTGATGTCCTGGAAGCCGCCGTTGAACAGCCCAGGTGAGATCCAGCTTGAGTAATCCATCACGTAGAGGCGCGGTAAATTGCCGTTGCTCGGGACTCCAGGCTCGAAATCGTATTCGTGGAAGCCGAGCACGCAGCAGGAACCGGTGCTGAGGTCAATCAAGTACACGTTATTGAACAGGAACGAAGTGAGGTCGCGGGTGCGCATGTCGCCCGCGAGTTCGGCGGCGCCGATCACGGTAGTGTTATCCACCGGGAATGTGGGAGGAAAGAGCGCTGCGGTGAAAGTGTTGTTGTCAACCAGCAGGAACTCGCAGCAGGTGCCGTCAGCGTTGAGCGCATAGAGCACATCGGACTCAGGAATGGACATGGTGCGGGTGCGCTTCAAGCGGGGAGACATCAGCGTGTGCCAGCCGCTCTCAGATTCCCAACCGTGGCCGTGATGGAGGCGGTCCCAGAATTCGGCGCGCTGCATCTGGTCGTTGAACTGTCCGAAGCCGGAGGTGTAGGGGAATGGCTCAAACAGCGGCGATCCGAAGACAGCGTTGACGATGTCAGGAGTGACCTTTTGAATGAGAGGCGCGCCGGTATCAGGATCGTGTACGACGTTGCCGCTCGCATCCACGACCTGCAACGTTACGGGAATAATGGGAGCGTTGATGACGGTGGTGCGATGCGATTCAGGCGCGTTGCCGACCATCGCATACGGCCAAACGGACTGCGGATTACCGGCGTTGTCGAAGCCGGGCTCGGTAAAGGAGTCGGTCCAGTTCTCGAGCGTGTCCACGCCGCTGACGCCGGAGTTCGCGCGTACTGCGCCGTTCTTCTTCAGAACAGCATTCTTCCCGGCCTGCAGGCCGCTCTTGGGTGCGAACTTCTTCAGGTAATCCTTGGAAACCTTGCGGGTGTGCAGATCAACCTGGTTCGCTGCGAAGGCTGGTGCGGTGAGCAGCGAGCCGAGTGTAAGGGCTAACAACGCGGAGGAAACTTTAAGCAAGGCCAGCTTAGACATTCATTCTCCTTTGCTGGTGGAAGCTGCAATGTGAGCCTGGAAAGTTTTCGAGCGGGGAAACAACCTTCAAAGTTGCCGGGAAGCAACCCTGATAAGTGCAAGGAAAGTACCACAGAGTGGGAACGGACGAGAAGAAATCGACGCGATAAGGCGACGAATTTACAAAGTCAAAAAGGCCGAACGGTTAGCGAGTGCCGAGACCGATGACCATGGACATATCCTTGGGATAGACGACATCCTGTCCACGAGTGATGAAGTGGTCGTAAACCGAGAAGCCAGCGCCATAGAAGCCGAAACTCGAACTCACAGCCCTCGAATGGACCACCGCGCTCATTACGGCACCCACGAGCCGGAACCCGGAGGCTCCGTTGGCAGCTGCCGCGCCGGTACCGCCCCCGTCGGCCGAGGCCTTACCGGCATCGCGATCGCCGAAAGCCGAGGTCGCTAGAGCGACCTGGAACGCCGTGACGAAGTAGCGGGTGCGTGGCGTCGTGACTTGCGCTCCGCCCTCGGCATCGAGCGCGAGATTTTCGCCACGGGAGACTTCGACACCTTCGAGGTTGGACTCGATCTTCTGCTCCAATCCGCTGGGCAGTTCGACCTCATGGAACAGAATGCGAAGCTGTCCGTTGCGTTTGAGACTGCGCGCTTTGTGCGCTTCAAGCACAGAGCCAGTCAGCCGCGAACCAACCGGAAGCAACAGTTGATTCGAAACTACCAGGGGCTCCGTGAGTACTGCTTCCACCGGATCGCCTTTTTTCGCGGTCGCCGAAGTGAGCGGAGTTGTGAGACGCGCGTGTACCACCCCTCCGGATGCAGGCATGGATGCTATGCCGGCCAGTTTCTCGGCGCTGACCTGTTCGGAACCAAACGAGAGAGGCTGGTTGAGATCGGCATCGAAGGCAGTACCAGCATCGAGATACTGGTGGTGCAGCGGTGATTGCGCTTCGGCGAGACGCTCGAGTTTGTGCACCTTGCCGGGCTCGTGCAGTTGCTGCATCGCCGTGTTCCACTCGCGCTTGGCCTCGGCTTCTGCCTCCGCGATGTTGCGCGACAGTGGGTTCTTATGCGCCTGCTCTTTTTCCGCGGGCGTACGCGCGCTAGCGCTCACGAATTGCAGAACGCCGGCAGAGGCAAGAGAGACCGTGGTATCGATGGGAAGTTGGCGTCCGTCGGCCAGAACGATTTGGTTGAACGTGATGTGCACCTGGTGGGTTGGTGTGAAGTTAGCGTCGAGAGCAGCGAGTGTCCGCGTCTTCTTCGGCACGCTCTCAATCTGGGAGACGACGCCGATGGCCTCTGCGCCGCGCGGAATGACAATCTGATCGAATGCGTAGATCGGCTCGACGACCTTTCCGTGAATCGCCTGCCCAACCTTCTGGACCTTCACTTCGTGGTCGAGAGCGATCTTGATCGGTGTGCCAATGGGAACGGTGAGTTCAATACTTGACGTTTCTGCAACCGGCACTGGTACAGCAGCGACCGGCGGCATCTCAGGACGTATGGACAACGTTTGTGCCGGCAGAAATGCCGCGCACAGACCGAACGACCCAACTGCAAAGAGAAAACGCTTCATGGAGAACCCGCCTGCGCCTTGCAACCCACGAACAAGGCATGGCCCACAACTAAGGCCGAGGATGTTGCATTGACGGCTATTCTACCTGAGCGATAGCAGCACTAAGATGACAGTTCCGTCAGAGGATGCCTTCAGCAGCGCTCATACTTCCAGTTACGCGCCTTCCCTTCCGGCAGCCATTCGAGCATTTGTTGCACGCGGCGATTGCGAGTCTCCTCGGTTTTCGCCTCGGTGATCCACTCTACGTATTCCTTTTTATGGCTGTTGGAGAAGCCGTCCCACGTGGCTTGCGCCTTTTTGTTCTTCTTGATTGCCGCAGTGATGAACGGCGGGACGACGACGTCCTTCTTTTCTTTTGACGGCTTTGGCCGCTCCACCGAAATGCCTTCGTCGTCGAGGCGCTTGGCTTCTTTCAGGTAGCCCAAAAGTGTTTTCTTGGGCGGGAGATCGTTGAGCGAACGAAGTTTGCCGAAGCCACCCATGCCGTCTTTTTCTTTTGGCCCGGGAAGGAACAGCGAGCCCTTCCAGAAGTTCAGCGCGCAATGCTCTTTGAACGACGCCATCCCGGCATACATGCCTTTGTAGGTGAAAGCCGGCATGCTCCACTTGATGGTCTCTTCGACCTCGGGGCAAGCCTCGTGCACGAGTTCGCGAATGTAACGAAGGATCGGCTGGGCGAAGTCGGCAGACTTCTCGATGTAGGCGTCAACGCGTTTGTCTCTGGTTCCCATGGCGCAGGTATTTTCGAGCATGGTCAGTTCCACGCGCAATCGGAATTTCGAAAACACGAGACCGCGTGTGTCGGGTATTCTTGCTAGCTGCTTTTGTTCGCCCGAAGCAGAGTAGTTTGGGACATTCTCATCCGCGGAGTTCAGCCGATGCGCCGCATCTGTTCTTTCGTTCTCGCTCTCGTAATCTGTTCGATCTTCTCCGGCATACTGTTCGCGCAAACCCCAGCCCCGAAGCCGGTTACGAAGGCCAAAGCTGACCTCAGCAAGCCGTCGGTCTACGTAGTCGGTTACGCGCACCTCGATACCGAGTGGCGATGGGAGTATCCGCTGGTGATTCGCGAATATCTCTCGAAGACAATGCGCAATAACTTCGCGCTCTTCGAGAAATATCCGGACTACATCTTCAATTTCAGTGGCGCAAACCGTTATCGGCTGATGAAGGAGTATTACCCCGAGGATTACAAGCGCCTGCAACACTACGTCGCGGCGGGAAGGTGGTTCCCTGCCGGCTCTTCCATGGAAGAAAGCGATGTGAACTCGCCGTCTGCGGAGTCCATCTTCCGGCAGGTGCTCTACGGAAACGAATTCTTTCGACGCGATTTCGGAAAAGCGAGTTCGGAATACATGCTGCCGGATTGCTTCGGCTTTCCTGCTTCGTTGCCCAGCATCCTTGCGCACGCCGGCGTGAAGGGTTTCTCCACGCAGAAGCTGACGTGGGGATCGTCGGCCGATGCCGGCGGATGGGATTCGCCCGAGCGCACGCCGATGGGTACGCCGTTCAACGTTGGCCTGTGGGAAGGACCCGACGGCAAGAGCGTGATCGCCGCTTTTAATCCAGGAAGCTACGCCGCTGATCTCTCCACTGACCTAACGAAACCTCTACCTGAAGGCACACGCTCGACGCGCGGCAAGACCGAAGAAGCGCATCAACTCTGGCTGTTTCAGGATGACTGGGCGCGGCGCGTGGCGCGCAATGGCGAAGTCACCGGACTCTTTACCGACTACCACTACTTCGGCACCGGCGACATTGGCGGCAGTGCGACGGAGCGCTCGGTGCAACTGCTCGAAGCCATGCTCCACAAAAGGCCGTTCGCGCTTCCCGCCTACACCGGCCAGGAACAGTGGACAACGTTCGGTAAAGAAGCGCTGGTTGGCGACGGCCCGGTGCGCGTGATTTCTGCAACCGCCGACCAGATGTTCCTCGACATCGGCAATAACACCGCGAAGCTGCCACGCTATAAGGGCGAACTCGAACTCACCAACCACTCCGCGGGATCGCTCACCTCTGAGGCTTACCAGAAGCGCTGGAACCGCAAGAACGAACTGCTCGCTGATGCGGCGGAGAAGGCTTCCGTCGCGGCGGCGTGGCTGGGTGGGCGCGTGTATCCGCAGAAGCGCCTGAACGATGCCTGGACACTGGTGATGGGAGGCCAGTTCCACGACATCATGGCCGGCACCGCAACGCCGCAGTCGTACAACTATTCATGGAACGATGATGTGATCGCGATGAACCAGTTCGCCGGCGTGATGCAGGATGCCGTCGGCACCGTCGCGGCGGCGATGGATACACGCGGTGATGGCATACCAATCGTTGTGTATAACCCGCTGAATGTGTCACGCGAGGATCTTGTGGAAGCAACAACTCTGCTTGGCGATGGCGACGCCCGCGTGATTGGCCCGGATGGAAACGAAGTGCCTTCGCAGCGCGACGGAAACAAAGTAGTGTTCGCAGCAAAGGTCCCGTCTGTGGGCTTCGCTGTTTATCACGTGCAGAGCGGCGGAAATTCGCTTTCAGAATTGAAAGTCACGGAGTCCTCGCTTGAGAACGCGCGCTATCGCGTGCAGATCGATGCGAATGGCGATGTCAGCAGCATCTTCGACAAGAAGCTCAATCGCGAACTGCTCTCGGCTCCGGCGCGACTTGCGTTCCTGACGGAGAATCCCGCGCAGTGGCCGGCGTGGAATATGGATTACGAAGATCAAATGCGGCCGCCGCGAGCATATGTCTCTGGTCCGGCAAAAGTGCGGATCGCAGAACGTGGACCGGCGCGAGTGGCGCTGGAGATCGAGCGCGAGGCCGAAGGTTCGAAGTTCGTGCAGACGATTCGGCTTTCCGCAGGCGATGCCGGCAATCGCGTGGAGTTCACCAACGAGATCGATTGGCAAACCAAGGAATCGGCGCTGAAAGCTGTCTTCCCGCTGGCGTTCAGCAATGAGAACGCAACGTACAACTGGGACGTCGGGACGATCGAGCGTCCGACGAACACGCCGAAGAAGTTCGAAGTACCGTCGCATCAGTGGTTCGATCTCACCGACAGGAGCGGCAACGGTGGCGTGACGATCCTCTCCGATTGCAAGTACGGGTCCGACAAGCCTGACGATCACACGCTGCGCTTGACTCTCATCTATTCGCCCGGGCTCGGCGGCAAGCAGAGCGACTACGCGGACCAGACGACGCAGGATTTTGGCCACCACCAGATCGTCTATGGGCTCTCGGCACATGACGGAGACTGGCGGAAGGCGCGCACCGACTGGCAAGGCTATCGGCTGAATCAGCCGCTGATTGCGTTCGTCGTGCCGCAGCATGAAGGCGCGCTGGGGAAGCAATTCTCGCTGGTCTCAGTGGACAACCCGTCCATCCGCGTTTTGGCTTTGAAGAAGGCCGAGAACTCCGGGGACATCGTGGTGCGGTTGGTTGAAACCGATGGCCGCGACACGAAGAACGTGCACACGAAATTTGCTTCTGCGATCTCCTCCGCGAGAGAACTCAACGGCCAGGAGCAACCGCTGGGTGCCGTGAGTGTCAGCAATGGTTCCCTGGAGACTTCCTTCACGCCGTACCAGCTACACACGATTGCGGTGAAACTCGCGCCTTCAACTGCGCACGTTGCGCCCGCGAAATGGCAAGCGGTCGCGCTGAATTACGACACCTCGGTCGCGAGCTTCGAGGGCAAGCCCGCCGAAGGCTGCATGGATTGCTCGTGGAACGAGCCTGCCGCAGATGGCCAGGGGCACGCGTATCCAGCCGAGATGTTGCCGGCGTCGATCGCGTTCCAGGGCGTGGAATTCCGCATCGCGCCGAGTGGCAAGAATGATGCAGTCATCGCGCGTGGACAAGCCATCTCCCTGCCTGTGGGCGATTTCACGCGCGCCTACGTGCTCGCATCGGCAATCGGCGACCAAAGCGCCAAGTTCAGAGGCGTCATGCAAGCTTTCAAGATTCCTGACTGGACTGGCTTCGTCGGCCAATGGGACAACCGCAAGTGGAACATTCGCAAAGAAACCGTTCCGGCGAAAGGCAACGATCCGGAGTACGTGCGCACCGTGATGGACTTCACCGGCAAAATTACGCCGGGCTTTATCAAGCGCGCCGATATCGCGTGGTACGCATCGCATCGCCACGATACGAATGGCAGCAACGAACCCTATTCGTATTCGTACCTGTTCGCGATCCCTATTGACTTCCCACCAGGCACAGAAACACTCACTCTGCCCAACAACGACAAAGTCCGAATACTCGCTATCACCGTGACCAGCGACCATGCGGCCGCGCGACCGGTGCAGCCGCTCTACGACACGCTTGAACACTAGACGTCGCGGTTTTGGTCGTTGCGATATTCGGCGGGGATGTCGTCCTCGGGGAGTTCGTGCGTGGTCACCTCGGCCTCATCCGCGGGCTCCGCGTCTTCCGCGCCGAGCACAGCTTCGGCCTCGAAGGCGTTCGATTCTTCGAGAAGCTCTTCGACGCTTTCGTCGTTAGCGTCGGTCAAATCGGAGATGTCCTGCTGATCACCGGACTGGCCGGCGGAGTTGGGCCCGAGTTCGCGCTTGGATGGCATGATTTTTCTCCCGTGCATAAGATGCGGTCTTCACCGCGCGGGTTACGAAATTAACCAGGAATTCGGGACATAGGTCGTCTGCTACCATCGTCTGCGATACTTCGCAATTTCCTATGGATTCTCTGAACTACAACCATCTTCACTATTTTTGGACGGTAGCTCGACTGGGTAGCATCAGCCGCGCAGCTACGGAACTCGATGTCTCGCAGCCGACGATCAGCGAGCAGCTTCGAAAGCTGGAAGAGACCCTCGGGACGGAACTCTTTTTGCGCGTCGGACGCGGGCTACGGCTGACCGAGGCCGGAGAGCGCACCTTCCAGTACGCCGAGAGAATATTCGCCCTCGGACAAGAAATGCGGGCGGCGCTGAAGGGCGAATCACCGGCAAAGGCAGTTCGTCTGGCGATCGGCATCACGCACGCTGTCCCCGAAATCGTCGCGCATCAGATCATTGCGACGGCGCTGAAGTCGAAGCACCAATTGCATCTGATCTGTGTGAGAGACCATCCGGAGATGCTGTATGCGAAGCTCGCCACGCAACAGCTCGACGTTGTGCTGTCTGATAGTGCCGTTCTACCAAACGTGAGCGTTCGTGCTTACCATCACTTCGTACAGCAATCGGGAACGTCGTTCTTTGGAACACGCGCAGCGCGGCCGAAGAGCAGGAACTTCCCTGCAAATCTCGATGCTTTACCGTTCCTCATGCCCGGCGCCGGCAACAACCTGCACCGTTGTTTGCAGAGCTGGTTTTCGGAGAAGAAGTTGCGGCCACAAATTGTCGGGGAGTTTTCCGACACTGCTCTGCTTAGTCTTTTCGGGCAACAGGGTGTTGGCTGCTTTGCGGCGCCCTCCATTGCGGAGCGCGAGATTCGCGAACGCTATAAAGTTGAGGTGCTCGGGCGCACCCGCGAGATCACGACGCAGTACTACGCCGTCACGACGGAGAAAAAGTCGAAGCATTCGGGAATTTTATCGATTCTTAGCCCTGCGGGGCGTCGCGAAGAAAGATAGAGTAGTCACGGCAGGATTCGAGCACCAGGGTCCTATATGAACGATATTGCGAGGTTGTTCCAGGCTTTCGTTGCGCCCTCGATCTTCGTCTCTGCGACGGCGCTCCTGATGCTCTCCGTCAATGTCAGACTGATGGGGATCGTCAGTCGTCTGCGGCAGTACGTGCATGCCCGCCACGAGGCGGCGAAGGCCGGCCGGTCACTGGAAGCAGAGGCTTATACAGCGCAAATCGAGTCCATAGAGCGGCGCGCCGAATTGATCCGCCGCTGCTTTCTGTCGGCTCTCATTTCGTTGTGCTGCTCCATCACCTCGTGCCTGCTCTTGGGCCTCGGGCTCTATCGTCAGCGGGCAGCGATTGCCGCGGTGATCGTCTTCATTGCGGCGCTCTTCTGTCTGCTCGCCGCGGGCGTGTATTACATGCGCGAGGTGATGGTCTCTCTGAGTTCCGTCCGCGAAGAGTCGCGCGACATCCGCTTTATGGACATCCAAGTGATTTCGCGCACCCCCGGCGATCCCCGATAAAAAAGCCCTCGCGACGCGAGGGCTTCAGGATTTCCCGCAGACTGTTAGTCGGCGGAGGCTGCCTTGTGCGATGACATGTCTTTGCCGCGCATGACCTCGAAGGCACGAACCGGCGGCTTTGCATACTCGCGGACCGGCGCATACATGTATTGCGGAACGATCTGCTTCATCTTGGCGCGGACCGCATCTTCCCGCTCCGTCTGTATCAGCCCTTCCAATTCATCGATCATATGGGCAAGTTTCTCGGTCGCAATCATCTGGCCACGCGTCTTCTGCACCTTCGGAACGTCGGTGGGCTCGACAGACTCGTGGGCATAGAACAGTTCTTCGTAGAGCTTCTCGCCCGGACGCAGACCGGTGAAGACGATTTCTACGTCTTCCTCAGACTTGCCGGAGAGGCGAATCAGCGCCTTCGCCATGTCCACGATTCGGATCGCCTCGCCCATATCCAGCACCAGGATGTCGCCATGGCTACCCACGGTGAAGCCTTGAAGCACCAGGGCAACCGCCTCGGGAATGGTCATGAAGAAGCGCGTGATGTCTTTGTGCGTCACCGTGATTCGGCGGTGGCGCGTAATCTGCTGCTGGAAGAGCGGAATGACACTGCCCTGGGATCCCAGCACGTTGCCGAAGCGCACCGACACGCAATCCATGCCTGTGGTTGGCCACGACCCGAGGAGAAGTTCACCGACACGCTTGGTGCAGCCCATCAGGCTGCTCGGATTGACGGCCTTGTCGGAGGAGATCAGCAGGAACCGCTTGCAACCGGCTTTATCGGCGATCCGCATTAAATCTCGCAGGGCGACAACGTTGTTCTGGATCGCTTCCCGCGGATTGTCTTCCATCAGCGGAACGTGCTTGTATGCCGCGGCATGGAATACGTAGTCAACCCGGTAGCGCTGGAAGAGATGACGCATTCGCGGAGCGTCGCCGACGTCGGCTACGAAAAACGCCGCCGCATGCGGGTTCGGGAAATCCAGCAACTCCTGTTGCAGGTTGAACAAACCGGTCTCGTTCTGGTCAACGCAAATCAGCAGAGACGGCCCGTAGCCCTGGATCTGGCGGCATAGTTCGGAACCGATGGATCCGGCAGCGCCCGTTACCATCACCACCGCGCCGCTCAGCACGTCGCGGACGGCTTCGAGGTCCTGCTTGACCGGCTCGCGACCGAGTAGGTCTTCGAGGTTTACCGACCGAAGTTCGGTAACGCCGACGTTGCCGGACGCAAGTTCTCCCAGGCTCGGGATAGTCTTGAACCCGACCCGGGCGTTGGAACAGATCTGGACGATCCGTCGCATTTCGGCGGCGTTCGCGCTCGGAATGGCAATCAGCACTTCAGTCGCGCCGAATTCCCGCAACACCCTCGAGAGTTCTTCCACCGTTCCGGCGATCGGCAGCCCCTGGATCTTCACTCCCTGCTTACGTGGGTCATCATCGACAAAAGCGACGGGACGGAAGCCGCTCTCGGGACGCTGTAGCTCACGGACGAGGAGTTGGCCGGCAAACCCGGCACCCACGATCACGACGCCCTTACCGGTGGATTGGGCCTCGCGCATCGCCGATTCCATCATGGCTCGCGAAGCGACCCGAACGCCGCACAGAAGCAGAAGCGATAGCGCGGCTTCGAGCAGATAAACCGAAATTGGAAAGTGGCTATTTCCGAGTAAGTACCGGATAACAATGGCAAAGACGATCGAACTGGTCGAAACCGCCTTGGCGATATCGAGGGCGTCGTTAACGCCGGTATATCTCCAGTACCCATGAAAAAGGTTGAAGCGCGCAAATGCAGCCAGCCGCAGGACGATGAGTATCGGCAGTGCCTGGAGTACGTATTCCAGGTGTGGCAGTCGGAAGTCGAATCGTAAGGCCCAGGCCGCGAATAGTGAACAGACGACGAGGACGATTTGAAATAGCCCGACAGCCCAAGCTCTTTGCTTCATGAACATTTGAATTCACCAACTTGGGATAGCAGCTTACGTCTACCGATTTCGGAGTAAATCGGAGAGTGCGATCGCCTTTAGGGGGTGAAAGGGAACCTCAGGCACTCGCGGCGCGGCCGACACTCTTTACGAACTGTCGGCATACTACCATTATTTCGCAACAGAAACCACTAATTCATTCCGTTTTAACAAGTTGGCACAATCCGGGAACAAATTTTATTGACTTTTTGTGCCATTTTGCCTTCGTTTCCTAGGTGCCTTGTAGCACTTTAGGGACGCATCGTAATCCGACCCAATGGGAGTAAGTGCTATACCCATCCTTAGGTCTTGATTCGGCAGCTCACGATTTTGCCTGCATCGCCACGTCGCGTAGAGCGGCGACCCTTTCGGCGGTCGGTTTGCGCGCAGTGCAGATGATCGAAACCCCGAATGGCAGGTTTGCGAACCGCAAAAACCAGCGTTCAAAATCAAGGATCCCCACCAGGAACGAGTTGAGCCACTTCGGCAGGATGACGTGCGAGGTGCTCGGCCGAAGCGATTTCTTGCGCAAATTCTGCACAATTCGCATGAACAGGATCGGGAAGAAGAGCGAAGAGATGAAATATGTTGAGCGCTCCACCTCGAAGCCGGCATTAATCAGTTTGTTACGAAGTTCGTGAGCCGCATAGCGCCGGCGATGATGCAAGGCCTCGTCATGCTCACTCCACAAGAAACCGTACGCCGGAACAGAAATTACGAACACGCCGTCTGGCTTCATCACCCGCCAGATCTCGGAGATCGCCTTGAGATCATCATTCACATGCTCAAGCACGTCGAGCGCGGTAACGATTTCAAAAGTCTCGTCGGCGAACTGGAGGGCTTCAGCGTCGGAAAGTACAAGATTCTGGATATTGCGCTGCCGGCTGAACCGTAGGGCTTCTTCCGAGGCGTCCGTGCCGAAAACTTCTCCGAATTCCGAGAGCATTTCGTGGTTGAGCCCAGTACCGCAGCCGACATCGAGGATGGTGGTATGCGCTGGGTCCTTTGAATGCGTACTAACGACTTCACGAATCAGCTTTCGGCGGGCGATGAACCACCAATAGAACGATTCCACGTCATACATCTGCTGATATTCGTGTTCGTACATCGCCACCTCGGGCACCACTCCGCTACTGGTGCCGGGAGGGGGACTTGAACCCCCACGGTCGGTTAAGACCTGCGGATTTTAAGTCCGCTGCGTCTGCCAGTTTCGCCATCCCGGCGCGCGATTCAGCCGTCGGAGTGTGTCGTTACAGTCTCGCATACCGAACCACTGCTGCCAATCGCGACGGAGCATTCCGAAGGTCATCTATTCGGTACTCCGTCGTACCTGTAAAATCCACTCACTCTTGCACACGCCAACGCCAATATTTCTTGAGGAAGTGGGCTCCGACGACCGCTTGTCGCGCTATACCAAACTCTTCCTTGGTTTGGGATTCCTGCTCGCGCTCTTCGGCTTGTGCTCAGGCGCCATCGCCTCCGCCGACACCTGGTGGCACCTCGCCACCGGACGCTGGATTCTCGCCAATCACGCCGTACCGCGCACCGACCCGTTCTCTTTTTCCGCTGCGGGAAAACCGTGGGTAGCGCACGAGTATCTGACTGACATCCTGCTCTACGAGCTCTACCGTTTCGGCGGATTCATCGCCATGGGCGTGGCCAACTCTCTGGTTCTGACTGCCGCGTTCGCCATCATCGCGCACGCCGCGCGCTCTTCACGATGGCTCGCGTATGCCGCCGCCCTCTTCGCAGCCTTCGCGTCGCGGCCTGCGTTTGCCATACGTCCGCAGTCGTTTTCCCTGCTCTTTGGCGCAGCGTTTATTTGGATTATCCGCGAGGGCATCGCACGCAAGCGGCCGCGCTGGTTTCTCGGTCTTCCCTGCCTGATGTTGGTTTGGGTGCAGCTTCATGCCGGATACCTGCTCGGCATCGGCGTCATCGTCATCCTCTTGATCGCCGAACTGCTCGATTTCGCCGTCAAGCGAAGCGAAGGTCATCCGCGCCAATGGCTCTTACCGTTGCTTGGCGCCGGTGCCGCGTGCATTGCGGTGGTGCCGCTCAATCCCAACGGCTTCACCATGCTCACGTTCCCCTTCTTCGTGATGCGTCTGAAGATCACCCAGGACCTCACCGAGTGGCAGCCCGCAAACCTCCACGACCCGCATCTCTATCCGTTCCTCGCGCTGGCGGCCATCACGCTGATCGCCTTGCTCACCAGCAAGTCCAAATACCGCCCCGGACAATTCTTCCTCTACTTCGGCCTGCTCGCCGCCGCATTGAAGACGGCCCGCAATATCCCGATCTTCTGTTTATTCGCAGCGCTGATGCTTGCCGATCATCTTTGGACGCCGTCGCAATGGACGCTCGCCCCGAAATATCGTGTTGCGATGGCTGGGATCGTGCTCGTCGCCGGCGGAGTGTACTGTGCCGAGGCTGCCTCGGCAGGACTCGCCTTCCAGGCATTGGCCGAGAAGAACCTCTATCCCCGCGACGCCGCCAATTTCATCGCCAGCCACCACTTACCGGCTAACTTGCTAAATGACTACAGCTATGGCGGTTACCTCATCTGGCGTCTTTATCCTGAATACCCGGTTTATGTGGACGGCCGCGCCGATCTCTATGGCGACAAGTTCCTGGATGAGTATGTGGACCTCTATTACGGACGCGCGGAGCCCAGCCCATTTCTCGATCGCAACCACATCAATACCGTTTTCCTGTCTCCAGGCTCCGCTCTAGCGACGCTTATGCGTCTGCTTTGTGTTCGTGGGCCGTGGCAAATCGTCTATGAAGATCCCCACGCCGTGATCTTTGTCCGGGAGCAAATACACTGATTCGGAGATTATGGCTAAAACGATTCAATTCGGGCGTTTACCGACATCCCACTTTCGCCCCCTGTGAAAAAAGTGGTGAAAAAGAGATACTTTTTAGGTGGAAGTGCTGTCTAAAGTAAGATAGAATGCACGTTCTGTAACCGGTTCAATACCCCGTCTGTGTGCGCGATCCGCAACGAAGAGTGAAGTTTCCAGTTTCCCCAAACGTGAATCTTTCTAAGTAGTTAGGGAATCCAACCGGTAGGGACATACTGCGGTCTTGAACCGCCAAAGATACCAAAGAATAACGATTAGCTACCCCCGAGAGATAGGACTACATACATGGCCAAGCGACGCGGAAATCCAAACTGGGGTAAGCCCGAACCCATCGGGCCCGTCACTCCAACGATTACCGAATTTGAACAAGTGGTGCGTGAGTACAAGCTGCAGCCCGACCAGTACATCCGGTCGACCCGCCTGCGTGAGTGGGCTCGCCGCAACAAGAATTCCAAGTACATCCCCGAACCACTGCTCGAGGCTTGGGGCTTCGAAATCGAATCGACGCTCTAATATCGACCTGGATCGCAGAGGGCCGCCGGTAGGCGGCCTTTCTCTTTTCTGCAAGTTGCTGTAAAGCAATGACAAAGACCGCCCGCGCAGCTCTTCCCATCCCTTACCCACCGCAGGCCTTACTCCCGCATCCAACGGTTGTCAAATTGACCCGCCGATTTCCCCGTGAGATATTGAGGAGTTTCATAGAAGTGTAACAATGCAACCGCGTGTTTCCGCGGTTTAAGGAACGCCCTTCATGGTCCGGCTCCTCCCCAAAGAAGTGAAATTTTTCGAGATGTTCGAGCAGATGTCCTCGAACCTGGTTCTCGGCGCCAGTGAGATCACCGAGTTGCTCCGCGAGTTCAAGGACACCGCTGATCACGTTAAGCGGATCAAGGAAATCGAACACGCTGGCGACGACATTACCCACGCCGTGTTCGTAAAACTGAACTCCACGTTCATTACCCCGTTTGACCGCGAAGACATCCACCTGCTCGCCTCCTCGCTCGACGACGTCCTCGACTTCATCAACGCGGCTGCCGATCGCATCATGCTCTACAAGATCACCGCGGCACCGGCAGCGGCATATGAGATCGCCAAGATCATCGTGAAGCAAGCCGAGGCCCTCGGTCGCGCCGTGAAGAACCTCGAGAAGCTCAAGGACGTCCTGCCTCACTGCGTGGAAGTGAATCGGCTGGAGAACGAAGCGGATCGCGTCTGCCGCGAAGCTATCGGCAGGCTCTTCGACACTGAGAAGGATCCGATCGCGCTGATCAAGATCAAGGAATTGCTCGAAGTGCTTGAGACTGCTACCGACAAGGCCGAGGACGCCGCTAACGTGCTCGAAACCGTCGTCTTGAAGAGCGCCTAGCCCGTGACAACGAAAGGATCACTCGCGTGAACTCGGGGATGGTTCTGCTCGCTGTCACCGTTCTGTTTGCTCTTGCATTCGACTTCCTCAACGGTTTTCACGATTCCGCCAACAGCATCGCGACCGTAGTCTCCACCCGCGTGCTGTCTCCGCGCCTCGCCGTCATCTGGGCAGCATTTTTCAACTTCGTCGCTGCATTCCTCTTCGGTACCGCCGTCGCCAAGACCATCGGCCAGGGGCTCGTCCGTCTCGACATCATGACGCAATACGTCGTGCTCGCCGCTCTCGTCGGCGCGATTGTGTGGAACCTGCTGACCTGGTGGTGGGGACTGCCAAGCTCTTCGTCACATGCTCTTATGGGCGGACTCGGAGGCGCAGCCATTGCCCGCGCCGCAATCGTTCACGGCTGGCGAACTTCCTACAACGTCATCCTGCCTAGCGGTTGGAACAAGACACTTATCTTCATCGTCGTCGCTCCCCTCATGGGATTGGTACTCGGCCTCATCATGATGGTCGCGGTCTCATGGATCTTCAAAAATCAGTCTCCAACCAGCGTGGACCGCACCTTCCGCAAGTTGCAGCTTGTTTCCGCAGCCGCGTACAGCCTCGGACATGGTGGCAACGACGCGCAGAAGACCATGGGCATCGTCGCCGGAGCACTCTACACCGCCGGCCTGATCAACGCCGACCAGTTTCACCACACCTGGGGGCCGTACCACTGGCCGATCATTCTCGCGGCCAATGCCGCTATCGCACTCGGAACGTATTTCGGCGGCTGGCGCATTGTCCACACCATGGGCGCGAAGATTACCAAGCTGAAGCCCGTCGGCGGCTTCTGCGCTGAGACTGCAGGTGCGCTCACCCTCTGGGTCACCGCGCACGCCGGAATTCCCGTCAGCACCACGCACACCATTACCGGTGCGATCGTCGGCGTCGGCACCACGCAACGCCTCTCTGCCGTCCGCTGGGGCGTTGCGGGCCGCATCGTGTGGGCATGGATCCTCACCATCCCCGCATCCGCCGCCGTCGCCATGACGACGTTCTGGATCATCCGTATGATCAACCCGAACGCGTAGCACTTGTCATTCTGAGCGAAGCACGCGAAGCGTCCGCAGTCGAAGAACCCCTATCCTCGCGAAGAACCTCGGAACTTAAGCAGAATGGCGAGCTGCCGTCGCGGAGCTCTTCCGGATCCCGGTCAAGATTGCAATCCCGAGCGGAAATACAACGAGAACCGGGATTATCAGCACCTTGAAGGTGTTCCAGAACGAGGAGATGCTGAAGAGCAGGCGCATACGCGGTGTAAGCACGAGTCCTTGCGTGAAGTAATAGTCGGCTTTCAAACGCGTGGCGTGCTTCAAAGATGAAACAGCCGCCAATCATCAATGCGGCTATTAACGAAGCAACCACATAACGCATTCCGGCTCCTCTTCAACCCACGCAAGCGATTCTCTCTTACCTTCCCGCCGCGAACCAGTCCAAAGAAAATGAAGATGTCGCCGTAACCTTTCTCCCCTCGCCGCCGTTTCCCTCAGTGAAGCAGGCCCCGGAGAGCGCATTGAGAGCTTTGGTTACTGAATCCGACGAGCGGCTGTTGATCGAGGCGGCGCAACGCGACCCGCGCCACTTCGCACAACTCTACGAAGACAATCTCGATCGCGTGTACGCCTTCATCGCCTCGCGCGTTCACGACCGCGTGGAGGCGGAAGACCTCACCTCCGAGGTTTTTCACCAGGCACTCGCCAAGCTCGACCGCTTCGAGTGGCGCGGCGTGCCCTTCGCGGCGTGGCTGTTGCGCCTGGCAGCAAACGCCATCAGCGACCGGTACTCGAAACCATCCGTGCGCTTCGAAGTGGCTGGCGAAGAAATTGATCCCAGCTTCGACGAAGGCACCGAGCGACGCGCTCTGCTCATGCAGTTGCTCGACCGTCTTCCGTCGGACCAGCAACTGGTGATCAGCCGCCGTTTTCTCGACGGCCGCAGCATCGCCGAGATCGCCGGCGAACTTGGCCGCAGCGAAGGCGCCATCAAGCAACTGCAATTTCGCGCTCTCCAAAGCCTGCGCCAACAAATGAGGAGCCAACATGTCTAGCGCCGCCCTGTACGACCAACTCGACCAAGCCGTGGAGCGCATTCTCACCGGCGACCAACTCGCCGTCGAAGAATTCGACCCGCTCGTTCGCGAACTGCTTCCCATCGCCGACGATTTGCACGTCGCGCCTCGCCCCGACTTCCGCGCGTCGTTGCGAGCCGAACTTGAACGCCCGCGCCGTAGCGAGGTGATCCCTATCGCGCCCGCCGTCCTGCCTTTCCTGTTCGCCGAGCACGCTTCGATGAGGCGCAGCCCGTTCGGCGCCTCGGCCGCACTGCACGCCGCGGCGTTTCTGCTCATCGCAACTTCGAGCCTCTGGATGGCGCAACATCCCGTCGCGAAAAAACAAACCACCGCGCTGCTCACCGATGTCGGTACCTTCACGCTGCCGCCGTCGAAGACCATCGCTGGCGGAGGTGGTGGAGGCGGAGATCGCGACAAGTTCGACGCCTCTCGCGGCGACGCACCGCGCTTCGCCCGCGAGCAGATCACGCCACCTGCCATCGTCGTGCGCAATGAAGCCCCGAAACTTGCGGTTGATCCGACCGTAGTCGGTCCGCCGGACGTAAAGCTCTCGAATCTCGGCGTAACCGGCGACCCGCTTTCGAAGATGCTGAGCGCCTCGAACGGCACCGGCGCGGGCGGCGGGATTGGCAGCGGCTACGGTGGCGGCGTCGGTTCTGGCTATGGTCCTGGCGTCGGGCCGGGCTGGGGCGGGGGGTACGGGGGAGGGGTGTATCGGGTAGGCAGCGGCGTCAGCGCACCGCGGGCGATCTACGCACCCGACCCGCAATACTCCGAAGAAGCCCGCAAAGCCAAGATGCAAGGCGTAGTGGTCCTCGCACTCGTAGTCGGCGCCGATGGCCGCACCCACGACGTCAAAATCGCCCGCACCCTGGGCATGGGCCTCGACGAGAAAGCCATCGAAGCAGTAAAGACCTGGAAGTTCGAGCCCGCCCTCAAAGACGGCCACCCCGTCTCTGTCCTGGTCAGCGTCGAAGTCAACTTCCACCTCTACTAACTGTGGGTGCCCCACCCTTTCCCGAAGGGAGGGTGGGATTCCAGAAATCTCGAACCTCAGAATCACCTCTTCTGGTGACCTATCGCACCCCGACCTGTGTCTCCCGTCACCGACTTTCTTGCGCCAATTCGTAAATCATGACCATGTGGGCCACTCCCAAGATCGACAACTTGTTCTTTGAAAACCAATTCCACGGACACGTGTCTCCGTCTTACAACACGGCAAGCCCGAAGGGCGGCTGGGGTCTTCAGCACGACGCGATAGCGTCGTGGAAGCGCTCGGAATAATCCCGAAGCCCGCTTTAGCGGGCGGCGCGGCCTCTGTTCGCGATGCGATAGCTTCGCGAAACAGAGCTAACTCCTTATTTATGAATATTTTGCCAATAACTCTTTTGTTTCGAATATTTTGGCCGGATTTGATCGCTAAAATCTTGAAAACAAAGATCACGCTATGGGGTAGGGGGTACTACTTTCGAAATACCCTTCCATGCCATCCCCAGCGGCACCGCGCACCCAATCCCGAAGCTGCAATCGATCAACCGCCACTCCCACGGGATCCCGCGCAGCGGCCCGGCCACCATCGCGAGCAACACCACCGCGGCACACGCGATCAGTCCGAACTGGATCACCCACCGATTCCGTAACGGATCTCGCCACGTTCCGACAAACAAAATTGCGAGCATCAGATGCGCGAACGCGAGCCAATCGGTGCCGTACGCGAGAAACGGATACGAATGGTTTGTCTCAGCGAGGCCTTCGTGCACGCGCCGCACCCACGGGAGCAAATGCGACTCCTCCGCAATCGTTCGCAGCAGGTACGAATCGAGCATCGACTGCAGCCACCCAACTTCGGTCTCGAGTGGAAACGCCGTTACGCCGCTGAGCACAAGACCAACGATTACGATCGCGAGGCACACGCGAATTTTTCGCAGCTCATGTTTCGCGAGGTCGACTTCGCTCATGAAACTTGCTCTGTCGAAATCGTCACCAACTCTGCATTTTGCGGCGACGGAATCGGCGGGACGAAAGTATGGTCTTCCTTCTTGCCTGTCACCTTCGACAGCACGCTCTCGAGAATCTTCGTGGTCCGATTCAATTGCCGGGTGCGAATGATGAAATCCCAAACCGCCTCGAATTTCTTCCACCCCGACGCATAGAAGAAATGCTTGGCCTGGTGCTTCAGCGTCCCGTGGTGCAGCGATGCCTTCGCAATGTTGCTCCAGGTGTAGAACTCTTCGTAGGCCCAGTCGTAACCGGTCTTCAGTTGTTCCGCCGTAAGCCTCGCCGGACGATAGACCACGTGCCGCGTGTCATAGAGGTTCCAGTCGCGCGTCGTCATGCGCCCTTCGCGCTCCATGCGCGCATGCAGCCCGGTTCCCGGATACGGTGTTTGAATGTGGAACGTCGCCGTCGTAACGCCGTGCTCGACGGCCCAATCCACGGTGCGCCGAAAGACGTCAGGCCCGTCGTCGTCCATGCCAAAGACAAAGCTGCCGTTGATCATGATGCCGAGCGAGTGCAGGCGATCGGTCACCGCCTTGTAGTCGCGGCCGAGGTTCTGCCGCTTGTTGCACTGCTTCAGGTTCGCGGGCGCGAGCGTCTCGAAGCCGACGAAGATACTGCGCAGCCCCGCTTCCGCCGCGCGTTCGATCAGGTTTCCGCGCAGGATGGAATCAACCGTCGCAGCGCCCTGGAACAAACGCCGCATTCCTTTCATGCCGTCGAAGAGCCCTTCGGCAAAACGGCGATCGCCGAGCATGTGGTCGTCAAGGAAGTACACGTGACGTCCGGGAAGCCGCGAGATCTCGGCCAGCGCCTCGTCCACTCGCTGCGTGTAAAAGGTCTTGCCGCCCTGGTAGAACGCGTCCTTGTAGCAGAAGTCGCAGTGCTGCGGGCAGCCGCGCGTCACCACGATCGAGTTCGGCACCAGATAGCAATGGCGCTTGATCAGGTCGCGTCGCGGCGACGGAGCGCGCTCCAACGTGCGCCCGCTCGTCGAGGCATAAAGTCGCTGCGGATTTCCCGCGCGGAAGTCGGTCAGGAACTGCGGGAAGATCTGTTCGCCTGGTCCGAGGAAGATCGAGTCGGCGTGTTCTGCAGCTTCGTGCGGCATGGAAGTCACATGCAATCCGCCGAGACAGACGAACGCCCCGCGCTTCCGATAGTGGTCCGCAATGCGATACGCGCGGTAAGCATTGGTGATGTACACCTGGATTACGACAAGATCCGGATTGTCTTCCAGCGTGAGAGGTTCGACATGTTCATCGGTGAGCACGACATAATCGTCAGGCGAGAGATACGCGGCAAGTTGCGCCAGCCCGAGCGGCGGAAAGAGCGAGTACTTGATCGGCCGCCAATACGGATCGGTCGCTTCCTTCAGCGCCGGCAGGATGAACTTCACGTTCAGAGGACGCTTCCCTAGCGCAACCATCGCGTGCCTCCAATTTGCAGCGCAGGAACGGACGCAATCGCAGGCACCGAGCCAAAGCGCCGCTCGCGAGCGCGGAACGCGTTGATGGCAGCGTCGAGATCGGCGGGCTGAAAGTCGGGCCACATGCACGGAGTGAAATGGAACTCCGCGTAAGCGGACTCCCACAGCAGGAAGTCGGAGAGCCGCTTTTCGCCGCCCGTGCGGATCAGGAGATCGACGTCCCCGTGCCCAGCCGAGAGCGAGGCATCGAGTGCAGCCCGCACATGCTTTGGCGATGCGCTCTCGGGAAGTCCGGCACAGGCCCGCGCAATCGCATCGCGCGACGAGTAATCCACGGCAACACGCAGTTCGAGCTTGCGGTTCGCAGCGGTGATCGACTCGACGCGTTCGATCTCGCTCAACAGGCCCTTTGGAATGCGGTCGCGCCGCCCAATGGCTTCGAGCCTCACACCGGCGCTGCGTAGGCGTTCGCACTCAATCCGCAGATACGCGCGGATGAGCCAGAAGATGCTCTGCACCTCCGCCGACGGCCGCCGCCAGTTGTCAGCCGAGAACGCGTACACCGTCAGTCGACGGACGCCGAAGTCGGGCGCATGCTCCACGGTGCGCCGAACGGCCGCCACCCCCGCACGGTGGCCGGCGGCGCGTGGCAGTCCGCGTTGCGTCGCCCAGCGGCCGTTGCCGTCCATGATGATGGCGACATGAAGACCGGATTCACTTTGTACTGCAAAGTTATTTCTCATGAATGCGCTTTGCACTGTAAAGTAACCTCACAAAAAAATTTATGCCTGGCTGGGTTTCAAGTTACGGAGAAGGTTCGAGGATTTTGCTTCGTCGGTTCCCTTCGCGGCGTCGCGCACCACCTGCTCTAGCGTGGCGAGATATTCGACGTAGCGTTTGCGGCCGGAAGCGGTGATGCGGCAGACGGTTTGCGGGCGATTGCGGTCGTGGCCCTTCACGATCTCGATGATCTTGTCTTCCTCGAGCACACGCAGGTGGCGGCTGAGATTGCCGTCGGTAAGCGAGCAGAGTTCCTTGAGTTCGAGGAAGGTGAGTGGCTTGGGATGCGTAATCAGAGAAGTAAGAATGCTAAGCCGCGCGCGTTCGTGGATCACACGATCGAGTCCTTCATAGGCGAAGCGGCCTTCGCCGGATTTAGGCTTCATCGCTGCCTCCTGCGTTCGCGACATAAAGGATTGCCGCCACGATCAACTGTCCAACGCCGAACGGGACCGCCATCGCATATGGCGAGAACGCCCGCACGTCTGCGAGCGAGAGACAGACGAGGCCGCACAGCAGGTACCATGCAGCCGCGAAGATGATTTTGCGGGGCAGGAAGCGGCACGACGCAAAGATGCCGAGGCTGAACATCACCTGCCACAACCCGGGAAGCATCCAGACGGCGTTTGGCACGCAGGTGACGAGAACGGTGGTGACCAGAGCTCCGGCGCCGACCGAAGGAATGAACTGTTCGACGGCCTGGTTGATCATCTCGTCGGAAAGACTGGAATGCATGCGGCGTGAGCGGGAATGCATCTGGATCCCACTGAGGGTCGCGCACACTATGGCGGTCACGATCCAGACTGCGAGGTAGCGCATGATCTGCGACGCTGGCGAGGGAACAAGGAATGCCTGCGTCGTCCCGGCGACGACTGTGCAAAGGCCGGTGATTGCCATGGTCCAGGGGCCGTAGCCGCGGAACTCGGTGCTGCGGGCCATCTGGCGGCGGATGCTGCTGATGTCGCCGAGCGCTTTGTGGAGGTCATCCATGGCGTTTACTTTGTACTGCAAAGTATCCGATGTGAGATGGGGATGTCAAGGGTTGTCGCGAAAAAATGCAGGGGCTAAAGCCGGAAAATACATCATGCGCTTTTCGGCATGGCTGAAGCCATGCCCTGATACAGAGCTATGCCCTGATACAAACTCTGATACAAAACGCGTCCCGAACCGATGCGCCGAGCCGGGATCTCAGGTCCAGCGTCGATTAGTGCAGGCGCGTGACTTCGCCGGTATCGAGCGAGTAGTAGGCCTCGATGATGGAGAGCTTGCCTTCGTCCATGGCGTGCTTCAGGATTTCGCTCTTCTTCGCAAGGCTCTGTGCAACGGAGTGCACGTGATCGCGAACAGCGAGGTCCATGGTCTCGGGCTTTTTCGCATCCACCTTGGTGCACGAGGCGGCAATAGGCTTCACGACGGCTTCGAGATTCAGAGAACCAACCTTGCCGCCACCGCACGCTGCGCTCACGGCGCCGCAGCTCTGGTGTCCCATAACCAGAATGACGGTCGAGTGAAGATGCTCAACCGAGTATTCGAGGCTACCGATCGCGAGCGGATCGGCGCTTTCGCCGGCGGTGCGCACGACGAAGAGATCACCGAGACCCTTATCGAACGCGAGTTCGGGCGCAACGCGGCTATCGGAACAACTAAGCACGGCGACACGCGGCGATTGTGTCTTGGCAAGAGCCTTGCGCTGCGCGACCAGGTCTTTCGAAGCGGGCTGCCCGCTCACGTAGCGCTGATTGCCGGCGGCGAGATCTTTCCAAACCTCGTCGGCAGAAGGGGCTTTTTGCTGCGCGAACGCAGCGAGACTGCAGGCGATTGCGGGGATGGCAAGGAAGAAGTTCAGCTTGCGGAACATCGATATCTCCTCAACAGACGTTGCGAACAGTGAAAACCGGCGGTGGGCGCGCGAGAACTCGTAGTATTGACAGTTCGCGCGCGTCCAAGCGGCGGTCTCCTTCGTCTAATAGGGGGTTGGCTCTGGCTGGTAAGATTGAAGCAATGACTCCACAATCGCCATTTTGTGATGTCGAGACCGCGCTGGCCGAAATCCGCGCTGGGCGCATGATCGTGGTCGTGGACGATGAAGACCGCGAGAATGAAGGCGATTTGACGATGGCCGCCGAGTACATCACCCCGGAGGCAATCAATTTCATGGCGAAGTATGGCCGTGGATTGATCTGCCTGGCGATGACCGAGGAGCGCTTGGATGCGCTGCGGTTACCGCTGATGTCGGCGGAGAACACTTCGAATTTCGGCACTGCGTTCACCGAGTCGATTGATGCGCGTGATGGCGTAAGCACCGGCATCTCGGCCTACGACCGTGCTCATACCATCAAAGTGGCGATTGATCCGGGGACGCGTCCGAACGATTTGGCGCGGCCGGGACATACATTCCCGCTGCGAGCGCGCAAAGGCGGCGTGTTGGTGCGCGCTGGACAGACAGAAGCCTCCGTCGATCTCGCAAGGCTTGCCGGACTGGTTCCCGCAGGCGTGATCTGCGAAATCATGAACGACGACGGCACTATGGCGCGCGTGGCGGAGCTCACCGAATTCTGCAAACAGCACGACATGAAGATGCTGACCGTCGCGGAACTGATTCGCTATCGCATGGCGAACGAGCGCTACATCCGGCGGCTCGCGGAGGCGACGGTGCCAACGCGTTACGGCGACTTCCGCATGATCGCTTACGAGTCCGACATCACGGGGGAGTCGCACGTGGCGCTGGTGAAGGGCGACGTGGAGCATGCGCCAGAACCGGTGCTGGTGCGCATGCATGCGCATTGCCTCGTCGGCGATGTTTTCGGAGCGACCCAATGCGATTGCTCGAAGACGATCGAGCGCGCGTTAGAGATGATCGCTCGCGAAGGCCGCGGGGCGTTGATTTACCTCCATCAGACTTCCAAGGGATATTCGGTCGAGAAGCTCGGCGACAAGCTGACCATCCAGTTCCACCACGACCTGCGGCTGCCCACGTTGCCGGAGCATCAGCGGAAGACGCAGCGCGAAGTGGGCATCGGGGCGCAAATCCTTTCCGATCTCGGGTTGACCCGAATCCGGTTGATTACGAATCGTCCGCGAAGAGTGGCGGGGTTGGAAGGGTTCGGGATCCACATTGTGGAGCAGGTGCCAACCGCGGAGCCGAGGCCGGCGGCAGCGAAGTAGTAGAGATGACGCCGGGATAGGGGTCCTTCGACTACGCGGGCTTCGCTCAGGATGACAAGAACGCCGCTGGATACTCATCTCCAGCGGCGTTTCTTTGTGCACAGCGTGACTCGAGCTATTTCTTGTTGGCGATGGCGGTCACGAAGTTGAGGCCGTTGGGAGTGCCCCAGCCGGTTACGTTGTCCCACCCTTGCTTGGTGAAGAGCGTGGAGTCGGTACCGAACGTCAGGTCGTACCAGCTGTGCGAACTCGCGCCCTGGTACAGCGCGCTGTAGAAGCCGCGGGTGTAGGCGAGCGGAGCTGCAAGAGTAGTTGAACTCTCTTCGTACGTTCCGTAAGCATCGGTCAGAACGCCGCGCACGTTGTTCGCGGTGTTAAAGGGCACGACGTCTTTGATCGAGCCGGACGGCATGCTGTAGAGCTGCGATGCCGCATCGCCGAGACCGATCGTAGTATTTGCTTTCTGGTTGGCGATCGCCCAAATACCAGAGAACATCGGCGCAGCGAGGCTGGTTCCGCCAATGACCTCGATGTACTGGCTACCGCTGATGGTCTGGATAATCTCGACACCGGTGTAAGGATCGGCGAGCCATGCGATATCAGGCAGCGCGCGACGAGGCTGGTTGGTTCCCACCTGCCAGCTCGGCTTGGTGTAGACGTTGCTGTTCCCGCCGCCGGCGCCGAAGATGAATCCTTCCATAAGCGGCGGATCGTCCGGCGCCCCAGTGGTGCCGTCCACCAGGCGGGTGATGTTGTTGCCCCATCCGGTTTGGAACTTCATCGTCTTGGTTTTGGTGTTGGTGAGCGCGAGGCTGGTGCCGCCTACGGCCGTCGCGAATGGTGAGCTGCCCGGGTACTGCACGTCGGCGTAGCCAAGCACGGATACGTTATCGCCGTAGTCGCCGGTGGAGAAGTTAACGTCGATACCCACGGAGATCGCTTCCATCATGATGAAGTCGAACGCACCGCGGAGCGAGGAATCGGTGAAAGTTTCAAAGCCGCCCCAGCTATTGGAGATCACGATACCGCGGTGATTCGCAATGGCGTCCACTTCGGCGTAAAAGAGGTCCACGAAACTGTTGGTCGGCGCGACCTCAAGGACGATCTTCGCGTTGGGAGCGATTGCGTGCGCCCATTCCACGTCGAGCGTGGTCTCACCCGCCCAACTGGCGTTGCCGCCGGCATTGGCGCCGACAACCTGGAAGTTGGTGGAGTTCAGGGCGGGAAGACCGTTGATCGCCGAGAAGGTATTGGCGTCGGCCTGGATCGTCGGTGAGCCGAAAGCGTCAATAATGACGATAGTTTCGCCGGTGCCATCGAGGCCAGCGTTGTACATCGGCCACAGGTTGTAGCCGGCATACACATCGGCAACGTCATAGCCGCAGGGAGGAAGATTCGGAGGTCCACTGGTGATGTCCGATCCATATCGGTTGCCGGCATACGTGGCCGTCGCACCACCACCGCTGGCGGTAATGGTCTGCGGATTACGGAAGCAGCCGCTGGCGAAGAAGAGGCCGTGCGGAGAGATAGAGAGCGGAACCGGCTTCTGCGTTTTGCCGTTCGGGTCGAGCGGCATCACGGCATGCGACTTGAAGTTGAAGTCGGCAATGTGAACGCCCGTCACCTTTCCAACCAGCGAAGTTGAGATCTGCGGGTTGGTCACGTTCACGCGCAGCGTCTCGCCGTTCTTCTTGTAGTTGTGGATCGGAACCGAGAACGCGTTTTCGACGGCGGCGACAGTTCCGCGCAACGACATCACGAGTTTGTTGGGCGCGGTGTGCGTAATGGTGAGACCATTCGCGGCTGCGAAGGTCTTGACGGCGGTAAGCGTCGCGTCGGCTGCGCCGTACTTGGTGGCGAACAGCGCAGGCGTTAGAAATTCGTGATAGGAACCAGTACCGGGAGTGCGGATGTCGCTGACGAACTGCTGGAGTCCGCTGGCGTTCTTGGACGCAAGCGTCATCGTCACCGTGATTTGCTGGGTGGGATCAGCCGGACCGAGATCGACGCTCGATGCGGTGAATTTCGGAACGTTGTTGGGGAGAACGGTCTTGGTGGCGGTTTGTGCCGGCAAGCTTGCGACCGTTGCAGTCGCAAGCAGCAGGCATGGCAGGAAGCGAGGCGGGATCTTCATAGTTCCTTGCCTTTCGGGCCCTCAATTGTGAGCGTGGGATTATCCTCGGCAACTCAGGCGAGGCGTTCTGGCCGGAGTTGAAGAGCGTTGGCCATTCTGCCCCTGGGGAATTTGTATTGTCAACTTGAACAATACTTTATTTATAAAATCACTGATCATTCAGAGTTGCTGCTTGAGTACACACGCAAGACGAATCAACGAGATGCAAGTCGGCATGAGAAAAGTCGCGCCATCTGCGGCCTGCACCGTTAGTTGTGCAATGCCGCGATAAATTCCCCTGATGGAGGCCATCACGCATTTTGATTGGTCGGCGTCGAGAGCAACGCGTACTCTACGTGGTACCGAAGAACAAACCAGCCGGCTACTTGATTCCATTTTGAGGAGATTCATGACAGAACTGCGTAATTTTCTTGCGCTCCCGTATGACGAACTCGAAGAACTCAATCTGAAGGCCAAAGAACAGCGCATGAAGCGAGTGGCCGCCGACAAGATCCAGGAAGAGCGACTGAAGTACCTCACCGACGAAAAGCGGATCAAGGCAGTGACCGTGCTCTTCAGCGATCTCGAAGGCCGGCTGCACATGCTGGATTACGACAAGAAGTTTCTTCTCAAGAGCTACGACAATCTCACGTTCGACGGTTCGTCGATTCGCGGATTCACGGCGCAGCGTGAGAGCGACCTTCGCCTCTACATTGACTGGAGCGCGTTCTACTGGGGACCAGCCGACATCTTTGGCCCCGGCAAAGTGCTGGTGTTCGGCGAAGTCATCAGTAAAGAAGGCAAGCATTATGAGGCTGATGTTCGCGGCGTTCTGAAGACGTTTTCGGAGACGCTCCATAAGAAAGAGGGCTACACCCTCAACGCGGCTAACGAGATCGAAGGCTTCCTGTTCAAGGGTGAGGATGCGGAGCGCCGTTTCCACGACACCCACGCATTCGAGTATGTAAACACGGGCGGCTACTATCACTCGCTGCCCGGCGATCCGCTGCGCACATTCATCGATACCACTGCGGAAGTGCAGCGCTCGATGGGCTTCCAGAACGAGAAGGACCATCCGGAAGTCGCGCCGTCACAGTTTGAAATCAACTACAGCTATGGCGAAGTGGTTGCGGCCGCTGACCAGATCCAGCTCTACAAGCTGATCTGTCGCCAGGTGGCGACCAAGATGGGCCTGAGCGCGAGCTTCCTGCCTAAGCCGGTGGTCGGCGTGAACGGCAGCGGCATGCATACCAACGTCTCCATCAGCAAAGGCGGCAAGAACCTGTTCTGGGACCCCAAGGGCGAAGAGCAACTGAGCAGCTTCGGCTGGTCGTTTGTGGACCGCATTCTCACTCACGGCAACGACATTTGCCTGATGCTGAATGCGAGTGTGAACGCTTATCGCCGTCTCGATCCGCACTTCGAAGCGCCAAACCAGATCAAGGCATCGCCGACAGACCGCGGCTCGATGGTGCGCATCCCGATCGGTAACGAGAAGAGCATGCGCGTGGAAGTGCGATCGGTGGGTCCGGACGCAAACCCCTACATGGTGATGTACTCGGTCTTCAAAACCGGCCTGCACGGCGAGATCGCGAAGATCAAGAACCTGCGGCAGGCAGAGCGATATCTGCCGGACAACATCTATACCGCCCTCGAACACTTCCGTCTCGCGGACTGGACCACGAAACTGCTCGGCGCAGATGTAAAAGGACGTTACGCGGACTTAAAGCAGGCGTCGGCAGATCGCTGCGCGCGCTTGCTCGGCACCGTTGTGAAGGCGCCCGAGGTACAGTTCCACCACGATGTTTACAACCAGTACCTCTGGAACCAGTTCTAGAGAATTGTAGTTTTGCGAGACGCCGTGGCGAGAGTCACGGCGTTTTTATTGCCGCGCGCGAAGCTTTGGGGAGCCGTTGCGGGTAATGAGCTTCACGAGCGAGGCAGATTGCTGGCGAGTGAGGTCGCAGAACTCGAAGCCATAGTAGAAGCCGCGCGCGTGCCGCACTTTGGCACTCACGGAAACAGGCCCTTCATCCAGTCCGTTGACTTCGAGGGAAACATGATCGGCGACGCGCAGTTGTCCGGAGATGAGTGCGCACATGCCGCCTTCGCTCAGATCGCAGGTGCGTCCATGGAAGACAGTCGTCTTCCCGTCCGTTGAGAGCGTGATGCGGACGCGCTTGTCGAGATCAAACCGCGTAAGCTTGCGGTTGACACGGCCTGCAGAACCGGGCATAGCCCTCCTTGTACTGAGACCTAGACGTTTGAGCCAGAGTACAAGAGTAATGAACCGGTTTAAACCACATCATAGTTAACGAGTTTGGCAACCACTTAAGTGACTAGGTCCTCTCGAAGCGTGCTAAATCGATGCCGGAGAACTTCATCAGGCGGGCTTTTCCGCCGACAATGAACAGGAATTCCACGCGTTCCGGGATTCCGATGTCGGGAACGAATTCGTTCTCACCGATCTGGACGAGTTTGAATCCACCCTCCAGCCAGAGCTCACCTTTACGGATGAGGATCTCGGCATCGGCTGGAAATGCGCCGTCGGCGAGGTAGTAGCCGGTCAGCGCTTTATAACTTTCGGGAGTTTTGAAATCGATGGCGCCGGTGTATCTCTCATTGCGATACCAGTCAGGGCCATGCATCAGTTCGATGACAGGCTGCGGCTTGGGCTTCTCTTCGGGCTTGGCGTCGGCCTTCGATTCGGACTCTTTCTCGTTGCCCTTCTCTTTCTCAGGCGCCTTGGCGCGGCCGAAGGCGAAGGTATAGCGTGCGAACTCGGGATCGTCTGTGAGGAACGTGTCGCCGTCGCTATGTTGCAGTGCGATCTTGCGGCCGTTGATGGTGGCGAAGAGTTGTTTGTCCCCGGCGACGTCAACCTTTTTGCCGTCGCTGGTGACGTAGCTCCCAACGTAGTCCGCCGAGTTATCAATCACGTTGGGATCGGTGATGGTTGGCGGCGTGGGTGGCGTCTTCGCGGATGGGCCGGCGTTCAACAGCTGTACCGCGAATTGAACGACAGCCGTCGGGCGATAACCTTGCATCGCGTTGATGGAAGCAAATGCGCCATTACCGGATTCGAGATCGAGCAAGATCGCGGACGCGAACGACGGCATCCCGCCGGTATGGCGCAGCACCGGATGCTTATCGAGAGTATCGACAGCGATACCGTAACCGTAGCTCGCGGTCGGGCCGAACTCGTCGGCCTTGATGTGCGCCTTCGACATCAGCGTGAAGCTCTCTTCGGAGACGATGCGGCCGCTGGTTACCTGGCCCTGGTTGAGTAGCATCTGCGCATAGAGCGACATGTCTTTCGCGGTGGAGGCGATGCTGCCGGCGGCGTCGTCAAACTGGAAGGCCCCAGCAGGAGCAAGCTTGCCCTGACGTGGATAGGGACGGTCCTGGTAGAACGGAATCCAGCTCTTTGCGGTGTGCGGACGCTGGTCGCTCAGAATGTTGGGAAACGTCGAAGTCATGCCGACGCGGTCAATCACGCGGGCTTTCACGGCGCTGGGCCAGGATCGTCCGTCGAGGTGCTCTATGAGATGTCCGAGAATGTCGAAGCCAAGATTGGAGTAATAGAACTTCTTGCCCGGCTCGTACGCCTGGACGGACTTCGCGTTGCGGTCGCTGGGGAAGAGCGTGAGTGAATCCGGCAGGCCGCTGGTGTGGGTCAGCAGGTGATGGATCGTCACGGGACCGAAGGTCGTCTCGATCGGCAGCCAGGACAGGTACTCCAGAACCGGGCGCTCGAAGTCGAGTTTGCCTTCTTCGCGAAGTTGCAGCAGCGTCAGAGCGACAAACGATTTCGTAATCGAGCCGATGTGAAAGAGCTGTTCGGGCGTAACGTGCTGCTTGGTGTCCGGATCGTCGAAGCCATAGGCAGTAACGCGGACGGTGCCGGATTTGTTGGCACTGCCGAAGGTCATACCGGGGGCGTTCATGGCGCGCATATAGCTGGCGACGAACCCATCGAGGGTGGCGTCTGGTGTACTCTTCACTTTCTTCGGAGCAGCGTGCAGATCAACGACGGTGAATTTCGACGCGGCAAGAGCGGCGACACTGGCGGTACCGACAGATAGGAAATTCCGGCGCGTAAGAAGTGGCATCAGGCCCCCAGACGAATTCGTATTGCGACGCGATGATCTTACGCCGGGGGCACGGGACGCCGGAATGGAGAGTTACAGGGGTATCGAAGGGTGTAACTGGGCATGCACGTTCGTTTCACGAAGAACATTGACCAAGTGTGCAACCAAAGGTAGCATGTCGCGAATGAACCGCGAGGACCTGATCGCTGCCATCGTATTCGCCTGCGGAGCGGGACTCCTGCTCGCCGCGGTGATCGTTCAGTACCTTCGCACCAGGAAAGTTCCGATCGGATATTTACTGTCGATGCTGGGACTATTCTGCGCCGCGTTGACGCGCTTCCCTACTATGCAGAACGACGGTTTCTTCTGGTGCACGATCGGATTGTTCGGCGTAAGTGCAGCCGTTTCTCTGGTGGAATTGGCGCTGGGACTGCGCAACCGGAACAAGCAGGAAACCGGTGGCGACGGGCAGACCCCGGCCGCAGCGACTTAGTCACAAATTTCCCTGGATTGATCTAGCGGCGCAGGCGATTGGGATCGCGCGCCAGCTCCGCACAATAATCTTCGAGATTCTTGCGTTGGATGGCGGTCGGCCGCATGAATTCAAAGCCCATACCCATCCCCGGGTGCGAGACACGAATCACCGCGTCAGACTCGAAGTTCAGATCGTCTACCCCAAGCTTCAGATAGACAACTTGTCCGACCGGATAGGTCGAAGGACATTCGATATAGCAACCACCGGCACTGAGGTCGATGACCGTTCCCCAATGCGTCACGCTGCTGAGAATCACTTTCGCCCCGCCGTTGCAGCGCAGGCGCGAATGGCGCCGCGTATCGGCATAAGGCATTGCGGTACTGGATGCATTGAGGCGACCGGGCTTTGGTGTGGAGTCGGTAATGCCTGCGATCCGCGAGGGCGTTGCGGTGCTGGTCGGTGTGCCCGGGAACTGAGGCATGTTCACGCCCCAGAAGTGGCGGCTGATCTCAACGGCCTGCAATCCGATTTGCGATTCGGCGTGGGTTCCGTTCGGGCCGACCCAGATGATCCGGAAGCGCCCCTTCTCGGAACCGTGACGGATACCGATTATTTCACCGGTACGCCAGTGTTGCGGTCCGGCGAGACGCGCGCCGTGAGCGCTGATGTCCACGGTAGAGCATTCGCAGTTCACCGGCTTGCCGTCGGCATCGAGACCGAAGACGCGGACTTGCAGTGCGACAGTGCGGCGAGGCTCGCGTCGCGGGGTTGCGCCACTGGTAATGATTGCTGCCATGTACTCCTCGGATGGGCCCAAGCCGAATTCGGGACGGAATTCGGCTTATGAAGCTGCTAGCGTAATGCGGAAATACTTGCTAATCAAGAGACTCTAAGGGTTCCGGCCAATCCGAAGTACAGCGACCTGCGGGGAGGGATGGTAGGCGCGGCTGGGATCGAACCAGCAACCCTCAGCTTAGAAGTCCCATTCCCTAATCAGTGCGCTTTCAGGGTCCGGGTTAAGCTCTTGCTCTTTGGCCAGGGAGCGGCTGATGCACTCTCGCGTGGCCGGGTTGCCTTAAAACGGGTGCAATCTTCCTGCAGCTACTCTGGCTGAGTCAAGGAAAAACTTTAACCCTGTGATTACGCATGTACCAAGATGGGCACGAGCGCGATTTCCACAGCCTGACTTTGACGAACGTTTGTTAGTCACCCAACTCGCTGCAGACGTCTGCACAATGCAGACCTAGAACCAGCCGAGGGTCCACCTAGCTAGGCAGTGGTTCGAGCGACCCGCTGGCGTGAACCGCCGGGCGCTTCGAATGCGGACTGCAGCTGAGGACGGTTCCACGCCAACAGCGAACCCCACAGAAGCAGCACGGCAGGCAATGAGACGCCCCTCGGGAGCAAGACGAGCACGGGAATCGTTGCCACATAGAAAGCGCGCATGTTGGGATCGAACTGCCCGCCGATCTTATAGAGCAGGAACCCGAAGAGAACAATCCCGATCAGCCCATAGTCGCCTAGGATTTCCGTACCAATGTAGGTAGGCGAGACGCTACCTCGTTCTAATTGGTCCTCTCGCACCCATCGCATCAGGTAGAAATCAATCCCGCCCGCACCCACGCCAGTAATTAGAATTTCCGGGTCCTCGCGCGCGACATCCAGAATCGCCGAGTCCTTGTACTCGAAGGATGAAGGGTCCGCTAGTCGGAGCAGGACCCGATCGTTGACGATGAAATTCACCTGGTCGCTCACCACATAGCCCACTCCGATTACCAGCAGCAGCGTGCCGGCGACAAGAAAAGGAACCATCTTTTTCCGGTACAGCATCGTCAACGCGAACGCCACGAAAAAAGCAACCCATCCTGATGTTGACAGGGTAAGCACCAGGGCCACGCCGAGAACCGAAATCTTCCATTTCTTGCCCTCGACTGGAAACCACATCAGAATCAAAATTGCGAAGACAAATGCGGCTGCAGCATGTTTCGGCTCTCCTGCCAATCCCGACAGTCGAAAAAGGTCGGTATGCTGCACCTGAAACTGGCCACCATTCTCACCCGAAAGCTTCGTCAAAATTTCCTCGGGAAGCCAGGGTAGGCCGAAGACCGCGGCAAGCACCTGGTAAAACCCGAACAAAGCGTTGCAAACGTTTCCCCACACGAAGCCGTAGATCACGCAACTAGGCCGAATCGCGAGCAAGCACGCGGTTGGGAGCAGCATCCATGTAAAACCCTGACTCGCGATTTGCACCGGCAGGCGGAAGGTGGTCTGCGCTGTGCCCCAACCTGCATTCATCGCATGGTTGATCTGGAGGTCCAGGCCTCCGCCAACGAACATAATCAGCGTGAGGGTGAACATGTACCCGAGCAGCACAGCGAAGGCGTAAAACCAGGTTTGCCTCGCCGTCCGCGCCCGGTAAAACATGAGGGCAGTTACGACGAAGAGGACGGCGATAATTTTCTCGAAGTTCAGCAGAACGCCGATCTCGACGCCAATACCTTGAAACGGGAGGAGGAACGCTGCGAGGAACGTAAACTTGTCCTGGTTATTGAACGCGAGCGTGCACAGCGACAGGGCAATCAATACGCAGGCGATATAGTAGATGGCAATCACTTTGCCACCCTCGCAAAGTTCCCCGCCTCGTTCACCATCTGCACTCCTGAAACAATCGTGTCCTTGCCATCTCCTACCAGGCGGACCGCTGCCGCGGACCCGCCCCGGCTCTTGCCGCTGATCCGGCCTCCGATAATGCTGACCTGTGGCGACTGCACGCGGATGCCATCTACTCCCTCGCCGCCGCCTTCAACCCATGGGTTCAATATCGCCACAGAGGTCTTCGTCCCTGCGACTTCAATCTGCGCCCCTTGGTTGGACTCCGAATTTGCAGCGGTAAGCGTGAGCCCTCCGGAGAAAGAGTCCTTATCATCCTTGAAACCGCTTATTACGATTCCGCGTCCACCGTTGAACTGCGAAGAGATACCGTGCACATCGCACCCGTTGCATCCCGCCAGCACGATGCCATCGCGCCCGTTGCGCCAGCTAGAGAGTCCAGATATTTCGCACATCTGACAAGCTTCGATGACCGCCCCGTCGCCGAGTGCATTCGTAACCATCACGCCTTCTATGGCGCGCGTGTCGGGGTAAGTAGGCTTCAAAGCATGAAGAGCTACAGTGGCTTGATGATTCGCATTTAAAACGAGGTCCCTGAAGCTCACGATCCGCGAAGTCGAATCGACCAGCGCCGGCATTTTCGCATCCGCAATGATTTCTGTCATGCGTGCGCCTGCACCCTGCACCGCAATATTCGGGTTCAGGAATCGGAGAGAGACGCGTGTGTGATATTTTCCGGGGCCGAGCGTGATGAGAGTGTTTGCCGCGGCGCTATTGACCTGCTTTTCCCAGCCATCAACAGGCTTAGGAATATTGAGCTGGGTTTGCGCGGCAACCGGCAGCGCCAGAAGAACCAACAACAAAAAACGAAACCTGAGGGAACGAGAACCCAACGTTTCAAGACTCCTTACACGGCGCGGCGCCGCAATTTCACATTTTAACCGACTCGCGGCCCCGCGACGCGAAGGGAGAACTTTAGCTAGAACTCATTCGCCTGGACCGCAAGCGCCTGAACGCGTACACCGCGCGGCCGCGGCCTCGGTGGCTCGATCTCGCTGGTCACGCCGGCATGGTTGCGGTTGAGGACGTCAGCCGCCACGCGCAACGCGGAATTGCGCAAATGGTCATACTTCCGCTTGGTGTTCGAGTTAAGCCGGTGTCCAGCCATGTGTTCTATGGTTGTAAAGCTCACCGCAGGGTCCTCGAGGAGATCGGTGACCGCGGTGTGCCGGTAGTCATAAAGGCGGAGATGCGCCAGGCGCGGGAACTTCTTCCCCGCTTCCTCGCACATGGCATAATGCGCCTTCTTCCAGCTTCCCATCGGGCGCGTGGGGTCCGGTTGCGAGCCTTTCTCGTGCGCGCGATGCGGGAGCAGGAAGTGCTCCGGGCGCCACGCGCCCAAGCGTTGCGTGGCGCGATCGAGAAGGAAGCGAACCGCCTTGAGCGCGTCATTGTTAAGCGGAACCGGGCGCTTTCGGAACTCATTCTTCACGCCCTCCTCTATGCGCAGGAAGTTGCCCGCGGGCGTATCCAACTCGATGTCGCCCAGCCGCAGGTGCCGGATCTCACCAGGCCCCGCAGTGGTGTTGCGTGAGATCAGCGCGCAGCAGTAAGCCACCATCCAGCGCGGCCGCGACTTTGCGACCTCGAAAAGATAGCGCTCCTCTTCCTCGGCGAGCGCCATGCCGGCGGAGTCTTTCGGAAGCGGGAGGGGCTCATAGAACTTTCTGAGCTCTTCCCACAGCCCGGCCATGCGCAGGACCTGGCCGAGGCAACTGAGTTCGTGATTGATGCGGCTGGCGCCGTCGGTGTTCAGCCGGCGATCGCCGTGACGGGTTGCGAGATGACGCTTGCTGGAGCGAATGGCCTCCTGGCGAGAGCGCTGGTAGGTATGAACGTGGCCGATGTGAACGTCCTTCAATCGCATCTGGCCGAAGAAGGTGCTGAGGTGGTCTATATGGTCTCGGTAGTCTTTCTTCGTACTCTCCGATATGGATTTCCGGTTGCGTAGCCACACTGCGGCCGCTTCCGGGAAGAACTGCTCCCCAAGGTATTGGCCCATCATGATCTGGTTCTTTGTCCCTTCACAGGCCGGGCACTCGATGTGCCCAAGCGTATGTTGAATATCGGTCGCGGGGTGCATGGCTTTCAGCTCCCGTGACTAACTTTTGTCAGTCACTGTGATGGAAGTTCGGATTCGGTTCAAATTACCAAAGTGAGACCGTCAGTTCCGCTTCGAAAGGTGGCGTTCGTCTGCCTCGATCTCTTTCAGGGCAGCATGCATCATGTACCCGGAGATCGTGCGCCCTGTGGCGCTGCGGACGCGGTTGAGCCGCTTTCGGAATTCGTCACTGCAATAGATAAAAATGCCGGTTCTCTTCTTTTTCGGGGTCGATTTCTTCTTCGGCATCCCGTCTCAACGCGCGTCCGATTTAGGGGGAGCTGTCGCGTTCAAACAGTTTACCTTTATTGCTCTATAGCAATAGCCCAAGGCCCGAGCAGATTTTTAGATGGGGATAACTCAGTGAACGCCACGCGGGGGATGCGGGGTTCGATGTTGCAGGTGCCGAGGATAGTACACAGATGCGCGGCGATGCGCAAGTAGGCCACCAGCGCCAGTGCGCGACAATCATGCAAAGTCGGAGCCCTTCGCAGAGCTCCGCTCTAGACGATTTCCTGTGGCATGTGGCCGTTCTATAGTCTGCTCATGGCACACCTCCGATGCAGTCGGGGATGGATTCCCCCAAAAACGATTTACGCCGGCGGCGGAGGAGGATCTCCTGCAGACGTCTGCGCTTTCTTCAGGTCGAGGTATTTTCCCGCTCCATAGAACGCCGTCATGAAGAGCACCTGGCCGGCCATGGTGGCGACGTCGGGGAGCTGGTGGGTGTGGCGCACATAAGACGTGTTCCAGCCCACCACGAAGAACACCACCACCGTGGTGATGCCGCGCGAGAACGATTCCGGCCGGTCGGATTGGTAAAACCCGGCGAGGAACGCCGCGAACTTCAACATATCGCCTCCTTTAATGGTGTGCGGCGCCGTAGCCGATCGCCGCACCGATGCCAACCGCCAGTGCTACCTTGCCCACGCGCTTGAGCACGCTGCCGCCCTTCGCGGCCTGCTTCCATTGCGCAGCTTCATCGCTCTTTGCCTTGAGCTGGTCGGCCATCAGGTCCGTCTTTTGGCTGCAGATCCCGAGCTGCGCCGTGCACTGCTGGCCTTCCAGCAGCTTCTCCGCCACCGGCCGCACATCTTCCTGAGGCACGATTACGTCGCCGACCTTCGCTTCCCCGTTCTTCACCGCCGCCGAGTTCACGTCGAGCACCTTCACCGGCGCCGAGGCCTGCGGCACCACATCGGGGAGTTTGACGGTGATCTGCGGCACTGTCATCTTCGCCAGGGCGGCCGTCTGCGCTTGCTGCTGGCGATCGAGCGCCTGCTTCTGATCGTCAAGCTGCTTGAGCGCCGAGGCGATCTTCTTCTCGGCGTCCTGGTCGGCCTGCGCTTTCGTCTCTGCGACGGCGATCTGCATGGCCTTGCGATGTTCTTCCCATCCGACCAAAAGCAACAGCACCAGCAGCACAACGCTGCCGGCGATCTCAAGTTTGGTTCGCATCTTTCACCTCTGGATGATCTGGCGGATGCACTCCGATCGGCATGACCGACAGATCGATATAAGGGCCCTCATAGCCTTCAGGCACGAGATAGAAGGAATAAGCAAGACGCCCGCACGCCTTCTTTGTGGGCTTCTCTTCTCCCACGCGGATCCGCGCAATACCAACGATGGCCTCTGCGGCTTTGCGAATCTGCTCTTTCAAGTGGTCGGCGGACGCCGCAGACTCGCGCCACGGGAACGCGATCAGATCGATGTCCGTCTTCAGGCTTCCATGCATTGCCAGTGCGTAACCGCACCGGTAGGCGACGTGTCGCAACGCCGGCATCAAGACACCGAAGTACTCGCGCGTGCGGGTCTGATAGCTACACGGACGATCTTCTTTCCCTTCACATTGTTCGCAACGCGCCATCGCTTCACTCTCCCGGCAACGGCACTCGCACCGTGAGCCAGATCTCTTCATTGCGCGCGATCGCTTCCTGCAGCTTCGGAAACAATCGCAAGTACGCTTTGCGGCTGTCTCCCACCCAGTCCGTTTGCCGGATATCGCCGACCAGGAGGCAGCCATCGGTATCGGCAGCCTTGTTGCCCCAGTGGATCCGTATGCCCTCGAAACCCGGCACATCGAGCACATGCGGCATGTCGCAACCGAAGTGCGACGAGTGATCGATCACAACGCGATAGCGACCCTCGGGGATCGCGGTCTGGTCCTGGATCTTCCAAGTCTCCACCGCCGCGCCTTTGACTTCGCGCACCACGTCCTCGAGGATGAAGCACTCCATCTCGCCATCGAGATAGAGCACACCGACCGTCGCGTATTGTGACGGCCATAAACGTCGAGCAAGTAATTCCATGAGTTCCCTTTCAATGCGCTCCTGAGCCGCCGGCACTGGCGCCGCGAGCTTGAGCACGCGGAATGCCCTCGAGCCGCGCCGTACGCTCCCTCAACTCAGTGATATGGCTTTCCGCATCCCTGATCCTCGTAAACTGCTCGCTGTCGATCTTCTCCTGGCGATCTCGCCATTCCTTGTGATCGGAACGCATCTGCGCCAGCGAAGTGTTCACGCTGGAGAAGCCCTCGCTGACCTTGGTCTCCAGCGAGCCTTCATGGCGCCCAGACTTCCGCGAAGTAGCGATCCAGCCGCCCACAAGTCCAGAGAGGCCGAAGAGCAACATCACAGCAAAGGTCAGCCATCCATTCGGGCCGGCTGCCTGCAGCAGGAAAGCGGCGGGGTTGGTCATGTGGCCAGCTCCAACGTCAAAGTGGTACAGCACTTACTTTCCGACCGGGATCCGGTCGAAAGCTTCTTTCACGATCAGGTAGTTCCGGGCGCGCTCGAGCGCAGCCACCGTGAACTCCACGATCTTCGAATTCAGGTCCACCGTGCCCTCGGCGATCGCCGCCTCGATCAGCGTCTCGATACGGTGCGGCAGTTCCACGGGCTTGCCCTTGGCGTCGAGAATCGGCGAGCCATCGACGTTCACCGGGAACGCGCGCACACGCAACGCCTGGTGCGGCATGGGGATGAGGTTGTCGGGATTCGCATCCGCCTGCTTGCGGGTGATCTCGACGATGATGGTGTGGCCGCCCTCGATTTCGAAGGCCTGCCGCCCCGCGGCAGCATCACTCAATTTCGGAACATGCTTCTGGATCATTTCGGATTGCCCCCGATCATGCTGTTGTGCGAAATAGCGCGCTTGTGCGGATCCTTGCCGGCGGCGAATTCGCGATGGCCGAAGTACAACATGCGGACCTCGCAGAGCCCGAGGAAGAGCACACGCACATACGACCATTCCAGGCGTCGCCGCACCGGCCACTCTTCATCGAGCACTGTCAGGCCCCAGCAGCCATCCATGCCCTCCGCGGTGGTTTCCATGCCTTCTTTGGAATGGAAGGGTGTGTCGGCCGAGCCTTCCCAAACTGTGCCGTTGTCGTACTCGAGGCGGACGCACCGCACCCGCTTCGAGCTGAAGCCCATCTCCAACGATTGGCGCTCGAGCTCGCGGCCGTTGAAGCAATCGGCGAACTCACCATTGCGGATATCGCCAACGGTCCGGCCTTCCTCGAGGAACATGCCCACACAACAGCAGCCGCCGCCATTACCACCACCGCCCGTGCCGCCGCCACCCATCGCCGGTGTGTTGATCCAGCCGACGTAATAACGATGTCGGCCGGCGAGTACGTCGGTAAAGTCGGTCGAGGCCTGGTAGGTTTGCGGGCCACCAGCGGGTGGCACGCTGCTGTCGTCAAAGAAGACGTAGTAGCCGGTGCTATATGCGAGGCCAGTGATCGAGCCGGAATTGAAGCTCACCTGGCCGAAACCGAATTGCAACGCGAAGGCCGCGATCGCGATCGTCGCTGAACTGCCGGCATCGGTGGCGCTGAGCGGGTTGGTACCACCAACGATCGTGGAATTCTTGTTGCCGATCGTAGTGGGCGAGAGCGACTCCTGGACGATCGAGCTGATCGTCGTCGAGGCCTGCAGGTTGTCGGCCTCAGCATATGCGCCATACACTCCATACACGTTCCGCGGCCGCACCCGGACGTCGTAATAGGTTCCACCCTCAACGGCGTCGATCCAGGCATCTTGCACATCGCCGGCATACTCGGGCTGCACGATCCACGTAGAGTCGGCGTGCTTCTTGAACTCGACGAAGATCTTCCCGCCCTCGATCACGAACTGGTCGGCCGGAGAATTCCAGAAGGCATGGATCCGCGCGCGAGTCACACCATCGGGAGCAGTCACGGCATCGGCCGGCCCGCTCTCAATCGTCAGGTCGGTCACGGACTGCACCGTGTCGGGATCATTGAGTACTGGCGTGGGCGCATCGAGCATGGGCTGCTCATCGGCCGTACTCCAGGCATAGACGTCTTCGTCGGTCTCGCGCATCGAGAAGTTCACACCGAGCGCCATGTCGCTTTCCACGGTCAGCATCGCCGAAGCCAGCTCGAAGGTTTTATCGGTCCATCCGAAGTTGGCATGCGTGACCGGCACGACATCGGGCGGCGAGCTGAGATAGGGCCCGAGCTTGCACGCCGCGGCCAGAGTGATCGGTCTGCGTCCGGCCTCGAGCTCCATCTTCGCCAGGCGCTGCGACGTCGCCGGCGAAGTGGTAAACGGATACTCCACGTCCTTCCAGGAGATCTCGCCGGCGTCCTGCCAGTAATCCTCCCAATGCGCTCCAAGCCCAGGTTCCTTGTCGGCATCGGCAGTGTGGGGCGCCGTGCAGACGTATGCATAACCCATATGCATGGCGGCATCGAGTGCGCCGTACACCGTCGTCAACGCCCAGTTGCCTTTGTCGGTGGTGCCGGTGATGCCGTTGTCGTCGGCCACGTAGCTGGCACGCACCACAGGCGGGAAATCCGACGAGCTCCAGGCATTGCCGGGATAGAGGAACACGCCCTTTACCCCATTGAACGAATCGCGGCGGCCGATACGCCCGGTCAGCGTGAGCGGGCCGCGGAAGTCGTCATCGGTAAGCGTGGGCGCAGTCGGAGTGCGCCACGCGCCGAGGAAGATCTTCCACTGCCCGCCCACCCACGGCATTTTGCCGAAGCCCGAGGAGAGCAGCCCACTGAGCACATCGCCCACGGTCTTGCTGGTGTCGTAGAAGCCGTTGCAGGTATAGCGCGCCTCGCTGCCACCGGCCGCGAGCTCAACCGCTTCGTCGCAAAGATTGGCGGCGGCGATGAAGCTGGCGTCATCCAGCTCCCAGCTCTGCGCTCGCAGTCCATACTTGCGATCGGTCATGTGATCGCGGATGTGCAGCGCAAGGTTCTGCGACCAGGCTGTCGAACTATCGCGCGGGTCGAAGACTTTCTTGCCGCGGATGGTGGCGCGGATCGCCGAAGGTGCACCGTTCGGAAACTTGTTAGCGTCCCACTTCAAACGAAAGTGCGTCGAGCAGCAGCCTTCCTGCTTGTGCGCGGAGGTCCACGCCGTGGGCGCATCGGCAATCAATCCGGCGAAGGCTGACTCGCCCGGAGCGCCGAGCTTCGTCTCGACCTTGACGACGCCGGCATACTTGCCGGTTTCATTGCCCGACCCATCGAGAGTGAGCTTGTAGTTGTCGAACCAATACTCCTCGATCGCATCGCACTCATGCCCAGCCCACGTCACCACCAGGTGCAGGTATTCGGCGTTGGAACCGCTCGAGCAGATGAACGTGACAATACCGCCAAGCTGAGAACGACCGCGGATGATGACCCTCGGCGCTGCAGGTTGACGGATCGAGACGGCATGGTTCGCGGCATCGTTCACCAGGCTCGAAACCGAAGGCGGCCGGTTCAACATGCCCACGACGCCGCCCACGATCAGCGTGGCACCGGTCAGAATCAATGTCAGCGCGCTGATGCCGAGCAACGTAGCCGCGATGGTGCCAGCGGCGATCGCCGCGCCGGCGCCGGCGCCTACAATCGCCAGCCCGATGATGAGTCCGATGACGGGAGGCATCTAGCTGATCCTCCAGGCGCGACGACAGCAGCGTAGCGGCAACACAACATCGCCATCCGGACCAACCGAGTGCACCATGTGGCCATGCAGCCCGACAATGCCGAGCGTCGGGCCGCCGATCGCGGTATCGAAGAGCACTACGTCGCCGCGTTGCGCGTTGAGCTTCGTCACTTCCATCAGCGCCTGCTGCGCCGCAATCTTGTCGGCGAGCTGGTCGAGTCCACCGCCAGCGAACCTACGAATTGCTTTCGTTGCGCCGGCCTTCGTGTTGTAGCGGCCGCGGAAGTCGGCGGCCATGTCCACGCCGGTGATCGCCATGACCGCATCGCAGGCAAAGAGTGCGCAGTCGTTCTTCCCCCATGCGAATGGAACGGCCGCGCGCTCGCGGAGAAACCGCGCGAGCTCCTCGGGCCAACCCTGCAGGCGCTTCATCGTTTGGCCACCCTCTGCCCCGGAGGCACTGGCGGAAACACCGGGGCACCCTTGCCCCAGGTGATACTCAGACTCTGCAGCGCACCCACATACTCAAACCCGATATCGCCGGGCACGAAGAGCTGCTGGTCTTCATTGGTGTAGCGCCACTCGCGCGCGCGCTGCAGGTCCACCAGCCGGCTCTCCACGCTGATGGTCACGGTGCAGGTATCGCCGCTATCGCTGATCGTCGGGACGTCCGTATATCCCGACCAGGCGCAATACGGATCCGCGAGCACCGCGCCGGTCACCTGGTCGGCCGCACCGAGAAAGATGTTGGCGATATTGTTCGGCCGGCACTCGTTGAGTACCTGCTGAACCGCGGTGCTCGGGATCCCGGAGAGCGAGAGCGCGGCGGCCTGCGCGGATCCGTCCGTGGTCTCCTGCAGTTGCGAGATGCTTCCCAGCACTGTGCCATTCGGTAAAGCGACGCCCAGCCAGGTCTGACCATTCCACACGATCGCGCCGATGCCGCTCCACAGCCGCACCCATCCGCTCACGAACTGCACTTCCACAAAGAGCAGCGGCACGAGGTTCTTCTTCGCGAATTCAGCTTCGATCGTCGGGGTCAGTCCGCGCGACATTAGAGATATTCCTCCGCGTCGAACTTGATCCCGTGGATGAGCGCGTTATCTACGTCCACCTGGCGATCGTTGGAACTGAGACGAAAGACGCCTTGCGGCACATTGGTCACGATCGCAGTGCCATCAGTGAGCGCTTCGCGCAATCTGGGATAAATATTCAGAGTCGCTTCGCCGGATCCGTCGGCGTCCACGTCCATCAGGTTCAAGTACAACCGCTGCGTCAAACCACTTCCCACCTGCAGCCAGTCACCGGACCTCAGCGTCTTCGCAGTGCCGGCCGTCAGGTTCTTGATCGCCAGCACTTTGCTCCCGGCCGCATTCGAACCATTTACCTCAGGCGATGCGCCCGCGAGATCTCCCTGCGGGAATTTCATGGAGCTATCGCCGCACAGAAAACTTCCGGAGCGGCCGCGCAGGGCGGCAAGGAACGCGATCCACGCCCGCGCGGTCTCTTTGTAACAAGGGATCAAGCTGCAGGAGAACTGGAGAAATTCACCCGGCCACTCGAAGCTCTGCGTCGAGCTGGTGAAGGGCGAGCGCGTGACCCCGACCACATCGTGCATCTTGATCGAGATCGAGGCACGCCCCGGCAGCGCAGGCATTGCGAGCGGGTAGGCGACCGAGGTCAACCCCTGTATGACGACTCCAGTTGGCCCGAATACAGGCATCGCACGCTCCTACTGAATTAACCGCACCAGAATTGCCTTCGGAATAATCTTTTCCGTGCTGGCGGCGTTGAACACGAAGAGCAGGTTTTTGGAAGTACTCAAGTCTTCCGCCGCCGTGCTCGTGATCGGCGTGCCGATCGCCGTGCCGCCGACGAACACTTGATCTCCCATCACCCACTGCGCATTCTGCACGCCGCTGTTATTGCAAAAACGAAGAGCAAAACGGGTTTGCGTGTTGGCGGTGGAGTTCGTGGACGTCGTGGTAAAGGTGGTGCTTCCGAGCGTCCACTTGTAGCTCACCGACCCGGACGAAGACACTGAGTGATAGAGATAAACTTCCGCTTGCACGCACTTCCCTGCCGGGATCACACCCAACGCGGCGGTGTAGACCGTCTGATCGCCGGCGTTGCCGATGATCTCAGCGAGCGCGCCAGCCTGATAAAGCACATTCGTCTGCCCACTTGGAAGCGAGGTCCACGCGCCCGTTCCACCATCCACGTAGTAACCGGAGGTCGGACTGCCGGTACCAATCTGCGACGTGGTAGCCGTCCCGCTAATATCACTGAAGGCTGGTTGAGCCTGGCTCAAAACGCCCGTAGATGAAAGCGCCGTGACATACTGATGCGTTGTTGCGGTCTTCGGCACCACGGCCGTGGAATCCACATCTGGCATGTAGAAGTTGCGATTTGCTGTCAGGCTCGCGAGGTTGAAGTTCACATAGTAGGAACCTGACACGAGATGGAAGGCGCCGGCACCGGTCAGAATGCCGTTTACCGTAACCCCGCATTCATACGTGTAAACGACGTTTGTATTGTCATAGCTGGCAAAACAAACATTGGTCGCTAGACTCGGCCTTACCCATCCCGACGACGGCTCATCCGGAAACCACATGCGCGCTGCCGAAGTTGAGCGAAAGATGCCACGGCTTGCAGTCGCCGAGTGACTAACGTTGCGCTGCACACTGGGGCCGATGAAACCTCCGCCAACGGCGCCAATCCATTCGTCGAAATTACCCGAGGTGGTGTTGAAGAACCTGACGCCATCAATGGTGAGGTTTTGTATAAGCGAAGAACCATCAAAGGAAGCCTGAGCCCAGGCGGTATTCACCGATCCTGCGGCGCTCGCACTCCCCGGCGAGCAACCAACACTCATAGTGAAATGCGTGTTGTCCGCCACGGTTGCGACCGTTCCCACCTGGTTATAGTCCGAAGGTGAACCGGATGAGCCCGATAGATAGATAGAGTCTCCCACGGCCATGGTGTGGGTAGAAGACGTTACCCCGGTGAGCACGTTCGTCGCACAGGACAGAGAACTCAGAGTCCAGGTGACGGGTGACTGCGCGCTGTTGTTTCCCTCAAAACGCAGGCCTTTAAGCGCCAGGCGGGAAACGCTGCTGCTGGAATCGGCGACGGCCTTTACACCTTCCTTCGTGTTGTACTCAATATCGCCACCCCAGAAGTTCGTGTCCTGCGCTTGCGTCATATAGACGCCGATCTGGTTCAGGTTCGCTCGCAGCGAATAAAAATCGTTGTTCGTATTGATTTGGCTCGTTCCAACGCCATCGAGCCACACGCCGTACTTATTACCCTTCGACCATACCGACCGGAACTGAACAATCTCGCAAGCGACGCAGTGCACTCCCGCGCCGGTCGAAAAGCCCGTGATGAGCACGTTGTCGAAAACGCCGCTTGCCGACTTCACCGATCCACTGCTGTTGCCTATCAGGACGCCGTCCGCACCGGAGATCGCTCCTCCCGTGGTGGTAATTGTCCCGCTGCAGCTCGAGGCCGCGCCTGACGCTGGCAGGCTAAGCGTCCACGAGGTGGGCGCCGCTGTGTAGCTCGCGCCCAAGGCCACGATCACGAGGTTGCCGCTGACGGTGCCACTCGATACGGCGACCGTAGCCTTTCCGCCGCTCCCGCCGCCGTTCGAGGACGTCGCCAGGCAGTTGCCAGTACCAGTAGCGCTGCCGCCGCTAGCATAGGCAAACGTGCCGGAGATCCCGTTGCTCGAACCGGTACCGTCGATCGCGACGTCGCGGATCACGAACTTGTTGGTGGTGGCCGACACGCTTGCCGGGTTAATCGAGATCGGCGCACTGCCGCCGCTGGTGTAATGGAGGACCGCGCCCGTGCCGGCGACGCCATCGCCGCCCGGCGCGATGCCCTCGATTGTGAAACTGCTGCCGAGATTGCAACCCGTGAGCAGGTAGTGACCGGGGCCGAAGACGTAGCGCTTATTCACCGTCGCGCTGCACTGCGCGTCGGCGCCCGTCCAAGGGAACATCGAGTTTCCTACCCCTCCGGTAGAAGCAAGCCACATTTGCGCGCTCACGCTCGGGCCGGCCGGGCAAACGTCGGCCTGCTCGTACGTCTGGCCGGTCGAGGGATCGGTGATCTGCAGCTTGACGCAGCTCTTGGCGTAGAAGTGGTAGTTGCCTTGGCCATCGGCCGAGAATTGCCCTGCGCCATTCACGCTGATCGCCGAGGCATACGCGGAGTCGCTGTAGACGGTCACCGTGGGCGAGCACGGCGTGCCAGTGGCCGACGTGGAGCAAGGGCGCACAAGCGCGCCGGGGATCGGAGTGAGGAAACCGTTCGAGCTCCTCATCGCGATATCGTCCTTGCGGCCTGCCTGGCCGAAGCCCAGCGCGGCCAGCGCCACCACCACTGCAAACGTCTGCACGAATCTTCCGCCGATCGGTCTCATGCTCTGCGTCTCCTCCGCTCCTCGGTCTCAAATACCGCCCGCTTTACTGCTTTCTCTTCCGTGGCGCGGAGCTGGATGGCAAGCTGCTCCGCAAAACCGACCTGCGCGCCGCGTGCGTCTACAGCAATGTGGTTGTGCACCGTGAGCGCGGAACTGTCACTCATGCCGGACATCGGCACGACATGGCCGCCGACGTCGGGCACCCACAGCTCCGGGCCCTGGTCGCCGACTACACCCATGTCGCCGGCATCCATGTGGCCACCCGAGGCGAAGAACGGCGTAATGCCCACGTCCCCCAGCGAGCCAACATCGCCACCGCCGGTGGGACTGCCGCCCGGCGTGGAAGCAACTCCACCCACGGCGCCGCCGATCCAGCCGAGCACCTTCTGCATCACGTACACGGCCAGCATCTTGGCCAGGATCTGGTTCATCACGTCGAGGAAAGCCTTGCCGAAGTCCTCGAGGGCGTTGATCCACTTGCCGTTCTCGACGTCGCTGAGGAAGCTCTCGAAGCCGCGCTCGAAGGCCTGTCGCGCCAGGTCGCCCATCAGCGAGGCGTGCTTACCGAGATCGTCGAGCTTCTTCTGGAACTTATCGGCGTTCGTAATCAGCGCGGGATTGCCGGATGCTTCAGCGAGCGCCTGGTATTGCTGGATCAGTCCGGTGAGCTGACCGGCGGCGCGCCCGTTGAGCTCCTGGACCTTCGTCTGCCCGTCGATCTGGTTGATTGTGCCGTTTGAAATCGCCTCGTTTACAGCCGCGACTTTCTCTTCGAGGTCGGCATACACGGTGTCAATCTGCTTGGCGAGGTTCTCGGCCTTCGCCGCGGCGATCGCCATCTGCTTAGCCTGGTCGAGCTCGGTAGTGTCTTTGCCGGCCGCCTGCAGGATGCGCCGTTTTTCGTCGTACTCTTTGTTGATCGCCGCGATCGCAACTTCCGCGGAGTGGTCCTTCGCCTCGTCAATCTGCGCCTGGATGGCCAGCACCTGGTAACCGAAGTCGCGTTCGGCCTTGATCTGCGACGTCGCCTGCGAGCTGACCAGCGCGCCGCGCTCGTTCATCTTGGCGATGACCTGGTTCTGGATCTGCACCAGCTGCGCTTCGGCCTGGACCTGCTCGGGCGAGCCCTTCTTCGCGGCGTCCACAACCTTCTGCTGCGCGGCCAGTTCCTGCGAGAGCGCATAGATCTCGTTATCGACGGCGCCGATCGTGATGTCGTAACGCTGCTTGTAGTAATCGCCGAGCGTGACGAGCCCCTGCTCGCGTTCGAGCTCGAGCGCCGCGAGTTGGTCCTTGGCTTCGCCCTGCGCGATCGCAACATCCTGCGCGGCATACGCCTTGCGCAATTCCTGCTGGGCTTTGAGCAGCTTTTCGGTGTTATCCGGCGCAGTAACCGTAAGACTTGGCTTTTTTGTGGGGAAAGCCTTATCCAGGTTTGCTATTGCGGCATCGACATCCGAACCGAGGCCTCCAAGAAAGCCCGATAGCAAACCCTTCGGCGCCGCATCGAGGAGTTTGAAAAAATCGGACGTTTCTGTTTTGAGCGCCGCGAGGCCTTGATCGAATTGTTGTGCGGCCGCTTCGGCTCCAAAAAACTCGGCCGTAATCTTCGAAATTTCAAGGCTTGCTTCGGCGATGGCGAGACCGTATCCGGCCACATCGCGGATCGTATCTTTGAAAAACGCTCCACCCTCATGCCCAAGGAACTTACCGAACGACGCAGAGAAGGAATCCGTGTTGCCAGTGGCATATTTGAAAGCGTCAGCGAGAGGCCCGAGCTCCTGAGTGAGCGCAGCGACGAATTGAACTTTGAAACCCTCGGCCTCCATTTGCAGCTTTACGGTCTCATCGTGAAACCGAATCACAGCATCTAGAGCGTCACCGCCAAGAACGTCCCCGAACTTCGTCGCTTCGGCCGCGGCCTCCGAAATCGCCTGTTTGCCCTTATCCAAAAAGGAGATCATCGCATCGCCGCCGCGACCAAATGCCTGCACAGCAAGAGCCGATTTCCCCGCACCGTCCGCATAATCCTTGAAACGCTCAGAGATATCGAGAAGGACGTCGGTCACCGGGCGGAGCTTCCCACTGGCATCGGTCGCACTGACGCCAAGGTCCTTAAAGAGCTGTAATGCCTTTGCGTTCCCTGCACCGGCTTCCGCCATGTTCGTTGATAACTTCTTCAGCGAGATTGCAAGCGTCTCGGTGGGAATATCGCTCTGCTCGGCCGCGCCTTTCAGTGCCATAAATTCCGAAGCCGCGGTACCACTCTGCTGCGAGAGGCGACCTAGCGCGGCTACCGAATCGGCGGTCTCGGCAACAAAATCACCAAATTCTTTCGCCCATTCCGCGATCTGCATCGCGCCAAAAGCTTCTCCAACTCCCAAGGTCGCGTCCTCAATCGACGCCAGCCCTTCCTTTACATCCGCGATCGCAGCGCCAGCCTGGTTTACGCCCTGGATGATTACCTTGACGTTGTTATCCATTGCACAGCTCCGGAAGGGGGTGTAAGCTCGTTGACCTCAAAAGGAGCACGACATGCCGACGTTCATCTGCGAGCGATGCGGGCACGAGGGCCCCCGCGTAACGCGAAGCCGAGCCAATTTGATTGTTGTCGCGACCCTGCTGTCGCTCCCCATGAGCTCCGCGATCGCAGCGGCATTTCTCTATCGCGGAGTCGCTACGATGTTGCAAAACGGCGCCGCGCTTGGCTCCCAAGCCATTAACGAAGCCACGCAAAATGCCTTCTTCACGCTCGCCGTCACGCCGATTGCCGCCATTCCACTTCTCGCTTATGGCTTGTTCGTTTTGTTTACACTCAGGAGCGGTTGCAGCTCCTGCGGAAGTCGCGCTCTCATTCCCCTTGGCAGCCCAGTCGGCCGAAGAATGACTGCGGCTTCGCGTCAGGCCGACGAGCTCGGAGCTGCGCGCGCCGAGGTCCGCAGTTTGATGGGCCGCTGACGTCATCGCTTCCCTCGCTTCTTCTTCGAACTGCGTTCCCGCAATCGATTTATCAGCGCCTCCGCGTCCGCCTCACTCATCTGCGAAGCCTTGCGCCAAGCCGCGGACGGTTTTTTAAATCCGATGAGCTCATCCCCGGTAATCGGAGTTTCACGTACTCTCCCGAAGTGATTCAATATTTGAGCGACCAAGGCCCCATGGAAACGCCGAGTCTCGATCGCGCCTTCGGTCATCAGCGAGACCTGGTAAGGAGTGAGGGTCATGATCGACCTCACGTCCATCGCCAGTAGACCGGACGCCCTCATAATTATTCGCGCCCATTCTTTGGGGGTTTGAGGCCACGCTTTTTTTTTGACTTTTTTCCGGACGTGTCTTTCTCCGGGCCAGCCGACGCCGAAGCTTTTAAGCGCGCGACCTTCCCAAGGAGTTCCGCTATATCCATGCCGTCAAGCAAATCGCCGACACGCAGGATCGTCCAGTTCGGATCCTTCAACCGCCTGTTGACGTCGGACGCCATCCCGGCCCACAGTTGCAGACGAAGCGAGCCCAAGGGGTTCTCCATTGCGGCGCCGAATTTTTCCTTGCCGCTTTGAAGATAGACATCTCCGATCAACACCTGAGCGTTGAAGTCGAACTTGCAACGGCGAACAACGCCGTCATTCAGCGTTATCAACTCTTCGGCTAATATCCGGTTTGAACCTTCCACGACGGTCACCGTCCTCGCCCTTTCTGGAACTGCGCGATGGAACGAGCAGGTTTCCCCGGCCCTTGGAATTGACGCATTTCACGAACGCGGTTCAATGCCTCACCAAGCGCAGCGGCGGCGGCGGGCTTGGCTGGGTAACGACATAACGCCACCGCGCATTGAATTTCCAGGAGGTTCCGGATATCGCTGACGACATCCGTTACCGTCTCCGTATTGGTAAGGTCCACTCGAACTCCGCCGATCTCCACAATTCTGTGGCCTACGACCTTAGGTTTCGCCATTTCCCAAGCCTTTCTCTAGCGCCGCGGACAGCTTTTCAAGGGACTCAGCGAAGGACTTCAGGGCGTCGTCCAACCGCTGAATTTCCTTTTTCAGCTCATTCAGTTCATCCATTTGTTTACTCACTCGCGTTTCTTCCAAAAATCGGGCAGGACGATTGCTCATCCTGCCCAGCGTCGTCGTCCCTTACTGCGTCGAGAAGACCAATGCGCCCTTGCCTGCGATCTTGATCTTGGTGGTACGAAGAGCGGTGTTGGGCTGGGCTTCCTGCCAGCTCGTGATGATGCCGTCGCCCGCACGCCGCGGTTTGCCGCTCGATGTTCCGGCAGGATCGAAATGGAACTTAAGCGTGCTTTTGCCGGTGACCGCCGCGATCAATGCGGCCTGGCCGGCATCGGCGTCCACGGAAAGCACGGTGGCGTCGGCGGTCCACTTCTGACTGCCGGCGACAGGGTCATAGGCTCCAGCAGAATCATGGCTGCGCCCGTCGAGTTCGTCGGTATCCACCGAAAGCGTCACATCCGTGAGTTCGAGGAGCTTAGGGTAGGTACTTCCCCCATCGCTGCTGGCATAAGCGAGCCCGTTATATCCAGGCGTTGATTGGGTTGACATTTTCAGGACCTCCGTCCGAATTTGAAGTGGTACTGCTGCTGCGAGGACCTTGCGGCCCTGAAAACTTAGGAACCCCGCTTGACCGCCCCGACCGTGATGCTGCTCGAGATCGAGAAGTTCAAATACACCTGGCCGATATCGGCGCCGGACTGCTGATTGAAGAGCGCCGGCGAGAGCTTGGGGAAACTGGCGATCGCACCGTTGGCGATGACCAGCGCGATGTCGCCGGTGCGGCCATGCTCGCAAGGGACACTCACCGCGGTGACGGTGACGGAGCTGCCGTTGGCGTTCTTGACGATGATCTCGGTGCGGCCATCGTTGGGAAAGATCATGTTGTTGGAAGAATCGGAGGCGCTCAGCGTCACTGCGGCCGCCGTGTTGTCCGGAATGGTTTGCACTGCGATTGCGGTTCGTGACATCTGGCTCTCCTTCGTACTTTCAAAATCTCCGGGGCGTTTCCGGGATCCGCCCGCTACCGCCCCTGAGCACTGCTCTCTTTAGGGGTTATCCCTGCCTGCAAACGTCTGCAGGACGAAACTTATCCGCCGTGACCGCCGCCACCGCTGGTGGGCTGCGGATTGCCCTCGGTCTCGGGGTTCACCGACGGCGCCGGCGGCTCACCGGGCGTGGGCTCTTCCGCCGCCTTCTGGCGATCGGCTTCCGCCTTCGCTTCGAACGCGGCTTTCTCGGCCTCGAGCACGGCTTCCGTCTTGGCGATGCCCTTGGCAATCAGTTCCTCGGCCAGCGCCTTCTCGACGTGGTAGAAGTGCTGGGCACGGAAGGCCAGCTCGCCGACCTCGGCACTGGCATGGGTGTAGGACTGCAGGAAGAACAGGCGCAGATAGTTCATGCTTGGCTGCCTTTCGCGCTCGGATCATCGAGCTCGGTAATGAAATGCACATCGAAATCAACCGCGGCAACGCAGCGGTCCTCATATGAAGCCTCGGTCTCCCAAAGGATCGAGGTGTCGTAGATCTGCTTGAGCAACACACCAAGCGCGTTATCGTCCGAACTCGCTGCAGCTCGCAAGGTAGTCACCACGAACTGATAGAGCGGATCAATGAGCGAGTCCGCCGGCGAAACACCTTCGGCAATCAGGAGCACGCGCACCGTGCGAATACGACGGCCGGTGGCATTGCTTTCGAGCGTCTGCGCCTCTTTTTGCGAGTAGAGGAAGATGCCCGGCAACTGTCCGATCGCAACCGGATCGACCTGGCCGCGGATGGCAGTGCAGGGCTTGTCGCCAGGCGCATTGAGCGCCGCGACCATCTGCACCACGATCTGTTCGCCAATCGACACGGACATTTAAGTCACCTTCGCTAAGCGCGCGACGCTCACCAGGCCGTCGCTTTCTTTGTCCACCGAACGGACGCGATACGTTCCGCCGGCGATCTTGAGAACTTCGTTGGGCGCGAGGTCCGGAACCGCGTTGCTCGCAAAGCGGATCTGTGGCTTTCCCATAACCTGCTGAACTTCCCCGCCAACCGAGAACGGCTCGATCACTTCCGGCATATCGAAGTGGGCCTTGAACTTCGTGAGGTTCGCGCGCTGCACCGTGGATCCGTCCTGGAAAAACACATCGAGATCCTGCGAGCCGAAAGGCCCCGAATCCGTCGCGCTTCCGCCAGGAAGAGTGGGCATTACGCGCTCACCTTCCCGGTCGCCATGGCCACCGCAGCGATCAACTCATCCTTGGGCATGCGCTCTTTCAGTTCGAGCCCGAACTGCTCTTTGGCGAACGCGCAGATCTCCGGCTTGGTCATGGCCTCGAGCTTCACGAAGGGATCTTCGGCCAACTGCTCGGCCTGGACTTCAGGAACTTCCGGCGCGATATCGGCGACGGCCAGCTCAGCCTTGCCGGCCGCGCGCAAAAGCCAATACTCGTCCGCAGTAACCGTGACCACTTGGCCGCGTTCAACCCGTCCATGGGGCTGGCACACGGTATCCGCGAGGATCTTCGCGCGCACCGCCTGGCCTCCAACGGGATGTGTCGGGTGACTCGTCAATGCCATGACTGCGAACTCCGAGTGAAATTCCCGGCGGCACAGGCCGCCGGGTTTCTTGCCTAGTTGCCGAACGCGAGAACGGCTGCGTTCTCGAGGGTATCGACCGAGCCGGCGCTGAGGTCCGGCGTGAACTTCACGCGGAGATAGCGCTTGGCAGGGCCGAGATTGAGCGGGATCGCGAGCACACCGCGTTGCGTGGTGCCACCACCGCCGCCCGTGTCCTGAAGGGTGGACGTGGCCGAAGCCAACGTGGCCGCTCCGGACATGTCGGAGGCGTCGCTGTGCTCGATGGTGTAGGCATACGACAATGTCGCTGCCGCCGCGAGCACAGCCTTGTACTCGATCACCGCGGTAGCCGATTGCGGATACCCATAGGTAGCGCGATCGATGATCTGGCCGGTGACCTGCGTGGCGTCGCCGGTACCACCGGCGGTCGCAGTTGCGTGGTCGCTCGCGCGTGCAAAGCTGACCACATCGGAAATTGGACTTCTTGCTGCTAACGTCATCTTCGTCTCCTGAAGGCTTTAAGGTTTCAGTTGCCGGGGCCTTGCGGCCCCGGGTCCACACCAGCGCCGGCCAACAATTACGAGGTCGGGTTGATGTCGTTGATGACGACGAAGGCCTGCGCATAGCGCACCGCGATATCGACCAGCATGGAACCGGTCAACACGACGTTGCCCTTGCCCGCCTGGGTGTACGGATCAGCGATGATCTCGAGTGCGCCCCACTCGCCGAGGATGAGCTGGGCCCAGTCGCCGACGATCATGGTGTGGAGGTTCGTACCGCTGCCCTTGGATGTGTTCGAGGGCAACTGGTTCGAAGACATCGCCGGGTAACCCGCGACCGTGTCGTCGCTGTGCCAGATGGGCAGCGAGATGGTGTTGGAGAGCTCGGCGGTGTTGCGCAACTTCTTCTTGACACCTGGCGTGGTGGCGATGCCCGGGGCGATTAACGGGATGCTGCTCTCCTCGAGATCTTCCTGCGCCTTGGTGATGATGGAGTACGTGATAGCGCCGCCATCGGTGGCGATCGCCTCGGTGCCGACGCCGCTCTGGTTCACGATGCCCTTCGGCTGGTTCGAGGTGCCGCTGCCGACGAGCGCCGCGAGATCCACGCCCAACGCGAAGATGTTGGCCAGGTCCTCACGCACGAACTGCTCGGCGTCGATCGAGGACTGGATGATGAACTGACGGCTGTAAGCCGTCTGCGCCATCGCCTGCTTCGGCGAGAGCGTGACGCTGCCGGTGGTCTGATCGGTGGCGGTCACCGCGCTGCCCGGGTTCTCACCGGTCCAGTAGAGAGTCGCCGCAGCCGTTTGCTTGGGGAGCTGCAGGTTGCCCTGGAGATCGCCGAGCTTGCGGGCGCCCATCTTCATCACCACCAGGCGATTGCGCAGCAGGTCAATGAATTCGTCAGGCCGGATCGTGGTCTGCACGAAGTTGGTGCCCGGCGAAGATCCGCTATTGAGCACAGCCTTGGGATCGAGGCCCGGCACCGTCGCCCGCAGGTTCGTGGGGATATAGATGCCGCTCGTTTCGCGGTTCAGCTTCTTGGCGATGGTGTCGCTGACTTCGCGCTCGAAACTGGCATCCGTGTCGCTGCCGAGCTTCTCGTCGCGCTTCTGCGCCAGCACCATGCTGCGGACCGCACGCAGGATGGAATACTGCCTCTGCTCGCGATCGTTGAGATCCACCTGGGCACCCGGCGCGGGGATGTTGACCGGCTTCGCGCCCTTCTTCTGAAGGTCAACGATCTCTTCCGAAACCGCATCGATCGTCTTGCCCTCGCGGAGCCAGCCGCTGAGCTTGTCAGTCATGCTTGCGTGGCGGGCGAGTGCAGTGATGCCCTTGACGCGCTGCTCTTCCGACGCAATTGCGACGTCGCGGAGAACGTTGATTTCAGCGGCGCCTGCCGCCGGAGTTGGTGCAGTGGCCATGGTGGCCTCCTCTGTGATTTCGGCTGACGCCGGTTTTTCGGCCACCGAAGCAGCCGGAACTGATACAGGAACTTGTGCGCTGGCGCTCTTCGCAGGACGGCCGCCAAGCAGCGCAGCGATGGTCTGGTCGAGGGTGGCAATGCGGTCCACCATGCCGAGCTGGAGCGCATCCTGCGCGCTGACGACGCGACCTTCACCAAAGCTATTGCGGACCGTCGCGGCAGTGACGGCGCGGCCGCGGGCAACGCCCTGCACGAATGCGCCGTAATACTGATCGACCATGTTCTGCATGGCCGCCCGAGCCTCGTCGCTGAGTGGCTGGGAACTCGCGCCTTCGACCTTGTACTTGCCGGCGCTGATGAGAGTTTCCTTGACGCCCTGCATATCGAGCGCTTTCGAGAGATCTTCATGCGCGACAAACACGCCGATGGACCCCGCCTGACCACTGGGTGTGACAACGACTTCGCCGGCAGAAGCGGCAAGCCAGTAAGCAGCGCTGGCAGCGCGCGGCGCGACCTGCGCGACAATCTTCTTTTTCCCGCGGCCGGCATAGATCTCGTCCGCGAGCTCGGCAATGCCGAAGACGCTGCCGCCAGGGGAATCCACGTCGAAGACGATGGCCGAAATATCAGGATTGGAAAGCGCAGAGCGGAAGGTTTGCGTCAACGCATCGATGCCAGTGCCGCCACCGCTCGAGGCGCGCTCAAACTGCGAAGCCTTGGGGCCGATGACGCCATAGATCGGGATGACCATGACCGCGCCCGAGGTAACCGGCGAAGCCTTGGGCGAACGCCCTTCGGCCGTGACGGCATACGGTTCACGATCGGTGCGCAGCTCGCCAACCCGCGAGAGAATCTCTTCTTCGCCCAACTCATGACCGGCGGCGCGGAAGGCCAGCACCGAGGTGATGGACTTGAGCGTCTCGGGAAGGATGGCCCAAGGAGAACTCAGGACCTCGGCAAGCACATGCTGGTATTTAAGCTCGTATTTCACTGGTTCTCGCCCTCCTCATCTCCATCCTTGACCGGCACAGGCGGTGCACTTGGATCGGGTGTAACGGCGGGCAAACCATCCGCGCTCTTGGTGACCGCAAAATTCAGGATCACGCCCTTCTTCTCCGCATAGTCGTCCTCGATCGCGATCTGGTCGATGACGTCGCGCCAATCCTCACCCTGCGCGGCACAGAGCTTGGCGAGCGTGGTTTGGCCGCTGCCGCGCGCTTCCTTGCCGGCCTGCACGTCCTTCAGTGGATCCACCCAGGTCCAGCCGCGACCGACCCAGCGCAGATTCTCGGGATCCACGTACTCATCTATGCCGGCGGCGGGCAGCGCGAGTTGCTTGCGCGGGATCGCCGCTGGCACCCAGGCCTCGTATACGGGCTGATTGAGGTGGTCCTTTGCAAACGTCTGCAGGGTGCGATACATCTCGCGCTCTTCGAGGACCGCCTGGCGGATGGAAGAGAAATTGACTTCGCGCAGATCGCCCGCGAGCGACGGATAGCTGATATCGAGGCCCACCGCCATACCGCGCACCATAGCCTTGACGAACTCAGGGAAAGCAGCGTTGGGATGCTGCGGAGTGAAGGGCTTGAAATCAACGCCTTCCGGCAACTGTTCGAAAAGACCCGGCTCCATGGACACTTCGACGGAACCATCGTCCTTATTTTTCCGGCCGGTATATTCCTCACCGGTTTTCGAGACGAAGAAACCGCCCTGGCAGGCACCGACGCGCGCTGACGTGAGCTCAGCCTCTTCATATCCGCCCAGCATGTTCATGCGGCTCATGGCGGTCACGAGCCAGGGCACACCGCGCGTCTGGTTGCCGCGGCGGAACATGTGGATATGGATCATGTCGGAAGCGGGAATCGCAGTGCGCTTGACGTGCCCTTCCGCCGGGTGGCCATCGAGCACCCAGTAGGCGATCGGGCGCAGCCATTCGTTTACCTCGATGCCCATGCGGACTTCGTTCTGCACGGTGCCGCGCGCGGAATCGACCTTGCGAGGACGATTGAACTGCACGTCCACCTGGTCAGGGTCGATGAACTGAAGCGTGAAACCAAAATCGTTGTCGGGGAAGCCGACGATCTTGCGCAAGAAGACTTCGCCATCGACGATCAACGACTCCCACACCAGGTTCTGCACATCGACCCAGGAGAGCTTGCCGTCGGCCGTGGGATTGCCTTTGCGACACCATTTGCGCCAGCCGCGCTCGAGCTCGTCATTCACCTGCTCGGCGAGTTCATCCTGGTCGGCCTGCAATTGCGCCTCGAGCTGGATCCCATTGGGGCCGACCGCGTTGCGCTTGACGAGGTTCACGAAGCGCATTGCGTAGTCGTTGTTGTTGTGGAGCTGGCGGCAACGGGCACGCAAGCGCTTGAGGGAGTTGCGGACTTCCTGGTCGCTGGAAAGTAGCGTGCCGATCCAGTCGGCATTGAGGCGCGAGAGTCCGGCGCCGGCATAGGACGGATACCCGGTGGTGCTCGCCTTCAACGGCTCCGACTTCGCAGGAGCAGGAGGCGCAGGCACGCGGTTATCGAACAGCGTTTGCAGGGCCGAGGCCCGCGGTGCTTCCGGCGTCGTGAAAAGCGTCTCGATTCGCATTACGCGCTATTCCCCGGGAAGTTCTTCCACATCCGCACAAGGACGGGGTTGCTGGCATCACCGAAGGAAACCTTCACCTGGTTGCTGGCAGGCGGCAGTTCGCCAGACTCGATCTGTTCACGGCGGTACCGCGAGGAGAGATAGCCTTCGAGGTTAACGAGCTCCTGCGGAGAGAGGAGCTGCAGCTCGCGGCCGTTAATCATGTACTGCTTTTCGACGCGGCCCGCGCGGCCTTGCAGCACCGCGCGAACGTTGTCGAGGGAGATCTTGACCCAGCCGCGGTTCTCGAGGCCGGCAGTTTCTCCGGCGATATCGAGAAGCACTTCGACCTGGCCGCGATCGAGTTCGGTGCGATTGTTGCTCGCATCGAAAACACACATGGACCACGCATAGATCCCGGGAGGAAGCGCCGAGGTATCCGTGCCGGCCGCAGTGACCTTGAAGGAATTCCCGCTGGCCGTGGCAACTAGATCGAGTGTTCCGGGGCCGCGGAAGAAATACTTGAGCGTATAGGTGACCGGATCGTAATCAGAAAGATCGAGAGTCCAGCTCCAGGAATCCCCGGCGATCAGTTGCGGTCCGAATGGCTGGTCGATCTGCATCATTTCGAGCGCGTTTTAGCAGTTGGGAGGTTATGAAAGCAAAAAAACATTTTTGCGGTGGAATGTTTTTGCCACTTTCAGCCGCACCGGACGCGGGTTTTAGAAATTTCACAGTCACGGGAACTTTTCGGACTACTTTGCGGAAACTCACCCTAAAATTCTTCGCTGCGTGGATTGCGCGGAGAAATGGCCATTAATCACATGGCGGCGCGGGAAGGTGGCAGCGTTACAAATGCGCGAAGCTTTTTTGGTGGGGAAAAGCGTCCTAGAGCCAACTAGAGCGCTTGACCTTGACCCTTGGCGTGAACGATTCAGAAGGAGGCGCTACAACAGGCGGAGGCGCGAGGGCGGCCGTGAGCGTCTCGGCGAGCTTTTCGGCTGTCGCTGCAGTCGCTTCCGCGCGATCGACGGGCTCGGGAGGCGTGGAAGGCGGGAGCTCGGTGGAGATGAGCGGCAACTGGTTCTCTTTCGCGCCCGCATCTTCCAGTTTCTTCGCGTCGAGCAGCAACTGCTCGCGCAGGCGATCGAGGAGCTTATCGGGCTGCTCGCTCAGCGACAGGAACGCGGCGTAGTTGTACACCCGAAGATCGAGAGCCTCGTTGCGAGCGCCGGGCTGCTTCTTCCAGCGCTTCCGTGGAAAACCGTGCTCGTAGTAGCTCTCAAGAGTTTCGGCGGTGAGCTGATCGAAGTACTCGGGCGTGTTGTGCGCGGTGGTGAAGTGCATGTACGCCGGCCCAGGCGCGGTGACCATGAGGTTGGCATAGATCGTCTTTTTGATTTGACCGACGCCGACCTGGTAGAGCCACACGTTGCTGCGATCGATGTGCTTCTTCTTCGCCAGCGGGACGTGATTGAACTCCGACGAGCCCTTCGAGGCAAACACCCAGCGATAGGCGCGCGGCTTGGTGAAGTTGTAGACCTCGGGGGCGTCGAAGCCGGAATCGACGAAGGTGGCCGCGATCGGCAGCATGGACCCGCGATGGTGCTGCAGCTCCATCTGGAGAATTTGATCGAGGCGCAGCCATACGGCTTCGTTCTTGGGATCTCCGGGAACGTTGCCAACATAGATCGACCAACTTTCGCGCTTGTGACCCCATCCGACGATTTCGAACTCAAGGCGATCGACCTGCACGTCCACGGAGCAGGTAAGGACGGTGACACTATCCGGCAGGAGCGAGACCTGGACAAGCTTCGATTGGCTGGCGGGCGCGCCTTCTTCGCGCTGCTCGCGGAGTATTTCGTAGGTCTCACGGCGATCGACCAAGCGATTACGATCGGGCTTTTCGTCCTTTACCTCCCAGGTCTCAGCGAGATCGAGATTGACGAAAGGCTTGAGCGCCTCGCGGTCTTCCGTGGTACGCGCGTTCAGACGCTTGAACTTGGCTGCGAGTTCCCACCAGGCCACGAAGGGCGAATACATCTTGTTGATCCAATAGCCGCGGATTTTGCGCTCGGGATGCTCGTGGATCCAGCGGCCGGCGGCGAGCATGGCAGGTTTATCGGCCTCGGTGAGCACAACGCCGCAGTGTTCGCACGGAAGATACGTATTCTCGATGGTGGGCTCTTCTCCCTTCGGCCACTTGAGGCCCCGGAAGGAAAGGAGCATGAGTTCACCGCAGCTCGTGCATGGCACCCAGTACTTCCCTTTCGAGCTGATCTCATAGCGGCCTTCGATCCGCGACTCACCCTTATTGGTGCAGGTAGAAGCCAGGACGCGCTTGCGGTTCCAGAAAGTTTCAGCACGGGAGATGACAATCTCGATGGGATCGCCTTCGTCGCCGGCGCTGGGCGGGTTGCCGTCGATTTCGTCGCAGATGAGCAGACGGGCTCGACGGCGCCGCAGGCCTGACGCCGAGTTGGCACCGATCGCGGAGAGATACCCGCCGGGAAACTTTTTAAAGAGCCCGCGGTTCGATGATTTGCGCGAGCCTTCAGTGAAACGGCGCGACAACTCGGGCGAGTCGCGAAGTAGTGGATCGAGTGTATCGACCGACCAATCACGCGCGACTTCTTTGGTCGGCCACATCCAGATGATTGGGCATGGATCTTCGCAGATGAAATAGGCCGCGATGTTCTCCTGCGAAGTGGACTTGCCCATCTGCGCGGCGGTCCAGAAGACAACCTCTTCGACGTCGGGATCCTTAATGGCATCCTGCATCTCGCGCGCATAGGGCGTGACCTCGCAACGATAGAGGCCGGCACTGACCGAACTCTCGGTACTGAGAATGCGATGACGCTCTGCCCACTCGGTGATGGTGAGCGCCGGTGCAGGCCGGAAGACCTGTGCGGCCTCCTGGAAGACGGCGAGGACGGGATCCTGTGTGGCGATGATTGGAGCAGAGGTCATAGAATATTCCGCATGCCTCGCCGCTCCTGTGTGCAGAAACCCACGCCGACCTGGACTTGCCCGCACTGCCAATGCAACATCACCGCAGCCGAACTTCGGCGACTGGATAACGACACGCTGCAATGCCCGCACTGCAAGCTACCGTTCCCGGCGCCGAAGCCGAACCGCCCGCAGACGACTTCCTGAACGTATTCCGGCATCATCCGAACAGGCTTTCTTGTGCAGACGTTTGCACCGGCGCGCCGCCGTCGCTATGGGGAATGTCGAAGAGACCGAGCGCGCCCTTGAACGGAAACGGAGTGATGGGGTGGACGTCGCGGAGCACGATGCCGCACTCGCCGACGAACCAGGGGCTGTCGCTCTTGCGCACGCAATCGGCGATCTCCGCCTGGCCGATGACGTGACCGCCGTAGCGCTTCATATCGGCGAGGGTCACGTCGGCCAGCAACATCCTTCCGGACCGCCGCATCATTGCCATTGCGCCCTGCAGGTCGGCCCATGCCTCATGCGGTTCATGCCACTTGCTGGCGTGAATGAGCACGGGGCCGCGATAGGAGCAGTACCAGTCACGGTTCTCGATGTCTTTGCCACCGTGTAGAATGAACCACCACCAGGGGCACCGGATGCTGAGCGCCTTCATGATCTGCCTCGCTTCGGATTTAACTCCACCATGCCACCAGGCAATCCCTTACCCGGTTTCGAACCATGTGAATGGCGGTGTGTAAGCACTTCATCCGGCTGCCATGCCGCCAGGCGGAAGTGTGTGCAGCTTTCGTGAACAGTGCAGCGCTTATCGCAACGCTTCTGGTCATGCCTCGACCGCGGGCATCCGCACACACAGAGATCGTCGCGGTCAGCCACGTTTGGCCGCCTCTTCTTCGGCCTTGTAAATCGCCAGCACAGCGTTGTAACCACCGCGATACCACTCTTCGAGCTGATGGAGGCGGCGCACAAACGCCGAGGCCTCCACTGCCTCAGCCCGAGAGCCACGAATCCTTCGGCATCGAACATCGAACCACCCGGAGTGGATCCGTGCGAGGATGCAGCGGAGAGCGCGGAGCGTCTTCTTCCGCTCATAACGTTCATTGGCCATCGGTCGCCTTCTTCTCGCGCTGCGCTGTGATGACGCCGATCGTCATCTGAATCGCAGCCTTGCGCGCATCTTCCAGCCATTGGAAACTTTCCTCGCCCCAAAGAAGCCGGTCCTTCGACACAACGCAGATCCGGTACCGCGTGGCGGCCGTGGACTTTTGGCCAACCTGCGAGCTGTCTTCGACGCCAGCAGTCCAGCCCTCGCCCACGTACATGAGCCAGCGCCACTCGCCGGCGGGGCCGCGATTGGTTTGCCACTCCAGGCGGGGCCTCACGGCCGAGAACCGCTCATAGCGCGACAGCCGAAACCACAAGAACGCCAGCGCGTAGCGGTGCCAGTTGCGAGCATCGGGATCTCCCTTCATCGCGCACCCTTTTTCCACTTGTCCTGGCGATCGAGCTCGTCGCAGAAATCGAGGCGAAGGTTACGACGCTCCTGCATCAGCGCGAACTTCGCTTCTTCGAGCACCTCTTTGTCGCCGCCGTTATCGAGCAACCAATCAATCGCGGACGTGACCTTAACCAATCCGTCTTTGTTCGTCTCGAGGCGGTTGACCACGCGCCTCAGTTCCTTGGTCCAAGTCTGGCGGCTCACAGTGCGGCCTCCATCCCTTGAACTTGGGGCGCCGGCGGGGGCACGAGGTGGGGATCGTGGAACTCCGCCGGCTGGGGCGCGGCCGAAATGGCTTCCGCCATTCCAAGGGGATCAGCCGCGAGCTGGGCAAAGACAAGATCGATTTCATCGCGAAGGACCTGCTCGACTTCCGCCGGCACAGTGAGGCGGGCGAGACGTTGCGCCAGGGCGCGCGGGAGCTGGCGGAACTTTTCCTTGATGTTCGCGTTCTTCTTTTGCTCGGCATCGCGGACTCCTGCGACCGGAAGCCACATGCCAGCGTTCTTTTCGTACTCGAGCTGTTGGTTCTTGGCCTTGAACTCCAACTCCTTCGCTTTCCAGTGGGCCTGCGTTCCAGTGGCACTCTGTGCCTTCGGCGGCTTCGCTTCCTTCGGCTTCGCGGCCTTCGTCGCTGCATTCTTGGCAGGCTTCTTTGCCGCGGCTTTCTTTGCCTGCGCCTTCGCGGAGATCTCAACGCGGCCCGCGGCCTTCATGGCGCGAACCGCCTGACGCTCGTCTACCTGGCGACCGTGCTTCTCGATGTGCCCCTGCGTGACGAGCTTGTTCACGTACTGCGGAGTCACTCCGAAGCGCCGCGCGATCGACTTTTGCGTGACGAGGGCCATCTACGTGTTCCGGTTCTTCCGTTTCTCGAGCTCGAGGCCCTGGTACTTCGGAACGCGCAGCACATATTCCACGCGCTCGACAACGCCTTCGCAGTGGGTGCAGGCAATCTGCAGGATGCGGGTCGCGTCGGTGCGCACAACCTCGACTTCCTGCAGAACGGGGTATTCACAGAAACGGCAGATCAACGGGGTCTCCTTCGTGCAGACGTCTGCGCGGCCTTCGCTGCCTTGCGCCGCTCTTGCTTCGCCTCGCGCTGGCGCTGGAAGTACTCGGGGTCGGTGCAAGTGGTGGCGTGCGGCTGATAGCCTTCGGCGTTCACCGCGACGCGGCCGGATTTATCGGGCTTGGTGTAGAGGTGAATGGGCTGCCCACAGCCTGGGACGCCGCATCGAAAGAAACTGTGCCAGCGATAGCCTGCCGCGCGCAGCTCGCTCTCGGTCTGGTAGGACCATCCGCCGCGCACCGGAGCAAACTTACGCACTCGCGTGGCGTTGAGCTCGAGATGGCGAAGCGTGGAACGGAAGGCTTGCTGAAATTGAGGGTCGTCGATACCGCCAGCAAGCGAGCGACGCTGCCAGATCGTGAGTGCCGAGGTGTCCGTCGCACAGAACGCCGAGCGCGATCGCTTCGCGCCCTGGCACGCCGGACAAACCGTGCCCTCGAACACTCTGCGCAGTTCGTCGATCGTGAGCACGCTGCCGCGCCGAGCGAGATCCTTCGCATCGTCGTGGCGTCCGAATTGGCTGTCGCTGCTCATAGAAATCAACCTGAAATCAACCGACTTTTTACTGCTGTCGCTACACCTTCCCGGCCACTCGCGCGTTACCCGCAGCCGGCACCCGTCGGGGAGTACCTTGACCCCCACGACGATGGTCCACCGCTGCAGTTCCAGCCGCGAGACGAACTCGGAACGCCCGTGCCGCATCCGGGTCAGCGGCCTTGAGTGCAGCCATGACGTCGAGCCATTCGCCACCGCTGAGCTCGCGGCCCTTGCACGACTCGCACAGCGCACAGCACACGACGATGTTGGCCATGCGATAGCCTCGCTTGTCGCGCTCAGGCGGCACGTCGAACGTGATGGCGAACGCATCCAGCCCGAACAGATCGACGCAGTAGCAACACGGCTTCTGCATGGCATGCAGCGTGGCCAGTCGCAGATCGACGGCGCCAAAGTCCACGGCATACCCCTGCCGCTTCGCTTCCGATCGAATGCAATCGAATGCCTTGGTCACGTCGGCGATGAACACCCGCCGCGCCTTGGCTTCGCGACGTCCGCCGAGCGTGAATCGCTGCTCCGCGTACAGCGTCCAGGTAAGGCGCTCGATACCGGTCAATGCCAATTGCTCGGTTGGAGTCATGGCCTCACGTCTTTCGCCGCGTTCATCCACTGCGCATAGATCTCCGGATACTCGCGCTGCATCCGCTGCATGTCCTGATCGTCGGGATACCAGCTCAGCAGTACGGCATAGCCGTGGGCCTGCGCCACATGCTGGATCGTGAACATTCGCTCGCGGATCCGGGCGGCCAGCTTCGTCGATCGCGGCATGGTGACCATCAGGCTCTTGCCATCGGTCATGACGTGCAGCAGGAAGAGCGGGCGAATCAGGTCCTGCCACAAGTCCTCGCCGAGCTGGACGCGCAACGCGCTCTTGATTTCCATCCAGCCCGCCAGCGCTTTCGCCATCCGACTCGACGCCGCGCCGTTGCCGTTGGGGTTGGTTTGGCTGTTGCCGTTGCTCGAAACGCTTCCGCCATCGGCGTGATGTTCCAGTTCCTCTTTTCCCTTTGCTTTTGTTCCAGTTCCAGTTCCCGAGCGACTTTCTTTGTTTTCAATCTCGTAGCCGGAAACCTTGCTACCCTTCTGCAACCCTTCTGCTACCCTTTCGGGTGGTTTTTGCGACCCTTCTGCTACCCTTTCCGGGCTGTTTTGCGACCCTTCTGCCACCCTTTCTGCGGGCGAAAAAAGGGTGGCACCATGCGACCCTTTTCCTGAAGCAAGCTCTGTCAGCTTCTTCGCCAGTAGGTCGCGCCGATCGAGCCCGAGCAACAGGTACTTGGTGAGCATCTTCCGGCCCTGTCGTTCTGGCTTCACTCGAAGCACGGTGCAATGACGCTCGAGGTAATCGAGCGAGCGACGGATCGTGTCCTCGCTGCACAGGCACTGCTCGGCCAGCCGCGGCAGCGACGGCCAGGAATCTTGGCTGCGTGGATTGTGGTGGTTCGCCAGGATCAACAGCAGCAGCTTGTGCGCCTGTGATAGCTCCGCGCCGTCTTCACATCGCTGCAGGTTGAGCGCGTAGGCTGAGGCTTCGAGTGACACTAGGCCCGCTCCTTCCAAACCGCGGCAATGGCGTGCGTCAATCTCACGAACTCGACGTTCTTCTTTTCGAGTTCCGGGCCTTTCAGTTCGAGCATCTCCTGGAAGACGAAGCTGCGCTGCTGCACCAGTTCGCGCTCCTGGTCGGCGCGACGGATAATTTCGAGAGGCGCGCTCATCGCACATCCCCATTCGAATGGAGTTCGAGCTTGCGTGGCTGGGCGGGCTTTGTGCGCGAGAACTCAACAAACAGCGCGGTGCAGTAGTGGTCACCCACAAACTTCGCGATGTTCGGCGTCTCACGCAACGCGCGCTTGAGCTGGAAATAAAGGTAGGTGACGCCCTTCGTTCGCTCGCAGCCGATCTCCTCGACGATGGAATCGGTCATGGTGTAGATCGCGGGCTTCGAGTCTTTAGTGTCGAAGAACTTGGCATCCACCTGGGCGATGCCGCTCTTCAGCCGCACGCTCGCCACTTCCTTTTCGAGCGTCTCGCATTGCTCGAAGGCGTTGCGGATCTTCACATCGCACAGCAGCGCGATGTCCGCGTTCATCTGGACGGAAAACACCAGCGTCACCACGCGATGGCTTTCTTCGAGCTTGTACCGCGGTATCGCCAGGAAGAGCTCGACGCGGCGTACACCGCCAGCCTCAGGCTCCATAAATCGAAGTCGTTCCACCTTCTAGCCTCCCATCGCTCGCCGCGCCTCTCCCAAAGCGCTGCCAGCGCACCTACTCCACGTCGTACTCGTACAACACAGCGGCCTTGCGACGCCCGAGCGACTCAGCGCACAACTGCATCTCTGAGTTGTCCACATGCGTCGCGCCGCTTATCAGCAACCGACCATCCCGCTTGGCGATCTCGACGAGAGCAGCCCACAGTCGCCGATACACGCCCTGCTGCCGACACTTCCAATCCACAAACCCAAACCACACCCAAAGGCCAGCCTTCGCCTTGCGCTCGGTATCGCCAAAGAGCAACACGCCCACAAGACGGCCCTCATAACGCGCACAGATGGCGGAGCAACCCATCAGCTCTTCAGCACTAAGCCCTTCGCTCATACCTCGCCGCGTCATCTCGGCGATCGCATCGTGCACAAAGTTGAAACAGCCCGCCTCACGCGCGTCTAAGTGCTCCGAGACAGTCACAGGCAAAGGATCCATGCTCTCCCTCACTTGCTGGCCGTTCGCACGGCCTGCTTAAACGCTTCATCCCAACGCCCGCGCCACACGCGGCTCACCACGTCGAGCACGTTGTGCACGAACTGGTAGCGGGCCTTCACCGTGGCGCGCGGCACCAGGACGTACATCGGCGTAATCTGCGCATATTGCGGACCGGCCTTCACCTGCCGCTCGCCCGTTGCTTTGTCTTTCCGGCTCGAGCGCCGCGCCTGCTTGACCTTCCGAATGAACATCACGCCAACCCGGCCACCGTTCGTCCACTCGATCCATGCGCCGTTCGCCATCAGCGCCGAAGGCATATCACTCGTGGCAATTAGGGCCCGTTGCGATCGCCGCGCCCCGCCGACGATCGGGATCGCCAGGTACTTGCCGAAAGGCAGCTTCGTGCCGCCTTCCTCCTGGAGCTGCATGAACTTGTCAATGTCTTCCACCACCGAAAACAAGTTCTGCTTCGTCGCCGCGGTCACCCGCACGCCCTTCTTCAGGAACGAAGGCTGGCGCAAGGTGAACTTCGCCGGCAGCACGTCGCTCTGCACGACTTTCTGCGCATCCTGCGCCACGCGGGTCAACGTGAGCGCAGTGGCAAACGGGATCTGGTTTTCAGCCACATCCCGCAGCTCGCCCTGCACCTGCTCCAGCCCTTCGAGTTTGACCGCGACGATTGCCATCTACTTCCTCGGTGCAGGCTTGTCAGGGCCTGCGTCGACAACAGCCAAGTTCACCGGGGTCTCATCGAGCGCTTGGAGTCTGTCCTCGTCAAACCACCGGCTTTCGACAAAATCGCCAACTCCTTCCTCCACACCTCGCGGAGGCGGATCGTTGGGGTTGAAACCCTTGCAAGGAGGCTGCACAAGCGCTTGCTTGCAGCCCGTTATGTACTCTGCGCGTCCAGTGACTGCGCCACTGAACCCGGTGATCTGATCTCGGACAAAAGTGCCCAACTTTGCTTCCATGACCGACTCCTCTTTAGCTCTGCAGAACGTGCGCGATCGCGGCCAGCTTCTGGCCCACAGTGAAGCGCCCGAACGCCTTATCCAGCCATTCCGGCGCAACCGACAACGTGAGCGTGAGATTCGGCGATCCCAACTCTGCCCCCCCATCCGGCGCTGCAATCGATTTCGGCTTCGGTGTCCAACCGGGTTTACGACCCGGCTTCTTGCGCTCGACGACAGCGGACGCGGCAGTCGTTTCTTCACCGACCGCATTCTTGTGGCACTTAGCGCACAGTTCGAACTTGTAGCCGGGCGAATCCGCCCGCAGGCCCTTCCCGCACTTCACGCAGCTTGCTTTTGGTTTTGGCATCGTTTTCTCCTCTCGACTTTTCACAGCTTGGGCCGAAGGACTGGCGTTCCGGACCGTAATCACCTCAACATCGCTGCCGATCGCGGCGCCATCCACCGGGGCAAATTCCACCGTGCGAACTGGGTGCTCGATCAATCCCGCACCATTGCCTTTCGCGCGCCATGTCAGCTCGAGCACGTTGTCGCCGATCTCTATGGCCACCGAGATCCCGCACGGCTTGCACAAGGGCTGCTCATCGATCGAACCGAGTGCCTTCACCGCCCCCGTCCTTCGACCCAGCAGCGCTCGCAGTTGTTCTGCTGGCTCATGCTGTCGCCTCGCTTCCTGCAAACGTCTGCACGCTGCGCACCGGCTTCAACGCCAGGGTTTCGGTCTCCGGGGCAAACACCAGCGCCTTGAATAGCACTTCATCCACGCGCTTGAGCGAGTACAGGTCGGTGCGCAGGCGAATCACAGCCATCACCGAGATCTCCGCGATCCGCCCGGTCTCGAAGTCGCGATGCAGAACGCCCGTGCGGATCCAGCGCGCCACCGTGTCCTGCGAAACTCCGAACAGGCGCCCGACGTCGTGCGCGGTGTAGCCATCGGTGATCCGCCGCGAGAGGTGCAGGCGGTCCGCCATGGCCTCCACGGCCGAACGGGCGCGTTTCAGCTTCCGCGCGATCCGCGTCAGGCTCCATTGCCCCAGGTACTCACGAAGGAGCTCGAAGTCCTGCTGCGCCCACGGATGCCGGGTGTCATTGGTCAGGCCAAGCTGCTGCGCCCGGTACTTCACCGTGCCGCGCGGGAATCCGATCCGCGCGACCGCATCCTTCAGCGCCCGCTTGAGCTGGCGCCGGTTGCCGCTGCCAGTGGCATAGGCATTACGCAGGATGTCTTCTTTGTCCGGCGTCCACACATACAGCCGACGCGCCTTGCCGGCGACGGCGTTCCGGCAGCGCATACAAAGGCCGCACTTCGGGTATCCCTTGGGGCTCGGGCACGCCGTGCACGGCACGTAGTTCTTTGGAATTCCGCGCGGCATCAGTGCGGCCCGTCCATTTCGGCAAAAGCCATCACCAGGCCGAGAACAAACAGGAAGACGCCGAACAGCATCACCCATGCGTAACCGCGCCACAGCTCGCGCCACGTCCGCATCAGTAGGCCTCCATGGTCAGCCAGTTGGAGCGGCGGCGCCGGCCGCTGCCGGGGTTCGGACGGAACTCCACCGAAGCGTGCTCCGTGCCGCCATTCGCCGCCGAGCTTGGCAGCTCAAAGCTGTGTATGTGCACCGGACAGTACCGGCGGTTAGTCCCGGCCAGCGCCTGGCGCTCGCCGGGAATCATGCATGCATTCGAGAAAGCACAGTCGCCCTGCTGCATTTGTGCCATCAGACTTCGCCCTCCTCGTTGCGATCGAACGAAAGCAGTTCTTTGGGTGGCGCACACACCTTGAAATCAAGCGCGATCCCCAGTGCCAACGCCACCAGCGAAAACAACTCGAACACGAGCACCAGAACTACCCGCCATAGTGGAACGGCATGCAGAGAAGCGGCTATCATTCATCGCCCTCCACCACCCGCGTCGCTGCATCGATGTCGCGAAGAACGCCCGCGACGAACAGCGCAATCGCCACGGAAGCACACACCAGCGCCGGCACCAAGAAGAGCCACCGCGCGAAACCGGGCGTCATTCCGCACCGCCCGCCACGCGCACGGCATACGGCGTGACCTTTTCGGATTGAACGTGTTTACGCCGGAGCACGCGGAAAACCCGAGCGTCAATGCCGAGCAGCTTCATCTTCCGGCTGAGCGTGTTGCGATGCAGGCCTAGCTGCACCGCCGCCTTGCAAAGGTTGCCGCTGGTATCGGTGAGCGCGCTTTCAATCCACAAGCGCTCGAACTGGATCCTGCCCTCCAGCATCGAGACACCGCACACGCGAAGCCGACGCACCAGGCCGAGCAGATCCGCGCGCAGGTTCACATCGGCCAGCATCGGTTCCCCGGGAGGGAAAAATGAGCGGACGGTCATAAAGCACCGCCCGCTCCGGAGGGTGCTACTCCCGAGCTTGAAGTTTCAGGGCCGAGCACGCGATCGACGGCCGCGACGACATCAGCGATCGCATCGTCAATGCGATTGCGCCGTTCGAAGCCAGTCGGCGAGCCGTGGTCCGCCGCGCGCCGATCCGGCTCAGCAAATCGCAACTCTGAACCGGACAGGCACGCAGTCTGATCGTTGGCAACGTGCACCCACGCTGCTTCCTGCGGCTCAAATGAGTATGAAGTGAGTCTGATGCCCAACCCACAGTGGCGGCACGCGTTAGAGTTGCACACAGAACCCGCGTGCAATTCGAGTAGAGCTGCGCGGCCTGCGTGAATGCTATTGGCCGCTAGTTCGCGAATCTCCGCAGCATCCTCGCAGGTGTTGCTAGATCGCAGGACAAGGCGATCGATCTCGAGCAACATCCGCAGCACGTAGGTGATCGTTCCGGCGGTGGTCATTGAGCACCACCTTCCGGCTGCTGATCTGCGGGTTCGAATCGCTCCACCCCCTGAGCCTCGGCCTTCACCTGCACGAGCGCTTTCTTCACCAGCCGATCAAGGGTCTTACGAAGACCCTGCGCCGTGCGTCCGTACGCCGTGTTGGCGTTCTGCTTGAGTCCCGCCTGGATGTTGTGCTTCTTCGCGCGCCGTTCGGCCTTCGCGTGGTGCGCGCGCGCCGCCCGCTTGCCTTTGATGAATTTCGACACTAGCGGCCTCCCTTCTTCGCCGACAGGTTCTTCGGCTTCGAAGCGGAGGCCGCCTTCTTAGGGGTAGCTTTCTTCGCGGCTTTCTTAGGGGAAGTTTTGGCGGGAGACTTCTTCGCGGCAGCTTTGGAGGTTCCGGTCTCCGAGGCACCCTGAGGGGCCACCTTGCCAGCCGCGCCGTTCGCTCCCGCCTTGGGGGAGCTCAGTGCTTGCTTCTGCTTCGCATCCGCGAGCGCCTTAGCACGGATGGACTTCACATCGAGGTTGTATTTCTTGGCAACATCATCAAGTTCCGAACCGCCTCCGGCGCCGATCCCGTCGGCGATAATGGCGGCAATGATGAACTTCACGCCCTTTCGGAAATTGAAGCCGGTTGCGTGCTTCTCATGCAGCTTCCGGAGACGGTCGAAAGCCATCCCCTGACCTTTGGGCCAAGCGAAATAATCGAGGAGCGCATCCTCTCCTTCTTTCGTTGCGCCGTACGCGCCGAGGAGCCAGTCAGTTATTACGCCCAATTCCACGCTAGAAGGCTCAGCAACCTTATCGAGTACCGCTCGAAACACGGCGATGTCAGGCGCGACCTCGAGCTCCCTATCGAGGAGCCTTTTCTTATCGAGATCTTTCTGCTTCGCCACTGATTTCTTCGAGCGCGACGTCGATCCACCCGACGAGTTTTTCTTCTGATTGGGAAAATGGACTAAACAGCCCATGTTCGCGCAAACGAGCTTTGCGCCCACAGGCCGGGCAAACTCATCAACGACGGTGGCGGCCTGTATATGCGCGCAGCTTCCTATTTGCGCTTCTGCCCAGGCTCCCTTCGTCTTTGCTTTCTGATCACCGTTACACCACCACGCAGCCGTCACAACGATCGGAACCTGAACCTTCACATCTTTCGCAAGAGCTTTAACTTCGATCTGGACGAAACCCTTTACCTTGCGCTGGAAACAGGAGACGTCCGTGCACTTCGCCTTTTTCAAATCCGGATAGAGAAGAGGCGCGTTGGCAGTGTTCTTGGGGCATCCAGAGCAGGCAGGCTTTACGCGGTCGTCATCGAGCTTGAACGGCGCGGTCGAGAGGTCAAGCTGGTAGTTATTCTCGATGACAGTCCTAAGCTGCCGGACGCTAAGAACGACCTTCTGGCGCTTTTCGCCAACCCATTCCTCCCGCTCGAGGTGCTTCTTCAGCAGATCGACCTGGTCGTCTGGCGTGAGGCGAACAATTTCATCCGCGTGACTCGAACCGATCTTCCCAATCGCGAGCAGCGAGGCCGCATCCTTGGTCAACTCTGTGAGCTTCATGCGCGAATACACATGGCGCACGCTCTTATTCACGCGGCTGGCAATCTCTTTGACAAGCTCTTCCTGCCGCCCATCCTTCCGCTCCGCATTCAGCGACTGGAGCAGGTTTCGAAAACCCTCGGCCTCTTCGAGCGCGGTCACGTCCTTGCGCTGCAGGTTCTCTATCAGTTGCAGCTCGTGGGCTTCGCGATCACTGAGCAGCCGAGTGACGGCGGGGATATCTTCGCGCCCAGCGGCCTTGGCAGCACTGTAGCGGCGTTCGCCGGCGACGATTTCGTACTTGCCTTCCTCGCCCACCGGACGCACAAGGATGGGCTGCAGAATGCCGTGCTGTCGGATGGAGGCGACGAGCTCGTCGAACTCGGGGCCCTCGCAGCGGCCTTTCGGATTTGTTTTGGAGAGGACTACCTGCGCGAGCGGCAGGAGCTGGTAGGCATTCGAATCGTTGAGTAGCGCTGCGGGCGGCGCCGCGGGCTGGATGGTGGTAGCGACTGACATGTGGATCTCCTGTTCAGAGGTCCACACGAGCTATGCATCGTGGTTCAAATTCAGCGGATTCCCTTTAACCAGGAACTCTGCTTTGTCGCTTTCCGATGTCCAAAGAGAAGGGGCTTAGAAGGCTGTTTCCTTTTTCCTACCACTTTCCGGGAGACTCGTAAGCCGATGCTCACCCCGCAACTCGAACATACTCAAGGACCACTACGCCGATAGACTCTACGACGGAGAGCTGATCGAGATCGGAGGAAAAGATCTACGCCGTTTGCTTCGAATGTATGAACGTGGTGAAGATCAACAAACCAATCCTTCGCAGCGCACATTTCTGGATGGAACCGGAACTCCCTACCCTCTAGTGGTCCGGGCTCTGCAAGTGCAGATTCTGTACTCTCTTGTCCATCGTCGAGCGTCCGAGCGAAAAGTGTTGATTGCCCGAGCCCGCGATGGCGAAGGTCGTGTCCTCCAGTACCAATCCTTCGACCGCTTCGCCATCCACGCTAAACTGGGACGCTTTCGAGTTCGGCCTGGCTTTGTTATTTTGTTCAAGCCAACAGCCGTTGAAATGAACTTGTCGCACTGACCTTCCCTGGCTCACAATCTTCACTCCCTCAAACCGGTTGCTCTCCGAAGTCAGGCCGTTGAAGTTCAGTCCATGGCCCATATCGATTTCCACGCCGATGCCATTCTGGAATGCGCGGCAGCCGTATGAGTTTACGGTTGTGTTGGCGCCTGCACTCCCGGCAAACAGGAACCCGGTGCCATTGGAATACGCCTCCACGCGCATCATTGTGACAATCTGCGCGGCCTGCAGCCATATTCCCGCCTTCTTGAAACCATGAACGCCGATGTTTTCCAACAGCCCGTTGGCCGAATAAACCGGGCCGCTCCCATTGCCAACTGTAATCCCGACATCCCCCTGGTCTCCGCCATCGATTCGAATGTCACGAATCACAAATTCGCTCGTCTGCGACCCTGGAACACCGTTAATCGCGAACGCCGCGCCAGCCGAGACCTTGTGAATAATCGCCATTTTGCCATCGATATCGACTGGCCCATGCAGGTTTACGGTGCGCGTGGCGAAATAGTGACCCGGGCGGAATTGCACGACGGCGCCGTCCGCCTCTAGCGCGGACTCCCAGCCTTTGTAAGGGTTCGCAGCCGAACCGTCTCCACTTTTTGCCACCTGGTCGGGATGAATAATGCCGTCGGCAGGCTTCGCGTCAGACGCCAACAGGAACGGAAGTAACAAAATCAGGATCAGGAGTTTTCGCATAGGAAGGCCTCCATGGACAAAACTCGATAATCGGCATCCAGAAAATTGGCATGTAAATGGGCACAATGCCGCCCAGCGATGGAAGGGTCGATTCAGAAAGCGATGTCATCGCCACCGCCATCCATACCGCAAAACCCAACTGATAATGACTACGGCTGAGAGGAGGAGCGCTCTTTCCACTTTTCAGCAGGAGTTGTGCGAGTAACAGAAGAGGTGTCGCAAAAAAAAACAGCCCAAGCATCCCGTGCGAAAGCAACATCGACAAGTATGCGTTATCCGTCTGATTGCGCTTAAACCGCGCCTCTTTACCGGCCTCATCTACGACGAGTGTGTTCTGCGATTGCAGAAACGTACTCGACCCGAGGAGCCATTCATCAACCGGACGATCCAGGAGATGCGTATTCAATTCGTATTCGTAAAGGGCAAGCCGTCCGCTGGAGAGATCGTTCACTTTATCCCAGCCGAGGATATCGAAGGTGACGCCGGTGCCACCCGCAACCAGGATGACGAGCGCAAGACCCCACCCGAGTGCGAGGTCGCTCTTCAGCACCCAATAAGTCAAGACCATCACGAGCGCAAAGACGAGCGAGCTTCGTGAGACCGCGAGGGCCATCAACACCATGCAGATTATGATTTCGACCGCATAGAAAGTCTTCGCACGCTCGCTTCGGTTATTAATTGCCAGTCCCAATGCGGTTGCGCAGACAACGCAAAGCGCATAACCGTATTGCACGATGAAAAAGACGAATGCAAGGCGATGCGAACCGGGCATGAAATATTCGCCATGATAAATTCCGAAAAGAGCCCCCGCGGCCAGAACGGCTATCGTAGTTCGGTTGGTCACGCGCAGGAATACCTTCCAGACATGGTGGTTACGGAACATGCACTGGGCGAGGACATACGCATACAGTCCCCACAGGAAATACATCACAATCAAGAGATAGTTCGCGTCCGAACTTACGAAGAGCATCGGCAGCAGGGCCACGATGACATAGCATGCATAGGAGACTAGGATCGGTCTCCTGAACTTGCCGTAGACCTCGCCGTGGAACATTCTCCACAGGAAGATCACAGCGTTGATCGCAAGAAACATTGCCGCCAAAAGGTTTTTGGGCCTGAGGGTGAGAGCACGGAGATCGTCGGAGATCCAGTCTCCGGAAAGGACGAGCTGCGCCGTTCCCCACGCGACCGTGCCAAGGATCGCAAACCAGTCCGCGAAAGTCAGTTTAGGATCCGGCGCCGCAGCGCCAATAGTTCTTTGGGTCATGAGGTCAGGGGCCTGCTATGCCTTTATTCTACCTCGCTCGTTTGCAATGGCGAGACCCCGCTTCCTTATTGGTGGATTGCAGACGTCTGCATGCGAGCGGCCTCTCGGTCGCACAACACACCTGGAGGTGATCGACGTGCCCCAATACAGCCTCCTGTGGCTCTGGTGGGTACTGCTCGAGCACAATCGCCCCTCGCAGTGCCTGCACACGGTAGAATTGTTCTGCGCGGGGCTGTAGCTCAGGTGGATAGAGCATTTGCCTTCTAAGCAAAGGGTCGCAGGTTCGAGTCCTGCCAGCCCCGCCATAAATCCCTCAAAATTCTTCAGCCCATGCAGCCCTTCGTGGCCAGCATCCTTCTGGCAGATGCGGTCTGGATATGCCTCCCTGCTCTGATATTCTCGAAGTACATGAATCCAGTGCTTCTGAGCATTGTGCTGGGCTTGACTGCAGCGGGCGCCAATGCGTTCGGCGGCGCCGTCATCGTCCAGAAAAACTGGGAGCGGCGGTATTTGCGGTATTTCATCGCCCTGGGCGCGGGATTCATGCTGGCTACCGCGATCGTCGAGATGGTGCCGGAGAGCGTGCACGAACGTGGATCGAGCGCCGGGTTCATCATCTTGCTCGGCTACCTGATTATCCACTTCTTCGAGCACACCCTATCCCCGCACTTTCACTACGGTGAAGAGACGCACGAGGAAGAATTCGTCCACTCGCATAAGCGCGTGTCGGTGCTTTTTGGACTGATCATTCACTCGTTCTTCGACGGCGTCGCGATCGCGTCCGGCTTCCTGGTGTCGAACTGGCTCGGCTGGATCATCTTTCTCGCCGTCTTCCTGCACAAAATTCCGGAAGGCTTCACCGTGACCTCGGTGATGCTGGCGAGCGGTCTCGATAAGCTACGTTCGTGGGGCGCGTCGGCGATTCTCGGCGCAGCCACGTTCCTCGGCGTGATGGCGATGGCCGAGTTGCGGCATGCCGCCAGCTACGGACTCGCGCTCTCGGCGGGAGTGACCATCTACGTCGCCGCCACCGACCTTATGCCCGAGGTCAATCACGATCCCGGCGTCAAGATGGCGCTGCTTGTGTTTGTGGGCGTGGCCGCGCTGTTTGTGCTCGACCACTTTTTCCACGGAATCTAAATCAAGCCGCCTCGGCCGTCTTGTACTCCACCTTGCATTGTTCGCTGCAAAGATGAATCGCGCCAAACTCCATGACGCGGCGATCATCCCAGTGATCGAGAAAGCGCAGCGAGCGCTGCACGGCGTTGGGTGATTCCAATTCGATGTCGTAGCCGAGGATCCACTCCTCGCTGGAAGGCAGGCGTTCGGGGCGCTCGGCGCCACAGTTGTCGCAGGTAATCGAGATCATTGCACTCCTCCGCAATCATTTGGATGCACCGGATTGCGGAGGAGAGCTGCGGGAAAAAGGACTATCCGCTGTGGCGAATGTGCATGATGTCGCCGTCCTTCACGATGTACTCCTTGCCTTCCAGTCGCATGGTCCCTTGTGAGCGTGCGACGGCTTCGCTGCCGGCGGCGAGGAGCGTGTCCCAGTGAATGACTTCGGCGCGAATGAAGTGCTTCTCGAGGTCGGTGTGGATCGCGCCAGCCGCGTTCTGGGCGCGACTTCCCTGCTCGACGGTCCAGGCGCGGCACTCGTCTTCGCCGACGGTAAAGAACGACATCACGCCGAGTAGCTCATAGGTCTTGCGAATCAGGCGGACAAGGCCGCTCTCACGCAGGCCATAACTGCCGAGGAATTCGGCGGCATCTTCGTCGGACATTTGGGCAAGTTCGGCTTCCACCTTCGCGCAGACTGCAACTGCGCCGGTGTTCGGGCGCGAAACCACCTCGGCCAACCCGTACTTCGCGACGGCGTTTTCCAGATCGTCGCCGAGCGTGGTGCTCTCACCGATGTTAAGCACGTAGAGCATTGGCTTCTCGCTGAGAAACATGAAGCCGCGGAAGCGCTTCTTGTCGTCCGCGGTCATCTCCATCTCGCGTAGAGGACGCTCGGTCTCTAGGTGAGTTTTCGCGCGCTTAAGCAGCTCGAATTCTTTCTCGAGATCGGCCGAGCGCATCTTCTTCAGGTCTTTTTCGACGCGCTCCAAGCGCTTTTCGACCTGGCCGAGGTCGTTCACCAGGAGATCGAAATCAAGGTTTTTGATATCGCGCAGCGGATCGATCACACCGACGTGCGGAATCGATGGATCGTCGAAGGCGCGGATAACGTGAGCAAGGGCGTCCACGTTGCGCAGGTTCGCGGCGAAAGCGGTTTCCTTCAGCGCTTCCTGGCTGATGGCGGCAACGTCGGCATATTCCACGCGCGCGTGGATCAGCCTCTTCGGGTTAAAAAGCGCGGCGAGCTTATCGAGGCGTTCATCCGGGACAACAGCGATGCCGAGGTGGGCTTCGCGCGGGTTCGACGAACGGTTCGAGACGTCCGCCTTGGTCAACATGACGAACAACGAGGTTTTGCCTACCTGCGGCAGGCCTACGATTCCAGTCTTCATAAATGATGAGTTCTCAGTCGGCGGAACTTCCCCACCCTAGCTTCGCTAGAGTGGGGCACCCAAAGTGATGGCCAGGGATTTTGCCGAACCCTCTATGATAAACGGCGCGCGGTTCCCCAGAGCACACCGAGACCAAGAACAAGGACAGTTTCTTCGATTCTGGTGCTCCATACGTGCATGCGATTGAACTCCACCCGTCGAGGATCGTTCGGGGGAACGGTGTCAATTACTCCCATGTCATCGCGCAATCGCAGCATCGGCTTCGCCACGGCTTCGTGGCCGATGATCGTCACCGCCAGCATGAGGACAATCGCCAGATGGCGCAGCGCGAAGGGCTCGGGCGTCCCGCGCAGGCGATAGGAGAGCACCATCGAGCAGATGAGGTAGATCACACCGCTGACAATGCCAATGTAATGCAGGATCCAAAGCGAGCGGCTGACGACTTTGCCGGCGAGATCGTGGGTGGGCAGGACCATGAAGACCGTCGGCGCAACCACCGCGCCAAAGAAGACGATTCCGCCGATCCAGGCGACGAGCGCAAGCAGCATCAGGAATTTCAGGAAGGTCACGAGAGCAGTGTATATCCGGTCAGCTTCGGAGCCTGTGAGCATCACCCTTGACTCCTACCCCCACTTAGGTCACAATGCGCCATCCCTAAGTGGTTCCTGCACCATCCCCTTGAATTACAAGTTTTTAGTCCTGCGCCGACAGGATCTCACCCCTTCCTGTGCCCTGAGAAACGTGTCTGTCTTGATGACAGGAAGGAAAACTGTTTCATGTTGAAACACTTTGCGACCGCCATTTTGGCGGGGTTGTTGTTGACCGCCCCGTCTTTTGCACAATCGACTGAAGTCTCTACCGCCGCGAACACTCCAGTGCCGCGCCTAATTCGTTTCGGAGGCGTGTTGAAGAGCGCCGACGGGCAAACTGCGAGCAAGATTACAGGGGTGACGTTTGCGGTGTATGCCACCAAAACCGGCGGAGCACCGCTGTGGACGGAAACTCAGAACGTCCGCGCCGAGGCCAACGGCAAATATGACGTCCTGCTCGGCTCTACCAAGCTCGACGGCATTCCCGCCGACATCTTCTCGAGCGGCGGACAGCGCTGGCTCGGGGTTCGCCTGGAAGGACAACCGGAGCAGGCACGTACCTTGCTCGTCAGCGTTCCGTACGCATTGAAGGCCGGCGAAGCCGAAACCCTCGGCGGACACAGCGCGTCGGAGTTCGTCACCACGGAGAAACTCACCAGCACAGTGCAGGAACAAATGCACAGCCAAGGTACCTCGACAACGAAGTCAAGCATCAACCCCGGCGCCAAGGGCAACGTGCTCACCCAGTTGGCGACGAACTTCGTTGATTCGACCAACAACCAGGTTGTGATGGTTACGCAGAATGGCACCGGTTCTGGTCTCGTCGCGAATTCGATCTCCGCCAACGGCGTAGCCGGCAGCACCACAACGACGGCTGGCTACGGCGTCACAGGGTCGAACTCTGCTGCAACGGGCGTTGCAGTCGGAGTACGCGGATCCACCGTCGCCGATAGCGGAATCTCCGTCTACGGCGTTGCGAGCGGCACCGCGGGTAGCGCCACGGGCGTGAAGGGCATTACCGGCGCGCCAAATGGCTACGGTGTCTTTGGACAGAACACGGCGACAACGGGTCCCGCCGTCGGTTTCCGCGGTACAACCGCTTCGACGAATGGGATCGCCGTCTACGGCACGGCGACATCTGCGACCGGAGCCACCACCGGTGTCAGGGCCGCGGTTTCCAGTAGCACAGGCGTGGCAGCAGTACTCCAGAACACCGCGAGCGGCAAGCTGATCAGCGGCCAATCGGGCGCGGGCAACGCTGAAGTTTTCAGCGTGGATGGTCTCGGTAATGTCGCGGGAGCGATGGGAACCTTCAACTCCCCCACGAAAGGCGTATTCGGCAGCTCGGGTGGATGCCCGATCTCCCTCAGCACGAAAGCTGGGGTTGTGGGTTGCTCCAACAACGATATGGCTTTCTATGGATTCAGCGGCAGCCTGACACAAGCGGCCGGTTGGTTCCACAACGACTCCAGCGGTCCGATCCTGGGCGGCGATGGCAGCGATGGCGGCTTCGTCTTCGACACCGACGGCGGCCTACATACCAGCGGAACCATAATCACCGACTTAAACCTCGCCGTTGGGACGACGACTCCTCGAACCACTGCAGAAATTGCAAGCCAGAGCTTCCCTGGCGTGCTTGGCCCGGTGCTGACCATGACGAACTCGAATAGCGGCACGGTGCCGAACTCTGGCAACGTGAGCGCGGTAGCGATCGACTTCAATCCCATGGCGCCGAGCACAACGGGAACCTACAACCCTCTAATTCGCATCGCAGCGGAACAACCGGACTCGAAAAACCCCGCGAAACCTGCTACCTGGGGCGAACTGGCCCTCTACTTCAATAAATCCGGTGCGTTGAACAATGGTCTGCAAGAGCTGCTTCGCTTTTCTGAAAAGGCTGGACTTGCGCCTTTCATCCTTTTCAGCAACGCACAGGTGAAGATGACCAGCGGCATCACACCCGGCACAACCTTGTTCGTGACCAATACTGGCAGCAACAACAACCAGGGAGCTATTTCAGGGGAAGTGGACACTCCGGGCGGAATCGCGATCCAAGGCATTTCGTATGGATCAAGCGAAGGCCTGAATGGCTATAGCCACGATGGCACCGCGATCCACGGTGTAACGGTGACCGGCACGGCGGGCGAGTTCGACGGAGATGTGGTCATAACGCAGAATTTGAGCGTTGAAGGAACGTTGAGCAAGCACGCAGGCTCGTTCAAAATCGATCATCCGCTCGATCCGGCAAATAAATATCTTTATCACTCTTTCGTCGAGTCGCCGGACATGATGAACATCTACAACGGCGTGGTGCAATTGGACCGCAAGGGCGAAGCGTGGATCACCATGCCAGAGTGGTTCGAAGCTTTGAACCAGGACTACCGCTATCAGCTCACCTCGATGGACAAGCCTGGGCCGAAGCTCTTTATCGCGCAGGAAATTGATGGCAATAAGTTCAAGGTCGCAGGCGGTCCGGCCAATGGACGCGTCTCATGGCAGGTGACGGGCATTCGTCACGACGCCTACGCCGACAAGCATCGGATTCCAATCGAGCAGGAAAAGACGGAAGCCGAGAAGCGCAAAGGACTCAGTCCCGAACTCTTCCCGCAATATCAGCCGCACGAGGAGAATGCAAAGCTTGCGGAACCGCGCCAGAAGTAAAAGTGAGTTAGCAAATGTGCCCGCTCTTCGGAGCGGGCTTTTCTTTAAACAGGAACCGGAACGCTCTCGACGATGTCGCGCAGAACTTCGTCGGACTGCTCGGACTTGCGCAACGTGGAGCTGTAGCGGGCGCTCACCACGACGCGGTGCGCAAAAACCGGCACGGCAAGCAATTTGAAGTCTTCGGGAGTGCAGAAGGTGCGGCCATCGAGGAACGCCATGGCCTGCGCGCTGCGGTACAGCATCAGCGAACCGCGCGGTGAAACGCCGAGCGACAGGTGCTGCGATTCACGCGTACGCTGCACAATTCGCAACGCGTAATCCACCAGCGATTCATCCACGCGAACGGCTTTCACTTCCTCCTGCATCGCCAGCACGTCGTTGCCGTTGAGCACGCTGCGAATGTCTTCCAGTCGCGCTGCGCCCGCCTTGGCGCGGAGCACTTCCCTTTCCGCAGTGGCATCGGGATAGCTCATGCGAGCACGGATAAGAAAGCGGTCCATTTGCGATTCTGGCAGCGGATAGGTGCCGTGATGTTCGACCGGATTCTGGGTTGCGATCACCAGGAACGGATCGGGCAGGCCATAGGAGCGTCCGTCCACCGTGACCTGGTTTTCGTTCATTGCTTCCAGCAACGCCGACTGCGTCTTGGGAGTGGTTCGGTTGATTTCGTCCGCGAGTAGCACGTTGGTGAAGATCGGACCGCGCTTGAACTCGAACTTCTGCTCGACGGTCGAATAAACCGAGATGCCGAGGACATCGCTGGGCAGCATGTCGCTGGTGAACTGGACGCGCTGGAAGTTGACATCCATGGCGCGGGCGACAGCATGGCCGAGGGTGGTCTTGCCGACTCCGGGAACGCCTTCGATCAGCAGGTGGCCGCGAGCAAAAATCGCAACCAGCGCCATTCGAACCACTTCATCCTTGCCGCGGATGATCGTGCGAAGGGTCTGTTCCAGCTTTGTGGCTTTGGCGGCCGCTGTCGAGGTCGTCGGAGTGGACATGAATGGGCTAATTTTACACGCTTCTCTCAATTCGACGGACACACGCAAGTTTCGCCAACAGGTTACTTTTGCCGCGTAACCGAAGCGTCAGGACAGTGCTCAAAAGAAAATCGCACTCGGCAGGTTCGCACGAGCGCGGTACAGGAGAAAGAAACTACCGGTTGATGTAAAGGTCTGCCGGCTGATTCGTCAGCCGCTCAATGCGCTTCGGGATCGGTGGGTGCGTGCTGAAAAGGCTTGCCCAGTCCAAGCGCGGCTGAACGATCCAGAGATGCGCGGTCGAGGGTGACGCCGCCATCGGAATGCGCTTCGAGTAAGCATCAAGCTTCGCTAACGCCGACGCCAGGGCGTAAGGGTTGCCTGTCAGGTGAGCGCCGGTTGCATCCGCGCCGTATTCGCGTGAACGCGAGATCGCAAGCTGGATCATCACAGCGGCAATCGGGGCGAGGATCAGCATCGCCAGCGCGCTGATCGCTCCACCACGACGGTCGCGGCTGTCACCACCGCCGCCGCCAAATCCGCCGAACAGCTCAGCCCAGTAAGCCATGCGGGCGAGCATGGTAATGGCGCCGGCGAGCGTTGCTGCCACAGAGCTAATCAGGATGTCGCGATTGCGGACGTGGCCGAGCTCGTGCGCGAGCACGCCTTCCATCTCGTCGTCGTTGAGCAGGTCGAGAATGCCGCGCGTCACGGCAACCGACGCATGCTGCGGGTTGCGACCCGTCGCGAAGGCATTCGGCGAATCGTCCGGCGTAACGTATAGCTTCGGCATCGGCAGGTTCGCCTTGCCGCAGAGCCGCTCCACGATTGCGTAGAGACGCGGTAGCTGTTCACGCGTTACCGGCTGCGCCCGCGACATAGTCAGGGCAATCTTGTCGGAGAAGAAATAGGACGTGAAGTTCAGCACCACGGCGAGGACAAAGGCGAAAACCATGCCGCGTTGTCCGCCAAGCACGCTGCCCACAGCCAGGAACAGGCCGGTGATGAGCGCCAGGAGGAACGTCGTCTTCAGTGCGTTGGTCATAAATTCTGGGTATTTGGTCCTTCTATGTAGATGATAAACGCCCGCGAAAGATGCGGCTGGAAGTCCTTTCGCAAGCTGGATTTGCATGCGGCTCCAACTGCGGAACAGTCTCCGGCATCTTTAGTTAGACGGAGGACTCCGACAATGGGTCTGGTGGAGCAGGGGGTAAAGGCGGTCACAGGACAGGCTCCGAAGGTGGTTTCACCAACAGTTCACGCAATTCTCGACTATGCGATCGCAGGATCCATGTTCGTGGCTGGAGTTATGCTGTGGCGGCGCCATCGCCGGGCATCCGTCGCCTCCATCGCATGCGGCGCAGCCCAAACAGCGCTCGCGCTGCTGACGGACTACCCGGGCGGGGTAAAGCCGGTGATCAGCTACCGGCACCACGGCTTTGCGGATGCGGGCCTAGCGACCATGATCGGGTCCATTCCGATGGCCATGCATTTTGCCGGCGATGAAGAAGCGCGCTGGTTCCGTGCTCAGGCGATGGCGATCGCCGCCGTCAGCGGCGTGACAGATTTCGATCGCGACGAGCACGAGTTCTTCGACAGAGACCGCATAGCGATCTGAAAAGCAAAAGCCCCGCACGCGGCGGGGCTTCACTTACTTATCGGCAATTACGCGCTGGTCTGCGACTTGCGCGCGAGGGCCCGCTTGATGGTTTCGTCGAGCGCAGCTTTCGCCTTCTGGTACTCAGCTTCCGTTACTTTTCCCTGCTGACGATCGATCTCAAGCTGGAAGAGCTCTTCCTTCATCGCTTCCATCAGCAACGAAGATCGATCTCCGTTGTTAGAAGCAGTTGCCCTCGGCGCGGCGGGGATGTTCGCCGGAATCCGCGGCGCCGCAGTGACATCTTCATCCACCTCTTCCGCTCGTACCGGTTGTGCCGGATTACGCCGACTAACGATCAGCGCGGCCCCCAGCATCGCGACCACGATCACGCCGAGAATCACCCAGCGGTACTTCTCCAGCGGATCTGGCGCTTCAATCGGCGGTCCCAAGCCGCCACCCGGACGGCCCACTTGCCCGGACGGCATCTGCTGACCGCCGCCGCCTTCGGCAGGTCCACCCTGTCCGCCGGTTCCAGCTTCGGCAATTGCGCCTGTGCCACTCATCTTGAAGCTGAGGTCCGCACCGGGCTTCACATCGCTAGCTACCTGGATGCCCGCACCGGTGTCGTCATTCATCGGGGCGTAAGCGCTGGCGCTCTTGGCCTCGAACTTCATCGTCTTCGGGAACATGACGACGAAGTGTTGCATCGCCGTAACCGGCTTCGGCGCGAGGCTGATCTCGCCTTTGTATGGCATGTGCCATGAAAGTTGGAACTGCGTTTCCCCGGGGCGCAAGGGGAACGAGAACGCGAAATGGTTCTTCTCTTTGAGCGGCGTCGGATTGGTGTTTACCGGCTGTCCATCTTGGGTGCGTGCAGCGGCCGAATCCACAACCGCGCCCTCCGGCAGCGTGAACTCGTAGGTCTTGGTATCGTCGAACACCGTCTTCGGCGGCGTGGTCGAGTTCTGCACCGCGTAGAGCTCGGTCGCCTGCAAGGTGTTGTTATCGGCCTGCACCCTCATGACGTTTACGGTGGTGCCGACGTCGGCTTTCTTCACAACGTCGTACACCTGCACCGTTGCCGAGGTCGCGCCCGGCATCAGCGGACCACCCTTCGGGAAGTAGCTCACGCCCTGGTGTTCCACGCGGACCATGTGCGGAGTACCGTCGTCAGGCACATCGATCTTGAAATTGCCCGAGGCATCGGTCTTAGTGTGTCCGATCTCCTGCATGCCCTGCATGAGGGAGAGAATTGCAACCTCGTCGCCAGCGGCCGGCTTGCTCGTGGTTCCGTTGAGGACCTGTCCAGTGACAGTACCGGCAAACGCCGGGGCGACGAACGTGACGCACGCAAGCGCCGCGGTCAGGAAGTTCTTCAAACGCAATGGAGCCCTCTTTCCGTGGATAAACGTCGTCAACAAATGTCTATGCTTTCTCGGGTCTCGGCGCGCTTTGCGCAGCCTGGATGCTTTCCATCTCGGCCAGAATCACGGCAGCTTCGCTCTCGAGCGCCTGGCGCTGCTGTTCGTAGTCAACATCGCTGAGCTTGCCGGCTTTGTGCTCGAAGCTGAGGTCGCGCAGGTTCTCGTAGACGGCTTCGCGACGCTCATCGAGATAGCTAAGGCGGGTTTTCTTCGGAGTGTGCTCGACCACGCCCGGTTGATAGAAGACGTACACGAACAACGAGAGCGCAAACAGGAAGCACCCAAAGAGAATGAACACAGTGCCATCGCCGGCACCGGCTTGGGTTTGAAATGCAGCCAGGGTCGTCATCAGAATTCTGTCTCCTTGCGGGCCTGTTCGCGGAAGCGATCGAGTTCAGGCACCGCGGTCGGTGTGGCTGTCGCGGCGACAACCGCCGGACGCGCCTTCCAAACGCGCACCACCCACACTGCTATACCGGTGGCGAGGATGAACACGGCGAAGGGGATGATCCACGCAACCAAGTCGAAGCCGCCACGAATCGGAGCGGCAAGCACGGTGCCACCATAGTTGCCGACGAAGGTCGAGAGGATCAGGTCGTCGTTGTCGCCACGCTGAACGGCGCCGCTGAGTTCGTTGCGCATTTTGTCGGACATGGTGCAGCCGACGTGGTTGCACTCGAGCAGCACCTGCCCGCAACCACACATGCACATCATCTTGTGGCCGAGCGAATTGAAACGAGCTTCATCGTTGCTGGCGCCCGCGAGGAATGGAATCGCCAGGGCGAGCACGAGCAACTGCAAGGCGCGACGGGAACGTTGATTGAGCCTCATCATTAGTCCCCTGCTCCCACAGTGCGACCACCGGGCACGGCTTCAGCAACCGTTGCGCGCACAGGCGACATCACCCGCACCGTTTGCATGTTAGGCACAAGCGCAATGCCGGTTCCGGCGATGATGAACCACACACCAATCCAGATCCACAGCACCAGCGGATTCAGGTGCGCCTTGATGATCGGATTCCCACGTTCCGAGGCGCCGGCATATACGAGGTACAAATCTTCACGGAGCGTGGAACGGTTGGCCACCATCGTCGCCGGTTGGTTCGTGGCGTGATAAACACGACGCTCCGGGAACAGCGTGTCAATCTGCTTGCCATGTTTCGAGACTTCGATGATTGCGGCTTCGCTCTCGTAGTTAGCGTTGTCGTCCTGCGTCGCCGAGCGCAGGGTCATCGTGTAGGCACCGAGCTGCATGGACTGGCCGTTGGTGAGTTCTTTCTCGGTGTCCCGATTGAAGGCTGAACCGCAGAAGCCGATGACGACGATCACTACGCCGAGGTGAACGATGTATCCGCCGTAACGGCGGGTGTTGCGCCGCGTGAGCTGCACCATGCCGGCAAAGACGTTGGTGTGCTGCTTGCTGGAGATGACTCTACCGCCGCGATAGAACTCGGAGGCAACGGTGGCGATGACGAAGATCGAGAGCGCCACACCCATCAGCGAGTACAGGCTCGAGATGTCGCCTTCCCACGGCCGCATACCCATCGCGATCAGCACGACCACGCTGAGAACGGTGAGGATCGCCGGCATCATGAAGTTACGGCGTAGCGCATCGAGTGAAGTCTTGCGCCATGCCAGCAGCGGACCGACACCGGTCAGCAGCAGCAGGAACATCGCGATCGGCACGTTCACGCGATTGAAGAACGGGGCGCCAACCGTGACCTTCGAGCCCGTCACCGCTTCCGATATAACCGGAAACAGCGTTCCCCAGAGCACGGCGAAGCACGACACCAACAAGAGCAGGTTGTTAAACAGGAAGCTGGACTCACGCGAGACGAGCGAATCAAGATGGTTCTCAGTCTTCAGGTGCTGGAAGTTCAGCATGAAGATCGCAATGCAGGTTGCGGCGGTCAACGCAAGGAACCATACGAACCACACGCCGATACCCGACTGCGCGAAGGCGTGAACCGAACTGACGACGCCGCTGCGCGTGAGGAACGTTCCGAAGATAGCGAGAAAGAACGTGGTGAAGATGAGCCACATGTTCCACATCTTCATCATGCCGCGCTTCTCCTGCATCATCACCGAGTGCAGGAATGCCGTGCCCGTAAGCCACGGCAGGAGCGAAGCGTTTTCAACCGGGTCCCATCCCCAATATCCGCCCCAGCCGAGCACCGAGTAGGCCCAGTGCATGCCGAGGAAGATGCCGCAGGTGAGGAAGAGCCACGTGACCATCGTCCAGCGGCGGGTGATCTGGATCCACTTCTCCCCGGGATACTTCATGATCAGCGCCGAGAGCGCAAAGGCAAATGGCACGGTCACGCCAACATAGCCGAGGTAGAGCATCGGCGGATGAATGACCATTTCGGGATATTGCAGGAGAGGATTGAGCCCATTGCCGTCCGCCGGAATCGTGCCCGTGACGATCGCGAACGGGTGCGCGGCGAAATTCACCAGCAGCAGAAAGAAGACCTGCACCGCGGCGATGACGACCGAAGCGTATGCCGTCAGCTGCGGATCGACCTTGTATCGGATTCGCAGCACGAATCCGTAGGTGGAAAGCAGCAGTGCCCAGAAGAGCAGCGAGCCCTCCTGACCAGACCATAGCGCGGCGAACTTGTAGGCCGTCGGGAGCGCACGGTTGCTGTGGTGCATGATGTACGCCATCGAGAAGTCGTTGGTCAGCGCACCGACTACGAGCGCAGCCGAGGCGGCGACGACGGCGACGAAACTGGCGATACCGGCGCGGCGGGCGGTCTCAGAGAGCAGATCGTCTTTGCGGTAGAGGGCCAAGGCGCCGACCAGGAACGAATACATGGCGAGCGCAAGTGCGAGCAACAGCGAGAAACTACCAATCTGTGGCATGCGGTCTTTGCTTCCAGTCCAGCAACAACTTAGGGGTTGCCCCAGGGATGTGGGTATTGTCTCCGAAAAGGCCTGCCAGCAGCAATGTTTGCCAGCGATAAAACAGCGAACGAGTTGTGGTATACGACTTCCACCTTTGCGGAATTACGTAAGAACTAGGGAAACGTGTCGAATTGGTACAGCGGTGGGTCAACTTTTTTCGCGGTGACGTGCGTAGATTAGACCCGCTTGGCAACTGGATCGCAAGGAGAGTGGATGGAGTCTGCACTGAAACCGGAGGTGACGATGCAACGCGTCGTGATGATTGCGGAAGATAGTCAATCGGTTCATACGGTAAGAGCGGTATTAGCGAATCCTGAATGCGAAGTGCTGGTCGCGGACAACGTGCCAGCCGGGCTCGAGCTGTTACGCAAACCCTATGTTGCGTGTCTGATTGTCGACTGCGGCGTGCCGGAATTGACACGGGAAATGCGTCACCTGCTGCAGTATTCGGCAGAGATCGCAGGAATTCCGGTGCTCTGGATCACACCATACGGCGCACGCGAACCATTGGCACAGGAATTGGGGCTGAGCCGGCTGAACCTGCTGCCGAAGCCATTTACGCCTTTGCAATTGTTGGAGCGAGTGCAGCAGAGCATCTGGATCGGGCCCTATGTTCCGGGAAAAGCCCCGATGCAGACGGCGAACGCGTTCTAGGCGGCGTTTTCCGCGCGTTTATAACGACGCACGAGTTCGATCAGGTCTTCGGGTGGAAAGGGCTTCACGCGGAACGCCACGTCGAGGCCCGCGTATTCGCGCTCGGCGTCGGGCAGGCCGCTCAATACGATGACCGGCATCGGATCGCCGCTGGCGCGCAGCCGGCGCACAAACTCCACGCCATCTATCCCCGGCATAATGTGGTCGGTAATCACCAGTCCAATGTGCTGATTGGCGGTGCGCAGAAGAACGAGGGCGCTCGCCGCCGAGGTGGCGATTGCCACCGAAAAACCGGCTTTGCGGAGGACCATCTCCCGCACCTGTAGCTGGACGGGATTGTCGTCAACGAGAAGAACCTGGCTCAATACGCGCTCCGGACGTAGAACAAGTCGGTGGTCCGTCGCAGTGGGGAGCGCGTACGGGCCGGAAAGCTGGGTTCCGGCCCATTGGGACGAATGGTGCGCGAAAACCTCAGCACCACCAATCTTACCCGAAAGCGCAGTTTCGCGAAAGCTCAGATGACGGTCTAAACCGTTTTAATTCAGCTCAGAATTGACCTACGCCGTGTGGCTGCGGAGCTCGGCTTCCGCGGCAAACCAGTCGGACTCGTGGGAACCGTTCTGGCGCCCCCGGCTCAGATAAAGCTCGTACGCACGAACCCGGATCCGCTCCTCGGGTACCAACGTCGGCTGGGCCAGAACTTCGGTGTGGCCATTGCTGGGGACTTCAGACTTCTTGCGACGGGTGGTGACTTTCTTCTCGGTCGTCGCAGTAGCGCTTTTTGATTTTTCCATTTCCTGTATAACTCCCTTAAGATTCTTCAATTTAGGACGCGCGATAGAATTTGTTTAGGCTGCGTCCGGGTTGCCTTTATTCTAACCGATTTCGGTAGCTGAGTCGCACCGGACTGCCGCCGAATTTTCGATACTTTCATCCGGGAAATCCAATGCAGAATTCCTGAAATGGCCGCCCAAAATGGAATGGCCTCCCGGAGGAGGCCACGCCTAGCGGTTCGCTCGGGGATTACGGCTTGATGCCCAACTCGCGGTCGATCTCCGCCGGGTAATAGATGACTCCGTCTTTAATGACCGTGTTCGTCCTGCGAAGATTCTTGGTGGACTGCGTCGGGTCGGCGTCGAGCAATACAACATCGGCCAGTTTGCCCGGCGCAATCGAGCCGAGTTCCGCATCCTTGCTCATGATCTTCGCTGCACCGAGGGTCGCGTCCTGAAGAACTTTCGCCGGCGGGATTCCGATTTCCTCGTGCAGTTCGAATTCGCGGTCGAGGGCGAACCCGGCCATGGCGTCGGTTCCAGACTCAATCGGGATGCCGGCGTCGTACATGGCTTTCACCATGCGTTCGGTGTTCGCCCAGGAATCCTTGTACTTTTGGTCCATGCCGGAGGGAACGGGTAAGCCCGAGTTCAGAGCGCCGCGGCGAATTTGCGGCGGGAGGCGATCGGCCACCGAGGCGAGCGTCGGAGAAATATGTCCCGGACGCGCGATCAGCATTTCTTCGAAAACGCTCATGGTCACGTCGAGATCCACGTTCTTGTCTTGCAGCAGCTTGATGAAGTCCTTCACCGCCTGAGAGTTCACATCGACGTCTGCACCGCGTTGCGCTACCGCAGTGAAGCGCGCAGTGGTCTCGGTGTTCTTCACATCAGGCAGGAAGTTCAGCATGAGGAAGTTGGCATGCTGGATCTCGTTGTAGCCCTCTTCCACCGCCTGGCTGGCGATCATGCCGGCGGGGATGTGCCCGCTCACGCGCATATTGTGCTTGTGCGCTTCGTCAATGATGACCGGCACCAGTTCCGGCTTCATCGAGCTATAGATCTTAATCTGCGGATATCCGAGTGCGGCAAACTTGTCCACGAAGTCGCGCGCCTCTTTTTCGTTTCCGGCAAGGATCTTGGTCGGCCCCTGGTATGGCCCTGGACCGTCAATCAGTCCGCAGGCAATGATGCGCGTACCAAGTTCTTCGCCGGCTTCAATGCGCTTGCGGCGCGACATCAGATCGTCAATGTCGTTACCCATATCTCGAACAGTGGTCACGCCGGCCTGAAGATTCAGCAGACCGTCGTTATCACCGACGTGCGCATGCATGTCCCAGATGCCGGGGATGAGGTATTTTCCGCGGCCGTCGATGACGCTCTCGGTCGCCTTGATGTCGAGCGCCGTCGGCGTAACCGACTTAATCTTGTTGCTGGAAATGCGAACATCCTGACCGAGGATGAGTTTGCCGCTTTGCGAATCGAAGAGTGCCACATCGTGAATCAGAATGTCGCCGGAGGGGTGATGCATCAATTTCTGTGCCAGCTCGCGGCTTCGCTTAGCGTCAATTTCCTGCTGGGCGTCGACGAGCGTTTTTGCCGCCGGCTCAAAGCCTTCGCGGATGACCATCGCCCAAGTACCACCGCCGGCAAAGAATTTCAGCTTGTCATCGAGCCAGACGGTGCTTGGTGAGAAATCGAGGCCGGTAATCGAGTACGCGGCAACAGTTGCCTTCTTCCCGTTCGCCTCAACCGTCTTCTCGACGACCTTCGTCACGCGCGCTTCGCCTTCGGGCAGGAGCGCGATGCTGCCATGGTTGGCGAGCGCAGCTTGAACCAGCAGAGCGGTATCCATTGGCGGGGTGGACATCCCCAGGTAAAACGCCGGTCCGCTGACGTGCTTACTTCCCTGCTCCGACGGGTTCTTCCAACTGGCGCTTCCGCTTGTGTCGACTGAAAAACTTTCGTCGGCCGGAGACTTGAGATAGTCGTGACCATGCGTCACTCGCGACAGTACGTTGCCCTTTGCGTCGAAGTGGTAATCGGAGACCTGGCGCGGACCGCGGCCGCGATCGTTGAACTCAAACAGCGCGTGGGTCACGCCGTCAGGTGTCTTCCAGACGGCTTCCTGTCCGGCCTTGTTGCCCATCATGAGGAATGTGCTGCGAGTCGCATCGGCGGGAACGTCGGCAGGAGGATCGTTCTCTTTGACCTTTGCGGCCGCGTCGTTTTGTGCGAAAGCCGACGCAGCAAGCAGAACAGCGCAGAACAGTTTCAGGACAGAAGTTTTCATGACCGGGAGAGAGTACCGCACTCTCCCGAGCCATGGCGAGTTGTCTCGCGATTTGAGTTCGCTGCTTGCGAGTCGGCCTACACCCACTCGCCCTGACGCATCACCGGCTCCGCCGTCCCGTCCGCGGTAATGCCATCGATATCGAGCTTGTTCGAGCCGATCATCCAGTCCACGTGGATCAAACTCGAGTTCGCGCCGCGCTGTGCGAGTTCTTCTGCCGATGCCTTATCGCCGTCAATCAAGCACGAGGTGTACGCCTGGCCGAGCGCGATATGTGACGCAGCATTCTCGTCGAACAGCGTGTTGTAAAACAAAATGCCGCTGCTGGCGATCGGCGAGGAGTGTGGAACCAGAGCAACTTCTCCGAGGCGACGCGCGCCGTCATCTGTGTCAATGAGTTTCTGCAGCACTTCTTGCCCACGCGAGGCTCTCGCTTCCACAATGCGGCCGCCTTCGAAGCGAACGTGAATGTCTTCGATCAGCGTTCCCATGTGCGAGAGCGGCTTGCTCGCAGTGACCGTGCCATCAGCGCGATCTTTGTGCGGCGTGGTGAAAATCTCTTCCGTCGGGATATTCGGAATGCAGTACAGTCCGTTCCCTGCCGTAGTTCCGCCACCCATCCAAAGATGGCCGTCCGACAAGCCAAGCCGGAAATCAGTCCCCGGCCCGCGATACTGCAGCGCCGCGTAGCGCTTCTCATTCATATAGGCAGCGCGTTTCTGGAGTCCGTCGTCGTGCTTCTTCCACAAACTGACGGGATCGTCGCCGCCCACGCGCGAGGTCGCGAAAATCGCGTCCCAGAGCTTGTTGATGGCTACATCGGCGGAATCGTTCGGGAACATCGTCGCGGCCCAGGATGGAGTCGCCGCCGCAACGATCGTCCAGTTGATTTCATGTCGCGTGATCAACTCCATCGCGGGCTTCGAAGCTGCAGAAACCGCGCGGTTCGAGCGCCCTACTTTATCGGGATCTTCCTTTGAGAGCAGCATCGGGTTCGCGCCGGCGATCGCCAGCCGAGCAGCGCCGCTCTTGAACGCAGCGGCCATGCCGTCGTAGAGCCACTTGGGTGCTTTATCGAACGCTTCGTTGGGCGCATGGTGATAGCGCGCCAGCACTGCTTCGTCGTCGCTGTAGAGCGTAGTGACGAGCGATGCACCCGCCTTGTACGCCTGCTCGGTAATGCGCCGCGCCAGCGGCAGTGCATCGAGCGGCGCAGTCATCAGGAGTTCCTGGCCGGGAGCAAGTCCCAATCCAATGCGGATAGCGACTTCAGCAAGCTGGTCGAGTTTCTGTTCGAAGGTGAGCGCGGTAGCAGCAACGGCGGAATTATTCATATCGGAGACAATTCTAAGCCAACTGAGGTTGTGTGATTTACGTCACCGCAAAGTCTCCCGGGCTGGAATACAGTCGCGGCCATGGCTACCGAGACGACGAACCATCGTGCGGCCTGGCTCCAGGGCCCATCCGCAAAATGCGAGACTCCGACGTGCACCGAACAAGCCTGGCGCCTCGTTCTCCTGGGTGCTCCGGGGGTTGGCAAGGGCACACAAGCTGAACTCTTGAACGAGCAGCTCCACGCGTGTCATCTGTCGACCGGAGATGTCTTCCGCGCCGCCAGCAAGAGCGCGGGCCAACTCAGCCCGGCAATGAAAGCCGCAAGTGACTTCATGCGCAAAGGCGAACTCGTTCCCGACTCGACGGTCTGGGAGATGGTTCGAGAACGCAAGGAGTGTTTGCACTGCGTTGGCGGTTTCATCCTCGATGGATTCCCCCGCACGCTCGGGCAAGCCGAGTCGCTGGCGAGACTGATGAAAGAGGAAGGCATCTCGCTCCACGCCGTCATCAACTACGATCTGCCCGCAACTGAGATCGTCGCTCGCTTGAGCGGACGCCGCACCTGCGAAGGCTGCAAGGCGGTTTACAACGTCATCGAACGGCCGCCGAAAACCGAGGGTCTCTGCGACAAATGTGGTGGTGCACTCTTCCAACGCGAGGATGACAAGCCGGAGTCAATCAAAGTACGACTCGACGCCTACGACAAGCTCACCTCACCGCTGATCGATTTTTACAAAAAGTTGGGAGCGTTGGTGAGCGTGGATGCGCACGGAACGCCGGCGGAAATCTGCGACCGCACGATACTCGCTTTGCAGCTTAAGACAGCGAAGTAGTAAGTATCCAGGGTTACACAACGCGCATTACCTGCGCGTTTTTCCTTTGCCCCGCACGAATTGGCTACTGCGGAATTTTCTGCACACATCGAGCCAAAATTTCTCGCGCGCCCCGCAAATCAAGTAGGCGCGCGCTGAGTCGAATCGTCAAAAGCCTAAGCACTCGTTAAGGCTGCGCTCGTGAACACCGCAAACGCACGGTTCCAAAGGCGTTGGCCCTGAGATCCAAGTTGCTGCCCGTTGAACGGCGGGACGACCGTGATGGCAAGCGACCTGCAGTGAGAGTGTGAGCAGCTGCTCACAACGTGGGGTGGAACCTTGTTCAGCACCCCTGAGTGAACTGCTAGGGCACAGTTCAGCGCGCTGCCCTGTGGGAACCGAAATCGAAGCTTCTCGCCGAGCCGCTGACTGATTAGGGCCGGAAGCCAATCGCGGTTCTCAAGGTGCGCAACACACTCTTTTTAAACGATTGAATTATTTTTTGAGGATTACGAAGAAGTAAACGAAACCATTTTCGGCGTTTGGGGTTGTAGCTAGCCTGAGCACCTCTTTTGAGCAGTAAAGATGCGGCTTTCACACATTCGAGGGGGTTGTTACTAAGGTGACGCAACTCTCGATTTTTTCAGCTCTGGATATCTGAACTTCTGTCACAATTGTTCCAATCTTCCAGCGCCTAAAGCCGCTAACCAAAGTCACTTCCAGACCGAACGCAGATTCGGCGCAACATCGAAAGTAGTGGGTGAGATTCATTGGCCATGACCGCGGGGCACAAGTTCGTACGCCTTCGGTAACTAGACGCTTTCCCTGATTCCTTGCAGAGTAAACGGAAACAGGAAGAGCCCAGGTCAATCTCTCCCCCGGATCCGGACGCGCTAGTCCAGCGCAAGACTGATGTTCTTTTGAGGGAAATCGCGATGGCAGAAATATCGCAGCGTTTGCCGTTCAGCCAATTAGAGATCAACGATACCCGAAAAGGTCCGTTTGGCACGAGCTTCATTGTTCAGGCAATTTGTGTGGCGATTTTGTTGAATCTCACAATCGTCGCTCCGAAGGTCCTCGACAAGAAGCAATACGAAACGATTGCGCTCACCGCTCCGGTAGAGCAGGCAAAAGTATCGCCCGCCCCGAAGGTGAAAGTTGCGCAACCGAAAATCAAGGTTGAGCCCACCCCGGTTCAGCCACAGCAAGTGAAGATCACGCCTCCACCGATGCCGACGCGAATTCCGCGACCTGCGCCGGTGCAAGAAGCGAAGATCGACGCACCTCCGGCACCGAAGTTCGATTCTCCGCGCGTTGACTTACCGCCCGGACCGAAGCCTGCAAAGCCGATCCACACAAATAACTTTGGCAGCACCGGTAGCTCGGCCACTCCGACGCTTGCGAATAAGAATGCCAATGAAGTGCAGACCGGCGGATTCGGCGACCCGAATGGCGTACCAGCCAGCGACAGCCACACCGGCAAAGTTGCGATCGCGAAACTGGGATCTTTTGATCTGCCGGAAGGCGCCGGCCAAGGCAATGGCACCGGCGGCGGACACGGAGCGAAAGGCACCGTCGTCAGCTCCGGATTCGGCAACGGCACGGCTGTTCAGGGTGGTGGTGGCCGCGGTACAGGCGGCACAGGTACTGGTAATGGTGGTCGCGTAGTGCAGACCGCGTTCAACACGCCGCAGCCCGCTGAGCCGACTACAACCAAGAAGGCCGTTGCGGAAGACTCCGGTTTTACACCATTCACGATTCTCTCGAAACCGAAGCCGACCTACAGCGAAGAAGGACGCAAGCGCCATATCGAAGGCGAAGTTCAACTCGACGTTGTGTTCATGGCGAACGGTCAGATCAAAGTTCTCGGCGTCACCCGCGGACTTGGCTATGGACTCGATGAAGCCGCCATCCAGGCGGCTCAGAAGATCCAATTTGTACCAGCCAAGCGCGGCGGACAGCCCGTGGATTACCAGGCCAAACTCAGGATTCTATTCCAGCTTACGTAGTGGGTTCGTTGGGGGAGGAAGAAGAAGATGCGTGGCATCAGCAAGGCTTTAATCGTACTGGCGGCAAGCATGATCTCGACGGCTGCATTCGCGCAAGCCGACGCGGCAGCGCCCCAGCAGCAGTCGTCGTCGTCAACGGCGCTTGACCAGGTCGTCGACAGACTGGCGGCAAAAGAGGCAGAGTACGTCAAGAACATGCGGCAGTACACGCCGCTGGTTGAGACCTACCTGCAGGAAATGCAGCCCGACCAAGCGCTCGGAGAAGTTCCGAAGAACGATTGGTATCACCTCAGCCGTCTGTCCCTGGCAAACCAGAAGATTGATGTCACGACGTTTTCTGGAAAGAATGACCTCAGCGCGCAAGAGGCCAACAAGGGCAACATGATGAGCCGGACAGCGAATGGCATGAGTAACGCCGCGCTGAAGACCCTGACCTTCGGAAAAGCCGGCAAGGGTGGCCCACAGTATGGCTACATGGCCAACGGCTTCGATTCGATGGTCATTGTTGATACAACCGGTCTCTCCCGTGCCCGCTACGATTTCAAGTTCGTTCGTCGCGAGTTTCTTGGCGACGTCCGCACCATCGTCCTCGATGTCAGCCCGAAATTCATGAAGGGCGATAAGCATCAGGACGTTCGTTTCCTCGGCCGCATCTGGATTGAAGACGAAGGCTCCAGCATCGTTCGTGTGAACGGCACCTACACGCCGGCACCAAAGGGCACCGCCTTCTTCCACTTCGACACGTGGCGCATCAACATGGGCCCCGGACTCTGGCTGCCGGCTTATATCTACAGCGAAGAATCCGGCTTGGCGGAAGACAAGAAGGGCAACGTGCATTACAACTTCCGCGCCCAGACCCGCCTGTGGGGCTACAACGTGACCCGTCCGGAGAACAACTCCGAATTGACGGAAGTCATGGTTGACGCTCCGGATCCGGTGAAGGACCAGAGCACGCAGAACACTGACGCCTCTCCGCTGGCCAGCCAACGCCAGTGGCAGCGTGAAGCCGAGGACAACATCCTCGAGCGTATGCAGAAGCTCGGTCTCGTCGCGCCTCCGGGGGAAGTTGACAAGGTTCTCGAGACCGTCGTCAACAACATCGAAGTCACCAACAACCTCGACGTCCAGCCCGAGATTCGTTGCCGCGTCATGCTGACCGCGCCTCTGGAGTCCTTCAACATCGGACACACGATCGTTCTCAGCCGCGGCTTCCTCGATACGCTGCCAGATGAAGCTTCTCTCGCCGCCGTTCTGGCACACGAGATGGGCCACATCCTGCTCGAACATAAATTCGACACCAAGTATGCGTTCAGCGATCGCATGCTCTTCCCCGACAACCACGTCTTCCAGCGGATTGATATCAAGCACACGCCTAAGGAAGAAGCGGATGCCGACGCGAAGGCCGCCGATCTGCTCCAGAACTCGCCCTACAAGGACAAGCTGAGCAGCCCGGGTCTTTTCCTGGCCGCTTTACAGCAGCGTGCGCCGCAGCTGCCGAATTTGCTGACTGCGAACATGGGAACGTCGGTGGTTTACGGCGCTCCGGCCAAGACCAAGAAGGGTGAGACGCCGCAGGCTGGCGTGCCCGCTCCTGGCTCGTTGCGCATGGCGAATCTTCAGGGCAACGCTCCGAAGCTCGATCCCGGCGACATGAAGCAGATTGCCGCCCTCCCGCTCGGCGGACGCATCAAGATGGATCCGTGGACCGACCGCATCGAGATCTCGAAGGCGAAGTCAGTTCCGCTGCTCTCTGCTCGCGACAAGATGCCATTCGAACTCACACCGATCTTCCCGTACCTGACCCGCGGCACCACCGCTGCACCGGCGACCGCGAGCAAGAGCACCAACGGGCAATAGACTTTCTCGACCGACGACTGTCTTCGTGCAGTAATCCCTCAAGGGCTCGCCTCTCCGGCGGGCCCTATTTTTATTGCCTCGCTATGATGGAAACGTGACGAAGACTCCCAGCCTTGGCCGAGCCGGACTCGCGTGGTATCGCGGTCTGTTGCAGCGCGACGGCGTGCTGCGTGGCACTGCGCACGCCTTAGGCAGCGGCTGGGAGTTGGCGCTGGACTACCTTCCCTCCCGTAAACGCCTTCGCTACGGCGACATCGACTACGACTTCGATCACGGCGTGAACACCACTTGGGCTGCGCCAACTCTTTCGGTGCGCCTACGAGAGATCTTCACTCGCGGCCAATACCAGCCGAGCGAGCCGGAATTATTCCGTCGAATTCTCGATGAGTTGAAGGTTAACCATTCGGAATTCGTCTTCATCGATCTCGGCAGCGGCAAGGGACGAACGCTGTTAATGGCAGCCGATTATCCCTTTCGGAAGATCATTGGCGCGGAGATCATTCCAGAGCTGCACGCGACCGCAGAACAGAACATCACCCGCTACCACAGCGATTCGCAAAAATGCTTCGAACTCGAAGCCTGGCTCGGCGATGCCCGCGAATTTCCCTACCCGCCGGCACCGTTGGTGCTCTACCTCTTCAATCCCTTCCCCGCCGACATCCTTCGCGACGTGCTGCAGCAGATCCATGCGACATTCACGCAGAGCCCGCGCGAAATCTTCGTCATCTACCACAACCTCGTCCACGAAGACGTCTTTCGCTCCATGGAATTCATGAGAACAATTCTTCACACACCGCAGTACGCGATCTATCGGCTCTCTTAGCACTCTCGAGTAAGCCTCACCCTCGTCCTGACCTGCATCTCATTCCAAGCACCCAAATTCATCTCGGAGTTCTTAATGAAGAAGTTGCTGTATCTTTCTGTGTTGCTCTCTGCTTTCCTCTGCGCTTCAGCTTTCGCGCAAAGCAATGAAGTCGCCCTCACCTACGGCGGCCAGTTCGTCTCGGGAGATTACGATTTCGGAAAAAGTGGCGTACTCGAAGCCAACATCGCGCACCGCCTCGTCAACGGCGAGGTGGCGGGATTGTATTTCGAACTTCCGCTGACGTGGACGTTCAAGAACGCCCGCACCGACCCTGCCGCCGCACTCCACGACCACTACACCGGCTTCTTCTTCACTCCCGGTGTGAAGATCAAAGTCCTGCCGCAGCTACCGATCTCTCCCTACGGGTTCGTCGGCGTCGGTCTCGCACACTTCCACAACTCCGACACCGACCAGGTCTCCTACGAGAACGTGATTGACTACGGCGCGGGCCTCGATTGGAAAGTCCTGCCACTCCTCAGCATCCGCGGCGAGCTCCGCGACTTCAACTCCGGCGTCCCGCGCATGGGCTTTCCCAACCCCGGCAGCCGCCAGCAGAACGTAATGGCCACCGTCGGCCTCGCCCTCCACTTCTAAATCGCAGAGAAAAAGGCCGCATCCGAAGATGCGGCCCTATGTTCTTGATGCCAGTTAGAACGTGACTTTGAGCGACAACTGGATGTCGCGCGGGCCGCCGCCACCGAGGAACGGATTGCCACCGCCTACATCAGGAGTCGCCGTGATCGGCAGGAATCCATGTCCCACGCCGCTCGCGTCTCCGTTGTAAGCCGCGTCCACCACGTAATTCGGAAGCACCGGGTTGGAGAAGTTCGGATGGTTGAAGATGTTGAAGAAGTCCGCGCCGAAGCGAGCGTTTACTCGTTCCGTGAAGGCAAACGTCTTCGACACTGAGAAGTCGAAATTCTTGTACGCCGGACCGCGGAACGCGTTGCGGCTCAAGCTCCCAATGTGCTGGCCGTCGATACAGCCACCGTTCACGTTGTCCCAGTTGCAAGGCGCTGCGAACGCCGAGAGGTTAAGGAAATTGGCCGGTCCATGCGTGCCTGCCCAAGGATCTCCAACCAAGTCCGGGCGGCCGAAGTACTCGCCCGTTCCGTTGATGTCGTAATTGAAGTTGTCGAGCCAGGTCACGTTGAACGGCTGCCCATCAGCGAGCGACAGTACACCGTTGAGCGCCCACCCGTTCGTGATCCACTTCGCTGTCTCGAACTTCGGCAGTTCGTACGTGTAATACCACTTGAACGCCTTACGCAAGTCGAAGTTAGAGTTAGCTCTCTCGGCGCCAGGATTGAAGCTGTTGTCCGGCTGCGTAGCGTTGGTCACATAGTCCTGACCGTCGCTGGCATTGTCGATCGAGTGGCCCCACGTGAAGTTCATCGTCGAGGTCAGTCCGTGCCAGCTCGAGATTTTGAACTGCGCCTGGAGCGCGTTGTAACCCGAAGCCGCCGATGACTGGAACTGGTTCACGTAGTAATACTGCGGATACGCGATCGAGCCATCGGCCGGATTGACCTGGTTAAGATCGATGTAGCGGAACAGTTTGCGGCCCTGCGATCCAACGTAGCTCAGGCTCACCGCCACACCGTTGCGGATCTCTTGTTCAACGTTGACGTTGTAGCTCTGGATGTACGGCGTCCGCAGGTGCTGGTCCACGCTGAACACATCCGTGGCACCGTAGCCGGTGAATATCGGCGTGTGGTTTGCAGGATTCGGATCGATCGGATTCACGCTGCCGGTAAAGTCAATCTCGGCGCCGGGAACCGCGTTGTATGCGGGACCGGGATTGAAGGTGTTCCACGGCAACTGTCCTACGAAAAAGTCCTGCGAGAATGCGTCGTAGAACATTCCATAGCCGGCGCGGACCACCGTATGGCCGGTACCGAAGACGTCATAGGCGAGGCTCAGGCGGGGCCCAAAGTTGTTGAAGTCCTTCGGGTAGAGCGTGCTCGGGCCGCCATTTGCTCCCACCTGTTTCAGGTTTCCGGTCGGGACGTCGAGGAAGCTGAACAGGTTGTTTTGCTCACCGATCACGCCGAAATAATCCCAGCGCAATCCGTAGTTGACCGTCAGCCGGTTGGTCAGCCGCCAGTTGTCCTGGAAATAGAATGCGTGGTTGTTCTCGAAGGTGTGGCGCGCGGAGTACCCCGTGGCCGAGTGGTTTCCTGAATCCGCAGGCGTGCCCGCGAGAAAATCGTCGAACGAGTTGAAGTGGATTCGGCCGCGATAGGCCGCGTCGAAGTAGCCATTCACGAACGTGCGGCGAAATTCATAGCCCCATTTGAAATTGTGCTTGCCGGTGCTATACGACGCATTGGTAAAGAACTGCGTGTTTGTATCGACGCGTCCGCGCGGCACAGAAAGGTTCGCGCCGATGCTGCCAGTGCCATCGCCGAACGTCATCAGCGGCAATCCCCCGTCCCTCGCCGTAGCGCTCGGCGATGCCGAGTACAACCCGATCGACGCCGGATCGAAGCTCTTGTCCTGCGCGAAGAACTGCTCCGCAAAACGGTTCCAGCCGCCGCGGAACTCCATCAGGAACTTCGGCGAAAAGATGTGCGTGTACGACAGCGAAACAATCTGCACCCGCGTTGGCGTCGTGGTGTTGAAACCTGGAGTTACGCCGCCGCCGACCAGCGCCAACGGGAAGCTCTGGCTGCTGTTGCCGTAGTAATAACGGCCCGTGATGAGATCGTGCTTATCGGCGCCCAGGAAGTGGTGATCGATCTTTGCGATCAGGCTATCGACTGTGTTCGTGAACGGATTCGTCAAGAGCACGTTGCCGTCTGATTGCGGCAAGGTTCCCCACGGATTGCGAGCGAGCAGGCTCGCGATCACGGGATTTACCACGCCGCCACCGGCAGTGTAGGCGCCGATTTGGTCCAGCGTCGGCACTGTCTCGGGCGTTGGAATGCCGCCGCTTTCACGCTGTCCTTCATAAGAGAAGAAGAAGAACGTACGGTCCTTGATGATCGGGCCGCCCAGCGATCCGCCAAACTGATTGTTGTGGAACGCGTCCTGCGGGCCGGAGCTGTTGAAGTAGTTGCGCGCATCCAGTCCGTTATTGCGGAAGTACTCGTACACGCTGCCGTGCAGCGCGTTCGTCCCAGAGCGCGTGACGCTGTTCACCACCGCGCCGGAGTTGCGTCCGTATTCGGCTTCCGTATTCGAAATCACCGGAACTTCGGCAAGGGCGTCTATGGGAAGAATCGTTGCAGGTGTACCGAACACGCCGCCCTCGTTGATGGCCGGCAGATTGCGGTAACCGTCATTCATGTCGGTACCGTCGAGCAGGTAGTTGTTGGAGCGTCCACGGTTGCCGTTGATGCTGACCATGCCGAATGAACCAGGCGAGTCATTGATACCGCTCGGGTCACCCGCTGCGCCTGGGACTAACTGGAAGAGCTTGGTGAAATCACGCCCGTTGACCGGCAGGTCCTTCGCCTGGTCGCCGGAAATCGTGTCGCCCGTGGTGTCGGCCTGCGTCTCGATTACCGGAATCTCTGCCGAGACGTCAATCGTTTCCTTCACCTGGCCCGGAGTGAGCGTGGCGTTGGCGCGGTTCGGAGCGCCGACTTCCACTTTCACCCCGCGAATTACCTGCTTGCGGAATCCATCGTGCTCGACTGTAACGTCATAAGCGCCAAGCGGCATTTCCGTAAACACGTAGTTGCCGGATCCATCGGTCGTCGCGCTACGCGAGGTGCCGGTTGCGGGATCGTTGGCGGTGACTTGTGCGCCGGGGATGGCTGCACCAGAGGCATCTGTGACTGTGCCTTCGATGCCGCCTCTGAATGTTTGAGCTAGGAGGGTGAAACTGGACGCGAGCAATACAACCAGCAGCAGGAGCTTCGCTCTCATGCACTTTCCTCTTGGGTATGCGGCATCCGCCGCAGGATGTGGAATCCTCAACGTATTTCCGGTCTGCGCCGGTCTATTCAGTTCTGCGTTTAGATTCCGAGGATTATACGGGGAATTTCGCGGATACGGCCTCAAAATAACCAATGGAACCAATTCAGCATTCGCCACCGCAGTGCTATCCACAACCACAAATCCATTACACTGAATCGAATCTGTTCCCTTCACCATGGGCCGCATCCACGTTCTCTCCGAACATGTCGCCAACAAAATCGCCGCCGGCGAGGTGGTCGAACGCCCCGCGTCGGTAGTGAAGGAGTTGATCGAGAACTCGCTCGATGCCGGCGCCAAGCGCATTCGCGTGCACGTAGAAGCTGGTGGCAAGAAACTGATCCACATTGTGGACGACGGCATCGGCATGTTTCGCGACGACGCTATGCTTGCGTTCGAACGTCACGCGACTTCGAAACTGAAAAATCCCGAGGACCTGCTCAGCATCTCGACACTCGGCTTCCGCGGTGAAGCACTCCCGTCCATCGCATCGGTTGCGCGCGTCCGCCTTGAAACTCGCGCCAACGAAGAACCAAGCGGCACCGTCCTCGAGATCGCCGGCGGCAAGATTCTGAAGATCGAAGAAGCCGGCCTACCCCTCGGTACCTCCATCGCAATAAAAGACCTCTTTTTCAATACACCCGCCCGCAAGAAATTTCTGAAAAGCGAATCCACCGAGCTCTCCCACATCGCGTCGCTGGTCACCCATTACGCGCTCGCGCATCCCGAGATGCATTGGGAGCTGCACTCCGCGACCAACGCACTGCTCATTGCTCCGCCAGTCGCCACGCAGAGCGAACGCATCTACCAGGTCTTCGGCAACGAGACGCTCGACCAACTCATCCCGCTCGCCGCGCAAATCAAACTCGAACGCATCGGGCTGCCTAAGCCACCGCCGTGGCTACGCAAAAACGAAGACGACGAGGAAGAACAAACAGTCGAGCCCGGTGAAGTTCGACTCCACGGATTCATCTCGAAGCCCGAAATCCAGAAGCTCAATCGCAACTCGATCTTCGTCTTCGTCAACGGCCGTCTCATTCGCGACCGCCTCGTCCAGCACGCACTCACCGAGGCCTATCGCAACATCCTGCCACCCACGCTCTTCCCTGTCGTTCTCCTCTTTCTCGAAATGCCCTACACGGAAGTCGACGTCAACGTGCATCCGTCGAAGACCGAAGTCCGCTTCCGCCAGCAGTCGCTCGTCCATGACTTCGTGCGCGACTCGGTCCGCGCGGCATTGTCGAAAGCGCGCCCAATCCCACAGTTCATTTCCGAGATTCACGCCCAACCGAAGGCTTCGCCGTCACTTACACCCGGCGCACAGACCGCGCCTGCCTTCGCGTTGGAAGCGCAGGAAGAACCCGTGCTGCCCGAGCGCCTTCAATTCGGTGGCGACGCCATCTCCGTCGAGGCCAACGCAGCTGTGCCCGTCGCCCGCTTCGGTGCGCAGACCTTCGGTTCTCACGTCGCGCAGCAACAAACGGTTCCCGAGACCAGTGGCTGCGACTACGAACTCCCCGATCTACCGGCCGCTGACGCTCCGCTCGCATCGCTCAGGCCCCTCGGCCAGATTCGCGAATCCTTCATTCTTGCTACGAGCAACGAAGGCCTCTGGATCATCGACCAGCACGTCGCCCACGAGCGCGTACTCTTCGAGAAGGTCCTAAAGCAACGAGCAGCCGCCTCGGTTGAAACCCAGCAATTACTCATGCCTCTGATCGTCGAACTCACTCCCGGCCAGCAAGCCGTCTTCACCGAGATCGCCGAAGAGCTTCACCAGAACGGCTTCGAAGTCGAACCCTTTGGCTCAAGGACTTTCGCCGTCAAAGCAGCACCCGCAGGAATCCGCGCCGAAGATATCGAAAAGACCCTGAGCGAAGTCCTCGATTCCTTCGAACGCGAGCAGCAGGCCTTCAACCTTGAGCACGCGCAAAGCCGCATCGCCGCCACCATTGCCTGCCACGCAGCCATCAAGGTCAACATGCCGCTCACGCAGGATAAAATGGAGTGGCTCCTCGCCGAGCTCGCCAAAACCGAGCACCCCATGACTTGTCCGCACGGACGCCCCATCGTTCTTCGCTATTCTGTCAAGGACATTCAGAAGGCCTTTAAGCGCATCTGAAGCCGGCAATCGCCGCGCGTCATTTACCATAGAGACTGTTACAAAAACGATATGACTGAACCGCAGTTGCAGGAGCTTCGGCAAAAGAAGTGGCGCTTGACCGGCGGCGAACCCATCCGCACCGTCGAGGACGCCCGCGATTTCATTGAGACCGTCGGCTTCTGCACCATGTATCCCCTCCGGCCCGCCGTCATGCTGCCCACGTTTCTTGGCGCGTATGTCGGCAATGAAGTGAATCTTCCAACTTGGCAACATGCGTTCGCTGACCACCGCGCTCAGGAAGCGACAGAACTGATGGTCCGCCTGCTGCGCTCTCGCGCAGCCTTCGAAGCCAACGTCTTCGGCGAGACGCCGTTCCTTGTTGCCGCCTCCGTCTATCCCTTTTTCTACGGACTCGTTGGCGACCGCAATCCTCGCCAGGTACCCAAGAGCGGCCCGCGTTCTGAATATTCGCCGCTCGCCGCGCATGCCTTCCAGGCGATTCAGAAAGACGGCCCCATCTCGAAACCGCAGCTCCGCGACACCCTTGGCGGAGACCTCTCCGAAGCGGCCCTCGATCGCGCCCTCAACGACCTCTGGTCGAAACTTCGCATCACCCGCGTGGACTACACCCGCGAGGATGGCGCCTTCTGGGATGTCCTCTTCCGCTGGGCGCCCGATCCCGTCCGCGAAGGCATGCACCTTTCGGTCGGCGTTGCGCTCTCCGCGTTGGTCTCGAAATACATTGACTGCGTAGTGGCCGCCGAGCAGACCGAAGTCGAAGAGTTCTTCAGCCATCTCGTGGCACGGTCCAAAGCTCGTGAAGCGATCAACGCTCTGCTCGCCGCCCGCGAGTTCAGCTACGTCCACATCGGCGGTCGCGCCATGATCACCATCAAGCCACCGAAGGAAGAGCCCGCTCCGCGTCCCGCCCGCAGTCTCGACACGCCGCAGCGCAACCGCCCTCTGGTGGATCGCCGCAAGCCGCGCACTACGCCGGGAACCAAGCCCCGTCCATGAGCGAACTGCGCAAACTGGTCATTGCCATTGATGGTCCCGCTGGCGCCGGCAAGAGCACCATTGCCTCGCGCCTGGCCCGGAAGCTCGGCTACGTGAACCTCGAGTCTGGCGCCATGTACCGTGCGCTCGCGCTGAAGGCGATTGAAAACGACGTCTCATTCGACGATTCCGCCTCGCTGCTTCGCCTCGCCGAGAGCTCGCGCATAGAACTTCAGCCGCAGATCGACGGCAATCGTGTTCTCCTCGATGGACAGAATGTCTCGCGTCGCATTCGTGAACGCGACGTTACCGAAGGTGCCTCGCGCGTCTCAGTACACCCCCCAGTGCGCGAGTGGATGGTCGCCCGCCAGCGCGAAATGGGCGTGAACGGAGGCGTGATCATGGAAGGTCGCGACATCGGCACCGCCGTGTTCCCCGACGCCGATCTAAAGATTTTTCTCGACGCCGATCCTACCGTCCGCGCCGAGCGCCGCATCGAGCAGAACGCCGCCAAGAACGACGAAGCTGCCGCGAAAGCTCTCCGCGAAGATCTCCTACGCCGCGATCAGCGCGACACCACGCGCACTGCATCACCGCTAGTGCCTGCCGCGGATGCCATCGTTCTCGACTCGTCTAAGTTGGGGATCGAAGAAGTTCTTACTCGCATCGAGCAGTTGATCGCGGAACGATCCAAGGCGTAGCCGCTACTGCCCTCGTCCTTGTTTGCTGAGCAATCCCGCTAACCCGCGTTGATATTCCGCGTTTTCGGGATCAATATCGAGCGCGTTTCGATAATGCTGCTCCGCCGACTCCAAATCGCCCTTCTGCTGTTCGATCTGGGCGATGAAGAACAACGCCGTAGCACGGCCGTATTTCACATCGGACGGCTCGGTGGCCGGATTCGCCGCGAACCTGCTTGAAACTTCGAGCGATCTGCGGAAAGACTTCCCGGCATCGCTCAGCTTCCCGGCATTGAATTCCATCAACCCCTTGCTCCGCCAAAGCCCCGGCGACTCCGGTAACACCTGCAGCCCTTCATCAAGTACGCGAATTCCCGCTCCCGGATCTTGTTCCGTGACCAGTCGTGCTAGTTCCACGCGCGCATTCACGCTATGCGGAGCAACCTGCACCGCCCGCGTCCACAGCGTCAGATTGTTATCCCAAAAGCCTGTCTCGTACCACGTAACCGCCGACCACGCTGCGATCAGCGAAACCGAAAACACGATCGCGAAAATTCGTTTGGTGCCGCCGTCACGCATTGCCCAAAGCGCCGCGTACGCCAGCAGCGCGCAAAACGAATACGAAGGCAATTGCAGATAGCGTTCGTGCATCGTCACGCGATTCGCGTACACGATCACCGGCACCAGATTCAGCAGGAACGACGCAGCCAGAAACAGTACCCGCCACGATCCCGTCCTCTTCCACGCCCATACAACCAACACACAAAACGCAACGAAGATCATTAGCGGCAGAACGAATCTAGCCGTTGACGGCCCCGTAACCGGCGTCCAGTCGTGCAGGATCGCCATGCGCGTTGGCACGATCAGTTTTCTCAGGTACCACCAGAATGCCGCAGGCCCCGACCACAGATCACCGAGGTTCACCCCGGTCCTGATCGCATTCGACCGACCAGCCAGCGGCTTGATCGCGGCTTGTCGTAGCGCGAGGTACACCCCCGTCGCGAGCCCATACGGCACAAGAACAACAAGCGTGCTCCGCCATCGTGCCGCGCGCTCGCTCTGCATCGCGCAATGCAACAGCACGAGCACTGGCGTGATTACGAGCGACTCCTTCGTCAGCAGCGCCAGCAAGTGAAACGCGCCCGAACCCGCAAGCCAACCCCAGCGCTTCGTCTTCCACCAGCGAAAATAAAAGATCAGCGTTACGAAGAAATAGATGGCGGCTTGCCCGTTGTTCGCTCCACTTACGTTCCATGCCGTCGATTCCACTTCACACGGATGGAGCACGAACAACATCGCCGTGAGCGCAGCAAGTTGTTCATCCTCGAAGAACTCACACCCAAAGCGAAATGCAGTGAAATACACCAACACTTGCGTGAGCAACGTCGCCAGGTGATACCACGCTGCCGTCCCGGGCGTGAGTCGCTCGACCAGAGCCCACCAGACCGACACGAACGGCCGATAGTACGAAGATCCGCCTTCAATCGTGCCGCCGAACGCATCCACGCGGAACGCATGAATCAGCGCGTGCCAACTATGAATCCAAGGAATGCGCTGGAAGAGCAGATCGTCAAATACGAAATCAAAGCTCAGCGTGCGGATGTAGAGCGCGAGAAGCAGCACCAATCCAGCGCGGAAGATCGCCTGCGACGACGGCACCCATCCTGCAGCGGGGCGCGACTCTAAATGGGAAGCCGATGAGCTCAACGTGCCTTTGTTATACCGCAAACCTGCACGAGCTCATCCTCAGAAATACTCGATCAAAGTTTGTTCAGGCCATCCAACGCAGCGACCTTATACGCCTCGGCCATCGTCGGATAGTTGAACACCGTATCGCGGAAGTACTCGATCGACCCGCCGAAGCTCAGCACTGCCTGCCCAATGTGGATGATCTCCGCCGCGCGCTCGCCAATGATGTGCACTCCGAGCAGCTTCAGAGACTCGCTGTGGAACAGCAGCTTGAGCAGCCCGTGCTCATCGCCGAGCATCTGTCCCTTCGCAAGTTCGCTGTAGCGGGCGATGCCGACCTCGTAGGGCACTTTATCGTGGGTGAGCTGCTCTTCCGTTTGCCCAACGATCGAGATCTCCGGAATCGTATAAATGCCGTACGGAAAAAACTGCGGCCGCATCTTCGACGGCACGCCAAACATGTTGCAGCTCGCGATTCTTCCCTGCTCCATCGACGTGCTTGCGAGGGCGGGAAAGCCGATCACATCGCCCGCCGCGTAGATATTCGGTACCGCAGTCTGGAACTGCTCATTGACTTCAAGCTTGCCGCGATCGCCGGTCTTCAGCCCCGCGCTCTCGAGATTGAGCTTGTCGGTATTCGCCTGCCGTCCAACCGTAAACAGCAATCCGTCGCCGTGCACGCGCTTGCCGCTTTCAAGGGTCGCGATCACCCGGCCGCGCTCGGCATCATACACACAGGTAGTCACCTTTTCACCGAGTCGGAAGATCACATTGAGTTGTCGCAACTGGAATTGCAGGCTGTCCATGATCTCGCGGTCGATAAAGTCGAGAATCGTCGGACGCGCATCGAGGATCGTGATCTTCACGCCCAACGCTGCGATCATCGACGCGTATTCCAGGCCGATCACGCCCGCGCCCACCACGATCAGCTCGCGCGGAACCTCGCTCAACGAGAGCAACTGGTCGGAGTTGAAAATGTGAGTGCCATCGAGCTGGTAGTGCTGGTCCGACGCAGGCCGCGTACCCGTGGACACCAGGAAGTTTTCCGACGTCACGCGGCGCGTACCTTCCGCCGATTCCACCTCGACCGTATGTGCATCCACAAAGCGCCCGTAACCGTCGAGCGGTACAACCTGGTTCCGTTGCAGCTGCGCTCGAATGACTTCAGTCTCGCGCTTGATCACGGCATCCACGCGGAATGTGAGGTCCGCCATCACCACGCGGTCTTTTACCTGGTAGCTGCGACCGTAAAACGTCTTCTCGCGGAAGCCGCTGAGATACAGCACCGCTTCGCGGAGGGTCTTACTCGGAATCGTTCCGCTGTGTACGCAAACGCCGCCGAGCGCCCAACGGTTCTCAACAATCGCAACTCGCTTGTGCAGTTTGGCAGCGCAAATCGCGCCTTTTTGGCCGGCTGGCCCGCTTCCAAGGACTACCAGGTCATAGTCGTATCCGTTTGGCATGGTGGCGTCGGGTTGGATGTTAACGGACTTATGCGGCCATTGCCAGTGGAGAGTACCGCAAAGGTGCCGATTGAAACGTAGCGTTCACAATCTCGGCGATAGCCTCGTCTGCTAGCATTCCATAACCATGATTCGTAAGCTGCTGGTCCTCGCTCTGCTCCTTGCGCCGTTCTCCGGCGCCATGGAACGCCAAAATAACGCCGACTACCGTGCTCGGCGCCAGAAACTTGCCGCCGAATTGAAGGGCGGTGTTCTGGTGCTCTTCGCACCCACCGAGCCCTCCGCCGGAAACGCCACCAGCGGCTTTCGCCAGGACGATAACTTCTATTACCTCACCGGCTGGTCGGAGCCCGGCGCCGCGATCATGATCGCCGCCGAAGTCGTGGCGAAAGATGAGCATCCCGCGCGTGCCTATACGGAAGTGCTCTACCTTCCGGCGCACAACACCGTGCAGGAAAAGTGGACTGGCCCGAAACTCGGCCCTGAGAACCCGCAAGCCCGCGACCTCACCGGATTCGACCGCGTCGAACTGCTCGACAAAATGCGCGACGACATCGCCGACCTTCTCCAAAAGGATCCTCGTGCGCCGATCTATTCCGACATCTCGACTGGCGACGAAGTCTCGCCTTCCGCCGACGGACTAGCCTGGCTGAAACGCGCCAACGCGTTTCCCGTCGTCCGCTTCGCCGACTTCAAGCCGATCGTCAGCGACCAGCGCCGTGTTAAGGACGCTGGCGAAATCGAGTTGATCCGCAAAGGTACGAATGCCTCCATCGCTGGCCATTTGGCCGCATTCAAAGCCATACATCCCGGCGTAACCGAGCGCGAAATCGCCGCGCTGCAGATGTACGAGTTCGGCAAGCGCGGCTGCGAGCGACCGGCCTACGCGCCCATCGTCGGCTCCGGCTACAACGGCACCGTGCTGCACTACTCCGAAGATTCCGGCACGCTGAAAGATGGCGACCTCGTCGTCATGGACGTAGCTGGCGAATACAGCATGTACGCCTCCGACATCACCCGTACGGCTCCGGTCAACGGCCATTTCACGGCCCGCCAGCGCGAGATCTATGAAATCGTCCTTGGCGCACAGCGCGCGGCCATCGAAGCATTCGTCTCAGGCAAGTCTGTGCTGCTCGGCAAGACTGACGACTCGCTCTACAAAGTCGCCTACGACTACATCAATACCCACGGCAAAGACCTGCACGGCGAGCCGTTAGGCAAGTACTTCATCCACGGCCTCGGCCACTACGTTGGGCTTGAGGTCCACGACCCCGGTTCCTACGCCACGCCGTTGCAGCCAGGCATGGTCTTCACCATCGAACCGGGTGTTTATATCCCCGAAGAGAAGCTCGGCGTACGCATCGAAGATATTGTGTACGTTGACGCCAACGGCAAACTCGTGGACTACACCGCCGCGCTCCCGCACACCGTCGAAGAAGTCGAAAAGGCAATGAAGAAATAGGCCATGGATCCCCAATTTCCTCCCGACCAACCGATCGAAATCTCACCACAGTCGCCAACGCTCGATCCTGTGCTCGCACCTCCACCTCCTCCGCGCACGAACGCCTTCATCGGCCCGAACGGCCTGCGCGCGGGCTGGAAGTGGCTGATTTTCTTTCTCATCTTCTGTGCCCTTATCTTCGGCATGGCTATGGTGGTGCGCTTGTTCATTCCCAGGTACACCCCCAACGATCGCAACCTAAAAGTCATGTTTGCGTTTGAAGTCATCCAGGCCGCGTGTGTGCTGCTCGCAACCGGCATCATGGCTAAACTCATCGACAAGAAGAAGTGGGGCTACTTCGGTCTCCCGCTCTCGCGTGCGTTCAACATCGAGTTCTGGTACGGAGCGATCGTGGGTTTCGGTGCGCTCGCGGTCCAGCTCGAAATCATGCATCTCGGCGGCTGGTTCGATTTCGGGCCGGTTGTACTGCATGGAGCCACTGCCCTGAAATTCGGCCTGTTCTGGGGCGCGTTCTTCCTCTGCGTCGGTCTTTTTGAAGAAGGCTTCCTGCGCGGCTACCCGCAGCGTGTGCTCACCAATGGCATGGGTTTCTGGCCGTCAGCCTTGTTGCTCTCTTTGCTCTTCGCCGGGCTGCACGTCGGCAACAAAGGCGAGAACCCCTTCGGCATCTTCATGGTCTTTGTGGACGGCATGGTGATGTGCTTCACCTTGTGGCGTACCGGAACCATGTGGTTCGCCGTCGGCAACCACGCCGCGTGGGACTGGGCGCAGACCTACTTCTTCGGCACGCCCGACAGCGGTATGAAACCGATCGGCGCGCTCTTGTCGCCGTCGTTCCACGGCCCAACGCTCCTCAGCGGCGGCAATGCCGGTCCAGAAGGCAGCGTGCTCGTGCTTCTTTCGGAAACATTGATCGCGGTGTCGGTTGCGGTGGTCTATCGCGAAAGGAAATATCCGCTGCAAGAAGATGAAGCGCCCGCACAGCCTTCACCGGAGATCACGCCGACCATTGCGCCTTCGGCTTTTCCTACCGCGTAGCGGCGGTAGGATAGACCGCGGTCCCCGCCTGCGGTTCGTACACGCCCATTACCGCGTCCCAGTGCTCATTGCACACCAACCCGCGTTCTGAGCCATCGTGCGTACCGCGATGGCTCTCGTCGATTACGCAGGGCGCGAATTTGAAGAGGGCGCGAATCGCCGCTAGCTCGAGATAGCAATCGAAGTACACCCACTCGCGGCAGTTCTTCGACCACGCCGCTCCGCGAAATGTCTCGCGGATGCCAACAGCAGCAATGGCTTCTTCCAGCGGATGCAGGTGTTCGCAAAGCATGGAACGCGAGTGTAGCAGGAACGCTCACCGACATAGACCGGCGAGTATTTATTCGAGCCGTCACTCCTGCCACTGAGACCACCGCGTCCTCTGTGGTTAAATTGCATGGTGAGTGCACGCGGAAAATTTCTGACCTTTGAAGGCCTCGACGGCTGCGGCAAGAGCACCCAAATGGAGATGCTCGCTGAAGTCTTGCGGCGCGATGGCATTGACGTCGTTACCACGCGCGAGCCGGGGGGCACCCCTACCGGCGAGAAAATCCGCAGCGTCATTCTCGACTCGAAGACGCGCTTCCTCCACCCAATGGCCGAGCTGGCACTGATGTTCGCCGCCCGCGCTCAGCATATCGCCGAGATCGTTCAGCCGTCGCTCGAAGCCGGCCGCTGGGTGCTTTGCGATCGCTTCACTGATTCATCCGAGGCTTACCAGGGCGGCGGCCGCCAGATGGGCAGCCAACTGATCCTCGACATGCACAAGATCGTCTGCGGCGACCTCTGGCCGGAGATGACCATCCTCATGGACTCCGACCCCGAGGCCAGCGTAGCTCGCGCCCGCCGCCGCAACCGGGCCAATGCCACCGACGGCGTGGATGAAAACCGCTTCGAGCGCGAGAAGATCGAGTTCTTCCAGCGCGTCCGCGACGCCTACAACGCCATCGCCGACCGCGAACCGCAGCGCGTGTACAAAGTGGATGCGCGTCGTTCCAAAGACGTGACGCACCCAGAGATCGTGCGCGCGGTCAGAGAGAGGATGGGTTAAGCGTGGACGACCGATGGGCGCCAGTTTTGCTGATCGGAATTCCAGCAATTTTTGTCCTCGCTTACCTGTTAGCGTGGAGGAGCAAGAAGCCGACGCTCCGGGCAACTGCAACCATCGTGCTCTCAACAATCGTCGGACTGGCCATATTCTGGATCGGCATTCAAGCGATCTACGTAGGCACTTACTACGTTCACTTCAGGAATGGGCCGCTGTGGCAGTGGATCGCTTTTGAAGTCGTCGCGATTGCAATCATAGTGTGCCTGGCGGTAGTCGTAACCCGCTCGTTTAAAAAACTGATCGCTGCGGATCGAAGTTAGGACTAGTAGCGCAACAAAAAGGCCGCTCCTTCGAGCGGCCTTCCTTCTTGCAACCTCAGGGAGAACTTTCCACCGAACTCCTGTGGCCTAGGAGTTCATGTTGCTCAGGAACTCGCCATTGTTCCGGCTCTTGCCCAGCTTGTCGATGAGCAATTCCATCGCTTCCACAGGTGAGAGCGGGTTCAGCACGCGGCGAAGAATCCAAATCCGTTGCAGGTCTTCCTTCGCGAGCAGCAGCTCTTCCTTACGGGTGCCGGAGCGCTGGATATCGATCGCCGGGAACGTGCGCTTGTCCGCCAGTTTCCGGTCGAGAATGATTTCCATGTTGCCGGTGCCCTTGAACTCTTCGAAGATCACGTCGTCCATGCGCGATCCGGTTTCGATCAATGCCGTGGCAATGATCGTCAACGAGCCGCCTTCTTCGATGTTGCGGGCTGCGCCGAAGAAACGCTTCGGACGCTGCAACGCGTTGGAATCCACACCGCCGGAGAGCACTTTGCCCGAGGGCGGAACGATGGTGTTGTAAGCACGCGCCAGTCGCGTGATCGAATCGAGTAGGATGACGACGTCGCGCTTGTGCTCGACCAGCCGCTTCGCCTTCTCGATGACCATTTCCGCAACCTGCACGTGGCGGGCAGCGGGCTCGTCAAACGTCGAGGAGATGACCTCGCCCTTCACCGAGCGCTGCATGTCGGTAACTTCTTCCGGACGCTCGTCGATCAGCAGAACGATGAGCACGATCTCGGGATGGTTCGTGGTGATCGAGTTCGCCAGGTTCTGCAACAGCATCGTCTTACCGGTGCGGGGCGGCGCGACGATCAGGCCGCGCTGGCCTTTACCCACCGGCGTGAGCAGGTCCATCACGCGCGCGGAGATATTGTCGCGCACGGTCTCCAGTTTGATCCGCTCCTGCGGATAAAGCGGAGTCAGGTTGTCGAAGAGAATCTTGTTGCGAGCTTCGTCGGGCGATTCGAAGTTAACGGCTTCAATCTTGACGAGCGCAAAGTACTTTTCGCCTTCATGCGGCGGGCGGACTTGTCCGCTGATGGTGTCGCCGGTCTTGAGGTCGAATTTGCGAATCTGTGAAGGCGAGACGTAGATGTCGTCTGGACCGGGGAGGTAGTTGTAATCCGGGGAGCGGAGGAAACCGTAGCCGTCGGGCAGGATTTCGAGGACACCTTCTGCGAAGATGTGGCCCTCTTTTTCGCTCTGCGCCTGGAGGATCTTGAAGATAAGGTCCTGCTTGCGGAGGCCGCTGGCGCCGGGAAGGTCGAGCGAACGAGCTATGCGGGTAAGCTCGGTGATGTTCTTTTCTTTCAGTTCTGCGATGGTCATGTTCACCTACGGGGAATATTGAAAAGGCGGGATGGGTACTACACGCTTCGCGCTGGGGGCGCGAGCGGGGCGCGCTTATGCAGCGCGCCTCTGTCCCTCAATCGCGTTCTTGGGTTCCAGTACAACCGAGTTCCGGTCGGAGCTGGCAATCTTGCTGAAAATTTCGTTGGTCGTGTCCTGAATGCGGGTCGCAGGACGGTGGAAGCGGCGCGTTGCCTTGGAGGCCAACTGGCACAGCATATAACGGTTGCGCAAAGTGTGTACAGCTTCAAAAACTAAGTTTGAACGCATGAAATGTATGTCTCCTAACGTATGTATTTGACGGGAGCCGAGCATGAATGGCAGCGCTTATTTCCTATCTGTCCAGGCTGCCTAATTCAGCTTGTACGACTGGGGCGCTCTACCGCGGAGAACGGAATCCGGCAGTTCTTTAGATGCAAAACTACTGCCGACGTTTCGTTTTTTCTCCTCCGGCTCCTGCCTGACACTTGTTGTCACAAATATCAGGCGTTTCCGGCATAACCGTATAAGACTGCTGTTACCACTTCCACTTTTCGGTGGATCCTGTAGGTTCTAAGGCCTAGATCAGGTAAGGGGTAGGTCGCTATGAAATCTACGCCAGAAAGCCGTACCTTAAAGGGCTTTGTGACCCACGTCAAGGGTAAAATCATACCCTCCCCGGAATCAATCACTTACGTGTAAGTATTTGTAGGAGTTAGGGTTAGTCCCACTTTAAGGGTATATCACCCGTATTCTCAGGTACCAAAGTAATGGGACGAGTTGGGGACGAGTCGTTGCCCAGCAAAAACCCTTATCTCCACCTCGTCCCCACTCGCGAAATCCATTACGGCGCCGCTTGATAGACCTCGGCGCTCGACAGCGGCCCCGCATCCTCCGCACCGCCGGTGATAAGCACCGTTCCGTCATTCAGCAGCGTGGCCGTGTGTAACCAGCGCGGCGTATTGAGGCTGCCCGCCCCAAGAAACGTTTGCGAAGTCGGATCGTAGACCTCGGCGTCTCCGATCGCTCCCGCTTGTTGGCTAAACCCACCGATGACGACCACCTTCCCGTTGCTCAACCGTGTTCCCGGCGAAGAAGTGCGTGCCACCGACAGGTCACCGACCGCCGAGAAGACTTTCGTGCCTGCGTTGCAAACCTGGGCCGATGGAATATCCACATCGCTCTCTCCGTCATAAATGGAGAGGCCATAGTTGAGAACGTTGCCGGACGAGAGCAGCACGGCGGTATCGCCAGCGAAGCCGTTAGCGATCGTTGCCGTGAACATGCCAGTTGCCGGATCGAATACTTCGAGATTTACGCCTGTTGCACTCGCGTCTTCGATAAAGAGCACTGTGCCATCGTTCAGAGCAACCGCTGCCCCACCTCCCGGATTCGTCATGTTCCCGTTGGTCGGTGTGAAGCTTCCAGACGCGGGATCGTACAACTCCGCACTCGTTGATGGACCGTTCTCATCCTCTCCGCCCGCGATGAGTACCTGTCCATTGCTCAATAGCGTTGCGGTATGGAAAGCGCGCGGGTGGTTCAACTTGCCGGTCGGTGTGAACGTCGAAGTGGACGGATCGTACAACTCCGCCGTCGCGGTCAACATGTACAGTCCCGTGCCCTGCGTTTGCCCACCCGCAATCAAAACCTTGCCGTTGGACAATAACGTTGCCGTGTGGAACTCGCGCGTTTGATTCATTACACCGGTCAGCGTGAACGACGTAGCCACTGGATCGTAAAGCTCGGCCGAACGGAGAAGCGGGAATCCGCTGCCGTTCGAACTGCCTTGCCCACCCGTAACCAGCACAGTGCCGTCTTGCAGCAGTGTGGCAGCGTGGTTCTGTCGCGCGTCGTGGAGTGAACCTACCGGCACGAAGCTCGGAGCACCGACATTGACGGTGACGAAATTACTGCTCGTCGCTCCATAAGTCGCCTGGATCATCGATTGACCCTGGCCGACGGCCGTGTAGAGTCCGGTCGAATCGACCGTCAACACGGATGTATTGGAAGAAGTCCATGTCGCAGCAGGCGTGATGTTCTGGGTTGTGGCATCGCTATACGTCGCGAGCGCCACGAACCGCTGCACGCTGTTTTGCGGCAAGGTCAAAGACGTTGGAGAAACAGCCAGGCTCGAAATAGTCTGCACCTTGAAGGTGCCAAGGTTGAAGTTGACCCCACTCACCCGCAGAGTCAGCGGGCCGGAGCCGGCCGGCGCTCCCGCAGGCACTGGGACTACGATCCGGTTTGGACCCCAACTAGACGCCGTTGCCGGAGTTCCATTGAACGAAATCTGGCTCCCACCCTGGGTGTTTCCAAAGTTCGTTCCGGAGATCACAACCGGCACTCCTGCCACGCCATACATTGGCGTCGCGCCGCTCACCGTCGGTGTCGGCAGCACCGTGAAGTTCCTGCCATTGCTGATGAGATTGGACGTGGTCGTTACAACCACGTTCCCCGACGTTGCGCCGTTTGGCACTGACGTATGAATTTGCGTTCCACTCGAGGAAGTGACCGCAGCCGTCACGCCGTTAAAGAACGTCACCGTAGGCGTTGATCCGAAGTTGTTTCCGTTGATCGTCACCAGGGTCCCAACCACGCCGGATGTCACCGACAAGCTGGTGATACTCGGTGCCGCCTGCGACGAAACAACCTGGCTCACCGTCGCCGAGTTCGCGGCGTTGTAGTTCAGATTGCCGCTATACGCAGCCACGATCGAGTGCGTGCCGACGGAAAAATTGCTCGTCGTGTAGGTCGCGCTAAGGTCAGGCGGCGCTATGGGAGAACCAAGGTTGCTGCCGTTGTCCTTGAATTGAATCGTTGCACTGTTGGCGGACACGGCGTTATTCGGAAGCGTCGCCGTGCAAGTCACCGATTGCCCATTTCCTGACGGATTCGGAGAGCAAGTGAGCGCCACCGTAGGCGTCACTTTGCCGACAACTTGAGAAATCGTCGGTGAATTCGACGGACTATAGTTGGAATCCCCATCATAAGCGCCGGTGATCGGATGCGTGCCTGCCGTCAACACTGGGGTTGTAAGCGTTGCCGTGTACGCAATTGCGTTTGTCACGCCAGTTCCGGTCGTCACAACGTAGGGGCCCGCGACATTGCCTGTTTCGTACTGCGCGCCCCACATCAGGATCGAGAACGCGGTGTTGCTGCTTGCCGCGGAATAGAGCAGGAACTGTTTCAACGCGGTACCGTTGCCCGTTGCCGTCACGGCGCAGCGTGTCCATGTTGTCGTCACATTGCATGGGGCGGCGGCGCCGACGTTGGCGAACACTCGTAGCGCAATCGGTGTCGTTGCCTTAACCCACACCGATGCCGTGTAGATTTGCCCGGATACCGTCGGCGTGTTCGGCGAGGAGTTCGCATAGACGCGATAGCTCCCTGCGGTTCCCGCGCCGTTGTACGCAACTTGGGTTGCAGTATTCGTTCCGTTCGGGGCCGCTCCAGCGTTGGCAGTCAGGGTCACGCCGGCGGTCTTGAACCAACTCGCGGATGACTCAGAGTAACCCAGTGAGTTGTTGCCGCTTGTGATTGTTACCGCTCCGCCTCCGATGCTTGAGTCGCCATCGTTGAACGTAATCGTGCCCGTGGGCTCCGCTCCATTCGAAAACACCTGGTCCGTGAACGTCACGGATTGACCATAAGCAGTCGGATTCACGCTCGCGTACAAGCCATGAAACGAATTCCCTGAATTGACGGTGTGCAATAGGATTTGCGATGTGGACGGATTGAAATTGGAATCTCCACTGTAGGCGGCGGTGATCGAATGCGCTCCCGCAGTTAGTACTGAGGTCGTCAGGGCTGCCACATAAGCCGTCCCGTTGGTCACGCCTGTTCCTGAAGTCGAGACGTACGGCCCGGTAACGGTTCCCGTTTCGTACTGCGCGCCCCACACGAATATCGAAAACGTTGCGTTACTGCTGGCCGCCGAATAGATCAGGAATTGCTTCAGCGAAGTCCCGTTGCCGGTTGCTGTCACGGCACAGCGTGTCCACGTTGTCGTCACATTGCAGGCAGCAGGCGTTCCCACGTTGGCTGACACTCGCAGCGCGATCGGCGCCGCCGCCTTCACCCACACCGATGCCGTGTAGGTCTGGCCGGACACCGTCGGCGTGTTCGGCGAAGAGTTCACATAGACGCGATAACTGCCCGCCGCTCCTGCGCCGTTATAAACAACCTGGGTTGCAGTGTTCGTTCCGTTCGGAGCACCCCCAGCGTTTGCAGTCAGAGTTACACCGGCGGTCTTAAACCAACTCGCAGGAGTCTCCGAAAAGCCCAGCGAATTGTCGGCCGTAGTGATCGTCGCGACCGCTCCGGCTCCGAGCGTCGATCCGCCGTCGTTGAACGTGACCGTGCCGGTCGGCGCTAATCCAGTTGAAAACACCTGGTCCGTGAACGTAACGGATTGCCCGTAACGAGATGGATTGGGATTGGAAAAGAGCACGTTAGAAGAGGCGGACTGCGCCGTCGCCGTCACACTTGCCAGCAGAAGCACCGGGATTGTCTGGAAAATAGCAGAAGAACGAAAAGCTTGGCGCACGACGGCGGCCAACCGCGGAAGTACAGCGTGCATGAGGGGTGTCTCCTCTAGAAGAGCGTGGTCATACTAATCGGCACTTTAGGGTTGGTAAAGATAAAGTTCCCTAAAGATTTGTATGGGTTGCAAAACGACGCATGGGGGTGCGTCGCGGTGATCTCTAGCTCGAAATGAAGCTACTGGAGCGGAGGATCCGAGGCCGTTGGCTCGCGATCTTCCTCAGTCCAGCGTATCACGCCTGACTCGTCGGTAAAGAAACTGCGCTTTGTATCCGCCGCATAAGCGATAGGACGAGCAATCAGCGTGTAAGTAGAGCTCTTGCCTCCCTGGAACACCGACCGATAAGTGAATCGATAGCCTGACTTTTCAAACGGCTCCGTCGACAGGCTGGGCTCGATTAGCGCCGCATGGTCTGCGTTCGCGTTCTCCTGGTCACTGCCTCCGAGCGCTTCCAGTCGCGAAGCGAAACCGATGCTCGGGTAGGCGCTGCTGTAGGTCACGAGGGCGGTGTTGTAAGTCCGCATCGCAGCCACGGCCGAAGATTCGTTTTCCGACGCATTGTGGGCGCGAAATTTTTCCATCATCGACCCGTCTTCAAAATTCAGCCGGTCGTGCCCTTCGGAGGGCTGGATCTCGAGGATCCGCCATTCTCCATCCTCCAATCGCATCCACACGAGGAGCGCGGCATCGTCAGTCAAATCGCGCGGCAAGGGTGACTTGAGCCGCAACCGGAGCAGGGATTCATAGCCGTCGCAGATGCGCTTGTCGAGTAAGATGGTCGCGACTTCGTCCGGGTTCTCGCCTTCCTTGCGAATTTCGAGGAGAGCGGGTGGAACCTCAGAACGAGTGAAAACCACATTCTCGTTCTTCAACTTTTCGCTGACCATCAGTCCACGCTCAAACGCAAGCTGTTCGTTCGGCGGGAGCTTCTCGACTGCGCTCACGAGTTCGATGGGAAGATGGCGCAGTACGGCCGCTGGGTCTTTGGTGAATACCAGTTCAAGCATCGCATCCACATCCGGATACGATTGCGCTGCACACGGAAGCGCAAAGAGTACAGCCAGCAGCCACACGAGACGTCGCATAGAGTCAAAGACACTGTAGCGCGCCCCGGAGTTCCAGAGTTCAGGAATTGTGGCTGAAAATCAGTGATGGGAAGGATTACTCGAAGCCGAGATCTTTCATCTCCTGGTCATTCAGGGGGTCGAAAACGTCGTCAGTCCAGGTCAGTCGACCCTTCATGGAGCCGGCTTTGCGATGCGGCACTTCATAGCGAATGATCTTGGCGATCGGCACGCCATTGTCAGTGAGGATCACTTCTCTTCCGTCTGCTGCCAGTTTTACAAGGCGGGAAATCGCGGACTGTGCTTCCGCAATTGTGTAGGAACTCTTCTTGGTCTGACTCTTTGCTTTCTTCGTCTTCGCCACAGCCGAATTGTACTCGCGTCGGCCCTGAGTTCAGCCCACTGTGCTAAGCCCAGAACGTACGGTCCAACGCCCGATACTGAATCGCCTCCGCGATGTGCCGCGACTCGATCTGCGCTGCCGCATCGAGATCGGCGATGGTGCGCGCGACTTTGAGAATGCGGTCGTGGGCGCGGGCGCTCAGGCCCCGTTGCGACATTGCACGCTCCAGCATGTGTTCGCCCTCGCTCGACAACTCGCAGTAGGTGCGGATTTGGCGCGAACTCATTTGCGCGTTGGCGTAAATCCGTTCTTTGGCGAAACGGTTCAACTGGATCTCACGCGCATGCAGCACTCGCTCGCGGATCTGCGTCGATCCTTCGGGTGCCTGGCCGGAGCGGAGTTCCTTGTAATTTACTGCCGGCACATCAATGTGGATATCAATGCGATCGAGCAACGGACCGGAGATCTTCGCCACGTACCGTTGGATCATCGGCTGGCTGCATTTGCACTCGCGAGTGCGGTCGTTGAAATACCCGCACGGGCACGGGTTCATCGCGGCGGCCAGCATAAAGCGCGCTGGAAACGTCAGCGACATCGCCGCGCGAGAAATCGTCACCGTCCCGTCTTCCAGCGGCTGCCGCATCACCTCCAGCACATTGCGCGGGAACTCCGGCAGTTCGTCGAGGAACAACACGCCATGGTGCGCGAGCGAGACTTCGCCGGGACGCGGCACCGCGCCACCACCAATCAATCCCGCGTCGGAAACCGAGTGGTGCGGAGAGCGAAACGGGCGCACGCCCACTAAGCCGGCACGGGAATCGAGAACGCCCGCAACGCTGTGGATCTTGGTGGTCTCTAGCGCTTCTTCAAATGTCAGCGGGGGCATGATGGTCGGAATGCGTTTCGCGAGCATGGTCTTGCCGCTGCCCGGAGGTCCGATCATCAGGATGTTGTGCCCGCCTGCGCACGCGACTTCCAGCGCGCGCTTCGCGGTCTGTTGCCCGCGCACGTCTTTGAAATCCACGTTGAAGTGTTGCGCTTCATTCAGGACGGCCTGCGAATCAACCTTCACCGGTTCAATGCCATTGCCGGTGTTGATCAGGTGCACTACGTCCATCAGCGTCTTGACCGGGTAGATCTCGATCCCGTCCACCACAGCGGCTTCCCGCGCATTCTCCACCGGAACGAAAAGCCGCTTGATCTTCGCTGCCCGGGCGGCGACTGCGGTGGATAACGTCCCCCGTACGCCGCGAATCGAGCCATCGAGCGACAGTTCGCCGACCATCACCACATCGTCCAGCGTCTGCTTATTCAGGCCACCGTAGGCGCCCAAGATTCCGGCAGCCATCGGGAGATCGAAGCCAGAGCCTTCTTTCTTTATATCGGCGGGCGCCAGGTTCACGGTGATGGTGGTATTAGGAACGTCGTAACCCGCATTCCTTAGAGCGGCGCGCACCCGTTCGCGGCTTTCGCGCACTGCGGCATCGGGCAGCCCGACGGTAGTAAACAGTGGTTTTTCTGAGAGTTGCGCGGCTACATCCACCTCAACATCGATGATGTGCGCGTCGATACCGTACACCGCGGCGCTCTTGGTGCGAAAAAGCATAAGGCCCCTAGAACCTTATAGCTATCAGGAATTGCGCGAAAAACTTGTGACTCGCCTCACGATAGGAGGTGACGGAACCTCAATCCCAGCGTGAATTACGGCGGAACTTAGGTGGAAAAAGGTATGCTGCGAACGAACAGAGTTCCTGTATACTCCATCGAATTGCCAAGGACATGGATGGGCGGCACCGCGCCACGCTCTACAGTCGCTCGTCCGAAAAGTGGAAAAAGCTCTTGCCTAGTGTGGAATTATGCGACTAGCATCTGAGTCAACATTTCCCCCAAATCTCCTTCACGTCGGGGTTCATACCCCGAGCTTGGAAAAAATCATGGCTCGCAGGCGGGAAGAACGAATCATCATCAGCTTGCCCGTGCGTTTATGGGGCATGGACGTAAATGGGAAACCGTTTACGCAAAATGCCTCGTCCGTTGACATCACCCGAATGGGCGCCCGCATTCAGGGTGTCACGGCACAGATTCAGCATGGGGACATCATCGGCGTCCAGCACGGCAGCGACAAAGCTCGCTTCCGCGTTATCTGGGTCGCTCGGCCGGGATCGCGTAACGAAGGCCAGATCGGCGTGCATTGCGTCGAGGCCAACAAGTACATCTGGGGGACCGTCGAGCCGAGCAATCAGGCCGATACCTGGGATCCCGAAGCGGCTTCGGCCTCAACCCACGCGGTGGGCGCCGGCGGCGGAGTCGCCGCCGTCATGGCTGCCTCGCCATCGCACAAAGACAACTTCGTGAACGACGCCACCCGCGAGGGCCGGCGCCGCATGCCACGCTACGCGTGCCGCGGTGGTGGTGAAATTCGCCAGCCCGGAATGAAGACCGTGGTGTGGGGCTCGATGACCGACATCAGCCGCAGCGGATGCTATCTCGAAACGCTGACCACGCTGCCGCGCAATGCGAAGTGCGAACTCATGCTGAACGTAGAAGGCATTGAGGTACGCGCCGGCGCGGAAGTCCGCGTCTCGCATCCTTCGATGGGCATGGGCTTGCAGTTCATTGACGTCGATCCGACCGATCAGAAGAAGCTCGATGATCTGCTCGTGAAACTTGCGGGTGGCAAAGAGCCGGAAGATCGCATCGTGCATCCGGTGAGCAATGAGTTCGCGACCGCGATCGCCTCAGCGGCGTCGCAGCTTCGTGACCTCGAAGCCTGCGTATCGGAAAACGAGGAAAACGTCGATCCACGGCTGCTCTCCGAGTTCCGCAGCGCCGTCGATCATGCGCGTTCCACCACTGCAGCAATTGAGCAGTGGGTCGATTTGCAGGAGCAGGACCGCGATCCATTCCCGGTTCTCGCGGCGATTGAAACGAGCAGGATCCGTTTGACTGCGAGCTTCATGCGCGAGCTGGTGATGGACATTGACGCCGCAACTTTGCATCTCGGCAGCGAAGGTGTGAAGGAGTTGTACGAGGCGGCACGTCAGTTGCACCTGCGCATTGAGCAGATGATTGCAGATGCGACCGAGCCGGAAGATCTGCTCGACGCAGACGACGACCACGCACAATCAGCCGACTAGTTCTCTACTTCGTCTAACGAACAGCCCGCTTCGGCGGGCTGTTCGTTTTCCAGACGAGAGGGAAGAAAACAGGAAAACTTACGGCAAAACCCGAAGTTAGAAGTTGGTAAACAATTTTTTTTAAGTGCTTATTTAGCAGGGATTTGCAAAGGGCGGGTTTTTAGGCGGACGAAAAAGTGACGGTTTTGCACCGTGATTTTTTCCCCCGAATCGCGGAGAAAACGCGGCTGAACCGCGGATTTCTTGCGGGTCGGCGTTTTTGCCGCAAAGGTGGTATATGGCGAGTGGACGGATTTTGGTTAGGAAGTGGTAAACAGCAGATTGCCACGTTGCTCTGCGCGCTCTTCGCAATGACAGGAGAGGGCGGTTCGGGGGATGGGATTTGTGGGGCTCACGCCGGGCAGCAACCGCAGATTCTTCGTCGCTGCGCTCCTCTGAATGACAAGAGAGAGTAGTGGGAGTGATGGGGGTGGCTCTGTCTTCCGCGAAAAAGCAAAACAGAAGAAATTAGTGCAGCGAGGCGAACATTTGCGCCTGGCAGCCTACGCCGATGGTGCCTTTTAGCATGTGGCCGGCTGGGGTGATGCGGATCAACTCCTGTTTGAGTGGACGCTGGAGGCAATCGGCGGCGCTGGTGCCGTAGCTGGCGCAGGTATTCATGTCGGGGATCATGTAGGTCCAGGTTTCGGAGCCGTCGGAGACGGTGTCCACGGTACCCGGCGCGCCTAGCGCGGCAATTACATCGGACTTCGACATTCCCGTGAACGCACATTTCTGCGAGATGCCCGCGTGCACGAGGGACCGCCAATCCTCGGGATTATAGGAATCGTGAAAACTATCGGCTTCGTGGAAGATGGCGGGCGAAGTTCGTTGCGCCGAAATGATGACCAGCAGAGCCACGACGAGCGCGGTGACGCCGACAAAGATCGGGACGGTCTTTGAATTCTTACTCTGCTGTTCTGTTTCGGCGTTAAACATCCATGCTCCGGGACGAAGCTCAAACCCCCACTGCGATGACGGAATTCTATAAGGATGTGGCGTGCGGGCAAAGAAAGAGATGAAGGGCGGAGGTTACTTTCGAGTGGTCTCTCTTATGGCAGAACAGCAGATTCTTCATCGCTGCGCTCCTCTGAATGACAACAGAGGGTGGTGCCGGGGTTGGGAGTGGTGGGGCTCACGCTTGGCGGAACGGCAGATCCTTCGTCGCTTCGCTCCTCGAGGATGCCAGGAGAGAGAAGTGCCGGGGGCGCGGCTGTATCCATCGTATTCCGATTTTTTGTGTGCTTGGGGAATGATGGCGCTATGATGGCAGGCTGCATATGGGAGCCAGCCGCAGGACGGGAACCGGGATTTCAGTCCAGGTGACTTTACTGTATGCCCTTGCGGGACTGGCTTGGATTTTTGTAACGGGGATGTTGAATAGCGTCCTGGTGACATCTCCGCGCTACCAGTACCTGTTCGAGTTGGGTAAGGGTGCTCTCTATGTTTGCCTCAGTGCCCTGCTGATCTTCTTTCTTCTGAAGCGCCACGAAAAACAGACCGCGATTCTGCACGAAGCGATCCTGCATTCCCAGGAGCTCTATCGGATTCAATCCGAGGTGCTGGAACTGGTGGCATCGGGAGCCGACATCCGGAAGTCGATGAAGTGCCTGGCTTCGGGGATCGAGCAATTGAGCCGAGAGATGCTGTGCTCGGTGCTGCAAGTGACTGAGGACCAGAAGCACTTGCGCACCCTTGCCGCGCCGAGCTTGCCGGCAGAGTACAGCGCAGCGGTGGAGAACTTACCGATTGGCCCTGAGCAAGGGTCTTGTGGCACAGCCGCATTCCGGAAGGAGACGGTTGTGGTGAGCGATATTGCTTCCGACCCGCTGTGGACGAATTATCGAGACCTTGCGCGACGTCACGGATTGGCGGCGTGCTGGTCCACCCCGGTGATCAGCAGGGACGCGACAGTGATGGGAACGTTCGCGCTGTATTTCCGGACGCCACGATCGCCGGACAAAGCCGAGTTGGAGTTGACCGAATTTGCGAACCACACGGCTCGGGTCGCGATGGAACACGACCGCACGCGGCGGTTGCTGGCGCGTTCGGAAGAGGATTATCGCAACCTGATCGAGAACGCTCCCTTGGGCATTTACCGATCTTCACGAAGCGCGGAGCGGCTACTGTTCGTGAATGACGCGATGGTCCGGCTGTTGGGTTATGACAGCAAGGAAGAGGTGCTCGCCCTTCGCATTCGCGACGAACTGTATGTGGATCCGGCAGCGCGGAAAAGAGCGTACGACTCCTTGAAGGGCAACACCGTCGCCGATCTTGAATTGGAGTGGAAGAAGAAGACTGGGCCGCCGATCACGATGCGCGCCGTCACCCGGCAGTTGGTGACGGAGAAGGGCGAGCAGATTGTCGAGGTCGTGTGCGAAGACCTGTCGCAGCGGCGGGCGCTGGAAAATCGCACCGAACAGGCGAACCGGCTGGAAGCGCTGGGAAGACTGGCAGCGGGTGTGGCGCACGATTTCAATAACGTACTGATGATCGTGCAGGCGTATTCGGACTTGTTGAAAGAACGGTTCGCTGGCGACGCCAGCGCCGAGAAGCACGTGACGCAAATCCAGGGGGCAGTCGACCGGGCCGCGAAACTGACGGCACAACTGTTGGCATTTGGACGGGGCCACGCGCGCACCGAAGCAGCGACGGACATCAATGCGGTGATTCTGGAGTCGGTGGAGAACTGGCGACGCGTGCTGGGGCCGCAAATCCAGTTCGAGTTGCAACTCCATCCGGAAGCACTGTTTTGCGGATTGAGCCGTGCAGAGGCGGAACAGATTTTACTCAACATGATGCTGAACACGCGCGATGCCATGCCCGACGGCGGCAAGGTCACGCTCAAGACCGATCTCGTGATCGCAGACGAGACCGCGAAGCGATTGCGGATTACGATATCCGATACGGGGGTGGGAATACCGAAGGAAGTTTTGCCGCATATTTTCGATCCCTTTTATACGACGAAGCAAAAGGGCAAGGGATCGGGACTGGGGCTCGCAAGCGTGTACGGGATTGTGCAGCAGCACGACGGTGAGATTTCCGTAACCAGCGAGCCAACCCACGGAACGACATTCGAGATCCTGCTGAATGTTGTGGCCGGAGTGGGTGAAGGCGCCGCGAGCGCGCAGGCTTCGCAAGAACGGTTGTCGACGAAGGTCCTGGTGGTAGATGACGAGGCAGGAGTGCGCGAAGGCGTCGCCGACTGGCTGCGGAGGCGCGGCGACGAAGTGTACACGGCGGCTTCCGCCGAGGATGCGATCGTGCTGCTGAACAACGGCGTGCTCGTGGACGTGATGGTTACCGACTTCCTGATGCCGGGCATGAATGGACTGGAACTGGCGCGAGCGGTGAAAGCGAAACATCCCGCGATTGCGACCATCATCATGACCGGCTATGCGGATGAGGACCTGAGCGAGGGACGAGAGTTCCTGCACGTTCACAAACCCGTCGAGCTTCCGGCGCTTTCGAGCCTGATTCGGAAGGCGCGCGAGAAGTGATCGGGAGTTGTGGAGATAGTATTTTCAGATTAGTGCGCTGAAGAAACGAGTTCGATATTCTCCACACCCACTATGACTTGGATCAGGACTATTCCTCTCTCGGAAGCGAGTGAAGATTTGCTGCGCGCCATGGAGTCGCAGCGCTCGCTTTATCCCATTGAATATGCGACGCCGGTGCATCCGACTGACGATGGCACTGCCGGTATCGTCGCATCCCACAGCCTGATTCCTGATGCTTTGTTTCACGCGTTCGGCACGTTCGGGGCACTGATGTCGCCGGAGTTGCCGCTCACGCGCAGGCAGCACGAGATGATCACCACGATGGTCTCGGTGACGAACCGGTGCTTCTATTGAATCGAGTCGCACGCAGAGTTTCTGCGTCGGGTGACTCTGGATGACGAATTCGTAGCAACGTTGCAACAGGACTACACAAAGGCGCCGCTCTCTGAGCAAGACCGCGCAATGCTCGACTACGTGGTGAAACTCACGAAGGACGCCACGCGTTGCGCGCGCGAAGATCATGATCGGCTGCGCGCCGTGGGCTTCGATGACCGCGGGATCCTGCAGATTACGTTGATCGCGAGCTGGTTCAACTACATCAATCGCGTGGCGGATGCACTCGGGGTGGGACGGCAATGAGAAAAAGCCCGGCAGTGCGCCGGGCTTCAACCTTGTTTACGAAACGTTCTAGACGAGTTCGACGGCCATAGCGACCGCATTGCCGCCGCCGAGGCAGAGCGATGCGATGCCGCGCTTGGCGTTGCGGTGGATCATCTCGTAGATGAGAGTGGTGAGCACGCGCGCGCCGCTGCAGCCGATGGGATGACCTAACGCGACGGCGCCGCCGTTGACGTTGACGCGCGAGGCGTCGAGACCGAGCTCCTGGACCAGCGCGACGGACTGGACCGAGAAGGCTTCGTTGAGTTCGTAGAGATCGACATCGTTGGCGGACCAACCGGTCTTGGCCCAGATCTGGCGGACGGCATCTACCGGGGCCATCATGACCCATGCGGGTTCGAGACCGCTGGTGGCTTGCGCAAGGATGCGGACCATCGGCTTGAGGCCGAGCGCTTTGGCTTTGCTGGCGCTGGTGACGACGAGAGCGGCGGCGCCGTCGTTGATCGTCGAGGCATTGCCGGCAGTTACGCTGCCGTCTTTCTTGAATGCGGGTTTGAGCTTGGCGAGGCTGATCGCGGTGCTGTCTTCGCGCGGGCCTTCGTCGCGATCGAGGAATTCGGCGGGAGCGTCTTTCTTCTTCGATGGAAGTTGGACAGGGACGATTTCATCTTTGAAGCGGCCGGCCTTTTGCGCTTCAATCGCTTTGCGATGCGAGTTGGCGGCGTATTCATCCTGCTGCTCGCGGGTGACTTTGTATTTGTCGGCAACGTTCTCGCCGGTCTGGCCCATGTGGTAGTTGTTGTACACATCCCAGAGACCGTCGTTGATCATGGAGTCGACCGCGGTCTGGTTGCCCATGCGGAAGCCTTTGCGCGCGGTGGGCAGCAGGTAGGGAGCGTTGGTCATGGATTCCATTCCACCGGCGACGACGAGCTGCGCATTCTCGGTCTGGATAGCTTGCGCGGCAAGAGCGACGGACTTCAAACCGGAGCCGCAGACCTTGTTGATGGTCATGGCGCCGACGTGCGGTGGAAGTCCACCTTTGATCGCGGCCTGGCGCGCGGGATTTTGTCCGAGACCGGCCTGGAGCACGTTACCCATGATGCATTCGTTGACTGCGTTGAGGTCGGTGATGCCGGCGCGCTTCACGGCTTCGCGCACAGCGATGGCGCCGAGGTCGGTGGCGGTTAGGTCAGAGAAGGCACCCTGGAACTTGGCGATGGGGGTGCGTACGGCGGAAACAATGACGACATCTTCAAACGACGCCATGAAGAGTGCTCCTGGATAAAAACTGAAATTGTCAGTGGAGGACCGCGGGACGGATGCAGGCCCCACAGAGCGGCCCGCGGCGGAATCCCCAACCGGACATTATAAGATGGTGCGCACCGCGACCGCGATTCATTGCGAGTTGCTGCATCCAAGAGGAGTGATGGAACCGACGCCAACCTTTGAACCACCGGTACTCGTAGAAGCACCGCCACCAGAGCCGCGCGGCATTGCGCCGGTGTGGCACACGCTGCTGTTCATCGCAATCTTCGCCGGGTTGACGCTGGGCGGGACGAAACGCAGCGAGTCTGTTGCGGGTCATGCGAAGTGGCCGTTGTATGTCGAAACGATCGTGATGCAGTGGTTGCTGGTGCTTTATGCATGGTGGGGGCTGCGGCTGCGCGGGCGCACGATGCGGGAGATCGTCGGTGGCAGGTGGGAGGATGCGGAGGCCGTGCTCACCGACGTGCTGATCGCGATTGGGTTCTTCTTCGCGAACATCATGGTGCGAGCGATTGTGCTGGGCGTAATGATGGCGGTGAGCCAAGGCTTCAAGACGATGTCGATCGAGGGCGTACAGAAGGTGGCACAAAAGATTGGGCCGCAGAGCATGCTCGAAACACTGCTGTTCATGGGCGTCGCGGTGACGGCGGGGATCTGCGAGGAGATTTTGTTCCGCGGATATTTGCAACAGCAACTCGCGGTGTGGACGAAGAGCACCACCCTCGGAGTGATTCTGAGCGCGATACTTTTTTGCGCGGGACATGCGTACCAGGGATGGCTACTCGCAGTGCAAGTGGGCATACTCGGACTGATGCTGGGCATCCTCGCAGCGTGGAGAAAGTCATTGCGGCCAGGAATAATTGCGCATGGCATGCAGGACGTGATCAGCGGATTGTTGTCGAAAGTTTTGCTATCGCGCGTGCATTGATCTCGCAATGAAATTTTGCGAGATGCGTTTCGACTAGTGTCCATGCGGGTGCGAGTGATGTTGAAATTTTGATGCGGGGCGCGAAAAAGACCCGAAGAGAAAAACATCGGCGGTGAAGTGACGAAAGTGTCGGGTGGAAGAATTGAGTCTGCATCATTTTTCTCTTGACTTGAAATTTGAATAACCATATACAACTAACAAATTGCAATTGCTTCAAGGCGGTTGCAAGAACATCAAAAGGGAGAATAGAAAACAATGGCAACGAAAAAGGCTGCAAAGAAGGCTACGAAGAAGGCCGCTAAGAAAAAGAAGTAAGCAGGCTCTCGAGCCTTAATGACCATGGGGGACGCGACAGCGTCCCCCAAAACTTTTGGGCATTTGTGTGGTGATAGGGATCCTTCGACTGCGTCGCGCTGCGCGCGACTTCGCTCAGGATGACAGGGTGATGGCGACGGCCGAGATGGAGGCGGTTTCGGCTCGGAGGATGGTGGGGCCCAGGGACGCGCGCTGCCAACCTGATTGATCGAATTGCGTGAGTTCGTCATCGGTCCAGCCGCCTTCGGGGCCGATGGCTAACGAGACTTCCCTGCTCTGCTCGCTCGCTTCCAAGACATCGCGCAACATGTTTTGCTGTTCGGTTTCGGCTAGAACGATGCGCTGACCGACGGCTTCTAGCGTCTGCTTGAGCTTCACGGGTTCGGTGATTTCGGGAGGAGCTGCGCGGCGGGATTGCTGCGCGGCTTCTAGCGCGATGCGGCGCCAGCGCTCTACGCGCTTTGCGGCGGATGCGGCGAGATGGGGCTCGGTGCGGCGGGCGATCACCGGAATGATCTTTGCGACGCCTAGTTCGGTGCACTTTTCGATCGCCCATTCGAGGCGGTCGAATTTAAAGACAGCAAGGTAGAGAGAGATGGGAGTGATCGCGGTGGAGGGGAGTTCTTCGCCCAGGGTGAACTCGACTCTGTCTTCCGCGATTGACGTGATGGTGCCGCGGCGGATGTGGGTGCCTAGCGAGATGTCGAATTGCTGGCCGACTCGGGCGCGGAGAACGCGTGCTAGATGCGCGGCGTTGGTGCCGGTTAGGGCGGCAGTGTCGCCCTTGTGTTCGTCGGCGATCCAGCGGCGGCGGGTCATATGCAGAGGGTAGCAGATGGCTGTGCAGAGTTTGAGATTCTTGAGAGGACAGGGGTCCTTCGACTGCGTCGCGCTGCGCGCGACTTCGCTCAGGATGACAGAACTAAAACTGAAGCAAAACCCAAAAGCAAAATCCCCACCCTATCGCGCGAAATGCGCACGATAAGGATGGGGCACCCGCTCTTCTCTCAAACTACGAGAACATGTCTTTCATTTTGCTCATCAGCGATTTTTCTGGGCTGTTCTCTACGCTGGCGCCGGCTTCCAGCTCTTGCAGTAGTTCGCGTTGGCGCTTGTTGAGCTTACTGGGGGTTTGGACTTTGATCTCGACGAAGATATCGCCTTTGCCGTGCCCGTTGAGGACGGGGACGCCCTTGCCGCGCAGCTTGATTTGCGTGCCGGTTTGCGTGCCTTCGGGGATGTGGAGCTTGTGCTCGCCCTCGAGGGTGGGGATCATGATGTCGGTACCGAGCGCGGCTTGCGCGAACGAGACGGGGACGGTGCAGAAGAGGTCTTTGCCCTCGCGCTCGAAGAACTTGTGCTCTTTCACGTGCAGGACAATGTAGAGATCGCCCGCGGGGCCGCCGTGAGTTCCGGCTTCGCCTTGTCCGTTGTAGCGGATGCGAGTACCGTCTTCGACGCCGGCGGGGACCTTGACGGCGATGGTGCGCTCGCGAACGACGGCGCCTTGTCCGCGACAGCCGGCACAGGGATCGGTGATGACCTGGCCGAGACCGCCGCAGGTGCCACAAGTGCGCGAGACACTGAAGAAGCCTTGCTGGAAGCGCTCCTGTCCGCGGCCACCGCACTTGCGGCAGCTGACGGGAGCTTTGCCGGGAGCGGCGCCGCTACCGTGACAAGTTTCGCAGGTTTCGTGGCGACGGACGCGAGACTCGGTCTCGATGCCGAAGACCGCTTGCTCGAATTCTAGGGTGATGTCTTCGCGGAGATCGGCGCCGCGCTGGGCGCGTGAGCGTCCACGGCCGCGGCCGAAGAGATCGCCCATACCGAACATGTCGGTGAAGATCTCGCTGAAGTCCACCATGTTCGGATCGAAGCCGCCGGAGCCACCATTGCCGCCGAGGCCCGCGTGTCCGAAGCGATCGTACGCAGCGCGCTTCTCGGAGTCGGAGAGCACGCCGTAGGCTTCGCTGCACTCCTTGAACTTCTCTTCCGCGTCCTTGTTGTCGGGATTGCGGTCGGGGTGAAACTGGAGAGCGAGCTTACGATAAGAGCTCTTGATCTCCTGGTCAGTGGCGGTGCGAGTGACCTGGAGAACCTCGTAGTAGTCGCGTTTCGCGTTGGTAGCCGTAGATGCCATCCTCGTCAACTTTAACTACCCCACCCTACGGACTGCGTCCGTAGAATGGAGCACCCTTCGATGTTATTTGCTGCGTGCCACGCGCACCATTGCCGGGCGCAGGAGGCGGTCCTTGATCTTGTAACCGCGCTGGAGTTCGCCAATGACAGTGTTGTCGGGCGCAGCGTCGGTGTCTTCCATGGCGATGGCCATGTGCAGGTTCGGGTCGAAGGGCTGGCCTTCGGCCGGAATGGGCTGCACGCCGAGCTTGGCGAGCGCGTCGTGGAACTGGCGGTCGATCAGCTCGATGCCGGAGCGAATCTGGTCGAGGTCCTGCGCATCGGACTTCGCGGCCCCGTCGAGGCTGTCGAGAATCGGCAGGAAAGTTTTGAGCGCGTCTACGACAGCGTAGTCGCGATAGTCCTGCTGCTCGCGGGCATTGCGCTTGCGGAAGTTGTCGAACTCGGCCTGGAGCCGCGCCAGGCGATCGAGGTACTGGTCACGCTCTTTGCGTAGCGCTTCGATTTCAGCGTCGGCCGAAGTGGCGGCAGTTTCGTTCTCCGCGGCAGGCAGTTCGTGTTCAACGTCGAGCTGCTCTTCGGTTTCTCCATTGTTTTTTTGATTGCTCATAGCTACTTATTCCGAATCATTCCAGATGTGATCGAAGAGGCGCGCGATATACGAAACGGCCGAGATGGTGTGCTCGTAATCAATGCGGGTAGGCCCGATGACTGCGAGAGAACCCATGACCTCGTTGCCGACGCGAGCGGGCGCTCCGATCAGTACGAAATTACTTAGATGCGGCAAGGTGTCTTCAAGACCCACAACCACGCGGACGGCCTCCTGGCGCACGTCCACATAGGCGGAGAGCAGGTTTACGAGACGCTGCTTTTCTTCAAGCGTCTTGAGCAGCTCGCGCAGGCGGTCGCGGTCGTGGTCGTCAACCACCAGGTTCGAAGTGCCCTCGATGTAGACATCCTGCGTAGTCTCGGATTCGAGAGCACCTTTTTTATAGAGCTCTTCGACCGAGTGCATCAGGCGGTCGTATTCGCTGCGCTCCTGGTCGAGGCGGCGCGCAAGATCGACGCGGATTTCTTCCATGATCCAGCCGCGGTAGTTCTCGTTGAGGAAACGCGCGGCCGCGTCGAGTTCGAGCTGCGGAATGTCTTTGCCGAGCCGCATGATGCGATCGCGCACAATGCCGTTCTTATTGACGACGACACAGAGGACCTTGGATTCCGCGAGACGCTGGAAGTGCACGTGTTCGAGGGCATTCTTCGGGCCGATGCCCGCGACGGCGACTCCAACGTTTTGCGAAAGGAGCGAGAGCACGTGCGAGGTGCGCTCCATGAACTCCTGCATATCGTTGACGCCGTGGAAAGTGTCTTTGATCAGGCCTTCTTCGGCGGGTGCGAGGCTGGCTTCGCCGGTGAGTCCCTTCACGTAATAGCGATAGGCGGCGGCGGTGGGAACGCGTCCGGCAGAAGTATGTGGCTGATCGAGGAGCCCGGCATCGGAGAGGTCGGCCATCACGTTGCGAATGGTGGCGGCGCTCAGGCCCTCGCGACTACCGCGAGAAAGCGTGCGCGAGCCAACGGGTTCACCGGTCGAGATATAGGTCTCGACAATGGCGGTAAGGATCTCCCGCTCGCGTCTACCGATTTGGACAGGTTCCGACATTGGGCTCTTAACCCTTTAGATGCAGCAATTTAGGCTGCTAAGGGGTACACGTGTGCTGAATACAGTTTAGAAACTTGATAGTGGGGATGTCAAGGATTAGCAAAGGTGGGGTGGGAGTGCTAAACGTGTCGCCCGGATAGCAAAGTTGACTTTGGCCCTGAGTCTGACGAATGGGGATCAGTAAACGATTTCCGGAGTTCCCTGCTCGAACGGTGTACGACAAACCGTGAAATCCATTACCATTCCATCGCCGATCAATTCGTCCGCTGGCGAAGCACGAAGCGCCTTCGAGTAATCGCTTACTTCACCTTAATTAAGGAGATCCCCAAGAATGAAATACGTCGCTCTGGTGTTCGCGCTATTCGCAGGTTTGTGCAGTGCGCAGGAAAGCGGGAGTTTTCAGCCCTCCACAACGAACGTGTGGGCCGCCGAATATCCCCGCGTCGACACCGCCGGAAGGGTGGAGATTCGGATCAAAGCGCCCGATGCGACGAAGGTCAAAGTGAACTTCTGGAGCGGCCCGAAGATCGACATGGTGAAACAGGCGGACGGATTCTGGACCGTCACCACACCGGCTCTCGTGCCTGGCTTTCACTACTACACCGTGATCGTTGATGGGGCCGAAGTCTCCGATCCGAACACCCAGGCATACTTTGGCGGCGGCAAGCCTGCGAGTGCGGTGGAAGTGCCGGAGCCCGGGTCAACCTACTACTCGATTCAGAATGTGCCGCATGGTCAAGTGCGCGAGGTCTGGTACAACTCGAAGGTCACGGGCTCGTGGCGGCATGCCCTTGTCTATTTGCCGCCCGACTACGACAAGGACACGAAGACGCGCTACCCGGTGCTCTACCTCCAGCACGGGGCCGGTGAGGACGAAACCGGTTGGGTGCGGCAGGGACACGCGAACGTCATTCTCGACAACCTGCTCGCCGCACGAAACTGCAAACCAATGATCGTGGTGATGGCGTATGGCTACGCCGCCCGCGCGGGCGAAGCGCCGGTTGACCTATTCGCTAAAGGGTTCGGCTCTCCCGAGATGATGAAAGCCATGCAGGACATGGCCGTGGTATTTGAAGACGACGTTACGCAGGCGCTGATTCCCTTTATTGATTCGACCTATCGCACGCTCTCGGACCGCGATCATCGCGCCATGGCCGGCCTTTCCATGGGAGGCATGCAGACGTTTCAGATCACGCTGAATCACCTCGATCTCTTCTCCTACATCGGCGGATTTAGCGGAGCAGCCGGAGTCCTCAGCAAGTTTGACGTGAAGACCGCCCACAACGGAGTCTTCGCCGACCCGGCGGCCTTCGCGAAGAAAGTTCATCTCCTCTGGTTTGGCGTTGGCACCAAGGAACCGGAGTGGATGCGAGCAGGAATCGTGAGGCTCCATACCTCTCTCGACGAGGCAAAGATCCAACACGTGTTCTACGAATCGCCGGGCACGGACCACGAGTGGCAAACCTGGCGCCGCGACCTGAACGACTTCGCGCCACGGCTTTTCAAGTAATTGATCGCTATCCCCAACCTCACAGACCCTCGCTGTCGGAGAGAACCATGCGAATTCGTGCATTCCCTATTTGCCTGCTGTTGCTGGCCTTCCTTGTCCCTCTGACCACGGCGCAGAATGCTGAACAGCCTGCGTATCTAAACCCTTCCCTGGCGCCGGAAAAGCGAGCGGCAGACCTCGTCCATCGCATGACCGTGGAAGAGAAGGTCAGCCAACTCACCAACGATTCGCGTGCCGTTCCTCGTTTGAATGTTCCTGACTACGACTGGTGGAGTGAAGCGCTCCACGGCGTGGCGCAACCGGGCGTCACCGAATATCCGCAGCCCGTGGCGCTGGCAGCCACCTTCGACAACGATAAGGTCCAGCGCATGGCCCGCTTTATCGGCATCGAGGGCCGCATCAAGCACGAAGAAGGCATGAAGGACGGCCATAGCGATATCTTCCAGGGCCTCGATTTCTGGGCGCCGAACATCAACATCTTTCGCGACCCTCGCTGGGGACGCGGCCAGGAGACCTACGGCGAAGATCCGTTCCTGACCGCGCGCATGGGCGTGGCTTACGTGAAGGGCCTGCAAGGCGACGACCCCAAGTACTACCTCGCCATCTCTACGCCCAAGCATTACGCGGTGCACAGCGGCCCTGAGACCACGCGCCACTTCGCGGACGTGAAGGTCAGCAAGCACGACGAGCTCGATACCTATCTGCCCGCCTTCCGCGCCACCGTCACCGAAGCCAAGGCCGGCTCCGTCATGTGTGCCTACAACAGCATCAACGGACAGCCTGCTTGCGTGAACGAATTCCTGCTGCAAGACCAGTTGCGCGGCAAGTGGAACTTCCAGGGCTATGTCGTCTCCGATTGCGAGGCGATCATCAACATCTATCGCGACCACAAGTTCACCAAGACTCAGGCGGAAGCCTCCGCGCTCGCGGTACAGCGCGGCATGGACAACGAATGCGTCGACTTCGGCAAGCAAAAGGACGATCACGATTACCGTCCCTACTTCGACGCCTACAAGCAGGGCATCTTGAAAGAGAGTGAGATCGATACCGCGCTCGTTCGCCTCTTCACCGCCCGCATGAAGCTTGGCATGTTCGATCCGCCGGAAATGGTCCCCTATTCCAAAATCGATCCCAAGGAATTGGAGAGCGCCGAGCATCGCGAGTTGGCACGAACCCTGGCGAACGAATCCATGGTGCTTCTGAAGAACGATGGCACGCTGCCGCTGAAGAAGTCGGGGCTGAAGATAGCGGTGATCGGCCCATTGGCGGAACAGACGCGCTATCTCCTCGGCAATTACAACGGCACACCGTCACACACCGTCTCCGTGCTCGAAGGTCTCAGGGCGGAGTTCCCCGACGCGCAGATCACCTTCGAACGTGGCACCCAATTCCTCGATCAGAACGGCGAAGCGGTTCCCTCCAGGGCGTTGACTACCGAGGACGGAAAGCCTGGCTTGAAAGCGGACTTCTCCACCGGTGAGTTCTTTGGCGACAAGATTCCGCTCACGTCCGCGCAGGCGAGCAATGTTGATTTCACCAACAAAGACATCCCGCAGGCTGCCGCTGGAAAGTTCCCGCTCAACGTGGAATGGAGTGGCTTCCTCACCGCCAGTGAGACCGGGCGGTACAGCCTCGGCGTGCGTGCGCTAGGAAACGCCGCCATCGTCGAAGTAGATGGCAAGCCCCTCGCCAGGGAGTGGCTCGACGGACAGCACGTGCAAACCGCGGTCGGCCACATTCATCTCGAGCAAGGCAAGAAGATCGCCATCAAGGTGCGCTACTCCATCCGGCAAGCCGGCCCCATGCAGGCGCAATTGATCTGGTCGAAGTTCGATCCGACGCCGAATCCCGCAGCTGTGACGGCAGCCAAGAATGCCGATGTCGTCATCGCTGTGCTCGGCATCACCAGCGACCTGGAAGGCGAAGAGATGCCTGTCAGCGAGGAAGGCTTCAACGGCGGCGATCGGACCAGCCTCGACCTTCCAAAACCGGAGCAGCAACTGCTCGAGTCCATTTCGGCCGCGGGCAAGCCGGTGGTCCTCGTGCTGTCGAACGGCAGCGCGCTGTCGGTGAATTGGGCGCAGCAACACGCCAACGCGATTCTCGAAGGCTGGTATCCCGGCGAAGAAGGCGGGACCGCCATTGCCCAAACGCTCTCCGGCAAAAACAACCCGGCAGGACGCCTCCCGGTCACGTTCTACACCGGCACTGAGCAACTGCCGCCCTTCGAAGATTACGCGATGAAAGGACGCACCTATCGCTACTTCGAAGGCAAGCCGCTCTACCCGTTCGGATATGGCCTGAGCTACACCACGTTCTCTTATCGCGACCTCGCGCTTCCCAAGGCTCCGTTGAACGCAGGCGACCCGGTGACAGCGCAAGTCACAGTCACCAACACCGGAAAAGTGGAAGGCGATGAAGTGGCGCAGCTCTACCTCTCGTTCCCAAACATCGCGGGAGCACCGCTGCGCGCACTGCGCGGATTCCGGCGTATTCACCTCAAGGCGGGCGAATCGCAGACGATAAAGTTCGAACTGAAGGACCGGGACTTGAGCATGGTCAATGAAGCGGGCGATCCCATCATCGCGGAGGGCGAGTACTCCGTCTCGGTAGGTGGCGGCCAACCGGACACCGGCGCACCGACGGTCTCTGGAAAATTCCAGATACAGGGGACGAAGAAGCTGCCGGAATAACGGGGTGCGCCGTTCTGAGGAAGCCGCTGGGTACCGAAGTATTCATTTGCCTGGCGTGAAGTACAGGTCCTGGTAGTCGTAACTGAAATCCGCGAGGGGCGAGACTGGCAGCATGGTGAAGTGGTGGATGGTGCCGTCGGGGTTCAGCGCGAAGGTGACGTAGGCATCTTCTAGAGCCCAGTGGAGTTTGAAGGTGTCGTGCTGCCACGGGGTGAGTTCGCCAGTGGCATTCTGGGAGCGGTCGAGGGTGAAGGTGAGCTTGCCGTCCTTCATGGCGATGGTCGCGGGACCGTACCAGGCGTCACGATAGGCTCCGGCGTATTTCGCGAGCGGGAGCGAGGGGCCTGAACTGGCGACGCGTTCGGTGGCGGCTTTCTTCATGGTTTCGTCGGCGTCGTGCTGCGATTTTTCGTCAGCAGATTTCCAGGCGGCGATCCAGTCGTTGCCGGTGATGCCCAAGTAGGAATCGACGATGTGGTAGGCGATGGCGTTCATGGGGCCGTCGGAGGTGTCGGTGTTGGTGAGGACGACGACACCGAGGTTCTGATCGGGGACCATGAGGACGCGGGTGAGGAAGCCCATGAGACCGCCGGAGTGTCCGACGAGTTTGTGGCCGTGATATTCCCGCAGGCCCCAACCGAGACCGTAGGCAGAGAAGTCGGTGTTCAGGGCGGCGAGCGGGCCGGTGCTGTTCTCCGTGGGCACGATGGTTTGGGGCGACCACATCTCTTGCCATTGCTTTTCGCTGAAGAGGCGCTTGTCGCCGTTCGGTAGCTTGCCTTGATTGAGTTGCGCCATCATCCACTTCGCGAGGTCGGAGACGGAAGAGTTAATGGCGCCAGCGGAGCTGATGGTGTCTTTGTTCTCCATGGCGTCAACGGTCATCTTGCTTTCGTTGCGCGAATGCGGCCATGCGAAGTCTGCGCCGGGTTTGAGATCGGCGTTGCTGAAGTTACTGGAATTCATGCCGAGCGGTTGGAAGATGCGCTCGCGAACCGACTCTTCCCACGACTTGCCGGTGACTGCCGCCGTGAGTTCACCGGCGGTGATGAACATCAGATTGCTATAGGCGTACTTGCTGCGGAAGCTGTAGGCCGGCTTCATGTAACGGATGCGCTGCACGATTTCAGCGCGGGTGTACGTGGTGCGCGGCCAGAGAAGCATGTCCCCCTCGCCGAGGCCGAGTCCGCTGCGATGGCAGAGCAGGTCGCGCACTGTCATTTCGTGCGAAGCGTAGGGATCGTACATGGCGAAGCCGGGGAGCTTTTCGGAGACTTTATCGTCCCACGAGAGTTTGCCTTCGTCGACGAGGGTTGCGATCGTGGCGGCGCTGAAGGCCTTGGTGTTGGAGCCGATGCCGAAGAGGGTGTTCTCGGTGACGGGCGCGGGATCACCGAGTTTTTTAACGCCGTAACCTTTGGCGAAGACGAGGCGGCCGTCCTTGACGATGGCAACGGCGATGCCGGGAGTATCGAAGACCTTACGGGCGCGTTCGACGTAGGCGTCGAGATCGGAGGGAGTGAGTTGCGCCAGGGCCGCGGAGGAGAGGAGAAGGATGAAAGCGAGAGTCCGGAAGCATCGCATGGGCGAGGACAGTGTCAGGGTGGGAGGGGAGGAGCGTCAAGCGAAAGGCGCAGCCGAAGCTGCGCCTTCTCAATGCGAACACATTTAGCTGATCTCGACGACACTGCCACCATCGGCTTCGCGGATTTCTTTCACGCGTTTTTCGACTTCGCGGGCGAAGGCGAAGATGGATTTGGCGTGCGGGTTCGATTCGCCTTCGAGGACGATGGGGTGACCGGAGTCGCCGCCTTTGCGGATGTCGGGATCGAGTTCGATGCGGCCCAGGAACGGGAGGCTGAATTGGCGCGCGGTATGTTCGCCGCCGCCTTTGGAGAAGATGTCGATCTCGTGGTTGCAGTGCGGGCAGACGAAGAAGCTCATGTTCTCGACTAGGCCGAGGATGTCGACCTTGACCTGCTTGAACATCTCGATGGCCTTGCGCGCATCTTGCAGCGAGACATCCGACGGCGTCGTGACGACGATGGCGCCGGTGACGGGCACGGTTTGGATGAGGGAGATGGCGACGTCGCCGGTGCCGGGAGGCAGATCAACGATGAGGTAGTCGAGTGCACCCCATTCCACTTGCGAGATGAACTGGCGAATGATGGAGTGGAGCATGGGGCCGCGCCACACGAGCGGCTTGTCGCCGGGGTTGAGTAGGCCGACGGAGATGACGCGGAGGCCGTAGCGCTCGGCGGGGAGGATGCGGTTCTCGCCGATGACCTGCGGGGCTTCCTGGGTGCCGAGCATGAGCGGAACGTTGGGGCCGTAGACGTCGGCGTCGAGGAGGCCGACTTTGTGTCCCATGCGCGCGAGGGCGACCGCGAGGTTAACGGAGAGCGTGGTCTTCCCTACTCCACCTTTGCCGGAGCCAACAGTGATGATGGCGTTCACGCCGGGAAGCGGTTGCGGTCCTTGCGGTTCAGCATGCGGGTGCGAGTGCGAATGAGACACGGGGATTCCTTAATCGAATGGAGATCAGAACAGAACTTTTGATTATAGAGGAATGAGAGGGATGCGGAATTCGCACGGGCGGGACGATACACTTGCGGCGAGGTAAACGGGTCTTTATGAAACGAGCGATATTTGTCGCACTCATTTTCTCCGCTGTTTCGTGCGCGCAGACAGAGCTTGCCCCGACACCGCCTATGGGGTGGAACAGCTGGAACTCCTACGGGCAGACGATCTCGGAGGCCGACGTGCGCGCCACTGCCGATGTGATGGCGCAGAAGCTGAAAGCCTTCGGATGGCAGTACGTGGTGATTGATGAAGGCTGGTATGTGCTGAAGCCGGGCGGCGACGCGAAGCTGTACCAGTTCCGGATGGATGAGAACGGGCGCTTTCTTCCGGCGGAGAGCCGCTTCCCTTCCGCGAAGGACGACGGCATGAAGGCGATTGCGGATTACGTACATTCGCTCGGGCTGAAGTTTGGGATCCATGTGATTCGCGGGATCCCGCGCGAGGCGGTGGCGAAGAATTTGCCGATCGCGGGGAGTTCGTTTCATGCGGCGGAGGCGGCGGATACGAGCGATGTGTGTCCGTGGAATGCGTACAACTACGGGCTGAAGGACAACGCCGCGGGGCAGGCCTATTACGACAGCATTGCGAAGCTGTATGCGAGCTGGGGCGTGGACTTCATCAAGATTGATTGCATTTCGTCGCACCCATACAAGGGCGCGGAGATACGGATGATCAGCGAGGCGCTGCATAAGAGCGGGCGTGCGATGGTGCTGAGCCTGTCGCCGGGGCCGACGCCGCTGGAGAAGGCCGATGAGGTCGCGAAGTACGCGGAGATGTGGCGCATCTCGGATGACTTCTGGGACCACTGGGGCGTGTGGAAGGGACATGAGTGGTCTCAAGGATTGAAGGCGCAATTCGAGAATGCGGCGAAGTGGAGCGCGCATCAGACGCCGGGACATCGGCCCGACAATGACATGCTGCCGTTGGGATATCTGGGGCCGCATCCGGGTGAAGGCGAGGTCAGGAATACGCAGTTCACGGCGGATGAGCAGAAGACGCTGATGACGCTGTGGGCGATTTCGCGGTCGCCGCTGATGATGGGCGGGAACTTGACGAAGATGGATGAGGCGACGCTGGGAGTGCTGACGAATAAGTCCGTCATAGCGCTTGACCAGCAGTCTCACAACGGCAAGCAAGTGATCAACGATGGGAATACTGTGGTTTGGTTCGCGGAGGGCTTGTCTCCGATCGCTGGATACGTTGCTGTGTTTAACATTTCTGATCGCGAGCAGTCCGTGAAGTATTCGTGGAAGGAACTTGGTTTAGCGGAGGGAGCACGCGTTGCGCGAGATGTTTGGGCGGAACGTTCTTTGGGGAAACAGGAGGGCGTTAACCTGAAGCTTGCGCCCCACGCGTGTGTGCTGTACCAGCTGTCATTGTTGAAATAGGGGAATGCAGAAAGCCCTCCTGAGTGGAGGGCTTCCTTGTTGGAAACGTTTGTGGTGCGATAGGGGTCCTTCGACTCCGTTTCGCTTCGCGAAACTCCGCTCAGGATGACAGAGTACCTACCCGTGTTTTACGCAACTCGCAGAGCGGTTATCTGGGGCCGCCGGGGTACCACGTGCCGCCCTTCCAGCCGGCGCCCAGGACCTGGATGGACGAGATGCGGTTGTTCCAGTTCTTGTAGGGATTGTCCTGGGTGCGCCAGCGCGAGAGGTCCTGGACATCGCCCCGGAAGTGAATACGGAGTCCTCCGAAGCCAGGGTCGTTGAAGGCGACGATTTCGCCGCCACCGAAGACGCGGATGCTGGAGATGGAGTCGTTGAAGCCGCCGGGCAACGATTCGTAACTCTCACCCGCGGACATGCAGAAGTAATCGCCCTGGAATCCGGGGTTGTGATAGAAGCAGGCGCCGGAGCGGGGGACCTCCGGGCGTCCCCAGGAGGGCGGAGGCAGCGGACGGAATCCGCCGTGGCGGAAGTTGACCTGCACGGAGCTGATGCGGCCGGCCCAGCTCTTGGAGCGATCGTCGGATACGGAGATGGTGTGAAGGTTGGGGACGCTGCCCTCGAGGCGCGTGAAGACGCCGGTGAATCCGAAATAGTTGAAGGCGATGACTTCAGCGCGGCCGAAGACCTGGACGGAGTAGACGCCGTTGTCGAAGCCGTCAGTGAAGCGATCTACGGACTCTCCGACGGGGACGCAGAAGGAGCGGCCACGGAAGTTTTCTTCGCGATAGAAGCAGGCGCCATCACGGGGCGGCGGTCCTTGTGCGAGTAATGGCAGAGACAGCCCGAAGAGCAGAAACAATGCGAACGCGATGCGACGTAGACCCATAACTCTCCTTGCGAAGTGCACGCTAATAGAACTGCTTGATGGAGAAGATAACACTGAAGTGCGAGGAGAGTTGCTGCGGGGATGTTGACGGTTTCGTGACAGGCAAAAGATGCAGGGGCTAAAGCCCAGAATTTTTAGGAGCTGTTTCGGCACGACTGAAGTCGTGCCCTGATACAAAGCCGCTTCGATACTGGTTTTTCAGCAGCCTGTGCAGTCGTGCCCTGATACGAAGCCGCTTCGATACGAGTCTTTCAGCGCCTGTGAAGTCGTGCCCTGATACAGGTCTCGTTGCGCGATGCGGGATGAGTTAAAGCGAAAAACCCCGCCCTATCCGCTTTGCGGATAAGGACGGGGCACCCAGATCTCAAGACCCAATTACATTTCAATAGCCGTGGTCGCTGCCGTCGCTCAGGCTTACTTTGCCTCGGAACATGCGGTAGACGAACACGAAGTAGCCGACGGTGAAGACCATGCCGATTGACCACCACACAAGACCGATGGTGAGGCCATACGTCGGTGCGGAGGCGTTTTGAATGGTGAGGCTCCAGTCGGGATTGGTGCTCGCTGGCAGGACCGTTGGATAGAGCGCGAAGACGGCGCCGACGAGCATGACAGTGATGTAGAGAGCTGAGGAGACGAACGCAGCCTTGTCGTTGCCCTTCTTGCGGAAGACGAACATTCCGCCGAGGGTCGCAACCACGAGGATGGGGATGAGCCATCCCACGGGCCAGCGTTTGTAATTCGCCAAGACTTCCGGACGGATAGAGGTCGTGGCGATGAGGCTGACGATGGTGAGGAGCACCTGCACAGGCCACAGGACAGCGGCAGTCTTGCGGCAGCGCTGGTTCAAGTCGCCTTCGGTCTTCGAGGCGACATAGAACGCGCCATGCGCGGTAAGCGTTACGGCGGCGATGACGCCGCACAGCACCGTGTACCAATCAAGAATGCCGGGATGCGGGCCGACGCGCCAGTTGGTCCAGAGCGGCTCAAAGAAGTAGCGGTCTTCGCCGAGGGGGACGCCGCGGATGACATTGCCGAGAGCGGCGCCAAAGAAGATCGTCAGCAGAAGGCTGGAGAGCGAGAAGACGACGTCGAAGAAACCTTTCCAGACGTCACTTTGGATGTGGGTGCGGAACTCGATGCCGATGGCGCGACCCATGAGCAGCCAGAGCACCATCATGAGCGGAAGGTAGAAGCCGCTGAAGCCCGAGGCGTAGAGCTGCGGGAAGGCGAAGTAGAGCGTGCCTCCGGCGGAGAGCAGCCAGACTTCATTGCCATCCCATACGGGGCCGATGCTGCGGATGATCAGGCGGCGTTCTTCGTCAGTGCGAGCGACGAAGAGATGCAGCACGCCGGCACCGAGATCGAAGCCATCGAGTACGACGTAGGCGGCGACCATGACCGCCACAATGCAAAACCAGAGTGTCGGCATATTAGTGCGCCCCCTTCAGGATCGGATTCGCTGCCACAAGCGGCTGCGTCGGATCGGGTGGAGCTTCCGGGCCGTGCTCGATTTCGCGACGAACGAGGAAGAGGAAGAGGATCCCTAGGATGGTGTACATGCCCATGAAGCCTAGCAATGTGAACCATGCGTTCCCGGCAGAGACCGATTTCGAGTAGCCTTGCGCCGTGCGCAGAAGACCGTAGACAAGCCACGGTTGGCGGCCAAGTTCGGCGGTCATCCAGCCGGCGGTGTTGGCGATGTAGGGCAGCGGGAACGCGAGCAGCAGGATCCACTGCATCCATCTCGCATTCCAGAGCGCACCGCGCCACCAGAGGAACGCGGCGACGACCATGACCGCGAGGAAGATGGTCCCGAGGCCAACCATGATGTGGTAGGCGTAATACAGGAGCGGAACGTTCTCCGGTTGATCTTCTTTCGGGAATGAATCGAGGCCTTTGACTTCGGCTTCCCACGCGCGGTAGGTGAGGAAGCTCAACATTTTCGGGACAACGATCGGGTTATCGATCTTCTTCTCTTCCTGGTTCGGCTGGCCGATGATGACCAAATCCGCACCGGGCTGGGTTTCCCAGAGGGCTTCCATGGCGGCGAGAGTTGCGGGCTGGTATTCGGTGACGTAACGGCCCTGCTTGTCGCCGGTGGGGCCCATCACCATGAAGGAGAAGAAGAGGCCGGAGACGATGCCGGTCTTCATGAAAATCTTCGCCTGCTCGACGTGTTGTTTGCTCAGGAGATAGTAGGCGCCAAGCGCGGTCATGACGAAGGCGCCGCAGATCGCGGCACCGCACATGTTGTGGGCATATTGCCAAATCGCCCAAGGATTCAGAACCAGGCTCCAGAAACTACTCACGGCGACGGAGCCATCAGCGGCAACGGCGTAGCCGACGGGGTGCTGCATCCAGGCGTCGGTGCAAATGATGAAGTAGCCGGAGAGCCACGATCCTGCAAAGACCATGAGGGCCGCGAACCAGTGCATCTTGGGGCTCAGGCGCTTCTCGCCGTAGAGGAAGAGACCGAGGAAGCTGGACTCGAGGAAGAAGGCGAACATGCCTTCCATGGCGAGGGTCTGGCCGATGACGCCTCCGGCGAAGCGCGAGAAATGCGACCAGTTGGTGCCGAACTGAAATTCCATCGGGATGCCGGTGACGACACCGATCACGAAGTTGATTCCGAAAATCTTCGCCCAGAAGCGGGCGGCACGGGCGTACGCTTCGTCCTTCTTCCACAGGTGCATGGTCTTGAGCGCGACGATCAGCGGCGCAAGGCCCATGGTGAGCATGGGAAAGAGGTAGTGAAACGTCACCGTGAACGCAAAATGCAGGCGGTGGACGAGAAGAGCACTATCCATCATTAGGCCTCAGAGTTTATGAAGGAGCGTTCTGGTTAAAGACCGTGCACACGAGCGCAAGATCCGCGGAAGCAGAATGGGTACTATTCTGCGAGCAGGATAACTATCGCGCTGTGATGTGGATCACTTTTTTTGAAGGGGAGGTTCAGTTTTGTTGCGGGAAAGAAAAATCCCGTGGGGGGACGGGATGGGGTTAGCGATAGTTGCCCTCCCACCCTCCCTTCGGGAAGGGTGGGGCACCCACATTGACATGATCCCTAGGCCTTTTTGGCGCGGGCGGCTTTGCGGTGCTCTAGTTCGCTTTTGCGGGCTTCGCGGCGGCGCAGGGCACCTTCGTAGCGGCGCTTCTCGTCTTCGGTCTCAGGGATGACTTGCGGAACCGGGAGCTTTCGTCCGTGGCGATCCACGGCGACGAACGTGAGGTAGGCCGAGCTGACGTGCTGGCGGGTGGAGGCGATGTAGTTCTCGACCAGAACTTTGACGCCGATCTCCATAGACGTGTTGAACGCACGATTTACGGACGATTGGAAGACAACCAGATCGCCGACCTGTACGGGGACTAGGAAATCGAGGTGGTCGATGGAGGCGGTGACGACGTAGTTGCGGCAGTGGCGGTGCGCAGCGAGCGCGCCGGAGATATCAATCCAGTGCATGAGGCGGCCGCCGAGAAGATGGCCGAGTGGGTTGGCATCGTTGGGGAGGACGATCTCCACCATTTCGGAGGCGGAATCGCGCACTGGCTTGGGATGAAGGTTTTCGGTGGTCATCGTTCCTCTGTTATGTCTGATCTCTTAAAGATGCGCGGCGGCGGCGGAAGGACGTTGGCGGGTGCGCCAGGTCTTCAGGAAGCACTCAGCCTGGCATTGGAGCTTGTCGTCTTCAATCTTGGTGAGCCAGCGATGCTGATGGTCGTCGAACTCGAGGGTGCCGCCGCCGGCGGGCCAGCATTCGACTTCATACACGTAGCGAACATTGATCTTGTGCTTCTCGGCTCTGGCGGAGAAGCGGACGGAGTCGGCATGACGCTGCTTGGGCAGACGCAAGCACGAGGCGTGACCAAGGTTGCAATGGTCGCGAAGTTCTTCATCGGCGGGGCGGCAGAGCATTTGTCCGGGAGCGCCGCAGACGCCGCTGAAGCCGGGCGCAAGCGGGAGGCGGTCCGGAAATTTGAAGGCACCGTCGAGGCGTTCGGTCGGGATGAAGAAGGGGCAGGCCATGGGAAGACGAACGCCTATTGTATATGGGGTCTTGGAAGAACGTTTTAGGAGTTAGGTCTTAGGAGTTAGGAAATGCGCGCAATGTAGAATCGGCTGCATGGATCGGATTGCAATGTTGAAAGAAATACTTGAGGGTTCCCCGGACGACGCCTTCGCGCGCTATGGGCTGGCCTTGGAGATCGCCAAGACGGGCGATGTGGATGGGGCGCTACGCGAGTTTCAGACCATCCTCGATAAGAAACCGGAGTATGTGCCGGCCTACCAGATGGGAGCGCAGACGCTGATTGAAGCCGGACGTCTGGACGAGGCGCGCGCGATGTTGGAGACGGGAATCGCGGTGGCGGTGCGTGTGGGGAACCAGCATGCGCGGAATGAGATGGAAGGGATGCTGGTGGATTGCGGGTAGATCTTGCAGGGGCTAAAGCCCCCTCTTTTATGTGGCCTTTTCGGCATCGCTGAAGCGATGCCCTGATACAAAACCTTTCTGGCATCGGTGCAGAACGCGTGCCCTGATACAAAACCTTCTGGCATCGGTGCAGAACGCGTGCCCTGATACAACCTCTTGTCCCGATGGATATCTGTGCTAGATCTTGCGAACGCTCTTCCGCAGCATCGTCTCAATCAATCCTGGCCACATTGAATACGTCACGAATAGTGGGCGGTAGTACCACGGGACTACGATCTCTCGCGATTTCTTCACGCATCCCCTTAACACCGCGCGGGCTACGCGGTCGGCGGTAATGCCGTGTTTTGTGGATCCGCCGACGCGACGGCTGTCGCTTCCCTTCACCGCGTTTTTGCCGAACTCGGTTTGCACGTAGCCGGGGCAGACGCTCACGATCGCGATTCCATATTGGTCGAGTTCGAGGCGACTGGTGTGACTTATCGCGTTGAGGGCGTGCTTGCTGGCGCAGTAGGCGGGCATGTAGGGGACACCGATGTATCCGGCGGCGCTGGAGACGTTGGCGATGACGCCGGAGCGCTGGCGCTGCATTGCTGGGATGACGGCCTGCATGCCTTGGACGGCGCCCCAGAGGTTGGTGTCGAAGAGTTCGCGCGCGGCGGTGAGGTCGAGGTTCTCGGTGGAGTCGAGGAGGCCGTAGCCGGCGTTGTTGATCCAGATGTCGATGCGGCCGAACCTCGCAAGGACTGCCATGATGAGCGCATCGATGCTGGCGCGGTTGCGGACGTCGCAGGCTAAGGCGACTGTCTGCTCGGGATGGCCGATGCGCTGGCGGGCCTCTTCGCAGCGGGCGGCTTCGCGGGAACAGAGAACCACCTTCGCACCTTCGTTGACGAAGAGCTTGGCGATGGCCTCGCCGATGCCCATGGAACCGCCGGTAATGACTGCAATCTGGTCTTTCAGTTTCATGTGCTTTAAATTGTGCGCGAGAGATTTCGCAACGACGGCGTGAATTGCGCGTCCAATGTAACGTCTGAATGTAACACCCAGCAAGCGAGGGCATTGAAAACCGTTTTCAACTGCGGGCGTATAATCGCCAGCACCGGAGGCATCCTCCTTGAGTTCCCTTCCCGAAACACTCGGCCAACTGAGAAAGTCTTCATTTTCCGAACCGCGTCTGGCGAGACGCCGCGTGAAAGACGAGCTGCGCGAAAACCTGCTCGACCGCCTGCGGCAAGGGGGAAACATCTTCCCTGGGATCGTGGGCTACGAAGACACGGTGACGCCGCAAGTCGTGAATGCGCTGCTCTCGCGGCATAACTTCATCCTGCTCGGACTGCGCGGACAGGCGAAGAGCCGCATACTGCGCGCGCTTACGTCGCTGCTCGACGCGGAGACGCCGTATCTCGCGGGCTGCGAGATCCATGACAATCCGTACGATCCGATCTGCCGGCGCTGCAAGGACATGATCAAATCGTTTGGCGACGATGCGCCAATCGCGTGGCTTTCCGCCGAGGAACGCTACGTGGAGAAGCTGGCGACGCCGGACGTGACGATCGCGGACCTCATTGGCGATATCGATCCGATCAAAGCGGCGAAGCAGGGATTTACGCTGGCGAGCGAATTGACGGTCCACTACGGTCTGTTGCCGCGCGCCAATCGCGGGATCTTTGCGATTAATGAGTTGCCGGATTTGGCGGGGAAAATCCAGGTGGGGTTGTTCAACATCATGCAGGAAGGCGATGTGCAGATTAAGGGCTACCCGATCCGGCTGCCGCTGGATGTGGCGCTCGTCTTTAGCGCGAACCCGGAGGACTACACCGCGCGCGGCAAGATCATTACGCCGCTGAAGGACCGCATCGGGTCGGAGATTCGCACGCACTATCCGTCGACGGTGGAAGAAGGGATTTCGATCACGCAGCAGGAGGCGTGGACGCGGCGGGATGGTACGCGCATCCATATCCCGAGCTACATTCACGAGATCGTGGAACAAATTGCGTTCGTGGCGCGCGATGATAAGCGGGTGGATAAGCGCTCGGGCGTGAGCCAGCGGCTGCCGATCTCGACCGTGGAGAATGTTCTTTCGAACGCCGAGCGGCGAGCGCTGCGGAGTGGTGAGCATACGGTGGTGCCGCGGGTGGCGGATATCTACGCGGCGCTGCCGGCAATTACCGGCAAGCTGGAACTGGAATACGAAGGCGAGATCAAAGGCGCGGATGCGATTGCGCGAGAGGTCATCCGCACGGCGATTGCGAAGACTTACGATCGATACTTCCAGGGAAACAACAACCATCTGAAGCAGGTGGTGCAGTACTTCGACCTCGGCGGCGAAGTGCAGATGCTCGACACGGCCCCGGCAGAAGAAGTGCTGGAGAGCATGAAGAACATCCAGGGACTGATGGAGAAGATTGAGAACGTGGGCGCAAAGACGAGCGATGCGCCAGAGCTGCAGGCGTCGGCAGCGGAGTTCATTCTAGAAGGCCTGCACGCGCATAAGCGCATCGGCCGCACGGAGGAACGTAAGTTCACTGCTGGAGAGAAGCAGAGTGCGAAGAAAGAGCAGCTCTTCCGCGAGGAAGACGATTTCGTTCGCGAGCGCAACCGGAGAAACCGCGGGTTCAACTAGATGAAGTACATCAAGTACAAAAAGTACGTTCCTAATCTGGCGGAAGAGATCTCGATGGAAGATCTCATGAAGGCACTGTCGGATTACCTGCTACAGAGCGGGTTCGAGAATCCGTATTCGGATTTCTACGATGTGGGCGACGAGCAGTCGATGGAGCGGTTGAAACAGGCGATTGCGCAGGCTCTGATGAACAGCGACCTCTTCGACGAAGAGATGAAGGAACAGCTGAAGCAGGCGCAGGCCGAAGGCGCTTTCGACGAGCTGTTGGAAAAGCTGATGAACCGGATGGAGCAGGAGAACTACATCACGGTGGATCAGCCATTCGATCAATCGCGGCAGTCGAGCGTGGGTGGGCAGGTTGGCGATGCGCAGGAGCAGGGCGAAGCAAAGTTCGAAGTCACCGAAAAAGGGCTGGATTTCCTTGGCTATCGAACGCTACGCGACCTGCTGGGATCTCTGGGGAAGTCGAGCTTTGGACGGCATGACACGCGCGATCTGGCGACCGGAGTAGAAGCGAGTGGGTCATCGAAGCAGTATGAGTTTGGCGACACGCTGAATTTGGACATCACGGCGACGCTGTCGAACGCAATGCAGCGCGAAGGATTGCAGCTGCCGATTGAGATTGAGTACAGCGATTTGCAGGTGCACCAGTGCGAGTATCAGTCGTCTTGCGCGACGGTGCTGATGCTCGATTGCTCGCACTCGATGATCCTGTACGGCGAAGATCGTTTTACTCCGGCGAAGAAAGTGGCGATGGCGCTGTCGCAACTGATTCGGACGCAGTATCCCGGCGATAGCTTGTCGTTGGTGCTGTTTCACGATTCCGCAGAGGAGTTGCCGATCTCGCAGTTAGCGCGGGTGAAGGTGGGACCTTACTACACGAATACGCGCGAAGGGCTGCGGATGGCGCAGCGCATCCTGCAACGCCAGCGCAAGGACATGAAGCAGATCATCATGATCACCGATGGGAAGCCCTCGGCGCTGACGCTGGAAGATGGACGCATCTACAAAAATGCCTTTGGGCTGGATCCGCTGGTGGTAAGCCAGACGCTGGAAGAAGTCTCGAAGTGCAAGCGCGCGGGAGTGATGATTAATACCTTCATGCTGGCGAGCGATTATGGGCTGGTGCAGTTCGTGCAGAAGGTGACGCAGATGTGCCGCGGGAAGGCGTACTTCACCACGCCTTACACGTTGGGACAGTATCTGCTGATGGATTACATGTCGCGGAAGACGAAGACGGTGCATTGAAGAGGACAGCCGCTCGGCTGTCCTTCCGTTTTTCCCGAAGAAATCTAAAGCGTGGTTTTCGGTGGCAACTGCTCATTGCCTTCGGCTTGCTTGACCGCGGCTTCGGCGCCCTGGAAGCCGATCTTTGAATGGGTTCCATCGCAGAAGGGCTTGTTGGTGCTGCCGCCGCAGCGACAGAGCGAGAACCCTGTCTTCCCTGTCAGGTCGTAGGAGTTGCCGTCGGCATCCACGAGTGAGACGGCGCCCTCGGGGCACTCTACGCGGTACGGACCATTTCGCTTTACGGTGATTTTCACGTCAGCCATGTCTTTCTCCTCTTGCTAGCGTTTGAATGCCACGTTGACCAGTAGCTTGTCGCCTTCTACATCTACCACATTGCAGAAGGTCCGTGTGCCACCGCGCGTGAAATCGAGCCCGACGCGGCTGTTACCGATGCGGAGATTGCGAACGTGGAGGTGATCGAGCCAGTCCGGCAGTTCGGGATTGACGATGTTCAACTCTTTGCGTTGCGCGCTGGGGCGGATGCCGAGGACCGAGGTCAGGATGAGGAACATGGCGCCCGACGCCCAAGCCTGGGGCGAACAGGAGACCGGGTAGTGCACGGGCTCGTCGTTGATACGGCGCTGCACGCCGCAGAAGAGTTCGGGCAGACGGTAGTCGCGAAACTCAAGAGCCGCCTGATAGAGGCTAGTTAGGACCTGAAGCGCCGGCTCGCGATACTCATTGAGAGCCATGCCGTGGGCAATGAGCGAATTGTCGTGCGGCCAGACGGAGCCGCGATGGTAGCTCAGCGGGTTGAAGATCCGCTCCGACATTGCGAGCGTTCGCCAGCCCCAGCCGCTATACAGGTCGTCTTGCATGAAGCGCTGCGTGACCATGCGGGCGCGCTCTCGGCTGAGCATGCGTGTGAAGAGCAGGTGGCCGGGATTGGAAGAGATGACGCGTAGCGGCTTTTTCTCGGCGTCGAGGGCCATGGCGTAGAAGCCTTCGTCGGGCATCCAGAAAGCCTTGTCGAAGCGCTTGGCCAACTCGGTGGCTTCGCGGCGGAGGCGGTCAGCGGTACCGGTGTCGCCAAAGGTGCGCAGCAACGACGACATGCGGTACTTCGCTTCGTAGACGTAGCCCTGCACTTCGCAGAGCGCGATCGGCGTTTCGGCAACCTTGCCGTCGCGGTGCATGTTGGCGTCCCACGAATCTTTCCAGCCTTGGTTGATCAGACCTTTCGGCGAGCGGCGCTGGTATTCAACGAAGCCGTCACCATCGCGATCGCCATAGCGGTCGAGCCACTCCAGCGCGCGCATCGCTGCGGGTAGGAGATCGCGCACGAGTTGATCGTCGGCAGTCCAGTTGTAAGCCTCGCTGAGGAGAATGAGGAAGAGCGGAGTGGCGTCCACCGAGCCGTAGTAGGGGCCGAAGGGCATCTCGCCGCAGAGGGTCATCTCGCCTTCGCGGTATTCGTGCAGGATTTTGCCTGGCTCTTCGTCCTGCCATGCACTGTCGCGCGTGCCCTGGTAGCGGGCGAGAACACGAAGGGTATCTACCGCGAGTTGCGGATTGAGACAGAGAGATTGATAGGCGGCGATGATGGAATCGCGACCGAAAATCGTAGCGAACCACGGAATACCGGCAGCGATGATGTGTTCGTTGCCATTCGGTACCTGGAGAGCGTGGAAATCGCCGATGCCGGTGTTCAGGGCCGCGTCGAAGACTTCGTTGTTGGTCTTGAAATGCGTGCTGCGGCGTTCCCACTCGTTGAATGCGTGGCGACGCTGCTCTAGGGTGCGCTCCATATTGATAGCGGCGTTGCGCGAGGGAACGCGGTTGGAGGCTGGTGTAACACGGGCCTCGATCTGAATGCGCTTGAGCGGTTCAAGCTTCAAATGCCAGCGGCCGACGCGGGCCTCGATCTCGTCGGGCTTTGGACTCATTTCCACGAGCGTCTTGCGCATTACGCTGTCGCGGCCGCGGTAGTAGAAGCAGATGGAGGACTCGGTCAGGACCGGCTGGAAATGCTGGCCCTGAACAGCGCGCGCTACGCCGCGTACCTGAAAGACGTCCACAAAGTCGGCGTCGTAGAGCAGTTCGACTGTGAACTCCACCGGCGTTTGATTGAAGTTCTCAAACGTAAAGCAATCGAAGAAGACATCGGAACCGAGGACCTGTTCTCTGCGGATGTGGACGGTGTTTTCTGGCAAGTCGAAGGAATCACGCAGCGTGATGTTTCCGGTGGTGAGCTCGATTTGCGACGAGAACGTTCGTTCCGTGCTCGAGGAGAGCACGACGGCGCGATGGCCGTCGATACGGAACTCAAGGTGGGAGAGGAAGCGGGTGTCCTGGTGAAAGAAGCCGACGTCGGGCGCGCCGGCGGGAGCTATATCGCCGGCGACGATTGTAGACAGGAAGGTCTTCCCATCAATGAGGGTGAGGTTGTTGACCTTCCGCGGTTCGAGCGACTGGAAAGCGATCCTCGGCTCAAGGTGCGGCGAAGGTATCGGGACTAGCTCTTTCTCATCTATCAACAAGCTCATGCTGCGATAGTGTTCCCTCCTGACAATTGCGTCAACGGTTCAATGTCTTCGGCCTCGGGTGCGGCGAGGGCGCGCGACTCGACGACATCGCGGAACAACTCGGCGTAACGCGAAACCATTTTTTCCAGCGAGAACTCACGTTCTACGTATTCGCGAACGCGGGCGGGATCGAACTTATTGGCGTCTTTGGCGCGCGCAGCCATATCTTCCACGTCTTTGCAGATGAAGCCGCCGACGCCGTGCGAGACAACCTCTTCTACCGCACCGCCCGACAGCGCGAGTACGGGTGCTCCGCAAGCCATAGCTTCGATCATTACGAGGCCGAAAGGTTCATGCCACTGAATTGGGAAGAGCATGGCGATGGAGTTCTTGAGGAGCTCGTTCTTTGCCGGCAGGTCGGCCTCGCCGACGTATTCGATGAACTTGCCATCGACGTGCGGTTTGACCTGCGATTCCCAGTAGCCGCGGTAGCAGGGCTGGATTTCACCGGCGATCTTTAAGGGGATTCCGGCACGCTTCGCGACCTCGATTGCGAGGTGGGTGCCTTTCATGGGGGCGATTCGTCCGAGGAAGCTCAGGTGTTCGCGCCTGCCATCCTTCCAGGTGTAGAGATTGGTGTCGAGGCCATGGTGGATGGTGCGCATTCTCGCCATGGACTCGCGTTGACGCTGGAAGTCGCTGATGGTAACGAACTCAACCTCCGGATAGTAGGCGTAGAACTTGGCGAGATGTTCGTCGTGGACGTGGTGCATGGTGTAGACCATGGGCACGTCGACGAGGCGTGACATGGCGAGCGCGGGAGCACTGTTCACGTGAATGATGTCGCAGGCTTTGGAGGCATCACGAATCGCCCACGCGCTGTGGTTGATGTCCGTGAGATTGGCAAACACTTCGCCTTCGATAGGCCACTGCGATTTCGCGTAGAGCGATCGCACTTCCGTGTCAACGGTGGATTCCCCGTTGGCATACACCACTACATCGATCCCTTGCTTCTTGAGTCCCTCGGCTAACTGCGCAACGAAAAGTTCGGTGCCGCCATACTTGCGAGGAGGGACTGGTATGAAAGGCGGTGCGACTAAGGCAACTCGCATACGTCTCCTCTGCTTGCGGAAAGGAAATGATCAGGTCTTCTTGATTGGCCGCTTGCTGTTCTTTATTAAAAGATGCCTTACAACGGGCAGGTGTTGTGAAGCGGCTAGGGACTAAGGCGCTTTTGCGAGTGGCTCACATTCACTGGCTACCGCAGGCGAACGGTGCACGGCCAGGACCTTCATGATCTGGTCTTCGAACTGCTGTGCGCGGCGCTGACTGGTGTGCTCCGCGAGCACGCGTTCCTGGGCGGCCAAGCCAATCCTCTCGATCTCTTCCTCGCTAAGGTCGGTGATGAAGTGCAGCACATCGCGATGGTCCGCGGGGAGAAGGATTTCGCGCCCGGGAGTGAAGAAGGAATCGAGGCCAGGCCAGTTGTCGGAAATAATCGCGGCACCGCAGGCGGCGGCTTCGAAGAGGCGGACAGAGGGAGAGTAGCCCGCCTGCACCATGTCGCGACGGGTGACGTTGAGGGTGAAACGCGACGACGAATAGAAGCGTGCGTGCCAGCGCGGGTTGAGATGGAATATTCGCTTCACATTTGCCGGCCAGGTGATGGTCTTGGGGTACTGTGGGCCAGCGACGATGAACTTGCGTCGAAGCAGCATGGTTGCCGGTTTGCAGAGTAGCTCTTCGATCTTCGGCTGCCGGTCGGGCGCATACGTACCCATGTAGCTGAGATCGCACGCGAACCGCTGGTTGACGCCGAAGCGCCGGTATTCGTCGGGATCGAAGGAGCAGTAGAGCGGGTAAGCACGTTGTGCGCCGAAGCGGGATTCCAACTCACGCAGCATGGGGCCGCCGGTGAAGCTGAAGTAGATGTCGAACCCGGGAACCTGCGCTTTCTGCAGATAGTCAGTGGCGTCGCGCTCGCGGAGGGCTGCGACCGTGATCGGGGTGTCGATGTCGTAGTAGGTCTTGGCGCGGACGGGCGAGTCGAAGATCTCTTCGGCGGCGGCGATGCCATCGGGAAAGTACGAGCCCAGCATGGCGACATCCGCACTGCGCAACTCAGCGCGAACGGTTGGGAGAATGGCGTCCCAGTCTTCATACAGACGAACGGTGCAGAATTGCGGCTCGGGAAGATCGCGATTCGAGGCGTACCACTCTACGTTCTTCTCGAAGAAGACAATGCGATGCCCGCGTTCGCGCAAAGCCTGGCAGAGCGCGCGAAACGTGGTTGCGTGCCCGTTTCCCCAGGATGAAGTAATGGAGAGCCCGAAGATGACGATCTTCATAGGATTGCCTCTACACCGCTTGTCGGAGTTCGTGCCGTTCCCTCTGCGGAGCCGAACTTCTGAAAATCGACATCGCGAGTTCCGCACGCTGGGCGTATAGGTGGTCACGCAGGGCGTGGGTACGCATCGCTTGTCCAATCGCGCGGGCCTTCTTCGGTGGCGTCGTTCGGAGAAGGTGGACGATCTCGTCGGCGCTGGATGCGACCAGGATCTCGTTGCCTGGCTCGAAGAACGTTTCGATACCCTTCCAGTGATCGGTAATGAGACATGCGCCGGCGCCGGCTGCTTCGAATACACGCGTCGGAGGGGAGAACCCGACGTCAGCCATGGATTCGCGGTTGATGTTGAGGACCATGCGCGCGGAGCAATTCACGCGATTGTGGTCGCCAGTGCGGACGTGGCCGATCCAGCGGACGTTCGGCGGTAGCTCCTTGTTGCCCCAACCCTCTCCGCCCAGGATGAACTTGCATTCCGGCGCGAGTTCGGCGGTGCGCAGGAAGAACTGCTCGACACGCCGTTCGCGATCTGGCAACCGGTTGCCGACGAAAACAAGATCGCAAGCGAAATCTGAACTCGGGTCGGCCGGGTGGTGCGATTCGGGCTCGAGTGCGTTATAAACGGGGTGGCAATTCTTCGCACCGAGTTGGAGATATCGTTGAACGATAGGCGGGCCGCCACCGTAGGTGAAGACGAAATCGTACTCGGGAATGCAGGCGCGGAAGGGATTCAACGGCTCGGCTTCGACACTAGACAGCGTGGCCGGGGCGTCCACGTCCCAGAAGGCAACGCGGGTGCGTGGGGAGCGGCAGTCGAGGACGCGGCGCTCGAGCAGCGCATCTTCGGCGCCGATTCCACTGTGCTTGATGACCAGGTCGGAGTCGCTGGCGAGGCGCAGGAGCCAATCAATGTCGTCGGGCGTGCGGTAGACCAGAGATTTCGCATAGCTGTAGTCGCCCGGGTCGCGATTCTGCTGGCGTTTGTAGATGTCGGGCTCAGCAAAAATGATTTCGCAACCCAACGCCGCGAGGTTCTTGTAAATGCCGCGGTAGTAGGTCGCCGCACCGTTCCAGTACGACGAAACCAGGCTGGAGCCGAAGACGAAGATCTTCACCTTGTCATCTCCTCGCAAATTTCCTGTAGTTGTTGCGCGCGATGGGCGCAGGTGTGGCGGGCGCGCACGGTTTCCATACCGCTAGCGCTGAGTTGGGTGCGGGCAGCGTCGTCGCTCAACAAGTGAGCGAGTTCCGCGGTCATCGCTTCGCCGCTCTCCACCACGAGGTAGTCGTGTCCAGGACGGAAGAGATTTTCGGCGTCGCTCCATGGGGAACACACCAGAGGTACGCCGCAGGCGAGCGCTTCGAAGACGCGGATCGTCGGGATGCCGCTCAGTCCGTTGGCGTACTCGCGACGAGGGACGTGCAATGCGACGCAGCTCTGCGAAAATGCCGCCGGCACGGAGAGATTCGGCAGATAGCCCTGATAATCGATTCCGGCTGTCTCGAGGGTCTGGATCGCGATCTCCGGATAGCGAACGCCGTGGACCTTAAATTTTCTGTCAGGTAACTCGGTTGCGGGACGGACTAGGAACTCGAGAAGTTCCTTCGTGCGCTCTTCATCCCCCCAATTCCCGACCCACACTACGTCGGTGGATTTGTCGGACCTGATGGGATGGAAGTTGTCGATGTCGGCGGCTTCGTGGAAGGTCCAGACCTTTGGAATACCGAAGCCGTCGCGATAGATGCGGGTGATGGGCTCGCCGAATGCTAGAACGCCGTCGAACAGGTGGAGCGGAAAGCGAAGGATCTCTCCGGCACGAGAATAGGCGCGATGGTGAGTGTCGTGAAACAACGCGCGAAAACCGAATTTCTCCTTGCGCGACAGGATCGCACTCGCAATCGCCGGATCGTTCCATTCGTGGATGATGACGAAGTCGGCGTCGCTTAGATGCTCGTCGAGAAACTCATCGAACTTGTTGTTGCGATCGTAGAACCGCACGTCGAGCATGGGGAACTTGGCGCGGAACTGGTCAATGGATTCAATGGCGCGATCGCATTCGCTGTTCACAAGATTGGAGAGCGACCACGCCCCGAGTTCTTCAAAGCAGCGGACTTCGTGCCCTAGTTTGCCGAGTTCGCGGGCGAGACCGCGCAGGAAATGCGCGTTGCCGTGGTTCCAGTCCGAGACCCAGGAGTGTGCGAAGAAGCGGATTTTGAAACGATCGCTCATGCTGCTTGCGTGCGCGCTCCCAGTTTTCGATAGAGCGCCAAATATTCGTCCACCATGCGGTCCGCATTGAAGTACTGGCGCGCGCGGTTATAGGCGAGATTGGCGAAGGTGAGACGCAGATCGCGATTGCCCGCCATTCGATTGAGAGCATCGAACAACGACGCGGCATCGTTCGAATCGAAATAGCACGCCGACTCGCCCCATATCTCGCGAAAGCTGGGGATATCGTTGGCGACGAGGGCACAACGCGACAATGCGGCTTCCAGCGGCGCAAGGCCGAAAGGTTCGTAGCGCGAGGTTGCGGCGTAGATCGAGGCCCGACTGTAAATGTGGCGCAGTTGACCTTCGGATTGATGGCCTATGACGCGCACACGAGTGCGATCGATGAACGCGAAGGGCGAGCCTTCGCGAAATACTTCGTCGGGATGCTGTTCGGTGCCGGCAATAGTGATGGGCATGCGAGCTACGCCATGAAGCAGGAGCGAAACCTGCTTGCCGGAGTCCCAGAGGCGTCCGACAGAAACAATCCCGGCTTCCTTGCTGACGTGAGGGTTAAACAATAAGGGTGAACGTCCGTTGTAGATAACGCTCGAGGCACGAGGTTCGCAGTAATAGCGCTCGACGTTGTCGAGCATCCAGCGCGATGGCGCGACGACGGTGGTCGCCTGCTCGAGGCCAGACTGAACCACATCGCGGTACCAGGCCATCCACGGGATCTCGTTCGGTACCTCGCCCTTCACCGATGCCCACCAGCTGACGACATCGCTGTGGGCGACGACGATCTTCGGAATGTCTACTTTGAGGGCGCCGTAGGCGAACTGATTCAGGTGCAGAACGTCAGGACGGACTTCATCAATGATCGCGTGCAGGTATTCAGAGGAAGCGTCGATATCGTCGCGCGCTTCCTGCATCCATTCCAGGCGGAAGGCGGTGGCACGGAAATCAACGGAGCGGACGGTATCGAGCCACTCGGTCTGTGCGGGCGACGGGATCTCGCCGAAGCTGACCAGCGTTACGCGCACCCCACGACGCACCAGGCCCGTCACCAGTTCCCTGGCGTAGGTCCAAACGCCGCCAATCGTGTCTGCCGTGACGAGTACGTGCATGCTTGCTCCTAAGCCGTCAATCCGTAAGCCGTGAGCTGCTGCGTGGCATCCGAGACCTTGTCGGTAGCGGACTGATTGCGCAGCCAGGCAACGAGCTCACCGATGCCATCCGCGAAGCGATGCTTGGGCCGGTAGCCGAGGACCTTCTGCGCCAGACCGATGTCAGCGAAACAGTGGCGAATGTCTCCGGCGCGATACTTGCCGGTGATTTCAGGCTCGACGTGAAGGCCGAGGGCGGCGCCGAGAATGTCAGCTACTTGAGAAATCGAGATTGGCGCGCCTGAGCCGATGTTGATGGCCAGGCCGTTCGCCTCTTCGCGGTCCATAGCCAGCAAATTCGCCTGCACGATGTCGTGCACACTGACGAAATCCCGCTGCTGCTCGCCATCTTCGAAAATCATGGGAGAGCGGTGATTCAGCAAGCGCGAGGCAAAGATCGCTGCCACACCGGTGTAAGGGTTCGAAAGCGCCTGCCGCGTGCCGTAGATGTTGAAGTATCGCAATGCGACCACCGGCGCTCCATAGGTGCGGCCATAGAGAAGACACATCTCTTCCTGGTCTTTTTTCGAGAGGGCGTAGATGGAAGTGCACTGCAACCGCTTGGATTCGTCGGTGGGAATAGGCGCGAGCTTCGCGTTACAGACGGGGCAAAGCGCTTCCCACTCCTTCTTCCGCAATTGATCGATCGGCCGAGGCTCGGGAGCAATGTCGCCGTGCTCGGCGCACCGGTACTTCCCTTCGCCGTAGATGGACATTGAGGAGGCGACAACCAGCTTCTCGAAATCGCGGCGGCTGTCGAGCATCGCTTGCAGCAAGTTGGCGGTGCCCTGCGTGTTAGCGCTCATGTAATGGGAAATCTCATACATGGACTGTCCAACGCCGACAGCAGCGGCTTTGTGAAAGATGACGTCGATGTTTTCGAGCGAGCGGCGAACGGCGTCAAGGTCGCGCATGTCGCCTTGAATGAACTCGATGTCGGTGGCGAGATAGCTTGGCAAGCCGTGTGGATGCACCTGGGGCGAGAGGTTGTCAAAGACGCGAACGCTGTGGCCTGCACGGAGCAAGGCGTCGACCAAGTGCGATCCCACAAACCCCGCGCCGCCCGTGACCAGGATTCGTTTTCTCATTTGCGCCCGACCTTCAGTTCGAGATCTTGATCGACCACGGCTTTCGGGGCATAACGCGTGACGGCCCAACGCGCGAAATCCGCGAAGTCAGCGGGATTGCTGGGAGGACTGGTGTAATGCGGCTGAACCCCGAGATGTTCCGGCGTGAAACAAAGCGTCATCGTGGTTGCAAACTGCTGCAGCGCACTCATCTGGACGTCGAACCACGCTTCTGCATTGGGGCGATACCAGTCTGCCCAGCTCACCCCGGTGCGCAGGTACTTGACGCCGAGCTTTCTCAGCCAATCCACACCGAGTTCCAGGCGATGGTCTTCGAAGTGGAACCACTGGCAGATGCCGAGGCCCTTGGGAAACGTCAGTGCGGCGGGCTTGACCGAACCGTCTTCGCGCAGAAGGCCCATGTAGTAGTGCCGGTAATACGAACTGCCTTCGGCTTCCTTGTGGCGCGTGGTGGCCGACCACGAGGCCGGCAGGTCAAACAGGCTGTACCAGTACACGCGCTCGACTATGGGCAGGAGCAATTCCGCCGTCTTGCGGACGCCCCACTCCTGCACTTCTTCGGCACCGAAGGAAGAAGCGCCGACTTCCGTTACCCAGACCGGTTTGCTGGTGACGGCGCGGATTTCGTCCACCTTCTTTGGCCACTCATGGATGTTCCAGTGGTTCCAGTCGAGCGGGAAGCCGTGAATGGCGACGACATCCACGGCGTCAATGACGCCATGGCCAGTGAGCAACTCGATAAAGTGCGGATCAATCGGCGAGATTCCGCCCAGCACGATCTTGAGGTCTGGATTGACCTCGCGGATCGCGCGGGCTGCCGCGATCGTCATCTCTGCAAATGCCTTCCACTCCGGATCGATCTTGAAGTCCCAATGCGACAGGTTGTTGGGCTCATTCCAGAGCATGACTGCTTCAACCATGAATTCTCCCGTGACGCGATATGAAGGGGCCGAATACTGCGATCGTTACAGCGTGCCCGCGAGTTCGTGATCGAGAATGTACTTGCCGTCGGCGCGGAGCGATGACCGCGGCTCGCAGATCCAGGTCTCGGACTCGGGATGGTCAACAATTTCGAGGCCTGAGCTTCGAAGCATGCCTTCCGCGGCGGCGCCGTTGGGGATCCACCAGTTCGTTGGATCGTTGGCGTAGCTGTTCTCGATGAAATACATCTGCGGAAAATCGGGATCTTTGAAAATCTCTTTGTTCCAGAAGTGGTAATCGTTTTCGACGGCTTTGGTTTGCTCCGAGCCGCGAAGCATGGTCTGAAAGACGAGCTTCTTGCGAACTTTTTTGATCACCGTGTCGAGCGCAAAGAGCGGATACCGCAGGTGATAAAAGACGCCCATGAAGAAGACGTAATCGAACTGCCCCTCGATCTTCTCCACGTCGTATACCGAGCGCTTTTCAAACTCGATATCGAGGTTGAGGGTTTCCGCGGCAAAGCGTGCCTGGTTGAGATAGCGGTCGTCTACGTCAATTCCGAGAACACGCCCGGCGCCGCGCTGCTTCATCTGGATGGAATAGAAGCCGCCGTTGCAGCCGATGTCGAGCACGCTCGCGCCTTCGAGGTCGCGAGGAATCGCACGCTCAATGTGTTTCCACTTCACGCGCGGGAAATCGCCGAGGAAGTGGTTGGGCGCGGTGGCTATGCCGTGGAGATCGAGATTGTGGAACCAATCGCCGAGCTCTTCGATCCGGCGTGACAGCAGGTCGCGGTCAACGTCAACACGATGAATTGTCGCCATGAGTCCGTAAAGGAAGACCAGCTTCCCTCGGGGGTTAGAGGCAGGAGGAGGCATACACGTTGCCCGAGCTGCTCTGGACGGCAAGGATGGTGGGTGACGCAACTTGGCAGCCCGTGGATGCGATGAAGAGAACTGCATGGCACGCCGCTCGCAAATTTGTGAGCGAAACGTGCCGCGTTCTACTCCCTGCCCTTCGTCTGGTAGCCAGCCGCGTGCGGCTGACTAAACTGTGCGCCGGCCGGTGATCAGGTTGATCACCGCGACCACGACAGCAATTACGAGCAGCAAATGGATCAAGCTGCCTGCCACGTGGAAGCTCCAGCCCAGCAGCCAGAGGATAAGCAGAATCGCAAAGATAGTCCAAAGCATATTGGTCACCTGGGCCAGAGGGGAGCTGGCCTGTTCATGGGAAGCAACATGCCCGCCGAGAGTTGTATCGCGGCGAAAGGACCCTCTGCTATTGGAACTCGAAGCGGCTCCGCATGCGGCCGGCCAACTGCTCGATGTCCTTAAGCTTCTCTTCCACAAACATGGGTGCAGCCTGAGACTGCAGTGCGAGACCGGCGGCGACGCTGATGCCGGTGATCTCGCCTTTCAGTTCGTTATAAAGGGCCCGCCCAGCCTGGCGCGCAGCAACCTGTTTCTCGCGTTCGACGCGGGAGATGGCGGCAGTGACTTCCGCGATCACGCGATCTGAGTTCATGATCGCAGTGTTGATGAGGACCGGCACGGCGAGCGGCGCGTTGCGGAAAACCTCGTCAATGAAGCTGGGATCGTCGTACATGGCGGCTCGGTCCACGATGGCTACCGTGTACTCGCCGTTGCGCGCAATATTGGCGGCCTTGCGAATGTCGGAACAGAGGACGGTGCGGACCTGCGTGAGTTCTTCGATCGCCTTCGCGCATTCCAGGTTTCCGGGAGATGAGCTGATCAGTAGATTCATGGTCTTCTGCCTTGGGCGCGGGCAGGCACACGTATCCTGTCGCACCGATGAGATCGATTGCAGCGGCGTCTAGATTGCGGCGCCGTATTCCTTCAGTTTTCGATACAACGTGGTTTTGCCGATGCCGAGCAGACGGGCGGCTTCGAGCTTGTCGCCGTGCAGCCGTTCGATGGCCTCGAGTATGGCTTGCTTCTCCATCTCCGCAATAGGCACGATGCCATTGGTTGGCGCTGCCGGCGCTTGCGGCGCCAGGACCGTTTGCGTCTGGACATGCCAGTTCTGGATCGTTGTCGGAAGATCGAGAGTGTTGATGGTCGGCCCGCTGGTGAGCGCGCACGCACGATCGAGACAATGCTCGAGCTCGCGCACGTTTCCGGGCCAGTCGTAGGTGAGCATGAGTTTGAGGGCTTCGTCGCTGATGTTGCGCTGGAAGCCGGTGGCGCGTTCCGTCCGCTCCAGGAAATGCCCGACAAGAAGCGGGATGTCCTGTTTGCGGTCACGGAGTGGAGGAATGCGAAGCGTGAGCACGTTAAGACGGAAGTAGAGGTCGCGGCGGAAGGTGCCTTGCTGGACGGCCTGTTCGAGATCGCGGTTGGTAGCGGCGAGGATACGGACGTTGATCGGCACGGCGCGAGTTCCACCCACCGGACGAATCTCTTTTTCCTGGAGCGCGCGAAGCAGCTTCGATTGCAGGTCGATGGGCAGTTCGCCGATTTCGTCGAGGAAGACCGTACCGCCGTCTGCCATCGCAAGCAGCCCTTGCTTGGAATGCTGCGCCCCGGTGAAGGCACCTTTGACGTAACCGAAGAGTTCGCTCTCGATCAGCGTCGGCACCAGCGAGCCGCAATCCACGGGGATGAACGGTTTGTCTTTGTAGCAACCGGTGTAGTGCACGGCGCGCGCTACCACTTCCTTGCCGGTACCGCTCTCGCCCATGATCAAGACGGGATGGGTGCTGTTCGCGGCTTTGGTGATGATGCGATAAAGGCGTTCCATTTCGGGCGCACGGCCAACCATGCCGCCGAATCCGTGTCGTGCCTTTACCTGCTCGCGCAGCATGCGGTTCTCGGTGGTCAATTTCAGGTGACCGGTGACGCGGTCGAGAAGGATGCGCAATTCGTCCATGTTGAACGGCTTGGTCACGTAGTCGAATGCGCCGTGTTTCATCGCCTGCACCGCGGACTGCACGGTGGCATATCCAGTCACCACGATGACAATGGTTTCAGGACGGCGCTGCTTGATCTGGCGCAAGGCTTCGAGCCCGCCAATGCCGGGCAGGCGCAGATCGAGCAGGATGACATCGACACTGGTGCTGTCGAGGATCTTGTAGGCCTGTTCCGCATTCTCCGCGGTGAAAGTTGAGAAGCCGAGAGTTTGTGCCACATCGCGGCAGCCCTCCCGCACCACTCGTTCGTCGTCCACGATCAGCAAATTCAGGAGGTTCGCCTCAGTGCTCGCTTGTTGTACCGTCATTTTCGTCGTCCAACCGAACCGGGGGCCAGCATCCCCAATCGGGAAAACTGGCGTCTCTCCGGGGTCTCTTGGGACCCGATGTTCTTCTAGCATCAGTTTTCTCCACTCTCCTGTCCCAAACTAGGACGGACATCACACACGATTGTGCTTTCGCTACGTTCCTGCAGCAGCGCCTGCAGGCGATGGACATCCTCACGCACCTCGTTTACCAGCACCGCCGCGCGCTCCGCACTCGCCTCCAGGTCGTCCGCGTACCGCCCACCGTTGCCGGTGAGCGGTACGAAGTTTTTCAGGAGGCCGGCCGTTATGAGGAGTCCCGTCAATACGTTGCTGAGGTCATGAAGTCGGCGGCGGATTCCCATAATCGCCGTTCCATCTTCACCAGTTATCAGCTCGTTGCTCATCATCATCGGCACACCCTCTCTAAAGCAGTCTCGATGCCAACTGAGAAGGACGGAGTTAACTTGTGCAATTTCAGCAGCTTACGAGGACGAAATGGGGCTTCTGGAATAGGCGGGGTTCTGTTGTACCGCGCCCGCAATGGGTCGGTAGGTTGCGCGCAGCTCCTAACTGCCCAAGAACACTTGGGTTAGGCGGTTCCTGCGAAGGAACACGCAGTCTCACTTCGGGAAAGAATCCAGGCCATGAAAAAGCCGCTCCGAAGAGCGGCTTGATAGAGTCCAAATTTAATTAATTCGAGTTACCGGAACCGCTCGCTGAAGGCGCCGTCGCACTGTGGCCCGGTGCCGAGGAAATCGCCACGCCGTTGTACGCCGTCGCTGCCAGGTAGCCGCCACGATAACCGACGGCGCTACGAACCAGCAGACCAGCGTCATCTGAATACTTCCAAGTCTGTCCGTTGTCGGAGCTGGAGTAAACGCCGCGACCATCGCGAGAGGTGGCGAGCATCCGGTTATTTGCGGTATCGAGGCTGACGGTGAGGACGTGCTTCCACGGGAGTCCCGCCGTAACGTGCTCCCATGTCTTTCCGTCGTCACCGCTACGCAATGCACCCTGCTGCGTCGCCAGCCAAAGCGACTGATCGAACCCAACCGCAGCATCGTAGATACCGGTGATGAACTTCGGCACGCTCACTTGCGTCCAGTGTCCGCCGTGATCGGTTGTGACGTAGCCGTCAAGTGCGGATGCTGCGAAGGCCTTGTCGCCGAACGCGCCGATCGCAAGGAAACGTACGTCACCTTCGATATCGGCGTGTTGCCAGGTTTTGCCATCATCCTTGCTGCTGTAAACGCCACTGCTTGCGGCGGCGTACCAGAGCGCCGGAGTGAACACGAGTTGCGACACCTGCGAGGTCAGTTCCGATTTCTCGATGGTGACCTTCGGCGTGCCTTCGTGTGCCGGAATCTTTTTGCCTTTAACGACCTTCGCGGGAATCTTAGGACCAGGCGTGGTCTTTTCCTTCACCACGACACTGGCAGGCTCCCACAACAGCGTCTTGCTCGAGAATTTCATGACGCCGTGATTGGTGCCGGCGAAGATGTCGCCATCACCTGCCTGGCGAAGAGTGAAGACATCGCGGTCTTTCAGGCCCTTGCTCGCCTGTGACCAGGTAGATCCGGCGTCGCGCGAGACATACATGCCACCGAAGTCGCGATCGTTCAGCAGTCCGACATAGATCGTGTTGGGATCTTTCGAATCCACCAGCAGCGATGAGACCTGGCGATGCGAGTAGCCGCGGTTTGACTGCGTGAACGTGGCGCCGCCGTTTTCGCTGGCGAGAACACCGCTGCGATCGGTTGCCAGCAGCACGCGGCTGGTGTCGCGCGGATCGACGGAGACATCGTTAACGATGACTTCCGGGCCGGTCATGCGCTTGAACGTCTTACCGCCATCGAGGGTCTTGTAAAGCCCTTCCGTGGTGCCGGCGTAAACAATCTGCGGGTTCTTCGGGTCCTGCATCAGCACGCGCGTACGGCGCGCCGTGGCAGGAATGCCAGTAACTTTATGGAAGAGATTGCCTGCGCTTTCGCTCTTGTAGATACCGGAGCACGCGCTGGCGAATACCGTAGAAGGGTTCGAGAAGTCGACGATGATGGAGAAGACGTCGGAGTCGTCAATGACGCCCTCTTTGATGTGGTGCCATGACTTGCCTCCGTCATCGGTCTTCCACGGCAGGTGCCAGGTGCCAGCGTAAACGACGTCGGGATTTTTGGGATCGATGGCGATGGATTCAATGTTCTTGATCTCCGCGTGATTTTCCGGGGAGATACGCCGCCAGGTTTCACCACTGTCGTCGCTGCGATAGACGCCATCGAGTGCGCCGATGACCAGAGTCTTCGAATTGCTCGGCGCGATGGAAAGAGCGCGAATCGATTTACCGCGCATGCCCTCGATGGTCTTCCATGACTTGCCACCGTCGCGAGTGACATAGAGATCGCCGGCGTCACGCTGGTGCTCCACACTCCACACACCGATGTAAATCGTGTTCGGATCGCTGGGATCGAACGCGGTGTTGTCGAGGACATAGTCGTCGCCGAGGCCGATCTGCGCGAAGCGATTCCAGGAGTGTCCGCGATCATTGGACATGTAGAGCTGGCCGGAACTTGTACCCAGCAGAATGCGGTCGGGATTGTGAGGGTCGAACGCGAGACTGCGGGCGTCGCCGCCATCTGGACCAAGTTCTTTCCACGATGAAGCCGATGCGAGGGTCACAGCCAACAACAGGACAAACAGCAGCGAAAACAGCTTGCGCATGAACATTTGGGTTAATGATACCGCCCTTCCCCTTGGAATGGACGCGGTGGCTAACCTCATAGTTTTACAAATTAGATACTAGGACAAGGTTACGGAAGGCGAGTGTCGCGCGCTTTTGGTGTGCACCGATTGAAAACAAAGAAAAAACCGGTGGGTGCATAGCACCCACCGGCCAGTCTTACCGAGAGAAGACTACTTCGCAGCCTTCTTCGGGGCCTTCTTGGCAGCCTTAGCGCCGGCAGCGGTACGAGCCTGCGCCTTGAACTTGCTTTCGTCGACCGGGGTCGTGCCTTCGCCGGTGAAGCTGGCGCCGGACGGTACGATCCAGATCTCGGCCTTGTTCTGGTCGCCCGTGCCGGTGCGAACTTCAATGCGGCTCGGGTCGATCTGTTTGCTCTGGTTCTCGCAAGATACCTCTTCACCGTCGAGGCAGGCCTTGGTGTTAACGGCGCGCTGTGCGGCGAGGTTTGCGTTGGCCTTCTTCTTGGTTTCTTCCGCGGTGGCGTAACCAACCACGACGGCCTTGGACGACGGCTCACGCTGCAGGCGCAGCGCAACGTCATCGAGGATCGCCTTGGCGGTGTTGTCCACACGAGCTGGCTTCTTCTCGTTCGGGAAGGTGATTTCGTTCAGCTTGCTCGCGGTCGGAGCGGCCGGCGGAGCTTCCACGCTGCACGAAGACGAAGTCGAGGCGGTAAGGCCGCGATCGTCGCTCACGGTGCTGTTAACGGTGATCGGACCCGCTGCTGCACCCGTCGTATCGAGGGTCGCATTGGCGCCGTCAGGCGTCAGGCGGCCACCGGTCGCGTTGTGGGTGTAGGTCAACGGACGTCCATCCGGGCTGTTGCCGTTGCAAGCGATGTTGCAAGCGTCACCCGCGCGAACGGTCGACGGATTCGCCGTGCAAGAAATTGTCGGCGGATGCTTCGGCGGTTCGTTGACGGTGAAGGTCGCGTTGCACTCTGCGACGTTCGGGTTCTTCTTCGCGCCATCGCTGAGCGTCGCTTTCACGGTGTAGGTACCCGGGGCAAGACCGTTGGTGTCAACCGTGGTGGTTGCGTCGGTGCCGCTGACTTTGCCACCGGTGCTCGTCCACGCGTAGCTGACGGTCTTCTTGGGGTTGAAGTTAGATCCCGTAGCGGTGACCTTCACAGGCTCGCCCGCCATGATCGACGAAGGCTGCGCGCTGCAAGCGGCCGAAACCGGAACGGTCGGGTTGAAGCCCCACTGGTAAAGGAGGCCGCCCTGGAGGCGTACGGAGTTCCAACGGCTCGGAGTACCCGTGGCCGCGCCCTGTTCCCAATTGGTGTAGATGTAATCGGCTTGCAGGAGGCGAATGCCGAATTTCTCAGTCAGCAGAAGGTCGAAACCGCCGCCTGCGCCAACTGCGCCCTGGTACTGCGTTCCGCGAATGGTATTGGGAGCGCTGATGACAGCCAAGCCAGCCAGTATCTGGCCGAAGGGCTGGAAGTGCTCAGCACGCCACTTCAACTGCGGTCCCACGAGGAACGTGTTGACGTGGTTGGCATCGCCAAAGTGACCGCTGTAATCGACGGTGAAGCCGAATACGTTGCCGTAGTTACGCGTATAGGCTGCGGCGAAACCTGGTGTGATCGAGGGAGCCTTGAAGGCCACGCCAGCGACATCTCCCGTGTAATAGCCACGCGGGTCGTACCAGGAATAGCCAGCGAATAATTCGTTGTGGGGGGCTGAGGTGGTGGTGCTGGCAGACGGTGCTGCTGTTTGCTGTTGCGCCAGCGCCGAAAGCGACACAACGAGCATCATGAGCAGCACCCCTGCGATTAACTTACGGCTGGGAGCCACTTCTTTATCCATTGACATTCCAATTCCTCCGGAACTCTTGCAGTAAATCAGCAGATAGCTTGCAAAATCGTAATCAAGCAGGCCGGTAAGACTTGAGCAAAAGTCGCTCTAACCGTGCAGCGGAATTGTACCGCAACACGGTCTGAGCGAAAAGTAGCTTATTTTCCAGAGGTTACTGGGGAAGCATCTTGAGAAGCAATTGCGTACCTTCATCCAGCTTTACCGATTTGGCATCGGAGGAAATTTTTGATGCGCTGGACTGGGAATCAAGGGTGATCCCTTTCATCCCCACCGCTCCGGTAGAGTTCTCGGAAAGACGCCCGGGAGCAGCATTCTGGCTGGAAATACCCTGCGGAGTAGCCGCGGAAGCGCTTGGATTTCCAGCAGTTCCGCCGGTGCTGCCGCCGGGACCGTTGCCCACGGCGGAGCTGTTGCCGCCGCTCATACCGTTTTTCGCCGGGGGCGCATTCGGACCGCCGCTTTCGGGAAATGCCGATGCCGCGGCGTTCTGCCCGGGGCCAATCGCCTGCGCTACGGCGCGGAAAGGAAGCTCTTTCCCGTCCTTCAATACGATTTTTTCAAAAGCGAAGGTCAGGCTTGATTCGGGATCGCCCTTCGATTTTGCTTTTGCGTCGGTGATGTGTCCGACGATCTTGCTCCCCTCAGGGACTTGCAATCCGTTGGCGCCGGACATCCCTACGGTTGTTTTCGCGTCGATTTCATCACCGGCTTTTGCTTTTTTCGAGTCGATTGATTTTGCGAGTTGCGCGGGGACAGCCGGGCCGGTCGAACGTTGGCTCGCCGCAGTATCGGCCTGCGGTTTTGTCATCCCGCTACTTGACTGCGGCGTGGCTGGTTGCGGGCTTTCGCTCTGTGCCGCCGGAGTCGTTTGCGCTAGAGACAATGTCGCGGCAGCAAACAATGTTGCCGCGAGGACAAGCGATTTGTTCACAGTTCCTCCTTGGTGATTTGGCCAAGCCGAAATGTGAGCTCATCCCCGAGTCAACTTCTTCGAACCGTGGCCGTATTCCCCCAGTTGTGATGCGGCTTTTCTCGGCGGTGCAGCACGAGAAGTGCTAGTGTTATCAAAGCCGCGCCTTCGCCGGTCAACCCGCAGCAGCAGCTCTGCATCAAAGCCTGAGCGACTGCAGGTGACGACTTCGAACCTGGAGCGAACGACCATAACGATGTCACGGGAAAAAGTTTTAATCGTAGAAGACGAGGAGCACGCACGTACCGGGCTCGCCGAGCTGGTGGAATCGTGGGGTTACGCCACGGAAACCGCGGAAGACGGCCTCGATGCTCTCGACAAAGTCACCACCTTCGCTCCAGCAATCGTCATCACTGACCTAAAGATGCCCCGCATGGACGGCCTTGGCCTCCTCCAGGAACTCGGAAATCATCCGGAGTCGCTCGCCGTCGTGGTGCTCACCGGGCAAGGCGATGTGGGTGTGGCCGTGACGGCGATGAAAAGCGGCGCCTACGATTTCATCGAAAAACCCGTAGATGCGGCACGTTTGCGCAACATCCTGGTGAATGCGTCGAAGCAGCAGGACGCCGAGCGCGAACTGGAAGTCACGCGCCGCAAGTTGCGCGACACTGGACTGCTCGGGTCATTGGTTGGAACGTCGAAAAAGATGCAGGAGATCTTTCGTCTGATCGAAATGGTCGCGCCGTCCACTGCATCTGTGCTCATCACCGGCGAGAGTGGAACCGGCAAAGAGATGGTCGCGCGGACGATCCATGAATTAAGCCCGCGCAAAGTCAAGCCGTTTGTCGCGATCAATTGCGCGGCAATTCCGGAGAGCCTGATCGAAAGCGAAATCTTCGGCCACGAAAAAGGCGCGTTTACCGGCGCGCTCGAGCGTCGCACCGGCTGCTTCGAACTCGCAGAAGGTGGAACGCTGCTACTCGACGAGATCGGCGAAATGCCGGTCGCGACGCAGGCGAAACTGCTCCGTGTTCTTGAGGACCGCAAGCTACGAAGGCTCGGCAGTAAAACAGAAACCTCGATTGACGTTCGCGTCCTCGCAGCGACGAACAAGGTCCCGGAAGAAGCAGTTGCGTCAGGACAATTGCGCAACGATCTCTACTATCGGCTGAATGTCTTCAACATCCACATGCCGCCGTTGCGCGATCACAAAGACGACCTTCCCGCGCTGGTGCAATTCCTGTTGCAAGACATGAATGCGAAGCACGGCCGCAGCGTTTCCGGCGTCGCCGACGAAGTGAACAAGGCGTTCCAAGGCTATGCCTGGCCGGGCAACGTCCGCGAATTACGCAACGCGCTGGAGCGTGCGGTAATTCTTTGCGAGAGCCGCGTGGTTGAACCCAAGCACCTGCCGCCCGGATTCGGCAACGTGATTCCACGCGCGCCCGTGCAAGAAGCGAATGGCATCCGGCTTGGCGTCGGGACGACGGTGGAAGAGGCAGAGAAACTGTTGATCCTCAAGACGCTGGAGTCCACGAACAATAACAAGACGCGGGCCGCGGAAATCCTCGGGATCAGCCTGAAGACGCTGCACAATAAGCTGAAAGAGTACGGCCAGAACAGTGCCGCGACGGCCGCGGCCGAGGCGGCGAACTCCTGATAATCGGCTGATATGATGGGAGCAGTCGCGCCCTTCGTCAGAACCGTTCCCGTCAGCCCAGGGCCTGAATGCGTCGCATACGCCTGAAGACAAAACTCGTCATTGCCATCAGCGCGATGGTCTTCGCCTTGGTCGCGACTCTGTCGTACCTCTACGTATCGCAACTCGTCCTTCAGCGTATTCGGTCTGCGTATAACAACGGCGACTTTGTGGCCCGCGAGATTCGCGACGCCGCACGCGATGCCGTCGCGGTTGACCTGCGCAACACCGATATCAATCCCTCAGATTCCGCCAAGATCCGCGCCGTCATTGCCGACAGCCTGCAAACGGATCCCGGCGTAAACACGCTGTTGCAGTCGATCGTCGGCTACTCTCCGACAACCTACGACGCAGGCATCTATGACCGGGATGACCGCGTGCTCGTTCACACCGACTCATCACTGCTCGACAAGGTCGTTCATTCGCGGGAGGACTTTGCCCAAGTCCGCGATGGCAGCTTCTTCCGCCAGATGAACGTCGTCTATGGCAAGCCGGAGGTCTATGACATTCACCTGCCGATCCAACGGGACGGCAAGCCCTTTGGCGACATTCGTATTGGCGTTTCGACTGTCTTCCTGAAGAGCGAACTGCGACCGCAGTTGAACCGCGCACTCACACTCTCGATTGTTTGCGTGCTGGTGTCCTTCCTGCTCGCGGCGGTGCTTTCGAACCTCGCGCTGCGACCACTCGAAGCGATTGGGCGACGGCTCGACCAGATGACCGTGGACACTGGCGAAGCACAGCCGACCCTCGATTTGCGGAACGATGAGTACGGCGCCATCACGAAGATCGATCGCCTCGGCCGCGAAATTCGCGACGTGAAAGAAGTCTTCAGCGCGTTGAAAGAAAATCTCGACCAGATCATGGGCACGTTACAGGACGGCCTCATGCTCTTTACCCGCGATTGGCGCGTGGTGTTGGTCAGCGCATCGGCAGAGCGGTTTGTCGGAGTGCCGCGCGGAGAGATGCTCGGCAAACACGTGGAAGAGGTCTTCACCGATCACACCAAGATGGGCCGCATCGTTCTCGACGCCTATGCTCTGCATCAATCAGTGCCGCAGCGTGAGATTGAAATCGAAAAGGGCCGCCGAGTACAGTTTGCGCTGGATTTCATCGAGGAGCGAGGGCAGCGCATCGGCGCGCTCATCACCATTCGCGATGCGGAATCGGTTCGCCGGATCGAGAACGAAATTGAACTCTCACGCCGTCTTGCTGCTATCGGACGGCTGACTTCCGGTGTGGCGCACGAAGTCAAGAACCCGATTAACGCCATCGTGGTGCATCTCGAAATCCTGAAGAACAAGCTGCAGGAAGTCGCGCCCGATGCGCGACGCCACATGGACATCATCGAGAACGAGATTCGCCGGCTCGATCGTGTGGTCCAGACACTGGTGGACTTCACGCGTCCCGTCGAACTGAAACTCTTCGATGCGGATCTGCGGAAGATCGCCGAGGAAGTGGCGCTGCTCGCCGGACCCGAAGCCGCGAACAAGAACGTGCACATCGAATTCAACGCGGTCGAGAAAACGCTTCCCGTGTACGTGGATACGGACCTGGTGAAGCAGGCAATCCTGAACATCGTGATCAACGGGGTACAGGCAATGAGCGACGGCGGGACACTGAAAATAACCGCCCGAAGCAACGACAGTGCGGCGCTACTGGAGATCTCGGATCAGGGGCCCGGCATTCCGAAGGAAATCCAGGACAAGATTTTCAACCTCTACTTCACCACGAAGAAGACGGGAACCGGCATCGGATTAGCTATGACATATCGCGTGATGCAATTACACAATGGCGCGCTTGAATTCGAAACTGAGCCGGGAAAGGGGACGACCTTCCGGCTCCAGGTGCCGCTGCGTCAATCGCAGATCGACCAAATTGACAATGCGAACACCAGTGCACGTATTTCAGCCAACTTGGGTTGACAGCGCGCGATTGGTAGAGGAAGTTAGTAAGACGGAATGATGAAAGTGGGCAAACCAGCTCTGGCCGCAGTCGTCGCACTCGTGTTGTTCGCCACCGGTTGCGAAGGCCCGTTCAAGAAGAAGAAGCCGGCCCCCCAGCCGTCCATTCCGCCGACGATCCAAAAGCCGAAGGTCGACATCCCGCAACCGCAGCCCACGCCGCCGCCGCAACCCAAGGCGGATGCGACCATCCAACCGACACCGCAGCCGAAACCGACGCCGAAGCGGAGACCTACGAAGAAGGTCGTTCCACCACCCTCGCCAACGGAAACAACGCCAGAACCCAAGCCGACGCCGGACGCAAGCATCAACGCTCCGATGACGAATCAACAAGCGGATCGCCAGCGGCAGCAGACATCGAGCCTGATAGGGGCCGCGGAAAACAATCTCTCCAACATCCACCGCTCCCTGAATGTGGATGAGCAAAACATGGTTGCGCAGATCCGCAACTACATTTCGCAGTCGCGCAAAGCGATGACGGACGGCGACCTCGAACGCGCCTACAACCTCGCGAACAAGGCCAATCTGCTTTCCAGTGAGTTGATGAAAGACTAGACCGCTACTTCCGGCCTTCCCTCTTTTGTGCGACCACCAGCCCACGGGGCGTGGGCAACAGTACAACCGAAATCAATCCTTCGCGCTCGAGTTTCAGCGCCGCGTCGCGCACCTGCTTCAAGTGCGAACTGGCATCGTGCATCAGGATCAGCCCGAACGGATTGACCTGCGGAAGATAGCGCCGGACTTCCTGTTCACGGATCGGCATATCGCTGTCGCTGAACAACAGGTCGATGCGCCCCTCGACGTTCATCTCGAGGCTCGATTCATTGCGGAGGTCGATCCAATCCTTCACCGCGCTGTGCTCGACTTTTTCTTTCGCCTTTGCAAAGACCGCAGGGTCGAACTCGCAGCTGATGATCTTGCCGAATCCGTTCTCTTTGAGTCCTTGTGCCAACCACAGGGTGCTAACGCCCATGAAGCTGCCGGTCTCGACGATTAACTCGGGCTTCGTGGTAGTAACGATGTTCTTGAGAAACTCGAGCACCTCGAACTCGGCGGTCATGGAGTCGTACATACTCCAGCGCTCGGGATGCGGGCACTCGGGGGTGGCGCGGTGATATTCGGGCTGCAGCTTCTCGCCGCGCTCCATCACTTCGCGCATGATGCGATGTTCTTGTTTCTCTTTTTTGCGGAATAAACGCATTTTTCTCCGGAAACAGCAGTATACAAGCCCGCCCGCGGTGGTGAAGAACCAGCTACTCACTTAAACTGGAAGCACACGCTTCATGAGGGACATTCTTAAACATCGCGGCCTGAGGTTCGTATTTTTGGCGAACCTGGTTTCCATGATGGGCAGCGGCATGAACGGCGCCGCGCTCAACTGGTCCATCCTCCAGACAACTCACTCCGAGATGTCTCTGAGTCTGCTCGTCGTGTTGCAGACCATCCCCGCCATGCTGCTGATGCCGTTCTCCGGCGTCATTATTGACCGCGAGGACCGCCGCCACCTTGTGATGTGGCTCGACGCCGCGCGCGGCCTCCTGGTGCTCGCCGTTGCCCTACTGGTGCTGTTCCATCGCTCCCACATGTGGGAGCTGTACTTCATGAACATCATCATCTCGATCGGCTTCTGGCTGTTCTGGCCGACGATCAATGCGCTCATCCAGGAGCTTTCGCACGAAGACCAACTCGCTAGCTCCAATTCCCTGCTGATGGCTGGCGTCCAGGGCGGATGGCTGATGGCAGGAGCGTTCGTCGGCTTTGTCTACAACCACATTGGGCTCGGCGGCGTGCTGTTGATTGACTTCGCGACCTACGTTGTCTCGTTCCTTTGCTATTTCGGCGTGCGTCAGGGACGACATGTCGTAATGCCTGCGCAAGACAACTTCAATATGCCCGAGCACGTGGCGGGAGACGCACTGAAGCGCTATTTCCACGAGATGCGCGAGAGCTTTACGTTCATTCGCCAGCGTCGCGCCGTGGTGCTAATGGGCTCGGCGTGGTCGCTTTTCCTTGCCGCCATGCTGACGCAGGCGGTGACCACATCGCCGATCAGCGACCGCATCCTCCACAAGGGCGCGGTGGGCTATGGATGGCTGAACTTTGGCTGGGCAATGGGCGCGTTTGTCAGCGTCGCCTATGCGGCGCGCACGACCTCGCGAATGGGTGCTCGCCACGCAGTGACGCTCTGCATGACCGTGCTGGCCGTCTGCTCGTTCCTCATGGGGACGTCGAAGATCCTGCCGCTGTCGATTTTCCTGTTCTTCCTGATGGGCTCGGGGCGCGGATGGGGCGGCATCGCGATTACGACCGACATGATGCAGCGCGTGCCGAAACAGCTCATGGGGCGGGTGCAGAACACCTTCTACTTCCTCGGCACCGGCTTGCAGATCTTCACCGCACTGCTTGTCGGGTACGTTGCTCATCACATCGGCTTGGCGCGTGGCCTCGCCATTATTGGAGCGCTCTACGCGGTAGGTGCCGTCGCGGCCATCTGGCCAACCGGCGAACGGGTCACCGAACTCACCGAAATTCCAGAAATCAGCTCGTAATCCTGTGGTCTGGTATTCTCTACAATTGCGTCCCGAGCGACGCTTTTCACCGTGGGGGCATTGGATTTGGGAAACTCACTGGAAGGTCAGACGGCCGTAGTTTTCGGCGTAGCCAATAAGCGCAGCATCGCGTGGGCCATAGCCCAGAAGCTGCAATCCGAGGGCGCGCGACTCGCCATTACGTATCAAAACGATCGCCTGCGCCAGGAAGCCGAAGACATGATCCACGCCCTCCCCAACGCCGAGGGCTTCCAGTGCGACGTCTCCAGCGACGCCGAAATCGAACAGCTCTTCGCCACGCTTAAAGACAAATACGGGAAGATCGACCACGTCGTCCACAGCGTTGCCTACGCGCCCGCCGAAGATCTCAAGGGCCGCTTCAAAGACACCAGCCGCGAAGGCTTCCGCATCGCCCACGACGTGAGCTGCTACTCGCTGATCGCTATCTCCCGTGCCGCGCAGCCGCTTATGACCGAAGGCGGCAGCATCGTGACACTGACCTACTACGGTTCGACTCGCGTGGTGCCGTACTACAACATCATGGGCGTGGCAAAGGCCGCGCTCGAGTGCACGGTGCGCTATCTCGCCTACGATCTTGGGGGGAACAATATCCGCGTGAACGCCATCTCCGCCGGGCCGATCAAAACGCTCGCGGCGCGAGGCATAGGCAGCTTTGGAGAAATTCTGAAAGAAGTGAACGAGAAGGCGCCATTAAAGCGCAATATCGATCAGAACGAGGTCGCCGACACCGCTGCTTTCCTCTGCACCCGCGGGGCGCGCGGGATTACCGGCGAAACGATCTACGTGGACGCAGGGATTAATATTATGGCGTTCTAGGCTGCGATGAAACGCGTCTGGCTATGGGCAGGGTTGGTTGCGATTGCTCTTGGCGGATGCGCAGGCCTGTTCATCTACCGCGACATTCGCACGGACTCCGGCGAATATCAGACTCCAGGGAAACTCGAACGACGAATCAGCGCGAACATCGACGCCTGCGATGCGAAGGCCGAATGCCTCATTCAACTGAAGGACGTGACTTCGTTCGAATGGGACGAAGCCCATGTCTTCGACGACCATGCCTCACGCTCTGACATTGAAAAGGTCCTCCACGCTCCGTTTCCGCAATACAAGGAAATGTCGCCGGCTGCCGTCTTCATGAAGGATGGCAAGGTCGTCTATTCAGAGGCTGAGGCGTGGCACCTGGAGAAGGCGGCGGTGAACAGCGTCACATGGGACCCGAAGGACGTCGAACACTTTCGGAAGTATGCACGCGACGCGGAATTCATTGCAACGCGCAGGTCTTTTGAGAAGGGTTACCTGTACGAATTGAACTCGACGCGGCCCTGAGCTACTTCTTCGTGAACTTGATCTTCCGCTCCTGATCGTTCACCCGCGTAATCACGATCGTCCCATCGGCCGCGGAGACGATCTGCGCGAACTTCTCGCCCCACTCCACCAGCAACAGGCTGTTTTCCTCTGTAAGCAATTCTTCGACGCCCAGTGTATCCAGTTCACGACGCTTCTCTACGCGATAGAGATCGATGTGATAAACGTTGATCTCTTCACCGTGATACTCGTGGATGAGCGTATAGGTGGGGCTGGTAACGTCGTGCGACTCCGCAGCTTTCAGGCCCGCCGCAATTCCCTTCACCAGCGTGGTCTTGCCCGTGCCGAGGTCGCCTTGCAGCAGGACGAGGTGGAGCCCTTTGAGATCTGACGCGAGGGTCCGCCCCAGGGCGATGGTCTCTTCAGCCGAATGCGTCAGGTACTCGCGAGTGCTCATGGCTCGTCTCTAATTTAGGGGAACCCAGGGCTTCTGCAAACTCTTTTTCGCGCGCTCGAATGCCCCAGACAGGGCATGGATCAAGTCGGTGGCAATCAGGGAAATCTCACCAACCCTATCGCGGCCAAGGTCGCCGGCCATCCCGTGGAGATGTACCGCCGCAATCGCGCACAGCAGCGGATCCTGCGGATGTTGCGCCAGCAGGCCGGTGAGGATACCGGTAAGCACGTCGCCAGTGCCTCCGGTTGCCATGCCGGGATTGCCGGTGCAGTTGATCCACGTTTCTCCCGAAGGCGCGGCGATGACGGTCTTATCTCCCTTGAGCACAACGATCGTATAACGAGATGCAGCGAAGTTCTTTGCGATTCCTACGCGGTCGGCTTGGACCTCTTTCGTACTTATCCCACACAACCGCGACATCTCACCGGGGTGCGGGGTGATGATCGTGGCTGCCTTCGCATCTTTCAGAACCTCGGTTTGATCGACGAGCGCATTCAGCCCGTCGGCATCAATCACCATGGGCTTTTCGCTGGCTCGCACGAGCTCTCGTACGACCTGGATGGTCTCAGCGTTCTGCGTCAGCCCGGGTCCAATCGCAAGTACTGTCATCTTCTTCGCGAGTTCCTGAATGGCCCAAATCGCGGCTTCGCAGATCGTGCCGTCCGCGGTCTCGGCGAGCGACTCAGTCATCAACTCCGGCGCGTAGGACGCCACGCTGGTGAGCACCGACTTCGGCGTTGCCACGGTCGCGAGCCCGGCACCAGCGCGCAGACACGCCATACCCGCCATCGCCGCTGCGCCGGATTTTCCAAACGATCCCGCCACGATCAGCGCGTGGCCGTACATTCCCTTGTTGCTGTTGAGCGGCCGAGCGGCCAGCACGGCCGCATAGTCAGCCGGCGTGATTACGTTCAGACCCAGATTGCTGACAATGGCTTCGTCGGGAGAACCAATCGGTGCAACCACAGTCTTTCCGCGAACCAGATCGCCGAACACGTGAACCGGTTTGGGCGCGGTGAAAGTTACCGCTGCATCGGCGCGCGCAATCGCCTCGCCCGACTGCGGCTGCATACCGTCGGAGTCCGCTCCAGATGGCACATCCACAGCGACGATCGGCAATTTGCTCGCGTTCATCGCGGCGATTGCCTTCGCGTACAACGGCGAGACTGGTGGCTTGAATCCCGTGCCGAGCACCGCATCGAGAATCACGTCGGCTTCTGCAAACGCGCGCTGCAAATTGGATGAGATCGTCTCTTCCGATTTCACGATCGTCGCAGCGAACCCAAGCTGCCGATACATCTCCGCTGCATCGCCACGCAAGCCCTCTGGATCAGCAAGCAGCAGCACCTCGACCCCGCGGTCCATCTTATGCAGATGCCGCGCCGCTACGAAGCCATCACCGCCGTTATTTCCCTTCCCGCACACCACGGCAATGGACCTGGCCTCGGGGTAATTCTCCACAACCATCTCTGCTGCCGCGCGCCCGGCGTTCTCCATCAGCGTCAGCGACGGCACGCCGTAGCGCTCGGTCGTAATGCGATCGATGTCGCGCATTTCCTGTGCGGTGACGATCTTCATTTCGCAGCGGCCGCCTGCTCCAGGATCCTGAGCTTTTCGGGATCGCCCATCGCGATCAACGAATCGCCCGCCTGGATCACGTCGTCGGAGGTGGGATTGAAGCGCATGCCATCTTTGCGATGAATCGCGAGCACAATCACGCCGGTCTCCTGACGGATGCCCGAAGTCGCGATGGTTTTGCCTGCCAATCGCGAGCCGCTGGTCACGGGGATCTCGTCCATCTCGAGGTCCATGCCCAGGTGCCCGTGCGCGGCGTCGAAGAAGTTCATCACACCCGGTCGCATGAGTGTTTGGGCAATCCGCGATCCAGCAAACAAATACGGTGAGATCACGTTGTCCGCGCCGGCGGTGCGCAGGTGCTTCTCCGCAGAGTCCTCACTGGCGCGGGCAATGATCTTGAGGTTGGGATTCATCGCCCGTGCGGTCAGCACAATGTAGATATTTGTCGCGTCAGCAGTCGTTGCCGCGACTAACCCTTTGGCACGGGCGATGCCGGCCTCTTCCAGGGTCCGCTCCTGCGTTGCATCGCCTTCAAGGCTCAGCCAGCCCTCAGAAGCGTAGCGGTCGATCTTTTCGCGCTTGTTCTCCACGATGACGAACGGAGCGGGCTTGCGGCCAAATTCGCGCGCTACGCTGCGTCCCACTCGGCCTGCGCCGCAGATGATGTAATGGCCCGTCAGTCGCGAAATTTCGCGTTCCATACGCTTCCTTCCGAACACCGACTGAAGCTCGAATTCTAGCAAAGCCTGCGTCAGCGACCCGATGGCGAGAAACACCGTCCCCACGCCTACCAGCATGAGCACGCTATTGAAAACGCGTCCGGCGTGGGAGAGCGGATGCGTCTCCATGTAGCCGATGGTGGTGAGGGTAGTGATGGTCATGTAGAAGCCATCAAACCAGGGCCAGCCCTCGATGAAATGAAAGCCCACCATGCCGACGAGCACGATCAACACAAGCGCGGCAGCGATCAGCTTCAGATTGCGAAGTGCAGTCATCGGTCACCGCGATTGTAGTGCGCTCTGCATCCTCGACGCAGTGTCAAATTGCGGGTAAATAAGGAACCCTCCCCGAAGGGAGGGTCCTGGGGCACTACGGGGAACTTATTTCTTCTGCATCGCCTGGACCTTGCTGTGCTTGCGACCGTAAGTGAAATAGATGATGAATCCGATAAGCAACCACACCACCAGACGGATCCAGGTCACGAGCGGCAGAAACACCATCATCAGGAGCGAAGTCAGTATTCCGAGAATCGGTACCAGTGGAACCAGCGGGGTTTTGAAAGGACGAGGTAAGTCTGGGCGTCGCTTGCGCAGAATCATGATGCCCGCACACACGATCACAAATGCGAGCAGGGTTCCGATGCTAACGAGCGTACCGAGATCCCCGATTGGAATCGTGGCCCCGAAGAACGCGACGCAGATACCGACCACGATCGTCGACTTCCATGGAGTGCGCAGCTTCGGGTGGATTTCGCCCGCCCATTTCCAGAGCAAGCCATCATGCGCCATGGAATAGAACACGCGCGATTGGCCGAGCAACATCACCAACATCACCGTGCTCAGCCCAGCGAGAGCTCCGGCATTCACAATGTAGCTACCCCATTTTCTGCCGGTCTCGCGGATCGCCAGCGAAACGGGCGCGCCGATGTTCAGGCGGTCGTAGTGCACCACGCCAGTCAGTAATCCGGATACGAGAATGTAGAGAACGGTGCAGATAATCAGTGAGCCGAGAATGCCGATCGGCATATCGCGCTGCGGGTTCTTCGCTTCTTGCGCCGCCGTTGAAACGGCGTCGAACCCGATGTAGGCGAAGAAGACCACGCCAGCGGCACGAATAACGCCTGCCCAGCCGAAAGCGAGGAAGGGATGCCAGTTGGCCTGGGCAACCGTTGGATTCTTGATGACGAACGCGCCGGCTACTCCGATAAACACGAGCACAGCGAACAACTTCACAAACACGACGCCGGTATTGAAATTCGCTGATTCTTTAATGCCAATCACAAGCAGAGTCGTAACCGCGAGAATTGCAAGGAACGCGATGAGATTGAAAATGCAAACCACGTTCGGCAGCGTGTGGTAGTCGATATGAGCGGTATCAAGTACCGACTGCACCGTCGCCAACGGGGACCACCGTCCCTGGTATTGCACCCAAATCGAGCCGTGCACATCGCAAATACGCGGCGGCAAACTCACTCCATAGTCCTGCAGGAACGCAACCAGCGTGCTACTCCATCCGGAGGCCACGGTGGCAGCACCGAACGCGTATTCCAGCACCAAATCCCAGCCGATGATCCACGCGAAAATCTCGCCCAGCGTCGCGTAACCGTAGGTGTACGCCGATCCGGCGATTGGAATGAGGGACGCAAATTCCGCATAACACAAGCCGGCAAATACGCAGGCGATGCCGGCAAGAATGTACGAAAAGACGATGGCGGGACCGGCAAACTGCGCGGCCGCTGCACCCGTGAGCACAAAAATGCCGGCGCCGATAATTGCGCCGACGCCCAGCATCATAAGATTCACCGGGCCGAGGGCACGCTTCAAGCTGTGCTCACCCGTTTCAGACGCTTCCGACATCAGCACATCAAGTGGTTTTGTTGCGAGTAGATCCATTCGCAGAGTATCTCCTATGAGGACCTGAACTACGCGGTCGCCCGGTTCACGCGCGACCAGATGAAATACACGGGAATTCCCAACAGCACGATGATCAGCCCCGGCCACGTGTACTGGGGCTTGTAAAGCAACAAGACTATATCAATGAAGAGCGCCATCAAAATATAGATAGCCGGCAATATCGGATAACCAATCGCCCGATAGGGGCGCGGCACATCCGGCTTTTTCAAGCGCAGCACGAACAGCGCAACGATCGTCAGGATGTAGAAGATCAGCACCGCGAAGACGATGTAATCGAGCAACTGCCCGTAACTGCCCGACACGCACAGGATGCAGCACCAGATGCATTGCACGAACAGCGACGCCGCTGGCGTCTTGTGTTCCGGATGCAGCTTGCCGGCGCTCTTGAAGAAGAGCCCATCCTTGGCCATCGCGTAATAAACGCGCGCGCCGGAGAGAATCAGCCCATTGTTGCAGCCGAAGGTCGAGATCAGGATCAGTACTGCCATGATCGCCGCGCCCGCCGCGCCGAAGATCTGCTGCATGACAGCAGTGGCGACGCGGTCTTCCGTCGCATGCTGGATACCGCGAGCGAGAACCGTGGTTCCGTTCGGATCGCCGACCATCGGCAGCACCAGCAGGTAAACAAAGTTTGCGAGGCAGTAGAGCAGGATCACTGCGCCGGTGCCGATGGCGAGCGACAGCGGCAGATTGCGCTGAGGATTCTTCACTTCGCCGGCGGTAAAGGTCACGTTGTTCCATGCATCGGCGGAGAACAGCGAGCCCACCTGCGCCACCGCGAGGACTGTCACGGTGATGACCAGCGCCATGGGGCCGCCGACGCCCACTTGGACTGGGTGTACCGAGGTCCATCCTGCGCCTTCGAAGAAATGCCCGTGGAAATTCGCGGCCATCGCTTCGGCGGTTCGGCCAATCGTGATGCCGAGCACTACGAGGCCCAGCAGCGCCGCGGTCTTCGCGAACGTGAATACGTTCTGCACCAGCGCGCCGAGCTTCACGCCATACACGTTCAGAACCGACAAAAAGATGATGGTAAGAATTCCCATCAGGTTCTGCGTGTTAAGACCGACATCCATGTTGCCTAAAACCATGGGGCCGATGTGGATGGGCGGCACATGCGCGATGTGCCAGATCCAGTGCGAAGAAGAGATCGAAGGAAAGAAGATACCGAGAAACTTGCCAAACGCCACACCCACGGCGGCAATCGTGCCCGTCTGGATGACCATGAACAGCGTCCATCCATAGAGGAAGCCTGTGAGCGGGCCCAGTGCTTCGCGCAGATAAACGTATTGACCGCCGGCCTTGGGCATCATTGCCGCGAGTTCGCCGTAGGCCAGAGCTGCGGTGATGGTCATAAAGCCCGTCACCAGCCAGGCGCCGATGAGCAGCGCTGGCGACTGCACAAGCCGCGTGATGTCGGCCGCGACAATGTAAACGCCCGAACCGATCATCGAGCCCATGACCAGCGTGGTTGCACTGGTCAGGCCAAGCCCCTGGATGAAGCCTTCGTCTTTCGCTGCGGTACTGCGAACCTGTGCTTGCGTGCTCAAATCGGGTGCCTCGCTGCGGTCAGGCATATCTCTCCGGCTGCGGTGGAACCCATCGTGCAAACCCGAGCTCTGGGAGACGTTTCGCAAGAATGTACATCATCAGGACGAAACTGTGAATGGAATGTAACAGATGGAGGCAATTAGGAATGAAGGATTTGGAGGAACTCGCTCGCTCTTTGTCGGGGATCAACTAGCAGGTCGGCAATCACCGCTACCGAATCCGCACCAGCGTCGATCACCGATCGGCAGTTCTCGCGTGTGATGCCCCCAATCGCGACCAGCGGCTTGCTGGTTAGCTTGCGCACCGCTCTCAACCTGTCCAGGCCAACCACAGGATCAGGATTTATCTTGCTCTTGGTCGCGAAGATCGGACCGATCGCAAGATAGTCCACCGTCGCCTTATCGGCAATCTGAAGCTGCTCGGGGTTGTGCGTGGATGTCCCGACGAACATCTCTGGCCCTACCACCAACCGCGCACCTTCGGGCGAAAGATCATCCTGGCCTACGTGAACGCCGTGAAATCCTGCGGCAATCGCCAGATCGGCGCGATCATTGAGCAACAGCGTGACCTCCGGCGGCAGCGCCCGCTTCAACTCGCGCGCGTGCGACAGGATCTCCCGTGCGCTCCCCTGCTTGTTGCGATATTGCAGCAGGGTCACGCCGCCGGCGACGAGTTCCTTGGCGAAATGCGTTAACGTCGCGAGAGACGGCTCGGGCCCAAAGCAGTCGGCATCCACAATTGCGTAGAGCCTCGGCAGTTTGAGCCCGGAAGCCATTTACTTTTTGTGGGTCTGCGTCATGAAGCGCTCCATGAACTTCGTATCGAAGTTGCCGGCGCGGAAATCTGGGTCAGCCATGATCTTGCGGTGCAGCGGGATCGAGGTGTGAATGCCCTCGACGATGAACATCTCCAGCGCGCGCGCCATGCGTGAGATCGCTTCGTCGCGGTCTTTTCCGCGCACCACCAGCTTTGCGATGAGCGAATCGTAATACGGCGGAATGACGCCCTCGGCGTACTGGTGCGTATCGACGCGCACGCCCGTGCCGCCCGGCGTATGGAACGCCGTAATCTTTCCGGCAGATGGCGTGAACTTCTCCGGATGCTCCGCGTTGATGCGGCACTCGATGGCGTGCCCGCGGAAGACGATCGGCCCCATCAGAACGTCCTGGAGCTTCGCGCCCGCGGCGATCATGATCTGCCCTTTCACCAGGTCCACGTCCGTTGTCATCTCGGTGACCGGGTGTTCGACCTGGATGCGGGTGTTCATCTCGATGAAGTACAGCTTTCGGTCTTCATCCATCAGGAACTCGATGGTTCCCGCGTTGATGTAACCGATCTTCGACAGCGTCTTCTCGAGGATGCCGCCGATTTCCGCGCGCAACTCCGGTGTGACCTGCGTGCTTGGCGCTTCCTCCAACAGCTTTTGGTGACGCCGCTGGATGGAACACTCGCGCTCGCCGAGCGAAACCACATTGCCGTACGAATCGGCGAGTATCTGGAACTCGATGTGGCGCGGGCGCTCGACAAACTTTTCCATGTAGAGATCGCCATTGCCGAACGCCGACGCTGCTTCTGAACTTGCGGCAGCAAAATGGACAGGAAGTTCTTCTTCGCTGCGGATAACGCGCATGCCGCGTCCACCGCCTCCCGCTTTTGCCTTCACAATCACCGGGAAGCCGATCTTCTTCGCCCACTCCATCGCCTCGGCTTCGGTCGCCACCACACCATCGGAGCCGGGCAGGATCGGCACCCCATGCTCCTTCATCGCAGCGCGAGCTTTTTCCTTTTCGCCCATCAGGCGAATGGTCTCTGGCTTCGGGCCGATGAACTCGATGCCGCAGGCCTGGCACACTTCCGCGAAGTTCGCGTTTTCGCTGAGCAGGCCGTAGCCGGGATGGATCGCATCCACGTTCGCGATTTCAGCGGCGCTGATCACGGCAGGGATATTCAGGTAGCTGTCCGCCAGGCGCGGCGGACCGATGCAGATGGCTTCGTCGGCAAAGCGCACGTGCAAGGAATTCCGGTCGGCCTCGCTGTAGATGGCGACCGTCTTGATGCCGAGTTCCTTGCAGGCGCAAATCACCCGCAGCGCGATTTCGCCGCGGTTAGCAATTAATATCTTTCGAAACATTGGAACCGTATCTTTTCCGCTCACGGGCTACTTACGGATGGCGAACAGCGGCATCCCGTATTCCACCGGCGCGCCATTCGACACCAGCATCTTCACAATCTCGCCGCTGGCATCGGCTTCAATTTCGTTCATCAGCTTCATTGCTTCCACGATGCAAAGCACCTGGCCTTCTTTCACGCGATCACCAACCTTGATGAACGGCGGCGATCCCGGCGAAGGCGATTCGTAATACGTGCCCACGATCGGCGACTTCACATAGTGAAGGTCGGCATCGTCCGCCGGAGGCGCTGCCGGTGCTGCCACCGGAGCCGGTGCCTTCGAGGCCGATGAAGCGCTGGGCGCTGGGGCCGCGACCGGGGCCGAAGTAATGATCGGCGCAGCTTGCATTACCGGGGCCGCGACAACATGAGTTTCCGCGCCGCGTTTTACGCGCAGCTTCACATCCCCGCGTTCCAACTCAAACTCGGTGATGTCCTTTTCAATTAGAAATTCGATGAGTTCTTTGATTTCTTTCTGGTTCATTCTCTCGTCCGCAGTGTTCGCAAGTACGTTCTTGCCGTGCGTACGGCGCGGATGCGCCGTTTTACTTCTATAACTCGAGCAGTTCCTTGGTGGCGGGCGTCAGGACCTGGTGCCCTCGCTCGGTCACCACAACCATGTCTTCAATCCGCACACCGCCCTCACCGGGCAGATAAACGCCGGGCTCGATCGTAATCACCATGCCCGGCTCGAGAACTTCTTTTTGATCCCGCGCAATGCGCGGCTGTTCGTGGATCTCTAACCCCACCCCGTGGCCCGTCGAGTGAATGAAGTAGCGGTCTAACTTCGCTCGCTTCAATACCGACCGCGCAGCAAAATCCACATCGCCAGCGGTCGCTCCGGGCTTAACGGCTGCCGTTGCCGCTAGTTGAGCGTCCAGGACTGCCTGGAAAATTTCGCGGGAACGGCGCGGAACTGACCCGACGTGTACGGTGCGGGTCATGTCCGAACAGTAACCGTGGAGTATAACACCCAGGTCTAGGATCACGAATCCGCGCTTTGGAATCAACGCGTTAGACGCCCGTCCGTGGGGCAAAGCGCTGCGTACGCCGGCCGCCACAATGGTCTCGAATGACATGGCCTCGGCGCCCCAGCGCCGGGCGGCGTACTCAATCTCCGCCGTGACTTCGGACTCCTTCACGCCCGGGCGAATCGTCTCGATCGCCGGAGTCAGCAGGTCGGCGCCCATGATCACGGCTTCCTTGATCAGCGCCAGCTCGTGCTCGTCTTTGACCATCCGAATGCGGTCCACGACCGACGCAGTCGGCGTCAGCTTTACCGATTTCGGGAGCGCCTTCTTGATGGCCTGCTCTCTGGTCACGGTGGTGCGATCGGCTTCGAAACCTAGCCGCGTGATCTTGCTCGCGGCGATTAGCTTTGCTGCCTCGGCGATCAGGCTCCCTTTCGGCACCACGACCCTCGTGCCCGTCACCTCCTGCTCCGCCTGCTCGGTGTAGCGCCCGTCGGTGAAGAACGTGCGCTTGCCGCGGATCGACAGCAGCAGTCCATTGCTGCCGGTGAATCCGCAAAGATAGCGGATGTTCGGCAGATGCGTGATCAGGATGGAGTCGAGTTTGAGTCCGCAGAGTGCGTGGTCGAGTTTCTGCACGCGCGGCGCATAGTCGGGTTCAGAAGAGCGAGGGCGCTTTCGCATCACCTCTCATTATTCTGTACCGATAACCGAATCAGCAAATCGGCGGCAAAGAAAAAGCCCTGCGGTTTTGCCGCAGGGTGGAGAACACAACGAAGCCTGGGAGAGAAAACTAGTTCGGGTTTCCGTTACGGGCCTTCAAACTTGGTGCGCCATTCGCGTTGTTGTCCACCGGTGTGGTGGTCTGCGCCTGGGTCGAGGCCAACTCGGAGCGGCGATACTTCGGCGCGCTCACATAGCCGTGGATGTGGTCCTTGCTGATGCTGTTGATCACGATCTCGACTGGCGCCTCGCTGTCGGCGGCGTAGAAGATCGTCGGCTGCAGCAGGTTCACGTGCTTCTGCGTCAGCGAGCGGTCATCCACAAGCAACTCGAGGTCGGCGTACTGGTGCTTCACGTTGGCCTTGCGCAGGCGCACGCCCAGCGGTCCCTGGTGATGGAAGCTCTTGTCCTTGGTCAGATCAAATTCGAAGTAGTTGCGCTCGCCCTTCTTCTGCAGCACCACGAGCTCATCGTGAGTGTGTGCGATCGAGCCACTTAGCTCTGTCTTCGCGCTATCGAGATTCTGGTTGGTCGAGTTGAGCGCTGCCTGCTGTGCGTCCAACTGATCCTGCATCTTCTTAAAGCGCGGATCGTCGCGGCGCATGGTCTTCCCTGCCGACGTCTTGACGCCGGTCTTCCGTGCAGCGCGCGCTTGCTCTTGCTCTTCGGCGATCTGCTGCTGCTTAGCGGCTTCGGCCTGGCGCTCGGTCTCAATGTCATTGAGCTTCGCCGTCAGTTGCGACACTTGCGCATTGGTCGTCTGCAGCGACTGGTTCACCTGGGCGCTGTTCTGTTCGGCCTGCTTGGCCGCGCTGTGTTCGTGAGCGGCATAACCGCCAAATCCGATCAGTCCGACGCCGAGCGCAGCGGCGATGGCTTTCATGTGCCAGGTCTGGGTGGTTGCGGGCGCTGTGTAGTCTTCCATGGTGCCTCCGAAGGGGTGAGCACCTCAAACAAGTGCAACTCCCATGCCAATAAGCCGGAGTTCACAACCTACAGATGAGTAAGGCGTTGTTCTGGAAGGGGCGGAATGTCCGAGACACGGGCGCTATGCAAGACTTACCTAGCGACGGAAGAGAGTACCTGCTGTTGCGGCCAAAACGTGAAGGCGCTCGCAAGTGCGAACGCCTTGATGGATGCGGGGTCTTGGTTACCTAAGTTGGTGTACTAGCTCGTCAATCTTCGAGCGATAGGTGCGTCCCAGTGGCAGTTCGCGTCCGTTGCGCAGGATGACCACGAACTCGCCGCCGCCACATGGCTGGATCTCCTGCACCATGCTCAAATTCACGATCACCGAGCGATGAATGCGCATGAACTTCCCATTCGGCAGCGCTTCTTCCAGCGAGCTGATCTTCTCGCGGACAGTGAACACCCTTTGCTGCGAGTACAGCTTGATGTAGTTCGCCGCCGCTTCGATCCACTCGACTTCAGATGCGCGCAGGAAGACAACCTTGCCGCCACTGCGCACCACCAGACGATCGCTATCGGTATTCACGTGCCGCAACAGCGACAGCAGCTTGTTGTTCTCTTCCGGCGCATTCCCGTTCACCGGCGCGGCGGCTTGCTGGAATTGTGCCTTGGCCCGTAAAACCGCATCCATAAAACGCTCCTGCTTAAAAGGCTTGAGGAGATAGTCGACCGCGTGGGCGTCGAAGGCCTTCACCGCGTACTGGTCGAAAGCTGTAACAAAAATGATTTGTGGGAGGTGAGTGGTCGCAACCGCCTCGAGCACACCGAAGCCGTCGAGCTTTGGCATCTGCACGTCGAGAAAGACGAGGTCAGGCTTGAGTTCGCAGATCTTGTCCGCTGCGTCTTTGCCATTCCCGCACTCGCCGAGAATGTCGAACGACGGGTCAGGCTGAAGTAGAGACAGTATTCGTCGTCTTGCCAGAGGTTCGTCGTCCACGATCAAGGTTCGGATCTTCATCGACCATGCTCCCTGCATTCGGCAAAATGAACTGGAACGGCAACCTCACCGTTACAGTCGTTCCTTGGCCTGGGGCGCTGACCAATTCAACTTTCTGGTCTTCGCCGTATAACTGCTTCAATCTCGACCGGCTATTGCTTACACCGATCCCTTCCATTTCGCCCGGCGTAAAGCCGACACCGTCGTCAAACACTGTAAGCATCAGGTGTCCGCCAAGCTGGCGCGCGGAAACCGTTACGTGGCCCGGCGAGCAGCTCGGGGCAATCCCGTGGAGAATCGCGTTCTCCACGAAAGGCTGCAGCAAGAGCGTCGGCACCGCGGCGTTGTACAAGGTTTCCGCGACGTCGATGGTATAGCTCAGCTGGTCCTCAAACCGCCTCTTCTGGATACGTAAATAGGTCTCCAAAAGGTCCAATTCTTGCCGCAAAGATATTTCCTGCTCATTGGTGTCCCGCAGATAAGCGCGCAGCATATAGCTGAGGTCGGCGATCATGTCGTCGGCGCCCTGCACGTCCTCGTGCATCAGGCTGGCGATAGAGTTCAGGGTATTGAACAGGAAGTGCGGATGTAATTGGTTTCGCAGGGCTTCCAGCTCGGCGCGGGTGAGCTGGGCTTCCAGCTGGGCAGCGCGCTTATCGCGTTCGGTGAAGCGGGCGTAGTACTCGTAGGCCGCCGAGAGCGCGATTAGCGGCACGTACATCCAGAGGCTGTCGTAGAAGGTATGCAGAAAGCGGAACCAGACGGTGGAACCCTGGAACTGCTTGGGCAACATGATCGGGACTTTGAGCAACTCGTCCAGACCGACCGCTGCCCAGGAAAATGCCATGTAACAGGCGAAGTGGACGACGACAGTTTGCGGCCAGTTCTTCGAGGTGAATGGGAAGCGGTGTGCAACGTACAGCACAGGCGGCGTGAGCGCCGCGTAAACCCAATACTCCAGGACGATTTCGGCGGCGGTCTTCCAGAACTCGGCAGTCATGCCGAGCTTGGAGCGGACGAGGTATACATTCACGATTGCGACGAGTGCAAACGCCGTCCATGCGCCGAAAATGAGCCCTAATCTAAGGAGTATGCGCTTCACGGAATTTGCCACATCATATGCCCAAATCCACCGGCAGGCGACTGCAAACCACCACCGTTGTTCATGTTAAAGACAGTTGAACGAGACGACCGGAACGCGGGACGAACCGCGATTAGCGCGGGATGAACAGCTGCAATCGTGACGATCGAGGGTTGCTGCTAAAGCACTGCAGTTTCGTGGATCATGCGGTCTTCGGCAAAGCGCGATAGCGAGAGCAACTCTGCATCGATCAACTCGGTTCTGCCATTCAGCAGCAGGTCGGAGAGAATCTTGCCGGTCGCGGGTGCATGCATCACGCCGTGACCACTGAACCCGTTGGCAAGGTAGAAGCCGGGAACTCCGGGCGCTTCCCCGAGGATCGGATGATGGTCCGGCGTCATCTCGTACAAACCGGCCCACCCGCGCTTGGGATTGATGGCGAGGTTCTCAAAACACGGGACGCGATCGGCCGCCAGCGTAAGTACCTTCTCGACGAACGTTGGATCGAAGTTGGTATCGAAGCTGCGCGTCTCCTGGGGGTCGGCCCATGCAAGCAGAAACCCGAGGCTCTCCGGCCTGAAGTGGAAGCCGTTGCTCATATCGATGGTCATCGGCGCACGATGCGGATAGTCAGCGAACGGTTCGGTCGGCAGCAGCATGCGGCGCAGGGGCTCGACGGGCAAATCAAGGTTGCAGAGTTTCGCAACCGATGCGGCCCAAGCTCCGGCGGCGTTCACAGCTTTGCGGGTTGCAATTGATCCACGCGTGGTTTCAATTTCGCAAACACCGTTCGCGTCGCGATGGATCGCGATGACCTCCGCGTGTTTCCACACCCGCACTCCACGATCGCAGGCACTCGCGCTGAATCCGCACATCGCGCTGTATGGATCGACGAAGCCGTCGGTCGAACAGAACGCGCCGCCGAGAACATCGTCGGTGCGAAGTAGCGGATACTCTGATGCGATCTCATCGCCAGAAACCATGCGCGCCGTTTTCAATCCCAACGCGATCTGTTTCTCCTGGTTCGCCTTCAGGTAATCCAGGTGCGCGGGCTTCGTCGCCAGAAACAAATATCCTTGGGGACGATAACCCGCAGGATTGCCGAGGCGCTCGTCGAACTCGGCGTAAAACGGAATCGAATAGAGCGACATGCGGATGTTGACGTCGGTGGAAAACTGGGCGCGTACCCCGCCCATACTTTTCCCGGTAGAGCCTTTGCCCTGCTGCGTCTCGCGCTCAAGAACTACCACGTCGGTCACACCGGCTTCGGTTAAGTGCCAGGCGATGCTGGAGCCGACGATGCCTCCGCCAATGATGACGATTTCCGCGGTTTCCATGTCGGTTTCACATGGTAGCCGAGAGGTTGTGCCACGAACGATAGAAATTCGTAAACGAACTTTCAAAGTGGCCGCCCAAGACAGGAGAGCTGAAACCACATTCTGATGCATCGTATCGAGTGGACCTGATTCATTGATATGCGCTCACTTCCTACCCTCACCAAAGCCAAGTGGCTTCTGCTGTGTTGCGCCGTAATTCTGCTCGTGACCGCAGGAACGGCATTGTATGTGGCCCCACGATGGCCCTATCGCAAAGCAGAACTCATCAGACGACTCGAAGATGCGACCGGCTCTCGAGTCGAGATTGGCCGGTTCCATCAGACGTTCTTCCCGCATCCCGGTTGCGTGGCGGAGAACCTGACGCTCACAAACTCCGATCCTGCTCACCCGAAAATTACAGTGCAGAAAGTGACGGTCAGCGGCCTCTATTCCGGTTTGATCGGGAGCGAGAAGCATATTCGGATGCTGAGCCTCGAAGGCATGCGCATCGCTTTCCCTCCCCAGAATCCAGAATCATCGGGAGGCCAAAACGACGTGCGGCCGCAGAGGGTTGGGGTGCCAAGTGGCATCAAATTTGACCAGGTCGAAGCGCGCAATTCGCAGATTGTTTTCGCTCGTAAGAACCCAGAGAAAGAACCGCGAACGTTTGCTATTTACGACGTAATCCTGAAATCATTCGCGCCCGGTGAGGCAATCCACTTCAACGCGGTGTTGCGGATTCCAGTGCCTCCTGCCGAAGTGAACGTCGATGGAGTGTTCGGGCCTCTCACCGGCGATGCGATCGGCAAGGCACAATTGAAAGGTCGCTTTACGATGAAGAACGCGGACTTATCCAAGTTCCACGCGTTGATGGGAACGCTTTCCGCTCAAGGTCAATTTGAAGGCCAGTTAGAGGGCCTGACCGTCAATGCGACTACGAATGTTCCGGACTTCGGCACGAAGGCAACCCATCACACCATCCCCCTGAATACTGACTTCACGGCGGTGGTTGATGGAACCAATGGCGACGTCCAGTTTCAGCCGGTGCATGCGCTTCTCGGGGAAACGAAATTGATCGCGACGGGCAAACTCGAGGAAGTACCGGATGCGAACGGGAAACGCCTGACCCTCCATATCGCTTCACAGGAGGCGCGCATCCAGGATCTGATGGTTCTGTTCACACATTCGAAGCCGCCATTACAAGGGGCGACGCGCTTCGACATGAGCGTGCAATTACCTCCAGATAAGAAGCCCTTTGAAGAACGACTCCAGGCCACGGCGCATTTCGGCATCCGTGGCTCGAAATTCAGCAAACAACAAACGGAACAAAAAGTGAGCGATCTCAGTCAACGAGCCCAGGGAAATACAAAAGACGACGATCCCCCTCCCGTAATGACGGACCTTTCAGGGGATGTGAACCTCGCCGGCGGAACCGCGAACTTCTCCCGCCTCGACATCAGTATCCCCGGGGCGAGCGCTGCCCTGCATGGCACATACAAACTGGAGACCCACGCCGTGGACCTGCACGGAATGCTTCACACCGACGCGAACCTTTCGGACGCAACGACGGGTTTCAAGGCGTTCCTCATGAAGGTCGTAGAACTGGCGAAGAAGAAGAACAAGAATGGCGCAACAGTCCCGGTGAAGATTACCGGATCGTATGAGAGACCTGATTTCGGATTAGACGCCCCTGCGGAAAAATGAGCTATGGGCCGTCCGTTGCGGAGATCAGCACAACCGTGGAATGCGCGGCCGCGTGGTAACGCGGGCCCTGTATGGCGGGAGCGGTTCGCCAGTTCACGATGTCATCAGGAGAGTCGAGGCTGGTATCAATCCACCGTCGCCAGCGCGAACCGTTGAGGCGTGGTGGAAGTTCGAAATCGAGCCCTTCGGTGTAGCCGTTTAGAATAAAGTGGAAGACGATGCCTTCCTCTGCCACCTCAATGCACAGCGCGATCGAGTGCGAATGGTCCGCCCAGTCCGGTTGGTCGAGTTCCACACCATGCCAGGTTTTGCGTGCCGACTCGAGAAATTCCGTCAGTGATCTACGTTCCTGCTCCGGCGCAACGTCGCGCAGAAGACGCCTCAGGGCAATCATTTTCACAAAGCGGTGAATATCGGCATGCTCGTCCAGCAAGCTCCAGTCGAACCAACTGAGCTCGTTGTCCTGGCAATAGGCGTTGTTGTTGCCGCGCTGCGTGTGGCGCACTTCGTCACCCATGGTGAGCATGGGCATGCCGAGCGAGAGCAGTGTTGTCGCGAGAAAATTCTTTACCTGTTTATTGCGCAACCGGTTGATCGCAGGATCATTCGTCGGGCCTTCCACGCCGCAGTTCCAGCTCCGGTTGTCGTCGTGACCATCGCGATTCTGCTCGCGATTCGCTTCATTGTGCTTCACCTCGTACGAAACCAGATCGTTGAGGGTGAAGCCATCGTGACAGGTGACAAAGTTCACGCTCTGCTCGGCCTCTCTTCCCTTGTGCCCGTAGATATCCGGGCTGCCAAGTAAGCGCGACGCCAGCTTGCAAACAGTGCCATCCTCGCCGCGAAAGAAGTCGCGCACATCGTCGCGGAAGCGGCCGTTCCATTCCTTCCAAGAGTCGCCGACAAAGGTGCCGACCTGGTAGAGGCCGGCGGCGTCCCAGGCTTCGGCCATAAACTTCGTTCCAGCCAGGCGCGGCTCGGATTCGATGTCCCACAGCGCCGGCGGATTCGCCATCGTGTTGCCGCTGGAATCGCGCGCGAGGATCGACGCGAGGTCGAAGCGGAAACCATCCACGTGCATCTCTTCCACCCAGTAACAAAGGCTGTCCACAATCATGCGGCGGACGACGGGATGGTTGGCTTTGAATGTGTTGCCGGTACCGCTGTAGTTGGCGTAGCGGCAACGATCACTCTCGAGAATGTAGTAGGTGAGGTTATCAATGCCCTTGAAGCTGAAGGTTGGACCGGTTTCACTTCCTTCAGCGGTATGGTTGTAAACCACGTCGAGGATGACTTCGATTCCCGCGCGATGCAGCGCTTTCACCATGTCGCGGAATTCGTTGATCGCCGCGAGATAGGCGTGCCCTGAGCTGTACGCCTTGTGCGGCGAGAAGAAAGAAACGGGCGCATAGCCCCAGTAATTCACCAGCCCCGGAGGACAGTCGAGCGGATCGAATTCGAAAACCGGCAGCAACTCAACCGCGGTGATCCCGAGATCTTTCAGGTAAGGAATTTTTTCGATGACACCAGCAAATGTGCCGCGCTTCTCTTCAGCAACGCCGGAGTTGGGATTCCGGGTGAAGCCGCGGACATGCATCTCGTAAACAATGGTTCGGCTGGCGGGACATCGTAACGGTTCATCGCCCTCCCAGTCGTAATCGTGCACGTCCACGACGGCATTCTTCATCGCCGTGGCGCAGTTGTCGCCCGGAGTAATGGCGGCATCCCGGCTATATGTCTTCGGCGTGACGACACAACGACCATAAGGATCGAGCAGCAGCTTCTCGGGATTGAAGCGGTGCCCTTTGTCCGGCGCGAATGGCCCGTACACGCGATAGCCGTATAGCTGGCCGGGCGAGACGTCCGGTATGCAGAGGTGCCAGTAGTAATAGGTTCGATTTCGCACGGGATCCAGCCGGAACACACGAGTAGGCTGGGCGTCTTCTGCGTGGTCAAAGAAAAGCAGCTCGACACCGGTAGCATGCCGCGAAAATAGGCTGAAGTTAACGCCCTCAGGGCAAATGGTCGCGCCGAGCGGGTGGGTTAGGCCGGGCACAGGCTGGGCGGGAGTTCGCGGCGGTCGGGCCATGGAATGTACGAAGGATGGTAACGGCTGGGTGGGCTTCTTAGGAAGTGCAGGGCAACACTCTGGATTTTTCGCCACCAGCAACTAAAGCATTAGTTACATTTCTGAGTGAGCCTCGTCCAACCATTAACAGGAGGAAATGTGCCGCCGAAACAGTCGGAGACACTGACGGAAGCCGAGCTGAGAATCATGGAAGTGCTCTGGGCCAAAGGGTCGGGCACCGTCCAGGAGGTTTTGGACAAGCTGCCGATGACCTTGGCGTACAACTCCGTTCTGACCACGATTCGAATCCTGGAAAAGAAGCGGTACGTGCGGCATGTGAAAGAGGGCCGCGCGCACGTGTACGCGCCGGTGGTGCACCGCGAAGAGGCGACGCGATCGGAAATCCGCCACCTCGTGGGCCGCTTCTTCCGGAACTCGCACGAAGCCCTGGTGTTAAACATCCTGCAAGACGAAAAGATCAGCGCGGCCGACCTGAAGCATCTGCGCGAAATGCTGGACAGGAGCGAGTCGAAGTGAACGCCTGGGCACACCTCGCACCATTCGCCGCGGCGCACGCGATGAATGCCGGCATCGTCGGCTTGGCGCTCGTCGGCATTCTTTGGGTCGCTTTGCGACTTTCTGGCAAGCAGAGCTCACGGGCACGCTTCGCGATCTGGTTTGTTGGATTGCTGGCAGTGGCAGCGCTTCCCTTCCTGTTCGCGCAACGACTGGTATCGAACCCGGCCTCGAGCTTCGTGGCTTTGCCCTCGCGGTGGGCTGAATATTTCGTCGCACTCTGGGCGATCGGCACGACGGTGGGAATCCTGCGCATTGCAGCAGGGCTCATGCGGTTACGGCAATTGCGCAGCAACGCAGTCGGAATTGCGCCGGCGTCGTTGCCTGTCGCGACGGCAGCAAAGCTGCAGAACGATGGCGGCTGGCGCGACGTTCTTATCCTGCGCTCGGATGAAGTCTCGGTTCCGATGGTGATTGGCTTCGTGCGGCCAGCAATACTCCTGCCGAGCAGTCTGGTTCCACAGCTTTCCGAAGAAGAGTTGGACGTGATCGTGCTGCACGAGATGGCGCACATCCGCCGCTGGGACGATTGGACCAACCTGGTGCAGAAGGTCGTGAAAGCGGTCTTCTTCTTCCATCCCGCGGTGTGGTGGATTGACGGTCGCCTCACGCTCGAGCGCGAGATGGCTTGCGACGAGATGGTGCTGGCGCAGTCGCCGAGCGCGAAAGCGTACGCGGGGTTCCTGATCTCTTTCCACGAGAAGTTGCAATCCGCGGGCGCGCCTGTGTTGGTGCAGGCGCTGGTGAGCAAGGTGTCGCAACTGGCGGAACGTGTGACCGAGATACTTGAAGCGAAAAAACCTGCGAAAAGCCGTGTGCCCGCCTTCGCAGCGAGCGCCGCGTTACTGGCAGCGCTGGGGGCGGCGCCGATGCTGCCAGAATTCGTCTCCTTCGGAAACGCCCCGGAGATCGCGAAGAGCCAGGCTCCCGCGAAGCACGTGTCGACAACCCACACGTACGACGTTTCGGCCGTGATTCCGTCGGTGGAGACACAGGTAAAGGTCATCAATGCTTCGTACACCCCGGGCACGGTACAGCCGGTTAAAGCGAAAACAGCACGCAAGCGCCGTCCAGCACCGCAGCAGATCGCGGAAAAAGTGCCTGCCAAACGGCCGATGCTGGTGGTTTATCAGTCGGCGCAATTCGACGGCGCGAACTGGACGATCTGCGTGTGGAGTGTGGATCCTGCGACGAACAGAACCGTGCAGTCATTCGTTCTGAAGATCTGAGCGCGGTTTTTTTTGACCGCAATAACTAATTATTTAGTAGGAGATGAAAGTGAACAATCTGTTGGGAACATTGAAGGCGAAGATCGGCCGCCGTTTCTATGCCAGCGTGCTGGCAGGAGCGGTAGCGTTTTCTCTCGCGAGCTATGAATTTGCTGGCCACGCACGCGCAGCAACACCGAGTCCGGCAGCCGCAGCGCTCGACGACAACAGTGTGGGCGCGCTGCTCTCGCTCGACAAAGCCATGGAGAACCTCGCCGCGCGCGTAACGCCGGCGACAGTGAACGTAACCGTTACGTCGAAACGTTCCGCACATAACGCATCCATGCAAGGCACGGAGGATGGCGACGACGATGGCAATCCGATGCAGCAGTTCGGACCATTTCAGTTCGGACCGCAGCGTCGCCAGCCGCAATACGAGCATGGCCTCGGTAGCGGCGTGATCATCTCGCCGGATGGATACATCGTCACCAACAACCACGTGATCGATGGTGCGACTGACATTCGCGTCACCCTCACGGACAAACGCATCCTGCCCGCGAAATTGATCGGCGCCGATCCGCTGACTGACCTGGCTGTAATCAAAGTCGAGGGCAGCAATATGCCAAGCGTGCCGCTTGGTGATTCGACTTCCCTGCATCCGGGCCAGACGGTGCTTGCCTTCGGCAATCCGCTTGGCTTCCGCTTCACGGTGACGCGCGGCATCGTCAGCGCATTGAATCGGCCGAATCCCTACGCGCAGGACCGTCGTTCTCCGGGACAGTTCATTCAGACCGACGCGGCGATCAATCCCGGCAACTCCGGTGGGCCGCTGGTGAACGCCCACGGTGAAGTGATCGGGATCAACACGTTCCTCATCTCGGAGACCGGCGGATTCTCGGGAATGGGATTCGCGATTCCCACGCAGATCGTGAAGCCGACGGTGGACAGCCTGATCAAGTACGGCAAAGTGAACCATGGATACATGGGCATCGGGATCAGCGATGTATCGCCGGACGAGGCGAAGTTCTTCAACGTGACCGACGCAAACGGCGCCGTGGTAACGCAGGTGGAACCGAATTCGCCGGGCGCGAAAGCCGGCTTGAAGGTTGGTGACATCATCACTGCTGTGAACGGCAAGCAAGTCGCAGACGCCGGCGCACTGCAAGTGGAAGTGGGCCAGCAGCAGCCCGGGACCAAACTCGACCTGACGGTGAAGCGCGACGGCAAAGCCTCGACGCTGAACGTAACGCTGGCCTCGATGGACAAAGGTGATCGGGACAACGAAACGGCGAGCGCAGGTCATGGCAAGCCGCGGTGGGGAATCGGATTAGCCGACCTGTCGCCGGAAGCGCGTCAGCAGTTGCAGGCGGGTGATTCGGTGCAGGGTGCGCTGGTAGGACAAGTAACGCCCGGCAGCCCAGCCGACAACGCGGGATTGCAGCCCGGCGATGTGATCACCGAGGTGAATCGCAAGCCGGTGAAATCTGCGAGTGACGCAAAGGACGCGCTGAGCGGAATCGCGAATGGCGGTGACGCGCTGGTACTGGTGTGGTCGCGCGGCGGCAGCAGCTTCCGGGTGTTGCACGCGAGCCAGGGATAGACGTTCCTTGTTGCATTGGGCGCGGGCTTCGGCCCGCGCTTTTTTGTTGCAAAATGGAGAACAAAAGAAGAGCGCCGCCGGAGCCAGGCTCCACGGCGGCGCTCAGATGGTTGCGGGGAGAGGATTTGAACCTCCGACCTTTGGGTTATGAGCCCAACGAGCTACCAGGCTGCTCCACCCCGCATAATGATAGTAACAATCCTGAAGCAATTGGTCAAATGCGCGAGTGCCTTCAAACCCGCATGAATACAGGAGAGAATCGCTCGTTCCATCTTTTTTGAGAATTCCCGATTCGGAGAGAGCGATCCACGAAAAAAGGCTGCGCTTTGGGACGCAGATTTCAGTTTTGAAACGATGTTTCGGGAAGTCCAACGGTCCGGGATGCCGTACGTGATACGCGCTGGTGTCCCACGTCGTGGCGTGGCTGCACGACAGTTGCTAGCGAGAATGGTCTCCGGTGCTCTTCGCAATCACCGCAGGTGCTTGAACATCGACACATTCATCATGCTTGAAAACAACCAATACGGTTTGCAGAATGATTCCTATATCCCCGACAACACTATGGCGCTCCACGTATTCCTCGCCCATGGCGATCTTGTCGGGGAGAATCACAGTGCGATAGTAATTTTCGGGATCGTCAACACTTCCGAGAATCGCAGATTCTGAACGGTACTTGATCGAAGCCCTGTCTGTGATACCCGGACGCACTCCGAGCAGCTTCTCGTAGCGATCACGATAGAGTTCCACATACTGCGGAACTTCGGGTCGTGGCCCGACAAAGCTCATGTCCCCGCGCAACACGTTCCACAGTTGCGGGAGTTCGTCGAACTTTACTTTGCGCAGCCAGCGTCCGGAAGACGTGATGCGCAAGTCTTCCCCAAAAGTCACTTGCGAACCGGCATTCGCCACGCGCATGGAACGAAACTTCAGAAGCTCAAACGTCCGAAAGTCTTTGCCGATTCTTTTTTGCCGGAACAGGATTGGTCCGGGCGTATCAAAACGCACTGCAAGCGCAGCGAGGAACATCACCGGCGCGGCCAGTATTAATCCAATCGCCGCCAGCAGAATGTCGAAAAGACGTTTCACACGCTACCTGCGATTGGCTTTGACGATCTGCTTCACCGAATGGATGACGTGATCGATCTGCTCGTAGGTCATTCCCGGGAAGAGCGGCAACGAAACATAGCGCTCGTATTCTCGTTCCGCAGCCGGAAGATCTCCGCGCCTGTAGCCATACGCCGATTGATAGTACGGGTGAAGGTGTAGCGGAATGAAATGCACGCTTGTGCCAATACCGCGGTCCTTTAACTGGCAGATCACTTCCTTGCGATCAATCTTGATCCGATCCAGGTGAAACCGCAGGGGGTAGAGGTGCCACGCGCTTTGACGGTCCGGTTTGGTGGTGGGGACCTGCAATTCATTCATGCTCGCGAACGCATCGTTGTACCGTTGCACGACGGCGGCTCGGCGAACATTCATGTCATCGCATTTGCCGAGCTGCACCAACCCGATTGCGGCGGCGATGTCGGTGAGGTTGTACTTGAATCCGGCATCGAGCACTTCGTAATACCACGAACCTTCCGCGCTATATCGTTTCCAGGCATCACGTCCGATCCCGTGCAGGCGCATGATCCGCATGCGAGCGGCAAGGTCGTCGTTGCCGGTCGTGATCATGCCTCCCTCGCCTGTGGACAACGTCTTCGTGGCATAGAAACTGAACGCCGTGATTTCGCTGATGCAGCCGACTGGGCGTCCTTTGTACGACGCCGGCAGCGAATGCGCTGCATCTTCGATCACATGAATGTTGTGTTTCGCGGCGAGCGCAAGGATCTCATCCATGTCGCACGGCTGTCCGCCGTAGTGAACGGGGATGATGGCTTTCGTCTTGGGGGTGATGCGCGCGGCAGCGTCAGCAACGCTCATCAGCAGGGTGTCAGGCTCAACGTCCACGAGAACAGGCTTGGCGCCGAAATAGGTAACCACTTCGCCGGTGGCCGTGAAGGTCGTGGTCGGAACAAGAACTTCGTCGCCCTGCTGGAGGTGGATCGCTTCCAGGGCCAGGTGCAAGGCCGCCGTGCAGGAGTTCACTGCGATCGCGTGCTTGGCGCCGACATACTCGGCAAACTGGCGCTCGAATTCGATCGTGCGCGCGCCCATCGTCAGCCATCCCGAACGGATGACATCTGCGGCGGCCTGCGCTTCCGCTTCGCCTACATCGGCGGAGTGGAACGGCACCTGCAATTGCGGTTCGGCCAGTTTCGTTTCAGCTTTCATTCTCGGCTCAGACCCCCATCTTCCGTACCGGGAAACATGAACATTGCAAAATTCGGCCACGCGGTCAACATCGTCGTTCAGCTTTCCGCGCGTTTGCTCACAAAAAGTAAATGGCTACAAATCGGTTTGATCTTCGATAAAAATCCAATCAGCGATGGCGCCGACCCTCCCAATTTCCGCGCCAGCGGCGGCACCAGGTTCAATCGCCGGCTCCGCTGATGTTCTCCCGGAAATAACCGCTGGAGATCTTCCTGCGTCACTCTGCGAATGTCGGGATTGTTGGGATTGTTCACGCACATGTCATACGACAGCACCACTCCACCGGGACGCACCACCCGCATCATCTCGTCGGCAATGGCTTTGCGAATCCCGTCATCCGCCACCGAACTCAATGCCGTGAACTGCATCACCACGTCAAAGCTCGCGGTGTCGAACGGCAATTGTCGGGCGTCGCAGCAGATAACTTTAGTTCCGATCGGGCAATTCTGGCGTGCCGCTTCCACGCGCTCGGGAAGTAAATCAACGCCCACAACCCGCGAGGGATCGGCCCCCCATTGCACAAATTGCCGCAAGAAATATCCCGAACCACAACCGACCTCGAGGATGTCGAGGTTCGCCAACGATCCGATGCCCGCCCCTCTGAGGATCCGAACAATCTGGTAATCGCGCAGAAAACCCTGGGTAAGATTCAGCAGGTTGAAGCTTGAATAGCGATCAACAGGGACGTCCTTCTTGCGGCGTTCATACGCCTGCACGATCCGTTCCCGCTCTGTTGTCGCTTGCTCGTTCACAGTTTCTCTCTCAAGCTCAATCGGCTAGTGCTTGTTACCCGACGGCGAATTGCCGCGATACTCGATATTTCTCGTCACGACCTCGACCTGTGCTCCATTCTCAGTCGCACGACGCTCAGTCCAATTTCCCTGGCCGTCGTCAACGTACGCAAAATCGATCTCATGTCGTACGCTGCCGGCGGTGGCAAGGTGCGTCAACCTGCCGTTGCTGTCATAAGAGAAACGCTGCTCCTCTGCCGGATGGTTCGGTAATGAAGTAACCACGCGCAACAGTTTGCCCGCCGGGTCCCACGTTCGAACCGTATATTGGTTCGACCCGCTGCGAAACGATCGCTCTTCGACACTCCCGTCCCGATGGTGAAATCTTCGGTCAAACGAGAGGTCAGTATAGGCCAGGTGGTCAATCAGGACCCTGCCTTTTTTATCCCTTTGTATCCACCAGGAGGCCCTAAGTTGATCTCCAAAACTGAGCCTGGTAACCGAGACGTTGGAGTCGTCTGGGTCAAGTTTGGTGATTTCGTTGAGGTCCTGGTTGCCGTTCGCCGTCAGGCAAATGTCGCGAGAAACTGGATCGGGCGACGCGGACATTGAGTCGAACACCCGATCGCAAACCATATTTGCGCCGTTTTCGGAAATAGCAACACCCTGGAACGCACCGTTCTCGTGAAAGAGGATCGCCTTCTTGGGCGTGAAGGCCTCGGCGTTCAACTGCCGCTTGGCAAGCGCGTAGCGCGAATATTCGTAGCGGACGCTGGAAACCGGCGCGCCCGAGCGCGTTACTTTCACGGCCGACAATTTGCCGTCGTTCTGGAACTCGAGTCGCTCCGCGCGCGAAGCGCCAGCGTCCTGGCTCTCAATCGTCAGGTTGATAGCAGCAACTCGTCCACGCAAATTCAGGTCAGGCGCTGGAAGCGAGAATTCCTGCGCGCACAGCAGCGATGCCGAGAGCGACGTCGCGAGCACGGCCAGTGCTACCGCTTGAGAGCTTCGCGCGAACGGCATCCTGATTGAGCGAGTGAGAAGCATGGACTCAGAAATTGCTGCAGGTGCGCTGGTAGAGCCGCTCATCTTTCATGCTCTTGTCTTTGTTCTTCGCGAGTTCCAGGCACTTTTCGTAGCGGGTTTGTACCTGCTGATGCGTGTCGCGATTGGCATCGTTACGAGCGGAGCGCATCGCTTGTGTCTTTGCGCGATCGGCAGCTGACCCGTGGCTGGCACTCGCGACAGATGGATTCGCAAGGCCTTCTCGATTACGCTCCGCCACTACCTTCGCAGTGCTCTGCCTCGGACCGCCGCTGGTCAGGCTTTCGGCCGTGGAGGCACCCTGATCGCCTTCGCCCGGCAAGGCCAGGGACGCTGAATTTGCTCCGTTCTCGGATTGGATTGCTTGCAACTTCTCTATGCGCACGGGAGTCATGCGGGTGGCGCCGGCCAGTCGTGACTGATCTTCGAATGGAGTTTGATCTTCCGGGCTCGACGGCAGCGGAGCTTCCACCGCGCCGTGCGCCCCAGCGCGGACCGCATTCGTGTCCTGCCGTGCCGGCTGACGAACGAGCCGAGTTGACTGCTGACGGTGCGAATCGCATGAGATCGCGTCGGTGACCACGTAGCCCTGTCCGGCCACGAAGCACATAACTTTTTCGCTTTGCCCATTCGGCAATCTACGGTTACCCACACCCCTGGTGGCGCTATCTGCGCCCGGGGCCGTCGCGGCGCCTGATGCAACCGGCATCTGCGCAGGGTTCACCGCGGGGATCGCCACCGTGACGGGATCTATGCGGCTGTTGTTCCCCACGCCAACGTCGGCCGCGCGCCCGGTCTGGACAGTGGGATCGTCCGCAACCTTGGATTGCCCATAGGCGCCAGTTACGATGGCGAACAGCATCGCTGCAAACAGACTTGCACAGATCCGGCGCAAAGGGCTCCTTAAGCGATAAACCTTACGGATTCAGGCCGTTACACCCGTCGATGATAGCAGCGTTATCGGCGATTAGGAAGTAAAGAGCGGCCCCATAAGCCGGTCGCCCGCTCTGGGTTCCGGTCTCAAATGCCTGCAGGTAGAAGTAGTACTGATCGCGGAAAGCCTTGGCTTGCGGCGAGTTATCGGCCTGAAGGCCGATCAGGCTCTGCTCCAGCTTCAAGAGGTCCGAGTTCGCGAACGCTAACAGCCCCCAACCCATTATTTGCCCTGGCGTGAGACATGGATGGTCGTTGTCGTGCATATTGCAGTTCTTCGACGGCGGATAGCCGAAGTTTGCCTTGCCGTAGCTCACCCGATACCAACCATCAGTCCCGTCGAAGAAGTTCCGGAAAAGCGGCCGCGAGAGGTCGCCTTCGAAAACTTTATATACATATTGATTCACCAGCAGGAGGACATCACCCAGCTTCGGATAGCCGGTCCCCGTCGCTTTACGATTGTCATAGAGCGCTCGCACGAAGACCGCGACTCGGTACATATGTCCCATGTCCCAACTCACATTCGAAAGCGCGCGCTTCTGCGTCGGTCCGGGTTGGGTGGCGCTAGTTGCGCCGGTGTAAGCGTTGTCCGGGTGGCCGTCGTAATCGCCGTTGAAGTAACTCGTGCTGCCGACCGCGACGCCCGCGAAGTTCTTCGTATCCGAGTAACGCGTGGCCTTCGACTGAAAGAGTTTCGTACCGGCATCCATACCCTGGCGCAACGTGTCGAGTTGTTTCGGATTGATCGGAGCCAGCGACGGATCGTTCGCGTTCGCGCCGAGCATCTCTGCGTCGGAAGCCAACAGCCAAAGATCATTGTCGGTCATAGCGGCGTCCCAACCTCTCTCGCCATGTAGCCCGCCCGGAATCGCTCTCCACAGGGCGATGCGATTGAGAGACTTCCCTTTCTGTGCCGGGAGCAATTCCTGCGTGAGGTAGCGGACCAACTGGTCTTCAATGATGAAGCTGTTGTATTTCGCCACGAATTCTTTCATCGTCGCGCTGCGTTTGTCGGGCGGAAGCAGGCTGATGATGCGGATCAATCTCGCTGCGGGATACATCCACTGCAAGTTGCACAATCCGCAGTCGGCAACCTTGCCGGAGAGAATCGATCTGAACGTGCGCGCGGACCGGTTTGCTCCGCTCAGTCGCTGAGTGTTCAGTGGCTGAACATTGGCGTCCTTCAGAATCGTGTCCAGCGGGATCATGCGGTCCAACATCACGATGTAGTACTGGGCGATTTCGTCGAGCAGCTTCGAATCGTTGCAACAGCGTGCGGTTTCCAGCGCCGCCCGAATGTACATCTCGGAGTAATAAATACTGTTACCCACTACCTTCGACGGATCGTCCACTACCCATTTCTGCGCCGAATCGTTCCACTTCACTCCGGAATAGACCTCGGTCATGTGACGCCCGAGCGTCTCCCACGTGCTGCGCATCGTGGTGACATTCGCCTGCGAAGTGGGAAGAGTTCCCATCTTGAGAAGAAACCGCTGTACCGGGGCTTTCTGATTCAGTCGAACGTAGTACGCGGTGCCGGGAGTCAGTCCGACATCGTAGGCATTGAACGTGAACTCCTTGCCGTCAAATGCCTGGCTGAACACTGGAACATGGAATGAATAAGCGTCGTCAATTTCCAGCGTGTAATGTCCGGCAGCCGTCACGCTGACGGTGACGTTGCGGCCCTCGCCCTGCTGCGCGATTTTGAAGTCGACGCCGAGCGCCGAGGCTGCGAAACATCCAAAAATCAGGGAGAGCAGGAGGAATCGGCTCCGATAGGACATTTTGGATTCTCCATGAAATCGACTGCGAAAAGTGTCTGACAGCGTCTGTTTTAGCCGAATGGCGTTACAGCAATGCGTAGAAATCTGTGTGCTATGATACGGCAGCATTCAGCGAAATACCTGCGAATTCGCGCCCCGGCATGCCAGCCGGCGCTCTTCAGTGGTGGACCTTTCAACACTCCTGTCTCTGTAATCAGTCGGGTCCAATCTTGGCTACGAAGGGTGCGCGTACGAGGAGTGGAATAACGTTTGAAGTTCCTGATCCTGAGCCAATATTTCTATCCGGAAGTTGGCGCGACGCAGACTCGCCTCGCAGGCACTGCGGCTGAAATCGTCCTCGCCGGGCATGAAGTCGAAGTCCTCACTGGCCTCCCCAACGCACCCGCAGGCAAAATCTTCCCCGACTACCGCGGCCGTTTCTATATGCGCGACGAATGGAACGGCTGCCCCGTCCATCGCACCTGGCTCTACGCCGCCACCGGAAAAAGTTTGGCGCGCGTGATGAACTACGGCTCCTTCGCGCTGGCATCGTGGTGGGAAGCCCGCCGCGTGAAGAAGCCGGATTACGTCTTCGTCGAATCTCCGCCGCTTACCACGGCGTGGCCGGGCCTTCGCATCGCGAAGAAACTCGGCGCTCGACTCATCTTCAACGTCTCCGACCTCTGGCCCGATTCCGTTCGCGATCTCGGCGTCATGAGCGATGGCCGCGCCTTCCGCACCCTCGAGAAGATGGAAATCGGCATCTATCGAAAGTCGTTTGCGGTAACCGCCGTCACGGAAGGGATCCGCGATCGCATCATCAATGTAAAAGGCATCCCGGCCGAAAAAGTATTGTTCCTCCCCAACGGCGCTGACACGGACACGTATCGCCCGCTACCTCCAGACACCGAACTGGCGGCGAAGCTGGGACTGACCGGCAAGAAAGTCGTGTACTTCGCTGGGACCCTTGGATACGCGCAAGGGCTTCACAGCGTGATCACTGCCGCCGAAACCCTGCAGCGAAATCAGCCCCTGGTACATTTCCTTTTCATCGGAGAAGGCCCGGAGAAGCCGCGATTGAAAGAGGCCGTTGCCACCAAAGGCTTAAGGAATGTTTCCTTCGTCGACGCCGTGCCTGCGAAGGAGATTTCCCGCTACGCATCCATCGCAATGTGCGGACTCGTCCAACTGCTGGATATTCCACTCTTCGAAGGCGCGCGGCCGGGGAAGACAACGGCGATTATGTCCTGCGGGCGCCCCGTAATTTATGCGGTGCGCGGCGAAGGCGTGCGACTGATGGAGCGCTCCAACGCTGGCTGGGTAATCCCGCCGATGGACCCCGACGCGCTCGTCGGCGCAATCCTCGAGATGGTCGCCAATCCCGACGAAGTACAGCGCCGCGGCGAAAACGGACGCCGCTACATCGAGCAGCACATGACGTGGGAAATTCTCGTGCGCGACTGGCTCAGCCAGTTGGAACGACTAAGCGCAGCTACCCGCGCTTAGTCATGTAATCGCGAATCGAAGCCGCAATCCGCTCCGAAGCGCCGGCATGCTGAGCCCCAGGCGTTTCCGACGGCTTCGACGTGAGCGCCTTGCGAGCTGCCATGAGAATCTGATCGCGGTCCGCTCCCGCCAGCGTGTTCCACCCACTGGCAACGGTTTCTACCCACTCCGTCTCATCGCGCAGCGTAACGCACGGCACCCGCATCCAGCAGGCTTCCTTCTGCAGTCCACCCGAATCCGTAAGCACCAGCGATGCGTTGCTCACCAGCATCATCATGTCGAGGTACGATGCGGGCGAGATCAACGTGATCCCCTCGGCGTGAATCCCAAAGTCTTCCATTCGCTTGCGCGCGCGTGGATGCACCGGCCAGACCACGCGAATGTTTTTTGCAATCTCGCTGATCGCGGAAAGGATCTGGCCCAGCAGCGCTGGATCGTCGGTGTTCGATGCCCGGTGCATCGTCATCAGCGCGTAACCACCGGGTGTAAGAGCAAGCGTGTTCAAAATTGACGATGACATCTTTGCAGTCTGCAGATGCTGCTGGATCGCGTCGTACATCACATCGCCAAGCAACTCGACGCCCTTGGTGATGCCCTCGGCCTTCAGGTTCTCCACCGCGGTATCCGTAGGCGCGAACAGCAAATCTGAGATGTGGTCGGTAAGAACGCGGTTCACTTCTTCCGGCATCTCGCGCACGAATGAGCGCAGTCCCGCCTCGACGTGGAACACAGGGATGTGCAGTTTCACCGCCGCCAGCGCCGCCGCCAGCGTGGAATTCGTGTCGCCATAAACCATCAGCGCCGTGGCTTTTTCGTCCATCAGCACCTTCTCGCAACGCGCGAGAATTTGCGCGGTTTGCTCGCCGTGATTCCCGGAACCAACTTCGAGGTTGTACTTCGGAGTGCGCAGGTTCATCTCTTCGAAGAACACCTGCGACATCTCGGAATCGTAGTGCTGGCCGGTGTGGACGAGGATCTCTTCGATCGTGACTCCGTTTTCACGATTATGTTTTTCGATCGCGAGGCTGACAGGACCAGACTTGATGAATTGTGGGCGGGCACCGACAACGGTAACGAGCTTCACGCTTGCTATGTCCTCGTTTTGATTTTAGGCATGCTGCGACAAAATCTGTGCGCCATTTCTCGCGGTGAGGCGCTGATAACAGGCGACGAGCCGCTGGCGCTGCGACTCCCAAGTGTACTCACTTTCCACCGCCGCGCGACCACGCTTCCCCATTTCTTCCGCTTCCGCCGGATGCTCAAAGATCCACTGCATCGCATCCGCAATGCTCTGCGCCGACAACGGATCCACCGAGATCCCACAGCGAGCGCCATCGGTCACTTTGCGCATGTAAGGGAAGTCTGACGCAACCAGCGGCAACCCCGCCGCCATGTATTCGAACATCTTGTTGGGCTGAGCATTCAAGTGGTTCTTCAGCGGCAGGAACGCAATAATCCCGCAGCGCGCGACACCAAAAATATCTTTCAACTCGTGCCGCCGCTTCACGCCTCCCCAGGTCACGCGCTTTTTCACGTCGATCGCAGCGATCCACTCAGGACTCACCGGCGGCTCCAGCGGCCCAACAATCAGCAGCTTCGGATTGAGATGGTCCGGGACTAACTGAATCGCCTCGACCATCTCCTTCGCGCCGCGGATTAATCCCAATCCACCGACAAAGACCACCACGTTGTCTCGCGACGAATAAGGCACGCCACCGGCGGTGGGAAACTCTGCCAGCATGGGGAAGTTCTGCACCGGCACGGTTTTCTTCGGCGGCATCCGCTCCGCAATCCCCTCGGTTGCGGTAATGATCTGATCGAACATCGCGCAACCCGCCGACTCGAAACCCACTACCCCCGCTCGCGCCAACCACCGCACAGGTAAAGGCAGCCACTCTTTGTCCATCATGGTCGCGCTGTAGTCTTCATGCACGTCGTAAACTACGCGGATTCCGCGCATCTTGAGCAGCATCCCCACCGGGATCAGTTCCGGGTCGTGAAAATGTGCTACTTGCGGCTTCAGCCCGAGCACCTTCCGATAGACCTGCCATACCGTACGAGTCGTCCGCTCCCGACGGTTCTTTGGAATCGGCACTGCGTGGATCCGCACGCCGTCGCGCTCTTCGTCCTGCGTGTGCGGCACGACAAAGTTCACGTCGTAGCCTTCAGCGGCGAGAGACTTCCCTTCCTTGTGCAGAATGCGGACGTCATCCGCAGAATGCACCGAACTGAAGTGCACCACCCTGGGTCGCGACGCAATCGGTTGGTTGGAGGAAACAGGACTCACGATACCGTCGCGTCCTCCGGAACCTCATCCTCGAGTTCGTAGGATGTTTCAAGATTAGCCTGTGTTCCGTCGGGTGAGCGCGGAGAAAAGTACTGAACGAGAATCGCCAGTATCAGGCCGTGACTCACAAGCGCCGTGAAGAACGCCGTGTTTGAGAGCGTGATAGAGGGAACGCTCAGCATCAAAGCGCCGATCTTCCAATCACGGTCCTTCGCCACACAGTCATAGACCCAGTAATAAATGGCGAGCGCCGTTCCGAAGAACAGGATGCCCGAAAATCCGATCTGTGCGAATCCATCGGCAAACAGGTTACCGTTGGCTGACACTTCGGGCTTGCCGAAATAAACCGCTGCAATCTGGTTCGCGGGCGGCAGCGCATAAACACTTCGCGTAAAGGACTTCAGAATCGGACTGTGCGAGAAGAAATCTTTAGGGTTTGCGTTAAAGTACTCGAAATACCAGCCGCAAATCAGCCCAGGCTCAAGAACCAACCGGCGCAGGAACAAGGAAGAGACAGAGGCGGTATGCGCCACCTTGTCCATAATGCGCGATCCGATGATCACCGCTGAGAAGCTGATCGGGAAAAGCGCGAAGCTTCGATGCAGCCGTTTAAGCTGGAAGAAGACGAAGAGCAGAAGCAGCGTGGAAAAGAGCACCGACCGGAATCCCGTCACGGTGAAGAGAAACAACTCGCCGAGAATCCCAATCACTGAGAGCACCCAGCGTTGGCGAACGATTCCATAGCCGACCAGAAACGTATTAAGAGCACTGGCCTCGGAGTCGACGATGTACTGGAGTAGGCGGTCAGACTCTCCGTACTTCTTGTAGACGCCACGAAGATCGTATTCGTTCCCCCCGAGCGCAAATGCCGACATGCCGTTGACGAAATTTGCGTGGGTACTGTTGATGATGTAGCCGTAACCGGCGAGAAATACCAGCCAAAACACGATCCAGAATGTGGTTGGCGAAATCCTGAACGAGGGAAACGTTATAAGCCTGAACCATTGCCCCATACCCGCGAGAAAGAACCCCATCGTCAGCGCCAATTGAAATGGAACGAGGTCAGACAAATGTATTTCCAGCGCGTGGGCCGGTATTGTGATTGCCGGAATGAACATGATGAAGTACAGGACCCAATAGGAGAGCTGCGAGGGACGCCGCATCCGGAGCGGCATCCAGCAAGCCGGCAACATAGCGCAGGTGTACGTCACGAGAAACGAGAGGCCGTGGAGCGGAACGTACCATAGCCCCATGTAATAGAAATCAGGAGCGATCACCGTCCGGTACATCAGCATGAGCAGAAAAATGTATGCCGCTGACGCAACCAGTATCCTTGCTCTGCGAATGTCCATGCTTAATCGACCTGCGCGATCGGTTCAGCCGTCGGATTGCCCTGGTTCTTCCGAAGCGCCCCCACCAGGTACACCCACCACGGAGATTGCAATTTGTTGATGACCGCCAACAACACCACGACTTCGGCGATTTCCAGGCCTGCAAGTACAAAGAAATTCATTCGATAGGAGCAGAGCCGATATACAGCGACGCTCAGGCCACCCAGGACCAGGTTTGTGGCAAACACCGGAAGTAGAGATACGAACTTCGACTCGATGCTGAGCAGCGAATGTACCATCCGCCAACTCAGGACTCCCAGCACAGCCAGGGAAGCGAAGATGGCCCCACCGATTGCGAGGGTAAACGGCTGCGGCTTTGTCCAGCACGCGATCCCTGCACAGACCGCGAATACACTCAGCGAAATGAGCACGTTCCTCGCGTTGTAGGGTTTGGTCGAAGCTGCATCAATCACGGAGCGGGTCGAAACGAAAACGGTATAGAACGGTACGCTCAACAGCACCGCCCGCAGTACCGATACTTGCCCGTGAAATCCGGAACCAACCCAAAGGGTGACAATTGGTCCACACAGGATCAGGCACTGCAGAAAGAGGAAGGTCGAAACCTGCAAAACTGCATCGCAAAGCATTCCCACCCGCATCCGCACGTCATCCATTCGTCCTTCGGAGAGCATGATGCTGATCTTTGCCAACAGCAGCGTGCCGAGTGGCGTGACCGCCAGCGATACCGCAGTCAATGCGCTCATCCCGAGCAGGAGCACGGAGACTTCACTGATGGAGGTGTAATGCATCGCGATAACCGGCCCGAGCGCGATCAATGCTCCGAAGCCAATTTCGCCGGGCATGCGCAAGATTCCGTAGCTAAGAAGGCTCTTGCTTAAGGGTTTGAACTGCAACTCCGCACGAAACGCGGGCAGTCTCCGGAAACGCGGCGCCATCGCGATCGAAACAACAGCCATTCCTGCCGCCTGCAAGTACAGGAGCAACACGACTGACTGGTATCGCCACGCCACCCCCGTCATGAGCAACGGAACGACCGCCATATTCAGGACCATCAACCAATTCGCAGTGCCCATTCGGTTGAGTCCGCGATGGTACCCGTAAACCATTACGTGGATGATGCTGGCCACGAGTAGTGCCGAGAGCGGCGCGACCAGCATTTGATACTCGGCGCCACCATACATCAGCTTGGCGGAATATTTTCCGCCCGCAAAAAAAACCAGCGCCGTCGTGGCTGCAGAAAGCGCGCCCCATACGATCGCAGTAAAAAAGTAACGGGGCCCGGTTGTCTCTCGATCGACGTCGTGCGCGATATGCCTTGGCAGCGACACCGAGAGGCCGAGCTGTGTTCCAGATTGCATCCACGCGTAAACGCGTCGAACCAGCAGGAACTGCGCCAGCGCGATGACGCCAAGCAGCCGGCTGACGAGCGAAATGTTGATGATGATCGCTAAGAAAACCGCAGCTTCCGTCGCTCCCGTCGCCAGCAAATCGGCGATGAAGGACTTGCCGCCAGGCTTTTTCTTCGGTACGACCGGCATTTCCGAGGCGGACTGATCCGGCGCAGCGATCGTTCCTGTACTCCCATCAGTCACGGTCAGCCTTTACGCCTTCGCCCTCGTGGTAGTACGAGTAATAATTGCTGCCGTAATACCCGTAATCGCCCGCCGGGTTGTACATATTGAGAATCACGCCGGCGACACGGATGCCATCGTGAAGCAACATCTCGTACGAACGGCGTAGTGCCGAACGATGGGTCACACCTGATCGCGCAACCAGCAGCACCGCATCGCAAAGCAGCGCGAGAACCACCGCGTCTGTAACGACGAGCGCAGGCGGCGCGTCGAAGATCACGTGGTCGAAATTCTTCTGCCACTCCTCCAGCATCTCTTTCAGCTTGTCGCTCGAAAGCAGTTCAGCCGGGTTGGGAGGGCGCACACCGGCAGACAGGATGCGCAAACCTGCGATGCCTGAAGCGTCCTGGACCACATCCGTCCACCGCCGCAATCCCGAGAGGCACTCGGTGAGGCCGTCGCCTTCCTGCGCGCCGGCCCGCGACGCCAGGCGTCCGCGACGCATATCGGCGTCCACCAGCAACACCCGCGCGCCGCGCTGCACCAGCGTACCGGCCACGTTCATGCTGATCGTGCTCTTTCCTTCTCCCGGCAACGCGCTGGTCACCACGAGTGACTTCGGCGGTCGGCTCGGGAACGACAACATGATCGAAGTCCGCAGGGTGCGGAACGACTCGGAGAACTGTGAGTTCGGCCGGGTCAATACGTCGATGCCCATAGCTTCTTGCTTCACCGCAGTACGCCCAGGTCTTCCATTCGATGATCGACCTACTGCGGTGTTGGGAATCACTCCAATCACCGGGAGCGAAGTGATCAACTCAACGTCATCCGGAGTCTTCAGCGACTGATCTACGGCTTCGGCGACCACTACGCCCGCGAATCCCATGAACAATCCGCCAATCAGGCCAAGCGCCATCGCCAGCTTCATAGCGGGCTCTACTGGCTTAATCGGAACCGGAGCGGCATCCACCACGTCAATGTTCGCGGCTTTCAAGCTCGCCATCACGCCGGCTTCACGCAGCTTTCGCAGCAAGTCGTCGTAGATGTCGCGGCTGGTATCCACCTCGCGGCGCAACCGGCTGTATTCGCTGAAATTCTGGCTCTTCGAAAGCGCTTCTTGCTGATGCTGATCGAAGTTGCCTTTGATCTTGTTTTCAGTGTTCAGAGAAGCTTCGTACTCGCTGCTGAACCGGGCCTCGATGTCCCTGGTCTCTTTGGCAAGGCTCGCGTTCACTTGCGCCAACTGCTTCTTCAACTCAACCACGCGCGGATAGTTCGGCCCGTAAATCGCCGTGGCCTGCGACAACTGGTTCTGGATGTCGGCTTCCTGTGTGCGCAATACCGGCAGCACGCTGTCAGGTACCAACATTCCAATCAACTCGGGATTGCCGCTCTTAGCGAGGCGATACTTCGCCTCTTTCATGATGCGATCGGCTTGGGCATCCGTGTATTGCTTGCTCACGTCATCGAGAGTGGCAAGCGTCAGGTTGTTGTTCTCGTCCGTGCCAATGATCTTGTGCGTCTTCTGGTAGTCCGCAATCTGTTGTTCCGAGCTCTGGATGCCGGTCTTCAGCTCCACGAGTTGTTTGGCAAGCCAGTCAGACGCCTTGATCGTGGATTCATACGCAACCTGGAAATTGTGCTCGGTGTACGCTTCCGCGAGTTCATTCACAACTGCGGCCGCCAATTCCGGATCCGAAGAACGGAAGCGAAGCTGAACGATGCCGGTGCGCGGTACCTCAGTCACATCCAGCCCCAACTGGAATCGCGCCAACAACTGCTGACGCCGGGCATTGCCGATGTTCGAAAGCGGCTCGTTGGGCAGCGAGCGCAAACCGTGATGGCTGTACCACGTCCCCGAACCTTCGGTGTAAAGCTTGTCTCCCGCAAATGGCGGCTTCTGATCGAGACGGAGCCTCTTTACCACGTCCCACGCCAACGCATCGCTCTGTAGGATCTTGATCTGTGTCGCAAGCTGCGAGTTCCAATCCATTCCCGAGGAGAGGCCGAGATCCGGCATGGAGCCCAGCACATCGCTGCCTTCCGGATGCACGTAGACGGTCGCCTCACCCTCATACCGCCTGGTTTTCAGGATGCAATATGCCGTCGCGAGCAGGATCCCAAGCAGCACGCCGGCTGCCAGCAGTTTGCGCCGGCGCACGATGATCCGGAACAGCCCGTCGAAGTCGATCTTCTGCCCGTCGGACTCAGACGGCTGCCACCGCGCCCCTTTACCGTTCTGCGGAAGCAGGTCTTTTCTCGTTGCTAAATTCGTTGCAGACACCAGAACCCTCTCCTACCCTGCTGCTTAGTGGAACGCGTAGTACACTGCCGCACTCGACGCGGCAATTGCGGCATCACCGAACCGCCGTCTCAAAATCTTCATGTTGCTCGCCGGCACAAACACGATGTCATCCGGACTCAACAACCGATCCGGGCCATCCCCAGCCATCAACTTGTTCAACTGGATCGGAATTTCCTGCAGACCGGTCGGAGTCCGGCGGACGATCCGTGCTTCCTTCTGGTTTCCATCGCGCGTGAATCCCTGCGCCAACGCGATTGCCTGAAGCACCGAGATCGGCATGTTGTTCTCGAGCAGGAACCCGCCCGGCCGGTTCACTTCCCCCACCACATACACCACGCCCGCCTTCGAGACGATGATCGTGTCGCCCGGGAAGACTTCGACGTTGTTGGGAGAATGTGCGAGATCACGCGGAATATCGAGGGAAATCTTGTTGTCCGGGTCCGCCTTATGGATCAAGGTGATTGTCTGACCGGCTTTCACCGTGAGTCCACCGGCAGCCGAGAGCACATCCGTCAGGCGATGCGGACCAAAAAACGGATAGATACCAGGCTGCGAGACTTCGCCCAGCACCGACACTCCTTGGGTGGCGTACTCCGTCACCACGATCGTTACCTGCGGATTCAGTACATACCCTTGCGCAACCAATGCATCCGCGATCTTGGTCTGTGCCTCGGAAACGGTCAATCCCGCCATCTTCAACTCGCCGACGAGCGGAAACTTGACGTCGCCGTTACTGCCCACTTGCGTGCGGAGCGTAAGTTCAGGAACGCGATACGTAACTACTTCGAGTTTGTCGCCTGCACCGATGCGGATCGCGGAACGTTCGGCGGATTGCGCGGCATCTGCCGGCGCCTGTACCGCCGGTTCCTGCGCCGCCGGCTCTTGGGCAATGGCCGTGCTCCCTGGGTTCGACACAATCCCGCCCGCGACCAGGACAGCGATCGCCAGGTACTTCGTTGCGTCAGTCAGCCTTCTCATGCTCAAGACTCCAAACCCCGAACTACTTCTGTTGTTGTGGATCGACCCATTGCTGGTCTCCGTATTGCACAGTCGCTGGCGGCGCTGCCGGTTGATGATGGCGCAGCGCGGGTAGTTCAAATACTTTGTCCGGCGAATACTTCAGCTGCAGCCATGCGGTGAAATCGTTCTGCGGTCCATCCGCTATGAGCGGAATCGTCCACCTTTCATACTGGGCCATGGCAGACATGGACACCTTCTTCCCAAAGTTCCAATCGAACGTAGCCTGACCCGTATGCTGCGTTCCGGCGCCCGGAATGAAATCGTTGCGCACCTGCTGGTCCCGGTACAGCAACTGCAAGCGCCGCCTCGGCGTAAACCAATAGGAAGTGCTGGCCTGATAGGCTTTGCCTTGCCGCCCCACCACGTTGCCTAGGAGAAAACCCTTTTGGGTATAGGTATCTTTATAGACAACATTGTAATAGACGAAGGTGCCGCCTTTGCTATGGGCTGCGGTCAGGTCAGTATATGCAGCTTCGGCTCGAAAGTCGAGCTTAGGAATGCCTGGAACATGCGATAAATACAGTCCTGGATTCATTGGCGCCCGGGCCGGAGCCGCAAGTGGCGAGGGATCATCATCGGTGAACGAATCGTTATAGAAGCTTAACCAATTCCGGAGTTTAGGCAGCCGGTACCAGAAGTCCAGACCGCCCTTACGATCGCCCGGATCCGAGCTGGAGGCGTTGCTGGTTAAGTTATCCCCCACGCTGAAATAGCTCTTGGCAATCCGCCCGATCGTCATCCCGTGGCCGACCCCCAAAAACACCGTCGTCCTCGAAATCCCGAACTCCAGGTTCTCCGTCGGCCGGAACGAGAACTTCTCCCCGTGAATGAACGGACGCGCCGGATACATATGGCCCGACATCTTGGCGAAGAAGAACTCCGACCTTGCCGGACCTAAGTATCTGAGAATCCAGGGCCATCGCGCCGGGGTGACCTGGCTGATGCGCAGCATGTAAGGCGGATCGACGTTGTTGCTGAACAACATGCTGCCCATCTGCGTCGGCCCCCAGTTCAAACTCTGCTTGCCGAACGTGACCTGCATCGCTGCCAGCCGGATCCCCACATAGGTATCCAGAAGCCGGAACGTGTTCGTTTGCGGCCGCCCGAACGAATTCACCGCAAGCGGGACACGATCAATCTCTGACAGCGTTTGAATCACACCGGCACTCAGGCTCGGCATCGCCGGTGAATACTGGTACTCCCCGCGGAACGCGGCGAAGATCGGCCCGTCCTGGCCGTGCACTTCCACCCCGGCTATGAAGTTTTGCCCCGTCCAGTAGGGACGCCCGAAGTCGTTCGTAATCGTCTGCCCGAAGTGCTCGCCATCCGCCAAGGGTTTGCCTGAGATCTGCATGCTCCGGGCATAAACGTCATCGAACGCGATCACGTCATTGCCGGCGCCGGCAATTTCCCCAAGCTCCGGCTTGAACTCGTGCTCCAGCTCGCGGTAAATCTCGAAGCGGACGCTTCCAGCCAGGTCGGCATCAGTCATCCCGAGGCGGGCTTCCGTCACGAACTGCGCGCACTGCAGCCGCGTCCAGGGACGCATGCCGAGGAACGGAGTACGCAGCAGCCCCAGCGACTCCAACCGCTCTACCGCCGGATAGACCCAACTATCGAGCGGCACATAGCTGGAACCGTCCCAGCTCGACTGCGCAACGCTACCGATTGTCGAAATCGCGAACAGCAAGCCGAACAGGACCAGTTTGAATGTCTTGCTCAATATCAATCTATCGTCCTGGCGCTGCCGTAACCGACAGCTGCGTGCACTCCTTCACCGCTGCCGTAACCTGCTCAATCTCGTTCTCGGGCATGTAGGGGTGCATCGGAAGGCTCATCACGCGCTGCGCCGCCCGCTCACTCACCGGGAACGCCCCAACTCCCTGCCCCAGGAATGCGAAGGCCGGCTGCAAGTGCAGCGGAACTGGATAGTGCACAGCAGTAGGAACGCCTTTGCTCTTCAGGGTGTCCTGCACTTCGTCTCGGTGGTCCACTTCGATGGTGTACTGCGCGTAAACCGACGTGCAATACGGTCGCAGTCGCGGAGTTTGCACCGCTGCGTCGAAATGCTTCTTGTAGCTCGTCGCGACGCGTTCGCGCTGCTGGATTTCCTGCTCAAACACATCGAACTTCGCCAGCAGCACCGCAGCCTGCAGCGTATCGAGACGTCCGTTAAACCCGATGACCGGGTGATGGTATCTGCGGTCCTGGCCGTGCACGCGAATCTGCTTCATCTTCGTGGCCAGCACGTCGTCATTGGTGAAGCACGCGCCGCCATCGCCATAACAACCCAGCGGTTTCGATGGGAAGAAGCTGGTGCAGCCGATCGTCGAAAGATTGCACGACATCTGTCCGTGATACTTCGCCCCGAAGCTCTGCGCCGCATCCTCGATCACCGGAATCCCGCCTGCGACTTCGTTGATCGCGTCCATATCGGCGCATTGCCCATACAGTGAAACCGGCATGATCGCCTTCGTGCGTGGCGTGATCGCGCGCGCGAGAAGCTCCGGATCGAGGTTGTAATTGTCCGCGCAAATATCAACGAACACCGGCTTGGCGCCCAGCAGCGCGATCATCTCGGCGGTCGCAATGAACGTAAACGGAGAGGTCACAACCTCGTCGCCCGCGCCGATATTCAGCGCCATCATCGCGAGCATTAGCGCGTCCGTACCGCTCGCGCAGCTAATGCAGTGCTTCGACCCGGTGAACGCAGCCAGCTTGTCTTCAAGCTCCTTGATTTCCGGCCCCATGATGAACTGAGCATGGTCGAGAACGGCTTGCATGCGGCGATCAACCGACGCTTTTATCTGCTTGTATTGCGCTTTGAGATCGATGAATTCCATAAACCCTCTTTACTCTTTGCCTGCGATCTTCGCCACTTTTTGGCCAAGTATCCGCGAGGTCGTCCACTTCCCGCCGAACACGTTGATCAGTTTCCCTTCGCGCCAGATGTGATACTCACGGGTCGCGTGTGTAGGATTCTCCGCCGATCGAATCAGCGGACGCAACCCCGCAAAGGTGCGTACTACGTTTTTCCCATCAATTGCCGGCTGCAGGTAGTGGTTGAAGACCTTAATCAGGTACGCCTTCTCCTCTGCGGAGCAGCGAATCGGCTCCTCCAGAGACTGCCGCACCTCGGTCGTTCCCAGCAGTGTTTTGCCTTCATAGGGTAGCGCAAAACAAACCCGCTCCTCGCCCGGAACTTGCAACATAAATCCTGCGTGAATTGGGCGGTCGAGGATCAAATGGCTCCCTCGCACCAGGTCGAGATCGTACTTCGTTGCAATCCCACTTTGTGCGAGCAGTTGCTTGGCCCACGGACCACTCACATTCACCACTCGATCGAACGACTCGGTCGTCGATGCCCAACTTACTTCGCCGTCCTTTGACACCCTCTCAACCGGTTCATGCTGCCGAACCTCGACCCCGGCCGCGATTGCTTTCTCCGCCGCCCACCTGCCAAGGGCCGCGTCGTTCATCTGGCCGTCATAAAACGCGAATCCACCCAGCAGTCCATCGGATTTCAATTCCGGCGCCAGTTCCAACAACGCCTCGCGGCTCAAACGACGATGCCGCCCGAGGTTGCGCGACCCCGCCAGCAGATCGTAGGTCGCGAGCCCAATCTTGAGCATCCACGCCGGCCGCTTCGAGTCCCGATACAGCGGAATCACGATCTGAAGGCGATGCGCTAATTGCGGCGCGTTCTCAATCCACCAGGTCCGCTCCTGGAGAGCTTCGCGCACCAGCATCAATTGTCCGTTTTCGAGGTATCGCAGACCGCCATGCAATAACTTCGTCGAAGCGCTGCTCGTCGCTGACATCAATTCGTCGCGTTCAAAGAGCGTGACTTTGTGCCCGTCGGCTGCAAGCTGCCAGGCGGACATCACGCCGTTGATGCCACCACCGATGACTGCAATCTTCATCGGACCGCGACACACACCTCGCCTTGAAGCTCATAGTCCCAGCCGCACGCTTCGCAGTGCGCCTTATCGGACTCGAACTTCAAGCGGATTCCACACTGGCACATCCAGCCCACTCGCTTTGCCGGGTTCCCCAACACCAGCGCAAACGCCGGCACATTCTTCGTCACGACGGAACCCGCGCCAACCATCGCGTACTCGCCAATCGTGTTCCCGCAGACGATCACCGCATTCGCCCCGATGGTCGCGCCCTTCTTCACCAGGGTGCGCTTGTACTCGTTCTTGCGTACGACATGGCTCCGCGGATTGATGACATTCGTGAACACCATGCTCGGTCCACAGAACACATCGTCCTCAAGTTCCACATCGTCGTAAACCGAGACATTATTCTGAATTTTGACGTTGTTTCCGATGATCGCCTTGCCCACGTAGACATTTTGTCCAAGCGAACATCGCTCCCCAATCACGGAATTTCCCTGCACGTGGACCCAATGCCAGATGCGGGTGCCCGCGCCGATCTTCGCGCCTTCGTCCACAATGGCGCTGGGATGCACGGTGTATCCAAGTTCTTGCTTGGTCGAGTTCGACATACGGTTCCTAGTAATCGAGCGGCAGCGAAATGCGGCGACCGTCGCGTGCGGAGATATACGTCGCAATCAAAAGCTCGAGCGAACGCAGCCCCTCTCTGCCGTCAGTTTGCGGTTCACACTCCCCGCGCAGGACATCAATCACGTTCTTGTAATAGTGCGGATGTCCGAACCCATACACCGACGTCGTCTGGTAGCTCGCTTCCTTGATCTTCTGGTCTTCCGGACGGGAATCTTCAAACTCCCAATGCTGGATCTCGTTCACCGCGACGCCACCAATGCGCACGGTCCCCTTCTCGCCGATGATGGTCAGCGAGCCTTCGAAGTTCTTCTTATGCACCAGCATGGTCACGTTGATGGACCCGAGCGCCCCGGACCGCCACTTGATGCTAGCCACGCCGCTGTCCTCGACCTCGATGTTCCGTGCCAGCGTCGCCGTATAGGCCTGCACGCTCTCCACCGGGCCGATCATGTAATCGAGCAGGTCCACGTAATGGCTCGCCTGGTTCATAAAGGCGCCGCCATCGAACTCCCACGTCCCGCGCCAATCAGCGCTGTCGTAGTACGACTGCGGACGCGACCAGAAGACGTTTACGTTCACCATGTAAATGCGTCCAAACCGCCCCTGGTCGATGGCGGTCTTCAGAGCCCGCAGGGTCGCATTGCCCCGGTTCTGCTTCACTACGAACAACCGGACCCCGGCGTGGTCGCAGGCGCGGACCATCGCCTGGCCGTCCGCCCAACGGGTAGCCATTGGCTTTTCCGTGACCACGTGACGCTTGGAGTGCGCCACCGCGATGGCCTGGTTCGAGTGCAGGCCGCTGGGAGACGCGAGCACCACCACGTCCGCCGGACTGTCCGCCAGCATGGCGTCCAGTTTGTCGTAGCCCTTGGCGCCGGTCGTTTTGACGGCAGCCTCCAGCGCCGCCGGATCTACGTCGCAAACCGAGACGAGTTCGGTGTCCGCCTCGTGCGTTTTCAACGAATCAAAGTGGTTTTTGGAAATTCGGCCGCAACCAACAACAGCGAACCTAATTTTGCGATCCTTAATCGCAGAACCGGGATGTGCCATGCAGAGAAAGGCCTCAAGAAGCGCTGGCGAATCAGCGCGAAATATAAGATTTAAACAGACTTAGCACTATAGCCCGGAAATTCTGGATGCGCAATGTCCGATATGGGAAACCGCCGTGCCGGCCCGCCTAAACCCGCGACGGTCGCCGCAAGCTGAACAGAAGGTAAGCCACCGCCAAAACCATCCCTACCAGTAGCCATAGCGAGACCGACGAATGCCGAACCGGAGGCGGAAGAGCGGCAAATAACGGCGCCAAGTCAGCCTCCACCGCCGCAAAGTCCCCGCTCCCATACGCCTGTTCGATCTTCCGGATTCGCACTTCGCAGTCCCAGTAGCGGACCGATTCTTCGCTGGAGTGCTGTTTCTTGACCTCGCGCCAGCGCCAGTACGAGTACCGCGGATGCCGCATCCACTCCGAGGTCGTCGGCGATGTCCGGCGCCCCGGCTCACTCACAAACGGTCTCCCCGGTAGATCGCGCGTGGCATTTCGTTCTCGTGCCGCCTTCATCGCGCGAAGGAAGTAGACCTCACGGGAGCTGTCCAACAGCAGTCGCTTGCGCTCCGGAGATGGCTCATTGGTCGCAGCGCGAAGGTAGGACTCCGCCGTCCGGTCTTCCGCAAAGGATCGCAGCTTGCCAATCAGGCTCTCATCCTCGGAAATCACTTTGGGCAGGACTTCCTCGAAGTACAACTTCCCGAGCGCTTCCCGGTCCAGTGCGAGCATCTGGTTTTGCGCGCCGCTCACGGTAAAAGTCCGCGCCTGTTGAGCGTTACCGCCTTCGAATACCTCCCACGTATCCAGGAATCCATCGTGGTCTGCATCCCAAGCTCGAATCTCCAGGTCCTTGCGGTCGTTCACCAGATGCCCGACTTCAATCCAGCTCTCAACTGCGCCGAACAGATGAATCCGCCGGTCCAGCGGCGAATAGTAGAGCTGACGCGATTCGCTAGCCTTGTCGGAGTATTCATGCCGCAGATTCCATCGCTGCGTAGGCCCACCCGTGTTCTGAATCGGCCGCCGGTCCCAGGTCCAGAACTGCCCTTCCCACCGATCTACCTGCCCGGTCTCATCCCACGTGAAACCGGTTTGCTGCGCCGGATATGCCAGCGCCACCTGCAAGGCACGCTCGCGCTCCGGACGATAAACCGTCTGCGGCGGAGGTCGAAGCGGCAGCGTATGTGCCGTCATCGCCCCCGCGGCCGGCGCATCTCCAAACATCGTGAAGCCAAACGTAAAGTGCGTCGATTGAGCGGACGGCTCCAGCCGATAACTCAATCTCACATTCCCAACCACCATATCGGCAGGCGATGGACTTACAGAAGAGCGGTACCCATCCAGGTTGTTGGCGAAATCCGGATCGTCTCCCGTCAACGACTTCTCCGGCACAACGCTCAGCCGAACCACGGAGTCGGACGTTCCCCGATGCGTCGCATCCGAAAACGCAAATGGACACTCTCCCCACGCCATCCATGATCGCGTCGCGGCATCGTACTTGTTGTAGTAAATCAGCGCATTGCCCTTGCGATAATTGCGCGTGCCTCCCTCGAAATACTCCCAGTGCCGAAGCTCAAACACTGGAATCCCGTTGCCATCGAAGTTCTCGCCGAATAACCCGTAGCGCAGCACGCCGGATTCGTAGTAGCGGATCTCCATCTCATCCGCCTTGCCGTCGTGGTCGGTGTCGTAATACGCGACCATGCGATCGACGACGCCAGTTCCCTTGTAACTCACGAGATAAATCGTGCTGACCTGGTTCCAAGGATCGCTCGCCGTGCCGGTCTCATCAATGGCCTCGACAATGTCTCCGCCGTCGCGCTTCACGATCGCATTCGCGCTACGGTCGCCCCGAGCATCGACCTTAAGGGATTCGCCCTCTTTGAGTGCTTTCGCGCGCGGCCACCAGCTTCTGCCTTCGAAGCTGAGTCGCCCGGAAGCGTCCGGCGCAACTTCCGACTGGAATGGAAGCACAGCGGTTTGAGCGAAGGCGGCGCTCAGAAAAAAGATGAGGAACGCGAAAACTAGGCGGGATGCGGTCCTCAAGAGCGCTTGCACCGCAACATGGTACAACGTCGTCCTAAAAGCTCACTGCTGCTGCTGTTGGGTTTGCGACGCCGCGGTTGGCCGTGGTGGCTCCTGCGCCTTTTCGACGAGAATCGCCCAATCTGCCGGAATAGGCTGATCCTCGTCCAGTGCCGAAGGCGCCGTCGAAGCCGCCACCCGTACCGCCACCGATAGTTCACTTGGGCTGTCGCCGCTGAACACCCCCTTGGTCGGAGGCACGTCGAAATAATCGCGCCCAATCGCCGTCCGAATGTGCCGTTCCCCGGCCATTAAATTGTTCGTCGGATCAAACCCGACCCATCCAACACCAGGCAATAAAGCCTCCACCCACGCATGCGTTGCGGTCTCCGGCGACCGGTTGTGATCTTCGGATCGGCTGTTGAGATAGCCACTGACGTAGCGGCATGGAATCCCCAACGGCCGTACCAGCGAAATCATGATGTGCGCGAAATCCTGGCAAACTCCGCATCGCGCTTCAAGTGCGTCATCGATGGGCGAATCCACCCGCGTGCTCTTCGGAACGTATTCGAAATAGCGATAGAGTTGCTCATTCAAGCCGCGTAGAACGCTCAGCGGATCATCTTTGCGCCGAACCTCCAACTCCGCCGCGAGGTTCTGCAGCAGCGGCGTCGGTTTCGCAAACTCGCTCGGCAGCAGCATCTCCCAGAAATCACCGCGCTCCACTTCCGAATCCAAATCATCCCAAGCCGACGACGGCAGCGCATCCGGCAGCGCCGCCGGCGCTTGCTGCTCCACCACTGCCTCCGCCACGATCACCAACTGCGAGTGCGCTCCCGGAATATCGAAGTGGTGGATGTGGTTCCCCATGTGATCCCGGAACGAGAACACGCTGCACCGCGGGCTCACCGACAAATGGAACAGCAGGCAGCGCTGGTTGCTGTCGCTGCGCGGACGCATCCGCGTCTCCATGATGCTTTCGCTGACCGGCGACGCGTAAGAGAACTTGGTCAGGTGTCGGATGGAGTAGTACATCGCTCAGCTCACCAACGCGCTTTCGATGGAGTAGTGAATATAGATCTCGTAGATGAGTTCGTGAATTTCATGACATTGACGAAGAATTGCTTCGAGATACTGTTGCACGTCGCGCGCAAGAATCTCGGAAATCTGTCCGTAGCTGAGTGACGACTGCAAACGTCCCGCGACGCGGCTCAGTTCGGCCGTCCGCCGCGAACGGCTCTCACCCTGAACTGATTCCAGCGCGTTACGCAGGCTGTCCACCGCATAGCGCACGGTGTGCGGAAACTCCGGATTCAGCAACAGGAACTCGAGCACGCGATCGGCGTGAACGTCAGCTGTGTACGTTGTGCAGTACGCCTCAAACGCTCCGAGCGAACGCAACAGGCCAATCCACTCCAGGTAATCCGCACCTTCCAGCGTTTTATCGGAGCGCCCAATAAATTCCTGGTGAAACACCTTCAGTACATTCACCGCCGCCTGTGCCCGCTCAATGTAGCGTCCCATGCGGATGAAATTCCACCCCTCACCATGGGTCATCGTCGAAGATGTAACACCCTGGAAGAGGTGGATCCCGTCCACGACCGAGTTCAGGAAGTCCGAGAGATGGGCCTCCTCTGTCGAAATCTCTATGTCGTCGCGCGTCACTTGCAGGTAAAGATGATTCAGACGCTGCCATTGGCTGGAACTGATCTGTTCACGCACCTGTCGCGCATTCTCTCGCGCCGCCCCAATGCACCACGTGACGGATGCCCGGTTGTCGGGCGAAAATGCCAACTCGGCGGCAAGCTTGTATCCATCCGTAACCGAGATCTCTTCGCCGCGATACGCCAGTGCTCGCAATACTCGGCGCCAGCGATATTCCGAACTCTGCCCAATCTCATCAAGCATCAGCGTGAGGTTTACGTCCACCAGGCGCGACGTGTGCTCGGCACGCTCGAGATAACGGGCCATCCAGTACAAGTTGTCAGCAACTCGCGAGAGCATAATTTAGGAATTCAAGACCCAGGTATCTTTACTGCCGCCACCTTGCGATGAATTGACCACCAGCGATCCTTTGCGAAGCGCGACCCTCGTCAATCCACCGGGCACGATGGTTATCTTTTCACCGTACAAAATATAAGGTCGCAGGTCCACATGCCGCGGCTGCAAGCCTTCTTCCGTGAGGCACGGCGCGCGCGACAAACCCAGTGTCGGCTGCGCGATGTAATTCCGCGGATCGGCAAGAATGCGCGCGCGAAACTCCGCCCGCTCTTCCGCGGTACTCGCCGGGCCGATTAACATGCCGTATCCGCCCGACTCGCCCACCGCCTTCACAACCAGCTTGTCGAGATTGTCGAGCACATGCTGCCGCTGCTTTTCTTCAGTAAGCAAATACGTTTCTACGTTGTTGAGGATCGGATCGGCGTCCAGGTAGTACTTGATGATCTTCGGCACATACGCATACAACGCCTTATCGTCGGCGACGCCCGTCCCCACCGCGTTCGCCAGCGTCACATTTCCCGCACGGTACGCATTGAACAATCCAGCAACGCCCAGCGCTGAGTCCGGGCGGAACGCCAGCGGATCCAGATACTCGTCATCCACCCGGCGATAGATAACGTCCACGCGGCGAAGCCCCGTCGTCGTCCGCATGTACACCTTGTTGTCGTGCGTCAGCAGGTCGCGCCCTTCCACCAACTCAATCCCCATCTGGCGCGCGAGGAAGGCATGCTCGAAATATGCCGAGTTGTACACCCCCGGCGTGAGCAACACGATGGTTGGCTCGCCGCGATTCCCGGGCGCGAGCGATCGCAGAGTGCTGAGCAGAACCTGGGTGTAGTTTTCAATCGGCCGTACTGAATACCGCCGGAACAAATGCGGAAAGATGCGCTTCATCACGCGACGGTTTGTCAGCATGTACGACACGCCGCTCGGCACCCGCAAATTGTCTTCAAGAACCACGAATTCGCCATTCGGAAGACGAATCAGGTCGGACCCAACGACGGTGACATACACGTCACGAGGAACCTGCAATCCGCGCATCTGCCGCCGGAACTGTTTGCAGCTGTAAACCACCTCACGCGGCACGACCCCATCCGCGAGAATTTTCCCGTCGTTGTAAATGTCCTTCAGGAAGAGATTCAGTGCCGTGATGCGCTGCGCAAGCCCCTGTTCAATGCGCGCCCACTCCGCGCTCGTTACAATCCGCGGCAACAAATCGTACGGAAAGATCTTTTCGGTCCCCTCGCTGCGGCCGTAAACGGTGAAAGTTATTCCCTGGTGCAGAAACGAGACATCCGCCGAGTGCTTTCGCCTGCGGACCTCTTCCGCAGGCAGCGACATCAGCAGATCGAAAAGAGGCTTGTAGTGCTCGCGAACACCGCTGGCGTTTTCAAACATCTCATCGTAGATGTCATCGAACTGGTAGGAAGTTAAGCCAGCGACCCCGAATTCTTCCAGTTCCGGCGAGCCCATAGACGCACGAGTATATGGCCCCAACCGGAGCGCGCGCCATGCAAAGACACTATGGGCTCTATCACGAAATTTAATGGGCTAAGAGATTAGAACGTAAACGAAACGCCGCCGCGGACCGACCGCGCCGACTGCACCAGGTACACCGTCCCGCCATCCGGGCTGATAACGGGAATGTAACCCTGCGCCAGCAGATTACGCATGTCCACCACGGCTTCCATCTTTCCCGGGATCAGGTGACTGTGCGGCAGTGGTTGCCGTACGAATACGTTGAGGAACGGGTCCGATTGGCCCGGCGAGGTGTTAAACAAATCCACCGGCGTGATCGCGGTGCCGTTCATCCAGCGATACGAAGCGATCCAACGGGTACGCGACCCCGGCACCGTCCCTGTCACCTTCGCGGTGATCGCATGGGTCCGATGTTCCTCCAGCATGTTGCGGACTTCGCTCCACGCAATGTTCTCCCCATCGAGATCGAGCACGCCTCCGAAGGCGTAGTCGAGCGTCGCTGTCACATCGTGCGGCAGCTTCCGCTCAAACACAATGCGCATGCCGTTTGCCGAGAACGTCCCACCGTTGTAGCTGAACGTTCCGCCGAATACGTCCGGCAATGCATTGCCTTCCATGGCCGAAACATTTCCCAGGCCAAGCAGTTCAGTGTTCGTAATGTGGTCGGCATAGATCGCGACCTGGATGCTGTTCTTGCCGTAGCGCTGTGAGACCGCTAGCTCGTGGTGCGACGCGCTCTCCACCTCGCCGTGCCCGTTCAGCAGCGTGACGCGCGGATCGGACTCGCTGAAATCCGCCGGGGCCGTATCGTAGCCCTTAAGATCGCGCATGTTCGGCACGGTCGTCGCGTAGCGATATTCAATGACGGTGTTCGGCGTGAAGTGCCACGCCACGCTGGCAAATGGACGGAATGCTGTTTCCTTGCCCGCGAACTGGATCTCCTGCAACGCCGCGCCGTAATTCACTTCCAGCGACTGCATCAGGCGTGTCGTGTTCGCGGCCGTCGCTTCAATCGATTGCAACGTCTGTGAGTGGAAGCCAAAATTGGGGCTCGTAACCCGGCGTGCTACCAGCGAAACTTCCGGACTGGTGCCATCCGCCATCTCGTGCCGGTAAGCGGCTCGAACTACTCCGCCCGGATCTCCGCCCTCGCCACCGGCCACGTTGCCCGCGAACGAGAACGTGCCACCGGAGAACATCGACTCTTCCCAGTTGAACGACGTACCGTAGTCGCCGCTGGATCCGAATCCCGCCGATTGCGGCCCTGCGATAAACGAAACCGTGCCGTGGCTGGAATCATTCGTCTTGGCTTCGCTTACCAACGACGGTGTGCCATCTACCACGCGCAGGATCGGACGGTTCGCCATCGAGCGTAGCGTCCACTTCCAGTCGTCCTGATCGTCACTCGGCTTCTTGCGTTCTGGAAGCAGGGTTACCGCCTCGAACAATGTGTTCAAGGTGATGTTCATCACCAACCGCGCGCCGGATTGCAGCGCGAGGTTCTGCGTAACGCTGGGTAGGAATGAGGGTGCGGTGACCTTGACCGTGTATTTTCCGGGAGCAAGCGCGGGCAAGGCGAAATAGCCCTTCGTGTCCGTAAAGGCGCGGAAGATATCTTCCGACCCGAGCTTTGACATCTCGACCGCAGCACCCATCTGCGCAACGCCCTGGGCATTGCGCACGAAGCCCGACACCTGCCCTGAATGCCCGCTAGCCGACGCCATGGCCGACCACGCGATCACGAGAAGCAACCAGCCGAGCTTACGGGTCATACTACCCCCAGTCGATGCGATGTTACTCCACCTGGAAAGGTGTGCTGCGCGTCAAAGTCTGGTTCGTGACTTTGTCGTCCACCTTTACTGTCAACCGATACAGGCCCGGTTCCACGCTGTTCAACGCCATGCTCTTGCGCAACGTCATTTGGTCGCCGATGTTGCCCATCGCGTCCGTGCCGTCCGTCGCGCTCACCACTGACTTGTTGGTCTGCGCGTTGATCAGCTCATACTGCACCGTGGCGGAAGGCTTCTTCGTCTTCTCGTCCACGCCGAGATTGTAGACCTGCATCCACATATTCAGGCGCTGATCGCGCTTGAATACCGTCGGCTTGCCCGTTGCGGGCTCAACCCGTGGACGCACCTTCTCGTCGCCAATCACGAAACTTCCCGCACCAATCGACTTCGCCGGGACCTTCTCCATTACGTCCGCCAAAATCATCGTGGAGGAATTCAGCTTGTCGTCGGAGAAATCCGGCACCAGGATGCCGCGGCTATACACACCGCTGCGATCGCCGTTCACGTCCTTGATCGCGATATCCAAACGGTATCGGCCTGAACGCAGCGGCAGGGCCTTCCAGTAAACCGAAGACTGCTCCACTTTCTGCGCCAGCAGTTCGTTGGGTACATCGATCTGGACCGGGTCTTCGAACGTCTGCACGATCTTGCCGGTCATGGTCGTAACCCGACCAAGAATATTTACCGTCCCGCGCTCGATCCCGTCCTTCGCGGAGAACGTTATGTCCTTGTTCTTGATCTGGATCGTCACCGGCACCAGAACGGTATCGCTCGTGACCTTCACGAAATCGGTGCGCACATCGAACGGCAGCGGGTTCGTGATGATCTTGTGGGTGACCAGGAAATTATCCAGGTCCTTGTACTTGATCGTCGGCGGTTTCATCAGCGCCGCATACTGCTCGAGCCGGTCGAACTGTTTGCTCTGGTTCGACGCGTAGTCCATGTTGCTGCCCGTCGGGTTCATCCCGTTGATACGGTCCGCCTTGTTCGCCGTGCCCATGCTCTCGTAAAGCGTCAGGCCGGCGTTCGGCGTATACAGCAGCGCGTCCTTCTCGTTCGGGTCCATCGTCATTCGATATTCGTTGCACATGCACTTATCAACGAATTCGATAATGACTTCGTTCCCCAGGCTCTGCCCTTCGATATAGCGATAGCGCCAGCGCTCGAAAGGATACGTGGAGGTTTCGCCGCCGCCTTCCGAGTAATCGCGTTGGTACGATCCGCCGGAGGGATGCGACTCAATCTCGTCCGCAGGACCAAACACGATGTAAATACGGCCGCGGTCGGTTCGCCATCCCGGAATGCCGGAAGCGAAATGCTCGTTTGCATAAGCAATGCGGCGGTAGTGCTCTTCTTTAAATTCGTTCTCGGGGGTGTCCGGAGTCGGGTCGCGACGGAGCCAGAATTGTTCGATGAAGGCGTCGCGTTCTTCCGAGTTCGACATCTTCAGGAAGGCTTCACGCTCTTCGTCGGTGATGATGTATTTCACATCCTCGTCCAGCCAGTGCCTCATGGTCGGGTCGAGTTCTTTGTACAACGACTTCAGGTTCTGCTTTTTTTGCTTGTCGTTGAGCGGGCGCTTCAGAGGGTCGACTTCCTGCTGCGCTGCGCCGGTCTTGCCGTCCTGCGATGCCTGGTCTGCCTGGGCATCTTTGGCCTGCTTATCTCCAGGCGCCCCAAACAGCAAGCCTGCAGAGATGCAAGTAACTAAAAACATTACCGAAAACAGCAATCGAATCGACTTCATCAAATGGCTCCGAACTCCTCTGGGAAAACTGGCAGGGGCATTGAAATTGTATGGCGTTCGGCTACACCAAGGCAAGGCCGGAACCCTCCCCAGAGCACGATTCTGTCCGCTTTAGACGGCCCAGAACGAAAAGGGATTGCACTTCTTTACTGTGGCTAAGTAACCACATACGTGCTAACCGCACGGAACGGCTATAATCGTCCTGTCAGAAACTCACATCTGCACTCGCTCAAAATTCCTGTGCAAGCGCCTCTCCTGTAAGGAAAAGAATGCTCGCTTGTGGAACTTTGGAGCGTCATTATTCGTAAGGATTTTTAGGCCAGGGCACTGCCCGGAGAAACCGGGAACCGCCGCATAGCACCACTTCCCGATCGATACGCAAAGAGCGGCCCGGAACCTCGAGGAATCATGAAGAAGAAAATCATAATTGGTGGACTTGTTTTGCTCGTTGTCGTGGTCCTGGTGGCGGTCACGATCATCAAGAGCAAGCAAGGCGATATCACAGTCCAGACTGGAAAAGTTGTTAAGAGCAACATTGCTTCAGTCGTCACTGCCTCTGGCGAAATCAAGCCCAAGACGTTCGTCAACGTCGGCGCCAACGCCATGGGACGCCTCGTCTCGTTGCCCGTGAAAGAAGGCGAGCGCGTTAAAAAGGGTCAACTCCTTGCACAGCTCGAGAACATTCAGCCGGAAGCGGACATGAACGCAACCCGCGCTGGACTCGATGTCGCCCAGGCCGATGCCGCAGCCGCCGAAGCCGCGATTAAGACCGCGCAGGCTGCCCTCACCCTCGCCCAGGCCGACTACGAGCAGAAGAACCTCGATTGGCAGCGTGGACAGGGCCTCTACAAAGACCAGCTGATCCCGAAGCAGGATTACGACAGCCGCAAGAATGCTTTCGAAGCCTCTGCTTCCAACCTCGAGCAGGCCAAGATCCGCATTCAGCAGAGCAAAGCCCAGGCGGAATCTTCGCAGCGCCGCATCAAGCAGAACCAGGCGCAGCTCACCCACGCTTCCGACGTTCTCGCCAAGACGACTTACGTCGCCCCGTACGACGGCATCGTCACCAACCTGCCGGTCCGTCAGGGTGAAATGGTGGTCATGGGCATTCAGAACGCTCCCGGCTCCACCATCATGACCATCTCCGATATGTCGGTCGTCACCGCTGAAGTCAAGGTGGATGAAACCGACATCGTCAACGTGAAGCTCGGCCAGGACGCCGAAGTCACCATCGACGCGCTCCCGAAACAGAAGTTCAAGGGCAAGGTCACCGAGATCGGCGACAACGCCATCCTGCGTTCCACCGGCGTTTCCACTTCGCAGTCCACTGGCGGCAGCCAGGAAGCGCGCGACTTTAAAGTCGTCGTGACCCTCGACAATCCCCCGGACACGCTGCGCCCGGGCCTTTCCGCCACCGCAAAGATCACCACCGCGACGCGCGAAAACGCAACGACCATCCCGATCCAGGCCCTGACCATCCGCCAGCGTGGCGATTTGAAGGAAAAAGGCAAGAAGGGCGGCAGCGTCCAGGCTGCATCTCCGGACCAGGCCAAGAGCGATAAGGAAGAGCTCCAGGGCGTGTTCGTCTATCGTGCGAACGAAAACAAGGTCGAATTCGTACAAGTAGAAACGGGCATCACCGGGACCACGGATATTGAGGTCACAAAGGGGCTCAAAGAAGGCGACCAGATCGTAACGGGTAGTTACAAGGTTCTGCGGACGCTACGCAACGGAGCCAAGGTCAAAGTGGATAACTCCGCCCCGGCCAAGGTCGAAGAGAACTCCTAGCACGCGTTCCCTGCCGGCAGCGCTGCCGGTGTGGCCACAACCGAAGGAGATGGGATGGCAACACTTGAGATGGCTAGCATGAGCGAAGTAAAACCGACTACGCCCCCGGCGTCCTGCATCATCTGCACGGAAGACCTCTGGAAGACCTACGACATGGGCTCGGAACAGCAGGTGCACGCCCTTCGCGGCGTCAACCTGCGCATCGAGCGCAACGAATACGTTGCCATCATGGGCCCTTCCGGTTCCGGCAAGTCAACCCTGATGAACCTCATCGGCTGCCTCGACACGCCGAGCAAAGGTCTCTACTGGCTAAACAGCCAGCTCGTCAGCGAACTCGACGACGATGAACTCGCACGCATCCGCAATAAGGAAATCGGATTCGTCTTCCAGACGTTCAACCTGCTCGCGCGTGCCACCGCACTCCACAATGTCGAGTTGCCGTTGATCTACGCCGGTGTACCGGCATCCGAGCGCATCGAGCGCGCAAAAGATTCGCTAACCAAAGTCGGCATGGGACCGCGCATGCATCACAAGCCCAACGAACTCTCCGGCGGTCAGCGTCAGCGCGTCGCCATCGCTCGTGCCCTGGTCAATCGCCCATCCATCATCCTCGCCGACGAGCCGACCGGAAACCTCGACTCCCAAACCGGCGTCGAAATCATGGCCCTCTTCGACACCCTGCAATCGCAAGGCAACACCATCGTGCTCGTAACCCACGAACACGACATCGCGGAGTACGCGCATCGTGTCGTCTACATTAAGGACGGCGTTGTCTCGCGCGACGAAGTCACCGAACGTGGCGCCAGTCTCGCAAAGAAATAGCGCACCGCATTGGGAAGGCAGCGTTGCTCGATACCGCAGTCTGTACTTGACTTCGGGCGACGACCGCCGCCAAAATGGCATCGAAGTATTTGCCCCGCGAGCAGAGACGCACCCGTGAGGCAGTGCCGCTTCTGCGAAAGCAGCAACAGCACGACAGCTAGGACGGCTACCACAGCCAAAACCGCAACCAATAGGTGTGAATCCACCTTGATTGCGATGGTGACCTTAGGTAGGAGTGCCATCGCCATCACCTCCAGTTGAATGAGGCGTTTGCTACGAAACGCCCCGGGTGCAACCGGGGCGTTTTTCTTGGTCCATTCAACCCAAGAAACTTTGCCCGGTGCCAGCCGCGCCTCTTCCACTGAAAGCGTCCTTATTTTTAATGTCCGTCGTGGTTTCCTCCATCCACCAAAAGAGGCATGTGGGCATTCCCGTTTTGCAACGAGAGTACGTCCACCAACGTAACCTTCTCGTGCCATCTCCCTGCGCCGCATTCCGTGCTACGCTTGAAGTTAATCCAGCTACATAGGTTGTCGTCATCATGCGGTCGGCTCTCACAACTGTCGTACTTGTCTTAGTTGCTACCTTTGCCTCTGCCCAATTCAAAATCAATCCAGGCGAACGTTCCGATCGCAATGCTGAGTACCGTCAAACGGCTGCGAACTATTGCCGCCTCGATTTCGACGGCGCCCGCATCACGTCCGACGGCTGGAACCGCATTCAGCCGCTGACTACCACCCGCGACAATCCCGAATTCAAGCGCTTCATGGTCGTAAATCGCTATCAGATTCTTCCCGATATGCGGCGCGATCACGGCCGCTCCATCTTCGACGTGCAGTACGACGTGGTTGGCGAATACGATCTCTCGGGCGGCTACTTCCCCAGCCCGGCCACCGTTACCGTGCAAGTAGAAGTCAGCGACAGCAACGGCGAAATTCGTATCGCTCAGACCTCCGACGCACGTCCCTTCGTCGGCCGCACCCGCTTCCAGCAGTGGCTGCAAGCCAAGCTCGCGACAGAAACCGATCCCGCCTCCAAGGGCGTCCTTCAAAGCAGCATCGAGCGCTTCCAGAACCAAACCAAGAAGCCGCAGTCGGGACAGTAAGGCACGATCGCACTGTCGCAATTAACAGTGTTCCCACCTATCAGCTCCAAGTTAGCTTTTGGCTGAACCCACGCGTTCCCAGAGGCTCTCCTTGCGCAGATTCATCTTGGTCTTTGTCGTAGTGTCTTCTTCCCTGCTCGTCGCCCAATCGCTTCCCGATGCACCCAGCGCCGTCGCCCAAAAAGGCGGGACCGCCGCGCCAACTCCCGCGAAGCCCAAGCCGGCCGCAACCACGCCGCACGACAACGGCTGGCCACGCACTGTCAAGCTCGACGAAAAGACCAGCATCACGCTCTACCAGCCGCAAGCCGACAAATGGGATGGCAATCGCCTCTATGTCTATTCCGCTGTTGCCCTCAATGAAGCCGGCGTCAAGACCCCGCGCTATGGCGTTGTTTCCTTCAACGCGCGCACCGAGGTGGACAAGATCAATCGCGAAGTAGCGTTAGACGACCTCGCGATCACCGAACTCAAGTTCCCCAACCCAACCGACCGGCAATCTCAAATCCTGGAAGAACTCCGCGCCAAGATGGGCAAAGCGACGAAGATCATCAGCCTCGATCGTCTCCAGGCCATGATGGCGACTGCCGAACCTGAGTTCGACAAAGTCCAGGTCAAGAACGATCCACCAAGAGTCATTTTCAGCGCGAAGCCCGCCATGCTCGTCACCATTGATGGCGAGCCGCAACTCCGCCAGGTCAACGACACCTACCTGAAGCGCGTGATCAACACCAACTCCGTCCTCATCTTCGAATTCGACAAGAAGAAGTACTACCTGCGCGTAAAAGATTGGTGGCTCGAGTCCGAGTCGCTCGACGGACCCTGGAAATACGCCGAGAAGCTTCCCAAGGACATGAAGAAGGCCGAAGACGTCGCCGTCGAAAGAGCGAAGCAGGAGAAACCCGAAGCGGAGGCTGAGACGGAAGAATCGCTGAAAGATGCCGGCAAACACGCCGAGATTCCCGACATTTACATCGTCTACAAACCGGCCGAGCTAGTCGAAACCCAGGGCGAGCCCGCATTCAAGCCAATCGCGACCACGCAAATCGAATACGTCGCCAACACCAACGCCATGGTGCTCCGTTATGGCGGCGCGATTTACGCCCTGCTCTCCGGACGCTGGTTCAAGAGCGCCAGCCTCACCGGCCCGTGGGAGTACGTCGCTAAGGACGCCATCCCGCAGGAGTTCGCCAAGATTCCCACCGACAGTGAACGCGCCAGCGCGCTGGTTTCCCTGCCCGGCACACCGCAAGCGCAGGAAGCGCTGATCGCCAACTCGATCCCGCAAACCGCGACCATCACGCGCTCCGAAGCGAAACTCTCGATCGCCTACGAAGGCGATCCCGTCTTCGAGCCGATCAGCGGCACCACGCTGCAATACGCGCGCAACACCGCCGCCGCCGTCATCCGCGCCGACAACCTTTATTACGCCGTCGAAGCCGGTGTTTGGTTCAAGGGATCCACGCCAAACGGCCCGTGGGAAGTCACCGACACCGTCCCCGCCGAGATCTACAACATTCCGCCGAGTTCCCCGCTCTACTACGTCACCTACTCCAAGGTTTACGGCGGCACACCGGAAGTCGTGTACGTGGGCTACACACCCGGCTACTACGGCACCGTGATCTCCGCCGACACCGGCACCGTCGTCTACGGCACCGGCTGGTACTACCCGCCCTACGTCGGCGGCTCGTGGTACGGATACCCATACACCTACGGCGTCGGCGCGTCGTTCACGTGGGCCAGCGACAGCGGTTGGAGCATTGGCTTCGGCTACGGCTATTACTACTCGCCTTGGTATTACCCGTGGTACGGCCCGCTCGGCTACTACGGATACGGCTGGTATCCCTACTACGGTTGGGGCGCGTGGGGCGGCGCCGCCGTGGCTAACGTCTACGGACGCTGGGGCAACACTGCTTACAGCCGTACCGGCGCCGCTTGGGCCAATCCTTACACCGGCAATTACGGCGGAGCGACGCGCGGACGCACGGTTAACACCGCGAACGGCCGCATTGCCGCCGGTGGTCGTGGCTACAACACCAACATCTACACCGGAAACACCGTGGGATACCGCGGCGGTGCGGTTTATGACCCCAAGAGCGGCATCGTCGCCGGTGGTGGCGCGGGATTTGCCGGGAATCGCTACACCGGAAGCGGCACCGCGGGTCGTGGCGGCTTCGCCTACAACACCAACACGAACACCGGAATCGCCGCGGGGAAAAACAACATTTACGCGGGCAAAGACGGCAACGTCTACCGCTACGACCGTAACAACGGCAGTTGGTCGCAAAACACCGGCAACGGCTGGAACTCCGTCCAAAAGCCCGAGAGCCGCTCATCGCTGCAGAACCAGCAGAACGCGCGTTCGCAAGGACAGCAACGTTCGCAGAATTTCGACTCGGCGCGCAGCTCAAGTAACGTGAATCGCGGAAGCACCATGCGGTCCGCACCGCGCGGAGGCGGTGGACGTCGCCGCTAGCCGCTACGGCACTGTAACGCTGACCGACTGCTTGAACACCGCTCCGGCGGCATCCTTCGCCTGTACCGTCAGGCGATGCGCACCCGACGTCAGCGTCACACTCGTGTCCAGGATTCCCCCACTCTGCGTCAGCTTCAAAACGCCGTCCACGTAGAGTTGAACAAAGCTGACGGTGGAGCTGTTATCAGTAGTCCCCGCAGTAACCCTCGCCGGCGAGTTCACCACCGCCCCATCGGCCGGCGCGCAGATCGTCACCGAGGGTGAAGCCTGGTTAACCGCGCACGGCGCGTTTGGCTTAAGGAAGAAATTCGCGTCAACGGCATAGCCGTTGCTCACCGCCACGCTGGTTGAACTCCCGTCATACGCCGATGCCACGCCGCTCGCGCTATACGTGCCTCCCGGCAGCGTCAGCGAATAGAACCCATTCGCGTCCGACACAGCAGTACTCGGTCCGACCGCCACCGTCGCGCCCGCGATCCGCTTGCACGTACCGCTGTCGCGCACCAGGCCACTCACGGCTCCGCTCCTCGCAAACGTGCGCGGCGCACGCCATGGAATCGTGAACTGGTTGCGTGCGTCGGTCATGTAGCTGTTCAGGAACGGCGAGTACGTCTTGACGTCAATCGTATTGCTCGCCGGATGAAACGTCATAATCCGCAGATACCCGTTGCCTCCATTCGGAAGCGTCTGGTAATTCGAGAAGACTTGGTTGACCAGGTTCCCGTTTTTGCCGAGGTCCGCACGTTGCGCCGCGGTACCGTTGGTAATGTGCCCGCTCAGCACCAACTCGACATTCGGATATTGACTGACGAGTTTGCTCCACTGCTTGTCGCCATAGTTGTTTGTGTTGAGGTCCTGGGTGTCGCATTGGTCCACGCGCGTGTTGTCGGAATACATGTAGCTGTGCGTAACGATGATCACCTGCTTGTCCTGGTTCGCGGCAATCACCTGCGCGGCCCACGACAAAGCAGCGTCGCGCGGGACATACTCCATCAACAGCACCAGATATTTCTGGCGATTGATCCGCAACACGCCGTAGAAATTCTCGTTGCTGCCGTTGTAATTGCCGTCGTACCACGGACGCCCCGCATATCGCCACGGCCCAAACCACTCGTTAAAACCGACTGCGGAACGCGAAGCCGGCGCTGCGTTGTCGTAGTCGTGGTTGCCAATCGCGAGCAGGTACGGGATTCCCGCATTATCGAGCAGCCGGAACGCAGCATCCGCGTTGGCCCACTGGGTGTTATCGGAGCCATTGTTGACGATATCTCCGAGACCGACCACCGCCTGGATGTTCAGTGCGCCCCGGGCATTCACGATCCACTGCGTTTCCGCGTGGAGCACCTGTGGATAGTATTGGCTTTCGTTCTGCACGTCGGGCATCGCGATGATGGTGAAGTCACCGTTATCGTGCGCAAGTGTGAAAACGCTGAACAGCAGAGACACGCATACGACCAGCACAAAGCAGCGAGTGGCCTTCATGGAAACTCCCTGAAATTTTGCCGTGTCGGTGAAAAGCCGAGGGGGCGGCGCATCTGACCGGTTGGGCTTGTTTCTTGCTTTGTACTCTGATGCAGGGTTGATCGTCTGCGAGGCGATTACCTTACCGCACGGCAGTAACTGACCTTATCCGCTCAAACCTAGGCTGGGCGCGCATTTCAGGGCAGCAGCTGGTTTAGAACTGCTGCCGCAGATCACCAAAACCACTCAGGTTGAGCAGCGTTCCGGTGAATCCCTCGTGGATCACGTCCTCGTGTTCGAGGATCCACGTGTTGTCGTGCGGGATGAAAATCGCGTTTACGCCAGCCAGCAGCGCCGGATTGATATCGGATTTCGGGCTGTTCCCGATCATCCACGTGCGCTCCAACGCCAGCGCGTATTTCTCCACCACACCGTGATACGCCGCGACGTTCTTCTCCGCCACAATCTCCACCGCGGAAAAGTACGAGGCCAGCCCAGACCGCGTCACCTTACCCGACTGCTCGGTAATGTCGCCCTTGGTCACCATGATCAAGTGGTGTTTCGCCGCGAGATACTCCAGTGTCTCCGGCACATCCGCGATCAACTGCACCGGATGCTCGGCAATCTCGTGCGCAATCGCGTTAATCCGCCCGTGCAACTCCGGCGTCATCGGGTCCACCGTGAGTTTTTCAAAGGTATTCACCAGCGCGTGCGCGAAGCTGTGCAGCCCATATCCGTGGCGGACGATGTTTTCCCGTTCCACGTCATTCAACACTTCCCGCACCTGTTCCGGCGAGTATTCGTGGTGATTTAAAAACGAGATAAATTGTGCGATTGCGCGCTCAAAATAGACGTTGTTTTCCCACAGGGTATCGTCTGCATCTATAAGCAGCGTTTGGGGTTGCGAGCGCCAGCCCGAAGGTGGTGTCGCCCTGTCCCGATTCTCAGTTGTGGAGGCTGGGGTCACCCGTCCATAATAACTGTATTGAAGAAAGTTTCGCCGCGACTGCCCCGACGGGTGAAGAGCGGCATATTTTTGGCTCCCGTGACAAATTCATCCAAACGTAATACTCCGTCCCGCCGGCGCACTCGTTACATTCCCCGGGAACCAGAGGCCCACGCGGTCTATCTGTTCCGCAAGCTCTCGCGACTGCTCCGCGCCAATCGCACCGCTCCCGAAGCCAGGTCCGTGCACCTGCTGCGAACCACCATCCGCCGCATCCAGACACTCGCCCAGTCTCTCGGCGAAGAGAAGAACAAGCCCTTCGCCAAGCTCGACAACCTGCTGAAAGAGATTTTCGAAAAGGCCGGCCGGGTGCGCGATCTCGACGTCCAACTGGACGCCCTGCACAACATCTCGCTGCCCTCGATCGAGGAAGACAAGCGTTTGTTGCTCAACTATCTCCAGCGTCAGCGTGCAAAACGCGCGAAAAAGCTGGCCACGTTGGTCGAAGACGAGCTTGCGGGACGCCTGCAGCGTCGTCAGACTCGCGCCAAGGCGCTCATCCTCGAGAAAGTGCATCAACGCAGCGATGGCACCGCCAAAAAAGCCGTAGATCTGCACAAGGAAGTCGCTCCGCTGCTCGCGCAACTGCATCATGGAAACTTCGACACCACTTCGCTGCACGAGCTCCGGTTGGTGGTGAAACACGTTCGCTATGCCGCCGAAGCTGCGGGCGAAGCCCAAGCTGTCACTCTGCTTAAGCCGGCGCAGGACGCCATCGGCATCTGGCATGACTGGATCAACCTCATCGACACTGCCGATGAAGTCCTCGGCCCGTTGCCGGGTCATCCACTGATGACCATCCTGCGCGGAAAAATCCGCGCCCGTTTCAACGACGCCGTCGCCGCGCTAAAGCCGCTCGAAGCGCAGCTTTCCGAGCTCCTCGAGATCGGCAAGCGCCCCGGCCCGGTGCTGGTAGTCCCCAATGTGCCATTGGCATCGGCGGCCACCGCAGGGTAGCTTGTCCCTTCCTTGGCAATGAACATCCTGCAAGCCAGCCGCGAGTACGAGCATTGGCTCGCGAAACAAACCGATCTCATCGCGGCTGACATTCGCCGCAAACACGCCTTCATGGCCCAGAGCGTGTTTCCATTTTTCCGCGCCACGTTCTATCGCTGGCTGCAGCTCTGGCCCTCGCTCGATAAAGCCATCAGCGGCGCGCCCAAAGTTCTCGCCGTCGGCGATCTCCACGTCGAAAACTTCGGCACCTGGCGCGATGGCGAAGGCCGCCTCGCGTGGGGCATTAACGACTTCGACGAAGCATGGCTCTTCCCCTACACTATGGACCTCGTCCGGCTCGCCACCAGCGCACTGTTGGCGAAGGATGCCGAGCATCTCGCCGAACGCGGAAGGCTCGTGGCTGAAGCAATTCTCGAGGGCTACCACGACGCACTGGAACACGGCGGCAAACCGTTCGTTCTCGCCGAAGGCCAGGATTGGCTGCGCGCCATCGCCGCGCAGCAATTGAAAGATCCCAACGCCTATTGGGACAAGCTCACATCGTGGCCGGAAGTGAGATTGAAAAACTTGCCGCAATTGGCCAAAGATCGCATGACTGACCTGCTGCCGCCCCATTGCGACAAGCCATTCTTCGTCGCGCGACAAGCCGGACTCGGATCGCGCGGCCACCAGCGCTACGTCGCCATCGCCCATTGGAAAGGTGGATGGGTCGCGCGCGAAGCCAAAGCCCTCGTTCCATCGGCGGCTGCATGGATCGCCGGCACCGGACGCGATCGCATCTACTACAACGACATCCTCGAGAACTCCGTCCGCGACCACGATCCGTACTTCAACGTGCATGAACACTGGCTGGTACGCCGGCTAGCCCCCGACTGCACCAAGATCCCGATCACCGATCTGCCCACGCGTCGCGACGAGCACACGCTGCTCTACTGCATGGGCTACGAAGTCGCCAACGTGCACCTCGGCACCAAGCGCGCGAATGCTGCGATAGCGCAGGACCTGAAGAAGCGCAAAGCGCGCTGGCTCTACGATGCCGCCCGCGACATGCGCCGCTTGATTCGCCGCGACTTCGCCGAGTGGCGTACCTCCCGTACTCGCCCCGCGAAATAGCCCCAAAAAGCAAAATCTTTAACCACGAAGGGCACGAAGGGAACACGAAGGATGAATTGATTTCCGTTTGCGTTCGTGGGCCGGAGTGCAGTGGGGCTTAAAAAAAAATTCAGAGGAGAAACAACTCCTCAAAAATCCTTCGTGGTACTTCGTGTCCTTCGTGGTGAAAGTTTTTGCTTTCGTTGTCACAAACAGAGGTGATGGCAGTCACAGACATTGCTAGAGTGCTAAATGAGGCTCAGTAGGCCCGGGCGACAAGCCCAGGGCCCACTGAGCCGAAAGTGTTTCTGGACCTCAAACGAGGTCACCGCCCGAAGGGGCGGCAAAAGCGATCTTTGAAAATCGGGCGCACCGGGCCCACAAAGCAGCCCACTCATGGCAAGAGTGGGCGGGCATCGCTGTGCGCATTTTTAAGTCCCGCGAGAACGCTGTGAGGCGTGCGGGGAACGCGGGCACGCGTCCGGACGGAAGACTTCGTATTCCCCGCAGTCTTCCGTTCCGGACAGCGTTTTTCTTATTTGCTTCCGGGCGGCGTAATGCCGGCTCCGCGCAGGTACTCCACCATCTGGCCGTAGTGATCGTACGGATGCGAAACCATCCCAATCGCCAGCGCGATGCGGTTGGTCGGGTTCTTGCCGAACGGCGGTGGAACCGACGTATACATGTTTTGCTCGTTGATGGTCGCCAGCGCTTTATGTGCGGCCGCGATGCCGTCTTTCAAATACTGAATGTGCTGGGCCTTGGTCTTCAGGTCTTTCGGCTCTTCCGGCGGCTTCGTGCCGGTGATCGCGGCGGCATAGAAGAAGAACCCTCCGCCCAGATGATCGATTTGTCCGGCGAAATCATGCACGGTATCGAACTTGCCCGCCGTTGGTTTGAAGTTGAACTTGTCTTCCGGCATCGCCTCGGCGAGTCCGAGAATGCCCTTCTCGAATTTCGAAAGTTCATTGTCGAGCGCTGCCGTAACCGACGTCGGCGGCGCGGGCGGTTTATCTTGCGCGAAGGCGGCGCTGGTTCCGAGGAGCAGCGCGAAGGAGAGAGCGAGCGCAGAAAGTGTCTTCATAGTTCTCCAAAGAAAAACCCATGTCTTGAAGTACGCACGACATGGGCTTTCCGATTTAAAAATTATTGGCGGCTGGCGGGCGGAATAATCCCGTTCATGCGCAGGTAGACTGCCATCTGCCCGTAGTGGTCGAACGGATGTGTCTCCATGATGACGGCAACGGTTCCCTTGGCCATCTGGTTCGGTCCGAACGGGCTCTTTACCGCCACCGTGACGTTCTTTTCATCCAGAGTGGCGAGCGCCTTGTGCGCATACGCGAAGCTGTCCTTCAAGAACTTCACGATGTCGGCCTTGCTCTTGACGCTCTCGGGACCACTTTCGCCGCCCAAATCGACCGGCGGCTTTTCGCCGAGGATCGCCGCACCGAGAACGTAATTCACGGCGGCTACGTGCTTCACCTGCTGGCCGAAGGTGCGAACACCTTTGAATTCGCCGCTGGTGGGCGCAAAATCATATTTGCCTTCCGGCATCGCTTCGGCAGCGGGAACGAACTCGTTCTCTACGCCGGTGAGAGCTCCGTTGAACACATCGGCGACTGTCTTCGCCGGTCCCTTGTCTTGCGCGATCGCGCAGCCGCAACAGAGGGCCAACGCCATCGTAAGCACGATTGCAACTTTCTTCATTCCATCCTCCTGAATTATGGGGCCCGGTGGAGCTTACACCGCGACATCGCTGGCCGCGGATCTTCCCGGCATCGGCCATTCGCCCCTGCGCCAGGCGCGCACAAGATAGATGGCGAGACCGATGACAACGATTACGACTGCATAGCGAACTTGTTGCCAGGAATTGGTGCGCACGAATAGTACATAAATAAAGCCCACCAGCGCCAGCACTGCGGGAACGGGATAAATCCACATCTTGAAGGGACGAGGCGCATCGGGCCGCGACCAACGCCAATACAGCAGCCCGAGGATCTGCACCACGAACTGCAGCAGGATGCGAATCACCACCAGCGCCGCGATGACATCGGCTAGTCGCAGGAAGCAGCAAAGAATCGCCACGCCACCCAGCACCAGCAACGACACGGTCGGAAACTTCTGCGTGGGATGGATGCGCGCAAAGGGCTTGAAGTAGTTGCCATCGCGCGCTGCCGCGTAGGGAACGCGTGAATAGCCCAGCAGTAGCGAGAACACCGAGGCAAACGCCGTCCACATGATGAGCAGCGCCACCAGCACCCCGGCCCAGTGGCCGTAGAGGCGCTCCATCATGGTCGCGACGATGTAATACCGCGTGTTCGATTGCGCGGTCTGCGCCAACTCGCGCCACGGCATCACGCCGAGGATGCTGATGTTCATCACCACGTAGAGCACGCCGACAATCACGATGGAATACAGCATCGCGCGCGGGATATTGCGCTCCGGGTCGCGTACCTCGCCGCCAAGAAACGCGATGTTGTAGTAGCCCCAGAAATCGTAGGTAGCGATCAGCATCGCCGCGCCAAGACCGAGAAAGAAATTGTGCGAGAGCGTAAACGCGCCCGGCGGAAAATCGAACGCGCGCGACGGCTGGAAGTGGGTGAGCCCGGCGAAGATGATCCACGCCATGGTTCCCATCACGCCGACCCAGAGAAATTTCGAGATCTTTTCGATCTGCACTACGCCGCGATAGAGCAGGAAGACGACCACGATGACCGTCGCAATCGACATCACCGTCACCGGCCCAACCATGAAGCGCGGATGCGAGATCCATGCGTGTTCGAGGCTCGGCTTCAAGTAGCTCGCATACTGCGAGAAGCCAATACATCCTGATGCGATGGAAAGCGGCGCCGAGAACGAGAGCTGCCAGATGAAGAGGAACGAGAGCAGGCGTCCCCATTTCTGGCGACCGTAAATTTCGTTGAGGTAGCGATAGCTGCCGCCGGAGCCCGGCATGGCGGCGCCGAGTTCGGCCCAGCAGAGGCCGTCGCAAAGCGAGAGCAGCGCGCCGAAGATCCAGCCCAGCATCGCCTGCGGGCCGCCCATGGCACTGATGATCAGCGGGATCGTGATGAACGGCCCAATGCCGATCACGTCGATCATATTGAGCGCAGTCGCGCCGCCCAGGCTCAGCCCGCGGACGAGGTGCTCGTCATCATGCTGCGAGCGCTCAGTGTTGCTCATGCCCTGCGCTCAGCAGGTTGACGAACAGCCGCACCGCGCCGGGCACGCCCACCGGCAATTGCCGGAAGAACGCGTAGCCGGTGTAGATGTACGTCCCCTTGCCGTACTTCGCTTCGAGCAGGCCGCCCTTGCGCTCGGGCTCGTTCGGGTCGTGGCACTCGAGCAGCGCGTGATACTCCGGCGACCAGCGGTCCATGAAGTAGAGGCCGCGCTCCTGCACCCAGCCGTCGAAGTCGGTGGGCTTGATCTCGTTCGGCGAATGGAAGATCGCGTTCTGCGGCTCGAGCACCGTGATCTTCGCGTCTTCCACGCTCACTCGGTCGCGGCTCAGCTCCGCCGGATACGGCACGTACTTTCCGGGGATCGGCGAATTGGGGTCCATCTTGGGTGGCACCGGTCCGGTCTGCGGCGGCAGCTTGACGGCGTTGAAGTCCGCGACGCCGGCGTTGTATTGCACGATGAGCGTGCCGCCATTCTTCACGAATTCGAGCAGGCGATCGTTGTGCTGCTTCACATCGTCACGCGTGTCGTAGGCGCGAATGCCGACGACGATGGTCCCATACTTCGAGAGGTCGCCGCTCGCGAGTTCTTCAGGCGTGATCGTTGCCACGTCCACGCCGATCTGCTGCAGCGCGGTCGGGATGTCGTCACCGGCGCCCATGATGTAGCCGACCTTCAGGCCCGGCTGCGTCGCGACCTTGACCTCGCTGATCTTCTGCACCGAAGGCTGGTAGTAGTAGTAGGTGCCGAGGTCCTCGCGCTCCACCGTGGTGTAGCCCTCGGTGTACCTCTTCCCTTCACTCTCGAACACGGCTTCGATCTTCGCCTTGTGCTCGGAGAGTTCGCCGGGCGTGACCTGGAACGAGACAGTCTTCTCTTCGCCGTACTTGCTGAAGTCGATGGCCTGTTGCAGCGGCGTCGCACGCCACGCGTAGGGGACGAGGAGTTTCAGCGTGCCTTTGGCAGGGCCGCCGGCGATACTGCGCACGTGGACGTCGATCTTGCGGGCGTCTTTGGCGGTGGTGGGAACCGTCTGGGTGCTGGGCTCGATTAGCACCGAAAACTTCGGAGCGATTGCCAGGGGGCGGAGGCGGGTGGTGCCGTCAGGCTGATGGATCGCGGTCTCTACTGGAACTTCCTGGGAGCCATCGATCGCGGCTTTGCTTCCCTCCGCGCGATAAGACACCCAGACGGTCGGCGGTCCGGCCGAGAACGGGATCGTGGGATCAGCGTCCGAGCTTTCGTAGAACGAGTCAACCTCCGGATTATCACGGTGGAACCCGGGCTTGGTGAGCGGCTCGCGCGCGACGTTCTCGGCAACCACGCTTGAATGCCCATGGGCCGCGATGGCAAGCGACTTCACCGCCCGCTTGGCGGCCGCAGGATCCTCGACATCGGCTAGCTGAAACTGCAACGCTTGCGACCCGCCATTCTCAATCGCGACATCCACCGGAACGCGAGTTCCGCGGGTGACGGAAGGTTTTCCGGCCATTTCCGCAAGTGTGGTTACTTTGACTTTCAACCCCAGTGCGAGCGCCTCCGCTTTCCGCACCTGCTGCCGCTTTTCATCCACGCGCGAAAGTAAGTCACGACGCGATGCATCGTCGAGCGGACTATTTTCGATCCTTGTCCGCAGCGCACTCAGGCTTTGAGCGGCTGCGCTCAGCGGCGCCGCCGCGCTCTCCATGTCCTTCTTCTCGGCTTCACTGGCTTGGTCAATCAGTTTCGCAACTTCTTCCAAACCGGGCTTCAGCCATGGGACTCTGTTCTCATCCGCGCCGAGACGATCGGCGAGCGCGGGCAGTGAGGTGTCGATGCCGTCGAAGAAATCTTTTTCGTGCTCGCCGGCTTTGGGTTGCGGCAACTCTGAGTCAATCAGCTTGTACCGCGTGATGTGCGGGCCGGGATCGACGTTCCATGCGCCGGCACCTTGCGAGAGCTGGTGCTTCAGGCCCTTCATCGCGAACTGCACGTAGCTCATGCCGAGGGCGGGGTCTTCCGCGCCGGTATCGAAGGCGACCGTGTACTCCTCGCCATCGCGGACGTTGTCCATGTAGAGCTTTTTAGCCTGCCACGGCGGAAGGTTGAGTTCCGGAAATTGCTTGGGATCGGCGGCGGCGCGGAACGCTTCCTTGGTGATGATGCCCGACGCCTGGTGATGGCCGTGGCCGTCGCGCTCGGAGCCCTGGAAGCGCTGGGCGATGACGTCAGGACGGAAAGTTCGGATGACGCGCACCATGTCGCGCAGCGGGATGTAGCCGGGCTTGCCGCCGTCCTTCCACTTCTCCAGCGACTCCTGCGGGCTCTTACTGAAGCCAAAATCAGCGGCCATGCTGAAGCGCTGGTGGACGCCGTAATATTTATCGCTCTCCAGCAGTTCGAGGACGCGGAGCACGCCAAGTTCGTCGAAGAGATTGCTGCCGGTCTTGTTCTGGCCGCCCTCGCCGTGGGTGAGGGTCATCAGGGTAACGTCGTAACCCTTGCCGCGCGATTCGAGGGTGAGCATACCGCCATCTTCGTCGTCGGGATGAGCGGTGGTGTGCATCAAGCGCGCGGTGGTCTTCAGGCGCTTGAGTAGCAGTTCGAGGCCGAGACGGCCATCGTCCTGGGGCAAAGGCGCAAGCTCATCAACAACTTTGGCTTCCGGCGCGGGCGGAGCAGCAGACTGGGAGAGTAGGGCCGAAGGGGAGGCCAGGCAGAGGGCCAGCAAACCAGCGACGAACGGGCGTGTGCGATCCAGGGACAATTTCATGAACTTTGCAGTTGTACAGGTTTGCATAGGGTTACGGCAAATCCATTCGACGGTCGAGAGGGGCCGTGCGACTCAAAATCTATCCACCCTAACCCCTGTTACATCATCAGTTTCCCAGCGGACATGTACTAGTTCGTACTTGGCGGCCAAGGCGGTTTCCGCTACTCTGTTTCCACCATCCTCCCCTCAAAAGCCGCTCGACAGAGCGGGTTGTGGAAATCTGTTTGCGCACACAGATAGGCCCTTGCTGAATGCATGACTCCGAAATCGCGACTGGGTTGAAGCGCTTCCTTCCGCAGCGCATCCCCATTCTGTACCTGATCCTCGGGGCGCTCCTCGCCGTGAGCGTCATCCCGATGTACTTTTATGCGCGGGTCGTCGCGATCAACCGTGACCGGTTGAAGACCAACGAAATGCTTCTGCAGAACACCGTCACGCGTTCACTCGCTGACGACGCCTCGCAGCGCCAGCGCAATCTGCAGATGATGCTCCAGAACCTTTCGACCGCCGTGCAGATAAACAGCGGCGGCAATCTCGACGACGCCACGATAGCTTCGCCCGAAATGCGCGCGCTGCTTGAGAACTTTGTCTCCAGCGGCGGCGACGTGGCGTATGCCACGATCCTGAACAGCGAAGCCAAGGGCGTGACCGCCGGCCGCATTGTTCCCGACGAATTCCTGCAGCGCGAAATGAAGAAGGGCTTCGACCTGGCCAAGGAAGGGCAAGCCTATACAGGGCAGGCCCTGCAAGTGGGCACCGGCGACGATACCCACACCGTGATGCTGGTGACCCGTCCGATCATGATCGGCGATACGTTCATCGGACTGATCTCGGCCGTAGTTGACCTCGATTACCTGCTCAACCGGTTGCAGGAAGTAAGCCATGGCGGCCTGATTGCCTACGTGGTGGATAGCCACGGCCGCCTGATTGCCGGCGCCGAGCGCAGCTACGCCATCGGCCAGGACATGACGTCGATTGAACTGGTAAAAGCATTCGTGGAAGAAGGCGGACGTCTCGCCGCGACCCACGAATTCAACATGAGCGTTGAGGGCAAGAAAATCGAGATGCTGGGCACGTACAGCCCGGTGCAATCGTTGAACTGGGCGGTGATCGCGCAGAAGCAGACCAGCGAGGCCTACCAGGGCATTTACGAGATGCAGCGCAGCGCACGCCTGCTGGCAATTCTCGCGGTGCTGATGTCGCTGGTGATTTCGATCTGGGCGGCGCGCCGCATCACCACGCCTCTCGACGTGCTCACGCAATCCAGCCGCGCCATTGCGCGCGGAGATTTCAGCCGTCGCGTGGAACTGGTGACGCGAACGGAAATCGGCGAACTCGCGAATACGTTCAACAGCATGACGGACGAAATCGAACGGCACATTGAAGACCTGAAGCGTGCCGCCGAAGAGAACCGTCAACTGTTCTTGAGCTCGATCCAAATGCTCGCCGGCGCAGTCGACGAAAAGGACCCGTACACTCGCGGTCACTCCGATCGCGTGACGCGCTATTCCGTTCTCATCGCGACCGAGATGGGCTTAAGCACTGAAGAAGTCGAGAAGATCCGCATTTCGGCGCAGCTTCACGACGTGGGTAAGATCGGTATCGAAGACCGCATCTTGAAAAAGCCGGGCGCGCTCACACCGGAAGAGTTCGAGATCATGAAGACCCACACGACCAAGGGCGCCATCATCCTGCGTCCGGTCACGCAATTGGCCGACATGATCCCGGGCATCGAACTCCACCACGAATCGCTCGACGGCCGCGGCTATCCCTACGGACTGAAGGGCGACCAGATCCCGCTGATGCCGCGCATCATCATGGTGGCCGATACCTTCGATGCCATGACCACCAACCGTCCCTACCAGGCGGCTGCCGATCCGGAGTACGTGGTGCGCATCATCAACTCGCTGGCGAACACCAAGTTCGATCCTCGCTGTGTAGCGGCATTTACCGCGGTCTTCCAACGCGGGCAGGTGCACGTGAAGCGCGATGTGCCGATGCCTGCTGTCGCCATGGCGGCTGCTGCACCTCTTCCCGTTGCCGGCCACCGCGAGGCTGCACTGCTCGTGGATACCGAGCGCATCTAGAGCCCTGCCCCGAGCCTTTCTCCCGCCGCGTCTCTATAATGGTCTTTTGCGCATTTCTACGGTGCATTCATGATTCAGACACTGTTCGGCAGTCTCGACGAAGAGAAAAAACCATCCGGCTTATTCCAGCGCATGAAGGAGGCGGTGACTCGCACCCGCGAGAGCCTCACGGAGCGCATTGAAGACGCCGTCGGCGTCCGGCCGGAAATTGACGATTACACCCTCAACGAGCTGGAACTGACGCTCATCGCCGCCGACCTCGGCTCGGTTACGACGGCGGAAGTGCTGCAGGCGCTGAAGGATAAAGTTGACCGCAAGCAGGTGCAGAGCACCGACGAGATCAAAGGCGTGTTGAAGGCGGAGATCCTGCGGCTGCTGAATGAAGCTGCCGCGAAATCTCCGGTGCGCACAGTGGACCAGCCACCTGAGGTGATCCTGGTTGTCGGCGTGAACGGCACGGGCAAGACGACGACGATTGGCAAGCTCTCGAATCTGCTTCGCGCACAGGGAAAGCAAGTTCTGCTCTGCGCGGCTGATACGTTTCGCGCCGCCGCCATCGACCAGCTCGAAGTTTGGGGCGAGCGCACGGGCGTGGAGGTGATCAAGACTAAGCCGGGTGGTGATCCCTCGGCCGTGCTCTTCGACGCCCTACAGGCCGCGAAGGCACGCGCGGTGGATTACGTCATCGTGGATACCGCCGGACGTCTGCATACGAAGCAGAACCTGATGCTTGAGCTGGAAAAGATGAAGCGCACCGCGCAGAAATTCATTCCGTCGGCGCCGCACGAAGTTCTGCTGGTGATGGACGCGACCACCGGACAGAACGGATTGCAGCAGGCGAAATTGTTCACCGAATCCGCGGGCGTGACGGGCATCGTGCTGACCAAGCTCGACGGCACTGCCAAGGGCGGCGTGGTGGTCGCGATCTCGCGCGAGCTTGGACTGCCGGTACGCTACGTTGGCGTCGGCGAAAAGATTGGCGACATCCTGCCGTTCAACGCGAATGACTTCGTGGAGTCGCTGTTTGCCTGATTACGCGCCGCGCATGATCTCTATCAACGCCAGCCCCGATGAGCGCTTCACGCTGCGTGCGCTGGAACTCGCGAGCAAGGGCATTGCCATGGCTTCGCCGAATCCGCGCGTCGGAGCCGTGGTTGTCAACGCCGATGGCGAAGTTATCGGCGAAGGCTTTCACATGTACGACGGCCTGAAGCACGCGGAAGTTCTCGCGCTGGAACAAGCGGGAAACGCTGCGCGCGGCGCCACGCTCTACTTGAACTTGGAACCGTGTTCGCACGAGGGCCGCACCGGGCCATGCGCGGATGCGGTGATCGCCGCGGGAATCAAGCGCGTGGTGTGCTCGATGCCGGACCCGAATCCGCTGGTCGCTGGGCGCGGTTTCGCGAAGTTGCGCGAGGCCGGAGTCGAACTGCTCGTGGGCGTTTTCGCTGACTACGCGCGCAAGTTGAACGAAGGCTTCTCCAAACGCATCCGCACTGGGCTGCCGCTGGTGACGCTGAAGGCCGCGATGACGCTTGACGGCAAAATCGCGCCGCCTCCTGCCGAAGTGACCGATATCGGCTTCTCGCAGCCGGGATGGATCACCAGCGAGATCGCGCGCGCACACGTGCAGGAGCTGCGCCATGCAGCGGACTCCATCATGATCGGCGTAGGCACGGTGGTCAGCGATAATCCGCTGCTCACCGATCGCACGGGGCTGCCACGGCGGCGTCCGCTGCTGCGCGTGGTGCTTGATTCGCAATTGCGGCTGCCACTGGATTCGCGGCTGGTGAAGACCGCGCATCATGATGTGCTCGTCTTCTGCTCATTTGCGGAAGAGAAGAAGCGCGCGGCGCTGGAAGAACGCGGCATTCAAGTGGAACAAGTGCCGCTCGCGAAGAACGAACCCGGTGGAGTTGCCGTTGCCGGCGGGCGTCCGGATTTGAATGCCGTCGTGGAACGACTAGGCGCGCGCGAGTTGAATAGCCTCATCGTTGAAGGCGGCGCGGCGGTGAACTGGGCTGCGTTGGCTGCGGGCATCGTGGACAAAGTTTTCTTGTATTACGCGCCGAAGATTCTCGGTGGCGGCAATGCCGTCCCGTTCGCACTGGGACCGGGATACGCCCGCATGGATGAGGCCGCGTATTTGCGCAATCTCGAACTGCACCGCTTCGGCGAGGACTTCGCAGTCGAAGGGTATTTGCGCGATCCTTACAGCGACTGAGCCGCTTCGGCGGGTGGCTTCCCTTCCAACCACAAATTGAGCAGCTTGCAGAGGCGCTCTTTGTGCGCGTCGGTATCGTGGGTGAGCCATGCGAAGTTGTAGGCCTCCGCAAGGGTCGGCCAGTCGGCGGTTCGCGGGGCGATAACTTCATCGTTGGACGAGTAAATCGCGACCCGCTTCTCCGGCTTCTGTTCGAGGCGCACGCCATCTGCCCAGGTTGGAGAACTGATCGCGGCAACGTGCAGATCTTCGCGACCCAACTCTTGCAGCTTTGCGGCGACGAGTCCGCCGAGGCTGATGCCGATAAGCCATGCACCCGGCGGCACACTGAAATCCTGGAGATATTCGACAGATTTCTCCGCCGCGACATTGGGATCGTGGTGCGGCAGCACGATCCGATGGTAGATAAATCCGGCGTGAACTTCGCGGAGCAGTGGCTCGATCTTCGCGACCGTGCCCTTGGGCGAGCCACCTTTTCCGTGGAAGAGATAGACCTGTTTCATGAGTCGAGCAAAGGGTTCTTGGATTCCCACCCTCCGCCTGAAGCCGGAAGGGTGGGGCACCCACAGTATTCATTGCACCCAGATTATTGTTTGGCAGCCTGAGCGCGGCGAGCGGCCATTTTCTTCAGTCGTTCGGTAAACGCGGCCAGCTTCTGTTGCGCCAGTTCCGTATGGTTGATGAGCTTTTCGGACTGCGCCATCAAATGCGGATTGTCGAGCTTCTCGCGCACTTCTGCCAGGTACGGAGCGATTTTGGCGTAGACGAAAAACAGCTCGCCCTGGGTATCGAGGAACAGGCCCTCATTCAGCGCGCCGTGATGCACGAGGGTTGCGGCCATTTCCCAGAAGGAGGTTACCTGCCGGAAATAAGCGTTCTCGGGCGTCTGCGCCTGGATGAGAGCGATGATCTCGTCCGCCGATTGCGGATTAAAGCCGCCGAAAAATTTGCGGGCATCGCGCATCACCGGTTCGCGACGAAGATCGTAGAGCTTCAGTACTAGTTCTGCATCTGCATGCGTAGCTTTGCCAAAATCATCGGACATCGAGCACCTCTTGGATATGGGTTGGAATGGAAAAGGGCCGCCGGAAAGGCGACCCTGATTTTACGCTACGTCCGCGGACTTTTCCGGCTCATCGGTATTTTCCGGTTCCGCGATTTTCACCGAGTAGTCACATTTCACGGCGTTCTCGGTCTCTGCTGCTTTCTTCTTGCCGCGACGCTTGGGCTCTTCCGACGCGGTCGCCTTGTTGTTCGGACAGGTGAGGTAGGTACCGGACTTCAGCTTTTTCTCCAGCACATACTCGCTGCCGCACTTCGGGCACGGCTGCGCCACCGGCTTGTTGGCCGACGTGAAATCGCACTTGGGATAGCGGGCACAGCCGTAGAAGAAGTTGCCGCGACGCGCCTTCTTCTCGACGATCTCGCCTTCCTTGCACTGCGGACACTTCACGCCCACGAAGTTCTGCTTGATCCACTTGCACTCCGGATAGCCGCTGCACGAGACGAACTCGCCGAAGCGTCCATGTCGTAGTACGAGAGGCCGCGTACATTCCGGGCACTTCTCATCGAGCGGAACATCGGGAATCTTCTTGGCCTGGTCGAGGCGCCGCGTGGTCTTGCACTCCGGATAGCCGGTACAAGCCATGAACTGACCGAAGCGCCCGCGCTTCAGCACCATTCCGCGCCCGCAGTTCTCGCAGTACTCTTCCTGCTCGGTCTCCTGCACATCGGCGGTGTCGAGGTCGGGCAGGTCGATCGGATTTTCCTTGGTGAACGTGCAGCTGTTCGGGTCCTTCTTGTCGTACGAACTGCACGCATAGAACGAACCGTGCTTGCCCCACTTGATGACGAGTGGTGAGCCGCAACGCTCGCACTTTTCGTCGGTGGGCTTCTCCATGCGCTTGATGTTTTCCATGTGCTTCTGCGCATAGTCGAGGTTGGTTTCGAACTTGTCGTAAAACTCTTTCAGCGTGTCGGTCCACTTTTTCTGGCCGTCTTCCACTTCGTCGAGTTCTTCTTCCATCCGCGACGTGAACTTGGTGTCGAAGATGTCTTTGAAGTTGGCGACCAGCAGGTCGGTGACGACCATGCCGATTTCAGTTGGGAAGAACTTGCCTCCGCGGCCTGGCGTCTTCTGCACGTAGCCACGGTCCTGGATGGTGCTGAGAATGGCGGCGTACGTGGAAGGCCGCCCGATTCCCTGCTCTTCCAGTTCCTTCACGAGCGACGCCTCGTTGTAACGCGGTGGCGGCTCGGTGAAGTGCTGCTCCGGCTTGATCGCCTTCAGCGTGAGCGTCTGGCCCTCGACGAGCGGCGGCAGCTTGTGCTTCAGCGCATCATCTTCCTCGTCCTTGCCTTCCTTCGACTCCTCGTAAACCTTGAGGAAACCTTCGAACTTGAGGACCGAACCGGTCACGCGGAAGTTGTAGGTGCGATCGGCCTTGGCATCAATGTCCACCGTGGTCTGATCGAAGACCGCAGGCGCCATCTGCGAAGCGACGAAGCGCTGCCAGATCAACTTGTAGACCTTCATCTCATCGTCTTTGAGATAGGCCTTCAGATCATCGGGCGTATGGGCAACGGACGAAGGGCGAATGGCTTCGTGCGCGCCCTGCGCATCCTTCTTCTGCTTATAAACGTTGGGCGATTCCGGCAGGAACTGCGGGCCGTAGCTGGTGCCGATCAGTTCGCGTACTTCGGTCAGCGCTTCATTGGAAACGCGGGTGGAGTCGGTACGCATATAAGTAATGAGGCCGACCGTACCCTCTTCGCCGAGTTCCACGCCTTCATACAAATGCTGCGCGATCATCATCGCGCGCTTCACGCTCATTCCCAGCTTGCGCGAGGCATCCTGCTGGAACTTGCTGGTGGTGAACGGCGCTGCCGCGTTGCGGCGACGCTCGCGATTATCAACCGAACGTACCGACCACTCGGCATTGTCCAGTTGATCGACAATCTTCTTCGACTCTTCTTCGTTGCCGACTTCGAGCTTCTCGCCGTCAATACCGGTGAAGCGCGCGTCGAAATCCGGCGGCTTCTGCCCGTGCAGGTGGGCGTCGATCGTCCAATATTCTTTGGAGACGAACGCCTTGATTTCGCGCTCACGTTCGACGATCAGTCGCAGTGCGACGGTTTGCACCCGTCCGGCGGAGAGGCCACGGCGGACTTTGTCCCACAGCAGCGGGGAGACCTGGAAACCCACGAGACGGTCGAGAATGCGGCGCGTCTGCTGCGCATCCACGAGGTTGCGGTCAATTTCGCGAGGCTTCGCGAAGGCTTCCTGGACGGCCTTTTTCGTGATTTCGTTGAAGGTTACGCGATAGAACGGCTTACTGTCGGTCTTCTTCTTTTTCTTACCGTCGCCGTCGCCAAGTTCCTCGGCAAGGTGCGCAGCAATGGCTTCGCCTTCGCGGTCCGGGTCAGGCGCGAGGTAGATGGCGTCAGCGTCTTTCGCCAGCTTCTTCAGCTTGGCGACAACTTTTTCCTTGCCCGGGATAACCACATACTCGGTGTCGAAGTTATTTTCGATATCGACGCCGAGGCCTTTTTTCGGCAGGTCTTTGATATGACCGAGCGAGGCTTCGACCTCGTATCCTTTGCCGAGATATTTTTGAATCGTCTTCGCCTTCGCCGGCGATTCAACGATTACCAATCCCTTTGCCAATGTTTCCTTCTTCCTCTTTTACGATTGCAACAGATGCAGCAGAATTAAATAAGGTGCGAGAGACACTTTCCAAGAAACTAGCACGGATTCAGACCAGCAGCAAAAAACGCTACATGCTACGAACGTAGTATTTTCCGGGCATCTGCCTGATTTTGCTCGCCATTTCCAGTTCAAATAATGCCGAAAATATCTCTGCCGAAGACAGCCGTCCATCCAGCTTTTCGATCAATTCATCAATGTGCATCGATTCGTCCGCACGCAGTAACGCGTACACTTTGCGTTCTTGAGCCGGCATTTCGTGCTGGTCGAATAGAGATGCTGCCTGGGGCGTTTCGGTCGCAAGCGCCTCAGGCGGCGGTATCTGCAAACGGATGTCGCTGCCCAGTTCTTCCCACACATCTTCCCACGTGGCAACGAGCTTCGCGCCCTGCTTGATGAGTGTATTCGGCCCCCACGAAAGCTTGTTGGTCACATTGCCGGGGACTGCGAACACCTCGCGACACTGCTCCAGCGCGCAACGCGCGGTGATACGCGTACCGCTGTATTCACCGGCTTCGATCACGAGTACACCGACCGAGAGCCCGCTGATGATCCGGTTGCGGATAGGGAAATTCTGAGGCGCCGGAAATGTTCCCGTCGGGAACTCACTGATCAATGCGCCGCCAAATTCGACGATCTGTTCGGCCAGCTTCTTGTTCGCGCGCGGATAGATTTCATCCACGCCGGTGCCGAAGACTGCGACGGTCTTTCCGCGGGCATTTATCGTCCCACGGTGGGCAGCGGTATCCACTCCGCGCGCCAACCCACTTAATATGATGACGCCACGTGCCGCAAGGTCGCAGGAGAGCCGCTCGGCCATCCCCAGGCCATAGGGCGTGGGGTGCCGGGTGCCTACCACTGCCATCCCCGGCTTGCTCAGGATGCTCACATCACCGCGCACCCGCAGCGCCAGTGGCGGATCGTAAATCTCCATCAATCGCGGCGGATATTCAGGATCGCCAATGGCTACGATCTTCGCGCCGGCCTGCGCGGTCTTCACCATCTCGTCTTCCGCCAGTTCGTACGACTTTCCCAGTGCGATCGATTGCGCGGAGGCTGCGGGCAATCCAGAAGCTTCAAGTTCCGTCAGAGAGGCGCGGAAGATTCTTTCGACATCGCCGAAGTGTTCGACGAGGCGCCGTCCGCGCGTGGGACCGAGTTGTGGAGTGAGCGAGAGCGCCAGCCATTGGCGCTGGCGGTTGGAAGTGGTGGGTTCAACGACAGTCACGCGAGGCCCCAGTTTGCTAGAATCGTCCGTTTGCCCAGAGGGTCAATGGCTCAACTTAGAGTTTCCGCAATTTCTTTCCTGAATACAGCACCGCTAATGTGGGACTTCGCGCACGGCAACGTCGGGACGGGCTTCGATGTGCACTACACGCTGCCCGCACAATGTGCAGAAGAACTGCGCCAGGGCAGCGCGGATATTGGGATCATTCCGGTGTTTACCTACGCGCTGATACCGAATCTCGTGCTGATTCCCGATATTGCAATCGCCACGAAAGGAGTGGTGCGGTCGATCCTGCTGATCAGCAAAGTGCCGGTGGAACAGATCAAAAGCGTGGCGCTTGATACGTCGTCGCGCACTAGCGTGAACCTGACGCGGGTGCTGTTCTCGAAATTCTGGGACGGTGAACGCAGCTTTATTTCCCACCCGCCCGACCTCGACCAGATGCTCGCGAAGTGCGATGCCGGGCTGCTGATTGGCGATCCGGCGCTCCGCGCTAAGACCGCTGGATACCACGTGTATGACCTTGCAACCGAGTGGAAGAAGTTCACCGGCAAGCCATTCGTGTTTGCGGTGTGGGCGATCCGCATGGCCGCGCTCACCGGCAATGATCACGCGACAAAGGTGGTGGAGATCTTCCAACGCTCGCGCGACAACGGCCTGAAGCCGGAGCACGTGGACGAGCTCGCGCGCGAGTGGTCGCCAAAGATCGGCATCTCGGAACGCGATGTTCACGAGTACCTCACCCACAACATTGATTACCATCTCGATGCCGAGAACCTAGAAGGACTGGCCCTGTTCTTTCAGTATTGCGAAGAGCTGAAACTGATCGAAAAGGCGCCCGAGCTGCGTTTTCTTCCCGCTCACAACTGGTTCTCGAAATAGCCTGTTGGGGCGCTGCTTCACGACTATTTACACGGACTGGCAGCGCGAGTAGCTCATTTTCTGCTTCTAACTGAGGCAGGAATGATGCTCCTTGTCTCCAGTTCGCAGGCGCTCATGCACTGGTTGCACCGCCTGGGCGGGCCGGGCCTGCTGCTGCTCGCGCAGGTGGATAACTCGCCTGTTCCAGTGCCCGGCAGCATGGACGTGCTGCTCATCATTCTTGCCAGCTCTCACAAAGAGCTGTGGTGGTACTACGCGCTGATGGCGCTGGTGGGATCGGTGATTGCCAGCTACTTCACGTATCGGTTGAGCGCAAAGGGCGGCAAAGAAACACTCGAAAAGAAAATTGGAGAGGGCCGCGCGAAGAAGGTGTACTCGGTCTTCGAGAAATACGGATTCTTATCGCTGTTGCTCGGTGCCGTCGCTCCACCTCCGGTCCCGATGTCGGCATTTCTCATGACTGCGGGAGCATTGCAGTATCCGCTGAAGAAATTCCTCGCCGCCGTCGCGATTGGGCGCACCATCCGTTACGCGCTGATCGCCTACTTTGCTTCTCTCTACGGTCATTCGCTCATCCGCGTAATGAACCGCTATTACAAGCCGCTGCTGATTTTTGCGATTGTGCTGGGCGTTGCTGGCGGACTGTTCGCGCTCTACCACTTCAAGCGGGCGCAGCGGAAGAAGCAAAAAGAAGATAAAGGTAAGCCGCATCGGGTAGCTGCATAAAGCGAAACGGCGACGCCTTCGCGCCGCCGTCGCAATGCTTCCAATTCAGCTAGTTTTTCGGAGCGTAGTAGCCTTTACGCGCGCGGACCTTGTACTTTTTGTTGTCGGCCGCAATCTCGATCGCGCGATAGTGACCGTCTTTCTTGAAGTCGGCGGGCACGTACGACACCGCATACTGGCTGCGCAATTCGTCCTGAATTTCCGAAAAGGCGTTCGCTACGTCGGAAATCTTGAAGGGGAAGAAGGCGCGTCCGCCCGTTGCCTCAGCGAAGCGCTCGAGCACTTTGTCGCCGCGCAGCTTCAGGCCACTGGTGTTGGTGGAAATCGCGTAAATGATGACTTCCGCGCGCTGTGCCATCTCGACCGCTTCTTCCCGGGTGACGCGGCTCTGGTTGTCCTCACCGTCGCTGAGCAGGATCATCGCCTTGCGCATGGCGGTGTTGCCATTCTCCTTCAGCAACTTGTCGCGGCAGGCGTAGTAGATCGCGTCGTACATGGCGGTACCGCCGCCCGGACGCAGCATGCGTACACCTTTACCGAGAAGGTCGGTGTCGTCGGTGAAATCCTGGGTTACTTCGGCTGTGGTATCGAAGCCGATGACGAACGCCTTGTCGAACTTGGGACGAATGATCTGGTTCAGGAATTCGATCGCCGATTCCTGCTCGAACTTGAAACGGTCGCGAATCGAGTTGCTGGAGTCAATCAGCAAGCCGACGCGCAGCGGCAGGTTCGTTTCCTTGCGGAAGTCGCGGATGGAGGCGACTGGCTTGCCATCGTCAACAAACTTGAAGTCGGGCTGGCTGAGGTCCTTCACGAAGCGATTGCGCTTGTCGGTCACCGTAAAGATGACGTTCACTTCGTTCACACCGACAACGATCTTGGTGATGGCCTGGTCGTCGGAAGGCGTGTCGGCCTTGGCATCGTTCTGTGGGGTAGGGGGCTTGGGGGCCGGGGCTGACGGAGCGTCTTTCGGGATCGCCGGAAGCGGTAACGCAGGCGACGAGGACTGCTGCGGTGCAGGATTCGCTGCCGCCTGTGCAGCCGCGTCCTTTTGCTGCTGCTGTTGCAGCGTAGCCGAAGGCGCCGAAGGAAGTTCCGCCGGTTGTTGCGCGACGGCCAAAACTGCCGTCCCAAGAATGGCCAAGAACAAGCTGGGTCTCATGCGATATCAGTCATTATAAGCTGAGCACCACGTTGGTTCCGGTGAATCCGAGGTCACCTTCGGACTACGTCCCGCGTACTTCCGGATGCCGCAATGTCTCAGCGAAATCCTCTAGTGCCGCTGGAACTTTGGTTACAAAACGCAGTGCTTTTCCCGTTGCGGGCTGCTGCAATTCGATTTCTGCCGCGTGGAGGAAATTTCGCTCCAGGGACGCCATCTTCGATGGCATCCCTTTCAACGCCTTCGTAACCCGCAACTCACCCGGCGCACCGTAGAGCGTGTCGCCCACCACCGGATGGCCCAAACTGGCCATATGCACGCGGATCTGGTGGGTGCGGCCGGTCTCGATCTTCACCTCGACCAGCGCGAACTTGCCGTACGGAGACTCGATCTTCTCCTTCACTTCGTAGTGGCTCAGCGCATCGCGTCCACCTGACCCGCGGGTCGTCATCCGCGTGCGGCGCGACATGTCGCGCGCGATCGGCAGGTTGATGGTTCCCTTCAGTTTCTTCGGCCATCCATGCACCAGAGCCACGTACTTCTTATGAACCCGTCGCGAGGAAAACTGTTCCGCGAGCTTGCGGTGCGCAACGTCGTTCTTCGCAACCACGATCAGTCCGCTGGTCTCTTTGTCCAAGCGGTGAACGATACCGGGCCGCATGTCGCCGCCGACTTCTGACAGCGCTCGGAACCGATACAGCAGCGCATTCACCAGCGTCCCGCGATTACGCTCTTCCTCCGTTGCACCAGCGCCAACATGCACCATCATTCCTGCCGGCTTGTTGATGACCGCGAGATCATCGTCTTCGTACACCACATCGAGCGGAATATCTTCGGGAATCGCGCGCAACGGCGGCGGCTGATATTCGCCGACGACATCGATCACTTCGCTTCCGCGCAGCTTATAGGACGGCTTGGAGGACTTTCCGTCTACCAGGATCTTTTCGTCGTCGATCAGCGCCTGTACGCGAGCGCGTGAGACGTCGGGGAGATGCGAGACGAGATATTGATCCAGGCGAATGTTCGCGTCGTCTGCGCTGACCTGGATGTGTTGTGCGCCGTCCATGTCGGCATTATCTCAGAGCCTAAGCCGAACGTAGCCGGCCGCGCAGCGTGCCGACGAACCGTTCATCGGCGCGGGTTGAGAACAACTCCACGACGGAGTTGCCATTGCGCACCGCGAGCCAGAAGGTCGCGACCAGCAGGAGTCCGGTGATCGCGAAGTTCTGCCAGCCATTCAACGGCCACTGGCCAGACCACGTCCAGGCATGGGCCTGCGTGAATGGGGCGAAGTATGGAATTGGCCAGGAATCGCCATCCGGGCCACGTGCGCCGATCAGGTCGCAAAGCAGATGCAGATGAAAACTCGCAAGCACGAATAGCGCGGTCTTCAGTCGTTCGCCGCAGAACGCCACCGCGACGAGCGTGACGATGATCGCGAACAGCAGCGTATGCAGCTGATGATGGAATTCGGAAAACCACAGCAGCGGATGCGCGCTGTGCCGCGTAAATAACTCCGGAACCACGCCAAGTCCGTCGATGTCAGGGATGACTCCCGCGATCATGACGGCCACGCGCCCGCGATGATCGAGGCGCGAGAACCCGGCAAGCACTCCTGCAGCCAGGAGATGAGTCGCCGGGCTCATCGCTAGATCTTCACCAGCACGTCATCGCCTTCGATTTTCAGCTCGTAGACATCGACACCGAGGGTGGCACTCTGCTCGCTCTTGCCGGTCACGAGATCGAATTGCCAGCCATGCCACGGGCAGACCATCTTCCCCTCGTCTACCACGCCCTGGCCGAGCGGGCCGCCGCGATGCGCGCAAACATTGTTCATCGCGACGTACTTGCCGTTTTCGTTGGCAATACAGATGGTGCGCTGTTCAACCACAAACTCTCGTCCTTCTCCGAGAGGCGGCAACTCGCTGACAATTGCGATCTTTCTAAACTCTGACATCCCCTATCCCTTGCGGAGTTCGTTGTACAACTGCGCTGTCTTCTCCAGCGCAACGGCCTCCGCGCGAACGTCGGATTTCAGTCCCACGGCCTTCATAGCCTCGCGCGCTTTCGCCATGTCATACGCCACGCGCAGGTTATTGAAGAGCGTCTTTCGCTTTTGCCCGAAGATGAGCTTGAGGAATGAGTCGAAGCCCTCTTCGTCCACGCCAAGCGCTTCGAGTTTCGGCTCCATCTGGAGCTTCAACACGGTCGAGTGCACCTGCGGCGCTGGATTGAACGATCCCGGCGGCAGCGTGAAAAGCTTCTCAACGTGCGTGTACAGTTGCGACGTCGCCGAGAGCAGGCCGTAATCGCGGGTACCGGGCTTGGCGGCAATTCGGTCCGCCACTTCCTTCTGCACCATGATCACCGCGAAATCGATCAGCGCGTGCGCTTCGAACAGACGCAGCAGGATGTCGGAGGTGATGTAGTAGGGCAGGTTGCCGATAATCCGCACCTTCTCCGGCTTGGTGGGGCGGAGGTCGCGAAGCGGCCCGATGCGCTGCGCCAGCACCGTCGAGAGTTCGACGGCGAGAATGTCGGCTTCGAGAATTTCTACGTTTTCTAGCCGCGAGTAACGCAGACGTAGCTGCGCTGCCAGCACGCGATCGATCTCTACCGCGATCAGCCGTTTGGCTCGTTTCGCGAGGTGATCGGTGATTGCGCCGCGTCCCGGGCCGATCTCGACGACGGTCGCATCCGAGATGTCGCCGAGCGCCTCGACGATCTTGAGGGCGCCGCTCGCGTCGGACAAAAAGTTCTGCCCCAGCTTGGCTTTCTTTGCCGGTTTGGAATTCTTTTCAGCAGCCATCTTCGGCAAGTTTGCGTCTCTCCTGCGCCAGAATTAGACTTCGTTCGGTACTTCTTACGGGTTATAAGCGGTAGGCCGCGGACATCTTTACTTCCTATGAATTTATCCTAAGAGGTTGCATAGGCGCGAACCGGGCCAGGGCTGATAAAGGGGAGGGTGCATGCACATCGCATTCGCGGCATCGGAATGCGTTCCATTTTCCAAGACCGGGGGGCTAGCCGACGTTGTAGGCGCAGTTCCGCGGGCACTGGCTGCACTCGGCCACAAGGTTTCGGTTTATACGCCTTTATATCGCAATACGAAGCTTGAAAATCCGAAGACCGCGGTCCGCAGCATCACCGTTCCCTTCGACGACCAATACCGCTTCTGCTCCATTGTGGACGGCGGGATGATTGACGGCGTGCAGTTCTACTTCGTGGATTACCCGGCCTACTTCGATCGCGACGCGCTATACGGCACACCGATCGGCGATTACCACGACAACGCCGAACGCTTTGCGCTGTTCTCGCGCGCCGTGATTGAGGGCTCGAAGATCCTCGGCGTCCCCGACATTTTCCATTGCCACGACTGGCAATCTGCGCTGATCCCCGTACTGCTGCGCACGTTGTACGCCGAGGACCCGGCCTTCGACCACGCGAAGATCGTATTCACGATTCACAACATGGGATACCAGGGACTCTTCCCCGGAGAAATCCTGCCGCTGCTCATGCTGCCGTGGGACCTGTTCACGCTGACGAAGATGGAGTTTTACGGCAAGGTCAACTTCCTGAAGGGGGCGCTGGTTTACGCCGACTTCGTCACTACCGTGAGCCGCCGCTACGCGCTCGAGATCCAGACTGCGGAGTACGGCTTTGGCCTGGAAGGCGTGCTGCGCGGGCGTTCCGGGACAGTTGCAGGAATCCTTAACGGTGTGGATTACAGCGAGTGGAGCCCGGAAACCGATCGCTTTATCGCCGCGAAATTCTCGGCCGACAGCCTCGCCGCTAAAGCCCAGGACAAAGCCGACCTGCTGCGCGAATTCGGCCTACCCGAGACGAAACTGCCAGTCGTTGGAATCGTCTCGCGCTTTGCGGCACAGAAGGGCTTCGATCTCATCCAGCAAGTTGGCGATCGCCTGGCGCGCGAGGAAGCGATCTTCGTCGTGCTCGGTTCGGGAGATAAAACCTACGAAGATTTGATGCGCCGCCTGAGCAAACAGTATCCGAACCGGTTCGCGGTGCGCGTCGCGTATGACAATGCGCTCGCCCACAAAATCGAAGCCGGCAGCGATATGTTCTTGATGCCCTCGCGCTACGAACCCTGCGGGCTGAACCAGATCTACAGCCTGCGCTACGGCACGGTGCCGATTGTCCGCGCCACCGGCGGGCTCGATGACACCATCGAAAATTGGGACCCTATCACCAACCGCGGCACAGGTTTCAAGTTCGTCGAATACTCCGGCGAAGACATGCTCGACACCGTCCGCAAGGCACTCGAACTCTTCAAAGACAAAACCGCGTGGCAAAAACTCATGCGCAACGGCATGGCCCGCGACTTCTCGTGGAATACCGCGGCGAAAGAATATGTGCGGGTGTATGAGAAAGCGAAGCAGGTAAGAGCGCCAATGCCAGTGTAGGTTCCATAGGCCGTTTCCCGGGGAACTTCGGGTACACTGCCTTCGTGTACCGAGTATCCCGCGCTCTATGGTCGGTCAGTGAAGCAATTGCCGGGGATGTCCGGCTCGCTTGGCGGCGCATGCTGCGCTCTCCGGCATTCACGCTTTGTGCCGTCATCTGCCTGGGGCTCAGCATCGGCAGCACATTCGCCATGTTCCAGGTTGTGGACGCTTTGCTTCTGCGCAAGTTGCCCGTTCACGAACCGGACCGCCTCGTTGAGATCGCACGTTCGGACGAAGTGAATCTGCATTCGCCCGAAGTCTGGCGGCTGTTCAGCGAGCGGCAAATTGTGCTGTCGAAGGTGGCTGGGTTTGGCGAAGATATATATTCGGTCGCCACTCCTAACACACAACCGCAAAAACTCGCGGGGATTTATGTAACCGGCTCGTACTTCCAGGCACTCGGAGTCACGCCCGTCCGCGGCCGGGCGCTGAACGAACTAGACGATCGCCCTAATGCCTCTCCGGCGTGCATACTAAGCTTCGCGTTCTGGCGACGCCGCTTCCAAAAATCTGACAGCGCTCTCGGGCAGCAAGTCTTTGTAAATGGCCGGGCCTGCGAAATCGTCGGCATTGCTCCGCAAGACTTCTTCGGCACGGATGTCGGATACGGGTTTGACATCGCGATCCCGTTTGCGATGCAACGGTCACTTCGTCCTGAGGGCACCACGTGGCGTACGCTGTTTACGTCGCTTGCGATGTTCGGGCGACTTCGTCCAGGAGTCTCCCTAGAGCAAGCCAATGCTCAAACGGAAGCGATCTCTCGACCTATTCTCCACAGCGCGATTCCGCATGATGCTTCGGAGTCCTATCGCCGGAAGATTTCAACGATGTCTCTCATCGCGCGACCCATGGCGAAGGGGGCCGCGTCGGACAGCCGCTATCGCTATGGGAACGCCGTAAAGCTTATGCTTTGCCTTACGGGAGCTCTCTTCTTCGTCGGTTGCTTGAACCTGGCGAACCTGACTTTGGCTCGATCTGCATCGCGGGAGCGCGAGTTTGCCACTCGCTACGCGCTCGGCGTCACACGCAGTCGACTGTTCGCCCAGCTGATGACCGAAACGCTGGTCATCGTAGCAACGAGCATGCTCCTTGCAATCCCGTTGGCGTTTGGGGGCGGCCGGACCCTGATGGCCGCCGTTTCGTCGCACACCGATCCGCACTATCTCGATCTGCGGGTCGATGGTGCGTCCTTCTGCCTTTTGTGCGGCATGACGCTGTTTTCGGTGTTGCTGATTGGAATCTTCCCGGCGCTCCGCGCGATTCGTGAACCATTCGCTCTTCAACCGCACCGCGCCGACGCTTCCCATTCCTTCGGTCGCATCGGACCGGACGTGCTTTCTGTGGCCATTCAGTTTGCGTTTTCGATGGCGATGGTCGCGATCGCCCTCGTACTCGTGAAAACAGTTCGGGATCTTTCGTCTGCCGATCTCGGATTTGATCAGCGCTCCGTGTTGCGTGTCGACGTGCAGCGGCTCGGTGAAGAACCCGATGGGACGCGAGATGAACTTGTAGCACAGCGCCTGCAGCAGCACCTCGCGGCAGACCACTCGATCGTATCGATTGGGCGAACCAAGCCGCTGCTCGATGCTTCCACTGTTCGCATCTCCACCATGACTGCGAGCGGTCGTGAGAAGCAGATCCTCGCGTACGTGGTGTACATCGACCCCAGTTATTTGCCGGCGTTGCGCATTCCTGTGAGATCCGGCCGCAACTTCGCTGCCTCTGATGACCAGGGTACAAATCCTGTAGCAATCTTAAGCAGAACCGCGGCCCTGGCACTCTTCAATGAGAATGTCGCGGGTCCCTACACTTTCCGCCAGGCTCTTGGTAAATCGAACCCTGAATCGGTGACGGTGGTTGGAGTTGCCGCCGACGCGCAATATGGCAAACCAAATGATCCCGCGCTGAACGTGATCTATAGGCCAGTCGCACAATGCGGTACCGCCTGCGCCGGCATTGGCCAGTTTTACATCCGTTATCAAGGGCCGCTGGCAGTGCTTCAACGCGAAACTGATCGGATAGCCGATGAGGTCGATTCCCGCCTCGTACTCGACAGCACGCCACTCGAGCAAGAAAGCAGGTCCCTCATCCAGCAGGAGAGGTTGACCGCAACACTCGCCACCATGGCCGGCAGTTTCGTTCTGATTCTCGCTGCGATCGGCATTTTCGGCGGGGTTTCGATCGGCGTTGAGCGGCGCATAAAGGAGATTGGCATTCGGCTGGCACTGGGGGCGCAGAAACGCCACGTGTACCACACGATGCTCAGGCATACCTCCGCGGCGGTCCTCGCTGGAGCAATCCTGGGTGGAGTGTTCGGATTCGAAGTGATTGGCGTGGTCCGACAGAGTTTCTACGGTGTCTCCGCTGCCACTCTCACGCCGCTGCTCACCACGGCAGCATTGCTCATTTTCGTCGCGCTCGTTGCAGGCGCGATTCCTGTCGAACGCGCTCTGGTTTCGGATCCGGTTTCCACCCTGCGCTCGGAGTAGAGGTCTCACATCTCGCCCTCCACGAGGCGCTAGTCCTTCGGAACCAAGAAAACAAATTGCGCGCGCTGCGATTTGGCCGCACAATATGCGCAAATTTCTTGTGGAGGCGGCACCAAGATGCGGAGCACCCACTTTGAGGAACACTCCAGCGAGTCGCCGGTACGGGTGAAGCTCGCGAAGGGTTCTTCTGCGGCGGCGAGTAAGCGCTCGAAGTCCGACCGCAAAACTTCGGCCAAGAAGCACTGAGCGCGCCCAGCCGATAATTCCCGAAGAGTCTGCGAACGCCGCGGTGAGGTCTAAGCCTCTCGCGTTCGAGCCCACCCTACAATTCCTTCGTGCCCTTCGTGGTTAAAGATTTTTGCCTTGCGAACCACCAGAACACCGGCACGCCGAGCAGAATTACCAGCGCGCCGCCGGTAGAAATTGAATTCAACGGCGGACCGATCAACGTCGTGGGAATCATGGCGTACTTCAGGTTGTCGACGAAGGTGTAGCAGAGCAGCATCGCGGCTGCAGCGATGAAGACTGCGGGAACGACGGGATATCCCCACGTTTTGTAGGGACGATTCGCGTTCGGCTCGCGCCGCCGGAAGACGAAGACGGTGCTCGTCGCGATCATGTAGAACAGCCACTCGGCGAAGATTGTTAACGAGAACAGCTGCTGGAATTTCCCGACCAGCGACACGAGAATGACCGCCAGCGCTCCCTGGAAGACGATCGCATTTGCAGGCGTGAGGTAGCGCGGATGCACTTTGCCGATGGCCTCGAAGAAATAGCCGTCGCGCGCCAGGGCATACGGAATTCTTGCGCCGCTGAGCGTGGTGCCGTTGATCGTTGCCAACATCTGGATCGCCATGAGTGCCGCGAATATCGAGGCCGCGCCTGCGCCAATTGAGACCAGGACTGCATCCGATGCCGCGCGCTTCGACATCGCGATGGCCTGCGCTGGAAGCGCATATTGCACTGCGGCGTTGAGGAGCATGTACAACGCTGCCACGATGCCCACGCCGACAATCAGCGCGATCGGCACGTTGCGCTCGGGGTGGTCGATTTCCTCGGCGACCATGTTGATGTCGTTCCAGCCGTCATACGCCCAGAGCGCGGCAACGAGCGCGATCATGAAGCCGGCAATGCCGCCAGTCGCACCCGTGAAGCTGGTTGTAAAGTTCGACCACGAGCCGTGGCCCGCGAAGAAACCAACGACAATCACGCCGAAGATGATTGCGAGCTTCAGGACGGTGAAGACTACCTGGAACTGTCCGGCTTTCTTCACGCCGATGTAGTTCACGGCCGAGATGAAAATGATGAGCGCTACGGCCGCCAGCTGCGCGTAGGTGAATGGCACTCCCGAGACGACGTTTTTTGGCAGGAACGACAGCGCGGGATAGCCGCCAAGAATCTGCATCATGCCGGTTGCGATGGTCGCCATGGAGCCGGGCTTCGCGATGACGAACCATGACCACGCATAGAGGAAGCTCATCAGCGGGCCGTAGGCATCGCGCACGTACACATATTCGCCGCCGGATTGCGGCTTCATCGCGCCGAGTTCTGCATACGTCAGCGCGCCTAGGAACGACAGGATGCCACCGACGATCCATGCGAGATAGACGAGCTTCGCGGTGCCGACGGCGCGCATCATCTCGGCGGGTACGAGGAAAATGCCGCTGCCGATGATGGTGCCGACGACGACGGCGGTGGCGTGGCTTACGCGCAGGTCGCGCGCCAGTTGCGGAGTGTTACTCGGCGCTGATTTCGGCGTCGGGCTGATGATTGCCTCCAAGAAGTAGACTCGCACTATAACCGATGGCGAACGTCACAAACGATCCGATGGCCACATACCACGGGAACGGGACCGCGCGCGGCAGCGCAAACTGCGGCACAATCGCTTTTCCCTGCCAGATGTAGATGTTCACCAGGAAGCCGGCGGTGAGGCCGATCGCTGTGCCCAGTTGGTTCGCGCGCTTGGTCAGCACGCCAAGCAGGAACGTGCCGAGCATGGCGCCCTGCGCGACGGAAGCGATCGTCAAGCCGAGTTCGACGACCTTACCGCCGCGTCGAGAAAGAATGGCAAGGCAGAAGAGAACGAGTCCCCAGGCGATGGTACCGACGCGAGACAGTAGCATGCGCGTTTTTTCGGTGGAACTGGGATAGAGCCGCAGCCAGAAATCAATGATCGACGTCGAAGTGAGCGAATTCAGGGCCGCGCTTAGGTTCGACATGGCAGCCGCTAAAATCGCGGCGATCAGCAGGCCGGAGACGAGGTGCGGCATCTCAGTGACAATGAACGTGGGGAAGATGCGGTCCGTCTTGGCGAAGGCGACGCCGTGGTAGAAGACCCAGAGCATCGCGCCGACGCAGAGGAACAGCGCGAACTGGAGAAGCACAGCCACGCCGCTCGCCAGCAGCGCCCAGCGTGAATCCTTCAGGCTGCGCGCCGCTAATAGTCGCTGCACGATGAGTTGATCGGTGCCGTGACTCGCGGTCGTCAGGAACGCGCCACCGATTACGCCGGACCAGAAGGTGTAGGTCTTCCAGAAATCCCAGCTGAAGTCGAAGACCCTGAACTTCCCTGCCGCCGCGGCAGTGGCGTGAATCGCGCCCCAGCCGCCGGGGACGAGATGGATGATGGTGAAGAAACCGACGATCGTCCCGCCGATGTAGATGAAGGTCTGGATGACGTCGGTCCAGATCACCGCCGCGAGGCCTCCCTCGAACGTATAGATGAGCGTCAATATGCAGACAATGGAGATGGCGATCAGGTCGCGGCTGAAGTCGCTGAAATTACCGAGTTGCGGGCCGAGGGCGATACCGATCACCAACGCGACAGCGTAAACGCGAACGCCTTCGGCAGCGGCGCGGGTGATGAGGAAGAGGCCAGCGGTGTAGGTGCGCAGCTTGCCGCCGAAGCGACGCTGGATGAGTTGGTAGGCGGTGAACAGGTATCCCTTGAAATATTGCGGGAGCAGGATGATGCAGATGATGACTCGCCCTACGAGGTATCCGAAGGCGAGTTGCAGGAAGGTGAAGTTGGTGTCGTAAGCGAGACCCGGGACGCTGACCAGGGTCAGAGTGCTGGTTTCGGCGGCGACGATGGAGAGCGCCAGCGCCCACCAGGGAATGGATCGGTCTGCGAGGAAATAATCTTTCAGGGTGCGCTGTGACTTGCGGAAGCGCAACCCGAACAGCGTAATACCCGCTAAATATGCCGCGATGATGAGGAAATCTGCTGCGTTGAGCCCGGCGCGCGCGTGAATGTCGTGTCTCCTACGGCGAGTGGATTGCGACCATTATTCACGCTTCCGGCAAAATGCGCGAGGCGTGGGATAATTTTCGTCAATGAGTTTGTATCTCGGCATCGACGGCGGCGGCACCAAGACCAAGTTTCTCCTCGGCAACGAACGCGAAATCCTCGCGGAAACCACAACCGGCGGCAGCAACATTACGCGCAGCGGCGAACCGGCAGTCCGCGAGGCGCTGCTGGTTGGCATGGAGCAAGTTTGCGCTTCGGCGGGCGTGAGCCCTGCGGAGATCGTGCGGACGGTGGCGGGCATTACGGGATCGGCGAATCCGCGGCCGCGCGCGCTCCTCGAACAGTTCCTGCGCGAGAGGCTCACGGGCGAAATCGTGATCGTGGGCGACATGGTGATCGCACACCACGCCGCACTCGATGGCGCGCCCGGAGTGCTGGTGAATGCCGGTACCGGTTCCATCGCCTACGCACGCAACCAGCAAGGCGACACGGCCCGCGCGGGCGGTTGGGGCTTCGCGATTTCGGACGAGGGCTCCGGGCACTGGGTTGGTCGAGTTGCGATCGCAGCGGCGATGCGTTGCTACGACTCGCGACGCGAGGAAGCTTATCTGCACCACTTGATGGCCGCCCTCGGGGTGGAGGATCCGGTAGACCTCGCGAAGCTCGCGAACTCTGTCGCGAATCCGGACCTGGCGCAGGTCTTCCCCGCGGTGGTGAACATCGCTCAGAAGGGCGACGAGACCGCGCGCAAGATCCTGGTGAGTGCGGGCGCGGAACTCTCCTACCTCGCGGAAACCCTGATCCAGCGCCTGTTTCCGACGGTAGAAGCCGTTGCAATCGCGGGAACGGGAGGCATTTTCCGGAACTCCGTCACCGTGTTCGAATGCTTCTCTGCTGAGCTGCACAATGTTCATCCTGACGTATCGATCACGTTGCCTGAAGCTGATCCTGCGCTCGGTGCTCTGATGCTGGCGCGACAGCCACTCTGATTCCTGCACAACCATCGGTGCGGCTGGCAGCATCTCGACAAATATGCCGATGCGCCGCAAACCCGTGCAATCCGAGTTGCCCCTGCTGATGAAACCACGCAGCCTCGAAGCGCTCGCTCACGACGCGAAGGACTGCCGTAATTGCGATCTCTGGAAGACCGGCACGCAAACCGTCTTCGGCGAAGGCGGCGCGCATGCGCGAGTGGTCTTCGTCGGTGAACAACCCGGGGATAAAGAGGACCTGGAAGGCCGGCCGTTCGTGGGACCTGCGGGAAACCTGCTGAATACTGCCCTCGAGCAAGCCGGCATCAATCGCAACGAAGTTTACGTCACGAATGCGGTTAAACATTTCAAGTGGGAGCCACGCGGCAAGCGCCGTCTGCACAAGAAACCCAACGCTGCTGAGGTTGCAGCCTGCCGTTCGTGGATGGATGGAGAAATCGCGGCGATTCAGCCGGAGATTATCGTTTGCCTCGGAGCAACGGCAGCGCAGGCGATGCTTGGAAGAAGCTTCCGCGTCACCAAGCAGCGCGGTGAGTTCCTGCCCGGGCCAAACGGAGCGTCGGTCCTGGCGACGGTGCATCCGTCGTCGATCCTGCGGGCTCCGGATGAGGATGCGCGGCATGAGGAGATGCGGCTGTTTGTAGATGATCTGCGGAAGGTGGCGGCACGGATGAACGTGAAGCGGGCAGCGTAGTTGTTGAGTGGCGTCTCCTGGATCACAATAGTGAAGATGAGTGAGAATGCCACTTCTCAGCTGCTGGCGCGCATCGTCGGCAAGTGCCCAATCTGCAAGCTTCCGCCGCGCCGGCATGCATGGTCGCAGTTGGCGAGCACGATCTGCGGCGATCCGAGCTTCCAGGAATCATTGGCAAACTTCTTCCAGCTGTTTCGTACCCACGAATGGATGAGGCTCCGAGCCTACCAAGGGTTCGATCCGATGCGCGACGCTGTCGTCGTCTACGCGGTCCGCTGTCCTGATGGGGGCGCACTCGTCTTAGCGGTCCGGAGCAACTTCGACCTGTACGCGCCGGACGAACTCTATGGCTGCGAGATCATTGATGCGAAAGCGAGTGACGCTCTGTGCACTCAGCTTGAGAATTGGGAAGATATCTAGGTCGCTACGCTCCCTGCGGCTGCGCCTCGCGCGAGGCCTTCTTCTTGATCTCGATCGAGAGGCGCTTGATCTTCTGGTTCAGCGTGGAGAGCGGGATGCGAAACTTCTCGGCGGCTTCGGTCTGGTTCCAGCCGACTTTTTCCAGCATGTCCACAATGATCCGGCGTTCGCAGTCTTCCATGATCTCGAAGAGCGAGGCGTCAGGACGGGTCTCGACGAACGAGAGGCTTGAGCCGCGGCCGACGACGTTGTCGGGCAAAAGATCGATGGTGATCGATGGACCGTTGGCGAGAACCACTGCACGTTCGATGACATTTTCCAACTCACGAACGTTGCCTTGCCAGTTGTAATCGAGCAGCGGGCGCAAGGCTTCGGGGGTCATGCGCATGAGCGGCTTGGCGTTTTCTTCGCAGAACTTCTTGATGAAGTGTTCGCAGAGGAGCGGGACATCCAGGCGGCGCTGGCGCAACGGCGGCAGGTCGATAGTGATGACGTTCAGGCGGTAGAAGAGGTCCTCACGGAACTTCCCTTCTTTTACGAGCTGGCGCAGGTCCACGTTGGTTGCGGCGATGATGCGCACGTCTACCTGGATCTCCTGCACGCCGCCGAGGTGCATAAACTTGCGGTCCTGGAGCACGCGCAGGATCTTGGCCTGCGTCTCCATGCTCATGGTGCCGATTTCGTCGAGGAAGAGCGTGCCGCCATCGGCGACTTCGAACAGGCCCTTCTTGCTGGCGATGGCCGAGGTGAATGCGCCCTTTACGTGCCCGAACAGCGTGGATTCCAACAGGTCGGTCGGCATCGAACCGGTGTTGATGGGCACGAATGCGCGGTCCTTGCGCGTGGAGTTCATGTGGATCGCTTTCGCGATCAGTTCTTTGCCAGTGCCGCTCTCGCCTTGCAGAAGTACGGTGGAGCGCGAGGGCGCAATCTGGGTCACGAGGTCGAAGATGCGCAGCATCGGCTCGCTCTTGCCGATAATGTTTTCGAAGTTGTAGCGTTGTTTCAGGGCGCGCTTCAGTTGCAGGTTTTCTTCTTCAACGCGGCGGCGTGCGATGGCAGCGCCTACGTCGGCGAGCAGCTTCTCGTTGTCCCACGGCTTCTGGATGAAGTTGGTGGCGCCCGCCTGCATCGCGTTCACTGCGTTTTCCACGGTGCCGTAGGCGGTGATCATGATCACGGAAATTTCGGTATCGCGGCTGCGGATCTCTTTCAGGATTTCGATGCCATTGCGATCTGGGAGCGCGAAGTCGAGCAGAACGAGGTCGTAGGGATGCGCCGCCATCTGCATTAGGCCGTCGCCACCATCCACGGCGGTGTCCACCTGGTAGCCTTCGAGTTCGAGCAGGGTCTGCAGCGATTCGCGGATCGCGGCTTCGTCGTCAATGATGAGCACTACGCCCGCGGCGCTCAGCTCGCGGGCACTGTTGCTCGTGCGGGAGACCGCAATTTCAGGCATTCACAGCCTTCCTGACCATGGGGAACTCCATCGTGAACTGCGTGCCCTCGCCGGGGCGGCTGTCCACGCGGATCTTGCCCGCATGTTCCTGGATAATGCCGTAGGTCACAGCCAATCCGAGGCCGGTGCCTCCGGAGTGGCCCTGCCGCGGCGATTTCTTCGTGGTGAAAAATGGATCGTAGATGCGTTGGATGTGTTCCGGCGCAATGCCGCTTCCGGTGTCGCATACCTCAACCTCAACCGCGCGGCCGTTGCGCGTGGTGATGCTCAGCGTGCCGCCCGAGGGCATCGCATCCTTGGCGTTGAGGAAGAGGTTCAGGAACACTTGCTGCAACTTGCCGGTGTTGCCGTAGATCTTGGGCAGCGTAGGCGCGAGGTGGTTTTCCACCTTCACGCGCGAGGTCTTTAGCTGGTGCTCGAGTAAGGCGAGCGTGTCGCTGACAACCTTGTTGATGTCTACTTCAGCAAATTCGCTGCTGCCGGTGCGGGAGAAGTTCAGCAGGTTGTTAACGATCTCCGAGGCGCGGAACGTCTGTGTGGTGATCTTCTCGAGCAGCGCCGAGCGGCGTTCATCGCCCTGCAACTGCTTGGAGAGCATCTGCGCGTAGGACGAGATCACCGCAAGTGGCGTATTGACTTCGTGCGCCACGCCGGCGGCCAACAATCCAATGGACGAAAGCTTTTCTGCCTGCGCCAATTGCGATTCGAGTTCGACGCGATCGGTCATGTCGTCGAGGATGATGATGCGGCCGATGACGTTGAAATCGCGCGTGACCAGCGGTGCGATAGCGATGTTACAAATGCGCGTGTCGCCCGCGGGAGTGCCCATGCGGAACTTATAGAGATTGTTAATGCCGGGAACCTGGCGGACGCGATAGAACTCTTCCACGAAATTCAGCGGGAAGACATCGGAGAGGCGCTTGCCGAGGGCCTCCGCGCGGGGCAGCGCGTACATCACTTCCATCTGCGCATTCCACGATTCGATCTTGTCTTCGAGATCGACGGCGAGCACACCGACGCTTACGGATTCGACAATGTTCTCGTTGAATTCCTTGAGCCGCTCGTACTCGGTGATTTTTTCTGCGAGCGACTGGTAGAGGCGCGCGTTCTGCAGCGCGATGCCGATGTAGCCGGCCAGCGTCTCGAGCAGCTCTACATCTTCGCTGGAGAGGAAGTCGCCCTCAGTGGTCTTGCCAAGGCCGACCATCGCGATGGTGCGGCCCATCACCGTGCAAGGCAGATAGTAGTTCAGATCGAGGCGGCGAATGGTCTCGCGCGCGCCGGGATTTTCGCGAACTGCCTGGCTGGTGTTGTCGAAGAACAGGTGCCCGGCTGCAGCCATGTCCGGACGCTCTTCGTTCATGAAGCTCATGTCGAGCCCGGTGGTCTGCGAGATGCCGCAGCTCTTTGCCAGCACCCAGCGACTTTGTTCATCGTGCACGAAGACGGCGATGCGATCGACGAGCAGCGTGCGCGAGAGGCGGTCCACAATGGACGCCAGCATCTTGTCGAGATCGGTTTCGGAGTTCAGGTCGCGGCCGAATTCGATGAGCGTCTTACGGTAGTCATACCGCTTGCGATAGAAGAACTTGTCGAGCTTGTCCTGGATCCAGTTCTTGAACGGATCGAAGAGCAAGGCCGTGACGACGATCGCCGCCATCAATCCGGCTGGGCCGGCGCTCGGGAAGTTCTTGTGGAACATTTCCGAGGCCCCGCCGATCGCCATGAAGTAAATACCGGTGATCGTGCCGGCGGCGAGTGTGTAGGCCATGCCGCGCTTGAAGATGAGGTCCACGTCCATCAGGCGATAGCGGAAGATGGCGTAGCCGAAGGTCAACGGGAGGAAGATCAGTGAGAGCACCGAGATCTTCATGGCCGCGGTCGGCAGGCTGCCGCGCAGGTACGGGATGACGTAGAAGATGGTGAACGGCGCGATCGCCATGAACGTGCCGCGGGTCACCCACTTCATCTGCTGACGCAGGATGGGCGAGGCGGCATTCGCGTAGGTCTGCCAGAGCACCACGGTCGCAGCCACGAAATACACCGCGAGATACAGCATCTGGCCGCGGTCGAGGTTCCAGCGCAGGACTTCACTGGGGCGCAGGAAATTCAGCGCCACGATATGCAGCGAAAGCAGCGCGGCGGGCACCGCATAGACAGCAGGCACCAGCCACTTGTGTCGCTTTACTACGTCTTTGGTCTCGGGGAATGTGAGCGCGAAATGCAGGAAGAGCGCCGGCTGTAACAGCCATGCGGTCACGTTTGACCAGTAGATGATCCAGTCGAACTGGTTCAGCTTACCGGTGAAGTGGAACGAGTAGTAAACGAACGACGCCAGGCAGAACAGGTAGAAATGGGTCGCCTTTGGGGCCGTCCAGCGCCGGAACAGAACGTAGATGCCGATGCCAAGGTAAATCAGCGCGATGAGGCGCAAGCCGCCATTCAGGGAGCGATCGGCCGGAGTGAGAATCACCGGGACTTCGATCGGCACATTGCTGCGGGTCAGCGAGAAAGTAGCCTTTGACCAGCTTCCGGTGCGGTAAATCTGCCGCACTTGCACGGCTTTGCGGGTAATATCGACGCCGTTGATGGCGATCAGGACGTCACCCTGCTTGATACCGGCCTTCTCGCCGGGGCCGTCGGCCTCGACCTTTTCGGCCTTGAGATGGCCGCCGGATTCCACCCACCAGACGCCGTCGGTAGGGGTCTCGAACTCCCGCTCTTTCTGGAAGTTAATGAAGGAGAATACGATTGCAGTCGCGGTCAGCAGCGCCACAACGGCGGCAACGAAGCGGACTTGATTCTCCTTCAGCATGGGCCGGTTCCGTCCTTTGCCAGAGCTGGTGGGAAGGACGGTAATCTCCGGCGAATCCATGTGCAAATCTACTGCCATCTCACTTTGCATGCTGGTTTCCGCTAAGTCACAGGAAAACCAGCGCCTACGAAAATTATATGTCCAGTCAATCCCGAAATCGGAAAGAGTGTACAAAAAATCATATTCCTATCTGCTTGATAGACGGGCTTCTCCCGGAAACGGTGGGAGGAATACTTGGGACGAATGGAATTTGGAAGCGTGCTCGGGAGCGGGAAAGGCGCGATTGGAGACGAATGTTTGGATTGACTCTGGGCTCCAGCAGCCAGAAAATCAGCTTCCAGTCGATCAGGAAGCTGACCAGCATGCGGTACCCCTTTGGGTAGCGCATAAGCACCACCACCTTTCAACGTGAGATCGCCCGGTGATTCCGCACCGGGCGTTCGCTTCTTACGGCAAAGTCGGTGCTTCTTCGGAGCAATCGAAGCTCTCGGCACGATGAAAGTTCCTCCCAATGTACCCCCGCGCAAATTCTTGACCATGTGACGGCTATCACAGCCCTCGGGTATGCCGATTTGGCACCATGAAGCTGCCGGAACCACGGCTGAGGCAAGCATGTCCTGGATCGAAAACAAGTTTGAAAAGAACTTCCTGCTGAGCAGCGTTGATTACGTCTTTAACTGGGCCCGCAAGTCTTCAGTTTGGCCGATGACCTTCGGCCTGGCGTGTTGCGCGATCGAGATGATCACTGCATCGACCGCCCGGTACGACATTGCGCGGTTCGGCAGCGAAGTGTTTCGCCCATCACCCCGGCAGAGCGACCTGATGATCGTGGCAGGCACCGTGACGTTGAAGATGGCGCCGGTGGTCCAGCGCATTTACGAGCAAATGCCCGAACCTAAGTGGGTGATGGCGATGGGTGCGTGCGCGTCAGTCGGAGGGCCATTCAACACCTACGCGACATTGCAGGGAGTGGACAAGATCGTGCCCGTGGATGTGTACGTGGTGGGCTGTCCGCCGCGGCCGGAGAACCTGTTCTACGGACTGCTAAAACTCCAGGACAAGATTGACCACATGACGCTGGCGAAGAGGCCCACCGATGTCCGGCTCGACGAAACTATGCTCGACGAGTTTCGAAAGAGTGTTCGCATCGCGCAGGCCGGATCGACGGTCGTGATTCAACCTGCGGCTCCGCCGGTCGTACCGGGACTGCAGACCAAATAGGAATAAAGTTTTCAAGCGGGGCATGGCTTCGGTCGTGCCCCTTTTCGTTGTCGTATCATCTGACCGAACGGAGGCGCCTATGTCGGTCACGATTCGGGAACCTGCCGTCGCCGGACGCTTCTACCCCGGCAATCCAGAAAAGCTCACGGCGGACATCGGCGATTACACCACGCCAACCAACGCGGAGAAACTGGCGGCCATTGGCTGCGTCGTCCCGCATGCCGGTTACATGTATTCCGGACATGTCGCCGGAGCAGTGTATGAACGATTGGATCTGCCGAAACGTTTCGTAATCCTCTGCCCGAACCACACGGGCGCTGGACATCCGCTGGCAGTGATGCGCGAGGGCTCGTGGCGTACGCCGCTGGGCGATGCTGCGATTGACGCCGAACTTGCCGACCAACTGCTCGCGGCGTTTCCACTCACCAGCGAGGACGCCGACGCGCATCGCACTGAGCACGCGCTCGAAGTGCAGCTTCCCTTTCTGCAAATCCTCGTTCCCAATTTTCGATTCGTTCCGGTCGCCGTCGGCACGGGGCGCTTCGATGTTCTTTCCGCGCTGGGTGAATCCATCGCAAAGGTAGTGCAGAGCGCTGCGGAGCGCGTGATGGTGATCGCATCGAGCGATATGAATCACTACGAGAACGACGCCGACACTCGCGTGAAAGATCGGCTTGCGATTGAGCGCCTATTGGCTCTCGATGCGAAGGGGCTTTACGACGTGGTGCACGAGAAGAACATCAGCATGTGCGGCTATGGTCCGGCGGTCGCGATGCTGACGGCGGCAAAGCGCGTGGGTGCTTCGCGAGCAGAACTCATCAAATACGCGACCTCGGGCGATGTCTCGGGAGATCGAGACATGGTGGTTGGCTACGCCGGCATTGCAGTGCTCTGAAGAAATCGCGCGCAAAAGAAAATGCCCGGATCGCTCCGGGCATTTGTGTTGCAAGGTTTTGTTTAGTGAGGACGAGTCGCAGGCGGATGGCCTCCGGCCGGTGCTCCGCCACCCATGCGTTGACCACCACCCGTTGGCGGTCCGCCCATGTGTTGACCAGAGGGTTGTCCCCCGCTCGCGTGCTGTGCGCCGCCGGCATGCGCAGGCTGCGCACCGCTCTTCGCGCCAGTGCTCGTGCCAGTCTTCGTGGCGGTTGTATTCGACGTCGGCTTGGCGCCGGACGTCGCAGTCGCCACAGGCGGCTTCACGCGGACATTGTTCGAAGCTTTCGCGCGCGTCGAGACTGCGGCATGCGATCCACCTTCAGGATGTCCCGCGAGAATTGCCGGGTGCACGTTCGGTGGATTGCCCACCACAACCGTCTTCACCGGAGTCTTGCCGACAACCGGAACGGTTGGTGCGTGCCAGTTAGCCGGCACAGCTCCGTATGCTGGACCCACGTTCCAGGAATTGAAACTCGAGCCGGGCATCCACATCCAGCCGTAGGCCGGAACGTAGTTCCAGGCACCGTAGCGATACGGTCCCCATCCCCACGGATACGACGAAACCCACATGTAGCCTAAGCCTGGGTTGTAGTTCCAGACGCCGTTCATGAACGGGTCCCAACCCATTCCCATGCCGTAGGGCTGCCATCCCCAACCGAAGCCCGGGACGTTGGTGTAATTGCCGTAAGAACCAAGGTATCCGAACTGTGAGCTATACGCATCGCCATAACCAACCGGGGCGGCCTTCATGCTCAGCGCCGCAACCTCTCCGTCACGATGCTTGTCCCACGTGTCGCTGCCCAGCTCGTCGACGCCTCTACCAACCTTCGCGTCTTCGGCGGCAAGGTTCACGGATTCGTTGTTCTTAATCTCGATCGACTGGTCGCCGTCAACCATGGCGTCGCCCTTGAACACGGAGACGAGAACATTCTTGTCGCTGGCGTCGACGCGGAAGTGCGAGGACTTTGCAACGTGGATGGTCTTGGCGCCGGCCTTGACGATGATGTTGTCGTCTTTGCCTACCTTCGAGAAGTTGAAGTACACCACGCCGTGATCAACATTAATGATGTTGATCTTTCCGCCGGAATCGGCAAGCGCGAGTTTTTCGAACTGGATTTGCGCGTCATCCACCATTCGCACGGTGCTGCCATTTTCAAACTGGATTTCAGCGTGCGAGTTGTTCGGCGTGTAGATCCACATGCCCGCTGTTACCGGCGTATTGAGAACGGCATGAGTGAATCCGTCATCCTGGTTTGTCGTGTTGATTTGGGCGTCGCCATCAATGTAGCTCAGGCGAACGATGCGGACATTGGATTCGGCCAAGGCAGGCAGCAACAGCACGAAGCTGCAAACAACTGCCAAGAGCGCGATCAACAAACCCTTCCGACGCTGCAACATGAAGCACACTCCCCGCAGGTACTCTGCGCCGTACTAGGATGCATTCTATAGCAGCTATTCGCGTTGACATTGCAAATGTTGCTACAGCAATTCTCTCGCAACAGAGCTTGCTCACTTACGGTAACCCTGTCCTTACGACGGAGTTGCTGCTGAAACGCGATCCGACGCCGCTGGTGGCCTCTGCTCTTGTGGGTCGTCAGAAGCCGAGGATAGAGCCATCTGAGCGACTCCAAGCGAGCATCGTATTGTCTTCGTATCTCCTTGAAAAGGAACGACATCAAGAGATTAAGTAATCACATCTTAGGTTACTAAAGTACAGTCATATACCAGCATTAGGGTATGTACTAACGGACAATACCCGCTACATTGGAGATGTCCGCAGCAGATCCCCTGCTTGAACGAGCCTCGCGTTCTCCAGGTCTCTCGGCAAGACAAAAATCTCTTCGTATTAGGCGCCTTCGTCCCAAGGCGCGCGTCCACGAGTGTTTCGTGGCGCCGGCCCCGATGTGTGTGAGTTTGGGAGGAAGCTGCTTTGGGATTCGATCCGCACAGAGTTAGACGACGCCGACATATCCGCCACTTCTACGCGGGATGCGGCTGGCTGGTTTATTTCGCCGGATGGGCGCGCGTATTGCCGCGAACTCCCAAGGTAGAAATCTGGTCGTTCGGCCTGGTCTTCCTGGCGTCGGTGATCCTCATTCATGCCAGCGCCGCTGCCTGGATTGGCCACAACAAGCGCATTGCCAGCCGCGGGAAGCGTGGACTCTCCACCCGCTACATGTCGCCAAATTTCTCGACCGACCATCTCGACCGTCCGCTGTTAGTGGATCGCGACGCTCGCGACGCGGCTGAAGTAACGGTATCTGTGAAAGGGCCGGCAAAACTCTACGTAGCGTACGTCGGCGTGGAAGAAGAGGTAGCAATGGAAGTGGGTGCCGATTGATCCCGCTGGCTTACGAATCGCTTCTCAAAGCCTTGCGCGCGGTAGACCACACCGTGGTGTACGTGTATGCGCTGCGGTTTTACGGCCTCTATCCGATCCTGATGAGTTGGGTGTGGATCTCGCTGTCGCTTTTCTTCCGTCGTCGACAGGAAGATACCGAAATGGAAATGTCGGGCCCTGCCCCGATGGTCTCGATTCTCGTACCCGCGTTTGCTGAAGCGGAGACGATCGACGACACCATTGAAGCGCTTCTGAAGCTCGATTATCCGAACTACGAAGTCATCCTCGTGAACGATTGCTCACCGGACAACACCGCCGAAGTCGTTCGCCAATATCTCGACGATCCGCGCATCAGGCTATTGAACAAGCAGGTGAACGAAGGCAAGGCCATGGCTTTGAACGATGCGTTGCCGATGTGCCGCGGCGAGATTCTTGTGGTGATTGACGCCGACATCATCGTGTCGCGCGATCTTCTGAATTACATGGTGCCGCACTTTGCCGGCACGCGCGTGGCAGCCGTGACCGGCAATCCGCGGGTACGCAACCGGGTCTCGATCCTGCAGCACCTGCAGGCGGTGGAATTCTCTTCGATCGTCTCAATGCAGCGCCGTGCGCAACGCGTATTGGGCCGCGTGTTGACCGTGTCTGGCGCGGTTTTCGCGGTTCGCCGCAGCGCTTTACTCGAGCTTGGTGGGTTCACACCGCACATGGCGACCGAAGACATCGACCTGACCTGGCGTTTGCAGATGAAATTCTGGGATGTCCGTTACGAACCGCGCGCCGTGGTGTGGATGCAGGTGCCGCTCAGCTTGCGCGAGTTGTGGAAGCAGCGAAAGCGTTGGGCGCGCGGGCTCGTCCAGGTGCTCAAGCGCCATCGCGAAGTACCGACCAACTGGAAGATGCGTCGCATGTGGCCCATCTTTTACGAATCGATCTTCTCGATCCTGTGGTCGTACGTCTTCGTGCTGATGACCTCGTACTGGCTGATTTCCTTGGCAGTTGGCTACGCGCCACGAGGCGTATCGCCGTTCCCAAATTTCTGGGGAATGATGATCGCTACGACCTGTCTTTTGCAGCTATTCATTGGCGCGTGGGTTGACCGGCAGTACGACCCGGGAATTATGTGGTCGTTTCCGGAAGCAGTTTTCTATCCGGTCATTTATTGGATGTTGATGGCACTGATTACTTCGTTCTACACGATTCCGGCGTTGTTCAAGAAACCGCCGAGAGTACAGACGTGGCGAATTCGGCGGGGTCCTGCATGAAGTTTCGAATTTTCTTATCGATTTTGATTTGCGTTGCGAGCGGACTCGCACAGGACGCCCCGCACCTGGCGACAGCCGATGCGCTCGCCAATAAAGGCGATCGCGCGGCTGCGATCCGGATGTATGAGTCGCTGCTCGCGAAAGACGCTGGGAACGAGCGGCAGGTAACGCCGCGACTGGCGCGTCAACTGCTTTGGTCCGACATGGCGGAGAAGTCGCTGCCGCTGTTCCGTCGCGCGATCAGCACCAACGCCGACGACTGCGAACTGCGTCTTGACTACGCGACGGCGCTGTCCTGGTCGGACCACTTGAAGCAGTCGTTCAAAGAATATGCCACGATCGGCGAGGTCTGTGCGAAGTACAAGACCGAGGTGCTGCTTGGCCAGGCGCGTGTTCTGCGTTGGATGGACAAGCCTTCGGCATCGAGCGAGATCTATCGTCAACTGCTTGACGATCCCAAGGCACAAGACGCGGCGAAGATCGGTCTTGTGCTGAATCTGCAGGCCGAAGATCGCTACCGCGAGTCGCGGACCGTGGCGCAGCAGGATCTGAAGGCTGGCATTCGCGATGAGGCGCTCTACATAGCAGTCGCGGGCGACGACGTTCGCCTCGGTAACTCGGCCGGGGCGCTCAACGACATCTCTGATACGCCTAAGCAATACGCATCGAACCGCCAGTTGACTGACCTGCATGACTACTTGGAGCGGCGCGATAATCCGACTATTGACGAACATTCGTCGAACTTTCACGATCGCGACGGCACGTCGTACATTTCGAACGAGACTGGATTCCGAACGACGACGTTCAGCACCGGCATCAACTTTATTCAAGGCTTCTCACGCTTGTTTGGAGACACAGTACAGAACGCGGAAGGCAGCGTGGTCGCCGACTGGACGACGGCCAGCGTAGACCATCACTTCGGCGAAAGCTTGTTCATGAATGGCCGGGTCACGTCGTCGCGCTTCCGCAACGTTGGCGGATTCGACCCCTATACCGGCGAGATCAACGCAGTCATCACCCCGCAAGACCGCACGCGGATTGACATCACCGCAGCGCGCGTTCTCATCTCCGACAACTACCAGGCACTCGCACATCACCTGGTTGGGAATTTCGTGAGCGCGGGAGCCGACATTCCTGCTGGCGTGGATTGGACGTTCACCGGAGCAATGGACTACACGCACTGGACAGAAGGCAACAACCGCATGCGCTACCGCTTCATTCCGGCGTATCGCGTGGAGGGCCGCCCTCGAATTACAGTGAGCCTGCCGATGCTTTTCCAGACCTACGACCAGGGCTTCAGCTTCAACTTGTTTTCTCCGAAGCGCTATTTCGAAGTTGGGCCGGCGGTCAATCTCTACATCCGTAAGTGGCACTACTGGAATTTCTCGGCGTACGGCGAGATCGGCGCGCAACACGAAGACGCGCAACCGTGGCGGCCGATGGGACAAGTACGTGCGCACGCTGACCGTGATCTCTGGCGGCATTGGGCGACAACTGCTTCCGTAGGATGGTCGAACTCCAACGTGGCAAGCCCGTCGGGATTTGAGCGCTTCTCGCTCGAGGCCGGGCTCAGCTATCGCTTTGGAGATGAGAAGCGGCGCTGGTAGATCGATTGCGTCAGCGCAAGTACGATCTTGGCTAGCATCGGCGCAGAGGCGCGTGGCATAATCGCGGCCCCTTCCCCAAAGGTGGATTCTTGATTGCTTCGCGCAAACTGCGTTGCTTCGCCGCGCTGTGTTTTCTTTCGTCCGCACTCTGCTTCGCGGACGATTCCCCGCACCTTGCCACAAGCCAAAACCGCGCCGCGGCAGGAAAGCTCGAAAATGGCGTGCTGACGATTCATCTCGAACTGCGTAGCGGCCTATGGCGTCCTGAGGCCGAAGATGGGCCGGAACTTTTCGTGCAGGCGTTTGGGGAAGAAGGAAAACCAGCCCAGGTTCCCGGCCCGATGATGCGCGTGCCCGCGGGCACCACCATTCATGCAACTGTGAAGAACACGCTCAAAGTGAAAGCGATTCTGTATGGTCTGCATGCGCGTCCCGGCGATGCCAAGGATAGTTTCGAGTTAAAACCCGAAGAGAGCCGCGAGGTGACCTTCGCTGCCGGTGATCCTGGCACGTACTTTTATTCCGCGCGCACTTCCACCGACTATCCCGATCTACCGCCGCTCCGCGATGATGCGCAGTTGAATGGCGCATTCATTGTGGACGACCCACGCGACACCACGCCGGACCGCGTGTTCGTGATTAACACGATGTTCGTAAAAGGCGAAGTCTTCCACCCGACGATCGAGATTCTCAGCATCAACGGGAAGATTTATCCGTTCACGGAGCCGCTGGAGTACACCGAGGGTGAAGCGGTGCGGTGGCGTGTGCTGAATCCGGGCGTCTCTGAGCACCCGATGCATCTGCATGGCGCATTCTTTAATCTTTTAAGCGTTGGAAGCGCCGAGAAAGAAGCGAAGTACGCTCCGGGCGAGAGGCAATCTGTGGTGACGGAGGATATGGTGCGGGCGAGCACCATGATGATGGAGTGGAAGCCGCCGCACGAAGGACGATGGCTCTTCCACTGCCACTTCCACGCGCACATCTCGCATGATGAACGCGTGCCGGTAATGATTGACAACATCGACGCTGCGCCGCCGAAACACGAACACCACGACATGATGATGAGCGACATGGCCGGACTGGTAATGGCCATTAACGTGAAACCACGCGCCGACAAAAAGCCTGCGCCGATGGTCGCTGCCGCGCGCAAGGTTGATCTCGTGGTTGAACCCACGACGGACCAAGGCAAGTCACCGACATTCTCCTGCTCGGTGCGTGAAGGCAAGAAAATCGTCGCATCCCAAGAAAAAGCGATGGGGCCGCCGATCGTCGTGACACGCGGCGAAGCGGTGGAGATCACGGTACTGAATCATTTGAAAGTTCCCACAACGATTCACTGGCACGGCATTGAACTCGAGAGCTACTACGACGGCGTAATGGGCGGTGGCTCAGGCAGCCAGATGACGCCGGCGATCGCGCCGGGCGAAAGCTTCGTCGCAAAATTCACGCCGAACCGCGCCGGGACGTTTATCTATCACACGCACGCGGCGACGCCGGAGCAGCTTTCCGGCGGAGTGTACGGTGCGCTGATTGTTCTCGACCCCGGACAAACCTACGATCCGGAACACGATCGACTGCTGGTGATTGGCACCCGCGACGCTGATTTTTACGCGAAGCGAATCACGATCAACGGTTCGGAATCGCCGAATGATGTAGCGCTGCTGGCGGGCGTGAAATATCGGCTGCGCGTGATCAACATGGCGCCGGAGTTGATGGCGGACTTGCAATTCGGAACCGCTGAACATCCGGCAACGTGGCGGGCGATCGCGAAGGATGGTGCGGCTTTACCGGCGCGCCTGGTAAAGAGCGGCGATGCGAAACTGCACATCGCTTCCGGCGAGACCTACGACTTCGAGTTCCAACCGCAGACGAAGGGCGACGTCCCTATCGAGGTGAAGAACACGCTCAACGATGCGAAAACGTTGAGCAGGTTCGTAGTTCAGTAGCCGCGGTTCTCAACTGCGCGGGAGGCGCTCCAGCCACTCGCGCAGGGTTCTTCCCACTTCCTCCGGCTTCTCAAACGGCGAGTAGTGCCCTGCCTTCTCGATCACCCGCATCTCTGCGCCGCGAATGCCAGCGCGAATGGCTTCGCCCTCCGAGACGGGAACACTGTCTTCCTCGCCGAAGATGACCAAGGTTGGCACGTTGATGGTCGTGAGCGTGGGTGTGGAATCGGGGCGTGCTGCCATCCCCTGCTGGCTCGCGGCAATCCCGGCAGCGGATGTTTCCATCAGCATGGCGCGCGCGGCATTGGCGATGTCGGGGCGATTGCTGCGCGTGCTTTGACCGAGAAGTTTGGGGAGCATGTCTTCGATGAAAGGCTCGGGGCCGCGAGCCAAGACATCGTCGGCAGACTTCAGGCGATTGGCGCGGGCTTCGTCGGTATCGGCGGGGGCTTTGGTGTCAATGAAGCAGAACGCTTTCACCCGCTCGCGGGCTTGTCGCCATAGTTCGAAGTTGATGTAGCCGCCGATGGAGCAGCCGACGAAAGCCGCGCGCTGGATGCCAGCGTCTTCGCAAATCTTCAGAACGTCGTGGGCATGCTTTTGCATGGTGGCAGGGCCGTTGCCTGGTTGCGATTGTCCGTGGCCGCGAAGATCGGGGAGGGTTAGGCGAAAACGGGACGCGAGCGTATCGACGATCGGCAGCCAGAATTTGTGGTTTGCGGGGAACGGGTGGAGCAGGACTACATCGGGACCGCTGCCGTGGATCTCGTAGTAGAGAGTAGTGTCGTCGCTCTGCAATTGCATGCGGACATTGGAACATATCCGAAGGACGGCAGAGTGGTAGCGATAGGGGTCCTTCGACTGCGCGTGTTGCGCACGCTCCGCTCAGGATGACAGACCGATGAGGTTATGCGTAATCGATAGGGTGGCGCTCCAGCCAGTGGGCATCGCGCGCGGTGCCGAGGTTCTTCATCGCGCCGGAGGCCATGCCCCTGGTTTCGTGGCGGGTGGACCAACCCACGCCAATCAGGAGGCCGGTGACGCCGCCTAGCACGCCGAACAATGCGCTCTCCGCGGTGAGCTTGCGCTTGTTGCCGAGGTAGCCACACAGTACCCCGATGCCGGCGCCCAGCACCGTCAGTCCAAGCGAACTGGGGGCTGTTTTTACCAGGACTTTGGGCAGACGATCTTCTGCGGGAATGGCGCTATGGCCGTCCTTAGCGCCTTCCAGCGCTGTGCTGACGAGATCGCGTGCGTATTCGAGATTCTCTCCGACCCACTCTGTCACGTTCATATCAAGTACCGCCTTTGCAGATATTGTCCGCAAAATAGCGTCGCTTGGCTGTGATTTGGGTCACCTCAGGATGTTGCAGATGAGGTTGCAATCGTAATGGAACGAAGTTCCGGAATAGGGCGACGGCCCTAAAACTTAGCGCCCGTTGTCTTCCGCTTTCGAGCAGTTCTCGCAAATGCCGAAGACTTGGAAGCTGTGCCGCGTGGTGCGGTAGTGGTGCTTCTTGCCAATGTCCTTCTCGACCTTCTCAATTTCAGGAGAGAAGAACTCCACCGAGCTGCCGCAATTGGTGCAGACCATGTGGTGATGGCTGCGGCGATAGAACTGGTGCTCGTAACGGGCGACGCCGTCATGGAAAGCGACTTCGCTGGCGAGTCCGCACTCGGTGAGCAGCTTCAGGGTGCGATAAACCGTGGTGAAGCCGATGCCCGCATCTTTTTTCTTCACCAGGCGGAAGAGTTCGTCGGTCGAGAGGTGGTCACGGGTCTCCACGAAGGTGCGCAGGATGACATCCCGCTGTTCGGTGTGTTTCAGGCCGACTTTGCGGAGATGTTTATGGAAGACATCCTCGGCCTCGCGCATCATCTCGCGCGAAATGCTGGGCTGATCGTCTACGCGTTTCGGTGGTTGGCTCACGGGGCTCAAGGCAGTTCGACCGTTAATAGTAAAAGCATACCATTCGCGCCAAGGAGCTACTTGGACGGGAAGTAGCCCATGCTCCAAGCGTTGGAGTTGTCGATCATCGGCGCAAAAGCCAGCGTCTTCCCGTCCGGCGACGGCTGCACGGCCCAGATATCCCAGCTCGGACGGTAAAGCATAGTCGCGTGGCCCGTTAGATCGCTGTGTACCACTGCCGTTCCTCGAGACGAGTAGCTGAGCAGGAACAGACTCTTACCGTCACTCGACCAGCTTACGCCGTTCAGTTGCGCCCATTCGCCGCTGGAGAACTTCTGAGGCGTGGCACTGCCGGCAGCGACGATCTGGACTTTACCGACTTTGTAATCGAACTCGGTGGTTGCGACCTGCGTGCCATCCGGCGAGATATTCCATCCCATGAAGTCGGGTACGCCGGGGGCTTTGCCAAATTCCTTTTTCCTGCCCTGGGTGGGATCGAAGGCAGAGAACGTCAGCCCAGTGTCGCCGCTTTCAGCGACCAGGCAATCGCCGTTCAGAGGACAGCGAATATTGGGAATGCTTGTGATGATCGTGATCGGGTCGCTATCGAGGGTGAAGCTTCCCTTCACATCCATAACGAACTCCGGGGCGCCGCCGGCAATCGGGACCCGCATCACCTTGCCGCCGGTGACCGTGAGTTTGGGCGCGACGACTTTCGGCCACTGCACGTATAGCACCCACTTACCATCGGGACTTACGACGGGCGAGAGCTGCTCCTCAGGGCCGGAGGCGAGAGCACGCGGGCTGCGCTCCTGTATCCCCTGGACGTAGATGTTGTAGTTGCCGTCGCGGTTCGAAGTGAAGACGATGTTCTTGCCGTCGGGAGACCAGGAGCCGAACCAGTTGATGGCAGCGTTCAGGGTGAGCCGCTGCGGTGCTTTCAACTCGGTGTTGTTGTTTCCGAGTTCCGCGAGATACACCGCGCTCTCCAATTTGCCGTTGAGAAAAACGAAGTGGTTGCCATCGCTGGTGGCGTGAAAATCGGTGAAGGAATATCCGTTCCAATTCGTAAGCTGTTGCGGCTTGCCCTTCGGTTTGCCGGTATCGACGTTGTAGCGGAGTTCGTAGAGATTGCGTTCGTACTGGCGCGGCGGGGCCTCGCTCATGGAAAAGATAATGCGTCCGGGCTGTTCATACGTCGCAAACGTGACCCGCAGATCGCTGAGCAACACCTGCGGATCTCCGGCATTGAGGTCGCGGCTCTCGAGAGCGCCGGTTGGGCCCTCGAGTGAGGAATGCTGCCTGACGTAGAGAATGCGTTTGCCGTTGGAGATCCAGGTCGGCCCGAACAATCTGTATCCGCCTTCTGGTTTCAGGAAGTCGTGGGCCTGGCTGCCGTCAGAGTTCATGATTCCGATGGAACGCTTGACACTGTCGAGATAGACGATCTGCGAACCATCGGGCGAGAGGGAGGCCTGGAAAGCATCGTCGCGAAGCTTTTTGAGCGAGGCGCCGATAACCGAAATCATGTAAACGCCTTGCCGTTCCTGCGCCACCGGACCGCTCACCAGGAGTTTGGTCCCATCCTGGGACCACACGAGGCGCGCTCAACGGAAGCAAAACGATTCGGGCGTAGGCAGGGTCTGCGTCTCACCGCTCGATAAAAGGCGAAGGTGCAGTCCTTCAAGGTCTGCGAAGAGGAGGTATTTGCCATCCGGGGAGATGGAAACTCCCGAGACGGGGTCCTCCGACGAGTTCGAAGTAATGGCCTGGGGCTTGAGGACAGCCTCGGTGTAAGGCCCATGCGAGCCGAAGAAGCCGCCGAAATATCCTGCCGCGAACAACACGGCAACAAGAACGGCCGCAATGCCGATAAACAGCGGCGTCTTGCTGCTCTTCTTTGGTGGCTCAATTACCGCCGTGCTCGGCCCGGACACCGGCGCGCTTGCCGCGGTCTGCGACGCGTACGACTGGGCTTGCACCGAGGGCGCTGAAGCTGCGGCGACCGACGACGAAGGGGCGGCGAAAACAGTTTGCGACGGTGAGGCCGCGGCAGGCTGCGAGGGTGTGGACGCTGCTTGCACCGCCGCACTCTTGCCAGATTCGATCTCGCGACGCAAACGCTTGAGGTCCGCGCGCATTTCCGACGCGACCTGGTAGCGTAGGTCGCGGTCCTTCTCGAGAGCTTTATTGATAATCCGCTCGAGTTCCGCAGGGATATCGGGATTCAGCCGCACCGGTGCCGTCGGCTGGCGATTCAAGATCGCATCGAAAATACTGGCCGTGCTGTCGCCGCGGAACGGAAGTTGGCCTGTGGCCATCTCGTAGATCACAGAGCCGAATGAGAACAGATCACTCCGAGCATCGAGTTCTTTCGCGCGGGCCTGCTCTGGTGACATGTACGCCACGGTGCCGAGCGTGGAGCCGGGACTGGTGAGATGCGGGTCTTCCGCCGCCATCGTCATCGTGTTCGCCGAAGCGATCTGGCTGGACGATGGATTCCTGCCGGAAACTTTTGCGAGCCCGAAGTCGAGGACCTTTGCAGCGCCCCGCTTGGTAACGAAAATGTTCGCGGGCTTGATATCGCGATGAACGATGCCGGCGGTATGTGCGGCATCGAGCGCGTCGGCGACATCAATCGCGATGGGCAACAACTCGTCCATCGCCAGCGGACGGTTGTCGACGCGGTGCTTCAGCGTCTGGCCGTCGAGATACTCCATCGCGATGAAAGCTTTGCCGTTCTCCTCGCCGATATCGTAAATGGTGCAAATGTTCGGATGATTGAGCGCGGACGCAGCCTGGGCTTCACGCTGGAAACGTGCGAGCGCTTGCGGATCGGTGCTGACGGTGTCGGGGAGAAATTTGAGGGCAACGAAGCGGTGCAGGCGAGTGTCCTCCGCCTTGTACACCACGCCCATGCCGCCGCCGCCGATTTTTTCGACGATGCGGTAATGCGAGATTACCTGGTCGATCATTGATTAGGTATTAGCCCCGGGGAGTTGAATCATCTTACGGACGTTGAAAGACAGCGTCAACAGTGGGTTTGTAGTGAGCACCCGGGATCACTACAATTGAGCTTTCCCATGGCTACCACGAAGGTCGCTCCCGCTACCCGCACTACGAGCCGTATCGCGCTCAAAGTCGTAATTGCCCTGCTGGCGCTGTTGTTGGTGGTGTTCCTCATCGCCGACGCCTGGTTCTTCCACGCTGCCAAGGTTGCGCTGCCGCAACTCGACGGCTCGCTGTCGGTGCCGGGGCTGTCCGCGCCGGTCACAGTTGCGCGTGATGTGCATGGCGTGCCGACCATCCAGGCGCAGAACCTCGACGACCTGTTCTTCGCTCAAGGTTTCGTGGCCGCGCAGGACCGCTTGTGGCAAATGGATATGACGCGCCGCTACGCTTCGGGCGATCTCGCCGCGATTCTCGGGCCGGAGTTGGTGAAGCACGACAAGCAGCAGCGAATTCTTGGCATGCGGGTGATGGCCGAGCGCGGCGTGGCTGTGTTGAGCACGCGCGACCGTCAGTATCTCGAGGACTATGCCAAGGGCGTGAATGCGTACATTGCGCAGCACCAGAAAACGCTGCCGCTGGAGTTCCGCCTGCTGACGTATTTTCCGCGCGCGTGGACGCCGGAAGATTCCATGCTCGTCGGACTGGGGATGTATCAGTATCTGAATGGCTATGAAGCTGAGACGAAGCTGCTGCGCGAGAAAGTCACGGCGAAAGTTGGGCCAGAACTTGCCGCCGATCTTTATGTGAACAGCAGTTGGCGCGATCATCCTCCGGGATCGGAGAGCGGCGAGATCGAGAACAACGGCGACGGCAATCCGAACGAGAACGAAGAGCAATCGAGAAGCCGGACTTCATCGCCCGCCCACCCTGTTGCTGCGCGAGAAGGGTGGGGCACCCACATTCAACCTGGCACTCACGATCCCGCGGCTGAATATGAGCCGATGATTCCTGGATCCAACGATTGGGTGGTGAGTGGCTCGCATACCGCGACTGGCAAGCCGCTGCTCTCGAACGATATGCACCTCGGGCACTCGATCCCGAACACCTGGTACATGGCGCACCTCATCTGCGCCGATTACGATGCCGCAGGCGTCACGCTGCCGGGCATGCCGTATGTGATCGTGGGACACAACCGGCGAATCGCGTGGGGATTCACCAACGTTGGGCCGGACGTACAGGACGTTTTCGTCGAGACCTTCAACTCCAATGGTGAGTACCAGACACCACAGGGCTGGATGCAGCCTGAGCATCGCAAAGAGACGATCCGCGTGAAGGGCAAACCCGAAGTCGTGGTAGACGTGGTGATCACACGCCACGGGCCGATCGTCACCGACCTCGTGCCTGGCGAGACGCGCAAGATTGCGGTGAAGTGGACCGCTGCAGATCCGAACGCCATCGGACTTCCCTTCTTCGACGTGAACAGCGCCGGCAACTGGCAGCAGTTCCTCGATGGCTTCTCAAAGTTCGGCGGTCCCGGACAGAACGTGGTTTATGCCGATGTGGATGGGCACATCGGGTACCACACCACTGGCAAAGTCCCCATTCGCGCCAGTGGCAACGGCGCGCTCCCGGTGGCGGGCAACGACGACGCGCACGAGTGGACCGGCTACATCCCGTTCGACAAACTGCCGAGCGGGTTCGATCCGCCGTTAGGCATTATCGGCACTGCAAATGGCAGGATCGCGCCGGATGGCTATCCGTATCTCATCAGCAACGAGTGGACGGAGCCATACCGCACCCAACGCATTTACAGAGTGCTGAGTTCGAAGCAGAAGCTGACGCCCGCCGACATGCTCGCGCTGCAGATGGACGCACATTCAGAACTCGACAAGTTCACCGCCGAGAAACTTGTCTACGCTGTCGACCAGAACCCAAAGGCTTCCGACCGCGCGAAAAAAGCCGCGGACCTGATGCGTGGATGGGACGGCGATGTGAACAAAGATTCCGTCGCGCCGACTATCGAGACTTACTCCCGCCGCTGGATCTGGAGGAAGATGATCCAGGGTAAAGGCATTGAGCCGCACGACTACGACTGGATGATGAACGCGGTGTGGTTCGAGAATGTGCTCGCGCATCAACCCGACCGCTGGCTGCCGCCGGGATACGCGAATTACAACGAACTGTTCGCCGCCGCGGTGGAAGACACGGTGAAACGCGACGACGCACCGCACGCGCTGGGACTCTGGAAATATGGGCGCGCGTTCCCGGTAGAGTTCTCACATCCGTTCTGGGGACGGCTGCCGATCATCAAGCGCAGTGCCGGTACCGGGCCAACAGCGCAGTCGGGTAATGCGTACACGGTCAAGGCGACCGCGAAGGATTTCGGCGCGTCAGAGCGCATGACGGTGGACTTCTCCGACCTCGATCACTCAACGTTGAACATCGTGAACGGCGAGTCGGGAAACATCTTCAGCGATTACTTCAACGACCAGTGGGCGGCCTACAGCGGAGGGACAACGTTCGCGTGGTCGTTCTCAGCGGACGCCGTGAAGGCCTCGACGAAGCACCAACTTACACTCACTCCGTAGACTTTCAGGGCAAACGAAAGGACGGCCGCAGCCGCCCTTTTGTGGAACTCAAATACTCTACTGGTCGAGCAACTTGATGTCCCAGCCATCTCCGATGATGTCGTAGGGCATGCCGTAGGTGCCGCTGGGATCGAACTGGAGCAACTCTCCGCCCTGCATCACGTAGACCCAGTTTTTCTTGGGCGCCGGCGTGATTGCTGTCACGTTGCCAGTGGACGTCGGGATCGTCGCTTTGCCCGAGTTGATGACCGCAAGACAATTGGTCGTGCTGCAGTTCTTGCTGCCGACAAAGATGGCGCTATTGAAGGCGGTCATCAGAGTGTGCAGACCGTCTGGAATCGCGGTGATGCCGGAGACGGTTCCGCCTGAGACATCGACGGTGCTGTAGACGCCTTGGCTACCCTCTGGCTTCGTCAAATCGTTCCCGGCAATCGAGAGCGTCGAGCCGTTCAACAATCCAACGGTCGCACCCGGAACTGGGATGGCGGTTCCCGGCGTTTGAGCTGACGGCGAAACGGCCAGCGGTTGCACGCTTGGCGCGGCTGCGCCGGAACACTCCGTACCGCAATTCAAAACATAAGCAGTTTTGTTATCACTTCCGAAATAAGCCATGTACGGGCGATTAAACCCGGTGATCTCTTTGGCTTTGATCGTCGTTGCGCTCAGGTCCACGTACCAAAGCGAATCGGTGTCGTCGGCGAAAACGAGCAGTGAGTTGTTGTCGCTGCTCAGTGCCACGCGCCGCGCGCCGGCAACCGGGATCTGTACACCGGCGGTTCCGGTCGTCAAATCAAACGTCAACACCGCCCCCGGAGGGGTCGGATTCGCTTCCGGGTTTTGCGGAATTGGAAAGTACGCATGCTTGCCATCTGCACTCAGAACGCCGCCATCGGTGTGATAGTTCAGAGGGAGCGAACTGGTGACGGTTTCCTGCGCGCTAGCAAAGTAGTTGAGGCTGAAGCTTAAGTCGTCGTAGATGAGGACGAAGCTGCGATCGGGAGCGATGTACATCGTCTGCGGCGCGGAGAGCGCAGCGACCGTCGTGAGATAGATCTGCGGCGGAGTCTTGTCAATGTTAAGGATGTTCACGCCGCCCGTAACTGCGTTGTCAAAGAGGGCGCGGTCCTTGAGGTTAGAGACTTGCGCGTTGTTGCTGCTGCCGCCACCGCACGACGTCCAGAACGCTGCACAGAGAATTGCAAAAAGAATTGCTGCTCGCTTCAAGAGCACTCCCAAGAGCCGGAAAGCCTAATATTTTCCTGCTGGAAAACCGTGATTATAACAGAGTAGACGCGGCCCAGCGGCGAAGGTGAGTGTGAGTACAGGAATTGAGTGAGAGTGGTGGGATGTTGGGGGACACAGCGGGAACGCGCGGGATTCATGCGGGTTAGGTGACGTTTTCACCCGCTCCGCGGCGCCATGCTGACTGGAATTAAATGAGAGTGCCGAGCCGCATGTCCGCTGGATTCTGCTTGTAAGTTGTTGATAGTTCGCGCGGCGAACGCCGATCCAACGGACATCGTGTCCGTTGGATTCTACCGAGGCGCTTGGCACAGCGGCGGGAACGCGGCGCGCTTGCGATTGGCGCGGTTCTGAGGGTGTTCCGATCCAACGGACATGGGAGAGGAAGACGCCAAACCCGCCGCCAGTTTCGGTGCGAATCCAACGGACATCACTTTCCTCATTTCGGTGGCTCGGTTTGGAGCTCATTGAGTTTGTCCATGACGCTCTCGGCGGGGATATACCACCAGCCCCGCTCGCCGTAACGGAAGGAGCCCTTCAGTTCGCCGGCTTCACACATTCGGGTGACACTTTTGGCGGACCGGAAGAGGATCTTCGCAGCCCGGGGAGCCGAGATACACCCGGTGTGAACGAACTGCATTTTAAGTTGATTTGTGCCACCGCCAGAGGGCGCTTCCTGCTTCTTTTTTGTGTTGATGGTCACCTGGCCCTCCTCCTTTCGCGATCGCGCCCGCGCGCCATCCTGGCGTCACGGTAAGCGATCACAGACGAACGGCTGATTCGGTTCCAACCGCGATCGGTGATACGCCATCCGGAGATCGATCCTGCATCCACCAGGCGCGTCACAGTCTTCGCGGAACAGCCCAAAATTTCAGCCGCCTCGGAACTCGAAATATCGACGTCCTTCAGCCTCTTTTTTTGCTGTCCTCGTACCAAATTCCCGCCTTTTGCAACAAACGTTTCAAGCCCCAGCGGACGCTATTCGCGTCGGCAAGGGTGCGAATTTGTGGGTTGCTGCGCTTGCCAAGTGGTGACGATGGCGAGCACAGCCAGGCATCGAAGCGATCACGCGTCCAATCGAGGCGCAGGTAGAAGCGCTCGATGGTGGCGAGGTCTTCGGCGGATGCGAGGCGCGGCTCTTTCTTAAATTCCTGGCCATCGCGGCGGCCGTCGATCCCGGCGCGGCGCGCATCCTCGCGGCGGCGCGTTCGCTTCGATGGAGCCTTCACGTTCAGGAGCCGCTGCAGGGCGTCAATGAGGCCCTTCGCCTCGTCCAGAGTGAGGTCTTTAAAGGATGAGATCAGCCGGCCGGTCTGCTGCGATGCCCACTGCAGGCGCTCCTCGCGCGTGCCGCGTGTGGCGTCGAGCGTGTGCCTCTCGTACTGCGAGTAGAGCACCTGCAGGCGCTGAACCTGACCTTTTGTGATGGCGACAGTCACGACAACTTCACCTCGAACCTATAGCCGCGAGTCTCGGGTTTGCAGAGCACACATCCACCCGCTCGAATCTCAGAAGTGTGGACGGGCATACGGCATGCCGGGCAGTTGCGCCGCTCTTCCCCGCACCACGAGCAGATGTAAATGTCATCGTCATCACCGGGATCCGCATTGCTGACCACTATTCGATTTCGCTCCACGCTTCTGGTTTACCGGCGCGCTGGGCTTTGATCGCCTGCTCAATATCCTGCAGCTTGATGACTACGGCCGCGATGCCACAGAAGAGGAGCGTTGGGACGTCGAAGCGGTGCAATGCAACCGCGAGCGCAACACACAACCCGATCCAAACTATGAAACTGAGAGTCTTCTTCATCGCTTCCTCCGCTTCTTTGCCTTCACCGGCTCGGTGCCGAGCTGGTTGAGAATTTCAGGAAACAACTTAGCGAGCTGCAGCGCGGTCTTTGGCGTTGCCAAACCCACGCGCTTGCCGCGGATAGTGATCCACGTTGGAGGGGGAAGCTCGCGCGCGGCCTTCCTGGCCTCTTTAACGGCGCCTTTTCGCAGGCGCTTGGCGCGCTTCTGCGCGAGCTTCTCCTTGCGGTCCTGCTGTCCGCATTCCGGGGAGTGGAACATCCGCGTGTAGTCATAATCGCCATTCTTGTCGCGCAAAATCTCGTTACAACCAGCCCTCGCACACTGCCTCGGCATTGCCCCTCGCCTCTGATCGTTCCGGGTCTACGCCCGTGTTAGTTATCGTTCTTCCGCCGGCGTGCCCACCGCTTCATCCACCAGCGTTTGTGGGCCCAGAACACTTGACCACCGCCGCACTCAAACTCTTCGCCCTTCCATGTCACGATCTGATCCCATCGCAATGCGCTATCCACGCGGCCCCATTCGTCGAAGGTGCTTCCCGGTTTCTCAGCTCGCAGACTCGCACCGCACCGCCAGAAGTGATGCCACGTCCTCACCTGGTACGGCCGCACATAGAAGATGACCGTATTGATGTAGCAGCAGTAGGCGATCGCGAGGTTCGGATTCGGAACCTTCGATGTCAAAGGCTCGGTGATCTCGATCAGCCACGGCTTCGGTTGCTCGACGAGCCAGCCACTCGCGATTTGATCTTCAAGAATGTAGGGCTCGGCGATTAGCATCATTCGTCGCCTGCCTCCTGCATCCGCGCGAACAAGCGGCGCTCGATCGCCTCGACGCGCTCGCGCAGTTCAGCCGATTCCGCCATCGATTTCTCCAAGCGGGTGACAGATGTTTTCGCGGTACCGGTGGAGCGCACCAGGTAGAGGGCGATGTCTGGGAATGATCCGATCCCGAGCCGATGCGCGATGTAGGTGACGATCGCGCGCATTTTCGCGCCGGGCTGCGCGTTGCCAGGCTGCATTACGTCCGCTTCCGTGCATCCATAATCGAGTGCTACTTCGCGCACAACATCAGAGAAGCGGATACGCCCTGCAGGCGCCGTCGACACGTCGCCTTCGAGCCGAGCCTTTATGGTGCGCACGGTACGCGCGAGCTGAGGGTCGGTGACAAGGCGTTCCTTGATGCGCCGCACGCCGTAGCAGAGCGTGGTGTGGTGGACGTCGCTCTTGCGCGCGATCTCGCTCAACGAATAAGGAGTAAGGTGCGACGCCAGCAGCCACATCACCTGGCGCACTAGCGCCATCCGCGAGAATTTGCGCGGCGTTGAGAAGTATTCCAGCGGGACCTCGAACTCCTTTGCCACTTCTTCGGCGATTGCCGAGAGCGTAATCACCCGCCCAGCCCGATTGATACGCGGCTTCATCTCGCGCTCTTCATACTGGCTGCCGCGGTTGTGCCGGCGCATGCGAATGAATTCTTCGCTGATCTCGTGAAGGCGGTCGATCTGCGTCCGCATTTCGCTGAGCATCACGCGCATGGCGGCCAGGTCGGACGAGGTCAGCGCCGGTTGAGGAGGCATCTTGTGGGGTTTAAGGAGTTCGAGATTCATACGGCAAACACCTTCTTTTCGGGATCGAGCGCGGTGTAGATCACATGGTCGCCGTCGAGGTAACGCATCATCTCGTGCGCGGTCACGCGCTGGACCTGCTCCGCCACCAGCAGCACGCTCAGTCCGGTCGCAGGGTCGATCAGGTGGAGATCGACGAGCGTCGATTTCACCGTGCTCACCTGCATCCGGTAGCGATACGCTTCGGCGGGCAGTTGCATCTACTTCTTCTCCAGTGGCACGAAGCCGAGAACGCCGCCGCCCACGGTGGCGATGGCTGATGCTTTCGGCGTGCGATCGGGCATCACCAGCGGCTCGGGCGCGGGCCACTCATGCACACAAGCACAGCAGCGGCGCAGCTTATTCGCCAGGATGCTGAAGATGGACCAGCCGCAGCGCGGGCAGGTTTCGAACTTGTGGACTTCAGGCATCTCTTCTCCCTAAAAAAATTAAGACTGAGTTGGTCACTCTCATCATGTGGCGGAATCGCTCGCTGTCCTTTGCTTGCGCCAGTTCCCGGCACAACAGTTCCAGCGTCACCAATGCCAACGAATATTCGCGCTGGCCGATTACCAGACCCATCTTTTCGGCGCGGCGCAGAGCGCGCCGGCACTCGACCACGGCATCATGGCCGATGACGTGGGCTGGTGAATCGAACCACTGAGCTACAACTCGCTCCAGCGCACGATGGACGCGCTCTTGCACTTCTCTGAATTCCGCGATCTCAGGCATGGGCGCTCTCCTCCGGGCGGAACGTTTCGATGGTGTCGAACTGCGGATAGCGATCGGAGAGTGCCTCGTAGTCGTCGAGCATCTCGCGTGTCGCGGCGTCGGCTTCCACGCGCTCGACCAGTTTCATTAAGTCGTCGATCGTTGTTCCGTCGTGTGGCACGGCGTCCAGAGTTCCTACCATCGATGTCCCCCGGCTGGTGGTAGGCTTTCGCGATGCGCGTTTTGCTCAATTTCGTGAGCCGCAAAACCCTCACGATTCACACGATGGCCGAGGACTGCCGCACGCGCATCGGACCGTTTCTCGACGTCCAAAGTTCGGCAACGTTGCTGCGGCTGCTCCGCTACATCGGCGCAAACGACCGCGCGATCGCCGACTACGAGTTCGCGATGAGATCGTGGGGCCAAGGCTCGGTGTTCGTAGACATCAACGACGCCGGGTTGAAGCTGCTGCAGATTCGCCCGCTCAGCCATTGACGGCCTCCTGATCGAGCGCCGCGCGGATCTGGCCTTCCATTTCCTTCACAGCCTGGTCGCCGCCGAGAGCGCGAACGCGGCGAAACAACGACACCCCCTCGCCATATAGCGGGCGAATGCCGGCCTCGATCTCTTCCGACGACGTCGCCACGTAATAGCCATAGGGCTGAACACGCGAGCCGCATATCTTCAACTTGAAATCGACAACCAGGCTGCGCACCTGCTCCTTCACTTCGCGTGCGTCGAGCCCGGTCTTTTCGGTGAGTGCGGCGATTGAGATCGCGTTGCGTGCGCCCTTGTGGTCGCGCAGGATTCGCAGCACGGCGCGCGCTTCGTTTGGCAGAGGCCACGGCTTATTGCCAGTGAGCACTTCATGGATGCGGCGCTCGGCCTCGGCCGCGTGATCAGGAAACATCGTGGGCTGGTCAGTCACGGTTCACCTCGCCAGCGCGATCGATGTCCTGCTGTTGCTCAAGAGGCTCGACGTTTTGGCGCTTAAAGCGAATCCGCAACCAGGCGAGCGCCGCAAAGTAGTTCTCCACATAGTGTTCGCGGTCCCAGAGGCTGCGCTTCATGCGCGCGGGCAGCGAGTGGTAGCAGAAGCCGTTGAAGCTGAACTTCGGCTGCTTCGGAAGGCCACAGCAGCGGCATACGGTTCCAGCGAGGTCCGCGTACGCCACGTTTGCGCGTTCCAGATCGATGTCGATCGGTTGTTCCATCTCTCACTTCCCCTTCAGGTGGTCGCCGCCCACATGCCACCCATGGCATGGTTTGCAGTGATAGGCGACCACGATTTCATCGGCCTTGCGTCGCCGAATCCGCTTGGCGATGCGCTCGGCCTTCGCCTTCGTGCTGTACACCGTCTTCAATGCGCATCCCTGCTGCGGCTTCGCCACGGATCAGGCTCCTACGCTTGCTGTTCCTGCTCGATGATGGTTTGCAGCGCGAACACCTTGGCCTCGAACGTAGAGCCGAGGAAGAGGCGGTCCATCTGCGCTTCGGTGAGGCAGAACGTCGCGACGTTGGTGAGTGGACGTTCGTCCTTTGGAGGCTCGGCATGGCCGTTGCCGTTCTTCGCCGCGTGTTTGGCAGGCGATTTGCGGGGGGGCGTAGCGTTCGCGCTGGGAAGCGTGCTGTAGTACCAGTGCTTGGAACAAAAGCCGGTTCGGTTGCGCGAGGTGAGGCCCTTGGTGCAACCATCGAATTTGCAAACGAGGTCAGACATGATTTGCTTCTCTCTTCTTTCCTTCACCAACTTCACGACGGCGTGAACGAGTTTTGCGCCGCCCTGCTCGATGAACTTGTTCGCATCGCCGCTGCACATCGAGAACTCGATGGGCGCGTCTTCCGCGATGGGCTCCGCCTGGCGCTCACGAATGCGGCGCGTGCGAGCTGATACGGGTTGATCCAACTCGATGCGGGTCGATCCGGGTTGATACACATCGCGCCGCACCGCGGGTTTCTCGGCCGCCAGCTTTGCGACGCGCTTCTGCTCCGGGCAAAACACCCCGTCTTCGCAGAGCGGACAGAGGTCGATGCCTTCCTGCGCTTCGCACTTGAAACAACCGTTCTCGCGGCACTTCCTGCAGGCAGCCATCGTTCGCTCCTAGCCCTTCGCCTTCTTCGGCGACTTCTTTGCGGCCTTGGCGGCTGACTTCGCTTCGCGCGCGGCGATCGAGGCGACGGTGTCTACGTTGAGCGAAGGTGTTTTCGACGCGACGCGGAAGCACATGGCGAACAACTCCAGTGCGCGCCCACCACGCCAGCCGGAGATCTTCGCGGCGCGGATGAGTTCGGCCGCGTTCTTCTTCAGCGTGTGCTTCGTCGTGCGACTAAAGAGGTCATTGAAGAGCCGCGGCTTGCCTGCTTTCGACAGGAGCAGCTGCAGCTGCGTCACATGGTCCTCATCAATCGAGATCGTGCGGCCGGAGGTGATGGTGGCGACGTATTCCTTGCCTTCGAGTCGCCGCGATTGCTCGGCATTCTTCGGCACGAAGCCGTGTTGCTCGACGATGTTCAGGAGAACGGCCTTGGCATCGTCGGCGAAAGCCTGGGCTTTGTCGGCTACGGCCTGCGCCTCAACGTAGGCCTGGCAAATCGCGTCGATACGCAGGGTGCTGATGGTTTCGGGCTGATGGGCTGCGGCGGACATGCGTGCTCCTTACTTTCTGGAAATCTGAACCATGTAGATCGCGTCGCCGGGTTCATCAAGGCGGACGAACACACGCCAGCGGCCGGCAACAAGAGAGCGTGAAAAAATGCGGGCGATATCCACTTCTCCGAAGGCGGCAACGTGGCGATGGATGCGCGCGCGGATCTCGGCCTTGCCTTCCTCCAGCTCGGCGATCAACCCCACCGACTCCGGGTGAAAACTGGAGATCGCGTGGATGAGGTCCATCGCATCGATGTACTGCTCGACCTGGTCAGCGAGATTGAAGTCGGTGGTGGGGACGACAGGCATCGCGGCGCTCATGCGATCACCTCGACAACATTCACCGGCTTGTTACGCGGCGTCTTCGGCTTCTCGATCTTTCCGGTGTCGAGGAACCAGCCCAACATCACGATCGAGCAGCGATCGCCGCAGATGTGCTTGTTGAAGTCGGCCTCGGCATGGTCGTCGTCCCAGGGCTGGCAGGTGAACTTATCCTGATCGCTGTCAGCATCGTGGGCGATGGCAATCAGTTTGCGGTTATCACTCTTCGCCAACTCGATGCCGCAGACATCGCAGTAAAAGGGTTCGGGCTTCTTCACTGGACCACCTCCGCGAGCCAATGGAACCCGCCCAAAGCAACTAGCGCCGCGAGGACCGCAATCGCTGTCGCCTGGTAACGGTTCTTCTTCAAGAGCCGCCGCAACACGCGGCGATAGCGCGCACATTCGGAACATTCGATCCGCACCCGTTCGCCGTCCTCGGAAATGAACAGCCCGGCGGTGCGCACCGTCTCAATCCCGAGCTGATCGTCAAAGTCAGGAAGCCAGTGGGTCATCGCGGCACCCCCGGAATGCGGCCTGTGGCGATCGCCGAGATGACGATGCCTACGAAATACCCGGCGACAAACCACAGCGCCGCGGTACAGAAGGTGTTCACTCGCGAAGCGAGTCGAGAACGCCACGAAGTGGTCATGCGGAGGCTTCTTTCTTGGCCTGGCGTTTCTCTATCGCGCGCTTGATGTCGCGGATGGACCAGAACAGACGCCGGGCTGAGATGTAGTTGTGTTCACCGGAGCGGCGAACATCGAGGGCCTTGGATTCGGTGATGAGCTTGCGAACGATCGGCGACGTCACCTTCTCGCCGAGTTCCTGGCGGATGATCGTGTCGGCCTCGTCGTCGGAGATTCCCGGCAGAGCCTTGCCGAAGTGCAGCCGCGAGTTCCACTGTTCGAGCCGCGCGGCATCGCGCATAAAAGTGGTTTCGAGCTGGTGCGAACCGGCGAGCAGGATCGCGCAGTGCGGCATGCGATCGAAGAGCCCGCGGATGGTTTCGAGGCACTCGTAGTTGAGGTGCTGTGCCTCGTCGAGGATGAAGATCACCTTGCGGGTGCGAAACTCGAAGCGCAGCCGCTTCAGGATGCGCTGCGCGTCGCCGGTGGTATCGACACCGCAGGCCTCGGCGATCTCGCGCATGATCTTCTGCGAGGTCTTCACCGACTGTGGGCAATATACGTAATAGGCGCGGCGGCCGTGACCGTTCTTCGATACTTCGGCACAGTTGAGTTCCGCGGTCAGGTGTTCGAGCACGAACGTCTTCTGCGATCCCGGCGCGCCGTGGACGTAGATCATGCGGCAGTCGTCGAGCGCCTCGTAGAAGTACTGGCGCAGCAGCTGCACGTTCTCCGTCTCATAGAGCTTGTCGCCTGCCTGCGTAACGGGTTCGATTGGGTGCGCAGCAATGAATTCGGTAATGGCCTTGCGAAGAGGGGCATCGTTGGAGGCGATGTTGGCGTAGCGTCCCTTGATGAAGAAGCGGAGGGTCACCGACGAGTAGTTGATTCGCCTGGCGAAATCGGAATAAGCGAGGCCGGTGCGTGCCAGATACTCGTTCAGCTGCTCGCGTACGGCGTTCGCGGCGGGCAAAGAAGTTGCCAGCAAAAGTTCGCGATCTTTCATACTGAGTGCCATCGATCAGTCCCCCTCCATCAATCCGGCGATCTCTTCGGCTACGTCGCCTACATACTTCTGGCTCACCTTGGGTGCGGCCGCTGCTGCTGCCTTGGCCGCGCGCGCCATTGAACTGCGTTGCACTGCCGGCACCTCGCTGGCGGGTGGCAGCGCGAGCACCTTGTTCACCAACCGCTCCACGCCGGTGACGACACCGGAGGCGCGGGCGGCATCGCGCATGGCCACGTAGGCATCGCGTGTGTTGCGCTCCAGGCGGCGGCGCTGCTGCATGCTTTCCGCAATCGCGTTCGCCGCCTGGGTGGTGTTCTGGGGGAGGAACTCTTCGGGCTTGGCCCAGCAAATGAGGTTGCCGTCGAGATCGAGGACCGCCACGCGATCGAGATCGAGCGGGTCGTAGGCCACCATCACTTCGCAGTTGCTCACGTCGTGCAGTCGCTTCACCGCGGTGAAATCCGCGCCGATGAAGCGCCGTTTGCCCACGGTGACCGAGCACTCGCGCACCATGCGCTGCTCCCGCGAACACAACATGAGGGCCAGAACGTTGTCGGCCGGCGCGGGGCGTTGCAACGGGTTGCGCTCCTGCTCGAAGACCTGCGCCGGTGTGCGACCGTCCATACCCTGACCGCCATGCGGCGTGTTGTGGTACTCGTCAAGCCAGGCGCGGAAGAGCTTCATCACCAGCGTTGCTGGCGGCAAGAGCGATTGGTGCAGACCGTTGATGCCTTTGCCCATCTGGATCAGTCGCGCGCTCTCACGCTCCAGACGGCTGTGCTCGGCGATGGCCTTCGATGTGAACTCAGGACGGCGATCTGGATTCGAGCCGCTATAAGTTGGGAAGAGCGCGTCGAACTGTTTGTGCACGGTGCGGAAGAAGCGTTCAACGTGTTTCGACTGCGGATGCCGCACGATGCAATGGCGGATCGAGATCCCGCAGCGCGCAAGCACGCCGGCCTGCGTGTCGAGCTCCTGCTGCCACCAGTCCTGTGGGGCCTTACCGGAATCGCGCAGATACGCGGGCAGCGCGGCCTTGGCAACGGATTTGTAGTCCTTGCCGTTGTCGCAATAGAACTCTTCGCATGCGCCATAGCTGGCGATCGCCTGGCGTAGGCAGGTTGTGATGGAGATTGAGCTGCCTTCTTCGGCGAAGCTGTAACCAACGACGTAGCGGGCGCGGAAATCGAGCAGCGCGGTAAGGCGCATGCGAATACGCTGGCCGCGCGGGATATCGTCAAAGACATCGTTCTGCGCGAAGAGATCGTGGATCATGTGATCGCTGACCCAGATTTGATTTGCGTATTCGTTGTAGCCGCGACGGACGTAGGGCGAGATCAGGTCGCGGTAGCGGCGCTCGCCATCGCGCACCAGAATGCTCATCGCCGGCGGCGCGGAATTCAGGAACGAGCGCACCGTCTCGTAAGACGGCATCTCCTCTTTCGCGATGCCGAGGAGCTCATGGTGAGAGAGCAGCGAGCGATGCGCTTCACGCGCGCCCCACTTCAACCCGATATAGGCAGCGGCTGCTGCGGCGTCGCCGTGCCGAGCAAACCAGCGCGAGCGTCCTTTGTCTTCGCGGGTCCGGTCGGCGAGTCGTTCGCCCTTCTTGAAGCGGCTGTGCCAGCGCCAGATTGTCGCGGGGCTGGATGAATACTTCGCCGCGAGATGCTCGACCAGGCGGCTTATGGAAGTGACAGGCTCGCCATCCGCTAGGCGCACGGTAGCCCATTGCGCCTTGTGCTGTTCGAAGTTGGCGATGGCGAGGCAGGCAGCTTCGCGCCGCGCGGCCTGGGCTTCTTCTTCCTCGTCAACGCAGGCGATCTTCAGGAGGGGCTGCTCAGCGGCGGTTGCGCTGTTCTGTGGGAGGAGAGTGATCGCACCTCGCACGGCGAGCAGCCTCTCGCGAAGATCGGTGGGAAAACTCTCGATGCAGTACTCGCGAACGAAGCGGCCATTGGCGGCTTTAGTAGCGGACGCGCGGCTGATGACCTTGCCTTCGCGGGCGAGACGGCGGAGATGGCGTTCACTGAACGAGATGGCGGCGAGCACATCAGCTTCGATCAGCCAGAGGTCGCTCATCGCGTGCCTCCCTTAGAAAGTGTTAAGCGTCCGGCAGGGAAAAAAACGCGGGCATCGCTCACAGTGCCCTCCCTGACAACGCACCTTCAAGGCGGGAGACAACTGCGTCCGCGCGTTTACGAATCAGGTATTGGCGCCCGAGTTCAAGGAGGTCGTACTCAGCGACGGTGATAACGCGGAAGCCCGCCAATTCAGCGCGGGTGCGAAGCAGGCGGTCATCGCCGGTCACGAAACAGAAAGCGCGGTCTAGTTCTGAAGGCCAGCGGAAGTCTTCGCGCGATTCGGCAGTGAACCCGTTGAGTTGGCGTTCGGTGATCTTCCGTCCAACCAGTTCCGTGAGTTCATCGGCAATCTGCGGACGGCTTTTGCCGCATTTCCGGATCGCATCCACGAGGATGCCCCGCACCAGCGAAGCGTCGTCCATACTGCCTGGCACTGGCCGTTCGGCCATGAATAGGCTTGGCTGATGGTCTACTGAAAAAACTTTGTGTCGATTTTCCGTAGAAAGATGAGTGCTCTCCGGGAGAGACTCGCCGCGTGATGAATTCATGCAGCGCGCTCCCGGCTGATCTTCTCGATCGCAAGCTCGATCTTCCGGCACTCGGACATCAGGGCCAGAGTTATGCGCTCCGACTTATTAATGCCCTGCCCAACCCGGCGCACGACGGACGTGGAAACACCGAGGCCCCGAGCGACGCGCGCATAAATCCCCTTGTACAGCTTCGCCCTTACGAGGCTGGGATGAAGCGTGCTATGTTGGCGTGTCACTCTCTGACGTTGCATGACACTCGTATATACGAGTGTCATAAATGGAAGTCAAGGGGATTCTTTGTGCCTGCACAGGAAAAGTCTCAAATGGGGCACTATGCCGATGTCGTCTTGCGGCTTCGCGCTTATTTAAAGATGAACCAATCGCAGTTCGCCGATGCGTTGGGAGTGACCCAGGCGTCCGTATCCCGATGGGAACAAAAGGGTGCATCCACTCGCGGCCCCTCGCGAGGGGCTTGGACGTCGATGTACTTTCTCGGTTTCGACACTCCTCTCGCAAACGAGCTCTATGAAAGGGCCGGGCTCGATCCGGAAGCCGTCAAAAGGCTTGCGCGCGATTTCCGTGATGACCTGTCCGGGCGGGAGACGACCTACGTGAGAGAGAACGGAGACGGCCCGGTGGAGGGCGTCGCGATCCCACTGTTGACGGATAAGGCGGCGGCAGGCCAGCCGCGTCTGATAAACGAGAAGGACATCCAAAAATACCTCTTGTTCCCACGCGAGATGGTGCCGCACCCCACATCAACCAGGTGCATGCGCGTTCGTGGCGATTCGATGGCACCGATCGTTGACGACGGATACATCGTCGCAGTCGACACCTCAGAACGAGATCCTCGAAAGCTCGTAGAGAGCATGGTTGCTGTCAGCGATCCTGAATCGGGATGCACGATCAAGTGGCTTCGCCAGGCGGGTCGGGCTCGGTTTCTTCTCGTGCCACAGCACACAAGCCCGCGCCATAATCCGATTGTGCTCGACCCTAAAGAAGAGGGCTGGCGCATTATCGGGAGGGTCCTGTTCTGGATCGGCCAACCGCCGCCGGCGAGAAAATGAGGAGGGTAAAAATGAAGTCCGTTCTCTTAGGATTTTTTTGCCTAGCGCTGATGGGAACGCTGCTCTGCCAACAAGGTCCCGATCCAGCGGCTCACGCGGCACTAGACTCGTTAAAAGCGCATGCAGGGTGGGCACAGGAGCCTTCGAGCTTTCTCGGTATCAAATTCGGAGAGCCCCTATCCGCAGCTGTTAGCGAATGCCCGACGGACTACATTGGCAACCACAAGTTTTATGCAGCCTACAAGACGCGCGAAATCTGCTACGAACCGGTCGCGGATTTTTTCAAGGTGAATCACGTCGACAACTTCTTTGACGTGTATGTCCATGAGGTTGATGGCAAGGTGGCGAGCATCACAGCGCATTTTCCCGAGAATAACGCGGCCACGATGGAAGAGGCCCTGGAGGGAAAATTCGGGAAACCTCACTCCACAAAGCAAGAGGAAGTTCGAACGCGGATGAACGTCGCCTACACGAAAATTTCAAATGAATGGTTTGGGGCTAACGTTGTGATCGACTTCGAATCGATCGGGTCCCAGGTTGACGAGGGATACGTCACAGTGAGCACCGCAGCATATTGGAAGTTTCTGGAGGATAAGAAAAACGCCCAGAAGGAGAAGCTCAAGAGTTCGTTCTAGAGCCACCGCGAGGGGGGAGTGATGGCAAGCTGCAGGTTTTGCGGGAAGAAGGCTGGCCTCTTCAAGCACGAACACGAGGAGTGCGCGCTCGATCATAGCGAGGCGATGAGGAATTTCCCGCTCTCGATCGAAACGGCGCTGACCTCCGGCAAGACGATAGCCGAAGCTGGTTCCGGGCTTGACGAGATCGCTGAGAAGGGGCGTTTGACGTCAACTGAGAAATGGCAGCTTTTCACCGAAGTGTGGAACCGAGTCGTTCGCGTGATCGCAATGGAATCGCCGCTCTCCCCGGATCAATATTCGGCGCTTGAACACTTTTACAACGAATCCAAGATGAGCGCGGATGCGGTGCAGTCAACGGCGGGCGGCCGCGCGGCGATCCTCAGCTTTCTATTGTGGACCGTATATCACGATCAGATCGACCCATATCGCGGCCCGGTGAACTTCAACACCAAGGATGACGAGGTCGCCGTCTTCGGGATGGCCAACATCTACCTGCTGGAAGAGCGCGCGCAGCGCGTCTCGAATTCAGTCTATGGCGGCCTATCGCTTCCGATCGGGCATGGCATTTACTACCACATGGGGCGCGGCCAATCGCAGTCGGTTTCAGTGCAGGTATTGAAGGAAATTGATTACGGTGACATTCTCATCACCACGAAGAGGCTTTACTTCGGAGGCACGTCGAAGAGCTTTGCGATCGAGCACAAAAAGGCGCTTCGCTTCGAACCGTTCAGCGACGGCGTCGGTATCTCAGCCACTGGTAAGCCGAAGATCCTACGCTGCGCCGCCTTTGATGACTGCGGCTGGTTCCTCTACAACCTGCTGACGGCGCTCGCGGCGCGGGAGTCGAAGCCGCGCGAGGTGAAGAACGTGCTGCCGATCCGCGTGAAGGCACAGTCCGAAGGAGGAGCTTGATGGGCGGAGAGATAGTCAAGGCGACGAGGTTTACCTCTGTACCACAAATTGTTCGTTCGCTCCGGACGATGAACGCGGAAGAGAGAGCTGCAATCGGTGCCACCCTATTGAAGGATGGGGCGAAGGGGATCGCGCTGCAAACCTATCGCGTGTTTCAGGGCGGGATCGCCGACTCCTTCCTGAACTCGATCATGGACCGCGTGCAGGAGATGATCGACTCGGGCAAGATCCCCGAGAACCACTCGGAAACAGCGGCTGGAGTTCGCTCCTGGTATGAATTCTTCAACTTCGTTGATGGGCAACCCGACACAACGCGCTTCGAGGCTTTTTGTGCCCTATTTATGGCAGCGAACACGCTGAGCCACGCGGATGGAGATGCGCTGCTGGAGCATCAGCTGATGCAGATCGTAAATAAGCTCAGCGCCGCACAGATGCAAACGCTGCTCGTGGTGATGAGGTTCGATGGTTATGGGAGCAACAGTGAGATCCTCGTTCCAAACATGCTGAAACACGTTGGCCATTCTGTTCGCTCGTTATTGATGATGAACATGCAAGGCCTCGTCGACGCCGGGCTCGTCGCCGAGGACTGGAAGCATAACGGCCGCGACGGTACAACGTGGCGCGGGCTCAGTGACCTTGGCCAGGAGTTCAAGCGCAGGATTTTGGATTACGAGAAGATGCGCGAGTGGCAGCAGATCGAGAAGCAACGCGCCGCGTCCGCTGGCGAGAAATAAAAAACGACAATCCGGACAAACTGGACGCAATAAACACTGCGCGTGCTGCACATTCAGCGCATGCTGCGTCGCATATTCGCCCTCTCATTCCTGCTGTTCTCGGCCGTCGCACTGATGGCGCAATCGAAGATCACGCTCAACGGCAACATCCAGCAGATGACCGGCGAAGTACCGAGCAGCCGTATCCGGGTGAAGGTCGATCTCATCCAGTGCGCGCCCAACTTGCCGCGCGTCTCGGGCGTTGCGATCATCGGCGATTCTTCGAAGTCGATCGCACCGGATGGCAGCGGAAACTTCACGACGCTGATCTGGCCGAACCCAACGATTACCTGCGACACGCTCGGCAACTCGAATTACCAGGTCTCGATCACCAAGGACCAGGCCACTCTCTGGAGCGCGGTATATCACATTGCGACCTCGCCCTCGACCCAGGACCTGAGCACGCTGACGCCGGTCGCAGTCACGGTCGTCTCCCCATATCTTGCGGGCCACATGCTGCTGCATGGCACCGCGGCGCCATCGTCGGGTGATGGCAACGACAACGACTTCTTCCTGAACACAACGGCGTCGTGTCTCTACGGCCCCAAGGCGTCGGGCGCGTGGCCGGGATCGTGCACGTCAATCATCGGGCCGCCTGGAGCCGGAAACATTGCGAGCCTTACCGGTGACGGCAGCGGTATTAACGTAGCAGGAGCAGCGACGATCACGGGAGCGGTGAACGCCTCCGTCATCAACGGCGGATCGAGTGTTTACATGGCGTCCACCAGCGGCACTGGAAGTTTGCTCTTTCCGTTCATCGGTTTTGACTCCCTTTGCGATAACACTGGCCGCACACTTCTTTTCGGTCCTGGTCACTACCGCACCAGCGGATGCGACATGGGGAGCAGCTTCGGTTTCGCCGGCGTGGTTCCGTTTGGTGATGGCACGCCGGGAACCGGCGCGGTGTTGCACTACACCGGAGGAGGCCACGCGCTCGGTATTAACCCGGCCTCAGTCGGTGTGACCACCAACAAGTTCTTCGTCAGAGACATCGCGATTGACGGAACCGGATCGAGTAGTGGCATCCGCGATACGTTTGCCTACTCGTCCGGAGGAACCGCGACCGGCACAGGAAAATGCCTCGCGACAACGACAGGCGGAGGCGGCAGCGGCGGAACGGCCACGGTGGCCGTGGCGAGCGGCGTGATAAGCGGCAACCTGACGATCCTTACCTTCGGACAGAGCTATACAGGCGTGCCAAGCTCATGGAACCTTAGCCTCCCCGCGAGCGGCGCGGCTTCGAGTTGCAGTGGAACGATCACGACGACGGGCGGCGCGATCGCCGGCGCGGACGCGATTCTTGCCGGCAATACGACTGCATCGGTGAAGTCAGCGAATGGCGTGTTCCAAAATGTGCTGGTTACGAACTTCCCGAATGGCGCGGGCATACATTGCGTCGCGTGCGAAATCATGCAGCTCAATTCCATCTGGTCGAGCCATAACAAGTACGGCTACTGGTTCGACGGCGTCGGCACCAACCAGATCAACACGAACATCGACATGAACGGTGACCGTGCCAGCTCTAACCAGATCGGCATATACGCGACGCAGCTGCAGGACTTCAATATCCGCGGCGGCGATGTCGAGTACAACGCGCAGGAGGGCATTAAGCTGGCCGGCGACGCTAACACCAGCGTCCAGTCTGGAAAAATCGACGGCGTCCGTCTTGAGGGAAACCAAAGCAGCCGCACGCAAACCAGCTGGTCCCTAACCTCACTGGCGTGCGCCTCCAGTGTTCTCACCGGGCAGACCTCCACCTCTCACACGATGTCTGTCGGAGACCCGGTTGCGATCACCGGATCCACCGGCCCCAGTGACTACAATGTGAATGCGCTGGTCGCGTCGGTTCCTGATAACACCCATTTCACAATCTCAATCGGCTGCAGTACCGGGAGCGCATCGCCGGCAGGGTCGATCTCCACGGCCTGGTCTCAGCTCTATGTTGACGGCGCCAGCCTTCTGCAGGGCATCACGCTCGACGGCCTGCGCTTCTACACCACGGTTGGCCCGAACATCGCCGACGAGTGGATTGGCGCGGTCGGCGGCGTTACGGGCGGGGCCAGCGTACAACGTGGAATTCACCACTCAAGCACGAGCTATACGAGTTTCATTCGTTCAACATCGAGCGCACGGATGTGGTTCCAAGACGAAAACCCTTCCACGAACTGGAGCCGGCCATCCGCAGCGGTGAATGTTTGTTTCGAGTGGTACGACAACAGCACGCCGGCAAGGAACATCGGATGCAACCTGCTGCTCGGCGGCACCGTCGCTCCATCGGCGGCGGGTGGCGGCAGCGTGGGGACTGCTGCGCTGCCTTTTGGTAACGCTTACTTTGGGGGTGCGGCGACCAACAACTTCCACTTCAACCTTCCGAGCTTCACCGCGGCGCGCACGCTGTATGTTCCTGACGCGAATTCCACGGCCGTCGTACCCGACACTGGCGCGTCGCACAACTACCTCACCGCGGTATCGGCAACCGGCGTGATCTCGAAAGCGCAGCCGGCCTTCACCGATATAAGCGGAACGGCGGCAACGACACAGATTGCGACCGGAACCCCGGCCGCGGGCTCCTACCCGGACGGAGGAACTGGAGCGTGGACGCCGCTGCCGGTCACGCAGAGCTCGCTTATTTACCAGACCGGGCCGATCGCCGAGCAGATTGGCAACGCGTCCGACCAAACGGTGTGGACCGTGGCGATGCCGGCAATTCCGGCGGGCAAGTGCGTCCAGGCAGATGTCTACCTGTACCACTCGGTCTCATCATCGGCGTCCGTGGCCTACAAGTTCACGTATGGCAGTTCCTCGGTGAGCACGAGCTCCTCCAACTCAACGACGAACTCGCAGATCCGGCTAATCATGAAGTTCTGCAACAACGCCGGCGTCCAAAACGCTCAGTGGGTGATCATCGAGCAGCCATTCGTCGGAGGAACCGCGATCGGCTCGACGATTAACACAACGACGAGCGAGGATTTGAGCACATCGAAAAACCTCGTGTTCTCGTTCAACGCCGCCACCACAGAGAAGATCATCCACAAAGGCTCGATCGTCAGATTAATTCAGTAGATGGGTTTTTCCACTGCTGCGGTTGACGGGCACGCGACGATTGAGCATGAACTCTCCATTCGCGTGGCCCGGAGGTAAGAAGCACCTGAAGAAGCGCCTGCTGCAGATGATGCCGGCGCACGAAGCTTACGTCGAAGTCTTCTCGGGATCGGCGAAATTGCTGTTCGCAAAAGAGCCTTCGCCCTGGGAGATACTTAACGACATCAACAGTGACGTGGTGAATTTCTTCCGCGTCGCGCGCCATCGCGCGGCCGAGCTGGCCGAACGGTTCGAACACGAAGTCATCGCGTCCCAGCGCTTCAAGGCATTGCGATCGGCGGCGGACGGCGCGAGCGAGATTGACCAGGCGCTGCGCTTCATCTACCTCGCGTGGTGGTCCTTCGGCGGCAAGGGCGAACACTTCGCCTCGCTGCGGATATCAGAGTTGCGGAAAGCCAAGCATCCGGTGAAGCGATCGCTGCGCCTGGTGCGCGACCTCATCCACCGCACAGCGGATCGCCTGGTGGACGTATTGATCGAGAACCGCGACTTCCTGGAATGCATCGATCGCTACGACTCAACAGACACACTGTTCTACTGCGACCCGCCCTACACTTCATTCTCGAAGATCGCCCGTTACGGCGAGATGGCAGAGGCGCGCCACCGCGACCTGGTGTCGCGCCTGCGGAAGATCCGCGGCAAGTTCATACTGAGCTACGACGACTCACCGCTGGTGCGATCGCTGACCGATGGGTTGGAAATACAGGAAGCGCGCGTGCCTTACACGATCGCTGCGGGAGAGGCGAAGATCGGTCGCGAGTTGATCATTTCGAATTTCAGGCTGAAGAGCGTTGCGTAGCCGGGGCGAAAAGCCAACGGGGCAGAGGGCGGGCCGGCCCCCAGCCCCATTTGCTAATTAGCTACTACCCATATCTCGTAAACTTGTAGCGTTAATGTGCAGTTGCTGCCTCCAACGCACGAGGTGAGCGCATAGACCTTCAGAGTGGTCAGATCCAAAGTGGTTGGAAGAGAGGTCGAACCTGTTTGGAGCGTGCTATCGGCTCCCAGGACGTTGAAGAACGTGTGTATGTCGGCACCAGTACAGGTCGTTGTGCACCAGAACATGCGCCCCAGCCTGCCTGAGCCGCTTCCATAGAACTGGTTTCGGACATACAAAGTCAGGCTGGAGGGTGACGGCGGCCCGCTGGCAAATCCGTTCCAGTGGTGGGTATTGTCGGCATCGCCCGCAAGCTCCGTGCCACTGGCATATGAGTCTGTCGTCAGGTTGGCATCGTAAGCCAGAGTTCCAGAGGTGAAATCCCCATTGTTCGTTGTAGGTCTGATCGTCGTTTGAGCTGTCATTGCGCAGCACGAGACACAGATGGCGACGATGTTAGCGAAAACGAAGTGTCGAAATTGCATCAAGCCTCCTTGTGATACTTCAGCGAGCGATGGTAGGGAGGTAGTTTGGCTACGTCAACGAAGCATTGGTGGTTGTACTTGTGGTGAAGTCAGAGCTTCCGTCCGTACATCAAACACCTTCCACTCGGCCAAGTAGCCTTGAGAACTCTAGGCGCGCGTGCCCTATACGATCTCTGCGGGAGATACGAAGCTCGGCCGAGAGCTAATCATTTCGAATTTCAGGCTCCGCGCAGCCGCGTAGATCGCCATGAGCCGAGGTGCACTACAATTGAGGTGAGGGCGTTTTACATCCCTACGGGTTGGAGAAAACTTTGCGCCGGGGCCCCCTTCAAGACCTGCTGCGACGCACAAAACGGTTCAAACGAGGAAGGATTCGCAACCGGCGTGTCTCTCTTCAACGACGCTTACGGCGGCGGAAGAATCTGGTGCCTCAGTTACGCGTTGTTATTCCTCCGAGCTTCTCGATCCTCGATGATCCCGAATCGAACCTCGCTTTCATATCGCGATTCCGAAGCCAGCTTTCCGCCAAGATGTACAGGTCTGTTCACTTCGATCACTCAGGGTGCAAGAACTTGGGAATGGATGCGCAGGCGATTGTGGATGTCCTCGTTGCCGAGGAATTGGCTAGGCGACCGAACGGAATTGGAATAGGTGGAGACTTTCCCCGCGACGCTCGGACGAACGTAATGCTGCGAGCGATCGGAACGTTACGCCAGTTCGGACATCCCGAAATGAAGCTGGCTCCAGAAGTCGAGAGTCGCATCGAACGCTGTGACCGCGTCAATGGCAACGGACACAACCTCAAATACAGTTCTGAGCGGGACCGTGCTGCACTAGCATTGGTCACGTATGTTGAGCGCGTGCTCCAACATCAGTCCTTCATGCTCACCTTCGAAGGTCGTTCCGACTTGAGCAGCATAATCACGGAGGTAATCGGCAATGCCGAAGAACACAGCGGGCGCTGGTATGCCGTCGCGTTCTCGCAGCCGGGCATCGTTGAACAACAAGGCATGCCTGAACCCGAGGAATGTCAGATGGTCCTCTTTAATTTTGGCCGCTCCATTTATGAGTCCTTGGTTTCGAGAGGAGCATCTACCTATGTGAAGGAGAGGATCTCAGCCTTGGCAAATGAGCATCGTCATTCCAGGCAGTTTTCCGACAGTTGGACAGAGGAAGATCTCTGGACTCTGGCAGCTCTCCAGCAAGGTGTCAGTCGATATCGAACCGACGAAAAGGGGAAGACGCGCGGAAATGGGACGATTGAACTCATACGCGCCTTTTCCGAGCTATCCGATGTACCCAAAAAAATGTGCGTCGTTTCAGGGCACACGTATATACTCTTCGACGGAAGCTACAAATTGCGCGCCGACTCCAACGGTTTGCAAATGATTGCCTTCAATACATCGAACGATTTGGAAAAACCTCCAGACCCACGGTACGTTCGTCACTTGAAACACGGGTTCCCAGGCACGATCATCAGTATGCGATTTGTGATGGATTCCAGATACCTGGAATCGCGGATTCAAAGCAATGGCTCATCAGAACGTAATTGACCTCATCGAGTATCGCCTTCCCGAGACCAAGACCTACTCTGGTCGTGTGCGGGGCGAGTTCGTTCGTCGGCAGATGAAACTTGAACAACTCGATTCCCAGATCGAGGTTGTCCAGATCGTCATACCAGCGGACACTTTCAGTGTGAACATGTCCTTCTTCCTCGGGTTATTTGGTGACAGCGTCCGCACGTTGGGGAAGCACGGATTCTTCGAGCACTACTCGTTCCTCGCGCCAGCGCCGCTCCTGCGGATTTTGAATCGGTATGCAGATGAAGCGTTGAAAGAGGGCATGGCGATTCCCGAATCCAAGACCGCGTGATCCGCTCCGCCTTCATCGCCGTTGCTCAGTCCTTGCAAGCAGCGGCTGCACTGTCGAGGTTCGCTTGGATGCAGCCTTGGGTTTCGATCGTTCAGATCTTCGTTGGAGCGCTACAGGCCTGGATTTTATGGCGCTTGACGTACTTCATTTTCGAAAGAAATGCGCAACAGAAGGTTTCCGAGCGCCAGGCATCTTGGTTTCATAAGGTAGTAATCGATCCTCAGGTTCCCGCCCTCGAATCGTTTTTCTTAGAAATAGATGCGGTTCTCGATGTTGCAGCCACCCGGTGTCAGCAAGCTAAACTAAGCGCTCAAACCGCGGTTTTCGACGAGGTCAGTCGTAAGGCGATCGAGGACTTCACGCACACACTCATTACGGCAAGGCGTCGGCTCGTCGATCGTCTTAGGGTCTTCGACGATGGATTCGCTGACGAAATCGGCGATCGGTTCCTTGCCCTTCAAGACAAAGTTACTGAGTGGTTCGATCAGATGCGCTCCAAAAAGGCGATTCAAGGAACAACGTCTCTATCAGATAGCCTGAATGAGGCTCACAACGGTATCGTCCGAAGGCTGATGGAATTCGAATTCACAAAATGGGGTTCTGCTACTAAGCAAGTCCGATGGAGACGCGCGTTCCTTTTGCGCGACTGAGCTCCCCGAAAGCCAAATTTGCTCCGCTCCTAAAACGCACCGCCCTCCGGGCGGTTTTCTTGTGCTCAAAAGAAAACCAGACAAACCGGACAAAGCGGACGCGTACCCGCATGGATACAGCCTAGAGTCCACACATCGGCACAACCCAACTTTCGACGAAAGGAAGTCTGCGGAGAATCGCCAGAGCTAACTCGGCCGTCCTTCACCGCTCATCGGGACGGCCGGGTTCAAACAACCGAATGACGACTCAATCCCAACTCGACATGCTCGAAAAGTTTGGTGAAGCCGCGGGTGCCGAGCAGGCAAAATTCGGCGTGCCGGCGAGCGTGGTGATTGCGCAGGCAATCCTGGAGTCGGGATGGGGTGAGCATCAGCTCGCGACACGCTACAACAATTTTTTCGGCATCAAGGCGCGCGCCGGCGAGGAGTATTGCGAATTCTCCCCGGATGCGATCGAGAAAGCGGCGGGCGACAAAACCCGCAAGCGCTATGCGAAGTTCGGCTCAATGCAGGAAGCATTCAACCGCCACGGCGAGCTGCTCTCCACCGCCGATCGCTACCAGCCTGCGATGCGCTTTGCCAATGACCCGCTGGTTTTCGCCGCGCAACTTCAACGCTGCGGCTATTCGGAAGATCCCAAGTATGCGCGGAAGCTGACCACGCTCATCCGCGATCACAACCTCACCCGCTTCGACGCCAAGGAGGCCGCATGAGTGCTTCGCACAGATCTCGCGCTTCGCGCTTGTTCCAGTTCATCTTCGCCATTGTCCCGGTACTGATCCTCGGGTTCCTGACGCTGATTCTCGCTGCCTGCAACGAAAGCGAATATCACAAGGCCACTCGCGCCGCCGCCGGTATTGCATCCGGGCTCTCGGCCGCGGAGCAGGAAACGGAAGATCTCGCGAACGCCAAGCTGATCACGTTCGAAGAAGCCGGGGCGGTCCTCGGCGAGATCGACGACGCGACGAAGGTCAACGACGAATACGTGTCGCAGTTGAAGGCATTCACGGCGATCAACGTGAGCAACCGCGTTGTCCTGATGAATTGGCTGGCGGCGATGACCGGTTCGATCGAGCGCCTGAATTCCGGTGGCGTGTTGAAGATCAAGAACCCAGATGCCAAAGCGAAGCTGGCGGCGATCGTCGGCGGCATCCAGGCGTCGATCGCGATCCTGGAAGCGCTGGTTCCGAATTTGCAGCAGGCCGGTGCGTATCAGATGTGTCCGCAGCCGGGACTGCGCGACGCGTGGGTGGCCGAGGCGAAGAGTTTAGCGAGACACAACCAAGCGAGGGCGCGGGCCGGGTCGGGCTATGACTACCGGATGCAACCGCGCCCATTTTTGTCATTCGCCGTTTAGGCGACGGAGGGACGTATGGAAACCGATCAGATTGTCGAGCTGGCGATGGAAGGTTTGGTGACGGCGACGAAGTTGATCGCCGAGCTAAAGGCGCAGGGGCAGTTAACCGACCAGCAGCTGCTCGATTTTGCGGCGACGAAAGACGCCGAGACCAGGGACCGGATCGAGAAGTTCCTGGCGGGGCAAAAACCGGTTTAGGCGAGTTCCCGGTTTGGCGTCGCCGGAGACGGGGATGGGGAAAGGCCCCAGATTTTCGGATCGACGCGCCAGAAAGCCGGGTGCGCGCGCACTCGGGCATTTAAACCGAGGAGTTTTACCGGTCGCAGCAGGTTGAAAAGGCAGGATTTCGGGTTTCGAGGGTCAGATGGGTGTTTTGCAGGGCAAAAAGACGTATCTGGCGGGTGGACTTTTGATGCTCCTCGGGGTGGCCAGCTTCCTGACCCAAACCGGAGACGCTGACACTGCCGCCGGGATGGTAATTGCCGGTTTCGGGTTGATCGGTTTGGGAGCAAAAGCCGAGCGCCATCGCCGCGAGATCGTGGACACCCTGGAGCTGGTGAAGGCGGCGATCGAGAAGAGGCCGCTCACGACTGAAGAGAAAGCTGCGCTCGCCGGCGATGTGCTCGCGATCGGAGCTGAGGCAGCAACGACTCCGATGTTGAGTATGGCGGGGGCATCGCTTCCCGAGGCTTCGGCGCCGGAGGCGAGAGGCTGATGCAGGCGCCGGCTCTCCAGGTCGATTACCGCGGAGCGCTGATGAAGGCAGCGCTGGCGTGCGGCGGCGGTATCGGAATGACGATCGCGTGGTTCGCGATCAAGTTCATCACCGTGGATCCGAAGCTTGCTGCCGACGTGGTGAAGACAGTGCTTGGATGGGGCCCGCTCTCACTGATTGCGATCGTGGGCGTGGTGCAGGCTGACATTCGCGCCAGGGAAAGTATGCGCGTGCAGGCCGAAGCAGCGCGGGCGCAGCAGGCATTAGCAGACGCGGTGACGCAGATCGCGGCGAAAGACGATCGCGAGAGTGAAGAACGGCGCCGGCAATTGAATTACATCGGTGCACAGCAGGAAAAGATTTTGGAGCGGCTCGACGCGATGCGACCGAGTCAGGCTGAGGCAAAAGGAGCGAGCGCGTGAGTGTTACCGACATCGCGTTAATGCGGCGCTGGCGAGGAGCGATTCTCGAATACGTCTACAACGGCCATCGCCATCAGCAGAGCCGGATGGACGGCGTCGCCCTGTGGGGAATGATGCAGGACTTCGGCCACATGGCGAGCTTGAATGACGTCATCACCATGCTGCAGCAGTTGCGCGATCGCGAATACCTAACGTTCGAAGAGACTCGCAATAAGTACACGAATGAGATCTCGATCACCAAGATTCAGATCACACCTGAGGGTTGCGATCTTGTCGAGGGACTGGTGAAAGAAGATCCGGCGGTGAGAATCCTCTGATGGCCGCTCGACGTAAGACCGGAGAGAAGCCGCGCGTACGCCAACCGCTGAAGATCGATCAGCTTTCGGCAGAGATGTTGAAGCGGATACAGGACGAGCGCGCGAACTTCCGGACGTGGAAACAGATCGAGGAGGACTCGCCGAAGTGGGACGAGTGGAGCACGGTGAAGGCGGACGTGATCGAGCTTTTTCCTGATCTGCGGTTGCCGCATTCGAATTTGCAGCGCTGGTACGACATCCGCATTGACCAAGTGCGCCAGGAGAACCTGGCCGAAACGGAAAAAGCGCGTGAGTTCGCGAGTGCGTTTCGTGATCGCGAATTCAGCGGGCTCGATGAAGCGGTGATGAACGCGATCCGCGACCAGGTCTTCTCGCTGATGAAGACCGCAGGGCCGAAAGACCAGGCGAACTTTCTCGATGCGCTTGTGGAGTTCGGACACCTGGTGGCGAAGTTCAAACGGATTGAGCTGGGCAAGGAAAAAGTCGGACTCGAACGCGAACGGCTATCCCTGGTTGCGACGAAGATCCGAGGTTTGAAGGACGAAGTGCAAAAAAAGCAGCTCACGTCAGAGGACCTGCAGGCGAGATTGGACGAGATGTATGGCATCACAGCAGCGTGAGATCGAGAGGACGGCAAGCAAGGCCCTGGTAAAGCTTTATCCCTATCAGGTGCGCTGGATCCTCGACGAGGGACGTTTCAAGCTCATTGTGAAGGGTCGCCAAACCGGCCTGAGCTTCGGAACCTCGCTGCGCCACGTTCGCCGCCGCATAAAGACCCGAGGCGACACGATCTGGATCTCCGCATCTGACCGCCAGTCGCGCGAGTCGATCGAATATTGCAAAACTCATGCGAAGGCCGTTGGGGAAGCGTTCGACTTCGCCGAGATCGCGTTTCCCGGTACCGACGACAAGGCCCAGCAGATCACGTTTCTGCACAATGGCGCGCGGATCATCGGTCTTCCGGCGAACCCGGATACCGTTCGCGGCTACCACGGTGATGTTGTCCTGGACGAGTTCGGCTTCCATCGCGACGCGAAGAAAATTTACAAGGCTGCGATCGCGATCGCATCGCGCGGCTATCAGCTCGAAGTGATCTCCACGCCGAACGAACAGGCGGGCAAATTTTGGGAGATCGCAAAAGCTGCCGGCGTTCCCGCCGATGGCGGCTCCGAGCGCACGCATTGGACGAAGGGTGTCTGGTCGGTGCACTGGCTCGACATCTACACGGCGGTGAAGGAAGGCTGCCCGATCGACGTCGAGGTTATGCGCCAGGCGTGCTACGACGACGACACCTGGCAGCAGGAATACTGCTGCGTATTCCTTGCCGACGCGCAGAACTACATCCCGATGGAATTGATCATCGCGGCTGAGAGCCAGATGGCTTCGCTCGATGCGCGCCCGGAGGACCTCGCCGGCCGCGAGCTTTACCTGGGCATGGATATCGGCCGCAAGAAAGATCGCACCGTGATCTGGATCGACGAGAAGCTTGGCGATGTCATGATCACGCGTGCCGTCGAGACGCTCGAACGCACGCCGTTCGCGAAGCAATTTGAGCAGGCCGCCGCGTGGATGCCGTATGTGCGTCGCGGTTGCATCGATTCGACGGGCATCGGCGCGCAGATCGGTGAGGATCTAGAGCGCAAGTTCGGCGCCGCGAAAGTCGAGAAGGTCGAGTTCAACATCGCCAACAAAGAAACGATGGCTGGACTCGCAAAGCGCAAGCTTGAAGATCGTCAGGCGCGGATCCCGGAGTCGCCGTCGATTCGCCGGGCGATCAACGCAGTAAAGCGCTACACCTCGCCGACCGGACATTTCCGCTTCGACGCCGATCGCACTGAGGCTGGCCACGCCGACGAATTCTGGGCTTTCGCACTCTGTTTGTCGGCCGCTGAAGGCGGATCCTCGCCCGCGCTGGCCTCGATCGACACCGATACCTCTCTCAACCGCGCGCGCAACGGTGTGGATGAAGACCTGGTTGCAGCCGGCGCGCGGCGTGAGCGTGGCGATTACATGATGGGCGCGCGCAATCGGGATCGGAGGGTCTGGTGAAACTCTTTCCTCTTGACCTAACCGAAGCCCGCGCGGCGCTGGTGGCGCAAGCCAAGGCCAACACCGCCGAAGAAAAGAAAGCGGCCGAGGCGCTGGGCCCGCAATTGTTCCAGCTTGGCGATCCGGAGAATGTCGCGTTCCAGCGGATCACGTCGCCGAACACGCGTCGCGATCTGAACCCGCTCATGCACGAGCGGATGCAGCAGGTGTGCTTCTACCTGTCGGTGACAACGCCGATGGGTAAGCGCATTGTCGAGATCATCACCAGCTACGTGGTGGGTGAAGGCTTCAACGTGGTGGCGAAAGACCCCGCGGTGCAGGAGATCATCGATCGCTTCTGGAAAGACCCGATTAACGATTTCGAGCGATCGCTGCGCGACTACTCCAACGACATCTCGGCGTTCGGCGAAATCTGTTTACCGGTGGCGGTGAATCCCGTCGACGGGTTCGTTCGCATGGGCTGGATCGACCCGATCGAGATCGACGCAATTGAGTATCAGCCGATGATGACGGCCTTTGGTGAAACGACCATCACGGTGCCGGCATTCGTGCGGTTGAAGAAGAAGATCGGCGAGCTGCAACCACAGCGCCTGCAGATCGTCCACACCGATGAGGATCCCAACTCGGAAACCTTCGGCCAGCTGGTGGGCGATTGCTTCTTCTTCGCAGTCAACAAATCGAAGGCCGCGAGCCGCGGATTGAGCGACCTGTTCTGCCTGGCGGACTGGCTCGATGTGCTGGACCAGATGATCTTCGACTTCGCGGATCGCGCGCGCTTCCTGAACATGTGGGTTTGGGACGTGACGCTGAGCGGCGCCGACGACAAGCGGGTGAAGGAGTTCAACCGCGACCTGACGAAGGCCCCGCCGCGCCAGGGCGGCGTGCTCACGCACAACGAAGCGGTGAAGATCGAGGCCAAGACGCCGGACATGAAAGGCCAGGACTTCTCGGCCGGCGCGCAGATGGTGAAGACCTACGGACTAGGCGGCATCGGACTTCCGCCGTTTATGTTCGCGGATCCCACAGACGTGAACCGCTCGACCGGCGAAGTGATGGAAGGCCCCACAGGGAAAAAGCTCACCGATCGCCAGAACGAAATCAAGCGGCTCATTCGCCAGGTCGTCCAGTTCGTGCTGCACCAGGCGGTAGCGCATGGTGTGCTCAGCGCCAAGGCCGATCTCGACTTCGACCTGCAGGTGCCGGACCTGCTGATCAAAGATTTGCAGAAAGCCGGAACCACGATGCAGGCGGTGACCGGTTCGCTGGCAGCGGCAAAAGATGAAGGCTGGATCACGGAAGAGACGGCCGCGCGCTCGTTCCACGTTGTGCTCTCGCAGATCGGCGTGCAAGTGGATTCACAGGATGAATTCGCGGCGGCGCAAAAAGAAAAACGGCAACGCGATGCAACCGCGCAAAACTCGCTGAATGACCAGAAGAACCTGGCCGATGCACTGAACAACCTGGGCAACACGGATGCGAAGAAGGCTGCATCGGGAGTTGTGCAATGACGCCGGGACAGGAATTCGCGGCCAAGCTCGCGGAGCTGATGCGCCAGGTGAAGGCGATGGAGCCGATGGTGCAGCGACAGATCGTGGACCTGCTACAGGAGGCCCGTGGCCGCATCATCGCGCAGATCTCCACGCTCGATCCCGAGCGCTACACCGCGGCGCAGCTGCAGGCGTTGAAGCAGTCGATCGACCGCGTGCTGGACGAATTCCGCAGCAAGGCGACGCAGACGGTAGACACCTTTGAGGCAAAGGCTGCGCAGATGGGCGTGCAGATTGTGGATGCGCCGGTGAGCGCCGCGTTTGGTTCGATGTCGCTGGGGCAAATCGACCCGAGCACGTTGGCGATCGCGCAGGGCTACACCGCGGACCTGATCGGAGCTTTGTCGAAGACGGCGGCCGCGAACATCAACGCGGCGATCCAGCGGGCATTCCTCGGCGGGCAGTCGTTGACGGACATCATCGCGCAGATCGGCAACGCGCTTAGCGGCGGGAAATTCGACGGACTCTTCGGTTCCTTTGGCGCGCGCGCAGAGTCGATCGCGATGAACGAGATCCTGCGCGTGCAGAGCCTGGCGACGCAGGGACGCATGGAAGACCTGCTCGAGCGGCATCCGGATTTGCAGAAACAATGGTTGTGGATTCCGGCCGCGAAGCAGCCGCGCATTTTGCATCAGCTCGCGAGCGGCCAGGTGACGGACGTGACCGAGCCCTACAAAGTTGCGGGCGAAGACCTGATGTTCCCGCGTGACCCGAATGGCTCGGCGTGGAACACGATCAACTGCCACTGCATTTCGCGGCCGTACTTCGCGGCGGACGCGTTGGCACCGACGGCGCAGCACAAGGGCGTTCTCGAAGATCTTGGAATTTCAGTTTCGGTTACGCGCGCAGCGTAACAGGAGGAGAAGTAGAAGATGGCTGAACTCAACATTCCCGCTGCACCCGCCCTTCTGCCCAAAGAGGAACAGAAGAAGTGGCGCTCCGCTTATGCGAGCGCCTTCAAACAAGCGCAGATCGATTTCCCCGAGGACCTGCCGGCACAGCAGAGCGCGGCATTGCGCGAAGCCAACCGCATGCTGCGCGTGGACGCGCCGGAGAGCTACGAGGAAGCACAGAAGATCGCCGATCACCTGGTGCTGGTGCGCGGCACGCGCATCGATGAGAAAACGCAGAAGGAATATCTGCACCTGGTGACGATCGATGGCAAGAAACATCGCTTCGAAGTGCCGGCGACCGGCGAGGGTAAGGGCCGCGGGAAGTCGAAAGAAAAGGCGGACGAAAAAGAACCGGAAGCGAAGACGGCCTAGGCAGTAGCGCACCGGCGATGTGAGCTGAGCGGCCGGGTTCCGGTGACCACCAGAGCCGCTCAGTTCGGAGAGAACACACGATGTCGTTTGAACAGCTGGTTCAGGAACTGATGGAAGCTTTGCTGAACGTCTTCGGGCGCGACGACAACGGCAACCGGCAGTACATGCTGGTGGAGACGTTCCCCGACTACCTGATTGCGCGCGGCCCGGACGGCGACCTTTACCAGATCTCGTACACCGTGGGCGCCGATGACGACGCGATCACCTTCAGCGATCCGCAGGAAGTGGAGACGGCGTATGTGCCCGTTGCGGAAGCCGCGACCTTTCTCGCCGCGGTGGCAGGCGCGGATCCGAACTCGAATGTATTTCCGGTGGAAGTGATGCGCGCTGGCTTCGCCAACGGAACCGTGCAATATGGCGGCAAGCCGTTGCGCCAGTTCTTCCCGGAAGAAGTTGTCGCGCAGGTCGCACAGGCGGTGAATGGCGCGCGCTTCGGACGTCGGCACCCAGTGGGCAATGAGAACGAAGGCAACCAGCCCGAGCTCGTCGCCGGCTGGCTTGAGAACGGCCACCTGGACGGCAACGGGAAGGCCGCACTTGCAGAAGTTCACTTGCTCGAAAGCGAGAAGGACCTGCAGGCGAAGCTCGCGGCAGCACGATCGGCGAACAAGCTCGATCTCTTCGGCGTGAGCGTACTCGGCTACTTCGGATTCCAGCCGAAGAAGATCGACGGCGAAGACGTGCTCTACGCCACGCGCCTGGGCAAACTGGCGCGGGTTGACCTGGTGGCTGAGCCTGCGGCAGGCGGGCGATTTTTGAATGAACTTCGCGTGGCGGCTTCGGCCGATGTCCGCGCGGAGATCTCGCGCATGCAGCGCGATGCAGTGAAGAGTGTACAAAACGGCAGGGCGCGAGCCGCTGGCCGACAAAAAGGAGAAGCGATGAAGGATCGCATCTTGAAGTTACTGGCGGCGATGCGCAAGCACAACGCGGCGAGCGCCGACCAGCTGACGGTGGAGTTCAATGGCCTGTCGGAAGACAAGCACCAGGACTTCCTGATGAAAGTAACCGAAGCGGCTCTGACGATTGAGCCCGCTTCCGCAACCGCTGCCAACAGCGAAGTGATCGAGCTGGCGAAGACCGCACTGGCCGAAGCCAAGAAGATCCAGTCGGGCAACCTGGTGGAGCGCAAGCTGAAGGACGCGAAGCTGCCGAAGCCCGCCGAAGACCTGGTGCGCACACACCTGGCCGAGCGCGAGCTGACCGAGGCACAGGTGGACACCGAGATCACGGCGACGCGCGCAGCTTTCGCGGCGTACTCCACGATCGGCCGGCCCACCGGCTCGGCGATTGTGCTTGGTGGTGCAGACAGCGTGGAGAAGGTGCAACTGGCGATGGACCGCCTGCTCCGCGTGAAGGAAGCGGAGAAGAGTGGTGTCGCTCCCTTCCGGGGCATCCGTGACGCCTACGTGACGATCACGGGCGACCGTGAGCTGAAGTTCGCCGACGGCGGCTTCTATCGCGCGAGCGAAGCGATCGCCACCGGCGATTTCCCGAACATCCTGCTGAACTCGATGACGAAGAAGTTGGAACAGGACTATGCCGAAGTCGGCATGAGCGGCCTGGACCAGATCATCACCAAGGCGAACATCAACGACTTCAAATCGCAGGACCGCGTGCGGTTGGGCTACCTCGGTGATTTGCCGACGGTCGCGGAAGCCGGACCTTACACGGAACTGACCAAGCCCACGGACGAAAAGATCAGCTACTCGGTGCTGAAGAAGGGTGGAATCCTGACGATCTCCGAAGAGACGATCCGCAATGACGATCTCGGAAAGATCGCAGCATTCCCCACGCGCCTGGCGCGCGCCGGACGCACACTTTGAAGGCCTACATCACGGCCTTCCTCACCGCAAATGGCAATTACGATCCGGACGGTGTGGCGTGGTTCCACGCGACGCATGGCAACCTCGGATCGGCGGCACTCAGCTCGGCTTCGCTCGATGCTGCGGAACTCGCGCTGATGACGCAAACCGAGAAGGACTCCAACAACCCTCTCGGCTTCCCGCTGGAGTGGTTGATGGTGCCGCCCGCGCTGAAGGCAACGGCGATGCAGATCAACCGCAACGACACGGGCACCAACAACTGGTACCAGCGGTTCGGTGCCAACAATGAGCGGATCTTCGTGAACGAGCTGTTGACGGACACGAACGATTGGTACGCCGGCTGCTTCCCGAGCTACGCGCCGGTGCTGGAGGTCGGGTTCCTCGATGGCATCGAGACGCCGCAGATCTTCCTCGCGAACCAGCCCACTGTCGGCGTCACGTTCTCCAACGACCAGATTCAATACAAGGTCAAGAGCGTGTTCGGTGGCAAACCGGTGGACTTCCGCCCGATCTTCAAGGCGGTCGTCGCGTAGTCGCACTGAGATGAAAAGGCCAGGCTCCGTGAGAGGGGAGCCTGGCCTGTAAGCGAAGAAGCAAAAAGGTGTATCTGTAACGCAATTGTCAGGCTGGCCCTGGCGGAAATCAAGGAGATTTCGATTATGGAAGGCGTTCGATATTTCACGGTGGCCTTGCCGATCGCGGCGGCACTGGCTGTCGCCAACGAAGTGGCCGGCTACGAGTTCCAGAAGCAAAGCCGCATTCTCGAAACTGAGTTGTTTCTCTGCACGACCGGTACCGGCGCCGGCGCGACAACGGTGGACGTTAAGAAGAACGGCACAACCATTCTTCCGTCTGTGATCTCGATCGCGAGCGCTTCGGCGACGAAGCGTGCTCGCAAAGCCGTGAAGAACCCGGTGGGCGAACCGAGCGGCGTTTCCGTGGCCGCCGGCGATTACGTTCGCGCCGACGTCACGGCGGTACCGGGAACCACGGTGCCGACGTACGGCACGGTGTACCTGCATTGCTGTTCGGAAGTTTAGAGGGAGAAGAGGCGGACGATGGCTTTCAGCGATTTGCAAACCGGCGTGGCCAACCGCATCCAGGATGCGGCGGGACGGCTGCCGGGTGATGCCGTAGACGGCTTCATCCGCCAGGCGATTGCCGATCGCTACTCGAAAGACCGTCCGCGAATTATCGTGTCGGACGTCGCCGGCGCCGGCACGAGTGATCTTCCACTTCCCACTGGACCCAACGCCGAGCAATTCGAAGACGGCTTCTCGGTGATCCGCACGATCGAGTATCCGATGGGAGAACTGCCTCCGGTCTATATCGATGACCAGGACTGGCGGCTCTATCGCACTCCGACAGGGCTGGTAGTTCGCATGATGCTGGTGACGCCATCCGAAGATGAGCAGGCGCGGTTCGAGTGGACGTCGCGCCATCTCGCCGACGCGAGCACGTTGCCTGGTGCGGACCTCGACGCCGTATGCGATTACGCGGCCGCGCTTTGCATGGTGGCGATCGCATCCGGGTACATCCAACTGACCGACTCTTCGCTGCAATCGGATTCTGTGAACTATCGCACGAAGAGCCAGGAGGCGCTGGCGCAAGCGAAGCAGTTCCGCACGCAGTACTTCGCGCACGTTGGTGTGGAAGCAGACGCAAGCGGCACGGAGAGCAGCGGCGCGGCACTCGCGATCGGCGACTTCAACAACATCATGGGCCCAGGCGTGGACCGCTTCATTCATGGGAGGCGGACACGGTGAAGCTGCAATTCAACATCACCGGCTACCAGGAAGCGACTGCCGAAGTACAGGCAGCAATCGTGACCGGTGTGCGCAACGGCGTGGAGAAGCTCGCGGTGCGCGGCGTTGGGCTAGTGCAGAACATCGCGCCCGTAGCGAGCGGCGACCTGGCCAACCATGTGAGCTGGAAGATGGAGGGCGGCGCGGAGCGCATGATCTCGGCTCTGGTGTTCGCTGGTCCTCCGGCAGACATCTACGCGCCAGCAGTGGAAGAAGGAGCCCGTCCGCACTTTCCACCTCCGGGTGCGCTGCTGTTGTGGGTGAAGCGCCGCTTCAACCCGTCGAGCGAGAAGGAAGCGTTGTCGATCGCATTCGCGGTGGCGAAGAACATTGCCAAGCGCGGCACCGCGGGACACCACATGTTCAACCGCGCCGGCGAAGAACTGGAGTCGGTAGCGCAGGCGATTGTGGAGCTCGAACTCGCCGAAGCATTGATGGCTTCCGGCCACGGAGGCAAAGCGTGAAGCTGAGCGACTTGCTGAAGACGATCGCCGCGAAGATCGAGAGCGTGCCGGACACCGGCAAGGTCTACCCGCGGTTGAAGATGATCCGCGACGAAGCTTCGTTCAAGGCCGCTTACCTGGACACGACAGTGAGCCCGCCGCGGATCCGCGCATGGGCGCTGACGCGCGAAAGCACCAGTTCGATCGAGAACAAAGTGCACAACGATAAGGACACGCACCTGATCGTGATGCGCGGCTACTTCGGGTTGGTGGATGCGAACGCAACGGACGAGGAGTTCCAGGACAAGATCGAGGACGTACGCGAAGCATTTCGCCATGACCGCAAGCTCGGCGGCGCCGTGTATTGGACTGGACCAGTACAGGTGCGCCAGGCGGTGACGGGTGTGATCTGCGGCGTGCTGGTGCATTACGTGGAAGCGACGCTCGGGGTGCAGATCTACCCGATCGTGTATTGAGGTGAACGATGAAGCGTGACGATTACGTGTACGTGCGGTTGACGGCGAAGGGTGAGGAACTGGCTGGCCCGCATGAGTTACGGCTGGCAGGTGGAAGCTACCACTTCGCGTTCAAGGCCGGCGAGGCGCAGAAGGTAACGCGCGCCTATGACTGGAACGTTGTGCTGAGTAAAGAGAAATACGACGGCGAGCCGTTATTCGAGGTGGTGGATGCGCCGACGGATGCTGTGCAGGACGAAAAACAGAAGTAGAGACTGACGGAGGCAAGCGATGCCCTACGAGGCACAACAACTTTTAGCAGTACGCGAGATGGTCCTCTCGGCCAACAAGCAAACGACGTATGGCACCGCGCTCGGCGATGGAGCGCTCCTTCACCGGCCGAGCTTCGACCCAGGCATGTTCGTGCAGATTACGAAGACACCGCGCACGAATGCGACGAAGGCCGGCAAAGGGCATCGCTTCCCAACAGAACGGCAGATCATCGAACTGGCGTCGGCATTCAGCGGCTCGATCGAGCTGACTGATTACCTCGCCGCATTCTTTCTCGGCTTGGTGATGGGCCATGTGGTGGATACGGGCGCAGGCCCTTACACCCACGCCTTCACCTTCGAGAACGCGACCGCGATCGCGCCGGTTACGACGGTGTACTTCGAAGACACCGCAGACGTGCACTACAAGCTGCCGGACGTGAGCGTGATCGATCTGACGATCAGCGGTGGCCCCACCGGCCCTCTGATGGCTCAGTTCTCGATGGCCGGCAGCGGGCGCTTGATAGCAGGCAGCATGGGAGCGTTGCCGGCGGCGGCGACGCCGACGTACCTGCTCGGTTCTGATACCGACATTCTTGTTGGCGCGACGGGTGCCGCGGCCTCGATCAAAGAGCGCGTGAAGAGCTGGTCGATCAAGATCGCGAGCGGCATTGTGATCCATCGTGCGCCTGGCGGACAGATGTACGCCACCTTCAACAAGTTCACGGGCACACCGAGCGCGACGCTGGACCTAGTGGTGGGCGCGACGGCGGCGGACGATGTGTTCAACATCTTTTTGGCGGACACGCTCCGTGAAGTGCAGATCAACACGAATAGCGGCGCATCGGCACAGCTGAACATGAAGTTCCCGAACGCCGCGTACACAGCCGCTCAGCTTTCGAGCAACAACGACGAAGGCGATTGGCACATTACGAGCGACGAGCAGGCGGTGCTGAAAGTTGGCGCAGCCGAACCGTTCCAGGCGACGGTGATCAACGCGACGCAGCACTATCTGGTCGCTGCCTAAGAAGTCAGGCGGTCCCGTTCTCAAAGAGGCCGGCAACCCCTGGCGCGATGAGAATCTCGGGGGAGATACAAGCGGGACCGCCGAGACGTAAAGATGTGGGATCTGTTTCACCGGGGCAACCTTCGCTCCGTTTTCGGCGCACGCTTCGCGCTTTAGTCGGCTCACCCTTCGAGCCTCTTTTGGAAGAGCGGTTCGGCAGTGCAATCCAAACAGGAGAAGCCAATGAGCGCAGAGGTGCAGAAGGTAGACATCGAACTCACCGGCAATCGGCTGGTGAGCTTTAAAGACAAAGGACGCGCATTCACGTTGGAATTCCGTCGTCTTACGAACGGCGACTGGATGAAGTACTTCGGCGGTATCTCGACGGAGAGCGAGCGCGATGCGAAGGAACGCATCGATCGATTCGACGTGCGCACTCCGGGCGCGGCGCTGGTGAACGAGGCGCTGATAGGAGCAAAGGGATACAAAACCCGGAGCGGCGAAGACCTGACCACGGTGGCGAACTGGCAGCGCGCGATTCCTTACGGCCATCGAGCGATTGCTGCAGAAGCGCTGATTGATGTTGCGCCATCGCAGAGTGCAGCGGAGATCGCATTTGACCCGGAAGTGCAAGAGGTCTACCTCGACGCGCGCTGGGGCAGCGTGGAGCCCGGAACGATGCAGCTATACACCGGGCTGCTGCACCGATTTGGCATGGTGACGGTAGAACACGAGCGCCGCTATAACCGCGCCATGAGCGAGGCGCGCGTGGTGGGCGGAAGCCGTACCGGCCGCACTATCTATCCCGGCCGGCACAAACTCTTCGCCGAACTCTATGACGACCTGGTCGTTGGCGTGGCCGGCTACACCGTGAATGGCACTGCTCTGGTGGAGAACAAGGCACTCATCCGCGAGGAGATGGATACGTTTCACAAAGTGTCCGCGGTAGCGTGCCTGTTCGAGAAGCCGGAGCGCGAGGAGGCGTCGGCCGCGTGATGATCGTCGTCTCGCGAGATTACGACGGGCTGCGCATTGCGGCCCTGGAACTCATGAACGAGGAGTTCCAGGGGGAGGACCGCGATCGCCTGGCGCGGCGTGCGAAGGCCGGGGCTGCCAACAGCGAGGCAATGCTCGCCGAGGCAGCGCCGGCACGTTCGCTTGCCGACGGGTACTACGTGCGCGCGGATTATCTCTTCTGGCTCGATGATGTGTTGCGCGCGACGACGATCGCACAGATGAGCGCCGCTGAAGTTCATGGGCTGAATGCGGTGCGCCGCGCGCGCGATCAGTTCCGAATGGAACACCCGAATTGCCCGCACTGCGGTGCGATGAACGAACGGATAAAGATCATTTGCAGGAAATGCGGTAAGCGCACATCCACGGACAAGAGGCACTGATGGCAGCCGTAGCGACAATCCAGATAGTGGCCGATGACAGCGGCGTGAAGCAGACGACCAACGACGTGCAGCAGACTTTCCAGCGCACCAATGACAACCTGCGCACGATGGGAAACACGGGCGAGCAGGCGTTTGGGAAGGTGATCGCGGCCGAGCAAAAGGCGCACGCGTCCGCAAAGCTCCTGGAGGGAACGCTGGGCATCGAGGTGCCGCGCGCGTTGGGGAAGGTCATCGCAAACTCTCAGATTCTCGGACCGATCTTTGCCGGCGCGTTCAACATAGCGATCTTTGCGGCGGTTGTACCGATCGTGGAAGAGATCGGGACAAAGATCAAGGAAGGGACGCAGTGGCTCGGCGGGTATACGGAGGCGGTCCGCGATTTTTACAAAGAGCTGATCGCGGACAACCAGAAGATGTTGGCTGAGTTTTCCGACAAAACAATCGGGCAGATGTTCATCGCCCAGACCAATCTTCAGATCGAGCAAATTGAAAAACAAAAAGAGGCGCTCGAAAAGGCACGCGACTCGGGTGACACAGGGATATTAGGCAAAGTTGCGCCAGAGGCGGCGTATGCGATCTACACGAAGATGATCAACGACATCTCGAACAAGGAAGTTGGGCTCGAAAAGCTGCGAGAGGAGCAGCTGAAAAAGCTCACCGATGTCAATAAGGAAGAAACCGAGAAACAAAAGCAGGAGGAAATAAAGGCGTGGAACGAGCGGCAGGCGATTGTGAAACAGGCGACAAATGAACTCGCCGCTATCCATACGCGTGCCACAGAGCAAGGTGTTTCTGACAGCGAAAAAGCGACACTCGTGTTCATCGACGAATGGAAGAAGACCCTAGCAGCGGCGCAAGCTGCGGGCGCGTCGAGAGAGGAGACGGAAAGGCGAGTAACCGAAGTGGTGGCCGGATTCTCGCGTGAACGTTCGCTCGCGGACGAGAAAGAAGCCGAAGCCCGTGACAAGGCCGATGCAGAGGCTGTCGCCGCGATCGAGCGCCGACACGAGGAGCTGGCGCGGAAAGAGCAAGAACGTCAGCGCGTCGTGGACGATGCAACGATCAACACGAAAGACCTGGAGGCGCAGGCCGCAGCCGACAGCGTTCCGCCTTGGATGAAGGCCAACGACGAGATCATTAAGGAATACCAGCGCCGCTACGAGGAGGCGCAGAAGCTCTCAGATGCCGGTGTTGCGATGGAGAAGACCGATGCCGATCGCGGGCTGCAACTTCAGCAGCTCGCTTCGCGACAGATGATCGCCGCGGATGCCGACATGACGGCGAAGATCCGCGAACAGCACCAGCAGATGGTGGATGAACTAGCTGGCGAATTGCAAAGCTGGGGAGACGACCTGTTCAATGGCAAAATCGGCCAGCACATTCTCGACGCGGTTAAGCACCTCTTCTACCAGATCCTGGCGAACTGGCTGCTCACCCTGAACCAGATGGGAAGTGCCGGCAGCGGATCGGGCGGCGGCGGTGGACTTCTGCAATCGATCTTCGGTGGGCTGTTCGGAAAGCTCTTCGGCAACGGCGGTGGATCGGGTGGCGGTGGAGCCTTCGGTGTGCCGCTGCCTGGAATGGGCGATGGCCTAGGACCGCTCGAAGGGATGAGTGCAGCCGGCGCAGCAGGTGGCACTGGCCTCGCGGCCGGCTTCGGATCGTTGGCTGCGATGGGAGCTCCCGGAGCGCCGGGGCTGGGCAACATGCTCGGCGATTCACTCAGCGGCGGCGCCGGCACGGCGGGCATGGTGGCGCAACAGAGCGCAACCCAGATACAGACGAGCTCTATCCTCGGCGCGCTTACCGGTGGAACGCTGTCGAAGATCTTTCCCAACGGCATCCAGCTTGGAAAGTTCGGGATGAGCGGCTCTCAGCTCGGCACGATGGGCGTTGGGCTCGGCATCGCATCGGCAATCAACGCGTACCAGTCTGGATCAGTGACCCAGGGCGCGATCGGCGGCGCATTGGGCGGCATCATGACGGGCTTCGCGATCGGCGGCCCGGTAGGCGCGGCGGTGGGCGGGCTGATCTTCCTCGGCAATATCATCGCAGGCTTGTTCGGCCGCAACGCGAAGAAGCGCCAGGCACAGGAGATGGGCGCTTCGTATTTGAAGAGCATCCAGGACACGCGCGATCAGTATATGAAGCACCAGATGGACTTCAACTCGGCGAACAGCACGCTGGACTCGATTGCGAACCAGGCGCAAGGGCAGATGTTCCAGCTCGGCGGCGTGGGCAAGAGCGCGTATTGGAACCAGGTGAATCCGAAGATCGTGCAGGCGCGCACTGATATCCAGAGCACAGAGGGCGAGCGCGGCCGCCGCGGCGCGATCGATTACCAGGCGCCGGAGTTCCACACTGGCGGCTACATCGGGCCAGAGCTGAAATCGAACGAGCTGATGATCAAAGCGAAGACCGGCGAGTTCGTCGTGAATCCGCAGGCGACGGCGATGAACCGCGCGACGCTGGAAGCGATGAACAGCGGCCGCGCGCCTTCGCCGACATCGCGATCGGGCGGCACTGTGCATCTCATCATCCAGGCGATCGACGTGCAGAGCTTTCGGCAATGGTTGCGATCGGGTGCGGCGCGCGAGATTAAGGACGCACTCTCTATCGAAGACCTGCAGGTAGTGGGAGGCGGAAACTAAATGGCTGAAACCGATGTGCTGAACCCGAGCTTCGACAGCCAGATGAATCCGGACTATCCGTGGAACGAAGTGCCTCCGGGTGAAGACCTCACCTTCCAGCCGCAAGCGGGCGGTCTGTATACGCGGCATGTGATATCGAACGGCCGCACGTTCCAGCTAACATGGACGGACACACCGCGCTGGATTGCCGATCGCATCTTCCAGTGGGAGCGGCAATTTCGCTATAGCTTCTTCACCTTCATGGATTTTGAGCGCGGCCGCGCTTATAGCGGCCGCTTTCTCGATAAGCCGACGAAGCAGATCACCGGCAACGATCGCTGGACGGTGCAGGCTACGTTCCAGGAGATCGCGCAGCTTCCACTCTCTCAATATGCCGGCGACGAAGACGAAGACTGGGATAGCTTCGGGGCGATCCTGTTTCCCCGCCAGGTGAGCACTGATCTCGCGCTCGTGACCGGGGCATGGACGCACAACGATGCTGACGGATTTTCGATTGGCGATCCGACTCCTGCACCAGGCGGCGCATACCACAGCAACACAACCGACGACATCGCAGAGTGGCTCTACTTCGGTTACGGCTTTCGGTTGTACTCCGCGCTGGGTCCAGACCTGGGCAAGGTGGAGATCTCGCACAAACCATATGCGACGCAGGCGTGGACGGTGCTCGCAACCGTGGACCTATATAACGCCGGCGCGCAGCCTTCGGCGGTCATCTTGACGAAGCATGACCTGCAGCTCGACCTGCACCGCGTGAAGTTGCGCGTGACCGGCACGAAGAACGGCGCGTCGAGCGGATACAAGGTGTATGCGGACGCGATCGAGGTGATCGAGTAATGGCAGCGCCGATGGATACGACGATCACCGCGATCCTTCCGCGCACGAGTGGCTTCGCGCTCGCGGGTTTGGTCGATATCGAGACAGCGGCCGGCGATCAGTTCTTCGTCGGCACACTCGGGGGCACGTTTCCTTCGCGCTTCGATGGATCGCCGCAGATCTACAAACCGTGGGTTAAAAGCGCTGGTCCTTTCAAGCTCACGCGCACGCTACGCACCGATGGTGGCGACGTTGTATTCCAAAACATCATCGGTAACCTGATCCAACGCGATGTCGGCCGCGCGTTTGCGATCACCGAGTTCGAAGGTGCGTATGCAGTGGTGCGCTATTGGAATTTGCTCGCCGAAAAGATGGTGCGCGAATTTCACGGCTACATGAGCGCCGCGCAACAGCCCCAGGGCGAGGTGCACTTCAAGCTGCTGCAGCTGCTCGATGGCAGCGACGTAGACCTGCCGGAACGTTCCTATGCCAACAACTGCAGCCTGCGCTTTAAAAGCGAACGCTGCGGATCCACCTCGACGAACCTGACCTGCCCGAAGACGCTGGGAGGATGCACGGCGGTTGAACGCTTCGACGGTGTGCCCACACCGCCGCCGATCTACATACTGCAAACGGCGGCGACGCCCGAGAGCCTGAAGAATCGGGGCGTGCGGCCGGTGCGGAGGCTTGGGCTCTGATGGCAGCGACTGCGGACACACAGGAACAGATCGCACGCGCGCAGCTTGGCATTCCCGTGCCATTCTGTTTCGGCCCTGTGATCGGCGCGGGGAATACGATCATCCAGCACCAGCTCGCGGACGGGACGATTGTCGCCATGATCGCGCTGCACGAGGGCGAGGGCGATGGAATCGACGCGCTCTTCATCAACAAGAAGAGAGTCGATCACACCGACACGACGCTGGTGCACTACCACCCTGGAACGGACGGCATTCTGGGCGATGGCATGATCCCGATCTCGACGGGCGGCGACCAGCGCGTGGACCTCTTCTACAATGACTTGCCCTCGACGGTGAAGAAGGTGACGTTCTCGCGCACGGCGTACATTGCGCTGAAGGTACCTCCCGATCCGGGCGCGCCGGATGCCGGCCTCGAAGTGCTCGGCTTCTATCGCTCGCTGAAATGCAAACAGTTCGACAACACGGGCACGCAAACGGCCTACGCGTACACGATGAACCACGCGTGGCATGCCTTCGAAATGTGCCTTCGCTTTTTCGTGCGGCCGGAGATGCTGATCGGCGCGGCACTCACGGCGGCCGAGTTGGCGCGCTTTGACTTCCCGAGCTTCTATGACTCGGCACAATATTTCGACGAAGCCCTGAGTAGCGGTGCAAAACGATTCGAGGGCGGCGTTGCGGTGGCACAGGCGACGACGTGGGCGAACCTGCAGGAGCAGGTGCTGCGGATGTGCCGCTCCTACATGATCGAGGTGAACGGGAAGATTTGCCTCTATGCGGACAAGCCCCGCACTCCGGTCTTCACACTCTCGGCGAAGCACACAGTGCCGGGATCATGGACTCCGGACAAGAGCAACATCCGCGGCAGCGCAAATTATATTCAGGGCCAGTTTCGCGACCTCAACGCAAAAGCCTCAATGCTGATCGCGGGCGATGGACTGACGCGCGCGGGCAACGTGGTGACCGCTAGCCTGGTGAACGGCGACGGCGACCCGAGCTACTTCGATGGGAAAGTTGGGGACGGCATCCAGATACAGGGGGCGCTCGATCCCTCGTTCGATCTGGAAGGTGCGGTGGCCTCGATCGTGTCAGGCGCAATCACCGTCGCGCAAACTGGCCCTGACGCATCGAGTGGGCTCGGCACGGTGTCACACATCGAAACAAAGTATGCGCAGCGCGTGGTGACGCTCAACCACGATCGGCACCAGCTCGCCGTGGGCACGCGCGGCGTGGGTATGACCGCGATGCGGAAGCGCAAGAGCCTTCAACTCGACTACGGCAACAACACATGGGAACGCGTGAGCCGCCTGGTGCAGTTTGAGTGCTATCGATACATTGGCATGGATGCTGACCCGTATTTCGCGCCGTGGGATGCGACGGTGCAGGCGTTCTTCGAAGCCCAGGACGATGACGGCAACCTATTCGCAAAGGTGTGCCCTGGCGACGTGATCACCGTGGATGGATCAGTGAGCGAAGAGGACCAGGGCGACTACGAAGTGATCGAGGCTGAGCTGCCGCAGATCACCGTCGGTGGAGATAGTGGCAGCGGCAATAAGGGTACGGCGTTTGCGGTGAATCTCAGCTTGAAGCGCGTGGTGGACGACTCGTTCACAGATGTTCCTTTGCCCGAGGATGACACCGATTTCGGAAGCGTTGAGCCGGGCACAGGTTTCGGTGGCCGGAACTATGTGGTCCGCTCTAACCCACTCACCGCCCACGACGCCGGCAGCGACGTGACGATCAACATCGCCAACTTCAACATTGGGTTCGACACCCACTCACCCGATCCTTATTACTTCGGCAGCACGAGCGCGCACAAGGTGTTCGCCACCACGTACTACATCTACGTGCTCGATCCCTTTGGCAACGGAGGCAGCTGCGCCTTCAAGGCCGTGCTCGCCCTCGACAGCTCGCTGGAGGACGCTGGCTGGCTCTTCGTGGGCAGCATTCTGACGCCGGCTGACGGGGCGGCCGACACGGATTGTAATAATGATGGCGGCGGCGGGGACTCGTCACTTGTACCAAATGTTTCAATGCCAACGGCCTACGATGATGGAGGGTTGGTTCCGGGTACGTCACTGGCCGATGTCTATGACGGAAACCCTCGCACTTCCGCCGACCTAGGATGCTTCGGCGGGCGCGATCCGGACTTCAATCCTATTAATGATGCGGAAGCCGTCTGGAGGGACTTCACGGCGATAGCGGGCCTCGGATCAATGACGACGGTGAACCTTAAGGTGATCTCGGCTGGAACCGGAACCGGGCTGACCGTCTCCTACTCCCTAGACGGCGGCTCGACCTGGACGACTATCCGCACCGGGGGTGGATGGGACAAGGTAACTGACACCGTCCCACTCACCCCTGCCGTAGACCTTTCGCAGCTCCGGGTGAAGGGGCATGCACACCAGGGTCTTACGAGTGGAATGGGATGCGACCTGGAGGTATATCAGGCGTGGGTGGAAGCATAGCATTGTAGGATGGGATCGCGAGTGCCCTGGAGCGGCCAGGAAAACAGGAATTACGTGCGAGTACTATCATTTAATTCCTGTTTTTTACTCGCATCCAATTCCGGCAGCCACAGTGAGACCCTCCAAAGTGCCTATGCGGCGGCTTTGCGCGGCTTGATCTTCGATACGTCCGCCTTCTTGGCAGCAGTTCGGATGTCGTAGTCGACCTGAACGTTCATCCAGAACCGCGCCGGCATCCCGAAGTACTTTTCCAGGCGCAGCGCAGTATCCGCCGTCATCGCACGATGCTCCCGCACAAGGTCGTTAATCCGAGGCAGAGGCACGTGCAGTTCTTTAGCGAGGCGGTAGGAGGTGAGACCTAGAGGTCGCATGAACTCCTCACGGAGCAGTTCGCCCGGATGAATCGCCCACGGTTTCTTCCCCGCCATAGCGCTCTCCTAGTGATAGTCAACGATCTCAACTTCGTAAGCGTTTCCGTCTCGCCAAATGAAACACACTCGAAATTGATCATTGATCCGAATACTGTGTTGCCCGGTCCGATCGCCCTTCATTGGTTCAAGACGATTCCCCGGCGGAATCTCGAGATGATCCAACTCGTCAACGTTATTCAGTGTGACCAACTTACGCATCGCGGCTTTCCGAAGCGTTGCTGGAATACGTCTGCTTTTCCCCGTTTCGTAGAGGAGTCTTGCATCGGGGTCCTTGAAGCTGACGATCACTCGGCAAATAGTAACGCGATGCGTTACTACCGTCAATCGCCGAATGATACCCCTCTTTGCTATCCTTCCTAGATGGGGAAGTCATTTCTAGAGCGCCTTGGGGATGGGCCCATCCTTTGCGATGGCGCCATGGGTACGCTGCTGTACTCCAAGGGCATTTTCATCAATCGCTGTTACGACGAGCTGAACCTCTCGCAGCCCGAACTGATCGGCGGGATCCACGCCGACTATGTCGCGAACGGCGCTGAAATCCTTGAAACCAACACCTTCGGCGCGAACTCGTTCCGGTTGGCTCGTCACGGCTGCCAGGAGAAACTCGCGGACATCAACCGCGCCGGCGTAGAACTGGTTCGCAAAGCAATCAAGAACAATCAGGTGTATGCGGCCGGCGCGGTTGGGCCGCTCGGCATTCGCATCGAGCCGCTCGGCAAGACCAGCCGTGACGAAGCACGCGATGCGTTCCGCGATCAGATTCGCGTACTTGTGGATTCAGGCGTCGACCTGCTGATCCTCGAGACCTTCGGATATCTTGGCGAACTGCACCAGGCGATCCTCGCGGCGCGCGATGTCGATCCCAAAATTCCGGTGGTTGCGCAGGTCACCATCGACGAAGACGGCAACTGCCTCGACGGCTCCAGTCCTGAACATTACGGCGCGCGCTTGACGGAGTGGGGCGCCGACGTCATCGGCTGCAACTGCAGCGTCGGCCCGGTCGCGATGCTCGACGCGCTTGAGCGCCTCCGCGCGGCAACACCGAAGCCGCTCTCCGCGCAACCAAACGCAGGAATTCCGCGCTCGGTCGAGGGCCGCAACATTTATCTCTGTTCGCCGGAATACATGGCGAGTTATGCGCGCAAGTTCGTCGGCGTGGGCGTGACGCTCGTCGGCGGCTGTTGCGGAACTACGCCGGACCACATCCGCTCCATGAAGTCGGCCCTGCGCGTGGGTGAGGCGCGGACCACTTCTTTTAAGGTGAAGACCGAGGTGGAAGAACACGCCGTTGAGCCAACGCCGCTCGGACAGCGTTCTCGTGTCGGCGCCCGCATTGCGAGTGGCGAATTCCTCACGCTGGTCGAAATTGTTCCGCCTAAGGGCGTGAACGCCGAGAAAGAAGTCGAAGGCGCTCGATACCTGATGTCCGTCGGGGTGGACGCGATCAACATCCCCGACAGCCCACGTGCTTCCGCGCGCATGAGCAACCAGGCTCTGTGCCTGCTGACGCAACAGCAGGTCGGCATTGAGACGGTGCTGCACTACACCTGTCGCGACAGGAACGTTCTGGGCATTCAGTCGGACTTGCTGGGCGCCAGCGCAATCGGGATCCGTAATTTGATCTGTATCACCGGCGATCCGCCGAAGATGGGCAACTATCCCGACGCTACCGCCGTGTTTGATGTGGATGCGATCGGCTTAGTGAACATCGTCAGCAACTTGAATCGCGGGCTGGATATCGGCGGCAACACCATCGGCACCGCGACGCAGTTCACGATTGCGGTCGGGGCGAATCCCGGTGCAGCAAACCTGGACGAGGAAATCCGCCGCTTCGAGTACAAAGTTGAAGCTGGAGCCGAGTACGCTGTCACCCAGCCGGTATTCGACCTGGCGCTGCTGGAGGAGTTCCTGAAGCGCATTGAGCACTGCCGCGTTCCGGTGGTTGCCGGGATTTGGCCGCTGAGCAGCGCCCGTAACGCCGAATTCATGAGGGACGAACTGAACATCTCCATTCCTGACGCGATTTACAACCGGATGGCCCGCACCACCAATGCGGACGCCGCCCGGGCAGAAGGTGTCGCGGTCGCCCGGGAAATGCTCCAGGCAGTCCGGCCAATGGTGCAAGGTACACAGCTGAGTGCCCCGTTTGGCCGGTATTCGGCGGCAGCGGACGTGCTGGAAGTTCTGGGAAGTTCCGACTCCGCCTGCGCGTAAATACTTCCGCGCCATTTGCGGACAATTACCTGAATATTTGCACCCGCGCGGTCGATTCGGCGCTAGAATTTTCTTGTAGAGAGGTTAGGCCTTGCCGAAGTTTGAAGAATGCCTGCAACGGCTCGAAGAAGTCGTCAACCAGTTGGAGCGCGGCGAAGTTCCGTTGGAACAAGCGCTCAAGCTGTTTGAAGAAGGCGTACAGCTCTCGAACTCGTGTCGTAAAGAGCTCGAAGAAGCAGAAGGCAAGGTAGAGATCCTTCTCAAGCAGAACGGCAAGCTACAAGCCGAGCCGTTCGAGATTTCGGCCGACGCGAAGCACTAGGCCGCAGTCACCCTGAAAGATCACAACCCTAAGCCCGGCCTCGAGGCCGGTGTTGACGAATCAGGGAGTCGTTGATGCAACACTTATCTGTAGTTATCGCGCAGAAAGACCAGGCTGCCGCATCGCAGCTTGCGACTACGCTACGGGGACGCTTCCGCCATGTCGCGGTAGCGCACTCGAGCACCGAGATTCACGACGCCATTCTCAAGAACCGCGCCAACGCTGCCATTGTTGATTTGGAATTGCTGAAGAGCGACGACTTCCGCCAGCTCTGCCAGGAGTTCGATCACACTGCGATTGTCGCCACCCATCGCTCACCCGATGAAAAGATGTGGATGGCCTGCCTCGAAAACGGTGCCGCCGATTGCTGCCAGCGTACCGATGTCGAAGGCATGCTGCGCGCAATCGCCAACAACGTGGCTCTTACACGCGCCGCGAGCGCGGCCTAAAGCGCTTCACCCCGGAAACGGCCCTGCCCGACGGCAGGGCTTTTTCCTTGGCTGGAAGCAAAGTCGTTGTCGATTTTGCGCGCCCGCAAACGACTATACGGTGAACGCGCCGGCGCGAATGTTTGTAAGGCCGGTCGCCAAGGAGATGCACGTGAAATTCCTCTGCCTCGGATACTACGATCCTGCAAAACACGCCGCCCTGACCGAGAGTGAACGAACCGCTATGTACGATGAATGCTTTGCCTACGACGACCATCTGCGCGCCAATCGGCAATTTGGTCCGGGCGAAGCTCTTCAACTTCCTGAAACCGCACGGACCTTGCGACGGAAGAACGGAAAGACTCTCGTGACCGACGGTCCCTATGCGGAAACCAAGGAACAGATCGGCGGCATCGGCGTGCTTGAGGCGCGGGCCATGGATCACGCAATTGAGCTCATATCGCAGCACCCGGCCCTGAAGTATGGGACAGTGTGGGAGCTACGCCCAATCTTCGACATGAGCGAAATCATTCAGGCGAGCGAACAGCGACGGCAAAAAACCGACGCGCGATGAGGCACGTCTAGGCCGCGAGGAATTGGTCCATTGAGCCGCGTTGTTTTGCTGGCGTGATCTGCTCATAGGTGCAGCTCTTCGGTTCTTTCTCCGGACGCCAGCGCAGGAACTTGGTGCCGTGGCGAAAGCGTCCGCCGGAGAAGTGGTCGTAGCTGACCTCGCAGACGAGTTTGGGATCGAGCCGCTCCCACTCGCCGGTACGCTCTGTGCTCCATCGGCTCGGGCCGCCCGGAGCTTTGCCGGTAAAGCCTTCGCCGTTCATGTAGGGCTTCAAGATCTTCTTTAACTGTTTGCGCTCTTCCCTTGCAAAGCTGGAGCTGAAGCCGATGTGGTCGAGTTGGCCTTCGTCGTTGTAGACGCCGAGCAGGAGCGAGCCGACCTCGCCGCCTTTCGACGCGTAGCGGAATCCGCCGACGACGCAATCAGCGGTGCGAATGCGTTTGATCTTGCGCATGGCGCGCTCGCCCGATTGATACGGTTGGTCGAGCGCTTTCGCCACCACGCCATCGAATCCAATGACAGCCAGTTTCTTCATCCACTTCTCAGCTTCGGCGTGATCGCGGGTCATGGGAGAGAGGCGGACGCTCGCGTTTCCCTTGAACGTCTTGAAGAACAGCTCGAGGCGTTCGCGGCGGGCGGCCTGCGTTTCTTCGACGAGCGAATGCGCTTTGTCATCCACGAGAAGATCGAACACGAGATAGGTCGCTGGGGTCTCCACCGAAAGCTTCTTGATCCGGCTTGCCGCGGGATGAATGCGCATGAGCAGATCGTCGAACGAGAGGTGGCCGTTGCGCAGGATCACGATCTCCCCATCGAGCACGAACTCTGTCGGCTTGAGCTTCAGCAACGCTTCCACGATTTCCGGGAAGTAACGGCCGAGCGGCTGCCCGGCTTTGGATTGCAACTCGACGGTGTCGCCATCGCGGAACGCCACGCAGCGGAAGCCATCCCACTTGGGCTCGTATTGCCAGAGCGCGCCTTCGGGAATGGCGTCCACCAGCTTGGCTTCCATCGGCGGGAAAGGCGGCTGGATGGGGAGCTTTAACTTTTGAAACTGTTGCTTTAAGTCTTCGGCGGAAACGGCGCCGTCGGAGAGCTTCGGTGACTTCTTAACTGCGGAGCGACGCGGCATGTTGGATTGGATGCCAGCCAGGCAATCGCCGCTGTTCTACAATCCTCGCGAGATGGCCACAATGAAAACTCTCAACCTCGCCATGATCGGCCAGGGCTTTATGGGCCGGGCGCACTCCAACGCCTTTCACCAGGTCAACCACTTCTTCGATACCGCCTTCAACCTCAACTTGAACGTCGTCTGCGGACGCGATGAAAACAAGCTTCGCGAGGTGGCTTCGCGCTGGGGCTGGTCCGAGACCGAAACCGATTGGCGCAAACTCATTGATCGGCCAGATATCGACGTGATCGACATTGGAGCGCCGAACCATCTCCATGCGGAGATCGCCATCGCGGCGGCCGAGGCAGGCAAGATTGTTTGGTGCGAGAAGCCGCTGGCTATGGACGTCGCCGAAGCCGAGCGCATGGTGAAAGCCGTGGCGGGAAAACCGAATCTCGTCTGGTTCAACTACCGTCGCGTGCCTGCGATCGCGTTCGCCCGGCAGCTTATTGGCGACGGACGCATTGGCGAGGTTTACCACTACCGCGCTACCTACCTGAACAGCAGCGGACTCAACGCAACGCGCGGCAACACCTGGCGCTACAAGAAAGAAACTGCCGGTTCCGGCGCCGCCGGCGATTTGCTCTCGCACCTGATCGATCTCGCGCTCTGGCTCAATGGGCCGATCAGCGAAGTCTGCGGGTTGCTCAAGACGTTTGTTCCCGGCCGCGAGGTGGACGACGCTGCCATCACCATGGCGCGCTTCGCCAACGGCAGCGTCGGGACGCTCGAAGCCACGCGCTACGGCACCGGCAATCGCAACCGCAACATGTTCGAGATCCACGGCTCAAAGGGCGCGCTCGTTTTCAACCTCGAAGATATGAACCGCCTCCAGTTCTACGACGTCAACGACGCGCCGGAGAATGGCATGCGGACGATCCTCGCTACCGGCCCAGGGCATCCGTACGTGAACGACTTCTGGCCTCCGGGACACCTCATCGGGTACGAACACAGCTTCATCGCAACGCTTGCCGACTTCCTTAAAGCGCTGCATGAAGGAACGGAGTTTCACGCGAACTTCGAAGACGGGCTGAAAGTGCAGAAGCTGGTGGCGGCGGTGGAGGAATCGGCGGAGAAGAAGAAATGGACGACACTGGCTTAAGGAGTCAATCGTCCCCTGGACGTTCAAGACGAAGCCGATCCAAGCAGAGCTTTTAGTTCTTGATCTTCTGCATGGGCTCGCAATTCGCCTCCTCCTGGCATCCGTGCAACCTTCGCTCCGGATTCCAGCAAAAGCTGGGCTACAGCTTTGTGTTGTCCGAGTACCGCGGCAAAGAGCGCCGTAAAACCGGTCTCGATGCCATGATTTACGTTCGCACCCGAGTCAATTAGCAACCGCAGTGCTGCAACATCACCGCGTCCAGCCGCATGAAAGAGCGCAGTCCAGCCTTGCACGTCAACCGCATCGATTTGCGGATGCTTTGCCAACGCTTCGCGAAGCGCGATCATATCGCTTCTCTTCGCCGCTGCGATAAGGTCCGTCGTCATGGTCGGGAATTATGGCACAGACATACGCATGCACTCAGGCGCGATTCTCTGTATCCGATTGTTATACTTCTTGTTTCATGCTGAAAGAAACTCTCGAACAGGGGCGCATTCTCGCCGACGCAGCTCTCGAGCGGCTTTTGCCGCCGGGAACGCAGCGGCCGCCGAGCATTCACCAGGCGATGCGCCATAGCGTTTTTGCCGGGGGCAAGCGGCTGCGGCCCATCCTGGTGATGGAAGCAGCGCGCATGATTACCGGCTCGCTGCCCGATGGCGTGGACGAACTCGGCGCCGCTCTCGAGATGCTCCACACCTACTCGCTCATTCACGACGACCTGCCCGCGCTCGACAACGACGACCTGCGCCGCGGCCGCCCGACCTGCCACGTGGCGTTCGGCGAAGCCACCGCGATCCTCGCCGGCGACGCGCTCCAGACTTACGCCTACGAAGTGATGGCACGCCTGCGCACGACGGCAGAAGCCAGGGTCCAGATCATCGAAGAAGTCGCGCACGCCACCGGCACCATCGACGGCATGATCGGCGGCCAGGTCCTCGACCTCGAAGCCGAGCACACCCACGCCGATGCTGCCACGGTGGAATACATCCACCGCTCGAAGACCGGTGCGCTGATTACTGCAAGCGTGGTCGCGGGCGGACTTTATGCCGGCGCTGACAAAGCCCAAGTCCAGCGCATCCGCGAGTTTGGGAAGTCGGCGGGGTTGGCGTTCCAGATCGTGGATGATGTGCTCGACGTAACGCAGACCTCAGAGCAGTTGGGCAAAACCGCCGGCAAAGATACGAAGTCGGAGAAATCCACTTGGCCGTCGTTGTATGGCGTCGACAAGTCGCTGGAGATGGCCGACGAGCTGGTGTACACAGCGAACAAACGCCTTGATAGCTTCGGCGAGCGCGCGACGACGTTAAAGGAATTGGCGAAGTTTCTGGTGGAACGAAAGAAGTAAGGGAACCACAGAGGCACATAGAGCTCAGAGGTTTTAGAATTCTTTGCCCTCTGTGTTCTCTGTGCCTCTGTGGTGAGAAAGATTTATGACTGACCTCGACATTCTCGCGCTAGCCGCGCACCGTGATGACGTAGAGCAGACCTGCGGCGGCACCTTGCTCAAAGCCGCTCAAGCAGGTCAGCGCTGCGGCATCCTCGACCTGACCCGGGGCGAGATGGGCACTCGCGGCGATGCTGACACGCGCGGTCGCGAGGCAGACGCTGCTGCGAAGATTCTCAAAGCGCAGTGGCGCCAGGCTCTCGATCTTCCTGATGGCCGTGTCGAGAATACCTTCAAGAACAAGTTGAAGGTTGCGCGGGTTCTGCGCGAAGTGCGACCGAGGGTGCTGATTCTTCCCTACTGGCAGGGGCGGCATCCCGATCACTACACTGCCTCGACGCTCGGCTACGAAGCGACCTTCCTCGCCGGTCTGACCAAGCTTGGTTCCACTCCCGCCACTGCCGCCATCGAAGACGCCGAACAGTTTCTCGCGTTGAAGCCGCATCGGCCGTACAAGATCGTGTACGCCAGCCTTTATTACGACGTGCGTCCCTCGTTCGTGGTGGACATCTCCGCCCAGTTCGACGCCAAGGTGCAATCGCTGCTCGCGTACGAGTCGCAATACTCCGATCAGTCGGCGGGAACCGGGCTCTTCCCGGCACATGCGGAAGTCCGCCAACGCCTCGAGACCATGGCGCGCTTCTACGGATTGCTTGCGGGCGTGGACTACGCCGAACCCTTCGTGCAGAAGGAAGTCGGTCTCGTGGAAGACCTGACCTTAATTCCGGTTAAGTCAATGTAAATATCTGTAGCGGACATCCCGCAGTTCTGTTCTGCTCCTCTCACCGGAAAGGTACTCGTAACGAGCAATTCCGTCGTAAACTACTTGCCGAACCTTGGGGAACCTGGAGCCCTTTTGTGCGCAAACTCATCAGCGGAGTGTCGGTCGCGTTTCTTCTGCTGATGTTGTTTGGTTGCGGCGCTGCGAACCTCAACTCCTCGCTCAACTCCCAGCAGATGTCGATCGCCTCCGGCAATTGGAGTTTTGGCGCGTCGTCCTCCACGCGGCCCGGCACCGGACAGTTCCTGATTGGCGGCCACCTCGAGCAGCACGATCATACCGTCAGCGGAATCCTGCACGTCGCCAGTTCGCGTTGCTTCAACGTGGATAAGGATGTCGCCGTGAGCGGAACGATTGAAGGCGATACGCTCAGCCTCACGTCGCTGCCGATCAAGGGCCAGACGCTGCGCGCCTCGCTCATCGGCCACGATTCTTCGATGGTCGGCAGCTACTCATTCACCGGCGGTTGCAGCAACGGTGATGAAGGCAGCCTCACCGCGAATCTCATGCCGACGATTTCCGGCATGTGGAATGCACTCGACGAACATGCCGACAAGTCCGTGTCGAGCGTGAGCCTCGCGCTTGCGCAGAGCGACAATGCCAACGGGCACGGAGTGTATCCGCTCTCCGGCACGCTGACGTCACTGGGATCGCAGTGCCAGATTTCGGGACGAATCACCTCGGGATATCTGGCAGGCTCAATCGTGGTGATCAACTCCGTAACCCAGGAATCGTCCGGCGGTACAGGGGCGATGAGGATTGAGGGCGACCTCGCGGCGGGCATTAAGCCGAGCATTACCGGGGCCTTTAGTTACAGCGCCGGAGCGTGCAGGGACCAGGCAGGCGTGCTAACCTTCACACCCTGATGAGCGAATATCGAAAAACCTCACTCGCACCGATGCTCTCGGTACGCCAAGGCAAACAGGCTCTGGAGTTCTACAAGGAAGCGTTGGCCGCGCAGGTCGTCGAGTGCCTGGAGAACGATGGCTCGGTGGTCGCGAGGCTATCGATTCAAGGCGCAGAGTTCTGGATCGCGGATGAATCTCCGGACCATAAGAACTTCAGCCCCGAATCGCTCGGCGGCGCAACCACGCGGATGGTCCTCACCGTGAGCGACCCTGATGCGTTCTTTGATCGCGCGGTAGCGGCCGGCGGCAAAGCGATCGAACCGGTGAAAGACCAGGAATATGGCTGGCGATTGGGCCGCGTGATGGACCCCTACGGGCATCACTGGGAAATTGGTCGGCCGTTGACCTAGAGGCGCGTCGCTACGGCCACGCCATCGCGTAACGGCGTGATCGTCGCGAACCAATCTTTCGAAGCCTTCATCTTCTGGTTGAACTCCTGGATTCCGCGCGTGTACTTGTCCTGCGAATTGGACTCGGTCACGCGTCCGCTCCAAAGCACGTTATCGGTAAGGAACAATCCGCCCTTGCGAACGTGCGCCGCAGCCATGTCGAAGACTCGCGGATAGTCGTGCTTGTCCACGTCGTTGAAGAGAATGTCGAATTGCTCGCTGCGTTTGGCTAACGCCTCCAGCGCATCTCCAACGTGTATCTCGATGCGATCTAACACGCCGGCCTGGCGGAAGTATCCTTCCGCTTCACGCGCATTTTTCTCGTCACCATCGGTGTAATACACGCGTCCGCCCTCGCCGACGGCCATCGCCCACCAGATGGTGGAATAGCCAATCGCCGAGCCCATCTCGAAGACGGTTTTCGCATCGATCAACTTCGCGTATTGGTAGAGCACGCGACCCACAGCGGGACCTACGATAGGGATGTCCCGCTGCTTCGCCTGGCGCTCCATTTCTTCCAACACAGGCGTGCGCGGCGGAAGTATTTCGTACAGATAGGCGTCAACTTTTTCATCCATGAATGACTTCATTTAGGACCACGTTTCTCCTGGCTTCATTTCGTGTACATCGCAGACTTCGACAAACTTCTCAAGCTCAGAAGGCTTGCCGGTGAGCACCGGGAAGGTGCCAAAGTGCATCGGGATGATCGCCTTTGGCTGGAGCAGTTCTGCCGCGTAGGCAGCCTGCCGTGGATCCATGGTGTAGTGGTCTCCAATCGGCAGCATCGCAATTTGCGGACGCCACAGCTCATGGATGATCTTCATGTCGCTGAACGCCATGGTGTCGCCCGCGTGGTAGAGGGTCACGTCGTTGTCGAACTTCAACACGTAGCCGCAGGCCTCGCCGCCGTACACAACCTGATCGCCATCGGTAATGCCGCAGGAGTGCACCGCGTGGACCATCGTGACGGCGATGTCGCCCACATGCTGCGTACCGCCCTTATTCATCTCGGCGACGTTCTTCACGCCCTTCTTCTGTAACCACGCGCCCATCTCTGGGATGCACACGACTTTGGGCGAATGCTTTTTCGCGATCTCGACGGCGTCGCCAATGTGGTCGAAGTGGCCATGCGTGATCAGCATCACGTCCACCTTTTTCACTTGCTTCTCGGTCTCAGGGCAGGCGGGATTGCCCATGACCCAGGGATCGATCAGAATGTGGGTTCCCTTCGGCGTTACGACGCGAAATGTTGCGTGCCCGAGCCACGTGATCTTCAGCCCTTGCAGGTCCATAGTCTTGCTCCTATTTCTCTTTGTCCCACGCGGTGTAGCCGCCGGCGAGCGACATCACGTTTTCGAAACCCATTTGTTTGAGGTTGAGCGCGGCCAGCGCAGAACGAGCGCCCCCTGCACAGTAGATGACCAATGGCTGCTGCTTGTTGGTCGTGGCCTGCTCGATGTCGCGCTCGACAACACCGCGCGGGATTGCCACTGCGCCAGGAATCATTCCCTTTGCGTGTTCCTCGCGCTCCCGCACGTCCACGAGAGCGAATTTTTCGCCGGACTGCTGCATGTGCTTCAGATCAGAAACTGTAATTTCTTTGATCTCGCGTTTCGCTGCTTCCACAATTTGCCAGAACTCAGGAAGAGTCATAAGCCTCCTTGCGGGAGTCATTCTAAACAAAAATCTTTAACCACGAAGGACACCAAGGCTCACCAAGGAATTTTGACTTCAAATCCGGCAAAATCGGCCGTAGGAAACGCCTTGACCCGATATCCTTCGTGATATTTCGCGCCCTTGGTGGTGAAAGACTTTTGTGGATTTCCGGCTGTTATTATGGTGCATCTGCGCATGAAGGCTTCCCAACAACATCCCTCCATAGACGCGTTTCTGCTGGAGGTGGCCGATGTCGTCAACACGACACTGGACCTCGACACGCTGCTTACGCGCGTGGCCGGATTGGTGCGCAAGATCATCAACTACGACATCTTTGCCATCCTGCTGGTGAACGAAAAGGCGCAAGAACTGCGGATCCGCTTCCAGGTCGGGCATCCGGCGGAGGCGATCGAGCGCACCCGGATCAAGATTGGCCAGGGTATTACCGGAGCTGCGGCACAGACCCGCGAGCCGGTGCTGGTGAATGACGTCTCCAAGCACCCGGAATACATTACCTCGGTCTCCGATGTACGCTCCGAACTGGCGATCCCGATGATCGTGAAGAACAAGGTCATCGGCGTAATCGACATCGAGGCGCCGCAGAAGAACTATTTCACCGAAGAGCACAGCCGGTTGCTGACGGTGATCGCCTCACGCGTGGCGATTGGCATCGAAAACGCGCGGCTTTACACGCGGGTTTCGAACCAGGCGAAGTCGCTGCTGCTGCTCAACGAGATCAGCCGCGAACTGACGTCGATTCTCAACCTCGATCAGTTGTTGAAGCGGGTTGGCGAGCTTCTTACGCGCGTGATTGATTACCAGATGTTCTCCATCCTGCTGCTCGACCCGATGGGCGAGAAACTGCAACATCGCTTCTCACTGCGCTTCCAGGAGAACATCCACCTCAAGCACGATATCCCGCTGGGCCGCGGACTGGTGGGTTATGCCGTCGGGAAGAACGAAGCTGTGCTCGTCCCCGACGTCCGCAAAGATTCGCGTTACATCATGCTGAATCCGGAGACGCGCTCTGAGCTGGCGGTACCGCTGGTTTACAAGGGCAAAGTCATCGGAGTCCTCGACCTTGAGCACACCAAGCGCGGCTTCTTCACAGAAGATCACAAGCGCACGCTAACCACGCTTGCCGCGCAGATCGCCATCGCGATTGAAAACGCCCGGCTCTACGAGCAGATCGTGAAACAGGAGCGGCGGCTCGAGCAGGACATGGCGCTCGCCCGCGAGTTGCAGCATCACTTGCTTCCGGCGTCGCTACCGAAGATGACTCACGCTGAGGTCGCCGCCAAGTTCTCTCCCGCCCGCGCCATCGGCGGCGATCTCTACGATTTTCTCCGGTACTCCGGCGGTTATCTGCACGGCATCGCGGTGGGCGACGTCAGCGGAAAAGGAGCACCCGCGGCCATTTATGCCGCGCTGGCCAGCGGCATCCTGCGCTCACATTCGCAGGAAGAGCCGGGCGCCGCGGAGATGCTGAGCATCGTCAATTTATCGCTTTCCGATCGTCCCATTGATGCGCAGTACATCTCGCTGATCTATGCCATTTGGGATGACTCGGCTCGGACTTTGCGACTCGCGAACTCGGGACTACCGCGCCCCATGCACTGCCGCAAGGGCAAGGTCACGCGCATTGATGCGACCGGTCTGCCACTCGGGCTCTTCGCCAGCGCCGAGTATGAAGAGACTGCGATTCGCGCCGAAGCCGGCGACGTCTTCGTCTTCTTCTCCGACGGTATTCTCGACGCGCGCAACCGTGCAGGCGAACTCTTCGGCAGTGGCCGCGTCGAAGGCCTGGTATGCGAGTTTGCCGGCGAACCGGCCCAGAAGATTGTCGATTCGATCTACAACGCCGTGTGCGATCATGCCGTCGGCGTGGAAACCTTCGACGACCAAACCATTGTCGCGCTGAAAGTAAAAGCAGGAAGGGCGCGCAAGTGAAACCATCGCTGCCGTCGCGGCCTCCGGGCTTCGTCTACAAATCCAACAAGCTGCACGTGGAGAAGATCGCCGCATCGGATCTGGCGCGCAGGTTCGGCACGCCGCTCTACACTTACTCCGCGACGACGATCCGCGAGCGTTTCGACATCTTCAACCGTGCCTTCGGCAAGGTGCCGCACACAATCTGCTATTCGGTGAAGGCGAACTCGAACCTCACCATCCTCAAAATGCTGGTGAAGCTCGGCTCCGGCTTCGATGTCGTCTCCGGTGGCGAACTTGAGCGAGTACTGGTGGTCGACAAGAAAGCGGCGAAGAAGGTCGTCTTCTCCGGGGTTGGCAAGACCGCGCCCGAGATGGACCTGGCGATCAAGTCGGACATTCTGCTGTTCAATATCGAGAGCGAATCTGAGCTGGAGTTGCTCGCCTCGCGGGCGTCAAAGCTGCGGAAAAAGCCGCGCATCGCGTTCCGCGTGAATCCCGACGTCCCGGCAGAAACGCATCCGTATATTTCCACGGGGCTGCGCGAGCACAAGTTCGGTGTACCGATCACAGACGCTGCCCTGCTCTATGCGCAGGCGGCATCGACAGAGTGGCTGGAGCCTGCCGGCGTCAGCGTGCACATTGGTTCGCAAATCACAGACGTCGCGCCATTCAACGCCACCATGGAACGCGTGGCCGATCTCGTCCGCGGGTTGCGCGCCCAGGGCCACAATATTCGTCTCATCGACGGCGGCGGTGGCCTCGGGATCGCCTACCGCGATGGTGACACCAGCCTCAAGGCCTTCGAGGCTTCCGCGAAAAACTACAGCGCGGCTCTCTTGCCGCCGCTCAACAGCCTTGGCATTCATCTTTTGCTGGAACCGGGTCGCGCGATCATTGGTCCTGCCGGTGCACTGCTCACCCGGGTGGTCTATTCGAAGAAGAACGGTCGCAAGACATTCGTAATCGTGGATGCGGGCATGAACGACCTGATCCGGCCCGCGCTCTACGGCGCTTACCATGAGATTGTCGCCGCCGAGCCGCGCGGCACTGGCGCGGAAACGGTGGACGTGGTCGGTCCCGTCTGTGAAACCGGCGATTTCTTCGCCCGCGATCGCGAGCTTACGCACCTTGAAGAAGGCGATCTCGTCGCCATCCTCGACGCCGGTGCCTATGGCATGTCGCAGACTTCGAACTACAACACGCGACCCAGACCAGCCGAGGTTTTGGTCGAAGGATCGCGCGCAAAAGTCGTGCGACGACGTGAAACCATCAAGGACCTGCTGGGCCCCGAGCGGTAGTTCCCCGTCCGCTATTTCTCTTCAAGGTTCCGCATAACTTTGTTAATTGCTTCCGGTAGTAATTCCACGTACTCTCGCCGCATCGGAGCTTGACTCGATTCAGGGAGTGCAGCATGCAAGCTGACCGTTACAGCACGAACCAGTCCGTACAAACCTGTACGTGGTGCAACTCAGAATATGCGGAAGCCTACAGCCGCGCGCGAGAGACCGGCGTTTTCTGCTGCAAGAAATGCGAAATCGAAGCCAAATTCTGGCTGCGCGAGAGCCTGGGATCGGTTTTCGGCTAGTCAACGCACCGCATCATACACAACCATCCTTGCCACCGGCTTCCCGTCTTCCTGCTCTTCGGGGGCGTAGACCCGATGCGTCGCCGGATCGACCGCCAGGCTGTGCACCTTGGCCTGCACTTTGAAGTCCTCCAGCTTGCGGAAGTGATCGGGATCATCCTCGTGAAACACCGAGATTGCCCCGCTGTAGCACGCTACGTAGATACGTCCCCATCCCGCATCGAATTTCACCACGTCCCCGCCGTCAGGGATTGCAAATGATGCGATGGTCTTGTGCTTCTCAAGATCGAAGACTGCCAGCTGATTGCTCTCTTCGCAAACCAGGAACGCCCGCCGATGGGCCGCGTCCAGAGCCATGCCGTGGTTACCTTTGCAGTCCGTAACCGGATAGAGCGCGACAACCGTATCGGTCGCCGGATCAATGGCCGCAATCACGTTCTTGTCCTGCAGGTTCACCAGAACGACCTTGGCGATCGGATCGTACTGCGGCATTCCAGTCTCGCTATCGAAGTGCAGCGTCTTCACGATCGTGTCGGTGTTCACGTCAATTACGACTTCTGCCTTGCCCCGCTCATCGGAGACGTACAGCTTGTGAAACGGCGCGGCATAGGTGCTCCCGTCGGGCTTGTCTTCCGTGGGCAGCTTCTTGATGACCTTCATCGCCTTCAGGTCCACCACGCCGATTTTGTTTTCTTTCCAATCGGAGGTGTAGGCCTTCTTCAGTTCCGGCACATACTCCACGCCTTCCACGCCGGGCACATCTGGAATTGCATGCACGAGCTGGTTCGTGCGCATGTCGATCACGTACAGGATCCCCGCACCCAGATGGCCCGACAGAAGCCAGTGGTCGTCGTCATCCGTCGTCAGGTAGTCGAACCGCTTGCCCGAAGGCCCGGGAAGATCGATGGTCGCGACTTGCTTCAGTGTCTTTCCACTCTGCGCCAGCGCGGGAGGGCATACGCACGCGATGAGCAATGCGAGTGCGATCGGTCGCATGATCTACTTCCCTCCTGCGGCGGCGTTGGTATTATCGATCGCTGACTTCAAAGTCTTCGCCAGTTTCAAGGCGTCGTCATTTGCCCAAAAGTGCATAAAGAACAACCGCGGTTCTTCCGTAAGCATGTGGCTGTGGACCGCCGTCACTTCGATCCCGCCCCCGCGTAGGGCGCGGATGACCGGGTTGACCTCGCTCGCGATCAGCACAAAGTCGCCGGTGATCGCTGCCTTCCCTCCGCCCGTTGGCTGGAAGTTGATGGCCGTCGCTGTGCCCATCGACGGTGGGATCTCGGTGCTGCCATCCATGATCTTCTCGGCCCGCGGAACTGAGAACTGCAGGACGCCGCTGTTGACGTTGCCTTTTCGGCCAAGTGCTGAACTCACGGCTTCGGAATCAATCTCGAGCCCGTCTGGTTTTGCCGCGGGAGTCGCCCCAGTTGGCGGCGTCGGCGTTTTCGTCAGCGCAATGGCATCGTGTAGAGCGGCCGCGAGCTTCGCGCCATCGCCGTGTCCTGAAATGTGCATGTACATTACCCGCGGCGATTCATGCAGTACATGGTTGTGCAGCGCCGTCTGTTCGATGCCGCTCTGCTGCAGCTTCAACATCACCGGTTCAACTTCATCTTCGGAGAGCACAAGATCGCCCATCACCATCATCTCGCTGCCCATGGACTTGAACGCCAGCCACGACCCGAGGGCGAGCGCTGGTTTCAACGCTACGCCGTTGACCGTCACATGCATGTCGCCACGCGGTAAGCCGACCTTATAAACGCCGCCGGGCTGTTCCTTTCCGCTGCGCCCAAGCGCGTCGGCAACCGGTTTCCAAGGATCCGCTTGTGAGAATCCGAACAACGACGTGAGCATGACAAAGGCGAGCAGGAGAGTTCTCATTCCATCCTCCGGTCAAAAACTCTACCACTACTTTAAGCAGTAATTGCCATCAGGCGCGGCAGCTACTTGCGATAGGTAATCTTGCCTCCGACCATCGTGACTTCGACCTGCACGTCTTTGATTGCGGCTGGTTGGATTTTGAAGATATCGTCGCTCAGAAGCACCATGTCGGCGTATTTGCCCACGGTAATGGAGCCCTTTACGTTCTCCTGGAACTCCGCGTAGGCCGAGCCCATGGTGTAAGCCTCGACAGCCTCGCTTACTTTCAGTTTCTGTTCCGGAACCCAGCCGTCGGGATTCTTGCCGTCGAGCGTAGCGCGCGTGACTGCCGCGTAGATTGTCCACATCGGCGCCAGCGGTGCGACTGTCCAATCGGTGCCGAAGGCCAGGCGCACGTGATTGTCCAGGAAAGTTCGGAATGCGTAGGTCCGCTTGATCCGATCCGATCCAATGCGCTTCTCGGCAAAACGGCCGTCGTCAATCGCGTGATATGGCTGCACCGAGGCGATCACGCCCAAATCGGCATAGCGCTGGAAGTCTTTCTCTGCGAGATGCTGCGAGTGCTCGATGCGCCAGCGCCGATCGTAAGTTCCGTTGGCCTTCACCACATCCTGGAAGAGATCGAGCATCGTCGATATGCCGGCATCACCGATAGCATGGGCGCAGATCTGCAGGTGTGCGGCATCGGCTTTGATCAACCGCTCGCGCTCCGCCGAGATCGGATGCATCTCTTCCGAGAGCAAGCCGCGCGAGTTTGGGGCGTCGGTGTAGGGTTCGAAGAAGTACGCGGTCGTCGCGCCGAGCGATCCGTCGGCGTAGGTCTTCATCGCGCCGAAGCGCAGATACGGCGATCCCCACGCCCGACGAACGCCGATCTTGGCGAAATCGTTCCAGCCTTCGAGCATTGGCGCTGCATAAATGCGCGTGGTCAGTTCGCCTTTCTCTGCCAACTCCGAATACACCGCAATATCGGCATAGCTCGGGTTCATGTCCTGAACGCTGGTTACGCCGACCGACGCCGCATGCGCCAGCGCCCGCTTCGCCGCGCGGACGCGCTGATCGTGCGTGAGGTCGGGAATCTTGGCGTACATCAGCCCTTGCGCTGCATCCTTCAGCACGCCGGTTGGATTGCCGCTCTTATCGCGAACGATCTCGCCGCCCGCTGGGGCCTTGGTTTTCGCGGTGATACCCGCCAGTTTCAGCGCGTAGGAGTTCGCCAGGGAGATATGGCCGTCGTAGCGGGTGACGAAGACCGGCGTTTCCGGGCTGACAGCGTCAATCAGTTCTTTCGTCGGCAGCACCGCCGGGTTCCACTTTTGCTCGTCCCAGTCGCCTCCGGTGATCCACTCGCCCTTCGCGGTCTTCTTCACCCGGTCGGCGACGGTCTGCTTGAACGCCTCGGGCGTTGCAGCTTCGCGGAGGTTGATGGAGTCCAACTGCTGGCCGCCGGGAACGAAGTGGACGTGCGCGTCGTTGAATCCGGGGAGAAGCAGGTGCCCGCGGCCGTCAATGACCTGGGTCTTCTCCCCGCGCCAAGCGTCGATCTCGGCGTTGGTTCCGACAGCCACGATCTTGTCGCCGAGGATCGCCACCGATTCTGCCGTGGGATGGTTCGCGTCCACAGTATAGATATGGGCGTTGGTGATGATCGTATTGGCGGAGGGACGTTCTTCCGCAAAGCAGGCCGTAAACGAAAGCATGAGTAGGAGGAACGCACTGCGGCGCAAGGACATGGCTCGTCACCCGGAAATTAAAAGTCCCGCAATAGTACCAGCCCCAAATCCGGCAGATTCTGGCGCCGTTTAAGGCGAGTTTCCACATGGCCCTTAGGGGCTGCTCTGATATCCTAAAGGCCTGTGTTTATCAAGGCTTTGTACATAGGCCTGGTGATCTCAGTGATTGCCGTTTTAGGCGTTGCGGCGGCGTTGTATGTTCGGGTCCGCAAACACCTCGGCAAACCGGAGGAACACGCTCCGGAACCTGAGAATCCGCCACAGGAGCCGCAGGCTTAACCCATCCCTCATGGAGGGGAAATGAATTCCATTCGTACCGCTAGCATTGATCGCACTCATAGCATTACCCGCGACATCGCGCTGGTTGTCGGCGCCAGTCTCGTCATTTCGATTTGTGCCCGTTTGAGCATTCCTAACCCGTTCTCGCCGGTTCCGTTTACGCTGGCGAACTTTGCGCTGCTCGCGGTTGGCTTGCTTTTGGGAAGCAAGCGCGGCGGCGCTGCCGGCCTGCTTTATCTCGCGTACGGCGCTATGGGAGTGCCGGTATTTGCCGCGGGTTCCGGTGGATTGCTTGGCGTAACCGCTGGCTATCTCTGGGCGTTCCCGCTGGTCGCGTTCGTCGCCGGATTGATCTCCGAGCGCGGCGAACCGTCCTTCGCACGCAACCTGATAGCGGCGATCGCGGGTGATTTGGTTCTGTTTGTCGGTGGCATCAGCTGGCTTTATGCCTTCACGCATTCCTGGCAAAAGGCCCTGATGCTCGGTGGATATTGGTTCGTTTTCGGTGAAGTTATCAAGATCATGGCTTCGGCGGGTCTGGCCACGCGCTTCCGTCGTATCCAGTAATTGGCCGCTGAGGCCTGCAAGATTTTGGGGGAGAGGTAATGAGCGGTAGCAGTGTATCCGCGCACGTGCGCGAAATCGCCGTAGCGCACAGTCCTGATTCGGACGACGCATTCATGTTCTATGGGCTCGCGACCAACAAGGTCCGCGTGCCTGGCTTGAAATTCAACCACACACTCACGGACATCGAGACCCTGAACCGCAAGGCGCTCGATGGTTTCTACGACGTCACGGCGATCTCGTTCCACGCCTATCCGTACCTGCAGGATAAGTACGCGCTGATGCCCAGCGGCGGTAGCGTCGGGGAAGGCTACGGGCCGATGATCATCTCGACCAAGCAGCTCACGCCGGAAGAGGCCTGCAAGACGAAGATCGCGGTCCCGGGAACCATGACCACCGCGTACCTGGCGCTCAAGCTGTTCTCGCCGGACGTCGAGACCGAAGTGGTGCCGTTCGACCAGATCATCCCGGCGGTGCTTGCGGGCAAGTACGAAGCCGGCCTCATCATCCATGAAGGCCAGCTGACCTACAGCCGCAGCGGGCTGCATAAAGTCCTCGACATGGGCAAGTGGTGGCGCGACCTCACCGGGCTGCCCCTGCCGTTGGGCGGCAACGCGATCAAGCGGACCCTCGGGCCGGACCTGATGCAGAGCGTTTGCGTGGCCCTGCGCGACAGCATTCAGTACGCGCTGGATAACCGCGCTGAAGCGCTCGAGTACGCCATGCAGTTCGCACGCGACCTCGACGTGCAATCGGCGGACAAGTTCGTCGGCATGTACGTGAACGAGCGTACCCTCGATTACGGTCCCGACGGACGGGATGCTGTCTCCAAGCTGCTTGATATGGGCTATGAGAAGGGCATCATCCCGAACCGCGCCCATCCTGACTGGGTGGAACTCGCAGCGGCTGCAAAATAGGCTAAATCCGCGCAAGCGAAAGGCCGGCGCAAGCCGGCCTTCTTCATTCTCCGCGACGTCCTACGGGCTAATGCCCTGCTGTCGCCGAATAATATTTCCCGATGATGACGCCGATCTCCACCGCGGCATCCGGTTCCAGCGTCTCGAACTCGAAGCCAATCCCCTGCGGCGTAATGTATCGCGCCACCGCCGGCACCGGACGCTTGATGCCCTCGGTATCGTCAACCAGCACCAGTTCATGATGGCTGCCGGGATCGAACGCCTGGCGGGTCTCGATCAGGAGTCCGCCGCGGCCAATCACCCGGACTCTGCCAAGCCGTTCCCCCTGCTTGTCGTGCGCAAAGACTTTCGTGGAATCGGGCAATGCGATCCGCTCAAACTTGCGACGGTCGTCCATGTTCATCGTGCCTCCTACTGGAGCTTCCTGGGGAAGGAAAAGACCGGGTCTATATCTACTGGAACATTCTTCGCCGCGTCCAGAGATTTGGTCAACTCCGGCGGAAAACTTCCGTAATGGGAGAACCATTTTTCACAGCGATCGCGGTCCCCAGTGGCCTCGATCTCTAGTAACTCTTTGGCTAATGCAGCTACGGCGGCCGGAATTTTGCCCGTGTCCACCGAATATCGGCCATTTGCGTCGCGCTTGATGGCGCCCTGCTCAGCGAGGTAGTTGAATTCCATCGTCTCGGCGGCGGAATGGGCTTCTCCAGCGCCAAAACGCATCGCCCGGAAGAGGTCGGCGACATACGTAATGTAGTACTCGTCGGACTTCGTCCTGGGGATATATCCGTGGTCGATCATCCATTGCAGGCAAATCATGCCGGCAGTGTCGGCCTTGGCTTCTTCCAGGCCGCTGTAGCTGGCGCCAATCGCCTCCCGGATATCCACCAGTTTGTTGGGCCCGCGCGCGAAGGCCGGCCCCAAACCGTGCGCAATCTCGTGCATCAGGGTCGTCGCCAGGTAGCCTTCTGCCGTGACCTTCGTCGCTTGCACCGAGTCCATCACAAGCTGCGCCATCGGAATCACGACGTAGTTGACGCGGGCATCCATAAAGTTTTTAAAGAAGATCTTCTTGGTGCCCTTCTCGGCGTGGATCTTCGGATCATTCGGCAGATTGTCGGCGACGGCCTGGTAGCCATGGCCAAGATCGCCGGTGCGGAACGGCGCATCCATCACTTCCATCGGCATGCGCTGGCCTTCTTTGGAAGGCTTGTCCTCCGCAGTCAGCGGCAGTGCCTGCTGCATCTCCGGAACGTACTTTTCATAGAGATCAAGCCGCCGGCTCTCGTGATCATTGCGGATCAACACCGCTGCGCCGTAACTCGTCCTCACGCCAAGCAGGTCGTCAAGATAGGTCTCGTACGGCGCCATGATGATGTCGAAACGTGGGTTCTGCAGCTCCAGCCACGCCACATCGCTCGGATAGTAATCGTCGTTCAGCAGCGCATCGGCGCGCATGCGAAGGAAGTTTGCGAAGGCCTTGTCGCGCGCCAGCGCCGAGGCTTCCTTCAACGCCCGCGCTGCCGGCTCCAGAAACGCGCGATACGCCACGTGATACGGAATCGCCTGCAACTCACTGCCATTGCGTCGAAGTACCGTGCGCTCGTTGTAGATCGCGTCTTTCTCTTCCGGATGATCTTTGACGTACTTCTCAATTTCGTCGCGTGTGATGCCCGCCGGATAGAGCGCATGGCCAGCCGGCATCTTCTCATCGCCTACGAACGGCTGGCTGTTGTCGAGGAGGTCCCAGCGGCTGCCGTTGATTTGCAGCATGCGCACGATCTTCTGATCGCGTGCAATCTTGCTCGACTCAAGCTGCTTGTAGAGCGTCAGCCCATCGGGATCGGACTGCCGCCAATAGATCGCATCCAGATACTGGCATGCAGTCACCAGCTTCTGGATCATCCACACATCGCGCGCCGCCAGCTTTTCACTGTCGAACGGCATTGGCGTGCGCCGCCATTTCGCCAGGCGCGCATCGAGATCAGCGGCTTTGAGCCGTGCGCCGTTCGGCGCCGATCCGCCGATCGGATATTTCTTGTGGACGGGTTTCTTCGTGGTCTGACAGACAGCACTCGAGACCGATAAGAGAGCGATGAGGATCCAGGTTAGCGACCGCTTCTTGTGCGAGTCCATGGGAGCCCACTGATTCTAGCAGCGGGCGCGGCCCACGCCTGCTCGCTCACTGTTTTCAGCGATTTGCGTGGTGTAGTCTGCCCCAACACAATATTTCCGCGATTCCTCCGTCTTCAGCACTGGGTGGACGCGCAAGTGAGCAGCGCAGCGATGAGCGAGCAGGACCGGCAGATCACCGAAGTGGTGAAGGAGCAAGGCGGCCGGCTGCGCAATTTCATTCGTCGTCGCGTCGCCGATCCTGAAGACGCCGAGGATGTTCTGCAGGACGTCTTCTCGCGACTGGTGGAAGCCAATCGCCTGCTGATGCCGATTGAACACGTCACTGGGTGGCTGTACACCGTGGCACGCAACCGGATCACCGATCTGTTTCGCAAGAAGCAGCCGGAGAACTTCAGCGACCTGGACGACGAGGATGACGACGGCGAGGCGCTGCACTTCGAAGACCTGCTGCCGTCGCCCGACGCGGGGCCCGAAGCGGAGTACCTGCGCCGCGTGCTCATCGATGAGTTGGGCGCTGCGATCGAAGAGCTTCCGCAAGAACAGCGCGAAGTTTTCGTCGCGCACGAGTTGGAAGGCAAGAGTTTCAAAGAGATTTCAGAGGCGACTGGCGTGAACGTGAACACGCTGCTCGCCCGCAAGCGATATGCAGTCCTACGCTTGCGCGAACGGTTGCAGGACATTCACGACGAATTGTCGAGTACATGAGGTGAGTGAAATGAGACGTAAATGGTGGATGATTCCGATCGGGATTGTGGCGATCACACTGTTCCTGTTCATCGGCGGAAACGTGGTGATGTACCTGTGGAACTGGCTGCTGCCCGGACTCTTCGGGTGGAAGCTGATCACCTTCTGGCAAGCGCTGGCCCTGCTGGTCCTGTGCCGCATCCTGTTCGGCGGCATCGGCGGACGCCACGCACACCGCGGTGGCTGGGGACGCCGTCGCGACTGGGAGAAGTGGAAAAACATGACGCCCGAAGAGCGCGAACGCATGAAGCAGAACTGGCGCGAACATCGCGGGTGGTGCCCGCCCGGGCGGCCGGAATCGGAGCCGCAGGCGTAACGCGTCGCAAAGGAAAAGGCCTCCCGCTCGGGGAGGCCTTCGCACGTCTTGAACCCTTATTGTTCGTCGGTGACTGTTCTCTGCGCAGCGTGCACCGGCGTCAAGGGCGCTCGGACTGCGAAGAAGTCGTGATCGTACAGGTTGCGGTAGAACTTCCCGGCCAACTCCGCAGCCTTGGGTCCAAACGTCGGGCGTCCACCTTGCAGGAAGACCACAACTGCGATCCGTCCGTACTGCGTATCGGCAAACGATCCAAACCATCCCAGGCGAACGCCGTCCTTCGAGCATGTGCCAGTCTTGCCGAGTACCGGCTCCTGGTAGAAGTTCGTGCGCAGCGAGCGGGCCGTGCCGTAGTTCACCGCGCCGGCCATGCCGTCGGAGATCTCCGGAATCAGCGGCTTGATGTCGAGATAGCGCTTCACGCGCGGCGTGAAGCTCGTCACTTCCTGCGCCGTCGTAGGATGCTGCAGGTAGTAAAGCGTGCCCCCGTTGGAGATGGCGGCAATCAGCGCGCCGAGTTGCAACGGGGTGAGCGAGATGCTCTCGCCAAACGAGCACATCTTACCAACGCCGCCCAAGCTTTCCGCGAGTTCGGTGCTCGGGAACTGACCGAGATGTTCGCCTTGCACGTTCCATCCGGCAAGCTCGCCGAGGCCGAACTGGTGCGCGTAGTAGCTGACCTTCTCAAATCCCAGCTTGCGGCCCACAGCCTCGAAATACGCATTGTTCGAATGCGCCAGCGCGGTAGTCAGGTCGACCCTGTACGACCCGCCCAGCGAAACCTTGGTCTCTTTGGTGATGACCTGCTCGTTCAACGCTGCGAGAGCCACGGCGACCTTGAAGGTCGAGCACGGCTGCGCGCCTTCCGCCAGCGCCATCTTCTGGTTCACCATCGCGAGGATGCGTCCGCTGTTCGGATCGATCGCGACGACGGTGCCATTCATATTGCCGAGGGCATCAATCGCGGCGGCGCGCACGACTGGATCTTCACCGGTCGTAACGTCGCCAATACCCTGATCGCCTTCAATAAACGAGTTGCCGGTAAAGCGCTCGTAGTAGCGGCGGCGCGCGACTTTCGCGCTCTTACTTCTGCCTTTGACCTGGGTGCGGCTGTGACTGATCGCAGTCTTGCGCTTCTGCGCCGAAGACGACTCCGTCACCTTGGCAGTAGATTTCTTCTTGGTTGTATGGGTGGTTTGAATCGTGGCAGCCAGTGCGCTCAGCCCCATCGAGAGGCTGGCAATCATTCCAAGGGCGACGTTGACGCTTCGTTTCATGCTGTCCTTAACTGCAAGGGACCGTCTGGCCGAACTGGCTGTTTGCTGCGTGTCGTCCTGAGGTTAACTACCTCGATAATACCTGAGCTCCCGCTCTGGCTTCAACCCAAGGGACCAACGCAAGCACCCCAATACAACCGATGCCGAGTACCCGTCGTGAGATCCCCACCAAGCACAAAAAACGGCGCTTGCCGGAGACCCCGAATCGCAGTTGCGGAGCCCAGAGCAGAGCTACCTCTTTTTAATACCACGAAAGCTGTTAACCCCGGTTGTTTTAAATGGTTCCGCGTTGCGATTTCTATAACGAAAATATCAATGGCTCGAATCAGGAACAATCCCACAATTCACTTAAAAATTGCACGAAAGGGCAGGAACTAAGGGACGAGACTAATACAAAAGGCGCGACCGAGGTCGCGCCCTGATTGCTGTCGTATTGCGGTTTAGCTGCTTTCGCCCCGCTTCCGCAAAAACGCCGGCACATCCAAATCATCCCGATCGAAATCCTTCTTCGCCTTCTCAGGAGCGGGTGGCGGAGGCACTGCCGCCGCAGCCTGCACTGGAGGCGCGGGCGGTTCCGGCATTGGCGCGGGTCCGGGCTCAGGTTCAGGATCTGGATCGGGCGCGGGCGGACGCGGAACGGTGTTGATCACCGGCGTCGAGCCCTTGACCTGGAAACCTGTGCGCGCGGTGTGAATCGCCTGCTGCGCCGTCGAGACATGGTGCGCTTCGTGCTTGGTAGCCTCACCTTTGAAGCCCGTGGCGATGACCGTGATCTTGACCTCGTCCTTCATCTTCTCGTCGAGCACCGCGCCGAAGATGATGTTCGCGTCTTCATGCGCAGCGCTCTGGATGATCGTCGAAGCCTCGTTTACTTCCGCCAACTTCAACGTGCTCGATCCGGTCACGTTGATCAGGATGCCGCGCGCTCCATCGATGGCGCCGGCCTCAAGCAGCGGTGACGCGATCGCTGCCTGTGCTGCTTCCACTGCGCGACGGTCACCCTTCGCGGTAGCGGTGCCCATCACGGCGTAGCCCATGCCGGCCATGATTGTTTTCACGTCGGCAAAGTCGCGGTTGATGATACCGGGGATGGTGATGATGTCGGAGATGCCCTGCACTGCCTGGCGCAGGATGTCGTCAGCGACACGGAATGACTCGAAGAAGCCGGCATCGCGCGCGACGGCCAGCAGTTTCTCGTTGGGGATCACGATCATGGTGTCCACCGACTCGAGCAGTTCGTCCAGCCCGCGTTCGGCCTGCGACTGACGTCGGCGGCCTTCGAAGGCGAAGGGCTTGGTCACCACGCCCACGGTGAGCGCGCCCATCTCGCTCGCCAGCGAGGCAATGATCGGCGCTGCGCCGGTGCCTGTTCCGCCGCCGAGGCCGGTGGTCACAAAGACCATGTCCGCGCCTTCCAGCGCCTCAATGATTTTGTCGGCATCTTCGAGCGCGGCTTTGCGGCCGACTTCGGGGTTCGCCCCCGCGCCCAGGCCGTTGGTCAGCTTCACGCCCAGTTGCAGCTTGATCGGTGCGCGCGACAGCTTCAGCGCCTGCAGGTCGGTGTTGGCGACCAGGAACTCGACGCCCTCGAGTTTGGCGTCGATCATTCGGTTCACCGCGTTGGTGCCGCCGCCGCCGACGCCGATGACTTTGATCTTCGCGTTGTTGGTCGGCTCTTCGTTGAACTGGATTCGAAGGTCTTTTTTCTCGGTCATTCCCTGTCCGTGTGCCGGCCTCGGGGATCCGGCGTGGCCATCTTGCGTTGAACCTAACTTCTAAAATTCTCTCCGCGCAAACAACGACTTCAACCGCGATGCCAGGCCCGCATCCTGTTGCTGGCTTCTCTGCAAACGTGTGCGATGAGCGTAATAGGCGAGTCCGATTGTAGTGGCAAACTCCAACTCTGCAAGCTCCGATGGCATGTTCGCAATCGGCGCCGGATACCCCAGTCGCGCCTGTAACGATCCGCGACCCGGCCGTCGCAAAAGGTCTTCCGCCACTTCCATCAGGGCCGGCATGCGCGCGCCGCCGCCGGTCATTACGATCCCGGCCCCGCATAACTCGAGCACGCCCGCCTGCCGCAGGTTATCGCGCAACATCTCGAATAACTCCTGCGCGCGTGGCTGCAGGATTTCTCCGAGGAACCGCTGCTGAATCAACCGCGAAGGACGGTCACCCACGGACGGCACTTCCACTTCGTTCGGCTCAGGAATCCGCGTGACTACGGCGCATCCGAACTGCTTCTTGATCTTCTCGGCTTCCGAAAGCGGCGTCGGAAGGCCGATCGCAATGTCGTTGGTGAAGTGATCCCCGCCGACGGGAATCACCGCCGTATGTACCACCGCGCCTTCGTAATACACGATCACATCCGTCGAGCCTGCGCCGATGTCTGCCAGCACCACGCCGACTTCGCGCTCGTCGGTGCGCAACACAGAGTCCGCGCACGCCAGCGGTTCAAACACCACGTCATCAATGTGAATGCCCGCGCGGTTCATCGCGGTGACGACGTTCTGCGTCGAACTTTGCGCGGCAGTCACAACGTGCACCCGCACTTCCAGGCTGCGAGCCATCATGCCCGCGGGATCATGGACGCCGTTTTGCTCGTCGATCATGAATTCCTGCGGCAGCAGGTGCAGCACTTCGCGGTCGCCCGGCAGAGGAATACTGCGTGCGCGCTCGACGGCCATCTTCACGTCTTCGCGCGTCACTTCCCGGGCACGCGGTCCGAGGGCGATCCCGCCCTGGCTGTTGATGCCACGAATATGCGGCCCCGCCACACCCACAATGCCGCGCTCGATTGGCACCTGCGCAATCGACTCAGCCTCCTCGACAGCTTTCTGGATGGCCGCGGTGGCTTTTTCGAGATCGACAATCTGGCCCTTGCGAGTGCCGCGCGATTCGCGCACTCCGTGCCCGCGATATTGGAAGCCGTGATCATTTACGTCGAGCACCAGCACGCAGGTCTTGGCACTGCCTACATCGAACACCGTCAATATGTTTTCTTGAACTTTACCCATTGCCCTGGCTAGTGCCGTCTTCCGCTCGTGTGTGCTGTTGGTTTCGCAACGGCAGGCTTCGCCACTGCAGGTTTTTCGACTGCGGGCGCTACCGCCGGAGCGGTCGGCTTGGCCGCGCTCGGATGCGAGTCGGGATTCAGGATCACCTGCCGGTCGTAGCGCAGGTCCACCGAATCGAGATGTTGGTATTGGCTGCGCCACTCCTTCAAATGCGTGACGTACAGATGAAATCTGTCAGCGAAGTTTTGCGATCCCAGGTGCACCAGCACCGCGCCATCCGCGTCTTCCACCGTGACTTTCACGTCGTCCGGATCGCTTACATCCACTTCGCTCAACGACTTTGAATTGTGCTCGCCGCTCGCATCGAGTTCCTTGACGAGCTCTTGATAAATTTTCATCCGCGCCGACCGCGTCGAGAGCGGCTCGTTCTCATGCATTCCAGAGATCACTGGAAACGAATACTTGTTCGTGGTGCTGAACGGCATCTCCATTAGCACGCCGTGCGCATCAATCAGTTGCACGCGTGATCCAATCTGCGCGAATGCCACCGGCTTGCGCTCCGTCACCTGCACGCGAATGCGGTCCGGCAGGATGCGCATCACCGTCGCCGACTCCACCCACGGCAGTTCTTCAACCTGCTTCTTACGTTCATCGAGCGGCACAGCGAAAATGTTGCGGCTGATGTCGCCGCCGAATACGCGCGTGATCTCTCCGCGTGACATGTGCTCGTTGCCGCCTACTTCAATGCTGTCGCTCGACTCCAACCGGAAGCGCCACGAATGTTCGCCGTAAGCCGAGAGCGCCATCCAAACGCCGCCGATGACTACCAGCACTCCGAGAACAATCAGCGCAATCTTGACGCGGTTCGCCGCCTTCTTCGATGGCAACGGTCCGCGCCGCACTGGAACACGCTTCTGCGATCGCAGAAAAGGCGAGTCCTCTTCCGGTTCAAGATCGGAAAAGCGATCATCGAGTTCTTCCGGTTCGGTCGCCTTAGCACGCGTCGCGGTGCTACGTTCGTCCGGAAATTGTGGATTGCCGTTGCGGGCCATGAAGTGAATAAATGCGCGAAAAAACGCCCTCTGCGCTCACTATAACTGCTTTCGCAACCATTCTGAGAGGCTTTTTCCCCGGGATGAATCCAATCCGTCCACTCCTGAGGAAAACTGCATGGGAACTGATGCAAAAAGAAAAAGGACGCTCATGAGAGCGTCCTTCGGTCTAGATGTTTTTGCTTAGTGGGCCGCCGCCGAAGCCTGGGCTGCCGTAGCCGTCTTGATCTGCGCCAGGAAGTCTTTCGCTTGTGCCGGAGGTGGGACCTGCCCCATCAACGCATCCTTAAAGCTCACTTGCTTCCCATAGAACGCCTTCGTCGAGTCGTCGTCCTGCTTGATCGCTGCGCCGGAAAGATCCACGCCGGCGAACACGCCCTTCGAACGCGAATACGTCAACACTGCGGCATCCATCTTCCAGTCGGTGGCCGCGGTACCCTGGCGTCCTACTGGTCCAGCCGCGACACCAGCTTCGCCGCCAAGCTCGAACTTGCTCGACAGCAGTTGCTGCATGCCTTTGTCATTCATGATCAGCATTACGAGGTCGGTCTTCTGCGCGCCGATCTGCAAGCCGTAGCTGCCGCCGGTCACTTCAAAGAACGCCGGAGCGCTCCAGCCACTAGCGGTACGGCAAGTAGCGACGCCGCGTCCATGCTTCGCGCCGACTACAAAGCCGCCGCTGACCATGCTCGGGACGATCGCGATGCACTTGGCCTTCTCCAGCACGTTGCCGGGAATGGAATTGTCGGGAGCCGACATAATCTCATTGAACACCGTGCCCGCTCGCTGCACGCGTTCCTGCACCTGACCCTGCTCGTCTGCCGCGAACGCAATTCCGCACAGCGCGAGCGCCATCAAAACAACCGATAACTTTCTCATCGTGTTCCTCCAGTAACCGACCTGCCCATTCTGGGCATACAGCCACTTAGAAGTCAGATTTCGCCCCCGAGTTCGCTCAAAGCGGTCCGAGTAGCTGTCCAGAACTGGTTTTATTCCAACAACTTGGGAGGCAATTGTGACGTTCTAGGTGGGTCGAGTCCCTGAAAGTGGGATAAACCCCGTCTTATCACAAGCGTAATGTTTACTTGTCACAAATTGGAGGTGCGTAGTGGGCTCACCTTATGGCTTCGAACTCGTTGAAAATTGTTTAATTTGCAAGCTCCGAACCGACTCTTTCTTCTGCGGACTACCCCGCCCAGCCCTCGAATCCCTCGACAAGATCAAGTACACCGCCGCCTACCCACAGGGCGCCGTATTGTTCGTCGAAGGCCAGATGCCGCGCGGCATTTATATGCTCTGCAAGGGCCGGGTCAAGATGTCCACCACTTCCAGTGACGGCAAGACCCTGATTCTAAAGATCGCGCAGCCCGGCGAAGTGCTCGGCCTCCATGCCACCGTCTCCGGATCGCCTTACGAGATAACCGCCGAGACCGGCCAGCCCTGCCAGTTGAACTTCATCAAACGCGAAGACTTCCTCCGCTTCCTTCAGAAGCACGGCGACGCTTGCCTCCAGGCCGCCCAACACCTCAGCAAAGACTGCCAATCGGCCTACCAGCAGATCCGGTCGCTAGGCCTTTCGCACTCGGCCCCCGAACGCCTCGCGCGCCTGCTTCTCGAATGGACCATCGGCTTCCACGATCAGAGTGAAGTTAAGGTGAAACTCTCACTCACTCACGAAGAGATCGCGCAGATCATCGGCACGTCGCGTGAAACCGTGACCCGCGTCCTCGCCGAGTTCCGCAAGAAACAGATTGCAGTATTGAAGGGCTCCACGCTGACGATCCGCAATAAACCGGCGCTGGAGCGCCTCGTCGGCTCCTAAACAAGCTTGTTCGCTCGAATAATAAGAAGAACCCCAACCTCGCGGAAGCGAGGTTTTCTTTTGCAAAACGAAAAGACCGCCCGCAGGCGGCCTCTCGGTAACAAAACTTCTTACAGTTTCTCGAAAAACTCGCAAGCGGAGCAGGAGATGTAAACCCCGCCCGGAACGTTGCGCTCGCGGTCCTTGGTGCGCTTCACGATGCGCGTCGGTTTGCCGCACTTCGGGCAATCCGTGCTCTTGGTGGTGTCCATCACCTTCTTGCGGTCTGCTGTCTTTGCAATCTTCGCCATGTCTGTCTCCTGACAAAATTCGGCCGCGTTTTCTCGCGCCAATGTTCGCTGTCGTCGGGAGTTAAAAGTCTGTTTCCGTGGAAACCGGGAACTTCATTGCACCGCGCCAGGCGGCGCGCGCTGTCTTCACTCTCCGGAAGCTTCCTTATTTTACACGAGGATGCGAGCGCGTGTCTTGCGGGCGAATTTGACCAATGTTCATCGCCATTCTAAAGTCGCGGAATGAAATACTTCACTCCCGAACTGTGGTTAGGGGTCAATCGTCCGGGCGAGTGGCAATCTGGATACAAGTCGTGGCAAGAGAGCTTGGACGCCTACAAAGCACAGTTGAAGGACGTGCTTCCGAAGCTCTCAAAACGTCTTCAGCAGTTCTTCACGACTGAATCTCTGCACGACGGTACGCTCGCCAGCCTTGAAGTTGGTGACCTGCTATTACGGACCAAGGTGAGTCGCAAACATCGTCAAGCGGTGGTGCGGATTCGCGCGGTTCCCTTCGACGAGAAGCAACTGTACGAGTTTGAATACCGGGGCATCCACACAGCAGAAGTAAATTTCCCCGGCGCGATTTCTCTGTTTCCGAGCGGCCCCAAACCGAACTTTGGAGATTGGGGCTATGACGAGCTGATCATCAACGAAAATGGCCAGCTGCAACACGAGATCCTCTTCGCTTCCGGCGCAACGGTCCGCATCGCTTTCGACCAATTACAGATCAAGACCTCCGCTCTGACGACCTAGAGTCCCAACTCCCACTCCTGCGCCCTCTGCCCTTGCGCGAAGATCGGCTCTGCCTGCTCCGACACGAGTGTATATCCCTCGCGCTCATAGATGGCTCGTGCAGTCGCAAGTACGCTGTTCGTCCACAACACGATCCGCTTGTACCCGGCTTGTTTCGCGAATCGCGTGCACTCATGTACTAGCGCCTTGCCCACGCCCAGGCCGCGCGCTGCCGCCTCCACCCACAATAGCCGCAACTTCGCCGTGTCTTTGTGCTCCGGATGCCGTACCAGGAACACGCAGCCCATGCGTTCGCCATCGCGCTCAGCGATCCACGCTCGTTCCTTCGCCGGGTCGCGCGATGCCATGAAGTCCGCAAGGATTCGCGCGACGAGCGCCTCGAACCGCACGTCGAGGCCATAGACATCGGCATAGCCTTCGCCATGTCCGCACAACACCCATCCCATATCGCCAAGGCGCGGCTCTCGCAGAATGACGGCACTCTTGGAGGTTGTCGTGCCGCCGAGAATCCGCTGGACAGTGTTCATCGCTGAAACAAGTTGCCGCTGATCGTACTCCGGGATCTTCGCCAGCATCTTCTCAACTTCTTCATTCTGGCGCTTGTTCTGCGCCGTGAACTGCTGTTCGCCGCGCTTCGTCAGCCGCAGGATGGTTTGCCGCGAGTCTTCCGTCGACTTCGTTCGCGACAACAACTGCCGGGCCTTGAGTTCCTGGACCAGTCGGCTCACATAGCCCGGGTCCATCCCGAGTCGCTCGGCAATCTGCGAAGCCGTGATCCCGTCCTCGTGCGCCACTTCGTACAGTACCCGCAGCTCGGGCAACGTGAACCCCGCATCGAGGAAACTCTCGCGGAGCACGCCAATCTCCCGCGTGTAGAACCGGTTAAAACTACGGACATTTCGAATCCGCGACTGCAAGCCTTCGCCCATGCAAGATAATGTCAACCACTTTATTGACTTTGTCAACTATGCGCGACACAAACATCTGCTCGCGCTCCTTTATTATCGAAACCATGTTCAAGCGGCTCTTCTTTGGGAAACCCCGCCGGCGTACCACAGGTGTGAGCCTGTTCCTTTTGCAACGCCGCTTGGACCGCTTTACCGACGCGCAACTCGACCGCGCCATGCAGAAGGCCTGGAAGAAAGAATACGACCCAAAGGAATTTTTCTCGGTTGCGATCCCGCACGAGCATGGCGCCATCATCCACGCCTTTGGCGCTGAGATCTCCATCCGCCATTTTGATTACGCTGCGGACTGGAAACGCCTGGGCGAGGGCAAGCTTCCCTTCTGGGCCGAACATGAGGGTTTCACCGTCATCGAATACCTCTGCCCGCAAGGCGAGCCCGACGACCTGCGCCGTCTCCAGATGTATCGCGGACTGTCGATGCTAACCGCGGAGTTGGCCACCGAAGATACCGCCGCGTTCTTCTTCCCGCTCGAGCAAGTCCTGCTGCCGAATTCCGAGGACGTCGCCAAAGCGTTCCACGCTCGTGGCCCGCTCGATCCCTTCGATCTCGAAAGTCTCGCGGTTTAGTCGTACCGCAGCGCGACCATCGGATCCACCTTGCTCGCCCGTCGCGCCGGCACATAACACGCCAACAACGCCACCATCGCGAGTAGCGCTCCCACCGCCACGAACGTCAGCGGATCGGTAGGCTTGACTCCCGACAGTTGGCTCGACATCAATCGTGTCAACCCCAGTGCCGCTACCATCCCCACGCCAATACCAATCGCCAGCAATCTTCCGCCGCTCGACAGCACCATGCGCAGGATGTCGAAGCGCTCCGCGCCCAGCGCAATGCGTACGCCAATCTCCTGGGTGCGCTGGCCGACTGCATACGCAATCACGCCATAAATTCCGATGCTCGCCAGCAGCAGCGCGAGCCCCGCGAAGATGGAAAGCAGGATCATCGTAAAGCGACGCGATGCAAACGAATCCGCGACAATCGCGCTCATGGATTCCGAATTGGCAATTACCATCTCGCTCGAAATCTGCCTCACTGCCGTGCGAAGTGTGCTCATGACCTGCGCATCACCACCGATACCGCGAGCCATGGTGAATGATCCCGACCCATACGACTTCGTGTACTGGTCCGAGACTTGCGCCCACGGGAAGTAGAACTGCTCCTGCAGCGGAGAGATTTGCGAATCGTTGTCGAGGCTCCACTGCTTCACGTGCCCGACCACGCCGATGATTTCGACCACGCGCTCGTCCTGCATATGCAGTCTCTTCCCGATCGGATCTTCATTCGGGTAGAACTTTCGCGCGAATGTCGTGTCAATCACCACCACGCTCGGCGCGTGTTCATCATCCTGGCGCGTGAAAAATCGCCCGCTCTGCAATGGAATCGACATCGCCTGCAGATAGCTCGGGCTCACGATGTAATTGATGGCCATCGGCATATCGTTTTGAGATGGCTTCGGCCGGCCGTCCACCCAGAAGTAAGTCTCGTCATCGTCCCCAAGGGGAAGCGCACCCCAGAGGAAGGAAACGTCTTTGATTCCTGGCAACGTCACGAGCTGATCTTCAAGTTGGTGGTATTGCTGGCGGATCGTTTCCGGGTCCGCCGTGTTCAGCGCTGCCGGGAACGACATCCCGAACGTCACAATGTTTTGTGGATTGAACCCAGGATCCACGTGCCACAGGTACACCAGCGTGCGCACCATCAGGCCAGCACCGATCAGCAGCACCATGGCCAGCGCCATCTGTGCCACCACGAACACGTTCTGCACGCGATGCCGCGCACTCGTCACGGTTCGTCCCGTCGCCTTCAGCGTGTCGCTCAAATCGGTATGCGCGTTACGAGACAGCGCCGGAATGATTCCCGCAAGCATTCCGGTGATTACGATCAGCGCAGCGGTAAATATCAATACGCGTCCGTCCACCGAGATGGTTTCCGACCTCGGCAGAACTCTCGGCAACGCCGCCAGCGCTGCGTGCGTGCCATAGCCCGCGAACAAAACGCCCAACACGCCGCCAACGATCGAGAGCATCAGGCTCTCGGTGAGCATCTGCCTCACAACGCGCCCGCGCGCTGCACCCAGCGCGGCCCGGATCGCGAACTCGCGCGTGCGTCCTACCGACCGCGCGAGCACCAGGTTCGCCACATTCACGCAAGCGATGAGCAGCACGAATCCCACCGCCGCCAGCAGCGTGATCAGGTAAGGACGAACGTAGCCAACAACCTGGTCGCGCAGTGGGCGGACCTTCGCAGTCGTATCTTTATTGAACTCCGGATAAGCCAATGCGAGATCGCGGGACACCGCTTCCATGTCGGCCTTGGCCTCGGCCAGGGTCACGCCGGGCTTGAGCCGCCCAATCCCGTGAATACCAAGTCCCCAGTCGCGGTGTTGCAGCGCCGTCTTGTCGAACTGTCCCATGGGGATGTAGAGGTCAGAGGCCTGAAAGTTCCCAAGCGGCAGGCTGAAGTCCGCGGGCACCACGCCAATGACGGTGTACTGCGCGCCATTCAGGGTGATCGGCTTGCTCAACACGTCGGGAGATGACGCAAACTTTTTACGCCACAACCCCGCGCTGATCATCACCAATGGCGGCCCGCCAATGCGATCTTCGTCTTTCAGGAAGCTGCGCCCGATCACCGGCTTGGTGCCGAGGATCGGGAAGAAATCCGACGTCACATACTCGCCAAAGAGTTGTTCTGCATCTCCCGAGCCCGTGAGGTTGAATACCAGGGAGCGATAAGCAGCGATCGCGGAGAACGTGTGGTTGTTCTTCTGCCAATCAACAAAGTTCGGGTACGAAATGGACCCGAACGCGAAGTTCGGCTTCCCTGCGTGCAGCACGACCAACTGGTCCGGATGCGGATACGGCAGCGGGTTGAGCAGCACCCCGTTCACCACGGAAAACAGCGCGGTGTTCGCGCCGATGCCCAGCGCCAGCGTCAGCACCGCAATCAAGGTGAAGGCCGGACTCTTGCGCAACATGCGCACGCCGTAACGAATGTCCTGCAGTAGGGTATTCATGCGAGCTCCGAATTCATTCTCAAGAGCACGTCTTCAGCCACGCTAAGTGATTGAGAGTACAAGCCCGGATGGCCGAATAAATGTCCGATGTCTGCCGCTTGTGTTCGGGGACGGACAGCGCTTCAGTTAGGATCAGCCGTGACCGCCGGCTCTGCCGGAAGCATATTCGGTTGCTCGGTCAGCGAATCCACGCGCCGCAACCTCGGGAACAATACGCTCCAAACCGCCACCACGACCAGTGTTCCGACGCCGCCCCACACCACCGCGGGGACAGTTCCCAGCCACTGCGCGGTGATGCCGCTTTCGAATTGTCCGAACTCGTTCGACGCACCAATGAACAACATGTTCACCGCACTCACGCGACCGCGCATTTCGTCGGGCGTGTTGAGTTGCACCAGCGTCGAACGCACGATCACGCTCACCATGTCGCTGGCGCCGACAGTGAGTAGCGTGATCAGCGAGAGCATCACCGAGCGCGACAATCCGAACACGATCGTCGCCACGCCGAAGATCGCTACGCACCACAGCATCACCGCGCCCGCTCTCTTTCGCAGCGGACGATGCGCCAGCACCAGCGCCATCAGCACCGCACCGACTCCCGGCGCGCTACGCAGAATACCCAATCCCCACGGTCCCACGCGCAGGATCTCTCGCGCATACACCGGCAGCAACGCGACCGCTCCCCCCAACAAAACCGCGAACAGATCGAGCGAGATCGCGCCCAGCACGATCTGGTTGTGCCAAAGGTAGTCGAAGCCCGCCAGAACAGTTCGCAACGACGCCGTCCCGCGCGGCCGCTGCGCGCTCTGCACTGTGATGAACAACGCGGAGACAAACGCAAAGACGAACGAGATTGTCGCGATGAGGTAAACATTCTTTGGTCCGGTAATGCCGTAGAGCAATCCGCCCAGCGCCGGACCGAGGATGGTCGCGGTATTGAAGATCGAAGATCCCCACGCCGCAGCATTCGGAAAATCTTCCGCCGAGACCAACTGCGGCATGAGCGACTGCCCAGCCGGTCCGTTGAACGCGCGCACGATTCCGATCAGCACCAGTACGACATAGATGGGGCGCACGTTGTGCAAGCCACGGGCTGTGAACATCAAAAGGAGTGCCGAACACAAAGCGAAAGCCGCATAACACCTGGCTACGATGCGATGTCTCGGAAGACGATCTGCCGTATGTCCGGCGAGAAGGAACAACAAAATTCCAGGCAAGAATTGCGCGAGCCCCACGAGCCCAAGGTCCAACGGTCGCCGGGTGATCTCGTACACCTGCCAGCCCACCGCGACCGACTGCATCTCCATCGCCGAAACGACGAGGAAACGCGCCATCTGGAAGTAGCGGAACGCAGGATATTGGAAGGCAGCGCGCGAGCCGGAAGCCATTCCCTCTAGTGTGCCATTTTCGCCAGACCTGTGGGTGCTCCATCCTTATCTGCAAAGCGGATAGGGTGCGGTCTTTGGCATGTATCCGAGGGACCTACTCCGTTCTCAACGCCCGCGCCGGATCGATGGTCGCTGCACGTCGCGCCGGGATCAGTGCCGCGATTGAAGCAGCCACGCCCAAGGTGAGAACTGCGCCCACAAGTACGCGAGCATCCACGCCTTTCACCTCGTAGAGCTGCGAGGTAACGAAGCGCGCGCACAGCAGTGCCGCCGGGACGCCAATCGCCAGCCCAATGAGCGCCTGAACCATCGCGCCGCGCACCACCATTGTCATCACGCCACCGCGATGCGCGCCGAGCGCCATGCGGATCCCAATCTCCGGCGTCCGCCGCGCCACGCCGTATGCGGTCACACCGTAGAGTCCCAACGTCGCCAGCAGCAACGCGAGTGCGCCGAACAACGTCGTCAACCGCGAAACCATGCGGTCTTCGGCGAACTGGTCGTAAATCTGCGATTCAAAAGTCTGGAATTTCACCACACTCAGGTTCGGATTGATTGCCGACAACGTTTTGCGCGCCAGCGTTTCCATCTCCGGCACGGGCCGCGACGTCTTGAGCACGATGGCGCTCACGAAAAGGCTCTCGTCGCTTTCAATCGGATCTTTATCGCTCGCCGGGCGCTGCAGCAGCGGCATAAAGAACATGAGATGGTCTCTCCAACGCGCATCGGAATACACCGTGTCTTCGACCACGCCGACAATCTCAAAATCGGCCACCGATGCCGCACTGCCGCCGAAGTGTTGTCCGATCGGGTTCTCGCCGGGCTGAAAGAGCTTATTCACAAAGGTACGGTTCACCACTGCCACCGTGGGTGAAGTCTCGGTGTCCTGCACGCCAATGCCGCGTCCCATCACCAGGTGCGTGCCGACGGAGTCGAAGTACTCAGGACTTACGCGCAGCACGGAAGACAAAGTGTGCGGGTACGGCTTGCCCTGCACCATCACGTCCCAACTATCGTTGTTGTCTTCCATCGGCGAATAGCTCGTGATGCCGACTTTCTCTACTTCAGGGATGAGATGAAATCGTTCCTCAAGCAGACGATACAGTTCTCCGACCTGACGCTGCGAGTACCCTGCCGTTTGGGGATTGATGTGCACGATGTATCGGTTGGTGGCATCGAGCTTGAGGTCAATGTGCTGCAGCTTGCTCAGGCTCTGCGCGAAAAGTCCCGCTCCGACCAGCAACACCAGCGAGAGTCCCGCCTGCATCACCACGAGTCCGCGCTGCAGAAGCGTGGCTCCGCCGATCACAGAACGAGTACCGCGGTGCAGGGCTTCCACCGGCTCGGACTTCGCCGCGATCCAAGCCGGCGCCATTCCAAATAGCACGCCAGTGAGCAGCGAGAGTCCGAACGCGAACGCAAGGACCGCGGGCGAAGGTGCGGCGTGAATGGGCACCTGCTGCGCGCCGGGAAACGCCAGCACCAGCAACATGCGCGTGCCGGCGTACGCAACCAGCAGTCCCGCTCCTCCACCAATTCCAGCAAGCAGAACACTCTCAGTTAGAAGCTGCCGCACGATGCGTCCACGCTTTGCGCCAAGAGCGGTGCGCACATTGATCTCCGCCTTACGTGCCATGCCGCGCACTAGCAGCAAGTTCGCGATGTTCGCGCACGCAATCAGCAGCACCAGGCCCGATACCCACATCAGGAGTTTGAGGTGCTTGTCGTATTGCTGCTGCAGGGCCTGGATGCCGCCGCCCGCCGGGGAAAGCACGATGTGCGCTTTCCTGAGCCGCTCCCGCCCTTCCTTCGATGAAAAACGCTGCGTGGTGACGAGTTGTTCGCGCAGCAACTCGCTGATTTTCTGCTCCAGAACCGCGCGCGAAACGCCCGGTTTCAGCCGTCCGATGATGTACAGCCACTGCATTTCCGACCCGTGTACATACGGAGCATTCGCAATCGGCGGCATGGTCTCGATTGGCAGGTAGAATTCCGGTGGCGTGCTCAACAAACGATCGCCATAGAAGTTCTCCGGCGCGATGCCCACGACCGTCACCGGCTTCGTGTTCACGTACATGGTGCTGCCCACTACCGACGGATCACGATCGAATGCGTTCTTCCAGGTCTCGTAGCTCATCACCGCGGTCATCGGCGCGCCGATCACATCGTCTGAATCTTCCAGCAGCCTTCCTGCGACGGGAGTCAGGCCAAAGGTCTTGAAGTAGTTGCCGGATACGAATTCGCCCATCACCGAACGTGGCGTCTGCTGCGCGCCCTCGCGCCGCACGACGACTGGGCGATAGGCGAATCCCGCCTGGATCGCCGCCAGTTCTTCAAACTCCGTGGTGTTCTTTTTCAGAAACTCATAACTACTCGTGGTGAAGAGCGAGACTTCACCACTGTCGTGAAAACCCGCTCCTACGCAACAGTCGTTGTTGTTGCCGAGCCTCACTAGCGACTTCGGATCGGCCACCGGCAGCTTCTTGAGCATCAATGCGTGTACCAGGGTGAAGATCGCCGCATTCGCGCCAATGCCCAGCGCGAGCGTCAAGACCGCGACGCTGCTGAATACCGGCGACTTTTTCAGCATGCGCACGCCATAGCGGCAGTCCTGCAACACCGTCTCCAGGATCGGCAGACTCTCTTCGGCGTGATAACTTTCGCCAACCGCCTCCACCGGCCCGAGTTTGATGAGCGCCTGGCGGCGCGCCTCGACCGCCGACATGCCCGAGCGGATGTTCTCTTCGGTCTGCAGCGCGACGTGCTCTTCCATCTCTTCACGCAAACGCTCGCGGTTCGATCGCCCGAAAGCAAAATTGCGAATACGCGCCCACCCGTGCCGTAAGGCTTTCATCACAGACCTTCCGCTTTGGCGTCGAGGAACCGCGCCATGATTGCCGTCGTCTGCTGCCACTCCTGTACCTGCGCCTGCAGTTCGCGCCGACCCACCTTGGTGAGCTGGTAATAGCGCGCGCGACGGTTGTTTTCGGAAGCGCCCCAGTCGGAGTCGATCGCGCCCTCCAGTTCCAATCGCAGCAGTACTGGATAAAGCGTTCCCTGGTTGACGGAGAGAAGGTCTCCGCTGATCTGCTCGATGCGTCGGGCGATGCCATATCCGTGCAATGGCCCGAGCACCTCGAGCGTCTTCAGCACCATCAGCGCCAGCGTTCCCTGCTTCACATCGGTTTTCTGTTTCACGTCGTTCCTTTTGGTTTCCAACAGAACGATTTCACAACTCCTGTGGGAAAGCAACAGGACGAGAGTGCGGCCCGTCCCACCCTTTTACTGACTTGTCTCAAAAGAATTTACGTATATGTCTTGACACGTATATACCACTAGTCGTATATTACAACGCGTGGAAGCCTTCGAGATCATCGCCGAACCTAACCGTCGCGCCATCCTCAGCCTGCTTGCGGGATCCGAGCAGTCAGTCGGCGAGATCGAGCGGCAGCTTCGAATGACGCAGCCGACCGTATCGAAGCACTTGCGAGTGCTGCGCGACGCGGGCTTCGTGGAGGCAACAGTGGACGCGCAACGGCGGTTGTACCGCCTGCGGCCGGAACCCTTCCAAGAGGTAGATGCGTGGCTCGACCAGTTCCGCCGGTTCTGGTCAGCGCATGTAGACGCCCTGGAGCGGCACCTCGACCGCATGGCGCAATCCAAACAGATAAAACCCAAAACCAGCAAGCGGCGCCGGAAGACGCGCGATCGCGAGAAAGGAAATTAATATGAAGATCAAACTGACCAGCATTTATGTAGACGACCAGGAAAAAGCTCTGCGCTTTTATACCGAGGTTATCGGCTTCGTGAAAAAAAACGACTTCAGCCAGGGACCGTATCGCTGGCTCACCGTGGCCTCCGCCGAAGATCCCGACGGCACCGAATTGCAGCTCGCGCTCAACAACAATCCTGCGGCAAAGGCGTATCAGCAGGCGCTGTTCGCCCAAAACCAACCGGCAGCCATGTTTTTCACCGATAATGTGCAGGCCGATTACGAGCGCATGAAGACGCACGGAGCAAACTTCACCATGCCGCCCACGGACGTCACCGCTTCGACGATCGCGATGGTCAACGACACCTGCGGCAACCTCATCCAAATTACCGAACTGAAGCGCTGGTAGCAGCGGAGGAGACGATGAGCGGTCAAGCACAGTACGCACCGGGCCCACCGAGAGGCGCCCACGTGGAAAAAGACGGACAGCGCTGGACGCTCGTTCTGGTGCGAGAGTTGCGTCATGCGCCGGAAATGGTGTGGGAAGCTCTCACCGATCCGGCGCAGCTCGCGGAGTGGGCGCCCTTCGACCCCGATCGCAACATCGCCAGCGAAGGCCCAGTGCGGATGAAGATGGCGCACTCGCCTCGCCCAGTGGAATTTGACACCCAGGTGAAGCGTGCCGAGCCGCCGCGGCTACTCGAATACAGCTGGGGCGAAAGCGACCTGCGTTGGGAACTCGAACCTACCGATCGCGGCACGCGGCTCACGCTTTGGCACAACATTGATAAGGGATTCGTTTCCTGGGGCGCAGCCGGCTGGCACATTTGCTTCGACGTGCTCGAGCATCTGTTGTCGGGCGATCCGATCGGCCGCCTTGTTGGCAATGACGCCATACGCTTCGGACACTGGAAAGAACTGGTCGCGCAGTACGCAAAACAATTCGAGGCACAGCCATGAAAGAAAGCACGAAACGCTCGATTGTCCGCTGGATTCATCTCATCTTTGCGATCCCGATCGTCGGCTACATCTATAGTCCGTTCGATCAGCTCCCGATGTACGCCCCGCGCGTGCGCTATATCATCGTGCCGCTCATGGTCCTTTCCGGCATGTGGATGTGGAAGGGCCATGTCGTGCGGCGATTGTTTTTCGAAACCACGGCTGGCATAGCCAGCAAGGAAAGACGCCATGAACCCATCGCAGAAAATTGACGACCTGATTGCGTCGCTGCCCGACTGGCGCGGCAAGACCCTCGCCACCATTCGCAAGACAATCCTTGCCGCCGACTCGCAGATCATCGAGGAATGGAAGTGGATGGGAAGCCCGGTGTGGTCGCGCGACGGCATTCTCGTCGTTGGCAATTCGCACAAAGACAAAGTGAAGCTGACCTTCTACCACGGTGCCCAGCTTCCCGACCCCGATAAGCTCTTCAACAACGGCCTCGACGGCAATAAGTGGCGAGCAATCGACTTGCTCGAGGGCGACAAAATCAACGAGCGGGCGCTGAAAACGCTCGTCCGCGACGCCATCGCATGCAACCTGAATCTCAAGCAGAAAACGCCAGCGAAGTCACGCAAGACAAAGAAGTAAGGGCTTCCCAAGTCCTACCCGAGATCGTTTTTCCCTTCCTTTTAGGTCGTCGCCCGACCGTATCCCGTTGAGAGTTTTTGGAAACCGGGATACACTCCCCTGCGCCGCTTTAGTGCCATCCCCCTTTGTGCTGTTCTTTCCCCCGTTTAGTGCTGCTGACACGCGTTCGATATTCGCAAGGAGAGTTCATGAAAGTTCGTTGGCTGTTCATCGCAGTGCTGAGCTGCGTTTCGTTATTCGCGCAGCAAGAGACAAGTGTTGCAACCGCGCCCGCAACGGCTGCAGTTCCGCGACTCATCCGCTTTTCCGGCCAACTGAATGACGCAAGCAAAACCGTTGGAATCACCTTCACGCTGCACACATCGCAAAAAGACGATCGCGCGCTTTGGATCGAAACTCAGAACGTGAAGCTCGATGCCAGCGGCAAGTACACAGTGCTGCTCGGCGCAACCAAGACCGATGGCATCCCGATGGAAGTGTTCGCCTCGGGCGAAGCGCAGTGGCTAGGCATCCGCGTTGAAGGTCAGAAGGAAGCGACGCGAGTATTGCTCGTCAGCGTTCCCTACGCGCTCAAAGCCGCTGAGGCGGAAACGCTCGCCGGCCACAGCGCCACCGAATTCGTTACATCCGACAAGCTGAGTGTCGTGGTGCGACAAGAGATGAACCAGGCATCCACTACCGGCACCTCCGGCGGTTCCGTGAAGGATCCAGTCGCGCACAAAGGCAATGCCCTCAGTTCGACCGCGACCAACTTCTCCGATAACACCGTTGACCAGGTCGTAAAAGTAACCCAGAACGGCACCGGTTCAGCAATCATTGCGAACAGTCCTCAAGCGAATGCTGTGTTAGGCAATGCGACGACGGCTGCTGGCTACGGCGTCACCGGTTCCAACGCAGCAACCACCGGCGTACCGGTCGGGGTGCGCGGCACCACGGTGGGCGACAACGGAATTTCTGTTTACGGTACGGCAGCCGGTACCGGCGGCAGCGCCACCGGCGTCAAGGGCATCACCGCCGCGCCGAGTGGCTATGGAGTCTTCGGACAAAACACGTCGGCCACCGGCCCGGGCATTGGCTTCCGCGGCAGCACCGCTTCCACGAGCGGTACTGCCATCTATGGCACTTCCACTGCGGGCACAGGAAACACGATCGGCCTTCGTACCTCAGTCGCGAGCGCTTCCGGAACTGCCGCAGTTCTGCAAAACACAGCCACCGGCAAAATCATTAGCGGACAATCCGGTGGAGCGCTCAACGAAGTGTTTTCCGTCGCTGGCACCGGAGACATCGCAACTGTCGCCGGCCTCACTGCCGCCGGCACGGTCGCGGGCGCAGCGCTTTCGGCCGCCGGAACCGTCTCGGCCACCGACGTTACCGCCACCGGCACCGTCTCCGCTCCTAACATTTCAGGAACCAACCTCACCGCCTCAAACACCGTATCCGCGTCAACCGTCACTGCGGCAAACGTTACCGCGAGTGGAATGGTTTCGGCATTGGCTCTCTCGGCTACCGGGAATGTGTCGGGGGCTACCGTGTCAAGCACTGGCCCGATCACTTCGGGCGGAGGTTTCTTCGGCGACGGTTCAACGCTCAGCAGGGTGGTCGTGCTCGATCCCGCCGCGTATCAAGTAGCGGACACCGGTTCGGCTGATAACTCCGGCGCTCCCATGATCGCGATCAACGGCATCACCCATAGCGGCGCCACTCCGTTTAACGCATATGTCCGAGTCCAGCAGGACAGCGGCGTCGTGTTCAAAGGCATCCTTGGCGTCGGCGTCATTCCGTGGACCGGCTCCGGCGAACGCCTGATGTGGCATCCCTACAAAGCTGCCTTTCGCGCGGGTTCCATCGGCAGCGCCGGCACCCAATGGGACGATCCCAACGTAGGCTTTTATACCTGGGCAGGCGGCTATAACACCATCGCCCTCGGCCTCAGCTCGTTTAGCATGGGATATCAATCACAGGCACTCGGGTCCTACTCCAACGCAATGGGATACACCTCCATCGCGGACGGGACCGGAGCGGTGGCAATCGGATATCGCGCCGGCGCTTGCTCCGATTACAGCGTGGCTCTAGGACAGCGGGCCACCACGGATGGTTCCCTCGCCGACCAAACGTCTACCTCTCCTTGCAGCGGATCGAGCGGACATGCCGGAGCCTTCGTTTGGGGAGACGGTAGCATTACTACGAACGTCGCCGCACAAGCCAACAACGAGTTCCGCATTCGCGCCTCAGGCGGTGTCCGCTTGCGCACCTCCGTAAATGCCAGCAGTCCGCTTGGCACCAACAGCAATACCGGGTGCGATCTCCCCGCCGGGTCCGGCGTCTTCAGTTGCGCCTCCTCGCGCACCGTGAAAGAGAACTTCCTGTTCCTGAGGAACGCAGATGTCCTCGCGCGCCTGCGCACCATGCCCGTCTCGACCTGGAATTACAAGGCAGAAGGTAAGGAAGTCCGCCATATGGGGCCGGTCGCCGAAGACTTCCGCGCTGCGTTCGGCCTCGGTGAGAACGAAACCACGGTCGGCGTGAATGACCTCGCGGGCGTGGGCCTTGCTGCGGCCAAAGCGCTCGACGAAGAAAACGTGCGCTTGAAAAAAGAACTGCTCGAACAAAAACGGGTGCAGCGCGAGCAGGACAAGGTCCAACGTGAACAACAGGCACTCATCAAAGCGCTCACCGCCCGCCTGACCAAGCTCGAACAGGCCAGTACTCCCAAGAAATAAATGCAACCGTAGTTGCCCCACTCTATCGCAAAGCGATAGGGTGGGAATTTTCCTTCCGCATTACCCGGCCCTTCTTCGTTTTAAGGAGACCTTCATGAAATTGCGTTGGCTATTCGCAGCTGTCCTCACTTGTGTTTCGGTGTTCGCCCAACAAGAATCTGCAGTTGTGGCCTCGCCCACAGCGGCAGTCGTTCCGCGACTGATCCGCTTCTCCGGCCAACTCACCGAGAGCAACAAGACAGTCGGCATCACGTTCACCCTGCATGCATCGCAAAAAGACGATCGCACTCTCTGGACGGAAACCCAGAACGTGAAAGTGGACGCAACCGGCAAATACACGGTGCTGCTCGGCGCGACGAAGGCCGACGGGATACCGATGGAAATGTTCGCGTCAGGCGAAGCGCAATGGCTTGGGATCCGCATCGAAGGGCAGAAAGAACAGTCTCGCGTCCTGCTCGTCAGCGTGCCTTACGCGTTGAAGGCGGCAGAAGCCGAAACCCTCGCCGGCCACAGCGCCACCGAGTTCGTCACTTCCGAAAAACTAAGTGTCGCGGTGCATGAAGAGCTAAATGGACAGAGCGCCACATCTACGCCCGGCACTACGAAAACGGCAGATCCCAAAGCCAGGACCAGCGTGGTCAGTGCCGGAGCAACAAACTTCAGCGCCAACACCGCAGACCAGGTCGTAAAAGTCACGCAGGTCGGTACCGGTTCGGCGCTGATCGCGACCAGTCCGCAGGCCAATGCCGTGTTGGGCAGCGCAACCACGGCCACTGCCTACGGCGTCACTGGCTCCAACACCGCCAGCACGGGCGTCGCGGTCGGCGTACGCGGCACCACCGTCGCTGACAACGGCATTTCCATCTACGGCACGGCAAGTGGCACCACCGGCACCGCCACCGGCGTTAAAGGCATTACCGGCGCGCCGAACGGATACGGCGTCTTCGGACAAAACACTTCCACCACCGGCCCGGCCATCGGTTTCCGCGGCGCGACAGCTTCGAGCAGCGGCACTGCAATCTACGGAACGTCCACCGCGGGCAGCGGCTTGACCATCGGCCTGCGTACCTCGGTTGCTAGCGCGGATGGCACCTCCGCCGTCCTGCAAAATACCGCTGGCGGCAAGATCCTCAGCGGGCAATCCGGCGGCGCTCTCACCGAAGTCTTCTCCGTCTCCGGCACCGGCGACATCGCAGCAACTGGCCTCACCACAACCGGCAACATCACTGCCGGCGGAGGTTTCCACGGCAACGGTGCAACCCTCAGCAACGTGGTCGTCCTGGATCCCGCCGCCGACCAGGTTGCCGACACCGGGGCAGCCGACACTTCAGGGGCCGCGATGATCGCGCTCAACGGCGTGACACATAACGGCTCTACCGCCAACAACGCATACTTCCACGTCCAGCAGGACAGCGGCGCACTCTTCTCGGGCACGCTTGGCATCGGCAAAATTCCTGCGACCGGCGCCGGCTATCGCATGATGTGGCATCCCTACAAGGCCGCATTCCGAGTCGGCGGAGTGACTGCCACAGACTGGGACGACCCGAATATCGGCTTTTACTCGTTCGCTGGAGGTCACGACACCCTCGCAAGCGCCTTCGGTTCGTTTGCGTTCGGGGACGGCACGCTCGTCTCAGGCACCGATGCAGTGGGTTTTGGGAATGCGAACCACGTAACCGGAACCATTGGCTTAGCCATTGGGGCCAGCAACTATGCCAGTGGTTTCGGCTCCACCGCTATCGGATATACCGAGTGGTCTCAAGGCCAGGGATCCGTGGCGATCGGTTATCGCACGGGTGCCTGCAACGACTACGTCGTCGCGTTGGGCCACCGGGCAACCAATGACCACGCCCAGGCCGATGCCGTCGCTCCACCTTGCTCAACCGCCGGAACACCCAGCGGATACACCGGCACCTTCATCTGGGGCGACGAAAGCACGACCAACAACGTTGCGAACCAGGCTAACAACGAATTCCGTATTCGCGCCTCGGGCGGGGTCCGCCTGCGAACTTCCGTCAATGCCAGCAGCGCGCTCGGCACCAACAGCAACACCGGATGCGACCTCCCTGCCGGGTCCGGCGTCTTCAGCTGCGCTTCGTCGCGCACCGTAAAGGAGAACTTCGCGTTCCTCAGGGGCACCGACGTTCTCGCTCGCCTGCGCGCCATGCCCGTCTCCACGTGGAACTACAAAGCTGAAGGCGCAGAAGTCCGCCACATGGGCCCCGTCGCCGAAGACTTCCGCGCCGCGTTCGGACTCGGTGAGAACGAAACTACCGTCGGCGTCAACGACCTCGCCGGCGTAAGCCTGGCCGCAGCCAAAGCCCTCGACGAAGAAAACGCGCGCCTGAAGAAAGAACTCCGCGAACAAAAGGCCCTGATCAAGGCCCTTAACGCGCGCCTGACCAAGCTCGAACAATCCAGGAAATAACCAGGGTTTCCCCACTCAATTGCGAAGCACTAGGGTGGGGACTTCCCTTCTTCCTCTCAAAAAACTCTTCTTTGTCGGTCGTAGCCGGCACCGCGACGTCGAAGAACCCCACCATCATCTCTTCGTACGTCTGCCCGCCCCACTTCACGTACTGCGACGGATCGGGATTGTGCATGTTGCCGTCGCTGTTGTCGAAGGTCGCGACAGCCTGCAGCACCGTTCCAGCCTTTAGCGGAATCGGCTGCGCCAACTTGTAACTTAACTGCCAGTGGAAATGATAGTTCACCTTCAGCAGCGGTTCTATTTCGCCATTCGGTTTAACGATGTCATATTCAAACTTCTTCCCTCTTAAGTGCATGTGCGGAAAGAAACTTAATAGAGTCGCATCATTCGGAAGAGTACCGCGCTCATAGACTTCATAGTTATCTGTTCGCGGAGGAATGACGAAACTATGATTCGTGAGCTGCAATGTGAGCACTCTCTGCATCGGCTTTCCTTTGGAAAATACTACGCCAATCGAAGTCTGATCGGTAGTCCCGTGCCCATTTGTCGTATAGTGCATCTGGAAAATGAGATCGCTTCCCGCAGGCAAATACTTCGCCATCCCATCCGGCCACCTATCCGGCTCACTCCCCGGCGCATAGACAAGTAGCATGTCCGAAGTAGTCGCCAACGCCTCGGCATGCGCCTTTGGGTCCACCATGTCGCCAGCGGTAAAGGGCTTCCCCAGCGGCGCATCGCGTAGCCAGGTCGACGCCGGCGGCCGGATGTACACCACCGCATGGTGCACATGCTCGCGCGAGCTCGGCCGTATCTCCGACATCTGCACCCACCGCCCCTCGCTAAAGTGCGTCGGGACGATCTCGTACGTGTACTCCACGTCGCCGTGCGCGGGCAGATCGACCGGAACCGGCATGGTGAACACTGCATCGGGCTGCGGGATGAGCCAGCCTTCTGCGTAGCGTGGCGCGGGTGGGGCGTCCTTCGGATTTCCGCGCGGGGCGTGAGCTTCGGCCCACTTCACAATCGTCTGGATCTGTCTATCGCTGAGCGAGGGATCGTTGGAGAACCGCCCGCAGCGCGGGTCGGCGAACCAGGGCGGCATGCGCTTCGACGCCACCGCAGCCTTCATCGCGTCCGCGTAGGGCTTCACCTCTTCATAAGTGGTGAACGCCATAGGCGCGATCTCGCCACGCCGATGGCACGACTGGCAATGCGCCTGCAGCAGCGGCAAGACGTCCTTGTAAAAAGTAGGCCCCTGTTGCGCCACCGCGCTAGCGCCAAGCATCAGGCCAATCCAAATCAAACGGGACACAAGAATGATTCTAGCTGTTCGCCATCAGCTCTCGCCCCAGAAGTCCCACCCCATCCGCCAAGTAGTCAGTCGGATGTCCGATCTCGGCCAGCCCGCACCGCCATGTCCCCCACGCAAAAGCGTCCTGTCATCCTGAGCGCAGCGAAGGATCTGCTGTTCCCCGAAGATCACACTCTGCCTACGTGGCCGATCATTCCGCCTTTAGCGCATCCACAGGATTGATGACGGCAACCCGCGAAGCCGGCAGAAAGCTTGCCAGCGTCGCTGCCGCAAAGAGGATCAATGGGACCGCGGCGAAACTAAAGGGATCCAGCGGGCTGACGCCGTACAGCAGGGTCGTCAGCAGCCGCGCGACGCCAGCCGCCGCCCCTAGTCCGATCACGATGCCTATCCCCGTGAGGACTAAAGCGCTCCGCACCAGCATCCATCGCAGCTCCAATTTCTGGGCGCCGAGCGCCATGCGGATGCCGATCTCCCGCGTGCGTTGCGATACCGAATAGGAAATCACCCCATAGATGCCGATGATGCCGAGTGCCAGCGCCATTGCGGCGGCAACTCCCAACATCGCGAGGGTGAAGGAAGTGCGCGCCAGCGACTTCGAGTAGATCTCCTGCATGGTGCGAGGCGCGGCCACAGGCAGGTCAGCGTTGACGCTCCGGACCGACTGCTGGATCTCGTTGACGAGCGCTTCCGTTCCTGCGCGCTTGCTACGGATCACGAACGCGACCGAGCGTGGCGTAAAGGTTCCGAGCCAGGGATTGCGGATAATCGCCGGCCAGTACACGATCGCCGGTGCTCTTTCATTCACGCCGTTGTAGTGCACGTTCTCCGCAACGCCAATCACCTCACTCCACGGCTCCGATGGCGCTTCCCGAAAGCGTTTTCCAATAGCATTGGCAGCGCTGCCCCATTCTTCGCGGGCAAGATTCTCAGAAACGATCGCGCGTGGCGCAACGTCGTAGATTTCTTTCCAGGTAATATCGCGGCCCGCAACTAGATGTGTGCCGATAGTCTGAAAGTATCCCGGAGAGATGTAGTTATAGAAGCGGAGTGGCGGATCTCCTGCATAGGTTTTCCCTTCCGCGCGAATCGCGTTCCAACCATGCTGGGCATCTTCCATCGGGACGAGCAGGGCAAACCCCACGTCGCTCACGCCGGGAAGCGAGGCGAGTTTGTCCGCAATGTTGTTCTCGACGCGCGCGACCATCTGCGGATCCGCGATGGACGACTCGGGGATCGCGATGCGCAGGGTTTGCAGCGTAGGGGCATCCGTAAATCCCGGATCAACCGCCGACAGTTCACGGAAGGTGCGGATCATCAGCGTCGCGCAAACCAGCAGTACAACCGCCATCGCGACCTGGGCGACGATGAGAATGTTGCGCGACCTATGCCGCTCGCGGCTCGCGCTCACCGTGCGTGTGGCGCCAAGACTCACATTGCCACGATACCGTGTGTATTTCCACGCCGGAATCGATCCGAAGAACAGTCCCGATAAGAGTGACAGAACGAATGCAAAGAGAAGCGAGCGTGCATCGAGAGTGATCTCAGTCAGTCGCGGCAGGTTCGCGGGGCCAATTGAAACCAGCAAGCGCAAGCCTGCCAAAGCCACGCCGATTCCCATGATCCCGCCGAGCAGACCGAGCAGCGAACTTTCAAAAAGCAGCTCGCGCGCGATCCGTCCCCGTCCGGCGCCCAGGGCTGCGCGGATCGAGAGTTCGAGCTGCCGCGCCTCGGCGCGAACCAGCAGCAGATTGGCCACATTCACGCAGGCAATCAACAGCACGATTCCAATCGTGCCCATCACCACCCAAAGAACGCTGCCCACATTCCCAACCACTTCCTGTTTCAAGGAATGAAAATCCGGCGTGATCCTCCACGCGTCGTACCAGTGCGGGTCCGATCCGGGGCCGTTTGAAAATGAGTCCATCCACACCGGCACCAGGCGCGCGATGTCTGCGTTGGCCTGCGCGATCGTCACTCCGGGTTTGAGCCGCCCAATTCCCTGCAGTCCAAAGCCGGCCAACGATTGCTTGTTGCGCTCGAACGCCGAGGGCGCCAGCACGTCGAAGTCATGGTCCACGATGCGGAATCCACGCGGCATCACCCCGACAATAGTGCGCGCCTGCGAATCCATAACAATCGCGCGGCCGATAACGGAACGATCGCCACCGAAGCGCCGCTGCCAGTACCCATAGCTGAGCACCACATTCTTTGCGCCGTTCGGCGCTTGGTCTGCCGCCGTCAGTTCCCGGCCCGCCAGGGGAGGCACCCCGAGTGCTTCGAGAACTCCGTCGGTCACGAGCACGACATTCACTTGCTCCGCCTGCGCCACCCCGCTCACGTTGGCCCTGGCGGAGGTCCACGTCCCCAGCGACTGAAAGGTGCGGTTGCTCTCGCTGAAGGTGAAGTACATCGAGGAGGAGAGGGGGAGGCCGTTCTGGAAGTCGGCGAGACCGGCTGCCCCCGGGGCGTTCAGCCGCAGCGAGACAAGCTGATCGGCCTCCGGATACGGCAGCGGTTGCAACAGCACCCGGTTGATCACGCTGAAGACGGCAGTATTTGCGCCGATGCCGACCGCCAGCGTCAGCAGCACGGTCGTCGCAAAACCCGGCGACCTGCGCAAGCGCCGCAGAGCGAGTCTCAGGTCAGCCAGCAGCGATTCAAGCCGCGGCCACTGCCAGACCTCGGTGCTCTGTGTCTCCACCAGCACCGGATTGCCGAACGCGCGCAGCGCAGCCTCACGCGCCTCGCTTCGAGAGAGGCCGTCCAGGCGCATGAGCTGCTCGGTCTTCTCTTCAATGTGCAGCCGCAGCTCTTCGGCCAATTCGTCGCTAAGACGCCGACGGCGGAAGATGCGCTCGATCCAGCCCATGGCAGCCTCCTAATTGGCCTCGCGCTTAGCCGGTCCGAGCACCATTTGAATGCCATCGAGCATGCGGTCGAAGCTGGAGATCTCGCGCTCCAGGTGGCGCAATCCAGCTTTCGTGATCTCGTAAACACGGACCCGGCGATTGGTCGAAGACGAAACCGTCCACTCGGCCTTCACCAGCTTCCCTTTGAGAAGGCGCTGCAAGGCCGGATACAGCGACCCTTCTTCCACCTGCAGCAGGTTGTTCGAGCGCTGCTGGATGTGCTGGACCAGCGCATATCCATGCGCCGGCTGACGCCGAAGCGATTCCAGGATCATCATTTCCAGTGCGCCCGGAAACAGGTCCCGCGAAGTGCTGTTCTCGTTATTTGGCATAAGGCATTGAGGAACAATGCCTAGACTAAAATAGTAATGGTCGGCGAGTCAAGTAAACGTCGGATCAGGAAATCGTCGGGGTCAAGTAATCATCGAGCGCCAGGGAGTCCACCCCACCCGCAGCGCCGCCAGGGCGACGGTTGTCATGACGGTTGTCATCCTGAGGCGGGCGAGAGCCCGCCGAAGGACCCCCTATTCCCTCCGCAAACGCCCGGCGCCCACGGTCAGGGGAGTAACGAAACGGTACAGGTACCCTCCCCCACCCCCCATAATTGTGTTTTCAGCCACTTAGGCTGTGGAAAACCCGCAAATATTACCATCTAAAGGTACTTACGGGTAAAAATTTGAAAACGCGCCAGTTAAGTCCAACAGTTGCAGACTCCTGCAACTCTGCCCGCTCTCCACCCGCTTACCAGATGATCAACAGCTTCCCTTCGGTGCGGGAGTAACCCACATGAACAGTTTATGAGGCTCGCGTCACGATGTCTGTGACGGGTGAACACGGCGGGTGTGATGAAAGCACGCGCTTTGCTGTTTCGGTTCGATCACTTTTCCACAGCTAAAAGGAAAGTTTTCTTATTGCGAGACGTGAATGGAACGACCAGAATGCGATAGTAACCGACTAGCGAAGAGAGGAGATAACGAGTGATCGAATTTGGCGGACTTGACGAACTTGCAAAGAAACTTGAGGATCTTGGCCAGAAGGCAGAGGACCTGCACGGAGAACATGAACTACCTGTATCTGAACTCCTAACACCAGCTTTCTTGGCAAAGTGCAGCCAATTCATTTCCGTTGATGACTTGTTTGCTGCAAGCGATTTTAAGGTCGAAACTCCTGAAGATTTCAAAGCGATTCCAGATGACCAGTGGGACGATTTCATCCGAAAAAATACGAGCTATGAAAGCTGGAATGCGATGCTTACGGATGCAGCGAGCGAATGGACGGCAAAGAAGCTTGGGTTGAGTGGCGAGGAAGAGTAATCGGTTCCCCATAATGCCATTATTGGTATTGACGTTTCAGGCTGGGCGATATCGAAACGATATGAACGCTTCCGATGGTCGCGGATAGCTTTAACCACCGGCTCGAAGCGAACCACTCCAAAATCTTCCCAACAACGAACAGATTTAGCCCCGTCTCTTCGGCGATGGTTCTCGCGTTCATGAGGCCGTGATTCAAAATCATCATTGCGACCCGTCGAGCTTCGTCCTCAAATCCAGGGTTGTATGCTCGCATGTACACCATGAACCCGTTTAGCGAAGGGCGAAGAATTCCGATTCCGCGTGAGCCGCTTCCCGATAGGTGAGTGATTCTTACGTATCCCTTCTCTTCAAGAATTTCTGAAGAATCTAAGAACTGATCTTTCCCTAAAGAAGGAACCAGCTCAGACGCCTCATTGACAGACAACACCTCTCGACCTGCGTTTATCCAATGATCGTACAAGGCGCGGAAGAGAGCACAATCACTCTGTTGGAGCCCACTGATCTGCCTCTCCTTAACGTATGAAGGAGGGTCTCCGATTGGCGGTTTAGTGCGGACCTCGAATATCGCTGATAAAATCTGGTGCAACTCATCCACATAGCTCTGCAAATTGTGAATTCGCACCCATAGGAGACTCTTAAGACTTTCTGGGATCTCACAACTGTCGATTACGACCGGGATTATCTTCACCTGCTTTGTGATTCTGTTTACCGTAGCCGTGTCGAGTTCTGCTTTAACCCATGGTTTCACGACGCTCGTGGAAGAGACCACCACGATGACCGCATCGGCATTCTTCAGTCCCTCATTGAATAACTTTTCAACTAGACTGTCTCCCGGTAAGATCTCCCATCTGTCTAGCCAAGCTTCCACGCCGTTCGCGCGCAATTCGGTCGCGAATTGCAGGACAAACCTCTGTTTGTCCTCGCTGGCGTAACTGACGAACACTTTTGGCGGCATTTCCAGGAACCTCGACGTTATGACAGGCGATTAACATATTCCACGATATTCATGGCGGTCCGAATCAGAAACTCGCTTTCACGGGCTTTGAATGAATGCGAGCTCCCCGAGTGCGCAGCGGCACTCGTGACCTCCCAAACCACCTGCATCTGTTCAGCAAGGAGCTTCGCCTCGGTGCCGTCTACTGTCTTGAAGTTATCTGAAATCCACGTCTCGACTTTCTGTTGAAACCTCATGCTCGGAGGGAGAGCGCTCGAGCCGCTCTCAAGTAACGCTTCGACGGATCGACGACAGTGGAGCACGGCCATATGACAATCGCCATCTAACAACGCTTTCTTCGCGTCTCGTATTTCCCCCACCGATTTCTGCAGATGTTTTCCGATAGTAGTTGATGCATAACGGACCTCAAGAATTTCCAAGCCGCCATATCCGAGCCCTGGCAAGAGATTGTCCACCCACTGTGAGCGCGGAATTGGGAACTTTAATCCTTCAATCCGTCCGACCTCGAAGATGACCGCCGCATTCGGCATATGAATGGCGAAGATCGGTAGCAGATTCAACATTACTTGAAGGTCTCCCGGTCCGCGAGACCGTTCAATCTGATCAATCGTCGAAAGATCGAGGGGAATCGAGAACGTCTGAACTCCATTGGTTGTTCCGTCGGCTCGTTCCGCGCGCAACATTGGATTGTGTTCGAAGCGAGCAACCGTGCGATGATCAGGCGATCGGAGTTCCCCGACAATCCGCATTAAAGTCAACGGGCATACAGCCGGTGTCGCTGCTCCGATCCTATCGCGAAATGCGTTGAGCGCCACCTCGGAGCTGATGGTGAGCACCGGGAAATAAGGGCCCCCGTATGATCCAATGTGCGTCAATTCGAAGCTCACCGCTCCCACCGAATCCATGCTCCGGTTTAGATGGATCGTCCCTTTTGGCATCCTATTTTTCGCCTCTCAGTAATTGCAGACCCATCGGGCACCACGGTTGTCGCAACACCCGAATCGTTTAGCTTTTTCGTCGCTTCTTATCGCTGCCGCCTCGCGGCCTTTTACGGTCGGCCGACGAAAACCGATCCGCAGAAGCCGCTTGCGTTTTTAGGGCCGTGATCGCTCGCTTCCGTTCACCAAGAGCGAGATAAAGCTTCGGCAAGAGCAACAGATCATTCGACGCTTCGATTTCAGATCTTTTCGCCACTAATAATGCGTCGAGTTCAGAGTTCCATCCAAGCTCTTCTAGGCACCGCACCTGCCACCACAAATCTCCGATCTTGCTCCGACTCTCCAACTCCAATTCGAACAGTTTCGCGACAGCGCCGGCGTCGCACAACTCCTTGAGGTAATATGCTGCACTAAACTGATTGCCTCCATCTATCGATTCAGCAATCCCTAAGCAGTAGTGCTTCACGGCATTCGGCCAATCGTTGATCTTTGCGTACGTGCGGCCGAGAGACAAGTAACTCTTGTCGCGCTGCTGACGAGAGATGATCTCTGACACCTTTTCATTGGGGACTAGGTCTGCCCTTCCCTGCAGAGACCGTAGAAAAAGCTCCGATTCTGCTGATGTCCCTGAACGGATAGCTTTCTCAATATATTTGTCTCGCAGATCAATACCGCCGTAAGTGTTGTAATGCATCGCAAGCAGTTCGTACGCCTTATTCTCCCGCAATGCCTCGGCGGTACTCGTTACGTAGTCGATCTGGTCGTCAGCCTGAACGAATTCTGATTCTCTCTTTTCTTCGACCATCCTCTGGAATGACACAATGCGAGCCCAGTCAGCCCTGTACAAAATGATTTGCTCAGCGTCTAACTTCTTCGCGAACCCTCCAATGAGCATTGTCAAATTGTGGCATTCAAAGCAGAGTACCGCGAGGTTTTCGATTGCGTTGTTCGATGGATTCTCATCTATGTGGTGAATCTGAACAGGCTTGCCACTCTGTCTGCAGACGCAGCATGTCCGGTCTGACAAGAACAATACTTTCGCGGAGATGCCTGCTGGGATGGCGACGCGGCGTTTCTTCACGCCCTTCTTGGACACACCGATTAGCCCCTACTTTTTGACAGATTGTCCCACGAATTACGCGAACTGGACAGAGACAAGGCGGGTGGACAGGGTGGACCTCCGGTCGGCCGCACCCGGCAGACTTCCAGAGATTATCGGCGGGTGGCCCACCCCAGCACTTTCAACCTCTGGGTGCCCCATTCTAGGGATTCACTGCCTTTGTGAATCGCTAGGGTGGGGCGGTTTGTTGGTTGGACGATGACTCTCGACCTGACCGAAATGCCCCACCCTAAGATTTCGCTCAACAGCGAAGCGAAATCTTAGAATGGGGCACCCCTAAAATGGACACCCAGATGGACACCCATCGCATGAGACACCCGTCGTGCTGAGGGCTATATCTTGGTAGACCCGGGATCACCGAAGGTCGTCGCGTCGCGATCTTTCTTGAGCTCGAACCGAATCCCGGCGCGTTCACGGCGAAGTGCCGTCCAGTGGGATTCGAGTTCTACAGTACCGATTTCACCGAAAGCATGATGGCGAAAGCTGCTCCAGGTCCACTGTTCCGGGCTTTTTACCAAACCGCGTTTTACAGGATTTTGGTGGAGGTAGTGGAGCTTCTCCCAGAACTTGTCCGCCGCGCGGACGTTGAAATCGTAATAACGCTTTTGCCAGAAGTGTTCCCTGCCGCCGATCAGGAGGCGCGAGACAGATTGCTTGATCGACTGGAGGGCCGTTGCCAGATTCGATCTCTGCGGTTCCCACACCAGCAGATGCACATGCTCGGGCATCACGACATACCCTGCCACCGGCATCCCGTAGCGAACCCGAGTGTCTTCCAACGACAACTCGAATTGTTGTTTTGCGCTGGTACTCGATAAGTAGGGCAGACGGTGGTAGCAGCTGAAGGTTATGAAGTGGGACTGACCGGTGTGCTGGTATCGCTTGAGGCCCCAAGGCATATTGAAAAGATAAGGAATGCCGGCCGGCGCTTCTGTGATTCGGGTCTCGGATGAGTGTGACGATTTCGGGTATTCCAGGGATTCACTTCCTTGGTAAACGCGATCGAACTGCCCCACCCTAAGCTTTCGCTCAAAACCGGAGCGAAAGCTTAGAATGGGGCACCCAGAGGTTTACATGGTGGTTGGGTGGGCCACCCGCCCGGATTTAAGACTGAAGCTGATGTGATAAATGCATTTGCGGAATTGGCTGGAGGAAGAGGCATCTAGATGGCTGTGTGGCAATTTAGGGTGGTTCTGCTCCCTGTCAGTCCGCTACAGCAGCGCCTTGGCAGCATACCTTCTCACATTCCGGCCGAGATAGCACAGACGACTAATTGGTGGCGAGGTCTTCAGCCTCCGACCGGATTTGAGCGGGGTATCGACCTGCTCCTTCCCCAAAGACCTCCTTGGTCAGACAATCTGCTCGTTTGGGGAGATGAGGATTCGAATGACGCATACGTGTTTTACGAAACGCCCCAGAAAACCGTCGTCGAGGAAATCAGCTTCCGACTTGACGCTCGAGAGATCGACCTCCACCTAGTTGCAGGAATTTGCAACTTCGCTCGCCTGCTTGAATGCGTGTTAGTCACCGGCGAGAATATGGTCATTGTTCCTGAACAGCCTAATGTACTGGTGGCTTTCTTGCGATCCAGCGCGAAACACTTCGTCGATGACCCGGAGAATGCATTGAAGAGCATCCGGCGCGAGCGACTCCAGTAGCGTCGTGTTATCTATGGTGTCAACAAAATCCTTCCACTTCCCTCATCCCACTTTTCGGGCAAAAGCGGCGACTTGAACACTTTTATGGTTCCAGGGTCACGTTTTAGCGCGTTTGGGGAAAAAAATCAGGGGGCTGGAACGCGATTTTTGCGGCGGCGTTTGGGACACCGTTTTGCAAATACCCGCTAAATAAGCACTTAGAAAAAGTTGTTTACCAACTTCTAACTTCGGGTTTTGCCGTGAGTTTTCCTGGTTTCTTGCCTGTAACTTGGTATGCGCAGCTCCGCAGAAAAGCAGATCCCTCGCTGCGCTCGGGATGACAAGAGGCAGCGAGGTAGATCAAAACAGTTAAGCAGTTGCTGAACTGTGGGACTGGAATTCTTCGTACGGGCCCTGGAAGTCTTCAATCTTCCCCGGCTCGAAGTGCCAGATTCTCGTCGCTACTTCATCGATCACATCGTGGTCGTGCGTGACCAATAACAGCGTGCCTTCGTAGCGCTGCAGCGCGATGTTGAGCGCGTTGATCGACTCTAAATCCAGGTGGTTCGTAGGCTCGTCGAGCACAAGAATGTTGGGCTTCTGCAGCATGAGCTTGCAGAAAATCAGGCGCGCGGTTTCGCCGCCACTCAGCGCCGCGGTCGGCTTCAGGCCTTCTTCTCCGCTGAACAACATCTGCCCAAGCAGTCCGCGGATTTCTTCTTTGCTCGCCTTCGCATCGAACTGCTGCAGCCAATCGGCGGCCGTCATTCCATGTTGAATCGTGCCGGTGTGGTCCTGCGCGAAGTAGCCGATCTGCGCTTCGTGTCCCCACTTCACCGTGCCGTGATCGATGCCAAACCCGTAGTCATCGAGGCCCGGCGCGTTGGCCAGCAGCGCGCGCAGCAGCGTAGTTTTGCCGAGACCGTTGCGTCCCATGAGCGCGATTTTTTCGCCGCGCTGCAGTGCCGCGCTGAATCCGGTGATGACCTTGTGTTCACCGTAAGCCTTATGAACACCGGCGAATTCGAGCACGTGCCGTCCCGACGGCCGCACCTGGTCGAAGCGAATGTAGGGGCGCTGAATGTTGGAGCGCGCGAGTTCGGTGGTCTGAAGTCTCTCTACTTCTTTCTTACGCGACGTCACCTGGCTTGAACGCGTGCCGGCTGAAAAGCGCGCGATGAATTCGTTGAGCTGCGCGATCTTCTTTTCGCGCTGGGAATTTTCGGATTCGATGCGCGAGCGGACTTGCGTCTTGGCGACGACCATCTCGTCGTAGCCGCCGGTGTAGGTGATGATGGTTTGGTAGTCGATGTCGGCGGTGTGGGTGGTGACGCTGTTGAGGAAGTGGCGATCGTGGGAGATGACGATCATCGTTCCTTCAAAGCGATTGAGGAAGTCCTGCAGCCAGTGGATGGAGTCGAGATCGAGCGAGTTGGTGGGCTCGTCGAGGAGCAGCGCTTGCGGCTTGCCGAAGAGGGCTTGTGCGAGCAGCACGCGGACTTTCTGGCCGCCCTGGAGCTCCGACATCTTGCGCTCGTGAAAGCTGTCGGGGATATCGAGACCTTGCAGCAGGATCGCGGCGTCGGATTCGGCGGTGTAGCCGTCTTCGTCGCCGACAATGCCTTCGAGCTCACCGAGGCGGATGCCGTCGTCGTCGGTAAGGTCGGGCTTGGCGTAGAGCACTTCGCGCTCAGCGAGGGCGGCCCACAGGCCCTTGTTGCCCATGATCACGGTGTCGATGACGCGGAATTCGTCGAAGGCGTACTGGTCCTGCTTGAGGACGGAGAGCTTTTTCGGGCGAACGACGTTGCCCTTCTGGGGCTCGAGCTCGCCGGAGAGGACCTTCATCAGCGTCGATTTGCCGGAGCCGTTGGGGCCAGTGAGGCCGTAGCGGCGTCCGGGGATGAAGGAGACGGAGACTTCTTCGAACAAAATTTTTGCGCCGTAGCGCATGGTTACGTTTGAAACAGAGAGCATGTCTTTTCGTTGAACCTGTGCTTGGAACTGCGGGTGGAAGACAGTATCGAGGGCGGGACCTACGATAGCTTCGTGCAACTTCTATTTTAGCGGAGATTGGCGGTTTGTGCTGCAGATGAGGCCATCTCAAGCCCTGCGCTTCTCTGCCGATGTACACCTCAGAACCCCATGGCCGACCTGCTGCAAGACGGTGTGTTTCAGCGCGTGCTGAGCGAGTTGCTCGTGGGGGTGTACTTCACCGACCGGGAGCGCAGGATTGTGTTCTGGAATGCGGGGGCGGAGCGGATCACGGGGTATCTGAGCCATGAGGTGATTGGGCGGATGTGCCGGGAGGAGATCCTGATGCATTGCGACCATCAGCGGCGGAATGTGTGCGTGTCGTGTTGTCCGCTGGCGGAGGCGATGCTGGATGGGAAAGCGCGCGAGGCTTCGTTGTTTTTGCGACATAAGACGGGGCATCGGGTGCCGGTACGGATTCACTCGATGCCGATCCGCGATGCGAAGGGGACGATTATCGGCGCAGCGGAATGTTTCCAGCGGCAGCATGATGTGTGGCATCCGGAGCGACGGGATGCGAATAACCGCGACAGTTACGCAGTGCGGGGAATTCCGGACTACAGCTTCATGGTGTCGGAGCTGAGGATGCGCCTGGGGCGATTCGAAGGAAGCGGCGCCGGATTCGGCGTGCTGTGCCTGGAGGTGGACCGCTTCGATTCGCTGAGGTCGACACGCGGACACGAAGCGTGCGAGACGGTGCTGCACGTGATCAGCAATACGCTGCAGAACACGATCCGCCAGGGCGATTGTTTGGGAGCGTGGTCGGAGGCGCGGTTGATGTTGTTGTTGAATGCGGCGACACCGGAAGCGGTGGTGCGGGCCGGAGAGCGGACACGAGGACTGGTGAGTTGTTCGAACGTGACGTGGTGGGGCGATCCAGTGCCGATCACGATTGCGTGCGGCGCGACGGTAGCGAAAACGCGCGACACGATGGAGTCGATCGTGCGGAGAGCGGAGCGCGCGTTGGACGAAAGCCTGGCGGCTGGCGGCAATCGCGTGATGCTCATACAGGAATAAGGAAGGGCGATGTTCGCGATCATCGGAATTGTCGTAGTGTTCGGCTGCGTGATTGGGGGCTTTCTCATGGAGAAAGGCCAAATCATGGTGCTGTTACAGCCGGCGGAATTACTGATCATCGGCGGAGCGGCAGCGGGAACGATCCTAGTAGCGAACCCGATGCGCATTGTGAAGAAGATTGTGAGTGGACTGCTGGGAGTTTTGAAGGGATCGAAGTACAACCAGACGGCGTACGTAGACTCGCTGAAGATGATGTACGAACTGTTGAATAAGGCGCGAAGGCAGGGGCTAGTGGCGCTGGAGTCGGACATTGAAGAGCCGGACAAGAGCCCGATCTTCACCAAGTACAAGTCATTTACCAGCGATCACCATGTACGCGATTTTGTGTGCGACACGATGCGGATGTCGGTGACAGGAGGCGTAGATCCGTTCGATGTGGACCAGATGATCGATACGGACATGGAAGTGCATCACGCAGAAATCACGGAGCCGGTGGCGTCGCTGACGACGGTGGCGGATTCCCTGCCCGGACTTGGGATCGTGGCGGCGGTACTTGGCGTGGTGATCACGATGGGCGCGCTCGGCGGGCCTCCGGAAGAGATTGGGCACAAGGTAGCGGCGGCGCTGGTGGGAACGTTCCTGGGAATTCTGTTGTGTTACGGGATGGTGGGGCCGCTGGCGTCGAACATGGCCAAGACGGCGGATGAGGAGCACGCATACTACGGTGTGCTGCGGGTGGTGATGATTGCTTTCATGAAGGGCATTTCTCCGCTTCTGGCGATCGAGATGGGACGGCGTGCGATTCCGGGGTATGTGCGACCAAGTTTTGCAGACGTGGAGAAGGCGTGCCGAGAGGCAGGAAGCGGCGCGGCGGCGGCAGCGCCCTCAGACGCGCCCGATGCACCGGCGGCTTAGGAGTGAGGTATGTCGTCAGCAGCGCGGCCGATCATTATTAAGAAGAAGGGCGGGCACGGCGGCCATCATGGCGGCGCATGGAAGGTGGCATACGCGGATTTCGTGACCGCAATGATGGCGTTGTTCATCGTGTTGTGGCTGATGAACACGAGTAAGCCGGTCAAAGAAGCGATCAGCGGATACTTCAAGGACCCGAGCGGAACGGCCAAGAAAACGGGGTCTGCACAGAGCGGGACTGGCGAGAACTTCACGATCACCAAAGACAACATGCCAGAGCTGAAAGAGCAGTTGCAACGCGCGATCCGCAAGATGAACAACTTCGAACAATTGAAGAAACAGATTGAGATCACGGTGACGTCAGAGGGATTGCGAATCGAACTGCTGGAGTCAGCGGCAGGAACGTTTTTCGATAGTGGCAGCGCACGTCCCAACGACAGCGGGAAAGAGTTGCTGGAAATGCTGGCGCACGAGTTGCAGAACTTGCCGAATACGATCTCAATCGAAGGGCATACGGACTCGAAACCGTTCGTGGGAAACGGGAGCTACAGCAATTGGGAGCTTTCGGCTGACCGCGCGAATGCGGCGCGAAGACTGATGCAAGACAGCGGAGTTCGTGGGAACCAGGTGTCGCAGGTGCGCGGGTTCGCGGACCAGAATCTGCGAAAGAAAGATGCGCCGGAAGATCCATCGAACCGGAGGATCACGATATTGGTGCAGTATCTGCCGAAGGTGGAGGGGGAAAGCGAGGCTGCGAAAGCAGAGGGTGAGCACGAACGCGCGGAGGAAAAGCACGCCGAGCATTGATGTTTTTTACCAACAGCGTTAGTGCGAGGATAGGGGTCCTTCGACTTCGCACGCTTCGCGTGCTTCGCTCAGGATGACAGGAGATTGACAGAGCTCATCTGTGCACCTAGGATTCGGGGCACTCATGAATGTGCGCAGAGTTTCGTTGGTTGCGATCGCTCCGCTCCTGGTGATTTTCGCCGCGTCTGCTGATACGCCTACGGTTTCGCCGGCCGATCCGAACCGGTATATCGCGGATATCAAGGTGCTCGCGTCGCCTGAATTCGAGGGGCGAGGCGCGGGCACCAAGGGCATTGAGCGCGCGACGAAGATGCTCGAACAGCGCTATAAGAGCCTGGGGCTGGAACCTGCGGGGATGAAGGGCTTTTTGCAGCCGTTCACGGTGACAACGGGCGCGAAGCTGAAATCGGACAATCGCGCCAGCGTGAACAAAGCCGAGTTGCAGCTGACTAAGGACTACGTGCCGTTCAGCTTTTCATCTTCTGGAACGGTGACGGCGCCGTTGGTGTTCGTGGGTTACGGTGCGAGCGCGGATGAGTTCCAGTACGACGACTATGCTGGTCAGGATGTGAAGGACAAGATCGTTGTCGTCTTGCGCTATGAGCCCGACAGTTTTTCGAAGAACGGCAAAGATGGGCTGACGCAACATTCGCACCTGATCACGAAGGCGATCAATGCGCGCAACCACGGCGCGAAGGCTGTAATCATCGTGAACGGCAAGCTGGCGGACAACGAAGAAGACGTCCTGCCGCGGTTTGGAAGCACGAGTGGGCCGCAGGATTCCGGTATTTTGCTGATCCAGGTAAAGAACGCGGTCGCGGATGAATGGTTCAAGGCGGCGGGAAAGTCGCTCACCGAGGTGCAGATGCAGATTGCACATTCCGGCAAGCCGAACTCCTTCGCCTTCCCTGCGGACATGCAAGCCACGATCAAAGTGGACATTGAAGGAACGCATGCGCGCGTAAATAACGTGCTCGCCTATCTGCCGGGCAAGAGAGATGAGTATGTGATCATCGGCGCGCACTACGACCATCTGGGATATGGCGATTCGAATTCGCTGGCGCCGTCGCAGATTGGGCACATCCATCCGGGAGCAGATGACAACGGTTCGGGTACGGCGGGTGTGCTGGAGTTGGCGCGGGTGCTGGCGCCGTTAAAGGGGCAGCTTCCGCGCGGGATTTTATTCATGTCGTTCGCGGGCGAAGAGCTTGGGCTGTTGGGATCGGCAGAGTGGGTGAAGCATCCGACGAAGCCGCTGGACAAGGCAGTAGCGATGCTGAACATGGACATGATCGGCCGCATTAAGGACGACAAGGTTTTCATCGGCGGCGTGGGTACGGGTTCAAGCTTCAAGCAGTTCCTTGAGGAAGACCAGCCGAAGTCAGGATTCAAGGTGGAGTATTCGCAAGGTGGGTATTCGGCGAGCGATCACACATCGTTCGTGACCGCGAAGATCCCGGTGCTGTTCTTCTTCTCGGGATTGCACTCGGACTATCACAAGCCATCGGACACCTGGGACAAGATCAATGCACCGGAGGCGGCGAAGCTGCTGAACCTTGTGGATCAGGTGGCGCTGCAAATCGACGAGGACGCCAAGCGGCCGGAGTTTAAGACGGTCATCGAAGACAAGCCTGTTGGCGGCGGGGGGAGCGGCTATGGGCCGTACTTCGGATCGATTCCTGATTTCGGCGAGGTGAAAGAGGGAGTGAAGTTCTCCGATGTGCGGCCGGGATCGCCGGCGGCGAAGGCGGGGTTGAAGGGCGGCGATATTCTCGTCCAGTTCGGTGATAAGCCGATTAAGAACCTTTACGACTTCACGGATGCGTTGCGGCGAAGCAAGGTGGGGGATGTGGTTAAGGTGAAGGTTTTGCGCGATGGGCAGCCGATTGAGGCAGACGTTAAACTCGAACAACGCAAATAACACTACCTATGATGAAGAGCAAAGTTCTGCACGGCTTGTTTTCTACCTTGTTGATCGCGGCGTCGTTCTCGCTGGTTCGCGCCCAGGACGCAGCAAAGCCGCTGACGCTTCCGGAAGAGAAGCACTTGAAGAATGTGCGCCAGCTTACATTTGGCGGCCAGAATGCCGAGGCTTATTTCTCGGCTGACGATAAATATCTGATCTTCCAGCACCAGGGCGATGGCGTGCCCTGCGATCAGATCTACACCATGGAAGTCGATCCGGTGAAGGCGAATCACGCAACGTTGTTAGATCTCAGTCTCGCGCCCCCGAAGCTGGTGAGTACCGGCAAAGGGCGTACGACGTGCAGCTACTGGTTCCCTTCCGGCGAGCGGATTCTGTTTTCGTCCACGCACGCGGCGAATGCGGAGTGCCCGCCGAAACCTGATTATTCGAAGGGCTACGTCTGGCCGATTTATGACACTTACCAGATCTATACGGCGAAGGCGGATGGCAGCGATCTGAAGCAGCTCACGCACGAGAAGGGTTACAACGCGGAAGCCACGATCACCCGCGACGGCAAACACATTGTGTTTACTTCGACGCGCAATGGCGACCTCGATATCTACACGATGGACGCCGATGGCTCGCACGTGAAGCAGCTCACGCACGAATTAGGTTATGACGGCGGGCCGTTCTGGTCGTATGACGGGAAGAAGATCGTGTATCGCGCGCAGCATCCGAAGAACGCGGAAGAAGAGAAAGACTACAGGGACCTGCTGGGGAAGGGATTGATCCGTCCGGGAAACCTTGAGCTTTGGGTGATGAACGCCGATGGGAGCAACAAGCACCAAGTGACACGCAATGGTGCGGCGAACTTTGCGCCCTACTGGCTGCCGGATGGGAAGCGGATTATTTTCGCGTCGAACCAGGCGGACCCGAAGAACGGGCGTGACTTCGATCTGTACATCATCAACGAAGATGGGACCGGGCAGGAGCGGATCACGTTCCATCCGGATTTCGACGGCTTCCCGATGTTCACGTCGGATGGCAAGCGGCTGGTGTGGGCATCGAACCGCAACGGTAAAGCGCCGCACGAGACAAACGTGTTTCTTGCCGACTGGGCGGAGTAGTTAGCGCTCGACTTTGACTTCGGTGGTGCCGAGTCGGGCGTCGAATTCGGCGCGAAGACCAATGAGATCGTCGCGCAAGGAATTTGCGAACTGCTCGAGCTGATCGCGGTCGGACTTTTGCAGTGTCGCAGCCGCGGCCCAGGTGCGCAGTTGTTCTAAAGCTTCGGCAAGTTTTTCCAACGCAGGCAGGTCCGTTCGCTCTGGCTCAACGGTCGAGGGTGCAAGGATCTTCTCACGGATCAAACGGCTCAGGCGCTCTGCGTCGTCAGCGTTGGCGAAGGCAAATTCGATGCCCATACCGATGCCCGGAAACGAAGTACGAACTAGGGCAGGGATGAGCATGGATTCGTCCAGGAAGATCGTGAGCTCGAAGTTTGTGTTCGGCGGCAGTGGTGAGTGAGTGTCGATGTAACAGCCGCCGGGGCTGATGTCGGTGCAACGTGCCCACGATTTCACTGTCGAACCAGCGTGGCTGATTTGGATCCCAAGGTCGCAGGGATGGCGAGGCGCAATGCGGCGCTCGATGTTGCCGGTGACCGTCGTCGGACTGTAGTTATTGCGTTTGAGAGCGGCCGAGGGTTCGAGATTCTCTTTGTGAGGACGATCGTCCACCCCCCAGATGTTGCGTGGGCCTTCGACGCACTCGATACCGATCTGTCCCTGAGAAGTAGAGCCTTTGCGGCCGATCCAGCGGACGCGGAACTTGCTCTTATAAACGCCTTTTTGCACGCCGATGAGGTCACCGGCAACAAGGGCTACTTCGACGCCCGCGAGCAGGCCGCCGCTCTTGGAGACATTGAGGGTGTGCGCAACTGCGTTGAACGGCTTGCCGGAGGCATCCATGCCGTAGATTCGCACCGGCAAAACGGCAGCGGTGCGAGGTTCTTTTCGGGTCGGATTATGCATTCTTCAAGTGCTCTTGCGAATCGTACTCGTGGGTTTGAGCCGGGGAAGAATTATCGTCGCGGTTTGGGAGAAAATTCCCAATCCCACAAACATGGATTCCGGGAGCGGGAGTCAAAGCAATTACGATTCGATGAACCGTGGAGAAAATCCGCAGCGCTTTGATGGCCTAAGATTTACACTAAAGCAGCACGCCACGAAAAACAGATTCTTCCGGGATTGCATCGCATCCTCTTGAAGACAGAAACGTTGCAAGACTACAAGCCCAAGTCGCATTTACAAGGTCTGCGCACGGTTGCGGCCGTTGAGATCGCCAAAGGTGCGCTCGCGATCTTTTTCAGTGTTTGGCTGCTGAGTTTCCGGGAGAAAGACCTGGGCGACATGATGGCGAACTTGCTGGACCGTCTGCATGTGGATCCGGCGCATACCATCGCGATCAGGCTCGTGAGCATGGCAGACCGGATCACGCCAGAGAAGCTCGAGATCGTCGCGTTGATTGGAGTCTTGTACGCGCTGATTCGCTTCGTGGAAGGTTACGGGCTGTGGAATGCGCGGACGTGGGCTGAGTATTTTGCGCTGATCTCCGGCGCCGCCTATTTGCCGTGGGAAGTTTGGGAGTTCGCGCGGCGGCCAAACTGGTTCCACGCAGTGCTGATACTGATCAACCTGGCGGTCGTGGCATACATTGCGTACGTGCGGTTTGCGGTGCATCGCGAACACAAGCGCGAACGTGAGGCGGTACAGATCTAAGCGCCGCCGTCGAGGACTTCACGGAGCCGCGCGTATCCGGAACGGCTGACCGGAAGTTTCGTTCCATCCTGAAGAATCGCGACACGGCTGTCTTTGCCGTAGGGTTCGACCTTCGCCACGCGATCTAAATTCACAATGTACGAGCGGTGGATGCGCAGGAACTGCTTTGGGTCGAGAACGGTCTCGATGCTGGAGATAGTTTGCTGCTTGAGGTGCTTAGCGCCTTTGCTGGCGAGGGCGATGTAGTCGTCCTGGGCTTCCACGAAATCGAGTTTCGCCGTAGGAATGATGTGGACGTTGGTGCCGTCGCGCACCACTAGACGATCAGCATACTGGCCAGGAGCAGTGGCGGCGGCGCGAAGTTCGGCGGAAACCGGCGTGGGCTTCTTTTCGCGGGCACGTTCCTTGGCGCGGGCGAGGGCGGCTTCGAAACGATCGGCGCCGTAGGGCTTGAGGAGGTAGTCCACGGCGTGGACGTCGAAGGCCTTCAGCGCGTATTGGTCGTATGCGGTGGCAAAGACGATCGCCATATCGGAGCCGATCAGTTCAAGAACTTCGAAACCATCGAGCTTCGGCATCTGGATGTCGAGGAAGAGCAGGTCGGGCTTGCGCTCGGTGACGGCCTTCACAGCTTCGAAGCCGTTGGCGCACTCGGCGATCAGTTCGATCTCGGAATGGTGAGAGAGCATCTCGTGCAGAACGGCGCGGGCGAGTTCTTCGTCATCAACAATTACGGCGGTGAGTTTGGATTCGGTCATGCGGGTACGCCTGCCTCGGCGGGGAGAATAAGTTGGACTTCAAAGGTGTCGTCTTTCTTATCGATAGCGAATTGTGCGCGGGTGCCGTAGCGAGCTTCCATACGCTGGCGCACGTTGACTAAGCCTACACCGCCGCGTCGGCGCGGAGGCGTATCGGGATCGTAGTTGTTTGCGACCTTGATGTGCAGCAGGTCCTGCTCCGGTTCGCGATTGACTTCGAGCTTTATCCATCCGCCTTGCGGCAGATTGGCGATGCCGTGGTTGACGGCATTCTCGATTAACGGCTGCAACAACAGCGGTGGAACCGTGAGTGACAAGGTTTCCAGCGCGACATCTTCCTGCATTTGCAGGCGTGCGCCGAACCGGATTTTTTCGACCGCGAGATATTTACGGAGCAGCGATAGTTCTTCGTCGAGCGGGATAACGGTCTTCTCGCCCATGCCTAGGGTGAGGCGAAGAAAGTCGGCAAGGGCGACGCACATGTCGCGTGCGCGCGCTGGATCAATCGACGTCAGTGCACTGATGGAATGAAGGCTGTTGAAGAGGAAGTGCGGGTTGATTTGCGTCTTCAGGGCGCGGAGTTCGGCATCGCGCGCGAGAACTTTCGCGGCGTTGAGGCGCTGCTCGGCGGCTTGCGAACGTTGTAAGGCGAGCAGAACGTAGTGCAATCCGACAGAGAGAAGATAAAGAAGGACGCCGGTAGCGAAGAGAATCGAGCCGATACGAGCGACGTGATGGGGCGCATCCGCAAAGCGCGGTGAATAAGCCATCAGCCGCGCAACGGCCTGCGCAACCAGCACCCATATCGAGCTCATGATGCTGGCGGCAAGTAGGTGCGTAGTGCCGATGCGCTGAATGCTTGACGTCTCAAGCGGCGTGGCCTTGCAGGTGTACCAGGCGGTGAGGCAGTCGAAGGCGTAGATAACGCAGAGAACCGGGACGAGAATGCCGGCCTCGGCGCGCGTCATGCCGCCGACGGCGCCGAAGAGATAGTAGAGCAGCGCGGCGAAGGGGACCCATGCCAGCAGGTAGAGGAACAGTCGCCGCAGTTGGCTGAGGATCGGGTGCATCGCGGCTAGTTTTTCACTTCCACGCCGCCGAAGATAGCCGCGCCGCGCACGTAGAGGTTCTTGGCCGGCTTGCCGTCACTCGGAAGATGGACGGTGGAGTCTTCATAGCCGCCGAAGATGCCGGTGCCTTCGACGATGACATTCCACGTGGGCGGAACGCGAATCTCTCCGCCTCCGAAAACTGCGGTTGCTTCGATCACCGCGGTGTCGCCTTCCATGTCAGCCTGGGTAAGGTCGAGTTGGAAGCCACCGAAGCAGGCGAAGACGGTGCCGCCGCGGAAGTTGCGGTCGCGCACTTTGCGATCGGTACCACCGAAGATGTTGACCGAGTTCAGGCTGCCGTCACCGGGCGGGGGCGGACTATCCACTCCGCCGGTGCCGCGCCAATAGCTTTGGAACAATAGTGAAAGCCCGCCGCCGATCACGAAGAGCGGCCACAACTGATCAATGCCGTATTTGAAATTCGCGAAATAGTGAAGCAACAACAACACGCCGATAAGGCCTAGGATGCCGCCCCACACGCGCTGGCCGGGGTTCGTGGCTTCAAAGACTTTGCCCAAGCCGACGATGATGAAAAGGCCGGGCCAGAAACGCCAGATCTCATGGAAATTGAGGTAACCCAACTGCGCGAGGAGCAGGAAGATCCCGATCGCGACGATGGCGACCCCGGTGAAGATTCCACCTTTTGGACCTCTGCGGCAACTGGTCATTGTCTTTCTCCGCTCCGCGCGAGGGAACGATTCGAGGCCTTGCGCTCTTCGCGCTCAAACAGTAACAGAACGCCAACTCCAATCAGCAAAAGAGGCCACAGATGGCTGACGAGCGGAGGAGCCGCGACGCTCCACTGCAATACGATCACGCCCAACCGAACCAGGGTGGCGACCAGACCTATTATGACGATTGCCGCCCCGATGACCATATCCGCTGTCCATACTTGATAACTGCTGCGTGCCATTGGACTGCTCCTTCTTGAAACTGTCCACAAAGTACGCTTTGGAGGCCTACGGAACTGCCTTTATTCGGCAAATGGGGGGCGGCTACCGGTCAGTGGCGGTTGGAAAGGAAGGACTTGTAGGCGGATTTCGCCGATCAGTGGAGCTGAAACCCGCCGACGGGAAAGGTCGCCTGAACCGGGCCGGTATCTTCCGTTGGCACCTGCGGAACGGAAGGCACTTGCTGTACGCGCGACTTCGACCGGAGGTTACGGTCGGCTTCTTCCAGCAGGCGCCAGTCAGCCTGAAACTCCGGCAGGACTTCGCGATTTTTCGACGCGCTGTAAAGTTCAGAGCGGATGCGCACGAGCAGGAGTTGGTAAGCGAGCTCGCTGTCTGAACCGTCCGAGTTGACGTTGCTCGCGCTGACACCTATTCGGCGGGTAGTTGAGCCGTCGCGATATTCCATCCAAAGCGCGCCAGAGGGACCGACGATCGGCTCGCCATTTGCATCCATCGTTACTGCAAAGGCCTTCGCGGTGCGGCCGAAGCGCGCATCCAGTTCGGCTGCATCCGGGGAGATTTCCCGCAGAGCTTCGTTGTAGCGCTCCCACATTTCCGACGTGCCAAACTGTTGCGCGCGTTCCGCATTACTCGCGGATTTCAGTTCGCCGGCAAGTTGAGGACCGGCATTACGCTTGGCAGCTTTCGCTTCGATTATCTGCGATGTGACTTCCTCGGTTGGGCGGCGGCGTAATTCACGCTCCGGATTGAAACGTCCGGTGAGCAGGTAGCTGGCAGTGAAGATCATGAGTTCGTTGCTCCGAAATAGCATGGGAAAGAACCACTTCTTCGAAGTGAACATGACCTCAGTGCCTTTGCGGGCATCGCTGCTGCGCCGATAGCTGCCGGGGATTTGGGTGATCCGCACAACATGAAAGTTGAGCTGATGCTTCACGGCATAGTGCGTAAAAGACTTCGCGATGGCCTTTGGGCTCGTCATCCCGAAGTCGTTGATGTAATCCGCCTGGGACGCTCCGGGAAAGTAGGTATTCACGACGAGGCGCGCGAAGTTGGCACAGTTCCGCGTGAAACCGTTATAGCGATCGACGTTGGGGAGAGCGTTGAATTTTGCGATGAAAACTTCGTCCCGCTCTGCCGTGGTCGAAGCGACGAACATGTAGATATCGCGGACGAAGGTGGCCGCGACAGTGTCGCGCCAGTTCGCCTTCTGGTCGTCGGTGCAAGGGCCTTGCGGACAGAGGTCTCGGAGCCAGGTTTGCCGGTAATGCGCCTGCAGCGCAGCCCGCAGGGCGGGCGAGCCATAGAGAGGACGATCGCCAGGGTTTTCTACTCCGTAGAGATAGACGCTCAGCGGCACGGCATTCCACTCGAACGGCTTATCTTCCAGGAAATTGCTGTAGTTGCTGATTACGATTCCCTGCTCTCCCGGCGAACACAGCCGCAGGTGAACGGGAGAGTCAGCACAAACGTTTGAGAGATAGACGGAAGAGTGGCCGGAGCTGGTAATGCGCGAGAGACCATCGTTGGTGGATTCGGCGAGCATTAAGCCGATATCGGCACGAGCAACACAGGTTAGAAATAAAAGGACACAGAGGGTCCGAACGAATCCCCACATCGCCAGTCCACACGCTCACTTCCCAAGGAATGCGGTCCGGCGAAAACCCAAGCCGAACGTGGCTCTTCCTTTAAGATGCGGGCGGCAGTCGCCTCTGCTGCTCCGGCTAGGTGTGAGAACCCGGAAGGCGTTCAAAAGTTGCGAGGTGGAAGGTGGCAGTCTCCTGAAAACATGAATCGTGGAACTAGATTTCGTGCCATCTCATCTACCGTGCTTGGTAGATCAACTGCCCGCCGCGAATCACTTGGTGAACTTTAGAAAAGGCGATGACATCTTTGCCAGGATCCCCATTCAGCACCACAAGATCGGCATCCATCCCTTCTGCGATGCGCCCGCGGTGACTCGAATACCCAAAACGCGCAGATGGATTCGTGGTGAGAGAAGCCAAAATCTGCTGGAAATTCAACCCGGCACGGGCCATCCACGTAAATTCTTCGGAGGTATCGAACTGTTCGATATAGCCGACATCGGTACCGAATAGCACTTCTCCTCCCGCCTCAGAAAAGGCCTTCAACTGCTCGGCCGCCCTGGACATCCATTTCTCAGCTTGCTCGGATGAGACGCCACCTTTCTTGGCTTCTACATCCCACAGAGTCAGGGTGGGAGTGAGTGCGATGTGGGCAGCTACCAGGCGCTCGGCAAAAGGCGCGCTCCACAGATCCCCGGCGGGAGTGGTGTGGGCGAGTATATCGACGCCGCTCTGCAGCGCGACTTCGATCCCCTGGTCGTTGGAGACATGAGCAAAAACCGGTTTGCCAGCGCGGTGGGCCTCAGCGACGATCGCCTTTGCCAAATCCGATGGCATCGTCAATATCCTGTCGCGTTCGACGGAATTCGCAAAAATCTTAATCGCGTCCGCACCTCCATTGATCTGCTGGCGCACCCTAACGACGGCTTGTTCGGGGGATGAAACCTCGGGCATGACGATGTGGTTGGCTTCAAGAAATCCTTTAATGTAGATCGGCGTTCCGCCCTTGACCCAGAACGGCTCACCAACGGTAAGGATCGTGGGGCCGGTAACCTCACCACTCTCTATGCGACGGCGAATGAGAGTGGTGTTTTGCTGGACTGACGCGATGTCAAACACGGTTGTGAAACCCCAGCGAGTAAACATCTCCTGCAGTTCGGAACTGACATGCCGAGAAGTGAGTTTTTCTGCATGGAGAATGCCCGGGAAAAGAATGTGCACATGGCTGTTCCAGAAGCCAGCCGTCACAGCTCGGCCTTGGCAGTCGATGACATTCGCATGAATCGGGACTTTGACCCTGGCGCCTGGGCCGACTGCAACAATGCGGCTCCCACGCACAAGAATTACACCGTCAGTAATCGCGGGTTGAGTGGGAGAACGATAAATCTTTGCGTGAACAAGCGCCAGATCAGAGCAGAAACCGGTCAGAGCCCAAGAGAGCGTCCACACGAGCAACGCCAGCGCGGTGGGTCGAATTCGGATGTAAGCAAGATGTCGCGCTGAGTAGCCGGGGATCATGCAATATCTCAGAAAGTTTGCTGCAAATCCGTAGTCGGAGGTTGTCGCGGCGTTCGGAATTGTCGCCAGACTTCTGTTAAACGCGTTCGATCGCCAAAGCAACTCCCTGCCCCACGCCGACACACATGGTGGCAAGAGCGCGATTGGCACCTGTTTTCTCGAGTTGATGTGAGGCGGTGAGCACGAGGCGAGCACCGCTCATTCCAAGGGGATGACCTAACGCGATCGCGCCACCATTAGGATTCACGAAGTCGGCGTCGTCAGGGATGCCGAGTTGGCGCAGGCATGCGAGCGACTGGCTGGCGAAGGCTTCATTGAGTTCGATGACGTCGAAGTCTTTGACTTTGAGGTTGAGTCGACGCAAGAGCTTTTGCACGGCGGGGACGGGGCCGATGCCCATGACGCGCGGAGGAACTCCGGCGGTGGCCATGCCGAGTACGCGAGCTTTGGGAGTGAGATCGTGCTGCTTCACTGCTTCTTCGGAGGCGACGACCATGGTGGCGGCGCCGTCGTTCACGCCGGACGCATTGCCGGCGGTGATCGTTCCATCAGGGCGGACGATAGGCTTGAGCCTCGCGAGGGCTTCGAGAGTGGTGTCGGGACGAGGGTGCTCGTCTTCGGTGACTTCCGCATTTTTGCCGGTTGCAACGGCGACGATCTCTTCGGCGAAGAATCCGGCGGCTCTGGCGCGGGCGGCGCGTAGCTGGCTACGAAGCGCGAAAGCGTCCTGATCGGCGCGAGAGATACCGAAATCGGCAGCAACATTCTCGCCGGTCTCCGGCATGGAGTCAGCGCCGTAAAGCTCTTTCATCCTCGGATGGACGAAACGCCAGCCGATCGTCGTGTCGTAGATTTCGGCCTTGCGCGAGAAGGCGGCGTCGGCCTTGGGCATAACAAACGGAGCGCGCGACATGGATTCCACGCCACCGGCAATGGCGAATTCGATTTCGCCGGAGGCGATGGCGCGAGCAGCGGAGCCGATGGCGTCCATACCGGAGGCGCAGAGGCGATTGACGGTGGTGCCGGGAACGGCGACAGGTAATCCCGCAAGAAGCAGAGCCATGCGCGCGACATTGCGACTGTCTTCACCGGCTTGATTGGCGCAGCCCAAGTAAACTTCGTCGAGACGAGACCAGTCGGCACCTGTGTTGCGCGCCATCAACGCGCGGATGGTGATGGCAGCGAGGTCGTCGGGACGCACGTTGGCGAGGGCGCCACCGAAGCGGCCGATGGACGTGCGCACTGCGTCACAGAGGAACGCGACTTTCATTTCAGGCAAGGATATCCTACGGTCACGAAGAAAACCGTTTTTGTCGCGCCAAAAACGTTTTAAATCAGGTATTGTGTTGACGTTATTCCGATTGCCCGAGAGACCATGCGAAACCTTCTTCTGAGCGTTATTGCCGCACTCATGTTTATGCCGTTTGCCTTCTCCCAAAACCAAAATGTCCCCAACCTGATGCCGCTTCCGAAGAGCATTCAGTATCAAAGCGGACAGCTGACGATTGACTCGTCGTTTTCGACGGCGATCACCGGACACAACGAAGAGCGCTTGCAGCGCGCATTGGCGCGTATGACGACGACGCTCGGCCGGCAGACGGGGCTGACGATCAATGGCAAGAGTGGCGATGCGGCGAACGCGACGCTGGTGATCCATGCGGACCAGGCGAGTGAAGAAGTACAGAAGGTCGGCGAAGACGAATCGTACGACCTCACGGTCACTGCGAAGGGCGCGAACCTGAAAGCAGCAAATCCGTTGGGGATTCTGCGTGGTTTGCAAACGTTTCTGCAACTCGTCGAGTTGACGCCCAAGGGCTACGCGGTGCCGGCGGTGACGATCAAAGACGAGCCGCGATTCCCGTGGCGCGGACTGATGATCGATGTGAGCCGTCATTGGCAGCCGATCGAGGTAATCAAGCGGAACCTCGATGGCATGGAGGCGGTGAAGCTCAACACCTTCCATTGGCATCTCTCGGACAACCAGGGCGTTCGCGTGGAGAGCAAGAAGTTTCCCAAGCTGCAGGAGATGGGCTCGGACGGTCACTTCTTCTCGCAGGAAGAAGTGAAAGACGTAATTGCGTATGGTCGCGATCGCGGGATTCGCGTAATTCCGGAATTCGATTGGCCGGGACATAGCACCGCGTTCTTCGTGGGGCATCCGGAACTGGCGAGCGGGTCGGGGCCGTATTCGATTGAACGCGAGTTTGGAATCTTCGATCCGGCACTCGATCCGACAAAAGAATCTACCTACAAATTCCTGGACGCGTTTATCGGAGAGATGGCAGCGCTCTTCCCTGACCCGTATTTTCACATCGGCGGCGACGAGGTGAACGGCAAGGAGTGGGACCGCAATCCGAAGATCCAGGAGTACATGAAGGCGCACGGCATCAAGAACAATGATGAGTTGCAGGCGACCTTCACCAAGCGGGTACAGGAAATCGTCGCCAAGCACCACAAGACGATGGTGGGCTGGGACGAGATTCTCTCGCCAGAGATCCCGAAATCCATCGTGATCCAGTCGTGGCGGGGACCCGTGTCACTGGCGGCAGCGGCAAAGCAAGGCTACAAAGGGCTGCTCTCGTTCGGCTTCTACCTCGATTTGTTCCAGCCGGCGTCGTTCCACTACTTGAATGAACCAATTTCCGGCAAAGCAGCGGAACTCAACGACGAGGAAAAGAAGATGATCCTCGGTGGCGAGGCCTGTATGTGGTCGGAGCTGGTAACGCCAGACACGATTGATTCGCGCATCTGGCCGCGCATGGCTGCGATTGCGGAGCGGCTCTGGTCGCCGCAGAACACTCGCGATGTCCGCTCGATGTACACGCGCATGGAAGCGGAGTCAATGCGGTTGGAGTGGCTGGGCCTGAAGCATCGTTCGTACTACCAGCCAGCGCTGGAGCGCCTCGTGGAATCGAATGACATTGCTGCGATCAAGACTCTGGCCGATGTCGTCTCGGCACCGCAGGAATACGGACGCGAAGGAGTGCATGTCGCACAGACCGGACATGTGTACCGGAGCACGGAATCCTACAACCGGCTGGTGGATGCGACGAAGCCGGAGAGCATCACGGCAGTGGAATTCGGCTTCATGGTAGATGACTTGCTCGCCAAGAAAGCCACGCCGGCGGAAATTGAAAAGATGAAGACGATGCTGACGGCATGGCGAGACAATGATCCCAAGCTGCAGCCGCAGTTGCAGGCATCATTCTTATTAAAGGAAGCGGTACCGCTGTCACAGACGCTGTCGGCGACGGCGAACTCAGGGCTAATGGCGCTGGAGTATCTGCAGAACGGAAGCAAGCCGGCACCAGGGTGGGCGAGTCAGCAAATGGCTGCGATTGACGCAGGCAAAAAAGCGCAGGGCGAATTGCTCGTCGCGATTGCACCTGCGGTACAGAAACTGGTGAAGGCCGCCGGGGCTCAGTAGGATAGGACTAAGGTACAGGAAGCCACTTCCGAGGGTTCGTGCATCTAACTCATTTGGTATCCGCAAGTGACGAACCCAAAGAGTCCTATGCTGTCAAAATGCGCCAATCCGGGATGCTCTGAACTGTTCCGTTATTTAGGTGAGGGCCGTCTCTTCCAACTGGAGCGCACGTTTGCTTCGGATCAGGGAGGCAAGGCGGTTCGTAAAATTGAACACTACTGGCTCTGCGACCGGTGCTCGCGAGCGATGCGCGTAGGCGTACTTGAGAACGAAGCACTGCTGATCTTCAGCGATCCGGACGGCACGGTGACCAATACCTCGCCGGTTGACCGGGTCCAGGCCGCTTAAAAACAATCTGGACATCATGAGGGAAGGCCAACCGATGCCTTCCCGACTTTATTTGGCGCGATTTCCGTGGCAAACAATACGCCGCCGGAAAGCATCTACTTACCTTATACGGCGGCCAGAACAATACTGTCGTTTCGTTTCCCCTGGGCGACATAAAAGATGACGATGAATAAAGGAAGTTTCCGTTCGGCACTCATTCTGGGCGGAGCTGGCTTTATCGGCTCCAATCTGGCAAGTTGGCTCCTCCAAAATACCTCGGCTAAAGTACACATTTTCGACAACTTATCGCGTTTCGGCGTGCGCAACAATTTGGATTGGCTGCAGGGAATGGCGGCCACTTCTGGGCGGCTGCAGATCACCGTTGGGGACGTTCGCGACGCCGCCCACGTGGAGCGAGTGGTTCGGCACGCGACGGAGATCTACCACTTCGCGGCGCAGGTTGCAGTAACCACATCAATCTCCGATCCGAGGCACGATTTCGAGGTAAATCTCGGGGGGACGGTCAACGTACTCGAAGCCGCGCGGAAAAGCGACAATCAGCCCTTCATCTTCTTTACTTCGACCAACAAGGTATACGGCGATTTCGGTGCGGAAGACCTTTATTTAGACGGCAAGCGGTATCGCAGCAAAAACGCAGCCGGAACTTCAGAAACGCAGCCGCTGGATTTCCACTCGCCCTATGGATGCTCGAAGGGGGCGGCCGACCAATACGTTCGTGACTATGCCCGGATTTATGGACTGAACACGGTAGTGTTCCGGATGTCGTGTATCGCGGGCCAGCAGCAGTTCGGCAATGAAGACCAGGGATGGGTGGCACATTTTCTGTACTCTGCTCTGCGCGGCGCGCCGATCACGATCTACGGCAATGGCAAACAAGTCCGCGATGTGCTCTGCGTGGATGACCTGGTACGCGCAATCGATCTGGCGCGGCAGTTGCCGGCCTCATCCGAGGGGCGGATTTACAACATCGGTGGCGGCGCGGAGAATGCGCTCTCGCTTCTCGAATTAATGGACCTTGTAAAGAGCGTGACGGGGCACGGCTGCGATGTGACCTACGATGCCGCTCGGCCCGGTGACCAGCTTTACTACGTCACCGACTTCGCGAAGTTCAAGCGGGATTCAGGGTGGCAACCGGAGATCAGCCCCGAAGGCACGCTCAAAAAGATCTACGACTTCTACAAGAAGAACCGCGATCTGTTCGCGCTGACTGCTGCAAGACCTTCGATCTTGCCTGCGGCTTCCGCTTCGGAGCTGGCGCAACCGGCATGAAGTATGCGTTCGTAAATCCGAAGTGGAGCTTTACGGGTTCAACCTATTTTGGTTGCCGCGACCCGCACTACCCGCTGGAACTATTGTTCGCGGCGCAGAAGGTGGAGAACGCCGGACACGCTCCCCTGCTCGTTGACGCTCAGAACGACGACCTCGCGCTGGAAGAAGTGAAGCGCAGAGTAGCGGAGTTCGAGCCGGACTTCCTGGTGATTCCGTCGGCGCCGTCGTACTTGTTCTGGCGTTGTCCGCCGCCGGAGTTGCGGGTTCCGATGGATTACTTCCGGGCGATCGAGACGAGTGCGACCAAGGTTTGTATCGGACCGCACGCATCGGCAACTCCGGCCGCAGTGTTGCGCAAAACTGGCGCCGACATCGTTATCAAAGGAGAGCCGGAACAAGCGATTTTCGAGCTTGCCACGAAACCGTGGGAGCAGATTGATGGAGTTTGTTATCGGCGCGGCGATGGTAGCCTTCACATCAGCCCTACGTTGGCTGTCGTGGATATGAAGACCCTCACCGCGCTGGACTTCAGCAACTACAGCATTGAGCGGCACGCACACCGGCATCATGTCTTCTTCGGGGAAGGTCGCGGTGCGGAGTTGGAGTTCGCGCGGGGTTGTCCGTGGAATTGTTACTTCTGCAACAAGCAGCTCTTCCGCAACAAATTCCGCGAGCGGCCGGTGGACGCCATTCTCAGCGAGATTGATGCCGTCATTGCGCGCGGCGTGAACTATGTCTACTTCATCGACGAAATATTCGGGGTAGGCAAGAACGTGCGAATGCTGCTGGAGGAAATCAGCAAACGCAACGTGTCGATTGGATTCCAGACGCGCATTGATTTGTGGGATGAGGACTCACTTGATCTTCTCGGGCGGGCGCATTGCATCTCGATGGAGTGCGGGATTGAGTCCATCACCGAAGAAGGTCGCGAGGAACTCAACAAGAACTGTCGTATGACGACAGAGCGAATCACCGAGCTTTTGATCTATGCGAAAGAGAAGGCCGGAATTCCTTGGGTACAGGCGAACTTGATCCTGACGGACAAGGACGATAAGAACGAGATCCACCGCTGGCAGGATAACTTGAAGAGCCATGGTGTGTGGGTTAGCGAACCGGTGCCGATGTTTCCCTTCCCCGGCAGTCCACTCTATTCGCAAACATTTGGGGCTGCGCCCGATGACAACGCGTGGGAACGCGCGCATTCGCATTACATGAGCCAATTCCGCGAAGGTGACTGGAGCGATATCCAGGAACAGCTTCCACGTTCGATTGCAGAATTGGAGTCGGTTGAGGAGAACGCCGCGCGATGAACATTGCGATGATCGGTTCAGGCTACGTGGGATTGGTCGCTGCGGCTTGCCTGGCGGAGATCGGCCACAACGTGATCTGCGTCGATAACGACGCCAGGAAAATCGAAGCGCTGTCGGCGGGCTCAGAGGTCATCCACGAAGAGTTCCTGCCGGAATTGTTGGCGCGTCATCGCGGACGACGCCTGAAGTTCACGACCTCTCTGCATCACGCAGTTCGGCCGAGTGAAATCGTGTTCATCGCGGTCGGCACGCCACCTTGTGAGAGCGGCGAAGCGGATGTGAGTTTCATTGAGAATGTTTGCCGCGACATTGCGGCAGAGATCAATGGCCACGGGCCGAAGACGCTCGTGGTAAAGAGCACGGTGCCGGCAGGCACGAGCGACTGGATTCGCAGCGTGCTCGTACGCAACGGCGTGCCGGCAAGCAACTTCGAACTCGCTTCCAATCCCGAGTTCTTGCGGGAGGGTTCGGCGGTAACCGACTTCCTCTATCCCGATCGAATCGTAATCGGCAGCAGCAGCGCGACAGGCACCGAACTGCTCCGCAGGGCTTATCTCCCTCTGACGAGCGGATCCTATCACGGCTGTGTCAGCCGGGTCCCTCAGCCGGATGACAGTTGTAGTCCAGCGAAGTTGATCGTCACGAAGCCGGCGACCGCGGAGATGATCAAGCACGCGTCCAACGCATTCCTTGCGATGAAGGTGTCGTTCATCAATGCGGTTGCGAACGTCTGCGAGGCGGTTGGTGCAGACGTGGAAGAACTCGTGCAGGGTATGGGAAGCGATCGCCGCATAGGAACGCGGTTCCTGAAAGCCGGCATCGGATATGGCGGTTCGTGTTTCCCAAAGGATGTGTCGGCTCTGCGCGCGGTCGCGGAAGATCGCGGCTGCGATTTCCAACTGCTCGACGAGGTAATGCGCATCAATGAGAACCAGCGCAAAGCGTTCTTGCACAGGGTCCGCGACGCGTTGGGGAACCTGAAGGGCAAGCGCCTCGCGGTACTCGGGCTCGCCTTCAAGGGCGGAACGGATGACGTACGGGAGTCGCCGGCAATCGCCTTGGTGCAATCGCTGCTCCATGAGGGATGCACAATTCAAGCCTACGATCCGGCCGCGATGGAGCGAGCTCGGGAAGAGTTCGCGCCGAACGGCAAGATTACGTTCGCTTCCTCTGCCTACGAAACCGCAAGGAATGCGGACGCCTTGCTTGTGCTTACCGATTGGGAAGAGTTCCTTACGCTAGACTTCGCACGCATTCGCTCGCTTTTGCGTCAGCCAATCTTGTTCGACGGACGCAACCTCTACAATCCCGATCGCATGCAAGATCTGGGCTATTTCTACTTCAGTGTCGGACGGCGCGAGATCGCACCACTACAGGCGAAAGCTGCAGAAGCGTCGAGCGAAGACGCCGCGTAAAATCAGCCGCCACTCTTCGCAATTACGAAGGTACTTCCAATCACACACGTCTGTGGTGGGTATCACATCTCGCCGCGCGACAATTGAATATCCTGCAGCTACAGCGAAAACGGATGAGATTTCCTGATGGCGAAGCAGTCATGCTTTCCGTCCGACACGCTCGCAGGGCGCCGCAGACAGGACAACAGACGCCCGCGCTTGACCGGGACACTTCCCCAGGGCCTCACAGTGTGACCGTTGCTCCCCCTGCAGTCGATTTGGGTTTTGCAAATCAGTCCGAACAACCTGGCTTATATCATTCGCTCTCGTGGTCGGCGCTTTTTACCTATCCGCGGCATGAAAAGAAAGTCGCGGAACAACTGCTTTGTCGCGGAGTGGAATCGTTTTTGCCGCTATATGCGGAGAAGAGGACTTGGAAGAATCGGCAGACGGTCACCCTCACACTGCCACTCTTTCCCGGATATGTCTTTGCCCGCTTCGCGAGGCGAGATCGCGTCCGCGTGATGTCCCTTCCCGGCGTCGTGAGCATTGTCGAGCGGGCCGGGGCTGTGTCATCGATCTCAGACCACTACATCGAGAAGCTACGTGCGGGTATCCGGCTTGGACGCGTGCGTCCTTTCCGTGAAGCAATTCTCGGAGACCGCGTGCAAATCACGAGCGGACCGCTGTCCGGACTCGAAGGCGTGCTCATGCACTTCCGGTCGGAGTTCCGCGTCGTGGTCTCGATCGGGATGATCGGACAGAGCGTGTCGATTGAGGTCCTACGCGACGAAATCGCGCTGCTTCCCTCTTCCCGCGAACGGAGGATGGTCTGATGCGCCGCGTCGTTTTTCTCGCTCCGTACGTCAAACACTATCGCTTGCCTTTCTTCGATCTGCTACACGCCGTGCTACAGAGTGACGGCATCGAGATGCGCGTACTCTACGGGCATCCGAACTCGCTTCATGAAGCGCGCAAGGACAATGCGGTGCCGCCGGACTCTTATGGCCGGCCGGTGAAGAGCTACTGGATTGCCGACCGGTTTGTGTATCAAGCAGCGTGGCGGGAGATCAGCGAGGCGGACCTGGTCATCACTCCGGCAGAAAACAAAATGCTGTTGAACCCGATGCTGATTGCTCTGCGTTCGGCAGGAGTGAAACGCGTCGCATTCTGGGGAAAAGGCGACATCCAACCTGCCAGGCTTTCGCAGCCGGACCGATGGCTGCGACACCGGCTGGCCGCGACCGTGGACTGGTGGTTCGCATACACACCACAGTCGGCGCAGAACCTGCGCAAGAACGGTGTGAGCTGCGGCATCACGCCGGTGGGAAACACGATTGATACTGCGGAACTACAACGAGAGTGCGACGCGATCTGCTCGGCATGCGTGCAGGAGGCGCGCGTCGGAATGGACATCCGGCCGGGGCCAGTCGGCATTTATTGTGGCAATTTGAGCCGGAACAAGCACCTCGATTTTCTCTTCGCAGCCGCGAGGCGGATTGCACAGGAGATCCCCGAGTTTACCCTTCTCGTAGTTGGGAATGGTCCGCTACGGAATCAGGTGGAACTGGTCGCCGTACATGAGCGATTCGTCCATTATGTTGGCCCGCGGATAGGTCGAGAAAAAGCGCTTTTGTTGAAGATGGCGGATGTTTTCCTCCTTCCGGGTGCAGTCGGTCTGGCGATCCTCGATGCGTTCGCGGCACAACTTCCGCTGATTACAACGGCACTTCCGGACCACGGTCCGGAGATCAGCTATCTCACTCCGGGAAAGAACGGCCTCATCACGGCGCACGAGGAGCAGGCGTATGCGTCGGCTGTAGTTTCACTACTGAAGGCCCGGTCCCGACTTGTGGCGATGAGCCAGGCCGCGCGGATCGGCGCGGAAGAGCACACCATGGAAACAATGGTCCGAAACTTCCGTCGCGGCATCCTGGAATGCCTTGGATTGCCAGTGGTGGACTCGAAAATAGAGTCGCGGCGCGAGTCTCTCGCCAAATTGCAGTTCGTTCCAAATGGAAGAACGTAAATCCGCGCGTTATTCGCATCGCAATGACGCAGTTGGATCGATGCGAGAGGCACGGCGCGCCGGGATCACACTGGCGACAAACGCAGTACAAGTCAAAAGGACCGGAACCGCTACGAACGTGGCGATATCGACGGATCCGACTCCGTAAAGCAGTGAACGCATCAGTCGCCCAACCACCAGCGCTCCTATAACGCCGATACCCACACCTGATACCGCCAGGACCAGCCCGCCTCTTACGATGAGGTTCATGATGTTTGCTCGGCTTGCTCCCAGCGCCAGCCGGATACCGAGCTCGCGGCTGCCCTGCCCTACCAGGTAGGCGACCAGCCCGTAGATTCCAATTACGGCGAGGCCAAACGAAATTGCCGCGAACACTCCGAGGACGAGCATTACGAACCGGCGCCGCGCTAGCGATTTTTCCAAACGCTGCTGCATGGTCGTGACGTTGTAGAGCGGCAGGTCGGGATCAAGTTCGTGGATCTGCTGTTTGACCGCGCCAGCCAGCGTACTCGGATCGTTGTTGCTCCGCAGGACGACATTCATGGCTCGGGTGACGTACTGGGTTTGTGGAAGATAAAAGGCGATTCGTGCGTCCGAGTCCAGCGTGTATTGCTTCACACGACCGATCACGCCGACCACGGTGATCCAGGGAGAATCGGTCTCACCGATTCCGCCGAGATGAAGACGCTTGCCGACTGGGTCCTGGTTAGGCCAAAGTTGCTGCGCCATGTAGTCGTCAACGATCGCGACGGAAGGTTTGTCGAGGGCGTCGCCGTCGTTGAACAACCGTCCAGCGTGCAGCGGGATTTCCATGGCCTGGAAGTAGTGTCCGTTGACCATGCGTATGTCGGCGTTGATGAACTTCTCTCCGGATGGCGGCACACGTCCCTCAACCGTGATGGGACCCCAGGCGAACATTTGGCTCAGAGGTAACGAAGTCACGGCGCCCGCCGCGCCAAGGCCCGGCAAGGTCTCAAGGCGCTGCCACAGATCGTGATAGGCGCCGAGAACTGCGAACTTGTCTTTATACCGCTCGCCCGTCATCGTGAGTTCGAGGGTAAGGACGTTTCGCGCATTGAAACCGGGATCAACATCGCGGACGCGCGCGAAACTCCGAATCAGCAGCCCAGCGCCAATTAAAACGACGGTGCAGAGGGCGATCTCGCCGATCACCAGGAAGCGGCGGAGGGAATCACCTTTGCCCCAAATCGCACTCACGCCTGCCGAGGTACGGCTGTTGTCCTGCATGGCCATTTGGACGTCGAGGCGGGAAACGCGAAGCGCGGGAGCCAGTCCAAACAGGATCGCCGACAGGATCGAAACTGTGAACGTGAATAGCAGAGCGGGAACGCCGATTTCGATGTCACTCAATCTCGGAACGCTCTGCGGCCCCAGCAGCCGCACACAGCGCAGCGCGATTGATGCCACGAGGACGCCCAACGAACCTCCGCCAAGAGCAAGCATTACCCCCTCTGTAAGCAACTGACGAAGAATGCGCACCGGCGTGGCGCCGAGCGCGGTGCGCACCGCGAACTCTTTCTTCCGCGCGACGGCGCGCGACAACTGCAGGTTCGCAACGTTCACGCACGCAATCAATAGGACAAAAGCGACTGCACCCAGCAGCAGGTACAACGTGTGGCGAACGTTTCCGACTACCTGCTCGAGCAGCGGCACGATGCCAAACGTCAAGCCACCGTTCGGTGGATAGGCTTCAGGAAACTCATGGCGCAGACGCGCGGTAATCGTGTCCATTTCGGCTTGCGCTTGTTCAACTGACACGCCGCGCTTCAGCTTGCCGACGATGTTGTAGTCTTCGTGATCGCGATTCTGAGCTGCATTCGCAGGGAGTGGGAGCGGCAGCAGTATTTCCGCCTGCTCTGCGCCGTCGAGCGTAGGCATCACCTCGCGGGGCAATGAAAAAGATCGCGGCATCACGCCGACAATTTCGTAAGGCGCGCCGTTCAGCATCACCTTTTTGCCGAGCACGGCGGGATCGGACCCGAAGCGACGTGTCCAGGTTCCGTAGCTGAGCACAGCTGTTGCGGTGCGTCCCGGCACGTCCTCGTCGGCTGCGAAAGTTCGCCCTAGGGCTGCCTGCTGTCCGAGCATCGGCAACAAATTCGACGATACCCGGATTGCGCCCAAGCGCTCCGGCTCGCCCGATCCAGTGAGGTTATAGTTCGCGCCAATGGCAATCGCGACCTGCTCGAAACCATGATGCCCGTTCTTGATGTCGAAGTACTGCGCCGTGGAGAACCAGTCTTCCGTAATGCCGAGGCCGGGCGAGCGGTTCCAAAGGATCACTAACCGTTCAGCATCTTTGTACGGAAGCGGACGAAGCAGGAGCCCATCCACGATGCTGAAGATCGTGGTGTTCACGCCAATCCCGATTGCCAGCGAGAGCACGGCGGTGAGGGTGAATGCCGGCGCAGCAGCAAGCATCCGAAGAGCAACGCGAATATCTTTGAGCAGAATGCTCACGCCGGAATTACACCCCGTCCGGCCAATGTAACCCAGCAGCAACGCAACACGCACTACAGAATGTGGTCTAGGGATGTACACACGTTGGCAAGCCGAGAGGACGGCCTGAGCCGCGGGTGCGGCTACAAGCTGCTGTAAGATATACGCATGTAAAACGCTGGGCCTGTAGCTCAACGGTTAGAGCAGCGGACTCATAATCCGTTGGTTGTAGGTTCAAATCCTACCGGGCCCACCAAGTGCTTCCTGCATCTCGTCCACCAAGCGGCGCATGATCTGCGCGGCGGGTTCAGCGCGAATCTGCGCTACCCCGGTTCCAGCCCACAATGATAGGTATTCCGGTTTGCCCTGCTGGGTCGCAGCTTTGCGAAGATCGCGCGTGAGCAGGTTCTGCATGGGAAATGGCAGGATCGCATCGCGATGTGCAGCCATTTGCCGCATAAAGGCGTTCTCGATCCCGCGCGCTCCGCGGCCGGTGAATGCATACGTGATCCTGGTGCGGTCCTCTTCGGCATCAAGAAGGGCTTTACGGTAGGGCGCAGAGGTGCCAGCCTCGGGAGTACACAGAAACACGGTTCCAAGCTGCACAGCGCTGGCGCCCAGGCGCAGCATCTCGGCGATTTCTCGGCCGTTCATAATGCCCCCAGAAGCGATTACCGGCAGCGCGACGGCGTTTGCCAGTCCGGCGACCAATGCGCGAAGCGGGACCAGTCCTTCCTCGAAGGAGACGTCGAAGGTGCCGCGCTGGCCTCCGGCCTCGGCACCCTGGGCGACGATGGCATCCACACCGGCAGAGGCAAGAAGCTGACCCTCACGAACGGTAGTCGCCGTACCGAACACGAGGATTCCCCGTTTTTGGGCGCGCTGGATGGCTGACGCCAGCGGGATTCCGAAGGTAAAGCTGAAAACACGCGGTTTGGCAGATAGAAGAGCCTCAAATTGCTGGTCGAATGGGTCTGGCGGAACGACAGGAAGGTTTGGCTCTGGCAGGCCTACTTCGCGGTGCGAGGCTTCCAGAAGCCCTAACATGGGGCGGGGATCGTCCTGCGTCGAAGCGTGGTAGCCCCCGGCGAATAAATTGACGTTCAGCGGCGCATCCGTCCGCTTACGGGCACTCTGTACGTCATAAATGAGCTGGTCTGGCGTGAGATAGGCAGCTGCCAAGGCTCCCAGGCCGCCGGAATTGCCTATCGTGGAAGCCAGTTCGGGGGTGGACGGCCCGCCGCCGAGCGGCGCAAGAAAGATCGGATGTTGCACATCGAGCAGGTCGAGCAGGCGGCTCCGCACCGAAAAACCTCCCGGAACCTAGCTTGGATTAACAAAAGACAGCTAAAGTCGCGGAAGAAGGGACAGAAAAAGCCCGCGGGTGCGGGCTTTTTCTTCAGAGGATTTGTTGAATGCCTTGCGGGGGCCTGGTGGCCTTGCTCGTAGGCCGGGGTTCCAGCGCTCCCCGCATGGTCTTTTTACGGGTTGAAGGCATTCTGCCGAAACGCCGCTTTTGCTTGTATCCCACGGTGGTAGTAATTAGACCCTCGTTTGTGGACAGGGTCCTGTTGAAACTAACAGGAAACTCCAGTTTCCCAATCAGCCGTGCTTGTGCTATCACTTATGCACTGCTCGAACATCCCTACAGGAGCTGAACGTCTGGTGGCGCAAGCAAAGGCAACAAATGCCCGCGGTATAGCTCGCATACTGATTGCGGATGATGATCCAATCGTCCGGGACATCCTGCGCAACGTGCTTTCCGCACGCACGGAATTTTCAGTCGTCGGTGAAGCCAAGAACGGCGACGAGAGTGTTCGACTCGTCCGTGAACTCAAGCCGGACCTCCTGTTGCTCGACTTACTGATGCCGAATCTCCCGGGACTCGATGCCCTCAAGGAGATGACGACTACCGACAGCCTGGTACGGACGATCGTACTCACGGCGTCCATCACCAAGCAGCAGGTGCTGCAGGCGTTGCAATTGGGGGCGCGTGGTGTCGTTCGCAAGGACGCGCTGAACGAACTGGTGGCCGCAATCCGCGCGGTACTCGATGGCCAGTACTGGCTCGACGGCAAGATCGTGCCGAACGTCGTGCAATTGCTGAATGAGTTGGCCGCCAGCAGCCGTACGGAAGCCCCGCGAAACGATTTTGGCCTCACGCCGCGCGAACTCGAGATTGTTGCGCTGGTGACGGAAGGTTGCGGGAATCGCGAAATTGCTACTCGCCTGACCATCAGCGAAGAAACTGTAAAGCGGCACCTGACGCATATCTTCGACAAAGTGGGCATGTCGACGCGGTTGGAGTTGGCGCTGTTCGCGCTGGACCACAACCTGGCGCGTCGCGCGTAGACCGGCGGTTAGTATCGCTCGGCTGAGAAAAGAGCGACAATAGCAGCACTCTTGGGAATGAGCGTCGGAACTACACCCGCGGCGCAGAGTCATGTCACCAGAAACCATCTCTTTCGATCGTCAGCCTTCGCCGGGTATGGAACGCCGCGCGCGCTCATTCCGACCGGCCGTGGCATTTGCATTTCTCGCGGGCATGGCGATCATCCTGATCGTGGGTTGGCTCAGCTATCGCACCACGACCACCCTGATCGAAGACAGTTCCTGGACATCGCATACCCAGGATGTAATTACCAATCTCGACCAACTGCAATCCACCCTGGAGCACGCCGAGTCATCCCAAGGGCGTTACCTCATCACCGGCGACGAAACATTCCTGAAGAACTATGAATTGGACGTCCGGACCACGCGTGAGCTTAGCCGGAACCTGTTGCAACTGACTTCCGATAATGCCACGCAGCAGTTGCGCTTAAAGGACCTCCAAGGGCTGATCGAACAAAAAATCGATCACATGAATTTGACCCTCGTTTTGAGGCGAAATAACGGATTGACGGAGGATGTGCAACGTCGTGTCGCGACCGAAGGCAAGCGTCGGATGGATGAGATCCAGACGAAGGTCTCGGAAGGCGTCGCACTTGAAACCAGGCTTCTGAGCGTACGGATCGAGGCGCAACGCCGCAGCGCGGGGAAATCACTCCGAAGCATCCTCACCGGCGGATTGCTCGCAATGTTGTTCCTAGCGGCGGCGGGACTGGTCCTGCAGCGCGATATCCAGAAACGATTTGCAGTCGAGCGGCAACTCCAGCGCACAACCGCCCTGCAGCGAGCGGTGCTGAACAGCGCGAATTACGCCATCATCTCCACCGACACCTCCGGCACGATCATCAGTTTCAACTCGGCGGCTGAACAGATGCTTGGCTATCACGCGAGTGAAGTAGTCGGCCGGCTCGCCCCGGAAAAGCTCCACGACCCTACGGAACTCGAACAGCACGCCGAACAAATGAGCCGGTTCTTCGGACAGAGCATCTCCGCCGGCTTCGAATCTCTGATCGCAAAGGCTCGATTAGGAACCATCGACGAAAGCGAATGGACCTATGTCCGCCGTGACGGTTCCCGCTTCTTTGGCCTGCTCTCCACCAGCGCGATGCACGATGAAAACGGCGCTATCACCGGGTACGTATTCATCGTCAGCGATGTCACCCGGCGCAAAGATGCGGAGAAGGCCAAGAGCCAAATCGAACGGCGCTACCGTGCGTTGCTGCAAAACAGTAGCGACATGGTCGCCGTAATCGACGCGGCTGGACACTTGCAGTACATTAGCCCGGCAGTCGAAAGGCTGCTGGAATTCGAAGTACAGGAACTAGTCGGCCGCGAGATCTTCGACATCATTCATCCCGCGGACGTGGAAACCGCGCGGACCTCTTTCTACTCGATCGCTTTGACTCCGGGTTACTCTGCTCCGCAGGAACTGCGGTTGCGTCGCGCCGACGGCGAATACCTAACCACGGAGATTGTCGCCAACAACCTCCTCACCGACGAAGTGCTGCACGGCATCGTTTTAAATGCTCGCGACATCACCGAGCGCAGCCGCGCCCGGGCACAACTCGAAGTGCAGAACGCCGTTGCTCGTGTGTTGGCGGAAGCGGAGAACCTCGACCAATCGATTCCCGAGATCTTGCAGGCTCTCTGTAACAACCTTGACTGGGAACTGAGTGAATTTTGGGGAGTAGATCCTGAACAAGACTCGATGACCTTCAACTTCGCGTGGTCGCTTCCTGGAATCGATCTGAGCGAGTTCCTCGATATCAGCCAGCACACCCGCATCCAGCGCGGCGAGGGACTCGCCGGCCGAGTTTGGGAGAAGGCGACAGCCATCCAGGTTCCAGACATCACGCAGGAAGAGAATTTCGTTCGCAAGATCGAAGTCGAAGCACTTTCGCTGAAGACAGCTGTCGGCTTTCCCATCCGTTCGCGCGAAGGCGTGATCGGCGTGTTCACCCTGTTCAGCATGCGGCATCGTCACGTGGACAACCACCTCCTCTCGATGCTGAATACGGTGGGAGCGCAAATCGGCCAATTCATTGCACGCAAGCGCGCCGAACAGGAAATTACCCAGAACGAGGATCGTTACCACTACCTGTTTGAGAATTCGGCGGACTTGATCCTCACCTTTGGGACTGACGGCACGATCCTGCATCCGAACTCCACGTGGATGAGCACGCTGGGATATTCCCGCGAGGAACTCCTGAAAAAGCCGCTCTTCGACCTCATCGGTCCCGAAGACCGCGAACGCTGCAAAGCGATCATCGGAATGATCGTGAGGAGCGGCAGCACGGACAAGGTTGAGCTCACCTTCCGATCGCAGGATGGTCGCAAGATCGTCGTCGAAGGCACAATCAGCTGCCGGTACGGCATAACGGGCGTGGAATATTGCAGTGCGATTTTCCAGGATGTAACCAAGCGGCGTGAAGTCGATCGTATGAAGAACGAGTTCATCTCGGTGGTGAGCCATGAACTACGCACGCCGCTGACATCTATCCGCGGCTCGCTCGGGCTGCTCGCTGGAGGCGCCTTACGTAAAGATCCGGAGAAAGCCGACCGGATGCTCGACATCGCACTGAAGAACACCGAGCGATTGGTGCGGCTCATCAACGACATTCTCGACATCGAGAAGATCGAATCCGGTAACATCGCGCTAAACGTCCAACCGCTCGATGCCGCAGATCTGATTTCGCAAGCCAGTGCAACCATGCATGCCATGGCAGACGCTAACAAGGTTCGGCTGGAGACCCATTCGACGCGGGGCATCCTTTATGCCGACCGCGATCGTATGCTTCAAACCCTCACCAACCTGTTAAGCAATGCCATCAAGTTTTCCAAGCCCGACAATACCGTGACGATCAGTTCCCAGCGCCGGGGAGGGGGGCTCCTGATTCGCGTGCGTGACCAGGGCAGAGGCATTCCGTCTAACAAGCTGCAAACGATTTTCGAGCGTTTCCAGCAGGTAGATGCGTCGGACTCGCGCGACAAAGGCGGTACAGGTCTTGGCCTGGCGATCTGCCGCAGCATCGTGCAGCAGCACGGCGGATCGATCTGGGTCGACAGCATCGACGGAAAAGGTAGCGAATTCTTTATCCTGCTTCCCCGCTTCCAGGAAGAAGACGCCTCCATAGTGCAAGCCGATGCTTCCCCCGGTCCCACTTCCGGGGCCGCCCCTGCAAATTAGAACTGCAGCGCTTTCACGGCCGTTGTTGTATATTCTGCAAACCTGTTCCAATCAGCCGGGGTAGACCATGGCGGCTAAACGCATTTTAGTGGTAGATGACGAGGACGACATTCGCGAGGTAGCCGCGCTGAGCCTCGAGACGGTTGCGGGCTACGAAGTGTTGAGCGCTCGATCCGGAATCTCCGCGTTATCCATTGCCGCCAGTGAACAGCCCGACGCCATCCTGCTCGATGTGATGATGCCCGAAATGGATGGGCCGACCACTTTCCAGAAGCTCCAGGCACAACCCTCGACCTCCCACATACCGGTGGTCTTCTTGACGGCGAAAGTTCAGCCGAGCGAGAAGGCGCGGTTCGCAAGCCTGGGCGCCTCGGCGGTTCTATCCAAACCCTTCGACCCTCTGACACTCCCGGCGGAACTTGCAGATGCCCTGGGATGGCCGAGGCCCTGAACTATGTCGCACTCGCCCGCGAACCCAACCCAACAGACCAAAGCCATGTTGGCCGTGGTGTGGAACAAGAACCGCGACCTGCTCCTGCACCGGCTCGATACTATCGAGAGTTTTTGCCGGCAATTGCCGGATTCCGCTTCCGACGTGGACCTTCGCTCCGATGCCTCTTCGGACGCCCATAAGCTGGCTGGATCCCTAGGAATGTTCGGGCTCTCGGAGGGGACCTCGGTCGCTCGCGAAATCGAGTATCGCCTCCGCGAAGATGCCGCCGACGCACTACTGACTGCGAATATCCCTGGATTGGCTTCGCAATTGCGTTCTCTGATCGAGAAGTTTCATGTCACCGTCGCCGAGCCTGAGCCTGAACGACGAAGGAAGTTGCTGATCGTCGAAGGAGATCCAGTTGTGGCGCGCGGGATCGCGGCGACGGCGGAGAAGCGCGGTATCGAATCCAGGACCGCAGTGGATCTCCCCGGCGCTCGCCAACTCCTGCAGGAAGATCGGTTCGACGTACTTGTCCTCGACCTCGCAACCGCCCAGTTGAGCGGAAACCCCGCAGTGGAAGACGAAAGCGATCAGGTGCGCGACTTGATACTCTCGCGCGCACCGATGCAGGTCCTCGCGCTTACGTCCGAAGATACCTTTGAAGATCGCGTGACCGCAGCCCAAGTCGGCGCTCACGGATTCTTGCCGAAAACCGTGCCGGTGATGGAGATCGTGGACACCTGCGAACATCTGCTCGATCTGCAGAGCGCGCAGTTCAAAGTTCTGATCGTGGATGACGACGTGGCTGTGCTCAACGCCATCCAGGTGTTGCTCGACCAGCACTCGATTCGAGTAACCTCACTTGCCGATCCGCGCCTCTTCTGGAGCATTCTGGAAGAGACCTCGCCGGACCTCGTGATCCTCGATCTCGAAATGCCCAATTTTTCGGGCCTCGAACTTTGCCGTGCAATTCGCAATGACAGTCATTGGAACCGATTGCCGGTGTTGTTCCTTAGCTCAACCTCCGACGCCCTAACGGTGACTGGCATTTTCTCGGCCGGCGCAGATGATTTCGTCGCCAAGCCGATCATTGACATTGAATTGATCACGCGCGTGCGCAACCGCCTCGATCGCGACCGGCTTTATCGCAACCTCTCCGATTACGATCCGCTCACCAGCGTACGCAATCGCCGCAGCTCAAACGTCGTCATCGCAAACTATCTCCGCTTGGCCGAACGACATGGCTTGCCGTTGTCGCTTGCGGTCATTGATCTCGACAAATTCAAACGGGTCAACGATACCTATGGCCACCAAGCCGGCGACGACGTGCTGCAACACCTCGGCTCACTTCTGCGACAATCCTTCCGCAGCGAAGACGTAGTTGCGCGCTGGGGCGGCGAGGAATTCGTCGTGGCAATGTTCGCTATGCGCCGCGGTGATGCCATCGAACGCATGGCGCACGTCCTCGAAGGCCTCGAGGCGCACGCATTTGAGGCATCGCAGGGTGTGCATTTTCACGTTTCTTTTAGCGCCGGATTATCGGAGTTCCCTGCCGACGGAAAGGATCTGCACTCCCTCTATCGCGTCGCCGACGAAGCTCTGTATCGCGCGAAGGCTGCGGGTGGGCGTCGTATTTACTCGCAATACACGGAACCGGCCGAAACCCAGGCCCCATTCGACATCGCTGTCGTGTGCGCAGATGTCGCGGTCTCGGCGCCGCTGCGGCACGTCCTCGAGATGCGCGGCTATTCGGTGGAGCTTTACCAGAGTGTAAGCGCGGCTTTGCAGGACCTCGCCGGAGCGGAGGCCTCTGCCTGTGCCCGTGCTGTGTTGGTCGAGCCGCCGCTTGCAACCGCAGAGTTCCTACGCAAGCTGCGCGCGCAGTCTCCAGCACCGGTGGTGATCGTCCTCGGCGAGATCGCCGACCCCGGCGACGCCGGAGTCGAAGTCCTCCAGCAGCCCTACAAACTCTCGCACCTCATGCAGCGCCTCCGCCGCATCCTGCCACGCTCATAATTTCAGCAACCAATAAAAATGGGGAGCTCTTTCGAGCTCCCCCAAGTACTCAAACTTCGAGTGAATTAGAAGATCAGCTTGAGACCGAACTGAACGTTACGGCGCTCGTCTGTCGAGTTGCCGTAGCCGCCCTTCGACGCCTGCACGTTCGGAAGACCCGTGCTCACGTCGTTATTCCCGGTCAGGATGTACAGGTTGTGATTGTTGAACACGTTGTACATCTCACCGCGGAACTGGAGGCTGAAACGTTCCGTCAACTTGAACTGCTTACCGACAACCATGTTGAACTGGTGGTTACCCGGTCCAATGTAGTTGTCGCGCGGTCCGGTGTACATCTGGCAGCCGACCGCGCCCTGGCAAGGCGCCAGAGGCAATTCGACGGAACCGCCGCGACCCGGAGTTCCGGGGAACGCTGGGTTCGTTCCATCGTCGTGCGGAGCACTTCCATCTGCAGTGGCCCAGACTGGGTTGATGGACATGTAGTCGAACACGCCGGCAGCGTGCGCCGTTCCGTATCCACCGTCCCGACCCTGTGCACCAGCGGGGATGAAATGCGAGCAGTTGTAGATGCCGTTCCAGCAGTCCCAAATCGTGTAGGGCTGGCCGGTACGGTAGGTGATGATCGGAGAAACGCTCCATCCGCCAAGAGCTGCGCGAACGAAACCGTTGCTCGACTTCTTGCCGAACGGCATGTCCCACACGCCGCTGATCGCCAGGCGGTGCGTCGCGTTGAACTCCGCGCTGCCGGTGTCAAGGTTCGGGTGGAAGTAGTCGGTGTAACCAAGCTGGAAGCTGTTCGAGCCTTCGCTGAATGTGTTGCTCAGGTTGTCGATGGCATGCGACCAGGTCCAGTTGAAGTTCAACTGCAGTCCGAGGTTGAACAGGTTGTTCGAGGTGAACCGGGTGTTCAGGGAGTTGTAATGCGAGAAGCCCTGGTCACCACGGTTGTTGGCATTGCCGTACTGCTGGTTCAACTTGCAAAGCGGGTAGCAAGGCATGTCGGACGCATCAGCAAGACCGAGAACGCCCGTGGCATACGCCTGCATGTCGGCTGGATCGTAGTAGTTACCGAAGCCGGCCTTGTTCACGTTGCCGATGTCATAAAGATGCACACCGTGCGAACCGGAGTATTCGAACGCCAGGATGCTGTTCTTGAGAACTTCGCGCTCAAGGCTCAAGCTCCAGAACTCGGAGTAGGCAGTCTTGATGTGCGGAGATACCAAGCGCAGGCTGGGCTGGCTCAAGCCGATGAGCGTTCCATCGGGCAGGCCGCCGTTGATCGAGTCGTAGTTGCCAGTGGTCAAAGGAATGCCGCCGGCAGTGACGACCGCATAGTTCGGCGGGTTCTGAATCACGTTGTACGTGACGTTGCCGAAGTTACGTTCGTAGCTGATGCCGTAACCACCACGGATGGAAGTCTTGCCATCGCCAAACACGTCCCACGCAAAACCAATGCGCGGAGCATAGTTGTTGGTGTCTTTGTCCCACAGACCGTTGGACGGGCTGTCTTTTCCAATCATGACCTGGCCGCTGTAGATCTGCGCCGGCAGGGACGATCCCGGACCCTCGTAGAAGTTCGACTCGAGGTTCGGGTCGGAGTTGTGCTGCACGCCGTAGTATTCCCAGCGCAGGCCGAGGTTCAAGGTCACGCGCGGGTGAATCTTCCAGCTGTCCTGCACGTACCACGCGCCGTCGTTGTAGCCATTGTTACGCGAGAAGGACGGCGGACCGACCGGAGTGGTGTATTGGCAGTAAGCCGGCTTCGGAGTGAGGTAACGCGGGCAGGGATATGCGCCTTGCGGATTCACGCCGACTTCGAACAAATCCAGGGTGCCATCGCCGCCGCCTGAGGCTGCGGAAAAGAGGTTGTTGATCGCGCGGTCGGCATTGCCGTTGCTCAGAATCGAAACCGCGGTCTCATAAGCACCAAACACGCGATTGTCGCGGGTCTGGATGTAGTCGCCGCCGAAACGGAACTGGTGCTTGCCCTTGGTCCAGGAGAAGTCCTGGTAGAGCTGGTACAGGTTCTGCGGTCCACCGAACGGGATCGCGTTGCCCGGGCTGAACGGCAGATACCCAGGATAGAGAAGCTCCGCACCGTTGATGCGGGGCACGGTGTTCGCCTGCGAGTACAGCGTCGGAGCGATCGGAGCAGCACCGAGCGGCTGTTGGTTGTTCAGGCGGTTGTAAATGATCTTCGACTGGCTCACGAAGTTCGGCGTGAACACGTGGGTCAGGTTGATATTGAGATTGTTGTTGAAGACATTCGTGCCGGTATCGAAACCATCGTACGGGCTCCAGCTGTTCGTGCCCGCAGCATCGGCTTCGCTGTACAACGCGTAGCGGCCGTAGAGAGTTGTCTTATCGCTGATGTTCCAGTCCACACGGTTAACGGTGGAGTAGGTGTTCTGCGGTGCGCCGCCGCCCGAATCATTGGGCAGCGTGAACGACACGAGCTGATACAGATCCTGGCTTCCAGGAATGGCAGTCGGACACTGACCCAGCGGCTTCGTCGGGGTTATGGTCTGATCACAAGTGACATGACCGACTGTCGTCGCGCTGGAACGGAGGCTCGCCGAGTTCAAAAAATCCACAACGTTCGGAGCAAGGTAGCCGGAACCGATCAACGAAGGATCGATCACAGCTGCGTTCTGCGTAGCGCTGCTGCGGACGCGCGTCCATTCCGTGCTCGAGAAGAAGAACAACTTGTTCTTCACCACCGGGCCGCCAATGGAGTAGCCGAACTGGTTACGCGTGAAACCACCCTTCTTGCCGGCATCGCAAGGCTGTCCGACGACGCAGGTCGGGTCGAGCCCATCGATCGGAACGCCGTTGAAGGCATCGTAACGGGTCGAATCATTGATGTAAGTGTTGGCTGCAAGTGCCGACACGCGGTTGAATTCGTATGCCGTGCCGTGGAACGCGTTAGTACCCGACTTCGTGGCCACGTTCACCACGCCGCCCGATGCGCGGCCGTATTCGGCCGAGAAGTCGCTCGTGATGACGCGGAATTCCTGCACCGAATCCAAAGGAACTGACTGACCAACGGTCGCCGTGAACAAGTCCACGTTCTCGCCGCCGTCCAGAAGAATGTCCGTCGAAGCCGAACGCTGGCCGTTAATCGACAGGCCTGCGCCACGCGCCGAAGGATCGTCGTTGACGTTGCCCGAGGTTGCAACCAGGTCATAGGGGTTACGGGTCAGGGTCGGAAGCTCCGTCACCTGCTTCGAAGTTACAACCGTCGAAAGCGTCTGCGACTCAGTGTTGACCTGAGCGGCTCCGCCTTCTGCCGTTACTTCGACCGTCGTACCGCCACCGGTCACTGACATCTGGGCCGATACTTCATTCTTGGAACCGACGGTCACATCAACACGCCGGGTGAATTTCGCGAAACCGGATCCTTCCACTACAACATCGTAGGTAGACGGCTTCAGGTTCGTGAATGTGTACGAGCCAGAACTATTCGTCGTGCCCGTACGCTGGGCGCCGGTGTTCACGTCGGTAATCGTGACCTTGGCGCCTGCAACGATTGCTCCCGAGGGGTCCGTCACCGTTCCCGTCACCTGTCCGGTTTCCGCCTGGCCAAACACCAGCGACGTAAACACAAACAAGAGAGCCAGAACCGCGAGTACCCGAATTACGGTTGTTCTCATTAAGCTTCTCTCCGCTTCTAGGTTGGAGCCGCCCTCATGTTTTCCAAGGGTGGTCGTCCGAGGAGAGTAGGTGCACGATTGGCACCAAAGTCAGGGTCTTTGGATTCAACGCTTTGCATCGTCTTTTTTACATTTCGATACGATTACTTGGATGTTCTCTACACGTCTTCTATGAAAAATCATAAAAAGGTGCGGGGCGTGGCAATTTCAATGCCATTTTGTGACATGAAAAATGCCACGATTTGTATCGTGGCACGATTTGTAATGTTATCTTTCTGTGATTAATTCTTGATCGATGTAAAGGCCATGTTCAGCAGCGTCTTCTGCTCCAACTCATGCGCCTTGTGCGACCCCGTCGCCGGCGTCGCGCTTGCGGCTCGCTTAATCGTCCGCACCCCCGGCCCAATGATCCGGTGCAGCCTCGGCTCAACGAACGACAAAGCTCCCATGTTCGCCGGCTCTTCTTGCACCCACACGAAATCTCTTGCGTTCGGATGCTGCGCCAGCGCTGCTTCCAATTCGTTTTCCGGGAACGGATAAATCTGGTCGAGCGACAGGATTGCTGTCGAAGTATCACGACGCCGTCGGCGTTCCATCCTTAATTCATGTCCGATCTTTCCGGTACAGAGCAGCAAGCGTTCGGCGTTCTGTACTTCGTGGTCCGGCACGACGGTCTCGAAATGCGGCTTAGTCAGATCGCTCAGCGGAGACACCGCTTCCGGATGCCGCAGCATGCTCTTCGGCGTGAAGCACACCAGCGGCTTCCGCCACTTTCGCAACGCCTGCCGACGCAGAAGATGGAAGTACTGCGCTGCGTTCGACGGCTGGCACACCTGCATATTGTCGCGAGCGCACAGTTGCAGATAGCGCTCGATGCGCGCGCTGGAATGTTCCGGCCCCTGGCCTTCGTGCCCATGCGGCAACAGCAGAACCACACCCGAGAGCAGGTCCCACTTGTCCTCACCGGCAACTAGAAACTGGTCAATGATGATCTGCGCGCCGTTTGCGAAATCGCCGAACTGCGCCTCCCACATCACCAGCGCTTCCGGAAAGTCGCGCGCGAAGCCATACTCGAAGCCCATCACCGCAGCTTCCGATAACTCCGAGCTATAGATCTCGATCCACGCCTGGTTCGGCGCGAGGTTTGCCAGTGGCACATACTCGTGCTCGTCCTCGATATCAATGAGCACGGCATGCCGTTGATTGAAAGTCCCGCGCTTCGAGTCTTGCCCCGTGAGCCGCACCGGAACGCCATTCTTCACGAGAGAACCAAACGCCAGTGCCTCGGCCATGCCGTAATCGAGCGGCTTCTTCCCTTCACCCATCTCGCGCCGCTGCTCAAGGAGCTTCGCGACCTTGGGATGAATGTTGAAGTCGGACGGATAGCTCGTAATGCCTTCCGTGATCTTCAGCAGCTCTTCGGTACTCAAACCGGTCGGCACTTCGAGCGATGCATTCCATGGACCGCCCTTGAACGGGTCCCAGTATGACGGCAGGTCGCGCATGGAAGGCTTCTTTTGCATCGCCTTGCCTTCTTTTTGCGCGACGTCCCACTCTGCCTGCACTGCTTCCGCCATCGGCTTCGTATCGGCGCCAATCTTCGCCGCGTACGATTCCGAAATCAGCGGCATATCTTTAATCTTGCGATAGACAATCGGCTGCGTGATCGTAGGATCGTCCACTTCACTATGTCCGTGGCGGCGATATCCGATGAGGTCCACCAGCACATCGCTCTGGAAACGGTCGCGGTATTCCATCGCAATGCGACCGACACGCACTACCGCGTCGGGATCCTCGGCATTCACGTGGATAATCGGCATCTCGAGTCGCTTCGCGATGTCGCTCGAGTAGCGCGACGAATACGCCTCCCGCGGATTGGCAGTGAAACCGATCAGGTTGTTGGCGATCACGTGCACCGTGCCACCGATGTCGAAGCCCGGCAGGTGCTCGAGGTTAAGAGTTTCGGCAACAATGCCCTGCCCTGCGAACGCCGTGTCGCCGTGCATGATCAGCGGCACGACCTTGGGAATCCCGCCTTCCCCAATGCGCTGCTGCTTTGCCTTCACGCGTCCTGCCGCCACGGGATTCACGGCTTCCAGGTGGCTCGGGTTCGACGCAAGATGGATATGCACGGTCTGGCCGTTCGCGGCGTGATAGTCGCCCGTCGAACCGATGTGGTACTTCACGTCGCCGCCGCCCAACACGCTGCGCGGATCCACATCTTCAAAGCCCGCAAAAATTTCTGCCGCCGGACGATTCACCACGTTCACGATGACGTTCAATCGTCCGCGGTGACTCATCGCCATCACGGCCTGCTCAGCGCCATGTTCCGCAGCCGCGTTCAGAATTTCGTGCAGCAGCGGAATCAGCGATGTATTGCCTTCGAGCGAGTAGCGCTTCGTTCCGATGTAGCGCGACTGGAGCGTCTGCTCAAACATGTCGGCACGGACGAGGGCATCGAGCACGCGCCGATGATCAACCGGTCCTGGCTCGCCTTCGAATTTTTCAGCGATCCAGCGGCGACGCTCGGGATCGGCAATGTGCATAAACTCCACGCCGATCGTGCCGCAATAAATCTTCCGAGCGAACTCGGACTCGTCTTCCGGAAACTCGAGGTCAGGATGCGCTACGGGCTTGAAGTACCCGATCGGATCAATGTTGGCCTGGAGATGTCCCCAGCGGCGGAACGCGTCCAGAATGCGTTCTTGTTTCTCGTTTGCCACGTTGATTGTTGCGGTAGACACGAATCAATAACTCCCTTGGAATCTCTACCAATTAGATGGAATAAATGCCCGTTCGATGCGACGGCATCGCCATAAGGCGGAAGTCCCAATGCCCACTATGAACAGTATATAGCGAACCGCAACGGCCAATCCCGCCTATCGCGACAACTCAGGGGGCACCCCGACCGAAGCGGTATTCCACTGGGAAAGCGTGTAGGTGTACTCGTGGCCATTCTCCCGCGAACGCACAACCTGGGGCAGGTTGCTCGCCGCATTGATGCAAACCGTGTACCGCGGCGGCTCACCCACACTCAGAGACACGTCAAACCAGGTGCAGTCAAAGCCATTCGCGGTCATCTTCTCCCCCGGAACGATCGCGCCCTTCCGAATCACCTCATCCAGTTCCGAATACAAAGAACCATCCCAAACCCGTGCCGGGCCTTCGCCGCATCCGATATTCAATTTTCCTGGAATCTTCTTGTCCGCATCTTTGAGGGTCTCCCAATACCGTCCATCGCTCGTGTACCAGGTGCCGTCAAACCAGATTTCGTGCACGATCATGCGGCCTTGGCTGTCGAGCTCTTCCTTCACCGGCCGCATCGTCCACATCATGTCGCGACGCGACAGGCACTCCACCTTCGACAGGAAAAGCGGCGTCCATCGGCCACTTTCATTCACCGACGCATCCTCCTGCCAACTCCACGCCGCACGCACGGCCTCGCGCGACGACTGCAGTTCCTTGACGCCCGGCTTCGGGGGTGCAAGTTTGGTGCATGCAAGCGTCCCTGCCAGCATAGTCATGCCAAAAACGCTCACCGCTAATCGTGAAACGGTAGTCATCGCGTGCAATTTACACCGCCCATCCGCCCCGGCCAACTCGCACGTACGAAATGCATCCGATTAGTGAATAGAGAACTCAAACTGAACCATGCGACTCAAAGGCAAGCACGCTTTGATAACCGGCGGCGATCAGGGCATTGGTCGCGGCATCGCTCTTCGTTTTGCGCAGGAAGGTGCCGACGTGGCCATCGGCTTCCTCTCGAATGATGATCATGCAAAGTCGGCTGTCGAGGAGATGCGTTCGCATGGAGTGAATGCCGCTGCGTTGCAAATCGACGTCAGCAACATCGGCGCGCTGGCAAAGTTCTATGCCGACGCCACCCGAGCCCTCGGCCCGCTCGATGTGCTTGTCAATAACGCCGGCATCGAGAAGCGAGACGAGTTTCTCAAGTCAACCGAAGACGACTTTGATTCGGTGATCGCAGTGAACCTGAAAGGCCCGTACTTTCTCTCGCAGTTGTTCGCGCGCGATCTCGCCGAAGCGAAGCGCCCGGGCAAGATCATCAACATCAGCTCCGTCCACGAAGAACTCCCCTTCCCCAACTTTGCGTCGTACTGCGCGGCGAAGGGCGGCTTGAAAATGCTCTGCCGAAATCTGGCGATCGAGCTTGCTCCGTACGGCATCACGGTGAACAACATAGCTCCCGGCGCCATCAAGACGCCGATCAACGACAAACTCCTGCACGACCCCTCAAAACTAAAGCCCCTGCTTGAGCACATCCCGCTGAAACGGATGGGGACGACGGACGACGTCGCCGGCTGTGCCGCCTTCCTCGCATCGTCCGATGCCGACTACATAACGGGAACAACCCTGGTTGTGGATGGTGGCCTCTTGTTCAACTACCACGAGCAGTAACCGGACACCTGCCCAATTGCACCACCGTAACTCCTTCTAAGGCAATTCTTTCGCCTCCGCCTCACTCGCCCGCGAGTACACTCCGTGGCCTGAAAAATCGTGCCTTCCTCCGAACCCGTCAAGGAGACCAAATGCCCCTTTTCTCCTACCGCCTGTCGTCCTGCCTCCTTCTGCTTGCCGCCCTCCCTGGGTTCTCCCAAACTGCCGCAGAGCCGAAACTCAAAGACGTCGAAGCTAAATCCGGATCCGTCACGATCTATGGTCCCTTCCCCGACGCCGAAGGTCCCGTGACTGCTACTCCCGAGCCAGAAAACGCGGGAGACGAAGACGCCGATGATGGTCCCCACGACGTCGTAGATCCCAACCACGTCACCACCGTCGCCGTGAGTCAAACGAAAGTCTCCGGCGTCGCTATGGCCGGACACACCGCGGTGCTCGCCTCCGAAATGAATGGAGGTCCTGAAAAAGTGCTTCGTGACGAGATCGTTTTTGGAGAGTCCTTGTTCCTGTCACCCAGCCTTCGCAGCCAGGCGCTCACCTACAAATTTCCCGCTGATGCTTCGGAGAGTACTGGCGCCGTGGATCCCGAACTCGCCGTTGGCACCAACGCGGTTGGCGTTCTTACCTGGGACTCTCTCGTTTTCTATTTCAAGTCTGGAAAGCGAATTGAAAGGACTGTGGGCTTTACCGGCGACATCAAACTCCGCGATCAGATCTTCAAAAACCTGATCGTCGGCATCGACAAGGTCCTCAATCTCAATCAGGACGTGAAACCGGGTAAGCTCCTCATGTCCTCATCCACAAGCCAGATCGGCGATGCACGCCTCGCCTTCGACGAGTTTCATCATCGTTTTGTGTTGCTCGCCACCGCCAAGAATCAGAGTGATGCCACCGATTCTCTGAGCATTTCGCAGCGGCGCACCAAATTCTTTCTCGCGGTTTCCTGCAACGAAGATCCCTGGGTGCCTTGCCCCGGAAACCCCCACCAGCACTTCCACGTTTATGGATTCAACGCTGTACCCGGTGACGGAGACTGCAGCTCTCGACAAGAGGAACAGTGCCCGCACTCACCGTTCACTCCCGGCAATGCCGCCGACTATCCCACCCTCGGCATCACGCCGTCGCGCTACATCATGGCTATCAAGGTCGGGCACGCTCCACTGGATGGCGGCGATCACTCCGATCTTTACTCCTACATGATCGCGGTGAATGCAGACGACGTGGGTTTCGGAAGTAAGGCTCCAGAGATCCACACCTTTTGGGATTGGCAGGAAGCCAATGGAAATAATTCTCAAGGGAACGTTGCGGCGGTTGTAATGCACGACCACCTCGCCGCTGGAAAATCGGATGACGCCGGTATGCTCGCCAAGTATGAGGACGGCCAGATCATCCTCACTATGATCTCCGAAACCAATCCGGTGAAATTTCAGTCCATGGCCATCGATCTGCCGAATCTGAATTCCTCAACAACCTGGGTTCAGAAAGGAAGCCCACGGCCTATCAACTATGGCAATGTCTCTCATTTCCCCGTCGAGGCCCACTTCACCAAGGGAACCCTCGTCCTCACTTTCAACGATTGCATCCAGTGGACGAACAACTCCAATGGCTGTGTGCCGTCCGCCCGACTCGTCACCCTCGACATGGCCAACTACCCGCACGGAGTCCATGTCGACATCGATCGCGTCATCGGCTGGCGCAACTTCTTTGACGATCCCCCGAACGCTCTCAACGCCTACGGCCTGCCGGGCGCAGTCATGAACCGCGATGGCAACATCGCCATGGTTTTTGCTCGTACCGGCAAGGATCTTTTTCCCGAGGCGCGTTACAGCGTATTTCTAAAGACCGAAAAAGACATTCGCCCCAGCGCCCTGTTATCGAAAGGAACCGGGCCCTCCTCGCCTTTCGATCCTTTGAACCCGAAGCTTAAGCCGCGTCTTCTCGATACCGCAGGCATCGCGCTTGATCCCTTCGATCGCACTTCTATCTGGATGGCAACTTTCACCGGTAGAGCAGGCACTTCCTGGAAAGTGGCCGTGGGCAAGGTTTTCGGAGAGGTTCACCCGGACCTGGATGTGCACGACTCGATCAAGGTCACTCCGTTCTCCGCTCGCCCAGGCGACACCATTACCGTGGAATGTCTCATCAGCAACGACGGCGACGGCATCGCCAAGAATCCTAAGTTCGATGTTCTGGCCGTCGATCAAAATAACAAACTCACCATCCTCAGTCATCGCGATGGCAACGACTATTCTCCGGGCGAAGCTCGTCGCGTCACGTTTAAAGAGAAGCTCCCCCAGGACCTGCCCCAGGGAAAATACATCATCCGCATCAACGGTTCCCTGGCCCAGAACGAATACCGCACCGACAATGATTCTTCGGAGATTCTCAACTTCACCATCTTGCCGAAATACACCACCGGAGGTGGGCCAACGAGCAAACCCTGATCCTCTCAAACCCCGGTCCTACCGCACCCGAGATGGAGACTGGCTCTTCCAATGCCACGAGCCGAGGAGCGGACTCGTTCGTCCCCCTTCGCGCTCCGTCGTGCCCTTCGTTTGTGCAAGATTTTGTTCGATCACACCTTGCTCTTCCGCAAGTTGAACACCCAGAACGCACCGAACAACAAGATGTGCCCGATGACAATCTCCAGATAGCCCTTATGCAGAGGAAACAGCACGATCACCGATACCGCCAGGCTCGCCAGCCCAGTCAAATATCCCTTTTCATATTCGATATCGCCGATCCGCCAGAAGAGCACCGCAAACAGAATTGCGAACACCAACCCGAGCACAATGTCGAAATAGTCGTATGGATCCATCCTGGGCGCCCTTAAACGAACCGACCATTGGACGCCCAAATCCGCGCAACATCAACTCTCACTCCGGCAGTAGCTGTACATCCATCACCGCGAGCCGCTCTTTCTCCCCGATGATCTCTACCTCGCGAATACGTCCCTCATCCGAAATCGAGAGACGCACAGCCCGGAATAGTTTGCCACGCGGCGCCATCACCACACCGACTTCGCCATCCACCAACACCGTCCGCGCCAAGCGTGCGCCTTCTGCGAATTGGATCGCACCACGAGCCCAAGTTTCGGCGCCGCGAATTTCGATGTCCTTCCCACCAGTCGCTGAGAATTTATCAATGCGCACCACGACATTAGGATCGAGCACCGAGACCAATCCTTCAAAGTCCCTCGCCCGCAGCGCCGTAAGAAACGCATCCACCACTCGCCGATGCGCATTGAGCACGTTGCGTTCAATCGCCGGCGGCCCCTGAACTCTGCGACGCGCGCGGCTCGCAAGCTGACGCACCGCAGCCGGCGTCTTGTCCAACACCGCCGCAACTTCCTCGAACGACTGCCCGAACAAATCATGCAAAACAAACGCCAGCCGCTCCGCCGGACTCAGCCGGTCCAGCACCACCAGCAGCGCGATTCCTACCGAGTCTGCGAGCATCGCTTCCTGCTCTGGATTGTTTCTTTTTTGAGTCGACGCGACCGGCTCCGTAACTTCTGTATCCAGCGCTTCCTCGCGCCGCGCTTTCCGCGAGCGCAGCGTGTCCAGACATACCCGCGCCACCACCGTCGTCAGCCACGCATTCAGGTTATTCACCTGTTGCGTGTCCGCGCGATTCAGGCGCAGCCATGCTTCCTGCACAGCATCCTCGGCCTCAGTCGCCGAGCCCAGCATCCGGTACGCCACCGCGCGCAAATGACTGCGGTTCTCTTCAAATCGTTCTGCGAGGAATTTTTTCTCGTCCATCTGTCACATTCTCCCACCGTCGTTCGTCACTTGGTTGACGAACGAAATTCACTTTTTGTGACAGAAGGAGCTCATCTTTATGAAATCAAGAATGACCAATCCCGCCTTAATCCTTCCCGAAGCCATGCAGGCCCTGCGCACCATCTCGACGCTGATTGAGAAGGCCGGCGTGCCGGTCACCACCCTGCAACTGATCGAGCTGCGCGTCAGTCAAATCAATGGTTGCAGCGTCTGCCTTGAGATGCACGCATTCGTTGCCAAGAAGGCAGGCGAGACTGACACTCGCCTCGTCGCCCTCGCCGGCTGGCGCGACGCTCCTTACTACTCCGATGCCGAGCGCGCCGCCCTCGCCCTTGCCGAGCATGTCACGCGCCTGAGCGATCGCAGCGATCCGGTTCCCGACACAGTTTGGAACGAAGCCGTCCGCCACTATGATGAGAAAGGCCTCTCCGCCCTCCTCCTCGCAATCACCTCGATCAATACCTGGAACCGGTTGAACGTCGCAACACGACAGGTTGCGGGTGAGTGGATGAAATTCCCGGAAGCGGTGAAGATGCTGGAAGAATACGCCGTGGCAAAATAATTCGGGTGCCCCAGGTCTCGCAATTTGAGACCTGGGTGCGTCGAAACGCCGCTACCCAGTCGGAAAGAACATCGAGAACACCGTCCCGTGATTCGCGTCGGCAGTGCTGCTACGAACCCGCAGCGTGGCACCGTGCTGGTCCAGGATTTCCTTCGAGATCCAAAGCCCCAGGCCGGTGCCTGTCATTCCCTTCGTAGTGAAGAAAGGTTCGAAGAGTCGCTGTAGCACTGGCCGCGACATCCCCGTTCCCGAGTCGCACAGAGTGATGCGAACTCCTTTTTGTTGGCTGGAGAGATCGACAGAATCTCGAAGCCGAACCACGATGCGTCCACCTGGACGACAAGCATCGACCGCATTATTGATCAGGTTCACGAATACTTGCCGCAGATCGCCCTCACGGCCCACAATCTCGCCACGCGTAGCAAAGTCTTTCTCAACCGTGAGACCAGCATTTCGCAACCGGCCCGCCAGCAACGTGATCACGTTGTCGACAATATCTTGCAGGAACACTGCCTTCTTGTTCGTGCTCTCGCGATGAAAGCGCAACGTTTGGGTTGTAATCTTCGCGACCCGATCCAGTTCCTGCTGCGCCGACTTCAGGAAAGCCATGCGCTGCGCTCGTTCATCCGTGACTTCGACCAGGTACAGCAGATTGGTTACGGCTTCCAGCGGGTTATTGATCTCGTGCGCGATGCTCGCCGCGAGACGGCCCACCACGGCAAGTTTCTCTGCCTGCACCAATAAACGCTCCGCCTTGTTCCGGTCGGAAACGTCGGTTCCCAGCGCAATAATGCCAGTCACGTTGCCATCGGAATCCCGAACCGGTTGGTACGCGAAATCCAGAATTCTCGGCTCCGGCGGAAACCCTGCCTTTCGCGCAAGGAGAATCTGGGAACCATGCGCCACATGCGGCTCCCCGGTGTGGTAAACGCGATCGAGAATCTTGAGATAACCTTGTTCGACAGCTTCCGGAACAGCCTCGCCTACCGGCTTTCCCAGGAGTTCACGGTCCCCGATCAATTCCCGGTAGAGTGCATTGGTGAACTCAAAAACGTGCTCAGGGCCCTTCAGCACCGCCACAAAAGCTGGCGCCTGGGTTAGCAGTTCCAACAACCGTTGCCGTTCATGCTGCAACTCCGCCAGGAGATGCGAGCGCTGCTTCTCCAACTGGACCCGCCCCGTCGTCTCCGAGCATGTAACCAGCGTCCCGCAGATCGTTCCATCCGCGGAACGGACGGGGCTGTAGCTGTACGTCCAATAGACGTCCTGCAGCACTCCATTGCGGTAGATCGGAACCAACTGGTCTTCGTACCAACATGCATCGCCCCGCGACATCACGGCCGCAATGTCCGGCCCAATGATGTCCCAAATTTCGGGCCAACATTCCGGGCCGCTCTGTCCCAATGCCCGCGGATGTTTGTCCTCTCCTAAGCTTGGCCGATACGCATCGTTGTAAAACTGCGTGAGTTCCTTGCCCCACCACAGGAACATCGGCTGCCGGTTCGCCAGCAGAAGGTTCACTGTAACCACGAGCACATCCGGCCAGGCCCTCAATTGGCCCGACGGGGGTTCGGCTCCAGTCGAACGCACGCGTCCGGTCCGCCATTTCACCGGCGCCGAAGATGCGTTGGGTTGGCTGCTGCAAGTCGTTAGGATCGTTGGAATTGGAGGGTGTCGCCATGGGGAGAAGTTCGTCGTGCCCTGAGCTTGAGCATATTATTTCGTCCGCGCTCAGTCAAAGAAATGGGTGCCTGACCGGACTTCGCGTACGAGGTTACCGCGAAGAAAGCAGGAAAACTTATGGTAAAACCCGAAGTTAGAAGTTGATAAACATAGTTTTCCAAGTGCTTATTTACTCGTTATTTGCGGAGAGCGCGTTTAAACGCGGTCGGAAAAATGCCGGTTTTGCTCCGTGAATTTCTTCCTGGAATGCCATAAAACGCGACCCTGGAGCCAGAAAAGTGTTCAACTCGGCTTTTTGCCGCAAAGGTGGTACAGAAAAGTGGAAGGATTTTGTTTGGTGAAGAGTAAATAGCGAACAAAGCCTTTGTTGCCTGTGCTTTCCATTCCCATTTTGGCTTACTATCCCCGGCTAAGTTGCTGAATCCACGTGCCGCGTGCACGCTCCCTATCTTGACCAGAGATGAGCACTGTCGTAATATTTCGCAGCTCACTTTCCCCTTCAAGTCCCCTTAAGGGCTGTTTCATTGCCCAGCTGAACCCCGCTCTTCGAGAAAGGTCTATCGATGCACGTGACGTGGGTAAACCACGCTTCGTTCGTTGTTTCCGCTGCGAACGTCTCTATTATGTCCGACCCCTGGTTGGAGGGAACCGCGTTCGATGACGGCTGGGGCCTGCTTTCTGCAACGAAGTTCGGGTACGAAGAGTTCCGCGACATTACCCACATTTTCATTACCCATGAGCATCCCGACCATTTTTCTCCCAAGTCGTTGCGGGGCATAGCGCCTGAACATCGCGCACGGATTACGGTGCTTTACCACAAGACGAGAGATCGCCGCGTCCTGCAGTACTGCGCCTCGCTCGGGTTCAAGACGCAGGAACTTCCTGAGGAAGAGTGGTTCGCGCTCGCACCGGGCTTTGAGGTTTTCTGTGGGCGAACCGGGTTGATCGATTCGTGGCTTGCATACCGGGCGGACGGCAAGGTCATCCTCAATCTGAATGATTGCATTTATACGACGAAGGCGAAGTTACTTCCGATCCGCGAGCGCCTGGGGAAACCTGACGCCTTGTTCACCCAGTTTTCCTATGCAGATTGGGCTGGCAATCCGGAGGATGAAGAACGCCACAAGCAGCACGCGCAGCGAAAGCTGGCCCAAATGAAAATGCAATGCGAGGTATTTGAGCCTCGCGTTGTGGTGCCATGCGCAAGCTTTGTGTGGTTTTGTCACAAAGAAAACTACTTCATGAACGCTCACGCCAATCGCATTGGTGACGTGCATCGATTCTGCACCGAGGACGTGAAGTGTGCCTCCGTGGTCCTGTATCCGGGAGACCAGTGGGAGGTGGTTACGGAGCACGACTCCGAGTCCGCTATCCGCAAGTACAACGAAGACTACGCCAGTCTCCCTTCACGGCCCCTGGTGTCGTCCCCGGAGATTCCCATCGAGAAGCTGAAAGATGCCTATCGCAATTACATCCGCAAGGCGCGGGCCAAGAACACGCCAAAGCTCCTGGAACTCATCCCCGCCTCCGTGGTGTTTCTCAGTGATCTTGGGAAGAAAGTGCGAATTTCGATGAAGCATGGGATCGAAGTGCTTGCTGAGGGAGATGCCACGCCCGCTGATATCTCCTTGGGATCGGAATCTCTGCATTACTGCTACCTGTTCGACTGGGGTGGCGCGACCTTGGGAGTCAACGGGCGATATACGGTGCCGCCGCAAGGACGTCCACGGCGCTTTTTCTGGAATTTCCAGGTCCAGTCCTACAACGCATCGGGGGTTCGCTTCGACATGAAGATGGTGAGCATCATCGCCGCCAGAAAAATCTTGAGTAAGTTTGGAGTACCGGTGCTGGAAACACTCGACGTTTGAAGTGTTTTCCATGCTGACAGTTTCAACTCACGGGCCCCTCTAGTTAGATTCGGAGATAAGGAAATGAAAAGACTCGTGGTGTTCGGATTGCTCGTATTCCTGCAGGTCTCTTTTACACGCGTCGCACACGGCCAATGCGTCGCATTGGGAACGGTCGCACCGGTCACCACTTATAGCGCCGCCGGCGTGTACCTGAGCAGTCTCACCGACGGCAACATCGCTCACGGATCGAATATTCAGTTCGACGGGAACGGAATCCCGATGGTGCTAGCCAGCGGGGTATTCGTATACAACCCGGTGACGGTTTCACAGTGGGCGCTTCAGCAGTATTCCTACTCCGTCGCTTACGGTACCGCCGGTGCTCAAGCCAATCTCGTCAAGGGAGCGGACTGGCTGATGAGTGTTCAGGACGCCACGACCGGCATTTGGTACATCAACTATAGCTTCACCGTCGCCGGCATGGGAGTGACGCTCAGTCCGCCATGGGGCGGCGCAATGGCGCAGGGACAGGCGATTTCCGTACTGAGCCGTGCCTACCAGGTCACTCACGATGAGAAGTATTTAACGGCAGCCAGCAAAGCCCTGGCGCCGTTAGCGAAGAAGGTATCCGAGGGCGGGCTCACCGACGATTTTTTTGGTGATCCCAACCTTCCGCATTACGAGGAATATCCCACCGTACCCGCCTCTTACACGTTGAATGGCTTTATGTTCACGCTGGTTGGCCTGTACGATCTCTCGGCATTCGATGCGACGGCTCTGTCCATGTACAACGCCGGATTGAAGACCCTCGACGCGGAACTTCCGTATCACGAAATGGGCGGGATCAGCGCGTACCATCTCGGTCACATAACGAATGCGCCCCGCGGGCCCCACGTCGCGTGGAGCTATCACCTGGTCCATCTCCAACTACTGGGCGCGCTGAAGTACCTCAATCCGACGGACAAAGTGGTGAGTTTCTATTACGGCCAATGGTGTTCCTACCAGCGTGCACTCTCCCAAATCGTCCTCTCACCTGCTTCGGGAACCACTTTCAAGGCTGGACAGTTGTTTTATCTGAATGCCCAAATCAACCCGAATTACGCGATCGGGTTCGCGAATCTCACGGATGGGGGCACACCGGTCTCCAAAGCGACGCTTGGCAATGGAAGAGCCATATTCCGGATTGATAATCCGACCGCCGGAACCCACAACTACCAGGTCTCCTATACGTCGGACGGAACTGTTCCGAGCGTCACTTCGAACGTACTGTCGATCACTGTGACACCCTGATTTGAGCGCATGAAAAACCCCGCCGTGTCGAAGGCGGGGTTTCCCTTAGGCCTCGTTCGACTCCCGAACGAGAAGTTGCGTTTGCTCACTTCAGGGCGAAGTGGCGTTGCAACGAAATGTAACGATGGCCTGAATTACTTGTCACTGTAATTCGTGATTCGCGAAGAAACCGAAGTCACTTAGACTGTTTTGTCACACGACAATCCCGGCACCTAAGGGGTCGTGTCAATGAGCGTCATTGCGCATAGGGGATAATTTTGTAAGCAGATGTAAATTACAATCAGCGGAGGGTGATGCGACATGCAAGAACCGTTGTCTCCTCCGCCAAATTGCCCGGTATGCGGTAGTACCGAATTCTTACTAATTAATTGCCGAGCGGTCGGCCAGCACGCAGACTCCCAACATGCCTCAATACATGGTGTCCTGAGCTACAAGTGTTCCAACGGGCACGTCTTTTTGCCGAGAAATCCGCCAGAGCCTGAGACAAAAATTTAAAAGAAGACCAACTGATTATTCCCTCATAGGTGATTGGAATTCATCCAACAGTCGGTAGGAGGACGCCTCCCGTGGAAAGTTCCCCGCTCCACGAAAAACTCACCGAGTTTCATCCCGGCTTCGATCACTCGACCAGTGACGATGGCTTAGTCCTTCGTTCGGTCTGCCTGAGGTGTGGGCTGTTCATCTATAGCCGGTTTGATGGCCCACTGCGAGAGATCGAGCGGAATCACAAGAACGAGTGCCGCGAGACGCATTGATATCCCCGCCCACGAAGATCGGGGATGTGAGGGTAGTGCCGACTGAAGTGTCTGCCCAGGTCTCGAAAAGCGCGAGACCCGGGGCACCCAAGCAGTTTCGTGAAGGAAAGTAAAAAGGATGTTGACGCGAACAGACCTTGGGCCACCCGCCAGGAGTTTTGTGACTGCTGGTGTGTGCGTGTAAAGGACCGCCTCCCGGACTGCGTCCTGCCCGAGAAGCGCGCGAACGATATAGGGGTTCGTCGAACTGAATTCATTAGTGAGGCAAGCCCAAGGTGCTGGCCTTGCCAATACAAACAAGGAAGACGTTGTGGTCGGATTCGATTACCAACCATTCCAGCATCCCGCCAGCTACGTAGTATTCGAAGTAAGGACACTCGGCAATGAGCCGTTCAAGGGCCGCAGCAGGAACTTTATAAACGGGGAGTTCCCCCATCGATTTCCGGGATGAGGAAGGTTCTTCCTTCCATCGACGGCAAAACCGATGAAAGACTAAGGTTCGAGGAATCGTATTTGGTGCATGGAACCGCGAGGTCGAGCCACCACGCCCGAGGATTACCCCGAACGTAGCGCTCCCGAAGTTGGCCCACGACCTTGGCAGCAGTCACGTTTCCTAACCGCTCGAGCTCCAGTCCCAACCGAATAGCCGCTTCTTCGATCCGTACCTCAACTTCGCTCATCGATCACTCCTGGTGTTCCGACCGCGGGTGGTCTGGGCTTGACCAGAGTGATCATAGTTCTGTCTTCTTTTCCTTCCAAGGAGTTTGGGTGGCGTGCAGGAAAGTACAAAACGACTCACTTCGCCATCCAGGGGCATAGGCGTGGACCGAGACGTTCTAATTTTTGCCGCTCGCTTTGCGGGAAGTAACTTTCCGCTTGGGCTCTGGCCGTGGCGTTTTCGGAGCCTGGAACGCTGCGGCCATAGCCGCATTGAAATTGGCTGCGGCTTCGCGTCCTTCGGTGTATTCTTTTGCCGACTTCATAGGCACATTCTACTCCCATGATTCCTCGCCAGTTTAAGAAGCTGCTAGAAGCACTTCTTTCGTCGCATGAGTCGTTAGTCAAAAGCACTGAATCCATCCATCAACAACTTGAACGACAACGCGAGGAGCAACAGATCCAGAAATACATAAAGCAGCAAACGCCACAGCCACCTATTCTTATCGATATAGCGGACAAAGACGAAATAGGGGCTGGAAAGACAGAGCGCAGAGAGAATCGAACCCGCGACGAGAAGCACTTTGGAATTAACGTAACTCTCCAGATTTTGCTTGTCCTCGGATCTTGGGGGGCTGTTATTGCCGCTGGCTATTATGCGCACGTCGCTAGTGGACAACTCTCCCAAATGAAAACTCAAACCGAGCAACTTAGGGCTCAAACGGAAGCGACGACGCGCCCTTGGGTCAAGGCCAAGATGACGGAATCTGGGCCCCATTATTTTCGACAATATTGGGGCTGAAGTAGGATTCACCATCGTGATCCAGAACGTCGGCCATTCTCCCGCGACCAACGTCGATGTACGAGTCGAGGTAGTGAACGCGAATGGCCCTAATGTTGTAGAAATTCAGCGACGACTTTGCCCTAAATCCGAGCCAATCGTGAATGGGTGGGGAAGAGCCCTCTTTCCCGGAGAACCAGAGCCAAGACCATTCATGGCTCAACTCACAAAGGATAAGCTTCAGGCTAAGTTTGAGGGGTTTCCCCAAGGAACCGTACTGCTCAACGTCGTCGGTTGCGTTGACTACACCATCAACCCAACCGAACACAAACAAACCGCCTTTTCGTACCTGGTCGTGGAAGTCGGCGCTAATGGGAAATCTCAGCCGATCATGAATGGTCGGTCTGTCCCCAAAGAAAAGGTACGGTTTTTTGACGGGGGCCCAGTCGGCGAATCCGCAGATTAGCCCTGTCACGGCAAGATAAATTAGAAACGCCGCGACGCCCCATCCGAAAATCCCCAAGAAGTATTTTCCCTTATAGAGGATTAGCCAATGACCGAAAGTGGCACACGAGAGACCGAGAATAAAGATCAGAACGCAAAGACTCTTGCTGGTGAAATTCATTGGGTGCACGTCGCGATGCTGGCGACTCAAGTCATACTTGGAGTTATTGGCCTTCTCGCGCTCGCCATCTATTTCTGCCAATTGCGGCAAATGATTGAACAGACCAAAATCAGCCGTACATCGCTGGAATCCGTGCAGCGCGCATTTGTTTCTAATGGTGGATATCAGGGACTCAATGAGGCCGACGCCAAGGGAAATATCCAATCGCTGCTGCTCTCTCTGAAGTGGAGGAATAGCGGCAACACTCCAGCCGTCAACGCTAGATATCACGTCAACATCATTCAGGGAGAACTCCCTAGTGATTTCCGATTCCCGGATCGAGACGCGAATGGGAATATAGTCACCGACAACGAGAGCATCCGGGGGTTCTATGCTCCACAAAGCGACTCTTACGCTATACCCCTGCGCATGACCCAGAGGCGCAGCGTCATCTACGGTTGGATGAAGTATGACGATGTGTTTGACCGCTCCCGCTCGCACATCACGCAGTTTTGCGACCAACTCACTTGGCTTCCAACTCCTCCCAAAGAGCCCACTGCTACGCTCGTTAATCCGTGCCCCGTTCACAACTGCACGGATGAATGGTGCGGAGATCAAAAGCGTTAACCCTGTCACGGCGATCCAGAGCGTAACGCAGATTGTGAGCCAAGTGTATAGAGACCTAGCTAATCTCGCGTTTTGAAGATTTTGCAATTCTCGAGGGGGGAGGGGGTACCCTCAAATTCCCTTCGCCATCCACTTCCCAAGCTGCCCGGTCATCATCAGCCAGAGCATCCGAAAATCGCTGATGAACGACCAGAACGGATAGCCGAAGGTCGCGGGCTTGTTCTTCTCGAGCAGGAAGTGGCCGGTCCAGGCGCAACCGTACGCGATGGGGAGCCACAAGAACGCCCACCACGGATGGCCTAAGGCGAACGCGAGAATGACGGTGAGGATGCCGAGCGAAGTGCCGGTTGCGTGCAGGGCGCGGTTGGCGGGATTTTTGTGCTGCTGCAGGTAGAAGACGAAGAACTCGTCGTAGGAATTGAACTGCGCCATCGCTCAGCCTCGGAGCGGAATTCTAGCGCAGCTTCACGCCGGCTGCACCGACGGCGGCGGATACTTCGTTGACGGAAACAGCATGGAGAAAACGGTGCCAATCCCCTGGCGGCTGCGCACCCGGATTCTTCCCTTCGCTTTCTCGACCATGCCGCGCGTGACCCACAGGCCGAGGCCGGTGCCGACGTCGGACTTGGTGGTGAAGAACGGCGTGAAAAGTTTTTTGCGAACTTCTTCATTCATGCCGATGCCTGAATCGCCCACGGTGAGCCGCACCGCTTTGCCGCCGGTCTTGAGGTCTACCACGCGGCGCGCTCGGATCCAGATGCGGCCGCCGTCGTTCGACGCGTCGATCGCGTTCACGAGCAAATTCGCAAGCACCTGGCGCATTTCGCCGGCGAGGCCGCGGATCGTGAGGTCCGACTGCACGTCGAGCTTGAGTTCGAGCGACTTGTAGAGCAGCTTGCGCTGGTAGAGGTTCACGACGTCCTGCACGATGTCGGGAACGCTCATCAGGATTGGGCCGCTGCTGTCGCGATAGAAGCCGAGCGTCTGCCGCGCGATGTGCGATACGCGGCCCAGTTCCTGGTCAGCAATCTCCAGATAGGAGCGAACCTGGTCTGAGACGCCGTCGGTCGTCTTGGCGAGATAGATGAAGTTCGTGACCGCTTCGAGAGGATTGTTGATCTCGTGCGCGATGGTCGCAGCAAGGCGTCCGGTCGCGGCGAGCTTCTCGGAACTGCGCAACGCCTCTTCCGCTTTGCGCCGCTCGGTGATGTCCATGGTCACGCCGTCGAAGCGCACCGGGTTCCCGGTCTCGTCGTAGAACCCGCGGCCCACCGCGCGCACCCAGCGCACCTCGCCTGTCGGCGAGACAGCGCGATGGTCAACGTCGTAACGCTTCTTTTGGTTGATGGAGGTTTCGATCGCCTGGCGGGTTCGTTCGCGGTCCTCGGGATGGAGGATCCGATAGAAATCGTCGACCGTGACTTTGGCGTCGGGCGGCAACCAGAAGTGCTCCTTCACGCGCTCATCCCAACCGAGAACGTCGAACGGCAAGTCGCAATACCAGAAGCCCAGGTCAGCGGCGTCCACGGCGAGGTTGAAGCGCTCCTCGGCACGCTTGAGTTCCGTCTCCGCCTCGCGCCGCGCGGTCGTGTCCATGGTGATGCCGAGACCCGAAAGCGCTGTGCCATCCTCACCCAGCATGATCTGGCCTTGCGTGAACGACCACCGCTGAGCGCCGTCTTGCCTGATAAGGCGATGCTCGATCTTGAAGGGGCCGCCCTGACGAAGCGCACGATCGAGTTCGGCAACAACGGCGGGGCGGTCGTCGGGGTGGACCGCGTTCACCCAGTTCTTCAGCCGGTCGGCGGAGACTGCAGCGTCGAAGGAAGGGACCTCCATGGACCACGTGACTTTGTCGGTCGGGATGTCCCAGAACCAGGTGCCCATGTTGGCGGCCTTCTGCGCCTCGCGGAACTTCTGGTCGCTGATGCGCAGGGCTTCGTCGGCAAGCTTGCGTTCGGTTATGTCGATGCTGAGGACGATCAGGCGCTCCGGGCGCGCGGTTTCCGCGTGATACACCACGTGGCCGCGCCCCTGCACCCATCGCACACCGAGCGGGCTCTGGACGCGATACTCCACGAAGTAGGCTTTGGCATTCTGGACGCAGCTCTCGAGCTCGTTGCGGACGATGTCGCGGTCGTCGGGATGGATTTGACGCTCCCAATCGGCGCGGCTCTTGATCTCCGACGGGTCGCACCCGAACACCGGCCAGCTGCCCGGCGAGAACCGGATTTCATCGGTACGGAAATCCAGTTCCCAGGTCGCGAGCTGCGCCGCCTGCTGGGCGATAGCGAGCCGCTGCTGCACTTCCTCGGATGAAGCCAACTGTCTCGCAATACGATCGTTGAGCTGTGCGTTGTCGATGGCGGCCGCTGCCTGCGCGGCGATGCTCTCGACCAGGTGCTGTGCTTCCAGGGTGAACCGGTTCGGCTCAGAATGGCCAAAGAACAGTCCGCCGAGCACCTTCCCCGAGCGCGAAACCACCGGCACCGCGAGATAGCTGCACACGGGCAGGTGCCCTTCCGGCATGCCGTGGTAGGGAGCGTTCTTGCCATATCGCGGATCCTTGCGCACATCCGCCAGCCGCACCGTGCCTTCGCCGGCGAACGTTGGGCCGAAGACGGCGGTATTGCGCGGCATGGGAAATTTCTCGAAGGCTTCGCGGGGTGCGCCAGAGAGCGTGTACAACATGTAGCTCTCGCCATCGGCGCGGATTTCGTTGTAGAAAAACGCTCCGAAAGCGGCACCGCTGAATTCTCGCGCGGTGTCCGTTGCCGCCTGCACGATCTTGTGGAGGTCGCGCTCGGCAGCAAGGAGAATGCCCGTGTCGTTGAGCGTCTCAATTTGTTTCTGATAGCGCAGCCGCTGCGATTCGGAGCGATGACGCTCGATTGCGATGCCCGCAGTGCGAGCGAGAAGATCGATAGCCTGGCGCGCCCGGTCGGTCGGTGACGCAGGTTCAAGGGTGTAGATACCGAGCGTGCCAAGAACATCGCCATTCGATGCAAAGATCGGCATGGACCAGGCGCCGCGCAGTCCAAGCGGCAACGCGAGGTGCTTCAGCGCGGACCAGGAGGGCGCAGTGTCAATGTCTTCGACGAAAACCGGCTTCTTGCAGAACGCGGCCTTGCCGCAGGAGCCGACTTCGGGACCAATCGCGGTGCCATGAATCAGCTTGTTATATGTATCGGGAAGGCTAGGCGCAGCGCCGTGCATCAAGCGCGTTCCTGACTCGTCGAGCAAGAGGATCGAGCAACGAACTTCGGTGTCGCAGTACTCCTCGGCGGCGTGCGCAATCTCTGTTAACACCTTCTCCAGAGAGGCGCCGCGCGCTATGAACTCGAGAATTTTGTTTTCGCGCGCGAGAAGACGAATGGCGTGTTCGGACGCATCGACGTGCGCAGCGAGTTCAGGATTTAATCCACTCATGAGACGGGGCACAACTGTCGAGAAGACAGTTGGATGCAAGTATTGCGGGCCGAGTTGTCTGCTAAGGAAAACGGGCACGCGTTTCGAACGTGCCCGCCTTGCCTGTTTTTGAACCTACGCAGTCTACTACTGTTCATCTTCCTTGAGCTTGGCGATGACGGTGAAATCTTCCAAGGTCGTGGTGTCGCCCTTTACATCGCCTCCCGTTGCCAGTTCACGGAGCAGACGGCGCATGATCTTGCCGCTGCGGGTCTTGGGGAGCGTGTCCGTAAAGCGGATGTCATCGGGCTTCGCCATGGAACCGATTTCCTTGGCTACCCAGGCGCGGAGTTCTTCCTTCAGTTCAGGCGAGGGCTTGCTACCGGATTCCAGCGTGACGAACGCCGATACTGCCTGACCTTTCATCTCGTCTGGGCGGCCAACGACCGCGGCTTCCGCGACCTTCGGATGTGCCACCAGCGCGGACTCGATTTCCATGGTGCTCAGGCGATGGCCGGAGACGTTCAGCACGTCGTCCACGCGACCCATGATCCAGAAGTAGCCGTCCTTGTCTTCGCGAGCACCATCACCCGTGAAGTACACGCCCGGAATATCAGACCAATACTGGTGCTTGTAGCGCTCGGGATCGCCGTAGATGGTGCGCATCATCGAGGGCCACGGTTTCTTGATGACGAGGAACCCGCCCGAGCCGAGCGGTACTTTCTCGCCGGCACGGGTTACGACTTCCGCGATGATTCCGGGCAGCGGCTTGGTCGCCGAACCCGGCTTGGTGGCGATCGCGCCAGGCAGCGGCGAGATCATGATGGCGCCAGTCTCGGTCTGCCACCAGGTATCAACGATCGGACAACGATCTTTCCCGATGACGTCGCGGTACCACATCCAGGCTTCGGGGTTGATCGGCTCACCAACGCTGCCGAGCAATCTTAGAGTGCTCATGTCATGACGGTTGGGATATTCCGCGCCCCACTTCATGAAGGTGCGAATCGCGGTCGGGGCGGTGTAGAAGACGGTGACCTTGTGCTTGGCGACGAGCGCCCAGAAACGATCGAGGTCCGGGAAGTTCGGCGCGCCTTCGTACATCACCGTCGTGGCGCCGGTTTGCAGCGGACCGTAAACGATGTAGCTGTGGCCCGTGACCCAACCGATATCGGCAGTGCACCAGAAGGTATCGTCTTCCTTGAGATCGAAGACCATCTTGGTCGTGTAGTAGGTGCCGACTGCGTAGCCGCCAGTGGTGTGGACGATTCCCTTCGGCTTGCCGGTGGTCCCCGACGTATAGAGGATGTAGAGCGGATGCTCGGCGTCGAGCGGCTCGGCGGGGCAGTGGTCCTTCGCCTTCGCCATGAGATCGTGCCACCAGTGGTCGCGACCCTCTTTCATGTTGATGGCGCTTGCCGTGCGCTTATAGACCACGACGTGTTTCACGGTTGGGCACTTTTCCAGCGCCTCGTCTACTGCGACTTTCAACTTCACTTCGTTGCCGCGACGCCATGAGCCATCCTGCGTAATGACGGCGACGGCCTGCTGGTCGGTGATGCGGTCCACCAGCGCGTTCGCCGAAAAGCCACCGAAGATCACGGAGTGCGTCGCGCCGATGCGCGCGCAGGCGAGCATCGCAACGGGCAGTTCCGGCACCATACCCATATAAATCGCAACGCGATCACCCTTCTTGATCCCAAGATCCAGCAGAACGTTGGCGAACTTCTGCACTTCGAGCCAGAGCTGCTGATAGGTCAGCGTGCGCACGTCGCCGGGTTCGCCTTCCCAAATGAACGCGGCCTTGTGGCGGCGTCCGCCGAGCACGTGGCGGTCGAGACAGTTGTAGGAAAGGTTGGCCTCAGCGCCGACGAACCACTTCGCCCAGGGTGCGTCCCACTCCAGAACTTTGGTCCACGGCTTGAACCAGTGCAGTTCCTTCGCGACTTCAGCCCAAAATCCTTCAGGGTCGTCAGCGGCCTGCTTGTAGAGTTTCTCGTATTCCTCGAGCGACTTGATGTGGGCGTGACGGCTGAACTCAGCAGGCGGTTCGAATTTGCGATTTTCCTGAAGAATGGAATCAATATTGGAGTGCGTGGCTGAGGACATGATCTGGGTTCCTTCCTGTATTTACCCCACTACGGACGTGCTTGGAATACTAAAACAAGCGGCCCGTCGTGGAAAACGGACCGCATAAATCTGAGTACTTGAACCCGAGCTGCTACTGCTCCAGTGTCGAAAGATCGCCGATGTCCGCTCCGGTTTCACGCGCCTTTAACAACCGGCGCATGATCTTGCCGCTTCGTGTTTTCGGTAGTGATGGAACGAAGTCAATCGCTGACGGCGTGGCGATCGGGCCAAGTTCGCGGCGAACGTGGTCCACCAGCGCGGCTTTCAGGTTGTCGCTGGCGTTGTGGCCGGCGCGGAGCTGCACGAAAGCCTTGATGGACTCGCCCTTCAGCGCGTCGGGGATGCCAATCGCTGCGGCTTCCGCAACCGCCGGGTGCGAAACCAAGGCGCTTTCCACTTCCGCGGTACCAATACGGTGGCCTGCGACGTTGAGCACGTCGTCGGCGCGGCCGATCACCGCGATGTAGCCATCTTTGTCGCGAACGGCGACGTCGCCGGTCATGTAGCAGCCGGGGATCTCCTGCCACTCGCGTTCCCAGCGGGCGTCGTTCTTCCAGATTGTGCGCATCATGTGCGGGAAAGGTCGTTTCAAGATCAATCGGCCCTGCACACCATCGGGCGAACGCTTCCCTTCCATGTCCACCACGTCGGCTTCGACACCGGGCAGCGGCAATCCAGCTTTACCAGCGCGCATGGCCTTGGTGACGGGCGTACCAAGGGTCGGACCGCCGAGTTCGGTCTGCCACCAGTTATCAATGACGTATCCCCATTTGCCGTCGCCGGCGATATAGGTCTGCGCCCAGCGCCAAGCTTCGGGATTCAGCGGCTCGCCCGCGCAGGCGACTACGCGCAGTGTTGTCAGGTCGTAAGACAACGGCAGCGATTCGCCGAAGCGCATAAACATGCGGATGGCTGTCGGCGCCGTGAACATCTTGGTCACGCCGTAGCGCTCGATGATCTGCCACGCCGCAGAGGGTTCGGGATAATCAATCGCGCCTTCGCGCAAAAGAGTGGTGACACCCGCGCAGAGCGGCGCATACACGATGTAGGAGTGGCCAACGATCCAGCCGGTGTCCGAAGTGTTCCAGAAAATGTCCTGCTCGCCGATATCGAGGAAGCTGCGCAGGTGATAGGTGGTGCCAACCATGAATCCGCCGTGGACGTGGACCACACCCTTCGGTTTTCCCGTGGTTCCCGAGGTATAGAGGATGAACAGCGGATCCTCGGCGTCCATCTCTTCCGCCGGACATTCCGAGGAAAACTTCATCAGCGCGAAGAAATCGATCTCGCGTCTGCTCGCGGCTTCGAATTGCCCCTTGCTGCGCTGGTACACGACGACGTGCTCAACGAACTCCAGGCCGTCAATCGCTTCATCCACGATCGGTTTCAACGCGACCGTCTTACCGCGACGATAGGTACATTCACCGGCGATGACGACCTTCGCCTGCGCATCTTCAATGCGATCGCGAAGTGCCTGGTGACCCAGACCTGCATAGACAACCGAGTGAATCGCACCGACACGGGCGCATGCCAGCATCGCGACGATGCATTCGATGGTGAGCGGCATGTAGATCACAACGCGATCGCCCTTGTTGACGTCAATCGAACGCAGGCCGTTGGCGAAGCGGCACACCATGCGATAGAGCTGGCCATAAGTCACGACCCGCTCTGAGCCGTCTTCGCAGAGCCAGATGTAAGCAACTCGATTGCGGCGCTCCGACTTCGCATGACGATCGAGGGCGTTTAGCGTGATGTTAGTCTTGCCGCCGAGAAACCACTTGTGGTGCGCGCCGTTCGCCTCGCTCACTGTTTGAAATGGTTTGGTCCAGCGAAAGTTCTTCGCGTATTCGCCCCAGAAGGCGTCGTTGTCGGCGATCGAGCGCGCGTATTCCTCGTCCCAGTGCTGGAGCAGGGCCTCTTTGACCACGATCTGCGGGGCGTCGTACTGCTCTTCTTTGGCTACGTAACTCTGAACGCCGGGTGCGGGCGCAACCGTGGACATAACTTCCTCCTCAGATTCGGGGTCGTTTGTATAACGGAATAAGTGGGTTTTCCAGCGGAGATGTGGCGGGGAGAGGGGGGAACTTTTCAAAGTGGCAACGGCGTGCGGGAAACGACATCCTCAACCCCTGCGCTGTGACATCTACTGCGGGCCCGAAGGTACTACAAGCAGGCGGAGAACTCTTGTGGGGTGTAGGAGGATGGTCGGAAGTTCAACCGCGAGTGCTGGAATCGATGTTCCATCCAGAAGGCGTTCCCTGGAATCGCCTATTCAACCTGGGCACTACGGTCGTTTATGACCTGCGCTCCCCGCCTGCTCTTATTAAGTTGCCATCATTCTGCCGTGCGCATCGATGCTGGTCTATGCGGTAGGTCACGACCGAGCGTGACGTACGTCACAATTTTCGGCCACGGAAAATGGAAACGCGCCGCAGTTTCGCGGCGCGTCCGGTCGTGCAAAGCGCATGATTACTGATAATTGACGTTCATTTTGTCGACGTAAACCGCGTAACTGGTTGGAACTCCGTTCAGGTCGAGTTGGAAGCCGTTGGTGAAGGACGCCCAGGTCTGGCCGCTGTAAGTGGCGGCGCGCGTGATGTTCACTGCCGTGCGCACGCCATCAATCGTGAGCGCGTCGTGGACGCTGGAAGTCCCGTCCTCGTGGTACTCGGCAACGATATGGTGCCAGGTGTCGGGGGCGAACCCGGTGAACGGAATCGTGGTCGCGACCCACGTGTTGTTGGTGTAGTCGAAGGTGCGCCACTTCTTGCTCGCGTAGTCGGCCTGCCACGCAAAATTATGAATGTATCCACTCAGCGTGTGCTGACATTCGAACTCGATCGCCTGGGGAGACTTCGCGCTCGCCGACGGCACGTACAGGTAGAAGTCGTAAACCAGGCTCTTCAGGTTGGACTTGGGAGCGGTGTGCTCGAGCCACCAGTAGCCGTTTGTGTACGGGAACGCTCCCCCGATATTGAACTGCGATGACGTTGAGAGGTTATTGATGGCGGGTGTGGTTATGCCGCGGACCATTGAATAGGTCGCGACTTTGCCTTTGGCTCCCGGATTGCCGCAGTTACCGCAGGTCTTCCAGTCGCTGGACTCATGAAGGTTGCTCAGGGTCGTTCCGGGTGGGGGTGTCACCGTGATGGTCTTTACCGACTTAGCGCTGGTGGCTCCGAAACCCAAGGCCTGCACCGCGATCCGGTGGGCTCCCACTGGCAAGTCGAGCGACACGTTCAAAGTTGTGCCTTGTACTTCGGTCGATTTCACGCCATCCACATAGAGCTGAAGAACTGAGACCGGAGCGTTCACGGTCGCAACGATAGGAATCGGAGAAACTCCGCTGGCCGCTGTCGGCTGGAGGATGGTGACAATGGCGGCTGGTCTGGGATTCGGAGGCATGGGACTTTGTCCCGCCCCGGTGGCCAGGGCCGCGCAGAATACCAATACAGCCCCAAAAAGAGTCTTCATTCGTGCTCTCCCCAAGAGGATCAGAATTGGCAGGCGTCTCAGCGCTGCTAAGCGGCCACGCTCGCTTCACGTTCGCGATGTAATGCTCTGTGTCCGTAACTGGGTAATCATGCGTGAAGAAGGAGGAACTCTGAATTCACAGAACACCCTAGGTTATTGGGTTAAGAGTACTAGGTGAGAGTACACGCCCGTTTACGCGCAGGGTCATGTCCTTCCCTCGGGGATTCACCCTGCCCAAACTACGCAATTCACCTAATCCGAATTAGCCATTGAATCGTTTTAAACGCGGAAGTACACTGGCACGCACTTTTCGGCGGAGGTGCAACAATGACGCTTGCGAAACGAGTTTTTGGGTTGTTACTGATCGTCTTTGTATCGCTTCCCGCGTTCGCGGCAGGGCGCAAGCGGCTGCTCGCCTACTATCCCGATTGGGCGAAAGACCAAACGCCCGCGTACGACGCGTCGAAAATTCCCTACACCAAACTCACGCATATCCTGCATGCGTTTCTGCTGCTCGATCCATCGGGAAACGGCGCGCTGCAAATCGATCCCGAACTGATCGAGCCTGCGCTGACCCGCAACGCACATAAGGCCGGCGTGAAAGTAATGATCTCGATCGGCGGCGCCGATGCCGAACAGGCCACCGCGTTCGCAACCATCGCCGCCAGCGCGCATTTGCGCAATACATTTGCGAAGAACCTGCATGCATTCCTTGTCGCGCACGACTACGACGGTGTGGACATTGACTGGGAGGTTCCCAACGCGCCCGACGACACAACGCACTGCACGCAGCTGATGGAAGCCCTCCGTCATGAATTGCCCTCGCCACGCTGGTTGATCTCGATGGCGATTCCCTCGGATCCGCGCGGATATGGGACAGGCTTCGATGTCCCTGCACTGGCGCCGCTTCTCGACTTCATTAACGTGATGACCTACGACTTCACCGGGCCGTGGATGGACGAAGCCGGACTGAACTCTCCGCTCTACCAGGACCCGAACGACCCCGAGCAGGCGGGAAGCCTGAAGACTTCGATGGACCTGTTTCACGGGATCTACGGAGTGCCGCGTGCGAAGCTGAACATCGGCACGGCGTTCTACGGCTATGAGTTCGATAACGTGCGGCGGCTTTGGAACTACTGTCCGAGTGGCGATTGCAGTGCTGCCCCGTCGTGGAACTACGGCACGTACATCAAGCAGCGGGTGAATGCGAAAGGCTGGAAGCGCTATTGGGACGGCTCAGCGCAGTCGCCGTACCTGTTGTATCAAGGCACGGGCGGCAAGGATGGGCTGATTAGCTACGACGATCCGATCTCGACCGCGTTGAAGACGTACTACGTTCTGAAGACGCGGGACTTTGGCGGAATGTTTATGTGGGACCTCAGTGGCGATTACGACGGGAAATCACAAGACCTGCTCGATGCGATGTACGCGGTTTCAGCGCTTGTAAGTCACTAGCTCTCAGCCGGTGCAAGCGCCCGCCAGAGATCGTTAGCGAAAAGTACGGGATCGGGATTCTTGGCGACGTATGCGTCCGCACCCATGTACATGCAGACGTCGATCTCGTTTTTCGCCTTCAGGTGGCTGGTGACAATGACGCGCTTCGGGCGCAATTTGGGCTCACGCTTCAGGGTTCGCAGGATCTCATAACCGTTCACGAACGGCAGGTTCAGGTCGAGTACGAGGCCGTCGAGAGGGTGGCGATGGTTGCGCAGGGCATCCAAGGCAAAACTGCCGTCGGTGACGTGCTCTACATCCATTCCGTAGAGCTGAAGATATTCGTCTAGCAGTTCCGCTTCGGCGCGGTTGTCTTCCACCAGCAGGACATGGGGCATGCAGGTTGGAAGACCTCGGCCTGCAGGAACGTTGCCCAGGAGAACTCAGCAATCGCGCAGAACAGGCCAAATTCTTTAGAACGCGAACTGCACCTGGAAATCGATACGCCGGTTATACGCGCCGCTGCCGAATGGTCCGCCGGCGAGCGCGGTGGATTGTCCGAAGAACGGCGAGTTCACATTGCCAACCGGAGCTGCGCGATTCACATTGTTGAACAGGTTCCGTACCAGCACATTGAAGGTCAGGTTGTAACGCCGGTCGGAGACATCGCCGCCGCCACCGCGGCCGCCGCCACCAGCACCGAACGGATTGCCGCCCGGTCCATGCATGTGGCCGCCAGGGGGACCACCTTGCCCTCCGCCGGCATTGGCGTCGTTCGCAGCTTTCTTCTCAAGCTTCGGCCCGACTCCGAAGGTCTTGCCAAAGCGCATGTTGAAGGTGAACTGCTCCGGGGCCTGCCCGTAGTTGATGGGCACCAGCGTTTCGCTTGGTAACGGCGTGAGGTCGAGCAAGCCAAATGGCGTCATCTTCAAGTTGCCGCTGTTGACGGCGCCCGCGAATGCCGGCCGATCGTTGTAGATCGAATCGAGGTTGAAATCCTGGCCTAGCACCACGTTGTAAGGTCCGCCGGAATTCCATATCACGAAAGGACTGAAGCGGAAGAGCCACGGCAAGCCCATACTTCCGCCGAACATCATCCGGTGCCGGACATCGAAGGAGGAGCGTCCATAGTCCGCGGAGATGTCCGCCGAATCGGTAACAAAGCCACCGCTGTTCACGTCGCCGTGAGCTTGGCTGTAAGTGTAGTTTCCGAAGATTGTGTACCGGCTGCCAGCGCGCCAATTGATGTTCGCCATCAGTTGGTTCTGTTTGAAGATGCCCTGACTGAAATATTGATAGATATTTCCGAGGGCTGGGTTGTAGTCGTCGAAGTACGGCGCGTTGGCGTTGATCTGCACCATCTGGTGCACGCCGCGGGTGTTGATGTAAGTCAGCGCACCGGTGGCATTCTTCCAAAGTTGCCGCTCAAGGCTCGCCGCCGCCTGCATGGTGTAGGGCGCACGCAAATGCGAAGCGAATTCGTAGGTCGTGCCATGCGCCGTAGTCCCGCCTGGAACACTGCAATTGCCTTGCGCATCGCAGATCGGCGCCGTGGAATCGAAGAACTGCGGGCTCTGCACAATGTACTGCTGTTGCAGCACGCCATTCAGGCGATCGGTATTGAGAATCGAGCCAATCCCGACGCGGTCGTAGAACATGCCATAGCCGGCGCGCAGCACGGTCTTACCGCTCTTTCCAAAACCCCAGGCAATTCCGAGGCGCGGCGCCCAATCGCTGTGATCGTGGATCGCGTTCTGGGTCTCCCAGCGCAGGCCGTAGCTCAGCGTAAAGTTCGGCTTCAGCTTGTATTCATCCTGGAAGTACAGGCCCGTATCAAAGTAAGTCGAAACCACGGCGGGTGTGCCGAACGTCTGCGAGTACTGGCTGGCGCCGCCGCACTGATCGGGCTGCGGCGTGATCGAGCTTCCCGGAGGCGGTGTGCACATTGCCTGGATCGCCGCCCAGTCAGGCCCGTTGGGCCCGGCATGATCGATTCCATATTGCGTGATCGCGTATGACTGCAGCGACGAGAACGTGTACGTCCCGTTGAAGTTCGAATTCACCGAACTGGCTTCACGCGTAGCGCGAAGGCGTCCTCCGAACTTGAACATGTGCTTGCCGTGGACCCACGAGGTGTAGTTCTGAAACTCGTAGCGGTCCTGGTGATCGTTGTAATAGCCGCTGGAATTGCCGCCATCAGTGAATGCACCCTGCACATTGATCAGGGGAATGGTGTTGAGCGGTGTTTGTTCAGTGAGATCGCGCACGTATTGGAACCGCGTCTCGTTGATGACGTGCGAGTTCAACACCTGCGTATCGCTGATCTGGAAGGTGTGCTCGGGGCTGCGCAAATTGTAGGCAACCGTCGGCAATGAATACCCGCCGATGCCGCTGTTTGTGTCCTCTTCGAGCCAGTACTGGTAGCGCAGAGTAAGGGTGTTGTTCTGAGAAACCTGGTAGTCGAAGCGCGGGCTGATATTGGTGCGGGTGCGGGGCGTATTGACCGCTGCGTTCACGTTCAGGGGATCGTAGGTCGTGGGATCGAGCGTCTGCGCAAATACGATTGACTGGTCGGTGATGTTGCGCCGCTCGAAGTTAAACGAGAACGATGCCTTCTTCGAAATGACTGGGCCGCCGATATTAAACGAGTACTGCTCGCTGTGGTAAGGCGGGATCGGCGTGCCATTCTGCGTTGCGTATGGGTTCGTCGCGTTAAAGGCGTCGTCATTGCCCATCACCATGACTTGGCCGTGGAACTTGTCGAGGCCGGGCTTGGTGAAGATCTCAATGCGACCGTAACCGAGCTTGTCGTACTCCGCCGAGAACGGGTTCTGGTTGATGCGGATTTCGCGGATGGAAGCCTTGGGAGGCAACTGGCCGCCAGTGAAACCGTCAATGTACATCTGCCCGCCGTTCGGTCCGGCTGCGGGCCCGGCGAGAGCTTCCAGCTCACTCTGGAGTTCGTCCGGATCGTCGGAGAGTGCCTCGAGATCTTTCCCCTTGAGAACGAGCGCGGAAGCGTTGTTCGTCGAGGACGTGTCAACGGCGTTGGTGTCTTCCTGGACCTGCACCTGTTGCTTCTCGACCTCGATCTGCATCGCAACATCGAGTTGCTGCGGCAAGCCGGCCGTGACGTTCACGGCAGACTCGGTGTCGTCGGCGAAACCCTTTGCGGTGATAGTTACGGTGTACGATCCGGGGGCGAGTCCATGCACTTCGTAGGCGCCCTGCGCATTCGTCTTTGCAGAGGATTGTTTGCCATCAGCCGTGGACGCCGTAACTGTCGCGTTCTGCACCACCGCACCCGATGGGTCCGTAACTCTTCCGCGCAGTGAACCTGTTGTGGTCTGCGCCATCGCTGAAGCCAGCGACAAAATCAAAAAGAAAAAAAACAGCAGTCTTACTCGCATACGATTGCTAACTCTTCTCCCGCAGCCACACTTGTGCGGCTCCAACGATCGCGATTCTTTTACTGCGCCAAATCTCCGCCACCACCACTGCCGCCCAGGTTCCACGGCGACAGGATCGTGGAAGTATCGCCGCCCTTCGGCGAAGCCGACAGGATCGGATCCACACCCGACAGCAGAGTGATCACCGTGGGCGCGGAATTCGCCGAACCTTCCGTCGCCACGATCATCACGGCATCGCCCTTTTGAAGATCTGTTAATTGGACGACCGGAGCTCGATTCAGTACCTGTTGCAGCATGTCGCCACCACCGCCGCGAGCTCCACCACCCTGGCCGCCGGCCCAGTTTCCTTGGCCACCTTGAGCCGACTGCTCACCACCAGCGCCAGGCTGTCTTGCGCCTTGTCCGGCCGCGCCTGGTGCTCCAGTAGTTGCTGCGGCCCCGGGCGCGCCCGCCGCTGCTCCCGCAGTCGGAGTTCCTTTCAGTCGTGCGGCGATACGTTGCGCCATCATCTCCGGCAGCTTGCGCATTTGCGAATCTGAGGCAATGGTTACCGTGACTGGTTTCTTCGTTGCCAGGTCCGTGACGGTAACCCGGTTCTTCTCTTTGTCCACCGATTGCACGGTGCCGGCAACACTGCGGAAGCTTCCCGAGACGATTTCCTCGGCGGCGATGTCGGTTCCATCTGCGTTCTTATTGCCGCGCGCGCGAAGTTGGTCGCCCTTCTTCACTTCCGCCAGCGTGCTCTTTGTCGCATCGTCAAACTTGACCGAATCCGGCGAGTAGCGGCGGACGACCGTGGTCGGCGTCGTGTGTACGACGACGTCTTTCTTCTGGCCTCCCGCTGCCATCATCGAGAGCGTGATTGTGCCCGCGTTTGCGTCGACTGCACTGACGAGTCCGCCAACACTGCGGCGCTGCCAATCCTGTCGCTCCTGCTCCTGCTTGTTGGCGATGTCGCCCTTCTTCATCAGCACCACGGTCGAAGCCGCAATCGACTTCCCGTCCGCCGAAGCCTTACCTGACGCCAACGCGCGATCGCCCACCTGCGCCTCTGAGAACTGCACTGGCGTGGCTTCCTTCAGGCTCTTTTGCCCGGGCTCGCTGCGCAGGACCTTGGTTGCGTCGGAAACCGTGATGCTGGTCTCGACACCCGCATCATTCTTCAGCGTGAATGTGCTTCCGGAGATGGACTGCACCGTTCCCACGGCTTTGGTGTTGGCGGTGGCAGCATCCTGCGCCACCGCAAATCCGACGGAAATGAGAAATACGAGGAACCAATTTTTCATACGCGCGACACACGCATCCGAAGCTTATTTGGCTACCTAAATGGTATTGCCAGAACGTACCTGAGTCTGTGGCGAATTTGTGCTTTTTTGTAAGGAAATGAGCCAGAATTCAGTTGCGTAACTATGCAACCCGGCTATTGCTTGCCCTGCTTCAATTGCTGCTTCCAGCCGAGAATGCGCGCGCGGTTCGATTCTTCTTCCGCTTCCGGGATCATGCCTTTTTTCTGGTAGAGAATCGACAGAGAGGTGTGCGCCAGCACGTCGTCGGGATCGACTTCCGCAATCCGCTTGGCTGTGGCGATTGCTTCATCAAAGCGCGAAAGGTCCTGGTAGACACGCGCCAACCCGTGCAGGGCATCAACGAAAGTCGCATCCGCCTCGACCGCTTCCCGGTACTTCGCGATCGCACCTTCGGCGTTGCCATCGGCATAGAGATCGAGGGCTGCGTAGTAGTGGTCTTCGGCGAGTTGTCGCGCCTCACTCATCGAACTTCATTCTATCTTGTCATCCTTAGTGAAGCGCTCTCGCCAATGCTCTCTCGCATATGGAATACTGATTTGAAGCATGTGGAACATCGTCCGATTTCTCTGGAACGCCACCAAGGGCCACCATCTCGCGCCCTGGCGCAGCCCCTATCTCCGATGGCGCCTGGAAACCTATAGCGGCATCAAGATGACGCACATCGGTTTTCTTGAGTTTTGGGGAATTATGTGGCGCGAGCGCAAACAGATGGCGCAGTTTTTGAAATGGACGGGCGAGATGAAGCAGTACGCCAGGGTGAAGCCGAAGAACCCCTAGCCGAACTTCACCACAACTTCGCTTCCCTTATTCGCTTGCGCTGCTTGGGCTGCCGATCCACGATTGACGGAAATTTCTATAAACCCGCCGCTGCCGATGATCGCGAACGCCTCGCCCTTGGCGCCTTCCGCGTAATTCGAAAGCAGCTTCGTGACCGTCGCGTTGCCCACCTTGATCTGGAACTCGCCGCCAAAAATCCCGCCGACGTCAGCGGGCATGAGATTGGTGATGAGGCTGCCGAACTTGTCCACCTTAAGCACGATCCCGCGAACCTCGTTGCCTTCGCCGGCCTTGGCACGGGGCGCCGCGAAGCGGAGATAATCGTCGACGGCCTCGCCGAATTTAATCGGCTCCACGCCTTTGCTCATCCACGCCGCTACCGGTGCGAACACGTCGCGGCCATGGAAGGTTTGGCTCACAGGCTGCACGAAGTAGTGCGACGAGGTGATATGTCGCGCCGTGATGCGTTCTTCGCGGTCATAGACGAGCGAAAGCACGCCGTTGTCCGGCGCCACGAAGAAATGTGTCCCCGCGCTCACCAGGATCGGCCGCCGGCTGGTTCCCACGCCCGGATCCACAACCACGACGTGGATCGTGTCCTTTGGCCAATAGGAATACGCCTGCGCGATCGTCAGCGCGCCATCCAGCAAGTCGTACGACTGCACCGAGTGCGAAATGTCCACCACGGTGGCCGACGGATTGATGTTGTAAATGACGCCCTTCATCGCGCCAACGTAGTAGTCGCTGACGCCGAAGTCTGTTGTCAGGGTAATGAAGCGGGCCACGAGTTCTCCGTGTGAGAAGTAACTCGGACGTTAACGCTTTGGAGAAGAGCGCGTCAAGTTACCGACGGCAAACAGCTGTTAACCACGAAGGACACAAAGGGCCACGAAGGAACTTGAAGTTCAAAAACCCTTCGTGAACCCTTGTGGCCTTCGTGGTTAAAGATTTGGAAGTTAGTCGATCTCGATATCGCCTGACCCGGTGTGCACTTCCACCTTCGGACCGCCGTTGCCAACTTTGCCGTGGATCTCGTGCTTTGAGAGCTTGCCCTGAACCGTGACTGGCTTGCTGAGCTTCAGATCGCCCGAGCCCGTCGAGGCTTCGAGGTCGAAGTTCGAGGCATCGGCGAGTTGTAGCGTGACGCCGCCAGAGCCCGTTTGCACGAACCAGTTGCTGGTAGGGCTGCCATTAGCGCGGACATCGCCACTACCGGTCTTCGCCCTCAACGATCCCTTCGCACCCTCAACGCGAATCCCGCCCGAACCAGTGTGAACATCCACATCGCCTGGTGCGTTCAACCGAATATCCATGTCGCCGCTGCCGGTTGACGCTACGAACGGCGCGCCAACATTTTCAGCTCGAATGTGCCCGCTGCCGGTGTGCGAGTGGACTTCCGCACCGATGTCGCGCAGGTTCACGTCGCCCGATCCGGTGTCGGCTTCCAACGACCCGCCAGTCCCCTGCACATCAATGTTGCCCGAACCGGTATTCGCCTTCACGCGCGTATTCGCCGGCGCGGTGATCTCGTAGCTGATCGAAATGTTCCGCCGAAGTTCCGGATCGTCAATACGGCCGATCTTGACCAGCGATCCCATTTGCGAGATCGGAGGGTTCTGCTCAATGCGCTTGATCTTTTCTTCGCTATTCGAAGCCCAACCCGAGGCGTGGATATGTCCCACGATGTGCACGGTATTGCCCGAGCCGGGATGCACGTGAATGTCGCCCGACCCGGTGGAGACGTCGAGGTCCACGGTTCCGCTCACGGTTAAGTCTTTTGTGAACTGCCCGTCAGCCGCGAATGCAATTTGGGTGACGCAGAGAAAGGAGAGAACTACCAGGAATGACAGCGCGGCACGTTTCATGTCTGCCCTCGTGTACCACGGCGGAGGCGCCACTCGGCACCTCCGCGTCTGGAGAATTATGCGCTACTGCAGCACGACTTGATCTTTTTCTTTGAGCCCGGAAAGCACTTCGGTCTTGGCTCCGTTCGAGATGCCAATCTGTACCGCGACCTTCTTCTTGCCGTCCTTCGCCTTCGGGTCCGGCGTTTCAACCGACGCCTTCTTCTCGCGGTCGTAGATGATCGCGCCCTCCGGAATCATCAGCACATTCTTGTGCTCTTCGAGGATGATTTCGGCGTTGGCGGTCATTGCAGCCTTCAGTTCGCCGCCAGGGTTGTTGATCGACACGCGCACTTCGAACGTGGTGACGTTGTCTTTTTCCACGCCCATCGGCGAGATCTTCGTCACCTTGCCCTGGAAGGTCTTGTCCTTAAAGCTCTCAACCTTGATGCGGGCCGCCTCGCCGATGTACACCTTCGCGATGTCGCTCTCGTCCACTTTGCCCTTCACATAGACTTCGCTCGTGTCGCCAAGCGTCATCACCAGAGTTGCGGAAGATCCCAACACCAGGATCGAGCTGACGGCGTCGCCTACTTCCACGTCACGCGAGAGCACGATGCCGTCAATTGGAGCGACGATCGTGGTATAGCTCAGCTGCTCGTTCAACTGCGCCAGGGTCGCCTGCGCCTTCTGCACGTCGGCTTGCGCCTGCGCTTCCTTCGCCTTGTTGACGGTTACCTGGGCGCGGGCAACGTTCTGCTTGTTCGTTGCCATCTCGTAGGCACGCTGCGAGTCGTCCAGTGCCGACTGCGAAACCACGCCGTCTTTGGCCATGCTCTTGGCCCGCTCGTAGGCGCGCTGCAAGGTCGGAATATCTACGCCCGCTGCATCTACCTTCGAACGCTCATAATCAGCTTCGGCCGCGTGCATGTTCGACTCCGCAGACTCCAACTGCGCCTTCTGCGAACGAACCTGCGCGATGATTTCGTCTTTATCGAGTTCCGCGAGCAACTGGCCGGCCTTCACTTTGTCGCCGTACTCCACGTACAACTTCTTCACAATGCCGCTGGCCTTCGACTTGATTTCGACCTTGGTGATCGGCTCGACCTTGCCGGTCGCGACCACGCTCTTGGCCAGGTCGCCCTTCTCCACGGCAGCGATCTTGGTCGGGTCAATCTTTGCTCCACCGCTGGTCGCCATACCAACGCCAACCACTACGAGCACCAGCACGAATACGATGACTCCGCCGATGATCCATTTCTTCTTCTTATTCTTGCCGTTTGCCATAGCGACCTCCAGGTAGTAATTCTCTCTGGAATTCAATACGTGGTTAATGCACCGTTAGTTCCAGAAATCCAGGGACGGCTTAGGGACGAAGCGCGATTTGGCACCGCATTGTCAGCCTTGTATTGTTCGCAGCTTGCCGTAAGAACCAGCTTACTTCGCAATCGCCATCCAACTCGCGTCAGGATGTTAAAATCTGTCCATTCAGCCGTCCGTTTGTCCGCTTTTGGACACCGCGGCCCCTGGAGCTAGATGGTCACCTACACGCTGCTGCGACTCATCGCAGTGGCTTTCCTGGTAGCGCTCAACGCCTTCTTCGTAGCGGCGGAGTTCGCCCTCGTCAGCGTGCGCGATACCAGGCTCCAGCAACTCATCGACGCGGGCAAGATTGGCGCCCGCACCGTCGAGCGCCTGCACAATCGCCTCGACGAAGTTCTTGCCGCGGTTCAACTCGGCGTCACCATCGCCAGTTTGGCGCTCGGCTGGATTGGCGAACTGGCGATTGCGGTCATACTTGAACCGCATTTCGTCCACCTGCCGCATGGGCTTTACTACGCACACGGGCTAGCGGCGACGATCTCGTTCACGATCATTACCTTCTTCCACGTTACGCTCGGCGAAGTCGTGCCCAAGACATTGGCGCTGCAGCGCGCTGAACAAGTGGCGCTCGCGGTCGCGACGCCGATGGAAGTTTTCATCGCTGTCGCGCGGCCGCTGCTGGCGGTGATGCGCATGGCAGCACGTTTCGTTCTGCGTTTGTTCGGCACCAAGGAAATGCGCGAAGGCGGCGTGCACTCACCCGAGGAACTCAAGCTGATGGTGACGGCGAGCCGCAAGTTCGGCCTTGTGCCGAGACTCCAGGAAGAAATGATCAACCGCGCCATCGATTTGGAAAATATCTCGGTGCGCGAGATCATGGTGCCACGACCGGACATCTTCTCGCTCCCCGGCCACATGACGCTCGACGAAGCCGTGCAGCGCGTTGTGGACGAACAACACTCGCGCATTCCGATCTACGACGCCGAGCGCGGCCCCGAGCACATTATCGGTGTGCTCTACGCCAAAGATCTCATGCGCTGGATGCGCTATCGCATCGCGCGTCTCCAACAGAACCGCCCAGCGCGTATCGCGTCGAATCTCAAGGTCCAGCACATCATGCGCGAGGTGCTCGTCGTTCCTGAGACCAAGCCGCTCACCGACCTCCTCGAAGAATTCAAAGAACGCAAGCGGCACCTTGCCGTCGTCGTCGATGAGTTCGGTTCGACCGCCGGCGTGGTTACGGTTGAAGATGTGCTCGAAGAACTGGTCGGCGAAATCGAAGACGAGCACGACGTTCCCGAAGAATCGGCGCTCACTCCCGGGGGCACCACCTTGGTTCTCGACGGCGGTATCAACATCCGCGATCTCGAGTCGCAATACCAGGTGCGTTTGCCGCGCGACGAAGGCTTCGAGACCCTTGCCGGCTTCGTCATGACCCGGCTGCAACGCATTCCGCGCGAAGGCGACAGCTTCGCCTTCCACAACTATCGTTTCACCGTGCTCGAGATGGAAGGCCGCCGCATTGATAGCGTCAAACTCGAACTGATCCAGCAAGCCGAAGAACTGGAGCAGCCGACCTAATGCTTCGCTACCTCGCGCAGCGCGTGGCCTACATGGTTCCCGTCGTGTGGCTCGTGGTTTCGGTGGTGTTCCTGCTGATCCATCTTGTCCCCGGCGATCCCATTCAGCAGATGCTCGGCGAAGGCGCGGCCGTAAACGATCTCCAGGCCGCACGCCACGCTTACGGCCTCGATGTCCCCATCGGCAAGCAATATGTGAATTACTGGAAGGGCGCACTCCACGGCGATCTCGGTAAATCGATTCGTCTGAATCAGCCTGTCGCCAAGACCATTGCGCAAGCTTATCCACCGACGATCCTGCTGACCTTCGCCGCGCTTTTCGTCGCCCTTTGCCTCTCGATTCCCGCAGGCGTGCACTCTGCGCTGCATCGCAATCAATGGAGCGATCGCCTGCTGAGTTTCGTCACGCTCCTCGGTCTATCGTTTCCAAACTTTGCGCTTGGGCCGATCCTTATCTTGTTCTTTGCAATTAAGCTCGGGTTTCTGCCGGTCTCCGGCATCGGCACCTTTGAACATCTCGTGCTTCCGGCAATCACCATGGGCGGCGCGCTGGCCGCGATCCTTGCGCGCATGGTGCGGACCTCAATGCTCGAAGAACTCAGCCAAGATTACATCCGTACCGCGCGCGCCAAAGGCCTGCCCGAACGCACGGTCGTGTACCGCCACGCGCTGCGCAATGCGCTCATCCCCGTCTTAACTGTGGTTGGATTGCAATTCGGAGCACTGCTCGCCGGCGCTATCGTCACCGAAACGATCTTCTCCTGGCCCGGCATCGGCCGCCTGACCATCACGGCCATCAACAACCGCGACTACTTCTTAGTCGAAGGCTGCATCCTCGCGATCGGGTTAACGTATGTCGCGGTGAATTTTCTGACAGACCTGCTGTATTCCGCGGTGAACCCGAGAATTAGGGCGTAATTTGTTCTGTCATGCTGAACGGAGTCGCGCAGAGCGCGACGCAGTCGAAGCACCCCTATCGGTCACGCCAACGCCGGGAACTACTGCCCTCCCGCCACGACCTCAAACGTATTCGAGCTGGCGCTGAACACTGACGGATCCACGTTCACCGTCTCCAGCGAGTCCACATCCGCACGTAGGCGGATCACCTGCGTATTGCCATCGCCGTCAGCCACCAGCGCAATGCCCTCATACGCCAGCGGCAATCCGCCGCCGAGCGTGCTCACCTGGCGGAAGAGGCTCTCGATCCCGCTGTCCTGACGCAGCCGGTATTCGAACATCAGCCAGTTCATCAGGTCGAAGTCTTTGAGGTCGCTCGCCACCCACAACTCGTGCGTGATCGTGCCGTGCCTCAGGTCACCATCAACCTCGTAATCGAAATCTGAACTGAAGCGAAAGTGCGTCGTCGGATGCCCAAGCATTACCGGCCCAGCTTCCTGCAATGTCTTCCTGGTGACGATGTTCTTCACCGTCGCACCCGGCGTCGCCGGTTTCGTCAGCAGCAATTTCACCTGGTGATGTGTCGTCGGATCCACGTTGAACGCGATCGCGCCATATCGATCGGCATCGATCTCCTGCTCGGGATTGAAGCCTTCTGCAAAAATGAACTTGGCCTTTGCGCCTTGCAGCCACGCGTTCTGAACCACGTCTATGCGCTTGCTGGAATCTACGGTCTCGAGCCTGAGGGTGTAACGCACGCCCGCGAACGCGGAGGCGGAAAGAAGGACAGCAACTATAAAGGGGAAGAACTTTCTCACAACACACCTGCTACGCAGCGGGACGAGTGGCTTGGGAAGCTGCGTTATCAGCAAGGTAGCACTGGAAGGTAACCAGGTTAAGAGTACTGCGGCCTAGTGCTTGCGTCGGCCACCTGGTACATGACCTTTAGGGTTTATCGCGTCACGATCTGGGATCAAGCTGGTGCTCAGCTCTTCGAGTTGCCGGTGCCAATCGAGTTGGTCCACGAAGTGCCGAGAGTCGCGCCAGCCCGCTTGGACCTTCACGAAGAGTTCGAGGAAAACCTTCGTGTTCAGGATCTTCTCCAACTCGCGCCGCGCATTCGTTCCAATGCGTTTCAAGGACTCGCCGCCGCGCCCGATGATGATTGCCTTCTGCCCGTCGCGCTCGACGAAAATGGCCGCTGCAATCTTGGTGAGGCTCCGCTTCTCTTCCCACTGCTCCACCATCACCGTCGTCGCATAGGGAACTTCCTGGTGCGCGCAGACCAGCACTTGTTCGCGGATGATCTCCGCCGCCAGGAAGCGCTCCGGCTGATCGGTGATCTGGTCGTCCGGAAAATAGTGCGGGCCGACGGGAAGGCTCTGCAGGACTTTCTTGCGCAGGATGTCGAGACCACTGCCCTTCGCCGCGGAGATCGGAATGATCTCTTTGAAGTCGTGCAGCGTCGAGAACTGCGTGATGATCTCCAGCAGCTTCGGCTTGGCGATGAGATCGATCTTGTTCAGCAGCAGCATCACCGGCTGGCCAGTCTTCTTCACCAGCGACAGCGTGTACTCGTCTTCCTTCTCGAACTTGTGGGTTACGTCGTGGATGTAGAGCAGCAGGTCGCAGCCTTCGAGGGCGTCATAAACTTCCTGCATCATGCGCTTGTTCAGCGTCTTGTCTGGCTTGTGAACACCAGGCGTATCGACGAGAACGATCTGCCCTTTCTTTGGCACCGTAACGATGCCCTGGATGCGATTGCGCGTGGTCTGCGGCTTGTGGGTAACGATGGCGATCTTCTCGCCCACGAGCGCATTCAGCAGCGTGCTCTTGCCTGCGTTCGGTCGGCCGATAATGGAGACAAATCCCGAGCGGAAGGGCATCAGGCTTGCACCTGGTCGGGGGTTTGGGTCGCCTCGCTGATGCGCAGCCGTTCGATGCGGCGATCGGTAGAAGCCAACACTTCAAATCGCAATCCGAGGTTCTCCACCACTTCTCCAGGCTGCGGGATGCGTCCCGCTATCTCGCTGACGAGGCCCGCAACGGTCGAGGATTCATGATCTTCATCCACACGTACACCAAATAGTTCGTTCAAACGGTCCACATCCATGCTTCCCGGCACAACATAAGTGTGCTCGCCTTCTTTCACAATGTCGGTTTCGTCCTCGTCGCGCAGTTCGCCGACGATCTCCTCAATCAAATCTTCAATCGTGACTAAGCCGGCGACGCTGCCGTATTCGTCGATCACCACGGCCATGCGGACGTTGTCCCGCTGCATCTCGCGCAGTAGCTCACTGCCGCGCTTCGTCTCTGGAACGAACATCAGTTCCTCGCGGACGAGGTCGCCAACTTTTCGTGTACGAGCATCGGTATCGGCAATCTGCAGCAAGTCGCGCGAGAAGACGATGCCCACAAGATTGTCGATCGAACCGCGAAACACTGGAATCCGCGAATAGCCTTGGTCGCGCAGCGCATCGGTTAATTGTTCGAGGGTCCAGTCTGTCGGCACCGCGAAAATCCGCGGCCGCGGTGTCATCACCTCGCGCACCGTCTTATCGCCAAACTCAACCACCGACTGGATCAAATGGCGATCGCTCTCTTCGAGAATGCCCTCTTCCGTTCCGGCTTCAATCAGCGCATCCACGGCTTCCGAGGGATGCTCCGGCTCTTCTTCCGCGTTTTCCTTCGCCAGCGCCGCGACGGAGATGGTGAAGCCCAACATGATCGTCACCGGAATCGCGAGATAAATCATCAGGCGGAAGAGCCAAACAAAGTTCTTCGCCCACTCGCCGCGCGTCCGCGCAAAGAGCAGGTATGGCACCAGGCGGCTGCAGATCACGATGACGAACACAAGCACCAACGCGGCCTGCAAGAGCTCAAGTCCAGACCACGGATGCGAGAACACGGTGTACGCCATGAGGAACGCGATCGTTCCCAGCAACATTTGCGGCAAGACGGCCATGGCCAGCGCCGCGCGCTGCGGATTGCGTCCCAACTTCGGCTCGATGTTGGACTCGAAGTAGTCGATGTTCTCCTGGAACTCACGCGAGAGGAACTTGCCCGCTTCCTTGAAGACGCGGTCAACGTACGACACCAGCGTCAGCAGCGCCATGAGCAGCAGCAGGATCACCACATGCCAGAAGGTGATCATCGCTTCTTCCTCTTGGCGGCCTTCTTTGCCGGCTTCGTGGTGCGCTCGATTAATGAAGAGGGCAGCTTCAACTTGTCGCGCAGCTCGCTTTCGAGTGCTTCCATCTCGCCCTTATCACGTTCGTGATCGTGGCCGGCGAGATGCAACACGCCATGCAGAATCAGGATGCGCAGCTCTTCATCCAGCGAATGGCCGAGTTCGTAGGCGTATTCGCTGGCGATATCGGATGAGATGGCAATATCCCCGGCTTCGCCATCCACAATGGCCGGAAACGATAGGACGTCAGTAGCTTTATCCTTGCGGCGGAAGCGCCGGTTCAGGCCGCGTAGTTCGTCACTGGAAGTGACCAGGACTTGTACTTGTCCTCTCACTCCAGCGGCCTTACGCGCGCGGGTCAGGAACAATGACAGCGATTGCTCGCTCACGCCCGCCAGTTTTTTCTTCAGAATGATCAAGTCGTTAAAAGTAAAACGGGAGGGCGCAAAAGCCCTCCCGCACTATGGTACCAAGTTTACTCGCTGATGGTGTCGGTTCCCTGCGGCGTAAGCGGCGGCATCACCGGCGCAATTTGCGACTGATCGGCCTCTTTCCGCGGGTTTCCGTTGGAAATCGGCTTCGTCTCCAGCGCCAGATCAAGCTGCTCCGCGCTCGCCTTCTTCTTGTCGTCGTAGGCGCGGATGATGCGCTGCACCAGGTGATGGCGCACGACGTCGCCGTCGTCGAAGTAAGTGAAGTTGATTCCTTCCACCTTCTTCAGGATCTCGCTCGCCTCCACCAAGCCACTGCGCGCGGCGTTGGGCAAGTCGATCTGGGTCACGTCGCCGGTGATCACCGCCTTGGAGTTGAAGCCCAGACGCGTCAGGAACATTTTCATCTGCTCGCTGGTCGTGTTCTGCGCTTCGTCGAGGATCACGAACGCGTCGTTCAGCGTACGGCCGCGCATAAAGGCGATGGGTGCAATCTCGATCACGTTCTTCTCGAGATAGCGGTCGATCTTCTCCGGATCGACCATGTCATAAAGCGCGTCGTACAGCGGACGAAGGTACGGATCCACTTTCTCCTGCAACGTTCCGGGCAGGAAGCCCAGGCGTTCGCCGGCTTCCACCGCGGGACGCGCCAGGACAATGCGGTTCACCCGCTTCGCCATCAGCGCCGAGATCGCCATCGCGACCGCGAGGTAGGTCTTGCCGGTTCCGGCTGGACCGATGCCGAACACCATGTCGTTCTTCTCAATGGCCTCGAGATAGCGCCGCTGGTTGATGCTCTTCGGCTGCACCGTGCGCTTGCCGAACGAACGCTGGCGTCCTGCTTCAGCCAGGCCACGAAGCGTAGCTGTCTGGTCGTGCGTGAGCACGCGGAGCATGTCGCCAAGGTCGCCGTTCTGGAAGACGTGTCCGCTGCGCTGCAGGTGTTCGAAGTCGCTGAACACTTTTTCGGCGCGGGTCACATTCTCCTGTTCGCCCTCAATCTGAATCGAATCGGACCGGAGATCGATACGGACTTTCATGCCGGTCTCGAGTGTCCGGAGGTTCTCGTCACGCGTTCCAAAGAGCGTTTCGATGTTCGGGCTGATCTCGATGTTCTTCTTCATTGAGTCTGGGTTTAACCCTCCAAAATGTTACGGCAAATGGGCACGACGATGCGCACGCCCGATTTCTGGGCGCACAAGGCATTTCTGTTTTCGTTGGGAAGATCGAGCGGGATAGGAGCCGATCGAATCGCGAACAACGGGCTGGAATTGCCTCCGATGTTCGGGAGAGTATCCCGGCTGGTTCCGGGAGTCAACCGGTTCTTTGCGGCAGTTCCACCGAAAACACCCGGAATTCTGAGTACCACTCGTTACCTCATACCTAGAAGATTAGATGTCGGAATTCGGCAAAAGGAACTCGGTCTAGGTATTCGAGAAGGGAGAGTACGCGTGCCCAATGGAGGAAAGATGAAATCCGAGAGGTGAGCTGTTTTGAGGGTTGCGGTGTCTAATGTACTCAGGATGCGGCCGAAAAACACAGTCTTCCGGACGTCGCTGCTTTTGCTGTTTGCGCTCGTCTCTGCGCTTCCAATGGCTTCATCGGTACTGCCGACAACCCTGAAGGGCCTGACCACATCAGCGGAGCTGGTTGTGGTTGGCAAGGTCTCGCGTGTCCTTAAGGTTAAAGGCGTTTCGATTGCGGAGTTCGAGGTTTCGGAGACCCTCAAAGGCCAGCGCTACGAAAAGATCTACTATCTTGCGCAACCCAGTTGGACTTGCGACATCGCCGATGCGATCGTGGGCGAGAAGTCCCTCTTGTTTCTGGAACACTACGCGTTTCGTCCGCCGGTTGAGGTCGTCGAGGAGCCGAAAGCCGGCGTCGTAAGCCTCGATCGATTTTCCTCGGAGTTCGAAGAGCCTCGCGGGTTTCGAGAAGGCGTTATGGAACTGACCGGAAACACACCGTTCTTCGAGATTCACTGGTCTGGCCGCGGACGCATGCCGATTCGAACGGTCAACGGCCGCGAGTTAGCGACGTTGTGGGTAGGCGACGTTGCTTTGCCGAAGGACATTCACACCTTCGCAGGTCCCGAGCCGAAATACAGCTTCATCCGCTCAGTGGCGCTGGCGGAAATCGTCGAGTTCGTTCGGACGAATACAAAAGCGAGAATAGTCCTCAAGCTTCATCGATAGCGATAGGGATGGTTCGACTGCGAACGCTGATCGTTGTCCGCGTTCTCCGCTCACCATGACAGGAGTGGCTCCTAACTAATGAGTACCCCTCCCCCTCGGAAAAAATGCAAAATCTTGAAAATGCGCGACTTAGCCGTCACATGGCTCGCAAAATATTCCATCCAAAGCACTTATAGGCAAAATATTCAAAACATTGGAGTTGCCGGGTGGTTAGCGACTTGTCAAAGAGCGTAGTACTGCTCAGGGGCAATGCCCCACATGCGCAGGTTACGAATGTCTTGTCGCGATGTCTGTCCCACAAATCGGGAGGAGTGGGAACGGAGGTGGGAGAGCGGAAGGCGTAGCGATAGGGATGATTCGACTGGAATGTCGCTCCACAATGATTATCGGGCGCCTATGAAGACGAACCCAGCGACACCCAACGACACATAGAAAAACGACAGCACCATATACCTCCAATCTCTTCTACCAACCACGGCGGAGATGGAGACTGAGATGAGCAAGAGCAAGGAAGCTTCGAGCAGAACGGTACGGGAAAGAGATGAATGACGGCCGTGAAACTTGATAAACGCCCCAAACCAATTGACGGCTAATCCGCTGACGATAAGTATCCAGTAGATTGCGGGTCGTCCATCAAGGCGCCGCAACTCCACCGACGAAATCTCCCCACCCCCTCCGTTGCTCATCTTTTTCCTTTCTCGGAGTTTGAACATATCAGGATCAGGTATTTTACCTTGGGCCCAACTGCTGCGCCCGTTGTCTACTCCTTGTCTCTTCTCTTCTCTTCCCACCTCTTCTTAGCCACCACCAAATGCACTTCCCCCAGCGTCACCTCGGCCGCCACTAAATCCTTCACCGGTTTCAGCCGCGCCGTCCCGACTTTCTCACATGCGTTTTCAATCGCGAGCCGACGATCTTCTTTCACCCACTTGGGATCGAACTCGATATCGCCGGTCTCGACTAGGTTCGCTACGGCGGCCATGACCGTTTGCAACTGGCGGCCGCGGATGTTGGCGATCTCGGCGAAGGAATGGCCTTTGCGGAGGAGGTCCAGCGTTTCGTGTGAAGGGCTGGGGCCGGTCGGTTCGAGGCGCGGAGCCAAATCCTGGAGGGCGCGCTTGCCGGCGTCGAATTCGGCGAGGGCTTTCAGGATGCCCGGGCCGTAATCGGCGGTCTTTAAGTCGCCGAAGCCGGAGATGCTTCGCACTTGTTCCAGCGTCTTCGGTTTTACCCGGCAGAGGTGTTCAAGCGATGTATCGTGCATGACCACGTAGGCCGGAACACCGCGGCGCTTGGCTTCGTCGCGTCGCCACAGGCGGAAGAAGTCGAGCAGCGCATCGTCGAGCGGCATGGCGTGCTCGATTTCCGAGGGTTGCGGCGCGCGAAGTTTCTTCTTCGGCTTTTTCCCTTCCGGCAGTCCCAGCTTGATTGGCGGATCGCCGGGCATGGGCTCGGGGACCGGAGCGGTCATCCAGCCGACGGTTGCGCCGCAGATGTCGCATGCCACGCAGTCGTCGAAACTCTTTTTCTCGCCGAAGTGTTCGCAGATCTGCTTGTGGCGGCACTCGTCCGACTTCACGAATTCGCTGATGACCTGGTAGCGCTCCCAGGCTCGCTTCTTCTCGCTGGTGTCCTGCATTTGCTGGATGAAGTACACGAGCAAGCCGAGGTCTTTGGGCTGCCAGAGCATCACGCAATCGGCGGGGAGGCCGTCGCGTCCGGCGCGGCCCGCTTCCTGGTAATAGTTCTCCAGCGACTTCGGAACTGCCAGGTGAATGACCGCGCGCACCGCAGGCTTGTTGATTCCCAAGCCGAACGCAATGGTTCCGACGAGCACGCGCACCTCGTCGGTCATCCACTTCTCCTGGTTCCTGGTGCGCAGCGCCGAATCCATCTGTCCGTGGTAGGGGACGGCGGGGATCTTCTTGTCGATTAGAAAGTCGGCGACCTCTTCCACCATTTTGATCGTCGGCGCATAGACGATGACGTTGTGGCCGGCGTAGCTGCGCAGCGCGCGGAGCAGCATGTCGCGCTGGCCGTAGGGGTCGGTCTGGCGAATGATGTAGCGCAGGTTGGGGCGATGGAAGCTGGCGATGTATTTGTCGGGCTCGCGCAGCGCAAGTTGATGGACGATGTCGTGACGCACGCGCTGCGTGGCGCTGGCGGTGAAGGCCGCGATGGGGACGTCGGGAAAACTGTTGCGCAGTAGCTTGAGTTGCCGATACTCGGGTCGAAACTCGTGTCCCCACTCGGAGATGCAGTGCGCCTCGTCGATAGCAAACACGCCGAGCGGCACGGTGCGCAGCCATCCGACAGTGTCTTCGCGCACCAGGCGCTCGGGCGAGAGATACAACAAGCGGTACTTGCCCTCGCGGGCGGCGCGCATCACCTTCTTCTGTTCGTCATACGGCAAGCTGCTGTTCAACAACGCGGCGGGAATGCCCATCTGCGTGAGTTGGACGACCTGATCGTTCATAAGCGCGATGAGCGGGGAGATGACGACCGTAGTCTTTTGCGAGATCGCCGCCGGAAGCTGGTAGCAGAGCGACTTTCCGCCGCCCGTCGGCATAATGACGCAGACGTCTTTATTGGCGACGATGCTGCGGATGATCCGTTCCTGCAGCGGGCGGAAGCGGTCGTAGCCGAAGTAGTGCTTGAGGGCCGAGTTGATGTCTGCGCTGAGGGAATCGGTCACGGCTTGGGTCTGAAGCTTTCCTAGCGTACCTCACCGGCCTGTGCAAGCCGTGGCCACGAGAATCACACGATGGTGAAATATCGGAATTTCTTGTCGGTTCAGGCGCTCGGGTCTAGACTTCGTTGCAGTTATGAGCTTCCGCCAGCGCATCGAGCGTGTCGTGAGTTTTGGCTCACTCATACTCGTGTGCGTGTGGATCTTTCGTGCGCTTTACGGAATTGCAGTTGGGATCTACACCGGCCATGCGCGAGAGGTATTGATGCCATGGATCTGGATGCTGGTCGCGACTTGCGTAGGGGAGGTTCTGGGTTACCTCTACTTGAACTATTACCCATCCACATTTTCCGACCATCGCGCAATTGATGCGCCGCCGGAACCAGAACCACCCAAAGTCGAGCAGTTCGTTCTCAAGTTCAAGAAGATGGTCCAGGTCTTCTTCGTGATAACGGTCACGTTCATGATCGCGTTAAATGCGTTCGAGGACCTTACTGGAAAAATCGGCTGGCACGTCGCATTCGCGATATGGGTGATCGTCTTGACCGGCTTTATGACTTGGCTGCTGATACTCGAACTCTACATTCGTTATGCCAGTTCCATTCTTAGTGAGCGCAATGTAACGCCCGTGCCGTTCACGCGACGCCGCGCTCGATCCTGAACTCCAGTTGATCTACAATCCCCACCCATCCGATGCTTTCACATTCACCGACTTACGCGCGACTACTTTGGAGCTCTTCCTTATTCTCAGCAGGGTTCCTGATCTGGATCGCGGAATCGGTCTCAGGCGAGTCGCAATCGGGCTTCAGTGTTTTAGCTTGGTGTGGGCTCGGGTGGGCGGTGTACTCGGTGACTGCAACCTACTACACGCGTCGTTGGGCCCTTCGCGCCGCCTTGTCAGCGGTCACTCCTGAAAACGCCCGCGAGAAGTGGTGGCTTGCCCAGGTCTTAGGTTTTTCCGGCTCGCTCTCAATCGTTCTCGGCGGTTTCGTGGCTCGGATCGGCTGCGCACCTCGGTGGTTCACGGCCGCCCTTTTCGTGATCGGTTGCGTTTTCTTACTCATTTGGAAGCCATCACCACCTCCGATTGTCGGGCAATAAAAATGGGCGCGATCCCCGTCGCGCCCACACTCTCTACCCCTAGAGAGAAACCTATTCTGGATCTCCCGGATCGTTGAACAGCACCGTCAGCTTAATGCTGCCGTGGCCAACTTGCGGGAAGTTCGGGTTGGTGCGATCGCCAGGATCGAGGGTTGAGGCGGTATCGTCCGGCGGGAAGAGCACCAGCGAGTTCAGGAAGGCCTGGATCGCCTGGGAGTCTTCGCGGCGCAGGCGGGCGTACGCGTTTCGCGAGTGTTGCGACTCCCCACCATGCCGCAGGATCACGTCGTCCAGGGTTATGCTGCGCCCATCGTGTCCGTACGGCGCAGTGCTTCCCACGCCCCACAGCGGACGCGTCATGAACGTCTTCTGCATCGTGCCGTCCCAGTTGCGTTCGTAGAACATCGGGCCGAGATCGTGGCGCTTAAAGTCGGTGAAGAGGTCCTTCACCACGAACGATCCGCCCGCGGGCTGCTTCAACGTTGGCTGGCCGGAACCGTCGTCGGTGACTTTGATCAGCGGCGTTGCGGTCGCGAACAAGCTGTTAAAGTTGCCGCGGGTGGGGTCGTACACCGTCTCCAGGTCCGCGACGCGACGGTCGTGATTGATGGTCAGGTTGGCGACGTGACACTGGGCGCAGCCGATGTCGTTAAAGATGCGCCGTCCCTCGCGGACTTGCGACGTTTGCTCGCCGTGTCCAGGCTTGAAGTAGTTGAGAAGATAGAACTCGAGGTGGTCGACCAGCGCCGGGTCTACGTTTCCGTGTGCGGCATCGGGCGACGGAGGCGGAGTGATGGTGTCCTTCATGCCATCGAGCACCATGCCGGAGGGCGTCACCACCCGGGCGCCTGCGCTGGCCGCCGCTACGTCCGGATCGTAGGCATCGAGCATCCCCATTTCTTTCCGGAACGCACCGACAATGAAGGCACGCATCGAGAAATCGCTGCCTTCGGCGGAGAATGGCTTCACGCGCAGGTCCGGGTCAACACCGGATACCTTCGACGTATCGAACGAGCCGTTGGGATTCGCAGTGATGGATCCGAAGCTGATGCCTTTGCTCACCAGCGCCTTGGTGATCGGGCGATGGTAGGTCTCGGCCTGGAGTTGGGCCACGGTGCGGATCATCCGCAGGTCGCCGGTGATCTCGTCGCCGAGCATCTCGCGGAGGCCGAGGCCAAAGAGGTGTGGAGCGTCGCGGCTGTCGGGACGGGTGTTGACGTTGCCGCCTACGCCGGCAGAGCCGCGCGGGCGTCCATGGCAGAGCGCGCAACTGTCAGAGAGTCCTGCGCCGATAGCGTTATTGAGGCCGATATCGCCGACACCGTCGCTGTCGTTCGGGCCGGTACCCTCCAACCGGGTGAATTTGCGCTGGAAGAGCTGACGTCCGCGCCGGACCGACCGGAACGGATCGCGATTGATGATGAAGACCGACGAGTCTGGCGTATTCCAGTCGCCGCGTCCCGCGCCAACTTCTAGCGAGAGAGACTTATTAATGCCGGCCTTAGCGGTGCTGGTCGCCTGGGTGTTGTCCACAAGTTGCGCCCACGCAAGTCCGCTTGGTAAGGCCAGTCCTAGACCCACGATACGAAGGATTCTTTGCCATCCACACATGGCGGACCTCCTGAAGGTTTAACCAACAAATCCAGTACGGAGGAAGCGGCGCACTGATTCCCCAATCAGTGCCCGCCAACCCGCTGACTTCAACGGCACGGTTCCGGCTGCCCCAGACACGCCCCCGATCGAGTGCGACGGTTCGATAAGCTTCACAACTTCCGTTTCCGCTTCGGTTCGTTCCGTCCACACCCGGGTCCCCTTCGAGTGCGTCATGACCAGTACCCGGTCCGTTTGGATCGTGATTCGCATTTTTTTGCCGAATCGCCATCGCTCGCTGCTGAAGCCGTTCAACATTGCCGCAGAAGATGGCCTAATCGGGTGAGACCTGCAACAGATCTGCAGCTGACTTTGTAAGCTGCTGCTGCAATTGGAGTTAGAGAGCCGTCTGAATTCCGTGCTAAAATCCCCGGCTACCTGTCGAGGATGGCGGGTTATGGAACTTCCCTCCAATGAAGCCAAAGTCGTCGCCTTTGGCCTCTTCAAAGCTGACCTCAACGCCCGTTCCCTGACCAAGGGAGGCGCCTCCGTGCGTCTGCAGGACCAACCTTTCGAGGTGCTGGGTCTTCTCCTGGAGCGTCCCGGGGAAATCGTCAGCCGGGAGGAGATCCGCCAGCGGCTTTGGTCGTCGGATACGTTCGTCGAGTTCGACGATGGTTTGAATACAGCTATAAAGAAGTTGCGCACCGCCCTGGGAGACAGCGCCCTCAACCCGCGCTTTGTCGAAACCGTTCCCCGGCGGGGATATAGGTTTATCGCCCCAGTGTCGGTTCTGTCGCCGGTGGCCACGCCCGAACCTGAGTCGCAAACTGAGGATGTGGTCATCGCCTCCCGGGAGCGCTCGCAAATCACCATTACCCAGCCGCATCATCCGGTTTTCTGGAGCACCGTCGCGCTGGGGCTGGCGATCTCGTTCCTCGCCGGCGGGTGGTACTACCGCTCCCGCTCCGGATCAGACTCGGTGGTAAGCGCTGCGCCGATCCGCATGCGTCCGGCGGTGGCTGTTCTTGGCTTCCATGATTTGACCGGCCGACGAGATACTGCGTGGCTTTCCACCGCCATCGCCCAGATGCTTTGCACCGAACTCGGCGCTGGCGAGCAGTTGCGCATGGTTTCCGGCGAGCAAGTCGCGCGCGCTCGCAAGGAAGTGGCGTGGGACCGCGAAGATACGCTGGAAAAGGCGTCACTTACCAAGCTGCGGTCGAGATTGGGGTCGGATTACGTCGTAATTGGCGCGTATACCGTGGTGGATTCGCCGGCCGGTCCACAAATCCGACTGGATGTGCGCCTTCAGGACGCCCGCGCCGGTGAAACGCTTCTGGAAGAATCCGATACCGGCAACCAGTCCGAGCTATTTGCGTTGGTTTCGCATACCGGTCAGCGTCTGCGCGACCGGCTTGGCATTGACCGCGCCAACGGCGATCACGACGCCCAGATTCGCGCCTCTCTGCCGAAGAACGTTGAGGCCGCACGCCTCTACTCCGAGGGTGTCGCGCAATTGCGCGATGGCAACGCCGTCCAAGCCCGCGATTTGTTGACGAAAGCCATCGCCATCGAGCCAGAGCACGCACTTTCGCACGCTGCGCTCGCCGAGGCCTGGACGATGCTCGGTTATGACTCGCGCGCCAGCCAGGAAGTCCAACTCGCGTTCAATCTCTCGCAGGACCTTTCGCGCGAGACCAAGCTCTCCATCGAAGGCCGCTACCGCGCATTGGCCCACGACTATCCCAAGGCAATTGAGATTTATCGCAAGCTGCGCGACCTCTATCCCGATAACATTGATTACGCGCTGGTTCTCGCGCGGGTGCAGAACAAGGGTGGGTTGCCGAAAGACGCGCTCCTGACCATCGCGACGATGCGGCAGATTCCCGGGACGGCCAGCCATGACCCGCGCATAGATCTCGCCGAGGCGTCGGCTGCCGAGACGCTCAGCGACTTCCAGCGGAGCCTGCAGGCGGCCTCCGTCGCCGCGGTTAAGGCTGAATCCGAGGGACGCACGCAAGTCGTGTTGGAGGCCCGCGCCAAGCAGATCTGGGATTACGATCGCCTCGGCGATTTCGATAAAGCGATGGCCGCCGCCAAGAGCAGCGTGGAACTAGCCAAGGCCAGTGGCAACGAACGCGAAATGGCCACCATGCAACACACCATGGGTCATCTGGAATACGACCAGGGTGATCTGCCGGGAGCCGTACGCGATTACGAGGCCGCACTTCGCGAGTTCCGCAAACTTGGGGCGCTGTGGGACACCGCCTCCTGCGCCCACAATCTCGGCGTCGTCTACCAGGACCAGGGACTGACTCAACAGGCGCGCACCTATATGGAAGAGGCCCTGCGCATTCAGCGTGAGATCAACGATGAACGCGGCGTCGCCTCCGATCTCGACGATCTCAGCAACATCCTGCTCAGCACCGGAGACCTCGACGCAGCCCTGCGCATGAAGCAGGAGGCGCTGCAAATCTTCCAGAAGCTCGGCAACCGCATGGGCGAATCAATTACCCTCGGCAATCTTGCCGAGGTGTACCTCGCGAAAGGCGATCTCGCCGCCGCCAAGGACAGCTACGACCATTCCTACGCGCTTAAACAGCAGATCGGTTACAAGCGCGGCTATGGATACAGTCTCTCCGGCATCGCCAACATCCTTATATTGCAGGACAAACTGGCCGAGGCGCAGACCACCGCCAACCAGGCATTGGCGGCGCGCCAGGAACAGAAAGATGAGAGCAACATCCAGCTGAGCCGCGCGCAACTCGCGGAGATCGCCCTTGAACAGGGCCAGAACGATGTCTCGGTTTCGCTCGCAGGCGAGACGACGAAATACTTCGACAAGCAGCATGCCCCCGCCAGTTCGACCTACAGCTACGCGGTCCTCGCGCGCGGATTAGCGCAGCAAGGCAAATCCGGCGAAGCGCTAACCAACGCCCAACGTTCACTCACGATCTCGAAACAAACCGGGGACCTGATCACTAACTTCGGCTCGCAACTCGCGCTGGCAGAATCGCAAGCTGCCGCCGGACAGAAGCCCGCCGCCGTGCACACGCTGCAAGCGTTGCAATCCCGCGCACACGCCGCCGGTGTCGTTCGGTATGAACTCGAAGCCCGGTTACGCTTAGCCGAACTACAGGGGGACGGCGCCTCTGCGCAGCGTCAACTTGATGAAGTACACCGCGACGCCGCGGCACGCGGATTCCTGCTGATCGCGAGGAAGGCGGCGGGAAGTCGGGCGCAAATCGCGGCAGTTGCGCACGTACCGGATATCCCGTCTGCGCGACATTAGCCAGCAAGAACCGCACCGTCAGACCCAACTCGATCTCCTCTGAGTTCGCTTAGGTCCGGAAATCTCTCCCATAATGCGGTCTTCAAGATCTTTCAATTCCGAGCGGAGCGTCTGAGCGACACGTCTTGCTTCCTTTGCGAACGCCGGCAACTCATCTATGTGAACGACTCGTATGCAGGTCCCGAAATTCTTCGGAGGATCCGTGCTGAATAGGAATTCCCCGCGACGCGTTTGCTCCAAACGAAGATTGTCGTGCTCATCTAGATAACAGACACATATCGGTGAATCCACGACAAGCACGGGAAATGCGAATCCTACAACGTAATTCCTGCCCGAACGGCCAGAAACCCAATCAGCTGTGGCCTTGGCGAGGCCAATCGATGCTGCATAAGCCGTGTCAGTTTCGCTCAGAGCTTGCTTCAGTGCGTAACCTAATAAGCCAGATTTCGTAAGCCAAGGTACCTTCTCGACGAGGACATCGATTTTCCGAACCAACGCCTCGTGTCCTTGTTGCGACGTCCGGGCGAACGCCATACTGCGGCTGTATCCGTCGAGAACGTGTTCTGATGAAAGCAATATCCAAGGTTTCTTAGTTGACTTGCACTCAACCACAAACGCTATACCGACAACCCCGACAGGATCGGGGTCAATCGCGAGCACATCAATTTCTCGCGCTTTGCCAGTCTCCGGATCTGTATAGTGGCTCGATTGGCGAACATCAAAACCCTCACTTCGAAAGACTGCGGCCGCGCGCATTTCGAGCGGGAATCCTTGATTCTCCAACCACTCTCTAACTTTTTCGATCATTCGCCCACCCCGAATTCCATTCCGAGCGCGCAATGATAGCGCACTCCTGTTTGCCCTTCCGCCCAAAATCCCGTAAAATACTCTTTCGGCAAACTGTCGAGATTCTTGGTAGAGGACACCTGCAACTCAATGGCAAATCATTATTCGGCGCTCAAGCGCGCACGTCAGACTGAAACCCGCACCGCGCGCAATCGCGCCAATACCTCCCGCATGCGCACCCAGCTTCGCGCGCTGCGCACCGCCATCGCCGGCGGCGATGCCGCACAGGTTAAGACCGAGTTCAGCGGCACCGTGTCCCTGCTCGACAAGGCCGTCCAAAAGGGCGTGCTCCACAAGAACACTGCCAGCCGCTATAAGGCGCGCCTCAGCGCACGCGTCAAGGCGAAGACCTCCAAGTAGTTACGCATTCCCGTTTCTTCCGACGGCAGGCCTGGAGCCTGCCGTTTCTTTTTCCGAAAATCTCGCTGCTTTCGACTTCTGGGCAATTGAACTATGCTCACCATCCCCTTTATCATCAGTCTTTCCATCAACTCTCCTATTCGTCCGCCGAAAGGACATCATGCCGTATCCCGCGTCTGTGTTTGGGCCTGCCGTACGTAACCAAGTTCTCCGTTCCCTTTTATTGATTGCTCTCATTCCGGCTGCTCTTTTCTTGAGCGCCTGCGGCGGCAGTAGTTCCAGCACGACAGCAACTACCGGAGTCGCGCCAGTCTTCACCAGCACGGCTCCGACCATCGCGCGCGAAGGCGTTCTGTATACCTACGACGTCACCACGACGACGTCGGACGGCAGCACGGTGACCTACGCGGCAACCACTGTCCCGAGCGGCGCCACCTTCGATGGCGCCACCTTGAAGTGGACGCCTACCCACGCCGAATCGCGTATCTCGAACTCATTCACAATCACTGCTACCACCAGCAATAACGGAACCGCCACGCAGTTCTTCAGCGTCACGCCAAATGGCAATATTGACGGTACCGCCGTTGATCACGCCGTCACGGGCAGTGGCTTGAAAAATTACAACCAGGACCTCAGCGGTTCTGTCGTCGAAGCCCTCGTTCCCGATGGCAAGGGTGGCTACAACACGGTGAGAGGATCGGGCAAGGATGACGGCACCTTCAGTGTGGGCAACATCGGCACCGGCAGCTTCTGGCTGCATGTGCAGCAGCCGGAGGTCGGTACTCTCCAGGACAATTACATCTGGACCAACGCCAGTGATGTCGACCTCGGCATGCTGCTCGGCCAACGACCGGATGTTGTGCAGGAGAAGCTCGGCCAGACCATCACGACAAGCTTCGATCTCGCCGTTGCCCCTAAGAGCGAAGACTCTCTCGCGTGGGCAAGTCCAGATGCAGGTGCTTTTGGAAACGGCCTGCCGACTTCTTTCACGCAACATCTTGTGTCAACGTTCCCGCAGTCGGGCGGCCTCATCGATAGTGCCAAGGGAGATCGCGGCTTCTTTGTTCATTACTCGCCAACGTCCACTGGCCTCGGCGTAGCCGTTGATGCTGCCGAATACGACAGTATTACGCAGACTGATGGCGGAACAACGAACCTGACCACCAATACCGCTGCGCTCAGCGGAACCAGCACCGCCAATCCGGTGATCAAGATCACGCAGTGGGACGCGCTGTATGCGGGTCTGCCTGGGGTTACCCCTCTTCTAAAAGAGTTCGACTTCTACGACGCACGCTATCCCGGAACGGAAGGCCCCGCGGGCGGTATCGACATTGCCTATGGTCCAGACCTGCGAAACGTCACCACGGACACAGACCTGGGCAGTTTTAGCTATGCCATGATTTCCAAGACCGGCGTTCCCTACACCCAGTTTCTCGACTACGGCCTCCGCATCATTAATGTCGGTTCGAGCAATTTTGAATTTGTCGTCGGCGGCGCAATCTTCACCAACGCAGTGCCGACCTCTGCCACTCCGATCGTTCCGGTTATAAGTTTGCCGCGCTCCGTAACCGTGGATGGCAAAGATTTCCTGAGCGACCAGACCAACATTTCGTTGAGCCCACAAATCTCGTGGTCCACTCCGTCGACGGGCACTCCAACGTCGTACGCTTTGTACGTCTACGACACAAGCAAGTTCAACGCGATCGCGTCGTTTTATACCAATGGAAACAGCGTGACTGTGCCGGCCGGGATGCTGCACGCCGGCTCCACCTACATCTTTTATTTGGAGGCTTTCCTGTCCCAGAGTACGACGTTTGCAACAGCGCCGTTTCGCACAGGAACCAGCCAGGCAATCTCGTTTGTCGTTTCCGGCATAATGACCACGGCCGGAGGCGCCAGTGCGTCAGGCGTGCCCTCCGAGACGAAACAGAAGTTTAGGGTTACGCCTCGTTTCGTGGGAGCACCGAAGGTTGCAAAGCAATAGAAGGTTCGGAAGCGGAGCGCGGCAGGCTTCGGCCTGCCGTTTGCGCTGGCGCTTTGAGGGTGTAGTCGTGGTTCTCCCACCCTTGTGTGACGTAAATCGCCTTCCGAGCTATTCCTCTCCGCACACGATCGACTTAGTCTGTTCTCGTACGATGCAGTTGGGCCACGACAGTATCCTTTCGAAGATTTCTCAGTACGTAGTTGGGCTCTACAGCAATACAGATTTTGGGCTCCGGGACATTTAAGCAGTTAGCTCTTCAAGACAAGAAATCAGTATGCAATTCGCTTCAAGCCTCGGGACACACCCGAGGCTTTTTTGCGTTCCGTCCCCAATAAAAACGCCCCGACCGAAGCCGGGGCGCAACTCAGGAGGTTCCGAAAACTAGCTGGCTTTGTCCATCTTGCAATGATCGCCGCAGCAGGCCTTGCCGGCCTTGGCCATCTCGCATTTGCCGTCTTTGCAGCACGACTTGCCCTTAGCCATGTCCTTCATGCCTTTGCAGCAGTCCTTGTTGCAGCTCATTTTGCCGTCTTTCATATCGCAGCATTTGCCATCCGTGCAGCAGCCGCCGTCTTTCGAACAGCTCTTGGCGTCTGCTTTCGCGCCATCATGGCTGCAACACGAACACGCTTTGCTATCTGTGGATGCCGCTGGCGCCGCGGACTGTGCCACCATGCCGATCGCGAACAACATCACGACGAACATCACGAAAATCGCATACTTCGGTTTCATAAAATCCTCTTTCCAGTGTCTGATACCGCGGGGAAACACCGCTGCCATGTACATGCAGCGTAGGAAATGTGCGGATCGTGCCTTCAGGCGAAGGCTATGGAAGAGGTCTAAACGCGCAGGTCGGCTTTGGCTTCGAAGACAGGTTTCTGGTAGCGCAACCCAGCGCGTTCCCATATCACGCCGGAATGAGCATTTTCTTCATTCAGGAGGTTGATCGCATGGGCGGTCGCGAAGGCGCGTGCCTGCCCATCATCAAGATATTTGGTGGTTCCGCTGATCGCCTGGTCGGCGTGCATCATCATGCAGCCGTCCATGGTGTCGCAGTCGCTGTCGCCGTGCATCCGGTAGCAAACGATGACCAGGATTTCTTTCGGCGGACAGCATTTGTGCGATGCCATCCCCGCCACATGCGGGTGCGGCATCATCACCGTGCGATAGGCCATCTTGTCGCAGCTCGGCGCGTGCAACATGGTCATCGGCGCGCACATCGCGCTCACCGACCACATCAGCAACGCAACCAGCACAACGCTCGAGATGGCTCTACGGAACTGCATCGTGGTTCATTCTCTGCTTCGCATCACGAACAGGCTGTGACGCACGTCACATGATACGCAGATTTACAGTACGTTGTTCCTTAGCCTGTACCCCGGATTCATCAGCCCCGTCGGCGGATAGATCTCATCACCCACGTATATAAATCCCAGTTTCTCCAGCACCCGCCACGACGGCCGGTTGTCCGGATGATGTCCTGCGAACAACTCCTTCACCTGCATCACATTGAACGCATACTGGATCACCGCCCGTCCCGCCTCTTCCGCCAGGCCCTTGCCCCAAAACTCCGGCCGCAGATGAAATCCCAACTCATAGATATTTTCATAAGGACGCAGCCCACAGCATCCCACGAACTCGCCGCTCTCCAGCCAGAAGATCGGCCAATATTGCACGGTGAACTCTTCTTGCTGGGCGATTTCTCGTCGCAAGCGCTCGGCGACCTGCTCGGCTGTCATCCCCCCGGCGATAAACTTCGTGACTCGCGCGTCGCCCCACAACTGCTGCGCCAGTGGCAGATCTTCCTGGTGCCAATGCCGCCACCCCAGGTGCTGACTTTTCAGGAAAAACATGGCACGAGAGTTATAACCTAGTTGCATGTCGTTCACGTTCCGCGAAGCCACCCTCGCCGATCTCGAAACGCTTGTTTACCACCGCTACGCCATGTGGCGCGACATGGGCCGTCCGGCGTCGGTTCTCGAAGCCGTGAATGATGCCGCGCGCGTATACTTCACCGCCGCACTTCCCAGCGGTGGCTATGTCGGTTGGCTCGCCGAAGCCGACGGCAAAATCGTGGGCGGCGGCGGTGTTGTTATCAGCGAATGGCCTGGCAACCCCGGCTCCACGCTGGCTAAGCGCGCGATGATCCTCAACATGTTCGTCGAACCCGAATATCGCCGCCGGGGCATAGCCCGTGCGCTGATGGTCGCGATGATTGACTGGTGCAAAGCGCAGGGCTTCCCTTCCGTCGGCCTGCACGCCAGCGATGAAGGGCGTCCGCTCTATGAATCCCTCGGATTCGGGCCAACCAATGAAATGCGGCTCACGCTTTGAGGGAATGCCTTAATATTTCCTGAATGTCTTCGCGACGCATCATCGCGTTCCTATTGCTTTCGGCGGCCCTCGGATTGGGACAGCTTAAGCCTGCGCACGACATCACTTACTCCGAAGCGAAGCCTGTCCTCAACGATTTTTCCGACGACCCACCCGCTGACCTCCGCGGCCTCACGCCGGCGCAGGTGCAGGCGAAGTGGCCCGCCTACGTTAGCGAGCAGGACCGCTCCACCCGCGAGCGCCTGCTCCAAGGCGACGAAGACTCGCTGGTAAATCTGTTGCTCTACGGAACCTCGTTCACGAAAGAGCCGCGATTGACCGCCGAGTTCCTGAAGCAAAACGGTATGAGCATCAATCCTGCTCAGCGCAGCGTTGTTTCCGACATCCTCTCGCGGCGAGCCAACGATGTGATCGCCGCCATGGCATCGCCAAATGCGGGCGAACGCCTGCGCTACATGCGCGGCCTGATGCAAAAGCGCGGACAGAATGTCGACACTCCCGCAGCGCGCGAAAAACTCCACGCTTATCTGCTCGCCGCGGTCTCACGCGTGTATTCCGAGTTCTCGCAATTCGAGGAAAAATTGCAGCAGGCCCGGGAGGCTGGCGACACCGGCGTTGAGTTCGCCATTCGCAGCACGCTCTTCCAGCAGCGCGGCATCTCGCTCGATACCTCGATCATGCCCGACTACGCGCTTGAAGAAGCGCTGAAAGAAATCCTCCGCGTCCATCTTTTTGCGAGGGACGGCATCCACCGCGTCGCCGTGATCGGCCCCGGACTTGACTTTACCGATAAGGCGGAAGGCTTCGACTTCTATCCGCAGCAGACGACACAACCGTTCCTGTTGCTCGATTCCCTGATCCGCATCGGGCTTTCAAATCCAGACCAGGTCGAACTGACCACGCTCGACATCAGCCCGCGAGTGAACGAACACGTGGCTGCGATGCGCCGCAACGCGAGTCAGGGCAAGCCCTACGACATTCAAATGCCGCTGCGTGGAGACAAGAACTGGACCGCCGGCGCTCGCGAATTCTGGCAGAATGCCGGATCCAAAATCGCTGCGGCGACGAAGGCCGTAACCGTGCCGCCGTCGGAGGGCAAGGTAGAAATTCGCGCCATCCGTGTGCCGACTGCCACGGTGCTGCGCATTCATCCGCGCGACGAGAATGTGGTGTGGCAGCGACTCCCGCTGAACGAAGACGAGAAATACGATCTCATCGTCGCCACCAACATCCTGGTTTATTACGACGAATTCCACCAGGCGCTCGCACTCGCCAACATCCAATCCATGCTCAAGCCCGGCGGCCTGCTCCTCACCAACGACGGCCTGCCAGACGTCCAGACCCTAAGCATCCACCAGATCGGTGGTTCCAGCACCGCCTATTCCGACGAGAAAGAAGACGGCGACCACATCATCTGGTATCAATACAAGCCGCGCTAAAGCTTGGAGACATCAACTACGCTCTTCCGCTCGTTCTAGTCTCCCTGTATCTTGTCTCAATCCTTATGTCCAGCGACGCTCGTAAACCAGCTACTATCGCGCTTCTTCTCGTACTCATCCTTGGCGCCGTTGGCTACATTGGATACTCGGTCTACGCGCGGCAACAAGAAATTGCGGCGGGACAACCTCGCAAGACCTCGCCAGTTCCCGACATTCCAGACGATCCGCGCACGATCATTGCAAGTTGGACGGCCGACACCAACACCGACGTCGATGCCATGGAGCGGTATCAACTCGCCGCCGCGGAAGCCCTGGCCAAGGGTCAATACGACGATCTCGAACACATAGCAGACGAAGCCCGCTCCAGGAAAACCCGCTTCGCTGGTGGCACGTGGAAGCTGCTCGAGCTCTATCGCGGTCTCAGCAAGCCAATCGGAGGAGATAACGCAACCGATGCCGATTGGCAGGCATTGATCGGCAATCTCCAGACGTGGACCAAGAAGAACTCTGAATCCATCACAGCGCGCGTCGCCCTCGCCGATGCCTATCTCAACTATGGCTTCTTTGCCCGCGGCGACGACGTGGCCGACAATGTCACCGAGTCTGGCGCTCGCCTCTTTTCTGAGCGCGCCCAACAGGCCCGCGACACCCTCGAAGAAGCCCATCGTCTCCGCGGAGACGATCCGCACTGGTACTACGCGATGCTGCGCGTGGCGCTGCAACAGGGATGGAAGCAGAGCGAAGAAGCAGCGGTTTTCGATAAGGCCGTTGCTTACGAGCCCACCTATTACACCTACTATCGCGAACGTGGTCGATATCTCCAGCGGAAGTGGTACGGCAAGAGCGGTCAATTCCAGCAGTTCGCCGATGACATCGCGGATCGCATCGGCGGCGACGAAGGCGATCGCATTTACTTCGAAATCGCCGCGACCTGCCAATGCGCCTATGATCAAGAGTTCAAGCAGATGAAATGGGTCCGGGTGAAGCGCGGCTATGAAAAGATCCAGTCGAAGTATGACGCCTCACTCGTGAAGATGAACCAGATGGCGTGGCTCGCCACCCAGAACTGGGACCCGATGTACGCCGCGCCGCTTTTCCCGCAAATCGGCAGCAGCTACTCCATAGCAACTTGGCAACACAAGAAGTACTTCATCGGCGCAAAGGACTGGACCAACGCCTTCCTCATGCCCGGAGGAGATTACCCCATTGCGGCCCGCGCCAATCTCAAAACCGATGTTGGACGTGCCTATGCCAAGGCAGTAAATGCTGAATTCAATAGCAAGTACTCCAAAATTCTCAATGACTGCCGTACTCAAGTTGCAGACCAGCTGCGCGCCTTCGACATCTACGCCGATGTGCAACAGGATGGCACTCTCTTCAACATCAATCCGCACCCGAAGAACCAGTTCAGTGATTGCGTAGCGCCGAAAATCGACCGTCAAGTCGTGGCGCGTCCACCAAATCCAAACTACTGGGTCAGGCTGAACGTTCCTGAGCACGAATAGGAAAAGGCGCCGCGAGGCGCCTCTCCTACGAAACATCCAGTTCGTTTTACCCCTCCCATGGGAACCGTTCTACGTGCTGCGGCACATACACCGAGCCGGCGAGATCGGCATCCGTGAACCCGAACACGAAGTACTGGTTCGGGTTGCTGTTGGTGATGCCGGCGTAGTCCTGCAGGAAGTCGTTATCATTCGCGACCCAGATGGTATGAATCGTCTTGCCCTTCTGGCGCACATCCGATCCAAAGGTTACGCCTTCGAGCTTCGCGGGAATCTGCATGGAGACAATGCCGTTGGCGTTGAGAATACCGACGATGTCCAGGAACAACGACTTCGGCGTGGAAGCCGCCGCTGCCGCCGCATCTGCGGATGTCATGCCCGTGATGTCGATCGCCTTAGCGAGGTCAATCTTGTAGAGCTTCTTCACTACGGCTGTCGAGCCATCGCCCAGCCCATTGCCATCGCGTTCATCCACGATGAACTCGTGATTGTTCAGCGCGATGATATCGCTCACGCCGGAGCCGTCGGTCAACAAATATCCGAACTCATGAATGACTTTGCCTGATGCGATATCGATGACAGCCATCCGCAGCAACTTCTTCTGCTTCGCCGCGGCATCCTGGATCGTCGCTGCCTGCAGAATGCCGACCAGTTTCCTGCCGTCTGGCGTAATCGCCAGCCCTTCCATGCCTTTGTTGGGCACGCGTCCGCTGGTGTTCGCGGCCTGCTCCGAAGCCGTCGTAGTGTTCTTGTGCGCTACATAGAACTCTGGCGGAAGCTGGAAGCTCCGAATGCGCTCACCCGTCAAGCGGCTGAACTGGTAAACATACGGGCCGTATTCGTCGGAGATGAACACCGACCATCCATCGTTGGAAACGCGGATCGACTCGGCATCGAGGCGCGCGTCGAATTGATCGTCGGAACCAGTCGCCGAGTTGAAGTCGTCAGAACGTCCCGAGAAGTAATGACGGAAATGTGAATTGATTGGGGGCACGCCCGAAGGGACACCGTAGGCGGTGCCATCGCCATAGTGCAGCGGCGCCAGCGCAAACAGTAGCGTTGTATCCTTCAGCTTCGGCTCCACGCGGAACGGCAGCGTCCCATGTGGGTTCGGCAGAAGCTGCATCTGGATGGTGTGGAAGCGCTCGACGTACGAGGCGGTGTCGTCAATCAGGGAGTTGTAGCTGACGGCATTGGGACCGCGGTCCGGAACCGCAAGGAACGTATCGCCGGAAACATACGTCAATCCCGACCCCAGACCGCCCAGCAGGTTCGCGGACACGCCATTCTCGAGGGTGTAATTCAAGCCCGACAAGTCTTTGTAATAACCGGCGCGCGAAGTGGTCAGCGTGCCGCGGGCAATAAGGTTTGGCTGTGCCTGGGCCTGGGTCGCGGCAATCGAGCCACACGCAAGGACAATTGCGCAGAAACGGAGCAATGCATCTCTCACGGATCGGTTCTCCTATGCTTTTCTCTTGGTCTAGCGACCAGCGGAAAGTCTAAGGAGACACGCTGCTGCCTAGGTAAACGTACGTTGAATTTTGCAGACCCATAACGATTGCTTACAGATAGCCGATCATCGATGTCTCTGCTCGCCGATGATTGCTTAGCCGAGGCAACCTTCTGCACGATTGCTATGTTCCGCAACTGAGTGGGGATGCTGTGACTCTCGTTTCAAGCCAACTCGCTCCTGAACTCCCGCCATCCGAACAGATGGCCCACGAGTAGTAAGGCCGCCGCGGCCCAGCATGGACGCCGCAAGACCCAGGAGGGAAACACATGAAACGCAGTGCACTCGCAGTTCTCTTCGCGTTGCTGCTCGCCGTATTCGCGACCACCGCATGCAACAACAAAGCGACCGAACACGCCGACGTAAAAGACAAAGTTGATAGCGCCATGACGCAGGGCAATCTCGGCGTCGTGAAAGTCGCGCAGGACCGCGACAAGGGCGTCCTCACGCTGACCGGCGACGTTATCTCCGCCGACGACAAAGCCCGCGCCGAACAGATCGCCAAAGAAAACGCTCCTGATTACACCGTCGCCAACGAACTCGGCGTGCGTCCGCAGGAAGCCGATGCCAGCCAGCTCAAAGGCGTAGACGACAAGCTCGACGACGGCATCAAGGACAACTTCAAGGCCTCGATCAAGGCCCACAAGGCCCTCGATGACCAGAGCATCCGCGCCGACGTGAAGAACGGCACCATCGTTCTGAAGGGCAGCGTCAAGACGTCTACACAGAAGATGGAAGCTGCGAAGCTCGCCAAGGCCGTTCCGAACGTGAAGCAAGTCGTCAACGAACTCGAAGTGAAGTCCGACAAGAGCTCGACCTCCGCCTCCGCGGAGTAAGTTCGGCTACTCAATATCTTCTGAGGGTGCCCCATTCTTATCCGTGCAGCGGATAGGGTGGGGCCTTTTGTCATCCTGAGCGAAGCACGCGAAGCGTGCGAAGTCGAAGGACCCCTATCCCACCACAGATTTTTGAGATTGTCCTGCGAGCTAACTACTGGCTGCGATACACAACCTTCAACCGATCATTCTCCAGCGTCCGCGCAATCTGTTTGCGCGCGTGGATGGCCCACGGCCCATTGGCGTCCAGCTTGGTATAGGTGCGCCAATGCTTGAGCGCCTTGCGCGGCATCTTCAACTTCTCAAAGGCAAGCGCCAGGTTGTAATGCGCGTCCGCGTAAGTGGGCGCAAGAATAATCGCAGTCCGATACGCCCGCACGGCTTCGTCCAAACGTCCGGTTTCATCGAGAACGTTGCCGAGATCGAAGTATGCCAGCGCGTAACGCGAATCGATTTCGACGGCCTTGCGGTAGTGCATCTCGGCATCATCGAATTCGCCGCGGTTGTAATACACCGTGCCGAGGTTGATGTGCGCCGCCGCATGGTTCGGCTCAATTTCCAGGACCTTCATATAGGCCGCGATCGCTTCGTCCTGGCTGTTCGGATCTTCTTCCAGCGCCACGCCGCGCGCAAAGAATTCGCTCGCGGTCTGCGCCGAATACATGCGCCGCACGTTGGCCGATACCAGTTGCCCGACCGGCGCAAACTCCATCATGTACTGCCCGCCGATGGGATCCATCGACATGCCTTCATGCCGGAACGCGACTCTTCCGCGCACCGTGATCGCCGACGCCTCCAGCAGCGGATTCTCCAACCCAGCCACCTGCTTCTGCATGGCCTGCAGTGATTCGCGAATCGCCGTCGGGCGCACTTTTTGCGCCCGCAGGTCCCGAACTTTTTTCACTTGAAGGAGATCGAAGAAGGAATACATCTCGGACGAAGCAAGCAAGCCCGCCTTTTCCCAGCCAATCAGTTGCTTGGCCGAGATATGCAGGATGCGCAACACGTCCGCTCGATGGTAACGATGCATCGGGTAGAGTTCAGCTCCAGCCACTGTCAATTATGCGAGCCTGTTACTCCGGAATCAAGGGGCAAGCCCTTCTAAGTAAACAATTTCTGAGGAAAAACCCGTGCGAATTTACATTCGCGCGAAATGGAGAATCTCCGTGCATCATTGCGACTACAAGTATAGCATCTGTATTCGGAGCAGTTCTTATGCCTGAAAACCAACCCATCACCCTGCGACTCGATCCGAAGTTGACGAAAAAACTCGACAAACTTGCGGAAGCCACCCAGCGCAGCCGCACATTTCTGCTCACAGAAGCGGTGAAAGATTATCTATCGATCAACGAATGGCAGATCGAAGAAATTCAGAAGGGTTTGCAGGAAGCTGATGCAGGAGACTTCGCAACCGACGAAGAAGTAGAGCAGGTCTTCAAGAAATACAGACGCCGTGCAGGTTAAGTGGCTCCGTCGGGCCCTCTCCAACCTTCGCGATGAGGTTGACTACATTTCTCGCGATAACCCGACAGCGGCGGAAAACACGGCGGAACTCATCGCTTCCGCTGTGAGCCATCTCGCGCAATTTCCTGCGATGGGACGCGTGGGCAGAGTCTACGGGACACGAGAACTAGTGATTGCCAATACTCCGTACGTGGTCCCCTACCGCGTACGTGACAATCGCATTGAAATTATCCGGGTGTTCCACGCTTCGCGTCGTTGGCCGGACTCGTTCTAGTTTCCTCGATCCGCCACGCTCTTTCCCCACCACTGCAGCACCCGCATCGCCCGCAGTGTATTCCACCGGCTCGGCTCGCCGACGTTCTCTCCGGTTGGAACCGTGATCGCCTCGTTATACGCCTGGTCAAGAATCCAGCGTCCGTCGCTCTGCCGCTTGCTCTCGATAATCCGGATCGCATCGCTCATCCGACCATCGGGCTCCACACCAGCCGCTCGGAAATAGTCGAGCCCACGCAGCACGTCGTAGTGATACCGCGGCGGAAACGCAAACTCCAGGAACTCCGGATTTGCGACTTCGCCGGTCGTGAGCCGCCTGAACAGACCGCGCCGAAGCAGGTACTCTTCCGCACACCGCCTTGCCGCCGTGACGTCTGTCCTAATTCCCACGGCGAGCTCAAACTCGCGTAATCCCTCCAGCACGCAGATCGTCGAGTGAAACGACGACCGCGTACTCTTCGGCGCATCGCAATTCCATCCGCCATCCGCGAGTTGTTCACTCAACAACCGAGACGCCAGGCTCTCCGACGGCCGCCCGAAGTACGACCCCGCCGCCAACGCGCCGCCATTGATGCACGGCTCGGTTTCGCCCTCGACAAACGGCTTGCCGCCCAAGTCCTCTGCCCAGCGAAACCCCGTGTGCAACCGCTCGACCGCCGAGGCCACTGCCGGATCGCTCGAATCCGCGCCGGTTGCTCGCAGCAACTGCATCATGAAGAGTGTCGGCAGCCAGTCCGGCTCATCCGGTAAATGCCAGGCGCCATCGGAGCCCTGTGCCGCCAGCACCGCCGCGCCAATTCCCTCGTGCGGAACCCGCGCCCGTTCTGCTGCTATCTTGGCCGGAGCAGCGTCGGTCAGGTCGCGCATCACCTGCCAGCGAATCGCCGGATCGCCTTCTAGAAGCCAGGAAATCGTATCCATGGCGGCGATGGTATCAACTTCCGGCTACGTCCTGCCCGACAACGCCGCCGCCGTCACCAAGCACACCGCAATCACCGCCGAGAACACCACTGGCACGACGAAGAAATATCGCCAACTCAGCACCCCGTTGACCGCAAAGCAAGCTGCCAGCGCCCAGCCCACACCGCGCATGGCCACCAGGGTTTCTCCCCGCAAACCTCCAAGTTGCCACGCCACCACGGCCGCGAACAGCAGCAACACCGAGACAAATAGTCCGAAGCCAACGTAGAAATCCCAGTACGAGCGCGTAAATCCCTGCACTGCGAAATGGCTCGATTGCATGGTGGAGACCAGCGAATCAATGCCCCACTTCGGATCAACCTGTCGAAACCCCAGCGTGTGCCCTACGGCGAACAACACCAGCAACACGGACGCGATGCGATAGAAGATGGACGCTTTCAAGCGGGTCCCTCTCTCAACAGATTTTGAGAAAGAACAATAACAGTTCTCGATTGCTCTTCCCCAAAATCAAAAACGCCCAGCTCTCGCCGGGCGTCTCGAAATAACCAACCGCTCTATTCCACCTGGTGTTTCGCCGAATACCCTTCGCGATACGCCAGCACTGTCTTCAACTCTTTGCCCTTCTCGTTTTTCACGATGAGCGGCTTACCGCTGCCGTCGCCGGCCACCAGTTCCACTTTCACTTTGCGGTAGGAACCGTCCTGCTTATGGTTCACCGGGTGGTACGAGATGGTGTACTGGTTTCGCACCCGTGCTGCGATGTCCTTAAAGATGTCGGGGAACTCGCCTTCGAAGCGCGGTTTGTAGTGCTGGCCGCCGGTAAGCTTGGCGTATTCGTTCATTTCGTTGTCAGCCTGCAGGTAATCGAGTTCTCGCATCGATCCCATCCCGTGCGCCTCGGCCCAGATCAAGAAGGCTGCGCCGGTGCTGATCGAGAAGATCGTCACATTTGGAGTCGCTTTCACTTTCTTCAAAATCTGGTCCAGGTTGATGCGGCTGAACGTGTCGCGTCCCGAACTTACCAGGACGATTTCCTTGCGGCCTTCCACGCGGTCCAACCGGTCCAGCGTGTCGTAGAGTGCGTCGAAAACGTTCACTTCGCTGAAGCCCGGAATCCGCAGGGTATTGAGGGCGCCGTAAATCTGACGCTTGTCCTGGGTAAAGTCCACCAGGATGTGCGTCCTCATATCGAACTCGGTTACCGCCACCCAGTCGTCCTTCTTCAGGTTGGCCGCGAAGTTATACGACGCCACCAGCGCGTCGTTCATGAACGCATAGCTGCCGTTCGCGAATTCCACCAGCAATACTGCCGTGATCGGTGCCTCGGTCTGCGCGAAGTTGGTGATCTTCTGTTCCACGCCATCTTCGTAGATGCGGAAATTCTCTTTCTTCAGCCCGGGGATGAACCCACCGTCTTTCGTGTTCGCCGAGACGTCAATGTTCACCAGCGGCACGTCCACGCTGATGGAATAGCTCGGTGAGTCGGAGCTTGGCGTCTTCGGCCGCGGCGGCGGTGGCGGCACCGGCTTTTCCGTCTTTTTCGGAATCGCCATGGGGCCGGTATCGCCCGCAGGGCCACCGGCTTCCGGAACTTCTGGCTGCTGCTGTTGACCGCTTTGCGATTGCGACTGGGCAAGCGCTACCTGCGGCGGGAGGACTAACCCGGCTATCACCGCTGCCGTAGCAGAAGCGGCGCATGCCTCCTGTGCGATCGAGCTAAGCCATTTTTTAAGGTGTTTATAGGGCAACGTCATGGGTATTGAAGACCAGCCTCTTTGCTAGTATAGATGCACTCAGTCCACTCTCGATGTTGCTGTGGGGCAGTTCGACAAAGCCTTACATCGTTGCTCACAATCGTTGTGGGCCATCGTCCATTTTCAGAGTGGCTCTTGTTTCCTGACGACGGCGCGGCGACTTTGTAACGCTGTCCAGGTGGTTGAATGAAATTTGCTGTTCGCTTCGTCGCTTCCCTCCTGCTGGCTGCCTCCAGCGCATTCGCCCAGAACCCTGCTCCCAACGTCCCCATCATGCCCTTGAGTGAAATCAAGACCGGCATGAAGGGCGTGGCCTACACCGTGTTCGAAGGCACCAAGCCCGAGCCTATGGATGTCCAGGTTCTCGGCGTCCTTCGCAACATGACCGGCCCCAAGAGCGACGTCATCCTCGTCCGCCTCCAGGGCAAGAAGCCTGAATACACCGGCGTAGTCGCGGGCATGAGCGGCAGCCCTGTCTATATCGACGGAAAACTGGTGGGCGCGATAGCGTATCGCATCGGCGAATTCTCCAAGGAGCCGATCGCTGGCGTCACTCCAATTGGCCAGATGCTCGAAATCAACGCCATGGACGAAGCCCCAGCTGATACCGAAGCCAGTTCGCGGAAGCCTGAAATGCAGGCTACTCGCACCGGCGGCCCCGGCGTCTCCTCTGACGCTGCCGGCTCTGCTAACAGCTTCGCCAGCGTCATGCAGCCCATCGCCACTCCGCTGGTCTTCAGCGGCTTCGACGAAAACGCTATCAAGATGTTCGCCCCGCAGTTCGCCTCCGCCGGCGTTACGCCGGTCATGGGCGCAGGCTCCGTGGACACCAGCATCAAGCAGCCTGAACCTCTCGTACCCGGCTCCGCCGTCAGCGCCCTGTTCGTCCGCGGCGACATGAGCATCGCCGGAACCTGCACCGTCACGTATGTCGACGCCCAGCGCCTGCTTGCCTGCGGCCACCCGATCCTCAACTATGGCTCGGTCAATATGCCGATGACCAAGGCGGAAGTCCTCGCAACCCTGCCTTCGCCGGCCAATGCCTTCAAGATCGTCAACGCCACCGAACCGGTCGGCGCCTTCGTCCAGGACCGCCACACCGGCATCCTCGGCCGCTTCGGCACCGAGCCCAAGATGATCCCGGTCACGCTGACCTTCCACGGCACCTCGAAGCCCAAAACGTTCCACTACGAAGTGCTGAACAACGCCAAGATCACGCCTGTCGCGATGATGGCCACCGTCTTCAACGCCCTCCAAGGCATGAATGAATACGGCGAGGACACCACCTATCGCATGCAGGGCGACATCGACGTTGCCGGCTTCCCCAAACTCGACCTCCAGAACATGTTCGCGCCCACCGATGGCGGCCAGCCCACGGCTTATAGCATCGCCATCTCGCTCGGCGAAAAGTTCAACCGCATCTTCGACAATCCTTACGAGACCCCGAACATCAAAGGTGTCGAGCTGAACTTCGACCTCGTAAAAGACCGCCGCTGGGCACGCCTCGAAACCGCGCGAACCGACGTGACCGAAGTCCGTCCAGGCGACGAGATCACCATCGAGACGGTCCTTCGCCCCTATCGCGGCGAGCAGGTCGTTCGCGAAATACCGATCAAGATCCCGACCAGCAGCCCGAAGGGCCAGCTTCGCATCCTCGTATCGGATGGCGATACTCTCGACAAGATGCGCCGCACCGGCTCCAACGCCAACCGCCGCTTCGACCTCGGCGCCACCATCGCGATCCTGAATAAAGAACACGAGAACAGCCGCATCTACGTCTCGCTCTTAGAGGCGAACCCGCAAGCCATGGTGCAAGACAAAGTCATGCCCACGTTACCCGTAAGCGTAATGAACGTGATGGAAGGCATGCGCGGCACGCAGGACATGGTCGTAGTAGCCGAGTCCAGCGTGAACGAAGCCAGCACCCCAGTCGACTATGTAGTAGCCGGCGCGCAGGTCATCACCATCGACGTGAAGTAGGTTCGCGTTACGTTCTTCCGAAGGCGAGCCTCTCGTGCTCGCCTTTACTTTTGCGTCTGTCAAAAACTTTTCGCTTCCCCTCTTGACACTTCCATTCCATTGCCATATACATAGCAATACAATGTATCTTGCAAAGCGAGACAACGGAGAAGACCGATGGGAAGCCCAGCTCCGTAAAGGCGCCCTCGAGATGGCCATCCTGGCCACGCTCTGGCAAAGCAAAGCCTATGGTCTGGAGATCATCCGCACCCTCGAGGAGCGCTCGCAACTGGTGCTCGCCGAAGGCACCATCTATCCGATTCTCAGCCGGCTGAAGGAAGACGCCTTCCTCACCTCGGAGTGGGTAGAAGCCGACGCCGGACATCCGCGCAAGTACTACGCGCTGACCAAGGCCGGTCGCGAGCGCCTGCAAAAAATGGCGGAAGCGTGGGTCGATTTCTCCCGCAATCTCAGTCGCCTCGTCGCCCCCGTACTTTCGAAAAAGGAGTTACCGCAATGACGAGCCAGGAATATTTGCAAAGCCTGCGTTCTTACCTCAAGTCGCTGCCCGCGGAAACCCGCGAAGAGATCCTCTTGGAGATCTCCTCCCACATTCAGGACGCCCTCTCGCAACCAGGCGCGGCGCTCGACGCCATCCTCGCCCGCCTCGGGCCACCCGATCGCGTCGCCGCCGCCTACCGCGACAACCTCTTGCTCCGTCGCGCTCGCCTTAGCATTTCGCCAGTCGTCATGGCGCGCACCGTCGCCAGGCTCGCCACCAAAGGCATCTTCGGTTTCGTCGTTTTCCTCTGCGCGACCGTCGGCTATTGCGTCGGCGGAGGCTTCGTCCTCGTCGCGCTGTGCAAGCCCATCTTCCCGAATCACACCGGCATGTGGATCGGAGGCCCGGAAAGCTTCACCATGGGAGTACAGTTCTTTCCCCCTGCGCCGCCCGCCCACGAAGCGCTGGGAAACTACATCATTCCGCTCGCGCTTTTCCTGGGATGCCTGCTGATCCTCGTCACGACCATGGTCATTCGTTTCGTGCTGCGCACCTCCCGCCAGTGGGAGGTGCAGCTCGCACTTCCGCAGCAACGCGCCGCCCAGGCGGGTTAGGACGTTCCCTATAGAGCAAACTGCGCCCACCGGTGGTACGCTGATGTAGTAATGAGATCGGTCAAGACCGCGGTTTTCCTGCTTCTTCTCTCCTCCCTCGCCTTCGCCGAAGGCACCCGCACGTGGGTCCAATCCAAGTACGACGAATTTGAGAAAGGCAGCGCCAAGGGCGTCGCCATCCGGTCCGACGGCTCGCTCGAACTCGCGCCCACGTTCAAGCCGGTCTTTACCTCGCCCTCGACCTACATCTGGTCGATCGTCTCCGACAACCAGGGCAACATCTTTGCCGCCGCCGGATCCCCCGCGCGCGTCTACCGCATCAACGCCGGCAAAGCGACGATCGTCTTCGCACCGACGGAGCTTCAAGTCCAGGCCCTCGCGCTCGCCGATGACGGCACCCTCTTTGCCGCGACTTCGCCTGACGGCCGCATCTACAAAATCGTGCGTAAAGGCACGCCCGCACAGGCCACGCAAGCCGCGCAGCCGACCGTCAACACTGCGCAGAACGCCGCTGCCAACGAGCCCGGAGGCAATCGCCAGCAAGCCAGCCTCCCGGTTGATCCCGACTACACCGCGACGATTTTTTTCGAACCGAAAACCAAGTACATCTGGGACCTCGCACTCGACGCGCAGGGCCGCCTCTACGTCGCTACCGGCGATAACGGCGAAATCTTCCGCGTGGACCGCAACGGCCAGGGCAGCGTCTTCTTTAAGTCCGACGAAGCCCACATCCGCACCCTCGCCGTGGACAACAAACAGAACCTCATCGCCGGCAGCGATGGCAGCGGCCTGATCTACCGCATCTCGCCGCAAGGCGAAGGCTTCGTTCTTTACTCAGCGCCGAAAAAAGAAATCACCGCGCTCGCCGTAGACCAGCAGGGCAACATATATGCTGCTGGCGTGGGTGAGAAGCGAGCCGGCAGCAATCCGTCGAACCCACAACCTTCGCCCGGCACCGTCACGCCCGTACAAACCCCAGCAGGAATCCAGCAGGGCATCTCGATCCCGTTACAAACGCTCTCCGTCACCGGCGGTTCCGACGTCTATCGCATTGCGAGTGATGGTTCACCGCGCCGCATCTGGACCTCGGCCACCGACATCGTTTACACCCTCGCCTTCGATGCCTCCGGCCGCCTCATCGCCGGTAGCGGCAACCGCGGACGCCTCTACTCCATCGCTCCCGACGGCACCTTCGCCGACCTGCTCCAGGCCAGCGCCAGCCAGGTCACAGCGATTGCACGCGCTGCCGACGGTGGTCTCCACGTCGCCACCAGCAACCTCGGCAAAATTTTCGACATGGGTCCCACCGCTGGTTCCGATGGCACCTTCGAAAGCGACGTCTATGACGCGCACATCTTCTCCAAGTGGGGACGCGCCCAAGTCCGCGGCACCGGCAACATCGAGTTCTTCGCGCGCAGCGGCAACGTCGACAATCCCGACCGCAACTGGAGCCCGTGGCGCAAAGTCGATCTCCAGCGCGAACTCGCTGTGGATACGCCGCCCGCGCGCTTCATTCAATGGCGCGCCGTGCTGCATGAAGGCAATCCCGGTCCGTCGCTCGACAGCGTGACACTCTTCTATCTTCCGAAAAATGTCGCCCCGGTGATCGAGAACGTTTACGTGCAAACGGGCGCGAAGTTTGGCAGCGTCGCCCGTACCGACAACAACACCGTTGCCGTCGGCCCGCAACAAAATGTTCCCGTGAAGTTTGAGACCATCCCCAACGCCACGCGCGATCGTAGCTCTATCGCTGTGCGGTGGGAGGCCCACGACGACAACGATGACGACCTCGTCTACAGCCTCTGGTATCGCGGCGATGGCGAATCGCGCTGGAAATTGCTGCAAGATAATCTCAGCGACAAGTGGTTCTCCTTCGACAGCGGCCTGCTCCCCGACGGCGGCTACACCATCCGCGTCGTCGCCTCCGACGCGCCTTCACACACGCCGCAGGATTCGCTGAGCGCTCAGAAAGAAAGCCCGCGCTTCGAAGTCGACGGCACCGCTCCGGTCGTGCAAAACCTTGCCGCCGTCTATGACGGCAACAATATCCACACCACCTTCCGCGCCGAAGACAGTTTCTCCGTCATCGACCACGCCGAATACTCGGTGGACGCCGGCGACTGGCAAACCGTCGAACCCGTCGGACAAATCTCCGACAGCCGCATCGAGAACTACGACTTCACCGTGCCGATCAACGTCGCCGCTCCGATCGTGACGCCGAATCCGCTGGAAGGCGTCCCCGAATCGGCAATCCGCGACGCCACGAACAAACGCAAGAAGAACACGAAAAACGCGCCCGATTTGCTCATCGCGCCAGCCACTCCCGTGCAGGAAGAACACATCGTAGTCGTCCGCATCTACGACAAGTTCGACAACATGGCCAGCGCCAAAGTAATAGTCCGCAACCTGCCCCCGGCAAAGAAGTAGATCGGGTTGTCAAATAATTTTCGAGTTCTGTCATCCTGAGCGGAGTTTCGCGCAGCGAAACGGAGTCGAAGGACCCCTGTCCCCGCGACTCTTTCTCCGACGAACCGTAAAATAAACCGTGCGCTCTCTCCTCGCCACTCTCGCCCTCATCGCCTGCGCCGTCTACGCGACGATCCCGCTCTTCTGGTTCACCCTCCACCCCTTCACCAAACACTGGCGCGCCCGCGGACGCCACTCCTTCAAGCTCATCCTCCCCCTCTGGCTCGCGTACATCGTCATCGCGATCGCCGTTCTCTATCCGTGGCGCAACCAATCGCTCTACACCACGCCCTACGCCTATATTCCTGGCGGCTTACTCGTCCTCACCGGTCTGCTCCTCTACGTGCTCTCCTCGCGCGGCTTCACTCACGTCCAACTCTCCGGCCTCGCCGAGGTCGAACCCGACCGCCACGCCCAGCGCCTCGTCACCACCGGCATTCGCGCGCGCGTCAGGCACCCCATCTATCTCGGCCACCTCTGCGAACTCCTCGGCTGGACCATCTGCTTCGGCACCGTCTCTCTTATTGCGCTCAGCGCATTCGCCATCGTGACGGGCTACTTCATGCTTCGCCTCGAAGATCGCGAACTAGAAGACCGCTTCGGCCCCGAATATACCGCCTACCGCCAGCGCGTCCCCGCCATTATTCCCCGCGTTTTCCTGTCATCCTGAGCGAAGGCGTGCAGCGCGACGCAGTCGAAGGATCCCTATCGCGACCACGATCCCCCTATTCGCTACAATGAACTGTTGAAATTCGAACTCTTCATCGCGACCCGCTATCTCCGCGCCAAGCGCCGTCAGGCGGTCATCGGCGTCATCACCGGGATCTCCATCATCGGCGTGGCCGCCGGCGTCGCATCGCTCATCATCGCGCTCGCGATCAATAACGGTTTCCGTTCCGATCTCCAGGCGCGTCTGCTCGGCTCCATGTCGCACATCAACCTCATGCGTCTGCAAAACGACGGCATCAAGAACTGGCGCGATCTTCTTGCGAAGCTGGAAAAGCAGCCGCACGTCGTCGCCGGAGCTCCCGCGATCTACGAACAGGTCTTGATTTCCCGCGGCGCACGCGCACAAGGCGCACTCCTCAAGGGCATCGTTCCCGCCGATGAACGCCGCGTCAGCGCGCTACTCGACAACGTGAAATTCGGATCCGCCGACGCTCTCGATTCCTCGCAGAACGGCGAAGGCGCGCCCAAGACGCTCTCCGACGAAGTCACGCAATCCCTGCCGCCGATCGTCCTAGGCAAAGATATGGCCGACACCCTCGGCGCAACCACCGGCTCGGTCGTGCTCGTCACCAGCCCGCAAGGCGAACTGACCCCCTTCGGCATCGTGCCGAAATACCAGCGCTTCAAGGTTGTCGGGATCTTCGAGTCCGGCTTCTACGACTACGACTCTTCCTGGGGCCTGACCCGTCTTGACGACGCGCAAAAACTCTTTGGCCTTGGTGACATCGTCCCCGTCCTGGAATTCAAAGTAGATGACATCTATAAAGCCCCGCAGATCGCCGACCAACTCGTCGACGTCGCCGGCCAGGGCTTCGGCGCCAAGAACTGGATGGAACAGAACCAGGCGCTCTTCCGCGCGCTCCGCCTTGAAAAAGTCGTGACTTTCATCACCATCGGCCTGATCGTGTTCGTCGCCGCGCTCAACATCCTCATCTCGCTCATCATGATGGTGATGGAGAAGACGAAAGACATCGCCGTCCTCGTCTCCATCGGCGCACGCCGCCTGCAAATCCGACGCATCTTCATGCTGCAAGGCGTGCTCGTCGGCGCGGTCGGCACCCTTATCGGTTTGGTCCTCGGCTTCGGCCTCGCCATCGCCGCCGGCCACTACCACTGGATCCGCCTCTCCGCCGAGGTCTACGCCATCGACTACGTCCCCTTCGCCCCCCGCCTCATCGACGGCCTAGTCGTCTCCGTTGTCTCCATCGCGATCAGCTTCATCGCGACAATCTACCCCGCGATGAACGCGTCGCGCGTGCTCCCCGCCGAAGCCCTGCGCTACGAATAGCGGCTTTACAGGCCCGCCTGATTGACCCACAATTTAGGCACGATGAAATGGACTCTTGCGTTCCTCATTCTTAGCGGTGCACTTCTGACAGCGCAGCAGGTGCCAGCGACATTACAGGGCAAATGGGTCGTCAAGCGAGAGCTCCCTACGAGGACTATCTCCTGTTGGGGAGAAAAAGAAGCGCAGCAGGTCATCGGAACTGAAATCGAGTACACAGAGGACTCGTTCCGCTGGAAGGACCACACCATCCATCACCCCAAAATTACGGTGAGGAGGCTCACAGGCGACCAATATCATGATGAATATTCTTCGCCGGCTTCTGATGGATCGCAGGTGGACTTCACGCAGCTTGGGATCAAATCAGCCACTGCCGAACAGATTGAATTCGGTCATCCTCCGGCACACGTTGTGAGCGAGAGCTCCGAAATTCCGGGGGACGTGGTTCTCATCAAGCACCACGACGCAATTGTGTTCTCGGTGTGCAATGTTTATTTCGAGGCCGAGCGCGCGCAACCCCGCAAGCGGTGACGAAGGTGACGCTTCGTTCGACCATCCTGAGCGAAACGGAGTCGAACGCCCCTATAGCTACAACGCCGCAATTCCATGTACCCTACGCGTGATGCGCAATCCAACCCGCCGCAATCGCAATATCGGTACTGCGAAATCCGGGCACGGTCAGAACAACCGGCTCACGATCCCTCGGCCGCATCACGGCGGCAACGTCTATTGGGAACGCATCGAAAAGGCCACGAAGGTTAAGCGAGAAGTCTCTGGCCAGACGGTCCACTTCTTTGTACAGCCCACGCTCGCGGATTATGTCCACGCCTGCACGATCGATGACATCGTTCATCTGCTGTCGCACGTTCCACCAGCAGATTGGGAAACACTTTGCGCGATCGTCCTGCGCCAACCGCGTCGGAAAGAGGAGACTCTCTCGCCCGTTTGGGGACGCCTCGCCTACGCCGCAGACCTGGTCAACGCTCACGGCACACTGCTGTATCAAGGTCCCGCCATCGTTCTTGAGGCTCACCATCCAACAGGAGCTTGGGAATTTGGGAGGAATCTTGATCCGGACGATCTGAAAGAACTCGAACGGCTCCAGCGGGATGGACATCGTCTCAGAACCGAGCACGGCAAGCATATCTTCGAAAACACCGTTGAATCCTGCAGAACCACGCAGCTCCACCGAACGCTGCTCCATGAGATCGGACATTGGGTTGATTACTTGGAAAAGGTAGAGCGCCCAGCCGACTCCGGCCTCGATTGGGAACAACTCAACGATCGCTATCATCAAAGGCCATCACGAGAAAAAGAAGATTTTGCACATCGCTATGCCGATCAGATGGCAAAGGAACTCAGCGACTTTGGCGTCATCCCTTTCGCTCGAGTTCTGGATTCCGAGTCGCTCTCCCGCGACGGCCTCCAACTCTCGGATTTCCTCCCGTCCGAAACCTGACACCCCTGTGCTACCCTCGCCTTCATGTCTCCCGCGATCGAGACGCAGTCCCTCACCCGCACTTTCGGCGCGTTCACCGCGGTCAACGCCATCAACCTCACCGTTGCCCCCGGACAATTCTTCGGATTCCTCGGCCCCAACGGCGCCGGCAAATCTACAACCATCAAAATGCTCACCGGCCTGCTCGCGCCGACGTCGGGCTCGATCCGCATCCTCGGCCACGACCTCACCGCGAACCCGGTCGAAGTGAAGCAGCAAATCGGCGTTGTCCCCGAAGGCATGGCTCTCTTCGGACGCCTCACCGGCCGCGAATATCTCGAGTTCGTCGGACGCATGTACGGACTCGGCCGCGACGTCTCCGCCCAACGAGCCGACGAGCTTCTCGACTTCATGCACCTTGCCGACGAGCCCAAGAAACTCGTTGCCGACTACTCGCACGGCATGCAGAAAAAGATCGCCCTCGCTGCCGCCGTCATCCACGGCCCACGCGTTCTCTTTCTCGACGAGCCCTTCGAAGGCGTCGACGCCATCGCGGCAGGCACCCTCAAAGCCATGCTCCAGCACATGATCACGCGTGGTGCGACGATCTTTTTAACCTCGCACGTGCTGGAAATTGTCGAGCGCCTCTGCTCGCATGTCGCCATCATTCATCAGGGAGCGCTCGTCGCGCAGGGTTCGTTAGAAGAACTCCGCTCCGGCATCCAAACCGCCGGCACCGAGAAACTCACGCTCGAACAAATCTTCCTAAGCATCGTAGGCGGCGACGCGCAATCTTCCGTCTCGGAACTCTCATGGCTCGCATAGCGACAATTCTCATAGCTAGCGTAGACGAGACTCGTATCAGGGCACGACTTCAGTCGTGCCGAAAAGCCTCGAAAGAATTGGGGGCTTTAGCCCCTGCATGATCTCCCGCGCCCAATTCACCACCGTCGCCTGGCTGCGCTGGCGCGCCTTCCGCAACGGTCTGCGCTCGCGCCGCGGCAAAGCCGAAGCCTTCTCCGGCATCTTCATGCTCATCCTCATGCTGATGTTCGGCTTCGGTCCGTCCATCGGTTATGCCTTCGGCTCGTATTACGCTATATCGCATCACGAGCCGCGCATGCTCGCGATCTTCTTCTGGATCACCTTCTTTTACTGGCAACTCGTCCCTACCATCGCCATCAGCGTCTCCGACGTCTTCGACACCACTTCGTTCCTGCGCTTCCCCGTTTCTCTCTCGACGTACTACGCGCTCTGGCTCGCCTTCGGTTCCCTCGATCCCGCGCTGATCGTGCCGACGCTCTGGCTGTTCGGGATTTTCTGCGGCGTCGCCTTCGCCAACCCGCTCCTCATTCCGTGGACGCTCCTCGTCCTCGCCGCGTTCGCCGTCTCGAACCTCATCTTGTCGCGCATGATCATCGCCTACGTCGAGCGCTGGATGGCGAAACGCAAGACGCGCGAAATTGTCGGCGCGCTCCTCGCTTTCTCCGGCGTCGGGTTCCAGCTCATCATCCGTGGCGTCGAACGCGTCGCGCCCCACAACCTCAACTCGCCGCTCTATCTAACCCTGACGAGCTTGCAGCAATCACTGCCACCGGGCGCCGCGGCCAATAGCCTCACCAGTGGCCTGCCCCATTCGCTCGGCTATTTCGCCATCCTCTGCGCATACATCGCGGTCTTCGGCGTGATCCTCGCTTTCCGTCTGAGCGGCCAATATCGCGGAGAAAATTTCAGCGAAGCCGCGGCGAAAACAAAAGTCGAGAAGCGCCCCATCGAACGCCATCGCGGATGGCTCGCACTCCCCGATCCCGTCGGCGCCGTCTTCGAAAAAGAAGTTCGCACTCTCGCCGGCACGCAACAGATCTGGCTCGTCCTGCTCTCGCCGTTCATCATGCTGCTCATCTTCGGCACCATCGGCAGCGGCCACAACAACTCATTCACCCGCTCTCACTGGACGCTCCCCCTCGGCGCCGCCTACGGACTGCTCTCGCTCTCGTCGTATTTCTGCAACAGCTTTTCCGGCGAACAGGGCGGCATCCAGTTTCTTTACCTCGCTCCGGTCCGCTTCCGCGAGATCATGATCGGCAAAAACCTCGCCCACGGACTCCTCGCTTCGCTCCAGTTCCTCCTCTTCGCCGTCGCCCTGTCGTTCTTCGCTCCGCCCTCGCCCGCGATGTTCGCCCTCACCCTAGCCGCCATGACCTTCGCGGTCTTCGCTAACCTCTGCGCCGGCAACCTGCTGTCGTTCTACTTCCCGCGCAAGGTCGATTTCAGCCGCCTCAACCAGAAAGGCTCCAGCGCCACCGGACTCTTCATGCTCGGCATCCAAATCGCGACAATCGCTGTCGCCACGCCTATCTTCTTGGCTGCCTTCTACTTCCACTCCGACTGGATCGCCGTCCTCGGCTTCGTAATCCTCGCGCTGATCGCCTACGTCCTCTACCGGACGCTCCTAAACAGCGTAGATTCCGTCGCCCTTGCGAAGCGCGAATCATTAATCTCCGAGCTGACCAAAGCGGCCTAATCCCCTCCGCTGTTTGTCCCCTGTCAATTAAAAACACGTCCCCTTTTGGTACACCGAAGTACCCCAAACATATCCGCATCGAAAACCCTCATCCCGTGTTCTAATCTGCATATCGCAGCACCGCCGGAAGGGCGTAAACACTGCGATATCTGCACCGTGGAGGCGAGCTTCTGCATCCAACAGATCAGGCCCAGATCCTGCGGGCAGAGCGATTGGCCAAGGTCTTTCGCTCCGGTAGTACAGATTTAAGGCTCTTTGAGAACTTGTCCTTTCAGGTGATGAAAGGTGAAATGGTCGCAATCGTCGGCGATTCAGGCTCCGGGAAAAGCTCACTTTTGCACATCCTCGGTGCCCTTGATAGGCCTTCGGACGGTGACGTATACTTCGCGGAACTCAGGCTTGCAAAGTTATCTGAGGCCGCGGCAGCGGAGTTCCGTAATCGTGAACTCGGGTTCGTGTGGCAGTTCCACTACCTCCTACCCGAATTTACGGCGCTTGAGAACATCGCCATGCCGTTGCTGGTCAGAGGCTTGGGACGTCGCGAGGCCGAAACTGAGGCCCGCCATTGGTTGAATGAAGTCGGCTTGTTGGACCGCGGCCATCATCGGCCCGGCGAACTATCCGGGGGAGAACAACAGCGTGTTGCTCTTGCTCGGGCTTTGGTTACAAGGCCCAAGGTGCTCATGGCAGACGAGCCAACCGGCGACCTCGATAACCGTACGGCGGAGACAGTTTTTAATTTGATTGCCAGGCTACATCGCGACTATCAGCTCACCTCCCTCATCGTCACCCACAACCTCGCGTTTGCGCGACGCTGCGACCGGGTTATCCGGCTGGCGGCTGGTGTCGTGGATGAGGTAGAGCCACAGTCGTTACCGGCATAGGCCGGATGAGTTTTACCCGGGATTGAAATGCCCGGGCTGAAAGGACCAGTTGGCATTCTGCTTGCAGAATGTTAATGAGGCGGCGGCCATCGGGCCGTCGAGGCGGCGCGGACAACGTCAGGCTCCAATGTCCGCGTGGTCCGTACCATTGGGTGCGGATCGGGGGTGAGCTGGTAGAAAGCTCCTGCAGTCGACGTCAGATCGGCGCAGATGGGCTTTGGAGAATTACATGTTTGAACGGTATACAGAAAAGGCCAGACGAGTCATCTTCTTTGCGCGTTACGAAGCAAGTCAGTTCGGTTCGCCGTACATAGAGACCGAACACCTGCTCCTGGGGCTGCTGCGCGAAGACAAGGCGCTCACCAATCGGTTCCTCCGCCAGCATTCGTCGGTGGAATCCATTCGGAAACAGATTGAAGGCCACACCACCATCCGGGAAAAGGTCTCGACTTCGGTTGATCTCCCCCTGAGCAATGAGTGTAAGCGTGTGCTCGCCTATGCCGCGGAAGAGGCAGAACGTCTCTCCCATAAGCACATTGGCACCGAGCACCTGCTGCTGGGTCTGTTGCGCGAAGAGAAGTGCTTCGCCGCTGAGATCCTGCATGAGCGCGGTCTCCGTCTGGCTACTATCCGCGAGGAACTGGCACGTACCTCGCAGGAAAAGGCCCAACCACAACAGCGTCAGCAGCGTGAATCTTCGCTGCTCGCAGAATTTTCCCGCGACCTGACTCAGGTCGCCATGGACAACCAGCTTGATCCGCTCGTCGGTCGCGACAGCGAGCTCGAGCGCGTCATCCAGATCCTTTGCCGTCGCACCAAGAACAACCCGGTGCTCATCGGCGAACCTGGCGTTGGCAAAACTGCCATCGTCGAAGGTCTCGCCCAGCGCATTGCTGACGGCGAAGTTCCATCGTTCCTGGCGGACAAGCGCATCCTCGCTCTCGATCTCAGCTTGATCGTGGCGGGCACCAAGTATCGCGGACAGTTCGAAGAGCGTCTCAAGACCATCATGAAGGAGTTGATGGAGAACCAGAACGCCATCATCTTCATCGATGAGCTGCACACCCTCGTGGGTGCCGGCTCCGCCGAGGGTTCCCTCGACGCCGCCAACATCCTCAAGCCCGCGCTCTCTCGCGGCGAGATCCAGTGCATTGGCGCCACTACGCCCGGCGAATACCGGAAGTCGATCGAGAAGGACCGTTCCCTCGAGCGCCGCTTCCAGGCCGTCAAGGTCAATCCGCCCGACGAAGAGACTGCCGTCAAAGTCCTTGCTGGAATCAAGGACCGCTACGAGAAGTTCCACGCCGTCACTTATACCGACGACGCCATCACCTTCGCGGTCTATCACAGCAACCGCTACATTCCCGATCGCTTCCTGCCCGATAAGGCCATCGACCTCATCGACGAAGCCGGTGCCCGCGTTAAGCTGCGCCAGACTTCGCTTCCCGAAGAGATCACGGAAGTGCAGAAGCGCATCAAGTTCATCGTTCACCGCATGGAGAACGCCATTGCGAACCACGAGTTCGAAAAGGCGCGCTTCTACAGTGACGAGGAGCGCAAGGAACGCGAGAACCTGCGCGGCCTCCGCGAAAAATATCACCTCGATGAGTCCTCTACCGGCGTAGTCGGCCGCGAAGACATCGAAGATGTCGTCTCCCGCTGGACCGGCGTGCCCATCATGTCGATCAAGGAAGAGGAGACCGCCAAACTTCTTCGCATCGAAGAAGAGCTGCACAAGCGCGTCATCTCGCAGGAGAAGGCAATCTCTGCCCTCGCCCGCGCCATTCGCCGCAGCCGTGCCGGCCTTAAGAGCCCGAACCGTCCCATTGGTTCGTTCTTGTTCCTTGGCCCCACCGGCGTCGGCAAAACCGAAGTCGCGCGCACTCTTGCCCAGTTCATGTTCGGCAGCGAGAAGAGCTTGATCCGCTTCGATATGTCCGAGTACATGGAAAAGCACTCGGTCTCGAAGCTGATCGGTTCGCCTCCGGGATACGTGGGCTACGAGGAAGGCGGCCAGCTCACCGAGCGCGTCAAGCGTTCCCCGTACTCGGTCGTCCTGCTCGACGAAATCGAGAAGGCGCATCCGGATGTCTTCAACATCCTGTTGCAGGTCTTTGAAGACGGCCAGTTGACCGATGGTCTCGGCAACACCGTCGACTTCAAGAACTCGATCATCGTCATGACGTCGAACATCGGCGCGCGCCACCTGATGAAGCGCACCGGCCTCGGCTTCCAGAGCGAGCAGACCGAGCAGATCGACAGCAAGGTAGAAGACATGGTCAAGGCCGAGGTGAAGAAAACCTTCAACCCCGAGTTCCTGAACCGCCTGGATGAAGTCATCCTCTTCAACCCGCTGTCGGAAGGCGACCTGATCCAGATCGTCGAGCTCATGGTTGCGCAACTCAACGCCAACCTGGTGCAGAAAGCGATCACGGTAACGGTAGCCGAAGACGCCAGGAAGTGGATCCTCGACAAGACGGTCACGGACCGCACCTACGGTGCCCGTCCGCTCCGCCGCGCCTTGCAGAAGTACATCGAAGACCCGCTCTCGGAAGCGCTAATCCAGGGCCTAATCAGCATGCGCCCCGCGTTCTTAGAGGTCTACCTCGAGAACAACCAACTCTTCTACCGGCCTATTGCGGAAGGGGAAGAGAAACCTGAAGGTGTGCTGCTGTATAACGACTAACTTGCTTTTGCTTAACGATGAAGCCCGCCGAAAGGCGGGCTTTGTTGTCTCCGCTGCATCTCCGTCCACGGCGATTGCAACTCCACCGGTGACGCACACCCTGTCGCGGAGTGTCGGAAGCTGCTCCGCTCCTAATCCTCCGGTTTCTCAACCAGCCCCCACATCGCCAGAGTGGGTGGATTGACGCCGCAACCCGGCGGCGACTACAATTTGGTCAGTCAACTAACTTTGCTGGAGACCGCGCGTGGCCAAGACTGATGTCGACAAAAGATCTCGGCTGATCCAGACGGCGGCGAAACTCGCCTATCGGCAGGGCTTTCGAAAAACAACGCTTGCGGATATTGCCGAGGAATCGCAGGTTCCGCTCGGCAACGTGTATTACTACTTTAAGACGAAAGACGAAATCGGCGAGGCCATCCTCCAACAACGCTTTTCGCAGTTCGAAGCCCAGCGCGAGAAGTGGGAGGAGTCCGGCTCTCCTAAAGAACGGCTTCAGGCATTCGTGCAAATGACGCTAAACAACCGCGAACAATTGGCACGCGGAGGTTGCCCAATAGGGACGCTCTGCAGCGAGTTACAGAGAGAGGGCGGTGAGCTCGCGAAGAAGGCGAGTCCGCTACTCGGCGGGACCTTGGCCTGGATAGAGAAGCAATTCAAAGCTCTCGGGAAAGGTAAGGATTCGGCGGGCCTCGCGCTTCATTTATTGTCTGCGCTGCAAGGAGTATCCCTCCTGTCGCACGTTTCAGGGAATTCGAACCTAGTGATGGTTGAGGCTGGCCGACTAAAGGCGTGGCTTGAAACGCTGTGAGCTTTCAAGGAGGAAGATTTTTTTACGGTACGTTATTAGTCAGCCAACTAACTCACGACGAATAAGCTATTCAATCTCAAGTTTCAGAAGGAAGCCACGGAATGATGACTAAAGCGTCTGGTTACTGGGCTTCGACGGTACTAGCGGCCCTGCTCTTCATGGTGCCCGGTCTCGGGCTGCTCGGACGGGTGTCGCACTTTACCGACGACATGGCCCATCTTGGATACCCCCTCTATTTCCTCACATTTCTTGGCGCTTGGAAGGTCCTCGGCGCCCTCGCGATCCTGGCTCCAGGCATTCCGCGCGTTAAAGAGTGGGCCTATGCAGGAATGATCTTCGACCTCAGCGGCGCGATGATCTCTCGGGCAGTCATGGGTGATGGAGCAGTGAAGGTAATTGTGCCTTGCGTTGTTGGCTGTCTGGTCGTCTTTTCGTGGTCCCTCCGGCCTGCCGGACGTCTGCTGCGCGAAGCGACCTAGATGACAAACCTTTGCCAAGTGACAAACGGACGCACACAACAAACAACATAAGGATGGTCCCACATGAAAACCAAAGTTGACTCCAAGCGATTTGGCCCATGGGCGCTCATTACGGGTGCTTCTTCGGGTATAGGCAGGGAATTTGCACGCCAGGTTGCCGCGTCGGGTATCAATGTGGTGCTCGTGGCGCGGCGAGAACCCCTCCTCCAAGAGGCAGGGGCCGAGTTCAGCAAAACCTACGGGGTTGAGCACCGCATTGTTCTGGCTGATCTCTCCGAGGAAGGCTTCATGGACAGGCTCATTCCCGCGACAGATGACCTCGATATCGGCCTCGTAATTTCCAATGCGGGCACCGCTAGCCCTGGCGAGTTCCTGAAACGTGATCGCGTCAGTATGCTCGAAATAATCCGGCTCAATGCTCTTTCACACCTGGAAATCGCTCACCACTTTGGCGAGCGGCTGGCCCGACGTGGTCGCGGCGGGCTGCTCATGAGCGGCGCGATGGGCGCGATGGTCGGGCTGCCATTCATGGCGGCAGAAAGTCCGAGCAAGGCCTTTATCCAGACGCTGGGCCAGGCCTTGCACGTCGAGTTCGCCCCGTTGGGCGTGAATGTCACGGTCCTTGTCATCGCACCCACGGAGACAGCAGTCATAGCCAAAATCGGATTCGATCACCATAATATGCCGACGGAGCAGATGCGGATGAAGCGGATGCCAGTGGAACAGTGCGTGCGAGAAGGCCTCCTCGCGCTCCAACGCAATCGAGCGACTCATCTTCCGGGTCGGACAAATCGCATCGCGAACGCCCTCATGCCCCCCTCGATCGCACGGCGGATTATGGGCAAGATGTTGGGCAGGGCAGTCGCTGCCCGTTCCCGGACGGCTTCTACATAACCCATGATGAAGGAAAGGGGGAAACCCGGGGGAAACCCGGGGAAAATCGGGGGGAAAATCGGGAAAATCGGGGACAGACGAAATAATCACCAATTTCGCCGAGAAGAGTGGAATCGCCAATTCCGCGTCATCCCCTACTTAATCGTGTGTTCGACTCTGAATTCCCGATAGTTGCGGAAATCAATGATGTTGTGCGAGCACTCCGGATTGCCCCGATCACAGGACAGGACCTCGGCATGAACGGGAAGCAAAGACGTGTTCCCTGCGATCGTCGTGTAGGTGTAGTCCACCGCAACTTCGACCCGGTCCATCGCAAAGTCCCGAGGCAGATCGACGGCCTCCCGCTCAATGCGCAACACCCGCGCCGTGTCAGGATCGATCCACACCCTGCCTTCATACGCCGGGTAGACAACCTGCGACCCGTCCCTTATTTCCCAGCTCGATTTTCTCTTTCGTACCTGGAAGTCGTAGACCTCGGCAACGGAACCGGAGAGCTCAGTCCTGCGCCCAGCCCCGAAGAGCGCGTCCGTCCTTCTGTCAAAAATGCCCCGCAGCGTCGAGCCAAATTCTCCTTTCGAACCGTATCCATCCAGCTCCTCGATGCCGTGGTTCGTAGCATGGCCGTCGACTTTTACGTTCCGATAGCTTTCCACGCCGATGCTGTAAATCACTTCGGCCGTCACGACATCCAGCGCCTTTTTCTTCTGCCCGCGCTGCATATATCGCGCGATGTGCTCCTCGCAAATGAAGTTGGGTAGCTTCTGCGAAAACTGCAACGCTGCCTGCCGGGCCCGCTCGATCAACGGGTCCACAGGCAGCCCCGCCGCATTCGCAGACGGGCCGTCCGTACCCTGCTGGGTTGGCTGCCCGGGCGCTTCCCTCTGCGCTACCAATGCAACCGGAGCCATCAGGAGCAGCACGAGCCACGCGCCGAAACCCATCCGAACTTTCATCCAACGCTCCTCGAAATGAGGGAAAGAAATGAGGGGACCGACGGGACATTCCCCGATTTCCCAGCCTTACCCCATGACCCGCGCCCAAGCCTCCACCCATCCGCGCGCCGTCGCTGTCCACGGCGGCCAGAAAAACAGCACCGACGCAACCAACAACGCCGTGGTCAGGCCCACCGCTCCGATCACAAACTGCCGCATCAGTCTTCCCTGCCGCCAATCCCACAACGCCATCAGCAGCAACAGGACCACGTTCCCGTAGAAATAGAAGAAGAACCACGGCACTGCCGATTTCGGTTCGTGCCACAGGTTGCCGGTAAACCGCGCAAACCCCGGATCGGCAATTGCCACCATGGCCAGCATTATCAGCCGCTTGTGCGCAGCCGGGTTCTTCCGCGAAGCGAGCCCCCACCCGATAAAAATCAGGAACCCACCGACATCCACGATGTTCACCGCGAGGAACGCCGGCGTAAACCCGGGCGTGTTCAGGTTCAACGCCAGCGACGACAACGCCGCCCACGGTCCGAGCACCGCCATCAACACCGTCCACGCCGCCGCGAACCAGCCAAACTTGCGGTGCCAACCTACTCGATCGCCCACCACCATCGCGACCTGCGCCGTCATGATCAAAAGCCAGACGCTGAACACCACCGCGTGCACATGCGCTACCAGCGGCGCCGCCGGACGCTCGTGGAAGTACCGCTGCAAATCAACGCCGAATCCCGCGAGGATCCCAACCCAGAAAATCCCCAGCCACACCGCACTAGGAACGCGGTCGTCGCGCGCGTTCCAGTTCCCGCGCTCGTGCAAAAATGTCGTTCGTTTCGAAACCGCAGCGGCAGTCGCCATTCTTCCCCCACCCAATGAGCATCAGGAATCTAGCGGACGCTGATTCGTCAATCAACAACTTTCGCAACCATGTATTGAGGGCGAGAAAGGCGAAAGATGCGACATTCGTCAAAATTCCCACCGTGTCCTTCGTGGTGAATCTTTTAACTTTCACCGCCAGAACCACGCAGAGGTCTTGTCAATCCCCACCAAACGTGGGATCGGTGCGCCCCATCACCTCGCCCTGCATCGCCCATCACATCTTTCCACGACCCAATTCCCTATCCTGTCTTCCTCCGACACAAACTGGACCCCACCGCCTTCCCGGCCAAAGGTCTCGTTTCCCGGAGACAAGTCGTTTGTTTTCAAATTTTTGCCTGTAACCCCTTGCGGCTCAAATTTTTGCGAGTTTTCCACAGCCTAAGCTATTGAAAACAAAATTCAAGGGGGAGGGGGGTGGGGTCGGCAAGGCCGCGCCCTCCGCTACTCAATCGTGGGGTCGAAATGATGTTGTGGCGCCCGTTCGCCTCTCATTACCTTCGGCACGTTGCCGTCGCACCCTATCGGCAGTACTGTTTCCCCCCGATCGTTCTACCGACGAATCGGAAGACGCGTAGTCCGCAGGAAAGGCGTTGGTCTCGCGAATATGTCCTCATCCAGGAAAGAAAACAGGATCACCGCAGTATTGCCGGTGCGCGTCTCGACCGTGAACCAGAAGGGCGTCCTCGCAGAGTGCGTCGCCTACACTCTCTCCCTCTCCCTGCACGGCGCGCAGTTGGCAGGAGTAACCGTCCCGGTCAAAGTTGGAAACGTTGTTCGTCTCCAGCGCGGCCGCGCCACTGCAAACTTTCGCGTCGTCTGGATTGGTTCCGAGGCCGACGATCGCCCAGGTCAAATCGGCGTCGCCTCCACTCTCAGTGTCAGCAATTTCTGGGGACTGGAAGAATCGAAACCTCTTCCGGACATCGACCTGCGCGCCATGTCGCGCCGCCGGGACTCCGCGCCTCCGGCGTAGAGCCCACCCTTGTCGGATGTTCACTACTTAATCTTCACGTCCACTTTGAATTGGTGATAGTTGCGGAAGTCGATGATGTTGTGGCTGCAATCCGGACTGTCCCGCTGGCATCCCAGGCTCTCGGCGTGGACCGGAAGCAGCGACGAGTTCCCGGCAATCGTCGTGTAGGCATAGTCCACCGCGGTTTCGATCCTATCCAGCGGAAAATCCGGCGGGAGGTCGACGGCCTCCATCTCAATCCGCAATACGCGCGCCGTTGCCGGATCCACCCACATGCGCCCCGAATACGCCGGTCGCGTGCTCTGGTCTTCGGCCTTTACCTCCCAGTGCGAGTTCTTCTGTGCCACCCGGAAGTCGTAAACCTGGGCAATCGAACCGGAGATCACGCTCCTGCCGCCAGCCCGGAATTGCGCGTTCGTATTGGTAGAAAAAAGATTCGTCAGCACGGTGGCAAATTCTCCCGTTGAGCGGGACCCCTCGATTTCCATCATGCCTTTATTCGTCGGACGCCCGCCCACTTTCACGTTGCGATAGCTTTCCTCTCCATCGTGGTAAACCACTTCTGCCGAAACGATGTCCAGCGGCCTCTTGTCCTGACCACGCTGCGCAAACCGCGACACGTACTCCTGGCAAATGAAGTTGGGAAGCTTCTGCGAGAACTGGAATGTCGCGTACCGGGCGCGCTCGATCAAGGGCGCAGTGGCAGGTGGCGCGTCACCCGACGGACTGGCAGGCGCCGCGGGCTGCGGCTCCGGCGCGTCAGCCGACGAATCGTCAGGCACCGTCTCTGGCGCGGGTCGCCATACGGGTGGCTGCGCGGGCGATCCACTCTGAGCAACCAGTGCAACCGGAGCAACCAGAAGAAGAGCAAGCAGCGTGGCGAAACCGATCCGAATTGTCATCCGACTCTCCTCGATCAGCGGGGGCTGGCCCACCCAATCAATCCTATCCGAAGGTATAACCCTATACCTTGGTCCAATCCGCAATACCCACAATTCTGGCCTAATGGCAAAGATTCACTTCTGACGCAATTTCGATTTCCACGCCTCACAACGTATCGGAGACCAAACTCATGAGCACGATCACCGTAAAAGACGGCACCGAGATTTTCTACAAAGATTGGGGCACCGGGCAGCCACTCTTCTTCCATCACGGCTGGCCGCTTTCCGCCGACGACTGGGACACCCAGATGATGTTCTTCCTCGCCCACGGCTACCGCGTCATCGCCCATGATCGCCGCGGCCACGGCCGCTCAACCCAAACCGACAAGGGCCACGACATGGACGTTTACGCCGCCGACGTTGCCGAACTCACGGCGAAGCTCGAACTCAAGAACGCCATCCACATCGGCCACTCCACCGGCGGCGGCGAGGTCACGCGCTATGTTGCGAAGTTCGGCAAAGGACGCGTCGCCAAAGCTGTCCTCATCAGCGCAATTCCCCCAACCTTCATGCAGTCGGAGAGAAATCCCGATGGCGTTCCCAAAGAAGCGGTGGACAGCATTCGCAATGGTACCGCCTACCATCGCGCGCAGTTCTACAAAGACATCACCATCCCGTTCTACGGCTTCAACCGTCCGGGTGCGAACGTGTCGGAAGGCATTCGCGAGAACTGGTGGCGGCAAGGCATGATGGGCAGCGCCCAGGCGCACTACGAATGTGTGCGCGTCCTCTCCGAAACGGAGTTCTTCGACGACCTCAAGGCGATCGACGTCCCCGTCCTGGTGATGCACGGCGAGGATGACCAGATCTGCCCGTTCCCCACCACTGGCGCAAGGTCGGTGAAGCTCTTGAAGCACGGCCAGCTCAAGTCCTACCCCGGCTTCCCCCACGGCATGCCCACCACTCACGCCGACCAGATCAACGCCGACCTTCTCGCATTCATAAGGTCGTAAATGTCGGGTGCCGCAGGTCTGGCGATCTTTGAGACCTGTGGCCCTGGCAGTCTTTTGAAGATTTTGCATTTTCAAAGAGGGAGGTAGGCCAACTCAACGCATCGCCAAACTCAGGGTAAGCAGTCCAAAAGCAACGATCAGCGCCAACGTTCGAAAGGCATGATAAGCATCCCAGCGATGCTCCTGCGCTTGCCAATCTTGCGGAACGGTCTCAGGCGTCCAGCGCAAGATCCGGTTGTTGATGGGCACCGGAAAAATGAGCGAGAACACTACCGCGAATACCTGGAGCGCAAAAGCGATTGCCGCGAAACGCCAGGCCGTCCGGTTCAAGCCTTCAAACGGCAGCAGTAAAACCAGCATCAGCAACGTGGAGCCGGCCATCCAAAATGGCATCACCCGGCCGAGCAATTTTGCGAGTGCCGCACGCACCGGAACATGGACGTCCAAATTCTGTGCGTTGAGGACGGGATGTGCAAACGCACCGACATTGAGTTCGCTGCCGCACATCAGGCCCAGAACCAGGATTGCAGAGAGATGGATGATCACGAAACCAACCTCCTCTGCTTTCGATGCCAGCTCTGTCGCGAGGATTCGTGATCTAAGGCTGCTGGTCGCAGCGGCTCTTCAGCACGACGCGCCAGCGAATTACGTTGCGAGCCTTAGTTATTCGGATACGAATAGTCAACCGACTGCCACGCTCCGGCAATGTACGACCAGAGCCGCACATAGACAGTCCCACCTGTGGCGGGCAGATTCGTTACGGTCGCAGAGGTTGAGGTACCGGGCACGTAATCCAAGTCACGCGCGCCGAACCTGGTTCCGACATACAGGCTGTAGCTTGTCACACCTGATCCGGGTGTCCAGGTGAACGTGGCTGAGTTACCGGTGATCGTGGTGCCATTCGCCGGAGAGATCATCGTCGCCTTCGTTGCCGTTCCCGAAGCAACGTAAGTGTAGTTGCCGCGCTGGTAAGTTCCGGCGATGAGTGAGCACAGCGTGACGTACAGCGTGCCGCCGTTGGTGGGTAGAGTCGTAACGGTTGCGGAAGTGTTCGTCCCGGTGTTGATGAAGGCGATGTCATGACCGCCCGGTTGGGTTCCCACGTAGAGGCTGTAGCTTGTTACACCTGATCCAGCCGTCCAGGTGAAGGTTGCCGAGTTTCCGGTAAACGTGCTGCCATTCGCCGGGGAGATCATCGTCGCCTTCGTTGCCGTGCCCGCAGCAACGTACGTGTAGCTGCGGCTCTGGTAAGTTCCACCGATGAGCGAGTACAGCGTGGCGTACAGGGTGCCGCCGTTGGTCGGCAAAGTCGTAACCGTCGCGGAAGTGTTCATGCCCGCGTTGATGAAAGCGATGTCATGAAGACCTGGCTTGGTTCCCACGTAGAGGCTGTATTGGCTTACACCCGTGCCTGAAGTCCAGCTAAACGTGTCCGTTGAACCGGCAAGCGTCGATCCCTCGGCGGGGCTTACTATCGCCGCGGGGACCGGTGTGCCGGCCTCGATATAACTAGATGCATTCACTCCATACTTTCCATTAATCAGAGTGTAGAGAGTGACAAAAATCGAAGCGCCGTTCGTCGGAATATTGTTCACAGTAGTCGAGTTGCTCTGCAGGGCGTTGACGAAAGCAATGTCATGGCTTCCAGGCGTGGAGCCAACGTAGAGGGTGTATTGCGTCGCAGTGGGAACGTTCGTCCAGGTGAAGGTCGCGGACGCACCGGGCAATGTGGAGCCGTTAGCCGGCGTAAGCAGGATTGCCTTGGTAGGCGGCATGACTGCGATCGGGTAGCTGCTGAGGTTCGAGAGATTTCCGGCATACATAGCGAACGCATAAACCGTGTGAACTCCCACCTTCACATTCTGCAATGAGAGCGCATACGCGGCCGGATTGGAGTTTCTGGGGTTCGTTTGAGATGCGCGTTGCCATGCACCTTGCGCCGAATCCAGCTGATAGTAAAAAGCGCTGGGCGCAAGCAGGATTGGCGAAGACGTGCTCGTAACCGACGCCGTTAATTTGGGGGCCGAATTCTCCGTCGCAAAAATCGATAATCCAGCTACAGTCTGCGAATCAGTCACTCCCTGGAACACCGACGCGATGGGTATCGTGCTTTCCACTGCAGCATCGATCACCGTAACGGTGGTGCTGGCCGGATCCGAATTGGCTACGTAGATCCTGTCGCTCGTCGGGTCCACTGCAATCGCGCTGGGCACTCGGCCCACACCGACCAAAGTCGCCGCATTGGTCGCACCGTCAATCACAGTCACGTTGTTGCTGCCATTGTTTGCGACGTAAATCTTGTTGGTAACCGGATTAACGGCGACGGCGATCGGGCCATGCGCAAGACTTGCAGCAACCGTGGTGACATTCAGGGTTGCGCCAGCGACTACGCTTACGTCGTCCTCTCCGGAATTGACAACATAAATCTGATTGGTCAGCGCATTGACAGCCAGGTCGGAAGGACTTGTTCCCGTAGTCGCAAACGTGGTCGAGTTGGTGACGCCGTCGATGATCGTAATGTAGTTTGCGCCGGAGTTGGCTACGTAGATTTTGTTGGTGACCGGGTTGACGGCAATCGCAGTGGGGAGCAGCCCAACCATGACGCTGGTTGTGCTCCTGGTGAGCCCGTCGATCACCGTTACCGATCCGTTAAACGCACAATCCCCGGCCGTTCCGCAGTAATTCGCGACGTAAATCTTATTGGTTACGGGATTGACCGCGAGGGCCCACGGCAAAAATCCTGTACCGACAGTGCTTGTGCTCGAACTCGCCCCGTCAATGATGGTGACGTTGTTGCTCGTCCGGTTTGCAACGTAGATGGTGTTCGTTGCCGGATTTACGGCGACTGCGTCAGGCCCTAAACCGGCTTGCAGAGTGGTCGTGTCGTTTGTCACTCCATCGATCACGGTAACGTCGTTGCTGTAGTTGTTAGCGACGTAAACCTTGTTGGTGACGGGATTCACGGCAACTGCGCTGGGATCGACGCCCGTGGTGACCGCGGTTGTCGTGTTGGTTTTCCCATCGATCACCGTGACGTCGTTGCTGGACAAATTGGCAACATAGATTTTGCTCGTTGCTGAGTTCACAGCTACGGCAAACGGACGCGTCCCAACACTGACGTTTGTGGTGCGATTCGTGTCTCCGCTTATGAGCGTTACGTCATTGCCGACGTTGTTCGCGACGTAAACCTCATTGGTGATCGGATTCACGGCCACGTCGAAGGGACGCGTGTCGGTCGCAACGGTTGATGTTCCATTGGTTGTTCCGTCAATAACGGTGATCTCGCTTCCCAGCTCGGTGACAAAAGCTTGGTTTGTAATGGGATTGACGGCTATGGCTTGCGGTTGTGCGGTTAAGCTCACCGGGGTCGCTTGGTTCGTTGCTCCGTCGATTACCGTAACGTCGTTACTCGCGACGTCGGCGACGTAGACTTTGTTACTGACCGAATTGACTACGATTTTCCAGGGATTCGTTCCAACCGGTATCATCGCCGTGCTTTTGGTCGCACCGTCAATCACCTCGACGCTCGAGTCGAAGTTGTTGGAAACATAAATCTTGTTGGTTACCGAATTGATCGCCACGAAGTGCAGACCCGGAACATCGGCAACGGTGCTGATGCTGTTCGTCACGCCGTCAATCACCGCGATCGTGCCGTTCCCGAGGGGAACGTAAATCTCGTTGGTCGCTTGGTTGACTCCGACGTCCAGCCCGCTCGATCCGACGCTCAAGATTGTCGTGCCATTCGTCACGCCATCGATCACCGTGACGGTTGATTTGGAACTTGCAACGTAGATCTTGTTGGTGATTGGGTTGACCGCGACTGCCGCAGGATTGCCGCCGACACTTACCGTCGTCGTACCCCTCGTAGCTCCGTCTATCACGGTCACATTATTGGCGGGAGATGTGACGTAGATCTTATTGGTGAGCGGGTTAATCGCAATCGCTTGCGGGGAACTCCCGACAACGATCGTTTGTACTTGCTTGGTTTTACCGTCGATTTCGCTCACCGAGCCGGGTCCGCCACAGGCGGGGTCCGTACCACAGGAGTTGACAACGTAGATTTTGTTGGTCGCCGGGTTGATCGCGACCGCAACCGGAGCGACCCCGGCAGGGATATTCTTCAACCACGTTTGCGCGGAGACTCGAGTTCCAGCGAGGAGAATGAGGGAAATTAGAACGGTTCTGAACATACGCTGCTTACGGCGGAGAAGATTCGAACGAGATTGCAAGCCGGAGCCTCCACGATCGCCTCAGCAGGAAATTTCTATGGAAGTTAGGTGCGGTCCGATTCGTTCCGCGCCTCAACCAGCGACCCCTGAGCCAGAAAGGATAAGGTACCGTTTTAGGGTCCGAAATTCGAGAGAAATTCGGGGAATTCTTCGGGCCGGATGCAGGGCCGGTCGCACCTATAAGGCGCGGCGGATCACCGGGGCTTCGTCGTCTACACTATCGTTCATGTCTCGCCCCGTCACCAGCGCCATCTCCCCATGCTTCATCGTCACGGACGTCCCGCGCAGCATCGCGTTCTATCGCGACAAGCTCGGCTTCGAAACAACTTTCCAGCAGCCCGACGACGACCCGTTCTTTGCAATCCTCGTCCGCGACGGCGCTCAGCTCTTCATTAAAGCCGAGGGCGGCATCGCACCGATCCCCAACTCCCAGCGCCATCGCCACCTGCGCCTCGACGCCTTCATCTACGCCCCCGACCCCGATGCCCTCGCCGCCGATTTCCTCGCCCACGGCGCCACCTTCAGCTCGCCTCTCCAGGACACCCACGACGGCCTTCGTGGCTTCGAAGTCACCGACCCCGACGGCTACGTCCTCTTCTTCGGCCGCCCACGGTAAGCCAAGAATTTTTCGTCAGATCTTCATTCCCCTGACAATTAACAGCGATTCCCAGACCTCCGCGCGGATCCTCTGGAATCCAGCATGGGAAAGAAACGCTGCCAACTCATCTGCCGTGGACGGTATCGGCATGTAAGGCGGGTTCACGTTGTTGCGCCGTTGCCCGAGGTTATTCGCCATCATTTGCCAGCCCTCAGACGATTCGAGAGCGACGGTGTCAAAGTAGAGCCATCCGCCGCGACGCAGCACCCGAAAGCTGTCTTGCGCATAACGCCAGCGCTCCACCGGATCGAAGTGCGGCAACGCGTTCGTGCAATAGATGACGTCCGCCGACTCGCTTGGCAACTCCGCGAGCCCGTCTCCGGCAAGGCGCACCAATGAGACATTCTCCAACCCCGCCAATCGCGCGCGCGCATGCTTGAGCATGTTCTGCGAAATGTCGCAGCCCGTCCACGTGTGGCAGAGTGGCGCGAACTGCCGCCCGATGCGTCCTACGCCGCAAGCGATCTCCACCACATCCCATTCCTTCGCGAGTGGGATGTACTCTCCGATCCGGCGCACCACCTCGTCTCCCGACGACCGTAGCTGCGCCTCGCTCGAGACCCCGGCCGCTGCCGCCGCTGCTGCCGCCAGCGGCTGCCCCGCCATCTCGTCCCACACCTCGGCGTACTGCGCCCGCTGATACTCGTGCAGTCGCGGCCATACCGCGCTCATGCGCGCCACATACCCGGTAATCAGCGCCAGGCCGGTCGCGACAATCATCAGGGCAACGAGCACGTCAGACGCGGCGCCATCGAACAACGCGAGAAAGAACCCCACCAGAACTGCTGCCAGCAGCAGGGGAAACAAGTAGCGGAACTTTCGCAGGACCGACCGCGCGGCGCTTCTCCATGAACCCATGCGAACCGTCTCCCGTGGAGACCGATTTTAGCCGCGTATTTCCAAATCGCTGAGATAGCCGCGTTGAGTTTGCAAAACGTTTTCATCGTGGAAACGGAGTGCCGGGTTCGCGTTTTTCCAGAATTGGGGTGGAGATGCCGACGGCCTCTTGCTTCGAGCAAGTCATAGAGTCCTGCGGCAGACCCCGATAGCACCCGCCCCCATGAACCAAAAGCACGAAACCCGACTCGGGTCTAAGCCCACATCTTCAGACATGGGAGAGCGGACCCGCCTGAAGGCTTGTAGAGTCATGCCAAATCTGGCATAGTTATCTCCAGTGGCCTCTCATTTTCGTCGCGGACTCGCGTCGCTGCCTGCTTAAATTCCCGCAGCCGGTTCGCCATCACATCGGTTTCGCGCTGTATCAGGCGCAGATGGGTGGGAAACACATTGACGCGAAGCCATTGAGAGGTCTCTCGCCAGGCGTTATGGAGGTCGTATCGGACCATCACGGCGACACTTTTCGCGCGGTCTACACCGTGCGACTTGCAAATGCCGTCTACGTCCTGCACGCGTTCCAGAAAAAGTCCAAGCGCGGAATTGCAACGCCGCAGGCAGAAGTTGAGCTAATCAAGATGCGCTTACGTCGCGCCATCGAGATCGACAAGCAAGAGGAGAGATAAACCATGGCCAAGCGAAACCTCGACTACACCGTCAGTTCCGGAAACATCTTCGCCGACCTCGGCCTTCCTAACTCCGAAGAACTGCTTGCCAAGGCCGAACTTGCGAACAAGATCTCGACTCTCGTCGGTAAGCGAGATCTCACCCAAGCCCAAACCGCCAAACTTCTTGGCATAGACCAACCGAAAGTCTCCGCCTTGCTCCGAGGCAAGCTCTCCGGCTTTTCCATCGAGCGCCTGCTGCGCTTCCTGCTTTTGCTCGGCCACGACGTAAAGATCACCGTCCAACCCGCGCGCGGCCGCGCCCGTGTACGTGTCGCTTAAACTCCTCGATCACAAATACCGCAACCGTCCATCTTTATGGCGGGCCTTCACCGCGGCATACCATCGGCACGCGAAGAAGAGCAGGAATACCGCGATTGCCCACACCAAATACAACAACGGCAAACTCCACACATACCCGTCGGGTGGTTGAGGGTTCCCCATCGGATGGTTCGTGAACAACCACGGGTCCACGTAGCCAAAACGTATCTTCGAAACGATCAGCGCCAGCGCGTGAATGAGCGGAATGTGCAGCAGGTAGAAAAAGAACGGCACTCTGCCATATACCATCATCACCTTCGCAAATGCAGAGCTGCCACTTTCAAAGAGCGGAATCGCGAGGATTGCCGGCCCCAGCGTCATCAGTAAAAAGCAGAGCGAAGCCGGATACTTCGTCGTATTCAGGAAAGCCAGCAGCGGCGGCATCCCATGCACCGTCTGCCACCCTTGCCACGGTCGCGGATCGCCATAGAAGTGCGTAGCGCGCAGTAAAACAAACGCCGCGATCGCCACCAGTCCGACCATCATGCACACTTGCCGCCGACGCTCCGGCGTAAGCGCGAAGACCGATCCAAACGCATACCCCGCGGCCATCACGCCAATCCACGGGATCAGCGAATAGAGCACGTACACCGTAGGCCCGTGCGCCCCCATCTGCACCGGCCCTGCCCAAAATCCGACGTAGAGAAATTTCCAGAGTGCGGCGTAGGGGTTCGTCTCCAGCGATTTCACAATCCCCGGCATCGCATGGTCCATCAGGTTGTGCAGGCAAATAATCGCGAGCCCCACGGCGCCGACGACTTTGATCGGAAGCTTGACGAGCGCGGCCATCATGACCATGCACCAGCCGAGCATCCACAGCACGCCCGCAAGGTCGTAGTCGAGGAAATGAAAGTTGAACGTCCACGCCACGCGCACCACGGTGAGTTCCAGCAACACCAGCCACAGCCCGCGTGTCGCCAGGAACTTCGAGACGCCGCTGTGTTTCTGCGCGTAGAGAAACACGCCGCTTCCCGCAAGAAATGCAAACCCGGGCGCACAGAAATGCGTGACCCATCGCGTAAAGAACACGCCCGCAGTCGGTCCGCCGGCAGGAACGCCGGAATACACGCGCACGTGGTCGATGGCCATCAGCACCATCACCATTCCGCGCAGAACGTCCGCGGAGGCCACGCGTGTTCCAGTTGCGATCGCGGAACTCTGTCCAGGAGAAGTCTGTAGTTGAGGCACCGTCACGTTGCCCTCCCCACATCAAGTGTGAAGAGACTACCGCGTGCGGCGAAAACTGTCGAAGCTTGGGACGAAGTGCTAACGAGACTCTCTGTCTTCACCGGAAAGAGCCAACCCCGGGCGCTTTCGCTAACGTAAACGTGCCACTTCCTTTGGTGACAATATCGCGCCCATCACAATGTCGCGCGAGCTTCACCAGAGTTTTGCGCAACCATGACATTGCATCCAGCTTGAACGTTCATGCTTCCGCGTGAGGTGCACCTATGCACGAGAACTGGACAAGCATGAAGTCAGCTATCAACCGTCGGTCGTTCGTCAAGAAAGGATTGGTTGCCGGTGCAGTCGCCGCCGGCACCGAAATGCTCGGCAGCAGCACGGCGCTGTTCGCCGACGATGGCGACGAACACGGCCATCACCTGTCGCGAGGCGATGCGGCACTACTGCGCTTCGCCGCCGCCGCCGAAATTCTTGAAACCGATTTTTGGGTCCAATACAACGAACTGGCAGGAGTGCAAGACGGCGAGGAATCGAGTGGCTCCGGGAATCCTTTATTCACAGCGGCCCTCTCGGTGCTCGATTCAGACATGGCGCAGTATGTTCATGACAACACCGACGACGAGTTTACCCACCAGAAGTTTCTGAATGCGTATCTCGAATCGAAGGGCGCGCGGCCCATCAGCCTGGAACACTTCCGCACCCTGCCGGGCAGCACCGCCACCGGCTCCAGCGGAAAGATGCGGCTCACGAACTTAATGCAGCTCACCCTCGACACCAGTTGGTGGACACGTTATCGCAGCAGCACGCACAATCCAGATCTCGACCCGAACTTTAAGTTTCCGCAAGCTATACCGACGCTCGCCGTGGGACAACACACTGCAATCCCCCGCACCGACACCGACACCTCCGACTCCAACTTCCTTCAGGCCATCGCCAACACCGCCGGTTTCCACATGCCGACCATCGAGCAAGGCGGCAACAGCTTGTACCCCTCGATGGCCCAGCGCGCCAGTAGCGTCGAAGTTCTGCGCATTCTCATCAGCATTGGGCCAACCGAAACCATGCACTTCCAGACCTGGGCCGACAAGGCCGGCAACGCCCTGCCCCTTACCGCGGTCGATCCGGTCACCGGCGTCTCAGTCACCTTCCCCGACCTCAACTCTCCCCCGTTTGGTGGCGAAACCTTCCAGACAAACCTCATCATGCCGGAGCCGTGTCCGTTCATCAGCCGCAATCTGCCGCCGTGCTCCATCATTCGTCCCACAGAAACCCGCGGCGCTGCGACCGGTGCGGTGAAGTTCCTCACCGATATGGGCCTCTTCATCGGCCAATCCGCGGAGTTCTTCGCACTCCTGCACCAGTTGGCCAAAGACGCCGACAACGCGCAGCGAGACGAAGGCCACTGATTGTTTGGGTACCCCACGTCTCGCGATTTTCGGGACGTGGGAATACCATCCTCTTCCCCTTGCGGCAACCCCGCGGATGTCGTAGCATCGCGCGCATGTCGCATCACATCGCTCGGCAGGTCCACGAGAAATTCAAGGTATTCACCGGCGAGCTAGATTCGGATGGAACCATCGGCAAGCTTGCCGGCGAGGTGGCTGCTTTCGTCAACGCCTCGAAGATTGCTCCCAAGAGCATCGGCATCGTGTTCCTGGAATCAAGCAAGCATCTCCTCTTCACTCTCGGTTATCGCGATGACGAGGAGTCTTATCCCATCAGCCTCCACTGCGTCCATCTAGGCAAGGTCGAGAGCAAGACTCACGACTTCCAGGAGTTGGAAAAGAAGCTGAACGCGGTCAGCAGCAAGCACCGCAATGTCATTTGCCACGAACTCTATGTCGCCGACGGCCACAGCTTGAACGCCGTCATCATGACCCACGAAGCCTCGTAGTTTTGCGACCACACTCACGAGAAATACAAAAGCCCCGGCTACTGACCGGGGCTTCGTCATTGAATAATACGTCCTACTCCGACCGCAGTGCTTCCACCGCATTCACTCGCGCCGCGCGCATTGCCGGTATTGCCGATGCGATCACCGCTGCCGCCACAATCACCAGCGCCGCCGCGAGCAACGTCAGGATGCTCGGCATGTGCAATTGGGAAACGAAGCGCAGGACGGCCTTCATCGCGGCGAATCCCACGACGACGCCCGCCGCCACGCCGATTCCCGCCATAATCACACCTTCGCGTAGAACCCCGCCGAGAATGTCGCGCGGTTGCGCGCCCATCGCAATGCGGATGCCGAATTCGCGGGTGCGTCCACTCACTGAGAACGCCAGCACGCCCGCCACGCCCACCACCGAGATCAGCAGCGCGATCGCCGCGAAGCCGCCGAAGACAATCGCGTTCAAACGGTCGGGGGTGAGCACTTCAGCGCGGATATCGTTGAGCGTCGCCGCCCGCTCCACCGGCTGGTTCCCGTCCATCTCGTGGATGGAACGCGTGATCGCAGGAACCAGCGAGTAGGGATCGCCCTTAGCACGCACGAACAGACGTGCCGCCACCCACTCCTGCGCCACCGGCTGATAAATCGTCATCGCCGGCGCGGGAATGATGTTCTCATCGTCCACATCGGGCACCACGCCCACAATGCGCCGCGGCTCGTAGCTGATGCCGATGAACTTCATCACGCTGTCCGTCCAGCGGATTTCGCGGCCAATCGCTTCCTGCCCGGGAAACAGGTTTTTCGCCAGGCTCTGGCTGATGATCACCACGCGTTCCGCACCGGCTTTGTCGGTGTCGCGGAAATCGCGTCCCTCGATAATGGGCATGCCGAGCGTATTGAAGAAATTTGGCGAGATCGAGCGGAACTTGGCGCGCGGATCGTCCACGCCGTTCTTCTTCGCCACACCTTCTACCGCAAACTGGAACGCAATGCTCAGTCCCTGCGCATCGCGCCACGGGGTGCTGAAGCCACTGGCCACGCTCTCCACGCCGGGTAGCGCTGCCACGCGCGCCTTTACATCGCGATCGAAGTTCTGGATCTGTTCCGGCGTGCGTCCGTAGGCGATCGGCGGCAGATTCACCGCAAGTACATTCGCCGAGTTGTACGGCGGACGCGTGCTCTCCAGTTCATATAGCGTCCGCATCAACACGCCCGCGCCCGCAAGCAGCAGGAACGACGCGGCAATCTGCGTCACCGCAAAAATCCGCAACCGTCGGCCGTTGGCGCCCGTAACCCGCGTGCCCACGCCCGCCGCGCTCAGACTGCGCGAAACCTGCGCCGCAGGAAGGCGCGGAATGAACGCGAGGAAAATCGAAGCCGCGATCGCCAGCGCAATCCCGAACCACACGAAACTCATATCGAGTTTGAGGCCGTCGGCGCGCACCGAGAAACGCGCGGCATAACGGCCGAGAATGCTGACCATCGGCGCAGCGACCAGCATTGCGGCGATCACCCCGCTGAAGCACAACACCACGCTCTCCGCCAGTAACGCGCGACGCAACTGACCGCGACTCGCGCCCAACGCGGTGCGCATGGCAAGCTCGCCCTCGCGCCGGACCGTGCGCGCGAAAACCAGGTTCGCCACGTTCGAGCACGCGATGATGAACAGCAGCGCAGCCGCCGCGAACAGAACCCACAGCACCGTGTTGGCGCGCGAGTTGATCTGGTCATGCAGCCGCGTCGCGGTGATCTGGTAGTTATGCTCCGGACGATAGACCTCCGGATGCGCTTTCAGCATCCCAGTGTGCACCGCCTGGAGTTCGGCACGCGCTTGTTCAAGGGTTGCGCCCGGTGCGAGTCGCGCGAAGACTTCGGTCATGCGGTGCTCGCGGCCGGTCACCATCGTCGCCGAGAGATGGTGTGGGCTCGTCACCAGGTTGGCGATGATTTCCGTCTCCACCGGGTACGGCACCGACGGCTCGAGCACACCTACAACGGTCCCGGTCCGCGCGCCGGCAAAACTCTCCAACCGAAGCTGCTTCCCGAGCACGCCGGGATCAGAGTGCAATGCACCGGTCCAGAATTTGTACGTGAGCACGACTGCGCCGGCCGCATTCTGTCCATCATCCTGCGGTCCAATCAAGCGTCCCAGCACGGGGTGCAAGCCGACGGTTTCAAAGTAGTGGCCATCCACCACGCCAGCAGGGATTTCACGCGGCGTTCCGAGGCCAACCACGGTAAAGGCCACCTGGGAGAACGTCCCGATCTCGGAGATCGACTTGAGGTTTTTGCTGATGTCATCAATCTCGGGGATGGACCAGTTCGTCTCGGTTTGACCGAGGCCGGAGGCGCTCTGCCGCACGTACAGCAAACGGTCTTCATCGCGATTGTTCAGCGGGCGCAGCAACACCGCGCGCACAATGCTGAAAATCGCGGAGTTGGCGCCAATGCCCAGCGCCAGCGTAAGCGCCACGGTGATCCAGAGGGCGCGCGCCCGCGCCAGCGAACGTACGGCAATTTTCAGGTCGCGAAAGAATGACATGTGCATGCTCCGAAAGGGGTCCCGCAACGGCTTCTCAGGCCCATTTGTGGATAGATCGATTGGCAGGCTGCCGTTTCGACAGTTCGCTCAGGTTTTTTTCGATCGCCAGGTGCCCCACCGTTGAGGAAAATGATACGCCTGTTCACACGAAAAACCCGCCACAGGGGCGGGTTTCTCCAATGATCCAAACGTTGTCCTACGGTTTGTACGGCACCCCCGTCGGCTTCGGCTCCTGCTGTCCGGGCAGCGAGAGCAGTCGGGAGTTGAAGTGCTGCGCCGGGGCCTGGAACTTCGCCCGCGAGAAGATCGGCAGGTTCTTGCCGAGCCGCTCGCGATCGGCCTCACGCACTTTCAACAGCTTCTTGTCGCCGCGTACGACGCCCGCGGGTGCGCCGCCGTCCACCGTGATCGCCGCCGAGAGGAAGTACGCATTCGCCTCCGGCAGGCTGTAGCGGTTGGGATGCAGCGGGTCGTATCCCGCGCGCGACGTGCTGAGCACCACGAAGATGTAGTTGTGCCCCGGCGTCAGGATTCCCGCCGGAACCGTGAACGACGTCCCAGTCAAGTGATTGAATTCGTACACGAAGCCGCAGCCAGTGCTCGAATCCGGGTTCTGGTACGGCTCGCAGATATCGATCGTGTAGATCACCGGGTTGTCGGAAGCGGGCGCCGTCCACGTGAGCGTGGGCGAAGCAGTGCTAACGGTTTCCTGGGCCAGCAGATCCTTGCCGTCGATCTGCGCGCTGCTGATCGGCTTCAGCAGCGGCACGAGCGGGTTCGCCATTGTCGGCGATTGCATGTACCACTGCACCGTCGCGTACGCCGGCGCGGTCGAGCCCGGGAACGGGATCTGGTATTGCGCCGCGATATTGGCCGTGTACACGATCGTGTTGCTGTCCGCGAATGGATTGTTGTACGGAATGCTGCCGAAGTCGCCATCGGCGGGCCACGTCGCGTCGCCGGCACCATCGGGCGGCCACGGGCTGCTGCCATCCGCCACCGCACCTGCCAGGATCGGATAGAAGCCGTACAGTATCGGATTCTCGCGTGTAAGCGCGTCGGCCTTCTGGCGCGACTCCGCGTAGATCTGCGCTGCTACCGGCTGTGCCGTTGAGGGTCCGCCGCTATCGAACGCCGACTTCCAATCGGAGAACTTCACGTTGATGTCCTGGGTATCGGAAGTCTGACGCGTCAAGGCGCCGCCCACCACGGTCGTCGCCAGCGGTATCTCCATGTCGATGACCTGGTTGAGCGCCGGTCCCATGCCTTCCGCGCGGAAAAACGTGAGTGCGCTCGGCAACTGCTCAAACTGCGCCGCGGTGGAAACATCATTCGTGATGACGTTCAGCCCCATCGGGAACAGCGTGTTGGTGATGTCGCACGTGGTGTCGCCAAAGGCCGGAACGTCCGACCATGGTTCGCTCAGCGGGACCGCGAACGCCTGCGAGTTGATGCTGTAGAAATCCAGCGATTGCAGACCCGGGTTCCACGGATCGAGCCCCGTAAGATCACAGCCAAAGTACTGCGGGATCACCTGCTTCTGCTTGCGACCCATCGCATCGCTGCCGTAATCCATGTAGCTGGCGTTGGTCCACATCACGTCGCCGGGCTGGAACTGGAGCCAGTAATATCCGGCGGGAACGTTGGGGATATCGAACGTCGCATCGGCGTAGCCATTGCCGGGCAGCACCGTCAGCGAGCCATCCGCCTGCGGCACCAGCGCGGCGAACGTCCAGAACGGCGGCGCTACCGAATTCGATTCGATGTCCACGGTGCCATCCGAACTCCAATGCGAAATCTGGATCTTGCCGTGGATGGTTCCGGTTGGTGCGACGGCCCACGACTGTGTGTTGGTTCCTCCGGCCGCAGTAGTCGCCGTCACGATAAACGCATTCTGCTGGCGCGCCTGCTGCGCGGACGGGGTCCACGTAACCGTCTTGCCGTTCAGCGTAGCGCCGTCGGGAGCCGTGGTGAGCGCGAGCGTAACGTCGCTGCCCGCAGGATCGGAAACATCCAGTGTGTACGAGTACGCAGTTCCCTCGGCCGCCGCGGTGGTGGGCGTGCTGTTGAACGCCGGAGCGGGGACGCTGACGATGACCGCTGCCTTCGCGACCCTCGTCGTGTCTGCCTTGCTGATGGCAGTTACGTGATACGTGCCTGCGGTACCCGGCGCCGTGTACTTGCCGGTGTCGTCAATGGTGCCGCCGCCGGATTCACTCACTCCCCAATTCACGGCGGTGTTCGTAGTGCCGGAAACCGAAACGCTGAATTGTTGCGAACCGTTCACCCACATCTGCTGGGCATCGGGAGCAATCGCGATGGTGACGTTCTGCACCGGCGTGTTGGAGTGATGGTCATTACCGCATGCCAGCGTGAATACGAAGAGCCCACACCCAAGGAACAGAAGTAAACGGGACCGAAATGTCATTGGAATCCTTTTCGACTGTGACTACGCGGATGATCGCGGAGCGTGAGAGGAGGTTGGGATGGAGCGGCGGACCATCCGTTCGGCCGCCGAGGTCGTTGCGGTGGATGGATCGAAGTTGAAGTTCGACAGGAAGGCGCGCGCAGGCACGGAGAGTTGTGCGATACGCCGCCAGGAATAAGTGCGACGCAAAGATGACCACCACGTTGCGGGGCCCCTGCAGGTTCTGCCATGTCTGATAGAAAACCGATTTTGCTACCCGGTTAGCAAACCGTCAAGAACTCTCACCGAAGGATTCCCAGACTGGTGGGACGAACGCCATCGCCCGAAACCCTTAACGGACGCCGTTTTCGAGGGAGCCGCTCTTCCGCACAAGCAAAGAGGGCTGCCTATGCAGCCCTCGCACTCATTTGCAACATTGCTCTCTACGAACTGACCTCCGCATTAGCCGGCGACTCGAACAGGAAGTCGCCAACAATCAGCACATGGCCATCTGGAAGTATCGAAGCGCTGTGCTCGTTACGCGCATTGTGCAGCGATCCGTACGCCGGGCGATTCGCCCGGCCTGCTCCGCCAATCGTTGGGACGACTCTTTAGGAGTTCAGCCCTGGTATTCCGGCCTGCGCTTTCCCAGCGCTTTGCGGATCCTCTGAATCTGGTAGCAGTGGTGTGCGAGATGCGATTCCAGGAACCGTACTCCGGCACGCGCGTCGAGCCAGCCGCTCACCGGATGCCGCGCCACTCCCAATCTCCGCTCGGCGTCGGTTAAGCCTGCGATGAAGTCATGAAGCGTGGCGTCCACCCGCTCCCATTCCCCGCGCAATGCCGGCAGATCTCCGGTGAGTTGCGGTTTTACTGCGGATTCCACCGGTTTCGGCATGGCTACACGCGTCGGTAGCCACATCACTCCGAGCACCATCCACGCCCGCACCCGGTCTTTCGGCCGCATCGCGCGCTGCGCACCACGCGCCGTTTCCGCCATGCGTAATATTTCGCGGTTGGAGCGAACCAGGTGGTCCACCACCTCCAGCGCCGACCAACTTCCCACCGCCGGACGCTCTCTCAGTTTCTCCGTTGGCCACCTTTCAAGTTCGGCGAGCAAACCGTCGCGCCGGCGCAGCACGCGTTGCCACCGCCGCTCGAGTACCGCATCCACCGTGCTGTTCTGGTTGGCCATGTCGCGCGCGCTCGATCTTCCACGCCGTTTCCAAGCCACAAAGTGCTACAGGACTCTACCATTCGGCAATTTCGCTTAAATTCACCTACATCGGGCAAACACGCGCAGCTCTGGCTACTCCAACTCCTTGTCCCCTGGCAGGAGAACTCCATGTCGCGTCTACTGTCCGTCGCTCTGGTTCTACTCATCTGCTTGCCGTTCGCCGGCGCCCAGGTAACTTTCAGTAACTCCACCTACAGCGCGCCTTCCACAACTTCCGGCGTAACCAGCGGCGATTTCAATCGCGATGGCGCCCCTGACATGGCCGTGCTCAGCGGGCAGAGCGACACCGACAGCTTCGTCACCGTCTTCCTGGCCACCACGCCCGGCCATTTTCCGAGCACCGGCGCCAACTACCCAATCCACGCGTTTCCGCAGGACATCCGCACCGCCGACATCAACAACGACGGCAACCTCGACCTGATCATTTCCTTTAACGCTTCGCCCATCCTCACCATCCTCTACGGACATGCGGATGGCAGTTTCACTCCCGGCCCCGACATCACTCTCGCGGGAAATGTTCCTGCGCAGGGCTTTGACGTAGGAGACTTCAACCACGATGGCAAGATCGACATCGCCGCAATCGAATGCGACAGCAGCGACGTATGCGACACGCGCGCCCTACTCGGCTCCGGCACGGGCACGTTTACCACAAGCTACAAAATTCAAATGACTGGCGAGGCGCGATCGCTTTCCGCGCGTGACGTGTACGGCGACGGCAATCTCGATCTGATCCTCATCCGCACCAACGAAGTGCTGATCTTCGGCGGCGATGGCACCGGCCGCTTCCCCGAGTTCACCCACATCCGTCCGCCGGCGCATTGCACCGACATCAATGTCTGCAGCGATTCCTTGAACAGTGTCGTGGTCGCCGACTTCAACAACGACCAGAAGGTTGACTTCGCCGTGCTCCAGGCGCACAACTGCGGTGCAGGCTGCGGCTCGAACGACGTTTACGTCTACAAGAACGGCGGCACGTATCTCTTCACCCAGGTATTCGACTTGCCTATTGGCCCGAGTGCCGGCGGGCTCTTGCTTGCCTCCGACCTTAACGGTGACGGCAACATTGACCTGGTAAACGGCAACGGCGACCACTGGAGGCCCGGGAACATCTACGCTCAGGGCGCGGGCAACGGTACATTCACCGTCCAGAACAACAACATCCCGCAAGGCAGCGCGCAGTTGTTCGCGCGCGATATGAACCTCGATGCACGCCACGATGTGCTCGATACGATTTGGATGGACAACGACGTCGTTCTTGCGTTGAACACCTCCGCCTACACAAACAACTGTCCTCCGCCTTCATCCGCCACAATCGCAGCTAAGATTTGCGCACCGACCAATGGCTCTACTGTGGCCTCTCCCGTGCTCATCAAAGCCAGCGGTAACTCGCCCGCCGGTGTGGTGCGACTGGAAGTCTGGGTGGACGGCGTGAAGAAATATCAGAAGTGGAACGACCTTATCGAAAAGAAAATCGCGCTCAGTTCCGGCAGCCATCGCGTCACGGTGGTGGCGGTCGATATGTATGTCGGCACCGCGAAAACCAGCGTGACGATCAACGTGCAATGAGTTGCATACAGCGATTGCAAATGAAAAAGAGGGCTGCACTGGCAGCCCTCTCCTTATCCAACCTGCTTCATGCTACGGGCTGACCTCCGCCTTTGCCGGCAACTGATACAGGAAATCGCCGACAATCAGTACATGTCCATCCGGAAGGATCGAAGCACTATGCTCGTTGCGCGCGTTGTGCAGCGATCCGTACGCGGAGAACGAATTCGCTACCGGGTCGTACACTTCTGCCGCCGTCGGATACTCGTAGTTCGATACGTCGGTCTCGCCGCCAACAATCAGCACGCGCCCATTCGATAGCAGAGTCGAAGTATGGGACCACCGCGGATAGACCATGCCTCCCGGCACCGCTGTGAAGGTCTGTGTCGAAGGATCGTAGAGCATGGCGCTGTCCGACACGCCGATGTTGTAGCCGCCGGTGATCAGCACCTTGCCGTTATTGAGCAGCGTCGCGGCATGCTGTACACGCCCTTCCGGCATGCTGCCCGTAGTCAGCGTGAAGTGTTCCGCCACCGGATCGTAAATTTCCGCCGCCGCCACCGAAGTAAAGCCAGGAGTGGAAGTTCCCGTCGAACCGCCGACGAGAAGATAGGTTCCATCCTGCAGCTTGGTTGCCGTAAACCACGAGCGCGCGATATTCAGCACCGGCCCAGCGGAGAACGTCTTCGCTGCCGGATCGTACCAATCCGTTGTATTGGTCGTGCCGAGATTGTTGTCGTAATTCAACGTGCCCTGCCGCCCCGACATCACGAACACCTTGCCCGAGTGCGGCCCGGCGGTGAGCATCACTGCCTGGTGTCCCGCGCGCGCGGCGCCCATGTTGTTCGTGGTGCCGGCGAATGTTCCAGCCGTGAGGTCGAGAACTTCGGCCGTGTTCCACGCCGACTCCCAGTCCTGTTCGCCACCCGCGATCAGCACATGGGTCGCATCGAGTACCGTCACCGTCGGTTGCTGGCGCGACGAACCCAGGCTGCCGGTCAGCGCGGTGAAAGTGCCTGTCGTCGGTGAGTAGGTCTCCGCCGAATTGTTCGCCGATCCATCAGAAGGATTGCTCCCGCCCACAATCAGCACACGTCCGTCGTTGAGCACCGCGGCCCCATGCCGATTGCGCAAGGAGAGCGGTGCACCCGTCGTTGCGGTGAATGAAGGTATTGCAGGAGCCGCGGTTACCGGTACCGCTAGCGTCGCGCTCTTCGTTGTGTCTGCGTTGCTGGTGGCCACGATGTGGTATGTGCCCGGAGTTGTCGGCGGCACGTAAACCTTCGCATACGTCGCGCCGGTGATCGTTCCTCCGGAAGGTCCTTCCAGCACCGACCACGTAACTGTCGGATCAATGCCGCTCGGCGTTACGGATGAATCGATGAACAGCGCATTCCCGCTGGTCAGCGTTCCGGGAGCATTCAGAGATGGCGGATAGATCGCCACGGAGATCGAAGATCCCACCGAGATCGTCGAGGTGAACGTGTCCGATGTAGAAGTATTGGTCGCTACCAGGTGGTACGTTCCAGTTGTACTGCCCGCCGTGTAGAGACCAGTCGAGCTGACCGTGCCCGCCACGCCGCCTTCTTGCAGACTCCAATTCACCGTGCTGATCTGCGTGCCGTCTTGATAGGCATTGAACTGCTGCGCCGTACTCGGCGCGACCAGGATCGAGTCCGGCGATACCTGGAACCCTGCCGGCGGCGTTACCGTCACGGTTGCCGTTTGCGCCTTCAGCGGATCCACTGCCGGCGTCGCGATCACGTGATAGGTTCCGACGAAGCTCGGCGCGAGATACGACGCTGTCGAAGGCCCCGTCTGCGTAATGGTTCCACCCGACGTTCCTTCCTGGATGGACCACGTCACTTGCTGGTTCGCGTTTCCAGTAACAGTCGAAGTGAAATTGATTGGGGTGCGTGGCCCAACCGACGACGTCGGCGGATTCACGCCCACGGTAATCAGCGGGTTCGTGTAGGTGTAGTCAGCGTACTGCCACGCGGCATCAATGTACGACCACAAGCGTGCGTAGATGGTGCCACCGTTCGCGGGCAACGTGTTTACGGTCGTGGTATGTGCGTAGGTATTGATGAAATAAATGTCGTGCGCGCCGCGCGTGGTTCCCAGATACAAGCTATTCATCGTCACGCCGGTACCGGCGTTCCAGTTGAACGTGGCGCTGTTTCCTGCCAGCGTGCTACCCGACGTCGGCGTTAGCATCGATGACTTCACCGGCGTGCCCATCGCGACATAGGTCGCGGTACTGCGGTAGTACGTGCCTCCGATGAGCGAGAACATCGTCACATAAATCTCGCGTCCGTCAGTCGGAAGACTGTTCACCGTCGCCGAAGTCGCAAGGTGCGCGTTCACAAACGCGATGTCCACCGCGCCAGGCTTCGAACCGAAGTAGATTGAATACTGGGTTGCGCCGGGTGTCGAAGCCGTCCACTGGAACAGCACCGACGAACTCGACAGCGTTGTGCCGCTCGCCGGACTGGTGATCGCGGCCGGAGTCGGAATCACGGCGTTCGCGAACGCGCTAAGAGAGCACAAAATGGCTAAAACGACGAAACAGCGCCAACTGGAGAGCCTGATCAAACCTGCCTCCTCAAAAGGAACAAATAGGTAATCGGCCCAGACACACTTCTTCCCTGCACTTCCACATCTAGTTAGGCGTAATTGCAACAAGGGATTTGTCGCAAAACGAACAAATTCATGGAACCGCGGGGAATTTTCTACGTGGGGAGGAAGCATTGTCGCCGAGTTTAGGACTGGGCGCAAGCACGCTTACAACAAAGCCCGCCTTTATTTAGGCGGGCTGTATCGTTCACCGATTCATAAAACTCAATCCGCTCCCGCGAACTCTTCCCGATCTTCGTAAGAGATCTTCTTCTCGCCGATCGTCCTAAGCAGGTAGCCGGAGAACAATCCCACCGACAGCGCCAGGACCACCGTCGTCGCGATGCCGGCAAGTTGTGCCTTGGCGATCCCGGGAATCACGACGATCGCGATCAGTCCGCCCATCAATCCCGGCATCCCGTGCAGGTTGTGTACGCCGCAGGTATCCGTGAGTTTGATCTTCTCCAGCAACCATGGCTGCACGTACACGTAGCCCAGCACGCAGATCGCGCCGGCAACCACGCCGATCGCAAATGCGCCATGCGCCGAAACCACATTGCACGTAGCGCCGATCGCCACGCCGCCCGCCAACGCGGCATTCGCCATGTCGGAGAACGAGGTTCGTCCGTTGTGCAAGAGGGCGCTCAGCACGTACGTTGCAAGGGTCGCACCGCACAACGCCAGAATTGTATTAATCACCGTCTGTGGCATTTGTTCGGACGGAACCACCGCACTGCAGAAGCTCGGCCAGAAGATCCACAACACCATGGACCCGATCATAGACAAACGGTCCGAGGTCGCGTCGCTCTCGATGGGCTGTCCGGCATGGCTCACATGCTCAGTGCGCATCAAAGCAATCGAAGCGCCAAGCCCGAAATACGCGCCGAAGGCATGGATAACGATCGAGCCAGCGCTGTCAACAAAACCCTTGGTGATCCCGAGGCCGCCGTCGAGTACCAGCCATTCGTTAATCATGTAGGCCGGCACCAGCACCGCGACCAGCGCGGCATACTGATACAGCCGCATCCGACCGAGCACCGCTCCCATCGCGATTAACGCCGAGGCACACGCGAACTCTGCCAGCAGCAGCACGTGGATGCTGTTTGGCGCCATCGCCTCCGCCGAAATCGCACCCGTCAAGCGCAGCAATAAATAGAGCGGGATCCCCGCGCCCACGACGAGGTACGTTCCGGTCGTCGCGCTATACCCGTACTTCTTCACAAACACCATGAGGAAGCCAAAGCCGACGAGCAACATGGCCAGGATATGAATCGAATAGTTGTACTGCTCCACCTGCCGCAGGCTCGTCTCCACGTGGGATGTGCCTTGCGCCCAAGCGGGCAGGCCCAATAACCACCACGCGCAGGCCGAGCCTAAAACGCAAATCTTCTTTTGCATCTCGTTCTCCTCAAATTTTCATGGAAGCGAAAGCTACTGCGGGATCGCGCAGCTAGCCGTAACGCAGTACGGAGCGGTGCAGCGCGCGATGGAAAATGAAGGCTGGCACGAATGCCTCTCGGCCCGACATGTGTCCATCGAGCCGTTCAGTAGCTTGTGCCGAACCGCGTTTCTCCGCAGTGATGTAAGACACGCGCTGCTGTGACGAGGGTTTCGGGGGGCGGTCGACGCTGCGCGCCGGCTCTAGACTGTCATCGCTCGTTGAAATTCGAGGCGTGGATGTGGACGATTCTCCATTCTCCGGCCTGGCGCTGCCATACCATCGTCCGTCGGCCGAACACTTCACCATCATCGAGATGGAATGTAACCAGCGCTACATCCTTGTCGAGATACTGGATGCGCAGGTCCTTCGGCTGTAACTGCATATACGGCGGCGCGCTCTTCCGGGAGTTTTTGCGGATGCGCTCGAAGACGCCTAGCCATGCTTGCTCAAACGACTCGCGGCTGTCGGTGCGTTTCAGGTTGGGCGCAGCGGGGTGGAACACTGTGGCATCGTCGGCGAAGAATGGGCGGAACCTCTGCCAATCGAGATCGTCAAAGGAGCTAACGAATGCGGTCAGCCGCTGATCGAGCGCCGCGGGCGTCGGAGCCTTGGTGTTCGTTTGAGCCACACAGTTGCTGAACAGCAGCAGGAGTACGAGTGCAATCCGGATCATGCGTTCCTCGGTCGAATGGCTGATTATTTTACGATCTGTCGAGGACGGCTGGTCCATCACCTTGACGCTTTCCCTCCACCCGTCATAACTTCTCCAGATGCCTTATCTCCTCAAAACCGAGCCCGGCACTTACTCCTTTGCCGACCTGCAGCGCGACAAGGAAACTACTTGGGATGGTGTGAGCAATCCGACGGCGGTGAAGCACCTGCGCGAAATGAAAAAGGGTGACGAACTCGTCATCTACCACACCGGCGACGAACGGACCGCCGTTGGCACGGCGACTGTCCTCTCTGTAGACGCAGCCGATCCGAAGAAGCCGCTAGTGAAGATCAAAGCGGGCAAAGCGATTGCGAACCCGAAGACACTCGAAGTTGTGAAGGCTGATCGCCGTTTTACAGAATCACCACTGGTCCGGCAATCGCGCCTTTCGGTGGTGCCGCTGACTGCGGTGCAATTCGAATTTCTCATCCATTGAACGAAATTGCCGGATGGTCTCCCACCCGGCAATTGTCTTGTTCGATAGAGACGCGCGGCTGACGGCTTAGTTGGACGTCGCCGCGGTTTTTACCGTGACCGTCTCACTCACCGTACCCGAGGCTGTGTACCGGTCGCCACTGTACGACACCGAGAGCGTGTGCGATCCCGCAGACAAACTGGTCTGCAACGCAGAAGCGCTTCCGCCGGCCAGTGCAACCGTCCCTCCGATCTGCTTACCGTCAACCTTGAAAGTCACCGTGCCGGTCGGAGCCGTGGAAGCATCCGACGTCACACTGACTTTCATGCCGACTTTTGCATTGGCCAGAAGCAAGCTGGCGCTCGTCGGCGCGGTGAACCGGATCGCCGGGGCCGTGGTCGCCGCGCCGCTGAGCGTCACGTTGTTGATGCCCAGTAACGTGTTGCTGAGCAGGTTGAAGTACGCCGAGCGTGAACCTGTTCCGGTCGGCTGGAAGATGAAGCCGACCTGGCAACTCTGCCCCGCGGCGAGCACGCTGCCCGGTGTCAGCAAGCAGGTCGTGGTGTTGGGATCGACCGCGAAGTCGTTGGGATTCGTCCCCGTGAACTTGGCGTTTGTGAGTTGCATCGCAGAGTTGCCGGTATTCGAAACCAGGACCGTCGAAGCAGCGCTCTTCACGCCGTTCTTCGTCGTCGGCAGCACCAGTTTGCCGAACGTGGTCACTCGACGCACAACTTGCGTTGTGCTGCTGGCCGCGTCCCCCGCAATGATGAACACCTGCCCCTCCGAATCAACGCCTACGCCAGTCGGGTTGGCCAACTCAGCGGTTGTCGCTCCGGCGGTATCGCCGATATACCCCGCAATGCCATTGCCGGCAATCGTGCGGATGATGCCGCTGGTGTAGTCAATGCGGCGCACGCGATTGTTCGCCTTATCGGTGAAGTACAGGTTCCCGGCAGCATCGAAAGCAATCTGCCCGATCTTGTTGCCGATCTCAGCATTGGTGGCTTGGCCATTATCACCTGCGAAGCCGCACGTGTGTCCACCGGCGACCTTGATGAACGATACGAAATTGTTCTCCGCGTTGTACAACGACTGCTGCGCGATTTCGCAGACGCTACCGTTTGCCCAGAGCGAGTAAAGATTGTCGCTGGAATCCACGGCCATCGTCGCCGACGGGCTTTGCTGGTACGGAAATGGATCGTAGAGGAAGATCAGGTTCGCGGGTATGGGCTGAACCGTGGAAAAAGCCGCGCCTTGATGGCTGTCAACGAAAAACAGGTGATTGTACGGATCGATGGACATTGCGCCCGGAGTCCCCAGCGCCTCGGAACTGAGAGTGCATGGAGTCGAAGCGGGACAAGCGATGGTGCCCGTCCCGCTGACTTGAACGACCGGGCCGTAGTCGTAGATCTCGTACATCTTGCCGGTGGACGGCACATCGTAGTAAATCTGCCCGAAGGTATCCTGTGCGACTCCGTACACGCCGGTATAACCGGTGGCGAGAGCTTTCGACGTTCCAGTCGAATCGATCGAGAGGACCTTCCCATTGCCAGTGTCCGCAATCAGCAGCGTATCGCCGGCCAGTGCAAGATTCTGGGCGCCGTTCAGCAGGCCGACGCCCGCCGAAACTGTCGCCGGAACCGTCGTGATGATCGACGGTACGAAGCTGATCACCGGCGCGTAGCCGTAACCGCCAATTCCAAAGCCCATCGGCAGCACGCTTGCACTATGGCTCACCTGCAATTTCCCTGCTCGGTGGCCGGGGCCCTGCGGCACAAACCGCACCATCAGGATGCAATCGGTGCCTGCGCTATAAGTTCGTCCTTCCCCGCAGGTGCTGTCGCTTTCCACCTTGAAATCGGCGGACGAAGTGATCTTCGTGATGGTTGCAGTTTGCGCGAACTGCACGGTGAACCGCTGCGGACCGGTGACTTCGCCCAACTTGGCCGCGCCAAACTCGTAAAAGTTTTCGGGAGCTTGGGCAAGAATCGCCTTCTCGCTGGCGGGCAACTCGGACAACATAGTCGCGGACGTTGCCGGCTTCGTGATTGTGACCGCAGAAGGTTTGGTTTGTGCAAATGCACTCATGGAAGCAAGCCATGCCGCAAAACCGGCAAATAGCAGGCACTTCCACGGCAGCAGGGAGTTTTGACGCGTCGGGACGAACATCGGAGTCTCCTCAATCGATTCGAATTGTGGGGAACACAAGGGGTCAAACGAATAGGCACAACCGGCGCGAAGTGGGGGGGCACCGGCAGAAAGTGCCTGATTCTCCCTCTGTTCGGGTTTTCTTGTCAATCAACTAAAGGGCAGAAATTACCTTAGAAGAGCGCTGCCGGCGTTGGTTCTTAGCACTTTACGATCGCTCCCCACTCCTCCGGATCGCGATCGGTCGCGCGGCGGGAGTATAGCCAGTGGTGGCCGTCGACGTCCAAGGCGCGGAAAAATTCTGGTCTTGCCCGGGACTCTCACAAACAACCGTGACCGCCATCACAGACTCTCCTTGCGATCCATTGCTAGAGTGCTAAATGAGGCTCAGTAGGCCCAGGCGACAAGCCCAGGGCCCACTGAGCCGAAAGTGTCTCTGGCCTCAAATGAGGTCACCGCCCGAAGGGGCGGCCGGAAGATCTTTGAAAATCGGGCGCAAGAGGCCCAAACCAAACCGCCGGAGGCGGGGGCAAGCTTGCGCACATAAAATACCGCGCAACGAGAGTTTGCGGACGACGGTCCGCAGTCGAAGCGGAGGCAGCAAGGCCTCTGTCTCCGCTTCAATCTCTCGTTCGAATCAGTATTGGCTGAATTGCAGTTCGATCAGGCTTTGACCGGAACGGCGTCCAACACCTCGCGTACGCGCTCGCCGAGCGCCGCGGGGGTAAATGGTTTTTGCAGTAGTGAAATGCCCTCTTCGAGAATGCCGTGGGTGCCGATTGCGTCGTCAGTGTAACCGGACATGTAGAGCACCTTGATGCCTGGCCGGCTGGCCGAAATTTTGACCGCGATTTCAGGACCGCTGGCGCCGGGCATCACCACGTCCGTGAGCAGCAAATTGATTTCGCCGCTATGAGTTTCGTTAAATTTCAAGGCTTCGGTGCCGTTCTCGGCCACGTACACGGTATAGCCAAAGCGGCGCAGCATGGTGAGCGTCAGGTTGCGCACCTGCTCGTCGTCTTCCACGAGCAACACGATTTCCGAACCCTTCCCCACGGCGACGGGATGCAAGCCCGTCTCGACTTCGGTACGCGCCTGGATCCGCGGCAGGAAAATCTTGAAGCTCGAACCCTTCGCGAGCTGGCTCTCCACCACAATGCTTCCACCGCTCTGCTTGACGATGCCATAAACCATCGAGAGGCCGAGGCCGGTGCCGCGGGCGCGTTCCTTGGTGGTGAAGAACGGTTCGAAGATGTGCACCTTGGTAGCGTCGTCCATGCCCACGCCGGTATCGTGCACCGCGAGCATCACGTAATCGCCGGGCGTAAGGTCCACGTGCTCGCGCGCGAACGCTTCGTCCACCTGGACGTTTCGCGTTTCCAGCACCAGCGATCCGCCCCGGGGCATGGCGTCGCGCGCATTTACGACGAGATTCAGGATGACCTGCTCGATCTGTCCGGGATCGGCCTTCACCGCGCCGAGTCCTTCGCCCGCACGCGTAGTGAGCTCGATGTGCTCGCCGATGAGGCGCTGCAGCATCTTCTGCAGATCGCGAACGAGACCGTTGAGGTTGATGGTGCGCGGCTGCAGCATCTGACGACGGCTGAAGGCCAGCAACTGGCTGGTGAGCGCGGCGGCGCGGGCGCCGGCTTCGTCAATCTGCTCAACGTCGGTGCGAAGCTCAGGATCGTTCCCGACGCGATCGAGCACCATGCGTGCATAACCGCGAATCACCGTCAGCAGGTTGTTGAAGTCGTGCGCGATGCCGCCGGAGAGTGTGCCGATCGCTTCCATCTTTTGCGTCTGGCGCAACTGTTCTTCCAGTCGCTGGCGCTCGATAATCTCGGAGCGTAGTTGCGAGTTGGCCTCGCTCAGTTCGCTGGTGCGGTTGGCGACTTGTTCCTCGAGGTGTTCTTCGTTTTCGCGCAGCAATTGTTCAGCGCGACGACGCTCTGCGATCTCCGCCTGTAGATCAGCGGCGATGCGCAGTTCGCGCTGCTGCACCACCACCATGCGCAGGCTGGAGCAGACGAACGAAATCGAAACCATCATCACGGCGAAGCCAAGGCGCTCGCGGACGATGACCATGGAGAGAATGAGCACGAGGAAAGCGGTCATCACCGGGAAGAGTTGGTCCCCTAGCACGCGTCCCGCCTTGCTCTTCGCGTCAATCCAGTCGGTTTCGTCCTCAGTCCACGTGCCTGCGAGGACGATAGGAGCGATATTGAGAGCGGTCCAGACGAGTTGGAACCACGTAGCCGACGGCAGCTTGTTGTAGTTGGCGTAAAGATCGGCAAGGCATCCGACAACCAGAAAGAGCGAAAAACGCCAGAAGAAGCGGCGTGTGGACCGTGAGCGCGTGAGCATGGCGCGCAGGCTGAACAGCATGGTCATCGAGAGGTCGTAGACCAAGGTTCCGCCCCAGGTAGCTTGCAGCCAGGAATGAGGCGTCTGGCCGACGAAGACATGCATGGGGAGGAACAGAAACATGAAGAAGACCGCGACCCAGAAGATCACGAGCTGGATGAAGTCGAGGACGTGGATGGGATCGAAGCCGCGGAACTCGAAATCAGGTTCGAGGAAAAGCGTGAAGCTGAGTGGCGCCAGCCAGAAAACGCTGATCTCGTCGGAGAGTTCGGTAAGCGCCCTGGTGTAAGGCAGCACTTCCGCGCCGATGCCGATCGCGAGCGATAGAGCGAAAAACGAGCAGCAGAGCGACAACGTCATCCACGCGACACGGGTGAGGCCGCGAGAGCGCCGCGACGCCTGCCAGGCAACGACGATTGCGATCGAAGAGAGCCCGAAGTCGAGGCAGTTCTCGACGATGATTTCCCGGCCCACCAAGTGCAACGCAATCAGCGTTATAACTTGTAGTAGGACAATGGTGGCAACTGGAACGCGCCACCAGTATTGCCCGGAAAACCACGAAGCAAAACGACTTCGCGCTGGAACGCGATTCAACATTTAGGGAACACCCGGGGTTGGAACATAAATATTGGTTTGATTATTCACCGCCACTTTCCGGCAGGCAACAACTTCGTGGCAACCGAGGTTACCGTCGTGTCATGTCCCGCATGACGATAGGCCTAAGGGATTAATCCGGGAACGGCTCTCCGGCTTTGGCGATCCGAATCCGGTGATCGGTGAAAGTATGATGGAAGTCGGGCAATTCGATCTTCTGCATGTGGCAGGTAGCGCAGTCGCTGGTGGACTTGGGACAGGCTTTACCGATTTGCTCGGCCGTGGGTTTCTGGCCCATCAGCACGTGACACTGCAGGCAGTTGTGGTCGTAAGATTTGGCTTCCGTGACCAGCGGCTTGTGGGGATCGTGGCAGGCCGTACAGGTCAGGCGAGCATCGCCCTTTTGCCAGCACTTACTCTGCTCCAGGCGGAAGGGCTGCGCCTTTAATGTGGCGATTCCGCGCCCGCGCTGCAGCGTCAGGTCCCAATAGGAAATGTGGCAGGCACCGCAGAAATCCACGGAATCACTGGGTGAAAGCTTGCCGGGATTGAGAATGCCGCCGCGCGCGGCATCCGGCGTTCCTGCCGACATGGCCACCGCAGCTTCCGCCGCATGCGAGGCCCCAGGTCCGTGGCAGGCTTCGCAACTCACGCCAGACTTCACGTTGGTCTCGGTGAGACGTCCGGCGACGTTCGATCCCGTGGTATGGCAACCGAAACACTTCTTCAACTCGGTATCGGGAATGCGGCGTCCCATTGCCTCGTCTGCCGACTCGGGCCGCGTCAGTTCGCGGGACGGCGTCCAACTCAGCGATTTCAGTACCTCGAAGTACGACGCTCGCGCTTCGTAGTAATAGCCGTCCTCTTTCTTGAAAAGATAAGACTGTCCCAGGTGACCGTTGCCGAAGGCCCATAGCAGGTCTGCGGACTTGGACTGCCCATTGACGGTGGCGCTAAAGGTTGCGTGGGTCCCGTCGGTGTGGATCTCGTACGTGGCGGCGCCACCCTTAAACGTCAGTGCGGGATGATCGCGGAGGGGGGAGGCGTCCACGGCGTGGACGGAAGTTTCTCCCATCGGCGTGATCTTCTGCGTGTTGGCTTTGTCGGCATGACAACTGGCACAAACCTGGCTGCCGACAATGTCTTTTTGCGAAGCAATCTCTTTGGTGGGCCAGAACTCGAAACCCAGCACGTGGTCGTCGGTCGTGAGTTGGGCGCGCAGAAAAACGGGGGAGAACAGGAGGGTGGCAACCGCCAGGTACACGTATCGCTGACCCCACTTCAATGCAAGAGCTCCCCACCGGATGCGAACTACACGATCGATTCGAGTAGCGATGCGGTATTCCCGGGCGCAATCTCCCGGTTAGCAGAAGTTTAACGATACGTACGGTTTTGTCAAAACCCGATTGCGGAGCTGCCGATAAGGCCTTGGAGGGCCGCCAGTCGAAAGATCGTCGGCCGCGCGCTGAGGGTCGAGGGGCTCCGTCACCGAGTCGCTACTGACATTGCAAAGCCGCGGAAGATACCATGGGCGGATGGAATCCGCGCCGGCTTCGCCGTCGAACTTGCCCCAAACAGCGCCGCGTTTGTGGAAGCGCTGGGGAATTGAGGCGATGCTGGCGGGCTTCGTCGCCCTGCTGTTTGCCCCGACCTTGCGGTACGGCTTCGTCTACGACGACCGCGTGGTGATTCTCGAGAACCCGTACATCCAGTCGTGGCGATGGTTCCTGCACGATTTCACCTCCCACGTTTGGGCCCAAGTCTCGAGCCAGCCCGCCAGTTACTATCGTCCGGTTTTCATAACCTGGCTGCGCCTGAACCACACCCTCTTCGGTTTCCAGCCGTGGGGATGGCACCTGACCACGGTACTGGCGCACGTGGTGGCAACGCTGCTCGTCTATCGCTTGGCGTTGCGGCTTTTGCGAAGCCCCTGGCAGGCGGCGATTGCGGCTTTAATCTTCGCGGTTCATCCAGTCCACGTGGAAAACGTCGCATGGGTCTGCGGATCGGTGGATCCGCTCATGTCGATTTTCTATCTCGGCGCGATATTGAGCTATTTGCGTTGGCGCGAACAGCATTCGCCGGTTGCGCTCGCCGTCTCGGTGCTGCTGGCGCTGACAGCTACGCTTACGAAGGAGATCGCGATCACACTGCCCGCGGTGATCTTCGCATACGCAGCGCTCTTTAGCCCCGCCGAAGCTGGTTGGGGCAAGCGGTTTCTCGCGGCTGCGAGAGATACCGTGCCCTTCGTGCTTGTCGCTGCCGCCTACATGGCCGCGCGCAGTGTGGTGTTGCATGGGCCAATATTCGCGGAGATATCGCTGGCAACCGTGCTGCTCACACTGCCGGGACTTCTGCTCTTCTATGCGCGGCTGACGGTCTGGCCGGTGAATTTGAGTCTCTTCTACAACCGCGCGCCGGTGCAGAGTTTCAGCGCGCAGCGCGTACTGCTTCCGCTGCTGGTTCTGGCGCTGATCGCGGCGGGTCTGTTCATGTGGCTGCGGAGAAGTAAACAGCGACGTGAAGGCCTGTTCGCGCTTGTTCTGGCGCTGCTGGCGCTGTCGCCGCCTCTGTATATCCGCTTGTTCAATCCGGACGACTTCGTGCACGACCGCTATTTGTACCTGTCGATGGCGGGTGTCGCGATGCTTGCGGCGATGGCTATAACTTCAATCAGGGGCGTCAAAGATGGAAAGTCGTTCGCGCCGCTCCCGCAGGTGCTGGTAGTAGCGGCCATCACGCTTGCCCTGAGCCTCGGAACGACAATGACGAACGGCAACTGGCGCGATGATCTTTCGCTCTGGGGGCATTGCTTCAAGGTAGCTCCGCACAACGTGCGCGTACTGAACAACCTCGCCTCGTCGCTCGGGGAGTCGGGCGCCTACCAGGTCGCGGTGCCAATGTTCCTCGAAGTACTGAAACGCGATCCGAGCAATGCTCGCGCTAACGCGAACCTTGGCTATACGCTCTACCAGGCAGGCGCGCTGGAGCAGGCGGAGAAGTATCTCTCGAAAGCAGTGCTGTTGAACGCCTCCGATGCCCATTCCTGGCTATATCTTGGCGTGACTCACCTCAAGCTAGGCGCGACTGCGGAAGCGGAGTCGGACCTGCGCCAGGCGATAACGATAGACCCCTCGGCCACCGGCGCGCACTTGGCTTTATCAGTGGTGCTCGAACAGCGCGGTGACCGGGCGGGCGCCATCGCCGAATCGCAAGAAGAGCTGCGCTATCACCCCGAGGAACAATCGGTGCAGCAGCGCCTCCAACAACTGCAGGCGAAATAATCCCGCGCGCAACTCGTCCCGCATTCGTCCCTTCCCCTTGACAGCTTAGGAGAGCCGTCATAATCTCCTAATCCGTTTAGGAGAGATATGGGCGACCAGGCGCAACTGCTTCCCGGCACACTCGATTTGCTGATCTTGAAAGCAGTCTCACTCGGGCCTCTGCACGGCTACGGAGTACTGCTGCGCATTGCGCAAATCACCGCCGATGCGTTGCTGGTGGAGCAGGGTGCGCTCTATCCCGCGCTCTTCCGCCTGGTGCGCCAGGGATTGCTGAAGTCGACTTGGGGCACTTCGGAAAACAATCGTAAGGCGAAGTTTTATGAGCTCACTGCCGGCGGCCGCAAGCGGCTGGTGGAAGAGACGAGCGACTGGAAGAAGCTGGCGGCGGCGATGTCGGCTGCGCTGGCAGCGCGTCCGGAGGAAGTATGAAGTTCACCGCTTATCTGAGATCGGTCTATGCGAAGTTCTTCCATCGCGAGGAAGTAGGCGAGGAACTCGAACTTGAATTGCGCTCGCACGTCGAGATGCGTGCCGACGATCTGGAGCGCTCGGGAATGTCGCGCGCGGAAGCAGAACGGCGGGCGCGGATCGAGTTCGGCAGCCGCGAACGGGTGCGCGAAGAATCGCACGTCGCCATGGGCGGAAACTTCTTCGACGTATTGCTCCAGGACCTGCGTTACAGCGTGCGTGTGCTGCGCAAGTCGCCGGGCTTCACCATCGCCGCGGTGATGACCCTGGCGCTTGCGATCGGCGCCAACGCGGTGGTGTTCAGCGTCACGAACGCGTTTCTGATCAAGCCGCTGAATGTGCCGAACCCGGAGAGCCTTTACCAGGTGCTTCGCGCCGACAAGGTTGCGGGCGGCTATTCCTATCTCAACTATCAGGACCTACGCGATAGAAATCGCACCTTCGAAGACCTGGCTGCGTACGACATCGCCACCGCTGCCTTCGATACGGGCGGTAAGGCGCGTCCGTCGTGGGTAATTCTGGCGACCGGCAATTATTTCGACGCGCTGCAGATGAAGCCATACTTGGGCGAGTACTTCCACGATCGCGACGAGCGTGGTCCCAACAGCGCGCCGTACGTCGTGCTGAGCTACTCCTTCTGGCACACGCAATTCCAGGACGACCGCACCGTCATCGGCCGAAAGGTCCGCTTGAACAAGCACGCCTACACCGTGATCGGCGTGGCACAGCCGAACTTCCGCGGCGTGCTGATGTTTTTCAATCCCGATATCTTCGTGCCCTTCGTGCAGCAGGAACAGATTGAAGGCCAGAACACGATGAACGCGCGCGGTAAGTCGGCGACGTTCATGGTGATCGGCCACCTGAAATCGGGCATCACCAAGGCGCAGGCCGCCGCGGATCTAAACACGATTGGCGCCTACCTGCACCAGGCCTTCCCGGCCGACGTCGGCGAGATGAAGTTTGACTTAGGACGTCCGAATTTTTATGGCGATTATCTCGGGCGTCCGGTGCACGCGTTCCTCACCGGGCTCAGTCTGCTGGCGGCGTTGATCCTGTTGGCGTCGTGCGCGAACCTCGGAAGCTTGTTTTCGGCACGGGCTTCCGACCGCTCGCGCGAGATGGCGCTACGGCTCGCGTTAGGCTCATCGCGGCGACGCCTGCTGCGCTCGCTCTTCACCGAAGCGGTACTGATTTCGCTCGCCGGCGGCACGCTCGGCGTCACTGCGAGCATCTTCCTGCTGCGCGGGCTCACGCGCTGGCAGCCCTTCGATCGCTGGCCGCTTCAAGTCACCGTGGATCCCGACGCGAGGGTGTACATCGTGTCCCTGCTGATCGCGCTCGCGGCCGGCTTCATCTTTGGCGCGGTGCCGGTGCGGCAGGTGCTGCAAACCGATCCCTACGGCGTGATCAAGGCCGGGACTGCGCAAGGATCGAAGCGTCGCATTACGATGCGCGACGTTCTGGTGGTGGTACAGATCGCGATCTGCGGGGTGCTGGTGACTTCATCGTTGGTGGCGCTGCGCGGCTTGGAGCGGTCGCTGCATGCCGATTTCGGCTTCGAACCGCAGCACCGGGTGATGGCTGAACTCGACCTCAACATGGCCGGTTATAAAGGCGACGCCGTTCCGGCAACGCAGAAGAAAATGATCGACGCGCTGATGACCATCCCCGGCGTGCAGGCCGCAGGCTCGATTGACTCGGTACCACTCGGCGACACGCCACCGTACGAGCGCATCTTTGCCGAGAACGAAGCCGATTTGCGTCCGGGAAAAGAGATGTTCAAAGCCACGCTGATGAATGTGACGCCCGGCTATTTGAAAGCAGCGGGAACCGTAATGTTCGCCGGTCGCGACTTTACCTGGGCGGACGACAAGAATGCGCCTCAAGCCGCGATTGTGAATCGCCAATTCGCCGAACGCGTGTTCGGCTCGATCGACAAGGCCATTGGAGGCCACTTCAAGTTCAATGACGGCGCATTGATTCAAGTCGTCGGCGTGATACAGAACGGAAAATACGAAAACCTGACCGAGCCATGGCAGCCGGGGGTGTTTCGCCCAACGCAGCAGTCGCCCGCGCCGAAGACTGTCATCATCGTGCACTCGGACCGCGACGCGCTGGAAGTGCAGTCGGCAATCCGCGCCAAGCTACGCGAGATTGACAGCGAGCTGCCGGTCTTTACCGAGACCTGGTACAAGGAACTCGATGCAAGCCTGTTCGCACCGCGGATGGCGACGCTTGCGCTGTGCGTGCTGGGAACGCTGGGGTCGATGCTCGCGGTGACCGGCGTCTTCGGCATGGCCGCGTACTCGGTAAGCAAGCGGCTGCGGGAATTGGGAATCCGACTGGCGCTGGGCGCCCGACGGCAGGAACTCGTGTTCGCAGCGCTGGGGCGCGCGTTCAAGCTGATGTGTTTCGGATCGGCGGCGGGACTGGTGCTGGGGATCCTCGCGAGCAAGGTTCTGGCATTTGTGTTCTTTGAGGCGAACTCGCACGACCCGCTGACTCTGACGCTCGTCGTGGTGGCGATGGCGTTGCTTGGGATGATTGCGACGTGGATTCCGGCGCAGCGCTCGCTGTCGGTAGACCCGATGATGCTGTTGCGCGAGGAATGAGGAAAGCCCGCGTCGTGCGGGCTCTCGCAGTTTCGTAATTCAGCGGCTATCCGAAGATGCTTTTACGGATGGGCTTCACGCGCTTGTTCATTACTTTGCGCTTTTCTTCTGCCCAATCGGACCCGCGCTCATACGCGTCTTCGGCCTGGTCCTGCAAATCGCCGAGCATGTCTTTGGCGTCTTCATAGCGGCGGCGCAGGCGCTTACGCGTCTTGCGACCGGAGTCTGGGGCGAGCAGCAGCGCGGTTACGGCGCCAATGCCGAGACCGATGAGAAGCAGGCTGATGCCGAGGCCGGCTCCACTGCCGGAGCTGGCCGATTCGTTGCCGATGCCGCGGTGTCTTGCTTCGTTCACGGAGTATCTCCTTTTCAGGTCTGGAGGATTCTATTTGGTTTTACGGTCCGTTTCTTTTTTATCTGCACGTTCGCGGAACGGCAGGACCTTGGCAAGGCGCCTCTGCGTTTGGCCGAGGTTCCGATTGCTGATGCCCTGTTTGTCTTTCGGCTGCTTGTCGATGTTCGACTGCGAATTTCCGGTGGAATCGTTCAAGTGGACCTCGAATCCGTGCTTAAAGAGTTAGACAGGATAAGCGCGGGCGGCGTTGCCCTGTGCCCCGTTCCCAAATACAGGGCCAGACGGTAGAATAGAGTGTTTGGCATTCCTCTCTGCAGCGCGCCAGAGTTTCTCGCGCAGGCCTGCACAAACACAGAACTTATCGTTAGGAGTACGAGTTTTCATGGCCATTCCAGCCACCCAAATGCGTCCCGGCATGGTAATTAAGCACAACAACGACCTGCATTCCGTGTTCTCGGTCGAGCACCGCACCCCGGGCAACCTGCGCGCGTTCATTCAGGCAAAGCTCCGCAACCTGCGTACCGGCGCCATGTTCGAGCACCGCTTCCGCTCCGGCGACCCGATCGACAAGATCACCGTGGACGAAGAGAAGATGGAGTACCTCTACCAGGAGGGCGACGCTTACGTCTTCATGAATACCGAGAACTACGAACAGCTTTACCTGAACCATGACGTTCTCGGCGATGCGGCAGATTACCTGACCCCGAATATCCAGATCTCGGTGGAGTTCTTCGATGGCAAGCCGGTAGGCGTTGGCCTGCCGCAGACGGTGGAACTCACCGTTGTCGAGACCGAGCCGGGATTGAAGTCGGCAACGGCAAGCAGCGTCGCCAAACCGGCTAAGACGGAAACCGGGCTGGTGGTGTACGTGCCGCCCTTCATCAATGAAGGCGACAAAATTCGCGTGGATACGAGCGAAGGCGCGTACCTGGGCCGGGCGTAGTTCGCTCAACCCTGAAGAACAGCAGATCCTTCGTTGCTTTGCTCCTCAGGATGACAGGAGAGAGTTGTGGAGAACGAGGCGACTGTGCCGGCTGGCCGCGAAGCTTCAATGACAGAGACCAATGAAACTCGGCGCTATCTTGTCACCGGACGGGTGCAGGGCGTGGGGTTTCGCTGGTTTGTGGAACATGCGGCGGTGCAACTGGGGCTCGCGGGCTGGGTGCGCAATCGTGCTGACGGCCGCGTGGAAGTGCTGGCCAGCGGGCCGCGACAGAAGCTGCATGATTTGTATGTCGAGTTGAAGAAGGGACCGCGGGCGTCGCGCGTCGACAACGTGGAAGTGGAAGACGCTGCACCCGAGACGAACCTGAAATCATTCCGCATTGAAGGAACCTGGTAAATGTCCGAGAGCACGACTGGCCCCTGCCACGACTCCCTGAAAGCTTACGTTCGCGAGATTCCGGATTATCCGAAGCCGGGCATACTCTTCTACGACATCACCACGCTAATCAAAGAACCGGTTGGGTTGGCGCGCACGATTGACGGCATCACCGAGCACTTCCTCAACAAGAATATTGACCTTGTCGTCGGCATGGAAGCGCGCGGATTTATCTTTGGGCCGGCGGTGGCGTATCGGCTGAACGCCGGATTTATTCCGATCCGCAAGCCGCGCAAACTTCCCGGCGAAACCGTGAAGCACACCTACAAACTGGAGTACGGCGAAGACACGCTCGAGATCCACAAAGACGCAATCCAGAAGGCGCAGCGCGTGTTGGTTGTGGATGACCTACTCGCGACCGGCGGAACCGCAGTCGCCGCGACCGAGCTGGTGAAGCAACTTGGCGGAGAGATTTGCGGCATCGCGTTCGTGATCGAGTTGGACTTTTTGAATGGGCGCGAGCGGTTGAAGGATTACGACGTGTATTCGCTGCTGCATTACGACAAGTAGAAAATCCCCACCCTATCGCGCAACATAGGCGCGATAAGGATGGGGCACCCAGAGTTTCAGAGACAAAAAAGAGGGCGCTCGCGAAGAGCGCCCTTTGTCATGGCTACAGTTATTCCGTGCGGAGAGCTTTCATCGGTTCCGTCGATGCCGCCCGGCGTGCGGGCAAGATGCTCGCGATCGCGGCACACAGGGCGAGGGCGACTATGGATCCGCCGAGGACCAGAGGATCGTAGGCGCGCACCTGGAAAAGCTTCGAGGCCATGAAGTGCCCAGCGAACATCGCCAGCGGAATACCGAGGACCAGTCCGATCGCAACTTGCACGAACGCGCCCCGCAGCACCATCTGCACAATGTTCAGGCGGTTCGCGCCGAGCGCCATGCGGACGCCGATTTCCGCGGTGCGTCGAACCACGCTATACGCGGTCATTCCGTAGAGGCCGATAGCCGCGAGCAGCAGCGCGATTCCGCCGAAGATGCCGGCGAGGTTCGCGACCATGCGCTCCTGGTTAAAGTTCGACGCGACCTGCTCGTGCATGGTCTGCACGCTGATGAGCGTGATCGTGGGATCGATTTCGGCGACCGCGCGGCGGATCTGCGGTTCAATGTTTTCAACGTTGCCGCCGACCAGAAGCTGGATGCTCTGCATGAAGTGCGAGCGAACGACCATCATCTGCATCAGTGGATCGTCAGCATGCTCGCTCTGCTCAAGCGAGACGTAGAAGAACGGCCGCGCTGGCTCCGAAGGATCGCCGTACTTGGCATTGCGCGCAATACCGACGATCTCGTACATCGAGGCAAACTTCGCGGCATCCATGCCGAAGTGCTTGCCCATCGGGTCTTCACCGGGGAAGAAAGTCTTCGCGAAGGCTTCGTTGATGATAGCTACGGGATGTCCGCCGGAATCGCTGCTCTGGAAGTTGCGGCCGCGCAGGATCTGCTGGCCGATCGTCGGCAGGTAATTAGAACTGACGCGGTCCCAGGAGGCGGCGTCTTCCATGTTCGCCTTGGGCTCACCGCGGCCTTCCACGGCGACCAACTCGCCCCAGTTGTTCCCCTCCATCGGCGAATAGAGCGCGAAGCTGACGCCCTGTACGCCTGGGATTTGCGAGAGCCGGTCTTGCAGCGAACGATAAAGCGATGTCAGCTGCGGCACCGTGTGCGTCGGCGACGGCGGATTCATGCTGACAATCACGCGGTTTTCGGGAACGAAGCCGAAGTCCTGGCGTTGAAGATTGAGCAGGCTTTGGGTGAGCAGTCCAGCGCACGCGAGCAGGCCAAGTGACATCGCGGCCTGGGCGATGACCAGCAGTTTCTGCGGCAGAGTGGCGTGATCTTTCGTCGAGCGGTTGGCGCCGCGCAGGGCTTCTGCCGGGTCGGAGTGACTGGAGAACCACGCCGGCACCACGCCGAAGATGATTCCCGTCAGCAGGGATAAAGCAAACGCAAAACCAAGCACCGGCCACGATGGTGTCGCGCTGATGGGGCTGGCCTTTGCTTGCGGAAACGCCAACGCGAGCATGAGACGTGCGCCACCGAAGGCAACGAGAGTGCCGAGCAGTCCGCCGCAAACCGCGAGGGTTACGGCTTCAGTGAGTTGCTGGCGTATCAAGCGTGTGCGAGTGGCGCCGAGTGCCATGCGCATCGCAGTGTGTCCGCGGCGCGCGGTGCTGCGCGCGAGCAGCAAATTCGCGATGTTGGCGCAGGCGATGAGCAACACCGTCAGGCAGACGAGCAACAGGATCCGCAGGTTCGTGCTGTAGTTGCTCTTCATCGAGGCAATGCCGGAGCCGGCCGGCGACATCTTGATGAACTTGTGCGGAACGGTGGTGAGGGCCATGGTGCGGAAGACCGCTGGGATCGGATCTTCATCGCTGAGCCAGTGCTGGAGCACCGTCGTGAGTCGCGCATCGAGGCCTTGCACGCTGGCGCCGGGCTTTAGCCGCCCGATGGCATAGAGCCATTGTTGCTGCTCGTCCTTGATGCGGCCGTCGGGACCGTCAATCAGGAGCTCCTGCTGGATCGGGAACCAGAAATCGGGAGGGCGGCTGCGCAGAGTGTCGCCGTAAAAGCCGGGAGGCGCGATACCGACCAGCGTGACGGGATGACCTTCAATCACAAAGGTCGAGCCGATCAGCGACGGATCGGAGCCGTAGGTCTGCTGCCAGGTTGCGTAGTTCATGACCGCGACGGGCGCGACGCCGCGCTGGTCGTCGGAGAGCTGAATCACGCGGCCCGCGAACGGGTTGATGCCGAGGACGTGGAAGTAGTGGCCGTCGATGAATTCCATCTTCATCGGGCGAGCGACCTGGTCCTTCACGCTGCTGCGAACGCCTTCCGTCTCCGGCGAGGCCTGGAACGCAGTGACTTCCTCGAACTCCGGCGTGGCTTCCGCGAAACGCCGGACGAGTTGGTGCGAGAAGAGGCTCCAGTCATCGTCTTCCCAGCCCTCGTTGCAGCACTCGTTGGTATCGCCAATGCGATAGAGCTGCGCGGGCTCAGCGACCGGCAACGACTTCAGCATGATCTCGTTGATCAAGGTGAAGATGGCCGTGGTGGCGCCAATGCCGATAGCCAGGGTGAGGATCGCCGTGACCGTGAAGCCGGGCGAGAGCCGCATCTGCCGGAGAGCGTAGCGAATGTCTTGTGCGAGCGTAGACATAGGGAGTCCTCGGAGCTTTCTGTGCAATTGATACGCCACCAAAGCCCCCGCAGTTCCATACACTTACGAAAAATGAGGTGTTCGACTTTGGACACGGCGGACAGCTAGGTTGAGCGTCAAGTTACGGAAACGAACCAAGGTTCTCTTTCCGAGGCGAACCAGCCGTGCTACAAACATGGGCTTCGGAGGCAAAATGCGCCGCTTGCTGCTGTTTGTTCTCTGCTCTTCGTTCGTTCTCGCCCAAACTCCGCAGACGCCTCGCCAGGCATTGCTGGAAATGATCAAAGCTACTTCCGCGGATCAAATTGATAAGCACACACCGGAAGTCATGCTGGCCGAAATGGCGAAGTTGCCGCCCAACGTTCGCGAGATGCAACGTCGGCAGATGATGGTTCCTTCGATGATCATGGCGATCAACCCGGGCTTCCTGCAGTTGTTCGATTCGGGGCCGACGCTGGCGATTATCGACGACAAAAAAGACGCAACCAAAGTGGAGATCACCGTCGAGCGCGACGACCTCACCGGCGATCTCGATTCCATGGAGTTCGGGATCAAGTACACGAAGAACGGTAAGGAAGAGGCGCTGCCGTTCACTCCGCGGCTGCTGGTGGACATGAAGCTGGAGAAGGGTACGTGGCGGCTGGCGAAAATCGGCGGCAGCGCGAGCCTGCAGTTGGATGATCCGGCGGTGGCGGTGCTCCTTGCGAAGCAGATGCAGGACCAAGCGAAGCGAGCGGCAGAGATCACCGGAACTAGCGGCGGCGCTGCAGCGCCGAGGACGACCTCCGAATTCAACGTCGTGAGTTCGCTGCGCACGCTGGTGACAGCGGAAGTGACCTACGCGGCGTCGTATCCAAGCACGGGCTATACGTGCAAGCTCTCGGACCTCGGTGGGAGTTTGAGCGGCAAAGCTGCGGATGAAAGCGGCGCGCAACTCATCAACCCGGCGCTGGAAGCGGGGACGCGCTATAGCTACAAGTTCGAGTTGTCAGGATGCCAAGGCACGAAGAGCTTCCACGCCGTGGCGACGCCGATGCAGAAGGGCGTGGGACACCGGACGTATTGCGCGGACGAGAGCGGCGTGGTGAAGAGTGCGAACGAGGGTACGGACTGCTTTGCTGGCGGGAACCCGCTGAACTAAGAGTGTGAGGGCCGCGCGTTGAATCCAATGAATACTGATATCCCTTTAGCTCCGTACGAAGTGGTTGCGCGGGGGAAGCGCATCGTCACTTTACCCGTCATGCTAATCATGTTCGGAACTTGGGGAGCAGCCTGGCTGCTCGCCAATAAACTGAAACAAAACTGGATTTTGCTCGCGTCGGTCCTCCTCGGTCCAGGATTGGCGTGGGTATGGTGGTCCTGGATGGTGCCACGCTGGCGACGCTGGGCAGCTACTACCGGCGCAGACATGGAGGAAGTAGAAATCCTCGCCGTGAACTCCGGGCTCATTTGGCCTAAAGGCCACGTACTCGAAAAGACTGAGTTTCGGAAACGCGACTAGTCAGTCTCTTCTCCAAATGACGGAGTGGTTAAGTTTTCGTCGCGCGATAGGGGTCCTTCGACTCCGTTTCGCTTCGCGAAACTCCGCTCAGGATGACAGAGGTTCAGTGGGTCAGGAGAACCTTCGTCGCTACGAACACGAAGAACAGGATCGCGATCACGCCGTTCATCGTGAAGAACGCGGCGTTGAGCTTGCTTAGGTCGTTGGGTTTCACCAGCGTGTGTTCGTAGAAGATGAGCGCGGCTACCGTGACCAGGCCCGCGATGCCGATGCCTCCCAACTGGAAGGCGTAGATGAACAACGCGAGCATGGTGAGCATGAGCAGGTGGAAGACTCGCGCCACGATCAGAGCGTTGGCAATGCCCAGATAGCGCGGGATGGAGTGCAGTCCGGCGGAGACGTCGTGTTCGTAATCCTGGCAACTGTAAAGGACGTCGAAGCCGGCGGTCCAGAAGGTTACGGCGGCGGTAAGTAGCAGGATGCGCGGGTCCAGCGAGCCCCGGACCGCGATCCATGCGCCTGCGGGGGCCATGCCGAGTGCAAATCCCAACACTACGTGCGACCAGCGCGTGAAGCGCTTGGTCAGCGAGTAGCCGAGCAACACCACGAGCACGATCGGCGACAGCATCAGCGAGAGCGCATTAAGCTGCGAGGCGGCAACGAAGAAAATCGCCGCGGCGATCAGCGTAAATACCAGCACAAAATTCGACGTCAGCAGTCCGGCGGGAATGGCGCGCATCTTGGTGCGCGGGTTGGCCGCATCAATGCGGGCATCCACCCAACGGTTGAACGCCATTGCGGCGCTGCGCGCGGAGACCATGGCAACGATGATCCAGAGCAGCTGGCGTCCACTGGGGATGCCGTGCGCGGCGAGCATGGCGCCGCAAAGCGCAAACGGGAGCGCGAACACAGAGTGCTCCCACTTGATCATCTCGAGGGTAGTGCCGATATTACGAAAGAATCCCACGCTTCTATTTTACGTGGAGATGGGCTCCGGCGTCCGCTGATAGAGCAGGCGAAGGCGAATGTCTTCGATAATGCTGCGCAGCGTCTCGTCGAGCGCGACCCGCGGGCGGTAGCCGATCAGCTTATGGGCCTTCGTCAGGTCAGGGACGCGGCGCATCATGTCTTCGAAACCCTCTTCGTAGGCCTTCTCGTAGGGCACGAAGACGATCTTGGAATCGGAGTCGGTGAGCAGCTTGATGCGGCGCGCGAGATCGAGAATCGTAATCTCTTCCTGCGTTCCGATGTTGTAGACCTCGCCGTTGGCATTAGGATGCGCGGCGATCTGCACGATTGAGTTCACGGAATCACTGACGTGGGTGAAGCAGCGCGCCTGCAATCCGTCGCCGAAGACGGTCATGTCCTCACCGGTGAGCGCCTGGGTTACGAGGTTCGGGATCACCATGCCGTAGCGGCCGGTTTGGCGCGGGCCGACGGTGTTGAACAAGCGCACGATCACCGTGGGAACTTTCTTCTCTTTCCAATAAGCGATAGCGAGAAATTCGTCGATCGCCTTGGAGCAGGCGTAACTCCAACGGCCTTTGCTGGTCGGCCCCATGATGAGGTCGTCGTCTTCGCGGAACGGAATGTGTTCCCGCTTGCCATAAACCTCGCTGGTCGAGGTGATGAGTACGCGTTTGCGCTTCCGCTCCGCAAGCGCCAGGACGATCTCGGTGCCCCGAATGTTGGTCTCCATGGTGCGGACCGGGCTTTCGACAATGAGGCGCACACCGACGGCAGCGGCGAGGTGGTACGTGATATCGCAGAGGTCCACCAGCTCGGTCATCAGCCGCTGGTTGGTGATGGTGTCAATGTGGTAGTGGAAGAGGGGACTGCTCTTGAGGTGCTGGATGTTGGCGATGGTCCCGGTTGAGAGGTCGTCGATGATATGGACTTCGTCCCCGCGGGAGAGGAGCTTCTCCGCGAGATGAGATCCGATAAATCCGGCGCCGCCAGTGATGAGAGCCTTCAATCGGGTTACCTCAGGTGACTAGAGTAGCGGGGATAGGGGTGGGTGGCAAGCCTCACGCGCTTTTCCGAGGAATGTGACTCTTTCGCGCGAGGGAGATTGCCTTGTGGCAATAGGGTCTTTCGACTTCGCAGCGCCTGCGCGCTGCTTCGCTCAGGATGACAGAGGGCGCACACTTATGTGTGGTTAGCGTTCCACAACCTTGTTCAGCGTGTCGAAAAACTCCGGGTACGAGATGGCAACGCAGTCGGCACCGTTGATGACCGTCTCGCCCTCGGCACGCAGCGCGGCGACCGCAAAAGCCATCGCTATGCGGTGATCTTCGTGTGATTCGATCTCGGCGCCGTGCAGTTTCTGACTTCCCTTCACGCGCAGGCCGTCGTCGAACTCTTCGACCTCGGCGCCCATCGCGCGCAGGTTCGCGCAGACGACTGCAATACGATCGCTTTCTTTCACGCGCAGCTCTTTTGCATCGCGGATCTCGATGCCATAACGCGTGTACGCACCGATGGCGGCAAGCACAGGCAGTTCGTCAATCAGCGAAGCCGTGAGGCCACCGGAAATTTTCAATCCAGAGAGGCCCGCCGGCGCCAGCGTGATGGTGCCCACGAGTTCGCCGTGCTGCTCCTGCACCTGGAGGAACTTCGGCTTGGCGCCCATGGAAGCGAGGACATCGAGGATCGCGGCGCGGGATGGATTGAGCAGGATGCCGTCGAAGACGAGGTTCGAGGTTGGGAAGAGCGCGGCCGCGCAGAGGAAGAACGCGGCGGAAGAGATGTCGCCGGGGACAACCGCTTCGATGGCGCGAAACTTGGCCCCGCCGCGCACGCTGACGCGGTTTTGGCGGCGTTCTACTTCGGCGCCGAAGGCTTTTAGCGCGATTTCGCCGTGGTCGCGGGTGCGGATCGCTTCGTCCACCGAAGTAATGCCGGCGGCGAACGCGCCGGCGAAGAGCACGCACGACTTCACCTGCGCGCTGGGAACCGGCGTGATGTAGTCAATCGCCGTAAGTTTGCTGCCGCGAACGCGCAGCGGGGCGTGGCCGTCGGTGGTTTCGATGTCCCCGCCCATCTGCTTCAGTGGGTCTACGATGCGGCGCATGGGACGGCGAGAGAGCGAGGCATCGCCCATGAGTTCGCTATCGAAGGGCTGCGCCGCCAGAATTCCAGACAACATGCGCATGCTGGAACCGGAGTTTCCGCAGTCCAGTTGAGTTGCAGACTTTCGCAACTGTCCGGCGACGCCTTCAACCTCGATCACGCCGTCGTCTTTATGCGTGACCTTCGCACCAAGCTGTTCCATGCAGGAAAGCGTGCTGGCGCAATCGGCGCCGGTAGAGAAATTCTTGAAGCGCGACGTACCTTCGGCGAGCGCGGCGAGCATGCCGTAGCGGTGCGAGATGGATTTGTCGCCGGGGAAGGAAACGCTGCCGAGAATATTGCTTGCGGGTTGAACACGGACCGACTTCACTGCGCTGTGCTGATCACTTGCCAAGTTCCACCTGTCCCAAGTTGCCTCTGCTGTGGTTTTAAATTTCCACACATTGAGATAGAGTCCAGCCAACTAAGTCAAGAAAAAAACATCTATGTCACCAGCACTGGACCAACCAGTCCGGTGCCGAGTGGGAGCGGATCCCACAGACGGCGGGCGCACATGCACTCTCCGTGCTTTGAGCTGTGAAAGATGGCACTCATGTACTACCGGCCCCTTTCCCTTCTCCTCGGTATCGTGGTCGCAACCACGGCCATCGGTACCGCCCAGATTGAAGAGTACCGTACCGGCAGCGATTCTCCCGCTGCAGACACCTTAACGCACTCGACGTTGACCGGTACGGTGACTTCCGCCGACGGGTCGCCTCTCAATAATATCCGCATTGAGGTTCGCAGGATCGGGATCGGCTCACCGGCGGACGCAACTTACAGCCATGTGAACGGCTCGTTCGACTTCGCGAACCTGCGGCCGGGTTCCTACGAAGTGGTGGCGATTGACGGTGTGATGGAGGCGCGGGAACAGTTCATCGTACAGAGCCAGTTGGTGTCTCTCAGCCTGCGGATGCCGGTAACCCGGTCAGCAGCACCGACCCGCGGCACGATTTCTGTAGCGGAATTAAAGGTCCCCGATAAAGCCAAGCACCTGCTCGACAAGGCGCAAGGGGCGCTGTCGAAGGGTCACAGCGACGAAGCCGAGAAGCAGGTAGAAGAGGCGCTGCAGGCAGCGCCAGATTATGCGGCCGCACTGTCATTCCGCGCCGCGCTGAAACTTACCCGCAACGATACGCAATCGGCGCTCGATGACCTCGACCACGCGGTAAAGGCCGATCCGAATTTTGCGCAGGCTTACATGTTGCTGGGAGCGGCGTTTAACCAGCTAGGCCGCTACGACGAGGCGCTCCGCAGCTTGGATCGTGGCTCGATGTATGACCCTAAGTCATGGCAGGTTTCCTACGAGATGTCGAAGGCGTGGATGGGCAAGCATGATTACGTTCATGCCATCCAGCAGCTGAACCGGACGGAGTCGTTGGGCGCAGTGAGAATCGCGGGGCAGGTGCATCTGCTCAAGGGCTACGCGTTCATGGGCCAGAAACAATTTGAGCAGGCACAGACGGAACTGCAGGCGTACTTAACGTCCGAACCTCAGAGCAAGATGGCGGGATCGGTTCGCGCTGCCCTTGCACAGATCCAGACCCAGATGGCGCAGAGTCCTGCGGCGTTGACGTTGCCGACGATGACGGGGATCTTCGCGCAGGCGCACTGAGCGTGAAAAGAGCGATTAAAAGATAGGAGTCCTTCGACTTCGCACGCTTTGCGTGCTTTGCTCACGATGACAAGCGGAGAAGGTCGGGCGGCACCTGTTTGAACGTGATGCCGCAGACAAAACGCGGCGTCAGTTCGCTGCGCCCCCAACGCAAAACTTCCCAGTGCACGCGGACGAACTTGGTGGCTTTGTCGGCGCTCAGGTCGATAAGCGTGGGGTATTCGCCGGTATAGAAGTGTTGTGGCAGCGTCGCCAGCGGCGTTGTTGCCCAGGTGGTTCCGTCGGCGGACCCTTGCAGCCAGAGCTCGATGTATTCCTGCTCGATGGCTTCCGTAATCTTCAATGTCAGCAGGAAAACGCGATTGTCGGCGTGAATTTCAACGGCGGGGCTGTCGCCCTTTTGGGCAAGTATGGTGCCGCTGGGGACGAGCACAACATCAACGACGGGTTCGAGTACAGACATAATTTTGCCTCATGACCCATCCAGTCTGCCCGATTCCCTGCCCGTCGCCAGTGACGCGCGTCACAAGCTACTTCGCGGCGGAAGTTTGAGGGTTGGGCAGCGCCGCTACGCGCAACATATCTTTGGCGCGTTGCTGCGACATGCGCATCATGTTGGGATCGTCGATGATTTTCTGCAGAATTGGCGCGATGGAGCCGAACTCCAAGGCATTTCCCTGCTTCTGCTCTTCCTGCAACGCCTTCAGATCGGCCTCAACTCCGAGCTTATCGAAGCGGAAGTCATGCCTGAGTTTGCGGCCCATCTCAGCTGTAGTGGCAATGGATTGGAAGATGTGCGTCAGATCGCGGACCAGCGGGTTCTCGGAGTAGTTGTATCTGGTAGAGGAATCGCGGCTGCCGTCTTTGTAGGTGAGCGTCTTGACGCCGGTTTTCGCGACCTTGGCCTTGGTGTCGTAGTTCCCGTCTTTGAAGTAATCCAGCTTCTCGGCGGCATCGAAGATCTTCGTGCGCGTTGCTTCGGAGGCGGTCCACTCGACGGAGTAGGCATCGGGAGCGCTGCCACCTTTCTCATCGGCTGCAGGCTCGCAGTGGTAGGTGGCGCGGCCGGTGGAGTCCACAGAAATCTCGTAACGCGGCGGGTTTTGCACGCTCCAATCGAAGACAAATTGCACGGCCGCGGTGCCGGCCTTCGCCGGAGGCAAGGAAGGTGCCGGTTCCTGCGCGCCGGCGGCGAGGGACACGAAAAGCAGGATCGAGAGCACGAGGGTCGTTCGCTTCATCAGGCAAGAATTCTACGACAGCACGTGGCGGTGATGCGCGGCGAATCAGGCTTTGGCGTGCATGCGCGTCAAGGTAGCCGAAGTGTGCAGGTGGCAGATCGCAATGGCGAGCGCATCGGCGACATCGGCTGGCTCGGGGACCTGCGGCAGGTTGAGCAGGCGCGCGACCATTGCCTGCACCTGGCATTTTTCGGCCTTGCCGTACCCCACGACCGCGCTTTTCACCGCGAGCGGCGCGTAGGTAGCGACGCGCAGACCACATTCTGCAACCGCCAGCATCGCGACGCCACGAACGTGTCCGAGCTTCAGCGCGGATTTGGCGTTCACGGCGTAGAAGACGTCTTCAATCGCGACGACCTCGGGGTCGTGCTCACGAATGACCGAGCAGAGTTCGCGGAAAATCTTGGCAAGTTTGTTTTCCAGCGGGTCGCGGGCCGAGAGGTGAACCGCGCCGGCAACAATGCAGTGCAGGCGGGCGCGGTCGTCGGATTCAACAATGCCGAAGCCGGTGTATTCGGAGCCGCAATCGATGCCCATGACCCGCATATCGGCAGAGTAGCACGGGTCGGTGCGGGTGAGGATTGTGAATCGGGCACCCTTAGCAGCAGCGCGGGCGGCGCTCCTGGCTGGCCCGGCGATCGCGCTGGAAGTGCGCGTAAGACTCGGCGGAGTTTGCGAGTTGGTGCGAGCGGAGGAAGCGGTCGTAGGCGGCTTCGTCGAAGATCTCGCGCAGTGCCGCCCAGATCAGACGCAAGGCCTTCATGCTTGTTCCTCCGCGAAGTGCGAGGCGACAAACGGAGCTTCGCGGACAGTCGCGGCTTTTCGACCGCTCAGCACGCGCACCCACTCGATGATGGATTCGATCACGACCAGGCTTACGAGGAAGACGAGCACCGTGGTGATGGCAGCATCGAGGCGGTCATTGAAGATCAGTTGCGACGTCTGATGCGATATGTTGGGCTGCGACGCGAGTTGACGGGCGTGGGCAAGGAAGCCGATTCGCGGATTCGGGTTGAGGACTTTTTCGTACGCTGCGCCAAAGGTGATCGCGACCAAAACGATCAGCGGCACCAGCGTTACGAAGGCGTAGCGGGCGCGGCCCATCTTGATGACGATGGTGGTGGCAACGCAAAGCGCGACCGCAGCAAGTAATTGGTTGGAGATGCCGAAGAGTGGCCACATGGAGTTGATGCCGCCAAGCGGGTCCTTCACGCCCTGCCAGAGGAAGTATCCCCACAGACCGACGATGATCGCGGACGTCAGCACGATGCTCGGGTAAGAACTGGTGCGGCCAAGCGGCTTCCACACGTGGCCGAGCGCGTCTTGCAGCATGAAGCGCCCAACGCGGGTGCCGGCGTCGAGCACGGTGAGGATGAAAAGCGCCTCGAACATGATGGCGAAGTGGTACCAGATCGCCATTACCGCCTCGCCACCGAGCGAGTGCGCGAAGATGTGCGCCATGCCGACAGCGAATGCCGGCGCGCCGCCGGTGCGGTTGAAGAGCGTCTGCTCGCCGACGGCGTGCGCGAGTTGCGCCATCTGCGCGGCGTCCACCGGGAATCCCCAGGAAGTGATTTTGGCGGCGGCATCGGCAGGGTTGGCGCCGACGATGCCCGCCGGGCTATTCACCGCGAAGTACACGCCGGGCTGGATCACGCACGCGGCGATCGTCGCCATGATTGCAACCAGCGATTCGCAGAGCATCGCGCCGTAGCCGACGAGGCGCGTTTCCGTCTCGCGCTGGATTAGCTTGGGCGTGGTGCCGCTCGAGATCAGCGCATGAAATCCGCTGATTGCGCCGCAGGCGATGGTGATAAACGCGAACGGGAAGAGATTTCCGGCGAAGACCGGCCCAGTGCCGTCAATAAAGCGAGTAAGCGCGGGCATGTGCAGTTGCGGCCGCGAAATCACGATACCGACCGCGAGGATCGCGATGGTGCCGAGTTTCACGAAGGTGCTCAAGTAATCACGCGGCGCAAGCAGCAGCCAGACCGGCAACGCCGAGGCGGCAAAGCCGTAAATGATGATCGCGATGGCGAGCGTCGTCGCGGAGTAGGTGAACCATCCGGCGTACGCGGTGTGCGAGACCCATTGTCCGCCAAAGATCGCAGCCATTACGCAGATGAAGCCGAGAACGCTGGCTTCCATCACTTTGCCCGGACGAATACGGCGCAGGTATAGGCCCATCAGCAGCGCGATCGGGATCGTCATGCCGATGGTGAAGGTGCCCCACGGGCTTCCCTTCAGCGCGTTGACGACGATGAGCGCAACCGCGCCGAGCAGGATGATGATGATCGCGACGACCGCGAAAAATGCCACGAAGCCACCGACTTTGCCGATCTCTTCGCGGGCCATTTCGGTTAGCGATTTGCCGTCGCGACGCACGGAAAAGACGAGAGTGACGAAGTCCTGCACGCATCCGCCGAGGACGGCGCCAACGAGGATCCATAGAGTTCCGGGAAGATAGCCGAATTGCGCCGCGAGTACCGGGCCGACGAGCGGGCCGGGACCGGCGATGGCGGCGAAGTGGTGTCCGAAGACAACCCATTTGTTGGTGGGAACGAAATCGCGTCCGTTATCGAGGCGCTCGGCTGGCGTGGCTCGACGGCTGTCGAGGACGAGGACTTTGGTCGCGATGAACTTGCTATAGAAACGGTAACCGACGGCGTAGGTGCAGAGCGCGGCCACGACCAGCCACATCGCGTTGATGGACTCGCCGCGCCGCAGTGCGATGGTGGCGATGGAGAGCGCGCCCACGACGATGACAGCGGCCCAGATGAGGGCACGAACCACGCGGTTCCGCATTGCAAAGGACCCCAAGAGCTAAGGTGCGGCTATTGTCGCGGAAGAGCGCGGGCGAAGCAAACCGGAATGCTAGGGCATTTCGTCGAAGAGCATGCTGCACAGCCGGCGCGAGAGGACATCGAGCCGGAAAGGCTTCTGGAGGAAGTTCGCCGGGGCGATTTCGGAGCCGAGGATATCAGGAGTGTGGCCTGACATGAATAAGACCTGCATCTCCGGCACGAGCGCGCAGGCTTCGCGCGCGAGGGTTGCGCCGTGAACGTCGGGAAGAAGAACGTCGCAAAGGAGGAGATCGGGGCGGAGGCCTTCCTGCAGGAGACGGATCGCTTCCCCGGCTGAATTGGCGCCGTGAACGTCGTAGCCATCGAGGGCGAGGAACTCGCAAACGGCTTCGCGCAGGAGAGGCTGGTCATCCACCATAAGAATGAGCGCAGCCTCGTGCGGCGGAGTGCGACGAAGCGGCAGGCTGTCCGCAGGAAGGTCGAACTCAGGCGTCTGGCCCTGGGCGGCGGAGAGGCGGAAGACCGCAAGAACCTTGAACCAGCGCAAGGCGTCAGTTGGGGGGAGAAAGATATAGTTTCCGGCGCTCATCGCACCTCTCCGTTCAGGGTGTTCTGGTGCTTGTATCGGCGGGCGGGTGGAAAACTTGAGGGCGCCGCAATCCACATTTCCACCGATTGGAGTGCCCCGCCGATTCTGTTAGGCTCCAAATTACTGATCCGCTATGGGCTCGCAACAATCCCGTATCGACCGGGCCGTGGCGCTCGCACGGGCCGGAGCCACCGTTATCGCCGACAATACGCGCGCTGCACGACGGTTGCGCCTGGAAGCCGAGTGGCAGGTGCTGCAGGAAAAACGCGTCTGCGCAACCCCCGACGTACTTCCCTTTGAAGCGTGGATCCAACGCACCTGGACTGACGCCCTGCTGGCCGGCGTGGTGGACCGAGCGCTGCTCAAGGCAAACGTGGTCGCGGCACTATGGCGCGAAATCGTGGCGAATTCCACTCCGGGACGCGACTTGCTCAGCCACAATGCAGCGGCGGAACAGGCACAGCAGGCGTGGAAGCTCATCTTCGACTACAAGCTGCCGCGCAGCCGCGCGCTCTATTCCGAGACCGCTGAGAGCAAGGCTTTCCACGACTGGGCCGAGGCGTTCGAAGAACGCTGCGAGCGCGAAGGATGGATTGATTCTTCCGCGGCGACGGAACAGATCGCTGCCCGCGCCGAGCAGTTGCCGAATCTGCCGAAACAAATCGTGGCATTCGGATTCGATCGCTTTACTCCGGCGCAGGAAGCTTTGTGGCGCGCGCTACGCAACGCTGGGTGCGAGGTAACAGTGCTGGCGCCGGAATCGGAGAGCAACAAAGACCACGCTCGAGGATTGGCGTGCGCGGATCCGAGCGACGAGATCCGAACCTCCGCGCTGTGGGCGCGGAAGAAACTGGAAGAAAACCCGTCGGCGCGTGTGGGCGTAATCGTTCCGCGGTTGGAAGGCCTGCGCGAAACCTTCGCGACCATCTTTGAAGATGTGCTGCATCCGGAGAACCGGCTATTGACGCGGACCGCGACGGCGCGGGCTTTCGAGATCTCGTTGGGCAGGCCGCTCTCCGAGCACCCCATGGTGCGGGCGGCGCTACGGATTTTGCGGCTGGCGACCTCAAGCTTGAACGCCGAGGAATTCAGCGCGCTGTTGCGGTCGCGTTACATCGCGGGCGGGACGAACGAGGCGTCGGCGCGGGCGCTGGTTGATTTCGAGTTGCGAAGGAAGTTGCGCGCGACTGTGACCTTGGCGCAGGTGCTCAGCGGCAAGGCAGAAGAAAAGGTCGTGGGCGCCCCGAAGATGGCGAAGATGCTGCGCGCGTTTTTCGCGAAACCGGCAAAGACCGGCAAACTCACGCACACGGAGTGGGCCGCCGAGGCGCAGCGCATTCTGCGGATAATGGGATGGCCGGGCGATGAAGGCGAGTTCTCGCTGAACAGTGAGGAGTTCCAGGTCAGCAAGAAGTGGGAAGAGTTGCTGAAGGATTTCTGCGCCCTCGACCAGGCTCTGCCCTTGAAAACAGCGAGCGAAATGCTGCGCGAGTTGGAGCGCGCCGCGGCCGAGGCGACCTTTGCGGCGGAGAACGAGGCAGCGCCGGTGCAGATTGTTGGCCCGCTCGCGGCCTCGGGCGAAACTTTCGATGCACTGTGGTTCTGCGGGTTGAGCGACGAGACCTGGCCGCAGAAGGGCCATCCGAATCCGTTCATTCCGTTTGCCCTGCAGAAATCAGCAGGGGCCCCGAACACGTCGGCGGAGTGGAACCTGCGCGATGGCGAACGCAGAACCGCACGCCTCTTGCAGAGTGCGAACGAGTGTGTGCTCAGTTGGCCGCAGAGAAACGACGACGGAGAGTTGCGGCCATCGCCGCTGCTGGCTGGGGTCCCTCCGGCGACTGACTTAGAAATCGCCGATGTACGCGACTGGAATTCCTTGCAGAAGGGCGCGTTGCTGGAGCGTTATGACGATGAGAAAGCACCGGCGATCGCGAACGAGGAACTAAAGCGACGCGGAACAACCGTATTGCAGTGGCAGTCGGGATGCCCGTTTCGCGCCTTCGCACAAACGCGGCTGGCGGCGGAGAAATTGGAAGAGAGTCCGCTGGGGGCGAATGCCATTGAGCGCGGCAACATAGTGGACACCGCGCTGCGGTTCGTGTGGGAGGAACTGCGGGAGTCGAGCAACCTCAACGGCGGAATCCCCACCATGACACTGGAATTCGTGATTGCCGGTGCGATCGAACGCGCGCTGCTGGAAGAATTTCCGTCCGGTGAAGAGAGTTGGCTGGTACGGCATCGCGAGATCGAACGCGAGCGGCTGAGCAAACTGGTGCACGATTGGCTCGATGTCGAGAGAAAGCGGCATCCGTTCCATTCGGTGCGCTCACAGGTCAACGTCACGGTTAAGCTTGGCGAACTGGAGTTGAAAGGTCGCATCGATCGCCTGGACCAAACGGTTGATGGCGAATATGTCGTCATTGACTACAAGACGACTCGCAAGGACCTGGCCACAAGCTTGTGGGAGATGCCGCGTCCGCAGGAGCCGCAGCTACCGATCTACGCAGTGGGGCAGCAATTGGAAAGCCACGAAGTCGCGGGAGTCGCCTTCGCGCAGGTGCGGGCCGGTAAACCGAAGTACAGCGGACTGGCAACGCGAAAAGAAATTTTCGGCGACAGCAAAAACCTTGCGAAGTTTGGCGAATTTGCAGAAACCCTGGCCACGTGGCAGCCGGAGTTGGAGAAGCTTGCGGGAGAACTGTTAGCCGGGCACGCGGAGGTGGATCCAAAAGTTCCGCCGGGGGTGACCAACACCACGTGCAGACACTGTCACCTGGGATCGCTGTGTCGCATCGCCGAGTTGCCGCTCATTGCCGATGAAGGCGGCGAGGAGGACAGCGATGAAGAGTAACGCGCGCCTCCAGCTGCAAATTGCGCCCGATGCCGACGAGCGCGCCAAGGTGCTCGACGCAACGCGGTCCTTCATCGTGCAAGCCCCGGCGGGCTCAGGCAAGACCGAGCTGTTGATGCAGCGCTATCTCACGCTTCTTGCGCACGAGAGTGTCACAACCCCAGAGAGCGTGCTGGCGATCACCTTCACGCGCAAAGCAGCGGCGGAGATGCGCAACCGCGTTTTGAAGGCGCTCGAGAGCGCCAACGGACCTGCGCCGGAGAGCGCCCACGCCTTACTGTCTTGGGAATTGGCGCGCAAGGTGATGGCGCGCGATCGTGCGATGGGGTGGAACATCCTGCAAAACCCCGAGCAGTTAGAGATCCGGACGGTAGATTCGTTTTGCGAGAAGATCGCGAACCGCACGCCGCTGCTTGCCGGCCTCGGGCGCTCGCCGGCCATCGCGGAAGATTTCGAACCCTTGTATTCCGAAGCAGCTCAGCGAACGCTCCTGATGCTCGGCGACGAAAAGGCCGAGACCCGCGAGGCAATGTCCCAAGTTCTGGCCGACCAGGACAACAGCTTCGACCGAGTGCAGGGCCTGATTGTCGAGCTCCTGAAACGAAGAGAGCAATGGGGGCGGCTGATTGGCGGGGCATACCAACGTTCGGAAGAAGAGCTGAATGCTACGCGGCAGGAGTTGGAGAGGGCATTACGCGACGCCATCGCGCACGAGTTGGAGGGAATACGGCAGCAGCTCTTAGAGGGTGTGCCGGCCCACGTTTTACAGGAATTGCTGGACACCGCGCGTTATGGAGCTGGAAATCTGGAGCCTGAACACGCGCTCAATCCGCTGCGTGACGTGAACCAACTCCCGGGCGCGTCGCCCGACGATCTTCCGCAATGGTTGGCCCTGGTGCACTTCTGCCTGAGCAAAGACAGGGATCTCCGCAAGCCGGGCGGTTACAACGTGAATATGGGTTTCCCGGCAGACTCCATGCACCGGGAGCGCAAAGATGCATGCCATCGCCTGATCGAGGCGATTGGCAACAACGACTATGCGGGCACGCTATGCGCGGCCTTGTCTCGTGTTGCGAAGCTTCCTCCCCCACGCTACGACGACGACCAGTGGAACACCCTGAAGGCCCTGTTCCGGGTCCTGCCGCTGGCGGTAGGACATTTGCGGACGGTGTTCGCGGAGCGCGGCGAGGTAGATTTTTCAGAAATCGCCCTCGCGGCGAAGGCAGCGCTTGGCGAAGAAGGACATCCCACCGACCTGGCGTTGCACCTGGGATACAAGATCCAGCACCTGCTGGTAGATGAGTTCCAGGACACTTCCCTCTCACAGGCGGTGTTGTTGGAGCGGTTAATCCAGGCTTGGTCGCCGGAGATGGGCGCAACGATGTTCGTGGTCGGCGACCCGATGCAGTCGATTTACGGCTTTCGCCAAGCCGAGGTCACACTGTTTACGCGCAGCTGGAATAGCGGCTTCGCGCAGATGCCCCTGGAACAGGCGCGGCTGACGGCCAACTTCCGGTCGCGTCCGGAGCTGGTCACCTGGTTCAACCAGACCTTTGAACACGTCCTGGTAGCGGACAACGAAGTCACCGGCGCCGTGAAGTATGCCCCCTCCGAGGCCGCGCGGGAGCCATCGCAGAATGCAGGACCTGGGTTTCACTCGGTCGCTTCAAAAGCGTTCGAAGAAGAGGCAGCACGGGTCATCGAGGTCCTCCAGCAGGAACTCAAGGGCGACGCGAAGTCGATTGCACTCCTCGTGCGATCGCGGTCGCATATGGCGCACATCGCGCCCGCCCTTCGCGAGGCAGGCATTGCGTTCCGTTCGAAAGAGATTGATGTGCTGGGAGAACGGCAGACGGTACGGGATCTGCACGCGATGACCAAGGCGCTGGTGAACCTGGCCGACCGCACGGCGTGGCTGACGGTACTGCGTGGCCCGTGGAGCGGCCTACAACTTGAGGACCTGTGGACGCTGTGCAAGGATGGCGAGAGGAAGACGGTCTGGGAACTATTGCGGGAGCGTCGCGGCATGCTCAGCGACCGAGCTCAGAAGGTGCTGGCTCGGACGATGCCGGCCCTGGATGCAGCGGTGACGCAGCGCGGACGAACGTCGTTGCGGGCGCTGGTGGAATCGTTATGGGTTTCGCTTGGTGGACCCGCGGCGCTGGGACGGACGGAACGGAAGGCGAAGCTGCGCGATGTGGAAGCGTATCTCGACCTGCTGCAGAGAGTGGAGAGCTGCGGCGAAGTGGACGAAAAACGCTTGGAGCAGGAAATCTCAAGGCTCTACACGCGCCCAGATGCCAGTAGCGAGATTCGCGTGGAGGTGATGACGATCCACGGCGCGAAGGGTTTGGAGTTCGACGTCGTCATTCTCCCGGGATTGAATCGATGGATCCGCAGTGAAGGCGGACAGTTGCTGAACTGGCGGGAGCGCATAATCGGCGAAGAACGCGACCTACTGCTCGCGCCCATGGACGCCGTGGGCACGGATCGAAAAAAGGAAGGGAGCATCGCCAACTATCTCGCGATGCTGGGCGGCGAGTGTTCCGCGGAAGAAACCAAGCGACTGCTCTATGTCGCAGCGACGCGCGCGAAGGAACGCCTGCACCTGGTGACGACGATGCCTGCGGAAAATAAGGAACCGGAGCGCGGAAGCCTGTTGTCGCTGCTTCCGGCTGAGGTTTTCGGCAGGTTCCTCAAGGTTCCCACCCCTGAAGCGGAGGACGAGGAGGAACAGCGCACTCCCAATCTCTCGCACCGCCTTGTACCCGATTGGCAATTGCCCGCTGCACCGGAGCCGCTAAAGTTCGAGACGCGGTATCCAGTGGCGGCGGACGTACGTGAGCGCGAGCATACCTTCGAGCGCGTGCAATTCGATTTGCCGCGCATTGGCACGGTCACGCACCGCTTCCTGCAGCAAATTGGCGATGAAGGGCCGGGGGGATGGACCGAAGAGCGCATCGCGAAGACGGCGCCGCGCATTCGCGCGCTGCTGTTGCAGCAAGGGATTCGTTCATCGGAGCTGGCGAAGTGGGAGGAGACGGTGACTCGCGCGCTGCGCAATACTCTGGCGCATGACAAGGGGCAGTGGATCCTGAAACAGCGGGAATCGGCGAGCAATGAGTACGGGCTGACGTCGGCGCTCGACGGGCCGCGGCGCAGCATCAAAGTAGATCGCACCTTCGTCGAGGGCGAAGTGCGCTGGTTGATTGACTACAAGACGAGCGACCAGGAAGGCACCGTGACCGAGAAATATCTGCAAGAACAGGTCGACAAGTACCGCGACGACCTGGCGCACTACGCGAGGGTGCTGCGCGCGATGGACGGCCGCGAGGTAAAAGGCGGCCTCTACTTCCCTCTTTTGCAAATCTGGCGCGAGGTGGACGTTCAAAGCTAGACCATGTCGATCGCGCTGACTCACACCCTCGCCTGGGCGATATTCCTGATCAGCTACTTCGTATTCGCCGTGGGGCGACTGCCGGGGACGCGCCTGGATCGCGCGGGGATGGCGTTTATCGGCGCGGTGGGAATGTTTGTCATCGGCGCCCTGAACGCGAAGACCGCGATCGCATCGCTCGACTACGAGACGCTGGTGCTGCTGGCCTCGATGATGGTGCTGGTAGCGGTGCTGCACCTCGAGGGCTTCTTCGAGTGGGTCACACGGCAGATCGTGGCACGACTGGCGCCGGGCCAATTGTTGCCGGGAGTGATTTTTTCGGCGGGCGTATTGTCGGCGTTCCTGGTCAACGATGTCGTGTGCTTATTCATGGCGCCGCTGATTCTGCGGGTGACGAAACAGATGGGACGCAATCCGCTGCCGTTCTTGCTGGCACTGGCGACGGCTTCGAACATCGGAAGTTCCGCGACCATCACCGGCAACCCGCAGAACATTTTGATCGGGTCGGTTTCGCAGATCGGCTACCGCGATTTTCTGTTTCACCTCGGGCCGGTGGCCGTGGTGGGAATGTTTCTGGATTGGGCTGTGATTGCCGTGCTGTGCCGGAAGCAACTGAGCGAGCGATTGCCGATTGAGGCGAACCTCGAGGCGAAGCAGGGATTGGATGGGCTGCTGGCGCCGCTGCTCATCGCGGGCGGGATCATCGCGGCGTTCCTCGGGGGCTTGAATCCAGCGCTGGTGGCGGCGACGGGCGCTGCCGTGCTGCTGCTGTTGCGCTCGCGCTTGCTGGAGAAGATCTATCGCGAGGTGGACTGGGCGTTGCTCGTGCTATTCATCGGGCTGTTCCTCATCATCGGAGCTGCGGAGCAGACAGGCATAGCAGCGACATTGCTGCGCGCGGCGGAATGGATGAACCTGCATAATCTCGGGATCTTCAGCGTTACCGTGACGCTGCTGTCGAACATGGTTAGCAATGTTCCGGCGGTCATGCTGCTGAAGGACCTGGTGAAGCAGTTCCCTAACGCGCATCAATTCTGGCTGGCGTTGGCGATGGCGAGCACGCTGGCGGGTAACCTGACGATCACCGGCTCAATCGCGAACATGATTGTGGTCGAATCGGTCCGGCCACAACTGCGGATTACGTTCAAGGACTACCTCGTGGTCGGCGTTCCCACTACAATCCTTACCATTGCGGTGGGAACGCTGTGGATTGCGTTCTTCGCGCACTAGAAGCCACGAAAAGCTATGCGAAATTTTGAGAGCCTCAATGTACGGGAGATCCTCGCACTCGCCATCACGCTGGAAGAGGAAGACGCGCGCGTCTATGCCGACTTCGCGGACGGGCTAAAAGACACGTTCCCAGCAACGGCAGAAATTTTCGAAGGCATGCGGCAGGAAGAGATTCAGCATCGGCAGAAATTGTTCGAGGCCTACCGGGAGCGCTTCGGCGAGCATATTCCGCTGATCCGTCGCGAAGACGTGCGCGGATTTGTGAAGCGGCGTCCGATCTGGCTGGTGCGTCCGTTGGGTCTCGACGTCGTGCGCAAACAAGCCGCAGCCATGGAAGAGGAAACACGCCGCTTTTATGAGCAGGCAGCCAAGCGGACGAGTGACATTGGCATTCGGCAGTTGCTCGATGAACTGGCGGAGGAAGAAATTTCGCACGAGCATCGCGCGGAAGAACTGCAAGAAGAAAAGTTGCAGCCGGACATCCGCGAGCAAGAGGAACACGCGAAACGACGGCTGTTCATGCTGCAGGTGGTACAGCCGGGACTTGCCGGATTGATGGACGGGTCGGTCTCAACGCTGGCGCCCGTGTTCGCCGCGGCGTTCGCGACACGAAGCAGCTGGGACGCATTTCTGGTTGGAATGGCGGCGTCGATCGGCGCTGGAATCAGCATGGGCTTTGCAGAGGCGTTATCCGATGATGGCAGCCTGACAGGGCGCGGGCATCCGTGGATTCGAGGCTTGATTTGCGGGCTGATGACGACGCTGGGCGGCATCGGGCATACGCTGCCCTATCTGATCAAAAACTTTGGCTTGGCGACGACGGTGGCCGTGATCATCGTAGCGATCGAGCTGATGGTGATTTCGTTTATCCGCCACAAGTACATGGACACACCGTTCGTGTCGGCGGCGTTGCAAGTCGTAGTTGGCGGCGTCCTGGTTTTCCTTACCGGGATCCTGATCGGCAGTTCTTAGTTAGCCGGGATCAATCGCGCTTTCGGCGCCTTGGTCTTGTGCAGGAACGGACGCACGGTCGTACATGTCGTTTCTCGCACCAAAGTGGGGGCGGCATCGTCGTTCCGCTCAAAAAGGTAGACACGCATCTTGAAACAGACATCGTTCCCGGATTGAGAATCCGCGGAGAGATTTCCGATCTGACGGATACTTAAACCCGCGGCATCTGTTTTTTGCGCGGGCTGGATCTGGGGTTGAAGCGGTAAGGTGATCGCGAGAAGAGTGGGGAAAAGCAATGCGCCTATCATGCTGTTGTCGCCTCCGCGCACGTCGGTAGTATAGCCCTATCCTGACAGATCAGATAAACTTGCGTCCCATCTGGAAAGGTTTAGGGGCCGAGTTCCCGGTTTTAATCGTACTTTAACCAATCGCCAGAATCTGCCGAATACTATCTAGGTGAACTTGTGAAGTAAGAACGTTGGGCACTGATCTTCGCCAGACACCAAACGGACGGGGAGAATACCTTGCCGAGTTTGTCGCGAGACAGAAGAGCCAACTTCGGCAGCCCTTCCGGGACCCCGACCATGTGGAATCCGGAGGCGTTCGGAAAAATGGAGAACGGCGGCAGCCGCAAGGACAGGAAGCCCAATTCTCCGAGAATCACAGCTTTACGAAGACTTGTTCGATGGAGAGAGAGATGTTGAAAGCAAAATCTGTGCTCGCGAGCTTGATTTCTGCTGCTGTGCTCGCGACACCTTACGTTTCGCTCGCTCAAAGCACAGCCGGATCAACCACGACCACGAAAAAGAAGAGCACTTCCAAGAAGGGCGCTTCCAGTGTTGAGTCGCAGTTGGATGAACTTAAGCGCCAACTCGACCAGCAAAACCAGCAGATTCAGACCTTGCAACAGCAGTTGCAGCAGCGCGATGCCAACATCCAGCAGATGCAGCAGGGTGTGAGCCAGGCGCAGAGCGCTGCATCGGCGGCACAGCAGGCGGCACAACAGGCAGCGGCTGAGAACCAGCAGAAGCTGCAGTCCGTGCAAAGCGACATGGCAGACCTGAAGACCATCCAGTCGAACTCGGTGACGACGCTGCAGGAGACGCAGAAGCGCATCGTAGACCTGGAAAACCCGACGGCGCTGCACTACAAGGGCATCACACTGACGCCGGGCGGCTTCATCGCGGCCGAAACTTTATGGCGCCAGAACAATGAATCGGCTGACATCATCAGCTCGTTCAACGGCATTCCGTATGACCACTCGCCGAACAGCCAGCTTTCGGAATTCCGCATGACGGGACGGCAGTCGCGTCTCTCGTTGCTGGCTGAAGGCAAGCTGGCCAACGTCAAGATGAGCGGCTACTACGAAATGGATTTCCTCGGCGCCGCACCAACCGCGAACGAGAACCAGTCGAGCAGCTTCAACCCGCGTCAACGCCAGTTGTGGGCGCAGGCCGCATTCAACAATGGTTGGACGATCACGGGCGGCCAGACCTGGAGCTTGTGGAGTTCGAACAAGAAGGGCATCGAGACTCGCCAGGAATGGATCCCGGCGACGATCGACGGAGAGTACGTTGTGGGTTATAGCTTCGCCCGCCTCGCGACTTTCCGTATAACCAAGAACTTCCACAACAAGGCGTGGTGGGCGATCTCGCTGGAAAATCCGGAGATGCTGAACCCATCTTCGCTGACGACTCCGCCGAACGTGTACGGCTTCGGCAACGGGCCGACCGGCGCAGACGGATCGGCGTTGTCGAGCACGAACACCACCTCCACCGACTTCATGCCCGACATCATCACCAAGTTGGCGTTTGAACCCGGCTGGGGCCACTACGAAGTAAAGGCCTTGATGCGCGTGATGCGCGACAAGGTCCCCGGCAACCCGGCGGCCACTCCGGCGACGAGCGACTACGACGACAAGGCGTTCGCGGGCGGCTTCGGCATCAACGGCATCATGCCACTGGTGAAGACCAAGGTCGACCTCATCCTGCAGGCCAACTACGGACGCGGCATCGGACGCTACGCCGATTCGACGAACGTGGAGACGACCTATTACCAGGATGGCGCGATCAATCCCCTGCGCCAAGCACAGGTCCTTGCTGGCCTCGAAACCCATCCGACGACCAAGTTGGATTGGTACTTCTACGGCGGCGATGAGTACGTAGGCCGTTCGTGGTTCCTTGGCAGCGACGGCAAAGCGTATGGTTACGGCTCGCAGATGGCGGACAACACCGGTTGCGAGTTGACCTATGTGGGCACCGCGAAGTGCCAGGCGAACTTCCGCAACCTGCAGGAGTTCACCACGGGCTTCTGGTACCGCTTCTACAAGGGACCTGCCGGCACGATGCAGATGGGCGCCCAGTACGAGTGGATCCACAAGAACACCTGGCACGGAGATGCCACAACCGCACCGCAGCCTGCTGCGCCCGAGGGCACGAACAATATGTTCATGACCTCGTTCCGCTACGTGCTTCCGTAACCGAAACAGAACTCAAACCAGGCGGCCTGGAGAATTCTCCGGGCCGTTTGCTTTTGTATCGCGCTGCCGGGATTTATAGTGCGAGACATGCGCTCCTTGCTTCGCGTTCTCGCAATTCTTCTCTTCTGCCTACCTTCGGCGTTCGCACAGGACTGGGGCTCTCCGGTTTGGCAGGATGAGTTCAACCAAGCGGCTGGGTCACCGCTCGATCCGCAAAAGTGGGTGTTCGATCTCGGGGACCTCAAAGTGAATCACGAGGTCGAAATCTATTGTCCGGGATTTCCATCGCAAAAAGACCAGCTCACGGCACGACGCGCGGAGGCGTTGAAGGAGATCGAGGTCTGCGATCCAAAGGACGGCAATGTCTCCTTCGATGGCGAGCACTTGATTTTGCGCGCGGTAAAACACAGCGGTGTGTGGACTTCAGGGCGAATCAAAACCCAGGGCAAGCAGACGTTTCAGTACGGCCGCATCGAAGCGCGTATGAAGCTGCCGTTTGGCGCGGGAATCTGGCCGGCGTTCTGGGGGCTGGGAGAGAACATCACGAAGGTCGGCTGGCCGGCGTCGGGCGAGATCGACATCATGGAAGACGTGCCGGAGATCGGCGGGCTGGGACCGACACGGATCCGCTCGACAGTGCACGGGCCGGGCTATTCGGGCGAGTACGGAGTGCGCAATGACATCGAGTTCCCAAAAGGCGAGCGCGTAGACAATGGGTTCCATACATACGGCGTGATCTGGTCGCCGAACATGATGCAGTTCTATCTCGACGATCCGAAGAATGTGTTCTTCGTAATGACGCCGCGCGAGCTCGTGCCCGGGAAAGAGTGGGTCTACAACGCACCGTTCTTTCTGATTGCGAATTTGGCAATCGGGAGCGAGAAGTCGTGGTCGGGGGCGACGAACGAGAGCACGCCGAACCCGGCGGATATGCTGATTGATTACGTGCGGGTGTACAAGGCAGCGAAAGTGGAGGGGCCGAAGATCGAGCGAGCTGCTGCCGGCTCAGGACTCGATCTTCCGATCAAGCTGAGTGCGAAGGCGGGCAGCGGACGGATGTACCTCGAATGTTTGAGCGTGGCGCCGGGGGTTTCGTGCGCGACCGAGCCACACGTGGTGGACTTCAGCAGCGGTTCTTCTGCAAGCGCGATTCTGCGGGTGACGGCGCAGAAGACGCCGGTGAAAGAAGCTGACATCGTGCTCAAGATATATACCGTGAGCGGCGAGGAAACCTCGCAGACGTTTCACCTGAAACTGCAGTAGCTACTCGGCTGCGACCTTCTTTGCGCTCAAGCGCTCGAGAATCTGCGGGCCGAGTTGCGAGACGTTGCCCGCGCCAAGGGTGAGAATCATGTCGCCGGGTTCAGCGGCAGTCGCAGCCATGATCGCTGCCACCTGGAACGACTTCGCATAGAACGTGGCGCGGCCTGAGACCTCGGTGATGCGGCGCGCGAGGGCTTCGGTGTTTACGCCTTCGATCGGCTGCTCGCTCGCCGGATAAATATCCAACAGGTAGAGCGAGTCGGCGTCGCCGAAAGACGAAGCGAATTCGTCCATCAGGTCGCGGGTGCGGGTGTAGCGATGCGGCTGGAAAACGACGTGAATGTGCCGGAAACCGCACTGTTTCGCTGCCGCAAGCGTGGCCCTGATTTCGGTAGGGTGATGACCGTAGTCGTCGATGACGCTGATGTCGTTGGCCTTCCCTTTTAACTGGAAGCGGCGATCCACGCCTCGGAACTCCGCAAGCGCAGCACGAATTTTATCGGCAGGAATGTCGAGACCGACGCCGATGGCGATCGCAGCCGTCGCGTTGCGCACGTTGTGCAGACCCGGTACACGCAGCAGAAACTCTCCGAGCGACTTGCCGCGATACTCCACTGAAAAACGATTGAGGAAACCGAGGAGCAATTGCTCCGAGTCGCAAGGCACGCAGCGAATCAGGAAGTCGGATCCTTCGGTCGTGCCATACGTGACGATGCGGCGGCGCACACGCGGCAGAATGGCGCGCAACGGCTCGTTATCGTTGCAGGCGACGACCATCCCATAGAACGGCACGCGGTCCATGAACTCGACGAAGGTGCGCTCCACGTCTTCCATGTCGTGGTAGGTGTCCATGTGCTCGCGGTCGATATTGGTGACCACGGCGTGGATGAACCAGAGCTTAAGGAAGGAGCGGTCGCTCTCGTCGGCTTCGGCAACGAGGTAATGCGACTTGCCGAGGCGGGCGTTGGAGCCCATGGCGTCGACGCGGCCGCCGACGATGACGGTGGGATCGAGTTCGCCGCCGGCAAGAACCGCGGCCACCATCGAGGTCGTTGTCGTCTTGCCATGCATGCCGGCGATGGCGATGCCGTACTTCAAGCGCATCAACTCGGCAAGCATCTCGGCACGCTGAATCACCGGGATGTGGTTCGCGTGCGCCTCGGCGACTTCGGGGTTCCTGGAATCAATGGCCGAACTGGTGACGACGACTTCCGCACCTTCGACATTCGAGGCGCGGTGGCCTTCGAAAACCTTGGCGCCCAATGATTCGAGGCGTTCGGTGACGGCGGAAGGCTTGAGATCGGAGCCGGAGACTTTGTATCCAAGGTTGAGCAGGACTTCGGCGATCCCGCTCATGCCGATGCCGCCGATGCCGACAAAATGAATGCGTTGGAGTTTCGCGAACAAGAAAATTCCTCGGGGAACTCATTGTTTTATCATGAGTGGGAAGGATTGCGCCGGGGTGGGAATGCTCCGCGGCGACAAACACTCAGCGGTTGACTTGGAGCGAAGGGTGCATCAAACTTATAGCGGATCGACGGTGTGCAAAAAACGCGCCGATCCGGTAAGTGCCTGCTATTTGAGCAGCAGGCGAGCCAGCATTACGCGACCAAGGGCAGCCACGAATCGCCAGTCCAGCACGATCGTGATCCGCACCTGGAGCGAGGGCCTGTGAAGGTCCATTGTGCCTCCTAAGCAATCCGGCCTACGCCGTTCTCAGCGGCGTAGGCCGAATGTCTGATGGTTGAGCCATCAGAATCCCGCGCCTGACCGCAATTTGTACTTGTTTAGTGAGGGAAGAATATCGGGAACAACTCGTATCGCTCTGTGAGGTAGCTCACAGGGCTTGGGTCGCCGCTAAACGCGCGCGGCCCGCTTCGTTTTACCTGCCACGCCCACAGCCATCGTAGCGATTTCGGCGGCGGCATTTGGATGCGAGAGCTTGCGCGCAGCGGCGGACATGCCCTCCAGCGATGTGGAATTCCCAAGCAATTCACAGACTTCGCTCACGAGGCGCTCGGCGTTGAGTTCCGATTGCGGGATCAACTTCGCGGCACCGGCATCGACGAGTGCTTCCGCGTTCTTGCGCTGGTGATCGTCGGCGGCGGTGGGCAGTGGAATGAAGATCGCGGGCTTGGCGGCGGCGGTGATTTCAGCGACGGTGCTCGCGCCGGAGCGGCAGATGACGAGATCGGCTTCGGCAAAGGCGCGGGGCATGTCGTCGATGAAGGGCGAGACTTCGGCGGCAACCAGCGGATCGAGATAAGCCCGCGCGACGGTTTCGTATTCCTTCTCGCCGGTCTGGTGCACGATGTGCAGCCCGGGAATGGCGGCGTAGAGCTGCGGCAAGGCTTCGACGATCGCGTTATTGATGGCGCGGGCGCCCTGGCTGCCCCCGAAGACCAACAGATTGCGGCGGCCGTCGGCTCTGCGCTGCGGCAGGTTGAAGAACGCCTGGCGCACGGGCACGCCGGTGACGGTGCACTGGCGGAAGTGCTTGCAGGTTTCCTGAAAATGCACTGCGGCGGCCGCGGCAAACGGCGCAACCAGACGATTGGCAAATCCCGGGTAGATGTTGGGCTCGAAAATGACCGTCGGGACGCGACACAATCGCGCGGCGAGCATCGCGGGGCCAGAAGCGTAGCCGCCCACGCCAATCATGACGTCGGGCTTGAACTCGCGGATGATCCGGCGGCTCTCGAGGATAGCTTTGGGCAGGTCGAACATCGTCTTGATTCGCGTGGAGAAGCTGACGCGGTTCAACGCTCCGACCTTCACAAGTTTGAGAGAGAAGCCGGCGGCAGGCACAAGGCGCGTTTCGATACCGCGCTGGGTACCAATGAAAATGACTTCGGCGCCGTGAACGTTCTTGAGTTCCTGCGCGATGGCGAGCGCAGGAATAACGTGTCCACCGGTGCCGCCACCTGCCAATATCGCCCGCATGTTATTCCGCTTGTTGTGTGATGTTCAAAAGCACGCCGACGCTGGCCAAAGTCATGAAAAGCGATGATCCGCCATACGAGACAAACGGCAGAGGAATGCCCTTAGTGGGGAGCAACCCGAGGACCACGCTCACATTGAAAAATGCCTGCACCACAACCATGGCAGTTATGCCCGTGGCGAGAAGGCGGCCGAAGGTGTCTTCCGTCATGACAGCGGCGCGAATGCCACGATAGAGGAAGATCGCAAACAGCAGCACGACGGTAACGGAGCCGACGAGCCCAAGCTCTTCCGAGGTCACGGCGAAGATGAAATCAGTGTGCGGTTCAGGAAGGTAGAAGAGCTTCTGCTTCCCTTCCATCAGGCCCTGGCCGGTAATGCCGCCGGTGGCAACGGCGATCAGCGACTGGATCATGTGGAAGCCGGTACCCAGCGGATCGGCATTGGGATCAAGGAAGGCGAGCATGCGCTTGCGACGGAACGCCACGCGGAAGAGCAGCCAATACATGGGCAAGATGGCAGCGAGGGCGGCGTAGCCGAAGTACTTCATTTCCATGCCGGCGACGAAGAGCATGGAACTCGCGATGGCGACGCATGCGATGCCGGTACCGAGATCAGGCTGCTTCACGATGATGCCGACGAGCATCAAGGTGACGATCGCGGCCGGCAGCAAGGTATGCTTCCAGTCAGTAATGGTCTTGATGCGCGGCTCGAGCCAGAACGCGAGAAAGAGGATGATCGCGGGCTTGGCGAGTTCCGATGGCTGGAACGACGCGGCGCCGAGGCGGATCCAGCGGTGCGCGCCGTGCGAGCGATCCACGAAAAAGACGGCGATGAGCAGCGCGAGCGTGATGCCGAGCAGGGTGTAAATCAGCGTCTGGTTCTTCCACTTGCGATAGTCGATGTTCATGCAGACGACCATCGCGCCAACGCCGGCCACGGCCCAGACCAATTGGCGCAGGAAGAAGGCGTAGGGCGAGCCGAACTTCTCGCCTGCCATAACGGCCGAGGCGCTGAAGACCATGATCAGCCCGATGAAAACGAGCAGCAGCGTGGAACCGAAGAGCCACTTGTCCACACTGACGCGCTTGGCCATCTACTTCTTCTCCTGCTCTGCCATCTTGCGGACGAGCTCTTTGAAGATGCGTCCGCGATGCTCGTAGCTCTGGAACTGGTCGAAGCTGGCGCAGGCAGGCGCGAGCAGGACAACGTCGCCCTTCACCGCTTTTTGCGACGCAAGCTTCACGGCGTTTTCGAGGGTCTCGGCGTGGACGACTTCCACACCTTTTACTTCGGCTTCGATCTTCGCTGCCGCTGCGCCGATGGTGTACACGGTCTTGGCGCGCTCGTGGAGGAGATCGTTGAGCACGGTGTAGGGGCTGCCTTTGTCTTTGCCGCCGAGGATGAGGTGCACACCCTTGCTGAAGGACTCGAGGGCCTTGATGGTCGCATCCACGTTGGTGGCTTTGGAGTCGTTGTAGTAGTCCACGCCCTTGACGGTGGCGGTGTATTCGAGGCGATGCTCGACGGCTTTGAACTGCGAGACAGCTTTGCGAATCTGCTCGGGCGCAACACTGGCGGCGACGCCTACACAAACTGCGGCGAGAACGTTCTCGACGTTGTGCGCGCCTTTGAGCAGCATGTCGGCAACCGGCATGATCTCGCGCTCGCCTTTGGGATCGCGGAAGTAGATCTTGTCTTCGCGGACGAAGGTGCCGTGCTTCACTTCGTGCTGCCGCGAGAACCAGAGCACCTGCGACTTCACGCGCTTGGCGATCTCAACGCACGGTTCGTTGTCGGCGTTGAGGATGGCGAAGTCGTGCTCGCGCTGATTTTCGAAAATGCGTTCCTTGGCGGCGGCGTACTTCTCGAAGGTCCCGTGGCGATCGAGGTGATCCGGCGTGATGTTGAGGATCGCCGCGATTTCCGGGCGGAAGCGCTCGATGGTCTCCAACTGGAAGCTGGAAATCTCGAGGACGCTCCAAGTGTCGTCATTGGCAAGTTGGGCAAAGCTTATGGCCGGCGTGCCGATGTTGCCGCCGACAAGCGTCTTCTTGCCGCCGGATTGCAGAATGTCGCCGCAGAGAGAGGTCGTGGTCGTCTTGCCGTTGGAGCCGGTGATGGCTATGACGTGACCGGGAACAAACTGGGCCGCGAGTTCGATCTCGCCGATGACGGGAATTCCCTGCTTGCGGGCCTGCTCGAGTTGCGGCTGATCGAACGGAACACCGGGGCTGATGACGATCAAGTCCTGGTCGCGGAAAGTACGCTCGCCGTGATGGCCGGTTTCGACCGTGATGCCTTTGTCGAGAAGGAGCGGAATTTCCTGGCGAAGCTGCGCTTCCGACTTCGAATCCGAAACAGTCACCTTCGCGCCTTGTGCCTGCAAGAACGTTGCCGACGCAATGCCCGACTTCCCTAACCCGACAACCAGTACGCGCTTCCCTCGAACGTCCATCAACTCTTCTCGACCGTCATTTTGCCACGCGGCGCGCGGCTTATCTCAGCTTTAATGTCGTGAGTGCAAACAGTGCAAACACCAGGGATGCAATCCAGAACCGCACGATGATCTTCGACTCCGACCAACCCAGCAGTTCGAAGTGATGATGGAGCGGCGCCATTTTGAAAATACGCTTCTTGCGGAGCTTGTAGGAGCCGACCTGGAGGATGACCGAGAGGGCCTCGAGCACGAAAACTCCGCCGATAAACGGCAACAAAAGCTCCTGCTTGATGATGACCGCCACGGTGCCGATGGCGCCGCCAAGCGCGAGCGAGCCAACGTCTCCCATGAAGACCTCGGCGGGATGCGCGTTATACCAGAGGAAGCCAATCGCGGAGCCGACCATGGCGCCGCAGAAGATGGAGAGTTCGCCGACTTCGGGCATGCGCGAGAGACCGAGGTAGTCGGCGAACTGGGCGTGGCCGCTGACGTAGGTAAGGACGGTGAGCGCGCCGGCGGCGATCACCGTACAGCCGATGGCGAGGCCGTCGAGGCCGTCGGTTAAGTTGACGGCGTTGCTGGAGCCGACCAGAACGATGGCTACAAAGGCGAGGAACGGGATGTAGGCAATGATCCAGATGTGCGGGTAGGTCGCGAGCTTTGAGATCTCAAGGTCCGGGTGGAAACTCTTGATGAACGGGACGATGAGGTGCGTGTTGTAGTGGCCGTGGCGCTGGACTAAGACCAACGAAATCGCCACGAGGATCGCGACCAGGATCTGGAGACCCATCTTGGCGCGGGCGGTCAGGCCAAGGTTTCGGCGGTTCGCGACCTTCAGGTAGTCGTCGGTAAAGCCGATGGCGCCGAAGGCGATCGTAGCGAGCATGGCGATCCAGACGAACTTGTTCGAGAGGTCGGCCCAGAGCAGCGTTGGAACGATGATGGCGATGGTAATGAGAACGCCACCCATGGTCGGCGTACCCGATTTCTTCTGGTGCGACTTCGGCCCTTCTTCGCGGATGTACTGACCGATCTGGAATTCGCGCAGGCGGCGCACCACGGCCGGTCCGATGATCAGTCCCATGAACAACGCAGTGAGGCTGGCAAAAGCCGTGCGAAAGGTCAGGTACCTGAAGATGCGGAAGGGCGTGAAGTTATGAAGTAGAAATGCTTTTTCGTAGAGCAGCCAATAAAGCAATCTTGTCGTGTCCTCGTGGATGCGGTGCCGCCGCACACGCAACTTTCTAAAAGGGTCTTAGGAGTTAGGTCTTGGGAGTTAGGAAAACCGCAAGACGGTTTGCCCAATCACCTAACGCCTAATTCCTAACGCCCTGTTTTTCTTTCCACCTCTCCAGAGCTCGCTCCAACTTCACACCGCGCGAGGCTTTTAACAAAACTGCGTCGCCAGGACGGATGTTTGCTGCCAGCCAGTCACCGGCTTCTTCGGGCGTGGCGACAAATTCAGCCTCGACACCCGCGGATTTCGCGCCTTCCACCATCGCCTGCGCCAAGCCGCGGACGCCGACGAGATGGTCCACAATGCCCTTCATGTGCTTGCCAGAATCGCGGTGCAGGTGCTCGCCTTCGGGGCCGAGTTCCAGCATCTCTCCGGCGATCACAATGCGACGCTGCGCAGGCATTTTCGCCAGCGCATCCACCATGGCATTCAGGGCTTTCGGATTTGAATTGTAGCAATCATTGACCACGGTTGCCCCGGCGATTTCCACCACCTCGCCGCGTTTGTCGGCGGGCTTGAGCGTCTTCAGAGACGCAATCGCGGATTCGATCGCAATGCCGTGGTGCACACCGACGGCGACCGCCGCCAGCGCGTTGTAAACGTTGTGCTCGCCGATAAGCGGCATCTCCGCCGGGTAGCCCTTCTCACGGAAGCGAAGGTCGAATTTCGATCCGGCAGCGCCGAGCATTTCTACGTTTTCGGCACGGAAATCCGCCGCGCGCTTAACGCCGAACATCAGGACGGTGCCGTGGAAGTCGCGGCCGAACTGCGAGACAAATTCATCGTCGGCGTTGAGGACGGCGCAGCCGCCGCGCGGGAGAGCTGCAATCAGCTCGTACTTGGCGCGGGCGATGCCGGCGATGGAGTCGAAATTCTCGAGGTGCACCGGGGCGACGTTCGTCACCACACCGGTGTTCGGTTGGGCCAGCTTGGCGAGCGCGGCGATTTCGCCGGCGTGCGACATGCCCATCTCGATCACGGCGATCTCGTGTTCAGGCTCAACCTTCAGAAGCTGAAGCGGCAGGCCGAAGTGGTTGTTGAGATTGCCTTCGGATTTCAGGACTTTGAGCTTCGAAGCCAGCACGTGCGCGATGCACTCTTTGGTCGTGGTCTTCCCGGCTGAGCCGGTCACGCCGACAACGGGATGATGCCAGAGAGAGCGGACCATCTCCGCCAGGCGATGCAGCGCCAAGAGCGGGTCATCTGCAACCAAAAGGTTGCGTGTGCCGTTAAAACGTGCGGGAAACTCGCGGGAAACCACGGCGGCGACCGCGCCACGATCCAGCGCGGCTTGTACGTAATCATGGCCGTCGAGGCGCTCGCCTTTTACGGCGAAAAACAGCTCTCCGGGCTTAATGGTGCGGGAATCGATGCTGTAGCCGAGGGCCTCGGCACCGGCACGGTAATCGCCTGTGCCATGGATGAATTCCGCTATCCGCCACAGCGCCAACTTCATCCGATATGGCTCCCGTGCAAATGATGGGAGCCTTCGGTTTCTGCGGTGTAACCGGCTGCGTGTAGGGTCTCGAGCGCGACCTGAGCATCGTCGAAGGGGAAGACGCCTTCGCGCGTGGTCTGCGTTTTTTCGTGGCCTTTTCCGGCAAGGATGACGACGTCGCCGAGACGCGCGTTGGCGACGGCAATGCCGATGGCCTTGCGGCGGTCAGGCTCGACGATGAACTTGATCGGTGTCTGCGCGAGGCCGGGCAGGACGTCGTTAATGATAGCCTGCGGATCTTCGCTGCGCGGGTTGTCGGAGGTGAGCACCACGAGGTCGCTGCCTTCGCCCGCGGCTTTCCCCATCAGCGGGCGCTTGGTCTTGTCTCGGTCGCCACCGCACCCGAAGAGCGTGATCACGCGGCCGCCGCCGGCCTGCTGCACGAAGTCGCGCGCAAGTTTGGTGACGTTGCGTAGGGCGTCGTCGGTGTGGGCGTAGTCCACGATCACGGTGAACGGCTGGCCCGCGCTCACGCGCTCAAAGCGGCCCGGCGGCCGCACGATGTGCGTGATCGACTCGGCAAGGCTGTCCAGATGAATGCCGCGTTCCATTGCAGCGGCCGCTGCGGCGAGCAGGTTCAGCACGTTCACCTTGCCGATGAGCGGGCTGAATATCGGGACCCTGCCTTCGGGCGTCACCAGGTCAAAGCGAGTGCCGGTTGACGTCATCTCGGCGTTTTCGGCGTGGAAGTCGCCCGCTGCAAAGCCGTAGGTGTAGACCTTGTCGCAGTGCTTGTTCGCGACTTTCATGAACTTCTCGGCCCACTCGTCGTCACGATTAATGATGCCGACGCGCGGTGGCTCGGTGCCGCAGCCTTTGAACAGCGTTGCCTTCGACTGGAAGTAGCTCTCCATGGTGCCGTGGAAGTCGAGGTGGTCGCGGGTGAGGTTGGTGAACACCGCGACGTCGTAGGGAATGCCGAAGACACGCTCCTGCGCCAGAGCGTGGGACGAGACTTCCATCACGGCTTCGGTGGCGCCTTCATTCAACGCCTCGCGAAAGATCTGGTTCAGTTCCAGCGGTTCGGGCGTTGTGTGCGGCGCGGGGATGACGCGGTCCGCAATGTGATATTCCACGGTGCCGATCATGGCAGTCTTGCGTCCGGCGTGGCGGAGCAGCGAGTCCAGGATGTAGGTCGTGGTCGTCTTGCCATTGGTGCCGGTGACGCCGGTGATGGCCAGCTTTTCCGCCGGATGCTTGTAGAAATTCGCGCTCAGGCGCGAAAGGGCGCGGCGTCCGTGTGCGCAGATGGCCCAAGCCACGCCGGGACGCGGAATCTCGGTGGCGGAGTCGGTGACGATGGCGACGGCGCCGAGTTCGATGGCCTTATCAATGTAGCGATTGCCGTCGGTGGAATCACCGCGCATGGCGAGGAAACAAAAGCCTGGCTTCACTCGCCGCGAGTCGTACTCCACTCCATGGATTCCGGCATTGCCCGAGCAGGACAGAATTTCAGCGCCGTCGATGAGTTGGAAGAAGTCCATGAAAAGTAGATTCTATCGGCTCACGTGATTATGCACGGAACTATTCACGAGGATTCCCAAAACAAGAGGCCTTAAGGCTGCGGTCGATCCTTGAAAGGTTGTATGCGGGTCGAGCTTGTCAGGTCCGCTCGCACACCGCACAAAAAGCCATCAAGCCCAAGGGATCTAATTTCATCAAGCGTAAGTGGCGTCCAACGCGAGGGCTCTGCTGGAGGAATCGCAAACCAAGTCGCCTGGCGATAAAGCTCCGGAGAACATGCCTGCTTTATTTCGGTCGTGCAGCATTCAAACTCGCCGGAATAACCGACAACTCTGCCGTCGCTGAACCTAACGATGTAGAGGTAATCACTCTGCTCGTATCGGTCAACGCCACACGCCATAGCAACGTAATAATCACTCATCACGAACTGCACTCCTACCCTGGAGTGTTTGGATTACCTAGAAAATCGCACCGTAACTCGCTCACCGGGAGCGAGGCGCGTACCCGGCGCGGGCGTTTGTCCGCGGGCGACGCCGGAGCCGATCACGCTGACTTCAAAGCCTTGCTGCTGCGCGGCTTCGATTACGCCGCGCACGGACTTGCCGAGCAACGACGGGACCACCACGCCTTCGACATCGACGGTCATGGGACCGCCGGGAGCGTTCTCCTGCGCGGGTTGCGGGGTTGCGTTCGAAACTGGCGCAGGGAGCATACCGCCTGAAGTTACAGGAGCCGCCGCCAGCGCGGTTGGCATGATCGTTGCGCCCATGTTTGCAGCGGAAGGCTTTGCTTCCTTCGCCACGACCGTCTTGGTATCGGGCTTGCTCGCGTTGGAAGCATCGGCTTCGCTGAAGTCCATGCCCGGACCTTCGCGGTCGAGCGCGCCGCCTTCTTCAAGGTCGGAGTCCTTCACCTTTGCGAGCAGCAACTGACGCTTGGGATCGCCTTTGATTTCGGTATCGTGCGGTACGTTGAGGTACTCAAGAGACTGCTGCATGATGCGGTTGAAGACCGGCGCGGAAACCTGGCCGCCCTGGTGGAGACCTCTTGCGGAGTCGAGGATCACGGCGATCGTCAGCGCGGGACTGTTCACCGGCGCGAAGCCGACGAAGCTGCCGACATAATCGGTCTTCGAGTAGAGATGTGTCTTCGGGTCCACCTTCTGCGCGGTACCGGTCTTACCCGCCGCCGTGTAGCCGTTGAGGATGGCACGGCGCGCGGTGCCTTCCAGTACCACCGATTGCATCATGGAGCGCATTTGCGCGGCGGTCATCGACGAGATAACGCGGCGCTGTTCTTTCGGATGGAAGACGATCTGGCGATATCCGGACGTGGGCGGCGTGACATCGGCCACAATGCGCGGCGGCGTATAGATGCCGTCGTTGGCGATGGACGAGACCATCGAGATAACTTGTAACGGCGTGACGCCGACTTCCTGGCCGATGGACATGGAGCCGATCGAAGAGCCGGACCAGCGCGCCGGAGGCTTGATCAGGCCACGGGTTTCGCCGGGAAGCTCGATGCCTGTCTGTTGGCCGAAGCCGTATTCCTTGATGTGCTTGTAAAACTTGTCGGGACCGAGGCGCAGGCCCATCTTCACGGCACCCACGTCGCTCGATTCCGCATAGGCCTTGGAAACCGGCACTACGCCAACATGGTGCGAGTCGTGAATGCGGATGCCACCGACGACGATGAAGCCCGGATCGCAGCTAATGACTTCGTCGGGATTCGTTAAGTGCTCTTCGATCGCGGATGAATACGTGACCGTCTTGAATACCGAGCCCGGCTCGTAAACGTCGCTCACGGCGTGGTTCTTGAGGTCGGCGGGCGTGATTTCCTTGGTAACGTTGGGATTGAACGTGGGACGGTTCGCCAGCGCGAGGATCTCACCGGTGCGCGGGTTCTGCACCACCACTGTTCCGGCGACGGCGTGCGTGTCCTGCATCGCCTGGTCGAGTTCTTTCTCGGCGATGTACTGGATGTTCTGATCAATCGTCAGGACAACGTTGGCGCCCGGCTCAGGCTGCTTCTCGACGCGGCCGAACCACTTGCGGCGGGCGTCCATGGTGATCATCATGCGGCCCGGGATGCCTTTTAGATCGTCGTCGAACTGAAGCTCGGTGCCGGCGAGGCCGTTGTCGTCGAGACCGACATACCCGAGCACCTGCGCCGCGAGTTCACGTTTCGGGTAATAGCGCTTGGCTTCCTTCTGGAAGTACACGCCGCGCAGATTCAGCGCACGAATGCGATCGCTCTTGTCCTGATCAACTTTGCGGGCGATCCATGCGAATGAGCGCGAAGCCTTCAAGTGATTGAGAACGTCGTCGCTATCGAGATCGAGGACCTTGGCCAGGAGATGGGCGGTGGAAGGCTGGTCGGGAATTTCGCTGGGCACAGCGAAGATCGAATCCACTTGGACCGACATTGCGAGTTCACGGCCGTTGCGGTCGTAGACCACGCCACGCGGCGGATCAACGTTGATGGTGCGTTGCTGCTGACGAGCGGCCTTCTGTACGTACTCGCCGTACTTGAAGACCTGGAGCTGGACGAGCCGCATGCAGACCACACAGGCCCATAAAAAAAGCAGCCCCCCGAGGACGTATAAGCGCTTCTTCGCGTCTCGCGGACCTGCCTGTTTTGCCAAACTACCGCTCCCACCCAAACTCTACAAACACAGCAGGCGGCCCGGGTTATGGCCGCCTAATCACTGCTTAAAACATACCCCAAGTTCTTGGGATAACCAGCGGCTTTGACCGCCAGAATGCAAGAAACCTGTGAATAACCGCAGGGGCTAAAGCCCCATTTATGTCTCTGCCTTTTCGGCACGACTAAAGTCGTGCCCTGATACAAAACCTCGCGGCTTCACAAAACCTTGTGGCTGCACAAAATCCTACGGCGCGGAGATCACCGACACGGTGGTCATCCGTGCCATCACCTCGGACCCAGCCGGAGCCAGGCCGTCGGAATCCAGCCTCTGAACTTGTCCGGCCTGCGGCGGCACCATGCCCATCTGGCGTGCCATTTCGTCAATCCGTTCGGGATCGCGCAGCGAGGCCTGTTCTAACTTGAGCGTGCGGTTGGCTTCGACCACCTGGTCGCAGTTGCCCTTCAACTGTTCGATCTTGTAGCCGTACTCGATCGAGCTGAAGTGCTGCCAGCCGTACATCATGACTAATGCGAACAGCGCCACCAGCGTCACGCCGAAGATCGCCATCTCGCGCCGACGGACGGGGTCCGCCACCTTCACCAGGCGCGAGTTATCGATCGCCTTGGAGAAGAAGATCTCGGGTGTACCAGGACGCACCACCACGCGGGGTGCGGTCGACTGGGGCGACGTCCAAAGGGTCGCCTGTGCTGGGGCCGCTGCTGACATTACGCAACTCCTTGCGAAAGAAACTGCTGCTTGAGTGTGGGGATGTTCCAGATCAGCGTGTAGACACGCGCCTGCGCCAGCTCGTCCTGGAGCATCATCTGCGTTTCGTTCTCACGCTCTGCTTTTTCGACCATGTTGATCAGGTCTTGCACCATATTTCCGTTGTACATGACTTTCTCTCCCATCCGCCGCGCGCTTTCTGGCGCGACGCGCTTGTTACGCCCGAGGCCCTTTACTGCTTTACCGCATCACCTCCGACCGTTATTCACATGTTCCACAGGTTTTTCCACATGAATGTGAATTTCGATTCGGTTTTACCTATCGACTATTTCCGCGCTGCCGCACGTAACTTCGCGCTGCGGCTTCGTGGATTGCGATCGATTTCTTCTTCCGTCGCGGTTACCGGTTTCTTTGTGAGCAGTTCGTACTTGCCTGCGCTCGCGCCGTCTCGCAGCGAGTCCTTCACAATCCGGTCTTCCAACGAATGGAAGCTGATGACGACCAGCCTGCCTCGGGGTACAAGCCTGGAAGGAACTGAAGCCAACAGTTCCTTTAAGTCATCGAGTTCATGGTTTACGAAGATTCGGAGAGCCTGAAAGGTCTTAGTCGCTGGATGAATGCGCCGTTCGGCTTGGTTCATTGGCCGGGCCGCGACCGATATAACTTGTGCTAGATGAGCGGTTGTTCGTATCGGCCGCGCCCGACAAATGGCTCTGGCGATTCTCCGCGACCTCCTTTCCTCACCGAATTCGTAAATCACATCAGCAAGCTCACGCTCGCTGGTGTGGTTTACCACTTGTTCGGCTGTGAGGTCCCCGTGCGGGTTCATCCGCATATCCAAGGGGCCTTCAGCCTGAAAACTGAATCCGCGTCCGGCATCCTGCAGTTGCATGGAGCTGATCCCCAGGTCGGCGAGCACACCATCGAGCGACTTGGAGGCGATGTGTTGCTTCATCTCCGCGAAGCTCGCGTGCAGCAAGGTGATCTGGGGCCAGTCCTCTTTCAGGTCGTCTGGGACCTGCTCGAGGCGCCGGCGCGCCATTTCGAGCGCATTGGTGTCCTTATCGAGGGCAATCAAATGACCCTGTGCGCCGAGGCGTTTTGCGATTTCGTAACTGTGCCCGCCTAAGCCCAAGGTCGCGTCCAGATAAGTTCCACCGCGCCGTATGGCTAGAAAATCGATCGCTTCTTGTGAAAGAACCGAAACGTGACTGAACTGCTCGATGCCACGTTCGCCCCTCGGGGCGCTGTTGTCTTCCGAATCCACTAAATACCCAAGTCGCTAAGAGTCTTCTCATCCTCTGCCGTGAACGGAGCGGACTCAATTTCGTTCTTGAGGTGCTCCGCGTTCCGAACCACGAGGTACTGCAAGAACCCCATTACGGCGACTTCACCCTTGATCTCCGCTGCTTCCCGCAACAACCCCGGGATGGTTACCCGGCCCTGGCCATCCATCTCAACCACCTGGCCGTAATAGTTGCTGACGTTGAGCAACTTCTGTCTCGTCGGATTCAAGCTCGGCAATGCCGCCAGCTTCGCTTCGAACCGTTCCCACTCTTCCATCGGGTAGAGCCTGGCTTCTTTCCCATTGAACGAGGTGACGTAGAACGTCTGGTTCTGGAACTTGTCCTCGATCTCACGCTTAAAGTCGGCAGGGACCTTAAGTCGGCCCTTGTCATCGATCCGCGTTGGGTGATTGCCACGAAACATTTGTCTTGACCCTGAATTACGGGACGCTCAAACTCGCTTACTTGGTTACGTTGGGGGCCGAATGACCGAAACAGCACGATTTGGATCCGGGTTTGCTCGTGTTGTGCGTTCTTAAGGACTCGCTCCACTGGGCTCCACCACGCTCCAAATTTGACCACATCCTATACCTAAATGGTTGTGAGTCAACAGCTTTTTCTGGCTGGAGATGAATCCCTCATGTATTGCCTGCAAAAGCTCAATTAGTGGGTGTTTCCCAATTTGACAACCACAATAGGTAGGGTTAATTGCGGAGGTTCTGCTGTACCAGAATTCCGCGATTGCATATTGACTCGTGCAAATGCGGGCAAAAAAGCCCCAAGTTCCTGTGGAAAAGTGCCGATGGATGGGGTGGAGTGGTGTGGAACGGGAACAGGGAACGAGATGACCTTCTTGTCAGCTCAAGGCAGGTCTTCCGGTGTCTATTTCTCGTATGGAGAACCTAGGGGCTTTCGCGCGGCGGTGGGTTCGGCGGCTATTCCTGGCGCTTGTCGGGGGCACGATCATCACTTCCCTGTTCTACGCGGCGCGCTTCATCAAGGTCGGATTCAGCGTAAAGCTGTTTGGCGATGCGTGGGATTGGGCTCATGCGTTAAGTTCTGCGACGAACCTTGAATGGTTGGAACTGTATCGGCACGGTCTGTTGTATCTAGCAACGTTCAACACGCTGCTGTACGGATTCTGGATCGTGGTTCTGTTCGCTGCCAACGACGTTCGCACTCTGTTGCTCAGGCGGTTCGCGTCGAACCGCATGCGTCGGCGGCTGATCAATTTCTCGGCCACACAAGGGCTCGGCTTGGCACTCTCACTGACGCCGACGCCCGGCGGTGGTATTGCCGCAATCCTTCTGCTGCCAGGTATAGCTGCTTGGTTTAGTTCGTCCGATCAAGAGTCCTCGTTATTGGGGCCATGGGCGTGGGCTGCGCTCACACTTAGCATCAACGCTTTAGTGTGGGCCGCCTTTTACGTGGCGTGTGACGCCGTCAAGAGGCGGCGTGCAACAGCGTAACAGCGCGCAAATCGATCGCTTCTGGGCAGTAGTTCTCGAATCGAGATCTGATATTGAGCAATCCAATTGATCATCTTCTCCTGGAGTTCTCCTTTGTTCATTCGCGAACGCTACGCCGCCTCGCAGGAAGACATCCTCGCCACCATTCGCCAGTATCCTCTTGCTACGCTCGTAAGCCAGGATGCACGGGGTTTCACCGCGAACCATCTGCCGCTGGTGATTGATCCTGCGCGCGGACCGCATGGGACGCTGATTGGGCACTTCACGCGGCAGAACCCACAGCATGCGGCTTTGCGAGCTGATTCGCGGGTGATGGCGGTGTTCAACGGGCCGGCGGGATATGTCTCTTCGAGTTGGTACTCCACCGGGCGCGACATGGCGCCGACGTGGAACTATGCTGCCGTGCATTGCCACGGCACGCTGACGCTGGCATCCAGCGAAGAGCAGACGGTCGCGGCACTGCGCGCGCTACTCAATCATGTTGAGCAGAACATGCCGAATGCTTGGCGCATGGAGGAACTCGGACCCGATGGGCTGGAACGTCGACTGCCGCACATTATCGGGTTCGAGATTGCGATCGAGCGCATTGAAGCGAAGCTGCAGATGAGCCAATATGAGCGGCCCAAGGACACGGCGGAGGCCATCGACGTGTTACGGGCGCAAGGACAGGAAGATCTTGCGGATACGATGCAGCGGTGCAACTTCGGGCAGAAGCATTCGCAGTGATCAAAACAGCTCTGGAATGGCCGTCCAGGGTGCACTAGACTCGGTGTCGGGAATGAAGTGATTAGGCTGCGGAGGGAGAAGTGAGTGAGGCGCGGAACGGTTTTTGCCGTATTGACACTTAGCTGTCTGCTATCTGTTGGCTGTGGCAATTCTGGCGTCCCAAGCGCCCCCTACAGCACCATCAAGAATGGCAACTGGTCGCTTACGGGTACATCGACGGTCACTTCGGGGCTGGTGCTGTCGATCGGCGGAGGCCTTACCCAGTCGGTCGACCTTGTTTCGGGAACGATGCAAGTTTCGTCGTCCAGTTCGAATTGTCCTGGTCTCCTGGCTGCTGCGGTACCGTTTACAGGATCGTTTCGCGGCAATGCGGTGACCCTGAAGTCAGCCAGTTTCGGCGACCAATTCGTAACGGTGAGCGCCGTCGGATCGGGAACCTCACTAACCGGTACCTACTCGGTTGTGGGCGGTTGTGCGGACGGGGACAAGGGTACGATTTCGGCCATCTACCTACCGCCGCTGACGGCGACGTGGAACGGGCCTTTCATGAATCCTGACGGGACACTTATTCCTTTGGACCCCAATCATCCTTCAAAAGGACCCTCAACCGCCACCCTCACGCTCACGCAGTCAGACACAGCAACGAATGGGCAATTCCCGCTCAGTGGATCTTTCGAGGCCCATTTCTGGCTGGACGGCTGCTTCCCTGCAGGAACAATTCCTGGGGCGGACACGTCGGCTTATGTAATGGGAACATCGGTCGTAATCTCATCAAGCGGTGCGGGAGGAGAGGTTCGCTACAAAGGACAACTGGAGCAAACGGAATCGGGGCCGGTCATTCTAGGCAGCATTTCGTCAAACGCAGGGCATTGCGGGACGGTGCTTTTGAAATTGATGTAGCAGGGTGTTAAAACCTGCGGTTGTAGGGTTGTGGCGGTCTCATGCTGGTTCTAAAATCTCGGTCCCGAGAATAATCGGGTGAGAACGGCTTGCGATACGATGTTCGCGTGATGCAGAATTTCGAACTTCCTGAACCGACCCGCACCGACGCCATTGCTTCAATCAAGCGCTACTTCGACGAGAACCTGGAGCCGATTGGCGATCTGCCGGCTGGGTTGTTGCTGAATTTCTTCCTCGAAGAGATTGGACCGGCGATTTACAACCGTGCGGTTCACGATGCGCAGGCGCGGCTCACGCAGCGGGTGGCGGATCTTGATGGAGAACTCTTCACCGACGAGTTCCAGTATTGGCCGCGACATGCGGCGAAGAAGAAGCCGCGCCGCTAAGAGACGGCCGATGTTATTCTGCCCAACAAATGCCTCGCGCGTTTCCGAACCCGTTGCGACTCGTTCTGGTCTGGCTGATCATCGAGTTCGTGGCATGTTCGTTTGTGGTGCTCGCGACCTGGAAGACGTTGCACGACTGCAAGCAAAGCCCTTGCGCGAACGAGGGTAAGGCCATGATCTGGGACGCCCGCAGAGGTTTCGCAGCGGTGATAACAATTACCCTGCTGCAGCCCATCGGCTCGGCATTCATGCTTTCTGCTCTGAGTCCGGGTGAGACTCGCGCCGGGCACTTAGGCAAGGCCGTCCTCGTGGGCGCGCTCTTCGTATTGGTGAGCAGCCTTGTGGGCTGGGCTGTTTACTCCTCGTACGCCCGCCCCGCGCTCTGGTCGCTGGGCAATATCTTCGTTGAAATCTTCGTGACCGTTCCCATCCTGCAGGGTCTGAGCGCGCTCATCGGCGGCATCAGTTGCGGGATGATCGACTGGAAGTTTCGAGGCCAACCCGCACACTCATGACGCTTATCCTCAATCCCGAATCTGCCCGGGTGCTTGGCTGTTTGATCGAGAAAGAAATCACCACGCCGGAGTACTATCCGCTCTCGCTGAATGCGCTTATCAACGCGTGCAACCAGAAGTCAAACCGCGATCCTGCGATGTCGCTCGACGAAGACTCGGTGCGCGTGGCGCTGCGGAACCTGACCGACAAAGGGCTGGCGCGGCATGCACCCTCCGAGGGGCGGGTGCCGAAGTACGAGCACGATGTGAACAACGCGATGCAACTCAGCCGTCGCGAGGTCGCCATCCTCTGCGAGCTGTTGCTGCGGGGGCCGCAGACGCCAGGCGAGTTGCGCGGGCGCGCCGAGCGGATGTACAAGTTCGAAGGAATAGAGGACGTGCACTCGACGCTGCAGCGGCTGATGGAGCGCGATCCGGCGCTCGTTGTTGTGCTTCCCCGCCAGCCCGGGACGAAAGAAGCGCGCTACACGCATACATTGATGCCTGTCGATATGCAGCCGCAGCCGGCGGTCGAAGTATCGCACTCCGTGAGCGGCGGGAATGATGGGCGCATCGCGCAATTGGAAGCGGAAGTGCGGGAATTGCGCGCGGAAATCGAAACTCTAAAAGAACAGGTGAAGTCGCTCACTCCGGTGAACTGATTCCCAGATGTGTTCCCTTCGATCGCTCAGCAGAAATTTGCTCTCGTAATCCGACACTCTCGACTGCCACAATAGGGGCTCATCCTCTGGTCTAGGCGGTTGCCATGCGCAGACTTGTTTCGGCACTCTTCCCTGCAGTTTTCCTCGCGGTCCTTTCCGGTTGTGGCGGTTCATCGAGTTCGCCGACACCCACGCCGAAGCAGTCGATTCAATACGCGGTGAGCCCTTCTTCCATTGACTTGCAGCAGGATGGGACGAAGAGCACCGTTTCGGTCACGGCAACCTGCCAGAACCTCGATACGGTTTCGGCCGACATCACAGGGCTGCCCACGGGCGTAACCGCGAGCGTAACGCAACCGACGTGTTCCACGGCCGGGAGCATTGACTTCACCGTTACGGATGTTGCGAACGCGCGCGCAACGTCCTATACGGTAGTTGTTGGTACTCCGAACGCCGCGAATGTCACGACCGCGAAGCTGGCCATGAACGTCGTTGCGCAGGCCGCGGTGACGCGGACGGCGACAGGCTTGAAGACCGCGTTCATGTCCACCTCGTTCCAACTCGCGGACTGGTCGTACTCGTGGCTGAACGATCATCCGGCGACGATTCCGCCGCTCAACAATCTTGCAGAGCAGCACATCCGCATTCAACTGATCGACGGCGCAGTACCGCAGATCGACGCCGCGAATTGGGATTTCACCAAGGCGGATGCGACCATCCAGCCGCTGCTTGCGGTGGGCGACGATAGTCCTGAGCTGCAGATCGGCACGGTGCCGGCCTTCCTGGGTGACAGCAGTGGCCACTACGTGGAAGCGAACCTGCCGGCATTTGCCGAGTACTGCGCGAACCTGGTGCGCTACTACAACAAGGGCGGCTTCAGCGTGGGCGGCAAGCTCTACAAGTCCTTGAGCAGCACGCCGATCAAGTGGTGGGGGATTTTTAACGAGCCGAACTGGAACAGCGTGACTCCCGCGCAGTACCCCACGATGTACAACGCAGTCGCGGCGTCGATGCTCGCGGTGGATCCCGACATCAAGTTAGTCGGGCTGGAACTGGGCGATGTGACGGGCATGGCGCAGAGCTACATGCCGCCGTTGTTGAGCGGCGTGACACAGCCGATGCATGCACTGGCCAGCCATTACTACAGCACGTGCAACCAGAAAGATTCCGACGTGCAGTTGTTCTCACAGGTGCAGATGTTCCACGACCAGACCGCTTACATCCGGACTACGCTGGATGCAAATGCGCCGACGGCCGGTCTGCCGATCTGGATAACCGAGAACAACGTGAATGCCGACTACGACAAAGGCGGCGGTATTAGCGCCTGTAATGGCGGTGCGTTCACCGAAGATGACCGCGGCACAAGCGCATACTTCGCGGCGTGGCGTCCGTTCGTCTATTCCCAGATGGTGCACGCCGGAGCGGCGGGCATTTGGCATTGGTCGTTTTACGGCGGTGGGCAATACGGCGAGTATGCCGACGACAGCACGCCGTATCTCAGCTACTGGGTGGACTACGAACTTTCGCACCTGCTCGGACAAGAGAGCATGACGGAGGTCAGCAGCAGCGTGACGGAGCCGAGTCGCATCGAGATGTTCGCGGCGAAGGCCGCGGACGGATCCCGCGTGATCATGGTGGTGAACCACGACGTGGCTGCCGATTCCGACAACAACGGGCAGGGCGTGCCGAAAAAAGTGCAACTCGATCTCAGTGGCGCCGGTTCGTTTACAACGGCCACATTGATCGCCGTCGATAAGAGCACCAGCATAGCCACTGGGCCTACGACGACGACGCTCACGCCAACCGCCGGCGTCGTCACGCTGACTTTCCCCGGCTACGGCGTGCAGTTCGTACAGCTCAAATAGGTCTACTCGATGCGCAAAGCTTCCATCGGCTCGGTGGAGGCTGCGCGCCGGGCCGGCCACCATGCAGCGAACAAACCCGTCAGTAGCAGGACTCCACTGCCCGCCAAGAGAGCGATAGGATCGCGCGGGGCAACGCCAAACAACATACTGCTCATGAGGCGGCCGCCGGCAATCGAGGCCAGCACTCCAACGAGAAGTCCGATTCCGACGAGGATTCCGGCCTCGCGCAAAACCATGCGTAGGATGTCGCCACGCGCCGCGCCAAGCGCCATGCGGACGCCAATCTCTTTGGTCTGGCGCGCGACGGTGTACGACATCACGCCATAGAGACCCGCGGCGCCGAGGAAGAGCGCGATCAGGCCGAAGCCGGAGAGCAGCATCATGCTGAAGCGCTGCTGCGCCACGGAATCGCTCATCAGGTGGTCCATCGTCGTCATGCCCGCGATGGGCAACTGTGCGGTGTCGAGAAAGACACCGCGCAGCGCATTCGCGAGATCCACATTCGCGGACTTCTTGCGCACGACCCAGGTCATCCCGCGCGACTGGCCGATCAACTGGACCATTTTGTCGGGAACTTGTCCGGCAGGCAGATACATCATTTCTGGCGCACGTTGCTCGAGCCCGAGCTGTTTCACGTTGCCGACCACACCAACGATCTCGCGAACGGGATCAGCGAAATCTGGTCCCATCGCCTTGCCGATCTGAACATGCTGGCCGATCGGATTTTCCTTCGGGAAGTAGGTGTGCACGAATTGTTCGTTGACGATCAGCACCGGCGCCGACGATTTGTTGTCGGCCATGGTGAAAGCGCGGCCTGCGGCGACAGGAATCTTCAGAGTCGTGAAATAGTCGGCAGTGATGGGAACGTACTTCTCGTCATACGAGCTGCCGTCGCTGGGTGCGGGACGGCCCGCGATGTCGAACGGAAGATCAGGCACGGGCTCCATTGGCGCGCCGATGACCGCAGCCGCCGACTCCACACCGGGCAGCGCTTCGGTATGCGCCGCAAGCGTGTCGAGCGTCTGGCCGAACGCGGCGCCAGTAGACGTCTGTGCGACAGACAAGCCGGTCTTGAAGGTTGCGGTGTTCGCGGGATCGAAGCCCGGCGCGATATGCACCAGCTTCCAGAAGCTTCCGAGCAACAAAGCTGCGGCGACGAGTAGAACCAACGACATCGCCACTTCGCCAACCACGAGCACGCGCTGCGCGGGCACTCGTCCCGGGGCGATGCGCGTGGTGTTCAAGCGCAAAGAATCGTTCAAGTGCACACGGCGCGATTCCAATGCCGGCACGAGGCTGAACAGAACGGCGCAAAGCACTGCGAGGCCAGCAGCGAAGGCCACGCCGGAAGATCCAACGTGCAGCGAAGCGAAAGCCGGCAACTGGATCGGCGTGAGATGCAGGATGACCGGCGCGGTAAATTGCGCGAGCGCGATTCCGGCGACAGCGCCCAGCGCGCAGAGCAACAAGTTCTCGACGAGCATTTGCTGCAGCAGTCGTCCGCCGGTGGCGCCGAGCGCGACGCGAACGCTCATCTCACGGCGACGGGAAATCGCGCGCGTTAACAAGAGGCTGAGGATGTTCGCGGCCACGACCACGAGAAGAATTCCGACTGCTCCCATCAGGATGTTGAGCGCAGGCTTCACGTCACCAACGAGCGAAGCGTGGTAGTCCCAAACATGAGCGCTTTCCTGGGCTGACCATAAATCGGGATAGGTATCTTTCAACTGAAGCAAAACTCGCTTCAGGTCGTCCTGCGCCATGGCGGGAGTTACGCCGGACTTGAGTCGCGCCACGACGTTGTAATTGTTGTCGTGGTTCTCGGCATCTTCTTTCAGGTGCAGAGTGGTCCAGATATCGATCTTGTTATCGAGCTGAAACTTTGGGTTCGCAACCCCGACGACGGTGTACTTCTCGCTGCCGAGAGTGATCGCTCGTCCCACGATATTGGGATCGGCATTGAACTGGCGACGCCAAGTGGCATCGCTGAGCACTGCGACGCCAGCGGCGCCGGGTTGCATGTCTTCCGGGGCGAAGCCGTGACCGAGCATGGGCTCCATGGCAAAAACGTGGAAGAAGTTCGAGGACACACCCAGCGATTGCAGCGGAATCGCGGCCTGCTGCTCCATCAAATTCACGCTGTGTGGAAAGTAGTCGTAGCCGGCGACAGACTCAAAGCTGCGATTGGTGCGCGAGAAAAAAAGGATCTTGGTCGCGGAATAGGCGTTGCTGTCGCCACTGCCGGGGTAAGCGCGTGCGATACGCACCAACTGTTCAGGATGCGAGAACGGCAATGGTCGCAGAATGACGCCGTAGAGCAGCAGGAACACGACGAGGTTCGCGCCGATGCCAAGCGCCAGTGTGATCACTGCCGACACGGTGAATCCCGGGCTGCGCAGCAGGTGACGCAGCGCATAGCGTAGGTCCTGTTTCACTCTCGCCATTCCGAACTCCTTTCCAGTCGCCATTAGTAGTGCACTCCTATCTCCGATTTACGAGCGCGGCAAACCGTTGGTTCCGTGGGAGAAATATCGGGCAAAGGGGAGTTGGAAGCAGTTGGATCGTCCGGATTCGGGCAGGCTGTCCGCAGGCGAACAGCTCAGGGAGTAACGTTTGTTGCCGCCGCTGCGAAATCAGCGAAGGTGAAACCTTCTCGTTCCACGATCTCACCGGCTTCGAGGGAAATGGGGCGATCGAACATGGACCCGGCGTAGACGCAAGTGTGGAATTCGCCACGCTCACCGCAGGGATCAACTTCGGCCGGCAGCTCTGCAAGCAAGGATTCGTCGAAGTCGCGTCCCGCAAACGCTGGCGAAAGTTGCTTGTTATCTATACACGTAAGTTTCGCGCGCAGACCGGCAGCGATCATCTCGCGTGCGAGCTGTGCGGTGGGTAAATCCCACAGCGGAAAAAGCGGCTCAAGCCCGGTGGCGGCGAGTTGTTTCTCGCGATATTCACGGATGTCACGCAGAAAGAGATCGCCGAAGGCGATGGCATGAACGCCTTCGCGCACGGCCCGATCGCAGACTTCTCGCATGCGTTTTTCGTATTCGGCGTTAGAGCACGGCCAGGGTAGCGGGACTGGCCAGAGAGGGAGACGTGTGGCGCGTGCCTGGGCTTCGAGGACAGTATGCCGCGTGCCGTGCATGGCAACGCGATCGAAGTGGGAGTTCAGCGTGGTGAGCACGCCAACAACTTCGATGTCGGGAGTTTGATGGAGGACGTGGAGGGACCAGGCCGAATCTTTACCGCTGCTCCAGGAAAGGAGGATGCGTTTCATGCTCCGTATAGTAATGCGGGCAAATGGATTCGCAGGCGGCCCGATGCGACGGGGATGATCCCCCCACCATCCCGGTCGCGGGTACCGCCTGCGAACGAGTAAGCCGCCTATTCTGGATTAGCGCGGCTGGCCGCCAGTCGCGACGGCCTAATGCAGTCCGGTATTCAGCCGGACAACGCTATGGTCTTCCCGGATTGCTGCGCTGCAACATAAATATCGTCGTGCTTAGGGGGACGATATCGGAATGGAACCGGGACCAGGTGGCGCTTCCCAATCGAGGGATTCGGCGAAGATTTTATTCTCTTCCAGCCAGCGTCCGAGTTCATTGTCTTCGTCCTCGAGGTGCTGATGGATCCAGCCGAGTTCGTATTCCACGATCCTGGCGAATTGGCTCCTCGACGTGGATAACAATCCGGATTGCAAACGCAGAAGTCCCTCGGTGAACTCCGCGTGGCGACGGCGGTGCGCTTCCAGTCCGGGATACCCAGCACCTTCCATGAACATTTCTTCGTCCATGAAATGCATACGGGTATGGAGGGTAAGCGTAGCCGCCAGCAGGCGTAACTCGCACAGCGATTTTCCTCCGGCATCGGCCTCGCGCATCTGCCGCACTAACTGCAGGAGTTGCTCGTGCTGCGAATCGAGCCGAGGGATGCCGAAGGTGAGCCGGTCTCGCACACCCACTTCGTCCATTGCTAACCCCGTTCAGCCATTCGCTTTCATCCATGTTCCATACTTCACATCGTGGGTGAGGATATGGTTTTGCAGCCAGTCTCTGAGAAAGTCCATCAGTTCGACGGACAACACCGGCAATCCTGCTTTGACCTTCGATTCCAGGTCGCGGACCTTCTTTGTGAAGGTAACGTGCAGGCTTCGGTGCGCGGGCAGGTCCGGGTAGTTGCGCGACTGCAGAAATGATTCCTCGTGAGCGAAGTGCGTGTGGGTATAGGCGACCATTTCGATGAGGATCTTTTGTTGAACGTCTTTCCCTTTACCTTGCGCCATGGCATCGTGCAGCCGGTTGAGGATTCCAAACCAAGTTTTGTGCTCGGCATCCATCGCCGCGCCCACACTAAAGCGAGTCTCCCACGTTAGAAATGGCATTTCTGTTTCTCCTGAATTTCTGTCGTCGTAAGGCCATGCACCGGGAGCTCTCGCCGATGGATCCACGTGGCATACTGCGCGTCTTCGATTGCGACGTGCTTGCGCATCCATACCCGCATGAATTCCATACGATCTGGCGTAATGCCCGACCGATCGGAGCGTAGTTCTGCCTGGATCGCCTGCAACTGCTCGAGAAAGCTGCGATGCAGGTGCTGATGTCCGCAGAGCGCCGGAAATGCGCAGATCTGCATGACCCGTTCCTCGCGCTCGAAATGCGACCGTGTATAGGCGCCTAACTCCGCGAGGATTTCCTGCTGGATCGTTGCTGCTCGTCCGCTCCGCATCGCATCGCGCAACCGGTGCGCGGTGGCAAACAGGCCCTGGTGCTGCGCGTCGAGTGACGCAATACCAACGCTGTCACTGTCTTTCCATTGCAGGTCGGGCATATTGCGCCTCAATGGGTACATCGGCAGGAAGTAAACTTGGTTCAGAAGTGAATTCGAATTTCCTGGCGGGATTGCCATGCCTACATCGAAAGTCCGATTTGGAATTGTGGGGTTCGGTCTGCACGCGGTAAAGCGCCTGATGCCTGCGTTTGGCATTGCGGAACACAGCGAGGTCGTTGCGCTTTCGCGGCGCGATGCGGCACGCGCCCGTGCATCGGCCGAACAGTTCGGCATCGCGAATGCTTTTGCTTCCGTCGAAGAACTCGCGCACTGCGCCGAGGTTGACGCCGTCTTCATCGCTTCGCCCGACGCGCTGCATTTGCACGACACGCTGGTTTGCCTTCGCGCAGGCAAGCCGGTGCTCTGCGAGAAACCGATGGCGATGAATGCGATGGAAGCCGAGCAGATGGTCGGGGCGGCGAAATCGGCGGCGCTGCCGCTGGGGGTTGCACAGGTGTTTCGCTTTGAGGACAGCACCCGGCGTCTTCGTGAACGCGTCCGCAACGGCAACATCGGGCGGCCGGTGCTGGCGCGCACCGAATTCTGCTATCCCGGTATCGACAGCGCGCGTACGTGGATCACCGATCCGACCCTCGCGACCGGCGGTCCGATTGCCGACGTCGGCGTGCACTGCATTGATGCGCTACGTTTCATTCTCGGCGACGAAGTCACTGCCGTAAGCTGCACGGCTGTGAAAGACGAGCTCTCCGAACCGGTGGAGTGCGCAGGTGTGGTCACACTCGAGTTCATGCGCAAGACACTGGCGACGGTGTCGGTTTCGACGCGGGCGCAGTACCGCACGTTCATCGAGATTACCGGCGAGACGGGAGTGCTGACGGCCTTTGACGCGTTAAACGTCGAGCGGCCCCTGACCATCGAGTACCGGCCCCACGCTGATCCGCGACAGGTCGAGCGCGAAGAGGTTTCCAACCAGCTTGCGTACGCGAGGCAGCTGGACGCCTTCGCCGCCACGGTGCGCGGAGAGTCTGCCTTCCCCGCACCGGGCTCGGAGGGGCAGCGCAACCAGCAGATTCTGGACGCAGCGTACGCGAGCTGGCGCAGCGGGCAGCGCCAGGTCCTGCAGTCATAGTTTCGAAACTTCGCAAATACACAAACGTCTTACGACTCTGTGCAATGGCACTCCTGCGTTTCGATTTCGGCACCTTGGGCTCACGAACGGAAACCGTACCCGATGCGTCAAACTTGTAACAAAAGAAAACGTGCAGCCGCTCGCAATTGCCATGGTTTGTCACCGAACGTTCATGTGCAGGAGCATCCCAAGGTTTGAAGCAACACTTCGCGAGCAGCAAGGGGTGAAGATGATTATGCTGAGACAAGCAGATGTGGCAGAGATTCGCAGAGCGCTGGAGCAGAAGCTTTCATCGAACGATGCGCAGCGGCTTCAACTCAAGTTCGAAAACGCAGGGGAACTACCGGCCGCGGCGATTGTGAAAGTGGAAGGCGTAGAGCTGCGTTTGGAAAAAGACGAATTCGATGGTTGCTGGACGATTACAACCAACGAAGGGACACCTCGTTTGCTGGACCGTTTCGAGGAAAACCTACTGGGCACAGGGATGTTTTTCGCGCTCGAACAGAGCGTGGCGCAGTTGCGCGGCTAGCTGTTGCGGTCGGCGACTTTTTCCAGCACTCGCTCGACCGTGTCCAATACCTGCTCCATGAATGTAGGCAGCAGAGCCAGAGACTCTTTCGCTTCGCGGTTCTGACCCGCGTTGAAATTATCTTCCATTCGAAACTCCCGATCGAAGAACATGATTCGTAGGCGCAAAGTGACGCTATCAATGTCCTAGCACATAATGTGCCACGCTTCGTTTCCCTTGGAATTCAATCATTTACGGTCTAATAGGCCCTGCACTCAAACAATTCCCTTCCAGCAATCAGCATTGATCGTCCAGTTTTCAGACAGGTCAAGCCGGCAATTCGCTGGTGGGCGGATATTCGTGCTGTTTGCGGCCTTCGGCGCCGTCGTACATCTTGGTGGTTTTGAAGCGCTCAAAGCGGCCATCGGCGGCCCAATACTTCACTTGATCCCGAAGCGACTGCATTTCATTCGCGGCCATCGGTTGAAAACCGGAGGCAATGCCGATGTTTTGCTCGAGCACTTCCATGGATTCCATGCCGCTGATCGTCGTCGCCACCGGAAGGCTCATGGCGTAGCGCAGAGCTTCGTCGGGACGCGTTGCGCCGTGGGTCACGATCTCGCCGCTGCCGCCCATGCTCTTCATACCGAGCACCGCGATACCGCGCTTCTGGGCCTCGGGGAGCACATGCTGTTCGAAGCTGCGGAATGTCGCATCGAGACAATTCAGCGGCATCTGGATCGTGTCGAAGGGGAAATTGTGCGCGAGCATCGCGAGGTGGATGCGCGGGTCTTTGTGGCCAGTAAAACCAACGGCGCGAACTTTCCCTTGCTGCTTCGCGAGAGTGAGCGCTTCGATCGCGCCATCCGGGCGGAAGATGAGGTCGGGATCGTTGTCGTAAATAACTTCGTGGATCTGCCAGACATCGAGGTGATCGGTCTGGAGGCGGCGCAGCGATTGCTCTAACTGCTGCATGGCGACATTTTTGTCGCGTCCATGGGTGCAGACCTTGGTCATGACGACGACCTGCTGGCGCTTCCCTTTCAGCGCGCTGCCGAGATATTCCTCGCTCTGACCGTCGTGATAGTCCCAGGCGTTGTCGAAGAAAGTGATCCCAGCATCGATGGCGCGAGCGACCATCTCGACCGCATCCTTCTGTGTTTTTGCGGAGCCGAGATGGTAGCCGCCCATACCGAGCGCTGAAACTTCAATGCCGGTTTTGCCAAGCTTCCGCCTAGGGATTGCGCCGCCGGACCTTTTTTCGGAGTTCGTGTTCTGTGCCATCGCTGTCATTTTCCCCGGAACTATGCTTCCCGCGCCGATGATTGCCGCGCTTTTTAGAAAAGACCGCCGGTCGAAGTCGCTGCTCATTTCGCCTCCGGAAACGGCTTGCCGGTATTTTCGGTGGCCTTCATCATTTCCTTCACCTCGACGGACTGCATGTCGAGGGGGAAATCGTGTGCCATGCGCGCCTCGGGATTATCGAACTTGAGCGAGACTTTGTAGAGTTCGTAGCGTCCATCGCCGGCGTAGGGCTTCACGCGATCGCGAAGGGCGGACATTTCCTGCTCGGTCATGGGTTGGAAGCCGCGCGCGACTTTGATCGCCTGGTCGAGCGCTTCCTGTTTGTCGATGCCGGTGATGGTCGTGGTCACGCCGGGCAGGCTCATCGCGTAACGCAGCGATTCTTCTCCACTCAGCACACCGCGCTTTACCGCGTCGCCATGGCCGCTGATGGGCTTCATGCCAAGTGCCGCGATCCCGCGCTTCTGCAACTCGGGCAGCACTTTTCCCTGAAAGCTGCGGAAGTGGTAGTCGAACGGGTTCAGCGGCATCTGCACGGCGTCGAAGGGAAAGCCGGTATTCAGCATCGCGAGATGGATGTCGGGATCCTTGTGACCGGTGAATCCTACGAAGCGGACTTTGCCCTGTTCTTTGGCTTTGCGGAGGGCCTCGGCCGCGCCGTTCGGGCGAATGAAGAGCTCGGGATCGTTGTCGAATGAGACGCCATGAATCTGCCAGAGGTCGAGATGATCGGTCTGGAGGCGGTTGAGCGACTGCTCGAGCATGCGCATGGCGAGGTCGGCATCGCGCCCGTGGGTGCAGACCTTGGACATCAGGAAGACCTTTTCGCGACGACCCTTGAGGCCTTGGCCCATCCAGTCTTCGGTCTTACCACGATGGTATTCCCAGCAGTTGTCGAAGAAGGTGATGCCGGCATCTACGGCCTGATGGATCAGCTTGACGGCTTCTTTCACGTCGGTGGCGTCGCCAACGTGGTGACCACCGAAGCCGACGCAGGAAACCGTGGCGTCGGCTTTGCCGAATTTGCGTTGAGGGATCGCAGCAGTGGAGTCTGCCATTCTGCCCTTCTGAATGCAAAGTGAACGCTGCCAAGAGCGGCGTATGGAGCAGAAGATGCGGAGAGGCAGGCGTCCGTTGGCTGCAGAGAGCGTGATATAGTTTCGCGCCATGTCGCGCGCGGCTCCGCTGCTGCTCAGCTTGCTTCTGATGTCGGGAACGCAGTCGTTTTATGCTGCCCAGGAAACGCACGACCATCCGGTGCCGGAAGTTCTCGGGAGCGTGACTTTTCCGATCTCGTGCACAGCCGAAGTGCAAGGCGACTTCAACCGTAGCGTCGCTCTGCTGCACTCGTTTGCGTATGCCGCGGCGTTGAACGCGTTCCAGGCAGTGGCTGAGCGTGATCCGAAATGCGCAATGGCGTATTGGGGCGTCGCCATGTCGGGCTATCACCAGTTGTGGGAGCCTGCGATTTCGGCCGATGGGGCTGCACGGGCGCAGCGCGAGCTTTCACTGGCGATGAGCGCAGGCGCTGTAACAGATCGCGAACGCGGGTTTCTGAACGCGGCAAATGCGATCTTCAAGGATGCCGATACGGTTCCGATTGCGACTCGTGCCGGAGCTTACGAGAAGGCGATGGCGGAACTTGCAGCGCGTTATCCGGCCGACGTCGAGGTGCAAACGTTTTATGCGCTTGCTCTCCTGGCGAATGCATCGCCCTCCGACAAAACGCACGCGCGCCAGAAGCACGCGGCGGACATCCTGGAGGCGCTCTTCAAGAAATACCCACAGCATCCGGCGATTCCGCATTACCTGATCCACGCCTACGACAACGCGGAACTCGCGGAGCGAGGACTTCCCGCGGCTCGCGCCTATGCGCAGGTTGCGCCATCTGCGCCGCATGCTTTGCATATGCCGAGCCACATTTTCACGCGACTCGGGCTGTGGGAAGACTCGATCGCGTCGAACACGGCGGCGCGTACTGCGGCACACCGAGCGGGTGATATCGGAGAAGAACTGCACGCAATGGATTACCTCGTGTATGCGCAACTGCAGCTTGGTCGCGATGAAGATGCCGCGCAAATCGTCGGCGAGTTGAAGAAGATGGAGAGCCTGCACACTGCCGATTTCAAAGTCGGTTATGCTGCGACCGTGATGCCGATTCGCTACGCTCTGGAGCGCGGAAAATGGGCAGAGGCGGTTCAACTGCCGGTTCCCGAGTCGGCTCCGCCGCATGTGCGTGCAATTGCGATCTGGGCGCAATCGATTGGGAACGCGCACATGGAGAAGGCGAAGGAAGCATCGGGTGCAGTCGCACAGCTTCAGCAGATCGAGGACGACTTGCAAGGGAAGGGCAACGGGTACTGGGCAACGCAGGTGCGCGTCCTCAAGCGCGAGGCGATGGCGTGGGTAGCGTTCGCCAACCATGACTTGGACAAAGCTACTTCAACGATGCGTCAGGCTGCGGATGAGGAAGATGCGGTGGAGAAGTTGCCGGTGACTCCGGGGCCCGTGATTCCTGCACGCGAACAACTCGGGGAACTTCTGCTCGAGCAAGGCAAACCGGCGTTGGCGGTAGAAGAATTCAACATCGATCTGCGCAATTCGCCGAATCGGCGACGCGGAAGGTTTGGTTTGAATGAAGCGACGAAGAAGGTAGAGTCGAACCATCGTGATGATCGCGCGCTATAATTCCGCCCACTCATGAAAGCCCACATCTTCTCTGCTCTCCTGCTAGCGTCATCGCTGGTCTGCGCCCAGAAACCTCGCGCCCGCGATCTTGGCGTTCCTTTCGACGGAACTCCTGGCAAGTTCAATGCGATCACCGATGTCGCCGGCGTAACAGTAGGCCACAAGACGCTGATCGAAGGCACCGACATTCGCACTGGCGTGACCGCGGTGATTCCGCGCGCGAACGATTTGTTTGATCCGGTGTATGCGGGATGGTTTTCGCAGAACGGTAATGGCGAGATGACGGGAACGACCTGGGTGGAAGAGTCGGGATTCCTTGATGGCCCGGTAGTGATCACCAACACGCACAGTGTTGGTGTGGTGCGCGATGCGGTGATCGCATGGCGCCTGAACCACCAGCCGCCGAAAACGGTGGAGGATGCGTGGTCGCTGCCGGTTGTCGCGGAAACGTGGGACGGCTGGCTGAACGATATCAACGGATTCCACGTGAAGCCGCAAGACGCGTTCGATGCGCTCGACAGTGCGAAGTCAGGCCCGGTGCTGGAAGGCGCTGTCGGCGGCGGAACGGGGATGATTTGTAACGAGTTCAAGGGCGGGATTGGGACGTCTTCGCGCATGCTCGACGCCAAGGCCGGAGGCTATACGGTTGGGGTGCTGGTGCAGTGTAATTACGGGCTGCGTCCGCAGCTGCGCATTGCTGGTGTTCCGGTGGGTAAGGAGATTCCACAGCACGCTGCCTATGAAGAAGAGAAAGGCTCGATCATCGTCGTGGTTGCGACCGATGCTCCGCTGATTCCGACGCAACTCAAACGACTTGCGCGCCGCGTAACCGATGGGCTGGGGCGGCTGGGAAGCATCTCGGGCAATGGGTCGGGAGATATCTTCATTGCCTTCTCCACGGCGAATCCGCACACCTACTACAGCGAGAAGGCAGCGACGATACAGACGCTGCCGCTCGACAACATGGATCCGTTATTTGCAGCGACCGTGCAGGCGACGGAAGAAGCAGTGGTGAATGCGCTCGTCGCCGCAGAAGACATGACGGGGTACAAGGGGCGGAAGGTGATCGCGCTGCCGCACGATCAATTGCGAGAAGTGTTGAAGAAGTACAACCGGCTGGAAAAGTAACGGGGACCATAAGACTCTATGCGTGTTGCTCTCGCACTCTTCGCTCTCACCTGCATCGTTGCTGCACAGGAACCACCGAACCCTTTTGCTGTTCCACGGAGTATTGCCAGTGGAACCGTGAAAAGTGATTCCTACGAGAACGAGTGCTTGGGAATCAAATTCGGATTTCCAAACGGCTGGATCCCGGTTGGTTCTACTGTCTCGGGGCAGGCGGAGCAGCAAGGCAAGACCTTCTTGTTGTTTGAAATGCAAACCGGCGTAGCCGATTCAAATGATCGGATTCGTTTGTACGCTCGAAACGCTGGTAAGACGACGAAGAGACTCGCGGAAGCCGCGATCATCCTGGCCAAGGCCCATGCTGGCGTAGGTCCGGACGATCCGACGGTGCTTTCGAGCGGACTCAGCGTTCAATTCGCGGGACGCGAATTCGAGCGCCTCGATGTGGAAATGGTCAAACCGGGTTTCAAGCAGTACCGTGCCGAGTTGACCACCAAGTTCCGGGATTACTTCATCACCATTCTCGTGGCAGCAGCAACACCGGAGGATCGGGACGCGATTACGAAAACGCTCGAGGGTTTTTCATTGGGCGACGACACACCCGACTCGTCATGCGGCGAAGCAGTTCCTGCAGTGAAAGCAGATATGCCGATCGTGGGAATTGTAAGTTCCGAGCCCGGCGGTCCACCCGCCAAGGGACACATACGGGTATCTCAGACCGTCTCGAAGGCTTTTATCGTTAAGCGCGTCGATCCAATTACTCCGAAAGACTTTAACGGAGGAGGCCAGGTAGTGCTAGAGGTCCTCACGTCAAAGGATGGCGATGTCGAGTCGATAAGTGCCCTCTCCGGAAATCCCTTGCTCATTCCCGCTGCAATGGAAGCTGTGAAGCAATGGAAATTCAAGCCGTATCTTCTGAACAATCAACCGATTGGGATGGACACTACGGTCACCCTGGACGTTCACCATCCGTAGGTCGGCAGGTTTAGGCGGCGGGACCTGACGTCCACTTTGGAAGCGGCGGCGGATCCATTCGCCGCGGCAATACGACATGCCCGGGGAGCGTCAGTTTACGGAACTTGCCATCGCCTCGGTCGTCGATGAGGTCCATCGTGAAGGAACAGGCAACGTCTGTCGGCGCCAATTGATAGGAATATGCGTAAGGCTTGCCGTTGAAGGACCAGCGGTACAACGCGAACAGCAGCATTGTCTGGGACCTGAGTTTCTTGTGAACACCTCCCTCATCAAAGAGTGTCCCGGGGAATGTGGCGTGACTGTTATGCGGAAGAGCTATCGCTGAAACCGTGAACCCCTCATGAAGTGGTTGCGGCTTCTCATCCATCGTTATATTCACCGGAATCCATTGGCGTTGATCCATGCCAGGCGTAGGCCAACCTTCTTCGCTGTACCAATTGCTTTCCGCGACGGGATCCACCCTGAATCCGCACTGCGCGAGCAGTGGTAAGGAAATCACGACGGCAAAGAGCGCGACTAGAAGAGAGCGCATGGCCCGAATCTTACAATGGGAGCCTCGCATGCGAACAAAGTTTCGAAGCGGCGACCGCAGGCGGTACGATATTGACATGCGCTTCGCCGCATTCACTCTCGCGCTGATGCTTGCGCTTCCGGCTCTCGCCCAGTCTCACGCCAAGCGCCTCATCCTCAAAGACGGCAGCTATCAGTCCATCCTCGAGTACAAAGTCGAAGGCGATCGTGTGCGTTACAAGAGCGCCGACCGTTTCGAATGGGAGGACGTGCCCAACTTGCTCGTGGATTGGGACGCGACCAACAAGTACAACGATAATCCGATCAAGAACGACCTTTCGCGCGCCGAGCGTGATGCGGCCGAAGCAGAAGAGAAAGAGGCAGCGAGGACTGAGACCGATGCCCCGACGGTTGCCCCGCGGCTGCGATTGCCGGATGGGAACATTGGCGGCGTTTACTTGCTCGACGAGTGGAAGGGTGCGCCGGAACTGGTGGAGATCGTGCAGAACGGTGCGGACATCAACCAGAACTTTGGCAAGAATGTGTTACGCGTGGCGGTGAATCCGTTCGGCGGCGCGCACCAGTCGTTCGAGTTGCCGGGGCAGCATGCGCGGGCGCAGTCACACTCGACGCAGCCGACGTTTTACATGTGCATTGAGTCGGGCGAAAAGCCTGTAGATGTTGTGAACCACTACCGTATCGTTCGCGTCACTTCCGATGTGAAAAAGAACACGCGCAGTGTCGGGACTTTGATTGTGAAAGCCACTGGGAAGACCAGCCAGGCGGAGAAGTTTGTGCCGGCATTGGTCTCGCACGTGAACGAAGGGCCGTGGGTGAAGGTAACGCCGTCGCAGCCATTGACGCCTGGGGAGTACGCGGTGGTCGAGATGCTTGACGAGAACGAGATGAATTTGTACGTGTGGGATTTTGGCGTGAATGCGGACGCGCCGGAGAACGTGAATGCGGTGAAGGCAAAGCCTTAGCGCGGGTGGTGGCCCCGGGAAAACAGCAGATCCTTCGCTTCGCTCAGGATGACAAGAGAGAGTTGTGGAGCAGGAAACGCTTGTGCAGGCCGACCGCTGCGAGGCGTTATGAAATCTTAGGTCAGCATGCCTTGGCGGGCGACGCTTACGTTATCGCGCGTGGTGTTTTTTACCGCGTACATCATTTCGTCGGCCTGGCGGATGATTTCGTGCGAGGACTTTGCGTCCTCCGGGAACGTTGCGACACCCATGCTGGCGCGCACATTGAGATTCAGACCCTCTGGTTTCAGCCAATATTCATTACGGAAAACATCGCGCAAGCGGCGGGCTACAACTAACGCCGACTCTTTCGACGTCTGCGGCAACAGCACGACAAATTCGTCGCCACCATAGCGGAAGGCATAGTCAATCAAGCGAAGGTGCGCCTTAATGGCGTAGCCGATCTCCGCGAGTAAGCGGCTGCCGACGAGGTGGCCGTGCGTATCGTTCACCGACTTGAAGTGGTCGAGGTCGAGGAACAGGATGCTGAACTCGTAGCCGAAACGGGTGGAGCGGTAGACCTCGGCTTCGAGCGTTTTGTAGAGATGGCGCGCGTTGTAGAGGCCGGTGCAGTCGTCGGTGATCGTCAACTCCTGGATCTTCTCGACGGCGCGGGCATTATCGATGGCGATGGCGGCGTAATCGGCGAGCGCCTGCAGCAGCAGCATCTCGTTTCCGCCGAAGCCTTGCATATCCACGTTGATCAACTGGATCACGCCGAGGACGCGGTGCTTCGATTTGAGCGGAATGCAGATAATCGAGCGCGTCTGCCACTTGGTCATCTCGTCGATGCGCTTGGCAAAACGCGGATCGGTATAGACGTCGGGAACGAGAAGGCTTTCGCCGTGCTGTGCGACCCATCCCGCTATGCCTTCGCCGAGTTTCAGGCGAACGGTTTTGAGGGCCTCCGCGGCGTCACCGACAGCGATGGCGAAATAAAGCTCAGATTTCTCCTCATCCACCATGAGGAGTGACCAGGTATCGGGGCGGAAATATTCCGCCATCTTTTCCATAATGGTCTGCAGGATGGAGTCGAGGTTCAGCGACGACGTCAGCGCTTTGGCGACGTCGTGAAAGATACCCAACTCCTGTAACTGCCGCTTGTGGTCGGCGCCTGCGGAGTCAAACATGGTGGAATGATGGCCTCGAGGGTCGAGTTGGGACATTATATGTCCCGGTTTTCACCTGCTGCAACGTGTGGTTTCGCCGCAAGTTCCTTTGCTCTCAGCGAATTCACCGATTGCGTTAATCACTTGTGTACGACACAGTACAGCAGGGACTTCGGTTTGACACAGCAAAACGCGGTTTCTATGATGACCAGAGTACCCAAGCGAATTTACCTGCATGCATTTCGCGTTAGCGAGGGAACGTGGGGTCATTTGGCGATAAGTTGCGTCGGGAAAGGGAGATGCGCGGCATCTCGCTCGACGAAATCGCCGTTGCCACGAAGATCGGCACGCGCTCGCTCAAAGCCCTGGAAGACGAGAACTTCTCCATCCTGCCGGGCGGCATCTTCAACAAAGGCTTCGTTCGCTCCTACGCTAAGTTCCTGGGATTAAACGAAGACGAAGCGGTCGCGGATTACACGGCGGCGGTGAAAGAACAACCGGTGTCGGTGAAGACAATCGCCTCACAGAGCGCCATGGCGAAGGCCAATCGCCTGGCGGCGCAACAGGCGCGAGAGTCGTCGCATAAGGCGGGTATCGTGCGAGCACTGATCCTGCTGGTGCTGTCCGCAGGAATCGCATTTGGCGGATATAAGGTTTATCGAGCCGGCTATTTCAAGGCTTTCAAGATGCCGAGCTTACATCGGCAGTTGAAGCAGCAGGCTCAGGCGCCCACACCGACAACGAGCGTGCCGAGTACAACGTCGAGCGCGACGAGTGCCCCACCACCTGCTTCGCAGCCAACCGTAGTGGCACCTGCGGATAACGCAACTTCGAGCCCTGCTTCGACTACTGTCAGCAAGCCGGAATCGCGGATCGCTGAGGATACAACCACTATCCGGGGCGCCATTCCCCTGGAATTTACGGTTTCGATCAAGGCGACCGGGTGGAGTTGGATGTCCATCACTATGGATGGCCGCCGGCCACTGCAGAAGACGTTTGCACCCCACGAGCAAAAGGAATTCAAGGCCAAGAACCGGGTTCGCATCGTGATGGGAAATCCCAACGGAACCGAGATCTCTTTAAACGGAAAACCCGTGGCGATTAGCGGGGATCTGACGCGGCCAAGAACGGTGGTGGTAAATGCTTCAGGACTGCAGAGCGAGTAGTCGCCGCCTTAGCCCAAGTCCTTCCCCTGCTTGCATTTGCCGTTTAATGCGCGGTTAGTACAATTCGGCGCGATAATCGTTGTGGCGGAGATGGTGCTTTGATAATCTTTATACAAGGCCCATACCAGCTTCACCCTCTTCTGCGGAGTCCCCGCCTGTTGGGTCGTGCTGCCTAGCTCAAGGAGTTTCACTTTTGTCGACACGTAATCGTTTTTTGTTTACCTCGGAATCCGTGACGGAAGGTCACCCGGATAAGATCGCCGACCAGATTTCCGATGCCATTCTCGACGCCTGCCTCAAAGATGATCCTACGAGCCGCGTCGCGTGCGAAACCCTGACTGCCACCGGACTGGTGGTGATCGCGGGTGAAATTACCACCAAAGCTTATGTGGACTTTCAGACGTTGGTTCGTGGCGTGGTACAGACCATTGGCTACGACAACGCGCTGTACGGGTTCGACTCGAACACCTGCGCGGTGATCTCGAGCATCAACAAGCAGTCTGGCGATATCGCCATGGGCGTGGACACCGGCGGCGCCGGCGACCAAGGCATGATGTTCGGCTACGCGACGAACGAAACGCCCGAGCTGATGCCGGCCCCCATTTCGCTGGCCCACAAGCTCACGCTGAAACTGACTGAAGTCCGCAAGAACGGCACCCTTCCTTACCTTCGTCCCGACGGAAAATCCCAGGTCACAGTTGAATACGACCAGCACAGCAAGCCGGTGCGCGTGGATGCCGTTGTCGTTTCGACGCAGCATGCCGAGACGGTCAGCACCGAAGACCTCCGCGCGGACATCCTGAAACACGTGATCCAGGCGGCGGTTCCGGCGAACCTGCTCGACGCGGACACCAAGTACCACATCAATCCGACGGGCCGCTTCGTAATCGGCGGACCGATGGGCGACACCGGCCTGACCGGACGCAAGATCATCGTGGATACCTACGGTGGCATGGGCCGTCACGGCGGCGGCGCGTTCTCGGGCAAGGACCCGACGAAGGTTGACCGTTCGGCTGCGTACATGGCGCGCTACATCGCGAAGAACATTGTGGCTGCCGGCCTGGCCGATCGCTGCGAAGTGGAACTGGCTTACGCGATCGGCGTGGCTGAACCTGTCAGCGTGCTGGTGGAGACGTTCGGTACCGGCAAGGTCGAAGAAGCCAAGATCGAAGAACTGGTTCGCAAGAACTTCAAGCTGACCCCGAAGGGCATCATGGAGTCGCTGAACCTGCGCCGGCCGATCTATCGCAAGACTGCGGCGTACGGACACTTCGGACGCAACGACAAAGACTTTACGTGGGAAGCGACGGACAAGGCTGAGGCACTGCGCGAGCAGGCCGGCCTGAAGAGCGCCGCTCACGCGGGCAAGAACTAGCAAATCCCTGAGAACATCCCCGTCCTATCCCGCGGAGAACGCGGGGTCAGGACGGGGCACCCGAATTTCAAAAGCGCAATTTAGAGGAAACATGGCTACGACATCTACTTCGAACGTCGCGTGCGACATCGCGAACATTGAACTGGCGGACCTGGGCAAAAAGCGCATCGAATGGGCGAACCAGTCGATGAAAGTGCTGCAGATCATCCGCAAGGATTTCATCAAGAACCAGCCGCTGAAGGGCTTCCGCATCAGCGCCTGCCTGCACGTGACGGCCGAGACCGCCAACCTGATGATCACGCTGCGCGACGGTGGCGCCGAGGCTGTTCTGTGCGCCTCGAACCCGCTCTCGACACAGGATGACGTGGCTGCCTCACTCGTCCGCGACTACGGTATTCCCGTCTACGCGATCAAGGGCGAGGACAACGATACCTACTACTCGCACATCATGGCGGCGCTCGACCACAAGCCGCACATCACGATGGATGACGGCGCCGACCTCGTGACGATCGCCCTGACCAAGCGCAAGGACGCGCTGGAGCACGTGATCGCAGGCACCGAAGAGACGACCACCGGCGTCATCCGCCTGCGCGCGATGGCGAAGGACGGCATGTTGAAGTACCCGATCATCGCGGTGAATGATGCCGACACCAAGCACATGTTCGACAACCGCTACGGCACCGGTCAGTCCACGATTGACGGTATCGTGCGCGCGACGAACTTCCTGCTCGCAGGCGCGAAGTTCGTGGTCGCTGGCTACGGCTGGTGCGGACGCGGTTTGGCTTCGCGTGCGCGCGGCCTTGGAGCCGAGGTCATCGTGACCGAAATCGATCCCACGAAGGCGATCGAAGCCGTGATGGACGGCTACCGCGTGATGTCAATGCACGAAGCGGCACAGCTTGGCGATGTGTTCTGCACCGTGACCGGCAATAAGAGCGTTCTGCGCAAGGAACACTTCGAGTTGATGAAGGACGGCGCGATCATTTCGAACTCCGGCCACTTCAACGTCGAGATCGACATTCCGGCGCTGGAAAAGCTGTCGTCGTCGAAGCGCACGACCCGCACGTTTGTGGATGAGTACTCGCTGAAAGATGGCCGCAAGATCAACCTGCTGGGCGAAGGCCGCCTGATCAACCTGGCCAGCGCGGAAGGCCATCCGCCGTCCGTGATGGACATGAGCTTCGCCGACCAGGCGCTCTCGCTCGACTACCTGGTGAAACACCACAAGACGCTCGAGAAGAGCGTGTTCAAGGTTCCGGAAGAACTCGACAAGCGGGTTGCGAAGCTGAAGCTGGAGTCGATGGGCGTGAAGATCGACAAGCTGACGCCGGAGCAAGAAGAGTACCTGGCGGGCTGGAGCGAAGGAACATAGCTTCGACGCAGAACAGCAGAAAGTAAAAGGGGCGGCCTGGTGCCGTCCCTTTACTATTCCAAGCCCTTCCAGACCATTCCGTGAAATAAGTCGTCGACTGCCTGGGGTGGGAGCTTTCCTTTGCTGTCGATCCACCAGCGCATCAGCGCGAGATAGCTTCCGGCGAGAGCGTTTGCGCGCGCGGTCAATTCGTCTCCAGAAATATTCAAAAGCTTTCGGTATCCGCTAAGACGCTTCTCGATGGAGCGGGCGAAGTATTGCTGCGCGAGGTCGAAGAAGTCGTGCAGACGGCCGGAGTCGGCGAGGGCGCGATAAATTTTGTTCTCGATACCGACGTGCTCGAGCATTTCGCGGACCGGCAATACGCGGCGTGACACTTCCTTCTTGCTATCGAGCAGGTTGCTCATGATTTCGAAGAATTGCTCCAACTGGGTCCAGAGCAGGTCGTCTTTGTCGCGATAGTGGAGATAAAACGTGGAGCGTCCAACACCGGCGCGATCAAGCACGTCCTGGACAGTCACCGTATCGATCGGATTGTCGAGAATGAGCTCGATGAGAGCCAGGCCAAGGCGTTCGTGAGTGCGGCGAATGCGAGCGTCTGTCGCCTTAACACTCTTCGAAGAGGCTTTTGAAGGCTTGGCTCGCTCACTGTTGGACATCGACCGCCTCTATGTTCAGAAACGCGGCGGCGAAACTCGACGTCGCATTTCCGACGCGGATACAGTGCGGAATAGTAGCCCAGAAGGAGGCAAGGATGAACTGGATTCTAAAATTTACGATCGCGGCGATGATGGTGTTCGCGCTTGCTGCAGCGGCGCAGCAGACGTCCACAATGCCGAGCGTGGACGAGCACATGAAGTTCCTCACTACGCAGTTGGACCTTACTGCGGACCAGCAGGCCAAGCTCCGGCCGATCGTTCAGAGGATGCAAGAGAGTGCGGAGAAGGTAACGGAGGACGAGAGCTTAACGTCGGATGCGCGTCACGAGAAATTGAAGGCTTTGCATGAGAAGGCCCTTAAGGAAGCGCGCGGGTATCTAAACCCTGATCAGCAGCAGAAACTCGATTCCTTGGAGAAAAACCCACATCCCGATGCGCATTAACAAAGGGACGGCTTGATGCCGTCCCTTTGGCTTGGCGCTTAGTTCTCCGGGGCAGGCGGAGGTGGCGGTTCTCCTGGGCCGTTGCGCTCGATACGAATCGTGCGGTTGCCGTTCATCTTCTCGACCTTGTAATCGGCAGGCGGTGTGAAGAGGCTGGCATCCGGTTCGCCGCGGCGAACATTGGTGATCTTGGTCGTGACTTCACCAGACCACGGGTCGTTGTGGACGCGCATCACTTCCAAGCCGAGCTCATCCGAGTACCAGCTCTCGGTCGTAACCGTGATCGGCTTCTCGTTGCCGATTTTGCCGGCGGGAATCACGTGGGTCGCTTTGGTTCCCTTCGCTACGAAGCCTTCAATGCTCTGCGTGCCAAGGTCTTCCTTGGTCTCCGCTTCCGATTCGTGTGGATTGGCAGCGGCTTCGTCGGCGCCCTTCTTCGTGTACATGACGTTAATGTCCTTGCTCATCATCGGCGGATGGCCGGGGAGTTCGTCGGCTGACTTGCGATCGGTGTTGAGAATGAACCGCGTGTGCGCGACCGGATCGTTGATCATGATCATCGTCGGGACGTTCTTGTCATTCGAGCCAGGCAACACGATCTTGTTCTCGCGGCGAGTGCGGCCTTCGCTATCGCGATACAAGTGTGACGTCTCTTCGTTGGTGATCTTGTTACCGTCCGCGAGATGCTGGACGTGGGTGTTGACGATGTCGGCGGTGAGAGGAATGCCCTTCACGACCTTCATGTTCTCGGGGCCCGCCATATCAATGCGCATGGCGCCCGCGTGTTGGAAGCCTTCGCCGTGAATGGTAATGGGCTCGGACTGCGCGAGCATGAAACTGGATCCGGCAAGGACCATGAATACAGCGATGAGTTTACGCATGTCTCTCTCTCCTGTTGTTATTGCAGAACTCTTACACCACGAACTAATCCGTCTTCGCCGACGAGCAGGTCGGTCATGACCGTACGACTCGATCCGCCGCCGCGGTTGACGAGCGGCGACGCCGGCAGTTCAACGCGAATCGCTACCGTCGGACTGTCGCAGGTGAGCGAATCGCACATGATGACGGGATAGAAATCGTTGGCCGTCTGCGGCTTGGCCGAGGGCTTCCGCGAGGCTGGCTTGCGCTGCACGGACGCAACCGTCACTGGCTTGTCATCCTTGACGGCAATTGCTGCCTGGGATTGCGCGGGCTGCGGCGGCGCGACCGGTTGCGGTTGAACCGCTGGCTGCTTCGCGACGACAGGCGTGGACTGCGGGCGCGCACTGCGCCAGTAGAGCACGCCAATTGCAAGGCACAGAACGGCAGCGGCGGCGAAGGCGAAGCGCAGCGCGAACGTACGTCGCCGAGGAACCGGCGCCAGGGCAGTGAGTTCAGCGAGCAGGTTGCGCTTCACGTTGGCGGATGGCCCGGCGTACTGCGATGTTTCAGACAGCTCCAGCAGAGACGCACGAAGTTCCAACTCTCCATCGACAAACCCGGCGCAGCGTTCGCATTCGCGGGCGTGCGCGAGAAGCGCGGGCGATGGGCGGCCGTTGGTCCAAAGCTCAATTTTGTCGTTCGCGAGCTGTTGTTCATACCACTGGCAATTCATAACTTGGCCCCCGAATTTTCAGCCACAGTCCGGCGGCTGAGGACGTCGAGCAGAGCGATGTGTCCGCGATGCAAGCGGGAGCGAACCGTACCAACCGGAATGCCGAGCGTGGCAGCGGCTTCGGCGTAGCTCATCTCCTGGAGATCGCAGAGCACGATGACCTCGCGATAGCCTTCCGGAACCTTTAGGAGCGCGTCTTGCAATGAGGCAGCGGATTGCCGGCGGATCGCCAGATCGAGTGGGCTGTCGTTGGTCTCGGGCACGGCGAACTGGTTCTCGATTCCCTCATCTTCAATCGACAGGTCATCGGTGGCGCTCCGCTTCGAGCGGCGGACGAGGTTTCGGGTGACGCCGAGGAGGAAGTTCAGGAGCGGGCCTCGTTCCGGCGCATAGGAACCGGGGTTCCGCAGCAGGAACAGGAAGGCGTCCTGGGTGATCTCGTCGGCGATTTCGTGTGAGCCAGACATATGCAAAGAAAACCTGAAAAGCGGTGCGCGGCAGCGTTCGTAGACGGCCTCGAACGCGCGATGGTCGCCGCGAGCGAGCAGCCGGACAAGTTCTTGATCAGTTCGCGACACCATCCGCCGAGTTTGCTCCAAACCAGCCGCTGTAGGGTATTGCCATTTGGACGGAATAAAGTTCCCGATATCCCGCTGGAATCGAAACTTTCCAGACAAACCGGGACGCTATACTCTTTCGCGAAGATGATCTACCGAATTCCACCCGAATGGATTGAGCAGCGCAGGCGCATGGCGCGCTGGGCGCCGGTGGTAGTCCTGCTGATTGCTGCCGGGATTCTCACGTTGACACTGCTGCCGCGGGTGGACTGGGCGAAGGCTGAAGATAGACGCGCTGCGCTGATCGTGACCGCGGTAGTGGTTATCGGTTTTGGCGTCGGTGGGCTTGTTGGAAGGTTCAGCTTTCGCACCTCCATGCAGCGCTGGGAATCGTTCGAGGTCGAACTCACGCCCAAGGAACTGGTCCGCAAGATGGGCGGGCAAGAGGTACGAATTCAGCGCGCCGGCGTAACGTCGATCCGTGAGTTCCCCAAGCGCGGTTTCGTGGTGACGGACAATTTGGGATGGCGGATTTTCGTGCCGAAGATGATCGGCGAATACCGAGGTTTTCGCGCCGAGATTCTCAAGTGGACGAATCAGCGTTAACTGCTATTTCAGCGCGGCCCAGTTTTCCAGCATTCCGACAATCTGCGTGGCAGGCATCCTGCGCGTGGGCGAGATCTCGCCGTGCTGCGTGCTGTAGAGCAGTGCGCCGGTGGGTGAGACGACTGCGATGGAAGGAACGCCTTTGTCCACCGGGATGTGGTACTTGTTCGAGAGATCCACGTTGGTTTCGCCGCGACCGATGTTCACGTGCACGACGACGAAATTCTTGTCGAGGAACGGTTCGATTTCCGGCGAGTGGAAGCGGTAATCGAGGACGTGGCAGTCATAACACCAGTCGGCGCCGAAGACGAGGAGAACGTGCTTGTTCTGGGCCTTGGCCTGGACGAGGGCTGCACGGATTTCTTTCTTCGCGTCCACGCCTTCGGGATAGATGGGCGTGTCGAGGACCATGCGCGATTGCGCGCAGGCGGAGATGGCGACGAAGAACAGCGCCAGCAGATGTGTTTTGCTAATCACCATGCAGTTGGATGCCGTCCGCTGCAGCGGACTCTGACTATTCTCGCATTTTCTTCCCACCGCTTACGCGGTGGGCCATTGCATGGCGTCGCTGCGCGACTGGAAATGTGGGACGAATCGCATCTTCGCGCCACTCTGCCGATAAATCGGCGGGCTACCTCGAAGCGGATGGAATCAAGACGCTGCGGGTGGCGTAACGGCTTCGCGGATGCGGAGCAGCGAAGTCAGGACTCCGCGCAGAAGTTTGAGGTCGAGAGCGTTGGCGCCGTCTGACTTGGCGTGCGGCGGGTCGTCATGAACCTCCATGAAGACGCCATCCACGCCGGCGGCAACGGCGGCGCGGGAGAGGACCGGAATGAACTCGGGCTGTCCACCGGAGACGGCATGGCCGTCTTTGCCGGCCGAGGGAAGCTGGACGGAGTGGGTGGCGTCGAAAATGACGGGCGCGAACTGGCGCATGATGGGCAGCGCGCGCATGTCGACGACAAGATTGTTGTAGCCGAAGCTGGCGCCGCGCTCGGTGAGACAGACGCGCTGATTGCCCGACTCGCGGACCTTGGTCACGGCGTACTGCATGTCGTTGGGCGCAACGAACTGGCCCTTCTTCACGTTCACAACTTTGCCGGTCTTCGCCGCAGCCACGAGCAGGTCGGTCTGGCGGCAGAGGAACGCGGGGATCTGGAGGACGTCGACGATGTCGCCGGCGGCCGTGGCCTGCTCGGTGTCGTGCACGTCGGTTAGAACCGGCACGTTCACTTCGTCGGCGACCTTCGCGAGAATGCGTAAACCCTCGTGCAGGCCCGGGCCGCGGAAACTCGACAGCGAAGTGCGATTGGCTTTGTCGTACGAAGCCTTGAAGATGTAGGGAATCTTCATCGCCTTGCAGACTCCGGAGATGGCCTCGGCCATCTTCATGGCGTGGGCTTCACTCTCGATGACGCACGGCCCAGCGATGAGAAATAGCTTCGGACCGCCGATCTCGACGTCTTTGACTTTGAAGGGCTCGATCACTACTTCCCTACCCGCTCCGGACGCAGGAAGACCGACTCTTCCTCGCGCTCCTTGGTGTGTGTGCGCTTCATGCGATGCTCGTACGATGCGCCGATGAATGCCTTGAAAAGTGGATGCGGCTCGAGCGGCTTCGACTTGAATTCGGGGTGGAACTGGCAGCCGAGGAAGTACGGATGCTCATTCTGGTCGAGCTCGACGATCTCGATGTAGGTGCCGTCGGGCGTGGTGCCAGTGAATTTGAGTCCGGCAGCGGCCATCTGCTCGCGGTATTCCTGGTTGAATTCGTAGCGGTGGCGATGTCGCTCGCTGATCTCAGTGGTTCCGTAGGCTTTCGCGGCGTGCGAGCCGGGTTCGAGTTTGCAAGCCCACGCGCCGAGGCGCATAGTGCCGCCGAGTTCTTCCACGCCGCGCAGTTCGCGCAGTTTGTAGATGACGCGGTGCGGGGTAGCGGGATCGAACTCACTGGAGTTGGCGTCTTCGAGACCGCAGACGTTGCGCGCGAATTCGATCGAGGCCGTCTGCATGCCGAGACAGATGCCGAAGTAGGGGACCTTGTGCTCCCGCGCGAAGCGGATGCCATTCAACATGCCGGCGATGCCGCGCTTGCCAAAGCCGCCGGGAACGAGGATGCCGTCCACATGGCGAAGCTGTTCGTAATAGCTCTCGTCCTTGGTCTCGAGGCCCTCTGCTTCGATCCACGTGACATTAAGCTTGAGGTTGTGCGCGAGCGATCCGTGGACGAGCGCTTCCTTCAGCGACTTGTAGGAGTCTTCGTACTCCACGTATTTCCCGATGATGCCAATGATGACTTCGTCTTTCGGGTTGTAGACGCGATGGACGATGTCCTGCCAGCGGGTGAGGTCGGGTTCCTTCGCATCGAGACGCAGATATTTCATCACCAGGCGATCGACGCCTTCATGATGAAAGCCGAGCGGAACTTCGTAGATGGAAGCCACGTCTTTCGCGGTGATGACGGCTTCGTCCTCAACGTTGCAGAAGAGCGCGATCTTGCCTTTGATGTCTTTCGACAGGAAGCGGTCGGTGCGGCACAGCAATATGTCGGGCTGAATTCCGATGCTGAGCAGCTCTTTCACCGAGTGCTGCGTGGGCTTGGTCTTCAACTCGCCGGCAGCGGCAATGTAGGGCACCAGTGTGAGGTGTACGAAGAGCGTGTTGTCGCGGCCGAGCTCCTGGCGCATCTGGCGAATGGCTTCGATGAATGGCAGCGATTCGATGTCGCCAACTGTGCCGCCAATTTCGACGATAGCAACGTCCACATCCACGGCGGCACGCTTCATAGCGGCCTTGATCTCGTTGGTGACGTGCGGAATGACCTGGACGGTCTTGCCGAGATAATCGCCGCGGCGTTCCTTGGTGATGATCTGCTCGTAAATGCGGCCGGTGGTCCAGTTGTTCTCGCGCGTGAGCTTGCTATGCGTATAGCGCTCGTAGTGGCCCAGGTCGAGATCGGTCTCGGCGCCGTCGTCGGTGACGAAGACTTCGCCGTGCTGGAACGGCGACATGGTCCCGGGATCGACATTGAGATACGGGTCAAACTTTTGCATGTTGACCTTGAGACCACGCATTTCCAGCAGACAGCCGATGGAAGCTGCTGCCAATCCCTTACCTAGCGACGACACAACTCCGCCGGTGACAAAGATGTACTTTGCCGACATCGCGACCTCGTTCTTTTGACTTGTAGATGGGTTGTGCAGGTTGGAGGGGTGCACGACCAATTATGAGGCATGAGGGGTAGCAGGAGCAAGGGGCGGGAACACAGGATTTTTCCACATGCAGCGATCGATTTCTTCCGGATTCGCTCGGGACATCGAATACGAAACAGTGCGGTTCCATCCTTAGGGGGTATGTGTTGAAAATCAGGGGATTTGCAGTGGGGCTACTGATTGTGGCGCTGGCGGGAGTTGCCGGAGCGCAAAAAAAGGCGGAGTCGCCGGCAGAGTTGGCGGACGAAGCGGCGATCCGGGATTATGTGCTGACGATGCCCAAGATTGAAGCCTTTGCGGCGGCGCAGAAGGAATATTCCGGCGGAAAAGCGGATGCTGCGGTCGCAGCGGAGGGCAAACGGCTGGAGGCGGATGAAAAGTCGTCAATGCTCGAAAAGGTGAAGATGATCGAGACCACGTGCCCTCACCTGAATGCGTGGATCCGGCAGCATGGCATGACGCCGCGGGAATTTATGCTGACGCCCATGACGCTGATGACGGTGGGCATCGCGGAATACGCGAAACAGAAGGGCGGGAAGCTGCCGGACTTTATCAGCGAGGCAAATTTGCAGTTCTATGAGCAGCACAAGGCAGACCTTGAGAAGCTCGGTCTCGGTAGCGGTGGCGGCGACTCAGAATAAGGCAATTTCGTCCCACGATCCCCGCTGCGGCGGGGTTTTCGCTTTACAGTAAAAGTGAATCGCCGGCGGCGGAAGGTCATCCAAAAAAGGCCAGAAATTCCCCGCTCGACGAGTCCGCACAAACATGAGCTCAAGCGCTGAAACAGCGGTCACGACAAGTGTTTCCACCGGCAAGCCTCAGCGTGCGGCGCTGGCCTTTTCGTTCCTTTCCACGTGGATCATTTGGGGCTCGACGTACCTCGCAATCCGCTATGCGGTGGAGACGATTCCGCCGCTGGTGACGGCAGGTGTACGCCACTTCACCGCAGGCTCGGTGCTGTTTGCGTACTGCTATTTCCGCGGATTTCGGCCCACGGCGAAGCATTGGAAGGGGGCGTTCCTGATTGGAGCGTTCTACTTCCTTGGCGGCCACGGAACACTGCATTGGGCGGAGCAGCGGGTGTCGTCGGGACTGGCGGCGGTGCTGATCGCAACGGAACCGCTGTTCATCGCGGCGATCATGATCTTCACCGGTAAAGAACGCTTCAGCTACTGGACACTGCTCGGGATGCTATGCGGGATCAGCGGCGTAGCGTACCTGATGGGCGGCGAAGCGCTGCACGCTCCGGGGCAGATGGTGGGGATCCTGGCAGTTCTGGCGGGATCGCTGTCGTGGGGCATCGGGGTGTGCATCTCTCCGAATGCGGGGCTTCCGGAAGATCCGGTTGCAAGCGCCGGAATGACTATGTTTTGCGGTTCTCTGCTGCTGCTGACGACGGCCGGCGTCACCGGCGAGATCGCGGCGTTTCATCCGCACCAGGTCGCGATGCGGTCGGTACTCGGGCTGCTGTTCCTGATTGTCTTCGGGTCGATCGTGGCGTTCTCGGCGTACGTGTGGCTGCTCGGCCAGGTGTCGCCTACGATGGTTTCGACGCATACCTTTGTGAACCCGGCAGTAGCCGTACTGCTGGGCTGGGCCATGGCGGGCGAGGCGCTGACGGCGCGCCTGTTAGTGGCAACGCTGGCGATTCTCGGGTCGATTGCGTTCATCCGTCGAGGAACGCGGGCCGCAGCGCACTAAAACCTGCAATTTCTGAACAAATTCAAATTTTGCTTGACTTCGCTGTCGCATAGAGGTATTTTGAACGTGTTCAAATTATGCCCGCTGACGAGGCTAACCGGCTGAATCAGCGGCGGTTCCAGGGTGGTCCGCGCAAAGGAGGTCGCACCATGAACCGATACGATCCAAAGCAACCGATTGAACCGTTCTACGTACCTGCAAAGGTGTTGAAGTGCCGGATTGAGGGCAACGAACCAGGAGGCGGAGGAAGCTCGCCCCAACCGAAGCAGCCGCTCTTCCCCGAATGGGAGAAGCTGGAAGGGCCAGTCGCAAAGCTCGTGGGAGCAGCGGTGTTTGCCGGGGCCTATGTACTGATCGAGCAGAATCGAAGATTCCTTCCCATAGCTGTTTTCCTGCTGCTGTGCGCCGTATTGCTGCGCTTCGACGAGCGTCGGCGGCGGATTGCGGTGGCCCCTCTGCTTCTCGCAACCTTGCGACTGGCTTCGCAAATGAGTTCTGCGATGTTGCCGAACACCGAGCGCTCCATGCTGCGACAGGCGATTGGGACGGTGCCGGCGTGGGTGCCGCTCTTCCTCGGCGCGTGTTTGTTCTTTGGGCCGAACTTCAAGACCGTGACCCAGGTAATGGCGACAGCGCTCTCTTCCCTACTCCTGTTTTCGGGACTGCTGCCGGGCGATGGTTACCTGCTGGTGTTCGTCATCGTCGAGTACTTGTTGTTTGTTGCGATGGGAATCGCGTTGATCGTTGATCTGTTGAGTCGCGCGCCTGCGCCCCAACCGGCAGTCGCGCGCTAACGCCGAGCCGGGGAGGGCGGGAGGGCCTCTCCGGCTTTATTTCAGCGCCAGCGTCTTGAGGACGAACTCCCCAAAGAGCGTATTGGCCCAGGCGAACCATGCGCGAGTGAACTTTGACGGATCGTCCTTGTCGAACGATTCGTGCATGAAGCCGGTGCCGGCGTCGGTGGCGACGAGAGTCTTCTGACAATTGTCGATTTCGACATGATCGGTGCTGGTAAGGCCGCGAATGATCAGCGAGAGCGGCCAGATCATATTCAGGCCGACGTGCGGGCCGCCGATCCCTTCGGCGGCTTTGCCTTTGAAAAAGTATGGATTGTCTTCGCTGAGAACGAAGCGGCGGGTGTTCTGGTAGATGGCATCGGACGGTTCGCAGATGCCGAGATACGGCAGCGAGAGCAGGCTGGGGACGTTGGCATCGTCCATCAGAAGTTGGCCGCCGTAGCCATCCACTTCGTAGGCGTAGATCTCGCCGTACTTCAGATGCTGCGTCTTGCCGTATTTGTTGATCGCTTCGCGAACCTCCTGCGCGAGAGCGTTGCAATCGCGGGAGAGCGGTTCATCTTTGTAGATCTGGGTGAGAATTTCGCTCAACTGCGTAAGCGAGAGGACCGCGAAGAGGTTCGACGGGATGAGAAACGGGAAGATGCAGGAGTCGTCGGAGGGGCGGAAGCCGCTGGCAATCAGGCCAACCGGGCGCACGGGGTTGCCGTAGCCGTCGAGGTTGAGCGTGTCGTTGGGCGTGGTGGTTTCGCGGCGGAATGAGTAGGGGCCAAGGCTGGTCTTGCGCTGCTGCTCGCGGAACGTCTTCGCGATTTTGCGAGCGGCTTCGTGCCAAGGCTCATCGAAGACGCTGCTATCGGCGGTGGTCTTCCAGTAGTGGTATGCGAGGCGAACGGGATAGCACAACGAATCAATCTCCCACTTGCGTTCGTGGAGTTCAGGACGCATTTGCGTCAGATCGTGATCGAACTCGCTGCCTTCGCGATCGAAGTTGAAGGCATTCGCATAGGGATCGATGTTGATGCAGCGCACCTGGCGGTGGATTACGCCGGCGAGCAGGCGCTGGAGATCGGGATCGCGCTTGGCGAGCGGCAGGTATGGAAAGATCTGAGCACTGGAGTCGCGCAGCCACATGGCGGGGATGTCGCCGGTGATGACGAAGGTGTCGGGCTTGCCATAGAGGGAGCCGGTGCGAACGGTGGTGTCGAGCGTGTTGGGGAAGCAATTTTCGAAGAGCCGAGCAAGGCGCGTGTCGCCGAGTTTCGCCTTCGTCTTGGCGATCACGTCTTCGACGGCGGCACTTTGGAACTTGCGCTGGTTCGGTGCGGGGCGGCCTTTTGCAGGGTCGAATGAAGGAGCTTGCTGTGCGATGGAGGATCGCTCGGCGCAGGCGTTGATGAGTGCGGCTGCGCCGAGTTTGGCGACGTCACGACGGGTAATGTTCATCGAGCGACAGGATAAACCCTACGCTACTCGAGCTTGATGCCGTCCTTGTTGTGCGCGAGCCAGGTGCGTAAGTCCTGCAACTGTGGGTCCAGCGCGCGCGAGCCTTCGACGGAGCGGGTGCCGGCCATCGCTTTCTGCTGCTCGGCGAAGAACTGGAACATGTTGCCAAGGTCGTCGGCGCCAGGGAATCCGAGGCCGCGGTAGACGTCGAACGGGATGGCTTGATAGGTGACCGGTTCGCCGAAGGCCTCGGCCATGCGCTCCGCCATCTCGTTGCCGGTGAGCCATTCCCCGACGACGCCGACGCGCTTGCCGATGAACTCGTTTCCCTTCTTAAAGATGCCGTACGAGCACCGACCGATATCTTCAGCGGCGATGCCAGCGAGTTTCGCATCAGCCATCGGGAGGCTGAAGGTGAGTTTGCCATCGGCGCCGCGCTTGGGACCCATCCCAAAGTGGATGAAGTTATCCCAGTAGAAAGAAGTCAGCAGTAATGTTGTGGGGAGTGCGGCGGCGAAGATTTTGTCGGCCTCGCCCTTGGAATCGAGGTGCGGGACTTTGTAGTTGCCCATGAGCGTGGGCATGCGAGTATCGCTGAGCGGGTAGAACTCGCGGGTGTCTTCCAGCGTTGACCAGATCGCATGTTGCACGCCCGCAGCGGCTGCGGCCTTCGCGAGGTTCGCGGCCTGCTGGGTTTCGTGTTCGGGGGAGAAGTGGTTCCAGAAGAAGGTCACGCAGAACGCGCCGTAACATCCGATGAAGGCGCCCTTCAGGCTCTCGATGTCGTCGACATCGGCGTGCACGACTTCAGCACCGGCCTTGGCGAGGTCCTGCGCTTTGGCGGAGTTGGGATCGCGGGTCAGTGCGCGGACGCGGAATTCGCCGCTTTTGTCCGCAAGAATGGCGCGAACGAGTCCACCGCCTTGCGATCCCGTCGCACCGGCGACGGCAATGATTTTGGAACTGCTCATGGATTCCTCCAGTGGAAGTGTTCGGGAAGGATAGCATTCGGAATGCTATTGCGAGATTAACGCGCGCGGCTGAGGTATGATGCTTCCGCATTTCCCTGACAACTTAAAAGAACGATGAAGAGCATGGACTACGTGGTCGGTGTCATCCTGCTGCTCGTGATCCTGGGCGGAGGCTTCTTCCTGCGGCTCGGGCTGCGGAACATCTGGCGCGGCGTGGCAAGTGCGAGTTGGCCGCGCGTGAGCGGAACCGTCGTGCGCTCCACCACCAATGCTACGACCGATGTGAACAAGAACACCGGCCAACGCGACAAGATGTATTCCGCGGACATCGCGTTCCAGTACAACGTGAGTGGCCACGACTACACGACGACCACGCTGCACTTCGGACAGACGCTGGGATCGGGCGGATCTTCGGACGCCGAGATTCGGCACCTACGCTATCCGCAGGGCGCGACCGTCACGATCGCTTACAACCCGAAAGACCCGTCCATTGCGGCTGCTGAGCCGGGGTTCTCTCTGGAAGCGTTCTGGCTAGTGGCCGCGGGGTTGGCGTTCATTCTCCCGTGTGTGATGGCGGGAATCCTGGTGTACACGACGGAGAGCGGGAGGAATGAAAGCCGCGGCATGGCGATCGGCGCGGGGATTTTCGCCAGCATTTTCGCCGTGCTGGGAATTGCGGCGCTCTGCGCGGGACTGACAACAGTCTGGCGCGCGAAGAGCAGCGTGCATTGGCCAACTGCCGAGGGCGTGATTCGCTACGCGAACATGCAGACCGAAGACAAAGCTCAGCGTGTGAGTGATGGCGAAGGGGTAAGCCACGTTGAACACTCCGAAAGCTACTCAACGAACCTGGTGTTTGAGTACGAAGTGAGTGGAGAAAAATACTTCGCGAATGTACGGCGTTTCGGCGTGCTGAATGGCGACCTCGCGCAGGAGGCGGATGCGGCGGAAAAGTATCCGCTGGGAGCGAAGGTCACAGTCGCGTACTCGCCGGTGAATCCGAATGTGGCGGTGCTGGAACCAGGCACTCAAGGGGCGACCTACGCGATGGCTGGCGTGGGTGCGGCTTGCCTGTTCTTCGCCAGCGTGGTGTTTATCTGGATTATTCCGAGCATGTTGCGGTTTTAGCCCCGCGAAAACGCTGTGTCAGTGCGAAACAGAGCGGAATGTAAGTCTGCAGTGCCGGCTGCATCGGGAAAGATCCTGCGACGTATGGTTGCGCTCGCGCAATCTGGTGGAAATTCGCCGGATTGGCTGCTAACCCACGACAGACAACAATCTAGATCAGCGCACATCTCAGCCGCGTGTGGCGCATTCGCAACCGCCGGCAACAGCCAATACGAATTGACGAGTTCGATGCAGGCGAGGATGCAGCTTTGTTCGGGTAGCGGTTCGAAATACTCGTTCGCAGGATTGTCGATGATTCTCGCATTCTCATCCACGTTGCCAGAGAGACGGATCGTCTTCTCAGCACGAATCGTGCTGCCATCGTCGTAGGGGAAGAAGCTGACGTCCGCGACGTGGAGAATCTCGCCCGGCCCAACCGTTTGATCGTCATAGTCGCGAAACGCCTTCGCGACGCGAACCACCACTCCTGGAAAGAAGCGCCGTACTTCGAGCGTGGGCATCGGCAGAAGCGCAGGCATGGGCGCGATTCTATGCAGCGATCATGATGCTGTCACGCACGAATGCCGCGGCGCGTGACGAGATAGACAGCGAAGCTCCCCAACCAGTGTCCGCCTTCGTAGTGCTCGCCGGTGACGGCGGCGAGACCGGCTTCCGCGTGCTGCCGAGCTGCGGATTCGACCGCGGGAAGACGCGGGTCCGACTGCGAAAGCGCGGAGGCAATGCCTTCGAGCATCCATGCGCGGCTCAGGTTCAGGCCGTCGAGATGCGCGAGTTTGCCGTCGGCGCGATCAGGGGATACGGCTGGCTGCAACCATTGCGCGTGGCCATGATCGGGAAGCTGCGGCAAGAACCTGCGCAGCCAGATGGCGAACTCTTCCGCGTCGAGCGCGCGACGCATGAGGTCGGCTTCAGCAAGTGACGGAGAGAGAAAGTCTTCGCCGGAAGGCTCGAAGTGCAGCGGGGCGTGGTGATCCACGAGATAGAGACGCAGCGCGGAAGCGCGGAGAAGCTGCTCGAAGCCGGTTTCCATCATGACGCGCGCGTAGTCGAGGATGAGACCTAGGGCAAATGCAGTTTGCGAATGCTCTCCGGAACGAACTGGATACGGGAGCTTCGGAAGCCAGGCGCTAATTCGGTGCACGACGGCCTCTTCCAGCGGCCGGATGTGTTGGGCAAAGGTGTGTGAGTCGGGATCGTCCCACTCGTAGAGTTCGGCGCACAGTTGCAGGAGCCACGCAAGGCCATAAGGACGTTCGAAACTCGCGCGGCCTTCGCCATGCAGGTAATCGGATTCTTTCGCCAGATTCTCAGCGGTGAGGTTCGCGCGTAATGCTTCGCGAGCTGCCGATTCGAAGGATGAGTTCGGAAAGAGGCGAAGAAGACGAACAAGGAGCCAGTGTCCATGGACGCTGGAGTGCCAGTCGAAGCAGCCGTAAAATGCGGGCGTGAGCTCGCGTGGCGGACGGGCATCTGCATCGCTGTTTAGAACGTGCGCAATTTTGTTGGGGTATTCGCGTTGGATGCAGGCCAGCGCAAGGTTGGCGAAGCGTTCGACATTACGAGCGTCGAGGGAGGGCAGCATGGGGAGAGATTACACCGGCTGCAGCCGCGCCTTCGTTGCATATCTGAGTCCCCCGGCTGCAGCCGGGGCGCTACCGGTTAGGAGGCGCCGTTCGCGTGGAGGTATGCGTCGATGCCCGCAGCGGCCTTACGGCCTTCGGCGATGGCCCATACCACCAGCGATTGGCCGCGTCGCATATCGCCCGCGGCAAAGACGCCTGTGACCGAGGTCATGGAGTTGTTGTCGGTCTGCACGTTACCGCGCGGATCGAGGGCAACGCCGAGTTGCTCGATCATGCCGTTGCGCACCGGGCCGGTGAAGCCCATCGCAAGCAACACGAGATCGGCTTCCACGACGAACTCGGTGCCGGCGATCGGTTCGAATTTCGGCGGTGGACCGATCTGAACGCCGTGCAGTTGTTTCACGTTGCCATGTTCATCGCCGGTGAATTGCGCGGTTGCGACCGACCACTGGCGATCGCCGCCTTCTTCGTGCGAGCTCTCGGTACGCAGTTGCAGCGGCCATAGCGGCCACGGCGTCTGCCCCGCGCGCTCCTGAGGCGGCATCGGCATGATCTCGTATTGACGGACAGACTTTGCACCCTGGCGATGCGAAGTGCCGAGACAATCGGCTCCGGTATCGCCGCCGCCGATGATGACGACATGCTTTCCCGTCGCGAGGATCTCTTTGTCGTTCACAGCTAGACCGGAGTTACGCCGGTTTTGTTGTGGCAGGAACTCCATCGCAAAGTGAATACCCTTGAGTTCGCGGCCGGGAACGGAGAGGTCGCGCGGCTGCTCAGCGCCGCCGGAGAGCAACACCACATCGTGTTCCGATCGAAGCTGCTCGACCGAGACGTTGACGCCGACGTGTGCGCTGGTCACGAACTGAACGCCCTCGGCTTCCATCTGGGCGACGCGACGATCCACAACGTGCTTCTCGAGCTTGAAGTTCGGGATGCCATAGCGAAGCAGACCACCAACGTGGTCAGCCTTCTCGTAGACGGTGACGGTGTGTCCGGCGCGGCGGAGTTGCTGCGCGGCTGCGAGGCCAGCGGGGCCTGAGCCGATGACCACGACCTTCTTGCCGGTTTCGGCCTTCGGCGGCTCGGGGTTGATCCATCCTTGGGCGAAGGCACGCTCGATGATCGTTTTCTCGATCTGCTTGATGGTGACCGGCGGCTGATTGATGCCGAGAACGCAGGAAGCTTCGCAGGGCGCGGGGCAGATGCGTCCGGTGAACTCCGGAAAATTGTTCGTGGCGTGGAGACGGCGAACCGCCTCGCGCCAGCGTCCGCGGTACACGAGGTCATTCCAGTTGGGAATGTTGTTGTTGACCGGGCATCCGGTGTGACAGAAGGGCACACCGCAATCCATGCAGCGTGCGCCCTGCTCTTGAAGGCTCTGCTCAGGGAAGTCCTGGTAGATCTCGAACCAGTCGTTGATGCGCTCGATCACGGGCCGGCGCTGCGGGAGTTCGCGGGTGTATTCGAGGAACCCGGTGGTCTTACCCATGCTGCACCTCCGCGGCTACCGGCGTTGGCTGGTGAACGATCAATGGAGGCGCGGCTTCGACCTTGCGCAATACGCGCTTGTATTCGTGTGGGAAAACCTTCACGAAGCGCGGCAGCGTGTCGGCCCAGTGCTGGAGGATCCAGCGCGCGCGGGAGCTGCCGGTGAGCACCATGTGTCTTGAGATCAAGCGGCGAAGGAATTCTTCGTCTTCGGTTTCGAGGGGATCGAGATCAACAGACGCGGTGTTGCAACGTTTCTGTGTAAAGTCGTCGCGCTCGTCGAAGACGTAGGCGATGCCGCCACTCATGCCCGCGGCGAAGTTGCGTCCGCAGGCACCGAGGACGACGACAGTGCCGTTGGTCATGTACTCGCAGCCGTGATCGCCGAGGCCTTCGACGATCGCAGTCGCCCCAGAGTTGCGAACCGCAAAGCGTTCGCCGGCGACGCCTGAGAAGAAGGCTTCTCCGCTCGTCGCGCCGTAAAGAACGACGTTGCCAACGATGATGTTCTCTTCCGGAATCAGCGGCGAAATCTTTGGCGGATGAATGATGATGCGTCCACCGGAAAGGCCTTTGCCGGTGTAATCGTTGGCATCGCCTTCAAGCGTGAGGGTTACGCCTTTAGCGAGGAACGCACCGAAGCTCTGGCCCGCAGAGCCTTGAAAGTGAATGCGGATGGTTTCGTCATCGAGCCCAGCCGAACCGTAGCGGCGGGCGATGTCGCCACTCAACATGGCGCCGACAGTGCGATGCACGTTGCGAATCGGAAGCGGAGCGAGTTCGATCGGTACTTTGCGTTCGACCGCGTCGCGGGTGCGATCGATGAGCAGGTAGTCGAGCGCGTCTTGCAGGCCGTGATCCTGCGCCTTCACGCAGCGGCGCGCGACACGGCCCGGAAGCGTCGGGGTATAGAGAACGGTTGAGAGATCGAGGCCGCGGGCCTTCCAGTGGTCGGTAGCGTCACGCGCGTCAAGCATGTCAACGCGGCCGACCATTTCGTCAAAGGTGCGGAAACCCATCTGGGCCATGAAGCCGCGGACTTGCTCGGCGAGGAAGAAGAAGAAATTGATCACGTGCTCGGGCTGACCGCTGAAGCGCGCGCGCAGCACCGGATCCTGCGTGGCGATGCCGACGGAGCACGTGTTGAGGTGGCACTTGCGCATCATCACGCAGCCCATGGCGATGAGCGGCGTGGTTGCGAAGCCGAATTCTTCCGCTCCGAGAAGCGCGCCGATTACGACATCGCGGCCGGTTTGAAGTTTGCCATCGGTTTGAACACGGATGCGACTGCGAAGGTCGTTGAGGAGCAGCGTCTGCTGTGTTTCGGCGAGGCCAAGCTCCCAGGGAATGCCGGCGTGCTTGATCGAACTGAGCGGCGAAGCGCCAGTTCCGCCGCTGTCGCCGGAAATTAGGACTACATCGGCATGTGCTTTCGCGACTCCGGCAGCGACCGTGCCGACGCCAACTTCAGCAACGAGCTTTACCGAGATACGCGCCTGCGGGTTGACGTTCTTCAGGTCGTAGATGAGCTGTGCGAGATCTTCGATCGAGTAGATGTCGTGATGCGGTGGTGGCGAGATCAGTCCGACGCCGGGCATGGAGTGGCGCAGCTTGGCGATGACTTCGTCCACCTTGTGGCCGGGCAGCTGGCCGCCCTCGCCGGGCTTGGCGCCCTGCGCCATCTTGATCTGCAGTTCGTCGGCGTTGACGAGGTAGTTCGTGGTTACACCGAAGCGCGCGGAGGCGACTTGCTTCACCGCGCTGCGGCGGAGTTCTCCGTTTTCATCGCGCTGGAAGCGAGACTCGTCTTCCCCGCCCTCGCCCGTATTGGACTTGCCGCCGATGCGGTTCATGGCGATGGCGAGCGTCTCGTGGGCTTCCTTGCTGATGGAGCCGAACGACATCGCACCGGTAGCGAAGCGCTTCACGATCTCTTTCGCGGGTTCGACTTCTTCGAGCGGAACTGGGCGAGCAGAGTCCTTGATTTTCAGCAACCCGCGCAGGGTGCAGAGTTCGCGGTTCTGGCTGTCGATGAGGTCGGTGTACTCCTGGAAGGTCTTGGCATCGGCGGAGCGGACGGCGTGCTGAAGCTTGCTGATCGTCTGCGGATTGAGCAGGTGGTATTCGCCATCGACGCGGTAGTGATATTGACCGCCTGACGACAGCTCCGCTTCGAAATCGCGCGGTGCACGGAATGCGAACTCGTGACGCAGTAGAGCTTCGCGCGCGATCACCTCGAGGCCAACGCCTTCAATGCGAGAGACAGTCCCGGCGAAGTGAGCGTCGATCAGTTCGCCGTTGAGACCGATGGCCTCAAAGCACTGCGCTCCGCGATAGCTTTGCAGTGTGGAGATGCCCATCTTCGAGAAGGTCTTAAGCAGGCCTTTGTTTATGGCCTTGATGAAGTTCTTCACCGCAGACTCAGCAGTGACGCCGTCGTTGAGATAGCCGGAATTGGCGCGCTCTTCCAGCGTTTCGATGGCGAGATACGGATTGACCGCGCTGGCGCCGTAGCCGATCAACAATGCGAAATGCATGACTTCGCGCGGCTCGCCGGACTCGACAATCAACGCAACCTGGGTGCGCGTTTCCTCGCGGATCAGAGTGTTGTGAATGGCCGCGAGAGCGAGCAAGCTCGGGATCGGCGCGTACTGCTCGTCGAGCCCACGGTCGGAAAGGATGAGCAGCGTGTAGCCGGACTTCACCGACAGGGATGCGCGACGACAGAGTTCGTCGAGCGCGCGCTGCAAGCCCTCTTCGCCTTCCTTCACGCGGAATCCGGTGGAGAGAGTCGTCGCGAGAAGATCGCCATACGACAGACGCCGCAGCTTCTCAAGGTCGCGATTGGTAAGCACGGGCTGCGGCAGTTTCAGCGTGTGGCAGTTGAGCGGCGTCTCGTCGAGAATGTTGCGCTCAGTACCGATGTAGCTGGTGAGCGACATGACCATCTCTTCGCGAATGGGATCGATGGGCGGATTGGTGACTTGCGCGAAGAGTTGACGGAAGTAGCTGAACAGGAGTTGCGGGCGATCCGATAGACACGCAAGCGGCGTGTCGGTACCCATGGAACCAATGGGCTCCTCGCCCTTGTTGCCCATGGGCTCGAGGATCATCTGCAGATCCTCGTCGGTGTATCCAAAGGCGCGCTGACGACGCAGCAGCGTGCTGAGATCAGAAGCGTGAAGGCGGGTGGGCTCAGGAAGTTGTGCGAGCGTGATCTGGTTCTTCTCGAGCCACTCCTGGTAGGGCTGCCGCTCAGAGAGTGATTGCTTGATTTCTTTGTCGGTAACGATGCGGCCGGCGACCGTATCCACAACGAACATCTTGCCGGGCTGAAGACGGCCCTTGCGTTTCACGCGATCGGCGGGCACGTCGAGCACGCCAGTTTCGGAGGCAAGCACAACGAGATCATCTTCCGTGACCATGTAGCGGCCCGGGCGCAGGCCATTGCGATCGAGCGTAGCGCCGATGAGACGGCCGTCGGTGAAGGCAATCGCCGCCGGACCATCCCACGGTTCCATCAGCGACGCGTGGTACTCGTAGAACGCGCGCTTCTCGGGCTTCATGTGCGGATTGCCGGTCCACGCCTCGGGAATGAGCATTGCCATCGCGTGCGGCAACGAGCGTCCGGCTTGCACGAGCAATTCGAGCGCGCAATCGAAAGCCGCGGAGTCGCTCGAACCGGACGGGATAATCGGGAAAAGCTTTTTAATGTCGTCACCGAAAAGCGGCGATTCGAGGATCGACTGGCGGGCATGCATCCAGCTCGCGTTGCCCTTCAGCGTGTTGATTTCGCCATTGTGCGCGACGTAGCGAAACGGGTGCGCGAGCTGCCAGCTCGGAAATGTGTTCGTGGAAAAGCGCTGGTGGACGAGGCAGAGAGAGCTGGTGACGTCGGGATCGGCCAGCTCGGGATAGAACTTGGAGAGCTGAGGCGCGATCAAAAGTCCCTTGTAAACGATCGTTCGCGACGAGAGCGACGGAATGTAGAACCATTCCTTCCAGTCCTCTTCGTGCTCTGCAATCTCGCGCTCAGTGCGCTTGCGAACGACGTAGAGCTTGCGCTCGAAGGCAGCTTCGTCCATCCCAGCTGGACGGTCGACAAAGATTTGCTCGATGTAGGGCTGCGAACCGCGGGCGACGCGGCCAATCGCAGTTTCGTCCACGGGAGTATCGCGCCAGCCGAGGACCGTGAGGCCTTCCTCGCGAATAATGCGTTCGAGAATTCCTTCGCATTGCAAGCGGGGATGCGTGTCGACGGGCAGAAATACCATTCCTACGGCGTATTCACCGGGGTTCGGGAGCGAGAAGCCGGAGAGCGGGCACTCGCGCGCGAAGAATGTATGCGGGACCTGGATGGTGATGCCGGCGCCGTCGCCGGTTTCGGGATCGCAGCCGCAGGCGCCGCGGTGCGCGAGGTTGATGAGGATCTCAAGGCCCTTGTCGATGATGGCGTGGCTCTTTTCGCCGCGCAGGCTCGCAACGAAGCCCATGCCGCAAGCGTCGTGCTCGTGACGGGGATCGTAGAGCCCCTGCGCGGGAGGGAGACCGGGGGAGTACTTTACCTGGGGATTCAAGTTCACGCTCTCCTTCGACTGCAAATGCAAAACCCGCCTGGTCTTAGGCGGGTTTGAGAACCTTTGGATTGCTGGTTTCCTACCCGCCACACTTCGCCTTTGTGCGCATAGCCGACTTGGCTGTGCGCTTTGTAATAGCGACTGTGCTCGGGTTCGGTTTCATCACAAGTGGGATACAGAATGAGGCATCAAGAGCATATCCGGCTCATCAAAAAATCGATGTTAATCATTCGTAATTTTGCGGGTTGCTGCGCGAATGGGGTTTGACACCTGGGAATGCGGTTGCGTATGGTGAGAAACGTGAAGCATACATCCCATCGACACCATCATCATCATGCGTTCCGCGTGTCGGTGGAGTTGTGCGCTTCGTAGATACTTCGAAAGCACTTAAACTCAACCCGCCGACGCGCACAGCGTCCGCGGGTTTTTCGTTTGCGAGGAGTTATGCAGATCGATTTCGACAAGATGCAGGGATTGGTGCCGGCCATTGTGCAGGACGCCGCCAACCTCGAGGTCCTCATGGTAGGGTTCATGAACCGTGAGGCGTATGAAAAGACACTGGCGACGGGCTACGTCACCTTTTACAGCCGAACCCGGAACACGCTTTGGACGAAAGGCGAAACGTCGGGGAACCGGCTGCGCGTGATTGATGCCGCAACCGATTGCGACCGCGACACGGTGCTGGTGAAGGTAGCGGTAGAGGGCGACGGCCTGGTGTGCCACACGGGAACAAGGTCATGCTTCACCGAGACGTTGGCGGTTCCGGGAGCTTCGCGATGAAACTTCGACTGGGGATTCCGAAAGGGAGTTTGCAGGAGGCAACGATCGCCCTGTTCCTGCGCGCCGGGTTGACGGTGCACACGAGTACCCGCTCTTATACGGCCACCACTGATGACGCCGAAGTGGAGTGCATGCTGATTCGGGCGCAAGAGATGGCGCGGTATGTATCGAAGGGCGTGCTGGATGCCGGCATCACCGGGATGGACTGGGTGGTGGAGAGCGGCCTGGAAGTCGAGGCAGTCTCGAGTTTGAACTATTCGAAGCAGAGCCGCGGTAACGTGCGCTGGGTGCTGGCAGTGCCGGAAGACTCGCCGTACCAGCGGGCGGAAGACTTGGCGGGCAAGGTCATTGCGACGGAGTTGGTAAATGTCACGAGCCGATATTTTGCCGCGCGAGGCGTACCGGTGAAGATCGAATTCTCGTGGGGTGCGACGGAGATCAAACCGCCGACACTGGCAGATGCGATCGTCGAAGTGACGGAAACCGGCAGTTCGCTGCGCGCCAATCGGCTGCGGATTATTGATGAGGTGATGCCGTCGAGCACGCAACTGATTGCGAATGTCTCGGCGATGCAGGACGACTTCAAGCGAAAGAAGGTTGAGAACCTCGCGCTGATGCTGGAGGGCGCGATCGCGGCGCAGGGACGCGTGGGATTGATGCTGAACGTGCGCAAGGGCGATTTGGCGAACGCGTTAGCCGTGTTGCCCGCGCTGAATTCGCCGACGATATCGCCGTTGAACGATGGTGAGTGGGTGGCGGTGAATACGATCATCGAGGAAACCGCCGCGTGGACGATCATTCCTCGACTGAAGGCGGCGAATGCGACGGGGATCGTGGAGTATCCCTTGAACAAGGTGGTGCTGTGATGCGCATCCTGCGACTGGAGAAATCCAGTGGGTTGCTGGCGAAGCTCGCGGCACGAGGAATGGCGGACGCTTCACGAGTGGAACCAGTAGTCCGGAAGATCGTTGTCGATGTACGAAAGAACGGCGACGCCGCGCTACGACGGTACGCGAGCAAGTTGGATGGACTCGGAAAGACTGCGGCGTTGCGAGTGTCGACGGAAGAGTTGAAGTCTGCGTGGGATGCGACCCGCAGTGAATTTAAACAAGCGATCAGGGCCGCTGCGAAGAACATCGAGCGCTTCGCGCGCTGGCAGATGCCGAAATCGTGGACGCGTGACGCGGGCGATGGCATTGAGCTTGGACAAATCATTCGGCCAATCGAATCGGTGGGGTGCTACGTTCCGGGCGGGCGGTATCCGCTGCCCTCAACCGTGCTGATGACGGTGGTTCCAGCGCGGGTGGCGGGGGTGGAGAGGGTCGTTGTGGTATCGCCGAACCCGGCACGAGAGACGCTGGCAGCTGCGTACCTCTTGGGCGTTGGGGAGTTCTACCGGATCGGCGGCGCGCAGGCTGTGGCGGCGCTGGCGTACGGAACTGAGTCAGTCGAGCGGGTTGCGAAGATCGTGGGCCCCGGAAACATCTTCGTGACCACAGCGAAAAAGTTGGTGGCCTTCGATTGTGCGATCGACATGCTAGCAGGCCCTACAGAAGCCGCGATCGTGAGTGAGCGCGGGAATGCGCGCTTTATCGCTGCTGATCTTGTGGCGCAGGCAGAACATGATCCCGAGACCATGGTGGCGTTCTTTACGACGTCTCCCTCGCTGGCGGACGCGGTGAAAAAGCAAGTGGCGCTACTGGCAGCAAAGAACACGATTGCGCGAAAAGCGCTTGCGACTCGCGGTTACATTTTCGTCGCGCAGGATATTGCGCAAGCGATGGAGGCCGCGAACCAATTCGCTTCGGAGCACTTGACGGTCGATGAAGATCTTCTCGAAACCGTATCCAGCGCGGGATCGGTGTTCGTGGGAGACTACTCGGCGCAATCGTTCGGTGACTACGCGAGTGGGCCGAACCATGTGCTGCCGACAGGCGGGCTGGCGCGAGTGCGTGGCGGTTTGAGCGTGCTCGACTACGTGAAAATCATCACGGTGCAAAAGATTTCGCGAAAGGGACTGCGCGCGCTCGCGCCCATCGCTGAGACGCTCGCAGCTGCGGAGGGTCTCGTCGCGCACGGGCAATCGGTGGCGATTCGGAGGGCGAATGCTTAAGGCGCGAGAGACCGTGCAGTCGCTGCCGACGTATCATCCGCCGCTCGGTGGGCGCGAGGGCCTGCGGCTCGACTTCAACGAGAATACGGTGGGATGCTCGCCGCGCGTGGCCGAAAAGCTGCGAGAGATCTCGCGAGACGCTCTGGCACGTTATCCCGAACGGGGAGCGGTCGAAGCGACCGTTGCGGAATTTCTGGGGCGAAACGTCGATGAAGTCCTGCTCACGAACGGCGTGGATGAAGGCATCCACCTGCTGTGCGAGACCTATCTTGAACCGGGCGACGAGGTGTTGATCGTGGTGCCGACGTTCGCGATGTACGAGATTTACGCACGGGCAACGGGAGCAAAGGTCATTAGCATTCCGGCGGGCGAGGATTTTGTTTTCCCCACCGATGCCGTGCTCTCTGCGATTTCGCCTCGCACGCGGCTCATCGCCATCGCAAATCCGAACAATCCGACGGGCACGGCGGTTTCGAGAGCTGACTTGCTGACGATCGCGGAAGCCGCGCCCCACGCGGCGTTGCTCGTCGATGAAGCGTACTTCGAATTCCACGATAAGACGATGGTTGGCGACATCGCCCAAGTGCCGAATCTCTTTATCGCGCGAACGTTTTCGAAGGCCTACGGGCTGGCTGGTCTACGCATAGGAATCCTTGCTGGAGAAGCGGGACAAATGACAATGGTGCGACGCGTGAGTTCCCCTTACAACGTGAACGCCGCGGCGCTCGCTTGTTTGCCAGAGGCGCTCGCAGATTCGGAGTACGTGTCGCAGTATGTGCGGGAGAGTGTGACTAACCGCAGGCGGCTGGAAGAGTTTTTTGCCGCAGAAGGAATTCCCTTCTGGCCAAGCCGGGCGAATTTCGTTTTGGCCAGGTTCGACGAGCTTCGCGTGCCATTTGTAAAAGGAATGCGCGAACGAGGAATTCTAGTGAGAGATCGCAACAGCGACTACGGATGTGCTGGGTGCGTGCGCGTCACGGCGGGAACCGAGTCACAAATGGATTTGCTGTTCGAGGCGATGAAGGACGTTTTGCGCGACTTGCGCCAAGGACAGGTTCGATGAGGAAGGCAACGCTCGACCGGAATACCGCCGAAACCAAGATCCACCTGGAATTGCACGTGGACGGCAAGGGCAAGTATGAGATTTCGACGGGCATCCGGTTCTTTGATCACATGCTCGAGCTCTTCACGCGGCATGGCGCGTTCGATGTAACGCTGCGATGCGAGGGCGACCTCGACGTCGACCAGCATCACACCGTGGAAGATGTGGGGATCGCATTGGGGCAGGCGTTCACGCAGGCTCTCGGCAGCAAGATGGGTATCCTGCGCGCCGGATATTTCGTGATGCCCATGGACGAGACGCTGGCTGTGGCCGCCGTGGACTTAAGTGGACGAAGCGCATATGCGGTGGACACAAAAGTAAAAGTCAGGATTGTAGGCGACTTGCAGACGGAGTTGGTCGACGACTTCTTCGAAGGATTCAGCCGCGGAGCGCTGGCGAATGTACACATCAAGGTGATGTACGGGCGTTCGAACCATCACAAGATTGAAGCTTCGTTCAAGGCATTTGCGCGAGCGCTGCGGTTCGCATGCGCCAAAGACAAGAGGCTGGCAAAAGTGCTGCCGAGCACGAAGGGACTGTTGTGATCGCAATTGTTGATTACGGCGCCGGCAATCTGACTTCAGTGGCCAAGGCATTGCGGCATCTTGGAGCACTGGTTGAGATTACTGCCGATCCGATCGCCGTGGCCGCAGCCGATGCCGTAGTTCTGCCGGGCGTAGGCCACTTCGCGTCGACGCAGACGATCGGCCAGCAAGGACTGACGCCGGCGATTCGCGATGCGATCGCGAGCGACAAGCCGTTTCTTGGAATCTGCGTGGGACTGCAGTGGGTTTTCGCGGGGAGTGCAGAGGCGCCGGAAACTGCGGGACTCGGTTGTTTTGATGCCACGTGCGAGCGTTTCCCCGCAGGAGCGCGGGTGCCGCATGTGGGCTGGAACCAACTTGAGATCACTAGGCCGTCGCGCTTACTGGAAGGCGTTCGGAATGACGCTCACGTTTACTACACACATTCTTACTTCGCCCCGGTGGTTCCGGAGACTGTCGCGACGACGGAGTATGGCTGCGATTTCACCGCAGTCGTGGAGAGAGGGAATACCTTCGCGGTGCAGTTTCATCCGGAAAAATCTGGCGAGAACGGGCTCACGATCCTTCGCAATTTCGTGAGGCTCGCATGCTGAAGCGACGGATCATCGCTTGTCTCGACGTGCGTGATGGGCGCGTGGTGAAGGGCGTGAATTTCGTAAATCTTCGCGATGCTGGATCTCCAGCGGAAATGGCCGGCGCCCACGCCAAGGCTGGGGCAGATGAGATCGTCCTGCTCGACATCACGGCGACCTACGAAGGCCGCGGCACGCTGCTCGAAACCGTCCGCAAGACCGCGGCAGAGTTGTTCATTCCATTCACGGTGGGCGGAGGAATTCGAACTCTCGACGACGCGCGTGCGGTGTTCGACTGCGGAGCCGACAAGCTCGCGATTAATTCAGCAGCTATCGCCGATCCCGACTTAATCACGAAGATCGCGGCACGATTTGGATCGCAAGCAGTGGTGCTGGCGATTGACGCGAGACGTACCGGCTCGCGGTGGGAAGTCTTCAAGACCGGCGGGCGCACGGGAACTGGGCTGGACGCGGAGCAATGGGCAGCCGAGGGCGAGAAGCGGGGCGCAGGCGAGATATTGCTGACATCCATGGATTGCGATGGCACGCAGACTGGCTTCGACTGCGAATTGACCGCGGCGATTGCATCGCGCGTCTCGATCCCGGTAATCGCGTCGGGCGGCGCCGGCACGGCAGAGCACTTTGTAGACGTATTTCAACGAGGACACGCGGATGCTGCGCTGGCTGCGTCGATCTTCCATTTTGGCGTGCATGATGTGAATGAGCTGAAACGCACACTGTCGGCTGCGGGAATTCCTGTGAGGCTCGAATGCTAATCCCCTCGATCGATCTCATGGGCGGGAAGATTGTGCAACTCGTCCAGGGAGAGAAGAAGGCCTTTGAGACCACCGATTTCGATGCGTGGTGTGAGCGCTTCGCAGGATTTCCGATGGTCCAGCTCATCGACCTCGACGCAGCAAAGAGGCAAGGCGATAACCGCGAACTCATCGCGAATATCGTTTTGCGACTTCCCTGCCAAGTCGGCGGCGGAGTGCGAGATGCCGACGTCGCCGAGCGACTGTTGGCGATTGGAGCGAAGCGGGTGATCGTTGGCTCATCGTATATACGGGACGGCCGTGTTGATGTGGACTTCGCGCGAGGCCTGGCAGAGCGCTGCGGCACGGATCGCGTCATCGCCGCCATCGACTCGCGAGAAGGCTTCGTTGCGGTGCGTGGGTGGCAGGAGTCGGTGCCGATCACTGCTGGCGAAATGATTGCAGCGCTCACTCCCTACGTGGGCGGGTTCCTCTACACGCACGTGGACACCGAAGGACTATTGGTAGGATTTCCAACTGACATTGCTCGACGTCTGCGCACGCTCACCGAGAAGCAATTGATTGCGGCCGGAGGTATTCGTTCGCAAGAAGAGATTGATGAACTCGACGGAATTGGGGTGGATGCTGTCGTTGGGATGGCGATTTATACGGGCAAACTCGTGGTGAAGGGGAATTCTTAATGTCGCCGAAGGACGAGCAGCGTCCACTGTGGAGCGCGGCTGACCAGCACGAGCGCTTGCTCGAACTTACCGCTGCCACGGATGATCCGCGGAAGGAAATCCCGCTGCGACGCGATGTTCGCTCCCTAGGGATTTTGCTCGGGCGCGTCCTCGTGGAGCAGGCCGGACCACAAACGTTCAACGCCGTGGAGACGTTGCGCAATGTGCTGATCAAACATCGCGAGCGCACGCGGATAGAAAGCGGTACCGGGACCTTGCTGGAGGAGGCGCAAGAGTTTGTCGCGTCGCTTGATCTCGCTACGATGTATCGGATCAGCAAGGCCTTCGGAACTTATTTCGAGTTGACCAATCTTGCTGAAACGAATCACCGCAAGCGGCGGCGGCGCGCTTCGCAGCTGCATGCGGAGCAACCTGCGCTGCCGGGCTCTTTCCGCGGGACGTTGCAGCATCTTCGTGAAACCGCCATATCAAGTGAACAAGTCCTGCAGGCATTGAGCGAACTGCAGGTTGTTCCTGTATTCACCGCGCACCCCACGGAAATCACGCGACGGACTACGCTGCTAAAGCGGCGCAAAATCGCCGAGACCCTGGAGCGTCTCGACGTGCTGCCTCTCTCTGAGATGGACGCTGAAGAGCACGAAGCGCGACTGATGGCGGAGATCACAGCGCTCTGGCAGTCTGACGAAGTCCGACTGCATCGCCCCACGGTGGACGACGAAATCCGCGGCGGAATTCGGTACTTCAATCTCTCGCTGTTCGCGGCCATACCGGAGCTTTATGAGGAGATCGGCGCAGCACTCCGAGCGACGCTTGAAGTTGAGATCGAACCAACAGACCTGCCCATCATGCTGCGCTTCGGGTCGTGGATAGGCGGGGATCGCGACGGAAATCCACTGGTGACCGCAAAAGAGACCACCGATGCCGCGGAGCTCGCGCGAGAAGCGGTGCTCCATCACTACGTTGAACAGGCGCGAGTGATAGGGCGTGCGCTCAGCATCTCGGAACATCAGGTTGGCATATCCGACAATCTGCGCGCGCTGGTGGAAGATTACGAAAAGCTGATCCCGCAGCGAGCTTCGGAATACGAGCGAACGCCGAAGCCCGAATATTATCGCCGCGCACTGTTGCTGATGGCCATGCGGTTGAGTCTCGCGAGCCGCGAGCCCGACCATGCCGCGGCGTATCGCGATGCGTTTGAGTTTGAGAAAGACCTTCGACTGCTCCACGCCAGCCTCTGTGAGCACAACGGTGCGCGGTTATCGCGTCAGCGGCTGGATGCTCTGCTGCTGAAAGTCCGGACGCATGGATTCCGGCTGCACACGCTCGACATTCGTCAGCATGCACGCGTGCACAACGAAGTCCTAAGCGGAGAGACGAACGACGCGCAGCAAGTCATCGAGACACTCCGCACCGTCAGCTCTCTGAAACAGCGGTTTGGAGACATCGTTCGACAGTATGTAATCAGCGGCGCGGAAACTGCATCCGATCTCCTTGGGGTTTGCGAACTCGCAAATCGGGCGGGCGTCAGCACTGTCGGAGGCGACACCGATTCCGGACTGATGCCGGTTCCGCTCTTCGAATCAATCGATGCGCTGCGCAAATCCGCAGCGGTGATGCGCGAGGTATGGGCGGACCGCGCTTATCGAAAGCTGGTCGATTCCTGGGGCGGCTGGCAGGAGGTAATGCTCGGCTACTCCGACTCAAACAAAGATGGCGGCATGCTTACCAGCATGTGGGAAATCTACAACGCGCATCATGCTCTCCACGACGCTGCGCGCGAAGCGGGAGTGAAGCTGCGACTGTTCCATGGGCGGGGCGGAACGGTTGGCCGCGGAGGAGGGCCAACCCACTCTGCGATCCTGGCGCAGCCAGCGGGCGATTTCACTGGGCAGATCAGGATTACCGAGCAAGGCGAAGTGTTGAACTGGAAGTATGCCGACCCACTGCTGGCGGAATGGAACCTGGAAGTAGTGCTCGCGGCAGCGCTAGAGGCGCGTCTGCGGCCGACATCCGCCCCGCAGGCTGCGTGGATGGCCGCGATGGACGAGATGTCTCGCGAGGCGTTCTCGTTCTACAGGCAGCACATCGCGGAAGATCCGGCGCTGCTCGAGTACTTTGAGTTGGCGACACCGGTCAACGAGCTTGAGTTCGCGCGGGCTGGGTCGAGGCCGGCGCGTCGGAGCAGCAGCCGAAGCCTGAATGACCTCCGAGCAATCCCTTGGGTCTTCGGGTGGATGCAAAGCCGCCATGCCGTGCCGGCGTGGTTCGGCGTGGGTCATGCATTCGAAACCTTCGGACAGACAGAGCTGTTGCGCGAGATGTTGGGCGGGTTCCCATTGTTTCTCGACATGGTGCAGAACGTGGAACTAGCGATGGCGAAGGCCGATCTCTCGATTGCGAAGCTGTATTCGGCGCTGGTTCCGGATCGATCGTTGCGCGAGCGAATCTTTGACAAACTTGCCGACGAATTTGAGCGCACCAGGCGGCAGATACTCTCCCTCAAACAACAGAGTGAGTTGCTGGAGAAGAATCCGGTATTGCTCCGTTCGATTCGACTGCGGAATCCGTATGTAGATCCACTCAGCCTGGTGCAGGTCGAGCTGCTGCGAAGAAAACGCTCTGGGATGGAAAGCGAAGAACTGAATTATGCCCTCGGGTCGACGATGAACGGGATCGCGGCGGGCCTGCACAATACGGGGTGATCGCGAGCGTTTAGCCCTGTTTCTCTTCCAGTTCTGTCCAGCGGACGATGAGAGCATCCACCTCCCCTTGCGCGGCTTCGACTTCAGCTTGAACCGTGATTAGGCGCTCTGCGTTCGTCGAAATGGTGGGGTCTTCGTACGCACTCTGTGCATCTTTGAGGCGCTGCTCGGCTTCGTGGATGCGTTGTTCGATCGTGGAATATTCGCGAGCTTCCATATACGACAGTTTCTTTTTCTGAGGCGGCGGAGCGGCCGTCTCTCGTTTCGTAGCGGCGGGTTGGACTTTTGATGCCTCGGTCTTGTCGCGCTGCCACTCATCCCATTGCGAGTAGTCGGCGAAGCGCTCGACTTGTCCAAATCCATCAAGACCGAGCACCACCGTTGACACGCGATCGAGCATGTAGCGGTCGTGAGTTACAAGAACGAGAGCACCGCGAAACTCCAGGAGGCTCTCTTCGAGGATCTCAAGCGTGGGAATGTCGAGATCGTTGGTTGGTTCGTCGAGGAGAAGAACGTCGGCCGGCTGAAGCATCAGCTTCGCGATCAGAACCCGCGCGCGTTCACCGCCCGAAAGGCTTCCGACCGGCTGGTTCAATTGCTGTCCATCGAACAGGAAACGAGCGGCCCAGGATGCGACGTGGATCAAACGGTCCTGGTAAACCACAGAGTCGCCTTCCGGCGCGAGCGCCCGACGAAGCGTGATGTCTGGGTCGAGCTGCCGGTTCTGATCGAAGTACACAATGCGCAGGGCATTCGCCCGCTTGATCTCCCCGGAAACAGGCTGAAGTTCGTCGTTCAATAAGCGGAGGATGGTGGTCTTGCCGCTCCCGTTGGGGCCAACGAGTCCAACACGCGTGCCGGCCGTTATCAGGAAATCGAGGTCACGGAACAGCGTGCGCTCGCCATACTGGAACGTCACCTGCTCCATTTCGATCAGTCGCTTCGTCCTGCGTTCCGTGGCGGAGAAGTCGATATCCGCGGTGGCACTCCGGGTGCGGGCGTTCAGGTCGGCTAGTTCCCCGATCAGTTCGTTGGCTTTGTTAGTGCGGGCTTTCGACTTCGTAGTCCGTGCTTTTGGTCCGCGACGCAACCATTCGATTTCAGTCTTGACGCGGTTTTCCAATGATTCCTGGCGCTTAGTTTGTGCTTCGAGGAACTCCTCTTTCTTAACCAGGAACTCGCTGTAATTGCCTTCCACCAGCAACAGGCCGTTCTCATAGACACGGTTTAATTCGGCAGTGCGGCTCGCGACGTTTTCGAGGAAGTAGCGATCGTGGCTGACGATGACGCAGGCCAATTGGGCGTAGCGAACAAAATCCTCCAGCCACTCGATCCCCGCGAGATCAAGGTGATTGGTCGGTTCGTCGAGGAAGAGCAGGTCGGGCTGTTGCACGAGCGCCTCGGCGATTGCCAGGCGCTTACGCCAACCACCGGAAAGAGCTGCCGCCTCGGCATTGAAATCCTGGAAGCCGACACGGCCTAAGGTTTCCGCAAGGCGCCCTTCGCGGTCTGCTTCCGGGACTTGCGCTCCCTGCATCGACTCGGTGATGACTTGGCGGATAGTGCGTCCATAGTCGAATTCAGAATCCTGGGCAACATAGCTGACCCGGAGACGCTTCCGTCTCGTGACGTTCCCATCGTCGGATTCCATTTCTCCGGCAAGGACTTTCAAAAGCGTGGATTTTCCGGAGCCGTTGGGGCCGATCAGGCCAATGCGATCACCCTCGGAGATGGTGAGCGAGACGTCGCGAAATAGGGTGGTCGCACCAAAAACCTTTGCGATTTTCTGGGCGTTTATGAGGATACTCAAAACGAGGCCGCCGATTTTACAACTGGTAAAAATGCGAGGCTTGTACTAATTCACCATACTAGTTCAATAGCGTAACTCAAACCGCTTGCGCTAACCTTTTCCGCATGACGTGCTCACGGTTGCAGTCCTCGCTCGCGCTGCTCGGTTTCGTTCTGCTCACTCTTCCATTGTTCGCCGCAGATCCGGATATGGTGACCTTTGTCAACGGGGAGTCGATGTCGGGTCAGTTAGTAAAAGTGACTGACGGAAAAGTCTTCTTCCACAGTGACATGGTGGGAGATGTGTCGTTCGACTGGGACAAGGTCAAAGACCTAAAGACGACGAAGCCGTTCGCGGTTGTACCCAAGGGCGCGAAGATCGGAAAACACGGCGAAGGCACTTCCGAGGGCACGATCGCAGTCAGCGACAACAAGCTCTCGGTTGCCAGCACGACGGTACCGACTGGCGATGCTGCGTTCGTGGTCGATCAGCCCACATTCGAGAAGCAAATGCACCATAACGGCTTCCTGACCGGGTGGGTCGGCGCGATCACCGCGGGAGTTTCGCTGGTGAGAGCTACTCAGGACAACACGAACTTCACCAGTTCGTTCACCTTCCAGCGACGCAGCCCAACTGCCGAGTGGATGACAACGAGATCGCGAACGCTGATTGACTTCACCAACGTCTACGGCAAGGTGACGCAAGCCGGAACGCCGGATGTGAAAACGAGCATCTACCACGCCGATGGCGAACAGGACGAGTACTTCAGCGAGCGTTTCTATGCGCTAGGCCACGCCTCCTTCGACCACAATTTCTCGCAGGGTCTTGATTTGCAGCAGTTGTACGGTGGCGGTCTGGGATTCACCGTGCTCAAGACAAAGATCCACGAGTTGGATTTCAAAGGCGACCTGCATTACGAGAAGCAGCAGTTCGACGTTGCATCGAGCAACCAGAATTTGATTGGATCCGAGTTTGTCGAGAGCTACATACGAAAGCTGGCGCACGGAATGGTCTTCACGGAAGGCGTTCTGTATGACGCTGCCTGGAACAATACCACCGCATATTCCGCCCAAGGCACCATCGGTCTTGCAGCCCCATTTTCAAAGCGCTTCAGCCTGTCGATCAATTTGCTCGATGGATATATCAATAACCCGCCGCCGGCGTTCAAGAAGAACTCGCTCCAGTTCACCACGGGCCTGACGTACACGGTGAAATGATCTACGTCGCGCAAACACTTTGCAATTCTTGACAGAAAAGGCCTGAATACCGGGCCTTTTCTCTTGCCGGTCAGGACACGAAACGAAAACTTCTTCCGTCTAATCGTGTTGTAGCAAAGCGTGGCTGGCCTCCAGCCTACAGCCCAGATTGCGACGATTTGGAGAGTTCGAATGCGAAAGAGCTTGTGGTTGCTCGTCCTCCTCGCCTTTTTCTCAGTTCCTCACCTGATGCACGCTCAACAGCTTGATGCCGGGTTCGGCGTATTCACTCTCGTCGCACCATCCAACACGACTTTGACGTCAACCAGCTTTACGCCGCAATCGATCGGTGGCGGAGCCTTTCCCGCCGTGAGTGCGAACTACCTCTGGAAGAACCATCTGGGAATTCAGGGAGAGGTCACTTGGCGCGCGAGCGACAACGTGTACGGCGGTTATCAGCCATTTCGTCCCATCCTGTACGACTTCAACGCCATGTACGCGCCTTATCTCGGGAAGCATGTGGAATTGGAGTTGTTGGGAGGAATCGGCGGCCAGAGTAGCCGGTTCTACAACGCATATTACCAATGCACCTTCTACGGCTGTTCCGACTACAGCAGCAGCAATCATTTTCTTGGGCACGTCGGTGGTGGGATTCGCTTTTACGTGTGGCACCGTGTCTTCGTGAGGCCCGAGGCACACGCTTACTTTGTGCATAACAACTGGGAATTCAACAGCGGGCAATCCCAGCGTTATGGCGTATCAATCGGCTATTCGTTTGGATCGTCAGACTGAGGAGAGCCGAAGCCGGGGCTTCGCCTTACGCAGCCGGAAGCATGGTTCGCTTTTCCACTTCGCGACGCGGAACGAGGTAGCGCCGCGCGCAATCGTCGCAGCGCACAAACCGCCGGATCATTAAACGAGTAATCAACCATTCGCCTAAACCCCGGTGTGGAGATCGATGGGCGCTACCGCTCTTGCATCGAGGGCAAACCATAAACCTCAAGCTAACATGCCTGTGTGAAAAGACAATCGCACCGAAGTCTTAATTCCATTAATTCATGTGGCCGGGCGTGACTTGGCATAGGTACAGGGTCACTTCGGTGTTAAGTACACGATTCGCTATAATGGCGGTTCGACTGAGGATCGGCAAAAAACAGGAACTCTTCTATCCGTGAGGAGTACGAAACCCGGCGGTTTCAGCTCACGATTCTGAACCCAAACAACTTGTATTGCATCAACGTGACTGGAGGATTTGCATGGCCCACGAAGTCCCACCGTTGCCGTATGACTATTCGGCGCTGGAGCCCACGATCGACACGCAGACGATGCATTTGCACCATGACAAACATCACCTGGCGTATGTAACGAATTTGAACGCCGCGCTGGAAAAGGCGCCTGAACTGCAAAGCAAGAGCGCGGAAGATCTGTTGAAGGACCTTAATTCCGTTCCTGAAGCCATTCGGACAGCGGTCCGTAACAATGGCGGCGGACATGTGAACCACTCGATGTTCTGGGCGATCATGGGCCCGAACGCGGGCGGCGAGCCGACCGGCGAGATTGCCGACGCGATCAACTCCACGTTCGGCAGCTTCGCGACACTCAAAGAAAAGTTCAACGAAGCCGGCGTGAAGCAGTTCGGCAGCGGTTGGGCGTGGCTTGTGAAGGGAGCCGACGGCAAGTTGGCGGTCACCAGCTCACCGAACCAGGACAATCCGATCTCTCAGGGACAGTTCCCGATCCTCGGCAACGACGTCTGGGAGCACGCCTATTATTTGAAGTACCAGAACCGCCGCGCAGATTACCTGAAGGAATGGTGGAACGTGGTGAACTGGACGGAAGTGAATCGTCGGCTGAAACAAGCCAAGTAGCTGTCGCCGTTAACCGCATCGATGCCGCCTGCGGGCGGCATTTCCTATGCGGCCAACTGGTCGCTCAGATCGCGCAAGGGCCCCGGTTTCACGAGAAAGGCAGCGCGCTCCGCTTCCACGCATTCCACTTGGAGATCGTTCTGAGCGGCGCTCCAGTTCATCCATTTTCCGATCCGCTGGGCGGCAGTGCGGGTACATTCCTCAGACCAGCACGATGACAGCGCCACCGGCAGCCTTCGCATAAGAATGTCTGCGAGTGTCAGAGCGCCTTCGTACCGTACAGCGTCAATGGCCTCGGCCACGATGTGGTCGGTGTGCGGGCACAGCGTCGTACGCAGCTCTGCATTGCCGGCCGCGAGACGAGCGATGCATAAAGCGCCTCGCCCATGCCATGCAGCAATGCTTCGCGCAACGCGCTCGGGTATGCGAGAGGAACTAGCGACCGCGTGGGCCCAGTGCTGAAGCGTAGCCTCGATCCCATTTCCACGTCCCGGCAGATACACACATTCGGAATCAGGTCGCGTCCGCAATCCAAGCTGGCGACCACATTCGGCGACCGCGAAGGCCGAGGCCGTGAGAGAGCCACTGATTACGGTGAGGAATTTTCCTGTTCCAGGGTGGTTTAGAACCAGACTGCGATTGCGTTCGCCGGGAGATTCAAGGGCTCCCTCTCCGAAAGCCGCGACAGGCGCCGCGAAGGCAGTGTTCACCCGGATCTCGACACCGGGGAGAATCGAGTTGAGAGAAAGACGAAGATAATCCTGCTCTGCCTCGGAAGGCCCGGCAAACGGCAACGCGTTGCTATTGGGCCGCACGGCGCTCAAAAGCAGCTGGCCGTTCCACGGACTCAGCATCACTTCATTGCCGTCCACACCTTCGAAATGGATGGTGGCTTCCGGCGCGGCGGGAAACCTCTGCAAAGCCAAATGGATCGCGCGAAGTGGTGCAATCGTCCGTGGCGTTTCGATGTGCGAGTCGCTGCAAAACTGTTCGGCGAAGGGCCCGGTGGCATTCACGACCCACTCAGCATTGATCTCCTGTTCCATATCGGTGCAGAGGTCGCGTGTCCTCACACCAACAGCCGTTCCATCCTTGACCACGACCTCGAGAGCGCGGCAGTAATTACGAGCGATGGCGCCGGCGGCCACGGCCTCTCGCAGCCACTCCGCAACTAAGCGCTCCGGGAAGTCGCACGTAGCATCGTCGAACGCGAAAACGGACGCCGCCCTTTGTGGGCCGAGGGCCTGTTTCGCAAGATCGATTTCAGCGTCATTCGGCCTCCATTGCGAGGCGTTTCCGAGTCGGCGACGAAGCCAAAGCCCGAACCGAACCTCGAGTTTGCTGCGTCTGCTCTCAGCCCCGAGCGCAATGATTCCCGTCATTGGCCGCACCAGGTGCGGGCGCTCAACCAGCAAGCGATCGCGCTCACGGAGCGTCTCGCGCGCGATCGCAAAGTCGCCGCGCTCAAGGTCGGAAAAGACGTCACCCACTATACGAGGACCGCGGCAGGTAGCGCCTGACGCGAAATCGTGTTGTTCGAGGAGAAGCGTGGACTTCCCTGCGAGAGCGGTTGTTCGCGCAATTGCCACGCCGACGATTCCGCCGCCGATTACGACCACGTCAAAGCGCTTGGCCGGAATCGGAGCGCGCACGCAGGTACTCACGCCCATACACAACGTGAGATGTGCAAACACCAAAAAGTGCTGGTTCCCCATCCAAAATTCCACAAGTGACACCAGATTGCGCTACCATGATTTACATGGAAGAGCGCGAGTTCTACGACGAGCGGCAAGAGAAACGCACTCACACGCTGAATTGTCCGCACTGCCACCAGTCGGGCGAATACGAAGTCCAGTGGCTCGTGCGCATGAAAAAGAAGTCGTTACCCGGGCGCGCCGACGATCGCGATCGCGCAAAGTTCGCGAAAGCCAAGTCCTATATGGTGCGACGGGACGACCTGCTGGCTTGCAAAAACATGCGTTGCCGCAAGCGTTTTGAGGTGTCGGGCGTGCAGTCGGTGGCCTTTCTCGACTGACGTACCAATGGCCACTCGGCCTCCACGAAATCTCTCAATGCGAGCAGATTTTTCGTAACACTATAGGGGTTACTGCACCCACATTACGCCTCCAAGTAACTCATTTCCCTCCGGTTTGCGTCGCGAGCCTGTCTGGCACGCGGTTTGCACAATTCCTGAGCAGTTGCAGGATGGCTCAGGATTCTCCCCCAACGCTCGGAGCCAGCCAAATTATCGGAGGATGGAAATGAATCGAACTTGGAAAGTATCGCTTTCGTTAGCTTCGGCCCTGGCTTTGGGAACGTTCGCAAATGCACAACTCGGTCTCGGCGGTGGCGCACATGGTGGCGCCGTTGGACAAGTCGGCGGCAGCACGCTCAACACGGCTGGCTCAGTGGGCGGATCCGCGAATGGATCTCTGCGTGGCGCCGGCGGTATGAACGACGACCTCGGATCCACAGCTCGCGGCACGATGAATACCACGGACCATGCGGCGCAGAAGGCCAACAAGAAGGCGAAGCATGCCGCAGCCGAAACCGACGCGAAGGCCGACGCAACCGCAAACACCGCAAAGCAGGAGACAAAAGAAACCGCGCAGCGCGTGGATAACGCCGCGGATCGTACCCAGGCGAAAGCCGGTAGCGATGTCAACGCGGCCGCTCAACAGACTGGCAATGCCGCGAACTCCGCCAGCGCAAATGTGAATTCCGGCGCGAATGCCGCTGCACAGGCCAGCGGATCGGCGGCAACCGGCACAGCCAATGGAGCCAGCGTATCTACGCCGAATGCCAACTTAAATTCGAGCTCGAACAGCAATGCGAGCGCGTCGAAGAGTGGTGCGGCAGTGAACACCAGCGGCAGCGGTGCGGGCGCGATGAATGCGGCCTCCAGCAGCGTGAATACCAATGGTGCCGCGAGCAACAGCACGTCCGTTCAACCCGGATCGGCAAGCACTTCGACGAACGCCGCCGGCTCGGGCAGCGCGACTGTCTCGACTCCGCAACCTAAGTAACGATCGTCCCAAAAACAGACCTGTTAGAAGCAAGGGCAGTGCGCACAGCGCTGCCCTTTCGCTTTCCCGGTTTTGTCCATTCCCAAAAACAATTTATACTGACAAGTTTTCGACATCGGCGCTGTCCGAGTCCTTGTGTTCGCCGGATAATTTCTCAAGTCATCCGTACAACAGAATCGATCGAGGTGTTGGGTGAAAATCCTGGTCTGCATGAAGCAGGTACCGCAGAAAGATGCCCCGCTGAAGCTCAATGAGTCGGGTACCTGGATCCGTGAAGATGTTTCGTACGAAGTCAACGAGCCAGATGCTTACGCGCTCGAAGAGGCACTTCGTCAAAAGGAGAAAAACGGCGGCGAAGTTGTCGTAATCACCTCCGGTCCGGCGCGTGCCCAGCAGGTGCTGCGCGAAGCGCTGGCCAAGGGTGCGGACCGCGCCATTCACCTCGAAGACGACAAATTTGTCGGCCTCGACGCCTACAACACCGCGCGTGCGATCTCCGCAGCAGTCAAGGACGAGAATTTTGACCTTGTCTTTACTGGCCTGCAATCCGACGACTATGGCTACGCGCAGACTGGCGTGATCCTCGCGGAACTTTTGGGCGCGCCCCATGCCACGATCATCATGCACATCGAGAAGAAAGATGCCGGTATTCGTGTGAAACGCGAACTGGAAAGCGGATACTTCCAGTATGTGGACATGCCGCTTCCCGCGGTGCTGACCATCCAGTCGGGCATTAACAAGCTGCGTTATGCGACGCTGATCGGCATCAAGCAGGCGAAGAACAAGCCGCTGAGGAAAGTTTCGTACGCCGAGGTCGAGAGCGCACTCGGCCAGAACCTGCAGAAGATCGAAAAACTTTATATTCCCCAGAAAACGAAACAGACCGAAAAGATCGAAGGATCGCCGGCCGAAATCGCGAAAAAGCTGGTGGACAAGCTGAAGAACGAAATTCGCGTTTTGTAATAAGGAATCTGGGCCGAACCGGAAAGGCATCTCATTCTGTGGAGGTACTCGATGCCGTACTTGGGCTTTGATGTAGCGCATGAAACCAAGTTTCAGGAGAACCGTCAGCTCGGTTCGGACCTGTTGATGATCGGTTGGGTATTGCTGGGCATGTGCGGAATTGGCGGAATCTTCGTATTCCAGGACATCCGCGAAGGCACCAGCATGTGGCTTATTTGGAATGGAGTCTTCGGATTCCTCGGTTTGGCGCTCGTAGCGATTGGCACGTTTTTCAGACACCGTGTCCCCCCCGCTAGCAAAAACATACCGTCAAACCGAGCGATGTAAGGAGGCCGCGATGGCGGACCCGAGTCGTCAGGAATTGGGCGGTACGTTGATGGTGTTGGGCTGGTTGATGCTGCTGTTTTCGCTGGCATGGATCTTCTTCCATCCGGCAGCGAACGCGATTGGGCGAAGCGTGATTGACGTCGTCGCGATTTGCCTCGTCGCGGGCGGCATTGGTTGCAATGTTGTCGGGTATCGGATCCGAAGGGCAACGAACTGATGGCGGAGACGCGATGGGAAGCAGGCACGGATACAAAGGTGCCGCTCGTGTTCCGCCCTCGGCTCCTTCGTTCGCTCGGATGGACGTTGCTGCTCCTCGCGCTGGTGATGCTGAGTTTTCACGTGTTGTGGATGTGGAACCGGCTCGGTCGAGGCGCGTGGCTCGTAGCGATCGGACTTGGAATGGATGCGCTGGTCGGACTCGGATTGATCTGGGCCGGCAATCGTGCGAAGCGAAATCAATAGCACTGAATGGAAGGCAACTGAGGGCTTATGGCTGACACGATCCTGGTAGTGGTAGAGCAGAGGCAGGGTAAGTTGAACCCGGTTTCGTACGAAACGCTGGCAGGAGCACAGCAGCTTGCGGCAGAAACCGGCTGGGCTCTGGAAGCCGCAGTGGTAGGCGAAAACGCGGCAGCCATTGCTCCAGACATCGCGACGAAAAAAGTCGCAAAGGTCTACGCAATCGAAGGCGAGAAACTCAAAGCCTATACGCCCGACGGCTTCGCCAGCGCGCTGAAAGCCTTCATCCAGTCCAAGCAGCCCAAGCTCGTCCTGATGCCGCATACCTACCAGGTCCGCGACTTCGCGCCGAAGCTCGCGACCGCAATGAACAGCACCCTCATCAGCGACGCCACCGGTTATCGCAAAGATGGAGATCGCGTTCTGTTCACCCGCCAGATGTTCCAGGGTAAGTTTGCCGCCGATGTCGCCTTCACCGGTCCTGGCCCGCACTTCGCAACGTTTCAGGCCGGTGCGTTCCGCGCCGACAAGATCGAGTCCGGAGCCGCTGCGCCGATCGAAAATGTTTCGGCGGAAGTTGCTGACGTTCGCAACAAACCCGAGGAAGTCTTCAAAGAAGCGAAGCAGGCAGTCGATCTCACGCAGGCCGACATCATCGTCAGCGTTGGCCGCGGCATCAAGGAACAGAAAAACATCGAACTCGCCAAGCAGTTAGCCGACGCCCTCGGCGGCGAAATCGCAGCGTCCCGCCCCATCTGCGACGCTGGCTGGCTCCCCATGGACCGCCAGATCGGAAGCTCCGGCCAGACCGTCGCCCCGAAGCTCTACCTCGCACTCGGCATCAGCGGTGCCATTCAGCACCTCGTCGGCATGAAGGGCTCGCGCTCCATCATCGCCATCAACAAAGATAGCGAAGCCCCAATCTTCGAGATCGCGGACGTCGCGGTCGTCGGCAATCTGTTCGATATCGTCCCGCCGCTGATTGAGGAAGTGAAAAAGGCGAAAGGCGTTTAGTACTCATACGCCGCGCGGCCAGCCCACAATGCTGCTCACCCCTCTCTGGCTCTCTCTTGTCATCCAGAGGAGCGCAGCGACGAAGGATCTGCTGTTCGTTCGCCTAAAATACGAAACCCGCGATTTACGCGGGTTTTTAACTGGCGGAGGAAGCAGTCTCATGCGAACTGCTCTCCCTGCTTTCAGGGAAATTAACAGGGAAACTCGCGGTTTCCTCGACCATAAATGCTAGCTAAACCCGCACCAGAGAGCCTTCAAGGGAGAATTTGGAGCAATCCTATCGCAATCGGAACAGGGAAAATTGCAACCGGAACAGGGAGAAAGTTCGCGCCCCAATCTCAGACCATCTGCGGCAATGCTCAGTTCATGGGTTTTGATTTTTGGGATCTTTCGAGGGCACCTAAAGGGTCGAGAACCTGGTCCCGAACCAGGGAACGGGCATTCTTGAAATTGATTGAATTTTCGTGTTTCTAACCAATTGGTATCGAACCGTTTGCCGGCAGTATATCGGGCTCCGATGAAATTCGTTGATCCGTGAGGAAATTTCTGTGGCGGAATTGCCTACATCCGACAGCTCGTAAACTCTTCGCAGCCGCCGCTTCATAGCGGTATGGCGATTTCTCGCCAGTTGTCGAGACTACTGTCCGTTCTCGCAAGTCGAACGAGACATCCACGATTCTTTCTTCAGTTGTCGCCAACGTTATTCGCAAACGCGGTGACAGTCCTTCAGCGCCGGTGCGTTGAGTTTGAAGAATCGTTCCGCCAACCCTTATGTCGACTCTTCTTGCTCAGAGCAGCCGAAGAGCAGACCAAAGCCCACTGAGTGACTCGCTTTGCGGACAGCAGCCAACCCGATAACGAATGCCAAAGCACTTTTCCAATCGTCTCCATACAGAATCATGTACCTGCGAAACCGCGTTGGTCTTCGCTCCCCATTTCCAGTGCGAACCGCAATTCACCAAAGAGTGCAACATCAAGCCGTGAGATCACGCGGCTTTTGCCGACGAGAAGTCGGCGAGCACTCGCCCTATGAAGACGCCAAGATCAACTCGATGTCGAGAGCAATGGTGACCTCTTCACCCACAAGCACTCCGCCTGTGTCCAACGCCGCATTCCAGTTCAGCCCAAAGTCTTTGCGATTGATCCTGGTGGCTCCCGAGATCCCGATGCGAGTGTTCCCTGATAAATCTCGTACGGGATCCGTCGGTCCTGTAATCATCAGAACGACCGGCAGCGATATCGCTCGAATCGTCAGATCCCCAAAAACGTTGAGCACTCCCGATCCAGCGCGCTCAATACGTTCGGAATGAAATGTCAGATGTGGAAACTCCTCCACACCAAAGAAGTCTGAGCTTTTCAGGTGAGCATCGCGCTGGGCGTCGCGGGTATCGAGGGATGCTGCCTCGATCGTGACGTTCACTTGCGACTGGGTCACATCCACGTTATCGAGAATGACCACTCCTGAAACCCCGGTGAATTGACCGCGAACGGTCGAGATCATCATGTGCCGGACTTTGAATTCAATTACGGAGTGAATCGGATCAATGTTCCAGGTGGTGGTGGGTGTCGAGGTTCGGGCTACTGTACTCATAACTCTCCTGCTCTCTCACGAATTTTGTCTTCCAAGGTTCAGGTGGTTGTCTGCTCGTCGGTTGGTGTTCATCCAAATCTCGAATCCTGAATGCGCAGTTTTCTGTTGCAATAGGGCTGCCAAAAAACAGACAACGTGCTTGTTCACTGAAAAGGAATCCGTATCGTGGAGTTTGATATCTGAACGAGATCAATCTATACGTGGCTTGTCGACCGAGCGACACCGAGGCGTCGGCTCGACACCCATCAGACAGCGGTATCGTTTCTCTTCATGCGCGTGTCAGCGGCAATCCATGCGCGACGGACGCGGCGAAGCATTACTGGATACAGGACGCGACGAAATGGTTCGATCGCGATGAGATACGGTCGTGTAAGCCAGGACGCGCGGCGCACGTAGACCCCCCAATACAAAATGTACCCGTTCGGGCTTCTCACCAAGGCGGTGCAGATGAAACCGTGGACGGTCTTGTTGCGTGTTTCGCGAAGCGCTTCTTCTGGAAATTGGTACAAGACGATCCAAAAGGGCCCATCCTGAGTACCAGGCGTTATTTCGGAGGCGCATCGGTCGCTTTGCGACAAGCGTCCCAGAAATGAATCCTCGGGTCGGATCGGCTCTCGATCCCAACCGAATAAACGCCCCAACAAATAGCGAAGGCCGTAAAGGAACGTCGCGATATGGCTCGGAGGGGTCGATGATTCGAGCATACGAATGTCCGCAATGGTCCGCCTCCGGTCACTCCCAGGAAGATCGATGGATGACACGTCATATAGCGGAACATCACGAAGAATCTCGTGCGCACGAAGATCCAAGCTCCGATATTCGGCTGCGGACGCACGCATCGTGAATATTGACCACCAGTTCTTCACGCCGCCTCCCAAACCAGCGTTTTTTGATGAATTCCGACAGGGCCAATCGCGAAGATCACGCCTTGTATCCGTCGCTCTGCCACTGCATGAACAATCCGAGTTGGGCCGCTGTCCAATACGGCCCACCCGGAGGCATGGTGGGAGGCTCGCCATCGTGCGGCGAGAGCGTCGCAAACACTCTGTTTGCGTTGTCCGGATTCGACATGTAAGCGTAATCGTCGAGTTCCACGCCGAACGGTTTCATGTGTGCAATGTCAATGGCGCGAAACAACGGTTTGATATCCGCCGAGAAGGAAACTTGCGGCATATGTTCTCCTTTTGCTTTCACCAACCAGCTTCGGTCGGGAACCGCCGATGGGAGTTGTGCGCGCAGGCCGGATTCTGGGAGTGAAGAGAATACCGGCCAACGCGCGGGTGTTGACTGCGATTCTGGCGTTCGTTGAACGCCACTGGTGAATGATCTGCTAAGCGGCAACCTTCTCCGCTGCCGCTGCTTGGGTGCTTGAGACGATGGTGCCGTTGAGACCAGTCGGGAAGAAGCCGCCCTGTTTGGCTCCCGCTTTCCCTCCGAACGCAAGATAGAGCACCTCGCCAGCTGTCCTGCTCGCGATCAACCCATCGCTCAATTTGATTGAGAGAACCTGTCTTGCGTCGCCGCTTGGCGGAGGCGCCAGGTCTACACCATCCATCGCTGTTGTCTCTATCTTCAAACGTGCAATGTGCGTCCGTATCGCCGCAGCATGTTCCGCCTCCGCGCCTAGAAGGCCGGCCGCCGCCGTAATGATGCCGGGCGTCCTGAGCATACCGGCGGCTCCAGAGTATGCGGTCACGCCGATGTCCTCGAGAATGCGGGCCGCTCGGAGAAAATCGCTTTGGTTCGCGAAGCCGAAACCAAGCGCACTTAGGTCAATGTTGGGCATCGCAACCGCCGATGAGCCGAGCGCGCCCCGAAGCAACACTACATGGGCGCGTTCATCGGCGGCGATTTGCGCTGCGATATCGTGAAGGATGGATTCTTCCTTGGAGAAGCTGACCTTGGCGCCTCCCTTTGTGGTGCCACCGTTTGCTGGATTGTCGCCGTTCGCGCCGCCTCTCGCCCCAACGCCAAAGGTCGTAATCGACTTACCGGTGGTTGCGTACGTATAAAACTCTGCCTCAAGGTATTCCAAGTTAAGAGCAAAGTTCAAAATATCTACTTCCTCAATTTTGTTTTCAGGCATTCAGATTCTCCAATTTCAGGTTATTCGTTTTAAAGTGGCCGATTTTATGTCACGGGGCTCCGTTCACCCCGCGTACCCACGTCTTCTCTATTTCGTTTCATCACCTTCTTTCGACTGAGCCGGCAGAGTCCGGACATAGTTCACAACATCCCAAATATGATCTGGGCTTTCCACGTCACGGAAACCCGGCATTCCGGTGTAGCGGATTCCATTCTGGATGATCCAAAACAACTCCTGGTCTGAGTAGCTCTGCACTTGCTTGCTTGTGAGGTCGGTTGCGCGTGGGTACATTAGCTGTCCCGGTGGTTGTTGTGAGCGGCCGTCCGCGGCGTGACATACGTCGCAATCGAGTCCGTACTGCGTACTACCGCTTACAACGCTCGCTTTCGTATCCATGGGGCGTGGCGGAATTCCCTGCCGGCTGGAGCGGTAAACGAAATAACGTTTGGACAAATTAGCCAACCGCGTTTCTACCGGCCCCGGTTCGGGCAGCGCCGCCAAGTCAAACCGCATCAGCGCTATCACGGTCAACATCACCACGAGCACAACGACCATCCAGGCCACTCGTGATCGCGTGTTCAATTTCACTTGTCCCTTCAGTGGGCGCCTCAGCGATGGAAGCACAACTCTTCGCACTTACTTTGGATCCTTATCCAGAAGCAATGGGTAGAACTGAATCCAAGTCATGTCTGTGTCCGCGACATTGGCGAGGTGGCACCCCGCACACTCAGTCGCAGGCCTTTCCGCGGAGGTCTTGTTATATGGCAACGGATGATGCCCAAATGTGAAGAAGCCCCAGCCGTTCGTCTTTGCGAACCGCTTACTGTCTTTGACAGACATGTCGATGCCGTTGAAGGCGCCGTTGAAGTATCCACGTCCGGAAGGTTCCTTCCGAGAACCATCTGGGAACTTTGGGTCAAGAACCCGGGTGAGTTCCTTTACAATGACCGTTCCTTCCGGAAATTCGCCTGTTTTCAGATATGCATCGACATTTTTCTGTTCGATATAGACATGGTGATACTCGGGGAAGTTCGATTTGGTACAACCGCCGGGCTCGTCGCAGTTGAACTTGCCATTATTGAGGGCCTCGGGAGTCAGGGGAGCGCCGACAAAGACCCACCTGCGGTAAACGTGGGGATCTGGTACATTCACGGTGCCATCAGCGTTAAAGACCACGCTCGACTGCTTACTACTGGCGTTCTTAGCCTGGGCAGCAACCGGTTTCGCGGGCACCATGAAAGCGCCTGCGATGAACAGCCCAACTGTGAAGATGTATATCCACAACAAATACTTCTGCATTTCAAATCTCCTTGTGACGGGCTCTCCACTTCTCTGAAGCGTTCCTGTTTACTTGGATTTGAGGACTGGGTAGCCCTTTACATACAGCCAGTCGGTTGACTGCGCTGGGACATGGCAGCCCAGGCAATTTTTTTTGTAGCTGGTTGCGACTTGCTTATCGGGCGCGTCGGCTTTGAAGAGTGCCCAGCCCCAGCCATCACCCCACAGCGGGTTGTTCGGGAAGCGATGCTTGGAGTCCTTGATCATCACGAACCAGACGATGGTGTTCGTTGCCCAATGCGCGTCCCCGGTCGTAAATTGGGCGTGATCGGTTGCGAATGTCTCTTTAACGAGTACAGTTCCATCGGCGAACTTGCCGTTTTTTCGGTAATACTGAGCCGCACCCGGAGATGCGTACGTGACGTGCATTTCAGTGTCACCATTAGGTCCGGTCGGAGTATAGGTTCCGAGAAACTGATAGGTATCTCGAACATCCGTCGGTTTGCGAATATTCCCCGCCTTATCGACGAGATCGAAGCCGTTAAACGCATCCTTACTTTGCGAATGCTGAGAGGCACTTTGCGAATGCAGAGGGGCGAGAGGTGTCAAGATCACAAGAGCGATCATGATCTGTGGTAGGCGGCGAGTCATATTCTTCCTCCTGGTTTAATGCTCGTACTGCAATTGCGGCTTCGGCTGAAGCGAGTCTCTCCGAGCCGGTTGCTTCGATCGCTGAAGAATGCACGAACATTGCCACACGCAGTTTCGAACTGAACTCAGAGCGAACAAGAGGGTAGAGTCAGTTGAAGCAGGTCACACGTGCATATTGTCAGGTGCCCGAGGAATACAACCGCAGCCAACGTAACGTCAGTTCGTGACGCTATGTTGACGGACACGTCATGCCCTACTGAGGAACTTCGTAGCGCAACCCTGGAATCGCCTCGACTCAATCGGCTGAACCTGGGCGCGAGCGCGCCTTGAGCGTTTGCCCCATCTCAGATCGGAGATTGAAGAGAGTCCGCCTGCAGCGGGCGACGGTCACTCCCATCCATTCTCGGTCGACGAAGGTGGCCTTCGTCGTGCAGGTCTCTCTTGTCGCGTGCCGCAAGAAAATCACGGCGCACAAGGCTTGCGCGAGGGATAAAAAAGATGACGAAGCGTGATCGAAAAAGACACATGGAAACGGGGCCTGACTCCGCTGGACAAGGCGGAGCTACGCAACAGATTTCGGATACCCCAATTGCGGACTTCGAAAGTGTGGAGGAGTTGGCAGAGGAGGGCAATGCGTTCGAAGCCAACGTCATCTACGGAGTCGAAAATGCGAGTGATCCGAGTGTGTCAGAGGTAATCACTCATGAGGTTCCTGAAGACGATGTACCGGGCGAATATCTGGACCCCGACTAGCAACGAGTGTAAGCCAGGGAGGTCCTCGCCCTCAGCTAGCGCGCCTTCTGTAATTCGCTGGATTTCGACGAAATGACGTCCATCAGATTCTTCCATGACTTTACAAACGACTTCGCGCCATCGCCTTGAAGCTGAGTGGCCAATCGATCGACATTCACGCCACTCTCGGCAAAATGTTTGAGTGTCACTTCGGCAGAGCCAGCATCTGTAGCGAGAGTGGTATCGATTTCTCCATGATCAGCAAAAGCCTTCAGGGTTTTCTCGGGCATGGTATTTACCGTGAAGGGAGCTGCCAGGGCTTTGACATACAGGATGTCGGATGCGGCAGGGTCTTTTGCGCCAGTGCTGGCCCAAAGCAGGCGTTGGGCTCGACCTCCGAAATTGTACAAACGACGCGAGCGCTCGGAACTTACGAGATAGTGATAGGCAGAGTAGATTCCCTTCGCAATCGCAATGCCCATCTGACTACGAAAATCAGGGACCATATCCATAACAGCGACATCCCACCGGCTGATGAAAACCGATGCCACGGAGGGAACGTACGGATTCAGGCCGGTGTCAATCCGCCGTTCTACCCCCCGCAGGTATGCTTCGGCTGCGCTTAGATACTGTTCCGTTGAAAACAAGAGAGTCACGTTCACGGGAACACCGGCAAAAATCGCCTCCTCGATCGCGAGTACGCCTTCTTTGGTTCCGGGGATTTTGATGAAGACGTTCGGTCGACCTGCGCGCAAAAACAAGTCCTTGGCCGCCTTTACAGTAGCCGCGGCGTCATGGGCCAGCAGAGGTGAGACTTCGAGCGAGACCCACCCGTCAATTCCGTTCGTCTGATCGTGGGTTGGCCGGAACAAGTCGGCAGCCTTGGTGATGTCCTCGAGCACTAGGTCGAAGAGAATGGCCTCAACTTCTTTTCCACTGCCCAGATTTTCGCAGATTGACCCGTCATAGGCGGTACTGTTTCTGATGGCATGCTCGAAGATTGTGGGGTTCGACGTGAGGCCGGTCACGGAGAACTCGTGGATGTAAGCTCCAAGCGTCCCACTCGTCAAAAGATCCCGCGTGATGTTATCGAGCCAAAGGCTCTGGCCTAAATCATGAAGTTGTTGTGTTGGTTTCATATCTTCTAGTATTCGCATTTGAGCGACCAATACCGTGGCATAGCACTTTTGCGAAATCTTTTTTGCTTCAGTCCCGTTCAGCTGGGTAATCAACAACTCGCGCGGTTAAGTGTCAAGCGGACGTCTCAGTGTTGTTATGTTGACATGACCAATTGAGCCACTCTTGCCGTCGTACCTCGGACTGCGATGAAGGCGCAGCTCTTCGCCCAATCTGACATTCGCCCATGTGTTGGTAAGTCTCGTGCTGGCTTCGTCTAGCGGGAAAACGATGTGCGGCGGCATCGAGTATGTCTTGTATTCAAGCCAACACGAACATTCATTGAACTTGTCTGGCGAACAGAGACGTCCGTCAGCAACGAATGAAGCGGCACAAGACAAGCGCCTTCCTATATTGGAGAGATCACTCATGCAAATCGCTATGATCGGACTTGGAAGAATGGGTTCAAATATGGTGCGCAGGTTGCTTAGAGCAGGCCACGAATGCGTGGTGTTCGATCGATCTCGGCAGCCCATCGACGAGCTTACCCGTGAGAACGCCATACCTGCGGCAAGTCTTGGAGATGTTGTGGAAAAGCTGAAACCTCCGCGGGCGGTTTGGTTGATGGTCCCAGCCGGTGCTGTGGACGGCACGGCTGTCGAACTTCTGGATTTTCTGGAGCCCGGAGACACCCTCATCGACGGCGGTAACTCGTATTATGTTGACGACATAAGACGAGCAAGAGAGCTCGCTTTGCGAGGAATCCACTATGTGGATGAAGGGGTGCCAGCCCCCGTGCTTTCGACGGCGTTGTATGAGCGTTTCAGTTCGCGGGGAGAAGCGGATTACCAGGACAGATTGGTATCCGCGATGCGTTACCAGTTCGGAGGACACGTCGAACTGCCGGGATCCAAGCACGCGGCATGACGGCCTTGCGGAGCTCTTGTCATTACGGGTGAACTGGTCGCCAAGTACGCTGCCCCTCTATCTTGAAACCCCCACTGACCTTTTTCACGATGCCGACACCCGTGTCATAAGAACGTCAGAAAACGCAGGGTACATCTCTGTTACCTTTTCGCGGCGTGCGAACATTCCTAGGTAGCGACGTCCTGAAGGACGGGGATGCCTTTATGGATATCCTTCATCCGCCTCTCCCATCGCGTTTTCACTCACCTCGAACCCGCAATTCTCTCGTCCTCTGATGCGCAAGCGTCCGGTCAAGGCGTGAACGCTCATGGCCAACGAGTGGCACACGACGTGCGTTCGACTGATGAGGAGCTTAGCAATGGGGACAAATGTTACGCATCTTGATCGTGCACCGGAACCCTCATCAGGCAGTCATCAGAGCGCAGTCGAAGAATTGACCAACATTTTTGTCGACCGCTGGCGGTCATTGTATCGGATAGCGAGGCGGCAGCTTGAAAACCGAGCGGACGCTGAGGACGCAGTTCAGGATGCCTTTTTGTCTGCATATACCCATCTGGATCAGTTCAAGAGACAAGCTCAAATGTCCACTTGGGTGACGACAATTCTAATCAATTCAGCTCGGATGAAATTGCGTGGGCGTCCGCGACAGGTGCATGTCTCTTTCAACGATCAACCGCAAGATAACGATTGCGAGCCATTTTACAAAGCGCTTCGCGATCGTCGGCCCAGCCCTGAAGAGGTGACTCAACAAAATGAACTGACGGAGCAGGCGGGGCTATTCTCTGAACGGCTTTCACCTTCTTTGCGTGCGACTTTCCAGCTACGCGACATCTATGGAGAGAGCGTTCGCGATACGGCGGCAATTTTGGGAGTTCACAGAAGGGGCGGTCAAAACGCGGCTCGCCAGGGCTCGCTCCGCGCTCAAGGGACCGATGCAACGCATCCTCAATAGAAAAGGGAAAACGAGTCTAGAATTGGTCCGAGAATGACACCGGGCAATATCGCGGAATTTCACGTCATCACACGCCATCAGAGCTGACACGCTTCTCGCTGCAACTTTCCGGCACGAGTTCGGCAACCTCATATCGATAAAGATCATCATCAAGTTCCGACGTGTCGGGCCCGAAAGCCTGAAGCGGGCATTCATAATCTTAGACGACTGAACTCAGAACGAGCGTGGGTCCGTTCGACGCACGAGAAGGCTGCTGCCCACATGGGCTCACCTGATCTTTCCAGCAAAATTGATGCGTTTCCCGAGCCGACGCTTTTAATCGACCGCACCGGAACGGTTGTCGCTTCTAATCGGAGTGCGTCGCAGTTGCTGCGGTTATCATCGGCGAGAATCATCGGGAAACCCCTTCGTAAGCTCGTTCGTGAGGATCCCGAGAAGCTGGCGGGATACATTCGCGGCTGGCTGCGCAATTCCAAACAGGCCTCGGACAAGCGGACCACGCTGACGGTCCTTCCCAGGGATGGGCGAGAGATTGTTTGCAGAGCTGTAGGAGCATTATTGCCGGCTCGCGTGGATCAACCCCGCCTGCTTTGCCTTAGGTTTCTAGCTCTTACAATGACCGCGACAGAGCAACGCGAACCGCATCTCCTTTCCGCGTGTAAAAAGCAAGCGCAACCGCAAGCCGATCAAAGATGGCGAACTGCCTTCGAGAACGCGGCGATCGGAATCGTCATGGCGGACTTTAATGGTCGCTATTTCTCTAGCAATGCTGCGTTCCGCAGAATGTTGGGCTATACCGAGGCCGATCTCTACCGATTAACCTTCGATGAAGTCACGTTCGAGGGTGACCGTGAAGCTAATCTGTTGTTGGTCCGCGAGCTCGTAGGCGGCAAACGACGACACTTCGAACTCGAGAAGCGCTACCGCCGCAAAGACGGCACTTTGCTTTGGGTACGGCAACACGTTGCACTAGTTCCAGGAATGCAAGGTGTTGCGCCATTTTGGCTAGGTGTTGTCGAGGACATTACCGACGGCAAGCGCGTTGAACATGAGCTCAGCGTGCAGCGACAGAAATTTCTTGAGAGCGAGGCGCGGCTGCAGGCGTTTTTTGAAAATAGCCCCAACCCGATTTTCATTAAAGATCGAGAGGGCCGATATCTCCACGTTAATAGAGAATTCAAACGAGTTCTCTGCTCCGCGCAAAAACGAGTCCTAGGAAAGAGAGACGACGAACTGTTCTCAGCCGAACAGGCCGCTGCTTTTCAGGCCAATGACCGGCAGGTGCTCGAAGCTGGCGTTCCGATGGAATTTGAGGAGACCGCTTTCGAAGAAGATGGGCAGCACACCAGCATCGTCCAGAAGTTTCCGCTATTGAATGCGGAGGGAGAGATTTACGGCATTGGCGGCATTGTTACCGATATCACTGAGCGTAAGAAATCGGAATCCGCGCTTCGATTCAGTGAGGAGTCGTATCGCGTTGTGGTCGAAACGGCCAACGATGCCGTTATCAGCACAGACGAAACCGGCACGATCCGTTTTGCCAATTCCACTACTTCGAGAGTCTTTGGATATGACTCAACTGAGCTGATCGGGAAGCCCTGGACTGTGCTGATGACAGAACACCTGCGCCAGGTACATGAGGCCGGATTCAGACGCTACTTGGAAACTGGCGTGCGGCATATGAACTGGCAAGGTACCGAGCTGGTTGGACTGCACAAGAATGGGAGAGAGTTCCCGGTAGAGATTTCAATCGGAGAGCTTGCCCGGAGTGGCCGGCGGATGTTCACCGGCTTTATCAGAGATATCAGTGAAAGAAAGCAGGCAGAAGAAATCCGAACCACTGCATTTGAATTCCTCACGAAGCCATTCAGCGATCAGGATCTGCTGGAGGCGATTCGCATCGCACTGGAGCGACATCGCCATAAGCAGGGACACGAGCAAGAGCTGGCGAAGCTTCGACGGCGCTTCGGGTTCTTGAGCTTCCGGGAGCGGGAAGTAACCTCTATGGTTGTTTCGGGCATGGCCAACAAACAGATCTCCGTTAAACTCGGGATATCGGAAAACACCGTTAAGGTTCACAGGAGTCGAGCAATGAAGAAGATGCAGGCCCGGTCTCTTCCTGAGCTCGTCAGAATGATGGAACAGCTGAAAGACTTTTTTGAAAAGCCAGCGTAAACGAAAGCCGTATCCGGAGTACATCTTTCGTCCAATAGAACTTCTCTTCCTTCGGGCGATAACATGATGTGGCTCTCTTGATTGTGTGCTGCTGGATCCGTCTTATTGCCGCCCGCGCTAGACATTCGAGTCCAGAGAGTCTTCGAACGTGCTAAGGCGCAGGACTCTTCCGTGAGGTGAGAATGGTCGAGCAAACCACGTTACAAAATGGGGTTTCACTTGAGGCTTCGATATCGGAGGGCGGGGCTTCGTTGGAGTCGATCCTATGTACCGAGGATCTGCAAAGCCGTCCGTCGCGTCCGCCCGACTGTGAAAAGGAAAACCGGGCGCTGGTGAAACTGATCAGCGCCTTGGCTGACTCGCCGAGTACCATCTTTCAGACACTAGCTGAGACGATCCAGGACATTACCCAGTGTGATTCCGCAGGCCTGAGCCTGCTAACGAAGGACGGCAAATCGCCGCATGTTGAGGGCCAAAGGTTCTATTGGCCAGCCATTTGCGGAATGTGGGGTACCCACGTTGGAGGAGGGACCCCCCGTAATTTCGGCCCTTGCGGAGACGTGCTCGATCAAAATCGTACCTTGTTATTCACCCATTTCGAGCGGCGTTATCCATATTTGATGCCAGTCATTCCAGCTGCCGAAGAATGCTTGCTGGTTCCGTTTTATGTTGACGGCAAAGCGGTGGGAACTATATGGGGCATCATGCACAGCGACCGGCGCAAGTTCGACGCCGAAGATAACCGAGTCATGGCATCTCTGGGAAAATTTGCTTCCTCAGCTTATCGAGCATGGACGCATATAGAAGAACTAAAAATCGAAGTGGCCGAGCGCGAGAAGGCGGAAGCCGAAGTGCGTCAACTGGCGAGTGGGTTGGAAGCTAGGATCCACCGCCTAGTTGGGGCCAACGTTGTGGGCATTGTTATGTGGAATCTCGAAGGTGCAATCACGGGGGCCAATGAAGCATTTCTCCAGATGGTGCACTACGACCAAGACGATATCGCCTCCGATCGAGTGCGATGGAAAGATCTCACGCCAGTCGAATGGCGCAACCGGGACGAACAGGCAATAGCTGAACTCAAGGTATCCAGTATCTTCAGACCCTACGAGAAAGAGTTTCTCCGGAGAGACCGCACCAGAGTTCCGGTGCTGCTCGGCGGCACACTCTTTGAACACGGCGGAAACGATGGTGTCGCTTTCGTTCTCGATTTGACCGAGCAAAAGCGAACTGAGGAGGCCTTGCGGCGCAGTGAGGCTGACTTGGCGGAAGGGCAGAAACTCAGTCGTACCGGAACTTGGCGTTGGAACATCCGCACCGGAGAAGTCACTTGGTCGCGGGAGTTCTTTGCAATCCTTGGTTTTGACCCCGGAAAAGACAAAGCGTCGTATGAGCTGCATCTCGAGCGTATCCATCCGGAAGATCGATCCAAGATTGAGGAGGGTCGGTGGGCGGCTATTAAAGAGAGACGACATTTTGAATCTGAGTACCGGCTCCTAATCCCCGGAGGCTTGATCAAATGCTTGCACTGCGTTGGTCATTGTTTGGTAGATCAATCTGGCGATGTTGAGTATATCGGCGCAGTAATGGATATAACTGAGCGCAAGGCAGCCGAGGAGGAACGCGAACGATTACGCCAGGCACATCGCGTTATCGTTCAAACAGCCACTGACGCCATGGTTAGCGCGGACGAAAGCGGCGTGATTCAGTTTGCCAACCCCGCGGCCATGAAAGTCTTTGGTTATGATCCCAAGGAGTTGATTGGGAAGCCGTTGACCATATTAATGCCGGAATACCTGCGAAAAGCTCACGAGAACGGTTACGGACGCTATCTGGCCACTGGGCAGCGGCATCTCAACTGGGAAGGTACCCAGCTTACCGGGCTGCGCAAAAATGGTCAGGAGTTTCCGGTCGAAGTCTCGTTCGGAGAACTAACCATAAATGGTCAGCGGGTATTCACTGGTTTTATCCGCGATACCACTGAAAGAAAACAGGCAGAGGAGACACGCGAAAGATTACGTCGAGTACAGGCGGACCTTGAGCACTTGACCCGAGTTAGCACCATGGGCGAGCTGACCGCCTCGCTCGCCCACGAGGTCAATCAGCCCTTAACCGCCATCACGAATAATGGCAGCGCCTGCCTGAGACTGCTCGCGAATCAGAATCTTAATCCCGAGGTTCTCCGGCAGGCTCTCGAAGAAATTGTTGCCGATGGCAGGCGTGCCAGCGCTGTAATAGCTCGGATCCGCGGATTCATCAAGAAAGCACCGGCCGAGAAGACCGAACTGGACGTAAACGAAGTGATTCGTGAGGTTCTGGCTCTAGTTTGCCATCAACTTCACAAAAATCACGTCTCGGTCGAGTATCAAACGGCAAACGCTTTGCCGTTTGTATGGGCGGATCGCATTCAGCTACAGCAGGTCTTGTTGAACTTGATCATGAATAGCATCGAAGCTATGACCGGAGCCGCTAATCAATCTAGAGTACTCGGTGTGGAATCCCGGATCGACGAATCTGGCAGCATTTTGGTTGCAGTACGTGACTCGGGCACCGGCCTCAATTCCGAAACAGATCGCGTCTTCACTCCTTTCTTCACCACAAAGGCAAATGGCCTGGGGCTGGGTTTACCGATCAGCCGGTCACTCATCGAAGTGAATGGTGGTCGGCTATGGGCCACTTCCAACTCTCCTTGTGGTGCCGTGTTTTCGTTCACCCTCCCCGCAGCCGGGAGTTCTTCATGAGTGCCGATCCGGTGGTCTTTGTTGTAGATGATGATGCCTCGGTGCGTTCCTCACTCAAGTTCCTGTTAAGTACGGTAGGTCTGCAGACTGAAGCCTTCGACTCCGCCGACGGCTTTCTCCATAAAACACGTGTGGATGTTCCCTGCTGTCTTGTGCTGGACGTCAGGCTACCGGGATTGAGTGGTCTCGACTTTCAGCGTGAGCTTGCGACGCGAAACATTTGTATACCCATAGTTTTTCTCACTGGCCACGGCGACATTCCCATGAGCGTTCGTGCTATGAAGGCGGGAGCGGTCGAATTCCTTACGAAACCCTTTCGGGATCAGGACCTTCTCGATGCTGTTCGCGTCGCACTCGATCGGGATCGCGCGAGACGCGAACAAGAGAAGGAAATAACCGATATTCGTGGGCGGTTCGACTCTCTTACTTCTCGGGAGCAGGAAGTGGTTTTGATGGTCGTTGCGGGAATGCTCAACAAACAAATAGCTGCGGAACTCGGGACTGCCGAAAGCACGGTAAAAGTTCAGCGCAGCCGGGCGATGGAGAAGATGCAAGCTGAATCTCTAGCCGACTTGATCAAGATGATTCACAAAGTCCAACCGCCCTCGCAAAAAGCCTCGTAAACCAAAGCTTACGCGCATGCTCCCTTATGAGGAATTCAAAATACTCCTGTCGAATAGATTTCTCCTCGGGCTACGACTAAGCTGGCTCCCATAGGGTTCAAGAGTGACAAATCATCTAATCTCCGTCGTTGACGATGACGATTCCACGCGTAGAAGCACCACGCTGCTGATCGAGTCTTTCGGCTTCCAAGCAGCAGGCTTCGAATCTGCCGAAAGTCTCCTGACGTCTGATCAGCTGGGCGAGACATTGTGTCTCATCGTTGATGTGCGAATGCCGGGGATGAATGGGCTCCAACTCCAACGCCATCTCGCGGCCGCAGGATATAAAATCCCGATAGTTTTTATCACCGCTTACGATGATGGAGAATCCCGTCGACGAGCGATGCAAGCCGGAGCCGTCGCATTCTTACCAAAGCCATTTACGGATGAACTCTTACTTCAGGCTCTTCGTTCAGCTTTACTAGAACAGTTGAAAGTAAAAGCGAATCTGATATCCGTCGTTGACGATGATGAGTCCATCCGCAGAACTATGACACTGCTCATTCAGTCGTTTGGCTTTCAAGCAGCGGTTTTCGATTCTGCCGAAAATCTCCTGAAGTCTGGCCAACTTCACGAGACATCATGCCTCATCGTTGATGTGCAAATGCCTGGCATGAATGGCTTACAACTGCAAGGCCATCTTGCCTCGTCAGGCTACAAGATTCCTATTATTTTCATCACTGCTTACGACAACAAAGAATCGCGTTGTCAGGCAATGCAGGCCGGTGCCATCGCATTTTTAAGCAAGCCGTTTGACGACGAAGTCTTGCTTGAAACAATTCGCGCGACTTTGCTGGATCCAAAAGCACTGCTCAAGCAACCTGACCGGGAATGAATCGTGACCTTCCCTGTTGCCACCGCCTAAACTACGAGCGATTCTGATCAATCAAATTGCTGCGCAACTCACCCCAGCGGAGAGCAATCTAGTTTTTGGTGCCCCAGGGGTGCAATAAGAGAGCGTCGGGAAACGGTCGCTTGCCCAATCGGTGAGCACGATCCCACGCCCCAACCCAATCGGGCGGAAGTAACAAGCGTTGTGTGAGAATAGGGGCAGGTGCGGACCTCACTTAATCCCAAAGCTTACGCGCCTCGTCGTTTTGGGACGTTCGAAATACGAATGCCCAATAGATTTTTTCCCCTCCCGAAGCTAATTTGATTTTATGAAGCTGAATGGGGTCCAAACACCTTGTCTTGCCCATGGAAGACGCAACGGCACCTCGGTCGAACAGCTCGATCTCGATGCGGTAACCAAAGTTTCACAGGCGCTGTCCGGCGAGATGGTACTGGACGAGCTGATCGACACGCTCATGCGGACGGCAATCGAGGAAGGGGGTGCTGAGCGAGGTCTTTTGTTATTTCTACGAGGTGATGAGCTGCGTGTAGAAGCGGAAGGGACGATCAGAGGGGACAAGGTCATCGTGCACCGGGAAGAAGCGGCCGTGGGCACGTGGCCTGAATCGATCGTCCACTATGTCGTGCGCACTCAGGAGTGTGTGATTCTTGACGATGCCGCATTGAAAAGTATTTTTTCTAAGGATAAATACATCGCTCAACGTCGCGCGCAGTCTATTCTCTGTCTGCCCTTGATCCATCATGCAAAGCTCATTGGCATACTTTACCTTGAAAACAATCTCGCTCCCTATGTCTTCAAATGGACCCGGACAGCCGTCCTGAAACTGCTTGCCTCCCAAGCCGCAATATCCGTTGAAAACGCGCTTCGTTACGCGGATCTCAGAGAACGCGAGGCAACGATTCGGCGGCTAGTCGAGCAGGAACGCAGCGAGGAGCACTATCGTATAGTCGTCGAAACATCAAGTGATGCCGTGATAACCGCGGACGAGAGGGGCTTAGTCATGTTCACTAATCCCGCTACCAAGCGGATCTTTGGTTATGATTCCGTCGAATTGATCGGGAAACCCCTGAGCACGCTCATGCCGGAATCCATGCGAGAACTTCACGAGGCGGGGTTCAAGCGTTACTTGGCGACCGGCGACCGCCATATCAACTGGCAAGGAACTGAACTGATCGGCATGCGTAAGAATGGCGAAGAGTTCCCTTTGGAGATTTCTTTCGGAGAGCAGATCAGGAACGGGCAAAGAGTATTTGTCGGTTCAGTTCGCGACATAAGTGAAAAGAAAAGGGCCGAGGAGGCCTTCAGGCATCTCGTAGTAGGCACAGCGACGACCACGGGCAACGACTTCTTTCAGAGTCTGGTGCAGCACATGGCGCAAGCGTTGCGCGCCCGTTGTGCGTTTGTTTCAACTTGTGATGACGGGAAACATGCCCGCACGCTGGCCTTCTGGAACGGCGATGGATTTGGGCGGAACTTCGAGTTTGAAATCGCTGATACGCCGTGCGAAAAGGTCCTTCACGGCGAAGTTGCCCATTATCGACAGGGACTTCGGGGCCTGTTCCCCCGCGATAAGATCCTGTCGGATTTGAAAGCGGAAAGCTATCTCGGCCTCCCCATGCTCGACCGCAGCAATCGCGTGATCGGCCACATAGCAATCCTGGATGACAAGCCCATAGATGCCGACGCGCGCGCCATCGACTTGCTTAAGATTTTTGCTTCCCGCGCCGCTGCCGAATTGAAGCGACAGAAGGCTGAGGACGAGCTGCAGGCGGCACTGCAGGAGAGCGAGAGCATGCGAGAAGAACTTGCCCAGCTTGCACATCTGAACCGAGTTAGCACCATGGGAGAGCTTGCAGCCTCGTTGGCCCACGAAATAAAACAGCCGATTTCAGCCGCGATGACAGATGCCAGGACCTGTTCACGCTGGTTGAATCAGGATTACCCGGACCTGCCGGAGGCGCAAGCTGCGGCTTCAAGAGTCATCAAAGACGTAGCCCGTGCATCCGAAATCATCAGCCGGGTCAGGTCGCTGTTTAGGAAGGACTCCCCGCACCGCGAGGAAGTTGATATGAATGAAGTCATTCAAGAGATGATCGCTTTGCTGCGGGGAGAGGCGGCTCAACATTCGATCGCGATTCACAGCGAGATTGCGCCCGATCTGCCTCCGATCATGGCGGACCGCCTTCAGTTGCAACAGGTGTTAATGAATCTCATGCTCAATGGGATCGAGGCCATGAAGAACATGAACACCCCAAGTAGACTTACAGTCAGGTCACAGTACGACCACAACGGTCAGGTTTTGGTTTCCGTCATGGATTCCGGAATTGGAATTCCACCGGAAAAGATGGAGCAGATCTTCAACGCATTCTTCACTTCCAAACCTCAAGGCACCGGCATGGGGCTGCCGATCAGCCGGTCGATCATAGAATCCCACCGTGGCCGCTTGTGGGCCGTCTCTAACTCGGAATCAGGTGTGACATTTCATTTCACCTTACCTGCCCAAGGTGATGCCAGCCGGGCTGCGTAGGCGGACCATTGCGAAACTTTGGAGTTTGCCATTCGTGGGGCGGACTGCTGGCGTCGAGTGAACCTGAACTGTCGCAGCAATTCCGGGATGACAGGCACAACCGGCAGACTCTCGAACCGAGCTGACTGGGTGCACGCGCAATCTTTTTCATTCAACGAGTCCCTAGTGCTCAACATCGTGGTGATGATGTTTCCCGAAGGGGGTCCAACCGAAAGCAGGCACGGCTTCGTTGAGAAATAGATCAATAAGGACGACAGTGCCTATCCTCCGACTCGGCAGATAACCACGGAGCGGAACATCCGGCGCCGCGCTGATCTGGAAGTACCTTCCGACATAAGCAAAACCTGGCCGCAGAAAGGTCGAACTCGAACCCGTGGTGCCGGCGACCGGAGTCGAGCCGTTGAATTCGACGAATGGGTATGAGTTCCCGAGGACCGCTCTCAATGAGCGACCCAGCGGCGCATCATGCTTTACGTCAAATCGTGTGTCAGCGTTTCGGGTGGAGCTGTTCAGGTACGGTACGCTGTACTCCAATACCATGTCGTACGTCGCCTGTCGCTCGTGTTCGCCTCTGACTGCCGCTTCGTAACCAAGATCTCCCTGCAACCCCAAGGGACGCAGCCAAGCCCATTTTAGGTCTCCGAATCCTTTCGCAAATACGAGCGCTGGGTGCAACTTGGTGCGATGTTCTGCCACACTTTGGGATCCGGTCGGAACGGTCAAGAATAGGGCAGGTGTTAGAACAAGCTCATGCTCCGCACTACGATAGACTGCGAATTTAGTTCCGACCTCCAAATCTCCGAACCCGCCAATCATCGACCTTGCAACGCGACGATGGACGCGCGATTGTTCGATCACGACTGACCACCGGTTCGGGTAAAGAGTCTTCTCGAAGGCAGCGGTGTAACTACGTAAACTCCCATCCGGCATCGCGAGGAACTCGGCCCGCGGGAAGATCAATTCATCCTTGATATTCGCATCCTCTGTGAACAGCGGTTCGATGAACTTTCTTTGTCCGACATTACCGTGCGCCCAAAGATCCAAAGCGATGCAGGGGAGCAAGGCTGCGATGAAGAGGAACTGCATTGATGAATGCCTCATGAGAGCAAGAAAGTAGACCGGTGTATATGCACGCACGCTTCAGTGCCCAGTAGAGTCGGCGCGGCGGGTTGCCTCGAACAAGAACCAGGTGCGCCGTTCGGTTTCGTCAATCCAGGCTTCGATCAGGCTGGCGGTAGCTACATCGTTGTGCTCATCGCAAATGCCGTTGGCTTCGCGCAATCGTGCTGTGAGCGCCTTGCTGTCGTCCATCAACTCGGCAAGCATGTCCTCCGGCTCGACGTACTCCGCGTCGTTGTCTAGAATTCGTTGGAGACGCGCGATGTGACCGATGGACCTCACGGTGGTGCGACCGAGTTTGCGAACACGCTCGGCGATCGGGTCGATCATTCCGAGAATCTCATCACTCTGGTCGTCAAGCAGCAAATGGTAGTCCCGAAAATGAGGACCGCTCATATGCCAGTGGAAACTCTTGGTCTTCAGATAAAGCGCGAAGGCGTCCGCTAAGATGGCATTCATGGCGCCGGCTACATCACGCGTTGCCTCTTTCGACAGGTCGGTTGGGGTACGCAATGCGGGTTGGTCTCTACGTTCCAGTTGCTCGGCAAAAACGCCGGTATTCTTCATAGCTTATCTCCGTTCTTTTCATTCGTGGTTCTCGTTCGTCGATTTGGTTCGGAACAATTCTTTCCGTGCTTTCTTTCACTGAAAGGCGATCACTCGGCGGGACTTCGTCAACACAGAGAACGGTCCAATTCACATCGTCACCGCTACCGGCGTGGCATCCTCTTGGGATGGAGGTGTCGAGAATGCTCCTGCCAAAACCTCAAGCAAAACCTCAAGCACTTGTCGTACCAAACCCTCGCGGCAAAGAGTGGTGGAAAAAGCGAGGGCCCCGACGGGTGTGGTGTTCGTATTTTGACGGTGCTGACGTCACTCTTTCGACACTCCACTTCACGCTGAGCAAGTAGAGCCTGTGACTGAGAGCTAAAACGTGGAACGTTTGTGGTGGTGAGCCAGATTTGGCAGGGCACGTACCTTTACACATTCCGAGAGAATGTGCAGCAATGCTTCCCATTCAGTCTGATGAACAGTCCGGCGATTTCTGCGCCGGCAATTGTCATCAGATATCCGCGTTAGGCAACTCCGGCGCGGCCAAGCTGATCGAGATCCTCCGAGCGCTTGCCTGTGGAAATCGGCGCGTTGATGCGAGAATCATGTTTTCACTGCATGGGACCGCGAAACCCATGCTGCTCTGCCACTCTATTCAGTCGAGGGGTCGCGAAAACCACGAGATTGCATTCGAGGGATGGCCGTGGAACCAGCGCTTCGTTGCCCACGCCCATCCTTCGTTCTCAGTGGACGCGATGAGGCAAGACAGTATCTCGTTCCTGTTTCTTGAGTGGTTCGACGTCGATGTCGGGCTGAAAGGAGACGGCAGTGAGCGAGTCCGTCAGTGTCCATAGCGAGGCTCCGAGCAAAACCAGGTCTTTTATCAGAAACTCTCCTATACCAGCTGAAAGCGCAGGAAAACCGCCGAGGCTTGGCTCCCAACCTGGAGTTGTGATGATGAATGACAACGTGATCAGAAACATGAACACCGCGCCTACACTTCCGATAGCAGATAGCTTCGGAAACCAGCGACGAATCGCAATCAACGCAGCGATGGCGAGCTCGATGGCGCCTATTATCATCGCGAGCTGACGCACAGTCCAAATGCTGTAGCCCCAGCCCAGAAATGGACTATGCGCAATGAGAGGTTGAATGCCTTTCGCCTCGTATTCCGTGACCTTCATCGCTGCGATCCAACCAATTACGACCGCCAAACCGTAGCGCAGAAACGCATGTCCGATTGGATCGATTCGCGCTATGATGCCTGCCCACACATTCGTTGTTTCAGTAGATGTATTTTTCATGGTCTCCCTTTCAATAGGCTGTTGTCCGTGGTCGGATCTCCCGCTCATTCACCCGATCGGTTCAGAAGTTCGTCCAGCGTGAATCTGTCGGGACTCCATAGCGCAAGTAAAAATGCAGCCCCTGCAGCTGAGAAGACTGAATAGTCGAGCGGCGTTTTAATGCCCAGACCCATGGCCATGCCTAAGGCAAACGACAAAAGCAGCAGACCGGAGAGGGCTGAAACCATTCGTGTTTTAAAGCCCACGATAATTAACACCCCACACAGCGACTCCATCACGGTAGCTGCCCACGCAAGTGGTACCGTGAATGAACTGGGAAAGAGTGACACCACCACGCCGGTGTACTCCACGAAACGAGCGAAGTTTCCCCATGACACGTTCTTTGCTCCATATGTTCCCCACAGGCCAAAACGATCAGCCACAGCCGACAAAAAAGAAACTCCTAGTGCGATCCGAGCAAACAGACGGATGACCTCCGACCCATGCTGGCTAAGTTGCACTGCTTTTGAATTCATTCAAGACTCATTTCTTTGTTCTGATGGCTGCACCAGCGGTTTGTGATCTCGCGAATTGCTGCTTCCGGGAACCCTCGTAAACTGCTCACTTTGATCGCCAAATGCACGATTTTCCCGGCTCCTCTCCGTGCGCATGCGAACAGAATCCGCGCAAATCTCGCTCTCCGTTGCCGAGGACAGCACGGCGATGGCCACGATTGATACCCTTACGAATTCGCGAAGATTGATTTCAACTCTGCGGCATTACATCCACCGACAGGCCCCAATGCCATGACTTTGAGCGCGGTGTTTACCAGCATCGTCTAAGAGCGGTCTTCGAAGTCTGTGCTGATGAAACAGAGCGTCGCGATTTTGACAAGCGCGTCAAGGAATCGACAGGGATTCGCCGCCTTCTACCCATCGCCGAAAGCTCCGAAACCCACTCGGGGGCTGTTACAAGGCTGTACTCCGATCAGCGCTGCTCTTAGTACGTCGTGCTCGATTCCAATTCGTCAAAATCAAGCAGGCTTGCTTTGGTATCCAACCACTTCTTCAGAGCGTCGCCCTCAATCGTGCCTCGGGTCAACAACTCGCGAGCGAGGGATTCGATGAGAGGCTGATCCGCCCGGAGAAGCCGGGAAGCCAACTTGTACCCGGCGTGTGTGAAGGGATTCGTGTCCGTCACTGATTCGGCGACACCCCAATCGACCGCAGTTTGGCGCGCGTCGAGCGCACTCGAAAGGTCGGATGTCAGCTCTTTCTTCAATTCGACTGAAATCGGATCGGTGTCTGCCTGGTCCACGATCGATCCGATGTAGATGAAGGCAAAGGCCCTGCCTAGCAGCTTCGCGTCATTGTGAAACGAGTCCCGCTGTCCTTTCCAGTCGCACACGATGCCGCTGAGGCGCTCATTGTCATTAATGACTGAAAGCAGAGCAACCGGAAACCCGGCACGATATGCCACCACAGCTTGTGCGGCGAGATGTTTTGCGCTTTGCTGCGACGGTTTATTGTTCAGCATTGCATCACTTCCGTTCATTCCCTTTTAACCATCACTCCGCTGGATCGGCGCGTTGGATTTCATTAGCCAATGCACCGAGCGCTAGCCACCGCTTGCATGTCTGCTCGCTAGCGGGGCGAGGGTGCACGCCTTAGATCGAACTCTCAATTCCGGGTCCTTCCATTGTTACGACTGATGGAGAGAACCCAGAATCAAAAGAGTTCAGGCAACAAGCGTCGAAGCGGCATTGCCGAAGTTGTTGATTTTTCGATCGAGAAACTCATGGATCAACGACCCAATCCGATCCACTTCTTCTTCCAGCGCGAAATGACCCGTGTCGATCAGATGCAGCTCTGCGCTTGGGATATCCCTTTTGTAGAGTTCAGCACCTTCCACCGTAAAGATCCCGTCGTTCTTCCCCCAAGTGATCAGCATTGGAGGCTGATGCTTACGGAAATACTCCTGCCAACCTGCATAGGCATCCAGATTCCTTTTTGCGTTGTAGAGGAGTGAAAGTTGGATACTCTTGTTCCCCGGTCGGTCGAGATAAGCCTGGTCGATCACCCAATTATCGGGGCTGATCTTCGAGGGATCCTTGACTCCGTGCAGATAATGCCACTTGGTTCCTTCGATCGTCAGAAGCCAATCGAGTAGAAGTTGAGCGCTCCTCTCGCTCCGGTCTTCCCAATAATCAGATAATCCCGTCTTCAAGAACGCCTTATTGATCGCTTCAACATGGGCGTCAGCGTTTTGGACGATCATAGCCATCACACGTTCTGGATGCCTGACAGCTAAATGGAATCCAACCGATGCACCTATGTCCGAGAGGTAGAGGATATAGGAAGAAAGGTTCAGCTTTTCCGTAAACTTTTCGGTGATAGTCGCGAAGCTCTCAAAGGAGTAGTCGAACTCGTTGACCGGCGGTGCTGAACTCTCGCCATATCCAGGAAAATCTGGGGCGACAACATGATATTTATCCGCAAGCATGGGAATCAGATTGCGGAACATATGAGAAGACGACGGAAAGCCGTGTAACAGTAAAGCGGTGGGAGCATCTCGCGGACCCGCTTCGCGATAGAAGACCTCCAGTCCCTCCACGTTAAGGGTGCGATACCAAACGGATGGTGTAACCGTGTTCGACATCTAAACTCTCTTTCGCTACGTGAATCGCGCCTTTATGGGCGATGTGCAAAGCGTCCCTTACGGATGAACGCGGAAAATCGTCTTGCCCTTGACCCGGGTCTCCGGGTTAAATGCGGCGACGGCCTCGTCGAGCTTGGCGACTTTAGTGACGTTTGTTCGCAGCCGGCCATTCCGCGCCCGTTGGACGATCTCGCTAAGTTGGGCGCAAGCGGGTTCAACGACGAAGTCAACGGTGACTCCGCCAGAAGGCCGCGCGTCATTCGGGCCTGTGATGGTGACCAACGTTCCTCCGGGGCGAATTAGGGCTGCCGATCGCTTGACGATATCGCCGCCGATGACATCGAAAACCAGGTCGACCCCGCTGACATCTTCCAAAGCGTCGTTATCGAGATCGACGAAATCCTGCGCGCCGAAGTCGAGTGCTGTCTGACGGCCTTCAGCGTGTCCGGTGCCGATGACGTACGCACCGGCATCACGCGCGAGTTGGGTCGCCATCGAACCGACGATCCCCGCCGCGCCGTGCACCAGGACGCTTTGCCCCGCACGGAGGCGACCGTGATCGAACAGCGCTTGCCACGCGGTGAGGCCGGGCATCACGAGAGCTGCACCGACCGTGAAGTCAACATCGCTCGGCAGCGGCGCGAGGTTGCGCGCCTCGACGGCCACATACTCCGCGAGCGCACCGTCGCGGTACCAGTCCGTGAGACCGAACACGCGCTGTCCGATCGACAGCCCCGTTGTGCCATAGCCGAGAGAGACGACTACTCCGGCCACCTCGTGCCCGGGAATCGAAGGAGTGCGGTCACGGCCCGCACGATCGGTCCAGGTCGAAGGCCATGACAGTTCATCGCCAGTGAATCCTGACGCATGAACCTCAACAACGACATCGTTTATCGCCGCTTGCGGCTCGGGTCGCTCGTCGACCTTCACCCCGGCGATTCCTGCAGCCTTATCAGTCGCCACTATCGCTTTCATCGATCACTCTCCCGTTTCGTGTTCTTGAAGTTCTTTCCCGACCGGTATTCGGACAGGAACGGGGTGCTGAAAATCTTGGCCTCGGACGCCTCATTACGGAAGGCGGACGGACCTTGCCCTGTCTGATTCATAAGCACAATCTCCTCGGTAATTTCTCTTCGCTGGAACGTTCGTTCTCTTCCCAGCTGTCTGCCTGCACTATTCTTAATTGCAATTACGGTTCCGCGCCTTCGGAGCGCCGCTTGTCCCGCTTCTTGGCGAGACGTGGTCTATAGGGCGCATTCTGACCCATTCGCCGCGCTACCTTTCGCCGATGCTGTACTTAGGCCGTGGAAATGCGGCGTACGCATCGATGATGTTCACGAATGCACGTCGAGTGACTTCGCAAAACTCCGTTCCGATTGAGCTACGTTTCTCGTCACGCCCACACCGCCGCTCAATGATTTGTCGTCCGGGATCAAGGCTTGAGTAGCAATGTCGTAACGTTCCGTGAACTCGGGATGACGCCCCAGGTGTTCCCTGGCAAAGGGACAAACGATTCGGAGACGAGACGATTCACGCGACGCCAATTGAACAGCCTCTTCTACCAGCTTCCCACCAATGCCGACGTGTTGGAGAGATGGTGGGATCTCGGTGTGCCAAATTGTCATTTTGTTTTGGTCGTCAACGGAGTAGCTCAGAAAGGCGATGGAGTCTCCCACACGTTTTTCGATCCTGTGAATCCGCACCTTAGTCCGAGTCTTGGTTTTGATTAAGGTTTCTCCTTCGTCTATCGTCATCACGTAATCCTCTTATTTTTATTCAAACGTGGTGCTTCTCTCGTGAGGCGGCGAGCCTCCGCATTCTCCTTCCTTCTCGAGGACAGCACGACGATAGCCACAATTGATGGCCTGCGAGATTGTTTTCAACTCTGTGGCGGTGCTTCCACGCACAACACTCTCGAGAGAACAGCTTTTAGAAGGGCCTTTATCAGTATCGGATTAGAACGGAGTCTGCAGGATTGGAGGGGCAAGACAGGGCGGCGCCATTTGGGCAAGGTCCCAAGGCGGCGACCACAGATAATTCGCGGTTCGGAACAACACGGGCACAGTGTGTTTGGCTTAATGTATTGGGCGAAAACGTCGGAGTCGGCGAGTAGGTTTGCCAGCAACGAATGTCAGTAATCGACGCAGACGGCTTGATGCACCATCTCTCGCCTGTCTTCGCAAGCTTACTTGACAGGCACAGTTATAGGAGCGCTCTTCCTTTTTACGAAAAATACGACAAACCTCGCTGGTTTGGTTTTACTTGCATTCCGCCCAACAATGTGGACATCTTCCGGGCCTTCGTAGAAAGTCTCACCTTGCGTCAGAGTCACTTCCTTTCCGCCCCTGAGCTGCATCACCACCGAGCCTTCCACCACATAGACAAACGTATTGGCGTTGTGCCGATGTATTTCGTCCGAGTGGCCCGGCGGGTATTCCACGCTGATCATCACAGCTTCTTCACCGGGGCACTTTGTCAGCTCCTTCGAGATGAGCGGGATTACGTTAGCTTCTTGCCCCATAAGCGTCGCGGACATGAGGCATACCCACACCAGATTTATCCTTATGAATGTCATACGCCATCCTGTGCTTGGCCGCCTCTTCACGCAGCCCTTTATTTGCGGAATGTGTGACCCAAAGTCACACCCGGCGTCGCCCATTCGAACCCGCACCCGTTGGTAGTTCATCCAGCTTCAAGGTCTCGGCGACACGGCGCTGGTGGATTTGCATCGCCTTTCACTCGTGCATTGAGTCCTCTGTCACTCGTGATGATGCACTTTGCGCACCACTTCTCCCTGATGCTGCCTCTCGACCTGTGATCACGGGCTCTTTGACTGAAGTCGGCGGATGGATTCAGCGTCATGGCAAGGGCAACGATGATCGCCGTGACATCATTTGGACAGACTGTCAGCGAAAGGACACCCCGTTCCCCGGAGTCCCATTGTTGCTACGGTCATCAATTGCCACGGCCTCGCCTCATGAGCACAGGACCCAAAGACAATATGACCTGACTTGACCCCTTTTCGCCGTTGTAGGATTCCCGAGATTGCACACGCTGCAAAAGAGCTGATTGGAATTCCGCGCCACGACCTCGGGTCTATGGCAGCCGGTGTGCTCACTGCAGATGCAGTGGTTGCGACGTTTTCAGAATCCAGCGACGTTGTTTCGTTCGGCGGCTATAAGTTGAGGCAGTTCGCTCTTTGCGCCATACGATTCGCACCGTAGGAGAAATTTTGATGGGTAATATTTCCCGCGGTTTCATGGGTAGACGAACTGCTTCCGATGTGAAATTGCCGCCGGGGCAATACTTAACGACCGATTTCCCTGTCCTCTCAGCCGGGCCGACTCCACATATTGCGCTCGAAAAGTGGCAATTCACGATCGACGATGGGACAAACGTCTTGCGACGATGGGATTGGAAATCGTTTCGAGAGCTGCCCGCCGAGAACATCACCGTTGATCTGCACTGCGTGACGCGGTGGTCAAAGCTCGGCACACGTTGGGAAGGCGTGTCTCTCGATGCCATCCTCGGTCAATTGGAAACCGACGCCCAGTATGCGATGGTGCGTTCCTATGGTGACTACACTACAAACCTGCCGATTGCGGATCTCAGAAACAATCAGGCCTGGATAGCGTTTCGATTTGAGGACGAAGATCTCGCTCCTGAGCACGGCGGCCCCGCGCGACTCGTCGTGCCGCATCTTTATTTATGGAAGAGCGCCAAATGGGTACGGGGCATCAGCCTTATGAAAGAGGATCGACCTGGTTTCTGGGAGGGCCTCGGCTACCACATGTATGGAAACCCGTGGCGCGAGCAGCGTTACTCGGACGACGAATAATGTGGCGCGTGGGAACGGTCGTTGCTCTTCGCGACGAAACGCAGACAGCAAAGACGATCACGCTCCGGGTAGTGGATTGGCCTAACCATGTCGCAGGTCAGCACGTTGACGTGCGTCTGACGGCAACCGATGGATATTCCGCAGTTCGATCGTACTCGATCGCGTCGGCTCCAAATGCGGAAGGGCGAGTTGAACTGACCGTCGAGCAACTGCCCGAGGGCGAGGTTTCACCCTACCTCACGCAAGAGCTAGCAATCGGAGATCATATTGAACTCAGAGGTCCGATCGGCGGTTGGTTTATTTGGCGACCGCGGCAAACGGAGCCGATCCAATTGATCGCGGGTGGTTCGGGAATCGTTCCGCTTATGGCGATGATTCGCTCTCGCGCATCGACAGGGAGCACCGTACCCTTTCGTTTGCTGTATTCCGTGCGGGAGCCCGGAGCCGTCTACTACCGTAATGAACTGCAGGCCATATCGAGCCGGGACGATTGGTTAACCACTACGCACGCATATACACGGGCCGCTCCGAAAGACTGGTTGAGACCTCCCGGCCGGGTCGATACGTCTCTTATCGCAAACGTAACTTGGCCTTCCAGCCAGACCCCAACGTGCTACGTGTGCGGTCCCACAGCATTCGTAGAAAGTATTGCCGCAATGCTTGTGAGTTGCGGCAATCATCCCGACAAGATCAAGACCGAGCGTTTCGGCCCGACAGGAGGTCTCAAATGAGTTTTCCTAATTACGATTACATCGACGGCAATGCTGCTGCCGGCGAACTGAGCAAAGTATTTGCCGTTGATATCACGAAGGCGATGGGCCGGTGCGCCGAGTGTGGGACTGCAAAACACTGAGCTGAAGCACATGTATTCGTGCATGGCCCTGGTATTGTGGTGCGATGCTCCGCTTGCGAGCACGTACTGCTTCGTCCGGTCGACTTCGACCAGCATGTGTTCCTCGATCTTCAGGGCATGGCTTACCTGCGCTTGGAGACCGCGCTGCCGCCCCAGGATATCTGAAGGTCCCTAACATAATGGCTCCGAAAATTTGCTGTCGGCGTTCTGAACCTGTGTCTCGTGGGTGCTGCCGTCATCGCCGACGCGTGCTTGGCTCAGTCGTAAAGGGCATCTCAAAGATTCGTGTGGCCGAACGGGAACGATAGTGGGGTAACTAATCGCTCTCTTGCTGTTCAGTCAGTTGAGGTCTATCGCTTTCGGAGAGGGGCCTTGAGATCCCGAGCTTTTTCATTTTTGCGATTAGGGTGGTTCGTTTTAGTCCCAACCGACTGGCTGCTCCACGGGACCCCCCGAGAATCCAACCGCACGTATCTAACATTTTCAATATCACTTCCCGCTGAGAATCAGCGAACACGCCCTGAGTGAACTGGTTGTGTTGATAATTCGCAGATTGAGGTAGCGGATTCGGAAGCAACCCGTCGTTCGATCGAATCACGGCACGTTCCACCAGATTTTGTAGCTCTCGAATGTTGCCGGGCCAAGAATATTCCGTTAAAGCGTCCATCGTGCTCTGCGGGACATTAAGGATTCGTTTGCCCATGCGTTGCCCAAAAACCTTAACAAAATGAGCGACAAGTAGGGGGATGTCCTCCTTGCGTTCCCTGAGAGCTGGGAGAGTGACAGGAAAAACATTCAGACGATAATAGAGATCACTGCGGAATTCAGCCCGTTTAACCATTTCTATCAAATTGCGATGAGTGGCAGCGACTAAGCGCACATCAACGCGATGGGTACGGCAACTTCCTAGCCTCTCGAATTCCTGCTCCTGTAGCACACGCAGGAGCTTAGGCTGTAACGCCAGGGGAATGTCTCCTATTTCATCCAAGAAGAGCGTCCCCGTGTTTGCCATGTCGAAACGTCCAATCTTCTGCGCGATCGCTCCGGTGAAAGCACCTTTTTCGTGGCCGAAAAGCTCACTTTCTAAAAGGTCGAATGGAATAGCAGCGCAATTCAGCTTTACAAACGGACGTCCGCAGCGAGGACTGATATTGTGAATAGCTCGAGCAATCAACTCCTTACCTGTCCCGGTCTCCCCCAGGATCAGCACAGTGGAATCAGTCGGGGCTACCTGTTCCACGTCCGCAAATGCTGATTCCAACGCGGGACTTTTGCCTATGATTTGTTCAAATCTGCGTTCGACCGGGCGCTGCCCATTTGATCGAACCTCGTTGTCCGATTCCACAGATGACCCCAACTTCTGACGACTCAAGCGTACTCACATTTCGAGTGCTGCACGCACGCTGTCGAGCAATGCCTCGTCGTCAAATGGTTTAGTCAGAAATTCCACTGCTCCGGCGCGAAGAGCTCGCAATCGAAACTTTTCATCGCCATGAGCCGTGATAAAGATGATAGGAATTTCGCGATGGGTTTCGTTGAGCTTGGCCTGGAGTTCCAGACCTGACATCCCGGGCATCCGAATATCAGAGATAAGACATGCCGTCCGCTCCGCCTCGCCGGATATCAGGAATTCGTCCGCGGACGCAAATGTTAAAGCAGGAAGCCCAGCCGCCTTCATCAATCCGGCAAGCGAGCCGCGAATCAACTCATCATCATCAACAATCACGACCACCTTCGGCCTCTCCTGAGCGTCCACGTTGCCTAGAAACTACAGCAGCTCGAGGTGAGGCGCAATTATGCCTTTGTATAACAAACGGCGAACAAGGCTCGTCGTCTGGAATGACGTTTTCTCAGTGAATTGTACGGAATAGGTGGAGTCTCTCAGCCATTCTTACTAGCTCAGCAAGAGATCCAGCTTGCATTTTAAGCATGACCCGGCCACGATGAACCTTGATGGTGATTTCGCTAGTCCCAAGTTCCGAAGCGATTTGCTTATTAAGGAACCCGGAAACCACCAGGCCCATTACTTCTCGCTCACGCCGCGTCAACATCTCATACCGGGCACGCAAGGCAGCCTCCTCTGCTTCTACTGCAAGGCGAGCGACGTCGCAAGCGAGAGCTTGCTCAACCACGCTTAGCAAGTGTTCTGGTTCAAATGGCTTTGTCAAAAATTCCAAAGCTCCTGATTTCATTGCTCTGACCGTCATTGGAATATCGCCATGCGCCGTAATAAAGACAATGGGGATCGAAAGCCCTGCTTCTTTCAGCTGCTGTTGAAAATCAAGGCCGCTGATGCCAGGAAGACTCACATCGACGACCAGGCAACTTGGCCCATCCGGACCCTTGGTTTGCAAGAACTGTTCAGCCGACTCGAAGCACTGCGAATTCAATCCAGCCGACTTTAGCAGCCCTTGGATGGATGCACGCACCTGAGGATCATCGTCGACTACAAAAACCACGGCAGCGCCCACGTCACTCATTTGTGGACTGTATTTTAAGTCACTGGCTCTCGCCGGGCACCTGTGAGCGATTCGGCGTGCCTCATACGCGAGAGGAACTCCGCCGTTGCAGGCACTGTGGCGCCGTGATGCGTCCGTGCCGGAGAAACGCTGCCCTCACAGAGCGAGCTGACCGCCGCCCGAAGAGATGATCACGAGGCTCATCGCCACAAAAAGGAGATCGTAATGCCAACCCGAATTCTTTTCTCCCCAGAATCCGATGTGCCAAACGAATATCTTTCGGTAGATTGCACCGAGCATGATCAGGATCAAACTGGCAGCGGCGACCGGAACCATAAATCCAAGTGCAACGGCAGCCCCCGCAGCGAGCTCAATCACGGCCAACAAATGAGTGAGGCCTGGGCTCAGTCCCAACCCAAGTGAGCGCGCCTTGGAGTTGGTGATGTGCCTGAAGCCGCTCGTCGCGAAAATGAAACCTACGAGCAGGCGAAGAAGCAACAGGCTGGCATCATTGAATAGCGAGACTTGCTGATGCATATTCCTCCTCTTGCGGATCCGCAGTTGACCTGCAGGTATGCTTCGAATCAGAGCCGTTCGACCGACGTGAACAAGGGTGGACCTGCTTGAGTTAGATCAGCATCTTTCGTTCGATCCACCGATATTGCGCTCTCACTCTCAGGTGAGGAGGAGAGCTGCACTAATGCCCGAGTCCGCGCGGCACGGATTCTCTCGACAGAGCAACCAAGAAGAAGTGCGCAATGTCGATCCGAATATCGTTCGAAAACAGACATGACTAGTACGATGCGTTCAAAGTCTCGCAGCGCCATAATGGCCAACGCGTTGGCTTGCGGGGCTTCGACGGTGTCGGAATCTTCGATCGACGGCTGTTCGGGCACCCGCAGCAATTCCGCATTCTTCGGGCGCGACTTCAGCGTGCGGATCGCGTTTTCGATTACTGTGTGTTTAGCCCACGCGAGTGCCCAATCTCGGAACACTTGCTGGGCCAACACGCAGTCGTCGAAAGCATCCAAAAGGTATTGCTCTGCGTTTTGATCATTGCCCATAAGCAACACGCAAAGCTGAAATATCGAATCGAGGTTCTTTAGAAAGACTTGTTGAAATTCCACACAGCTCGCATACCTTTTCACCCGTGAATCCTGTCTGCCTTCCACGCCACTGTTATCTGCATTCCGGCAGCCTCGATACCGACTGCGGTGGTTTTCATCCCGTGTGATCGTGTGCATTTGTTTTCTCCTCGATATACAGAAGCAAGAGGACTGCCACAGCCGACGCCAGAGAATAGAGGGGTTTGATCGACACTGGCATTGGTTTGGTTGTCGTCCCAGTGACACTCCGCGACCCGCTACTGACGTATCGCAAAAATCCTCATGGACTGCTGCCCGGCTGCGTTACCCGATGGATGAGATTTCCGGACCCTCAGTGGCGGTGTAGCCTTCGATGAGAATGGATGTGCGAATGGGTATTAGACGAACTCGGTGGACGAGGCGTGAAGTTGTTCACGACATGCGCTGATTATGCTCAACTGCCATCCGGCGAAGGTACTCTGGCGATCGCGTTCGGTTCCGTTGGGTCTAAGGACTGCCGTACTCAGCGACCAATGGTGGCGGCAACCGCCCATTCACCGATGACGGCACGGGCGCGCTCCTGGATCTCGAACACGTCTTCGAGCGTTAGCCCGCTCATACACTTCGAAATCCACTCCCTTTGGCATTGGAGAGAGCAGAAGAGCATTGGAAAATCGGAATCGGATTTTGCGGGATCGAAACGGCTCCCGACATTACCCGCGTGCTGTTGAACACATGTGTTTGGCTGAGAATAGAACGGCATGTTGACCTCCTTCGATATCTACCCACATGCCAGTGCAGCAATTTGTTTACCGTGAAATGGCTGTGCATCGGCGCCGGGGAAAAAGATCGAGTGGTACTAGAACGATGGCCTGTCACAGTTTCAAAGGTGACAACATTTTTAGGGCGAGCACGCTCAAGGGCAGCTGTTCGGATCAGTGTTCTAACAAGGCGCGCGAGATGAGCCGTTCAGTCGATGATTTGTTAGGGGGATTTGGAGATAACTGTCCGATTCATAACAGCCACTCTAGGATTTGGCTCAAGGGATGACTCCGCTGACGGCCACCGGGAATCCTTGGAATAAGCCAGTGATAACTTTCCCGGACCTCGAGAGTTCCACGCGCCCTCTGCCAAGCGCGCTTTTTGGAGCGCAGATCCACGTCAAAACGGCGGAAGCGAAGCCGGTCGACTGGACGTTGCGGGTGTTCCAGTCCTGTATTCTCCTAATCACTTGGGAAATTTCTCAGCTCGCACTACGCGGCCTCAATCCGCTGCTGCTGTGAATTTGACCCTGTAATGCTCTTCCGACGAGGCGCAGAGACAACGAGAGGCACGGCCGTCGAGACGAGAACGATTACGGCGATCAGGTGCAGTGCGCCGCGATATGTTCCACTCGTTTCGCGAGTATGGGCAATGAGAAGTGGGCCGAAGGCGCTGGCGGTGCCCCACGCGGTCAGCATGAGTCCGTAGATCGGACCGACATTTGTGGCGCCGAAGTAATCCGCCGCGAAGGCTGGCATTGTTCCGAATCCGCCTCCATAGCACATCAATATTGTGAATGCGATGAGCGTCGCGAGTGTGACACTGGTGACCCCGGGCAGTATCCAGAAGAGCACCACCTGCATCAGGAACATCACGACGAAAGTTGCTTTTCGTGTGATCAAATCCGAAACCCACGCCCAGAAAACTCTACCGAGCGCATTGCCGATACTAACAATTCCTACCAATGCTGCCGCACCCGCCACGCTAACGTGAGTCAACTCCTGGAAGATTGGCGCTTCCTGGGAAATTACCGAAATTCCAGCAGTGGTATTCAGGAAGAGAGTGACCCAAAGTGCCCACCACTGCCACGTGTGGAGGGCTTCGCGCAAAGAGAAGTCATTCGGGTGCTGCGGCTTCGCATTCTTCCGAATAGTCGACCTCGGCTGCCATCCGTCCGGAGGATTCTGCATGAACCACCCGGCGAGTACCGTCACCAGGAGGTATGCGACTCCCAGATATGCGAAGGTGGATAGTATGCCGGCACGCATGATCAGCATTGTCGCGAGCGGCGCAGTGATCAGGGCGCCCGCGCCGAAGCCTCCCACGGCGATCCCGGTGATGAGACCGCGCCGGTCGGGGAACCATTTGACGAGGACCGCAACAGGGACGATGTAGCCCAATCCAAGACCAGCGCCGCCGATGACGCCGTACGTCAGGTACAGCCACCAAAGGCCATTGGTGGAGAAGCGCGCTAAAATCACGCCAGATCCGTATAGCAGTCCGCCCGCCAGTGCCACCACCCTCGGTCCGGATCTGTTCAACCAGAGGCCGCCGAAGAATGCCGCGACGCCAAGCGTGAATATGCTGATGGTGAATGTCAATGTCACTTGGGAAAGACTCCAACCGAATCGCAACACGAGCGGTGTCCGAAAAACGCTCCACGCATACACGGCACCGAGCGCCATCTGAATAGCGACTCCCGCGACAGCAATGAAGTAGCGGTTTGTTGCCAATTGATTTCCTCTTCCTGTCTTGTACGACCTGAACAATGCGTGCAATCGCATTTCCATCTTCAGCAACTTCGATCGGCTTACGGGCGGGTTCGGTTTGGAGTGTCGTGATGTCAACAGAGGTGTCACAAGGTTCACTTCGCGTTTTACCCCTTTTACGCATCTTGTCAGGGATCTGTGCGTCAGGATCACGGCAGGTCCACGTGTGCAGCTCTGGCACGTTGCGTGCTTCCGGATACGCCGACAGACAAACGATTTCCGGAGCCAATTTGAAAAATCCGAACTTTCTCCTCACTCTAAAAGTTCTTCTTGTTGATGACGAGTGTGATGAACTGGAACTGCGGGCTGCGATTTTGAGGCTGGCTGGCCTTTCCGTGCTAACTGCACCAGGGCCAATTGAAGCGCTGTCTCTCGTCGATTCTGTCGGTCACATCGATGTCGCCGTGATCGATTACGAGATGCCGTACATGAACGGAGGGGCTCTGGCGGCGTGCCTCAAGGCGAAGATGCCACACCTGACCATTGCCTTGTACTCTGCTGCAATCGGTATTCCGTCCCGCGATCTGACCGCTGCTGACGCCTTTATCCCGAAAGCCGAAGGCGCATTTGTGTTGCTGCAGTATCTGTCGCGTGTATCTCGTGCACTGCAACCCATTTATCCGGACTTCACGAACAGTGTTAAGAGGCTCAAATGAAGTTCTGCCGTCTTATAGTCCTCACTCATTTACACACCCGTTTTACTCGGTGGGGAGGGGGAAACGCAGAGCATGGCAGCAGATCGGAGCGACCGCCACGCGACATCGAGTCGAGAAGGTGAGGGGTGGCGCGACGCCAAAGGATAATCTTTTCTGGAATGTCTAGGACCATGAGCGCTGAAATCACCACGAGCGGCAAAGAATCGGCGATCATTCGTTTCAGTGTCGCCCTTTATAATCGACAAAGAGTTCAGGAAACTGGCGCTTCAGTGATTCGATCTTTGGACGATCGCAGACCAGGATGTAAGGATTGTCCGGGTGATGGAGCGCGTAATCCTGATGGTAGTCCTCGGCACGGTAGAAACCCTTCAACGGCGTTACTTCAGTTACGATCTGCGCCGGAAAGACCTTCGCGGTGTCGAGTTGCGCGATGTAGGTGTTCGCAATTCGCTTTTGATCATCGTTAACGTAAAAGATGGCCGATCGATACGAAGCACCCACGTCTGGTCCTTGGTGGTTGAGTTGGGTTGGATCGTGGGCGACGGAAAAAAAGATGCGCAGCAACTGGCCGTAAGTGATTTTGGACGGGTCGAAAACCACTTCGAGGGACTCAGCATGTCCGGTCGTTTCCGTCGTCACCTGATCGTAAGTTGCAGTCGCGGCTGAGCCGCCAGAATATCCGGCCGTAGTGCTGATAACACCCTTCACCCTTTCAAAAACGGCCTGCGTTCCCCAAAAGCAGCCGCCGGCGAATACTGCTGTTTGTTTCCCGGAGGCTGACGCCAGTGCAACGTCCACGTTCGCCGCTGGAATTGCTTTTCTTGAAGAGGGAGTGGCATGGGCATTACAACCAGCAAGAAACATCGCGCACCCCAACACCACACAACTACCTACCAGACGAGTCACCATGAACGCCTCCCACTCCTCTTGCTTCATATAAACGGCCCTTTTGGGCGCACGACTAACGAGAACCCGCCCAGCAGCCGTTCGCCTTGCGACTGCCCCTCTACAATCGGGAGGCCTCGCTCAGTCGTAAGGATTCTCCAGAATCAACGCTTCAATCATTTCGATGCCCGCACGGCCCTGGTTGATTCCGATTCGGCGGTTCCGACCCGTCATGTTTTCGGAACAGATCATCGCAATTCGGAAACCAAATTGAAAAATGACCGTCGATCGCTTGAATTTCTCTGGAATGTCTTCACTTGTAGCCGCGAAAGCAAAAGAACTGGCATGTCTTGATGACGACCCGAAGCACAGGTACGGGTCTTCGACGCATCCCGTCCTGTCGGCATGCTGACACCTGGGTCCTAGAGGCGACATCGTTGGTGACATTGCCTTCTGGCGAACGATCCTGATGGTAATGAAACAGGAAGTTCGAGAATTTGGCACACTGCTTGCAATGCCATTGCTCGGTGATATCCAAAAACAGGAAAGCATTATGCCGACATACAAGAGGAATCCCGACGCTGTGTCCCGCCTCTCTCCTGAACAATATCGGGTTACGCAAACTAGTGGGACGGAGCGCCCCTTTCACAATGCCTACTGGGACAACAGAGAGCCTGGCATTTACGTGGACGTAGTCTCTGGGGAACCACTGTTCGCATCGATCCATAAGTTTGACAGTCATACAGGCTGGCCGAGTTTCACCAAACCAATCGAGAGCGAAAATGTTGTAGAGAACATCGACGTTAGCCACGGGACAACAGAGACGGAAGTTCGCTCAAGGCATGGCGACAGTCACCTTGGTCACGTGTTTCCGGACGGCCCACTCGCGGAAGGCGGACTCCGCTATTGTATTAATTCAGCTTCGCTGCGATTCATTCATTTCGATGAACTCGAGAACGAGGGCTACGGCATCTATCGCAAGATATTCCAGACTCAAAATAAGGAGTAATGGCGTGAACATATTGACCGAACGCGCACTTATTGCAGGCGGTTGCTTTTGGGGTATGCAGCAGCTACTGCGCCGCTACCCCGGTGTGATTTCGACACGGGTCGGCTATTCGGGTGGCGACGTATCCAACGCGACCTACCGTAATCACGGCACCCATGCCGAGGCAATTGAAATCATCTTTGATCCTGAGCAGCTCACTTACAGGACGCTGCTAGAGTTCTTCTTCCAAATTCATGACCCAACCACGCTTAATCGCCAAGGGAACGACAGGGGAACCAGCTATCGTTCCGCCATTTTCTACACTAGCGACGAACAGAAACGAATTGCAATAGACACCATCGCGGATGTCAACGCATCGGGTATTTGGCCCGGTAAAGTGGTGACTGAAGTCGAACCGGCAGGTGCTTTTTGGGAAGCCGAGCCGGAACATCAAGATTATCTGGAGTACTATCCGAACGGCTACAACTGCCATTTCATTCGACCCGACTGGAAGCTTCCGCGGCGATCTGAAAAAGCGTCTTTTAGTTCCTAATGAGAAATCAATTGCTGGCCGAATTCGAGTGAGTTCTCGCTCCCTCGCGTCAGTCGGCTATATCCCAAACAGAGTTCGCGCATACAAGCCGCTTATCGCGAACTTTTTTATAGGAGATATTTATGTCAACCGAGACCAAATGAGTTATATCGACCGTTTCTGTCGCCCGGTGAACGTGGAGGGGCTGGAAGTCTTCGGGCCCACAGTCCGAACCGGTCCGCGACCGCAGAAAGAAACGAGAGACCAAGCGCAAAACGCAAGCATGCAGAACTGCCGCCCTAGCTCGGCACGGCTGAAAACAATGGTCCCGTTCAGCTCAGCTTGCGCCCGCCATGGGATTGAGCAAATAGCTGTTGATATATCGTCTTTTCGGAAGCGATTCCGATGTGGCACGATAGCTTGTGGTAAGGCCTGTTATCGCCAGCTATCGCTTCGAGACCGTGTTCTCACCATAGTTTGCAACCCACATGTTTGCGCCGTCGAATGCCAACGCGAACGGTTGCGACCCCACTCTGTAGGTGCCCACCACCGCGCCTCCAGGCGTGCTGATCTTTGTCACAGAGTTGCTCGCAGAGTTTGCCACCCACCTCAAACGGCGGTATTCATGACACCGTTGCAACGGGCTTGACGCCGCGAGGCGCAGCTTTCGATGGTTATTGCATCGATCGCAGATGCCCCTTCAAATGGCTAGATCTGCGCGAGTCCGCCGTCCACAAAAAGTTCGATGCCGCTAATGTAGCTGCTCTCGTCTGAAGAAAGGAATACCACCGCCTTTGCCACTTCGTCGGGGGTTCCTACTCTCCCAAGTGGAATCGTCTCGGCGTTGGTCTTGAGAAAGGTTTCCATCTCTTGCTTAGAAAGACCGAGGCCGTCATAACCTGGAGTGGAAATGACGCCAGGGCTGACGGCATTCACGCGAATCTGCTGTCGCCTTAGATCTGTGGTCCATGAACGGGCGAATGAGCGCAAAGCTGCCTTGCTGGCACTGTAGATGCTGAATGCCGGCATGCCCTTGATCGATGCGATGGAGGCATTGAGGACGATGCTCGACCCTGAGGGCATCAGTGGAAGAGCCTTTTGCACCAGGAAGACGATCCCTTTGACGTTGGTAGAGAAGATCTTGTCAAAGTGCTCCTCGGTAATCACTCCCAACGGAAGGAACTCACCAATTCCGGCATTTGCGAACAGAATATCGAGCTTCCCCTTTGTTTCTCTGATCCTTGCGAGAATTTTCTCCACGTCGGAGATGAGCGAAGAATCGGTGCGAATCGCGATTGCGCTTGGACCCAACTCATTTGCCGCCGCCAGAAGCTCAGGTTCTCTCCGTCCTGTAAGGAACACGAAAGCACCTTCGTCAACGAAGCGTTTCGCTGTTGCGAGTCCTATTCCCGAACTGCCGCCAGTGATGAGCGCGACTTTATCTTGAAGTGCTTTGGTTGCTTTCATTTCTCACTTGCACTTTCGGAAACTTTTCAAAGACGTCAGAAGAGATCATCGCTGCGAGGTGTGTGATTGCTAACGGCCTGCTTTCCTGGTGTAGCTTCAGGCCGTGAGTGGCAACTACAAGTCCAGTTCGGTCAAGCCAGCGTGGTCGTCCGGCCGTCGTCCGAGGGGCCAATGAAACTTCCGTTCTGCATCTGCGATAAGCAGATCGTTAATGCAGGCGAAACGATGCCGCATCAGACCGTCCGCTGAAAATTCCCAGTTCTCGTTGCCGTAAGATCGATACCAATTCCCCGAGTCGTCGCGCCACTCGTATGCAAACCTCACGGCGATGCGGTCGTCGCTGAAGGCCCAGAGCTCTTTTGATCAATCGATAATCGATCTCTTTCACCCATTTTCGAGTAAGAAAGGCGACAATGTCCTGCCGTCCATTCACAAACTCGGACCGGTTCCTCCAACGCGAATCGACGGAATATCCCAGAGCTACTTTTTCGGGACTGCGCGAATTCCAGTTGTCTTCGGCCATGCGCACCTTTTGAACTGCGCTTTCGCGAGTAAAGGGCGGAAGTGGCGGACGAGTCGTCATAGTGTTCTCCTTTGAGTCAGGCTGCATGCTCACTCGTTATGATCATCAAGATTTGGATTGAGAGACGCTTCGGGAGATCACCTCTCCGTTCGGGCCTCCACACCACTGCTCATTCAGCGCGATCCTTTTGCCTGGGGACCGAGCCTCGATCAATCTGCCGGTGGCAACATAACCCGCTGTGACGGAAAGTACGAGGACGGCTCCTACCAATTTCGGTGGGCCGGGTAACGGAATGTCGAACCACCGACAACCGGCACCGATGAGGAAACCCACAAAGAGCCCCGTTATGATCTTCAGCATGGCTTTTCTCTCCTTATGTTGTCCGAGCCGTCTCAAACGCACGCACTAGCGGTACATCAACCAGGTGCTCACTTAAGAACCAAACCTGCAACTCATTGCTTCGCAGCACATCGCTGACGACCAGATCATTGGTGCCGTCGTCCCCTAATGCCGCTGCACGCCGAGCCAGTGGACGACATTGCCGGATGAGGATCTGATGCGCATCCAATAGGCGCGAGATCTGTACGGGCACTTCTTCACGTCCACGCGGAGGGCGCTCGATCCGCGTGGTCTCTGCAACATCGTGAGCCATCGCGATGCTCACTCCGCCGAGGAGCTGGATTCTTTCGGCAATGGAATCTACTAATTCGGATTGCTCGCCGTGATGCTTATCGAATAGCAGATGAAGCTGATAGAACGTTGGGCCTGCCACCTGCCAGTGGCATTTCTTATATAGATCCCGCAGCGTCATGGTGTCAGCGAGCAACTGGTTGAGTTGAGCCGTCATCTCGAGCCGAACCGGATGCTCCAACTCAAGCGGAAGCAGCATGATTGCCGATCCGTACGGCTGAATCTCCGCCGCTTTTTGGTGAAGTCGCGGCTGAGCGCTAACTTTGTGGGAAGTACCAGAATTCTCTTTCGAGGACATAGATCTCCTTGTTGCGACTCTCTCCGTCAGACACCTTGGTAGACCAACGCGACGAACGCACTTGGGCTCATGAAAGATTGCCCCCACTCCTCGTCATAGCGAGCTCCCGGTTTGGCGTCGATCACTTCGCTCAGCGTCCGCCCCTGTCTCTTGAAAACTGCCACCTTCTCGCGCATCTCGACGAGTACATCGCGGAACAAAGCAAGATCGGATCTTCCAGACACTGCGCCATGCCCGGGAACGATGATCGTATCTCTACTCACTTTGGACAGGTTCTCTTCCGCCGCGCGGATCTGTCCGTCGATGCTGCCTCCAGTCGAGTAGTCGATGAAAGGATATGAACGGTTCCAGAAGGTATCGCCCGCGTGGAAGATGTCAGCCTCTGTGAAGTGCACGGAGATGTCGGAATCGGTGTGGGCAGGTAGATAGTGCCTGAGTTCCATGGTGCTGCTGTTCACATGGAGCGTATGTTTCTCCTGGAAAACCTCGGACGGAATCGCGCCGGCCGGCGCTTTCAGGAAAGTATGATTCCAGCCGTCCACTCGCGTGTCTCGCAAGAGATGTTTGCGCGTGTTCTCCTGTGCCAGGATGCTAGCTCCAGCCTCATGCAACCACTCGTTGCCGCCCGTGTGATCAAAATGCCAATGAGTATTGATCAGTTGCCGAATGGGATCTTTGCTAATGCTCGCGAGAGCCGCAGAGACTTGACGCCGCGCGCTCACGATCTCCGCATCGACAAGTATCTTCCCGTCTGACCCAGCAAGTACCGCGATGTTCCCGCCCGGCCCCAGAAGAACACTCACATTGCGCCGGAGGGTCTGGACCTCTATCTTCGCCGTGGCCGACTGCTTGATGGCACCTTCCACCAAATCGTCTGCGTTTCCAAATAGCCGCATTGGAGCAACGTAGGCAGCCGCCACTGCGATTGCGCCTCCCACGAGAAACTGGCGACGAGAAAATTCGCGACGCATTCCGCTAATCATGTGCAGCCTCCTTGATTTCCCTCCTAAGTGCATGGGAAGTGCCAAAGGACAAAGCGCGGAAATACTGCGTACAACCATCGTTTTCGTGCGCGACTTCGCATAGATCGGAAATCACCGGACGCCGGAACGGTGTCAGCAGAATGACACCTGACGCGACAGAAGTTACACAACGGCCGATTGCTGGATCGCACTGCTCGCTCCCGGATGCCCGAAGCTGGAGCAGGGTGGGTGGTGCGAAAACACCAATGCTGCCTTCTCTTTTTGTCCGAAAACGGCTGAACGAATACGGCGACGTGAGCGTTTGGCAGACAAGATGCCCTAGCTACATGTAGTCAATATCCCAGCACCCCAATTCGATTTCAGGAGCAAGGAAATGAAAAACACTGGCGTATCCCTTGGGACGAACTTCCCCGTTCGCTATCAAACGGCACGTATCAAAAATCTTGACATCTTCTATCGGGAAGCCGGCTCGAAGGATGCCCCTGTCCTTCTGCTTCTTCATGGGTTTCCGACATCTTCAAACATGTTTCGAAACCTCATACCGCGGCTTGCGGGAACGTTCCGCTTGATCGCGCCGGACTATCCGGGCTACGGGTTGAGCAGCATGCCTGATCGCAAGGACTTTGCTTACACCTTCGAGAACTACGCACTTCTGATGGACGGACTGCTCGAGCAGCTCGGGGTTGATCGGTACTCGTTGTATGTGATGGATTACGGAGCGCCGGTTGGCTATCGGCTGGCTTTGCGGCATTCCGAGCGCGTGCAGGGGCTCGTTGTTCAGAACGGCAACGCATACGACGATGGGCTCCTCGCGTTCTGGGACCCGATCAAGAAGTATTGGAAAGATGGTTTGCCGGAGAGCCGCGCCGCGATCGAATTTCTGGTCGAAGCCAAGTCCACTCGCTGGCAGTACGAGAACGGCGTCAAAGACAAGACGCTTCTCGATCCGACAACTTGGACGCTGGACCAGATCGGTCTCGACCGCAAGGGGAATGTCGACATTCAAATGGACCTGATGTACGACTACCGAACCAACGTCCCTCTGTATCCGCAATTCCAGGCATTCTTCCGCAAGTATCAGCCGCCCACGTTGATCGTGTGGGGCAAGAACGACTTCATCTTTCCGGCGGAAGGCGCTGCGCCGTACAGCCACGACCTTAAGAAGATCGAAACTCACATGCTCGACACCGGACATTTCGCGCTTGAGACGCACGGAGAAGAGATCGCGAGTCGAATCGAAGACTTCTTCATCAAACAGCGAAGCCGGGCGGCCTAGACTCGTCGGGCAGGCGGTCGGTCGAGCCGCAACACGAGGTGCAATATGCCCTATTTCGGATCACTGGTGTTTACGCCGCTGGTCAAAGCTCTTCAGGAACGGTATGGGAGCCGACGGCAGTATGAGCGACTGGAAAAGTCCGCCGCGACGCCGGCCAGGATGAGCGCCGATGAAACGTCGTATATCGCCGAACGCGACACGTTTTACATGGCGACGATCGGCTCAACCGGCTGGCCCTACATCCAGCACCGCGGCGGCCCGAAGGGCTTTTTGAAAGTGATCGACGACAGCACGTTGGCGTTCGCGGACTTCCGCGGGAACAAACAGTACATCAGCACCGGCAACCTCATGAGCGACAACAGAGTGGCGCTCATTCTGATCGACTATCCCCGGCAACTCCGTCTCAAGGTGCTGGGCCGCGTCGAGATATTTGAAGGAGAGATTGCAGAGCAGTGGCTGAAGAAGGTCCGCGAGCCACAGTACAAAGCAATCGCGGAGAGAGTTTATGTCATACGAATCGAGGCTTTCGATTGGAACTGTCAACAGCACATCGTTCCGCGCTACACCGAAATGGAGATTCGCGAAGCAACTGTGATGTTTGAGCACCGCATGCAGGCGTTAATCGAAGAAAACCAGAGACTCACAGATCAACTCGCGCAGTGCCAGAGCGAGCCAGCCGTTCAGGAGAACAAAGGAGAGAAGCATGCCAACAATCAAAGTTAAAGATGGGACGCATATTTATTACAAGGACTGGGGCTCCGGACAGCCGATCGTCTTCAGCCATGGTTGGCCGCTTACCGCGGACGACTGGGACGCACAAATGCTGTTCTTTGGTCAACGCGGGTTCCGCGTGATTGCGCACGACCGCCGGGGACATGGCCGTTCCACTCAGACCTGGAACGGCAATGACATGGACACCTACGCGGACGATCTAGCCGCGCTCATCAAAGAACTTGATCTGAAGTCTGCCATCCACGTGGGCCACTCGACCGGCGGCGGAGAAGTCGCGCGGTACATCGGGCGTCACGGCTCGAAGCGCGTCAGTGCCGCGGTTCTCATAAGCGCAGTGCCCCCTTTGATGCTCAAGACAGCCAAGAACCCGGGCGGGCTACCCATTGAAGTGTTCGATGACTTGCGTGCGCAATATGCCAGAAACCGCCCGCAGTTCTACAAGGACATCACGCTCCCGTTCTACGGATATAACCGTCCGGGTACACAGATCTCGGACGGTATTCGGGAGAAGTGGTGGCTTCAGAGCATGATGGGCGGAATGAAAGCCGGATACGACTGCATCAAGGCGTTCTCGGAAACAGATTTCACTGAAGATCTGAAGAAGATCGACGTACCTACTCTGATTCTCCACGGAGACGACGACCAAATTGTGCCGATCGGAGCCGCGGCGCTTCAGTCGTCGAAACTCGTCAAAAACGCCACGTTGAAGGTCTATCCCGGATACCCACACGGCATGCCGACCACGCACGCCGACCAGATCAATGCCGATCTGCTCGCATTTATCCAGGAAAAGTGCGCCGCGGCAGCAGCTTAGCCGTCCCACGGAAGAACTGAAAGCAAAGAGGTGTACGATGCGACACACACTGGCGAGGATCGTAGGCTTCACCGCGATTCTGCTCTCATTGGGCAGCCTGACCGCACAATCCACTGACGAAGGCGTGCCGTTCCCAAATGGTTTTCGGAATTGGTTCCTGGTGAATTCAATGATCGTCACCAAAGACAGCCCGATCGCGGACCAACTGGGCGGCATGCACATCATTTATGTAAACGCGAAAGGGCTGCCGACGCTTAAGAAAAGCAGCCCGCTCCCTTACCCAGACGGAACTGTTTTTGCCGATGACGTCCACGAGTTCTTGCTGAAAGACGGCGCTTATGTCGAAGCACGTAAGAAAGTCGTCGCCGTCATGGTGAAGGACGCAAAGAAATACTCGGCGACGGGCGGGTGGGGATTCCAGGTGTGGACGGCGGGAGATCCATCGAAACCGCTCGTTCCTGACACTGCGCATGCAGCGAAAGCATGCTTCACGTGCCACACCCCGCAAAAGGCGCAGGACTATACGTTCTCGACCTACATTCCGTGAGAACGCGAAGCGCGAGAGTCACGCGCATGAAGGGACACTATGAAGCGGATCGTCTTACTGCTGTTACTCGCAGCTGCAAGTGGAATCGTTGCTTCCGATGAGAGTACTGCAAGTTCCGAAATCGTCATCCCGCCTGGATATAGAGACTGGAAATTGATCTCTGTCGCCCATGAAGAAGGCCAACTCAACGATATTCGCGCAATACTCGGCAACGATCTCGCGATCAAGGCCTACCGGGAGAAGGTTTTTCCCTTTCCTGATGGTGCGATCATTGCTCGGTTGGCCTGGAAGTACGAATCGTCCAAAGAAAATAACGAGGCTTTCGGCCGGGAACAATCTTATGTTGCCGGACTTCCCACAAACGTCCAGTTCATGGTTAAAGGCTCTGTGAAATATGCTGCCACGGGTGGATGGGCTTTTGCTCAATTCAAAGAAGGCAAGCTCGACGAAAAGGCAGACTTGAGGACCTGCTTCCCGTGCCACCAGCCGGTAAAAACACGTGATTTCGTGTTCACTCGGTATGCACCTTAAGCCCGAACGCCGCAGGGCGCCGCTCGCCATTTCCGTCAGTCAGTCAGAACAGGACCGCAGCCGCCGGTGATACACTCTTTGCAACCTTGGAACCGTGCTTCTCCTAAAAATACGCGACTCTGAGCGGTGGGTGGGTTTTGGCGGTCGCTGCAAGCAAGTCGATCCGGATCCTCAGCGTGGAAGACCACCCGGTCGTTCGCGAAGGACTTGTTTCGATTATCGGTTCTCAGCCGGACATGGTGCTCGTCGCCCAAGCCACCAATGGTAGCGATGCCATTGCTCAGTTCCGCACCCATCACCCTGACATCACTCTGATGGATCTTCGCCTCCCTGGCATCAGCGGCACAGATGCGCTGATCTCAATCCGTGGCGAGTTTCCCAGGGCACGCGTCATTATTCTCACGACATCCGACAGCCATACGGAAATCGACCGCGCTCTGCGCGCAGGCGCTGCGGCCTATATTCTGAAGAGCATGCCCATGAACGAGATGCTTGCCGTGATTCGCTCGGTGCATGCCGGCGCACGCCACATTCCGCAGGAAGTGGCTTCCCGACTCGCCGAGAATATTGGAGAAGAAAGCCTAACCTCGCGGGAACTAGAAGTGCTGCATCTGATTCGCGATGGCCATCGCAACAAGCAGATCGCGGATGAGCTGTCGATTTCAGAAACCACGGTGAATTTCCATATCAAGAACATTGTGGGCAAGATGGGAGCAAACGATCGCACCCATGCTGTAACGATCGCAGTTCGCCGCGGCCTTCTTCAGATCTGAACTTCGCATCGCCCTGTTGGAAACCACAGGTGAACCGCCTGTGGATCCTGGTAGTCCGTCGATGTCACGAACCCGATAACGTATGGGTTGCTAAAGCAAATCGATCCCTACCGTTTGTCTTCCTCATGCATCAGCAGTGTTCGGACGAGCATTTCACAGTTGGTTGTTCAAGCGTGTTTTCGTACTGCCGAGCAGCACAAAACCGAACATCGGCCGAATTGAGGGCAGCATGGGAATCTGTAATCCGGGAAAAATCGCTTCCACCCAATGGCTCTCGATTAGTCTTCTTCTGTTCTGCATCATCACGCCCGGTTACGCCCTCAATCCTAAGAGTCACATCACACAATTCGGCCACACCGCTTGGCGTGTGCAAGACGGAATCTTCACTGGCACGCCCAGAACCTTGGCGCAGACGAAGGATGGATATCTTTGGATAGGGACGACGGCCGGATTGGTTCGTTTCGACGGCGTGCGGTTTTCTCCCTGGAGTCCTGCGAATGGTGAAAAGCTCCCGTCGAAGAGAATTAACTCGTTGCTCGGATCAACGGACGGGAGCCTCTGGATCGGAACGAGTGTTGGCCTTAGTCGTTGGCAAGACAACCGCCTAATCAGCTATTCGGATTTGCACGGAGTTACAACGGCAATTTTTGAGGATAGAGACAAAGCGGTCTGGGCCGCCATTTCACCTTCACCATCCAACACGCCATTGTGTCAGATTAGCGACTCCGCGATCCACTGTTATGGAACTGCCGATGGCATATCGCCTCATCGTCTCTGGCCAATTGCAAAAGATGGTGAAGGAAATTTCTGGATCGGCGGCGACGAGTTAGTTCGCTGGAATTTGAAATCACACAGGAGTTACGAGGTCATCGGAGCCGAACATAGCAATGCGTCGGTGAGCTCAATCATTCCCGGAAGCGACGGGTCGTTATGGGTCGGGATCGATACCAAAGGTCCCAGGTTCGGCCTGCAGAGACTTGCCGGCGGTGCGTGGAAGCCCTTCGTAACCCCCGAGTTTAATGGCACGACTGTCGCTGTGAACGCGTTGCTCCTTGACCGTGACAATGCCCTTTGGGTCGGTACCGCCAGCAATGGGATTTACCGAATCTACGACGGAGCGGTTGAGCACTTTAGCAATGCGGATGGCCTGTCCAGCGATTTCGTTTACAAGTTTCTTGAAGATGCCGAAGGGACTGTGTGGGCCGTTACCGCGAAAGGCATCGATAATTTTCGAGAATTAAAGGTCACGACCTTTTCCACACGCGAAGGTCTCGCTGCGGAGGAAGTCGATTCCGTTTTCGCTACCCACGATGGCGGCATCTGGGTGGGAGGCCCCAGCTCTTTAGAAGTCCTTCGGAACAGCCGGATATCTTCAGTCTTGGCGGAACTCCACCTCTCAGGAGCAGCCACATCCTTTCTTGAAGACCGTACCCACCGACTCTGGATCGGCATAGATGACACTTTGACGGTCTACGATGGTCGCAAAGTCCAGCGGATCGCACGTAGCGATGGCAGCCCGATGGGAATGGTCTATTCGATGACCGAGGATACTGCGGGCGACTTATGGGTCGAGACCCGCGGGCGACTCACGCGCATTCGAGGGTTAAAAGCGGTTGAAGAGCTTCGTCCGCCGCAGGTCCCCTCAGCATTCCGGGTCGTTGCCGATGCGAAGGGTGGCGTATGGCTCGGGCTGGCAAATGGCGATCTGGCGCACTATCAGAACGGCCACGCCGAGACATTTCACTTCAGACACAGCAGCGACACGCGAGTGGAGCAACTGGATGTAAATGCAGATGGCTCGGTGGTCGGAGCCACGGCAGACGGGCTTGTGGGATGGCGGAACGGGACCCTGGCGACACTTACGACGCAGAACGGCCTTCCTTGCGACATTGCCTACGCGTCTCATTTCGATCGTGCAGAAAACCTTTGGATCTACATGCAATGCGGGCTCGTCGAGATCAAGAAAGATCAGGTGCAAAGCTGGTGGCAACACCCCGACGCGGCGGTCAAGTATGAGTTATTCGATGTGTTCGATGGGGCACAGCCAGGCCGAGCGCCGTTCGGAGGCGTGACGAGAGACTCAGAAGGACGCTTGTGGTTCGCCAGTGGCGTGGTGTTGCAAACCGTCGATCCGGAGCACCTTTTGTCGAATTCCGTGCTGCCTCCTGTCCAGGTTGAGTCGATCGTTGCGGACCGCCGGAATTACATACCTCAGCTCGGACTTCGCCTGCCACCGCTCACACGAAATCTCGAGATCGACTACACCGCTCTGAGCTTCGTGGTGCCGCAGAAGGTGTACTTCCGATACAAACTTGAGGGCCGCGATGAGAGCTGGCAGGAGTCAGGCACCAGACGTCAAGCTTTCTATACCGATTTGCGTCCTGGGAACTATCGTTTCCGTGTAATGGCTTCGAACAACGACGGTATCTGGAACGAGCAAGGTGCAACGGTGGCCTTCTCCGTCGCAGCTGCTTGGTATCAAACCAACTTATTCCGTCTCTTCTTGCTCTTCACTGCGATCTTCATCGCATGGCTGCTTTATCAAATGCGAGTCCGCCAGATTGCGAAAGCGATCAGCGCACGATTCGATGAGCGACTCGCCGAACGTACTCGGTTGGCGCGGGAACTTCACGACACTTTTCTTCAAACCTTGCAGGGCAGCAAAATGGTAGCCGAAGTTGCGCTTAACGGGCCCGCCGATCCTGTTCGCATGCGTAACGCAATCCAGCGCGTACTGGAATGGCTTGACAAGGCAATTCACGAGGGCCGAGCCGCTCTGCATTCTCTTCGGAGTTCCACCGTCATGGGGAATGATTTGGCCGAGGCCTTTCAGCGTGCCACCGAGGACTGTCGCCTGCAAGGAATCAACGAAGTCTCATTCGTCGCGGAAGGCATCTCGACAGAAATGCACCCCATCATTCGCGATGAAATTTATCGTATCGGCTACGAGGCGATCCGGAATGCGTGTCAGCACTCCGAGGCCGGCCGTCTTCAAGTTCGGCTATCGTACGGGGCAGATCTCGCGCTGCGGGTGTCGGACAATGGCAAGGGGATCGAGCCGAAAATCGTCACTCTGGGAAAAGACGGACACTACGGATTACAGGGGATGCGAGAACGGGCACAACGCATTGGCGCAAAGCTCCTTATCGAGAGTTTGCCAACCTCCGGCACTACTCTCGAATTGATCGTTCCCGGCCACGTCGTCTTTCAGAATCCAAGATCGACTTGGTCGAGCCGCCTACAGAAACTGACGGCCTTCTTTCGCAGTCCTGATAATCCGGCTTGATGGTTTTTAACCCTGCAGATAAATGTAGGCTACCCACCTGTGGTTTCCGAGGTGTTCGGAATTCCGAAATCTTACTAGTCTTCTGCAATCGGCCGTGGGGGATCATCGGAGGACATCCATGAGCGGGAACCTTTCTGGCATCTCTCGATCAGGCGAGATCTTCGGCAGCATTCTCCTAATCGATCCTGCGCTTGCTCGTCCAGCGCTCGTCCAACACCAACGAGTTGGAGAAATCCACTTGCGAACTTCCCCTCGCTTCAACGTGACCAGCAGTGAAATACCTAGCTTCGAGGGAATTGTCGGCTCCAGTTCGTCCTTGAGCAGAGCTTTGGATCGGGTGATGACCGTCGCACCGACGGATGCTACTGTTTTAATCCACGGCGAGACCGGGACTGGTAAAGAATTGATCGCGCAGGCAGTGCACCGTCTTGGTCGGCGTCGTAATGGCCGCTTCGTACGATTCAATTGCGCCGCGATTCCTCTCGGCTTGCTCGAAAGTGAACTCTTTGGCCATGAAAAAGGAGCGTTCACCGGCGCCGTCGCCCGCAAGATCGGCCGCTTTGAACTCGCTAACAACGGAACGCTGTTCCTCGATGAAATTGGTGACATCCCTCTCGAGTTGCAGGCAAAGTTGTTGCGTGTGCTTCAGGAACGGGAGTTTGAACGATTGGGCAGCAATCAGACCCTGCATGTTAACGTACGCCTAATCGCCGCCAGTCACCGAGATCTTCGCCAAATGGTACGCGAAGGCAAGTTTCGGGAGGATCTTTTCTACCGGCTGAACATCTTCCCTATTACGGTTCCAGCGTTGCGTGAACGTCGTGACGATATTCCCGCCCTCATTCGGTATTTCGCTGAGGATTGCGTTCGCCGCTTAGACCGTCGGGTCAATCTCGTTCCCCTCGAAACAGTACGAGCTCTGACCGAATATGACTGGCCTGGCAACATTCGCGAGCTCCAGAATTTCATGGAACGATCAGTGATCCTATCGCAAGGTGTCGAACTACAAGCCCCTCTCGACGATCTCCGCTGGTCAAAACCGGTGAATGGGCCGGAGACTCAAACGTTATCCCAAGCAGAATACGGGCATATCCTAAGCGTCTTAAAAACGACGAACTGGGTAGTCGGCGGCCCAGCGGGTGCTGCCCTGAAATTGGGGTTGAAGCGTACCACATTGATCGGGAAGATGAGAAAGCTTGGCCTCTCGCGTTCGCGCGAAGCGAGCGTACAGCATAGCGGCACAGTCACGAATCGCTGATGAGTTTACGTATCACTCCTCGACATGAACATCGACTTGATGCTAATTGTGCGGAGTGGGGTAGCTTGGGGCAGGATGGGGATGGTGACGGCATTTTGCTTTAGCTGGCGAAGTTGGTCTGGCAGTCCGCAATAGTGGACGACGCATTCCGTAAGCACTTCCTTACCTTGGCCCTCCTTCACATCCGGGCGGTGGCCATCCTCAGGGTCCTATCTTCAGCAGCCGTCGCCAGCCTCCTACCTTGCTCCGTGCGGGAATAGCGACGCTCTCTGTTGCATCGTTGCGGTGTTGCCCACCACACATCTCTTCGGTCACGCTTCGACCATGATGACTCGTTCAGTCTCCCCGTTACCAGCGGGGAGGCGGATTGCCTATTCAGGACCTACAGTCACGGCTCGCGCCGGACCATGTTATCGAGCTGGCCTCTCCGCTTGGGCTTCCCCGCGCTGCCGTCCGCGACGGCAGAACTCTTCGTAGTCGATTTCTTCGCGCAGCATGATCCACAACCGCACTCCCAGCTTGCGTGCGGCTGCTACCAGCGCGATCCCCAGGCCCTTCTGCGCCAGCTTGCGACGGTAGAAGCGCCGTAGATCTTCGTCTTTGATCACGGCATGTCGCGCCGCTTCGCACCACAGCATGCGCAGCATGGCGTTGCCTTGTTTCGTGAGCTTGCCCAGGCGCTGCTTGCCCGCGCTCGAGTGCTCGCACGGGATCATGCCCACGTAGCTGGCCACTGCCTTGCCATCTGCGAAGCGGGTTGCATCGCCGAGGAACACCTCCGTCGCCAGCGATGTGATCGGCCCTACGCCCGGATGCGTCATCAACAGCCGTGCCAGCGGACGCTCTCGTGCCACGCGCTCGGCTTCTTTATCCAGCCGCTCGATCTCCTGATGCAGTTGCACGCGCAACCGCATCAGTTCGTCGCGCCGCATGCCGCTGAGCGGCGGCAACGCTAGCTCGCCTATCGTCCGCTGCCCGGCCTTGCTCCATAAACTCGCGCCGCGGCGAATCCCATGCGTTAGCGCGATCGACTGCAACGCATTCTGCAGCCGCACGCGAATCCGCACCCACTGCTCACGATGTCGCAGCAGGGCGCGCACGTCGCGCTGCTCCATCGAGGGCATCCAAATTTTCGGGAACCGGTTCTCCGCCAGCAGCCGCAGCAACAATCGCGCGTCGCGACGGTCGTTCTTCTGTTTGCGCGGCTCCCCGGCACGGATCTGCGCCGGATGTCCAACCACGCACTCCACTTCGAGCTCTTCCATCAACTCGAGAAACCACTGCATCGCGCCGGTCGCTTCTATGCCCACCCGCACCGGTCGCGGTAGTCCCGCATAGAACGCCCGCACCTGGTCGCCTTCATGCTCAAGGCGGCGCTCTTCGAGTTCGCCCGTTTCCACGTCCAGCATCGCAATCGTCTGCTGTCGTGCATGCAAATCGCAGCCTATAATGCGCATCTCGGCCTCCTTCGCCCGAGTCACTTACGGTTTCGAACCCAGAAAGTGTACTCGCCGCGCTTGAGGCCGACTTCGTTATGCCATCAGCCCTTACCACTAGTAATCGTTCAGGACGAAGGTTGTCCAGCGCCCGAAGGTATCGTAATTTGAAAACGATTTTCAGAATCGAAAATTCGGCATATATGTACGAAAATGAATCCCGGTGGGCTATCGTGAAATAGCCCCCAAGATTTCACCCGCCCCCCCAAGCCGACCACGCCGGACTATTCCCTGCCGTCTCCGGCCACCTCGGCCACTCCGGCCACGCGGTTTTCGTACTATCCGTCCCCCAACCACAGTAAGTAGTAGTAGTTAGCGTGATTGTGTTCATAGTTCATTTACGATGTGGCCGGAGTGGCCGGAGGTGGTTCTTCCTTGAGCCTCACGCCAACGAAGTACCAGGCCTTACCTTTTCCGTGAGGTGATGTCTCTCCAGTTTTGCGTCTTAGCCGGGAATACTTGATGTCTGGCTGGTGCTTCAGTTCGCGCAATATCACATCATCAGGACCCTCGCGCCCCGACGATGAGACGACGATACCCGTCGTACTTTGCTCACGCACCCAGGAGTTAACAACTCGCTCCACATCGGCGGCAGGAGTCTCCGCACCATCCACGATTTCCAGGCAGTCATCGCGAAACTGTTTCGTGATATCCAACTCAGAGAAGAGCTGTTCCGTCTCAGCCAACACACTTGCCGGTGGCCGCAACCCGTTCTCAATGACGTCGGGGCACAGCGTCACGAAGCGGTAGAGGATTCCGGGCAACTCGACATGTTGCAAGACGTGGTCGAGGTTTGTGTCCTCACGCCCGGTGAAGTTCGCGAGGAATGGAATCATATGCACGCGTCCGCGAAAGGCCGGGTCCGCCGGTAGCTGCGGTCGGTCATTCGTCGGCAACAGCACTTTATGAGTAGGCTTGAAAGCCTGCTGGTCCTGCCGCATGTTCGCACCGGTCAATGTGTCGCCTCCGGAAATCAGTTTCAACATGGAGGTGTTGAGATTGCCCGCGACGCTTTCGTTAACTGTTGCCAGCCGCCTACCCTTCAAATTGGCGAAGGTCCGCTTTGCTGCTTCGTCGCCAAACTTCGAAACTGTGATTTCACCCGGGCGGAGTGGCCAGGCAAATTTCCCGTCGCCAAGGATTGCGGTCAGCGTTCGTATAAGGACGCCTTTGCCATTTCGGCCACGCCCCCACAGGAAAAAAAGAGCTTGGAACGGGATGGCCGTCAGACACAGAGCACAAAGCCGAAGCAGGTAATTCGCAAGTGGACCATCGCCGCAGGTTATTTCGCTGATGAAGCGGTCGAAGCGGGGCGTTGGACAGTTTGGGTCCGGCGCTACGTCAATACGTTGGGTGATGTAATCTTCGCGACGCATATCCCGGGTTGCGTTGGTGCGAAGGTCAATCAATCGACAGTTCGGCAAACCCAGCAAGTGCGGGTCTCGGTCAAACAGTTCCCCTTTAACGGGAGGCAAGTATGGCTTGACGCATCTCACCACACCGCCGATAAAGGCGGCGTCATAAAACCGCATACGGGAATCTGGACCCTTTTCTGGCTTCGGGTAACGGGGATGGAGGTCCTTGAGATAGTCCGCAACGGCACGCCATAAGAGCGTGTCATCTTCAGAGATGTCCCACCGTGTTTTTACCCACTGCGCGATTGGCCGTTTGGGTTGGTCGTAGATGCACACAAAATCGTGGTTATCCCGAAGGAATGCTTCAGCCAATGTCGCATGCGCGATGAGCGGCAGCGAACCGCCACCAAACACAGCCTCTGGTCCGAACGAAAACAACCGTCCCGGATGACGCTTCTCCAATTCGGTTCTAAACTCGCGCCAATGCCGCTCCGTGCAATGCGAGTGCAGACAGTGAAACCCGTTGCCTACGCCCTCGATGAAAGACACCGTTGTATCCCTGCGAGTCTCTCCGCTGTGCTCCTCTGCCCACGGGCATTCAATCTCAACCCGAAATCCATCTCTGACTGAGCGCGGCTTTGAGCGCACGGACACCCCGTAGTAGTCAAGGAACTCCATTAAGCGAGACAGGTTCAAATCATCTGCTTGCTCAGGTGTCTTGTGAGAAGACAAGCGTATAGAGCTAATCGAACCTAATTGCTGCGCCGTCACGGCTGTCTCCGACCCTTTCGACACGATTGCGGACAGCCTCCACGGGCGCTCTTCTATATGCTGCCCCTTTCGGGCCCAGGTGCCATACAGCTTACATAATCGCGAAGCGTTGAAGTTTCCCGCGTCCACCATTGAAAAGAGGTCATGCAAGCGTGCTAATGTCCCGCGCACCAATTCTGTAGACGCGTAGTCATTTGGCAATTCAATGTGATAAAGCAAGTGCCAACCGTTCCCCGAGTCACACAATTCCGGCTGGGGCCAACATCGGCTGCTGAGGTAGTTGCGCACCTGCTCAGCTTGCTCACGCGCTGCGTCCTTCTCAGATACTGTGCTGTTCGTGTTAGCAGCCCGAGGCGGGTCCACGTCGATGAGCAGCCAAATGCGTTTTTCAATGTCAGAATCGCCCGCCGTTTTATGCGCAGCGATTAGGGTCTTCGGATTCAGCGGAACCCCTGTTGGAAGCTTTACCGGGTTAAGGGTGAAGTAGGCGCCCTTGTACGACGGCTCACTTTTAACAGCATTCAGAGCGGCTTCCCAAGAATTAAAGTATCCAACGGCGACACCGGACTCCCGCAAGACGCGTACTTCATGGACTCCGTAAAACGGCGTCATAATTTCCCCCGATTGATTAAGTCATTCACCGTGGTCACGCATCGTCCTGGTTTGTGGAACACGTCGCGTCTCCAACGCTCCTTGCGCTTGGTCTCGTTCTCCGCGAGTCTGGGAATTTTCCAATCTTCGCGGTCGACGAGCAGCTGCGCGCATTCGATTCCGACGAGCACTTGCCGGTTTGTGCTTTCGTGTTGAAGGGTGTGGATAAACCGCAGATTTGTATTGCCGCATGCGTCGCATTGTGGACCAGTAACATAGACTCCTGAACGCTGCGGAAACTTTACGAGCGTCTCGCAGTCCAGATAGACCCATTGACCAATCGTGGCTGTGAACTCTGATTTCATCCGATTTTGAACTCTCATCGTTTAATCTCCGTCGAGTATCGGGGGCTCAAACTTCGCGGGCTCAGCTCCAAGTTCGCTTCGTCCCCCAGCGGCTCATGGGCGCACGGAGCCCGTAGCGGGCTGACCCTGCCTGCGAAGGAATACGGATCCGACGCCCTCGCAGAGAAGGATCTTGCCTTCCCACTACTATTATTCGTTTAACGCCAGTTTTTCGTACCCTTGATGATTCCGATGTCCTGAAGCGCCTTCCACAGCGTGTAATTTTCGTATGCCTCTGAGGCGAACAGTTCTCGAATTCGGGAGCGACGCTTTCTTATTGCGCCTTCTGAGACGCCAACGCGTCGTGCGAGTTCAACATTAGATAGTTTGGATGGAAACGCTTCGATCAGCTGCTTGGCAAGTGACTTGTCCTTCGGGATTTTGATTCTCTGGAGAAATCGAGTCCTCGACAATAGTTTGAGTATGCCCGCTCTAATCCTGGGGACGTCTTCCGGTTCAGTTTCGAGGTTCCTCCTTCGGCGTGCCGCACATCCCGCACGTTGACGATAGTGAGCGCGGATTTCGTCGATAAGGGCGAAAACACATCGACGTGCGATAAAACGCCCGCAGTCACGAAGCGGCACCTCGCGCTCTAGTTCTTCCGCCACCCAAGATTTCACCCAAGGCGGCAGGGTCTGAAATCGTCCGAGCCAAAACGGATTCGGATCGACTCCCCGCGACCGTCTGATCTCGCTAGACGTAGGCCCTGTGGGTGAATAGGAATTGGCACGCGAGCTCCGGAAACTGATTTTCTCGCGGTATGTGAAGGGCGCTGTAAGCCCAGCCCTGCGGCAAGCCGCAATACAAATGTTGACCAACTCCCTCTCTAGGGCGAGTCTGTGGCGTCTTCTCTTTGCGCCACGCCACTCCTCATAGATGTGCATCGTGGCGGGCGCAGGTCTCTTTGTGGTGTTCTTGTGTGAAGGACTAAATTCTTTCGCCGTGGTGGGTTTCATGAGCGTCGATATCGTCGTTTAGGCATTTCCACTGAGCATCTCTTAAGCGGAGAATTTCGCCTTATTGGCACACATCTAATGCGAAGCGAAGAGGACGTCCGCTGCTCAATTGTCCACCAATCTAAGAAGGTCTTGGTGAATAGCAGACCATTGCTGGGCCAAATTGAGGGTGCGTACGCTGAGGAGCTGCCCGTCGGCACGAGTGAACTCGACAGCGATCGGACGTGTAGCGAGTGGATATAACAATATGGCGCGGGAAGAGCGGTAGAGTGGCAAATCGGGCCAGTTGTCCAGGTAAGCATTCACTTGGTAAAGATGAGTAGTAATCAGCTTCGGGGCCATCTCCTCCCGCTGCTCAAGAGGATCATCGACGTATTTGCATTCAACCAAGATCCTTTTTGCCTCGGTGGTGATACACACATCGGTTTGCATTTTGGGAAGCAGAGCTGAGCTGAGGTCGTCTGAAGGTGTCATGCCCCAATTTATGTCCTCCCGCTTGACTTTGCATCGCCCGTCAACTCTCACGCTTGGTAGTTCCCTCTTGTAAAAGTTGCGTACGAAACGCTCAAAGACATACGCCATCTGTTCCCGATTCTGCAAGAACGACCTAAACCGCCAATTTCCAGGCTCTTGGGTCGGAAGCAGATTCTCAAAAAGCAGCGCGCAGACCCTTAAAAGGAAATCATAAAAGTGGTTGTTACGGTAAAGCTGTACTTTGCCAAATATCTGAACCGATAAATCGAGGTCCCCGACCTCCGCAAAGTAGCGATATTGGAAAAGCAAACGATCTCGAATTCCTGAATCTAGATCACGAGTCCTAATTAAGCGCATAATCGTCGATTTCAGAATACGGTTATGCAGCACATCAAAACTCAATTCATCAAACTCGCAATGCGCCTGCGCTCGCTGAAAGAGCATGTGTTTTATCGATTGTGGAAAATCGATCCTCCCACGCAACACGCAGGATTCTTCGCTATGAAGTAGGTACCCACGATCGATGCCTTTCTTCAGCAAATGGTCGATACCGTTGGTCAGAACGCGGGCGAACAGGTTCACCAAATCCGTTTCTTCGGTCGGATGAATATCGACAAGATCTCTCTCTTCCAGTTTGTCCCAAGCATAACAAAGGAGGTAGTAGACGTTTGCGACAGGGATTTCCATATTTACTCGGTCAGAGCGGCAATCAGAGAATTCACCTTGTCTTCATCATCAAGCCAATATTCATCGAGAAGTGGCTTTATCTCGGAGTTGATGACGGCTCGGTACCAAACCTCGTCAGGAGCTCGTCCATCCATCGGGCAGAAAAAGCTATGCCCGATCCGATATCCCGGGCCGAGGTTTTTTTCGTCGCCTGAGATCTCATCATTCAGTGTGGATAACCGGCTAACAATCTTCTTGATGAGTGGCTGTTTCGCGCCAGCCTGCAAAAGAAATCCAGAAAAGCGTTCACTCTTAAACTCCGGCTTCAGACCGATAAACCTAAATCTCCTCCTCAGCGCATAGTCGACCATTGCTAAAGAACGATCGGCAGTGTTCATCAGCCCGATGACGAAGACATTGCTCGGAACAAAAAACGTCTCGTCAGCTGAACCGGAATACGCAAGAGGTATCGCGAATTCAGGTCCCCTCTTATCTGGCTCAATTAACATCATCACTTCACCCAAAATCTTGCTCAGATTACCCCTATTGATCTCATCGATGATGAAGATGAATGGGCGCTTGTCGGGATCGCGCTGCGCTTTCCGGCAGAATTGAAAAAAGTGTCCATTTCGAAGCTCAAAATGGCCATCGTCACTCGGACGATAACCCTGAATGAAGTCTTCGTAAGAGTATGATTGATGAAATTGCACCATCTGCACCCTCGCGCTATCGACCTCCTTCATCAACAGATACGCCAATTTCTTGGCGACGTATGTCTTCCCAACTCCCGGGGGTCCCTGGAGGATCACATTTTTCTTGTCCTGAAGAGAGAAAGCAATTTCATCAAGCTGCTCTTCGCTTAAGAAGAGTGCCTTTAAAGCGTCTTTCTTAGAGAAGGCGCTATGAGACGTCGGGGCGAGAGGATTTAGGTCATCGATCAGTGAACGAATTACTGCAAATTCCTCGGAGGTCAAACGGAAGAGGCTGCCCTGATTGCTCAAAATAGGCTCGCAGCTCTGTAGGGCCGGGTTTTTTTGAAGTTCGTGCAACGGTATCGGATTGGCTACCTGCTCAACTTTTTCGAATTCAATGCCCTCTGTGCCATCCGGCGCCTGCGGCCCCAACGCTTTCGTGACACGAGCTAATGCCACGAGCTCCCGGTCTGGGCTCGTAACATACCCAATCAGCCAATCCCCCGTCTTGACCTCTTCAAAATATTTATACTTTTGGCGCTTGTTACCTCTTTCGTTATGCGATGTATAGACCTGTCTACCGCCGACCGGGGTCTCGCTGAAATTCCAGATTTTTGGATTCGCGTTGATCCACCAATGTTGAGTGTTCTTCTCCTCTGTTGCAGAGGCCGTAAATGTCGCCACTTTCTTCAATGCCGCGAGCACGTCCGTGTTAGTCAAAAGGGTTAACGTTTTCAGTGGGAGTTGCAGGCCATGCGGTAAGTCAAAGTCGCCTTTCCATGTCCAACGTACCGACCGAACATGCTTGTAAGAAGACCTGTCGGCCTCAAAACGGTAATCGCTCTCGACAACCCCAAGTCCAACGGCCTTCTTAACGCCATCCTTGACGAAGATTGCGTCGCCCGGATGCAACTCGTTCGCAAAGTCCCAGCAGGTACGGCTGTTATTTCGCTGCTTTGCGTCGGTTGGCCAAATCTTTTCCAACCTTTTCTGAAGCTGCTCCAGCGACTCGAACGCAGTAAGATCTCCCAGCTCGTCCCAGCCGATCGCAACGAAATTGTGTTCGTAGAACTCCTTCCACTCTGAGGCCCGGTCTCCAGCGCCGATAACCCAAAAGCGCGTGGGCGCATCTTTCTTTCCGGAATACTTTGTGTATATCCAGCTAAAGAACTGATCGATTTCAAGATTGAGGGGTACATCTGTCTGCCTGCCTACGAGCTGCACATACCGCTCGGCCACCGGCTGCACAGCATCGCAAAATTTGGTTAGCTTTGATACAAGATCATCCGTAGATTCGAATGCTGGTGTAATCTTCAGGAAATCTGCTGCAAACTGATCTCGGGCGTTGAACAGAACAAACTCGCTCGGGAAAAGGAATCCGGCCAATTCGCTCACAGCAGAATTGCCGAAATACGCCAATCGATAAGCGTCATCTCCGTGGAACTTGCGTATTCGTTCTTCAACTGGATCTTTCCCATTTGCGAGATATTCGAAGCTCTCACGATATCGCTTTAGCGGATGATTAGGACGACCGAGGGCGTTCGCTTTGGCTAAAGGCATAGCAGCGAAGCAATTCAGGTGTTCGCCAATTTTCTGAAAGTCAGCCCAATTAGCTTTCTTTAAGCGCTTCGGAGTGAAAAAGTCGCGGAAGAACTCGTATTGTTCTTTGGGTCCCTGGTTGGACAGCCATTCGGCGGCGCTTGGCTTGAACTCCAATAAGTATTTGTCAACGGCGTTCATAGTAGTCATGACTGAGTCTCGGATACCTCGACAATTGAAAGTTGGATCTTACTCATCCTTAGACCGCAGGGATATGACCCTCTTGCGAACCCGTCTCGACGTCTCAATTCTAGGTGCTGCTGTCGATTCCTTGACGTTCAGTAAACTGGTGTTTATGCCCTGCCCATGACATCCCCTTGAGCGTTACGTAGTCACCGCCCAATTCGCTGACAACGCTTCCGCCTGCTCCAGCACAGTCAGGGTCGCCTTCTCCTGCTTGTCTGGCGGGTATCCATACTTCCTCAGGATGCGTTTCACCAGCACACGCAGGTTCGCACGGATGTTCTCGCGCACGGCCCAATCGATCGTCGTGTTTCGGCGAACGGTGTCCACAAGCTCGCGCGCAATAGTCTTCAAAGTTGGTTCACCAAGCACTTTGACGGCGCTGTCATTGACTTCGAGTGCATCGTAGAAAGCCACCTCGTCTTCGCTTAGGCCCAGTTCCTCGCCTTTTGCCGACTCTTCTCGCATCTCCTTCGCGAGTCCGATTAACTCCTCAATGACTTGAGCGGCCTGAATAGCCCGGTTCTGATACTTATGAATCGAGCTCTCCAACATTGCGGAGAAGAGCTTGCCCTTCACGACGTTGCGCCGCGATCGACTTTTGATCTCGTCATTGAGCAGCTTGCGTAGCAGCTCTACTGCGAGATTCTTCTGTGGGATGTTGCTGACCTCTCTCAGGAACTCTTCGGAAAGAATCGATATATCGGGCTTCTTAAGGCCCGCAGCTGCGAAAATATCCACCACTTCGCCAGAGGACATCGCTCTGGATATGATTTGGCGAATTGCGTTATCGAGCTCTTGCTCGGGACGATACTGTTGCGAAGCGGTTTTGGCCAAGACGCTTCGGATTGCTTGGAAAAAGCCTACATCGTCACGAATCTTCAAAGCTGCATCGTGGGGCACAGCCAATGCGAATGCTTTTGACAAATCTGACACCGCCTTCAACAGTCTGTTCTTTCCGTCCTCCTGTTTCAGGACGTGTTCCTGGGCGTTAGGAAGAATCGCGAGCTTCTGCGCGGAGGTCCCGGTGAGCCACATTGACCAGTCAAACCCGTGGAATAATCCCCGACAGATTTCATATTTCTCGATCATCCTTGCGACAGCCTCTTCCTGCGGCAGCGCCGTCTGGCCCTTTCCACCGCTTTCTGTGTACGTGGCCAGCGCAAGCTTGAGTTCGTGCGCGATGCCGAGGTAGTCCACAACCAGTCCGCCGGGCTTGTCTTTGAACACGCGGTTGACTCGGGCAATCGCCTGCATCAGCCCATGCGCTCGCATCGGCTTGTCTGCGTACATCGTGTGTAACGATGGAACGTCGAATCCTGTAAGCCACATATCCCTTACGATCACGATCTTGAATGGGTCTTTAGCATTCTTAAATCTCTTACCTAACGCTTCACGCCGTCGCTTGTCCCTGATGTGCTGTTGCCACTCGGGCCCGTCCGTTGCTGACCCCGTCATCACGATCTTGAGCACTCCGGCATCATCGTTCTCGCTGTGCCACGTTGGACGAAGTTTCATAATCTCGTTGTACAGGTCAACGCAGATTCGGCGGCTCATACAGACAATCATTGCTTTGCCGTCCATGACCTCTAGCCGCTCTTCGAAGTGCTTTACGAGGTCTTTAGCAACCGTATTGAGCCGCTTCTCGGTTCCCACAACGGCTTCCACAGCGGCCCATTTCGTCCTGAGCTTTTCTTTGCGATCGACCTCTTCGCCTTCTGTGGCTTCCTCGAAAGCCGTATCGACCTTGGGCTTTTCTGAAGCAGGGAGTTCGAGCTTCGCCAGACGGCTCTCGTAGTAGATCGGCACAGTCGCCCCATCTTCGACGGCTCGCTGGATGTCGTAGATGCTGATGTAATCGCCGAAGACGGAGCGCGTATTTACATCGGTCTTTTCGATGGGTGTACCTGTGAAGCCAATAAATGAGGCGTGGGGTAAGGCATCCCTCATGTGCCGCGCAAACCCATCTATAAAGTCGTATTGACTACGATGTGCCTCGTCAGCGACGACGATCACGTTGCGACGATCTGTAAGCTGCGGGTATTTGTCGCCCTCCGCCGGCATGAATTTCTGGATTGTTGTGAAGATCACGCCTCCGGACGACACTTGAACCAGTGACCGCAAGTGCTCTCGATCCAGGGCTTGTAGCGGAGCCTGTCTCAACAACTCATGGCAGCGAGAGAATGTCCCGTAAAGTTGATCGTCCAAGTCGTTACGATCTGTTATCACGACGATGGTGGGATTTTGAAGAGTCGGCTCAAGTACAAGGCGCCCGGCATAAAAAGCCATCGTGAGACTCTTGCCGCTTCCCTGTGTGTGCCACACCACTCCCACTCTGCGATCGCCGCCTTCCGCCGATGCGGACAGCGTCTCTCTTAACGCCCTATTGACGGCGTGGAACTGATGATATCCAGCAATCTTCTTGATCAACACCCCGCGTCCTTCGTCTTCGAAGACGACAAAGTGACGTATGAAGTCAAGTAAACGGCGCCTTTCGAAAAGCCCCTCGATTAACACCTGAAGCTGCGGCAGAGATGTCGGGGCAAGCTCTTCGCCTCCGATTGTGCGCCAAGGCATGAACCGCTCTGTATCAGCAGTGAGCGATCCGACTCGTGCCTCCATACCATCGGAGATCACGAGCAGTTCGTTGTAGGCGAACAACGATGGAATTTGGGATTTGTACGTCTGAATCTGCTTGAACGCGGTCCAAATGGTGGCATTTTCGTCGGCAGCGTTCTTGAGTTCCAGCAAGGCGATCGGGAGACCATTGATAAATATCAGCACGTCAGGTCGCCGCGTGTACTGTCCCTCCACGATCGTGAACTGGTTCACCGCGAGCCAGTCGTTGTTTTCGGCAGCCTCAAAGTCAATAACGCGCACCAAGGCTCCGCCGATGGAACCATCGGCTCGGTTGTACTCAACGGTAACGCCATTCACCAAAATCTGATGAAAGGCATGGTTATTAGCGATCAAAGACGTTTCATTGTCGTGAGTGAGCCTGCGGAACGCGTCGTCTAACGCTTCTGGTGGGAGATTAGGATTGAGGCGTTGCAGTGTCTGTCTAACGCGCCGCTCAAGAATAACGTCGGAGTAATCAGCCTCGATCCGCTCGGCGGCAATTTCTCCAGCAGAAATGCTTGGGCCGGAAAGTACCGTGTAGCCCAGCCCTTCCAACCAAGCAAGCGCCGCCTCTTCGACCACAGATTCGGTGAACGCGGAGACAGTAGTCAACTTGCCTCCTCGCCCATTTCGGCCTCTGACTCATCGCGCTTTCTTATGTCAATCGCCAACTCGGAATAAAGTACAGGATCGTAGGCGTGCAGAACCTCACTAGTGTAATAGGGTTTACCAGCTAGCTTTATGGTCCCAAATTCCTGGTCAATGAGGCGGTCATTATCTTCAGTTCGCTCGGGCGAATCGTCTCCGGATCTCTTGTTCAAATATTCCTCTAAAATCTCTTCTACATCCCCGACATCAAATAACAATCCAAATACCCAGAGCGCCGCTTTCCGAATGCCTTCCAATTCGCGCTCCTGCGGAATCGTTGCGCCCCCCACGTGATACTGGCCATTTCGAACTTCGTGATACCAAATGAAGTCAGCTTTTTCGCAGATAATGGCGCAACCACGGTTTGCTATTTCCACCTCCAAGAAATCCATCTTCGTGTGAAAATTTTCGAGCCACACCTCAACGTTTACTCGGGGATAGGTGCGGTTCTGCCGCTGGATCGGATGAAGGCTAAGATATGTGTGGATAGCCACTTCAATAGCGTTATCGAATCCGACGATAGAGATGCGGCGATCGAAATCTTCGCCCTGCCGATAGTGCATCTCGGCGTGCAGGATGAGCTCAAATGGCCCCAAGGCCCAAGGTCTCAATACGGTCATTTGACGACTCCAAACTCTGCGTCATCCTCAATCGCCAGTTCTCCCGAAATCAACTTCGGCAGCAACAAATCCCGAATGCGTCCTAGTATTTTCGATTGGACAGCGCGGACGTTGATAGACTCAATGAGCGGCCCGATTATACGGTCTGCGGCGTCTAGCAATTTCTTGTGAGGCAGAAGTATCTTTGCCTCAGAGAGATGATAGCGCTGTATGTGGCCCATCGTCGTCGCTTTAGCTGCGGCGATTCGTCGAAACTCATCTAGATGCCTGTGTATCCAAAGATAGAAAAACCACTTCGGATAATCTTTGGATGTGACCTTAAATAAATGTTGGTTCAATGCGCCTTTCCCGCCCGACCAGACTACGCATTCGAGCGACCCAGACCAAGAAAACAAAACGTCGCCATCCTGAACGATGTACCCGGGATCCAAATTAGGGCTCGCGAGATCAGCGCCTTCGGTGTTTCCAGCCTTCAACTGCGCGATCTTTATCACCGGGAGTGAGCCGTTCTCGTTTGGGGGAAATCTTTGCAGAGCAAGCCCATTCAGGAAATGTGCGATTTGATCCAGAGACCCAACGGTCCAACCACTCGGAATCTGACCGAGTTCAGACTCTTCGAACGTATCGGGAAACAACGATTCCAACGACGCAGGTAAGCTGGAGCTACTCCCTAAACTCTTGGCACGCACAGGATCGAAGTCAACGAACCACGATTGAAATAGAGCCCGCGCAATGTCTGCCAGCGTACCCTTTATTTTCCGCTCCACGCTAATCTTTGCATCAAGCGCACCAACGATGCTCCCTATTCGTCTTTGGATATCAATGTCTGGCATCAGCACATGAAGGCCACGCTGAGACGTAAGGCTAACGTAGGGAGCCATGTCCGTCTCGCCTGCCCTACTGGCAAGCTGTTGATGGAAATAAGGTGAACGCAAATATGCGTGGAGATAGCGTCGATCGAGTCGATCGCCCTTCAGTGTCCGCCAAAAAGTCGTTTGAGGACTACAAACAAACGGGGGGGCGTCATCTGGAACCAGTGCAACCTTCCCGACAGTTCCCTTGTGAGACAACAAAATGTCACCAGGTGCACCAATTCCTTTCGTAATTCGTTTACGAGCGACGTCATTGATGCGCGAGGCAGTATCAAACAGTACGTCGCTTGCATCCATGTCGGCTGCTCGGATAAAAGCCACCCCACGCTTAACAAACTCATCGGGGCGGGGGCGACTTTCGCCGTGGTTACCATCTTCGACGAGCAGGACCCCGTCCCGCTGAAGTTCCATAACGGTGGACTTAGGCCAATTCATAACCTATTTCCTTGAGATTGCCGGTTATCTCCCCTTCGAGTTTTCTGCTCTCTGCTAACTGCATGCGCAGTGCGTCCGTCAAAGTCTTCATCTTTTGCTCAATTGGTTCGCCGTCATCTTCAGTCTCCTTCGCACCCACATATCGTCCCGGGGTGAGGATGTGACTGTGCTTCCGGATATCGTCCAACGTTGCGGCCTTACAAAAGCCCGCAACATCGGCGTAGCCTCCTGCGCCCTCATCACCACGCCACGCATGATAGGTTCCGGCGATCTTGGCGACATCCGCGTCGCTTAATTCCCGGTGCACACGATCAATCAGCGATCCGAACTTTCGCGCGTCGATGAAGAGCGTTTCGCCCCTGCGGTTACGGAACCGACCACTCGACTTGCTCCGGGCGACGAACCAAAGGCAAACCGGAATGCCCGTCGAATAGAAAAGCTGTCCGGGGAGTGCCACCATGCAATCGACGAGATCAGATTCGATGATGCCTTTCCTGATCTCACCCTCCCCTGAGGTATTCGTGGACATCGAGCCATTAGCGAGGACGAAGCCCGCCAAGCCGGTCGGCGCGAGGTGATAGATGAAGTGCTGGATCCATGCAAAGTTCGCGTTACCGGCCGGAGGTACACCGAAGACCCAACGCTTGTCCTCCTTCAGCAGTTCCCCGCGCCAATCGCTGTCATTGAAGGGAGGGTTTGCCAGAACACAATCGGCCTTCAGGTCTGGGTGGCGATCGTTGTGAAAAGTGTCGCCGTGCTGGATTTGAGCATCGATGCCCCGAATCGCCAGATTCATCTTCGCCAAGCGCCAAGTTGTGTAATTCGATTCTTGACCGTAGATCGAGATGTCGCCGAGTTTTCCACTGTGAGCCTCTATGAACTTCTCGCTGCTGACGAACATGCCGCCTGATCCGCAGCATGGGTCGTAGACTCGCCCTTTGTACGGAGCTAGCATCTCGACGAGGATTCGAACGACGTGAGAGGGCGTATAGAACTGCCCGCCCTTTTTACCTTCAGCGCTGGCAAACTGAGCAAGGAAGTACTCGTAAACGCGACCTAAGATGTCCTTGGCCCGGGCGGCGGGCGTACCAAGACCGATGCCACTCACGAGATTGATCAATTGCCCAAGCCTTTGTTTGTCTAGCCCAGGCCGGGCATAATCCTTCGGCAATACGCCCTTCAGCGACTGATTATCTCGCTCAATCGCCGCCATTGCATCATCGACAAGCGTCCCGATTTTGGGTTGCGGAGCGTTGTCCTTCAGGTGTGCCCAACGAGCTTCTCTGGGAACCCAAAAGATACTGACAGCGCGGTACTCATCGGGGTCCTCCGGATCGGCCCCCTGATCCATCTTTTGTTCAAGTTCGGCGTGCTTCGCCTCGAAGGCGTCGGAGATGTATTTCAGGAAGATAAGACCGAGGACGACGTGTTTGTACTCCGCAGCGTCCATGTTGTTGCGCAGCGCATCTGCCATGCTCCAGAGCTTCGCCTCATCGATTTCTGAGATGGTTCCGTTGGCCACTGTGTACCGCCTTGGGGAGACTTATGAATTGAGAAGAGCTGAAGGTATGTTGTACGTCGAAAACCCTACAGTTTCAAGTAGATGCGCAAACGCACAGTCCGTGTGCACTCGCCTCATGGGCAGTATCAGTCGCGCTCGAACCAAAGTGGGTGATCAGCGGACCCAGTCGCTGTCAGCGATCCATGACACTTCTTGAATTTTTTCCCGCTCAGGCATGGGCACTGGTCATTGCGTCCCGGCTTCGGAGGTTTGGGATCATTCAAAACGGAACGGTAGCGAAGATTCTGAATCATCTTTTCCGGTCCGGTCACCGCAACTGCAAGCGATGCTGTACCGGGCATTCTGGAGTCCGCAAACGACACTCCCCCGTACACCGTAAAACGCCACAAGGTAGCCTCGGGGCAGTCCGTGGCCTGAGATCCCTCGTATGAAAACGCTCCATCGCCGAAATCTCGCTTGACGGGCTGTCCGCCCTTTCCTATCACCGAACGAAAGAACGCCTCGCCTTGGTCGTGGAAAATCGACCCTATCGCGTCGAAGCCCGTGCCACATCGGACACCGTAGTGGATCCACAGCAGGGCCTTCGCAATCATGGCGAATAGCGCTTCGAGTGACTCATGCTCTATGGGAACCGACGTGCCGCCGCTTTCGGAAAATCCTTTCTCCAGTTTGCGCCGGAGCTTATGGTTCTTCTCCAGTCGTCCGGGGACCAGCGCACTCAAGGTCTTCGCGGCCTCAGGATGCTTGGCTCCGAACGGCAAGACCGTCATCAAATAAGCCTCGTATTTCGCTTTGCGACCATTGCAATCGCGGCACGCTGGGACCTGCGGAAGGTTGTCGCGCTGACCGATCAAGAAGAATTTTCTTCCTAAGATGTGATCTTTGGTGGTGGCTTCCGCGCCGCAGTAAACGCATGCCTCGCCGATGAATTTGTGTTTCATCCCGCTCCCCCGGACTGATATTAACGCCGAGTCGCAACTTCGTTGCTGAAGTAAAATGGAGCTCTACGAAAGCGCCATGCCGAAGATGATCATCATCGGACTCGACCACTTTCTGCAAAACCTCAATCACCTTTCTCTAACCGAGGATGGGCGCTCTTACGAAGCAGAACAGAAGAAGCACTTCGTGCAGGTGCTGGAAGACGCCGTTTCGCAAAACGGTGTCACCCTGATTTGCGAGGAGTGCGCTTTCAACGGAGGCTCTCCGGGTGCAGAGCTCGCTCGAAAGTATCGCTGTCGCCACGTGAACATCACAACTTCGCGCGAAGAACGCGAACGTCTCGAAATTCCAGCAGACTACCAAAATGACCCCGCCCAGACGACGCGGGCGATAGGGCTTTTCGAAGAACATATGGCGAATGCAATTCGAAGCGAGCTCCGCGACGAGGATGTGGGTATGGTGATGGTCGGCGAGGTTCACCGCACTGCCGTGGAGAAGAGCGCCGCCGAATTTGGAACCGTAATCGACAGCCGAGGACTCAGCGACTTCGAGTGGTATGAAGGTCCTCCAGTTATGGAGGCGGGGACCGGCAGGTTCCTGGGTAGCTGCAAACGCGTCACCGGCAAGATCTCTTAAAGAGTTACAAGAGTTTTCGGGTGTGTCTCGTTCGGCTCTTACACGCGCATCTGAGGACTGAATCCCCGCGCTGGCTTGTTTTCGTGGCTCATTGAGCAAATCGCCAACACGATTTGCGGCAAGCAAACATACATCGCGCTAGAAGCCTTCAGAAGCAGTTCGGCGTCGCTTTCTATATGTCTTTCGTCGCGCGTTTTTCGACTAGCGGTCATGAGGGTTCGAGTCAGTTCGTCCTCACTATCTGTACCTGAGCGCTTGACGTGCGCCTTGGCGCATTTGTTACGATGAAGCGAACTTGCAAGATTGTACGTTCCACACCCCACAGAGCTGAACTCCTAAGATGCCTCCCTTCTCCGAAGCCGAGCTGCGCGACTTTCTCGCTGACAACATAACGAGGATTGAGCCGGGACTGACGCTTCTCGATAAAGAAAAGTACATCCCGAACGCAATCGGCACCCGGGGGTTCATAGATTTGCTCGCTCAGGACGAACGCGGCCATTTCGTACTCATTGAGTTGAAGCGCAGTGATGCTGCGTCTCGCGAAGCCATTCACGAAGTACACAAGTACGTTGAAGGTGTTAAACGTCACTTGGGAGCGAGAGACGACGAGATCCGTGTAATTGTCGCCTCTACGGAATGGCGCGAGCTACTTCTTCCCTTTTCGCAATTTCTCGAATCAACCCGAATCACGGCGGAAGGCATTCGGTTGATTGTAGGCGAGAGTGGTCTCCCTTCTCTCACGGCTGAAAAGGTGGAGCCAGTTCGCGTCAGTCGCGGTCGATTCTTGGCTCCTTGGCACGAACTGAACCACTACACATCTGAGGACAGCCTCGCAAAGGGCATTCTCGACTACGAGCATTCATGTCGCCTAAAGGGCGTTGACGATTATGTTCTGGTCGTCTTTGAGGCAAGTCCCGACTGGTATCCGCTGGCTCAGGAAGAGTTTCGGGCCTCCATGATTCAAATGCAGGAGCAATTTGGAGTGCATGACCCTGCCGAGATAGATGAGATGGTGGCCAAACTGCCGAACTTTCGTTTCGCTTTGTACTTCGCATCCCAGGTGCTCGGACGAGAGTACTGCCTCGAAGTACTGCGGCAGAACTCCGAGGACATGGAAGAGCATGAAGAGATCATCGATGGCATGGAAGAAGAAGAAGCGCTGCAATATCTGAACGACGCGGTCCACAACTTGGCACCCAAAAAGCACAGAGACGGCTTTGAAATTGGCTATCCCGGTAAGTTTCAAACTCGATTCCGTGTTGGGAACCTCTGGATTCTGAAGCGGATTCAGCGTTACGGAATGTTTCAGAGGAACACATTGCTCTCCGAGGAAGAGATTCTGGAGGAGCTAGCCGGAAGTGAAGGAGTTACGGGGCAGCGCTTCAAGCGGCAAATTACGATCAACAACAAGAGCCACATCGCATCCGCTAAAGATGGTCTCCGAGAGTGCCTGGAACACAACCCCGTTTGGCTTGCCCACACCCTGAAAATCATCGACGAAATTGAGAAGGATTATCCTGAGCTGGAGGCCAGCATCGACGTGTTCAACCCTTCGACTGGGTTGATGACGATATATTTCGCAGCAACCCGGCCCGAGCCGTTTGCATTCATTCCACTTTTCACCATCGCAGTGCGGGACGGCGCGGCGACCATCAGAGCTTACCTTGGCTGTTTAGAAGGGGTCAGTTCACCGATGAGCTTTCAATCGTTGATTGACAAATACTATGATGGCCAGATTGGAGTGTTGCTGCTGTCGGTAACGTGGGGAGGCTATGAGCAGAGGGACACAGACATTCTCGAAGATTGCGGCCTCTTCTATCGTTCGTTCCGCGTAGATGACATCGGATCGACGAACGCCTTTAGCAGTTTGAGAGACGAACGGTGGCGGCCGGTACCCCAGTTTTTTCCACCTGAGAAGTTCTCCGAACACCTCGATCATCATGGTGAATTTGTCATGGAACTTCTTCGCGAGATTGGTTCTCGTGACAAGGGCAGCTACTTCGAGAGCTAGCGCAGAAACCCCAAGCGCAAGCCGAAACATGTTATTGAATGTGTTCATATGCGAATCGCTGCCGTCGCTCATTCGAACAGTTTAACGCGACGCCCGCGCGGCACTCACGCCAAAGCCCGTGCCGTTTCCGTGCCGTTTCCGGTGTACTAAAGCGAATACCGCGTATTCCGCGCCATCTGCTGCCGTGTAGTGTATTGAATGTGCGCTCGGCTCGTCGCTCTACTTGGCCCACGTCGTCATCACGAGCGTGTCGAGCCGGTCCTGACGCGCCTGAATCCATTTCGCATAGCTTCTCTCTGTGGTCTTGATGCTCTCGTGCCCGAGCAGCTTGGACACTTCCTCCAACGGCACACCCTTCTGCAAGAGGTCACACGCGAATGTGTCTCGGAGGCGATGGGACATCATGTTCCCGTTGCTCTCGATCTTCGCTCCCTCGAAGCACGGGCGAACGTAGTACTTGGACCAATTTTTCGAGATGCTCTCGGGCTCGCCCTTTCCACTCCAAAACACGTAGCGAGGATTTCCGTTCAGCACCTTGAGCACTTCCTCCGCAACGTCGGGCGGGATCGGCACGGACACGGGCGTTCCGGTTTTCTGCCGAGCGGTGACAACGCGGTGCACACCCTTCCCTTCGTCGTGGATGACTCTCGAGCGCTCCAGCCGGAGTGCGTCTCCAATCGCTAGACCGCTCCAGCGCATGAGTTGAAAGAGCGCGTGAACCCTTGCCCGCTGGTCCGTGTCCGAAACTTCCGCATACGTCGCGTCAAGCAGCCGCTTAAATTCCGCATCCGTGAGGGGCATCGTCTCCGGCTCATCTACTTGAATCTTGGGCAGTGCCGGGATACGCGGAATCCACTGACACTCGTAGCAGTAACGGAGGAAGGCGCGGCAGCGCTCGCGAACCTTGGAACGGGTGGAACTGCTCGGGTACACACTCTCCCACGTCGCTGCAAACTCGGTGAGCAACTCGCGGGTGATTCCTTGCGCAGTGTAGACGCCCGCTCGTTCGCAGTGGGTCCGGAGCCGATCCAGTTCTCGGGTGTATTTGCCGAGCACACCCTTGGACACGCCTTGAACTTTCTTGTCCTTGAGAAAAAGTTCCGTGGCCTCTGGTAGTAACCGTTGCTCGGGCGCGGCGGGCGTCTCGGTGACTCGCCCGGAGAGTTGGGCCTCCAACTCCCGCTTTACGTTCTCTGCCTCTCCCCACGAGCGCGTCCCGGCCTTGCGTCGGTACTGCTTTCCGTTCTGGCTCCATCGGAGGTGCTTGCGGCAACGGCAGCGCTTCTCAAACTCTTCCCCGTGATATTTGCAATCTGCGGAGTGCCTGACAAAGATCGTGACAACGGGAGATATAGTCATCGCGCTAAGTCCTTCTGAATTGTTTGCACGAACGCCCGAAACTCCGCTTCCATCTGTTCGAGCGTGCCCTCGCTAACCTCAGCCCTCACCGTGGCGAGCCCGCATCGCCGCGCCGCTTCCGCGCGGTGGAATCCGTCCTGTAGGAAGTACGATTCTCCATCGTGTCTGACGACTAACGGGCCGAGCGGTTCTCCGCGTTTGACTTGTTCCACGTATACCAACACGGTCCGCTCATCAAGATTTTCGTTCGGTTGGAAGTCGAGCCGGATAGCGCTTAATTGCAGGTTGTCCATGGGTGCCTCGCTGATTTATCAATGCGAAGGACACTAGCACAGAATTAGCGCAAAATTCAGTGACAAAATACGAAACCCGCGATTTACGCGGGTTTTTAACTGGCGGAGAGGGTGGGATTCGAACCCACGTTAGAGTTTCCCCTAAACACGCTTTCCAAGCGTGCGCCTTCAGCCACTCGGCCACCTCTCCACTGGGAAGCGAAAAACACCGGAAGCGGGCGCTTCCGGCGGGCTAATCTCAATTGTAACGTATTCCGGCGGCTACTTCTCTTCTTCGACGCTGATCAACTGCTGCGCCAGGTAATTCTGGATGCCCATCTCGCTGATCGCGTGAAGCTGCGCTTCCAGCCAGTCAATGTGGTGCTCTTCGTCGGTCAGGATGTGCTCAAGAAGATCGCGCGATCCGTTGTCGTGATGGTCTTCGCAGATCTTCATGCCTTCGTTCAGGCGCTTCACTGCCGCGTATTCAAGCTCCAGATCGTTCTTGATCTGCTCTTCCATCGTCTTACCGATATTGATCTTGAAGTAGTCGCTCATGTTCGGCGTGGCGTCGAGATACAGAATTCGCTCGATGCACTTTTCCGCGTGCACCATCTCCTCGATTGATTCCTTACGGACCTTCTTCGCCATGCGTTCGTAGCCCCAGTTCTCGCACATTTCGGCGTGCAGGAAATACTGGTTGATAGCGGTCAGTTCTGCTTTGAGGACTTCGCTCAACACTGCAATTACTTTCGGATCGCCCTTCATGCCTGGCTCCAATATGAAATTACGCAAAATGGGTGAAAGGCGAGTTTACACCTCGCCTTTCGATGGAAAAACCGGATTTTGGGCTGATTATCGCTGGCCGGTCGGATTGGGCTTCGACCCGTCAGGAGCCTGCGGAATCGGCATCGCTTGCGCCTGTGTCGGAACGGAAGGCTTCGGCTGTTCTCCGGTGCCAATCACCGCGCCGCGCGCCTTCTCCAGCAGTCGGTGATGCATGCAGTAGAGTGCGAGTTCAAGACGATCGGAGACGCCGAGTTTGTCGTAGACCTTGCGCAGATAGTTTTTGACAACCTGCTCGGTTGTGCCGATTTCGTGCGCGATGTCCTTGTTCTTCATCCCCTGCGTAACGCCGGCGATGATTTGCAGTTCCTTCTCACTGAGTCGCGGCTGATTACGCGGCGCCATAAGCTGTGCCGCCTGGGCTCGATATGCCTCGATCACCCAGTTCACGCCGCGATTGTCAAGCCACGTCTCTCCGGAATGCACTTTGCGTATGCATCGCACCAGCAGGTCTGGAGACACCGAGCGTGACAAAATCCCGGTCACACCGCGGCGCAGGAAGTCGCAGGTATCGTGTTCGCCGATGTCATTGCCGACCGCGATGATTCGCGTGTTCGGTGACTTCCCAACGATTTCGGTGATTGCTTCCCCCGCCGTGCTCGATAGCGTCACCTCGAACAACAAGATGTCGGTGGGAAACTTTTGTACGGCGGCAACCGCCTGTGCGAGGTTCTCCGCCTGTGCGACGACGCGGAAGTCGTCCTCCAAAGCGAAGATCTTGCGTATACCGACGCGAAAAATCGCCTCGGAATCCGCAATGACGACACGGATAAATTCGCGGTTGCTCTCCGCCGAGGGTGCGAGAGTGGTTACGTTCGTGGTCTTTATTTTTTCGCTCGACATCCGACCCTAACGGGTCACCGGCGTTCGAACGAGTAGTCGTCGATCACAGCGGCTACATCGGCCGGCCCCGAATCCTGTTCGGAGCAGCGTACCACGCGTCCCACACAATTCACTAGTACATCCGTAGACGAGCCCACCACGGACCCCGGCATGTTTATCGTGAATTCAATGGTGGAACCGACCGCCACGGGGCTTTCGGAATGGAACAGGACCCCACCGGCAGAGATATCAGTGGTCATCGCCTGGTAGGTACCTGACTCAGAGCGGATCGCGACCGGCAGCTGGATGGGGAACCGAACTGCACTTCGCATTTCGAGTGTTGAAGCAAGTATAGCGTTCATGGACGAGCGCAACTATATCCGGGTTTTTCCCTGAGGTGAACATTACCAAAGTATGCGCGAACCAGAATCATCCCCGCATAAGCCTAAGGTCGGCGAATGGACAGTGCCTGCAACTGCCCGTCCGATAGGAACTTACGGGTACTATCGTGCCGCGAGGAACTAGAACTTGGTTACTTCAGTGAAGTTGAACTCCCGTACCGTCATCGCCGGAACCACCATATCAATACTCTCCTCGCCGCTGGCCCGGACAGGCATGCTCATCGCCTCGATATTCGACAGCATCGCGATCAACCCCTGGTTGAAACGGAAATTTCGCACCCCGTGCTTTACCTTTCCGTTCTCAATCAGGAAGGTACCGTCACGCGTCATACCGGTCAGAATCTTCTCGTAGGGCTCTACTTCCCGGATATACCAGAGCCTCGTCACCAGGATCCCGTGCTCGACATTGTTAACCATTTGGTCAACAGTTTTAGGGTCTTTCGGCGGTGCAAACACGATGTTCATCGGGGCCTCGCCCATTTCGTTGGGCAATGCGAATCCGTGTCCAGTCGCCTGCACCGACCCGACCTTTCGGCCAAGCTCCGATTTCGCCATCAGCGCCGCTGTGGCACGGGCGAAGGTAACGCGTTTCGGCACTCCACCTTCCACCAAATTGACGCGACTCCGGCGCATGCCTTCGCCATCGAAAGCGAATCCAGATTGCAGCGGATGATAAACATCGTCGCTGATATTCAGTTCGTCACCGAATATTTGCTTTCCCACTCGATCGTTGAGGAACGAACGTTGGTCGAGCAGTGCGAGTCCGCTGAAATCCCAAAACATGAAGCCGACAATGTCGAGAACAGCAGATGGCTCCAGGACGACCGTGTATTTCCCGGCGGGGAGTTCCTTGGGATCAGCGGAAAGGCTGGCCTTCTCGGCAGCGATCTCAGCGAGCTTCGCGGCATCGAAGTCGTCGGCGTTCGTCGAGTTCGCTTTTTGCCATCCTGAGGAATTTTCTCCGAGCATGGTGATGGACGCTTCGGCGCTGCTCTGTTCGTGCCACTGCGTCACACCGCGTGAGTTGAAGACGCCTTCCATGTGCGCGCCCGAAGAATAAGTTCCGGCAGCGGTCAGCCCATGTTTTCGGCCGGCAGTCACCATCCGCTCAACTTGCTGCGCGCGGTCCCCGGCGGTCATTGCGGCGGTCGCTTCGAAGTAGCGCGATGGTGGAGCATCCGGCAGCCCTTCCGAATGGGAAGCGACTTCCCTCGGCGTCGGCATCGGCAGCAGGTCGGGATCTTGCTGCTGCACTCGAGCGAGGGCCTCTGCCTGTTCCACAACGCGTTTGAGGCTCTCCGCATCGCGTTTGTTTGTGGTCGCTCGCGCAGTGCGGCCATCAAGATTCACGCGCACGGAGAACGAGTAGTTCTCTTCCGAGACATTCTGCGTAACACCATTGTTGGCGAAGCGCGTGAGCGCAAAATTTCCGCCGCTCACCAGCAGTTCTACTTCATCGCAGGAAGTACTCTTCCGCAGGACTCCAAAAATGTCGTGAGCTTGTTCTCTGGTTAGCATTTCAAGCTCCCTTATAGGCGCTGCCGACCTTCACGTTGCGGAAGCGAGACGGTGAAGCGCCGTGTCCGGTGCCCATCACCTGTTGTGGTTGGCCTTTGCCGCAGTTCGGAGTGCCCCACAGCGTCCACTGATCTCTTGAGCAGGTGGCATCCATAGAGTTCCAGAATTCCGTTGTGATGCCGGAGTACGAGGGGTTTTTGAGCATGCGTCCGAGTTTTCCGTTCTTGATCTCCCATCCGATCTCGCAGCCGAATTGGAAGTTGTAACGCTTGTCGTCGATCGACCACGAGCGATTGGTTTGCATGTAAACGCCGTCTTCGGTGTCCGCAATGAGTTGCTCGAAGGTGAGCGGTTTCTCCCCCGGCAGCAAGCTGACGTTCGTCATGCGGACAATCGGCACGCGCGCCCAATTCTCGGCGCGTAAGCATCCACCACTTCGGTTCAAGCCGACAATGGCTGCGGTATCGCGAGACGACAGATAGCCTCGGAACTGTCCTTGGGTGATGATCGGAATGCGTTGCGCCTGAACGCCCTCGTCATCGTAAGCAAACGTTCCCAGTCCTGGCCCGTGCGATTCCGTGGCATCAGCGACGACGTTTACGAGTTCGCTGCCGTACTTGAGCGTGTTGAGCTTCTCCAGCGTCAGGAACGAGGTTCCGGCGAAGTTCGCTTCCATGCCGAGCACGCGATCCAGTTCGATGGGATGGCCGATGGACTCGTGGATCTGCAGCCCAACTTGCGAAGAATCAAGAACAACCGTAAATCGTCCCTCCGGACACTGGTCCGCTTTATGCAATGCGACCGCTTCTTCGCCGATCCTGCGCGCGTTCTCGAGAAGCTTCAGTTCTGCGATCAACTCGTAGCCGCGGTTTTGATATTGGCCCCCGAAGGAATTCGGGTAGGAGCGCTTCATGATCTGATCGCCCGCGAATGCATAGGCAGCGAAGCCGGCGCCCGTCGTGGTGCGCGTCTGGTGAATCTCGGACCCTTCGCTGTTGTAGAACCACTGCTCGTAGCGGCGGAAATTCAGGTTTGTCTCCGCGAGAGTGATGCCTTCGACCGAGCGGACCTCGGCATCGACCTTGGTCAGAAGGTCCAGGTTTTGTTCGATCGAGATGCCAAAGGGATCGATTTCACATGGCGAAGTCCAATCGACGACCGCCGGCTTTTCGTGCGCCAGCTTAAGTTCGCTCGACTGAACTCTTGCCGACGCCTTTGCAATCTGCACCGCCTCAGCCGCGCAACGCTGCATGCCTTCGCGAGTCAAATCCTGGGTTGCAGCGAAACCGAACCCGCCATCGGCGATCACGCGAATGCCGCATCCCAGCGATTCGGAGTCCGAGGCGTTCCCGATCTTCCCGTTTTTCGTGGCTAGCGCTCGGTCGCGTTCGTCCACAACGCGGACCTCACAATGCGAGGCGCCGCGAATCTTTGCAGTTTCGAGCGCCCAACCTGCGACTTCCTTCATGCTCGGTTCCCTTCCTTTGGGGAGTGTAAATGCTAAATGAAAACGAGCTTTTCAGCCGGGCGAACGCCTTTGACGCTTAAACGAAGAAAAGGTAACCGCAAAAGTTCAGGGACGAATGGTGGGAATAAAGGAACAAAAACCAGCATTGCCCAACCCCAAAAGGGAGTTTAATAATGGCCACATGGGGGTTCCTTCGGGAACATGCCCTTTCGCCGCTGGTGTCGCGCCAGAGGAGGTGGCACGTGAATCGTCGAATCATGATCCAACTGTGTGCATTCTTATTGGGCCTGCCGCTCCTCGCGCAAACCCCGACTCCAACTCCGCCTCCGCCGCAGCAAACGCCACTGGAAGACCCCGGACTTCAGAGACCCGCGCCACCAGTGACCTTGCTGCCTCTCGATACTTCAACCGCAGCGGAACTGGAAGCCCAGGGCGATCAACTCCGCGGACACAATCTGTACCTCGATGCGGTAGATAGCTACAAGGCGGCGATTCGCAAAGAACCAACACCGTCGCTTTACAACAAACTTGGCATCGCACTGATTCAACTCCGCCATCCGGAAGAATCCATCGAGACGCTGAACCACGCGATCAAGATGCAGAAGGATTTTTCTGACGCCTGGAACAACCGTGGCGGCGCCTACTACATGGAAGGAAATTTCAAGAAGGCCAGCAAGGACTTCGAGCACGCCATAAAAATCAATGCCGACAACGCCTCGTACCACAGCAATCTCGGTTCGGCGTACTTCAACCGGCACGACTACATCAAGGCGTCCAAGGAATACACGATTGCTCTGAAGCTGGACCCCTACGTTTTCGAACGCTCTTCGAAGATGGGGATCACCGCTTCCATGGGCAAGCCGAGTGACCGTGCCGAGTTCGAATACATGATGGCAAAATTGTTCGCGCAAACCGGTGACGCCGTGGATTGCCTGCTCCATCTGCGGAAGGCGATGGAAGAGGGCTACAAGAACATTAACAACGTATACAAGGACCAGGAATTCGCCGCGGTTCGCGCCGATCAGCGCTTCAAAGACCTCATGGCCCAGAAGCCCGAGGCGATCCCGCAGTAGCGCCTAAGTGTAGGAGTTAAGGCAAGAAATTAGCCGTCGCCGCCGGAACTTTGATCTGGGAAGCGGGTTTACCCCTACAACACCCTCCCTTGGGCTTTGCCTCCGGGAGTACAACCAGACCCACCGGCGTGTACCCGCCCATTGGATGCCGGTGGGAAGTTTCAGCGAAAGAAAAGCAGCGCTGGCCGCGCTGCTTTTTCATTTCCATCACACCGATTCACCCTCGTTTTGTTCGACGTCGCGCGGCATGACCGAAAGCGCTCTCGGGAGTACGGGAGGCGATGTACTGGTCAACGCAGTCATCGAGCTTTCCTTGCGCTTTTAAAACATACTCAACCACATCTCGCACGGCGCCGTCGCCGCCGCGATGGTCGGTAATGAAGTCGGCCTCATCCTTCACGTTCTCGCGAGCATTTCGTACCGCGACCGCAAGTCCGCACACCCGCATCACTGGCAGATCAATCACATCGTCGCCAACAAAACACGCCTCGTCTGCCTGGATTCCCTCTTTGTCGAGTATCTCCGCGAAGGCCGTCAGCTTATCGGCTGCACCCTGGTACACGTATTCGATCTTCAGGTCGCGAGCGCGCAGCGCCACCGTCTCGGAGATGCGCTTGGTGATAATGCCGGTCTTCAATCCCCCAAGACGTGCCAGTGAAAACGCCGTGCCGTCGTGCGCATTGAAGCCCTTGGCTTCCACCATGCTCGAACCGCTCACGCTGTAGCCGCCCTGGTCCGCAACCGCTTCGCGCAGGTGCTTGGTACCGTGCTGCGCTCCAGCAGGAGCAGGAAACAGCCAGATACTTCCGTCAGTCATCACGCCATCGACATCGAAAAGGAGCAGCTTGATCTTGCGTGCTCGTACTTTGGACATGCCGCGATTTTACTCTCCGGAATTTGCTAAATCGTGGTGTGACCTATCCCACGTCGCACCGTGTCCCGCGTCACGGATTTTCTTGCCCACGCTCATCGAATATGCACACGTGATGCATTCCCAACAGAACACCTGATCTTTGAAATAAGCGCTGTCATGGCGACCGCAGAATCCGCATACCGATGCGGATTCGGAGTGGAGCTACCCCCGGTTTTCGCCTGCAACTCCTTTGTTTTCAAATTTCTACCCCTAACCCCTTGCGGCTCAAATTTTTGCGAGTTTTCCACAGCCTAAACTGTTGAAAACAAAACTCAGGGGGTGGGGGGTGGGTCGGCGTCGGTGCAGACCGGGGAGATTCCTGACAGATTAACCCAGCGATGGTGGGCTGGCGAACAATTAGCGAAAGCCGTACAATACCCGGATCGTGGGGAACGCAGTACCAGAGTCGCTGCAATGGGCGCATCCGCTCGTCCAGGAGTGGTTCGTTCAGAAGTTTGGAACGCCGACCGAACCTCAAGTCGCCGGATGGCCGCAAATCCTCGCTGGCCGCACCACACTCATCGCCGCTCCCACCGGGTCCGGCAAGACCCTCGCGGCCTTCCTCGCTTGCATTGACCAGCTCGTCCGCAAAGCTCTCAACGGCGAACTCCGCGACTGCACCGAGGTCGTCTACATTTCCCCGCTCAAAGCGCTCGGCAACGACATTCAGAAGAACCTCGAAGTTCCGCTTGGCGAGATCATGCAGATGGCGGGAGAACGTGGAATTTTGCTTCCGCAAATCCGCACCGCGGTCCGCACCGGCGATACCTTGGCGAGCGAGCGCATCAAGATGTTGCGCCTGCCTCCGCACATCCTGGTCACCACGCCGGAGTCGCTCTACATCCTGCTCACCGCCGACCGGAGCCGGCAAAACCTGCGTCACGTCAGAACGGTGATCGTGGACGAAATTCACGCGGTCGCCGACGACAAGCGCGGCGCTCACCTCACCATTTCCCTCGAGCGCCTCGATAAGCTAGCAATCACGCCGCCGACGCGGATTGGACTCTCCGCGACGCAAAAACCGATCGAGCAGATCGCGCACTTCCTCACCGGTAGCGGCCGTCCCGACCCGGCGATCGTGGATGTCGGCCATCGCCGCCAACTCGATATCGCCATCGAAGTACCGAACACGGAACTCGGCCCGGTGGCTTCGAACGAAATGTGGGACGAGATTTACCAGCGCTTGGCCGACCTCGTAAACCAGCACCGTTCGACCATCATCTTCGTCAACACGCGACGGCTCTCCGAACGACTCTGCCTGCACCTCGCGGAGATTCTGGGCGAAGAAAATGTTGCAGCGCACCACGGCAGCCTATCGCGAAAACTGCGCCATGCCGCCGAAACCAAGCTGAAGAATGGCGAGGTCAAAGCACTGGTCGCGACCGCATCTCTCGAGTTAGGAATTGACGTCGGCTTCGTGGACCTCGTCTGCCAGATCAGTTCGCCGCGGTCGATTGCCGTGGCATTGCAGCGAATCGGACGCGCGGGCCACTGGCGAGGCGCGATTCCCAAAGGTCGCATCTTCGCCACAACGCGCGACGAACTCGTGGAATGCGCCGCCGGCATACGAGCGATCCACCAGGGCGATCTCGACCGCATCATCATCCCCGAAGCGCCACTCGACATCCTCGCGCAACAGATCGTCGCCGCGTGCTCCGCGGAAGAGTGCGACGAAGACGAGATGTTCGACCTGGTGCGGCGCGCCTATCCGTATCGCGATCTCGACCGGAAACAGTACGAAGAGATTCTCGCAATGCTCTCCGAAGGCATCGCAGCCAAGCGTGGACGGTATGGCGCGTACATCCATCACGACCGCGTGAATCGCAAGCTGCGGGCACGACGAGGCGCACGGTTGGCGGCCATCACCAGCGGAGGAGCGATCCCGGAAACGGCGCTGTTCACCGTCGTGCTTGAACCCGAAGGCGTCGTCGTTGGCACGGTAGATGAAGACTTCGCAGTCGAGAGCATGGCAGGCGAGATCTTCTTGCTCGGCAACACCTCATGGAAGATCCGCCGCATTGAAGGCAATGTCGGGAGAATTCTCGTCGAAGATGCGCACGGTCAACCCCCGGGAGTGCCCTTCTGGCGCGGCGAAGCGCCCGCCCGCACTGCTGAACTTTCCCAACACGTCTCGGAGTTGCGCCGCCTCGTCAGCGAGATGACGCCTACGACAAAGCCGCTTCACAAAGAAGAAGTGGCCGGCGAATCAAGGCGAATTCGCGGCATCACCCCCACTGCAGAGGTCACGCAAGCAATCGAGTGGTTACAGCGTGAATGCGGGGTCTGCCAGTCGGGCGCCGAGCAGATCATCGAACATATTGTCACGGGCCGTGCGGTGCTTGGCGATGTACCGACCCAGCAGACGATCATCGCGGAACGGTTCTTCGACGAAGGCGGCGGAATGCAGTTGATCATCCACGCTCCTTTCGGCGGACGCATCAACAAGGCGTGGGGCTTGGCGCTGCGCAAGCGTTTCTGTCGCTCCTTCAATTTCGAATTGCAAGCCGCGGCGACGGACGACGGCCTGAACATCGCCTTGGCCGAACAGCATAGCTTTCCGTTGAGCGATGTTTTCCAGTTTCTTCAGCCGGAGACATTGCCGGAGATTCTTGAGCAAGCCGCGTTGGCATCGCCGATCTTCAAAACGCGCTGGCGCTGGGATGCCAACCGTTCACTCGCCTTGTTGCGTTTCCAGAACGGCAAGAAAGTTCCGCCGCAAATTCAGCGTATTCGCAGCGACGATCTCCTCGCATCTGTCTTCCCCGACGTTGCTGCCTGCTTCGAAAACATCGAGGGAGACATCAAGGTCCCGGACCATCCGCTCATCAAGGAAGTGATGAAAGACACCTTGCACGAAGCCATGGACCTCGATGGCCTCATGCAATTGGTCAGCAATCTGCGAGATGGAACCGTGAAGACGCTCGCAGTGGATACGCCTGTACCGTCAGTGTTCTCGCACGAGATCCTGAATGCAAATCCTTACGCCTTTCTGGATGATGCTCCCCTCGAAGAGCGGCGCGCCCGCGCGGTGAGCATGCGCCGTGTGTTGCCGGATAGCGTTCTGGAGGAAGTCGGTAGGCTGGATCGTGCCGCGATTCAGCAAGTGTGCGAGGAAGCGCGACCCGACGTTCGCGACGCCGATGAACTCCACGACATGCTGCACACATTGGTTGTCGTACCGGAATTCATTGACCTTCCCGGATGGCGCCAGAACGCTGCATGGCAGCAGTTCTTCGAGCGTCTACGCGAATCGAACCGAGCGTTCGTCGCCGAAGCCGATAGCGCGCGTTACTGGGTCGCAGCTGAACGCGCGCGGCTGTTCGCGAAGATCTTCCCAACTGCAAGCTGGGACTCCGCGGTCCCGACGCTGGACGAGTCGGACATTAATGTGGACGACGCTGTGCTCGCCGCCGCAACTGGATGGATGATGCATGCCGGTCCGGTCACGACATCCACTCTCGGAACGACGTTGGGCGCTCCTCAGCCTGAAATCGAGAAGGCATTCTTACGATTGGAAGCTTCCGGTACCATTCTTCGCGGCAAGTTCACCGGCGACAGCACCGAGACGGAATGGTGCGAGCGGCGTCTTCTCGCCCGCATTCACCGGCTGACCGTTGCCACCTTACGGAAAGCGATTGAACCGGTATCGCAAGCGCAGTTCATGCGCTGGCTGCTGCGCTGGCAGCATGTCGCAGAGGGCACCCAAACGTTCGGGGAACGCGGATTACTTGAGGTCGTCCAACAACTCCAGGGCTTCGAGATCCCTGCGAGTTCATGGGAACGCGAAGTTCTCTCTCGTCGCGTTCGCCAATACGATCCGCAATGGTTGGACGCGTTGAGTCTGACCGGTGCAGTCGGTTGGGGACGCCTGTCTCCGCATCCGGCAACGCTCGAGGATTCATCGCAAGGAACCCGGCGAATCGTTCCCACGAGTGTTGCGCCGATTACGTTTTTCGTTCGCGAAGACGCAGACTGGATGGTTCCACGACGCGAAGAAGAGCAACTGGAGCGAGTGCTCAGCCCCATTGGAAAACAGGTCTTCGACTTGCTGCGAAAGCGGGGAGCATGCTTCTTTGCCGACATCGTTCGCAGCGTCGGCTGCGCCAAGGCAGAGGCCGAAACCGGTCTTTGGGAGTTGGTTGCCGCAGGATTAGTCACTGCGGACGGCTTCGACAATCTTCGCTCCCTCATCGATCCGAAGCGCCGTTCCGGACCGGGCGGACAACGCAGTGCTCGGCCGCGTCATACTTCTGGCCGGTGGTGCGTGTTACACCCACTCGATTCTGTCGCGCCGGAAAAATCTGTGGAAGCCGTTTGCCGTATGCTGCTGCGTCGCTACGGTGTGGTATTTCGCGATCTTCTGACTCGGGAGTCGAATCTGCCGCGCTGGCGAGAACTTCAGATCGCATTCCGGCGACTGGAAGATCGGGGCGAGATTCGTGGTGGACGCTTCGTAGCAGGGTTCCTTGGTGAGCAGTTCGCCTTGCCGCAAGCAGTCGAGTCGTTGAGGGCATTGCGGAACCTGCCGGCCAATGGAGAGACGGTCACTGTCTCGGCCGCCGATCCCCTTAACCTCGTGGGAATCATCGTGCCAGGAGAACGCATTCCCGCAATCGGCTACAGATCGGTAACGTACCGCGATGGCGTTCCGTTGGCAGAAGAGCACCGCCAGACCGCGGCAATGGCCCTATGACCGACGACATGGCGGAAACGGAATCAACCGACTATTACATGGAGAACGGGTTGGTCGTTTTCACTGCGGAATTCCTCAAGCGTCGCGGTTATTGCTGCCGATCCGGCTGCCGCCACTGCCCGTATGGGTTCAAGAAGGAAGACTCCGACAAGCAAGCACCGGAGGGTTAGTACCCCACTCGTCCATGCACTCCGGTGTTGAATCTGCTATTCCGCCTTTCTTGACGGAGGTGCGATGATATTCCGGCAGAATGGAAATCGGGAGGCAGTTCCGGGGAAGTGCGCGAATTTCGGCCGCGACGCTCGTGATGTTCGTCGTGATCGGGGCATCTCTCTCACTTTCGGCCGAGGAACCCGCGGACCGCATTGTGATCGAGAAATCAGCGCACCGTATGGCGCTGTACCGGAGTGGCTTGCTGGTTCACCAGTACAAGGTGTCGTTAGGCGGTCAGCCAGTCGGGCCGAAAACGCGGCAAGGCGACCACCGCACTCCTGAAGGCCAATACTTTATCGAAGGCCGCAACGAGCACAGTCATTACTACAAGTCCTTGAGAATCTCGTACCCCAATGCGACCGATCTGCAAAGGGCTCGCGAACAAAAGGTCAGTCCCGGAGGAGACATCATGATCCACGGGCTTCCCAACGGCGAGCGTTTCATTGGCAAACTTCACCTTCTTCACGACTGGACCGAAGGCTGCATTGCTGTAACCGACGAAGAAATGGACGAGATCTGGGCGTTGGTGAGGGTCGGCACCCCGGTGGAAATTCGCCCGTAAGCGATATCCCTTAGTGTTACCAATTGGTCTGAAACAATAGTTACTCGCGGCATCTTCCCACCTACGTGCCATTCAGGTAAAGTAGTTGTCAATTAGCAATTGTCCCGCTAGTCTCCCCAAGATTAAGCGGAGGGATTTTGAGTTGAAGAAACAAAAAGGCTTTTCTCTCATTGAGCTCTTGATCGTGGTTGCGATCATCCTGATCATTGCTGCGATCGCAATTCCGAACCTGCTGCGTTCCCGCATGGCTGCCAACGAAGCATCGGCTGTCGGCTCGGTTCGCACCATTAACACAGCGGAAGTTACATATTCGTCCGCGTATCCTGACGTGGGCTTCACGCTCACTTTGTCGCGGCTGGGTGGACCGACGGGGACATGCGCCACGGGCGGTTCCGGCGCGACCTCGACCCAGGCTTGCCTGATTGATAACGTGCTTGGCGCCGGCACCAAGAGCGGCTATACGTTTGTCCTTAGCGGCACGGCTGCGACTCCGCAGACGACCTTCACCTTGAAGGCCAGCCCGGTAACGGTTGGCTCCAGCGGTCAGCGTGGTTTCTACACTGACCACACGGGTGTGATCCGGTACAACCAGAGCGGCTCGGCGACCTCGACCGACAACCCGCTGCAGTAGATCGGAAAGCGAAATATCTGTAGCCTGCGCCAAAAGCGCAGGCTCTTCTTTTTAGCTGGCGGCGTGGGCCGCGGCGCGATCTTCGACGGTGATTTCAGAAGGATGGTCGCCACACGCTCCCCATGCAGATCGAAGAAAATCTACCTTCGAGTGCACGGTGCCGGAGAATTTCGGTATGCGCGGTAGGGCGAGGATGTACGTCGCCTTGCAGGATGGGCAGCGCACAGTGATGTAGTCATAGACACAGGCGTGGCCAACGAGCGGGAAATATCCGGGCATGAGCAATGCTACTGGTAACGGACTCGTTGGCATTTTGCGATTCTACGCCCCACTAATCGCGGGCACGTCTTCAAAACCCGCCTTAATCCCTCCAAGTTGTGCCCAGATAGGCAGCTTTTGCATGGTGTACACGCGCCCGCGTGTTCCTACTACATCAGACTGAGCGCATCAACGTCGACGATCACCGCAGTTCGAGGGATCTTTTTGGCCGAGGAAAACGCGATCAGAGCGCGTAAAACGCTATTTAGCTGTTCTCGCGACCTAGATTTGAGAATGAAGTGATAACGGTAGTCGTTCTTGAGTCTCTCGATTGGAGCGGCGGCGGGTCCCATCACCCTGACGCCTTCGTGCGGAACGGTTTCAAACCACTTACCGATAAGTCCGGACCATGTCAGTGCGTTGTTCACACGATCGCTTCTCACGAGAACATTGGCAAGGCTGGTGTAGGGCGGGTAGTGCATCCAGCTGCGCAGGCGAGACTCCTTCTCATAAAACCCCTGAAAATCATGCTTTGCGGCGTAATCAACCACGTAGTGATCGGGGTGATAGCTCTGCATCAGCACTTTGCCTGGAGTGTTCCCGCGTCCGGCGCGTCCGGCGACCTGGGTGAGCAACTGAAAGGTCCTTTCCGCCGCTCGGAAATCCGGCATTCCGAGCGCAGCATCCGCTCCGACAACGCCGACTAAGGTCACGCCGTGGATGTCGTGCCCTTTGGCGATCATCTGGGTTCCGACGAGAAGGTCGATCTCTCCGTGATGCAGGGCGGTCAGGATGTTCTCCAAGTCGTCGCGACCTCGAACGGTGTCGCGGTCGAGGCGGCCAATACGCGCCTTCGGGAACGCTCCGTGCAGTAGTTCTTCCAGTTTCTCCGAGCCCATCCCAAAGAACTGAATATGCTCGCTGTGGCACTCCGGACAGGTGCGCGGAACGGGTGCGAGATAGCCGCAGTAATGGCACATCAGTTTGCGGTCTCGTTTGTGGAAGGTGAGCGCGATGGCACAGTTGCGGCACTGGATCGTCTTCCCGCACGCGCGGCAGAGAACGAAGTTTGCGAAACCACGGCGATTCAGCAGAATCATCGCCTGCTCGCCACGTTCGAGTCGCTCGTTCACCTCTTCGACCAACTTCCTCGACAGGACCGATTCGTGGCCGGTTTCCTGAAATTCGAGGCGCATGTCGATGACCTCGACCTCGGGCAATGGCCTAGCCTGGACCCGGCCCGGCAAAGAGAGGAGCGCGTATTTCCCTTTCTCCGCGTTAAAGTAGGTTTCCATTGAGGGCGTGGCGGAACCGAGAACTACGGTCGCTCCGGCCATCTTGGCGCGAACGACAGCTACGTCGCGAGCATGGTAACGGGGAACTTCCTCCTGCTTGTAGGAGTGATCGTGTTCTTCGTCGACGATGAGCAAAGCGAGATCACTCACCGGTGCGAAGACCGCGGAGCGGGTTCCGACCACTATGCGTTTTTCGCCGCGACGAATCTGGTGCCATTGCTCAGCGCGTTCATCGTCTGACAGACCGGAGTGCAGGATTGCCACTTGCTCGCCGAAGACCTCGTGGAGGTCGGCAGCAACGGCTGGCGTTAGACCAATTTCCGGCACGAGCAGAATTGCTGATCGGCCGGCGCCGAGCACTTCCTGCATGGCTGACAAATACACCGCCGTCTTGCCGGACCCGGTGACGCCATGAAGCAGCGCCGAGGTGAACTTTCCGGAATCAACGCCGGTGTTGATGAACCGTAGGGCATCCTGCTGCGCGGGCGTGAAGAGGAATTCCAACTTTCGCGGCTTGAGAGAGGAAATGCGAAAACCGGCAGGCTCTTCGACAATCTCGACGATGTCGCGTTTCACCAAGGTCGAGAGCGTGCTGCGTGGAACGGGCTTTCCGTTGGCTTCCAGATCGCGCATGGCGTCCACACGAAGCCTGCCGCCTGCCGCTTTCAGCGCCAACAAAATGGCTTCCTGATTGGCGTTTATCTTGCCAGTGATCTCTTTTAGTGCAGCCACCGAAACGGTTCGCGTGGCATCACGCACTGCGGATAGATCTTCGCGGTCGATCCATTTCTTGCTGAGCATGGTGCGAAAGATTTCTCGCGAGGCCTGGGTCGCACTTCGGAGCGATTGCTCGCGCACCACTTCCCCATCCGCAAGGTGGTTGAGCACGGCATACTCGAGCATCTGATGCTCGGTATCTTTCTTTGCGCGAAGGGACGAGCCGATTTCAGCGGACGCATAGAGGGCTTCCTGGCCCCTCTCGGTAATGCGATAGCCGTGAGCACGGCGAAACTCGGCATTGAGGGGCAGCATCGTTCGATACACTTCGCCGATTGGCGCGATGTAGTAGCCGGCAATCCAGCGGCCGAGTTCAAGCAGTTGTTCATTGAGGACGGGCTCGGTGTCGAGCACGCGCAGAATAAGCTTGGCCTCTACCGACGGAGGGCTGTCATGAACGGCCACGACGATGCCGGAAAGCTTCTGCTGGCGAAACGGCACCACTACGCGTACGCCAACGGCAGGTTCAGCGCCTTCAAAACGATAGGTGAAACTCTGGTCGAGTGGTACCGGCAGGGCTACATCACAGAAGCGCGCCATCGCCGCTACTCGGCGGATTTCTTCGCTGGCATGGGAATCCCGAGATAGCGCATCACGATCTGGAGGTCTTTCCATGCTTCCGACTTCTGTCGGGGGTCGCGCAACAGGTATGCGGGGTGGTAAGTGACGACCAGTTTGCCGTCGTAGAGATCGCTGCCGGGCCGGCGGGGCGTCGAGAAATCGTAAATCTGCCCGCGAAGCCGGGCCATAGCCTCATTCACTCCGAGCAGCGTTTTCGCGGCCACGGCACCAAGGGCTACGATCATCTTTGGCTGGATGACTTCGATCTGGCGGAACAAGAACGGTGAGCAGGTATCGCATTCCTCGCGTTCCGGAGTGCGATTTCCGGGCGGACGACACTTCACAACGTTCGCGATGTAAACATCTTCTCGTTTCAGCCCCATGCCGTTCGTGATCATATTTGTCAGCAACTGGCCGGCTCGTCCGATGAAGGGAATTCCCTGTTCGTCTTCGTCCGCGCCCGGACCTTCGCCAACGAACATGAGCTCGGCACTCGGGTTCCCTACACCGAAGACGATTTGCTTTCTCCCCTGCTTATGCAGCACACAGCGGGTGCAATCGCCAAGGTCTTCCCGGATTGCTTTCAAGCCATCGGGTTTCGAGAGCGTCGGCTGGAGAACGTTCAACGTTTTTTCGGCTGTGACGGTGACTTCTTTTTTCTTGGGCAAATATTGTTCGTCCGGCGTTTCGGGATTTTCGCTGACAGCTGTCGCATCGACGGGCCGACGATAGAGGCCGTAAATCCCCATTTCGCGATAGAACTCCAGACGAGCGGACAGAGCATTCTGATCCAAGGTTCGGGCCATTAGCGGGAAGTGACCTCGGATCTGATTGAAGCGCGCAGTTTCACGGCGAGGTCGAGAACCCGCTGGGCCATCTCCAACTTCGTCATTTCGGGGATTTCAATCTCTTCGCTCGCTGTGACGATGGTCGCCGCATTGCGGTCGGAACTAAACCCTAATCCCACCCGCGAGACATCGTTCATCACGATGGCATCAACGCCCTTCTTGCGTAATTTTTCGCGGGCGTTGGACACGCCGTCCTGGGTTTCGGCTGCGAATCCTATAATTACTTGCGCCGGCTTTACGCGACGCTGACCCAATTCGGCGAGGATGTCGGTCGTCGGAACCAGATCGAGCATCATCTCGCCCTTGCGTTTGATCTTCTGGTCAGAGCGGTGCTTGGCAGTGTAGTCGGCGACCGCCGCAGTTTTGATGACAACGTCAGCGTCGGGAAAGTGCGCCATGACGGCGTTGCGCATCTGCTCTGCAGTTTCGACCGGAACAACTTCGGCCGCAGACGGAGGCTTCAGTGCGGTTGGGCCGGTAATGAGGACAACCCGCGCTCCACGACGAATCGCCGCTTCCGCAATCGCGTAGCCCATCTTGCCGCTGGATCGGTTGCCGAGGAACCGTACGGGATCGATTGGCTCGTAGGTGGGCCCAGCCGTAACGAGCACCGTCTCGCCGACCATATCCTGAGAAATACCTAAAATCGCTATGGTTTCGGTGGCGATGTGTTCGGGCTCGGCGAGCCTGCCGGCGCCGACCATACCGCAGGCCAAGTACCCAGCACCGGGCTCGATTACGTGGACCCCGCGAGCTCGTAGCGTTTCAAGATTAATCTTGGTCGCCGGGTGCTCCCACATGTTCACGTTCATCGCCGGCGCGACGATCACGGGAGCCGCGGTGGCGAGGTAGAGCGTGGACAAGAAATCGTTGGCAATGCCCTGGGCAAACTTCGCGAGACTATCGGCAGTCGCGGGAACAACCAGCAAAGCATCGATTCCTTGCGCCACGCTGATGTGTTCGACGGCGGAGTCCACATTCGGCTCCGCGTTCCCTTCACCGAACATCTCGGTAATGACCTTCTGGCCGGAGAGTGCTGCAAACGTCAACGGGCGGACGAACTCCTGGGCGGCTCGGGTCATTATGACCTGCACCGTCACGCCGCGATCCTGTAGAAGACGCAGGACTTCCGCCGCCTTGTAAGCGGCAATTCCGCCGGTCACTCCCAATGCGATTTTCATCTTTTTGCCCAGCACACTACTCCCGTGCCCTTTAGATTTCGATGCCGCAGAGCCAGGAAAGTCTCAAGCTGACGTGGAGTCTAGGCGTCCGGTATCGCCTGGTCGAGTTGCTCCTTGGCAATCTCGGCGGCCGTCTTTTTCTCAGGGATGTACCACTGGATATTGCCGGCCTTTACTTCTTCCTCGGCGATCCGGCAGGACTTTTTGGTCTGCGTATCGATCGTCGGATGGGCGCCATTCTGGATCTGGCGGGCGCGACGTGCGGCCACCAGAATATATCGATAGTTGCTGTCGAAACCGGTCATCAGCTTCATGGAACTGCTCCATTCACGGCTGGGGGTCCGTTGCATCCTTAAACGAATCCAAAATCGACTGCACTCGCTGCATCGCATTTTTGCGGATACAGCACTCAGCGGCTTCAAGTATAGCCCGATTTTCTTCGGAAATCTGTGTGCTGGAGCGGCGAATTCGCTCTGCGAGCACGATCGCCCGAAGCTGTTCCACGGCCGTCTCGAAGTTGTCGTTCACGAGAATATAGTCATAATGGCTGAAATTCTCAATCTCCTTGCCTGCGCCCTTGAGACGCCGCTCGATGACCTCGGGCGCTACGTGGTCGGAGAGATTGCGTCGCTTTAGCCGCGCTTCCAGTTCTTTGCGGGAGGGTGGCAGGATAAAAATGCCGACTGCATCTGGCAGTTTGACCTTGAGTTGCGCGGCGCCCTGGACGTCGATGTCCAGGACCAGATCGTTTCCGCGGGCCAAAGCTTCGGTCACGAAATGCTTCGCAGTCCCATAGCATTCGCCAAACACCTCGGCATGCTCAAGAAATTCGTCGGCAGCGAGCATCGCGTCGAACTTCTCGCGCGTGACGAAGAAGTATTCCCGACCGTTCTGCTCGCTTCCCCGGGGAGCACGTGTTGTATAAGAAATTGAGAATTCGAGGCCCGGAACAACATGACGGAGTTCGTTCACCAGCGACGACTTTCCGGATCCTGAAGGCGCGGAGATGATGAAGATAGTGCCGCTCATGCGAGAGTCAGTACCTGTCCATATCGAAAGCTACAAATGCGAGAACACTTCAGGCTTGCCACCCAATTTTCCCTAAACCTGCAATAATTTTGAGATTTCTCTGGATATAGAGTTTTGGAAACTCGAACTCAAGCCATGACTCCTGTCCAGCAGACCGGAGGCGAATTTTGATCGTCACCCGGATCTCCCCATCGTCTCGCCAGATTCGTATGTGACCGCCAGATGGAAGATCGGGTATCGCGACAGACATGAGTTTTGACTTGGGGATATCGCCCCATTCCCATTCAACCGCTTCCAGAACGCCGCCATCGATCGACTCACTCCCATCGTTGATGAGGTAGAAACTCCAGGACTCACCGTCGCCTAAGTTTTCTGGGCACGCCGCCAGGCGACAGGAGATCATTCGATGTTCTGCACCTGTTCGCGCGATTTCTCAATCTCGCTTTTCATCTGCAGGCCGAACTGTGTGATACGCAGCGCTTCGCCGGCGACTCCGGAAGTCTTGGAGAGCAAGGTGTTTGATTCGCGGTTCATTTCCTGCAGGAGGAAATCGAGCTTTTTGCCCGCCTCACCGGGTGCATCGAGCAAGCCAAGGAAGTGCTGGATGTGGTTTTTCATTCGCACCAGTTCTTCCTGGATGTCAGACCGTTCTGCCAACATCGCAGCCTCTTGAAGGATGCGGTCTTTGTCGGCGTGACTTCCGATGAGTTCCTGCATTCTGGCATGGATTTTTTCGAGATGAGCATGCAGCATGGCAGACCGAAGCTTGTCGACCTCGTCGGTTGCGTGCTGGAGGTGTCCCATCCGCTCTCGCAGTTCACGGACGATCCCCGCGCCTTCTTCAGCACGCATGCTGTCGAGTTTCGCAATGCCGTCGTCGAGCTTCTTTAGAATTGCGGCTTCGAGTGCTTCGTCGTTGGGATCGATGGTCGATCCGCTCATGGCGCCCGGCATCTTCAGAATCGCCGCCAGGTCAGGCTCAGCACTGACGGAAAATTCTCGAGCGGCTTCGCGAAATGCATTTACGTAGCCACCGACCAATTGCCGATTCACGGCCAGCGAAGAGCCGTCGGAGCGTTCCATCGCCAAAGTAAGTTCCACATGTCCGCGATGGAGTTTCTCTTTGAAGGTGCGGCGAATCTTCATCTCAAGCGCATCACTGTCAGCGGGCATCCTGAGATGGAGGTCGAGAAAGCGGTGGTTCACGGACTTCAGAGTGATCGTGAAGGCGACTTGGTCGTTGAATTGACCTTTCACCTGCGCGAATCCGGTCATCGATCGAATGGCCATAGTTTTAGGTCGTGCGAGTGTCGGGGAGCGGAACGTGCACAGCATGGCCGTTCGCTTCGCCGTTGCTTCCGTCAAAATCTACGAATTGCAGATCATACAACTTGCGGTAGGTCCCGAGATGCGACATGAGGTCTTCATGGCTCCCAGAATCCGCAATTACGCCTTTTTCAAGTACCAGAATGCGGTCCGCCCGTCGAACCGTCGAAAGACGGTGAGCGATGACGAACACGGTACGTCCTGTCATCAGGTTTTGCAACGCGGAAGCGACTAGAGATTCGCTTTCGGCATCCAGCGCGGACGTTGCTTCGTCGAGGATGAGTATTGGCGCGTTTTTAAGGATTGCCCGAGCAATCGCTAATCGTTGGCGCTCGCCGCCGCTCAATCGCACGCCCCGTTCACCGATGATGGTGTTGTAGCCTTCCGGCAGATTCAGAATGAAGTCGTGGGCGAGGGCGGCCTTCGCTGCTGCTTCCACTTGCTCTTGCGAGACGTGCGGCTGACCGTAGGCAATATTATTGCGCACCGTGTCGTTAAACAGGATAGTTTCCTGCGTCACGATGCCGATTTGCTTGCGCAATGAAGCTACGGTCACATCACGAATGTCCTGGCCGTCGATGGTCACGACTCCGGAACTTACGTCGAAAAATCGGGGAAGCAGATGAACGAGAGTGGTCTTGCCTGCCCCGCTGGAGCCAACGATCGCAAGAACTTCACCGCGTTTCACCGCAAAATCGATGTCGCGCAGGATCTCGCGGCAATCAGCATCGCTCCCATAGGCGAAACTCACATGATCGAAGCGGATCGTCTTCTCGAAAGGCTTCAACTCGCGAGCACTAGCCTTCTCTCGCACCTCATCTTCGGCATGCATGAATTCCACGATGCCCGACGAGGCGCCGATGGCCTGCTGGAAGTTGTTATAGAAACCTGCGAACTTGCGGACTGGATCGTAAAGGCTGAAGACTGCCACGATGAAGGTCATGAACTGCGGAAGATCCATGTAGCCGGTCTTGATCTGCTGGCGCCCCACCAGGAGGAGCAAAGCCACCGCGATCGCGCCAAGTACATCCATCAAGGGCGAACTTATGGCGGCAGCACTCACAGAACGAAGGTTCGCCTTGAACAAGCGCTTCGCCGCGCTACGGAAGCGAAGGATTTCCCACAACTCCATCCCGAAGGCTTTGACAATTCGGACGCCAGTGATCGTTTCATGCAGGATGTTCTGAATCTCAGCGAGCCGGTCTTGTCCTTTGCGGGTCGTAGTGCGAACACTGCGGCCGACCTTTCGGCTCGAACCGATGATGATCGGTAGGAAAATGAGAAGGATCCATGACAGCTTCCGTCCGTTGATCACCACGACGGCAGCGGTAAAGAAAAACGTGAAGAATTGCTGCATCATCTCGGCGAGCACGCTCGACATCGCGAACTGCACGCGTTCAATGTCGTTGATGATGGTCGAGATCAGCTTGCCAGTCGCATTTTTCGAGAAGAATGCCGCCGAGCGTCGCAATACGGCGTCGTAAACGTCGTTGCGCAGATCGGTAACCATGCCGAACCCGCCATAATTCACGAGATAGGTTCCGGCGTAGTCGCAGATTCCTTTCAGCAATGTGGAGACAACGAGCGCAAATGCGACTACGGTCCAGTCGTTATGCAGCGCATCCGGCACGACTTTCTGTAGATGGAAGACGTAGTGGGTTCCCGGCAGCTTGAAGAGGGCGATTTCTTCGTTCGAAATCGAGGGATGGAGAACGCGCTGGAAAACCGGGCCGATGAGTAAGAGCCGAAAGGCTTGGAGCAGCCCCACAAACGCGAGGAGTATTACGGAGACACCCACCTGAAACCAGTACGGCTTAAGGTAATGCAACAAAGGTTTCAGTTGGCGCATGCAGCGTCCTCAATAGGCCAAGCGTGTAAAAGAGTGCTCACTCTATTTTAAAGGAGTGTGGCGGAAACGCCTATTTTGGCGAGTCGCGATGCACGACTTTTACGTTGTAGCCTGCGGTTGCAAGACGCTTCTTTACGTCTTCGGCAATCATGACCGAGCGGTGCTGGCCGCCGGTACATCCGAACGCGATGGTTAAATAGCTCTTCCCTTCGCTGATGTAGTGCGGCAGCAAATAAACCAAAAGTTCGGAGATGCGGTTAATGAACTCCTGCGTCTGCGGGAACGATCGAATATACTTCGCGACCTTTGGATGACGCCCGGTAAATGGCCGAAATTCAGGTACAAAGTGGGGGTTCGGCAGGAACCGCACATCAAACAGGAGGTCGGCATCGTCAGGCACTCCTTTGCGGAATCCGAAGCTCACGCATGAGACCAGTATCTTCTTATGATCCTGAGTGCGTGCATGCCCGAAGCGATCGAAAATCAGCGCCCGTAATTCGTGAACGTTGAATTTTGAGGTGTCGATCATCATGTCCGCCACTTTCCGGATCGGAGCAAGACGCCGCCTCTCACTTTCGATGGACGCCTTCACGGGCATCGAGATTCCGAGGGGATGGGGCCTTCGAGTCTCGCTGAACCGGCGGAGAAGAATTTCGTCGTCGGCCTCAAGGAAAACCACATTTGATTTCACGATCTGGCGGACGGAGCGGAGCGTGGCGGGTAGTCGATCGAGGCCTTGACCCTCACGGATATCCAATACGAGAGCTGCGCGGTTGATCTCCGGTGAGTCGGCAACCAGATCAGCAAACTGCGGAACCAAATCCACGGGCAGGTTGTCGACGCAGTAATATCCGAGGTCCTCAAAGGCTTTGAGCACTGAGGCCTTACCGGAACCGCTTAACCCGGTAATGATCACCAATTCCGAAGGCTGCAGCTTTGGCGCCCGAGGGCTCTTCGGCAACACCTTCTTCTTCTTTGTCTTGCGAAGCGGCATGGTTGGGACATCCTACTCTACGGGGACGAGGGTAGGCGAGCGATACTCTCTGGGCGGTGCCGCTATTCCATGTATCGAATGCCGGCCCAGAGTGCGCCGATCACCAAGACGGTGATGCCTCCTACTATTGCCAGAAATCCCAGGACACGAAGGAAGTGTGACTGGCGGTCGGTCGTATCGTTGTCCACTTTCCTGATGTCTTCTTCCAGGCTTTCGAACATAGCATTCGCGGTCAACGCCGCTTTACCTCCTCGGGGAAGAAGTCGTCGAAGAAATCGTCGTCCTCATCCGCCCAATCATCGAGTTCCATGAAATCCGCGTCTTCGCGAGGCTGCGCATTGGTGGAGGCCGCGGCACTCCGCTTTGTCCTTCGCGTAGGTCTCTTGTCGATGGCTGAAGAGGTGTCTTTCATGAATTCTCTTTTCGTGTGTGCTTTGCCGTACCGCTTACGCGTGTGCCGTTCAGAACGGCTATATCGAGGGGTGGCGCGTCCCGGTCGCATAGCCAAAAGAGATGTCTTCGCGGAAAAGGACGATTCGTGCCCCAATCGCCGTCTTCTACGTCCACCACGATCAGACCGTTGCCTCGTCCAAAGGAACGAAGGGGGGTCGAGCAGTTCGGATTGGGACAGGTCGCAATCAAGCCGACCTCCGGCACAACTGCTTGCTTGAATCACTCCATCACCGAACTGATTCGACGAGCGTCAATTTTCTTTCTGACTGCCCGATTCGGGACACCCGACTGCGGGAGCAGTCCAGACGCTAAGAGTCGGGTTCCTCTGGATAACGGTTGTTCCCGAGCAGCGGACGGCTATAATGCCGGAACTCGCAAACGACAGCGCGGAAAACGTGCGGGCCAAATCATCTCGAATCGGAGACTCCGTGAAGACCTGGTATCTCTACGCGTTACTGACGGTTTTGATGTGGGGTGTGTGGGGAGTTTTCAGCAAGTTGGCTTCGGCTTACTCAAAGCCAAGGCAAATACTGCTCTTCCAATCAGCGGGCGTGCTCGCGTTCGCCGTCGTGGTCTTGCTTCTGGAGAGGTTTCACATCGAATGGTCGCGCCCGGGATTCACATGGTCGTTCCTAGCCGGGTTCTTCACCTTCGTCGGCTTCCTGACCTTCTTCGCCGCGCTCGAGAACGGAAAAGCGTCAACCGTCGTGACACTCTCAGCGCTCTATCCAGTAGTAACGATTTTGCTGAGCGTGATTTTCCTGCATGAAAAGGTGTCGCTGAAAGAAGGCTTAGGAATTGTGTTCGCGTTAGTTGCGTGTGCGCTTCTCGCGTCGTGATTCTCAGAATGAACACAATCAGCGGATCATGTACACCTTGCGTATGGTGCGACGTACCTCGCAGCGGCCTTTCCAGCCTTCCGGAAAATATGCCAGGGTGTCGGGCTCGATCTCAATCTGCTCACCACTGTCATGCGTATAGGTGCAGCTTCCATCGAGGAAGTGACAGTACTCGTCGCTGGTAACTTCGCACCGCCAAATACCCGCAGTGCACGTCCAAATGCCGGATTCCGAACGACCGTTTGGCTCGCGACTGAGTAAGATGCCGGCAGTCCGAGAGACTCCCTCGATCATCGTAGGAATCGTTCCCCAGTCTTTCAGAGGCGCTGCATGGATTGCATCCCGCAAGACCGGCGTCGAGTCCCTTCGGCCACCGGCACAGCTCATGTAGCTCGCGATCATCGGTTCGGAGCAATTCAGCGTGCCACTCCATCCTTCTTTGAAGTGGACGAGAGTTCCAGGCTCAATGGCAATCTGCTCGGCATCGGTTGAGAGGAACCTTCCGGCGCCACCCTGGAAATAACAAACCGTGTCACGTTCGGAGTGAAACGGACCCGACCTCAACTCGCGCAGGCCGACTTCCAATTCGTTGTTCTTGAAGAGCACGAGCCGCTCTTCATGGGTAGCGTGCAGCCATTCTTTCGCTGGCGAGATGTGCGGGGCTGACGACTCCAGGTTCACTCTCATGCCGTTTGCACCGAGTGCCGCTCCAGCAGGCCGTCAAGCAATTTTGCCGCTTTAGCGGGTCCAGGAGCTTGACGCATTTGGCCACTGGTGGCTGCCAATTGTCGCTTCATCGACTCGCTGGTAAGGATCGTCGTAAGGTTCGAGCGCAGTTCGGCGAATGTCCAATGGTTGCGATGCATCTTGATTCCATGGCCGGTCTCATGCACGCGCGTCGCGTTGTCGTGTCCATCCCACACGTACGGCATGATGATCGACGGTTTGCCGAAATATAGACATTCCGTGAAGGTATTGTTTCCGCCATGATGAATGACCGCATCTACCTGAGGTATCACCGACGGCTGCGGGAACCACCTGTCGAGAATAATGTTCCCCGGCACATCGCTATACGCTTCCAGATACCCGCCCACGTTGATCAGAGCACGTACTGGCAATTGGGCCAAGGCGCCGATCAGCTTCTGCAACGTCTTCGTATCGCCACAGCCAAGAGAACCGAAGCTGACGTACACGAGCGGCTTATCGCTATTACTCCTGAATTGCGGAATTGTGTACGCCTGCTCTTGTCGAACACATCCTTCCAGGTATTGGAATCGTGCGGGATCGAGCGGCTGCGACCGGCGGAACTTCACCGCTTCGGGATACAACAGCAAATTGAGATAAGGAGACGCCTCGAAGAATTGGCCAACTGGGTACGCTGCTTCACCATGATCCGCGAGGAAAGCGTTAAACCGCGCATGAATTGGCCCAATCACTTCGTTAAATCGCGTTTCATATTTGCGGAAACACACGAAATCCATTCTCGCCACACCCCGAAAGGTGCGGCGGAATCATGGGATCGGGGATCTCGTTTTCGCTGCATGAGATGATCCGCACCCAGGGCTTGCCAAACTGCTTGATCGCGGGAAACAGGATGACGTTGTCCACACAAATGAGATCTGGCTTGACCTCGCCTAAAACCCGCGGCAAATCTTTCTGCGCCCAGAGTGCAGTCTCGACAATTGCGTCCCAGCAGTCCCGCACATAGTTGTCAATTTGTTCGTATGGCGACTTGTCAAAGTTCGGAATGTGGCCGTTGATGAAGTTCTGCCAATACTGCGCAACTTCTTCGGCAGGCATCGGCGGAGCCATGTTCACGAGATGCTCGGGAAATCCATACCCCGAGTACGTACCAGCCATGTCCGGGGCGGTAAGGAAGACGGGGTCGTGCCCAAGCGCCTTGCAAGCCTGTGCGATACCGACAGAATTTAAAGCAGGCCCATAAGCTGCCTCTGGAAAGAACGCGATGACCTTCTTCTCGCGCATGGTTGGTCGTGCTCCCGAATCAGCCTTATTCTTCACTCGGATACTTGAGAGTCCAAGCAGTGTAATCGATGAAGTTGCAAATTCACAGCTTCGTTGCCTCGCTGTTGGAACGCGTGCGCGGATCTGGCACTCTCACCCATGCAATCCCCGCAGCTCGCGCAGCGTCGATTCCCATTTGCGTGTCCTCGAATACAAGACATGCTTCAGGCGGCACTCCCAGCTTCTGCGCGGCCATCAGGAACGGTTCAGGATCGGGCTTGCTTTTCGTGTAGTCCCCGGCGCACACAAGAGTTTTGAACTTCTCGATGAGACCGATCATTCTTAAGGAAGCTTCGACGGAATCACGGGTACTGCCGGAAACCACGGCAAACGGAATGCGACCCCAGTGCGATTCAATGTGCTCGAGCACCTCGGGGATGGCTTTCAACCTCGGTAAATGTTCGAAGTAGAGTTGTTCCTTGCGCCTCGCGACATCCGCGATAGGCATCGTGATGTGTTGTTCCCGCCCCAGCCTCTCAATAATCTCGACGATCGGCACGCCGCCCCACTCGTAGAAACGTTCCTCAGAAAAGAGGCAGCCCCACTCCGAAAGCGCTTCGGTCCAGGCGATGAAGTGAAGCGGCATCGAGTCAGCGACGGTACCATCGCAATCAAACAAGTACGCTTGGAAGTCGCCGGGCGGGAGAACGAGTTGGGGTTTGGGCATTTCCAAGTTTACAGCTGGGCTATGCCGCGCCGGGCGTTCCCATGCCGAGCATAGGATGGGATGCGTATCCAACCACCTTGGCGCCAACCGCATCCAGTGCTAGTGTGAGACTGTTCATGTTGATGACGTTGGGTTGGCTGACGTTATCTATAACGCTATCACTGCTTGTCGCACGCGTACTCCGCCTCAATTCGAAGGCACGCCTGCCTCTCGACACAGAGGACTCAGGACAGGATTGGGAGAATACGAGGACGGCTTAAAGATCGCTCAAGGTTCTTCCGGTTCGCCCTTCCGCAGCAACAATTGCCACAATCAATTTGCCCAACCTCGCCGAACTTTCGCGGTTTGTGGACCACCCAGCGCACGATCTCAATTCTCTACTGACTGCGGCACAGGCCAGTTGGCACAGATTGCTGTTGATTACTTGACGGTGACCATGAGCGATTAGGGCATTGCTCTTGTCGAAACGGCTGCAATCTCCCATCGTCCAACCCGTGCGAGGCAGGTGTTCGATGTGTCGGGTGCCGGCGATACGGTGATTGCGACTCTCGCGGCTGGATTGGCGTCTGGGATGGCGCCCATCGACGCCATTGAGCTCGCGAATCTCGCCGCTGGCGTCGTTGTCGGAAAGGTAGGCACCGCGCCGATCCTCCAGCACGAACTCATAGCTGAGCTGTCGGTCGAGTTACAGACCCACTTTGGCGACAAGATCCTCACACGCGAAGCTCTGGCTGCCCGCGCCCGCGCATGGCGTGCAAACGGAGACCACATCGTTTTCACGAACGGCTGCTTCGATTTGCTGCACGTAGGACACGTGACGTTGCTGGAAGAAGCGCGCCGCTTGGGAACCAGACTGATTGTCGCCATCAACAGCGACAAGTCGGTTTCCAAGCTGAAGGGCGAGTCCCGTCCACTGGTTGGCGAAAAGGAGCGCGCAAAGCTGCTCGCCGCCCTTGCGTCGGTTGATGCTGTTACGATCTTCGACGAATCTACTCCGCTCGAGTGCATCAAAGCACTACAGCCCGACGTTCTCGTTAAGGGGGGCGACTACTCGGAGGAAACCATCGTCGGTGCAGCGGAAGTGAAGTCGTGGAATGGGCGAGTGGTGATTGTTCCCACGGTCCCGGGCTTCAGCACGACGAGCCTGATATCGAAGATGACGACTTCGGGAAAGTAGTTAGAAATTGAACAAGTCAGATCAATTACCGGCAGGACACTTCTTAGCCATTTCCGCAAGCGATTGAGACAGTTTCTCAGCTGTTTCGGAGCCTTCCATGACAAATGGGAAATTCGGATTCGCAGTTTCGCCGTTCGGCTGTAGGACCCAAGCGTCTTGGGTATAGCTCATGTTCGGCTGCGGCGGGTAGATACTGCTAAAGCGTTGAACGCTGTGTGACTGCCCGCTAATGTGCAATGGGATCGAGACGTTGAGGAAGCTGTGCTCAAATCGATTCGTGCCAGCGATGTCTTTGTGTTCCACGAAGACAACCTCACAAGGCTTAGGGAACTGAACTCCGGAGTAGTGAAACGTGACTCGTGAGTACGCTCCGTGGCCATCTGCCTGGAACACAGTTGCGCGCGTCAGCATGAGCACATCACGAATCCATCGCTGTTCAGTCGTCAGCTTGGCGGCAGAAACTTTCGCACCTGGCACGGGAACCACCGGTGCGGTCTGGCCCTGTCCACCGGCAAATTGGGTACTGACACAAAGTAGAAGTAGCACTCCACTGAGTCGTTCGGCGAGCACGCGCAGCATCATTTCTCGTTCTTGTCCTCAGTGAAAGCGTGCTCAACCCAATCGCAAATCATGTGCAGGGCCAATTCGTGACACTCCTGGATGCGGGCAGTTTCCTTCGAAGGTGCGAGGAAACATCCATCCGCCAGTTGCAGCATCTTACCACCGCTGCCCCCAGTGATTGCGACCGTATAGGCACCGATCTCCTTAGCCTTTTGAAGTGCGTTACATACGTTTGCGCTATTGCCGGACGTAGAGATGCCAATCAGAACATCTCCTTTACGACACAGGGATTCGACCTGCCGGACAAAAACGTAGTCGTATGAATAATCGTTTGCCAGCGCTGTGAGAATCGATGTGTCGGTTGTCAAAGCGAGGGACGCCAGACTGCGGCGTTCGCGTCGAAAGCGGCCGACAAGTTCGGCGGCCATGTGCTGGGCATCTGCCGCGCTTCCGCCATTACCACACCAGAAAATCGTTCCACCTCGCCGGATCGCTTCGATCAGTGAGTCGGCAATCTCTTGCAGGAGAGGAAGGCTCGAAGCCATTTGCTCGATCGCACGAATGTGATCAGACAGCGAAATCGTGAATAAATTTACAGTGGTTGGTTCCGGCTTTGTCATGTCCCTTGTTCCGCTCGTACTCGGATTCTGCTTCACGGTACCTCGGGTGCCCTTTGGAGTTGATCGTCAGGCAGGGGTTTCTTGGTTGTCAGTTGCGCAGTAGCATAGCCACTCGGCTGATAGCCCAAAAGCTCGCTATATCGCGCTACAAGAACGACTTCCGAATTCTCCCAGGCCAGATCGCTTCGGAAGCGGTCCCTGCCTTTCTGCGACATTTCCTGGCGAAGCGCACTATTCAGAAGCAGGCTGCGTATGGATTCAGCCATGCTCTTTTCGTCGTTCGGTTCCACGTACAGTGCGCAGTCTTGCGCAGTGTTGAAATGCTCCCGCAGTTTGAACGCCACGACCGGCCGGCCAAACGCCAGGTATTCGATCATCTTGTTCATCGTCGAGAGATTGCTCCACTCCGTCAGGGGATCAGGATCCACACACACATCGCTGGTTGAGAGGTACGCCCAAAGGTCTTCGTCGGAAACACGCCCCGTGAAGTGAGTCATCCCTTGCAGACCCATCTCGGTTGCGAGATTGCGCAAGCGCTGCTGATCCGGGCCCCCTCCCACGAAGACGAAGAGCGTGTCGGATTCGCCATACTTGGATTTGTAATGAGCGATTGATTCGAGCAGGATATCCACGCCATCCTGTTTACACATTTCTCCGAGATACGTGACCATGTGTTGCCGGCCGTTTTTCAACTCCGGCTTTGTCGCGTCCAAGTCGGCCCATGCGCGCCGCGGGCCGCTGCGAACAATCGCGATTCTTTCGGGCCGGATTCCACCGCGCTGCTCGGAGATATCAAAATGTGACTGATTCACAGCGATCACCATGTCAGCGGAACGCAGGGTCCTTCTTTCGAGAAAAAGAAGACCCTTGTAGAGAATTCCCTGCTTCGAGCGGCCCTTCGCTACGAACATCTCCGGACAGAGGTCATGATGGTCGAAGACGAACTTCACCCCGAAGATGCGAAAGAGCAGCGCTAACGCGAAGTACGTATCCGGCGGATTGCACGCATGAATTGCATGAAACGGCCGTCGCGCGTATGCGATCACCGCAAAACACAGAGTCGCCAGCCAGCAGTACACAAACTCCACGAAGTATCCGAGAACGCCGGCGTCTGCCTCATAGATGAGCGGATAGCGATATACCTCTACTCCCTCCAGGATCTCATGGGTCTTCTTATAGATCTTTTTCTTTGGAGAAATGACGGTCACCCCAAAGCCCGCGCGCTGCAGGCTCGTGGCCTCCTGCCAAACCCGCCTGTCGAAGGGCACGGGGAGGTTCTGGACGATGATCAGGATGTTCCGCTGCTTGTTTTTCGCCATCCCCGCTATCCTGCCTTGGCAGCCGATTGCCGTGGATGAAGTGCGAATGGACCGGTCAGGTCGAGTATGTGATATCGATCGCGATGGGCCTGAAGTTTTTCGACGCCTTCGAACTTGTGCCCAATAATGATGAGGTCGCACGCTACAGCGAGTTCTTCGATCGACTCTGTGAGCAGAGAGGAAAGATGCACCAATCGCTGTTGGATGTACTCACGATTCGCGCCCACCAGGCGTGCCACGGAGACATTCGGGTCATAGATTCGCAGGGCGAGTCCTTTGCCAACGAGGCGCTCCGCCAGTTCAACGAATGGGCTTTCGCGGAGATCGTCGGTGTTCTTCTTAAAGCTTAAGCCCACGAGACCGATGCGACGAGCACCTGTCTCGAGAATCGCGTCGAACGCACGCTCAATCACGCACTCGTTGCTATCCAACACGCCGCGCAGCAATGGCAACTCAATGTCCGCAACCTTGCCGGCATAGAGGAGGGCACGCACATCTTTCGGAAGACAGGAACCACCAAAAGCAAAGCCAGGGCGCAAATACCGATGAGAGATGTTCAGCTTATTGTCTTTGCAAAACACTTCCATTACAGCGTCACCGTCGATACCGTTCTCGTGGCAGACCGCTCCGATTTCATTCGCGAATGCGACTTTGAGAGCGTGGAAGGCATTACTGGCGTACTTCACCAACGTCGCTTCCTTAGCGCCAAGAACGTACACCGGAGCGCTGAGATCGGAGTACAAGTCGCGGAGCATTTTCTCTACCTCCGGCTTGTCAGTACCGATCACCGTAAAAGGTGGGTTCTCGTAGTCGGCAATCGCCGAGCCTTCACGCAAAAACTCCGGATTGATGCAAAGTTCTGCCAACCCTGGCACATGCGTCGCGAACAGCTTCGTCGCCTCTTCGAAAACACTGGGGAGCACACTGCTCCGGATGACGATGACCTGTTTGCGATCTAGCAACTTGATAACATCCGCTATCTGTTGACAGGCCCGCAGCAAGTGGCCGGCGTCGATCTGGCCGTTCTTCCGGCTCGGCGTCGCAACCGAGACGAAGCAAATGTCTGTTTGTGCGAGAGCTTCGGACATGTCGCACGTGGCGCGCAGTTTGCCGCTCGAAACCGCCGCAGAGAGCAATTCAGCGAGCTTTGGCTCGATGATCGGCGACTTCCCTTCGTTCAGTGCAGCAACCTTGTCGGCGTTGATATCCACGCCCCAGACATTGTGCCCTCGGCTCGCCAGGCACGCCGCTGAAACTGCACCTACATATCCCAGACCCACAATAGAGATGTTCATCTACGCCTCAAAACTGAATTCGTGTCTTAATGGATTGCGTTCCGCGAATACGCAGCGAGCGGCGCACCGTGGAAGTCGGATGTTTTACGTTAAATTCCGTCGATCGCCATCCCAGAATAGGCGATTCCGAACCGTGGATGATCGCAATGTCGCCTTGCTGTCCTTCGAAAGTGAAGTCCAATTTCACCCCATCGCCCTCGGCGCGAATACTGCCGCCCGGCAACGCCTCCGGCGTCAGCGATTCAACGAGGTGCCAATATAGTTCGATGGAGTGATCGCCCTTACATTCGAAGGCGTCTTCAACTTCGATCATCCGTTCCTGCTTCTTCACCGTTACTGCGCGACGATGTACCACCGGATCAGAGAGCCGGGTGTAACCATCGTGTTCCGCTGCAATGCAGATCTCGGTGGCCTCTTCGGCGAAGTGCTTTACCTTCACGTTCGCCTTCTGGTCCCACAGGAATCTTCCGCGCATGACAGATTGATCTTGGCCATCGACTCGCGCGGTGTTGTGCGCTGCAGTGCCTCGAAAATACGCACGCCACTCCGGATGGGAATGGTACGCATAGGTACCGGGGTCGACAAGAACGTACCGGTCTTTCACTGCCAGCAATAACGAAAGGGCATCTGCATGACCGTGCGCCGCGATGGTTGTGAATCCCAGCGGACCCACGTCCATTACGACTTTCCAGTCATCGGCCTGTATTACGGCGATACCGCCTTCACGCAGGAGTTCCGCAGTTCCGACTTGCGGCGTACTCGCGCGGCGGACGATCGGTTCTGTTGCTGGGCCGAGCAATGCCTTGCTTGCAACCGTCCCGCGGGGCGCAAAGGACAGGTATCGTTCATCATCGAAAAGCCCAGCCCCCAAACTCATGACTGCTTGCAATTCTGATTCATTCGGAGAAAACAAGAATCCGCGGGCATCATCCGAGTCACCAAACCATGGCAGGTCGCCACTCTTCGTCGCGACGAGAAGAACATAATCTAAACCCTTGCGGAGGCGCTCGTAGTACGCCCCTTCAAAGGCGTCGCCAGAGTTACGTGCGACCAATCCGGCAAAGAGCAACATTTCGAGCGTGAAGAACTGGTACGACATCGCTTGCTCGCGATTTACACCTTCCGGAGTGAACTGCGCGAGAATCTCACGTTCCAGTTCTCTCCGAGCGAAGTCTCGCCAGGTGTCACATTCATTCCACCAGGGGAAGCAGGTCGCACCCACATACAATCCAGCGAGTTCCCCAATCAGGTGGTTGTTCGCGGAAGAGTAACGGCTCAAATGCCGCCGAATCGCCTTCATATGCAAGTAGGCTGAAGTCGCCAACTTCTCGCGGAGTGCTTTATTGCGTGCGAAGTGTTCTCGCATTGTCGGAAAAATGGCAGCCCAGGAGATGAGCCGTAAACCGAATTCCAGGCTGCTCGTCCAGTTCACACCCTCCATATACGGATTGCTATCGAGCCAGTCCGATAGCGAGCGCGCAACGATGTCCGACGCGTCCGGACGGGACGAGTATGCGAGCGCACTCAGATGCTGGTGACGGTTGATCTCCCAAATGTACTTAATGTCGCCAACTACTTCGGGATCGCGGATATCCAGGCTGCGCGAGAATTTGCGCTCTACCGACTTGGAGTTGCGGTAATCACGATGCCAGTCGAACTCGAAATCCGCAGGGAACTCGAGATCGAAGATTCGTATCTTTTCGAACGAGGCGCCGGCCCGGTTGAACGTGACAGGGTATTTCCTCGGCGACCACCATTCCCCGTGGGGAGCCTGAAATTGCGCGCGTTGGCCTTTACCCAAATAATCAATGGGTACGTTGGCGGCCTGGCGAGTGCGATAAAGCACCTCCGCCGGCCCCATCTGGCGCATACGTGCGAAATACCAAGTCAACTTATTCAATGTCGACGCGACTCCGAGTGCGAATGGATTCCAACGCCGCAAAGGTTACCTTTGACGTTGCCTCCAGCGACCCAAACGGAATGGGAGATTGCCCATTCTTTAGGCCGTCCATTACTGCCTGCATCTCAGCCGTGTGTCCTTTATCTCCGGAGTACGACTTCTTCTCATCTTTGCGGCCGCTATACATTACGAGCGACTTGAAGCTATCCATTACCGCTGACCGGCCTCCCGCAAAAGCTTCGATGTACTCCTTCGGCATGGAGGGTCCACCGCTGGCAAGGTAGAGAATGGATCCGACCGATCCGTCATCGAACGTAATCTGCACAACCGCGTTGTCGTGGTTGTAGCGGCCCGCTTTATCTGCAGGGGCACTTGCGTAGACGCTCACCGGTTGCGCGCCTGCGAGGAATTGCATGGTGTCGACGAAGTGGCACATCTCGCCGACGGTTCGTCCGCCTTGCGCGGAATCCTGGTACCAACTGTTAAGCGGCAAGTAGCCGGCATTCACTCGGTAATGCATGGTGAGAGGTTCGCCAGCGCCTTGGAAAAACTTCTTCATCGTCTTTAAGGGGTCAGAGAACCGGCGGTTATAGCCAACCATCAAGAAAGGAGAGTTGCCGCTCTCGGCTGCTGCCCGATACGTGGCGCCGATTTCTTCCAGTTCCTTGCTGCTGATCGCGAGCGGTTTCTCGACGAAGACACGTTTCCCCGCCTGGAGTGCCTCCAGAACGTAACGGCCATGAGTATCGTGTCGGGTGCTAATAAATACGAGCTTTACCGCAGGATCCTGGAATACCTCTCCAGGGTCGGTGGTAAACGAACGGAACCCGAATTTCTTCGCCACCGAACTCGCGTTTACAGGTTTCGAAGTGGCAACCAGCTCGAACTGAGCGCCAATTTTCTTCAATGGCGGAAGCAGGTAGGATTGCGCAAAGTTCCCGGCGCCGATAAATGCGATGGCCGCTGACGACTCGGGCACAGCCTTTGTGGGCGAAAGATCGATGCGCCGATTCGCCGCCGTTCTCTCGTAAGTTGCATCGGGATAACTCAGCAGAATTCCTAGATACGGCGTCTGCGTTTTTCCCGTAATGATGTCGTATGCCTCGAGCGCCTTGTCCACGGGGATGGTATGGGTGGTCAACGAACGCACGTCGAGGCGCCGTTCGGCGATCAAATCCAGCGCCGATTCCATGTTCCGCTTTTCGGTCCAGCGAACATATCCGATTGGGTAATCGTGCCCACGCTCTTCGTATTCGGAATCGTAGCGACCCGGCCCGTACGAACAAGAGATCCGGAAATCGACTTCCTTCTCGTAAAAAGGGCTGCGCGGGATATCCATTCCCACTGCGCCCACTACTACCACTTTCGAACGTTTCCTCGCGTACTGCATTGCCAGTTCGACAGGCTCGCTCGATTTCGTTGCCGCCGTGACGATCACCGCATCGCTGCCGCGACCGCGCGTAAACGCTTCGACCTTGCCGACGGAGTGCATATCGCTAACCGCGCACTCGGAGCAACCAAACTTCTTCGCCAACTCAAAGTTCCGATCGCTGATATCGAGACCGATGACGGCGCAACCACTCGCCTTCAGGATCTGCACGGTGATCAAGCCAATCAGCCCGAGGCCCATCACCACAACTTTTTCGCCGACGCGCACATCGGCTTGGCGAACACCCTGCATCGCAATCGCGATCACGGTGGTGTAGGCCGCATCATCCATGGCGACGCTCTCAGGAACAAGCGTCGCGAGATTTTTCGGAACATAAACAATCTCCGAATGAGAAGCGTATCCAACTCCGCCGCAAGCGACCCGATCGCCAACCTTGAACTCGTCAACGGCGCTCTCCACAACGATTCCCGCGCAGCTATATCCGAGCTCTTTGTAGTTGTCGAGACGGTTCTGCACCTTCTCGATCGTTGCCATCAGGCCTTCGCGCTTCACGTTGTCCATAACCTGGCGCACGAGGTCTGGGCGTGCTTGGGCCTTGCCGATCAATGAAGCCTGCGCCGTCGTCACCGAACTTCGTTCGGTGCCCGCGCTGATCAACGAAAAGAAATTGCGGACGAGAATGCCGCCGCTCTTGAGCTGTGGCACCGGCAGCTCTTCGACGGTAATGTCACCGGTTTTCTGATATTGGATAACTTGTTTCATAGCCTCTCAGTCGTTTCTATCCGATGCCGACGCGCGAAAGCGTAGCAGCGTTTCCGCCTTGGCGACCTTGTGTGAGCACGAACGGAAACTTTCCGTTCGCACCGCGCGGAATACTCTCGCAATACTCAAACTCGACCGAGGTGTCTGACCCCAATCGAAGCGCAGCTTCCTCGCGAATCGCTCGCTCGTCGGGCGCGCCGTATTCAGGAGTGCGTACCACGCGTAACACGACCTTTCCTGCCGCGGTTTGAACGACTTGAGCTTCGACTACGTTCTGACTGTCTTTGAACAAATGATCGAGACGTCCAACGTAGCGCCCATCAGCGGCAACTATGTAGTCTTCGCTACGACCTGCGATCTCATGAATTAAAACCCCGCTCCGGCCGCATCGAGAAACTTGGTTCTTGGAAAGTACGACCCGGTCACCAATGTCATAGCGAACCAGCGGAAAAGCATGATTGCCGAATCCTGTGCAGAGCAGACGCCCCGTCTCGCCAGGAGAAATAGGATCGTTGTGCTCATCTACAATCTCGATGAGGCTGTGCTCCATTTTCAAATGGCGTTCGCCTAGTTCGCATTGCACAATATTGCCGCACATTTCGGAGTTGCCGTACCAGTCGAAGACACGACATCCAAAAGCCGCCTCAATGGCTTCGCGCTGATAGTCGAACAACGTCTCAGAGGTTGTGAAGATACCCCGTGGCCGAACCCGTCCTTGGCCATAGCGCTGATAGGCCAGCGCCAACAAATAGACCGACGATGGATAGCCATTAATCATGACCGGCTGCCATGCGTCGAGCGCTTTTGCATAGGCCGAGAAATTCTTCGGCGACATGTGGTACGAGGAGAGAATCAGCAACTGGTTTGCTGAGTCCTCTACCCAGAAAGGCGGCGTCTTTCGGTCATAGTGGGCAACAGGATGCCCTTGGCACGCGGCGATCGGCTCGCCTGAAAGAAGGCTGACATTGGCCCACATATAGTGCAGCTCGCGAAATGCATATTCACGCTGAAAGCAATATTGCGAAATTGGGAAGTGCAGAGACTTTCCTGTCGTGCCGCTTGTGTGAGCCCAGCGAACCGCCAACTGGTTCAATTCTTCCCTACAGAGCTGGTCTTGAAGGCTTCGTACAGTTTGTTTCGTCAGAATGGGCGCATCCTTAACTGTTCGGGTGCTCCGCATCTGTGCATAAGCGGAATGTTCGCGGTAAAAAGCTGTCCGGAGAACCGATTCGCTCATGAACTTCTGAATCTCCTCGCTTTGATGGTCGAGCAACCGGGAACTATCCCACCATTGCGAATCAACCAGCAATGCCAGCGCCTCGTTATAAAAACGCCCGTAACGCAATCGCCGCTGGTTCTTCCCGTAAAGACTCGCACAAATATTCTTCACCGAGAACGGCATGCTGAAATACAGACTGCGCTGCAGCTTTGAGCCGTAATTCATGTCGGCATCCCGGCGACTGCATCACGTTCTAACTCGACCTTGCCAAGCCATCCAAAATGCGGCCGAAACTCGTAAAGCGATTGGTGAGGCCACTCAACAAGTTTGCCAGTCCAATCCGCGAGATTGCTGCAGGTACGGATCGAGTGGTGCGAGGCGATGGTTAACGGATAGCGATGAGATTCGAACGCCCTCCTAATAAGAAGCAACTTCTCAAAATCGAAGCCCATCAGTTGGGTACAAACATCGTCGACGGCGACCGGATCTCCACCGGCAATGACGACCCCACACTCCTTCGCCGTACCGGCAACCGGGCCGTTTCCCTCCATCGCAATGAATCCATCCACAACTGAGAAATATCGCTTCGGACTATCGGTACTCCTCATCGAGCCGTCAGGATTGGCATACAGTAGGATCCGGTTTAGATCAAGCGACATTCTCCAAACCGTATCGTTACCGTGCCAATTGCCGGACCTCACAACGTTCTCATTGTTCCCAAAGATGCGGTATGCCGCCCGTTTCGTCTTTCGTGAAATGTAGCGCACCACAGGGTTCCCCTTCACCAGGAAGCTCTTCGCCTTGAGCACGAGTGAGTTCTCGAGCTTTTGTTTTGATGAGTCTCTATCGAACTGATCGCCTCCCGCACCAGGTGAACCTAAAACATAATGAGGTAACCAATTCTTATCGGCGTTGATCCCGACCAAGCCTTTGAGATTTAGCGTTATTCCACACTTCTTGTGGGTCTTAAGCTTCGGAATGCTAATGAATACATCAGCTGAAACTGGACTACGCGAAATGAGATATTCGTGCTTTCCGTCACAGTGATGGCTGTTCGTCTCCGGAACGTTATAGTGCGCCCCATAGTAGGTCTTGCCTTTGCCATCAAGCTCGGAAAATAAACTATCGTTGTTGAGACTTACCTGAATGCTCCCGGCTGGGTCTCCATCAAGGGGTACCGTCTCGACATAAATTCCATCTCTTTCGATCCAGTGTTCCTTACGGAGATCGACCATCGCGATCTCGAAATTCTGGGTCTTAGCGTAGAGCTCCTGAATCGCTTTTAATCCCATTCGTTCGATGATCAGCTCAAACTTCGAATCCGTTTGTGGAGCGTCGCCAAGCGTTATCTGGCCCTTACCTTGTAGCGCAAGATACGCATAGTCAACTACGGCACGGATTACCGAGCCGTGAGTAATGACATGTTCCCATTCATCGGTGAGCTGATGCTTATGTGCGATCATGTTTGGTTTCAGAAACACATGGTCGCCCGGCTGAATGAGAGAAGACAGAGGATTCCACGCTGCCATGCCGAAGTTTGCGGAATCAAGACCAAGCAGCCGAAAGGACTCTCGCACAGCATCGTATACGGAGTTCTGTTCCGTTCCGATCGGAAGGCCGACTGCAAGTTCTGGATATTGATCGCTCGGGTGAAACGGCGGCAGCTTTGGGTACCGCACCTGACCGGAGCTGCGATGAATCGCAACTTTGGGCTCGGCATTATGTTGTCCGTAACGATTCATTGAATTGCTATAACTCCAAGGAAAGCTTGGCATCCATTGTCGACGAAAGTGTCGTTAAAATAAGAACTTGGCCTATGACCGCCTACTCTGGGGATCGCGTTGGATCGATCATCTTCGCAGGTTCTCGTGAGACCTTTGCCCCTTTGTCCGAGCCGACACGTTGCACTTCACTCAATGGCACTGGATTGGGAGATCCCCATATCCAGTGAGCGTTTCCACCACCGAGCAGGTGATATTGGTTATTTTCGAAAACGACGTTTCTCGCCGTATCCAATGGCCCACTAAGTCCGCTGCGCCCACTCGATCCCAGGAACGTAATGATGTTGTCATACACCCGAATATCGTGGGCGACATATGGACCAAATTTCCCTTCGCCGCGGTTGCCATTCGCAACTCGTATGGCGTCCGTACCGTTCGGAGGCACCTCAACGACGTTGCCATAAGCTTGTACATTCGAAGAAAGAATGATGATGATTCCGACTCGATTGCCGGACACGAAATTGTTGCGGATCACAGCATCATAGCTAATTTCATGCACAATTCCGGCGCCCGTATTGTTGAGAACTCTGTTTTTTTCGTAGACTACGTGGATGTTATCGATGTCGGTCCAAAGCCCGTTACCGTAGTTCGCTTCAACAACATTCCCACGAACCAAAAGGTGGTCAGAGCCAGAGAATTTGGTTCCACCCGCCTCCCAAACGATTTTGAAACCCGCATAGTTGTTGTTCGAGATCGTATTATCCAAAATCTGGATATTCTCGCCGTGTGCAGCCATTCCGAGTTGGCCATTATGATGAGAATTACTTGACTGAATTATGCTGTTACTGCCCACTGCAATGCCTACACCGTGATTCCAACGCGTCTCAACGTGACGAATTATCCACGAGTGTGCGCTGCCGTTATACCCACCGACCGCCCCAGTCTGTGGCGAATTAGCATATTTTTCGACAGTAAAGCCGTCAATCGTCACATCGGTCGCCGATCCCGCAAAAGCAAGCGGCGCGGATCCTAACTCTACTTTATGGCCGGTCGGATCCACACTGATGTACGCTTTCAAAGACGCCTGGTCGTAGTACCAGGTTCCAACCGTTAGTTGAGATCTATCAAGCACCAGGGTCTGCAGTTTGTCGTCAATAAAGAGATCGTTCAAGATCAGGCATGCTGGGCGCGACGGCTCGCAGGATCCGTTTCTCGAGCGACCCAACTGCTCACTGATGCTCCAAAGTTTCCCGTCCTGCCTAAACGTGACCAGCTTCGCCCCATTCAGAACAGCCTGCCCGTTTCCACGAAACGAATCGCCAGTTTTCGGGGTGATCGAAGCCATGCGATAGTCACCCGCCGCGAACTCAAACTGCGAGCCAGCCGGGGCATTCTTGATGATGGACGCGAAATCCTGATCAGGTTTCAGGCGAACGACACTTGAGGCATTCGCGGCGAAAGCCGCGGATGCGAATCCGAGTACGGTCACTTGCAGGAATATCAAAACATTCTTCGCCAAACTAACCTCCAACAAGAAACGCTACGCCCCATCCACGGAGACAACCTCGGACAAGCTACCTTGTACATCGAACACCTCCGCGGTAGGGGTGGGCGATGGATATCGAGCGATGATCTGCTGACGATGACGCGTCCAATGAAATACGTAATAAACGACAATGCTACTTTGGCCCGCCAAAGACGACAGTACGATTCCCGTGACGCCCCAGAGCTTTCCGAATGAGTAAATGGTCAGAAGGCTGACCAATGCAAAAGCTGCATTTCCGCGCAGGATCGCGCGGGAGTCTTGCATTCCGCGGAAGAGCTGATACCACATATTTGCGGATATCTGAATTACAAGGCAAGCCAGTTGCAATACCATAGGCCAGTAAAATTCGACTAGAGCCGCACCATATGTAAACCGAAGGATCGGTCGTCCGAAGACGACAATCGGGAGAAAGAGTGCACTAAAAAACAGTGTTCCCCCGATGATCGCGATTCGCATGTAGCGGTGAGCGCGTAGAACTCCGTGATGTTTAAGCTCCTCGGTAATGCGGATCGGGACGAAGTTCTCCAGCGAACTCAGAGCGACGTTGACTGGACCTGCGAAGTTCTGCGTCGCACGGAGCCCTCCCGCCGCTGCTGCGCCGACAATGTAGGTCCCGACCAGGAACACGCCTTGCAGGCCTGCCCACCGCATCTGGTTTGCAACAAACAGATCGCGCGCCAAATGCCGCGATCGGTTCCAGACCTCTCCCAATCGATCAAACGCCGGTCTCAGGCCGTCGGTAAAAGGCGCCATCAAGCCGCCAGCCAGGGACGTCGCGAACATTGTGACAAACGTGGAGAACAGCGTGAGCCGACCGGTTTTCCAAAGCAGAACGAAGATAACGAACTGGATGAAGTAGCTAATGAAGTCGCTGGCAATCGCGAGTTTGCTCTTATTCGCCAAGAAGTAGTAGCGTCGCACCCAGTCCTGGAATTGGAATGTACCCGCAGCTCCCGCCAGCGCAACCGCGCTGGCAACCGAGAGGTAGCCGGTCAAGAAGTGGATTATTCCGGCGCCGAGACCGAACACTACGAACAACAGCGCGCTGGTAGAAACCTGGAGCGCCATCATCCCTTCCACGAAACGACGCTTCTCGCCTTCTTCCATCGCGGGAGCCAGTGTCAACATCGGCGAATTGATAAGACTCATCTCCAGCGCATTGGCGTAGAGAAGAATGACAAACGCCACACTGAACTTTCCGAATTCAGTCAAGCCTAGCCCGCGCACCAGAACCACACTGGCCGCGAAGTTCGACCCGCTCACTAAGACCTGATCGGCAAGCGAATAGACGCCGCGGCCACGCAGAACTCTCGACTTTAGTCGAATGATGGATGACTCTTTCAAACTGTCGCCCTAAGATGCTTTTAATGCATAAGCTACGAAGTTTGAATCTTCGCGGCGGAATGCACATTCTGCGAATCCAGCTTCCAACAGGTGATCGCGCATCCTTCTCATCGTCCATCCCCATCGATGACAGAAGAACTCTGGATGCTTTGCGCGGGACTCGCTCATATCGCCATGTGCCCGTGACATATCTTGTCCACCGTACAGAATGTCTAACTTTTCTTCGAGTGAGTAAGCATCGGATGTAATAATGTATTCGCAATCGGGCACTCGGATCTGCGCTCCTCCACCCGCCCTCAGTGTGCGCGCAATTTGCCCAAGCATCGCCACCGCCTCCCAGTGATGAACGTGCTCAACGACATCCTGCGCAAGAATGAATTCCGCGACTCCGGCACCCAGCGCTTCGTCCAGTGGTTCATTCGGCACTCTCAGAACCTTGTCGACTTTGGGAATCGCGTTCGAGCCATCGATATTCAAAAAACCCTCGTGATAGTCCAGCCCGCAACCGACGTTGATGCGCAGGCCAGAGCCCCGCGACAATGCCACAACCCGTTGAATCACCGGATGGCTGGTTGGGCTGGCTAACACTCCCACTCCATCAGGCTTACGTTTCAACAAAAATCGGGCTGCCCCTCGAATTCGCCACCCAACACTGGTAAGCATCATTCCCATCTAATCTCCGTTCTTCAAGTCCTGCCGCTTGGAGCGCGCCAACCATCCTTCAGGATGGCGATAATTCCCTGACCGCCAACTGCTCTGCTGACCTGGTATGAAAATTTCTCACTCGGCCGTGCGCAATCTGACGCGCTTCATAGCTCTGTACGCGCAGGCAGGACACGCCGAAGCCGATAATCGACCAAAACAAAATTCCACCCACTGGCCCTTCGATGTAAACATCGAAACTCAAGTTGATAAAAGCAGCAATCCAATAACATAGAACCCATAGATTCACCGAAGCCCAGAACTGGGCTCCCGATCGGGCAGCGCGGCGGTAGGCCCGGAGCATTCGGAAGAGAAACACGAGATTCAGCGAGGCCCACATCACGAGACCAGGAACTCCCATGCGCGCTAGCACTGTCATACTTCCATTGTGAGGGCTACGCGTTGTCTTATCGTCCTCCGTTACATGGGGCGGGCCATCTTGCAACACCAGATTGATTCCGAAGCCTTTTCCAGTCCAGAAATAAGGGCCGAAAACAGTGTATTGAACTATGTGCCTCCACCAGATAAGTCTCCACACCTTTGTATTCTCAAGATCGGTCTTCTCATCTCCTTGGCCCGCTATGCTATACAGGTTGTTTGTAATCTGCTCCGAACTGAATTTACGGCCGTGTATATTGATCTGGATCAGATTCGATTCCAAGATCATTGCCAGCAGGAAAGTTCCTGCAACGGCAAATACGCCAACCTTCCAGGCTACTCTTCGCAATTTCAGAAGTGAAACCAGGGCCATCGGAATGATGATGGCAAGAACCCCAGCACGAGTTCTGACTAGTACAAACATCGTAGCGCCAAACCATCCGGCTATAGCAACGCCTTGCATGGCCGAGAAACCTCTTCTCTTCCGCGCGGAGCTCTGCCTCTCAAGGATCAACCAGAAAAGTGCAGCTGCCGCGAGATGGACACTTGCATCACCGGGCTTCAACATAACGATGGCAGCGTCTCGACTCCACGGAACAACGGGCATCAGCGGCCTCAAAGGACCGGATAGCAGGAGGATAATTGGCAATAATGGCATGTACCAGCGAAGGAACTTGCGGTAGGCGTTAAGCCCACTCGCAATTTGCTCCGCGCTATTGACGGACGCCACAATGAACAGCGCGGTAAGACCGTACCCCCAAAGGACTGCGTCTCGGATCGCATCGAAGTGGTACGTCGATAGAAATGGGATAGTTCGGCAGGCCCCCCAAAAGGCGAAGAGTCCCCAGAGTAAAAGCACACTATCGCTCGCCACTAACGTCGCTCTGCGAGAAAGTAAGAATATCGCGAACCCAGCAACGAGAACGCATTCCCCTATGAAAAGGTATGCGAAACCCTTGCCTAGTAGGGCATAACCTACCAAGCAAGCCATTAGCGCTTTCAGCCAGACGTTCTGCAGCCTTGTCTGTGTAAGGTACATTCTCGCCCTGTGTCTATTGTCCGATCGCCATTTGTCGCTCTTGAACCAAAACTTGTTCCAGCGCCGCCAGATACGCCTTCTGAGTGTCATCGATTTTCGCGGCGAGACGCCGAACGTAGTCGTCGTAATTGCGCTCAATGTGTTCAACACGCTCGATCAACTTAGGACCGTCGATCTGCCGGTGATCGTAGGCTGGCAGTCCAAACTGCTCGATCAGGTTGATGCGACTGTCACCTCCGACAACTATCGCCGGGCGGCCGAATGTTGCTACCGCCGCTGCACCATGCACTCGATTGCATAGTCCATAGAGTGCCTTCGAATAAGCCTTAAGCAAGACGATCGGGTCTTTGCTTACGATCCTTGGATGCTGAGGAAACCATTCTGCCGCGGTCTGATCTTCATCCACGGAATGGGAGACAAATAGGATGCGGTGTCTTTTCTCGATTTCAGGGACAACCCTTTCGATCGACTTCCGCCACTCGTCGGGACGGCCGCGATGGCCGCGACCACTGTGCGAAGCGGAGCGCATCAGATTGATCGCAACATACTCTGGTTCCTGAGGCTCGAGGAAGGCTCCTTTTGCTGAGAGAATAGAAGAACATGGGATAGTCTTGACGGGGAACCCAAGATGACCGAGGATATCGCGGCTAATCTGGTCGCGCACTGTCGTAACTTGAGCTCGTGACAATGCGCGCTTAAGGAATCCGCTCACCGTAGAATCATTCGTGATCGCGTCAATTTGCTCCTGATTCGAAACGCTTGTGCCCGCCGCGAGATTCAATACAGGTACTTGTCGCAACTCGTCAAATAATCGTTCCCAGATCGGCGAGACCCACTCGGCATTGGCGCAGGTGGATCGAAACAGAACGGGTGAATTGCGCCAGATGAACGGTGTACCAGCAAATACCACGATATCAGCACTCTCGAGATAGTTCTCTTGCTTACGGCCTGGGCCGCCGGCGTACAAACGGTAAAGCATAGGGGAGAGCAGCCGGTGCGGCGTGCTCCGTTTTTGGGAGAACCCAGAAAACAGCGTCCTTGGATCGTGTTTGTGAATTGGGCGCAACCTTGCGTCCGGAAATTTTTGACGAAGTACGTGTTCCATACCTAAGCGAATGAACTCATCGCCCGGATTAAAGTTGAGCGTTGAGACAAGCGTGATATTCAAAATGCCTCCAAAGACGAGGCTCCCGCTTTTGCTTCGGGGCCGGATTCGAGCTATTTTTGAAGAAAAGCGGGCAAGTTCAAAGAACTTCCGAAGGCGAACTTTTTTGCACTGCCCGCGGAAACCTTCTCGAACGCAACAATGACAGACTTGCTTTCAATCTCTCGCATAATTTTCTTACCAAGTTCAATATTTGAATCCACCAAATGTATCGGGCCGTTCGATGTGAGCGGAGAAACAACGATCTCGCAGTTAGGAGAGAACGGAGCCCAGAGCGGCAAATGTGCGGGACCAAATAGCGCTACCAAGGGTTTCTTGAGCGCGCTTGCTAGGTGCATCGGGCCGGAATCGAGCGTAATGAGGGCCTCGCAACTAGAAATTATTCGCGCGAGATCGAAAACATCCTTTGCCGACAAAATCTCCTTAACGGAGAAACCAGTGGCTTCGGCGGACTGAGACTCTTGTCCAGGGCCACAAATCAACACGGGAACTAGGCTGCGCGCCTTAAGATATTCGACAACGGTAACCCAGCCTTGCGTCAGCCAGAACTTTCCTGGCCACGGGGCGACGGCAACGATACCGATTCGTCCATTAACCAGGGCAGAATTTTGAGATAAGTGACTCAAATTCGGGGCCCGCATCGGTTGGTTCGCAATCCTTAGTGGCTCCAAAAACGCAAGGTTGTTTTGCCAGCGCATTTTGGTCGTTGAGCACTCGGGTACAAGACTCGCGATACCCGGTGGAACACGCGAAGTCGAGCCAAGGAACCGATCGAATGAGTACACCTCGGTGCATCCGACGGCGCGAAGCCAGAGAATGGAACGTACATCGCCGCGAGGGTCAACCCCCACCGCACCTTTCAGGCTCGCGCGGGAACACTTCGCGTGATGAAGGACAACCTTCACAAATCCTATAAAGCCGAGTTGCTGCCAAGTCTTCTCCATCGAGATGCAAGAAGCATCTGGGAGGAGGGCATGCCATCTCTGTTGACAAAGGACTGTAACCTTCACGCCCGCTTGGGTCATAAGCGACACGAGCGGCTCAAGCGAAATGACATCGCCCATACCGTATGGCTCAACTAAGACTACGTGCTTGCTTCGGGTAGGGTCCGCTTCATTGAAGAGCATCTGAAAGAGCCGTAAGACCCAACAGACCGAGCTAAGGAGCCACACAGCAACATGCTTCCGCGCACCAACGCGAACGCGCCCATTCGATGGCCTCGCCGGCAGAGCGAGCCGTTCCCCACTTTCATCGCTCGTAGGCACTACTGCACCGCGTAGATCGTTGCCGAGGCAACTTGACCCATGAATTGCCGGGTGTTCAAGAACGTCGTCTTCAGCCAGTTTGCCGGAACGTAGACAACGTCCTCTGGCTGCAACTCGAATGGAAATACCTGGCCCTTGTTGGCTTCGTCATACTGAGCCCGAATCTCCGACATGCTCCCATCAGCGTTCTTACGAACCACGCGAACTTTTCCCGTGTCGGCGCCCGGTGCAGTTCCTAATGCCAACGCGATCGCTTGATTGACGGTCAAGTCGCCTGCTTCCTGCATCACATATCCGCCGGGACGATTGACCGAGCCCAGGACATAAACGATTCCGGCCTTGCGAATAACGAGCGTATCGCCTGGATTGATCGTAGATGCAAGCGCGGTCGGATCATCATTCCGTCGCGAAAAGTGGATCTTCTCAATTTTGTCCGCGGGAGTACCGTCCCGGTGGACGAGAATCTCGTTACCTGCCATTGCGGTTTGGCCACCAGCCATCGCCAAAACGTCGAGCAGCGTACGGGAACCGATCACTGGGTACCGTCCGGGCGCACCAACCTCGCCGAGCACGACGATATTTTGCGTGCTGTACTCCGCGACGTTCACAACCACATGCGGGTCCTTCAAAATTTCTTCGGAAACTAGCCTGGTCCGGATCGCGACTTCCGCTTCACGCAACGTCATTTCCTTCACGAGCACGTCGCCGGCGAGAGGAAGTTTCACCTGGCCCGTGGTATCGAGCCGATAGGTCCCATCAAGATCAGGTTCCTCGAATACGTGGACCTCGATCATGCTGCCCGGCGCCAACTTCAATTTGGAAACGTCCTCTGGCGCAACCACAGCACCCGAGCGCATGGTATTCCCCGGTCCGCCTTGCGCAGATCCCATCGGTGATCCAGCACTGCGCATTTGAAGTTGTAACAACTGTTGCTGGAGCTGCTGCTGATTCGAGGCTTGCCCATACATCGTGGCAGGCACGCTGCTGGCGATCAAAAGCAGATTGCGGGAGACTAAAAAAATCTTCCTAAGCATGTTTAAGCATTCCCGTTCGAGCCGTACGAGTCATACCCATAGTAACCATGGGAATAGTAGTAGTCGGTGCCCTTGGTATTGACGGCATTTAGCACCAATCCGCGCAGAGGCGCCTTGTTTCGGCGCAAGACCTCGACTGCTTTGCCCAGCGCTGCGCGAGTGATTATTCCGGCGCGTGCGACCAGCACCACGCCATCCACTCGAGACGAGATGATCGCCGCATCGGAAACCAGCATTGCCGGCGGGCTATCAATCAGCACGAGGTCGTATTCAAGTACCACTCGCTTGAGGAGGTCCGAGAACACGTTCGAAGCCAGCAATTCTGCGGGATTCGGCGGAATTGGCCCCGCACAAAGAATGTCGAGGTTTGGCGCGCTCGAGTCCTTCTGAATGAAATCACTCGGTTCTGCGACCGACGTCAACAGATTACTTAGGCCGCGGTCGTTCTCCTTCATCGCGTGCTTATGGAGGGTCGGTCTGCGCAAGTCGGCGTCGATTAGTAGGACGCGTGTTCCTAGGCTGCCAAAGCATCTGCCCAATCCATACGTCGTGGTGGATTTCCCTTCTCCAGGCAATGAGCTTGTTAAGAGTAGCGACTTGGGCGCCGATCCCGCTTGCGACAACAACAGCGTCGTGCGCAGCGAGCGAAATGCCTCGGTGGCCATCGCTTGCTCGTAGACCATCGCGGTCGGCCGCCCCGGCTTACTCCCATTGCTTCCGTTGGCCTTCGCGCGTCCTGCTGCGCGCAGAACCCGCGGATTCTCATTCACAATCGGGATCACACCGAGGACGGCGATCCCAGTCAATTCCTCGGCGTCAGTCGTGGTGGCAACGGAGTCATCCAACGTTTCGACCACAAACGCCAAAATCAATCCAACGAAGAGCCCGCCCCCTAAACCGACGATTCCGTTGACGAGCGGATCCGGATGAGAGGGTTTAGCGGGAGGTAGTCCGGCGCTAATGACTGCGACATTCGTGCTCTTGATACCTTCATCCAGCTTCGAAACCTCCAAGCGTCCGTAGAGGGTCTCATAGAGCTGTCGCGTCGAGTCGGCCTCCTGCTGCAACACCGCGAGTCGAATCTGGGAGTCGTTGATCTTGTTCGCTTCCTGCTCCTGCTTCTCATAGGCTTGCCGCAATGCGTCTTCCGACTGCCTCGCGAGTTCGAGATCTAGCTCTGTACGATCGACAATCAGCTTAAGCTCGCCCTTAATTTGGGAGTCGACATCCGATAGTTGTTTGTCGACGTCCACCAAATGTGGATTTCTGGCTCCGTAGATCTGTACTGCTGACGCCATCTGTTGCTTCAATTGCGATTGGCGTTGACGCAGGGCCTGGAGGTTCGTAAACATCGCCGCCTGCGCCTGATCCGTCGGAGAAGTGAGCGACTCCGCGCCCAGACTCGTGAGGCGATCCAAGTCTCCCGATCTCGCAAGACGGTACAGCGCTTCTCGCGTGACACGCGATGCCTCAGCTGTCACCAGATCTTGATTCAGTGCAGTCAATCGGTCCAAAGCAGGTATATGCAGTACCGGTGCAGCGGCGGGATTCTTCGGATCAGTGGCGGTAATCGCGATCAATCCGCTCTCTTTCTCGTAATTGATCAGTTTTTGCTGCGCCGCTTCTACCTGCTGGTTCAAGTCCTTGATCTGTGCGCTCATCCACTCCGATGCTTGCGTTGTGGATGCATTTCGCCGAGTAAGCACGTCCTGTGTGTATTGGCCAATAAGGGTGTTGAGTACCTGCGCAGCAAAATTTGGGTCGGGGTCTTCGAACGCGATTTGGATCAAACGCGTATCCGGAATCGGCGTAACCGTGAGTGCCTTTCCGAATTTCTTCAACATTGCTTCACGTTGACGCGGGGCATTGCGTAACGGCAGCCCTTGTTCCGAAGTCACGCGCCCACTGGGAAACAGGTGCCAATACGACCCGATGTGTTTCTCAAAGCCGGTTCTCTCGATCGTCTCAATCGCAAGGTCATCGCTCTGCAAAATCGCGACTTGCGTTTGAACCTCCGTCTTCGTGTCGCCGCTTCCGCCGCCCACCGTACTCGCCAGGGTATCGAGGGCACTTCCTAGGGAGGCATCCTGGTCCTTCTGAATCTCAATCGTCGCGGAACTGTTGTAGTAGGACCGCATCACAAATGACAACAAAAGCGCACAAGCAAGACAGGCACCGGCGGCCCCGAGAATCAGGTTCTTGCGTTTCCGTAAAATCCTGATGACCTGCCTTAGAGACAGATCTTCGTCTTCGAGTCCGGCGTTTGTCGTGGATTGTTCGGAAACCCCGAGAGGAGGCAATTCCGATTTTCTAAACAAGGAGTCCATGCGCTTCAAAACCTTCCGTTGGTTGTGCGATCCACGTTAAGTCCGGTCAATTCGAGGACTGCCGCTAAAGGGGCGGCTCATTACCGGGGGTACCAACGATTCGATTTAGCGGTTTCAGTCAGTGTAGCGCACTTTTACCCACGCTCTCCGCTAATTCCACCTAACCCCACGTCCTAATCCCCTGCAAAACAACGGTTTATGTCACCCCGCGCGAAGCGCGGCGAGACAATCGCTGAAATACGGCAAAGACATTCGCAATCCCTCCTCGAGGCTAACCCTAGGCTCCCATCCCAGCAGCGACTTCGCCTTCGAAATATCTGGCTTGCGCTGTTTTGGGTCATCCTGCGGCATCGGTTCGAAGCGAATTGACGAGGATGATCCGGTCACTTCCTTGACCAACTCGGCACATTCTAGAATTGTGAATTCTTTGGGATTTCCGATGTTCGTCGGAAAGTGCTCTTCAGTTCTTGAGAGGCGTAAGATGCCCTCCACTTCGTCGGCTACGTAACAAAAACTCCGCGTTTGCTTGCCATCGCCATAGATGGTCATATCCTCGCCTAAAAGGGCCTGTTTCATCAGGTTCGATATGACACGACCATCATTCACCTGGAGTCGAGGGCCATACGTGTTAAAAATTCTCACGATCCGAGTATTCACACCGTGATACCGGAAGAATGCCATCGTTGACGCTTCCGCAAATCTCTTCGCTTCGTCGTAGACGGATCGGGGGCCGATCGGATTTACGTTCCCCCAATACGTCTCGCGCTGCGGATGCTCCAGCGGGTCGCCGTAACACTCCGAGGTCGAGGCGAGTAGGAAGCCGGCGTTGTACCGTCGCGCGTATTCGAGGCAATTGAAATTTCCTACTGACCCAACCTTCAGTGTCTCCACGCCGTGCTCGATGTAGTCAATCGGGCTTGCCGGCGATGCAAATTGAAACAAAAAATCAAATGCGCCGACGTCAAACGGCTCACAGATATCATGCTCGACAAATCCGAACCTGGAATCTCGCGCCATGTGCTCCAGGTTCCCGGCGCTACCAGTCACAAAATTGTCGACTCCAACGACGTCATGGCCCTCGGCCAATAAAGCATCGCAAAGGTGCGAGCCGAGAAATCCAGCTGCTCCCGTCACCACAATTCGCATTGACTCACCTGTTGACTCGATCCCACGCTGCACAATTCGTTCGGAGCAAGTCCTGATTTCATAACTCTGTGGCAGCAACTAATCAGCAGATGCTGCTCCCGACTTGTTAACGTAGATCCAATCGTCACGTCGCACGCCTTGAGCCGATTTCTCAGCTGCAAGTTCGGGCCGTCCAATGCTGTGGTACGCGAAGCCCGCCTTGGCCATAAACGACGGCCGATACAGGTTTCTGCCGTCCACGATGATTGGGAATTTCATCGCTTTGCGTAGACGTTCTAAATCGAGTTGAGCGAACTCCGGCCACTCCGTCAGAATGAGCAACGCATCCGTGCCCGTCGCTGCATCGTAGGCATCACTCGCATACTGAACACTGTCACCAAGCACCGCTTTGGCTTTCGGCAGCGCCGCTGGATCGAACAACCGCACCGACGACCCCTGAGCGAGCAGCTCATCAACAATCGCGATCGCAGGCGACTCACGAATGTCGTCAGTGCCGCCCTTAAAAGCTGCGCCCAAGACCGCAAGAGTCTTGCCGCGCAGCGTCCATACCGCTGAGCGAACCTTCAAGATGAAGCGGCGACGCTGCTCGGCATTTATCTCAATCACTTCATTGAGCAAGCCAAACCGATATCCGCACTCCTGGGCGACCGCATGAAAAGCCTGCACATCCTTCGGAAAACACGATCCGCCATATCCAACGCCGGCGTTCAGGAAACGATTGCCAATGCGTGAATCGGCTCCTATGCCCGCTCGAATTTCGTCAATGTCAGCGCCAACCGATTCTGCAATATTTGCGACCGCATTGATGAACGAAATCTTCATAGCCAGGAAAGCATTCGATGCGTGCTTGATCAGTTCGGCGCTCTTCGGGCTCGTCACGATCAGCGGGGCACACTCCGAAAAACGAGGGCCGGCCCCAAGAGCGTCCGAGCGCTTGTAATATTCGCCGCTCGTCAGCGGCCAATAAATTTGCTCCATCAACCCACGGCTGAACTCGGTATCAACGCCGATTACGATCCGGTCGGGGTGAAGGAAGTCGAGGACAGCAGATCCCTCGCGCAAGAATTCTGGATTAGACGCAACCGAGAAGAGATCCGCTGGCGCCCCGCACAATTGCAAAACCTTTCGGATTGCTTCGCAGGTTCTGACCGGAACTGTACTCTTCTCCACTACCAGCTTCGAGCCATGAATCGCAGTTGCGATCTCGTGCGCTACCGCCTCGACGTAGGAAAGATCCGCTTCTCCAGTGGCCGATTGGGGCGTACCGACCGTGATGAAGACGGCGTCTGCCCATGCAGTCGCATCTCCAACCGAAGTCGAAAATTTCAAGCCCTTACCCCGGTGCTTCGCAAGCAATTCCGGCAGGAACTGCTCATGGATTGGCACCTCTCCATTGCGCAGCGCATTAACTTTGGCGTGATCGTTATCGACGGAGATTACCTCATGGCCGATTTCCGCAAAGCACGCGGCCGAGACAAGCCCAACGTACCCCGAACCAATCACTGCGATCTTCATTCTTTGCTCCGACACCCTTGATCAGACTCCCCGGGCTGCAAAAACTGCCGTATGGACTAGAACCGCGAGGTCCAGGAAAAAGTTTCGGTTCCTAACGTAGTAAAGATCGTACTCGATGTTCTCGTGAATCAGGTAAGCGCGATCGGCGCTGAGTTGCCACAAGCCTGTGATTCCCGGCTTCACATCTAATCTTCGTCGCTGCTGCGGGGTGTACCTCTCCACGATGAACGGCATTTCTGGTCGTGGCCCCACCAGCGACATCTCGCCCCGAATTACATTAAATAGTTGAGGCAATTCATCGAGGCTTGTGCGCCGCAAGAAACGCCCAATGAGCGTGATGCGCGGATCTTCTACCTCACGTGGCGAAAACGCATATTTCGGTGCATCGGCATGCATCGACCTAAACTTGTACATTGCGAACTGCGTACCGCCGCGCCCGACTCGCTCTTGCACAAATAGTATTTTGCCGCGAGACGAAAACTTAACCGCGAGGGCAATCGCGAGGAGGATCGGCGATATCACCAGCGTGATAACTCCGGCCGCCAGCACATCGAAGACACGCTTGAACAAATCATATAGCGATACATGGTTCACTCCCGCAGTGCGAGCGAACAACATTCCGTCAATGTCAACGAATTCAATGGATTGATCTTCAGAATGCATCAGGCCTGGCGACAGATAAACCTCTACGCCAGCCTGTCGGCAGCACTCTTCGACGACTGAAAGTTTGGAAGCCGGCGGTAATTCGCAAAGCACGAGGCTGCTGATCTGCAAGTCCTTGAGCAACTCGATCGTGATCGGCATCGCGATCACTTGCGCACTGTTCTTTCGGTGATACGAGGCCTCGAACACATGCTTTGACCGATCCGTCTCCTTCTCATCGAGGAATGCCACCGGCTTCAGCCCGAGTTTCGGCGAGCGCAGCAGCGCCGAGTAAACCTTCCTCGCGGATCTGCCGCTCCCGTAAATGGCCGCCGGTCGCAAGAGATCTCCGGCGATACAAAGCCGCTCAATCACTCGGAACGAAAACTGTCGGACGATAAGGACACAGATCGGAACGACTGCCGCCACGAACAAAACCACAAGTCTTGAGTAAGACCGCCCCGAAAAAAAAGCGATTGGGAAAACGAGAAAAACAGAGTACCAAGCAGCGCGCAGGACTCGTTCGGTCTCACGCACACCGAGAAGGCTCCCGGAACGATACTCACCCAGGTGTTCCAGCAACAAAATGAACACGACCGAAAACGCAATCGCAGCAGTTGTCAGCCAACCGACTGGATACTCGACCCTCCGACCGAGTCCAACCAATCGGTAAACGTTGTATGCCAGAACGGTCCCGGTGAACACAGCGACCGCATCAAAAAGGCGCTCCAGGACTTCGATTACAACTTTTAGCGCGTTCCCGTGCCTCGCCCGAGGTGCTTCCAACCGAGAACTGAGGTCCCGGGGTATGGGAGGTTTGGTTTGCGGAGAAGAACGTCCTGGAGTCGCCGATGTCGCCATTCTTAAACTCTTCCTGAGAGATACGTCGGCAGAGTGCGAGCCACGAACCCTCGACCGTAAGGTCTACTAGGCCGAAGGGCACTCAAAACACAAACTCGCTCGCCAGGGGTTCACGCACGAGCACTGCTGAGGTTAGGGGAAGCCGACCGCAACCAACACCAAGAGGCACGGGGAGGGTACAGATACGCAGCTTTGCCCGTCCTCGACTGTGTGTTCAAAGTACCGCGCCTCGCCCTTTTTTACAACGCAAAACCGTGTTACAACCTAGCGAATCTTTGCATAGCAAGCCGCCCATTTGGGTCAGTCAGAACACGCCGGTACCAAACACAGAGAATCAAGAAGGAACGACGACTCCACACCTTCACTGAATCCTCGTGGTGCGATTCAAATCAGGAATGAGAACCAGCCACTCAAAATGGGGATCCCAGTCGTTTCACATGGCACTTCCGTGCAAGAGCCCAGCCAAATGTAGGCACCCTGCAGCAGAACCGACAACTGACTAGAGTTCAGGCGCGTCGGACTCTCGCACGATTGCCGCATCCTTGAAATGTTAATCTTGCTTTGCTGAGTGGCCGCGCCAGTCCATCGGAGTCTAAAAGTCAGCAGCAAGGCGAGTAACAGGATCCATGCGCTTCGATTACAACTCCCGAATAACGACCCATCTGATTGTCATCGCGATCTTGCTCGTCTTTACAATGTCAGCGACGGCTCAATCTCTCATTTCCAAGCGCTCCCTCGGATCTGCATACCTTCCTCTCGATCATTGGGCCTACCCCGTGCTCGAACGGGCAATCGCAAGGGGTGGAATTCCAGCGCAATTCATGGGCATCCGTCCGTGGACCAGGATGGCCATCGCGGATCTGCTCGAACAGCGCCGCCGGCAGCCTGGCAAATTCGCGAACGATGATGAGTCGCTTCGAATGATCGCTGCACTCGAGAAAGAGTTTCAGTACGAACTTGGTGTGGTGGAAGGTGAGTCAGTCGGCGACGCGCAGATCACATCAGTCTACAGTCGTATCACTGGGATCTCGGGAGACTCACTTCGCGACGGATTCCATCTCGGCCAAACCATCGTGAACGACTACGGACGTCCATACGGGAACGGTGTCAACAACGTGACGGGCGCCGGTTTCTCCGCTGACTATTCCGCGTTCACCGCCGTATTAAGCGGGGAGTACCAGCATTCCTCCGAAGGCACGCGATACTCTGCCGCCGCGCAATCTACGCTTTCTAACGTCGACCGTACCTCCGCTCTCATTTCGCCCGATCTCAATGACGTAGATCACGGCACATTCATGGATACCTACGTTGGCGGCACCTGGCACGGATGGGATCTCTCCACCGGCAAAGAGAGCATCTGGTGGGGCACCACTGAGGACAGCTCGCTCACGCTTACAAATAACGCCGAACCAATGTTCATGGGGAGAGTTGACCGTACTATTCCTTTGCATTTCCCTTGGATATTCAAATATCTCGGAGAAGTTCGCATGGACTTCTTCATGGCGAAGATGGAAGGGCACCAATACCCCGCTGGGCCTTGGTTTCACGGCGAAAAAGTCAGCCTTATGCCAACCAAGAATCTTGAAATCGGATTCGCCCGTACCACCGTGTGGCTCGGCACCGGACGCCCGTTTTCCTGGCATGCATTAGCGAAGACATACTTCAGCGTGGGTGATCAGGTAACAAACTCCAATACCGCACAGAATGATCCCGGAGACCGTCGCGGCGAACTCGACGTTCGCTACCGCGTGCCCGGCATTCGCAACTACATGACGGTATACTTCGACTCTCTTGTGGACGACGATCCATCTCCGTTAGCGTCGCCGCACCGCGCGGCATTTCATCCAGGGTTCTATCTCACTCAGATTCCCAAGGTTCCCAAGCTCGATTTCCGGGCAGAAGGGGCTTTCACGCAGTTGAGCGGCGACAATCGTGGTGGCCATTTCTTCTATTGGAACGGCGTCTATCACGACGCCTATCTCAACAACAGCATGCTGCTTGGCGATTGGGTCGGACGCGAAGGCATTGGTGGCCAGGCAACCGCTCGCTATTGGCTGACTCCCCATAACACAGTTGAGCTCTCGTATCGGCGCAACCAGCTCGCCACCGACTTCATCCCTGGTGGCGGCTACCAGCAAGACATCTCCGCTCAAACCCGCTTTCATCTCCGCGGAGATATCTTCCTCTCCGGCGGCCTTCAGTACGAACAATACCGCATACCATTGCTCGCCAACGGGCAACAGAATAATTTTGCGACGACGATCGGCTTTACTTTTGTACCGGGTGCTAAACGACGCATGCCCCAACCCTGATCGAACAATCTGAGCTGATGAAACGCATGCAATTTGGCAAAAGAACCTGCGTGTTTCTCGATCGTGATGGCGTTATCAACAAGAAGCTGCCTGAAGGGCAGTACATCACGCGACCAGAGCAAATCGAACTGCTCCCCGGAGTCGTCGAGGCCATCCGTACGCTGAATCAAGCAGGGTGTATTGCCCTCGTGGTCACCAATCAGCGAGCCATCGGCTTGGGTCTATTGTCGGAAATGGGCCTCGCCGAAATTCACGAACATTTGCGCCTCGAACTCGAAGCCCGTGGCGCGCGTCTGGATGCGATTTATTACTGCCCACACGACAAGAACTCGTGCCATTGTCGGAAACCAGAAATCGGAATGATTAAGCGGGCTTTCCAGGACTTTCCCGATGCGAGCGCCAACAACTCGATCCTAATCGGAGACTCGATCTCTGACATCGAAGCGGGTCGGCGAGCGGGCATCCCCACGATCTTCATTCATGGAGATCCAGCAAATCAAAAACCCGGTGCGGAGAAAGCAATCGGCCTCGCCGATGCCAAAGCCCATTCTCTGCTGTCAGCTGTAAATCAGTTCATCTTCTCCAACCCATGATTCACTCGGTCCTCACTGAGGACTCTCTGGGCAGGCCCGGATCCATCGTCGGACACGGAGTATCCTCGTTCCTCGATCTGAAAGGAAGAGTGCACGTCAACTAACTATGTGCTTACTGGAAGAAAATGTTCTGGCGGCATGAGTGGGTTAGAACCGGCGAGCAGTAGGTGACGGCGTACACGATAGACGCGTCCCATTCACACTCGATTTGGGCCGCCGCCGAACCATCAACGAAATCGAGTGACGATCTGAACTCCTTATGTCCTAGTGCCCCTTTTCGATCAACTTTGTTGTCGAGAAGCCTTCAACGATTGGAACAATCTTTACGTGCCCGCCCCAGGACTGCACCTCCTCAGCTCCCACTACTCCGCTCACTGCATAGTCTCCTCCCTTTACCAGCACGTCAGGGCGCGTCGCCTCAATCAATTCGAGAGGCGTACGCTCATCGAATATGACCACTGCATCAACCGCCGCGATAGCCGCGAGGACTCGGGCGCGCTCTTGTTCTCCCACAATTGGACGACTATTCCCTTTTAATTCTCGCACCGACCGATCGCTATTGATCGCGACGACGAGTCGGTCTCCGAATCCGCGCGCCTGCTCCAAAAGCGATATGTGGCCGACGTGCAGCAAGTCGAAGCAGCCGTTCGTAACGACGATCCGCTCGTCATTTCGCCTCCAGCGGGCCACGAGTTCGAGAAGCTCCGAACGTGTCACGACCTTTGCTTGGGCGACCGGCACTGATTCCGCTGTGAGAGCATTCAACAATTCGTACTGTTCTACTGGCGCCGTCCCAACTTTGCTTACAACGATTGCCCCAGCGAGGTTCGCCAAGTGAACGCCGAGCTCCGGATCCAGCCCCGACGCTAGCGACAAGCTCAACGTAGCAATAACAGCGTCTCCCGCACCGGAGACATCAAATACCTGTCGAGCGACCGCTGCCGAAATTGTCGTCTTATCCCGCGTAACTAACGCGATTCCCTTTTCGCCAAGGGTCGCCGTAAGAAAGCTCAATCCCAGATTGCGTACCATCTGCTGCGCCGCATACAGTAAATCGTTCAGATTTTCAAGGTCGACGCGAGCCGCTAACGCAAGCTCTCCCAGATTCGGTGAAATTGTTGTCGCCCCGCGGTACCTACTGAAGTCGACATTCTTGGGATCGACGAGGACCGGAATCTTACGTTGGGCGGCGGCTTGTATGAGTGTCTGACATACTTCCGGAAGCAACACGCCCTTCGCATAATCCGAAAGTATGAGTGCATCGCTCTGCGGCAGGTGATGGAGAGCGCGTTCGATGAGCTTCTGGTATGCAGTACTGGGCCGCGACTCAGCTCGTTCGTTGTCGAGCCGAAGCATTTGTTGCCGACCAGATAGGATTCGTAATTTCGTGATCGTTGGGAAGCCTTCGCAGCTCACGAAATCAGCCTCGACCCGATTCGAGGAAAGGTAATCCTTCAGCGCCCGTTCGTTATCGTCCGTCCCGGTGAATCCGACAATCGTCGCACGTGCGCCCAACCGAGCGATATTCAGCGCGACGTTGGCGGCTCCGCCAGGTTGTTCCGTGCGATGCGTAGCTCGCACAATCGGAACCGGCGCTTCCGGTGAGATACGACCTACGTCACCCCAGATATATTGGTCGAGCATCACATCGCCGACTACGAGGATTGAGCGATCGCACCAATTGTTCTTAATCGTATGAAGGAGATCCGCTACGTTGGTGCTCACCGTCCCCCCACTACTTCGGTAGCGCCATCATGCTGAGCAAACCTGATCTCGAATACGCGCTGCAGATTCTGGCCCATCGCGAAGCTGTTTCTCCAAATCAATCAAGTGACGACGTGCTGATGACGAAATACTATGCGATGAGCGTCTCGGTGGTGGCTATTATAGCGTCGCGAGTAGGATTTACGAATCCGTCCTCTCCATCCGCTCCCTCTTTTTTGAACGCGCGGAGTTTTCAACGAGATTATTATTTGAACTCCGGAGCGAGTTCCACGCCACCCTTGCGTTCCGCTGAAGTCGCCTAGCCCACCCTGGAATCGATCGCGTCTTGATGTTGGTTGCGTCATCGGTGGGGATTTCTGCACCGTTAAGCGGTTCGGGCGAAGGTGTCATTTCAACACCATCCCGAACTCCGCTGCTCATTTCGTTCTCCCTGCAGGTCTTCAATGTCGTACAAAAGAAACTCGCGTTCCCTTGATCAAGACTCGCGGCCCAACTGCCGTAGTGTCGCGTATGTCTCGTCGATGCCTGCTTCCAGCGTGGTCGGTTCCTCAATCCAGCCGAGTTTGCGGAGTCCCGATATGTCTGCCTCGGTGAAATGCTGATATCGACCAATTAGATCGGATGGAAACGGCATGTACTCGACCGGGACCTTTCCGTGAATCGTCATTAGTGCAGCCGCGACATCATTGAAGCTTCGGCTCAGTCCAGTGCCAGCGTTGACGATGCCACGGTATGTCCTCTCTGGTTCGCCTTTAGCCGCCTCGAAACGTCCGAGCTGCGCGAAGAATAAATTCATCCTTGCGAGGTCGCGGACATATACGAAATCCCTTCTTTGTTCACCATCTCCATAACCGCCGGATCCTTGGAACATCCGCAGTTTCTGCTCTTTCTTCATCTGTCCCGTGAAATGATGGATCACTGAAGACATACGTCCTTTGTGACGCTCGCGCGGCCCGTAGACGTTGAAGTACCGCAGACCCACAGCCGTGATTGACACTTCGTCTGCTGCTATCTTATGGCGTAAATAATTGTCGAACATTAATTTCGAATAGCCGTAAATATTGAGCGGACGCTCATTCCCTGGAATTGGCGCAAAATGTCCAGGACCTGCTAGCCCGTATACGGCGGCCGTGGAAGCAAAGACGAAGCGCGCTCCCTGTTCAATCGCGAAATGCAGGAGCTCCTTAGTACACTGATAATTGTTGTCCATCATGTACACGCCATCGTCTTCTAGCGTGTTGGAACAGGCTCCTTGATGCAAGATAGCCTCTATCTTCGGGGCTCCCAGCGACCTCTCTCGAATTGCGGCTCGAAAGGCCCGTTTATCCATGTAGTCGGCGAATTTCGCGCCCAGCAAATTTTCAAACTTTGCTGCATTTGCAAGATTGTCAACAACAAGGACGTCGGTGATTCCCTCGGCATTCAGTTCATGAACGAGATTGCTTCCAATGAATCCGGCGCCACCGGTAACGATGACCATTGCATGAGCCTCCTAGTCACTTAATACTGTGCAGGCCGCCGTTGAAAGCACTCTTCTGAAACGAGTATGTCTCTTGCGAATAAAACTTGAGGCAGCTTTTACACTCACTTCCGCTATCGAGACGCAGCTGCGATCGACGAATACCGGACCTTGAAATCGGCGTAAGCTTCCCGGATTCCGGCAGCCAACGACATTTTCGGACGCCAACCCATTTGGAACAAGCGGGACACATCGAGAAGCTTTCGTGGCGTTCCGTCCGGCTTGGAGGGATCAAATACGATCTCGCCCTCGTAGCCAAGTTCCTTTGCCACTAGATGGGCCAAAGCAGAAATGGTGAGATCTTCTCCACATCCAATATTCAACAAGGGCGGTCGCTCGGGATCGGAGACGAACGCATCGTAGGTTTCTTCCGCCAATTCCATGAGAAAGACGCAGGCATCTGCCATGTCGTCGCTATACAAGAATTCACGGCGCGGCTCGCCACTTCCCCAAACTGTGACAGTTTCCTGACGTCCTTCGATCGCCTCATGAACTTTTCGAATCAACGCTGGAAGTACGTGGGATCCGTTCCGATCGTAATTGTCGCCGGGCCCATAGAGGTTGGTCGGCATCGCAGCCAGGAACTTTGTACCGTGCTGCCGATTCAGCGCCCAGCACAATTCGATACCGGCGATCTTAGCCACCGCGTATGAACGATTTGTAAACTCGAGCGGTCCCGTAAGAAGGTATTCTTCCTTGAGAGGCTGCGGTGCAAGTTTCGGGTAAATGCAACTGGAGCCGAGAAATACCATCCGCTTCACGCCGAATTGAAAAGACGTGCTGATGACATTGTTTTGGATACGCGCATTTTGAATGAAGAAATCCGCTGGATAATCCCGGTTAGCAAGGATTCCACCCACCTTTGCAGCGGCTAAAAACACGCATTCCGGGCGGTAACGGTCGAAGAATTTTCGAACTTCGATCTCGTCTGAGAGATCCAACTCCGAGTGCGTTTTAAGAAATAGGCGCTCGTAACCCGCCCTCTGCAGGCGCCGCACGATTGCAGACCCCGCAAGCCCGCGGTGGCCAGCCACAAAAATGGGAGACGACTTTGAGATCGCGCTACTCATGCGACTCGAACACCTTATAACCGTGCTTGTGAACTAAAACGTCACGTTCAGCTGCGTCGAGGTCGCTCATTACCATCTCAGTGACTAACTGATCAAAACCGATGCGAGGTTGCCAGCCTAGTTGTTTACGCGCTTTCTCCGCATCCCCTAACAGCGTATCGACTTCCGTCGGACGAAAGTATCTCGGGTCAACGGCGACGATGCAATTCCCCGTGCGATCATAACCGCGTTCATCAACGCCCTCACCCTTCCACTCGATGGTCATGTCGATCTTGCTTGCGGCAAGATCCACAAACTCGCGGACGCTGTGTTGTTCGCCAGTTGCGATTACAAAATCTTCCGGATTCTGTTGCTGAAGCATGAGCCACTGCATCTCCGCATAGTCACGCGCGTGTCCCCAATCCCGGCGTGAATGCAGATTCCCAAGAAAAAGCGTTTTCTGCAGACCAACTTTTATACGAGAAAGGCCGCGCGTGATCTTGCGCGTAACGAATGTTTCCCCTCGAACCGGCGATTCGTGATTGAAAAGCACCCCATTGCATGCGTACATACCGTACGCTTCGCGATAATTGACGGTGATCCAATATGCATAAAGCTTGGCGACCGCATAAGGAGAACGTGGATAAAACGGGGTGCTCTCTTTTTGTGGTGTCTCTTGCACCTTGCCAAAGAGTTCCGACGTCGAGGCTTGATAGAAACGGGTTTTCCCTGCAAGGCCCAGAATGCGAATCGCTTCTAAAATGCGTAAAGTTCCGATCGCATCTGCGTTTGCGGTATATTCCGGTTCCTCGAAGGATACCGCGACATGGCTCTGCGCCGCGAGGTTGTAAATCTCGTCCGGTTGAACGCGCTGAATCACTCGCACGAGGCTGCTGGTGTCCGTCATGTCGCCATAGTGCAACACGAACTGCCTGCCCTGCTCGTGGGGATCTTGATAGAGATGATCAATTCGCTGAGTATTAAAAAGCGAGCTACGTCTTTTGATTCCGTGTACTTCGTAACCTTTGGACAACAACAACGCTGCCAGATATGAACCATCCTGGCCTGTGACTCCGGTGATTAGCGCTTTTTTCATTTCCTCATACTCTGACCCGAAATTTGACCTATTGTGCTTCGTCCGAATACCAATGCACGAAGTACACAAGAGAAGAAGCCGCGTGACTTCTTTGAAAACTTTTAGCGAGGGCCGGCAAATGTTTCGGCTCGCCGAAAAAGTGTAAATCTTTCCACCCGTAACATTTTTAGTTTGGGGACGACGGATGGTGGATGGTTTTGACCGGAATCGCTCAGCGGTCGGAGTGAAAGTACGGCCGATGCCACACTGCTCATCTCCGAAGGCCTGAGCGGTACACCCCGAACCCTTGCTCAGAGTAGGGTGTTAAGGAAGCTCGCGCCCCGTTCACATTAGGGCGCGAGCTCATCCGTTGACAGTTTCATTGCCCTCCGCATCGGCGAAGACACCCGGGAGTGCACTCTGCTCATGAACGAAAATCAGCTACCAACGATACGTGACACCGCCTCCGTACTGAGGCCAATAATCACGGTCAGTCAAATGTGTTCCAAATGGGACACTTGTAATATCGATTTGACCGCGGATCCCGAAGTGCGGAGTGAGAAGAATATCTACCCCACCGCCTCCCAACCAGCTGACCCCGTTCCAGTTCGAGTCCACGCCCGACGCACGCGTCCCCGTTTCATGCAGGTGAGCGCCACCGAGGAGGAATTGGGCAAAGGGCACAACCTTATGTCCAGTGATGAGATTTACGCGTGGTCCAACCCTATATCCGAGTTGATTTCCATCGTGTCCGTTCGACTTGCTCCAATCGAACTCTCCTGTAATCCCCCAGCGAGGACTGAAACTGCGGGTGACATCGAGCAGCATCCCGTTGAAGTGATTATTGGGTCCCCAATCATTCGTTGGCTTAACATACTGCGCGGAGAACATCCAGGGAGTCTCGTTGTTCGCGCCGGCATTCGGCAATTTGCCGGTCGGAGTCGGGGCTTGCGCTATCGCGAGTGTCGTCAAAAACAGAATGCCGCAAAAAGCACTGATCCACCTCATGCAATGTAATCCTTTCATCGCTCTTCTCGAACCGCCAAAGATCCTAGGTTCCCGCCGCTCGTTAACAGAGCACAGGAGAAAACGGCCAATGCCATTGTCACTGCACGAAGTGGACAAAGTCGGGGCAGATACCTTGGCTCGAAATTATACCCGCTTTTCCTAATTCGCCACGCCGATTTCATATACGTCAAGGCCTTTAATCCAGTCCCGCGGCAGCATGCCTGCCGTGCACACTGCTCGCGATCGGGACTGACGCAGGCAATGGACGCTGTTCGTTGGGCGTGATTGAGTACTCGGGAACAATTTCCGCCATCAGGCGTCGGAGTTGATCCTCGTTTGCCTCACCTAACTTCCACTCCAAAGTTCGGAGCCGCCGATCTAACTCGGCCCAACTGAGAATCTTCCCTTTGGTGCGAAGAACCTTCGAGCGCTCCGTCGCAATCCGGACTTCCGAGTCATAAAACAGCTCTTCGTACAGTTTCTCGCCAGGACGTAATCCCGTGTATTTGATCGGCACCTCTTCCTCGGAGAATCCGGAGAGATGGATTAGCGCTTTCGCCATGCGAACAATCGAGATTTGACGCCCCATATCGAGAACCAGAATGTCGCCGTGAGTTCCAATTGTAAACGCCTGAAGCACCAGAGATACCGCCTCTGAGACCGTCATGAAGAAGCGGGTAATCTCGGGATGAGTGATCGTGAGCGGCTTGTGTTCGCGTAACTGTTGCTGAAAGATCGGAACCACGCTTCCCTGCGAACCCAGCACATTTCCGAACCGCACACTCACGCAACGCATTCGCCGATTTCGATTTGCCGACAAGATCAACTCACCGATACGTTTCGTGCACCCCATCACGTTCGTGGGATTAACCGCCTTGTCGGAGGAAATCAAAACGAACGCCTCGACTCCAGACTCTTCTGCTGCCTCGACGAAATGCCGGAGCGCGAAGACATTGTTGCGCAAAGCCTTTCGAGGATTGCGTTCCATCATCGGAACGTGCTTGTACGCAGCTGCGTGGAAAATGAAATCCACCTCGTTGTGCAGCAGCAGATGACGCATCCGCTCAGAATCGCCGACATCGTCTACAAAATACAAAAGCCGGCTGCTCGTTTCCTGTACCGCGAGCCGGTGTTCAAGATTAAATAGGGCGGTTTCATCGTGATCGACGCAGATCAACATCGCCGGGCCGAACGATAGTATCTGGGAACTGAGTTCCGAGCCAATGGACCCCGCGGCTCCAGTTACCATTACAACCCGGCCAGCGATACTCTTGCGAACCGGCTCGTTTTCCAGATGCACCGGTTCACGTCCGAGAAGATCTTCCAGATCGATCTCACGAAGTTCGCTGATCGCCACCTTCCCCGCCACGAGATCGTTGAGACTCGGCACCGTGCGGTATGGCACTCTCGCCGCATGGCAAGCTTCAACAATTCGAAACATCTGATCACGCGTCGCAGATGGCACCGCGATAAGAACCTCGTCCGCGCGATGCTTTGCAGCAATCGTCGGGAGATTCTTGATCGCCCCTTCGACACGCGTGCCGTGTACCAGAGCCCCACGCTTCGAGGAGTCATCATCCACGAGTGCGACGGCGACGTGACTGGCACGCGATGTGAGCAGTTCGCGCAGCAACATCTGCCCGGCAAACCCTGCTCCCACTATGACGACGCGAGAATGCCTTTTTCTACCTTGCGATGCCTCCAGTTTGACCAACACACTGCGAACCGCGACGCGGCTTGCTCCCAATCCGAACGCAGACAAGAGCGGCTCAAGCAAATAGATAGAGATTGGGAAAGCTGTCAGCTGAAATCCGTATCGGAGAACGAGCATGAAGCAGAACGAACTGACAGTGACGGCCTTGGCAATATTCAAGGCATCAGAGATGCCGCTGAAACGCCAATACCCATGATCAAGGTTGAAGCGGTAAATCGCCGCAATTCGAAGGAACACCAGGATGGGCACTGAGACCCACAGCAGTCGCTGATTGGGCAACGCAAATTCGAATCGCAAGGTCCAGGCACAAAGCAGAGCAACCGCGCTAATGGCAGCCTGCAGGAGCAGACTGAGTCCAGTTCTCGTACGCTGGATTTTTGTAAACCACCTCGGAAACTGCGGAATTTCGTTGATACTCAAAGGGTTACCTTATTTTGACGTCACACGATCGTGATCTTTTCGGCCAGAACAACTGTCGTCCTAGTTAGGACGATGGCTGTTACCAACAAGATAATGCGAGGCACACGACTTAGAGCTTCAGGTTGGGGATCCGTGAACGCGTTTATTTGCGTTATATTGCCATAAATCGGTGGGTGTCGCAACGAAGATTTAACATTTCTCGGCACAAAATCAGCATAACTTGCCCGACGGTCGCCCAAAAGAGCAGGGTGGCGAAACACCTAGCGGCTTTCGACTCCGGCGGACGCGAGCAGGGCTGGCCGATCCCGCAGAGCTGTTTCCGGCGTGAATCGACCATCGTCATGTAAAGATGTAACGCAATTGGAATTATGGCGCGTATTCGATACTGCGTTTAGTCGTCCTGACTCCGCCGGAATCCTTAACCATTCTTTCCGTCCAATTCCCCTGGAAGTCGCGGACGAGTGTATTCGTAACTTCGTTGGCGCTAACTGAGTCTCCATCGGAATCCAGTTTGACGGATGAAGTTTCCTCGTACTTATGGTCGGTAATATTGCCCGGTGCGTTTTCAGGCTGAACCCAGGAGGACAGCAGTCTTCCGTTCAGATCGCGCTTTGAGAACACATGTTTGCGTTCTTTCGAAGAAAAATCGTGCTCCAACGTCGAACCATCCGGAAGATGTTGAATGCGAGAGAAAGATAGGTCGGGGAATTCGATCATTTCCTCTTCGACCCTGCCTTTCCCGCTGCGTCGGATCATCCACGTGCCGGCAACCTTCTCATCGATCAAAAGCGTGGTCTTCGTGCACGATCCGCGACAGTCGACACGGTCGGTCACTTCGGCAAGCTGAGCTGGCGGCACGAGATTGATCAAGAATCGTCGGCTCAACGGATGCTCAGAAAAATCGGATTGGTCAAACAGAACCTTCCAAAGCACCTTGCCCGACGCATCCGTGTCGTAATAGGAAGTCAGGCGGCCCTCGTCTGAATAAGTAAACGAACACGCCTCCTCTGACTTACCGTCTGAGTTACTCCACGTGATGCTGGAAATTCCGAATCGCTCGTAGCTGAACTTCGCTCGGCGCGCCAAGACGTGACTTGATGCGTACTCCTCAACCTGTTCAAGGCGCGAATGCTGCCCGAAAATCGCTACGATCTCAGGGGTTTGTGACGACGGATCTTCCACGGTTACCCGGCGCACATTCCCCGTAACCTGCACTGAGTCGGGAACCATGCAGTAAGAGAGTGGCGCGTGTTCCGCGTGGGCTTGGGCACTCGTCGCCAACGAAAATATGAAAACGCGGAAGAGTATTCCTGCAACATTCCTCATGCCGGTTGCACTATCGACTCGCACTCCTCAGAACCCGACTTGAGATATCAGCATATTCGTCCATTTGACTTTCATTTATCGTCGGGTGCACAAGGAACATCAGACTCGTATCACCAAGTTCACGAGCAACCGGCAAAATTTCGCCTCGGTAGCCCGCGGCCTCAAACGCTTTTTCAAGATAGATTTCGCTACAACTCCCCACGAAGCACGGATACCCTAGTTCGCTGATCTCTTGAACAATACGGTCCCGACTATATTCCGGTTTCAGAGCATGCGGTTCAATGAACGCATAGAACTTGTAGTACGAGTGATAAAAATCTTGCGGAGGCTCAGGAATTCGCACTGCACGAATACCGGCGAACGCCTTCTTCAACGTAGAAGCATTCTGGCGCCTAGTCTTAACCCATGAATCCAACCGCCGGAGAGCGTTCCTTCCGAGGGCGCCTTGCATTTCCGTCATGCGCCAATTCGTGCCAAATGACTCGTGCAACCACCGATAACCCGGTGGGTGATCGCGGTTGTAAACAGCTTCGTAACTCTTGCCGTGGTCTTTATATGCCCAGGCGAACTTCCACATTTCATCGTCATTCAGTGTGATCAGTCCACCCTCGCCACCAGTTGTGATGATCTTGTCCTGGCAGAACGAAAAAGCGCCGACATCTCCGATGGAACCAACGACTTGCCCTTTGTAACGGGCTCCGTTGGCCTGCGCACAGTCTTCCACGACTTTCAGCCCGTATTCCGCAGCCAAGGCAAGAATCGAATCCATTTCGCAAGGCCAGCCGGCGAGGTGCACGGCGATGATGGCCTTGGTTTTCGGGGTAACGACTTTCCGAATAGTGTCGGCAGTAATATTCTGGCTGTCGCGATCGACATCCGCGATGATCGGGGTCGCTCCCACGGCAACGGCGCAACTCGCGGAGGCGATGAATGTGCGCGCAGACGTTATAACCTCGTCGCCGGGACCAATACCAAGCGCTCGCAGCGCGAGTTCCAGTGCAACCGTGCCGTTGGTAAGAGCAATAGCATGCTTGGTACCAACGTGTGTCGCATATTCCCTCTCAAACCGTCGGCATTCTTCGCCTGTCCAGTAATTGATTCTGCCGGAACGAAGGACCGACTCGACCGAGCGAATATCTTCTTCGTCGAAAGAGGGCCACTCGCCGACAGAATGTGGAGCCCTACGTTCCAGAATTTTGAAATTACGATACAAATCGCCCTCACTTCGATTCTGTGCTACACGAGCAATGACAGCAGTTCTCAAGGTACTGCACAAGTCCCGCCAGGGCATTGAACTCAAGATCCGGAAAATAATCAGCGGATGCAGGCTCGAGTTCGTGCCGCAACTGACTTGGAAGTCGTAAGCGAACGGAATGCCAACCCAGGCGACGGGGGGCATAGAAGTCCTTTTCAGGATTATCGCCTACATACACGCACATTTCAGGTGGAAAATGAAAAGCCGACATAATCGCCCTGAAACCGCGCTCGTTAGGCTTGCGGTATTCCACGCCGAACTCGTCGTTAAATATAGCTATATCAACATTCGCGGCAAGCTGCAATGAATTGTATTTCGACCGCTGACTTTGAACGGGTCCGTCCGTCAGCACTCCAATTTTTGAGCCGCTCTGCCGCAGCGTCCGAAGAAGGCTCTTAAGTGTGGGATCCGTAGCGATGGAAGGCTTGTGTCCACGGTATTCTTCGATAAGGCGGCCCACCGTCCAGTGGACAGCGATCTCCGGAAATGCAGTTAGGAGCAGATCGAAGGCGTTGCCGCGCACCTTCTCGTTGAAACCATCCCAGAGAAATACTTCGATATCCTCTGCAGGAATGCCTGCGGAATCGGCGGTAATTCTGGCGATGTGAGCAAACCCACTACGAACGTAGTCCCTTTCGGCGTAAAGAGTATCGTCCAAGTCGAAAACGAACAGCCGCAAAGCGCGCGGCGAGACCTCTACGTTCACTGCATCGCCTCCCACAACGGTTTGTCAGTGAAAAACTCAACATAGTAGCGAGTCATATACAGCCCGCGGCGATACTCTCCAAACCGGGGATCAATTTTCTCACCCTCTACCATTGCAATCAGCCAATCGGGGTAGGCTCCCCCAGCCGCAAGTGTGAGCGGAAATCCACCACCGAATCGCGGATTGACCTCCGAGAGCACTGGGCCATCGGGAGTGAGAAACGCTTGCATCGTGATTGGCCCGACGCCACCGAGTTCCGCGGTGACGTTCAAACAGTGAATGATCCAATCGCGAATCTCATCGCCAGCGATGGTGACTCCTTGAATGGATTCTCCCCCAAGAGTACGTATGCGAACTCGAGGGACGTAATGAAGAGGCTGCCCATTCAAATCGATCAACGCGTCGATCGTAATCTCGTTGCCCCGAAGCTCTTCCTGAACAATTGCGTTGGGGACTTCCGGCAGCTTTCTCGCCAATTCGGAGCTTTGCACGCGATACGCGTGTTGGCTGGCACTGCCGTCTCTTGGCTTTACAAAAAGACTCTCCGGTAAGCCATGCGATGGAAGGGCATCGGGAAGCCAGGATTTTGGCGTTCGCACGGCTCGCGCAGCGTATTCCTGCATGGTGAGCCACTTATCACCCGCGATTTCAATGAGCCGTCCCGACGAAATCACCGCAACACATCCTTCCTTTCGAAAGTCGTCGGCGTGGCGGGCGAGCAATCCCAATTCAGTATCAATAGTGGGAACGATCATCCGGATGGAGCGTTCACGAACCAGTTCAAGAAGGCACGGAATATAGTCGTGCTCCGACAAAGATGGGAGTTTCAGTCCCTCATCTGCTAAGTATAGAGTTGGCGCGAGCGGATCCCGGTCGCCCGCCAATACACGCCATCCGCGCCCCTGCGCGGCTTTCACGAACGAGCCAAGGAGCGACGTGCGTCGCCCTGCGCTCGTAATTAAGACTGCTGGTTGTTTCACGAAAGAACCTGACCTTCTTTTCGAGTGCTCCCGATCGCGATCGGGCATTGTGTTAGCTATAACCTTTAAATTCGGGCATGGTGGCGTGATCTTTGCTCGAGATTCCTTCGCGCTTCAGTACGCTCAAGAACGTCAGCGCCAGAATCCTCACATCGAGCCACAGCGACCAATTGTCCACATACCAGAGATCGAGTTCGAATTTCTCTTCCCAAGTTAGCGTATTGCGCCCGTTGATCTGAGCCCAACCGGTAATTCCTGGCATCACGTCGTGTCGCATACTTTGTCGAGGCGAGTAGCGGTCGAGGTATTCCATACGAAGAGGACGGGGGCCTACCAGAGACATGTCTCCCCTCAGTACATTGATCAATTGTGGCAACTCATCAAGACTTGTTGAACGCAGAAACTTCCCGGTTTTCGTCAAACGTTCGTCGTCAGGAAGGAGTTCACCATCCGCGCCGCGTTTAGCGTTCATCGTACGGAACTTCGATACCGTGAACGGCCTGCCGCGCCTGCCGGGACGCAGTTGCCGAAAAAACACCGGCCTTCCCATCGAGATCCGCACCGCGATCATGCCTGCCAGAAGCAGCGGTGAAACCAGAATTATCCCGATGCATGCGGCCAGCCAATCAAAAGCACGCTTGATCCAGTATTGAAATCCGGACTGTCGCATCATTCAGGTTCCAATCTCACGTACACAACGATTGCCGATGCGGCGTGGGTCACAAGTTGGCATGCCTAGCACAGCCATCCTCATCCGACTTGCCTCATCAATACAAAGGCCTCGATACATCTTGCACGGTTCCGTTTCACGGAAGCGATTATCAAATCCCAACTCGACGCAGCCCCAAATCCGCGATGCGTCGCACGTGGTAATAGGGGAGTAAAAGGGCGCTCCGGAAACCATACCGCTTCTTCATCCACTCTGTGTCGGGGAAAATCGCCCGGACCAATCCGTTCGAACTGTCGTACAAAAGGCTATTGAACCGAATGTACGCGATGTTGGAAAACTTCGGTCGGGCCGGATAAAACAGTCCCGCTCTTTGCAAACGCTTGAGTATCGCCTTGCGCTTCCGCCGAGAGGGCGCGAGTTCCGACAACACAGCGTCAGGCACTGGAGTGTTGAGAAGCCGCGCCGGCAGCCAAAGTGAAAAGTAAGTCGAAGTCCGCACCTGAAGGGCCTTCGCCTTTGCGAGGAAGGCCTCCCAATCGATTTGCAACTGCCTCACGATGCGCTCTACGTCGGTGTGCAAGCGCAACCCTGGTGCCCTCAGGTATGTGTGCTTCGCCGTATGGAGACACACCTGTAAGAGGTTGTCCTCAGGGTTCAACAGCCGCAAATGGGTGCCTTCAATCGGAACAGACCGACTAACGAGTTCGTCGCCATTTGGCTCCTGATCCGGACGTAACCATCGACCCGAAACTGGCCGCCACTGCAGTTCTAACCAGAACGTACCAACGTCCGGAATCTCCTTGTGATATTCGGTTCCGCCCGTTACCTCGCCCTCTTCCAAGGTCCCTTCCTCAGTGACATTCCGCGAGTCACACGTAAACCCTTCTTCTAACAGAATTGCGTGGACACGCCGATAGTCGGCGCGCCGAACCAGGAGATCGACATCGCCCATTGGCGAGCACCCCGCGCACTGATACACACCGCGGGCGATACCAGCATTCTTTAGCGCAACCAGAGGAATGTCCTGTTGTGCTAACCGAGCCGCCATTCGGTCCACTTCGTTCAGATACGCACCAATCCTGTTCCCCACCGTCTCATGCGCTGCGCGCCAACGGAGTGGAACTTGCTCACCCAAAATGTCGATCAACCGGTGCCCGAGATTTCCTTCAAGCTCGTGCTGTTTTGCGACTTGCCACGCGACCTCGTCTCCGACCTGTTCGTAAAGCGCTTTGATCTCAGTGTTGGTCCCCGAATCGCTTGAGCACGCAAGCAACACAAGACGTTCGGCTGGGCCAGGTACTACCTTTGCGAGGAATTGGTTTTCGAAATCGCTCGTCATGATTGGCCCTGTGCTACCGGTTCCACTTTTCCTTCCAGAATCGCGCGCAACTTCGGAGTATTTGCACTCCGCGAATAACAGTTCACAGCCGCGTGGCGAGCGTTCTCTCGCAATCGCCCTAGCTGCTCCCGATCTGTGGCCATTCGCAGAATGAGTTCAGCCAGAGCTTCCGGACTCTTGGGACGAACCACTCCGCCGCATTGGTTCGAAAGAACCACGTGTGCCAAGTCGCTGTTCGTCTCGCAGATGCCGACAATAGCCGACCCTGCGGCCATGCTGTAGTAGGTCTTGCTCGGCATGCTTACTCCCTCAATTCCCTGTTCCAGCGAAGCAATCGCGATGTCAGCAGTCGCCAGAGAGAACGGCAAAACATCAATCGGCTGCAGAGGCAGAAGCGTCACGTTCGCATCCTGATGTTCCTTGATCGATCGCTCGATTGAATCCCACTGTGGCCCGGCGCCGATGATCATGAAATGCAAAGACACCTCATTACGAAGAATGCGCGCTGCTTCAAGGATGCTCTGAATATCGTGGGTCAAGCCCAGGTTCCCAGAATAGAGGACTGTCAATTTGTCGCCCAGTCCGTGTTCAGCGGCAAACGGATTTTGCTCCTTCGGAATTGGCCGGATCGAATCGATATCAACCCACGTCGGAATGATAGTTATCGGGATGTTCTCCGGCACATACTGTCTGACCTTGTCTCTCATGTATGGCCCAAGAGTAAATACGTGCTCTGCATGCCTGAAAGTCACGCGGTTAAAGCCAGCCCAGAGCCGAATGCCCCACGAAGAGCCTTCCCGCATTTTTTGTCCAACAATGATGTCAGGCCACACATCGTCAATCCAAAGAAAGTATCTGCGGCCCATCAACTTCTTTTGCAAATAGCCTAGCAACGAGAGAAACGGCGGTTGCGCCACGATGAACAGCTTCGGATCACCCTTGGTGCGGAAAGCGAGCCTTGTCGCCTGCCAGCAATACTTGAACCACGTCTTGAATCGTCGTGCTGCGGTCTTGCGTTCATACTTGGGCCCCGTGACAAACCGCACGTTTCCAATCGGCTCATGCTCGATGTCGGAAAACACGATCGATTCTTGATCGCCCGCAACATCGAGACACAGTTCCGGAAAATAACTACGAAACGGCGCCGTTTGTTTGAAAAACAGATACTTTGGATTTCCCCGCATTTTCCTCTTCGCTTAAAACGACGAGCATCTCCTCTGCTTCTTCGAGCAGTTCGAGAAATGTCGGCGCAATTACCTCATGCGTCGCGGCGGTGAGTTCTTCACAGCGAAACGCAAACTCTTCGAGCAAGAAACAACGAATTCGAGCGACAGCCTCTGCCCGCTCCCGTGTAGCAATTCCCTTTAAGTACACTCGCGTCCTGGCAGCGATTCCCCGTGCAAAACGCGACTGCAACGCGTAAACCAGCGCATCGTAGTCACGCTGACGTCGCCCCGAGTATTCCCAGTCAATGATCCAAACCCGCTGGCCGTCCCAGAGAATGTTCGCTGGCTGGAAATCGCCGTGACTCTGGACTGTTTGTACGACCGAGGGGTCTTGCAGGCAATCCTGAATGTTTTCAACCGCACTCAGGATTGTATCGCGAAGCGATGCTACAATCCTCGTACCGGCAACCGCTGCGGCGATCTCCCCCGAGAGTCGTTTCGCGTATTCCGATTGCTGTTCCTGGCATACCGTCGCGTCGTACAGAGGCTGCATAGAACTCTTCGCCTGCAGTACACAATCTTGCTGCAGTTTAGCGTCGGACAGCCGATTCAGTGGCGTCCCGACGACCATCTCCTCGATCACGCACTCTTCACCAAGCTCGCCAACGATCCCCGGCACCGCCACTCCAGCGCCCGAGGCCGACCTTCGTGCCTCGATTTCCTTCGCAAAACGATCCATCCGAGAGCCGTGCTTCAAATGGCAGTACACACGCCGTTCTTCGGTGTCGATGTACCTCACCTTGTGCGTCCCCGGCACAATCAGCCATTTCTGCGGATCGGGGACCGCCGGCGAAATATCAACTCGCGCGTGCGCCATCCCCGGCGCGAACACTTTCGAAACCGATGCCCCAAAATACATCCGCTGCAACGGCCGCTTCCACCGTACCGGGCTAGACGAGAACTCGCGGCGTACTACATCAAACACATTCGCTCTCGCAGTGGGATGGAACACCGAGTTGATCTCGTAATTTACCAGCCATTGCTGCGCGCCTGGCACCGTTCCCACGCGCCCGGGACTCCAGCGCACTTTCCAATCACCACCAAAACGTGCCTTCAAAAACCTCGCAGTCGTCTCCTCGAAGCGCTCTCCAAACGGCTCGTACCGGATGAGTTCCCCGATCTTCAATTGCGCCCTCCGACGCCTGCTACCAGCGGCGCGTCCACTCCCAGTACAAGGCCCATAATCTCGCCGTGAATGTCAGCGATATCTCGCGTGGCGTCAATCACATGCCACTGCCCGTCCCGGACCGAGTTCCGATACATTTCTGCCCGTTCTCTCCGGCGGTCCTCACTATCAGGGAACGGTTCGCTCTTCGCCAGCGACCGCCGCAGCGACTCCTCGAATGACAGATCCATCAGTAGCGCCACGTCCGGACGCGCCGCCAACGCGCTCATCAACCGCCACGACCACCATCGCGTTACCGTATCCTCGGGAAAATTCATCGCCAGATCAAATTCACTGTCCCGCAGATAGCGATCACAAATCACGATGATGTCAGCCGACCGCTTCCACCGCGTCACCACCGCCGTCTGCCAAAACATGTCCCCGATCGCCAAATACAGCCACAGCCGACGCTTCCACCCCTGCTTCATGAACCGTTCTCGCTGCGGACTGTTCCCCGCTGGTGCAGCCTTCTTCCCCGCAACCCGCCGCAACAACGATTTCAACCCCTGAAACCCCGGCGTATATCCAAGCCGTAACCACATATAGGAGACTGCATTCCCGCGACTCTTTAATTGCTCCATGAGCAACTCGATCTGCGTCGATTTCCCGCAGCAGTCGATTCCACTAAAAGTGAGGAGGGCCATTGCTTCAGCCTCCAACTCCGACCCTGCTGGGCGGCGCCATTGGGCGTTCGGCGCTACCCGACAGAACCTCTCGATAAACATCGAGATGACGACGGGCCGACTCTTTCCAAGTGAACTGTCCCAGTCGCTGCTTCCCCGCATTCACGAGTCGATCGCGCAGTTGCCGATCCAACATAACTTCGGAAATCGCTTTCGCCAGTGCAGCGGAAGTCGGGGTCTCAATAGCAAGAATAGCGTCGCCTCCAACCTCTCGAAGCGAGCCCGCGGCAGAGCTGATCACCGGAGTGTTTTGCATCATTGACTCCAGCAGTGTCAGGCCGAACCCTTCCATGCTCGATGCGGTTGCATAGACCTCTGCTGCGGCATAAAGCGCGCGCAGATCCTCAGCCGAAACGAATCCTGCGTAGAACGTTCGCTCCGTCCTATGTGGAACTACTCTGCTCTCAGGCAGGCCAGTGACTACCAACTGGACGTCCAGTTGTCTGCAAGCCTCCTCAATCAAATCCACCCTCTTGTGACGGCCGCAGCCTACAGCCAACACGAATGGCCGCTTAATCCCAAACTTGTCCAACGTTGCCGTCACTTGCGCCTCGTCCGCAGGCGGTTGAAACCGTATTCCTGAATGGATGGCGACTACCCTGGCAGAATCCACTCCGCAGTACTTGACGATGTCCTCTTTTGCATTTTGCGAGACCGCGATCGTGCGTACCGAACGGCGAACCGATCGCGGAACAAAAAAACGCCAAAATAACAACTTCAGTTTCGACAAGTACTCTGGATGGACCTCATACAGCATGTCGTGCACGGTCACAACCTGTTTGCACTCAGCCAACAGCGGACACACATACCCCATCGAGTGCAGCAGGTCGATTCCCTCTCGGGCAATTAACCGAGGCAGGATCGTCTGCTCGAGCAAGTGCCGCTTCGACGGAGATTGTGACGAAATCGGCACCCGTACCTTGCGAAATCGCGAAGAAACATAATTTACGGTCTCATACGATTCAGGACTCAGAAACAGAACGAAATCAAATTCTTGGTTCTGCTCCTCGATCTCTTGCAGCAATTCGCGAGCATATACTTCCGTCCCACCAAGCCGGCCCGGTTGCAGATAAATGAGATTCAGACCTACTCTGAAAGTCGCCATTGGCCTTCAAAACGCAAGGGATGAGTACAGGTAAGGAGGTGGAAATTTTGCTGTGTTACTCATGATATACCAAAATTGCTGCAGAAATTCGCATCCGCTTTCGTAAGGTGAGCGTGATACAACGGGGCATCCAATCCTGCACCCCTGTCATAGATTCCAGCCAGGAGCATTAGGCCGGAAACAAGAGCGGCAGAAAATCAGACGAACGTACCGTTCGATACTTTGGTATAGGCGTTAGAACGACCAGCGCAAAGAAGCAGTGGCGTTGTTGGCGTGGAAATAGCGGTTGTCGGTGGGACCGATAAACGATTTCTCGCCGTATTGGTAGTAGTTCCAACCACCCTTGGCAGTTATGTTGTGGCCGAGATCAACGGCGAGGCTCGCCAGCGGCTGATGGTAGTTGTACTGCAGGGCACCAAGCGGCTGGAGGCTGTTGAACTGCGGGATGGAACCTCCGACGCTGTTGATGGAGTAGCCCAGCTGCGTGGTTACGCGTTTCAGCGGGCGGAACAGGATGGAGCCCATCGCGTAGTGAACGTGGTTCTTGTAGTAGCCGAAGGTGAGCAGCGGATTGCCGGAGTCGTCGTATCCGTTGGCAGTGCAGGAACCGGCAGTAGTGACCACCGGCAACGTAGTGTCGGAATTGTTGAAGCAGACGAATGCGTTCTGCTCGAAATCGTTGTAGTTGTAGGCGAAGTCGAGGCTAAAGCTTTCGCGTGGCGTGATGGTCGCCGAGACACCGTAGTTGCGATTGTGTCCGCTGAAGTCGATGAGGGAGTCGCCGTTGGAACCGTCCCAGAGATTGACGTTGGCACTGAGAACGGCCCAGGGTTTGGGCGTGTAATTCGCCATGATGCGGTAACGCGACTGGACGCGCGGCGCGATCCGAACAATGGTGTCGTCGCTGCTCTGGCGCTCCCAGTCGAAGTTGAAGCGCATATTCATGCTCGGCCGCAGCCAGAAGCCGACGAGAGGCGTGTACTGATGCACTTCAATGCGGTCTTCATCCCCGGTGGTGAAATCGAGAATGTGGTGGAAGATCTGGTTACCGTAGCGGAAGCCGATGCGGCCGCCATAGTGCTTGGAACCGTCCCACACCAGATCACTTTCATTGGTCGTCCAGCGTTGGTTGAAGGACAAGTTGTCGTTGATCGTCTCCGCGCTTGGCGTGGTGGCACTCATGGGAGTGAGCAGGTAGCAGTTGCTCGAGTCGTTGCAGACCCAACTGGTATCGGTGCCGGCAAAACTCTCAGGAGTGCGGAAGGCCCAGAGGCGGAACGTATCCACGAATTTGAATTGCTTCGAGATATGGAACGTGGCGCTGAAATCCGCGACGTTGGAGATTCGCGAGGCATGCGCGGGACCGGTAAGCGTTTCCTGCCGCACTCCTGAGCGCTGCGAGAGACCATTGAAGAATTCGTTGAAGGGGGCGTCCATGTCAGCCGAGCTGTAGGCATAGGAGGCCGAGAAATCGAGTCTATCGAAGTAGCTGCTGTGGAAGCTCAGACGCTCGGTGGGTGTCGTGGTGCGAATCCGGTTGGTGCGATTGTAATCGAAATATGCATTACAGGCAGTGTTGGTCAGCGTGCCCGTGGGATCGATCAGGCTAGTGTTGGGCGGATTGATGGCGCACGGCGTTTTGCCTGCGGTAGCGACGGGCAGACCTAACTCAACCGTCTGCGTGCCTCCGGGCAGGAAGGCCTGGAAGAACGGAGCGAGTTGCCAGTTGCTGTCGCCCTTGTAGTAGTCGAGGAACTGGTCGTAACTGAGAACGGTGCGAGGCGCCAGTTTGACATCGATGCCGGCACGAAACGAATTCAGCGTGGTGTTCCAGTTCTGATAAAGCAGGGCGTCGGTACCCTCGTGGACGCTGGAATAGGACGGTCCGCTCATATTGTTGTGCGAGTAGCCGAGGCGGAAATCGACCACGGATTCAGGCAAGATCGTGAGATCGTAATCCTGCATTCTGCGGCGCGTGAAGAAACCATGCGGCGAGTCAAGCACGGGGACGCTCGGGCTGGAATTTGGCGTATTCAGCGGGTTTGCCAGCAGGTTGAAATCGAAATCGGTCTGGTCACGACGGAAACTGGCGCGGAAGTCGTACCACTTGCTTTTGTCGATGCGCGCGCGCAGTGCGTTGTTGGGATCGCCACCCCATCCAAAACTGTTAATGCTGAGATTGTCGAACAGCACCCCGGTGTGGTCGATCGACTGCATGGTGAGACTCTGCTCTAAAAACCTCGGGCCACTGCGCAGGTTGACGAGCGAATCGTACATATCCTGGCTGCCTGAAACGTCAGAGCCGCGATAACCAATTTCTACCGTCTGGTGCACGGTATAGCCGCTGGCATCCCAACCTTCGGGCGCAGTGGGAGTCTGGCCGGATCCGGGATCAGTGGATTGGGCGGCAGCGAACATGCTCATCGTTGTAACAAGGAGGCAGAGCCGTCGGAGTCGAAGCAGGGTCGAGATCATCATGCGCCCCTTCATCGGAAGAACACATTGCTCGCGTTGGAGCCGTGAATTGCCGCGTGGCACATGGTGCACGCCTGGTATTTAGTGGACTGGTTATGTCCCGGTCCGGCGGGTCCCTGCGCTGGGAACGAGTGGCATTGCAGACATAGCAGGTTCACCTGGCTGACGCGCAGCAAACGCGGATTCGTGGATCCGTGCGGCGTGTGGCAGCTGCTACAGCCTTCGGTCTTTACCGGCACGTGTTCGTAAACGAACGGACCTTGTTTGTCGGCGTGGCACTTATAGCAGGCTGCGTCCCCATTGGCTACGGTGCGCGCCTGTCGAACGGTGGTGGTGCCGTGAACGTTATGGCAGTCTGCGCACTGAATAAGGTGCTCATTGACGCGGTGGTGGTAGGGCTTTGCGAAGTCTGCTTTCGCGGCCGCGTGGCAGGAATAGCAGAGCTCGGGTTGGCTCTTTACGAGAAGGTGTTCCGGCTCGCGTGCCTGGTGGGGCGAATGGCAGTCGAGGCAGCCAACATTGCTGCCTGCATGGACGGATGACGCAAAGTGGCGCTGTTCCTGCTTTTCTCCGTGGCAGGTCAGACACCGGCTGTTGATTTCCTGCTTCGATACATTCTTGAAAGAGAAGATCTTCGACTTGTCGCCGCCGCCCTCAACGTGCGCCGACCCCGGCCCGTGACAGGATTCGCATCCGTGGCCGTCGCCCAGCGTAGTTTTGTAGTGAGGGGTCCGCTCGAACTGTGTCTTGTAGAGGTCTTCGTGACACGTCTTGCAGGTGTCAACGCCGACATAGTGTGCAGGCTCTGCCGGCGCCGGAACTGCAGCGCTCTTCTCTTGTGGTCCTGACGCCCGCAATGGGCGAATCACGATGAGAGAGAGGACGACAACGGAAATTGTCCACAGCAAGAATCGTAAGACTCGTCCGACCTGCACGATCAACTCCTCAACCAACTTCGGCAGTGTTGCAGTGAATCAACAGGAACGCGAGTCGCGATTCGTTCCTATATTGAACTACAGGCCTTTAACGTAGGCTGCGATGGCCTTCGCTTGATCGTCGGTAACGCCGGAAATGCCCTTCGTGTGTGGTGCTTTGCTCCCGGCCTTGCCCTTTGTGATCTGGTCGGCGACCGCTCCGGCATCCAGTGCGGTGCCCTTCAGCGCGGGGGCTTTCATAGCGGGTTTGCCTTCGCCGCTGGCGCCATGACAGTGGGCGCATTTTTTCTTGTAAAGGGCCGCGCCGTCGTCCGCTGCCCACAGCGCGGTCGAGAGAATTGTCAGAACGAAAACGATGCGGAAAAAGCGGCTTCTCATGGAGAAATTCCTCGCCAAATTGAAATCGTGTTTCTTACGGTCCCCACACTACTTCAAGAGTGCGAAAACTCTAGTCTCGAATCCACCGGCGAGCAAACTGCTAAATCTTACAGGGCATCGGATTTGGCAGCAGAGACTTACACACGAACGTGTCCGTCAGTGGGCAGTTACTTTACGGCCAAAAAAGTCCGGCATTCCATAGCGGAATGCCGGGATTATCAGGTAACCGGACTAACTTGCCAGTCTGCTGATGTCGTTCCTAGAACTTCAGGCTTGGCGCAAGGACATGCCATTCCAGAATGAACCAGGTCATGAAAATCGCTGAGAGCACGAACAGGACGTCGTAAACACGGTTCCACCACCATCGTTGCTCCCACCACGGGCGGAAGAAGTTGTAAATCGCGATCAGCGTCGAAACCACCGCGAGCAAGGCAGTGAACTGGATCACTCGATAGAGCCAGTTGCTGCTGGTATTCAGTCCCAGTTCGCCCAGGGCGCTGAAAATGCCGACAACCGTCGCTATAAAGATAAGGTTCAACGCGGCCGCAAGCATCAGCAGCCGATGACGGCGCGCGTGGACTGGATCGAGGTTCAGACGTTTGTCGTAGTGCCGGCGGGCTGCCGCGCCCACTCCCCAAAGAACCAACGCGAGAGAGAAAAAGACGATCGGAGCAATGAGGGTGAAGAGCGCGAATGGCTTGGTGCGGACGGCACCGGGCTTCATCCACATCATGAACGGATAGTCCATGGCGAACGACTGGGCGCCGCTGTAGTCGGTAAAGAATTCGAGCTGTGCCTGGCCATCTTGCTCGCGATAGAGGTTCTGCTCAACTTCGACAAATTTCCTGGGCTGACCGTTGGGCGCCTTGAAATCTTCGATGATGACGTTGCCGTCGGCATCAGCGCCGACCTTCGACTGGCCAATCGCGTTCAGCGCATCCAGCAAGTTCGGGCCCGGGCGACGGCTGCTCATGTAATAACCTGCGAGACGGGCGGCGTCCTGTTTGGCAGAGGCGATGGCGGTTGTCGGCGGCGGTGTGTAGGGGAAGTAACGATCGAGAAAATGATGGAACACCGTTTCCCGCAAACCACCTTCAGGTTTCCCGGCGCTATTCTGCGAGATGAAGAACCCGACGTTCGAGTCCAGAATAAGGTGCAAGTCGCTGTGGAAGTATTGGGTATCGCCGGCGTGGCCAATGATGGTGTGTCCGTTGCGATTTTCCTGATAGAAACCGAGGCACATGCCGTTCAATCGCGGCCCGACCGAGAACGTGCGCGAGTGCATTTTCTGGGCGGTCGCGGTTTGCAGGATTTGCGCGCCTTCATACTCGCCGTTTTGCAGATGAGCAATCATGAAGTGCGAGATGTCGTCTGCCGTGATGGCAACGGAGCCCGCAGGGAATGCGGTCACGAACTCATAGGGCTTCGCTTCTCCCGAGCCCACGTCGTAGCCGGAAGACACGTTGGCTTCCCAGCCCTTCGGAAGAGGCTGGCGAAAAGTGGCGTGCTCCATGTGGAGCGGCTGATAGATGTGGTGCTCGATGTAGTCGTCGAACGGTTCGCCGGAGACGCGCTGCACGATGTAGCCCGCCAGCGTAGTAGCGTAGTTGGAGTAGGCCGGAACTTTTCCCGGCGGGTAGATGCGACGCGGCTGGTGCGATATGACGTAGCCGCGAAGATCTTCCTTACCATTCTGATCTGCCGTAATGAGATCTTTGACCGCTTCTTCGAACCCTGCGGTGTGGGTCATGATGTTACGTAGGGTGATCGGCTGTCCGAACGCGGCCTCGATTTTGAAATCGAGATATTCGTTTACTTCCTTATCGAGATCCAGCTTGCCTTGTTCCACCAACTGCATGACAGCTGTCCAGGTGAAGAGCTTGGAGATGCTGCCCGGACGAAACAGGGTTTCGTTCGCTACCACCGGCCGTTTCGTCTTGACGTCGGCGTAACCGTAGCCCTTCTCATAGATGATCTTGCCGTCTTTTACGACCGAGACCACGGCGCCAGCGATATCGTTGCGAGCGATCTCGGTGGGGACGAGCCCATCCAAAAAGGCTTCGAGGTCGGCTGCGTCGAGTTCGTGTGTTGATTCCCCGGGAACTACCTTCGAAGTAGCGGGGGCGGCTTCGGGATGCTTTTCTTTGTTCGTCTTTTGAGGCAGCGGGTTCTGCGCGTTTATGAAGCTGGAACTGATGAGTGCGATACATCCAAGACTGAGTGCGAGTTTTCTCATTCGTGACTCCCTAGCCGACAGATCAAGAGCTGCGAGATAAACCCGGCGCAGCCACATTGCGCGGCGCCGGGGAGATGCGTTTTGTTAGAAAGAGAACTTCAGCGCCAACTGCAGAATGCGCGGGTTGGACAGCGTCTTCGTGATGGTTCCAAAACTTGGACCATCGGTGAAGACGTTATCGGGATCGGCGAAATTGACCTGGTTGAAAACGTTGAAGGCTTCCGCGCGGAACTCGAAATTGGCAGCTTCACTCAACCGACGTACTGGGAAGACCTTGATCAACGAGAGGTCCGAGCTCGCTTGCGCCGGGCCCTTGAACAGTCCCAGCGAAGTGTTTCCGAAACCCGTGCCGCCATCCGCCGATGCGGGAGGAGCGGAAGTGAAGCAGGTTGTGTCGATCCATCCGTTCAGGCGACCAGTAACAGAACCGCCTTTGCTCAGCGAACACCCGGGTGTCATGGTCGCGAAGTCGTAGTTATAACCCTGGGTGTAGACGTTCGTTGGATTCACGTCGAGCGCCGGCAGGAGATGTCCGGATTGAAGCGTCGTCACGCCGGCAACTTTCCAGTCTGACAGCAGCGCGCTCGCCCAGCCATGGTCGTGGAACCCGGGAATTTCGTAAACGTACGAGAGCACAAAACGGTGGGGACGAATAAAGATGTCCGGACCGTGGTCGCGGTTCGGGTTGAAGTTATCGCCAACCTGTGTTCCGCCGTTCGCGCCGGTCGTGGCGCCCCACACGCTGGTGAGGTCTTTGGCATAGGTATATGAGGCCAGGAACTGCAATCCGTGGCTCAATCGATGTTCCACGCTGACCTGCAGCGCGTTGTACCACGAGTAGCCGGTGCTCTGGTCGTAGTAGAGGGCACCGAAGCCTTCATAGGGAATCCGGGCGTAGAAGTTGCCTAAGGTAGTGTCGGTCTGACCGCGCACCGGATTGTCGGCACTCGCCGCCGATGCCTGGTTCAGGTTGTTGTAGAGGAGCATGTGCGTGCCGTGCGAGCCGGCGTAGCCCACCTGTACCACCGTTGACTTGGTGATCTGCGCCTGCAAATTCAGTCCGTATTGCTGGAACAGCGGCGGGCGGAGGTTCTGCGCCAAGGCAAACGGAGAGAGCGTGGTAGTGGCAGCAAATTGTCCGGGAAGGTATTCCACGGGAGCTGAGTACGGGAAGAACTGCGGGAATGCTCCGGGATCGGGGCCGAACGGATTGGCGAAGCCTGCAGTCCCTACGGCAGCTCGATACTGTCCCCACGGCTGGTTGGTCTCGAGCTGGAAGTAGGGTTGGCCGGTAATTCGCTGGCGGTAAAGGCCGTAACCACCGCGTAAAACGAAGCGATCTGAGCCGGGCAACATCCATGCGAAACCGATGCGTGGGTTCCACGTGTTCTGCCCGTCACCGTTGATCGCGAGATCGTTGCTGGCGCGAGTGACTCCGTCGGGAATCTGCCCCGAAAAGTTGCTGGCAACAATGATGCCTTCGAGACTTCCAGCGGCTCCTGGATTCGGATTCACCAGCGAAGGATTCACGTTGGCATTTCTGCCCGCGTTCTCTCCGACATCACCGAGTCGCTCATAGCGGAAGCCCAGATTGAGGGTGAGTCTCTGGGTAACTTTGAAATCGTCCTGCGCGTAGAGCGACCCGTCCCACACGCGGTAGCCGCGCTGGGTGATGCCCGCGAGGTCGACAGACTGGTAAGGATTGAAGGGACCGTCGCCAATCATCAAGCCCGGATAGTCGAGGAAGATCGTATAGCCGGCAAACGCGAACTCGGAGATATTGTCCTGTGAACGCGTGATGTTCCCGCCGAAGCGGAACGAGTGACGTCCGTGGAACCAGGAGAGCGTGTCCTGGAAGATGTAGTTGTTCTGAGCGATGACGGTCGTCTGGCCGTTGCCGCCTTCATCGAAGCCGCCGAGCACCGAGATGTTTGCACGTGCATCGTCAAATCCGGGTGCAGTCACACCAATGTCGGAATATTTCAGCGGGAACGACTGGTTGGTGCCGGCCAGGTTGCGGGTGAATCCAATTTGTGCCTGGTTCACCAGTGCCGAGGTGAACACATAGGTATGGCTGAGCGAGAAATCGCGGAAGTTCTGCGGGTTCTTCGAGGGAGAACCGGGAACTTGATCGCCAACTGTCTGGGTTTGCGGCAACGTGGATGTCGCTTCACTGTCCGCGTAGAAGAAGCGTTCCTGGAACGTGCTCTTGGAGTTCTGCAGCCAGTCGAGGTTCACCATGAACTGGTCTTCGTGATAGGGACACGCCACGCTATACGTGGAAAAGCCTTCGGGCAAGCCAGTCGCAGGATCGGTTTTGATGACCTGCGGGTTGGGAATCAGGTATTGCCCATTCGAAAGCTTCGCATTGAAGAGCGCCGCGGCCTGCGGACTGATGTTCGCCGCAGTTACTGGATTTCCGGTATACGGGTCCATACCGCCGAACGCTGTCGTCGCTCCAACGGCTGCTGCCAACCCTGCATTGGAGCGATCATCGGTCAACACAGGCAGCGTTACGCTGCTCGAACAGCTCGGATCGATGCCGTTGTTCTGGCGCGTTCCCTGATAGGACGTGAAGAAAAGAAGTTTGTCCCTGACGATAGGGCCGCCAAACGTGAAACCGAACTGGTTTTGCCGCAGCTCGGCACGAGGCTGGTCGGTCTGTTTGCGGAAGTAATCATTGGCATTCATGGCCTCGTTGCGGAAGAACTCCCAACCACTGCCATGCCAGCGATTGGTGCCGGACTTCGTCAGCACGTTCACGTTGGCGCCCGCGTTCCGTCCGAACGAAGCGTCGTATTGGCCAGTCTGGACCTTGAATTCCTCGATGGTGTCAGGGTTCGGAGCGGACACGCCACCGCTGAAGTGACCGCTCCCCTGGAGGTCGTTGACGTTGACGCCATTCATCTGAAAATTGTTGTCGGAATAACTGGCGCCGCCGGTCACGAGAGCACCATCCACGCCGCCGCGACCGATCTCGCCGGCATTGAAAATCTCAGCCGAGACGCCCGGTGATAGGCCGAGGATTTGCTGATAGTTGCGCGTGACCAAGGGCAGGTTCGCGACTTGACGCTGATCCACGACGTTACCAAGAGAGCTATCTTCGGTCTTCAGCAGTTCGCCCATATCGTTCACGGAAACGGTTTCATTCTGCGACCCAACTGCCATCTGGACGTTGTCAGCGACGGTCTCCGTGATATGGACGGTGATGTCGGGCCGCTCCGCGCGCTTGAAGCCGGTCTTAGTGACCGCCAACACATACGTGCCGGGATTAAGGAGGGAAACCACGTAGGCGCCGGTGTTGGAGGTTGTAGTGGTGCGAGTTTCGCCCGTGCGGGCGTCGGTCGCCGTGACCGTGGCGTTCGGGATGACGGCTCCAGCCGGATCCGTCACCGTACCGGCGATGGCGCCTGTGGAAGCGGTTTGGGCCGGAACTGTGTTCACGAGCCCGATGAGTACCAACGACACACAAGCGATATGCAGCACCATACGTTGCCCGAAGAGCGTCATGGTCTCTCCCCCATTTCACCGGCTTTAACGCCAGCCCCAGTCTCTATTTGACGAAAACAAACCCGAACGACATGTGAAATAAACGTTTCTTGGAGTCTAAACGTTTCAAGTGGCAGAACTGTAGAACTCGCGGGTAATCGCTGTCAAGCCGCATTTTTAGATATTTTTCATCTGGAAAATCAAATGAAACATATGATACGTTGCAAGCCGAGCGCGACCACAAATGCAGATGCGAGATGGGAAGGCACCGGCAAAAGGCAAGTGGCGGTTAATGAGCCAGGCGGAGCGGATTGCTCAATTGAGCCCGCGCCGCCGCGAGATTGTGCGCCCCGCGTTCGAAGACCCGCGGCGGTTCGTTTTGCTCAGCGTCCGCGACATGGCGGACAAGCTCGGGACGGATCCAGCGACGATGGTGCGCATCGCGCAGAACCTTGGATTCGAGAGCTACAAAGAGTTTCAGCACTACTTGCATGAGTTGTCGGTGGTGAGGGCGACCTCGCTGGACACGCTGGAGGCGAGCGCGTCGACGGATTCCGATGTGGTCTCGGTGATGCGGGCCTGCCTCGACCAGGAACTCAAAAACATTCGAGCGCTCTACAACGGACTCGACCTGGAGAAGCTCGGAACTGCGGCACGCAGGATGTGGCGAGCGCGACGAATCCTGGTGGTTGGCGGTGATGCGGCGACTTCCCTCGTCTCGTACACGGAATATCACTTCAACGTGATCGGGCTGCCTGCCTATGCGGCTACCTCGCCGGGCGTTGCAGTACACGCCGTGCGCAGCCTCGGCAAGAGTGATGTGCTGCTCGCGATCAGCTTCCGGCGCGGCCTCAGGATGACGATTGAGGCGATCCAGCAGGCGCGCAATGCGGGGGCCTACTGCATCGGGATTACCGATACCTACATCTCGCCGGTTGCAAGGTTTGCGGATGAGTTCTTCCTTGCCGGCATCGATTCGAATTCCTTCGGTGTCTCCTACTCCGCGCCAATGTGCCTGCTGAATGTGTTCCTGGTGGCGATTGCACAAGCGCAGCGGGCCAAAACTCTGGAAGTGATGACCAAGGTCGCAGAAGAGCAGTCGCACGGATCGCGCTTCTACCAGGAATAATCCTCGTGGAGATTGAGTGAATCAGCAGATGCAATCCTCACAGTCCAGCCCAGGCGATGCAGCGACGGCTGCCAGCGTGGTGATACGGCCCTGCGCCACTCCGGAAGAATTTCGGGCGTGCGTGGAGGTGGAAACGGAAGTCTGGAACTTCGATGCAAGTGAGGCGGTGTCGCACCACATCATGGCGGTGGCACACGAGACCGGAGGCCAGGTCTTCGGCGCTTTCGACGGGCAACGCATGATCGGCTTTGCGTTGGCGTTCCCTGCTATTCGCGACGGTCATGTCCACTTGCATTCGCACATGGCTGCCGTGATCTCCGCCTACCAGGAGCGTGGCATCGGTCAGATGCTGAAGCTGAAGCAGCGTGAGGAAGCTCTGTCGCGGGGGATCAAGCTGATCGAGTGGACGTTTGACCCGCTGCAAACACGAAATGCAAATTTCAATATCCGCAGGTTGGGAGCGGTGGTGCGCCGGTATCTTCCGAATTTTTACGGAGTGTCATCCAGTCCTCTGCATTCCAATTTGCCGACGGACCGTCTGGTTGCCGCGTGGCACCTGGATTCAGGGCGGGTGCGGGCTCATATTGCCGGTAAAGCACATGAGCCTGGCGACAACCAACGCAAGATTTCTGTCCCGAAAAACATGAACGAACTTCGCCATGCGGATCCTTCGAAAGCCGCGGAAATTCAATTGGGTGTACGTCGGCAATGCCAGGATGCATTTGAGCAACAGTACACAGTGACTGCATTTACAACCGACGAAAACAACGGCTATTTCATTTTGGAAAAAAATTATGCGTATTGATTTTGTAGCTTTGCGGGAACTGCAAATGAAGTTGCGGTCGCCTTTTGAGACGAGCTTTGGAACCACGGTGAACCGGCGCGTGCTGCTCGTGGAAGTGCGCTCGGAAGGCGCAACGGGGTGGGCCGAAATCACGACGCCCGAAGGGCCGTTTTACAACGCTGAAACCACTGACAGCGCTTGGCATGTATTTCAGGATTTCATTGTGCCAATGGTACTCGGCAAGAGCGTGGAGCGAGCCGCTGACGCCACGCTGCTAATGCAAGGCATTCGTGGAAATGAAATGGCTCGGGCCGGCTTCGAGAATGCGCTCTGGGTAATTGAGGCCATCGCAAAACAACAGCCGCTCAGCAAGCTGCTCGGCGGTCAGCGCGAGGAGATCGCGTCTGGCGTGTCGCTGGGAATCCAGGCAGACACATCGGTCCTTCTCGAGAAGATTCAGCAAGAGCTTGAGGCTGGATACCGCCGCATCAAGCTGAAGATCAAACCGGGCATGGATCTCCAAGTTGTGCGCCAGGTGCGCGAAAAGTATCCAACGATCCCACTCATGGTGGATGCAAATTCTGCGTATCGGCTGGAAGATGCGCCGCTCCTGAAGGAACTCGACGCGTTCGATCTCATGATGATCGAGCAGCCGTTGAACTGGGACGACATCTACCTTCACTCACTTTTGCAGAAGCAATTGAAAACTCCGATTTGTCTCGACGAATGTATCCACAACGCAGGCCATGCGCGGGCAGCGATTGAAATGCATGCCTGCGGGATCATCAACATCAAGCTGGGAAGAGTTGGCGGTCACAGCGAAGCACGGCACATTCACGACGTCTGCCTGCACCGCAACGTTCCCGTGTGGTGCGGCGGGATGCTGGAGTCCGGCGTAGGGCGCGCACACAACGTTGCAATGAGTGCCCTTCCTGGATTCGTGCTACCCGGCGATGTCTCCGCGAGCCGCCGTTACTGGGAAGAAGACATCATCGAACCGGAGATTGAGGTGCGCAGCAACGGCACCATTCCGGTGCCAAAAACGCCGGGGCTCGGATACGAAGTGAATGAAGATCGCGTAAAGCGACTGACCGTCCGGGAGCAGGAATGGCGGGCGACATCGGAGGTTCCTGTCGGTGCTCTTCCGAATAGCGTGTAGTAGTCAGTCTTTGGCTTGGCGTTTGGAGCGTGCGTTCCAGATGAAGTAAACCGGAGCGCCCGCGAGCACCAGACCCAAGCCGACAGCCGCACGCGCAGGTTGCGCGATGACGGTGTTGACCACGAGCGCAGTCGCTGCAAGCACGAAGAGGATGGGAGTAACGGGATATCCCGGAACGCGATAGGGCCGCTCGGCATCGGGCTCGCGCCGACGGTAGACGAACACGGCGAGTGCGCCGAATGCGTAAAAGATCCAACCCGTGAAGATGACATAGGTGAGCAATTGTTCGAACGTTCCGGAGACAGCCAACACGATCGACCAGGCGCAACCGGCGATGACTGCAAAGGCCGGCGTTTGGTAGCGAGGATGCACTTCGGCCAGTTTGCGGAAGAAGACGCCGTCCTGCGCCATGGCGTAATAGACGCGTGGACTGGTGAGGATCAAGCCGTTCGCCGCGCTGAACATGGAAACCAGGATCGCGAGCGAAATCAGTTTGGCGAAACCCGGTCCAAGCACAGCGCCAATCGCATCGGAAGCTACACGGTTCGAGGCAGCCGCCCCGCCTGCGCCCAGCGCCGCGAGATACCCAAGGTTAGCGAGAACATAGACACTCACCAACACAAGGCTTCCGACAAGCAGTGCGCGCGGGAACGTCTTTTGCGGATCCGCGATCTCTCCCGCACTGAAGGTGCAGTACTGCCAACCTTCATACGCCCAGAGCACGCTGATCATGGCGAGGCCGAAGCCGCTGTAGAGCGTCCCGGTTTGGGTGGTGGTGGCCGTCACGGTGGCGGAACTGTGACCTCCAAGCGCGAAGAGCACAACGGTCATTGCGAGAATGGCCGCAACTTTCAGCGCGGTTGCGACGTTCTGCACATTCGCACTCTTGCGCGTCCCGATCACATTAATTACGCCGACGACCACGATCATCGCGGAAGCGACGATTTTCGCTTCGATATCGTTCAGCGGCACGATCTGTCGCAGATATGTACTGAAGGCGACCGCCAGGGTCGCGACCGAACCACTGCTCATCATGAAGAACAACGCCCAGCCGTACAGAAATGCGAGCGGGCGGCCAAAGCAATCGCGAAGGTAAACGTAGAGTCCGCCGGCTTGGGGCTTCATCGCGCCGAGTTCGCCGTAGGTGAGCGCGCCCATCAGCGAGAGAAGTCCGCCGAGGAGCCAAACTGCGAGTGCGAGGTCCACGCGGTTGTGCACGTTGCGAAGCACCGGGCCGGGAACAAGAAAAATGCCGGAGCCAATCACGGTGCCAACGATGAGCAGTACGACGTCACGAAGAGTCAGGGTGCGCAGCAGCGGCAAGAAATTGTCCTTCGAATGACGAACGTTGTTTGCGAAGTGACGCACAGGGTAACAGAGGTTCGCTTTTCTAAGAAATTTGAATTGGGTTGAACATAACTCTTCGAGGTATTTCATGAAGCGTTTCAGGATATTGCTACCGGCCTTCTTCTTGGCGACCACGTGGGTCAGCGCGCAGGCTCCCTCCGATCTCGCACAGCGCGTTGAAGAGATCATGACGCGCCCGGAGTTTGCGCATGCCACATTTGGCATGCAGTTCTATTCACTGAAGAGCGGCAAAGTGGTTTATGAACTGAACGCTCAGAAGCTCATGGTGCCGGGCTCGACCACGAAGCTGTTTACCGAGGGCACAGCACTCGAGACGCTCGGTGCGGACTATCGCTTCCATACGCGGATTTACCACACCGGCACGCTCAAATCGAATGGCACGCTCGAGGGCGACATCGTGCTGGTCGCGAGTGGCGATCCCAACTTGTCTGGACGCATTCAACCAGATGGAACGCTCGGTTTCGAAAATGAAGACCACAGTTATGGCGGCGTCGATAGCCGTGGCGTCGGCTCGGATCCGCTGCTGGTGATCCGCGAATTTGCGCAGCAGATTGCGAGCAAAGGCGTGAAGCGCGTGAAGGGCCGGGTGCTGATTGACGCGCGGCTGTTTCCGCAGGGGACGCGCGAACTGGGCACCGGCGTTGTGATGTCTCCGATCGTTGTGAACGACAACCTGATTGATGTGATCGCCACTCCTGGAGCGACCGAAGGCGCACCCGCGCAACTGAAAATTGCGCCAGAAACTTCCTATGTGCGGTTCGTGAACAAGGTCACGACGGGCAAGACCGGTTCCAAACTCGAGTTCGATTACTCCGATCCGCAGCCTGGGCCGAATGGTTCGCAAGTCGTCACGGCAACGGGGAGCCTGCCATTGGGCAAACCGGTAGGGATGGTTTCGTATCCGGTGCCGGATCCCGCGCGTTACGCCCAAGTGGTTCTGAGCGAGGCACTCCGCTCGCAGAAGATCGAAGTAGAAATTCCTGCCAACAATGATGCCGATTTCAAAGCGCTCGAACCGTCTTACAAGCCAGAGAACCTACTTGCCGAACACGTGTCGCCTCCGCTGAGTGAAGAAGTGAAGATCACGCTGAAGGTCAGCCAGAATCTGCACGCGAGCATGACGCCGTATCTGCTTGGCGCACTCGCTGGTCACGCCACCAAGGACATCGATCAAGCTGGCTTTGATGTTGAGCACGATTTTCTGTCGAAGGTCGGGCTCGACCTTACCGCGGCCTCGCAGAGCGATGGCGCTGGCGGAAACGCATTTTTCACGCCTGACTTCGTCGTGAAGTATCTCGTCCATATGGCAAGCAGCAAAGATGCCGCGCTGTTCCGGCGCGGGTTGCCGATTCTTGGCCGCGACGGGACCCTCGCGAAGATTGAAACTGATTCTCCCGCAGCCGGACACGTTTTCGCGAAGACCGGCACGTACTTCGTATCGGATGCGCTGAACAAGAATCTTCTGGTCACTGGTAAAGGGCTCGCCGGCTACATGGAAACCAGTGGCGGCGATGAACTAGCGTTTGCGATTTACGCGAACAACGTTTCTGTGCCGATGGATTCCGAGCAGGCACAGAAGATCGTAGGTGGCGCGCTGGGCGAGATCGCATCCGCTGCATACGCCTCCGCTGGAAGCGGGGCGCAAGCTGCGTCCTCTGGTGCATCCGCTGAGTACGACGTTCTGATTCGTGGCGGGCATGTGATCGATGGCAGCGGCAACCCATGGATCGCTCAAGACGTGGCGATCAAAGGCGACCGCATCGTCGCTCTCGGGAAACTTGGAAACGCGACGGCAAAGCGCACGATCGATGCGACCGGCCTCGTCGTGGCACCGGGATTCATCGACATGCTGGGGCAGTCGGAGTTTCAACTCGTCATCGACAATCGCTCTTTCAGCAAACTCTCACAGGGCATCACGACTGAGATCACGGGCGAAGGACAATCCATCGCCCCGCAGAATGAACGTACGCTGGCGCCACTGAAACCGTTGGAAGATCAACTTCATTTCAAAATCGATTGGACCGACCTGGACGGGTACTTCGCTCACCTGGAGAAATCCGGCACGCCGATCAATATCGGCACATACGTTGGCGCGGCACAGGTGCGCGAGGCAGTGATTGGAGAAGATGACCGCGTTCCGACTGCGCAGGAATTGGAAGCAATGAAGCAGTTGGTAGCGACCGCAATGCAGCAAGGCGCATTCGGTATGTCGACGGCGCTGATTTACCCTCCCGGCCACTACGCCAAGACCGACGAACTGATCGAACTGTCGAAGGTGGTGTCGCAGTATGGCGGTATCTACGCATCGCACATGCGCAGTGAAGGCAGCTCCGAAATCAAAGCGATCGAGGAAGCTCTGCGCATCGGACGCGAAGCCAATGTGCCGGTCGAAATCTTCCATTTGAAAGTGGTCGGCGCACCGCGCTGGGGCACCATGCCAAAGATCGTGGACATGATCCAGACCGCACGCGACGCGGGTCAGGATGTGCGCGCGGATATGTATCCCTACGTCGCCGGAGGCACGGCACTCGCCTCAGCGCTGCCGCCTTGGGTTGCGGATGGAGGAATGCAAAAGCTGCTCGAGCGCCTGCATGACCCTGCGGTGCGTGCGCGCATCACTCGAGAGATTGAAGCCGGTGATCATCCCGATTGGGAGAATCTGTATTTCGACAGCGGCGGCGCCAAGGGCGTACTCGTCACGGGAATCACGAACAAAGACCTGAAAGACATCGACGGAAAAACGATCGCGCAGATCGCAGGGATCCAGAAGAAGAAACCACTCGATGCGCTGATGGATCTCGTGATCGCCGACAAGGCGCAAACGGGGGCACTCTACTTCATCGCCAACGAAAAAGATCTTCAATACGGACTCAAGCAGCCATGGACGAGCATTGGTCTGGATGCGGGCGAACTTTCACTCGACGGTCCCCTGTTTGATCCGCATCAGCATCCGCGCGCATTCGGTTCGATGCCGCGCTTCCTCGGTCATTACGTTCGCGACCTTCACCTTATGAGCATGGAGCAAGCGATTCGAAAGATTACCTCGATGCCGGCGCAGCGTGAAGGATTGCATTATCGCGGACTGATCAAAGAAGGCTTCTTCGCGGATGTCACGATCTTCGATCCAGCGACCATCCTCGACAAAGCTACCTATGAAGACTCAGTGAAACCGTCGGTGGGAGTGAAGTACGTTCTCGTCAACGGCCAACTCGAGTTCGCAGATGGAAAGGTGACCGGAGTGATTGCAGGCAAACCGCTTCGTGGCCCAGGTTGGAAGCCTGAACCAAACGCGAAGTAGAGACGTAAAAGGCGAACTCAGAAATCATCCGCGTCGACTTGTTCTGAGGCGCTCACCAGGTTGAGCGCCTGATTATCCTGCTCTTCACAGCGCGGGAGGACGATATGCACAACCGTCCCCCCGCCTTTGGCGGGCGAGATCGCCAACATGTGCGATCCTTTGTAGAGATGGTCGAGCCGCTCGCGAGTGTTTCGCAGGCCGGTGCCGCCGTTCTTGCCATTCGTTTTGGCCGGCAACCCTCTGCCGTTGTCCCTTACCCAAAGCTCCAGGTTCCCATCTCTGGCTAATGCATCGATTGCGACGACGAGTCCATTGGAAGTCTGTGACATGCCATGCTTGACCGAATTTTCTACGAGCGGCTGCAGCAGCATGGTCGGCACCATGCAGCAATAGAGCGAGTCTTGGACGTCGATGGTCAATTGCAAACGCGACGGAAACCGGAGCTGCTCGATCGAGAAGAATGTTTTCGTAAATTCAAGCTCTTCGGCGAGCGTGTGCGTATTGCTTCGCATTCCACCAATAATTTCGCGAAGGAGGTCCGCGATGCTAAACAGCATTCTCTCGGCCGCATCGGGATCGGCGTGAATCAACTCGGCGGCCGTATTCAAGCAGTTGAAGAGGAAATGCGGCTGCAGTTGCAACCGGAGCATCTCGATCCGGGCTTCCGCGGCCGCCCGACGCATTTGCTCTTCAGCAAGCGCTCTACGCTGGGCCTCGCTCTTGGACCACATGAGTTGCGCCAGGACGACCACCGAGAGATAGGCCGTAACGCCCTCACTGTGGAGGCTGTATAAGAACATTCGCCAGGCCAGATCCAAGCTCGCCGACGCAATTTCACCCGTGAACTGATTACGCACAGGATAGAGCGCCATGCGAAGCACGGTATGAGCGGCAGTGAATAGCACCATTCCAGCCGCGTGGATACCCACGAATCGAAGCCAATTGGATTTCTGCAGCACAATCCGGCTGGAGGCGACGAAAACGAATGGCGTAAGAAACGCGTCAATCCAGCAATTCAACAGATGAAGAAGTTCGATCTCCCGTAGCGAGGTCGGATGCCCGGCTGCGAAGTGCCAGGCATAGTTCGACCCGCCGTAGAGGAGAGAAAATGCTGTCCACGCCGTGAAGCTCACTGCCCACAGACGCCAATCCTTCAGGCGGACGGTTTGCAAGGGCTACACCCTGGTTCCCGAACGAGTCATGGAAAGCATGCGTTGCAACGCATCGCGGTAGGTCCTTGTGAGAGTGACTTTCGTGCCGAAAATCGTGGTGATCGAATACTCTCCATGGCACGTCGGTTCTAATTCCTGAACGAACGAGAGATTCACAATCTCAGACCGATTGACTCGAAAGAACCGACGCGGGTCAACGCGACATTGGATCCGCGTCATGGTTTCGCGAATGATGTAAGACTTCCCGGCGGCATACACGATGGCATAATTTCCGGCCGCAGAAATTCGTTCTACTTGCCCCGGATCCAGCATCACAAACTTTCCATCCGTCTTGATCAGGATCCGCTCGTAACGCGAAGCGTCCAGACCCGACCGGGCATTGGACGTGCCTACGGAATTGGCTGCGGTCTTGAGTTTCCCGACGGCCGCCGAAAAACGTTCCTGGCTGATCGGTTTCAGCAGGTAATCCACCGCGCTCGCCTCGAACGCGCGGACAGCGTACTCCTCGTACGCCGTCGTAAATACCACCCAGGGAAGCGTAGGACCCTGGAAGGCATCGAGCACTCCGAAGCCATCCACTTCGGGCATCTGCACATCGAGAAACACAACCTGCGGACGAAGCTCGCAAATACTCTCGATGGCGCTTGCGGCCGACGAACACTCAGCAACCAGCGACAAGGAGGGCTCCTCCCGCACCAGACGAGAAATCCGTTGCAGCGCGAAGGGTTCGTCGTCCACGGTGATCACCCGAATGGGCGCAGGGCTCACGATTTATCCCCCAAGGAACGGCACAGAGACTCGAATCTCGCCGCACTTGATGCGAACGATAGCAGGTTTCGGAAACCGTTTAAAAGAATCCGGGTTCCATTCCAACCATTCCGTGACGGAATGGCCTGTGAACGGGACAGAGCGGACTTTCCGAACGGAAGTGAGAATGAAGGGACTAAACCGGTGGCCTTTCCCCATCATGAACAGCAGACCTAATGGGCCTTCTTGCGGTAGATAAAGTCGTACTCAACCGACCAGCTTTTCCCGTCATCGGTTGATGACTGCGAGAATTGCCGCACGCTCCCGTCCGGAAACTTCGAAAAGGTCAGGTGTCTCATCAACTTTCCACCATCTTTGCGGGGTTTCACCAGTTCGTAGCGCATCTCGCCCTCACGGAGGGTGCCGATGAAGTAGTTGGTTGAGCCGTTATCTTCCACCCAGAACTGCTCCCACGCCTTCCTTGCCGGGTCGTATTTGTTAAAGCTCTTCCCTTGACCGCCGGTGGTGTCAGTCCAATTTTCGAGTACGACGCAATTCTTGAGAATCAACTCGATTTTGCTGTCTCCGACTTTCTGGCTTCCGCCAAACACTTCCCACTCACCAAGCCAGAAATCCAACTGACGGTACTCAGGATGTGCCGTCGCGTCCATGCACGGCTCGATAAGAGCCTGTTCACGTTGGGCTAACGCGTCGAAACGGCTGTCGCCAACGAGCTTGGCGAAATCGGGATCCCGTCCGATGGGTGCAGCCAGACCGGCCGCCACAATCGTTTGCAAAAGCTCTATGGCCTTGTCTTTTTCTCCCGCTCCGGCGTAGGCGACGGCGAGATTGTATTTCCCGAGGATCGCATCGTACCCGTGCTCGAGTGCATTGCTGTAGGCCGTGATCGCCTCGCGGTCCTTTCCGCCCTGGTGGTAGGAATTGCCAAGTTCCACCCACGCATTTGGGTCTGTGGGATTGTTCTTGACCTTCGCTTGTAGCGAATCGATGTCTGCGCCAACTGCTTGAGGCACTGCGAACAAACGCACACATAACACAACGATCACGGCAAGATACCGCAGACCCGGCCGCTCGCAATTCATAGGTGCCTCCCAATCAGGGAAGCATGGCACGAGAAAAACACTGTGGTTAGGCAGACGTGACGGACAGGAGCGGAAACGGGGCAGAAAAGAAAAGTGGGGAGGAGATAGGTCCTCCCCAGAAGCTTCTGAGCGATTACGACCGCTCAGAAGATGAACTTGAAGACCAACTGCAAAGCACGGGCGCCGCCGGTAAACTGCTTGGAATCCAGGAACTGGCTGCTCCCCGTTTGCACATAGCCAAGGTTGAACGCTTGGAGTCCAGTTGCGGTTCCGAACACCGTAACCGGACCGGCCACCGTAAAGTTGCGATGATTGAATACGTCGTAAACTTCTACGCGCGCCAGGAACGACTTCCCTTCCGTCACCCGGAAACTCTTCCCGAGCGACGCGTTCCATACTCCGAATCCCGGCGAGTACACCGTGTCACGGCCGAGATTCGAACGCGCACCAAGTTGACTGGCAACGAAAGCAGCGCCTGAATTCATGCTGACGTAGCCCACCACGTTCGAAGGCGAACACGGCGTTGCCGCGGCATCTTGCGGATTCACGATTCTGGTCGCGCCACCGCTTCCGTCGTTACAAACGAAGTTCACATCGGTAGAGAGGTTCTGGGAACCGTGGGGATTGAAGATCGCGCGCTCGCCAGCGGTGTCGCCGTTTGCATTCGCATCGTAAGGAGACAGAATCGTAACCGGCTGACCGGTCTGGGCGATGAAGTCGCCGTTGATTTCGTACCCGTTCGCCAGCGCTCTCAGCAAACGGCTACCGCTTGTCAGGTTCGGGGTGTGATAGGTCCAGGCTACGGCGAACTTATGCCGTACATCCAGCACTGAATTTCCCCGTTCCGCATCGAGGTCGTAGCTATCTTCAGCACGGCGCGGATTCACCGAGCTCGAGTTCAGTTCGTTCGTTGCGTTGTCGATGTTATGCGACCAGGTGTAATTCGCACGCATCGTCAAGCCGTGGCGCAGACTTTGTGTGAACGACACAGAAGCGCCGTGGTAGACGCTCGCACCAAACGGCCCGATCTCGGTCAGCACGTTGACGAATCCGTACTGTGAATACGGCGCGAACCCCTGGTTTGCAAGGAAGGTTTTGAAATCCGCTTGCGTGGATGCAGGGTTCGGAACGGCCGACGGGACTTCGGAGTTGCTGAAGTAGGTCGGCAACGCAGTCAGACCGGCATCGAAAGCACTAATGCTGTTCAGTCGGATCTGGGTCGGCAGATGGAAACTCCGCGAACCAACGTAGCGCACATCCAAAACGCCACCAGCGTAAACCTCGCGCTGAATGCCGAGGCTCCAGTTCACGATGCGAGCATCAATCGTGTCTGGCATGATGGAAGCCGTGAGTGCCCGCGGTATGTCGGGACCGGGCGCGAGCGTATAGGTTGACGGCAGTGCTCCCTGCGCAAAGAAGTGGTCTCCTGAAGCGCACCATGCAGGAGCAGTGGTCAGGCCGCCGAAGCACGCTGTTCCCAGGTTGAGGACCGTCTGTACCTGCGGCGGCTGGGCATTCTGGTTGAAGTTGTTAACCGGAGGCGAATATCCCAATCCGATTCCGCCACGAACCGAGGTCTTGCCGGTTCCGGTGGGGTCCCACGCAAATCCGATTCGCGGTTCGAAATCCAGCTTCGCGGTGTTCGGTGCGTGAAAGTCGATCACTCCGGGAACATTTGAAATTGCGTTCTTCGCCTGACGTTCTGCGCCAGAGGGATTGTTGGTGAACTCATATCGAAGACCGAGGTTCAGGGTCAGCCGATTGCTCACCTTGAAGTCATCCTGCAGGAATGCCCCGACGGCACTCTGCGTTTCCGGAAACACCGGGTCTCCGGCGCCGCGGAGCATTTGGATCTCCGGCACGCCGTCGTTGATAAACGTCTGTGTCGAAAGATAGAAGTAGTTCCCGTTGGATCTTTGCAGGAAAAATGCCGGCGCGATGTAATGACGATATTCACCGCCATACTTCAATGTGTGCCGGCCGAAAATCTTGGTTTGCGTATCGATGACCTGGTACACATCCTGCAAGATCCTCTGCGGATCATTGGCCCCGAAGGTGATGCCATTCATGTCGGCCAGGAAAATGAGTGGGTTGTTGCTGAAGGGCTCTGGAACCGCGAGGCTCTGCAGAGAATGGGAGTACGAGATCCGCAGGTCGTTGACCAGCGTGTTGGAGATCGACCAGGTGTCAATCAAGGCCGCTTTGTAATTTGTGAGGGTGGTAGGCAGATTGTATTCAGGCGTACTGATCGCACCGGCGGTTATGATGTCTTGCTTGTTGAACAGGAAGCGCGCGCTCAGTTCATGGCGACCTTCTTTTAGGTCGCTATTGATCTGAAAATCATGTTCTTTAAACGGATTGGGCGCCACCTGGGGAACCAAGCCGGTGGGAATGCTGACGCCGTTCACCAGAAGCGGCGCGGAGTTTGCGGTTTGCGCCGCAGGCAGCGTGCCAATCAGGTTCGCAATGTACGGAGTTGCCGCCAGCGACTGCAAAGTGCTGATGCCTGCTGCCGTAGGCGTTTCTATGTCGGCTCCGAGGCTGTCCGCGCGCTGGTCGAAGTATTCATAGGCGCCGAAGATGAACCAGCGGTTCTTGATGATCGGGCCACCTATCGTCCCACCTACTCGGCTGACGTCAAGCCTGGGAGTGTGGTCGATGGCGCCTTGCGCGATTGCATCTTTCGTCAAATTGTCGAGCGCATTCAGGAAGCGGTTCTGCAGGTAGTACTCCCCTGACCCGTGCCAACTGTTGGTGCCTGTCTTGGTGACGATGTTGAATTGCCCGCCGCCCGCGTGCCCGTACTCCGCGGAAAACGGATTCGTCACCAGGTTGAATTCGGCGACTGCATCCTGAATGACGTTCGAGATCTGGCCGGAAGTGCCCGCGTTGTTATCGTCCACGCCGTCAATGTTGAAGGAGTTGGACCGTGGACGTGTACCGGAAACGGATCCGCCAGTGCCGGTTACGCCGCCTTGTTGCGCCGTAGTGTTCGCCGAAAACAATGCCAATTGCAGCGGACTGTTGGATCCGCTGGGAATATCGAGAGTTTCTCGCGTATCAAACGTAGTGGCAACCGTCGACGAAGAGAGATCCACCGTCTCGGCAGCCGCGTTTACATCAATGGTGGTCGTCGACCCGCCGACTGCCAATGAGACGTTCCGGTCGTTGACCACATTGGTCGCGACCCGCACGTCGCGGACCGCGCTCGTGGCGAAGCCCTCCGATTGCACCGTCACGGTATACGGTCCCGGCAACAGTTCCGGAAATATGTAGGTGCCGGCCGAGTTGGTTGCCGTTTTCTCGGTGACCCCGCTGTCTTGGTTTGCGGCGGTGACCTTCGCACCAACCACCACGCTGCCGGCGGAATCGGTTACTTGACCGCGCAATGTGCCGGTGATCCTCTGTGCCATCGCTCCGACCGTCAGGCAGAGCATGATCAAGATCGTGCTCACACTCTTCCAAGGACTGCCTATGCGCGCCCTCGCTATCGCTTGCCTCATCTGCTTCATTTGTTTTCCCATCCGTTGATCGGCATGTAGCCGCATGAGGCATTGCACGAGAGGCTCCAGATCGGGCGTCCCGTGCGCTTTGTCACCGCGATTAGACGAAACGCTCTAACGCTGTGACTAAATGGCTACTCTCGGCGACGAACGGCTGAGCCCAGGCGAGCGCGATGTGTTTCAGCGACACTTTCGTCACGGGATCAACGCGTTTCGTTAGTTCGTACCGGGACAAAACAAGGGACGGCATTGTGTGCCGTCCCTTCAGACCTCGCATTGAATCCGAAATTTAGAACGTGAAGCGAACCGCAAACTGGATGATTCGCGGATCGTACGTACCGAGAATTTGGCCGAAGGATGGTGAGGTTATGTTCGTATCTGGGAGCCTGAACTCTGCATGGTTGAACACGTTGAACATTTCGGCGCGGAGTTGCATCCGTAGCGATTCCGTCAATTTCGTGGTCTTCGCGACTTCGAAGTCGAGGTTCGTTTCATGGGGACCGCGGAGGCTATTACGCGCGAAGTCGCCATATGGTGAACCGTAGTCATATTCGTTCGCGTTGCTGAACGAATTTGGATTGATCCAGTATGCTCCGGCACCAAGGCCGGAATAATACTTCCGCGGATCGAGAGTCCCCGTGGATCCGACAACGTTGGCATAAGCCAGTGCGGGATCGCCGGCGCCAGATGGCCCCGGGACGGTATAGTCGAAACTGTCGTCGAAGCGGGCAAAGACACTATATGGAAAGCCTGTTCTCCAGGTCATGATTGGAAACACGCTCCACCCTTGGGTGAGGCGCTTCCATCCGGAAGGCCACCATTGGTCAAGCGCAAAGTCCCAACCGCCACTGAACGTCAATCGGTGGTGAATGTCCTGGTCGGCGCTGGCACGGAACTGGTTTCCGTTGTAGTACGGCACTTGGGAGGTCACCTGCCGGAAACCGGAGGCGTTGTCGATGTTGTGCGCATACGTGTACGCCAGCGTGAAATAGGTCTGACCTAACTTCCAGGTCGGGGTCGGTTGTCGCGTCACGCTCGCTTCCAGTGCGTTGTACACGGCGTTCGATGCGTTCTTGAACTCCGGCATCGAAGCGAAACAGAAACCTCCGAAGGCGTCGTCGCAGGACTGGTTCGCCGGCAATTCGTTGAGTAGACGCACACCGGAGTGATTCGATAAATCGAATGGATTGATGTCGACCAGCGATGTCAGCTTATGGGAATCGCTTCCGACGTAGGACACATCCATGATGGTGTTCCTGGCAATTTCGCGCTCCAGACTCAAGTTGTACTGATAGGTATACGGCGTGCGCAAATGTGGATCGACGAAGAACGCCGAGCCCGCGTTGTTGAACGGCAAGAACCCTGCGGCGCCGAAATCGAGGTTGTGGTCAACGGGTTTCGAGGGGAACGGGTCCGTAACCCCGGCGCTTCCGTACGGATCGGCCAGAAAAGCGTAATTGGAGTTGGCCGTCGCGTCGGGGAACAGCAAACCCGCGGACGAAAAGAACGGAGGCTGACCGTTGAATTGAAGATTGTCTTCGCCCTTCAGGATGTCGTAAAACAGCCCGACGCCGCCACGTAAACTAGTTTTACCGTCTCCGAAAACGTCATAAGCGAAACCTAAGCGCGGCCCGAAATCGTTTTTGTCCGGGAAGTTGGCCCCTGTAGGCGTGCCCTTATCGCCGGGAAAAACGAGGCTATTCGGTGCATTCGGAAACACTGTCGACTGTTGTCCGGGAATAATTGAATAGCTTCTTCCCTCCGTGTCGATCTTCGGTGTGCTGTACTCATACCGCAGTCCCAGGTTGAGCACCAGCCTGCGCGACACATGCCACTCGTCCTGCGCATACAAGAATGTGTTCTTGCTGCGGATGTTCGACGGGGCCTGGGGATACTGGATGTAATACGTCGGAACTCCCAGCAAAAAGTCAGCCAATGAATTCCCGCTGCCCGTGCCGTTGAACTGGAAATACCCGTTTACATAAAAGTCGTACAGCGTGTTGTTCTGGTACGGAGTAAATCCCGCGCCGAACTTCCAGGAGTGCTTGCCTCGAACCCACGAGAAATTATCGGAATACGAGAAAGTGTTGCTCGCGAAATTAGTCGGTCCGAACAGGCTTGGCCCAATTGTCAAGCCGTTGTCGAACCCCAACACGGTCACGCCCGTGGGATCGTCAGAGTGAATCCCGACCCCAACATCGGCGGGCGTATGTTTCGCTCCCAGGGGCGCATCCTGCAGGTGGGTCGTACGTTGCGCGGTGAAACGGAACTCGTTCAGCATGCTATTTGAGAAGGTCCGAGTGTAGGCGAGTGTCAGGAAATTCTGGCTGTAGTGATTGGATACGGGAGATCCCGGGACGTTCGAGAATCGGAAGTCATCCGTCTCAGAATTGCGATTGCCACCAAACGTTGCGCCAATCTTGTCTTGTTCATCGAGCTGAAAATCGATCTTCGCACTCAGTTCGTTGCGATTGTCTGTCTGGTTGCCGATGGCGTTCAGTTCGCCAGTCGAAGTGCTTGGAATCAGGCCAAGTCCGATGTACTTCTGTGCTACGGGATCGAACTTTGCAGGATCGATGACAGCGTCCGCTGCGGTATGTCCTGGTGCGATAAAGTACGGGTGCGCGTTCAGGAAGTTTGCGACATTCGGGTCTCCGCCAAAATCGCCATTCTGCAGCTCGGGATTCGTAAATACCGTCGTCGTCGTCGAATTCCCGTACAAGGAAGGGTCTTCTGTCGCGGTGAGCCTTTGACCCTGGTACGACACGAAGAAGAACAACCGGTTCTTGATGATTGGACCGCCGATTGTGCCGCCGTACTGGTTCCGCTTCAGCACATTCCGCGGGAGGTCGTTCAGCTTGTTGAAGTAGGAGTTCGCATTGAACGCATCATTGCGCAGGAACTCAAAGCCGCTTCCGTGGAAGTTGTTGCCTCCTGACTTCGTGACTACGCTGATCACGCCGCCGCCATTACGCCCGTATTCCGCCGTGTAGTTGTTCTGGAGGATTCTGAACTCCGCGATTGCATCTGGGTTGGGGTTGAACACGACTTCGTTGCCCAACAAATCGTTGTTAATGCCTCCGTCGAGTAGAAACGTGACTGAATCACTTCGCCCTCCGCCGATGCTATAACTGCCGGCGCCAGTGTTACCCTCGTTGGTCTCCGTTACTCCTGGCTGCAGTAACGCCAACTGCAGAACGTCGCGACCATTCAGCGGAAGATCCACCAGGGGACGGCTCGTCACCGATTGACCGAGGGTTGAGTTTACGGTCTCGACACCGGCGGCCTCCCCGGTCACATCGACGACCGTTTTTTCGGTTCCGACCTGCAAGCGAATGTCGATCCGAAGGTTCTGATTGATCTGTAGCGGCTTCTCTTCGGAGTGCGTCACAGCAAAGCCCGGGCTTTCGGCGGTCACCGTGTATTTGCCCACAGGAAGGTCGAGTACTCGAAACGAACCGTCTTTGCCCGTGACTGTCTCTTTTGAAACCGCCGTGGCGCCATTCGTCACGCGAACACGCGCATCCGGAACGACCGAGCCCTGTAGATCAGTGATGGTTCCGAAGATGGTACCGGCCGCATCCTGCGCAACCAGGCGTGAGACGATCGAGAGACAACTTAGTAAAACAAGTATGCAGAGCGAACGGAGGGTACGATACACGGCGATCTCCTGAGTGGAATCGCGCGTATCTTGTCAGAATCTTCCGACGTCCCATTCTCGATTGTGACATCACGGCTGAATTGCAAGACAACTCACGCAGGAAAGGTTGTGAGTTGCGCTTGGTCACGCTTTTGTCCCGCTAAACCTCACCTGGGCATCCGACACAGTGGTGCTCCTTCACATGCGACTCGAATACCTCGACCGCGTTCCAGTAGGCCGTGCGCGCGCCATGTAAATGGGCCACTCGGTCCTGGGGAAGTTGTCCGCCGTTTGGGCCGGAGTCGCGGGAAATCTCCCAACGCAAACGAAACAGCGTCGCCGCTCGTAGTGTCATCCGCGCTCGAAGTTGCTCTCGCACCAGACAAACGGAGTTCCCTGCGTTGCCGCAATCACAAATCACGTGTCCCGATTGTCGCCGGAGTTGTTAGAAGGTCAACGTGGAAGGGATTAACCGGACGTTATCTGTGGCGCCAGCTCTCCGAGTTCCAACCTGCCGCTTCGGCGTTCGGCATCCACAAGGGTTCCGGGCTCTCGATTCGTCCGGTTCACCTCATCTTGAGCGGGGGCATGTCTATGCAGCGGATTCTTACGCGGAGCTCATCAACCGTTCCACGGAGCCAAGTCAACCAGCAGATCGAGCGCATTCGTTCGACCATGCAGACGTTCCACTCGCAGTCGATGCCATTTCCGAGGTAGCGACAGTCCGCCGAGTGCCGCGTGTAGAGGTAAAGCCCTTCGTCTTTCCCCTGCACCAGAGATGCTCCTAAACGAGCATTCTGCACGGCCAACTTTGTACACGGCGCGATGTCGTAACTTATTGATTATAAAGCATTTTATGATTGGTGGACCTGGTCGGGATCGAACCGACGACCTCTTCCATGCCATGGAAGCGCGCTCCCAGCTGCGCCACAGGCCCACTCTTAAAGGAAGGATCACGCTCTCGCGCGACTCTCTTATTGTCGCTCAGCCCCGCGTCCTCGTCAAACCTGCGACGCCAATCACGCACTTGTCGTTTGTTCGAGTGCCACTCGGACGCAGTTGCGTCCATCACGCTTCGCCGTGTACAGCGCACGATCCGCCGAGCGCACCAGTTCTGACGGCTCCGCCCCTATGTCCGGATGCGCATAGGCGATTCCCACGCTCACACTCACTTGCTTGTGTGGACTCCCTGCGTGCGGCAGCTCCAGGGCTGCCACTGCCTCCATCACATTGGCAGCTACGATTCCCGCCCCCGTTGCCGTCGTCTCCGGCAGAATTACCACGAACTCTTCGCCGCCGTAACGCGCCACGAAATCCGCCGATCGCTTCACCGAGGCCGCCATCACCGACCCGAGTTTGGCCAGGCATCGGTCTCCCGCCATGTGCCCATAAGCGTCGTTGTATTCTTTGAACTGGTCAACGTCGATCATCATCAGCGAGATTGGCATTCGCGACCGCATTGCGCGCCGCCACTCGCTGTTGAATCGCATGTCGAAGTGACGGCGGTTTGGCAAGTCAGTCAGCCAATCCACATATACCAATCCTGTTAGCCGCTCGTGTAACCGGTCTCGCTCTCCCAACACCGCCGCCAGCGGAAAGGATGTCGCCACCACGCATGCAAGATATGCCTGCAACAACAGTACCCGGTCCGTGAATGCATTCCCCGACCCGATCGTGATCGGCCCGAAGCCCTTCACCGCGCCGATGACTCCAATCGCCGCGATCGTCACTACGGCCAGGGCTGCGCCGGCAAACCCACGCTTGAACACGGCCAGCACCAGGACGGGAAAAACCAGGAACAGGAGGGGCAATCTCGACTGCGAAAACACCACTGCCAGGCTGAGTCCCAACAGCAACAGCATTAACGCGGTACCGCCGAGTTTCTCCCGGCCAAACAATTCAGTCAACACATGGTCTTTGAGAAAAACGAAGAGCACTGGCGCGATGACCGCCATCCCAAGCGCATCGGCTAGGAACCAAACCCGCAAAGTGGCCTGGAAGTCGCCGCCTCTCGACGCCACCACCACGGTAGTGCCGAGCAGTGAACAGATGAGTGGCGCGACGATCGCGCCCCACAGAACGAAGCGGCCCAATCCACTCGGGTCTCGCAGGTCTACTTCGCGTCCACGCCGCGTCAACAACGCATAGGCAATCACTACCTCGAGCGCGTTGATGGCGGCAAGCGACGATGCCTGCAACCACTGGTCCCCTGCCACCCGGTTCGCCAGCAGATTGGCGAGAAAACCAATCATTACCAGGGGCAGCGTCGGCGTCTTGCCTTTGCTGAGCAACAGCACCACCAGCACGCCATTCGACAGCCAAATCGCCGCAACTCTGTCTTCTCCCCGGGTCAGCGTGAGTCCTACCCATACGCTCGCGAACACGAAAATCGCGACCGCCGCACTGTACAGAATTTGACGTGCGCGCTCTGAAGCCATGAACCGGCCTTTGAATAAATTGAGGGAGGATCGGAGGGATTCTACTGCAAGGAAAGCTCCGGATAATAGCCAATTCCGGCTACTCAGGCTAACTACTATCCTGATTCGATACTTCCGCTGCCGCGGGCCCCATGGGCGGACGGGACCCGCGCCTGCGGTTCTGCCGGACGCTACTTCTTCGGGCAACTAATCACGTTGCCGCTCGCGTCCTTGCAAGTCCCCGTGTGCTGATACCCCTGGCCCTTGGTCCAGGTCGTCTCACCTTGATAAGTGTCACCATCCTTGGCAGTGATGTCGGTCTGCCGCTCTCCGCTCACCGCTCCGTCAGCGCTGCGCTGCGACGATCCCGTGCTCTCAATGGACCCGTTCTTCCCCGTCGCCGCGAAGCCGCTCTTGTGTGTCGCGCTGCCATCGCCATTCACCGTCGTCGTGCCCCCGCGTGCGCCCTTCGCACCGTTCGGTCCGCGCCACGCGGAGCCGCCCGCAGTCGTCACTGAACCTTGGCCATCGGTGCTCGTGCGACGTCCGTGCGCGATCGCTCCACCGTTCGGCCCTTTCGCAACTGTTCCATGCGCACTGGTAACGCCACTCTGCGCGTTCTTATGCAATGTGCGCCCGTGGGCCACACCCTGCGCATTGCCGGCCACTGCCAGCGCCATCGTCATCACCGCCATCATCAGCATCCGCTTCATACTCATCATGTGCTCCTTACAAGTGGGTTATGTGTGAGGACCGATTTCTCGTTCGCTCACTACAAGTAACCCGGCCTCAAAAGTCTCTCTGTAAGGAACTGTCAGGTGAGAAGGTGAAGTGGATAAAAGGCGAAACGGTAGCTCTGTCATCCTGAGCGCAGTTTCGCGAAGCCGGGGACCCCGGCGAACGCCGTTTTTGCGTTCGATGGGGTGGGAAGCGAAACGGAGTCGAAGGACCCCTATCGTCTCCAGAGCGTCGAAGGTTACGAACGCACCGGCAACTTCACAAGCACTTCCAGCCCCCCGCCCTCGCGGTTCTTCGCCTCGACAGTTCCCCCATGCACCGCCGCGGCTCTCTGTGCAATCGACAGCCCCAGCCCTCTTCCCCCCGACTTCTCACTCCGCGACTCCGCCACGCGATAGAACGGCTCAAACAATCGCGGCAGCGCCTCCGGCGGCACGCCCGGCCCGTGGTCCCGCACTCTGATCTCCACCCACTGTGGGTGCCCGACCCTTCCGGTGGAATCTGAAACCGCCCTCTCCTCCACTTCAACTCTTCCGTTGTCGGGTGAATATCGCAATGCGTTGCGCACAATGTTCTCCACGCAACTCTTCAGCAGCGCCGGGTTCGCCTTAATCGTCAGCGGCTCCGCTTTCAGTTCGACGCTCACATTCCGCGCCCGTCCTTCATAATTCGCGTCGCGCACAACTTCGCTCAAGACAGTTTCCAAATTCGTTGACTGAAGCTCGACCCACTTCTCGCCCGCATCCAGCCGATTGAGTGTCAACACCTGTTCGATCAGCTGCTCCAGCTTCTGCAGATCCGCATTCATTCGCTTCATCGCCTCGGCATCGCCGCCTTCCGCGAGTTCCAGCGCGACGCGCAGCCGCGTCAATGGCGACCGCAGTTCGTGCGAAATGTCTCCCAGCATCTGCCGCTGCGATTGCATCAGGGCCTCAATGCGCGCCGCCATCACATCGAATTCTTCCGCCAGCGAAACCAGTTCGTCTTTTCTCGGAGCCAGCGCTGGTGCGGCTCGGGCGCTCAAGTCTCCCGCTGCGATCCTTCGCGTCGCATGTTGCAAAACCTCCACCGGGCGCGCAATATACCGCGCCAGCGCAAAGCACAACCCGCTCGCGAAAAGCAGGATCAGCATCGCGCGCGTCAGCACCGCCGATAGCGGCAATTGCCGCACCATGCGCCGCGGATGCAACGCCCTCCCGACTACAACAAACTTCCCGCGCGGCGTATCCACCACTGCCGCACACTGCCATGCCAGCCGGATACGGCACTCCGTCCGTCCCGACGCGCGTGCTTCCTCCAACAGTCCCTGCTGAAACGGCGTGAGGGCCCCGCCGCGAATCCGTTCTCCGTCGGGCCCGAACAGCGTCGTTTGAATTTCGCGCGCTTGTTCCGTGGACGTCAGGAACTGGTCCAGTCCCGCGTCTCCGCCCAGCAAATACGACTGCACCACATTGCGCGAATACAAATCGCCAAAATTCGATGCCCACTGCCGCAACACCGGCGTGCCCGTAAGAAACACCGCAATAAACACCGACGCGACCGTGAGCAAAATCGACGTCAGCCAGAACCACAGGAAGATCTTTCCGAAGAGGCTCTTCATCATCCTTCAGCGCGCGTTGTACACGTATCCCGCACCACGCACGCTCTTGATCCTCTCTGCCAGCCCATACTTCGCGCCCAGCTTCTTCCTCAAATTGCTGATGTGCATATCAATGCTGCGATCGAGAAATGCCACCTCGCGTCCCAGCGCCTTCTCCGCCAGTTCATCGCGCGAAACCGTCTTCCCTGCCGCGCGCACCAGCACCAGCAGCACCTCATACTCGGCGCTCGTCAATTCGATTGGATTCCCTTCCTGCATCACCACACGCTTGTTGTGATCGATGTGCAGGTCCCCCACACGAAACACATCCGGCACTCCCTGGTCCGGCACCCGTCGCAAAATCGCGCGGATTCTCGCAATCAGTTCTCGCGGACTGAACGGCTTAGCGACGTAATCATCCGCGCCAACCTCTAATCCCTTGATGCGATAGCGCTCCTCACCGCGCGCCGTCAGCATGATTACCGGTATCTTCGACTTCTCACGGATCTTCGCCAGCGTCTCAATGCCATTGCCTCCCGGCAGCATCACGTCAAGGATCACCAGGCTCCACGGCTCGGTCGTCGCGCGATGCAATCCGCTCCCCGCATCGTGCACCGCCGTCATCTCGATCGCCTCGCGCTCCATCGCGCGTGCCAACAGCGAACACAACTCCTCGTCATCATCCACCAGCAACACCGACACACGTTCGATGGTCATAAGTCAAAAGTCGCGCCCATTCTACCTGCGCGGTGTGTGACAGTACCTGTCATCCCGAGCGGAGTCGCGCAGCGACGGAGTCGAAGGACCCCTATCGCCACGCCACTCTCAGAGAACCTCACAACTCTTCCCCCAAATTCTCCAACCGCTCCTGCACTCCCTCATGACACTGCTCGATCATCTTGTTGACCTTCGTCCGCTGCTCCGGTGTCAGCACCGTGAATATCTTCGTTCTTACTTTCTCGCGCTCGACGATCGCGTCCACATACAGAGACGAATTACTCTCTGCCACACTGCGCACTTTCGCCTCGTCAAACGTGTTCATCGTCCGCAACTCCACGCGCTCGGCCTCCGCGCGCTGTACCAGCGCCTGGATATTCGGCTTCTCGTCTTTCAAAACCTGCTTGATCTGCTCTCGCTGCTGATCCGTGATATCCAGGTCCGCCATAATGTGCCGCACCCAGAAGTTCCGTGCCCCGTGACGCCGCAGCATCCCCGCGCTCTGCGCCGTCGCTGCCACCACTCCAACCAGCACCACCGCTGCCACCGCCAACCAAATCTTTTTCATAACCCTTCTCCTCGACTTCGCCCTTGATGGGTTCTGTCACTCCAGTTGACGTCCGAACCCATCCCTTTAAGGTAAGGAACTGTCAGGACAAAAAAACGGCGCCCGAAGGCGCCGCTCATTGGGAAAGAAAACTCAACTAGAACGTAAACATGTCCTTCATCTCAATCGTTGCACCCGGCGCGGAGTTCCGCGAATTCAGGTTCGGCAGCGTCCAGTTCCACTGGATAAACCGCAAGAGTGAAACCAAGTCCATCTGCACATGCGAGATGTATCCAGTCTTCGCGTACGGCGAGATCACCATCATAGGTATCCGCATCCCATCCAAGTTTCCGCCCACCGTTGGCGGAGGCACGTGATCGTAGAACCCGCCGCTCTCGTCCCACACCACCACCACCGCGCAGTCCGGCCACACCGGCGACTTCTGGATTCGCTGCACCAGCTTGTCGAGATACTCCGCGCACGTCGTAATCGAACTGTTTCCCGGATGGCAGTTATGTCCGCCGCCCGGATTCACGAACGAAACTGACGGCAGCGTCCCACCGTCCAGTTGCGAATAGAAGAGCGAAATGTCCTGTAAATTCGCGCTGTTTTGCGTGCTCGTGAAGTACTGGAACGGGTTCTCCGTCGCCACGTAATCGCCGCAAACGCCATACTGCTCGTGGAACCAGCTCCACGTCACGCCGGCTGTAGTCATTTCGTCGCCGACATTCTTGTTCGTCAGCGCCTTCGCATCCGGGTCCGTCTTGTTGCACGGTCCGTAGGACGGCTGTACCCCGAATTCGTTCCCCGTACCTTGCGCCGAGATCATCATCAGTGCGAGGTTCGGCTCCGTTCCAACATCCGGCATAAAGAAGTTGTCGGCTAGCGCGAACTGTCCGGCGTAATTCCAGATCGTATCCACGCCGGGAATCGTGCTGTCGTAATGCCCCATCGACACGTTGGTCTGCTCAGCGACCGCGAACCCATCCATCTTTCCGCCGTTGATGCTCGCATTGTAGTACTTCGCGCCGTGCGGCATGTCCGCGGGAAATGGATCAGTTAGCAAGTACGGCGTGACCGTACCGCCACCGCTCGCGCTCGCCTGCGTGTATCCCGGCGAACCTGATGACAACGGGTCCATCACGCCCGGATACGTCGCAAACAACGAATCGAACGAATGGTTCTGCAGGATCAGCACAATCACCCGCTTCACCGGAGAAACCGCGGTCCCGCCGGTTCCCGGTCCGGGTGTTGAACTCACTGCCATCGGTCCGCGACATCCTGCGGCCGCCATCATTAAAACTGCCAAGCCAACTACGAAACTCCAGCTCTTTCTCATGTTCATCCAGGGGGAAGTGGCTCGCTGCCTTTGAGAGCAGCCCAGCTTCAAACGCAAACGCCCTGCCAACCTCGGAATGTCTTCCCCGAGATCACCAAGGCATTCACCTTTCAGCGGCTTAGATGAGTGCTGCCTCTGCTCGCGCTGCTCGCCTCAAGGGCGAAAATGTGTCAGTGTGAGTACCGGGATGCTCATTGTGAGTCCCTCAACTCCTCTGGATGCTTCAACCTTTATCCGCACCACGGATAGGCGAGAGTGTTCAGCCCCGAACAGCCCACCTATTTCCAATCCCACCTTCCAAGCGGTAACCTGTCTGCAACAAGTTTCATCTGAGTAGCTGAGCTCAATCCTCTGGCCAATTCATCAGCCGATAAATCGGAGCAGGCATGTCCCCCAGCAAGTCGGTTTTCCTTTGCGTAATCCTGGCGCTCGCCTCGGCCTGTGCCCTGGCGCAATCCGATCCCAGCGCGGCCCTCAATTCTTTGGAACAAACGGCTCGCAACTCCGTTGGCGATCTCCAACACCTCCGCGTGGAAAAGTGGAAAGCCGACGGCAACGTCAAGAAAGCCGCCCAGTCCGATAGCGACTCCATCCAGCGCAACATGACCTCGGCATTGCCCGAGCTCATCGCCGGAGTTCGTTCCAATCCGCAGAACCTCAACGCCAACTTCAAGCTCTATCGCAACCTCAACGTGCTCTACGAGGTGTTCGCGCGCTTCGCGGAAACCGCCGGCGCGTTTGGCGCCCGCGAGGAGTATGAAGTCATCGCCAAGGACCTTGACGGCATAGACTCCGCTCGTCGCGCGCTGGCCGACCGCATGGATACGTTAACCACCTCCGCCGAAACCGAACTCACCCAGTTCCGCTCGCAGGCCAAGTCCGCCCAGACTGCCGTCACCACCGCCCCGCCGAAGAAGATCGTGATCGACGACAGCGTGCAGGAAAAGAAGCCAGCGGCGAAGAAAAAGGCCAAACCCGCGACAACGGCCCCCACAACCGGTGACAGCTCCGCCTCCAGCGCCCCGAAATAGCCCATAAGCCCTCCAGAATCAACAAATAAAAGGGCGACCCGCAAATGGGTCGCCTCTTGTTTTTCTCTGTCTATATTCAGAATATCAAGCCAGCACCGGAAAAATTGCACTTTTTCGAACTTTATATCTTCCGCGAATTCAGCAACTTACCCCCAATTTCGCCAATTTTGTGACTTGACAACAATTTTTGTCACTCGCCACGCCCGTGTCGGGTTCCCACGTCGCGCCCACCCCCTCACCCCCGCCCGCACGTCCACTCCCCTCGCTTGTTATTCAGAGGAGCGAAGCGACGATGACTCTGCTGTTTCTTTCTACACACCAGAGTCTCTCAGGAACTTTCGTCCCTCAGTTGGTGTCTTTACCTATGCACGTGAGGGTGGACCGGGGATTCCCGGAAGTAACTCTCTTTTACCTGGGCCGAGTTGCACAAAGATTGTTGCTGCGCGTGAATCGAATTATGATTGAGGTGACGCCGTGAGTGTCATGGCGGGTGCATCAGTGTCGGATCTCGCTAGCGCGATCGCAATTCGCAACGAAGAAGGTGCCATCGTTGCCGAGCTTAAGGCCGGCTCCGAGGACGCCTACTCGTGGCTGATCGCGCAGTACAACCAGCCGATCTACAGCCTCGTGTACCGGATCCTCGACGATCCTTCCGACGCTGCCGATACTACGCAGGAAGTCTTCATCAAGGTCTTCCGCGGCATCAAACGCTTCAACTCTGAGTCGAGCCTGAAGACGTGGATCTACCGCATCGCGCTCCATGAGGCTTCGAACCGCCGACGTTGGTTCTTCCGTCATAAGGCGAAGGAAGCCTCGATCGAAGCCGGCCCCGAGACCGAAGAACATAGCCACCCGATCGGACTCAAGGACACATTGGTGGACGACTCCGAGTCTCCGTTCGACACCGTCTTCCATACGGAAGTAAGTGCCAAGGTGGAAGAAGAGCTCAAGAACTTGCAGGAGCCTTATCGCACCACCGTCATCCTGCGCGACATTGAAGAGCTCTCGTACGAGCAGATTGCCGAGATTACCGAAACTTCGCTCGGCACCGTGAAGTCAAGATTGGTACGTGGGCGCGAAGCGCTGAAAAAGCGGCTGACGCGCTATGTGAAAGAAATGGGCCCCGAACTCGGTTTGTGCGATCCGGCCGAAAAAAAGCGGCCGCCGTCATCCGCCACTGGAAGCAAGGGTATTGAGGTTCAGTTATGAAGTGTTCCGACACGAGGCCGCTGTTGTCGCTGTACCTCGATGGGGCAACATCGCGCGAACAGCGCTCCGCCATCGAGCTGCACATCAAGACTTGCGACGCCTGCAGTGATCAGTACCGGCAGTTGCGTCGCACTCACACGCTGGTTGCCGCCGTTGGGCGTAAACCGGCGCCTCCGGACCTCGCGCTCCGTCTGCGCGTCGCCCTCTCGCAGGAGATCGCCGCCTCACGCCGTTCGCCATGGACCGGCATCGCCGTCCGCATCGAAAACGCATTCAACGCTTTCATGGTTCCCGCCGCTGCGGGCGTCGTGACCGCCGTCATTGTCTTCGGGCTGCTGATCGGACTGCTCGTCCCGACCGCCATGCGCAACTCCAACGACGTCCCAACCATGCTCTACACTCCGCCGGAAATTTCCTACTCTCCGTTCGGTCTCAGCATGGGTTCGGTCAACGCCGATTCGCTCGTCGTGGAAGCGTATGTCGATTCCAACGGCCGTGTGCAGGATTTCAGGATCCTCTCTTCGCCCGGCGACACCAAGGACCTGACGCCAGAATTGAAGAACATGCTGATCTTCACCACCTTCAAGCCGGCCACGGCCTTCGGCCAGCCAACTTCAGGAAGGGCGATCCTGTCGTTCTCGAACATCCAGGTGAAGGGCTAAGTTAGATTGGTTATAAAGCAAACGCCGGATGCGTCCGGCGTTTTGCTATGCAAATCCGACAACTCTCCGACTTGGGAATCGTCTAACCCACGTCCCCAGCGTACGGAGGCATCTCTCGCCTCCGCTGCGGCAAACGGGATACACTTATAAAAAGAATCCACACGCTGGAATCTTCCTATTTGGGGGCTGTTCTGGGCTTCTTTTCACGCATCGCGATTTCGTCGGCGGTCATTACGGCTCTGCTCATTCCTGCCGCCGCGCAACAAAACAGCAAGGCTACGCTCGACACCAGCGAGGCCCTGTTCGCTATCATGGCCGCCGCCAATAATTGCGGCTACAACGATGAGGTCTCCTCTTCCGCGCCCGTCCGCGCCAAAATTCGTGGCGAAGTTGATTCGGCCTTGGCCAATAACCCCAAGGCTGCGCAGGCGGAAAAAGAAGTCTGTGCCTTTTACCGCGACCACCAGCAGTCCGACGCTCCACGCACCATCTCGTCGTACCTCTCGCTCGGCATTCTCGCCAGCGACCCGCCAAAGTTCCTGACCAAGGTCCCTGAATCCGATCTTCCTCCCGACGCCGCCTATGCACTCGGTATTCTCTCGCCGCTGGGCCGCATGTATGAAGAGGCTGGCCTCCACCAGGTTTGGCTCAAACACAAGCCCGAATACGATGCCCTGATCCAGCGCTATCACCAACCGATGCACGACATGATCGACACCACCGACCGCTACCTGCGCATCCAGGTCAGCGGCTATGTCGGGCGTTCCTACATGATCTATCTCGAGCCGCTCATCGGGCCGTCACTTGCGAATTCCCGCAATTACGGCAACGAATACTATTTCGTGGTCTCGCCCTCGGGCGCCAACCTGAAGATGCATGAAATCCGCCACACTTATTTGCACTTCATTCTCGATCCGATGGCATTTAAGCGCGGCTCCGACATGCGCCGCATCATGCCGCTGCTCGCCTCCGTCCAGAATTCGCCACTCTCGGATGCGTACAAACAGGACCCGACGCTGCTCACCACTGAGTCTCTGATCCGCGCCATTGAAGCCCGCACCTTGCCCTTCGAAAAGGGCAACGACAAGCGTGAAGATGCCGTCCTCGAAGCCGAAAGCGAAGGCCTGGTCCTGACCCAGTATTTCTACGATCGTCTTGCGGAATTTGAAAAAGGCGACACGGGCCTCGAAGCCGCATACGGTGAGTGGCTCCACTTCCTCGACCTGGACCACGAGAAGAAACGCGCGTCGAAGATCACGTTCAGCCAGCATGCCGCCCCCGAAGTGATGCAGGCATCTATTCTTCACAAGGAGACGCTGCTCACCATGGGTGAGCAGGCCCTGATCAAGGGCGACCTCGACGCCGCCGAACAGTCCGCTAACAAGGTCCTCGAAGGCAAGGACGAAGATGCAGCTAAAGCGTACTTCCTGCTGGCGCGCATTTACACAATGCGTGGCGAAATGGAATCTGCCAAGAGCTACTTCTATCTCGCGATTGACCGCGGCACTGACGCACGTACGCGCGCCTGGTCGCATATTTACCTGGGTAGAATCTTCGACCTCCAGGAAAAGCGCGACGAAGCCCTGAAACAGTACAACGCCGCGCTGGCGGAGAACGACACCAAGCCCGATACAAATGCAGCGGCACAACGCGGCATGAAGGCTCCTTATACCAAGCCGGTGAAACAGAGCCAGGCTCAATAATTCCGCCCGGGACGCCCGGGCATTTATCGGAGACGCTTATGAAGCGCGCATTCCTTCTACTCTCACTTATCGCAACCGCGACGTTCGCGGTTTCGCAGTCCCCAGCTGCGGGCCAGACCCAACCGTCCAAGCCGTCGCAGGCCGGATCGACCGTTCAGTCCGGGGCCGCTGCCCAAGGCACGCAGGCCACCCCGGGTGCGCAGACTACTCCGGCCACGCAAGCCGAGCCTGCGCCGCACAGCAAGGGCGCGCCGCAAGCCAGGACCCAGGAAGAATTCAAGGCCTACCAGGACGTGATCGCCAAGACCGATCCGCAACAGATGGAAGCGGCCACGGACGACTTCGCGCAGAAGTTTCCTAACAGCGAGCTGCGCACTGTTATCTACAACCAGTTGTTGAATGTCTATCGCAACGGTGGGGCGACTGACAAAGCGATCGCCGTCGGACGCAAGTCGCTCGCAATTGATCCGACCGATCCGGTTCCCAACGTGATGGTAGCGATGTCCATCGCGCAGAGCACGCGTGACACCGATCTCGACAAAGACGATCGCCTCAATGAAGCTGTTAAAGACGCGCAGCGCGCCATCGACAACATTGATACCGGCATGGCGATTCCGCCGAACACACCGCCCGAAAAAGTCGCGGCCGCGAAGGCCAGCCTGCTCGAGATGGCAAACGAAACCCTCGGCCAGGTGAACCTGAACCGTAAAGATTTCGCCGGCGCCGAAGCTGCTTTCCGCAAAGCTATTGACGCCAACAAGGCTGAGCCCGATGGCGTCCTTTATTTGCGCCTCGCCATCGCCCTCGACAATCAGAAGAAGTACCAAGAAGCGCTGCAGGCGACGGATACAGCCATCAAGTACAGCCAGCCGGGCAGCGATGCCATGAACTGGGCAAACCAGGAAAAGTCGCGACTTCAGAAGCTCGCTGGTACCGCTCCCGCAAGCTCTGCCGCTCCGACCGCGCAATAACTGTGGGTGCTCCACCCTTCCCGAGGGGAGGGTGGAATGCAAAACTCTTAACCGTTGATGACCAAATCGCGAGACATCGCCGCCCTGGAGAAAGCGCTCGATCATAAATTCGAGGAACAGGAACTTCTCGTTCGAGCGCTCACTCATAGCTCCTACGCCCGCGAGCAACGCGACCACATCCACGACAACTCCGTTCCTAACGATAACGAGCAGCTCGAGTTCATCGGCGACTCCGTCCTCGCCTTCGTCACCAGCCAGGAACTGGTCAAGAAGTTCCCCCACTTTCAGGAAGGCGAACTCTCCAAGCTGCGCGCGTACCTTGTCAGCGCACGCCATCTCATCCAGACCGCCCGCAATCTCGATCTCGGCAAATTTCTTCGTCTCGGCCGTGGCGAAGAGCGCAGCGGAGGCCGCAGCAAGAGCGCCATTCTCGTGGACGCCCTCGAAGCCGTAATCGCCGCCATCTATCTCGACGGCGGCCTGCGTGTGGCACAAAAGTTCATCCTGCGCGAGATCGTGCGCCCCGAACTCAAGCGCATGGAAACTGAGCACGGGAGCGCGCTGCCGGTCACCGATTACAAATCGGCTCTTCAGGAACAAGCGCACGCTGCCGGACGTAAACGTATTGTGTACGCTGTGGTGAAAGAAGAGGGCCCGGAGCACCGGAAGACCTTCACCGTCGAGGCGCGCATTCTGAGCGACGGCAACGAGGCCCCCGAATTCGTGGCACGCGCCGAGGGCCCCACCAAGAAGCGCGCGGAGCAGGCTGCGGCGCGTCAGGCGCTGCACTACATAGAATCGCTCGCAGAAGCGAGGGCCCCTCGATCCGAATGAGCGACCCCCAGGAGCCAATGCAGGAACAGGCCGTCATTACGCCCGAAGTTGCGGAGCCAACGCCCGAGCCGTCGCTCCCTCCGCCACCCAAGCGTAAGGGCCCTGTGGACTCAGGCACACTCAGCACCCTGCAGTCGCTTCTCGGCACCATCGCGATCGCGGTCTTCGTCATCACCTTCATCGTCCAGGCGTTCACCATCCCGTCTGAGTCAATGGAAAAGACTCTGCTAATCGGCGACTACCTACTGGTGGACAAGGCCCACTTCGCTGAAGGCCCGGCGCACTGGTTCATGCCGTACAAGAAAATCCAGCGCCAGGAGATCATCGTCTTTCGCTACCCGGTGCACCCTTCGATGTACTTCGTGAAGCGAGTCATCGGCCTGCCCGGCGATCACGTGCGGCTCATCGACAAAAAAGTTTTCGTCAATGGCATCGCTCTGAACGAGCCCTACGTTGTCTATAGCCGCCCCTTCGACGCCTTTCGCGACGACTTCCCCAATGGTCCGCGCTATTCGTTTGAGATTGACGCCCATTGGGCATCCGAGATGCACACCTTGGTCGAAGACCACCAGCTCATCGTGCCCGACGGCTACTACTTCGTGATGGGTGACAACCGCGACGACAGCTCCGACAGCCGTTATTGGGGTTTCGTCCCCCGCGAGAACATCGTAGGACGACCGCTGCTCATCTACTTCAGTGCCGACCACCGCGACACGCCGCCGCCCACCGGCACCATGGGTGATAAACTTTGGAATCTGGCACTACGTTTGCGGCAACTCCCTGGAGATATCCGCTGGAAGCGTGTAGTGCGCCTCGTAAGATAGTTTCTCTATGAGCCCGAAAACCATCGAAAAAGTACAGGAAACGAAGACCGAGAAGCCCGCGAAGAAGAAAGAGACCACGGCGGAATTCATCTCTTCCATGGCCGCGGTGCTCGTCACCGGCCTCTTCATCATCACCTTCTGCATGCAGGCCTTCGAAATCCCCTCGGGCTCGATGGAGAATACTCTGCTCATCGGGGACCACCTCTTCGTGGACCGCGGGTTACTCGCGCCCAAGACCAAGTGGATGCCGCTGATTCCTTATCAGCAGGTGCACCGCCGCGACATCATCGTGTTCGTCTCGCCCGCGCAGCCCGGACTTTATCTCGTGAAGCGAGTCATCGGCGTTCCCGGCGACCACATTCATCTGAAAGATGACGTCGTTTACATAAATGGGCAGGCCCAGGAAGAGAAATACAAGTACCTCGACCCACACCCGCGGGGCGGTTACGTCCCCTATGCAACGAACTTCCCGTCGATCTCGCCGGAAGAGTCCAGCGTGCCACTCAATCCGGAATGGCAATTGATGTTGAGCTCGCATCTCGAGAACGGTGACCTCATCGTTCCTCCCGACAGCTACTTCGCGATGGGCGACAACCGCGAGAACAGTTGGGATGGCCGCTTCTGGGGCTTCGTCCCGAAGGAAAATCTCATTGGCCGCCCGATGTTCATCTATTGGTCGTTCATCACGCCGGAAGACCAGTACACCAAGCAGGGCATGGGCGACCGCCTCGGCTTCATCGTCCACATTGTGATTCACTTCTTCGATGAAACGCGCTGGTCCCGCATGTTCAGGCTGGTGCACTGATGTCCGAGCCGGGTATCCCCACTCCGGCGGTTGAGACCGAGGTTCGGCGGAGACCATCCTCCCGCAAAATCATGTTCTGGATCGTCGTCGCGATTCTGCTGGGGATTTTCCTTCCACCGTTCATCAACGTAAACCGTTACCGCGCGCGCATCGCATCTTCGATTAGCAATGCCGTCGGACGCCCCGCCACAGTCGGTGGCGTCGAGCTTCGCCTTCTGCCGCAGCCGGGCTTTGATCTTCACAATGTCGAGATCGCCGACGATCCTTCCATCAGCCCCGAGTATCTTCTCCGCGCCGAGGAAGTCACTGCGTACCTGCGCCTGAGCTCGCTCTGGCGAGGACGTCTCGAAGTCGCGCGGCTGAATCTCACCGACCCCAGCTTGAACGTCGTGCGCTCCGACGACGGCCGCTGGAACCTCGAAACCCTGCTCTCCCGCACCACGCAGATTCCATCGGCGCCGACGGCGCAAGCGCATCCCGAATCCGCCCGTCGTCGCTTCCCCTACATCGAAGCCACTGGCGCGCGCATCAACTTCAAGTTCGGTCTCGAGAAGAAAGCGTTCACATTTACCGAAGCTGACCTCGCCCTATGGCTCGCCGCCGAAAACAGTTGGCACATGCGTCTTGAAGCCAAGCCCTCGCGTGTGGACACCAAAGTGACCGACACCGGCTCTATCAAGATGGAAGGCTCGTTCGAGCGCAACTCGCAGCTGCGCTACACGCCTGTAAAGTTCTCCATCAACTGGCGCGACGCTCAACTCGGGCAGGTAACGAAACTCTTAAGCGGCGCCGATCATGGCTGGCGTGGCGGCACTACCCTCAGCATCACTGGAAGCGGCACCCCCGCCGACCTCGCCGTAATCGCCGACGTACGCGTGGACGACTTCCGCCGATACGACATCTTCAGCAGCGGCTCCATGCGCCTCAGCGCGCATTGCGTGACGCGATATATTTCGCCTGAAGAGAAATTTGCCGACCTCAACTGCCAGGCCCCGATTGATAAGGGCATCCTTGAGATGCGAGGAACCGTGCAGCGCCTTCGCGCTCCGTTCTACGACCTCAGCTTCAGCGGACACAACGTCGCACTCAGCAGCTTCATGACGTTCATCCACCGCGCCAAGCGCGACCTGCCGGAAGATCTTTCTGCGAGCGGCGCCACTGACTTTGCGTTCACGGCGCGCAAAGCACTCGATTCCGAAGCGAAGATCTTGTGGTCCGGCAATGGCAGCACCAGCGAACTCGTGCTGCACTCGCAAGCGTTGGGTCCCGATCTCGCAATCGGCCGTGTGACCTACGTGATCGCGCCGGAACCGGTTGAGCCTCCCAAGCGCTTCCGTTCGAAAATGGATCGCGCTACGATCCCCTTGGAAGTGGACCAGTTCCGTCTCGCGGTTGCGCAGTTCCCTCTTCCGCTCGGCGCCACTGCGCCAACTTTGGCACAGGCGGTCATTACGGGCGAAGGCTTTAACATCGCCATTGCCGGCGATACCGATCTCGCCCGCGCGTTACAAGTCTCACGCGCGCTCGGCGTAGACACGCCGAAGGTCAATGCCAAGGGCGCCGCAAAGGTAGACCTCCACGTTACCGGCCGTTGGACTGGCTTTGAAGCACCCGACGTCACCGGCAGTGCGCAACTGAAGAACGTAGTTGCGGAAGTGCCGGGCATCGTCGAAATCATCCAGGTCGCGTCTGCCACCGCCACGGTGGACGAAAAAGCGTTGCACCTGCAGAACGTCGTCGCCAGCTTTGCGAAAGGCCCAAACGTCACCGGCACAGTTGCAGTTCCTCGCAACTGTACGAACGATCGCTGCCCTATGGACTTCACCCTCCATGCCGACGAACTTTCGCCTGAGCGTCTCGATTCGCTGCTCAACCCGAAGCTGCGCAACCGTCCCTGGTACAACTTCTTCATGCCCCGTCCTGCGAGCGGCACCAACCCGCTCTCAACGGTCGAGGCCTCCGGCCGTTTCGCCATCGATCGCTGGAACATGGAAGGCACGGTCGCCGCGCATGTAAGCGGCACGGCGAATATCGCGCACGAGCAAGTCGCGCTCGGCGACCTTCGCGCCGACCTGCTCGGCGGCCAGCACGTTGGCGAATGGACCATCGACTTTTCCAAAGACCACCCGGTGATTGACGGCAAGGGCAAAATCACCCACGGAAATCTCTCCCTGCTTTCGACCGCAATGCAGGATGCCTGGGCAACCGGCACCGTGGATTTGAGCTACCAAGTGAAGATGACCGGCCGCAACTCCGAAGAGTTGCGCACCTCGGCATCGGGCCTCGGCGACTTCGCGGTCAAAGACGGCACGCTCCGCCGAATGGGTCTCGATGGAAAAGCCAGCGCACTCAAGATTTCCAAGCTCGACGGCACCATTGAACTACGCGACGGCAACTTTGTAATGAACGATGCGAAACTTCAGTCCGGCCCCGCGGTTTATACCGTGCAAGGAACCGCTTCGTGGACGCGAGAGTTGAACTTCAAGATCGCCGACGACCAGCACGGCTACGCCATCACCGGAACCATCGCGCGTCCCGAGGTGAAATCCGCGCCCCTGGCCGAAGCCACCGTGAATCCCGGCCCATGAAACTAGCCGTCGCGGTTTTCCTAATCTTCAGTTCTGTTTTCGCATTGGCACAGCAAAGCCGCGACTATCTCAGCGCGGAAAAGAAGTTCGCCGCGGTCACAGCCTTCGAAGCCAATCCCGTCAAAGGCGGCTCGGTCACGAGCATCTCGGACGCCGAACTCAATGCCTGGCTGAACGAAGGCGGCGTTAAATGGTCCGACGGCGTGAGCGATGTCCGCATGTCCACTGACCCCGGCGTAATTCACGGTTCCGCGCAGGTGGACTTCGACAAGGTCACGGCCAAAGCGCGCACAAACAATCCGCTGATGATGATGTTCACCGGCCTGCACATCGTTCGCGTCACTGCGACTGCCGCCGGAAGCAAAGGTCGCGGCCGCATCACCGTGCAATCGGTCTCGCTCGACGGGCTCGAAATCCCCAAGCAAGCACTGGAACTCTTCATCCAGCACTACCTCCAGCCCAAGTATCCGGAAGTGGACCTCGACACCATCATCGGGCTTCCCTATCGCATCGATACCGCCGTCGTGGGCGATGGGCAGATCACGCTGACGCAGCGCTAGACCGCAGGTCTCTGGGCCGCGGAAATCAACCACTTCCGCGTGATAGTATCGAAGGGGAATGTCGTTCAATCCCGCAGAAATTTTCTTTCAGATGGTCGCCTTTTTGTTTGCGATCAGCCTGCATGAAGCCGCCCACGCCTGGACGGCCGATCGCTGCGGAGACCCGACGGCAAAAATGCTCGGACGCATTACCCTGAACCCTCTGCGCCACATCGACCCGATCGGCTCACTCGTTCTACCGATCATTGGCTTGATATCGCATATCGGATTTATCGGATGGGCGCGCCCGACTCCGGTGGAACCTCGCAATTTCAGGCGACCAGTGCGAGACGATATCCTGGTCACCCTTGCGGGCCCGGCCAGCAACCTGTTTCTGGTGATCGTGTTCGGATTCCTTTTGAAGGGCCTGGTGATTTTCGCAAGAACTCATCAGATTCCGGAATCGATGGAGCCGCTCCTTTATCTTTCCGAAGCGGTGGTGTTCATCAACATTCTGCTTTTCGTTTTCAACCTGCTGCCCATTCCGCCGCTCGATGGAAGCCACGTCGTTCGGCACTTTCTGTCGCCCGATGCGCAGCGGGTTTACGACAGAGTCGGCACCTATGGCTTGATGCTGTTTTTCATTGCAAGCTGGTATTTCAATATCCTTGGGGTTCTAATCCATCCGCTCAATGTCGCATTCCAGCGGATTTTCTTAACCTAATGTCGAACATGAGCAAAGAACGCGTGTTGAGTGGGATGCGTCCCACCGGGAAGCTGCACCTGGGGCACTATGTCGGCGCCCTTCAGAACTGGGTGAAGTTGCAGGAGCAGTACGACTGTTTCTATTTCGTCGCCGATTGGCACGCGCTGACCACGAACTACGCCGATACCTCCGACATCAAGGCGAGTTGCATTGAACTGATCATCGACTTCCTCTCCGCCGGACTCGATCCCGAGAAGTCCACGCTGTTCATCCAGTCACACGTGCCGCAGCATGCCGAGTTGTACCTGCTGCTGTCGATGATCACGCCGCTCGGCTGGCTCGAGCGTGTCCCCACGTACAAGGAACAGCTGGAGAACATCAAGGACAAAGACCTCGGGATGTACGGCTTCCTCGGCTACCCCGCGCTGCAAACCGCCGACATCATCATCTACAAGGCCAAGTATGTACCGGTAGGCCAGGACCAGGTGCCGCACCTCGAGATCAGCCGGGAAATCGCGCGTCGCTTCCACCAGTTCTATCCGCGCAAAATGCACGCCGGCATTGCCGCTCCGGAGCGCGACTACGTTTTTCCCGAGCCCAAGCCGCTGCTTACGCCGGCTGCAAAACTGCCCGGCACCGACGGCCGCAAGATGTCGAAGTCGTACGGCAACAGTATTCTGCTCAGCGATCCGGAAGCGGAAATTCGCGCAAAGCTGAAGACCATGGTCACCGACCCAGCGCGCGTGCGCCGCACCGATCCCGGCAATCCGGATGTGTGCCCGGTCGGCGACCTGCATAAAATCTTCAGCGACGCCGAGACCATGGCGAAGGTGAACGAAGGCTGCCGTACCGCTGGGATTGGCTGCATCCAGTGCAAAGGATGGGCCGCCGACTCCATCGTGAGAGTCCTGGCTCCGATTCAAGAGCGCCGCGCGAAATACGAGGGCAATCCGAAGATGGTCTGGGATATCCTCGAAGCCGGCTCGGCGAAGGCACGCGTTGCCGCCGAGGCCACAATGGTCGAAGTGCGCGAGGCGATGGGAATGTCACACCAGTACGAAGCGCCGAACACGTCGGCAGCAGCGGAGTCGAAGTAAGCGATGGCAGAACCGGTGGAACAACAGAAACCCGTAGAGACGAAGCCCGCTGCGCCGGACGCGAAACGCCCGCAGGAGCGCGACGACTCCGTCTTCTCGATCACCGTCGGCCAGATCTACGACGGCCCGCTCGACCTGTTGCTCGACCTCGTGCGCAAGCAGGACATCGATATCTACGACATCCCGATCGCCAAGATCACTCGCCAGTACCTGACGTACACCGAACACATCAAGACGATTGATGTGGATGTGGCCGCCGAGTTCATCTACATGGCGTCGCTGCTGATCCACATCAAATCGAAGATGCTGTTGCCGCGCGATCCGGATGCGCCCGCTGGCGAAGAAGATCCGCGTATGGAACTGGTTAACCGGCTGCTCGAGCACGAGCGCTTCAAGACCGCCGCGCAGATGCTCCTGCAGAAACAACAGATCGAAGACGCGATTCTGACCAATCCGTCGATGAAGGAATTCCGCGACGCCGAAGGCGCGGAGCCGGAACTTGCCGCTGACGTCATCGACCTCGTAAAAACGTTTCGCGAGATTCTCGAGCGCGCAAAGTCGAAGCCGACATTCGACGTCACCGACGATAACGTCACCGTCGGGCAGATGATCCAGTACGTGCATCGGCGCTTGTCGCTCGAAGAAAAGCCAATCCGCCTGAAGGCGCTGCTGAAGCACCTGAACAGCCGCAACCAGTTGGTCTGCGCCTTCCTCGCGCTGCTCGAGCTGATTCGCCTCCAAGCGGTGCTCGTCCGCCAGGAAGCGGTCTTCGGAGAAGCGGTGATCAAGAAATACACCGAGTTCGACAATGTCATGACCGAGCAGGGCGCAGTACGGGACGATTGGAAGTAGCTTTCGGGATTTGGGACCGTTTTCACCACAGAGGCACCGAGACACAGAGGGATTTAGGTCATTAGGAGTTAGGTATTGGGTTGTTAGGTGTTCGGGAAAGCTCCGAACGCCGCGGCACTGCGGAAGCTCATCCCTAGTTCCTAATACCTAATAACCTAATCACCTGCATTGCACCGTCGCGAGACGAAGCACCACAAGGGAAACATGTCGCTTAAGGGAAAAATCGAAGCAATCATTTACGCGGCCGAAGAGCCGGTCACCGTGGACCAGATGGCCGCGCTGCTGCGCGACATCGTGCTCGCCGAAATCGCGCAGGAGGCCTCGAACGCCGCGGCTGCCGAAGAAACGGCCAACGGTGAGACCGCGCAGGCAGATGCTGCGGCCGCCGAAGGCACCACGCCAGAACCGCACGCCGAATCTGCTCCCGAGACGCCGAGCGAAGTGACCGGTGAAGCCGCGGTCGAGCCGGATGCCGCCACCGAAGTCAGCGCGCCCGAAACAACCTCGAAGAAGAAAGCGCCGAAAGATCCCGAGCTGACAGCAGTGAAAGCCAAGCTGCGCACGGTGCTCGCTGAGCTCGTTGCCGATTATCAAAGTGACGCGCGCGGCCTTGAAATCCGCCAGATTGCCGGCGGATATCGTATGGCGACCAAACCCGAGCATCACGATGTGGTCGTCGGTTTCGCGAAGAGCCTGAAGCCGCCCATTCGCCTTTCGTTGCAGGCGCTGGAAACACTGGCGGTCGTTGCCTACAAGCAGCCGGTCACCGCGCCGGAAGTCAGCGAGATTCGCGGCGTGGATTCCTCCGGCGTCATCGCCACGCTTCTTGATCGAAAGCTCGTCACGACCGCCGGACGCAAACAGGTCATCGGCCGACCGATTCTCTACAAGACCACCAAGGAGTTCCTGCTGCGCTTCGGCCTGAAAGACGTCAACGAGCTGCCCAGCATGGAAGAGTTCGAAAAGCTAGGCGATGCCGGTCAGGGCGTGCTCTTCGAAGCCGAGCAGAAATCAGCAGGACAAAGTGCTTCCGATGAAGCAGCGCGAGCGGACGACGAAATGATGGCACGCGAAGAAGACGAGATCGCATTGCAGGATGATGTGGTCGCGCGAGCAGCGGAGGCATCGGGAGACGCGAATGCATCGGAAGATGCGGCATCCGCTGCGACTGAAGAAACTAAACACGAACCCGCCCATGCGGAAGCGAATAGCGAATCCGCCGCCGACACGTCAGAGGTCCAGGGCTCAACGAATGAGAATGCGTAGCCACTATGTCCTCAGAACGATTGCAGAAAATTATCGCCGCCGCAGGTATGGCGTCTCGCCGTAAAGCCGAAGAACTCGTCACCGCCGGGCGTGTCACCGTGAACGGCGAAGTCAAGAATGAGCTCGGCTCCAAGGCCGATCCCGAAACCGATGACATCCGCGTAGACGGCAAGCCGCTCAAGGCCGAGCAACTTGTGTACGTGCTGCTGCACAAGCCCAAGGGCTACGTCACCACCGTGAGCGATCCCGAAGGCCGCGAGACCGTGATGGACCTCGTCAAAGGCATTCCCGCGCGGCTTTATCCCGTCGGGCGCCTCGACTACCTCAGCGAAGGCCTGCTGCTGCTCACTAACGACGGCGAAATGGCCGCTAAGCTGACGCACGCTTCCACCCACGTGCCGAAGAAGTATCTCGTGAAAGTCAGCGGCGAACCCACCGAAGAGCAGATCCAGGAACTGCGCAATGGCGTGCAGCTTCCGCCGGAACAAGGGCACATTCACGCCGATCCGCGCGAAGGCGGACGTTTCGGTGGCGAGAAGCGTCGTTCCACCGCGGTGAAGACCGCGCCGTGCAAGATCGAACTCACCCGCGAGGGCGACAACCCGTGGTACGAAGTCACGCTCAACGAGGGCCGCAACCGGCAAATCCGCCGCATGTTCGACTTCATCGGACACCACGTGGAGAAGATCAAGCGCGTGGAGTACGGCCCGCTAAAACTCGACGTGGAGAACGGCGAGTTCCGCTTGCTGAATCCCGCGGAAGTAGCGCGGTTGAAGAAAGCGGCTGAGGGCAAACACGAGGCCCCGCGTGCGCGCGACGAAAAACCGCGCTTCGCTAAAGCGCGTGGCGAACGCCCCGCGTTTGGCCGCGGGCGCAGCGATGACCGCGCCCCGTTCCAGAAAGGCTCGTACAAAGACCGTTCCGAGCTCGAGAGCGAGAAGGGTGAGCGCACGCGCACCGCACGCTTCGACGCAGATGGCAAGCGCATGGAAGAAGCACCGCGGGAACGTCGCGAGCGTCCGAAGTTCGACCGCGGCGCGCGCCCGGCATTCCGTGGCAAGCGCGACGATGCTCGTGGCGAACGCCCAGCATTTCGCGGGAAACGCGATGATGCTCGTGGGGAAAGACCTGCGTTTCGCGGTAAGCGCGATGACGCACGTAGCGAACGTCCGGCATTCCGTGCGCGTCGCGACGACCAGGCTGGAGATCGCCCACGGTTTCCGCGGCGTGAGGAAGGCGAACGTCCAGCGTTCCGCGGTAAACGTGACGATGCACGTGGCGAACGTCCGGCATTCCGAGGCAAGCGCGACGATGCTCGTGGTGAGCGTCCAGCATTCCGAGGCAAGCGCGACGATGCTCGTGGTGAGCGTCCAGCGTTCCGCGGTAAACGGGATGACGCGCGCGGCGAGCGTCCGGCATTCCGCGGGAAGCGCGATGATGCACGTGGTGAGCGGCCGGCATTCCGCGGTAAACGCGATGACGCACGCGGCGAGCGCCCGAAATTCGCGCGCAGCGGTGAACGCGGCGACCGTCCTTTCCGCGCACGTCCGGCGGGCGATGGCGAATCGCGCGGCAAGAGCTTCGATCGTCCGGCGCGTGCGGGTGCGCGACCGAATTTCGGCGATCGTCCGAAATTCGGTCCACGCAAAGAGGGCGGAGACCGTCCTTTCCGTGGCAAACCCGGCGAAAAGAAGGAATTTCGCGGTAAGCGTGAGGGTGGTTCGGCCGCGCGCGGCGACCGTAAACCCGGCGGTTTTGGACGCGATCGGCGTGAGGGCGGCGAACGGCCGTTCCGCGGCGGAGATCGGCCGGCGCGTGGTGACCGTTTCGGCAAAAAGCCGGGCGGTCCGCGCAAGGACTTCCGTCCGCGTCGCGACGCAGGCGTCCCGGAACGGGAGGAACCGCGGTCACAGGAATTCGTGGATAACGTCGCCAAGCGCTTCTCGGGAGGGCTAGAATCGGGAGTTCGCGGACGTGGGAAAGCTCCGCGGCGTGGCCCGGGCGGCGCCCCCAAGAAGCCGTTCCGCAAGCCGAAGGATAGGCGATGAAGTACGACGAAATGGTACCGGCGCACATTCGCGCGCTCGGTCCGTATGTGCCGGGAAAACCGCTCCGGCAGGCTGAAGAAGAAACTGGAATCAAATGCACCAAGATGGCCTCGAACGAGAACCCGTTCGGGCCATCGCCGCGTGCGCTGGAAGCGATGGAGCACGCGCTGCGCGAAGTTCACCTCTACCCTGAGAACGGCGCGCCGGAACTGGCGAAGAAGATCGCCGAGAACGAAGGCGTAACGCCAGACCACATCCTGGTGACCGGCGGCTCCACGCCGTGCCTCGACATGGTAGGCCGCACGCTGCTCGCGCCGGGCAGCAACGCCATCACCAGTGAGCGTTCGTTCATCGTGTATCCGATCGTGACGCGCGCGGCTGGCGCGACGCTCAAGCTGGTTCCAACCAAGGACAACGGCTTCGATCTCGATGGCGTACTGAACGCGATTGATACAGACACGCGTGTAATTTTCCTCGCGAATCCGAACAATCCCACGGGCACGATGTTCACCGCGCAGGAACTCGATGCATTTCTCGACAAGGTTCCCGACCACGTAGTGGCCGTGATCGACGAGGCGTATTACGACTTCGCGAAATATCTCGCGGAACGGCGCGGCGTGGAGTACTCGCACTCGGTCCGCTACGTGAATGAAGGCCGCAAGGTCATCGTGATGCGGACTTTCTCGAAGACGCATGGGCTCGCAGGTGTGCGCGTGGGCTTCGGGATCGGCGACCCGGTCCTGATGAACTACATGGCGCGGGTGCGCACGGCGTTCCAGACCACCACCGTCGGCGAAGCCGGGGCACTGGCCGCGTTGCATGACGACGACCACTTACAGCGCACGGTGGTCAACAACGCAAAGGGCGCGGAATTCCTCGAGCACGGACTGCGTGAACTCGGAGTGCACGTTACGCCGACCTGGGCGAACTTCGTCTTCTTCGAAGTGGATGACAACGCACCGGGAATTTCGCAAGCGCTAGAGCATTCGGGAGTGATCGTGCGTCCGCTGAAGGGCTGGGGCATTCCGCAGGGTTTGCGGGTTACGATCGGAAAGCCGGAGCAGAACCAGAATTTCCTGAGTGCCTTGCGAAGAGTGTTGGAGAAGGAGCCGGTGCGGTAGAGTCCGGCTAGCGCGAGGCGGGAGTGGCAGCGATAGGGGTCCTTCGACTCCGCGGCTTCGCTGCTCCGCTCAGGATGACAGATTAAAAAACTACAAAAGCAGAATGGCCGCCCGCAGCGGCCATTTCGTTTGGATCGCGATTTAGCGAGTGCCGGCTACCGGTGTATCAGCCTTGGATTGCGCGGCGGGTGCGGACGACTCGCCGTTGACGACCATCGGCAGGCGGGCGGCGCCGAACAGACCGGCATCGCCGCCGAGCAAAGCGCGGGTCACGATGGTGCGTTTCTGGCCGGCAGCGACCGCTTCCGGCGCGGTGACGCGATAGATGAACGATCTCTTGCGTACTTCTTCCATCATCGGATTGTGGAAGGCGTCCCAGGCGCTGGCAACGCCGCCGCCGATCACGTACATCGGGAAATTCAGCGCGTTGACCATGTTGGCCACGGCGATGCCGATCGAGTGGCCGACGGTGTTGAAAATCTCCTGCGCGGCCTTGTCACCCTGGATGGCGAGCTGGTAAATCACCTTCGAACTGAACTCTACGTCGTTGCGTGAGGCATTGGCGAGCGCGTCGGACAGGCCGTTGGCGACAGCTTCGCGCGCCATGCGCACGACGGCCGTCGCCGAGGCATATTGTTCGAGGCAGCCGTGGTTGCCGCAGCCGCAGATATGGCCGTCGGGCAAAACGGTATGGTGGCCAAGCTCCCCGGCCATGCCGTTCATCCCGTGCCACAAGCGGCCGGCCATGATAATTCCACCACCTACGCCGGTGCCGAGCGTGTACATCACCATGTCGTCGGTGTCGCGGCCGGCGCCGAGCCACTTCTCGCCCATCGCGGCGGCGTTGGCGTCGTTCTCAAGAATGACCTTGGTTCCGAGCCGGCTCTCGATGTCCTTATGCACGGGATAGTTCGACCAGCCGGGTAGGTTCGGCGATTCCCGCACGGTGCCGGTATCCATATCAATGAAGCCCGGGACACCGATGCCGATGCCAATCAGCTTGCCGTGGTCCTGGTACTTGGTAGTGACGTGGCGGATGGCATCGGTCATTTGACCGACAACATATTCGCGGCCGCGCTGTACCTGCGTGCCAAGCGTGACTTTTTCGAGGAGGGTGCCGCGTTCTTCGACGGCTGCGATTCGCAGATTGGTACCGCCGAGGTCCACACCGATTGCGTAAGACATAAGATCCTTCGTCGCGGGCCGATAACTTTCAGCTACATTGTCGCTGAAACGTTTTAAAACTGGAAATAAATTACGCTAGGCCAGTGCTATTTCTGGCAATTTTGACAGTAATGGCTGCTTCTTCCCGCTATGACCACCCGTTTAATCGGCTTCTTACAGGTGAAACAGGGCTCCCCAGTGCGCTGGTAAACGTTATGACGCAATTGAAAAAAACCCTCGTTGCCTTCTGCGTCAACATAATCATTAACTGACGAACCGCCAAGTTCCACGGCCTCGCGTAACACTTCGCCGACTTTTTCGTGGAGCCGCGTGAGGTCGGCGCGACTGAGCGACTTGGCGCGTCGGCGCGGGCGGATACCGGCACGAAAGAGTGCCTCATCGGCGTAGATGTTGCCCACCCCGCTTAACAGGGCTTGGTTCAACAAGGCACTCTTGATCGGCGTGTTCCTCCCGCGGAAGAGCTTTTGGAAATCCTCCAGCGAGACGGTCAGCGGCTCCAGGCCGGGAGCGGCGAAAACGTCGGATTTCGCACGGACGGCGAGCTTGCCGAACATGCGCGGGTCCACGAAGCGCAGTTCTTTCCCCGACGACAGCTTGGCGATCAGGTGGGTGTGCTTGGGAAGCGGCGTATCGGGATCAACGACCAGGGTGCTGCCGGTCATGCCGAGGTGGATGATCCACTGGCCGCGCGGTTCCCCGTCGGGCTCAGCGAGGTCGGCCACGATATGTTTGCCGACGCGGCGGACGAGCGTGATCTTCGCGCCTTCGAGCATTTTGGCAATGGCGCGGGCGCTGGACTTGAGCGGCTGCTTCTTCTCGCCGATCCAGACGGATTCTATGGTCGTGCCGGCGGCGCGCTTGTTCAGGCCGTTGGCTACGGTTTCTACCTCGGGAAGTTCGGGCATTGAGCTCTATCGTAACCGGGGAGTTTGTGGTGGCGAAAGGGGTCCTTCGACTGCGCGGGCCCCGCCCGCTCCGCTCAGGATGACAGAGTGAGAACCTTCTGGTAGAAACGTGCGCGTACAGGAACTGCGCGTATGTGGGCTTATTGCATGGCCGGGCTGCTGTATGGGTTTGCTGCCGGGGCGCAGCCTGGGCCGCTGAACGCGTACCTGATGTCGGTGACGCTGCGACATGGCTTTCGGCGGGCAGCGCCGGCGGCGTGTGCGCCGCTGATCAGCGATGCATTCATCATCGCGCTGACGCTTACCATCCTGAGCCGCATGCCCGTGGCGTTGATCCGATGGCTGCATCTGCTCGGCGGTGCTTTTGTGCTTTATCTCGCGTGGGATGCGTGGCGGACGTATCGGCACTTCCAAGCTGCCGAAGAGGATGCCAAGTCGCATGCGGTGGAGAGCGTGTGGAAGGCGGCGGTGATCAACCTGCTCAATCCCAGCCCGTACATCGGTTGGAGCCTGGTGCTGGGGCCGTTCGTGCTGCAAGGGTGGCGCGAGGCGCATCGCAATGGGATCGCCATCGTGATCAGCTTCTACCTGGCGCTGGTAGGGACGACTCTGCTCGTCGTTTGGCTCTTCGATTTCGCGCGCAATGCTGGGCCACGGGTCGCGAAGGCGCTGGTAGCAGTCTCGAGTATAGTGCTGGCTGGATTTGGGGTGTATCAATTGTGGCTGGGAGTGCGAGGAAGCTAGACCATGAGCACACGAGACATCCTCTGGATCGCAGGATCTCTGTTCGTTTTCAGTTTGGTGGACGACCGATTTCTCTCTCCATTCCTTCACCGAACTTCGCCCCAAGTTGCTGCTTTGGCGATTCCGTTGGTGTTCGCGGGTTTTGGCGCGCTTGTCGGTCTCGGACTGCGCTACAACTCGAAGAGGGCGCGGTAAAAGCACTATCCGTTTCATTGCCCGGAAGCACCCCGTCACGGTAAAATAGGTCGTACACAGCCCGTCCCGGTTTCCAATCCTAGTCAACCCTGCGGTTCTTTAAGCGGGGCTTCTGTGTGCAGAAGCTTTCTGATCCGCGCGCCTGCGCAAAAACGAACATCCTCGCAAGGCAGCGGCGGTCATTTGCAGTCATTTTGTGGGTTTGGAGTACATGGTGAGTAAAGGCAAGACAGCCGTGGTGATCGGCGCCCAGTGGGGCGACGAGGGCAAGGGCAAGATCGTTGACGTCCTCTCGGAGAATTTCAGAGTTGTAGCGCGCTATGCCGGTGGACACAACGCCGGGCACACCGTCCTGATCGGCGGCAAGAAGTTTGTGCTGCAACTGATTCCCTGCGGCGTGCTGCGCCCGGGATGCCGTGGCGTGATCGGCAACGGCGTGGTGCTCGACCCCATCGCTTTCCTCAACGAAGTGCAGCGCCTCCGCGATCTGGGCGTAGCCGTCGACGGTAACCTCTTTGTAAGCAGCCGCGCGCACGTCATCCTTCCCTACCACCGCATGGTTGAACTCGCTTCCGAAAACGCGCCGGGACGGGTGAAGATCGGCACCACCTCGCGCGGCATTGGGCCGAGCTATGAAGACAAGATGGGACGCCGCGGATTGCGCGTGGCCGACCTGCTCGATTCCACGCTGCTGAAAAAGCACATCGAAAACGCGTGCAAGGAAAAGAACACCATCGTGCACGCGCTGTTCAACGCCGAGCCGATCGATCCCGACAAGATGTACAACGAGTACGCGAAGGCCGCGGAGAAAGTTGCGCCGTTCGTGACCGACACAGCGGTGCTGCTCAACAACGCGATCAACAGCGGCGAGAGCGTGATGTTCGAGGGCGCGCAGGGCACAATGCTCGATATTGACCACGGCACGTATCCGTTCGTTACGTCGTCGAGCGCAACCTCGGGCGGTGCGGTGATTGGGACGGGGGTTCCGCCGACCTCGATCTCGACCGTGATCGGCGTAACCAAGGCGTATTGCACGCGCGTGGGCGAAGGGCCGTTCCCCAGCGAATTGCACGACGCGATGGGCGATGCGATCCGCAAAAAGGGTAATGAATTCGGCGCGGTTACCGGGCGTCCGCGTCGCACGGGATGGCTCGATCTGCCGCTGCTGCGCTACTCGAACATGATCAACGGTACCGAATGGCTGGTCGTCACCAAGCTCGATGTGCTCGACGAACTCGACGAGATCCCGGTCGCGACTTCGTACAAGATCGACGGCAAAGAGTCGGAAGAAATTCCGGCGCAGGGTTGCGGCTTCGACAAGATCGAGCCCATCTATACCAAGCTGCCGGGATGGAAGACGGACACGACCAAGATCTCGAAGTATGAAGACCTGCCGGCGAAGACGAAAGAATATTTGAAATTCGTGGAGCAGCAGTCGGGCGCGAAGGTTGGAATTTTGTCGACTGGACCGGACCGGGATCAGTCGATTTATACCGACGCGTTTGTGAATGCTTTGGGGTTGAAGCATCTCGGGAAATAGGCGTTAGGTTGTTAGGATTTAGGTTGAGGCGGTGAGCGATGGTTGTTCTTGCGGTGACGTGGGTAGCACATGAGGGCCAGGAGCAGGAGATGGCCGAGGCGTTCGAGCGATTGGGCGCGGCTTCGCGCCAGGAGCCGGGTTGCCGGATGTATGTAGTGCATCGGCACCGCGAGGACAAGCGGACGTTTTTCATCTACGAGCAATACGACGACGATGCCGCGCTGCAGGCACACCGCGACTCGCCGCACTTCCAGAAAATCGTGAAAGAAGACCTGCACCTGGCAGGCCGTCGTACGGACGCTTTTCTCCTGGACCCCGTGGCGTAAGGTACGATGAAATCCATCGCATGGGTCACCTACAAAGCACTCAACGATATTGCACCCGATGATCGCATCGCCGCCGAGGCGGTGCGACGCCCGGGCGTGCGCGTAGAGCCGCTGGTGTGGGACGATCCGGCTGTCGATTGGTCGGCGTACGATGCGGTGGTGATCCGGTCGTGCTGGGACTATCAGTACACGCCGGAGAAGTTTGTGGCTTGGCTGGATGCGCTGGAGCGCAGTAGTGCTCGCGTGTTTAACCCTCTACCGGTTGTGCGGTGGAATCACGATAAGAAATATCTGCGGGATTTGGAGCAGCGCGGAGTTGAGATCGCGCCGACCTATTGGTGCGAGCGTGCGACGGTGCCACGCATTCAGGATGTGCTGAGTTCGCGCGGGTGGCAGAAGGCCGTAGTGAAGCCGACAATCTCGGGAACATCGATGAATACGTGGACCGTCACGCTCAGCGACTCCGACGATCACGATGCGGAGTTGGCTTCCCTGCTGGCGAAGCGCGACATGATGATCCAGGAATTCATGCCGGAGATCCTCGACGGCGAGTGGTCACTCGCCTTCTTCGGCGGCGAGTTCAGCCATGCCGCGGTGAAGCGCGCCAAGCCCGGCGACTTCCGCGTACAGGATGAGCATGGCGGGACATGGGCACAGGAGCCGTGCTCGCCGGAGCTGATTGTCCAGGCGCGTCGAGTGTTGCAGTGCGTGGACGAAGACCTGCTCTACGCGCGGGTGGATGGCGTAGTGCGTGGCGGACGGTTTGTTTTGATGGAGCTTGAAGTCATCGAGCCGATGTTGTACTTGGGGGGAAATGTGGCGGCGGCGGAGATGTTTGCGGAGAAGCTGCTCGCACGGATCTAGCGTTTGTGTTTTGCGAGCATTTCGCGCGCGGTGTCTGCGGCAGATTCGTGCTCGGGATACATGGGTTTCAGCGTTAAGACAACCTCCCACTCTCGGCGCGCTTGATCGATGGCTCGACAAGCGAGCAATGCCTCGGCGAGGAAAAGATGAGCCGAGGCTTTTCCGTAATGTGGCTTTAGCTCAATACCCCGACGGAACATTCTAATCGCATCGTCATAACGCTTGAGCTTCGCGAAACAACGACCCAGTGAAATTGCGGGACGGGGGTCATCCGGTGCGAATTCCCCGGCCCGTTCATAGTATGAAACCGCAGCTTCTGCCTCTCCATTCTCCATCATGGCGTTGGCGAGCCACAGGTATCCATCAGCCCAGCTTGGTTTCAGTTCGACAGCCCTTTTAAATTCTGCGATCGCGGCGGGATAGTCCGGCGGTTCCTGAAAGAAATAACATTCCCCCAGTCCGAGGTGGTAGTTCGCGGCCGTCGGTTCCATCTCGACGGCCTTGCGCAGGTGTTTGCGAGCGCGACGGTATTCGCTCTTTGCAATGCAACCCATCCCGAGTTCGTATTGCTGACGCGCTTCTTCCAAGCTATTTCTGCTTTCTTTTATCTGCGACCAGCATTCCGTTGCTGGCGTAGCTCTCGGCGGGAACGTCAACGAATGCAATCGTCACGGACTCGGGCTTGGCGCTCGCTTCCTGCACCATGAGGTCCGTAAGCTTGGTGACGAGGGTGCGTTTTTGTTCGGTTGTGCGGCCTTCGATCCAGGTGATTTGAATGTGGGGCATTACGGTCTCCAAAAAACACAGGCATGCCGTCGCAGCATGCCTGCTCGCTTGTCGCGTGAAGTGCTTATCTTGCCAGTTCGTAGCCGGCGAAGAAGTAGCTGAGTTCGAAGCGCGCGGTGTCGTCGGCATCGGAGCCGTGGACGGCGTTCTTCTCGATGCTGGCTGCCCACTTCTTGCGGATGGTGCCTTCTTCGGCGTTGGCCGGGTTGGTAGCGCCCATCAGCTTGCGGTAGTCGGCGATGGCGTTTTCCTTCTCCAGGCACATTACGACGATCGGGCCGCTGGCCATGAAGTCGGTGAGCGAGTGGAAGAACGGCTTGTTGGCGTGCACGGCGTAGAAGCCCTCGGCCTGGTTCTTGGTGAGGTGCAGCATCTTGATGCCGAGGATGCGGAAGTTGTTGTTCAGCAGGATGCTGATGATGTCGCCTTCGGCGTTCTTCTCGACCGCGTCGGGCTTGATGATGGAAAGAGTGCGTTGCAAGGTCTTCATTCGTTTTCCTTAAGTTCAGATCTTATTTAACTTTTCCGCCCGTTGCCTGGACGAGCGTTTCACCCAGCAATGCCGGGCTCTTCACGATGTGGATGCCGGCAGCTTCCATGGCCTTGAACTTCTCGGCCGCGGTTCCCTTCCCGCCGGAAATGATGGCGCCGGCGTGGCCCATGCGGCGTCCGGGAGGCGCGGTTTGGCCGGCGATGAAGCCGACGACCGGCTTCTTTACGTTGGCCTTCACGAACTCGGCTGCGTTCTCTTCCGCGTTGCCGCCGATTTCGCCAATCATGATGATGGCTTCGGTCTCGGGATCTTTGTTGAAGAGATCGAGGGCATCGATGAAGTTGGTGCCGATGATCGGATCGCCGCCGATGCCGATCGCCGTCGACTGCCCGATACCGCGAACGGTGAGTTGATGCACGGCTTCATAGGTCAGCGTCCCCGAGCGCGAGACGATGCCGACGTGTCCCTGCTTATGAATGCGCGCGGGCATGATGCCGATTTTCGCCTTGCCCGGCGAGATAATGCCGGGACAATTCGGACCGATGAGGCGCGACTTCTTGCCCTGCATGTAATCCCACACTTTGACCATGTCTTGCGCCGGAATGCCTTCGGTGATGCAGACAACGAGCGGCAGTTCGGCGTCAACCGCTTCCATGATGGCGTCGGCGGCGAACGGCGGCGGAACGAAGATGACGCTGACGTTCGCGCCGGTCTGCTGCACAGCGTCGCTTACGGTGTTGTAGATCGGCCAGCCTTCGTGGGTGGTCCCGCCTTTGCCGGGTGTTACGCCGCCAACGACCTTGGTTCCGTAGTCGGCGCAGGCCTTGGCGTGGAAAGTTCCTTCACGGCCGGTGAGGCCCTGGACGATGAGTCGCGTGTTCTTATCAACGAGGATGCTCATTTACTTCACCCCTTTCGCGGCTGCAACGACCTTTTCAGCGGCGTCTTTCATGGTCTCTGCGACGATGAAGTTCAATCCGCTCTTCTGAAGGATTTCGCGGCCCTGCTCTACGTTCGTACCTTCGAGTCGAAGGACGATCGGCAATTGAATCTTGGTTTGGGTTGCGGCCTGCACCACGCCGGTGGCCAGCGTGTCTACGCGCAGGATGCCGCCAAAGATATTGATCAGCACGGCCTTCACGTTCTTGTCGCTGAGCAGGATTTCAAACGCGTGGGTGACTTGCTCGGCGTTGGCGCCGCCGCCCACATCGAGGAAGTTCGCAGGCATGCCGCCGGCGTACTGGATGATGTCCATGGTCGCCATCGCGAGGCCGGCGCCGTTGACCATGCAGCCCACGGTGCCGTCGAGCTTGATGTAGTTGAGGCCGTACTTGCTGGCTTCCACTTCGAGCGGGTCTTCTTCGGTAACGTCGCGCAGGTCCTTCAGGTCAGGATGGCGGAAGAGTCCGTTGTCGTCGAAGTTGAACTTGGCATCGAGCGCGAAGAGCCGGTTGTCACTGGTGGTGATGAACGGATTGATTTCCACCAGCGAGGCGTCGGTCTCGTCGTAGGTCTTGTAGAGCGCCTGCATGAACTTCACAGCCTGCCCAATGAGTTCCGGCTTCAGACCGAGTTTGAAGGCGATCTTGCGCGCCTGGAACGCACCCAGTCCGTAACCGGGCTCAATCCATTCCTTGATGATCGCGTTGGGGTCTTTCGCGGCGACTTCTTCGATCTCCATGCCGCCCGCGGCGGAGGCCATGAACACCGGCTTGCCGTTGCTGCGGTCGAGCACGATGGAGAGATAAAGCTCGCGTTCGATCGGCAGCGTCTCTTCAATCAGCAGGCGCTGCACTTTCTTACCCTCGGGCCCGGTCTGGTGGGTGATGAGGGTCATGCCGAGGATTTTGCCGGCAAGCTGGCCGGCTTCGTCCACGCTCTTGGCGATCTTTACGCCGCCGCCTTTGCCGCGGCCTCCGGCGTGAATCTGGGCTTTGACGACGACGCCCTTGGCGCCATCGTGCATCAGGTCGTTGGCCACGCGCTCGGCTTCTTCGCGCGTAGTCACCATTTCTCCGCGGGGGACGGCCACGCCATACTTACGCAGAATCGCCTTGCCCTGGTATTCGTGAATTTTCATGATGAGCTCTTCTGGACTGCTGGAGACACAAGTAGAAAACCCTTCATTTTATAGGAGCGTACGGAGGTGAGTAAACCGCGCTATCCGGACCCGAGTCCCCGATTGGTGGGAGAATACTGCCAGCCCGAGGAGGCGACAGATGACCAAGGCCATTCAACAGTCCGTAACCTTTCCGGCATCGGCGCGGGAACTGTTCGAGACCTATGTGGATTCCCGGAAACACACGGCATCCACGGGCATGCCCGCGAAGATCAGCCGCAAGGTCGGCGGGAAGTTCTCCGGCTTTGGCGGGATGATCGGCGGGCGAAACCTGATGTTGGTACCGGGACAGATGATCGTGCAGGCTTGGCGCTCGGCCGCTTGGAAGAAGACGGATGCCAACTCGATTCTCACCATCACCTTCACCGACACGAAAAGCGGCGGACGCGTGGACCTGGTGCATGTGAACGTTCCCGCCCACGATCATCGTGGCGTGACCGAGGGATGGAAGAAGTACTACTGGAAGCCGTGGCGTGCGTACTTCCGGAAGCAGAAGAAAGAATCTTGAAGCAGCAGTGCCGTATCTTAAGAGCGTGACGACTCCACACATTATTCAGTTGGCGATTGGACGGCCGGAGAACCATGCTCCGGCGGGCGAAGAACCCTGGATCACGGCGATCTATCGCAAGCCGGTGAGCGCAGCGGTTTTCTGCACCAAGCTCGGGTTCGAAGGCGATCAGGTCGCGAACCGGCGCGTTCACGGCGGGCCGGACAAAGCGGTCCTTTGCTACGGCGCGTCGAACTATCCCAAGTGGCAGGCGGACGGTTTGCCGGCGGGTCCCGGCGGCTTCGGCGAGAATCTCACGATCCAAGGTTTGGACGAAGAGACCGTCTGCATTGGCGATGTCTATCGGATCGGCGAAGTCGAAGCCCAAGTCTCGCAACCGCGCGGGCCGTGCAACACGTTGGCGCACCGCTGGGGACGTCCGGATCTCGTGAAAGTGGTGAAGGAGAACCATCGCTCCGGTTGGTATCTCCGCATCCTGCGCGAAGGAAAGATCGCGCCGGGGGATGTAGTGGAGTTGGTGTCGCGACCGCATCCGGCGTGGAATATCGCAAAGACTTCGGAGGTGAATTATTCGCGCAATCGAAGCCTGGAAGATGTGCGCGAGCTGGCGGGGTTACCGGAGCTGTCCGTGAATTGGAGAAGCGACTTTGAGAAGAAGTTGGGGGCGATGGCGGGAAGGTAAGCCTTCGACACAGCGTACCGAGATGCAATGAAGCTGGTCGCCGCTCGACCGTTTCAGCAGGCGGAGACCGCCTTGGAGGATCGCGGCTGTTTTCACGAACCGCCGTCGGACAGTGAAAACTTCACATCTACCGTCGTTTCCACTGCTATAGGCATTCCATTCAGGAGATACGGCTGGTATTTAAATCGCTTGGCGGCTTCGATAGCAGCGGGAACGAGCACATCGGGGCCACTCAGCTTTGCCGCTGCAACGACATTGCCAGCTTGATCGACGTGAATTCGGAGAACAACCGTTCCTTCAACATGGTCGGCCTTGGCCTCGGGCGGATAGAGCAGCGGGACGCCGGCTACTTGACGCTGCATAAACTCTGGACGGAGGCGCACCATTGTTGGGGAAACGTGTACACAACCAGGCGCGCCAGGAATTACAACCTGTCTGATACCCGCTAAGGGCCCTCCCGCTTGGACGACAACAGACACCATTTGGCTGATATCGGTTGCGATGGTGCTGTCGCCCGCAAACGTAACCGCCAGCTTTATGTTCCGCAAATCAGCCGACTTCTGCTGAACCGTGAATGACTGTGCCTTCAATGTCGTGATCGCTGCATCGCGCAGTGCGGGTGGTCCTGACAACACGCGGGTGTCTCGTACTCTGCCAGACTTGCTCAATGCAACCTGCACCACGATGGTTCGATCGTCGTCACTCGACGAAGGCGCGCGCTGCGAAGCTTGCGCCCGCTCCGTTGTTGCACATGGATCTTGAGGAACCTGAGAATTTTGGCTCTGAGCATCGCAGATGCCGCGCAACCAAAGAAGCAGGGTCAAGAGCGCGAGTGTACGCATGATGTAGAGGATAACTGGCCGGCAGACGCTTACCACTAGGTAACTTTACGCCGGTTGGCTCGCGATATTTCTCATTTCATTTCGGGCCCTAGCGACTAGATTCAAGTCTACCTTCCGCAGTTCCTGACCGTCATTGACATCAAAGGTTTTGGGTTTACGATCTACGTGTTTGACAGACGGCGTATCCGCTGGATCGTCATATAGCCCCGGGTGACTACCGGGGCTTTGGTTTGCCAGTTTGGTATAGGTGACTGGTCTCCCCGAAAAAACTTCGATGCCATGAGCACGCGGAATGGTAGGCTTCTGCGGCGTGGAAGACCATGCTCGCCCTTTGAGTATCTCGATTATCGGGTGGTTGATGATTATTGCGGGCTTGTTTGCGGTGCCGCTCGCATTGATTCACGTGCCGCTGTCGGCGTTTGGGATGATGCTCGTCGGATGGATTGCGACGGCGCTGATACTTGGGCTGGCGCTGGCGTATCTGCTGATTGGCTTCGGTCTGCTGCGCTTGAAGCGCGCGGCGTGGGTCGCTGCCATCGCTTTGCTCGTGCTGTTTGCGGTCAATGCGATCGTTGATGCGTCGATCCCCGGCACCCACGCAAAGATGCTGGAAGCCATGAAGAGCACGCCGCTCTTTTCGCAGCAGGCAAACCGCCCGGCTCCCCCGGAGATGCCGCTCGCTCTCAAACTGCTGCCGATCAGTCTGCTGGCCATTCCGCTGTGGTTCCTGATCCGCCGGAGGGAAGCGTTTGAGTAGCGCGGATGGCTAACTATTTCGCTCTCCCACGTCTCGAAAGTCGCGAGACATGGGGCACCCGACTATTTTTTCGCCCTCTGCGCCGCTACTGTCTTCTCAAAGTCGGCTTGCGCTGCGTTGACTGCCTCTGCGTATCCCTTCGGATCTACGAACGCAGCCTCGCCCTCGGTGGGCATCCGTTTCAGCTTTGGCAGCAGATCGAAATAAACGCCGTGAGCTCCGAGAAAGATGTCGCAGGGGAGCGCGCGCAGGGTCGCGAACGTTTTCTCGAAATCCTCATTAATTCCCGGGTAGGAAGCCGGATGACCCGGTGTGCCGACGATTTGGTACTGAGAAAGCGCGCGCCAGCCGCCAACGATGACGACATCGCGCAGGCGGCCTGCGGGATCGCTTGCGATGTGGGCGCGTAAGGTCCACGTCGTGCAGCCGCGGGTATGGCCAGCGGTGCGATGCGCCGTGAGTGTCACGCCGCCGAGGAGGACCGTATCGCCGTCGTGGAGAACGCGGTCTACGCGCGCGGGCGGATAGGTCGTAAGCCCGTCGGTGCCGAAGGCGAAGTCTTTGCGTCCGCCACTGCTGACGACGTCGGCATCGCCATCCATCACCATGTCTTGCGCACGGGTCTCGCGGATGACCTGGGCTGCGCCTCCCATGTGATCGGAGTGGGCCTGGCCGTTGAGAAGAATTTTTGTGTTCTTCCACGAGAACCCGAGCTTCTCAACGCTGGCGCGAATCAATGGCGGCGAGCTTTCAAGATTCGCGTTGATCAGGATGTTTCCCGCCGGAGTTGTAACCAGGTAGGCCGCGAGGTCGCGACTTCCAACGTAGTAGAGATTGTCGGCAATGCGGAAAGGGGGAAGCGCAGCTGTGTAGTCAGGGTTCTCTTTCGCCATCCCAGACAGGCAGACAACGACGAAGAAGAGGGCGGCGATTAACGTGCGCAAGCGAGCAGACATAGCGACTCCGGGGCGGGCATTTCCATCAACCCTTCGATGTTCTCCAAAGTGTAACTGCGTGATCTGTGGATGCGCGATCTCACTCCAATTTCCGCACAGCCACAACCACGCCGCTAGCCCAACTTATGGGAGTGGTTTCGAATCGTTTGTCCTTCGCCACCAGATCGATGAGCACGGGAACCTTGGCAGCGTGGCCCTCGGGCCAGTTGGGCTGCGGTAGCATGTCGTCGATTACGAAGATGCCGCCCGGCTTCACCAAAGACAGGGCCAACTCGGTGCCTTCGTATTTTCCCGGCATGGCGTCGGCGAAGACGAAATCGAAGCTGGCAGCGGTTTGTTTTTTCAGAAATGCGGTCCCGTCTTGGGTCACGACGGTCAAGCGTCGGTCGTTGCCGAGCGCTCTGCGCGCGACATCCTGCACGGCGGCATCGTTGTCCACGCTCACCAGCGTGGCATCGTCGCTCATGCCATCGAGTATCCATGCGGCGGAGATGCCAGTCCCAGTACCGAGTTCCAGCAAGCGGCCACCCGGCTTCGAGGCGGCGAGAGAACGCAAAAGCGATCCCACCAGGGGCTCCGACGCCATGGAAAAGTTCAGTTCCCGAGTTTGTTCCAGCAGGTGCTTGAGAACCTTGGGCTCGGTGATGTATCGCAGATCGTCCATGCAGGGAGCATAACGGAGCGTGAGGAGAACCGCCTCCAACACTGCGTTTCTTGTTACATCGCACCGTGATCCATCGCACATCGCCCTGTGTCGTCACTCACTGACTCTTGCGGCTGACCCACGTAATCTGTGCACGCGGGGCATTCCCAATAGCAATACACAAGATCTGTGAAATTTCGCGCGGCCAGCCCGCGATGCCGTCCGTCGCTCCATCGCCGCCTCTTGTCATTCAGAGGAGGGCGTGAGCCCGACGAAGAATCTGCTGTTGCGCCCGGGGCAAAAAGCGCCCGCTAACTCCTTATTCCTGAATATTCCGCCTCTAACTCCTTTGGATGGAATATTTTGCAGACTATCCATCAGCTAAGTCATGCGTTTTGAAGATTTTGCGGTTTTTGGAGGGGGAGGGGGTACCCTCGAAGGAAATAGAAAAGCCCCGGCACAAACCGGGGCTGATGTGTGGTGGCTACGGAGTCTAGTGAGGGACCATTCCGCCCAGGCTCTTCTTCTTTTTCTGGGCGTCTTGCTGTGCGGGCTGGGTGCTGTTGTTGGATTGCGTCGCGTTGTTCGTCGGCGCGGTGGTCTGCGCTGGCGTGGACGCGTTTGCGCTGGCCGCCGGGGCTTGTGCCGGAGTGGCAGCGGGTACGGTTGCGCCGGCTAGCACAGGCTTGCCTTCATAGCCGGTCTTGAAGCGGTCCGGTAGAGTCTGGCCGCCCGGAGCAGCGCCCGTCTGGCTGTTCAAGCGCGCGATGCGATCGCCGATCGGAGGATGGGTAGCGCCCCACAACTTCGTGTCCTGTGGGGTCACCTTGCCGCTTTGCGATTCCGCTTGCAGCACTTCGAGGAAACGCTTCAGTCCGGTGGCGTCGTAACCGGCGCCGGCAGCGAACTGCGTTCCCTTTTTGTCCGCTTCGTCTTCGTCTTTCGGATTGACCTGCTCCAACAAGGCAGCCGAAATGACGTTGTTGGCGATGTTCTTTAACTCAGAAGGACCGGGGATGTGCGACGTGCCCTCTTCGATCGCCATGCCCTTGGCCTTCTTCTTCTGGATCGCCTTTTCGAGGTGGCGGCCATCGACGTGGGCAATTTCGTGGGCGAGCACGCCCGCGAGTTGCGCCTCATCGGTCATGTGATCGAGCGCTCCCTTGGTGACGAACACATAGCCACCCGGCAAAGCGAAGGCACTGACGGTGAAACGTCCGGCAGGAGTCTTCGCTTCGAGGATCGCGAAGTGATACGGCACGGGGCGCCCGGCCTGGCGCGCCACGGTGCTGCCCACGTACTGGACGTACTTGTTCAGCGCCGGGTCCTCGATGAGTCCCATGACGTGGATCATCTTGGCGGCCGATGCCTGGCCGATTGCGTTCTCCTGTTCAGGAGACCAGGGGGTGAAGGCGTCGCTCGCTTTTTTGACGCGATTCACCACGCTGCCAAACTGGGCGAAGGCGCAGCTGGAGAATGCGACGAGCACGAGAGTTGCGATAAGTGTTTTGCGCATATCTCTAGCCCCTTCCGTTCTTCAGGTTGCCCTGCTGGATGAACTTGTTGACTTCGTCAACGTTGGTGACCTGCTGGCTGAGGGCTGCGGCTTTCGCGTCATCCGCGGCGCTGGCAGACTCGTCCATCTGGGACTTGGTCGGCATACCATCCGGGTCCAGTCCGTTAGGGCCAAGGCTGGCGGTGTCCTTCGACTGGTTAGAGTTGCTGGCAGTCACTGGCTTGTGCAGGATGTTGCCGAACTTGGATTTTTTCTGTTCCGGCGGCGGTTGCTGCTGTTGTTGTTGCTGCTGCTGTTGTTGGTCAGCCGGAGTCTGCTGATTGGTGGTTCCCTGCTGCTGGTCGGCCTGTTGCTGGCCGAAGCCCAGGCAGCACAGGAGGAAGATGAGCACGGCCCGCATCCAATTTCTACTCATGTTTCCCTGCTTTCGAATTTAAGCTCGTGACCCGACGGTTTGCGCCGGGACCGGTTCTTGCGATGTTGCTAAACCCTGCAATTCATAAATCTGCGTTTCGATCGTCTTGCCCTTAACTTTTACGCCGCCGAGTTCGCGCGTCTGCACAAGACCGCGCAAGTGTTCGAGAGTGAATTCGCTGATGATGATGGAAGTATGGTGTTCTTTATTGAGGCCTTCTAAACGCGACGCCAAGTTTACCGGATCACCGATCACGGTGAACTCAGTCTTTTGGCCTGCGCCCACGTTACCGAAGGTCACTTCGCCGGTGTTGAGACCAATGCCGATGGCCAGTTGGTCGCGGCCTTGCGCCGCCCAATCGGCGTTCATCTGCTTGAGGCGGTCGAGCATCTCGAGTGAGGCTTGCGCCGCGAGCAGCGCGTGGTTCTTGCCCTCCGTGAACGCTCCCCAGTGCGCGAGAATGCCGTCGCCGATGAACTTGTCGACTACACCCTCGTACTTGAAGATGACCTCGCACATCGCCGTGAGGTATTCATTGAGGAGCGCGAGCAACTTGTCGGGATGGTCGCGGAGGCTCTCGGTGAGCGTGGTAAAGCTGCGAATGTCGGAGAAGAAGATGGTGAGCTCGCGGCGCTCGCCGGCGAGGTTATCGCCGTGTTCCAGCGCGTATTGCGCGAGTTGCGGCGACATGTGGCGCTCCAGTGCGTGGCGCGTGGCGCGGAGTTCGCGGCCCGTCGTGACATAGCGCACACCACCGGCGCTGATATACGCAAGCGCTCCCGCGCTCAAAGGCGAGACCATCGGCAGCCAGAGATGTTCGACCCGGAAGACCGCAGCTGCCAATACCGCATAGACGCCGAGGATCGACAGCATTACCGGCGCGCCGACGACGCTAACGCCGAGACGCGTGAGCACCATCCAGCCGACCAGCGCCATGATGGCGATGAGGATCCAGTGTTGCCAGAGCGGCGCGATCAATATGCCTTCGCCATGCAGCAGGTTGTCGATGGCAGCAGCGCGATCGAACACACCCGGCGCATCGCCTACGGGCGTGGAATGAAGCTCAAAGCTCCCCGATGCGCTGGCGCCCACGAGGACGATCTTGTCCTTGAAGTAAGAAGGCGGAATCGGCTCCTTCAGGTTCGGACAGCTGTCGGGCGCGGCGGAACATACCAGCTTCCAGAAAGGAACCCGTTCGTAAGTGCCGTGCGGACGACCATGAAACCAGACCAGGAGATGACCGTTGGCATCGACGGGAATACGCTCGCCGGTGCTGTCGCCATAGCGGCCGTCGCGGATGAAGCGGCTGGCATCGTGGCCACGAACGTAGTCCACAGCACGAGTGTCGAGGGTACGGAAGGCGAGGTCGCCATAGTTGCAGCCGAGCGGCATGCGGCGCACGGCGCCATCGTCGTCATAAACGGCGTTGAGGCAGCCCATACCGGCGGAAGCTTTGGCGAGAATGTCGAGCGGAACGTTGAGGCTCTGGTCCGCGGGAGGAAAATGTTCGCCGAGGATGTGACTGTCGCTGAGAGACTCGCGGGCGAGGAGCGCGAGCTTGCGGTTCTTCACGTCGGAGACGTCCTCGATCTGCGCGGGATCGAAGGAGAAGCCGAGGAGAACATTGCGGCCGCTGCGAATGGATTCGGCGAAGGCCTGGTCGACTTTGGGGTCTTCGCTGCCACCGAACTTGAAGTCAAAGGCGATGACTTTCGGGTGGCCGTCGGCCATGTAATCAATGGCGCCGGCCCATGCCATACGCGTCCAGGGCCAGCGTCCGAAGCTTTCCTTCAGGATCTCGAAGCTGGGGTTGTCGATGTCGAGAATGACGATGCTTTTATCGGCACGTGAGGGATCGAGGCTCCACGTCATACGCGCGTCGTAGGTGCCGGTTTCGAGCCACCGCATGGGCTTGGTATTTTCGACACCAATGAGTAGCACTGCCGTGAAGACGGCAGCGAGCGCGGCTCCGCGCTGGAAGAGTCGTTGGGCGCGCGATTGTTTACGGGGGGCAGCAGCCATGGACGCAGATCTTGCCCCAAGAGGGTACCCCGATTTCAGCCCGCAGGATAGCTCAAATCGAGCCCCACATTCATAAGTGAAACACGTATAAATGAAACACGAATGATCACGGACGCCCTACATCAGATAGTCGTTCACCGGCGGGACCTTACGCGCGAACAGGCGCGCGAAACCATGGCTGACGTCCTGGGAGGAAAAACCACCGACGCGCAGATCGGGGCGTTGCTCGTCGGGTTGCAGATGAAGGGCGAGACGGTGGATGAGATTGTCGGCTTCGCGGAGGCGATCCGTGCGGCCGCGACGCCGTTGATCGTGCGCGACTCAGCGCTCGACGTGAGCGGCACCGAGCGCGATGCGCTGCTCGATACCTGCGGCACCGGGGGCGATGCCAGCGGGACGTTCAACATCTCGACGGCGACGGCATTAGTTGTGGCGGGTGCGGGCGTGAAGGTGGCGAAACACGGCAACCGTAGTGTGACTTCGAAGTGTGGGTCGGCGGATGTGGTCGAGGCGCTGGGAGTGAACATCAACCTTCCGGCAGAACGCATGGCGGAGTGCCTGGAGAAAGTCGGGATCGCGTTCCTGTTTGCGCCGGCGATGCACACGGCGATGAAGTATGTGCAGCCGGCGCGGCGTGAGTTGAAGATGCGCACGGTGTTCAATCTGCTGGGACCGCTCACGAACCCGGCGAATGCTTCATGCCAGGTTGTAGGTGTGTACACAGGGCAGCTTGTTGAGAAACTGGCGCAGGCCCTCTTACAGCTTGGGTTGAAGCGCGCGCTGGTGGTACATGGGTGGGATGGACTGGATGAGATCACGATATCCGGCCCGACGAAAGTTGCGGAAGTACGCGATGGAAAGGTGACATCGTACGAGATTTCGCCCGAACAGTTTGGACTGCAACGCGCGCCGCTGAGTGCGCTCGAGGGCGGCGATGCGCAGGTCAATGCTGCGATCATTCGCGCGATTCTTGATGGCGAGCGGTCTCCGAAGCGCGATGTTGTGCTGCTGAATGCTGCCGCGGCACTGGTGGCGGCGGGTCAGGCAGAGACGATGGGAGCGGCGATTCCCGTTGCGGCGTATGCGATTGATAGTGGGCAGGCGAAAGGGAGGCTGCGGTTGCTGGTGGAGTTTACGAACCTATAGTTCTTCGCGAGGATAGGGGTCCTTCGACTGCGCGTGCTTCGCACGCTTCGCTCAGGATGACAGGGGGCGTCGGAGCCCGAAGCAAACAGCAGATCCTTCGTTGCTACGTTCCTCAGGATGACAGGATAGAGGAGTGGGCGGGACGGGCAGCGGTGTTGGCTTCCGTATGGCGATCTGGCTTCCGCAATGCAATATTGATAGATTCTTCTCCCATGCGCCACGTTCTCGCTCTGCTTGCGTTGATTGCCGTTGCACTTCCTGCTCTTCCCCAATATGACCAGCCGTATCGTCCGCAGGTGCATTTCTCGCCGCGCGAGCATTGGACGAACGATCCTAACGGGCTGGTGTTCTTTGACGGCGAATATCACCTCTTCTTCCAGTACAACCCGTTCGGCGATGTGTGGGGACACATGAGCTGGGGACACGCCGTGAGCAAAGATTTGCTGCATTGGGAGGAACTGCCCGTCGCGGTTCCGGAGAAGGACGGCGTGATGATCTTCACCGGCAGCGTCGTCGTGGACCACGAGAACTCGAGCGGGTTCTGCAAGCCGAAGACGGAATGCCTGGTTGCGATTTACACCGGATATCAAGAACACTTCCCCGGCGGGACGCGGCAGGCCCAGTACGTGGCGTACAGCGTGGACCGCGGGCGGACGTGGACGAACTACGACAAGAACCCCGTGATTGATTTGAAGATGGCGGATTTCCGCGACCCCAGCGTGTTTTGGGACGAGGAGCGACACCGGTGGGTGATGGCGGTGTCGCTGCCGAAAGAACACGATGTGCAGTTCTACAGTTCAACGAACTTGAAACAGTGGGCGTTGCTGAGCGAGTTCGGACAGCTCGGAGATACGGACGGTGATTGGGAGTGTCCCGATCTTCTGCGAGTACCTTCTGCGCAGGATCCGACGAAGAGCACGTGGGCGTTGAAGGTCGGGCTGAATCCTGGGGCACCGCAGGGCGGATCAGGGGAGCAATACTTCTTCGGTGCTTTCGACGGCAAGACATTTACCGCATCGCACGAGAAGGGCGCGCATGGCTGGACGAACTACGGCAAAGACGATTACTGCGCCATTAACTTCAACAACATCGCGAAAGATGAGAAGCCCGTTCTGCTGGGCTGGATGAGTAATTGGGAATACGCTGCAAAGTTGCCGACATCTCCGTGGCGTGGACAAATGAGTTTGCCGCGTAGGCTCTCGTTCGTGAAGGACGTGGAAGGATTGGGGCTGAAGCAGGAGCCGGTGGTGGAAACACTGCGCGATGGGGCGGCGACGACTCTCACGTCGGCTCCACGAGAAGCGCCGTTCGAGTTGCAGGTGACGTTCGATCCGAAGGCGGAGCAAATCTTTGGAATGCGGATTTACTCTGACAAAGAACACTACGTTGAGATTGGCTTCGACCGAAAGAACCAGCAGCTCTTTATGGACCGCACGAAGTCGAGCGTGACGGTGGCGCAGGAGTTTCCGGGCACGACAGTTGCACCGCTCACAGAAGGACGTGGGTTCGATCTGCACGTGATTGTGGATCGATCGTCGGTTGAGGCGTTTGCGCAAGATGGCACCATCGCGATGAACAACCTGGTGTTTCCCACAAAGCCGCAAGTGCGCGTCGAGACATTTGGCAGCAAGCCGACATCGGCACAAGTCTGGAAGCTGAAGTCCATTTGGAAGTAAGACTCGGCGTTCATTCTCGGACATTTACCTCCGTGGACGGACAACAAGGTGCCAGCGCTCCCGAAGCGCTGGACGTAAGTGCCTGAATTCATGAGGCGTACTGGCAGCGGCGGCTGGTACTCGTCGTGCTTCGAATCCACTCACACAAGCTTTCTCTTGTGAGGATGGCTATGCGTTCATTGCTGCAGGATGTGCGGTATGGGTTCCGCGGGCTTCGGAAGAGTCCCGGATATGCGTTGCTGGCGATTGCTGCGCTGGCGCTGGGAATTGGCGCCAACACTGCGTTGTTCAGCGCAATTTACGGCATTCTGCTGAAGCCGCTGCCATATGCGAACGGCAAGCGCCTCGTCCTGTTGCAACAGTCGGCGCGCAGTGCGACCTCGCCGAAGTTAGCGGTGTCGGTGCAGGAGCTTGAGGACTATCGGAAGCAGGCGCATTCGTTCGATGGCTTGGTCGAGTATCACTCGATGCAGTTCATTCTGCTTGGCCGCGAACCGGACCGCGTGGAGACCGGGGTCGTCTCGGCGAACTTCTTCGATGTGCTCGGCGTGAAGCCGCTTCTTGGACGGACATTCCGCGCCGGAGAAGACCTGGTGGGCGCGGAGCCAGTGCTGGTGCTGAGCTACAAGTACTGGCAGGAGCACCATGGCGGCGATCCGAACATCGTGGGCAAATCGTTTCGGATGAACGACAAGTTGCACACTGTGATTGGTGTGCTTCCGCCGATCCCGCAGTATCCGAGAGAGAATGACGTGTACATGCCGGTGTCGGCGTGTCCGACTCGGATGAGCGCGCACATGCTGGAGAACCGCGCGATGCGCATGCTGAACGTGTTCGGCATCCTCAAACCAGGCGTGACCCTGGAGCAGGCAAATGCGGAAACCAGCACAATCGCGGCCCGCTTTACACAGCAGTACCCGAATGCCTACCGGCTTGACCACTTTGCGGTGCACATTGATTCGCTGCAGACGATGTTGACTACCAGGGCACGGCCGCTGCTGATAATGCTGCTGATTACGTCCGCCCTGGTGCTGGTGATTTCTTGCGCAAACGTGGCGAACCTTGCGCTGGCGCGCATGACGCAACGCGAATACGAGATGGCGATTCGCAGCTCGCTCGGCGCACCGCGTACGCGGCTGATCCGGCAAGTGCTCACGGAATGTACGCTGCTAGCGATTGCGGGTGGTCTGGTGGGACTTTTGTTTGCGCAGGTAGGAACTCACCTGCTTTCTATCTTCCTGGCGAGATTCACGACGCGCGCAGCCGAAGTGCAGATCAGTGGAGCGGTCCTGGCGTTCACGATGGTGGTTAGCATAGCGACGGGCCTGCTGTTCGGCCTGGCGCCGGCGCTGAACAGCACGCGGCGTCTTGCGGGCCAGATGCAGACCGGTGCGCGCAGTTCCAGCGCCGGGCACATGGGATGGTCTCTCCGTAGCGCGCTGATCGTAGCGCAGGTGTGCATCAGCTATGTACTGCTGGTGATTGCAGGGCTCACTCTGCGCAGCTTCGACAAGCTGCAGAAGGTCGACGCTGGGTTCAATGCGGAGAACGTGGTTGCGTTCACGCTGCCCGTCAACTTCACGAAATATGCAGAACCAGTCAAGTTCGCCGAGTTGGAACAACGGGTGAAGCAGCGGATTGAGCAACTGCCGGGTGTAACGTCGGCGGCGTCCATTTCGGGACTGCCATTGGGGAGCACATCCCCCACGCCGCAGCCGATGATGATTGAGAAACAGGTGAAGGACCCGAACGCGCCTAACGTGGAAGTGGATGCGTCCGCAGTGTCGCCGAATGCGTTCTTTACGCTCGGTGTGCCGTTTATGGCGGGCCGAGATTTCAACGCCCTGGATACGACCAAGTCGGAGAACGTGACGATCTTCAGCGCCTCAACGGCGAAGCGGTACTTCGGCAACGAAGATCCGGTTGGGCGGCGCGTTTCCTACGACAACGGGGAGAACTGGTGGCGCATTGTTGGCGTGGTGGGCGACGTTCGCTATTTCGGACTGGATCGGCCACCAATTGACGAAGTGTACGTTCCCGCGGCACAGATCGGGGGAGCCGGCAGGTTCGTTGTCCGCACAACGATGGACGAGGATGCGGCCCGGAGCCTGTTTACGAAAGCCGTGCGCGAGCTCGATAACGAACAGCCAGTGACCGACTTCAAGACTTTGCGAGAAGTACGCGACGATTCGCTGACGAACACACGAGTGACCTCAATGCTGTTGACCTTGTTTGCAGGGTTGGCTCTGGTGCTCGCAGCAACTGGACTCTTCGGCGTGATTTCGTTCCTGGTGAGCCAGCGAACGCGTGAGATCGGCATACGGCTCGCGATGGGTGCGCAGACGTCGTCGGTGCTGGTGATGATGTTGCGGCAGGGCGTGAACCTGGTGGCGATCGGGCTTGGACTCGGCGTAATCGCGGCGCTGGCGGCGAGCAACGTGGTGAAGAGCTTGTTGTTTGGTGTCTCGACGCGCGATTGGATTACGTTTGTGGGAGTGGGCGCAGTGTTGTTTGGAAGTACGTTGCTGGCGAGCTATCTGCCGGCGCGACGTGCCGCGAAAGTGCAGCCGATGGAAGCGCTGCGATGCGAGTAGCTTCGGGCCCAGACGCAAAAATGCCCCGCGAAATGAACTCGCGGGGCTTCTCGGAAATCCTTACTGGACCGGCTGCGCTTTGCCGTTCCTGAGCGTCTCCTGAATTACGGCTTTGACCTTTTTGTCGGCGGCCTCCGCGATTTTTCCCTGCTGCTCGCCGAGCTTGCCTTGTTTCTCACCGAGCTTGCCTTGCTGTTCTCCAAGCTTGCCCTGCTCTTCGCCTAGCTTGCCCTGCTTCTCTCCGATCTTGCCCTGGACTTCGCCGAGACGGCCCTGCAAGTCACCGAGCTTCTCCTGAAGGTCGGCGAGTTGTTCGGAGGTCATGTCCTTACCTTTTTGCGCCTGCAGCTTGGCGGCGGCTTCGTTGATCGCGGCGATTTCGCGCGTCATGTCTGGAGTAGGAACGCTCGCTTCTTCCTGCTTCCTGCCGAGTGCCTCTTGCTGCTCTCCGAGGGCTTCCTGCTGTTTGCCGAGTTCTTCCTGCTGGCGGCCGAGTTCTTCCATCGGCGCGTACAGGGCCTGCAAGTTCGCGATGATCGTGGGATCCGTAACGACGTACGATTTGCCTGCGTGGTGGAACCAAAGGAACTTGCCATTGTTAGCCACGCGGCGAGCTTTTTCAATTTCTTCGCGGGAGTGGCTCGACGCCCAGTGACCGGAGAAGGTCATGTTGGTCTTCGTGCCGTCGACAATGGCGTAGGATTCGCCGTCGGAGTAGGAATTGCCGTCGTCCGAGACGCCGTAGGAATAAGTTGTGGAGTTGGCGTCTCGCGTTTCTGTCAGCGTGTTTGTATTGTTGTTCGAGTTTGAGTTTGAGTTTGAGTTCGAGTTCACGTTGGTGTTGTTGGTGGCTTCAGGAGCCTGCGGCGGTTCGGGAGCTGAGGCGGGCGGAGCGGGCGTTTCCAGTTGTACGGCCACCATTGGCGGTGGTGCAGGCGCTTTCTGTGCGGCGCGTGCGGAGGGGACGTGCATAAGAAGGCTGGTGGTAAACACCGCGAAGGTAACTAACAGGAACGCGATGCGGGCGCGCTTCTGTCCGCGCGAGAACGCGGCACGATAAAGGTCTTCGTTGAGAAGCTGTTCGATACGACGAGTGACATTTCCAGAAGAGGCCATAGCAACTCCAGTCATAGAACGACGCGGCATCGCCGCGAAATGAAGAACGATTTCTGCGTAGTCGGAACGCGTGCCGGATTCCGCGATGCCAGCCTGGTCGCTAATCGCTTCGGCAAGAACAGCGAGGTGGCGACGGAGCCACCAGCCCAGCGGGCTGAACCAGAAGATCGCGGCGTAAATGCCAGCCAGCAATTGCAGATGGAAGTCGAAGTGACGTACGTGAGCGCGCTCGTGTGCGAGTACGGCTCGCAGCCTTTCAGGCGACCATTGGTCGAATTCCGACGGAAGCAGAATGCCGGAGCCGATGGTCACGGGAGAAAGAACCTCGGCGCTGACGCGGACGGAAGGACTCGCGTTCGAATCTGCCGCAATTGGAGTGGATCGACGCCAAATGCGCCAAGCCGAGACAAGACCGACCAGCAGGCGGGTCAAAAGAACGCCCGTGATCGCGGCGTAAAGCGCGAAGAACAACGCCGGAGTGGGACGCCAAGCTGGTACCTCATTGCGAGACTGCAGCGGTTTGGCCGATGGCGGCAGGCTGGCGGTACGCGATCCCAAACCGACAGCGGAGCGAACGTATGTGACCGGCGCCCGGGCGGGGGCAGTCGCAGGTGCGATGGTTGGCGTTTGCGGTGCAGAGAAGTTTGGCCGCCATTGCAATGGCGCGGGCACCCACGGGGACTGCATAAGCAGCGGCATGGCGAAGGCCGCAAACAGGACGATGGTCCAGGCGGTGCGCTGGGCAGCGACGTTCTTCACGCGCAGCATCCACAACAGCGCGTAAGTGATGAGGGCGAGCGCGAGGGCGCGAGCGGCAGCTTCAAGGAGTACCGAAATCATGACTTGCTCTCCTTCTTCGCAGCAGCGATCCGGCGGGCGAGGCGTTCGAGTTCGGCGCGGCCTACGACTTTGGAGTCAACCATGCCAACGAGCAACTCTTCCACAGAGCCGCCGCAGAACCAATCTACGATCTGCTGCACGGCGCGGCCGGCAACGCGTTGGCGCGATTCGGAGGGACGGTAGATGAAGGTGCGTTGCTCGGTTTCGTGTTCGAGATAGCCCTTCTCTTCCAGGCGCCGTAGAACGGTCCGGATGGTTGAGTCTTTCAACGGACGATTAATCTCTTCGCGGACGTGTTCGGCCGAAGCCGTACCACGCTTCCAGACGATTTCAAGGACATCGCGTTCGAGGTCGCCGAGTTCGGCGGGATCGTGTGCTAAGGGAGTGTTACGCTCCATAGTGTTACAGACAGTAACACTTGAAAAGTGTGAGCGCAAGTGGACTGAATGGAGTTCGTCCCAGGTTCGCTAAACAAGACTTGGGATGAGTCGCTGAAGTCCCACCCGCTCTACTATACCGGGGCTTTTTGCATCCACTGCGCTACGTTCACGTTCCAGTGCAGCGCTTTGATCATCGCGTCTCGGAGTTTCTGCGCGGCGTCGGGCTCGCCGTGGACGAGCCAGGTTTGCGATGGCGCCTTCTTGAACGTATGTAGCCATTCAAGAAGCTCGCTCGTGTCGGCATGGTCGCTGAACTGTTCGAGGGTGGCGACCTGGGCGCGGACGGGAACGATCTGGCCGAAAATCTTCACTTCTTTCTCGCCGTCTTTGATCTGGCGACCACGTGTCCCGGGTGCCTGGAATCCGATGAAGAGCACAAGGTTCTTGGGATCCGGGAGGCGCTGCGCGAGGTGATGCTGGATGCGGCCTCCGGTGGCCATGCCACTCGACGAGATGATGATCTGAGGATAGTTCGAGTTGTTGATCTTCTTCGATTCCTGCTGCGTGGTGTCGAAGTAAAAGCCTGGCCAGGTGAGCGGGCTGCCGTATTGATCGATGAGGCGCTTGGTTTCGTCGGTGAATTCTTCTTCGTGCTTAAGGAAGATCTCGACGGCCTTGATCGCCATGGGGCTGTCGCAGTGAACGGGAACTTTGGGAATCTCGTTGTTCTCCATCATCTGCTTCACCATGAAGACCAGCTTCTGCGTGCGCTCGACGGCGAAGGCGGGAACGACAACGGAGCCGCCGCGGCCGACGGTGTCGCGAATGAGTTTAGCCATCTCGGGGCGCGGGTCGTTTTTGGGATGCTCGCGATTGCCGTAGGTGGATTCCATCACAACGATGTCGGCGGATTCGCCTTCATAGGGACCGGAGCGCACGACTTTGCCGGGCGCAACCTCCGTGTCGCGAACGCGCCCGATGTCGCCGGAAAAGAGTACGAGCTTCGAGGAGCCGTTCTGCTTCACGGTGAGCTCCACCATCGAGGAGCCGAGGATGTGCGCGGCTCGGACGTAGCGGAAGCTCAGCTCGGGTGAGACATCGGTCTGCTTCTCGAAGTCCACGGCCTTGAAGAGCTTTAGGCTGTCGAGCGCTTCCTGCATGGTGTAGAGCGGCAGAGCCGGGTCGTGCTTCGAGCTCTTGATCTTGTTATGGAACGCCGCATCTTCTTCCTGGAGGTGTCCGCTGTCAGGCAGGATGACACCGCAGAGATCCACGGTGGCCGATGTGGCGTAGATGGGGCCGGTGAAACCTTCTTTCACCAGGCGCGGGATCCAGCCAGTGTGGTCGAGATGCGCGTGGGTGAGGACGACGGCATCGATCTCACGCGCGGGGATTGGAGTGTCGCGCCAGTTGCGCTCGCGCCATTCTTTTTGGCCCTGGAAAAGACCGCAGTCAATCAACAGTTGGAAACCGCGGGTGCCGGATTCATCGGCAGCGGTGTTGACGAGGTGTTTGGAACCGGTGACGACGCCCGCGGCGCCGAGGAATTGGATGTAGGTCATTAATCCTCTTGGATGCGACAGAACGTTGTAATTGGTTGTGGGAGGATGTGCAAGGGCGCGATTGTTTGCGATTCCGGAGGAACAGCAGATCCTTCTCCGGACTTACGTCCAGCTCTGGATGACAAGAGAGAGGAGTGGCAATTCCAACGGTGATGTGGCTTACGCGAAGCGGTACGGCAATCTTCAGCCGAAGAGCGTGGCTTGCGCTTCCGGGGGTTCCGGTTGTACGGGCGCCACACATTCGGGATCGTCATTCTTCACGGCGTTTACGCGGTCGCTTACTTCGTAGCGCGACATGGCTTCGGGGTCATAAGGTTTGAGGAGGGCAACGAGGTCTTCAGTTTTCTGGAAGCCGGGGTCGAGCCAGAGATCGTAGTCGTCTGGATGCAGGATGACCGGCATGCGGTCGTGCACATCTTCCGTGAGTTTGTTGGGAGTCGTGGTGATGATCGAGCAGGTCTCGATCCACTGGCCCTCGGGATTTTTCCAGCGCTCCCATAAGCCTGCGAAGGCGAAGGGCGATTCGTCGGACATGGTGAAACAAAAGGGGCGCTTCTTGTTGCCGGATTTCTGCCACTCGTAAAAGCCGTCGGCGGGAATCAGACAGCGGCGTTTCTTGAGGGCTTCTTTGAATGCCGCCCTTTCGGTAATGCCTTCGGAGCGCGCGTTGATCATCTTGAAGCCGATGTTGGGGTCTTTCGACCAGAAGGGGATGAGCCCCCACTTCATGTTGGAGCCGTAGCGCCTCGGTTGTTCGGCGTCTTGCCGAATGACGGGCACCTCCTGGCCGGGCGCGACGTTATAGCGCGGCTGCCAGTTGTCGGGTGGCTCAATGCCGAAATGCTCGGCGAGGATCTCTTTTTTGCGCGTCAGGCGATAACGGCCACACATTAGGGTCTGCTCAATTGGATGAGGTGAGCCGTATTGTAGCCGCATCTTTATGGTTCGAGGTGGCTCATGAAAACATCCAATCCGAGTGTAATGGCTAAGACCACCTTGCGAGGCGAATCCCAGTGAGCAGTCGTCCTTCATCGGCAGTGCCAATGATCGGAGTCGATCGTCATGCCGCACTGCCGCTGCATCGGCAGTTGTATGAGAGCTATCGCTCGGCCGTCCTCGGCGGCCGATTGCGGCCGGGGCAGATGGTGCCCTCCACCCGCGCGTTGGCAATGGAGTTGGAAATCTCCCGAATGCCGGTGTTGACGGCATACGCACAACTGCTCGCGGAGGGATATTTCGAAACGCGCTCCGGGATCGGAACCGTCATCAGCGAGGCACTGCCCCAGCAACGTTCGGTGGCGGGCAAAGCGCAGATTCCGCCTCCAATCGAGCCCGGTCCGCGGAATGTCTCGTCGCGATGTTTGACGCCCTACCGGCCCTTCCTGCCTCCCTGGATCGCGGGGAGAGGCGCGTTCAACGTGGGAGGCGTGGCGCTGGAACACTTCCCGCATCGTACCTGGACGCGACTGGTCGCGCGCAGCGCGCGCAACGGCGCGGGCATTGGTCCGGCGCGCGACGTGATGGGGTCGATCGAGTTACGCGAAGCGGTTGCCGATTATCTGCGGACGTCTCGGGCTGTGAATTGCACGGCCGATCAGATCATGATCACGAACGGCTCACAGAACGGCGTGGAACTCACAGTGCGCGCGCTGCTCGATCCCGGTAGCGCGGTCTGGATGGAAGAGCCTGGTTACCAACTCGCACGCGACGTGCTGAGCATGGCGGGATGCCGCATCGTGCCGGTGCCAGTGGACCAGCAAGGCATCGATGTGGTGCGCGGAATCAAGATGTGTCGCAATGCTCGCGCTGTGATCGTTACCCCGTCACACCAATTCCCTCTTGGGATGACGATGAGCGTTTCGCGCCGGTTGGAGTTGCTGGCTTGGGCGTCGAAGCAAGGTTCATGGATCATCGAGGACGATTACGACGGCGAATTTCGGTATGAGAGCAAGCAGATCGCGTCGTTGCAAGGCCTCGATCGCGACGGCCGCGTGATTTATATCGGTACGTTCAGCAAAGTGTTGTCATCTGCACTGCGCATTGGCTATGTGGTGATTCCGCGCGACCTGGTGCCGCACTTCATGCGAGTTCGGTGGTCTACCGATCTTGGCTCAGAAGAGCTGATCCAGACGGTCGTCAACGACTTCCTGCGTGAAGGCCATTTTGCGCGACACCTGCGGAACATGCGCCTAACCTATCGCGAACGGCGGAGCGTGTTGGTGGAGTCTCTCGAGAAGACGCTCGGAGGCGAGGCTGAAATCGTGGGAGCAGAGGCGGGGTTACACCTGGTCGTGCTTCCAAAAGGCCTGAAGGACGACGTGGAGATTTGCAAGGCAGCGGCACGGGAGCCACTGTGGCTGTGGCCGCTTTCACACTGCTATCACGGTCCAGCCGCAAAGCACGGGTTTGTCCTCGGCTTCGGCGGGACACCGCCAGAGAGAATTCCGAGGGCGGTGAAGCAGATCCGCGAGGTGTTGCGCGGACGGAGATAAGTCCGTCCGCAGCTTAGCTGATACGCGCCTCGGGCTGTGGATCGGTCTTGATCGTTCGCCCGGAGATTTGGGCCGCTTCGTCAATGCGACAGCATCCGTCCTCGCTTGGCAGACCACGAGTGGACGCTACCCACTCGTCGATCACGTCTTTGCGGCTGACCGGAAGTTCCTTTGCATCGTCGAGCACGACCACGTATTCGTCCACGCCCCAGGAACGAACTTCGCGGAGGTATTCCGCGTTCACGACGATGGAGCGATGCACGCGCAGGAATTGGCGATGGTTCTCTAGCCGAGCGCAGGTTTCGAGAAGCGTGCCGCGTACGCGATGCGTACCCGATACGCAGTGGAGTTCCAGGTAATTGCCCGCCGCCGAGATCCAGACGATTTCCGAGTCCTGCACGAAGATGAAACCGTGCCGGGATTTAAAGCGCAGCGGGGGCTTTGCAGGTCCGCCGCTGATCACGTGCAGCTTTTTTCGTAAGAACGGGGCGGCGCTGAGCGCGCGGGTGAGGCAGTTGAGTACGCGCTGGCGGCGAAGGGGAAGCATGAGAAAGTCGGTGATGCCGAGTTCGTAGGCATCCGCGGCGCGAGACGCGTCACTCGCGATGAGGACGACTTTCGCTGGGCAACTCTTGAGAATTTCCGTCGCGATGTGCAGTCCATCGAGGCTGCGAACGCGATCGTGCACCAACACGAGCCTGGGAGCACGCCGCATCACTTCCTGGACTGCCGAACCGCTTGAAATCGTCGCAACCGGGGAATTCACTTGGTCGCGAAGCATGAGATCGAGCACTTGACGCAAGCTAACGTCATCCGTAATAAGCAGAATGTCTGATCCAAATAACACAACCCATCCTCCGACCAGGGAACTGAACCAAGATTGCGCAGGACAGTCCGCATCTTGTGTGGTGAGTCAAGAATGAAGCCAGTGGTGGTTATATTCAATATCCACACCGAGAAGATCTGAGATAACCACTCGAATCCAGATAACCCGGCCCGATCTATCGGGCTGCGATTTAGACGTTCGAGATCGCAGTAGTGGAAGCAGGTATTTCGTTGCGCCTGGCAAATGTTTCAGGCTCCGGCATTGCGCGCGCTACGAGCAACATCGCGCCGGCGTAGAGGAGCGTGTCAAAAATGTAGTTCGCTCCAAGGAGTCTCCGGTCGGTGGGCAGCATGAACGTGTCCGGCACATAGAGGAAGAGCGTGAAGAATGCCATATATGCGCCCGCGCACATCGCCCCCAGGCGTGCGTAGCGACCAGTGAATATCAACAGGCCGCAGAGAAGAAGTAGAGCCCCCGCCGCGTAGCCGAGGAAATGCGGAGCCGGGACCCAGGTTGGGGTTATGCGTCCATCCGGCACACCGGGCGAGCACTGAGGATGGAGCAACTGCTGGATTCCGTAGATCACGATGGCCGAGGCGATCCAGAAGCGAGCGAACAACAGCAATCCGTTGCGACGGGTTCGAATTGCCTCAGCACTGCTCGTGCAAACAAACAGCGTGAAAGCGCCGATCCCGAAGCTGCTGTCACGCAGGGTAAGCAGCCAAAATAAACGGTTCGTACGCTGATGCACCGCAGCGGGAATGTGCATGAGGCAGACGAACAGGAGGAACATGAGCGCCGTAAGGCCTGCGGCCAAGGGCACCTTCTGCTTGAACGTGAAGCTAAGACTGGCTGCGATCAACGCTACGCCAACGAAATAAGCGATGAAAAGCTTGCCCGGCATAAACGGTGGAACGATCGTCGCGATTACACGCGCGATGACGAGATGTTCCACTCCGAAGGCCGCAAAAGAGCTGGCGAAAAATACAGTCCCGAGCGCGAGGAACCGGTCTTGCAATCCCAGTTGCGACGAGCCGCGTTGCCACAACGCTATCCCGATAAGAAAGATGACTGTGCCGGCGATGGTTGGCAGCGTAAATGAGAAATTGTCCACGGGTACCCCACAGTTACCACACTGTGTTCACTTTGACCCCGTCGCGGTCATAACGCAATAACCGCTCCGAGCGACTTTGCAATAACCACTTCGTAGAAAACAAAAATGGGGAACTCGAGTTATGCAGGAGTTCCCCGTTTAGTAGCGGAGTCTGATTTAGAAAATCAACTTCAAGCCGAACTGAACATTACGACGTTCGTCCGTCGGATTGCCGAAGCCGCCCTTAACAGCTTGTACGAAGAACGGGCTTCCCAGCGCACCGCTGCTGACGTCGGCGTTCGACGTGAGCAGGAAGTAGTTGTGGTTGTTGAAGACGTTGTACATCTCGCCGCGGAACTGCAAGTTGAACCGTTCGGTGAGTTTGAACGTCTTCCCGATAACCGCGTTGAACTGGTGATTGCCGGGGCCGGTATACATGTTGCGCGGACCGACGGCCCAGTTGCATCCGATCGCTCCCTGGCAAGGCGCTTCCGGAACCTGGCTCGAACCGCCGACACCCGGCATTCCGAAGCCAGGAGCTGCGACGAGCGAGCCGGCATTCAGGTAATTGAAGACGCCTCCACCAGCGTAGGTTGATGAATTGGCGAAGCCGTCGCGTTCACCACCCGTCGGCAAGTAGCGCGGACACTGGCTGATTCCGTTGGTGCAGTCATAGACCGAAAACGGGTAGCCGGTATGGTAGGTGATCAGGGGAGAAAAGCTCCACCCACCGAGCGCCTGGCGAACGAACGCATTGCTCGCGTTCTTCATCCAGGGCAGGTCCCAGACTGCGCTAACCGCGATGCGGTGACGGACGTCGAACTCGGAATTGCCGGTGTCGAGTTGCGGAGCATAGTAGTTTTCGTAACCGAGTTGGAACGCGCCGTTGTTGCCTTCGCTAAAGGTTGAGCTCAAGTTGTCAATCGAGTGTGACCACGTCCAGTTGAAGTTGAGCTGCAGACCTTTGTTGAAGAGATTGTTGGTGGTGAAGCGTGTGTTCAGGCCGTTGTAGCGCGAGAATCCGCGGCTGCCACGGCTGTTGATGTTCGAATACTGCTGGTTCAGGCGGCATCCGGGATAACACGCAACTCCAGAGTGATAGGTAGCAGGATCGAAGTAATCACCGTAGCCAGCATACCCCGGGAAAAACACGTTCGTGTTGCCGATGTCATACAGGTGAACGCCGTTCGAGCCGCTGTATTCAAAGGCAACCAGGCTATTTTTTAGTACCTCGCGTTCCAGCGATAGGCTGCGGAACTCGGTGTACGCGTTGTCAATGTTGGGCTGCACGGCACGCAGAGTGGTTGGAGGAAGAACTACGCTGCCGCTGCTGCCGGAGAGAGGCCCGAAGTTGTCGAGCGTCACGGGCGTGTTCACTGCATTCAGAACTGCGTAATTCGGTGGGTTCTGAATGACATTGAAGGTCACGTTGCCAAAGTTCCGCTCGTAGCTCATGCCCCAACCACCGCGTATCGCCGTTTTGCCATCACCGAAGACGTCCCAGGCGAAGCCGAGGCGCGGACCCCAGTTGTGTTTGGAAGGCTCCCAGAGAGAGCCGACCGGGCTCTGATTGGCAATCTGCACGGTCCCGTTCTCAACCTGGATCGGCAGCGTCGCACCGGACCCTTCGTAGAAGTTGGAATCGAGCGAGGGATCGGCATTGTGCTGCACACCGTAGTACTCCCAGCGCACGCCGTAGTTGAGCGTCAAGCGGCTGGTTACTTTCCAGGAATCCTGGAGGTAGAACGCGCCGTCGTTGAAGCGATTGTTACGCGAGAAGCTCGGTGCGCCTGCCGGAAGAGAGATGTTGTCTCCGGGGAACGCTCCGCGAGGGTCAACCGCGACTTGCATGTTCGCGATGTTGCCGGCGACTAGGTTGTAAATGCCGGCGGTGTTGCCGCGATAAGTATTTCCACCCGCGGTCACGGGTGCGCCCGTGCTGAGATACTGCACAGCGTTTTCATAAGCGCCGAAGGTGCGGTTATCGCGAATGTGAATGTACTGTCCGCCAAAACGCAGCTGGTGACGACCTTTCGTCCATGAGACATCCTGGAAGAATTGATAGAGGTTCTGCGGGCCGCCGAATGGAATTGAGTTACCTGGCGTGAATTCGCTATATCCGGGGAAAATCAGCGAGTATCCGCCGGAGGTGGGCACGCCTTGCGAGGAGACGTACATCGTTGGCCCCACGGGCTGGGTTCCGAGCGGTTGCAGCAAGTTCAGTCGGTTGAAATCAAACTTCGACTGGCTCACGATGTTGGGAGTGAACACGTGCGTCATGTTGATAAGCACGTTGTTGTTGAAGATGTTCTGGCCGGTATCGAATCCCTCGGAGTACGGGCTGCTGTTGACGGTCCCGTTGAAATCCTCTTCGTGGTATCCAGCGTAGCGGCCGAAGAAGGTGGTTTTGTCGGTCATGTTGTAGTCGAAGCGGTTGACGGTCATCCAGGTGTTTTCCGGAAGGCCGCCACCTGCCTCTGCGGGCGCCGTGTACGACAACTGTTGGGTGAACGGCGAGCCATTGGGCAACGGTCCGCCATTGCTCGCGAGCAGAGGGGAGCACAGAGCATCGGCTGCGCATGAGGTAGAGCCGAGCAAAGTCGCGTTCGAGCGCACGTCAGCATACGACAGCGCAGCTACCGAGTTCGGAGCCAGGTTCGGGAACATCGCAGGATCAATGATCGAGACGATCTGGTTCGAACTGCTGCGGACCCGGATCCATTCGGTGTTGGAGAAGAAGAACAGTTTGTTCTTGATGATTGGCCCACCCACCGAATATCCGAACTGATTGCGCGTGAACGTGGACTTGGGGATATCGTTGGTGTCGTTCTCCCAGGTGTTCGCCGCCAGCGCAGATATGCGGTTGAACTCATACGCGGTGCCATGGAAGGCATTGGCGCCAGATTTGGTAGCGACGTTCAGGACGCCGCCGCCCGCGCGGCCATATTCTGCGGTGAAGTTGCTGGTGACAACGCGAAATTCCTGCACGGAATCGAGCGGAACCTGCTGCCCGACGGAAGCGGTGAACATATCGACATTTTCACCACCGTCTAACAGTACATCGGTTGATGCTGAGCGCTGACCGTTGATCGAGAAGCCTGCACCGCGCATGGTACCGGTGGTGTCTTCTGTCACGTTGCCGGCGGTGGCAACGAGGTCGTATGGATTGCGGGTGAGAGTTGGGAGTTCGGTGATCTGCGCGCCGCTCACGACCGATGAAAGCGTCTGGGTTTCGGTGTTCACCGCGGCGCCGCCTGATTCCGCGGTCACTTCGACGGTAGTACCGCCGCCCATCACACTCATCTGCGCCGAAAGTTCATTTCTTGATCCGACGGTCACCGCGATCCTGCGGGTGTATTTGGTGAAGCCTTGCTTGTCGATCACGACTTCGTACATCGACGGTTTGAGGTTGGAAACCGTGTAGGAACCATCGTTATTGGTGGTAGCGGTTCGCTGCGCGCCCGTATTCACGTCCGTCACTGTCACCGTCGCTCCGCCGACAACTGCGCCGGAAACATCCACGACGGTGCCTGTGATCAAACCTGTCTCCGCCTGACCAAACAACATGGCGGAACACAGAAATAGCAGCGCGCACAGAAGTGTGTACCTTGCTCTTGATCCGATCATGCATCATCCTTTCGCGGCGTGAGAGTAGGCCCCACACCCCTCGGGCGACGATGCAAATCGAGCGCCACATCGAAATCCCCAGTGATTTCGGGCATTTCGTCAATTGCGAAGCTCTGCTGTGTTATGACTTTTCAGAAGAGCACAAAGGGACTTCATCCCGAAGGTTCGAACATGCAGCCCATGCCGAGGAACGTGCGGCGCACAACCATCCGACTTCATCCCTTTCATAGAATCAATCTACGATTTACTGGATTCCATAGAACTGTGGGGCACGTTGTTGCCGGGACGAAACGTGCTACGAATATTTCCATCCCTCAGTCTCACTGGCTCGTCAAACAACAAGGCATTCGCTCACAGAAGCGCGCTAGGGTTACGCTATCGCGGGGAATTCGTTATGAGAAGTTACAGATACGTTCTTCTTCTATTCATTTGTTCGGTTGCGTCGATGAGAGCATTTGCGGGCGATGCGCCCGCGCCCGTCGTCGTTGAGCTGTTCACTTCAGAGGGATGCTCAAGTTGTCCGCCAGCGGATCAGTTGCTAGCGGACCTTGTCGCTGCGAATGCGCCTGGACGACCTGAGGTGATTGCGCTTGGTGAACACGTGGATTACTGGAACCACGATGGGTGGACCGACCGCTTCTCTTCGCGACAATTCACTGACCGTCAAAACAACTATGCGCAGAAATTCAAGCTGGATTCTCCCTTCACGCCACAGATGGTGATTGATGGAAATCAGCAGGTGAGTGCAAACGATAAGTCTGCAGTCGTGCACGCGATCCTCGCTGCCGCACAGCAGGCGCCCTCGGCGAAGGTGAACCTGCGCCTCAGCTCCGCCGCGCGTCTCAACGTCGAAGTTCAGTCCGACCATCACTCCGACGACATCTTCCTGGTAATCACCGAAGACGGACTCAAGACAGAAGTGCGCAACGGCGAGAACAAGGGACGGACTCTTACTCACGTCGCCGTCGTTCACCGCCTCGAGAAGATTGGCTCTTTGTCGAAGGAAGGTTTCTCGAAGGAGATCAATCTTGCGCTGGACAAGTCCTGGAACCCTAAGAGCACCAGAGCCGTTGTCTTTGTACAAGAGAAGAACTCCGGAGCGATCATCGGCTCCGCGTCGGTACCGCTCGCGAGCAACTGATTTGTCGTTGAGTACTGGACGGCGGATGGCAGCAGCAATGAGGGCGCTGCGAAAGCGGAGCGGCAAATGTGCAAGACAGAGAGTTGTAGCGTCGATCACCAGCCCCACACATCGAACTCCTTCGATGTGTGAGACTGGCAACTAACTACGCCGCTGACTGCACGGCTCTCTTAAATCCCGGCGCGAACACATCCCGAGCAAATTGCTGGAACGTAACTTTGCCGGTGCGTTTTTGTTCGCCTTTAAGTTGTTGTATTTTGGGATACGCCTCTTCCATTTCAACCAGCAGCGCCGCCATTTCCGGCGACATCCCGACCTGCGTCATTGCGGCCTTCAACTGATCGCCCGGGATGGTGACCACCCGAATTTGTTTCCCTATGGCCTGTCCTGCGATGCTCCCCCACTCGTCGAGCGAAATCTCCTGCGGGCCCACGATATCGATCACGTGATGGCCGTTGATCGGCCTGAGCAGAAACTCAGCGGCAACCTCGGCTATGTCTTGGGTGGCAATGAATGGCGCTTTCACCGATCCCGGAATCGAAGTGAAGATGCTGTCTTGTCCAATGATCGACGGCAGCGAGAAAAACACGTTCTCCATGAACTCGTTCGGCCGCAGAGAGACGATGTTCTTGCCGGCAGCGCGGAACTTCTCTTCCGTGTCATGATGTCCAACAATCGGCCCGGTGCCGCTCGGCAGGAATGCTCCTGCACTCGACAGCTGAACCACATGTAGATCCGGATGCTTGCGGATAACGCTCGCCGCGGCCTCAGCCATGCGGCGAGCCGTGCCCAATGGATCATGCGAGGTCATATCCGGGGGCGTCAACCAGAACAGCGCATCGGCTCCATGCACCGCCTGCTCAAGCACTGCCGGATTGCTGTGCTCTCCAGCGATCACCTTTGCGCCACGACTTGCTAGGTCCTTTACTTTCTCCGGATGTCGCGCTATCAGCGTGACATCAGATTTGCGGTCAAGAAGTATGTTGGCCAGTTTGTTGCCGATGTGGCCGGTAGGAGTGGTAACTACAATCTTCATGGGGTTTTTCTCCTTGCTGTCGAGATGTGCGGGCTTTGTCTCGCGCTTCATAAAAAGGCAGCCACTTACACCGTCTACTCGGAACGAAGAACAACAAACTTTCCCTGTCACAAAACTCCGTTTGGCATCGTCACTATAGTGACGAGTTCTATGGACGGCTTAAGAGAGGGGGGCTCGATGACGAGAGTCGAAGGCATTGATCCGCGGCAGGCTTCGTTCCTGATGCGGCAGGTGTTCAAGAAGGTCCGCAAGATGCTAGGCCGCGATCTCACGCCGCAAAAGATCGCTGCCCGAGTTCCGCGCGTGTTCTGGGTGAATGTGCTGGGGGAATGGCTGCTTGGACAGAAGGCGACGGTTCCACAGCGGCAGCGCATGCTGCTTACGCTTCGGACGGCGGTACGGGTCGGCTGTCCGTTCTGAGTCGACGCCAATTCTGCCGGTGGCAGAATGTATGGGCTGAGCGATGAGGAAATAGAAGCAGCGATCCGCGAGGGCCGAATCGAAGGGTTTCCGCCCAGTGAGGTCGCTTTGCTCCGAATGGCAGACGCAATGGCTGACACACCCTCTAATGTGAGCGATGAGCTTTATACAGAATTAAGGCGGCACTTTTCGGAAGAGCAACTGATCGAACTCGCCGCGAGTGCGGCGCTCGAAAATTTCCGCGCTCGTTATAACCGTGTGTTCGACGTTGGGAGCGACGGCTTATATCGCAAGGGAGTGCGATTCAAAGAGGGATAAACGAGCAGCTGGGAGGAAAATTGGTAGCGCTACCGGGAATCGAACCCGGGTTTTAAGATTGAGAATCTCACGTCCTAACCCCTAGACGATAGCGCCACTCTTGGTTGGCTTTTCAAATTATAACAAAGCTGGAGGCGATCTATTTGTCCGACCACACGCCGAGCACGTTCCCTGACGGGTCATTGAAATGGAAGCGGCGTCCACCGGGAAACGTAAACGTCTGACGGCAAATCGAGCCGCCATTGACGATGATTTTCGCGCGCGTCTCTTCGAGATCCGAAGCGTAGAGCACTACAACGGGACCGCCCGGACGGGTCTGGGTGGACTTGAAAAAACCTCCGCGCATGCGGCCGTCGTTGAAGCTAATGTAGTCGGCGTTCTGATGCTTGAAGTGCCATCCAAAAACTTCGGTATAAAAGCGCTCGGCAATTGCGAGATCGGCGGCGGGAAATTCGGTGTAATCGATGCGATTGTTCTGCTCGGCTTGGCTCATGAGGAGGTATGCCTCTGATACGGACCTGTCGGTCTCTGCTGCGAGTATACTCAGCCGCCTAAAGATTTCTGTGACGCGTGAACAATAGAAAAGCCGCCGTGCGCGACGGCGGCCCTCACATCAAAAAGCTTAGTCCCCGAACCAGTGCTTGTCTTCTTTCGGCTTGGCCTGGGTCGCAACGTTGTTCTTGGTCAGCAGGCGCTCGACAGTGCGATCGATGCTGGTAAGGAACATGCCTTCGGGAGCGGGCATTTGAATGCTCGCAAGTGCGTATTCCCAGCGCCGCGACTCGGGCTGGGCGTCAGAGAATCTGCGCTCCGGCTGCGGAACATAGAAGTACACAAGCCATATTCCATATCCGATCATTGCCGCGCTGTTGGCAATGGCTCCCACGATACTGGTGACGGAAGCAGGCGCCCACGTTGAAACGCTAACCGCGAGCAGGCTGACACTAGCGTAAAGTCCAAATCCGACTGCGATTCCGAAAACGCGATGGCGGAAAGAGATTCCGAGAAATTTCCAGCTCAGAAGGAGGAACAAGACGACGCCGCACTGAAGAATTTGCAGGCCACGATCAAACATGAGCAAGGTGTGATTGACCTTGTCGATATAGCGCGGGGCGCCAGCACTCAACGCGCTGACCAGAGCAACGACGACCAACACTCCGAGCGTCCAGCGGAACATGACATTGCCCAGCTGCTTAAGCGCTTCGTAAGGCTTGAAGATCTCGCGGAAGATCGAGAGGAGCACGGCAAGGGCGCAAGCGTCAGTCGCGATAACCACTGACCACCACACCAAACAGTAAAGACAGAAACCAGAGTTCGGAGGCGGGTAATAAGCGTAAGTGACTACCAGAATCGGCAGTGACGCTGCGCACACGAGGTTATAACGAACCAAGGCGCGATATTCCGACAACAACCCAGCCTGCCAAATTCGTGCCACCACGATAAGTGGTAGCACCACTCCGAGCGCCCACAAAAGGAGTTCGTATCCGTGCATCTGTGCCATGACGAAGCCAAGAATATTCGGCTACTCACGCTTAGGCAAGGATATTGTCGTTACTTGCGTAACGGTTACTGTAAGTTTTACACGGAAAGCGGGTTCTGCTATTTCCCGCTATTGCCACCATTCCCGCCACCCGTGCAGGTTGGGCAAATCGGCATTCCCGGAGCGCCGTGGAGAGTGGTACCGATGGTCGTCTTGCCATTCTTAGTCGTCGAGGTAGAGGTGCTTGCACCGGCCAGAACGCCAGCAACCATCAAGGTACCGAGCAGGAAGGTCAGGGACTTTTTCATTGTGTTTCTCCTAAAGGGTGGGGATCAACGCCCGCACCTAAATTCAGTGTTTCTAAAGTGTTACAGAGCTAAGGTCTGCCCTGTGACTAAAGAGTATAACCAAAGTCACTTGTACTGCGTCAAGCCAAATTGAGCCATGCACTGCACCTATGGACAGGGCCTTAAACCGATTTAAGGCTTGTACTTATGTGTAAACTATTTCGAAAGCCTCAAATTTCCGGGCTTGCGCGAGCTTTTCTTCCGCACCGAATGAGACATGAGATGAACGATTTCAAAACGGGAAATGAAACAGAAAATAAGCAATCGACAACTGGCTCGCCTCAGCCTCAAGCCATCCAGGTCTGCCCGAATTGCTCGGCACGCATGCAGGAAAATCACTGCAAGCTGGTGTGCCCGCAGTGCGGATATTTCCTAAGTTGTTCCGATTTCTACTGATCCACAGGCGTGTGTGACAGCTCGCGATTTGACTTGGTATACTGAGCGTTCGCGGTGGGTATAGTTCAGTGGTAGAACTCCGGACTGTGGCTCCGGCTGTCGTGGGTTCGAATCCCACTACCCACCCCAAACCCCTTCCTTAGCTCTTCCCTGCTCCTGAGAAAACTTCCTTCGCTGCCCCGACCGTGTTGCGGTGTATCCGCACGGTGTCCTGGATCTTGCGCGCATAGCCGCCGGCAAATGTCACCATGACGGGAATTCCCTTTGCGCGTGCCGCTTGGAATACGAGCTCATCACGATGTTTCAAACCGTCAATAGTGAGGTTCAGGCCGCCGAGTTGATCTTCCTTGTAAGGGTCCGCGCCGGCGATATAGCAAAGCAAATCTGGTTGGAACTGCCGGAACCCCGAACTTATCGCGTTGTCGAGCCACGCGATGTATTCGGAATCTGTTGTACCGTCGGGGAGATTGACGTCTATGGACGACGGCGGCTTTTGCAGTGGGTAGTTGTTCTCCTGATGCAATGAGATCGTGAAGACATCGTCGGCACCGCGCTCCAACATCGTTCCGCTGAGCCTGTTGCCGATCGTCGAAGTAGAACGCGAAGGCAGGGCCTCGGAATTCTCATCTCTGTGTTTTGCGAAAATTACGGCAGTTCCATTTCCCTGATGAACATCGCAGTCGAGCGTCATCACACGCTGGATTCTGCCTTGTTTTTGCAGTTTCCTGATCGCCACCGCCACGTCGTGAATCATGCAGAACCCTTCGCCGTGGTCGGGATACGCGTGGTGAAATCCGCCGCCGAGGTTGAACGCCACTCCATCGGAAAGTGCGCGCTCCGCCGCCAGGATGGTGCCTCCGGTGTGCCACAAGAACGCTTGCACGGCTTCGTGGGAGTAGGGGATCTCGAGGGCCAGTTCCTCACGCGCTGTTAATGTTCCTTCGATCAGCTTATCTACGTAGAAATGGGAGTGCACCAGCAGAACATCGGCTTCTGTAGCAGGCGTCGGCGTAAGGAAATCCTGCGTCGAGGCGACCCCTTCTTCCAGCAGCTCCTGTTTTACGAGTTCGTATTTCTGCGTGGGGAACACATGCTCGCCCAGAGGTAAGCGGTAGTGGTCGCTATAAACGAGCTTGAAGGGCAACATAGAAACACTGCATTTTCGTTGATTAGCGCGAGGTTCGCAATACGACCGGACGGGCAAAGCAGCCACTGAAACCTTTATGGCATTGCGCGCAGGCTGCTCTGCGCCTATGCTCTTGCATCACAGTCAGGAGGTACGCGATGTTCAACGTGATCACCATCGAGCGGGAATACGGCGCCGGCGGAAGCGTGATTGCGGATCAACTTGCCCGGCACTTCGGTTGGGAACTTCTCGACCAGGAACTCACTTCCCGCATCGCCGTCGAAGCCAACGTCTCGCACTCCGTCGTCAAAAGCTGCGATGAATGCGTGGACCGTGGATTACGCCGCCTGGCCAAAGTCTTTTGGCGCGGCAGCTACGAACGCATGTTGCCCATGCAGGACGAACGCGTGTTCAACGCTGATTGCATGGTGGATTTAGCAACCAAAATCATCGGAGAGGCTGGCGAGGAGGGCCGCTGCGTGATCGTCGGTCGCGGCGCCCCGTACATTCTTCGTAATCGCAAGGACACCTTCCACGTATTCCTCTATGCCCCGCGCGACTTCAAGATCCAAAGACTTTCGCACCGTATGGGTGAAAAGGAAGCGACCGAACTCGTCGACACGATTGATCGGGAACGGGCTGAGTTCATCAAACGCTACTTCAATAAGGATTGGCCTTGCCGGTCGCTCTACCACATGATGATCAACACCAGTTTCGGCCTCGATTTGGCGGTTGAGTCTATTCTTTCGGCGATGAAAACGCATGAAATGGCCACGGTTGCGGTTCGTTAGCCCACTTTTTCCGACCGAAATGCATGGCATTGCAGGACTAAGACACCCTAGTCACACCCGCAGGTACATTCCCCTTTCGATTTTTCGGGTGCTCCGGCCAACACGCAATCCCGGCAAACCTCATCTAAAATAGGCAGCCAACGCGCCACAACTTGGAGAATGTGATGATCTGCCCGAAGTGCCAGTCTGAAAATCCTGAATTGAACCGCTTCTGTGGAGCGTGCGGAAGCCGTTTGCAGGAGACCGCTCCGGTAGATCAGGCCCGTCCGAGCAACGGCAACGATGCGAACAAACCCGGAGTTCCGGGAGTCCGTCGTCCGTTCATCGTTTCAACCACAGCCATGGCGGACGTCACAGCGCAGATGCTGAACACGCGCGTCGTACTGCCGTCACCATCGGTTGCAAGCGCAACGCATTCTGGATACGTGGCTCCGCTGAAGCCGCGCGTGGAACACATTGCGCACGGCGAAGACCTGCCGGAGCCCGAAATCGCGCCGGTTGATCCCAATGATGAACCGATGTTCGCCGAGGGCTCCGTAGAACAGCAAGAAGGTACGGTTCACGAATTCGATCTGGATTCCCCGGAAGAGAAGGAAGCCGAAGAATGGCTGGAGCGGACGGTCGCCGAGCACGAAGCGCACATGCCCCCGCCGCGAACAGAGACCCCGGGCTCCATCTTGAATCTGAGCGCGCCGGTTGAATCGGTGGCGTCTGAGCGGCTCGAAGAGCCGCCCGTAGAGCAAGAGCCGGTTCGCAATTCGTTTCTTCAATTCGACCCGCCGTCGGAATCGACTGGCGGCAGCGTATCCGGGCCATCGTTCCTGGGATTGGATGAGCCACCGTCGCAGGACTATCTTCTCGAGGAATCTGGATCCCACACGGGAAGGAATCTCGTGTTGGTGGCGATCGTGGCCATCGTCGCCGCGATGGGCTACCTCGAGTGGCGTGCGAGTAGCCGTGGTGAATCCACTAATCCGGTGGATGTACTGCACTTGAAACTCCCGAAGAAGAAGGGGCAGGGTCCGGCCGAGGTTGCAACGTCGACGACGACCTCGCCGGGCGGCTCTTCGACTACCGAGAGCGCCAACAATTCCGGCAAACCTGATCTGATAGCGGAGCCGAACCAGCCAGCGGCACAGAGTAGCGCTGCCGCGGGGAATTCTCAGACTTCCGCTACGCCGGCGCCGAACGCGAATCCAGGAACTGCGGAAGCGAATCCGCCTTCGACCGCCGCGGCAACGACGAATGCGGCAGGTACCTCTTCTCCGCAGCCCGCTGCAGCCGCAACGAAATCGACACCCCCACCGGTCGAGAAACAGACGACCGAAGTCGCAAAGAATACGCCGCCGCCCGCGAAGAAACCCGAGCCTCTACCGCAGTCTGACGCGGCCACCGCGAAGCCGACCGCCAGTAAGCCGGCGGCAGCGATCGCAAGCAAGCCCCCGACGCCTGCTGCCCAGACGCAAGAAACTGATCCGACTCTGAATGCCGGCGGTGCCGAGCTGCAGAAAGGCAAAGCTGCAGGCGCAACCGACGATGGCCGCATGTGGCTCTGGAAAGCTGTGGCGAAGGGCAACGGCGAAGCTCCTGTACTTCTGGCGGACATGTATCTGCAAGGCAGAGGCGTCCCGAAAGATTGCGAGCAGGCGATGCTGCTGCTCAACGCTGCCGCGAAGAAGGCGAATCCTCGCGCACGTTCGAGACTTGGCTCGTTGTATGCCACTGGCGAGTGCGTTTCCCAGGATCGGGTGCAGGCTTATAAGTGGATGACCTCGGCACTCGCCGCGAATCCGGGAAGTGATTGGATCGAAAAGAACCGCCAGCAACTTCTGAGCCAGATGACGGCGTCGGAGCGCAAGCGCGCCGCTGCAATTCAGTAGCAGCCCTCGAAAGCAATGCTCACGGTGACGTAAAATCGCCATCGTGAGCTCCCACGCAATTCTGCCGCGTTCCTTTACGAAGCAGTACCCTGTCGCCGCACGAGCGCATGGCGCGCGCATCTGGGACACCCAAGGTCGCGAGTACATTGATCTCAGCGGAAGTGCCGTCGTAAATTTCATCGGCTTCGGCAACGACACCGTCGTTCAAGCCATGGCGGAGCAAGCCTCTCGGCTGCCATTCGTCCACTCCAGCCAATTCACGAGCGAGATCGCCGAACACTTCGCGGCAGAAGTGCTGGACTTCGCCGGTCCGGCCTTCGAGGGAGGCGCTGTCTTTTTCACCTGTGGCGGATCAGAAGCAGTTGAAACCGCATTAAAATTGGCGCGGCAGTTCCAGGTGGAAACTGGGCATCCCGATCGCTGCGAGATCATCAGCCGACAGCAGGCGTATCACGGTTCGACACTCGGCGCTCTCGCCGTCAGCGGCAATCTCTCGCGGCGCGAGATCTACTTGCCGATGGTGCGCGAGTTCGAGCATATCCGCATTCCCTACTGCTATCGCTGTGAGTTCAGTTGCGAACTTGGATGCGACGACTGCGGACGCAAGTACGCTGACGATCTGCGCCACGCCATCGAGCACAGTGCTGGGCGCGCAGCAGCGTTTATCGGAGAGCCGATCAGCGGTGCGACGCTCGGCGCCGTTGCTCCACCACCCATTTATTGGCCCGCGATTGCGAGCATCTGCAAGGAACACGGCCTTTTGCTGATTGCCGACGAAGTCATGACCGGTTTCGGCCGCACGGGGCGCAACTTCGCGATGGACCACTGGAACGTCGCGCCGGACATTCTCGTCGCTGGCAAAGGAATCGGCAGCGGATATGCCCCTCTCGGCGCCGTGATCGTGTCGGCACGTGTGGTGGACGCCCTTCGCAAAGGCTCCGGCATGCTGATCCATGGATTCACATATAACGCGCATCCGGTATCCATGGCAGCGGGTTCCGCCGTATTGGCGCACATCCGCGAGATGGAACTCGTGCAAGCCGCAGACTCGGAGCACGGATCGATTGGACAGGCCTTTATGCAGGCGCTGCACTTGCTAGAAGAAATCGAGGCTGTCGGCGATGTTCGTGGCCTGGGGCTGCTGCACGCCGTGGAATTCGTGCGGGATCGCGCTACGCGTGAGGCCTATCCAGCAGCGCTGAAGTTTTCGGGGAAGGTTGCAGCGGCTGCGCTGAAGCGCGGGGTCCTTACTTACCCGATGCAGGGATCGATCGACGGAACAAGGGGCGACCATATCCTGCTCGCGCCGCCCGCCGTCGAGCTAGACCGGCTGCTCGAAGCCGTGCATCTGCTCGGAGACGCCATCCGCGAAGCCAGCGATCAGGCCGCGCGGTCATGAGAGGTGATTGGTACTTCATCACCGACATCTTCTCCATTCACGGAGACGATTGCTTTCTGGTGGACCGGCGGCTTATCGAACTCGCGCTCGGCTTCTTCCTCAATCTCCGCCTCGATCGGCGTCACGATCTCCTCGGCAGAATCGGTGAACTCTCGATTCTCCTCAGGACCGCGTTCCGCCCGTTCCACTCCTTCAGAATCGTTCAACGGCATGGGATCATCTCCATCACTTAGGATGCATAGTTTGCGATTTTGGAAACCGGCGCTGATGTTTCTCGTCGTAACGGCGCTGCCGTGCTTTTCCCAGGAAATGCCCGGCATGCCGGACATGAATATGCATCCGCATGGCGGCATGTCCGCAAATACATTCGTCGAAGCAATCGAGAACCACAGCAGTTCTGGAAGCAGCGTGGAGCCGATCTCCACTCCAGTGGACATGATGATGTCCCTGCACAAAGGCTGGATGCTTATGCTGCACGGCGAACTCTTCCTGAATGCAATTCAGCAGAGCGGACCACGTGGTGGTGACAAAGTCTTCTCTACCAACTGGATCATGCCGATGGCGCAGCGAAGTCTCGGGCCCGGCACCTTGACGGTCCGTACGATGCTTAGCCTGGAGCCGGCGACGGTCACCCAGCGCCGCTATCCTGAGCTTTTCCAAGTGGGCGAAACGGCGTTCGGCAATTCCATTGTGGACGGCCAGCATCCGCACGACTTGTTCATGGAGATCGCCGCACTTTACGACATCAAACTTTCGAAAGATGCACTACTCTCGTTCTATGCCGCGCCGGTCGGCGATCCAGCGATCGGGCCCATCGCCTATCCCCACCGTATTTCAGCGTCGGAGGACCCTCTCGCGACGCTTGGCCATCACCTCCAGGACTCGACCCACGTTGCCGCCGACGTATTCACCGGAGGGTTCACCTACAAGATGGTGCGGCTTGAAGCTTCGGGCTTTCACGGGCGCGAACCAGATGAGAATCGCTGGAACATCGACCAGGGAACACTCGATTCATACTCCGCGCGCATCACCATCGTACCTGCGAAGAACTGGTCCGGCCAGTTTTCGGCGGCACATATCGTGAGCCCAGAAGTTATTGCGCCCAACGAAGACCAGCTCCGCATGACCGCCTCCGTGAGCTACAACCGTCCGCTCCCGCGAGGCAATTGGGCCAGCACTGTTTTATGGGGACGCACGCGCACTCTCGGCCAATCGCAGCCCTTCAATGGATATCTCGCGGAGAGCACCGTGAAATTTGCGGAGAAGAACTACGTCTGGGGGCGCATTGAGAACGTAGACCGCAGCACGGAATTGCTCGAACTCCCGTCAGCGGGAGAGGGGTTCCTCGCACGCGTACAGGCCTACACCACGGGCTACGAGCGGACGTTCCACGTAGTCGACCGTGCGGAAACAGGACTTGGCGCGCAGGTCACCTTCTACGCGAAGCCGGATTTTCTCACGCCGAGCTACGGCGATCATCCCACGGGCGTGGTGGCTTTCTTGAAGATCCGTTTGCGCGGCAAAGGGCAGTAGCTAAACGAGTGTCACTTCGATGCCAGCCTCACGGAGCTCCTGCACGGTATCGCGAGAGACATGTTTGTCTGTGATCACTTCGTGAATTGCATCCGGCGGAACGATTACGGCCAGACTGCGTTTCCCAAATTTGCTCGAGTCACACACCGCAACCACTCTTCGCGCGGCGTGCGCCATGGCGCGATTGACGCGGGCTTCCAGCACGTTCGGCGTTGTGAGACCCACCTTCGCATCGAATCCATCCACGCCAAGGAACAACACATCGGCGTTGATCTCGCGCAGTGTGTCTTCGGCCTGCGGGCCGACAAGCGAGAACGAATTCTTGCGAAGCGTTCCACCGGTGAGAATGACGTCGATGCTGGTGCCCGCAAGCTCTGCAGCAATGTTCACCGCGTTGGTGATGACGGTGAGTTCGCGGAAATCCCGCAGCGCGCGAGAGATCGCGGTGGTCGTGGAACCGGAATCAAGGATGACGCACTGCCCTTCCTTCACCATGCGGACGGCAGCGCTCGCAATTCGCAGCTTCTCGCGTTGATGAAGCTTCTCCTTGTCCTGGAGAGAGGGATCAGTAAGGTTGTTCGACCGAACTGGCAGCGCTCCGCCGTGCGTGCGCTGGATCAGGCCGCGGGCTTGTAGGAACTCAAGGTCTTTTCGGATCGTGATGGCAGAGGTAGAAAATCGCTGCGCCAAATCCACGACCAGTGCGCGCCCTTCGCGCTGCACGATCGTCAGGATTTCCTGCCGCCGCTCGTCGGTAAGCCAGTCTTTTGTCGCCGGCGATGCACCCATGTCGCTTTTCTGCACCAAGCGTTCCCTTTTACTACGTTTGCTTACGTTTCGCCAGAAATATCGGTTTTAAACTGCATTTCCGAAGCCTCCCCATGCCACTCATTCGCCGGACCTCTACTCTCCCGATTCGCTGTTGAAACCCTGGCAATTTCTGCTCAGAATATCGTTTTTGCTCTGCAATACGCAGTTTCTCCGATTAAAACTATGCCTCGACGAAGATCTGATTCACTCAGCATCGAAGACACAATCGTTTCAATTTGGGCGATTCGAAATGGAATTTTCGAAGTAGCGCTAACGGGTCAGCCGCCCATTGTCGGAACGCCCGCTCTCCAGTATTAAACGGTTTCAAATCAAATTTTATTTTCGGATTTCCCTTGCGGCGAAACTAGTGTGATGTTACGTTTTATTGCCTTAACGAGTCGCCGCTCGGGCAAAAGCATTTCGTTTTGCCTTACGGGAACCGTTAAGTTTCAGCGACGCAATGACCACAGCGATCAACCCGACCATCAGAGTCGGGAAAGTGCGGCTTTCCAACCGAGGGCGCAAGCATTCAAAACTGGTTCTCAAGATTCGGTTCAGATTGATTCGGGGGTGCGGTATGAAGTCTTTCCGCCACGTAGCGATAAGCGTTTTCCTCTTTGTTGTTCTCACAGGCATCGGCCTGGCGCAGAACACCAGCCAGATCACCGGTTCGGTCCGCGACTCAAGTGGCGCGGCCGTACCCAATGCCGAAGTGGTCGTGAGCAGTCCGGAGCGCGGTATCGAGCGCCCTACAAAGACCAACGACGCCGGTGAATATGCAGTCAGCGGCATTCCCGCCGGTTCCTACAACTTGAAAGTTACGGCGCAGGGCTTCAAGTCCTACGAAGCGAAAGGCATCGTGCTTCGCGTGGCGCAGAAGACACGCGCTGACGCCGACCTTCAGATCGGCGGCACGACGACCGAAGTCACCGTAGCCGGCGAGAGCATCGGCCAGGTGGAAACGCAATCGTCGGATATGTCGGGCGTCGTCACCGGCAAAGAGATTTCGCAACTTCAGTTGAATGGACGCAACTTCACGCAGCTCGTGACCCTCGTCCCCGGCGTCAGCAATCAGACCGGACAGGATGAAGGCACCGTGGGCATCGCTGGGAACGTCTCTTTCAGCTTCAATGGCGGCCGCACTGAGTACAACAATTGGGAGCTCGACGGTGGCGACAATATGGACAACGGGTCCAACGCCACCCTTAACGTTAACCCAAGCTTGGACTCCATCGCCGAAGTCAAAGTGCTCACCTCGAACTACGGCGCGCAGTATGGCCGCAGCGGTTCTGGCACGGTCGAAGTCGAGACCAAGTCTGGTACCAGCAGCTTCCACGGCGACGCATACGAATTCGTTCGCAACGACGCGTTCAACGCGAAGAGCTATTTCTCTTACACCGAGCCGCTGATCCCGGCTTATAAGAAAAACGACTACGGCTACACTCTCGGCGGACCGATCTTCATTCCCGGGCACTACAACGAGAGCAAGCAGAAGTCTTTCTTCTTCTGGTCGCAGGAGTGGCGCAAAGAACGCGTTCCGGCGCCGTTCAACATTCCGGTGCCGTCAGCCGCGGAGCGCGCCGGAGACTTCAGTGACCAGTGCCCCGGCAACTCCTGTCCGCATATGGCTGACGGGAGCCCGTATCCCGGCAACATCGTTCCGATTGATCCGACGGGAAGTGCGCTTCTGGCGCTGATACCGGGGGCGAATCTCGGCTCAGGAGCGAGTTCGGTGTACAACGCTTCGCCGACACAGCCGACCTACTGGCGCGAAGAACTCTTTCGCATCGATCACAATATCAACGACAAGTGGCACGTGACGTTCCGCTACACCCACGATAGCTGGAACACAATCAACCCAACGTCACAATGGACCGGTAGCGCTTTCCCAACGGTGCAGACGAATTTCGTCGGCCCGGCAATCAGCATGGTGGGGCGTGTCACAACGACCTTCACGCCGACGCTGGTCAACGAGTTCGTGATGAGCTACACCACCGACCACATCACGTTCTCTTCGACCGGAACCCCGAATCCGAATGCCTGGCAGCGACCGCAGGATCTCGCCATGGGCTATCTCTTTAACAACGGTTTTGGTGGAAAGCTTCCGGCGATCACCGTCTCCGATCCTGCTTACGGCGGAGGCTTCTACGAGGACCCGAACGGCGAATGGCCGGAAGGCGCGTACAACTCGAACCCGACTTACACCTTCCGCGACAACTTGAACAAGATCATCGGAAGACATAACCTGCAGTTCGGTGCGTACTACGTTGCGGCACAGAAGAACGAACTCAGCGGCATCCTGGTCAATGGATCGCTCGGCTTCGACAGCACGTCGGCGGTTTCAACCGGGAATGCCTTTGCAGACATGCTGACCGGAAATATCGCGAGCTTCTCGCAGGGCAGCGACAACATCAAGTTCTACAACCGCTACAAGATCCTCGAACCCTACTTCCAGGACGACTGGCGCGTCACGCCGAAACTCACGTTGAACCTCGGAATCCGTCTCAGCGCGTTCGGGACTTACCGCGAGAAGGACAATCACGCCTATAACTGGGACCCGAAAGCCTACGATCCAACCTCCGCTCCGGTGTTCAATGCTGATGGTTCAGTGAGCGGCGGCAACATTTACGACGGGCTTGTGCAGTGCGGCAAGAGCAGCGTGCCGGAAGGCTGTATGTCCGGCCATCTGTGGAACTGGGCTCCGCGAGTGGGCTTCGCTTGGGATCCGTTCGGCACCGGCAAAACTGCTGTTCGCGGCGGCTACGGGATCTTCTACGAGCACACCAACGGCAACGAAGCCAATACCGAAGGCTTGGAAGGGCAGTCGTCTCCGCTGATCCAGACCGCTTCGCAGTCGAGTGTGGTTGGGTACACCAATCTTGGCGTCGCCGCCGGGCTTGACGCGCAGTTCCCGCTGAGCTTCATCTCCGTTCCCACGAGCGCCACATGGCCGTACATGCAGCAATGGCACTTTGATATCCAGCACGAAATCATGAAGGACACCGTGCTGGTTGTGGCCTACGTCGGCAGCAAGGGCACCCACCTCGGCCGGCAGTCGGACATCAACCAACTTCTCCCGACGCCGCTCGCCGACAATCCATTTAAGGCAGGCGAGGTCATCACCTCGGATGTCTGCAACAACATGATGACGCCTAGCGGCGTTGCCGTGACCGGGCAGGCAGCAACCAATCTCGCGGTCGCTTGCGGCGCTGATGCCAACCCATTTCGTCCGTACCTGGGCATCGGCACCATCACCCGCTTGGAGAACGAGTCGGGCTCCACGTATCACGCCTTCCAACTCGCAGCACGTCGCAACGTTGGACAGTTACAGTTGAACGTCGCTTACACCTGGAGCCACTCCATTGACGACGCTTCCGACCGCTATGACGGGTCGTTCGTCGATGCCTATGATCCGCGCCTGAATCGCGCCAGTTCGAGCTTCGATATTCGGCACATGCTTAACGTAGGCTACGTTTGGGACATGCCGTTCTTTAAGGACCGTGGCTGGAAGAATATCCTGCTCGGTGGCTGGGAACTGTCTGGCATTACCAGCTTCCAAACCGGCACACCGTTTAGCGTGCCGAACGGCGGCGCTTACGGTGACAACGCTGGGGTCGGCAATGGCGTCGGTACCGGTTCGTATGCGGATGTCGTCTCGGATCCGTACTCGAATATCCCCGGCGGAAACGGCGCATTCCTTGGGCCGCTCGTCGGGAACCCGGCGGCGTTCGCACAGCCGACAGCACTTACGTTCGGAAACTCGGGACGCAATTACCTGCGTAACCCGGGCTACACCAACTGGAACATGTCGCTCTTCAAGAACTTCAAGCTCAGCGAGCGCTTCAATCTCCAGTTCCGAAGCGAAGCCTTCAACATCTTCAACCACACCGAGTGGGCTTCGGTTGGCGGCGACGCCGGCTCCGCTGCCGGCAACGGCCTGCAGTCCTACACCAACTCCTTCGGAGGAGACAATTTCCTGTACATCGGAGCTGCCCATCCGCCGCGCATTCTGCAACTCGGTTTGAAACTTGTCTTCTAGGTTCCTCCCGTGAAAGCACGGCCCGATCCGCAATGGATCGGGCCATTTTTCTTGTCCTAGATAATTTACTAAGTTTCTGCCGGCGTCGCCGTCTGCGAATGCGCAGAGAGGATCGCAAATCCAATCACAACCGCGGTGCCTAACAAGAGCACACGAGCAATTGGGCCGACGTGAGAAACCGGGTCTCCAACAACTGCCCGAAGCAATCCAACGCTCGCGCTTGCCGAGCAGAACGCAAAGTAGGCACGCTCCCGCAGACAGCGCGAATAACCGGTGAGGATGAGCAGCACGCTCGTCACGATGAAATACACGCAAAACACTGCGATGTTCCCTGCCGTAAACGCCCGCTGCGGCAGCAGCAGCCCAGCCTTCGGCGCCGACGCGAGTCTTATCATCGCAATCCCAAGAAAGACGAAGGAATGCACCAGCGCGATGATCGCTCGCTTGCGGTTATTCAGAATGCCGTACGTTTCCATTGCCGAAAGTGTACGGAGGGCCCGGACGAGGCGTCTGCGACATAAGTCACAATTTCAGGAGGACTGCAAAAGGCTAAACAGAAGTACTCCGAGTACCACGAAAGTCAAAACAACGTAGAGCCAATCCCTCTCCAACGCGAACGCCCCAACCGAGAACAATACTCGCGCAATCGGCGTGGCGATCAGCAGGAGCAGCCCAAGCTGAATGATGGACTGCGCATCGAGCACGCCCGTTCCATGCAACACGCCCGGGATGGATTTCAGCGCCTCCGGCACGCTATGGAATTCGGTGAAGTCTCTCGGCTGATGCGCAGCGGAGTGCAAGTACATCACCCCACCGACGAACACTACGAACGCCGCCAGGAGCACGCCCGTGCGCAGCATCACGCCGACAATCTGCTCCATCCTCGTATCGCTCATTCCATTCATAAGCGCCCTGAAAGTCCGTTGAAGATCATTTCGAAACCGAGCACCACGATCACGCCTGCAAACACCCAACGCAGCACCTTCACGCGCGCTCTTACCAGAACCTTCGCTCCCAGCATCGAACCGGCAAGCACTCCCAGCATCACCGGCATCGCTAACGCGGGATGGATATAGCCGCGGCTGAGATACACGCCCGCGCTCGCCGCTGCCGTTACGCCGATCATGAAATTGCTGGTTGTGGTTGAGACCTTGAACGGGATGCGCATCGCCTGGTCCATCGCCAGCACCTTCACCGCACCCGAACCAATCCCGAGCAAACCCGACAACGTTCCCGCCGCGAACATCAAACTGAATCCCGTGGGAACATTGTGCACGTTGTACGATTGCGGCCCATTCGTCCCCGGGAATGATCCGTTCAATCGCAGCGCCGTCGCGAGTTTGTCGCGCGATTGGTCCACCACATCTCCCGTTCGTTGTCGTGATGAGAGATAGGCAGAGTAGAGCAGCACCATGCCGAAGATCACGGCGATCCACGACGTAGCAACTCGTGTCGCGAGATAAGCCCCGGCCAGCGCGCCGAAGGTCGTCGCGATTTCCAGGAACATCCCGATGCGGATATTCGAGTAGCCCTCGCGGACGTAGGCAGCCGCTGCTCCCGAAGACGTCGCGATCACCGATACCAACGACGCCCCAATTGCGTAGCGAATATCAACGTGCAGGAACAAGGCGAGTAGAGGCACGATGACCACGCCGCCGCCCAATCCGGTAAGCGATCCGAGTAAGCCCGCCGCAAACGACCCGAGCCAAACAATCGTTGTGAAAGTCCAGATTTGCAAGGGTTTACCGCTCCTGTCCCAAATTGAAACTCCGCTTTCGCAAGGTAACCAAAGGACGTATGACCGGGGTACTCTTTGCTTCGTCGCAAGGAAGACTAGACTCTTTCTTGTCAACGGGTTTGCTCTGGATCCGTACCGCACAGAAAGAATAATCCATGCACAATAACCTCGGAATTGAAACACGCTGCCGTAATCTTTGGAGCGAAGTTGTTTCGGCCCTTGAAAATCGCGTGACCTCGGTCAACCGATATGTTCCGGAAGCCAAGAGCCGTATCGCCTGCGAGATGCTGAGCGGTGACGCGATCCAGATCAAACAGGACGCCGCGAACCGCAGCCTTGTCGCCTCCCTGGATTTGAAGGCACATTCAATTCAATTAAATAGGTTCGAAGGGTCTGCTGCAGAAAAGCATGAAGAGCATGATCTCCCGCTCTCGATGCTCGGCGACGGTGAATTGTACGTCACGGATGGCCGGCAACTGCTCGCCGATCCGGTCGAAGTCGCAAAGTTCCTGATGTCCGCCCTGTTGAACCAGAGCGCGACTGCCGCCGCGTAAAGCGCATCCAGCTCTTAAAACGAACCCAGCCTATTGCGGCTGGGTTTTGTCTTCTACCTTTTCGGCGCCCTCTTTGGTCTTCTTCGCCGTCTTGTGCGCGACCTTCTTTGTCGTCTTTTTCGTCGCGTGCCCTGTCTTTTTCGCCGCGTCCTTAACGTCTGACCCGGCGTCCTTCACATCCTGTTTTGAACTCTGCGTATCTTGTGCGATTGCAATCGGCGCAATACCGGCGCACAGGAGACCTGCGATCATCAATTTGCTCAGCGTCAATTTCATTTGCACCTCCGGCCTACACTCTTCCCATCAGCAGCAGAATCACCAGGATCAGAACGATCACTCCAAGCCCGCCGCTCGGGTAATAGCCCCAGCTTCGGCTGTAAGGCCAAGCCGGGAATACACCAATCAACATCAACACCAACACAACAACCAGGATCGTAAGCATTTTCGCCCTCCACTGTTAACTAAACTTGCAACAGAAGTTGGACGCCTGTTTGGGCTGCTCGGGATGCCTAGCACGCCATTTGCCATGTATGATGCCGCGATGCGATTGAAACTCGTCCAGGCGGGCGAACCAGTTCTGCGCACTCCGGCGGAGCCGCTCGCGATCAAGGAGATAGCCAGCCGCGAAATTGCCCGCCTCATCGAAGACATGCGCGACACTCTGGAAGACGCGCCTGGAGTCGGCTTGGCCGCGCCGCAGGTCGGTGTGCCGATTCAGCTAGCAATCATCGAGGACCGCGCGGAGTACTCGAAAGACATCCCCACTGAACAACTCGCGGAACGCGGGCGCGTGCCCGTCCCCTTCCACGTGATTATCAATCCGGTCCTCAAGCCACTCGGAAAATCACAAGTGGATTTCTTCGAGGGCTGCCTCAGCGTGGCCGGCTTCATCGCGGTCGTCCCGCGTTATCGCAAGGTCCGAGTCACCTGTCTTGACGAAAACGGGGCCCAGCGCCGGATCGAGGCTTCGGGTTGGTACGCGCGCATTCTTCAGCACGAAATCGATCATCTGAACGGGACTCTTTATGTAGATCGAATGCGTTCACAAACATTCGCGTCACTGGAAAACTATGCGCGGTTCCTGAAGCACAAAAGTGTCAAGGATGTTTTGCGCGACTGGAAGGCCCGATAAATTCATCGGAAATCGACCCGCGTTGGCCCAACCTGCGGTATGCTTTCTCCCCAGTTTATTGGAGTATCTGTATGCATCTCGAGCATCATCACAGTTGCAATGCCCCAATCCCGCACCATGTTCACGGCGGCGACTGGACGAGCGTCTGCCCCAATCCCATCGGCGCCAAGTGTTACAAGTGCGATCGCTTTTATTGCGATGACCACATTCGCAAGCACGATTGCGACGGCAACGACGACCATCCAGCGTCCGACTAGCGTGCCTTCGTAGCACCTATAATCATTGCAAGAATGACTTCAGTTCGAGAGCTCGGTGAACTGCCGGTACCACTTGTTCTTCGCGGCATCCAGGCGCAAGATGGCCGCAAGTAGAATCGAGCTGCATCGGGACATTCAGCAATAGCTCGGCAAACACCATGGCCGGATGCGGGTTGACCATGTGGTCACTGTTCGACACGATAATCAGCATGTGTGCCTTCACCGCCTTCGCCGCGCCAGACATCTGTCCGTTGAATCGCATCGAGATGTCGTGCGTCATCATCGCATCGAGTTGACGCAACCGATCGCATGGGTCCATCGTCTCTGACGCTTCGATCTTCTCCGCTGCCGTCGGAAAGTTCTTTGGCAGCGTGTCGTCGTTGATTCTGTCCGGCGTCGTCAACTCCAAGTGGTGAATGTCTGCCACCGACGGAATCAGCAAGCCCGCCTTGTAATCTCCATCGTTAAAGTTCTTGTTTTCGAGAATCGCATTCTTCTCCGCGCGCCACAGCAACAGGTCGTGTGCTGTCATCTGCGTGGTGCCCACGATGGAGATCACCGCGTCCATGTAATCCGGATATTGCACCGCCCATTGAAACGCCTGCATCCCGCCCATGGAACCACCGAGCACAGCGCGAATGTGCTTCAACTTCAGCGTCTCGGTCAACAACCGATGCTGCGATTCCACCATGTCGGCGATGGTGATCTGCGGAAACTTCATTCTCGGCTGCGCTTTGCTGTTTGACGGTGATGAACTCACGCCATTCGCCAGCGCATCAATCGCGACAACGTAATAGTGCGCGGGATCCACGTATTTATCGGCGCCCACGCTCCCGGCCTGCTGCTCGCTCGTTCCGGTGAACCACGTCAGCAGGACCACGATATTCGACTGCTCCGCGTTCAACTTGCCCCAAGTGCGATACCCGATGCGACAATTCTGGATAGTCTCGCCGCTCTCGACCTTGCACTGCCCAAGATCCGCGAATTGCTGCTCACCCTCGGCAAGCGCAAATCCACCAAGCATGAGTACCGTAGCGCAGATTAATAACCATCGATACACAAGAACCCCCTGTCATCCTGGGCGAAGCCGCGTAGCGGCGAAGTCGAAGGACCCCTTCGCTACGAATAGAAAAGACGCGCCAACTCGACGCGTCTCCTATTTTTCCAACTTTTCGGCTCAGTTCACAATACCCAACCGTTTACCGACTCGCTTCAGCATCTGCAACGCTTGCGTGAGCTGATCGTGAGTATGCGTCGCGGTCATGATCGTCCGGATGCGCGCCTTGCCCTCCGCGACCGTGGGGAACGCGATACCGGTGGCCATGATGCCCTCGTCGAACAACTCGCGCGAGAACTGCATCGCCAACCGTCCTTCTCCCACGATGATCGGCGTGATCGGCGTCTCGCTGGCAGGCGTGTTCTGGCCACCAATGTTGAATCCGATCAGCCCGAGTTCCTTCTTGAAGAAGCGCGTGTTCTCCCACAGCTTCTCGATCCGCTCCGGTTCCTGCTCCAGCACATCGAACGCCGCGATGCACGTTGCTGCGACAGACGGCGGATGCGACGTCGAGAACAGGAACGGCCGGGCGCGGTGATAGAGGAAATCGATCAGGTCCTTCGACCCGCAAACATATCCGCCCAGGGCGCCAATTGCTTTCGAGAGCGTTCCCACCTGGACGTCCACGCGCCCGTGCACATTGAAATGGTCGATCGTGCCTCGGCCGTTGCGCCCGAGCACACCGGACGAATGCGCGTCGTCTACCATCATGATCGCGCCATACTTCTCCGCCGCGTCACAAAGCCCCGGCAACGGCCCGATGTCGCCATCCATTGAGAAGACGCCATCGCTAATGACCAGCTTTTTGCCCGGTTGATCTTTTATGCTCGCGAGCTGCTCCTCGGCATGCGCGACGTCCTTGTGCCGAAATACCAGGATCTTCGCTCGAGATAACCGCGCGCCATCAATGATCGAAGCATGGTTCAGCTCGTCGGAGATGATGAAGTCTTCTTTGCCGAGAATCGCCGAAACTGTTCCGGCGTTCGCTGCGAAGCCAGATTGGAAGACAACGCAAGCTTCGACGTTCTTGAAGCGCGCAATTTTCTCCTCGAGTTCCATGTGGATGCGCATCGTGCCGGCAATCGTCCGCACCGCACCCGAGCCTACACCGTACTTCTTTGTCGCCTCCAACGCCGCCTCGCGCAGCTTCGGATGCGTCGTCAGGCCGAGGTAATTGTTCGACGCGAGATTGATCACCTTCTTGCCGTCGAACGTGCATACCGCTTCCTGCTCGTCTTCCAGTACGCGCAGACGGAAATGCGTGCCCTTGGCCTTCAGTTCGTTCATCTGATCGGTAAGGTAAGAGAGCGGATTGGTACGGGTTGTGGTGGACATCAGTGTTCTCCGATTAAATCAAAAAACGAGAGGGTTGCCGGAAGCAACGCTTACGGCTGCGATCTTCCTCAATTGAGTTAGTAAGTCAACGGAAAGCTCGTCCTTCACGACCTCGAGTGTCGAATCTATTTCACGGATGAGCTCGGCTGTTTCCGCGATTACGTCTCCACAATGCGTTCCGCTGTATAGAACTCGAGTTAAGAGGAGTGGGGCGTTCTTCCCGCAGCTTGCAACAACGGATCGCACATGGGCAATCGTCGCTATGTTTCCCAGACGATCGTTCACAAGGAAGCCCTGATGTTCACAGGACTGGGCGACCCAATGATCATGCGCAATCCATTGTTTCTCGGATGCCCCATCTCTCAGGACCGCTTCGCCGTATTCGTCGATCTCAAGCAATTCAGGAAACGGATGTGGCTTAGCTCTGCCCTCGCGAACGCAGTTGCACGCGACACTGGCATCCAGTCCCACAGGTTATTTCGTCCCATTCGGATACATCAAAATCTTGCTGGCTTCACCGCTCTGCAATCGCGCCATCGCCGTGCTGAAGTCCTTCATCGGGATCTTGTCGGTAATCACCGGATGCAGATCGAGCATCTTGGCCTTGAGCAGCGCTTCCATCTGGTACCAGGTCTCATACATCTTGCGGCCGTTGATGCCCTGCACGATCGCGCCCTTGAAGATGATGTCTTCCGCGAGGTTGATCTCGATGGGCTTGCCAGGGATTCCGAGCAAGGACGCGCGTCCCCCGAGCCGGAGGATCGAGAAGCCGAGTTTGATCGCGTCCTGGCGTCCAGCCATTTCGAGCAGAACGTCAACACCCACGCCCTCAGTGTTATCGAGTACCACCTGCTTCACGTTGTCCTTCGTGGGATCGAGCACGAAGTCGGCTTTCATCTTCTTGGCGATCGCGCGCCGGTGTTCATTTACTTCGATGGCGAACACTTTCGTCGCGCCACAGGCTTTCGCCACGGCGATCGAAAACAACCCGATGGGTCCGCAGCCCGTGATCGCAACGGTCTTCGCAGCAATGTCGCCCGCGAGCACTGTGTGCACCGCGTTTCCGAGCGGATCGAGAATCGAGGCGTATTCCTGCGGAATCGCCGGATCCAGCTTCCAGATGTTCGACTCCGGAATCACCACGTACTCGGCGAAAGCGCCGTTCGCGTCCACGCCGATGATCTTCACGTGTTGGCAAATATGCGCCTGTCCGGTTCTGCACTGCAGGCACTTCCCGCAGTTCACGTGCATTTCGGCGGAAACAAAATCGCCTTCCTTCACCAGCGTTACTTCACTACCCACCGCAACCACGTCTCCACAGAACTCATGGCCGGGGATGAGCGGCGGCTTAATGCGGCGCTGGGCCCACTGGTCCCAGTTGTAAATGTGGAGGTCGGTACCACAGATGGAAGCAACTTTAACTTTGACGAGGACTTCGTTCGGTCCAAATTTAGGAACAGGAACTTCGCGAATCTCCGAGCCTGGAGCGGCCTCGGGTTTCATAACTGCAAGCATTGTATTCGGCATAGGAAGGCGCTTTCACTGACGATGCAAGCCGCTCCCCAACGCACGCCGAAGCGTACAGAGGGATCGCAGACTAGCGTGCAAACCGGTCATTTTATCACTCCGCGACGCTCTCCTGAGCAGCGGACCCGCTGGCACTTCCGTATTGGGATAGACGGTCATCGATGCGTCTCAGCGGCCCCAGCCACCACCGCCCGGGGTTTCCACGCGAATCCGTTCGCCCTTCTTTAGTTTCCCAGTCGCTTTGCCTGGGATTGTTCGCGCCTCCGAGCCCACGATCGCCGCTTTGCCCAGCGATCCCGGTGATCCGCCTTTTGCTCCATACGGCGGAATCGTTCGTCGCTCCGAGAGCAACGTGACCTGCGCATCCGTCAGCACCTCGATTTCTCGCACGATGCCATCGCCGCCACAATGCTTCCCCGCTCCACCGCTTCCGCGCCGAATCCCATAGCGCGTTACGCGGAAGGGATAGGCATACTCCAGCGCCTCTGCGGGCGTGTTGAGCGAGTTCGTCATGTGCGTATGCAGACCGCTTGCGCCGTCGCCGTCGGTATTCGCTCCGGACCCGCCGGCGATCGTCTCGTAATAGGCGAAGGGCTCGCCGGTGCGGGGATCGATTCCGCCGATGGTCAGGTTGTTCATGGTTCCGGAGGAAGCCGCTGGAATCCGCTCCGGCATTACCTTCGCCAGCGCGCGCAGCAGCACATCCACAATTCGTTGCGACGTCTCCACGTTGCCGCCCGCGACTGCCGCTGGTGGCCGGGCATTCACCACCGTCCCTTTCGGCGCGATCAAACGCACTGGCCGCATTAATCCGCTGGTTGCCGGCACGTCTTCCGCCAGCAAACAGCGGAATACGTAGAAACATGCCGAGTAAGTGATCGCCTCCACCGCGTTCGTACTCCCACTCACTTGCGGGTCGGTTCCCGTGAAATCTACGGTCACCACATTGCGCTTCTTCTCCCGCGCGAATGTGAGTTTCACTGCGATTCGAACTGGCTTCGAGGCGTGCACCTCACTCGTTCCCGCAACCGGAGCGCCGTCGTCATCGAGGAAATCTTCTGCCTCGTAGCTTCCCACAGGAATTTGCGCCAGGAGCGATTGCATCATCGCCTCGGAATAGTCCAGCAGTGCGTCAGCCGCCTGCTGCACCCGCGCTAGCCCGTAGCGCGCACAGACTTCACGCAGCCGCGTTTCGCCGGTATGGCACGCGGCAATCTGCGCGCTCAAATCGCCTTCGCGCTCGCGCGGCGTACGCACGTTCGCCAGCAACAGGGCCAGCAGATCGCGATCCATCTTCCCGCGACGCACCAGCTTCACCGGCGGAATCCGGAAGCCTTCCTGGTAAATCTCGCTGCACAGACCCATCGATCCCGCGAACGTTCCGCCGACATCCGCGTGGTGCGCGCGCGATGCCACAAAGAAATCCGGCTTCTTGTTCTTACCAATGAATACGGGCGCTACAAACGTAATGTCCGGCAGATGGGTTCCGCCTCGGAACGGATCGTTCACCATCGCGACATCGCCGGGTTCGAGCACCAGGTCTTGCAGCGCGGCTGCCACGCTCATCGGCATCGAGCCCAGGTGCACCGGCATGTGATCGCCCATCGCGAGCGCGTGGCCTGCAGCGTCGAAGACCGCGCAAGAATAATCGCGACGTTCTTTGATGTTGGGAGAAAACGCGGTGCGTCGTAGCGCCGCACCCATCTCCTCGGCAATCGAGTGGAAGATGCTTTTGAAAATCTCAAGCTCGATAGGATCAAACTTGCGCGCCATCCACAGAGTTTATCGTCACCCCCTTGACGACTCGCTCGAACTCAGATGCGCAAGTGAAATTTGCGAAATTTCTATTGACATTTTTGGTATGCACCCCCAAAATCTTGGGTCAGTGGTCATCCTGATACAAGGTATGAGGGTGACTGAACAGAAGTGGGCCACAAAATCGGAATCTTCTTTTTCAAGGGAGAAGGTTCTAAAAAAGGAGGCTACCAACATGGCAACGAAGAAAGCCGCAAAGAAAGCCGCAAAGAAAAAGAAGAAGTAGTTAAGGCCCCAACGGCAACAGAAATCGTCTAGAGACCTCCGCAGGAATGCGGGGGTTTTTTATCTTTGGGCCCGTCGGATCTCAGCAGCTCTGGTGAGAGTTGTTGCTTATTGAAGCGGAGATCAATTGAAGTGTTCCTTCAACGAAAACTTTAGAGTAAGCTGTCGTCTCAACGGCGGCAGATTCGCTCGTAGTTTGTATACTGGCAGCAGCGTAGTGCGCCCATTACGTCGAAGAACTCCGAAAGGCCATGGTTAAGCCGCAAGGAGAACGATGTCACCCTCGATGGCAGCCACAAAGAAAACTCGCTCGAAGAAGAACGAAGAGCTCGTCATTCCCGATAAGCTTTATTTCCGCATCGGTGAAGTTGCGAAGCTGCTCTCGTTGCCCGCGTACGTGCTGCGCTTCTGGGAAACAGAATTCCCGCAGCTCAAGCCGACCAAGAGCAACACCGGCCAGCGGATGTACCGGCGCCGCGAGGTGGACCTTGCGATCCGCGTGAAGAAGCTGCTCTACGATGAGGGATTCACGATCGCGGGAGCGCGCGAGCGATTGAAGGCCGAGTCGAAGCCGGCGAAGGCGCAATCCGGGTTGCCGTTCCCGAAGGCTGCATCGAGCGATGGCCTGCGCGAAGTGAAGCGCGGACTGACGGAGATCCTGAATATCCTGTCATCCAAGAATGGAAACAAGGCTCGGGCGAAAGCGTAACTGCCAAGTAACCTCCTATCCCCTGAGCGAATCTTTGTTTTCAATATTTTAGGGATCTTTTGTCTGCAAAATATTCAAAAATAAAGAGTTATAGGCAAAATCTTCAAAAATATAGACTTAGCTGACGAGAGAACAGCAGATTCCCACGTCGCGGCTCCGCAGCTCCTCGCAGTGACAGGACGCGCTTAGGAGAAGCGAACGGCGAGGTCGGCTGACCGCGGTGCGCTTTCCGAGCAATGCGGAATGGCCGCGTTGGCAGATTGTCAAAGAACTAGTGTGTCTGTTGGGAATGCCCCACATGGTCATATTCCATGAGGGTGCGCAAGGAAATCAGTGACCTGGGACACAGGTCGTTGTGCGATAGATCACAGGAGGGCTGTGACTTCGCAAAGCGGTGGCTTCGCATTACGCCGCGCGCGACTGGTTGATGGGCACCACCGCTCCCTTGCGTGGTCGCTTCCGCGCCAAGATCGGCAGCACCAGCGACACGACCATCACGATCCCGATCACATAAATCGCCTGGCGATACTGCCCCGTGGTCTGGCGGATGTGCGCAATCATCAGCGGCGACGGGATGGCTGCTGCGCCCCACGCCAGCAGGATCCATCCGTAGATCCCACCCATAAATTTCGCGCCGAAGAAGTCGGCGGTGAACGACGGCATGGTACCGAAGCCGCCTCCATAGCAGAGACCCACGATCGCCACGGCGGTAGCGAAAAGTGCCCGCGTGGTAAGGTGCGGCAGCGCGAAGAAAATCACCGCCTGGATCGCGAAGAGCAGGAAGTACACCGTGCCACGTCCGATGAGGTCCGACATCCATGCCCAGAACACGCGGCCTGCGGCGTTAAAGATCGAGATTAAGCCGACGATTCCGGCCGCGGAAATCGCTGTGAGCCCCACGATCTGCTGTGCCATAGGCGAGGCTTGGCTGATGATCATGATTCCCGCAGAGGTGTTGAGGAAGAGCATGGCAAACAGCAGCCAAAATTGCCACGTGCGCATTGCTTCGGCGACGGTGAAGGTCTCGGTCGTCGCCGATTTCGACACCGCAGAAGTTGGCTGCCAGCCGACCGGACGCCAGCCCTCCGGCGGATTTTCGTATGCCTGCGCGGTAAGGATCACCAGCACCCCGTACACAATACCCATGCCGAGGAATGTGTAAGGAATCCCCCGTGACACGATCAACTTCGCCGCGATCGGGCTCATGATGAGCGCGCCGGCACCGTACCCCGCAACCGCGACGCCGGTCATCAAGCCGCGGAGATCGGGGAACCACTTGGCGATCGTCGCCACCGGGCAGATGTAGCCCATGCCCATGCCGACGCCGCTTAACACGCCGTAACCGATGTAGAGCACCGTAAGCGAGTGGTTCTTTACGCCGATGCTCGCCACGATGTATCCAATGCCGTAGAGCACGCCGGCGACCGTCGCAACCATGCGCGGACCGACGCGATCCAGCCACAAGCCACCGATCACCGTGCCCACGCCGAGGAACGCCAGCGCGATGGTGAAGTTCAGAGAAACCTCGGTCAGCGTCCAGTGCTCACCGCCGACCAAAGGCTTCACGAAAACGCTCCAGCCGTACACAGCGCCCAGGCAAATCTGCATGATCACAGCGGCAACGGCAATCAACCAGCGATTAGGCAGGGACTTATCGGGCATGGACTCTCCTCGTCTCCATTAACGAGAGTCCGTCGCTGTGGCGAAGGGTTGGCTGCAAAGCAAGAATTCACGGCGGGGCGTTTACAGCAATTTACGTGGAACCCGCATCTCACTTACCTGCAACTCTGAATTCGGGAGAATTCATGCGTCCGTTAGCCATCATTGGAATCATTGTGTTAGTCCTGGGTATCCTTTCCTTCGTCGTGCCTGTGCCGCACTCGGAACGGCATGGTGTAAACCTCGGCGACGCCTCACTTAGCGTGACGACGCACCATGACCAAATGCTGCCGCCCGCGGTCGGTGGCGTGCTGTGCCTGGTTGGCGCTGGGCTGCTCATCTTCGGGTTCCGCCGCAGCAGCTAACCTGAGCGCTTTGGCGCTACATCACCGTTCCTGCCCGATGAATCCAAACTTCGTCCGTCCAATCTAAATAAGGGAGGAGTGTACTTATGAAAAGAGCGTTTGGACTCCTATTGGCTGCGCTGCTCAGCACCGCGGCATTCGCACAAATCAAGATTGATCCCGTCGTCCCCGACGTAAAGGCCGTTGCCAGTCCTTCCGGCGATAAGAACGAAACCCGCATCGCCAAGGAAGTGCGACATGAGCTGCTGATGCTTCCCTACTACAGCATCTTCGACGACCTCGGCTTCGAAGTGCGCGGGGCGAACGTCGAACTCAACGGCGCAGTGAATGACGGCACCCTTATCAAACAAGCTGAGAATGCAGTGAAAGACATAGAAGGCGTTGGCACTGTTACCAACAACATCAAGTTGCTCACACCGTTTCCCGATGACGTGCGTATCCGTCGCGAAGCTTACCGCAAGATCTTCAGTACGGGCGGGCTCTCGCAATATGCGTGGGAAGCGGCGCCCAGCATCCACATCATCGTGGACCGAGGACGCATTCGCCTGATCGGTTACGTGAATAATCAGGGAGACAAGGACTTGGCCAACATCGCCGCGAATGGCATCCCGGGCGTATTCGGAGTGACGAACGAATTGCAGGTCGTTAACGGCAAGCAGAGCAAATAGATTGCGGGGAACCCCTTCTATCGCGCAGCGATAGAGGGCGGCGATCGCGAATTCCACCTCTGTGTTAAGCGGCTTACTAAGTGTGGGATACGCTGCTGTAACGAGGGCCGCTACTCTCAACCGATATGGTTGAGATCACCAACAGCATCCTGTACGTCGGCACGCCCGGCGTGGACAACAACTGCCGTGAACATGCCCTGGTAGCCAGTGGGATCGGAGTTGCGAGTGTCGAGTCGCCCGAGTCCGCCCTGAGTTATGTGAAAAATTCCGGGGTGAGCGTCGTGGTGCTGGAGGACACTGGCAACATGGATGTCCCGCTATTGGCGTCTTGCCTGAAAGTCGCGAACCCTTTCGTTCGCGTGATTGCGCTCACAAACGATCCGACCAGCGCTCCTTACGTCGACACACCAATTGCGAAGCCAGTCTCGATCGACATACTGCTCAAGGCGATTCGTTACAACCTTGCTTTGAGCGGCATCGCTGCCCACCGCGTATAGAACTACTTCTCCGCCAGCGCGCGCTCAACTTCCTGTTGCAGTACGTTGATGTCGGTTACACCCGCATGGCGGGCGATGAGCCGTCCGTCACGACCAATGATGAAGTTCACCGGCAAACCCAGCACGCCGCCGAACGCCGCGATGGTTTTGTCGTCGGCCATCGCTACCGGGTACTGCATTTTCTTCTTCTCGACGTAGGTCTTCACCGGTCCGGCAGTGTCGTCCATCGAAAGGCCAACCACCTGGAAACCGTCGTTCGCGTGCTTGTCCTGCCACTCGATCAGGTGCGGGATCTCACCTTCACAGGGCACGCACCACGTCGCCCAGAAATCTACGAGAACAACTTTGCCGCGCAGGCTCGCGGAATCGATGGTTTTCCCGTTCAGATCAGTCACCGTGAACTGCGGCCCAGTGGTCTTGCTGGCTGCAGGTTGACCCGGCGCGGCAGACTTCGAACCACGGTTCTGCCAGAAAATCACACCGGCCACGGCGAACACAATAACGACGAGGATGATCTTGCGCGTCACTACTTCCCCTTCTCCACCGGATAGCCCTTGTCCACCCAGTCAGTGCCGATGTTGTGCGCCACAAACAGCACCTTCACATTCGTAAAGCCCGCTTCGTGCAAAGCCGCAAAAGCCGGATTGATATTCGGGCAGTGGTCCCACGGACAGCATCCGCAGTACAGCACGATCGCGGCATTCTTCGGTAGCGTCTTGACGCGCTCTTTGAGCTTCGCGATGCCTTCCGCACTCGAACCGGCACCAATGTATTCCGAGCCCTTAATGTGCGCCTGCTCAAAAAGCTTCTGCGGCCCGACATTCAGAATGAGCGGCGCCTTCGCTGATTGCATCTGCTTCACCAGATCTTCGGGGGCTACTTGATACTTGGTTTCGACATCTGCGGCCCAACAAGGCAGGCTCATCGCTATCAGCGCAAGGAATCCGACTAATGTTCTCATTTTTTCTCTCCGTCGTTTAACGCGAGCACAATGCCTTCGCTTGAAAACGACTCTACCGTGACATCGGCGCAACTGTTGAGCACGAAATCTGCTCCCGCCGCGCGCAATTCCTTATCCGGAACCGTGGTGCGTAGGGCGATCACCGTCGCGCCCGCGGCTTTGCCAGCGCGGATGCCGGCAGGTACATCTTCAAATACCACACATTCGCTTGCCGGAAATCCCAGCAGAGCTGCTGCTTTCAAATACGGCTCGGGGTTCGGCTTGCCACGTGTGATCTCTGAAGCCGTAATCATTCGCGGCGGAACCGGCAGACCCGCCACTTCAATTCGTACCTTGGCCAAGGCTCGGGTGGCGGAAGTCGCAATCGTCCAGCGCTCGGGCGGCAAAGTAGCCAGAAGTTGCTGGGCGCCGGGAAGGAGGATCACGCCCTCAACGTCTTCGATCTCCTGGCGTTCGAGTTCGCGATTTTCTTTTTCGTGATCGGCGTTGGGCAGGTACTCGCGCAAGGTCTCGATGCTGGGGCGCCCATGCGCGTTATGCACTACCTCGTCGGCATCGAAGCCGTGTACGGCGGCCCAACGTGCCCACACCCGCGTGACCGCGGGTGTGGAGTCAACCAGAACGCCATCTAAATCAAACAGAACTGCAGCGCAGCGAATTTTCTCCATCACTTACAGATTAACCCGCCACGGCCTCATGACCATGCTTTGAGCCGACAAAACCGTAGTACGCGATGAAGGCGTAACAGAGCACCGGCAAGAAGAATGCATGGTGAATGCCCATGCGATCGGCGAAATAGCCCTGAACCAGTGGAATAATCGCTCCGCCGATGATCGCCGCGATGAGGAGGCCGCTGCCTTTTCCGGTGAGGTGACCCAGACCATCAATTCCCAAAGTGAAGATGGTGGGGAACATGATCGAATTGAAGAAGCCGACCGCGAGCATGGCCCACATGGCCGTGTGTCCGACACTGAGCATCGATGCGATCACTAGCAGGGCTGCAAAGAGTGCGTTGACACCGAGATACTTGCCTGGGTTAAGTTTCAACCACCCCATGAGTGCAGCACCTATGAAGCGTCCTACCATCGCGCCGAGCCAGTAGTAGGTAAGATATCCAGCGGCCTTTTCGAGCGTAAGGTTCCCGATGTTCGGTTCGTGCATGTAGTTCACGAGGAAGCTGCCGATCGAAACCTCCGCGCCAACGTAAACGAAAATCCCCATTGCACCGAGCACCAGCTGCTTATGTTGCCAGATCGAATCTCCCGCCTCGGCATGCCCCTCGACCGATCGGATCACCGGCAGCTTGAACAAGCCCATGATCACAGCCAATACAAACAACGAAATCGCCAGCCCGATATACGGGTTCTTGATGGCGCTCGCCTGGTCGACCTGATATGCGTGCCGCTCGGCGTCACCCATCTTGCGGAAAACTTCCACGGCAACGGGAGCGGCCACCGCTCCGAGAATCAAGATTTTGCCGAAGTAGGGCGCCACCGTCGTTCCCAGCGAATTGAACGCCTGGGTCAGATTCAAGCGGCTCGACGCCGTGTTCGGCGGTCCGAGCACCGCGACGTACGGGTTCGCCGACGTCTGCAGGATCGTCATGCCACCGGCAAGAATCACGAGGGCCGTAAGGAACAGTGGATACGAAGGCACCATCGCCGCGGGCACGAACAGAATCGTGCCAATTCCCATGGTGCAGAGTCCGGCAACCATCGCACGCTTGTATCCGACCGCTTCAATCAGCTTGCCTGAGGGCGTCGAGAACACGAAATACGAGGTAAAGAAGGCAAACTGCACCAGCATCACCTGCATGTAAGTCAGGTCGAACAGTCCCTTCAGGTGGGGGATGAGAATGTCGTTCAGACAGGTGAGAAATCCCCACATGAAGAACAGCGTGGTCACCATGGCCATGGCGCTGTAATTGGTTTTTACGGGAGCGTCCTGGCTGTTATTGGCGCTGGAACTTTGCGGCGCTGAAATTGCCATAGGGAGCAGGTTTCCTCGACGTCGGGGTGAACTTCTGTCGCTGCGAGCCTAATTCTTTTGCCCGCTAGTCGCAAGCGAATCCGCATCTTCCAAAAGTGAGCGCGGTCACAGCTTTCCCCCTTCGGAACTCCATAAAATAAACGGTTTTGTAGAGGTGTGCCTGTTATGCCCATCCGCACCATCATTGAACCTTTCCGTATCAAGAGCGTCGAACCCATCCGCTGGACCACGCGTAAAGAGCGCGAAGAGCTGTTAAAAAAGGCGTCGTATAACGTCTTTCTCCTCGACGCCGAAGATGTCCTGATCGATCTCCTTACCGACTCGGGCACGGGCGCCATGTCCACCGCGCAGTGGGCCGCCGTGATGCAGGGCGACGAGAGCTACGCCGGAAGCCCCAGTTTCTACCGCTTCCGCGATTCAGTGCAGGAGATTATGGGCTACAAGCACGTCATCCCCACGCACCAGGGTCGCGCCGCAGAGCGCATCTTGTTCAGCGTAATGTGCAAGAAGGGCGATGTCGTCCCTAACAACACCCACTTCGATACCACGCGCGCCAACGTCGAATTCACCGGCGCCGAAGCCGTAGACCTCCTTCGCGAAGAAGGCCGCCATCCCGAAGTCATTCACCCCTTCAAGGGCAACATGGATGTCGAGGCGCTCGAAGCACTCATCCAGAGAGTCGGCCGCGCGCGCATTCCGCTGGTGATGCTGACCGTCACCAACAACTCCGGCGGCGGCCAGCCCGTCTCCATGGAAAACGCTCGCCAGGTCAGCGCCGTCTGCAAAAAATATGGAATTCCACTCTACTTTGACGCGTGCCGCTTCGCCGAGAACTCCTACTTCATTAAGCTGCGCGAGCCGGGCTACGCCGAAAAAACGCCGAAAGAAATTGCCCAGGAAATGTTTGCGCTCGGCGACGGCTGCACCATGTCAGCCAAAAAAGACGGCATGGCGAATATCGGCGGCTTCCTTTGTACCAACGACGACATCATCGCCCAGCAGGAGAAGAACCTGCTCATTCTCACCGAAGGGTATCCAACTTATGGTGGTTTAGCGGGCCGCGACCTTGAGGCGATTGCTGTAGGAATTCAGGAAGCACTGCACGAAGATTATTTGCGCTACCGCATCACTTCGACCGGCTACCTCGGGCGCAAACTCACGGAAGCTGGCGTTCCGATCGTGCAGCCGCCGGGCGGCCATGCGATCTATCTCGACGCGCGCACGTTTTTGCCGCACATCCCGCTCAACCAATTTCCTGGCGTCGCACTCACCTGTGAGCTCTATCTTGAAGGAGGCATCCGCGCCGTCGAGATCGGTGGCCTGATGTTCGGCAAGGCAGCCAAGATGGACCTCGTGCGTCTCGCTATTCCGCGGCGCGTGTACACGCAGAGCCACATTGATTATGTGATCGAAGTTCTGCTGGAAGTGTGGAAACGCCGCGAAGATGTGGATGGCATGGAGCTTCTCTACGAAGCGCCGTTCTTGCGGCATTTTACGGCACGACTCTGCCCCACCGCGGAAGTCGCTGCCGCAGCGCGGTAACTAACCGCGGTACATTACTGCGCTCGCTCGTTTCGAGCAGGCACAGGAATCCGTGTGCGCACAACACGCGGTAACTGCGCCGCGGTTGGTGCGGCATTCACCAGTCGGCAGGAACTTGGGGGCGAGGGTTCTCCCTTGGCCTTGCTCGAGCGGGCTGCTCTTCACACATCGGATTCGCTACCGAAGAGGGGAGGTAGTCCACATCGGAAGCTCAACGCGTCCGAAACGCGAAGACTGCTAAGCGGCTTTCTTTCTTGCCGCCCACCGCTTTTTCATTGCCGCCGAAATTCGGGCGCGAGCTTCTGCGCTCATATGGCGACGGCCTTTGCGGCCCTTCGCAGTCGTACGTCCGCCTTTACCCAGGCCTTCCAATGCCGAGATGGCCTGTTCAATGCGGTCGCGTTCGTGCTTGAGTTCTGCTAAGAGAGATTGAATGTCCAAGGTTAAGCTCCCCCAAAGAGCTTTTATCTTGTTCTGCTAGGAGTTGATTTTCGTTTCCCGCGGGAAAGAAGATCAAAATATTCATACTCCTGACTTTCGCCCTACGCAACCTCTCTGAAGCCAGAAAGTAACACCTAGGTGCTATATTTGCTTTCCAGGCAAAACCCTTAACCCTGACTCAACTCTGTTGTGCGTCCATAAACGGACACTCCGTCCCTGCCTTCGAACATTTTGACCTCCAGACTTCTCTCGCAACCTGCTCATTCTTCGACACGACTCCACGCACCTATAGCTGGCCTTCGAAGTGCACTGTGGATTCGCGGAGACGCCCGAATGGCTTCAACTTCCAGTTCCGCCGAAACCCGCGCTGCGCTTGCCGCTTCCGCCCGCATCCTCATTGGTGAGGACCAGCAGGACGTGCAGGACGCCCTTCATATTCTGTTGAAAGGCGCGGGCTATGCGGCTGAGTCGGCGTCTACTCCCGACGCGATCCTGAGCAAGCTGGAGTCCGGTAAGTACGATCTCCTTTTGATGGATTTGAACTATCGCCGGGACACTACGTCCGGTAGCGAAGGTCTTGAGATTCTCGGCATCCTGCGCAATATGCCCGCACCGCCACCCGTGATCGTGATGACAGCGTGGGGCAGCATCGAACTCGCCGTGCAGGCCATGCACATGGGCGCGCGTGACTTCATCCAGAAGCCCTGGGACAACAATCATCTTCTACATCTCGCGGAGAAGCACATCAGTGCGCACCGCGACGAAACCCTCCGCAAATTCAAACAGGATCACGAACTCGCCGAAGCGCAGGCCGTCCAGAAGCGGCTCATGCCCGCGACTCTGCCAAAGATCTCCGGGATTGATATTGCCGGACAGTGCCAGCCCGCAGGCGCCGTCGCCGGAGACTACTTCGACGTGCTCCAGCTCGGCGACAACCTCGGCATCTGTATTGCCGACGTCATCGGCAAAGGCCTGCCCGCAGCTCTCATGATGAGCAATCTCCAGGCCGCGGTAAAGGTTACCGCCGCCGACTGGGTGAAGCCCTCGGAGCTTTGCAAGCGCGTGAACGCACTCGCCTGCCGCAACGGCGCTGTGGACAAGTTCATCTCGTTCTTCTACGCAGTGTACGAGCCTGCGACGCGCAATCTCATGTACACGAATGCTGGCCACAATCCGCCGATGGTCATCCGCAGCAACGGTGAATGCCTGCGCCTCGACACGCCCGACGTCGTTCTCGGCCAGATTTCGGATTGGCAATACCAGGACGCGCACTTCCAGCTCGAGCCCGGCGACAAGCTCGTGCTCTACACCGACGGCATGAACGAAGCCGGCGAACAAGATGGCAACGAGTTCGGCGAGGAACGTTTGAGCGCGTTCTTCCAGCAGCGACCGGCCGCGCGCGCGTCCGAACTATTGCCTGAGGTGTTCGCGGCAATTACCGAACACTGCCACAACAACTTCGCCGACGACGCCACATGTTTGATTTTGTCCGTGGATTAAGTGTGTCCGTCCCGCTTGTGCTTACCGCGATGATGCGAGATCGTCGTAGCATCTCATGAAACGAAAGCTTCTGTTTCTCGTCTCGGCTCTGATCGCTGTCGGAACTCTCGCGCTTGCCCAGAGCGGACCGCTGGGCATCGCCTACCAGTTCACCCACACTCAGAATATGGACCCGACTTTTTCGCCCGACGGCAAAGAGATGATCTACATCTCGGTTGTGGCGGGTAAAGAACAGCTCTTTCGCGTCGGACTGGACGGCAAGAACCCGCTGCAACTCACCCGCGACGACGCCGACCACGAAGATCCCGCATGGTCTCCCGACGGCAAGCACGTCGCGTTTGTTCTAATCCACGAGAAGGTCGAGCAGATCCATCTCATGGATCCCGACGGCGGCAACGTCACGCCGCTCACGCCGAAGGAATCGAAGACGATCCACCCGAGCTGGTCTCCGGACAGCCGTCGCGTCATCTTCTGTACCGATGACGATCTCGCTCCGCCAAAAAAGAACGACTCCGATATCCTCGCCATGGATATCGCCACTCACGAGACGACCAAGCTCATCAGCGGTGGCGTAAATACTTTTCCCGTTTGGTCGCCCGACGGCACCAAGCTCGCCTTCCGACGCATGCTCGGCGAGCGCAACTCTGAAGTCTTCCTGGCGAATGAAAACGGCAGCGATCCGAAAAACCTCACCAACGATCCTGCGTTCGATGGCTGGCCCGCGTGGTCGCCCGATGGCAAGCAGATCGCTTTCGCGTCAAATCGGCGCGGCAATCACGAGATTTTTGTGATGAATGCGGATGGCAGCGGCGTTCGCAAGGCCGCCAACAGCGAAGGGCGAGCCACTTCGCCCAAGTGGTCCAAAGACGGCAAGAAGCTCTATTTCACGAACTGCAAGAAGGTAGACCTCGGCATCGATTGCGAAATCTACGCCATCGACGTCCCCAGATAAGCCGGGGTGCCCCACCCTTTCCCCGAAGGGGAGGGTGGGAGTTCACTTCGCCGTATACGTGTACGAGTTCTTCCTCCACGTTTTTCCATTCAACGAATACAGAGTCACGTACACCTTTGATCCGTTCGTCGGCAACGTATTCACCGTCGTTGAGGTCGCCTTTCCGGTATCCACATAGGCGATATCGTGAGCTCCCGCGGTTGTTCCTACATACAGCGAGTATTCCGATATGCCATTGCCTGCGCCCCAGCTAAATGTCGCCGAGGATCCGGTAAATGTCGATCCGGGCGCCGGCGAAGTCATCGTGGCAGCAGTTCCGGTTCCAGGTGCGTAGTACACGTAGTAGTTCGCCAGCCATGTATTACCGTTTAGTGAATACAGGGCGATGTAGATCTTCTCGCCGTTCGTCGGGAGAGTGTTGAAGGTCGTAGTGTGTGCCGCTCCTGCGTTGATGTAAGCAATGTCGTGCGCGCCGGAGGTGGTGCCAATGTATAGCGAGTACTGCGTAATCCCCGCCCCCGCCGTCCAGTTAAACGTCGCACTCGCCGCACTGAAGGTTGACCCATTTGCCGGCGATGTCATCGTTGCCGCTGCACCCGTGCCGCTGGCGACGTACGTATAGCTATTCGCGTGCCAGTTGCCATAGATCAGCGTGTTCAGCGTTACGTACAAGCGTTCGCCGTTCGTTGGCAGTCCCGACACCGGCGTGGTGAGCGCTGTCCCCGCATTCACGTAGGCGATGTCGTGCGCGCCGGCGGTGCTTCCTACGTAGAGAGAGTAGCCCGTGGCGCTCTGTCCGGCATTCCACGTAAAGTTCGCACTCGCACCAGAGAACTTTGATCCTGGCGCCGGGTTCGTCATCGTCGCCAGCACAAGCGGCGGCAGATTCAGGGTCCAGACTCCGCGCGAGTGCGTATTCACCTGCAATGTGCGATCGATTTCCGAGACGGTAAAGCTCTTGCACACGACATTCGGCAAACCCGTTCCAGATGTTGACCACGCGGTTCCGCCAGTCGTCGCAGTGAAGACACCTACGTCGGTTGCCGCAAACATCGTGTTCGGAAAATCGGGATCGTAAGCCAGGTCGTTCACCGGCGCATTCGGCAGATTGCCGCTGACGTCGGTGCAGGTGTTACTGGTGATCGAACACAGGAACACATGTCCCACGCTATCGCCAAAGCCGCTGAAGCCTGCGTAGGCCGCAAAGACTTTCGTACTATCGAGCGGATCGGCCATCACGCGAGTCACCGGACGATACGGCAGGATGCTGCGGATGTGCGCCCAGTTCACGCCGCCGTTCGTCGAGTAGTTCACCGACGAATCGTTGGATCCCGCGAACAGCGTGTCGTTCGTCACCGATGTAATTGCCGAGGTGCTGGCTCTTACCGTCCCTTGGTGTCCGCCATTCTGCGCAAGTGCCGTGTCCAAGGTCGTAGTCGCTCCTCCGAATTCCGCGATCGCTGCACTGCCGAGGTCTTCCCACGTGGGCGCCGAGGGATCCGTTGCATTTGTGGATTGATAGATGTGCGTCGTACCGTAGAGCATCGTCGGCAACCCAGGATAGGGAACGAAGAGGATCGGAGGATAGAACGCCGAGTTGTCGGCCAGATTGATTCCGGTCGTCATCGGGTTCCACGTCCCCGGATCACCTCCCGTAAGCGACACTTGCGGGCCGCCATTGGCCGGAGAACACGCCACGAACATCGCGACTGAAGCGTTCGGATCGAAAACCGCCGGGGTTCCCTGACAACGCATATTGATCACTTTGATGGTTGTGGGCGTGACCTGATACATTCCCGAGCCAATCGGGAACTCCTGCGCTTGCACAGCCTTTTTACGGCGCCCGTTGTATGCCGTGTAGTAAGCGTCGTAGTAGCCCCCGTAATAGTTGGGGTCGTTTGGGTCATTCAGCTCTTCCCACGTCGGTCCGTTCAGGTTCTTCGCCGCGGGCGGAGCTGCGGACAGCGTCGTCGTCTTCCAAAGCCCCTTGTCTCCGCCTACGAACGCGCCTCCAGCAGCGATGAATGCAAACGCGTGGATCCCTGGGGGAATCTTGAACCCCGCTGTGCCAGTATTCAGCGACTTCCACGCACTCGATCCGGTCGTACCTCCCGTCGTGTCCGTGTATAAGCTGTCGCCGTTAGTTCCTCCGACGACGACGTTGTTCGCGTTCGCCGGATCGACGGCAATCACCATGGAGTGCCAGCAGAAACTTCCGCAGAAATCATTCGTCGTTCCCCCCGCGTTCAATGGCGTCGAGATCGGGTTCCACGTTGTGCCACCGTCAGTGGTCTTGTAGAGGTTCTGGAGACCACCGCCGGTGGATACTTCTTCCGCAGCGAGATAAATCGTTCCCGGTGTGCTCACGGCGGGCGCCATCACGATGGTCCCGAAATCCGTGCCCACTGGCAACGCATGCCCAGTCGAGCCATTCACTGGCGTCCAGGTCGCACCGCTATCGGTGGACTTGTAAACACCACCAGGCACCGATGCATATCCGTAAACATTTCCGATCGCCGCGTACGCCGTCGTATTGTTTAACCAGAAGATCGAGGTTCCAAAGGCATACGGGATGTCTGTGCTGGAGTCTGGGAGAACGCGGTTCCATGTGGTGCCGCCATCGGTGGAACGCCAGATGCCTGACTCGCTCTTGTGCGTGCTGTCTTGATAACCGTAGGCGGTCCCGGCCAGAACCACGGGTGTTCCGCTCGGCACGCTCGGCTGCACCGCGATCGCTCCGATACGCGCCGGACCATTGTAGGTAAACGACGCTCCCTCCACCGCTCCGAAGGTACTCTGGCCGACCATGCTCCAGGTGGTTCCGCCATTCGTGGATTTCAGAACTCCACCGCCGTAATAAGAATCGGCTGCGAAATCGAGTTCCCCGGTGCCTGCGTAGATGATGCTGTGATTGTTGGGATCAATCGCCAACGAACCGATCGTCAGGTTTGCCTGCGTATCGGTCAGGGGGGTCCAAGTCGTACCTGAATCGGTGCTCTTCCACACGCCTCCGCCACCGGTGCCGATGTAGACCGTGAGGCTCGCGCCGGAAGTTGTCGGATCGATCGCGATTGCAGTCACTCGTCCGGTCGTGATTCCGTTGCCATTCGCGCTGTCGTCATTCGCATTCGGCTTCGCCGGTGACCACGCTGGCAGCGAAGTATTCGTTCCCGCTGCCAATTCCCGGGCGCGGATCGCGCGCGCCTGCTCTACAGCTTTTGCATAGGCTCCAGCCGGAATGCCCTTACCGGGAACGGATCGCTGTTCGAGGAACTCCCGCTGCGAAGGACTCAGGTGCTTCGCATCAGGGCCTGAAGCTTGTTGAGCAAAGCTCACGGAAAGGAACACACAAAGAAACGCCGCAGGGCCCCAAACGGACGCGAAGAACTTTCTCATTCGCTTCATCCTCGTGCATGGAGTCACGGCCCCGATCGGGTCGGAGCATCGTTTTTATGAGTGGGCCGGGCGGGGAAGGCGACAAGAAAATTACCATAACTATCCGGCAACTCTGATGAATAAAATCGAGGCTAGCGCCAAAGTGCTAGTTGGCTTCTGCCGCTCCGATTGCTCGTGTCGGAACGCCGAAACCGGTTCCACCACTGAGACAAACTGTCTCGCCAGATACAATCCCCGCATGAAGCCGACCGGCAGAATTCTTTTGTGCTCCTTCCTCTTTCTTCTTCTTCTTTCTCTGGGCCGCTCGCCGCACGTGGTCGCGCGCCAATCTAGCGACGCGTCCGTTTCGCGCACTATGCGGGTGGACTACTACCACAACGGCAACGCCAAGGAACAATGGTTCAGCCTCGATCGCATTGTGCTTGAACCACTTCCGTGGCCCGGCAATCCTCGCAAGGCGATAGATGACACCCAGATGGGCAACTACCGCTTCGAAGTCCGCGAGCACGCGGGCGGCAGGCTCGTCTATTCACGGGGTTTCAACTCTATTTACGGCGAGTGGCGCGAAACCGACGAGGCCAAGAACGCCAATCGCTCGTTCTCCGAGTCATTGCGCTTCCCTACGCCATCCGTTCCGGTCGACATCTCGCTGCAGGAACGGAAAGACGAGCGCTATGTCGAAATCTGGAAGACTTCCGTCGATCCTGCCGACAAGTTCATCGACACATCGCGTCCCGCCTCGCCGGGTGCACTCATTGAGTTGCAGAAGTCCGGTCCGTCCTCCGACAAAGTGGACCTCCTCGTGATGGGCGATGGCTACACCGCCGACGAGCGCGGTAAGTTCGAAACCGATGCGAAGAAGTTCATCGAGACGCTCTTCGCGACCTCGCCATTCAAAGAACATCGTCAGGACTTCAATGTCTGGGGTCTCTGCCCGCCGGCTGCAGAATCCGGAATCTCGCGTCCGTCTACCGGCATTCATCATCGTTCGCCGCTGGGCACAACCTACGACACTTTCGACAGCGAGCGCTATATCCTGACCACCGAAAATCGCGCGATGCGTGATGCCGCTTCCTTCGCGCCCTATGAGTTCGTCGAAATACTCGTTAACGGCAAGACCTACGGTGGCGGCGGAATCTTCAATCTCTACGGCACGGTTGCGATTGATAACGCCTGGGCCAACTACGTCGGCGTCCACGAGTTCGGCCACCACTTCGCTGGCCTCGCGGATGAGTACTACACCTCCGACGTCGCCTACAACTCCGAGACGAAGCGCAAAGAACCGTGGGAGCCAAACGTGACAGCGCTCCTCGATCCCGCCAATCTCAAGTGGAAAGACCTGGTCGAAAACGGAACGCCCTTACCCACGCCCTGGAAGAAAACCGAATTCGAGGAATTTGAAAAAGGCATCCAGGCCGAGCGCCGCAAGCTGCGCGCCGATCGCCGTCCCGAAACAGAGATGGAAGAACTCTTCCGCCGCGAGCGCGAGAAAGAAGAAGCGCTCTTCCGCGACGATCAGTACCCGAGCAAAGTCGGCGCCTTCGAAGGCGCGAACTACGAAGCCAAGGGCTACTACCGACCGGAAGAGAACTGCATCATGTTCACTCGCCACACGAAGTTCTGCCGCGTCTGTAGCCGGGCAATCGAACGCATCATCTCGATGTATTCAAACTAATCCGGGTGCCCCGTCCTTATCGCGAAGCGATAGGGCGGGGATTTTCCCTTCCGCAGCCAGCGCGCAGAGTCATCTTGACTCCCCCTCCGATACCAACTAGCATCCAACCCTCCCCACAGGCCAATGGAAAACATCATCGGACAGACGCTCTCTCACTACGTTGTATCCCGCAAGCTCGGCAGCGGTGGGATGGGTGTGGTTTACCAAGCCGAGGACACGACTCTCGGCCGCCACGTTGCGCTCAAATTTCTGCCCGATTCCCTCGCGCAGGACAGCCACGCACTTGAACGTTTCCAGCGCGAAGCACGCGCGTCTTCCGCGCTCAATCACCCGAACATCTGCACCGTGTACGCCATCGAGCAGCATGAGCGCCAGCACTTCATCGTGATGGAACTGCTAGAAGGCCAATCGCTCGCCGCGATGATCGGCAAGAGTGCTTTCGAAATCGAACAACTGCTTGCACTCGCCATTCAAATTGCCGACGCCCTCGAATCGGCTCATGCCAAGGGCATCGTGCATCGCGATATCAAGCCCGCAAACATCTTCGTCACCCCGCGTGGTCAGGTGAAGATCCTCGACTTCGGTCTCGCCAAGATGGAGCTGCTCAAACCTTCCGTCGGTGTGGCCACAGTCTCTCAGATGGAAACTGTCGGACAGCGCGATGACCTCACCATCCCTGGCACCGCTCTCGGAACTGTCGCCTACATGTCTCCAGAGCAAGCCCGCGGCCAGTTCACTGATTCGCGCACCGATCTCTTCTCGCTCGGCACCGTGCTCTATCAAATGGGTACAGGAGTGCTGCCCTTCCAGGGCGACACAACCGCAGTGGTCTATGAAGCGATCCTCAATCGTGATCCCGTGCCAGTTGCCGAGGTCAACGGCGCATTGCCGCAAGCTTTCGCCCGCATCGTGGAGAAGGCGTTAGAGAAAGACCGCACGCTGCGCTATCAGACCGCGAATGACATCAAGACCGATCTCACTCGCCTTAAACGCGATCTCGACTCCCGCGAACGCCGTGCCTCCAGCCAGAGTGAGTCGCGCACTGCTGCCGCGAAGCCCGCAGCGAAATCGGTCGCCGTGCTGTACTTCGAAAATCTCTCAGGTTCGAAGGAAGACGAATACTTCCGCGACGGCATCACCGAAGACATCATCACCGAACTCTCTAAGATCAAAGGCCTGAATATTTTCTCGCGCCCCACGGTGCTCGCCTATCGCGACAAACAGGTCACGCCCGCGCACATCGGCCAGCAGCTCCGCGCGGCGTATGTCCTCGCCGGCAGCCTTCGCCGCTCCGGCAATCGTCTTCGCATCACGACCCAACTCGTAGATACCACCACCGACTTTCCCATCTGGTCGGAGCGTTACGATCGCGAGATGAAAGACGTCTTTGAAGTCCAGGACGAGATCGCCGGTAAAATCGCGCAGGCCTTGCGTGTGACGCTTTCGCCGCAGGAGCAACAAGAGATCGCCGCCAAGCCCACCGACAATCTCCAGGCCTACGACCTCTACCTACGCGGCAAGAGCTACGCCCGCCGTCTCCAACGCCAGGACCTCGAGTTCGCCCTGCAGATGTTCGAGAACGCCGTCATTCTCGATCCCAACTTCGCGCTCGCCTTCGCTGCGATCGCCAACGTCTGCGCGCAGAACCACTACAACTACGGCCGCGATCCGGAATGGATGCAGCGCGCCATGCATGCCTCTGAAACCGCCGTTGTATTACGTCCCGATCTCCCGGAAGTACAAGTCGGCCAGGCGTGGATTCTCTACGCCAACAACAAGTACGACGAAGCCACCGCCGTCATCCAGCGCGCCATCGAGCGCAAGCGAGATTGCGAAGGCGCGTACTACATTCTCTTCCGAACACTCTTTTCGGCCGGCCGCTATCAGGAAGTTGCCAATCTCGCGGAAGCCGCGGTCGAGGCCAGCGGCGACGACTACAACATCTATGTTCCGATCATGAATTCGCTCGGCGCATTGGGGAAAACCGAAGCGCTCCGCAACTTCCGCCAGCGCGACATCTCCGCCCTCGAGCGCCATCTCAAGCAGGTTCCCGAAGACGCTCGCGCCCGTATCCTGCTCGCCACCGACTACGCCACCGAAGGCCGCATGGAAGAAGCTGCCCGCGAGACCAGCCTTGCTATGACCTTGCGCCCCAACGAGGCCACCGTCCTCTACAACGCCGCCTGCGTCTTCTGCACTATGAACAAAAAATCGGAAGCCATGGACGCGCTCGCCAAAGCCTGGCACGCCGGCTTCAAAGACCCAGCATGGGTGCGCCGCGATCCCGACCTCGAACTGCTCCATGGCGATCCCGAGTTCGAGCGCCTGTATCCACCCAACGCTACCGGCGCCATCGCCAACTAAGCTCGGCTTGAAGGAACACGCGCACTCGTTCGTGCTCTAAAATATCCCTTCATTCATGGACACCCTCGCCCTCCTCTTCGAGCAGCACTTCGGCAGTGCACCCACGCGCATGCATCCCGTGCAAGGCGGACTCGGCGGCTCCGGACGCATCATTACCCGCCTCGCCAACGACACGCATTCGGCCATCGGCATCCTCAACGAAAACACCAAAGAGAACGCTGCCTTCCTCGAGTTCTCTGACCATTTCCGGAAGTACGACCTCGCGGTCCCCGAAATCTATCGCGTAGCCGAGACTCGCAACGCGTACCTCGAACAAGATCTCGGCGACACTACGCTCTTCCACTTCCTCGCGCGGAACCGTAGCGGGTCTGAGATCGCTCCCGAGGCCGTCAACGCCTATCGCAAAGTTGTGGAAGCTCTGCCACGCTTCCAGGTCGTCGCCGGGCGCGACCTCGACTACTCCGTCTGCTACCCGCGCCCGAGCTTCGACCGCCGCTCCATCGCGTGGGACCTGAACTATTTCAAGTACTACTTCCTTAAGCTGTCTGAAATTCCGTTCCACGAAGAGGCGCTCGAAGAAGATTTCGACAAGCTCACCGAATACCTTCTCAGCGCTCGGCGCGATTACTTCCTTTACCGCGACTTTCAATCACGCAACGTCATGCTGCACGACGGCCAGCCCTATTTCCTCGATTACCAGGGTGGACGCCACGGCGCGCTGCAGTACGACATCGCTTCGCTCCTCTTCGACGCGAAAGCCGAGTTGCCACCCGCTTTGCGCGAAGAGCTGCTCAATCACTATCTCGACGCACTTGCCGAGCACATCCCTGTCGATCGACAGGACTTCCTCGCGCATTACTATCCCTACGTTTACATCCGCATCATGCAGGCACTCGGGGCCTACGGCTACCGCGGCTTCTTCGAGCGCAAAGTGCACTTCCTGCAAAGCGTGCCGTATGCGTTGCAGAACATCCGGTGGCTGCTCCACAACGTAACGCTGCCGATCGAATTGCCTGCATTGATGGAAGCCTTCTCCGCCATGCTCGGCTCGGAAAAACTGCAGAAGCTCGCGATCACCGAGAAGAAGGAGCTCACGATCGTCGTCACCAGTTTCTCTTTCCATCGCGGACCGGTGCAGGATGAGAGCGGCAACGGCGGCGGCTTTGTCTTCGACGCCCGTGCCCTCCCCAATCCTGGACGCGAGGAGCAATTCAAGAAGCTCAGTGGCCGCGATGCCGAAGTGATCGAATATCTTGAGGCCGAAGAATCTGTCAGCCAATACCTCGAGAACGCGATGAACATGGTCAACGCCAGCGTGCGCGCCTACAAAAAGCGCCGCTTCACCCACCTGATGGTTTCGTATGGCTGCACCGGCGGCCAGCACCGCTCGGTCTATCTCGCCGAGCAGACGGCGAAACGACTCGCCGGAATTGACGGATTAAAAGTCATTCTGCGCCACCGCGAAGAGGAGAGTTGGGTCCGATGAAGGCGATGGTCCTCGCCGCCGGCCTCGGCACGCGCCTGCGTCCGCTCACGGACGATCGCCCGAAGGCGCTCGTCGAACTCAACGGACGCGCCCTGCTCGAAATAACGCTCACTCGCCTGCGCAGCTATGGCATCCGCGAAGTCATCATTAACGTCCACCACTTCGCCGACCAAGTTGTGGACTACCTCCGCGCCCACGACAACTTCGGCATGACGATCGAAATCTCACGCGAAGCTGAGCTACTCGACACGGGCGGCGGGCTTAAACGCGCTGCCCACTTGTTTCTTCGCGACAGCAACGACGAACCCTTCGTCCTGCACAACGTGGACATTCTCACTAACATCGATCTCGAAGCGATGCTCCGCTTTCACCGCGAGCACCAGGCCCTCGCCACACTCGCGGTCAAGCAGCGCCCCAGTTCGCGCCAGCTTCTCTTCGACGCGAACGGGCAACTCTGCGGTCGTCGTAACGGCCACGACGCTGCTCCCGAAATCGTGCGGCCCTCAGAGACGGCAGAAGAACTAGGCTTTTGCGGCATCCACATCCTCTCGCCAAACATCCTCCCCCGTCTCGACGACGCTGAGATTTTCTCCATCATCCCGACCTATCTCCGCGTCGCCGCCGCGGGCGAACCCATCGTTGCGTTTCGTGCCGACAGCTTTTATTGGCGCGATGTCGGATCCCCTGCTAGCCTGCGCGAAGCCGCCACAGAAGTGGCGCGAAACAACATCCTGCCCTCGTAAACTTCCGAGTTGACGCACCCTTGGTTCTCGGTCTAAACCATCCTCACTGTTGGGGGTCCCATGCCGGAAACCGAGCCAGCCGCGGAACCGAAGTCGCCGAAAACGACCCGCATTCCCTTCCGCACCAAAATTCCGCAGCCCAAGCTCGAATACCAGTCTGCCTTCGGCCAATGGTTAATGCGCGGAGAGTCGGTGGGTGAGGGCGGAGGACACGAGGTGACCACCCAGCCCTGGTGGAAGGTCATCTGGCTCACCGGCGTGGATTACTTCTCCACTCTCGGATACCAGCCCGGCATTGCACTGCTCGCCGCCGGTGCAGTCGCCCCAATTGCCACAGTCATCCTCATTCTCGTCACGCTGCTCGGCGCTCTCCCGGTGTACGCGCAAGTCGCGGGCCGCAGTTTCGCCGGACAAGGCTCCATCGCCCTACTCGAAAACCTGCTCAAGGAGTGGTACGGGAAACTCCTCGTCCTTGTGTTGCTCGGTTTCGCCGCCACCGATTTCGTCATCACCATGACGCTCTCTGCCGCCGACGCTGCCAAGCACGCCGTCGAGAACCCATTCCTGCACGGCACGCTCGGCGATCACCAGATGCTTATCACCCTGGTAATCCTCACCGTCCTTGCCATCGTCTTCCTCAAAGGCTTCAGTGAAGCCATCGGTCTGGCATCCGCCGCAGCGTTGCCCTATCTTGCGCTGAATGTCATCGTTCTCGCGCGCTGCGCATGGGAGATCTCTCGTCGCCCCGTGCTTATCGGCAATTGGCAGGCTGCCATCCATGCGAAGGGAGACATCTCGCTCGTCATCATCGGCGCTCTGCTGGTCTTCCCGAAGCTCGCTCTCGGCCTCAGTGGATTTGAAACCGGCGTCTCTGTGATGCCGCTGATTGACGGCGGCGAAACTGACAAGGGCTACGATCCCCGTAAAGATGGCGTTCCAAAAGGCCGCGTACGTAACACTCGTAAGCTCCTCACCACCGCGGCCATCATCATGAGCACGATGTTGCTCTGCTCCAGCTACATCACTACGCTTCTGATCACGCCCTACGACTACTCCACCGGCGGCAAGGCAGAAGGGCGCGCCCTCGCTTTCCTCGCGCACCGCTACCTCGGCGACATCTTCGGCACCATCTACGATCTCTCGACGATCTTCATCCTTGGACTCGCCGGCGCCTCCGCCATGGCCGGCCTTTTGCATCTCATTCCGCGCTATCTTCCACGCTTTGGAATGGCGCCACGTTGGGCGACTCTCTCGCGGCCGCTCGTCCTCACCTTCTTTGTCATCGACGTGATCGTCACGCTCGTATTCCGGGCCGACGTCGAATTGCAGAGCGGCGCCTACGCGACCGGGGTCCTCGTCCTTATTCTCTCGGCCGCGTTTGCCGCCACCCTCGCGCTCTGGCGCGAACGCCGCTATCCACTGTCGCTGTACTCAGGCCTGCTGACGCTGGTCTTCCTCTACACGCTGGGCGACAACTGCCTCGAGCGCCCGGATGGCCTCATCATCGGCAGCATCTTCACCATCTTGCTTATTCTGGTGTCCGGACTCAGTCGCTCCATCCGCTCCTTCGAGTTCCGTATTACTGAGGGCTATTTCGCCGACGTCGAAAGCTGGCGCATCGGCCCGGAGCTGAAAGGCAAGAAAGTCCACCTCGTGCCGGTGCGCGGGAGTTCGCCCGAAACTCTCGAGAGGAAACGCGCCGAGATCCGCCGCCACTACAACGCACGCGGACCGTTCCTCTTCCTGCATGTCCATCTCACCGATAACCGCAGCGAGTTCCAATCCACACTCGACACCACGCTGCGCAAAAACGGTGACGACTACATCGCCGAGATCCATGGCGCTCCCGCGATCGCCAACACCATCGCATACATCAGCGAATGCATCGATCCAATCTCGATATTCATCGGGCTGACGCGCAAAGATTTAATGGGACAGGCGTTCCGATACCTGCTCTTCGGTGAAGGCGAAACCGGGCTGATGGTTTATACAATCCTCCAGCGTTATTGGGACTGGACCCCCGAAGACGATGTCCGTCCGCTCATCTTCCTCATGAGCAATTGACATCTCACCGCGTGCTCAGAACTGAGGCGCAGTCGCTGGCAGCGCCGCCGAATCTATTCCTTCGCATCGGGAGTAATCGACAGTGAAGTTGCCCTGCCCATCGAAAGTCACCGTCCAGAGGCTGTCGTAATCCAACGGAGACCACGTCGGCACCACCGGCGCTCCCCCGTTCGGATAATAGCTTGCGAACAAAGCGTTGATGATTTGCTGGTTCTGAACGTACATCCACCCGAGAAGTACTTTGCGCTGCGAGAACCTGCCTCCGGTGAAGAAGAACTGGCTGCTCTGCGACGCCGAGGCCGCCGCCGTCATGTCGAAGCCAGCCACCAGGTGATAGGGAAGGTCCTTAGCGATCACGTAAGGCACTACGGTCAAGGGTGGCGCTACGCCTGAAAAATAGTTTTGGCCCGTATTGCTCATCGTTCCCATTCCGAACGACGACGGGTCTCCTGACCACACCTCGTCGGGATTGCTCTTGCCTTCCAACGCGGAAGGAAGGGCCAATGCGCGCCAGTTGCCGGCTGCGACATAGTTGTTGTCCGACCAATATCCCTGCGGGTGCGCCTCCGCATGCCGGATCATGTACAGCACTTCGTCGGTATTGGCATTCGCCGGAACCACCGCGCCATCTACGCCACCCGTTACCGTCACACTCTCGGGAGTCCGAACCGTGCAGGTGGTAGTTGGAACTGGCGCGGGCAGCGTTGGATAAGACGCGCCCGGATTTGCCTTGGTGTCATAGTCAACGAGGCTTGCGCTGCCGGAAGGCGCAACCGCTATGGCATAGATCGTGTTCGGCCCGGGATATTCCTCCGGAAGTTGCAAGGCATATCCTTCCGTCCGATCGGCATTCACCATTAACTCGCGGACCGTCTCCCACGGCGCGACGAACACGTAGAAACCCGGGGTCTTCGCGGTTAAGACCTTGCTTACGACCGCTTCGTTGTCACCACCCACATCGGAAAAATCCAACCCTTGGCAAGCCGGGCAGAATTGCAGCGGAGCCAGCACATCCGGCGGCACTGCGTTCGGAGAATACGATGCATTGATGGGAAAGTTTTGGCCCGTGAATGGCGTGCCTCCGGACTGGTCACTGGACAACGTGACTTGGTTCAACACTGCGAATTGTTGCGCCATCTCCAGCGCAGCCATGTCGGGATACTGGCTTGCCGTCTGCAAGTGCGTCATTGGCTCCAGCGCATAGATTCCATTCACATTCTGGTTAGCGAGCACGTTCTTGCGCAGGAAAGCTGCATTGAGCAGAACTCTCTGCAGCCCTTGGTTCGTAAGGTTTGCCGTAGCCTCGCTGACGTCGCCGGAAGCGTGGTGCGCCAAATCTTCGCTAGAGACAAAAATCAGGTTGAGATTTTCCGCGCTCAGCGGCGGCGCAGGTTGCACCGCCAGCGGAGACGATCCACATCCCACCAGCAGTGAAACCGCGAAGATCACAACGCTGAAAAACGGGATGCCGTAGTTCTTCATAGTTCTCCAACGGGCATAGGAGCGCCCGTACCAGAGAGCTATCGGCAAAGAGTGGCGCGGACAATAGCGTTCGAATCACGGCAGGCATGACAAAGGGCTGGAAAACAGTCTTCCAGCCCTTCGCTTTTCGAGAATTGGAATTTACAACCTACTTCGCCGGGGCTTCCAATTTCGCCAGGGCTTCTTTCACCTTGGGGGCCATCGGCGAGTTGGAATCTTCTTTCAGGAAAACGTGATACTCGTCTTTCGCGTGCTGATTGTCGCCCTTGTCGGCATATACCTCGGCAGCGATCAGATGCGCTGCAGCGAATTTCTTATGGTCAGGCAACGCATGCACTTTCTGCGCGGTCGCGAGTGCTTCGTCGTTCTGCCCATTCCTTAATTGGCTGTTCGCAAGAGCCAGCAGCAGCTGTGCGTTCTTCGGATCGTCTTTGGTGGCATGAACCAGATACGGCTCGGCGTCCTTGAACTGGTGGTTCTCGTAATAGAACTGGCCGAGAAACAGGTTCGCCTGTTTCAAATGTTCATCCAACTGCGCCGCCGTCTTGAACGCCTCCACCGCCTTGGGGCCCTGGTTTAAGTGCATGTACACCAAACCCAGGTCGTTGTAGGCCATCGCATACTTGGGATAGATCGTGACTGCTTTTTCCAAATGCTCCCGCGCAGCGTTGTAATCTTTCCCTTGCGACTTGTCCTCGCCCTTATCGAATTCTTTCCTAGCATCCGCTGGGATATTCGCGTCCACAGTCGCTCCCGGCGCCGAATCGCCCATCTGGCCGGACGGCTTCACCGGCACCGTTTGGTTGGAGCGCGGGCCTGCATCAGTGAGGTCAATGACAGGTGTTTCCGTCGTCACGATTCCGGGTCCCGACACTCGCAATCTGTAGTTGCCCGGGTCCATCCTTGGAAACGTCACCTGGCCCGACGTATCCGTAGATCCAGAGGTCACGCTGCCTCCGTACTGGCCCAATACCTCGACGCGATTGTTAGGTCCAGCGGAACGCCCGTTCTCGAAAACCACGCGCACGGAGAGGTCTGTCACCTTCGGGATGCTCGCCGGAGCTTGGGCCGCAAGTTGCATCGCAAACGCTGCGATGAAAAGAACACCTAGGTAAATGGGCTTCATAGCGAACTCCCGTGAAGCAGGTCTGAGAAGCGCCCAATTCTACCGCAAGCGAAGCTGCTGGTCAGCCATCGTATTTACCCGACTGCACGCAACACAGGTTGCATCCGCACGTCCGACAGTTGTATCGTCAGCCTCCATACGAACACCACGCGGAGATTAGCAGGAGAAATGGCGAATAACATGGTAGTCAGCGCGACCAATGCGGGAGCCGCCGCCGCTTCCGTGGCGACGACGCGCCTGAAACCCGCCGGAGTCCGCCCACCGCCGCGCCACGCCGCCTTCGTTCGCGTGACGCACTGGCTCAGCGCGATCGCCTTCCTCGCACTACTCGTCACCGGATGCGAGATCGTTCTTTCGCACCCGCGCTTCTACTGGGGAGAAACTGGAAACGTCAACACCGGCACTCTCTTCAAGATTCCGGTGCCATCTTCCCGCGCTCTCGTTCCCACCGGATACGGATACGTGCTCCCCGACCAGAATGGCTGGAGCCGCGCCCTTCACTTCCAGTCGGCTTGGCTCATCGTCTTCGTCGGCATTATTTATGTCGGGATCGGCTTCGCCAAAGGTCACTTCTGGCGGACTCTGTTGCCCTCCCGATCTCAGCTCTCGCCCCGCGCGCTTGCGTCGTCCTGCGCCGATCATCTGCGCTTCAAGCATCCAAGCGAAGACGAGGCTTACTCCTACAACGTCCTCCAGCGCCTCTCCTATCTCGCTGTGATCTTCGTCGCGATTCCAATGATCGTCTGGACCGGCCTCGCCATGTCGCCCGCATTCACGTCGGCCTTCCCGTCGTCTGTCATATTGCTCGGCGGCCGCCAGACGGCGCGCACGCTGCATTTCTTCCTCACGATCCTCCTGACGCTCTTCCTGCTCGTACACGTCTTCATGGTCTTTTTTGCCGGATTCCGAAAACGCATGGCGGCTATGATCACCGGACGCGTGCCGCAACCGAAGGAGCGTGCATGAGCAAGATCTCTCGCCGCGGATTCATCACCACCGGGATCGCCGCTGCCGCAAGCCTCTCCGGCGTGGCCGTTGCGGCCAAGCTCGCCGGAAAATACGGGCTCGTTCCACCCGATCACGGCGGGCTCTACGGTCCCGGCGAGACCCTCACTTACGCCGCGCAGCGCCTGCTAACGCGCCACTCCGTGGCTCGTGAATTCGATCGCAGCCAGATTTCCGCCAAACCACTCGCTAACGAGATCACTCCACTGCCCGCCGAATTCAAGCGCCACGAAGCCGCAGGCTTCACGGACTGGCGCCTCATGGTCGAAGGCATGGCCGCGATGCCCACATCGTTCTCCGTCGACGAATTAAAGAGCTTCCCCTCGCACAGCCACATCACAGAGATCGCCTGCGAGGAGGGCTGGTCCTACGTCGCCGAGTGGAAGGGCGTCCCGCTCTCGTACATCCTCGATCGCGTCGGCGCGCTCCCGCAGACCCGCTACGTCGTCTATCAGTCGATCCAAATGCCGGATTGGTGGGACAGCCTCGATATGGCCGACGCGCTCCACCCGCAAACACTCATCGCAACCCACATCAACGGCGCGGACCTTCCTGTCGGCTTCGGCGGCCCTCTGCGCATGCGCGTTCCGCGCCAACTCGGCTACAAGAATATTAAGTTCATCAACAAGCTCATCCTTACTGACAACATCAAGCGCTTCGGCAAAGGCCTCGGCTCGTCGTCGCCCGAAGCCGGTTACGCCTGGTACGCGGGAATCTAAGGAATCTGTTACGGCCAAGAAAAATCCCAGCTCGCGCTGGGATTTTTCGTTATCGAAACTCTGATTCGCTTACTTCGCCGGACAGGTTCCGTTGCCCTTGCCAACCTTGCTGACGGCAATCGAGTCCGCCTTCACGTCGCCCATCACCTGCACTGACTCGCCGACATGTGCTGACAACTTCGACCCGTCAGCATTCGCGGGAAGATTCAGTTTGAATGACTTTCCTGAGGCATCCGTAAGCGTGAAGTTTGGACTGCTGCCGCCAAGACAGCCCTCGGTGATCGCACCACCCGCTGCCGGTGCACCACTTGCCTGAGGCGTAGCCTCGGGCGAAGTGCTCTGCCCTGCCGCGCCCGGCGCTGCCGAAGTATCAGGCATCGAAGAAGATTGCCCCTGGGACGCGCCCGGCGCACCCGCCGGCGCCCCGCTCTGGCCTGCTGCGGGCTGCTGTACTCCCGCCCAAGCCAACGTGGACAGCATAAACGTCGCGAAAATCATTGCTTTCTTCATCAGACTAAAACCTCCAGAGATTTGCGCGCTGTTTTCACACCGCAGCAAACCTCGCCAGAGGCCGCGGCACTTGCGCATCGTCCTTTAGAGGCAGGATGGTGGTCCGGTGTCTCCTCCGAACATGAAAATTCGAGGTACTCACGTCGTTGCCTGGGATCTCGAGGCCATGGCCCCGATCAACGTCCCCATACCAACGTCTGATTGTTCCCCACGGCAAGCTTCTGCTCTGATGTCCCTATTGCGGTACACGGCGCAAGTGATCGTGAGTTGAGGAACAAACCCATGCCAAACAGCGTTCATGAAGTGAATCACAACCTGCCCGCCCTCTCAACGATCTCCTTTTCCATAGAAGAGCGCGTGCTTTTTGCAGAACTTTCTGCTCCACCCATGAACCTCCTCGGCCCAGATCTGGCGCGCGACCTGGTCTCTCTTATCAAATACGCTGAGTCCGACGACAAAATTCAAGTGCTCGTCTTCAAAAGCGCCGATCCCGCTTACTTCATCTCGCACGTGGACATGACGAGAGTTGGCGAACTCAAAGCCGAAGTATCGAAACTCGAAGGCGCTGACTCGCTGGCCCTCCTCTTTCACCATCTCAGTGCAAGCCGCCTGATCACCATCGCCCAGATCGAGGGCCGGGTACGCGGCGTTGGCAGCGAGTTTGTTCTCGCGTGCGATATGCGCTTCGCCGCCCGTGAAACTGGCATCTTCGGCCAGCCCGAAGCCGCGTTCGGCCTCATTCCCGGCACGGGCGCTGCGCAACACCTCACACGTCTCGGTGGCCGCGCTCGGGCCCTCGAGATCCTGCTCAGCGCCAACGATTACGACGCCGACCTCGCTGAACGCTACGGCTGGATCAATCGCGCGCTGCCCGCCGCCGAACTCGATGGCTTCGTCAAATCACTCGCGCATCGCATTGCCCAGTTCCCCGCCGCCGGCCATGTCACCATCAAGCAGCGGGTCAATGCAATCGCCCTCGTAGCCGCCGATGAAGTCAGCCGCGACTCCAACCTATTCGTCGAGGGCGTGCGCAATCCCGAAAGCCAGCAGCGAATTCAATCAGCTATGAAGAAGGGCTTGCAAACTCGCGACGGCGAAATGGAGCTAGGACGCATGCTCGGCGAGTGATGCAGACAAAGCACAAGTCAGGCATTACACTCATCCTTCCTATCGCGTGACAACCGAACGGGTAAAGGGATGATCCCCTGGAAGAACCGCATCGTTTTGCTGACCGTGGCTCTCCTGAGCATCTCTCTTCCCATCTTTCTGATGACCGGCTACACCGCCCTTTACTGGGCGTGGCTCCGGGCCAATCTGAATGCGGCTCTCCCATACCTGCCGTGGGCTAGAAATTTTGGAATGATTGCCGTGCTGGCCGCTGCTGCGGCTCTGGCCATCCTGTTCTCTTCGAAGACCTTCCCGATCTCCCCGAAGATTCGACTCGTGCTTTCGCTGCTAAGCACCGCTGCGATCGGCTTTTTTGCCGAGTTCAGAAACGAAGGCAAGTTTTATTTCAAGACTCGCGTCCATGTTTTCGGACCGGGAACGTGGATCCACGATGGACTGAACCATGTCGGCTCTTCCGCCGGCGATGCTATCTATCGCATCGAGTACTCGCATTGGAACGATTTCCTGATGGGCCCGGCGATCGTCAGCGTCCTCTTTGTCCTGGTGTTCGCTAAGATCTACAATGCTTCCCAAAATCAAGGCCCCGTCGGCCTAAGCCCATCCAGTTCGGATGACCTCGATCATGCCCTGCGCTTCGCGCGCATTCTCATGAACGTCGGCCTCTTCTGGTTTTTCCTCCAGGCGTGGGGCGAGAAAGCAGGCTACTGGCGCAATCCCCACTCCAACGATGAGATCGACCTGCCTTTCGAGTTCGCCGGAACCATGCTCGGCTTCTGGATGGCGCGCACCCTCACCAAACCCTTCGGCAAGGAGCCGGAAAAGTTCCGCTCTACGTTCTTGATCGATTTCGTGTCATCCGGAGCTATCGGACTTCTGTACACGCTCATCGTCGGTCCGCTGACGGAGAGTGTTGCGGGCAGCGTTGCGCACGCCCTGTATCCGGTTGTTCCCGGCTCGCTGGACGCCCACGAATACACGCCGCTGCAGCAACACCTGCGCCCGCTTGAACTGCTGCTGCTCGCCGCAGCCATGTGGTGGGGTCTCAACCGCGCAGCCAGACATGAAGATCTGCAGAGCATCAGCGGCGACTACGAACCGTCGACAGAGGTCGAGAACAGGTGGAGCGTGCCAATGACGATCGCCAAAGCTCTCGCAATCGTCACTGCCTATCTGCTGATCCTTGCGGCAATTCTTTCGCTCATGGAGCCGCAAGGCGTCCTCTGGACGCTGACGGCGATAGGCGCGGCATTCGGCGCCGGGACCGCGGCGCTCCTTCTGATCTGGCACGCCGCGCGACAAGGCTTTACCACAGCCCTCGGGAACAAATCTTCCCGATAAACAGCCACGCTCGAACCCTTACGGCGCACCGGTCGAAACGGTTCCCGTCAACTCCTGTCCGGCCTTCTGCATGGCAGTGAAGGAAATCCAGGTGGATCCGCCCCACAACCAGTGATAGTACCCACCGTTCTTCTTGTAGTACTTGTCGTTGTTGAAAGTCACGTTGGTCGCGGTATCGAGATTTCCTGAGAGCCCAGTGCGACCCGACTTTGTTCCGTCGAAGATCATGATGTTGTCGTGCACGTGAACGTCGTGGGTGTTCATCCCGTCGCGTTGACCTTCCGCGACCCGGATCGCGTCAATCCCGTTCACCGGAACTTCCGCGGTATTGCCATAGACCTCCGCATACCGGGAAAGCGAAATCAGGATGCCCATCTTCCTGTTGCCGCGCACGACATTGTTCCTGAGCGTCAGGTTCGACGCGAACTCTTCGGCAATACCCACCAGGTTGTTAATGCTGGTGTTGTTTTCGACGACCGAGTCAGTGTTGTACATGTCTTCCCACAATCCCGTGCCGAGGTTGTCGTGAACGTAGTTGTAGCCAAGCAGCAAATGGCTGGTATCCGTGACTTTTGCGCCTCCCGCTTCCCAGAAGTTCATGTAGCTGGCCTGGTTATTGTAGGCGAAGGTGTTGTGTTCAATCGTGATATACGCGCCGTGGCCGGCAAGCCCCTCCTGGCCGTTGCTCGACGAGTTGCAGTACATCACCTTGCTGTAGTTTCCGATGGCAATCCCGGCCCCGTGATTGTGCATGACATTCACGTTGTGGATGTACCAATGCTCCGCCTTGCCGTTCGGCCCTCCGATCGCACCCGCTTGCGGGGGCGTCGCATAGTTCTTCACGGTGAGAAAGCTGATTTGCACACCGGTCGCGGCTCCCCGGAAGGCATACGTGGTATAGGCCCACTCCACCACGTGTCCAGCCGGATTGGTGCTGATGTAAATCGTTCCCGTGGTGAGGTTGTAATACCAGTGTCCCGCCGCCAGACTGCTGAGCGAACTCACCGGGCGTTGCAACTTTCCATCAATGAACAGATCGTTCAGGATGTAGCAACGCGCGTGTCCCGGATTGCAATGGTTTGCGACGTAAACCGTTGGATTCAGCGGCTCGATTTTCGTCCAGTACTTGCCATTCGGTTCCATCGTTAGAACCTTGGCGCCATTCAGGATGACGCCGGTCGATGATTGCCCGACAAAGATATCGTTGTCTTTCGGAATGATCGATTGCATGCGATACGTACCCGGAGTGAATACGAAGGTTGACCCTGCAGGAGCGTTCGCGACCGCTGCGGCCACGTTTTCGCCCGGTTTAAGTGTGACTGTGCTGGCAATCGCCCTGCTCCCCCAAAGCATGACGAACTGTAAAGTGACAACTGCGAACAACCCCATGGTTCGGCCCATTGCGTTTCTGCTTTCACACATCCGTTTTGGTGTACTTTTCGCACACGTAGCAATGGATGCACCTGCTCATTTGTAGGTGCGTTGCGGAACATGCGCCAGAATGCGACGGAATCTCTGTTTTTTATTCGCGACAGATGCATTAAGGCAGACAACCCGAAGCGGAGTTGCTTGATTGCGAAACATTGCAATCGTCAGCGGGAGCCGAAAAGCGTCATTCGTTGCTACGTCACCTTCGCGCTAAGCCTCTGAACCTAAAGTGCTTTCACGCAAATTCCACGCCGCGTTTGCATCTCCGTGACATTGCTGGTTTGTAGCGGGAGCAGTGTTAGCGATGGTTATGTAAGCCCCCGCGACCCGATTCCCCTGCGTGTTGGCTTCGTCACCCAGGAGGTTTCCGACATGAGTCTCTTCAGGAAGTGCGCATCCACGTTGTGTCTCGTTACCGCGATCGCATTCGTACCAGCAAGCGCGAATGCAAGTTCGTTCATAGGACCGTTGCATGTCACGCCCGGTCCATCAACAGTGCCCGCCAACGGCGACGTGAATCCATACGGAATTGTCGTTGTGCAGAAAAGTTCGGGCAAGCTGATCCGGGGACACGTCCTGATCAGCAACTTTAACAACAGTGCCAATCTGCAAGGAACCGGAACAACCATTGTTGATATCGCTCCCAACGGCTCGCTCAATGTGTTCGCGGAAATCAGCGCCGCGGGCCTGCCCGGTCCATGTCCGGGCGGCGTTGGCCTGACCACCGCGCTCTCGGTGCTGAACAACGGTTGGGTGATTGTCGGCAGTCTTCCTACCCGCGATGGCACTTCCGCGACCGCCAAACCCGGATGCCTGCTCGTGCTTAATAACATGGGCAAAGTCGTAGAAACATTTTCCGGCGTCAAATGGAATGCCAACATCAACGGCCCGTGGGACATGACGGCGCTCGACTTCGGCAACTTTGCTGAACTATTCGTGACCAATGTTCTGAACGGCACTGTCGCCGCAAACGGCAGCGTAGTACATCGCGGCACGGTAGTTCGCATCATCATTTCTGTTCCGACACCTTCTTCCGGCAAGATGCCGCAGGAACTGCTGCGCACCGTTGTCGGCTCCGGCTTCGCGGAACGTACGGATCCGGCCGCTCTCGTCCTTGGACCCACAGGTCTTGGTCTCTCCGAAGACGGCACGCTCTACGTGGCTGACACGCTGAACAACCGCATCGCCTCGATTCACGACGCAGTTCTCCGTCTCAGTTCGGCAGGTACCGGACACACTGTCTCGATGGGCTCTCATCTCAACCAGCCGCTCGGAGTAACCGTAGCACCGAACGGCAACATCCTCACCGTCAACGCGGGAGACGGGAACATTGTTGAGATCTCGCCTTCAGGTTCACAGGCGGCGGTAAAGACGATTGATACCAGCGGCGCCGGTGCCGGCACGCTCTTCGGAATCGTGCTCACCCTCGACAGGAAAGGCCTCTACTTCGTGGATGACGGCGACAATACGCTGGATCTGCTTCACTAACCATGTCGCTGCAGAAGCCCCGGCATCGCCCCGGGGTCTCTGTTTCCAACCAAAAACAAAAGTGGAGCGACAGCAGGGTGCCCCGGGTCTCGTGTTTTTCGAGACCTGGGTCCAGCGAAACTTAATATCACTTCCCCGCTTTGCACTTCGGGTCGGCGATCTCCACCCGGCGATTCTTCATGCGGCCATCGTCAGTCTTGTTATCGGCGACAGGCATTGTCTTTCCGTAGCCCTTCGCAGTCATCCGCCCTGGTGCCACGCCGTGCTGCGTCAGCCACGTCATCACCGACTTCGCGCGCGCCTCCGAGAGCGTCTGGTTATACGCGTCTGTACCAACGTTGTCCGTATGCCCCTGCACTTCAACATTCAGTGAGGAGTTCGCCGTGAGCAACGCGCCGACTTGTCCCAGCGGCCCATCCGATTCAGGTTGCAGTGTCGCCTTATTGAAGTCGAACAACACGCCGTAGATCGCCACGTGGCAGTCCGCAATGAGCTTCGACTTCATCTGATCCGGTGCGGCCTCTTTACCAACCCGAAAGCTGTACTCCTCGCCATGATCGATGAGGTATGCCCACAAATTGCGCCCATGTTTGCCATAGTGCGCCACGATCACTTCCGCGTTAGGCGTTTCCTGTTCAATGTCCCAGCCCGCTTTGAGAAGCGCGTCGTGATACACGGCTACGAATAAGATCTGCGAGCCATCGTTCAGCGAATAGTTCCGCAGTACCGAACCGTTGGCCACAATCTCGTCCTGGCTCGCTCCCTTGGGTGTCAGACGGAAGGGCGTATCTTCTTCTTGGCCGCCGTGCGCTACTGACCCCGGCATCGGTGTGAGATACGGGAAGTCGCCCTTCCCTCCTGTCGGCATCTTCTCCGGCGTTTGCGCCGGCTCATGCAACGTCATCGAGATCGGTGGCGGCGTCACTTCGATAAGGTCCATGGTGAAGCGCATCGGTGAGGCCCCATCGTCGACGCTGGCGTTCGCCCAGGCGTCCACGCCGTTCTGGTTGTAGCGCAGCACGATTAGCAGGCCTCCATGGGGGTTCTCCGAAATGATGGTCCAACCGCTCTTCACGACCGTCGGCTTCACCGCAGCCCAGGTTTCGTAGCGGTCTTTATAAGATCCTGGAATCGGCACCCAGAGGTCCCAGTGTCGCCCGCGCCGGTTGATCTGGTTCTCTCCGTAATGAGGAAATGTCGATTGCCCAAAGTTCTCGTACGGATAGCGCTGCTGGATTTTTCCCCACGTGGAAAGGAAATCGACTTCAGCTGGGGGTTTGGAGTTTTGCGCGACAGAAGGAATCGCAAGGACTACCGCAACGAGCAGCAGGTAAATCCGCGCCGATGGCATCGCGGAATGCTAAACGATGCTTTGCCTGTCCGAAAACTGCGCTTAGGTGGTGAAAACCTCGGCGACTCACTCTCTCTCTCTTTGGAGATGCGCTGACCAAAAGCGGGTCGCAGGGTCGGCTTTTGGCCACGAATCACCGTGTACTCGTCCCAGCGGCGACAAACTCTCCCCAAGTCTCGCGAGAATAGCGAGTCAAATTTGGGCGACGAAACTTCAGGAGCTAACAACGAATGACTTTCAATCGGCGCGAGTTTCTCGCCATGGCTGCGGTGCTGGGTGCGAACGCAGCATGGGGACGCGGATTAGGTTCACCATCGAGCGTTGCGTGGCAGGAGCGGCGCGATTTCTACCCGGAAGGTGTCGCGTCGGGTGATCCTGATAGCAATAGCGTTCTGCTGTGGACGCGGCATCTGCCCGGCAGTTCACCGGTTGAAGAACTGACTGTCGAAGTAGCACTTGATGAATCGTTCCGTAAAGTGATCGCCAAGCACACCGCCAAGGTCTCACCAGCAGCCGACTGGACTTGTCGTGTACTGGTAGGCGGTCTGAACCCGGGACACGTTTATTGGTACAGATTTACCGACCACAACGGCTTCGGCAGTCGAATCGGTCGAACCATGACGGCGCCGAGCGACGACGATCCGCGCCCGGTGAGATTCGCGTTTGTGAGTTGCCAGAACGCCAACCTTGGTGCTCAGAACGCTTACCGCCGCATGATTTTTGAAGACGAGCGAGCCGACGAAGCCAACCGCCTCGGGTTTGTGCTTCACCTCGGTGACTTCATCTACGAACTCGTTTGGTATCCGGAAGACAAGGCCACCTATTACGATCGCCAGGTCCAGGACATCGTTCGCTACCCGAAAGGTGAAAAGGTCAGCAACTTTCATATTCCTGTGGATGTAGATGACTATCGCGCTGTCTACCGCAGCTACCTGCACGATCCCGATCTCCAGGACGCGCGCGCGCGATTTCCGTTTGTTCCCATGTGGGACAACCACGAGTTCAGTTGGCAAGGATGGCAAAGCTTCGAGGTGTTCGACGGAAAAACGAGACCGGCGCAGACGCGCAAGGTAGCGGCCATGCAGGCGTTCTTCGAGTATCAGCCGGCGCGAATGGCGAAGCCCAGCGGTCCTTCGCTCGAACAGTTCAATCCGCCGACCGTCGCTGATGTCGCAGTGACGAAATTCGACGACAACGGTCTCGGACAAGAACCGAATAACCTCGCAGCCATCAACAGCCTTAAGGGCTACAGGTCGTTGCGCTGGGGGAAGCATGTCGAATTGATCATCACCGACGAACGAAGCTACCGTTCGCCGGACCCCGGAACCGACCTCGACGGCGATGCGCTGTTCAACAAGGATTTCTCCGAGTTCATTCCGGAAGAAGTCATGGAGATCATTGACGCTGGTCGCGAATATAACGGCGGCAAACCTCCGGACGCGATTCCCTTTGGCGATAAGAAGGTCGCGAACACGCAAAAGAACCGCCCGCCCCAGACCATTCTCGGCGCAGAGCAGAAAAAGTGGTTTTTTGATCAGTTGCGAGAATCGAAGGCGACCTGGAAGATTTGGGGAAGCACTACGGCCACGCTTCCGCAGCGGGCAGATCCGCAAAACCTGCCGCCAGGCATTACCTCCAGTAAATGGCCCGGCGAAGCGTATGCGAGCATGGGCGGCGCCGATATGAGCACGGCCTCCCACGAACTAGGCCAAATCTATGACTTCGTCCGGCAGCATGAAATCACAGGCTTCGCTGCCGTCGCGGGCGACAGGCACAGCTTCTGGGCAGGGTTAGCTTCGAAATCTCTTCCCCCAAAACCATTCGATCCCGTCGGCGTGGCATTTGTCGTGGGTTCCATTTCGTCTCCCGGCGGTTTGGAAGCTTATGAACACAAAATGGCAAAAGACGAGCCCTTGCGCTCACTCTTTATAGGTCAAGCCCCCGCAGACACCAAGCCGCAGCCGACCATCAACATGCTCTTAATGCACGGCGTTCGCTCCTGCCTCGAATACTGCAAGAGCGGTGACCTCGCGAAAGCACGCGCACTCTCAAATCCCAGCATGGCGCCGCAGATGTCGTTCGTCGACATCGGCGGACACGGCTATGCGGTCGTCCAGGCCGCAGCGAATGAGCTCGAAACAGAATTCGTTTGCATTCCGCGCCCGGTGCGTCGCATTGACAGCCCGGATGGAGGTCCAATCCTCTACCGCGCGCGTAACCATAGCCGGCTGTGGCGAGCGGGCGAGCCGCCAAAGCTAGAGAGCACAGTGGTGGAAGGAGAAGCACGATTTTCGGTTTGAGGCGGACCGAGTTGAGGGAAAACAGATCGAACGGAAGCGCGACAAACGATCGCATTACATTGGATAAGATCAACGAACACCTTCGTTTTCGCCGATCCGCTTGATCTCTCAGATCCCTAAAGATTCGGTCGTCGATTCCCGATCCGCTCCACAGTATAAGTCGGACTCAGACAGCCCGACCGATAGCTGAAAACTAGGAACCATATCTCGCCGTTGATCGCTTGATCATGCTCGGACTTGAGAATTTTCTCCACCGCTGTCGTGATTGCCTGTTTGTGGCGCTCGAATAACTCTCCCGCAACTTTCGAGGCTTTGCTTTCATCGACCGTCAACACTGTGCTTTGCCCGCCGAAGCTTTCCGAGTTGTACTGAGCGGTCAATAATTTAAGCGATATAACCCCTGTCGCGTTCCTTGCAAATGAAATGTCTAGCGAGGCCTCTTTTGCGGACACATCATCAAGCTCCGGATTTCTGATCTCAGGCGATTGGCAATCCACCGCAGCGCGAGGTCCCTTGAATTGAGTGTGCCCAATTGCCGTAACGACGAGAACCACGAGCGTAGAAAACAGGAAATGTCTTAGCATCTTAAAAAGGCGCCTCCGGGACGATTTTAGAGCTCTCGCCCTGCCGATCTGACGCTGTCCTTCTCCCACTTCTCGAAATCGCGAGAAGTGGGGCACCGTGCGCACTTTCATCGTCAGGTGAATGAGCCACGGTTCAGGAATCGCCAAATACACATTTGACATCGATACAAAATCCACTACCATATGGTTGTGGATAGTCTCGACACAACATTCGCGGCTTTGTCCGATCCAACCCGTCGGGCGATGATCGAACGGCTTTCCCGTGGGCCGGCCTCGGTGCATGGATTGACGAAGCCCTTTGCCCTCTCGCAGCAGATGATTTCAAAACATATTGCCTACCTCGTGCGAGCGCGGATCGTGATCAAGACCAAGCGTGGACGCGAGAGTATTTGCACCCTTAGGCCACAGGCGATAAAGACCGTCAGCGACTGGACGATGGGTTATCGCCAATTCTGGGAAGAGAGTTTCGACAAGCTGGACGCAGTTGTGAAGCAAATGAAAAAAGCGGAGGTCGGACATGACAAAAAATGAGCCCGAGCGGATGGTTGTCACCAGAATTTTTGATGCCCCACGCGAATTGGTTTGGAAGGCGTGGACAGACCCGAAATACGTGATGCAGTGGTGGGGGCCGAAAGGTTTTACAGCACCTGTTTGCCAGATAGATTTTCGCGTGGGAGGAAAATTTCTCTTCTGCATGAGAACGCCGGATGGGCAGGTGGGCTGGAATGGCGGTGAATACCATGAGATTGTTCTGCACGAGAAGATCGTTTCCTCCATGTACTTTTCCGACGAGGAGGGAAACAGGCTTGAGCCCGCGCAATACGGAAGCGAGCATGAGTCCATAGATGCGTACGACGTGGTCCTGTTTGAGGATCTTGGAAACGGCCGGACGAAACTCACCTTCATTGGAAATGAAACCATGCAGAACGCAATCCAGAGCGGTCAGTTCGAGGGTTGGAAAGAGACACTTGATAAAGTTGCCGTCGTTGTTGCGGGGATGACGCAGGCGAAATAGGAAGCTGAACCGTGGTTCGCGAAACTCAATCCTGGAGATAGAAATGAAAAGACTTTCGCTTCTCGCTATCGTCCTGCTGGCATTCGCATTTCCCGGGAATGCCCAGGACTCAATTAAAAAACATCCAGCCGTCAAACCTGCCGATCCGGAATTGAAAGTCGTGCTCGATTCCTGGAATGACATTGGCCGCAAGCTCACCGAGATGGCCGAAGATTTCCCGGAGGACAAATATGACTTCAAGCCAACCCCCGCGCAGCGCAGCTTCGCCGAGCAGTTGCTGCACGCGGCCGGTTCAACCTACTACTTCACCAATCCAGCGATGGGGCTGAAGCCTCCCGCGGCAGAAGATCCGAAGCGTGACCAGTACAAAACCAAGGCCGATATCGTCGCCTTCGTAAAGAAATCCTTTGCCGACGGAGCCGCCGCCATCCAGTCGAAAGGCGACAAAGGCCTGTTGACGGAGGTCGTTTATTTGCCTGACCAGAAAGCGCGCGTTCTCGACATCGCATACGGCCTCATCGAACATAGCGGTGAACACTACGGCCAGCTCGTTGTGTACTACCGCCTCGCAGGCCTTGTGCCTCCGGAGTCGCGGCCCAAGAAGTAAAGCTTAAGAAAGCCGGCGACAAGCCGGACGCTGCGTTGGCGAGTTCAACCGAACATGTGAGCGGGGACAAACAATGGTCGGAACGGGCAGACTCGAACTGCCGAACTCACCTAAACAAGATCCCCAAATGCCCGCGCGTGGCGTAGTTCTCCACTTGTCGCGCCGAGCGATGGCGATAGCTGAAGCATCATGAAATGTGGTCCAGCATAGATCGACGTAAAGCCCGCAGCGGCGCCTTTATCAAAACCAAATCGTTGGTAGTAGCTAGGGTCACCGAGAACGAAGATTGCGTCCCAACCCTCGCTGCGGGCGCGCTCCACAACGCACCTGATCAGCGCCGCACCAACACCGTTACGCTGCCTCGAAGGGACCACCGCCACTGGAGCAAGCGCCAATGCGGCGAACGGAGCGCTCATCTTCGACAGCAACACATGACCGACGATCTGACCGTCCTGCTCAGCCACCAGCGAGATGACGCTGTCGCCCTCTTTTCGCAAGGCATCGACAAGCATCGCCTCAGCCGAGTGTCCAAACGCTGACGTGATGACCTGGAAAACGGCGTTCCAATCACGCGGATCTTCGTCGCGAATGTTCATCTTCGAATCATAGCGAATGATAGTGAGGCGGGAGCCCGCTTAAAAATAGTCGCGCATCGCGGCGGGTGGCTCACATCTAACCTACTCTTTCTATTTTCAACAACTCTTCGGGTTCCCGGCTTCTCGCGATTTCCGAGAAGTGGGAAAACGATGATCTCAATCGGAAAAGTTATAGGAGAAACAATGGTCGGCTTTAGCAGACGATTTTAGAACTCTGGTTTTACGCGCAGAAAATTTGAACTCGGCTTCTCAGTAAGATAGGCGCGATTTTGTGAAATGGTCGGCCTTAGCAGACGATTTTAGAACTTTTGGGTTCCCGGGAGCGGGTCTAAGCGGAATTGAATGAGAAGTCGAGAGCGACGCTTTTCCATTCAAAAGTCGCGAGAAGTGGGGCAACCGAACGGTTTTTGAGAATGATAGATATAACAGAAACTTAAAGATGTGGGCCGCCCTGGCCCTCGTTTCTCAAATTCCTCTCGCCTTCATGCGCTGACGATAGTGGCCGTCGTACAGCTCTTTAATCTCGAACACCGGCATCAGAGCGTCCCACATTTCATGGATTCGCTCGTTGATGCGTGCCCCATCGTCATCGAACTTAAAGTGGGCCTGCAACTCCGTAATGATGCACAGCAATAAGCCTGCCGCACGTCCGATGTGCATAAACAAGACGAGCTCAAATCTTTGTTCGATCATCTCCCTATTGTCGTGTGGCGCAGTGTCCGCGACGTAATACATCGCAGTCGGCATGAGCCCTTCGAATGTGCTATGTGACATTGCCGAATATTCACGCCAGTTGCCGTACGCAAAAGTTCTCAGAAAGTCTTGGTGTGCGGTGGTGCGGCCGCCCGGCTTATACGACAGATACTGCCCCAATGTGTGCCACGCCCACTTCTGCGAATTTATTTCGGCTAAGGTGAAACCACTCTCCCGTAGCCCAAGGTCAATCATCGAGCGCCCGCGCGCGATGTACTCATCCCATTTGGGCTGTCCCCCGTATCGCTGCTCTTCGTCGTCGAGAGCCCTGAGAGACTTCTGAAACCCGCTTTTCCGAAAGAGCGCGCCGTTCGCTGCTGGAGCTTGCAATATCGTGGTGATGTTGTACAAGCAGTCGATCATTGTTCGTATCAACGAAAGCGCTAGCACGGAGTACGCGGACCTCCAATAGCAATCACTGTTTCTCCTCTCATCGGCATTGAGATAGAAAAGTAAGTCGTATGTGCGCATTGCTTTCCGCATCAAGACGAACAGGTCGACAGCGACAAAGGTCGGCGCGGGAAGCAACTTGGGGGCTTCTCGGTGCAATTTCTGCGCCAGCACCTCCGCCAGTTGTCCGAGTGGCTTCTGGAAGGTCGAAGCGTCGAGATGAACCAATCCATCTGAGGCAGATGCAGTCATTCGATTCCCCTTTGGGGAGATGGTGTATTACCACTAATCGTGCCACAACGCGAGTACTTGAGATAAGGGGATTTCATTCGGCGTCGGTCCCCACGAGCTCCTTACAGCCTCCAGAGACGGACGTCAACCTGCGCCATTCCAAAGGAGGACGGCATCCTCCTGAGATCGAGCGCTTGGATCGTGGTCGATTGTTCCGACAACTACAGGCTCAAATATGCGCTTTCGACCAAGCGTTCACTGGCAAAAATAACAGTTTCGGCGACTGCCGGACTCCCACTACCGTCAACCGCACCAATCGCTTTGGCTAGACTGCGCAACAGTCATCCGCCGAACTTCTCGACCAATCGAGACGAAGCTGTGGTCAGCGGCCTCCGTGGGGAACACAAGTGGGAATTCGATTGCCAAATTCTTCAGGCGGTAGCGCGGGCGCTCTGTGGTCAAGGGGAGCACGAACCGCGCTCATCCTCAGCATAATCTTTCTGAATGCCGTGCTTTCTTCGGCACAAGAAAGCGAGGAGTGTGTGCCCGCACATTGTGGACTCAACGCCGGAGTCATCGCCGAGGCGGGGTTCGCCAGTCCACAGGCAAGTGCACAGATGCCAGCAAGCACAACGCCGGTTAGCAGTTCTGCTCCTGATTCTAATTGGCATTTTGCGGCAACTCCTTATCTCTGGTTTTCCGGAGTCCATGGGACGTTAGGCGTACGCGGCTTCGACGCAAGTATTCACGCGGGGTTCGGAGATGTTTTCTCCAACCTCGATATTGGGCTGATGGCGGTGTCAGAAGTACGCTATAAGCGACTGTTACTGCCCGTTGACTTGATGTGGATCAAGCTTTCCGACGACAAAGCCCTCCCTATTCAGGTGGTAGCGATCACGGCAAAAGCTAAGGTACAAAACTTCTTCCTTAGCCCCGAAGTGGGATATCGCTTAGTGGAGAGGCAACGCCTGAGCGTCGATGCCTTCACCGGATTTCGTTATTGGCACCTGGGGGCAAGTCTCAGGTTCGAGCCCAGTCTCTTGGGAAGAACGTTCTCCACGAGTCAAAATTGGGCCGACCCTTTGCTAGGCGCGCGGTTCCAGACGCCCTTGGGCCAAAAGCTCCGCTTTACCTTGTTTGGTGATGTTGGAGGGTTCGGCGCAGGCTCACAGTTGGAATGGCAGGTGGTGCCTCTGCTGGGATATCAGGTTCATAAGAAAATCACTTTGCAGACGGGCTATCGGTATCTAAGTCTCGACTACCGCAATGGCGGATTTAAGTATGACGTGCGCATGAGCGGCTTGCTTTTGGGAACAACCATCCAGCTCAAGTAATAAGAGGAGGTCAGAATGCAAAATCCCAGACTCTCACCTTTGGCGATTCTTGTAGTCGTAGCCGCAGCCCTGGGAAGCGTAAGAGTGATAGATGCGCAGGAAACACGGCATTTCAATCCCAAGGGAAAGCCGCCTTCGCAGTACACGGTCCAAGCACAACAGGAGCAGAGAAGAGTTCTCCCTCTCGCCGATAGGCAAGATTTTGACGAAGCGAAACGTGGCTTTATTGCAGCGCCCTCCTACCGCAAGATCATGAATGACAAGGGCGATGTGGCCTGGAACATGGATAACTGGAGCTTTCTTCTCAGCGGAACGGATTACGACACCATCCATCCTTCGCTGCAGCGCCAAGCGACGCTCAACATGGAGTACGGCCTTTTCGAGGTAGTCCCGGGCATTTACCAGGTACGCGGATTCGACCTTGCAAACATCTCCTTCATCAAAGGCAAGACCGGATGGATCGTGATCGATCCGCTGACCGTGAAAGAAACCTCGAGGGCTGCTCTCAAGTTCGTAAACGAAAAGCTTGGAGCAAGGCCCGTTGTAGCCGTCATCATCTCGCACTCTCACGGTGATCATTTTGGCGGTGTACGCGGTGTTGTCGATCCGGACGCGCTCGCGGCTGGCAAGGTGCAGATCATCGCACCCAAGGGCTTCATGTACGAGTCGATCTCGGAGAACCTCTTCGGCGGCAATGCAATGACGCGCCGCAAGTCCTACACCTACGCTGACCTCGTGCCAGCTAGCCCCTACGGTCATGTCGATCAGGCGATTGGAAAGGGCGTTGCCAGCGGCGATGTCGGCATTCTTCCGCCCACGAAGCTAATCGAGCAGCCGATCGAGGAGATGACGATCGACGGCGTCAGGATGCAGTTTCAGAACACACCTGGCACCGAGGCGCCCGCCGAGATGAACACGTGGTTCCCCGACTTCAAAGCCTTCTGGGCAGCCGAGAACATCGTCGCCGGTCAGCACAACATCCTCACACTGCGTGGCGCGCAGGTGAGAGATGCGCTGGCATGGTCGAAATTCATCAACGAAGCTCTGTACCGTTTCGGCGACCAGGCCGAGGTGATGTTCGCCTCGCATAGCTGGCCGCGCTGGGGCAAAGACAGGATTCAGGAAGTAATGCGAGGCCAGCGGGACATGTATGCAAATCTGAATAACCAGGTTATGCATCTCGCTAACACGGGCGTGACGATCAATCAGATCCACAACGTCTATCAACCGCCCAAGAGCTTGCAGCAGCTGTGGTACACGCACGCTTATCACGGGTCCTACGAGCACAACAGCCGCGCGGTCATCCAGCGTTATTTTGGCTATTGGGATTTGAACCCAGCAACTCTAGTGCCGCTCTCGCCCGAAGACTCCGCGCCCCTCTATGTAGAGATGATGGGAGGTGCGGACAAAATTATTGCCAAAGGTCGCGAGCTGTACGATGCGGGCAAATACCGTTACGCAATGGAAATCCTAAATAAGCTGGTTTACGCGCAACCCGATAACCAGACGGCCAAAGACCTTCTAGCCGATAACTACGAACAGCTCGGCTATCAAAGCGAGAGCGTCGCCCTGCGCAACGGTTACCTGTCGGGAGCCAAAGAGCTGCGAGATGGAATCATTGCCGTCAAGACCGCAAAAGCGGGCAGCCCTGATTTCGTGCGTGGCACCAGTACCGAACTTTTCCTGAACTATCTTGGAATCCAGATGGACAGCCGTAAGGCTGAGGGAATGAAGTTCAAGATTAACCTTGAGACACCGGACAACGGCGAGAAATTCGTGGTCGAAATGAGCAATGCAACGCTGACCACCATCGCCGGTTACCAGGCAAAGGATGCCGATCTGACCCTCACTATTGACCGACGTGAACTGGAAGACGTGATGATCGGGAACGCCAAGTTGACCGACAAGGTCGCCGCCGGGAAGGCAAAAATGGTGGGCAACCCCCAGGTTCTTGCGCAGCTAGCTTCAACCATGGTGCAGTTCGATAACTGGTTCGAGGTTCTGCCTGGCACAAAGCGCAAAGGCTCTGAGGCCCCGAAGCAAGAACTGTTCTTGGATGACGCTCGGTTTGAGCCGTTACCAGAGGAATAATTTGCCCAAATCGAGAGGTTTGCCTGACTGCAGCGCGGAACGTGTGCCCCGTACACATCAAAGCCCGCTCACAGGAGAGTCGCTCGAAGATTCCCGGGCTCCGTTGATAAGTTTTCCGAACTCCATTCGCACTTGCAAGCTATCCGTCAGAGTTTATCGAAGGAGGATAGATCTATGAATTTCAATTCGCCCAAAACCTTCTTGAGTGATTCCAATTTTCTCCGCCGTCACTTTCTGGCAGGTGCGTTTGCCGCAGCTGCGGTCGCTCCAGTCGCGCTGTGGCCCTTCCAGCTCGGAACCCCCGAAAGCGGTTCCCTGACCAAAGAAGAGCGTGATCGCATGACACCTGCACAGATCATCTCGGAGTTAAAGAAGGGCAATGAGCGGTTTCGAACAGGGAATCCGGCTCCCCACAATTACCTAGCCCAAAAAAGATCGAGTGCCGCTGGCCAGTACCCCGCAGCCATGATTCTGGGATGTATTGACTCGCGGGCACCGGCCGAAATCATTTTTGATACGGGCATCGGGGACACCTTCAACGGACGTGTGGCGGGCAACGTGGTCAATGACGACCTCCTCGGCAGCATGGAGTTCGCTTGTGCAGTGGCAGGCGCGAAAGTGATTCTTGTACTTGGACACACCGCCTGTGGCGCGGTCAAGGGAGCTATCGACGATGTTGAAATGGGCAACCTGACCGGGCTGCTCGCCCGAATCAAACCAGCCATCACGGCGACGAAGTTTGATGTCGATAAAACGAGCAAGAATCCAGCCTACGTTGACGCCCTAGCGAAGACGAATGTGGTTCTCGCGCTGGAGACCATCCAGCGGCGAAGCCCGATTCTGGAAGATTTGGTGAAAAAAGGAAGCATTCAAGTGGTTGGAGCAATGTATGACGTCGCCACTGGCGTGGCGCAGTTCATCAGTTAGGAGAGAATATGAAAAACTTGAAAGGGTTGTTTGCAGTACTCTGCGCGTTCTATGTATTGACATTCGCGGTCCCGTTCGGTATTTCGCAAGAGAAAGCCGCCTCTGCCACTGTTCAGGTTCACGTTGTGATTACGGACGCAGCCCTTCGGGAAGACGCTGAACTCCCACCTCTGCAAAAACAAGATATAAAAGTTAAACAAGGCAAGAGTTTCCTGCCTGTTTCGCAAGTGATTCCTGCTCAGGGTGAGAACGCCGCGCTCCAGCTGATGATTTTGATTGACGATACTCTGAACCCCTCGGTTGGTAACAATCTCCAGGACCTTAAGGATTTCATTAGCGCTCAACCGTCCTCCACAGTTATTGGTGTCGCTTACATGTCAAACGCCACTATCAATGTTGCTCAGAACTTTACTCCTGACCACGATCTCGCTCTTAAAGCGGTGCGCTTACCCCGAGGAGCTTTCTCGACGATGGATAGCCCATACCTGTCGCTGATTAGCCTTCTTAAGGGCTGGCAACAGGAGAAGGTACGGCGCGAGGTTTTGATGGTCACGGATGGGATCGACCGGCTCCGGGGAGAAACTCCTCAACCCTCTCGCGTCGGACCGACTTCTCAGAGTGGACCGAACTCTCAGAGTAGACCGAAGTCAAGTACTGCGACCAACTCTCCTGCTGGATTAAATTCTCGCCTTGGACCAGATTTCGGGACCGTGTATCACAGCATGCCGGCTATCAGTGTTGACGCCACCTCTGCCAGCGAAATGAGCCAGCGCTTCAATGTTGTCGTTTATTCGATTTATGCGGCTGGCGTGGGCCGAGCTGGCCGAAGCGGATGGGATTTGCAGCTCGGACTTTCGGGTCTCACAAAAATTGCGGACGAAACTGGAGGGGAATGTTATTCCCTGGGCACCTCGCCCCTGGTCAGCTTCAAGCCGCACTTGGAACGTCTGCAAAAGTTGCTCTCAAATCAGTACTACGTCTTGTTCGACGCGGTTCCACGAAAGAAAGCAGGTTTCCAACGAGTCAATATTCAGACTGAGCTGCCAAATTCCGAAATCCTGGCTCCGGACAATGTATGGGTTCGCGCCGCCGAGTGAACGCGGTCGGGCACGAAGGGATGATTGATCCCCGCGCGAAAACGAGTTCTCGTTCAAGTAGAGGATCTACGCTCGCGAGAGTGGTAGTTCGAAGCATGCATTCAAGTCCGAAATATTGTTTTGAAAAAAGGTTCAGAATGTCCCAAAGACGAGCGCTCGGATATGTCCTATTGACATTTGCAATCCTGTACGTCTTGTTCCCTCCCTACATCCGAGCGCAGCAACAAAAACCAGAGGACCCGGAAGATGAAAAGAACATCGGACTCTGGCTGGACCAGGCGATGTCGGTCCCCTTTTCAGCGAGCAACTCTGTGGAGGTCGAATTCCATCAGAGGTTCGACGAAGGCGGATCGCGATTCTTCGAGCACTTGGTTCAGACCGGCGTTGCTTTTCGTCCGCGGCCTTGGCTGACCGTCACACCGAGCTATCGTTATCAGCGCTTCCCCGGCAATCCCGCGATTGAGTACGAAAACCGCCTGCTGCTCAATCTAGCTTTGAGCACATCGCGAGGTCCGTGGCGCTATAACCTGCGCACGCTCGTCGAAGGCCGATTTCCAGACAATCGTCCTGCTTCCGCGCGCCTCCGCTTTCGCCCAGGAATCGACTACAGTGTGCCTCTTCGGACAACGTGGCGTCCGACAGTCGTGGTAAGTAACGAGTTTTTAGTCGTTCCGTGGTTTAACCCTTTTGCCAATGGCGGTACCAGCTTCACGCAGAACCGTTTCCAGGTCGGAGTTCGGTTGCCAATCTCAGCCACACTTTCTATCCGGCCGTATTACATGCTGCAGTCGGTGAACCTCCCTCCAGGCTGGGACACCAACACAATCGTCGGTATCTCGGTGCTCTTCAAAGCTCCAAATAAATTCAGGTGATGAGCTGGCGTAGAAGGTAAATCGGATGGCGTCGGCGAGCCGCTAACTCATGCGGAGCGTTCAAAGGCCGCGACTCGGTGCGTGGAAGCTCCGAGGGTGAGCGGGCGTGATCTGAAAGAGGTTAACTGCATTCTTGAGCTCTGTCAGCGTCCATGCAAGGTGCGGCGCAAAGTGATGTTCCCTGTTCAAATAACCTGACTTTCACTTAAACGGATGCCTGACGGCTGGGTATCACCGACCATTTCAGCCCTCACCTACGATCCTCCGCTCGTGCGGGAAAGCTTCTGCTCCTCTGCTCGGATTCTGTCGGCGGCACTCCGCACTTTTCTCCCGAGTTCAAATTTCTCGAAGATTCTGAAAGGCAATGCTCGTGCAGGGAGGCGGGAAATGACGGTCTTTTTGACTGCACTCGTCAGATAAAACCAATCCTCACTAAGAACTCGTTTTGCATCCCTCAATTTGGCTCGCTCTCCCTGAATTCCGGATTTGAGCAAGCGCAGCGTTTCCCTTCTTGATCGAGGTGCGGATTCCAGCGCAGCTGAAACCACGACAAACATCTCGTAAGTCATAGACGGACGAGATTGGAATTGTGCGCAGCGCTCTGCCGATGTGCGCCAGCTGACCTCCGGCAGTCCAGCCATCGCATTGGCAAACTTTTCCGGTTCGCGTGAATATCTCCCTTCCGAACGGATGAATTCCAAGAGCTCCGACTGTGAGAGATAGGCCTCGCTCTTTTCCAATTCATCGCTCAAATGCTTCAACGAAATTCCGTGTGCATCCCAGGCAGCCTTAGCCGATTCATTTTGCTGCTCTCTCTTTGCCAGGGCCTCCCTCATATCCGCTTGATCTTCCTTAGTCACGGATTCTTGGAGCGCGATTCTCACCGTGTGCAGGCTCTCTTCGGCAGATATTGCTTCCCGATAGAGTTTTGGCCCAGCGCGTTTCATGGAGTCAATCTCTTTCCGGAGTTGGGCAATCCTCGATTTGTTGCACTTGGCGGTAAGCTCATTTCGAAACCGGTCGAGTTCGTGGCAATTCAAGCCTTGCGTCTTGCTCAGCGCCTTGCGGATTGCAGCAAGTGTGTTTGCAGTTTGGAGCTCCCATCCGATTTGCGCCCAGCATTCCTCAAGTGGCCAGAGCAGCGCATTCCGCCTGTGCTTTAGGGTTTCATCGCTGATATCAAAGGGATGCCCCCGCCCTCGTTTCTTTTCCGCCCCCATCGCCTGCATGAGAGACTCGCCGAATGTGTTCAACGCTTCGACTCCGCGCAAATCGTGAATCGCAAGTAGTCACCACCAGTTAATTCGTGACACTCAGCCTACTATCTCCGGCTAAATGCCAAAATCGGCATTTTTTGGGTTGCGACAAATTTTCCCGTTTCGCCTAGTGTCGAATTGTGCAGCGACAAGCACAACACGTGGGCGAGCGGGATGACGTCCGAATTCGAAATTCCGGGCAGACGGCGTCGCGAGCCGTTCCGGGGCTCAGAGTAGGGCAAACACTCCCACTGACAGCTGGCCGAAAACCAGAGGCTCGCCCTCCCATTTCTGCCGGATGCTGCGGTGAATCCGGGGCAGTTGCTTTTAAGCCCCGCGCAGCGGGGCTCTCTGAGCCTAAAAACGCGCAGGGGTTTGGGGACGGAGTCCCCATGAGCGTCGAGCGCCGAGCGCTCGACCTCTCCGAAGAAGACGTATCGAAGCTCATCGAGGTTTTCCAACTGCTAGACCGCTGGGATCGGGAGGGCTCGCATGGAACGACCACCATGTAGCCGTTGCACCCGCCCAGCCACTGTTTCACTCTCCGCTCTTTGGTCCACTCTCGGCATTCGACCACGTCGCCAGAAGCTCAGCCGCTCGATTTCCCTCTGTACCGCGTGTGCTCACGCTCTGCTCGACTTCCTAGCTGCCTCACCCCTTCACAGCCTTCACCAGTCGCTCTCAGCCGCGTATACAAGCGTCCAGAACCATTTAGGGGAATCATGCCATCCCGAAAACAACACCACGACGACTCTCTCAACCGAGGACCACCACGGCAGCAACCACGCAGCCGCGAGTTGCAGGCCCTGTCTAACAGCCTGCAACTCACGTCAAATTGACGAGGATGACGGGGTTTCACCGGCCCCGAGGAGCGGGGCCGGTGCTTGATAAGGTCGAGATTCGGGTCAAAGGTTACGTCCCGTTTCAGCCTGAGCTGAACCATTGGATTCGACAAATCCCATATGCAGGGTTTGAGGGGGCTGTGCGCCGATCTAGGCACTACAGCGGAACCATAGACGCACGCCAATCACTCGAAATCGATGCCATCGTGCATGTGCATTTCCGATGGAACCAAGAAAGCGACCACAAGGTGGAAATTCTCGAATCAGGTCGCAAGACGATTTCGGAGATTCGCGAGATCGTTTCGACGCTGTTCGAGGTGGACCCCGACGAGTGCGGTCTCATGCGCATTGATTTCGCCGCCGACATGCCGGGCCTTCCGATTCATCATGCGCAATCCAGCTTGCGAGTGAAATTCAAGCGTTCGTCGGACGAGCGCGGGGAACGTGATTACGAGGAAGTGGGCGGAAAGCTACTGGAATACTTCCGATATGGCAAGTCACCGAACTGCATCCGGGTTTACGACAAGGAACGCGAATGTCAGACCCGATATCCGGAGTTCCTTAAACGCGCAAGTCGCGATGCGGAGCCGCCGACGTTCGAGGATTGTTTCGGGTTTAAAGAGCACGCAATCCTGACGCGAATCGAACGCCAGGTCGGTGGCGGCAGGCTGCCGAAGGAACTCCGCATCTTTGCCGACCTGCAGAACGCTGCCGAATTCGATCCTTTCGCTTCAATCGAAGTAGTCCCGAACGTCTTTCCAATCCCTGATGTGAAGACCTATGGCGAGTCGGAAATGGTGAAGATTATTGGCATTCATTCGCTCGTTGATCGTTTCGGCTTACAGAATGCTCGGGGCATGTTGAACCTCAACGGTAACGCCGCTCGTCTCATGGAACCGTATTTCGAATTTACCCGCGACGTGAGCGGTTCCAAATTCACTCGGGACGATATCGTTCGCGCGTATCGGGAATCCACACTCAGACAAACGACGAGTTCTCTGATTCTGAGCTTGACAGATGCTAACCCCTTAGCACAATCGAGGACCATGATCGACATGCCGGACGAATTGCGAGAGTACTTCCGCCAGCAGGGCAAAATCGGGGCCAAGAAACGAACGAAAATGCTCACCGCTGAGCAGCGAAAGGAAATTGCGCGGAATGCCGCTAACGCGAGGTGGGCATCAAGGAACCGAAAGCGGGAGAACGCGAAGGCAAGTTTAAAGAAAAGCCCTAAAAAATCGGGGCGGGAGGTTTAAGGAATGGACGCCGTTATTTACGCAAGAGTTTCGAGTCGCGAACAGCAGCAAGAGGGGTTTTCGATTCAGTCCCAACAACGAAGCTGCCGCGCCTACGCTACTAAGAACGGATTTAGGATCACACGCGAATTTATCGACGTCGAAAGCGCAAAGCAATCGGGCCGGAAGCACTTCGGCGAGATGGTCGATTTCCTTAAAAGAACTAAGAACCCGGTTTGCCTATTGGTAGAGAAGATGGACCGTCTCTGTCGCAACTTCGACGACCTGGGCCTGCTTGAAAAACTCGGCACGGAGATTCACTTCGTAAAAACCGGCACCGTGCATTCGAAAAACGCGAAAGCGCAAACGAAATTCATGCACGGCATCGAGGTCGTTTCCGCGAAGTTTTATTCCGATAACTTGCGCGAAGAAGTCATTAAGGGAATGCGCGAAAAAGCCGAGCAGGGCATTTATCCGGGACGTGCCCCGTTCGGTTATCGGAACAATCAAATACTTAGAACCATCGAAGTGCATTCCGAAAATTCCGAAATCGTGAAATTCGCGTTCGAGCAATACGCGACCGGCGGATTTTCTTTAATCACTTTAAGGAACGCGATTCGAGAACGATTCGGAAAAACCGTCAACCGGAGTTACCTGCACACCATCCTGACGAATCCGGTTTACACCGGAGTTTTCGAGTGGGCCGGAAGGACCTACACCGGCAGTCATCCAACACTGATTTCATCGAATTTATTCGAGAGCGTACAAGCGGTGATTCGTGGTTTTAACAAAGGCAAATATCGCAAGGTCGATATCGCGTTTCGTGGGATGCTCACTTGCGCTCACGACGACTGCACCGTGACGGCAGAGCTCAAGAAAAACAAATACGTCTACTACCGGTGCAGTGGCGGTCGGGGCAAGTGCGACCTTCCGCGTTTCCGGGAACAGGAGATTTCCGACAAACTCGGGACTCTGCTCAAAGACATTTACGTCCCCGACGACGTTGTCGCGAAGATCACCGCAGCGCTCGAGCAGGACGAACAGAACTCCAAAGCCGAGATCGAACGCCAGCGCCAGCGACTGGCAACGCAGAAAACACTCATTCACGAACGCATGGACAAAGCGTATGCCGACAAACTCGACGGCAAGATTCCGGAAGAGTTCTGGCAGCGCAAGATGGCCGATTGGCAGACGGAAGAACGTCGAATCATCGACGCGGAGGCCGGGTTAACGACACCAGCAGCCGAGCGCACCCTGAATGCGAAAAGGATTTTAGAACTCGCGAATAAGGCGCATTTTCTATACGTTACGAGGAAACCGCACGAACAAGCCGAATTGCTCAAAAAGGTACTTTTGAACTGCTCGATAGACGGCGTAAGTCTTTATCCAACTTACAGAAAGCCCTTCGATGTGATCTTTGAAAGGGCGAAAAGTAATGAATGGTCGGGACGGGCAGATTTGAACTGCCGACCCCTCGCACCCCAAGCGAGTGCTCTACCAGGCTGAGCCACGTCCCGACGCGTTCTCTTCTCAGGCGAGAAGAAGGGGTAACTCCGATTTTACACTAGTGCGACGGCGGTACGAACTCCTTCGGCGCCTCTGAGCCCTCACCGAAGAAATAGGCTTCCATCTGCTGTACCAGGAACTCCTGGTGCTCCTTCTTCCACGGCTGCAGACGATACTCGTTCAAGAGCATCTTCTGGTGCTCCGTCCACCCCCGCCATGCTTCCGCCGATACGTTGTTGTAAATCTTCTGGCCGAGTTCGCTGTCGAACGGAGGCTCTTCCAAACCCTCCGCCTCGCGGCCAAGCTTCACGCACTTCACCATATGTGCCATAAGAAAATTGTAAATCAGCGCGACTTCTTGTGCTTTCCCTCCGCCCGGTGCGGCTCGTCTTCCACCACCGCAAACTGCAACTTCCGCTGCATGCGATCAATGCGGTCGAGGATCACGCGCACCTTGTCGCCGAGCGAGTACGTCTTCCGGCTGCGCTCCCCAATGAGTTGCTTGGTGTTCTCGTGATAGTTGAAATGGTCGCCCTGTAGCGTAAGCAGCGGCACCAGACCCTCGACGAACAAATCCGTCAGTTCCACGAAGAGCCCGTACTTGGTCACGCTCACGATCAGGCCGGTGAACTCCTCGCCGACACGGTCCTGCATGAACTTGATCTTCTTCCACTCCAGCAGCTCGCGCTCGGCGTCGTCGGCGCGACGCTCGGCATCGCTGCTCTCTTCCGCAATCTGCCGTAACTGTTCTTCGGGAATCGGCCCCGTGAGCGGCGGACGATCTTCGTGTTGCTGCTTGCCCTTGCGCTCGTGCCCGTCGCGCTTGCTCCACGGCGAGTGTCCGTCGACTTCGTTCACCGCACCGCCAACCCCGACGGGCACACCGTGATCGTTCTTCTCGGCTTGCTCCTTCAACACTTGTTTCAGGATGCGGTGCACGATCAAGTCCGGATACCGTCGGATGGGCGACGTGAAGTGCGTATAGCTCGTAGCCGCCAGCGCGAAGTGGCCTTCGTTCTTCTCCGAGTAGCGCGCTTGGCGCAGCGACCGCAGCATCAGGTAGCTCAGGATGCGCTCTTCCGGCTTGCCTTCGAGCTTCTGCGTCAGCTTCTGGTACATCCGCGGCGTAATGTGCACATCCTTCGGTATCTCGATTGGCTCCGAGCGCCTGCCGGTTCCATGCCGCGCGCGCTTATCGGCCTTCAGGTGTACGCGTTCAATCGGTAGCGAACCCACGCCCAGCGAATATCCGAAGCTCGCCGCCAGCGTCTCAAACTCGTACACGCGCTTCGGGTCCGGCTTCTCGTGGATGCGATACAGCGAAGCAATCTTCCGCGCCTCGAGATACGTCGCGACGCTCTCGTTCGCTGCCAGCATGAACTCTTCGATGAGCCGATGCGCCTCGTTGCGCTCCGAACGGGTCACGCCCTTCATGAGCCCGTTCTCGTCGAACTCGATCACCGGCTCCGGCAAATCGAAATCGATCGACCCGCGCTTTTGTCGTTTCTTGTTCAGGATCGACGCCAGGTCGCGCATCAACTCGAAGTTCTTCACTAGCGGCGCATAACGCGTGCGCAACTCCGTATCACCTTGCAGCACGCCGTGCACGGCGGTGTACGTCATACGTTCAGCCGAGCGGATCACGCCTTCGTTCAACTCGTAGCCCACGATCTCGCCCTGGTGGTCGATCTCCATCACGCACGAGAGCACCAGTCGCTCCACCTGCGGCCGCAGCGAGCAGATGTCGGTCGAGAGCTCCAGCGGCAGCATCGGCACCGCGCGGTCCGGAAAGTACACCGACGTCCCGCGCAGCCGCGCCTCAAGGTCAATGTCTGACTCATCGGTCACGTAGTGCGCCACGTCCGCAATGTGCACCTGCAGTTCGAAGTTCCCGTTCGGCAGGTGGCTCACCAGCACCGCATCGTCGAAGTCGCGCGCGGTCTCGCCGTCGATGGTCACGATCGGCAGCTCACGATAATCCCGCCGATGCTTGATTTCCTTCGCCGGAATCTCCGGGCTGAAGCTGCGCGCCTCGCTCAGCACCGCTGCCGGAAACTGGTGCGGCAGGTGGTGCTTACGGATCATGATCTCGGTATCCACACCGAAATCGTCCTCGTACCCGAGGATCTCCACCACCCGCCCGCGCGGGCTCTGCGTCGGCGACGGCCACTCCGTGATCTCCACGTTCACTACGAGGTTGTCGAGGTCCGTCCACTCCCGCCGCTTCGCCTCCGTGCCAATCACGCGATCTTGCTCCGAGCGCTTCTTGCGCTTCTCACCTTCCTCGCGCTCCACGTCCGGAGGCCACTCCATGCCCTTCGGAATCACGATGTCCTGGGTGATCTTCTCGTCGATCGGCCGCACGAAATTGACCTTGTCGTAGTGGAACGTGCCGACCACGCTGGTGTGTGCCCGGTTCAGCGTGCGGAGAATACGCCCCTCGGCGCGACCGTCCTTCTTCGTCGCCACGATCTCGGCCAGCACCTCATCGCCATGCATTGCCGAGCCAATCGCGTGCGGCGGAATGTAGATGTCGCCCTCGATCGCGCTCTTCACCTCGGCCGCGCCCGGCATCACGAACCCATACCCATCGCGATGCATGCTGAGTTTTCCGGCAATCAGGTTCTGCGCCCGCGTTGTCTTCACCATGGCATAGCGCCCGGCGGCGGCCGTTACGAGTTTTCCGCGCTTCACCAGTGATTCCAGCCGACGCCCCAGTTGGTCGCGGTCTGGCCCGCGCAGCCGCATTTCACGCACCAATTGCTTGAAATTCGCAGACTGGTGCGCCTGCCGTTCTATGTGGTCCAGGATCTGTTGGTCAGTGAGCATTGATTCCAATTTGATGCGGGCTATCTACACAGGGCGCTGTCGCGCATTCGGCTGCTTTGTATCAAGGCGTGGCTTCAGCCACGCCGTAAGCTTTCGCAAAAACTCCGGGGCTTTAGCCCCTGCGCCTGATCCTACGGCGTTCGGCCTAGTTCGCATGTTAAGTCTTCGCAGTCTCCCACGCTAGGGCGATAAGCTGATATAAGAAATGCCAACACTGTTGGAATATTTACGCAAGACAGTGGCGAGTATCCCGGCGCGGCGTTAGACTGAGCCCACGGAACCCCGCGTAAATCCAGCTATTCTGCTTGTTTTTGCGTGTGGATTTCCTTTGGACTATAACGTGCGGGTAATTACTCGCTCATCCCCCGAAAGGAAATTGTTGTCCCATGATGTGGAAGCCCAACGCCACCCCCGGTAGCACTGCAACTCCCGAGCCCATCCGGCCCACGCCGACGCCTGCCCCGAGCGCCGGCCCGGTCATCGAACCCACGCCCGCTCCCGCCCCGCGTAACGCCGCGGTGAACACCGCCGAGCAGGCCACCATCGGCAAGTCGCTCGTCATCAAGGGCGAGGTCACCGGCTCCGAATCTCTCTACATTGACGGCCGCGTCGAAGGCTCCATCAACCTTCCCGGTAACCGCGTTACGGTTGGCCGCAACGGCATCGTTTCCGCCAACATTAATGCCCGCGAAGTCGTCGTCCTCGGCAAGGTGAAGGGGAACCTCACCACCAGCGATCGCGTCGACATTCGCAACGAAGGCTCGTTGACCGGTGACGTCGTCGCCCAGCGCATCAGCATTGAAGACGGCGCGTTCTTTAAGGGCGGCATCGACATCCGCAAGCCCGGCCAGAAAGACGCTGATAAGGAAACCGCCACCGCGAAGACCGCGTAAGCGTTTCGTCGAAAACGAATCAAGGGCGAAGGCCGCAACCTTCGCCCCGTCCCAAACCATCCGGTGTGCGCCCGCCGAATGGATCAACTCCCCGAGGTGCACGATGTTCCAAAAGCTGTTGCAGGCCCTGTCTTTCGGATGCCATCACCGCCGCATGTCCAAACCCTTTGCGGCCGCCCGCACCCAACACTCATCTGCCGGTGACTGGGATTCCCTCGAACCGCAACAAGGCGGCAGCCACTACGTCGTTTGCCTCGAATGCGGCAAGAAGTTCGGCTACGACTGGTCGCAGATGAAACTCATTCGCTAGAGCTTTGTATCGCGACGGTTTTGTATCAGGGCACTGCCGTTGACACCGCGCTTTGTATCGCTAGGGCTTTGTATCAGGCCAGCGCCGTTGACACCGCGCTTCGTATCGCTAGGGTTTTGTATCAGGGCAGCGCTTCAGCGCTGCCGATTCGCCGCCGATAAAAAGTCTGGGCTTTAGCCCTGCACCGCTAAACGCCCGCGCTCGTGTCTTCCGCAATCTCCGTCGAAGGCTCTGCCGTTGCCTTCTTCCGCCGCATAGCGCCCGGCAACTCCGATCGCATCACCTTCAGCCCGATCCACGCCACCACCGCCCACACCATCGTCCGCACCGCGAACGCCGCCAGGTTTTGTGCCTTCGACGTGCTCACCGGAAGCATGTACGACGCGTAATACGCCGCGGCGCCCGCCGCTACCGCCGTCAGGAACGCCTTCCCGATCTCTTTCCACTGCAGGTCGCGCACCCGCACCAATCCGCCACGATCCAACAGGATCACCATCGCCAGCGTATTCAGCAGAATCCCGGCATCCGATGCGATCGCCAAGCCCACCACACCATGGGTACGGTAGAGCACGCTGTAGATGGGGATCGACGCGATCGTCAGGAGCGTGCTTGCAACCATGGGCGTAAGCGTGTTGCCCGCCGCGTAGAATGCCCGCGAATACAGCGCCTGCGCCGACCATAGCGCCAGCGACAATGCAAACCAGAAGAAATACACCGCGGTCTCACGCGAATCCTGGAAGTGGAACCGCCCGCGCCGGTACACGAGATCAATAATCGGCAGCGCTGCGGCCATCATCCATGCGCTCATCAGCAGAGACGCCGCCACCAGCTTATACACCGACTCATTCACCAGCCGCGCAAATTCCTCACGCTTACCTTCGCCGAACAACCGCGCAAAGAACGGCAAGGATGCCTGCCCCGTTGCCTGCCCCAGCACCGCAATCGGCACCGCGAACAACCGTTTCGCGTAGTTCAGTCGCGTGATGTCACCCGCCCCGTGGCTGGCGAAGAAGCGGAGGATCCAGTCGTCCGCCGTGACCAGCGAAACGCCCAGCATGAGCGGGATAGAAAGCTTGATCCACTCGCGAAAGCCCTGGTCGCGAAAATCAAAATTCAGCCGGAAGCCGATATCGGTCTTCGCCGCTCCCAATGCGTTCACCAGGAATGGCCCAGCGAATGCCCCGACGAGCGCGCCAATTGCCAGAGACGAGATTCCATATCGCCGCGCGCCCACCACGCCGCCGACGATGATGAAGACGTTGTAGAGGAGCGGCCCGAGCGCCGGCAACAGGAACAACCGCTTCGACAGCAGCACCGCCGAAACCACTCCGCCCACATAGAAGAAAATCTGCGCCGGCAGCAGGATTCGCGTCAGTTGCGCGCAGAGCAGTACCTGGTCTTCGGTGAACCCGCGAAAGTACCAGCGCGTGAAGGCCGTGGTGTAGAACTCCGCGAAGACAATCATGATCACGAGGATGGTCGTGATGATCGTGATGATCGCCGAAAACGTCTTCTTCGCGTCCTGCTGCTTATCTTGCGAAAGATAGCGCGTGTAGATCGAGATGAACGTGATCGATGCAGTGCCACCGGCAAGGATGTAGTTCAGCCAGTCCGGCAAGGTGAACGCCGCCACGTATGCGTCGGTCTGGGTGCCCGCGCCAAACGCCCACGCGATGTACGCCTCGCGCACGTAGCCGATCACACGCGAGAGCATCACCGCCACCATCAGCAGGAGCGTGGCCGAGAACGCAGAATGCTGATGGGAAGGACGCAATGCGCGCGCCGCGCGGCTGAAGAAACCTGATGCCATTCAAGCCGATTCTACATGGCATTTACCGCGCATCGAATGCAGGTGCCGCGCTGGTAAAATCAAGGCAAGGCCCTAATCTTCAAGAAAGCTCACATACTCAATGATTCATCCCTGGCACGACATCAGCCCCGGCGAACACATCCCGCAGGAATGCAACGCCGTCATCGAAATTCCCTTCGGCTCGAGCGTGAAGTACGAGCTCGACAAGCAGAGCGGCATGATCAAGCTCGACCGCATGCTCTACTCCGCGGCCTACTATCCCGCGAACTACGGCTTCATCCCGCAAACGCTCGCCGAAGACGACGACCCGCTCGACATCCTCGTCTTTTGCCAGGAACCCGTGGTGCCGCTCACCATCATCCAGGCCCGCACCATCGGCCTCATGACGATGATTGACAGCGGCAAGGCCGACCAGAAGATCATCGCCGTGGCCAGCAAGGATCCGGAGTTCAACTCATACAACGAAGCTGACGAGATGCCACCGCACCGCCTGCAAATGCTTCGCCGCTTCTTCCAGGATTACAAAGTCCTCGAAGGCAAAGAAGTCGAGGTCGACGAGATCCAGCACGCCTCCGCAGCGTACCCGATCATCGAAGACGCGCTGGCCCGCTACAGCAAGCAGCGCCGCAAAGGCTTCTCGAAAAACAGTTTGTAAGTGGGTGCCCCACCCTTCCCCGAAGGGGAGGGTGGGAGTGCATGACCGTCAAATTTCCATGACTCTCACAAATCTGACTCTCACTGGCCAACACGTCCGCCTCGAACCGCTAACGCTCGCCCATGCCGACGCCCTAGCCGCTGCGTCAGCCGGTGATCCGGAACTCTATCTTTGGAGCCCGGTTCCTCGGACGCCGTCCGATGCAGAGAAGTACATCGAGACCGCCCTCGCCATGCGCGACGCCGCTACGGGAGTGCCCTTCGCGGTCGTGCGTCTCGCCGATAGAATGGTTATCGGCTCCACGCGCTTCTTCAATATCGAGCGCTGGCCCTGGCCCGCCGGCCACGCCGAGCATAACCGCCCCACGCCCGATGCCGTCGAGATCGGCTACACCTGGTATTCACCCACGGCGATCCGTACCGCAGTCAACACCGAGTGCAAGCTCCTGCTGCTAACACACGCGTTTGAGGGGTGGAAGGTACATCGCGTCTGTCTGCACACCGACATTCGCAATCAGCGTTCGCGCTCAGCGATGGAACGCCTCGGCTGCAAGTTCGAGGGAATCCTGCGCGCCCATCGCATGGCCGCTGACCTTATCCCGCGCGATTCAGCCCGTTATTCCATCACCGCGTCGGAATGGCCCGAAGTAAAAACGCGCTTAACCGAGCGTCTCACGCGAAGTTAAGCGCTCTTGTCATCCTGAGCGGAGAATCCGCATAACAAATGCGGATTCTCAGTCGAAGAACCCCTTTTCGACACCGCTCAGCGTTCGGTGACCGAATCTCGACACCGCTCAGATCTTCAGCAGCCGGTCAAAGAACGACCGATAGCGTTGCAACGCGACCCGCAAGTCTTCGGTGGAAACGTTGTCGCCGCGGTCCCACTGCTTCTCGAGTCCGGCGCGCTCATTCGCGAAGCCTTCCGCCAGTTTCTTCATCAACTGCGCCACCAGGCCGTCGGCGTCTTCCACGGCTCGCCGCGGTTCATCCACGAAGCCGGTCTGGATGTTGTTCCACCGGTTCCGGAAGTCGCCGACTTCGTTGTCCGAGAACAGCGGCGAGATCGCCGTGCTCGCCATGCCGCGGTTCAGGGTCGCGACCTTGCGATCTTCGGCGTCGAACGACTCATCGCGCGCGATGTTTTCCTCATTGCGGATGGTCTCGTTCTGCAGCGGATACGCTTCGTCGTTCCGAACCAACTGCGGCCGGCGGTCGCTCTCCGGAGTCGTGTTGGTGCCGGCGAGATCTGCTGTCGTGAGTTCCTGGTCTTTGCGCTTAAGTTCCGCCATTATGCAACCTCTCTTGTCCTGGTTTCACCGGGCCTATGCCCGTCCAAAAGGTCTTCAAAGAGCGACCGGTAATGAATCATTGCCTGCCGCAGGTCTTCTGTACTGGCTTGGCCCGCACGATGCCGAAGTGCAATGGCGTGCGCTGCGCGGTAGTTTTCGACCACTCTCGGGTGATCGACAGAGAGGTCTGCAGCGCGTTGGTCGAAATCCGTCATCGGGTAGCCGCGCGTGCCCATCAGCAGGCCTACGCTTTCGTCCGCGTCGTTCACGGCCCCGCGAGGATCGTCTACGAAGCGTGCCTGGACCTTGCGCCAGTGCTCCGCGTACTGTTCCCGCTCGGTTTCGCTGAGATCTCGGATGTTGAACTTCGAAACCCGCCGTTCGCGCTCCGCAAGCACGCTCTGCGCCGCCCGCTCTGAACCGCGTTCCTTGACCGCGCGTTCGTATTCCGGTCCAAAGCGCTGCCGCAACGCCAATTTGCGACGTTGACTGAAAATGACCATCGCAACCACCGCGATCACGACAATAACGGCCACAATCGCTATAAGGATCTTGGGATCCATAGAACCTCCAACTGGGGGTGCAGTCGGTTAGAGGTCATCGCGCGCACGGCTGTTGTCCTCCTCAGGTTGTGGAAGACGGTTTGCGCATAGTTGCCTGAGCGAAGAAGGCCCCTGTCAGCTCCGCAATCTTTCTTTGCGTAACGCCGCAGAGACACCTGCCCGCCGGCAACTTTATTCAGTTGTCAAAGAACTCTTGGTTTTCTTGGGACTAACCCACGGTCGCAGAGTACAACGGCCTTGTCGAGAAAATCTGTGACCGGCGACACGTCACCGCGTGTCGGTCGTCACACGACATTGTGCTAAGGCTCCGGATCAAGAAACCGCGGCCCCGGCCCCTGCTCTGCCACTCGATCGCCAGGATTACGCAACGGACAAGTCGCCAGCGACAGGCATCCGCAACCGATGCAGCCATCGAGTTGATTCCGCAACCGCGTCAGCCGTTCAATCCGGTCGTCGAGTTCGCCACGCCACATCGCCGCCATCTTCGACCATTCTTCCTTCGTCGCCGCCCGGCCCTGCGGCAGAGTGCTCAGGGCTTCGCGAATCTGCGCCAGCGGGATCCCGGTCTTCTGCGCGACCTTGATGATTGCGATCCGTCGCAGCACCTCGCGGCCAAACCGGCGCTGGTTCCCAGCCGTCCGCCAGCTCCGGATCAGCCCCTCAGTCTCGTAAAAGTGGACCGCTGAAACCGCCACTCCGCTTCGTTTCGCGACCTCGCCCACCGTCAGTTCCGCTGCAATTTCAGGCATTTACAAAAATCCTCTTGACCTCAAGTTTACTTGAGGTTTTAAGCTCCTGCTTGTGAATCTTCGAACCGAGGAGTTTCAGCGACTTATGACCGACACCGTTCGGGTAGCACTTATCTACGGCAGCACGCGTACTGGCAGGCTTTGCGATAAGGTCGCCGGCTGGGCTGCCAAACAGATCGCGCGCACCGGCAACTTCGCCATCGAAACCATTGATCCCGCCGCGACACCGATGAACGAAATCCGCGAGGGCCTTGCCGCATCGGATGCGATCGTCGTGGTGACTCCGGAGTACAACCACGGTTATCCCGCCCCGCTGAAGCAACTGATCGATTCCTTCAACACCGAGTGGCACGCCAAGCCAGTAGCGTTCGTCTCGTATGGCGGAATGTCGGGCGGCATTCGCGCGGTGGAGCAACTGCGGCAGGTTTTCGTCGAGTTGCACGCCATGACGGTCCGCGATGGCGTCACTTTCCCCAATGCATGGCAGCAGTTCGAAACCGAAACTCCGCAAGACAGCGCGCGCGCCGAACGCTCCATGGCGGTGATGCTCGAGCGCCTGCACTGGTGGGCGATTGCGTTGCGGATCGCGCGCACGGCCACACCCTACACGATCGCAGCATAGGAGACGACGATGACGAATAAGGAGCTAGTGCAGCAGCTCTTCCACGACGGGTTCAACGCAAAGAATCCTGCCGCCATCCAGCAGGTCGTCGCCGACGACTTTGTTGGAGGTCGCGGCGAGAACGGTCCCGCCGAATATGCCAAGACCCTGGAGCAGTTGTGGCGTGGATTTCCCGACGCCCAGTTCGCGATCGAAGACATCCTCGCCGAAGAAGACCGCGTGGCCGTCCGTTTCCGCATGCAAGGCACCCACCAAGGCCTGTTCGCCGGCCGCGAGCCTAGCGGCAATCGTGTGGAGGTGACCTCCACCGCGATCTACCGCATTGCCGACGGCAAGATCAATCGCGTGTGGCTGCAATCCGACCGGCTCGCCATGATGCAGCAGATCGGCGCGTTACCGAAATAGAAACCACCGTCGAGACGAGCGGCTGTGGTGAAATGGAAGCCAACGCATGGCTTCCGCCCCACAGCCCAGCAGCGCTGCGACCGGACGACGCTTCAGTCCATTTGCATGGGCGATCTTCGCGCTGGGGCTGGTGTTGCGCCTGCTCTACCTCGGCCACAAGAGCCTGTGGCTCGACGAAGCCGCCACCTACACCCTCTGCCGGCTTCCCTTCCGCGAATTCGCGCACGCTTGGTGGACACACGAAGCCAACATGACCGTGTACTACGGTTTCATGCGGCTGTGGGTGCACCTCGGCAGCAGCGAGTTCATGTTGCGACTGCCTTCGGCGCTGTGTGGCGCAGCAGCCGTCCCGGTGCTCTACGAGATCGCGCGGCGACTGTTCGATCGCAACGTCGCGTGGATGGCGGCGCTTCTGCTCGCGGTGAATCCGTCATTTATCGAACTGTCGCAGGACGCGCGCAGCTATCCCATGACTCTGTTGCTGGTACTCGCGAGTGCTTGGTTCTATATCGACGCACTCGAGACCGATAGCATCCGCTCGTGGACAGGGTACGTTTCGTTCGCCAGCATTGCGGTCTACGCGCACTTTTTCGCGGCGCTCATCATCGCCGCCTTCTTCTTTGCCTTTCTGGCGAAGGCGCGCGCCGAGCGTCGCTGGCTTCGCGGCATGCTGGCATATGTGGCGCTCGGACTGCTCTGCTTGCCGGCGGCGGCGTTCGTGGTCTTCCGCAGCCAGACGCTGGATCTTTACTGGCTCGACACGCCCAGCGCGAAGATGCTGTGGAACTTTGCGAAGTTCCTGTTCGGCAGCGGCGCGAAGGTCGTGATTGCGCTTCTGCTCTTGGTTCTAGGTGCGTGGTTCGTCTGGAGCCACCGCGAATGGCGCTGGCGCGCGTTCTTCCTCTCGCTCTGGTTGCTGCTCCCTGTCGCGATTACCGCACTCGGATCCATGCATCACAGCATCTTCGCGTTCAAATACCTGCTGATCTGCCTGCCCGCTGGATTGCTTCTCTGTACAGTCGGCGCGGCGCGACTGCCGTGGCGCTGGGGATGCATCGTGGTCGCGGTGCTGACCGCCGCATCGATCTTTACCGACGTGCAGTTCTATCGCAAGCCGCGCGAGGACTGGCGCGCACTCAACCAATTTGTCGTCACCCGATATCAGCCAGGCGATGCCGTCACTTTCTATCCGTGGTACACGCGCACAGCCTTCGACTATTACCACGAGCGCACCGGCCCCGCTGGTCTCGCTTTCGGCGTGCCGATGGTTCCCCCAGATGATCTCGCGGGAACCGCGGAAGATCGCGCACATCCCGAGCGCGTAGTGGAAGGGCTCACGAATCCGCGGATATGGGTCGTGATCTATCACCCCGACCGTCCGGTGCCGCACGAAAACGAGCGCGTCCAAACGCTGGTCTCGGCGGTTCCGGCCGGATACGCGCAGGTGGAGAAGAAAGACTTCCCGAACCTTGAATTGCGGCTTTTCGAAAAGCGCTAGAGCGCGGCGACCCGGCGCTGGAACAGCAGGTAGTAAATCGCAATCAGCACCAGCAATCCCCCGCTCGCACCGACGACGATTGGCGCAGTGTAGATCGGAACCAGTTGGCCGGTGACGAGGTTGCCCATCGGCATGCCGCCACGGAAGGCGCAGTTATAGACGCTCATCACGCGCCCGCGCATTTCGTTTGTCGTAATCAATTGCACCAGCGAGGTCACGGTGGCGAAGACGGCCATCATGGAAGCACCCACGATGATCACCGAGAAATAACTGAACGGCAGAGCGCGAGAGAGCGCAAAGGCGGAAATCGCCGCGCCGAGGCAGGTCATGGTGACCAGCGCCACGCGCCCTTTGTTGTGGATGTTGCCGCGGCTCGCGATGATCAGCGAGCCAATGATCGAGCCAATGCCCATGGCTGACAGCAGCCAACCGTACGTCTCGGCGCCGCGGTGGAAGATGTCTTTCACGAAGACTGGGAAGTAGGTGCGCATGGGCGCGGTGAGGGCGGTCATGCAGAACGCGAGCACAATCAGCGCAACCATCGCTTCGCGCTGCCGAACAAAACTGATGCCCTGCTTCAGGCTGGTGAGCACGCTCTCTTTGGTGCGCTGCGGCTGGAACCGCGCCGAGATGATCAGGAGAGAGAGCACCGGCGCCAGGAACGACACCGCATTCAGGCCGAAGCACCACTTCTCTCCGAGCTTGGCGAGCGTGATGCCTGCCAGCGCTGGGCCAACCGTCACCGCCATGTTGAACTGGATGGAGTTCAGCGCAATCGCGTTCGGCATGTCTTCGCGGTCCACCAGCGTCGGGATCAGCGCGGAATAAGCCGGTCCGCCGAAAGCCTGCGCCACGCCGGAGACGAAGGACAAGGTGATGATCATCCACACATCGTGTGCAGTTTTCAGGTAGTTCGTCGCGACTAAGACGGTGAGGGTGATGGCGCTCGCCATCTGGATGAACTGCGAGATCAGCAGAACTTTGCGGCGTTCGACGCGATCGGCCACCACGCCGCCGATCAGGGTGAGGACGAAGATCGGAATGCCGCCCATGAACTGGTCCAACGCAAGCAGGAAGGCGGAATGACTCAGCCGGTAAATGAGCCAGCCCTGCGCGACGATCTGCATCCACGTGCCAATACTGGAGGTGCACGCCCCAAACCACATGAGGCGGAAGTCGCGATAGGAGAATGCCTTGAAGACCTTGCGAAGGGTGAGCATGAATGGGCGCGAACTGTAGGGTAACGAACAAACGACGCTTTGGGCAATTCGCCCGTTAACCGGATTTGCGGCAGAATGGAGGGATGAACGGCGTGCGTATGGACAAATGGCTGTGGGCGGCGCGGTTTTACAAGACGCGAGGCCTTGCCGCAAAAGCTTGCGAGTTGGGACGAGTGCTGTCAAAAGGCCAGACCGTGAAGGCCGCCCGCGAGGTCAAAGTCGGCGATCGACTGAACATCACCACCGAGGGCGGCGTCTACGACGTGGACGTTCTTGAGTTGAGCGAAGTACGCGGGCCGGCGCCGGAAGCACACAAACTTTTTTGCGAAACCGACGAGAGCAAAGCCGCTCGCGCGAGGGAAGCCGAGATACGGCGGATGAACCGCGAGTTCACGCCGGCACCGGTGGGAAGGCCGTCGAAGAAAGACCGGCGGAGGATTATTCAGTTCAGAGGTGGAAGATAGAGGTATGGCGAACGCGGTTGACAAGATGGTCCGAACCGTCATCACGTTCGCCAGCTCGCGCTTCAACACCACCGATCCGAAGCCGTACTTCATCAACGAGTGCTGCTTCGGAGATGACATCGCAAATTGGCTGATCGGAGAGCTTCGAAATCGCGGAGTGCAAGTCGACGAAACACCGGGACAGGAGGACTTCGGCTGGTATATCAACTTCAAAGTTGCCGACACGGGTCACTCTTTCGTTATAGGTAATCGCCCGGATGAGCCGATGCCGACGTGGATCGGGTGGGTCGAGAGAACGCCCGGTCCATTGGCCACGCTTTTTGGCGGGCGTCATCGAGGTATAACGGCAGAGGCCGTCACCCTCATTCACAGAATTCTTGCAAGCGACCCAAGCGTTTGCGATTTGCGCTGGCACTTGAAGAGCGACTTCGACGCCGGACAAGAAGACGGCGGGGCGACCCAACCAACGTAGAACAGCAGTACGGCAGCCATAGGGGTCCTTCGACTGCGAATCCGCATCGGTAGGCGGATTCTCCGCTCGGGATGACAAGCGCGCGTAAGTAGCAGACAATGTGCTCGTCCGAAAAGACAGCCATGACTATCCTCACCCGCCTCGAGCAGTGGAAGGAACAAGGCGCCATCTCGCCGGAGCAGCACAAGTATCTGTCGGGCCTCGCTCAAGGCGATCCGTTTTCTCTTTTTCTTGAATTGAACGTTTTGCTCTATGCCGGGGTGCTGGCGTTTGTCGGCGGCCTAGGCTGGACGGTGACCACATGGTCGCGGCAACTCGGCGATGTACTTGTTCTGACCGTTCTTACCGGCTTGCTCGCGGCTGCGTTCTGGTATTGCTTTTCGCGCGCAAGTGCGTGGTCGCCGCAAGAAACACCTTCGCCGAATGCGATCTTCGATTACGTGCTCTATCTCGGCGCGCTGGTTTGGGGCATCGAACTTGCTTATATCGAGCAGCGGCTGCACCTGCTCTCCGGGCAGTGGGACGACTATCTCCTCGCGACTGCCATCCTGTTTCTGTTCCTCGCCTATCGCTTTGACAATCGCTTCGTGCTCTCGCTCGCTCTGTCGTCGCTGGCAGGATATTTCGGTCTCACGATTTCGCGCTGGCCGGAGCATCAGGACGCGACCTATCGGCAATATGCGCTCATTTATTGCGTGGTCGTCGGCGTTGTCGCGGTGCTACTGCAGCGTCGCGGTCTGAAGCCGCATTTCCTCGGCACCTACATGAACATTGTGGCCAACGTGCTGTTCTGGGCGTTGCTCTCTGGCGTGTTCCAGCGGGAAGGCTACGGCCTGTGGTTTCTCGCCCTACTTGTCGCGTGCGGCGCATCTCTCGGCTGGGGGTTGAAGCGGCGGCAGTTCGTCTTCGTCGCTTATGCCGCGGTATATGGGTATGTCGGTGTAAGCGCAGTGCTCCTCCGGAACGTATCGGATTTCAGCGCGACCCTTGCCTATTTCGTATTCACCGCGAGCGGAATGCTGGTGGCGCTGGTGGTGATCGCTCGTCGCTTCGGGAGGCACGCGTGAGAATCTACAGCGCCGATAGCGAAGAGAACCTGCGCGCCCGCAAACTCCTGAAGGACTGGACCGGCGAAGGCTTCCTTACGAAGGAGCAGCGCGAGCGTCTCGACAAGGAGACCGTCGTTGAGTTGCGCACCACGAACATCTTTCTGCGGATCGTTTTATTCGTTTTCACCGTACTTTGCGTGGCCGCCGCCGTCGGATTGTTCTTCGAGCTTTTCCTTTCCCACGCCCGCGAGCAAACCATCGGAGCGTTTCTCCTGGTCTTCGCTGTCGGTTCTTATGCGGCCGCCGAAGCGTTGGTTTCGGGCACGCGTTTTTATCGCCACGGCATAGAAGAAGCACTCACTGCCTGCTCGGTCGCTTTTCTGTGCGTGGGAATGTTCACCGCTTTCTTCGGCTCGTACACGGCGAGGCCGCTCGAGTGGATCGCGCTCGCTGGCGGCGCCGCGCTTTCGCTCTGGATATGGCATCGCTTCGGGCTCTGGTACGGGTTCCTTGCAGCGATGATTTTTGCAATTTTTTTGCCGGCCGACTGGACCTCGTCCGCGTCGGTGAAACATGTCCTTGTCGCCGCCTTCTATGCGATTGGACTGGCATGTATCTCCGCTGTTCGCACGCGCCACCGCTTCGATTTTCTTGACGGAGAATATTCTCTCGCCGAAGCGTTGCTCTGGCTGGGCATCTACCTGGCGATCAACCTCAAGCTTTCGTCACTCGATTCCCTCTCGCATTTTGGGGAACTTGGCATTCGCGACTATTCCGAGTTCTCGAAGCCTTTCTACTGGACGACCTGGGTTCTCACCTGGGCTCTCCCACCACTCATACTCGCACGCGGGATTCGCAGCAAGGACCGCTTTGTCATGGGAGTAGGCGCTATCACGGCCGTCTTGACGCTCGTCACCAACAAACCGTATCTCGGCTGGGAGCGGCATACCTGGGACCCGATGCTGCTCGGCATTTTGTTGATCGGCATCGCGCTGTACCTTCGGCGCTGGCTCGCACGGATGCCTGGCGGAGTTCGTCGCGGCTTTACCGCTGCGCGTTTGTCCGGGAAGGACAAACAGTGGATGAATGTCGCATCACCTGCATTGGGACTCGTATCGGCTCAAGCCGTTACATCCGGCGCGCAAGCGAGCAGCGCGGGATCTCCTTTTGGCGGTGGTGCTTCTGGCGGCGGCGGCGCGAGCGGCAATTTTTAGGTCGCTCACCCTCAACTCCGGCTCTGGCAAGCCTTTCGTTGACTGTCGCCAGCGTGCTCCGTAAGATGTAGCCACTCTCGGGGGCAACTCTCCATTTGATCGGGCAGACGATATCGCACTACCGCATTGTCGAAAAACTCGGCGGCGGCGGCATGGGAGTGGTGTACAAGGCGGAAGACACGCGCCTGCACCGCTTTATCGCGCTCAAGTTCCTACCCGATAACGTAGCCGCAGATCCGCAGGCTCTGGCGCGCTTTCAGCGCGAGGCGCAGGCCGCATCGGCGTTGAATCATCCGAACATCTGCACCATTCACGACATTGGCGAAGAGAACGGCAAGGCCTTCATCGCCATGGAGTACCTCGACGGCGTGACGCTGAAGCATTTGATCGAGGGGCGTCCGCTGGACATGGAGCGACTGCTGCCGATCGCCATTGATGTAGCCGATGCACTCGACGCCGCGCACGCCGTGGGCGTGGTGCATCGCGACATCAAGCCGGCGAACATCTTCGTGACCAAGCGCGGGCACGCGAAAATCCTCGACTTCGGCCTGGCGATGGTGTCGCCGAGGAGCGAATCCGCGACGGTAATCGCTTCAGCGAACACCATGTCCGCGGCCATCGCGAAGGAACAGCTCACTAGCCCAGGCTCGACGCTGGGGACCGTCGCATACATGTCGCCAGAGCAGGCACGCGCGAAGGAACTCGACGCGCGCACCGATCTGTTCTCGTTTGGTGCGGTGCTCTATGAGATGGCGACGGGCACGCTGCCCTTCCGCGGCGATAGCACCGCGACCATCTTTGACGCCATCCTGAACCGCGCGCCGGTCGCGCCGGTGCGACTCAATCCCGATCTGCCGGCAAAGCTCGAAGACATCATTAACAAGGCCCTGGAGAAAGACCGCAACCTGCGCTACCAGAGCGCCGCAGAGATGCGTGCCGACTTGCAGCGGTTGAAGCGGGATACCGAGACGGGCCGCAGTTCGATACTCACCGAGCCGACAGAGGAAGAGTCATCGCGCACCGAAGCAGTTCCCAAGGCGGCGAGCACCCCGAAAACCCTCGCAGCAGTAACGTCCTCGTCCACTCCCGCGAGCAGCACGCAGATCGTAGTGCAACGCAGGACGGTGGGCGTGGCCGCGATCATGGTCGCGGTTCTGGTTGTGGCCGTGAGCGTGGGCGCATTCTTCCTGTTCCGCGGCAACAAGCCGAGCAGTGGGACCGCGAGCGGTAAGCCGCACAAAGCCGTGGCTGTTCTCTATTTCAGCAATCTCACCCAGGACCCCGCGCTGAACTGGCTCGACAATGGCTTGACCGACATGCTCACCACCAACCTGGCACAGGTGAAGGGACTCGACGTCCTCGCCAGTGATCGTGTGATGAGCGCCGTGCAGAAAGCCAGCAAAGATGGCAAGACGCTCGATCCCGCGCAGGCGCAGAAGATCGCACGAGACGCCGGCGCGGACACATACATTACCGGCGCTCTGCTCAAGATTGGCCCCACGCAGTTGCGTCTGGACGTCCGCGCGCAGGACACCAGCACCGGCCAGATCGTTTACAGTGACAAGCTCGAAGGCCAGGATGTGCAGAGCATCTTCGGCATGGTGGACCGGCTCACGGCGAAGCTCGCCGGAAGCTTCCTGCCGGAATCGGAGGCCCCGGAGAAGGGTCCCGCGATTGAGGAAGCATCCACGTCCAACGTGGAGGCTTACAAGCACTACCAGCAAGGCGTGGATGCCTCGACCCGATACCTCTACGCAGACGCGATCCGTGAGTTTGAGGCGGCCGTGAAGCTGGATCCGAACTTTGCCCTCGCTTACATGGCGTTGGCAGACGAGTACAACCAGGTGGGCGACACTGAGAAGCGCTTCGAATCTTTCCAAAAAGCGCAAGCTCTTCGCGCACGCCTGCCGCGCTACGAGCAGCTCCGGCTGGGAGTGGCCGAGGCAGACCGTGCTGGGGATCCGCTGGGCCTGATCCAGGCGCAGGAGGCGCTCGTCGCCGAGTTCCCGCGCGACGGCTTTACGCGTGGCGTGCTTGCGTCGCAACTGAACAATGCCGGGGAACCGGAGAAAGCACTGACCTACATCGAGGAGGGCCTCAAGCTAAACCCGAAGGAGGAGGTGCTGCTTAATTTCCGCTCGTATATCCTCGCCAATCTCGGCGACTTCCCCGAAGCGTTGGCTTCGAACGAAGCCTATATGGCGCTGCGTCCTGGAGATCCGAACCCGCTCGATACCCATGGCGACATCCTGTTCATTGCCGGGAGGGATGACGAAGCCCTCGCCGCCTATCGCAAGGTGATGGAAGTGAGACCGGATTTTGGGAGTTCCAGCGAATATTTCAAGCTTGCGGTGGTGTATACCGACCAGAAGAAGCGAGACCTGGCAAAGATTGCCACGGACCAGTTCGCGGCGAAGACTAATGCGCTTACAAAAGCGTACCTCCCCGCGTTCGAAGCACAGTTCCAGCAGAGTAATGGCGACTTCGACGGCGCGATCGCAGGGTATAAAGACGCGGTAAAAAGACTGAAGGCCGCCAACCAACTCGGCCCCGCGGGACGATTGATAACTCCGGTGGTGATCCTTTCTGCGCTAACCGGCAAGACGAAGGAAGGGCTGGCGTTTGCGCAAGCGCAGAAGCTGGACGGCTATGAACTTACATCCCTGGCGCTGGCGCAACGGTTGGCAGGAGACCGCGACGCAGCCATGCAGACTCTGCAGAAGCGTATGACCGTGCAGCCCTGGACCTCACCGCGCGCCATCGAGTTCAACCAGGCCGGCCAGGAAGCTGAAGCAGCCGTGGAAAGTGGAGACGGCGCCGGCGCACTCTCCGCTTTGGGTCCATATGTGAAATTTCACAATCCGCCGCTGTTGTTCATCCGTGCCCGCGCGCATCTGTTGACCAAGGACTACAGTACGGCAGAAGCGGAGTTCCGGGGCGCGATCCGCATTACCCGTAACATGGCTAATTTTGGGAGCATTCTCAATCGCTTACCCGCCATCGAAATGCTCTCGCACTTCTATCTCGGCCAAATCTATGACCAGACCGGAAAGCGCGACCAGGCGATCAACGAGTACCAGGACTTCCTATCCCACTTCGAACACTCGTCGGCAAAGTTGCCGCAAATTGAAATCGCGCGCGCGGCCGTGAAACGGCTGATGCAGTAATTGGCGATCTACTTCAGGTAGCGTTCCCGCAAGATTTTCAGATGATGGGCGACATGGCCCGGAATGATGTAGGCCAGGGCGCGTACCGTGAAGCGGTTGTCGCTGGCAATGCCGCTGCGCGTCCACGCATCCTGCGGGAGATTGCGGAAGAACGAGAGCGTAGCGAGGCGCACGTTGCGCAACTCGTCGATATGATCGTGCCACGGGATGCTGTTCGCATTGGCGCCTGCAGCGGAGATCTCCTGGTCGTAGCTCGGCAGCGGAGCTTCGAAGCCGCGGGCAAACCAGAGTGCACGGAATACGAAGGCGCGCTCGGTGTCGGTAACGTGGTTCAGCATCTGGCGGATCGTCCACTTCCCCGGTTCGTAGCGATGCAGGGAGCGCTCGTCCGAGATGGCGGTGAAGACGGCGTCCACCTCTTCGACTTGGTGGTCCATCACGGCCTGCGGGTCGTCGCCCGGCACCAGGTTGATGTACTTCCAGTAATACAGGGCAGCTTCGGATTCTTGTGGGCGACCGATCATACAAAGAGCATGAGGCAAAAGTGATGCGGGGCGCAAGACATTGCGCCCCTTTTACAACGAATTATTCGATTGCAGCGACCGCCGTATTCGCGATCTTGTCCTTGTAAACCACCCCGCCCTTCATCACGAACTGCACGTTCTCCAGCGCCTGCACGTTCGCGAGCGGATCGTCGCTGACGGCGATGATGTCGGCGAATTTCCCGGCTTCGACGGTGCCGACGTCTTTACTGCGGCCGATGAGGTCGGCGGCATTGAACGTGGCGGCGCGGATCGCCTGCGCAGGGGTCATGCCGAATTGCACCATGTATTTAAACTGCTTCGCGTTGTCGCCGTGCGGGTAGACGCCGGCGTCGGTGCCGAACGCCATCTTCACGCCCGCTTTGAACGCCTTCTCAAAGTTCTCGCGCTGGGTGCGGCCGACCATCTTTTCTTTCTCGACGTTCGCCGCGGGCAGGCCGAATTCAACGGCTTTGCCGAGAATGTAGTCGTCGTTGTAGATGTCCATGACGAAATACGTGCCGTGCTCCTTGGCAAGCGCGATGTCTTCGTCGTTGGCGAGCGAGGCGTGCTCGATGGAATCAATGCCCGCGAGTATGGCGCGCTTGATGCCTTCGGCGCCGTGGGCGTGCGCGGCAACCTTGCGGCCCGCAGCGTGGGCTTCGTCGGCGGCAGTTTTAAGTTCTTCAAAGGTGAATTGCGGCGCGCCGGGGCTATCGCCTTGCGAAAGGACGCCGCCGGTAGCGAGGACTTTAATTACGTCAACGCCGTATTTCACCTGCGCGCGCACCGTCTGGCGGACCTGGTCCACACCGTCAGCAATGCGGAAGTCGCGCTGGTCGGGGAACAGGGTGACGCGGGTTTCGGGCGAAAATCCGTTCACGTCGCCGTGTCCGCCGGTGATGGAGAGTGGTGGGCCGCTGGCAACCACGCGCGGGCCGGAGATAAAGCCATCATTGATGGCATTGCGCAGGTCCACGGCGGCAAACGGCGGCGATCCGACATCGCGCACCGTGGTGAATCCCGCGAGCAGCGTGGAATGTGCGTTACGCACCGCGGCAAACCCCTCGGTGAACGGCGTTCCCTTGAAGTAATTGATGGGATCGTAGCGGTCGGCGCGCGCGGTCAGGTGGGTGTGGCAATCAATCAGGCCGGGCAGCACTGTAGCGTTGCGGAGATCGATAACTGTCGATCCGTTCGGGATCGCGAAGCTCCCGGCTTCCACGGATTTAATACGGTCGCCTTCCACGACGATGACCACATTGTCGCGACGATTGTCGGAGGTGGCGTCGAAGAGGTGGCCGGCGCGGATGTAGGTGACCTTGGGCACGGGCTTCGGCTTGGGTTGTTGCGCGAAAGCAAGCGTGGTGAGTAAGAGCGCGAGCACGAACTTGGTTTTCATTGCGGAGGATTATAGCGGGAGGTAGAGAGAATGAGGCGATAGGGGTCCTTCGACTCCGAACGCTTCGCGTGCTGCGCTCAGGATGACAGGGCGGTGCCTGATAAAATACTCGTTTACGCCCATGATGACAGGCTCACAAGTACGCCGCCGCTTTCTGGATTTCTTTATCTCCAAGGGCCACAAAGAGGTCCACTCTTCGTCGCTGGTGCCCGCCAACGACCCGACGTTGCTGTTCACCAACGCGGGCATGAACCAATTCAAAGATGTCTTTCTCGGAGTCGAGAAGCGCGACTACAACCGCGCTACTACCTCGCAGAAGTGCGTCCGCGCGGGCGGCAAACATAACGACCTGGAGAATGTTGGGTTCACCAACCGTCACCATACCTTCTTCGAGATGCTCGGCAACTTCAGCTTTGGCGACTACTTCAAGAAGGACGCGATTGCCTACGCATGGGAGCTGGTGACATCGCCTGACTGGTATGGGATGCAGCAGGACAAGCTCTACGCGACGATTTTCAAGGGCGAGAACGGCGTGCCGCGCGACGACGAGGCCTACCAGCTCTGGCTCGACGTGGGTGTCCCCAAAGAGCGCGTCTTCGAAATGGGGATGAAAGACAATTTCTGGGCGATGGGCGACACCGGCCCTTGCGGTCCGTGCTCGGAGTTGCACTACGACATGGGCGTAGCTTCGTCCGACAAGAAGAACCCGGAGTGTGCCGCGGGGGAATGCAAGTTCCCGTGCGAATGCGGGCGGTATGTCGAGATCTGGAATTTGGTGTTCATGCAGTTCGACCGCGATGCCAGCGGCACACTGAATCCACTGCCGAAGCCTTCGATTGATACCGGCGCCGGCCTGGAGCGCGTGACGGCGGTGATGCAGGGTGTGGTGTCGAACTACGACACGGATTTGTTTACGCCGCTGATTAAGCGCGCGGCGGAACTGACCGACGTTGACGAGAAGAGAGAAGAAGCGAAAGAGTCGCAGTCGAAGAGCGCAGCCTCGTTGCGAGTAATCGCCGACCACTCGCGGGCGGCAACGTTCCTGATCAGTGATGGCGTGATTCCGGCCAACGAAGGCCGCGGCTACGTGCTGCGCAAGATCATTAGGCGCGGGATTCGCCACGGACGTCTGCTCGGACAGAACAAACCGTTCCTGCACGACATGGTCTATGCGGTACGCGACCTGATGCAGGATGCGTATCCGGAGCTGAAAGAGACAGCGGACCGGGTGGCGAAGACGGTACTGGCAGAAGAGACACGGTTTGCGAACACACTGGATATTGGGCTGAAGAAACTGGATGAAGACCTCGCCTCATTGGCAGAGACGACTCGGGAATTGGGCCGGCTTTCGTGGGAAGAGCCAAAGCCCGTCGAATTTGCGCTTAAGGAAGTTGCTCGCCATGTCTTTGTGGTCGCGCAGATGCTCAGTCCGGGTATGACTTTTGACACGCCCGGTCATGGTTTCTTACTAAGAAGAGGTATTTACCGGGCCTGGATGGATTTGAAGGCTGTCGGGCTCGACAGAGTCGTGCGACTTTCCGAGATTGCAGAGGCGCTCTCGGAGGGCGAAACCGGACGTGTTCAAAGTGTTGCTAAGAACCTAGCACACACTAAGCAGATCCTAGACGCAGAGCAGGAACGACTGCAGAGTGCCTCATCTCAACTCGAGTTCGAATTGGACGCTATGGAAGCTGAGAAAAAGCTCGCAGAAAATCCTGAAATGCTCGCTGAGCAAGTGCGAGAGGTATTCGGACCCGCTCTCGAAGAGAAGGTAATCAATGAGCTGCGCGGCAAACTGCAAAGCCGTCCCGTCTACTCAGGCGACAAAGCTTTCAAGCTTTACGACACGTTCGGCTTGCCGCTCGATTTCATGGTAGATGCCGCACGCGACCAAGGGATCGAATTCGATCAGGCGGGCTTCGACGCGGCGATGGAATCGCAGCGCGAAACGGCACGCGCCTCTTGGAAGGGGGGATCGAAGTTAAGCGCCAGCCCTATTTATAGAGAACTTGCCGAGGAGCTTGGAACGAAGCCATATCCCGGTCAACTTGCTGGCGGACATCCAATGATCACTCCACAGTCGATCTTTGTCGGATACACCAGTACTGAATTCAAGGGAGCCACGGTGCTGGCAATCATTTCGAATGGGGCAAGTGTCGCTCAGCTAGCTCCGGGAGATGTCGCGGAGATGGTTCTCGATTACACGCCGTTCTATTCGGAATCCGGCGGACAGATTGGCGACACTGGCTGGCTCTACGATTCCACGGGCAATACGGTTGTCGCGGAAGTCGAGACGGTACAGTCTCCGGTGCAGGGTGTTCGTGCGCACAAGGTGACGGCGCGGCAGAACATCGCCGTCGGCGACAAGCTGAATGCCGTCGTCAATGCCGACGTCCGGCGCGCGACCATGCGCAATCACACCGGTACGCATCTGCTGCATGCCGCGTTGCGCGAGGTATTGGGCAAGCACGTGAAGCAGGCGGGATCGCTGGTGGATCCCGCGAAGCTGCGCTTTGATTTCTCGCACTTCACCGGAGTGGCGGATGAAGAACTGCAGGACATTGAAGACATCGTCAACAAGGAAGTGCTCAAGAACGATCGCGTGGAAGTGATCGAGAACGTGCCGATTGACGTCGCGGTCAACGAGTACAAAGCGATGGCACTCTTCGGCGAGAAGTACGGGGACCGGGTGCGGGTAATCAAGATCGGCGATTTTTCGACCGAGCTTTGCGGCGGCACCCATACGCTGGCAACCGGTGAGATCGGCCTGATCAAAGTGCTTCACGAAGGCAGCGTGTCGAGTGGCGTGCGGCGTCTTGAGGCCGTTACCGGCGAAAATTCGGTGCGGCACTTCCGCAAAGATCACGAACTCGAAGGCGTGGTTTCGACGATCGTACGTCCGTCGGAAGGCCTCAGCCCGGCGCAGGCGTTGAAGTTCGAGCTTGACCGGCGCGAAGAAGAGATTAAGAAGCTGCGCAAAGAACTCGAGCAGTCGAGGATGAAGTCGGCTTCGAGTGCGGTGTCGTCGGCAACGGAGAGCGCTCGCGAGGTAAAAGGCATCAAGGTGTTGGCCACGCGGGCTGACAACATTGACCGCAACCAGATGCGCACGCTAATCGATAACCTGCGAAGCAAGCTTGGTTCCGGTGTGATTGTGTTGGGGTCAGTGCAGGATGGCAAGGTTGCGCTGATCGTGGGTGTGACCAAGGACCTGACGTCGAAGATCCAGGCCGGCAAGATCATCGCGCAGGTAGCAAAGCACGTTGGTGGCTCTGGGGGCGGGCGTCCGGACATGGCGGAAGCGGGCGGAAAAGACCCGGCGGCGCTGGACGGTGCCTTAAATGCCACCTATGGCATTGTGGACAGCTTGCTTTCGTAGTCCAAAACCGTCACAATCCGATGTCATTTTGGGAGAAGCCGCTGGTTTCTCCCTCTCCGTTTGTCGGCAAGTTGTGTACGCTCTAAGTTCCTGAAAATCGCACCATTTCAGGAGGCGGCTCTTTGAAGCGTTCATTCCCAAGAGAGTGACCTATGATCAAGCTATCCCCTCGTCGGCGTGTTGCAGTGCTCGCGACCCTCGTGATTTGCGGGCTCCTGGTTTTTCTAATCGCCTGCAGTGATAATTCGAGCAGCAATAACAACAATCAGCAGCGCAGCACCTTCTCGGTGGTCATGTTCGCCGGAGACTCGCTGACGGCGGGCTTCCAGAGCGGCTCTCTGTGGCAGAAGACCCAGGTGAACGGCTGGGCGCCACTGGTAGCAAAGCAGGGCGGCTTCCAGATTATTCAGCCACTCATTGCTGATCCCGGAATTCCTGCGGCGTTGGAACTTGTCAGCCTCGGACCGCCGCCGGTGATCCAACCCATGCCGGGTACTTCGAGCGGTCGTATCAATCAGCTCATGTGGCCGACGGACGTCGCGGTGCCGGGACACACTTTGTCTGACCTCATCAACTACGCGCCGGTGGTGCCTCCGGCGACGAACGAGGACATCATCACTGACGTAGTGCTTGCCTATCCTCCGGGACAGACGCACACGCAATTGCAGCAGGTGGTTGATGCGAACCCGACGACGGTCTTCGTCTGGATCGGCAACAACGATGCGCTGGTTGCGGACTTCGCCGGCACGCCAGCGGTAATGACCTCGGTGGCGGACTTCACCACGCAGTTTACGAGCATGATGAACACGCTGAGTTCGAAGACGACTGCGAAGATCCTGGTTGGGAACGTGCCGGACGTGACGTCTGTGCCCTACTTGTTCCCCGCACCGGTGGTGGTGGCGCAAGTGCAGGGTATCCTCGCCGGGTATGGGGTAAATCTCGACGCGGTGACGCTTAGCACAATGCTGGGCGTTGGGCCGGGCGACTTCGTCAACCTCGAACAGGGTGTGCAGACAGAGGTTCCAGCGTTTGTCGCGACTCTATTGGGTGGCGGCTCGCCTTCGCCGTTAAGTGACGGTGCGGTCCTTTCGGCCACGGAAGTGGCTCAGGTTCAGGCGAACGTGAATTCCTACAACGCTGTTATTGCAGCGCAGGCTGCGTCGGCGGGCGCGACGGTGGTGGATATCCACGCGGTGTTTGCCGCGACCGGCGATTGCCGCATTCCGGTGCTTCCATGCACGGGCGTGCCGATCAACGGCTACCCTGCATCCAACGCCTTCCTCGGCGGTCTGTTCAGCCTGGATGGCATCCACCCGACGAACACGGGCTACGCGATCATTGCGAATGCGTTCATTGACACGATGAACGCCAGCTTAGGGACGTCGGTTGCCGATGTGGATGTGTCAGCAGTGGCTGCGGCCGATCCGCTCTTCCCACCGAATTTCCCGGCTCCTGGCGCGGCGCACGCTACCGCGTTGAAGACCGGCCAGATTCCGAAGGGAATTCCAAAGGCGAATTACGAGATTTTCCATCGCCGGTAAGAGAGTCTTCTCAACTACAGGCACGGCTTAACGCCGTGCCTTTTTTCATTCACCGGACAAAAGGAACGCACTCTTGAGGATGGTGATTTCCGGCTTAGGACGGTCGAGATAGACGGTGACGATGTCGAAACGCGTAGGCGTGTTCTCGGCGCATTGGCGCAGGTAGTGACGCGCGACGCGGCGGAGATCATTGCGCTTGGTGTCGTCTACGGCGGCCTCGGCGGTGGCGATGTCGCGGGTAGTGCGGGTCTTCACTTCGATGAAGCAGAGGATGCCGCCGTTCCAGCCGATGATGTCGAGTTCGCTCTTATGCCAAGGAGTGCGGAAGTTGCGGGCAACGATGGTGTAGCCGTGTTTGCGCAGGAAGAAGTAGGCGAGTTCTTCGCCGCGGCGGCCAGTCTTGAGGTGTTCGGGCTCGTCCGGCTCGGGAAGAATGGCGTCGAGCAAACGCACTGCGAGTTGAGTGAACACGCGCACGACGCCAGAGTACCCGACGCGCCCAGCGCAAGGCTGTGACGCGTGAACCCATCGAGTGTGCGGTAAGATACCGGGACACGTGGGGAGGATCGGCCATCAAGCTTTTTGCGAAGTGGAATACCGGATCGACGAAGCGGGCATCGTTCTGGCAGAGCCTGACGGGACCGTCGCGCTTGATCTTCTTCGCGGCGGTGTTTTTTACGTTTTCCTGCCTGGGCTTCCTTAATGTGATGACCACTCCGCTGCGGCAGCCCGCATGGCAGATTGTGGCGATGGTGCTCGGCAGCGCCATTTTTGCGATCTTCTACGCGTGGGCGGGCGTGCTGCGACGGTGGTGGTGGATGATCGTTGTCGCCCTGTCACAAGTGGCGTACTTTACGGTGGTCGTTAGATTCGGAGGGCAGCGCGCCTTGCTGCTCGACCCGCATTCCGAGACCCAGGTCCAGCTCTTTTGGATGAGCCTGCTCGGCAAAATAACGTTGATTGCCGGCTACACCTTCTTCCTCATCTTCTTCGGGCGCGAAGGCGTTCGCTACTTCCAGGCGCATGCGGAAATCAAGCTGGCGCAGGAGATCCACCAGCGGCTGGTACCGACCATCGAGCGGCAAATCGGACGCTTCTCTCTGTACGGAAACTCGGTGCCAAGCGGCGAGGTGGGCGGCGACCTGGTGGACCTGGTAGAAGGCGGGAGTTGGACGGCCTACGTTGCCGATGTCTCCGGGCATGGCGTGTCAGCGGGCGTGCTGATGGCAATGTTTAAGACAGCGGTCAGAACCACCGTGGTTGCCGATAGCCAGTCAAACCTGATGCTCGATGCAGTGCACCGTGCTTTATATCCGTTGAAGACGCCGAACCTGTTCGTCACCGCCGGCGTGTTGCACTGTGATTCCGCGGGCGCTTTTAGTTTGTCGCTCGCAGGACATCCTCCGCTGCTGCATTACAGAAAATCAACGAGTGACGTTGTAGAGCATCCCGCCATGGATCTTCCGCTGGGAATCCTGCCGGAGCAGAGTTTTCAGAGCACGCGCATCACGATGGAGAGCGGCGACCTGCTGGTGTTGCTGACCGACGGCTTCACGGAAGTCTTCGACGACAAGAAGAACGAGATGGGTATCGAACCGGTGAAGGCCACCGTGCAATCGAACGCAGCACGCCCTTTACCGGAAGTATTCGCCGCGGTGCGCAAGATCGCGCTCGCCTTCGGCAAACAGGAAGACGACCAGACCCTGCTGCTTATCCGAGCTAACTGACTGGTAGTGTCTCAGTCTGAACCTCGGAGTTGAGAAACGGAATGCTGGTGATTGGCCACTCCCGCAGTGCAGCGCAGAAGAATTTGAGTAGGAGACTTGCGGCATGGCGAAACTTGTCTTCGGAATGAACCAGTCTCTGGATGGCTACGTCGACCACATGAAGTTGGGGCCGCCTATGCCCGAGGCCTTTCGTCACTTCCTCGAACACGTGCGTGGCCTGACGGGCTGCATATTTGGCCGCAGCCTGTACGAGATCATGCGTTATTGGGACGAGGACCTTCCCGACTGGGACACGGACGATCACGAATTCGCAGCGGCGTGGCGAAGCAAACCGAAATGGGTCGTGTCGCGCTCGCTCCAGTCAGTTGGCCCCAACGCCACGCTGATCGCGGAGGACTTCAAAGGCGCAATACGCAAGCTCAAGGCAGAAATGGATGGTGAGATTGACGTTGGCGGGCCAATCCTGGCGCAAAGCCTGACCGAAGCCGGTCTTATCGATGAGTATCGGCTCTACCTCCGCCCCGTCGTGCTGGGGAGCGGTACGCCATTCTTCGCGGGCCCTCGGCCGCCTCTCCACCTGGTGGCCAGCGATCTCATCGTCGAGGACCTGATTCGGTTGACTTACGTTCCTGCGTAATCGCGCACTAACCGGCACGCTTGAAAAACTGCACCGCGCGTTCGTGCTTCTCAGCAGCGGCACGCGTCGAGAATGTGCCGAGGTTGCGGCGCTTGCCGGTTTTCGTGTCCTTCTTCTTAGAGTAGAGCCGGAATTTTCCTGACGACATTTTGCGGATCATAAAAACTTGGATGTCAGGTGGGCGGCCACGCGATGCCGCCAAAAAAGAGGCGTGACTTGCGCCACGCCTCGGAGGGTAAAGCATGCGTGCCCCGGGAAGAGCACGCGTTCGAAGAAAACCTAGGAACCGACCTCTTCGCCCGCCTTCTTGCCCTTTTCGTGCAGGGCCGCGACGTTGAGGATGCACTCTTCGAGAATGTCGAGAGCGATGTCGGCTTCTTCCTTGGTCACGATCAGTGCCGGTGCGATGCGCAGGGTGTTCGGTCCGGCGCCGAGGTAGAGAATGCCTTTTTCGAAAGCGAGGTCAACAACCGCGTCGCGCAGTTCGCCCGCAGGACGCTTGGTCTTCTTGTCGCTGACGAACTCGACACCGAGCATCAGGCCATGGCCACGGACGTCGCCCACGAGCGGCATCTTCTCGGGCCACTTCGAAATGCGGTTCATGATGTGCTTGCCGACGGTCTCGGCGTTCTTCACGCCTTCGCGCTCGAGAACATCGAGCGTAGCGAGTGCCGCAGCAATCGCGACGGGATTCCCGCCGAACGTGGAAGCGTGCGAACCCGGGACCCAGTCCATGATCTCGGCCTTGGTCAGGCAAACGCTGAGTGGCATACCGCTGGCAATGCCCTTGGCGATGGTGATCATGTCAGGCTCAACACCGGTGTGCTCCACCGCCCACCACTTGCCGGTACGACCGCAGCCGGACTGCACTTCGTCGCAAACCAGCAGGATGCCGTGCTTGTCGCAAATCTTGCGGAGTTCCTGCATGAACGCCGGAGGCGCAGGCAAATAGCCGCCTTCACCCTGAATGGCTTCGACGAAAATCGCGGCGACTTCTTCCGGAGCGATGTCGGTAGTAAAGACCTTCTCCTCGAGGAAGCGCGCGACGGAAACGGCGTATTCGTTCGCGTCAGTGCCTTCTGGACGGCGGTACAAATTAGGATACGGGATGTGCGTCACACCCGGAACCAGCGGCGAGAAGCGGCGATGCTGCTGCGGCTTCGACGCGGTCAACGACAGGGCGCCCATGGTACGACCGTGGAAGGCGCCGTAGAAAGCGATGATGTGCTGGCGCTTGGTATGGTAGCGCGCGAGCTTCAGGGCGCATTCGATGGCCTCCGCGCCCGAGTTGCCGTAATAAACCCGGTGCGGTCCCTTCATCGGGGCGATCTTCGAGAGGCGATCACCGAGGGTGATCATAGACTCGTAATAGAAATCCGTGCCCGACATGTGAATGAGTTCGCCGGCCTGCTTCTGGATGGCGGCGACGACTTCAGGATGGCAGTGGCCGGTCGAGGTCACGGCGATGCCGGAAGAGAAGTCGAAGAACTCGTTGCCGTCCACGTCTTCAATCACCACGCCATGGCCGCGCTTGGCGACCAGCGGGTACGAACGGGTGTAGGACGGCGAAATGATGCGGGCATCGCCCTCGAGGACGCGCTGGGCGTTGGGACCGGGTAGCTTGGTGCGAATCTTGGGGCCGGCAGTAGTAATTGCGGTGGACATGGTAGTTCTCCTTCGTTGCTGGGCGCGGGTAAGCGCGGCGGACCGAGGCCGGGCGTGGAAGCGGGACAGGTTTGTCCGCTGGTGCACGCAAACAGAAGTGATGTAGGTGAGGAGTTAGTCGCCCGAGAAGAGGTTGGGACGGGCTTGCGATGGGGCGAGACGAACGTCAGCGCGGGCTGAAACAGGCCGCGACCAGGCGTTACGCTTCAGGAATTCCAAATAGCCCATCATCGATTTACTCCACAACGATTATAGCCCCGTTTAGTGCCAAAAAGCACCCCTGAAACCGGAGCTTCGCCAGTACCGGAGGTAACTATCCGGAGGTCGCCGCGACAGAGGTTGCGCCACCGGAAAGCAGGTATTGCACGGTGTGGACGAGGTCGGCAGGAGGCACATTGATCTGCAAAACCGCGTCTGCGGCTTCAGTGTGGCGGGCGGAGTCGTCATACATCACCACGAGCCGGACCTGCGGACTTCGGCGCCGGAGTGCGATGCTGATCTTCAGACGGTCCGACGGATGGACGAGGTGGCCGAAGATCGCCAGCCGGACGTCATTTTCCGCAGCGGCGGCCAGCGCTTCCTCTACCGATGCGCTTACGACTGGGAATCCCGCACCGCTCAGAATCGTCTCGCGAACGGAGAGGTGCTTCTGATGAATCCCGATGTTCAGGACTACCGACTTTCGTTTGGATCTCCGGAATGCTCTGCTGCTCATGGGCCTGCCCCTCCGATGGAATTTGGTGTCGATCGGAGCGAGATCTAAACGCGGAGCGGAGCGACCCACGCAGCTACCTCGACGGGAGGCGCCTGTGCAAATGGAAGCAGTCCATGGATGACTTTGCGGAACGGGAGGTCGTAGAGATCGTTCGAACCCAACAGGACGGAGATCGCGACGACGGCGAAGAAGAAAGCCTCGAGGTTGAGCGGAGTCGCCGGATCAAGGTCTACCTGGGGCATGACCAAAATCCAGTAGATCGCGAACATCACGATCAGCAGGACCCACCTTTGCCATCCACTTCGCACCGAAGCATTAAAAGACAAATCGGGATGCGAGTCAATACGTTCGCGAGTTGCCCGATGGTACTCATCTTCCCTAGAATCAAGGATTCACCACTCGATAGGAACCCTCGCAATGGCGCTTGAGCTTTTCAATACCCTGTCCGGCAAGATCGAAACCTTCCAACCGCTGGAAGACAACGAAGTCCGCATGTATGCGTGCGGGCCTACGGTGTACGACTACGGGCATATTGGCAATTTCCGGACTTTTATCGTGGTGGACACGCTGCGCCGCTTCCTGAAGCAGAGCGGCTACAAGCTCAAGCACGTGATGAACGTCACGGACGTGGACGACAAGATCATCCGCAACGCCGCGCGCGACGGCAAAACCGTGCAGGAGTACACGGCAAAGTATCGCAAGGCCTTCCTCGAAGACTGCGAGGCGCTGAACATCGAGCATCCAGAGTTGCTGGTTAACGCCACCGACCACATCGACGAGATGGCGCGATTCATCAAGCGGATGGAAGACCTGGATGTCGCGTACAAAACAGAAGACGGATCGTATTATTTCCGCATTGCGAAGTTCCCCGAATACGGCAAGCTCTCGAAGAAAGATTTCGCCGGCATGAACGACGGCGCGCGCGTGGACGTGGACGAATACGAGAAGGACAACGCCCGCGACTTTGCCCTGTGGAAGGCTCCAAAGCCGGGCGAGGCGAAGTGGGACACGGTGATTGGGTCGGGACGTCCGGGCTGGCACATTGAGTGCTCGATCATGAGCATGAAGTACTTGGGCGAGTCGTTCGATATCCATCTTGGCGGCGAAGACCTGGTCTTCCCGCACCATGAGAACGAGATCGCGCAATCCGAGTCAGTAACGCATAAGAAGTTCGCGAATTTCTGGGTGCATTCGCGTTTTCTGCTCGTCGAGGGCCAGAAGATGTCGAAGTCGCTCGGCAACTTCTTCACGGTGCGCGATCTGATCCTGATGGGACACAAGCCGTCGAGCATTCGGTTCCTGCTGATGTCGGTTCCCTACCGCAAGCAGTTGAACTTCACGTTCGACGGGCTGAAGCAGGCCGCGATCTCTGTGGACCGTTTGCGGAACTTTAAACGCCGAATACAGACAGAACCCTTCGCCGAAGGCACGAACGACAAGATCGGGCTAATGGCGAATGAAACGATCACGAAGATAAAAGCGGCGCTCGACAACGACTTGAATACCGCCGAAGCTCTTGCGCCGATCTTCGACCTGGTACGTGACGTGAACGCCGCAGCCGATGCGGGCGAGGTGAAGCGCGGCGATGTGGCGTCGTTGCTGGAAGCCCTGCAAAAGTTCGACGAGATCTTCGCGGTGCTCAATGACGACGACTCCGGCAAAGTGAAGTTCGCTGTCGACTGGGCGAACCAAGAAGGCAAAGCCGACAAAATCAGCGCCGAGACCGCCGAGATGGCGAAAGCTGCTGGCCTGAGCGATGAGAAAGTGGAAGCGCTGGTGGCCGAGCATTCGGCGGCGCGGAAAGCGAAAGATTTCAAACGCTCGGATGCGATTCGCGCCGAGCTGATGGAGAGCGGGATCATCCTGGAGAACACCAAGGATGGCGTGCGGTGGAAGCGGAAGTAATTCACCGCGTATTCATGATCCGTTCATTTGCATGAAATTGGCCGGCCTTAATCTGTGTGCATTAACCCCGAACGTGCGGCGGTGAAGCGAACGCTACAACCGCCGCAATCGCGTTCGGTTTATTGCAGTAGGCCCTCCTGGACACACAACCCGCTGACCCCTACGCCGCCCTCCCTGGGCGGTTTTTTGTGACTTACATCTTTTTACGGGGATAAGATGCCAACGGTCTTTAAGCTTGGCAGTCAGATAAAACAATGAGCAACGTCCGCATCCTTCTCTGCCCCTTGGTGGGCTTTTGCCTGCTTGCCTCCATCGCGACGGCACAGGACAAACCGACGCTACGCACTTCGTCTCCACCGGCAGAAGAGCGCCAGCCAGAAGCACAGCCTGACACCCCGTCGTTTCACGTTGAGGTAAAGGAAGTCACCCTGCCGGTGACGGTGCGCGACAAGCACGGCAAGATCGTCCAGACGCTCAATAAAGAAGACTTCAGCCTGGTGCAGGACGGTAAGACGCAGACGATCACCCAGTTCCGTCGCGACACCAAACTGCCGCTGACGCTTGGCCTTTTAGTGGATACGAGCTACAGCGTGCGCGACGAGTTGCCGGCCGAAAAAACGGCAAGCGAGAAGTTTCTCGACGATATGCTGGCGCAACCGAAAGACCAGGCGTTCCTTATCCACTTCGACCGCGAAGTGGAGTTGATGACGGACCTGACCTCGTCGAAAGACAAGCTGCACAGGGGCATTGGCGAGTTGGAGACTTCCGGCCCTCCATCGCAAAGCAGTAGCGATGACGGCCAACGCCATCGGCGGGGAGGAACGCAGCTCTACGACGCCATCTACCTGGCGGCATCCGAGATCTTGCAGAAGCAGCAAGGGCGGAAGGCAATCGTCGTTCTTACTGATGGCGAAGATCGCGGCAGCAAGGAAACTCTGACCGACGCAGTGGAGGCAGCACAGCGCGCGGACGCGATTGTCTATGCGATTTACTTCAAGGGAGAGCAGGAGCAAAGCCGGTGGGGCAACGGAGATCACGGTAACCGTGGCGGCATGGGTGGCCCGCGGATCGGCTACCCAGGTGGAGGTGGCGGTTATCCGGGTGGTGGCGGCGGACGATACCCCGGCGGCGGTGGTGGTCGCGGTGGCGAGCAACGCGAGGCTCGGTTAGATGGGAAGAAGATCCTGACCGAAATCGCGAGCAAGACCGGCGGACGGATGTTCGAAGCCAGCAAGAAGGAGAACGTCGAAGCAATCTATGCGCAGATCGCCGAAGAACTGCGTAGCCAGTACGTGTTGGCGTACACGCCGGACCATTCCAGTGCCGATGCCGGCTATCACCGTGTAACCGTTGCGGCGAAGGACAAAGAACTGAAGATCCAAACCCGCGAAGGGTTCTACATCCCCGAACAAACCACGGCAACGAAGTAGTTAATCGCCAGTGGTTTCCACTTCGACCATCTGAACCGCGGGTGCGGATTTCACCTTCGCAATGGTGACCATCGCGACCGCGGCCACAATCACGACCGAACCCGCGACGATGTACCGGTCGATGGTCTCGTGCAGCACCGCCCAGCCGAGAAAGACAGCGACAATCGGGTTCACGTACGCGTAGGTGGCGACCTTGGGCGTCGGCACGTGCTTTAGCAGCCAGATGTAAGCAGTGAATCCGACCCACGATCCGAAGACGACAAGATAGAGAATTGCGCCAACGCCGCGGTGGGTCCATCGAATGTTGTGTTGGCGCAGTGCAAGGCTGATGCACAGGTTCACGGTGCCCGCGACAATCATCTCGTAGGCCGTCGCGGTAATCGGATCCACGGTGAACTTCGATTTCCAGCGGCGCGAAAGCACCGTACCATTCGCCCAACAGAACGATGAACCGAGCAGGCTGACGGCACCAAGCAACTGCATGCCACCGCGGATTTCGGGATTCATGAGCTTCGGCCAGAAAAGCACGCCCGTGCCCACTACGCCCAGCGCAAGTCCGATGATTCCCCGCCCCGAAGTCTTGTCTCCCTTGTAGACGAAGCTCTCAAGACAAAAGATCCAGATCGGTGTGATCGCGACGATCAACGATGCGAAGCCCGTTGCTACATACTTCTCTGCCCACGTCAAACCTGTATTGCCGCACACCAGCAGCAGGAAGCCAACCATCGCGAGACGACCAAACTCCTCCCAGGAAACGCGAATCTTCTTTCGCATCAGGGCGCAGGCGCCGAGCATGAGCGTGCCCGCTATCAGGAAGCGCATGGCACAGATGGCGGCGGCGGGGATTTTTTCGTCGTCGGCGATGCCGATGGCTAGATACGTGGAGCCCCAGAACACATACACCAACCCAAAGGCGAGGATCACTTGCAGGCGATGCCGGCTCTGGACTTCTGTCATGGGGATGGGTTCAGTGTATCGCGATAGCAGATGCCCCGATGGAGCGGGAGGACTCCGCCTATTTAGACGCGGCTGAAGTCACCTGGTGCAAACGGTAGCCTACCAGGTACAGATAGTGCAGGGCTGAGAGACAAGTGAGCGCGAAGACCGTCCACAGCAGGTAGTCTTTCCCAACGTAAATCCAGTTACGATCCACAACTTCATTCAGCAGAACCAGGAAGAGGGCACCGACCTGGGCAACCGTATTGAGCTTCCCGAGAAAGCTGGGACGGAAGTCGCGCAGCGGCGTGGTCACGTAAATCAGCGCACAGAGCATGAGAATGCAGATGTCGCGGCTGAAGACCACCACCGTAAATCGCCAAGGAATGATCTGCCGAAACGACAATACAAGGAACAGTGACGACAGCAGAAGCTTGTCGGCGATCGGGTCGAGGTATTCGCCGAGGGTGCTGCGCTGTTTCAGCCAGCGTGCGAGCAGGCCATCGAGGCCATCGCTCAATCCGGCAGCGATGAACAGCCCAAGGGCCCATTTGAAGTTGTAATCGAGCACGTTCGTGATCACGAACGGCACGAAGATGAGGCGCGCCAACGTGAGCTGATTGGGAACAGTCCAGAACCGCCAGATCACCGGCGGTTATCCCCGACCAGGAAATCGCTCGCGTCGTGGCCACACTTCACCTTGAATCGTTCCACCATAGAAGGCATGTCGCCGTTGCGCTCGTCCACTTCCATCCGCTCAATGCGGTGCATGGGGAAGAAGACAGCCGACGCGGTGACCGCATCGCCATCGCGTATCTGGCGGACGAAGTCCTCGAACGATTCGAGGCCGATGCCGCGGACGCTGACGCCAGCCTGTGAGATAGCGATAATCGCGCCCCAGAACTTCTCACGCGGAGCGCTCAAGGTGATGAGGACCGGCGCGCTGGGAACGAAAACGTCTACAGGGTCGTTCGGCGACGAGGCCCGGGGTGAACCGCTGTCTTTTGCCATGCTGGGATTGTGGCGCGGTTCGCCCTGCGATGCAAGACTTCCGCATTGAAAGTCTTTGGGGGGTGTCGAAAGGGTAGGTACTGCGCGGAAAGGCTATGAAGTTCGGCCTAAGCGGCGAACTCCATAGCACGGCTACCATTCAAAACATTGAGTTCGCGGTCGAGTTGGGTCAATTCGAGCAAATCCCGGACAAACGTTACCGGGTTCATCAGCACGAATTCGTGCCCGCGTTCGCGCGCATACAGGTGGAGCGAGGCCAAAGTACCCAGTCCGGCGCTGTCCACATCGCGAACATGAGTCAGATCGAGCACCACTTTCTTGTGCTTTTCGATCAGCGCCCGCACCGCCTCGGCCAACGTTTTAGCTTCCTCATGGAAGACGATCCGGCCCTGGCAGTGCAAGATGGCGGTCTGCTCTCCCGATCGCGGGTCGAGCTGTAACTGCAACATAATTCCTCCGTCACACATATAGACGAAAATCGATGGCGTTTGGTTCCGTTTGTTTGTGTCTGGACTGTGAATCTGCGTTAACAGGCTGCGGGATCAAGCACTTCGGAGCGGCTGCTCCAGGGTGTGACGACATCTGCGTGGTGGCGGTGAAAAGCGTAGGGATCCCGCAGGGCTTCGACGCCGATCAGCTTTTCCAGCAGATTCGAAGGCGAAATTCTGCTGCCGGAGTGCGGCGCTCCGGCGCTGAACGTAGGCGCAGCCAGCGGAAGAAAGGGCATGTGCCATTGTTTTCCGCCGGCAATTACATGACGGTGAACGTCAATTAAAGGGCCCGTGAATCCCGCAGAGTATTCAGTAGGTTAACCAGGCAACATCGGATGCAGGATGCTGGCGCTGCAGTTCACGCAAGTAGGTGACAATCTGCCACCGCTGCTGCTCGGGCAGCGAGCTCCAGGAAGGCATACCGTTCCACAGGCTGCCATTACGCAACAGCCATTGCAGTTCTCCGTCGCTTGCGCGACGCACCCGGGCGGAGACGAGCGCCGGTTTACCGTGCTGCCCCGCACCTTCCTTGCCGTGACATTCGGCACAATGTTCCTGGAAGAGTTTTTCACCAGCCCGCACCGCGTCGGGCGAAGTGGCGAACGGGTTGGCGCGGCCGCGGTCCTTGTCTGGAACATGCGAGAGCCATTTACCGTCGCCGACGTAGGCAAAGCAAAGCAATGAAGTGATCAGTAAGAATGCAGTAAGAAAAATTCGTGAACGCATGATTAATGGCTCCGGTGGAAGACCTGTCCCAGTTCATAGCTGACGCCGAGGCGCATCATGAAGCCGACACTCTTGTCGTTGAGTCCGAATGTGGGTGAGATCTTCACGGTGGGACCGTTTGGCACCGCCCATTGCACGATGGGGGCAAAGTACTGCGATGTATCGTGCAGGCCAGCTGAGTAACGGTCTCCCAGACCGCCATACATTTCCCCGCCAAGCGCAAAGCGCTCGCGACAGAAGCTGCATGGGCTCGACGAAGCCGTCAGTGCCAGCGGGCGGCTGAGTCCGACGGCGTAACCGAATTCCCACGGCTCGTTGGAAAGATTCTTCGTCATGATCAGGTTTTCGGAGAGGTTCCATCCTTTGAAATTGCTGGACAGGATGAGCTTGGTCTCGAGTTCGTGCTTCCGCTCGCTACGGTCCGTGCGCTCGGTGACGTCATCAATGCCGTCATGGCCTTCGATCTCCAGCAGCGATTTGTCGGCGCTGTTGACGTTTTCGAACTCGACGTAGATCACCGGGTTGATCCAGTGTTCACGCATCAAGGGACGGAAACGGTTCTCCCAGCGCCAGCCAGTGAACACGGTAGCTTCATCCACCGTGGACTGTCCGGAGAGATAGAGCTCGGTCGTCCACCAGGCTTTGGCCCCATATTCGAGTTCGAGCGTGTTGGAGAGGAACCCATTGCCGCCGGCAGGCGTCCCGCCGATGGTTTTGTTTTCGATCTCGAAGTTTCCGGGTTCCTCGAGTTGATGAGAATAAGTGACGAAGTAAGTCTCTTGCGCGCGCAGGGAGAGCGCAAACAGAAGGAGTACACAAAAAGAAAGGGTCGAACGAAGCACGGCCATATTCCTAACCACCGTAGTAATTGAAAATGAAATTCAATTTCATTTTCAACTTGGCCAGAATACGGGAACGCCCCTCGCCCGGCAATCACACATTCGTCCAATGGCTAACCTTCGTACCCCAAATGGGAAATCCGACCCTGAACTGCGCTCGGGAGCAACTCGCGCAAGCCCGGTGTCTAAGCATGGAAAGCAATTGAGGAGACCAACGATGGCAATGCTTCCAAGCAACTCCAATAGCCCCAAAGCCGAAATGAACGTCACGCCGCTCATCGACGTATTGCTCGTCTTGCTGATTATTTACATGGTGATAACGCCGCTGAATTCGCAGGGTTTAAAGGCCTTGATCCCCCAGCCGACGCAACCCAATTCCCCTGCCGCGCCGCATGAGAATGACGCCGTCGTGGTGCAGGTGCTTGCCGGGAACGGCGATACTTTGCTGAAAATCAACAATGAAAGTGTCACTTGGGAAGGGCTGGAACCGCGACTCAAGGCGATCTTCGCGCCTCGTGTCGAACGCGTGGTTTTCGTAAAAGGCGATGCAAGCGTTGAGTTCGAACAAGTCGCGCGAGTGGTCAGTCTCGCGCACAGCGCGGGAATCGATCACGTTGGGTTGCTGACGGCGAAGGTTGAGTCGGCGCGCTAGCGCTTCGGCATCAACGCGCCGAGCGGCGGATACGATGTTGGCGTGGTGAAGCTGCGCTCGAGCGGTTGCGACTTCAAGTCAATCGCTTTGGCGAGCATTTCGATTGCCTGGCCTGCATTCGGCGGAATGACAACGGTAGCGGCGAGGAGCCCGCGTCGGACCCAAGCCTGGCCAGTGTTCGGCATTCCGTCGCACCCGATATACGGCAAACTGAGCCAATTATCGCGGTTGGAATGTTCTTCGAAGGCCTTGCGGGCGCCGAGTGCCATGGAGTCATCCTGCGCGGCGACGAGCCCAATGCCGAGGTCCTTGGCGATGGCGAGACGGAGCCACGAATTGACCGCCTGCGTTGCGCTCTGCTCGGTCCACTGCGCCTTCATAGCGCGGATCTGGATGTTGGCCGGCTTGGTTTCCATCATGCCGTTGGTGCGTTGTTGCGCCGCATCGCTTCCCGACGGTCCCTGGATATAAAGCGCGGTGCCACCTTGCGGCAGGAGCGCCGCCATCTGGCGACCCTGGATGCGGCCCACATCTTCGTGATTCGTGCTGATCGCGAACGACGGGACCTGGAACGAGCGACGCAGATCGCTGAGATAGTCCACTTCGCGATTGAGTACGACCCATCCGATGCCAGCCTGGGCTGAGGCCCGCGCAACCTGCGCGAGGGCTGTGCCGACGGGTTCGAAAATGACGGCATCCGGACGATGCTCGACAGGCGCCTGAACACATTTCAGGATCTGCTGGCTCTGGTTCGAAGGATCGTTTTGTGCGTCAAGGATCAAGAGTTCGGCGCCGAGCCGGCGAGCAGCTTCCTGGGCGGCGGTTGCCTGCTCGATCTGGTAGTCATTGTCTCGGGTAGTGAGGGAGAGGACGATGTTGAGCTTCTTCATTGCCTTAAGATCTTCGCACCCATCCTACCGAGTGCGCCCTCGAAGCGCACCTGTTTTCTCTGCATGCCATTGATTCGCAGTCTCTAAACCGGGACAGCCGGATGTAAAGGAGGGTAAATCCCCGGCGAAGTCCCATGATTACGGCGTTGCGGATTTACAATCGTCAGCGATTCCTACAGGGACGGTCTGGGGCCGTCTCGCATCCCGATACAGGAGTTCCTCCATGAAGCAATCCTGGCTGAACGCCCTACTGTGCTGCGCGATTTTGGGCGCAACCGCAGGGGCACAGCAGAAGAATCCTCCGAAACCTCAAGTTGAAAAGAGTTCGCCCAGCGAAAACATCGCAAACCGACCGGCGAACGCGCCGGAAGAACCGCGCGCTCAGCGCGAAGAACGACGGCAGGAAGACGCTCCGCAACAACCACGCGGTGAGGGGCAGAAGCCGTCGATGAAGTGGGACATGACGGAGACAGCTCCGGTGGTGACCCACCACGAAATCAACGTAAACGGCCGGGCTCTGCGATACACCGCCACGGTCGGACGGTTGCCGATTAAAGACCTCACTGGCACCACCGAAGCGCTGATGTTCTACGTCGCTTACACGCTCGATGGACAGGATGCGACGAAGCGTCCAGTCACGTTTGCGTTTAATGGCGGTCCGGGATCGGCGTCGATTTGGCTGCACATGGGAGCGCTCGGCCCGCGCCGCGTCGCGCTGCAGCAGGACGGCATGATGCCGCCGTCGCCGTATCACCTCATCGACAACCCCGGCACGCCGCTCGAAAAGACCGACCTGGTATTGATTGACGCCATCGGCACCGGCTTCAGCCGCCCCGCGGACCTGGAAAAGGGCAAGAAGTTCTGGAGCGTGAAGGGCGACATCGAAGCGTTTGGCGAATTCATTCGCCTCTACATCACGCGGAATGAACGTTGGGCTTCGCCGCTCTACATCTTCGGCGAAAGCTATGGAACCACGCGCGCAGCGGGAATTTCGGGCTATTTAGTGGATCGCGGCATTGCCTTCAACGGCATTTGCTTGCTCTCGGAAGTGCTGAACTTCGAGACGTTGGAATTCAGCAAGAGCAACGACCTTGGCTATCAGCTCACGCTGCCGTCGTACACCATGATCGCCGGATACCACAAGATGCTCGCCCCGGAGCTTCTCCAGAACATGGAGAAGACGAAGTCTGAGGTGGAGCAGTTTGCGAATGGTGAATACGCGCAGGCGCTGCAAGCGGGCGACAGTCTCACTGCCGACCAGCGGGCGCACATCGTTGAGCAGCTCGCGAAATACACGGGACTCAAGAAGGACTTCATCGAGCAGTCGAACATGCGGATCGATGTCCGCGGCTTCACGCATAATTTGCTCATCGACCAAAAGCTGCGCGTCGGACGCCTCGACGGCCGCTATACCGGACCGGATCCAAACGGCCTGATGGATACGCCGTTCTACGATCCGACGGGCTCGGCAACCGATCCACCGTTCACCGCGACGTTTAACAACTATCTGCGGAATGACCTGGGCTACAAAACCGACATGCCTTACTACGTATCGGCACGCGACATGGCGGGCGCAACCGAGCCCGGGCAGCGCGGTGGTGGACCGTTCCAGTGGGAGTGGGGATCCGCAATTGAAGGCTATCCCGACACTGCGACCGCATTACGTGCAGCGATGGTGAAGGACCCGTACTTGAAGGTGTTGGTGATGGAGGGCGATTACGACCTCGCCACGCCGTATTTCGCGGCGAACTACACCATGAATCATCTCGACCTGACGCAGCAGTACCGCAAGAATATTTCGTACGCGCGGTATGCGGCGGGTCACATGGTTTATCTGCCGATGGATGGGCTTGCGAAGATGAAGAAGGACTACGACTCGTTCCTCGATCAAACCGCGAACCGTCAGTAATCTCTGCGTGAGAGGGTGGCGCGGCTCCGGCCGCGCCATTTTTGTTAACCCGCGAATTTCGGTAGGTTTTCGCGGTCTCGGTTCCGCGATTGCCGTTCTTCGATTTCCGAACGAAGCCCGCGCAATTCACGGCGCAACGAGAGCGCAAGCTCTTCCAGTTCGGTGCGGTCGGAATCTCTCAAGCCTGCCGTGTCTGCCCATGAGAACGTAGCTTCCACGTACTCCTGAAGCCGCTCGAGTTCCGGATAAGTCGGTGGAACCACGACAGGTGCGTGGATGGCGGCGCTGATTCGAGTCGGCGCAGGTGCAACCGGCATGATCCGCCCAGAGGCCGCTGCCGTCTTTGCCTGGTGGCTAAACCGCTCGCCGACAAACTCGCGCATGCGATCGGCCTCAACGCTCGACGGAAACTGGAACTGCAGTCCGATCCCCATTCCAGGGAACGACGTGCGAACCATCGCCGGGATGGTCAGGTTATCGGGCTGAACAAAAACGTGACGTTCAGTTTGCTGCCGACCTTGATCGGAGAGCGCGACTCCACGTAGCAGCCCCCGTCGCTGACGTCGGTACAACGCGACCACAGGTTCATCTCGGAACCTTCCATGCGTACCTGCACTCCCATATCGCACTTGTAGCGCGCGGCCGCACGCCGCTCGTTCTTTTCGCCACCGCCGCTACCGCCTCGACGGCGCTTTACGCCCGCTTGTTCATTCGCGTCGATGACGACCGCTGGTTCCTCAATGGCAAAGATGTTGCGTGCCGGTTCCATGCACTCCAGACCCACTTGTCCCTGGGTGGGCGTGCCTTTCTGGCCGAACCACTTCACGCGATACTTCGCCTTAGCGATTCCCTTCTGGATGCCAACCACGTCTCCGCTATTCAGCGCCACGTCAACATTGGAGAGGAGTACGCCATTGCGCGAGATGTTCAGCGTCGCGACGTTCGCGCCAAAAGGTTTGCCGTTGGCGTCCATACCGTAAATACGCACCGGCACGATCGCAGAGATTCGTGCCTCTTTGCGGCTGGTCGCTGTCAATTTGTCGTCGGAAAAAACCAAGCTATTCGCTGCCTTTGGGCCAGAGAGTTAGGTCTGTCGAATGTTTACTCAGGGCGATTGATCAAATTTTAGGGGAGGCAGGCAGGTAGGGGTATGCCACAAACGGCGGTGGATGGTACCCAAAAGTCCCGAAACGGGAGACGCTCCGGGACTTTTTCTAAGAGGAATCGCTTATTTTGCGTTCGCAGCTCGCGCTTGCAGATAGAGATCCACGTTTGTCTTGTCAACAACTGAGGTGCCGGTATCGACAAACGCTGGGAATGGCGAGAACGAGTCGAACGAGTAGTCCTTGGTGAGATCTGGCTTTCCGTGATGTATCTCATCGAGGGCCTTCAGTCCATAAAACGCCATGGTGTAGGGCTTCTGCGCAATGGTCGCATCCACCACGCCTGACTTAATGAGGTCGAGTGTAGCGGGATCAACGTCCATTGCAATTACCAGCCGGTCGGTTACGTTTTCGCGTTTCAGCGCAAGCGCGACATCCTTCGCCGACGTCGCCTCCAGGCAGACGAAGGCGTCGATTTTCTGAGCATCTTTGGCGCCAGCATAATGCGCGGTGCGGTCAAAGGCATTGCCGGAATCACCTTTGATGTTCACGACCTCCACGATCTTGATACCGGGATTGTCAGAGAGAACGTCTTTATAGCCCGCTAACCGTTCGTCGAGGTTCGGTTGGGGCATGGTGAAGAAGACGACATTGCCCTTCCCGTGAAGCTTCTCGACCAGGCGTTTTGCGCCGAGCGTACCGGCTTGGCGGTTGTTGGTACCGATGAAGTAAAGGCGCTTGCTCTTCGGGGCATCGGAATCGATGGTGAGGACGGGAATGCCTGCGTTAATAGCCTCGTCAATTGCCGGTTGCATCAGCGAAGCATCGGCGACGGACACCAGGATGCCGGAAGGTTTCTGTGCCGCAGCATTGCGGAACTCCTGCACCTCCGCTTGGGGATCATAGTTTTCAGGACCGCGGACGTCCCATTTCACGCCGTATTGCGCAGCGGCTTTGGTCAGGCCCGCCTGCGCGGTCTTCCAATACTCAACCTTCGAATTGACCGTTACCAGGATGTACTTCTCGTCGTTGTCATGCTTGGCACAGCCGGCAAGGAGACAGGAGGCTGCGGCAATAAGTGTCAGAGCGATTTTCTTGGGTGCGGACACGTGAGCCCTCCTTGGCAGTACGGAAAGAGTCGTCCGAATCTCGCGCCAAATATGGTGCGCGTATGGTCGCAAAGAGTCAAATGCGGCACGCGGAAATTCCGGACAAGCGTATCCGCGTCATTGCCCTAAAGTGGCGTTTAGAATAGGCCGCGATGAAGAAGCGGCCGATTTCAATCACCATCGTGAGCTGGGTTTACATCGCGGCAGGATGCGCCGGCCTGATCTATCACGCTCCCGAATGGAAGACGCCAAGCGCCGAGCACTGGCAAATCGTATGGGTTTCAGCGGTGCGACTGCTGGCAGTCGTGGCGGGGATCGCCATGCTACGCGGCCAGAATTGGTCGCGATGGCTGACGATCGCATGGATGGCCATCCACGTCGTGATCAGCTTATTCAATTCGTGGGAGCAGGCAGCGATGCACGCGGTTCTGCTCACGGTCGTCATATGGATATTGGTCCGGCAGCCCGCGAGAGATTACTTCTCCAAAACGCCAGCGTAGCTACATTTGCTTCAATAGCAGTACACCCAACATCACCATCCCAACGAACACCAGCGCGCAGATTCCGAAGAAAACGATCGCAACTCCCCGCGCTCGCTCCGGCTTTGGCGGAGTGATGCCGATGGTCACGAAGATTCCGCGCAGCAACGAATAGATCACGGTTTCGTCACCTCAGCGTGACCGTGGAACAACTCCACGATGGCGTGGTTGAGTTTTGTTCTCAGTTCATAACGGACGTTGGCGCGAGTGATGTAGCGGATTACGATGCTCACGCCGGAACCGGTGGAGCGGATATCGATTGCAGGCGCCGCTGAAAATGCCTTTAGGCCGCCAGCGCCGCGAGTGGCGCGTTCCCACTCCTGTTGCGCCATGGCCACGTCAGGAGCGGTTGCTTCCGAGACGATGTTGCGAACATCTTCCGAGACCCGGTACGGGTCTTTATCCGCAGGCACCAGCAATTGCATCTCGTCCCACAGCCACTGGCCGGTGGTGGAGAAGTTGAAGTAATGGCCTTCGATGGCGAAGCTGTTCACGAAGGCGACTTTTCGTCCCGTCGGATGGCCCGGATCGCTCCAGTTGCCGGTTTCAAGAATGACGGTGCGAAGAATACCGATCTCCACAACTTCGCCGCCGATGCCGTTAATCTCCACCCAATCGCCGACGCGAATACCGTTGCGCCCCATCAGCACGAACCATCCGAAGAAGGCGACGATAAAGTCCTTCATCACTACAGTCAGCCCGGCGCCGGCGAGGGCAATCACGGTCGAAAGCTGGCTCGGTGGCCCGAAGATCACAAGCAGTATCAGCAGCGCTCCGCCCACTTGCAGGGTGAAGCGCAGCGCCATCTGCATGGTGCCGGCCTTGCGACGGTCTGACTCGTGATAGAAGTGCGTCACCAGCCCTTCGGCAAAGACGACAGCCAACACAATCAGCAGGATCCAAATCAGCGAAAGTACCAGCGCATGCGTCGCGCGCTGCCGGTAACTCAGAATCAGGCCGCCCCAGTCGCCGAACTCCTGCGCGAGCTTTTGTTCGGCCTCGATACGCTTGTTGTAGTCGGCGAGCATCTGGCGCTCGATTGCCTGCCGTTTCAACGTGGCCAGAGCTTCCGTGTGGGAACCAAGAGAGGTTGGTGCTTGTGAAATCTGCTGCTGAAGCTGATCGTGTTTGCGAGTGAGGTCCTGGACCCGTCCGAGAGCACGGTCCTGGGCCTCCCGAAGCTTCGTCAGGCGGTCCTGTAGGCTCCGCCAACTCGAAACTTGACCGATAAGGTTCCCCGGCACGGAGAAGGAAGCGTTCTTCGCTGCGTCGGGTACGCCCGCATTGTCCTGTTGCACGGCTTGGTACTCGTCGCGCATTTGTTGAATACGGGTCTGGCGATCGCCGCCGGCACGTAGCAGCGCCTGCTTGGCTTCGTCGAGTTCATCCTCCGTGACCGCTTGCTGGGCTTTTGCGGTTTCGACCTGCTCGGCGATTTCGTCCTGGTCGGCGCCATTGTCGGGCTTCGCCAGCATGTCGCTGAAGCCCTTTACGATCTCCTTGTCGGTCGCGAGCTGGGCGTCGAGCTTGGTAATGCGGGCGTCGATCTTCTTGACTTCGGGGCTCTCCGGTGGCGGATTAAGGTCGGCATCGCGCAGCGCCATCGAGAACGCCAGGTCAACAGAACGGTCCGCGAGGCGTATCGATTCCGTGGCGTAATCCACTTCGTCTGAGGTGGTCGCGGTACGTGCGCAGACGCGGGCCGCCTGCAATGGGCTCTGGTCCACAATCTGGGGCTGATCAGGGACGCGACCCGGCTTCTTCGGCGCCAGGGCGTCGGTCGGGGAGGTCTGGAAGTAGCCAACGACCGCCGCAAGAATCAGCAGCAGCAGGAAAACTAGGGCGATATTTCTTGCCGATTTCAGCATGAGAATTGGACGACGATTGGCGTGGTAACAATATATGCTGGGTTGCTAAAGTAATAAATGTAACGCGAGCGAGTTCCAGACAAGCGAAACCGGCTTTCCCCTGTACCGGGTTATAGCACTTCCGTTCGGAGGGGTGAAACGTTAGTAACTTCTCGCCGATAAAACCATCGGTTATTCTCGACGCACGCACTCCGGAGATCTATGAAGTCGTCCGATTTGGTCACAATTATCGTCGTGATCGCGCTGGTGGCGGGCGGTTGGTATCTTGTGACCAACCACAAAGCTGCCGCCGAAGCGGGCTATTATGAGCCGCGTCCGGACTACTTCGACAACGATCCCACTTCGATGCCGGCCGATTGGACCGGATGGGACGCGAAGGTGGATGTTTTCATACATCACAACACCAACCGCCCGGCCTGCGAGGCACTCGAGTACGGCTGGATCGCCTGGCGCGACCATACGCCGGTCGTAGCTCGCAATGCGCAGTCTGGCTCAAAGCGCATCCTGATCCGCACCGACCACCTCGATAATCCCAACGACTTCAACCGGGTTCCGCCGGTCCAGCTTCCCTACGATCGCGGCGTGAATATCGACGTTTCCACCCGGCTGCAGCGCAGCCAATATCTGGTCAATTGGGCGCACAAGTACGGCTTCCGGTTCTCGCCGAATACTCCCACGATGTGGCGCGATTATTACCGTCAATTGAAAGAGAATCCGGGAGCGGTGGTGATCGTTCCGGCCGCCGGACACACCATGAAAGAGTGCCGAACCGCGCAGGAAGAAGCCGACTGCAACCGTGCCCCCAGCAGCATGCGCTGCGAGGACGATCGCTACGGCCAGACCGGCCCCTTCCTCTATCCGGAATGGGCTGTCGACGAGCCGATTACCTCCGTGATCGCCTTCATCAAATCCAAGAAACACGCCGCCACAGCAAAGATCGAACAGTCCGAATAATCTCCGCAGGCTCGTAGTCTGTCATTCAACCTGCTGCCGCTGATTCTCACAAATAGATGGAAAACGATACGCCTCAATGGCTCGCCAAGCTAGCGAAGTCGCGAACGGTCAAGGTGCTATTGGCTGGATTGTGCCTGCTGCTGATCGGCATTCAGGTGTATGGGATCGTCCAAAAGAAACGCGCGCACTTGCCCATCTTTTTCGACACGACATATGAGAATGTCTTGGCCGCGGCCCTCGTAATCGTGATGCTTGTCGCGATCTTTGTCACCGGCAAGGCCAGATCACGCTAGAACAACAGTCGTGCGCGCGACTACGCCCTATTCATTTCCTTCCCTGAGTCCGTTCCAGCACAAAGCGGTCCAGCGCCAGCAGCAATTCTTCACGGTTGGAATACGGTCCAGGCTGATAGCCCTTAGATGAGATGCCTGCCTGTGCCAGGTCGGAGAGTTCCCAGTCCTGCTTGTTGGTGATGTCCCAGAATTCAATCGCATCGTTGGGGTTGAAACCCGGCTTGGCAATCTCATCCGGGTGGAAATGCCATTCGCAGACGATCTCCGTCTGGTCCGCGGCCTTCGGCCACATGGTGAAGGTCAGCATGTAATCCGGATGCAGGTTCAAAAAGAAGTTCGGCAGCAGGCAGTAGTAATAGACATGCCGCTCGTCAGCGCTGCTCAAACCCGGCAGCGCACAGCGGATGGAATTGCCATCCATCGTTAAGCTCTTGACGCCATCGCGGAGGTCCATGCGTCCGCCCAGGTAGGTAGGTTGCGGCGGTTCGTTATCGCCACTCATGTAATGCGACTGCTTCTGCAACAGCGGATGAACAATCGGGCAGTGCAGGCATTCCGAGTAGTTCTGGATGACCAGCTTCCAATTGGCCTTCAGGTGATAGACGCGCCGCTCCACCATCTGCAATTCTTCCATCCGCCACGGACGAAACTTCTGGTCGAGCCCGGCCAGGTGCTCCGAGAACGGTATCGGATGCGCCGAGAGATTGATGAAGATATGCCCATCCCAAACCTCCGCAGCCACGTGGTTGAGCGGATAATCGGCCTCGCAGAAGCCCTCAACTTTTTCCATGTGTGGGGCGCGCAGCAGCCCGCCATCCAGCTTGTAAGTCCAGGCATGGTAGCCGCACTGGATGCTCCCGCTGAAGCTGCCTGACTCCTGTTTACACAGCTGGGTACCACGATGCCGGCAGACGTTGTGGAAGGCGCGAATGCCGCCCTGTTCGTCGCGCACAATGATCACGCTGGCATTGGCCACGCGGCGCGTGAAGTAGTCGCCGGCATTCGGAATCTGGTTGGTGCGTCCGGCGCACAACCACATGTCGAAGTGAATGGCCTCCATCTCGCGCTGAAAATGTGCCGGATCGGTGTAATACTGCTGCGGCAGCGTCATCGCTTCCGAAGCGTCAAGCGCCGGTCTGATGTTGGTATATGCCGTGGACATGGAAGCCCTCTAACGTGTCAGGATTGCCCATAATTCTAGAGCAACATTCGGCCAGAGTCTTGTTTCCCGAACAAAACCGCACCAAGGGGATTCCGATGAATGACAAGACATTAACCATCAGCTCTCTGCTCGCCATCCTGTTCTTCTCATTTCACTGGGCCTACGACATCGTTTTCAAGATGGCGCCGGGCGATCTATCGGCCCTGTTCGGCATTCTTATTTTGGTCGTATGGCTGTATGGAACGCTGGTCGTCGGCGATCGCAGATCGGGCTGCATCATCATGCTGCTCGGAGGACTCTCAGGACTCTTTGCGCTCGTGCTCCACCTGCGTGGGGCGGGGCTCGTCGGCCCCAGAGTCGCCAACTCCAGCGGAGTCTTCCTCTGGGTTTGGACACTCCTCGCACTCGGTGGAACCTCAGCTTTCTCGACGATCCTCGCGGCCAGGGCGCTGTGGAAGGGCGCGCGAGCAGCGCGGCCCTAAGAGCACACACGTACCTCTGTCATGGTGAGCGAAGAATCCGCATACCGATGCGGATTCGCAGTCGAACCATCCCTATCGCCACAGCAACGGTAGAATCGGGGACGAAAACTATGCCCTCAACGCGTCAGTTCGTAACTGCCACCGCATGTGGAGTTCTAACGACATTTGTCCTCATGCTCGCGTCCACGATCAAGAGCGCGAGCTCAGTTGCTGAAGTCCTGCTCACGCCGGGAGCACGTGCAGCAGTATCGGTGTACGGTGGCCTCCACGGTGGCGAACCGATCGCCCTCCTAATCATTGCGAACGCATTTTTTTATGGATTCATTGCGCTTGCAGCCCTAGTCGTGCGATCCCATCTGTCATCCTACAAAACCGAGTAGGTTTTGTTTTCATGTTTCCCAAGCGAGACCCGGGGCACCCAAGCGGTCTCGTGAAGGAAAATGGAAAGAGAAATTGTGATGCAAGCAGAGCCGTGACATCCGCCAAATCTCAAGCCAAACGTGATAGCGTTCTGATTAAGAGGACGTATGTCCCACCGATGTCTCGTTTGGTTTAGTTCCCTCCTCGTCATTCCTTTCGCTTATTCCCAAACTGCTGCGCCCAATGCGAGCCCTGCGCCCACGTTCGAATCCAAAGTGCGTGCCGTGCTGGTGGACGTGGTCGTAATTGGCGGGAAGGGGGAGCCAGTTCTCGGCTTGCACAAGCAGGACTTTCGGGTGACGGAAGACGGCAAGCCGCAGACCATTTCCTCGTTCGAGGAGCATACGGGCGTACCGCCGACTGAGGTCAAACTGCCCCCGATGCCGCCCGGGGTGTTTACAAACTTTCCTGCGCTGCTGAAGGCCGATACGGTGAATGTGCTGCTCGTGGACGCGCTGAACACGCAGACGCAAGACCAGTCCTTCAGTCGTTCGCAGATGATCAAGTACTTGAAGACGATTCCGCCGGGCGCACACATCGCGATTTTTACGTTGACGTCGCAACTGCGGATGCTTCAGGAATTCACGACCGATTCTTCGGTATTGTTGGCGGCGCTGAATGACCCTGCGGTCGCTGGTCCCCATCAGTCGCCGTTACTCCAGTCCCAAGTGGAAAAGGACGCTTACGAGCGGCTGGGAGCAATGGTCGCCCTCGCACCGAGCGCACCGATGCAGAACTTGGCCAAGGAGGCGGTCAACCCGGCGCTCGCAGTGAAGCAGATGCTGGAGGAAACCGTTGTGCGGATCACCGAGTCGCGGGTCCAGATCACGCTGCGAGCAATGCAGCAACTGGGCCGCTATCTCGGGAGCTTTCCGGGCCGCAAAAATGTGATCTGGATCTCCGGCTCGTTTCCCATCAACTTTATGGCGGATCCCAGTTTGCCGGATCCGAACGCCGTGGTACGGGGATTTCAAGGCGAAATTCAAAGGACGGCTGACCTTCTTACCGCGGCGCAGGTGGCAGTTTATCCGGTCGGGGCGGCAGGCCTGAGAGTGGACGCGCTCTACCAAGCCAACGCAAAAGAGATTGGGTTTTACAGCACGGGCGGGTTCGTTCAGGACCAGGTGCAAGGGCTGCATGCGGGAATTGACGAGCGGGCTGGCAACGATCTGACGATGGAGGAGATGGCCAAGGACACCGGAGGTCAGGCTTTCTACAACAGCAACGGGATTAACGATGTTCTGACCCGTATTACGAACAACGGTATGCGCTACTACGAGATCAGCTATACGTCGACCAACACGAAGGTGGACGGGAGTTACCGGCATATCTCCGTGGAGCTGCTCAAAGGAAAGCACAAGCTCTCTTATCGTCGCGGATACTACGCGCTGGATGCTGCGGCCGTTCGGCAATCGGAACTTGAGGCCGCACCCGATCCTTTGCTGCCCCTGGTGGGATTCGCCGTGCCTGATGTTGCGCAGATCCTCTATAAGCTGCGCGTGTTGCCGTCGAGCCCGCAACCGGCAGTTGATGCTACCCCTGCGGGGAGCAACCGCGACTTGAAAGGGCCAGTGACACGCTACGACGTTGACTTTGCCGTCGCGCCGGATGACCTCAAGTACGACATTGGTCCGGACGGTACTCGGCACGGCGACGTCGAAGTGAAACTTGTCGCATATGATTCCAGCGGGAAGCCCGTGAACATGGTGAGTGGGAGGAAGGCGATGTCCCTGGATCCGCAAACGTACGCTACTTTGCAGAAGGTGGGGCTTCAGATCCACGAACAGATCGATGTTCCGAGCAAGGGCGATTTTCACCTTCGCACAGGCATTTACGATTTGAAGTCGAGCAACGCCGGAACCCTCGGAATCAAAATGAAAGATGTGGCCGCGTCGCAGCAAGCGACGAAGTAGACGTTGGTTGCACGCAGCATCTGGAACACTTAATTCGAGGACAGACCGCACGTTCACCATATTTTGAGTTCAACTCCTAAGCCTCACCCCATGTGTCGCGTCACTTACCGTTGCCGGTGACCCATCTCACGCGCACCCGTGTTCCCGGTCACAGATTTCGTGACACCACCCCGCTACCATGCCTAACTGGGGCATTCCCAATCACAGTTCTGTTCTTTGACAATTCACCCTTTCATCGGACAATGCCTGCCGTGGTGATCGAAGAATCCGCAGACGAAACGGATTCGTAGTGGAGCCACCGTGTCTCTCAGATTTGGCCAAGTAACTCTTTTGTTTTTAATATTTTGCCTGTAACCCCTTTGGATAGAATATTTTGCGAGCTATGCAATCGCTAACCCTCATGTTTTGAAGATTTTGCATTTTTTCATGGGGGAGGGGTACACTCACCCCCCAAACCTGCTTGGCCGGCTCCTTCCCCTCGTCTGAGTGGGCGCAACTAAAGGATTGACGCGGGGTTTACATCTCTGGCTATGGAAATCATAATTTCCAGGGAAAACAGAGACGACATTGAGCTGTACACACAGGGTTCGTCCGGCAGTACGCCGCGGAACGCTGTGCGCGAAGCAAGGCGGTCTCTCAGGGGAGGACAGGCCATGAGGTTCATGAGGGGGGCATTTCTGAACGCAGTCCTGGCGACAGCAGTCACCGCCGGGTTCGCGTTCGCGCAGGACGCGCCACCGCCGCCGGATTCTCAGTATCCGGCGACGAGCAATTCTGCACAGAATGATTCCGGACAGTACGCCACACCGGATTCCAACACCATTCCGCAGTATTCCGCGCCGTCACCAAAGTATTCGTCACCTTCGGCAGATCAGCCCGAGGAAGGCGGATATCCGCAATCGGCACAGTCGCAAAATGCGCCTCCGCCACCGGCAGACGCGCAGCAGGCGAATGCGAACGGTGAGGACAACGACGACTCGCAGGACCCATCGCGCCGCGTAGCGCGTATGCAGTTCATGGACGGGCAAGTTTCCATCCAGCCCGGCGGCGTGAACGACTGGGTTGCGGGAACGCTGAACCGCCCGATGACCACCGGCGATAACGTTTGGACCGACCAGAATTCGAAAGCCGAATTGAACGTCGGTACCGGCACGTTCCGCATGGGCGCGGAAACCAGCGTCACGCTGGCGAATGTTGCCGATAAGACCACGCAGTTGCAGGTGCACCAGGGCACGCTGAATTTGCGCGTGCGTCACCTGTACGACGGCGAAACCTACGAGATCGACACGCCGAACATGGCGTTCACCGTGCAGAAGCCCGGCGATTACCGCTTTGACGTGGACCCGAACGGCGACACTTCGTTCGTCACGGTTTGGAAGGGCGAAGGCAACGCCACCGGCGACGGACCATCCGTAGCGGTGCGTCAGGGTGAAAAGGCGAAGTTCTCGAATGGAACTTCGATGGCGTACACGGTGGATCGCGCGCCCGGACAAGATGAGTTCGACGAGTGGGCGGTCGCACGCGATCGCCACGACGAGAATTCCACGTCGGCGAAATATGTATCGCCTGACGTGATTGGTTCGAGCGATCTCGACGACTACGGCACCTGGAAGAAGGACGACCAGTACGGAAACGTCTGGATCCCGAACGACCAGAATGACAACTGGCAACCCTATAGCGACGGCAATTGGGCCTATCAGCAGCCATACGGCTGGACGTGGATCGGCGCCGAGCCTTGGGGCTTTGCTCCGTATCACTATGGCCGTTGGGTGCAGGGCGGCTGGGGCTGGGGCTGGACGCCCGGACCGTACGCTTACTGGGGCGCGCCGTATTACGCTCCCGCACTCGTCGGCTGGTATGGCGGTGGTTTCGGTATCGGCATAGGCTTCGGCGGCGGCTGGGGTTGGTGCCCGCTGGGGTGGGGTGAGGCCTATCATCCTTGGTACCACCACGGACATTCGTACTTCAATCACGTGAATGTGACGAATACGCACATCACCAACATCAACAACATTCACAACAACTACGGCAACCATGGCCAGCCGGCGAATTATCGCCACGGCTTGGTGGTCGCGAATGGTAAGGCTGTCACGAGCGGCATGAACATTCGCAATAACCGGATGAATGTGACCGCGCAGCAGCGGACCGCAATGTTGCAGCACCCGGTCAACAATCGCAGCCTCGGAAACGAGCTGCGTCCGACGGCACAGAGCCGCATCGGCGGCCAGACCCGCGCGTCCGTTGCACCTCCGGCGCGTACTGCGAACCGACCGACGTACTCGCACCTTGCGCCGCCGGCACGTGGGCAGAATGGCAATGCGGTGAATGTACGCGCCAACGGCGGCATTAACACGACACGCCCGAGCGCCGGCTTGAACAACGGCCGCAACGGTGTAGTCGCGAACAACGGCCATGCACCTGCGCCGATGACGCGCAACGTACCGCATCCGCCGAGCGCTACTCCAGGCTCGTCCAACAACAGCCACTACGTTCCGCGTCCGCCGGCAAGTTCTGGCCGGCAGATGCAGAACGCACCGGCAGCGACCACGAATTCGCGTCCGGGAGGCACCTACGCAAGGCCGGGACAGAGCTACTCTGCTCCGCCGAGCCAGTCACACTCGAGCCAGTCACACAATGTGCCGCGGATGAACGGCCCGGCGCAGCAGTCGTCGCGCAGCTACGCGGCGCCTCCGAGCCGCAGCTATAACAGCCCGAACTACGGGCGCAGCTACAGCCCAAGTCCCAGCTACGGGCGTTCGTACAGCCCGAGCCAGGGCTACGGCCGTGCGCCGAGCTACAGCGCACCGCACAACGGTGCACCCAGTGCCCAGCAGCATTACAGTGCACCGCATTACAGTGCGCCAAGCGCGCCCCACTACAGCTCACCGAGCTACGGTGGTGGCCACGCTTCGGCACCGTCGTACCACGGTGGCGGCAGCTACGGGGGTGGTGGTGGTCACGCCAGCAGCGGTGGCGGCGGTCACAGCAGCGGTGGTGGTGGCGGCTCGCACGGTGGACATCACTAAATTCAACGCGTCAGCAACGGAACGCCGCTCTTAGGAGCGGCGTTTTTTATGTCCGAAGAAGCCTGCTTCTCGTTGAAAATTCCGTGAAATTCCCGCTGAAACCGTTCATCGCCATTTCATTCATCTGTTGTTCTCAGAGAAGATGAAGGTATGGTTTCCTTCCCGCCAGGCTTCCAGTGGGGTGTCTCGACATCGGCGCACCAATTCGAGGGCGGCAACGTGCACAATCAGTGGCACGAGTGGGAAGCGCGCGGTCGCATCCGCTCCGGAGACAAGTGCGGCTTCGCCTGCAACTGGTGGCACGAAGCAGAAGAAGATCTGGATCGGGCACACGACCTCGGATTGAACGTGATGCGCCTTTCGCTGGAATGGAGCCGCCTGGAACCTAAGCCGGGCAAGTGGGACAAAGCCGCTGCCCGTCGATACCGCGAGATCTTCAAGGCGGTCCGCTCGCGCGGAATGCGGATCTTCACTTCCCTGCACCACTTCACGCATCCGCTCTGGTTCGAGTACAAGGGCGCGTTCACCTCGAAGGAAGGGCCAAAGCTCTTTAACTACTTCGCCGAAAGAGTGATAACCGAATTCGGCGACCTCTGCACGGATTGGGTGACCTTCAATGAGCCGAACGTCTATGCGGCCTTCGGCTACATGTTCGGAGAGTTTCCTCCCGGCCGAATCAACGACCTCCAAGCTGGCATGGCCGCACTGATCGGCGCGCATCGCGCGCATGCGCTCGCTTACGACACGATCCACCGGCTGCAATCCGACGCAGGGGTTGGGATCGCAGTGAATTACGTGGTGTTCCGCGCCGCGACCGCTTCCCTATCGGACCGCATGCTGGCGCGGGTTTACGATGCTGCCTTCAACCGGTCGACACTGTCTTTCCTGAAGACCGGTTCGATGCCGGGAACGATGTCGGTGCTCGCAGGGCGCGTACCGGAGGCCGTAGGGAAGATCGATTTCATCGGATTGAATATCTACAACCGGCTGCATGTGCGCTGGCCAAAAGCGCAGGACAAGGCAGGCGGAATCTTTGTTCCTCCCGACGTTCCGCAGGGTGACCACGGCGTGGAACTGCCTTACGGCGAAGCCTTCCCCGACGGTGTCATTCCCGCGGTGGAAGTCTACTCGGAGCTGAAGAAGCCGATCTACATCCTGGAAAACGGAGTGCCCGACCGCACCGATCGGATTCGGCCGTGGGTGATCGTGAAGACGCTGCAGAACATCAGCGACCTGATCCAGCGGGGCTACGACATTCGCGGCTACTTCCACTGGAGCCTGGTGGACAACTTCGAGTGGAACGAAGGATGGAAGCTGCGTTTCGGATTGTTCGAAGTGGATCCGCGCACGCAGAAACGCTCACCCCGCCTGAGTGCGCGTTTGTATCGCGACATCGTGACACAGAACGCGATCAGCGATGCAACCCTCGAGCACTTTGGCAAACTACCCGCCACGAAGAACGGAAGCAGCGTCGCGCCTTAGCTTAGGCTTCCTTCCAGTACTGATGATCGCGGAGGAAGTAGCTTTCATTCCAGCTGTTCAGCGCCGTTTTCAGGAACATGCGCACGATCTTGAGATGGCCCATTTTCTGAAAGCGACGGTTCGTTGTTGAAACCGATCCGCGCACGATACCGAAGCGGCGCGGAGAAACCTGTTTGGTCAGCAGGTAATCTTCCGCGTACAGGGCCTTCTCATTGAACCCTCCAAGCTCGTTGAACTTTGCGCGCTCGAAGAGCATGAACATTCCGGTGGCGAAGGGCTTCGTCCACGAGGCGAAATATTGCACGAGGTTGTTGCCGATATACAGCGCATGGTCGCTCAACCGGCCGTTCGAGCACCAGATATTGGTCGTGAGGCAATGCAGGTTTCGGCGCCGCATCGTTTCCGTCGCACGACGAAGCAGCGTCGGATCTTCGAGCTCAATGTCGGCGTCAATAAACAACGCATAGCGGGTCGTGGCAAGTTTTGCCCCTGCATTTCGACCGACCGAAGGCAGGCCGCCGGCAATTACTTCGACATTTAGATAAGCGTCGAATGATCGAGCAATTTCGGGAGTTCCGTCAGTTGAGCTGGCGTCAGCAACGAATACTTTGGTACGCGCCAACTGCGGATAATCCTGCCTGCTCAAAGAGGTCAAGAGACCCGGCAGGTTCCGGCTCTCGTTCTTCGCTGGGATAACAATGGTAAGCTCCGCCGTCGTATTCACGGATGGTGACTCCTTCCTCGCCGATAGTGATGTAGCTGGGCCGCGCGTCAATCCAGCATCCGGTGTTGAAGTACTCCACGCCGTCGCGCTCGATCTGGGCGGTAGCGTGGGTGTGTCCGCAGAAGATGCGGTCAATGTGGCCGGATTTCGCGTACGCCAAGGCGCCGGCAGCGACCTTCGATTCCAGCCGCAGCCATCGTGTGTTGATGCGATCAAGATAGCGAGAGAACGTCTTCTTCCGATGATCGAGCTTCTGGATTTGCGCGAAAAGAAGCTCTCCAACCCGGCTTATGAATGCATTATTGGCGACGAAGCGGTCGAACTGGTGTCCGTGAATTGCGAGATGGCGTTTGCCCTGAAATTCCCAAACGTAGCGCTGATAAACCGGGATGCCGACCAGGTGCGACATGACTTTGGAGAGACCCTGGTCGTGATTTCCCTCTACCCAAACCACTTCGATCCGCCGCTTCCGGTTCGAGAGCTTGCGGATTTGGGAGAGGAATTTCCAGTGGTCGCCATTGAGGCGCGCAAAGTTCAGGTCGGAAAAGATGTCGCCGAGAAGAATGAGCCTGCGATACGAACAGGAATCAAGAACTGCGAGGGCTTCTCGGGCGCGGCTGATGTCCGAACCGAGATGCACATCCGACAGGAGCAACGTGTCGCACGCTGGTGCCTGCATACTTAGATAGTTGCCGAATTGTATTAACGAGGATTCACAGGCTAGTGAAAAGCATGTTGCATTCCGACTTAGAACTCAGAAAGTCAACAGCGGCAGCCTGTCACACGGTTGTAACACTCAGCGAGTTGGAGAGATGACAATGAGCAGCATACCGTCGCCCTTTTGCAATTTTATCTTTCCCTTGGCGGTGGCAAGCGTGAATTGACCCGAGCCGTTGAGGAGCCCGCGATCCACCATCTTGCGATGAATATAACCGTACATGCCGCAAGCGTCGGACGAGAATGCCCACAGCGCCTGCTCGGTGTCGTTGCGATCATAAGGTGTATCGCAGCCCCGATCCGGGTTCGGAAGAACCTTCACGAGCACGCCCTCTCCCACTGGCTTGCCGACGGGATCGTTGCCGTGAGTCACGGGGCCACCGCCGCGGTATGAGACATCGCCGCCGATAAGGATGAGGGTTGCAGTGCTATATGGGGTGGAGCGGTCGAGCCCGGACGGTGGAATGAACACCTGTGAAACCGCCATGTAGGAAGCGTGAGCGCGAAATCCGCTCAGTATCGGCTGCTTTGTACCGTGGTCGTCGAGGCTATCGAAGCGCAAGGTGATCTGTTTACCATCTGGCGATGCCTGCACCACCGTCCCAGAGACGGTTGCTCCTTCACGGATTTTGGCGCCGGCGGGGAGAGGAACGTCCTGCATCAGGCGACCACTGATCGCAGCGCCAGGGTGGGTATGGTCTGCCTTCGTCGTTTGGTTCAGGCTGATCGGCAGCACGTTTCCGGGCGGGATTGTCGTCTGTCCAATTGCCGGGGTCCACGTAGCTAAGATCAGCACGCACGACGCACAAATTGCAGGACGCTGAAGAAACTTCGAGAACTTCAGCAGCAGAATCCGCGAATTGGCGATAAATCCGTTCCCACTCATAGTGGAATGATATGAGATCACTGCATGCTTGCGGATGAAAGATCGCGAACGTTGATACGGGCGGACTGCCATCCGGTTTGCCGAGAACGGCAGCAGGCATTAAACTAATAAGGAACCTACCTCGTAGGCCCGTAGCTCAGTCTGGTTAGAGCGCTTCCTTGACACGGAAGAGGTCGATGGTTCGAGTCCATTCGGGCCTACCATTTCACTCTTGAATCGCCCCTCAGCAAATTCCTTTCTTGTGCCTCGCTCACTCGCATAAGTGACAGACATCACACGGGTTTGTGCCATCCCGCTCCTAAACTTTTACTAGGCCAAATTTTTATATCAGTCATGGGCATATGGAGCCCCGAAGTGCGCGGCTAAGCCGCCTCCGCTTTGCCCGTGGGCCGGCGACTTGAAATGGTCGTCCTCCCCCGTTTGGAGCCATATGTTCGCGCAATCGTTCTCTGTCCGTTTTTCCTCGTCTCGCCTAGCTCTCCGTTTGTCAGGTCTCCTCTGCAGCTGTTTTCTTTCTGCCTCTGTTTGGGCGGCCAAAACGCCGACCACGACCACGCTCGGTATTGCGCCGGGCACATCGGTGTCCGAGCGCACGATCTTGACGTTCAGCGCGACGGTCACAGCAGGCGGAAGCCCTGTCTCTTCGGGGCAAGTTAAATTCTGCGACATGGAGAACGCAACCTTCTGCGAGGAGGGCTCTCTTCTCGCGAAGGTTTGGGTAACAAGAACGGGCACCGCGACACTGCGAATACCCCTCGCCTACGGGAGCCATAAGATCCAAGCGGTGTTCCAGGGAACGAGCACCTACGGTGTGAGTGCATCCAGCGCCCAACGGGTTGATGTCGCTTCCGGCGCCGTATCCACCGCGACGCGAATCATTTCGTCGCAATCGTACGGATATGGCGGTTTGTATCAAGCGCAAGTGGCGGTGACCGGAGCGCCGATTCCGCCAATGTCCGGCTCGCTGTCCATGCTCGACACAACCAACGCCAACTACAACCTGGTGTCGATTTCATTCACGGACTCAACGATTGGATTCACGCCACTGGCGTCGGTGGGAGGCACGGCGATCGGACAACCGCAATTCACCGCGGTTGGCGACTTCAATGGCGATGGCAAGCTGGATTTCGTGGTTGTAAGTAATCTCGCGAACAAAGCGCAAGTTTTCCTTGGCGACGGTCTCGGTTCTTTCACTCAAGGCGCCACACTGGCAGCGGACTCTCCGAACGCAGTCATAGCCGCTGATCTGAACGGTGACGGGAAGCTCGACATCGCAATCCTCAACCTCGAGACGATTGCGATTTATCTTGGGAACGGTGATGGCACATTCAGGTTGAAGTCGTCGCCCTCAACGGGTGATTGGGGCTATGGATTCACGATTGGTGATTTCAACGACGACGGCATTCCGGATTTCGCGGTTACCGAGAACTATCTCAATGTCGTGCAACTCCTGCTCGGCAACGGCGACGGCACGTTCCGTCTCGGCGCGAGTTTCCCAAGTGGCAACAATCCGGAGGACATCGTCACTGCCGACTTCAACCACGATGGCGCGATGGACCTGGCGTTCGTCAACCAAATGGATTACACGGCGTCGGTCTTGCTTGGCGATGGCACCGGCAATTTCACGCTCGGCTCGACGATCAGTTTGTCCGACAGTCCATATACCCTCGTCGTCGGCGATTTCAACAATGATGGAATCCCCGACCTTGGCATAAGCGCACTCGTACAGGGCGCTTCGATCTTCCTGGGTGCCGGCGACGGAAGCTTCACGCAAGTCTCGACGGTTTCGTGTGGATCTTCTGCGAACGGATACGGAATGGCAGTGGCGGACTTCAACGCCGACGGGAAAACGGACCTCGTGGTTGGAGGAACGCTGTTTCTCGGAGACGGCACCGGCAACTTCAGCGTGTTTCACTACGTTGGCGGCAACGGGTCAGCGGTTTCAATTGGAGACTTCAACGGTGACGGCGGTCCAGATCTGATCACGCCGGTGTACTCGTCGAATTCGCCATACAGCGGAAACGTGTATCTCTCCCTCGAGCAAGGGAGCGTTTCTCTGCTCGTCGCACCGATTCGGGTGCTTGGCGCTGGAACTCATAACGTGATGGCCAGCTACAGCGGCGATGCGCTGAACGCAGCGAGCCACTCCTCCATCGTGGCGATGACAGGCGCTCAAATCAATACGACGCTGTTGTTGAATGCCTTCCCTGAAAAATCGGCGAATCTCGGCGATACGGTACAGTTTTTGGCGACACTGTCTCCACAAACGGTCGGCGCTTATTTACCGACCGGCATTGTGACCTTTAGCGACGGGGCGACGGTTCTCGGTACATCTCCCTTGGTTCAGGGTCTGGCGACACTTAGCACTACTACCTTGACGACGGGATCGCATTCCATCAAGGCCGCGTTCGCCGGAAACTCGAACTTTAAAGCTTCCACTTCGCCGATAATGGTGGTGACCGTAGCCGGCACGATTACGCCCGTCATAACCTGGGCAACGCCCGTTCCGATTACGTACGGAACTCCTCTTAGTGCGACCCAATTGAACGCCTCGACTACGGTGCCGGGGACGTTTGTCTATACGCCAGCCGCGGGAACGGTTCTGGCGTCGGGAGCGCAAACGCTTTCGGTGACGTTCAACCCGACCGATACCACCACCTATAACCCGGCAAGCGCGACGGTGCAGTTGACGGTGAACAAGGCGACGATCACGGTAACCGCGAACAATGCCACTCGGCCCTATGGCGGCGCGAATCCGTCGTTTACTGCTAGCTATGCGGGATTCGTGAACGGAGACACTGTTTCCGTGTTGATCGGAGCACCCAGTCTGGCCAGCAGCGCGACAGCGACAAGTCCGGTGGGAAGCTACGTCATTACGGCGTCGCTGGGCACGCTTGCAGCTACGAACTATTCATTCACCTTCGTCAATGGCAGCCTTTCAGTCACGCAGCGGGCACTAACAATCACCGCAAACAATCAGAGCAAAACCTACGGCCAGACGCTGACGCTGGGAACCACGGCATTCACCTCCTCGGAACTTCAGAACGGAGAAACGATTGGAGGCGTAACCCTTACGAGCGCAGGCGCCGCGACTGGCGCTTCGGTGGCGGGCTCTCCCTATTCGATTACCCCGAGCGCTGCGACCGGCGGCACGTTCACCACGAGCAACTACAGCATTACTTACGTAAACGCTTCATTGACGGTCAACAAAGCGACTCCCACGGTGAGCATCTGGCCGGCGGCGGGAGCTATCACTTACGGCCAGAGCCTGGCTTCCTCCGTGTTGTCCGGTGGAACCGCCTCAGTGGGCGGGACGTTCGGCTTCACAACACCCGGCTACATTCCGCCAGTCGCCGGAACCAACGCGCAAAGCGTGACATTCACGCCGGCGGATGCTGTGGATTACAACCTCGTGAGCGCGACAGTAAACGTGCTGGTGAATAAAGCGCCGCTCACGGTGAGCGCCACCGCAACCAAATACTACGGCGATGCGAATCCGACCCTCACGCCGACATATACCGCATTTGTGAACGGGGACACATCCGCAGCACTCTCTGGTTCGCCAAACCTCGCGACGACCGTCACGCAGACCACAACGCCGGGCACCTACACGATTACTGTAACCGTCGGCACCTTGAGTTCTACCAATTATTCGTTCACCTACGTGAATGGAAGCTTCACAGTTGCGAAAGCCCCACTCGCGATTACCGCGAACGACCGTACGAAAACCGCCGGTACAACCTTGACGATGGGTACGACGTTGTTCACCGCGACGGGATTGAAACTCGGTCAAACGGTTGGTGCAGTCACGCTCACGAGTACCGGATCTGGGGCTTCCGCTACGGTTGCTGGTTCACCATACGCAATCGTGCCCAGTAATGCACGCACCGGAACTTTCAACATCAACAATTATGCTGTGAACTATGTGAACGGATCACTTGCGGTCACGCAGGCGACAAGCACTACCACGCTCACGTCCGACACACCGGATCCGTCACGGGCTGGATCTCCGTTTACAGTGGGATTCAGCGTCACACCAGCGACGCTCGTTCCGACGGGAACGGTAACGATCGTGATGGACGATCCCGCCGCAACAACTTGCACCGGGACGCTGAACGCAACTGGTACTGGTACATGCGTGATGACACCGCCAGTGGGCACTCCAAACCTCGTCTATACGATGACCGGCACTTACTCTGGAGACAGCAATTACCTGCCGTCCGCACCATCGGCGGGCAGAACTCATCACGTCAACTAGCGACCAGCCATGACAGCTTCGAACCGGAGCACCATGGCTGGATCCGCTCGCACCGAAGTGCCGACTGCCGTAAACTAGTCCTTTAAACTCAGGAGATCGGGGATGCACTTGTCTTTCCGAAGCTGGGCGATGAGGTTGCTTGTTTTAGTCCTGCTGGTTTGGACTGCTGAATTCGCTTGGGCCCACGCGGTTCTCGTGGAATCGAGTCCCGCGGCAAACGCGGCAGTGAAGGGGCCCGATATCGCTTTTAACCTTCGATTTAATGTTCGCATTGATGGCGACCGCTCGCGCTTGTGGCTTCTCTCTCCCGACGGCAACACGGCCCCGCTACCCATCGAAAAGCAGCCCAGCCCGGACCGACTGCAAGCACATGCGAGTGGATTGAAGGCTGGCACTTATAAGTTGCAGTGGCATGTGCTGGCTTCCGACGGCCATATGAGCAAGGGCGAGATCCCCTTTACCGTGAATTGAACAGCGATGATTCTGAAGTTAGTTGACCTCTTCGCGTTTTTCTCGGTTTTGCTCCGCGCCGGGACACTGGTCTTCCAGTCCGTGCTCATCGGTGGCGTGATGTTTCTGCTCGCCGTCGCACGCAGCTCTCCCGAAATCAATACTGACAGCGTGGCCAGAGTACGGACAGCGACCTGGCGACTGTTGCGGATCAGCGCTATCGGACTTGCGATTGTTCAACTGACTTATCTGTACGTGGATTCATCCGTACTGATGGCGACAGCCGAGATTGGCTTCGCGGGCGTGGTTGGGGCGAACTTCTTCATCTCCGGCGCCATCGTTCTCACAGCGTCAGTGATTGCGGCTTTCGCAGCAAGCGAGCGCAATCGGTTCGCACCGTGGCTGCTACCGCTGCTCGCAATCACGATCATGGGCGCCTCGGTAATGACGAACCACGCCGCCTCGCGGATGGAAGGGCGACCGCTGCTGATCGCGCTTTCGTCATTGCACGAATTGGTGACTGGATTTTGGATCGGCGGGCTGCCCTTCCTCATTCTCGGCTTGGTTCGCGCCCGCGACACCGCAACCCAATGGCAGTTGACCAAGAATTTCTCACGCTTGGCACTGTTGAGTGTCGCCCTACTGCTGCTCAGCGGCGGGTTCATGAGCATCATCTACATCGGCTCATGGAGAGCAGTTGTCGGCGCTGCCTATGGAGTGATGGTGCTGGCCAAGGCCACCATGCTGGGCGTTCTTCTTCTGTTGGGAGGAGTGAATTACCTTCTGCTGCGAGATGCAACACCGGAACAGGGACTGCCTCGATTGCGACGCCTGATTGAGGCGGAGGTTGGAATCGGCATCACGGTCATCCTGACTGCGGCCTCTCTTACTTCACAGCCCCCTGCGGTAGATCAGCCAAACGAGACCGTAAGCTTCCATCAAATTTACCAACGCCTCAAACCGACAGTGCCACGCTTTAAATACCAGTACATATCAGGACTCCCAAGTGTCGGCATCAACGCGAGTGCGAAAGGTGCGGTCATCGAGAACCGGCCCCAGATTTACAACGTGGACGGCGTGCCACGCACGGTCCATGCGATCAATGATGCCATCGAGTCCGAGTCAAACCATCACTGGATGGGGCTGGTCGTGCTCGCCATGGGATTGCTGGCTCTGTTCGCTCGCACCGGCAAGGCACAGTGGGCGGAATATTGGCCTTTGCTGCTGATAGGGATTTCGATCTTCATTTTTGTGCAGGCCGACACTGAATGTTGGCCGGTGGGATCGAAAGGGGTCGGAGCGTGTTGGGTCGATCCAGAGGTCTTCCAGCACCGCATCGCAGCTATCGTCTGCGCCGCATTCGCCATTTTCGAGTTGCGCGTGCGGCGGCAACACCGCGAGAACTCGAAGCTTGCACTCGTGTTTCCGCTTATGTGCGCTTTAGGAGGCGCCGTACTCCTAACCCACTCGCACGCCATCACGAATGTGAAGGAAAACCTTCTCGTCGAATTGAGCCACGTGCCGCTCGGCATCTGCGCCGCGTTCGCCGGATGGGCCCGCTGGCTTGAACTCAGGCTACCGGCGGAAGATCGCAAAATTCCCTCTTGGATTTGGCCTGCGTGCTTCGTTCTCATCGGACTCGGACTGCTTAATTACCGCGAGATGTGAGGCGGAGACCCTGTGGTCCGCCTCACTGTATTTCCGCCTAGCTCTTCGGAACGATAAACGTATTCACGCGCAGTCCGATTGGCAATTCGTCTCCGCCATCGAGTTCGATCATGGTCTCGAGGATCTTCATGTCTACCCGCTCGGTGGGCTCATCGGTGCGAACGTTCTTGCGTCCGAGCTCCTGGCCAATGCGCACGATGTGCCCCCGGAAGCGTTTATCGCCATACGCATCGGCGGTCACATACGCTTTCTGCCCGACCGTAAGCTTGCTGACATCGGCCTCGTCCACATCAACGCGGACGCGCAGCCGTTCTGTTGCTCCAATCGTCACGATGGGATCCGGGACCGTCGAACCGTTAGAAACGCTTTCACCGAGACGATGATGTTTACGCAGCACCGTGCCTTCGATGGGAGAGCGAACGAACGTCTTCGCCAACATCGCTTGCGCCTGCTCCAGCCGTGCTCGCGCCGCAAGCAAGTTGGCCGTCGCGATGTCGCGATCTTCTTCGCGAGCGGTTTCGTCTACCAGCTTGTGGTGCTCGGAGACTTCCTGGAATTTCGCTTTGGCGACGTCGTATTCCTTCGCATACTGCTCGGCTTCTTCGCGCGAGATGACTCCCGCTTCATAGAGCTTCTGGCGACGCAGCATTTCGCTTTCGGAGTTGTTCATCACCGCGCGCGCCTGCTCGACGGTGGAGAGCGCCTCACGCCGCTCTTCGCGCCGAGCGCCGTTCACCACTTTGCGAAGCTGCGCTTCCGTCTCGTGCACCTCGGCCTGCGCGGACGCAACCTGCGCGTGATAGTCCGCGTTCTCCAATTCAGCAAGGAGTTGGCCTTGCTTCACGCGATCGCCTTCTTCCACGTAGACCGATTTGAGCTTTCCGCTCAACTCGGCTCCGAGCTTAATGTCTTCTGACTCGGGCTCGACGCGGCCGGCGCCGGCAACGATCCAATCCGCGGTGTTCTTCTGAACCACGCTCTCGCGGGCTTGGCGCGCCGAGTGGCCCCAAATGACGGTAGCGGTGGACGCGGTAACGAGGATTGCAGCGCCGATCGTAAATATTCTCTTTTTCATGGCGACCTCCTGCTGTCGCAGTTCGGAAAATGAAGGGCCCATAACGCGGCCTGCCCACGCACCAACAGTTAGTAGCAGCGTTTAAAGCGAATAGCCCTGCGAGAGCACATCACCGACGCTGGGTTGCGGCCCGGCGATCAAGGGCATCCACAGCACCTTCGAGTCTTGCTTCTCCTGCTTCGAATCGTCAGGAACGATGCGCCCATCTTCCATGTGCACAATCCGATCCGCAAATTCGAGAACACGGTGATCGTGCGTCACGACGACCACGGCGCGGCCATGTTCGTGCGCCAGGGTGGAGAGAATCGTCATCACGTTGCGGCCGGAGTGCGAATCCAATGCGGCTGTCGGTTCGTCGGCAAGAATCAATCCGGGCGATCCAGCCAAAGCGCGCGCCACTGCAACACGTTGCTTCTGTCCTCCACTCAGGTCCGCGGGAAACGAATCGTACTTATGTTCCATCTCGACCTGCGCCAACAAGCGCTTCGCTTCCGTTTTCGCCGCCGAACCACGCACACCCTTCAGGTCGAGCGAGAGTTCTACGTTCTCGCCGACCGTAAGAGTCGGAAAGAGATTGAACCCCTGAAAAATGAAGCCGATGTTTTGCAATCTCATAGCCGGCAGATCTTTTTCCGTCAGCTTTGAGACTTCGGTACCTGCGATCCGGATGCTGCCTGACGTTGCGCGCAAAATGCAGCCCATGATGGAGAGCAGCGTTGTCTTGCCGCTTCCGGAGGGGCCCATCATCAGCACGAACTCACCGGGATACACATCCATGTCGATGCCGTGAAGCACGGGAACTTGCTGCGTTCCCTCTTCGAAGACCTTCGTCACGCCACGCACTGAAACTACCGGCTGCATACTGAACTCCTATCCTTTGAAAACCATCGCGGGATCAATCGAGGTAACTTTACTGATCGATACCATGGCCGCGACCACGCACATCAAAACGGTCAGGAAGAAGATGCCGACTGCCATCTGCCACGGCAACATGATGGCTGCCCCGCCGCTCGCACTCGCGCGAACAATGAAGACGCTCACCACCATCGCGAGCAGGTACCCGACGACCGCACTAATGCCCGCCTGCGTGATGATCACGCGATAGATGTAGCTGTTCGCTGCGCCCATCGCCTTGAGCGTGCCGTATTCGCGGATGTGGTCCATCGTCGTCGCGTATATGGTCTGCGCAACCACTACGACTCCCACCACCAGACCGAGCACTGCCGCGATCAGCACCGCAACTCCCGCGCCCGTGGTAAACATCCAGTAGATGCGCGTCATACTGCTGAATTTCGCGGTCGGCAGCACATCTACGTCGCGCACTCGGCTTTCGAGTTCGTGCCGCAACTGCTCGACACTCACTCCGGGCTTCGTCTTTACCAGGATGAAGTTGGTCTGGTCCTCCGGCAAATTTGTGTAGCCCTGCGCGTTCTTGAAATCGGTGAAGACATACGGGCTGGTCGTGAACGAACGAATTCCGCGCGTGAATCCAACCACTCGCGCACGGCGCCCGCTGATCTCGCAGACCTGGCCGATGTGCGTCACGCCCAGCTTCTTCATGTACAGCTCGTCGAGAATGATGGCATCGGGCGTCCGCAGGTCATCCACGCTGCCGGCCACGAGGTTCCACGGGCCGCCCAGACTTGGTGCGTGCGTGTCGAATCCGATGATCTGCACCGATTCCTCGGCGCCATCCGGGGTCCTCCACTGTGTCCAGTGCGCTATGTACTTCTCTGCCGACGCCACACCCGGCGTCGCCAGCACCTGGTACAACTTGCGCTCGGAATATGCGCGTCCCTGCTCGATGTACGGTGTGTTCTTCGACACGACCCAGAGATCGGCACGCGAACGATCGATGATGCTCGATGTCGTGACCGTAAATCCGACGAAGAGCCCCAGTTCCACGACGATCAGCACCACTGCAAACACGATGCCCGTGAGCGTTACGGTGAGTCGAACTTTATCGTGCAGCAGGTTTCGTTGCGCTAGCGGCGGCATCGCATTACCCCTTCTTCAACAACCCGGACAACAACCCTTCAACTACAAGTTCGGTACGTTTCTTCAGTGATCGCCACGGCACCCAGGGATCGTCGCACTTTGCGATTTGCAGCGAGACCACGCCGTGCACCCCAGCCCAGACCGTCTGCGAAATCAAATCGGCATCAGTGAGATCAGAACGAAACGCGCCTGCGGCCACTGCTTCCTTTACGGTTTCGCGTAGAAACGCATACGCGTCTTCCTCTGGATTGCCCCTGCCTTCCATGTCGTCCGGGACCGGCGGATGTGCGGTCATAAACATCATTCGGTAGTGGTTCGGGTTCTTCGTCCCAAAGTCGGCGTAGGCATAACCGATGCGGCGCAAGCGCTCGACCGGGTCTTTGATTTCAGCCAGCTTGAGGAATTGCGCCGCGAGACGTCGGAAATCGGAGTGACAGAGTTCGAGGAAAAGTTGCTCTTTGTCGGGGAAATGGACGTAGATCGCGGTCGGCGAATATTCGATCTTCTGCGCGACCTTGCGCATGGAAACCCCTTCGTACCCCTCTTCAATAAACAGCTCGCGCGCAGCGTCCATGATTTTTTCCCGAGTTTCGAGCCGTTCGCGTTCGCGCCGTTCCTGGATTCCCATACCCACGTCCTATTGGTTAACGGTGTTAACTTAACAGTGTTAACCTACGACTCGACGTTACGATTGTCAAGCCGATTTGTCCCTGATTGGGACGAATGGCTTTCGGCGCGGTCCGGACAGCAGGCACAGAGATGATTGGCCCGGTGGCTTGTATTTGGTCGGTCGGGGATCTCGCGTTACACTGTCGCCCACCGCCAAAACGCACAAAAACCATGGGACACTCGCTCGCAGCGCAAGTCGCGCGCCTTGAACAATGCCGCCACCAATACGGCCCTGAATCCGCTGCTTACGTTGAGAAGATCCTCGACGCCTTCACCAACGCGCACTTTCGAGAGCCAGAAACGCTCATCCGTTTTCATGATGCCCTGCTTTTCCTGCGCGCGTTTCCGCAAAGTGCGACGGTGGTCAAGCGGACAGAATCGCTGCTCGCTTCCATCAGCCAGCAGGTATTGCGGCTTCGCGAATCCGGCGCCGAGATGGATGTATTCGAACCCGAGGCTGTCTCCGGCATTGCAGGCACCTCGATCGAAGAGAGCTTTACCTACGAAGTCGCGCGCTGGTTGTGGCAGCACTACCCGGCGCAACTCCATGCCGACTGGGACGAAGAAGAACAACGCTCGCGCCTCGGGGCAACACTGCCGCGGTTTGTCCCGCTACTCGAAGACGATGCGCTGGTCGAGGCTGACACGCCGATCCTCTCCTGGCTCAGCGCTGCTGCCGGCGGCGAAGCGCATGACTTCGATTGGCTGATGCGGCAATTCGAATCGCTTCCCCTCACCTTCGCTCAGAAATCTGAGCTATACGACAGTCTCGGCCTGTTCGTTCGGTGGGATCTTGAGGATACTCCGGCAACCCGGACGTTCGGCCGCTTCCCGGCATCTGAAATTTTCTGCCACGACGCCGCGCTTATTCGTCGTAATGAAGTCTCTCTCTCGAAAGAATTCTCTGCGCCTCCGCTGCCGATGAAAAAGCTCGCGGCAAAGGAAGGCCTCAGAGTCCTCGATTTGGTCCGCGCGGCGCTCACGGTTCGCGGGCGCGAACTCTACGGCACCACCCGCGCCGATGCGAATTCCGTTTACCAATGTGACGTGGGTCGCGGAGTGACGATCTATCTCTGGGGACTGCCGCCTGATCGTCGTCTTCCGCTTCGCGCGTATCACTGCGGGCTGACCGTCAAGAACGGTTTGCCGATTAATTACATTGAAGGCATCTCGCTGTTCGAGTGGATGGAAGTCGGCTTCAACACTTTCTACGCCTATCGTGACGGCGAAACCGCGTGGATCTATGCGAAGGCGCTCAAACTTTTGCATCAGCTCGCCGGAGTCAGTTGCTTCTCGGTTTATCCCTATCAGCTTGGCAAGGACAACGAGGAAGCGCTGCAATCCGGGGCGTTCTGGTTCTACCGTAAGCTCGGTTTCCGTCCGGGACGTCCAGATTTGCTGGCGTTGACGCTTGAAGAGGAGAAGAAGATCATCGCTCGGCCCGGCTACCGGGTGCCGGTCCGAACTCTTAGCAAACTCGCGGAACACCATGTCTTCTACGACCTTGATTCCGCCGCGGTTGGGCGATGGGACACTTTTTCAACGCGCTCAATCGGGCTCGCGGTCCAGCAACACATGGCCGCCAAATTCCATGGCGACGTTAAGCAGATGCGAGCGGCCATCTCGGCCGATATGGCGACGACTTTGGGGGCTACTCTCCACGACTGGAACCCGCAGGAACTTGCTGCGTTCGAGAATATCAGTCTTGTACTTGCCTTGGTTCCCGATATCAGCCAGTGGAGTGTCGCGGAAAAACAACTCGCTCTCGAGGCTATTCGTGCAAAGGCAGCACCGGAGGAGTCGCGATATCTCCGCGTGCTCCAGAACCATGCCCGCCTGCGTGATGCGTTTCTTCAGCTAAGTTCCGAGCACGTGAAGGCGTAGAACAGCTTATGTGGCTGGGACCTGCGCGCTGAGTGCTTTCGCGTCCTTCTCTCGGATCTCTTCAAGCATGATCTGCAACAGCACGGTGATCACCGACAACAGAATCGGGCCCGCGAAAAGGCCGATCAATCCGAACGCCTGCACCCCGCCGAGCAACGCGAACAGTATCAGCAACGGGTGGGCTTGCACGCGGCCTTGAATCACCATCGGACGAATCACGTTGTCAATCGAGCTGACGACGAATGCACCCCAGGCAAGCAGGAAAATGCCTTTCCCAACGTGACCGGTGATCATCAGGTATCCCGCAGCTGGGACCCACACGAGTCCGGTTCCGACGATCGGGATCAATGAGCACATAGCGGCAACCAGCCCGAGCAAAATCGAGGACGAGACAGAGCAAAATGCCAGGCCCAACGCCGTCAAAAATCCTTGTGCCGCACCGACGGCAGCCATGCCATAGACGTTGGCTACGATTGAGTTGCTGATCCCGTTCAGAATTCGTTGTAACTGCTCTTTCGTTATAGGCAGCACGCGATCCATTCCTTCGATCACACGTTCGCCGTCGCGAAACAAGAAGAACACGGTAATCAGTGCGATGAACGAATTCGCGAGCAAGCTGAACAAGTTCGCCAGAAGCGCTCCGCTCTGACTCATCATGCGACCTGCCCATACGTTCAACTTGTCTTCGATTCGCTGTTTCAGTTCGCTGGGGGGAATGCGAAGGTAACGTCCCAGCGTAGCGAGCGGTTTTGCGGAAACTCGTTCGATGGTCGGCGCCACTCCGCCGTGTGCGGTCGTCGTTTCACTCACCCGGTGGCCCACGTCCATCGCCTGGCGTGTGGCGGTTACGACTAGAAACGACGCTGGAATCGCCAGCAGGGTGATAAAGACGATGATCGTAAGGAACGATGCCGTTCCGGGCCGCTTCGTTCTCTTCAACAATCTCTGGTAAAGCGGATTGAATACCACGGCAATCACGATCGCAAATGCGACCGGCTTGATGAATGGAAAGACTATTGGCCACGCGATCGCGAGGGCTACGACCAGGACAACCGCCAGGAAGATGAGAGTCGTCCTTTTTGTGTGCACTGGGCCTCTCGTTACCTTCCCCCGGAAAGTGGTACTGCGCGGAAAGAGCATCGTATGGGAGCGATATTCGCCCAGATACTGTCAGAATTTGTAGTCCGGGACACCTAGGGAAGCGCGACTCCGTTAGACCCAGCTACGCCGACCCCACCATTCCGGTTGATACCAAGGTGTTGCCGATACCATCGTCCGATTGTGCGGCCCTTTTTGTTCTGGCTCAATGAGCGTGAATCGAAGCACGCAAACCACCGACTGCTCATCCCGTCTTCGATTGACCTTTTAAACAGAAGAGCCAAAAAGGAGAACGATCCTGTGACAACTGCGAACGCTCTTACAAAAGTTGCCCCGATCAACGCAACCGCAAATTCTGCGCAGCTTCGAATTACCCGACGTTCCGCTGCCTATTGGCGGGTCACGATCGATAATCCGCCGATCAACGTCATGGGACCGCAAATGGTGCGCGACTTTCAGGACGTCATCAACGCGATTGAAGCTGACGAACAAGTTAGGGTCGTGGTCTTCGACAGCGCGGTGGACGACTACTTCCTGAACCACTCCGATTTCCAAGCCAAGATTGAAGACCTGACTTCAATGCCGGCGGGGCCCACCGGATTACCGCCGTGGCCTGACTTTCTCGTGCGTTTGACCCGTGCGCCAGTCGCATCTATCGCCCTCATCCGCGGCCGCGCGACGGGCAATGGCAGCGAGATCACTCTCGCCTGCGACATGAGTTTTGCGAGTCGCGAAAAGGCGATCCTCTCGCAGTGGGAAGTGGGTGTTGGCATGGTCGCCGGAGGCGGTCCCATGGCCAGGCTGCCCCAACTCATCGGCCGAAACCGTGCCCTCGAAGTTCTTTTGAGTTCAGAAGACGTCCGAGGAGAACAGGCCGAGGCCTATGGCTACGTCAACCGCGCGCTTCCCGACGCCGAATTGGACGCCTATGTAGAAGCGCTCGCGACGCGCATCTCCAAATTCGACAAATGGGCGATTGCCAACACCAAGCGCCTGGTGAACACCAGCTTGCCTCCCGACGTCGAAATTGGCGCCGGGTGGGATGCGTGCATCGCTTCGCTCGGCCGACCCGCGGCCCAGAACGGAATCAAAGCGCTCATGGCGCGCGGTTTCCACAGGCCCGGCGATGCGGAAAATCGGCTCGGATACTACCTCGGACAACTCGCGGGCTAGCTGGCCGCAGATGGGTAACGCGTATCTCGGATGCGCCTCAAACGACGTTTTTTGGGAGGACTTGTATGGCTAGCAATGAATCGGCAACCGTTATGGAAGCACAACCCTCGACGAATCCGCTCGATGCTATCCCCGACCAAATCCCCTTCGATATTCCGTACGGCAGCCCGATATCGCTTGACCGAGCGCTGGCAGTGATTAACGCTGCCGTCGCAGAAGCGAAGAAGCGGAATTGGAAAATGAATATCGCCGTAGTCGATTCCGGCGGAAATCTCGTCGCGTTTCAACGCATGGATGGAGCGATGCTGGCTTCAATTCAAATTGCCGAACACAAAGCACGAGCCGGTGCGACTTTCCGCCGTGAAACAAAGGTGTTTGAGGACGGCATCCAGTTGATGCACCTCAACTACCTGCTCGCATTTGACGGAGTGATTGCGTCTCGCGGCGGCATTCCACTGGTCGAGCATGGTGCGATCATCGGCGCCATCGGCAGTTCCGGCGGCACGGATTCCCAGGATGAAGTTGTCAGCAAAGCAGGAGCGGCGGTAATCAACCGAACCTAGTCGAAGAGAAATGCGATCGCAGCCTTGGCGTTGTTCTGACGGGCAACGCCGTCTTCACTTTGGGATGAAAGAATCAAAAGCGGTGGGAAGCCACAGATCCGAGGAAGATGCTTTGGAATCTATGGCGGGGACGACGGGACTCGAACCCGCGACCTCTGCCGTGACAGGGCAGCGTTCTAACCAACTGAACTACGTCCCCGCTTCTTGAAAATCCGTAGAAAGGATGGTGGGCAGTGCAGGGCTCGAACCTGCGACCTCCTGCTTGTAAGGCAGGCGCTCTAACCAACTGAGCTAACCGCCCCCTCGCATCGCGAAACGCGGTAGCAAATCACGAGGGGAAACCGAAGCGGAATTCCTACTTAACGAGTATATGGGACGACGAAAAGAATCGTCAAACGCCCGCATAAAAAGGGCCGCGACCGAAGTCGCGGCAAATAACTACAGAGGCTGAGCTCTGTTGGATTAGCGCACTGAATTCCGGGTTGTCGTACCCATTCCGCGCGGTCCCACCACAATTGTCCCGAGCGCCCGACCGCGGTGCAATCGGATCTTCTCCATGACTTTTCTGCCTGCACTCGAGCCTGCTATGCTCGCGACGAGCAATAGCGCCCACAGTACGAAAAGCCACGTCGAACGCTCGTTTCTGTCTCCCAAGATGAATCAGAGGTTAGCCCCACTCGCTCGCCAGCAGAATCAGCCCGGCACCTTAAGTGCCTTAGGTTTCTTGCAATAGACAGCCTCCGTTCCGCCGTAGTACTGTCCAGACCGCAAATTACGCCGGTGTGCCGCGCCAATCCGCGAAATTTTGCCAATTGGGCATCTTTTCTGGTTCGTTTCGAAACAAACATACTGCGTATTGGCCCTGCGGTAACCGTTCCAAACGTTTTGCGAGAGGTTCGCAATTTATGAAACAAATTCTCTTTGTCGATGACCACGAAGTGCTCGCCCGCTTGAGCTGCGAGATCCTCGAAATGCAGGGTTACAAGGCGGTTAGCGCTTACAACGCCGAAGACGCTCTTCGCAAGTTCGATGACCAAACCTTCGACCTCATCGTCACCGACATGCGCATGGAAGGCATGAGCGGCCTCGAACTCGCCAAGCGGGTTCACCAGAAGAACCCCGAGGTTCCGGTCATCATCGTCACCGGCTATGGCCCGATTGACGGAGGCAATGACGTTAAGGCGTGCCTTCAGAAGGAAGAGCTTTTCCCGGCTCTGCTCGAAAAGATCAAGCTGTACCTTCAGGATTCCGAAGAACTGGCGCCCGCACAACGCGCATCCTAGATCTCTCCGCTGCAAACCATAGGCCGCCTTCGGGCGGCCTTTTGTGTTCACCAATCATTTATCCTGAGGCGTGCTTCGCCTCATCGTGAACGCGGACGACCTCGGCCTCACCAACGGCGTGAACCGCGCGATCCTCCAGGCCCATCGCGATGGCATTGTCACCTCCGCCACACTCATGGCCAACGCTCCTGCCTTTGATGAAGCCGTAGCTGCGGTCCTGACGTCACCGGCCTACCAGGCAAAACAACTCGGCATCGGATGCCACGTTGTTCTGATTGACGGTGTACCGCTCTCGCCGTCCGAGCAGATTCGGACCCTCCTCGGCGGCCGCTCTCCCGCGCCCCACTTCCGCAAGAAGCTCTGGAAGTTTGCGCTCGCTGCCGTCGCTGGACGCATTTCTACCGACGAGGTGGAACTCGAAGCGACCGCGCAAATTCGAAAGCTCCAAAAAGCGGGCATCGAACTGAGCCACGTCGACTGCCACAAGCACACCCACATGTTTCCTCGAGTACTCGAAGGTGTTCTCCGCGCTGCCCAGGCAACCGGTGTGAAGGCCATCCGCAATCCGTTCGAGCCGGCATTTGCGCGCAACATTCCATCGGCGGACCGCACGCGCGCTCGTGAAACAGCAATCCTGGAACGTCTCTGGGGGAAAAACTTCGGTTCCGCGGTCGCCAAACATGGACTCTCCACGACCGATGGTTCACTGGGTGTTACCGCTACCGGAACGCTCACCACCGAGCAGTTTTCAAACATCATTCGCAATCTTCCGGAAAGTGGCACGTACGAATTCGTTTGTCACCCCGGTTTCTATGACGCCGATCTCGCATCCGCCGGCACTCGCCTTTTGGAGTCTCGCCAGGTCGAACTCGACCTCTTGTGCTCCTCATCAGCGCGCGATCAGCTACGTTCATCCCAAGTAAACCTTGTAAATTTCCGTGATGTCGTCTCCGCCACTGAATCGAATCCCGCAGTCGTCCATCCAATGCCATGACAAACAAGAAGCCCATGAAAATCGGCATCACGTGTTATCCCACCTACGGCGGCAGCGGCGTGGTGGCCACTGAACTCGGCATCGAACTCGCGCAGCGCGGGCATCAGGTGCATTTCATTTCCTATTCGCAGCCTATCCGCCTGACTGAACCGCACCCCAACATCCATTTTCACGAAGTCGAAGTCTCGCGCTATCCACTCTTTGAGTACCCTCCGTACGACCTCGCCCTCGCCACGCGCATGGCCGAGGTCGCCGAGATCTACAACCTCGATCTGCTGCATGTTCACTACGCCATTCCGCACTCAGTCAGCGCACTGCTCGCCCGCGAGATGACCGCATTCGGACCCGGCCGCAAACGCCATCTGCCATTCGTCACCACCCTTCATGGCACGGACATCACGCTCGTCGGCCTCGATCCTTCGTATCTGCCGATCACGCGTTTTTCCATCGAGAAGAGCGATGGCGTCACCTCGATCTCGAACTACCTGCGCGAGAAGACGCTCCAGGCATTCGGCATCAAAAACGAAATTCGCGTCATTCCCAACTTCGTGAACTGCGATATCTATCATCGCGACGGCAAAACGCAACACTATCGCAAAGAGTGGGCCCCGAACGGCGAACGCGTGGTCGTGCACCTCTCGAACTTCCGTCCGGTAAAGCGCGTCCCTGATGTCATTGAGATCTTCGAGCGTATCCAACAGAGAGTTCCTGCGAAGCTCGTCATGATCGGCGACGGTCCAGATCGTTCGCGCGCCGAATGGATGGTCGTCGAAAAGAAGCTGCAGGACCGCGTTCTCTTCCTCGGCAAACAAGACGACGTCCACGAGAAACTGCCCGCGGCCGATCTCATGCTAATGCCTAGCACGCTCGAGTCTTTCGGACTCGCCGCGCTCGAAGCCATGGCTTGCGAGGTGGTTCCTGTCGCGACGAAAGCTGGAGGCGTTCCCGAAGTCATTGACCACGGCGTGGACGGCTACCTCGCCGATGTCGGCGACATTGACACCATGGCCATGTACTCCATCGACATCCTGAGCGACGACGAAAAACTCCACGAGATGGCGAAAATGGCGCGTTTCAAAGCACAATCCACCTATTGCGCTTCGAAGATTATTCCGATGTACGAAGATTTTTATCGTGAGGTGCTGGAGCGTGCTTCGTAGATCGCACCGGCCACGGATCCGCCCATATCTTCCGGTTGCGGGATCGGCAGGGTGAGCCGCACCAGTGTCCCTTTGCCAGGAGTGCTGTCGGTCTCGATGACTGCCGAGTCACCGTAAAGCACATTCAGTCGCTCCGTGACGTTAGCCATGCCGATTCCGGTACCAGAGCTTGGCGCGCCGTCGGTAAATCCGACGCCGTCATCCTCCACTTCGATCACCACGCGGTTGTCGGCGACGCGACTGCGCAGGTAGATGCTCCCGCCTTCGATCCGTGGTGCAACCCCATGTTTGATGGCATTCTCCACCAACGGCTGCAACATCATACTCGGCACCATGACGTCGAGCGACGCGGGCTCAAGCTCTTTCTGTACTCGTAACTTGTCGGTGCCAAAACGCACCACTTCGATGTCGAGGTAGTCGTCGATGAAGTCGACTTCTTCGCGCAACGGCACAAACGCATCCGTGGTACGCATCAGGCGACGCAAAATGTTCGCCAGTTTCACGATCATCTCGCGCGCTTTGTCGGGATTGAATCGCACCAGCGACGAGACTGAATTCAACGTATTGAACAAGAAATGCGGATTGATCTGGCTCTGCAGTGCTTCCAGGCGGATCTGCAGCAGCAGGCGCTCCTGCTCTTCCAGCTTGTTCTCAATGCGTGCATTGTTCAGCACCTTCAGCGCAATCGCCACGCACATTACGGTTCCCGCATATACCGCCAGTTGTACCGCCCAGTAGGGATCGTAGAGCGCAAACATTCGGTTCGGCAGGACGCGATACAACTGCATGCGCCCGAACGTGAGCACCATGATCAGGATGAAAAACGAGGTCTGCCAATCAATCAAAGACTTCGCAATACTGCGTCGTATCCATCGATAAATGCTCAGATCAAAGAGCGGCGAGAATGACCAGATCACTTCGCGATCCTGCGCCGCCTGCCGCAACACGCCCGCAAGAATTCCGGCCAGGCAGTTGAACGGCAGAGTCAGCCACTCTCCGTAGAAGATCGCAGGGATCGACACTGCCACGCCACCAACGCCACCCGCGATCCTCCCGCCGATTACGCCCAGCACGATCGCGAATTCGAAGCTCATATCCGCTGCGAGGAAATTCTTCACCCAGTGACGAGTCAGCACACCGAGCGCAATCGGAATGCTCACGATTAAGACCAGCTCGAACTTTTCCTTCAGCGTGCGCTCTTCGCGAAACAACAACTGCCGGAACCGCCGCGCGCGCACCAGGACGCTGCTCACGGCCGCAGCAGCGCCGAGCCGTATGAGCAACGAAATCAGGATGAGCTTCTGATCCATGGTTACGCGATTCTGCCTGCGATCTTCTCCAGTACCGCCTCTATCTTAGACGCGTCCGTAGCTCCGCCCTGCGCCATATCTTTGTTCCCGCCACCGCGCCCGCCAAGTTCCACCAGCGCCTCTTTCATCAGCCCACCCATGTCATTCGGGAGCCCGGAAGTCTGGGCGAATATAACGGCGGGCTGCGTGCCCCCGCACCCAAGCAATGCCACCACGCTTCCCTGTCGGGTCAGGCGCTGCGCCAGAAGCTTGATGAACGTCATATCCCGGTCCGTGTAAAACTGCCTCACGACCTTCTTGTCACCGAGCTGCGCCAGCATCACGTCCGCCGTGAGCGACGCGACTTCTTCCAGCAGTTTGTGCTCGCGCTTCGTTCCTGCCTTGTTTTCTTCAATCAGCTTCCGCACCTGCACCGGCACATCGTAGATGTGGCTTGAGAACAAAGTCGCTGCGTCTGTGAGCGTTTCGAAATCCCTGCGCGCCGTGTTCACCGCGCGTCCGCCGCAGACAAACTCCACCCGAAACCCCTGCTTCTCCTTCGCGATCTTCCGGATCAGGAGTCCCCCGATCTGTCCCGTCGCACGCACATGGGTTCCACCGCATGCATTCAGATCGAAATCTTTGATATCAATCAGCCGCAGCTTCTCGCGCTCCGCCGGTGGAATCTTCCGCACCCCCATCGCACGCGCCTCATCCACCGTCGCGTACTTGATCTCCACCGGACGGTCCTCGGCGATCACCTCATTGGCCACGGCCTCGGCTTTCTTCACTTGTTCCGGCGCCAGGGCCTTGGTATCGAGATCGATGGTGCAACTCTCCGCGCCCATATGGAACGACACCGTCTTCATCTCAAACAACGACTCGAACGCCGACGACAACACGTGCTGCCCCGTGTGCTGTTGCATGTGGTCGCGACGCCGCTCCACGTCAATGAACCCGCGGACCCGCCCGTCTTTCAGCGTCTCTACATCCGACGTGTCCACGTAATGCTGAATGACGCCTTCTTCCGTCTCGCCGACTTCACTCACGCGCAACTTCCGCGCGTCCTTCTCCAACTCCATCCAGCCGGTATCAAAAATCTGCCCACCGCTCGTTGGATAAAACGCCGTCCGGTCGAGCACGACGATCGCGCGCCCGTCCTCCACACGCGCGTCCAGCACCGCCGCCGTAAAGTTCAGCAAGAAACTATTGTTGTAATAAAGCCGTTCCGTCATAACCACCAATGAGATTTAAATTCTGTCATCCTGAGCGAAGCGACCAAAGCTCGCGCAGTCGAAGGACTTTTATCGCTACCATGCGCTCTCAATAAGGCTGAATAATGCCGCCCAGCGCCCTCGATTTCGGCTGCTCCTTCTTCCTAAAATACTTCTCAAACACATCGATATACTTCAATCCGCTACCGGTGTTGAACAACACCACCTTCTCTTCCGGGCGCAGATATCCGCTCTCGATCAGCTTCCAATAAGCCGCCAATGCCGCCGCTCCCTCCGGAGCCGCAAACACGCCTTCCTCACGCGCCCACGATGAGAACGCCGCCATGATCTCGTCGTCTGTCACGGCCACCGCAGTTCCGCCACTCGCTTTCATCGCGTGCAAGATCTCGCGATCCGCATACGGCTTCGGCACTCTCAGCCCGGCAGCCGAGGTGTGCGCATCCTTCCACATCTCCATCGTTTCGCGATGCTCTTCCCACGCCTTCACTACCGGTGCGCAGCCTGTGGCCTGCGCACATATCATCTTCGGACGCTTGCTGCCAATCCACCCCAACTGCTCCATCTCTTCGAAGGCCTTCCACATCCCAAGCAGACCCACGCCACCGCCCGTCGGATAGATGATCGCGTCCGGCAACTCCCACCCGAGTTGCTCCGCCACCTCGTACCCCATAGTCTTCTTGCCTTCGACACGGAACGGTTCTTTCAGCGTCGAGATATCGAACCATCCCTCCGCCTGCTTGCGCTCCGCGACCATCTTCGCGCAGTCGCTGATGAGTCCATCGACGTAGGTAACGTGCGCGCCGTAGCTCTCGCACTCAATGCGGTTCGCCATCGGCACGTCTTTCGGCATGAAGATGTGCGCCTCGATCTTCGCCGCCGCGCAATACGCTGCCAGCGCGCTAGCCGCGTTTCCTGCCGATGGGATCGCAATCTTCTTCACGCCGTAAAAGCGGGCCATGGTCACGCCCATCCCAAGGCCGCGTGCTTTGAACGAGCCGGTGGGATTCAAACCTTCATCTTTTATGAACACATTCGCGTGCTTGCGGCTGGGAAGCATTGGCGTAAAACCTTCGCCGAGCGTGACCGGCTCAACGTCCGGAAGAACGGAGGAATAGCGCCACATCGTCGCCGGCCCGAGCTTCACAGCTTCGCGATCGGGTCGCCCGAACTCATAACGCACCCAGAGCGGCCCCGCACACTTCGGACAAACATTTAGCAGTGTTGCCGGCGCGAGTTTCTCCCCGCACCGTGCGCACTCAAAATGCGAAATCTTCGCCATGGACAGTTATCTTACGCGGCAGGCAGGGTCTTGCGCAGCGCTTCCGTTCGTCGAAACCACGGGCGCTCGCGACGTTTCTGAAATCCGGGCATATTGTGTCGCTTTGCGAGGATTCCATCCAGCAACTTCTTTGCCCCCGCATTTCTGCCCTGCGAAGCCAGGAACTCCGCGTAGTGATACTGCGTCTCGGTCAGCGTTGAAGTCTGCGTCGCAGCTTCAAACATCTGCGTTGCACGCTCGTTCTGGCCGGTCTTCCAGTACGCGTACGCGAGCAACCCCGGCGCGCGCTGGAAGTCATATTTCGGATCTTCGCGCACTACGCGCTCCAGATCGGCTACCGCCGCGTCGAACTGCCCGAGTTCGGTCTCCGCCACCGCCCGGCGATAGAAGGGATCAATCGAATCCGTCCGCGCGGAGATCGCGTGATCATAAGCGTCCTTCGCCTTCGCCCATTTCTCTTCGTCGAGATAAATCTGGCCCAGCTCTTCGTAGTTCCCCGCCGACGGGTTATCCACCACCGCCGCTTCGAGCTCTTTCCTTCGCGAACCGCGCTGCACAAATCGGAACGCTCCCGGATCGGTCAACTCCGGCAACGCCTCCACCGCGAGATAGATCAATGCCCCCAGTGGTCCAAGAAACAGAATGACCCAGATCCAAAAGAAGTCCGGCCGCTTGCGCACAAAGTGCACCAGCGCCGCGATCACCAGAATCCCGCCGATACTGAACAGCCCGCCAAACCCAAACATCAATCCAATAGTACCAACCCGCTCTGTCATGGTGAGCGAAGCGGCGAAGCCGCGCAGTCGAACTGCCTGATGTTTTCCCTGTCATCCTGAGCGAAGCGGCCGCAGGCCGCGAAGTCGAAGGACCCCTGTCGCCTCCGAAATGCCCATTCCACGCTGCTAAAATAATCAGGTGTCCCGCATCCGCCTCATCTCCATCGACATAGATGGCACCCTGCTGAACTCGCAAAACGAGCTTTCGGCCGCGAACCTCTCTGCCCTGCACCGCGCTCACGACGAAGGCATCCAAATCGTCCTCGGCACCGGACGCCGCCACGCCTTCGCCCTGCCCATCGCCGAAGCCCTCGGCTTCGACCTCTGGATGATCAGCTCCAACGGTGCCGTAACCCGCTCTACCCGCGACGAGCACTTCTTCATGGACCTGCTCCCCGCGAAGGTGGCTCGCGACCTCTGCATCTACATGGGCGACGAATTCCGGGCCAACACCGTCATCACCTTCGAGCGCCCGGGCAAAGGCGCGCTCATTGTCGAGCGCACCGACGAGCTCACCGAATCCATCCAGCGCTGGATCGAAAAAAACTCACAATTCATTGAGTTCATCGTCCCAATAGAGACAGGAATTGTGACCGACCCGATCCAAGCCATGTTTTGCGGCACCATTGCCAAGATGGAACTCGCGCAGGCGAAGCTTCTCGCGTGGCCCGGCCGCGACCAGGTCACGGTGCTCAAAACCCAGTACGACCACCGCAACCTCTGCATCGTCGACATCCTCAACCGCGATTGCTCCAAGGGCCATGCTTTGCAACGCTTTGCCGACTCTCGCGGTATTTCCCGGGACGAAATCGTCGCCATCGGCGACAACTTTAACGACATTGAAATGTTGCAAGTTGCCGGACATCCGTTCATCATGGGCAACGCCTCGAATGAACTGAAGCAGAACGGCTGGCCCGTCACTCTCACCAACGATGAGAGCGGTGTCGCCGCCGTAATCGACCAGGTACTCGCGGAAGCAACGACGAATGCGTAAGTGGCTTGCAGCAGCAACGATGTTTTTCGGCGCGACGGCCTTCGCCTCCGCTGCCGAACTCGCCGTGCTGCAAAACGGATTCACCATCCGCCACGAACGCCACGAAGTGGTAGGCGAAACCACGCGCCTCTACACCGGCGCGAACGCCGAAGACTTCATCGAAGTCCCCACCGCCCAAATCGCTTCTTACGCACCCGACGATACTCCCGCAGTCGCCGGGCCAGAAGCTCCGAAGGTCATCGATCTCCACGCCGTCATCAAAGATGCCGGCATCCGTCACGGCCTCGATCCTGACTTTATCGCCAGCGTCGTGCACGCTGAGAGCGGCTACAACGTGAAGGCCGTCTCGCCCAAAGGCGCGCAAGGCCTCATGCAGTTGATGCCCAAAACCGCCGCCGGTCTCGGCGTGAGAGACAGCTTCGATCCCGAAGCCAACATCGAAGCCGGCACCAAATATCTCCGCGCGTTGCTCGACCAGTACAACGGCGACGTCATCAAAGCTCTCGCCGCTTACAACGCTGGCGTGCAGCGAGTCGCGCAATACCACGGCCTGCCGCCCTTCCACGAGACGCAAGCCTATGTCCGCCGCATCGTCGTGGAATACAACCGCAAGAAAGCCGAACAGCGCAAAGTGGCCGCCAAAACCCAAGCCCTCGCGAAGAAACCCGCCGTCGCCACCGCCTCATCCCAGTAGCCCTGTCATGGTGAGCGAAGCAGCGCGCAGCACTGCGTAGTCGAACCATCCCTAACCTCACGAAACACTCGAACTCCTGATACCCTAATTATTCGCTCTCTAATGAAGAACAAACGCGCCATCATCTCCATCCTCGTCGTCGTTGTTGTCATCGGCCTCATCCTCATTCAAGTCAAAGCCTGGCGTAATTTCGACTGGGGCACGTTCCTCAAGTACACCGAATCGGTCAACATCCTCGGCGTAATCACCGCCATCGTCGTTATCTACTTCAACTACTTCCTTCGCGCCACGCGCTGGCGCGTCTTTCTGCGCTCGCGCCAGGCCGTCCGCGCCATGGATCTCGTCCCCTCGCAGATCATCGGCTTCACCGGCCTTGCTCTTCTCGGACGCCCCGGCGAATTTATCCGTCCTTATCTCATCGCGCGCAAAGTCAATCTAAGCTTCGCATCGCAACTCGTGGTCTGGACCGCCGAGCGCCTCTGCGACGTGATCTCCGTCGCCACCATCCTCGCGCTCACGCTCATCATTCGTCCCGACTTCCGCCACTTCTTCGTCCTTCCCCACATTCGGACCAAGGCTCTTCTCGCCATCGCCGCTTTCTTCCTGCTGATCGCCGCCGTACTCATCTTCAGCCACGGCCTGCGCCGCAAGATCCAGCGCCTGATCGGCGACCTCAGCCGCTCCGTTGCGCATGACTTCATCTCGTTCGTCGAGATCATCGGCACGTCGCTAGTGATGTGGGTCCTGATCGCCAGTTCGTATTACTTCACGCTGCACGCCTACCCTGCGCTCCACGACAAAATTCACATCACCGACGTCCCACTCATCATGGGTGCCAGCACGCTCGGCTCCGTAATCCAGCTCCCCGGCGTCGGTGGAGGCTCACAGCTCGCAGTCATCGGCATCCTCTCGTCGCCCATTTTCGGACTCGGCCACGAACTCGCCGTCAGCGCCGGCATCATGCTCTGGCTGGTGACTTTCTTCTCCGTAACCCCGACGGGCCTCTTCCTCGCTCACCGCGAAAAGCTCTCGTTCACGCGCCTCTCCAGTGAAAGCCAAGCCGAAGAAGAAGCCGCCGAAAAAGCTGAAGCGTAAGTAAGCCGTTCCGCCTCATGCTAGGAAATAGAAAATTACCGCGCGCAGGAGTACCGTTCCAATCGTGATAAAGAAGCTCACGTGGATATCGGCCATTCTTGTTCTATTGCTTGGTTCTGGCATTCTTGCGGCGACACAGCTCGTTGAAACCCGCTACAACAAAGTCCGCACTCCACCTCCATATTCCGTGAAATCCGAACTTCACCAGAGCCTCTTCATCGCGGACCTTCACGCCGATTCGCTTCTCTGGGGCAGAGACCTTTTGAAGCGCTCAACCATTGGTCACGTGGATCTACCGCGATTGCAGGAGGCCAATGTCTCGCTGCAGGTCTTCACTGTCGTCACCACAGCTCCACGCAGGCTCAACGTCAACCAGAACAGTTCGGAAACAGTTCGGACACTGACCTCGTCCGGACGCTGGCCATCGCCGAGCACTGGCCGACAGACACTTGGAACAGCCCCAAACAACGCGCGCTGTACCAGGCAACTCGCCTCCACAAATTCGAAGCGAAATCGGATGGCTCTCTCGTAATCGTCCGCTCGGGTTCAGACTTGCAACGATTCATGTCCAAAAGGAAGCCCCACAGCGTTGCCGTACTCCTAGGTGCGGAAGGCGCTCAGCCTCTGGAGGGAAAGCTTGCGAATCTCGACGACCTTTATGCTGTCGGCTTTCGTATGATGTCACCCACCCACTTCACCGACACCGAAGTCGGGGGCTCCGCATCAGGACAAGGAAAAGCAGGTCTTACCGAGCTCGGACGCCAATGGGTGCGCGCTATGGAATCGAAGAACATGCTCATAGATCTCGCGCACGCCTCGCCGGAAACCGTACGCGACGTCACCACAATCGCCACACGTCCTGTCGTTGTTTCTCACACCGGGGTGAAAGGGACTTGCAACAACAATCGCAATTTGTCCGACGAGGAACTCCGCGCGGTTGCCAAGACGGGTGGGCTGATCGGCATCGGCTTTTGGGAAACCGCTGTCTGCGGCCGCGATGCCGCCGCGATCGTTCGTGCCATTCGTTATGCTGTCAGCGTCGTTGGCGCAGACCACGTCGCCTTAGGTTCTGACTTCGACGGTTCGACCACGATGCCCTTCGATGCCACGGGGCTCCCCATGATCACGGAAGGTCTCAAAAGCGCCGGACTTTCCGAACACGACATCCGCCTCATCATGGGTGAGAACGTCGCTAACCTGCTCTCGCATACACTCCCAGAGTAGGCGGCTCCAACCCTCATCCCCTGCTACAATATCGAGTTACGTCAATCCTCAAGAAAGCTCCCTAAACACCCATGCGCTGCCCATTTTGCGCCCATCCCGAAGACAAGGTGGTGGACTCGCGCGAGAGCAAAGAAGGCGAATCCATTCGCCGACGCCGCGAGTGCCTGAAGTGCGAAAAGCGCTTCACCACCTACGAGCGCATTGACGAAATCCCCTACATGGTCGTCAAAAAAGACGGCCGCCGCGAGCGCTTCGACCGCCAAAAAGTTCTCAATGGCCTGATGCGCGCCTGCGAAAAGCGTCCCGTCTCCATCGGCAAGCTCGAAGCCATCGTCAACGAAGCCGAAACCTTCGTCATCGATTCCCCCGAACGCGAACGCCGCACCAGCGAAATCGGCCAACTCATCATGGAGCACCTCAAGAAGTACGACAAAGTGGCCTACGTGCGCTTCGCTTCCGTCTATCTCGATTTCAAAGATGTCCGCGAGTTCCTCTCCGAACTCCAGGACCTGCTGAACCACAAAGATCCAGCGGCCGTCGCGACGGTCAAGCCCATCAAGTAACCGCACTCATAAGGAATTCGATTTCATGACCTACAAGATCACACTCATTCCCGGCGACGGCATCGGCCCTGAAGTCACCTCCGCTGCCGTGCGCGTCCTCGAAGCCACCGGACTCAAGTTCGAGTGGGAAAGCTTCGCCGCCGGCGCCGAGGCCTACGAAAAATACAAGGAATACATCCCGAAAGAACTGAACGAATCCATCGAGCGCACCAGGATCGGCCTCAAGGGTCCAGTCACCACTCCGATCGGTGGCGGATTCTCCAGCATCAACGTTGAACTGCGCAAGCGCTTCGAGCTCTACGCGAACGTCCGGCCAATCCGCAATCTTCCAGGCGTGCACACTCGTTATCCCGGCGTCGATCTCGTCGTGGTGCGCGAGAACACCGAAGGCCTCTACTCCGGCATCGAGCACGAAGTTGTCCCCGGCGTAGTCGAGAGCCTGAAGATCATCACCGAGAAGGCCAGCACCCGCATCTCCAAGTTCGCGTTCAACTACGCGCGCAAGATGGGCCGCAAGAAGATCCACTCCATCCACAAAGCCAACATCATGAAGATGTCCGATGGCCTCTTCATCCGCTGCTCGCGCAACATCTCGAAGGAATATCCCGAGATCATCTACGGCGAGCACATTGTGGACAACACCTGCATGCAACTGGTGATGAACCCCTACCAGTACGACATCCTGCTCCTCGAAAATCTCTATGGCGACATTGTCAGTGACCTCTGCGCCGGATTAGTCGGCGGCCTCGGCCTCGCTCCCGGCGCCAACATCGGCGAACGCGCGAGCATCTTTGAAGCCGTTCACGGCTCCGCTCCCGACATCGCGGGCAAGAACATCGCCAATCCCACGGCTGTCATCCGCAGCGGCATCCTCATGCTCCGCCACCTCGACGAGCAGGACGCCGCCAACCGCGTCAAAGCCGCCGTCCACCACGTCTACCGCGAAGGCAAACACCTCACCAGGGACATGGGTGGCACTACGTCCACCAGCGAATTCGCCGATAAAGTCGTCGAGGCCATCCACAGCAAAGACCTCGTCGTCCCCGCACCGCCGGTACAAAGTCCAGCGTAAATCACGTTCAATTGTGGGTGCCCCACCCTTCCCGAAGGGAGGGTGGGCAAGCTCACAACATGGGCTTGTTTTGCTATAATTATCAAGTCGCTTCACGTGCGCCCTTAGCTCAGCTGGATAGAGCGTCTGACTACGAATCAGAAGGTCGGAAGTTCGAATCTTCCAGGGCGCACCATTTAATACTCCCTCAATCCCATCCATTCCCGCACTTGCCGCGCTACCTTCGTCGCGCTTGGCGGATCGTAATTCGACAACACAATCACCGTGTAGCCGCCCGGCAGTGACGATTCCATATCCGCATTAATTCCGGGCGCCCCGCCTGCAATTCCGGTACCTCTCAGAGCAGCAAAGGGCATATCGGCTGGTTTCGGCACATCCGGCGCAAACACCGGGTTCGTCAGCTTACGCGCTTCCAGAGCATTCGCCAGCTTCAGCAAATCGCGCGCCGTCGAGTACCCTCCGCCCGCCGAGCTACCCCTTGCCGGACGAGTGTAGATATTGTTCCGCCTTGGCCCGTGGTCGTCATCCTCAGTTTGGCTGGTATAGCCGGTGGCCAGGTTCGACGTCATCCCATCCGCCTCGTAGAAGTCGGTGCTTTCCATGCCCAGCCGCTTGCAGATGTGCTCGCGAACATAGTCGTAGTAGCTCTGCCCCGAGACTTTTTCGATTACCGCACCAAGCACTACAAATCCGCCGTTGGAATACGCCTCTTTCGTTCCTGGCTCAAACGCTAGCGGCTCTGCCGCAAGCAGCGCCATGAAATCCGCGATCGTGCGGATCCTGTCCTTCGGCGTATCGCGGAACTTCGCCCCAAAGAAATCTCCTATCCCCGACCGCATCATCGCAATCTGCCGGATCGTGGCTTTCTGCGCCTCTTTGTTCGGATAGTCGGGCAGGTACTTCCCCATCGGATCGTCCAGTCCGACCTTGCCCTCGATCACCAGTTGGCCAATTGCGATTCTCGTGAACAGCTTATTGATGGACCCCAGGTTGAACTTCGTTTCAATGTTATTGGGAACGTTGTATTCCCTGTTCGCCAGGCCATACGCCTGCTCAAACACCGGCACTCCGTCTTTCGCAAGCAGCACAACACCGGAGAACTCGTCCTTTCGGCTTAACTCGTCCATGTGCGAGCGCAGTTTCGCAACCAGTTCCGACTGGTTCACGGGTGCATGTGGGCCACTCCCCTGATTCCGCAAACTCTGCGACTGCGCGAGAGAACACAAAAGCAATATGCAAACCGCGAATGCGAATTTGCGCACAAATCCCTCCAGAAGTTGGCTTCTCTTGTATTCGCGAAATGTATGGATTTAGTTCCCGCCGCAATCGCCGGCGCCATGCATCAAATCCGAATCACGCAACTGAAATCGGGGAAATCGGGGAGACAAAATAAATCCCAATTTCCCGATTCGAAAAAATCTGATTACCCATCAGTCAACCAAATCCTTCCATTTTCCCCATACCACCTTTGCGGCAAATTCCTCCGAAAATTGCGGATTTGAAAAATTTCCGCGGTCACGCTCGCTTTTCACCGCGTTTCGAGAAGAAAATTCGCGCCCCAAAACCGTCAATTTTCGGAGCACCTAAAAAGCCCGGATTCGTAAATAGCTCCAAAATAAGCACTTGGAAAAATCTGTTTACCAACTTCTAACTTCGGGTTTTATCGTAAGTTTTCCTCCTTTCTTCCCGTTAACTTCGCACGGAAAATCCAGCGATCACCGAAGACGAAGCCAAAATTACGTAACCTTCTCTATCTCCATTTCATCTAGTCCGCCATGGAATATCGACTGCTCGGCGGTTCTGGACTCAAGGTGCCGGTGCTCAGCTTCGGCGCAGCGACATTTGGCGGTAAGGGCGAATTCTTCGGCGCGTGGGGTAAAACCGACGTAGCCCAAGCCTCTCGCATGGTGGACATGTGCGTGGCAGCGGGCGTCAACTTCTTCGATACCGCCGACATTTATTCACAAGGCGCCTCCGAAGAAATTCTTGGTGAAGCGATCAAGGGCAAACGCTCGAACCTCCTGATCTCGACAAAAGCCACATTCCCCATGGGCGAGGGACCAAACGATCTCGGCTCCTCTCGTTATCACCTGATCCAGGCGTGCGAAGCCAGCCTGCGGCGCCTACAAACGGATTACATCGACGTCTATCACCTCCACGGCTTCGACTATTCCACGCCGATCGAAGAAACGCTGCGCACCCTCGACACGCTCGTGACCAGCGGCAAAGTGCGTTACATCGCGTGCTCGAATTTCTCTGGCTGGCACCTGATGAAGTCGCTGGCGATCTCCGAGAAATACGGCTGGTCGCGCTACGTCGCGCACCAGGTGTACTACTCGCTCATCGGCCGCGACTACGAGTGGGAATTGATGCCGCTCGGAATCGACCAGAAAGTCGGCGCCATCGTATGGAGCCCGCTGGGCTGGGGCCGCCTCACCGGTAAAATCCGCCGCGGCAAACCGTTGCCGGAGGTGAGCCGCTTGCACAAAGCCGCTGACGGCGGGCCGATCGTCGCCGACGAATACCTCTATAACGTGGTGGACGCGCTGGACGAAGTGGCGAAAGAGGTCGGCAAAACCATCCCGCAGGTGGCGTTGAACTGGCTTCTCCAGCGCCCAACCGTGGCAAATGTGATCATCGGCGCGCGCAACGAGGAGCAGTTGGCGCAAAACCTGGGCGCGGTGGGGTGGAATTTATCCACCGAGCAGGTGCGGCGGCTGGATGCCGCCAGCGATGTGACTCCGATCTATCCCTATTGGCATCAACGGCAATTCGTCTCACGCAATCCTCTGGCGCAGATTTCTGCATAACAAATGGTGCATAAGACCCGCGAAATTCGCGGGTCTTTTTCATTTTGAGCATTGACAACCACCCGTCCCACGTCGCAATCTAAAGGCGAAGAAAAGGCGAATAAAAACGCCTCAATTTCTCTCCTTTGTGGTAGCCGCGATGAGCACCGCTTCCCTGTTGCGTTCCCAGATCGAATCGGCCCTGGCGCCACGCGTCCCCGTGGTCTTCAGCACCTGTGCGCAGGTCTCGCGACCGGTGCAAACCACCGGAATCGCCGCGCTCGACCGGCTTACCGGCGGTGGATTGCCCGTCGGCGCGGTCTGCGAGCTATTTGGCCCGGAATGTTCTGGCAGAACCAGCGTTGCGCTGGCGTTTCTGGCGCAAATTACGCGGGAAGGCACGGCGTGCGCGTGGATTGACGTGGCAGATTCGCTGGATCCGGAGTCGGCGGCGGCGTGTGGCGTGGATTTACGGCGCTTGCTGTGGGTACGGTGCTCGGACGCGGAAACGCGGCGCGCGCGCGGCAAAATGTGGTCGCGACTGGACCAGGCGCTGCGCGCGGCGGACCTAGTGCTTCAGGCCGGTGGTTTCGGCGCGGTGGTCTTTGATATGGGCGCGGTTCCGCCGGAAAAGGCGCTACGCGTGCCGCTAGCGTCCTGGTTCCGGTTCCGCGCGGCGGCGGAGCGCACGCAGGCCACGTTTCTGCTGCTTTCGCAGGTTTCGTGCGCGAAAAGCTGTTCGGCGCTGCAGTTGAAGCTGGACCGCCTGCGCACGCGGCAGGAGGGCGGGCAGGTACTGAGCGGCCTGCAATTCCACGCAGAACTGGTGCGCGACCGCTTTTCCGCCGCAAAAAAGCCGTCGGCAGCGGTGGCGGCGTGGGGGCAATCCACGCCGTGGGTGACGTCATGTACGCCGTAATCTACGCGCGCGAGTTCCCGGCGCAGGCGTTGCTGCGGCTGCGGCCGGAACTGCGCCAGAAACCCGTCGCGGTGATGGAGGGCGAGCCGCCGCGCGAATTCGTGTGCGCCGCGAACGAATTCGCGTACCGCATGGGCGTGCAGCGCGGGATGACGCGTCCGCAGATGGAAGTTCTGGAGGCGGTGGAGACGCTGCGGCGGTCGCGCGCGGAAGAAGACGCGGCGCGCGCGGCATTGTTGGAGTGCGCTGGACGGTTTTCGCCGCGCGTGGAGGAGTTGCGCTTCGAATACACGTTGGCGGTGGGCGCGGATATCAGCGGGACGGAGAAACTGCTCGGTACGACGGAGCAGATCGTCCGGCGAATGTGCGAACACGCTGCGGTCATGGGGATGGAAGTTTCGGTGGCCGCTTCCTGCAACTTCGACGCGGCGCTGTGCTGGGCCAAGGCGCACGCGGGAACGAAGGTCATTTCCCCGGGTGAAGAACGCAAAACGCTGGCGGCGGTACCGGTGGATGTCCTCGACCTTACGCTGGATCAGTCGGTGACGTTCTCGCTGTGGGGCGTGCACACGCTTGGCGAACTGGCGGCGCTGCCGCAGGCGGAGTTGATCGCGCGGCTCGGACAGGACGGCAAGCGTCTGCGCGAGTTGGCGTGCGGCGAGCACCAGCACTTGCTGAAGCCGGTGGGTGAGCCATTTGTGTTGCGGGAAGAGATCGAATTCGAGGCCGACGTGGAGTCGCTGGATTCGGTGATGTTCGTACTTGCGCCGATGCTGCAACAGCTTTGTTTGCGAGTGCAATCAAGGGCGCTGGCATTGGCGTCGGTGACGGTGCAATGCGGGCTCGATGGCGGTACGACGCATACGCGCACGGTGCGTCCGGTGCTGCCGACGATCGATCACCAAGCGCTACTGAAGCTGATCCACCTGGATTTGATTGCGAACCCACCGGGGGCGGCAGTGGTGGCACTGCGCGTATTTACCGAGACCAACCGGCCATCGCGCGCGCAGTTGGGGCTGTTTTCGCCGCAATTTCCGGAGCCGATGCGGCTGGAAGTGACGCTGGCGCGGTTAGCGGCGGTGGTCGGTGGGGAGGATCGCGTGGGCGCGCCGGAGTTGGTGGACTCGCATCGGAGGGATGCGTTTCAGATCAGACACTTTTCTGAACCCACCCTCCGGCTAAAGCCGGAAGGGTGGGGGACCCACGGTGTTGCGGGGATGCGCGTTTTAAGGCCCTCCGAAGTCGTGTTCGTGCAGAAACTGCATGAGCGGCCGCATCAGTTTGTGTTTCGCAGCGAGCAGTACATGGTGATGGAGTGCTACGGGCCCTGGCTGGCGAGCGGAGATTGGTGGGGCGCGGAGAAGTGGGAGCGTCGGCAGTGGGACGTGGTGGCGAGTTCACATAGCGGTAAACCGCTGTGCTGCCAGTTGGCGTCTTCGGCGAATGAGTGGTGGGTGGAGGTGTTGTATGACTGAAAAGCTTTCACCACGAAGGTTCACGAAGGATTCTTAATGCGGATCAATATCCGCATCTCCCGTCGCCATGACCGCACAAAACCAATACATCGAGTTGCATGCGAACAGCGCGTTCAGTTTCCTGCGTGGGGCTTCACTGCCTGAGACGCTGATTTTTCGCGCGCAGCAACTCGAATATCCGGCGATGGCGCTGATGGATGGAAACGGCGTTTATGGCTCGGCGCGGTTTCATCTCGCTGCGAAGCCGAATGGCGTACGTGCGCACGTGGGCAGCGAGATTGCCGTGCGCGATCTCGGTGAGCGCATGGCGCCGGCGGCGTGGTTGCCGCATCAATGGCCGGCGGAACCGGTGCGTCTACCGCTGTTATGCGAGTCGCGCGAGGGATACCAGAACCTGTGCCGCATGGTGACGCGGCTGAAGATGCGCGAGCCGTCGAAGGCGGAAGGCGCGGCGGTGATGGCCGATGTGGAAGAGTTCGCGCGCGGTCTGGTGTGTTTGACCGGCGGCGACGAGGGTCCACTGGCGTCGGCGCTGGCGCGTGGTGGCGAGCCCGAAGGACACAAAACTGTAGAGCACCTGGTGCGCATGTTTGGGCGCGAGAATGTTTTCGTCGAATTGCAGCGGCATGGATTGCGTGAGCAGGAGTGGCGCAACCAGGCGGCGGTGCGGATTGCGCGCTCGCTGCAGCTGCCGATTCTCGCCACCAACGGCGTGCGTTATGCCGATGAGCCGGAGCGCGAGATTGCCGATCTGTTTACGGCGATCCGCCATCACGTGGCACTGAAGGATGCGGGGCGTCTGCTGGCGCAAAATTCGTGCCGGTATCTGCGTCCGACGGCGGAGATGGCGCGGTTGTTTCGCGACCTGCCGGAGGCGGTTGCGAATACGTGGGAGTTGTCGCAGCGGCTGACGTTCGAGCTCGACGATCTTGGTTACCAGTTCCCGATTTATCCCACGCCGGATGGCGAATCGATGGACTCGTTCCTGGAGAAACGCGTACAGGAAGGCGTGATCAAGCGCTATGGAGCGAAGAACGAGCCCGATCTCTACGCTCGTGCACAGAAGCAAGTTGCGCGCGAATTGGCGCTGATCAAGAAGCTCGGTCTCGCCGGATATTTTCTGATCGTATGGGACATCATTCGCTTCTGCCAGCAGAACGACATTCTCGTGCAAGGGCGCGGCAGCGCCGCGAATTCCGCGGTTTGTTACGCGTTGGAGATCACGGCGGTTGACCCGGTTGGCATGGAGTTGCTGTTTGAGCGCTTTTTGAGCGAAGCGCGCGGCGAGTGGCCGGATATTGACCTCGATTTGCCATCGGGCGACAAGCGCGAGCAGGCGATCCAGTACGTGTACACGCGTTACGGGCATCTAGGCGCGGCGATGACTGCAAATGTCATTACCTATCGTGGAAAATCCGCGGCGCGAGAGGTTGGCAAGGCGCTTGGTTTCGACGTCGAGACGTTGAACAAGCTGACAAAGCTGGTGAGCACGTGGGAGTGGCGCGGGCCGAATGACACGCTGGAAAACCAATTCGAATCGGCGGGATTTGAAGCGAAACATCCGCATATCGCGAAATATCTCGACCTTTGCAGCCGTATCCAGGATTTGCCGCGGCATCTCGGGCAACACTCCGGCGGGATGGTGATCTGCCAAGGGCAGCTCGACAGCGTGGTGCCGATCGAGCCGGCGTCGATGCCGGGCCGGTCGGTCGTTCAATGGGATAAAGACGATTGCGCCGACATGCACATCATCAAAGTGGACCTACTTGGACTGGGGATGATGGCGGTAATCAAGGATTGCGTGGACTTGGTACCGCGGCACTACGGTGTTCCCGTGGATTTGGCGCAACTACCCCAGAACGATGGGGATGTTTATCGCACGCTGCAGAAGGCGGACACAGTCGGCATGTTCCAGGTGGAAAGCCGTGCGCAGATGGCGTCGCTACCGCGGAATTATCCAACGCGGTTTTACGACATCGTGGTGCAGGTTGCGATCATCCGACCGGGGCCGATCGTGGGGAACATGGCAAACCCGTATATGCGTCGCCGACAGAAGAAGGAAGAGGTGACGTACTACCATCCGTTGCTGGAGCCGGTGTTGAAGCGGACGCTGGGCGTGCCGTTATTCCAGGAGCAGTTGCTCCGGATGGCGATGATCGTCGCAAACTTCTCCGGCACCGAAGCGGAGGAATTGCGACGCGCGCTGGGAATGCGGCGCTCCACGCAGCGTATGCGCGAGCTCGGCGTGAAATTGCGCGCGGGAATGACGGAGAACGGGTTTGATCCGAAGACGCAGGAAGAGATCATCCAGAGCATTTCGTCGTTCGCGCTGTACGGGTTTCCGGAGTCGCACGCCGCAAGTTTCGCGCTGATTGCGTATGCGTCGGCGTATTTCAAGGTGCATTACCTCGCGGCGTTCACGGCGGCGATCCTGAATAACCAGCCGATGGGCTTTTATTCGCCGGCGGTATTGGTGAAGGACGCGCAACGGCATGGATTGCGCGTTTTACCGGTGGATGTACAACGTTCGGTGTGGGACTGCACGGTAGAACACGCCGGTGACGAGCGTAAATTGCGGTTGGGATTGCGGTATGTGCGCGGATTACGGCAGGAAACCGCAGAAATACTGGTGAAATCGCGGGAAAACCACGGTCCGTTCGCGTCGTCGGAGGACTTGGGCCGGCGGGTGCCGCTGCTGAACCGCAAAGAACTGGTGGCGCTGGCGCAAATCGGAGCGCTGAACTGGGTGGGCGGTACGGCGCACCGTCGCGACGCCTTGTGGCAGGTGGAGCGGGTGAGCCGACGCCCCGGACCGCTCCTGCAATCCGCGGAGGAAGAAGAGGACGTTTCACCGCTGGCGCAGATGAATTGGGAGGAGCGGTTAGTCGCTGATTTCAACGGCACCGGCCTGACCGTCGGCAAGCATCCGATGACCTATCATCGCGAGCGGCTAGCAAAGATGAGGGTGCTTTCGGCGGAACAGTTACAGGTTGCGGAAGACGGACGGCAGGTTCGAATCGCCGGCTGCGTGATCGCAAGGCAGCGCCCGGGGACGGCGAAAGGTTTTGTTTTCCTGAGCATCGAGGACGAGACGGGGATTGCGAACGCGATCATTAGTCCGCAACTATATGAGCAGAACCGGGTGGTGGTTTTTACCGAGCGGTTCCTGGTCGTGGAAGGCAAGCTTCAAAACCAAGACGGCGTGATTCACGTCAGGGCGCAGCGAGTGCAGTCGTTGCATTTGAACCAGGTTGCAGCACCTTCGCACGATTTTCATTGAGAATCAATGACTTGGCGAGAAGCGTCAACTAGAGCAATGTTGTCCTGTTTGGGACGTGGCGCCTTCCATTCTTTGCTGAGTTTTGGAGAACCTCGGCTAAAATAGCGTCCTTGCCCCAAGAACAGCCCATTACGATCCTGCTACATGATGTGGCAGCAGGAGATAAGCGCGCCCTTGATTCCCTGGTGCCGCTCCTCTATCCCGAGTTGAAAAGATTGGCGCGTTCCTACATGCGAGGCGAGCAAACCGGCCACACTTTGCAACCCACCGCACTGGTCCACGAAGCGTATGCGCGGATGATCAAGCAAGACCATCCGGATTATCGAAGCCGCGCACACTTTATGGGGGTGGCGGCGCAGATCATGCGGCAGATCTTGATTGATCACGCGCGCACGCGCAAGGCCGAGAAACGCGGCGGTGGCGTTGTGGATTTGTCGCTGGAAGAAGCCGATGCGGTATCGATTGCGCGTCCTGTATCGATCATTGCGGTGGATGATGCGCTGGCGGAACTTGCAAAGAAAGATGCCATCAAAGCGCAATTGATCGAGATGCGGTTCTTTGGCGGAATGACGGCGGAAGAATCGGCCGAAGTCTTGAACTTGCCGGTGCACGAGGTGCGGCGGCACCTGCGAGTAGGTCAGGCATGGCTGCAACGCGAATTACAACTCGGCGAAGTCGAAAAGAATTCCTGAGAAGGCGTCCAAAAATCCGGTCCTATTTCGCCTTATAGGTTATGGGGTGTATCCGACCCGGAGGAGATCGTGCCCGGCAACAACTGGGATCGCGTACAAGAGGTATTTCTGGAGGCGGCAGACCTGCCGCTGTACGATCGCGTGCGATTTCTGGACGAAACGTGCGCCGACGATCCGGATTTGCGTACCGAAGTCGAGTCGCTGCTATGGGCGGATACCGCGGGTGCCGGCGGAATCAGCGAGGCCATCGAATCCGAAGTCAATTCCCTCCTGCATGATGATGTCTCGCTGATAGGCACTCGGCTTGGCCGCTATCGCCTGGTGAAAGAGATTGGTCGCGGCGGCATGGGATCGGTCTTTCTCGCCGAGCGCGACGATGAGCACTTCCATCAGACCGTCGCCATTAAGATCGTAAAACGCGGCATGGATAGCGCCGAAGTTCTGGCGCGCTTCCGGCATGAACGTCAGATCCTCGCAGGCCTCGAACATCCTTACATCGCACGATTAATCGACGGCGGTACGACCGACGATGGACGTCCATTCTTCGTCATGGAGCGCGTCGAGGGCCGACCGATTGACGTGTACTGTCGCGAGCAAAATCTTAGCGTCGAGGCGCGCTTGCGACTGTTTGTCCGGGTATGCGAGGCCATCTCGTACGCGCACCGCGCACTGGTGGTGCATCGCGATCTGAAGCCGAGCAATATCCTCGTAACCAGCGAAGGAATCCCGAAGCTCCTCGACTTCGGAGTCGCGAAGCTCCTCGGTCCAAGCCTGGATCCTGGGCTGACCTCGACCTGGTCGGCGATGGGGCCGCTTACGCCGGAATACGCGAGTCCGGAACAGATCCAGGGACTGCCGATTACAACTGCAGCCGACACCTATGCGTTGGGCGCGATCCTCTTCGAACTGCTGACGGGGAGGAGAGCACAGAAGATTGCGGGGCACAGTCCGGCGGAAATCGAGCGGGTAGTTTGCCACGTCGAGATTCCTGCGCCAAGTGCGGTCGAAAAAACTTCTGGTCTGTCGCTGAAAATTGACAGCGATCTCGACAACATCGTGTTGATGGCACTTCGCAAGGAACCGGAGCGGCGCTATCGTTCGGTGAACCAATTTGCCGAAGATATTGCGAAGTATCTCGCGGGCCGCCCGGTGCTAGCGCAGCAGGATTCATTCGTCTATCGCAGCCGGAAGTTCTTGCGGCGGCATGCTCTATTGGTTGCAGCAGCCGCGCTGGTGACGGCGAGTTTGGTCGGCGGAACAGCACTGGCACTGATGCAGGCCAAACGCGCAGAAACAGCCCGGGGATTGGCGGAAATGCAGCGCCAGTCAGCTGAACGCGAGCGTGCGCGCGCCGAAGCACAAACTCAGATCGCGGAGCAGGAACGCGTGAAAGCGGAGGCCGAGGCGCTCGTTGCGAAGACGGAGCAAGGAATCTCGCAGCGCCGGTTGGCGCAGATGTTAGAGCTCTCCGATCACACTTTGTTCGACGTGCACTCCGCAATCGAGAAGCTTCCGGGCGCCACCGAGGCGCGTCGGAAGATCGTCGCCACCACGCTGAGCTTTCTCGAAGATTTGTCGAAAGATGCAGCGCATGATGATCGCCTGCGATTCATGTTGAGCGTGTCGTACCTGCGCGTGGCGGATGTGCTGGGGCATCCGCTGAAACCGAACCTTGGCGACAGTAAGGGAGCAGACGAGAACTATCGCAAGTCGGTGGCGATGATCGAGCCATTGGTCAAACAATATCCGGACAATGGTGAATATCTGCGGCAGATGATTCACGCCGAGGTGCAATGGGCGATCCTGCTCTCACGGACTGGAGAACAGGCACGCGCGATTGCAGTGCTGAAGTCGCTTATGCCGATGGCGCCGCGGTTGCCGAAACTCTGTCCGAAAGATCCTGATTGCTGGATGGTGGAGAGTGAGGTTTATTCAGAACTCCTGGAGACCAATGAGACGATTGATTCCGGCTCGGCGATTGGTTACTCGGAGTTGCAGGTCGGGTCTCTCGAGAAAGCTCACAAACAATTTCCGGACAATTCCGAGGTCCTGCTGGAACTGGCTTCCGCCTACAGCCAGAACGCAAAACTGCACAATGTCCGCGGGGAATTGCGGGAATCAGTTGATGGCTTCCGACGCGCGATGTCGTTGCGCGAGGAAGAGGTGCGGCGGAATCCGTCGGATGTACTGCTGCAGCGCAGCCTGATGATCACCTACGGAAACCTTGCGGGCACGCTGGGAAATCCGATCTACCTGAATCTTGGAGACTCCGAAGGCGCGCGCTTGTATTACGGAAAAGCGCTGGCGATTGCGCGTCAACTGGCGGCGGCCGATGCGAACAATCAACTCGCGCAGTATGACCTCGCGAATGCTTTGCTGTTTTCGTCGTGCCTCGATCTCCCGAAAGAACTTTGGCCCGAAGCATTAGCTCATCTCACCGAAGCCGAGACGATCATGACGCGACTTGTTGCTGCAGACCCGAAAGCGGTGAAAAATCTGCGGTGGCTCAGCACGGTGCAGGAATTCCGGGGCCGACGTTTGATGTTGATGGGGCAAAATGACGAGGCGATTGCCACCCTTCAGACGTCGATGGAGAACGGGGAAAAGGGCCTCACCCGTGCAGCAAGTGACCTCAGCATGATGACGCAAGTGGTTGCCAGCGAGGAGGGACTCTCGGAGGCCCTGGCGCGAAAGGGCGATGCTGATGGCGCACTCAGTCACGCGAGAGCTGCGGTGGCAAAAGTCGAAAAGGCAACCGCTCCAGATTCGGACAAGGACAGGTTGCTGCGGCTAGCGGCAATTGCCTATCAGAACCTCGCGGTCGTGCAGTCGTTGCTCGGCGACTGGAACGGTGCTCGGGCTTCTGCCGAACTTTCCATCACGCAATGGCAGAGAATGGTCGCGATGGGCAGCCACCGAGTGGAATCCGCTAAAATGCGGGCCTCGGAAGAGCTTGTGCAGCAATCACTTGCGCACCTTAAATAAAATTTTTCGTTCGGCCGCAAAATTCTCCTGCAATTTCCGCCTTATTCAGTAAGGGCACTTAGGGGATTCCCTCCGGAGGGGATAAAACATGCGGACCGTGTGGGTGTGGTTTCGTAGAATCCTCGTGCTGAAGTTCGTAGGAGCAGCATGAACGACAAGCGGCAATGCGAGCGGTACAGCTGTAACGGTAGTGGCGACCTCATAACTCAGAACAACGGACGGGTTTGGGGCCACCTAGGCGATATCTCGACCCGAGGTTTCTATCTCTCCACATTTGGACCGTGGCCAGTGAACACGGATGTGCGCTTCAAGATCGAAGTCGAAGGCACGCAGATCTGCGGGACTGGCATCGTGGCGACAAGCCATCCTGGCGTGGGCATGGCAGTCGTATTCAAGGATATGACGGATGATGCGCAGCACGCGCTCTCCATGGTCGTCCACGAACTGCAAGGTTCGAGCGAACGCCCCGTCGGCATGGGACTGCGCGTGTAGAAGACCGATGTTGCGCGGGTGATACACTCCCCGCATCTTGAGCAGACTCCGAAGCGGAATCTCAAAATCAGCGAGCGTTTGGATGATCGTGGGAGTCACGATCTTGCTTGCGCTGGGAGTTATGCTTGTTCCCCGCGTCGCCCAACCAGCTTGGTATCACGATTTCGCAGACAAGCGCGGGCTGCTGGGCATTCCTAACTTTGGCGATGTCGCTTCGAATATTCCGTTCGCGATCCTGGGCGTGCTCGGTCTTGTATTTCTTCTTCAGCATCGCGAGCGTTTTGTGGACCGGCGCGAGCAGTGGCCGTACTTGGCAGTCTTTGTCGGCCTGGTGCTGACCTGCGTTGGATCCTCCTACTACCATCTTGCTCCCGACAATGCGCGACTGCTGTGGGACCGCATCCCGATGACGATTGTGTTCATGGGAATGGTGGCAAGTGTGATCGCCGAGCGAATCAGCTTGAAAGCGGGCCTGGTAGCCCTGCCTTTCCTTCTCGCGCTCGGTGTTCTGAGCGTGCTCCAGTGGTATCGCAGCGAGTTGCTTGGCGCAGGTGATTTGCGCTTCTATGCCAGCGTCCAGATTTATGCCGGCGCGATCCTGCTGGTGGCGCTGCTGTTGCGTCCGAAATACACACGCAGCTCGGACCTGGCAATCGTGGTGGGATGGTACGTTGTCGCGAAGCTGCTCGAGTCGTTCGACAAGCCGATCTTTTCGGTCGGACACATCGTCAGCGGGCATACGTTGAAACACTTGGCTGGCGCGGCCGCAGGTTTCTGGATTCTACGCATGCTCCAGAGGCGAGAGCCGATCGCGCTGTAAGCCGGGGCGGTTCTTTGGTTATTGGCGCGTCGCGCCGCTTCGTGACAATATGTCGTGATCCCTAACCACTTTCCGGCCAAGGTCTCTGATGAGCGAAGGTACCGTCGCAACTCCCTCTGCTCCCGAACAAGTCCCACCACCCGTGAACGAAGCTCCTCGTCCGGTCGCGAAAAACTGGCGCGGAGGATTCTGGGCACTGATCCTCACGCAGTTCCAAGGTGCGTTCAACGAGAACGGGCTGAAGAACCTGGTTGTCTTCCTCGTTCTCGCCTCGGTGGCAGACAAGGCTCAACGCGACAAGCTCGTTCTAGTGGTTGGCACGCTGTTCTCGCTGCCGTTCATCCTCTTCTCGATGACTGGCGGCTTCTTTGCCGATCGCTTCAGCAAGCGAACCGTCACCATCGGCACCAAGCTCTTGGAAATGGGAGTGATGGGCTTGGCCATCGCCGGGCTCGGCATGCAAAACCTGCACGTACAAATGGCAGCGGTGTTTCTCGCGAGCACTCAAGCCGCGCTGTTTGGACCATCGAAATATGGCCTGCTGCCGGAGTTGCTGCCAGAAGAGAAGCTGTCGTGGGGCAATGGCGTGCTGGAACTGGGAACGTTTCTGGCGGTGATCGCCGGGGGCGTGATCGGAGCCACGTTCGCGGAAGTCTTTAAAGGGCGCCAGGCATATTCCGGTGCGATCCTGCTCGGGCTCTCGTTGCTTGGCTTGTTCTTCAGTCTCGGGATCGCGAAGGTAGCGCCGGCAAATCCGACGAAGAAGTTCAAGGCAAATCCCCTCGCGGACCTTTGGTCGCAGGGCAAACTCATTCGCGGTGACCGGGTCTTGTGGCTTGCGATCTTCGGCAATACATATTTCTGGTTTCTCGGCGCGCTGCTCACGGCAAACATTGTGTTCTATGGCGAAGACGTACTGCACGCCAATTCCACGCGCACTGGAATTCTCCAAGCCGCGGTGGCCATTGGCATCGGCGTCGGCAGCTTGACCGCGGGATACCTGTCCAGCGGAAAGATCGAGTACGGCCTGATCCCGATGGGCTCGGTCGGCATGACTGTGTTTGGTGTGCTGCTTTCGCGTCCGGGGCTCAGTTTCAACCACGTGCTCGGGCTGCTCGTGGCGCTGGGATTTTTCGCCGGCTTCTTCGCGGTGCCGGTCAACGCTTTGATCCAGCACCGTCCAGATGACAAGGACAAGGGCGGTGTGATTGCCGCCGCAAACCTCTTGTCGTTTGTCGGAATCGGCGCGGCGACCGGCGTTTATTACGTCTTTCAGCACTACGTGCACTTCAGCCCACCGCAGATCTTCTTCTCAGTTTCGCTGGTGACGGTGGCGGCGACAGTGTATGTGCTCTTCTTGCTACCTGACGCACTGCTCCGCCTGATTCTCTGGATGCTCACGCACACGCTCTATCGCATCCATCTCGAAGGTCGCGAAAACGTGCCAAGCAAAGGCGGCGCGGTGCTGGCCCCTAACCACGTCTCGATGGTGGACGCGATTCTGCTATGGGCGGCGATTGACCGGCCGATCCGATTCCTGATGTTCAAGGACAACTACGAACATCCGCTGATTAAGCCGTTCGCGAAGATCATGGGAATCATTCCCATCTCGTCATCGCAGCGGCCACGCGAGATGATTCACTCCCTGCGCACCGCGACCCAAGCACTCAAAGATGGCGAAATTATAGGCATCTTCCCCGAAGGCCAAATGACGCGCATTGGACAGATGCTGCCGTTCAAGCGCGGCATTGAGCGCATTGTGAAAGGCGTAGAGGTACCGATCATTCCGGTAAACCTCGGCGGAGTTTGGGGCTCGATCTTCAGCTTCGACAAAGGCCGATTCCTCTGGAAATTCCCGCGCAAAATTCCCTATCCCGTAACCGTGACCTTCGGCAAGCCGATGCCCTCGACTTCGACTGCGCGCGAGGTGCGACAGGCAGTGCAGGAACTCGGCGCCGACGCCTACGGGTTCCGCAAGCGCTACATGCACACGCTGCACCGATCTTTTATCAAGACAGCACGGATGCATCCGATGCGCTTTGCGATGGCGGACGGCCGCACGCCGAAATTGCGATTTGGCGGCGCGCTAACAAAGGCCATCTTCCTCGCGCGACGCTTGCGCGGAACCTGGAAAGACCAGGAAATGGTAGGCATTCTGTTGCCGCCTTCGGTGCCGGGTGCGCTAGTGAATCTTGCTGCGTTAATGATGGGCAAGGTTCCGGTAAACCTGAACTACACGGCATCGAGCGCGGTGCTGCAGTCGTGCGCCGAGCAATGCAAGTTAAAGACGGTCGTCACGTCGAAGGCGTTCCTGGAACGCGTACACGTCGAGCCACCGGGAAAGGTGATCCTGCTGGAAGAATTGGCGGAAGCGCCACGAGCATCGGAAAAACTGACGGCGTTGCTTATCACGTGGCTGCTCCCGAAGCGGCTCATCGAAAAGGCCTGCGGCTGCGGACGCACGCCGACTCTGGACGACACCGCTACCGTGATCTTCTCCAGCGGCAGTACCGGCGATCCCAAGGGCGTGGTGCTTTCGCACTACAACATCGCGTCGAACGTTGAGCAGATGAACCAGGTGTTCATGCTCAGCAGCCACGACAAGATCCTTGGGATACTGCCGTTCTTCCACTCGTTCGGATTCACCGGGACCCTGGCTCTGCCTGCGAAGGTCGGGATGGGCGTGGTATTCCATCCGAATCCGCTGGAAGCCCGCGCGATTGGTGCACTGGTGAGCCAGTATTCAGTGACGTTCCTACTGGCAACGCCGACGTTTCTCAATGCATATATGCGGCGAATCGCCCCGGAAGATTTTGGAAGTTTGCATTACGTAATGACCGGAGCCGAGAAACTGCCGGAACGCGTCTCGGTCGCTTTTGAAGACACATTCGGTATCAAGCCGCTCGAAGGCTACGGATGCACGGAGTGCTCTCCCACTGTCACGGTGAATACGCGCGACTTTCGCGCCGCGCAATTCCGGCAAGTCGGGTTCAAACGCGCGAGCATTGGACATCCGCTCCCGGGGATAAGCTTGCGTGTCGTGAACCCCGAGACGATGCTGCCTGCAGCACCTGGTGAACCGGGACTATTGTTGGTTCGCGGACCCAACGTGATGCAGGGATATCTCGGGCGTCCGCAGAAGACGGCGGAGGTTCTGCACGATGGCTGGTACAACACCGGCGACATTGCGGCAATCGACGACGACGGCTTCGTGAAGATCACAGACCGACTCAGTCGCTTCAGCAAAATCGGCGGCGAGATGGTGCCGCACATCAGGGTCGAAGACAAGCTGCAAGAGATTATCGGAGCGACCGAGCAGGTCTTCGCGGTGACTGCCGTGCCCGACGAAAAGAAGGGCGAACGCCTTGTTGTTCTGCACACGCTGAAGGACGAGCAGGTGCAGGAGTGCGTCTCGCAAATTGCGAAGTCGGACCTGCCGCCACTCTGGAAAGTTCGTGCAGATCAATTCGTACATGTGGATGCACTACCGTATCTCGGCACCGGTAAGCTCGATTTGCGGCGACTGAGAGAAATTGCACTGGGGACGACGGTATGAGTTCCGCGGCGAAGTTGCAACCAGTCGCGCAGAAGCGCCGATTCCCGATTGTGGCGCGGGCAGCGATCACGGCTGCCGCTCTGGGGGTGTGGTTCTGGACCCAATCACTGATCGGCGCCCGCAAGTTACACGGCGAAGCGATTGGCGACGGCATCCACACGCTAACTCACAGGATTAACGCCTATCTGCAAGGTCATTCTGCGACGACGAATGCGTTGTTGATCGTAAGTTCCGCCATCATCGATTCGCTTGGCATTTATCTGCTCGCAAAGTGGATCTTTGGAAAATCCGCCCGGCCATTCGTCGGTTTGCTGATTGTTCTCGGGCTTCGACAACTGATGCAGGGGCTGGTCGCTCTGCCCACCCCACCCGACGATCTCTGGCACTATCCCGGCTTCCCCTCTCTGCTCGTCACCTACGGAGTTTCAAACGACTTCTTCTACTCGGGGCACACGTCGATTGCGGTGTTTGGCGCGACGGAGTTGTGGCGCGAAGGCAGAGCTTGGCTGCGCATCGTCGCGGTTTTTGTCGTGGTATTCGAAATCGCCACGGTGCTGATCTTGCGCGCGCACTACACAATGGATGTATACACGGGACTCGTGACCGCACTGCTCGCGGCGGTACTCGCTGACAGGTGGACACGTCCTTCTGCCGCGTGACTTGTCACTGTTTTGTTAAAGGGCGATTGACTCTCTCCGCAACGTAGTCAATGCTGGTATGAACCTGGGAACAGTCCATGGACCGCATACTAGTTATTGAAGACGATGCCACGGTGCAGAAAGCACTGCGGCGAACATTCGAATCGGCGGGGTTCGAAGTGGTAGTCGCGCCCGACGGCGCGACAGCCGTGCAAACCTTCCAGGCGACCTCGCCGCGCGCTGTCCTGCTCGACCTGCGGCTTCCGGGAAAATCTGGGCAGGACATCTGCCGCGAGATCCGCGGTTTCTCGCCGAATGTGCCGATCCTGGTGCTAAGCGCGGCCAGCGATGTTGTGGACAAGGTGTTGCTCCTGGAACTTGGCGCCGATGACTATGTGACGAAGCCATTCAGCCCGCGCGAACTGTTGGCCCGCGTGCGAACGGCGTTGCGGCGACTGATACCCAGTATCGACAAGCAGGAAGTCTATAACTTCGACGAGATCCAGGTGGACTTCGGGAAAATGGAGCTGCTGCGTTCCGGGCAACCGGTCGCTCTGACTCCGCAGGAATTCAAAATGCTGCGGTTCTTTCTGAACAATAAAGACCGCGTGGTTTCGAGAAACGAGCTTCTGAACGAAGTTTGGGGATACCATAGTTATCCGACGACCCGCACTGTGGACACGCACATTTTGCGGCTACGCCAGAAGTTGGAACGGGATCCCGCGGACCCCATTCACTTCCGTACCGTCCACGGCACGGGCTATAAGTTCGTAGAATAAGGCTGCGTGGGGGAGCGCAAGCGCATGGGTGGGGTTCGGCTGCGGACCAAGTTCCTGATCGCCATGCTGCTCACATCCGCGGGCCTCACCATTGGCACTCTGCTGGTGGTGCAACACACGGTTGCGGTGCGAGCACGGGAAGGCATCGTCGCCGACCTCCAGAACTCCGTAGAGAACTTTCGCGCGGAACAACTAGAGCGCGAGAAGAACCTGCGCGCTTCCGCGCGACTCCTCGCCGATCTCCCGATCGTGAAAGCCCTGATGACGTCGCGCCACGCGCCCACCATTCAGGATGCTTCCGAGGAACTTTTTAAGCTTTCCGAGCGAGACCTTTTCGCCCTGGTTGATCCAACTGGCCAGGTTGTCGGCTTCCACACCAACCCTGCCGGAGTGCCGTCGGCGCCGATCCAGCACGTGCTCTCGCAACGCGCACCCACTGCAAATTCGTTCGAATGGTGGTACACCGGCGGACACTTATACGAGGTGTATCTCGAGCCGATCTATTTCGGTCCGAGCAGCAACGACACGCTGCTGGGTGTCATCGCAGTTGGATACGAAATCAATGGTCCACTGGCGCGCCAGGTCGGAAGGCTGGCTGACAGTGAAGTCGCCGTGCTTTATCGCGGAAATGTCGTCGCAAGCACGCTGAACGACCGGCCGTCGCTCGAGTTCCTGCAGCATACGGGATCGAGCAATTCCTCGCCTGCAGATGTCCTGCTGGGACAGAAGAAGTTCGTCGCTACTTCTATCCTCCTCAGCGCTGACGATTCCACGCCAGTGACGATGGTCGTGATGAAGTCCTATGACAACGCCATCTCCTTCCTGCAGCGTTTGCAGCGATTGCTTCTTGTAATTGGGATTGCCGCGGTACTTGCGGGCAGCATCCTTGTTTACTTCATCGCGCGAACCTTCACCCGTCCGCTCGAAACCCTTGCAGTAGGCGTGAGCGCTCTCGGCACCGGCGACTTCGCGTTCCCTCTGCCGGGAGGTGGTGGCGGAGAAGTGGTGAAGTTGACGCAGGCCTTCGTGGATATGCGTGACCGCCTTCGCGCGACGCAACAGAGCTTGATTGAGAGCGAGCGACTGGCGACGATCGGACGCATGGCTGGTTCGATCTCGCACGACCTGCGCCATCCGCTGACTGCCGTGCTCGCGAATGCGGAATTCCTCGCCGAAGCTAATCTCAACACGACACAACGCGAAGAGCTGTACATGGAAATCAGGGTGGCGGTGAATCGCCTGACGGATCTTGTTGACTCTCTGCTTGAACTGTCGCGTCCGGCGCAAGCGCTAACGCTCACTGAGGGACCGATCGAAGGCAGCATTTTGCGCTCGATCGAACTCATTCGGGCTCATCCCGAGTTCCATAAGGTGAGTATCGAAGTCGAGGGCGCAGCGGGAGTGGACACGCGGGTGGACGGGAGAAAGATGGAGCGCGTCTTCTACAACCTCCTGTTGAACGCATGCCAAGCGGTGCAGAGTCGCGCGGGCAAGGTCGTCATCAGCGTCACGGAGAGCTCCGCGGGAGTTGAAATCCGGGTTCGTGACAATGGACCGGGAGTGGAACCGTCGATCGCGACAAAGTTGTTTCAGCCATTCGTGAGCGTCGGCAAAGAAAACGGTACCGGACTCGGGCTGACGATCGCGCAGAAGATCGTGCAGGACCACGGCGGCTCGCTCGAAGTGGAGTGGTCGTCGCCGGGCAACACCGTGATGCGGATCGTCCTGCCGCAACCAACGCGATCAGACCGATGGCGCGCGCCCCTCGCTAAGAGTTCTTTGTAAGCCCCAAGCCCGGGCCGTTCGGCAGCACCAGCTTTCCTTTTTCAACTTTGACGCCTGTGAACGGATCGTTGGCAATGAGCAAATTGCCATCTAGATCGGCGTAGTCCACGAGTGGCGAGAGGTGAGCAGCCGCGGTCACGCTGACGGAAGTGGAAACCATGCAGCCGAGCATCGTCTTCATGCCAAGCGCTTTCGCAACGTTGATCATCTTTAGCGACTGCTGGATGCCGCCACATTTATCGAGTTTCACGTTGATGCCGTCATAAGCGTTCATCAGCCCGGGAATTGCATGCGCGTTCACGGCGGCTTCATCGGCAAGAATGGGAAGATGTACCTTGCTGCGTACCCAGCGCGTCTCTTCGATCATGTGCGCCGGCATAGGCTGCTCCACGAACTCGACACCTTGCGATTCGAGCCAGTTGATTTTGCGAACAGCTTCTTCCTTATCTGTCCAACCTTCGTTGGCATCTACGCGCAGCGGCTTCTTCGTGACACTCCGAACAGCTTCGACGGTGGCCTCGTCGGTTTTGAGGCCAACTTTGATTTTGAGGACCGGGAATTCCTCGGCCTCGCGCACCTTCTGCCGCGTAATTTCAGGAGTGTCGATTCCAATGGAAAACGTCGTGACCGGCGCGTCAGCGGCATCAAGGCCGAGCATGCGATAGATCGGCGCATTGAGGCGCTTGCCCGCCCAATCCATCAGGGCAATATCGATGGCAGCCTTCGCAGCGAAATTACCCTCCATCTTCTGCGCCAGTTCAGCCATGACTTTCTCGAAATGCCACGGATCGACGGCGTTCAGAAAGGCCATCTGCGACTCGAGGGCTTTTTGGCCAGTGGCCGCGTCCTCGCGGTATCGAACGATCGGCGCACCCTCGCCGTAGCCGACAACACCGTCGCTCGTAAAGCGGGCGTGAAGCGTGTCACGATATTCGCTGCTGGACATCGTGGTCGTCCAGGTATGGCGCAGCTTCAGCCGCTCAACACTGGTGTGCCAGTGACCGTCCGTAGATTGCGATGCCTGGGCAAGCGCAGAATTGCTCAGCAGAAGCGCTGCTCCCGCGGCGGTTGAGAGTTGCAAGAGTTCCCTACGGTTCATTTCACTCTCCTTGAGGCAACGAGCAAGTGCGTCCAGGGCTCTTCATCAATTTGGCTGATCTGCACGACGGGATGCGTATTGGTCGTGTCGTGGATGAATTCGCCATTGCCGATGTACATTCCCGTGTGGGTGATCTTCTGCGGCGAAGAACCGAAGAACAGAAGGTCCCCAGCCTGAAGATCTTTGCGATCTACGGGCATAACGCCGGTCCATGACGCTTGTACATCCGCGTCGCGCGGCATGTAGATCCCACGACTGCGCACGAGCATCTGTGTGAAGCCTGAGCAGTCATAGCCGAAACTCGAACGTCCGCCCCATAGGTACGGAATGCCCAGGAATCGCTTCGCAAGCTCGATCGACTCGGGGATGGTCAGGATCTTCGGATTCGCGCTGACATCGCCGGACTGTATCCAGCCCGTCTGCTTATCGGGCAAGCGGATTTGCAGCCAGCGTCCGTTGTCATTGCTGCCGTGACCGATGAGTTCGACCCGGCTCTCGAAGGGGAGAGTGACGATCGGCGCATGGGCGGTAACATCGGTTTCGCGATAGACGTTCGCGAAAAGACTCGTAACCTGAACGGTATCGCCGGTCGTCGCGTACGAACTATTTTTCGCATCGCGAAGGGCCCTCTTCTCGATCCATCCAGTGTACTGATCGGAAGTTTGGGCCTTAACCCACTTCCCTTTCTTCTGGAGAGTCACGACATTGCTGCCAAGAATGGCCTGGGAGACCACGTCCGAAGAAGCACTCGGTGAGGAATACATATTCGCTACCGGGACGACTACCACTCGGTCTGGAGCGGGACCTCCGCCCAGAGCGAACGCGCTCAGTGCCAGGACAAATGAGGTAAGAAGCTTACAATTGCGGGTATCCATTACACCTCCGGGTACCTGCTGCGAAAAAGTGATGTCGTGTGGCCCCTAGGAGCAGGATTTTATAGACCTCACGACGGTTCCGTGTGCATAATGCTCTGAAACATTCGTTTCTTTTTGGGAGAGGACAGGCATGAAGAGCGCCGCGAAAGTTGTCGTCGTTCCCGACCATACGTTGAGCTTCGCCGAACGCATGGAACGCCTGAGTAAAAAGCGCAGCGAACTGATCCGCCCGGTGCAGGAACGCCCGCGGGACTACGTACTCTTGAGCATCCGCGATGTGGCAGCGAAGCTGGGCACTGACCCAGCGACCGTGCTGCGCACCGTCCGTGGACTCGGCTTTGAGAGCTACCGCGAATTCAAGGCCTACCTCCACCAGCTTTCGATCGCGAGCGCGACCTCTTTGGACGGCATGCAGGCGGTGAGTAAGCCGAATTCCAGCCTGCTTTCGCAAGGCGCACGTGCGCTCGACCAGGACTTGCAGAACCTGCAGGCATTGCGCAATACGCTCGACATGAATCGCATCGTCGCAATTGCGCGTCGCGTTTATGCAGCGCGCAAAATCCTTGTCCTTGGTGGCGACCTTGCGGCGAGTCTGGCGGAGTACCTCGAGTACAACCTCACGCTGCTTGGCTTCACCGTGGTAGCAGGCATCACCCCTGGCAAGACCATCAACGCGGTCCGCAGTTTCGATCGTCATGATCTGGTGTTCGCCATCAGTTTCCGCCGTGGGTTGCGCCAGACGGTGGAAGGCATGAAGCAGGCGAGGGCCAATGGGGCGTACTGCGTAGGTATCACGGACAGCTTTGTTTCGCCGATCTGCCGCTTCTCGGACGAGTGTTTGCTCGCCTCGATTGAATCTCATCTTGGCACGTCGTATGCCGCACCGATGAGCCTGTTTAATGTCATGCTGACGATCTGCGCCCATTATCGCGAAGCCCGCACCATGAAAACCCTCAAGAAACTCGACCAGGAACAACGCCACGGTTACCGCTGGTATCCCGTCTGAAATGTTTCCGGCTTTGGCCCCATGAACGAGAATACGACAGGCGCATGAATTCTTCTACAAAATTGAAACATTTGTTGCGTTTCCAAAAAATTAGGTCGATCGACCCGGCTGGGATTGGTCCCGGAGTGTCGAAACTCAACCTCATCCGCGACGACTTTCCCGCCAACCTGCCGCCAGCAGGATCTTCCACGCCCTTGAACCTCTGCTGTTAGTTCTTCCAGTACCCGCAATTACTCTCCCGACATAGCGTTTGTCCCACAATAAAGCCAGCTTTCGGCATGCCGCGGGAGTGTGCACGGACGGTCTGACATCCCGCCTTTAGGCGCCAAAGGGGACGCGATGGGCCTTCTCTCTAAGTTCAAAATTCGTCGCAAGCTGCTGATCGCGCTCTTGCCGCTGGTCGTGATGGCAATCATCGCGGTGGCGTATTCCAGTCTCCAGCTACGACAGGTTGACAGCAGGTACAGCGAATTAGTGACAAAGGATGTGCACACCCTGCAAAACCTGATCGATGCCCGAGCCTTGTGCACGCGTTTTTGGTTGTTGCTGTATGAACAAATTGCGGCTGAGAACTCGACCGCAACGCTCGCTGAAGACGCAGAGTTCGACAAACTCGCGAACCAGGTCAGCACTTTAATCTCGGAAGCCGGCGAGCAGAGTCCGAGGTTAACCGAATCCGCAAGAAATACGACATTTCTATTCAATCAGGCCATAAACGAATCGCGCCCAGTGCGGGATTCGAACATCGCCGGTGACCACGTAAAAGCGCTGGCATTGATGCGGGACAAGACTGGGCCACGGCTCCTGGTGGCACGCGATGCTTTGGAATCACTGATCGCATTGCAGTCGAAAGCGCTCGACGAGGAGTCCGCCGCACTGACCGTGGAGACAAACCACACGATTCTGATCGTGTGGGCCTTCATGGGGCTGGGAATCGTGGCGACTTTTGGTTTCTCGTTAGTCGTCATTCAACGCGAAGTCGTCGATGTCATATTGTCTTTCCGTGACCGTGTACTCGATGTCGCAGAGAACCGACTTGACCAGAAGATCGAGGGCCTCGCGCTACCGAATGAGATCGGCGAAATGAGTCGGGCGCTGCATTCGCTTCAAACCGCCGCGAAGGAGCGTGAGACACAGCGTTGGCTGAAATCCGAAGTTGCGACCACGATTGAAAGTCTGCAAAAGTCCGAGAGCCACGAAGCCTTCGCTCGGACGCTGCTCTCGCGTATTTCAGAGTCGGTTGGCATCGTTTATGGCGCCGCGTATTTCCTGGACCGCGCTCGACAACGCTACGTCCGCTCGGCAACCTTTGCTTTCGACGGGTCCGGTGGCTCAAACGAATTTGCGGCAGGGGAAGGGCTGGCCGGACAGGCTGTGGCCGAAAAAAGAGCACTGCAAATCCACCTCTCCGAACAGAACGAACTGAGTATCCCCGCTGGGATCGGCGTCGTTCGCCCGGCGCAACTGTGGTTCGTACCCATAACCACGAGCGACGAAGTGATTGGAGTCGTGGAATTAGCCAGCGCGGGAACACTGACGGCCGAACAGATTGAGCTTCTTCATGCTCTCCTGCCCGCAATCGCTTTGAACCTCGAGATCCTGAATGCCAATCTTGCAACGAGGAAACTGCTTGAACGGACTCAACAGCAGGCCATAGAGATTGCCGAGACGGAAGAGAAGTCGCGGCTAATTCTGGGGTCCGTGGACGAAGGCATCGCGGGAATGGACGCCAAGGGATACATCACGTTCATCAATCCGGCGGGTGCTGACATGCTGGGCTATGACCAAGCCGGAATCGTCGGCGCGCACCTGCACTCGACAATCCACTACGCACACTCCGATGGGTCGCCGTATTCGCGGGACGACTGTCCCATGTACAGAACGGCGATCACGGGAGAAGCGTGCGCCGTTGACGACGAAGTGCTGTGGCGTAAAGACGGTGGGGCGTTCCCCGCGGAATATGCAGCCACTCCTGTTCTGAAGGACGGCCGGGCTGTCGGCACCGTTGTCGCATTCCGCGACATCACTGAGCGCAAGAAGAACGAAGCCGAGTTGCGACGCGCCCGTGAGGCGGCCGAGGACGCGACGCGAACCAAAAGCGACTTCCTGGCGAACATGAGCCATGAGATCCGCACGCCAATGAATGCGATTATTGGCATGTCGCACCTCGCGCTGAAAACGAATCTTTCCCCGCAACAACGCGATTATTTGAACAAGATTCAGATCTCCAGCCATCACTTGCTCGGCGTGATCAATGACATCCTCGATTTCTCGAAGATCGAGGCAGGCAAGTTGAACGTGGAAAGCATCGACTTCAGCCTGGAGAAGGTGCTGGAGACATTGGCAAATCTCATCGGGGAGAAGGCCTCAGCGAAGGGCCTCGAACTGATCTTTGATATTTCGCCGGATGTGCCTCACAACTTAATTGGCGACCCACTTCGTCTTGGGCAAATCCTCACCAACTACGCCAGCAATGCGGTGAAATTCACTGAGCACGGTGAGATCGTAATTGGCGCCAAGGTGCAGGAGAGAACTGACGACGAGGTGCTGCTCTATTTCGCGGTGCGTGATACAGGCTTGGGGCTGACCGCTGAGCAGAAGGCTCGACTATTTCAGTCATTCCAGCAAGCCGATACCTCCACCACTCGCAAACACGGTGGAACTGGCCTGGGACTGGCGATCTCGAAACAGCTCTCTGCCTTAATGCACGGCGAAGTGGGCGTAGAGAGTGAGCCTGGCAAGGGCAGCACGTTCTGGTTCACTGCAAGGATGGGCATCGGGCAGAGCAAAGCCGACAAGTACCTTCCCGTCTCAGACCTGCGGGGCCGTCGCGTGCTCGTTGTGGACGACAACGAGTCCGCACGCAAGGTGCTGGACGAGATGCTGTCGAGCATGACTTTCCAGGTCACCACCGCGAACGGCGGGCACGAAGCAATTGACCAGGTACGGCAGGCAGCGCAAGCAGAGTCGCCCTACGACATTGCATTCCTCGATTGGCGTATGCCGGGCATGGATGGAATCGAGACAGCGAAGGCAATTCGCGGACTTGGACTCGAACGTTCACCGAGGATGGTGATGGTGACTGCATACGGCCGCGAAGAGGTGATGCGCGGCGCAGCGGAGGCTGGCATCGAGGATGTCCTGATTAAGCCCGTCGGGGCTTCCCTTCTCTTCGACACAATCATGGCGGTGTTGGGTGGCTCGAGGCAGGAGGACCGGCAATCCGAAGGTTCGGACAACGCTATCGCTGCGCACTTGGCCGACTTGAAAGGCGCGGTCGTGTTGTTGGCCGAGGACAACGAATTTAACCAACAAGTGGCCACCGGATTACTCAACGAGGTTGGGGTCAACGTCGAGATTGCGGGTGATGGCAAACAAGCTCTCGCCCGGCTCGCCGAGCGAACCTACGACGCCGTTCTGATGGACATGCAGATGCCGGAAATGGATGGACTCGCGGCTACCCGCGAAATCCGTAAGCAAGCGCGTTTCAAAGATCTGCCAATCATCGCCATGACGGCGAACGCAATGGAGCAGGACAAGGAACGCTGCATTGCCGCCGGCATGAACGATCACATCGCGAAGCCGATTGATCCTGATCACCTGTTCAACACTCTCCTGAAATGGATCAAGCCAAGGTCTCAGGCGGCGCCGGAAGCCAAGGCGACTGCCGTAAAACCTCCCGCAGTTGCGGTCGCTCTTCCAACCATCGAGGGGCTTGATACCGCGCAAGGTCTCCAGAGGGTAATGGGAAATAAAACTCTCTATACCGGACTGTTGCAGAGGTACATCACCAATCAGAAGAGCGTCTGCGCTGAACTTCGTGCGGCGCTGGCTGCTGGAGATCGCCAAACCGCAGAGCGCATTGCGCACACCGCGAAATCGGTCAATGGGAACATCGGCGCAGGACAGTTGCAGGAGCTGGCGGCCGAAATGGAGAACATGATCCGTTCAGGTGCCGATGTCCCGACCGTAGGAGAAAGAGTCAGCGTCTTCGCCGAAATTCAGCAGAAGCTTATCTCGGCTCTTTCGGCGGCATTCCCGGCAGAAGAAAGCGTCGTTCAGAGTGCGCCTGTGGATGCCGCTAAGCTCGCGGCTGTTTCGCAAGAACTTCTGAGATTGCTGAAGGACGATGACTCCGCTTCCACCGATCTTTTGCAGGAACATCGCGATCTCCTGCGGTCCGCTTATCCGGAACACTTCCGCACAATTGAGAACAGTATTCGGGCCTTCAATTTCGAGGCAGGACTCGCAGCGTTGACGAAAGCTATGGAATCGCTGCCACAAGGTGAGACACATGGACAATCCGCAGGAACAACATAAGTCCACGGTTCTGGTAGTTGACGATACCCCAGACAATCTCGCCCTTGTGGGCGGGCTGCTGAAGGACCTGTACCGTGTCAAAGTGGCGAACGGCGGAGCGCGGGCGCTGAAGATCGCGCAGGCGGACAATCCGCCCGACCTCATCCTGCTCGACATCATGATGCCGGAGATGGATGGCTACGAAGTATGCCGGCAGCTCAAAGCGGATCCGCACACCCGCGGCATCCCTGTGATTTTCTTGACCGCAAAATCACAGGTCGAAGATGAGCAGATGGGGTTCGAACTAGGTGCAGTGGATTACATCACGAAGCCGCTCAGTCCGCCGATCGTCATGGCGCGAGTGAAAACCCACCTCACGCTGAAGGCCGCAGCAGACTTCCTGCGCGACCAGAACGACTTCCTCGAAAAAGAAGTGGAAAAGCGAACCCGTGAGGTGGTTGCCGTACAGGATGTAACCATCTTCGTGATGGCGTCGCTAGCAGAAACGCGCGACACCGATACGGGCAACCATATCCGTCGAACCCAGCACTACGTGAGGCTTCTGGCCGAACACCTGAAAAACCATCCACGCTTTTCCGGATATCTCGACGACCGCAGTATCAATGTCTTGTTCAAATCGGCGCCGCTGCACGACATCGGGAAAGTAGGGATTCCGGACAGCATACTGCTAAAGCCGGGTAAATTGACTCCGGAAGAATTTGAGATCATGAAGACCCACACGACGCTGGGCCACGACGCCATCGCGCATGCGGAAAAATCCCTTGGCATGGACGTCGCGTTTTTGCACACTGCGAAAGAGATCGCCCTCTCGCATCAGGAAAAGTGGGATGGCACAGGATATCCGGAAGGATTGTCGGGCGACGATATTCCGATCGCAGCGCGCCTGATGGCTGTCGCCGACGTCTACGACGCCCTCAAGTGTCGCCGCGCCTACAAAGAACCAATGGCGCACGAGAAGATCATCACAATCATGAAGGAAGGCAGGGGGCTGCACTTCGATTCCGATATCGTGGACGCCTTTCTTGAAATCAACGAAAAGTTCGAGGAAGTTGCCGGCAAATTCGCGGACTAAATAAGCGGGCGCCCGCATTGCGCGAGACGCCCGCGAAGTCTTGTCGCTTAGAACGTAGCCGATTGTTTCTGCGGAAGGTCTTGCGACGATCCGCCGACCATAAAGCTATAGCTGCCCGGAACCAGCTTCCATCCGTTCGACGCTTCATCGAAGACCGATAGATATTTCGCTGGCACGGTTACGCTCACTTCCTTCGATTCACCCGCATTAAGATGGACTTTGGTGAAGCCCACCAAACGCTTCGGAGGCTCCTGCGCTTCCGCCGGAAGCGATGCGTAGACTTGCGCGATCTCGTCGCCCCCTCGCTTTCCGGTATTTTTCACCGTGAAGCTCACAGTTGTCGTCTTCCCGCTGGAAACCTTCAATCCGCTGTACTGATACGTGGTGTAGGAGAGCCCGAAGCCAAACGGGAACAGGACCGGCTTCTTCTCGGCGTCATACCACTTGTACCCGACTTTTACGCCCTCGTCGTATGTCGCTGTGACCGTAGCCTTCGCGAGTTCGGGGTGCATATAGGTTTCCATTGGATTCGGGTTCGGGGGAGGCACCGCGAGCTTCGGATGCGGCACGTCTTCTACGCTGCGCGGGAAAGTCATCGGCAGCTTTCCGGAGGGATTCACATCGCCGAACAAAATGTTCGCGACGGCGTCGGCACCCTTGCTGCCTCCGTACCAGGCTTCCACTACGCCGCTGACTTTATCGAGCCACGGCATGGTGACCGCAGTACCGGATTCTAGAACAACAATCGTCCGCGGATTTGCAGCGGCAACGCGCTCGATCAGTTCATCCTGGCCGAAAGGCAGTGTCAGATCAGGCAGGTCCATGCCTTCACTGATCCATTGATGTACAAACACGATCGCGATGTCGGACTGCTTGGCAAGCGCGGCGGCTTTGCTCTTGTCCGAGCCGGAGCGCCAGTCAACTTTCGCATTCGGTAGCTTGGCTTGCACAGCCTTCAGCGGCGAGGTTGGGAACCAGACATGGGCTTGCCACTCATGCGACGGACCCGGAGGATCCACCTGCGCGGAGCCACCACCAGAGATCATTCCGAAATCGGCCTTCTCTCCGATAATTGCGACAGACTTGATCGAGTCTTTGTCGAGCGGAAGAATGTTGTTGCCATTCTTTAGAAGAACGATGCTCCCCTCTTCGATCTTGCGCGCGGTTTCGAGACCTGCTTCAACATCAACGACAGCTTTCACAACCGGATTGTCGACGATGCCTGACGCAAACTCGGTGCGCAGAATGCGCCGAACATGGTCGTCGAGTTCCGACATTGGGATTTTGCCCGAGTCGAGACCGGCCTTGAATTTGTCGGAATAGAAAATGCCGAATGGCTGTTCGTTGTCTAGGCCGGCAGCGGACGATTCGATCGTGCTGTGGGTGGCCCCCCAATCGGAAACTACGAAGCCCTTAAAGTTCCAGTCCTTCTTCAAAACATCGGTAAGCAGATACTTGTTCTGGCAAGCGTACGTGCCGTTCACCAGGTTGTACGAGCACATCACTGCGCCCGGCTGTCCGATCTCGATACCGATTTCAAACGCGAGAAGGTCGGTCTCGCGCATCGCGCGCTTGCTGATCACGACGTCAACTTCCGTTCGACCGCTCTCCTGGTCGTTGACGGCATAGTGCTTCGTGTCGCCGATGACGTGCTGCGCCTGCTCACACTTGATCCGATTGCCAACCAAAGTTCCAGCGAGAATCGGGTCTTCGCCCATGTATTCGAAGGTGCGGCCGTTGCGCGGTTCGCGGGTGATGTTCACCCCTCCGCCGAGTGTCATGTTGTAGCCCTGCGCGCGCAGTTCACGACCGATGAGTGCGCCATACTCGCACGCGGCCTGCGGGTCCCAACTCGCGGCTGAGCCCAGGTTCGACGGTAACGCTGTGGAATACCGGCCATTCTTTGCGCTGCTACGAACGCCATACGCCGCATCGCTCATCTGGATGAGCGGGATTCCAAGCCGTTCCACACCGAGGACGAATCCGGCGCCGCCATTTCCGAGCGCCTTGTTCGGCATCGGAATCCCGAACTCTGCCATTTCTTCCATGCCCTGGCCGTGGATGAGGTTGATCTTCTCGTCTACAGTCATTTCCTTCAGCACGAGTTCGGCGCGCTCATCGGCGGATTTGTTTTTGTCCATCCAGGGCTTCTTCATGAGTTCGGCCCTGGGATCCGGGCGCTGCGCAGAACCAAACATTGACAGCGCTAAAGTGGTGGCAAGAAATACGCGAGAAATCTTCATAGGTGGGGACTCCGTAGCGGATCGCGATTGGGGTCGCGGTGCGCTAGCAAATCGTTATTCTAAACGCCGCGGAGTAGGGTACATGAGAGATCGGCACCGAGCAACACCGATCCATAATCTATGTAAGAGAGGGGATCTCGAAAATATCGCTGGTTTCTACGCGGGGATCGGGGAACAAAATTCTCGTCCCTCAAGAACCAGTTTCGCGGCAGTCACGAGGTCCTGATACATCCGCAGCTTCGAAACGCACCCTAGCACCCCGGTGTTGCGAGCGAGGTCTCGAAGGTCAGCGCTATACTCCACGCTCAGAAATACGATCCGCACGTCCTGCTCAGATTTCGCGAGTTCTCGCGCCGCCGCAAAACCGTCGAGTACGGGCATGGAAACGTCCAGCACAACCAGGTCCGGTCGCAGTCGGCGATACTCCGAAATTGCGTCTAACCCGTTGCTCGCAAAACCTACAACTTCAAAATGCGGTCCCAGCAAATCTGCAATTGATTCCAGGAACTGTTTGTTGTCGTCCACAACCAAGACCCGAGCCTTCACTGCGTGGTACCTCCGTCTAAAAGAACCCGCTCGCCGGCCATAAGTTTTGGATGACAGTTATGGCAGGAAGGTGGCAGCCCGGTTGGCCGCTGCCAGAGCTACTTCGAGCTACAATGTTGCCAGCCAAAACTCAATTGAATCGTCCAAGTGACGGTTTCGACCCCCTCAAAACTGATCCTTTTTCGGCGGCGGTACAAAATGTCTCACCTGCCAAAATCTCGAGCGCCCAATCTAAAAAAAGCACTCCGCGATCCGCGCCACGCCGAAAAGGTTCCTGATGTGACGGAGTTAATGAAGGCGCAGGAGGAACTGAAGAGCCTCAGCCAAAAGTTGATTACGGCACACGAAGAAGAGCGTAGCTATCTCGCCCGCGAGTTGCACGACGACACGAGTCAAAGACTGGCTCTGCTGGCAATCCAACTAGAAGCGCTAGCCATGAACCTGCCTCAAAAAAAGGCAACTCTCAGAGCGGCGTTAATGGACATGCACAAGAGTGTCACCGATCTTGCTGCGGACATTCACGCGCTCTCGCGCCAACTGCATCCGTCCGTTCTCGATCGCCTGGGAGCTGTAGCTGCGATACGCGGCCTCTGTGACCAGGTTCGTGCGCAGCGTGGTATCTCGGTAACGTTTTCCGGCGCGGATATTTCGGACGCTCTTCCGAGAGAATCGGCTTTGTGCCTGTACCGGATCGCGGAAGAAGCCATTACCAACGCGATAAAACATGGAAGCGCAACGGAACTCGTGGTTGAACTGTCTCAGAGATCGAACGCAGTCGTTCTTACGATTCGCGACAACGGCAGTGGTTTCGATCTTAGAGCGCAGTCCGAAGGACTCGGGTTTCTGAGTATGCGCGAGCGCTTGCGACTGGCATCGGGATCGCTTTTGGTTCGATCGGCGTCGGGCGAAGGCACCGCTATCGAAGCTTCTATTCCGTTGTCCCGTTGATTCGCAGGCAAGAAAAAAGGGTAACCCAACGGATTACCCGAAGATGAGCTGCGTGCATCCGACTCGCTGTCTCTGTATCCCAACATTCCTTACGAAATGAGGAGCACGCGACGTGGCGGGAAGCTACGTCGCGGGCTTGGGGGTTATGCGTCCATTTCGGGTTCGCTCAATTGTTTTGCAGCTTAGACGTTCCGAAATCGCATTAAAACTGGCAGAAATACTAGACTGGATCAGAAACCCTTCAGGGAATTTTCTTCACGCCGAGCAACAATATCGTTTCACGATGTAGCACCGCGAGTGTTCGCGATCTCGGCAACTGACATTTTTGCCAGTACATGAACGTGCCTCTGGAACATAGATTGACAGCGTTCCGAATCGTGAAACCGATGCCACCTCGCGCACGCATCATCATTGCCGATGACCACACGCTCGTCGCGGAAGCATGTAAGAAGTTGCTTGAAGGCGACTACGACGTGGTGGCAGTGGTGCGTGATGGCAGGGCGCTCGTGCACTCTGCGTCACAACTGCAACCGAACGTTGTCGTCATCGACATCAACATGCCGCTCTTGAACGGGTTGGACGCCGGCCAGCAAATTAAGAAAGCATCTCCCGCCGTGCAACTGGTGTTTCTCACGATGAGCGAGGAACCCGAACTCGTGAAGGAAGCGTTTCGCTGTGGTGCATCCGCGTACGTCGTAAAGACGGGTGCGGCTGCTGAACTGGTCACCGCTGTCCAGGAAGTTCTTTCCGGACACACCTACCTCTCCCCATCGCTGGCGCGCGAGAGCGCAGCTTCACCCACTCGTCCCGGATTTGGGATCGATTCCGATGTACCGCTCACCGAGCGTCAGCGCGAGGTTTTGCAACTCCTGGCGGAAGGCCGGTCGATGAAGGAAGTCGGGGCCATTTTAAAGCTCACGACACGCACCGTCGCCTTTCATAAATACCGTATTATGAAGGCGGTACATGCCCGCAACAACGCCGAGCTGGTGCGCTACGCGATCAAGAAGCACATTCTTCCCGCTTAGTGCCGACTGTAAAAGTTGCCAGTATCTGCAATCACCGACAGTTTCTTAGCATTCGTGCTGAAATGGCATTGCGCCTTGCCGTGGCGCGCCGTCACAGTTCGCTTGAATACCCTTGAGGAGAGACTATGCGTAAACGCTTCATGCTGCACTTCGTGTTGATCATGATGATCACATTCTGGCTGAGTTGCACGAAAAAGCCGGATGACAATTTGATTAAGAGCGATATTCAAAACAAGGTCAATGCCGACGCGGACTTAGCGGACTTAAAGGATAATGGCCTCGAAGTCGATTCAGCCGAGGGAAAGGTCACCATCCACGGCACTGTCGAAACCGAAGCAGAGCGGATCAAAGCCAAAACTCTCGCGAAGGCCGAGCCGGGTGTGGTCTCCGTCGAAGATGAGATCATCGTAGACCCTTCGGCGGAAACGCTGGCTGCAAGTCAACCGCTAGCGGCTGCAGGAACCGCTCCGGCCGGCACTGCACCGGCAGCAGGCGGCTCGTCCGCAGCAGCGCCAGAGCCCGCGCCTGAACCGGCAAAGTCCGAACCGGAGCCGCCTCCGCCGCCGAAACCGGTTGTATTGCCTGCTGGAACGATTTTCAACGTTCGTTTAGGGGAGCCCTTGAGTTCGAAAAACGCTCAACCGGGACAGACCTTCGCGGCGAGTATGGCGAACCCAATTACAGTCGGCGGGAGAACCGTGATCCCTTCAGGATCGAGCGCTCAGGGGGTGGTTCGTGACGCGAAGAAGGCCGGCAAGTTCAAGGGCGGCGCAGTTCTCACCCTTGATCTCACTGCCCTTACCATCAAGGGTCACACATACAACATCAACACAGTGGACTTGTCCCGGGCCACGAAGGGAAAAGGTAAGCGCACCGCGGGCGTCGTGGCCGGAGGCGCCGGGGCAGGTGCCGCGATCGGCGGACTTGCTGGCGGCGGCAAAGGCGCCGGAATCGGGGCGTTGGTGGGAGTGACTGCCGGAACGATTGGTGCAGCAACGACCGGCAACGATCGCGATATCCAACTTGCATCGGAGGCGGTAGTCAGCTTCGAGCTTGAGGAGCCTCTCACACTGAAGCCCGAATAAATTGAAGGGACAGTTACCGAGCGGTCGTGAGGGCCAGCCTCCGACCGCTTTTCTCTTCATCCTCTAGAAGACCCGTTAGCGCTGGATGACGCCCTGCGATCGGGATCCAAATATTTCACCAACAACACCTCATTCCCCTTTTCGCTGTAGATCAGCTCATCCACCATGCTTTGCGACAGCAGGATACCGAGGCCGCCAGGTCTTAAGGACTGTTCTTCCCGCGCCAACAGATGACGGGTGGGATCCTCGGGAGGATTGTTAACCGCGGCGTGTTTCAATTCTTCAAGCGAAAATCCCGCGCCAGGGTCTTTCACCCGACACGCAACGGCGCGGCGGCCTCGCAAGTAGGAAATCTCAACATATTGTTGCGGATCGAAGTGGCCGCCGTGTTCCATCGCGTTGAGAAGCATCTCGCGAAATGCATACGCGACGTCTTCCTTCTCCGGCGGATCAAGGTCCACCATCTCCTGGAAGAATTGCAACAGCCTCTCCGCAGTCCGGCGATCGCAGCGTGCGGCGAGTTTCACCCACGCCGGAGTGGCGGAGATCACTTCGATTCCGTCGTCCCAGCATTCTCCATCCGCTGCAATCTGAATCATCTCAGCGAGGGACGTGGGCTCAAAGGGCGCGGTAAAGCAGCCAAATGCGTGTTCGCGTAGCGAAGCAATGACATCTTCAGGAGTGCTCCCGCTGGCCAGAATGATCATCCGCGTGTGTAGTCGAATCCGCCGGATCTGCCGCAGAAGGTCGATATCAGTAGCGGCACTGGTGTTCTCACCGGTGATGATCAGATCGAATGCGCTGCCGCTTGCCGCGGTTTGGGCCTCGAGATTCGTCGCGACTCGAACAATCTGCCAGCCTGACATGGACGCACGAATCTGGCCGACCAGATCGGAATCCGGCCCGATGATCATCGCCCTGCGGATCGACTCCATGGGGACGACTTCAGAGGCTCGTCATGCGGTTGCGAACTGCGTATTTCACGAGATCGGCGTTGTTCTTCGTGCCAAGAACTTCCATGATGCGGTACTTGTGGAACGCAACCGTACGCGTAGTCATGTTGAGGATCGCCGCAACTTCCTTCATCCCCTTACCTTCTGCGAGCAGTTGTAGTACCTCGCGCTGCCGGTCCGTGAGCTTATGGGTTTCGTCCACAAGCTTCTTGTGCTGCCAGAGCGAAAGATCAATCATTTCCCGCGGAATCGTAGGCGAAACGTAGGTTTTACCGCGGAGGACCTCGCGTACCGAGGCGACTACCTCCGAGGCGGCTGATGTCTTCACAAGGTAGGCGGAAGCGCCACGCCGAAACGCTTCGGCGGCGATATCCGGATCCGGATTCATTGTCAGAAATATGATCTTGACCGTCGGCAGCTTCTGCTTGACCTGTTGTGCCGCGTCAAGGCCATTGAGTAGCGGCATGCCGACGTCGGCAATGATGACATCTGGCTTCAGTTCCACGGCCGCGCGCACCAAAGCCCTGCCATCGGTTGCAATGCCTACAACTTCGTATTCCGTTTCGAGAAGTTTCTTGCAGAGTTCTGCCACCAGATTGTGGTCATCAGCCAAAAGTATTCGGGTGCGGTTCATCCGGATCTCCTCGAGGGAAAGGTCGTCGTAGGGGCCTGTACCGGGCAGGTTGGAACCCATCCTTGGGACGTGGGTCGCAACTCGCACGTGTCTCAGTCCGTCACTAATGCCGGACCAAAGCGACACCTCAGCCCAATGAACTTATCTGCTGAATCGGGACAGAGTGTATCCATTCAGAGTATGAGAGTCCTGCGCATTGGCCAACTACATAAAGTGACAGGGGTACCCCCTGTCCTTTCGAACAGGGTCACGGTTGGCTAAAAGATACGTCCTATGCGGTAGAAGAACCTGCGGTGCCCAGTTGCCCCGTAACTGTAACCGGCCTCCACGGGGCCGAACAGGCTGTCAACGACCAGAGCGGCAGCAAAATCAGTCGGGATACTTGAGGTGCCCGGTTGGGTGTAAAAGACTTTCCCGACTTCATAAGTCCCGATTACAGAAATATCTTTCCCGAACATCGGGGGCAGATACCAGAGCGGGTGAATATACCCTGCCTTGAACAGATAGAACTGTTGCGTCAGTAATTCGTTCTGGCCGTACGCCAAAAGGTCCCGGCTTCCGCCAAGCGAAAAGGGTGGAACGCCAGTCTGCGTATACCCAAAGGTCGATCCGGCGAACCCGGTTGTGAAGACAGAGGATTTCTTGGAAATCGGAACGAACCACGTATAGCGCGTCTGCACCCCCGGGTAATTCTCGGTGGCGCCAGGAGACGCGTCACGGAAGAAACTGGTGAAGTTCAAATCGAAGCCGCGGGTTGGTATAACGGGCTCGTCGCGCCCGATGTGATTGAACTGCAAGGTTGTGGTGCCCATTCTTCCTTCGAGGGTTCCAAACAGTGCAGTCCCCACGGCAGGTGTTAAGCGCCGATACGCGGCCTCATACCCGACGCGCAATTCGTCTTTCCGGCTGAACATGTACCCGAGATCGAGCCCTCCTCCCAGATCTCGATCGCGGTATTCGGCAGTCAAGGTCGAGTAATGGTAGTAGTCCTGCGCACGATTGAATGCGAATGCGTAGGGAGCAACGAAGAAGCGGCTCTCAGCGACAGGGTGGAAGTACTCGGTATGAACTCCGTACTCTGAGCCGAATTCGATGTCGTTACGCCACTCAGACCCGAACCCGCCGACGTCGAGAAGCGTGATCCTTCCGCCGAAGATGAATTGGGGGCGGTCGTAGTTGGTACCGTCAATATCCAGCAGAGGACGGACGATCGGCGGCGAATACTCTTTCTCATCCGCGCGAATCATCAACCCTTGCTGGCCATTTTTTTCGACCATGTAATAGCCCAAGCGGTCGAAGCGACCCACACCCGTGAGGTAATTAAGATCGGTATCTATTCGCGCCGTATCCACGGGCTTGCCGACGTCATCGGCTAGGCGGTGCTCAATTTCCTTCGCGAGTTTCGGCTTGGTGCCAGTCACCTCGACAAACTGTGGCACAGGAGCCGTTTGCTTACGCGACGCCCGTTGCGACACATACGCCTGCCAGGTGGCGTCATCAACGCTGAACCGGCTCAGGATGGCGGCCTTGCTCGCGGCTGCCTCGTACCCGAGCTTGATAATTTCTTCACCCTTGCTGAAGTTCATGCCGCCGAATCCGGCGAGTGGGACTGTCACCAGGACGTCTGCTTTTTCCATGCTGCGCAACTCATTGGCAGCAATCATCACCGCGAGTGATTCTCCCAGCACGCCGAACGACGAAAGATGATCTGTCGCTTTCATCGGCTTAACTTCCAGATGGACGGCGATCACGATGTCTGCGCCGAGTTGTTTCGTGATATCAACCGGCAGGTTCTCCAACAGCGCGCCATCCACAAGCACTTGGCTGTCCGTCCGTACTGGGTTGAACACACCCGGCATTGACATGGTGGAGCGGAGAGCCTGGCCGAGAGATCCTTCGCGAAAAACGTGTTGCTTCTTGCTAACGAGGTCGGTTGCGACGCACGCAAACGGAATGGGCAGATCATCAAACGACTTCATCTCCGAGTACGGCAGCGCGATTTGATCCAGGATGAGCCCAACCTGGTGGCCGGAGTTGAAACCTTCAGGAAAGCGGACTCCATCGCGAATGCCGAACTCCAGGCGGTTCGGATACTGGGTTGCGTCCTCCTTCCGCCGATAGGTCAGATTCTGGTATTCGGTCTGACCGGCTAGAACATCGTCCCAGTTGATCTTGCTGATGAACGCCTTCATCTCTTCCGGCGAATTTCCCGTCGCGTACATGCCACCGACAAGGCCGCCCATGCTGGTTCCGGCGACGTAATAGATGGGAATGTGGTGCTCTTCCATCCACTGCAGTACGCCGATGTGAGCCAGACCAAGCGCAGCTCCGCCCTCAAGCGCAACCCCGACGCGCGGCGCTGGGGCTGCACTCCCCGGTTGAACTGCACCTGACGTTGAGGGAATCGAAATGAGAACACTTAAAAGAACAATCCAGCAGCAAAAGCGACGTAGAGACATGCGTCAAACCTTGGCGGCCGGGCACCGCGGAATGGACACTCCCGGTATCACCACTTTTGCGGCTCCGTACACAAACAACAACTGGGACAATTGACAGGCCGGACGTGGTTTATACCGAAGCCGATGTCGTCGCGGGACTCACGGGCGGTTCCGATGTGCCCAAAGCGCTTCGCCGCCATAACACTACGCTGCCGCAAACTCCGGCAACCAGCGAGGCCGCGAGTGTCCCGATCTTCGACATGTCGAGGAGATTTCCGTAGCCGAATGCCAGCGATGCGATGAATAGCGACATCGTAAAGCCTATGCCGCATATCCAGCTGGCACCGAAAATCTGCCACCACGAGAGTTCGGGCGGAGCATTCGCAACTCGGCTTTTTACCGCAAGCCACGCGAACAGCCAAATGCCGAGCGGCTTTCCAAGAAACAAGCCTAGTGCAACGCCAATGCTCACTGGATGCTTGACCGCAACACCGATGTTTCCGATGAACCGCACACCTGCGTTCGAGAACGCGAACAGCGGCATGATCAAGAAGCTCACCCAAGGTTGCAGCCCGTGTTCGAGGCGATGCAACGGCGACTCGATCATGTCGCACTGATGCTGGAGTGTGTGAATCGCTGTGTGCGACTCAAAAGAGTGCGGCTCTGACTTCTCAAACCTCTCTAGAAGCCAACGTCCTCTCTTCACAAAGAAATCGCGGTCAAGGTAGTTGCGTGCAGGAATCGTGAACGCAAGCAACACGCCGGCCACGGTCGCGTGCACACCGGACTTCAACACCGCGGCCCAAATGCAAACTCCTATCAGGGCATATACCGAGGGCTTGCTGATTCCGAGCAGATTGAAACCGAAAGCAATTCCGACGCCCCCCAATGCGACGAGCAGACTAACCAGGTGAATTTCGTGCGTATAGAACAGCGCGATCACCAGCACTGCAATAATGTCGTCCACAATCGCCAATGCCGTGACGAAGACCCGCAACGAAGGCGGGATACGATTCCCCAGCAGAATCAGCACGCCCAGAGCAAACGCGATGTCGGTGGCCATCGGAATTCCCCAGCCTTTTTGCGCCACGCCACCGCCTACACATAACAGATAAATCACGGCGGGAACGACTGTGCCTCCGACGGCAGCGATCAACGGGAATGCAGCGTTGCGCAGAGATGTCAATTCGCCGATCAGCACCTCGCGCTTAATTTCCAATCCGACGAGGAAGAAGAAGATCGACATCAGACCATCGTTGATCCAATGATGCCGGCTCTCGGTCAACAGGAAGTTACCGACGCCTGCCACCATCGGCACGTCCCAGATCGCGTCGTAGCTGGATTTCCACGGAGAATTCGCCCACACCAACGCCGCCGCGGTGCTCACGATCAGCAGAATTCCACTCGCCGCTTCCATCCGGGCAAAACGAACGAACGGACTAATCAGCACTTCAATAGGGAGAGCCTTGCTCGCACGCGAATCGAAGGCTTCGGACATATCGATTGGTTACATCACCGCAACGTTGCGAAGCGACTGTTACTTCTATCAGTGTGCGGATGTGCCTTCGCCTCCTAAGCTTACGGCGTCCATTACTTTCCGGGTGTGAGCCCTTTCTCAGGAGTACACCGATGTCACTCGAACCTGAGCGTTCCATTCGTCTCGCTCGCGAAATTCAACCATTCAGAAAAGCCGCACTCACGCGGCTGGGCTTCGGTGCGGCAATCCCGACTCTATTGCTGGTGCTCACTCTCGGGTGCGACAAGAAAGAGGAGGCAGTTGCTCCGCCTCCACCCGACGTGCAAGTGACCGGCGTCGTGCAGCAGGACGTGCCCCTGTATGGCGAGTGGGTCGCCACCCTCGATGGTTTTGTGAACGCACAGATCGCGCCACAAGTCAGCGGCTACCTGATGAAACAGAACTACCGAGAGGGTTCGGTGGTGAAAAAAGGCGACGTGCTCTTCGAGATCGACCCACGGCCCTTTGAAGCCGCGCTCGACCAGGCAAAGGGCAATTTCGCCGAAACCCAAGCCAAGCTCGGCAAGACTGAGCTCGACGTAAAGCGCGACACGCCACTGGCGGCGCAGAGCGCGATTCCGCAAGCGCAACTCGACAACGACATTCAAGCGAACGAAGCCGCGAAAGCCATGATCGTGGCGTCGCAAGCACAAGTGCAGCAAGCGGAGTTGAACGTCGGCTTCACCAAAGTCCGCTCGCTGGTGGACGGAATCGCCGGACTCGCAAAAGGACAGATTGGCGACCTCGTCGGCCCGACAACGATCCTCACCACCGTTTCGCAAGTTTCGCCGATCAAGGCTTACGTCTCGATCAGTGAGCAGGAATACCTTCGCGCCGCGCAAAGAATCAGCATGGTGTCTTCCGGACAACTCAGCCTCGACAAGATGCCGAGGAACCTCGAACTGATCCTCTCCGATGGCACGACCTACAAATACAAGGGCTACTTCGTGGTTGCCGATCGCCAGGTTGATCTCAAGACCGGCACGATTCGTCTCGCCGCTGCTTTCGACAATCCAGAAGGCATCCTTCGGCCAGGACAATTCGCGCGCCTACGCGTTGAAACCCGTGTTGCGAAGGACGCGCTCCTCGTCCCGCAGCGCGCGGTCGTCGAGACCCAGGGCTCGTACAGCGTCGTCGTTGTCGGTTCCGACAGCAAGGCAAGCATTCGCCCGGTAAAGACCGGCGAGCGCGTCGGCGAGTTGTGGATCATCACCGAGGGCCTCAAGCCAGGCGAACAGGTCATCGTCGAAGGCATGCAGAAAGCGAAGGAAGGCAGCCCGGTCAAAGCGGTACAGGCGCAAGCGGAACCCACCAAGGCCCAAGGAGACTAATCCATGGCAAATTTCTTCATTAGAAGGCCGATTGTGGCCATGGTGATCGCCATTCTTATGGTGATCATCGGCGTGGTCTCCATGCTCCGCCTGCCCACCGCCCAATTCCCCGACATCGCGCCGCCGGAAGTTCAAGTGAAAGCTACCTATCCGGGCGCCGATGCAGAAACCGTTGAACAGGCAGTCGCAACCCCGATCGAGCAGCAGATGAGCGGCGTGGACAACATGAACTACATGTTCTCCACTAACGCAAACAATGGCGCGACGACCTTGACCGTCAACTTCGACATCAAGACCGATCCCAGCACCGACCAGATTCTGTCGCAGATGCGCACCAACCAGGCCAACTCTCAGTTACCTGCGGACGTCGTGAACTTCGGTGTCACCGTGCAAAAGTCCACGATGGCGCCTTTGATGCTCATCACGCTGTATTCGCCCAAGGGCACCTACGACAACATCTTCCTGGCGAACTACTCCTACATCAACTTGAACGATCAGTTGACCCGCGTGCCCGGTATCGCGAGCGTTACCGTATTCGGCGCCGGCCAGTACGCGATGCGCGTGTGGGTGAAGCCAGACACGTTGGCGAAGTTAAGCGTGACTGTGCCGGAGATCATCAAGGTCATCCAGGCGCAGAACACCGTGAACCCAGCCGGCCAGATCGGCGGCGAGCCGGTGCCGCAAGGACAAGACTTCACCTACAACGTCCGTGCGAAAGGCCGCCTTCCTTCGGCGGAAGAATTCGAACAAATTGTCGTTCGTGCCAATCCTGATGGTTCGATCCTTCGTCTGAAAGATGTCGCTCGAATCGAACTCGGCGCACAGAACTACAACATCATCGGACGCTACAGCGGCAAGCCCGCGGCTGTGGTCGCTGTCTATCAGCTACCCGGATCGAACGCAGTAAAAGCCGCAGCCGGCGTGCGGGCCTTGATGGAAGAAGCCAAGACTCGCTTCCCGCAGGACCTGGATTACGACATCGCGCTCGACACGACCGTTGCGGTCACCGAAGGCCTCAAGGAGATTCAGCACACCCTCGCTGAAGCCATCGTCCTCGTGATCCTCGTTGTGTACATCTTCCTGCAAGGCTGGCGCACCACGCTGATCCCCCTGCTCGCCGTGCCGGTTTCTCTCGTCGGCACTTTCGTCGTCTTCCCCTTGCTGGGATTTTCCATCAACACTCTCTCCCTCTTCGGACTGGTGCTGGCCATCGGCATCGTCGTGGACGATGCCATCGTCGTAGTGGAAGCCGTCGAGCACCACATCGAACATGGCCTCTCTCCAAAAGATGCCGCCTACAAGGCGATGGAGGAAGTCTCCGGCCCGGTCGTCGCCATCGCGCTGATTCTGGCCGCCGTCTTCGTGCCCACCGCCTTCATCCCCGGCATCACCGGCCGCCTCTACCAGCAGTTCGCAATCACTATCGCGATTTCCGTGATCTTCTCCGCGTTCAACGCTCTCTCGCTCAGCCCAGCGCTGGCCGCCCTTTTGCTGAAACCGAAGAAAGAAGCACGCGGACCGCTCGGTGCGTTCTTCCGCTGGTTCAACAAGTGGTTTGGCAGAGCCACAGACGGTTACGTCAGCATTTGCGGGGGGATGATTCGCAAAGCCGCACTTAGCATGATCCTCCTCGCGGGTCTTACCGTGCTCGCCGGCTGGTTCGGCAAGAACCTGCCGAAGAGCTTCCTGCCCGACGAAGACCAGGGCTACGTGTTCGCGGGGTTGCAGCTGCCAAACGCTGCTTCTCTCCAGCGCAACAGCGACGCCGCCAAGAAGATCGAGGAAATGATCCTCAAGACTCCTGGCGTGCACTCCGTGACGACCGTCGCCGGATACAGCATGTTGAGCGGCGTGCAGGCCACGTACAGCACCTTCTTCTGGATCACTCTCAAAGAGTGGAGCGAACGCAAAACTCCGGAAGAGTCGTATGAGGGAATCAAGAAGCACCTCAACAAGGAGTTGGCGTCGGTAACGGAAGGTGTTGCGTTCTCGTTCCCGCCGCCTGCGATTCCCGGTGTAGGAGCTTCCGGCGGATTCACCTTCTTGCTCGAAGACCGCGCCGGCAAAGATGTCGCATTCCTCAGCCAGAACCTGCAAAAGTTCATGGCCGCTGCCAGGAAACGTCCTGAGATCGCCGGAATCTCCACAACGGCGTTGCTCTCGGTGCCCCAGGTTTATGTTGACGTCGATCGCCCGAGGGTGATCGCACAAGGCGTTCAACTCAATGACGTTTACCGCACCATGCAGACCTTTATGGGCGGCACACTCGTCAATTACTTCAACCGATTCGGCCGCCAGTGGCAGGTCTACGTGCAAGCCGAAGGCGATTACCGTACTAAGGCCGAAAACGTTGGCCAGTTCTACGTGAACAACAACGATGGCCAATCCGTACCGCTGAGTGCCGTCACTAGTATCAAGCGAACCTCCGGTCCCGAGTTCACTATGCGCTACAACTTGTACCGGTGCGTTCAGATCAATGGAAATGCGGCGCCCGGCTACAGTTCGGAACAGGCAATTCAGGCACTTGAAGAGACCTTCAAGGAAAGCATGCCCAGCGAGATGGGCTTCGACTACATGGGTATGTCGTACCAGGAAAAGAAAGCTGCGGAAGGCGTACCGGCTTCTGCAATCTTCGGCATGTCGCTGCTGTTCGTGTTCCTCATCCTCGCCGCGCAATATGAAAGCTGGTCTCTGCCTTTCAGCGTACTGCTGGGCACGCCGATCGCCGTGGCCGGCGCATTCGCGTTCCTCTATTTCCGCGGAATGGAAAACAACATCTACGTGCAGATCGGCCTCGTCATGCTCATCGGACTTGCTGCGAAGAACGCGATTCTTATCGTGGAATTCGCGAAAATGGAATACGACAAGGGCAAGTCTGCGGAGGAAGCAGCACTTATCGCAGCTAAGCTCCGTCTGCGACCGATTCTCATGACGGCGTTCGCCTTCATTCTCGGTTGCGTTCCTCTGTGGGCGGCTTCCGGCGCCGGCGCCATTTCCCGTCGCGTCCTCGGAACCGCGGTGATTGGAGGAATGATGGCAGCGTCCCTGCTCGCGATCTTCCTCATTCCGGTCAGCTTCGACGTCGTCGAACGTTTGTCGCACATGGGAGGCAGTAAACATCCGCCATCGAATGAAGGCGCAGAGACCACCGTCGCAGGCGGAGGGCACTGACATGAATTGCAAACGAATTCTCCTTGCGCTCCTGTTGCTCCTGATGGCCGGCTGCAAAGTCGGACCGAACTACAAACGCCCCGCCGTGACGGTTCCGGATGCTTACCGGGGGCCGACCTTGGACGGCGGACAAGCCAACGGCATCTCCCTGGGCGAGCAGAAGTGGTGGGATGTCTTCAACGATGAGCAACTGCAAAAGCTGATCCGACAAGCTCTCGATGCTAACTATGATGTAAAGATCGCCGCGACTCGCGTGCTCCAGGCACAGGCCGCGCTTGGGATCACACGCGCCGATCAGTTCCCCACGATTGCTGGGGGCGCATCGGCCCTTAACGAGCGTATCCCGCGGGTGAAAGGCTTGCCGGCTTACGAAAACAGCGCGCTCCAGGTAAACCTCTCCCTCGTCTGGCAGCTCGACTTCTGGGGTAAATATCGTCGCGCCACAGAAGCAGCGCGTGCAGACTTGCTCTCCACCGAGTGGGGCAAGCGCGCCGTCATCAACAGCGTCATCAGCAACGTCGCCAACGGGTACTTCCAGTTGCTTGAGCTCGATCGCGAGATGGAGATCGCCAAGGGCACATTAGCATCGCGCCAAGAATCGTTGCGCTTGGTGAACATCCGTCAAAAGGGCGGAACGACTTCCCTGCTCGACGTACGTCAGTCGGAACAACTTCTCTACACGGCCGCCGCTGCCATTCCCGACCTCGAACGCCGGATCGAGCAAGAGGAGAACTTCATCAGCATCCTCCTCGGCCAGAATCCCGGTCCGATTCAACGGGGCAAGCCGCTCGTCGAATTCGCGATTCTTCCTTCGGTTCCGCCCGGATTGCCCTCGACTTTGCTTGAGCGGCGCCCGGACTTGCAGTCGGCGGAGCAGCAACTGGTCGCAGCGAATGCGCGTATTGGTGTCGCGAAAGCTGACTACTTTCCACAGATCTCTCTTACCGCCCTCGGTGGATACCAGAGCTCGGCGCTAACGGGGCTCTTTTCCGGCCCTGCCGGTTTGTGGAGCTTCGGCGGTCAACTGGCCCAACCGATCTTCACCGGCGGCAAAATTAGATCGAACGTGAGATTAACGGAAGCTCAGCAACAAGAAGCGGTGTTCCGCTATCAACAGTCCATTCAGCAAGCGTTCCGTGAAGTCTCGGATTCGCTGGTGGCCTATCGCAAGAACCAGGAGTTCCGCGAACAGGAAGCAAACTTGGCGGCTTCTGCCGTGGATGCTACCCGCCTCGCGCGCATTCGCTACGAAGGCGGTGTATCCAGCTATCTCGAGGTTCTCGATAACGACACTCGCTCGTTCGACGCTGAGATCTCGCTTGCCCAGGCACAACTCGGCGAACGCGTCGCATTGGTCCAGCTCTACAACGCACTCGGCGGCGGCTGGCAGCAGTAACGTCTATCCTCTCCTCTGGGCGGGCCGGAATTCGGCTCGCCCTTTTTCTATTCGACGAGAGATATCGCCTGCGTCACATTGAGCGCGGCGACAGCGTCAAGACGCCTGTCGAGTTGGATGAACCGCGCTACCTTCTTTCCCGGTAAGACAGCCGCAAATCGCGGAGCGTAACGCTGCTTCACGCCGTTCCTCAGGCGTTCGATCTCCAGACTCGACATCGCCAAGCTGTATGCGTCTTTGTCCGATAGCGTTCGGTATCCATCTGCGAACATGGTGATCAGGTTCACGGTTTGGTCGCTGATCTTCGCCGTTTCGGCCGCATAGGCGTCATACACAGGCCAGAACTGCCGTGCTTCATCGGGAGTAAGATTCATTCCCTTCCCGATGAGGTCTCGACGTTGGCTGGCCACCTCGTCGCGTGACGCGACTACTGCGTCACGATTACGGATGGAAAGATCAACGGGAGGATTCGTTTGCAAGGACTGCGCCCTGGTATATCCACACAAGATCGTTAGGGACATGACTATAAAAATTTGCGCTCTCATCGTGTCGTGCGCCTCCTGCCTTTGATCGACTCTACGCGCGCATGATTGATGATCGTTCTGGTACTTCTTACAGTTGTCCGCACCGAAACAGACCCGTACGTTGAAATTGTCTACCGCGGCATGCACTGTTCATGCTGTCAGCAGGCATGCCGGTCGCAGGTCGGTTCAAATTGATCGCCGTACAGCAGGGCGATCGGTTTGGGGTGACGTGCGTGGCGGCGGGAACTGGCCGGGTTCCTTAGTCCAGCTGTCGCGGTGACCACTTCAATCTGCGGCAGTAACACGTAACACGGTCCTAAAAGGTCGCGCCATGTCGCATTCGCTGAAGCGAATCCTCCTGACCCTCATCGCAACCATCGCAGTTCTTATCTCCGCCTCCACTGCATTTGCAGACACAAAGCCTTCTTCCGACCCAAACCAGCCGCAATCAACGCAGCCAGAAGTTCCGGAAGTAGATCAGAGCGGTCCCGCCGAGGTTGTAGTCGAGGGCCGCGGCCCAGTTCTGACCGTATACGACAGCGTTGCTGGCATGAACCCACAGCAACGTGCCGAAAAGATTGAACAGCGCATCATGACGGTCGCTAAAGACCGCAACATCACGAATACGACTGCCACGATTGAATCCCACCCTGGCTGGACCGCCATCTTGATCGGCGAGCACCCCATCATGGCGGTTACGGACACAGACGCGAAAGGCGTGGGGAAAAAGCGCGATGCTCTTGCCGCCCAATACGGCCGCTCGATATCGCTCGCCATCGACAACTTTCGCCAGGACCGTAGCTGGCGGATTTTGTTCGAGGCCATCGGCAAAGCTCTGTTGTCCACTTTTGTAATGCTCAGCGTTCTCTGGCTCGTGCGTAAAATCCGCACCGGTCTTCGTGATCGCATCTCCGCCCGGCTGGAGGCAAGCAAGCAAGGCGAGAGTCGGGCAGGGTGGAAGTTCATCAAGACCTATGCGATCCCGTTTGTGCTTACGATCGGCGCCCTATTGAGATGGGGACTCATCCTGGTCTTCATCCAGGCGTACCTCACGATCACGCTCGGGTTCTTCTCGGTCACGAGAGAGATCTCGCAACATGTTACTGGCTGGGTCGGCGCACAGTTGACGACCCTGGCCAAGTCCGGCGTCGATTACCTCCCGAACCTGCTGGTGGTCGGAGTGATCTTCCTCGTCACTTACTACGTCTACCGTTTCCTTCGCGTCATCTTCGGCGAGATCGCGAAAGGGGAGCTGAAAATCCGAGGCTTCTACCCCGATTGGTCGGAGCCGACAGAGAAGCTCTTGCGTGGCTTCGTCTTCATCCTCGCCGCCGTGGTGGCGTTTCCATATTTGCCCGGCTCAAAGAGTCCCGCTTTCCAGGGAATCTCGATCTTCGTCGGCGTGCTACTGTCCCTCGGTTCTTCTTCTGCTATCGCCAATGCGATCTCTGGCGTGATTTTGACTTACATGCGCTCGTTCCTCGTCGGTGATTGGGTGCAAATTGGCGATGTCGTCGGGGAAGTAACCGAAAAGACCATCCTCGTGACTCGTGTGCTCACGCCCAAGGCTGAGGTCATCACGATTCCCAATGCGACCGTCATGAGTGGATCGGTCAAGAACTTCAGCGCTGAAGCAAGGCACAAGGGCGTGATCTTCCATACCATCGTCACCATTGGCTACGACGCCCCATGGCGGAAAGTGCACGAGCTCCTGATTGATGCAGCGCTCTCGACGCCGCTCGTCCTCAAGGATCCACTCCCATTCGTATTACAAACCAGCTTGCAGGACTTCTACGTTGGCTACGAATTGAACGCTTTTACGGCTCAGCCCAGCGAGATGGTCAACATCTACTCCAACCTCCACCAGAACATTCAGGACAAGTTCAACGACGCTGGAATGGAGATATGTTCGCCCCACTTTGCTGCGGTGCGCGACGGCAACGTCATCTCGATTCCGGAAAAGTATCACTCTCCCGGATACACGCCACCATCGTTCCGGGTACAAACCGACGGTCAACCGTCGTCGTCCGCCGCAAAGAGTTCCTCTTAAATCACAAGTCTCTTACTGGCTTTTCTGACAGTACCCGGCGACACCGTCCCGCACCTACGATTTCACCGAACCGAAACATTCCACGGATGTGTGCAGAGCCGTCGAGGGAGAGCTATGGCAAAGCCAGACAAGAAAGAAAAAAACACTGAGAACGGTTTGTCTCGCAAAGACTACGAGAAAGAATTGCAGCGGCTGCAGGCGGAGCTTTGTCGTCTCCAGGATTGGGTCAAGTTCAAAGGCCTGAAAGCCATCATCATCTTCGAAGGCCGCGATGCTGCCGGCAAGGGCGGCACCATCCGCGCCATTACCGAGCGTGTCAGCCCGCGCGTCTTCCGCGTCATCGCGCTGCCTGCTCCCTCCGACCGCGAAAAATCACAGATGTACATGCAGCGTTACATGGCCCACTTTCCATCGGCCGGCGAGATCACCATCTTCGACCGCAGCTGGTACAACCGCGCTGGTGTCGAATACGTAATGGGCTTTTGCACGAAGGCCCAGCATGACGGCTTCGTCGAGAAGTGCGCCGAGATGGAACGCTACATTGTGAACAGCGGAATCATTCTCATCAAATATTGGATGGAAGTCGGTCAGGAAGAACAGGAACGACGGTTCGCTGCCAGGATCAAGGACCCGCTGCGGCAATGGAAGCTCAGCCCCATGGATGTCGAGTCCTATGCGCGCTGGTATGAATACTCGCGCGCTCGCGACATCATGCTAAAAGCCACGGATTCCAAACACGCTCCCTGGTACCTCGTGCGCTCTAACAACAAAAAGAAAGCGCGCCTGAATTGCATCACCCACCTGCTGAGCATGATCCCCTACGGTAAGGCGCCGAAGGAGCGAACCAAGCTGCCCAAACGCTCCACCCGCGATAAGTACGACGATCAGGCCACGCTCAAGGGACGCACTTTCATTCCCGAGAAGTATTGAGGCCTTCGCGGCTGTAAAGATTGACAGTTCCCGCTCTGCTATCTCGCTCCTAGGATTGCGGTCGTCGCGCAATCGCGTGGTAACGCCTATTTTTGGATTATGGAGCAGTTTTCATGAGGAAGATCTCCCTTCTGTCGGCTCTCTTCTTGCTGCTGATGTGTGCTGCCGCAGTCGCGCAGGATGTCCGCTACAACTTCGACAAGGAAACTGATTTTTCCAAGTTCAAAACCTATACGTGGGTCGTCTTGAAAGATGCGAAGCCACTCGATGACATCCAGGAAAAACAGGTAAAGGCCGCGGTAGACGCGCAGCTTGCACAGAAGGGCCTCACCAAAACGGACAGTGACAAAGCCGACCTGTACGTCGGATATCAGGCCGCTGTAGGGCAGGAAAAAGAGTTCACTACCTACAACAGCGGCTGGGGCTACGGTCCGGGTTGGTACGGCGGCGGGTGGTACGGCGGTGGTGGCGGTATGACCACGGGGCAGACTTCAACCATCTACGTCGGTCAGCTTTCGATCGACCTGTACAACCCCGCGGGGCACGATTTGATCTGGCGTGGCGTTGTCAGCAAGGAATTGGATCCGAAAGCGAAACCGGAAAAGCGCGAAAAGAACCTGAACAAGGCGATGACGAAGTTGTTCAAAAACTTCCCGCCGAAACCAAAGTCTTAGCAGCACACCTGTCCAGAAATAGACGGGTGGTTCGCACGGAGAAGCCAGTCGTGGCAAGGCTTCTATTGATTTTCGTAATTTCACTTTCACTGCTCTGCGACGGATGCGGAGGCAGTTGGGCGGTCGCAGGAAACTGGGGAACTAGCACCACGAAGCACGTGTCTGGGGTCGTGTCCGGGATGTATTTGCAATACCTCACCGATCTCAATGGGATTGTTCAGACGATGACAGTGGTGACCTTTGTGAGCTCCGGTGTTCCCACTCCAGTTACGTTTTGTGGCGACCAAACGGGAGTGTTCCAGGAGAACGAAAATGTCACAGTCACCTACGATCCCGGAACGGCATGCGCAGACTTGATCTCCGCGCACAAGGTTTGATCTTCCAGGCAGTACGAGAGGAAGGACGTTCTATGAAGGCCAATGCAGTTGATGCTCTCAAGCAAGCCGCGCGCAGCGTAATTGCGGTCATTTGCGCGTTCTTACTCGTGCCCGGCGATGCAGTGATATGGGCGTCGCCAGCCCCTCAAGATCAACAGGCGCAAGCCCCGGCGCAGGACGATGCCGCAGCGAAACTGCCTCCAGACCAACTCGAATCTCTGGTGGCGCCGATCGCGCTCTATCCCGATCCGCTGCTTAGCCAGATGCTCGTCGCCTCGACCTACCCACTGGAGATCATTCAACTTCAACAGTGGCTCGCGAAGAATAAGGGTTTGAAAGACAAGGCTCTCTCGGATGCCGCAATGAAGCAGCCCTGGGATGCGAGCGTTCAAGCCATGGCAGTGCTGCCCGACGCCGTTAAGCAATTGTCCGAGAACATCCAGTGGACAACGGACCTCGGCAATGCCTTCCTTGCACAGCAGGAAGACGTGATGAACGCCGTGCAACGCATGCGCTCGAAGGCGAAGGACAAAGGTGCCCTGAACTCGAACGAGCAGATGAAGGTCGAGACGCAGACGGTCGAGAACAAGCAGGTGATCGTGATCCAGCCGTCGAGCCCGGACGTCGTGTACGTGCCGAGCTACAACCCGACCGTCGTCTATGGTGCGCCGGCATATCCGTATCCTCCGATGTACTATCCGCCCGCACCAGCCGGTGCCTACCTCGCTACCGCCGCAATTTCGTTCGGTGTTGGACTGGCCGTTGGCGCCGCTTGGGGCGGTGGTGGCTGGGGTTGGGGCGCTGGCTGGGGACACGGCGACGTCAATGTAAACGTCAACAACAACTTTAATCGGAATACCAACGTTCAGGGCGGCAACCGCACGAATGTCGGCAACGGCAACCGCACCAACGCTGGCAACGGCAATCGTGGTGGCGGCGCGAACGGCGGCAAGTGGCAGCACAATCCATCCCACCGCGGCGGCGCTCCTTACGGTGATCGTGGTACCGCGAACAAGTTTGGCGGTTCGTCACGCGGCGATTCCCGCGGACAAGGCGCTGGTAATCGCGGCGGAGCCAATGCGGGCAATCGCGGCGGAGCGGGCGCAGGAGATCGCGGCGGCAATCGCGGCGGAAACAACGCAGGAAATCGTGGCGGAGCTTCCGCCGGCACCTCAGATCGTGGCGGTAATCGCGGCGGCGGCGGCGGGCCTTCAGCGGGCACGTCGGACCGTGGCGGCAATCGTGGCGGCTCCTCAGCCGGTGGCGGTTCCCGAGGTGGAAGTTCACCGAGCCGAAGCGGTGGCAGCAGCAGCGCCTTCGGTGGTGGCGGCGGGTCTAGAAGCAGTGGCTCTTCGGCACGCGCCAGCAGTTCGCGCGGCTCCTCCAGCATGGGCGGTGGTGGTGGCTCCCGCGGCGGCGGCGGCTCCCGTGGTGGTGGTGGTGGCGGCGGCGGACGGCGGAGATAAGGACCGAAAAGGAGAAAAATCATGACAATCAAATCAAGCGCGCGCCTTGTATTTCTCGCTTCGGTACTTTGCTCCTTGACGCTCATAGCCTTCGCTGCTCCGCAGCAAGAGGCGCCCGCCAAGAAAGCGACCGTTGCACAAAAGTCGTTTGCCACCCCAGAGGCGGCGGGAGATGCACTCCTCAAGGCGGCGGCGGATTACGATGTTCCGGCGCTCCTCGACATCTTTGGCCCGGATGGCAAGAGCTTCATCCAGGGAGCCGATCCCGTACGCGACAAGAACGCAGCCGAAGAATTCGGCAAACTTGGTGCGACAAAACATTCCATCCAGACCGATCCCGCCAAGCCGACGCAGGCAACGCTCATCGTCGGCGACCAGGATTGGCCATTCCCAATCCCGCTCGTGAAGCGCAGTGGGAAGTGGAGCTTCGACACTAAGAAAGGCAAGATGGAGGTCCTCTACCGGAGGATCGGCACCAACGAGCTTGACGCCATCGCAGCCTGCAAGGGCTATGTCCGCGCCCAGCACGAATACGCTGAAACTCGCCATGACGGCGCAATGGTCAATCAGTATGCGCAGAAGATCATGAGCACGTCGGGTAAACAGGACGGCCTGCAGTGGAAGAACGCCGATGGCAGCAACGGTGGACCAATCTCCGAGGCCGTGGCGAAAGCCATCGCCGAAGGATATTCCTTTGCTGGTGACAAACCCTCGCCCTTCCACGGCTACTACTTCAAGATTCTCAAGGGTCAAGGACCTTCCGCACCACTCGGGCGAATTGATTACGTAATTCAAGGCGCCATGATTGGCGGCTTTGCACTGGTGGCAGTCCCGGCGGAATACCGGGTCACCGGCGTGAAGACCTTTATCGTCAACCAGAGCGGCGTGGTCTACCAGAAAGACCTGGGGCCTGACTCACTGAAGATCGCGAAGGATATGGAACTGTACAACCCCGATAAGACGTGGCTGCCAACCGACGATGAATGGCCGGACGATGCGGAAACGGCGGCTAACAATTAGTACCCGATCAGGTATGTAATTTCGCCCCTTGCCCACGCAAGGGGCTTTTTCTTGGCGATAAATTTCACGCGATTTTCGCTGCCAATACAGTACTTTTGACAGTGCCCCGGTCGCCCGGACCTGACTAGTTTGTTCGTGGGGGATTTCCAATGGCTGCAACTGCTGCTCCCTCCAAGAATCAGGGGAGGAGCGGGAGCGCTGAGCGCTCTCAGCCTTTGCCACTTCACAAATATCCATCGCTTTACCAGGTCAACACTCGCGCCACGATGCATGACCTCTCCGTAAAGCTCGGCCGCAGCGCTACGCTTGACGACGTCTCTGACGAATACCTTTCCAGCCTCGCGCAACAAGGCTTCGACTGGGTGTGGTTCCTCGGCGTGTGGCAAACCGGCGCCGCTGCCCGCGCGGTCTCACGCTCGCATCAAGAGTGGATCGACGAGTATCGCCAAACCCTCGGCGATTTCACCGACGGCGACATTTGCGGATCGTGCTTCGCGATCACCGCTTACCAGGCGCACACCGACTTCGGAGGCAACGACGCCCTTGCGCGCCTCTACAAGCGGGCTCACCAGCAAGGTCTGCGGCTATTGTTGGATTTCGTGCCCAACCACACCGCGCTGGATCACTCCTGGCTCGAAACACATCCTGACTACTATGTCGCCGGAACCGATGAAAAGCTGCAGCACGAACCGCAGAACTATGTGCGGCTCAACACGTCGCAAGGTCCGCGCATATTCGCCTTTGGCCGCGATCCGTATTTCGCCGGATGGCCCGACACGCTGCAACTGAATTACGCGAACCCCGCTCTCCAGGCCGCCATGCGCCTGGAGCTTCTCAACATCTCGGAGTTCTGCGATGGCGTTCGCTGTGACATGGCGATGCTCATCCTTCCCGATGTCTTCGAGCGCACGTGGGGGATGCATCCAGAGCCATTCTGGCGCAAGACGATCGACGCCGTTCGCGCTTCAAAAGCCGGTTTCCTGTTCATGGCGGAGGTCTACTGGGACCTCGAATGGACGCTCCAGCAGGAAGGCTTCGACTATACCTACGACAAACGCCTCTACGATCGTCTCCGCGAAGGCCACGCCACTCCGGTACGCGACCATCTCCGCGCCGACATGGAGTTTCAACGCAAGTCCGCGCGCTTCCTTGAGAACCACGACGAACCGCGCGTCGCCGCGACCTTTACCCCGGAAATGCATCGCGCCGCCGCCATCATCACCTATCTCTGTCCCGGCCTGCGGTTTTTTCACGACGGACAATTCGAAGGCCGCGTCAAGCGTCTCTCCGTTCACCTCGGTCGCCGCCCGGAAGAGTCTACGAACGAATCGATCCGCGCTTTTTACCAACAGCTTCTAAAGTGCATCCACGAGCCCGCCATTCGCGATGGTCAGTGGCAGCTTTTGAATGCCACACCCGCTTGGGTCAGCAATTGGACCTTCGAATCGTTCGTCTGCTTCAGTTGGCAAGCTGACGGCGAGCTGCCCTTCCTAGTGGTTGTGAACTATAGCGATCACCAAAGCCAGTGTTACTTGCAACTCCCGTTCGACACGCTCCGCAGTCACTCGGTTTCGTTGCAGGATTTGATGGGTTCCGCAATCTACGAGCGCGTCGGCGATGAACTGCTCTCTCGCGGACTCTACCTCGACACGCCGGCGTGGGGCTTCCACGTCTTCAAGACCACAATCTAGCGCCCGCCAGGCCACAAGGAGTTTGCAATGACGCCTCCCACTGATACGCCGCTCAACTACGAACAGACTGCCGAACAAAAACGGCTCAATGAGGCCCGCGAACAAGGAACTCCCTGGAAGAAGTGGGGCCCTTATCTCAGTGAACGTCAGTGGGGCACGGTCCGCGAGGATTACAGCGATGACGGCAACGCTTGGAATTACTTCAGCCACGACCAGGCCCGCTCGCGTGCCTATCGGTGGGGCGAAGATGGCATCGCCGGATTTTCCGACGACAAGCAACAACTTTGCTTCTGCGTGGCACTTTGGAATGGACGAGATCCGATTCTCAAAGAGCGCCTGTTCGGCCTGACTAACAGCGAAGGCAATCATGGCGAAGACGTGAAGGAATACTACTTCTACGTAGACAGCACTCCGACTCACTCATACATGAAGTATCTCTACAAGTATCCGCAGCGCGAATTCCCATACAGCGACCTCGTCGTCACCAATGGCAAGCGCTCTCGCGACGAATTCGAATACGAGCTTCTCGATACCGGCGTCTTCGACGACGATCGCTACTTCGACGTCTTCGTTGAGTATGCGAAAGTCGACCCGGAGGACATCCTCATCCGCATCACGGTTCACAACCGTGGTCCCGAAGCAGCCGAGATAGAAGTCCTCCCCACGCTCTGGTTTCGTAACGCCTGGTACGACGGAACATCACCGAAGCCGATGCCGATGAAGGCAGACGCGAACAGCATTGTGTGCTCCCACGAAGCGCTCGGCACCCGTACCCTTTACTGCGACGGCAAGCCCGAACTCCTTTTTACCGACAACGAGACCAACCTTGAGCGGCTGCGAAGCCAGCCCAATCCCACGCCCTACGTCAAGGACGCATTTCACGAGTACGTGGTGAACGGCAAAAAAAATGCCTTGAATCCCAAGAACGAAGGCACCAAATCAGCAGCACGCTATCGTCTTAAGGTGCCGGCAGGAGGCTCCCAAGTCGTCCGCCTCCGTCTTACCGCCGACAACAAAACCGATAAGTTTTCCAACTTCGATCGGACATTCAAAGCGCGTCTCGACGATGCCGACGAGTTCTACGCGCGCATCGTGCCGGCTTCCCTTTCCGTCGAAGAAAAACGTGTTCACCGCCAGGCGCTTGCCGGCATGCTTTGGAGCAAGCAGTATTACTACTTCGACGTCGACAAATGGCTTGCCGAACACGACGCACATCCCCTACTGAGCGCCGGCACGAAGAAAGTTCGGAACCAGGAATGGTTCCACATGCTCAACAGCGACATCATCTCGATGCCCGACAAGTGGGAATACCCGTGGTATGCAGCGTGGGACCTCGCCTTCCACACCATCGCTCTATCGCTTGTCGATTTTGACTTCGCGAAGGACCAACTGCTCCTTATGTTGCGCAATCTCTATGCCCACCCCAACGGCCAAATCCCCGCGTATGAGTGGAATTTCAGCGATGTCAACCCACCCGTGCACGCGTGGGCCACGCTCTTCCTCTATAACATCGAGAAACAGCTGGGACGCGCCGACCTTCGGTTCCTGGAGCGCTCATTCCAGGGCCTGATGATGAACTTCAATTGGTGGGTCAACCGCAAAGATCCCGAAGGCAAGAACGTTTTCGCCGGCGGGTTCCTCGGTCTCGACAACATCGGTGTCTTCGATCGCAGCGCCCCCCTCCCTACCGGCGGCCACCTGGAACAAGCCGATGGCACGGCGTGGATGGCTTTCTACTGCCAGAACATGTTCGAAATCGCGCTCATCCTCACCGACTATGACTCGATGTACGAGGAAGTAGCCTTCCGTTTCCTCGAGCACTTCCTTTGGATCACCTACGCCATGGACCGTATCGGTGAAAACCACGATGAAATGTGGGATTCCGCCGACGGCTTCTTCTACGATCTGCTCCACCTTCCCGGTGGCGACGCCATGCGCCTGAAAGTTCGCTCCATGGTCGGCCTGCTGCCTTTGTGCGCATCCAGTGTCCTCGAACCCGGAGCTGCAGCCCGGCATCCCCGACTGCTGGAGTTAATCAATCTGTTCCGCAAACGCCACCCCGATGTTCTCGAACATATCGCACCCATGGACGGAAGATTTATCGGCTACGACAATCGCCGCCTGATGTCCGTTTGCAACAAAGAAAAGCTTGAACGCATTCTTCGCTACATGCTCGACGAGAACGAATTTCTCAGTCCGTACGGAATTCGCTCACTCTCGAAATACCACCTCGACAACCCCTTCTGCTTCCATTTGGAAGGGCAGGAGTTCAAAGTCGGGTATCTTCCTGCAGAGTCGAATAACGGTATGTTCGGCGGCAATTCAAATTGGCGTGGCCCCATCTGGATGCCGGTGAACGGCTTGATCATCCGCGCGCTGCTAAACCTGTATCAATTCTTCGGGAACGATTTCAAAGTCGAATGTCCAACCGGTTCCGGCAAATTTATGAACCTCTTCGAAGTGTCGCAGGAAATAAGCCGCCGCCTCTCAAGTATCTTCCTGCCGGATGCCAATGGTCAGCGACCAGTCTACGGGGGCAGCAAGAAATTCCAGGATGATCCGTATTGGAAGGACTACATCCTCTTCTACGAATACTTCCACGGCGACAACGGAGCTGGGCTAGGCGCAAGCCATCAGACGGGGTGGACTGGACTCATCGCCCGAACCCTCGATCTACTCGGACGCCTCGACGCAGAAAATGCGCTCAAGATTCACAAGAGCGCTCTCACGGCGCGTATGACGCGCGAACAAGTCGCCGGCTCCTAGCCTCAACCGGGATACCTTTTCATCGCCGCGAGTCTACCTCGCGGCGACCTCTCTTTATGCCCACCGTGGATAAACTCTAGTAACCTCAGCGAGCGTCGTTATGCGCCACGTATCGCGACAGACTGTTAGCTTTAACAGACCCCTGTACAAATGATTGCTGAATCAATCAGTTTTGCCAGTAGGCGAGAATTCACTCTATTCATACGATTCAACCAACGTGGATTGGGCGAGAAGTAGCGGCGCCGCTGGGTGACGTGGAAATGGCAAAAGCTAAAGTCGTACTCGCTGACGATAACTTAGCGATCCTCGGGCAAGTGAATTCCCTGCTCGACGAATGGCGAGAATACGAAGTTCTCGCCAAGTACGAAGACGGAAATCAACTCTTACGCGAATTTCGAACCCACGACCCCGACATCGTGGTGCTCGACATCTCAATGCCCGGCATGAGTGGGCTCGAAGTCGCCGCGCGGCTTCAGGACGCGGGATCCAGGGCCAAAATTATCTTCCTGACCATGCACGAGGACCACGACTTCCTTCGCGCCGCATTGGGGGCTGGAGCCGCCGCATACGTGCTGAAGTCGCGGCTCTGCATAGACCTCCGTCTGGCGATGAAAGCAGTACTTTCCCACCAGATGTTCGTCTCGCCAGTTCTTCTCTAGATTAGATTTTCCGAAGTGCTAGGCGCTCGCGAATCCCTGCCCGGGGATTTCTCCTATGGTGCCGCAGAACTCGAGTTCCATCTCGCGGCAGATCGGGCAGTAAGCCCGGTTGACGGCGCGCACACTGTGGACGGCGATGATGACTTCGCACTTTCCGCAGTGCCAGTACGTTTCTTTTAAACCGCGCTCATTCGGAAGAGTTCTCGAATTCTCTAACGGAAACATGAGTTTCGCGCCTCCAGCGCGATTTACCAGGTCCCCATTCGCAGCACGAGCCCGTAACTGAATTGCACCGAATTGCGGTAATTTGCGCCATTCACCGGACCGATCCACGCGTGCGTGTATTCCAGGTTCGCTACATGCAACTCAAGTGCGTTGTTAAACCTGTAGTCCACTCCAGCGCCTGCTTGTACCGCAAACCCCGCCGCATCCCAGTCCTTCGTGTATGCAGCGTGCTTGAGGTAGCGCGTTTCGTCGTTGTCGGTCGGCCAGTCGGCAACCTCTGCTTTTAAAATCGGGTCTTCATAGGACTGCGTAATCTTCGTACCACCGACTAGCGCTTGCACGTGCGGAACCCACTTGCCGTTGGTCTGGGGCGTCCAGCGCGGGCCAGTGAGATATGTCAGAGAATCACCGCTCCAGTTGTCTTTGAACCCGAGCAGTTTGCAGCCGCCAACATCCCCAAGCATCTGCCACTCCGACGACAATCGGAACGCGGCCACGCCTCCACCACCAATACATCCAGTCGTCTGCCCTCCGCCCAAGTAAGTGCGATAAGAGCCGTCGAACGAGAACTCGAACGGCGCAACTCCAGGCTCCGGTTCTCGCGTCTTGCCACTCTGCGCGGGGCTTTCCAGAGCCGACCACGCTGCTTCTCTCTCGGAAAAGGACCTAAACACGCCCGGACGATCGTCCCGGCTCCAGGGCACTTGTCCGCCCATCATGTTCGCAAACGATCGCGCTGGATTCAGCCCGCCGCGTAGAACCACCCTTAAAAGCGGGTTCTCAATGCGGTGTTCAAGGGGCTGGATGACCTTGCGGTCAATCGCATCCTCACCAATCGCCCAACCCGTGCCGATGGTCGGCGTGATGACATGGTCCACGAAACCTACCTGGGGATACCACGACTGTACGTGCCCGATAGAAGCTTCGCTGATTGGACCAATCTCGAATTGCACGCTGTACAGGTATGCAAATGCCATGCCGCGCATGCGCTCGCGCCAGTAATCGCGGTTGCGTCCGAACTCCACGTTCCGGTATGCACGATCGTTATGCTGCCACATGAATCCCGATACAGCCCCCTGCATCGGATGGCCGACGTAGTTGATCAGGAACGCATCGCCGTCGCCCCAACCATGCAAGTTGCCCAGCGCCTTCCCGTATCCCGGTACGAACGCCTGGTGATGAGCAATCCGAGTGGAAGGCTCTGTCGCCACGCGAAATGTGTGTTCCGCCGCGAGGAAAGTGAAAGACGCCGAGAAGAGATGCTTCCAATCGACGCCCTTCGACGCTTGCGGTGCTGGCGCCACTGCAAAAATCGGCGCCGCATTCGGAAGCGAACTCGACTCATTCAACCGCGTGCCCGAGGTGTCTCCTGCGATCACCATCGAGGTCTCGCGCGCATCGTCGTACACAAACGAAAATCGAGTCGGCTGGTCGTCCGACTGCGTGTCCACAAACTCTTGGGCGGACGCGCGTCGGGATGCGCCGAAGATCAGCGTTCCGAAAATCAAAAGCGATGAAAGAATCGCGTTGAGACGGTTCATACCTGGTGTTTTTAAAATTCTTCGCGACCTGGGCCCGCGTTCCAAATATTGTGAATGAAACACAGCTTGCCACGTAACTGGCAATTCTTCTAGCTTGACAATCGCAAAGAGTGGTCCTCTGGTTTGATTTCGTCGAGATTTCTTATCTGGAAGAAATGCCAGTACCGCGTTTCCGTGTGCCTGCCTAAACTCCCTGCAAACACAAGCGGACCACGTCGAGCATGCAGCTCCACTCCGTACTGGTCGAGAACTTTCGTGGAATTCGTCGCGCCGAAGTAAGTTTCAGCCGCGACACCGTGCTTATTGGCGAAAACGACTCCGGAAAATCTCGGGTCATCGAAGCCCTCTGCCTCGTTCTGAACAGCTCTTCAGGCATCATCCCCTTCGAACCTTGTCACTTTTGCGTTCCCGTCGAGGAAGCAAATCAGTTTTCGGTCCCCATTCGAATCACGATTACATTTGCAGAACGCCACAAAGGCGAATGGTCGAGCGCCACATATCAGCCGATTCAGTCCTTGCTCGCGCCCGAGAGTTCACGCCAGCGAGAACTCCGCCTCGAAGTCCACGCGGCCTCCGCCGACGCCAAGCCTCGCATCCGCTTCTTTTCCAGCGGCGGGGCGCTCGCTGGCTCGGAATCTCCCGAATTGCTCGCATGGGTGCGCGCTAATAACCCAATCATCCGACTCGAGCAGGGCCTGCTTAATCAGGGCGGAAGAAATGGCCCGGTTCGCAACAAGGAGATTCAGAGCTATTCCGATCTTGTTGACCGTCACTACGCTGCGTTGGTTGGGGGCGCTTCCACAAACGCAACCCTCGACCTCGAAGCCGGCTTCAAAGCGGCTCAAACCTTGGTCGCGCTCTCCTCGCAACACCTTGATGCCAACGCCCGCCGCACCAACTGGCTCCTCGAAGAGATCGCAGGTTCCACACTCAAACTTTCAAGTCGTTTCGCAAACGACAGCACCTCCGCCCCACCCTCTGGAAATTCCTACAAAATCGGGCTGCTCCTTTTCGTTGGGGCACTCTTGCGCGCACATTCGCAGCCCTTTGGTCCAGATGCCGAACCCATCGTGATCTTTGAAGATCCGGAAGCGCACCTCCATCCCCTGACGTTGGCTTCCGTTTGGTCGTTGATTGAGCGAATGCGCTGGCAAACGATCGTTTCCACCCACTCCGGCGTCCTCCTCACCGAGGCCCCACTCCACAGCATCCGTCGCCTGATCCGTGTGAACGATGAAATCATTGTTCATCGCGTGCGTGACCGTGCGCTTACCAAAACCGACATGCGCAAGTTCCGCTATCACGTCCGCTCGCGTCGCGGGGCAGCCATGTTTGCCCGCTGCTGGCTGCTCGTTGAGGGTGAAACCGAATTCTGGCTCCTCCCCGAACTCGCGCGGCTCCTGGGATACAACTTCGACGCCGAGGGTATCTCCTGCGTTGAATTCGCCCAATGCGGCATTCCGCCTCTCGTCAAAGCCGCCCGCGAGTTGGGCATCGAGTGGCACCTTCTCACCGATGGCGACAACTCCGGCGCCATCTATTCCGCCACCGCCGGACGTTTCTGCGGACCAAATGAGCTTCCAACCCGAATTACCAGGCTCCGCGAACCCGACATCGAGCACTGCTTCTGGCACAGCGGATACGCCAACGCAATTCTGAAGCTAGCTGGCCGTACATCTTCCAGCCGTCCCAATCCTCGCTGGATCATCCGTGCAGCGATCGACAAATCGTCAAAGCCCTATCTCGCTCTGCAACTTCTAGAAGCCGTCGCCTCGAGCGGTTCGGCTGGAGTTCCTCCCGCCCTGAAACGTGTCATCGAATCCTGCGTTCGGATGGCTCGCCGCACCAACGAACAATCTGCACCCGATGTGACCCAACCAGCTCTGAAAGACAACCTGCTTCACATGGAAGCGAGAAAGTGACTCCACGATGAGCGACTCGACCGAAGTCAGAGACCAGCACCAGCACCGCAGGTTGTCCGCGCAAGAATGGGAACAACAATGGCAGCGCACTTGGAAGGAATCGGGCAAGATGGCGTACGAAATCAACGCCACCGACGAGCATAGCGCCGTCTCGGAAGAGCGCGCGTTACTGATGGAAGTGCGCTCGCCAGTCCGCGAGCGCGAGCGCCTCAAACGCATTAGCGACGAATTCGTCCAGGGCTTTGACAAGCTCTACGGAGTTGGCCCCGCAGTCACCGTCTTCGGCTCCGCGCGGTTTCACGAGGGCCACAAGTACTACGACCTCGGCTGCGAAGTCGGACGCGAACTCGCCAAGGCAGGCTTCGCTGTCCTCACTGGCGGCGGCCCCGGCATGATGGAAGCCGCCAATCGCGGCGCCAAGGAAGCAGGAGGAGCAAGCCTCGGCCTCAACATCATTCTTCCGTTCGAGCAGGCGCCAAACCCCTACGTGGATCAGACCATCGAATTCCACTATTTCTTCGTGCGTAAGGTTTGCCTCGTCAAGTACTCGTGCGCGTTCATCTGTTTACCCGGAGGCTTCGGGACCCTCGACGAACTCTTTGAAGCCGCGACCCTCATCCAATGCGGCAAGATCGGCCCGTTCCCTCTCATCCTTATCGGAGAGGAATTCTGGTCCGGTGTCCGCGACTTCACCGCGCACCTTCTCGGAGAAGGCGCCATCGGCATGGAAGACACTGGCTTTGCCCGCATCACCGACTCGCCCAAAGAAGCCGTGGAGCTCGTCGTTGCCAGTCTGCCCGTCGAACTCAAGGAACGGCTGAAGCCGAGGAGTTGAAATGCAGGTACGCGACCACAAAACGAAAATCGTCGGCACCATCGGCCCTGCTTCGGAATCGCCGGAAATGCTGGAGCGCCTCATCCGCACCGGACTCGACGTCGCGCGCCTGAACTTTTCCCACGGCGATTTCAGCGGCCACCGCGAACGCATCGCCAACCTACGTGCGGCTTCCGACCGCGCCGGCCGCGCCGTGGCTGTCCTCGCCGACCTGCCCGGCCCGAAAATGCGTCTCGGAACGATTCAGAACGAACCGATTCACCTCCGCGCCGGCGATCCCTTCACTCTTACCACCGATTCAATTGTCGGCGACAATCGCCGCTGCTCCATGTCCTTCGCCGCTCTTCCACAGGTGGTGAAACCCGGCGACCGCTTGTATCTGAACGACGGCCTCGTTCATCTTCTCGTCGAGCGTATCGAAGGCACAGACGTCCACTGCGTCGTTGCAGTCGGTGGTGAACTTCGCTCGCGCAAAGGACTCAACCTTCCCGGAATTAACCTCGGCATCTCCGCCTTCACCGAACACGACCGCGACTGCCTCAAGTTCGCCCTCGAAAACGGTGTGGACGCCGTTAGCCAATCCTTCGTCCAAAATGCCCACGACATCGAACTGGTACGCACCGCCGCGGAATCGCTCGGCCATCATCCGTTCATCTTTGCCAAGATCGAGCGCGCCGAGGCAGTACAGAACTACGACGAAATCCTCCGCGCCTCCGACGGCATCATGGTTGCCCGCGGCGACCTCGGTATCGAAGTACCGATGGAAGAGATCGCCGTCATTCAGAAACAACTGATCTCGGGCGCAAATGCCGCCGGCAAGCCCGTCATTACCGCCACGCAGATGCTTGAATCCATGATCACCAATCGCCTTCCCACCCGCGCCGAGTGCACCGATGTCGCTAATGCGATCTTCGATGGCACTGATTGCGTAATGTTGTCGGGCGAATGCGCTGTCGGCCAATTCCCCGAGGAAGCCGTTGCCATGCTCGGGAAGATCGCCGCCGCCACCGAACCCCATCGGCACCGTGCGCATCCCAGTAACGTACACGGCGCCGGTTGGACTCCCAGCACCGCAGCTCAGGCAATGGGAATCCTCGTGGAACGCGCGCTCGAGACAGCGCCCTCCGCCGCGGTCTTCGTTCCAACCCTCAGCGGCGACACCGCGCGTATGATCTCCCGCTTCAAGCCGTCGGTGTGGATCGTCGCGCTGAGCGCGAATGAAAACGTCTGCCGCAATTTGAAATTTTCCTACGGCGTTGAACCCGTCTTCGTTGGCGAAGAGGCCGACGACTGGCGCCCCATCATTTACGACTGGCTCCATCAGCAGCACATCCGCGGCAAGATCGCGCTTCTCGTCGCTGCCGCCTCCACAAAACACCCCGACGCAAGCCATCGCATAGAATTCCTGCGCATACCCGAATCGGTAGCCTCAGCCACTTCCTCAAGGACGACATCATGAGCGACATCAAGAAGATTGCAATCAATACGGGCGGGGGCGATGCTCCCGGGTTGAACGCCGTCATCCACGGCGCGGTGTATGCTGCGCGCCGCCTCGGCTGGGAAGTGTTCGGCATTCGCGACGGCTACGACGGCATTCTTGAACCACATCGCTATCCCAATGGTGGGCTGATCCAGCTGAACCGTGGTGTTGTGCGCGACATCTCCCACGTCGGCGGCACGATCCTCGGGACCACTAACCGCGGCAACCCCTTCCGCCGCGTCATCACCGCCGCCGATGGCACGAAGCACGAAACCGATTGCTCCGATCAGATCCTCAACTTCTTCCGCGATCGCGGCATCGACGCCCTGATTTCCATTGGCGGCGACGGCAGCCTCACCATCGCCAACGGCCTCGCCAAGAAAGGTCTGCGCGTCGTTGGCGTTCCAAAGACCATCGACAACGATCTCGAATCCACAGCAATGACCTTCGGCTTCAATACCGCCGTCTCCTTCGCCACCGAATGTATTGACCGCCTGCACAGCACCGCGCTCTCCCACCAGCGCATCCTGGTCGTCGAAGTAATGGGCCGCTACGCCGGTTGGATCGCCCTGCACTGCGGTGTCGCCGGACGCGCCGATGCCATCCTCATCCCTGAGATCCCCTACAAAATCGAAAACGTGGCGAACGCCCTCAAACTCCGACACCAGGACGGCAAGCCGTACTCCATCGTCGTAGTCGCGGAAGGCGCCAAAGCTCACGGCAAGGATGTCACCATAAGGGAGCGCGAAGTCGGCAAAGCCGAGCGCCTCGGTGGCATCGGCGAGCAGGTCACGCAACAATTACAAAGCCTCACCGGCAAAGAGAGTCGCACCGTTGTCCTCGGTCACCTCCTACGCGGTGGATCGCCGACGGCACTCGACCGCAATTTAGGAGTCACCTTCGGTGCCGGCGCCGTCGAAGCCCTCGCCGAAGGCCGCAGCACCGTGATGGTCGCGCTCCATCCGCCGCATCTAGCCTTCGTCCCGCTCGAAGAGGCCATCGCGAAACTCCGCCTCGTTCCTCCGGACAGCGATTTGGTCCTGACCGCGCGCGCCATTGGCATCGCCTTCGGAGATGAATAAAGCTCGTCGCCGCTCGTGTGGGATAATGCACCCCACCTTCAGCCATGAGCTTCGGGGATCCGGAAGACGATAAGCGCGATATCGGCAGCGACGACTCGCTTCTGCCCACTGCCGGTCAGGCCGAACTAAGTGCGCCCGAAACCGCCGACCACGCCCTCGTCTCCATCCCCAATAGCACTGCGGAACACTTACCGGGACGCACACCCGGCCGTCTCGAGTCCGGTGATCGCCTCGCCAATCGCTTCCGCATCGTTCGCTTTATCGCCAAGGGCGGCATGGGCGAAGTCTACGAAGCCGAGGACGAAGTCGTCCGCGTTCGCCTCGCGCTCAAAACCATTCTTCCCGCTATCGCCGCCAATCCCGACATGGTCGAGCAACTCAAGCTCGAAATGCGCTCGGCGCGCCGCGTCACTCATCCCAACGTCTGCCGCCTCATCGAAGTCTTCGAGGATCGTGATCGCCAGCCCGCCGTGATGTTCCTCACCATGGAACTTGTCGAAGGCGAATCGCTAAGCGACGTCATTCACCGCAGCGGTCCGTTGCCGTTGCCGCAGTTCTACCGCATCGCCGCCCAAATCGCTGCCGGGCTCGACGCCGTCCATCGCGCCGAAATCGTCCACCAGGATTTCAAAACCTCAAATGTCTTGCTCGTTGGATCCGGCGAGAGTACGCGCGCCGTCGTCACCGATTTCGGTCTCGCCGTGAATCTCCAAGCCACCGGACGCGACCGCGGCGTCGCCGGCGGCACGCCCGCGTACATGGCGCCGGAACAGGTCGATGGCAAAACTGAGATCACCCCCGCCGCCGACATTTACGCGTTCGGCGTCGTTCTGTACGAACTCCTCACCGCTCGTTTCCCGATAGCTGCGACCACCCGTCGCGAGGCCCTGGATCGCAAGCTCACCGAGCGTCCGGTTTCGCCCTCGCACTATCGCCCCGACATTCCGAAGTACACCGAGCGCGCGATCCTCAAATGCCTGGAGCGCAATCCACAAGATCGCTTCGCCAGCGTCATGGACGCACTCGCCGCCGTCGAGGGCCGCGCCGAGAAGCGCCGCAAGAAGCTCGCTGCGTTCGCCACGACCGTCGCTGTTCTCCTCGCAGTCGCCAGCTTCGGCGGCTATGCCGCACGCCGATGGTTCCTCTCCCATCGCACGCCCACCGTCGCGGTGCTATCGCTGCACGATGCCTCCGCCCGCACCGAGTCCACGTCCACCGGCACCGAACTCACCGAACTCCTCACCAGCAATCTCGGCCTGTCAAAGGGGTTAACCACCGTCCCTGCCGAAGACGTCTCACTCGCACAAGGCGAGTTTCCGGTCACAGCCAGTGCGAGTTTCGAGCAGGAAGATCTCTCCGCCTTCCGCCGCGCCATCGGCGCCGACTATCTCGTTATCGGCAAATACACGAACGCATCCGATGGCAAGCTCGCCTTTGACCTGAAGCTCGAGCGCCCCGACGGCGGCACTCTCGATTCCATCCACGAAGAAGGCACCGAGCAAAATGCTGGCGCGCTCATCGCTGACGCCGCCTCCAAAATTCGCCAGCGCCTAGGCACCCAGCTTCTCTCCGACAGCGAAACCGAAGAAGCCGAAAACATCTATCCGCGGACCGACGAAGGACGCAAGCTCTACTTCCAGGCACTTGCGCAGTTACGCGCGCTCAACAGCGTCGAGGCCGCGTCGCTCTCCAAGAAGGCCGCCAATGCCGAACCCGACAATCCCTCCATCCACGCCACATACGCGGAGGCTCTTAATCTCCTGAAAAACATGCCGGCTGCGCAGCAGGAAGCGAAACGTGCCGCCGAACTCGCGCAAGGGGGCAAGCTTCCGCCGGAATTCGTCACCTTGTTAGAAGCCCGCTCCGCTGAACTCAACAACGACTGGAAGACCGCGATCCAGAAGCTCGACGCCCTCTTCACCTTCACTCGCGACAACCTGCAATACGGCCTCATGCTCTCGAACGCGCAAACCCTCGGCGCGCAACCTTCCGACGCCCTCAAGACCATCGCCCGTCTCTCCAAGCTAAAAGCGCCTGCTGGCACCGATCCCCGTATCCAAATCGCCGCCGCCGAAACCTACGCTGCCATGGGAAACTACACCGCAGAGATCCAGTCCGCCGAACGCGCGGTTCGTGATGCGCAAGCCCGTTCCTGGCGCATGATGCAGGCCAAAGCCTCTTTGCAACTCTGCTGGGCTTATCAACGCAACGGTGACTCCGCGAAAGCTCTCGCCAGTTGCGACACCGCGCGAACAGTCTTCGCCGACTTCGGCGATGGCGTGAGTGGCGCCGTTGCGCTCAATCGGATCGCCAACGAGCTCGTCACCCGCGGCCAGTACCAGGAAGCCAAGAATGCCTATGATCGCGTTCTCGCCATCGTCACCAAAGCTCAATCGCAGCACGACATGGCGGGTGCACATCTCAACCTCGCGCTGACCTTGTTGAACCTTGGCGACCAGAAAGCTGCGCAGCAACACGCCGGCCAGGCCATCGAGATCGCAGCGCACAGTGGCGATCGCTACGACGAAGCCCGCGCCCGCCTCATCTCTGCCGACCTCCTGCGCGCGAGCGATGATCTTCCCGCCGCCATTCAGCAGGCCCGCCTTGCGCAACAGGTCGCGCACGACGCCCAGGACCGCGACGCCGAAGGCTACGCCCTCAACAATCTCGCGCTCTATCTCCAGGAATCAGGCGACAGTGAAGCCGCGTTCAACGCCGCGCATCAGGCTCTCGATATTCGCAAACAACTCGGCGTCCCCACCAGCATCTCCGTTACTCAAGCCCTACTCGGAGATCTCTACCTCGAGCGCGGCGATCTTCCTCACGCCCGCAGCAGTTACGCAGCTGCTCTCCAATTACAAGAGCCCACCGCGAAGGCCCAAATCGCACAGCTCCAACTCGCCGCGGCGCAGGCAGATTTTCAATCCGATGAATTCGACGCTGCCCTGAAAAATGCCCAAACCGCCGTCGCGGAATTCCAGCGGGAGAAGGATTCCGAAGAGACCATCGAGGCCAACACCCTCATCCTGCGCATTCTCACTCGCAAGAAAGATCTGGCTGCGGCTCGGCCTTACTACGAACAGCTCGCGCAGCAGCCTTCTCAGGACCACGACATCGCCCTCGCCGCTGCGGTCGCGCGCGCTGAGTTTTTGATCGCTTCAGCTCAGCCAGTCGACGCCGCGGCACTCCTCCGCCCATTGCTCGGGCTCTCTGAAAAGCCGAACTACCTGAATCTCGAAGCTCGCCTGGTGCTGGCCCGCGCCCAACAATTTTCCTCGAAACCCCAGTCCGTCACCGATCTTCGCGACATTGCCTCTCAAGCCGAAAAACTGGGCTTTCATCACCTCGCCGCCGAAGCGCGCCAATCTCTCCACTAGCCACATTTGTTGGTTGGAAGTGCCGCCATTCGCGGGTAGAATACCGCGCACTTCCTCTCCCAATATCAGGCCTGCAGTCGTGAGGACGGTACGCCCATGAAGTTCCGCACCCCGCTGATCGCTGGGCTGGCATCTGTTCTGATCTGCACTCTTCTCACCGGCACCGCATTCGCGCGTCGGCGCGGCGATCTGCCCAGTTCACAGAATGGTCCCGGCACCGACACCGATTGCCTCGATAGCGGTTCCACTCCCTATCTCGCATGGCTCGACGGCCACTCCACATCCTGCGTCCTTCCCGGCGATACCACCAAGTCCCCCATTACCTACCCCGATCTATCCGCCTCGTTTTCGATCGGCGGCAACTCCATCAAGATCACGCCGATCGTGTGGGCGAATGGCGGTTTCGCCGGCAGCGTCAAGACCATCCTTCAGGTCAAAGTTGTGCGTCCCTCCGGCTCCAAAACCACAGTCACCGTCAATTCGCTCGTTCTGAATCAGATCCTCACCAACCCGGACTTCGTGGCATGCAGCATGCCCTCGAGCGCGAATGACGACATCAGCACTGCAAACGGCGCCACCATGGGCGCGTGCATGACCTACCGCCTCATGACGTCGCCGGTCCTCACGAACGCCAACCCCACCTACAACAACGGACACCTGCTCATCGCAGAACCCGATCCTGTCGTGCCCTCTGACAACACCATGACGCGTTGGGATTTCGTCGGCTTCACCCAGGACCAGACATTCTTTCTCGTCGTTGACGGCGTGCTCAACAACAGCAAGCTGAACGCTGTGTTCACGCAATTCCAATTCGACTTCACCGGCTTCTATAACCCACTCGACCTGTCTGCATCGCAAGTCAGCATTTCCGCTACGGTCAACGGCAAATCCACGACTCTCGGCGCACTCGCGGTGCCCACGTCGTCCGCTGCTCCCAACGATCTGACCAGCACCGCCATTCCCGTTACCGCAGGCGGATTCACCGACTATCACGACACTGCCAACGCGAACCCGCAACCCGGCAACGCGGCGACCAACCAGAACGATCCCGTTCCTCCCTGCTTCGACGGCGACACCACCTCCACCGACCACACCCAGGTCAACCACAGCGTTTGGTATCGCATCGATCCGCAGCACAACGGCAGTGCCTACGTCAGCACCGATGGCAGCCGCTACGACACGCGCATCTATGTCTTCACTGTTTCCGCCGGAAGCCCGGTCCTTGTCGCTTGCAATGACGATTCGACCGTCGTGCACAACGTGCAATCCGACACCACGTCCTTCGGAATCTCCACCGGGCTTGTCTACTGGATCGAAGCCAGTGAAGGGCCCCGCCCGCTCGGCACAATGCTCGATACCAATGGCGATCCCGAATTCGATTCCGGTTCGAACTACATCAATGCTCTTGTCCCCGGATCGCCACATCCGGTACTGAACTTCGCCGTCATCAGCCAGGGCCTCACGCCGACACCCGCAAGCGTGAGCTTCTCCAATCAAACGGTGAACACCACCAGTTCGTCGCGAACCATCACGCTCCTCGCATCCGGGAACGATCTCAATTCAATATCGCCGAGCATCAGCGGCAACTTCGCGATCAGCGGCGGAACTTGTACCTCAACTCTGAGTTACAACACCACCTGCACCATCACCGTCACATTCAAGCCCACCGCTCTCGGCACGCAGACAGGAACACTCACCGTCTCTTCGTCCGGAGCGATTGGTCCTCTCAAGGTTCCACTCAGCGGCACTGGCGTCGCTGTTTTCACCGCGCTGCCAATTTCCATGAGTTTTGGCAACGTGTATGTCGGCAAGAACACCACGCTCAGCGGCGCGATTCTCAACAACTCCGCTTCGAGCGTCTCTCTCTCCGCGCCGGCAATTGCCCCAGCCTCGACAGACTTCACCCTCGGCACAACCACGTGCGGTAGCAGTCTGCCTTCGCATGCCTCCTGCACATTCCAGGTAGAGTTCACGCCAACGAGTCAGCGCAATGAGAACGCAACTCTCACCTACACTTCCGGCGCAAACACCGCTTCCGTCTCGCTACGCGGCTCCGGACTCTCTGCGCTCGCCGTCTCAAGTTCTACGATCAGCTTCGGCTCGGTGACCAAAAACACTTCGAAGATGCAAACCGTGTTCGTCACCAACAACACTGCTGCCGTGATCACGCTCGGCAAATCCATCGGACCAACAGGAACGGCATTCTCGTTCTACGGCGGGACCTGCACCACGTCGCTTGCGGCCCACGCCGCCTGCACTCTCGGCCTCGTATTCAAACCAACGGCCACCGGACCGCAATCTGCAAACCTGGTTCTTTCCGGCGGCGGTTACGCCGCCTACGCCACGCTTTCAGGAACGGGCCAATAACGCTCTGGAGGAACGCACTCGTGAATCGCATCGTCGGTGTGCTTTGCGCAGCAATGTTGATGGGTGGAACCGCGCTCGCCCAAACGAACGAAGCCGCAGCCACGGTTGCTCAGCCAACCGTTCCTCGCCTCATCCGCTTCGCCGGACAAATCGCGCCGGAAGCCGCGCCATCCTCCACCGTCGCGCGCGGAATCACCTTCAGCCTCTATCGTTCCGAGAACGACACATCTGCGCTTTGGACTGAAACCCAAAACGTCTCGCTCGAAAAAGACGGCAAATACACTGTCCTTCTCGGCGCCACGAAATCCGAAGGTCTTCCCGCGGACATCTTCACTTCTGGCGAAGCGCAATGGCTCGGTATCCGCGTCGAAGGTTCTCACGAGAAACGCGTCCTCCTCGTCAGCGTTCCCTACGCGCTTCGCGCCGCCCAGGCCGACACTCTCGCTGGACATCCCGCCCTCGACTTCGTCACCACCGACAAACTCACCACCGTCGTCAAAGAACAAATCGCGCAGCAGACCACGACCCTCGGCAAAGGCCGCACTGCTGCTGGCGCAATTAAGAACGCAGTTTCCGCCACCCCGACGAACTTCACCGGGAGCACCACCGACCAGATCGTCGGCGTCACGCAAAGCAGCACCGGCATGGGAATCAATGTTTCCAGCGGCACTGGCTACGGCGTGTACTCGAAGAGCACCGGCAGCGCTCTCTACGGCGTCAGCACCTCAACGTCGCTCGCCGCCTACGGTGTCTTCGGATCTTCAGCCTCTGCCGCCGGCTACGGCGTCTTCGGCTCCAACACTTCGCCGACCGGCACCGCCGTCGGCATCCGCGGTACCTCGAGCTCGCCCGGTGGCATCGCGGTGTACGGCACCGCAAACACGGCCACCGGCACGGCAACCGGCGTGAAAGGAATTACCCAATCGCCAGACGGTTACGGCGTCTTCGGCCAGAACACTGCCACCACCGGCGTAGCCATCGGCTTCCGCGGATCAACCGCATCCACGGCGGGCGTCGCGATCTACGGCACCGCCACCGCCACCACCGGCGCCACCACTGGCATGCGCGCCACGGTCGCCAGCGCTAACGGCGTCGCCGCTCTCTTCCTCAATAGCGCGCACGGGAAGCTCCTCAGCGGCATCGTCGGAACGAGCACCGAAGTGTTCAGCGTGGATGGCGCCGGCAACATCGTCGGGGGATCGCTCAACGCATCATTCGTGCAAGGTGCCTCAACTACCCTTGGCATTTTCGGCGGATTATTTAGCGGCGCCAATGGCGGCGGCACAGCCGTCTCCGCCAACGGTGGCGCGGCCGCTGCCTCCGCAACCACGGCCGGCGCGGGACTCGTCGCGACCGGCGGTACGCTCGCCAGCGGCGTGACCAACGCCACCGGCGGCGACGGCGCCGATTTCTACGGTGGTGATGGCGATTCCGGCACCGGCAACGGCGTCAGCGGAACCGGCGGCAACGTCGCGAATGCCGCGGCGATCACCGGCGGATACGGCGGATACTTCATCGGCGGCGGCCCCAATGGCGACGGCCTCTACGCCGCGCCCTCCATAGGCGGCACCGGCAACGCCGCTACGCTCGACGGCAACGTTACTGTTACCGGCCTGCTCACCACATCGTCCGCCGCGCGCATGCAAATCGACGATCCGCTCGATCCCGAAAGCAAAATCCTCGAGCACAGCGGCATCCAATCGTCAGAATTGTTGAACGTATACTCCGGCAACGCGACCATCGGCGCCAATGGCCGCGCTGCCATCAAGCTGCCCGCGTGGTTCGAGGCTGTTAACACTGATTTCCGCTATCAACTCACGCCCATCGGCGCGCCCGCTTCGCTCTACGTCAGCGCACCGATCGCAAAAGGCGCGTTTGAAATTGCAGGTGGCACGCCGGGCATGACCGTCTCCTGGCAGATCACGGCGGTCCGCAAAGATCCGTATCATCTCGCGCACCCGCTACAAGTCGAAACCGACAAAACCGCGGCGCAGCGCGGCCTCTACCTTCATCCGGAAGCCTACGGTGCCTCGCCCGACAAACGCCTCGGCGCTGTTCAACATTTACCGACCAATCGCAAACCGCGCGCGGCGAAAGGCGCTGTTTCAAAAGCTCCGCAGGACAACTAGACCGCGGGAAAGGATCTCGTCACGCACTCGGCGCCTTCGCAAACGTCAGCTTCGTCAGTGGATGAAGCTCCCAAACCGTTCCGGCATTCATACCAAGTTTGCCGCGTCCGCCACCCGGGTCACTTCCCTGTTCGTGCGAGGCATCGAAGAACAGCTGTCCGGTCGCACTCACATACGGCGGATGGGTCATCGGGATACCCTTCGAACTCGGCTCTCTCTGGGGATCGTGCAACAACTTTTCCCGCACCCAGGCACGAATCGCTGTCGCTTGCTGCTTTAGCGTCGGATCATCAATAAAATCCGGATTCGGCGCTTCCACAATGATGCAATTCTTGCCATCGCTCTGGCTGGCGCTGATTTGGATGTGGTAGTCCTCATCGCCGGAAGCGGTCTTCTCAAACGCCACGAGTTGCAACCAGCCATGGATGGTAATAATGTCGCCTTCCGATGGTTCGCCGGCTTTCCCGGGAATCCGATCGTGGTCCCGGTCAAAACCGGCAGGAATCTCCGGCTGCACTAGCGCAAGGAACTTGTCGTATTGCAGCGAGTGGTGCTTGCCAGTACTCACCACGCTGGTCTTGATCGCCCACCGCTCCTTGCCCGGCTTTGCGAGAGAGGTGCTCGAAACAACGAGCACAGCGAGGACAGCCACCATAATTCCGCGACGCATATCCGCCTCCAGTCGCGCACATTCTGGCACGTCGCCGCAACTCGTCAAGCCGGAACTCGGACGCTGTCCTACTTCGCACTCCCGTTCGGGCGTTCAAGTCAATCTCGCCATCGAATACTGGCGTGGCCTTCCTTCGCCCGCTATGCTGATCTCCACGCTTGCATGCAAAACGTAAAGGTTACCGGGAAGGGCATGAAGAAAGAGGCCGTCCCGGCCCGCACCTTCTTTCTTCTCGCTCGGAAATCGCCGACTGCGGTCATCTTCCGCCGCGGCCCATCAGATTGGGTTCAACTGGTCAAGTGGAACACCCAGACCGATGAATTCGAGCCCGGCCAATGGTTCCGTGGACGAATCTACGAACGGCGTTGCGACCTCTCGCCGAACGGCGAACTCCTCGTCTATTTCTGCTCGAAATACAGCCGACGCCGCTTGGAAGAAGCCAAGCAATTGCACAGCGATCAAGCCGATGGGCGGGTTGGCAAACAACGCCTTCTAAAACGCAAGTTCTGCACCGAGTACACCTACGCCTGGACTGCCGTCAGCCGGCCGCCGTATCTCACCGCGCTCGCCCTCTGGCCCAAGGGCGACTGCTGGCATGGCGGCGGATTGTTCGAATCAAACCGCAGACTCCTGCTGAATCATCGCCCCATCGCCGCCGTTCCCCATCGCGACCACCTCCCTACGCATCTGCGGGTCGAGCCCAATCCCGCAGCGTGCGGAGAAGACGACCCGCTCTTCTCGCAACGCCTCGCGCGCAACGGATGGAAGGTGAAACAAGAATGGCTCGTGAAGCAGCACCGCCCTCATCGCTTTTTCGAGACCGCTCAACCAGAGATCCTCGAGAAACTCAGCCCAAACAAAGAACACGCCATCCGCCTTACGCGCAGCTTCGATCGCCTCGACTGCTCCGAGGAATTCGAGGTGTCCGCTCACGGCAAAAACTGGAAAACCAAGCTTGACGCAGTTAGTTGGGCGGAATGGGACCATCAAGGCAGGCTCGTCTTCGCGCGAGACGGGAAGATCATCGCGGCTTCAATTGCTAAAGACGGTCTGCAAGAAACCGTGCTGATCGATTTGACAAAGTCAAAACCCACGCCGATGCCTGCACCTGAGTGGGCAAGTAAGTGGTGACGTGGGCCTGGGTGCCCCATGTCTCGCGATTTTCGAGACATGGGAAACCACGACTTCAATCGAATTCACTCGAACAAAACTCTGCTTCGTCCTTTGTCGCGACTAGCCAGAAGAAACCACTTCACCGGATTCTTCACAATTCGAACCAGCGCACGCTCTACCGGACACGACAGCTTTAGTCCGCACGGCATTAAGTGATATTCCGCGTCTCTCGCGTCGATCAGAAGCCATACCATCGCGAACGTCTCGCTCGAACTCATCCCGATCGCACGGAGTTCAATTCCAAATCCTCGATTCACGCCTGTCGCGTAGTGATCGCTAGCCGATCGGGTTTCGTCTCGCCGCGAGCCCCGCACCGAATAAAGGTTCCTTCCCGTCACCACAAAATCGTCAGCACGAATCCAGCGGATAGCGCCCGGATAGCCGTTCTGCACTAGGAAGGTCTGCAAACGCTGCGTTGCTTCGGCGAGCGTCGGAGGAGTATCTATCTGGCTCATTGGCTCATTCCCGCACCGCGGCCCGCTTGACCCGGTCCCGCACGCCTTCCCACTCCGGCGTCTCCGGCACTTGCTCCACCGCGATCCAATCAAATCCGCCGTCATCCGCGCGGTGCAATTCGTCGTAGAGGCGCGCCGCGTATTTTTCCGCGGAAGCCGGCATCTCCACCACAGTGAGGTTGGGGTGCCCCATCCTACGCGCAGCGTAGGGTGGGGATTTTCGTCCGTAACTCAGATAAATTCCGCGTCCGTCGCGCGGCACTTCCCCGTCTTTCACCAGCAAAAGCCGCGTCCGCGGGCTATAGTGCCGCGGATGCATCCCCGGCGACGGATGCGCGCCCTCCGGCGCTTCGTCGGCGTCGCCGATCGGCCCAATCACCGCCTCGATTTGCGCGCGCGTCACTCCGCCCGGACGTAACAAAACCGCCCGCGGCCCTGCCAGTGAAAGCACCGTGGATTCAATCCCCACCGCGCACGGACCGCCGTCGAGCACCATCTCCACCGAGTCGCCGAGACTTCTCCGTACGTGTTCCGCGGTGGTGGGCGAGATTTGCGTGAAACGGTTCGCGCTCGGCGCGGCCAGCGGCACGCCTGCCGCGCGAATCAGCGCCTGCGCCAGCGGATGGTCCGGCATCCGCACGCCAACCGTGGGCAATCCCGCGCGGACGATGGGAGGAACCACGTCGCGCGCCGGTAAAACCAGCGTCAACGGCCCCGGCCAGAACGCGCGCGCCAGCGCGTCCGCGGCATCGGGCCATGCTGTCACCAGCGATTTCGCCATTTCCACCGAGTCCACATGGACGATCAGCGGACTCGTCGCGGGCCGTCCCTTCGCCGCGTAAATCCGCGCCACCGCCTCGGCGTCCAGCGCGTTCGCGCCCAGCCCGTACACGGTTTCGGTCGGAAACGAAACAAGCCGCCCGGCCTTCAGCAGGCGCGCGGCGGCTTGGATTTCTGCGGGATCGGTCACTCCCGCATTGTAGTTTGTGCGCAGCGGCTACTGCACGTTGACGATCGCCGTGGTGCGGCCGTCGCCCTTGTACTTGTCCACCGCGACTACGGTAATGCGGTGCTGTCCGGCGGAAAGCGTGAAGCTTTTCCCGAGCTGGTCGTTCCACTTCTGGTACTTCTTCACGCCGTCGATCCACACCTCCATGCGCACGATCCCCGACGGTGAATTGCCGCTGGCGCGCAGGGTAAACGTGCCCGGCCACGAGCTGCCGGTTGGCGAGCAGATCTTCGCCGCAGGGTTCGCCGCTGTCGGCGGCGCGCAGTTGGTGTAGCCATTGGTCGCCAAGCCTGATACAACATCACCGCCGATGGTGTCACTGAGCGCTACGTCGTGCCGAGAGTCGAGGTTGAGATCGCGGTAGAACATATCCGAGGTTACGTCACCGGAAGGCCCGCTCATCAGCGCGCTGAAGCCCCCCTTGCCATTGCCGAACGCCACCTCGGAAAAGCCGCAGAAATGGCTGGGCCCCACGAGGTTGATGTCGATGTTGCCATCGCCGTTGATGTCAGCCGCGACCGGGTAGGCGGCGCTGCATCCGCCAAAGTTGGTCCCGGAGACCAGCGTAAACTGGGCCTTGCCGTTGTTCTTGTAAATGTACAGACGGTTGTTATTCGGCCCGCCGCAGGCGTCACCGCAGACGTTGGACCACACCAGCGCCAGGTCGAGAATGCCATCGTTGTTGAAGTCGCCGGTGGTCACGTCATTGAAAGCCGCGCCGCTCGGAGGGAGGAGGCTCATCGGCGTTCCGAAGGTGCCGTCGCCCTTGCCCGGCCAGATCAGCGCCTTGGTGCCCTCGGCATTCACGATGTCGAGTTTGCCGTCACCGTTCAGGTCGGCGAGCACGGGCGGGCTAGTGGGCTTTGACATGTTCAGTACCTGGCCCTTGGTGAAGGTGCCGTTCCCGTGGCCCATGTACACAATGAACTGGTCGGTTTGGACGCCGTTATTGAACATGCGCTCTTCCACTACCAGGTCGATGTTGCCGTCGTTATTGAGATCGCCGGCTGATACCCAGATGGGCTGGCCGGTGACCTTCGGAATCGTCGTCCCCATGCGAAAGGTGCCGTTGCCGTTGTTTAGCAACACCGCGGTTTCGCCATCAGTTACGCCGGCTTCATTGGCAATCGCGGTCACGATGTCCGGCCAGCCGTCGTTGTTCAAGTCGGGCGTTTCGATGTGCGTAGGCGAAAACGGCAGCGCGTAGGACACAGGTGAATTCACGTAGGTGCCACGGCCGGTGGCGAGCCATACGTCCACGGCGTTCTCGGTGCCGCCGACAAGGTCAGGGTTGCCGTCGCGGTTGAAGTCGGACGAGGCGACCGAGTAACCCTGGGCGCCGGACGTGGTCAGGGTGGTGTAGTTGTAGGTGATCGGCGATGTTCCGTTGTAACTATTGGCGGCTTGCGCCCCGGCAGCAACGGTCAACGCTGTGCTGCAGACGAGTGTCAGCAGACGAGTGATGATACGCATGGGCCCTCTCAGTTCGGGAACAGTTCTCCTGAATCAGAGACGCCCGCTACGAGTGGAGTTGCCATGCCTCAGATGAATTGGGGATGAAACGACGCGATTGCGCCGCGAACTCATCTGACTCTCAAAACCGCAGCGACAAACAGCTCAATCCGCCGTCCATCTTCTCGAATTCCGACATCTCCAGCAGCAGCGGCTTAAACGCGCGGCACTCCAACTCGGCGGTTAGCTTCGGAAATCCCTCTGCCACCAGTACGCAATCGTTCACGCGCACGCAGTTGGCGCCGTAGTGTTCGTCAGGCGAAACGCGAATTAATTCATATCCCTGGAACTGCGGGAGATCCGCCATTTCTTCCCACACCACCAATGTGTTCTCGCCGATGTAGGCAATGCCGCTCTTGAGGTGCAGGATGGATTGCATTTCGCGGATATCAACGACCGACGCTGTGTAGCCGAGCGCCTCGAGAAACATGCCGAGCTGCTGCACACCCTCTTCATTGCTTCTCAGCGAAAGACCGAGAAAGAAATGCCGTCCCACCTCGCAGATGTCGCCGCCATCGAGTGTCCCGGGCTCATTAATCGAGAGCACCGAGGGAAACCCACCGCCACGGATTTCCGCTGCGATCGCCTCCACTTCACCCGCGCGCGATGCCGCGCCGGGCCGCGTGAGGATCGCTGCCTCCGCTGTCAGCACTGCCGCGTCTTCCACAAACGTCGAATCCGGATATCGCAAGTCCGCCGGGAGGACAGTCACCTGCAGCCCGCACTCTCGCAGCGCATCGCAGTAGCGTGCGTGCTGTTGAAAAGCGAGTTCGTAGTTGGGTGCGCCGAGTTCGGCCGTGGTCAGCCCCTCGGCAAAATTGCTCCCCGGAATTCGAACGATTGCCTTTGTGAAATGCGTAGCGGCCATGTGATTTAGAATTTTGGAAATTCTAAATCATGCGCCTTGAACCACTCAGTATCGCCGCCGCACCCGCGCTCCTCGCGATGATGCGCCTCATGCAAATCGACGACCCATGGTCTGTCCCGTTCGACGAAGCGCGCGCACTCGCCGCCGTCGAACTCATGCTTCGAAATCCGAATTTCGGACTGGCGTGGTTTCTCGAGCACGATGGGCGTCACATCGGGTACATCGTCCTGTCGTGGGACTACAGCCTCGAGTATGGCGGCCGCAACGCGTGGGTCGATGAGTTCTTCATCTTCTCCGAATTTCGCGGGAAAGGCTTCGGAGCGCAGGCGCTTGAACTATTCGAGCAGGAAGCCCTCGCGGCCGGTGCAACCGCGATTCACCTCGGCGTGAATCCCGGCAATCCAGCCGAGCACCTCTATCGCCGCAGCGGTTTCGTCGGACATCAGCGTTACCTGATGACCAAGTTCCTGAGTTAAGAGTACGATTCTGTCTGTGCGGAGACTATCGCGTCAGCTCGTCCTCGTTCTTCTCATCGCGTTCGCGCTGCCGTGTTTCGCCGCACATCGCAAGTTCCTGATGTGGAAGGTGACTTCGCCGACGGCGACCGTTTACCTTGTCGGCTCGATCCACCTCGCGGACCCTTCGATCTATCCACTTCCATCAATGGTGGAGAAAGCTTTCGCCGATTCGCAAGTCCTAGCCGTCGAAGCTGACGTGAGCAACTTCAATCTCGACGAAGCCGTAGGGCTGCTCGGCGAATACGGCATGTACACTGATGGCGACTCGCTCTCCAACCACGTCTCGCGCGAAACCAACGCCGACCTCGACGCCTTCTGCACCAAGCACCAGCTACCGCGCGAAATGCTCGACACCATGAAGCCCTGGATGGTCGCGCTCACCGTCGAAGCCATGGCCGCGCAGAGTTCTGGCTTCGATCCCAGCGCCGGTATCGACATGCACTTTCTCAACTCGGCCAACGGCAAACGCGTGGACCAGCTCGAGTCGGTCGAGTTCCAGTTCAAGTTGCTCGCCTCCGCCAGTGACAGCGAGCAGTCGCAGTTTCTCGCCTCGGCGCTGAAAGAATCCGGACAGATCGGCGACACCGAGCGCGCCTACGAAAACGGCGATATCAATGCGCTCAGCTCCGAGATTTCGCGCCAGGAACCGCGCTCCTACTACCAGCGCCTGCTCGACGATCGCAATCCCGCGATGACCGACAAAGTTGCCGCGTATCTCGGTGGCCACGAAACCGCGTTTGTCGTGGTCGGGATCGCCCACGTAATCGGCGACCACGGCATTGCGAAATCGCTGGAGCGCAAAGGCTACAAGGTCGAACAGAACACTTACGATTGGTAGCTACGGCACCGTGACATAGATCGTGCTCTTGAAATAAATTCCGTCATAGGCCTGCACCGTAATGCGCCGCGTTCCAGACGCAAGCGTCAGAGTGGTATCAACCTTGCCGCCCATCACCTCGTACTTCTTCACGCCATCAATGTAAACCTGCGTGAAGCTCACCGGCTTCGAGTCGTTCGCCACCGCGCTCACTTCTACGGCTGTGGTTCCCATCGTCGTTCCATTCGCAGGGGAGCAGATCGTTACCGTCTGGTTCGTGCCGGTGCCCGTGCAGCCAGTTGTCGTCGCCGAGAAGAAGTCCGTCATGAGGGGTGCCGTAGCCGCGGCGCCCGGAGCGCTGTTGATGCCAAGCGCCATCAGCGCCGTCCGCAGCACGCTCGGATGCTGGTAGAACGTGCTCGACTGGAATCCCTTCTTCACGTTCGGCCCAATCAATACCGTTGCAACGTGCCCGCCGCCGCCGTTTTCCGGAAGCTTCGGACAGCTCGCCAATGGCGCGCAGTCGGAGTCCACCGATTCGTCGAACGTAATGATTAACAGTCCATCGCCGCCGGGCTGGAATGCCGGACTGCTTAGCAATTGCGGCAGGTTCGCCTTCAGCCACGCGTCCATCGTCGGTAGACCAGCGTTGTGTCCGTTATGCGTGCCATTCGGACCGATCCATCCAAAGTTCGGGAGGTCGTTATTCGCGATGTCGGTTGCGAACTGAGTGAACGGAACCATGTTGTTCGCCTGCGAGCTGTTCACCACGTCCGATAAATAGGAAAACGGATTGTGGTTCTTCTCGTACGGCTCAACCGTTCCACCCGTGTACCCCTCGGAAGGAATGCTCTCCTCATACGCCTTCCAGGTCTTGCCCGCCGAGAGCATTTGCCGCACCACGTTGTCCACGTTGAATACTGCGGTGGTGCCGTCGTTCAGTGTCAGGTACTTGCCGGTGGTGATCCAGAAATAATTGGGCAGCGAGTAGTGGCTGTTCGCGTCGTAATTCGTCGCCAGCCCATATTGCTGGATCAGGGAATTCAGGTACGGCATGTTCGGACTGCCGACCACCTGGCTGTAACTGTGGTTCTCCTCCATAAGAACGAATACATGGTTGGAGGAAGGAACTTGCGCTGAACTAATCGCCGCGAAACTCAATACGCACACCGCTACCGCCAGGCAAAACTGCTTGAGTCTGTCCGTAAACACTTAGGTGGATTCTCCTGTTGGGGAATGCGTGCCGCGCGCACAGAAGCGACTCGTCTGTGCTGGAGGCACGGAGCAGATCGGTGTGGCACAGGCCGACCAAACGTCAGGCCAACATCGCTTTTGTAATGATGCTGCAACAAATCCACGCGTTGGGCTCGAAAAGCAGCTACTTCGCCCTACTCCGAACGAACTAAGGCCCTCGCGCTTGTCGGGAAATCCAGAGCAGCCTCTCGCCGGCTTCCGGCTTCTAATCGGGAGTGTTTACCACCGAGGCAACCAGGTTCGGCCCGGAGGCGCGGCCGGACGAACCCGAGCCCGCGCGCGGATTCCTTCACCGCCTGCGCGACACTGTGCCCGGAATCATTGCCGGCGCGGCCGATCTCGACCCTGCGGCCGTTCTAACCGCCACGGTTGTCGGCGCCACGTTTGGACTCTCCATTGCCTGGGTGGTGCTCGTCAGCTTCCCTGTCCTGAAGACGGTCTTCGCCGTCTCCTCGCGCATCGGGCGCGACACCCGACGCGGCCTCATCGAACTTGTCCGCATCCGCTACGGCAGCGGGCGTGCCAAGCTCATGGCGCTCGGCATGGTCTGCGTTAACCTCGCCATGGTCATCGGCGACATCTACGCCGTCTCCGACGCCTTCTCGCTGATCCTCCTCCAGCGGCGCGCCATGTTCATCGCTGTTGTCGGCTTCGTCATTTGGTATTTCCTTATTGTCAGCGACTACAAGAAGGTCACGAGCACGCTCGGCACGTTGACGTTAGTCTTGCTCGCGTACGTTCTCGCCGCACATCGCGCCACGGATTCCTACGTCGGCCTCGCGAAAGGTGTGTTCCTTCCGCACATCCAGATGTCGGGCGCTTACTTCATGGCGGTGATCGCACTTTTTGGGTCGCTGCTCACGCCGGATGTCATCGTCTGGCAAACCAGCACCAAGCGCGACCTGCCGACCGGAGTTGCTAACGCTCATTATTCGGAGTCGAACGCGGGCACCATCGTCGCGTGCCTGATCTCGTTTTGCGTGATCATCTGCGCTGCGCGCATTCATGTTGCCGCCCCATCGCAGGTGACGACTCGCACCGCCGCGCAGGCACTAAGCGTTCTCGGCCAAGCCGGTCCGGTGATTTTCTCGCTCGGAATCATCGGATCAGGACTCGTCGCCCTTCCGCTGATCGTAGGTTCGCTTTGCTTTAGCGTTGCCGAAGCCTTCGGGTGGAAGTCGCGCCTCAGTCGCGCTCCGTGGGAAGCGACGCGCTTCTACACTTTGATCTCCGCAGTGGTGTTCATCGCCGTCGCCGTGGATCTCTTCGGCATCAACGTGGTCACAGTACTCTACTGGTCGCAGCTCTTTGCGGGCGTCATGACGATCCCAATTCTGCACTACATGCGACGGCTGGGAGACGATCCTGCGATCGTCACCGTGCGCAATACGCATTCGGAGAACCGCTGGTTGCTGGGCGCAATCATCGTGACTATCATCGCGAACCTGGCGTTTCTCTATACGCAGATCTGGTGATTTCCCGAATCGAAAAATCCCCCCGCTTCAGATCACATTCTGAATCGTTTGATAAGGATTATCATCCGATAAGTATGCCAAAGGAGAAACTGGATTTTGACGGCCTCTGCCGCGAGCGCCATCTTGCGGCTACGCATCAGCGCCGCATCATCTTCCAGGCTGTGACTGCGGCCCCGGGGCACTACTCGCCCGAGGAGATTTACGAGGTCGTCCGCAAACAAATCCCTTCCATCTCCGTGGCTACGATTTATAAGAACCTGAAGACGTTCGTTGAGGCCGGAATCCTGCACGAAGTTAGCCCGCACCATGGCAGCCTGCGTGTGGACCCCACCCTGACGCCCCACCACCACCTCGTTTGCCGTAAGTGCAAATCCATAACGGACATCGACGCAAAATTCCTTGATCCGGTACGTCTCCGGCGTGCTCCCAAGGGATTTAAGATCGAGCAGTTCGCTGTCGATATCCTCGGAACCTGCAGTAAATGCGCAAAGCAGTCAGCGCACTAATTTTCGAATTTATCTTTCATCAGGAGAGACCAGCATGTTAGGCGTAGGCCAAAAATTTCCCGCATTCAACCTGAAAGCCACAGTGAGCCTCGAAAAAGGCAAGGAATTCGCAGACATCAAGGACAACGATTACGCGGGCAAGTGGAAGATTTATTTCTTCTGGCCCAAGGACTTCACCTTCGTTTGCCCGACGGAAATCGCTGCGTTCGGCAAGATGAACAAGGAATTCGCGGAGCGCGATACCCAGGTCCTTGGCGGCAGCACCGATAGCGAATTCGTCCACCACGCGTGGCGCACCCATCACGACGATCTTCGCAACCTGCCCTTCCCCATGCTCGCCGATGTGAAGCGTGAGCTCACCAGCGACCTCGGCATCCTCGATCCCGAAGCCGGCGTTGCGCAGCGTGCGACCTACATCGTTGACCCGCAGGGAATCATCCGCTTCGCGTATGTCACCGACCTCTCGGTTGGCCGCAGCCCGAGCGAAGTGCTTCGCGTGCTCGACGCTCTTCAGACCGACGAGCTCTGCCCGTGCAACTGGCAGAAGGGCCAGGAGACTTTGCACGTCTAACTGATCACCGGGGCCTGCTCGCAGCGGGCCCCTTGCTTTGCTGGAAGGGTCCCATGAATCTCGAAGCACTGCTCGACACCGTCCCCGCATACGCACGCGATCTGAAGTTGAACTTCTCGGCTGTCGTGCGCCAGAATACCGAACTCACCGAACAACAGCTCTGGGGCACCGTGGTTGCCTGCGCGGCCGCTTCGCGCAATCGCACCCTGCTCGACGCCATCGTGGAAGAAGCGAAAGGCAAGCTGAGCGCGCAAGCTGTCGAAGCCGCCAAAGGCGCGGCCGCCATCCTCAGCATGAACAATATCTTCTATCGCTTCCAGCACCTCGCGGTGAACAAGAAGTACGAGACCATGCGCGCCGGCCTGCGAATGAACTTCCTCCGCCAGCACGGCGTGGATCCGCTCGACTTCGAACTGTGGGCGCTCGCTGTCTCGGCCGTGAACGGCTGCGGCAAGTGCATTGACGCCCATGAGCGCGTCCTGCTGCAGAAAGAATTCAGCGAAGAGAAGATTCTCGCAGCGATTCGCGTGGCGTCGACTATCTACGGACTCGCCGTGGTTTTCGACGCGGAGGAGCCGAAGGGCGACCTGGTAGGCGCGCCGGTGAATACGGACGCGTATTCGACGACAACGATTTAAGTGGATTGATCGAATTAGCGATGGCCTCTGCGGAGGCCATTTGCTTTTCCATTCGCGATTCGCGATTCGCGAATGCCGATCAGGGTGACAGAGAAGCGGCAAGAGCTTGCACCTTAGCGAGTGCTTCGTTCTTTGTTTTGCCGTAGGCCAGAACGCCTGGGAGGTTCGGGATTTCAGCGATCCATCTGCCGTCTTCTTCGCGGTCGAACTCCACGGAATGCAACTATTGAGACTCGCGAGTCGCGTGCGCCTCCAACATCTGTTCAGTAAGAGTGCACAATCATCTGGCGCGCAAAACCCGCTACAATTAAACAGTGCCCACAGTTGTGAAAACCACTCGTAAAACTGCGACGAAAACGAAGTCCAAGCTCGAGGTGTTGCGCGCGCCGAACTTTAATCTGCCTTGGCTTGTCCACGGATTCAGCACCCGCGGTGGCGGCGGCTCCGACGTTTACGGCAAAGGTTCGCTCAATCTTGGGATCACTGAGCACGACAGCCGCGAGAACGTGGAACGCAATCGCGCTCTGTTCGCGCAGGCGATGGGTGCGGGAGATGCGAAATCGCATTGGCCGATTGTGCAGATGAAACAGGTGCACTCCGGCGTGGTGCACAAGGTGGACGGCCCCATCGCCGAGCAGCTCACCGGTGACGGGCTCATCACCAACGTTCCCGAGCTGCTCATCGGGATCAAGACCGCCGATTGCATTCCGGTCTTGGTGGTGGACACCAAGAAGCGCGCCGTCGGGGCGTTTCATGCAGGATGGCGTGGGACCGTGGCGCGCATCGTCGAAAAAGGCATTGGCGAGATGCGGCGGCACTATGGCTCGAATCCGCGCGACATCCAGGCTGCCATCGGTCCCGCGATCGGCAAATGTTGCTACACCGTGGGCGAAGAACTCATCCACTCGTTCGAGTCGCAATTCGCGTACGCAAAGGAACTGTTTAACGAGGAATACGACTTTGAGTCGCTGCACAACAAGTACCCGATGCTCTTCCTCAACCAGCGCGCGCCCGGACACGGTGAGCCCGCAACGAAAATCCAACTTGATCTCGTGGAAGCGAACCGTCGCCAGTTGCTCGATGCCCGCGTTCCGGCCGCGAACATTTACGCATTCGACGCGTGCACCTCGTGTGACACCAAGCGTTTCTTCTCGCACCGCGCCGAGTTCGGCAAAACCGGTCGCATGATGGCTGCCATCGGAATCCGCAAGTGATCTCGGCAGCTGATCTGAACCGTGGGCTGGTTGAAGCGTTGCCGGAACTCGCCTCCGATCGCGAGGCCTACGAGCAGCGGCGACTCGAAGATCCCGAGTTCCTTCAGAGTTTCATCGGTTACAGCTTCATTCCCACATTGCAGGTTGCGCTCGACCAGAACGTCGACGACTTCTGCCGCCGAGCCTTCGCGCTGATCGAGCGGCTTCTCGCGGAAGGCGATGACGATGTACAGGCGATCTTGCGCGATGAGTTCTTCGATTACGGACCCGCCTGCGAGAAGTGGATGCGCCACGCAGGAACTCTCATGGGACCGCTGACGAGAAAAGCTGCTACCGGAAAATGAAACAGCTGCCGAATCTCGGCAGCCGTTCTTTGCTACGAATTTCTGAAATTACGCTTGGCCTTCCGCAGCCGGCGGAGTCGCCGGTGTAGCAGCAGCCGCTTCGGCCGCGTCGTTCACCATGTCCTTCAACTCTTTGCTGGGCTTGAAGAAAGGAATCTTCTTCGCCGGAACTTCCACGCGGTCGCCGGTCTTGGGGTTACGTCCCACGCGCGGTTTACGCTGACGGGTACGGAAGCTGCCGAAGCCTCGAATTTCAATCTTATCGCCGGCGCGCAGCGAATGAACGATACTGTCAAAGATCGTTTCTACAATCACTTCACTGTCTTTGCGCGTCAATTCGGCCAGCCGGGAAACCTCGTCGATCAGGTCCGCCTTTGTCATCGCCCCTCCAAGCTCCGCCTGCATCCACTTGCAGGTCTAAGAGTATGCCCTTTTCATTTGTAAGTCGCTTCTAAATTCTCAGAAACACTGGCCTTTTGGCAAGACTCAGTTTCAGTTCTTTTGCCGATTCCGGTTCCGAGGTGGGTCACCCTACTTCCAGAGGTAGTAAAAGCCGACGTTCGTCTGCATCAGCTTGGCACGGTCCGGAATCAGGTCCGACACATCGCCGAACATCAGATCCAGCAACGACTTACGTTCCCGTTCCGGGGTCACCAAGGTCGGTTCGCCGCTGATTCCGACGCTTTTTGCCGTATCCGCCACGGTCGCCTGGAAATCCGCGATCTGGTCGATCAATTTCATCGGCAGCGCCTGGCGTCCGGTCCACACCCGTCCGTCCGCAATGGGACGAATGTCCTCGTCCTTCACTTTGCGTCCAGTCGCCACGTTATGAATGAACTGCGAATGCATGTCGTCAATCAACGCCTGCATGTAGGCCTTCTCGGCCGGGGTCATGTCGCGCGTCGGCGAGCCGGTGTCTTTGAATTCACCAGCTTTCATCGTGATTTCCTTGAGCTTGGCCCATTTCAACAGGTCGGCGTAGTTGTACCACTCCGCAATCACGCCGATGCTGCCCACGATGCTCGCTTCATTCGCGTAGATCTTGTTCGTCGCGGAAGCCACGTAGTACGCGCCACTCGCGCCCACGGTCTCGATGGAAGCGACAATGCGCTTGTGCTTCTCATCGCGCACGCGCCGCACTTCGCGGTAAATCTCCTCCGAAGCCGCAGCGCCACCGCCGGGCGAATTGATGTGCAGGATGATGGCTTTGATCGAGCTATCGTCGCCATACTTCTTCAATTGCGCGACAACGCTCTTGGGATCAACGATCACGCCTTCCAGGTCCACTACCGCAATGCGGTCGCCGAACCCGGTAAATTGTGCGTGGTCATCGGCGCGGACGCTAACGTACACCAGCACGAAAATGGCTGCAACGAAGAGAAAAAATGCGCCACCGGCAAGTGCAACCCACAAAAACACGCGTGAACCACGATTGCTGGCCATAAGCAGAGCTCAAGTGTATCCCTTTTTCCTGCGGCGATGGTATCGCAGTAGGACAATGTTGGAATCCAGCTACTCTGCTTCCTGTCTGTCGCTGTAGAAAGCGCCGTTACGCTAGCAGAAATTACCTTCCACTTACCTTCTACCGGCTCGAAGAGGTTGGGAATCCAGCAGCTTAGGATTTGGCGAGTCAGGTGCAATTCAGAGCTGCAGGAGGGCCGACCCGATGACTGAAAGCCAGCGTGCGTTGCAGGTAATGGGAGTTACCACCCCCGATCAACGACGCTCCCCCCGACGATCAGTCCACGCCAGCGGCACGATTTGTGCCGGCGGCGTCACCCATGTTGCCTGGATCAAGGACATTACCGACTCCGGCATCTTCGTCTTCACGAAGTATCGCCCCAAGGTCGGTGAGACAGTAAAGGTCACGCTCGACGCGCGCAAACTGCCGCCGGACTTCCACAGCATTTACGAAGGCAGCGTGATTCGGATCCAGAACTGCGGCCCGGGTTCTGCGGTAGGCATCGCGGTGCTTTTTAGCGTGATCGGCGCAGTGATGCTGAGGGCAGCGGCTTAGCTACTTCGCGGTCGTATTCGCCGCGAACCACTCGGTCAATTCAGTTTCGCCGAGGCTGGCTTCCGCGAGCGCGTAAAAAACGGCGTAGCGATCCTCGGCTGTCGCGGTGACATTGAAACCGTTTAGCCCTAGAAAGAGCAACGACACCACGAAGGCCGTCCGCTTGTTGCCATCGAAGAACGGATGGTTGCGAGCGATGCCAAAGGCGTAGGAGGCCGCCAAACGCTGAGCGCTTACCGGTTCTGCGAATAGTTGAGAAGATGCTTCGAGCGACCCAACGCTGATTCCAGCAGCCCTGAATCACGGACTCCCGGTTGACCGCCGTGCCTACCGAGTTGTTTGTCGTGGATAGCGAGGGCGTCTTGGAGTTCAACCCAGACAGGCTCTTCCACTACTCTGCCAGTCTGCGCAGAACGTCATGGTTCTCGTCCATGATCTCTTCCGCCACTTTCATCTTCTCTTCGAACGTCGCTCGCGAGGCGGAGAGAAGTACCCCATCGGACACTTCGGAGACCTGAACGGTGCTGCCCTCGGTCACCTTCAATTTATCCAAAAGCTCTTTGGGGAGGATGATCGCGAAGGAGCCGCCAACGTTCGTCACTTTTACGCTCGTGACCACGGGAACCTCACTTCACTATTATGCCCTAACGTGGCTCGTTACTTCTTCTTTGCCACAACCTTCTTCTTGGCAGGCGGAGCGGCTTTCTTCGCGACCGGTTTGGGCTCCGGCTTCTTCGCGACAGGGGCAGCTTTCTTGCCGGTCCCGTTATGGTTTGCTGCTACAGGCACATGCTTCGTAACAGGAGCGGGCTTCGCGACGAGAGCAGACTTTGCAGCTGCGGGCTTCGCGGCTAAAACAGATTTCGTCACCGGCGCAGTTTTTCCAGCAACCGGTTTCGCGGCGACCGCAGGTTTCGGCGCTTCGGCTGGAAGCGGTGGCGGCACAGGCGTGGGAGCTTCCAAAACCGGCGATTCCCCGAGCGCCTTCATCACTATGCCGCGCATTTCCTCGACCGGCGCAGGCTTGCCGCTCCAAATCTCAAATTGACGCGCTCCCTGCTGCACAAACATCTCGTAGCCCGGAATCGTCGCCAATCCTTTGGCTTTCGCCAACTGGATCAACCGAGTGTTCACCGGGTTATAGACCATGTCGAACACGATGCGCGCCCGCAATTCATCGGCTTCGAGCGGGCTCACCTTCGGGTTCATCATGCCGACCGAGGTCGCGTTGATGATCACGTCGAAATCGAGCTTTTTCAAATCGGCTCGCTTTACGACCTTCGCACCCGCTTCCTTCGCCAACTTTTGCGCCTTCGGCACGGTGCGATTCACGATCGAAATGTGTGCCCCGCGTGCCGCCAATCCGAACACCGCTGCGCGCGCTGCGCCACCGGCGCCTACCACCAGGATTTTCGCCCCAGTCACGGTGATGCGGTCCGAAAGCGGCCCAACGATCCCAGCCACGTCGGTATTAAATCCGTAGAGCTTTCCGTCTTGCGCGCGGACGATCGTATTCACCGCGCCAATCTTGCGCACCAGGTCGTCGGTGTTCGCGAGGTGCTTCACCATCTCCTCTTTATGCGGCATGGTGATGCTCAACCCGCGCAGAGGAATGTCGCGAATACACGCCATCAGATCGTCGGTCTTTTTTGTGTGCAACGCCAGATACACGCCATTCACGTTCTCGCGGCGGAACGCCAGGTTCATCATCGCCGGCGACAACGAATGCGCTACTGGATCTCCGGCAACGCCGTACACATGCGTGGCGGCGTCCACGTGGTCAATACGGAAAGTGCTCCGCAGGTCGCGATAGGTGACCTGTCCCGGCGCCGTCTCTTCGCCCGCGGAAGCCGCCGCAAAGGTAAATACACTGCCCGCTCGGACCGACAAAACCCGGCTGATAATGCCTTGCTCGCCCATGCACAGCCCGATCAGCCAGTAATCGTGCCCGTGCTTCTCCAGGAACTTCATCATCTGCACGTTGTCGTACAGGGAGGTCGCCGTGGAGACCACTTTGTAATATTCGACGTGGATTTTCACCATCCGGGCGAGGATGTCATCCAGCTTCTTGGTTGCCTTAAAGTCATGAAAAGACAGGATGATCGAGGCTGCTTCACGAAGCTTTTGCAGCTCCGAGGCCTTCACCGACTCCGCTGTCTCCAGTTCCACGTCCAGAAGTTGACATCCGGCTGCCGCGGCCTTGGCCAGGATTTCGAGCTGCGCCGAGGCCGACCCCTTAAATTTGCCCCCGTTGACCGCCCTCCGACAGGTACCAATGATGACGGCATCGGGCCGGGTTTCGAGCAGGCGCTTCACCTTGGGGAGCGCCGCTGCGGGGTTGGTCAGGTAGTCTAACCTGAACTCAAGAAAGGGGTTTTCGCGGATTATGCCTTCCGCTTTGGCGATCATTTCCTCCGGCGTCGCGCCGATTACGGCGACGCAAACACGGGGAATGCGCGAGCGGAGGATGCGGGGCGCGTTGTAGCCGGAAGTTGCCATCGTAGCCGGATACTTCCGGCGTCGCGATAGTAACGATGCACTAATCTAGTTGCAACACCCTTTTCAAGTTACGGAAGATATTTCGCGATTTTGCACCTCTGGGGTAACTAGACTGGCAAACAGGTTCTTGACCAGCAGCTACTCCTCTGATACTTTTGCGCCTCAGCCATAGTTCTGCATCGTCAACGACATGCAGCCGCACAGCGGTCCCCCCGGGGCTCATTGACCTTCGCCGCTTGCGCGTGATCTCAGATCGCGTATGGTACGAAGTCTTGCTCGTAAGATCAGGTTCGCACGCATCGGTTGTAGGTTTCGCCTCGGCTCACGGAGGGGTTATGAAAAAAGCTCTGCTTCTCGTTACTCTCGCTGCCAGCGCAGCGGCATTTGGTCAGGCCGACGTTACGGCCGCGCAGGCCGCGCAAAACACTCAAACATCGCCTACCGTGTTGCCGTCCAACATCGTGACGAAGGGCACTACCGCCTCCTACACAGACACGTACTGTGCCGGCTATATGTCGCCGACCGACGTTTCCAACGCGTCGTTCGTAGTCGCGGGAGAGCAGTCGCCCAACACCGCGCGCTTCGTAAAGAATGACTCCATCCTTCTCAACGGCGCAGGCTGGCAGGAAGGCCAGAAGGTCTCCGTCGTCCGCCGCGCCAAGGACCCCAACTATTACAAGCTTTACGACGGCCAAAACGCCGAGACCAAGAAGGCCGGCTTTGTCTTCTACGATATGGCCCAGGCGACGGTCACCAATGTTGCGGGAGCCAATGCGGTCGCACACATTGATTTCAGCTGCGATCCGGTCGTCCCTGGCGACTTGATAGTCCCCTTCCAGGAGCGTGCGATTGCTGCATTCCACGCGCGCCCGTACAACTTCCAGCACTGGACGCCGCTCAAGAAATCCACCACTGGCCGCATTGTCCTCAGCAAGGACTTCGATGCGTACCTCGGCGAAGGCAAGAAGTTCTACGTCAACATTGGCACCACCCAGGGCTTGAAGGTTGGTGATTACGTCCGCATCTATCGCGGTTGGGAAGACAACGAGATGGATCCGTCGGATGAAGGGTCTCTGATGTCCATCAACTACGAAGACGACCAGTTCAAAGAGCCGCCGCTGAAGACGAAGCGTTGGGCAGAACTGCCGAAGCGCGGGCTTGCGGAAGCCGTGATTCTCTACACCACGCCGACCACCGCAACCGCCATGATCACCTACGCGATCGAGGACGTTCACATTGGCGATCACTTCGAACTGATGGCGCCGGAAGCTGGCGAAGCCAGCGGCGGAAGCCACTAACCAACTTTCAGCAGAAACAAGAATGCGCCGCAAATGCGGCGCGTTTCTTTTTGCGGAAAACTACTCTCCAAAGATTTCAGCCGTGAACGCCTCGATGGAAGCACCACGCTGCCATGCATCCACAGGCAGCATCGCCTTACGACAGGTCTCGCTCAGGAACGTCTGGGCGTCCCAGTTGCGCTCCGTTGCAACTTGCGGCAGCAGTAAGCCGCGCCGCATATTCCAGGAAATCAGCAGTCCATGCTTGCCCACTTCTACATCCTTCGGTTCGATCGGGAACAGCAGGGACATCACGCTGATCTCCACTTTGAGTTCTGGCGCCTCAGGAGCTTTCACCCGCTCAAACCGTGGATCTTCAAACGCGGCGCCCACAGCGGTGTTTGCCACAGTCTTGTAGAGCGACGCCACCGGAAGCACATAGCCAATGCACCCGCGCAACTTACCGTGCAGATGCAGGGTCGTAAAAGCACCGCGTTGCTCCTCGAGATGCGGAGTCGGCGCCGTCAGGTCCATCGGCCGGTCATGCAACGCGCTATCGATTGCAGCATGCGCCAACCGGATCAGGGTTTCTCGTTCTGTCTGGGAATATTCGCCAACCGCACTACTGCTGGGTAGCTGCGACATCGGGTGATTTGCGCCGCCGCGATAGTACGAACGAACGCCGGCGCCGGCGTTCCGAGCTGCGATCAATCTTCCGCCAGAAGCCCACAAAATAATCCACTGCGGAGATCAACGACAGTGCCACCATGAACCAGATTGCCATCTTCGCGATCAAGTCGATTGCGAGCACAAAATGGAATGAGCCAAAGTCCCACTCCGCGTCCCACCAGCGCACATCCAGGATCGCCGCCACTACGCACACGATCTGGACCACCATCTTCATCTTGCCCAGATCGCTAGCCTGGATCGTGAAACCTTCCGACGCCGCAATCGATCGCAAGCCGCTGACGAGGAACTCGCGCCCGATCACGATCACGGCAACCCAAGCGCTGACGATGTGCGGATTCACCTGCACCAGCGTGATGAATGCCGCCGTCACCATGAGCTTGTCGGCCAACGGATCGAGCAGCATGCCCATGGTGGTGACCTGCTGCCGCTTGCGCGCGAGATAACCATCCAGCCCATCGGTAATGGAAGCCAGGATGAACACCGCGGAAGCGAGGAGCTCCCTCTCTCCGTGGAGACTGCCAATGCGCGGGGTGAGAAGGATCCAGATCAACAGCGGGATGCTGAAGATCCGAGACAGCGTGATGGAATTCGGTAAGTTCACCGCAAGGATGGCCTGACTCTCTGATTATCCTCCACCACACAAGTCAAATCAATGCTGGCAGAGTTCCTCTTCAGTGGGAGGCGGCCAAACCCATTCAGGATGCACGGCGGTGGTGAAGATGATCCCGGGAAGCCCGGTGCCACGCCGGAAAGTCCAACTCCCCGGTCCTGGCCCACCGCTTCAGATCGGCCCACATCGCCTCAGGACCATGAAAACCATCGTGATAGGCCGTCAGGGGGCGAATCGCGACGACCATGGCAATTAGTGAGATCAGGCCGGGCGAGCAGGCATAGATCAGCAGCGTGCGAGCAATGCGCTGTCGGCGTTGCATTGTGACCAACCCCAAGGTGCACCCGACCCGAGCTTTGGCGGGAGCGACAACCGTGTCGAGGATTCTACTCCTAAAGGGCACGCCACAAGTGTTGCGCTGGTCAGCGACAGGGTGCGTTTCCGAGGTCTCGAGAACCTGTTCAGGCTGCTTGCTTATGAGTAGTACCAAAACCAGCGTCTCTCCACCGGATGAATTGTCAGCCGTGGCTTGATCCCCATGATTTCCTTGGCGCAATTGCCGGAATCCTCATAGCCTTTGTACAGAAACCCCTCGTGGAGAACGAACCCGTCTCCGCCAAATCTGAACCACACTTCGATCTCACCGTTTCGACATCGCAGGGCATCTACGCGAACAACGTGCGGCGGAAGTTGCGCCACACCTACCTTGCCCATATCCACGGGACACACATCGGTGGCTCTGCAAGCGAGTTGTCCTTGAGGTGCGAATCTTTCCCCGCTCCTCACCCTCTCAACAATCGCTTCATACTCGCCCAAATGTCGCCTGAACTCGCGCTCCCGCCAGACAGCCGCGGAAACCACAACGCCCCACGCGCTGGCGAGGAAAAGGAAACAGAGAGCAGCAGGAACGAACCACCAACGAGAGAATTTCCGCCATCGACCGAAGCCTATTCCCGCTGACCAAAACAGCGCAACGAACATTGCGGTTAGCGAGATGCACCACGCGAGGAACCAGCGAGGAACTGAAGCCACTGCGGAGAGGAAGGTGAACAAAACGAAGCAGCATCCCATCGCCGTAATTGCTAGATTCGCGGTTCGCAATTCAATGGCCTGTTCTTTCCCGATCGTTGGCTAGGAGCCTTGTTTCAGAAACGACGCAGGGGCCGCTCGTTGGCGGCCCCTTGTAGCACCCTGTCCGTAATACGGTTGGGGTGAATGTTGTCTACGCGTAAATTCCGCGCTGCCGGATAGTGTATGCCACTCTGTCAATAGCCAGCATGTAGGCACCGATGCGATTTGGTACATTGTGCTGCTCGGACATATTCACGACATCCTCGAAAGAGCTAACCATGATGTGCTCGAGCTGCTCGTTGACCACCGATTCCTTCCAGAAGTAGCCTTGGCGGTCCTGCACCCATTCGAAATACGACACCGTCACGCCGCCGGCATTGGCAAGAATGTCAGGCATTACGAAGACCTTCTTGTCGTTCAGGATTTCGTCCGCCCCGGACGTAGTCGGTCCGTTCGCGCCTTCCACGATGATCCTCGCCTTCACCTTTTCGGCGTTTTTCGTGGTGATGACGTTCTCGGTCGCGGCCGGAATCAGCACATCGCAATCGGCAATCATCAGGTCCGCGGTTGCCGCTTTCTCTGCGCCCGGGAAACCGTGAATGGATCCGTTGTGCGCCTTGTAATCCACCAGCGCATTGATATCGATTCCGTTCACGTTGTGCAGGCCGCCATCCCACTCACCAATGCCGATGACTTTGTAACCGGCCTGGTGCATCAGCTGCGCCGCGTTAGAACCGACGTTGCCGAAGCCCTGCACGATCACCCGCGTGCTCTCGCGCGACATGTTGAACTTCTTCAGGCATTGGTCGGCGGTGATCATCACACCACGTCCGGTGGCCTCGCGACGTCCGCGCGATCCGCCCATATTCAGCGGCTTGCCAGTAACGACGGCGTTCACCGTCATGCGCATGTGCATGGAGTAGGTGTCCATCATCCACGCCATCGTCTGTTCGTTGGTGTTGACGTCGGGTGCCGGAACGTCCTTTTCAGGACCGATAAACTCCATCAACTCGGCGGTGTAGCGGCGCGTCATGCGCTCCAGTTCGCCCATAGACATCGTCTTCGGGTCGCAGATAATGCCGCCCTTGGCGCCGCCGAAGGGAATGTTCACGACTGCGCATTTCCAGGTCATCCACGCCGCCAGGGCGCGCACTTCGTCGAGACTTACTTCCGGCGAAAACCGGACGCCGCCCTTTGCGGGGCCACGCGCGAACGAGTGCTGGACACGGTAACCGGTGAACATCCGGATCTTGCCGGTGTCCATGCTGACCGGAATGTTGACCGTAACTTCGCGGGCGGGAACACGCAGAACGCTGATCAGGCCTTCATCGAGTTTGAGTTTCGTGGTGGCAGTATCAAAGCGTGCTGCCTGCTGTTCCCATGGATTGAGTTCTTTGTCGAATTGCTCTGCGGTAGTCATGCATTCTCCATTAGTGCGGTCCCGTCGGGCAGATTTGTGCCTTGAAACGACGTTATAGGAGACCCTTCGGGCAAACCTTAGGAGTATATGTTCGCCAGCGAAGTTGGGCAAGGAGGAGGATCACACAACGGCAACCGGATTCGATTACACTAGCCGCGACCATGCACATCCTGATTGCCGGTGCGGGCTTTGCCGGACTTGCCAGTGCCCTCACCTTGGCACGCGCGGGCCATCGTGTGACATTGGTGGAGCGCGACTCCTTCGAGACCGGACACCACGAGCACGCCGCCAACTGGACCCGCCGCGGCATTGCGCATTTCCTCCAACCGCACGCCTTCCTGCCGCGCGGCCGCCGCGAACTCATTCACCTGTTCCCCGACGTTTACCAAGTCCTGCTGCGCGCCGGGGCCAGCGATTTTTCGGCGGCGGACAAGATCCAGGGCCGGCGCATCCCTGAGGACGACGAACTCGTCTATCTATCCGTACGACGGCCTGTGATCGAGTGGGCACTGCGTAATGCGGTGCTCTCGAATCCGAACGTCTCCGTCTTCTGCAACACGCGGATTGCCGATGTGCTCATCGAACGCGGAGGCGTGCCAAAGGTTTTCGGCATCGCGACCGACACCGGCGAGACCATCACGGCGGACCTTGTAGTTGATGCGCTCGGCCGCAACACGCCGTTTCCCGCGAAGCTTGCGTCCGTTGGTTGCAATCTTCGCACCGAGAGCACCAACAGCGAGATCATTTATTACTCCCGCTATTTCCGGATGTTCACCGGCAAGCAGTTTCCGCGCGGGCCGTGGCTGGTGACGCCGCGCGGCGATCTCGGCTACGCGGCGTTTTCTACTTTCACCGGCGATAACGGTACGTTCGCGCTGCTACTCGCCATCGGAAGTTGGGACCGAGAACTGCGGGTGCTGCAGAACGAAGGCGCGTGGAATGCCGTCGCCGCCGCGATCCCGACGCTCGCCCCGCTGGTGGATCCGCACTTCGCCACGCCCATCACCGGCGTGTTGCCGATGGGCGAATTGCAAAACACGCTGCGCCACTACGTGGAGTTCGGCGACGCCTGCGTCCGCGGATTCGTGCCGGTGGGCGATACCGTTTGCCACACCGATCCGACCTTCGCGCTCGGGTTGTCTTTCGCACTCATCCACGCGCGTGCCTTGCGCGACGCCATTCAAGGTGCGGCGACGCCAGACCAAATCCTGCCGGCATATTGGAAAGCTATTTATCCGGAGACCCGCGAGCGCTATGACTACGTGGTCGCAGCCGACGAGGCCCGCGCCGCCAAATGGCAAGGCGCGGAGCTCGACCAATTCCATGCCGACGGCTGCTTTCCCCTGTTCACCATGGCGGCAACCGCAATGGCTGCGCAACGCGATGACGAAATCTTTCGCAAGACCCTACGCCGTATGGGATTCCTCGACCGCCTCAGCGTCTTCGATCACGACACTCGCCTGCACCGCCGCATTGAGCAGATCGTGGAAGACCTGATGAAGACGCACCGCATCAGCAAAACCATCTCCCGCGCGCGGCTTCTGAAACTGGCGAATAAGGCCGCGGAGCGTCAATCCGCCGTTCTTCGTTGACGCACGCCAGCAGCATTCATAAGATGGGGCACCCCCATTTCCCTGGATGATTGGCCAAACCATCTCGCATTACCAGATCGTCGAGAAGATCGGCGGTGGTGGCATGGGGGTTGTGTACAAGGCGGAAGACACCCGCCTGCACCGCTTCGTTGCCCTCAAGTTCCTGCCCGCCAATGTTGCCGGTGACGCTCAGGCACTGGCGCGTTTCCGCCGCGAAGCACAGGCGGCCTCGGCACTCAACCATCCGAACATCTGCACCATTTACGACATCGGTGAAGAGAACGGCCAGGCATTCATCGCGATGGAGTTCCTCGATGGCATGACGCTGAAGCACAAAGCGTCTGGCCTGGCGATGGACATGGACACCATCCTGCCGTTCGCCATCGAGATCGCCGATGCCCTCGATGCCGCGCACACCGCCGGCATCGTCCATCGTGATATCAAGCCCGCAAACCTCTTTCTCACCAAGCGCGGACACGCCAAGGTGCTCGACTTCGGATTGGCCAAGGTCGGCGGTGCAGCCGCAGCCTCCGCCACCTCGAAGCCCGCCGACAACACCATCTCGGTCGTTCGCGACGAAGACCTCACCAGCCCCGGCTCCACGCTCGGCACCGTGGCTTACATGTCGCCCGAGCAGGTCGCCGCAAAAGATCTCGACGCCCGCACCGATCTCTTCTCCTTCGGCGTGGTTCTCTACGAAATCGCCACCGGACGCCTGCCGTTTCCCGGCGAAAGCACCGGCCTGATCTTCAAAGCCATTCTCGACAACGCTCCCGAGCCGATGACCAAGCTCAACCCAGCAATTCCCGCGGAGTTCGAGCGTGTCGTCTTCAAAGCACTCGAGAAAGACCGTGACCTGCGCTACCAGAGCGCGGCAGAACTGCGCGCCGACCTCAAGCGCATTCAGCGCGGCAGCGAATCCCTGCGCAGCAGCGTGGTTCAGGCTCCGGCGAAACGCAGGCTTTCGAACAAGCAGATTGCGCGGATTGCGATTACCGGCGCGGTTGCATTGCTGCTCATCATCTTCAGCTCGATTGCGTGGCAGCGATCGCACGACGCCGCGAAACAGACCGCTGCGACATCATCTTCCAAGCCTTCCGTAGCAGTCCTTCCGCTGAAGAACCTGAGCGGCGATGGCGACAACAATTACTTCAGCGAGGGCATGACGGAAGAGATCACGACGAAGCTCTCGAAGATCCAGGCAATCAACGTGGCATCGCATTCGTCGGTTGTGGCCGCGAAAACCGCCGACAAGAGCGCCACCGACATCGGCAAAGCACTGAACGTTCGCTACGTACTGGAAGGATCGGTGCGCAAGGCCGGCAACGAGGTGCGTATCAACGTGCAGTTGATTGACGCAGCCAACGGGTTCCAAGTGTGGGCCGACGACTTCACCGGCGAGATGAAGGACGTCTTCAGCTTGCAGGAGCAGACGGCGATGAAGATCGCGCAGTCACTCAACCTGAAGCTCTCGCCGCAAGAAGAGCAGGCGATCCAGCATCGCGCCACCGATAACCCGCAGGCCTACGACGCCTACCTGCGCGGCTCTGCCCTCACCAACACCTTCGACAGCAAAGATGCCCTCGAAGGCGCGCGCAAGAATTTCGAAGAGGCCCTCAAGTACGACGCCAACTATCCGCCGGCGGTCGCCGGCCTATCGTGGGTAGAGGCACAGCTTTACCGTAATGTGGAGTCGGACCCGAAGCACCTTGAACTTGCCGAGAAGTATGGCCAAAAGGCATTGCAATTGGCGCCCGACGCCGCCGACACCCATCTCGCCATCGGCAGCATCGCCGCGATTAAGTACGACTACAACACCGCGGCCCGCGAGTTTCGCCGTGCAACCGAGCTTGCTCCCGATAGCGGCTACGCCTCCGACCTGCTCTCCTGGGCGCTCTCGTACCAGATACCGCCCGATCCCATCGGCGCCGAAGCCGCCGCGCGCAAAGCACTGCGGCTTCAGGCCTCGATCTACCCCGCGTACTACCACCTCGGGCGCGCACTGATCGCGCAGGGCCGTTATTCGGAAGCGCTCGAGTCGTTCGAGCAGATGCGAAGGCTAAGCCCAACCTCCAATACCGCCGGCCTTGGATTCGGCCAGGTTTATATCGCGCAGGGTGAGTACGACAAGGCCATCGAAGTTCTCTTGAAATATCCGCAAGCCAATACCATCAATTACTACTGGCTGGCCGCCGCATATGCGGCCAAGGGCGACAACGCGAAAGCCCTCGCGACGATCCAGAAGGCTTTCGACCTGGGCTTCCGCGACTTCGGCGCCATCAACGCCAGCCCCTACTTCGAGAAGCTGCGCAGCGATCCGAAGTTCCAGGCGATGGTTGCGAAGTATCGCAAGTAATTTACTTCTTCAATTGTGACGGCCAGTTCTGAACCAGCGTCAACGGCTGCGTGCTGCCGCCACTCTGCGTGGCGGCGATGAAGCGCTTCCCATCGTGGGTCACATCGTATTCCGCGCTCAGCCCTGGCAATGCGAGCGGGAACAACTGCGTCGCGGTCCCTACTGCGAACGAATTTCCGCTGTTCTCCACCTGCACCGCCACAATGCCGGACGAGTCGAAGTAATAAATCTCTTTCCCATCGCCGCGCCATCTCGGCTCGATCCCGTATCCCTGCGACACCTGCCACTTTTCACCGGTCCAAGGGAAGGGTGCTACGAAGATCTGCGGCTGCGAATTCATGAACGCCATGTAGGCGACCCAACGGCCATCGGGCGAAAATTGTCCGGACATGGTGCGCATATCGTTGCCCGCAAATGCCTGCGGTTTGCCCTGTCCGGACGGATCCAGCAAGCTAAGCTGCAGTTCAAGCCCGTATCCCTGCTGGTACATGAGGTGACGCCCGTCCGGTGACCACGTGGTCACGCCCGAGAGCGAGTGGTCCGGTACGGTGAGAATCGTTTGTTCCGGTGCCCCGCCCGCAGAGGGCTTAATCGCCATACTTGCGCCCTGGTTCATCGTGAATGCGATCCGCGATCCATCCGGAGACCACACGGGGCCGCGCGTCACTCCGCCGCTGAACATCAGCCGGTTCTTCAGGTGGGTCGTCAGGTCATAGACCCAGATGTTCGCCGCGACCGTATTGACGTCGGTCAAGGCCAGCTTCTTGTTGTCGGGCGAAAGCTGAACTTCCTGGAAGCTGCCCAGCCCAGCCAGCGACTCAAGCACCTTCCCCGACCGGTCATACCAGGCCAGCGATTGTCCGCCCGCAGCTGCGCCCGACGCATAAATCATCATGCCGTTGGTCGAGACCGATAGGTTCGTTCGCCATAACGACGCGTCCACCTGCGGAGTTTCCGCCAGTGTTTTCGGCTCTCCGCTGAGCTTGCCCGTCGACGGATCGAAGCTCTGCGCCAGCAGCGTGCGCTCGCGCTCGAAGATGAGGTATCCGTTTGCGAAGAGCGCGTTCGAAAACGTGTGCACCAGGAACCGGTTCTCTTTGCCGTCCACCGACGCGTAGAACACGCCAGTATCCTGGCTCGTCGGCGCACTGTGGTTCACCGCGACATAGAGATAGTGCTTCCCATCCGGCAACCAGGTCGGCCAACGGTTCGAGGAATACTTCGTGCCCTCCAGCTTCGACAGCTCGTGCGGTGCGCCGCCACTCGCCGGAAGCATCGCAATCGTCGTGTTGTACGAGATTGCCGCCAGGATGTTTCCATCCGCGCCCCAACTCCCACCGCGCCCGAGCGTGGAATCGCACAGCGTCACCGGCGCGCTCGCGTCAATATCTATGCGCTTCAGCTTGTCGTTGGTAAAGAACCCAAGACTGCGGCTGTCCGGCGACCAGAACGGAAAACGCCCGTCTTCGGTACCGGGCAACGGTCGCGCGGTTACGGACTCTAAATCGCGAACGAAGAGCTGTGCAGCCTGCCCGCTCTTGCGCGCCGAAAATACCAACTTCCGCCCGTCAGGAGAAATCACCGGCGGCCCGCTGATATCTCCGGAGATATTGAACTCCAGCCCCTCCGGCGCCGCGATTTCCGCACGTATCAGCGGCAGCGATTTTTCCGCCATCAGCGCCCACGTAATCGCCGCGAGTGCCACTAAGCCTGCGAATGCCGCGACGGCCCACGCTATCGCCAAACGATGTTTCTTCTTCGGCGCGACAGCTTCCACCGCCGCAGAACTTTGCGACGCCACATCCGCAATCTGCTTCAGTTGCAGCTTTACGTCGTGCGCAGTCTGCCAGCGCTCATCGGGATCTTTCGCGAGACAGGTCTTCACCAGCCTTTCGAGTGCTGGAGGGGTTGTTGGCTGGATCGTCGAGATCGGAGCCGGATCGCGCTCCAGGATCGCTGCCATGGTGCTCGCAGCGCTCTTGCCTTCGAAGGCCCGCTTTCCGGTCGCCATTTCGTACAGCACCGCACCGAGCGAGAAAATATCGGAACGCGCATCGGCCTCCCGTCCTTCCACCTGTTCCGGCGCCATGTATTGGAACGTGCCGACCACTGTTCCTTCCGCCGTTAGCGGATGGCTCTGCGCCGGCGTGCTCAACGTCATGCTCAAACTCGACACCGCACTCGCGCTCGCAACCGCCGCCTTCGCCAGCCCAAAGTCCATCAGCTTGGCGCCGCCCTTGGTCAGCATGATGTTCCCGGGCTTCAAATCACGATGCACCACCCCGCTGCGGTGCGCCCGGTCGAGCCCATCGCAAACTTCAATCGCGCACTTCAGCAGCTGGGCAATTGGCATCGGCCCCTTGCGCAGCCGGTCGGCGAGGGTCTCGCCCTCGAGAAACTCCATTACCAGGAAGTCCGTGCCTTCCTGTTGGCCCACGTCGTACAACGTGCAAATGTTGGGATGGTTCAGCGACGAGATTGTCCGCGCCTCGCGATCGAAGCGCTGTTTCGCGTCGGGATTATCGGAGAGATGCCCGGGCAGGATCTTGACGGCGACGGTGCGGTCCAGCCGCAGGTCTTTGGCGCGATACACCTCGCCCATGCCGCCCGCCCCAAGCGGCGACTGAATCTCATAAGGGCCGAACTTCGTGCCGGATGTAAGGGTCATGCGTGGATGCAGGATTGTAGCGTAATCGAGGCGCTTTACCCTGCCGAATTCGTAGCCTTCTGCTCGTGCACCCCAACGCTGATCTCCATCCCTTCGCTCGCGGCACGCACGCTCGGGTAATAATCGCGCGCCGACTTCACGATCGAATCCACGCAGGCGTCGTTGTGATCGGGATCATGGTGGAAGAGAACGAGTTCTTTGGCGCCGCTTTCCATCACGATATTGACGGCTTCGCGCCAATGGCTGTGGCCCCACCCGACTTTCTTCGCGGCGTATTCGTCCGGAAGATACTGCGCGTCATAGATCAGGATGTCCGCGCCCTCGGCGAGCTTGCGCACGTTCTTGTCAAACACCGGATGCCCCGGCTCATTGTCCGTCGCATAGACGAGGATGCCGTCCTCGGTTTCCATGCGGAAGCCCAAACATCCTTGCGGATGGTTCAGCCACTTCGACTGGACGATGGCATCATCGAACGCAATGCGGTCTTCTTCGATGTCGTAGAAATTCCGGTGCGCCGCCATCTCGCTCATGTCCACCGGGAAGTACGGATCGGCCATCTGCTCTTCGATCGCCCGCTGCAACCCGCGCGAGCGGTTCGACGAGTGGAAGAAGAAGTAGTTGTCCTCTTTTTCGTAGAGCGGCGTGAAGAACGGAATGCCCTGGATGTGGTCCCAGTGGAAGTGCGAGATGAACACGTGCGCCTGGATCGGCTTTTCGGCGTACTCCTTAATCAATTGCTTGCCGAGATTGCGGAACCCAGTACCGCAGTCGAAGACGAAGATCTGCCCATTGACCCGCACCTCAACACACGAGGTGTTGCCGCCGTAGCGCATGTTCTCGAGTTGTGGCGTAGGGGTTGAGCCGCGGACGCCCCAAAACTTTATCTGCATCGGTTTTCCGCCCTGCTCCAGCAGGGGTTATTCCTTCGACAACTGTTTGGGGAGAGAGTCCGCAAAGTATAGCGCAACGTTCGAAACGAGCCAACTGCTTTACTTATGCCCCATTACACCCTATTTGGGTAGGTTCCGAAGGTACCCATTGCGGCACGTATAATTGGCCCTCCATGGACTCGCCAGATTTCAAGTCCTTCTCGCAGCTAGCACGCGAAGCCTCGCTCGTCCCCGTCACGCGCACGATTTCGGCCGACCTCCTCACTCCGGTTTCCGCCTTCCTTGCTCTGGCCGACAAAGAGCCTTACGCCTTCCTGCTGGAATCCGTCGAAGGCGGCGAGCGTATTGGACGCTACACCTTTCTCGGCATCCGGCCCTACATGGTCGTCACCGGCCGCGGCAGCGAAGTTACGATACGCCGCGGTAAGAAGACCGAAAAGTCGTCTTCCGATCTACTTGGAACCCTGCGGGCCGCGTTACGCGAGCACAAGCCCGCCACCGTCCCCGGATTGCCGCCCTTCACCGCGGGCGCTGTCGGCTACTTTGCTTACGATGCCGTGCGCCACTTCGAGCGCCTGCCCGACATCGCCAAAGACGACCTCCACCTTCCCGACGGCGTCTTCATGTTCTACGACCGCCTGCTGGCCTTCGATCACCTGCGCCACCAGTTGCACCTCATCGCCGCCGCCGACGTCCGCACCGAGAAGCCGCGCGCCGCCTACGATCGCGCTATCGCCGATCTCGATGCGCTGGAGAAAAAGCTCGTATCGGGACTGAAGATTCGTCGCCTGCGTCCCGAAAAGAAAACCGCGAAGATCAAGCTGCACGCCCGCACAAAGCCCGCCGACTACATGAACGCCGTGAAGCGCGGCAAGGAATATATCGCGGCAGGAGATGTCTTCCAGGTCGTGCTCTCCCAGCGCCTCGACTTCGCACTGCCCGCGCCTCCCTTCGACATCTACCGCTCTCTGCGCACGGTGAATCCGTCGCCCTACATGTACTTTCTGCGCATGGACGACCTCCACGTCCTCGGCTCGTCGCCCGAGATGCTGGTGAAAGCCAACAACCGCACGCTGGAGTACCGCCCGATCGCCGGGACCTACAAGCGCGGCGCGACCGCCGAAGAAGATGCGCGTCTCGAAGAGCACCTTCGCACCAACGAAAAAGAGCGCGCCGAGCATGTGATGCTCGTAGATCTTGGACGGAACGATCTCGGCCGCGTGAGCGAATACGGCTCTGTCAAAGTAAAAGGCCTGATGTACGTAGAGCGCTACTCGCACGTGATGCATCTCGTCTCCGCGCTCGAAGGCAAACTGCGCGGCGACCTCGACGCGCTCGACGCCTTCGCCGCCTGCTTCCCCGCCGGCACCCTCAGCGGCGCGCCCAAAGTCCGCGCCATGGAAATCATCGAAGAACTGGAACCCACCCGTCGCGGCGTCTACGGAGGTTCGGTTTTGTATGCCGACTTCGCCGGCAATCTCGACTCCTGTATCGCCATCCGCACCATGGTCGTGAAAAACAACCGCGCGTATGTCCAAGCCGGCGCCGGCATCGTAGCCGACAGCGATCCCGAAAGCGAATTCCAGGAGTGCCGCAACAAAGCGCAAGCGGTCGTCCGCGCCGCCGAACTGGCGGGACGATAGTTTTAGGTTTTAGGTTTAGGTTTAGGTCTGTCATCCTGAGCGGAGCGGCCGAAGGCCGCGGAGTCGAAGGACCCCTACCCTCACAACTTCGCTTACCCAAGCACTGCAGGCACGTCCTATACTTTCGTCGGAGGACGCCATGCCCCTGCGGCCCTTCATCGTTGCACTAGCCCTCACCGCCGCACTCGCTGCGCAAACCAAGCCCGTACCCGCCCCAAGCGCCGCCGAGCAAAACGAAGCCCAAAAAGCCGCCGCCCTCTGGCGCGACCGCGCCGAAAGGTTGACCAACGCGTCCATCGAAGAAGGCTGGCACATCCGCCCATGGGATGCCGTGATGAAAGCCCATCTCGCGGAGGCCTGGTGGAAGGATGATCCTGCCCGCGCACATCAGTGGCTTTCAGAGGCATACGAGGATGTCACATTCCAGCGAAAAAATGAGGGTGACGACGAGCATATCGAGCGTCTCCGAGTCGCGACTTACATCTTCGAAGTACTAAATCGAATCGATACTGCGAAAGCGGACCAACTCCTTAAATTCATAATCGCAGACAGCGAGAAACTTGGAGAGGCGAATTCCCTGCGCAGTCAAGCGCTGCTCCAGGTGATCCTGCAAAATGCCACGACAGATGCATTGGACAACGGCGCTGCGCGCGCGGAGGAAATTGCAGAGAAGGCACTTCAACTGCGCGGAAATCAGTACCTGCCCGAGATTATCGGAAGCATCAGATACCAGGATGAAGCCTGGGCCGACCAGTTCTATATCAAAGCACTGAATACGGCGGTGGAATCCAATGACTACGACATGGTCTTTGGCCTGATGCAGTTTCCGTTCCCTTATTTTGACTCGCGGATGAAGGCTTCCAACGCAGTTCGAGATGAGGCCACATCGATTTTCGCTCAATTCCTCTCACATGTTCCGAAAGATCAAGATGATAATCAGAAGTATTGCGAACGAGCTCCCAACATCGCTCAGCACTTATTGCCGCAGCTCCCCGTCTCGCAACAAGGACTGATTCACGCCGCAATTGAAACTTGCCAAAGCTCTGCAGAGGGCCCCAAGCACGATTGGATTGACTCGGACGCATGCACGACCGCAGACAGTTGTTTGAAACTCGCAGCCGAGGCGGATTCGCCGAATAGAAGCGCACGATTGAAAGAACTGGCGGCCATCCGCGCGATTCAAGATGAACATGATCCACAGCGCGCGGTGGAGATTGTTCGATCGCTCACCGATGACGAGAAGTCGGTACTCCAAAACTGGATGGAAGACTACAAGATGTATGCGATGGCGGCGATCGACGGGATGTATAAGCAGCAGGACACCCCGGGGATCCAACAGATCATCGATCGAGCACCCGCGCAACTTCGGGCTGATATGCTGCTGAATTTCGTCGGCACCCTCAGCACAGGCAAGAAGCCTGACCCGGATTACGCGCGCATCATGCTCACAGAAGCCCGCCGCGCGCTTGAAGGATCGCCGACCCAGAACCCGCAAACTTACATGCAACTCCTGCGGGCGTATCAGCGCTTGTTTCCCGAGGAAGCGCCCCAGGCACTCGGCTTCGTGATCGCGGGGCTAAACCAGATCGAGTATCTAGATCCGAAAGCTGCAAAGAAGTCGGCAGCATTTCGTTATGTGCGTCTTGGTGACAACCTCATTCCTCTTCCACTCAAAGCCCTCCTTCTCGAGCGCGACGAATCCTACACCCTGGCCGCCATCAAAACTCTCGACGACCCAAAAGGCCGCATCGCCTTCCGCCTCGGTTTGCTCAACGCATCGTTAAAACGCTACGAAGAAGAACTCCAGAAGGCAAAGACCCCGGCGAAACCTGCCACGAAGCAAGCCGCGAACGTCCACTGAACGCGCCCGCATCCATTTCCCAACAATTCGCCCCACGATACTTACTCCGGCAAACCCGCCACTCACCTTCCGCTTCCTAGCCACCAGAACTGCTCCCCCCTCGGAGACCCTATGCGTTTCGCAGCTCTGGCCCTATCGCTTGTCCTGGCTCTTCCACTCGTAGCCCAAACTGGTTTCTCAACCCACACGTACGCCGCGCCGGTGGTCCAGCACCTCATCCCGGTGGACGTCAACGGCGACGGCTTTCCCGATCTCGTCACCTATGGCGGCCCGGTGGACGTCTATCTCAACGATGGCCATGGTGGCATGCTTCCGCGCAAGTACATCGGCGTATTTGCGGCGTACGCCGCAGTCGCGCAATTCGCTGGCGACGCACTCCCCGAAATCGCGACCTGCCACATCAACAGCGGCAATACAGCTTCCACCATCAGCATCTATATCAACCACGGCAGCGGGAATTTCTCGCTCGCCGGAAGCGCGCCGCTGGATGGCATTTGTACCAGCCTGAGCGTCGGCGATGTCGATGGCGATGGCAAACTCGATGTCGTTACGACTTCGTACGCGCACGACGCGAGTTCCAACATTACGGGCACGGCGATCACCACCTTCTTCAGCAACGGCTTGGGAAGCCTCAATCGCTCCGTCACGCAAGCGAATCCCGACGTCAGCGCGCAAAACGATCCGACGAACATTTTTGATTGCCACCTCAGTTCCGCGACCGGCGGCGACTATGAGCAGGCCGGGCGGCTTGATCTCGTCCTGATCGGGGCGTGCCAGTCGGGGGCCACGAATGCCGGAACGATCTTCTACGGCACCAGCGACAAGGCCGGCCATTACTCGCTGAAGGAGATCAAAGAGGACGAGCGAGGCTTCGACTACTTCCCGCCGTACACCGCCGACGTGAACGGCGATGGAACCCGGGACGTCGTGCTCATCGACTACCAATCCGGCCCGCACAACTCGTGGAGCAACAGCCTCGATTTCCTCGAGAACCACCTCAACGGCCAGTGGACGCTCAAGCAAGTCTTCACCGAGAGTTCGTACGCGGCGAGCTACCTGAGCGCGGTCTTTTCCGGCGCCGGCGCAGACTTCATCAACGGCGGTAGCTGGGAAGCAGTCGCGGGCTTCACCCAATCACCAGATTGCTGCACACAGGACACGCCGGGGATCGCAATCCTCACCCAGGACACCTCCGGCAACTACGTTGAGTCGCAGCGCTGGACAGCCAAGGCGTACCCGTACGCGACGGTAGCTGCGGACTTCAACAAAGATGGGAAGCCGGACATCGCAACCGTGCAGGTGAACAGCAGCGCCAACACGGCTTCGCTGGTCCTGTATCTCAACTCCGGCGCCCCCGCGTGCCCCGCGCCCAGCAGCCCCGGCGTGCATCTCTGTTCGCCCGTAGCAGGCAACACCTACACGTCGCCGGTGAACGTGCGGGCGACCGGCAAAGCCGCCAGCGGCAGCGTTGTGCGACTCGAGTTGTGGGTTGACGGCAAGAAATACGGCAACTTCAGCGGTTCCACGATGAACGCGAATGCGTTGCTGGGCTCCGGCTCACACCGCATCGTAGTAGTCGAAGACGACTCCACCGGCGGCCACCTGAACTCCACTCCCGCCTACATCACCGTGAATTAATTCAGGGTGCCCCACCCTTATCGCGCGAGCCTTTTTCGCGCGATAGGGTGGGGACTTTTGAGCCCTGTCATCCTGAGCGGAGTTTCGCGAAGCGAAACGCAGTCGAAGGATCCCTATCGCTACCCAAATATCCCAGTACTTCACCGCTTCTCTTCTTCCACACTCTTCAGCATCGCATTCACTTCTTCGGCATGCTTCCCGTGCGGCTCCAACTCAAGATACTTGCGCAGTCCACTCTCAATTGCCGAAAACGCAGGCGGTTCCTTCGCCACACCGAGCAATCGGATCTGGCAATATGCACGTAAGTAATAAAGCTCAGCATTCGCCGGCTCTTCTTGCAGCACAGAGCTTAAGGCACGAACTGCGCCCTCGAAATCCGTAGCCGTATTGTCGCTCTCGCCGTTCTGGATTTTCTGCACCAGCATCATGCCGTGGTTCCGCTCATAGAGCACGCGATGCTCCGGGTTCATCTTCTCCGCCAGCATCATGTCGTGATCAACTTCATTCCATCGTTTCAGTACGACCAGCGCCTGCGCGCGATTGTTGTAATACGCACCCACTTCTTTGAGCGCAAGCGCCTTCCCGTACGCCGCAGCGCAATCTTCAAACTTGCTAGCGTGGCAATACGCACTCGCCAACTGCGCCCACACCATGTCGTACTTCGCGCCCGATGACTCAGCGTTCGCCTTCAGCGTCGCAATCGCTCCGGCCCAGTCTCCATTCTGTCCTTGCTTTTGCGCCTGCTCGATTGCCGTTCGTACCGCTACGGTCTGCGCGTCATCTCCCACTACCACCGGCGTAAAGTCGTCTGGAGAAGTGTCTCCACCGAGCGTCTCCGCCTGGCGTGTTTCGCGCTTCACCTCGATGGAATGTTTTGCCAGGTCCAGCGCCAACTGCTGCGGCCGCGAACTCCAGCTAATCGCGATCGCCGGAAATTCCATCGCCACCTGGTTGCCGCGCAATACTGTCACCGAGTACGCACCCGGATCCACGCCGCCGAAGAAGAACTTCCCCTTCGCGTCGGTCTTCACGGAAAAGCGATGGCCGTTGTGCTTGTCGAGAAATTTCAGTTCGGCGTTGGCGAGGGGGTTGCCGGCTTCGTCCAGACAAGTGCCTTCGATCTGCGCCAGCCACACCCCGGCAAAAGTTACGCCAGCGAGCAGCATCACCATCGCGACATGGCGGAGCATCTTCATTCGATGGTCACTCCATACATCGCTTCCCCACGAACGATCAGTCCGTCTTCGTGGAAGCGCATGATCTCCATCGCGCGGCTCGCACGCCCATTCAATCGCGACGTGTACAGCACCGCGATCTCGCGCTCGCCCGGCCCGACGAACACACTGTCGAGCGTGAATCGGATGTCGTTGATCTGCTTGAGCGCCGTCTCCCAGTAGTTGCGCAGCTCCGCTTTGCCTTTCAGCACGCTGCGCCCCACAAACTGCTGCGCCTTCGGACTGATGAACTCCACATCGTCGGCGAAGTGCGCCAGCACCGCCTCCACATCGCGACGGTTCCATGCCGCTGCCCATTGCGTGGCAAACTCGTGCGCCTGCTCTCGTGTCATAGCCTCTCCGCTAACTTAGACACTATCGCGAAACTGCGGTTACCAGAATTTTGTGGGTTTAAAGCGCCAGGAAATTCTTAATCAGTTGCTTGCCGTCGCTGGTCAGCACGCTTTCCGGGTGGAATTGCACGCCTTCTACCGGAAATTTCTTGTGCCGTAGCCCCATGATGACCGAGTTACCGTCGTGGTCATTGGTCCGGGCGCTCACCTCGAGTTCCTTGGGCAGATCGCTCTCGCGCACGATAAGCGAATGGTAACGGGTGGCGGTCATGGGAGACCGCACGTCGCGGAAGATGGTTTTGCCGTCGTGTTCCACCTGGCTGGTCTTGCCATGCATCAGGTTCTTCGCGCGGACGACCTTGCCCCCGAACGCCTCGCCGATGGCCTGGTGTCCAAGGCAGACCCCCAAAACCGGGCGTTTCCCGGCAAAATGACGGATTAACTCGATACTGATCCCGGCTTCTCCCGGCGTACACGGCCCTGGCGACACCAAAATCCGGTCCGGCCGCATGGCTTCCACCGCCTCCACCGTGACTTGGTCGTTGCGGCGCACCTCGATTTCCGCGCCCAACTCGCCCAGGTATTGCACGAGGTTGTAGGTGAATGAGTCGTAATTATCGAGAACGAAAACCATCTGGCGTCAGTCTAGCCGATTTCCATCGGTAACGTGGAGCGGCACCGGAAGTTTCCCGGCTGATTGTCCTGCTTCGTGCTTGACAGTTTGGCCCTTACAGCGCGATTCTTACCACCACCCTGGAGAACCTATGAATGTTCCACGCCAAGGGCAGGAGCTTCGCACTACCCGCCGGTTCAATCTACGATTGCCGGTTGAGGTGAAGTACTCCGCCGAGAGCGTCAAACACGCCAAAGCTCATACTCGCGATGTCAGTTCCCGCGGTATCTGCTTTTATTTCGATTCGACCATTCAGCCCGGCTCCGACATCGAGTTCACGCTCACGTTGCCGCCGGAAATCACGCTCACCGAAAGTATCCGCGTGCGTTGCAAAGGCACCGTCGTTCGCGTCGATTCCCCAGCGACTGCGAATGGCAAAGTAGGTGTCGCGGCCACGATTCAGCACTACGAGTTCGTCGCCGAGAAGTAGCTCACCCAAGCTTTCATGACCCCCGACGACTTTCGCCGGTTCGCGCTCAGCTTCCCAGAAGCCGAAGAACGCGCGCATATGAACCATCCCGACTTCCGCGTCGGTGGACGCATCTTCGCCACGCTCGGCTATCCGACTGCCGACATCGGCATGGTGAAGCTCTCGCCCGCGCTGCAAAAGAGCTACGTCAGCGGACATCCGAAGATGTTTCGCCCGGTCACCGGCAAATGGGGAGAACAGGGCTGCACCCACGTTCTCCTGCCGACTGCCACGGCCCAACCTGTGAAGTCGGCGCTAGGCGAAGCGTGGAAGATCGCGTCCGATCTAGGGCCGACTCGATCGAAGGCCAAGCCTAAGTCAAAGCGCTAGGGCTCATTCCGCCATGTAAACTGAAGAGTTCCGCATGGCCCCGCGTCTACCCCAGCTCGCCATCGCCACAGGTCTCCTCTGCGCTCCGTGCTGGTTGCACGCGCAAGCGCCGGTCGGCGAACTTTATTCGACGATTGCACGCATTCGCGGCTCGGTAACTCTCGCCGGAGGCGGCACCACGGTCCTCAGCGGATCATCGATTGAATCCGGCACGCAGCCGGCGCGCTTGGAGCTTCATCGCGGCGGCAATCTCATCGTCTGCCAGGGCACTACGGTCAGCGTCAGTGCATCGGCCAGTGGCCGCGATTTGATGTTCAGCTTCGGCTCCGGCAGCCTCGAGTCGCACTACACCATCGGCGCTTCTTCGGATTCGATCATTACGCCCGACTTCCGCTTCGTCGTTACCGGCCCCGGCGAGTTCGATCTCGACATCGGCATCTCGCCACAGGGCGATACCTGCATGCGCTCGCATCGCGAGAGCACCGGCGGAGTCATCGTCAACGAACAGATGGGCGACGGCACCTACCAGATCAAACCCTCGGACTTCGTGGTCTTCCACAAAGGCCATATCGCCAACGCCCAAGCCAATCCGCAAAACGCAACCTGCGGATGTCCTCCGGCACCCGAACCCGTCCGCCAAGCTGAAGTCGCAAAAGCCGAGCCGGCACCTGCTGCACAACCGCAGCCCACACCGGCGCCTCCGCCCCCAGTCGCAAGCGCGAACGAGCACGTTGTCGCCGAGACGCCCTTCGTCTTCAACGCCGACGGCATGCCGCCACCAATCACGGCGCACGTGATGAAACTACGAGTGGAGTCGAACAACGCATTTGCAGATTTGCATCCCGAAGTCCAGCCGCCTCCGAGGATGGCAAAGCCGGAGAAGAAGGGGTTCTGGCACAAGGTGAAGTCGTTGTTTCAGTAGGTTGAGCTCGTTAGTCAAGATATAATTAAGCAGATGGCTACGGTGATTCACATCTCGGAAGACGACGCCGCTCGTGACTTTGCAGGCCTATTGGCGCGCATCCGGTCCGGTGCTGAGGTTGTGATCGAGCGAGGTTCTCTTCCCCCCATTGTGATGCGAGCTCGGACTGAGCCTACGGGGCGCCTCTTGTCTGAATCAATAGCAATGGCAGAACAGCACGCGAAGGAACTCGGATATGATCCGGTGATGGATGCTGAATTTGCGGCGGATCTCGAGAAAATCATCAGCAATCGCGCCCCCGCGACACTTCTTCGTGGGAATAATCCTTGGGCCTCATTCTTGATTCCAGCATCTTAGTCGCCGGTGAACGCGGGCGTGAGAGCGTTGCAGCATTGCTTGACCGCGTTCGGCGGACTTGTGGCGACTCGATGAGCGCATTGTCCGCAATTACAGTTCTCGAACTCACTCACGGAATCTACAGAACTCGAACGGGTGCAAATCGCGCGCGCCGCCAAGCCTCGTGGATGAAATTATGCGCGATCTCATCGTCTATCCCGTGACTGTACAGATCGCCCAGCTCGCCGGCCGCATCGAAGGTGAGCAAGCGGCCCGCGGTATCGCAATCAGCTTTCAGGATCTGCTTATCGGAGCAACCGCTCTCGATCTTGGATTCGAACTGGTCATGCTAAACCTTCGCCATTTCCAGCTCATCCCCAACCTAACCGTCCGCCAGCTCTAGCTACGACACTTCCTTCTTCTTCACACCGAGTTCCGCGTGCGTCACCACCTGATTGCGACCCTGGCCCTTTGCCTGGTACAGCGCCGCATCCGCCGCTTCAATCAGTTCACGCTTCGATTGCGCATCCTGGTCGTAAATCGCAATCCCGATACTGATGGTCAGTCGCTCGACCTGCCGCGGCGAGCCTGCAAAGAACTTTGCCTGCTCCACGCCGCGACGAATACGGTTCGCCACCTGCATCGCACCCGTGGTGTTCGTCTCCGGCAGCACAATGACGAACTCTTCACCGCCGTATCGCGCGGCGGTGTCCACTTCGCGCAAGTCTTTCATCAACACTGCGGAAACATCGCGCAATACCTGGTCGCCCACGTGATGCCCATACGTATCGTTCAAGGTCTTGAAGTGATCGAGATCGAGCATGAGCATCGCGATCGGCGTGCGCTTTCGTTCCGCGCGTTTGATCTCGAGTTCCAACTGCTGCTCGAAGTATCCGCGGGTCTTCAGCCCAGTCAGGAAGTCGGTGAATGCAAACTTGATCAGGCCTTCGTTTTCGTAGTCGCGGGTGAGTTGGTTCTCGGCGACGAGCGTCAGCATCCAAAATAGCTGCGCGTCTTCACGTGTGAAGGATTCGTGCTCGGCGGAGAACAACTGCATGGAGCCGATGACTTTATTGCTGACCACCAGCGGCACGATCAAAGCTGAGCGCGCTCCCAGCGATTCCAGTGCTGCATCCGACAGCAGGTTATGTCCCGCCGTCACCAGCAGCGGACGCCCAAACCGTGTCGCCCAAAAATTAAAGATGTTGCCGCGCACAAAGGGTTCGGCGGTCTCGCGGTCCATACCTCCTGCGAGGCGCAGCTTCACTTGTTCGCTGTCTTCTTCCCAGAAATAGACGAGAGATTTTTCGAAGAATGAGATCTCGGCCGCGAAGTCGAGCAGCATGTTGAGTGTGGCTTCGAGTTGGATCTGCATTCCGCCGAGCATGGCGAGGCGCAGGATCGTATTCACCTCTCGCCAGCGACGCTGCACCGTCGCCTGGTCGAGTTCGGAGAACACTTCCACCACGAACCGCTCTGGGGGAATGGAGTCGGTAGCGTCGTCAGGGAGCATTTAGGGCCCGGGTCACCCGTTCACTTGCATTTGGCCACACCTATCCGGCCGCCCGGAATACCCGCACCCCGTCTGCCATTTCCCGCCAGACATTCCCTTTCGTACTCACCCCTTAACTCCACAGAAAGACAGGGGCTTAACGGTCCCACTTTGTGAGCTGCTGATGCCATCCCGTTTCGAAACGTAACGCAGAGTCGCCCAGAACCGCTATTTGGCACCGGCATGCCCAACCTGAAACCCTCGCCCATTAAGGCATTTGCAGGAAGCACCTGGCATGTCTGTTGGATTGCAAAGTCGCCATTACTTTCAGGAATTCTCTACCACGTGCTTGCAATTTCGCTCGCAACCCGCTTACGATAGGCTTCGCGGGCGTTCGCGCCGCATTCAGCTTGTTTCTACCAATCAGCTCCACCTTCGCAACCCGGAGTGCCTCGCTGAGCGAAATTCCGCCCTGCGCAAGCCACACTTCTTCCCCGCTGCGAAATGCTCCAAAAGCTTATGGCTCTTCTACTGGATTTTTATCGCTAAATCCTTGAACGGGGATTGAACCGTTCGTCTGTCGGAGAAACTATGGCGTGGTACGCATACTGTATTGCTGAACAGGAAGCGCTTCACAATGGCCTTCGTGCTCGTCGGCCTTTCGCCTTTTCTAACATCCGTGGCATTCAACAGGCTGCTGTGCTTGCTTATCCCAGCGGCGATTTCGCCGTCGTCGTCAGCGAGTACACGCCTGGCGCGCAACTTACGCAGCAGACGATCGTGGAGCACGCTCGCGTAGTCAGCGAATGCTTCCGCATCTCGACTGTCCTGCCCTTCAAGTTCGGCACCATTTTCGAAACCGACGACGCTCTCCGCCGCGCGGTCCGTACCAATCGCAAGACCTTCCTCGACTCCGTCGCCAAGCTCCGCGGCAAAGCCGAAATGCACATCAAGGTTTCCCTCAAAGACGGCTCGCTCCAGGAGATTTTCAATGACGGAGGTCTGCCCGCAACTGTTGGCAGCGACTACCTCATGAAACTCCGCGATCGCGCCGCCCGCGAACGTGAACGCCAGACCAAAGCGCGAGCGCTCTCGCTGCAGGTCAACAAACTCTTCTCGCCACTCGAAGAAGAAATCAGCTGCAAGAAGATCGAGTCCGGCGGCATCATCCTCGACATTGCTCACCTCATTGACAGCAAGTCGGTCGAGAAGTATCAGAACCGTCTCAGTTCCGCGTCGCGCCAGTTCAAGAATTGCGAAGTGTCAGTCAGCGGCCCATGGCCGCCCTACCACTTCCTCCCCGGCAAACTGCGGACCGTCAACAACCAGAGCAACTAACAAGATCTATAATCTGCGCAGAAGGCGGCCGAGAAGGCCGCCTTTTTCATTACGCACTCTACGCTTCGCTGTTTTCTTCTTGCGGCACCCCAATCCGATTCACCAGCGACAACAAAAACGCCGTCGTCAACCCGAACAACAGCCATCCGTTGAGCGCTTCGAGCGCGCCCATCAGGTGCCAATGCGGCTCGAGATCGAAGTTGATGTGGCCATAACTCGTCATCGCATTCAGCGAATACAGCACCGCGATCCGAAAATTGGGCAGCGCCTGCAGCCATCGATAAACTACGGCCCAGATCGTGGCCTCGCCAGCGTGTAACGCACAGATCAGGAGTGTGGCGCCCGCCACCGTCAGCAACGACGCTTCCCGGTTGCGGCGCGATGTCACTCGACGAATCAGCCCAAGCCCCGCCACGTGGATCACCACTGTGACGACAATCAGCGGAATCCCCCACGCCCAATTGCCCGACCACGAGGCCGCTTCCAAGCTCTGTATGCCTTGATCTGGTATGGGTATCATCATCGCTCAATCCTCAAGCCCGTTGTGGGAGCCTCTATTTCACATCAGGGCAGGCAGAGGAATGAAACGGATTCGAGTACTGGGGAACCAGACTTCACATCTGAGCCCTACCTCAGCACTTCTTTACGCTTTTCCCGTGTGCACCCCTCTTCCACTTCTCTCACCCGGCGGTACAATGGCACTAAAGCCAGCCAACTGGTCAAAAAGCCGCTTCGCCTGTCGTGTGGCGAGAGAAACGGTTGTTTTTTCAGCAGGTGTGGGTAACCGGATGCTCACAAAGTACATCTGAGTACCTTCAGGGTATTTAGTTCGTTCTAGCTCGCCCAAGGGTCCTTTTGGGGTTTCTTCGCTCATGATGGGGTCGTACCGGATGCTGCCAGCCCAAAAAACGCGGGTTCTTATCGTGGACGAGGACGTTAGCCTCGCCCGCTTCCTGCAGTCTTATCTCACCCGCCGCAATTACGACGTCAGCTCCGCCACTTCCGGCGACGAAGCTATCCGCATGTTCCGTGTCTGCGATCCGGCCCTCGTGCTGCTCGACGCCATGCCGAATCTCAGCGGCGTCGAAACTCTGGAGCGCATAAAGCAGATCAAGCCTGAGGTCACCGTCATCATGACCTCCGGCGCCTCGAATCCCGAAGTCATCTTCAAGGTCTCGAAGCTGGGCGCCGAAGACTACCTGGTCAAACCTTTCGACCCCGCCGAGCTCGACCGCCGCATCGCCAAGATCGTCGATCGCCAGCGCGTCTCCAGCGAAGTCGTCCAGCTTCGCGACCAGGTCCGTCGCAACCACGACTTCGTCGCCCTCTTCGGCACCAGTCCAAAGATGGAAGAAGTAAAAGAAACCATCGAGCAGGTCGCCGACACCACTGCTACTGTGCTCATCCGTGGCGAAAGCGGCACCGGCAAGGAAGTTGTCGCGCGCATGATTTACGCGCAGTCCTCGCGCCGCGAAAAGCCCTTCGTGAAGGTCAATTGCGCCGCCATTCCCAACGAGTTGCTGGAGAGCGAGCTCTTCGGCTACGAACCCGGCGCGTTTACCGGCGCCAATCGCCAGAAGCTCGGCAAGTTCGACCAGGCCCACGGGGGCACGATTTTCCTCGACGAAATCAGCGAGATGCACCCGGCTCTCCAGGCGAAACTCTTGCACGTGCTGCAGGACGGCGAGTTCGCCCGGCTCGGTGGCAAGCGCGACATCGCCGTGGATGTCCGCGTTCTCGCTGCGACCAACAAGCCGCTGGAGCGCGCCGTCGGCGAAGGTCTCTTCCGCGAAGATTTGTTTTACCGGCTGAACGTCGTCACCGTCCACATTCCGCCGCTCCGCGAGCGCCAGGCGGAGATCGCCGTCTTCCTCGACTACTTCCTGCACAAGTACAGCGAGTTCTACGGAAAGAACCCGCCGCCGTTCAGCGAATACGCGATCCAGCGCATGATCGAGTACACCTGGCCGGGCAACATCCGCGAGCTTGAAAATCTCGTCAAGCGCTACGTCATCGTCGGCAACGAAGCGCAGATCATCCGCGAGCTTTCCACCCACAAGCCGGTCATCTCTTCGATTTCCGGCGCCAGTCCACTATGGGGACTGCCGAAAGAAGTCCCGCCGCCCGTCAACGACGCAGCATCCCGGGTCACCGCGATGCCGCCGAAACCTGCTAACGGGGAAGAGACGATGTCCCTGCTGGAGATCGGTCGTCGCGCGGCGCAGGCCGCCGAGCGCGAGGCCATCGAACGCGTCCTCAACCAGACGCGCTGGAACCGCCGCCAAGCTGCGAAAATCCTGAAAATCAGCTACAAGGCGCTGCTCAACAAGCTTAAAGTCATCGAAGAGCAGATCTCCGCCGAGCGCAAGACCAGCGCATCGTAGAACGAGAGAACCCAGCGTTCCAGAAGTGGAACGCCCGTTCCACTGTTTTCCCAGTCTGAGTTGCTGGATGGGAAGTTTTGAAACGCTGGCATTCTGTGGGGACGAACTCCTAAGTGGAGCAATTCAAGCATGTTGCCTTAGGCGAGCAACCTCCGCGCAAACAGCCCCAAAGTTTGGTGTGTGAAGTGCTACTTACAAGATCAACTAAAGAGGCTTTGCCAAAATGAGTTTTCTCCTCTTCCAAGAATCTCGACTTCTCTCGCGTTCTGCACAGCAGGACGACCCCTTGCATCGACTTCCCTGAAACGAACCCACCTCTTCTGCCTCTTTCTACGAGCGGCTTCGGAAACGAGCCGCTTTTTGATTTTGGGAACGATTTCAAATTAGTCTGCATCGTATTCAGCCACAGCGCTCAAGTTGACGCTACCGTTTACACGCGCATATGATTTTCAATTCGCCACCGGCTGCCGGGAATTCCCGAGGCTCGGTGGCTCGGTTAGTTAGTCATCATGGACAAGAAAAAAATAGACGCGATCAAACAACAGCTCGAGAAGCGGCGCGACGACCTGCGCGCCACCATGGTCAAGACCGCTGCGGACGGCCGCGAAGCCAACGAAGATACCGCTCAGGACATCGCCGACCGCGCCACCAATTCCTATACCAAGGAATTCCTCTTCACCCAGAGCGCCAACGACCGCAACCTCCTCCAGATGGTCGAGGGAGCCCTCATTCGCATCGGTGAAGGGACCTACGGCGAGTGTGTCTCGTGCGGCAGCGAGATCAACTCCAAGCGCCTGGAAGCAGTACCGTGGGCACGCTACTGCATCGGCTGCCAGGAGAAGATCGAAAAAGGTGAACTTGAAGCTGCCCGCTAGTTCGCCGCGAAGCAATCCTCAGTGCCCCCGTGTGGGGCACTTCGCATTTGCTGCGCTTTTCTGTGTTCTCGCCGCTGGAGCGTTCGGGCAGACCGCCGCCCCTAAGCCGTCCGACTTCACCGGCACCTGGAAAGCGGAGTTCAAAAAGCAAGTCTGGCTGGTGCTCAACCTGCATGAGGACAAAGGTTCCGTCGTCGGCATCCTCACCCACTCCATCTATCTCAGTTCCGACAACGAAGGCGATATCACCTCCGTCGGCGATGAGATGTCGAACGCGAAGGTCGAAAAGGCCACGATCGAAGGCGGCGTGCTGCACATCGTCACCAAAGACGACGACGAAGGCGGTGAAGACCGCTACGACCTCACCCTCACCGGCCCGGATAGCGCCGAGCTGAAGCCGGTCAGCTCCGATGGCTCGTCCCCGCCGAAGGCCTTCAAACTCAAGCGCGCGCCCGCCACTCCGCAGAAATAGAAAACCGTCCCACGCACGGGACGGTTTCGCGAAACGAACAGCTACCAAACCGTGAGGTTGTACTTATCGTAGTAGACGGTATTGCTTGTGGCGCTTGAGTTGTTGTCGATCTGCTGTTGGATGTTCAGATTGTTGCCGGAGCCGTCGAAATAGGGGTTATAAGTATCTTGCGCCGCTGAATAGATTGGTACACCATCCACGAGAAATGTCTGGTAGGCGTAAATGCGGTTTGTTGTATCCATCGTGACGAACAATTGCAGGTGGTGCCAGGTGTTCACCGACGACAGAATTGTGCAAGGAATTGAACTCGGGACCCACCCGTGGTTCGCATCATGATCTTCGTGCCATCTGCGCCACGTGTGAGAAGCGTTATCACATTGCATCGACGCAAAGTAATCGTAACCTCCGAGGTAAAGATCGGGATCGAACTCAAGAGCTTGCAATTGAGTCGTGGTGGACGGGATGTAAAACCAGAGGTCGTCCAGAAAATTGGACACGCCGGTACAAACGCCGCCGGGCAATGTGGCACAACCCAAGTGCCTGTAGTACAAAACGTTCCAACTCGCTCCGTTGTCGACTTGCTTCATGGAAGCACCTGAAAGTGACGGTGAAGCAACCCCAAGGGTTAGTGACCCTGAACCGCTGCTTCCACCCGAACCTGCGCACGCCCCCTCGCATTTTGTCCAAACCCCGGGATTTCCTCCGGCACTTTGCAAATTGTTAAATGCCGTAGCGCCCGAAGGTGGTGAGGGCAGGTAGGTCGCCGGTTGGTACAATTCAGCGCTCGACAAGAGACTTGAGCTGCTGTTTCCTCCTGCGACCAAAACCGACCCGTTGTTTAACAGAACCGAAGATTGAAGGCTACGGGCCGTAGCCATCGACGCCGTGGTTGAGAAGGTCGAAGTGGAAGGATTGTATATCTCTGCGACCGCGATCGAGGTATTTCCACCCGCGACGAGAACGGTTCCGTTTCCCAGAACAACGAGCGAGGGCGAGCCGTGAGAGTACGTCATCGTTCCCGCCGTTGCGGTGAATGTTCCGGCCTGCGGGTTGTAAACATTAGCCCAAGTACCACCCGCGAGGACGACCCGTCCGTCGAACATCAGTGTCGCGGCATGTCCTGCGACACCCTGAGTCATGGAACCAGTTGCACTAAAGCTTCCCGTGGTTGGGCTGTAAATTTCAGCGTTGGAAAGAGTGGAGCCGCCACCCGGACAAGTCCCTGAGCACCCCCCGCCGGCGACAAGGACTGTCCCGTTATTCAATCGCGTGGCAGTATGCATGTAACGCGCTGTGATCAAACCTCCGGTCGCCGAGAAAGTTCCCGTGTTGGGATTATAAATTTCCGCCGAACCGACGATTCCCGCTCCCCATCCTCCAGCTACAAGCACACGACCGTCAGCGAGGCGTGTAGCCGTGTGATCATAACGCTTCGCAGCCATACTGCCAGTGGATGTCCACGTTCCGGAAGCCGGATCGTAAAGTTCGGCTGTCCCCAACCACGCTGTTCCGTATCCTGGCGGCGGATTGTCGGTGTAGCCGCCGGTTACGAGGACTTTTCCGTTTGCGAGCAACGTGGCAGTGTGGAGGAATCTACTGGTAGCTAGACTACCCGTTGTACTGAATGTCCCACTTGCCGGATCATACAGTTCTGCGCTAGCAAGAATATGGGTGGATCCGGCACCGCCGACAATGAGGACCTTACCATTGTTCAACAGCGTCGCGGTGAACTGATTCCGAGCCGTCAACATGCTGCCGGTGGTTGTGAAGTTGGCCGCACCATACAGCGACACCGTCCAAAACATCCAACCCGTGATAACAGATGCAACGGATAGTGTCCGAAGGAATTTCGCGAACATGGGTTTGCCTCCAAATCCAGAGAAGCTGGATCGGGGCACAATACACTATCTTCGTCCGGCTAGATATAAAGTCTTTTAAGACAGTAGAACTAGAACTTTCGACTAGTTACTTGGTCGACGCCGCCACATCGGTCAACTGGAGAAAGTCAAGTGGGGTGCCGATCGCCGAACTGCTCGGCCCGGTGATAACAAAGGTGGTCACCGCACCGGACTTTAATTCAATACTTCCCGTATACAGGTATGGCGGTGCCTTGGTCCCCTGCTGGGTGATATAGATCGCATAGGTTCCGGCTGGGACTGTGTGGTAGCCTCCGGTTGCTCCGGGTCCCAGGTTTGCATCATTGGCGGTCACACTAAACAGATCAGTTCCGGGCGCGACAAAGAAGACGTCCATTGCGCCGAAGTTCGGGTTTCCATTGACAATCCGGAACTGGATATTTCCGCTCGTCGCAGCCGTTGTTGTGTCCGTGAGTAAAAGTCCCGCGGGATTGATTCCCGAGCCCGCGATCACGTACGTATACGAACTGCCGCCCGTCACGCTGATTGTCTGGTTTATCAGATCTGCGGTAGTGCCTGTATTACGCACTTCAACCTGGTGACTTCCTGAAGCCACTGACGTGTAATTCGACGCGCCCTTGTACGCCAGCGCAGTCGAAAACGCGCTCGTGTCAACCAACACGTCGTATCCGCCGCCGGCGAAAAACGAGTCATAAACCGCATTCACCACCCGCAGCTCGGAAGTCGTGGTCTTGCTGCTGCCTCCGCCACACGCGGCCGCGAACAACATCCCCAGTATGAGTACCAGCGCCAATGGCGCAAATTTCTTCATCCCTGCTCCTCTCAAATTCTGCCCAAACGTCCGCCGTATCCGCAGCTACCCGGATGATTCTACTGCACCGAGTTTTCGGCTTTTCCTTCTACTTTCATACAGGAGCGCCCTGTTCATCGGCAACTCACGTCGGTGCCACCTTACCTTTCTTTACCGCTATTCTCCCCTCCGGGAACTCTGTTGGACGTCGAACGACATAGAACGTTTTCCCGCTCGCAAGGATTGCAATCGTGACGACTTCTGCTATTCTGCGCAATTCAACCGTCATGGCGAAGACCATTCTCTCGATATCACGGGACCAGCTCCTGCTGGAAACGCGCGGGGCAATTCTCCGCAAGAGCGGCCATCGCGTCGTCTCCGTGAAATCCGTTGACGACTTTGCCGACGCAATCCGTGAAGAAGAAATCTCGCTCGTGGTGCTCGGCCACACCCTGCCCGGCCACGACCGCGAAGATGCGTATCACGTTCTGGCAGCCGAGAAATGCACCGCGCCCGTGATCGAGTTGTATGCCACTGCGGCGCCGCCGAAATCCACAGCGCAATTTCAGCTCGCAGTACACGACCGCAGCTTCCAGTCGGACCTGCTCGCGCTGGTGAAGCAGGTACTCGCCGACGACGTGAACTGACGTGAACTAAGGTCTCGCCGCATTGCCTGCCACGCCTTGCGGCTGATAAAATCAGGAGTTCCCACCGTCTGATTCTTGATTGTTTCTAAGGACCTCCAGTGCGTAGTGACGTTCGACATCAACTGAAAACCGATCGCTTTGCTGAAGCGACAACCGAAACCGTTCATTGGGCCGCAGAGCACCGGTCGCGCCTCATCCTGTATGGATCGCTGGCGCTGGCTGTCATCGTTCTCGCCATCACGTTTATTGCCGTCCGCCGTTCGCAGGAACAGCAGGCCAGCGTCGCGCTCGCCAACGCCTTCGAGACCTACCAGGCGCCGGTCGTTCCCGCGGGAACCCCCGCACAGCCGGGCTTGCAGATGTTCTTCAGTTCGAAGGACCGCGCCAAGGCCGCCAACGAAGCCTTCGGCAAGGTCGCCGACAAGTACTCGACGCAATCCGGAAAGACCGCGCGCTACATGCAGGGCATTACGGCCGGTGAAATGGGCGACGTCGCCAACGCGGAAAAAGAGTTGAAGGACGTCATCGGCAGCGGTGGCGATCTCGGCAACCTCGCGCGCTACGCGCTGGCATCCGTCTACCGCCAGAACAACCGCGAGCAGGACGCCATCGCTCTCTACAACGAGATCGGCGCCAAGCCTTCCCGCTCCGTCGGTAAACCCATGGCCGACCTCGAACTCGCCTCGCTCTACTCCGCGAAGCAGCCCGACAAAGCCAAGGTTATCCTCCAGCAGCTCGCGAAAGACAACAAGGACGACGCCATCGGACAATTGGCCGCCGAGAAGCTCGCAGCCATCAAATAAATCGTCTCAGCTCAGCAAAGGCGCGGCCACGGTCGCGCCTTTTGCTTTCTGCCGCGGCTGCTCTCGTTTCGCCCTGCCCTCAGCCAACCTCCTCCGCCGGACCGCATCTCTAAACACTGTCTAGTCCAGCATTCGTAATCACTTCTGAGGAGGCACTATGAAGGGTTTTTTGATCGGTCTCGGCATCGGCGTCGGCTTGGGCGTTCTGTTCGCTCCCATGAGCGGCGAGGAGACCCGCAACAATATCTCGCAGCGCGCCAATGACTTGGCCGATTCCGCCCGCGAGGCCTACGAGTCCAACCGCGATCGCGTCCAGCGCGGCGTGGAGCAGATCCGCAGCAGCGCGGGCAATGCCATGAACCAGGCCCGGAACGCCGGCGCCGACATCGCAAAAGATGTCGCGAAGGACGTCCAGCAGCGCGCCAGCAACCTCTAAACTTCGATTTTCCGGAACGGGCAGCCGCCAAAGCTGCCCGTTTCTTCTACAAATTCTCCGGGATGCCTGCCTGTACCAGCCGCCGTTTTCGTGCTAATGTTTGCACACTGCAAGTCCCGCTCTCCCCGTTGTAAGCACCGTCCCGGTGCTTGTCCCAACAGAATATCTCCCCGCGACCTTCTTTCTGGGACGGACTTTGTGCGCGCGCAACGCGGCTTTTCCATCGTCGAACTCTTCATCGCTGTCGCGATCATCCTCGTGATCTGCGCCATCGCGGTCCCCGGACTCCTGCACTCGCGCGTCGTTGCCAACGAAAGCCTTGCGGTCGCTTCCATGCGCGAGATCGACACCGCCGAAAGCGCCTACGCGAATACCTACGGCAACGGCTTCGCCAATTCCCTCACCCAACTCGGCCCGCCGACTTCGTCCAATGCCAAAGTCAGCCTCAACGCCGCGGGCTTGCTCGACAGCCAACTCGGCTGCAGCCATCAGCCCTGCCTGCGGGCCGGCTACGGATTCGCCATCATCGGCACGACGGTGAAGCCGATCCAAACCTATCGTTCGCTCGGGATGCCGATCCATCCCGGCATCACCGGCGGCCGAGGTTATTGCAACGACCAGACCCATCGCCTCTTCGCCGATCCCGACGGCAACGCCAACTGCAACCAACCGGTTCGCTAAACGACTCGCCCCCCGATTTCCTCAAATCCCGCCGTAAATGCCAAAATAGCTCTCATGACGATTCGTTGTTTGCTCGTCCTCTTCCTGTTCTCTATGACTCTTCAAGCTGCTCAACCTGGCGTAGTCGAAGGCGGCAATGGCATCACTCTTCCGCCGCCCCCTCCCACCGCGCAGAAGCCCGTCACCGAGACGATTCACGGAGTCACGATCACCGACCCCTATCGTTGGCTCGAAGACCAGCAGAGTCCCGAGACGCGCGCGTGGATTGATACGCAGATGAAGTACACCGAGCAGTACCTGTCGCAGGTGAAGGTTCGTCCGGAGATCGAGAAAGAGTTGGGCCGCCTGGAGCGCGTGGAGCAATACACCATCCCCACCGAGCGCGGCGATATGTACTTCTTCAAAAAGCGCCTCGCCGATGAGAACCAGGGCTCCATCTACCTCCGCCGCGGCCTTCACGGTGACGACCAGCGCCTTGTAGATGCGACCAAACTCAGCGCCGACCAGAACACCTCGATCCAGATCAACGACATCTCGAAAGACGGCAATCTCCTCGTGTACGGAACGCGCTCCGGCGGCGCCGATGAAGAAGCCGTCCACATTCTCGACACCGCTACCGCCAAAGAGCTTCCCGATTCCCTGCCCAGCGCGCGCTACTTCGGCATCCAGCTCAGCCCCGACGCGCAAGGCCTCTACTACTCGCGCATGGAGAAGGAAGGCTCGAGCGTTTACTACCACAAACTCGGTAGCGACCCGAAGAGCGACGATCTGATCTTCGGCAAGAAATTCGAAGGCGAAGAATTCGGCCCAATGCAGCTGATCTCCGAGCACATCACGGAGAACGAGCGCTATCTCGTCGTCACCGTGGCGCACGGCGTTCCGCCCAAGCGCGTGGACATTTACGCCAAAGACCTGCGCAAGCCCGACTCGCAAGTCGTGAAGGTGATTCACGGCATCGAGAGCCGCTTCACGCCGGTGAATTTCGGCGACGATTTCTACGTGATGACCGACTACAACGCGCCCAACTATCGCGTAGTAAAGGTCCGCATCGGCGACTCCGACCCGCAGCACTGGACCACCGTCGTCCCCGAAGCCAAAGATCCTATCAACAGCATCTCGATTGTCGGCGGCAAGCTCTTCGTCAGCGGCTTGCACGACGTTGTGACGCAGACCCGCATCTTCACCCTCGACGGCAAAGAGACCGGCCGCATCAACTATCCGACGATCGGTGAGGCCACCAACGTCTTCGGCCGCGAAGACAGCGAGCACGGCTTCTACAGCTTCGAGTCATTCATCATCCCGCCGACCATTTACCACTACGACGTAAAGACCGGCAAACCCGAGGTCTTCGCTAAACCCAACGTTCCGTTCGACTCCGCTCAGTACGAAGTGAAGCAGGTCTTCTACAAGTCGAAAGACGGCACCCGCATTCCGATGTTCATCTCGTCGAAGAAAGGCGCGAAGCGCGATGGCAAAACCCCGACGCTGATGTTCGCCTACGGCGGCTTTCTCGTGGACATGACGCCCTCGTGGAACCCGGAGTGGGCATGGTGGATTGAGCAGGGCGGTTTCTACGCGCAGCCCAACCTGCGCGGCGGCGGCGAGTACGGCGAAACCTGGCACAAGGCCGGCATGTTCGAGAAGAAGCAGAACGTCTTCGACGACTTCTTCGGCGCGGCGCAATATCTCGTCGACGAAAAATACACCGACACCAAGCACCTCGCCATCCGTGGCCGCTCCAACGGCGGCCTGCTGATGGGCGTCGCGATGACCCAGCATCCCGAGATGTTCGGCGCCATCTGGTGCGGCTATCCGCTGCTCGACATGCTCCGCTTCCAGAATTTCTTAGTCGGCAAATGGTGGACCAGCGAATACGGCTCCGCCGAAAACGCCGACCAGTTCCCCTACCTATTGAAGTATTCGCCGTATCACAACGTGAAACCGGGCACCAAGTTCCCGGCCATCATGTTCAACACCGGCGACAGTGATACCCGCGTCGCGCCACTGCACGCGCGCAAGATGACCGCGCTCGTCCAGCGCGACAACGCCAACGACCGCCCCATCTTGCTGCATTATCAAACCGTCAGCGGCCACAGCGCCGGCGTCTCAATCACGCAAGCCATCAAAGACACCGCCGACGAATTGGCGTTCCTATGGAACGAGGTAAGCGGGAAGTAGCAATGCGTCGCGGAAGCCCACGCCACGCCCGCACCACCACTACCCTCTCTTGTCATCCAGAGGAGCGCAGCGACGTGGGATCTGCTTTTCGGCGGGGCTGGCTAGTGGGTCAGTTTGAACTCTGGAAGAGTCGCCCTTTTTATTCGCTTGCTTGAGCGTCTGGCATGCTACGATTACGCGCCCAAAAGGAGAAATCTGAATTTGAAAACCACCAAAGGCAAAAGGGGAATTCAGGGGCCTCCAGGACCTGCGGGACCGGCGGGACCAAGAGGGCTACAGGGGTTAACGGGAAAGAGTGGTAAGACAGGAATTCCAGGTGCAATTGGGAAAGTGAGAAATCTTGCCGAGGTCGGGATTCAGCTCAAAGTTGTGGATAAGAGTATTGAGCACATCTACAAGGAAATGGACGACCACATCACTCAATTGAGTCAGCTCCATCACCAACTTGATTCTCTACGAGAAATCGTGCGGAATTTGGCTAAAAAGACCCAGGCATTCGGAATGTCAAATTCAAAATCTTAGCTTTAAACTGACCCGCTACCCGTGGCAACGCCCATAGACACTCCCGCCAAAATCCTTTATTCTTATACTTTGCCTTTAGGAGAGCGTTCCCGCCTGGGTGTCTCTGCCGCAAAATCCTCCTGAACACCTCTAAAAACGGCGTTAAGGAAGACGAAGGCCTCGATTGCCATGTTGATTAGAATCAGAGATTTACAACTCCAGCGATTGGAGTTCAACGAGGCATTTCAGCCTGGTGCGATTGACCTCGGGGCCGACACCAAGCAGGTTGCGCCGCTGCACACGAGCGGCAAGGCCGAGTTGATCGAGGAGAACCGTGGTCACAAGGAAATCCTCGACGACATCCGGTTGGTGGGGAAGCTTGAAACCGAGGTGGAAGTCGCCTGTGCCCGCTGCCTGGAGCCGGTGCGACAGCCACTGAGCCGCGAATTCGAACTCTTGTATCGTCCGCAAGGCGCCGACAAGACGAAGCAAGACGCGGCGGTCTCGAAGGGCGAAACTGAGATCAGCTATTACGAAGGCGACGGCCTTCTGCTGGAAGATGTGCTGCGCGAGCAGGTGCTGCTGGCGGTCCCCTACCGGGTACTTTGCCAGGAGAATTGCAAAGGGCTTTGCCCAACCTGCGCACGCAATTTGAATACTGGGGCGTGCGACTGTAAAGAAGCACCACCCGACCCGCGCTGGAATGCCCTTGGCACTCTGGGCGAGAAGCTTAAAAAATAGATTCGGGGCTTTGTTCATCGAGCCCGATGTAGAGGAACTGCAATGCCTAATCCAAAACGGCGACACTCAAAAGCTCGCACCGGCAACCGCCGTGCCCACGATCACCTGTCGGCCCACTCGCTCTCCGAGTGCCCGAACTGCCACTGGAAGAAGATGCCACATCGCGCCTGCGCGAAGTGCGGGTATTACAAAGGCCGCGAAGTTCTCGAAGTCGAAGACAACAAGAAGTAGGCGCCTCTGTACGTGAAAGGTCCGCTGCGGCGGGCCTTTTCCTGCTTATTTGCGTTGACCACATCACCGAGGTGCTCGGCGCTTTTTCATCGGTCACTTTCTGCTACCATCTCTCCCGGACATGCCAATCACCATCGCTGTTGACGCCATGGGCTCCGACAAGGCCCCCACGCCTGAGATCGAGGGCGCGCTCCAGGCTATTCGCCATTTTGATGTCCGCGTAATCCTCGTCGGCAAGCAGGACGTGCTGCGCGAGCACCTCGGCGCGCATGCCCATCCCGGTCGCCTGCCCATCGAGATCGTGCACGCCAGCGAAGTCATCAGCATGCACGACAAGGCCGCGCTGGCCGTGCGCAGCAAGCGCGATTCGTCCATGCGCGTGGGTTTGCGGCTCGTCCGCGAAGGTAAGGCCGATGCGTTCGTAACCGCCGGCAACACCGGCGCCGCGATGGCGACAGCGAAGATGGTTCTCGGTGCGCTGCCCGGTGTAGACCGTCCTGCCCTCGCAGCAGTCTTCCCGACCGAAAAGCGCACCGCGGCAATCCTGCTCGACGTAGGCGCCAACGTAGATTGCAAGCCGCAAAACCTGCAGCAGTTCGCCATCATGGGCGAGGTTTATTTCCGCACCGTGTTCGCCGGCAAGTCTCCGCATGCGCGCAGTCCGCGCGTCGGAATTCTTTCCATCGGCGAAGAAGAGACCAAGGGCAATGAACTGACCCGCGAAGCTTACAAGCTGGTAAAGACGCTGCCGCTCAACTTCGTCGGCAACGTCGAGGGCCGCGATCTCTTCAACGGCAATGTCGATGTCCTCGTCTGCGACGGCTTCGTCGGCAATGTCGCCCTGAAGATTTCCGAGGGCCTGGTCAAGACCGTCCGCGAGATGCTGAAGGAATCGCTGCAGCAGACGATTGCCCGCCAAGTCGGCTTCCTGCTCTCGCGCCAGGCGTTCGTCGACTTCAAAAAACGCCTCGACTACAGCGAGTACGGCGGCGCCCCGCTCCTCGGCCTGAAAGGCGCAGCCTTCGTGGGCCACGGCTCGTCCAACGCCAACGCAATCAAGAACGCGATCCGCGTCGCCGCAGAATACGTCGAGCACCGCGTGAACGAAGCCATCGCGCGCGAGATCGCAGCAGCCAGCGAGAAATTGGGAAACCATCACTCCTCAGCGAAAAAAGAAGAGGGCGAGGAAGCGCGGGCGTAGCGAATCCGTGAAGCAGCTTTGTGAAAGGGCACGACTTCAGTCGTGCCGAAAAGCCCGAATAAGAGCCAGGCTTTAGCCCCTGAGTAACTCACGCACACCTATATTGTTCCTTCCCACTAACGGCATTAGTGAATCGTGCTATCGCGATTCTGGGAACAAACTGCACCTCATCATGGTCTGATTAGATGTGCGACTCCTCACGCCGCGCCGCGTCGGTCTGCTCATCCTGCTTGCGGGAGCGATACTGTTCGCCGGCAGCACTTACTGGATGAATACCCGCGACTATCGTCCGCTCGATAGTGAATTCTCTTTTGCTCCCGGAAAAGCTCAATACTCATTCGATGTAAACATGAACGGCGTTTATGACTTCGGATTCGCGATTAAAGACACGGTAATTGGTGAAGAACGGATTCGCTGCCTCCTAAGCGACTGCGGCGACCACAAGAACATCTTTCATGCGCACTGGAAGGTAACGCAACGAGGCCGTGTCATTGCCGAAGGAAACACAGACGGCGGTAAGGAAGAGGATTGGTATAGCTTTGAGCATCACTCCCGCACGATAGCTTCTCTGCCGCTCGCCCGTGGTTCGTATGTCTTCGAGGTTGAGCTGCTTTCCGACGCGTCACTGCTCAACCAGGGCGAGCCTCGCGTCTTCGCTATGGCCGACTGGAGTACGGGCAAAGATGTCCGCGAGAGAGACACACTCTTGCGGACCGTCGCTTCTTTTTTGGCTGCGATCGGCCTCGCGATCGTCTTACTGAGAGGCGGCAAGTACAAAACAAATTACTGGCCCGCTTCCTCACCGCAGCCGAAAACGAGCGGACTCGCGGCGCCTGACCGAATTCGTCGCTTCCCTGGATACGGCCGGCGACTGGAGTTCACGTTCGGTTACCTGGCGACCATCATCTTCGCTGTGCTCGTGTTTATCTTCATGATCATGAGTCCACACAGCCCCACTGGTGTTTGGATTGGAATCCTCAAGCGCTCCGAACTCGGGACAAGTAGTACGTACGCTCCGCCTGTGATCGTCCACGTCTCCGTGACGGTGAGAAGGCGCGCTCCGACGGAAATGGCGGCATTGCACCTTTCTTCGTGGGATAACTCCGAAATCATCGAGCACTTCCGCATCAACGAAAGCACCGATCTCGACGAGGCTACACTCAAGACCAAGCTGCGGGAAATCCTTGTGACCCGCGCAGACCGCACTGTGTATGTTGTCGGCGATCCGGACGTCCCGTTTCAGGCGGCGGCGGACGCGATCTCAAATGCGAAGGTGTCCTATGCCTCACGCGTGGTTTTGCTGACCACGAGAGGAAACTCTCCAGCGAAGAAGCATTAGCGGTTCACCATTTTCCCTCTAAAATATATTGAGGTTTTTACCCTTAAAGGGTAATCTTGTATCGTGGACAAGCCCACTCCCCATTACCACCTATCAGCGATCCAGAAAACGGTCGCGAAGCTAGGGGTAACGCCTTCACGAAAACCGCATTGGACGGCGGACGCGCCTTGGGCCTCACCAGTTCGGAAATGCTGGCAGTCATAGCGGCCTTGACCCGGCGCGAGTTCTACAAGTCAATGACCACGTACTTCGATCACAAGGTTTGGCAGGATGTTTATCACGCGATGACACCCGCTGGAAAAGTTGCCTACATCAAGATCACCTTGCGAGACAACGCTCCCGTGATCCAGTTCAAGGAGAAGTGATGGCGAGAAAATGCGTCAGCTGCGCTTCAGCCAAAGTGATGGTTCCGTTCTCAAGTGAGACCTTCACGATTAAGTACGGCGCCGCCACCACGAAGATCAGCGGACTCTCCGGTTGGAAGTGTGTAGCATGCGGTGAAGTCGAGTTCGACGCACGCAGCGCAAAGCGCTACGCCGCTGCCGGGGATGCGCTCGTCATTGCCCAACGAAAGGAATTGGGGACGGAGTTGCGCCGCATTCGCCGCAAGCTGGGGCTAACGCAAGCCTCCGCCGCAAGACTCACCGGCGGCGGGCACAATGCATTCTCGCGATACGAGCGGGGCGAGGTCATCCCGATGTCCTCGGTGGTGAACCTGTTTCGTCTGCTCGATAAGCATCCCGAATTGCTGAAGGACTTGAAAGCTGTGAAAACGCGGCGTCCAGCCGGATCCGCTCGATCGACGGAAAGAGCGAAACTGAAGACGGCGTGATGCGCCTCGATGACCCACATCACACCTCAATTCCCCCGCATCATTTAGAATCCCATGCGGCATGACCTCTACATCTGTTTTGATCCGGCGCGGGCATGTAATTGACCCGGCGAACAACATTGACCGTCCCATGGACGTACTCCTGCGCGAAGGACGCGTGGCGGCGATTACCGAACCCGGGGGCATCAAGTCCGAATACGAAGAAGAGTTTGACGCGAACCACCTGGTGGTGGCGCCGGGCTTTATTGACCTGCATGTGCACCTGCGCGAGCCGGGGCAGGCGCACAAGGAAACCATTGCGAGCGGCACGCGCTCGGCGGCGGCGGGCGGCTTTACGTCCGTCTGCGCGATGCCCAACACTTCGCCGGTGAATGACACTCCGGAGACCACCACGTGGATGCTGCAGCCGGACCGTGGCGCGGTAGTGAACGTCTTCCCGATTGCCGCGGCCACCATCGGAAGCAACGGTGAAAAGCTCACCAACTTCCGCGATTTACAGCGCGCGGGTGCGGTGGCGATCAGCGATGACGGCAAGCCGATCCTGGACGACAACCTGATGCGGGAGGCGCTGCGCACCGCGGCGCGGCTGGAGATGCCAGTGGTGCAGCACGCGGAAGATCCTCGGATGCATCCGGGCGGCTGCATGAATTACGGTGTGACTTCGTTGCGGCTGGGACTGCGCGGCATCCCGAATGCGAGCGAAGCCAGCGTGGTGCTGCGCGATATCCGGCTCACGCGCGAGTCGCGCGCGCACTTGCACGTGGCGCATATCTCCACGGCCGAGGCGCTTGACGCCGTGCGCCGGGCGAAGAAAGAAAACTTGCGTGTGACCGCCGAGGTTACGCCGCACCACTTCACGCTGCTCGACGAAAACATTGGCCACTACGACACGGCATACAAGATGAATCCGCCGCTACGCGCGAACCCGGACCGCGACGCGATGATTGCCGGCCTGAAAGACGGCACGCTCGATTGCATTGCCACCGACCATGCACCGCACGCGTATCACGAGAAAGAACAGGAATTCGACCGCGCGCCCTTCGGCATTATCGGCCTCGAGACGGCGCTGCCGCTGGCGATTACCGTGTTGCACAAGCACTTCGAAATTCCGCTCACGCGGATCGTGCAACTGATGAGCACCAGTCCGGCGCGGCTTTTCCAACTCATGCATCGCGGCTCGCTGGCGGTTGGTTCGCATGCCGACGTCGTGGTCTTCGATCCGAAGATGAAGTGGAAGTTCGAGGCGGCGAAGGGCCACTCGAAATCGAAGAACACACCGTTCGACGGCTGGGACTTCATGGGCAAGGTGATGGCGACGATTGTGGGCGGAAGACCGGTTTATCTGGCGTAAATAGCGCTCACGCAGAGGGTTAGACGTCGAAATCGAGATCGCGCCCGTTGTCACAATCGCGAAGGTATCTTTCGTGGAGTCAAGAGCCACGAAGGTGGGATTTTGCTCGTAACGCGATGATTCGAGAGAACATCGAGCTTGTCACAAATTGCAACTTTTACCCCTGCGATTTGATATTCTAAGAATAGGAGGATAAATAAATCCTCCTGACTTATTGGAGCCCCACTCGGCAAGAGCGCCGGTGGGGCTTTCGTTTTGGGGTGGGAAATGCGATGGATAGCACACGTGTTGGCTACTGCGAGCGGTTGGCGCAGTCTGCTAAAGTTACTGCGAATTTCTAAAAGGCGGCTTGATGGCGACAACTCCCAGCACTCCTGGCGACCCGAAGAATGCGCATTTTCCCTGCCCCGGCTGTTCGGCGGACATGAAGTTCGACCCCGCGTCGGGGATGATGAAGTGTCCGTTCTGCGGAACCACCTCGGCGGTGCCGGCATTGAAGCAAACGACATCGGCGGTAGCGTCGCCATCACCGGGGCACCTGGATTGCCATCCGCTGGAAGAGTTCCTGGCGAAGGCGCACGACGGGCAGCTGACGCAGCTCGCGCCACAGGCGCTGGAAGTGCATTGCGCGGCCTGCGGCAGTTCGGTGACGTTCCAGCCGCCGGAGGTGGCAGGGGTTTGTCCGTTCTGCGGATCGGCAATTGTGGCACAGGCGAAGGCCGCGGACCCGCTGCTGGCACCGGATGGCGTGCTTCCGGCAAAGATCGTGAAGCAGCAGGCGCAGGGCGAGGTGAAGCAGTGGCTGAGCTCGCGCTGGTTCGCGCCCAACGCGCTGAAGACGATGGCGCGGCAGGAAGGCATCAACGGCGTGTACCTGCCGTTCTGGAGCTACGACGCGGACACCGCCAGCAATTACACCGGAGAGCGAGGCATCAACCGCACCGAGACGGAGAGCTATACCGACAGTTCAGGCAACCGGCAGACCCGGTCGCGCACTGTGACGGACTGGTGGCCGTGCTCCGGTCATGTGAACGTGAATTTCCATGACGTGCTGATCGCCGCGTCGCGCTCGGTGCAGGAAAAGAAGCTGGATGCGCTCGAACCGTGGGGGCTGGAAGCGTTACAGGCCTTCGAACCCGCGTATTTAGCGGGCTTCAAGGCGCAACGCTACCAGGTGCAATTGGCAGACGGCTACACCGAGGCGAAACAGGTGATGGCCAACGGGATCGAGCAGGCGATCCGGCGGGACATTGGCGGCGATGAGCAGCGGATTTCGTCGGTGGACTCGACGTACTCGAATGTCGGGTTCCGACATTTGTTGCTGCCGGTGTGGATTGGGGCTTATCGCTTCCAGAACAAGGTGTACCAGGTGGTGGTGAATGCGGCGACGGGCGAGGTGCAGGGAGATCGGCCGTACAGCGCGGTGAAGATTGCGATGTTGGTGATCTTTATCATTTTCGTGATTTTGATTTTAGCGATGATTGGGGGAAAGCACTGAAGAGCGGGCTTTAGGAGTTAGGTTTTTGGGAGTTAGGTTAAAAATGAAAGCCTCTTGCTGAGCCTGCTGCACCTAAATCCTAATCACCTAAGACCTAACACCTCGAAGTCATTCCATTTTGCGGCCGTAGTCGCTGCTGATGGAGACGGCGTGGAAGTAGTTGTAGGCGATTAGCGAGATTTGCGCGATGGCAGCGGAGGCTTCGCGTTCGTTGGCGGCGTAGGTGGTCATGACGCTGATTACGTACGGACGGTTTTTCAGGAACACCAGGCCGGAGTCGGTGCGGACGCCGTCGAGTTCGCCGGGCTTATTGGCAATGCGGAGATCTTCAGGGAGCAGCCGCGGGAGCGGGCTCTCTTTTTTTGTGCACATCAGGTTCCAGAAATCTTCGGACATCTGGGGGTTGAGTATCTTGCCGCGATAGACGGCTTCGAGGAGCTGCGTCATCTCGTGCGGGGTGGAGACATTTTCGTTGCCGGCCTTGGCGGCGGCGAGGTCCATCATATGGCGGCGGAGGCGCGTTTTATGCAGGCCTTGGGCGTCGAGCATCTTGTTCACGTTGTCGAAGCCGACGCGGTCGATGAGGACGTTGGTGGCAGAGTTGTCGGAGACGGCGACGACCATGCCGGCGAGATCGCGGTTGGTGACCTTCGAGACGCCGGGGGTGAGGTTCTCCATGATGGCGCTGTCGGGAACGACGTCTTCTTTGCGAAAAGTGTAGAGGTCGGTGAGCTTTTGGCCGGTGCCGGTTTGCGATTGACGCCAGAGTTCGACGAGCAGCGGGAGCTTGATGGACGAGGCGGTGGGAAAGATGTCGTCGGGGTTGAGGGTGAATTCGCGGTTGTCGGTGAGGTCGCGGATGGTGATGCCCATGACGCCGTCGAAGTGCTGTTGGACGGCGGTGACGTCGGCAGTCATTTTCTGCCAGAGGAGGTCGCGGGTGTGAAGTTGTGGGGATTGCGCGAGAGCAAGAGTGGAGAGAATGAGCGTTGCGAGAAGAGAGCGGAACATGGGAGAGAGGATACAACACGCGATTTCGTAAAATCCCCACCCTCCCTTCGGGAAGGGTGGGGCACCCACGTTTATCGCAGGGCGACGTTGCCGGTTAGTTCGATCTTGGCGCTGCTGCTGCCTATGAGGATGTCGTAGTTGCCGGTATCGGCGGTCCACTGGTGCGAGTTGGCGTCGTACCAGGAGAAGGCGCGGCGGTCGAGGTTGACGGTGATGCTGCGGGATTCGCCGGGTTTGAGTTCGACGCGGGCGAAGCCTTTGAGTTCTTTCACGGGGCGCGGAACTTTGGGATTTTTCTCGCCGACGTAGACTTCGGCGATCTCGGCGCCGGCGCGCTTGCCGGTGTTCTTCACGGTAAAGGTGACGGGGACGGTGCTGTCGGCGGAAGGTGCGCCGATCTTGAGGCCGCCGTATTGGAAGGTGGTGTAGCTGAGGCCGTAGCCGAAGGGGAACATCGGCTTGACGTTGTCTTTGTCGAAGTGGCGGTAGCCGACGAAGATGCCTTCGGTGTACTTCACGTGGAGCGTCTTATCGGGGTCGTAGTAGCTGTTGTAGGTGGCGTTGTCTTCCCAACGGCGCTCGAACGAGGCGGGGAGTTTGCCGCTCGGGTTGATGTCGCCGAAGAGGACCTGGGCCATGGCGGTGGCGCCTTCCTGTCCGGGATACCAGACGTGCAGGAGCGCAGGCGTGTTGTCGATGAACGGCACCATGTCCACGTTGCCGCCGGCGGTGAGGACCATGACGGTGTTCTTGTTGGCGGCCTCAACTTGCTTGATGAGTTCGTATTGGGGCTGCGGGAGCGCGAAAGTACGGTCGGCGCCTTCGCCTTCGGACTTGTCGTCGAAGCCGACGCAGAGGATGACGAGGTCGGCGTTTGTCGCGGCGTTGACGGCATCGGTGAGAGCGGAAGACTTGCCGTCAGTGACGCCGAAGCCGAGAGCGGCACCGCCGCCGCCCTGGAAGTACTCGAGGCGGAGCTTGTAGTGCTGGCCAGCTTTGAGATCGAGCGCCTTGGTGACGATGGTCTCGCCTTGATAGACCCATTGTTCGATGACGGGTTTGTCGTCGACGAAGAGGCGGAAGCCGTCATCGCCGGAGACGGCGAAGGTGTAGGTGCCGTCGGCGGCGGGAGTGTAGTAGCCGGTGAATCGCGCGGAGAAGTTTTCCTGCTGGCCGTTGGGCGCGTAGGGGCCGCCGCTCCAGTTGAAGGCAATGTGCTCGTCGGTACGGGTGAGCGCGGGCGGACCGGTGAGGTCTTTGTTGTTAAAGAACTCTGTAACTAAGCCGTGGGTATCGCCGTCGGCGGTGGTGGTGAAGCTGGTGGTCTTGAAAACGTCGGAGATGAGTTGGAGGCCGGGATAGTAAGCGATCTTAGCGGAATCGCCGACGAGGTTCTTCACGGCGTCAACCGGAGAGACAGCGGAGAAAGGATCGATCTTGGAGCTGCCACCACCGCCGGTGGCGGGAATGCCGGCGTTGGGGCCGATGAGAGCGATGTTCTTGAATTTCGTGCGATCGAGCGGAAGCACACCGCCTTGATTTTTGAGGAGGACGAAGCCTTCCTGCGCGACTTTGAGGGCGACGGCACGCGAGGCTGGATCGTTCCATGGGGTGGCGGTTTTCTGCGGACGATCGAAGAAGCCGAACTCGATCGAAGTGCGCAGGATGCGGCGAACTTTTTCGTCGATGACGGATTCTTTGACGGAGCCATCTTTGACGGCGGCCAGGAGCGTGGTGGGGCTCATGAATTTGCCGCTGGGCATTTCGAGATCGAGGCCACCGTTGGCGGCGGCGACGCCGTCGTAGGTAGCTTCCCAGTCGGACATGATGATGCCGGTGAAGTTCCAGTCTTTGCGGGCAACGTCAATGTTGAGGAAGGTGTTCTGCGTGGAGTGGACGCCGTTGACGAGGTTGTAGGAGTCCATGATGGCGCCGGCGTGGCCTTCCTTCACGGCGTACTCGAAGGAGGGGAGGTAGATTTCGCGCAATGTGCGCTCGTCGACATCGGAGGAGACGCGGTTGCGGTCCCACTCCTGGTTGTTGGCGGCGTAGTGCTTGGCGGTGGCGATGACGCCCATGCTCTGGATGCCCTGGACGTCGGCGACGGCCATGCGCGAGGCGAGGTAGGGATCTTCGCCAAAGTACTCGAAGTTGCGGCCGCACATCGGCGCACGATAGATGTTGAGTCCGGGGCCGAGGAGGATGTTCACGCCACGGGCGCGGGAGTCCGAACCGAGAGCGGCTCCCATCTCGTGAGCGAGCTTGATGTCCCACGAGGCAGCGAGGGCGATACCGGCAGGATAGGCGGTGGAGTTGCCATCGTTACGGGTGCCGAGCGGGCCGTCGGACATTTTGATTTCGGGAACGTTGAGGCGCGGGATGGCGCGGATGTAGAAGTCGCGGTCACCGCCGATGTAGGCGACTTTTTCTTCGAGCGTCATTTGCGTGAGGATTTTTTCGGCGCGGGCGGCGGCTTCCTGCTTCGTCGGAAGCTTCTGCGCTGAAGCGACAACGGCAACGCTGAGGAGAAGCGTTGCCGAGAACTTGCGGAGGAATGTGAGATTCATGCAGTAGGCCTTATTAGTTCGGAGTGGCGGTGCTGGGCTGCCAGGTAAAGGTTGCGAGCGAACCGGCGGGCAGAGTGTACATGAACGAGCTGCCGGAACCTACGACGGAAAATGTTTGTGCGGCGTCGGCGAAGTTGAGAACGAGAAGTGCGATGCCGCCGTCGGGATTCTGAAATGCGACGTTGAGCAGCTTCTGGTTTTCGAGATCGTTGGTGTCGATGTGGTGCGCGCCGGGGCGAACGAATTTGCTGGCGTGGCCGAGGGCGTAGTAGTCGCCGTTCTTGGTGACGACCGCGGGAGATTTGCTGGTGTCAACGGTGACGACGCCGCGGCAGGTATCGCATCCGCCGACAAACGGACCGTTCTTCTGGTCAAGCGCCATGTTCCAAAGTTCGACGGCCTTGGCCCAGTGGCGGGTGGACTGGATGATGAGCCAGGCTTCGGCGTGGAGCGGCTTTTCTTTCTGCCAGGTGCCGCCGGAACACTCGGTTTCCCACGCGTCCTTGTCGGGGAATTCGTCGTGGACTCGGGACTGCGTGGAGACGTCACCACCGTAGCAGTGCCAGGCGATGCCGGCAGCGTATTTCGCAGCGACCGGATCGCGAAGGATCGTCTCGGGATATTCCGGGTGGTCCCAGTTGTGGTCGTAGACCATGATCTTGGGATGGAGAGTCGCAGCGGCTAGCGCAGGGCCGAGGTTATCGCGCAGGAAGTTGCGCTGATCTTCGGCGGGAAAGAGCATGCCCGAATAGTTCCTGGGCTGGAAGAGGGCCTCGTTCTGCATGGTGAGCGCGTAGATCGGGACGCCGGCCTTTTCGTAGGCCTGGATGAACTTGACGAAGTATTGCGCGAGCGGGGCGTAGGAATCTTTGCGGAGTTCGCCACCGATGAGGGAGTCGGTGGTCTTCATCCATCCGGGCGGAGACCAGGGCGTGGCCATGATTTTTAGTTCGGGATTGATGGCGATGGCTTCGCGCAACGTCGGGAGGATGTAGGGCTCGTCGTGCGCGATGGAGAAGTGCGCGAGCGACGGGTCGGTCTGGCCCCGGGGAAGATCGTCGTACGAGTATTTCGTGAGCGCGAGATCGGAGGCGCCCATGGGCTGGCGCACGAAGTTGAGGCCGATTCCCTGCTTCGGATCGAAGAGGTCGGTCATGGTCTGCTTGCGCTGTTCAGGCGTGAGCTTGGTGTAGAGGAGCCAGGCGGAAGAATCGGTGAGCGACGCGCCGAAGCCATCGATGGTCTGATACTTCTTCGCGGCACTCACCGTGAGGGTTGTGCTGGAGGAACTTGGGCCCGGTGAAAATTTGAGTGCGGGTTTCGCCTGCATGGGCGTATGGAGGTCGGCGTCAGTTTCAATGACGGACACCTGCTGCGCGTGCACGGCAGAGAGAGACACAAGTAGGGCGAGTATGAAAGTGAGGCGTGTCATGTCGGGAAAAATTTCGCACAGACCCGTGAAAGAAACCACGGGTCTGTGCGGTGCTAGTGGAGGTTAGAAGCTAAAGCGGGCGCCGAGTTGGACTACACGGAAGCCGCTGGGGCCAGTGCCATATGTGCTCTGGGGTGTTCCCCAATCAGAACCCTGGGTTATGGACAACGCGTCGTTGGGTGAATACTCCCACGGACCATTGGTGTTGATCGTCCAGTGCGCGGCGCTGAAGTTCGTGTGGTTGAACACGTTGAAGGCTTCGAGACGAAGTTGAATGTTGTAGCGCTCATGGAACGGGATGTTCTTGAAGAGCGACATATCCCAGTTCTGCAAGCCGCCGTAGCGGATCTGGTCGCGTGAGCCACGCGGTGGCGGACCGATGCCGGGCAGCACCGGATTCCCGGAGCTGTCGAGGGTGTAGTAGTACTGGGTTGCACCCCACATGTTGCCGCCAGTCAGAGCACCGTGCTCCCAAGACCAGTTGTTTCCCATATCAACAGGGGTACCGGTCTGGAAGTTGGTAACTCCGCTCAACTGGTAGTTGTCGGTGATATAGCCGACCCATTTGGGTGCGTTGAAATGCTTGGCAAGGCCCGGGATGTCGTACACATAGTTCGCGGCGAACACATGGGTACGGTCCCAGCTCAAAGCACGGTAATCGACCAAGGCATTAAAGGCGTCTTGCGTATCCTGGTCGGAGTTAGCAGTGCCAAGGCTCTTTGAGTAGGTATAGACGGCGCCGAAGGTGAGTCCTTTGCCGTAGCGTTTCTGGAATGAGACTTGGAGCGAGTTGTAGTTAGACGTTCCACCCCAATCGAGGTAGGCGATCTGGCCATAGCCTCGGTAGGGAACCAGGAACGCGTCGGTATAGCCGGGATGACCATAGGCGCAGAGACCGCTAAAACTCAGACCGGCTGCGGTATAAATCGGATTGAGGTTGGGTTCCACATTCGGCACGGTACCGCCAAAGTTCGGCCCGCCTTCATAACTCAGATCGCAGTTGGGGTCCTGGTTCTGGCGTTCGAACGCTGCGCCGTAGGGCACTGCATTGATGTCGTGCGAGGTAACGAGGTGACGAGACAGAGAACCGACATAGGCGACGTCAATGGTGGAGCCCCACCCAATCTCGCGCTGGACGCCGAGGCTAAAGCTGTAGACGGTGGGTACCTTGCCGGAGAGATCGGCGCCGATCACGCCACCGAGAACTCCATTGCCAAAGCCGGGCGCTCCGCCGAACTGCTCAATGCTTCCGGAACCCAAGGATGCGGTTCTGACAGTGACCGGATTATTAAAGACTGGGTTGAAGATGAGGTTGCCTTGAACGCGGTCGTGCATCATGCCGAAGCCGCCGCGAAGGACCGTCTTGTGGTTAGAGAACGGATCCCACGCGAAACCGATGCGCGGTTCAGGCATGAAGCCGCGCGATCCCCAACCGCCAGCCGGGAGGTCGCCCATTTTGGTGAACCGCATGCCGTTGTACACATCGCCCGTACCGGGCATGATGTTGCCGCCGCCGTCCAACTCGACAGCGTTGGCGGGATTGTAGGCGTTGGGATCAAACAGGGCGATCTGCATATTGGCGTCGTACTGCGGCGGGATGTAAGCGAAACGCATGCCGTAGTCGAGGGTGAAGGTTGGTGTGAGTTTCCAGGTGTCCTGAACGTAAAGTTCCCATTGGTCGTAGCGGAACTTGCCGACGGGACGGGCGGTGGATTGGCTAAAGCTCTGGAATTGACCGAGCAATGCGCTGGCGATCGGGTCGCCGCATTGAAGTGAATTACTGTCGCAACCCGAAGGTGCGGTCTGGCCGGAATCGAAGCCGAATTGTCCGTTGATGTTTCCCCAGGCAATCTGGTCTTTGCGGTTCCGCTGGTAGAAGACGCCGGTCTTAAACGTATGGTTCTTGTAGGACCAAGTCAGGTTGTCGTTGACGTTGATCGTCGTATTCGCCTGTTTCCACGGGGTGGCGCCGAGATAAGGATTGGAGAACGCCACGTTGTTCATACCGTTGAAGGCGACGTCAGGAATGGTGTCGGTGAGTCCCGGATAGAGAACCGGAAGGTTGACGCCAAGCGCCGAGGAAGAAATACCGCCGTTGGATTCCGCCAGCGAGAGAGTGTGGCTGGGACCGATGGAGAACTCGTTCAACACGGTCGGGGTGATGGTGCTAACGAGGTTGACGGAGAAGTTCCAGCCGGGGTGCTTCTGGGTGCATCCGCCGTTAAACTCTGGAGCCGAGCAGGCGAAGATACCGAACGGGCCGGGGAACGGCGTATAAGGCGCGGTCATGGTGTCGGCATTGTGTGCCCAGCGACCATAAATGCGGTTCGCATTGTTGATCTGCCAATCGATACGAAGGATGTCTTCGCGGCGCGGATCGGGCGCGGAGGGCAGGGTCGAATAGTTGTACTGCTGCCCATTTACGGCAAAGCCAGGGACGTTGGGCATCGGGTACAGGTTCAGGATCTTCTGCATGTTGTCGAAGGTGGACTGCTGGGCGGGCGTAAGGGCATCGCGATTGATCTTGTTGCCGACGATGCCGGGCCCCGAGATCTCCACGGGAACGGAGATGGCGTTGCCGCTGGCATCCGTTCCGGGTCGAACCGATTGTGAGAAGTCGCCCTGCCGTTCGAGGGCAGTTGGGACGTAAGCCTGGATGGTGTTGCCAAGGGGAACGTACTGGCGGTAGTACTCCTGGTTCCAGAAGAAGAACAGTTTGTTCTTGAGGACCGGGCCGCCGATGGAGTAGCCCACGTAGTTGTAGCGATACTTGGCTGGTTCGTTATCGCTTCCTGCGGCGAGTTCGGCTTGCTTGTTGAAATATTCGTTGGCGTTCAGGCCTTCGTGACGATGGTAGAAGCGGCCATTGCCATGCCAATCGTTGGTCCCGGACTTGGTGGTAAGGGCAATTTGTCCGCCGGCGGCTTTGCCGTATTCGGCCTGGTAGTTCGAGGTAAGGACTTTCACTTCCTCGATGGCGTCGGGATTGATAGTGATGTGGGTGCCACCGTTGTTGCCGGTATCCACGTTAGAAGCGCCGTCAATCGTGTACTCGTGCTGATTGGCGCGGGTGCCGTTGATGTTGAAGGCGTCGTTACCGCCGGTGCCGGAGGCGTGACCGTCATACATGCCGGAAACGCCGGGGACGAGCTTCATGTAGTCGAGGACGTTGCGCCCGTTGAGTGCGACTTCATTGAGCTGCTTGCTGGTGATGATATCGGAGCGCTCGCCGGAGTTGCTCTGCAGCTGGAGCTGTGCGGCGTCGGCGGTAACAGTAACTTGACTATCGGTGGTGCCGACAGGAAGGGCGAACTGGCCGGCGTTTAACTTGTCAGCCGCATTGAGGATGACGCCTTCCTTCTTAAGGGCCTTGAAACCCTTGGACTCCACAGTGACGGTGTATGTGGCAGGCGGAAGGTTCGGAATGACGAACTCGCCGGTGCCGGAAGCCGTAACCGTACGGGTGACGCCGATCGAGTCGGCGTGCGCGGTCACCTTTGCGCCGGGAATCACCGCGCCGCTGGGGTCTGTGACATCTCCGAACATGGTGCCGGAAGTGACTTGGGCGAAGGAGAGGGTGGAAAGGAAAGTTAGAACGGTGATGAGAAGAATTAGGCTAGATGCCTTGGCCCAGGGGCCACGGCGTCGGCCAAGAGGCGACCTCGACGCTCTTAGACGCAACATGCAGTTATCTCCCGAAGTAGTTGGAGCTTATACGCGAAGGGCTTTATTGCCGATCGCGGGTGACGTGGTTCGCAAGTGGACACTGAAGCTCGGTTTACAGTCGTTTACGTTAATGTGCGCACTTGCGGGGCGACCGATTACAAACATCGGCCTGATCCCGAAGAACCATTAGGTTTGGCCTGCGGGCGGATTCCCGGGCGAAAACACTCGCGAAGAACCGATGGCAGGAGAAAACCTGAATCGGAGCGTAGGGTTAATAGGTAGTGAACGTCTTCTTGAACTCCCAATATTTTGCTGAGGAAGTTCTGAGGGTGGAGTTTCGGGACGTTACAACGGGCTGTAACATGGGGCGCAAACCCGCGAAAAATCTAGGTATAATCGGCTTTGAGGAACTCTGTGAGGCGGCGTAGGTGAAGGGCTCGTTCCATATCGCAGATTGGGAGGTCGAGCCTCAGATCAACCAAGTAAGGCGTCAGAACCACTCCTTCCATCTTGAACCGAAGGTGATGCAAGTCCTGGTGGAGTTGGCCGCACACTCGGATGAAGTTCTCTCCAAGGAACATCTGATCCACGCAGTTTGGTCGGACACGTTCGTCAGCGACGACGTGTTGACGCGTTGCATCTCGGAGATCCGGCGAGTGCTGGACGACGATGCGCGCGCGCCGAAGATCATCCAGACGATCCCGAAATCGGGCTACCGGCTGATTGCGCCGGTGGTGTTCGACAAGGCCGCGCCTCCAAAGAATGGGTCGTCGAATGGGTCGACGGCAACGGTTGAGGCGGCGACGGTGGAGACGCCTCCTCTGAAGACCGCTGAGACGCCGCGGAAGAACCTGGCGCCGTGGATTGTTGCGGTCGGCGTATTGGCGATTGCCGTGGTTTACTTCGCGATACGAGCTACTCGTCCGCCGGTAGCCCAACCGGGGCCGGAGGAGAGCTACAGGACGATTCCCTTCACGTCGTATCCGGGATCGCAGACGCAACCGGCGTTTTCGCCGGATGGGAACCAAGTGGCGTTCGTGTGGAATGGCGAGGGCGGAGAGAACCGGAACATCTACGTAAAGATCATCGGGTCGGAGACACCGCTGCAGCTTACGCACGACGCCGGGCAGGATTACAGCCCGACGTGGTCGCCGGATGGACGGTCCATTGCGTTCCTAAGATATACGGACACGGACCGCGGCATCTTTATGGTGCCGGCGCTGGGTGGGGCGGAGCACAAGGTTTTTACGCCGACGGGGATCGTGGAGTGGGAGCGCAATGCGCTCTCGTGGTCGCCGGATGGAAAACGGCTGATCTTCTCCGATGGGAAGAGTGCGAACTCGCCAAGCTCGATTTTCGAACTGGATCTGGAAACGGGGACGGCAAAGGCGATTACGTCACCACCGAAGTTGTGGGACGGCGACAGCGGGCCGGCGTTCTCACCAGATGGAAAGAAGATTGCGTTCGTCCGCGGGTCTGAGGGATGGGTACAGGACCTGTACGTGATGGATGCGGCGGGCGGCGAACCAACGCGACTGACGAACGATGGCCGCATGATGGCGAGCATCAGTTGGGCGGCGGATGGGAAGTCGATTGTGTACTCGTCGAACCGTGCGGGAAAGTTTTCGCTATGGCGGATTCCGGCGACAGGCGGCACGGCCGAGCGCATTGGCGTGGGCACAGAAGATGCATTCGGGCCTAGCGTTTCACGGAATGGCGATCACTTGGCTTACACGCAGGGGAGTTCGATTTACGGGATCCACCGCCTGGATTTGAAAGCACCAAAGAGCGCGGCGACGACGATCTTGAGTTCGACGCAGCAGGATTCTGCGCCGAAGCTTTCGCCGGATGGAAGTCGCGTGGCGTTCCAGTCGTGGCGATCGGGGACGCAGGAAGTTTGGGTTGCGGGCAGCGATGGGAAAAATCCGGAGCGGGTGACTTCGTTTGAGAAGTCGCTGACGGGGAGCCCTTCGTGGTCGCCGGATGGAAAGCAGTTGGCCTTCGACGCGCGGCCGGAGGGACGTTCGCACATCTATGCGCTGCGATTGGATGGCGGGCAGCCGAAAGCCGTGACGGACGGGGATTTCAACGACATTCTGCCGAATTGGTCGAGCGATGGAAAGTGGGTTTATTTTGCGTCGAACCGCGGCGGGGCTTGGCAAATTTGGAAGGCGCCGAGCGAAGGCGGAACTCCGCAACAGGTTACGAAGCATGGCGGATTCGTTGGGCAGGAATCCTTCGACGGCAAGTGGCTGTACTTCGCGAAGCCGGACGCGGTGGGACTGTTCCGGATGCCGGTAAGCGGTGGCGACGAACAGAAGATCATGAATCAGCCGCCGGAAGCGTACTGGGGATATTGGTCGCTGACCCCGAATGGAATTTATTACCTGAACGAGACCGGCGGGAAGATGTCGATTGAGTTCGCCGAATTGGATGGGACGCATCCGACTCGCGTGCATGTACTTGAACGAGGGCTGCCGCCGTTTTCGGGGCTATCGGTTACGCCGGATGGGAAGACGCTCTTGTACAACGATCGGGTTGAGGCGGGGAGCCATATTACGCTGGTGGATGGGTTCCGATAGCAGGGGCTGAAGCCCATTCCTTTGAGGGCTCTTTTCGGCATCGCTGAAGCGATGCCCTGATACACAGCAGGAAGCGTGTTTAGAAACAGCAACGTGGATAGAACGCACGGCATGTGGGAAAGAGTCGTGAGGCGACAGGGGCGAAAGCCCATTTCCTTTGAGGGCTTTTTTCGGCATCGCTGAAGCGATGCCCTGATACACAGCAGAATGCGTGCTTAGAAACAGCAACGTGGGTAGAACACACGTCATGTGGGAAAGAGTCGTGGGGCGATAGGGGTCGTTCGACTGCGCGCACTGCGTGCGCTCCGCTCAGGATGACAGAAATCCAAAAACAAAATCAAAAGCAAAGACCCCGCCCTATCGCTTCGCGATAAGAACGGGGCACCCTTGTGAGAGCTAGTGAGCGATGGTGACCAGGCGGACTATGTCACTGGGGCGGTAGCCTTTGGGCATATTGGTTAGCTTGGGGAGCTTGCCGCGGTACATGGCGATTTCATCGCAGGCCTGGTTTCTTGGGCAGCGCATGCAGTCTTTGTAGACCTTGTCGGGAAGGCGGTCGCGATCGGCTTCCTTGAAACCGAGGCTTCCGAAAAATTCGGGCACGCGGGTGAAGAGGCAGACGCAGGTGACGTCGTGGTGCTTGGCTTCTTCGAGGAGCGCGTTGACGATTTCGACGCCCAGTTTGCGACCACGATACTCATTGAGGATGTTGATTGAGCGGATCTCGGCGAGGTGCATGCCGTAGAGGTGTAGCGCGCCGCAGCCGACAATTTTGCCATCGATCTCGGCGACGACGAAGTCACGGATGTCGGCGCAGATCTCGGTCATCGTGCGCGGCAGCAGGGTGCCATCGGACGTGTGAGCGCGAATGAGTTCGTCGATGCGGGCGGCATCGCGAAGAACGGCGTTACGCACTGACATGTTGCACCTCCCCAATAGCAATGAGCTTTTTCTTTGCAGCCTTGAGGGCCGTCGATACCTGATTGGGAGCGGTGCCGCCAGCGACATTCTTCTGGGCGAGCACGGCGGGTAGTTGCAGAGCGGCGTAGAAGCTGTCGTCCGCGGCGATGCCGAGGTTGCGTAGATCGTCGGCGCTGAGGTCGTGGAGTTCGCAGTGTTTTTCGACGGCGAGCTTCACCGCGGCGCCAATGAGTTCGTGGGCGCGGCGGAATGGAATTCCCTGCTGCACGAGGTATCCCGCGGCAGCCATGGCGTTCATGTAGCCGGTACTGGCAGCGGTGTGCATGACAGCCGTGTTGAACTTTACGGCGCGGAGGAAGCCGGCGGTGATGCGCAACATGGCAATGCACTCTTCGGCGCTGGCGAAGACGGGCTGCTGAGTCTCCTGCATGTCCTTGTTATAGGCAAGCGGAAGAGCTTTGAGCGTGACCGCCAACTGCATGGCGTGCGCTAAGAGTGCTGCAGACTTGCCGCGGACGAGTTCGAGAGAATCCGGGTTCTTCTTCTGCGGCATGGCGCTGCTGCCGGTGGCGAACTGTTCCGGCAACTGGAGGAAACCGAATTCGGTGGTGGCGAAGAGGATCATCTCTTCGGCCATGCGGCTGAGGTGCAGGCCGATGACGCTGAGCGATTGCACGAATTCGATGGCGAAGTCGCGATCGCTGGTGGCGTCTATGGAGTTGGCGGTGGGAGCGTCGAAACCGAGGAGCGTGGCGATGTAACCACGATCGAGGGCGACGAAGGTTCCAGCGACAGCAGCGGAGCCGAGCGGGCAGAGGTTGGCGCGCTTGCGGCAATCGGCGAGACGGGTGATGTCGCGGAAGAACATTTCCGCGTAAGCGAGCAGCCAGTGCGCGATCAGCACGGGCTCGGCGCGCTGGAGATGCGTGTACGACGGCATGGCGGCTTCACCAACAGATTCAGCGCGCTCGATGAGAGCGGCGATGACGTCGGCGATAAGAAGAGTGGTTTCATCGATCTGTTCGCGCACGTAGAGGCGCAGGTCAGTGGCGATCTGCTCGTTGCGGCTGCGTCCGGTGTGGAGCTTGCGGCCGACTTCGCCGGCGATCTCAATGAGACGCGATTCGACAAAGTGATGCACATCTTCAATGCTGGGATCGTCGGCATCGGGCGCGCCGTCGCGGGCGATCTGCGCGAGGCCGGACTTGATGAGCGCGAGTTCTTCGCTGCTCAACACGCCGGCCTTGGCCAAGGCTGTGGCATGGGCGCCACTGGCGGCGACCTCATGCCTCAGCAGTTTTTTGTCGAAGGGCAGCGATCTCTGCCAGCTCTCGAACTCGGGGTCGAGAGACTGAGAGAAGCGCCCGGACCACATCTTCATTTCGACACCTTTTCTTTGCCGGCGTTCTCGATGAGCGCACGCGAACGCGCGGGCAGTCCGAGAATGCGGATGAAGCCTTCGGCGTCCTTCTGGTCGTAGCCCGCACCCATGGTGAAGCTGGCGATGTCGGGACGATAGAGCGATTTGGGCGAGGTGCGCCCGGCTACGGCGATGTTGCCCTTGTAGAGGGCGAGCTTCACGGCGCCGGCAATGTTCTTCTGCGTGCTCGCGACGAAAGCGTCGAGCGATTCGCGCAGCGGCGTGAACCAGAGGCCGAAGTACACGAGTTCCGCCCACTTGAGCGCGACTTCCTGCTTGTAGTGCAGGGTGTCGCGATCGAGACAGAGGGCCTCGAGTTCGCGATGCGCGGCGAGCAGCAGAGATCCGCCGGGGGTCTCATAGCAGCCACGCGACTTGATGCCGACGAAGCGGTTCTCGACGAGATCGATGCGGCCGATGGCGTTGCGCGCGCCAATTTCATTGAGCAACTCGATGAGCGCGAGCGGTTCGAGCTTCATGCCGTTGATGGAAACCGGCACGCCGCCTTCGAATCCGATGGTGACTTCTTCGACGCGATCGGGCGCTTCCTGCGGGGACTTGGTCCACGTCCAAGTGGTATCGAGTGGAGCGTTGTTGGGATCTTCGAGTTCCCCGCCCTCGTGGCTAACGTGCAGCAAGTTGCGATCGCGGGAGTGGATCTTCTCGCGGCTCTGCGCAACGGAGATGCCATGGGCTTCGGCGTAGTCGAGACAATCTTCGCGGGACTTCAGCGTCCATTCGCGCCAGGGAGCGATGATCTTGAGTTCCGGCGCGAGCGCCTGGAAGGCATGTTCGAAGCGGACCTGGTCGTTGCCCTTGCCAGTGCAGCCGTGCGAGACCGCAGTGGCGCCTTCGGCGAGTGCGACTTCGACTTGCGCCTTCGCGATCGGCGGACGTGCGAGCGAAGTTCCGAGCAGATACTTGTGCTCGTAGACCGCGCCGGTGGAGATCGCGGGATAGACGTACTGGGTGAGGAACTCCTCGCGGAGGTCCTTTACGATGACTTTGGAAGCGCCCGTTTTATGAGCCTTCGCTACGACGGCATCGATGTCGTCGCCCTGTCCGACGTCACCAACCATGGCAATGACGTCGCAGCTATAGTTTTCCTTCAGCCAAGGAATGATGATGGAGGTATCAAGGCCTCCGGAATAAGCAAGAACGATTTTTTCACGCATGGGCACTCCTTGAGGGGAAGCGGTGAGCGGTTCCGCCACCGAGCAACATTAATAAGATGGCCTTCTGAGCATGGAGCCGGTTTTCGGCCTGGTCGAAGACTACGGAGCTTGGAGAATCTATCACGTCGGCGGTGACTTCGTCGCCACGGTGCGCGGGCAGGCAGTGCATGAATTTCGCCTTCTTCGCGGCCTGCGACATGAGCTTGGCATTGACCTGGAAGGGCAGGAATATCTGCTGCCGCTCGGCAGCTTCGGATTCCTGACCCATGCTGGCCCAGACATCGGTGTAGATAGCTTGCGCGCCGGTGACGGCAGCGACGGCGTCGGTGGTGACGTCGATCGTGGCGCCGGTGGACTTGGCAATTTTCTGCGCCTGCTTGAGGACTTGCACGCTGGGCTCATAGCCCTTCGGCGTGCCGACGGTGAGGTTGGCACCGACGCTGGCGCAGGCGAGCATGAGCGAGTGCGCCACGTTGTTGCCGTCGCCGACGAAGGCGACCTTCAGTTTGCGCAGCGAGCCGAAGTGTTCCTTCAAGGTGAGGACGTCGGCGAGCGCCTGGCAGGGATGCTCGTGGTCGCTGAGCGCGTTGATCACGGGGATCGATGAGTGCTCGGCCATGACGGAGCAGGTATCGTGCGCGAAGGTGCGCAGAACGATGCCATCGACCCAGCGCTCGAGGTTGTGCGCGATGTCGCTGAGCGGTTCGCGCGCACCGAGGCGCGAGGCGCCCTGGTCCACGAAGAAGGAGACGCCGCCGAGAGAGCTGATGCCGGACTCGAAGGTGATGCGGGTACGGAGCGACGGTTTCTCGAAGAACATGACGACTTGCTTGCCGGCGAGCGCGCCGCGGAAGTCCGCAGGGTGGACCTTCATCGCGGAGGCGAGATCGAGTGCAGAGGTGATCTCCTCGGGCGTGAAGTCGGTGATGGAGACGAGGTCGCGGTCGTTGGTGTTCTTGACCGAAGTGACCTTGCGGGGCGTGATGTGCGCCATCGGTAGGGTTGTCATGGTTGCTCCTTTACAGCTGATTCAGTGGTGCAGGGGCTAAAGCCCAAAAACGAATGAAGCTTGTTTCGGCAGCGCTAAAGCGCTGCCCTGATACAAAGCGTGCTCGTTCGGCAGCGCTAAAGCGCTGCCCTGATACAGAACTCATACAGTGGCCACCAGTTCGGTGCCGAAGGCTATGGGTGATTCGAAGAGCGACGGCAGGGCTTCTGCTTTCGTCGCGGGCAAAATTCGTACGCTACCGACTCCGGCTTGGAGGGCGCGTTTACAGGCTTCGAGCTTCGGCAACATGCCGCCGCTCACGATTCCGTTGGCGATAAGAGATTCGATGCGATCGAGGCCGAGACGGTTGAGCACATCTCCGTTCGCATCTTTCACTCCAGGCACGTCGGTGAGAAAAATTAATGTGTCCGCAATGCAGGCAGCGGCAAGGGCCGAAGCCATCTCGTCGGCGTTGATGTTGTAGAACTCGCCGTCGGCGCCCTGCGCGAGGCTGGCTACGACAGGCACGGCGTTGTTTGCCCAGAGGTGCGCGATGGCTTCTTCGTTCACGCTGGCGATTTCGCCGACGAAACCAAGATCTTCCGCGAGTGGCTTCTTGCGGGCGACGCAGAGATGAAGATCGCTGCCGCAGAGCCCGATGGCGGGCTGGCCGACAGCGCCGATCGCTGCTGCAAGCTGCTTGTTGAGCAGGCCGCCGAGAACCATGAGAGCGACGTCGCGGGTACGGGCGTCGGTGACGCGGAGGCCGTTGAGGAACTTGGGCTCGATGCCGAGTTCCTTGAGAGTTCGGCTGAGGGCTGCGCCGCCGCCATGCACGACGAGGACGTGATGGCCATCTTTCGCGAGCGAGGCGACCGTGGTGCAGAACTGCCCAACGAGATCTTTGTTTTCGAGGGCGGCGCCGCCGATTTTTAGGACGATCTTCATTGCAGGCCCTCTCGTTCGTCGAAGCCGAACATCAGGTTCATGTTCTGGATCGCCTGTCCGGCTGCGCCTTTGACTAGGTTGTCAAGACAAGAGACGAGGACTGCGCGCGAGCCGTCGGGCGAGAGCTGGAAGCCGATATCGCAGTAGTTGGTGTGCAGCGAGTACTTGATCTGCGGCAGCTTGCCGGGCGCGAAGACGCGCACGAAGGGCTTACCGACGGCGAATTCTTTCAGGCTGTACTCGAGGACCTCGGCGGTAACGCCAGTCTTCGGGCGAACGTAGATCGTCGAGAGAATGCCGCGCGGAATCGGCAGCAAGTGCGGCGTGAACTGAAGCTGCGAAGCTTCGAGACCGAGCTGCTCGAGCATTTCTCCGGTGTGGCGATGGCCGAAAACGCTGTAGGCGGAGAGGCTGTCGGCGACTTCTACGAAGTGAGTCGTCGGACTCGGTGCCTTGCCGGCGCCACTGACGCCGGACTTGGAGTCGCAGATTACTCCGAATTCGAGGTCGATCAAGCCGTCGTTGGTCCAGGCCGCAAGAGCGAGGATGATCGAGGTCGCATAGCAGCCAGGGTTGGCGACGAGCTCTGCTTTTTCGATTGCATATTTATGCAATTCGGGGCTGCCGTAGACGGCCTGCTGGTCGAGCAGGGCTGCTTGAGCCGGGTCATGATCTTCGAACTTGTACACGGCACGGTTAGTTGCTTCCTTCAAACGCCACGCGCCGCTGAGGTCCACGACGCGAAAGCCGCGGTCGCCCGCTTCGATCGCGAGTTCGCGGGAGACTTCGTGCGGGGTGCAGAAGAAGATGACGTCCGTGCCTTTGGCCTTGAGTGCGTCCCACGAGAATGCGTCCATCACGAGCTGGCCGTAGCCGTTGCCGGAGAGCTGCGGGTACCAGTCGGCAAGGTTCGGCGACTGCGTGGGATCGGGATTCACGCGGAAGAGCGCAGGCTGCTTGACGGACGGATGCGCGAGCAACCGCTTGGTCAACTCATAGCCGGAATAGCCGGTAGCGCCGAGAACGGCGGACTGGACAGCAGCGGACATTTAGGCGATGAGCTCCTTGATGCGGGACTGGAGCTTTTCGGCGTCCTTGTTGCTTGGGGTGACGACGAAGATGGTGTCGTCGCCACCGACGGTGCCCACGACTTCGGGCCAGCCTTCGGCGTCGAGCGCTGCGGCCACGGGCTGGGCGCTGCCGGCACTGGTCTTCACTACGACGGTGTTCTGCGCGATCTTCACGTCGTATACGAACTCGCGGATGAGACGCTCGACGGAGGGAAGCCAGGCAGCATTGGAGTCATCTTCGGAAGATGGGAACTGGTAGCCCTCACCGGTTTTGACGAGGCCGAGTTCGTGAATGTCGCGAGAGAGGGTGGCCTGGGTTACACGATGTCCGCGCTTGAACAGCAGCCGGCGCAGCTCATCCTGGTTCTGCACAGGATGGCTGGTGATGGCGTCGCGAATTGCGGCGTGCCGGGAGAGCTTAGACATCGATCCTCTTCAATATGCATAAATTCAATATGCATAAATATGCATTCACTGGAATAATTATTCCAAGAATGAGTGGGCGAGTCAAGTTATGGAAAGGGTTCTTTGTAAAAATTTGAGGGGGGCAAAATTGAGGGCGCGCAGAGGGAGAGATTTGTGAGAGGGCAGGGGTCCTTCGACTCCGTTTCGCTTCGCCAAACTCCGCTCAGGATGACAGACGAGCCCCGGTTTTGCCGGGGCTCGTCGAGGGGACTCAGGGGGGAGGGCTGAACTTCGGGCTAACGGCGCTGCACAGCGCAGTTTTTACAAAAAAGCAAGCTTACTAACGTCACTTGCGAGAAAGCCATGCTGGGGGAGAGCATGACTCGTGCGGCTATGACTGCGGAGGCCCTGGGGCGGCCAGCAGCCACGGCGCGTACGTTCGTAGCAATTCCCGTATTTCCGTCTGGTCGGGCGTAGCCTCATCGTGGGCAGCCTTGCGCAACATTGATTCCACGAGAGCGTGAAGCGCAGCCAGCGATACGGGCTTGCGAACCAGTCCAGCGATCTTCGCGAGGCGAGGATCGTTGGAGATATCGTCAGTGGGGAGGCCGGTAATCAACAAAACCGGCACTCCGATCTTCCAGGCAGCGAATGCGATTTCCAGGCCGTCGGCGCGATCGCGACCGGTGAGATGGATATCGCTAAGAACGCCGTCAATCTCCTGCCAACCTAGCCAATCGATTGCGGTATCGCGATTTTCTGTCGCGGAGACCTCGAAGCCGCTGGCCTCAAAGTACTCTTTGTAGTTCGCGAGGAGGGCGGGCTCGTCTTCAACGATCAGAAGGCGTCGCGGAGATGTGACGGCGTCAGACATAGTGACTCATTATTGCCCAGTGGCAATTGTCACGCCAAAGTGAAGGAATTGATAAATAGGGAGTTATTGATTTTCAAGGATGGGCTTATGTCTGGATTCTGGAAAGCGGAAACCAGAATCGGGACTCCGGGCTACTTTGGCGTTCTGGGCAGAAAAGAATATGGATGTGACCGGCATCACTGCCGAACCGTGGGGTGGGGCGGAGACTGATATCCGGCAGCGAACCGAACCAGACGACTGCCCGCGGACGCTTCTCCCGACGAGCGGGTCCGTGTGTCGCCTCCACAAAGGACGACAGGAGGACACATGAAACGCATTCTTTGTATTTCTGCGGCGATCGCCATTCTTTCTTTCTTCGTTGCCGCGCAAACCCCCACCGCGAAAGATTCCAGCAAACCCGAGATCAATAAAGTTGCCGCGCCGCACACGAACCCGGCGGACGGCAAGGCAATGTTCAGCGCGTATTGTGCTTCGTGCCATGGCGCGACAGCCAAGGGCGATGGCCCGGCAGCGGCAGCACTGAAGGTCCCGCCGACCGACTTGACGAAGCTGGCGAAGAACAGCGGCGGCACGTATCCGATGCTGCATGTGAAGGAATCCATTCGCAACGCAGACGCACCGGCTCACGGCAGCAAAGATATGCCGGTCTGGGGACCGGTATTCCGGAACCTGAGCCAGGGGAGCCAGTCGCAGGTGGAACTGCGGATTGCGAACCTTGCGAAGTACATCGAGACGTTGCAGGCTAAGTAGGCATTTACGGAGTGCTGGACGACGGCAGAACAGCAGATCCTTCGCTTTGCTCTGGATGACAGGAGAGAGCGATGGAGATGCGGGCGGTATGGGCTGGCCGCGAGGCATTGGTACGGCTGAAGTCGTGGTGCGATACAAACCGAATTGGTACAGAGAGGCGCCTCGCGAGGGAGCGCCTTCTTTTTTTGTCGCAATTGACCTGTTAGCCTAGGCGCGGATGGCCACAGTCACAAGAGCGGTGTACAACCTTGCGTTGGTCGGGTTCGGCAACGTGGGGAAGACGTTTGTCTCGTTGCTGGACCGGAAGCGAGCAGAACTCGGGACACGATATAACCTGGATTTCCTGATTTCGGGCATTGCGAGCCGCAAGCTGGGATGGCTGGTGAATCCTACGGGTTTCGAGCCAGATCAGGTTCTGGAGGGAGATTTCTCCGGAGCATTGAAGGTGGATTCGCTGCGGAGCTGGATTCTGGCATCGCGGCCGGATGCGGTGTTTGAGACGACCTCGCTGAATCCGCAAACGGGACAGCCTGCGATTGAGCATCTGCGATGCGCGCTGGAGTTTGGGGCGCATGCGATCTCCGCGAATAAAGGGCCGGTGGTGCATGGATATGAAGAACTGACTACGCTGGCGAAGCAGATGCACCGGAAGTTTTACTTCGAGTCGTCGGTAATGGACGGCGCGCCAGTGTTCAACTTGTTTCGTGAGTGCTTGCCGACGATCGAGCTGCGCGGGTTCCGCGGGATTTTGAATTCGACGACGAACGTAATCCTGGAGCGAATGGAGCAAGGACAATCGTTTGAGGACGCGGTGCGGCATTGCCAGGAGATTGGTGTAGCGGAGAGCGATCCGTCGAATGACATTGACGGGTGGGACGCAGCAGTGAAGGTCGCGGCGTTGGCGACGGTGCTGATGGGGCATCCGATGAAACCGGACCAGGTGGAACGCGGCGGGATTGGTGAGATCACGGCGGAGCAGATTGCGGCAGCTCACACCGATGGGAAGCGCTATAAAGTGGTGTGCAGCGCGAAGCGCGATGGAGAGCGTCTGCGGGCGAGGGTTGCGCCGGAGTTGCTGCCGCTGACGGATCCACTGGCACAGGTGAGTGGGACGTCGTCACTGATTTCGTTTGAGACCGATGTGCTGCCGGAATTAGCGATCCATGAGATCAACCCGGGGCTGGATGCAGTCGCGTTTGGGCTGCTGACAGATTTTCTGAGAGCGGTAAAGGAGTCGTAATGGCAACGAGTGCACATGCCAGTGTGAACCTGGAAGCGATTCGAGCGCAATTTCCTGCCCTCAGCCAAACGTACAACGGGCATCCGCGAGTGTATTTCGATGCGCCCGGTGGAACTCAGGTACCGCAGCAGGTGATTGACGCGATCTCGGGCTACCTGGTGCATTCGAACTCGAACACGCATGGGCAATTCCATACCAGTCACCTGACCGACGAAGTGCTGGAGCACGCCCACGCAGCAATGGCCGACATGCTTGGGTGCGATGCGGATGAGATTGTGTTCGGACAGAACATGACCACGCTGACCTTTGCGTTGAGCCGCGCGCTGGGCCGCGATTTACGCGCAGGGGATGAGATCGTGACGACATTGCTCGATCACGATGCGAATGTAGCGCCGTGGCGCGCGCTGGAAGAGACCGGGGCGAGGGTGCACGCGGTGAAGTTCCATCCCGAGGACTGCACGCTGGATCTGGAGGATTTGCAGTCGAAGCTGAACGGGCGGACGAAGATTGTGGCGGTGGGATTTGCGTCGAACGCGGTGGGCACGATCAATCCCATTAAAAAGATTGTGGAGATGGCGCACGCGGTGGGAGCGTTGGTTTTCGTGGACGCCGTGCACTTTGCGCCGCATGGGTTCATCGATGTGCGCGATCTGGATTGCGATTTTCTCGCGTGCTCGACGTATAAGTTTTTTGGTCCGCACATGGGGGTCCTATTTGGGAAGCATGAGCATCTGTTGCGGTTGAAGCCGTATAAGGTGCGTCCGGCGGCAGATACTTTGCCGGACCGGTGGGAGACGGGCACCCTGAACCATGAGTGCATTGCGGGAATCACGGCATGCGTGGAGTACCTGGCCGATGTCGGGCTGAAGACGGTGAAGCATCCGGAGTCGCGGCGGGATGCGATTGCGGCGGCGTATGCGTGGATGAAAGAGCATGAGCATGAATTGGCGAGGCAGCTTATCGGCGGACTGCTGGAGATTCCGGGGCTGACGTTTTATGGGATCCGGGATTTGAGCCGGCTGGATGAGCGAACGCCAACGGTGTCAATACGAATGGCGAAACTTTCGCCAGCAGAGTTGTCGAAGAAGCTTGGCGATCTCGGGATTTATACGTGGGATGGGAACTTCTACGCGATCAATGTGACGGAACAGTTGGGCGTGGAAGAAGATGGCGGGATCCTACGGATCGGGTTGGCGCATTATGCAACTTCAGCGGAAGTGGAAAGGTTGTTGAAGGCGCTGCGAGAGTGGGCATAGGCGCCGCAGGCAATTCAGATCCTGTGCTGCATATTCACCACAGAGGCACAGAGACACAGAGGCTTTGGGGGATCGGCCAATCCCGCCTTGCAATGGCAGGATGCGACTTAGCGACTCGCGTCATTTTTCCCACAACAGACCCGAGATTCTTAACGGCTCGCCCCTGAGCAAAAACTATTTTCCGATTTCTGACGTACTCAACATCAGGAGCTCGCATTCGTATGTCTCTTTCCAAGCGAGCTTGTGCACGGAGAACTCATGTTGAAATCCGCAGTAGCAGTGTTACTTTTCTCGACGATCGCGGTGGCCCAGGATGCGGCGATGTTCCGTGGAAATCCGGAGCACACAGGGGTGTATAACGCGGCGGGGGCGCCGCAGTTTCATTCGCTGAAGTGGAAGTTCGAGACGAAGGCGCAGCTTCACAGCAGCCCGGCGGTCGCGAATGGCGTGGTGTATGTGGGTAGCACGAGCCGGAACCTGCTGGCCGTCGATCTCGAGACTGGCAAGCTGAAGTGGAAGTTCGAGACCGGGGCGAGGATTGTTTCGTCGCCGGCTGTGGTGGATGGCGTGGTGTATGTCGCGTCGTACGACGGCAACTTCTACGCGGTGGATGCGGTGACCGGCAAGGAGAAGTGGAAGTTCAAGACCGGCGGGGAAAAGCGATTTGCGGCGCCACATCTGCATGGATCTACGCCGGTAACGGAGACGATGCCGGACCCGTTTGATTCTTATCTCTCTTCGCCGGTGGTGGTTGCGGGAGTGGTGTATTTCGGGAGCGGCGATACGAACGTGTATGCGCTGAACGCAGCGGACGGGTCGCTGAAGTGGAAGTTCAAGACTGGCGATGTGGTGCATGCGTCACCGGCGCTGGCGGATGGGACATTGTACGTCGGGAGTTGGGACAGCTACTTCTACGCGATTGATGCCGCGACAGGCAAGGAGAAGTGGAAGTTAAAAACCGGCGAGGACCACGACATCTACAACCAGGTGGGCATTCAGTCTTCGGCTGCGGTGGCCGATGGAGTCGTTTACTTCGGGTGCCGCGATTCCAACTTCTACGCGGTGGATGCGAAGACAGGTGAGAAGAAGTGGGCGTTCAACAACAAGGGGTCGTGGGTGATCTCGTCGCCGGCGGTGAAGGATGGGCGCGTGTACTTTGCGACGTCGGACACGGGGCTGGTTTATGCGCTCGATCTGAACGGAAAGGAAGTTTGGCATTTCGATGGGAAGCATTGGGTGGTGTTCTCGTCGCCGGCAATTGCGGGGAATACGCTGTATCTGGGATCGCATGCGGGGAAGCTGCGGGCGATTGATCTGACGTCGGGGAAGTTGGCGTGGGAATTTGAGACGGATGGATCGAAGGCCAACGGCGCCGGACTCACGAAGCCCGATGGAACACCGAATTACGAAGCGGCTTTCCATACGAATTTCTACGACGACATGGTGGCGGGGGTGCAGATCATGTTGAAGACGGGAGCGATTTTGGGATCGCCGGTGGTGAGTGGGGATACGGTGATCTTTGCCAGCAGCGACGGGAATGTGTATGCGGTGCGGTAATCTCTCCTCCCACCCTCCCTCCGGGAAGGGTGGGGCACCCACAGCTGGGAAACGATAGGTGGCCTTCGGCGACGAACCCGCATTGTTAGGCGGGTTCTTCGCTCAGGATGACAGGGTTAGTTTTCGGGATGGGTGTTGAAGCGGTAGCCGATGCCGCGGACTGTCTGCAGGTGTTTGGGATGGGAGGGATCGGCTTCGATGTAGCGACGCAGGCGCACGATGAAGTTGTCGATGGCGCGGGTGTCGGTGTCTTCGTGGAGGCCCCAGACTTCTTCGAGAATGGACTTGCGTGAGACGGGGCGGCCGGCACTCCGGATCAGATATTGAAGAAGCTGGGCTTCCATCAGGGTGAGGTTGTGGACCTGATCGCCAACGTGGAGTTCGAGAGCATCGAAGTCGAGAAACTTGCCGTTGAATCGGAGGACCTCGGGTTCCACGGGCGCTTCGACTTTCTGCGACCAGCGACGGCGGCGGAGCAGGCTGTCGAGACGCGCAGTCAGGATCGCGAGTTCGAAGGGCTTGGGAAGATAGTCGTCGGTACCGGCCTCGAAGCCTTGCAGGATGTCTTCGGAGCGGCCGCGGGCGGTGAGCATCAGGATCGGGATGAAGTTCTGGGCGTCGCGAAGTTCGCGGGCGACGGTGAAACCATCTTTGCCGGGAAGCATGATGTCGAGGACCATGACGTCGAAGTGCTGCTTCTCGTTAAGCAGTAGGTCGAGCGCGAGTTCACCGGTACCGGCGACTTCGACTTCGTGATCTTCCGCCTGAAGGTTGAATTGCAGGCCGCGCGCGAGATGCTCTTCGTCTTCGACGATCAGAATGCGGCTCATGTGGTGAATATCCGTGGCAGTTCCAGTGTAACCGTGGTTCCCTTGCCTGCGCCTTCACTGGCGGCGCTGACTTTTCCGCCGTGCCGTTTTACGATCGCGCGCACGATGAACAATCCGATGCCAGTTCCTTTCACACCGGGATTCGCGGCGCGGTAGAAGCGCTTAAAAATGCGCTTGAGTTCGCCGCGCGGGATGCCGACGCCTTTGTCGGTGACGCGGACTTCCACTTGATCAATCGTCGGCGCAACGAGCGAAACACCGATGTCGACCTTCTCGCGCGAGTACTTCACTGCGTTATCGAGGATATTGAGGAAAGCAGTGCGGAGTTCTTCGGCGTCGCCGAGAACCGTATAGTGCTCGTTTGGTATGGGCTCGATCTGCCAGTGGAGCAACTCGGGCGCGAGGTGATTCCGCGTGGCGACGAGTTCCATGGAGTCGCGGAGGATGGGCTCAATCTCGATGGGCTTGAAGTTCTGGACTTCGCGCTTCTGCGCGAGCGATCCGGCTTTGAGGACTTGCTCGACGGTGCGGAGGAGGCGATCGGTGTCGTCGAGCATGATGTCGTAGAACTGTTTGCGCTTCTCTTCATCCACGCTGCGTTTCTTTAGTGTCTCGAGATAGAGGCGGATGGAAGTGATGGGCGTTTTCAGTTCATGGGTAACGGCATTGATGAAGCTGTCGTGCTGCTCGTTGCGGCGGATTTCGCGGACGAGAAAGATCGTGTTGAGGATCATGCCCGCGATAATGACAAGGAAGAAGATGCCTCCTATGAGCAGCATCCAGAACTCGCGCCAGTTGAGGATGATCCAACTGATGTTGAGCGTGACCGCGGCGGCGATGAGCAGGATGCCCAGCGTGAGGGCCGTGCCAACGGCTTTGCGGCGCGTGGTGATCTTGATGGGCACGCTGTGATTTTAGCGCGGGAAGCGGAAATTCAAGCGAAAGGGGTCCTTCGACTGCGCGACATCGGTCGCTCCGCTCAGGATGACAGGTGCAAAAATCTATGGCAGGTTGAGTTGCCAGGAGACGCCGTATCTGTCTTGTACCCATGCGAAGAGGCGGCTGAAGCCGTAGTTGTCGGGCGTCATCAAGGCCATGCCGTTGTTGACGAGCTCGTCATGGAGGCGGCGGAGATCGTCTTCGGATTCGCAGTCGACGAAGAACGAGAACGCGGGCGTGAAGGTGAAGGCGTGCTTGATGACACTGTCGGTGCAACGGACGGATTGGCCGGCAACCGTGAAGATGGCCTGGAAGACGGTTCCCTCTTTGCCGGGACCTTCGGGGCCGTAACGTTGCATGTGGTCAACCGTGCTGTTCGGGAAGAGAGAGGCGTAGAATCTGATGGCTTCGCCGGCTTTGCCGTCGAACATGAGGAAGGGTTGAATTTTGGTCATGGCGCGATTGCGGGATTATAGCGAAAGGTTTGTGGATTGCACGCGATCGCTTCGCAGATTGATGCATTGTCGTAGGGATAGGGGCCCTTCGACTACGTCGCGCTTTGCGCGACTTCACTCAGGATCACAGAACATCTACATTCTCGCGTTGAAAAATAAAAAGGGCGCCGAAGCGCCCTTGAAGGATCGAGAGAACTAACTTAGTCGCCGGCAGCGACGGCTTCGGCAGCAGCTGCGGGGACCGCGACGATGGCGGGGCGCTTGTCGAGGCGCGGCATTTTGACATCGCGGAGGATGCCGAGTTTGCTGAGCGCCCAGATCTGCATCCAGTTGAAGTCGAGTTCGTACCAGGCTAGGCCGTGGCGCGCCGACTGCGGATGGGCGTGGTGGTTATTGTGCCAGCCTTCACCGAAGGTCAGGATGGCGATGACGAAGTTGTTCGTGGAATCGTCGTCGGTAACGAAGCGCTGCGAGCCCCAGATGTGGGTGGCCGAATTCACCAGCCAGGTGCAGTGGAGGCCAATCGTGGTGCGAAGGAAAATTCCCCAGAGAACCATCTTCCAGCCGCCGACGGCGAGGATGATCAAGCCGAGAACGGTGATTGGAACCCAGTGCCACTTGCTGATCCAGTTGTGGAAGCCGTCTTTGCGAAGATCGGGAACGTAGGGCGAGAGCTCCTTGGTGTTCTGGTGGAGCGTTTTACCGAGGATGATCCAGCCCATGTGCGACCACCACTTGCCGTCACGTGGGGAGTGCGGATCGCCTTCTTTGTCGGTGAGCTGATGATGGACGCGGTGCGTGGCCACCCAGAAGATCGGACCACCTTCAAGAGCGAGCGTGGCGCAGGTGGTCAGGAAATATTCGAGCCACTTGGGAGCCTTGTAGCCGCGATGCGTGAGCAAGCGATGGTAGCCCATGCCAATGCCCCAACTTCCGGCAACCCACCATAACGCGAGCGCAAGGAAGAGACCCTTCCAGCTGAAGAAGAATAGTGCAGCCACCGCGCCGAGGTGAAAAATGCCCATGGCGATGACGGTGATCCAGTTAAAGGAGAGGTCTTTCTTGGTGCGATAAGAGCGGTCCATTCGCTTCCAATCAGGTTTAAATTTTGGGTGGATGTCCCCACATCCTTCGATTTCGAGACTACCAGTGAGGACGCAGAGGGCACTGTAATACTTTTGTCAGAAGCGGTTACGGGAGTACCGCGAAAGGGGCATGATGCCTGTCGATGTTGACAGTCGAGCTATCGCGCGGAAGAGGCGCTGGCAGCGGGTTTCGCCCAATCGCACAAAATCAATTGCAGGCCACCGAAGTCGGGATGATCGTTGTGGTCGATGGTGAACGCGACGTCTAAAAGATCGCCCATGTTTAGCGGTGGCTCGGCTTGCAGCTTCTCGTTTTTGCGCCAGGCGAGGGCTTCGAAGGAACGCTGGAAGCCGCCGTTGGATTGTGGGGCGAGGCGCATTTTCACGTGCTTCTCTTTAAGCGTCCTTGCAGGGCCAGCGAGGCGCGCGCCGCGGCTGACGAAAACCGGTTGCGGGTTGCTCATCCCAAACGGCTCCAGCTTCTGCAGCATGAGGTAGAGCTTCTCGCTGACGTCACTGAGTGGCAGTTCGGTGTCGTAAACCATCTCGGGGACGAAGTCCGCGGGCTTGAGATGTTGGCGCGCGTAGGCTTCAAGTTTCTCGCGGAGTTGTGGAAGCCTGTCTTCCGGCAGCGCAAAGCCGACGGCGTGAGCGTGACCGCCGTAACGCGAGAAAAGGTCGGCACACGATTCCAGCGCGTTGAGCAAATGGAATGACGGGATAGAGCGGCCGGAGCCGTGGGCTTCGCCTTCGTGACGCGCGATGACCAGCGCGGGACGATGCACGCGATCGACTACACGGCTGGCGCAGATACCGATGACGCCGCGATGCCACTCCGCGCCATCGAGCACAAATGAGTATCGGTCCTTGAATGAAGCGTCGTCAGCTAGCTGCTTCTCGATGGCGGCCATGATGCGGGCTTCTTCTTCCTGGCGATCGCCATTGAGCTTGTTGAGGTGCTGTGCGACGTCCTTCGCGTGTTTCGCGTCCCTGGTAGTAAAGAGTTCGACAACGTCGCGGGCAACATCCATGCGGCCGGCGGCGTTGAGTCGCGGGGCGATACGGAAGGCGACGTCCTGAGTGGAAAGGGTGCGGCCGTCAATGCGACAGAGTGCAAGCAGCTCTTTCAAACCGGCGTTGACGGGCTTACGCAAGCCTTCAAGTCCGAGACTGACGAAGACGCGGTTCTCGCCAGTGAGGGGTACGGCGTCAGCGATCGTGGCGATGGCGGCCATCTTCAAGAATGACGGAATCAAGCGAGCGCGATCGGATTTTTCGAGGAGAGCTTGCGCGACTTTGAACGCGACGCCGGCGCCACAGAGATGTTTGCACGGATAGTCGCAGCCGGTTTGATTCGGGTTGAGTACGGCGAGAGCTTTGGGCACGCCGTCCGCACCGGGAAGGTGGTGATCGGTAACGATCAAATCGAGGCCGAGGCGGCTCGCGGTTTCCGCAGCGGCGAAGGCGCGAATGCCGGTGTCCACGCTGATGATGAGGCGGATGCCATCGGCTGCGGCTTTCTCGATGACCTCGTCGCGCATGCCGTAGCCTTCGAGGAGACGGTGCGGGACGTGAAATTCCGCGCGTCCGCCGCAGATCTCGATGGCGGTTTTCAGGATGACGGTGGCGGTAGTGCCGTCGACGTCGTAGTCGCCGTAAATGAGGACTTGTTCCTTCTTCGCGATCGCGGCCATGAGGCGCTCGACGGCGGCGTCCATACCGAGCATTTCGTAGGGCGAGTGCAAGGCATCGAGCGAAGGATTGAGAAACATCCAGGCTTCGTCGGAATATTTGATGCCGCGTGCGGCCAGCAGCACGGCAACCAGGGGTGAGATATTGGCCTCAGCCGAGAGACGGCTGGCGACGGAGAAGTCGAAGGGGCGTTGGGTCCAGCGCACGAGTCATGATACGCAATTGAGCAACGTATAGAGATAGGGAAATGTGCTTAGGCGCGGGAGTTAGGTTGTTAGGCGATAGGGATTAGGTGGTTAGGAATCAGGTGCTCGAAATTGGGCATGAGAAATTTCTTGCGGCCTCGCCACGAACCGCCTCTAACAGATGCCTGACAACCTAATTCCTAATCCCTGCATTTATCGTTCGTCGTCCTGGCCACCGTCGTCGATGGTGATGTTGCCTAGGTCTTCGGCCATATCGAGGAGACGCTGATAGCGGTCGTACCACTCGGTGGAGGCTTCGAAGAGGAACATGATGCCCTGGAAGGGCCAGCCGAGTTGGACGAACCCGCTCTTGCCGATGTAGGTGCGGAGCCAGCGGGCGTCTTCCATCTCTTCGTCGCTGGCGTAGCTGGAACGCTTGAGGCGGTCGAGCAGGTAGTCAACGTCCTGACGCGAGAGGATGGACTCATTCATGGTGATGAACGGGGCGCCAGCGGAGACGGCGAGTTCGACGAAGTTCTTCCAGCTATCGGGATTGCCCTCGGCATCCCACATCACGCTTTGGACGTCATCGGTGACATAGCCCTGGAAGCGCTTGAGGCCCGTGCCGGCGATAAACGCCGTCATGTCGTCTTTCAGAATTGTTAAATCTTCGGTCATTCGATACTTAGCTTGGACGCAACTCCGTTGAAAACGAAGCCCTCCTTGCTCATGATACGCCCATGGAGGCCGACTTTCGCAATATGTTAAACTCAATGTTTGGCATAACTTCCATAGAGCCTTGTGAGAGATGATTCTTTCCAAAGAGTACGTGGGCTATCTCGCCCGCCATGTTGTTGAACGCCTCATCAAAGCCGACGTGATCGCCACGAAGGCCCAGCCTGCTGTCGCGCAAAAAGTTGAAACCGCCATGCTCGATGAACTGGGTATGGAGGACCGCATTAACGAAGAAGTGCGCATGATTCTGGAGACGTACTCGGACGAGATGCGGAAGTCGGGCGCGAATTACCAGGAAATGTTCAAGAAGGTAAAGAACGAGCTCGCGCGCAAGTACAAGGCGGTGCTATGAGACCTGGACCGAATCCTCAACAGGAGATCGGCAGCAAGACCCGCCTCTCGCGCGAGAAGGTCAATAAGCTCGCCCACACCGTTGCCGATATGCTGGCCTCGCTCGACGAGGTGGATTTCCTCGAAGACCGAAATACCGTCCGCCTCGAATCGCGTAAAGCGATCGAGGACTTGCTCGCCGAAGAGATGAAGATTGACCAGGCCGCGCGGCAGAAGATCGAAAGCCAGCGGCGCATCATCATGGAAGGTTCGCAGGAGTGGGACATCCTGTATCGGAAGTATTACAACGAGGAAGTGAAGAAGCTGGGAATTTAAGAGCACTCATCAGGGTTGAGAGAATCGCCGGAGAAGATCCGGCGATTTTTATTTTGATTCCGAGAATGTGGAAAGTATCTCTGCAGCGACCGCGCGAACCTGGGTCTTGAGTTCTGCGGTCATCGATAATTGCCCGTCCGGTTCGATTCCCGGTATTCGAAATAGGGGGCGTAGCTCCTGGACTGCGGAATTGTTCCCGCACCACACCGTATAAAGCTGCCGATAACAGATGAAGGGATCGGACTGGTCCTCAATCAGTTCCTTCAGCAACCGTTTGGCTAACGTTCGACTTGCTAGCCGCCTCTGTTGCGTACGATTCACCGGCATCCCGAAACAATATCAAAAGCAATTTGCAGTAAGAACGGCTTCTTACCTACCGGTTGTATTTGACAATCGACGCTCTCGGGCAAAAAGTTTTGTAAAGACCGCAAAATCCTCTCCCAACATCCGCCTTTACTAGTAGGGCGCGATTTGAGTGCCCAAGGATGGACATGGTTCGCAAGCGCAAAACCTTGAGATTTCGCTGTCATGGAGCGGCTGAACTGAGCGATGGCGGCAACCGCAAATTGTGGGGGCGTCTCGGCGATATTTGCGCGGCAGGATTTTATGTTTCGACGGTGGGGCCGTGGCCGATCAACACAGAGGTCGAATTTCGACTTCAGGTGGATAACACCGTGGTACGTGGAAAAGGTGTGGTGGCGAGCACAAATCCTGGGGTGGGAATGACTGTGATCATTCGTGAGATCACGCAGGAGCATGCGATCGCTTTCGAGAAGTTGATGGAAGGCATGACGGAGAGTGCGAATTCGCCGATTACCGCCAACTGGCGAGTTTAGGACGCCCATTCCTGCCGACCTTAGCGCGGATTATCCATCGTCCTATCAAACACAAAATAAAAGCCTTAGCAGATGATTACGGATTGAGCCGCCGGGCATTGTTCTGCGGCACCCGCAGCGGTACTTCTGGGCGCGGAACAAGGAGGACACTATGGAGATTGCATCCACTCCGGCGGAGATTTTTCGGATGAAAGAAGCGGGACGGGGTTTCCGGAACGCGGTACGCATTAACAACGGGCTGCTCGGCGCAGTCGAGAAACGGCTGCTCATCTGGACGGCGAATCGCATGCCGGCCGGGGTCAACTCCGATCACTTAACGGTGCTCGGACTTCTCGGGATGATCGCTGCCGGAGTTTGCTACGCCGGATCGGCTGGGCGTCCGTGGATGCTCTTGGCGGTGAACGTTTGCCTGGCGGTGAATTGGTTTGGCGACAGCCTCGATGGAACTCTGGCTCGGGTGCGAAACCGACAGCGGCCGCGGTATGGCTTCTACGTGGACCATATCGTGGATGTCTTTGGCGCGCTGGCGCTGCTCACGGGCATGGCGCTTTCGGGCAGGATGAGCCCGATGATTGCCGGCGGGGTGCTCGTCGCGTTCCTGTTCCTTTCGATTGAGACCTATCTCGCGACATACACGCTCGGCGAATTCCATCTGAACTTTGGGCTGTTCGGGCCGACGGAGCTGCGCATTCTGCTGGTGATCGGGAACCTGTTCCTGATCCACTACCGCATGGGGCGTGCGTTTGGGCGTCCGATGCTGGTGCTGGATATCGGCGGGATCTGCGCGATGGCTGGCATGACCGCAATGATGCTGTGGGCGGTGGCAGTCCACACGGCGAAGCTCTACAACGAGGAGCGGCTGGGATGAGCGGCTTCGGGCGCTGGTGGAGGTTCAATCTTGTTGGAGCGGGCGGCGTGCTGGTGCAGCTTGGGCTGCTGCAGGCGTGGATGCACTTCGCGCTCGGCAATTACCTGCTGGGGACGGTGCTGGCTGTGGAAGGCGCGGTGCTGCACAACTTCGGGTGGCACTGCGCGTACACGTGGAAGGACCGGCCTGCGAGGCAAAGGGCTGAGATTTGGGGGCGGTTGGCGCGATTTCACCTGTCGAATGGTGCTGTGTCGGTGGCGGGGAACCTTCTGATCATGCGCGCTCTTGTCGACGGGATGGGAGTGCCGGTTCTGGTGGCGAATGTAGTCGCGATTGTCTCGTGTTCGGTGGTGAATTTCTTTCTTGGCGATCGGTGGGTGTTTCAGGCGACGACCCGCAGCGGCTAAAGCCTAGACTTGTAATGAGCACCTTTCGGCATCGCTGAAGCGATGCCCTGATACAAAGCCTTTTTCGGCCTGGCTGAACCGATGACCTGATACCCGATGACCTGATACAAATCTGCTTCAACGCTTCCCAAGCGATGCCCTGATACAAAGCTGCTCTTATCCCGATTTGGTGCGTGGCGAACCCTACGCGTGGGTTGTGCGTACCTCCATTTGTTAGTATTCCCTCGACTTTCCGCAACGAGGTGGAGATGCGTTTACGCTGGGTCCTGCTATTGGCATTCCTGATGTGTGTTCTGATGGCCACGCGCAGCAAAGCGCAGGGCAGCGATTCGCCGAAGCAGGACCTGGTCACCACCACCGTCACCCATTACACGCTGCCTCCGGACAAACTGGAGAAGGCGCACGCACTTTATACCGTTCGCACCACGATGCATTTCGGCGAAACGATCTATGGGATCGTGCTGTTGGTGCTCATCCTGCGCTTCGGAATTAACGGGAAGTTTCGCGATCTTGCCGAGCGCATGAGCGGCAATCGCTTCCTGCAAGCCTGCATATTCGTTCCTCTGCTGACGATCGTGCTCGATGGATTGGGTCTCCCGTTCGGAATTTATAGCCACAGTCTTTCGCTGAAGTATGGGCTCTCTGTACAGAAATGGGGTTCGTGGTTCTGGGATTGGACCAAAGGTGAGTTGATCGGCATCGTGGTCGGAGCTCTGCTAGTAGCGGTGCTCTATTGGCTTATCCGTGTGAGCCCCGCGCGCTGGTGGTTCTACGCTTGGCTGCTCTGCCTGCCGTTTCTTGTACTGGTGATCTGGGCTGTCCCCGTGGTGCTCGATCCGCTCTTCAACAAGTTCGAGCCGCTTGCGAAAGACCACCAGGATTTGGTGGAGGCGACGCAGAAAGTAGCAAAAGCTGCCGGTGTGGAGATTACGCCGGACCGCATGTTCCTGATGAAGGCCAGCGAGAAAGTGACGACCGCCAATGCGTATGTCACCGGCTTGGGCAGCACGAAGCGGGTGGTGATCTGGGATACGACGCCAAGACAGATGACGACGCCGCAGACGACGTTCGTGATTGCGCACGAGATGGGACATTACGTCCTGAACCACATTTACAAGGGACTGGCATTCGCGGCGGTGCTGATGTTTTTTGGCTTTTACATTGTGTACCGGACGATGAATTGGTTCGTGGCACGATGGGGCGCATCAACAGACATTCGCGCCGTATGGGATTGGGCTTCCCTTCCCGCACTGATGCTGGTGGCATCGCTGATCGGGTTTGCGACGGAGCCGATCGCGAGCACGTTTAGCCGCACGCAGATCGAGCACAAGGCGGACGAGTACGGATTGAAAATCACCAGCCAGATTACGCCTGATTACCGACAGGTTGCGGCGCAGGGGTTCCAGTCTCTCGGAGAACATTCACTCTCGTATCCTTACCCGAGCCGGTTGATGGTGGTATGGCTGTATGACCATCCGGACGTCAGCTCGCGCGTTGATTATGCGCTGCAGTACGAACCTGGCAAGGAATAGTCGCGCAAAAAAAAGAGCCCGGACTGGAGTCCGGGCGTTCCGAAGGAATCAGCCTCGATGAGCGGGTGCTTTCTCCGGCGACGATTCGCGTGTCGCGCGCAAGCGGCACGCGGCAACGCCGGGAACTTTTCAGATCTGCACCTCGGAGAGTTTGATCTCAGGCCGGAACTCCGCGTTGCACTCGATGCTGAGGCAGCAGCTCTGCTCGTCTCTGCATCCAATAGCGAGTGATAGTGTGTCTCCGAGCGACGCTGGCGTTCTCCGTTACCCTTTGCTCGCTCTCAGCGTTCTCTGCTGCTTCCGATCGTTGTCCTCGGCCTGCAATCGGCGGCGTGGTGCGTGAACCTGCGGACTTACGCAGCGTAAATGGTGTACTCGACGCCAACCTCACAATTCGTAACTCAAAAGAGCCCGACGGTTCGCTGCGTTATTGCTACTTTGATGGCAAGGGGAACGAAGCGCCCACCCTGCGCGTAAGTCCCGGCGATCGCGTCGTGCTCCATCTGAAGAACGAACTGGTGGATCTTGAGGGGACGCCTTCTGCGCACGCTGCGCATGCACGCGAAGCGGTGACTAAGTCGAAAGACCCATGCAGTAGCGCCATCATGAGCCCGATCGCGACGAACCTGCATTTTCACGGGCTGACGATTCCGCCGAAGTGCCATCAGGATGAGGTGTTGCACACTTCCATTCAGCCGGGCGACCCGCCATTCACCTACGAGTTTCAAATTCCGGCAGACGAATCCCCGGGGATGTATTGGTATCACCCGCACATTCACGGATTCGCGAAGACGGAACTTCTCGGTGGGGCTTCGGGAGCGATCATCGTCGAAGGCACGGAGCGCGCAGACAAAGCTGTCGCGGGATTAGCTGAGCGTGTGTTCGTGGTGCGCGACCAGGATTTGCTATATCCCGACGCACCTCCGTCGAAGAAAGAGTCGGCTGTTCCCGCGCTATTGCTTGATAGCGATGGCGACACCGTGAATACGGGCACAGGGGGCGGCAGACCGGCAAAGGACTTGTCGATTAATTTTGTGCCGGTGCCGTATCCGGAGTACGAACCGGCGGTGATCGAGATGAAACCGGGCGAGAAGCAGCTTTGGCGGGTGCTCAATGCTTCGGGCCTGACGTATCTCAACCTCACCTTGTTGCGCGATGGCTCCGCGCAGGAGGTGGGACTCATCTCTCTGGATGGCGTTCCGATGAACACGAACGGCGGTCCCGCAGACTTTGTGTATTGGACGACACGGCTCGGTGTGCCTCCGGGATCGCGAGTGGAATTTATCGTGAGCGGGCCTGCGGCGGGGACAACCGAGATGCTCGTCACCCGCACGGTGGATACTGGGCCGGGTGGCGAGAACGACCCCAATCGCGCGCTTGCGGTTCTAAAGCCGGTTGCAAATGCCTCCGAATCTCGGGTAAAGCTTGACGCAAAACCACAACCGCTGCCGAGATCGAATAAACAGTGGCTCGGCGACGTTGCGCCGGTTCGGGTTCGCAAACTTTACTTCTCGGAGAAACTACAGGATCCGAACAATCCCGCGAGTGCCGATGAGTTTTACCTGACGCCAGAGGGTGAGACGGCACAGATGTTCGACATGAACGCGAAGACGCCGAATATCGTAGTGAAACAGGGCACAGTGGAAGACTGGATCATCGAGAACCGATCCAACGAAGTGCACGCGTTCCACATTCACCAATTGCACTTCCTCTTAATGGAATCAGGCGGCGGTCCAGTGGACGAGCCGTACCTGCGAGACACCATTAATGTTCCGTACCACCAAGGCAATCTGCCCGACTTTCCCGCTATCCGCGTGCGCATGGATTTTCGCGATCCAAACATCGTTGGGACATTTCTGTACCACTGCCATCTGCTCGATCACGAAGACAAAGGCATGATGGGCAGCATCGAGGTTCTTCCGGCCGATTCGCCGCGGCAGGCTAGCAAGAACGGATTGTGCACCGGCACCGAGAGTGATCCGTGCAGCAACTTCAATACTCCTCCGCCGACGAAATAGAACCGTACCCTGAAAGCAAAAAAAGCCCGGACCGAAGTCCGGGCTGATAGCTGTTGAGAACGACTAGTATCCTGGCGCCTTCTCCAGGTTCTTATTGCAGACACCGCTGGTTGGCTGCGTCGGCATAGCGGGAGGCGTTGGGATCTGTGGCGTTGCAAAGTTGAACATCTCGGTCATATCGTCCTGCGCGGCGTCGCGCTTCGTAAGCGCCGGCAGTCCGAAACGTTTCTCGATGAACTTGAGCATCGCAGTGTAGTCGCGGTTCACATGCGACACGTAATGAGGCTTTGTCCATGGGGAAACCACGATCAACGGTACGCGGAAACCGGACTCCAAGAAGTCGCCCTTGATGTCCGTAGACCGCACCATCGGCGGGATACTGTCGGGTGCGGGTTCGGAGAATGGCGGCACGTGATCGTAGAGACCGCCGGGATCGTCGTAGGTCAGGATGAACACCGAACTCGAGTAGCTCGGGCTCGTCAGGAACGAGTTGATGATCTTGGCGACATCGGCTGCACCCTTCTGGATGTTGTTGAGCGGATGCTCGTCAACGCCCGTCTGGCTGCCGCGTTCGATGAAGATCACCTCTGGTAGCGTGCTCGGGTTCTGGATGTCGGTGTAATAGTGGCTGATGTTGTAGACGTTGTTCTGATATGCGTTCCAGTCGGAGAAGCTCGCGAGATACACGGAATTGTCCTGGTAGTAATAACGCCAGGTAATTCCGTGCTGCGAGAGGTCCCGGAAGATCGTCGGCTGCGTCCATCCGCCGCTGGGCGGCACATCTTGCGGGCGAATGTGTCCGAAGGAAGTCGCCGTGAAGAGGTACATGCGGTTCGGGATGGTGTCAGACAAAATCGGCGTATGCCAGGTATCGCTGGTGGCATACTGCGTTGCGAGTTCGTAGTAATACGGCAAGTCGGTCTGGTCGTAGTAGCCCATGATGCGCGTGCCCTGGGGATCAATGGACGAAGGCAGTGAGCCTTCCACTTTCATGAAGTAGTCCATCTTGCCGGCATGCCACGAGTAGTGGCTCTCGTTCCAGGCTGGAGTCATGTTGTCCGTGCATACCGTCTGGTAATGGAACGGACTCACGTTGCCTGTGCCTTTGTAATCGGATAGAGACGCGTTCAACGGCACGCCATTAAAGGTGCCGCCGTAACCTAGCTTCGTGCGGTAAGCGCCCATCATGCCGAAGTAGCTATCGAAGGAGCGGTTCTCTTCGACCATGAAGATGATGTGCTTCACGTCGTTGATGGTGCCGGCTCCCGCGGTCGAGACATTGATGTTCTCGGTGGATTTAAAGACTGCGCCGGTGGAATCCTGCGCCTGGACGGTGAGCCGGTGCGCGCCATTCGCCATCGTGACGTTGGTGTTCAGCGTCTTGGCGACAATTTCATAGACCTTCACGCCATCCACGTAGATCTGGAGCGCCTTGACGGCGTTGCTATCGGTAACTCCCGCCTGGACGTTCACAGGAGAAGAGACGGTGGCGTTCGGAGCTGGTGTGCAGATGGTGACGGTCTGGTTCTGCGTGTTGAGCGTGCACAACGCGAAGAGATTGGCAGAGCCCAGGAGAATCGAGAGGAAACAAGCGGCCTGGAAACAGCTACGGAGCCGACCGGGAAAATGCATATGGGTGCCCTTTAAGCGACTTTCAACTGCTCTGGTTTAGATGCAAGCAGGATGCCAGCGCGCTTCCCCGCGTACCTTAGACGAAAGCGCCTAAGCTGCTGAATTGCTTGCGTCGCAAATGTCAATTTTTGGGCGGAGCGTCCCTAGGTATTGGCGAGAGTCCGCCAACGCCAGAAAACGGTACTGAAGTGCCAACATCCGCTACTCTCGATGGCATCGGCGGGCGGGGTGATAATGGAAGCGCCGATGCCCAGTATTTCCGCCATTTCCGAGCAGGTTCGTCGTCTCGCGCGCGAACATGGGTTCGATCTCGCGGGCATTGCCGGAGTCGGACCGTATCCAGAGTCTGAGGTGTTCGAACCTTGGATAGCAGAAGAGCGGCACGGCGAGATGTCGTATCTCGCATCGCGAAACGATGCCGGAGCACTGAAGCGCGCAGAGTTGAAGAATGCCGCGCCTTGGGCCCGCTCAGTAGTGGTCTGTGCCATGAACTACAACTCGAGCGCTCCCTACTCAACCCATGCCGGCAGCAATCGTGAGGGGTGGATTGCGCGCTATGCACAGGGCGAAGTGGATTATCACGATGTGTTATTGCCGAGATTGAGAACACTGGAAGCGGCCATCGCGGCGCTCGCCCCGAATGAGGAACCATTCCGGTCGTGGTGCTACGTGGATACCGGACCCGTGATAGAACGCGTCTTCGCAAAATATGCGGGAATCGGTTGGATCGGCAAGAACACCTGCATCCTGAATGAACAGCTCGGGTCGTGGCTGTTCCTCGGCGTGATTCTTACCAACCTCGCGCTCGAGCCAGATCTTCCAGCCACAGATCGCTGTGGATCCTGTACCCGATGCCTGGATGCTTGTCCGACGAATGCGTTCGTTGGGCCTCATCAGCTCGATGCCACGAAGTGCATCTCGTATCTGACGATTGAGAAGCGCGGTCCGATCCCGGAAGAGCTTCGAACAGGAATCGGAAGGCACCTGTTTGGGTGCGACATTTGCCAGGATGTCTGCCCCTGGAACCGAAAAGCACCGGTGGGGACAGTCCCGGAATTTCAGCCGAAAGAGGAACGCGTGAATCCGCCGTTAAGGGAACTCGCCGAGATGGACGTTGATCAGTACCGCGAATTCGTACAGAAGTCGCCGATCAAGCGGACCAAATGGGTGGGCTTCCGCCGCAATCTTGCTGTCGCTATCGGCAACAACGGAGATCTGGAGTTACTGGCAACCGCGGAGAAACTGGCTGCGGATGAGGACCCGTTGGTGGCCGAGCATGGTCGGTGGGCGGTCGAGCAACTCAGGAAGATTTTCTAGTCTGTGGGTAGAAAGTACGATGTCGCTCCGAAACCGGCACCGCTAACTGCTTTCGTTTCAGCAACTCTGTTTGGCACTTGCAGTGCTAGGAGATGAGTAACGCTTTCTGTAGCCGCACCCATTGAGATGGGCTCGAGGATTGCCAGGCGAGAAACCGTAATCCTGGAGCTCAACGGCCTTCCGGTTCCCCCACCGGAGGGCCTCATATTTTCTTGGGCAAAATTCAGCCCTCCGCGCACGGAGGGCTGACCATCCGAAAGCAATTAGCAATTACGCACGGACGACGTTTGCTGCCTGGAAGCCCTTGGGGCCTTTCAGCAGGTCGAACTCTACGGTTTCGCCCTCATTGAGGGTGCGATAGCCGTTTTCCTGGATCGCGGAAAAGTGCACAAAGACGTCTTCGCCGGTGGAGCGCTGAATGAATCCATAGCCCTTGGCGCCGTTGAACCACTTAACAGTTCCCTTCTCTCTCACAACAGACTCCTTTCGCCTCTCAGTGAATCAGAACGGATTGGCTATCGCCGCTCGCCCAAGGCACAAACGAACGGGCTCCCGAGTTCTACGCAAGCGCATCCGCGCATCATGCGTAGAACTCCGGAGCCCCTTCCTCCCTGCACTGCAGACCGCTCGACACGAATACGTCCAACCCAAATCCAAAACGCGTAGGCTGGAAAAAACAGCTCTTCCGCCTATCAGGAGGGCATGATGTCAGGGTTTTACATAGGTTTGCAAGGACTTATGTTGCTCATAAGACACTCGATAGCACCATTTTGGGACAGGAATTTTCTCCACGCTCACTAAGGGTTTGTCCCGAAATTCAATTCCAGCCGCTCTGCTACGATTTACCTGTGGCGTACGAGGCAGTCAAACCCGCCGTCAGTTCGGCGATTGTTGATGAACAGGGACGAATCGTTCCGGTGAGCGCTCACAGGCGCGGCTGGGACACCATCCGCTACATGACGGAAACTGAGGTGCATACCTACGCGTTTTCCGTCGCCGCCAACGCCATCCTGTCGTTCTTCCCGTTCGTTGTCCTGATGCTGACGATCTGCCGGCGGGCGTTTCACTCGCAGCAGATGTATGAAGTTGTGATCAGCCTGCTTCGCGATTACCTGCCGAGCAACCAGGACTTCGTGATCAAGAACATGCGCTTCCTAGCGAGTGCACACGGCAAAGCCCAGGTTTTCTCGCTCGCCATGTTGCTCGTGACTTCCACGGGGATCTTCCTGCCGCTAGAAGTGGCTCTGAACAAAGTTTGGGGAATCCACAAGAACCGGTCTTATCTCGCTAACCAGCTATTGTCATTAGGATTGGCACTGGCATGCGGCACGCTTGCAATGGGGTCCGTGGCGCTTACAGCGGGCAACTTGAAGATGCTCGGCGTAGTCGTCGGGTATCAGAACTTCGTCGCACGCGGTACGTCGTTCATCGTGATGAAAAGCATCGCGATCCTCGCGACGATGCTGATCTTCTTTTTGATCTACTGGATTCTGCCGAATGGGAAAGTGCCATGGCGCGCGGTGATGCCGGCCGCAATCATTGCTGGCGCATTCACCGAGGCCGCGAAGTATATCTACATCCTGCTGCTGCCTTGGCTGGACTTCCAGGCTGTGTACGGACCGTTCGCAATTTCGGTCACGCTGATGATCTGGGCCTACGTGAGCGGAATGCTGTTGCTCGGCGGAGCGCATTTGTCGGCAAGCGATCCACGCCTCGTCAGGCAATAGCTAGTGTCCGCCGCCCGCTAACTCCTTCACGATATTCGCCACGAACCCTTTCGCATCGCCAAACAGCATCAGCGTCTGTTCCATGTAGTAGAGCGGGTTGTCGATGCCGGCGAAGCCAGGGTTCATTGAACGCTTGATCACCATCACGGTGCGCGCCTTATCGCAATCGAGAATCGGCATGCCGTAGATCGGGCTGGTCTTGTCGCTGCGCGCGGCGGGATTGGTGACGTCATTGGCGCCAATGACCAGCGCTACGTCGGTTTGCGGGAAGTCTCCGTTGATGTCGTCCATCTCAATCAGGCGGTCGTAGGGGATGTCCGCCTCAGCGAGCAGGACATTCATGTGGCCCGGCATACGGCCGGCAACAGGGTGGATCGCGAAGCGAACGTTTACGCCCTTCTTCGTTAGCGCGTCGTAGAGTTCGCGAACTTTATGCTGCGCCTGCGCGACGGCCATGCCGTAACCGGGAATAACGACAACTGAACTAGCGATAGAAAGAATCTGCGCGGCCTCTTCCGGGCTGGCGCTGCGATAGTTCTTGGCTTCACCTTCAACTGCCGCGGCCGTCTGTACCTGGCCGAAGGCGCCGAAGAGGACGTTGGTGAACGAGCGGTTCATCGCCTTCGACATGATGATCGAGAGGATCAAGCCTGACGACCCATCGAGCGCGCCGGCGATGATCAGCAGCTTGCTGCCGACCACGAATCCCATCATCGCTGCCGACAAGCCCGCGTAGCCGTTTAAGAGCGATATGACGGTCGGCATATCGGCGCCGCCAATGGGAATGATCAGCAGCACCCCGAACAGCACCGCGATCCCGACTATGAACGGAAAGAACTGCGTTTTGCTCGGATCGATAATGAGCATGACCGCAAGTACGACCGCGCCGGCGAGGAGCAGGAAGTTGACGACGTTCTGCCCTTTGTAAGTGATGGGCCGCTGCGGCAAGACCTCCTGCAACTTTCCCGCCGCCATCAAGCTTCCGGTGAACGTCAAGCCACCCAGGATGACTTCGATGGACAGCACCGACATCGTGAACTTCGAGATATTCGGCGACTGAAGATAGAACTCGCTGGTACCAACGAGCGTGACGCAAAGCGCGCCGAAGGCATGGCTCAACGCAGTTCGTTGCGGAACGGCGGTCATCTGCACCATGCCAAGCGGAATACCGATGAGGGAGCCGACGGCTAGGCCGACGAAAATCCACGTGTAGCTGATGATCTCGTGCTGGAGCAGTGTGCCGCCAATGGCGAGCACCATGCCAAGTTCACCGGCGAGAATGCCGCGACGTGCGGTGGCGGGCGAACTCATCCACTTGAGCGAGAAGATGAACAGCGCACTCGCGATCAGGTAACAGGCTTCAATGACGTACTCGGTGCCGGGCATCGGGTTCATTGGGCTTTGCTCGCTGGCCTGCTGGTTTTGAACATCCGCAGCATACGGTCGGTAATGAAGAAGCCACCGACCACGTTACTGGTCGCGGCGGCGATCGCAATGGTTCCCGCAATCGTTGTAAGACGACTGTGCGGATGCGCGCCGACTAGCGTAATGGCCCCGACGACAGCGATGGCGTCGAGCGCATTCGTCAGCGACATCAGCGGCGTGTGCAGCAGAGGCGACACGCGGCGTATGACCTCGAAGCCGATAAAGCAGGCCAGCATGAAAATGAACAGACCATCAATCAGGTTCAGCTTGAAGATCACGAGTATTCGTACCTCAGGGCAGAAGCCCCAGTGACGCGGGCGTAAACGTCCGCTTTACCCAAATGCTTGTTCATGCGAGCGGCGGCAGACCGAAGTGTTCGCGCACGCGCTTGTTCACGATCTGTCCTCCGCGCGTGAGCAGCGTGTCAGTGGTGACCTGGTCGCTCATGTCGTAGAGGAACTTCCCTTCCTTGGTCTGCGATTGCAGGAAGGTCAGCAGGTTCTTGGCGTACATCTGGCTCGCGTGGAACGGCACGCCGCTGGCGACATTGACTTGCCCGACGATGGTCACGCCATTCTCGACCACATTTTGTGCAGGCTTCGTCAGTTCGCAGTTGCCACCGCGTTCTGCCGCGAGATCCACGACGACGGATCCCGGCTGCATGCCACGAACCATCCCGGCAGGAACGAGCAAAGGCGCTTTCTTGCCCGGCACCACGGCGGTGGTAATCACCACGTCGCTCTCGGCGACAACTTTACCTAGCAGTTCGCGCTGCTTTTGATAGAAGGCCTCGTCCTGCGCCTTCGCGTAGCCGCGCTCATCCTGCGCGTCGCTAGTTTCAAGAGGCAGTTCGACGAACTTTGCGCCGAGCGACTGCACCTGCTCCTTCACTGCGGGCCGGACATCGTAAGCGCTCACCACTGCACCAAGACGACGGGCGGTTGCAATCGCCTGTAACCCCGCAACGCCTACGCCGATAATCAACACACGAGCTGGCGTAATCGTTCCTGCTGCAGTGGTCATCATTGGGAAAACACGCGGAACGAGGTCGGCGGCCATGAGCACCGCCTTGTATCCGGCGATGTTTGCCATGGATGAGAGTGCGTCCATGCTCTGCGCGCGGGTAATGCGTGGCATCAACTCGACTGCGAATGAAGTCACGCCGGCGTCGGCAATCTGCTGGACGACCTCTTTCGTGCCAAGTGGACGCAGAAATCCGACCAGCACCTGGTCTCGGCGGTAGAACGGCACGTCCTGCGCGCCGGTAATGTCATTGGCGCCGTCGCCAAGAACTTGAAGAATTGTGTCGGCGGAAGAAAAGACGGAAGCGCGGTCAGGCAGGACCTTCGCACCCTTTTCGACATACAGGGCATCGGGATAACCGGCATCAGCGCCGGCACCCGCTTGGATAACGACTTCTAAGCCCGCTTTCGCCAGGTTCGGAACAACTGCCGGGGTCAGCGCAACTCGCCGCTCCCCCGGATAGGACTCTCGGGGAACACCAACAATCACGAAAACTCCCTTTCGTAATTCGTGAGTGAACCAAACTCGCCGCACGGCATAGTACACCCTCGCGCGCGAATGGGGAAACCCGGCCAATGTCCGAATTCGTAATTGACTCTGCGATTGCCACGCATACCCTTGTTGGCCTCATCCTTTCAGACGGAGAACTACATGTATTGGCTCATCACCAATCGCAATATCGAAGCCAATGGTTTCGGCACGACATTCGCAGACGTCACGTACTGGACCGCTCCGGCAGACGCCGATCCCAAGCAAAAAGCGTCGTGGAGCCAGGAAACGAAGGACAGTTTCCGCGCCAAGCTCGTCGCGGTTGCGGATACTTTTCCTCCTCCGACCACCACTCAGCCCGCGGACCAGAAGCACATTACGTTTCTCGTGCACGGCTACAACAACTCGTGGTCGGATGCGATGGGCCTCTACCAGCGCGTTGCAACCAGCATGTATTCCGGCGCGAACGGCCTCGGCGAGTGCATTTCGTTCGACTGGCCTTCCAAGGGCGACCTGATGGGCTATCTGCCCGACCGGAGCCAAGCGCGGCAATCTGCCGAGGATTTCGCCGACGTGCTCAGCGATCTCTACGATTGGTTGCTGATCAAGGAAAACGCCGCCGCCAAGGATGTAAACAACGCCTGCAAGGCGAAGACCTCGCTCATCGCCCACAGCATGGGCAATTACGTCTTCCAGTGCGCGATGAATTACACCTGGACGAAGAAGAACCGTCCGCTGCTGGTAAGCCTGGTACATGAAGCGTTAATGGTCGCGGCCGATGTGGACAACGATCTCTTCCGAAGCGGCGAAGTCGTCGAATCGGGCGACGGTGAGGGCATCGCCAATCTCACGTACCGGATCACCGCCCTCTACAGCGGCCGAGACGCCGTGCTGGGCGTCTCATCGGGACTAAAGCATTTCGGCAAACGACGCCTCGGACGCAGTGGACTCGATCAGACTACCGCGCTTCCGGACAACGTTTGGGACATCGATTGCACCAACCTCATCCATCCGGATGTCAGCGGTATTTCCGTGCACGGATCTTACTTTTTCCCCGACGAATCGGATTGCTATCCCCTGATGAGAGAGTTGCTTCGCGGCATTGATCGCAGCGTGCTAATCGCCAAAGGTATGGTTCCCTCGGCGCTCTCGAAGACACAGACCGTCGGATCGTAAAAATGCCCCTGCCTTTGGCAGGGGCGAAGTAAACACAAACTGCAGCTTAGAACTGGTACTTGGCCGAGAGGCGAATACTGCGACCTCCCTGGCGTGCCCAGAACTTATCGAAGAGGTGGCTTGGATTGTCGGGCGCGATCGTGTTCACGTCCGTCGTCCAGAAACCGCCAGGGTTCGCCGACTCATTCGGGTGATTGAACGGGTTGTACATCTCGACGCGGAGCTGCAGGAACTGCGACTCATGCTTCGGGATCGGAATGTTGCGATTGATGCCGAAGTTGAAGTTGATCTGTCCCGGTAGTATGTAGCTGTTACGTCCTTCGTTTCCTGGACGACCGAATGGAATAAACCAGTGGTATCCATTCAGGTCGCTCTGGCTGATCGGGGCGCAAGTAGCCCAGTCGTACGCGGGTGCCGTTTGGGCGTCGCCCGGCCAGCAATAAGAGTATTGGCCGGAGATCGCCACGTTCGTCATCGGCGCTCTGCTGCTAAGCACGTCCGGACGTCCGCTGTAGCCGTGACCCTCGCCAGTGCTGTCGAGTGAGCCGACATAGATCGTGTCGGGCAAACCAGACTGCAGACTGGTGGTCCCGGTCCACTGCCAGTGACGTGAAATGTATCCAAGCACGTCGAGGGCCTTGTTTTCGGACTTAAAGCCCGGAACGTCCCAAACGTAAGTAAACGCCCAGCGCTGGAATGCATTGAAAGCAGACAAGCCACGATCGGCTTGGCGGTCCCACACGTTTTGCGCGTACGACGATCCACCCGTGATCACGAAAATGTTCGAACTGTCGTCGATCGACTTCGAGAAGGTATACGCGCTGCGCAGCATGAGGCCCTTGTTGAACTTGCGCTCCACCGTGAAGGCGAGGCCGTGATAGTACGAGTCGCCGCCGTTGGTGCGGATTGCCATGGCTCCGCGATCCGAGTTATAGCGGGGAATGTAAGCGCCCGTCGTGGCGTCATATCCGCCGAAGGGGTTGTAGTCGTCGTTTACCAGCAGCTTCTGACCGCGACTGCCGATATATGCGACGGTCGCGAGCAGGTTCCACGGCAGTTCGCGCTGGACGTCCAGGTTCCACTGCGTGGTACGCGGATTGGTCATGCGTTGCGAAACGCTGGTGACAGTGTTGAAAGGGCTGACGACCGGATCAAGCGAGTTGAAGAGGTCGGTCGCGCTTGCATAACCGCGCGCGCCGCCATTACGGCCGTACAAGGGCACATCGATCGAGTTTGGTGAAGAGGACGCCGTATTGTCGAGAATGTTGGTGTACAGCGCGTCGTAGAAAATTCCATAACCGCCGCGAATGACTGTTTTGCCGTCACCGAAAAGGCTCGGCCAGAAATCAGGCGTGTAGGCAAACCCGATACGTGGCGCGAAGTGCATGTACTGCTGGTCTGCCTTCACCACGGTGGGGAACGCGACTTCGCCGCCCATGATCGGCTTCACGGCTGGGTACGTCAGCGAATTCTCGGGATTTGTCTGATATTCGTAGCGAAGACCGAGGTTCAAGGTCAGGTTCGACTTGATCTTCCAATTGTCTTGCACATAGTATCCGCTCTGCAGGAGAGTCGGTTCCACGCGCGGATTGCCAATCTGGATGTCGAGGGCCTGTCCGCTGCGCCCTGTGTAGTTGTCGAGGAAATTGCCGAGAGCGCTGTAGCCGCCACCCGCCGAGAAGGTGATCCATCCGCGAGAGTTGATCGGAATGTCGTCGGTCACCGAGATATGGGCGATGTCGACACCCATCTTGACGGTGTGCGCTCCCTTCGTGATCGAGAACGCCTCCTGAAGTTGCAAAGTACGATGGCTACGCCCTTGCGGGAAACCGGAATCCGTGCCGAGAAGCGGGAACGTGCTTGGGCTGCTCAGAGAGAGATAAGGCAATGGATAAAGAGGATTTGCAGTCGTTCCCGCTGTTGGAGCGAAAGTAAATCCGAGATGGCCGTAAGAGACACGGAACTCATTCACCTTGTTGGAACTGAATGTGTGCGTCCAGGAGCCACCCGAGATCCAGGACGGTCCTCCCTGGTAGGTTTCAAAGTTCGGCAGAACCGAACTCGAGTTTGCAAACCAATCGGGCGAGAAATAGCCACGATCATGCAGGTAGTGGAAGGTAATGCTGTCGCTCTGGTGGGGCAGGTAATCCACTTTCACATTCCACTGCGTGTCCGTGCTCTGCTCCGGAACAATGCGGGTCGCGTCGCCCATTTCGACGAACGGCATGCTCGCAATGCCCGTGGCCACGTTCTGAATGTTTGAGCCCCCGCGAATGTTACCGAGATACTGCAGCATCAGGTTCGCATTGGTCGAACCATAACTTGATAGCTGCGCCGCTCCGTTCGCCGTGGGAATGGTGAAGGTGCTCGAGACTTCATTGCCGTAAGTGCGGTTCCACAATCCGCTGCCGAACGCAAACAGCTTGTCCTTAACGATCGGGCCACCCACGGTAAATCCGAAGGTGTGCGTATCGTAGCGGCCTTTACAGGGAGCGTAATTCGGGGCCCGGTTGCAATCACCGCCATCTTTCATGCCGGCAAGGCCGTTGGCCGCATCGATCGCATCTAATCCGGAACCGGAATAGAGTTCGCTCAGCGTGCCATGGTACTGGTTCGTGCCGCTTTTGAAGATAACGTTGGTGACCGATGATCCACCGCGGCCGAATTCTGCCGAGTAAGAGTTCGTCATGATCGCGACTTCCTGGACCGCATTGGGATTCTGCGGCTGGAACGCCTGACCTTGGATGCTGTTGTCGTTGTTGTCTTGACCATCGATCAGGAAGTTGTTGCTCTGCGGACGCCCGCCGGCGACGGAGAAACCCTGGCCGTTCGTGCTGCCACGGCCGTTGTTGTCGATTACTCCAGGCTGCGTCAACGCCAGTTGGATTGGGTTGAGACTGCTGATCGGCAAATCCGAAAGTTCTTTTGAACCGATGCTGCCGGAAAGTTCGCCGTTTTCCGTCTGAACCTGGTTGGTATCCGCGGAAACTGTAATTTCCGTCGCGGTGCCGCTCGCAATCTGTAGTCTGATATCGAGCGGGGTCATGACCGAGCCAGCCACTTCCAGACCCGTCACGGTCTGCGTTTGGAAGCCCTGGTACCCGACGGTCACTTTGTATTTCCCGAGATTCAACGCCTCCATACGGAAGGCTCCGGTCGGTCCGGATTGCACCGTGCGAGAATCGCCGGTGTCGAGATTGGTTGCTGTAATTTGTGCTCCTACGACCACTGCTCCGCTGTTATCGGTAACTGTGCCACCTATGATGCCCTTGCTAGTTTGGCCCAATCCGGTAACGGCGAAGGTGAGTATGAGCAACATCAGGCTAACGATTGCCACACTTCGCGTTCCGATTTTTTGATACATCGCTTCTCCTCGTGCTTCTATGAAAACGGGATTCCGCTTGCTGGAATTCCCGCGCAATTCAGCACTCAGTGAAGAGCAATTCTCCTTCCACGAAAGTGTGGGGTGAATCGTTTTAAAGCTAAGGACTTACGAACCTCGTGGTACGAACTTCTATGCGTTCTCATTTCGGGAATTCTGAATTTAGGAGCTGAAAACGATGTTCAGGATTGACGAAACTTTGCGCTGCCCAGCGTCACTTGCACTGCGCGCGGGAACGCAATACAAAACGCCAGATGACGAGCCTAGAGTCCTACTTCGCGACGAAGAAATGCTGCGCGGGATTGATCGCAGCGTGCTCATCTCCAAAGGCATGGTTCCTTCGGCTCTCTCGAGACGCAGACCATTGGGTCGTAAAAAAAACCCCTGCCTTTCGGCAGGGGCGAACAAATGGTGCAGTGTGTTCCCTAGAACTGGTACTTGATCAACAGCTTGATATTGCGCGCACCCTGGCGTGCCCAGTAGGTGTCGAACAGGTGGCTCGGGTTGTTGAGGTTCCCACTCGAGTCCTGTCCAACCAGGAACATGTCAGAGACGTTCGTGCTCCACATGCCCTGGTTCGGAAGTGCCGACTGGTTCGGGTGATTGAACGGGTTATACATTTCCACGCGCAGCGTCACCACTTGCGATTCGTGACGCGGAATCGGGATGTTGCGGTTGATTCCGAAGTTAAAGTTCACCTGGCCAGGCAGGATGTAGTTGTTGCGTCCCACCGTACCCGGCGCGCCAAACGGAACCAGGAAATGATAGTTGCTCAGGTCGCTGGCAGAGAGCGAGTTCAGCGTCGCCAGGTCGCAGTAATCCGCGCCCGGTGCGCAAGCTCCCCACGCTGCCGGCAAAGCAATCGCATTCATGGGCGCCGAAGCGTTCAACAGGTCCGGACGTCCACTCGAACTGTGGCCGCGACCGCTGCTATCGAAGCTATCGTAGATCGTGTCAGGCAAGCCAGACTGCAGGGTCGTGGTCCCGGTCCATTCCCAATGACGGGAGAGGTACGCGAGGCCGTTCAGCACTTTGTTGTCCTGCGCCTTGAAGCCCGGTACGTCCCACACGTAGGTAAACGCCCAACGATGGAACGCGTTGAAGGCTGACAAACCACGATCCGCCTGGCGGTTGGTTGGGTCCTGCGCATACGACGATCCGCCCGTGATGACGAAAATATTCGAGCTGTCATCAATGGACTTCGAGAACGTATATGCGCTGCGCAGCATCAAGCCATGAGAGAACCTGCGCTCGACCGTAACTGCCAGGCCGTTGTAGTAGGAATCACCGCCATTGGTGCGAATTGCCATGGCACCGCGGTTCGAATTGAAGCGCGGAATATAGTTGCCGCTGGCATCGTAGCCGCCGAAGGGGTTGTAGTCGTCATTCACCAACAGTTTCTGTCCACGCGATCCCAGGTAGGCGACCGTCAGGAGCATGTCTGCCGGCAGTTCACGCTCAATGTTGAAGTTCCACTGCGTGGTACGCGGATTGGTGAGGTCCTTCGCAATGCTTGTAACGGTATTGAACGGGCTCAAGGTACCTGAGAGTCCGCTGAACTGTCCGGTTGCGTTGGCGAAACCGCGCGCGTTCGAAGAGTCCGAGCCAAACAGCGGCTCGTCGATCGAGTTCGGTGCGGACGAGGCCGTATTATCGAGAATGTTGGTGTAGATCGCATCATAGAAAATGCCGAAGCCGCCGCGGAGAACGGTCTTGCCGTTTCCGAAGATGCTTGGCAGGAAGTTTGGCGAGTAGGCAAACCCGATGCGAGGAGCGATGTGCGAGAACTGCTGGTCCGCCTTCACCACCGTCGGGAAATTGTTATCGCCGCCGTAGATGTTCGACACCGCCGGGTACGGGAGTGAGTTCTCGGGATTCGTTTGATACTCGTAACGGACGCCGAGGTTCAACGTCAGGTTCGGCCGCACCTTCCAGTTGTCCTGGAAGTAGTAGCCGCTCTGCAGCAACGTGGGCTTCACCGTAGGATTACCTGTCTGGAGATCCAACGCCTGGCCGCTGGTGCCGGTGAAATTATCGAGGAAGTTGCCGAGTGCGGTGTAGCCGCCACCATCGGTGAAGGTCAGAGTTCCGCGGGTGTTGATTGGAATCTGGTCCGTCACCCAGATGCGCGCGACGTCCGCGCCCATCTTGAAGGTGTGGCTGCCCTTCGTAATGGTGAAGCCATCCTGCAACTGCATGGTGCGGTGGCTACGACCCTGCGGGAAAGCTGAGTCAGTACCCAATAGCGGGAATGCATCCAATCCGGCGCTGCTCAGTGCCAGGCTCGGCATTAGATAAAGCGGATTCCCTGTAGTTGCGGCCGTAGGTCCGAACGTGAAGCCGAGGTGTCCGTAGGACGCGCGGAATTCGTTCACCTTGTTCGAGCTAAAGGTGTGCGTCCACGAAGCGCCCGCGATCCACGACGGTCCGCCCTGGAAGGTTTCGAAGCCTGGCAATACGGAACCCGGATTCGCGAACCAGTCAGGCGCGAAGTAGCCGCGGTCGTGGAGATAGTTGAAGGTAATGGTGTCGGTCTGCCGCGGCAGATAGTCCGCCTTGATGTTCCACTGCGTGTCAGTGTTTTGCTGCGGCGCGGTCGGCGTGTAATTGCCCATCTCTACGCAAGGCAACGACGAAATGCCAGTGTTGACGCACGTCGCTCCAACCGTAGATCCGCGGAGAGATCCGAGGTATTGGGTCAGAAGAGTCGCGTTCGCCGATCCATACGCCTGCAACTGGCCGATGCCGGTTTCAGTGGGGATCAGAATGTTGCTGTTCTGCTCCTGACCGTAGGTGCGCTCCCAGTTTCCGCTGCCGAAGAAGAACAGCTTGTCCTTAATGAGCGGACCGCCGAACGTAAATCCGAAGGTGTGGGAGTCGAAACGCGTCTTACATGGGAAGAAATTCGGCGCTCGGTTGCAATCGCCGCCGTCCTTCATTCCAGTAAGGCCGTTGGCGGCGTCGATCGCGTTCAATCCGGAGCCCGAGTAGAGTTCGCTCAGCGTTCCGTGGAACTGATTGGAGCCGCTCTTGTAAATAACGTTGGTGACCGAAGCTCCGCCACGACCGAATTCCGCGGAGTAGGAGTTCGTCATGATGGCGACTTCCTGCACTGCGTTCGGATTCTGTGGCTGATACGCCTGGCCCTGAATGCTGTTGTCGTTATTGTCCTGACCATCAATCAGGAAGTTGTTGCTCTGTGGACGTGAACCGTTCACCGAGAAACCCATGCCGTTCGTGCTTCCACGGCCGGCATTGTCTATAACGCCGGGCTGCGTCAGTGCTAGTTCGATCGGGTTCAGGGAGGCGAGCGGTAGATTGGTCAATTCTTTCGTAGTGATCGTGCTGGAGATCTCGCCATTTTCGGTCTGCACCTGGTTGTTGTCCGCCGATACCGTCACTTCTGTACTGGCGGCGCTGGCGACTTGCAGTTTGATATCAACCGCAGTCATCACCGATCCGGCAACCTCAACGCCATTTATAACCTGGCTCTGAAAACCCTGGAACGATACGTTGATGCGATATTTGCCGAGTGTGACTGCCTCAACGCGGTACGCACCCGTCGGTCCCGACTGAACGGTGCGTGTTTCGCCGGTATCCGTGTTTGACGCTGTTACCTGTGCTCCGGCGACAACGGCTCCGCTCGTATCTGTGACTGTTCCAGCGATGATTCCTTTACTCGTTTGGCCCCACGCAGAAACAGCAAAGATAAGTGCGAATAGCAGAACACTAACGAATGCCGCTCTTCGCTTACCAAATTGTGGTTGCATTGCTTCTCCTCATTGAATCTCCACCGATGCCATGAATTTCGTCCCACGTGAAATTCTCAGCAAGAGTGGCTAATCAGGAGAGTGCAATCACATCGCCGAATTCTGGATTTGTGCGAATCCTCAAAAACACAGGCGTGCGCAAAAACATCTGCGACGTGTGCTATGAGATTTCATCGGAACCTGGTTCCAGAGATTCCGAATTCTGGAGGTAAATGATGGGATGAACTACGCGCAAACCCGCATGGACAGAGGGCTTCACGGCTATCACGACGCTTTATCTTAAAAAAAGTTTCAAGGTTCGTCCCATCATGGAAGCAATACATCCCTACTTCTTCGGCGCGAAGAAATTGTCGATTAAGAAATCGCGCAACTGTTCATTGAGCTTGCGCGTGTTCTGTTCGGCGTCCATAGCTTCGGTGTTGTAGTTAACGACGTAGGCCTTCTTCTGCTGCGGATCAATATAGATGTGCGCGATGAATCCATTCTGCCAGCCCATGTGTCCAATGAGTTTGAGATCGTTGTCTTCGTGAACGAAGAAACTGGTGGTGACGAAGTCGCGCGCACCCTTGCGTGATGGGAAGTCTTCGCTCACCGGAACCGGCAACAATGGTTTCCACATCTCTTCCAGTGAAGAGCGCTTTAAGACCGCGTCGTACTCGGCTCGGCGGGCCGGATCGCCGACAAGGAAGTTCAGGTACTTGATCATGTCTGGGATCGGGGAATTGAGGCCGCCGTTCGAGCGGGTAATACCGGTGTCGAAGTTAAACTCCAGCTCAGCGAGCTTGCCCTTTTCTATGTGATAGCTGTGCGAGTGGTGCTTCAACAAATATGCCGGGCTGCGATCGTAGTAGGAGTGTTCCATCCCGAGCGGACGAAGGACATTCTTCTCCATGTAGGCTTCATAAGGATCACCCGAGAGCCGCTCGATGATCTCACCGAGGAAGACGACTGCGAGATTCGAGTAGCTGTACTTCGAGCCGGGCTGGAACTCGACCGCGGTGTACGGCATCATCGCGACGAGTTGCGACCACTCGGTCGGTTCGAAGGGCTGCCAGTCGGCATCGCGCCACGGCCACGTGGGATCGCGGAAGCCCGCGGAGTGGGACATCGCCTGGCGAATCGTGATCGCCGAGATCGGGCCGAAAGGATCGTGCGCCTGCGCGATCTCGGGGACATATTTCACGATCGGGTCGTCGAGCGAGAGCAGCCCTCGATCGCGGAGCTGCATGATCGCAATGCCGGTGAAGGTTTTGCTCACCGACGCCCAATGGAAGGTGGTGTTCTCGTCCACTGGCGTTTTGGAGACGAGATCCTGAAAGCCGACGGTATCTCGAAAGACGATCTTGTTGTGATCAAGGACGGCAAGCGAGCTGCCGACAATGCCGTGCTGCTTAAGACCGTCTTCGTAGAACTTCTTAAGTTCGTTGGCTGGAAGCTGCGCAAAGGCAACAACTGATAAAAGCAGGAGCGCTAGAAGAATCCGCATGCGCAAGAGTGTAACCGCTCGCGCAAGTTCGAAGCTCCGCGCGCTGGAATTGGCGCGGAGCTTCGATGGAATTAGCCCGCGGTGGTGGCGGCGTGCTCTGTCTTTGCGGCGTAGGCGTCGAGGACACGGGTGCTGTAGATCAGGGCGGCCCCGGCATTCATGCCTACCGCGACGCCGAGCGCTTCGGAGATCTCCTCCTTGGTGGCGCCGGCCTTGATGGCGGCCTCGGTGTGGAAGACGATGCAACCGTCGCAGCGGGTGGTGACGGCGACGGCCAGGCTGATGAGCTGGCGCGTCTTCTCCCCGAGATGGGTCGTTTCCTTGTTGGCGCCGCTCAGCGTCATGTAGCCTTTCAGGGTGTCGGGGCTGAGTCCCGAGAGCTCCTTAAGGCGGGCGCCAAGTTCCTTCTGGTATTGGTTCCAATCGAGCATGAATCCTCCCGAGCTTTCGCTCCCGAGTCTAGATGTCGCGAAATCCGGTTGGATTCGCAGGGCACACATTGTTTACATCTGGGGCGGGATGTCAACATGCGCTTTGCTGTAGAGGCCAGTGCCCTTAAAATATCTGGCGAGGCAATATCTATGGATTCTTTACGTGTCGCGGCCCTCGCAGGCCTGTTCTTCCTCCTGACGTCGTTCGGTGTGGCGCAACATCAGATCTGCGTTGGCAGAGTGGGCGGTGGTGATTCCCCGACCTGGAACATTCAGCAGCCGACTCTCCAGGCAATCAACAAGGAGGCCAGCTCGCGCGGTGACAAGGTAACCGCGCAACTGATGATGGCCTACAACGACAAGGGCGCGAAGGGCGAGATGCAGGCGATGAAGTGCGATTACGGTCTCGTCATCAATACCAATCGCGAGTGGCCAACTCCCAAAGGCGGCGGACTGAAGCAGGAAGACGCGAATGCGGACGAGAAGAACCCGCATCCTGCATCCACGGCATATCTCGAGTTCACCCTGCTCGATAAGAACGCCAAGAAGATCGACAAGTTCAAAACGCAGATCGAGATGAAACAGGGCGCAACCGCGAAAGATGTTCAGTCTGAACTGCAGGAGATCATCCAGGAACTGGCGAACTGGGCACTGGATGGGATGATGGCGAAATAAGCAAAAGCAAAATCTTTAGACACGAAGGACACTAAGTTCACGAAGGAAAATAGAAATTCAAAAATCCTTCGTGAGACTTCGTGTCCTTCGTGGTTAAGGACTTATTTTTTCGTCCACTGGTCGACCCAATCGTTGACGGTTTTGTACCAGAGCTGCGAGTTTTGCGGCTTCAGGACCCAGTGACCTTCGTCGGGGAAGTAGAGCATCTTCGACGGGACCTTCTGCAACTGCAGGTACGTGAAGAGCTGGAAGCCCTCGCTGACGTCGAGACGGTAGTCGAGCTGGCCGTGCACGACGAGCATCGGGGTCTTGAAATTCGCGACGCTCTGGTTCGGCGACCACTTCTTGTACATTTCCGGGTTCGTCCACGGCGTGCCTTTGAACTCCCAGTTGTTGAACCAAAGCTCTTCGGTGGTGCCGAAGGCTGAGACGGTGTTGAACATGCCGTCGTGCGAGACGATGCACTTGAAGCGGGTGGTGTGACCCTCAAGCCAATTCGCCATGTAGCCGCCATAGCTGGCGCCGAGAGCGCACTCGCGGTCCTTGTCGACGTTCGCGAAGTTTTTCTCGGCGTAGTCGAGGCCTAGCATCAGGTCTTGATACGCGCGGCCACCCCAATCGCCATTGATATCGTCAATGAACTTCTGTCCGTAGCCAGTGGACCCGCGCGGATTGACCATGATGACCAGGTAGCCGTTGGCGGCGAAGAGTTCGGGATTCCAGCGGAAGGACCAATCATCGCCCCAAGCGCCTTGCGGGCCGCCGTGGATGAGAAACTTCACGGGGTATTTCTTGGAGGCATCGAAGTTCGGCGGCTTCACGAGGAAGCCTTGGACTTTTACTCCCTCGGCGCCGGTGAACCAGAAAGGCTCAATGGGCTGCATCTGGACTTGGTCGAGGATCGGGGCGTTGATGTGGGTGATCTGGTCAATGGACCCGCCGCCTTCGGGTTTGTGTGTGATCTCCTTCAAGTTTGAGATCTTGATCGTTTGAATCTCGTTGGGAGCTTTGATTGACATCACGTCGCAGACTAGGAACGTGCCCGCAGGCGTGACTTGGCACCCGTCATTGAAGCCAGCCCAAAGTTCGATCGGGTGACCTTGTAGTTCCACCCAGTAGACTGGGGCTTCGCCCTTCAACTCGGACGTGAAGAACAGTCCGCGCGAGTTTGGGTGCCACACGATCGATTCCACCCAGCCATCAAATCCCTGCGTCAACTCCGTCGTCTTCCCCGTCGCGCGTTCGTACAGCATCAGTCGAAAGCGGTCGCTCTCGTAACCAGCGCGGGCTTGCGACCGAAATGCGATGTACTTGCCGTCGGGCGAGTAGAGCGGCGTGGAATCGGCGCCGGGCGAGGTCGAAATCTTCTTCGGCGTGCCGCCGGTGACGGGGACGACGAAGATGTCGGTGTTGGTGCTGGTGGCTTCGACTTCGTCGAGGTTGCTGGCGTAGGCGATCTCTTTGCCGTCGGGCGAGAACGAGTACTGGTCCTGGCCGCCTAGCGAGAACGGCGGGACGTCGTGATCGCCGGGGGTGAGGTCGAGGGGTTCGCCGCCTTCGAGAGACTGGATGAAGAGGTGCGAGCGCTTGCCGTTGCCGTAGGCGTTCCAGTGACGGTAGAGGAGATGGGTGAAGATTTGTGCCTTTACCTTCGACTGCGAGCGTTCGTCGTCGCGCTGCTTATTGCAGGCATCATCTTTGCAATCGGGCCAGACGGCGGAGACGAAGAGGATGCTCCTGCCGTCGGGCGACCAGGTGGCTGCGCTGACTTCGGTGGAGATCGAGGTCACTTTGCGCGGATCGCCAGTGAGCGTGCCGGTGGTGGTATCGAAATCCTGAACATAGACCTGCGAGCTGCCTTCTGCGTCGGTGATGGCAAGGGCTGATTTGCCGTCTGGGGAAAAACGGAAGTTATCTTCCCCGCTGTAGTTGGTGAGCTGGCGCGCTTCGCCGCCGGCTACGGGGACAATCCAGATGTGGTTCGTCTTTTTGTTGGTTTCAAGCGAAACGTCGGTGACGGTGAAGGCGGCCCATTTGCCGTCGGGCGAGAGGTAGGGCTCGGCGACGCGCTTGAGCTTCATCATGTCGTCGAAGGTGAAGGCACGTTTGGACTGCGCGACCGCGAAAGAACTCAGCAATAAAAGAGCGACGAGAAAACGACGAACCATACAGATGCCTCCGAAACGTAGGGCAAAACGAGCCAGTGTAAATGAACGGCAGACGAAACTGGAACCAGATCAGCTCATGGGTTAAGAGATTCAGGCCATTTCGGAGCTGCTGAACCAGAGCTATACTTCATCCCGTTATGCGTTACCGATTTGCTTTTGCGGCTGACGGTTCTCCGGAAGACCTGAACTCATCCGACACTGCGGATGACCAGCGCGCCCGGCCACGCACCGGGACGATCGAAAAGATCGCGGACATCGCCTACGACACCCTCCGCAAACACGAGGTCGCGTTGCCTGCTGAGAAGACCGACGAGAAGTAGTACCCCCTCCCCCCACCTGATCCTGATTCCAAAGGGTTTACGCGATGAATCCTCGCAAAATATTCCAAATAAAAGAGTTATAGGCAAAATATTCATAAGTAAGGGGTTAGGGGCGGTTATAGTTCCCGTGCGGTTGCGAGGCTTGCGCCTCGCAACCCGAGGCCACGCCGCCCATCCGAGTTTGCATCGTTTGCGCCTGCTTTCACGACGCTATCTCGTCGTGCTGAGAATCCCGGACGCCCTCCGGGCTGGCGTCGATCGCGAACGACACAGTATTCAGAGCGACGCAGGTATTCAGGCCGATGCATTCATCCTGAGCGACGCCTTCATCCGGCGATGCGGTTTTCAAAGAACAATTGGGTTTTCTTGGGAATGCCCCACGTAGACACAGTACTGGGATGGGGGCAAGGGAATCGGTGATTTCGGACACAGGTTGTTGTGCGATGGATCACGAGGAGGGTGTGATAACAACGGGTGCCGTCCGCTGAAGCTTTCCCACCGCTTACGCGGTGGGCTATTACGTGGCGTCGCTTCGCGACTTTGAGATGCGGATTCAGCGTTTATTCGAGTTGTGGTAGTCGAAGTTGACGAGGCCGTCGCGGTAGTCGATGGTCAGGCGGAACTGGCTTAGGAGTGGGAAGCCCAGGATGCCGCCGAGGGCGATGCCTTCGCCTTCGCTGAGTTTATCCATGCTGATGGCGACCATGCGGAAGTTGTCCTGGGTGAAGCGGCCGAACTGGATCTGAACGTTACTGGCGACGTAAACGTCGCGAACGTTACCGGAGAGGCCGCGCACAGATAAGCCGGGGGCGGGCTGAAGTTTGGATTTGGAGACGTTATTTGGATCGATCTGGGTGTCGAAGGCGCCGGTATCCAGGAAGAAGAGGCCGGCGGGTTGCTGGTCGACACTGGTGGAGACGAGGATGTGCGCGCCCAGGTGCATGACCCGGTCGAACGACTGCATTGCCGGCGCGACATAACGATCGGCGGCGCCGGCTTCGTCGCGAAGGTTGGCGGGAATCTCGGGCAGAGGCGCGAGACTTAGCTCGGAGTTCTTGATGTCGAGGGTGATGAGGAAGTGCTCGAAGACATCGATGCCCATCAATCCGTCGGAGCCTTCGGGGAACCTTGCGTCGAGGACCGTGACAGGAACGTTCTCAAATTCGATGGGGCCGATCTTTACGTCGTGAGCCCAGCCGAGATATCCGTTAGCGGGCTTTTCGTCGCCGATACCTTTCGTGGCGATGTCGTAAACCTGTTTGATCTCGGCTTTGGCGGCGTCGCTCTTGCGCAGCACGATGCCGCTGGCGCCGGTGTCGAGGAGAAGGGAGACCGTCTTCTTGTCGTTGAAGCGGACATGTATGGCGACGGCGCCTTCGCGCGGCGGAGTGGTGAAACGGCCGTCGCCAAGATGCGCGGCAGAAACGATGTGGTCAAGCCTCAGCTTGGCGGTTTCCCTGGTGCTGACGAGCTTCCACGCGGTTTTGTTGCCAAGGACGATAAGCCATGCGAGCCGCGATTGCAGGATGTTGAGACGGTCCGGATCGAGGTGGCCGTGGTGGTCCACGAGGTATTCGACGGCCTTGCGGCGCTCCGGTCGCGGCAAGCGACTCGCCCAGGATTCGTAGATTTCAGGATCTTTGGGATCGAGTTCGTGGGCTTTGAAGATGTCGCGGCGGGCGCTGCGGTAGTTCGAGGTGATCTGCGCGATCTGCGAGAGGCCGTGCCAGGCGCGGGCGCAATTGTCGTCGAGTTTTGCGGAACGCCGGTAGGCGATTTCGGCATCTTCGATCCGTCCATCGCGGAAGAAGACATCGCCGGAAGCGGCCTGGACAGCTGCGGAGTCGGGGGCGGCGCGGAGAGCGGTATTCGCGGCATCGCGGGCCGCTTGGAGATTCTTTTCGTTCAGGAGCGTGCGGACGAGTCCACCGTGGGCGTCGCCGGAAGTAGGATTCGCGGTGAGAGCCTGGCGGTAAAGACGTTCGGCGGTGGGGTAGTCGTAGGTGCGCCAGGCATCGAGAGCTTGTTGTTCGAGTGTTGGCGATTGGGCGAAGAGCGGGAGTGCGCAGAGCAGGACGAGTAGCAGGGGCACCCGGGGCATATGGGCCGGATGGTAGCAGAATCGGTGGACATATGAGGGGTTGGTGATGATAGGGGTGCTTCGACTGCGCGCGCTTCGCGTGCTCCGCTCAGCATGACAGGGGGGCAGAAAAAAGCCCGCCGGGGTAGGCGGGCGAATGGTAGGAAATGGGAATTGGGGGATGAAAGTTTTATTAGGCCAGGCGCGCGGCTTGCTGTTGCTTTCTTGAAGCGCGGCGCTTCGGCTGAACCGGTTGTATCGGCATCTGCGAGACCTCGTTGCCGAGGACACTGAGAACGATCATGCAGAGGTCGGTGCGCTGACGAAGGAACTCGAGGACCTTCTCACGTTCCACGAAGATGAGGCGCGAGTCTTCATCGATCTCGGCGGTCAGTTGATAAATGCCGCGCAAGAAAGTGCCCGGCAGACCCAGCAGGCTTCCAGGGCCAGAGCTGCGAGCGAGAACGGTATTGCCATTCTCGGTGCTCATGGTCAGGGAGGCGTGTCCCTGGAGCACGATGTAGACCCCTTTGGCCGGATCCCCTTCATGAAAGAGGATGGTGCCCCGCACGGCGGTTATCTCGTGGCCTAGGGGCTTGAGCTCGTCCACGAGCTCGGGTGGGGAAACAAAGGCTTGGTTGGGGATATGAATCGGTTGCGTCACAAATAGCGGCCTCCGCGGCCATGTTTAGTATCGCAACGGGCAAACCGCCCCGCTGTGACTGCTGTCACAAGGTGCTGTGACGCCACTCGGCGAATAGCCGGAAAGTGCTGTTAGCTCACGACTTCTACCGGGCGGACCCGGAGTGCAGCGACCGTCGGAACTTCAATTGAGATGCAAGCGCCCTGGGGATGGACGTTCGCGGCATAAATCTCTCCGCCATGCTGGCGCATGATCCCATAGCAAATGCTGAGGCCGAGACCCATACCGCGGCCAGGAGACTTGGTGGTGAAGAACGGGTCGAAGATACGGTTGAGGTCGGCGAAGCCGGGGCCACTGTCGGTGATATTGACGAGGAGCTTGTCGCCGAGATCACGGACTTCCAGAGAGATCTCCTTGGTCGGGCGCTCCTGCACGGCGTCGATAGCGTTGGCGATGAGGTTGGAGAGGACGATCTTGAGTTGGCTCTGATCGATCGCGATGTTCGGCAACTGAGCAGGAACGTTGGTCGCGATCTTGATACCGCGACCGTTGAGGTCGTACTCGCGCAGGGTGAGGACGTCCTGCAGGACGGCATTGAAATCGGTGGTGGTGGTTTCGGAGCGACTTTGGCGCGAGAAGCGCAGGAGGTTTTCGATGATGCGCTTCATGCGATTGGCTTCGCGGCGAACGATGGTGAGGTCGCGGGCGACCTCCGGCTGAAGGTTATAGTCGCCCATCAATTCGGTGTAGCCGAGAACGGCGGTCAGCGGATTGTTGAGTTCATGGGCGACGCCGGAGACTAACTGGCCGATGCCGACGAGTTTCTCGCGCTGGATCATCTGGCGGTGCATCGAGGTGCGATCGATGGCGACGGCTAGATCGGCGGCGAGAAGTTCGATCTTGGAGAGTTCTTCCCATCCGATGCGATCGAGATCCTTGGGATCGTCGAGGAAGAAGCAGCCAACGGTAAGGCCGCGGTGGGACTGAAGCGGTACGAGGAGTTCATCTCCCTGGCGCCAGCGAGGGTGAACGGGATATTCGCGGCCGCTGCGCAGGAAGCGTCCTGCCGCGATTCTCTCGGCGGGAACCACATAAGAGTTCTTGCCGATTTTCGGGGCTGAGAGACAAAGCCGTGTGATCTCCTCAAGGCTCATCTTCGTCGCGATCTGCTGGACGTGCGCGAGAGCTTCGGGAGAGAGACCGGAGTTTCCGGCGATGTGGAGATGATGACTGTCGTCGGCGAGCAGGACGACAACACGGTGGAAGTTGCCCTCTTCGGTAATGACATTCGCGATCTTTTCGCAGAAGGGAGGGACGTCCACGGCGCCGAGGAGTTGCGAGGTGATTTCGGCGAAGCGCTCGACCTGGTGATTCAGGGCGTGCTCACGGTCGCGGGCGTCCTGCGCGGCGATGGATTCATCCTCAAGAAGGATGAGAATCATGCCGAAGGCGACAACTAACTTCGGGACGTTCCAGAGATCGGAGGCGGCCTCGCCTGCTTTCTCCACCACGTTTGGCAAATAGGCAGCGAGAGCCCAGACAAAGGACCAGGCGAAGAGGCCTCCTGAGGTGACGAGGACACCGGGAGTCTTGCGCCAGTAGTGGCGGATGACGAAGACTCCGGCCAGGGCGTAGCTGCCGGTCATGATGCCGTGATAGGGGCCGCTCACATTGCCGTAGTAGATCTGGTAAACGGAGACGAAACCGAGCAGAACAAGCGAGAACTCGACGACGTTATCCACCCAATCGCGGTTGATGCAGAAGTAGTGGTAGGCACACACACCGCCGAGCGAAACCAGGGAAACGCAAATGGCTTGCGGCAGCTTGTGAGTGCTCTCGGTGATCCAGAGGGCCGAGTAGATGGCGATCGGGATGGAGATTCCGAAGAAACAGTACCAGCGCACACGTTCGGTAAGACGTAGTGGCACCAGCGAAAAAATGAAGGCGAGACCGGCGAGTTGCAGGGTGGCGGCGTCGAAGCCAGCGATTACGGTGTCGAAGCGGGTCGGCGTCAGGGTGACGATGGGGACGACAAAATGGAGAAAGATCAGGATCCACGCCAGCAGCCAGAAGCGGACGCGGGAGGTCCGATTATGGCGGTAGATGCTGAAGAAGATGCCGACCAGGGTACCGAGAATCAGCGGCGACGGAAGATGGCGAAAGAGCTCCTGCATATGGGCCAGAGTAGTTATTCTCAAGGAAACAAGCACTTGCCGCAATTGGGAAAGGCGGCAGGAGCGTTACCAACGACACTCCCCTTTCGACTCAGAGCACGAAACGTGACGTTCTTGGGTGGCGATGCGTCTAAGATAGAAAGAGTCATGCGCTCCCGACCTTGGATTTTCCGCATTGCCCCCATGATTGCGTTGCTGCTCTGCGTGAGCCCAGCACTGCGTGCCGACGACCGCGGCGAAGGCGAACTGAATCCGAATCCGCCGACCGGTATCGCGGTGGATCAAATTATCCAGAAGTTCGCCGCCAAAGAGAAGGAATTCAAGCAGGCGCGAGAGAAGTACACCTGGCACCAGACGATCATCGTGCAGACGGTCGATGGCGACACCGTGGATGGCGAGTACAAGCAGGAATTCGACGTGTTATTCGACGACAAAGCAAAACGCATTGAACACGTGACATTCGCACCGGCAAGCACGCTCGAACGCATCCAGATGACCCCGGAAGACGAAGCGGATTTCCGCAAATTGATGCCATTCGTGTTGACGTCCGATGAGATTCCGGAATACAGCATCAAGTACGTTGGGCAGCAGAAGCAGGACGAGTTGAACACTTATGTGTTCGACATCTCTCCGATAAAGATTGAGAAAAATAAGCGGTACTTCGAAGGTCGCGTGTGGGTGGACAATCACGATCTACAGATCGTGAAGACATTCGGTAAAGCGGTGCCGGACATCAAGAAAAAGGGAAACGAAAACCTGTTCCCGAAGTTCACGACATGGCGCGAACAGGTGGACGGCGTGTACTGGTTTCCGACGTACACCAAGGCCGATGACGAATTGCACTTCAGCAACGGTGATATCCATACCCGGCAGATCGTGAAGTATGCGCGTTACAAGCGATTCGGATCGGCCGTGAAGATCACCTACGACGGCCAGGAAGTAAAGAAGGGCGAGGAACAGGGCGGCGGTAAGAGCCAGACGCCGCAACAGTCTCCACCTCCGAAATAATCAAGCTCGTACCACGAACGTGTTGGAGGGCGACTTCTTGTCGCCCTTTTCTATCTTGCTACCAGAATTCCTCGCAAAATCTCCTCTCAGCCTTCGCCTCTTTAGGTAGTGCTCGACCTCGCACAGCAAACTGGCGTTTTCGGCATGTTCGTGTTGTCAGCACCGAAGCATATCCAATTGCACAACGTGTGCCCCGGCCCTTTGTAGTTCAGTTCAGCATGGAGCGTTCGATGAGAAAGAGTCTTCCGTCTCTGGTGATTGCGGCGTTGTGCTTCGCAGCAGGTGCCCAGACTAGTCCAGTTCCTTCCACGACCACGACATCACAGACCGCGGTACCGCGTTTGATTCGTTTTTCAGGACAGATCAATGTACCGACAGGAACTGTCGCAATCACCTTCACGCTCCATAAACAACAACAAGACAACGTAACGTTATGGACAGAGACACAGAACATCAAGCTTGATGCCTCCGGCAGATACTCCGTACTTCTGGGCGCCACCAAGGCGGAAGGTATCCCAAGCGAGCTTTTCTCTTCGGGAGAGGCACAGTGGCTCGGCATCAAAGTGGAAGGGCAGGCTGAGCTCCCGCGTGTGCTGCTGGTGAGCGTGCCGTACGCGATGAAGGCCGCGGAGGCTGAGACACTCGCCGGACATAGCGCGAGCGACTTTGTGACGTCGGAGAACTTGAACACGGTTGTGCAGCAACAGATTCAGCAGCAGGCTACGAACGGAACGAATGGGACACCCGTAAAGAAGAACGCCGGCGCAAAAACCAACGTGCCGACGAACAACGCGACCAACTTCACCGATACCACGACAAATCAGGTCGTACTCGTGACCCAGAGCGGAACCGGTTCCGGGCTGGTGGCGAACGTAGTGTCGGGCAACGGCATTTCGGGCAGCACCACCTCCGCGACGGGAATTGGCGCGGCGGGAATCAACACCGCCGCATCGGGGGTCGCCGTAGGTTTGCGTGGATCCACGGTCTCCGGTGACGGCATCGGCATCTACGGTACTTCGACGGGTACGTCGGGCGCAGCTACGGGCATTAAGGGCATCACGGCGGCGCCGAACGGATATGGTGTGTTCGCACAGAACACCGCGGCGACTGGCCCGGGTGTCGGCTTCCGCGGAACGACAGCCTCGACGAGCGGCATCGGTTTGTATGCCACTTCCACAGCGTCGACGGGCAACACGATCGGAATGCGGACATCGGTGGCAAGCGCGAGTGGTACGTCTGCCGTCTTTCAAAACACTGCCAGCGGAAAGCTGTTCAGCGGACAGTCGGGAGCAGCGAACACGGAAGTGTTTTCCGTGGATGGAATTGGAACGGTAACATCAGCCTCGCAATTCGTTTCTAACATTGCGAGCGGCACAGCGCCGTTGGTGGTCAAGTCGAACACCGTTGTTCCGAACCTCAATGCTTCTTACATGCAGGGGTATGGGCCGTCCGATTTCGCGCAACTCAGCTCTGGAGGGCTGCAGATCTTCTACCAGGGCATTCAAGCGAATGGCACCACGACAAACTCAGCGGGCGGAACTTTTCAGGGCGGCACTGACCAGGTCGGTGTCGAAGCTTACGGTGGCCCAACGTCCGGTGCAACTGGAATCCTGGCCATTGACGCGAGGGGCGGTGCAGGTGCGTCAGGTGGCCCGGGCGTCTCCGGCTTGGGTGGCTCCGCTACCACAAATACCGGTGGCGACGGCGGCCGCTTTTCTGGAGGCAGCGGCGGTAGTGCGGCAAATGCAGTCGGCGGAAATGGCATCTACGCCGCCGGCGCCTATTCCACCGCCACAGCTGCTCCGGGGAACGGCGTGGAGGCTATCGGCGGGGCAGGGACCTCGAGCATCGCTCCAGGCCATGGCGTTCACGCCAACGGCGGTCAAGGTACTGGCTCTAACGCGCAGGGCGGAACTGGCGTGCAATCCTACGGCGGGTACGTGAACGGTACCTCGGGAATCGGTGGCGTTGGCATTGCGGCTTACGGCGGTGGTGCCAGCTCAGGAACCGGCGGCGACGGACTATGGGCAACTCCGGGCGGCGGGGGTTTTGGTATCCCTTATGCCGCACGCTTCTTTGGGCAGGTTTCAATCAACTCGCCTGCCTCAGGAAACACCCTCCAAATGCAGGTCGGCGACCCCGGATGCGGCGCGGGATTTCTCGGGTTTGGAATTGGCCCGGTGAGCGGCGGGCTCTTCACGATGACCAGCTGCAACAATTACAACCTGATTTCGAACGGCACGGATCTGCTCTTTAATGTCCCGAGCGGCGGCGCTATGCACTTCCGCCAGAGTAACGGCGACAATATGGCGATTACTTCCTCTGGGTACGTGACCATCGCGCACTCTTTGTTCGTCGGCGGCAATCTGAGTGTTACGGGCTCGATTTCCGCAGGCACCAAGGATTTCGTCATCGACGATCCGCTCGATCCCAAGAACAAGCTGCTTTACCACACCAGCATTGAATCGCCTGACATGAAGACTCTCTATGATGGGGTCGTGAAGCTTGATGCCAAGGGAGAAGCGTGGGTGCAATTGCCTGCCTACTTCGAGGCCCTCAATCAGGACTTCCGATACATGCTGACGCCACTGGGACGGTCTGCGCCAAATCTTTACGTAGCGGCCCGGGTGAAGAACAACCGTTTCAAGATTTCCGGAGGGAAGCCCAACATGGAGGTTTCGTGGCTGGTGACGGGCATCCGGCATGATGCCTTCGCGAGAACCAATCCGGCTCAGACGGAAGTGGAGAAACCGCTGACGGAGCGGGGAAAGTACATTCATCCCGAGGCGTTTGGCGGATCTCCGGAGGATGCCATGAATCCGCAAGCCGACGCGGCATCTGGCGCGCTGGCGAAGGCACAGGCTCCGAAGAACTAAAAGAGAAGGCGTCCGCGATCACGGACGCCTTCTTGCACTTCAGACTGCGATTCGCAAGAGTTGCAGCCTTTCTTTTTCTTTTACGCCGCCGGAGCCATGGAGCGCTGCGCTGCCTGGTGGATGAAGCGCTTCATGACCGTGGCCCACATCACGCGCTTGCGCAGTGCGCTTTCCTTGATATTGCGGCCGGCAGCAAACATGGTAAGCAGCGATTTCATTTTGAAGACGCGGAGCAGTTGCTCGTCGGCCTCACTGACTTCGTAGGCATCGAGGAACGCGGCTTGCACTTCGCCGATGAGGTCGCGATCACAGAACGGATACTTCTCCAAGGCCTCCACACAGGCCATGAAGTGCGCGACATCTAAGTACGAGTAGCCTTTGCGTTCCAGCTTTGCGTACTCGGCGATACCGATTCCCTGCTCGCTGACGAGCACGTTGAGCGGAGTGAAATCGCAGAGCACGGCGGAGGCCGGCAGCGTCTTTTTCGATTTGCTGAGAATTGCCTTGGTGCCGGAGAGAATCAAGTCGATGGAGGCGTCGTCGAGGCCTTCTCCTTTGCAATTCGTGCACAGCTTCTCAAGATCTTTCTGTAGGGCGTCGCCATCGAACGGAATTGCAGGTTCCTGCGTCGCGTGATGGAAGCGTTTGAGCCAATCACCGGTAAAGCGGGCGGCGACTGTCAGCAGGCCATGGTCGGCATAGCCGGGAAGAAGTGCGGCCTTCATCACGATCGATTGCAGCGGCAGGCCGTTGAGTTTCTCAGCGACCACGACGCCGTTCTGCGCGAAATCACCAAGGGGACGAGGGATTCCCGTCAGGTTCTTTCTCTCCGCGATTTCGTAGGCGAACTGAAGGTTCTTGAGTTCAGCCGTGGCGAGGTCGCGAGCCTTTCCTGCGGCTTTGCTGCGATAGACCTTGGCGGCGGTGCGCTCGCTGCCATCCGAAAAATCGATAACGATGTCGTAAATGTAATGATCGGACTTTGGGGTGTGTCCGACGACGCGCACGTTGCGCAAATCGGCATGGTGGGGGTAGTACCGGGCCGCGTTCTCACGCAAGTTGGCCACGACCTGGTCCATGATGCTCTCAGCCATTCAAGCTCCCTGGGGACGTACAACAGATACTGCCTGCTAGGTTTGATGCCGGAAAAGAGAGACACTCCGGCTACTAAGGTGAGAAGCAGGTCAGGTTCCAGAGATTCAGGCGTAAGTCATTGATTCTGCATTGCGTAAAAGTTTCACGGAAGAACAATCGGGAGGTGAGTGAGTAGAAAAGTGCTGAGGGTAGGAAGGCGAGTGGTGAGAGTGTTCGCCGGGCAGGAAGACTTATTTTGCCGAAGCTGATTTCCGCTGTTCGGCCAAAAAAACAACATTCCGAATTCCGGCGCTTTCTGCGGCATCGACGATCTCCTTCACGTGCTCATAGCGTGTGCGCGCGTCGGCTCGAACATAGACTTTGCGCTCGGCGCCCAGCAGCGTCGCTGCGGTCAATCTTGCCGTTAGCTCTTCAGGAGGGATGTGCTCCGATCGAAAGTAGAAGATTCCATCGCGAAACAACGTAATCGAGAGGGAATCCTCGCTGAGCGCTCGCGCCTGATATTGGGGGAAATTGGACTTGGGAAGGTCGGCGCGAACTCCGTGCGAATAGGGGAGCGGGTAGCAAAACACAATCGTCCAGAGCACAAGAAGAACAACAAGCATCGACATCTGAAATGCATTTGCAAAGATCCGGTGCGAGTACGTCTGCGTTCGCATCGTAATGCCCTCTTCTGCAATAGACACCCAACACCCGGGGTTGAGCCAAAAGAAAAGGCGACGAATCGCTTCGCCGCCACGCTAATCTCCTGATTCCTAGTAGAACAAGTACTTCCTCCACTTATCGTCGGAGCGGCCCATCATTCGCATGATGTGGCGGCTAGTGTGGAGGTTGAAGGGGCGCGGTTCGCGCATCAGCTTCATGCCGGCTTCGGCGGGGAGACGGTTGCCCTTCTCGTGGTTGCACTGGTGGCAGCAGGCGACAAGGTTCTCCCAGGTGCTGAGGCCGCCACGCGAGCGCGGCAGGACGTGGTCAAGCGTGAGTTCGCTCGAGCCGAGGAGGACGCCGCAGTACTGGCAGGTATTGCGGTCGCGCAGCAGGATGTTCTTGCGCGACAGAGCGCGCGTCTGGTGCGGGATACGGCGATATTCAAGCAGGCGAATCACGCTCGGCACACGCAACGCTGACCGGGTGGAGTGGAAGGTGTGGCCGTTGGTCTCTTCGGCCATGGCTACGCCCTTCAGGACGAGGATGATCGCGCGGCGCGCAGCGCATACGTTGATCGGCTCATACGACGCGTTGAGCACCAGCACGGGCTGATGCAGCGGCGTACGCTCCGCCTTCGGAGGCGCGGCGTATTGCACGAGCGACTTCCCGACCTTGTGGTCTCCCGAGCGCGTAAGGCTGCGCGGCGGTGTATGTGGTCTTCCTCCCGTAAAGTATGCGTCGGTCGCCATAATCCCCTAAACAGAGACGGTCTCCTCCGTCTCACGGTTCGAGCGGGTTTTGGTTGCCGGGGCGACGCCGTCGAGCGTTACAGCGCGCGCCACGGTTGCTACGAGAACTTGTTCAGCACCTGCCCGCTTTAAGATGCGGGCGCACTCGTCTGCCGTGGCGCCGGTGGTGAGAACGTCGTCCACCAGGATCACGTTACGGCCTTTGACGAGGGCTTTGTCGGGTACCTTGAACGCGCCGTGCAGGTTGGTGCGGCGCTGCTCACGGGTATACCCGGTTTGCGATTCGGTCGGGCGGGTGCGAACCAGAACTTTGGGAGCCAGGGCCAGCGGCAGGTCTCGAAGCTCTCGCAAGGCGACCTTGGCGATGAGCTCGGCCTGGTTGAAGCCGCGGGTGCGACGCCGTTCACGGTGCAAGGGCACCGGAATGACGAGCCACTCACCTGAAAATTCGGACTGCATGCTACGGACGGCTCCAGCCAGCCGCTTGCCTAACGGGCGAGCAGCGGGCGGGACTGCCTGATACTTAAGTAGATGCACTAAGCCACGCAGGGCGTCTTCGTACTCGCCGAAGGCTGCGGCGTGGTCGAAATGCGGGGCGTCCTCTTCGCAATGAATACAGATCTGGCCATCCTGCGCGTAAGGCACCATTTGGTCGCTGCACCAGGAACAAAGAGGTCCGGCAAGCGGCTGGATCGAATCCAGGCAATCGGTGCAAACGGGAAGGGTGGAGATATTGGCGAGGGGGGCCTTACAGATACGGCAGTCGGCGGGAAACAGCGCGGAGAAGAGGCTCCGGGCGACGAAACGGAGCGCAGCAGAGGATCGTCGCTGCGGCTCGCGTGCTAGTTCGGTGCGGGTTAGGTCTCCACTACTGCTGAAGACTTCCTCCTACCGAGGCCTCCAGGGACTGTATCCCGGCGTCGGTTAGAGACAGTATAGGAGCTTCCCGGAATTGGTGCAATCGCGGCGAGCGGGGATTCATTCACTATTTACGCGAAGAGTATCGAGTTGCTACACGTCTGATCATGGACGGTGATGCGCAGCATATAAGGCTGTGAAGGCTGTCCTTGTATGATGTGCAAGCCGCGTGCTAACTTGCGTGGTTTCATGAAAGCGCTGTAAATCGCGCCATAACGCGATGCGGCGAGTCAGGACTCCTTAATTTATGGCAGATGCCCCGAAGCACCGGCCTTACGTGCCGGAAACGATGCAGATGAGCGAGTTCACCGTCCGCGCGGTCATCATTGGACTAGTACTGACGGTCATTCTCGGGTCAGCAAACGCGTATCTCGGTTTGCGAGCGGGCATGACGATCGCCGCAACCTACCCGGCAGCGGTAATCGCCATGGCCGTTCTGAAACTGCTGAAAGGATCGCTGCTGGAAGAGAACATCGCGCGTACCGTCGGTTCGATCGGCGAATCGGTGGCGGCGGGCGCGATCTTTACGATCCCCGCTTTCGTAATTGCGGGCGCGTGGCCCGTCTTCGACTTCAAGCATGCCTACTGGAATTCGGTAGCGTTGATGGCGGTGGGCGGCACGCTCGGCATCCTTTTCGTAACGCTATTGCGGCGGGTGATGGTGGAAGATCCCGAGCTTCCCTTCCCTGAGTCGGTGGCGGCTTCGGAGATTCACAAGGCTGGCCAGCAAGGCGCGAAGGCGGCGAAGATACTGTTCGCTAATATGGGGCTGGGAGGATTGGTTTACTTCCTGGGGTCGATCAACCTGTTTTCTATCAGCAAAGAGTTTGTGCTCAATGTGGGTCAACTAGGGCGCAGCATGCTGAAGATGACAAAGTCTCCGGGCGCTCCGACATTGCAGGCTGGTGGCATGACGACCTTTTCGGCACCAGCAGTAAGTCCGGCTTACCTCGGGGTGGGATACATCATCGGGCCGCGGCTAGGGGCGCTGAACTTTGCGGGGGGCGTTTTTGCGTGGGGCCTGCTGGTTCCACTGCTCGTGTTCTTTCTTGGGCCGCAATTAGCAGCCACGATGCCGGATGGCGGGAGTAGCCCAGACTCATGGTCAGCGGCGGCTGGAGCCGTTTGGTTTTCAATCGTGCGTCCCATCGCGGTGGGCGGGATGCTGGTAGGCGCGGGCTTCACGCTGTTCCGCATGCGCAAGAACCTCATGATCGGCATGAAACGGGCGGTGAGCGACCTGAAAAAATCCGGCTCGCAGGCGACAGCGACCGCGCGTGTGGATCGGGATTTGAATATCAAGGCTGTATTCCTTGGACTCGCGATCGTGCTTGTGGCGATGATCTTCCTCTACAACTTCTTCGCACACAACTTCACGGGGGCGATTGTTGCTGCCGTCGTGATGATCATCCTCGGATTTTTCTTTGCCGCAGTTTCGGGGAACCTCGTCGGAATGATCGGCTCGTCAAACAATCCGATTTCGGGATTGACGCTTTGTACGCTAATCATCGCTGCGCTCTTGATGGTGAGCATCGGAGTGAAAGGACCGAGCGGCGTTGCAGCCGTGCTCGGCGTTGCAGCGGTGGTTTGCGTTTCGTCGGCGGTGGCGGGCGAGATGCTGCAGGACCTGAAAGTGGGCTACATCCTAGGCGGTACACCCGCAAAAATGCAGCTCGGCGACCTCCTCGGCATCGTGGTAGCCAGCGGCGTGTTGTTCTTCCCGTTGATGATTTTGAACAACGCGTACGGATTCGGCAGCCCGCAATTGCCCGCCCCGCAGGCTGGATTGATGGCTTCGCTTTCGCAAGGCATCGTCGGGGGCAACATGCCTTGGCCGCTGGTGGTTGTCGGCATCCTGATGGGCTTCGGGTTGATCCTGATTGAGGTAAGGAGCCCGATGCTCTTTTCTGTGGGTATGTACCTGCCCTTGGAAACGACGTTCGCGATATTTGTTGGTGGTCTCTTCCGCTGGGCGACGGATAAGCTTCGCGATCGAGCGAATCTGAACGATGCACAAAAAGCGCGCGTGGAAAACGCGGGCGTGCTCACCGCATCGGGGCTGATCGCCGGCGAGGCGCTGATTGGCTTAGTCATCGCTGGGTTCCGCGGAGTCGAGAAGCAGAAGGGTCATGCGATTCTGCCAGTAATCTTTGCGCATCCTCCCGTGATCCTCGGTGGGATCGTCCTGTTCCTGCTCGCTCTGCTGATGATTCGCTTGCCCTTGGCAAACGCCGGCAGCCCCGATGAACCAGCTCCGCCGACGGCGATCATGTAGTTTCTCAAGTTGTACTTCCTTCCGGACGGGCCGCCATTCGTGGCGGCCTTTCTGTTTCTGTAGAATCTTCTATTCATGTCCATTGCTGAGAACATCTCGGGGATTCGTAGACGGATCGAAACGGCGGCAAAGCACGCCGCGCGCAATCCCGTTGAGATTGCACTGATGGCGGTATGCAAGACAAAGCCGGCCGACGCGATTCGCGAAGCGTATGCGGCTGGTCAGCGATTGTTTGGCGAAAACCGGGTGCAGGAGTTTGCGACGAAAGCGCCGCTGCTGAGCGGTCTGAGCGACGCCAGGTTCCACATGATTGGACATTTACAGTCGAACAAATCGAAAGCAGCGGCGGAGTTATTCTCGGCCGTGGATTCCGTGGATTCGCTAAAGCTGGCGGAGAGGTTGAACGCAGCGGCCCGGGATTTGGGAAAGACACTCGACATTCTGATTGAGATCAACGTCGGGGGCGAAGAAGCTAAGAGCGGAATGCCGCCAGAGTCTCCAGAGGTCCTTCAGATACTGGAGCACGCGAAGGAGTGGCAGAACCTGCGGATGCGTGGGCTGATGACGGTTCCGCCGTTCACCGAAGATCCCGAAGGGGCGCGGCCGTATTTTCGGACGGTTCGCGAGTTGCGAGACTCAATGGCACTGAAGGGATTTGCGCTGGACCAGCTTTCCATGGGCATGTCGCATGATTTCGAAATCGCGATTGAAGAAGGCTCGACGTGTGTGCGCGTCGGGACTGCGATTTTTGGGGAGCGTCCAACGCCGTGATTGAGATTCGCGAGACGTCGTCAGGCGTGAGCTTCGCGGTGCGATTGCAGCCGAAGGCGAAGAAGACGGCGATCATCGGCGAGTTGAACGGCGCGTTGAAACTGGGAGTGACGGACCCACCGATTGACGGACGCGCGAACGAAGCGCTGATACGGTTCGTTGCCGGCCTTTTGAAGGTTACGCGTTCGTCGGTTACCATAGCCGCCGGTGAATCCAGCCGCAATAAAGTGATTCGTATTGAAGGCGTAACGGCCGAGCAGGTGCGCTTTCGGCTGAAGGTCTGGTAGGCGAAGAGGTCGAATGTCGAACCTAATTTATGCCGTGGTACTGGGCATTATCGTTGTCGCGTTGCTGGCCGTCAGCCTCTCGCAGCTTCGCAAGGTAAAAACAAAAGCAGATTACCTCGTCGCTGGACGATCGCTCCCGGCATATGTGCTGGTGGCGACACTGCTGTCGTCGTGGATCGGTGCGGGCAGCCTGTTCGCAGGCGCTGAAAATGCATTCCGCAATGGCTTCGCAGGACTATGGCAGTCTGCCGGCGGATGGTTCGGGCTGCTGGTTATTTACTTCGTGGCACCACGCGCCCGAAAGTTCGCGCAGTACACCATTCCCGACCTCATCGAAACGCGCTACAACACCACAGCCCGCGTGCTTTCAACGATTGCGATCCTCTTTGCGTACACGGCGATCACTTCGTATCAATTCCGCGCGGGCGGGAACATCCTTCACCTGATCTTCCCTGAAGTGAACCACGAGGTCGGGACGTACATCATCGCTGTATTTGTGATTGCGTTCACGGCGGTCGCAGGCATGGCGTCCGTTGCTTACATGGATGTGGTCATAGGAGTGTTGATCACGGTGATTGGATTCATCGCTGCCCCGGTGCTGCTCAACCGCGCTGGCGGTTGGGCCGGATTGCACCAGGTGCTTCCCGCAACCCACTTCACACTGCTCGGTGAGTTCGGCTACGTAGACGGGCAATCGCAGGGAACGCTCGCTGGATTGCTGAAAGCCTTTGAGTATTTCCTGCCGACGTGCCTCCTCATGCTCGGCAACCAGAGCATGTACCAGAAGTTCTTCTCGGCAAAGTCGGAGAAAGACGCGCGACAAGCCGTCGTCGGATGGGTCTTCGGGACGTTTATTCTTGAGACCCTGATCGCTGCCATCGCTGTGTTTGGGTCGGCGATTGTGTGGGTGCAGTATCACCAGCACCAGGTTGACCTGGAGCCGCATAACATCATCCCGTATTCGGCGCTGCACTTTCTGCCGAGAGTTGTGGGCGCACTGCTGATGGGAGCGGTGTTCGCGAAGGTAATCTCGACCGCGAATAATTATCTCTTCTCGCCGTCGACGAACTTGATCAACGACATCTACACGCGGTTCATCAACAAAGAAGCCTCCAACAAAAACATTCTGTTTGTTTCTCGCTTTCTCGTCTTAGGGTTAGGCGTGTGGGCACTGGTGCAGGCGGTGCATCTGACGTCGGTGCTGGAGAAGGCGATGTATGCCTACACGATCTACTCGGCGGCGATAACGCCGGTGGTGTTGGCCGCGTTCTACTCGAAGCGTGTGACCGCACCGGCAGCGGTCACTTCAATTGCGCTTGGGACAGCGGTGACGGTGTTCTGGGACCTCGGCAAGAACTTGCTGCCTCCGGCGCTCGCTCAGCGCGATGCAATTTTCCCGGCACTTGTCGTTTCGCTGCTCTCGTTGCTGCTTGTGACCCTTGTAACTCCGCCACCATCGAAGGAGCAACTCGCGCCTTTCTCCTAGAACGATGAAACCAGCCTCGTATATCGCATCGCATTTGCGCACCGTGTTGAAAAATGGCGGTTCGGCGCCGCACACGAAAGAAGTGGAGTGGTTCTTTAAGCATGAGGTGAAATCGCGCGGGTGGTATACACAAGAGATCCGTAAGGTGGCTCGGCGATTCACCAAAGTTCTCAAGCACGATGCTGGATTGCCGTATTTGATTGAAGTCGCCGACCAGTTGTTCCAAGGGGAAGTGCTCGAGGAAAAGGTGCTGGCGGTATTGCTGCTGGAGCGCGAGACCGCAGCCTTCGGCGATCGTGAGTTTCGCCTATTCGAAAAGTGGTTGGATCGCATCGGCTCCTGGGCCGACCACGATGGAGTGGTGCACTCTCTCATTGCACCGATGCTGGTCGGCGATCCCAAGCGACAAGAGCGCGCGTTTAAGTGGGCGCGTTCAAAAGACCGTTGGCACCGCCGTGCAACCGCGGTTTCGCTGATTCGAGTTGCGCGGGCGAAACAATCGTTTGCCCAGATTCAACGCGTGACGGAAGCGCTGCTCGGCGACGAAGACGACATGGTGCAGAAGGGCCTTGGCTGGCTTCTGCGCGAGACGGCGAAGGCCGACCCCAAGACCACGATTCCCTACCTGATGAAGATCCGAGAACGAGCACCACGCCTGGTGCTGCGGACCGCTTGTGAGAAGCTCAGTTCGAAGGATCGCGCCCGTATCTTAGCCAAGTCTACGGCCCGAACGGTACAATAGCTTCCCGTATGGAACTCGCGAAAATTCAAGAATCCCTGCGCCAGATGGGCGCAGACTGCTGGCTGTTCTATGACCATCACCATCGTGATCCGATCGCTTACCGCGTGCTCGGGCTGCCCGAGACAATGATGGTGACGCGGCGATGGTTCTACGTGATTCCGGCGCAGGGTACGCCCGCGCGCCTGGTGCACCGTATCGAGTCGCACCATCTCGATGCCCTGCCCGGCGGCAAGGCCGAGTACTCCTCGTGGCAGGAACTGCATGAGAACTTGCGCGCGATGCTCGCCCCGTACAAAACAGTGGTGATGCAGTACTCGGCGAACAACCAGATTCCGTATATCTCGCTGGTCGATGGCGGAATGCTGGAGCTGATACGCAGCTTCGGGAAAGAAATCTTGAGTTCAGCGAACCTCGTGTCAAGATTCGAGGCTGTTCTGACCGACGACCAGATTGCTTCGCACTTCGAAGCTCAGAAGAAGATTGATGTCGTCTGTGAAGCCGCGTTCAAAGAAATTGGCCGTCGAGTGCACAACGGTGGGTGCACCGAGTACGACATCCAGAAATTCATCCTCGAAGCGTACGCCCGCGAAGGCGTTGAGACGGAAGATCCGCCGAACTGCTCGGTAAATGAAAACAGCGGCGATCCCCATTACGAGCCGACCGAGACGCGCTCCAAGAGCATTCACGAAGGCGATTTCGTATTGATCGACATGTGGGGTCGTATGAAACGGCCGCACTCGGTGTATTACGACATCACCTGGACCGGCTTTGTCGGCAACGCCCCAAGCGATCAACAGCGCGAGATCTTCGAAATCGTGCGCGATGCGCGGAACGTGGGCATCGAAAAGGTGAAGGCGGCATTCGCAACGGGCGAGAAGATTTGCGGCTGGCAAGTGGACGAAGCCGTGCGAGCGCACATCACCAAAAAGGGTTACGGCAAATGGTTCGTGCACCGGACGGGCCACTCGATCACGAATGCAATTCACGGGAATGGCGCGAACCTCGACAATCTCGAGACGAAGGATGATCGCCAGATCCTGCCGAACACCTGCTTTTCCGTGGAACCCGGCGTTTACTTGCCGGAATTCGGCGTCCGCAGCGAGATTGACATGATGACGCGCTCCAACTCCGCCGAGGTAACAGGTAGAATACAGACAGAGCTCGTATTGATCTGATGGCCAACGAAATCGCTAAGAGCGTCCCCACCAAAGAAGCAGTAGTCGAACCTGAGTACCCCGTAACCGCCATGGGCGTGGGTGCGCTCATTGCTGGCTGGCTTGTGCCTGGACTCGGTCACATCATCCAGAAGCGCTGGATTCGCGGCGTTCTGATCTTCGTTTCGGTCGTAGCGATGTTCACGCTCGGGCTGGGTATGGAAGGCAAGATCTACGGCTTCAATACCGGCGATCTGCTGGAGATGCTCGGCTTCGTTTGCAACGTTTGTTGCGGCGCGCTGTACTTCCTGGCGGGAGCACAAGATTGGGGACAGGGCAACATCCATCGCGCGGTGGCCGATTACGGCACGAAGTTTATCTTCGTTGCTGGCCTGTTGAACGTGATCAGCGCGATTGATGCGTATCACATCGGGATCGGGAAAAAGAAATGAAGATCGAGTTGACCCACTTCAGCGCCGCGATTGTGTTCGCGTTTTTTGCATCAATCGTGTTCGGCATTACCCAGAAGAACGAGCCGAAAGAAATGATCCGCTATGGCGTGAAGTGCTTCGGCATGTTCTTTGGCGGCGTAATTGCGGCGTCATGGGTGATGTGGCTGCTAAAGCACTAGCTGATTCCCGCCGATGAGCGGCGGGGTACCTCAAATTTACCCTTCCCAAACAAATGCGTCGAAGATCCGCTCGCTGCGGAACCCGAGCCTCTTATAGAGGTCAACCGCGCGGGCGTTCGCTTCCGTCACAGTGAGCGACAGCATGTTGAAGCTGCGCTTCTTGAGATTGGCGGCGGTGTACGCAATCAGCGCCTCACCGATACCCAGGCCGCGGAGTTCCGGAACCATGCAGACCTGCGTTATGTGGCCAACGTCTTCCTTGACCCGCGAACAGAGCAACACACCGACGATTTGATGTGTACTCCTGCTCAGCGCCACGAACGAAGCGGCAGGATCGAAAACGCCACAGCCGGGAAAACGCACAATATTATTGAGAAAGCGCAGTGACCCGTTAAGTGAGCGGTACTGATCGTTGATTTCCGAGTCAATGTGCCCGCGATAGGCCGACGAGATCACAGCAGCAGCAGGCTGGTAGTCTTCGTCGCGCCAGGGGCGGATCTCGATATCGCCTGGAACTTCTCGGCCGCGGGTTGCGAGCGGCTTGGTGATGGGCAGCGTCATGAAGATACGTGGGTACCGCTGGAAGCCTTCTTCGAGGAAGGGTTTCGCGACTTGCCCTGCGTCGTGCACCAGCAGCTGCGCTTCGATGCGATGAATTCCGGGCGACTGCTGGAGGGTTTCGATGACGTGGCGCACGAGCTCGGATTCGAGCTTTGGCGTGTGGCCATTGTCGGGGACGGCAAAGAGATCGCCAATCACGCCCTTACTACCTTCGTACACGAAGAACGAGTAGCCCTTCAGTGCACCATGGTCGACGGCGGCGTAGCCGGGAAGGATTTTCGCATCCACGTAGCGCAGAATCATGTCAGCGGAGCTGCGGTAGTCCCATGCCAGCAGGCGCGACCACACACGCGCCTCCTGATCGAGAAGCGGCCGCAGATCGGATGACGTGAAGTGTCGTAGGTCGAGAATTTCCAAGTTGTTCCTGCCCGCTCTGATGGCGGTTCGATGCGAATACCCTTGAAAAGTCTAGTGCTGGTTTACCGGAGGCGCAACGTGGGGAACACTGCCTGCCAACATCAGGAGCTCAGAATCAGCGTCCAGGGCCGATATCGCGCAAGAAATACACGTCGAGGCGCTGCGGTTGGAAGCGGAAGAACGGCTCGATCTGGTAGTTCGGAGGCACGGTATCGGCAAAGCGGTTGATCGCTCCCGCGCGCGTAACCAGCACATAATTCCCGTGGTTCGGCGGGAGGGAGTTGCTGATATCTTTCAAAGTCTTTTCTCTCTGCTGGTTGCCGGCAGCAGCCGTGCCGAACCTGACGATTTCGTCCGGTGGCGGCTCGGGCAGGGGGCGATCGAGGTAAAAGGCCAGTCCATACTCAACGCCGCGCGGGACGTTGTAGAACATTACCGGCTCATTTGTGGCAAAGGAGTTCGTGATGCGCGCTGCAACTGGCCGGATGGATTGCGTGGAATCAATAGCAGGGCCGGCGGCTTTGAGCAGAAACGCCAGTGCGAGCGCGACGGGAAATATCGTAGCGAAGCGGAGTGCCGCGTATCCGCGCAGGAAAACAACAATCGCAACCACAAGCGCGACGATCAACCCTACTGGAATTGCGATGCGCAGCACCTGGCCGGGCAGCGGCATTTTGTAGAGCTTGTAGGGCGCGAGCAGAGCAACTGCGAGCACAGCTCCGGACAGCAAGGCATGCACCGAAATAAGCACCGGCGACGGCTTGGTGTTCTCGCGGCGCAGCCAGATGGCGACGAGCAGACCGCACGGAACGATCGAAGGCAGGATGTAGCCCGGCAGCTTCGACTGCGAAAACGAAAAGAAGATCAGCGGGATGAGTACCCACACCGCGAGATAGGTGAGCAACGGATCTTCGTTCTTATCGCGCAGCGACTTGATTCCGCCTGCAAGCGCAGCGATGACGAAGACCGTCCACGGCATGGTGCCGCCGATCAGGACCGGGATGTAGTACCAGAAATGCTGGCGGTGCTGAAAACGGTTGGTCGTGAAACGACTCAGGTTATGGGTGATGAAAAACTCGCGGACGAAGCCCGGATTCGCATGCTGCACCGCGACGTACCAGGGCAGCGCGATTGCAAAGAATATCAGGATGCCGGGAATCCAGAGGGTGCGGACGATGGCCGACCAATCACGGCGGATCGCCACGAAGACGAGAATGACCATTGCCGCCAGCGCCGCTGAGACTGGTCCTTTCGCGAGCACTCCGATCGCGATCATGGCGTAAAACAACGCCAGCCATCCGCGATGGCCCGTTTCGTAGAATGCCCACCACGCGAGCATGCCGATCGTCAGCGGAGCGACCAGATGAATGTCAATCGAAGCAGCGCGGGCAAAAGCGAATACAAACACGGACGACGCGGTCATCACAATCGCATCGAGTTGCGAGCCGTTGCGGAAGCGGCGCGTCCACGCGTAGAGGAATAGGAGCATCGCGCTCGCGAAGACTCCGCCAGGAATCCGTGCGGCCCAGTCGCTCACGCCGAAGATCCTGTAGCTGACGATTGCGCCCCAGTAGTAGAGGATCGGCTTTTCCAGCCAGACGTTCCCGTAGAGAGTCGGCGTGACCCAGTCGTGGTGCTGAAGCATCTCGCGTGCGACCTGCGCATAGCGAGGCTCGTCGGCGCCGGTTAAGCCGAAAGCAGAGAGTCCAAAAAAGAAAAAGAAATAGCAGAGCGCGGCAAGCAGAAAGACTTCAAGCAGCAGCCGCAGTTGAGGTGCTCGTTCGTTCATCAGTCGGCCGGGCGCTCCCGCCGGTTGCGCATCATGGCGTAAACGCTGATCAGCACCCAGGTGCCTTCAAGCACTACAAACCCGAGGTTGAAAGGCCGGAACGCGCTGTAGCAGAGAATTCCCGACCCAATGATGTTCAGGAGATTATAGGCAGCGCTCCGCGGGTCCATCCGCTTCATCTGCTGGCCGCCGTAGGCCACCAGGATCATCATTGCGCCAACGAACGAGAAGGCTTGCCAGGCGTGCGAGTCATGCATCGGTTCAGTCTAGTGGACGAGCAGTTTTCCGTCCAAGAGACGGAACTGCATCAGGATGCGTTCCGTCGCAACCGAGAGCGGCCCTTCCATCGCGCAGCCGCTGGCGCACTCATGGCCGCCACCGCCGAAACGCTCAGCCACACTGGCAACGTTGATCCTGCCTTTGCTGCGCAGGCTGACGCGATATCGGCCATCGGCTTGTTCGCGGAAGAACAGTGCAACCTCGATCCCTTCAATCGCCAGCGCGTAATTCACCAGGCCTTCGGTGTCCTCATCCACTGCGTCGGTACGGTCCATCTCATCGCGCGAGATAAACATCCAGGCGAGTTCGCCGTCCCGATGAAGGTTGCTCAAGGCAGAACCAAGCAGGCGCATCTTCGAATACGGGTTCGCGAAATAGACGTTCTGCGCGATGCGCGAGGGTTCTGCGCCGGCGCGTACCAGTTCCTGTGCGAGCGCGAAGGTACGCTCCGTGGTGCCGTTAAAGCAGAACGAGCCAGTGTCGGTAAGCACCGCGGTGTAGAGACAGGTAGCGACTTCCGGCGAAATCTTCACGCTGGCCTCGCGGGCGAGCCGGAAGATCATCTCGGCCGTGGCGCAGGCGCTAGGATCAATCCAATTCACGTGGGCAAATGGACGTGCCGTCGAATGGTGATCAATGTTGATGAGGTAGTGCCGCTCCAGGCCTTCGATGCGGGTGCGATGAACGCTATCGCATTCGAGAATGATGGCGGCGTCATAATCGGCAGAAACAGTCGGCGAGACGACAACAGTTTCAGAGAACGGCAGCGGCTTGTAGATATACGGGACACCGTCGCTCAGCACGACGTCTGCCTGCTTGCCCATCGAGCGCAGGATCTCTCCACATGCGAGGACGGAGCCCACCGCGTCGCCATCGGGGCGCGCGTGCGAAGTCAGAAGAAACTTCTGCCGCCTGCCGATCTGATTGAGAACCTCGTCGATCATCCCTGTGTTCGTACCCAAGGGGCTAAAGCCCCAATCTTCCTCTGCCCGTCCGCGGCTCAAGAGCCGCTTACCGACTACTTTTCTTCCGCTTGTTCACTCGCTTCAATAACTCTTCCACGCGGCCGCCGTAGCGCTCCGTCTGGTCGAGACGAAACAACAGCTCCGGCGCCACGCGGAGTCCGAGTCTCGCTGCCACTTCGTGGCGAATATAGCCTGTCGCCGCAGCAAGGCCTTCGAGCGTGTCCACCGCTTCCTGCTCTTCTCCGGCGACGGCCACGAGCACGATGGCCGACTTTCCGTTAGAGGCAATCATCACCTCGCTGACCGTGACGAGTCCGATTCTTGGATCGCCCAATTCGCCTTCGAGGATGGCCCCAATCTCTTCGCGAATCGCCTCGCCGAGGCGTTCGCGGTGATGTTTCAGTGCGCGTTGCTCCATCTTTATCTACTGACTTCCTCTCCAGAAACTACTCTGGAAAAACGCGAACGAAAAAGAATACGCCCTTTTGTCGTTTCGCGTTATGAATTCTGTTTATAGCCGTTAGACGAAATCCAGAAACGAATCGGTAACGTCGGCACCAGCATTATTTGCGATACGGGTAGCAGCGCTTTCCACGTTTCGCATAAGCCCTTCGAGATAGTCGCGCGAGTCTGACACGCTGACTACGCCGATGGTCGCCAGTTGCCACAAGTCCAGGTTCTCAATCTCGGCCACCGACACGTTAAAGCTGGCGCGTAACTTATCTTTCAAGCTGCGCACGACCTGCCGCTTGTCTTTCAGGGAATGCGCAGTTTCCATGCGCAATTCCAAGGTCAGATATGCGATTGCCATAATTTCGTCCACACGGGACGGGTACGAAACATCCCGACAGCAGCGGTTGCGTGCCCCGCCGATGCCGGGATGCGAAATGCAGGGGCCGCAGCCCCTCAGTTGTGTTGGGTAGCCCCGAGCTATAGCCCGAGGCTACCTTAGGTTCTAGTGCAGCGAGTCGGCAGCAATCTTTTCGCTGGTGAACGCTTCGATCACGTCCCCGCTGCGAATGTCGCCGTAACCCGCGATACCGATACCGCACTCCATGCCGTTACGGACCTCGCTGGCGTCGTCTTTGAAACGCTTCAGCGATCCGATCTTGCCGGTGTAGATCACCACGTTGTCACGCACCAAGCGCACGTGCGAGTCGCGTTTGATGATGCCATCCGCAACCTGGCAACCGGCGATGGTACCCACCTTCGGGATGCGGAAGGTGTCTTTGACGTCCGCGCGCCCCTGGTAGGTTTCCTTGATGATCGGTTCGAGCAAGCCGAGCATGGCTTTCTTCATCTCGTCCTGCAACTCGTAGATGATCGAGTGCAGGCGGATGTCGACCCCCTCCTGTACGGCGAGCTCTTGCGCCTTGCGCTCCGGTCGCACGTTGAACCCGATGATGATCGCGTTCGACGCCGAGGCCAGCAGCACGTCGGATTCGGTGATCGCACCCACTCCGCTACGGATCATGGTGATCTTCACCTTTTCCGTCGACATCTTGCTCAGCAAGTCATTCAGCACTTCGACCGAGCCCTGCACATCGCCCTTGAGGATGATCGGCAGGTCCTTCTGTCCGGCGGTCTTGAGCTGTTCAGCCAAGCCTTCGAGTGAAACGCGCGAGCTCTTCGCAAGCTGTGCTTCGCGAGCGCGGCCTTCGCGGTACTCGGAGATGTCGCGGGCCTTCTCACGATCGGCTACGACCGTGAACTGGTCGCCGGCTTGCGGCAGTGTCTCGAGACCAATGATCTCGACCGGAGTCGAAGGTCCAGCGGTGTCGAGCGACACACCACGATCGTTAAACATGGCGCGGACTTTGCCGAATGCGTTGCCGACCACGAAGTTGTCGCTGGTCCTGAGCGTGCCATTCTGAACCAGCACGGTTGCAACCGGACCGCGTCCGCGATCAAGTTTCGCTTCCACAACTGTACCGCTCGCCATGCGATCGGGATTCGCCTTCAGGTCGCCGAGGTCGGCAACCAGGCAGATCATTTCCATCAGCAGGTTGAGATTGGTCTTCTGTTTCGCCGATACGTCGACGAACACGGTGTTGCCACCCCAATCTTCCGGCATCAGGCCACGATCAGCGAGTTGCTTCTTCACGCGCTCGGGCATAGCGTCTGGCTTGTCGATCTTGTTCACCGCCACGATGATCGGCACGTTCGCCGCTCTCGCGTGGTCGATGGCCTCGACCGTCTGCGGCATGACGCCGTCATCAGCAGCGACAACGATCACAACGATGTCCGTGATCTTCGAGCCGCGGGCACGCATGCGGGTAAACGCCTCGTGACCTGGGGTATCGAGGAATACGATCTCGCGGCCAAACGCCGGAGAGTTCGGATCACCGATCGCTACCTTGTAAGCGCCGATGTGCTGCGTGATGCCACCGGCTTCGCCACCCGCTACGTCGGTCGCGCGGATTGCGTCGAGCAAGCTCGTCTTACCGTGATCAACGTGGCCCATGATGGTGACGACCGGAGGACGCACGACAGCGTTCGCGGCCGCTTCTTCCGGAGTCTCACCGGCAGCCTTGGCAGTCTCCTGCGCAAGTTGGTCCTCGAAGGTAATGACGTCCGTCGAGGCGCCGAAGTGGTTCGCCATTTCACTGGCAAGACTGGCTTCGAGCGTCTGGTTGACGGTAGCGAATACGCCACGCGCCAACAAACGGGCGATGAGGTCTTTCGCGCGAATCCCGAGCTTCTCAGCGAGATCTTTCACGCTGATACCTTCGGAGATCGTGATGTTCCGCGTGATCGGTAGCGGCTCATTGGAGAGCGACAACCGCGGTGGCGGAACAAAGCCCTTCATTGGGCCTTCTTTTTGTCCACGCGGGACATAACGCTGGCCCGGACGCCGTGCCGGTGCCGGACGGCCTGCCGGCTTATTCGCGGGTGCTCCCGGAGGCGCTAGGCCGATCCCGCCCATCGGACGGGGACCGCTGGGGAACTGCCGCGTTGGATGCGGACCACGCGGGCGATCCCCCGGACGCGGCGGACCGCCAGGACGCTGGAATCCACCTGGACCTCCCGAACCACCACCAGGACCGCTTTGCGGACGGCGCTGGAAAATGGGCTGACCGCGCACCGGCATACCCGGACGCGTACCTGCTCCCTGCGACATTTGCGGCGGCGGAGTCGGACGCGGTGGTGCCGGCGGCGGCGCGCTGTAAACCGGACGTGGTCCGGTTTGCGGAACGATCATGCGACGACCCGGCGTCTGTTGGCGCAACGGCACACCCGGCAGCGGACGTCCCGGCGTAGGCGCGGGAGTGGCTGCGCCTGGAGCTGCTGGGGCTTCCGGCTTTGCGGTTACGTGTGCGCCAGTGTCCGCGGCGGGAGCGACTCGCTCCGGCGAAACCGGCGCTTTAACTTCGGGCGCTTCCGGCGCAGTCGTAGCTGGCGCAGCGGCCTTTGGCTCTTCGGCCGGAGCGGCCGGTTCAATCACTGCCGGCGGCGCGACGGCTACCGGAGGCGCGGGCGGAACTGGCGGCTTCGGAGGCGTGATCACCGGACGCTGCGCGGCAACGCTCGCTGGCGTAATGAAACGCGGCTTTGGTGGCTCAGGCGGCGTATGCACCGTCTCGGAGGCCGGACGCGCAAACACGGCGGGCTTCTGAGGTGCGGGCGGAACGGCCGGCGGACGCGGCTCCTGCGAAACAGGGCTCGGCGCCTTCACGGCTGGGCGTGGCGGAGGCGGAGGTGGCGGCGGAGGGGCAGCCTTCTGCGTGAGCGCCTTGAGCACATCGCCGGGCTTCGAAATCTTTGAGAGATCGATCTTCGGCTTGAACTCGTCTTCTCCGGCGCTTCGCCGACGCGGCGATTCTTCGGTCCCGTGCTCATGGATGTACTTCTTCACCAGCACGGCTTCGTGATCTTCAATCGAACTGGAGTGGGTCTTCTTCTCGGTCACGCCGACCTTGGTCAGCGCATCGAGAATAGCCTTGCTCTTCACTTCCAGCTCTCGTGCTAAATCGTTAATTCGAATCTTCATTCCGCCCCTAAAAGGATCCTCCGAATTGCCTTGCCAAGCCTCGCTAAACCTTCATAAAGCCCTCATTGTGTTGGTTTATGAAACTTGCTACTTTTCTTCTGCCGGAAGGTCGTCCTCGCCCGGTTGTTCGCCGTGCGTGGTGACTTCCGCCTCGTCAGCCGGCGGCGCGTTCTCAACGCCACTGACTGCCGCTGCTTCGTAACTCTGTTCTGTATCTACCAGGTTCTTGACGCTCTCTTCACTTGCCTCGGGCGTACCCGAAACGGCCGCATCGTCACCGGCCTGTCCCGCGGATCCGGTGAGCTCTTCGCGATTGCCCAGTTCATCGGCTTGCGCCTGGTTGTCGGTCGTGTCACTCGCGCTAAGTTCGGTGGTTGCGCCTTCCGCGGACGCAGCCTCAGCTGCTTCCGCCGCGGCATCGAGTGCCGAGAAGTACGCGTTCACCGCAACGAAGATCTTGTCCACCGTCTTCGGTCCGATTCCCGGAACCTCTTCGAGTTGCTCCGGCGTCATATCGGCCAGAGCTTCCACGCTATTGATACCGGCAGCCGAGAGCTTCTCGATGATGGCCTCGCCGAGATCTGGCACCTTGTCCAGCGGCGTGATGCTCGGATTAACCAGTGCCGACATCTGCTGCTCAACTTCCTGGCGCTTCTCTTCCTCACTCTTAATGTCGATCTTCCACCCCAGCAGCTTGGCCGCGAGACGAACGTTCTGACCCTTCTTGCCGATGGCAAGCGAGAGCTGGGTGTCGTCGACGATCACTTCGAGATGCTTGTCGCCCGATTCGAGGATGGTGACACGGCTGACCTTCGCCGGCTGCAACGCCTTCTCCGCGAAAGTAACGGCGTCTTCGTGGTACTCGATGATGTCGATCTTCTCTCCGCGCAGTTCGCGGATGATCGACTGCACGCGCATGCCCTTCATACCGACGCAAGCGCCGACCGCATCCACATCCTTGTCCTTTGACATCACGGCGATCTTGGTGCGCTCACCGGCTTCACGAGCGATGGCGCGGATCACGACGGTGTTGTCGTAAATTTCTGGCACTTCCGTCTGGAAGAGGTGCGATACCAGTTCCGGAGCTGCACGCGACACGATAACCTGCGGCCCCTTGGAGGCCTTCTCGACGCGGGTGATAACCACGCGAACCCGCTCGCCGATGGCAAACGACTCAAGGCGCGACTGTTCCTTCTTCGGCATGCGGGCCTCCGCCTTGCCGATGTCCCAAATCAAGTCCGGCCCTTCATTGCGCTTCATCGTGGCGTTCACGATTTCACCCACGCGCCCGATGTACTCGTTGTAAACCGTATCGCGCTCAGCTTCGCGAACCTTCTGGAAGATGACCTGCTTCGCCAACTGTGCCGCGATGCGCCCCAACATGTCGGTCTTCTTCTCAATCAGCAGTTCGCCGCCGACTTCAGCTGCTGGATCGAGCTCACGTGCTTCTTCTAGCGGAACCTGGGTCGCGGGATCCTCGAGTTCGTCTTCGTTAATCACTACCTGGCGAACGGCATAAGCGCGGATCTGGCCCGACTCTTTGTCGAGCACGGCGCGGAAGTTTTCCCCCGTCTTATAGAACTTACGGGTGGCAACAACGATGGCGTCCTCGACCGCAGTCACGACGACCTGCGGGTCAATGCCCTTTTCGCGGCTGAGCGCGTCAATTACGTTGTAGAGTTCGCTTGCCATGAGGTCTCCTGCCACCTTGAATCAGATCTGTTGCGGGCCGATTAAATCTCGGGGACCAGGTTGGCCTTTTCAACATCAGCCAACGCAATCTCCACTTTCCGTTCTACCACCGGGGCCTTCGGCCCCTTTTGCTTCTTCTGTCCGCGCTGCGGCACGGCGTTCAAATCGATCGTCAGCTTGCCGTCGGCAAAGCTTTCGAGGCGGCCTTCGAAGTGGCGGTTACCGTCGAGCGGCTCACGCGTGCTCACTTTCACCAGGCTGCCGGTAAAACGCTCGAAATCCGCCGGCTTCGAGATCTTGCGATCCAGCCCGGGGGACGATACTTCCAGCGTGTAGCTCGCGCCGGGAACCACGTCCTCAACGTCCAGGATCGTGCTCACTTCGTTGCTCACGTGCGAGCAGTCGTCGTGGGTCACGCCCTCAGGCTTGTCGATGGTGATCCGCAGCATTCGTGCCTTCCCACCGCCGCGGAACTCGACTTCCACGACCTCGAGGCCGTAATCGCGCGCCACGCGCTCGACAATCTCCCGAACTTTCTCGATCTCGATCATTCCTTCACAGCCGCGCGGAGATTCCGTACCCAGGTTGAACCTGGAGCCCTCGCCGAGCGCAAACTCCACGCCTACGGCTTGGATCCCACCCGATTTGGCAAAGGGAAATAAAAAGTGGGCATTTGCCCACTGGTGTACTTCGCCAACCAACCGACGACGTCGGCTACCGGGGCCCCAACGAGCGTCAAACGACCGCTGGATGGGGGTGGATACGCGCTGAAACTACGCAGCGGCTACCTCGTACATGATACGCGCCGATCCCCTAAAAAACAAATTGGGTTCACGTCGTCCAATCCGAGTATTCCCGGCCTTCCAATTAGACGCTTTTCCAGCTACAAACGATTCAGAATCAGCAGTTTGCCCCACAATGGAAATAGGCGGCCATTATGGGCCGCCTATTTCCTGGGGGAGGGAGTTGAAACACTTCCGATACCCTACCCACGCATCTACTCTGGCTCAAGAAAAATCGAGAGTACCCGCTTCGGACTGGAGATCATCGGACCCCTTGTGGCAGAGTCTCCCCATGGAACGGCGATACCAGGAAATCTTCCCGCGTACGCGCGAAGAGATTGAAACGCTTCTTGCTAGTGCGCTGGAACGCAGTTCATTGCCTCGGACATATCGCGCGAATTCATCGAAACCTTGATCTCGAGGTAGTACTCCCGAAACTCACAGCTCTCGAGCACGATCCCGAAATCGGCCCTGCCGTAACAGACGCTCTCGACGATATCCGAATGTTCCTTCGGCGCCAGTGACTCGCCTACACCGCGTGCTGTGTCTGCATATGCGCCCCAAACGCTCGCCGCAGGAACCGCGAAATATGCCACGCGTCCATGTATTTGTAGGGCGTCTCGCCCAGCGAGTAGTGTCCGCACGGCAGCGCTTTCACTAGCGTGTCTAATCCACGGCGCTTGAACTCGGCGGCGATCTGCTGCGAGAACTCCGGCAGGAACGTGAGGTCGTACTTGCCGTAGATCATCAGCGACTTCTTTTGCCAGCGCTCGAACTTATCGAAGAACGCCATCGGGCTGACGGCCAGCCATATCTTCCGCAACGCATCCATATCGAGGCCGACCTCTTCAATCCCCGCGCGCACGTGACGGGTCGACTGCCCCGTCCAAACCACATCGCCAAAGTATGTCGAAGCGTGATTAAAGACGTTCACCCGCAGCCGCTCGTCATGCGCGCTCGCGATGAACGCATAGCAGGAACCAAGACTCGTGCCTAGGATTCCCAGCTGCGTATAGCCTTCAGAGTTGAGCCAATCGAGAGCGGCGCGAATATCGGTGATACCCTGCCGCGCCGCATGAATCGTGCGCCCGACGTTCGACGACACCGCATAGTCGGCGCGGTGCAACTCCGCCGGCCGCCGAATATCGTGATACGGCTTGCTCATACGCAGAACCGCAATGCCCATCGGGTTGAAGATGCGTGCGAAGCCGTTGTGGCTGATGCCATCGGCGTTCCACTGCGGCAGCACGATAATCGCCCGCTTCCCTCTCGCCGGGAACCAGCGCGCATTGAAAACGTTGTTCTCCAGATACGGCGACGGATGCGGCGAAGTGAAGCGCAGATAGGTGCCAGTCTCATCCGGATCCTTGGGCGGCTCTCCCGATCCGGTGAAGAACACCTGCACCCGACGCTTCTCGAGGCGATAGTCGCTCGGCGTCTTGTAAGAAAAAAACTCGTCGCTGTGTTCGACGATGTGGCGATTCAACTCCGTGAAGTAATCGAAGTGTTCAGCCGCGGTCTCGCCCCACTGGAGGCGGTCCGCGCCGGGAAAATCACGCGTCCATTCCTGCCCCCATTCAAAGGGCCGGACAATGCGATTAGTATCGCGCGTGGTCATGCGCTCCTCCCAGGAGTGCATCCAGCGCCCATAGAGCCGTTTCATGCTGTTAACAGATTACTGGATTCGCAGTCGATAACGCAGTGAGGTGCAGCGAGTGGCGTAGAGCTGCAGGGAATGGGGGCTTACTCGCCGCGAGATTCGCCGATATACTTCCTAGGTACCCGCTTCGATATCCCGCACATCACTTCATACGCAATGGACTGATAGTGCCGCGCTAACTCTTCAATTTCGATCGATTTCTCGCCATCGCGCCCGATCAGCGTTACCTCATCGCCCACCGCCACTCCCGGAATGCGCGAAACATCAATGATCGTCAGGTCCATGGAAACATTGCCTGCGATCGGTGCATACTCACCGCGCACCAGCGCCCGGCCTTTGTTGGAGAGCGCGCGCAGGTACCCGTCTCCGTACCCAACCGGAATCGTCGCCAGCAGCGAAGGTTTGCGTGTCGTAAACGTGGACCCATAGCCCACTCCCTGTCCCGCCGGAACGCGCCGGATATCGACAACCCTCGTCTTCCACGACAACACCGGCTTCAACGCGAGTTGCAAATGTACATCGGGCGACACGTGGTTCGTATGCGTCAGAGGCAGGCAATGCCCGTAGAGAAGTAGTCCAGGGCGCACCATGTCGTACCACGTGGAAGGCCGCACTGCGACCGCAGCGCTATTGGCAAGATGTCGGTACTTCCACTTCACGCCTTCATCTGCGAGATAGGTCAACGCCTGCTCAAAATTCGCAATCTGCGCCTGCGCGTCAAAGGCATCCACTACTTCCGACGACGCGAGATGACTCCAAACTCCCTCGATACTGAGTCGCCGTGCACGAAACAGCTTCGGCAGCAGTGTCGGCAACTCATTCCAGCGCACCCCGAGTCGCGACATCCCAGTGTCGATCTTCAGATGGACTGGAACCTTGGTCCGCCCAAAACGTTTGGCCGCCGCATCCAGCCACGCCACGTGACCTTCGGTCCATACCGCAGGCGTGAAGTCGTGCTCCAGCACGCTCTCTTCTTCGCCCTGCCAGAATCCGCTCAGCAGAAGAATCCGGCCCTTGATGCCGCCCCGCCGCAACACCAGCGCCTCCGAAGGATTGGTTACGCCGAACCATTTCGCGCCCTCGGCCTCCAGGGCCTGCGCGCACTCGAGTGCACCGTGACCATAGGCGTCGCACTTCACCACCGCGCAAATCTGCGCCTTCGGCGCCACATGCGACGACAGGGTCCGGTAGTTATGTCGCAGCGCGGAGAGATCCACCTCCGCCCACGTCGGGCGGGTGTTGATCACTGCGAGATCGGCAGAAGAGACAGCCACGGATTTGATTATAGATTCGGGGCAGAAAAAACCGGGCCGCAGCATATCGCCGCAGCCCGGGGTAAAACGCTTTCGCGTGTTTCTAGTTCACCGTCAGGTTGACCGTCGTGGTCGCCGTACCGCTGGCGTTTGTGGCATTGACCGTGATCGCATACGTGCCGGCCGGAGTGCCCGGAACGATTACGCTGTGATGGCTGTCGCCGCACGATGCGAGCCCAAGCGCAAGCACGAACAGCGCCATGGTTACGATCATGCGGAGCAGTGCCTTGCGGTTCTTGCGACGGCCCATGCCGAGCAGACCGATGATCGGCAGCGCGAACGCTGCGTACATCGGTGCCGCACCGTTACTTGCCGGTGTAGCCGACGCCGTGACGGTCTGCGAAGCGGTGGTCGAAATCGTGAGATCCACCGTGCCGCTCAGCACACCATTGGTTGTCGTGAAGCTCGACTTGTTGAACGCGCAAACTGCGTCCGCCGGTAAGCCCGAGCACGAGAACGCCAGGTCGTTCGATACCGACGTCACGTTAAATGTGAATGTCGCGGTATCGCCTGCCTTCACCGTCCCCGAGTCGGTTGTGGTCGAAATCGTGACTGGAACGGTCACGGTGACGTTCGCAGTTGCCTGCGCCGACGCACCGTAAGCATCCGTCACGGTCAGGGTCACAGCCGTCGTCCCGGTCGGATACGGACCAGCTGGCGACTGCGTCTTGGTGATCGCAAGCCCGCTTGGGCTGTACGATCCGTTGTCCACGTCTGCATCGGCCGTGCCGTCCGTTCCGGCAATTGCGTTAATGTCCTTCGCAAGCGCCACGGGCGGAGTATTCGGAGCGACGCACGTCAGCGAGCAGCCAGGAATCGTCAGCGAGTAGCTGGCTCCCGTCGAAAGATTGCTGACATCCGTCACCGTAATTGCGACGTCATTTCCGGCGAGGGCATCCACGCCGAAACCAGTCGCGTTGAAGGTATAGCCGGCGTCCCCCTGCCAGTTGGAGATCGGGTCGGTCGGATCGAACAGAGGAATGTAGCCGCTCACGAAGAGCTGTTCATCGCTGCCCGTGTAGTTCGGTTCCTGCATCGTTACATTCACGCAGCCCGAGCGGCACGCCGTGAAGGTGTAGGAATCAAACCCATGCGGATCTCCGTCGAACATTCCCGGGAATGGCTTCTTGGTCCCGCACACGCTGGGAGAGCCGTCGCGGAGGACCCGCCCTGTTTGCGTGCCGGAGACCCCAGTGATCGCCGTGGTGCTCGCCGCGCTGCCGAACGTCCCATTGACAACGACAGCAGGTGCCCCGACCGGCACGCTGAATTGCAACGTGCGTGTCGCGGCGGGTCCGCCCGTGTAGTTGAGCATCAGTTGGAAGTCCACCCATCCCGCGCAATCGTCGAAATTGGCCGGTAGCGTGAACGCAAATGTAGTGGCGTTGGTGGAAGTTGCGCCGATATCGAGATCGCCGAACGCCGACGATGCTGGCGTAGTAACAGTAACGCCCGGGGTCACCGGAACAAGGGTTGCAGTGATGCCGCTGGCTTTGGCTGCACCATGCGGATTACCCAGCGTAACGGTTAACGCTCCGCCTTCACCCGCGGTCAGGATCCCATCGCCATTGCCTGGGTTCTCCGCCGCGGTCGCCGTCACGACGACTGGATTCGCAACTCCGGTCGTCAAGCCAGCCGCATTTACGGCCGGCAGGGCCATTATGATTCCAGCGCCGGAGCTGTTGTCATAACCGCTGCCCATGATGTCGATCGCCGTGCTGGTCAGGGCGGTCGTGAGATCAGCGGCGCTGATATCGGGCTTAGCTGACTTCACCAACGCTGCGATAGCAGCAGCATGCGGTGCAGCCGCCGACGTTCCGTAAAACGGGTTGGGGAATCCTCCGACGCCGGTTACAGAAACGCCATCGGCGGCAGTGAAGTCCACTTTGTTGAGCACCGTTCCGCCAGTAGACGTCAGGTCGCCCGCGGTGATTGGGGTGCTGTCTGCGTTGAAGAAGATGTGGCGAGGACCGTCAGAGCTGTAAGGTTCCACCAGTGAGGTCGCGTCAAACGCTTTGTTGCAAGGACCGGACGGATAGCCGGATGCGATCGCGCCGCATGCCGGGGTCGCCGCTACGCTGAACGTGTTCCGGCCACCGTTGTGGCCCACGGTTGCGCCCATCGTCGCTTGCTCGAGCACGCCCGGCCAAGTACCAATGTGCATGAACACATTGCTGGCCGTGGGAGCTTTCACAACCACCAGGCGGTCACCTGGATTCAGATAGTCGAACAACGCTTCGTAAGGATCCTGGGTTCCGTCTTGAATGTTGAGGGATGCGTCCCAAATCGTCGTTCCATCCTCAGAGACGAGGAAGAAATCGTAGTCATTCGTAGAACCACCAAGCGGGTCTGCCCAGAACAACGTGGCGATCTGCCCGTAGTCGAGATTAGAGTCGTAAGGCACCGTGCCAAAGAGGTGGACGTTTCCGTAGCCGGTGAGCACGCCATCGGCAGCGCCGCCGTCCTTGAAGTCACCTTCCCACGTTCCGGAGATGCCCCAATCCATGTTGCCTTCGTTCGCGGCGGACGAGAAATACCACGCGCCATCCGCCGTAACGTCATTCACCGCTTGGATTACGACACCACCATCGGTGTCGGAAACAACCGAGTCGGCCTGCCCATCCTGGAACGGAGTTTCGACGTAATAGCTGACGTCATCCACGATGATGTCGCAACCCGCGGCCCGCAGGGCACGAATGTTGTCCGCAAAGCTCTCGATGCTAGTGAAAGCCGTGGCGAAATAGAGCGTGGCGCCGGGCGCCAGCGTATGCACGATTTCCAGCATCGCTGTGCCCTCATCGCCTTGCCCTACCTGGCCAGGAAGGACGGTGACTGGACCAAGCGCGCCGAGGGCCTGGCTGTCGGCCAGCGAAGTCACGCCGTCTGACATGACGCCGATCTTCAAGCCGGTTCCATCAATACCGAGCAACCGGGCCTTGTCGGCCTGGTGGGTGATGTCGCCTTCCGTCGTCGGCATGCTGGAGTCGTTCTTCTTCACGCCCTTGAGAGCGGCACGCAACCGATCGCTGACTGCCTGTCCCCTGGTCGTCGGAGCTACGACGCGCGCGGTCTTTGCGGCGCGACGTTCCGAGATGCTGCGCACCTCATTCCAGCCCGCAATCTCTTCCGCCCTGTCGGCTGGGATCATGGCGCGGATCGCGTGATATTTCGCGTTGCTGTACAACACCGCCGCCCCGGTTTTGCTCAGCCGATTCAAAAGGTCTTCGCTGACGGTTGCCGAGATATCCACCGCAATGCGGTTTTTTTGATCGAGATCGATACCTGTATCCAGGTACTTGATCCCGGTGGCAACCGGTAAACCGCGTAACATGCGCGAGGTATAGAGGACGTTGGACGTCATCTTCCGTTGCGCCGCGTTGCGTGATCGCTTCTCGTCCAGAAGGCTTTTGATCTGTGCGTAAGCCGCAGGGCTGATCGGCGTGGCTGGTCTCGCCGCATTCTTCTTCCTCGGAACTTCCGGCATTGCGTGCCGGGAGGCCATACCCGCGGGTTGGAACCGGTGGGTCGACACATCGTCACTGACCCGTGTGCTATTAGACTGCGCAAATAAGGATGGCGAACTTGCAGCCGTAGCCAGAACGCAGAGCGCGATCGTCTTCAGCGCACGGCGTTTGAAACCTGTTCTAGCTATCATCGTTCTTTGACCTCGATGGGACCGCGCGGAACTTGCGCGGGTGGGTGAATGAAAGTGGAAAGGAATGCCGACATTCGAATCCGGCAACATACGTTCACGACACCTCTACAGGGGCCCGAACTCCGCGGCCAGGACCGCATCTTGCAAAAGGGAAAAGACTGAGTCGTTAGAATTTATGTGACACTTACGTGCGGGTCAAGAAAAAGCAGAGCTCCGAATGAGGAAATTCGAATTCGGAACAAAGTAAAAACGGGCACTTAACGAGGATTAGTAGTAGCAGCAGATCGAGGTTGTATAGCGCGGACCGCCGGCAATTCCGCGATATCTTCAATTCGATTCATCGGAACCCACGCTTGTATCGTGTGATGACGTTCCGACTGGTAAGTGACTTCCCCTCCCAGTTCAACAACCTTCGTCACTGTTTGTGACAAATCGGTCGTGCGAACATCCACCAGTACCCTGCCCGTCTCGTCCTTTTCGATCGAATCGAGTCTTCTAGGACCCTGCGTGGGATAAAGTTCGCAAAGCAGCAATGACGCAATCTTCTTCTGCGCCGCGGTTCGCACTTGCTTGTTCGTACACGGACTCTGCGATGGTTCCTGAGCCACGGCCTTCCCCACCCATAGCAACGCCAGAGATGCGCAAAAACATGCCAGCAGTCGCTGCATGAGACGCGATCATAGTACCGAACTGGAAGGTTGTCAGCGGCGGATGACTACTTGACCCAAGCTTGCCGGTCGAGATCCATGAACTTGGTGAACTCTTTCTGGAACGCCAGCTGCACCGTATCGGTGGGGCCGTTACGCTGCTTGCCGATGATCAGCTTCGCGATGCCTTCCAGGTCCACATTCTCGCGGTCATAATATTCCGGACGATACAAAAACATCACTACGTCCGCGTCTTGCTCGATCGAACCCGATTCACGCAAATCCGAAAGTTTCGGTTCGTTGTCTTTGCCGCCGCGCTGCTCTGGCGCACGGCTCAACTGCGAAAGCGCGACTACCGGCACCCGCAGTTCCTTCGCTACGGCTTTCAGACCACGCGAAATCGCCGAAACTTCCTGAGTGCGATTTTCAAATCGCTTGCCGCCTATCGGAGTACCGGACATGAGCTGTAGATAGTCCACAACGATCAGGTCGAGCGTACCCCTCATCTGCGCCAGTCGCCGCGCCTTCGCCCGCATTTCGCTCACGGAAATTCCCGGCGTGTCGTCGATGTACAACGGCGCTCGCAGCAGCCGTTCCAAGCCACCCTGCAGTTTGCCGATGTCCTCCCTGCCGAGGAACCCGGTGCGCATGTTGTGAGAGTTCACCTGCGACTGCGAACACAACATACGTAGCAGCAGCGCTTCACGCGACATTTCCAGCGAGAAGATGCCGACGACCTTGCCGTCCATGACTGCCGCATTCTCGGCAATGTTCATCGCAAACGCGGTCTTGCCCATCGAAGGACGCGCGGCGATGATGATCAAATCCGATGGCTGGAACCCGCTGGTGAGCCCATCAAGATCGGCGAAGTGCGTCTCCAGTCCCGTAATGCGTTGCCCACGCTTCAGCAGCGCATCCACCGACCCGAACGAATCCTTCACGATCGAAGCGATGTCCTTGAAGTCGTTGCTGACCCGGCCCTGGGAAATCGCGAAGACGTTTGCTTCAGCCTGGTCAAGAATGTCCTCGACCGAGTCGGCCTGGTCGATGGCCTGCGACATCGTGTTATTGCAGGCATGAATCAGCGCCCGCAGCATCGATTTATCGCGCACAATCTTGACGTACTGCTCGATGCTCGGCCGCCGCGGCACTCCGTCCGTCAGCGACGCGATATACGCCACACCTCCCGACGCCTCAAGGTCTTTACGCCGGCCCAACTCATCCGTGATCGTGATGATGTCGATCGCCCGCGACGTCTCGCGCAGGTCGATCATCGCCCCGAAGATGCGCCGGTGCCCGTCGAGATAAAAATCCTCAGACTTTAGCCCGGTGGTCTGGTCGTATGTACTGTTCTCGAGAAGGATGGCGCCGAGGATTGACTTCTCAGCGTCGATGGCGGCGGGAAGCCCACGATCCAAACTTTGATTGACGGTTGCCATCGAGTCCCTTGTTGCGAATTTACCAAAAAATCAAAACGAAAGGCGAAGATTCGGCGAACAACGAATCTCCGCCCTAAAAACTCCGCATAAATACGAATGCGGCTCGACGGCCAGCCACCAATCGAGCCGCCCCGTCGGGTTCTCCCTGCCCAGTCACCCGGTTATGCCGCCCACCAGCCTCTCGTTCATCATCCGACGATGACGATCCGGCACCCACGTGGGAATGCCGGCACAGAGAAAACTGTGCGGTCGCGCAGGTCAGCCACTCGCAGCCGAAGCCACTCATCACCGTTGACTGGCGAGCGGAGCATTCTTTCGAACGCTCGGCCCTGCGTCAGTCACTCCCGCTTTCCCGCCGTACAGATCAAGTCTGCCGTCACGCTACTCGCGGGCCCCTGCGCGCCCGCCACGTTCCAGCAGAACGAAGCCCATCTCGGGTACGTGGTACGGATACATGCTTGCCTCAGAGTTTGCCTGCGGCAAGCTGGACGCCGCGCCTGCTAGCACAACGCCCGCATCTTCGACCACCTTCGTTCCACGGATCGCGGAACTGCACGCTACAGAAAGAACCCTTGCGTGAAAGAAAGATTGCAACATCGCACGAATCTGCGAAATCGCGAATTGCATTCGCTCTGTGTGGAAGCTGTGAGAATCCGGTCAATCTTGTGGAAGGATGTGGATAACCCGGGCCGAAATTCAAAGGCGCCCATCGCGGGCGCCCTCTCGTTAGATGATTCCAAACTTCTTTTTCTTTTTCAGCTTGCTCTTGGCATGTTCGCTGTCAGCCGACGTCGTGTAAATCGGCTTTGTCTCGTTCGGACTCGCCGCCGTATCGATGTATCCCGGCTTAACATCGATGTACGCCTCTTCGCGCAGCTTGGTCAGATACGTACGCAATGTCGGCTCCAGCTTCTCCATGTAAACCGCTTCCTGGAGCTTCGGCTCGATCTGCTGTAGCGGCGGAACGCCAGACTGCTGGTGCTCCGTGACCTTGATGATCACGAATCCCTGCTTCGTGCGGATCGGCTCGGTGTACTCCCCTTCTTTCAGCGGAAATACCGTATCTTCCAACTGCTTCGCCAGCACCCCGCGTTTGAAGTAGCCGAGATCGCCGCCCTGCTCTTTTGCCGTCGGTCCGGCCGACTCCGCTTTCGCGACGTCATCAAACTTCTTCCCCGCCTTCAGTTCCGCGATAATGCCTTCCGCCTTCTGCTGCGCCGCGGTGGCGTTCGGATCTTTCTCTGCATCCACCGGAACCAGGATTTCGCTCAGCCGCACCTGCTCCGGACGCTCCATCTCGCTCTTGTGCGCGTCGTAGAACTTCTGCTCTTCATCCTTCGTGATCTGGATGTGGCTGCCGACTTCCTGGCTGATCACCCGCTGCGTGATGATCTGGTTCTTCATGTTCTGTTTGAAGTCTTCAAACGACACACCCTGCTTCTTCGCCTCGTTTTCAAGGTCGTCCATCGAAGCCAGGTTCATCTGCTTGCGCATTTCGTCGAGCCGCTTGATCAGCTCGGCATCGGCCGAGATCCCAAGATCAGCGCCTTTGTCCACCAGCAACTGCTGATCGATCAGGTCGCGCAGCACGTCTTTCTGGCGCTGCACAAACTTCTGGTCGGCAGTCGCGGCATCCTGCTGCTTCAGCTGGTCGAGCACCTGCTCGCTCTCGCGCCGTAGGTCGGCCCGCGTGATGATCTGGTTATTGACGCGCGCAATGATCTCTTCAACAACGGTGTCGTCGCCGGCAAACATCGGGACCGCCAGCGCTGCAACTAAGAAGGACGAAACGAGGATCTTTTTCATGAACTCCTGCACCACAGAAACCAGGAACATTCAGTTGGACCGAATGGATACCTCTATTTTATACGTCCAGAGGCCCGGAAGGTATCTTCCCAACCCGGAAAAACGTGTGTCCAGGCACTTCGTTGGAAGAGGCTAGACGCAATCCCGCTGCTATCATCATCCGTTGCCCTGCGGAGACGGCAGTCCGTCGGGCTTTGGGTCCGCCATGAAAATTGTCTTGATCTCCGCTCTTTTGCTTAGTTCTTCCGCCTGGTCCTTCGCACAAAACGTTCCCGCCCCCGGCGCTCCGGATGATCTCAAATTCCAGTCCCCCAAGTTCGCCAAGGGTTCTAAGGCCGCAAAGATGCAGAAGTCTGACTCGACTCCCAAGAGCCACATCCCCGACGCCGCGGAACTCCGCCAGATGGGTGCGCGCTTCGCCCCCACAGAACTAAAGATCGATCCGTCCTCGCTGTCACCCGGCGACCAGAAAGCCCTCGCCAAGCTCGTTGAAGCCGCGAAGGTCATTAACGATGTCTTCCTCACGCAATACTGGAAGGGAAACCACGCGCTCTGGACCAAACTTCAGGCCGACACCACCGAACTCGGCCGCGAACGTGCCCGCTATTTCTGGATCAACAAGAGTCCGTGGTCGGCGCTCGACGGTTTAACGGCATTCCTTCCCGACGTTCCCGCGAAGAAACTCCCCGGCGCGAACTTCTACCCCGAAGACATGACCCGCGAGGAATTTGAAGCGTGGGTGAAGACGCTGCCCGAAAAAGATCAGGAATCCGCAAAAGGCTTCTTCACTGTCATCCAACGTGGCGCGGACAAAAAGTTGACCATTGTTCCCTTCAGCGAAGCCTACAAAGCCGACCTCACCCGCTGCGCTTCCCTCTTGAAAGAAGCTGCCGATCTCACCGACAACGCCTCCCTCAAGAAATTCCTCAACTCGCGCGCCGACGCGTTCGCTTCCAACGACTACTACCAGAGCGATATGGACTGGATGGATCTCGACGCCCCCATCGATCCCACCATCGGCCCCTACGAGACCTATAACGACGAGATCTTCGGCTACAAAGCCAGCTACGAGGCCTATATCACCGTCCGCGATGATGCCGAGACGAAGAAGCTCAGCTCCTTCTCTGCGCACCTTCAGGAAATCGAGAACAATCTCCCGCTCGATCCGAAGTATCGCAACCCGAAGCTCGGCGCCGCCGCTCCCATCCGCGTAGTCAATGAAGTCTTCGCCGCCGGCGATGGCGACCACGGCGTCCAGACCGCCGCCTACAACCTGCCCAACGACGATCGCGTCGTCGCGCAGAAGGGCTCCAAGCGCGTGATGCTCAAGAACGTGCAGGCCGCCAAGTTCAACAGCGTGCTCATTCCGATCTCGAAACAAGTCCTGAAAGCCGATGCCCAGCAGTACGTGGACTTCGACCTGTTCTTCACCCACATCCTCACCCACGAGCTCTGTCATGGCCTCGGCCCCCACGAAATCACGGTGAACGGCAAAAAGACCAACCCGCGTATCGAGATCAAAGAGCTTTACAGCGCGCTCGAAGAAGCCAAGGCTGACGTCACCGGCCTCTTTGCGCTGCAGTACATGCTCGACCACGCAAAGGACATGGGTCTCGACTCGACATTGAAAATCGACAACGATTCCGAAAAGAAGCTCTACACCACCTATCTCGCGTCGTCGTTCCGTACCCTCCGCTTCGGAACGCATGAAGCCCACGGCAAAGGCATGGCCGTCCAGGTCAGCTACCTGATGAAGCGTGGCGCGTTCGTCGCGAACCCCGACGGCACCTTCTCCGTGGACTACAAGAAGATCAAAGACGCCGTCCGCGACCTCGACAAAATCATGCTGACGCTGGAGGCCGAAGGCGACTACGCCGGCACGAAAAAACTTCTCGACGACTACGGCACCGTCCCCGCTGAAATGCAAAAAGCCATCGCTAAGATGAGCAGCGTGCCGGTGGACATCGAGCCGCTATACGTGACGGCCAAAGCACTAACAAAATAGAAGCTGGGGTAGAATTCCGGAGCGAAGGCGAGATGCATACACCGGATCCCAACGACGCTCTGTCCAGCCAACAAGAACTTGTGTCCGCGCTGTTTTTGGCAATCGCCATGTATTTGATCGTGCGAGACGTCTTTTATGTTAGGGCTGGTGGAACTCCACCTAGCCGAAGAGAGCTCTTTCTCACTATCGGTTTTTCTACGTTTTGGATCGGTGCTATCTCTGCATTGGGAGTAGTCGGCATCCTATCTCCATCAAGAACATTTGGTGCCGTAAGCACCTCCGCGCTGATGATCACCTGGTGGTGGACCCGATCCCGGTTACTGAGTCGGGGATCTGGCCCCATCGAAGCGTTTTGGGATTGGGGCAAGCGAGCCAAAAGGCGATCCGCGAAATGATCCTCGTCTTCTGCGGCACCCCGCGCTTCGCCGTTCCCTCCCTCGAACACATCGTTCGCGCCGGACACGACGTGCGCCTCGTCGTCACGCAACCCGACCGTCCTAAGGGCCGCGGCATGGGCCTTGCGTTCTCGCCCGTCAAAGACGCCGCCCTCGCGCTCAATCTTCCCGTCACTCAACCTGAGAAGATCAAGAACAACGAAGAATTTCGCGCGCAACTTTCAGCGATCGCCCCCGACGCCATCATCGTCGTCGGCTACGGACGCATCATCCCGCAATGGATGATCGACCTACCGCCGCTGGGCAACATCAACGTCCACGCCTCGCTGCTGCCGAAGTATCGCGGCGCCGCTCCGATCCAATGGGCCATCGCCATGGGCGAGGCGGTCACCGGCGTCACCACCATGAAAATCGACGCTGGCCTCGACACCGGCGACATGCTCCTTCAGGCCGAAATGCCCATCGCGCCGGAAGACACTTCGGAATCGCTGGCGCCACGTCTCGCGGAACTCGGCGCCGAATTGCTTGTCGAAACCCTTGCCCGCCTCGAAGGCGGCGTGATCGCCGCGGTCCCGCAGAACCACGCCGAACACACCCTCGCGCCGATCCTGAAAAAAGAAGACGGCCAAATCGACTTCCACCGCTCCGCGCAAGAAATCCTCAACCGTCTCCGCGGCTTCACCCCCTGGCCCGGCGCCTTCACCCAATTCCGCGGCAAAGGTTTCTTCATCCATCAAGCCCGCGCCGTCGCGGCGACCCTCGAACCCGGCGAACTCCGCATCGAGGGCGAGAACCTTCTTGTCGGCGCCGGCCACAACACTGCGCTCGAACTCCTCGAAATCCAACTAGAAGGCAAGAAACGCATGCCCGCCCGCGACTTCATAAATGGCTACCGCCCAAATTCCGCCGACAAACTCGGCCGCCTGTCATCCTGAGCGAAGAATCCGGATAACAATCCGGATTCGCAGTCGAAGGACCCAATCGCTACCAATCGGCCGTAGCCAACGAAGACCGCGCGTAAACTCGTGAAGTGTCCAAGAATCCCTCCCGCGCCACCGCCTTCGATATCCTTCTCCGCGTCGAGCGCGACCAGGCCTTTGCCTCGGAACTGCTCCACTCCGATCGTCTCAACGATCTCTCCGCACCAGATCGCGGCCTTGCCACCGAACTCGTCATGGGCACGTTGCGCTGGCAATCCACACTCGACGCACTCGTCGCCACGCAATCCTCACAGCCACTCCGCAAACTCGACATCGAGGTCCTGATCGCACTTCGTCTCGCGGCCTACCAACTACAGTTTCTCGACCGCATCCCCGCCAACGCCGCCGTAAACGAGAGCGTGGAATTGGTGAAGCGCGCGCGCAAACGCTCCGCCGTGCCGTTCGCCAACGCAGTTCTGCGCAAAATCTCCAAGCTTCCACGCGAAATCCATGGTGATCTCGCCCATCCTGCGTGGCTAGTGGCGCGCTGGCGCGACAATTACGGCGGGGATGCCGCAGAATCCATCTCCAAATACGGTCAAACTACGCCGGAAACCGCGCTACGGCTCCCATTCGACGCCGAAAAACGCGCCAAAGTTGAGGCAGAACTCCAGGAAAACGGCGTAGAACTCGCTCCCGGAAGGCTCCTGAACGCCGCACGGCGCCTCGTCAGCGGCGACCTCAGCGGCACCGCGGCCTTCCAACGCGGCGACGTCTGGATCCAGGATGAAGCCTCCCAACTCGTCGCCCTTCTCACGGGCCACGGCGATCGCATTCTCGACTGCTGCGCCGCTCCCGGCGGAAAAACTTCCGTCTTGGCCGAGCGCAATCCTTCGTCGAAAATTGTCGCCCTAGAACTCCACGAACAACGTGCACGCCTACTTCGAGAACGCGTTCGCGCGTCAAACGTGGATGTGCAAACCGCCGATGCCACGAATTTCCGCGCCGAAACCGCGTTTGACTGCGTCCTAGCCGACGTCCCTTGCTCCGGTACCGGCACCCTCGCTCGCAATCCCGAAATCAAGTGGCGCCTAAAGCCCGAGGACCTCGCCGATCTCCAGCAACGCCAGATCGCCATCCTCCGCGCCGCCCTAAGCCAACTCGCGCCCGGCGGCCGCCTCGTCTACTCGACATGCTCTCTCGAACCAGAAGAAGGTGAAGCCGTAGTCGAAGCCTCGCTGACCGACGAGTTCGAACTCCAACCCGCAGCGCCCGAACTTGAGCAATTCGCACCCGCATTCGCCATCCCCGACCCGCAGACTCTCGTCCGCGGCCCCTACCTTCGCACCATCCCTGGCATTCACCCCTGCGAAGGATTCTTCGCCGCCGTAATCACACGTCGCCAGTGATGGCCCTCACGTTCAAACGTGCCGCCGCTCACATTTTTCTTCCCGAAGTACGCGTTACTCTGCGCATGTGGGGCATTCCCAACAGAACATCTGATCTTTGAAATCACAGCGATAATCGCTCGCGCCCGAATCGCCGCCTATGCCGGTTCGTATCGGCAAAACACACTGCCTTGCACCTGCATTGCGCCAAGCCCGAAGGGCGGCTGGGTTTTTAAGTGCGACGCGGCAGCGTCGTGGAAGGCACGCGAAAGAAATGCAAGCCCGCTTCAGCGGGCGGCGCGGCCCCTGTTCGCGAGGCGGTTAAGCCTCGCGAACGCGACCTAACCCTTTATTTTTGAATATTTTACCTATAACTTATTTAGATTGAATATTTTGCGGCGATTTGGTCGCTAAAATCTTGAAAACAAAGGTTCGCATCCGGGTAGGGGGTACTAACGGGTGACATCCACGTTGATCGCCACATCCGTCGTAATGCGCTGTCCCGGAGACGGGCTTTGACGCACGACGGTCGCCACGCTCCTGCTCATCGGAACCGGGGTCGGAGCGGGAGCAGCAACGGTTGCAGTGGGAGTCGCCGGGGTGATGGTGTGGATGTTCCCGACCTTAAACCCAGCATCATTGATCGTTTTCACCACCGAATCCAGCGGCTGCCCGACAAAGTCGGGCATCACGAAAGCTTCGGGGGTAGCTGGCGCCGCGACCAGCAGGCTGATCTTCGGCGAAGTCACGCCGGTCGCGTTCGGTGGCGGGTCTTGTGCCACCACGGTCTCGGGTTCGGAATCCGGCAAATTGATGAATGCCACGGTCCCAAGATCCAGTCCGCGCCGGCGAATGTTCAGTTCCGCCGCGCGCTGACTGTCCCCGAGCAGCGCGGGGATGATCGCACGCTGTGGGCCCATGCTCTCCGCCACGCGTACCCGCCAACCACGGCGGACTTTTTCGCCAACCGGTGGCATCTGCGAAAGAATTTTTCCTTCGGGAACGTCCGCCGAGAAGTAGCGGTTCTCGCGCACCAGTGTGAGTCCGAGTCCGGTGAGCGTTTGTTGTGCCTGTTGCGGCGTCATGCCAACAAGCTTTGGAATTGGAACCTCGCGGGTGTGGATCGCGAAACGCATCGCCGTCAGCATCGAGACGAGGAACACCACGACGAGCACGAGCAGTCGCAGCACGAAGCTGAAGAATTTGCGCATCAGTGTGACTCCGCATCATCGCCAGGCGGCGGAGCAGTTGCCGGAGGCTCGGCTTTCTTCGCCACTGCGTTTGCCGGAGGAGCGGGCTGGCCGACGAAGTCTTCCTTGGTCTTGTCCTTCAGCGCGACCTTCATGTAGTCAATCCAGATCGGCAGCGCGGCTTTCGCTCCCGTTTCTTTTGCGCCGAGCGATTTTTTCTCGTCGAAGCCGACCCAGACACCGCACGTCGTCGAAGGCGAAAATCCAAGGAACCACGCATCGGTAAAGTCGTTAGTCGTACCGGTTTTTCCGCCGAGCGCATGCCCTTTAAACGCCACGCTCGCTGCGTACGCGGTTCCATGGAGCACCGGTTGTTCGAGGAACTCTACCATCGTGCGCGCGGTCTGCGCGCTGATCACGTCGCGGACTTCGGGATAATCTTCTTCGAGCACCCGGCCATCGTAGTCGGTGACCTTCGTTATGTAACGCGGCGTCACGCGCACGCCGTCGTTCGGGAAAGTCGCGTAGGCTGCGACTTGTTCGAAGAGCGTAATTTCCGCGGCTCCGAGCGCAACGGGCAAGTAAGGCTGAATCTGCGTGGTCACGCCGAAGCGATGCGCCATGTCAATCACATCGCGAATGCCAACGCGTTCTGCCAGCTTCAGCGCAGGGATATTGCGTGAATCGGCGATCGCCCTTCGCAGGGTGATCACGCCCTCGAACTTGCCGTCGTAGTTGTGCGGCGTGTACATTCCTCCACCCGACGGAAAGCTGACCGGCGCATCCAGGATCGTATCGTCGGGCGTGACGCCGAGCTTATCCACCGCAGCGGCGTAAACATATGGCTTGAACGACGAGCCCGTCTGTCGCATCGCCTGCACCGCGCGGTTGAACTTCGACTCTTCGTAGTCGCGTCCGCCGACCATCGCTTTGATGTCGCCGGTGGTGTTGTCCACCGCAAGCAGCGAGCCTTGCGTTCCCGAGTCCTGTTCGAGCGAGACTTTGATCTTGTCTCCGGCGATTGAACCGACCTTGATATAGGCAATGTCGCCGATGCTGAGAATCTCTTGCGGCGACTTGTGGCCAGTCCACTTCATATCTTCCGGCAGGAGCGTCGCGGAAGTACGTCCGAACTTCACTCTCGCCGATGCCGGCGAAACCTCGGTCACGAGGGAATGGAAGTACGCGCCCGGTTCGACGGCATTGTCCCAGTCAGGATGCTGATAACTCGCGAGATCGTCGCCCGCCGCGACGACGTTCGGGAGCTTGCCCTTCCAGCCGTGACGACGTTCGTAAGCCGAAAGTCCATCGAGCACAGCTTGGTTCGCAGTCTTCTGCAAATCCATATTAAGCGTGGTGTAAACACGCAAGCCGGCTTCGTGCACTTCGTCGCTACCGTACTTCTTCTCGAGATAGCGGCGGATGTCCTCGACGAACCACGGCGCAAGCGCGTTCTGGTCATTCTGGAAGCTGAGCTTGATCGGCGCTTCTTTCGCCTTGAGCGCCTGGTCGGCGGTGATCTTCCCGTCCTCAAGCATGTTGTTAATGACGAGATTGCGACGCCGAATTGCCTTGTCCGGACTATTGATCGGCGAGTACGAGTTTGGCGCCTTCGGCAGTCCGGCGAGTACCGCAGCCTCTTCGAGCGTCAGGTCCTTCGCCGGCTTATTGAAGTAGAAGTGCGAACCAGCCTCGAAGCCGTAAACGCCATGACCAAGATAAATCTGGTTGCAGTACATGGTGAAGATCTGCTCTTTGGTGAAGCGCCGCTCGATCTGGAGCGAGAGCATCACCTCCTGCACCTTGCGACGGAAGTTGCGGTCTGCGGACAGGAAAAGGTTGCGAGAGAGCTGCATCGTCAGCGTAGATGCGCCTTGTGCGCGGCTGCCGGACGTCACATCTCGGAACGCTGCGCCGATGACGCGCCAGAAGTTGATGCCGAAGTGGTTCTCGAAGTCTTTGTCTTCGGTGGAGATCACCGCGTCGCGCAGGACTTTTGGGAAGTCTTCGTACTTGCCAATCATGCGCCGCTGGAGCGCAAACGAGCCGATGATGCGGCCCTGGTCGTCGTAGAGTTCGGTGATGGAACTGGGACGGAACTTCTCGAGTTCGGCGACTTGCGGGAGATCGGTGGAGTAAACGATGAGCAGGCCGCTGCCAACGCCGAGGGCAGCAGCAATCACGACCAGCAAGCCGAATAGCACTCGGCCCACCAGCCTCCTGCCGCCCACTTCAACGGGAGGAAGATTGTCGTAAAGCGAAGTCATGATCGGGCGCGGAGCAACATGAGAATAGCACGTAGCGCGCCTTCGGGAACGTGGGGATTTGCCCTAGCGGTGACCGCCCGGATTCGAGGCCCAAAAGGAAATCGCGGACTCGAAGGTCCGCGATTCTCGATAACCCTAAAGTGCTTACTAGCTGTGCTGGTCTTTATTCTTCAGAACCTCGACCGCGCGGCGAAGCTGCTCGTCGGTCTGGTCCTTCTGGCGCGTTTCCGGCTGGTTGGCATTGTCAGTGGTATCGTCGCCATCATCCGGAGAAGCGTAGTCGTCGTTGTCGGCAACCAGGATGTTGGGCGTGACTGCCGTGTCCTGGATAGCTTTGCCGCTCGGCGAGTAGTACTTCGCGATCGAGAGCATGAGGGCAGAACCATCGCTCATTGGGAAGAGCTGCTGGACTGCGCCATCACCGAATGTCTTGTCGCCAAGAACATCACCGCGAGCATTCTCCAATACCGACGCCGCGACGATCTCGGCTGGACCAGCCGTACCTTTGTTGACCAGCACGACCAGCGGGAGATTTGTAATGGCCTTAGAGGCTTCAGCTGTGAACGTCTGCTTGGCGAATTTCTGGCCTTGCAGGTAGGCGATCATGCCGTGGTTCAGGAAGAGATTCGCCGTAGCGACGCCTTCCTGTTCCTCGCCGGCTCCGCAATTCCGCAGGTCGAGGATAAGTTTCTTCGCGCCCTGTTTCTGCGCGGCCTTCACCTGTTCGGCTACCTGTTGCGTGCGGCCCTTGGTAAAGGTAATGACCTTGATATAACCGATGCTGTCTTCCATCAGCTTCTCGGCGACTGGCGGGGTAGTGACTACCTCTCGCGTGATCGGCGTCTTCTGTGGCTGCGCCTTGCGCGGGCGCACAATGCTCAAATTAATGACCGAGCCGGGCTGTCCAGCGAGGATGCCATCAATCTCAGCCAGCGACATCTCGCGAGTCGTTTTGCCCTCGATTGCTTCAATAATGTCGCCGCTTTCCACCTGGGCTTTGTCGGCGGGGCCACCTGGAATGACTGAGACCACCGCGGCGTAACCGTACCGCTTAGAGATCGCAGCACCGATGCCCGCTTTGCCCTCGGACTTACGCTGCTGGTACTGCTTGTACTCCGTCGGGCTCAGGTAGCTGGAGTTCGCGTCGAGCGACTCGAGCAGGCCATGTAGCGCTCCGTCGGTCACGAGGTTCATGTCCGGATCGACGACGTACTCTGTACGGATGCGCGAGAGTACCTCGCTGTACACGCCGAGCTGGCGGTACGCGCCATCGTTCTTGGAATCGGCGCGAACGCCGAGGCTTCCGTATACGACAAACAGAACGACAAGGAGAGAGCTGCTTAACAGAACGAACTTCGTGATCTTTGACATGGGCTGCTTTGGCGGGCAAAGACTCCTTTGGAGTCCGCTCATTATACCCCTACTTGGATGCGGCTGGTGCTCCGGAAGACGCGGTGAGACAGCAACTTCCGTGCTAATTGGACGCAGTTCGTTCCGGATTGAAAGCGGGAGAATCTGCGAAACGCCGAGGCACTAAGGAGTTACTCCTAAATGCCTCGGCGGATACGCGAAAGACTACGGCTGGAGCATCGCGCTCCTCCCGGCAAGTCCTGTCGAAGCCTGGAGTTGCACCGCGCTTTCACTGGCGCGCTTCACGTCCGAAGGACTGAGCTGAGAGCGAAGCGTCCGCAGCAATTCCTGGCCCCGGTTGTCTCCGGCTGCCGAGGCGGCGGTTACCCAGGCAAGCGCCGATTTCTGGTCCTTGCCAGTGCCAACTCCGAGAGCCAGCCGATACGCGAGTTGAATCTGCGCGCCGGTGTGCCCTTTTGCCGCCGCAGCTTGGTAAAGCCGAAATGCCTCTGCTTCATCCCTAGGAACGCCTTCGCCCTTGGTATACAGGTCAGCTAAATTGCTCTGAGCCATAGGATTGCCCGCATCCGCTGCTTTGCGATACCAGCGCATAGCTGCCGCGATATCCGGCTTCACACCGAGCCCTCGGTCGTACAGATAGCCGAGGTTCGTTTGCGCGTAAGTGTCACCACCGTCGGCGCCGAGTTGGAAGTACCGGAGAGCCTCGGCGTAATCCTGCTTCACCCCGGTTCCGCGGAAATACAGCTCGCCGAGATTGAAATAGGCTGGGGCGTAGTGTTGATCGGCCGCCTCATGCAACCAACGCAATGCCGCGCCATAGTTCTGAGGCACTCCCCAACCATTGCTATAGAGAACCGCGAGGTTCACTTGCGCGGGGGCGTAACCTTTTTGCGCAGCCTTCTCGAACCATCCGACTGCCGACTTTGCATCGAATCCTGAGCCGACGACCAAAATGGACGCCAGACCGAGCTGGTTCTGTTCAAAGACGTGGCCTTGCCGGGCCAGCTCTGCGACAGTCTTTGGATCGCAAATCTGCGAACCCGCAGCCGGATTCCGAGAGACGATCGCCACGCTGCATTGTTCCGTGCTGCCGCCGTACGATAGCGCGGACGCGGCCAGCAACACGCCAAGGATTGAGAGTGTGTGCTTCATATTTCCTCCTTTTCAGGCCGGGCTGGCCTGCTCACAGGAGAAACTGTGGCTGCGGCAGAGACCTACCTCAATACAAGGCCGCTCATTTCTGAATGGAAGGCACCTCATCGGCTAAAATGCTCGAAATACGGGAGTAGCAGCTTCGTGGGGAACAAGCGGACGAAACGATTCGTAGAAGACTCATGGGTCAGCCGAGCCAAATGACCGACCTCATCGGGCCAAACCGTCTTCGCTTCGGCCCATATGAGGCCGATCTGCACACCCGCGAACTCTGGAAGTTCGGGACCCGCGTGAAGCTGGTTGGCCAGCCCTTTGACATTCTTGAGCTCCTTATCTCCCGCCCGGGGGAATTGGTCACTCGCGACGAACTTCGCGAGCGGCTCTGGCCGAAAGAGACTTTCGTTGATTTCAACCACGGTCTGAACGCAGCAGTGAACAAGCTGCGCGACGTACTCTGCGATTCGGCCGACGATCCTAAGTTCATCGAGACTCTTCCGCGGCGTGGTTATCGATTTATTTCCAAGGTTGAACGGGGTGTCGAGGAGCCGATACCGGTCGCTGAAACTTCACCGCCGACTCCGTTGGTTGTGCCAACCCCGGCTGAACTGGCCCCCGAGCCTCGGTACGAATCGCCTGCGATCACTGTGGAAAGATCGTTAGGGCGCACCAAGTGGTCGTGGGGGGCGGCGGCTCTATTGATGGTCGTGATTGCGTTTATCGCGTTCCTCGCCATCTCCAAAATCAGCCGTGAGCCCAGTGAGAGCGAGAAGAAGGCATCAATGGGTGGGCAGGGCGCCGCAATTGCAGGCTTGGTGAAAGGCGTACAGGTAACGCTCGTGACCGGCGGCAAAAATGAAGGACCCCAATTCTCGCCGGATGGAAAGCGCCTGACTTTTATGTCGAACCGGAACGGTGCGACCGATGTCTGGATAGCGAATGCGAGTGGAAGCGATCCGCATCCACTTACGACGCTGGGCGATGCCGGAACTCCAAGGTGGTCACCCGACGGGCAGACCATCGCGTTCGATTCACACATCCATAAGTACTCGGCAATTCTCACTATACCCGCCGATGGCGGCGCCCCTCGCGTATTGATCGCCGGCGATTCCAATAACAGCGTGCCGAGTTGGTCGAAGGACGGTCACTTCATCTACTTTGCTTCCGATCGGACTGGACGATTCGAGGTGTGGCGGGTACCCACCACAGGCGGCCCGGCACAACAGATCACCCAGGACGGTGGGTTCGCGCCCGTGGAATCCGCCGACGGAAAACTGTTGTTCTATGCCAAGAACCAGTTTCCCAACCCCGAGGTGTGGGAGGTCTCGCTGGAGGGCGGCGGAGTGGAAGCGCCTTTGAGGCCGATTATCCGTCCGGTCACCTGGGCAACATGGGCCGTAGCCGGCGATTCTGTCTTCTATGTGGAAGAAGGGCCGGGAAACATTGCGATGCTGAGCGTTGTAGAACCGAAAGCGCGGCGAATGCGTCAGGTCACAGTGCTTGGACGCTTTCCGTTCTGGCTGGCGATAAGCCCCGACGGCAGGAAGTTGGCCTTCGATCGCACCGACTCCGAATCCACCACGAGTATTGTGGCACTGGAAGATTTCGAATAGCGGAATCCGCGGGCTTTACGGCTAGAATAGGCGAACTATGGGTTGGGTTGCGGGAACACAAATTGGGGCCTATGAGATCGTCGGGCCAATCGGCAACGGCGGCATGGGCGAAGTTTACAAAGTCCGCCATACAATCTCGCAGCGCACGGAAGCCATGAAGGTGCTGCTCTCTGGAGCTGCACGCCGCCCGGAAGTCACCGACCGTTTCGTTCGCGAGATCCGCGTCCTAGCCAATCTCAACCATCCCAACATCGCCGCACTACACACTGCGTTCCACCATGAAGACCAACTCATCATGGTGATGGAGTTCATCGAAGGCAAGAACCTGAGCGAAATGCTTTCGACCGGCATGGTGCTCCGCGATTCCGTTGCGTATATCCGGCAGGCGGTTACCGCACTCGCGTATGCCCACTCACAAGGCGTAATCCACCGCGATATCAAGCCGTCGAACATCATGATCAACAGCGCGGGACAGGTGAAGTTGCTCGACTTCGGACTCGCACTGATGAGCACTCCCGATCCGCGGCTGACTTCGTCGGGCTCACTGCTGGGATCGGTGCATTACATTTCGCCGGAGCAGATTCGCGGCGAGACCATGGATGCGCGCTCGGATTTGTACGCCGTTGGCGTCACCTTGTTTGAAGTCATCACCGGTCGGCTGCCGATCCAGGGTCACTCGTTCTCCGAGATCATCAACGGGCATCTCCAGGTAATTCCGCCATCGCCCGCGGTTCTGAACGCATGTATCCCGGCGAACCTCGCAGCGATCACACTCAAGGCACTCGCAAAGAACCCATCTGAACGTTTCCAGAACGCGTCGGAATTCTTGCAAGCGCTGGATACTGTGCAAATCGAGTCAGGCTTGCACTTCGCCGTAACGATGGAAACGCCGTTTGTCTCGAGCGCGGTGGCTGCGGCGGCAGCTTCGAATACACCGAATCCTTCGGTCTCGCAGCCTTCCCAAGTGAAAGGCTACGATCCGGCGGTGATCAACGAGATCACTTCGCAACTCGCCAACTATGTTGGACCGATTGCAAAGGTGATTGTGAAGCGAGCGTCGAGCAGCTCGAACAATCTGCGCGAACTTTGCGACAAGGTTGCGCGCGAGATTGATTCCGAGAACCAGCGCAAGAATTTCTTGCAGAGCGTGCGAAAACACCTCGGCAGCTCGGACGCGATCTAGACTAACTGGACGGCAATATGAAGCCCGCGAATGCTCGCGGGCTTTGTCCTTCGACTACAAGAGCCTAGTCGTTCAACATCCGCAGCGCTTTCACCACCGTCACGTACATGCGATTGAACGACGCGGTCAGTCCGCCGATCTCATCCTTCGAGTGCACCGTCACTTCCGGAACTTCGAGATCCCCACGGCTCACGCGATCCGCCATAGCCGAAAGCTTTCTCACCGGACTAATAACGACGACGAACAGAGCGGCGTCAATCGCCAACAAGATAAATAAGAAGGTGAGGACGAGGTACGTCATCAGCGTCTTGAATGCCTTGTCGGCAATCTGGATCGGCACCGACGTTGGGACCGAGACGATCTGCGCGGCATTGATTTCGCCCGTCTTCCATCCGAAACCGTTCGACGGACCATAGCTGTTCAACAATGCAGCGGGAGCCATTGACGGCACATCGTGGCACTCGAGACAGCTCTGCTTCACTTGGATTGGATGCGCGAGGTACAACGCAACCCCGGTCGGCGTCGAACGCTCGCCAATGATCTCGGTTTGTTCAGGATGGTTGCGGAAAGAGTTGATGATGTCGGCTTCGTAGTCTTCGGCGCGGTCTTTCGGGTTCGTCGGATTTAGCGCCGCTTCTTTATATGTGTAATCAGAATACTTTTTGCGAAGGCGATTGAAGCTGGTGGTCGCGCCGTAAGCAGGAACCGTCTGCGGAATGAATTCGTTCTCGTGTCCCGTGACCTTCTGCAGTAAAGGCTTCAGTTCTTCCGAGGTATAGTCGCGCGTCGCCTTCGCGCTCTCCATCATGAGTTTCGCCTGCTGCACCACCTGGGAGCGCGCGTTCTCCATCAGGAAGCTATAGGAAATTTTGGCGACGATGGCCAGACCAATGCCGGCAAGCAAAATGAAGATCAAATTGAACTTCAGCAACAGCTTCAAAGGCAGCCTCACGGAAACCAGGGGATCAGCGGAAGTGCAAGGATTGTTGCACGAAAAACGTGTGGGGTGAAGCCTATCGCGTGAAGAGGCTTTTGCACTTGGTGGCGGCGCGTGGACTCGAACCACGGACCTACGGATTATGAGACCGTCGCTCTAACCAGCTGAGCTACGCCGCCATTTGGAAGGCAGGGCCGCGGATTGCGGCCTGAAGAAATGCGACACGGACGCATCGCATCTTCATTGATTTTAAGCGGCACGTAGAGGGGTGTCAAACGCGCGGCCATGCCCAGCAACAGTGATCCAGCGTTGAAAGCACTGTTGTTGAATGCAACAACACTTCTTTATCGGACTTGCCAATACGAATTCGACAAACCGCGTTTTGCGGCTGTGATTCGCTCCAACCCAATGATTATGCGGGTGTCCGGCACTCAGAATGCGACCATCGCCTATGTGCATAGCTCACGTGGTCATGTGATGTTGGTCACTGAACCCGCACCGTCATTCCGGCGATAAACCACATCACGCCCACGAGACGGTTCCTGCGATGGGCGGTGGATTCTCAGGGAACAGGTGGGTGGAGATCCGGGCAGCACGGTGCGCGCGTCATCAATCCTTATTTAGTGGTCAGTCATTCATAGTTGTTGCGCCGTTGGGTTCCTTCGCTTACCTCCCGTCATGCGCGCAGGCGCGTTCGCTGCGATGTCGTGAGTTCCATTTGATGTGGAACGGCTCGCTGCCGGAGTGCATCCGGCGCGGGCCAGAAGTGTAATCCCCGATGGGCGAGAAGGCACTCATGTCGAAGAAGCCGACGATTGAAGAACATCTGAAAGCAACTGGTGTGACGCGGAGAAGTTTCGTTCAGCTCTGCGGAATGCTGATGGCGGCAGCCCCAATAGGCTTGTCGCTCACGAGCAAGGCTTCCGCACAGGAAGTCGCCAAGGTCGTCGGCAAAGCGAAGCGACCCTCGGTGATCTGGTTGCACTTCCAGGATTGCACCGGTTGTACCGAGACGTTGTTGCGTACATCGGCTCCCGACGTCGCGCACCTCATCCTCGACGTCATCTCGCTGGACTATCACGAGACATTGATGGCTGCCTCCGGAGCGCAGGCCGAAGCCGCGCTGCAATCGGCGATTGCCGACAACGCCGGCAAGTTCGTGCTCGTCGTTGAAGGCGCCATCCCCGCGCGCGACGACGGCAACTACATGCTGCTCAACGGCAAGCCCGCCATCCAGGTGATCAAGGAGACGGCGGCCAAGGCGGCGGCAGTGATCGCCATGGGCTCCTGCGCTTCTTGGGGAGGCGTTCCCTCGGCCGATCCCAATCCGACTGGCGCCATCGGCGTGGATTCTGTCATCTCCGGCAAGCCGATCGTGAACCTGCCAGGATGTCCGCCGAACCCTTACAACTTGCTTGCCACGGTGCTTGAGTACGTCGTTATGGGCAAGCTGCCCGCGCTCGACGAATACGGCCGTCCGAAGTTCGCCTATGAGCGCGTGATTCACGAGAATTGCCCGCGCCGCGCGCACTTCGATGCCGGCCGCTTCGCCGCTACGTTCGGCGACGAAGGTCACCGCAAAGGCTGGTGTCTCTACAAACTGGGCTGCAAAGGACCGGTCACGCACGCGGCCTGCTCAACGCGCCACTTCTGCGAAGTGCCCGGCGTGTGGCCGATTGGCTTGGGCGTTCCTTGTGTCGGATGCACGGAAAAATCCGTCATCTGGCAAATGGGAACGTTCCAGACCGTGCCGATCCATCTTGCGACGCCGCCCGACACGTATCCGCCGGTCTTCAGCGGATCAGGCAAGGTTGGAGTCGGCGCGGCAGCCTTAGTCGGTGCCATCGCCGGCGCCGTCGGCGGCGCGACGTGGGTCGCCTCCCAGAAATTCAAGAGTTCCAATGAAGCTGGAGTTGAGCACATTGGACTCGATATCGCGCACGTAGATAAGCAGAAGTCAGCCAAAGTTGGAAAAGAGGAATAAAGTGGCGATCACCCGGCGAGAACTGATCACGAACATCGCCAAGGCCGGTGTCCCCGCTGCCCTGGCCGTCACTGCCTGCGCTCCCAAACTCGAGGCCGAGACGGTTCCGGTTCCGAGCGGCGCGGTCGGACTGCTCTACGACGCCAGCATCTGCATTGGCTGCAAAGCGTGCGTGGCCGCTTGCGCAGAGGCAAACGATACTTCGCCCGATACCCGCGGCGACGGACTGCACCAGGCTCCCAACGACTTGAACGACCGAACTCGCAACATCATCAAGCTGTATAAGCCCGCAGGTGGCGGCCCTAGTTCCTACGTGAAGCGCCAGTGCATGCACTGTCTCGATCCAGCTTGCGCCGCAGGCTGTCCCTTCCAGGCCCTCAGTAAAGATCCCGAGACCGGCATCGTCACGTGGACGGAAGACAAGTGCATCGGTTGCCGGTATTGCACGATTACCTGCCCGTACCACATTCCACGCTTTCAATGGGCGGGTTACAACCCTCGCGTCACCAAGTGCGAACTCTGCAACACACGTCTCGATAAAGGACTGAAGCCGGGCTGCACCACGGTGTGTCCGACCGGAGCCGTGATCTTTGGTCCGCGTCCTGCGCTCCTGATGGAAGCCAAGAGCCGGATCACAAAGAGTCCGAACCGTTACTACCAGAACCGCGTTTATGGAGAGGTGGATAACGGCGGCACCCAAGCGCTGTACCTCTCGCACGTACCGTTCGAGAAACTCGGCCTTCCGGAAATCGGTCCCGACTCTGTGCCGGCGAAGACTCTGCGCTGGCAGCGCCGTTTGTATCAGTACTTCGCGTTGCCCGCAGTTCTATATGTGGGATTAGTACAAGTTATCCGCAAGAGTCTGACCGGCCACGAAGTAGAAGCTCATGAGCGCGAGAGAGCCACTGGATTGAGGGCACAACGATGAGTAGCGCAGCATTCAATAAACCTGTGTCCGATCGGGACAGCAATAGCTGGGAACGCTTCGTGCCCGTGTACGGCTTCCGCGTACTGAATCCGTTCTTCGTTGGCCTCTGTGTACTCATCGCCATCGCATTTATTCTCACCGGCTATCGCGAACTGGCTGGTCTCGGTCCTGTGAGCGGAATGAACGATGCCTTCGGATGGGGCATCTGGAAAACGTTCAACGTGATGGTGCTGACTGCTCTCGGTTCCGGCGCATTCGCGGTCGGCATCGCCGCGTGGGTCTTCCGGCGGCACCGCCTGCATTCACTGATGCGCGTTGCCCTGCTAACCAGCTTTCTCGCATACGCATGCGGCTTGCTGCTGTTAGGTATCGATGCCGGTCGCCCCTGGAACTTCTATTGGATCGTCTTTCCGTGGAAATGGAACATGCACTCCCCTCTCGCGGAAGTCGCGATCTGCATGTCCATTTACGCGATGATCCCCCTCGCTCTTGAGAATATTCCCCCGATTCTCGAGCGGCTTTGGTACTTCGATTCTCGCCTTCGTCCGCGTGTAGAAAAGCTTGAGAAGACGCTTTACTCGGCGTTCCCGTGGATCATCGCCGCCGCTTATCTGCTGCCCGGCATGCACCAATCTTCTCTCGGCGCATTGATGCTGCTCGCCGGCGAACGTGTTCATCCCCTCTGGCAGACACCATTTCTGCCGCTCCTCTATCTCGGCGCGGCTTGTTTTATGTCCTTCGGATGCGTCGCCGGAACGACGATGCTCTGCTGCCTCATCTGGAAGCGACCGATGGACATGGAAGTGCTCGACGACGCTGCAACCATCACCTGGTGGCTCATTGCCGGATGGCTCGCGTTGCGTTTGGTGGATATCACGGTTCGCGGCGCGATACTCACGGCGTTCCACTTCGATCGCTTCGCACTCGTTTTCTGGATGGAAGTTTTCCTCACGGCCTATGGTGGATGGCTGCTCTATCGTTCGGTAAAAGAGCACGAGCCGCGTTTCATGTTTCTCGGCTACATCCTGAGTTCGCTCGGCGGAATGATTTACCGCTTCAGTCCGACGACACTCGCATTCCGCCCGAATCCTGAAGCGTTGTACTTCCCCAAGACCATCGAGATTCTCGTATCACTCGGATTCATTTCACTCGGCATCGCCGGCTTCCTCTTCGCCGTAAAAAGGCTCGCGATCCTGCCCGCTCCCACCCACACGTGGCACGACATGGCGAGCTATTTCCGCTTCCGTCGGCCATACATCCGGTGGACGGGCTACTTCCAGTTTGGACATCTCGGCGAAAACGAATCTTCGGAACCAAAGAACAATTAAGCAGGCGCTATGGCAAAACGAATCACCATCGATCCGATCACCAGAATTGAAGGCCACCTCCGCGTAGATGTCCAAGTGGACAACAACTCGGTCACAAACGCCTGGGCCTCGTGCACTATGTGGCGCGGCATTGAAAACATCCTCAAGGGCCGTGACCCCCGCGATGCATGGCTCTTCACCCAGCGTTTCTGCGGTGTGTGCACCACCGTGCACGCGATGGCCAGCGTCCGCGCGGTAGAGGATGCGTTGAAGCTGGAGATCCCGCTAAACGCGCAATACATCCGCAACCTCATTCTGATTGCCCACGCGCTGCACGATCACATCGTGCATTTCTACCAGCTCTCGGCTCTCGACTGGGTTGATGTCATGCAGATTCCGAAAGCCGATCCTGCCGCGACTTCAAAGCTCGCCGAGAGCCTTTCGCCATGGTTCCGCAACTCGCGCAACGAACTCAAGCAGGCGCAGGACCGCGTGAACGCTGTTGCTGCCAGCGGCCAGCTCGGCATCTTCGCCAACGGCTACTGGGGACACCCAGCGATGCGCCTCTCGCCCGAGGTGAATCTGCTTGCCTTCTCGCACTACATGCAGGCGCTGGAGTATCAGCGCAAAGCGCTGCAGATCGTCGGCATCCTCGGCTCAAAGACACCGCACATCCAGAACCTCACGCCCGGTGGTGTCTCGAACGCGATTGATCTCGATAGTCAGTCGGCGCTGAACATGGAGCGCCTTGAGATGATCCGCGGCCTCTTTGCAGAGGTCTCGCGTTTCATCAACGAGGTTTACCTCGTGGATGTCTGCGCTGTAGCTTCGATGTACCCCGAGTGGTTCAATATCGGCAGCGGCGTCACCAATTACCTCGCCGTTCCGGACTTGCCGCTCGACAGCCGCGGTTCCAGCTACGATCTTCCGGGCGGCTACATCGGTGCAGGAGGACTGAAATCGTTCCAGACTGCTTCTGACGACGCCTTCCGCAAAGGCGTGACCGAAGACGTAACCCACGCCTACTACTCGGGCGATAAACCGCTTCATCCCTGGGAAGGCGAGACTAACCCGCAGTTCACCGGCTGGAACGGTGACGAGAAGTACTCCTGGGTGAAGGCGCCACGCTTCAACGGCGATCCTGCGCAGGTCGGTCCACTGGCACAGGTGCTGATCGGTTACACCCAAGGTCACGCGCTCACCAAGAAGTATGTCGGCCTAGCTGCGGAGAAGGTTCATGCCGTCAGCGGCATCCAACTGCAACCGGCAATGCTCCACTCCACTCTCGGCCGCCACGCCGCGCGCGCCATCCGCGCCGGCATGCTCGCCGAGTTGGCGCAAAAGCATCTTGACCTGCTCACCAACAACATCGCAAAGGGTGACTACTCCGTCTACAACGCACCGGTCTTCCCCAGCCACGAAGTAGAAGGTGTCGGCACCCACGAAGCTCCGCGCGGTACGCTCTCGCACTGGATTGTGATCAAAGACGAGAAGATCAAGAATTACCAGGCCGTCGTTCCTTCGACCTGGAACGCCAGCCCGCGCGACCAAAAGAACGCGCATGGCCCGTACGAGGCATCGCTACTGCACACGCCGCTAGCGCGCCCGCAAGAGCCACTTGAGGTCTTGCGCACCATTCACTCGTTCGATCCGTGCATGGCTTGTGCCTGCCACACCTTCGATCCATCCGGAAACAAGATCGCAGCGGTCAATATTTTATGAAGAACGTTTTAATTGGTGGAATCGGCAATGTGCTGCTCGGAGATGACGGGGTCGGTCCCTACCTCGTCAGGATGATCGCCGCCCATTACGAATTCGCCGATGGTGTCGAGGTCATCGACCTCGGCACCCCCGCTTTGGAATTCGTGGACAACATCGCCGGTCGCGATGCGGTGATCCTGATCGACTCCGTTAAACTAGACGCTGATCCCGGCTCAATCGCGCTCTATCGCAAAGCAGATCTCGCTGCCCACGCTCCTTCCATACGCATGGATCCGCACTCGCCGACGCTCATTGAGGCGATCCATAGCGCCGAGTTCTATGCGAATCCTCCCTCGGACGTTTTGCTGATTGGGATCGTCGGTGCGAGCTTTGAGCCGAGTTGCACCCTCAGCGAAGCCGTACAAGGTTCGTTGTCGAACGCGACCCGCGAAGTTCTTCGCGAGTTGGACCGACTTGGCATCGGTCATTGCCGCCGGATCAAAGCCGCGGATCCTGACATCTGGTGGACGAAGGCTCCTGCACTTCCTTCTGAAACACACGTCTAGCTAGAACGCGTCCGTCAGCGACATCACTTTTACCGCATCGCCCAATTCCTTTTCACTCGCATTCGAAGCGATCTTCACTTCCACGGCCGTCCCCGGCAGCAAGTCAAAGTAGTTGTCCGAGAGGGTTGCGTCCACCGAACCAGTCTGTATGTACACGTGTCTCGCCAACACATCCGACGATAACTTCAATAGATAACCGCCGCCAACCTTTCGCAACTCGGTCGCAACCTTCGCCTTCAGAAGATCCACGGATTTCGTCGGTACGAAGAACAGCAAGTTATTCGACAGTGTCTTACCGCCCGATGTCAGTTCCGCGACCGCAAATACCTTCGTCGGATCCGCGCCGTTCGCATTCAACAACTCCGTGCGCGGCATCTGTAGATAAACCTTGCTCCCCAGCGGCTCGACATCGACTGTGCTCGAGGACTCCTTGATGATCTTCCCGTCCATCGTCATCAGCCGAAGCTTAAGCTCTGCCTTCGTCGCCGCCGTTCGATCCGAAACAATGTACACGGCAATCGCGCCATTCTCTTCGCGCGGCAAAACCAGCACATCGTTGTAGAAGCGTCGCGCATAGTAGTGCAGTGCTTTCCAGCGACCGTAGTAATCAAGGCTCGCCCACGAAGCCACTGGCCAACAGTCGTTCAATTGCCAATAAATCGACCCCATTGATCTCGGACGAATTCGCCGCAGATGTTCGGCTCCAGTCTTGATCGCCTCTGCTTGCAATACCTGGCTCACATACAGGAACGACGGAAAATCCTTCGGCTCCGGATAATCGCGCAATAGATACTCGTGGATTTTCTGGTTTCCGGCTTTGTTCTTCTGGTGAACCAGCATTACCGGCGTCGTGATGCCAGTTCGATCTTCCGGCAACGTAAAGCTCTCAATCGTCCGCATCTCGGGGAAGGACTGGAAGCCAAACTCGGTCATGAAGCGCGGGAAAGATTTCTCGTAGTCCGTGAAGGGAGCCATGCCATGCCAGACCTGCCAGTTGTGCACGTCTCCGGATTGGTAGCTGTCGGAGACCTCCTCGTAATCGGCACTCGGCGAACTCGGCCAGTACGGCACTTCCGGATCGAGTCGTTGCACCTCCTGCGCAATTACGCTGGAAAACAGAGTCAAATAGTCTTGCCACATGTGGCGCTGCACGTCGGCACTTAATTTGCTCGTCACATCGCCGTGCCATTCCCACGAACCTTCGGTTTCATTGTTGCCGCACCAAATAATGATGCTGGGATGATTGCGCAGCCGCTTCACCTGGTATTCGACTTCTTTTTGCACGTTCAGCTTGAATGTGTAGTCGCCCGGCTGCCACTCGTTGCCGAACATGAAGTCTTGCCAGACCATGATCCCGAGCTCATCGCAGATGTCATAGAACATGTCGGTTTCGTAGTAGCCGCCGCCCCAATGGCGGACCATGTTCATGTTGGCGTCCACCGCCGACTGCAGTACTTTGCGATAGTCCTTCTCTGTCACCCGTGACGGAAACGAGTCGAACGGAATGACGTCGGCGCCCTTTCCAAACACCGGAATGCCGTTGATGATGAATTCGAACGAACGGCCCCACTGGTCCACGTCACGTCGCAATACAATGGACCGAAGTCCGGTCTTCGCATCCCTCACATCCTGCTGCAGCCCGCTAATCTTCACGCTCGCGTGGAACGTATAAACCGGATGAGCGCCGTAGCCATTCGGATACCAAAGCTCAGGATTCGCAATCTCCATCGGCATCACGATGGAATTCACTCCCGCGTGAAGCTGTGCCGATTGCGTGAGTTCCCTCGCCTTGCCCTTCAGCGAAGCCTCCACGCTAATATCGGCCTTCGCGTCTCCCGCCGACAGCACTTCGACTTCAACCGAAATGCGCGCAGCCGCCTTCGAAATGTCCTTCTGCCGAACATAAACGTTCGAAATGCGCGCGCTATCCCAGCCCTCCAGCCGCACCGGACGCCATATCCCGCACGTAACAAACGTCGGGCCCCAATCCCAGCCGTATTCGTAAGCAGCTTTCCGAACATAAGTCTTCTCGGGGGGCAAGGGCGCCGTCTTAGCGCGCCAAGGATCGCGCGCCGCAATCTTCGGCGCTTCCTTAATCACTGACGGAAAAAACACCAGCACCTCATTTGGTCCGGTTTTCAAATGCGATTTCACGTCTGCTCGCCACTCGCGGAACATGTTGTCCGCCTTCAACACCAGCGCTCCGTTCACGTAAACCTCGGCGAGCGTATCGAGTCCCTCGAAAACCAGGTCCACGTGCTGACGCGCCATCACCTCCGGTGATGCCGTGAACGTCGTTCTGTACTCCCAGTCAGCGTCCTGGGTCCATTGCAGCTTCGCCTCGTTATCGCGATAGAACGGATCAGGGATCAGCTTGGCATTCAGCAGATCGGTGTGCACGACTCCGGGAACCGTCGCCGGCCGCCACTCGGCGGGAATCAAGGATGTCCCTTCCACGCGCTGCCTGAACTGCCATCCGGATTCAATAGGAATAGAGAGCCTGCGCCCCTGCGTACCCGACGCGCCAAATGCAATCGCCTCAATTCCGAAAAGCACGAAGAGTACGAACCCGACGACAATCGTTTTTCTCATCATTTTGCCCTGTGATTTGAGGTACTCGAGCTTCCCATCCGCAGACAGCGAATGCCGCCCAAAAAGCAGCGGCACCATAGTAGAAGCAAAAACGATTTTCTGCAGTATTGAGCGCGCAGCGAGGTAAAAGCGTACCCGCACAATCGGAACACACGTTCAGCTTTCGGGTATTGAGACGTTAAGCAGGACTCTGGCGGAGGTGGGGGATTCGAACCCCCGATACAGCTTTTGACCGTATAACGGTTTAGCAACTAGCGAAGGCACAACGGGAAGCGACTCCCGAGGTTTCGTTACCGAGGATTATGTAAGTGTTTTATTTTCAACAACGTGCGGTTCTGGCGGAGAGGGGGGGGATTCGAACCCCCGATACAGCTTTTGACCGTATAACGGTTTAGCAATTTTGGGCTGGACCACCCTGCGACGTGGAATCAACAGTTTGGCGCGGAAACACTGCACTCTTTGTGGGTCAAATCATGGTATTCGGCACGCGATTGTGCAACCAGTGTGCAACCAGCAGACGTTCAGGATCTTTCACTGTAAAGGTTTCGTCAAAACCCGCATTTTATCAGTGCTCCAAACTTACCAAAATTTCGCTTCCAAGTTGCGGAAAACCGTTACACAAAGAGCCCGTGAGCACAGCCGTTCGAATCCCCCTAACCGTTCAGGAACTCAGCCGAATCTGCCTAGGAATCGTCAACACTTCTGAAATCGGAACCCCATGCGACAGCGATCAAGGTCTGTGAGCTTCATTGCGGAGTACGAGTACATCTGGCCGACGAGGAGGGCAACCAGTGGTGGATGGGATGGCGAGAACGAATGAAGTAGTTGAACTCACGAGAAAGCTGGGGGTTGCCAGGAGGGTGGATTTCGACATCGCTGGTATCCACCGCCAATATGTCGCGCTTGCATGGAGAGACGGCAGGATCGAACGGATCAGTCGCGGTCTGTATCGACTGGCCGGGATGCCGCGGAACCGACACTCTCGACTTATTGAGATATGCAAACGTGTGCCTCACGGAGTGATATGCCTGCAGTCAGCATTGTTCTACTACGGTTTCCTCGAAGACGAGCCACAGCAGCATTGCATCGCAATCGATCGCAAGAGTTGGCGACCGGTTATTTCGGACTGGGCAGTTCAGTTCATTCGGTTTTCCGGAGCGACATTCACTCAGGGAGTCGTAAACCTGACGCTTGACGGCGTCGCGATCCGTATCTACAGCCCAATGAAAACCATCGCTGACCTACTCAAATACCGGAATAGGCTCGGCATTGAATTAACAAACGACGCCCTCCTTGGCAGCGTTCGCACAAATCAATACAACCCTTATCGATTGCTACATTTCGCCCGCATCTGCCGGGTCGAGGCGTTGGCTCGTCTTTACATTCGCCGAGTCGGTTCGGGAAGAGAGTTCGAGGGTCGGCAAGCACGCTCGCTCTGGAGCGAGCGACTGTAGACAAGTTTCATCTGGCTTGAACGCTCACTTAACGCCGACCCACACCTACATGAAGCTCCCTAACACAAGGGCATCGAACGTCACTGCTCTGCAATCATTGCTTACGGCCATGCAAGAGGGAAAGAGTCCCTAGGCTGAGTATTCAGAACAGATGTCTGTGCCATTCCGAGGCGCATCGATTTAGGCTAGAATCCTGCTGTTCGTCCAACGAAAATGTCCTTAGAAGAGCTCTTGCAAGCTTGCAACGAGGTGGGGGATGCCGCTTCATGGGAGGAGTTCGTGCGTCAATTCCACCCCGTCATAGCAGGCGTCGTTCTTAGGACCTGCCGGCGGTGGGGCTGCAACTCACTTACCGTTGTTGATGATCTGGTGCAAGAGACATACTTAAAAATCTGCCGAGAACGCAAGATAATCCTAGGGCAGTTCAGCGCTGAACACCCGAATGCGTTTCATGGATATTTGAAGGTAATCGCAAGTAACTTGGTTCACGACTACTTTCGGGCATCACACTCCAAGAAAAGAGGCTCGGGACTAGAGGGGAACTCGGTAGAACCTGTGGGCGAAATGACAGAGAGCAAGTGTGAGTCCGGTGGTCCCCAGGCGATTCACCGAACAGTGCTGGTGGGGCAGATCGCCCGGGCGCTCGAGCAAGTGACCTCTGGCAGCGATGCCAGGCGAGATCAGATGGTCTTTTGGCTTTATTACCGCGACGGTCTAACCGCGTCCTCAATTGCTACGATACCGGGTATCGGCATGACAACTAAAGGAGTCGAAAGCCTGCTCTTCAGGCTTACCAGAGGCATTCGTGACCGACTGGTGAGCACTGCTGAGCAGAGGACGAAGGATTCCCAAGGCGCTCAACGTTATAAAGAAAGTGGGTTGGGACGTGACTGAGCTGAGACGTAATCATCCCGGTCCCGATGAACTGGCTGCCTCGGTCTTTGGCTTCGTGGACGAGAGCACTCGCGAGCACGTGGACTCGTGCCCGCAATGCAGCGAAGAATTGTCTCTCGTCCGCGAAACCCGCGCTCGCCTGCAACGGGCTGCCGGTCCGGAAGACGTTCATCCTACCCCGATGTGTCCGGACGAAGAGCGATGGTCTTTCCTGGCTGCCGGCCGGTTGTCCGCTTCTGAGGAGAAACAACTGCACGAACACGCTTCCGACTGCCTTCACTGTGGGCGATTGCTGAAACTTGCCGACGACGACCTTGCTGTGGAGCTCTCTCAAGAGGAACGGGCGACTATCGCCAGCCTCGCGAGCTCACGGCCCGCGCAACAACGCGCGCTCGGCGAACGAATGTCCGAGCTGATGGAAGCGGGTGCTGCGCGCGAACGTCGACCTTCGCCGCCCGCGCGTGCCCGCTGGCTTCGCTGGGCTCTCCCGGCGGCTACGGCTGCGCTCGCGGGGTGCGGGGCACTGTATTGGTCGCTTGAAGTTCGGCCCCTGCGCCACGCCGACAACCTCATCGCGGCTGCCTATACAAGCCAGCGTCCCTTCGATCTTCGGTTGCCCGGCGCCGCTTACGGACCCATCCGGCAACAGCGCGGCGGTGCCACCCGGCGACTGGACCAACCCGACTTGCTCCAGGCCGAGGCGGAACTTGCAATCCAGTTGGACAAGCATAAGACCGATCCGGACTGGTTACGCGCGCAGGCGCGCATCGCTCTTCTCGAGGGAGACCCCTCGCAGGCGGTAGCGCTACTCGAACCGCTCAGCCAGCATGAGGGCGTGAAGCCCGGGACGATGATGGATCTTGCGATTGCCTACATCGCGCTCGGAGATGTCTCGACCTCACCTAGACGCGAGAGTGACTATAAGAAGGGCCTCTCGCTGCTGGACCGCTCACTGACCGCAGACCCGGCTTCGGCGGTTGCGCTGTTTAATCGCGCCCTGGTGCTGGAAAGGCTGCAGCGGCAGCCTGAAGCTGCCGCCGCATGGAAAGAGTATCTGAAGGTAGATGCAGAGAGCGCGTGGGCACACGAAGCACGAGCGCACGTGGGCTGAGCGGATATTCCTACTGCTCACCGGCAATCGTTAGCGTACAGTTCTTGCAAATCAACATCGTCGGGGCCTGGCAGTCCGTCCTTTTCACGACGCTGAAAGGGAATGCCTTGCGACCACGCTGCGTACGAGATACCCGCATCATCGTCACTCGAGCCGGGCCGTTTAGGCACATCTTTGGGAAATGCAAGTTGCGCTCACGATCCGACAGCTTGCTCATGCTGTCGAACGCATTCATCGAATCGCAGTGCGCGTCGTCTTCATCCCAGTTCGGCAGGGGTATGACATCTAAATGGACTTCCAGTCGGTCTGGATCGGAAGTATCAAACTCGAAACCAGCACCAACTGCCTGCCCGGGATGTGCCGGATCGGGACCCGACAACACCGGTTGGGTGGTTAACCCTTCATAGCGAAGAGTCACCCCAGTGGCATACCGTCGAAGGGTGTTCGGCACGCAATTCTTGCCGGCCGGGCTAATGCACGACGGTTCAGATGCACGCTCGATTAGATATATGGATTTGGGAATCGGCAATTTCACCATAACGCTCGCGCCGTTTGCGTTCGGCGCGCATGCGAAGCCCGCCCCGCCGCGCCTGGCCAGTACGATCGTGTCCTGCTGACCTTTTTGCTTGATAATTGAATCATCTATTCCGGTAGTCGCCGTGGGAGATTTAAAGGCCATCTCGTAAACGAGTGGGGCTTTGACGTTTGGATAAGCAACCACGGTTTCTTCATCTGGGACGCCCAGCGCAATCTCGGAACGAAGGCTCTTGAACGCGGGTACGAAGTGGGTGTCATCGAGGGCAGGAATCGAAACGAGCAGGAAGTGCTGGTCCGCATTCTCGCAGATGAAGAACGGGCCCTCTACGACGACATCCAATTTGGTTTGCGAGAGCGCAGTCACGCTGCTGAGTGCTATCAAGGCAGCGAGCCCAAGGACACTGGCGAGAATCTTTCGCATGATTTTTCCTCTCAATCAGTTATTTCCAAACGCATCGAAAGAGGCCCAGTAATACGGGTGTTGCGTGGCCCTTCTGGTCTCCGCTTCGGCCCCCGCCAGCGCCTCTGAGACCGTGGCGCCGCGGAGCAGGTTCTTGTAGAAAGCGTCCATCATTCTTGAAGTGACCTGCGAGTCCACGTCCCATCCGCTTGCCACCACATGCCGGACGCCGCGCCCTAGAAGTGCGCGCACCAGGCTGTCGGCCTCGTCGGAGCTTCGCTCGGTGCCGCCTTGCGTCGAGCACGCGGCAAGCACCGCAAGCCGGACGCTGCCCAGCTTGCTGTTGCCGAGGGACTGGCTCGTCAGCAGCGACGGTTGGCTTGAGCCGCTTTCCGAGCTGAGCAGCAATGCTGTGCGCTCTCCGTCCGAAACTGCATGGCCTACGAAGTAAACTGATTCCGCCTGCGGCATCTTCTTCATGACCGCGGAAAGAGTCGCCTGTCGCTCGACCAGCACTTCGGCGCGCGGGAAGAGGTAAGACACCGATCGCGCCTCCGCCACCACATCGTCGAGCGGCTGGACGCCGTCCATGCTTGACCCGGAGTTGGCGACCAACAGCATCTTCGTCTCGCGCGTGACGACTGCGCCCGACGCTGATTCTCGTTCGACGTCGCGAGCGCCCGACACATAGCGAATTGCGTGTTCATCTGAGAAATACTTGCCTGCGGGAGCGATCAGCGCCTGGAATGGAATTCCCGCCAGCGAATCGTCGTTCTCGATCAAAACGTTTTTCGCCTTGCGAAGCTGGCTTTCGACCGGCGCAATCAGTTGCGAGTACAGCGATCTTCCTTGGAGGCTCACTTGCTCCATCGAAGAAGACGGACGGGCGCACAACTCCCGGAACAAGCGCCCCTGCATCACCACGTCCGAGGCGTCCGCGGGTATCACCGAGGTCTCGATGCCTTGTTCCGTGATCGCCCAGGCCACGATGCGGTCCGGCAGACGGGTGAACAACAGCAACGCATCATCCCTCAAGTTCGGTCGCACCTGGGCGTCCCGAGCTTCTTCCGCCGCAAGTGCCGAGGCGAGCGAGTTCTCCATGACCGATGCATCCAGCTTCGTGCCGCGGCTGCCATTCGCGAGCGGGAGCACCGCTGGATCGGAGTTCCGGCAGAGCTCCCAAATCGCGAGAGCCTTCTGCGTGTTCCCGGTCTTCAGTTCGAGATCAATCCACAACAGATACGGTTCGGTCCAGGAATGGCGCCAGGCGAGCCGGTCCGCGTCGGAAGACAGGCTTCTCCGCGCGTGTTCTGCCAGGGCGACCGCGCTTCGATAAGCGCTCTTGGCTTCCTCTACTTTGCCTTCAAAGGCCAGGGTCTTGCCGCGCGTGGTGTAGTAGCTGCCGAGGGTGTACACGTTCTCGACCTGCGAAATCTCCGCCGGCGCCGGAAAGATCTGCGCCGTGGCGGAGCCGGTAAGCGCTTGCAGGTAAGCACTCTGCGTCGCGATGTCCATGCGGAAGTTGCTGGTTTCGGAGGATGGCGGCACATCCGCAATAAGAGACTCTGCCGCACGAAGATGCTCGAGCGACACTGCCGGGCTCTTCGCGAGCAAACTGGCCTTTGCTAGCGCGAGATGTTCTTCGGCCCGTGCGAAGGGCTTCTGGTTTCCTTCCACCAGCGAGAGCGCCTGCTCGCCATACGCGACATCGGAGAACCAGGAGTTTCGAACCTCCACTCCGAATTCCACGGTGGTATAGAGGTTGTACCCATAAGTGAGGTCCTGCGAGCCCGCCCAGAACTCGCGAATCCCGTCGGAAGAAGCGTGCCAGCCTCCGGCCAGGTCTCCGCGAGCGAAGCGATCGGCGGCAAGAAAGTTGAGCGCGCGCAGAGAGATGCCCGCATAGGATGCGGCTTGCGAGATCTGGCGGGCGCGCCTGAGAAATTCGGAGGCTCCGAAGTTTCCCGTTTCCAGTTCGCAGTTGTAGCGCTCAAGCGCCGTCTGCGCGCTCAACCAGGGGTAGGAAACTTCGCGCAGGGCGGATTGCAACTGGCTCGCTTGCCGCGAGCAGACGGTTCCCATGTCGGCAAACTCGCTCGCATACAGCTCTTCAAACGCAGCGCGCAATTCACCCGCGCGATTTCCCATCTTCGCGAAACTTCGCCTGGCGTCTTGCGCCGCCGCGCGGCCTAGGCTGTAGTTCTGTTGCGTCCAGTCTGCCTGGGCAGCGGTCGAGAGCGACGCCACCGCATCTGCCAGCGAATCGGATCCGGGCTGCCAAAGAAGGTCACGCAACCAACGGTCGCCGTGGCCGCGTTCGAGCACGATCGCCAGCGCCTTGAGCGCGCGCCTCGCTGATTCGTCCGCGTCGCCTTTTCGCGGAAACGCTGCCGGAAGCCAACTCCGCGTCGCCTCCGAAACGTACTCTTCCACGCGCGGCTCCACCTCTTTCCAAGTCGTGGGGTCCTCCGGCTGCACCCGGTCGGCAAACTCTCTCGCGCTCAGAAGCGGTCCTCCATTCTTTTCCAGCCGCGTCTTCTGCAACGCCGCGAGCTGTTGAAAGTTAGAACGCGCTTCCTCGGCCCATCCCTTTTCCTTTTCCAATTCGGATACGCGTCTCCAGTCCTCCATGCTTTGGCCGTACATGCCAAGCCGCTTCGCGATCACCGCGCGGTTGAACAGGAGCAATGTATCTCCCGAACGCGCCTGCACCGCCCGGCTCTCTAGCTCATAAGCGTCTACTAGCGACTCCCAGTCCCCTTGCGCTTCTCCGCGTTCATAGTATGCAGTGGCCAGATCGTTCAGGATCTCCGGCGATTCCGGTTCATGCGCGAGAGCCAGGTGGAAGTCGCCCAAAGCTTCGTCAAAGCTCCACTCCAATAGGTTGGCGCGGCCGCGATCACGCAACTCCAGCGTCCCAACCGGATTCGCTTGGTAGAGCCGCGCCACCTCCGCTTCCGCTCGAAGCAGGTCCGCGGAACGCGCCTCTGCACGGATCCGCCCGCTTGCGCGCTCGCGAAGCAGAGACCACGCCGCCCCTCGCAGCCGCAGTTCGAGAGTCCTTGGGTCGCTGTATGCTTTTTCCAGTAGGTTGTCGGCTCGGGCACTGCCCCGAAGGCGCGACTCGAAACTTCGCCCTGCGATCGCCAGCAAACACGCTGCGATCATCGCAAGCCATGCCCCTCGCCCGATCCGCCTCTTCATCGCAACGTCGCCCCGCAACCAGAGATGTCAAAATGAAATGCGCAGGATTCTAGATGCCAGTCCCTACAGAGGCTAGTGAAAATCCGATTTAACAGAAATTTAGTCCGGTGTTGAAAAGGGTTTGCGTTTTTGCAGAACCTTCACAACGGGCAAGCCTACCTGCTCATCTCCGATGGTTCTTTTACCGGCGTTCTCGATCTCAACCGGGCGGCTCCGGACCGCGACCATGCTCAACGGGTCCTACCCTCACGCGGACCCCGCGGCGTTCGTCGGAATTCTCACGACCCACCTGATCAATGGCCACGATCGCATCGCTCTGCACCTTGGTTGAGAGCGGTGTGGTGCCCGGTGTGAGTCGAAAGCTCGCCCCGCTATACGAGCGAAGCAGATTGTGAAAAGGGATTTGCCCCAGTACTCCGTTTCACTCATCACAAGGGATTTCCTCCGGCCTGAATTCTACGTTCTGACCGAGACGCTACCGCGTCTGTGGCATTCCCTTGCAACTCTGATTTCATAACCGAGGACTGTATGTCACTCTCGCATCGTTTCTTGGCATCCCTACTCGCCCTCTGCATCGGGGTGGGCCAACCGATTTCAGCACAGGCGCAACCCGCGCCCGCGAAGCATAAGGGACCCGCACCCCCGCCACAAGCCGATGCGCTCGCGGCCGAAGCACAAAAATTGAAAGACTTGCTGAAGGACCCGGACGCCCAAGCGCCGGCAGTTCAGTCCGCGCTCAAGGAGAAGTGGATCAAGACGGAATGCCAGGCCAAGAAGCTCAAGGTTGGAGCTTTGGCGGATGCGAAGCTCGCAGAGAGCGTGGAGAGTGCGTGTAAAGATCGCTGGAAAAACGCTTCGGTGACGGAGATTCTCCAGAGTTCTTCAGCGGACGACGTGCTCGCCCAGGAAAGGGCAGCGATCTTCCCCGCGGATCTCGATATCCCGAAGAATTGCGATGAAAACTCCATTGCGTTCGAAGCGAAAATCGCGCACACCCCTCCAAGCGGCGCACCTGATCCCGACGCTTCCCAAAAAGAGGCCGAAAAGATCAAACACATGTACCTCTTGAACACCGGCGGCTCAGGCGGAGAGATCTACACGAAAGATCCGGTCTATATCGCTTACGTAAACATCCACCGATACCAGATATCGCTCACCGGAGTGACCACTCCGATCGCAGCGTCGGAGATTGATTGGTCGCAGATCTTTGGAGGCAAAGCTGCTCAGCCCGCGACTGGAAAGACAGCAGCTCCTAAGATATCGTTCAATGGAGTAGTCGAGGCACCTGAAACGCCGCGCCCTCCCTCTAAGTCTCCTGACAAAGACTTTCAAGCCCTAAATGACTGCTACAGCCAGTTGAGGCCGAAGGTCAATAGCTTCAAGGCTACGCTGCGAGCCGAGGAGAACCTGCTCAACGGCACCGGCCTTCAGGTCTATGCAACTCTCCAGAACACTCAGCCCTTCGCCTCCACTGCCGATGAGGTGCGCAAGAACGCCGACCCCAAACAGGTGTTTCCCGAGAAGGAATTCCCGGCCTTCCCGCTCCAGGATCTCAGTGCCGTCCAGGATCTCCTCAACCAGCTCGTCTCTGACTACAACGAAATCGAAGATTGGGCAGCCAAGCAGCCGTCTAGTGTTCAACACCAGTACCAGTCAAACAGCAATGGTGCGGCCGCGCTCTCTAAGCAGTTGGAGCAGTGGATTTCCAGCGCAACCGCCCCGGCTGCAGCAGATTCCGCGGGCGACAAAGCCGGCAACAAGAAACCTCAGGCAGTCGCCATCAGCCAAACTGTCGCCACACTTCCCCGCAGCATTTCCGATCCGAAGACCGAAGCTTTTGATTACGAAGTCCTGCGTCTCTGGCTTCTCTACTGGCGCACCCGGTTCGAGCAGGTCCACATCGCAGACGACAGTCAGTTCGTAGTCTCTTACAAACCTGCTTGCGGCGGCTTCTTTGGAGCGGGAACATCCACCCAGATGCAGCTCACCACGCAGGATGCGCTGAATCCGCCCGCCGCGGGAACCACGCCGACCGCCATCAACATTGATAAGGTCGTCTGCCAACCAACCATCGCCATGAGCAGCGGCCTCGGCCTGTCGTTCTTAGGGAGCCAAACCCCAGCTTTTGTCGCGGGCATCAAGCGCGATGCGAGCGGGGCGCCTGTCCTCGATGCGAGCGGTAACCCAACAATCGTTCAGACGCTCGGTTACTCCAATCAATCGAGTGTCGAAGCCGGATATGCACTGCAGGCCAATGCATATCCGTTGAACTTCCACAACTGGGATTTCGAACTCGGCTGGGCAGTAGGCGCAATGCTGACGGCCTCGTCTGGCGGAGCCACTACTGACATCATCACAGGACCGTCGTTCGCGTTCCGCCGTCGCACGATTTTCGTGACTCCAGCTTACGATCTCGGACTCCGGACTCAGTACGTAGGCGGATTCAAGGTGGGAGATCCCAAAGGCGACCTGACTTCTCCTCCCACACAGCAGGTGTGGAAATCGGGATGGGCCGTCACGATTACGTTCCCGTTCAATACCGGCACCAAAGAAGTGAACTCTTCCGCAGGCGGCAATGCCCAACCTACAACACCTGGCAAGAAGAACGGTACTAAATCCCAAACACCAGCAGGTGATTAGACACAGCCGAAGAGCATTTCAGAAACCCAAAATATTCCGATGTTTGGAGGATGACGATGTTTACCCGATCACTCTGCGGCTTGATGTTAGTAGTCGTGGTTGCATCCACGTTGTTTGCCCAAGAAATCGCCGGCCGGCTTCCCACTGTCGAGTCACTGCCGGACCGCGTGCAGGCACGCATTGAGGTCAGAACGAGAGCGGCTGGAAATGCGCACAACGCCGGTCGCTTTGGCATGCAGTACTTCATGTTCATTACAAAACGTTGGCCGAATGCAGCGAGCACGCCGATTACCGTGGCGTTCCTTGGCGGCGATCGTCAACTGCGGCAGCGCATCCAAGACACCGTTACGGAATGGAGTCAGGCTGGCACGCTGAGGTTTGATTTCATCGATCCGGCGTCCCACACCTTCCGCGAGTGGTCGCGCTCTGACACCAGTTTTAAAGCAAACATTCGGGTAGCATTCGACGGCTCTGAAGAAGCGGGCTACTGGTCTATGATCGGCGTCGACAGCTCCGACCCAACGATCATCAAGCCGGGTGAGGCATCACTGATGTTGCAAGGATTTACGACACTGCTGCCGCAGGACTGGCAGGCGACGGTCCGTCACGAATTTGGCCACGCGCTCGGGCTTCTCCATGAACACCAAATCCCAGTGGGCGGGTGCGATCAAGATTTTCGATGGGAGGACGATACCGGCTACGTGCCCACTCAGGACTCCTACGGACAGTACATTACCGATGCCCAAGGTCGGCGACCCGGCATCTACACCTTACTCGCAGGCGCACCGAACTTTTGGCAAAAGGACAAGGTCAATAGCAACATGAGGCAGCTCGCAACTGACTCCCACAATAAGGACTTCGGGGCTTTCGATGCAAAGTCAATCATGAAGTATTACTTCGACCCGTCGTTCTTTCGCGACGGAACAGCTGCCCATTGTTACAGCGACGAAAATTTGACGATCTCAGACGAGGACAAGCAGGGCATAGCGAAATGGTATCCACCATTCGGCTCTCAGGAACTGAGCAATCTACTCAAATTGCAACAGGACACTATGCGACAACTTGCGCCTGTGCACAACATGCAGCAGGTTCAGACGCTTCAGTCAATCAAGTAGGACCTTCGCGTCACCGATAGCGGCGAGAGCCGGGTGAAACCGGGTGCCTCGCACGCCTGACACCTCAAATGCCTCCGGCAATTCGCCGAAGGCATTTTTTTGTGAAGCTGGCCCGCAGACATCGGCTCTGTCGGTCGCGACCGGGAGGTCGGCTCCTCATGACTAGTTTGAATGCACGGCGACGTCCAATTTCGCTAGGGCAGGGAAATACTTGAGAGTCGAGGTCGCCGTTGATCGTGACTGTTATCTCGGAGAGGATCGTAAGGACCGTCGTGTATACCCCGAGTTTGCGAATCCGTCTCCGCAACGGCAAGGGCAGGAGATGTACTAAATCTAGCTTGACACCTGTACATCTGGTCTTGATAATTCCGCGCACTCTCGTTCTTCACAGTCTTGCAGAGTAAGACAAAGGAAAACTATGAACCTTCCGCGAGTCTGTATGACAGTCCTCCTATTAACTTCTGGGTCACTGTTGTTTTCGCAGTCCACTTCGAGTTCGTCGCTCACCACGGGCGCGGTACTGTCGAACGCATGGAATGCGTTCTCAGGCGGGAAACCAGTCCACTCGATTCAGATCAGTGGTAATGCCTCCTCGCAATTGGGTCCAGATTCTCAAAGTGGCTCAATTTCGGCCACCGCTGCCACGGACTCCACGATCTCACTTCAGCGAACGACCGGCACCGGGGTAGCCACCGAGATCAAGGCGAGCACGAACGGCGTGTTTCAGTGCGCATGGACATCCGCTGACGGGATCCAGCACGCCATCCCGCAGCACAATTGCTGGCAACCGGTCCCGTGGTTTGCGCCCTTCCTAGCTACTGAGTACGGTCTCACGCCAACAAATCTGGGCGTTACATACATTGGGCACGAGACGCTCGGTTCGCAAGGCGTAGAGCACCTTCAGTTTCAGACTGTTGTTGGAAATGCGCAAACACCGGCAAACTTCACAACGTTGGTTCAGGCGGCCAGCACTGCTGATCTGTACCTCGACAGCAGTACTTTTCTTCCGGTCGTGCTCCGCTATCCAACCCATCCTGATCAGGATGCGAATACCATCATTTCCATCGAGGTACGATACTCGGCTTACTCTCAGCTTTCAGGCCTAACTATCCCGACGCACATCGAGAGAGCCGTCAACGGCAATGTGCAGGACGTTGTCGACATCAATAGCGCACTTTCCAACTGAAACAAAGTTTCGCGCACAAAGCCTTGAAGTTCGGAGAACCCTGATATGCAATTTGCTCGCTCGTTGACGATGCTCTTCGTGTTCTTGCTGATGGCGGTTCTCGTCGCTTCCGCGCAACCCGCCACTGGAACGCCTCCGTTCGGTTCATTCACCGGCGGCCCCGACACGATCAATCTCGGCAATCTCAACGTGCAGTGGCAAATCCCGATATTCTCCAAGGCTGGGAGGGGCCAGAATTTCGCTTACGCACTCACTTACAATTCGTCCGTTTGGATGCCGGTGACGACGGGAAGTACAAAGAACTGGCAACCGGTCTCGGCTCAGTGGGGGTGGCAAGGTTTGACGCCCGCAGGAGCGGCACAAGTGTCGTACACCATGAGCTATTTTCAGGGGATGTGTTGGACAGGGGGCAGCGGTGGCCAATCGGTCCCGTATTACGAGTGGCAATTTTCGAACTTCGTGTATCAGGACGAATACGGGGCCAAGCATCCTTTCACCAATGGCACCGTGTACATCCAATCACCTGGAGGCACCTCATGCCCTCCGAATGGACCTCAGCCCAGTACGGCGCAACCCAATCCCACTAGCGACGGTTCGGGGTACACGTTTTACGGCCTTGCGGGACAAGGCTCAATCAGCGGAGGCTACCTTAAGGACCGCGGTGGCAGAACAATCAACGCGGCGGTGGTTTCCAATCCCGGGGGGCAACAGGGATCGTTTTCTGCAACTGACACCAACGGCAATGTGATTTCTGTTTCAAACGGGATAACCACAGACACTCTCGGCACGCAGGCGCTTGCGGTCATTGGAGGCCCTCCGTCTGGCGTCAATCTTTCGTACACGGCCCCGTCCGGCGCCACTGCTACATACGTTGTTTCTTACGCGTCTTACACGGTGAAGACGAACTTCGGGTGTACTACTGGCGGGGACATCGGGGAATATGGGCCGCAGTCAGCGTCGCTGGTCGATAAGGTTACGCTTCCAGATGGCACATTTTACAAGTTCACCTATGAAACGACACCTGCAAATTCGCCGGATGTAACTGGCCGAGTCGCGTCTGTCACCCTCCCGACCGGGGGAACGATCTCCTATCAGTACTCAGGCGGCTCCAATGGCATCAATTGTGCGGACGGGTCGGGTGTAACACTCGTGCGCACCACCCCTGATACCGGTACTTCCAGTTGGAAATATGATCGAAATCTGGCTGCAAACCCAGTCACCACTACCGTCACGGCTCCCAAAGTCGGCGCCAATCCGCAGGATCAAACCGTCATCCAATTCCAAGGTATCTACGAAGTGAAGCGTCAGGTGTACCAGGGAACTGCAACCGGCACGCCGCTGGCTACCACCATGCGATGCTACAACGGCAGTTACGGCAGCACTTGCCCCACTACCGCCATAACACTTCCAATCAGTAAACTCGACGGATATCTTCAACAGCCAAGCGGGGCGGTTTCCGTCATGGAAGCAACTTACAACGTAAATGGCCTGCCGATCGAAGAGGACGACTACGATTACGGTCAGGTCACATCGCTTGGCGCCGACCCCTCCACCAAAACCCCGGTTCGCAAGACGATTACGAGCTACGCTTCTCTCGGCAATGGTATTGTCGATCGGCCGTCTAGCATGGTGGTTGAGGATGCCAGTAGTAATCCCATGGCGACAACCACTTTCGGTTATGACCAAACCAGCGTGACGACAACAACTGGTACACCACAGCACAACTTGGTGAGCGGCGCTCGCGGCAATCTGACAACGGTCACTTACACCCCCGCAACTGGGAAGACATTGTCGAAGACGTTCACGTATTACGACACGGGAAACGTCAAACAGGCGACCGATATCAATGGTGCGGTGACGACTTATACCTACGGTACGAGTTCCTGCGGAAACAGCTTCCCGACCAGCGTCACGCTCCCATTGAGCCTCCAGACGACTGCCGTCTGGAACTGCACGGGCGCTGTCGCGACCACGCAAACAGATCTCAACGCGAAACCGATCACCATCGCCTACACGGACCCGCACTTCTGGCGGCCGAGCAGCACCACCGACCAGGCGAGCAACGTCACCAACTATGCTTACTCGCTCATCCCCAATCAGTTCGAACAGTACATGACGTTCAATTCCGGCAACTCCGTTAGCGAGAGTTTGACCACCTTCGACTCGCTCGGCCGCTCGCAGATCGCCCAGCGCCGCCAGTCCCCCACGTCCACCAGCTACGATTCCGCGCAGACCTTCTTCGATCCGTTGGGTCGAGCGTCGCAAAACTCCGTGCCCTACGTGGGTACCGACGGCCAGGCCTACACCGGCAGTGCAAAGACCGCGACCACCTTCGACGGAATGGGCCGGCCATTGAACGTCGCCGATGCCGCCGCAAACACGGTGGCATCTTATACCTACAGTTCCACCAGCACAGGTTCCGACGTTCTCCAGACGATCACCGCCCCAGCGGGCGAAAACTCGAAGAAGAAGCAACTCGAGTATGACGGCGTTGGCCGTCTTTCCTGGGTCTGCGAGCTTACCTCGGCAACGGGAAGCGGCATCTGCGGGCAATCGTCCGGGCCGACGGGTTACTGGACCAGATACGGATACGACATTCTTGGGCACCTTACGTCGGTGACCCAGAACGCACAGGCTGTTTCCGGGAGCCAGCAGTCGCGCTCTTTCACCTACGACATGCTCGGCCGCATGACGCAGGAGATTAATCCCGAGACCGGGACAACGCACTACTATTTCGACGCTCTGACCAGCGACGCCGATTGCGGCACCGTGAGCTATCCCGGTGATCTCGTGAAGAAAAAGGACGCTGTCGGCAACGCCACTTGCTTCGCATACGACCAGTTGCATCGGGTGACCGCCATGACGTACACCGGTTCGTACGCCGCGAATACACCGGCGAAACACTTCGTGTACGACGCCGCAACGGTAAACAGCGTTTCGATGGCGTACCCCAAGGGTCAGTTGGCCGAAGCCTACACCTGCACCACATGTACGCCTACTCCCACCAAACTCACGGACATCGGCATCGGCCACTCAATTCGAGGAGAAGCGATCGACCTCTACGAATCCATGCCGCATTCGAGCGGATACTATCACGTGGCAACCAGCTACTGGCCCAATGGCGCACTTCACACTTTGAGTGGCATTCCCGGAGTCTCGACAGTTACCTACGCGCCCGACGGCGAAGGTCGTTGGAAGACGATCACTGATACCACAAGAACGCTCGTTTCGAATACCTCGTACGATATCTGGGGCGGCACTTCGGGCGTCACCCTCGGCTCCGCCGACGGCGACGCTTATGTCTACGATCCAAACACTGGCCGCATGACCAGCTTCACCCTAAGCGTCAACGGCGCCAGCAGCAGCGGTTCACTCACCTGGAACTCCAACGGCTCATTGAAAACGCTTCAAATCACCGACGCCTTGAACGCGGCCGACACCCAGACCTGCAATTACGTTTACGACGACCTGCAGCGCCTCTCCAGCGGCAAGTGCGGTACCAGTACTTGGGGACAGACCTTCGGCTACGACCCGTTCGGAAATATCATCAAGAACCTCGTGACCGGCTATAACGGAAGCGCCTTCTTGCCAACTTATACCGCCAACACCAACCGTTATAGCGCGATCCCCGGCGTGTCAGCTCCGTATTACGACGCCAACGGAAATCTCACGAAGGACGAAGCCCACACATACGCGTGGGATGTGGATGGACATCCGGTAACGATGGACGCAGTCGGTGTCACCTACGATGCGTTCGGACGCACCGCTGAGACCAACAGCGGTGGCACGTACAAGCAATTCCTTTACGGCCCCGCTGGAGACAAACTCGCGATCACCGGCGCGACGCTGACGAAGGCGTACGTTCCACTGTCTGGTAGCGATATTGCGGTCTATACAGCGAGTGGGCTCGCGTTCTACAGACACGCCGATTGGCTTGGAAGCTCACGCGTTACCTCCACGTCTTCTTCCGCGCTGAATGGTTCGACCGCATATGCGCCGTTTGGCGAGGCTTACGCCCAGACCGGAAGCACGGACCTTTCTTTCACTACTCAGAACCAAGACACCGATTCGGGACTTTACGATTTTCCAGCGAGGCGGTATGACCCGACCCAGGGAAGATGGGTCGCGCCGGATCCGGCAGGCGTCGGCGCAGTGAATCCTACAGATCCGAAAAGCTGGAATCGATACGCCTACGTCGAGAACGATCCGCTCGGAAACGTTGATCCAACAGGTTTGATGGGCGACAACGTTGTATGCATACTTGATGGAGTAGAGGATGTCGGATGCTTTTGGACCAGTCTGTTCTTAGGTATGGGTGCCGCCTCTGTCTGTCCTCGGAACGATTGCAGCATTTTATCTACCCCCACAAAAGGACCCAATGGTGGCGAATATAGCCTCGCGAACGCAGCAAACGGGTTCATTTGGATTAACGACGCAAACGGGGAGGAACTTTCTCAAGAAGCGGCAGAGGAGATTGGTTTAATGGCGGGCGGACAACAATGGTCGCAAATCCAGGGTTTCAACTTCATCGTTGGAGGTTGGATAAAAGGTGCCGCCATGCGACTGGATATGAATGCCGGGTGCGCTCGATTTTACGGTGGGAGAGGCCTATCAACCCTTCTAAAAACCCAGTATGTGGCTTATCCAGCTCCTTCCAACTACGCAGCATTTACTAGTCCAGGTTCCCTATTTGTCGGAGTGAATCCGCTCAGCTCTATCTATCTCGCCCTTCCCGGTCAGAAGTTTTTCGATGCGCTTACACCTGGAGGGCTGTCCGCCTATGAAGCCGGGATCTCCGTCATTCTTCACGAACTTAGCCATCAATTAGCGAATACAACGGGCGCTGCTTACGATGCGGGAACAGATGCAGGCGCAGCAGGGCGAAACGACTGGAATACAATACGGGTTCTGCAAAACTGCCCTGCGGAGTGATTTTATGAGTGTCAAGATGACAAGGCTTCGATATCTAGTTCTGCTTCTCACCGAGATTTTTGGGGTAGCTATTGCCCAAGGGCAAACGAGATCTCAAAAGATCCACGTAACATCCAAGGTGGAAAAAACTGAGTATTGCGTACCAGGTACGATCGAATCTCCATCTGTAACGATCAGTGTTACCGCTCGCATACGAAATCTGAGTTCTCAACAGGTGCGAGTTGTCGGTCTGACCCACTCCGCGATTAGAATTGCACAGACCAAGCTGGATCTAGACCGAGGTGTCCTAGAGGAAGGGAGCTTGATAGGTGACACTCTAGGCTTAGACCGAACGGTGACGACGGGGAAGCCGCTCGCATCGATAATGCCGGCGCAGCAGTCCCCAGCCCTGCTCGAAGACGTCGTCGTCCCACTCCAATTCGATGGTTCGCGTGGACTCAAACCTGGAATGCACTACATCCGATTGGACTTTGTGCTTGACCTGCTATTTGAGTCATCGCGCGAAGAGAAACGTATGCAAATTCCTTCGAACGTCATGACGATCCATATCGATGAATCAAAAACTCAGGGTCATTGTCGGTAAGCCTTTTCGCCCGAACGGCTGAAAAACACCGACGAAACGGATTTTCGATTACTTATGCTGCTTGACCTGCGCCCCGAATTCTCGTGGAAATTCGAGACAGATGAAATAATCACCAATTATTCAGCGGAGATCAAGGACATTGACTCGCGCCCTGGAAGGGTTCTTCGGAAAATTCGAGGAGAGACGAAATTTTTCCCAATTGCCCCTCCACTATGCTACCCGCATGCACATCCCGCCCTTCCCTTTGGCAGTCACTGACTGGTCTTCGATCGCACCCACCGAACATACTGGCGAAACCGGCGTCGCCTGGTGGCGCACCCAGAATTTCGGCGACATCCGCTTTCGCCTTGTCGAATACTCGCCCGGCTAAAAGGCCGACCACTGGTGCAGCAAAGGACACATCCTGTTCTGTCTCGAAGGCCATCTCGACACCGAACTCACCGACGGCTGCCACTTCACCCTCGCCCCGGCATCAGGAGTCGTATACTCACTCACCCAGTCCTCAGGTTTGTTAGGAACGGCCGGCGGATCGCCGGCTGATAAGGAATCCCGAGCACCGAGCAACAGCGACCTAGCGACCATCGGTTCCTAGAAGATCCCGCAAGTCGACCGTGATGGATAAGAGCGCCATAGCACATACTCCTCTTTTGCCAAAGGCCTTTACTGATGAGTAACGATTTGGGTAGGAGCGGTGGGCGCGGGGCGAGTGGCTGGGAGGGGTAAAAGATCCGCTTAACCGATGCGGACCTATACTATTGGATCATCCCCACCCCGGCGGGGGCGGAGTTGTCGCCCAAGTTGCCATTCCCTCGTGGAAGGAGCTCAAAAAAGGCCTGCTACCCCCCTTTTTCGTCGACCCCACTTTTGGGGCCCGTGCGATGTCTTTGGAAGCAACATTTATCTCTTATTTTTTAGCCTACTCGGGCTGCCAAGCCCGAGCCAGGTTCGAGGGCACCCAGCCCCGCGGCGGGCGAGAAGAGGGTTGATCTGCGATATCGAAATGCTTGGCCGCATGCCGCCGAACTGGAAAGAGCTGCTGCTGCAAGGCTTCTCGACGCGTAAAGTCGTCGCCGCGTGGCGGGCGCGAAACCGCCCAAGAACTGCCTGACGAGATCGGTTTCGAGAAGCTCTCCGCAGTCGGCGGGGAGCTTTCTTTTGCTGGGAAGAACACGGCGTTCAGGAGAGGCCGGGGGCAGCGAAGACGGGAGCAGGCATACCCGCCTTACAAATATTTACAGGGCAAAACGTCTTCTTAACCGAGGAATTGCTATGTACCCAAAATCTCCGGATAGTTGTCGCCCAAGTTGCCATTCCCCCGTGGCGAAGGGTCGAAAAAGCCTCGCTACCCCCCTTTTTCCTCGACCCCAATTTCGAGGCCGGCTCAGGCAGTTTTTTCCTGAGGTTCAAACGGATTTGCACACCAGTATCTGTAAAACGGTCACTCTGACGCCTAATGGGAGCCCAGGTTGAGGGGCGTCCAGCCCCGGCGGCGGGCGAGAGAAAGAGATACTGATCCCACCTACCTGCTTCAACCTAAATAAAGCCGACTCACCACCGAGGTGAGGGAGCTTTATTACTCACAGCACAACCCCCGGCTCCCAACACCCCACACTCTCCGTGGAACGCCGACGACCAACCAGGAGACGCTCGGCTCGATACCGAACCCTGGGCACGAAGCCCACGCTGTTGGTAACCGTGGACGACCAACCCAGAAGACTCCGGCTCCGAGCCTCGCCCCGAACAACAACTCTTCCGAGCCCACGCTCCTGGTCAAACCTCGACGACAACCCGGAGGCGTTCGGCTCGAGCTTCGGCCCCGCACGAGGATTTTTACTCGCAGCGAACTACGAACGCTGCTCCCGAGGTCCCACGGTCTTGGTTAACTGCGGACGACAACTCGGAGACGTTCGGCTTCGATCCTCGCCCCCGCGCGAGGATTTTTACTTTCCGCAGCGAACTACTAGGTCGGAAGCGAAAAAAGGGTCTCTTGCATGGAAGTTGGGCGACAGCGAGCGACGAAGGTGGCCTGCATTTCCTGGACGGCATCGTCGATCGACACACCGGATCCTTCGTTGAGGATCTCGACGCCGAAGATCTTCATCGTGGTGGCGGAACCCTGTTCGTTCGTACCGCAGAGGGTGATGTCGAAGGGCAGGATCTGGTCGGAGTACCAGGGCTTGGCCTGCTCCTTGAAGCCGGAGACGAGGGTGTTCTGGATACCGGAGTGGGAAGCCTTTGGTAGATATCGCTCCTGGTTCTAATCTCATTCTTGACATACCGCCGACATATCGGCATATACTTACGGCCCGGCGATTATCCCGGCCGAACCAGGAGAGCTCTATGAAACAGAATAGATGTCGCCGCCATCTCCGTCCTCGCCCGTCCCGTTCACAGATCAACCAGCAGGTGGGGCGTGTATGCTCTGCCATCCAGGCCCTGCAGCTTGAGGCCTTGATCGAACTCCAGAAGCCGGCGCCGAGCCTGCCACGCCTCCAGTTCCTGAACCGCATGATCGACCTGGCCAAGGACGAGGTTGTCAGCCTGGAGAAGTTCTAATGAAACGCGCCGCGATTTACTTGCGGGTGTCCACGCTCGACCAACACCCCGAAACCCAACTCTACGACCTTGAAGAACTGGCGCGACAGCGCCAGTTCGAGATCGTCGCAACCTATGAAGACCGGATCAGCGGCGCGAAGGCGCGCCGCCCGGGGCTCGATCAGATGATGAAGGACGCCCGTCGCCACCACTTCGATGTGGTGGTCGTGTGGGCATGTGACCGCCTGGCGCGATCGGTGAAGCACTTCTTAGAAACGTTAGATGAGTTGACTCATCTCAACATCGAGTTCGTAAGCTTCCGCGAACAGCTCGACACCGCCGGCGCGTTGGGCCGCGCCGTCGTGACCATCATCAGTGTTGTCGCCGAACTGGAACGCTCTCTCATCATCGAGCGGGTGCGTGCCGGCATGCGCCGCGCAAAGTTAGAGGGCACCCACATCGGCCGCAAACCGCTCGATATCGATCGCCAAGCGGTGCTGCGGCACCGTGCTCACGGTCAGTCGCTGACCCAGATCGCCAAGACCTTCAGCATCGGAAGAGCGACTGTCTCCCGCATCATTAAAGAAGAACGCCAGGCCCTTCCTCTGGCTGTTGGCGAAGCGTAATGGTGAACGTCTCCGATACGCTGCGCGACTATCGTCGCTGCCTGCGGAAACGCCGCTATCAGACGCGGGAAGCGGCCGAGCAGAAGGCACGCAAAGCGAGCACACGAACCGGTGAGGTGATCCACTCCTACCACTGCGGTCTATGCGGACTGTGGCATATCGGAAAGCAACGTCCCCCGAAGGGGCAAACGATCGAAGTTCCGGGTGGCCGGTTGTGCTGGTTGTGCGGCGATCCGATCCCCCGTGAGCGTCTGGAGAAATCGTCTCATGCACATCCGACGTTTACCTGCTCGCCTCGCTGCAGCAAGCTCAGAAAAAGGTTCCTCGCCAAGCAGCGTCGCATGAAGAAGGCACGGGAAGACCTTGGCCCAAAAGGGTCTTCCGGAACCTCGTCCTAACTTAAACAAAACAGGGCGCCGGAAACGGCGCCCTTCACTAGCCCACAAGGAGTGGGTTTCGGGCACTAATCAGAGAGTCCCAGCGGCAGGAATGCTGTATTCTCGAATCTCCAGGGCGTATGTTCGTGACTGGTGATGATCGCCCGGAGCAGTTTAGCGTGACTTAAGACAAGGCGCGCCAAATGGAAGCCGGGAGCGATGGCAGTTGACGCCAGGTCTCGTCCGAGAACTCTGGCTGCGGAAGCTTTCGCGACAATCGTGCGACGGCTAACTCCAGCGCGATGCTCTCCTGATTGTCTCTACGAAGCAAGAAGTCATTCAGTAATCGCCGCCGATGTTCTTCCTCGGATCCATCAAGCCGTTCGAGCTCCTCCGGAAACGCACAACGAAGAATACCAAGGCGAAGGATGTCGTCATTGAATCGCTGACCAAAATAGTTGTCATGGTGCAGCAATGACATATGGGGATAGTTTACTTCCAATCGCCGAGTTTCATCGCTAGCAATTCGCATTTGTTGCAGCGCTGCTGCTATAGAGCCGAGAACGTCAGCCTCCGTTGGAGGGGGCTCATCCGCTGGAATAAACAATGAGTTAGGCGAGAGCGCAAGGGGCACTGCGTTGTCGGCTCGCCACAGGGCTTGGTCTGTTAGGCCGGTCCCGATTCGGGCTCGTTCCAGGGTCATGATTCTCTTGCTCACGAAAGCCGCTGAGTCCCCCGTAAGACGGTTCTGCGAAATTAGTTGAGATAAGTTATGAGTTTCGATGCACCAAGGACAAGTAACATGGTTCCAGTCGGGCAGGATCACCTTTTCAACACATAACACGCGATGTTGTGGACCTGTGGTCCGATAGGACAATTGCTGCGTTCTCCGGTTCCAACTTTTGTCGCTGCTCGGTCTCGCGACGGCAACCAGATAAACGAGCCGTCCTGGGTACTTCAACTCACGCAGGCTCTGTTGAAATCTTCCCAAGCGTTGCCCGGTGATGGAAACGTCGTCGACCACGAGTACAAGGTCGTCAGCTGAAGCTTTCGCAATTTCCTGTGGTACTTCCCCGGCGATAGCACGCATATCAGGATGAACGAATACAGGCACGGTCGTCCCTTTGGTTGTGCGGAAGAAATCTGCAATCCTCTGCGCCAGCAGTACACCAGCTTCGTGAGGGGGAGTGATGATGGTAACGGGTGGCCGATCAAGCGAAGCCGCCTGGCTTTGCAATTTGCTGCTAAAGCCTTCGTGCCGGAGCATCCTAGTCACGTCGATGTATATGCCGTGATGCCGATGCTCCTGATTCGACAGGTCAACAGCATTACGATGGATCGAAATGGCGCCACAACTTCGATAGTCAGAAAAAAAACGCGCAGAGTGGTTGCAAGCAACCTTATCGATATAGAGCGCAGTCTCTTTGACGTCGAGCGGGAAATAAGTGCTTCTATCGATTTCGATGATGGCCCGCGAGCCAACCTCACCTCGGTCGATGGACGCGAAGGTCGTACCGCTAACCCCGGAAGACAGGTCGCAGAGGTGAGCAACATCGGGAAGCGTCGAAAGGCGGTACAGAGCTAAGAAGAAAAACCCTTCAGACTTGTACTGCATTTCCGATATTAGATTCTCCAAGCGGCGTAAGGACGTTCCCGTCGAGACGGCGCTTAGGACCATAAGGACATCGCGCTTTCCGGCTTCAGTAACGCTAAGCAGCGCATCTCTGATGTTCGGCATGACTCCAAGAAGGTCATCAGGGTAGGCGGATAGCATCTCAACCCGGCATCCAAGTAGATCTCGTCGTTCCTTCTCCGGGGCCATGTGCCACCAGTACCGCTCTAAAAGTCTTGCCGCATTCAAGGCGATTGATGAGATTGACCATGTGTCTGTCAGGAGCGCGTTACGCCCTTTGAGGAATGGGAGCATCCAGAAGAAAAAGGCGTCGAGCACCTGCCGGCTACGTTGGATGCTCCCGACCCGAAGAAACATATTCACGAAGCGCTGCGAAGGGGCCCGATAAACAAAGTTCATCCTGGCACGGAACAGAGCTGTCGATTCCTTCATGTATGTGTACAGCTCTTTGTCCCTAAGCCAATCGATGCATCTTACTCGAGCGGCTGACGTGTCAAGCCGGTCGGTACTCGATCTGTTTAGATTTGGAGTAAGCTGAGGAGCGAAATCGTGACTATATAGAACATGAACGGAAGCATGAGGTGCTCGCTGACAGAGGGCGGTTACATTGCTATCCATCGCCCGCTCTGAAGGCACTGGTTCGTCGACTCGCAAGCGGACAATTAAGATATCCGTCTGCTCCAGAAGTCGCAGGTGCGCAGTGTATAGAAGATCTGCGAGCGAATCGAAGCTGAGGTAGTCAGCGCAGTCAGCCAGGCAGAGTTGCGAAGATACTCCGTCGTAAACGAACTCGGCGAAGATCGGATACATTCTATTTTCGCGGTGAGCTCACCAGCGGAAATATTAGACTAAATTGCGTTCCGACACTGCACAATTTTCCTGAATGCTGCGTCTCGCTCAGGCAAGGAGTGTTCTTGTCGTCGACATCAGAGCGAGCGTCATAGTAGAGCCAATTCGATCCTGTCCGCAAAGACACAAACCCTTGAAGCACATGAACAGCTTGGATCGCATGTTGCAACCCGTGTCCTGCGCCAGACTGGGTACGCTTGCTGGTAAGAGCGTCGCTCATAACACGATTGATGAAAGCGGCACGATCAGACGAAGAATGAGTCCGATCTGCCAATTCGGGCCGAGTGGAGAGTAAGCGATCTACAATACCCAAGCCACAATCGCCGATGCTGATCTCGTAAAACTTGTAGGTACCATCCACGGGTACTTGGCACTGCAAGTAAGCTTGAAGTTCTTGGAACCCAGCTGCCCGCCGGATGAATTGCGCCTTGTCGTGGCCGATATGCTTCCGTATACGCAAGTAGCGCATGCCGCGAATCTCAAGGTTGTTCTGATCCAGCCGTCCATGTTGGAAGCTGTTTTGCCACAACTCGTAAGCGAAGCTTCCGATTGCGCGTTCGATATCGCGTGGCACTGAATCGGTGAATCCCTCACCGACTCCGATCTCAAAGCAATTGCGACGGTATGCTCTGAACCTGTCGAGGAAGTCATCCTTGCTTCGAATACCAGCGAATCCGATGGGTGTTGGAAGCTCTGGATCAAACGCGCAAAATGTCAGAGCTTTGCCAACCGTCTTTTCCGGGCTACTAATCCCGTTCTTCTCCACGACCGCCCATCGATGTTCCCGAAGGCTCGGATGAAAATCTGACTTGCTCGCGTCAACGATCGCATTAGCGAACTCAAGTGCAGCAAGCCCCTCGAGAGTTGATCCAAAGCGCTCTACTGTATGGCGCTCGTCAGGTTTGACGATCCAATCGATTACCCTTGCCGACATCTTTCGATGTGCGGCGGCGGCCAACAATGTCACGATGCGCGAATCCTTAAAGAACTGAGATCCGAGGTCTTTAGCCAGCCAGATATCGACGGAGCCGTGTTTGGCATTCGCGAGACGGCACGTCATCTCCTCTATCTCGGGAAGAGTCGTTGTTTTCAAGAGTTGCAACGTGAGCGTCGTGTGCGGATTCGCAATCGTGCCGGTTGTCATCGCAGCTCTCCTGGATGTGTGAGAATGGCACATTGTACCTGAATCGTGGCTCCCCCTGTAACGCTCCAGCCGTCGTAATTAGCTTGGTACGTACTTGTGAACTGCGACCTCACATCCGAGGTTGCCCCACTGAAATCGGATACAGCATTCCTGCCGCTGGGACTCTCTGATTAGTGCCCATAAGGAGTGGGTTGTGGGTCGCGTATGTACTGAGCTGTAGTGTAGCGCAGAAGGGTTCCCCGCTTCGGATCATTGAAGAAGAGGTGCCAGTTGCACGCTGCCCATGTAACTCGTTGAATTTGAGATTATCACCGTTAAAACTCCATTCCGTGTAGGTCACTGCTTTGCAACCGAACTTGCTTGCAGATCCTCAACCATTGGCAGGCTGTCAGTTTCTGCGTTTCTCACAAATCGGCGAATTATTTCGACCTCCTCAAAGTACTTCTTGAGCTGGGTTACTTCATCTGGACCGAAGGTCTGCGGTGAATCCAGCAGGCGGCGGTAAGTGTCGTAGAATTCCGATTCCCCATGTCTGAACGCCTTGAAGCGCTCGGCAATTTTCAGACCTCGATGAAAGCCTAAAAGGAGGGCAATATGTGCCGCAATGATGGTCAGTAGCCACTTAGACGCGGGATCACTCGGGTTAATCGCTTGCGTAAGAAACGGCATGATGCAAGACGACAAGATGGTCCAACATAAGCAGTAATAGTGAAATCGCGAGTTCCGGGTAGCTTCTCGTTTCCAGAACGCAAGTGTGCCTTGTAATCGCGAAAAATGCTGCTCGAGTTTTACCTTTGCTTCGTCAGAGAATTGAGAATCCCGGAACGATGCACCGCCTGGGTTGAGCTGCACCTCGGAAAATAGAGCTCGCAGCGCAGGCAGAAGTGTGAGGAAAGTCAACGTTATGTAAATCGCCATAAGCCAGCTCCAAACCGTCATTTCTTTCCCCGCGTTCTCGAGTTCCGACTGTTGGGCTACTTTCCGGCTTGCGTTGCAGCAGCTTCAACCCACTTCCCGAAATTGCTATATCCGTCGTTGTTCACCCAGTCGTAGACGTTAAAGAGGCTGCTCAGGACGGGCCTATCCACACTCTTTAAATAGAGGGCTGCCGCTTTCGTGATGGGAAGCAGGTATGGAGCATCCTTCCATCCGGTCTGGTAGTGAATCATTGGAACCAGCTCCCCATCTCGAGCGCCGTACCCAAGAAACTGGAAGGGGCTACTCCCTTCGGTGTCCGCACCGTGCTTTGGGTCCTTCAGTTGGTGAATTCTGATACCAAAGATACCCATTCCGTACTCCACAGCCTTGAGGATTTCGTAATCTACCCAGCGGCGGGTGTAGGTCTCCTTCCCAATAAGCACGCAGAGTGCGGTACTCCCAACGAGGCCATTGTCGATGATCTTCTTGACCGCCTGATCACCCTCTTTCTTTGCCTTCTCCTCAAGCGAGCCGTCGAAGAATCCTGTTTCCGTGTACGTTCCCTTGGTTATGTAGTGTTGCTTCACCTGCTGTACCCGCATGATGTCACGATCGTAGTGAAAGCTGAAGAACACCGAGCGAGCCATCGTCCAATTCCTCTCAGATACAAGTCACATCAGCTTTACGGCCGGTTCAGATTACATCAACTCGGTTGCGAGAAGGCGACGGAATAATGATAAATACCGCAAGTCAGTTAATAGTTCAACATGATCGCGAGCATGCTCGTTAAAAAGCATCCGTGCGGCTGCTCCTGTCGAGGCGATCGGATACGCCGGTTTGTTGGGATGTCTACGTCTGAAAATCTCAAACTCGAGCTCCACCCCATCCATGCCGCCTACAAACACTCCGGCATCGTAGTCGTGGCCAGCGATCATTGCTTCTCGCATCACCCTAAGGCTTTCTCTTTCGTCCATGTCGATGGATTCAACGATTCGTATTCGTTCGAACTCGGCGGCTTCCGGCGGGAAAACGCGACGGAAAAAGGCACTTTGGTAAAGAGTGATGTGCTGGTTGACATCGGGTGTCATACCACGGACGAGCAAACGAATGAGGGGTGTGATCGCCGGATGGCCGCCAAAAACTATTTGACCGCTCGGCGCGACAACGCTAACGAGCGCGCGGATGCTGTCGCGGATCGCAATGATGTCGGCTGTATTCCGATATCTGGCATCATCGCCCGGCAGGGGGATGCTGGCGGAAAGAAATATGCAGGCCATTACGTCAGACCTCCCAACCAAGACTGGGCCTTCGCAACCTGAAGGCTTTTCACCGGCAAGGTTTGTCGATCAAGCCATGCCAAGTGCTTCATCCACTTGTCTCGGATACCGCGTTCATCGTAGAGCAGGATGATGTCCTGGTGGTGCTTGGGATCTCGCGCCATCGCATCTTCCACCTCTTGATAGCGAACCGCGTCTGGTACTCCCACGGTCGGTACCGTGATGTAGCGATTGCCGCCTTTCGTCTCCAACAGAATGAACCGATCAGGCTGCACTTGTGGATTGTGTCCGGCTGCTCTCGCTTCGGAGAAGAACTCCTCCACGAGGTACGCATGGCGCGCAGCGAGAGCGCGGGCTCGCAGAGACTCGACTTCAATAGTCACTCTTCGCAGGCATTCGTCGCGTAACCGCGCCGTAGCTCCGAGCTGATTCGTCGCGACGTCAAAATCACCGTCAGCAAGGCCAAAGGGCTTGCTGAAAGCCGCAGCCGACGTCATTGCGCTCTCAGGCCAAAGCAGCTGTAAGATTTGTAGGTTGGTGGAGTTCGCTCGAGCAAGTTCTTCTTCGGTCCATCGGCTGCTCAGAAACCCTGGCGAATCGAGGAGAACTACAACATCGGTGTCAGCCAAGCGATGCCATAGCACTTCTTGAAACGGCTCTCCGGGTCGGATGCTGTGAGAATCGAGGAAGACATCAAAACCATTGGCGTCGAGCTGCTCATAAAGTTGAATCGCAATCCCTTGCGTTTCGACGCGACGGTAGCTGATAAATAACCGACGGCTCTTGCGAAGTAGACCAAGACCTTCGAGAAGCACCGAGGAGATTCTTTCCATTGCCGAATCCTCTGGTCGCAATGCCATGCCGTTGATGGGGCGCAGATCATCGGGAACAAATTCACTGAAGCGGTCCAGAGTAGGAACGACCGGTAGAACCAGGGCAGCTTCCTCAATCAGAGTCGATAGGGTTGGATTGGTGATAGGGTGCGGAGTCAAGCCGAAGAAAACGCCCACTGTCGGAGATTTGTGATCACGTGTCGCAACGGATGCCTCGTCGAGAAAAGACACCATACCAGCTGGAACGCCAAGCTCTGCAATACAGCGCTGTAGCGTCCCCCGCAAAGTGGCCGCATATCCGTCGGCACCATCGGCGAAAATGGCTATCTGATACAGACTCATCCGCTCCCTCTGTGTTCACGACTTAAGCCCAGCGTATTTTGTGGTTGTTTAAGATCCATTCTATGCGGAGCGCGGCCATCGAAATGAAAACACTTCAATGGGCGAATATCTGAATCCCATCTTTGATGGAAGAGCTTGAAATAAACGAGAGGTCACAAAAGGGCTCAGTCGGCCGCTCGTCAGGGGTTTCTGTGGAACTCCAGTTTATGTCACCAGCACTGCGAGACGCGGCGTCGGTGCCGAAACCGAAGGATCTCTTTTTCACGAATCAGAGTAGTGCGTTATTGTCTTCATACCTCGGCTGTTCCCCGCAGTCAGAGTTGAGTAGCCGGCTACGGCCACTGGCAGAGCAGGCGACGGACATTGGCGATTTTCGCATTTAGGATATAGGCACTACACCCGAGATGCCTCTTCATCACTTCTGACCGTCGCTGAACGAACGCTCTGATGCCCGCTCCTCAGGATTTGAAGGAGCGGGCAATCTGGAGTAAGAATCGGTTTCTGGAGTACCTGCGCACCGACTTCTTTCATCGTGTTTGAACTTTGAGATTTCCATTCTCAACGGACGCGGTCCACATCTCGGTAGTCGCAACTGGGACGTCGCGAGTCACAGTGACACTTCGTTTATGTTCTTCCTTGCCATCTCTGAAGACCCCGACGATCTCAACCATTGACCAAACGTTCTGTAGGCTTACCGGATCCGTTTCGCTTCGTCTTTTTGCGGTGGCAGTTGCAGTTGTCAAGGGTATGTGCTCTGGCACATTGCGCCTTTTTACTTTGAACGTCGGCTTCAACCAAATATCAGCGTTTGTGCCTCCGCCCCCACAGTGATTGAATACGCTGCACATGTGATCCCCGCACGTGGGCGCATAGAGGCTAAAAGAGACGCTACTACTGTCCCAGCGGTCCAAACTCGCTTTGGAGTGGTCACAACAATCACAGGGATGTTCGTCATCGTGCTTCCGACTTTCCATCGCCGCAAATGCAGCGGTGTCCATGTCGTAAGTCGTATTGTCACTTACGAGTTTCGAGAATAGATCACGCGAAGATAGTGTCTGATTATTGGAGGTTCTGCCTGAGTCTGCGCGTTCGTGATCTTCCGACGGCGCCGGCAATGTTGCCCACAGTTCTGGATTGCCTTGTTTCACCGCGAATGCAAATGTAAACGGCTGCCTGATGGCGACGTACAGGCGAGCGTCGAAATCCTGAAACGTGTGGTACACGTAATATTTGACAATAGGGACGCTGACGACCAACTCTACGAATCTTCCCTCTCTTACAAAGTCGGGCGGCAACACAAAACCTATGCGGCCACCGGGATACGAGCCAAGCTCGAGGGTCTTTTCCGCTACGCCCTCCGCTCTCACCTTCACCTTTGCCTTATGCGACTCGTCGATATCGGGGAAATGGCCATAGAACGATACTAAGCGGTCCGAATCATCGATCTCGATCCGGATAGGAGTGACGGCAAACATGTAGGGCTTAACCTTGACAAATGGAATGCCCTCGAGCACGGTTGCGGCGTTCGCTAAGGTGCTATTCGCTCCTACATATGCCCAATAGCCGTTCTGTTGAAACTCGGTATTTGCCTGACCCATCACGCTGTATACATCCGAAAACACCTTCTGTTCTGTCGTGTTCGCCTTATCGAAACCATCCTTGATGACGGCTTGCAACTCTTTGATGGTGCCATCTAAGGCGAGTTCTATCTGATGTATCCTTGCCGACGCCGCTTGGTCGACGTTGTTCGAGACAGCGTCCAACTGAGACCGAAGTTGTTGTAAGACCACTAACAACCCGCCCAGTGTCATAGGATCGACTGATGCGCTGGCACTACATGCCAGCGACAGTGTGATCAGCATGAACACCACTACCACCTTTTTCGCGCCTGCGATCATTACGAACAGCCGCTTCATTTCGTTCTCCTCTCTCGCGTATATCTCTTTCTGAGCCCCGGATGGCAAAACAGGCGTGAATGGTGGATTATGCGCCGTTCCGCGTAGCCAACTATGTCGCCTTCCCCTCGACGAGGCAAACTCCAACCTCACCTCTTAGCCACTGAACAGCTAAACGCAAGTGAGAGACATATCCCTTCCGGAAAACAGATTTAAACGAGACGTGTCACGGGGCCGGATTGGGGTAGAATTCGGCCAGACACGGAGCACCACTTCTGAGCCGATGGAGACTCGTTCCTCTCTCAAGGGCCTGAAGGAGGAACGACTTCAGGCGTTTTCCAGGCATTCCGCGGTTTCTTACTTGTTCAGCGGCCCGCCCGAAACCCACTCCTTGTGGGCTAGTGAAGGGCGCCGTTTCCGGCGCCCTGTTTTGTTTAAGTTAGGACGAGGTTCCGGAAGACCCTTTTGGGCCAAGGTCTTCCCGTGCCTTCTTCATGCGACGCTGCTTGGCGAGGAACCTTTTTCTGAGCTTGCTGCAGCGAGGCGAGCAGGTAAACGTCGGATGTGCATGAGACGATTTCTCCAGACGCTCACGGGGGATCGGATCGCCGCACAACCAGCACAACCGGCCACCCGGAACTTCGATCGTTTGCCCCTTCGGGGGACGTTGCTTTCCGATATGCCACAGTCCGCATAGACCGCAGTGGTAGGAGTGGATCACCTCACCGGTTCGTGTGCTCGCTTTGCGTGCCTTCTGCTCGGCCGCTTCCCGCGTCTGATAGCGGCGTTTCCGCAGGCAGCGACGATAGTCGCGCAGCGTATCGGAGACGTTCACCATTACGCTTCGCCAACAGCCAGAGGAAGGGCCTGGCGTTCTTCTTTAATGATGCGGGAGACAGTCGCTCTTCCGATGCTGAAGGTCTTGGCGATCTGGGTCAGCGACTGACCGTGAGCACGGTGCCGCAGCACCGCTTGGCGATCGATATCGAGCGGTTTGCGGCCGATGTGGGTGCCCTCTAACTTTGCGCGGCGCATGCCGGCACGCACCCGCTCGATGATGAGAGAGCGTTCCAGTTCGGCGACAACACTGATGATGGTCACGACGGCGCGGCCCAACGCGCCGGCGGTGTCGAGCTGTTCGCGGAAGCTTACGAACTCGATGTTGAGATGAGTCAACTCATCTAACGTTTCTAAGAAGTGCTTCACCGATCGCGCCAGGCGGTCACATGCCCACACGACCACCACATCGAAGTGGTGGCGACGGGCGTCCTTCATCATCTGATCGAGCCCCGGGCGGCGCGCCTTCGCGCCGCTGATCCGGTCTTCATAGGTTGCGACGATCTCGAACTGGCGCTGTCGCGCCAGTTCTTCAAGGTCGTAGAGTTGGGTTTCGGGGTGTTGGTCGAGCGTGGACACCCGCAAGTAAATCGCGGCGCGTTTCATTAGAACTTCTCCAGGCTGACAACCTCGTCCTTGGCCAGGTCGATCATGCGGTTCAGGAACTGGAGGCGTGGCAGGCTCGGCGCCGGCTTCTGGAGTTCGATCAAGGCCTCAAGCTGCAGGGCCTGGATGGCAGAGCATACACGCCCCACCTGCTGGTTGATCTGTGAACGGGACGGGCGAGGACGGAGATGGCGGCGACATCTATTCTGTTTCATAGAGCTCTCCTGGTTCGGCCGGGATAATCGCCGGGCCGTAAGTATATGCCGATATGTCGGCGGTATGTCAAGAATGAGATTAGAACCAGGAGCGATATCTACCAAAGGCTTCCCACTCCGGTATCCAGAACACCCTCGTCTCCGGCTTCAAGGAGCAGGCCAAGCCCTGGTACTCCGACCAGATCCTGCCCTTCGACATCACCCTCTGCGGTACGAACGAACAGGGTTCCGCCACCACGATGAAGATCTTCGGCGTCGAGATCCTCAACGAAGGATCCGGTGTGTCGATCGACGATGCCGTCCAGGAAATGCAGGCCACCTTCGTCGCTCGCTGTCGCCCAACTTCCATGCAAGAGACCCTTTTTTCGCTTCCGACCTAGTAGTTCGCTGCGGAAAGTAAAAATCCTCGCGCGGGGGCGAGGATCGAAGCCGAACGTCTCCGAGTTGTCGTCCGCAGTTAACCAAGACCGTGGGACCTCGGGAGCAGCGTTCGTAGTTCGCTGCGAGTAAAAATCCTCGTGCGGGGCCGAAGCTCGAGCCGAACGCCTCCGGGTTGTCGTCGAGGTTTGACCAGGAGCGTGGGCTCGGAAGAGTTGTTGTTCGGGGCGAGGCTCGGAGCCGGAGTCTTCTGGGTTGGTCGTCCACGGTTACCAACAGCGTGGGCTTCGTGCCCAGGGTTCGGTATCGAGCCGAGCGTCTCCTGGTTGGTCGTCGGCGTTCCACGGAGAGTGTGGGGTGTTGGGAGCCGGGGGTTGTGCTGTGAGTAATAAAGCTCCCTCACCTCGGTGGTGAGTCGGCTTTATTTAGGTTGAAGCAGGTAGGTGGGATCAGTATCTCTTTCTCTCGCCCGCCGCCGGGGCTGGACGCCCCTCAACCTGGGCTCCCATTAGGCGTCAGAGTGACCGTTTTACAGATACTGGTGTGCAAATCCGTTTGAACCTCAGGAAAAAACTGCCTGAGCCGGCCTCGAAATTGGGGTCGAGGAAAAAGGGGGGTAGCGAGGCTTTTTCGACCCTTCGCCACGGGGGAATGGCAACTTGGGCGACAACTATCCGGAGATTTTGGGTACATAGCAATTCCTCGGTTAAGAAGACGTTTTGCCCTGTAAATATTTGTAAGGCGGGTATGCCTGCTCCCGTCTTCGCTGCCCCCGGCCTCTCCTGAACGCCGTGTTCTTCCCAGCAAAAGAAAGCTCCCCGCCGACTGCGGAGAGCTTCTCGAAACCGATCTCGTCAGGCAGTTAGGTCCGCAATGACTTAGGAGATGGGGCTGGTACTATCATCCCTCTTCTCGCCCGCCGCCGGGGCTGGACGCCCCTCAACCTGGCTCCCATTAGGCGTCAGAGTGGGCTAAAAGTAGGAGGCAAATGTTGTCTCCCGAGGCATTGCCCCGGCCTGAGAATGGGGGTAGAGGAAAAAGGGGGATAGCGAGGTTTTTTCGACCCTTCGCCACGAGGGAATGGCAACTTGGGCGACAACTCCACCCCCAGCCGGGGAGGGGATGATCCAATAGTATAGAGTCGCATCGATTAAGCGGACCTTTTGCCCCTACCATCCACTCTCTCCCCGTCTGACGCGCATACCCAAATCGTTACTCATCAGTACACGCCTTTGGCTCACATACGTCGCTGTGCTAGGTGCGCTCTCACCATTGCGGTCGAGCAGCGACGGCTTGCTCGTTTTGGTTTTAGCAAGGATCCGGATCGCTCCCATACCGGATCGCTCCCATAGATGATGAGCCGGGTGAAAGATTTCTGTTTTCGCCACGTCCGGCTGCACTCCGGGCATCGCTGAGTCTAGTTGTGCCTTCGGATATCCGGCCCTTAAACTGGGCTCGCTCAGACTTCCCACCCTGGTGATGTGCGCGGGATGGGCTCGGGCACTGGATCTTGGATCCACTAATCACCAGAAATTGGTTCCGTCGTAGCACTGCGGCAGAACAATAGCCCCCGTCAGGGACATTCGCGTTCAGATCGATACCTGTGCAGTCCTTGATTGCATGTACGCATAATCTCCTGGTATCCTGGCCAGCGTGATCCCAGTTATAGACCTTTTCGCCGGGCCGGGCGGTCTGGGCGAGGGCTTTTCCGCCCTCCGAGATGATGCAGGGCGCCGTGTCTTCAGGATCGGCCTTTCCATCGAGAAAGATCCTGCTGCGCACAAAACCCTGTTGCTCCGAAGTTTTTTTCGGCAGTTCGAGATTGCACCGAACCAGTACTACAGCTACGTTCGTGGGGAGTTGGCGATTAGCCAGTTGATCGAGGCCTTCCCAACCCAATACGGCTCGGCCCAGGAAGAGGCACTCTGCGTTGAATTAGGGAAGCACGACTGGACCGACATTGACAGTCGTATCCGGAGAGCGATCGGCGACTTCAAGAATTGGGTCCTGATCGGAGGACCTCCGTGCCAGGCGTATTCACTTGTGGGCCGATCGCGAATGCGCAATAAGAACCCGCAGAAATTCGGCAGGGACAAGCGTCATTTGCTGTATCGCGAGTATCTTCGAATTCTCGCGGTGCACCGGCCACCCGTCTTCGTGATGGAAAACGTGAAAGGCATTTTGTCCTCTCAGCACAAGAAAGAACCGATCATCAATAAGATCATTGCTGACCTGAAACACCCACTTGACTCTCTTCCCGAGCTGAAGACCTCTGAATGGGACTCGGTCACCTACGACATTCAGTCACTCGTCGATCGCGTTGACTCAAGGCAGAGCAGCCTTTTCGGTAAGTCCCCGCGGGATTTCGTGATTCGATTTGAACAGCATGGGATACCCCAAGCTCGGCACCGCGTTCTTCTGGTTGGAATACGTTCGGACATCTCTCGCGATCTCTCGACGTTAACGCCACAAAAGCAGATCGCAATGTGGAATGCAGTTCAGGACTTGCCTGAAATGAGGAGCCGATTGTCCGGGGAGCCCGATTCGCCCGAGGCGTGGCTTCGCGCCATTGGAATGATTCGTGATTCGCTGGGGAAAACCTCTTGCGGCAGTCAGTTGCGAGATTTCATCCACAAGAGTTTGGGACAATTGACGGCTCGCCAAAGCTGCGGAGGTGAATTCATGGAATGGCGACGGAGGTCGGAGTGGGCTTCAGATTGGTTTCACGATGCGCGACTCGGCGGGGTTTTGAATCACACCTCTCGGGGCCATATCGCATCCGATTTGCAGAGGTACTTCTTCGCGGCCTGTTTTGCCAAGGTAAGGAATCGCTCCCCGAAAATTGAGGACTTCCCGATTGCTTTATTGCCCAAGCATAAAAACATCAAGAAGAAGAACACCAAAGCGACGATTTTTGCAGACAGATTTCGGGTTCAGATTGCTAGCCGCCCCGCGACAACTATCACATCACACATCAGCAAAGACGGCCATTACTTCATCCACCCTGACCCGTTACAAGCGCGAAGCTTGACGGTGCGAGAGGCGGCACGCCTTCAAACGTTCCCAGATAACTACTATTTTGAAGGCCCGCGCACGTCCCAGTACCACCAAGTTGGAAACGCTGTACCGCCCTTGATAGCTCGCGAGGTTGCAAAGATGGTCGCCGACCTTTTGGGGTGACAAGAATGGACTCTCTATCAAAAGCGCGGCGTAGCTGGAATATGTCCAGGATTCGTGCCACGAACACGAACCCAGAGCTTATCGTGCGCTCCCTACTCCACCGCTTGGGCTTTCGGTTCAGGCTGCATGAACGGACGCTACCGGGAAGGCCCGACCTGACTCTAAAGAAATATCGAAGCATAGTCTTAGTGCACGGATGCTTTTGGCATCGCCACGCCGGATGCCCCTTTGCGTACACTCCCAAGTCGAATACCATCTTCTGGAACAAAAAGTTCAAAGCAAACGTTGAGCGTGATCGCAGGAATATACACGAGCTCCGGCGGCTGGGCTGGAAGGTAATTATCGTATGGGAATGCCAGACCCGCTACGGCGAAAGACTGAGCCGCCGACTCGAGTCGCGCCTTAGATCTAACGAGCGGCAACTTGCCGAGGCCCAGTAAAGTTACTTGGGTGTCGAAAACGAACACATTGGTGATGAGATACTCCGAATGTGAGTGTTATCATGCGCTCGCGCCCGGAAGCCATGTGCATATCGGATGGCTGAAATTGAAATGGGCTCATGTCCAGCGATCATGGATTGTTCCGCATTCGAACTGCCGCTCCCTCCCTTTGCTCCGGTCTTGCTGGAGTCAATGCGCGCCATTGGGTATTCGTTCGAATCTGCAATCGCCGATGTAATAGACAACTCAATCTCCGCCGGTGCCCAGAACATTCAAATACGCTTTCTGCCTTACGACGAGCCATTCGTCTCCATTCTCGATGATGGAATCGGGATGTCCGCGCGGGCGCTCGTCGAGGCGATGCGTCATGGCAGCCAAGATCCGCGTCTCCTCCGTTCCAGCTCGGATTTAGGTCGATTCGGGCTTGGGTTGAAAACCGCATCACTGTCTCAGTGCCGCTGCCTCACCGTAATTTCGAAACAGAACGGCGAGCTTAATGCGAGACGTTGGGACTTGGACCTTGTGGAGAAGAGGAAGGATTGGATTCTCACAGGGGTTCGACCAGACGAGCTTAGCACTTTGCCGCAAGTCGCAGAGCTTGCGAAATTGGAGCACGGCACGCTCGTCCTGTGGCAACGCTTTGATCGCCTCGCGGCTGGCGAGTCCTCAATCGAACAGGCACTTGGCGATCGGATTGACATGGCGAGAGAACATCTGTCGCTGGTCTTTCATCGCTTTCTCGCATCAGAAATCAAGGGCTCCCCGACCTTGGAAATTGCTATCAACGACAACCCCCTCAAAGCTCAAGATCCATTTCTCCGCGCAAACAAAGCCACTCAGTCGCTCCCGGAAGAGTCTCTCGCTGTGGAGGGATGTTCCGTGAAAGTTGCGCCATTCATCCTGCCCCATATCTCCCGACTTTCTAAGGACGATTTAAGAATGGCCGGTGGCGAAGAAGGGCTTCGAAGAAATCAGGGGTTTTACGTTTATCGGAACAAACGACTCATCAGTTGGGGTTCTTGGTTTAGGCTCGTCCGCCAAGAAGAAATGACAAAGCTGGCGCGAGTGCGGGTTGACATTCCAAATGCACTTGATCACTTGTGGACTCTCGACGTAAAGAAATCCGCTGCTTCCCCGCCAGAAGCCATAAGGAATGGGCTCAGAGTCATCGTGGACAGAATTTCCGAGGGAAGCCGCCGTGTCTACACATTTCGCGGTCGCCGCGCCAACGCTGATGGAGTAGTGCACATTTGGGACCGCACTCTCGAACGAGGCGGAGTCACGTACACGCTGAACCGGGAACACCCTCTTATTATTGCGCTGGAAAGTTTGATTCCCGATACCGCGTTGCCGCTATTCCAGAAGCATCTTCAATCGGTTGAGCGAACCTTCCCGTTCGACTCGCTTTATGCAGATATGGCTTCCGAACGCCGCCCCGACCCACCGGAGAGCCATACCAGGACTGACGAAGAGCTGTATGACTTGGCAAGCCGTCTTCTTGATGTCGTGGGAACTGATCCGGCGTCGACGTCACGATTCTTGAGGAGCCTTGCAACCATGGAACCGTTTAGCAGATATCCCGAGAGTATCGAGACGCTGACCGAGAAATTAGAATATGTCCATCGACAACGCCCGGCTGATTGAGAACGCGGTTCTGGTATCTCTTCCAGATCAACACGCTCCGAAAGAAGAGGCGATCCTTGAACTCGCGACAAGGCTGAGGCAGGCGTTCCCGCTGAGCGACGACGACTTTGCGTCGTTGATCAAACGATTACACGCAAAGTTAGCAATCACAATGGATACAGGCGTCGTGTTGCTCGGGGAGGAGGAACACACACCGTGGTTGAGTTCCCGCAAGGCCGTCATCGATCCGTTCTATTGGCAGCGCTTTCTTCAGCTGCTTCAAAGAAAGGACTGGCCGCCGAAAGTCTTAAGCACTCTGAATTCAGTGACGGACAATATTTTGGATTTGCTTGGAGACCCTGCTAAGCCCGGATCTTGGAAGCGTCGTGGTTTGGTCATCGGCGACGTCCAATCTGGGAAGACAGCCACGTACACCGCCTTATCCTGCAAAGCGGGTGATGCTGGATATCGCCTGATTGTCTTATTGACAGGAACACTAGAAAGCTTGCGACGCCAAACTCAGGAGCGACTCGATGAGGGTTTTGTCGGCTTCGACAGTTCTGGAATCTTGCGAAAGATCAGGAACAATCGCGCAGTAGGAGTAGGGACCTTAGATGCCCGCAGATCCGCTGGGGTCTTCACATCGCGAGACCGCGACTTCAGTAAGACTTTGGTCAACTCGCTCGGCATCAGGATCAATTCAATCAAAGAGCCGGTTCTCGTTGTAGTGAAGAAGAACCGTAAGATCCTCGAGAATCTTGAGAAGTGGCTGACGGAGTACAACGCAGGGGATGACGGCAAGATTGATGTTCCCCTTCTCTTAATCGACGATGAAGCGGATAGCGCATCGGTTAACACTAATCCACTGTCGACAGATCCCACGGAAATCAACAAACGAATCCGAGCGCTGTTGGCTTTGTTTAAGAGGTCGAGCTATATCGGATTCACCGCAACACCTTTCGCTAACATTTTCATAAATCCTGATAGCGAAAACGATATGCTGGGCGACGATCTATTCCCCAGGGATTTCATCTACACCCTCGACCCACCGACCAACTATGTTGGCCCTGTTGTTATGTTCGGGGATGAACCGCGGGACGGCATTCTCGAGCCGATTTCCGATGCCGAAAGCGTCTTTCCTTCTCGACATAAGTGCTCATGGCCAATCAACGATTTGCCTCAGAGCCTTCGCGATGCGGTTACTTCCTTTGTGATTGCCAATACAATTCGTGATTTGCGCGGAGACAGCGCGACGCATCGCTCGATGCTGGTGAACGTGAGTCGATTTACCGCTGTTCAGGACCAAGTTGCAGTTTTGATCAATTCCGATCTCAATCGCATTCAGCAGGACATTAGGAATTACAGTCAATTAGATCCTGCAATAGCTTTACGGAATAAGACCATTTCCGAGATCCACCAGGTTTGGAGAAGCAGCTACAACACCAAGGAATTCGCTTGGGAAGGCGTACAGCGGGCATTGCTTGCATCCGCACTGCCAATTGTCGTCAAGGCCGTGAACCAGCGAACCGGCGCTGCGAGCTTGGACTACGCCAGCAATCGAGAGAACGGTCTGCGTGTGATCGCTATTGGGGGAAACAGCCTGTCTCGTGGGCTGACGCTGGAGGGCTTGAGTACCAGCTACTTTTATCGCAATTCCCAAATGTATGACACCCTGCTCCAAATGGGGCGTTGGTTTGGCTATCGCGACAACTATTCAGATCTCTGCAAAGTATGGCTCTCAGAAGACGCAATCCAGTGGTATTCGCATATCACGGCCGCAACCGAGGAACTGCGGTTTGAAGTGAAGCGCATGCGGAGAATGAACGCGACTCCGCGCGAATTCGGTCTCAAGGTGAGAGCACATCCTGATTCTTTGATTGTGACCGCGCAGAACAAGATGAGACTCGCGCACACGATAGAACGAGTGATCTCCATCAGCACCGAAGCTATAGAATCGACGCGGCTTAAGAGCAGCAGGGTCATCATCTCGGCCAACAAACAGGTTGTTGCGAATGCTATCGCCAATTTCGAGAGAGCTGGAATTGCTTGCGAGAGCTCGGAATGGAACAACCCCATCTGGCGAGAAGTTCCCAAGGAACTTGTAAGCGCCTTGATCAGAAATTTCGAGGTTCACCCGCTCAATGTTGCGTTCCAAAGTGAGGATCTCGCCGACTACTTTACAAACACGACAGAACCGAAGTTGCAAAAGTGGGATGTCGTCCTTCCGAACGGCGGTGAGCCGGAAATTATCTTCGTCCGAACTCGAGTCCGCCCTGCAAAGCGCTTTGTGCTGCCACGTGACAATGGGATTCTTGTGTCTGGGAGAAATATGCGGGTAGGCTCCCGAGGGATCGAACGAGAGGGTCTGCCGAGTGGGATCGTCAGGGAAATCAATGACCAAGCAAAACTCACAAAAAAGAATGTGTCGGATCATGCTTTCCGCGAACGTCGCCCACGCCCCCTTCTTTTGATCCATGTACTCGCGCCGTACACAAGGGACGGGAACGGCGTTGAGGTTCCATTCGATACCGGTGGAGAAGAACTCATTGCGTTGGGACTGAGTATGCCGAAGTTCGATGATAGCGATGTCGCAAAGAGAGTTAAGTACAGAGTGAATCTCGTCGAGTGGAGAGCAATGCTGGAAGAGTCATTGGACGATGATTTACCAGAGAACGATGATGACGCAGCTTGACTCCTTATGGACGGAGCTCCAGGTAAAGCCGGAGCGCCCAATCTTCAGGAGGATCGACGAAGTTCATCCGCTTAACTTCTATGTCGGGTTGGACTTCGGCGACGAACGCTCACTCATGCTCATCTCGGAAACTGAGCCGCCGAATCCTCCGCGCTTTCAGGCGCTGGACGTCGTTCGCAGTCTTCGCGGAGATGGGAAGTGGGTGGTCGCAATCCGACTAAAGCGTCAAGACCTCATCGGCCCTTTCGCGAGGCTTTGTAATGATCTGACTGAATCGACGAGATCAACCCGCCCGCAAGATGGCCCAGTGGCAGTTATCAGCCACCTCGCTCGTTGGAAGCGGCTCATGGAACTTGGCCGAGCGGGGCTTTCCGAGTCCGAGGCGAGAGGCCTGATCGGTGAATTGTTGTTTCTCGAGTCCGTGGCTATTCCTCATTTCGGAGCAGCAACGGCGATTCAAGGGTGGACCGGGCCTTCCGACGCCGCACAAGACTTTCGGCTCCCTGGTGTGGTGATCGAAGTTAAGACTTGTGAGTTCGGCTCAAATTCAGTGCTGATTTCCTCGCTGGATCAATTGGAAAAGGTAGGGAACCGGCTCGTGCTTGTTGTCACCGCTTTAAGCGTCTCAGCAGAGAATGACCGATTGGCGCTCAGTCTGCCGAAACTTGTGGATCGGATACAAGGCTTGATCGCAGGTGACACCGCGGCATTAGAGGCTCTTGTTTCACGGCTGCAGGCCGCTGGGTTCACCGACCGCGACAGAGATGCACCGTCCTTTTATCGCCCTGAAAAGACGATGGCATTCGACGTTACAAAGGACTTTCCACGTCTTACGCGGTCCGACGTTCCATCAGGTGTTCTTGACGCAAAGTACGTTCTGGATCTCGGGACGTGCCAGCAATTCCAATGCAAGATGAGCATATTTGAAGATGGAATATAGACAATTCAGAACTGAGTTTCTCGAACAAGTTGCGGCCCGGGCTGTAGCAGAAGGCGATTTCAAGCATTCAGCATTCGTCGCGTATAGCGTGCAGCTACTTCAGGACGCCGAAGAAGTGTCGGATTTCGAACCATGCTATTTTCGCGGTACCGGTGCACGAAAGAGGTCCATCGGCGTAGATGGATTCGCATTCGATGACGCCGATGGGTCTGTGCGCCTCTTCATCGCCGAGTTTGGCGGTGGTGAGGAGCCCGAGACCCTCACCCAAACCGACGCCAAGTCCCATTTCGCTCGCCTTCAGGCTTTTTGTGAAGAGGCTGTATCTGGCAAGCTCCACCGTGAAATTGAAGAGAGCAACCCTGCTGCCGGACTCGCGCAATTACTATTTAAAGAGAGAGGAGCTGTCACACGATTTCGCCTCTATCTGATTACCGACGCCGAGATGAGTTCCCGTATAAGGGATTGGCCTGAATCTGAAATCTCGAACATCAAAGCTGAGTTTCACATATGGGACATCGTCCGTTTTCAAAGAGCATTCGAATCACGCACCGGCAAGGATGAACTGGAGGTAGATTTGCAGGAGCTCGTTGAAGGTGGTGTTCCTTGCTTGGGCGCCAGCGTTGATTCTGACGAATATCTTGCGTATCTATGTGTTATCCCAGGCGAGGCCCTCGCGAACATCTACGACGAATACGGGAGTAGGTTACTGGAAGGAAATGTGCGCTCATTCTTGAGCACGAAGGGCCGGGTCAACAAGGGAATTCGACAGACAATCCTTACACGACCTCACATGTTTTTCGCGTTCAACAATGGGATTGCATGCACCGCGTCTAAAGTGGATGTCGTCACCGGCCCATCTGGGTTGCGGATCACTAAAGCGTCAGACTTACAAATCGTGAATGGAGGTCAGACGACCGCATCGCTGGCAGCGGCGAAACGAAACGACAAAGCAGCGTTGGATCACGTTTTCGTCCAGATGAAGCTTTCAGTGGTGCCACCGGAGCGCTCGGGTCAGGTCATACCAGAGATTTCGCGATGCGCTAACAGTCAGAATCGAGTGAGTGACGCGGACTTCTTCTCAAACCATGAATTTCATCGAAGAATTGAACAGATTTCTCGAAAATTATGGGCGCCTGCTGTCGGAGGAGCACAGCACGGAACTCAATGGTTCTACGAACGCGCAAGAGGTCAATACCTGAATGAACAATCCGGCTTGTCATTGTCCGACCGCAAACGCTTTGTTCTCCAGCATCCGCGCCATCAGGTGATCGCCAAGACGGACTTGGCGAAGTACGAAAATGCATGGCGGCAACTTCCGCATCTCGTCAGTCAGGGCGCGCAGAAGAACTTCCTCTCATTCAGTTCGTACGCTTCCGACGCCTGGGACAAGAACGAGGTTCAGTTTAACGATGAGTATTTCAAGAGGGTAGTTGCGAAGGCAATCTTGTTCCGTCGCACCGAACAAATCGTGTCAAAACAACGTTGGTATCAGGGCGGATATCGCGCGAATATAGTCGCTTATTCTATCTCTAAGTTGTCACGGATGATCGAAGTCGAAGCACCGGGTCGCGCGCTAGATTTCCGAAGCATCTGGTTACGGCAAGCATTAACGCCCGCGACCGAGACTCAGATTGCAAAAATCGCGGAATCAGTTTTCGACGTGATTGTAAATCCTGCTGGTGGATTTCAAAACATAACTGAATGGGGCAAGAAGGAGCTCTGCTGGAAGCGAGTTGCTGAACTCGAGATTCCGCTCGATTCGACGTTCTACAAAGAACTGGCCGATCATGAATCTGATCTCCAGCAAAAAAAGGACTCTGCAGTTGATCAGAAGATCGAGATCGGGATTGAACAACAGGCGTCGGTGTTACAGCTTGGCGCGTCGTATTGGAAGCAGATCCGGGAGTTCGGCGCGCGTGAAGGCTTGTTGAGCCCCGACGACATTTCCATTCTCGGGTTGGCGTGCCTAATTCCGAACAAGGTTCCGTCTGAAAAACAGAGTTCACGATTGTTACAGATGAAAACTCGCATGGAGTCGGAGGGTTTCCCCATTCGGACGATAGCGACTGGAGCGTCCTAGCGGATTTTGTTCCACTTATGACTCTCTATTCCACATTTCAACTGGATACATCATGTGAGTTCTGCGGAACCCTAGTTTCTCTCAGGCAGCTTCCAAGCGGTCGCCTGCTGCCGTATGAAGCAGAAAACATAATCCACCGTTGCAAGGGATGCAAAGAGGCGCGAGCGCAGCGTCACTCCGCAATGCAGGGAGTTGGAACTGTACGAGTCCCCACTTCGGACAATCAGAAACGTGAGCGTCTCGGTTTGCTTTCGGCCGAGGATCCCCAGAGCGTGCTCGTGCACAGGACAAAGAATGCTCGCCCGGGTTCGGCAAGCGTTCCTACGAGAGCCGCACTCAATTGGCACGACCCGTTCTTCAAGAGATCCGTCCTCCGTTGGGTAGAACTCGATTCAGCGCAATATGTTCTGGCACTTGCGGAGAAAGACGAGCTTGTCATCAAGGCCCCCACAGGCAGCGCCGACTGGTATTTCCAAGGGCGTGTCGACGGTAGAGTCATTCCTGCCAGATTTTTTGCACACGTAAGTGAAGGGGTTCGTTATGCCGAGAACTCTCTGCGTCGCTGGGGAAAGCTACTGATGCCTCTCTTGAAGCGGGAAGATCGATGGCGAACGTCGGCAGCCACTCCAGTTCAATATTTGATATTGAAAAGCTTCAGGCACCCGTTCAAGGAACACGAATTATCCAAAAAGGAAGCTACAACCATAATCCAGCATTATGCGCGGGGTGAGCGTGGGTGAGGACCAGAGTCTTGTTTGTTAACTGTTAGGCTTACAAATTTGCGCCTACAGCGCGTTTGGATCTGCAACAAGCCCGTACATGATCAGCCACGACGGATAACCATGCGCGCAGACACCATCGAGTTCGACGTTGCATCCGTCAGTAGCCTTCGCGAATTGCGGTGTCGCCTCGCACCAAGTGGTGATTTCATCGCGCGATGGTTCCGGAGTGGTTGGAACTGGATAGCGCGCGCTTGCCGCATCCTGCATCTGCTTCATTTGGGTAAGCAGCCTGACGCGAGGATCGGAGCTGTCTGCTTCAGAAATCATGAGCTTCCTTCATCTTAATATAAGTTGCTCCGCTGCTACCGCGTACGCTCCCCGCGAAATGGATGATCCGGAACCGCAAATCACATGATTCTCAGACGCCACTGGCTTAACCGCAAAAGCGAGCAATTTCAGCTCCAAGAATCGTTCCACAGATTAGTTTTTTTTAGTCACGCGCTAGCAGCCGCGAACGCACAGTCTCGGCCGATACGCCCAGCGCCTGGGCGATAGACCGGTAGCTTGCTCCCTCTGCCCGGAGACGCATCATCTCGTTACCGTCAACGATACGCCGTGGCCGACAAAGCGCCGCACCCTTGAGCTTCGCGGTGCGCAGTCCAGCCCTGACGCGCTCTTGAATAAGCGAACGCTCAAATTCGGCCATAGCTCCGATGATTTGGAACATGAGCCGTCCCGACGCGGTGCTGAGGTCAAGGCTGTCGCACAGACTGGCGAACGCGACGCCGTACGCGTCAAGGTTTGCAGGCGCATTGACCAAGTGCTTCAATGAGCGCCCAAAGTGGTCAATTTTCCAACACAGCACAACGTCAATTGACCGCCTGTGAGCGTCCGCCATAAGGCGATTTGGTTCCGGTCGAGATTCCTGCGCGCCTGACACTCCGAGGTCAACCTATTCCGAAGCGATTTCCCAACCTCGCCGCCCCGCGTACTCGCGCATCTCCGCAAGTTGAAGTTCCAGGTTCTGGCCGTTGTGGGTGGAAACTAGCGCATACAGGGCTGCTCTCATCACGCCTCCAGTTCCGACAAACACGCAGTGTCCGGAATTCTGTCGTTCACTCGGTGTCCGCCGCGCGACACAAGCACTTGAAACACCGGGAATGGGCGTCGGTCTCAGAATCGTCTTGTTCGGAATCGTGATCCTGGCAGATGATGTACCGCAGGTACATCAATGACTCCCGCGACCGATATCGACCTTCTGCTGCTCGCGCTTGTGCAACGCGGGCTGAGAACACCTTACGATTTCAAAGTCAAAGCTGGGCTGTCAGTGGGAACAACTGCCCCGGTGCTGGATCGCCTCGAAAAGGATGGTTGGATAACGGCGGAAAAACCAGGGAGCCGAGGTAGCAAGCCTTTTTCCATTACCAAGGCCGGCGCCAAGAAGCTGGCAAAAGAATGGAGGGATCTTCTGAGGCGACGCCCAACTTCGATTGACGAGATCCTCCGGATTTTGTACCTCTCTCGCGTCTTGGGGAACGCCCCTCTCGCCGTGCGCTTTGCCACGCAAGCCACGGCCGATCTCGAAGCGCTCAGAGAAATGAAGAGACTGGAAGCCTGCCAGTATGACCCGGGCCTGGGATCCTCTTCCCGAGCGGACTGGTACCGGTCCCTGAAACTTCGCAGCCAAGCCGCCGAAGCAGAAGCGCAGGCCCACCTGCTTTCGGACGTCGCCGGAGAACTCCTGGGCGCCAAACGATCGAAGAAAAAGCGCTAATTCCCGATTCGGCAGGTACCCCAAACTTTTCTCAGGGTTTTCCACAGCCGGTAGCCGAAGTGGCCCTATACTAACCAGCCCCGTAAGCAGTAGCTGTGGTCTGCTGACGCCGTTCCGCCTCCCCGCCGAGTACAATCCGCCCCCGTACCATTGGGCTCTCCCGCATTAGCCTTTTCCCTCCTACGATCCATCTCGAAAGGAATTCACAACCTTGAACAGAATCTCAGATCTTCTTCTCGACACAACTCCGCCTCCGCCACCTGAATATCTCATCGGCCCCGTGGAGGCCGCCGAGTTCCTCCATGTCAGCATGGACACCATCTTTTACTGGGCGATGGCTCAACTAATCCCGGCTCACCAACTGCGCTACGACGGACAAACAGCCTGGCGTTTCAAACGATCTGAACTGGCCGAATGGCGCAAACAGAACCCCGACCTCGCTAGCCCGAAAGGCCAACGTAAGCTTGCGACCCGCAAACGTAAGCCGTCGGTCACCCAGAAAAAGCGGACGTTCCCGCCGGCAAATGCCAGCAAAGAAAGAAAAATCTCCTAACAGCCTTTGGCAGCTACCGCACGCCATGGAACTCTGAATATCAGCAGCAAGGAGGTGGATCGGCAAACAATGGCGCCTAACTCAGGAACGGGAGCCCTGGGAAAAAGCGAAACAGCTCTGAAGTTCCCTTCAAGTCTAAAACCGTTAGCAGGAAATCATGGATCAGGAAGTTCTTAGCAGCACAACCGCATATCCCGGGCTCTGCCAGTCGGGATACGAAGTGCTAGATCCGCGGCAGCTCGCAGCCCGTCTTAACGTACCCGAAACCTGGGTACGCGAGCACACGCGCAAACGCACGATAGACCCGATCCCTCACACGAAGCTCGGCAAATACTGTCGCTACTGGTGGGGCAGCCCCCAGTTGGAAGCTTGGCTGAAACGTCGTATGGTGGGGGCACACGTTAGCACGGTAGTCCGGTCCTCTGGAAAGGAACGTATCCAGTGAAGAGGAACGGAAGGCATCAAGAAGGTCAAGTTTTTCGCAAAGGAAGTGGTTGGTATCTTCGCTATCGCGAATCGGAACACCAGCCGGACGGTTCAGTAAAACGGGTGCAGAAGTGCAAAAAGTTGGCGGACTACGGTGGCGCTCTTCGAACGAAGAGCTCCGTCCGGGTTCTGGCTGACGAGTTTCTTTCACCCCTCAACAACGGAACAATCACGGTAGGCAGCAGCATGAGCCTGACAGACTTCATCGAAAAACGGTATCTGCCGTACATCAAGGAGCACAAAGCTCCCAGCACGTACGCCGGCTACAAGAATCTTTGGAGTCTGTACATCAAGGAGCGCGGGACGTCAGCGCTCCGCGATTACCGCACCTGCGAGTGCGAGGACATGCTCCTGGAAATCGCTCGGGCCCATGACACCGCGAAGGAAACGATCAAGCGCGTGAAGTCGTTCTTATCGGGAACGTTCCGCTATGCCAAGCGCCAAGGCGTCTTGCATACGGAAAACCCGATGTGGGACACCGTGATCCCAGAATGTCGCGAAGGTGAGGAGACATACGCATACTCGCTTCACGAAATCCTGCGGATGCTGGAATTGGTTCCGGAACCTGCGGCCTCGATGATCGCGGTCGCAGGATTTGGCGGCTTGCGGAGCGGAGAGATCCGCGGATTGCTGGTGGAGCACTACAACCATGACTCGATCTTCGTCGCACAGTCAGCATGGCGGTCCCAGGTAAAGAAGGTGAAGACCAAGGCGAGCAAGGCGCCGGTCCCAGTCGTCTCACAGTTAGCGGCGCGGATTGATGCACATCTCAAGACAATGGGTTCGCCGGCCAGCGGCTTCATGTTTCCGAACGCCGTCGGCAAGCCGATCGGGATGCAACGTGTGGCGGATGAAGTCATTCGCCCAGCGCTCAAAGGCTCTGGCATCGAGTGGCACGGCTGGCATGCACTGCGTCGCGGATTGGCAACGAATCTCCACGGCTTGGAAGTGCCGGACAAGATCACGCAAATGATCCTCCGTCACTCGAGTGTTTCCGTGACGCAGAGCTGCTACATCAAAACCGTTGATTCGCAGGCGGTTAAGGCGATGCGGAAATTGGAGTGTGCAACTACTGTGCAACTGGCGAAGGCACAGCGGGAAGCAACTCCCGAGGTTTCGTCACCGAGGATTATGTAAGTGTTTTATTTTCAACAACTTGCGGTTATGGCGGAGAGGGGGGGATTCGAACCCCCGATACAGCTTTTGACCGTATAACGGTTTAGCAAACCGCCGCCTTCAGCCACTCGGCCACCTCTCCGCGGGCGTGCAGTGTACCAGACGAACATCATAACAGATGCGCGATTCGTCTTGAGAGTTTCCGCAGCTCTCGACCAACTCTAGTTCGGACGCGTCAATACCGTGTGGAACGGATCGAGCACAATTTTGTGCCCGCCATGCGACGGCAGCCGAAACCGAGTGTCATTGCCCACCGCAAATACTCGCCCCAGGTAATCGAAACGCTCGCCATTCTGCGAATACACCGGGATCGAGGTCACCAAGTCATCCGGCGCATCTTTCTGGTGGATCACTCCGCTGACGAACTCTTCCGTTCCCTGCTTCGCGAATTTCAATCCGCTCACTTCGAGCGCTGGAATCGCCGTTCCGTTCACCCACCCATCAAAGAACCAGTCCAGACTCTTGCGACCCTCGAAGCGCAACGACTCCGGCCATACCTGTTCGAATGCCTCGCGCAGATCATCGTTCGTCATCGGGCCATCGCGATGTTTCTGAAGTACCGATCGCAACGCCTGAATGAACAAATCGTCCCCACTCACCTTGGTTTTGCCTCGCGATGCCCGCGTACCGTCTTGCAACATCGAGCGCAGCATATGAATGAGCCACGTTCCACGGCCGTACGCAATCGCCTGGTAAGCGTCAGGAAATTTCGACGAATTCAATCGCAATCCCAGTGTCACAGGCCCAGCCTCGTACAGGTCCGCTCCTTCGCGTTTCGAGAGCAGTTGGCTACGATACCCATCCATGATGATCCGGAACTTTTGCGGCTCGTCCTGTTGCGTCATGAGAAGCGCGGAGTAGTTCGCCAGCGCCTCCGACAGCCATTGGTCGCGATACGAATTCCAGAACACCTGGTGTCCCCACCACATGTGCGCGACCTCATGCCGCGTCACCAGCGTCCCAAAAAACGTCTTCACAAAGTCGTTCATTCCAAGGTGTTCGCGTTCTTCCGGCGTGAGGAAGGTATAACTCGATAAGTAGATCAACCCAGGCCAACCTTGGCTATCTGGCCCCGGAAGCTGCGTCAGCTTGAGCGACGGATACGGATAGGGTCCCAGCAACGAGTCGTAAAACTCCACGCTCTTTGCCGCCTCTCGTGCCACGATCTTCGCTCCCGCCGCGGGATTGAAGTTCAGCGACACCGTGATCTCCTCGAGCCCCGGTCCACTCCACGGATCTCGCCGCCGTTGGAGGGTATACGTTTGCGTCGAAGGCAAGTCCTTCTCCACCCCATGGCTGGCGTAGGCTTCGATTTCAGCGTTTTGTGCCTTGTCTCGCGCCTCCACGTATTGACCAAGGTTGAACCCGGCGATCGGAATCGGTCGATTTGTGACCCACGTACTCCGGCGCAGTTCCCCCTCCTGCGTTTCCGACGCCTTCTCTCCCGTCGCCAGCAGCGTCCACTGCGGCGGATACGAGAAGGTCATCTCGTATTGCGATGGCGTCAACCCGCGGTTCGGATACCACGTACCTCGTGCGCCGACATACAGCAGCCCTCCTCCTGCATCCGCCAGAACCGAGCCTTCGTAGCGGAACTCAAGGCGGAACTTCTCGCCGGGCTTGCACGGCGCAGGCAATACCACGGCAATAAAATCGTTGCCGCGTCGTGCCAACTGCGTTCCTTCAATCGCCTCGTTCTGTAGGAACTCGATAGGCGCGCCGCCGAGTACCACACTCTTCACTTTGAGTTCGTGCGACAGCTCGAAGAAGAGCATCCGCGGCCCTCCCTGCCGCACAGACACATCAAGCAATGCCTCGCCCGAGAGGTCCTTCGGCGGGTGAATTACCGCTTCAATCTTGAATTTATCGACGTGGACCGCGTCCGCCGTGCGTAGCGGTACCACTCCGTCGGTCTTGCCCTCACGCACGTGACGCGAGAGGAACGACATCCACAAATCGTAATAACTGAATCCGCCGTTGTGGCCCAACTGCCCCGCAACGATCTGCTCGGGGTTCCGCGTGTCATAAAACAGGTCGTACGTTCCGTGTGTGCTGCCGCCGATGCGCGCATGCAGAAAGCGGTCGGCCATCACTGTGCGACCCGTTTCGTCTTTCGCCGGACCGCTCGTAAACGCTGTCAGAAGCCGCAGGGCATCGAGGTCTGCGAGCCGCACCGCCGCGTCATCAAACTGCGCAACCTGCGAAGTATCCAAATCCACTGGCGGACGTAGCGACGCCTTTAGCTCTGCATAAACATCGTCGTTGAACCGCAAATAGGCGTGGGTGAACTTGTCGGCGAGCACTCCTTCCTTCGTGAAGAGTCCGAGCGACAGTTTTTCGGTACGATTTGGCGGGCGCAGCAACACTTCGCCGTCGCCTTCGAAATAAAGCCCGGTGATTTTCCCTTCTACTTCTTGCGTGAATACCACGGTGCCGTCATTGAAAAAAATGTGCAGGTCTTCTCGATCAATCACCGCTTCACGGATTTTGAAGACTTTGCTGGTATCGAGCCGTACTGTTCGTAGCGCGTGATACAGAGGCAATATGGTGTTCGCAGCCGCCGGCGGATTCTCCTGCGCGCACAGCACGCACGAGCACGCCAGCAAGGCAACGGTAATCAGCCATCGCGATCCGCCGCTGGTTCTCATTCGGTCCCGTCCACTCTAGGTGCACTCACTGGCAACAATCAAGCTGCAACCTTGTTTCGGTTCCCACCCAAAGCAGCTAGAATGCCTAAAAATGCGCTTCTCTGCCTGCTTGTTGTTGCTCCTCTCGCTAGGATCGCTATCGCTGTCCGCCGAAACCATCGTGCTCAAGAATGGCCGCAAGATCCTCGTCGACTCCGTTCGCGAAGAGAAAGACAAAGTCCTCTACGAGATTGGTGACTCCAGCTACGCCATCCCCAAATCCTCGGTCGATCACATTGACGCGTTCGGATCTCCATTGTCATCGCACGGGCCTGCTGCCGCCCCCGAATTCGTCCCACAAACTGCCACTCCCGTCTTCGGAGCCGCGGCCGAAGTGCATGTCATCAAGAACGACCGCATTGACGACGTGGCCATTGCGGATGCCGAGCGCAATGGCGATGCCGCAACCGCTGCCGCCGCTAACTTCATGGCCGGACGCTTTGCCCTGGAACAAGGTGATCGAGATGCTGCCGCCCGCTACTTTGACCGCGCTCTGCGCTTCAAGTCCGACGATGCCAACGTTCTGATCAACTACGCCGCCGTGCTTGTCCGCACCGGACGCCCACAGGAAGCACTGCCGCTGGCCGAGCGTGCCGTTCGCGCCGCGCCAGATTCGCCCGACGCCTGGGCCGTGCTCGGCTACGCCAACCTCCAGGCCGATCGCTCCAAGGACGCGATCCCGGCATTCGAGAAGTCTCTTAAGCTCCGTCCCGACCCGACCGTCGAAGCCTTCCTCAAGCGCGCGCATAAGGAAACCACGACGGAAGCCGACTACACTGCCGCCGAGAGCAGCCACTTCACCCTGCGCTTCGAGGGAAAGGCCTCGCAGAACGGCCTTCCCCGCGACATCCTCGAGCAGCTCGACTCCGATTACGACGGCCTCGTCAGCCAACTCGGCGTCGCCCCCCACGGCAGCATCACGGTCATCCTTTATACCGAGCAGGCATTCTTTGACGTCACCCAGGCTCCGTCTTGGTCCGGCGCCATCAACGACGGTAAGCTCCGCATCCCGATCAGCGGCGTCTCGCAGATGACCAGCGAACTGGCGCGCGTGCTCCGTCACGAGCTCACTCATTCGTTCATCACCCAGATCGCCCGCGGACGCTGCCCCTACTGGCTCAACGAGGGTGTGGCGCAGCTCATGGAACCGAAAAGCATCTCCAGCGCGGGACCACTGCTCGCCAAGCTTTATGCCAGCCAAAGGGAGATCCCGCTCAACGCGCTCGAAGGCTCGTTCATGGGTCTGGACGGTAATTCTGCCGCCATCGCTTATGCCGAATCACTCACTGCCGTCGAATACATTAATGATACGTACGGCATGAGCGACGTCCGGCGTCTCCTGGAACGAATCGGGGAAGGCTCATCCACGGAAGCCGCGTTGCGCAGCACCTTCAATGTGGGTTATGGGCAGTTCGAGGAAGACATCGCGACCTACCTCAAGAGCAAGTACGGACAATAACGGCCGCCGCCGATATTCATTGGTGACGGCCAGCGAGTTGTGATACTTTTTCGCTTCCCGGAGCGGCAATGTTCTCTCTTTTTCGTCACGAAACCCATCAGTACCGCAAACCGCAGCCTGCCAACATGCCGGATCACCCGCAGATCCATTTCTTCGCCCTCTATCGCGGCGCGCGCACCGGCGGAGATTTCTACGACTTTGCGGCGGTCAATGGCCGCATCCTCATGTTTTTCTGCGACATCTCCGGCAATCGCGACGAAGCTTTGCACATCGCAGCTTCCGTCCAGGAGACGTTCCAGAAAAATGCCGCCGAGCTCTTTTCGGGGAGCGACATCAACGAGTCTGACCGCCTCAGTGACCTCATGCTGAGCCTGAATCGCTCGATCATCGACGTCGCTGGCGGGCCCCGCTACACCCCAGCATTTCTCGCTTGCATGGAGCCCGGATCCGGCATGTTGACCTACATCAACGCGGGCCATTTGCCGGCGCTGGTGCGCGACAGCGACGGCATCACCACACTCGACGCCAGCGGCCTTCCGCTCGGCCTGTTCACCCACAGCACCCACGATGCACAGATCTGCGTTGCACTTCCCGGCTCCTCGCTGCTGCTCGTCTCCCGCGGGTTGGTGGAAACCAAGCGTCACCACGAAGAGTTCGGCATCGACCGGGTGAAGAACAGCATGCTCGAAGCGCGCTTCGTAGACGCCCGCGAGCTTTGTGCTGCCATGCACGCCGCAGCCCAAGAGTTCCTCGACAACAAGCAGCCCGACAACGACCTCACCACACTAGCGATGGTCCGTCCGCAAGCCGCCGCGCAGACTACCGTCTGACCATTTGCCGGGCGAAGAACCGGATCTCTCTACTGGGACACATGCAGACTTGCTTACACTCTGGCCGGCCCGAATGTGATACAAAGGCGGACGCCTAAGTTCGGGACGGCAAATGGCGCTGAAGATTCTCATCGTCGACGATGACATCAACACCCTGGAACTTCTGCGCGAAGTTCTCCAGTCCATGAGCTCCGAAGTGCGCTGCATTAACTCTTCAAAGCGCGCGCTCGAAATCATCCACTCCGAAAAATTCGATGGCATCGTGCTCGACATCATCATGCCGGAAATCAGCGGTCTCGAAATCGCCGCTGAAATTCGAAAGAGCGCGCTCAATCGGCGCACCACGGTAGTTGCCATCAGCGGCAGTGACGACCAAAAAACCATGGAGGCGGCCATGGCCGCCGGCGCGACGTTTTTCCTGCACAAGCCGTTCGACCGCACCAGCCTGATGAAGCGCCTGAACAGCACCCGCGGCTCCATGCTCCAGGAGCAGCGCCGCTTCGTACGCATCCCGCTCACGACCGCCGTGACCGGTTCGGCCGGGGCGATCGCGGTCCGCGGAACCTGTCGCGATATCAGCGAGGGCGGCCTGTGCTTTGTGGCCACCGCTCCGCTGACCCCCGGAATGAGCGTCTCCCTCGCGATCACGCTCGACAACAGCCAGCGTCTCGACGTTACGGCAAAAGTCCTGCGCGTCTCCGAAGACTGCACCGTCGGCGTCCAGTTCGACTCTCTCAGCGCGCCCAATTTGGAACTCGTCCGTACGTTCGTCCGCCGCCGCCTCGAACGCTCAGGGGATTTTGGGATTTAGAAGAAGGGTACCCCCTCCCCCCTGTTTTTTCGCAAAATATTCAAAACGCACGGGTTAGCTAATCTATAGTGCGCAAAATATTCAATCCAAAGAACTTACACGTAAAATATTTCGAAATAAGGACTTAGGGCGCCTATTTCGCTGGTTGAGCTGCACCGTCGAGAGGTCGAGGCTCGAATTTCAAAAAGAGCTAGTTGCTGCTATTGGGAATGCCCCACATGCGCAGAATAGTTGGGGTCTTGGGAAGAGTCGGTGATGGGGAGCACGCGGGGACGTGCGGTCGGTCACAAGGAAAAAGAATGCAGTGTCTATTTCCCAAATCTCGAAGACTGCCAGACTCTGAGTGCCCGGCGCTGAGCAATCCTTGATCTGCACTGAATATTTAGTGATTATTCGTCTGTCGTCGATTTCCCCATCAACCCTGCCCGGAAATGGTTGTTACGAAAGGCAGGAGGTTAAAGGGGATAGTGCACCTCTTGGCGGGGGTGTACGATGACCCCGAAAGCTTGGAGCACGATGCGCTATAAGAACAGCGAAATGAAACTGGATCAGTTCGTGAACTACGTCAACGATGACAAGATCAATTTGATTCCTCCCTTCCAGCGCTACCACGTGTGGGGTGTGTCAGCGCGGAGGAAACTCCTCACGAATATTGTCCAAGGTCGCCCAATACCGGCAATTTTCCTCTACCGCGATGCGGCTGGAGACAAGTACGCATACAACATACTAGACGGCAAGCAGCGACTTGAGAGCATCATCATGTTTATCGGCGACAAACACGCTTCGTTGAAAGTCAATAATCCGAAGAATTACTTTGCAGAACGCAAGTACAAGGACGCTGTCGGATTCAAGATTGACCTCGGCGGAAAGAAGAAACAAGGTCTTGAGGAGTTGGGTGAGGATTTAGTTAGAGACCTGCGGGAATATGTAATTCCAACAATCGAAATTACACTCGACCAAGATAATCCTAGCGCACTCGATGAAATCATCAATTTATTCGTGGATATCAATTCTACCGGCGAACCGGTGAAGCGGTTCGCCATTGTCCGCGCAATGTCAAAGGATAGGCTTCTCAACAGTGTACGAATGCTCATTTCGCGCAAGGAGCAACGTCAGAATGATTGGCTTTATTTCCCTAAGAAGAACGAATTTACCCAGGTTCTGCAAACGATGCAAATCATCATCGGTATGAGGGACAGAAACTCAAAAGCAGACCGAATGTGGGAGATGCTCGTTGAATTCGCCATGTTCTTGAGAACCAAGGAGCACAGAAATCCGGTAGATATTTTGAAGGGATTCATCCGCGCAGCCGCCATGAAAAGCACAAACCCCCCGCTGACGACAGCAGAAACCACTAAACTGAGTCAACTCTTCTCCTTCATTCGAAAGCTATATGTGAGTGATGCCAATTTCCGTGCATCTCGTCTTGCCGTGAACCAAATTCATTTCTATACGATGGTGACAACCATCATCGGCGAAGACCTGCTCACAGAAAACTCGAATGAAGGCCTAGCAGAAAAACTAAAGAGCTTCGCGGCTATCTTGGAGGGCCGACGGGTGACGTCTCGTCAGCTATCAGCAAGGATCAGGCAATATCAAGAACTTTCAGAAAAGCAGACCACCCACGTTGGTCGAAGGGAGTCAAGGCAGATAATTTTTAAAGAGGTTTTGGATGCCTTGTAAATGGGCAAAATCGGGCGAGGCTTGTCAGAGGAAGAACTCGAAATAATATCCATCATGCAAGTCCCGGATTTCCCAGTTTCGCCGAGGGCTCAGCCATCGCCCAATTCAAGATCAATCTGGCTTAAATCACCTGCGGACACGCCGAAGCTTTCCGGTGGGGCTGTAAACAATCGTCGAGCGAACTCGGCATCGTTGAGCTCTCGGTGCCCGTCACGAGTGTATGAAAATTCGTATGCACGAACCCAGCGTTCGTCGAAAAGTCCATTCGCAAGGCGCACGATATAACCGTGCTCGCCATACAACAATACGAAAGCAACCAAATTCGGTGGAGAAGATAGAACGATCACACCGTGCTGGTCACTAAAAGGCAACTGAGACTGTGGCTGGAGGCGCTCGACGAATCTGGAATCCACTGCAATTTCCCCTGGGGGAACCGTTTCAGGCAGTTTGACTTCGCCGCGGATGTATTCACGAACCGGATTGAATTCGTCGCGTAAGACCAGCTCAGGTCCGAAGAGTACCGCCAGCGTTTCAAATGCAATCTTCGCGACGCCCCGGTATTCGTCATTTGGTCTAAATGTTAGCTTGATTGTTATCTCCGGAGTTGACGCACGTCTGCTTTCTTCTGCATTTTCGAGCTTGCTTTTGATTTGTGTCCAACTGGATTGCAAAAGAAGAAGAAGCTTCCGGGCCAATTGCGAATCTGAGGCCGACACCACTGCGTCGTCGCTCCGGTGCATACAGTAATGAGGCAATCTCGCGTTCTCATCGATGAAGATACGGGTATCTTTGAGATGGTCACTCGCGATTTGCCGATCAATAAAGGAAATCAGTGTTTTCAACCCGTCGCGGTCGCTAACAGCCACCCTGATGCGATCTTGATCAAGAAACAATTGGGGACGTACTGTAGGGACCATCTGATTCTCGACACGGACGGTCACTCGCCCCACATCAGCATCTTCGAAAGACGAGTGTCCACCCAACTGAGTTGAGAATGCGCTCTGCGGAGTGTGGTGGAGTTTTGAGAGAGTTACCGGCGAATGCTCAGCGAGTCCTTTATCAGCAGTTGAAAGCGCCCTATTGCACTCCACACATACGCACGTTATCGTGCAATTCCCGCCAATTGACGCAGGTGCTACGTGCTCACGCGAATTCCCGGGTTTTCGACAATAGATGCAGATACTCTCAGACATTGTTCTTTTCGTATCGAGAGGCGAAGAATGATCGATGACTGGACCGAAGTTCACGCGTTCGCGATCCGGCGACGCGACTAACTCTCTTTCGACGCTGAATAATCAACAAAGTATGTCTTGCCCCCAAGTGTGATCCCCCGATTAGGGAACGTGGGATCGAAACGGATTCCAATCCATGTTTCGGCTCGAGAGATAATTACCGACTTCCACACATTTCCGAAGAACTTACCGGCTCGTTCTTCATGAGAGCCGCAGGCAATATAGATGGGATCGAATACCGTACCTGTCCAGTCTCCCGGTTTGCCGGTAAGTTCATTTACACGCCCACCTTCGATTGACGTGTTGGTAATTGAGCCCCAACGAGCGTCCGGTGAATTCGACAGTTCATCGAGACGGCGATTGATCTCCCTCTCGATGAGTGCTCTTTCCGCGCGCGGAATCTGGTGCCAGGTCCTGTCAAACTCCCGTTTGTGTGGGAGGGCTCGAACTTCGTGCATGCCCCCGGTGTCGTTGAGTTCCTTCAATGCCATCGTCATCTCCATATGGGGTGGTCGACAAGGACAGTGTTTAAGGTCGAATCCAGTTATACGGGTCCATCGCGATTTTGCTGCATTTCAGACTAACGGCAGTAAACTCACCAACTTGAGCGTATCGTAAGGTCGGTCGCACCGGATAATCCACGTTCATTTCTGCCCACCGAACACAGGAGCAACGCCCCTTACAAAGTAGCTTTACGAGCCGCGATCTGTCCGCGCGCCGAGCATACCTCGGAAGGTATTCAGACATCACAACATTCTCCAACTAACTCGAACGTGCGGATCCGTAGTGCAACAGCAGGAAAATCCAGTTTTCGAAGTTGGACATTTGCACCCGTACCAGTTCCACGTCCTCGGCGAATGTATGCACGAATTGCTGCGTCCTCTCAACGCTGCTGCTAAATTGCAGTATTGAGTCGAGTTCCGCTGCACGTTCTTCTCCCAATGCGTAGGCAAGCCTCATCCTTCGAGTTGGCCTTGTCACTGTTCGGTCAACCCGGTTTTCAAATTGGGGAGTCTTCTGAACAGCTGAATGAGGAGCTACCCGCCTGAACACCTCGTCAAACAGTTCACGAATACCAACCATGGCTAACCGGGCACCCGCGGCATCACCACCAGACAAGTTGGACCACGACCTGCGGCGTAGGGACACAAGCCTTGGATCCACACCACTCAGGAGAGTCTCCAACTTTGCGCCAATTCCTTCCTCGCAGTGATCGCGCATCCTGTTGTCTTCATGCTCTGAGTCCCCCAGTCCTGGGGGTAACCTTCTCACCACTTCGACATGCCCGCGCACGAAGTCAGACGCAATCGATAAGTGGGTCGGAGAGTGAAACGACGCCGCTTCGATGGAAGCAGCTTGGAAAATCCCCAAGGCTGCGGTGTTCAGTACGCAGTCCTCCAGCAAAGGCAATCGCTCGACGACCATGTCAGCCGGCCAACGCGATGTGGCTAGAGCTGGAATTTCAAAGTTGATCTGACCGATAGCGGCGATCTGCCCGGCTGCGACTCGCATTTCACTCGTCCAAGCGTAATTGTGAGCGATCTTGAGCTCTTGAATGCTCTTCAACGCCGTATCACATTTCGCACGGAATTCCTGCGCGAGGGTTGCTATCGAGTCATGAAAACTTGCAATGCTCTGAGCGGCGCCCGCAATCACCTGAGGGTCAATCGTGTACTTTGGTGCGAGACCTTGCGGGTCCCAATCAAACCTCGGCATTGCTTGCAGTATTGACGCTGCACTTGGCCGAATCATGGAGGCCACTATCGAATTGGTTACTATCTGGGCGCGAGCGCGCTCCATCATGGACGCGAGTTCCATCTCTTGAGAGAGCTTCCACACACTCGCCGTAGAGGGCGGGATTGCACGGGCAAGCTGTTCCACAACGTTGGTGGAGTCGAGTGTCGTTTTCAGCCTCAAGATGTCATCAAAATCTTTCATTGCCGACTCAATTTATCATGGCTGGTAGGCCGTCCTGATCACCTATATAACTCTTCCGTTAACAAAATCCTTCCACTTTTTCATACCACCTTTGCGGCAGACTCGACGAACTAGAAAAATTTCCGGGGCCAGGGTCGCGGTTTACCGTGGTTTTGAAAAAAAAGCCGGGGGCTGGATGAGTGACAGAAAATGGCATGATCCTGTAAATCGTCAGGAACCATGCGGTTGCGAGTGTGTGTTAACCGAAGTATAACTTCGGGTTTTACGGGTAGTTTTAGGTGTTTCGGGGGTGTTTCCCCGGACTGCATTTTCGCGAAAATAGGGGTCCTTCGACTCCGTCGCGCTACGCGCGACTCCGCTCAGGATGACAAGAGAGCCTGAAACATTTTCGCCGGCTGACCACGATACAAAAAAACAAAACTTATTCGTGACGCAGTGCGGTCATCGGATGAATGCCTAGCGCACGGCGTGCCGGGATGTAGCACGCCAGCATTGCGACGGCCGCCAGCAGCAACGCTACGCCAATCAGGGTTACGGGATCGGTGGGCTTTACTTCAAACAACAAGCTCACCATCAGCCGCGTTAATGCGGCTGCGCCCGCAAGCCCGCACCCAATGCCGATCAGCGCGAGCTTCACGCCGTCCTTCATCACCAGACGCAGGACATCGCGATGCTGCGCGCCCAGCGCGATGTAAACGCCGATCTCGTGGGTGCGCTGATTGACGCGGTACGCAACCATGCCGTAGATGCCCACTCCCGCGAGCGCCACTGCGAGCGCAGCAAACATGCCGAGCAACAACATGTTGAAGCGCTCCTGCGCGACGGAGACCGCCAACAGGTCGTCCATGGATTGAATGCTGCTGACCGGGATCTGGCTATCGAGGCTCCAGACCTGCTTCTTCACGTCCTCGACGAGCGCCGCTGCCGGGACGCGGGTGCGGATGACGAGGGTCATCCACTTGCGCCACGCTTCGTCATTCTGGCTGAACGGAGAGTACATGGCAGGATCGACGGGCTGGTTCAGTCCGTCATGCTTCACGTCGCCGACAACGCCGACGATGGTGAACCAGTCGTTAGGATCATCAGCCCTCGCCCAGTTGATGCGCGTACCGATGGGGTCCTGGCCGGGAAGAAGCTGGCGCACGAATGCCTGGTTGACGATCGCTACCCTCGGTTGACCTTCGCGGTCGGTGGGGGTGAAGTCGCGTCCGGCACGAAGGGGAGTTTGCATGACGCCGAAATAATTTCCCATCACCGACAGCACCTGCACCATGGGTTCGGCGCCGAGCGCGGGAGCCGGCTGGCCGTTGACCACCACGCGGTGAGCGACATAATTTCCTGCCAAGGGGAGATCGGTGATCATCGCGGCCTCGACACCGGGGAAGGCGTTGATTCGCGCAAGCAACTCACGGCGGAAAACGTTCTGCGACGGAATCTTGGGATAGCGCGTGCCCGGCAGCTGAAGGTACATCGTCATAACGTTCGACGGATTGAATCCGGGATCTACCGACCGCAAGCGGAGGAAGCCTTTGATCAGCAATCCCGCGCCAGCCAGCAGAATGAGCGCCAGCGCGAGTTCCGCGGTGACCAGGAAACTGCGCAACGGACTGCGCGAAGCCGTGGCGGTGCGAGCGTTCTCGCGCAGGGCTTCAGAAATATCTCCGCGCGATGAGGACCAGGCCGGCATGAGTCCGAAGACGAGGCCGGTGAGCAGCGAGACGGCGAAGACGAAGAGGAAGACGCGGGCGTCCATGTGAATGGCGCCGAAGTGACGGAGTGCCGCGGGTTTCATGGCGAGCAACACCGTTGCGCCGAGTTTCGCAACCACCAGGCCGGCAGCTCCGCCGACGAGCGCCAACAGCGTGCTCTCGGTGAGGCGCTGGCGAATCAGGCGACTGTTGCGCGCGCCCAGCGAGGCGCGGATCATCAGCTCACGCTGACGCGACACAGCACGGGCCATCAGCAGCATTGCGAAGTTCGCGCAGGCAATCAGCAGCACAAGGCCAACTGCTCCGAACAGAACCAGCAACGCGGGGCGGACGTCGCCTACGAGCGACTCGTGCAGCGGCACGAGAACGGTGCCGCGTTCTTTTTCGGTGTCGGGGAAAGCCTCGGCGAGACGGTGGTCGGCCTGGGTGATTTCGGCTTGCGCCTGCTGGATGGTGACGCCGGGCTTTAGTCGCCAGTAAGTGTGCAGGAAGTGGACGCCGCGCTCGGGAGCAGCCTCGGGGTACGCGACCCACAACGAGAGGAAGACATCGGCTAATTCTTTCGGCAGGGTGAAATCTTTGGGCATCACGCCGATGACGGCGTAACTGCTGCCGCCGAGTCCGATCGTCTTGCCCAGGACATGCGGGTCGCTACCGAGGAAGTCGCGCCAGAACGCGTAGCTCACCACGGCGTTCCGTGGACCGCCTTTCACATCTTCATCGGGTGAGATCCAACGGCCCAACATGGGCTGGACGCCGAGGGTTGGGAAGAGGCCGGCATCCACAAAGGCGGCGTGAATGCGCACGGGCTCACCTTGGCCGGTGAAGTCCATGGGATTGATGTTGACGCCGCCGCTGCTGGAAAAAGCGTGGGTCTGACGCTGCATGTCCGCTAGATTCGCGAGCGCTTCATTCTGACGGGCCGCCAGCAGTTCCTGCGGATCGGGGTATCCGAGCGGATTGAGCAAAACACTATTGACTACGCTGAAGATCGCCGTGTTGGCGCCGATGCCGAGGGCCAGCGTCAGGACGGCGCAAGCGGTAAACGCGGGTGCACGGAGCAGAGTGCGAATGGCGTAACGCGTGTCCTGGAGCAGCGTCTCGATGAAGCTGATGCCGCGCGCTTCGTGACACTCTTCTTTGACCTGATCGAGTCCGCCAAACTCCAGCCGGGCACGACGCGCAGCTTCGGCTTCGCTCATTCCCGACTTTACATATTTCGCGGTCTGTCGTTCGAGGTGGAAGCGCAACTCGTCATCGAGTTCCCTATCGCCGGCATTGCGACGGAAAAGCGCGCGCAGCCGGAAGAGCATGTCATTCAGAAACACGCGACACCTCCTATGCAGTTCCGAGGACCTGGCTCACGGCTGCGGTCAGCTTCGCCCAGGCGTCCTGTTCGATCTCAAGTTGGCGGCGTCCGGCCTTGGTGAGTTCGTAGAACTTAGCTTTGCGATTGTTCTCGGATGTACCCCAGCGAGCCTTGATCCAGCCTCGACGCTCCAGGCGGTGCAACGCCGGATAAAGCGAGCCCTGCTGCACCTGCAAGACGTCGCTGGAGATCTGCTGGATGCGTTCGGAAACGGCCCAGCCGTGAAGCGGTTCCAGCGAGAGAGTGCGGAGGATGAGCAGGTCCAGCGTGCCTTGCGGAAGATCAATGGATCGAGATGGCATGAAGTTCCCCTATCGCTTCTACAAGAAGATATACCCAACTGTTGTAGAAGTGCAAGGGGAGTGGAGAGACGTAGGTTTTAGCTGCTGCTCCACGTTGCGGAGACTGCGAGCACGCCCTGCACTTCGTTCCAGTTGTCGCTTACACGATTGAACGTGGTTTGCTCACCGGTGACTGGCTCGAATAGGAAAAGCGTGTCGATGATGTCGAGAGCGCTCCGTACACTATCGGAGTTGATGACCTGCTGAGTGTAGTTGGCGCCGTGGACAACGTAGAGCTTTCCTTTCCATTGCATCAACAGCGGATGATCGGACAGCAACGTGGAAAGTATGTAGCTGCTTGCCGGCAAGGATCCGTTGGTCGGGGTCGTGGGATAAAAGGTTGCGCTGACCTGGATGGGGCGGCCATCGCCGAGCACGTGGCGTCCTTGCAGTTTGGTTGCGACGTCTTGCAAGTTGGCGGGATTCGCGCGCGCGACTACGTCTACGAGCGACGACTCTTTGCTACAACAAACGGCGCGATTGCGGAACATGATCTCTAGCGCGGTAGCGAGGGCGTCATCACTCGTGCGCGCCGTGTGGAACTGCAGACTGGAGACCTTCGCCTCCATCGGGAAATTCTGCGCACTCATAATCGACGTGAGCACGCATAGCACGACAAGCAGGCGGAGTTTCATGATCGTGCCTCTCGGACGCGATTCTAGTCCAGAGGCTCGCGGGTGGCGCGGTAAAGATGTGTGAAGTTTCAGGAGTGGGATTGTGTAGACAAAGGAGAGAGTCCCCGCCCTGTCGCTACGCGATAAGGACGGGGCACCCGGATTCGTGGGAGGACTGGCTTAGTGCCACTCGCCGGCTTTGATCAGCTTTTTTACTTTGCGCTTGATCAGATCGCGCTTCAATGCCGAGACGTGCGAGATGTAGAGCTTGCCGTTGAGATGATCGGTTTCGTGGAGGAAGGCGCGCGCGAGCAGGTCTTCGCCAGTGTGCTCGAACCATTTGCCGGTGAGGTCCTGCGCTTTCACCGTAACGCGGCGGGCGCGAGTGACCTTCTCACGGAAATCGGGGATGCTGAGGCAGCCTTCCTGCGAGGTCTGGCGGCCGTCGGTGAGGATGATCTCCGGATTGATGAGCACCAGCTTGGCGTTGGGATCTTCCTTGAAAGTGACGTCCACGACGGCGATGCGCTTGCCAATGCCGATCTGGGGGGCAGCGAGACCGACGCCATGCGCGTCATACATGGATTCGAACATGTCTTCGACGAGTTTTTTTAAGCCGTCGTCAAATTCCGTGACCGCTGCGGCGGGGCGCTCCAGCACGGGGTCGCCAAGTTTTACGATGGGATAGGTCATTTCTTCTGTATCAGAAACTCTGCAATTGTTGGCAATACCCTTCGTAGTTACGTTTGAATTCTACAAGGGAGTCTCCGCCAAACTTTTCGAGCGCGCAACCGGCAAGCGTGATGGCGACCATAGCTTCTGCGGCAATTCCCGCGGCGGGAACTACGCAAACATCGGAGCGCTCGTAGGCTGCCTTCAGTGGCTCGCGCGTCGCGAAGTCCACCGAGCCGAGCGGACGACGCAACGTCGAGATCGGTTTCAGGTATCCGCGCACCAGAATGTCTTGGCCGTTCGATACACCGCCTTCGATGCCACCAGCATGGTTCGACGTCCGGGTAAAGCCGGTGAACTTACTCTCGTGCTCGCGCTCGTATCCAATCTCGTCCTGCGCACCGGAACCGAAGGTTGCGGCAACACTCACGCCTTCGCCGATCTCCACGGCTTTGACTGCTTGCAGCGACATGACGGCCATCGCGAGCAGTCCGTCGAGACGACGGTCCCACTCGACGTAGGTTCCGAGTCCCGGAGGAAGATTATGGGCTACGACCTCGAAGACTCCGCCGACGGTATCGCCAGTGCGGAGCACCTGGTCAACCTGCTCCTTCATGCGCTGCTCGGCTTCAGGGTCCACGCATCCCAACAGAACGTTGTCGCGCTGTGCGAGCTCGACGAGTTTCTCCCACTGGACTTCGGTGTTCTCCAGACGAGCGGTACCGACGGCGATGACATGGCTCAGGACATCAGCGCCAATCTGGCGGAGGAGCAGCTTGGCGATTGCGCCAGCAGCAACTCGGGCTGTAGTTTCACGAGCGGAAGCGCGTTCCAGCACGTATCGCGCTTCCGGGAAGTTGTACTTCAGAGCACCAGCGAGGTCGGCATGTCCGGGACGCGGCGACTTTACTGGCTTGTGCTTCGCCGAATCGCCTTCTTCCACCGGCAGCGATTCCTGCCAGTTCTTCCAATCGTTGTTCCGGATGAGGATAGCGATGGGCGAGCCGATGGTTTTGCCATGGTGCACACCGGAGAGGATGTGGGCGGTGTCGCGCTCGATCTTCATGCGGCCACCACGGCCGAAACCTTGTTGCCGGCGCCAAAGCTCGCGATCAAGGAATGCCTGGTCAATCGGCAACCCCGCCGGTACTCCGGTGAGGGTGGCGACGAGTGCCTCGCCGTGAGACTCTCCTGCTGTCTGGAAGCGCAACATGGGAATTAATGATTGTAAAGTATGGAGGCGCTGAGCCCAATCCAGAGACTCTGAATTTACTATTCTATAAACTTTTCATGAGGGATTCGCCTTACAGAGTAGGGTTTCGGGCTAGAATACGACATGCCACGCTTCGTCCTGCTAGTAATTAGGTGGTTATCCATCCTCCTGTAACTTCCAGCGCATCAACACGTACAGGGTCTAGGAGTCCGGATGCCCGCGTTACTGCCCATCAAGGAATCGCAACGCGCTGTCGTTAATGAGGTGTCGAAGGCGCTGCAGCCGCACTTCTCGGCCATTCGCACAAACTGGCGCAACCGCATGTTCGCGGAGTTCCAGCTCGATGGGCGGGCAATGGCGGCACTGGAGCGACTGACAATCGGCACAGGGTTCCGGCTGTTCTGCCACGACAACATCCATACGTTTGAGGAGAACACCAGCTACTACGGCAAGCGGCTCGCAAAGCTGCAGGTGGACATCCGGGTGGTGTCGCAGGCGCTGGACATCTATCTCGAATTGCTCGACCCGTATGTTCACCAGATGTTCGAGGTCGAGCGACTGGGCGAGGTGATCGCAGCATTGGACCGGTTTTCGTCGGCGACCTACGTCGCGGTTTCGAACGCCTATTTCGACGCGCAGAAAGCCGAGGCAGCAACCCTGCTCGCGGTACTCGACGCCGAACTCACAGCGCCAAACTTGAGCGCTTTACTAAATCGAGTGCTGCAGGTGACGACGGAATCATTTCGTGCCTCCCTCGGCGTGATCCTGCTCCGCGACGCTGATGCGCCAGTACTGCGCGCTAGGGCGAACGTAGGCTTCGGAGATGAGATTGAGAACCTGGAAATCGAATTTGGGCACGGATTCAGCGGGCACATCGCACAGACCGGTGAGCCTGGGATCCTGCCAGACATCACGGAATCGCATGGGAGATTGAACCCGTTTTGCCGCGATAAGGCACAAGCGCTTTGGGGAGTGCCGCTGAAGGCAGGGGAAAAAGTCATCGGCGTAATGCTGATCGGCTTCGCGAAGCCCTATGTCTGGCTACCAACTGAGCATGAATTGTTGCGGGCGATAGCGGATAGGTCGGCGCTGGCGATTCAGCGCGCTGGTATGACCGAGGCGTTGCGTGAGCGCGAGGCTAGGATCGCGGAACTCTCGGGATATCTGTTGCGCGCGCAGGAAGAAGAACGCAAACGCATTAGCCGCGAACTGCATGATGAGACTGGCCAGGCGCTGATGGTGATCCGTCTGTATCTCGGGATGCTGGAGGCGACGGTCACTACGCGGACCGCGAAGACGAAGATTCACGAGACGCTGGAGGTTGTGGATCGAACCATAGAGGGCATCCGGCGAATTATCGGGAGACTCTCACCATTGGTACTCCAGGAACTCGGGTTGATTGCGGCCATCCGCAAGGAGGCCAAGGATTTGGCCAAGAGTGCCGGGGTGAAGGCAAAAGTATCGGTAGGCGATAACGTTGGGCGGCTTTCTCCGGTCACGGAGACAGCGGTCTATCGTGTTGTACAGGAAGCACTTCACAACGTTGCCAAGCATGCGCACGCGACTACCGTAACGATCCAGCTTCGCAGGGATGGCGGCTTAGTCAAATTGTGCATCGAAGATGATGGGGTTGGTATTAAGCAATCCCAGAAACCGAACCCGGGCCGGCGTTCTTTTGGACTTGCCGGCATGCGTGAGCGGATAACGACGCTGGAAGGAACATTGAAGGTCGGGCCTGCATCGCGTAACGACGAAGGCGCTGGGACTCGTATTGAAGTCACGGTACCGGCGGCGTCGGCGGGTGATTGGCACGACCGCGGGTTGACCTTAGTTCCGGGCTCCGGAGAAGTACACGCGAAGGGTGCGAATTAGTCAGGGTTCAGAAGGTGGGAAATGGCAAAAATGCGCTGTTTGCTGGTTGACGATCACACGCTGTTCCGGCAGGGCGTACGCCGTTTGCTGGAAGGCGAAAGCGACTTTGAAGTGGTTGGCGAATCGCCGGACGCCGGCGACGCGGTGGAAAAAGCCCGCGAACTCCGCCCCGACGTGGTCCTGATGGACATCGGCATGCCCGGACTTTCTTCGTTCGAAGCGGCGCGACATATCAAGAAGAACCGTCCGGAGACAAAAATCCTCTTTCTCACCATGTATGAGGACGAAGACTACCTGGTGCAGTGCCTGGAAGTTGGCGCTGCCGGATATGTGCTGAAGGACACGCCAGCTCCACAACTCGTGACCGCAGTTCGCGACGTGTACAAAGGCGGCAAGTACCTTAGCTCGCAAGTGCTTGGCAAGCTGGTGGAAGACTTCCGCGCGCGAGTGCGCGATGCCAAGCTGCGGCCTCGCATCTCTACTCTTACCCCGCGCGAGCGCGAGATTCTCAAGCTGCTTGCAGAAGGCAACTCAGTGAAGGAGATCGCGGTACTGTTGGGCCTCAGTGTGAAGACCGTGGAAGCGCACAAGTTCAACCTGATGCGCAAACTCGATATTCACAACAAGGCGCAACTGGTGACCTACGCGATCCAAAAGAAGATCATCAAGATTCCAGTCAACCAGTAGACCGGTCTGATTTGGCGGTACGGGAGCCGGGTATGTCTAAAGCGCGAATTCTCTTCGTGGACGACGAGGCGAGCATTCGTCTGACCCTCCCGGCCATTCTCCAGATGCACGGGTTCGACGTTCGCACCGAAGGCAGCGTGACGGACGCGCTGACTGCAATCAACGAAGACCGCTTCGAGGTTCTTATCGCTGATTTGAACATCGGTATGCCTGGCGATGGGTTCACCGTCGTAAGCGCCATGCGGCGGACACAGCCGGAAGCGGTCACGATCATCCTCACCGGCTATCCGGCGTTCGAAACGGCGCTGGAAGCGATCCGAAGCCAAGTGGATGACTACGCGGTAAAACCAGCGAACATAGAAGATCTCGTACAAGTGATCGAGGACAAGCTGCGACATCGAGAGCCGCATCGTCCGATGCCGAAGAAACCGGTAGCAACAATCCTGCGCGAGAGCTCAGGAGATATCGTGCACGACTTCGTGGACGAGATGCGCAAGCTGAAAGAAGTTGCGGCGCTGGAACTCGATGACCAGGAACTCATCGACAGCGTTCCCATGTTGGTGGGGGAACTGATCGGTACGCTGGAAGGCGGCAGCGCACCTACATCGCGCCTAGGGCGTTCCGCGGAACACGGACGAACGCGGCGGAAGCAGGGCTTTAAGTTGCCATTTCTCATTTCAGAGTACGGTGTGCTGCACCGCCTGCTGCTGCGAGCGATCCAGGACAACTTGCTGGCGGTGGATGTGAGCAACGTGCTGAACGACATCGTTCAAATTGAGGATGTGTCGGCGCGGCAGCTACGCGAGGCCGTGGAAGCCTTTACCAGCCGAACGAAAATCGCGGCGTAATCAGGCTCCGGCGAGATCTGCTAATTCTTTCAAGCTTTTTACCTCGAGATCGGGCTCCTCGTGGGCGGGACGCGTCGCTCCATAGCCGGGAGCGCGGTGTACCCATATGGTCTTGAATCCCATGGCCTTGCCGGGCACAACATCGTGATAGATGCTTTGTCCGACGTGCAGCACGCGCTGCGGCACCGTCTTGCAGCGATGCAGCATCTCGATCCAATGGGCGTGGTCGGGCTTGTAGGATTTCACCTGCTCCGCGGTGATCACGGCATCGAACTTCACTTGCAGATGCTTGGCGCTGGCGGCAAATAGATGGTCATCGATATTTGAAAGTATGACCAGCTTATATTTCTTCTTCAGCCGACCGAGCGCTGCAACCGTGTCTTCATAGGGATGCCAATCCTTAAGAGATTGGGGCAGCGAATCCATCTCCTCTTCCGTCGCAACGAATCCGGTGCGCTTGCCGAACTCGCGGACGACGTCGCGCAGGACATCGCGATAGCGCCGGTACGGGCGCTGTAGCTTCGGTTCGATCTCGCCATAGACCGCGAGGGCCGCGTCGTCACTCAATACGACGGCGTGTGATTGGAGGATTGGCTGGAGTACGCCGAGAATTCCCTTCTCCCAGTTGATCAGAGTGCCGTAGCAATCGAAGGAGAGGAATTCGAACTCGTCGAAGTTAAGGGCCATGCGCATGATTTTACGCGCAGCAAAAAGCCCGGCCACTCAGCCAGGCTTTCTTGCGAAAACGGAACCTACTGCACGTCCACCGACTGGAGCAACTTAAAACTCAGAACGGTTTCTGCGGGAATTGTGAGGTCCTTATTGCCGGTGAAGGCTGCTCCGGCTGTGCCAGCGCCGCCACCGGCGAGAGCGCCGATCGCCGCGCCTTTGCCGCCACCGGCGATGCCTCCGATGATTGCGCCCAAGCCAGCTCCACCACCGATCATGCCGGCGGTGCGTTTGCCCTTGCCCTTCTTGGTGTGTTCGACAGATGAGGTATGCACGGGATAACGCTGACCGTGCATGGTGATTGCATCCAGTGAAAGACGGAGCTTAGCGCCGCCCTTGAATTTGCCGAGCGGCACGGCTTCGACAACCGTGCCAGTGGCTTCCGCACCGGTATCGGCGACGGTCTGGTTGCCGACAACAATGGGCTCTGCAAGAGTTGCGGTGAACTGGTCACCGGAGTGGCTGTGCTTGGAGGTGATGGTCTGGCCGACGTGCACGCTCACGATTGTGCCCTGCGGGATGGTGATGACCTGCGGCGCCGCGGGTTGTGCAGGCGATTGCTGAGCGGCGGTGGAACCCGCACCGGCATTCGAGCCACCACCCGACGCTGCGTTTCCTGCAGCCGTTCCGCCTGCGGGTGAACCGGGTGTCGCCGAAGGCGACTGCGAAGAATTATCGGGAGCCGACTGACCTGCCTGCTGGTTTGCTGTGGTGGTTGTATTGTCCGCCGGCTTCTTGCTGCATCCTGCGCCCCACGCCAAGACACACGTGGCCAACGCTAGGGAGAGAACCCTGGATCTCATTCAAAACCCTCCTGAATTGTTGCGTATCGCGAAACAATTGAGCAAAGGGACGCGTTGGCACCTTTCTACCAGATGCTCAAAGTATGTTGCAACGCACAGGCGGACATGACCGCCGAGCTAGATGGAATTCTTCTTTGCGGCAAAGTGTGACTGGAGATCGAGCAGGCTCTTCTGAGAGACGCTATCCGGTTCAGTCGCAGCGGCCGTAGCGGCCATTGTTTCTGTCTCGAACTCTGGCTTTTCTTCGGGCGCAGGCTCGGGTTCTTCAACCGGATTGGGCTTCTCGAGGAACTTTCGTGAGTTAAGCAATGGGCGCGCGAGCGAACTGTTATAGCTCGTCCACGGGCTTTCGTTCTCGGATTCACGCTCGAACTGCGCACGCATGGCTTCCATTTTGGAATCGAGGTCGTCCATGTAGTGGAGCATGAGGGCCTCGGGGAACATCGGCAGCTTCGGCGATCCGAACTCGTATTCGCCGTGATGGCTGATGATGAGGTGCTCGATCAGGATCTTCAGTTCGGGCGGAAAATCTGGAATGAGCGCGAGCTTCTTTTGCAACATTTCGAGCTCAATGATCATGTGCCCGAGCAGCTGGCCGGCGGTAGAGTAGCCGAACGAACGCGCGTAGGTGAGCTCGTGGATCTTGCCGATGTCGTGCAGGAAGACGCCGGTGAAGAGCAGGTCGCGATTCACCATCGGATAATTGCGCACGATGAGATCGCAGCTCGAGAACAATGACACGACGTGATCGAGCAAGCCACCGATGTAGGCATGATGCAGCGTCTTGGCGGCGGGTGCGTCGCGATAGGCTTTCGAAATTTCCTCGTCTGCCATGAACAGCTTTAGCAACTGCTTGAGCTGCGGTTGCTGCATGGTCTCGACAAATTCGCCGAGCTTCGCCCAGAGCTGATCGATGTCCTTGGATGTCTTCGGCAAGTAATCGGAGAAATCGACTTCGCTATCGCCCATCTTGCGGATTTTGTGAATGGTGAGCTGCCAGCGGTTGTTGTACTTGTTGATGAGCCCCTTCACTTTGACGAAGTCATCCTGCTCGAAGGCGTTGAGGAACTCCTCGACGTTGTCCCACATCTTCGCGTCCACCGAACCGGAACGGTCGCCCAAGGTGAGCGCGAGGTAGGGCTCACCGTTCTTCTTCGCCTTGATCTGTTTGGAGACAACGACGAACTGCGAGGTGATGACTTTGTTTTCCTGCTGGACGCAATTACAGATGTAGAACTCTTTCATTCGTGGGGGACCTGCGTTCAAAGTGAATCTTTATGGTACGACAGGGCACGGGTCGAGAGCATGGGAGAAAAGCACTTAGTGCAGAATTTTGCTGCGAGCTTAGCGTTGCGGCAGGTTCAGCGAAGGCGGATCGGTGCGGCTGGAGACACCAAAATGCTGCCACAACTTGAACCATGGATTGTTGGCGTAGATCTCGTCGTGGATACGGTTGGCGACTTCGCGGTCGCTCATCGTGATCGGGCGCGTATCGGGCAGCGCGTGGATCTCTTCCAGCTTTTCGATATCGGTAATCGTCTTTTCGACATCCATTTTGATCGGCTCTGCGTCCATCTTGATCGGCCTATTCTACGGCATGAATGCAAGGGGGTGGCGTTTGTAGCTGGATAAATCCCATGCTTACGTTGGTCACCTTGCGTTGGATGCCCAAACGGACAACGGGATTCGTGCCAAATGGAAAAACCCGGGCATTTTCGCCCGGGCATTTACAAAACATTTCAGCTAGTCGCGCACTCCATCGAGAAATGCCCGCAGCTTCCGCGAGCGTGACGGATGACGCAGCTTGCGCAACGCCTTCGCCTCGATTTGGCGGATGCGTTCGCGTGTAACGGCGAACGACTGGCCGACTTCCTCGAGCGTGTGCTCTGAACCGTCTTCGAGTCCGAACCGCATCTTGATGACCTTTTCTTCGCGCGCGGTGAGCGTGCGCAGGACCTGGGCTGTCTGGTCCTTGAGGTTCACGTTGATGACGGCCTCGGCCGGCGAAACCATCGAGCGGTCCTCGATGAAATCGCCAAGGTGTGAATCTTCCTCTTCGCCGATCGGTGTTTCGAGCGAGATCGGTTCCTGTGCGATCTTCAGCACTTTGCGGACCTTCGCCACGGGGATATCCATCCGCTTGGCGATTTCTTCGCTGCTCGGTTCACGCCCAAGTTCCTGCACCAGTTGACGCGAGGTGCGGATGAGCTTGTTGATGGTTTCGATCATGTGCACCGGAATACGGATGGTGCGGGCCTGATCGGCAATCGCGCGTGTAATGGCCTGGCGAATCCACCACGTGGCGTACGTTGAGAACTTGTAGCCACGGCGGTACTCGAACTTGTCCACGGCTTTCATCAGGCCGATGTTGCCTTCCTGGATGAGGTCGAGGAACTGGAGTCCGCGGTTGGTGTACTTCTTCGCGATCGAGACGACGAGTCGAAGGTTAGCTTCGATGAGCTCCTTCTTCGCCTGCTCGGCATCCATGTCTCCCTGGATAATTTCGCGCTGGGTACGCTTCAGCTCGGCGATGGAAACGCCAGCCTCCTGCTCCATGCGCTCCAGGTCGCCCTTAAGGGTGCGGCTCTGCTTCTTGAGCTCTTTCTTCGTCTCTTCCGAACGCGTTTCGTTGGCACGATGCTCGAGATGCGAAACCTGGCGCTCGAGAATGCGCAGGTTCTCGACCGTCTTGCTCACGCGATCGATCAAGCGCTTGCGTTCGACGTTGGTGAAGTTGATCTTGCGAATGATGCGCGAGATCGAGACCAATTCGCGGCCCAGCGTCCAACGGACCTTGCGCACGTCGCGTGCTTTTTTCTTGTCCTTGATTTCCTTAACGCCGCCGGGAGCAATCTCTTCAAGCTTCTGCTCGAGCTGGGAACTCTTCTTGTAGTGCTTGTTCAGCTCATCGATGCGCCCGGTGGTGTCTTTCAGGCGAGCAGCAAGGACTTCATCCGTGATTTCTTCTTCATCGAAGATCACGATTTCCTTGATGCTGCGCACGCCGCGCTTCAGGTCTTCGCCAATCGCGATGATGTCGCGAATGACGATGGGAGAACGCGAGATTGCTTTTAATACGCGAAGTTGTCCGCGCTCGATACGCTTGGCGATTTCAACTTCGCCTTCACGTGTCAGCAGCGGTACCGTGCCCATTTCGCGCAAATACATGCGCACGGGGTCATTCGTCTTTTCGAGCGCTCCCGGAGTGAGGTCGAGTTCCATCTCCTCTTCGCCGGCCTCGACATCGTCATAGCGCTTGTCGAGAACTGCGGCGGAGGGAAGTTTTCCCGGACCTTCGAGAACGTCAATGCCTTGCGTACCGATCGTCGTCAGGAGATCATCAAGATCGTCGGGCGAGTGAACGTCGTGCGGGATGAGATCATTCACCTCGCTGTACGTCAGGTAACCCTTTTCCTTGCCGGTATCAATCAGTTTTTTGATATCGTCGTACTTGTCGTCGAGAGCCAATGCAAAACCCTTCGCTTGCGTCCTGGAACGGACGCGGCTGATACTGGAACCTGCGGCGGGGCGATCTCCGGATTCCGCACTCGAACGCAGCTCGTTGGTTCGGGGAATTTAGTCCGGAAGTATCGGCACAGCAGAAACTTACGTATTTTATCAGAGACCCCATCCTTCTCCCAGAACTAAATGGGAATGGCGGCACTTTGCCGCTCGACGAATGGCGGCCTGAGGATTAGATGGCGGAGCCGGAGAGAAAGTTTCGGTAGAAAAATCAATAACTTAGCGTTGCGGTCCGGAAATCGGTTCCGATCTGAACTCAACGCGAAACGGGGACTTGGCAGCTACCCCGATTCCTCGTCCAACTCCCTGATCTCCCGATCCAATTGCATTTTTTCCAAGGAAAGGCGGCCGAGCGCGGCGGAGTCTCCTTTGCGCTCCGCGGCAGTGATTTCGACAACCAAATCGGAGCGGCGTGCTTTCATTCGGCGCAATCTCAGGGACGCAAATGCACCCTCCATTGCCTCAGGAGTGAGCGTCTCGGTGTCGCCCATGAGGATCGTCGCGAGGGTGCGGCGATCGCCTTCGCCGAGAGGCAGCGTCATGGGATCGCTCCCGTCTTCTACCGCCTTCAGGAGTGCTGCAATGAGCCGCTCCGTTTGAAGACCGGCGTGAAGAGTTTCGTTCGCGAGGACGTAGTGCACCTGCCGCGCCGCCTCGAAGTCGAGGTCCTGGCCTTCACGGGAGGAAACGGGATCCTTTGCGAGTTGGTTCGAGGATGCCAACGCCCGGATCAGCATCTTCTCGATCGGGGTGATCTGCGGAGCCGCGGAGGCTTTCACAGAAGTCGCGGTGCGACTGCCGGCGACGTGGCGCAGTTCTTCTTTCAGCACCGTCGAATCAATTTGCAATTTGTGCGCAATGTCCATCGCGATTTCGTCGCGCACGAGCTTGCTCGATAGCCGCTGGATGTGCGGTAGGAGATAGTTCACCGCCTTCAGCTTCCCTTCCGGAGTTCCGGTTGGATACTGCTTGCGCGCACGATCGATCAGGTAATCGAAATATTTCTGCGAATGCTTCAGTGCGTACGCATAGGCCTCACGGCCTTTTTTGCGAATATACAAATCGGGATCGAAACCCGGCTCCAGAGTGAGTACGCGAATTTGGAAATCCTCGCTGACGAGGAGCGCGAGGGACCGCTCGGCGGCCGCGGCGCCAGCGGTATCGGGATCGAAGTTGACAACGACTTGTTTGGTAAAGCGACCGAGCAGTTTCGCCTGGAATTCCGTGAACGCCGTGCCGGAGGTGGCAATCACGTTGTGGACGTCCTCGCGATAGAGCGAGATGCAATCCATCTGACCCTCGACGAGAATGGCGTAGCCCAGGCCGGGCGCGTCTTTCGATCCGCGGATGGCTTCCTTCGCGAGATTGAGATTGAACAACACCCGCGACTTCGAATAAATCGCCGTCTCCGGCGAGTTCAGATATTTCGGTCCGGACTTTTCGTCCGTCGCAAGCGTGCGTCCGGTGAACGCAATCACTTTTCCCTGTTCGTTGCGGATGGGAAACATGATGCGGTTGCGAAACTTGGCGTAGAGAGCAGACGGTGCGCTCTTCGCGGACTCAGAATCGCGAGTCGCATCTTCCTTCCATGAGAACAGGCCGGACTCTCGCAGGATCTCTTCGTTGAACTCGCCTTTCATGCGGTCGCGCAGCAGGAAGCCTGACTCCGGCGCAAATCCGATGCGGAACTTTTCGACCGTCTCCGCATCCAATCCGCGCGACTTCAGATACTCACGCGCATGCGCCGCATCCGGCTTGCGAAGTTGCTCCTGGAACCACGCACATGCCAATTCGTTGGCGTCGAGAAGCGCGCCGCGCATCTTGGCTTCGCGCGCTTCCTGCGGCGATGCGTACTCCACTTTCGGCATCGGCACACCAAGCTTTTGGGCGATCGAGCGAACCGCTTCCGGGAACGTAATGTTCTCAATTTTCTGAATGAAGGTGAAGACGTCGCCCGAAGCTCCGCAGCCAAAACAGTGAAAGAACTGGCGCGATTGATGTACGGAAAATGACGGTGACTTTTCGTTGTGGAATGGGCACAGGCCCGCGTAATTCTGCGCCCCGGCCTTGCGCAGCTGGACGTATTCGCCGATCACGCGAACGATGTCCGCCTGCTGTTTCAAGTCGTATGCAAAATCGCCGGGATTGGCCACGGACTTGAGTGTGCGCTTAAGGCGCGGCGTTACGCAAAGATGGACTGCCACGCACTGTGGAAAACCTGCGGAAATCCTGATTCTGACGCGGAGAGCGGTGGAAAACTAAGCGATAGCCTCTGCCGCTACGCCCGTTAGTAAGTGCTGAATCACGTCAGCCGCCGAATAGCCTTCGTGGTCTGGACGCAGGAATCTGCCGATTCCTACGAGGTCGTTGCCCATGGTGATCAGGGTTGGCTCAAGACGGCCTTCCGCACGCAGTTGTGGTTTTCCGATGTTCGCTACCAACGCGTTGCAAAGGCACTTACGGCCCTTCGTCTGTTCTATGTCGCCACCTTTTGCAAGGAACACGTATTCCGGTTCCGCGGCACAGCGATAGTCCAGCGTTCCTGTGAGCGTGCGATAGCCTTCGCGTAGAAAGCCGAGGTCACAGATGCGTTCGCGCGCTTCGTAAATTGCCGTGTTGGTTTGTGAATTCGACAGTTGCGCAACTTTGAAGGGAAAGCCCGTAGGCGAAGCGGTGACGTCCGTGCGCACCTGCGCGGTACCCTCCCTAACCTGGCGGAGAAGTTCGCGCTTGCTCACAGGTTCCAAGTCCGATTCGTCGGTCAATGCAAACGGAGTGCCGACCTGGACGCCCGTGGCTCCGTTCTCTAATGCTTCTTCCAGCTTCTCTGGCGAACCGTATCCGCCCGCTAGCCAGAACGGCAGGCCAAGAGCGCGGAGTTTCTCGAGATCAACAGCATCGCGTTCGCCGTAGATGACTTCGCCATCGGCGTCAAATTGCATTTTCCCGCGCGGAGGCGCGTTATGCCCGCCTGCAGTGGGACCTTCAACGATGAATCCATCCACACGCCCGTTCGCCTTCTTCATCAACGTGAGAGCGAGCACGTTGGAAGCAATAATTGGCAGGAACTTCGGTCGCGTGAGTGGCGGCAAGTCGATGTCGAGATACTCGCGAGGATCAAACGTCGCTTTGAAATCGTCACCGTCCTGTGCACCTGCGACGGCCAGCGGATACTCCGCTGCTCCATGATTCACGAAGGCGTCGAGCACGCCGGGGATTTTCAGCGGGATTCCCGCGCCCATCAGAATGTACTCAACGCCGGCGAGCATCGCTCCGTAAATGGAAGGAAGGTGCGGCAGTTGCAGCTTTTCGAGGTAGTTGATGCCAACAGGGTTTTTATGTCCGTGTCGCGCGAGGAAGATTTCTACAAAGTTCGCTGCGATCGTCAGCTGAATGAGCTCACTGTTCGGTCGCGGCGAATGCATTGGGACAGGCTTGTATGGCGCATCAGGAGCTTTCCCGCCTTCGATGAAGTGTCGGTCAATGATTCGCGCCGCGATCTCCTGCGACGGAAAATGCTTCAGAGCGAAGCGGACATGTCCGCCCTGATCACCGTCCTGCAGACGGCGTGCCATGAGCACATCCAGGGCTGTGCCGGAAACCACGCCAAGTTGTCCTTTGGAAGAAACTGCGCGCGCCAGGCGCCAACCTGAAACGCCAGCGCCCATACCGCCTTGAATGATGACTGGAAGACGAGTACCCATACTGCGTAGATTGTTTCAGGCAGGACTCCCTGCTGACTGTCACACTTTTGTATGAAGAATGTTCAGCCGTCACACGCAATTGTGACAAGGATCATTGAGTAGATCGACGCGGCTAAACCTTGAGTTCGACGACCGTGGCGCCGTTCCCGCCCTCTTGCTGCGGAGGCTCGACAACGTTCGACACGTGCGGATGATGCTTGAGGTAGGTCCGTAGCGCCCGGCGGAGGATCCCCATGCCGCTGCCGTGCACAATTCGCACCTGCACCATGCCTGCAAGAAACGCTTTGTCGAGGAAACGCTCAACCTCGCGCGTCGCATCATCTACGTTCTGACCGATGACGTTCAACTCGATCGGCGACGATAGGTCGTCGCTCACGAGCGAAACACTTACACCTTTTGCACGCGCCGCTGCGACTGGATTCGCGCTCGGCCGAGAAGTAACCTCCGCTATGTCCTCGCGCGGCACCTTCATCTTCATCACGCCGATTTCCACTTCGAACAGGTCAGCCCCCAGCCGCTTAATCACCTTGCCTTCGCGGCCCATGGAGCGCAGCTTTACGCGGTCACCCTCGGAGACGTGTTTCACGAGTTCCGGCCGGGCATTCGGATCGCCTTGGTCAGCGCCGGTGGCGTGAGCCACTACACTGTTGTCGAACTGCTCTCGGAACTCACGGCGCATTTTTGCAATCCGGCGTTCCGCATCTTTCGACAGCTTTTGTTGTGCGGCACGGTCCTGCACCGCCTGCACCATCTCGCGCGCTTGGTACTCAAAGTCGTGGAGCAGCCCGTCGAGCTTCTTTTCGAGGTCGCGGATTTTCTCGCGCTGCTCTTTTTGGCCTTCTGCCTCAAGCCGCTTGCGCTCGCGCACCAGTTCCTCTTCGGTTCGCTTGATGGAGGCACGCTCATCAGAAGCTGCGCGAAGCTCGGCATGCAGGCGGTCGAGGAACTTCGCAACATCCTGTGCCTGATTGCTAAGCTGTCGTTTCGACGCTTCGATGATTGTCGAATTGAGCCCGAGTCGCTTCGCAATGTTGATACCCGCTGAGGCGCCCGGCACTCCCACACGCAACTCATACGTCGGCTGCAGCGTCTGCTCATCGAAGCCGACGGCGGCATTTAACACACCCTCCGTGTTGGCCGCGTATACCTTCAATGACGTATGGTGGGTCGAGATCACGCTTAAGCACCCGATCTGGCGGAAGTAGTCGGCAATGGCGACCGCGAGTGCCGCGCCTTCCTCCGGGTCCGTTGCAGAGCCAAGTTCATCCAGCAGCACCAAGGAATCTGCTCCGGCGGTGTGCGAGATGAGATCGATGTTCGTGACGTGTGCCGAGAATGTCGAAAGGTTTTGCTCGATGGACTGGTAATCGCCGATGTCAGCGAAAACACTGCTGAAAATCGGCAGTTCCGCTCTGTCCGCAGGAACTGGTACGCCTGCTTGCGCGATCAATGCGAGCAAGCCCAAAGTCTTGAGCGACACCGTCTTGCCACCTGTATTTGGGCCGCTAATGATGATCTGGCGGTGCCGAGCATCCATGTGCATAGCCATCGGCACAACCGCGATCCCCTTGGGTCGCAAATTACGCTCGAGTAGCGGATGCCGCGCTTTCTCGAGTACCAGAACATCCTCGCCGCCATCCGCCAGGAACTTTACCGCGACGCACTCATACTCTTGTGCGAACTTCGCCTTCGCAAATTGAAGCTCCAACTCAGCCAGTACGTAGAGCGCAAAGAGCAGGTTTTCCGACTGCTCCCCGATTCGTCGCGACATCTCGGCAAGAATGCGCCGAATCTCTTCCTGCTCTTCTTCCAGCAACCGCACTAGGTCGTTGTTTTGCTCGATCGTCTCCATGGGCTCCACGAACACCGTCTGGCCGCTTGAACTGGCGCCGTGTACCACGCCATTCACACGTCGCTTCTGCTCCGCCTTTACCGGGATAACGAAGCGGTCGCCGCGAATCGTGATCAACTCTTCCTGCGCCGTGCCTTCATCGGACAACTTCCGCAGGAACGATTGCAACGAGCTCTGGATGTGTCGCTTCTGCCGCTCGATCTCGCGCCGAATACGATGCAACTCGCTTGAGGCGCGATCGTCGAGCGATCCGTCCGGAAGTAATTTGTTGCTGAAGTAGCGCAGGAATTCTCGAAAATCCGCGAGCGAACTCGAGAGATCTTCCACGGCCTTCCAAGGCTCGCGCATCACGGGAGGCGAAATCAAGATCTCGCGCCACTCTGCTGCGCGTTCCGCGAGTAGCAGGATGGTGCGAATTTCGTCCATCTCCAGTGCGGCACCACGGATGCGGGCTTTCTGAATCAACTTGGTCGCATCGGTCAGTCCGACGAAGTCGAAGCGCCCGGCAGCACGAATGTACCCTCGAATCTCGGATGCGAGTTGCTGTTCTCGCTCGATCCACTCCCGATCGGCCGACGGCGCCAGTTCGCGGACGCGTGCCGACCCGAGTTCCGATTGCGCATAGCCGCGCAACAACTCGCGAAACGCTTCGAATTCCAGGACCGGGGCACTGGAGTGGGTGAGTGGCCGAGGGATCATAAACCGTTGGTTTTCCTACGCTATGTTACACGCTGGCATACCGCTTTTGGGGCATGCCCTACCGCGGTTTTCGCGCAATTCTGCCCATTTTGCGGGTGTAGACTTTAGCTGTTATGAGCTTTCCCATCAGCCGTCCCCGTCGCCTCCGCAAGAATGAAGCTTTCCGTTCGCTGGTTCGCGAGACCCGCCTATCGCCGGCCGGGTTCGTTTACCCGCTATTCGTGTGCCCGGGTGAGGGCGTGCGCAAAGAAGTCCGCTCCATGCCGGGAGTCTTCAATCTGTCGGTAGACGAGGCAGTGAAGGAAGCACAAGAGGTCAAATCGCTCGGCATTCCGTCGGTCATTTTGTTCGGACTTCCGGAGAGCAAGGACGAGCAGGCAACCGGCGCATGGGCTGAAGATGGCATCGTGCAGCAGGCGGCGCGTGTAATTAAGCGCGAAGTGCCAGGCTTGCTGCTGATGGGCGACGTTTGTCTCTGCGAATACATGTCGCACGGGCATTGCGGTATTGTGCAGAAGACCGCCACCAACCGCTCCGTCGGCGCGGCGTCCACTGCGCAGATGAGCGGCGTGGATGAATACGAAATTCTTAACGACGAATCACTCGATATCCTGGCCAAGACCGCCGTCTCGCAGGCTCGCGCGGGCATGGATATCATTGCCCCCAGCGACATGATGGACGGCCGGGTCGCCGCCATTCGCGACGCTCTCGACGATGAAGGCTTCGAGAACATCCCGATCTTGGCCTATGCGGCGAAGTTTGCTTCCGGCTTCTACGGGCCATTCCGAGAAGCCGCGGACTCAGCCCCTGCCTTCGGCGATCGCCGCTCTTACCAAATGGATGGCGCTAACCTCCGCGAAGCCATGATCGAAATCGAACTCGACCTTGAAGAGGGCGCAGACATGATTATGGTGAAGCCGGCGATGCCCTATCTTGACGTCATCTCGGAAGCGCGCCGACGTTACGACGTGCCGCTCGCCGCTTACCAGGTCAGCGGCGAATACGCCATGATCAAGGCCGCCGCGCAGAACAACTGGATCGATCACGATCGCGTAATGCTGGAATCGTTGCAAAGCATTCAGCGCGCCGGGGCGTCGATCATCTTGACTTACTTTGCGAAAGATGTGGCGAAGATCCTCGGTTAGAGTTTGCGGCTGATTGCATCCATCTTCTCGGCGATCTCGCCGAGTTTCTGAACATCGTTGGCCGACAGATTCTCAATTAATTCGGCCAGTGTCTCGACTCTTCGCTTGCGGCCATCCCACATCACCTGCTCGCCCTTCGCCGTTGGCACGATGCGAATACGACGCGCGTCGTCTTTCTCGACCTGGCTTTTTACGAGTTTGGAGCGCTCTAATCCGGCAACGATGCGGCTCATCGTGGGCGGCTTAACCTGCTCAATCTCGGCCAGTTGCGCCAGTGATTTCGGGCCTCCAAACACCAGCACGGAGAGCGCGGAGAGTTGCGCCGGCCCAATGCCGCTCTCCCGGTCGCGCACCCGCAAACGACGCAGCAGGTGGATGGAAGCCGAGTGCAGCCGGTCGGCTACGCGAAGAATTTCGTCTTTTTCCGCTTGCTTCAAATTAGTTAGCTATGCTAACTATATTGACCTCGCATTGCAAGGAGGATTTATGAGCGAAATCACTGCCATCGGCCAAATCGCAATCAACATGAAAGACGCCGCCCGCGCTACGGCTTTCTATCGCGACGTTCTCTGCCTCAAACATCTCTTTTCTGCAGGGAACCTCGTCTTTTTCGACTGCGGCGGCATTCGCCTTATGCTCGACATCGCCGAGAAGCCGGAATTCGATCACCCAAGTTCCATCATTTATTTCAAAGTTCCAGACCTGCGCTCAACGTACGAACGTATGAAAACTTCGGGAGCGAAGTTCGAGGATGAGCCGCACATGATCGCCCGCATGCCCGACCACGAACTGTGGATGTGCTTCTTCCGCGACACCGAGGGGAATCTGCTCTCACTGATGAGTGAAGTGCGCTAGACTTTGACGCAGGCATGGGCTTGTTTTTCGGCATTGTTGATTTCGCAGGCGGACTTGCCTTAATCATTTGGGGCGGCGCGCTCTCCAGACGCTATAACGCGTGGACGACCAGGCTGCGCGAACGCCACCCCAACTTCAACGCGCCTCCAACACCCGAGTGGCGCGCCCGGAATACCCGCATCATGACTGTGATGTTTCGTGGCTTTGGAGCAGTGATTTTTCTGCTGGGCATTCTCACCCTCCTACCGCTACTTACGGGAACGAAACCTCACTGATCTTTTCCCGTCCGCGCGCCTGATTTACAATCTTTGGTTCCCTGACGCGCTCTCACGCATCTGTCTAATGGAGCTACTCACTTGCCAGACACAATTTATGACGTTGTCATCATCGGCAGCGGCCCGGCCGGTTATACGGCCGCGATCCGCGCCGGCCAATTTGGACTGAAAACTGCCCTCATCGAAAAGGACGCGAAGCTTGGCGGCACTTGCCTGCACGTCGGGTGCATCCCGACCAAGTCGCTGCTCTTCAATGCCGAGATTTACGACCACATTAAGGAAGCCGAGGAGTTCGGCATCGAAGGTTTAGGAACTCCGAAACTGAACTGGAGCAAAGTCCAGGAGCGTAAGCAGGCCATTATCGACAAGCATGCCAAGGGCCTGCAGTTCCTGATGAAAAAGAACAAGGTCACGGTGATCCCGGGCTTCGGACGTCTTACCGGCCCGGCGAAGGGCGGCATTCATAGCGTCGAAGTGGAAGCCGACGGCAAGAAGCAGAACGTGCAGGCGAAGAATGTGCTGCTCTCTACGGGATCGGTAGCGCGCATGTTGCCCGGCTTGCAGGCGGACGACCGTATCCTCACCAACATCGAGATCCTCTCGCTGAAAGAGATTCCGAAGTCGCTCGTCGTCATAGGCTCGGGCGCAGTGGGCGTGGAGTTTGCCTCGATCTACAAATCGTTTGGCACCGACTGCACGATCATCGAGATGTTGCCGCGGCTCGTTCCGGTGGAAGACGAAGAAGTCTCGAAGGAATTGCTGCGTAACTACAAGAAGCGTGGCATCAACTGCCACGTGAACGCCAAGACCGACAAGTTCGAGAAGACAAAGACTGGTGTAAAGGTCACGTTCACTGTCGACGGAAAGCAAGAATCCATCGAGGCCGAGAAGTGTTTGGTCGCGATCGGCCGCGCACCGCGCACCGAGGGCGTCGGCATCGAAAAGACCAACATCAAGCTCGAACGCGGCTTTGTGCCGGTGAACGAGTGGATGCAGACCACGGAACCGGGCGTTTACGCGATCGGCGATATCGTGCTCGGCCTCCAACAACTTGCTCACGCGGGTGCGATGGAAGGCATGGTCGCGGTGGCACACATCGCCGGCAAACCGACCAAGCCGGTGCGAAAAGACCGCGTGCCCGGCGCGACCTACTGCCATCCTGAGATCGGCAGCGTCGGCCTCACTGAGGCGCAGGCGAAGGAAGCCGGCCACGAAGTGAAGATCGGCAAATTCCCCTTCACTGCCAACTCGCGCGCCTCGATCGTGAACCAGCACGAGGGCTTCGTGAAGGTCGTCGCCGACGCCAAGCACGGCGAGATTCTCGGCGTACACATCATCGGACCGCAAGCTACGGAACTCGTCGCCGAAGCGGTTGCCATGCTCGAATTGGAAGCCACGGCCGATTTCATGATGACCGTGATCCACGCCCATCCAACGCTAGCGGAAGCCATGCTGGATGCGGTGAGCGCGGTGTATGGGATGGCGATCAACGCCTAACTCCTCCTACTGCAGGGGCGCGGCGAGAGCTGCGCCCTTTGCTTTGCAGGCTGCACAGCGAGAGTCCGACGAAGGCGTAAACTCATCTCATATTCATGATCCAGGTCCTAAATCTCGGCCATGTGGACTACACCACCGCGCAGCAATTGCAGACGACTCTGGTTGATCTGCGCAAGCGTGGCGTAATCCAGGACACGCTGTTGCTCCTGGAGCACTCGCCGGTGATTACGATGGGACGCAATGCGAAGCAGAAGAACATCGTGGCATCGCAGGAGATCCTCGCCCAACGCGGCGTTGAGTTGATCGAATGCGACCGCGGTGGCGACGTGACGTTCCATGGTCCCGGACAGTTAGTGGGTTACCCGATCTTCGACTTGCGCAGTTTGAATCCAAAGATCGGCGTGATCGAGTATGTCCGGCGTATCGAGGAAGTGTTGATCCGGAGTTGCGGTGACCTCGGTATTCCGACAACGCGAGTCGAAGGTCTGACCGGCGTCTGGACTGTGAACGAACCGCAGGCAAAGATTGCCGCGATCGGCGTCCACATCTCACGCGCCGTTACCTCGCACGGTTTCGCGCTGAACGTGACCACCGATCTCGACTACTTCAAACTGATCGTCCCCTGCGGGATCAGCGACAAGCCGGTGACCTCGATGCAACACGAACTCGGCAAATCGCTCACTCTCGAAGAAGTCATGCCTGTCATCACCCGCAACTTTGGATTCATTTTCAAAGAACAGGTCCTATGGCTCGAGTCGTTGAACGATCTATTGCCGACACCAGAAGACCTGCCGGCGCGAGCACCGGAAACGTTGCGGCGCCTGCACGAAGACGATCTGCATCTCGGCTAACCGGCTCCAAACTCCAGAAACAAACGATTCCGTGTATCCTGCTAGGCGCTACTGGTCCGCGGATATGCTGATTCATCCAGATCGATTGTTCCCTGCTGATCCGGGCACAAGAACCATCGCCAAGCGCCTGTACGAACACGTTCGCGCGCTGCCGATTGTGAGTCCGCATGGACATACACAGGCGGCATGGTTCTCCAGAAATGAGTCGTTCCCCGATCCTGCTTCTCTGTTTGTGCGGCCGGATCACTACGTGTTCCGCATGTTGTACAGCCAGGGTGTGCCTCTCGAAGACCTTGAGATCGGCGTACACGAGACAGCAAATCCGCGACGCGTCTGGCGGATCTTTGCCGAGAACTACCACCTCTTTCGCGGAACGCCGACGCGCAGGTGGCTCGATTACGCCTTCTCCGAGCTCTTCGGGATGACGCAGCGGCTCTCCGCCGAAACCTCGGACTTTTACTTCGACTCAATCTCTGAAAAACTTTGTACACCGGAGTTCCGCCCACGCGCGTTGTACGAACAGTTCGGAATCGAAGTGCTCGCAACCACGGACTCACCGCTGGATTCCTTGTCAGATCACAAGTCTCTGCGCGCAGGCGATTGGAAAAACCGCATCATCCCAACCTTCCGGCCGGATTCCGTAGTCGATCCTGACTTCGAAGGTTTCGCTTCCAACGTCGATGATCTGGGAAAGCAGACGAATTCCGACACCGCCACGTGGGATGGATATCTCGAAGCCCTGAGAGTCTCACGCGACCGTTTTCGCGAATTGGGATGTACGGCGACTGACCACGGTCACCCAACTGCACGGACTGCGAATCTATCTCGGGCTGAAGCAGAGTCGTTGTTCCCGCGCGTGATTTCAGGAATGGCGAATCCCGACGAGAAGGAGTTGTTCCGCGGCCAAATGCTGACCGAGATGGCGCGCATGAGCCTTGAGGACGGGCTCGTGATGCAGATCCATGCGGGCAGTGAACGCAATCACAATCGCAAGCTCTTCGAAAAATATGGTCGAGATGTCGGTGCCGATATCCCGCGAGCGATGAATTACGTGGATGCGTTGGGCCCATTACTCGAGGCCTTCGGCAACGAACCTCGTCTGACAATCATTCTCTTCACCCTCGACGAGTCGGTATACGGCCGTGAATTGGCGCCGTTGGCAGGGCACTATCCGTGCCTGCGTCTCGGGCCGCCGTGGTGGTTTCACGATAGTCCCGAAGGCATGGCGCGGTTCCGCGAACACACGACGGAGACCGCTGGCTTCTACAACACAGCTGGGTTCAACGACGATACCCGTGCCTTTCTCTCCATCCCTGGACGACATGACATGGCGCGCCGAATGGATTGCGCGTACTTGGCGAAACTCGTGGCCGAACATCGACTGGCGGAAGATGAGGCCTATGAGGTCGCGCACGATCTCGCCTATCGTCTCGCAAAAGAGGCTTACCGGCTCTGATGGCAGATACGGCTCTCCATCCAGGCGATTACGGCGCTCCGCCGATCGGACGCGTGCGCTGGACCATCTGCCTGATGCTGTTTCTCGCAACTTCAATCAACTACGTTGACCGCCAGGTCATCGCAATCCTCAAGCCGACACTGGAACAGTCGATCGGGCTGACGGAAGTGCAGTACGGCTACATCGTCGACGCATTTCAGATCGCCTACGGCATCGGGCTTCTTGCGGCCGGACGCTTGATGGACCGCATCGGAACGCGAATCGGCTACATGCTGGTGATGGCTTTCTGGAGCCTGTCAGCCATGGGCCATGCATTGGCGAGCACTGCGTTCGAGTTCGGCATCGCGCGATTCTGCCTTGGACTTGGCGAATCGGGGAATTTCCCCGCTGCTCTCAAAACCGTCGCGGAGTGGTTCCCTCAGAGTGAGCGTTCGCTGGCGACAGGAATTTTCAATTCCGGCGCAAACGTCGGCGCGGTTCTCGCGCCGTTGATCGTTCCATGGATAACCCTCCGGTACGGATGGCACGCGGCATTTCTTGCTACAGGTGTATTCAGCGCGATATGGATCGTGTGGTGGTACGCGCGCTTTCGCCAACCGAAGGAGCACCCTAAGCTTGGCGACGCTGAACTCCAGCACATCTATAAAGACGCAGCGGTGGAGATGGGCCCGCAGGTTCCGTGGGGACGACTATGGGGCCAACGCCAGACATGGGCGTTCGGGCTTGCGAAGTTTTTTACCGATCCCATCTGGTACTTCTATCTCTTCTGGTTGCCTTCGTACTTCAGCGCGAAGTTTCATTTGAACCTCTCGCATATCGGACTACCTCTGATCATCATCTATAACGTGTCGGCGGTCGGAAGCATCGCGGGAGGGTGGCTGCCTGCTCCGTTCCGCAAATTGGGATTCACGCAACAACGCGCGCGACTCTCGGCTATGCTGGTTTGCGCGATTTTGGTAGTGCCAATTTTTATCGCGAGCTCCGTGAACTCAGTTTGGATTGCGATCGCGTTGATCAGTGTGGCTGCCGGCGCGCACCAGGGCTGGTCGGCAAACTTGTTCACCACGCCGTCAGACATGTTTCCGCGGAGTGCAGTCGGCTCGGTGGTCGGCATCGGCAATATGATCGGGTCAATCGGGAGTGCCATCTTCGCGTTCTACGCCGGACACGTCCTGCAACTCACCCATAGCTACGCGAGTTTGTTTACCATCGCCGCAAGCGCGTATCTTGTTGGACTGATGATTTTGTATTTTCTTTCATCGGGGTTGCGTTCAGCGGAGATCGCCGCATGAGTCTTCTTTGCGCCGTCGGTGGGCCTAACAGCGATCTCTCGTCACAATTGCGGGAGCTGCTTTCCGAAGCGCTCGCGAAACTTGGTGCGCGGAAGCGTGTGTTGGCAGTTCCTCCGGACCACAGCCGCATCCATTCGCAGGCCGGACCGCTCACTCGATATGCTTGGGAGCATTATGGCGACGCACTGAAGTGCGTCCTGCCCGCTCTCGGAACTCATACACCGATGAACCCCGAACAACTCCAGTGGATGTTTGGGGATGTGCCGCTCGAACTCTTTGCCGTCCATAACTGGCGCACTCACGTCGAGACCATCGGCGAAGTACCGGCAGAGTTCATCTACCAACAGTCAGAAGGTAGGCTGAACTATCCGTGGCCCGCGCAAGTGAATCGGCGCATCTTGCAGGGTGATTTTGATCTGGTCCTCTCGATCGGCCAAGTGGTGCCGCATGAAGTCATCGGGATGGCGAACTACAACAAGAACATCCTGGTGGGTACCGGCGGTCCAGAGAGCATCAATCGCAGCCACTATCTCGGCGCCGTCTACGGGATGGAACGCATCATGGGGCGCGCCGAGAATCCAGTGCGCGCTGTACTGAATTACGCGACAGATAAGTTCCTGCGACATCTTCCGATTGTCTATGTGCTTACCGTCATCGAAGCAACTGGCGCTGGAACAGCCGTACGAGGCTTGTTTATTGGCGACGATGCGGAGTGTTTTCATCGTGCTGCTGAGTTGAGTCGCCAAGTGAACATCACGATGATGGATGCGCCAATACAGAAGGCAGTCGTGTACCTCGATCCTCGCGAATTTCACAGCACGTGGCTTGGGAACAAAGCAATTTATCGCACCCGCATGGCGCTCGCAGATGGTGCAGAATTGATCATCCTGGCTCCGGGCGTTCGGGCATTTGGTGAGGACGCGCGGATCGACGCGCTCATCCGCAAATATGGATACCGCGGCACTCCGGCGACCCTCGATGCGGTGAAAGATAACGACGATCTCGCAACTGGATTGGGGGCGGCGGCACACCTCATACATGGGTCGTCCGAAGGACGATTCGCAGTGCGATGGTGCCCTGGCGGCCTCAGCGCATCGGAGATCCATGGCGTCGGTTATGAGTATGGAGATCTCGGCGCGATGCTGAAGCGATACGATCCCGAGCGCTTGTGTGCTGGGTACAACCAGGTCGAAGGTGAAGAAATTTTCTTTGTTCCGAATCCGGGGCTCGGACTCTGGGCGGAACGCGAGAAATTCACGGAGGCGTGATGGCGGACCTATTCAATCTCTCTGGCAAGGTGGCTGTCGTTGTGGGAGGCACAACTGGCATCGGACGCGCCATCAGCTTCGGCCTCGCCGATGCAGGTGCCGACGTTGTCTCCACCGCTCGCCGAGAAGAACAAGTGAATGCCGCGGCCGACGAAATCGAGCGGCGTGGAAGACAGACGCTGCGCGTTTGTTCGGACGTAACCAGCCGTGCGTCAATCCAAAGTTTATGCAATGCGGTACTCGCGAAGTTTCAGAAGGTCGATATCCTCGTAAATTGCGCCGGCACAACCAAGCGCACGCCGACACTCACCGTGTCGGAAGATGAATGGAACAAGATCCTCGACACCAACCTCACTGGCGCACTCCGCGCATGCCAGGTCTTCGGTAAGCACATGATCGAGCGCGGCTATGGAAGGATCATCAACATCGCGTCGTTGAGCAGCTTCGTTGCTTTGCACGAGGTTGCCGCCTACTCCGCTAGCAAGGCGGCGCTGTTGTCGCTCACGCGTTCGCTCGCAGTGGAATGGTCGAAAAAGGGCGTGACCGTGAACGCGATCGCCCCCGGAGTGTTTCGGACTGCCTTGAATACTGAATTGCTCGACAACACGCCTCGCGGTCAGGAATTCCTAATGCGCACGCCGATGCAAAGATTTGGTAACACGGAGGAGCTCGTCGGAGCCGCGGTTTATCTGGCCTCAGATGCAGCATCGTTCGTGACCGGTCAAGCGATCACGGTGGATGGCGGGTTCCTCGCAAGCGGCGTCAACCAATAACAAATATCCAGGAGCAAAAGGATGAAGTTATCTCGGCGCGAGTGGTTGGCAGGCGTCGGAGCGTGCGCGGTAGCTGCAGCGCTTCCGGCATTCGGTGCGGAGACATGCCCGTTTCGGATAGCAGTGATCAACGATGAGATTACGCAGGACTTCGAGCGCGCGTGCCAGATCGTCACCCACGACTTCGGTCTGCAATGGATCGAGTTGCGATCCATGTGGGACAAGAACGTGACCGCCCTGAACGACAAGGAACTCGCCGACGCGAAGAAGATTCTCGGCGAACACAAGCTGCGAGTTACGGACATTGCGAGCCCCCTGTTTAAGACCGACTGGCCCGGAGCGCCACGGTCGCCGCTGAGTGAAACGCGCGATCAATTCCACGCCGACTTTGACGCCAAAGCCCAGGACCAATTGCTCGAGCATTGCATCGCCCTGACGAAGCATTTCGAAACAGACCGTATCCGCTGCTTCGATTTCTGGCGTCTCGACGATCAAAAGCCGTATCGCAACGTCATCAATCAGAAGTTGCAGCAGGCGGCTGAACGTTGCGCCAAAGACAACGCGTACCTCGTGCTCGAGAATGAAATGTCGTGCAACACGGCGACCGGCGAGGAATCTGCCGCGGTATTGAAGGCGGTTCCCAATAGGAATTTCCTGCTGAACTGGGATCCAGGCAATGCCGCGGCGATCGGCGACACACCGTTTCCGAATGGCTACAACTTGCTACCCAAAGATCGCATTGGTCACTGCCACTGCAAGGATGTAGTGCGTAAGCCTGACCACAAATACGATTGGGCGCCGGTCGGCGGCGGCGTGGTGGATTGGGTTGGACAATTGAAAGCGCTGCAGCGCGATGGCTTCCACTTCGGATTGAGTCTGGAGACGCACTGGCACGGAGCAGGAACGCCGGAGCAATCCACTCGCGTAAGTTTCGACGGACTGAGAAAGACGCTGGCGAAAGCCGGGATCGCCTGTTGAGGAGGTTGCAATGGCAACACGCAGAGATTTCATCGGGACTGTCGCCGCAGGCGCAGCGGGTCTCGCGATCAGCGCGAAGAGCTACGCACAAATTCTGGGTTCCAATGAGCGGCTAAATTTTGCGATGATTGGCCTGAACAGTCGGGCTTACGCACACCTCTCATCGCTGAAAGCGAACCGCAGCAATGCGAGGATTACGCATGTTTGCGATGTGGACGGGAACATTCTGCAGAAATTCGCCGATGCCACACAAAAGGAAATGAGCGAAGCCGCCACTGCAGAAAAAGACTTTCGCAAGATCCTCGCACTCAAGAGCATCGACGCGGTCTCCATCGCAACGCCCGACCACTGGCACGCCCCGATGGCGATTGCCGCGCTGCAAGCTGGCAAACACGTTTACTTGGAGAAACCGTGCAGCCACAATCCCGCCGAAGGCGCGATGCTCGTGGAAGCGCAGCGCAAGTACGGCAAGCTCGTGCAGATGGGAACGCAACAGCGTTCAGCCCCGCACACCATCGAGATCGTCCAGAAGGTTCATGACGGCCTAATCGGTCGCGCCTACTTCGCGAAGAGCTGGTATTCGAACACGCGCAAATCCATCGGACACGGCAAAGAAGTCCCTGTCCCTCCGCAACTCGATTGGGACCTCTGGCAAGGCCCAGCGCCACGGCGCGCTTACAAGGACAACTACCATCCCTACAATTGGCACTTCTTCCGTCACTGGGGCACGGGCGAAACGCTGAATAACGGTACCCATGAAGTCGACGTTTGCCGCTGGGCACTCGACGTCGGCTACCCCAATCGCATCACTGCTTCCGGCGGACGCTACCAGTTCAACGACGACTACGAGTTCTACGACACTATCGTCACGAACTTTGCATATGTCGACAAGATGATCACCTGGGAAGGCCAGAGCTGCAATGGCATGAAACAATTCGGCCGCGATCGCGGCTCGGCCATCATGGGCACCACCGGGACCGTTGTTGTGGACCGAGACGGCTACGACATATTCGACTTGAAGGGCAACAAGACAGGTGAATTCCGCGTGGGGAGCAAGTCAGAAACCGCTGACTTGGTGGGCCGCGACGCTATGACAGATGCCCACTTTGCGAACTTCATCGCAGGTGTCCTGAAAGGAACGAAGTTGAATGCACCGATCGATGTTGGCAATGTTGCCGTCACGATGCTCCAACTCTCGAATGTTGCATGGGACGTTGGCCGTGAGCTTCAGATTGACCCGAAAGAAGGCAAGATCCAGAACGATGCGGATGCGATGAAGATGTGGGGGCGTGACTACGAAAAGGGCTGGGAACCGCATGCCTAGAAGACTCTCGCGCCGCGACCTTCTCCGCAATGCTGCGGTCGGTGCGGTCGCGTTCGGTCCAGCATCGCGTCTTATGGGCCAAACCAAGCCGACAAACCATTCGTCGGCGATCAAGCTCGGCATCGCCAGCTACACGTTTCGCAATTTCTCCCGCGCACAATTGATCGGTTACCTAAAGCAATTGAACATCAAATCGCTCAATGCAAAGGACGCGAAAGACCACTTACCCTCGGATCCGCAACAGGAAGCCGCAGCCGTTGCCGATTACCGCGCCGCAGGCATCGAACTGCACGCCGCAGGTGCGATCTACTTTCCCAAGAACGACGATGCCGACATTCGCGCGAAGTTCGATTACTGCAAGCGAGCCGGCATTCCAGTGCTGGTCGCTGGCGATCCAACAGTCGAAGAACTAACGCGCCTTGAACACTTCGCGAAGGAATACGACATTCGAGTTGCGATCCATAACCACGGCCCGGAAGACAAAATCTTCCCTTCACCGCTCGAAGTTCTGAAGGCCGTGAAGGACCTGGACCCGCGGATGGGCTGCTGCATCGACGTCGGGCACACGGTTCGCACCGGAACCGACGTCGTGCAAGCCATCCGTCTTGCGGGTACGCGGCTCTTCAACGTCCACATGAAAGACCTGACCAGCGTTATCGACAAGGAAAGCCAAGTCGCAGTCGGCGATGGGATCCTGCCGATTCGTGCAATTTTCGAGGCCCTTCTTGCAATCAAGTACACCGGCTTTGTGGACTTAGAGTACGAGGTCCACGCCGATGACCCGATGCCCGGCGTTATCGCCAGCCTCGCCTATATGCGCGGCATGCTCGATGGAATGGCATAACCCCGAAAGTGCCTGCAAATGACGCCCCACAAATTTTCTGATTTCCCTGTCGATTCCATGCAACTTTGCTCGTCATTTTGGCGAAGTTCCACCAACGCAAACCGCTTCTCCACCACGTGGCACTTCGTTGAAAATGGCAAGAAAAAGTTCGCTGAAAACATCCGATTCGCGCGCTTGCGCTAGGAGATCTACATGTCGAAATTCATGATCCTGCTTTACAACCAGCCATCAACCTGGGCAGACCTAAGTCCCGAACAGATGCAGGAAGCGGTTCAGAAGTACTTTGCGTGGGGGGACAATCTTCGCAAGAAGGGCATCTACCTGGGCAGCGATAAGCTCACCGATGGAGTGGGCAAGGTGCTCCGCGGCAAGAAAGACGTTCGCGTCACGGACGGCCCGTTCACAGAAGGCAAAGAATTCCTTGGTGGATACTACGCGTTCACAGCCGCGAATTATGAGGAAGCTGTAGAACTCACGCGCGAACATCCGCACCTCGAATACGGCGGGATTGTCGAGATTCGTGAGATCCACGACATGCATCGTGGCTGACACTCAGCACCAAATCGCGGGGATGGTGGACCATCTGTTCCGCACCAGTGCGGGTCAGATGGTCTCGCACCTTACCCGTGTGCTCGGCCCGGCCCACCTCGATCTCGCGGAAGAAGCCGTACAGGATGCGCTTGTGAAGGCCCTGCAAAGCTGGCCTTTTGGCGGCGTTCCCAACAATCCCGGCGGCTGGCTCATGCAGGTTGCGCGCAATCGCGCGCTCGACATCGTTCGTCACCGCGGAATGGCCGCCGAGAAGACCGGAGAAATCGTCGCAGAACTTACCCGCGCCAATCCAACCGGTGACATCGAAGTGCGCGACCAGTTTCGTGACGACGAGTTGCGCATGATCTTCCTTTGCTGCCATCCACTGATTTCGCGCGATGCCCGCGTTGCGCTCAGTCTTAAGACGGTCAGCGGTTTCTCGATCGAGGAGATTTCTCGCGCGTTCCTCGCCGATCCGCCAACCATTGCGCAGCGCCTGGTGCGCGCCAAGCGGCAGATACGCGACGCCAACATCCGCTTCGATCTTCCGCCGCGTAAAGAACTTTCCGAGCGGCTCGATTCCGTTCTCGAAGTGATTTACCTGCTCTTTAACGAAGGCTACACGGCACACGCCGGCGATGACCTGGTGCGGCAAGACCTTTGCGTGGAAGCCCTACGTCTCGCCATGTTGGTGGCGGCATCGCCGGTATCGCAACCGCGCGCCAACGCGCTGGTCTCGTTGCTGGCGTTCCAGGCCGCTCGCCTTCCCGCCCGTGTCGATGACAAAGGCGAGTTGGTTCTTCTCGAGGACCAGGACCGCAGCAAGTGGGACCAGAACTTAATCGCATTCGGTTTCCACGAGATCGTGAAGAGCGCGCAAGGACAGGCCGTGTCTACGTATCACATGCAGGCCGCGATCGCATCCATTCACGCCCAAGCCAAAGACACTGCCGGCACCGACTGGCCGAAGATCCTCATCCTTTACGACGACCTGATGGCACTGAATCCCTCAGCGATCATCGCGCTGAATCGGGCGATCGCCGTGTGGCGGGTCCACGGCGTTGTGGCGGCAATGCGCGAAGTGGACCAAATCGCCCACGAACCAGCACTCGCCCACTACTATCTTCTTCCCGCCACTCGCGGACGCCTCCTCCTCGAAATCGGCGACCGTACGGCAGCAGCCGAGTGCTTCAGCGAAGCACTCAATCGCAAGTGCTCGGAACCGGAGCGCCGGTTCTTACTGCGACAGCTGAAGGAATGCGAATAGCTACTTCGCCGCGATTGCAATCAGCTCGAAGCGTGCGCCAAATAATAGCGGCCCCGATCCCAGGAAAGCCCGCGCCGGGAACTCCTCTTCAAAGTAGGTCGCATACACCTTATTGAAGGTGTCAAACAGCGAGACATCGGGTGTGAAAATCTGCACATAGGCGAGGTCGTCCATCACCATGCCCGCCTGCTCCAGCACCTCGCGTATTCCGTCGAGCAGGTACTTTGCTTCTTCACCCGCATCGGCTGGAATTTCCGTGGTTCCCGGCTTAAAGCCAATTCGCCCGGAAAGATACACCGTCTCCCCCACGCGTACGGCATCGCTAAACGGCAGATTATTGCGCCGGCTCGGCAAATTGATCGTCGATTTCATTGCCCCTCATTCGATATAGGATTGAACGCCTTCCAGATGCAGGCTGCCGGGCGACGGATTCACGTTACTTCCGAGGGTCCCGCGCATCTATACTAGGAACGTGTTTCCGACGTTCGCTGCCTACGGAATACTAAGGCATCGGGCGCGGTATCCATCTTTGTAGATGGATCGAGGGTGACGAAGGAAACTTCGCCGCCTCCCGTTTGGAAAGGAAGCACCTCGGCGCATGCTGCCGCGGTGTGTTCTGCGCGGCATGACACTGACCGATAAATTCGGACGCACTATCAACGACCTCCGGCTGTCCATCACGGACCGCTGTAACTATCGTTGTGTCTATTGCCGCTCTGGCAACAATGGGCCATCCTTCGCCGAACTTCGCTTCCAAGATTACGTCCGTATTGCTCGCGTCTTCGTCTCCCTCGGAATTACTAAGATCCGCCTCACCGGTGGCGAGCCGCTTCTCCGCCGGGACCTGCTTGAACTCGTCCGCGAACTTCGTGCCTTGAAAACGCTCGATGGTGAGCCCCTTGATATCGCCATCACCACCAACGGCCACCTGCTCGCCGATCTGGCGCAACCTTTGAAAGAAGCAGGCCTGAACCGCGTCACCGTCAGTATGGACGCGGTCGATCCCGAACTCTTCGCGAAGATCACTCGCGTCCCCAACGGCTTCGAAAAAGTCGTGCAAGGCGTCCGCGCCGCAAAAGCCGCCGGACTCACTCCAGTGAAAGTGAATTGCGTTCTTCTGCGCGGCTTCAATGAAGAGCAAATCGTGCCTTTCGGCGTCTTCGCGCGCGAAGAAGGAGTGGTCGTCCGCTTCATCGAGTTCATGCCCCTCGACGAGGACCGCCACTGGTCGCCCGAAATCGTCGTCCCTCTGAACGAAGTTGTCGCCCGGCTCAATACATATATGCCGCTCCGCCATCTCGATCACGGCCACAGTGAAACGGCGCGGCGCTATGTGTTCGAAGATGGTCGCGGTGAGATGGGCATCATCGCGCCCGTTTCCCTGCCGTTCTGCGGCGCATGCTCCCGTATCCGCGTCACCAGTGACGGCAAAATCCGCACCTGCCTCTTCAGCGTCAGGGAGCACGACCTCGCTAGTCTGATTCTTGAAGGCGCTTCCGACGAAGAGATCGCCGATCGCATTCGCTACGCCGTGGAGAACAAAGAGCAGCGCCATCACATCGGTGAGGCCGATTTCATGCCCGCCTCTCGGACTATGGTCCACATCGGCGGATAACCTCTTTCCGCTCTGGTACTTGCAAGATTCACTCCAGAGTTGCACAATAGCTACAGGTGCCTGTAGTGAGGTTTTGAAACCTCCGAGGAAAGCGGGCATCCATTAAGTAGCAGTAAAAAGCACCACAGGGCTTCAACAACCCCGTAGGTTGGGCCGCAAGGCAGCGAATCTACTGGAGCCCGAGCAGATAGCTTTCAACATCCCCGTTCCAGGACGGCGAGACCAAAGCGCAATCCGCGCTGCGAATGTGTCGTTGCTGGGGCTGAAGGCGAGGCACACAGTGGGTACCGCAATAGCACCAGTCTCTTGTCCGCTGGACAATTATCTTGTCCTGCCCGATAACTCTCTCGACGATCGCATCCAGGCTGCCAAACGTAAGGTCGGCGCCGAGTGCATCATCCTCGGCCACCATTACCAGCGCGACGAAGTCATCAAATTCGCCGATTTCCGTGGCGACTCTTATCGCCTTGCCAAGGCCGCATCCGAATCCAAGGGCCGTTACATCATTTTCTGCGGCGTGCACTTTATGGCGGAGTCCGCTGATGTCCTAGGCCGTGATGGCCAGGTCGTCATTCTCCCCGACCTTAACGCCGGATGCTCAATGGCCGACATGGCCGAAATCACGCAGGTCGAAACCGCGTGGGAGCATTTCATACGAGCCGGCATCACGGACGACAAAGGCACCGGCGTCACGCCCATCACTTACGTGAATTCCACCGCCGCGATTAAAGCTTTTGTAGGTGAGCGCGGCGGCTTAGTTTGCACCTCGTCGAATGCCAGCGGCGCCTACGCTTGGGCGACTGCTCGCAACGAAAAAGTTTTCTTTTTGCCCGACCAGCACCTCGGCCGCAATACCGGATACGCCAAGGGAATCCCGCTCAACGAGATGGTCGTGTGGGATCCATACATGCTCAATGGCGGCCTGACGAATGACCAACTCAAGCGCGCCAAGGTCATCCTCTGGAAAGGCCACTGCTCCGTGCACCAACGCTTTCTGCCCGAGCACATCGAGCGCATGCGCGCCGACTATCCCGGCATCCAGATCGTTGCCCATCCCGAGTGCCGCTGGGAAGTCTGTCAAAAAGCAGATGCCACCGGCTCCACCGACTTCATCATCAAATTCGTGAAGGCCGCCCCGAAAGGCGCCGCCATTGCGATCGGCACCGAGATGCACCTGGTACATCGCCTCGCGACCGAGAATCCCGACAAGACCGTCCTCTCGCTCGACGACAACGGCTGCCTCTGCACCACGATGTATCGGATCTCGCCACAGCACCTGTGCTGGGCGCTGGAAAACCTGGTGGACGGCAACATCGTCAACCAGATCAAGGTAAAGCCTAAAGTTAAGCACTGGGCGAAGGTCGCATTAGACCGTATGCTCGAAGTGCGGTAACCGATGAAAACCTTCACCCTCGACGAAGCCGAATCCCTTCTTCCCGTCTTGGAGTCGCTGCTGCGCACCTCCATCGAGGGGAAGAAGGTGATCGAGTCTCTGGAAGAGGAATACAACGAGTTCCGCCATCGCGTCTTTCTCAACGGCGGCATGACGCTCGATATCCGTGAAGCTTCCCGGAAGCGCGCTACGTACGACAAGACAGTTCAGCAAGTGCGCGACGCCGTCGCGGAAATCCACGCTATCGGCGTGCAGGTCAAAGACCTCGACATCGGCCTGCTCGACTTCCCTTGCGAAATCGATGGCGAGACCATCTTGCTGTGCTGGAAGTACGGCGAGAAAGGGATAGCCTTCTACCACTCGCTCGAAGCCGGATTCGCCGGCCGTCAGCCCATCAACGACCGCATCCGCAACCAGCGCAAAGATCCTCAGTAGGTCCGTTTAAAGCTTCCGGAAGTCCTCTTTCACTTCGCGCACAAACTCGGTGAACTTCGACGACGTAATGATCCCCGGATGCCAGCACAGATCCATATCAATCAGGTTGTACTCCTTCATAATCCGCGAACCGGGGACTTTGTTTCCTGCCGCGTCCGTGTCACGCCCCATCAACCAGATATGATCGGCGACGGAACACGCCGCAGTCACGTCGTGCGTCACCACGATGATCGTATTCAACTCATCCATGTTCGCGACTTTGGCGATGAGTTCGCAAGTCTTCTCCAGCATGAGCAGATCAAGGCCGGAAAAGGGCTCGTCCATCAGCAGGAAGTGCTCGCTGCAGAGAATCTGCTGAATGATCGCGCACCGCTGCCGTTGCCCGCCCGAAAGTTGCGCCGGATACAGGTTGTACTTGTCTTCGAGTTCGAACTCGCGCAGGTAGGACATAACTTTGTCCTTGGCAGCGCTGGCGCTCGATTCTTTCTGCTGGGCCGCAAGCATCAGGTTGCTCATCACCGTCCGATGCTCGAACAGCGGATAGCTCTGCGCTACAACACCGACCTCGCCTGCTCGCACGGGACGATCCAACCCGTTCACCGTTACTCGGCCAGAGGTCGGTTCGTTCAACCCCGCAATGATGCGGAAGAGGCTCGTCTTGCCGCAACCGGACGGACCGAGGAACCCTACGACTTGTCCCTGGATGCGCCCGGGCACGATGACATCGCGCACTTCAGCATTGACGTTTTTCAGAATCGGTCGACCGTCGTACTCCAGCGTAACGCTTTCGACCTTGAGCAGTGTCTTCCCGAGCGAATATGCAGTGTTTCCCATTATTTGCGCTCCAAGGTCAGGCTTGCATACGGACAGAACAGCTTCTTGCTCAAGCCGATTCCGTAATCCTGCAACAGTCCAAGCAGCAGAATCGTGATCTGGATAGCAAACACGGCGCTCAACCGGAAGTGATGGTTCTGGTCGAGCAAGATCGTACCAACGCCGCCCTCCGAGCGCACGATGCCCTCCACCATGGTCAGCATCATCCAGCCAATCGCGGCATTCTGGCGAAGCACATCGAACACCTTGTCAATCTGGCCGAGCACAATCACTTCCCACACCACCCGCCATTCGCCCATGCGCAATGTCCGCGCCAGATCGAACTTCTCCTTCGGAATGCAGTCGATCACGTCGGCCATGCCGGTGACGAAGAAGACCGAAATGGAAAACACTAGCAGAGAGAGCTTGAGTTGATGCCCGCTCTTTGCCATCAAGGTGAAGAAGAAAGTAAGTCCGACGAGGGAAAGAAAGCGCAGCTTACTCAACAGCGCGACCACCGGCCGAAAGAATGGAAGCACCGTCGCATACGCGAGCAGAAGCGAGACAATTGTCGCGACCGCGATCGCTTCAAGATTCAAATAGAAGCTGGTGATCAATTCAGCGCCGAGGCCCTGCGACCACAAATCGGAGAGAGCTTTGAAAACCTCTCCCGGCTTGGGTAGCAGCACAAACGGGCTGAACGCCCAGATCAAGAATGCAATCACGACCTGGACAGCTATCAGCAGTCGTATGGTGTTTTTGCTGATGACCTGATTAGGCGAGAAAATAGCGAGAGTTTCATTCATGGACGTTCTCAGTGAGGAGCAGGGGAGGCGGACGCCTCCCCCACAGCATTACTGAACGCCGCCGATCTGGGTGATCTCAACGCGACGGTTTAATGCTTTGCCCTGCAAGGTGCCATTGTCCGCCAACGGGTTTTGCGATCCGTGTCCGGCTACGGACTTAAATCGCATCTCCGGGAAGCTCAACGGCGCGGTCTGCTGGAAGTAGCGCTTTACCGCGAGCGCGCGTTTCTCGCTCAACGGCTGGTTGAGGATATCGGATCCGACATCGTCCGTGTAGCCATCAATCTGGATCGCGAGTTGCGAGTTGATTGCGAGCTCATCCTTCAAGCGATTTAATGCGGCAATGCTCGTCGGCAGCGGTTGGTCGGAACCAGAGGCGAAATTGATATAGACCGCTTTGTGGCCCACCACAGTCCCCTTCGCCGCTTCCTTCGCATAGTCCACCGCCTCCGCGGCCGCCCCTTGCACGCCGCCTGTGTTCAGAAGCGCTTGCGCGCCGAACAAGAACGAGGTATCCACCGCTTCTTTGTAAGACGGGATTGGATTGTCTTTGAACAGGTCGGGATAGTTCTGCGTTGCGATATTGCCAAACGTCTCATACGTCGCGCGCATGTTGTTGTTGTGCCGCCCATCCAGACCGAAGTAGTTCACGTTGTCTTCCATGTTGAAGACTGCGGACCCACCCAGCGGCTGACCCGTTTTCGGATCGTTCATCCCCATGTAGTAGCTGTACCAATAATCGCCGTTCTGATCGTTGTAGACCTTCGCGGAGATCTCGCCAGCCTTGCGGCGCGCAGCATCGAACGCCTTCAGTTGATCTGCCCCTTCAAATACAGCTGCGAGCAGGCCATGCGTTTCTTCACGGTTGTCGCTGAAGAACTTCTTAATGCCTAGTATCACTGACGGCATCTGCGCCGCGTACTCATGCGACGACACGATCTTCGTCGTACCCGGCCGACCGTGAACTGCCTGTTCATCACCCGGCGTCCAGGTCACAACGCCATCCGGACAAACGTTCTTCATGTCGCCCGTCGGACGCCCGTCCTTTACTACCTTGCGATCTTCGCAACGGTTCGGGATGTACACCTCGGTCACGGCCTTGATGTAGTCCTCATCCGGCGCCGAAATCCAGTTCACCGCATCAGGATCGTACGTCTTGAGGTCCGGATTATTCTTCAATCCGTTCGAGCCCATGAAGTTCAGCGCGATGTTCCAATCGCCGTCGCGGATGACGCCGACAATCGTCTTGCCCTTCATGCTCTGCGGATTCGACTTCCACTCGGCCGGCCCGAGCAGCGCATCTTCGCCATTCGAGCGGCCTACGGCGCCAATGATTACCGCCTGGTAATCCGGCCCCAACTTCTTCAACTGTGGATTCAGATCGGCGAGCCACTGTCCGCCGCCATCGCCCATCACCACCAACGCCGCTGCGCCGGACGAGCAGGTCCTCTCGCCGTCATGCAACTGCTTCGCACACGCGAGCAGATCGGCTTTCATCTGCGAGTTCGAATCTTCACGATGGAGGGCGAGGTTCACGCCGTACTTCTCCATCAAGGATCCCTTCGTCGTTTCCTTGCCGCCGTTCGCATAGATGAGCGCGAACATCGCATTCCACTCCCAGATGTCAAAGGGCATCCGGGTGCCGGCAACGTTTGCCGCCGCGGTCGTCGGATACGGCGCGGCCTTCACATTGGCCACCTGCGCCTCGGATTGCGACGGCAGTTCCACCCGCGTGGCTACCACGGACTTCATGATTCCGGGTGTCGGGATCATGCCATGCTGCATCGCCGTACGCAGTCCGAACACGACACCTACTGCTATAACGATCAGAAGAAATATCTTGGCTTGTGGTTTCAGTCTTGCCATATGGTTTGTTGCTCCCCCAAGTACAGCAAACAGCTTTGGCTACTTGAACATGTTGTCGTAATCGCCCGAATCCTTCGCGGAGGTCGAGCCACCCTTACGCGCGCCGCCCATCGGCACGGCTGCGGCCGCGCTTGCGCTCGGCACACCAGACACCTCGATCATGTCGGCCACCGAGGGCTTCTCACCCGCGGTCAGCAGCTTCTGGCTGAACTCCGCAAATCGCGCAGCAGCCTCGTCAGCCGCGGCGCCCGATTCAATCTGTTCTTCCGTGATCAACTTGTCGGTGAAACGCGAGAACTCGCGGATCTCACCGAGGGTGCGGGCCGTGTCCTCTTCGAGGTAATCCAAGGCCATGTCCACCATCTTCAACTGTTCAGGGTTCCCGCGCAGCAAACGCTGGCCCATGCCGAGCGTCGCCTTCGCATCAAGGATCATCTTCCGCTGTTCAGCCAGGAAGCTCACCTTGTTCTCGGTGCGCTGGATCTTGCTATCGGCGATCTGCGACCAGTGCTGGAAGGTATTCAACATCTTTGATGTCTCACCTTCCAACGCCTCCAACTGCTTCACGCCCTGCATCAGCATCCCAGCTTTCTCCAGGAAGGTCTGGCGCTCGAGCATGAGCCGTTCTTTCTCCATCGAATCCTTGGCGGAGCCCGCCATCTGTTCGGCTTTTTGTGCTTTAAAGCCAAGACTGTTGATCTCGTCGCCCTTCGAAGAGATGCTGCGCTTCAACTTCTCTTCACTACCCGAAAAGCGTTGCACCGTCTGGTCGAGGTTGTACTTCTCCTTCTTCATGTCGTCGAGGTTGTTGCGGAGGATCCCGATAGGATCGGTCTCGACAACCCAAGACGCAAAGAAACGCACGATGTTCTGGAAGAGGTTCTTCACCGCGGTCCGGAACGTCGGATTGAAGATCAACCAGCCGATCAGGAACACCACCACCGCAAGCACGCTGGCGTAAATCACGTTCGTCAACAGCGTGATGAGGAACGGAAGAATGATATACAGCCCGTAGCCGCCCGCGAGAATCAATGCCACGAGCACTATCATTCCGAACGGTCCTTCCGGACGCTTCCAGAAAGACTTCGGCGTATACCCCTGCAGGCTAGGACTAAATGTTGGTGTAGTTGGGACGAGGCTCATTGCCTTTCACTCAACCTTTCAAGAGCGCGGCGTACTGCGCTTTCTGCTGCTCGATCTCCGAAACACGACGTTGCAACGCGGCGCTGAACTGCGCTTGTGCGCGCGCGCCCTTGCCCTGCGCATCCACCAGTTCCACAGACAACTTCGACAGCTCTTCCTGCAGCTGCGTGATTTGCGCCGTTACCTGGTTGATCCGCTCCTGGCGCCCAGCAACCTCGCGCTGCTCAAACTGCTGCGCCTTTACGGTGAAGGACTGTTGCTCCTGCTGCAGTTGTGCTTTCAGTCCTTCAAAGCATGACAGAATGCTGTCCTCCGTCAATCCGCTTTGCGCCTTAGCTTGCACCACCGCGGTCTTAAACTTCACGTTCGGCGGCATCACCGTATCGGATATCGCAGAAAGCGGCTCCAGGAATTTGCGGATGGTCGCGCCGGCTTCTGTCTTGTCGAAATCGGTCTTCGCCGCGAGGCGCTTATAAACGCCGTCAGTACCGGCCACATTCGCAGCTTCCACTGTGCTCACAACGGGGGTTGACATGGGCGCTGGCGCGACCGCCGCTGGAGTGGGCACCGGCGCTGTAGCCACGGGATGTTCCATTGGCTTGTTCGCCGATTCCGGTTCGTCTTCAAATGCCAGGTGTTTGAGCGTGTCGAGAATACCGTGCTGCTTATTCTCCATACTTCTCCTCGGAGCCGCTCCCAGCGCGGGGTTGCGCGGTGCGTCTCCTCTTGCTCAGTCCGATATAGATGTACAAGCTTCTACTAAGTTACGAATTCTATCTTTGAGAGGTTTCGCAACAAAGAAAAATCGTTGCATATTGCTGGTGGCACGACATTTATCGCAACTTGTGATTTCTTGATTCTTCCCGCTCCGGGACATGTTTTTGGCGGTTTTGCACCGTTTTCTCTGGTATCCTCCGCCCATGGAAAACCGCTCCATCACCGATGTAGGCGGCACCCCCGGAGGTTTCGGAACCTTCGTAATGGGCTTCATCATGAGTTGCGTGGGCGCCTACCTGCTTATGAACCAGGTTAGTGTGGTCGGATCATACTGGAGCTTCTACGGCGCGAACACCTTCGGGATCACTCTCATCCCGCTACTCTTCGGCGTTGGCCTGTTGTTCTGGAATGGTCGTAGCAAGATAGGCTGGCTGCTGCTGATCGCCGGGCCGCTCTTCATACTCGCCGGCATCATCGCGAATATGCATATCTACTTCCAGCCCACGACGTTGTTCAACACCATCGTGATGTTGGTGCTTCTGGTGGGTGGATTGGGATTGATTGCGCGCGCGGTCTCACACACATCGGCGAAAACCCCGTAGTGCGCTAGCCGATAATCTTCGTTCGAATCTCTTCCGGCAATTTCTCGCGAATGTTCTCCGGCAGTCGGTCGTGCAGCGTGCGCGCTCCTGACTTTGCAGCCGCCACAACCACCACCGGTGCCGGCGTCGCAACTGCTACCAGCAGCCACACAAACGCCGACAGGAAAAATCCTGCGATCGACGCCAACTCCAGCACAAATGCATGCCGGGGCTCAAAATGGCGGATCACCGCGAACGCCAGCACGAATACAAAAGCCGACATCGTCGCCAACGCCATCAGCCCGATATCAATCCCCCGGTGCAGCTTTTGTCGCGAACGGCAATGTGCACACTGGACGAAATGGCGCTCGTAGTCCTCGCGCATCTCGGGTGCCAGCATGGATATGTCGTATCGCCATCCGGCGAGAATATTGCCGATGACCCTGTCAGTGCATTGACTCATTCGCTAGAGAGTTACCGTCTGCAGTGGCTGGTCCTGGCGGGCCAACATCAGCTTGTTCCCAAATAAGTTGCCGTGCCTGTCCAGCGCACGCTCCGCCGCGGTGCGAGCCACCTCGGGGTGGTTATTCTGCTCCGATAGGTGCGCCAGGATCAGATACTCTGCCCCTCCATCATAGTCGTTGACAATGAAATCCGCGAGCGCGTCATTCGACAAATGCCCTACGCGCGACATCACTCGCTGCTTCACCGACCATGGATAAGGCCCGATCCTCAACATCTCCACATCGTGATTAGACTCCACCACCAGCATTTGGCAACCGCGGATATGGTCCTTCACGCTCACGGGCATATAGCCCAAATCGGTGGCAATCGCTGCCTTGATACCTTCCGCGCGGAACGTGAACCCTACCGGGTCCGCCGCATCGTGAGGAATCGTGAATGGCGTTATCGCGATGTCGCCAATCTGGAAGCTTCGTCCCGCTTCAAAGTTCTCTACGCGTTCCAGGCGCACTTTGTTCCCTTGGCTATCCCGAGCCATGCGCAGGTAAGCACGTTGAGTAGATGCCGTAATGAAGACGGGGATGCGCAGTTTCTTCGCGAGAACATTCAGTCCCGCGATGTGGTCGCTATGTTCGTGGGTGATGAGTATCGCGCTCAACGAGGTCTGATCGCATCCCGAAGCGCGTAGTCGAATCAGGGTCTCTTTACAGGAAAGTCCGGCATCCACCAGCAGGCTGGTGCTGGAGCTGGCGACAACCGTGCTATTGCCTCGGCTGCCACTCGCAAGCACCGTAACCGACACTGCCATTCCCGAAGCATATCGGGAATTCAGGTATCGAAATAGTAACTACCTGATTAACTTGAGGAAAACCGCGCCCCTACTGCTCTTTTTTGAGAAAAATGTTATCGATCATCAATCTCATCAGCGACCCGCCAATCGCGCCCGGAACCGCCGCCAGGCACGTCAACACGGCGCCAAATAAGGCTGCCCGCGAAACTTGCGCCGGGCGAATGAATTTATAGATGAAGTCGGCCAAAGGAACGAACGGCGCAATCAACAGGATCCACCGCCACGGACGCTCCCGCTTCCACACGCCGAGCACCATGGTCGTCGCCATGACCCAGAGGAACGTCAGCCCCTGCTCCGGCACCAGCACATGGATTGCTGCCGCACAAAGCCCGAAAATGACTCCAACGATCCAGACCATCAGTATTTGTAGAACCCGCGTCCGCTCTTGCGTCCGAGCCAGCCTGCGTCCACCATCTTGATCAGCAGCGGGCACGGCCGATACTTCGGATCACCCAGTCCCGTCTGCAAGACGCGCATGATGTCGAGACAAACATCCAGCCCAATGAAATCCGCCAGCGTCAGCGGCCCCATCGGATGCGCCATACCAAGTTTGAAGACTTCATCTACAGCTTCCGGCGTCGCGACGCCCTCCATTACCGCATACATGGCTTCGTTCAGAAGCGGCATCAGCACGCGGTTGGAGACGAATCCCGGCGCATCGTTCACCTCGACCGGCGTCTTCTCCAACTTCTCCGACAACACCTTCACCGCCTGGTAGGTCTCGTCGCTGGTTGCCAAGCCGCGAATGACCTCGACCAGCTTCATCACCGGCACCGGATTAAAGAAATGCATTCCAATGACTTTGTCAGGCCGCTTTGTGACTGCCGCAATCTTCGTTATCGAAATCGAAGACGTATTCGTCGCCAGGATCACGTCCGGCCGGCAGATTGAATCCAGATCGCGAAACAATTCTGCCTTGATCTCGAACCTCTCCGACGCCGCCTCCACCACGATGTCGCAATCCGCCAGGTCCTTGCGCTCAAGTGTCGGATAGATGTGATCTGCCGCGACTTGCCCCTGTTCCTGGCTGATCTTGTTCTTCGCGACCTCGCGTTCCAGGTTCTTTTTGATCGTCGCCAACCCGCGGTCGAGGAACTCCCGCTTCACATCGCACAGCACGACCTTGTAGCCGCTCTTCGCGAACACGTGTGCGATCCCGTTGCCCATGGTTCCGGCACCGATCACACCAACTTTACGGATGTCCATAGATTGCCTCTCCGTCTATAAGCAAACCGTTGAGTTTACCAGAGAGGCGCGGGGTTATTTCCGAGCGTTGAAGATCAAAGTCACGTCATCCACCAGGATGGTATCGCCAGGCTCGAGCAGCTTTTCGCCCTGCACTACCTCGCTGTTCACACGCACCGGAGTCGGCGTTTGCGATTCTCCGATGTAGTACTTCCCATCGCGGTAATAGATGGTCGTCGCAACCTTCGGGGCGAACCAGCGGGTCAGCCGGATATTCGCCCCTTCGCTCTTCCCAATGACCGCCGACTGGGCTCCCAGCACGTACTCCTGCTGATCGGTCTTGCCGGCCATCACGGTGATCGTCACCGTCTGCTTCTTGTCGAGTGGGCTCGTGATCTTGACCGGGACTGGGTTTGGCACCGCGCCCATTGCCGGAGGTGCGGCCGCAAGGGGCCTGGCAGCAACCGGCGCGGCCTTCTCTTCTTCGAACACCAACAAGTGTCGCCCGATCAGCACACTGTCTTCGTTCGTCAACACCGCATACGCGAGTTTCTGCCCGTTCACGTAAGTCCCGTTGGTACTGCTCTCGTCGTGCACCGCGTATTGCCCATCTTCGAGCACGATCTTCGCGTGATGCCCCGAAACCGAGAGATCATCGATATGGATATCGTTGTCCGGCAGGCGTCCTATGGTGACAGCAGTATTCGAGAGGGCGTACTCGCCCAACACATTGCCATCGAGCTTTAGAACGAGTCTTGCCATTTGGGACTGCCTCCCCAGAGTGCACGCTTAATCCAGGTCTGTTCCACGAACCGCAAAACCAGGCAGGTTATGTTGTCGTCTCCGCCCTTGAGCCGCGCAGCCTCGACCAATGCATCGCAGGCGACCTGGGGGTTAGCCGCCGCCAACAGTATCTTGCAGATCCCATCTTCGCTCACATGTTTCGTGAGTCCATCGGTCGCAATCAGCAGGATGTCGTTGTGGGCCGCGGCGAAGTCATCGAGATCGGGATCAATATCGTCCGAGCCAAGTGCCTGCAGTAGGACATTCTGCACTTCAGACCGGTTCGCCTGTTCTTTTGTCATCAGGCCGCGCCGCACGTGTTCTGCGACCAGCGAATGGTCGTTCGTAAGCTGCTCGATCTTCCCTTCGCGGATTAGGTAGACCCGGCTGTCGCCCACGTTTCCCACGGTGAAGAAGTCGCCTTCCACCAGCACTGCTGCCACCGTCGACCCCATCCCGGAGTGGTTTGCGTTCTTCTCTGCCGCCTCGTGGATGGCCGTGTTTGCTCGAACAATCGCCCCCGAGAGCAGCTTGGCCCGCGGCGTAGCACCGCTATCGTGTTTCGTAAGCGCAGTTACGTCCGCAACCGAGTGTTCACTCGTCTCGTGTCGCGACTGATCGCGGAAAAAGCCAAGTACGCTGTCGACGCCGAGTTTGCTCGCGACCTCGCCCGCTGCCTGGCCACCCATTCCGTCGCACACAACGAAAATGCCATAGCGCGTGTCGTACCCGAAATTGTCTTCGTTGTTCGCGCGAACACATCCCACGTCGGAACGGCCCGCGACTTCGAGCAATAGAGACATTGATGCCTCAGAACTATGGCGCCAACTAAAGTAGCCCATCCTAACTCATGTCGCCAGCGCCGGGAATGAGGTTGTAGCACAGAAGTAACTACTCTTCTTGTACTACCGGGCCACTGCAAGAAAATGGCCGCCAGTACATCGGCGGCCATATCGTTATTCTGCGTCGTTAATGGCCCACCGCCGCCTTCGACGTCGCATGCGAAGCGACTTGCAATCGCACCTCTGCACGCTTCACCGCGTTCAGCGCTCGCTGATAATCCAGCTCGGGCCCACTCGTTTGCAAACGCTGCTCGGCCCGCTTCTTCGCTTCCTGCGCCCGCGCTACGTCAATTTCTTCCGGACGCTCTGCCGCCTCCGCAAGAATCGTGACCTTATCGGGCAGCACCTCGGCAAAGCCCCACGCCAGCGCGAGGTACTTGGTCTCGCCGCGCAGCGTATAGCTGATTTCGCCAATCGACAACTCGGTGATCAGCGGCGCGTGCCCAGGCAGGATGCCGAGATACCCGTTCTTCCCGGGTATCTGCATCTGCTCGGCAACGTCCTTCACCACCAACTTGTCGGGCGTGACGATCTCGAACTCGAACGTGTCAGCCATGGGTGCCTACGCGTTTGCCTTCATCTTCTCGGCGGCTTCATGCACTTCGTCGATCGTGCCCTTCATGTAGAACGCCTGCTCCGGAATTTCGTCGTGCTTGCCTTGCAGGATCTCGCGGAAGCTGCGCACCGTGTCGGCGATCTTCACGTAGCGTCCCGGGAAGCCGGTGAACTGCTCGGCCACGTGGAACGGCTGCGAGAGGAAGCGCTGGATCTTACGAGCGCGCGATACCGTCAGCTTCTGGTCTTCGCTAAGTTCGTCGATACCCAGGATCGCGATGATGTCCTGCAGGTCCTTGTACTGTTGCAGGATGCCCTTCACGCCTTGCGCCACGTCGTAGTGCTCCTGTCCGACGATGCGCGGGTCGAGAATGCGCGAGGTCGAACCCAGCGGATCGACCGCCGGATAAATACCGATTTCCGTCAACGCACGCGAAAGCACGGTAGTTGCGTCAAGGTGAGCAAACGTCGTTGCCGGCGCCGGATCGGTCAAGTCATCGGCGGGCACGTAAATCGCCTGTACCGACGTTACCGAACCGCGCTTCGTGGACGTAATGCGCTCCTGCAGTTCGCCCATTTCCGTCGCCAGGTTCGGTTGGTATCCCACCGCGGAAGGCATACGGCCCAACAGCGTGGATACTTCCGATCCTGCCTGTGTGAAGCGGAAGATGTTGTCAATGAAGAGCAGCGTGTCCGTGCCTTCTTCGTCGCGGAAGTATTCCGCGACCGTCAGCGCCGTCAGCGCCACCCGCAGACGCGCCCCTGGAGGCTCCGTCATCTGGCCGTACACCAATGCCGCTTTCGACTTCGACGGATCGCCCGGCGTGATTACGCCCGCTTCCGTAAACTCCAGCCAGAGATCGTTTCCCTCACGAGTACGTTCGCCGACGCCGCCGAACACGGAAAATCCACCATGCTGCTTGGCGACGTTGTTAATGAGTTCCTGAATGACGACCGTCTTGCCCACGCCGGCGCCACCGAATAATCCAATCTTGCCGCCCTTCAGGAACGGCTGGATCAAGTCGATGACCTTGATGCCGGTTTCAAACATTTCCGCCGTCGTCGCCTGCTCGTCGAACGCCGGCGCCTGGCGATGAATCGGGTTGCGCTTCTCCACCATGATCGGCCCAAGCTGGTCCACTGGTTCGCCGATCACGTTCATCACGCGTCCGAGGGTGCCTCGGCCCACCGGCACGCTGATCGGGCCGCCCATATCAATGGCCTTCATGCCGCGCACCATGCCTTCGGTCGGCTCCATCGCGACGCAACGCACCCGGCCTTCGCCAAGGTGCTGTTGGATCTCAAGCACGACATTAATTGGTGTCGGAACGTCGAACCCTTCGCTCACAACGCGAAGCGCTGTATAGATCTCGGGCAGCGTCGTCTCGGAGAACTGTACGTCCACCGCCGGTCCCGAAATCTGAATTACCTTGCCAAAATTTTCTGCCATAGTAAGCCTTTGTCCTACAGCGCTGCCGCGCCACTCACGATTTCAATAATCTCTTTGGTGATCGCTGCCTGCCGTGCGCGGTTCATCTGCAACGTGTAGCTGTCGATCATTTCGCCGGCGTTGTTCGTTGCCGAATCCATCGCCGTCATACGCGCCGCATGTTCCGCCGCCACTGACTCCAGCATCGAGCGATAAATCTGTACCGTCACATACTTCGGAATCAGATCGGCGAAAAGCTCCGCTGGCGGCTGCTCGTAAATGTAGTCCGACTGCGACGTACCGAATTGCGCGGCCTTCTTGTCGATCTCCGACGTGTCCTGTCCCTTCATCCCGACGCCGGCTTCCTTTGCCGCATGAATCTCTTTCTTGCGGTCTTCGGCGCTCATCAGGTCGGCCTGCGCAATCGTGCGCTCGCCAATCTCCTGGATCGGCAGAATCCGCTCCACCACCAGGCGCTGCGAAATCACCGACTTGAACTCGTTGAAGATCAGGTAAACCGCATCCACTTCACCGCGCTCGTACCGCCCCATGATGCTCTCCGAGATGTCTTGCACCTCTTCGAACGCCACCTTATTCAGAACACCCACGTGTTCCGCAGTGACCTGTACCTGGCCCGCGCGCTGCTCAGCTTCGGATTTGCCCAAAGGATAACGACGGCGCAGGAAGTCGCGGCCCTTGCGTCCCACCGCTTCGATATCAATGTTCTTGTCGAACTTCCGCTCCATGAAACGCAGCGCCGTCTTCGTAATGTTGGCGTTGAACGCGCCAGCCAGGCCGCGATCGCCAGTCACTACGACCAGCAGAATGTTCTGCTCGTCGCGCTGTTCCAGCAGTGGATGTTGGGCCTTTCCAGTTTCGGGGTCGATGGTTTCGGCGCGGCTCACCAGCGACTTCAGAACGTTGGTCAGCATTTGCCCGTATGGACGCGCCGCCAGCGCCCGCTCTTGCGCGCGCCGCAATCGTGCCGCTGACACCATCTTCATGGCGCGCGTAATCTGTCGCGTGTTCTTTACGCTGCGAATGCGCCGCCGGAGATCGAGAATGCTTGCCATGTCTTACGCCCCGGCCTTCGCCGCCTTGCGATCCGACAAGAAACGCTCTTTGGCTTCCTTGATCGTCTTCGTCATGTCCGCCTTAATCGCATCGTCGAGCGCTTTCTTCTCTTCGATCGTGCGGAACAACTGCGGGTTCGCGCTCTCCACGTATTCATAGAGCGCTTTCTCGAACGGACGAACGTCCTTCACTTCGAGATCATCGAGAAGCCCGTTGGTTCCGGCGAAGATGATCGTGATCTGCTTCGAGAACGGAAGCGGCTGGAACTGGTCCTGCTTCAGGATCTCCACCAGGCGCTGGCCACGATTCAACTGTGCTTGCGTCGCCTTGTCCAGGTCGCTGCCGAACTGCGAGAACGCCGCCAACTCGCGGTACTGCGCAAGTTCCAGCTTCAGACTGGCGCCGACCTGCTTCATCGCCTTGATCGCCGCCGAGAATCCCACACGGCTCACCGACAGACCGACGTTCACCGCCGGACGCACGCCCGAGTTGAACAAGTCGGTTTCAAGGTAAATCTGGCCGTCGGTAATCGAAATCACGTTGGTCGGAATGTACGCCGAAACGTCGCCCGCTTGCGTTTCGATAATCGGCAGTGCCGTAATCGAACCGCCACCCAACTTATCGCTCAGTTTCGACGAACGCTCGAGCAAACGGCTGTGCAGATAAAACACGTCGCCCGGATACGCCTCGCGTCCCGGTGGACGCCGCAGCAGCAGCGAAATTTCGCGGTACGCCGCAGCCTGCTTCGACAGATCGTCGTAAATGCACAGCGCGTGACGCCCGCTGTCACGGAAGTACTCGGCAATCGCCGTTCCGGAGTAAGGAGCGATGTACTGCATTGGCGCCGGGTCGCTGGCCGAAGCGACGACCACGATCGAGTACTCCATCGCGCCGTTGTCTTCCAGCATCTTCACCACCTGCGCCACGCTCGACCGCTTCTGGCCGATCGCAACGTACACGCAGATCAGGTTCTTGCCCTTACTGTTGATGATCGTGTCCAGCGCCACCGCGGTCTTGCCGGTCTGGCGGTCGCCAATGATCAGCTCGCGCTGACCGCGGCCCACCGGGATCATCGCGTCAATCGCCTTCAAACCTGTCGCCATCGGTTCACGCACCGGCTGGCGATCAATCACACCCGGCGCAATGCGCTCCACCGGATTGAACTTGTCGGTGACGATCGGCCCCTTGTCGTCAATCGGCTGACCAAGCGCGTTCACTACCCGCCCAATCATCGCCTCACCGACAGGCACGCTCATAATCCGCTTCGTGCGCTTAACCTCGTCGCCCTCTTTGATCGCGGTGTACTCGCCGAGCAGCACCGCGCCCACCTGGTCTTCATCCAGGTTCATCGCGATTCCGGCCACGCCGTGCGGGAAGGCCAATAGCTCGCCGGCCATGACCTTATCAATGCCGTAAACGCGGGCAATGCCGTCGCCAATCGACATCACGGTGCCGACTTCGTCCACCGCGATCTTGGTCTCGTAGTTCTCGATCTGCGACCGGATCAGTTTTGTAATTTCGTCTGCTTTAATCTGCGCCATATTGAGTTCGTCTCGTTAAGAAATCGGTCTGCCGGAGCGCTAACTGGCGCTCAGTTGTTCTTTGATCTTTGCCAACTGGCCCTTGATGGAGCCGTCGTACACCGTGCTGCCCACGCGAATGATCGCTCCACCCAGCAGGGTTGCGTTCGTCTTGTAGCGCGCGCGCACACTCTTCCCAACCACCTTTGCGATCTGCTGTTCGATCATCTGGCGGTCCTGAGCGCTCAACTCGTGAACGCTCGTCACCTCCGCATCAGCGAAGCCCATACGATGGTTCAATTCCAGTTCGAATTGCCGCGCGATTCGCGGCAGCAGCGGTACCCGCTGATGGTCAATCAACACCGCAACGAAATTGCGGATAATGCGCGGCGTTCCCACCATCCCAACCAAACCATCCAGGATCGCTCGCTTCTGCGCCACCGCGATCGAAGGGTTCTCCCAAACTTTTCGAAGATCCTCGCTCTCGATCGTCATGCTGACGATGTTGTTCAGGTCGCGTACCGCCGTCGTTACATCTAAGCGGTTGCTCAGCACCACGTCTGCCAGAGCATTTGCGTATCGGATCGTGACGGATGCCATCGCTATTTGCCGTCCTTCCCGAGTTGCGCTACGAAACTGCGCACCAGCGACTCGTCCGTCTGCTGATCTACGTGCAACTTGCGGGTCGCCAGGTCTATGGCGAGCCCTGCTGCCAGCGACTTCAGATCCCGACGGGCCTGCTTCGTCGCCGCATCAATCTCGTTCTCAGCCGACTCGAGGATCCGCTTTACGTCCGCTTCCGCAGCCTCGCGGATCCGAACCTCTTCCGCTGCCGACTCTTTCTCTGTCACAGCGCGAATCGCCGCGACCTCGCCGTCCATCTTCGACAAACGTGCTTCGATGTCCGCCAGTCGGCGCTTCGCATCGTCGCTCGCCGCCCGCGCTTCCGCAATGCCGCGTTGAATCGACTCGTTCCGCGCCTTGAACACACCGGGCAAGTTCTTCTTCATCGCCCACCCAAGCAGCGCGAAAACAATCGCGAAGTTAAACGCCATCGCGATCCAGTACGACGTCTCGACGCTGACCCCAAGCCATTTGGCTAGCGTCTTCACCATCGTCGAGTGCTTCAACTCCATGTGCTCGCCGGCTTCTTCTTCACCTTCAGCCGCATGCGACGCTTCCGACAGCTCTTTACCTACCGCTGCATTCGGATTCGTAACGTGCTGCTCCGGCTTCGCCTGTTCTTCAGCGGGCTTCGGTTGCTCGGCCGCAGGCGCGCTCTGCTGAGCTTCCGGTTTCTGCTGTGCTTCCTGCGCATACACCGGCGCAAGCGCCAGCACCGCGACTGCAATCAGGCCCAGCCCAAATTTACGAAGGGAATTTTTCATGATTGGCCGCCAGCCGACGGCCGATACGCGCCGCCCAGCGGACGCAGCAGCGCCGCAACTATCTCGTTCGCAAGACGGTCCGCTTCCGCGCGCAATCCAACCTGCGCCGCTTCCGATTCCGCATGGATGCCCTTCTTCGCTTCAGCAACCTTCGCCTCAGCTTTTGTGCGGGCATCCGCCATTGCCGCCGCACGCGCCTTCTCGGCCATCTTGCGGCGCTCTTCCTGGCCCTTGAAAATCGTCATGCGCGCATCGCGCAGCTTCTGCTCGTACTCCGCCGTCTTCGCTTCTGCCGCTGCGATGTCAGCCCGCGCCCTCTGCACCGCACCTTCCGTGCGTGTGTGCCGTTCCGCCAAAATTCGCTGCAACGGCTTGTGCAAAATCACGTGATACAGGCCGTACAACAACAGCAGCATCACGACCGTCGGAATCGCACCGAGCAGTAAATCGCCTAGTTGTTTAAGAATCAGGTCCATTCGATTTCTTATTGATTGGTCCGCTGCAACACAGAAGGATAAATTAAGCGCTTGGGAACTTTTAACTGTACTATTTACCAGCAGTTACGTCAACCGAACAGCCCGTTTCTTTTCAGCCATTTGCGAGCCTTTTCCGCACCACGGTGCCACTGTCCAAAAGACCAATTCGAGAAACTGCTCTGAAGTTCGCTTGACATCATCCGAGATGGGGGTAGCATGGTTACATCACCTCCGATCCACTTCAGGATCGAACGGGCTTGAGGCTAAGGACTTGTCACCGCTCCTTAGCAACAAGCCCGTTTTAATTTCCACTCAAATCAGAGGCGACAGCCCCGGGACTTTCTCCTCGCGTCAGCCCAACATCGTCGCCCGCACCACCACTGCCCTCTCTTGTCATCCAGAGGAGCGCGTAACGCGACGTGGGATCTGCGTCCCTTTCGGAAAAAGAGAACTACTTACCCAAATCCGGCTCCGCCACATATCTCTTAAAGAAGCTCTCCGCCTTCCACTCCGGCTTTGCGCTCGCATTCGCCACATCCACCACCAGCGCCCGCGATATCGCCTCGAACTCTCCCGCCGCAACCAAGTCCACCGGCTGGTTCGTGTCATCGCTGCGCCCGTGGTATCGCTCTTTCAACCACTGCTCCAGTACCGGATCGGCCGGACTTCCCCCCATGAACATGATCGAAGGCACTCCCACTCGCACGAAGCTGTACTGATCGCTGCGAATAAAAATGTTCCGCAGCGGCTGCGGGTCGGGTTGTACCTGCACGTTCCGCTCGCCCGCCAACTTCTTCAATGCGTCGCCCAGCGTTGTCTCATTCAATCCGAACGCTGTAATCACTTTCATCGGCTCAATCGGCAGGAACATATCTGTATTAATGTCCGCCACCATCGCCCGCCGCGATACCGTCGGATGCAGTCCGAAATAGCGCGAACCGAGCAGACCTTTCTCTTCGCCCGTCACCCACACAAACAGCACCGACCGCTTCAGGTTCTCCGGATGCTCCTTGAACGACCGCGCCAGGTCGAGCAGCAGTGCACTGCCTGAGCCATTGTCCATCGCGCCGTTGTATACGCGATCGCCGTTCACCGGCTCTCCCATTCCCAGGTGGTCTATATGCGCCGACACCACCACATACTCGTTCTTCAACTTTGCGTCGGATCCCACCAGCTTCGCGACCACGTTTGCCGATTCGATCTCCTTGCGTTCGATCGTCGTCTTGGCCTTCACCGAAACCTTGAGCGCGAAATGCGGCAACGCCTCCCGGTTCGCTCCCAGCGCGGCAATTTCGTCGAAGCTATGTCCTGATCCTTCGAAAAGCTTCTGTGCCGACGCCGGATTGAAATATCCCCCCAGCTTCTCGTCCGCCGTCTCATTCAGTTCCACCAGCCGCATCGACGCCTGTAGCCGGTTCCCCTTAATGCGTTCCCACGGAATATCCATCGCCTTTGGGTTCGGGATCGAGATCACTCCCACCACTCCCGCCGCCTTCAACGCCTTCCACCGTTCGGCGGCAGACTGCGCATGCGAGGCCAACTCCGTCGGAATCGAAGCCGGCGATCCACTGAAGATCACCGCGACCTTCCCCTTCAGGTCGAGTCCCGCGAGGTCATCGTAGTTTTTCTCCGGAATCGTCAGCCCGTATCCCACGAACACCAGCGGTGCTTCCACGTCGCCGCCGTCCAGCCGCGCACTTAGAGTCAAGTCATCGCCCAACGTCAACGACTCACTCTTTCCATCCTTCACCAGTGCAAAGCTTGAACCCGCCTCATCCAGCTTGCTCTCTACCAGCTTCACCGGCTGATAAAAACCATTCGTTCCGGCCGCTTGCAGACCGCTCGCCTTCGCCTGCTCCACTACGTACGCTTCGGCACGCTTCTCGCCATCGCTGCCGGTGTTTCGCCCTTCCATGTTGTCGTCCGCAAGTACCTTGACGTATGTCCACCACTGCTTGCCATCGAACGCAACCGGCCCAGTCTGCTGTCCACCCGCCGCAATCGCTACCAATAAAGAAGAGAGCAATATCTCTTTACGCATTTCGGAAACTCCCCAAAAAGAAGTGCCCAATTCTACACACCCCCATTTTTTTAAATGCTGTCATCCTGAGCGAAGCGTGCGCAGCACGCGCAGTCGAAGGACCCCTATCCTCCGACCCATGCCTCGGTAACCAGCTTCGTCCAGCGGCCAGCCGGCACTTCCGTCTCCGTCTCACCTCCTTCTCTTGTCATCCAGAGGAGCGCGCAGCGCGACGTGGAATCTGCTGTTCTCTCCTCTTCACCACGAATTCCGCTATGATGTTCCGTTTGCCCATGTCCAAAATCCTCTTCTTCGCGCTTCTTCTTTTCTCCGCGACGCCCTGGGCATCTCCTCCGATCGCTCTCCTCTGCGGCCTCATCTTCGCCTTCCTCTGCAAGCACCCCTTCGCCGACCAATCCAAGGCCGTCACCCGCTACCTCCTCCAAATCTCCGTCGTAGGCCTCGGCTTCGGCATGAACCTCCAACAGGTCATACGCGCCGGACGCAGCGGCTTCCTCTACACCGCTCTCGGCATCACCTTCGCCATGCTCTGCGGATGGGCCCTCGGCAAACTTCTCCAAGTTGAACCGCGTCACGCCTTTTTGATCTCGACCGGCACTGCCATCTGCGGCGGCAGCGCCATCGCCGCCGTCGGCCCCGTTGCCAACGCCACCGACGACGAAATGTCCGTCTCGCTCGGCACCATCTTTATTCTGAATTCCATCGCTCTGTTGATCTTCCCCACGATCGGCACCCGGCTTCACATGACCCAAAATCAGTTCGGACTCTGGGCCGCCCTCGCCATCCACGACACCAGCTCCGTCGTCGGCGCCTCCGCCAAATACGGCGCCATCGCGCTCGCCATCGGCACCACGGTCAAACTCGCGCGCGCGTTATGGATCGTCCCCATGACTCTCGCCACGAGCTACGTCGTGCGCCGCCAAACTCACTCTTCCGGCCAGCCCGTAAAGATCGCATGGCCGTGGTTCATCCTCTTCTTCTGCCTCGCCGCTGTCGCCAACACCTACCTCCCGCGCGGCGCCACGCTCTACCACTGGCTCAACTACGCCGCCAAACTCGGCCTAGACGCCACCCTGTTTCTGATCGGCGCCAGCCTCGCCCCCGCTTCCCTAAAACGCGTAGGCGTCCGTCCGCTCCTCCATGGAATCCTCCTCTGGCTAATCGTCGGAAGCCTAAGCCTCCTGGCGATCCGCTCCGGATGGATCTCAATCTGATTGCTTTTGTTTTTGCTTTGTATCAGGGCAGCGCTTCAGCGCTGCCGAATCGCTCCGCATAGGAAAAGGGGGCTTCAGCTCCTGCAATGTCTCGCGGCCAGCCCACATAACTCTCGCCCCCGCACTACTCTCTCCTGTCATCCTGAGGCGCGTATTTCGCGCCGAAGGATCTGCTGTCCCGCGTCCACGCACACCAAAGCCCGTACCCGCATCACTCCAAGGCCGAAGGCCGTGTGGCTTCTAAGCACGACGCGCTAGCGTCGTGAACGGTCGCCCCAAAAAGCAAAAGCCCGCGTCAGCGGGCGGCACGACTCCCTTCGCGAGGCGCCTAGCCTCGCGAACCTAAATCAAACCACATACTCCCCGAGCTTCCTCAAAACACTCTCCGGCGCCTCGACCTCTAAATGCACATTGCTCCCGCGATAGCTCCTCTTCTTCACCCGCGCCTTCGCCTCCACCAACGACAACGCCTTCCCATCCGCCTGTGGAATCTTCAACCGCGCCGTCTTCACCGGGTCTTCCGTGATCGCCTCATCAATCGCATGAAGAAGCGCTTCCATCCCAAGGCCGCTCTTCGCCGACACATGCACAACTTTGCCCGAGTTGATAAGCGCCGCTCGCTTCGACGTCGCCAGCAGGTCAATCTTGTTCATCACGTGAATCTGCGGCTTATCCTGCACTTCTAATTCCCCGAGCACGTCTTCCACCTGCCGCTGCTGCTCCAGCGCCACCGGGGACGTCGCATCCGCCACATGCAGCAACAACGCCGCCCGCTGGACTTCTTCCAGCGTCGCCCGGAATGCCGATACCAGCGTCGTCGGCAAATTCCGAATGAATCCCACCGTGTCGCTCAACAAAACCTGCCGCTTCGACGGCAACATCACTCCGCGCAGTGTCGGGTCCAGCGTCGCAAACATCTTCGACGACGCATACACTCCCGCCTTGGTCAGTGCGTTGAACAGCGTCGACTTCCCTGCGTTCGTGTATCCCACCAGCGCCACCACCGCGACCGGCACATTCTCCCGTCGCGCGCGCTGCTGCCGCCGGATTCGCCGCACATCTTCCAGCTGCTTCTGCACATGACGAATCCGCCGATTGATCTTCCGGCGATCGGTTTCCAACTGCGTCTCACCCGGGCCTCTCGTGCCAATGCCGCCACCCAGCTGCGACATCTCGATACCGCGCCCGCCCAGCCTCGGCAGCAGGTATTGCAACTGCGCCAGCTCGACCTGCAGTTGTCCTTCTGCCGTCCGCGCGTGCTTCGCAAAAATGTCGAGGATCAACTGCGTGCGATCGATGACCCGCGCCTCGAGCGCGCGCTCAATATTTCTCTGCTGCGATGGCGACAGATCGTGATCGAAGATCACCAGGTCCGCATCCGACGCAGCCACGGCACCCTGTAACTCTTCCAGTTTGCCGCTGCCAATCAGCGTTGCGGAGTCCGGCCGGTCGCGCCGCTGCAACATTTCGCCGACCACACCGGCGCCCGCGCTCAGCGTTAGCTCGCGCAGTTCATCGAGAACATCTTCAGGAGGAACTTCAGAATGAGCGTCGGCCACCGGCGCTGACGACGCAGCGCTCCGCGCGATCTTCGCCGAGGGAGGAATCGGTGAGGCTGCTTCAGATTTGCGATCCGACGGTCCATTCTTGAACCGCCGGCTCGTGAATTCCACTCCAACGAGGAACGCTCGCTCCTGGGCCACGGCTGTCGTGCGTTCGCGTTGCGCTTCGTAAGCCGCTACCAGCGGGCTCTCGTCGGAATCCTGTTTCTTACGGCGGGCGATACTAACCCTCCGTCGTTTGGGTCGCCGGGCTGGTTGTGCCTACCGGCTTCGCATCGGAGTGCCGCACATCCGCGCCATGGGCCGGCCGCGGCAACACCACCGTCGAAATCGCGTGCTTGAAAATCAGTTGTTCTTGGTTGTTGGTATCCAGGACGACCGAATACTTGTCAAAAGAACGGATCCTGCCCGTCAGCTTCACGCCGCTAAGCAGGTAAATCGTGACAATCGTTTTGTCCTTGCGGGCTGTGTTGAGAAACGAATCCTGGATATTCTGTGCGGGCTTGTTTTCCATAGCGTGCCTTCCTTTGTCTGGTCAGCCCAGCCCGGTTCCTGTCTCCGCTACGCCCCTTCGGAGCTCTCCGGGTCTGTGTTGGTTTCAGTTCTGCAAACACGCGTTGCTAAAACGCGACAACGCGAGCACAAGTACGATACGGCGGCCTCCGAGCAATTGCAACCTTAGCACTCCCCAGCCAACACTGTTTTACAATGCCATAGCGCCGTTCTGGGATGGACGCCTATTCCAGCTCAGGGTTTGCTCGTTAGGGATAAACTCCTGTCCAGTCCATGAACCGCAGGAGCCCCCATGTCCCTTGCCGCGATCTTTGCTATCACCCCGCCCCAGTTGAGTTTAGACGCCGGTCCCGCCCTCCTCCTCCTGCTCATCCGATGGGCCCATTTCATCGCCGGCATCACCTGGGTCGGCCTTCTTTATTACTTCGTCCTCGTCAGCACTCCGGTCCTCAAAACCGCCCAGCCCGGTGACCGTGGTTTCGTAATCACTCAACTGATGCCTAAGGCCCTCTTCTGGTTTCGCTGGGCCTCTGTAGTCACCGTCTTCATGGGCATGTGGTACTGGTCGGAAATCGTCCGCAGCGACGCCACCAACGCCGGCGTCAAACCCGGCGCCGCCATGGGCAGCTTCTTCGGCATCTGGACCCTCGCCTTCATCCTCGAAATGGGCATCCTCATGTCCCCCGCCGAAATATTAAAGAAGGGCCCAGTCCTCACCGTCCTCATGACGGTCATCCTCTTCGTCGCAACCTATTTCTATATCGCACTCAACCAGCACGGCTGGGAAAGCAATCGCATGCTCGCCATCGGAGTCGGCGGCGGCTACGGCTGGTTCATGATGCTCAACGTCTGGGGCCTCCTCTGGCGCATGCAAAAGAAAATCGTCCGCTGGACTACGATCAACGTCGCCAACGGCACCCCCATCCCACCCGAAGCCCAAAAAGCCGCGCGCCTCTCGTTCCTCGTCTCGCGCATCAACTTCGTCCTGTCATTCCCACTGCTCCTGCTAATGGCCATCGCCTCGCACTACCCGCTCTTCGCGAACGTGGGGTGACATTGTTCACCCCACCATACTGCTAGAATCTCTCTTTCATGCCCGACACCTCTGTCACCACCACCCGCATCCCCATGCTCGACCTCAAGCGGCAATTCGCGGCCATCCGCGATGAGGTCTATGCAGCGATGCAGGAGGTCTGCGAATCGCAGCACCTGGTGTTGGGCGAGGCCGTCCAGGCCTTCGAACGCGAATCCGCCGTCTACCTCGGCGCCAAAGCCGCCGTCGGATGCGCCTCCGGTACTGACGCCCTCTGGCTCGCCCTCGTCGCCTGCGACGTCAAACCCGGCGATAGCGTCATCACGACTTCGTTCAGCTTCTTCGCCACCGCCAGCTCCATCATCCGCTGCGGCGCGCGCCCGGTGTTCGTTGATATCCACCCCGACACCCTGAACCTCGATCCCGGACAGGTTGAAGCCAAGCTCTACTCTGCCGCGGCCCTGAACCTCAAAGCCGTGATGCCCGTCCATCTCTACGGCCAATGCGCCGACATGGACCGCTTCGAACGCTTCGGCCGCGATCACTCGCTCAAGATTGTCGAAGACGCCGCGCAGGCCTTCGGTGCCAGTTGGCGCGGACGCCGCGCCGGTACCCTCGGCCACGCCGCCGGCTTCAGCTTCTACCCGACCAAAAATCTCAGCGCCTTCGGCGACGGTGGACTCGTCACCACCAACGACAACGATCTCGCCGAACACGTCCGCCGCCTCCGCAACCACGGCAGCCGCGTGCGCTACTACCACGAAGAACTTGGCTGGAACAGCCGCCTCGATTCCATCCAGGCCGCCGTCCTGCGCGTGAAGTTGAAGTACATCGATCAGTGGAACGCGCGCCGTCGCGAGATCGCCGAATTCTACGACAAGCTCTTCGTCGAAGTCGGCCTCGCCTCGCCCGCCAACCGCGGCGGATGGGCCGCGAAAGAACCGGTCCGCCTGCTCTGCACGCTCACCCAGGCCCACCACATCTATCACCAGTACGTAATCCGCTGCATGCGCCGCGACGACCTCCGCCAACACCTAAGCTCCCGCGGCATCGGCAGCGAAATCTATTACCCCGTCCCGCTCCACATGCAGGAGTGCTTCAACTACCTCGGCTACCGCGCCGGCGACCTGCCCCACACCGAACTAGCCGCCAAAGAAGTCTTAGCGCTCCCCATCTTCCCCGAGATCACCGAAGAAGAACAACACCGCGTAGTCGACGCCATCCGCGAGTTCTACCGCTAAATCTGTCATCCTGAGCGAAGCACGCGCAGTCGAAGGACCCCTACCCTCTGATCGAACGCGTCGCGTAAGCCAGCTCCGCCTAGCGCCAGCCACCACTCCCCCCACATCTCCATCACCCTCTCTTGTCATCCAGAGGAGGGCGAAGCCCGACGTGGGATCTGCTGTTCCCGCCTGCGCCGCGCTAAAATCTCCCGATGCCCACGCTGATCGCCCAACCCACCCGCATCACCGCCGCCGGCAACAAGCCCAAACTCATCGACGAATACATCGGCCGGGTCAACTCGCAAACGAGCGCAGCGAGTGTCGCCCATATGCGCTCCCCCGAAGCCTGGCAGGAGCCCGGCCAAACTCCCGATTTCGACGAATTCACCATCGTCCTCAAAGGCCTCATCCGCGTCGAACACAAAGGCGGTCACACCGACGTCCGTGCCGGCCAGGCGATCATCACCCACGCCGGCGAATGGATCCGCTACTCCACCCCTGAGCCCGGTGGCGCGGAATACATCGCCGTCTGTCTCCCCGCGTTCTCGCCCAACACCGTGCACCGCGACGAACAATGACCGCGCGCTACGATGTCGCAGTCATCGGCGCCGGTGTCTTCGGCGCCTGGACCGCCCATGCGCTCCGCCAATCCGGCAAACGCGTCGTCGTAGTCGACGCCTACGGCCCCGCCAACTCCCGCGCCTCCAGCGGTGGCGAAACCCGCATCACCCGCATGGCCTATGGCGACGACGAAATCTACTCCCGCTGGGCCTTCGAATCGCTCCCCGAATGGCGCGCCCTCGAACAGCGCAGCGGTCGTCAACTGTTCTTCGAGACCGGTGTCCTCACCTTCTCCGACGCCAACACGAACTGGGTCCAGAAGAGCGTCGAGGTCATCCACAAAATCGGCGGCGAAGCCGAACTCCTCTCGCACGACGAATGCCGGCATCGCTATCCGCAAATCGGATTCAAGCCATCCGAGATCGCCGTCTTCGAACCGCGTAGCGGTGCGCTCCTCGCTCGTCACGCCATCAATCTTCTCGTCGAAGAACTCATCCGCAACGGTTGCGAATATCGACAACAATCCATCTCTTCGCCCGAAGACGCATTCCGCCTGAACGCCGAGCAGTACGTCTTCGCCTGCGGCGCCTGGCTCCCCAAGCTTTTTCCCGACATCCTCGGCCCGCACATCACACCCATCCGCGCCGAAATCTTCTTCCTCGGCGTTCCCCCGAACACTCCAGCTTTCGATCCGCCACAAATGCCAACGTGGATCTTCATGGGCAACGAAAACTGGGATGCCTACGGCATGCCTAGCCTCGAAAACCGCGGCTTCAAGCTCGCCGTCGATCTCATCAAGCAGCCCGCCGATCCCGACACCATGGATCGCCAGCCCACGGCGCCCTATGTCGCACAAATGCGCGAATTCGTGCGCGAGCGTTTCCCGCTCCTCGCTGACGCGCCCATCGTAGAAACGCGCGTCTGCCAGTACGAAAACACGCCCACTCACCACTATTTAGTTGATCATCATCCGAGGTGGGAAAACATCTGGCTGGTCGGCGGAGGCTCCGGCCACGGCTTCAAGAACGGCCCTGCCCTCGGCAAGTACGTTGCGGATGCAATTACGAAGCACGCGCCACTGGAACCGCTTTTGCGGCTCCCATAACCAGCCCCGACACGTACTCGCGATAGTGATCTGAATCTCGCATCAGCCGTGTCGCCTCGGCCGTGCCCTTCATCGCCGCAGCGGCCATGTGCGTCCATGCCATGCGAAACATCGCATACGCCAGCAGGTAATTCCTCATCCGCCCGGTCACGTTGTCGCCGGTCAGCGCCGTGTACTGGCGCAGGAATTGCTCGCCCGTCGCACGGTCCATCCCCCACTCCACGATCGCGCCCGCCAGGTCCCACGCCACGTCGCACGGGCCGGGGAAGAAATGATCGTCGCCGTGCGAGGTCGCATCCAGCTTCAGCATGCGTCCATCTTCCGTCAGCAGCCACTCGTGCGGCGACATTTTGCCGTCGCAAACCGTCGGCCGCTCCACCGGCAGATTCCTGAATTGCGGCGCGAGCTTCCGGTCGAAGCCGCGCTCGTAGTTCACCCGCAGCATCGTCGCAAGATCTTTCTGCTGCGCCTCGGTCACTTCGGTCTTGCACTCTTCGCTTCGAAACGCGCAGTACTCCGCGATCCGTTTCAATCTCTCATCACTCAGGTCTTGTGCCTTCGCCGCGCGGCCGCGTATGAGGTCATAACCCACATAGCCATGTTCATCCCGCACCGCGTTCGGCGCGAAGCCAGCATCCGCCAGCGCACGGGCAGTACTGCGTGCACGCGCACCATACGGCCCGATGCCTTCAAACTTCCACAGCACGCGATCATCCGCGAACTTCGCACGCTCCATGCTCGTCCACACGCCCGGCCACTCACTCTCATTCGCGAACGTTTTTTTCCGCCACTCGCCTCCTCCTATCCACTCCCCCTCCGGAGACCGTCCCGCGGCCGGCGTCACCGTGCGATAGCGCTGCCATCGCACCGCCGCATTGTTGGCCCGCAACCACGGCAAATGCGGCGCATGATTCGGCACCAGCACAATCTGTCCTGACGGCACACGCTCCGCCACTAGCGCCTCCGCCACCGACAAAAACGATGACCCGCTCAACCCCGGTCCTTCATCCACGATCACGAACAATGCATCCTGCAATCGCGCCGTCCGGATGGTGTGCGATTGTGCCGGATTGAACTTCACTTTACGGTCGAACGGATGCCCCGCTGGCCGCACCGTGAATCGCTCCACGTGCAGCCCCCGCAATCGCAACGCCGCCGTCGTCATCGCGCTCAGCGTCGTCCCGATGCTGCGTATCCCAATCACCACCACTTCGGGCGCGGCCTCGTGCGTCTTCGCGCCATGCCGAAAGACGCCGAACTTCGCCGCCACATCCGCATACTGTCGCGGATGCAGCGCGTAATACGCGAACCCCTCCGGCGTCGCGACCGTGACCTCGCCTTCCAGCCGCACCGGCAACCAGCCGCCAAGTTCGCGGCCTCCGAAATAATCTCGGTGCACGAGCTTATCGGCGCACGCGTTGCTCACCGCCGCCACATGCCGCGCCTGAGGATCGCCCGCATCTTCCAGGGCGCATTCGAGCTCGCCGCACCGGAGCATCGCATCGGTCCACGAGTCTTCGTCTTTCGCCCGGAACAAACTCCCGCGCAACCCGGTGAGTAACTGCTCGCCCGGAACAGTCCTGCGGCCTTCACGAAACACATAAAACTTGCAGTCTGAATTCATCGCATCGGTATCTGGCCAGATCCGTTAGGGTTCCGTTGAGGCCCGACTTCATGCGTCTTGTATCAGGCCCGACGTCATGCGTCTTGCATCAGGCCCAACTCATGCGCTTTGTATCAGGCCCGACTTCATGCGTTTTGTATCAGGCCCCACTTCATGCGTTTTGCATAGGCCCCACTTCATGCGCCTTGCATCAAGCCCGACTTCATGCGCCTTGTATCAGGGCAGCGCTTCAGCGCTGCCGAAAGAGCCCGGCCAGAGAACGGGGCTTTAGCCCCTGCACAACCTTGCCAATGTGAGATGCCGATTTCCGCCCAAAAGAAAAGCCGGGCTCTATGCCCGGCTCTTAAAAATTCCGCTTTTACGCCGCCTTTTTCTTCTGGCCCCTTGGCGAACGCGAAATATCCCCCTCTTTATCAATGAAATACAAGAATTGGTTGTCGCGATCCACGGCCTTCTGCACCAGCACCTCGGGATCGCCCTCGCCTGACTTCGGCTTCTGGCAAACGCTGCCCTCGCCATCAATGTAGTAGAGGAACTTCTTGTAATCCCGTTTCAGCTTCAGGTCTTTCACTTTCTCAGCCATAGCGGTTTTCTCCAACCCGTTGGATGGCCCGCACCCCCAACCTGATGCCATTTTCAGGGCAAAATCGAGAGTTCCTGCCGCAAATTGTGACGCAGAGATACCCCCTCCACCATACCCCGATCTTTTATTTTCAGCAGTTTAGCGAGAAAACCCGCCTAGATCTCTGGGAACCAAGGACTTAAATCCCAGAATATTCAAAATAAGGACTTAGCGTCTCTTTGAACCGATCAACCGAATCACCTAATACCTAAAACCGGCCCCTTCACTTCTTCTTTTTCTTCCCCGCGCCTTCCGCCTTCTTCACCGGCTCAGGCCGCGCCAGCTTCGGATCCGTCTTCTCATTCTGTCCCGGCAACAGCACCCGACGAATCACCGGCTGGATCATCCGATACTTCCGCGGCACGATCCGTCCCGTCTCGTCTTTTAGCTGGATCGTGAACACCGGCTCATCGCCTTCCTTACCAAAGTTCTCGATGCCGGACGTCACCGGATACACGCCCCACAAATTCCGCTCGCGGTACGCCGTCTCGTATCGATGCCGCTTCAAATTCCAACTGAACACGCGGATCGAATCGTAGTCGTACGGCAGTCCGTCTCTCGGAGCCGCCATCAGCACCAGGTACTGCGCCACCTGTTTGTCCTCATCCGGAACCTTGTTCAGGATGAAGTACCCCATGATCCGCTGTCCCTCGGCGTACTGCGCGATATCGAGCGGCACATCAATGTCCACCATCCGCGCCAGTACCCAACCCACGTACCCTTGCGAATTCCGCACCAGGAACCAATCTTCCATCGGTACAGGCTCGTCGGCTTTTTCCGCCGCAAGCTTGTCCGTCGGCTTCACCGCTGCGGTCTTCGCCTTCTCCGCCTCCGCCTGCGCCGCCGGATCGGCCTTCTTCACCGGCCCCTTCGACACAATCGGTTTCACCGTCTGCTTCGGCGTGCCGCCCCTCGGCGCGCTCGCCTTCTTCAAAACTTCGACCTTCTCGCCCTCTTTCATCTGGTAAAGATGGTCGCCCTCGCGGTCCGGCGTCAGGTGGATATTCAGTTCCGCGCGTGTCGTGCCATGCGCCTGCACAATCGTCTTCGCGTTGTCGGTCTTCAGCTTGTCGAAGCCATCCGCCACGTCCTGCCCAGCCAGGTAACGCAACTCGAGCCATCCATCGCGGCCATCCTTGGTCTTCACATGGATGAACCGCTTCTGCTTCTCAAGGACTTCGACCTTGTCCCCCGCATATACCACGCCGACCTTGTTATAGACAGCCGACACGCGGTCGCGCAGGTTCGCCTGCGGCACCGAGACGTACATCATCTCGGCCTGCTTCAGCGGCCCGCGCTTACATGCAAATGTGAAAAGCAAAAACAGACAGGGCAGGAGAACCTTCAGCGATCGCAGACCGCCGCCAATCGAGGAAAACCGTAGGCCAGACACAGATTTCACAGGACTCGTATCAACATTTTCACTATAGCAGCGGATTCCCGCCAGCGTATCCACCGCGCACCTGCGTAGTTACGCAAATCTGTGAATGAATTCAATTTCGGGTGCCCCATGTCTCGCGATTTTCGAGACGTGGGGATGTTCGCCAAGCGGCCAGCCCACACCACCGCTCTCACCTCCCGCACTCTCTCTTGTCATTCAGAGGAGCGCAGCGACGAAGAATCTGCTGTTCTTATGCGAAACCCTGACTTTTACAAAACCTGAACAAACCGTCACTCCAATTCCACTCCGCTTTTCCCCATTCCCGCATACAATCTCTTGGACTCTTCTAGGGGAGAACTCTCGCATGCGTGGATTCATCCTGGGTGTCCTCATCACCCTCGTCGTGCTCTTTGGCGGTGTCTTTCTCTATCTCAAGCTCGGCATGCTCGACATCCGCGCCGCCCAACCCATCAGCGGCATTGAACACGAAATGGCGGAAATGGCCATGGACTCCTCGGTTGACAAACAAGCCCCACACACCGAGAACCCCATCAAGCCCACCGACGACAACCTGATGACCGGCGCCATGCTCTACGAAAAGAACTGCTCCCTCTGCCATGGCAGCGTCGCCGACCCGAATCACACCAGTCCCATGGCCCAGGCCTTCTACCCGCACGTCCCGCAAATCGTCAAACGCATTCCCGGCGATGAAGACTGGCACCTCTTTTTCGTCACCAAGTACGGCGTCCGCGACACCGGCATGCCCGCTTGGGAAAAGACCATGAAAGACGACGACATCTGGCGCGTCGTCACCTTCGTCAAGCACAGCGACAAGCTCTCGCCGACGGTCCAGGAAATGTGGCAAACCTACGGCACCCCCAGCGGCGTAGCCCCCGCCCCCGCCAAACCAGCAAAATAACCAAATCCTTCTGGGTGCCCCATGTCTCGCGATTTTCGAGACGTGGGGATTTTCCCCTCGCGTCCAGCCCACACCACCGCCCGCACCCCCACCGCCCTCTCTTGTCATTCAGAGGAGCGCAGCGACGAAGAATCTGCTGTTCCGCCGGATGCCCGCACCCGCCCGCGCGCTCTCCGCATCTCTATCTCAGCTATAATTTCCAGTTTGCCATCTCAGAAGGAACCCATGCCTACCGACGTCATCATGCCCCAGATGGGGGAATCGATCTTTGAAGGCACCATCACCAAATGGCTCAAACAACCGGGCGACCAGGTCCAGCGCGACGAGCCCCTCTTCGAAATCTCCACCGATAAAGTCGACGCCGAAATCCCCGCCCCTGCCGCGGGCATCCTGAAAGAAATCAAGGCCCAGGCCGGCCAGACCGTACAGGTCAACACCGTAGTCGCCATCATCGACGCCGCCGGCTCCGCGACCACTTCCGCTCCGAAACCCGCCGCCGCTGCGCCACCGAAATCCGCGCCGCAACCCGATGGCGTAAGCTCCTCTGCCCCGTCAACGAGCGCGCCGAGCGTCCCCGCCGCTGGTCCCAAGACCGACGTCGTAATGCCGCAGATGGGCGAATCCATCTTCGAAGGCACCATCACCAAGTGGCTCAAGAATGTTGGTGACACCGTCCAGCGCGACGAGCCGCTCTTCGAAATCTCCACCGACAAAGTGGACGCCGAGATCCCCGCCCCAGTAGCCGGAGTCCTCAGCGAAATCAAAGTTCAAGCCGGCGCCACCGTCCAGGTCAACACCGTCGTCGCCACCATCGGCGGCGCCGCTGGAGCCAGCGCGCGCGCGCCGCAAGCCGCCGCACCCGCTCCTTCCGCACCTGCTCCCGCAGCCCCCGCGCCACAAGCGCCCGCTGCAGCCGAGCCCGAAGAAGAAGAAATCTCCGCTAGTGGCGATCGCGTCCGCACCAGTCCGTTAGTCCGCAAAATGGCAAAAGAAGCCAACGTAGACCTCGGCAAAGTCCGCGGCACCGGCATGGGTGGACGCATCACCAAGGAAGACATCCAGGCCTTCGTCGAAAAACAAAAGACCGCGCCGACTCCAACGCCGCAGCCGCAAGCCGCGCAACCTTCCGCGCCCGCACCTGCTCCCAGCGCCCCCGTCGCCGCCACACCAAACAAATTCGCGGGCACTCCCGGTGCCATCGAGCCCATGTCGGTCATGCGCAAGAAAATCGCCGACCATATGGTCATGTCGAAGCGCACCAGCGCTCACGTGCATGGCGTCTTCGAGGTCGACTTCACCAAAATCGTGAAGCTCCGCGAGAAAAACAAAAACAGCTTCCAGGAAAAGACAGGCCTCAAGCTTACCTACACGCCGTTCTACGCGCGTGCAGTGGCCCACGCGTTGCGCGCATGGCCCATCATCAACGCCTCCGTCGAAGGCGAGAACATTCACTATAAAAAGGACATCAACCTCGGCATCGCCGTAGCTCTCGACTGGGGCCTCATCGTCCCGGTGGTCAAGCAGGCCGACGGCCTAAGCTTCGTCGGGCTCCAGCGCGCCATCACCGACCTCGGCGAACGCGCCCGCGCCAAAAAGCTCAAACCCGAAGACGTCCAGGGCGGCACCTTCACCATCACCAACCCCGGCATCTTCGGAGCAAAGTTCGGCATGCCGATCATCAGCCAGCCCCAGCTCGCGATCTTAGGCATCGGCGCGATCACGAAAGTCCCCATGGTCGTCACCGACAAAGACGGCAACGACAGCATCGCCATCCGCTCGCGCTGCCACATCTCTATCGGCTACGACCACCGAGTAATCGACGGCGCAGTCGCCGACCAGTTCATGGTCGTAGTACGAGACTACCTCCAGAACTGGAACGAACCGTTAATCTAAAAAGTTTGGAAAAGGGTGCCCCACTCTACGCAAAGCGTAGGGTGGGGTTTTCGCTTTGTGTTTCGGAAAATGTACTAGCCCTATCATCCTGAGCGAAGCGTGCGAAGCACGCGGAGTCGAAGGACCCCTGTCGCTACCCAAATATCTTCCTTAATGCACGAGCACAGGAACCCGTCCACTCTCCATCCGCCCACGCTGCGTCTCCACCGTCACCTGTACCCACCACTCTCTCGCCGCGAACGAACGCAGCTCACTCTCTCCCGGCACAGTTAAGATCATCTGCAACTCTGACACCGGCGCAGCCTCCGCCTCCGGGTCCACCGCAAACTCCGCCGTCACCACCGTCCGCGGATCATCGCCCTTCACGCTGGCCATCATCTCCGCACTCCACCATCGCACCGACTTCGCCATCTCGCCCGACGTCTGCAACGCAACCGCAAACGCTTCGCCCGCCCACAACTCCCGCGACGACAACTCCACCCGCATCTCCGGAATCTGTACTACCCGCCGCCGCTTCTGCTGCCATGTCATCCACAGGCCTGCCGCGAAGCACGCACCCGCAACGCAAAACCAACCCCAACTCCGCACCATCGCCGCATACGGAATCAGCACCGCCCACGCCAGAAGCAGCCACCGCAGCACAAACCAAAAGCAGCCCACATCATCCACCCGCTGCCACTCATTCGTCCCATTCACAACGCGATCATAAATGCTGTGCTGCCTTTGGGTGCCCCACGTCTCGCGCTTTCCGAGACGTGGGGTTTTTCCCAAGCGGCCAGCCCACCCCACCCCCCTCGTCTCCTTTACTCTCTCCTGTCATCCTGAGGAGCGCAGCGACGAAGGATCTGCTGTTACTTCGCCCAGGCACTAGCGTTCAAACAATCCACCACGCCATCCACAATCTTCGACAGCCCACCGTTAAACTTTCCCGCGTCCACCACGTTCTTGTTGGCGATCGCATCCGTTAGCCCAATCGCCGATCCCACAAACGACAGCGCCGCCTCTTTCTTATCGTTCCCCGATTTACTTCCGAACAACGCCTCGATCCCATGAACAATCGCCGGCACAAATGCAATCCCCTGTAACAACTTAGCCAAAAATCCCATCTCTCCTCCTTCATTTCTAAAAAAACAAAGAGCCAGGAAGCCCTCTCCCATGCCGTCATCGGGCACGCGGCAAGCTCCCCAACTCTTTAACTCAAAAAATGTGGGTGCCCCACCCTTCCCGAAGGGAGGGTGGGATTGCTGACGCACGCGCCAACTTCGCCCAACCTAACTCCTAATTCCTAACTCCTGTCTTTACCGATGCACCCGCAACCACCCCATCACCAAATTCATCACCGTCACCGCCGCCGCTACCACCGAACCCACGCCCATCATCCGCTGCAAATAGGTCTCATGACGATTCAATCGCTGCTCGATCTCCTGGATCTTCCCTTCATTACCCGTTCCCACCAGGCACCGCACGTGCACCTTCAACTCCGCCAGGTCCGACAACACTCGCTCCTCGAACGCCCCCATCTCCCTCACCCCGCTCATAATGGCCAATCCACTCGCAGCAACATCGCATCGCGCGAATAATTCCGCGGCGTCGCGCCGTCAAACTGCCGCACATAAAAACTCGCCGACCGCGACAACCGCGGAACACTAAAGCTCTGCGCCGTAAACCGCCCCCAAAGATTCCTATCGTTGTCCGGACCCCACCCCTGGTCCGCCCCACGCACCTCGAACCCGCCTCCGCTCGGCGGCGCCAGATGCGTCGCAATCGTCACCTGCGATGCCAGCACCTGCGTGATCTCCGCATCTTTCACCGGCGCCAGCGTCCAGTTCCCCGGACTCACCGCTCCTACCACCGGCAATTTCAGTTTCGCAGTATCGAAACTCAGCGACAGTGACTCCGCCGCATCATTCGCAAATCGAAGCCGATACTCGCACCGGTCCTCACGCAACTCTCGAACTGCAACATCTACCTCTCTGACGATCGCAGTGAACGAAGCCTCCTGCGACGGCGCATTCACCTGCACCGCATCGCCCGGACGCACATCCGTCGCTCCCAGAAAATCGCCCCACACCGCGTACGTCCCAGACCACGCCGTCTGTGTCGCGTCCTCCAACAGCGCTCGCGCGCCATTCGCGCAATCGCCGGCTGTGTGCGCCTCCGGCACTAGCAGTCCCCGCACGCACGACCGCACCCCGTCGTCACTCCCATTCGCCATCGCCGCGACTGACGCCTCATCCCGCTGCTCCGCTTTCGAAGCCGCTCCCGTCCGATACGTGACGACGATCTGCTCCGTTGGCGCTGGTACCTGCGCAGCCATGAAGTACAAATCCGTCGTCGTCACACGACACTCGCCGCCATCCGCCAGCGCGCCCTGCAGCCGCGTCACGAATCCATCACCCGGAAACTCGCTCCGCACCACGGTTCCGCCATTCCGGCGCATCCGCGTGTACGCTACGTTGCAGTGCAGATCGCTTCCGTTCATCAGCGCATAGTTGCAGAATCCCGCAACATTCTTCAGCACGTCGTCATACAGCACCGTCGAGGCCGCCGCCATCGTCGCCGGGCTTGTCGGGTCCACGTCATGTACCTCCAGCACTACCCGCGCATCCGAAGCAACGCTTGCTCCGCCAACTCCCGCTCCCGCCGCGTGCGCCGACGAATGGAATACCTGCCCCATCCGCCGCGCCTGCTCCGCAAACACTCGCGTCGTCAGCTGATACTGGTGTCCCGCCGTCGTCGTAATCGTAGGTCCCGTCGCCGCACCATTCACCACGCCCTGGAGTACTGACTGAGCGCCGCTCTTCGCGACATTGAACCCCGCCACGCACTTCGCGCCATCGAACAATCCGCCGAGCATCCCCCCGCTCGCTCCCGAAAACTCAAAGCTCCCATGCTGAATAACAATCCCGCCCGCAATCTCCACCATTTCCACAAGCTGCACGGAAGCCGCACCATTCGCCGTCAACATTCCATCGCCCACCGATGCCGTCGACCCCGCTCCATTCGCCCACAGCACCGGATTCAGCCCGTCTCCCGGGAACTCATCCTCAAACACCGTGTGGTCAATCGTTCCCATCGGCGACGCCGCCAGCGGGAAACTCAGCGTCAGCCCATCGCCTTCGAAATACTCCTTCACATACGTGCGCGGCTCGAATCCGCCCACCAGCGTTACATCGTTCAACGAGCAAGGTTGGGCCGCCACCGCTAGCCCCGCGCGATTGCAATTCTTCTGCGCCTCATCAATCGTCACCGTCCGCTCGCCCACCGGCGCAAACGAAATCGCCCCATCCTCTGCGCAATAAACTGCCCGTGACCGCCGCGCCAGTTCCGACACCTGCTCCGACCATGCGCGCTGCACCTCCGCCGTATACGCCGGAACTACATCGCAATCCGCTACACCGCTCGTATCAAACTTTGCCGCAGCAACATCCTCTGTCATCTGCCGTACGATCGCACCCGCCTTGCGTGCGACATAAGGCATTCGCTGCGGCAGCACCTTCTTGTCCAGCAACCACTCATCGCTCGCGCACAGCAGCGTGTACCGCGCCACCGCTGCGCCGGTCATGCGCCCCAAATATTCGTACTGCGGATGCTGCGCCACATAGCCCGCGAACAATGTCGTCCCATCGCTCTTCTTCAGCCACACCCGAGAACCCTGTCGTGGCGCGATACCTTCCGCCATCACCAGCCGCGCCTTCATCGCCGACGCCTTATTCAATCGCCGCGCGACCGTCGGCAGCATCTCCGCATCCAAGTACTGCGTATAATCCACCGTCCCCAGCATGTCGAAGTTGTCTATCATCAATTGCATCTAATCTCTCCCCGGAGCCGAGTTCGCATGACTGATCGCGAAACCGAACACGTCGTCGCGTTGCAAACCGCTCTCACCGCAAAATTCACCGAGCTCGGATTCCCCGCCGGCCCCGACCTCGGCAACCTCGTCCATCACCTCTCCGAAATCGCCGCCCTCGGCCAAACCTTCTCCCAGGAATCCCTGCCGCTCCTGCTCTCCCTCTCCACCGACCACCGCCAGTCCTTCGCCACGTTGATCGCGCAAATCAAACACGACCTCGATTCCATCCGCGACGCCATTACCGACGCCGACGCCCCTCTAGCCGACCTCCTCGCCCACCTCGCCCACGAGCAGTAACCGCGCCCCGTAATTGCGACGCGGCAATATCCCTCTGTCATCCTGAGCGAAGCGTGCGAAGCACGCGAAGTCGAAGGATTCCTGTCCTCTCCCGGACCTATCGGGATACGACTCTTCCCCGGCCCAAACCCGCGCTCCGCCCCCCAAAGCCCCTCCCAAAGAGCCCTCCAACCGTCCTAATGGGTTCCCACTAGACACGTGCGGTACAATCATTTCCGCGTTTGACGAACGGACGTGCAGTACCTGCTGTTCAGCCTGTACACACCCTCCGCTTCACCTAACGTACAAATCAACAAAAAGGAATTTGCATCACCATGGAGCAAGGAACAGTAAAGTGGTTTAACGACGCTAAAGGTTATGGCTTCCTCACCCGTCAAAGCGGCGAGGATGTCTTCGTGCATTTCTCCGCCATCCAGTCCAAGGGCTTTCGCAGCCTTCAGGAAGGTCAGACGGTTTCCTTCAGCGTCGTAAAAGGTCCAAAGGGTCTACAGGCCGAGAACGTGCAGATCGTGTAACAGCACGTCCCCAGCTTGCATTTCGAAAAGGGCAGCCCCCACCAGGCTGCCCTTTTCGCATGCACTAATGTTCCCTCTGTCATGCTGAGCGCAGTCGCGCATAAGCGCGACGGAGTCGAAGCACCCCTATCCCCTCCCGATTGCCTGCGAGAGCGCTCCCCAAAATTCCCTTCGTGAACCTTCGAGTCCTCCGTGGTGAAAGCTTTTGCTTTTTCTAAAACGCCGCTGCACTCTCAGAAGGAAGGTAACTTCTCCAGCACACGCACGCTTCGCCATCTATCCCGTCCACCATCGGCATCGCCCGAAACACCGCCTTCAACGTCCTTCCCACAATCGGTGACGCAATCTCTTTCACCCCTTCCGCCGCTCCGCCCAACACCTGCAACCGCGGATAGAAGAAACAGATCTGCCCTCCCGAATCGGATGGCATCACAAACACCGCCGACCACTCCTGGAAGTAGCTGCCTCCCTCACGGTCAACAAATCCCGCAACTTTCTGCACCGCCGCGTTCACCTGCGGATCGCCCCCCGGCAACGCCTGCGCCAGCACCAGTGAAGTCGCAGTCTTCGATTGCACCCGCCCCACGTTGAACGTCGCACGACGAGTGAAGTCCATATCGCGCATCACGCCGTCGTTCGCCGGCACGTAAGCCGCCGCAATTCCCGATCCCACATATCCGGCCTCGCCGCGATAATCCACATCCACCGCAACCAATTCCCCAGCGGCAAACCCCGCCAGTGCCGCAGCCTCCAGCACCAACTGCGTCGCCGTGGATCCCGCCATCAGTGTGCTCGCCACTGCCGCCTGTCCCCCGCACGGCTGCAACGATCCCCCAACTCCCGCGAGCACGTTGTAGTGCACGGACCCTCCGGCCAGCGCCATCTGCAGCTTGCCCCAATTCAAAAACTCGCACTCCACCCGCGCATCAATCGCTGAACGATACTGTGCCGCCACTGCGCCACTCTCGCCTGTGCGCACCGCATTCACCGCAGTCTGCGGCGTGCGCGCAAAGTTCTCCACGCAGCCAAGATCGATCCACGGTTTCGTCGGCGCATCCGGATCAAACCCCGTGCATGGATCGAAAATTGCCGGCGTCCCATTCACGCGATCCACCGGCGCGAAGTATGCCCGCACGCTCCGCCCAATCGGATGCATCTGCGATTGCAAAACCGGCGCCGTGCTCATGCCGCACACTCCGGGTAGAAGTACACCGCCATCGTCGCCGCACGCCCGAGCATCGTCGCCGTCTGTGTCAGCGGCCCCAACTCCGGCGCTGCCCAGAACACCTTCGACCCCAACCCGCACGCCGTCGTCCGCGAATAGTCCAGCTTCGGTGTCTGCTGCGGCGAGGTGATCGCCATCAGTTCCGCGTCCATCGTTGCCAGCGAGCGTCCACGATCGCCCTCACCGCCATCGCATCCGCACGTGCGATACCGCACTGTCACGTCCGCCTTAAATATTCGCGACTTCACTTCCGTCGCTTCGCTCAACGGACGCACGTTCCCCCACTCCATGCAAAATGCCTCCGCCGGATGCGCGCACTCACCTGCCTCGTTCTCCGATACAAGCAATCCCGGCCGCACTTCGCCCGCCACCACCACCGTCCGCTCCGGATTCACCTGTTGCAACCGCGCACATAGCGCCATGTAAAAACTGTCTTTCGCTGCCTGCATCTCTAAACCTCCGCCGTCACGCGATACACGTACTCCACGCCCGCCAGGAACTCCGCCTGCACATTCGTAATCCGCAGCAGCGTTCCTTCGTGCATGATTCCGCGCGCTCCCGCCAGCCATTGCGTTCCGCTCGGTTCGCCTTCTTGCTCCGCGAATTTGCGCACCACGCGCGCCGGCATCACGATTTTCAATTTCATCGCGGCCGGCGGTACGCATTCCGCGCTCACCACCGCCGGCCCGACCACCACATCGTTGTATTGCGGCAGCGCCTGTCCCAACTGCCGCTGTTGCAATGTCCCCGTCTTTTGCGACACCCGGATCACATGCACATTCGTCGCGCCCACCGCGCGCAGCATCGCCTCCGCCGCGCGCGCCATCGCAAATCCTCTCGCCGCCGATGCCCCCATCGCATCCAGCATCAGCCCACCTTCTGCGCCACATAAGGCGCCAGCAACTCGCGCACCGACTCATCCAGCAGCGAATCGCGGAAATAGTCCACCCGCATGGTGTCGATCTTGCTCGTCTTTACGTTCAGCGCCGGTGTCGCCACCGCATTGCGCACAATCTGCGCGCACGCATGCTTCACCGCATCGGGAACCTGCGCCCACCCCGCGGTGTACGTGATCTCCAGTTCATCGAACGTGAATCCCAGCATCGTGGAGATCACGTTCACTTCGCCCGTCTCCGCAAACGTATCGAGCGACGACGTATCCATCGCCGTCCAGGTCCCCGGGATCCCAAACACCGCCGCCACGTCCGCCATCTCTCCGCGCCGCGCCTGCGAAAACCTCCCGCGCGTGCTCACCACTTGGGCCAGCGGCAAATACGAAAGCCGCACCGTCCGCGCCCCCGGCAGCACCCGCACCCGCTCCACATACTGCGTCTGCTCCAGCGACGGCCTCTTGCAATGCGCATCGATCATCGTCGATGCCATCTCCACCCAAACATCCGGCACCGCCGGATCCAACCCATACTGCGAATACTCCGAAGCATCGAGATAACTCATCCCCGCATCTCCCCAATCTCTGTAGTTCCGCGTGAAGTTTCCACGGCCGGGTGCCCCATGTCTCGCGCCTTTCGAGACGTGGGGATGTTCACTCCGTCCCACCCGCATTTCGCGCTCATCGAGGAACCCTCTCCCCCACACCATCGCAAGGCCGAAGGCCGGCCACGCTTCTAAGCACGACGCGCCAGCGTCGTGAACGCTCTCTCCAAAAACAGAAAGCCTGCTTTAGCAGGCGACACGGCAACGCTCGCGAGGCGCCAACCTCGCGAGCAAAGCCAACCTCCTATCGATGCACCTGCACCGCGGCATGCGCATAACTCGCGCCCTTCACCACCACGCCGCCAAACTTCACCACGACCAACTGCGACGCCAAATTCCCCGACAGTCCCAACTGGAACACCCGCGGATTCGCATCCGTCAGCCAGTGGTACTCGATCATGTCTTCCTGCACGATGTAAGCCGGCAGCACCGCAGTCCCGCTGCCCGGCGTGCCCGTGTAACCCAGCGACCAATCCGGAATCAGCGGCAACTCGCCGGCCTGCGTGGCCAGCGTCTTCACCTTGTATCCAGCCGTGATCTCCGAAGTCGAAAGCACAACGTTGAACTCCGACTTCATCTCGCGATCGAGCAGATCGAGCAGCACCGGGTTCGCATAAATCGCCGACGGACGGCACTCGTAATTCGAATTCGCGACCATGCTCGCAATCTGCGATTTGAGCGCATCCACAATCGAATCCGTAGTCGCGACCGAAGTAATGTTGCCGCCGCTCGTGATCTGGTTCGCAACGCCGTAGTACTGCGTCGTGGTCGGTGCACTCAGCGACGTATCGTTGCCGTTCCACAGCGCAACATCATGCGTGCGCATCAAGCCACTGACGGCGTCCGCCAGGTCCTTCGCTTGCAGATAAGCGAACTGGCTCTGCTGTGCGCCGACTTCCAGGTCGAACAGGTTGTAGTTGATCTGCGAAACCATCGCCTTCAGCGGCACCGAACGCTCCACCCGTGTCGGTGACGAAACCGTCGCAACAATCGTTCGCGGATCAACAAACGCGTTGCCGGCGGAAGGAGCCGCAATCGCCGTCTCCTCGAAGAACCGCGACGGATGCCCGGTTGCCGGAACCTGCTTGATGCGCTGCCCAAACACGCCGCGGCGCCGGACAATGTCCGTAATCTCCGACTGATAGCGGTTCACTTCCACCGCACCCGGTCCCATGAAATCCGCCGCCGCATGCAAATCAATAAACTGTGTCTTCATTCCCACTTCTCCTTTTCGAAAAAGAAACCCCAAAACAAAACGGCGAGCTCAAAGCCCGCCGTCCCCACTCCTGTCATCCTGAGCGAAGAATCCGGACACCGATCCGGATTCGCAGTCGAAGGACCCCTATCGGTTCCGGAATGCGTCGGCTCCAAAATGCGTCAGTTCCCCAACGCGTCGGTTCCCAATGCCTCCTCCGGAACGATCCGAAAATTCCCTTCGTGCCCCTTCGTGGTAAAAGTTTTTTGCGGTCTACCGCAAAACCCCAGCCCGCGCCAATTCCGCCTTCACCGCGATCCGCTGCTCCACGCTCAATCCCACAAGCGCCTTTTCGACAGCCGACTCCTCGTAATGCTCCACGCCACTCTTCGCCAGCAGCGAAGCAATCACCGGCGAAATCGTCTTCCGCTGCGAAGCTTCCGCCTTCACTTCGACCGCAGCCTTGTCCTCCACGCACGCCACAATGCGATCCACTTTCGCATTCAGCGCCTCATACTGCGCCTCAATCCGTCCCATTACGCTCTCCAACTTATCCAGCGCTGCCGTAACCTTCTCATCCATAGTCATCAATCTCCTTAACTGTTGTTGTCATCCTGAGCGAAGCACGCGAAGCGTGCGCAGTCGAAGGACCCCTGTCCTCTCCACAACGCGTCGTTCCACCCTCGCCCGGCGCAGCCACCACACTCTTCCCCTCACCACTACACTCTCTTGTCATCCAGAGGAGCGCAGCGACGAAGGATCTGCTTTTCCTACTCGAGACCAAACGCCGTCTCGCGATACGCCGCCTTCTCCCGCTTCAACACCGCTGCCCCCGTGAATGCAAACTCCGTCACCGCCCACACCCCGCGCGACGCCTCACACACTCGCGCATCGGCAATCTCGTAGCTCATCCCCAGGTCGTAAGACGACGCAATCTCTCCCACCACCTCGGGAAAATCGTGCGCGAACAAATGTCCCGACACTTCCACCCGATCGCCCACCAACTCCGCGGAAGTAATCACGCCAATCTTCCGTCGCGCGTCGTGCCCATCCATCAAAGGCGTGTAATCCACCGCCATCCCCAGCAATGAATTCATCGCCCGCTCGGTAGCCGCCCGCGTCAGAATCACACGATTCCCCCGCGCCCCCGAAGGCGCCCGATCGCTAGCCCTCCCCACAACCGTCAACACTCCCCGAAACCCGCGCCGATTCGGATGCCCCGTCACTACAGGCATCTCCAGCGCCATCGCCTCCACTTCCATTCAGTCCTCCTCCCAAAATTCCTTCGTGTCCTTCGTGTTTCAAGATTTTGGGTTGAGTCCGCGCATCCTTCGCACTTCCTCCACCGTCAACACGCCGCTGCGAATCAGAATCTCCTGCAACTGCGCCTGTTCGAGTTCGTTCGTTGTATCCAGCCCCGTGAAAACGAACTCGATATCCCGATACCCCATTCCCTTCGCCATCACATCGCGCGTCAGATGCTCGGCAAACAACCGCGCCGTCGGCACAATCGCCTGCTGGAACGCCATGTCCGTCAACTCCGCTGCCGTCGATCGGTTCACATCGTTCTCCAGTCCCAGGAACACCGCCGGCAGATCGAACGCATCGGCAATAATGCGCATCAGGAACTCCTGCCATTGCAGCCGAAGATCGGCATCCGTCCCGCCGCCGAAGCGCAGCACCTCCGGCTTCTGCTCCGCCGAAAGTATCGGTACGCGACCCGTTCCTTCGATCTCGTCCTGCCACCACCGGATCAGCCGCTCATGCTGCGCCGGCGTCACATCGTTCAGCCACAGCGCATACTGCACAACAGAGTTGGAAGCCAGCCGCCCCGCATACCGGTGCGCCCCAAGGAACGCATGCACCGTCTCAAACGCGACTTCCAGCCTTCCCAATCCAAACGGCGTATGCGTCCGCGGGTTCAGCCGTATGTACGACAGCTCTTCATCGTTCAGCGATACTTGTCCCGCCGCGCCCCACGCCCCCGTCTGCTGCACATAGCGCGGCGATCCCTGCTTCCCATCCCAATCCGGCCGGATCTTGATCGTCGCCCCATCGACGGGCCACAGTTCCATTCCATCGTTTTCTTTGCAGATCTCAATCGCGCCAAACCCACCGACAATCACATCCTCGAGCACCTGCTCCGCCAGCGACCGAAACGAATCATCCGGGTTCGGTGACTCAAGCATCTCCGTCACCGCCGCGATGCGCTGTTCCATCTCCGCGTCGAGCTGTCGCCCCGCCCGCGGCTGCACCCGCCATCCCATGCAGGCAATCCGGTCCTTGATCGTATTGATCGCCTTACGAGCCACCGGCGTCTCCGCAAAGTTCCGCAAATTCGCCGGCGTAGCCTTCGGCATCCCATCGCCACGCGCCCCCATCGTTAAGACAGACGGCAGCGCCCGAGTCTTCCGCGCCTCTCCACCCGAAGCCTGCACCGATCCCGCCAATTTCTCGCCGTCCGCGCCCACCGACAATCCCAGCGTTGTCATGGTGAGCGAAGCACGCGCAGTCGAACCATCCCTATCGATCCGAAATACTTTCCCCAACTTCTCTCCAATCCCCATCTAATCTCCTCCCAATCTTTCTTCTGCGCCCTAAAGCAAAACGCTCCCATCCCGGGAGCGCCTTTTCACAATCTCTCGTCCAATCTCTCGCAACCCACTACAATCTCACCCGATGCGCCTCGCGTTCATCCTCGTCCTCTGCACCTCAGCGCTCTTCGCTCAGTCCAAACCCCCCGATAATCCCTGGTGCAAACATCTCCCCCCGTCTGACGTCCGCATTTTGCAACCCTATGCCCAGAGCTTTCTCACGAAGCGCGTCGAACTCCAATGTACCGGCGCGTGCGCCTCAGCGCTGCGCATGCAAGGACAAGTGGCAGTCGACATCGTCGTCAATAGGGACGGCGAGCCCATCTCAATTTGTGGGTTATCCGGACCACCGCCTCTCATCACAGCCGCCATCGACGCCGTCCGCCAATGGCGCTTCAGGCCTTATCTTCTAAACGGAGAACCGCACCCGTTCGTAACCACGTTCGCCCTCAGCACCACAGCCCTGAGCACCACAGCCCCCAACCCACAATCCACTCCACTCAAAGAATCTTGCACCACCATCAAGGAACTCCGCCGTGCCCTGCGCATTCGAACCTCCGAGGTCGTCGCCCGCGACCTCCTAATCAAACGCATCGATCCTGTCTGTACCGGATCCTGCGAATCGCGTCACGATACGATCGTTCTCAGGGTGACCATCAACGAGAGGGGCGAACCCACTTCCCTGTGCGTTTTCTCCGGGACCGGACCTCTCATCAATCCCTCCATCGAAGCCGTTCGGCAATGGCGTTTCAAGCCTTATCTTTTGAATGGCGAACCCGAACCAATCGAATCGCTCATCACCCTCACCTACCCGACCGAGCACAAATAGAGAAAGCTCCCGTCAAGGGAGCTATCACGCCTGGTTGGCGCCCCGAAATCTAAAGACGCCCTTCGTCGTACATCCGCCGTCTTCCTTGCAGATGTCTCATGAATGCGGTAATCATCTTCCTCACATCCTGAAGTTCGGCTGACAAGCGCCCATACACCGGGACGACGAGAAATCCAAGATCTCGCGCTAGCAAAAGGTGATTCTCCAATTCGCTTGCCGATCCGGATGCAATCTGCAGAAACCGCAGAAATTCTGGATTGCTGTCCTTCCCCGCGCCTTCCGCTATGTTCGCTCCGATGGACGCAGCCGCTCTGCGAGTCTGCGATGTCAGTCCGTATAACTCAGAAGAGGGAAATCCCCCGGTTTCTCGATACACCCCTAACGTCAGCCGGTGCGCCCTCTCCCAAATTGCAAGTGTCCGAAAGTCCCGCATGCGCTGTTCTCTCGCCCATCTCGAGCCCTTCCATCCTATGCACGATCTCACCTCTCAGATGTGCGCCACATCACAATGCGACCCAATTCGGGTCGCCGTTTGACCTCACATTGCTAACCCCTAATGCCTAACTCCTAAATCCCTTCTTCCCAACCCGCTGCTAAACACTCACCGCAATGCTCATGGCCAAAACCAAATCATCATGCGCTCCGCTACTAGCCGCGCACGCTCCGTCGCTCTTCCGCACAAACGCCTTACACTCCTCCAGCAACCGCCGCGATTCGAATTTCTCCGGTTCCTGCCGTAGAACGCTAGCCAACTGCTCAATCATCCGAGGCCGCGAAGCCGAAGTAGTCAACCACCCCGTCTGCCCGCGCTCTTCATAAAGATGACGATAACTCTGTTCCAAACACACCAGCACGGCGCAACCATGATTGTTCCGCTCCACCGCCACCAACGCGTCGTTATACTCGCGACCCAACTGTGAAACTCGCGAAGCCAGTTCCACCGGCGTGTAATGCCCGCGCAATTCCGCGCACTGCAACCCCGTCGAGCGTTCAATCACTTGCGCTGCGGCATAGTCGCCTTCCGATCCACCGCCCGCCGGATCCACGCCAATCACATACTCTCGTCCACGCACCGGCGGATAGTAAGTCTCGATCCGCCCGTTCTCGCGCGTCTCCACCGGCCCGCGCAATTCGGCCAAACGTTTCTCGATGACGTCCACTTCGAACACGCATTCGCCGCTCGCCAGGAAACACTCTTCCGGCGTCTCCGCATACTCCTGCCGCGCCAATTTGCCGAAGTTAAATTGCAGCTCGCGACGAAACGCAATCTGCTCTCGCGATAATCCATATCGCCCCACGAGCGACTCCTCCTCCGGACTCAGCTCCTCCGCGCGATGCCCAATCGTGTAGCTCTTCTCCCACCACCACGGAAAGAAGTGCTGCGTGTATCCCTTCTCTTCCGCATGTTGCCACTCATCGTAAAAACATCCACCCGCGCCATTCGGCGTGCTCTCCAGCACAATCTCGCCATGCTTCGGCACCGCCGCCCGCAGTGACGCCAGCACCTCCGCCGCATCTCCCGGCCAGCGCGCCACCTCCGAACAATGCAGGTTATGGATCGTCAGCCCACGCCCCGCATTCACGTCCGCCGCGCTCTCCACCAGGTACGCGCTATCCAGTTTCGGAAACACAATCTGCCGCGTGTTCAGCCGCGACGTCGTTAAAGCGCCCTTCCGCATCTCTTCGGGCAGGTTCTCCACGAAGCGATGCACGATGCGGAAGATCTCCTCGGCCGCCGTCTGGTCGTGCGCCACCTGGACCGTAACCGTCCCCGGCCGCATAATCGTACTCAAGAAAAATCGCGACGCGACATACGTCGTAATTCCCAGCTGTCGCGCCTTCAAAACAATGTTTCGCCGCGAGCACGTCTTCGCATAGTGTTGCTGTGCCCGGTTCAACCGAAGTGGAATCAGGTGCCCATGCTTCTCGCGGATCTGCAACAGCATCGTCGTCCACACGTCACGATTCAGCCACCGCTTCGAATACCTCTGGTCCAGTTTCCGGCCCTCCTCCACTAGATCGAGAAGATCCGGATCATCCACCGCCTCCGCCTTCGTCGGAGTCTCCACCACATCGCTGCTCATCCCCACCCTCACATCTTCCTCACGCCATCAATTCGTAATCGTGTAAGCCAGGCACGCTGGGTTCGTCGTCGGACCCATGTTCGTCTCGATCGTGAATCCCACTCCCGCCGTTCGCGTGCTGACGAAATACGCCGCTCCCTCCGAGGCCGACGCCGTAGTGCACGTCACTCCCAACGCCGCCCCCACAGACTCGTCGAACATCACCGTAATCGTCGAGGTCGCCGTCACCGCCGTCGTGTTCACCGTCACTGAGTTTGCCGCTGCCGCAATATTCACGAACCCCTGCGCGCTCGAGCCACATGGCGCCGGGACCGCGGCAGATGCACAGTGTCCGAGAGCGAGCGACGTTCCCACGATTTCCGCAAATGTTCCTCCCGCACTCGACACGAATGGGATCGCGGCCGTCAGTTGGCTGCTGGTAATGTCGAATACGTCCGCGCCCATGATGGTCGTGTTGTTCGCCGCCGCATAGAAGTGGTGTTGCGTTGCCGCGTATTGCACCCCGCTTCCACCGCCATAGTTCAGCACCGTGTTCCCCGCCGAAGCATTCGACAGTATCAACGTATCGAGATGCGACCCATCGTAAGAACGGGTTGCGAACGGACAGGTTTGCAGCGTATTTGCCGACTCTGCGGACTCACAAACCAGGCCTGCCCCGGTCCCAGTGGTGAAAACTGTAAGGTCGCCAACACCCACCGTTGCTCCGCCCACCGCAACCGGACCGGAGAGCACGCGGTATTTGTTGAATGTCTTGTCGAGATAATCGAACGTGACAGCGGACGCTTCACCCAGCGACCAGTTCAGCGAAGCCTCGTCATAGATCGTGAGGTTCGCGGCGGAAGTGTTCGCAACCGTGCCATACACCGCTCCGCACGCTTGATAACGGTTCCCGCTCAGATACGACGTGCCGTTCCCGGCGCTTCCGCCAACGTGACCGAGATAGATCGCCTGGTTACCCGTCCCACAAATTCCGAAATGTGAGTTGATAATGCGAAGTCCTAAGATCGAACCCGATGTCGGATCCGCATAAAGCTGGTAGTACGGGCCGCCGCTGCGAGACGTGTTGTTGGCCTCAAGCCATGCCCCGTAGAAATCGTTCTCGACCACACCCTGCGTCGTGTTACCTACCAGCTTCACCCCTTCAAGCCCGTTTTGTTCGGCAATCAACCCATAGAAGTGCAGGCCCACCCCGCCTTCCACGTCCACTCCGTTGAGAGAGTTGAACCCGAACCGGCAGCCAAAACACTGGATCGTCGTGTTGATGTTCCCCGACACTCCATCGCCAATCACCATCCCTGATCCCGAGTTGTAGTCTCCGTGAATTCCGTAAAAGTTGATCTCCTCGGCCGCCACCAAATTGAACCCTGCCGTCTTGAAGTGCTGCGCCAGCACGTTATAAATGTTTCCGTTCGCCGAAAGCGGGCCGCCTGACGAATGCCCGAACAGAATGCCGCTCGTGCATGTGCGGTTCCCGTCGAGCAGCAGATCGTAAATCGCAAATCCCTGGGTCACGCCCGCCGACACCGCGCTGTTCACCGTGAACAACTCGCCCGACCCCGTGCACTTGATGAACGCCGACGACGTTGCATTCGAGCCCGAGCCGCGAATCACAAACGATCCGCCAAGAACGATACCGCCCGCCGTCGAATAACACTTGCCCGGCGAAAACACGAACTCCCTGCCGTTCGACGCAACCAGCGCGTTCTCCCAGCCCGTGTAGCAATTGCCCGTCGTGCCATCCCCTGCGGTCGAAAACTGGTCCACCATCACCGTACCGTTCACCGTTTGCGACGTGATTCCCACGCTGAATGCCTGCGGTTGCGTGAAGGTGTTTGCCGCGTTCGTCCGCGCCGCATACACACTCCCGCCCGCATTCGCATCCACATAATTTTTGCTCGCGGCGTCCGTTGCCTTCACCGGGTCCGGCACGCTCGGTGACGTCGCAAAACTCTTCGCGCCCGTCACCGTCTGCGCTCCGCCCACCGACACCAGGTTCGATGTCGCCCAGTCCTCGGTCAAACTCTGCACCGCCATCGTCGCCGGAACTTCCGTCGCCCTCACCCGTGCCACCGTCACCGGAGATTCCGCCGGCACCAGCCAAGCCTCCTTACTCGACGCCCCTCCATCCAGCTTCATCGTCACCGAGTAATACGAACCCGCCGGAATCGCGCCCGCATTCGGCGCCAGTGTTACAGAGAAGATCCCATCCGCCCCCAACTGCACCGACTTCGTCCCCGCCGCCACCGCCGCGCCATCCGCGGTCACAAACGCGTTCCAGGAAATCACCACCCATCCCGAGGCCGGCTTCCCATCGGCGCGATAAACAACGTCTGCAATCGTCGTAACCTGCGGCCCCGCAGCTCGCGCCTCCATCACCGCCCACGCACAAACCACCCCCGCCAAAACCGCCCAACAAAAAAGCCGCCCCAGGCGGCCACCCAATCTAGTCATCATCTCTCACCCTCTGTCATCCCGTGCGAAGTCGCGCAAAGCGCGACGCAGTCGAAGGACCCCTATCCCCGCGATCCAGCATCCCCCTCATGCGCCAAGCGTCAGCCCGCACCACTCTCTCCCTCACACCGCCCCAGGCCGCAGGCCGACGCGGCCTCTCAGCACGACGCGTCAGCGTCGTGAAACCACGGACCAAAAATTAAAGCCCGGCTTTAGCCGGGCGGTGCGGCCTCTGCTCGCGATGCGCCAGGTTCGCGAGCCGACCCTAATTCACCACCACCGCTCCCACCGCCCGCGCCGCGCTCCCGTCCCAAACAAACTCCTGCACCGAACACTTCCCGCTCGACGCCCCAATCACCCCGCCGCCCTTCACCGAAGCCGGCCACGCAAACGTCCGCGACCCCGTCGCATCCTGGCAAACGATAAACAGCAACCTCTGCCCCGCCGCCGCATTCGTCAGCGTCGACGACGTCACGTTCCCCGTCAGCGTAATCATCTGCGTATCGCCCTTGCTGAAATCAAATGCCGGCGTCGCCGAAAACGTCACTGCCGCGAATCCCCCAATCAATCCACCCGCAGCCGAGATCTGCTGATCGCTCTTCAACACTCCCGCCGACCCACGATACAAATTCGTATCGGATGTATTGGAATTCCCTGCATACCACTGCAGCTTCCCCGCCACATCCAAGTCGAACTCCGGATAATTGGTCGCCGCCGAATTATGGTTCGTGTCGCGCGATTGCAAAACTTTCCCATTCGCCTGCAGCGTCACATAATCGTTGATAAGCGTGTTCCCCGCCGTAATCCGCGGCGTCGAAGTCATGTTCATATCGAGGGAGCTCAAGTCGCAGTTGCCCGCGCATTTCGGCCACCAGCCATAACCGAAGTCCGCGCTCGGTGGCTGTACCACGAACGCACTGGCCCATCCCGTCATGTGCAAATCGCGCACATGCACAATCGCGGTGTTGCAATCCGTCGGGACGTTGCAATACAGCCCCATCGGCGCGCTCGTGCCCACGGTGCTCCACGCCGGGTTCTGCCCCGTGATGTTCTCGATCGTCACATCCACGGGAAATCCGTTGTTGCCCGTCGCCGTTGTATTCACCAGCGCCACGATTGCGCCGCTGTTCGCGAACGGCACCGCGTTGTTCTCAATGCGCGCATCGGAGAACTTGTATTTCGTCCGCGGCTGCCCGCAATTCGCCGGCGTGTTATCGATCAAGAAATATCCCAGCGGATTCGTCGGCGGCAGCGGATTATTCAACGGACTCAAGTCCGCCGTGAACCTGTCAATCACCGCGCTCGACGCCACATAGCACGGTGCCGCCGATGCGAACCGCACCATGTATCCCGCAATCGAATCCCACCGTAACTTCTGCCAGTGCAAATTCACGAACCCTTGCGTCAATTCAATCGAATTCCCGCTCGCTCCCAGGAAGCCGTCTTCTTCAAGGAAAAATCCCGCGTCTACCGCCGCATCGAATTCAATGTGCGTCTTCGGCCAGTTCGTTCCCATGCGCAACTGCACACCCTTGATGCCGCCCCAACTCGCGCCGCCTGCATAGCCCGCGGGCACCGTCACCATCGTCCCGCCGGTCGCGCCCACCCACAGCAGCGACGTCTTCAGCGGCCCCATCCCTTGCCACGGCACGCTCTTGTACTGCAGCGTTCCACTCACCACGTAGTTCGCCGCCGGAAACAACAGCGTCGGACACAGGTTCCACGTTCCACCGCCCGCATTGCATCGCGTCTTCGCCGTATCAATCGCCGACTGGATCGCTGCCGTGTCGTCCGTTCCAATCACCGCCTGAAACAGAAAGCTCACCGTCGCGTTCGACGTCGTATTCGCTGCAGCCGCCGTCAGGTTCACATGGCTTGCATCGGTAAACGATGCGACGGTCGTTTGCAGCACTCCGCCATTCGCCGCGGCGCCCGGCACATAAATCGTGTATCCCACCATCGCCGCCGAGAATTTCGCCGACGCGCTCGTCAGTACTTTGCTTCCCGACGTCATAGCCCCATCACTCACAGAGAGCGGTGCAATTGTCGTCACCGCCTGCGCGGCGAGCGTCACGTGGTTCGAATCCGTGCACGATGCAATCGTCGTTTGTAGCGTCGCGCCACTCGTTCCTGCGCCCTGCACCCAGATCGTCCGCCCCACGTCCGTCGGACACGTAAACCGCCCCATGGCCGACGCCAGCGCCGCGCTCCCCGCCGTCATCGCCGCATCGGAAATGAACTTCCCATCGCCCTTCACGCCAAACCACCGCACGTCGATGTAAGTAGGAGACGACCCGCCGACAACAACGTCCGCCATCGACTGCTGCTGCGTGAACGTATTTGCCGTTGCAGTCCGCGCCACGCCAGTCAGTGCCGCATTCGCCGTCGCATCCACATATCCCTTGCTCGCCGCATCCGCCGTGTTTTGTGGCGATGGCACGCCGGGCGACTGCGCAAACGACTTCACCCCACTCACGCTCTCATCGCCTGCTTTATGCATCGCGACAAGATCTACATACGCCTTCGTTGCTGCCTGCGCTGCGACGTTCGGCGGCATCATCTCCGTTCGAATGATCGCCAGCGTTGTGGTCTTTGTGGCCGGTACCACCCAATACTCCGAAGCCGTCACGCCCGCTGTATCTCGCGTCACGACTTTGTAGAACGTCCCCGCCGGCACCGCGCCCGCATTCGGCGCCAGCGACACATCCACCGCACCACGGGCGCCAATCGCGACGGTCATCGATCCCGCTGCCACCGCTGCTCCATCGGCGGTCGTAAATTCCGGCCATGTGATCGTAAGCGTCCCCGACGCCACCGATCCGTCGGCGCGATACATCGTGTCCTGCACCCGCGTCAGCCCCGGTCCCGCAGACCACCCGCGCACCACCCACACCAGGCACAGCGAAATCAACACCCACCCAAACCTCTTCATCCCAATCTCCCTCTGTCATCCTGAGCGCAGTTCGCAGAGCGACGGAGTCGCAGGACCCCTATCCGCTCCCATCCCGTCTCGCGTGGGCGAAGAAAACCCTATCGCACCCCGACCTCCCGTTTCAGTGACGCAAAAAAGCGAAGCCCGGCATTTTTGCCGGGCTTCGCACAGGAGGTACTCGCTCCCTACGTCACGTTTGGGTGCCTCACTCTATCGCCGCTTTTTGGCGATAGGGTGGGGGTTTTTCTCAACCAACTTTTTCTCCCACGTCTTCACAAACCGCTCCACGCTCTGCACGTACACGTCCGCGAAGTCCACCACGTAACGGCGGCCCTGGATCAACTCCATCGCGTCTTCCAGTTCCCATCCCGTCGCGCGCATCACTGCCAGCGCCATCATCGGCGCCCGATGCACTCCCGCTGCGCAATGGATGAACACTTTCGCGTCGTTGTATTCGAACGCCGCAAGCGCAAACTTTACCCCGCGCTCCAGCAGCTCATACGGCTTCGGCTTGAAGTCATCGTCCGTCGGGTTCCACAGCACCGCGACGCCCGCTTCGCGTCCCAGCGCCGTGTCGTCGAACTCAATCTGCATGTCGATCACGTGGGTCACACCCTGGCGCACCAGCTCGGCCATCTTCTCCGAGACCCAGATCCCGCCCCCCACCGCTACCCGGTCTGTTACCCAAGTTATGTCCATGTACTTTTCTTCGATGCACTTTTATTCTACCCCGCACCTACTCGTCGGACTTCGCAGGTTCATCCGCTCCCAAATCCTCTTCGCGGAATTTCTTCAGCAGAGCCTGCAAGACTGACTTCTTCCTGATCGGCTTCGCCAGCGGCGTCCGAATGTCCGACACCCCGGACCAATCCAGCACAAACTTCGCGCAACTGTAGTTCCCACTCTTCGCCGACTCGCAATTCCCGTCGAGAATGTTCTCTACCTTCTGCAACACCCGCAACTGCGCCCGACGAACCCGCTCCCTTGGCGTCAGCAAACGTCCGTTCTCATCGTGCGAGTAGTCGTCGTCGGCTGGCCGCCGATTACATCCCTCGCAGGGTTTCTTCGGCGGTTTTTTCTCTTCTCCCCGGGGCTTCGCCTCCGTATTCGTTTTTTTCGACTTCGCCTGGATTCTCATCTCCGCTTCTCGAACCAGTTCGTCGTACCTGCCGGATGCTTTCAACTCCGCAATTTCCAACCTGCTGTAAAACCTTCCTTCCGGCTTTCTCAATCGAAAGCTCGGCCCATTTCTCTCTGCCATCTCACCCCCAATTCCGTGTCCGGCTGCGTTCCCACCCATCGCAACGCACCCTAACCGGCGATCGCCACGCAGCGCACCACCGCCACGCTTTCTCCGGGATGCCCAGTCCCGCAGTTCCACCGCCGTCGCAGCCGGACACGGTTCCCGCGCTGCCCACCAAATAAAAAGCCCGGCGTCTTCGCCGAGCTTTCACTGCAAATAAAGATCGGGGCTTTCGCCCCTCCGTCTTCGCCGCCGCTTCTTACTGCGGCGTCTCGTTTCACTCTATCTAAGTTCAGAATATCAACTCAGAGGGGGTAAACCGGACACTTTTTTGAAATTTATTTCTCCGTTTGTTTCAGCAGCTTGCAAAGAAAACCGCCAAAAATGCCTCTTGACAACAATTTTTGTCACTCGGGGAAATTCCTACCAAGGTGGTACAAATTGCGCCCTTTGTGGGAAGTGTTTTTCAAACTACAAAGAAAAGGGGCGCATGCTCGCGCCCCTCGATCACTTCCAGACGCCCTACGCAAACGCCAATACTTTTGCTTTCGCCGGCACGCCTTCCGACCCACACCCTTTCTTTGGAGGCAGGACGTGCTCGAGTGACCACGCATTTCGTCGCAACACCGGACAGCCCTCGAACCATCCTTCTCGAGCCAATTCGTCTCCGATCCAGTCCATCGGCTCGATCAAACGAAAGCGCAGCAGGATCTCACTCATCTCATCAATCGCGTCGCAATAGATCCGCCGCGCACTGCGTTCTTCGCATCCGATCCGCCTCGCAGACTCCTCCTTCGAGTATTCCTCAAAGATGTTCAGGACGATGAACCGCCGCGCCGTTTCCCCCAAACGCTCCAGGCATTTTCCGAAGTCGGTCACGAAAATCACCAACTCCTCGAAACCGGTCACCTTATAGCTGGTTACCTTGGCCCGGAACATTTCTCCGCCCAGCACTGACGGCAAGCGCCCCAGATCCAGCGAGACAGTTAAGTATTTCTGCAACAATGCAACTGTCTCGTACCGGTACTGGAACAGCTCCGAGCGGAACGCCTGGGCATCCCTCTCGCTCACTCGCCCCGTCAGCACGCTTGCCATCCTGAGCGAAGCGTGCGCAGTACGCGTAGTCGAAGGACTCCTATCCTCACGATCCGGTTCTCTCATCGCGCACCTCCCGCCAACCCGCACAACTGCTTCTCCTCCGGACGAAACTCCGAAGGCGCCAGGAACACCCGCGCCATCTCCCGGGTACATCCCGCGCAATAAACCTGCTGACTTCCCTCTTGCCGCAGTCCTAAAGTGCCGCAGCGTTCGCAATATTTCATTTCCAAATGTTGCATTTCCATGAATGGTCCCTTTTCCTGCATGTAATGATCTTTAAAAAGACAGGGCTCCCCAGAAACCCCTATCCGCTGTAGTAAAACAGTTAACGTTTTTCGCAACTTTCTCACTGCACGTTTTTCTCCGCGTCTGCTACGATGGGCCGCAATTCCCCCAGTGAGGCTCTATGCTCGTCCCCTTTTACGTTGCGCACATCGTTTGTCTTCTTCCACCGGGATGACCTTCGTCCTCCCTCACTTCCTCCTTCCCCCCAGATGTTCACCGTCTAGCCATCCGCAGGCTCGCCTCTTTCGCAGGCCTGCCGATGTCTCTATTGCCGGCATCGGTCGCTGATACGCAGCAATCCGTGTGCGGCACGAAGGTTTGTCTCTGAACCTGATGGCACCTTAGCTCGCCTTGTCGCAGGTAACAAGGGTTGGCTAATACCGTCGGATGTGACTGCAATCACCTTTTTTAGCTGGGAGCTATAGCAATGTTGGGATTTCTTGAATTACAGGAACAATTGCGCAGGTTACTTCGGTCACGCATCGATCAGGGAGAACTCACCGGGATGATGCTCGCGGAGAAAACCGGCTTCCGCCAAGCGCATATCTCCAACTTCCTGAACCACAAGCGCGGCCTCTCCTTCGACGCCGTCGACCGCATCCTCGCCGCCGAGGACCTCTCCGTGCTCGATCTGGTTCCCGCCGACGACATCAACAGCCGCGCTTCCATCCCACCGCCGCCGGAGGATGAGTACGCCAACATCCTGCTCGTCTCGCCGCAGCGCGCCTTTCAGCCGCAGGTGCATGCGCGCGAAGTTCTGGAGGTGCTGAAGTTCAAGCAAACCTTCCTGCGGCGGATGAAGGCCGAACCCTCGCGCCAGCGCGCGACCTGGCTTCGCTTCGTGATGATGAAGACCAGCCGCGCCTGCACGGAGGCGATGTCTCCGCGCGTCGGCCCGGGATGCACCGTGCTCCTCGACCGCCACTACAACTCGCTCACCGCCTATCGCAAGGGAGAGAAAACCATGTACGCGATTCGCGTCGGAGGCGACACCATCGTCCGATACGCGCACCGCGATGACGACATGCTGGTCCTCGAACCCGAGTCTCGCGACGCGCGCACCCGCATCCTCCACATCCCCTCCGACTTGACTGCCGAAGACCTGATCGTCGGCCGCGTCGCCTATGTCAGCATGGAGACCTAGCCGCAGCGTGAGCCCGTGCTGGAATCGCCCGCCGGCTTGCGCCGGTCATTGACGCCCGGCGCCTGAAGAGCCTATGCTGCATTGCAGCAATTGAATACCGCTATGCCTGAACCGCTTTCTCTTGACACCGCAGATTTGCTGGCGCTCGGCCGTTTGGCCACCCGCGGAGTTTCCGGAGTAACCGATGTGGTGGAAGATGTGCACTCCCATGTTGCCTTTCCCTGCGCTCAGCTGCGGCCGCCTGCTTCGACAGGGTTTCCTACCGGCATTCCTTCGCTGGTCTACAACAGCATCCGCGCTGTAACCGGGCTTGTTGACAGCAGCCTTGCGGTCGCTGCCGAGCACGCCTCGCCTTCGCCCAGGGGAAGAGTGTCGTCAGGACGAGAGGCGCTGGTCGCAACGCTCAATGGCGTCTTCGGGGACTACCTCGAGCAAACCAGGAATCACCTCGCCATCTCCATGGCGGTTCGTCCCCACGGAAAATCGATTGCGATGCGACGTGTGGCGCTAAAGGCCGCGTTTCCCAAGCCGTCCGAACGGGTTCTGCTGCTGGTCCACGGCCTGTGCATGAACGATCTGCAATGGAAGCGGGAGAGACACGATCACGGGGCGGCGTTGGACCGCGATCTCGGCTACACCCCGGTATACCTGCATTACAACAGTGGCTTACACGTTTCTCAGAACGGCCGGTCGCTCGCTGATTTGCTGGAGGCGCTCCTCGCCCAGTGGCCCGTGCCGGTGAAGGAACTATCGATCCTGGGGCACAGCATGGGAGGCCTCGTAGCCCGCAGCGCCTGCTTCTATGCTGCGGAGGCGCGCCACGGTTGGCTTGCGCGCTTACGAAGGCTCGTGTTCCTCGGGAGCCCGCATCACGGCGTGCCTCTCGAACGGTTGGGGAGCTTCGCAGACGAAGTCCTTGAAATGAGCCCTTATAGCGCGCCGTTCGCACGTCTCGGAAAAATCAGGAGCAGTGGGGTTACTGATATGCGGTACGGCAATCTGGTGGACGCCGACTGGCTAGGACGCGAACGTTTCACGGCTTCGGCGGACAGCCGTGCCCCTTTGCCGCTGCCAGCCGGCGTGGAAAGCTACGCGATCGCTGCCATCAGCGCGAAGAAAACTCAAATCTCGGATCCGGACGTCATCGGAGACGGCCTGGTGCCGCTGAACAGTGCACTTGGCCGCCATCGCAATTCCGCCATGGATCTCGGACTCACTGAATCGCACACCAGGATCTGCTACGGCATGAACCATTGGGATTTGCTCTCTCGTCGCGCCGTCTACGAGACCATTCGGCGCTGGCTCGATTGAGCATCCTGAGTTCACTCATCCCGCACCGGAATTACTCGATCTTTTGTAGCCTCGGCGGATCGACGATGTTCAAGTACTCGTAGGCTTCCTGCATCGACCGCACGATGCGCAACCGGTCGCGCGATTCGCCGCCGAGCATCTGGTACATGCGCGCCATGCCGAACAGGTAGTCTTCATTGACCACGATGCAGCGATCGCTGTCGTCCGGAAACATTGGTGGGTGTTCGGCCAGCGACTTTACGATCTCTGGGGAAGCGTTGAAGGATGCGATCTGGGTGCCGTCGAGAATGCCGCGCTCGAGCGCATGGGTCATCGAGAGCCGGCGGGCCGCGCGAAACGCGTTCACCAGGTCAGGGTCCCGCACCTCTCCCGTGAATGTAATCAACAGGAGCTTGGACTCCGGGTCGTATTCGAAGCGCGCTGCCATCCCGTGTGGTGCGGGTAATTGTATCTCCGATTTGCTGCCCGTCAATGCGGCGCCGCCGCTGCTAAAATTCTTCTGTAGATTCTTGGAGGCACCAAACCATGGACCAACCGCCCGTCCCGGCCGCCGGCCAGCGTCGCAACGAAGATATCGCCCTCGACATGATGAAGTTCATCGCCGTCACCACCGGCTACGGCAAAGCCGGTTCCGCCAGCGCCGGCTTCCAGGGCGGTACCCCGTCCCTGGCCGACGATTACGCCAAGCACCTCATCGACCTCTACAAACAGTGCCTCGCGGCGATACCGGGGAAATAAGCGCGCAAACGAAAAGGCACGGCGCGCGCCGTGCCTTTGTTTCATCGTGAACCGAGCTACTCGTAGCGCAGCGCTTCCACCGGATCCAGTCTTGCTGCTTTCACTGCTGGATACATCCCGAAGAACAATCCCACGCTCATTGCGACGGCGACTCCGCTGATGACCGCCCATAGCGGGACCGAGGTGCTTAGCGTGGTGAAGATCATGCTGATCCCCTTGGCGCCGAGCATGCCGAAAATTACGCCGACCACGCCGCCCGCACCGGTGAGCACGATGGCTTCAGTGAGGAACTGGCGGATGATATCGCCCTTCTTCGCGCCGATGGCTTTACGCACGCCGATCTCGTGGGTGCGTTCCGTCACCGACATCAGCATGATGTTCATTACGCCCACGCCGCCTACGAGCAGGCCGATCGACGACACTACGATGGTCATCAGGAACGTCATCGACATGATCTGCCGGAACTGATCGGCGATTGCATCCGCGCTATCGATGCCGAAGTTGTTGGGCTGGTTCGGCGGAACGCGGCGCCGCACGCGCAGCACGTTGGTCACTTCATCCTGGGCCTGCGCCATCTTGCCGGGGAATGCCATTGCGGCAATGAAGCCTTCGTGGTCCTGGGGATGGTGCTTCTGATAAGTCCGGTACGGGACTTTTGCGATCTTGTCCTGGCTGTCGTCGCTGATGAGGTATTGCTTGCGCTTTTCCAGTACGCCCACGATGGTGTAGTTGATGCCGTCAATCAGGATGTTCTTGCCAATCGCATCGTGTCCGGGAAAGAGCGCATCCTCAATGCCGGCGCCGATCACGACTACGTCGGCGCGATGCTCATTCTCGGCATCGGTGAACCAGCGGCCTTCCTGGGTCGGCGCGTTGTGCACTACCTCGTAGGTAGGCAGCGTACCCGAGTGGTCGATGCTGAAGACCTCGTGGCCGCCCGAGCGCGCTGTGATATTGCGCGGATTGCTCCACCAGTCCTGGAAGATCTCGACATCCACTTCCGCCACCGACGGGCAAAGTTCCTTGATCGCCTCGCCGTCTTCCAGCGTGAGTACCTTGCGCTGGCGTTCTTCCGCGCTCAACCGGCCGGTGTGGATGCCAGGGTTGAATCGTTGAATGAACAGCGTGTTCGCGCCAAAGGACTCCAGCATCTCGCGCATGCTGGAATCGAAGCCCACAAGGATGGAGGCAACGAAGATCTGCGCCGCCACGCCGATGACCACGCCGAGCACGGTCAGGAACGAGCGCATTTTGTGGTTGCGCAGGGTGTCGAACGCCATGCGCGCATTTTCGCCGAAGCCGAACCGCTTCCAGCGGGCGCCGAGGGTTACATGAGGCTGCGCGTTCGATGCAATCGTTGGGGTCGCCATTTATGCCTCGAACCGCAAGGCCTCGATCGGATCGAGGCGCGCCGCCTTGCGCGCGGGATAGACGCCAAAGAACATGCCGACGGCACTCGAGATGCCGATGGCCAGGACCACGGAATAGATTGGTACCGACATCGGCACCGGGGTAAACCACTTCACCAGCATCGCCAGGCACCAGGCAATGAACAACCCGGCCACGCCGCCGATCCCCGACATCACTACCGACTCGATCATGATCTGGAGCACGATGTCCGCCTTGCGCGCGCCCAGCGATTTGCGAATACCGATTTCACGCGTGCGTTCGGTGACCGAGGCCAGCATCACGTTCATGATCACGATGCCGCCGATCAGCATGAACACCGAAACCAATCCGACCATGCCGCTCGCCAGCGTACCGGTCAGGTTCTTCCACAAACTCATCAGCGAATCGGAGCCGACGATGCCAAATGTGTCCGGATCGTTGGGGCCGAGATGCCGGTTGGCACGCATCAGCATGCGCGCCTCGTCCTGGCTGCGCTCCATCCATTCCTGGCCGCGTGCCTGCACCAGCACGCTGATGGACTGGGTGTTCTCACCGTAGACTTTCAGGAAGGTGTGGATCGGCACGTAAATGAAGTTGTCCTGCGACTGGCCGAATGCGGTGCCAATTGATTTCGCCACGCCGATCACGGTAAATTCGTGGCCATCCACCATCAAAGGCTTGTTCAGCGGGTCCTGGCCGGGGAAAAGCTTGTCCGCCACCTCGGAGCCGATAAAGGCAACTTCCGCGCGATGCTCGTCGTCGCTATCGGTGGGCCATCGGCCGTTGGCAACTTCTTCCGTCGCCATGTAGGCGTAGTTGCCGGTCATGCCGTTCACGCTCACGTCTTCCAGCGACTGGTTCCCCACGCGAACTTTGCTGCCGTGGTTGTGGACCGATCCGGCAACCGCTTTCGGAAGCGTCAGATTGTCGCGCAACAATTCGTAGTCTTCCCACGTCATCTTGCGGTTCGTCCGCTGCGCTTTTACCCACGCTTCTTCGCTATTGATGATCCCGAAGCGGTTCACGCGGAATACGCCCGCACCCATGTTCGCGACCTTGTCGGCGAAGTAGACGTTCACGCCGTTCACGAGCGAGATGACCAGGATCAGCGTCATGACGGAGAGGATGACGCCGAGCAGCATGAGAAACGAGCGCAGTTTGTGCGACCGCATGGTCTCAAGCGCAATCAGCGTCGGTTCTTTGAAATTGATCTTCATGCTGGTGAGTTCGTGCAGGGGCTAAAGCCCCACCGCTATCCGTAGCCTTTCGGCACGACTAAAGTCGTGCCCTGATACAAAGCCGGCTCGATCCGAATTTCAGCAGCCTGGTAAAGTCGTGCCCTGATACAAAGCCGCTTCGATCCGAATTTCAGCAGCCTGGTAAAGTCGTGCCCTGATACAAACCGGATGCCGCTAAAAACCGTCAACTACTCTATTCTACAGACGTAAATGCCATCTTTCTGATAGGGGCAAGCGCTTAGTCCCATCGAATGATCGGCGATGACCCAATCGGCACCGAACCGCTGCCGCAAGTGTAAAACTTCGTCACGTCCGAAGCTGGCAAATCCGTCCTGCGCATGCACTTGTTCCTGCCACTTGGGCGCCAAAGCCGGGAACAGGCATATAACGCCGGGGTCTTTGTCCCAATCGGCAAGAGCGCCGCGTTCAGCCAGGCCGCGGAAGCCATGTTCGTCCTCGCCGCGCTGCATCATGTAGCGCGGATCGAGGGCAAAGTATGCCTCCCGGGGCGTGTTCTCTCTTATCCATACGAAAGCTCTCACCCAGCGGTTCCCGGTATCTCGGCCGGGCCACTCGATGTGGCGCGTTCCGGGAAACAGGTCGCGCTGGGCATAAAACATGCCGATCGACGTCCCAATCAGCAGGACCGCATAGAGCCATACCTGCGCCCGCAGCACACGTTCGAAGATCAGCCCGCCGAGAATCAGAAAGAAGAGCAAATAGATGAGGTGAAAGCCGCGCATCGGCTGGTACGGCGTCAGGCGCTCAAGGCGTTGCGGGATGGTGACGATCAGCCCGACCACAAAACAAAAGCCGCCGTAATAGACCAGCGACTTGCAGAGCGTGGTGCGGAACGAAGTCGCATCGTCCTGCCGCCAACTGCGTTCGGTCATCGAGGCGATCATCCATAGGATCACCAGCGGCCCGAAGATTCCCAGCCACTCATACCACGCCCACTTCAGCAGGAAGTGTTGCGAACGGGTGAGCATCGCCTCACGCCATGCCGGTGAGCCCGGCTCGAACAGTGTCGCCAGCGGCAACCCGAAGAATATGGCGCGTCCGCGCAGCGAGCCGAACACGGTCGGCCACGCGAGGAAGACGAGAAACAGTCCTCCGAAGAATGCCATCTGGATGTGCACCAGCGCGGCAAGGAAGATCATTACCGTCGCACGCAGCCAGCGGCGGTCCATGACGTCGGGGATCGCGAAGAGGATGAAAGCCGTCGCCAGAGTGCGCGGGTGCAGGTACTGGTCCACGATGTACAGCGCCGTGCCGGTGACTGGAATAGTTAAGAGAACCGTTAACAATGCCAGCCCAGCCCAGGCCTGCCGCTCGCGCTCAAAGCATCTGCGCGCAATGCGTAGCGCCGCCGCTAGAAACAGGAAGATCGAAAGCAGATGCCAAAGAAACACCGAGCCTTCCACGCCCAGGTGCATGAACTTCGACGAGTAGGCAGCAATCTCATCAATCAGGGTCGGCCGAACTTGCGGCAGAAAAAACTCGGCATCATGCGGATACAGCGCCGGATTCAGATCGAACTTCACCCCCGGCAAGTAAATCGCCTGGTCCTCAATGCCGAGGTGATACCCGTGGATCGATAACGCCGCGAAAGTAAAAAGGGCCAGCCAAAGAAAATCGCGCGCGCGAAAGCGTCTGCGCTCCTGGCTGTGGGATAAGGGCATAGTTTGAATGTAGGGGAATGCAGAGGGGGAAGGCAAATGGACGGGAGAGAAGCGCTTCTTCTACTCTTCCGAGTAGTGCACGGCTTCCCAGATTCCGATCCACAGGTCTACCAGGCCCAGGCCTGAGAACAGGCCGCGGACGAAGAAGTGGCCCAGGAATGCGCGGAGCGCGGGGAACTTCATGACTAGCGGGTTGGACATCCACACCTGTTTCCAGGGTAGGACGGCCAGCATGATGCCGACTTCCATGCAGAAGACGACGAAGATGATGAGGCCGAGGCGGCGCGGCCATACCCGTTTCCTGTCCGGATCGGCGGAAACGTTCGGGCGCACGTAGGCCAATACCGGCCCGGGACGGCTGTTTCCTAAAGGATCGGCGGCGCCCAAATTTGCGTTCCCTTGCTCGCGGGGTTGACCCGGATCTCCAGCCGTAGGCTCCATGTTTCGATTCTACGACCTGACACCTTTGATGCGCTCTGCCACGTCCCGGTAGTCGATATTTACGCCGTAGACCTCCATGAAATGCTGGAGGGCCTGCGGCCTATTGCCTGCGGCTTCGTAGGCGGAACCGAGTTCGTAGTGGATCGCGGTGCGAGTTTCCTGGTCCGGCGCGATGGTCAGCGCCTTCTCGTACCAGCGATACGCGGCATCAGGAACGCCCTTTTCGATGAGGCAATGCGCCAGCCAGGTGTATGCCTGGAACGCCTGGGAGAACGGCACGCCATGGTCAACCGCCTGGCAAACTTTTTGCAGTTCGCCGATGGCTTCGTCCATCAGGCCCATTTCCTTGAAGGCCATGCCGAGGTTGTAGTGGGTATCGGGATCGCCGTAATCGGCGGCGCCCTCTTCCACATCTTCTTTGAATTCCGCGAAGAGGTCGCCCAGCATGTCGCTGGCGCCGGGATCGGCAAACAGGTCCACGGCCGGAAGTTCTTCGGCGACGGGCGCAGGCGCCGAGGCAGCCGCGGCAACCTGCGGACGCACCGCAGGCGGCGGAGCCGGCGGAGGTGGAGTGGGCCGCGATGTTGCAGCCGCAGGCTTCGACGGAGCCGCTGCAGCAGGTTTCGCCGGTGCACCGGCCACGTTGAAGTCGTCGCCGAGCGCGTCTTCAAGGTCGCTGACGAAACCGCCCATGCCTTGTTCGGCGGGAGGCTTCGCGGCAACCGTCTGCGTGTCGTCGAGCGAAAGCACGTGATCTTCGTCTGCCTGTACTGCGGCAGGAGAGGCCAGTTTCGCCTTCCACTCGCGCAGCTTGGAGAACGCGGGAGCAATCGCTTCAAGCTTCTTAATTGCGACCTTGGCCTCATCCACCATGCCCTGGCCAAGATAGAACTGGATCTCTTCGACGAGTTCCTGCGGGGCGCCTTCGACGGTCTTCACGGGCTCGTCGGTGTGCGTCTCCCAGTCATCGGAGATATCGATCTCCTGATTGGTGGACGCAGCAACTGCGAACTCCGGCAGGTTGGCGTCTGCAGCAGGCGTTTCCACTTCGATCTCGAAGGTGTGTTCGACGGTGGCAGGCGCGGCCGGGGCAGGCGCAGCGGCTTTGGGCTCCGGCAGCCACGGCGTGATGTCTACGAACGGAATCGGGATGCCGGCCTGTCCCGCGTACTTCAACGCGAGCGAGGCAAATTCCTTGGCGCGGTCGGGATGTCCGTAGTGCTCGAACATCTTCTGAAGGATCACGCAGCAGCGCGAGGCGTCCTTAGGACGGTTCGCCTTACGATATAAGCCCGCGAGGCGCTGGTTGAGGCGCACATCGCCCGGCGCTTTCGGCAGCACCGCTTCGAGCGGCGCAATGGATTTCGCCGGCAGGTTGTAGGAATCGAAGAGCTCGCTGTCGGTGAGCGCTGCGCGCACGGCGGCCTCGACGTCGGGCGCCCATTCCTGTTCGATCTCGGCGGAGGTGCTGTCGAGCTCTTCCACCATCATCGGCGCATTGGCTTGTTCCTTCGCCAGTGGCTTGGAGAGCGGATCGTCGCCCAGCTTCGCCGAGAGCTGGCGATAGTTCTGCGCATGGACCGGGTTCTCGGGCTCCAGCTCTGCCAGTTCGCGATAGATGTCGCGGGCGCGCTTGAGGTCGCCCTTCTGCACCAACGCATGCGCCAGCAGTTCGCTGATCTCGTTGAGATACGCCTTCTGGCCGAGCTTGATGAAGAGCTTGCGCAGCAGGTCGAGCGCGGTGGCATCGTCCTTCACGCGGCCAATGCAGTTGTGCAGCATCTCGGCGGTACCACTGTCGTTGGCAGCGACGAGACGATCGGCGAATTCGTCGAGCAGCTTGAGCGCCGGCAGGAACTTGCCGTTTTGCATCAGCGCATCGACGGTTACCGCGATGCCCCAGATGTCCTTGTAGTGGATGAGCAGGGTGCGCGCCTGGCGCTCGGCGTCGGCGAGACGATTCGCTTTCAAATAAGCGCGGACGAGTTCTTTCAGTCCGTCGGGATTGGTTTCGAGGTCGGCGACTTGCTCGAGCCAGGTGATGGCCCCGGCGGCGTCGCCGCCCTCCATCGAGATCTGGCCGCGCAGCATCAACGCGCGCGAGTTGTGGGGATCGAGGGCGAGAACGCGTCCGAGCGCTTCATCGGCCTGTGGCAGCGAGCCGCGGGCATAGAGCGAGTCGGCGCTGCGGAAGAACATATTGCGCGCTTCATCTTTATTTCCGACCTTCTCGTAGAGGTCAGCCAGCTTGTTCTGCATCGTGGTGTTCTCGGGATCGAGTTCGAGAACACGCTGGAAGATGCGGGCGGCATCCTGGAGCTGGTTGCTGCGCATGAATTGGTCGGCAACAACGAGGTACTGCTGGCGCGCGTCGGAGTAAAGGCCCTGCTGGGTATAAAGCTCGGCGAGGCGCTGCACGCAGTCATAGGCCTGCGGATTCAGCTTCGTCAGCTTCTTGTACATGGCGATGGCTTTTACGGTGAAGCCGTCGGAGGAATAGCGATCGCCCACTCGCCTGAAGTAGTCGGTGGCCTGTTCCACGTGCCCCACGCGAGCGTAGAGGTCGCCGATGGTGTTGAGCACCGTCAGGTCCTTGGGGTCCGCCTTGGTGATCTTCTCGTACTCAGTGATCGCGTTCTGCAGCTTGCCTTGCTGCACGTAACGCTCGGCGTTCGCCAATACCTTGTTCTTGTTGAAACCAAAACCTAGCATGCGCGTGGGCTCCAGGCGATCGTCCCCGGTTTGCTTAACGTTCGAGCGCAAACGGGAGTGAGGATCAGGACAGTTTCCGCCAAACACCGAAGTGGTGCAAGAACAGACACACGGCGGTCAGGCCGTCTGTCCATCTCCGGCAACTCTGGCAATTTTACCTATGATAAGCCGTGCAACAAGAAAAGAGCATACCCGAGCGACCGAAAAATGACATTACGAAAGGACTTAGGAGGAAAACCGGGGGAAAGCGGCTAGGAGGGTTACGAGAGGACCGCTTGGAGGAGAGCGGATTGGGAGGATCGACGCGGCGACCGAGGCCAGAGACAGCCTTTGGGGGAACGGGGGTCGGTTCACGGGAGAGACACAGAGTCTCAGAGATTTCGAAGGATGCTCTGGGTTATGGGGAGATGCTGGTTGAAGGACTTGCAAAGGCTGAAACGGGGATATTGGCTGTGGGTAGGCCACTTCTTACGAGTGTTCATCGATGGGAAATTAGGGTGTGGTACGGGCTGTTACAGACAGCTATGTTCCCAGTACGTCAGCGTCCGATTCGTCAGTTCCATTCTCTGTCGAGAAGCATCCCTTAACTGATGGTATTTGCGGCGTCGCACCCAGTTTCCAACTTCGTCTGAATCGTACTCGATCACGCAGATCGAATTGGGAATGCAGTCGGTACCCCAATCGTTGAACGACAGGATTCTCGATTTCCGCCCTTGGTCATCGTACTCGTGCCTGTACAGACCATCCCCAAGCGGATCGCCTGCCGCTGTCAGACCCCAGGTCTCATGCACCCGGCCCATCTGATCGTACTTGGTAATCCACCGCTCGCTGAGTGAGCCGCTGAAGCCGTAATACTTCGAAATTTGCTGCGTGAGTGAGCTTTCCGAATACGCGAACTCTCGCTCGATCACTGGAACTCCGCTTGCAAGCGTCGTTCGTGATCGTGCCAGCCGCCCTTGCTCGAAGTGGTTTTCGCCACGCCGAACCATGCTCCCATCACAGTCGAGTCCTAGCCAACTGATGGGTCGCCCTTTGGAGTCGCATTGAAACTCACTGCTACCCGTTCTATTACCTTGCCCGTCAAAAAACTCGGTGCGGACGAGAGTGCCTGCGTCATCGAAACAACTCGACTCGATGCCAGTTACGGCACCATCGTTGTCGTAATGTGTTGTTCGGAGAACGTGACCTGCAGGATCGAAATCAACGTCGAAGGTCTGAAAATTGCGAAAACGCTTTAGTGCAGGATGGCAAGGCGTCCGCTGCTCGATTCGACGTACGCGGCCTTGAAGGTCAAACGTTTCATTCATTACCCATGGATGCGGCAGGAATTGGTAGCAACCATGTGCCGCTGTTGGTTAAGGGTAGCACCGGGCAGTGATTACCGTTGGCAAATCCCCTTACCGCCTTGCGGAAGATTGCTGTCATCTAACGCAACTTGGGCGATCTTGCTGCGACACGAAGGCACCAATCGGCAGTGAATCTGACTTCGAGTTGTTCGTGGTTCACCTGAGACGACGGCGCTGCGAGTTCGACCTTGATAGGTTCGTAAGAGGGCTTCGTCATCAGAATCACGTACTTTCCCGGCTTCTGTACCCCGAAATCGAATCCACCATCGGCATCCGTTCTTGCGGTTTGCAAGACCGCCTTGTCCCATGTGACCGCCTTATCGGATGTCTGCCGTGAGTTCTCCGTTAACACATGAAGTTCAAGAGTCGCCGCTTTGATCGGGTTATCGTCCAACGTTATGACACCGGCAATCCCGTCTGCATGAATTTCGCCGAATGGTACGTTGATCTGATAGCACGCCAACACCGTCGTCCTAAGCAACAACAGCAGCAATATTCGCCGTAAGAGGGGCATAGCCTCAGTATCATGTCATAGCTGTTGGAAGTCCCCTTACCACTCACAAACGAGGAATCCGATGACAGTTGAACTCACGAGAGACGAGTTGGGAATCATCAACAACGCTCTAAATGAGGTATGCAACGGCATACATTTGGAAGGCGAGTTCGATACGCGAATGGGATGCGACGTGGAGGAAGCCAGAACGCTGCTCGCCAAGATTCACGCCCTCGCTTCGGATTACTAGCGATAAATCGCCTTCTCACAAGTAATTTGGGTGACCCAAAATAGATAGTGATAAGGGCTGTTATCGCCAACAATCGTTGGAACCGCCCGTAGTTGAGCAGTGTCTATAGGTTATGCACCTGAAAATGGGTCTCGTGTTATTGGCGCTCATGACGATTTCCTGCGCGTGTTCTCGGAGTGGGTTTGAGCGCGAGAATGCCATCGCCCGTTCCCACAATCCTGTCGGAGTCGAACTGCACATCCAAACCAAGAACCACAAACGCGAGTTCTCAGCCGGAGAGAAATTGCAGTTCGAGGAGTTCTACACATCAAAATATCCGGGACAGTGGCACATCGAGGTGCTTGAAGGCGTCAACGGACCAGCGAACACAGACGTCGTTTACATTTTTGATGGCAAGAGGTCATGGACGAGTAGCGTGAATCAGTCATCCATCGCGTGCTGCATGACGCGTCACGTTTGGCTGGGATTGGAGCCGACACGGGTTCCTTATAACGCGCACCCGGAAGACATCTTCGGCGGCAATCCCGAGTATCGCGAGTTTGCAGTTCCTGACACTCCTGGAAAATACGAGATTTACCTCACCAGTGACCGCCTGTATTCACGAGATGAAAAGACGGAAACCTACTCCGGCAAAGGGACGCGCATGACGTCGGACATAATGAGCATCCGTGTTCGATAAACGAACACGAAGACGCGAAGCGACTTTTCGTTGGCGGTAAATTGATTGGATAAGGACGAAGGCTTACAGCCGACGCGGTATGTTCTTTGGTTGAGGACCAAGAAGAACCGGGTCAGGAGAAGCCTTCATGATGATTGTAGGGTGTGATTTCCATCCTGGCTGGCAACAAGTTGCCGTTTTCGATTCAGAAACCGGCGAGATCAGAGAACTGAGGCTGCACAACGAGAGCGGTGAGGCCGAGCGCTTCTATCGTTCGCTTCCGGTGCCAACGTTGGTCGGGCTTGAGGCGTGTGGCAACACGCAGTGGTTCGAGGATCTGCTCGATCGTTTGGGACACGAAGTGTGGATCGGGGATGCGGCAGCGATTCGCGCCAGTTACGTGCGCAAGCAGAAGACGGATCGACGCGACGCTGGGCACATTCTCAAGCTGCTGATCGAGGGCCGCTTTCCTCGACTGTGGCGACCTAGTGCGGCGGAGCGCGATGTGCGGCAGTTGCTCATTCATCGCGATCGCCTGGTCGGCATTCGTTCCCGCGTTAAAAACGGACTGCAGCACTTGATGCTGAACAAGGGCAGGCAGATGAAGTTCAAGCTGTGGAGTGAAGCCGGCCAACAGCAGCTCCGAGAGTTGCCGCTCGAAGGATGGGCAGCACAACGACGGAAAGACCTGCTGCATTTACTCGGGCAGATCACCCCGTTGATCGAAGAGCTGAATCGTGCAGTGGAGCAGGCCGCCTATGCAAATGAACGTGCACGGTTGCTGATGACACAACCGGGAGTCGGTCCGATCACGGCGCTTGCATACGTTCTGACGATGGGCGATGTCTCGCGGTTCAAGCGCGGCAAGCAAATCGGCAGCTATCTAGGGCTGATTCCATCCGAACACAGCTCGAGCAAGCGGCGCCGACTGGGATCGATCAGCAAACAAGGCAGCCCGTTCCTCCGCATGTTGCTGGTGGAGAGCGCGCAAACGGTGACCCGCTTGGACGAAGGATTTCGAAAGCAGTATCAACATCGCTGTCACCGCAAGATGAAAGCCGTAGCTAAAGTGGCGGCAGCGAGAAGGTTAGCCGTGCGACTCTACTGGATGCTGCGTAGCAACACAGCGTATCCGGAGATCGCTCGCATCGAGGGCAGCCCGAGGTAAGGTGTGGTCGGCGAAAGCCAGACCGTGAAATTGATTGGGCACTCTCGCATCCAGACCGATCGCTGCAGAAGACGGCGCTTCGCGCCTTGGAAAACGCTGCGCGTTTCCCACTTCCGCACCGATCCGGCGGCTGGATGTCCGAATGGAAAATCATGGTCGAAGTTCAGGCCGAATAGATGGATGGTGGAGCGATAGGCCCACCGTAAGTGATTCAACGTGGATGCTCGGAACTCTTGGTCCTCACCCAAGTCCGGCGGTCACGCGGTGTCACAAACACTGAACGGCACAGTTCCGTCTTGACAACGCCTTCGTCCTTATAGACGCCTTACCGCAAGTAATCCCGACGTGGCACGATTACTCAAAATCCCTTACTTCCTTTGAGCTCGCTCATCACGATGCTTTGCGACGAGGTCTGGGCCGTGGGGTGGTGGCTCGAGCTACCGGTTTTACGAGTTCGATTTTCTGTCCGACGGCAGGCGCATTACTGGCTTCGGCTTCCGCGTCGTCCACATGGATGTGAAAGACCTGCAAGGCTCCGCCCATCTCCGTAAGGCGAACGATGAGGTTGACGGCCTCGCTGAGCCCGATGGCCGGAATATCACGGATATCGGCGGTGAAACTGATCTTGTGTCGGGCGGCGCCGGCGGGGGCGTGCGCGGCCGAAAGCTGCCACAGCCGTGCAACCGCAAGGATGGAGTGGCTGCCGCAACCGCGACAGGACTCGTGCGGACTGTCGGTAATGGCATCGCAGTTGGCGCAATACACCGCATTGACCAGCGGGATTGCGTTCAGAGATCCAATGTTGGCGCCAGCGACACGCGGGGCTTTCGCGAATGTGCCGGGGGCCCAAAACCTGCTCAGCCACGTGGGTGGGAAAAGCCATGCGACACAGGCGATTGTGCCAATCACAAGGCCCCATGGAGCGGTGTCGACGCAAATGATGACGAGGAAAACGAAACCTAACAGACGCAACATAAAACACCTGGGACGGTGGCACGACGAGGCGTTAGTTAGATGCTTACTCCAAATCGCGAGCGAGGAAACTGGCAAAACCGGCAGGGACAGGCAGCAGCTCTGGCCAGAGATGCTCACCGGGCAAAGGGCGCCCGCAGCGCGAAATCGCGGGGCCATCGTCAGCCGCCTACACTTTGAACTCGCGAATCGCGTCCCCGGCGCCGCTGAGGTTCGCGAGGCGCATCTCAGAATACTTGCGCGATAGGAGCACGCCGGAGGCGCCGGCGCGGAGTGCCGCGAGAACTGCGGCCTTTACGCTTTGCGGAGTGCACTTGCTGTTCTCGGGCTCAGTCGGGATATCGATATCGATGCCGGGCCAGATCCGGGTGTTGGTGCCGGCAACTCCTTCCAGCGCGCGTTTCGTTTCGCGGAAGACGTAGTCGGCGGAAAGTCCGGTGCGAGGGATCTGCTCGTAGCTGCCCTCCTTGAGTCCCATCAGCGCATAGTTCATATCGAGCAGGCCTTGTTTCGAGAGATCGCCATAGAGTGTCGAGCCGATATTGTCCGCGTAGAGCGCCATTCGCTCGCCGCCGCAGTTGTTGTACATCACGACCTTTATGAAATCGGAATACTTCGCGAGCTCCTGCAGGTCTTGTTCCGCGCGATAGATGGGGTTGAACGAGTTGTTGTGCCAGATGTGCCAACCCACCGGCACCGCCGGTTTCGCTGCTTTGACGGTCTTGTAGATGGCGGCGTAGTTTTCGCGAAGACCATCCGTGAAGAGCATTTCCCAGGCGGCCAGTTCGGGATAGCGCAACAGGATCCGCCAGAATTGAACGTAGTATCCGTCCACGGGGCGCTTGCCGCCGCGAGACGCGCGAACGAATTTTTCCAACTCAAGAAATCCCTGCCGTGCGCGCTCCGGGTTGATGCCGCGCTGCTTCGCCTTGGCCTGACAGAACTCGCAGAAGCAGGTCACCTCTCCGGGATCGATTGGCGGCGTGTCGTGGGTGGCGCCCAGACTGTCGGAAAGCGCGCCCTGCCGTTCCGAGCCCCACATGATTCCGTCAATGTCGTAGGACCGCGCGTAGTCTTCGACCAGGCCGGTGAAGAAATTTCGATAGTCGGGATTGTTGACGCAGAGCGTCTCGGTGTTCCGCCCGTGGAGGTCGCGTTCCTGGACCTTCGCGATGTTGGGCAGGTCGGTGCGAAACACGTCCTCCAGCCAGCAGATGACTTTCATGCCACGCTTCTTCGCGGCGGGGAGAACTTCCGCCAGGATGTCGAGGTTGCCGTGGTCGGGCGCGCGCGTTTCCTTGATCACCGTGTTCTTGTAGAACTCAGGATGAGGCGTGGCGAAGTTCCCGCCGTGAAAGTTGAGATCGTACTCCTGCTTGCCGTGATCGGGCAGCGGCTGTCCGTGAATCTGCCGGCCGGCAATGCCGCGGCCGTAGGTGAATACCGCAAGAAACAGGGTATTCACGCCGGCGCGCTCCTGGAGTACATCCAGGACTTTCTCCGTGCCTTCGTCCACAAACGAAACTGCGCCCACCTGGATGCCGATCATTTTGGAAGAGACATCGCCAAGTGCGAAATTTGGCAGAGCGAGGGCAGCGCCGGTGCCAGCCGCGAGCTTCACGAACTCGCGGCGATTCACGTCGAACTTCAACATGCGCGACTCCTATTTTCGTTGGTAGCAGCCGATGTCGATGTTGCCAGATTTCGTCCGCGGCGAGCCGTCAAGATCCAGTGCTCCCACCGGCATTCCGTCAATGGCTCCTGCGGCGATGGCCTTAGAGTCTGGCTGCAGGTGGAAGTCCTTCGCGGCAGCGTCGACAAAATGGGGATCCTGAAAATGCGAATTGCGGTCATTGCCGCTGGCCTGCGAGTACTCTTCAAATCCCGTCACAGTGGCGGCAGTGTTTTTCCACGTGCTCGCCTTGGCACCGGAAGCGCAGTAATAGAGGTTGTGATCGATATTCGCGGGCGGTTGGCCGGGCTTGACTTCAGTTTTGAGAATCGTCATCAGGCACTGCGGCCCGGCGTACACGATGTTATTCGCGAAAATATTGTCTGCCATGTTCCATTGCATCTGGAACTCACCGGAGCCGGTGGCCGAGGTGTCGTCGTCGTAGAGCGTGTTGTTGATCACCGTGCAGTGCTCGGTGTGTCCGCGCTGCGGATCGTAGCCGCCGATGGAAACACCGGCGGTGTGGTTGTGATAGACGAGATTGTTGCGCGCGATGACGTAGCTGGTGGCGCGGTCCTTGTGCTCACTCGCCAGCTCGATGCCGAAGTCCACATCGTGAACTACGTTGTGTTCGATAAGGATCCGGGTGCCGCCGTCCACGTAAATGCCGTCGGAAGATTCATCGTTACGGTAAGCGGGATTGCCCTTCGAGGTGATGTTGTAAACCAAGTTGCCACTGACGAGCCCGTCGCGCGCCTGGTCCACCGCCGGGTCGGGCGCGGTATGCTCGAAACCGATGACGTCGATGCCAATGTTGTTGTTGTCGTGCACAACGTTGTGCGTGATGCGGAAGTTGGTGACGTTCCCGTTCACCACCACCGACTCGCTCGAACCGGTCTTGAGGTGATGCACCTCGTTGCCATCGATGACCAAATCCGTGATCGGAGTTTTGGCGCTGGTTCCGTACACCGCAATGCCAAACGCGTTGGCGCCGTGCCCCGGACCATCGCGCCCTTCAAATGTCTGCTGAATGTGGTGGACGTTGTTCTTCAGCAGCTCGATGTGAGAGCCCGCGCCCATTACGTCGATGCCTAGCGGAGCGAGGTCATGCTCGGCGGTGCGGAAGTTGCGAATCTCAAAGCCTTCGACCCGCACATAACTCTGGTCGTGAATCGTCAGTACGCCGGTCCTTCCGGGCGGCGTGATGTGCTCGGCCTCGAGGATCGCCGCCTCGCCGGGATAACTTCGAAACGTGATGAAACCATCGCTGGCGTTGCCGGATGCGTGGAGGCTCACCAGCTCTTCGTAGGTTCCGCCGCGCACGTTGACGGTACTGCCCGCGCGCGCCGTGTCTGCGGCATGTTGAATGGTGCGCCACGGCGCTGCTTGCGTGCCGGCATTTGAATCCTTCCCGGTCGTCGCAACGTAGAAAGATGTGTTCGGCTGGCCATATGCTGCGCAGACGCACGCAAGGAACGCGAAGAGGATTGAAATTTTCATGGTCATCTCCCTGTGCCTCTACACCAACGGCTGATCGGGTTTGTAGTTGTGGCGCAGCGTCAATGAGCCATCGGGATTGACCTGCCGGCACGCCCATCGGACCGGATAACGAACGCCCTTCACTTCGAGTTCGGCTTTCAGTCGCAGGCCTTTCCAGTCAACGCCCGCAGGCAGTTGGAGCATGGCCTGATGAATGCCGATCGGCTTCGGATAGCCGGCGTCGACGCAGCCGGAGAAATGCACCTTGCCATCTTCGCTCAACACCGTGAGCCGCAGCACGCCCGGAACCGGAGCGATTCCGTCGTTCGCCAAGCCCACCACCAGCCCATGCGCTCCGTCGCGAACGAACGTCCAGATAAATGACGGTCGAATGCGGTAGCCGATCTTGCGGGCCATCTCGTCAATCGGCGCCGGATATTTCTCGTAGTAGCTCAAGAGATTGTGGGCCGAGAGCTTGTGCCAGTTCCAGAGCGACAGGTAGTTCACGCCGACGTCGGCCGCGTGGGTAATGATCTGCTCGTTGTAGGTGATTCCGTCCTGGTCGATCTGGAGTTCTTTGGGATCGCCAGTGGTGAAACCAACTTCGCAGATGGCTGCCGTCCACGGCGGACGGTAACTCAACGCCTCGATCTGCGTGTTCTCAATAAAGATCGTATCGGTGCGCAGCCAGTTGCCGGTACGGACGGTGCGGTCGAGCATGTCGGCATTGCCCACATTGCTGAAGTCGGGCTGGGTGTTGGTCGCCAGCGGAACTTTTGTCCAGAGCTGAAGTTGCAGTTCGAGCATCTGCATCCACGTTTGCTCCGCCACCAGCGCACTCGGGAAAGGATTGCCCTCGTACGGCCAGGTGTGGCCCTCGCCCCAGAAGCCGTACATCATGGTGTCCATGAACTCGACCTGCGGATGACCGTTGTACTCGGCGGCCAGCAGTTCGTTCAATTCGCGAAACGCCGCCTGGTACGCCGGATGGTCGTAGCGCGGCACGCGGTTATCTTTCTTGTAGCGCTGCTCTCCGGAACTCCCCTTCCACTCACCTTTGAGCTTTACGTAGGGAACCTTGTTAATCAGAAAGTCGGGCATGCCCGGTTCCGGCGAGTCGGGGTTTTCCAGTTGAATGCGGAAGCCGATGCGCTTGTCGTAACGGCGGGCGAGGTCGAAGGTCTCCTTCCAGTATTCCGGAAAGTCGAGACGGCCCGGTTGTTTCTGGATCTCACGCCAGTTGGGACGGATGTAGATCTTCTGCGCGAACGGCAGCTTGATCAGGTCTTCGAGAGCTTGCGCCTGCGGCTGGCCGGGGACGTTGATCGGGCCAGTGTCGTCGGAGACATAAACCATCAGACCCATGCCGTAATTGCTGACGATGTCGCGCGACGACGAAGTGATCATCGAGACATCGCTCTCGGGAACTACCGCGCATGGACCGTACTGGGGAAATGGCCCTTGATAAAGCCGGTCGGGAACCGCAGGCCCCGCTCCCCAATCGTATTTGTCCCAGTTGTGTTCTGGTACGGAGGCTTGGCTGGTGGCCTTCAACAAACCTAGGGTCAATCCCGTGGCAGCGGTGGACTGCAAGAACCTGCGTCGATCCATGAGCTCTCCGGCGAGCGCAAAGTTTGGCAAGAGCGCGCGATGCCGGAGATAGTACATCACGAGCGTTAGCTTGTGAAAGTATTTGAAAGATTTCGCAAGTAAATCGCGGCGGAACGGAACCAGTACGCATTCCCGGGGGCCGGAGATCGGTTCACCACAGAGGCACAGAGGGCACAGAGAGGAAAGGAATAAAGACCTCTGTGTCTCTGTGCCTCTGTGGACCAAACGCTGCCCGAAACTCCACGGCACGTCACCGCGGTGATGCCTCGAGTTCTTCGAGAGAAAGGTGCAGGCGTTCGTGTGGCAGTCGACGGTTCGGGGATTGCCACGTCGCTGCGCTCCTCGCAATGACAGGGGCATGCTCCCTTGACGATCTGTGATATAGTTCATATGAGCTAATTCATGAGAACTAAACAACAAGAACGCTTCGGTCTCTGGGAACTCGCGGTGCTCGCGCTGCTGCGCGAGGCGCCTATGCACCCCTATCAAATGCAGAAGCTGCTGCGGCAGCGCCACAAGGACGAGATCCTCTCGCTGAAGCGCGGCTCGCTGTATCACGCGATTCACCGGCTGGAGGCTGCGGAGTTGATTGACGCAGTGCGCACGGCACGCGATGGCAAGCGGCCGGAGCGGACTACCTATCGCATTGCGGCTGCGGGGAAGAACGCACTCCAGGAGTGGATGCAGCAGATGATCGGCGTGCCTAAGCAGGAGTCCAGCGACTTCATGGCCGCGCTGAGTTTCCTGCCGCTGCTCACCGTGGAAACAACCACGAAGAAATTGGCGGAGCGGGCTGCGGCGCTGGAGGCTGAGATCGCAGGCATGGCGGGGGGTATCAAGGTCACGGCTGAGTGGCTCCCCCGGATACACCTCGTCGAATCCGAATATTTGCTCGCGATGCGGAAGGCGGAGTTGGCATGGGTGCGCGGCTTGGAGGCCGACCTACGCAGCGGCAAGCTCGCTTGGGACGGCGAAGAAATCCTGAAGAACCCGCACGTGGTGAAGGCGCGCGAGGACGCGGGCAAAGATGCGGAGCCCCGCCGCGCTGGAAGGAAATCGAAATGAGTTCACCCAAACGCTCTACGCTCGCGCCGGCACTCACGCTCATGGTGCTTGCGCCGGTGATTGCCGAGGTGATGAGCGGCGCTACCCGCCTCAGCTTTCTCTTCGCGCTGCTGCCGGAAATTCTTGTTTGGGGCGGCGGCGCGCTGCTCATCCGCGAACTGGTGCGGCGCTGGGGCGGCGGGTGGACGAGCATGCTGCTACTTGGACTCGGCCTCTCGATGGCCGAGGAGTTCCTCATCCAGCAGACGTCGCTGGCGCCGCTGCCATGGCTCGGCAACGCGGTGCAGTACGGCCGCGCGTGGGGCGTGAACTGGATCTACTTCCTCTACATGCTCGGATTCGAGAGCGTGTGGGTCGTTCTGGTGCCGGTGCAGATCACTGAGTTGATGTTCCGCGATCGCCGTGAACAGACCTGGCTGCGCACCCGCGGGATAATCATCGTCTCCATCTTCTTCGCGCTCGGGTCGTTCGTGGCGTGGTTCGCGTGGATCAAGCAGGCGCGGCCGAATGTATTCCACGTGCCGCCCTACAATCCTGCGCCAACAACTTTGCTCGCGGGATTTCTTGCGATCGGGCTGCTCGGCGTTTTGGCTTACGTCCTGCGCAATGTGCGCGTGGTGCCGCGCAGCAACGGCAAGCACCTATCTCCGTGGTTGGTCGCAATCTTCACTGCCGTGCTCGCGCTTCCGTGGTGGTGGCTGATGGTCCTCATCTTCGTGCCGGGACAGCATTTGCCGTTCGGCATTGCGATGGCGCTCGGCGTGGCGTGGGCCGCGATTTCCTACTTCGTCATCTCGCGCTGGACAAGCGCGGCGGGATGGAGCGACATCCATCGCTGGGCCACCGCGTTCAGTGCGACGGTAGCCATGATGGCGATTACCTATCTCGGGAGCAGCACGTGGTCAAAGACCGACCTCGTGGGAAAAGTGGTGGGGAATGTAGTCATGGTGTTCCTACTGGTATTGCTACTGAAGAAACTCAGAGCCTTGTCATCGCGAGGAGCGTAGCGACGCGGCTATCCGGATGCGGTTCGCTGTCTGACAACGGCTTGAAAGTCTCTCTCGAAGATCCTGACGCAGTATTGCAGGGATCAACATTCTCGGGATTCCCACGCTGCGAACGCTACGCGTTCTCCGCTCGGAATGACAGGTGGCGAGGGCCTAAGCGTTCCCAGCGACGATAGGGGTCCTTCGACTGCGAATCCGGATCGTTATCCGGATTCTCCGCTCAGGATGACAAGGGCTACTTCTCTTTCAGCAGCACCACATCGGAACTGGCGTCGGCGCGGGCGATGGCGAGGGTCTTGCCATCGGGCGACCAGTGGAAGTTGGAGATGAGTTGCGAGGTGAAGTTCGTGAGTTGGTGGCCGGGCGTGCCGTCGATGGGCTGGATGAAGACGTTTTCGACGCCATGCTCGCGGACGACGTAGGCCACCGATTTACCATCGGGAGTGAAGGTGAGCGTGTTCGCCAGGCGTCCACTGGAGATGCGCGGATCGGCGTTAATGATTCGCTGAGCAGCACCGGAGCCGTCCAGCGTAACGAAGACAATCTTCTCTCCCACGTGTCCCTGGGCATCGGTGCTGATCTCAGCGTTGAAAGCTAGCAGTTTGCCGTCGGGCGAAACAGCGTGGCCCACGCCGATGCCGAACCCTCTTTCTACCTCACTGCCGGGCACGGTTTCCTGTTTTCCGCCGTCGATGGGAACCCTGGCGACGGTGGCTTTGCTCGTGGTCGGTTCGAAATAAACGGTTTTGCCATCGGGTGAACAGTTGGGGCGGCCGTCGTAACTGCCATCCGTGAGCCGCAGGGGATTGGAGCCGTCGAGATTCACCCGCCACACAGGATAGCTGTAGCCGCCGCCATGAAAGGCCCATTGCAGCACGAAGTATCGGTCGCCGCAGGGTGCGAGTTCCACGATGTAAGCGTTGCCATCTCCAAGCACCGTCGTGGTCGCGGCGCCCGCAAGGTCAGTGCGACGCAGCGTCTGGTCGTCACTCACGAGCAGGCTGCCATCCGGGTTGAACGCGAAAGTGTGCGCGTTCTCAACTCCGGCGACCGATTGCGGTGGCGCGGCGAGCGCGTCGTTGGACATCGCTGCTGTCCAAAAAGTGCGGGTGACGCGCTGTTGCACGGCGGCGATCGTCTTGCCGTCGCCTGAAAGCGACATGCCTTCATAGGAGTTGGTGTCGCGGGTGATGGGCACGACCTGGCCTGAGTCCGAGAGCACGCCGATCTGCGATTTCGTGTAGTTGGATTTGTCGAGACCTCGGATGAGCAGCGATGAACTCCCCGGCAAACGCTCGAGCTCTTGCACAAGCGTAGAGGTTTGAGCAGAGAGAAGGCTGGCTTTCTTGCTCGCAATTTCGATTTGCCGGATTTCACTCAGCGCAGTTTTAAGCGTGAAAATGTTGTAGAAGAGGCGCTTGCCGTCCGCTGACCACGCAATGCTTCGTGGGAGGTCCACCGCCGACCCGATATACACCGTCTCCTCGTTGCTGCCGTCGAGGTTGGCGATGAGGAAGTACAACTTGCCGACTTCGGGATCGTTGCCGCGGAAGTAGGCCATCTTCGTACCGTCGGGCGAGAACGTGACGTTGCTGTCCACATCCTTGGCGAGCACTTGCGGCGAGCCGCCGAGCACGGGGATGCGGAAGATGTCCCACTCGCTCTGCGCTGCGCTGGAAGCCTTGCGGTAATAGATGTAGTTGCCGTCGGGCGAGAACGTGAGCGTGGCGTAAATGACGGGAGACGGCGGCAGGACCTGCGTATCACTGCCGGTGGGGACGTTGCGCAGCCACAAACTGCGGACGCCGTTGTCGTCCTGCACGCTGACGACGTACTTGCCGTCGGGCGAGATCGCCGACTGGCGCGCTTTGCCGGTGTTCGTCAGTTGCGCAACTGTGAAATTCTGGAACGGCGCCTGCGCGCTGCGTGAGAGGAACTCGTAGATCCCAAAGCCGCCCGCACCGAGCAGCCCCAGCGCGACTACGGCTATTCCTACGAGTCCGAACTTATGCTCGCGGGCCACGGCGATCACGCTCGAACTACCCGTGGAATGCGAGGGCGCAGAAGCTTGAGCCACGGGCGCGGCGCTCGCGGAAGACGAAGGCGGAACATAAGCGGCACTGACACGCGCGGAACTTGCTTCGGTAGTTGGGGCCGAGGCCTGGCGCGGCGCGGAACTGCTGTCGCGCTGCAGGCGCTTGAGGTCGCTGCGCATTTCGGACGCGTGCTGATAGCGCAAATCGCGGTCTTTCTCCAACGCCTTTTGAATGATCTCTTCCAGCTTCGCCGGCACCTTCGGATTGAAGCGCAGCGGCGGCAGCGGATCGCGATTGAGGATGGCGTCGAACATCAGCGCCGACGTCTCGCCCTGGAACGGCAATGCACCGGTGACCATTTCGTAGAGCACGGAGCCGAAGGAGAAGAGATCGCTGCGCGCGTCGAGTTCCTTCCCCTTCGCCTGCTCCGGCGACATATACGCGATGGTGCCGAGCGTGGATCCGGGACTGGTGAGGTGCTCGTCTTCCACCGCGAGTTCGGTGGCGGTCATGGTGTTCGCGGACGGCACGCTGGACGCGCTGCGCGGCGTCACCTTCGCCAGGCCGAAGTCGAGGACCTTGGCATGGCCGCGTTCGATGACGAAGATGTTCGCAGGCTTGATGTCGCGGTGGACGATGCCCTTGGAGTGCGCAGCGTCGAGCGCATCGGCGATGTCGATCGCTAAAGTCAGCACCGTCTCGAGGTCCACGGGCTGGCTGTTGATGCGGTGCTTGAGGGTCATGCCCTCGAGGAACTCCATGGCGATGAAGCCTTGCCCGTTGTCGTCGCCAATGTCGTAGATGGTGCAGATGTTGGGATGGTTGAGCGCCGAGGCGGCTTGCGCCTCACGCTGGAAACGAGCCAGGGCCTGCGGATCGCGGGCGAGTTCGGGTGGAAGAAATTTCAATGCGACGAAGCGATGCAAGCGCGTGTCTTCGGCCTTGTACACCACGCCCATGCCGCCGCCGCCCAGTTTTTCGAGGATCCGGTAATGCGAAAAGGTCTGCCCGATCATTTAGTGCGAAGTGGCTCCCAGGGAGGTTTGGCAATGGTATGGAGAAGCGGGGGGCGCGTCAATGAAAGTTGCGCGTCGGGGCGCCGGGGAGCGTTCTCACTTCTTGAGTTCCGTCTCCCAATTGGTTACGAGCACGACGGGCGCGTTGTTCTCCATCACGGAGTTCACGAGCAGGAAGCGTCCGTCGCGCGTGACATCGTAGCCGTTCGCGGTGATGGAGTCGCGGATCGTGGTCTGGAATAGCGTCTTCGGCGCACCGATCTGTGGAGAGTCTCCCCTCAACTGGATGTCGACGGAGATCAAGTGTTGCGAGTTGTCGAGATAATAGAGACGCTTCCCGTCTTTGCTCCACAACGGCTGCGTCGCGCCGCTCTGCGACACCTGGTACTTCGCCCCCGGATGCGGAAAGCGCGTGAGATACACCTCGGAATGGCCCGATTCGTTCGACTGGTAGGCGAGCCAGTCGTTGGATTCCGGCTTTAAGGACGCTTTACTGTACGCCGCGACAGAATCGAGCACTGTGAACGGCGCGTCGCCGCTGCCCAGCGGTAATGCCTTCAACACCTCATTGTTGTTGAGGCTTCCCGGGATAAGTTCTTCGTACAGGAGCCACCGTCCATCCTTGGTGGTTTCGACCGGAAGCACATCCCCGTCAATTTTGAGCAATGTGCGTTCCGGTGCGGACCCGTCAGCCGGCACGGCACGGATTTGCTCATGCCCGTCTTTGTCGGACTGGCCGAAGTAGATGGTGCGTGCATCCGCCGACCAAGTCGGCATGTCGACAAAGACGTCCCCCTTGGAGAGTCGCGCACGGGCGCCCCCCAACAGGTCCCACATCCAGATGTCGCTATCGCCGGTGGCGGAGGACACTGGAGTGACCACGCGCGTTCCATCCGGTGAGAGGCGCGTGGGCCCGTAATAACCCGGCTCCGAAATCTGCGCACCCGGTTTACCGGATGCATCCGTCCAGACGTGGCGGTCTCCGGTCTCGCTGGAGCCCGGCTGATAGAGAAGAATCCCTTGTTGCGATACTGAAAAGACGCCTGCGAACGTTACCTCGTCGGTCGCAAGCTTCCCGACAATCTGGATGCCCTCGCCCGAGGTCTTCGCATTCTTCGGGTCGAAGCGCCATGCCAGCAGAGAACCCGTGCGGTCCACCAGGAGCCAGCCGGACACGTACCGGGTCTCGTAAACGCCCCCATGCATAATCAGTGTGTCCGTACTCTGATCCACTGACCCCACGCGGAGTTCATTGTGGTCGCTCGAGTTTCCTGTCTGTACGCGGAGGTACAGGAAATGTTTGCCGTCCGGAAGGAAATGCGGCCAGCGGTCGGTACCGCCTTGCACCGTAACGACCATCTTGGTCACCGGCGTTGCGGCGCCGCCCGCGGCGTCCACCTCCATCAGCGGTCCACCAGTGTTCGGCGCGAACACAATCGTGTTGCCCGCTCCCCAAGTTCCGCCGCGACCTTCGGGCGCGTCCGCGATGGCTACCGGAGCTACGCCATTCAAATCCACGCGCCAGAGCTTGGCATGCGCGAAGAAAGCGAGCGAGGTTCCATCTGGTGACCAGAAGGGCCGAAAGCCCTCCGCTGTCCCCTGCACCTGCGTCGCCTCAAGCTTGTCCAGCGAACGCACCCAGATGGAATTCTGCCCGTCCTTACGAGCGACGAACGCCACCCTGGTTCCATCCGAGGAAAGTTCCGGAGGTCCATTGCGGTAGAGGGTTTCGAAAACCATTCCGTTTGGTGCCACGAGGTTGGTGCGCATCACGCGTGGCTGCTTCTGCGTGGACATCAGAACGCCCGCAACCAGGAGCGCCGCGAGGATCGCGCCCGCCGCTGCCGCCAGCCACAGCCCGCCGCGCGGTTGCGGCTTGCCGGCGATCGCTTTCGCGCTGGCTTGCGATCCCGACTTCGCGATCCACACCAACTGCAGTTTCACATCATGCGCAGTCTGGAAGCGCTGGTCGGGATTCTTCTCCAGGCACGTGTGCACTGTGTACTCCAGCGCGAGCGGCGTAAGCGGCTGGATGGTGCTGATGGGCTCGGGATCTCTTTCGAGGATGGCGGTGAGCACGCTGAGCTGCGATTTGCCTTCGAAGGCGCGGCGTCCGGTCACCATTTCGTAGAGCACGCAGCCAAGGCTGAAGATATCGCTGCGGGCATCTGTGGCCAACCCTTCCGCGGCCTCGGGCGCCATGTATTGGAATGTGCCGACAATGGTTCCCTGCTGCGTGAGTCCGGCGGCGGGTGCGCGCAATGCGGAAACATTCATGGTCGGCGTGTCGGGTGTGTGGGTGCCTGCAGTGGCGGCTTGTGCGCCCAAGACGCCTACGGCCTTCGCAAGCCCGAAGTCGAGAAGCTTCGCCCCGCTCGCGGTGAGCATGATGTTACCGGGCTTGAGATCGCGATGGATGATGCCCGCGCGGTGCGCCTTCTCCAACGCGTCGCAGACCTGGATGCCGATTTCGGTCACTTGCTTCAGCGGCAGCGGCCCTTTTTGCCGCCGGGCTTCGAGCGTTTCGCCTTGCACGTATTCCATGACGAGAAACGAAGTGCCGTCCTGGGTGCCGATGTCATACAGCGCACAGATATTGGGATGGTTGAGCGCAGAGATGCTGCGCGCCTCGCGTTCGAAACGCTGCCGTGCCTCGGGATTCGCGGAAAGATGGGCAGGAAGAATCTTGATTGCGACGATGCGATCGAGCCGGGTATCGGTGGCGCGATACACCTCACCCATGCCGCCCGCACCAAGCGGCGACTGGATTTCGTAGGGTCCAAGCTTCAGACCAGGGTTGAGGGCCATGAGGGTGGCAGGATTATAGCGCGCTGGACTTCCCATTCGGAGATTTCCTGGGTGCGGCCGTCGTTGGAAACCACAGAGGCACCGAGACACAGAGGAATTGAATTCTGGAATCTCTGTGACTCTGCGGTGAAAACGGCGTGCTGCTTATTTCAAGCCTTCGACGATGTAGAGGTCTCCGAGGGTGCGGTAGAAACCGTAGGCGTAATTCTTGCCATCGGGCGTGATCAGGATGGGGCCGATCATGGAAACTCCGGTGGGATCTATGGGAGCGATTTCTTTCAGCACTGTCTTCTTTCCGGTGGCGAGTTCTACGCGGTAGACCTTGGCCGGGACTTCGTCTTTGCGGAAGACGTACAGCGAGCGCCCGTCGGCGCTGAAGTTGATTGGCACGTCGCCGGGTTCGACACCCGTGACGAGGCGCGCATCGCCGCCACCGGTGGGATAGAGATAGGTTTTATCGTCGTGGGCCACACCGGCGGCCCACTGGCCATCGCTGGAGATGGCAAAGGATTGGGCGTCCAGACCTTCAGGAGAAATCGGAGTGGGTTGGGTCGTACCCAAAGTCTGGATATAGAGACGAACACCCTTGCCGGGTTCGTTGCCGGTAAAGATGAAACGCTTTCCATCCGGGACCCACCTTGCATATTGGTGGTTGATGGAATCGTTGGTGATGGTTTGACTCTCGCCGGGGCCGGTGGGCAACAACCGGAGTTGCTGCGGAGCTGCCGGAGTCTGGACCATCGCCCACTTCTGGTCCGGAGAGAGAGAAAGGGAGCTGCCGTCGCCGAGGCGCAGAGCAGGACTGCCATCGGTCCCGCGAGTGTAGACGGCGTAGGTCATGTCCTGAGAGCCGCCGTACTGCACGCCTCCACCGATGCCTTCTTCGTCGAAGAGAAGCGTTTTGCCGTCGAGCGAAAGATCGGTGGGATAGGAGTAATCCAACCAGGAGAGGTTGCGCTCCTTGGTAGCGCCGGCGCTCAGTCCCATGACCTCGCGGCGCCGCTCGGAACGCGCGATGAGAACGCGGCCGTCGCGCCAGATGTCGAAGATGAGCAGCGAACCGGGAACGCGTGAGATCAGGCGCAGTTTGCCGGAGAGATCGACGCCGCTGATGTAGTGGAAGAGTCCCAACTCGCTGGCGGTGAACCAGATTTCCTTGCCATCCGGCGTCCAGGCGAGACCTTCGGTCCCGTACCACTCGCGGGTGAGGACTTTCTTTGTGCCAGACATATCAACAACGGCGATGGTGCCGCCGTCGTCACCCTGAGTGGGATGGTCCATGAACGCGATGTAATCGCCCTTGGGCGAGACGCGCGGGTAGCTGATCCAGCCACCACTAGTTTCATACAGCACCTTGCCGATCGGATATTCGAGGCGATCGTGTCCGCCGACGTTACGGACCACGGCGAGGTTTTCCCCGTCCGGCGACCAGTCTGCCCACTCAACGTCTTCGAGGATGGGGCGCGGCGTTCCACCGGCGAGCGGGGCACGGGCGAGTGTACCGACGCGCGTCCATGTTCCGGTGGGATGACTGTTCAAGGAGAGCGCCATCTCACCCTTGGAGGAGATGGCCATGAGTTCCGCCTTGGCCAGGCCCAGTGAGCGCGACTCCACCATTCCTTCACGGGCAGAAAATGTTTCGACGGGATTGCCCTGCCATGCAGCGCTGTAGAGCAAGGTCTGTCCATCGGGTGCGAAGCGGGCGGAGCGTACGTCGCCACGACGGAAGGTAAGTTCGTGATAGAGGGGTGCGCTGGGAGCGGCCGATCCCCACACGCGTTTGCCGACGACCGCGCCAACCGCCAGGGCAAGCAGGATGCTGGCGGCAATCCAGAGCCACGGAAATGGCTTGCCCGCCGATACGCTCTTCGCGGCGATGGGCGATGCCGGCTTCGTGGCCGCGCTCGGCTCCGCGACAAGCACGCCTGCCGCTTTGGCGCGCGAGGAGTCCGTGTCGCGCTTGACCCGTTTCAAGTCTGCGCGTAATTCGGCGGCACTCTGGCAACGCAGTTCGCGGTCTTTTTCCAGGGCCTTGCTCAGGACTTCTTCAATCTGCTTTGGGACCGTAGGGTTGACATCGTTGGCGGGGGTGGGGACTTTGTTGAGGATTGCCTCGAAGACGACAGCAGAAGTTGCGCCGGAAAAAGGCTGCTGACCGGTTGCCATCTCATAGAGCACCACGCCGAACGAGAACAAGTCGCTGCGATGGTCGAGTACCTCGCCGCGGGCCTGCTCGGGAGACATGTATCCGATGGTGCCGATGGTGGAACCAGGGGAAGTGAGCTGATCGGTGCCAACGACTGCGGAGTTCCCTACCGTGACGTCGGAGGCTCCGCCGCGCGATGCGACTTGACCGAGCTTGGCGAGTCCGAAATCGAGCACCTTCGCCTGGCCACGCGGGGTGACAAAAATGTTGGCGGGCTTGATGTCGCGATGGACGATGCCGGCGGAGTGCGCAGCGTCGAGCGCGTCAGCGATCTGAATGCCGAGATCGAGGAACTGGGCGGTCTTCAACGGCGTCCCTTCGATCAAGTGCTTCAGCGTGAATCCTTCGAGATACTCCATGGCGATGAAGACCCGGCCATCGTCCTCGCCGACGTCGTAGATGGTGCAGATATTGGGATGGTTGAGAGCCGAGGCAGCCTGGGCCTCGCGCTGGAATCGGCTCAGTGTCTGAGGGTCGTTGGCAACCGGGTCCGGCAGGAACTTCAATGCAACAAAGCGGCGCAGGCGCGTGTCTTCTGCCTTGTACACGACGCCCATGCCGCCGCCGCCGAGTTTCTCGAGGATGTGGTAATGCGAAAAAGTCTGCCCGATCAAGGTCCGTCCTTATTTCATCAGGTGGTTGAGCGCGGTACGCGCTTCGGCCACCTGTGGCAATTTCGTGTGCGATGTTTCGAAGTGCGACAGGAACTGCTGGTAAGAGTTGATGGCTTCGTCGCGCTTTCCGGAACGTTCGTAGACCTGGCCGAGATAGAACGACGACAGCACGCTCCAAATGGGTGTGCGTAAGCTCATCACGCGGAAGTTCTCCAGGTTACGGTCCCATTGCCGCGTGGCCTTGAAGTCCGACTCGGCTGCCGCCAGGTCGTTGGCGAGCAAGTGGGCCCGGCCTTTCAGGAAGAGCAGGTACGGCATCTGCGCATTCGGCAATCGCGCGACTTGCGCGGCTGCTGCCGGAGCGTCGTTGTGCGCAATCGCGAGCCAAAGGGCATTCCTACTGCGCACCAGGTTCTGCTGGAATGGCGAGAGCCACGGCTTGGCGGTTAAGAATTTTTGCAGGGCCGGATCGACAGCCGCCTCGTTGCCCTGCATGGTTTCGAGGAAGGCGACCGCAGCGCCTTCCGCTCCGCCCAGCTTTTGTTGCTGCGCATAGGCGAGCGCCGGCGCCGTTTGTCCTAATAACACCGACAACTCCGAGGCGCGCAGCAGGATGTCTCCGGCCACGTCATTCTGCTTCGCGGACTCCAGGCCCTTGATCGCAGTGCGATAGGCGGAAATCGCGCCTTCCACGTCGCCGCGGCTTTGGGCGAATTGCGCTTCGAAGACCGACGCGTACAGTTGGTTGAGCGGCGATGCTTTTTCCTTGAATTGTGCAAGCGACGCCCGGGCCATGTCGGTTTTGTTCTGCTCGGCGTAGACGATCGCCAGTTTGTCGTGTTCGTTGAAGCCCAGTTCCATCGCCTTGCGATAAGACGTCACCGCTTCGTCATTGTGGCCGGCGAAGAAAAGGGCGTCGCCGCGCGTGTCGAACGGATTCGGATCTCCGGGCCGCACCTGGATGTACGCATCATTTGCCGCCATTGCGCCGTTCAGGTCGCCGGCTTCCGCCGAAGCATAGGTCAGGAAGTTCAGCACGTTTTCGTCGTGGGGATACTCGGCCTGCAGGCCTTTTAAGAACGCAACCGCCTCGCTGGCCTTCCCCTGGTAGACCGACAGGTGATGCCCAATCAGCGCCCGGTTTGCCATGTCGCGCGGGAACTCTTCACCGTTTTGACGCAGGAGAGCGATTTGCGCGTCGTAATCGCCGCCCCGGGAAGAGAGCAACAAATTCAGTTGAAGTTGTTCATAGCGTGGCAGCCGTGCCTGCAATTGCTGCGCTCTGGCGGCCCACTCGAAGCCCGACTTGAGGTCGCCTGAAATCGCAAACTCTCCCTCCAAGCGGATCATCGCCATCGCGAATTGCGGGTCGAGCCGCACCGCTTCTTCGTACTCGCGAACCGCGTCCTCCGTGAGGAAACGCTCCGAGTAATCCCTGCCCAGCTGGTAGTGCTTGTACGCCTCCAGGTTCGAGGTGGAAGCCTGCTCGATCTCCGGCCCTTTTTGCGGACGGTCCGATTCCGGCAGGAACGTCCCTGCGAGGTTCGCAGTCAGGCGGTCGACCATCCCGAAAATGCTCTGCACGTCCGCGCCTTCCACTTTGTCGGAAAACAGGATCTGCCCGGAGTTGGTGTCCTGCGCGCGGACGTCAAGCCGTAATTGCGTTGGCCCGACTTTCAACAACGCTCCGGTGATGAACGCATCGGCGCCGGCATCGCGCGCAACTTTTTGAGCCTGCGACGGATCGAGCCCTTTGCCGTCTTTGCTCACGCCGCGCACCGCCGTCATGATGCGGTCGGTGGAGAGCACGTCGAGGCCCTTCACCTGCGCAAGGTTGGTGGTGAGCATGTCGGTGAGCCCGTTGTCGAGCCAGTTCAAAGATTGGTCTTGGGTGAGGTTGTTGAAGTAGAGAACGGCGATTGCCTTGTGGGCTGCGCGGCTGTTTCCGGTCGTAGAAGGTTTGCCACCGCGCAACAGGAAGAATGCCGCGACCGCAATCGCGATCAAAATTCCTGCGATCCCGATGATCAGACCATTGCGGCCGCCTGCAGCCTGCACGATTGCCGACGAACCGGCCGCGGCCGGTGCACTTGGCGTGGATGCCGCTGCCGGAGTTGTCGCCGCGCTCAATTTTTTTGACGAAGGCGGGGGGACTGTGACGGTCTGCTCCATGAAGTCGGGCATCGCCACCACGGCGGCGCTGCGACCCGTCTCGGTATCACGTTTCAACCTCTGCAAGTCTGCCCGGATGTCGGCCGCGTGCTGGTAGCGCAGGTTGCGGTCTTTCTCCAGCGCCTTATTAATGATGTCTTCCAGCTTCGGCGGCAGGTCCGGATTCAGCCGCACCGGGGGCACCGGCGCACGATTCAGGATCGCCTCAAACACGGTCGCCGTGCTGTCGCCGCGAAAGGCCAGTTGCCCCGTCGCCATCTCGTAGAGCACCGCGCCGAACGAGAACAAGTCAGTGCGCGCATCCAGTTCCTTCGCGCGCGCTTGCTCCGGCGACATGTACGCCACTGTACCGAGGGTGGACCCGGGACTCGTCAGCTGCTTCTCATCAACGCCGGCGGTCATGGTCGCCGCGGAAGTGCTCGCCAGGACTTCGACCTTCGCCAGCCCGAAATCAAGGATCTTGGCGTGCTCCCGCTTGGTGATGAAAATGTTCGCCGGCTTAATGTCGCGATGCACAATGCCCGCGGCGTGGGCCGCATCGAGCGCATCGGCAATCTCGATCGCGATCGGCAGCAGAACTTCGAGATCGAGCGCCCGGCCCTCGATCCTATGCTTGAGCGTTACACCATCCAGGTACTCCATGGCGATGAACGCCTGCCCGTTGTCTTCGCCGATGTCGTAGATGGTGCAGATGTTGGAATGGTTGAGGGCGGATGCGGCCTGCGCCTCGCGCTGGAAACGCGCCAGCGCCTGGGGATCGCGCGCCAGTTCGGGCGGAAGAAACTTTAACGCGACGAAGCGATGCAGGCGCGTGTCTTCTGCCTTGTACACCACGCCCATGCCGCCGCCACCCAGTTTCTCGGTTATGCGGTAATGCGAAAAGGTCTGCCCTATCATTCGTTGGTCGGAGGGCTAATCGTAGCGGCGAGGCGGGTGGGAGTCAATGAATTCAGGAGTATGGGTGGCGCTAAAGTCTTCTTCGCGCGGCCAGAGTACCTACGCCTTACCAGCGTAGAATCATCAGATGGCAAAAGAGCAGAGCGATTCCGAACGCGACGAAAAGCTAGCTGAAAACCGTAAGGCGTCTGGCGATGCTGCCCGCAAGCAACTCGGCATTCCTGCGAAAAAGCGCCGCGAGGACGAGAACCATGCCGGCGTGAAGATCGTACCGAAGCCCACGGACGAGAAATAGCGGCACCGCCGGCTCTCGCTGATTGATCCCGCGCAATCATGGGACGAACGCCCTCCCCTAGAAGTTCGATGGGTGTATGCTTCCCTCCCATAGAGATTCGAGGGGAGAGGCATGGCACCCGATAAATCCGCCAACAACGAAATGCTGAAGGGCACGCTGGACATGCTGGTGCTGCGCACCCTGCTGAGCGGCGATGCGCATGGGCACACCATCGCGAAGGTGATCGAGCGTACGTCGGACGATGTGCTCGAGGTGGAAGAAGGGTCGCTGTATCCGGCGCTGCACCGGCTTGAAGACCGCGGGTGGGTATCGTCGTATTGGGGCACGAGCGAGAACAATCGTAAGGCGAAGTATTACCGGCTGACTGCGGCGGGCAAGCGGCAGCTTCACTCGGAAGTGAGCCGCTGGAAGCAGATGGCGAAGGCCATCGCCAACGTGCTGGGCGAAAAGCAGGCGGAGGTGGAAGAATGACGCCGCGCCGGTTCTTCCTACGCAGCCGTCGTGATGCCGAGGTCACGCAGGAAATCCAGACACACATCGCGGAAGAAACCGCGGAAAACGTGGCGCGCGGGATGTCGGCGGAAGAAGCGCGGCGGCGCGCATATCTCAAGTTTGGTAATCCGGAGATTGTTCGCGAGCAGGTGTGGCAGCAGAACACGCTGACCCTGCTCGACAGCCTGTGGCGCGACCTGAAGTATGCCGCGCGATCGTTGCGACGCGCGCCTGCATTTTCGGTGATGGCGATCTTCGTGATGGCGCTCGGCATTGGCGGAACCGTCGCAATGTTTACCGTGGTGCGCAATGTGCTGCTCAATCCGCTGCCGTATCCGGAGTCGCAAAACCTTTATGCGCTGTGGGAGCACGAGGACACCGGTAATTTCAGCCCGAACCTTCCTGTGGCGGGCGGAAGTTTTCTGGAGTGGCAGAAGGCGGCCAAGGGGTCGGCGGAGCTGGCGCTGGTTTCGCCGTGGCAGGGCTACAACGTTTCGGCCGAGGGCGGCAAGCTGCCCGAGATGATTGACTCAGCAAGCATCTCGTGGAATTTCTTTCGTGTGCTCGGGGTACAGCCCGCACTGGGGCGCGACTTCACCGCCGACGACGATCGCAAGGAAGCGCCGGCCACGGTGATTCTCGCGCACTCGTTCTGGGTGCGGCGCTACAGCCACGATCCCAACATTTTGGGGAAGAGCATTTACCTCGACGCCAAGCCCTACACCGTGATCGGCGTGCTGCCGGAGTCATTCACGTTCTCGAGTGCGATGTCGCAAAGCAACGCGCAGGCGGTGTGGACGACGGTCGGCCATGAGATGCCGGAGTTGCTCTCTATCTACGATGACCACGAATTCTTCGGTGTCGCGCGCCTGGCGAAGGGCGTGACCTTCGCGCAACTGATGAGCCGCGTGGATACGGCGCAGAAGCAGGTGAAGGCCGAGCATCCGGGGGCGGCGGTGCATCCCGGCGCGATCGGCCACAGCATGCTCGATGATGCGGTGGCGAAATACAAGACCCCGTTCTATGCTCTGCTCGCGGCGACCCTGTGCGTGTTGCTGATCGCGTGCCTGAACGTGGCCAGCTTGCTGGTGGCGCGCATTGCCGCGCGCAGCAAAGAACATGCGATCCGCGCCGCGCTCGGCGGCAGTCGCTTGCGCCTGTTGCGCGAACGGCTCACGGAGAGCTTGCTGCTCTCTACCGCCGGCGGTGCGATCGGCGTGTTGATGGCGTGGGGTGCTCTGCGCTGGCTGGTGCTTACGCGTCACGACATCAACCGCATTGAGACGATCCATCTCGACGGCTTCGCTTTCGCGTTCTCAGTGGGTGCGGTGTTGTTTGCCGCGTGCTTCTCGGCGCTGATTGCGTGGATGAGCGCGGACGACAAGCGCATTCTCGCGACGTTGCAGGAATCGTCGCGTTCGCACAGCGCGGGCGGAAAGCGCGCTACGCTGCGGCGCGTGCTGCTGGTGGGTGAAGTGGGACTGACCGTAGTGCTGCTGGTTGGCGCGGGACTGTTGCTCAAGAGTTATCTACGGTTGCGCAGCACCGACCTCGGCATTCCCGTGGACAACGTGCTCACACTGCGCGTCATCCTTCCCGATGCGCGCTACAGCGGCGACGCCAAGCCGGCGGCGTTCTTCGAACAACTGTTGCAGCGCGTGAAGACGGTGCCGGGCGTGGAAGCGGCAGCGCTGATCAGTCGTGCGCCAGGCCAGGGATGGGGCGGCGATTCACTGATGACGGTTGTCGAGCATCCGCCGCTGCCCAAGGGCGTGGGACTCGATTTGCAGCGGCGTGGCGCCGATCCCGGATACTTTGCGGCGGCGAAAGTTCCGATGCTTAAGGGGCGCACCTTCCGCGACGATGAGCGCCTCGATCATGCGCAGGTACTCATTCTCAGCGAATCGGCCGTGAAATTGTGCTTCCCCGCTGGCGATGACCCGATCGGCAAGCACATGACGTTCGGCGACCAGAAAAAAGCGTACGAGGTGATTGGCGTGGTGGGCGACACGCGTTGGGACATCACGACGCCCGCGATGCCCACGTTCTACCTGCCTATTTACAGCCACGCATATACCGGCACGACGGTGATGGTGCGGGCGTCGCACAACGTGGAGTCGCTGGCGATGCCGATCCAACGCATCATTGGCGAGATGGATCCGGACCTGCCAGTTTCCGGCGTGCTGACGCTTCAGCAGACGATTAGTCGTTCCACGATGTCCTCGCAATTCGACTCGCTGCTGGTGCTGGCATTTGCTGCGATCGCGCTGGTACTGGCGGCGGCCGGTCTCTACGGGGTGCTCGCGTATCTCGTCACGCAGCGCACCGGCGAGATCGGCGTGCGAATTGCACTCGGCGCGCGGCGTGAGCAGGTGCTGGGGATGGTCCTTGTGGATGGTCTGCGGCCAGCGCTGTTGGGGCTGGTGCTTGGGTTGGCGGGGAGTGCGGCAACGGCGAAGCTGATCGAATCCATGCTCTACCAGACGAAGCCGTTCGATATCCCAGTGTTCGCCGCTGTGATCGTTACACTGCTGGCGATGGCGGCGCTGGCGTGCCTGTATCCGGCGTGGCGAGCGTCACGGCTGGATCCGGCACAGGCTCTGCGAATGGAATAGTTTCCATCGGGGGAAGATGTTTCGGGAGGATAGGGGTCCTTCGACTGCGTCGCGCTGCGCGCGACTCCGCTCAGGATGACAGAGCGAAAACTTTTGTTCGATCCGAAAGTGTTCGACTCCGTCGCGCTGCGCGCGACTTCGCTCAGGATGACAGGACTCGATAACAATTCTTAAAAACCAAATTACGGCTGCGCGAATTCTTTCGCTATAGCTTCGTGGCGTACGCGGACTCCGTCGAGAATTTTTTGGAACTCGGGGTCGGAGCGCAGGCTGTCGAAGTTTTTGTCGCGCACGTACCAGGGATAGTTGATGTCGCCGAGTTCGATGGAACGCTTGAGCCAGAGGATGGCTTTGTCGCGTTCGCCGAGGAGCGCGTAGATGCCGGCGATCCAGTGGGCTGCGTCGGCGTCGATCACCTGGTCCGGGGTGTAGTGGAACAGTCGCGGGGCGATCTTGTCGCGTTGCTTGCGCGAGGCGTAGAGGAACCCGGCCATCATGCGGGGGGAATCATCGTCGACGTTCTGCGAAAGCTGGACCCCGCGATCGAGGTAGCCCTGTGCTTCGTCGAGTTTGCCTTCGTAATAAAGGAAAGAACCGTAGTAGCCAAGTACCTTGAATTGGTTGGGGAAGCGCGCCACGGTGTCGCGCATGGCCTGCTCCGCGGCCTCGGCTTTACCGGAGTAGAGGAGCATGCGCGCGTGCATCCAGTGTGGTTGTGGCGGGCCCGGGTCCAACTGCACAAGCCGTGCGTAACCTTCCGCGGCCTGGTCGTTGAGACCAGCGTAGTAATAGTTGTAGGCGAGTATCTGCCAGGCGGAAGGGCTGTTGGGCGCAAGTTCCACCGCGCGACGGCTGGCTCGGATACCTTCCGCGAGACGGCCTTCTTCCGCATAGCCTCCCGCGAGCGCGACGAGGCCTTCCGCAAAATCGGGTTTGATTTTGAGCGACTGGAGCGACGCTTCCCTTCCGCGCTGGAGATTGGCTTTGGCATCGTGGAGGAAATTCGCAGCCTGGAACTGATAAGCCTGCGCGAGAGCGGCGTAGGCGTCAGCAAAATTGGGATCCAGCGCGATGGCCTGCTTCAGCACGGCCTGCGATTTCTCGAGGCTGTCGAGTTGCGAGGTCTCGAGGTACTCGTTGTAATACGCGCGGCCCTGGAGATAGTCGTTGTAGGCATCGACGTTCGCGGTCAGCTGCTGCTGGATGTTCTGCTGCTCTTTCGGCGAGATCTCGATTTGCAGGCCTTCCACAACTTTGGCGGCGACCTGGTCTTCGAAGGTTAGGATGTCGGCGCTGCGCAGATCGTAGCGCTGCGACCACTTGGTGGTGCCGGTGCGGCCGTCAATCAACTGCACGGTGACTCGTGTGACGTCGGGCGTGCGCTGGTAGGTGCCTTCGAGGATCGAATCTACTTGGAGGGCTTTCGCGGCCTCGGTGGCCTCGGGCGTTTCCTTCGCGTACTTCATGACCGACGTCGTAGGTCGTACGGCGAGATTCTTCAGCGAAGTGAGGCGGCTGATGATGGCGTCAGTGATGCCGATGGCCCAACTATCTCCAGCTGAAGAAGCAAGGTCGCGGAAAGGGAGGACGGCGATGGATTCGACCGTGGGCTTGGCGCTGCTGGTCTGCGCGGAATCGTGCTTCGTCGGCGCGAGGAAGTGATAGGCAGCGAAGCCGATGATCACCAGCAGCACGGCGACAACCGAAGCAATCTCGACCATGGTCTTGCGGCGAACGGGCTGCGGCTTTCTTGCGATGCTCTCGCCGGAGGTGACGCGGAAGCGCTGCGATTCGCTGTCGCGTTGCAGGCGCTTGAGGTCGGCTTTGAGTTCCGCGGCGGATTGATAGCGGACGTCGCGGTCTTTTTCCAGCAGCTTCGCGAGGATGTCTTCGAGCTTTTCGGGGACATCGGGATTGAGACGTACGGCGGGCACCGGCTCGGCGTGCAGAATGGCGTCGAAGATGACGCCGCTGCTGTCGCCGCGAAACGGCAGCGTGGCGGTGGCCATTTCGTACAGAACCACGCCGAAGGAAAAAAGGTCGGTGCGCGGATCGAGGTCTTTCGCAAGCACCTGCTCGGGCGACATGTAGGCGACCGTGCCAAGAGTGCTGCCGGGGCTGGTGAGATGTTCGTCGACGGTGGTCGTCGGAGCGTTTTCCACGGCCACTGCGGATTTTGTCGCGGTCACTTTGGCGAGACCGAAGTCGAGGACTTTGGCGTGGCCGCGATCGGTAATAAAGAGGTTGGCGGGCTTGATGTCGCGATGAACGATGCCCTTGGCGTGGGCGGCGTCGAGGGCATCTGCGATTTCGATCGCAAGGGTGACGATCTCGCCGGTCTCCATCGGCTTGGTCGTGATCCGATGCTTGAGGGTTACGCCCTCGAGGAACTCCATGGCGATGAAGCCCTGGCCGTTGTCGTCACCGATGTCGTAGATGGTGCAGATGTTGGGATGATTGAGCGCCGAGGCGGCCTGGGCTTCGCGCTCGAAACGGGCCCGCGCCTGCGGGTCCTTCGCCAGTTCCGTGGGCAGGAACTTGAGGGCCACAAAGCGATGCAGGCGCGTGTCCTCGGCCTTGTAAACCACGCCCATGCCGCCGCCGCCGAGTTTTTCCACGATGCGATAGTGCGAGACGGTTTGGCCGATCATGGGGTCGGATAAGTCTAGCCTAGGTTCGTGGAATTCCCTAAAGAGCTTTGGCGGGATGGGCAGCCTCTTCACCACAGAGGCACAGAGAATGAACCGTCGCAAAAAAGCGTCCCCTGCGTAAAAAAGTCGAAAACTTGCGTTCGAAATGGCTGCCGCCTGCGTATATGCCTGTGAGTGACTGAGTGGCGGCCGCAATTCGAGCAATTGCTCCATCAACACCAGGGCATGGTGTTTGGATTGGCGCTGCACTTTCTGCGCGATCGCCCGGCAGCGGAAGAGATTGCGCAGGATGTTTTTCTCGCGCTGCATAAGAATTTGCGGTCGGTATCGTCAGACGAGCATGCGAAGTATTGGCTGCGTCGGGTGACGGTGCAACGGTGCATTGACCACACGCGGCGGCGTCCGGCGATCGAGATGCCGCTGGAAGATGCGCGTGAGATCGGCGTGGCGCCAGTGGAGAACGATGTCTTTGTGCGCGAGCGATTGCGTCGGTTGATTGGCGGACTCTCGCCGGATGCGCGGGCGGTGATGATCCTGAGATACCAGGAGGATTTATCGCCACCTGAGATTGCAGCGACGTTGTCGATGCCGGTGGCGACGGTTAAGAGCCACCTGCAGAGATCGCTGGGAGTGCTGCGGGAGAAGATGGGAGTGGCGACCACAGCGGGAACACCAGATCCTTCGCTTCGCTCAGGATGACAGGAGAGAGTTGAGTGAGGGAGAAAGTTTTGCGGCCTGGCCGCGAGATGGAAAGTCAAAGTCCCCGCCCTATCGCTTCGCGATAAGGACGGGGCACCCAGAACCGGAGAGATGGAAATGAAGGATTTTGAAGATCAGCTACGAGAGGCGTTGAGGCCCGATGAAGTTCCGGCGGGCTTTGCGAACCGTGTGCTGGCGAGGCTGCCGGAGGCTTATCCTGCGCCGCCGCCGCGGACGTTGTACCGGCGGGTGGCGTTGTGGGCGGCTGCGGTGCTGGTGGCGGCAGGGACGATCACGGGAGTGCAGGTGGAGCATACGCGTCGAGAACGCGCGCGCGGTGAAGAAGCGCGAGAGAAAGTGATGCTGGCGCTGCGGATTGCGGGAACGAAATTGAACAAGGCCCAGAGCCACGTGCGCGAAATCAGCGCCGATGGCGACGGGAACGGAGAAAGTCAATGAAGATGCTGGCAAGGATTGGGCTGATGCTCCTGTTGTGCGCGCCGCTGTTGAACGCGCAGGAGCTTCCCTGGAAATTGAACTTCGACAAGTACGCGAACGAGGCCACGGAGACGGTGGACGTAACACTCGACAAGAACATGCTGAACCTGGCGAAGAACTTTTTGTCAGACAAAGATGCGGACCAGCGCCAGGCGAAGGAGATCGTGTCGCAGCTCAACGGGATCTATGTGCGGAGCTATGAGTTCGACAAGCCAGGCATGTACAGCGATGCCGATATCGAGTCGTTCCGCGCGCAGTTGAAGGCGCCGGAGTGGAACCGCATCGTCGGAGTACGGAGCAAGCGCGGCGGCGAAAACGACTTCGTGTACGTACGCCAGGTGAACGGAAAAATGACGGGGCTGGCGGTGATCGCCGCGGAGGCCCGTGAATTCACGCTCGTCTATATTGACGGGCCGATTGATCTGGCGAAGATCAGCTCGCTGGGTGGACAGTTTGGCGTGCCGCGCTTTTATGGGTCGAACCTGAAGATCGACGTAGGCAAGAAGGGGGACAAGGAATGAAACGCATCGTCTCACTAGCGATTTTTGCGGCCTTTCTTGCGTGCGCGCTGCCGCTGCATGCGGAAGATGAGTTCAACACCGCGGTGCATCGGTTGTCGGACAAACTCGGGCATCGGCCGATGCGGATTCCCTTTCTCGGCGCGATCTTGTTCTTCACGCCGGCGCGGTCCACGCACCTGAAGCTGGCAACGTGGGAAGACATTGACGCGCACCTCTCGCTGGAAGATCTCGAAGCATCCCTGCAAGGATCGCTGGGAAGCGAGTGGCATCCGTTCGTGAAGGTGAACTCGCGCAAGAGCCATGAATGCACGCTGATCTATGCGCGGGCAGTCGGCAACGACATGCGGCTGATGGTGATCAATGCCGAGGCACACGAAGTGGAAGTGATCGAGATGGATTTGACGAAGAAGCTGCAGGAGCTGTGGCTTGCCGATGCGCGGCATGAAGCGAAGCATAAGAATTATGCGGGGGATGAGAAGCACGATGATGAGAAGCATGATGGGGCATAGTGCCTCGCGAGGCTAACCGGCTCGCGAACGCCCACCGCCCGGCCAAAAGCCGGGCTTTCTTGTTTCTGACGGTGCCTGGAACGATGCTGGCTTCGAACGATATGAACAAAGCGTCACTAAGGGGATGCATCTCGGGGGCTGCATACCTCCTTCTATCTAAGGAAGTATGCGAATCGTTTCGGCCCTGACCCTCTCTTTGCTTCTCTGCTTTGCCGCGTGTGGCGGCAACTCGTCCAACAACGGTGGTTCCGGTGGGAGTGGAGGTGGCGGAAGCGCGAGCGTGCCACAGTTCCAACACGTGGCGATCGTGGTGCTCGAAAATGCGAGCTACCACGATGTGATCGGCAATACACAGATGCCGTGGCTGAGCGGCCTCGCGGGGAAGTATGCATCGTTGCAGAGTTACTACGCGAACGCGCATCCGTCCATCCCGAACTACTTCATGTTGACCACCGGGCAGACGATCACGTTCGACGATGCGTTCTCGAACACCGTGAGTTCGGACAACCTCGCGCGCGACATTACCAGTGCCGGACTGACGTGGAAGGCGTACGAGGAAAGCATCCCAGCGGCCGCATACACCGGCGCGAGCACGGGACTATACATCGAGCGACACGATCCGTTCTCGTACTTCAGCGATGTGCGCGGGACAGCGCAGGCCAACAATATCGTTCCCTCCTCGCAGCTCTCGGCGGATATCGGCGCGAATTCGCTGCCGAACTTTTTGTGGATCACGCCGAATGCATTGAACAGCGCGCATAGCTGTCCGGCGTCGAATGCGAACTGCACGTTAAACGATCGGCTGGCAGCGGCGGACGCGTGGCTGAGCGCGAACGTGCAGCCGCTGCTGAGCAATTCGGAGTTCGCCTCGAACGGATTACTGATTGTGGTGTTCGATGAGGGCGATGATACCGATCTCGATCACGGCGGCGGACACGTGGTCTGCGTGCTGGCGGGTGCGCATGTGAAGCAGGGGTATACGTCGTCGGCGACGTATCAACACCAGGACGTGCTGAGCTTGATCGGGCACGCGCTGAAGCTGAGCTCGGTACCCGGCGCGGGCGCGACGGGCGGCACGATGACGGAGTTCTTCCAGTAACGCGAATCGCTTGCCCTTTGGCTAAGCGCTAGCCATCGAGCAAGGCATCCCAATAGTACATATCGAGTGGGGCGGATGGAGAGAGCGCTTTGACGCGCTTGAGAAAAGCTTCGCGCTCAACTTCAGTGACAGGGTTCTTGTTCAGTTGAACGGGATTCTCGCGCCCGGAAGCAATCCTCTCAAATTCCGTTAAGCAGGATACGAAGTTGTCCGCGGATGCCGCAATCATGCTGGGGTGCCAAGCTCCCTCACCGTGATACGCGGTGAATACAGGCAACTCTGCGTTGGCCGAATCAACGAAGAGCGGGTTGCCCATGCATGTGTCATAACCGATCACGAGCCAGCCACTTTGCCACGAGCCCTGGCCGTCCGTGCAGAGATTCGCGCCATCCGGTGAAACCGAGTATCCGACCTGCTGAGCAGTGAGGTGTTCGCCGGAGAAGACTTTGAGTCCACCACAACCGAACGCGATTTCTCGATTGCCGAATGACTTTTGAAGACGAGCGAGCGCAGCGGAATCCGATGTCACGGATGTATGTTATCGCACGATCGCGCTAAACCACGACTTCGGGGATTTCCATTTCGTGGCGCGAGAAGACGGTGTTGAAGGCGCGGACGACGTCGGGGTCGAACTCGATGCCGGATTTTTGGGTGATGAGGTCGCGGGCCTCGAACGCGCTCATCGCCTTGCGATAGGGGCGATCGCTGGTCATGGCGTCGTAGGAGTCAGCGACGGCGAGGATCCGCGATTCGATGGGGATCGCATCGCCCGCCTTGGGGGTGTAGCCGTTGCCGTCGAAACGATCGTGGTGCGACAGGATGATTGGTAGCACGCGGCGCAATGATCCGCCGACGGGCTCGAGCATGTTGATGCCCTTCTGCACGTGCAGCTTTACTTCTTCGTACTCTGCTTCCGTTAGCTTGGCGGCCTTGTAGAGCAGGTCGCGGCTAATGTCGAGTTTGCCGATGTCGTGCAACAAAGCGGAGGCGCGCACATCTTCGAGGCGCTCGCGGTCGAATCCCATCTCGGAAGCAATCTTGGTGGCATAGACAGACACGCGATAAGAATGGTTCTGCGTGTACTTATCTTTGGAGATGAAGTGGCGCAGGATCATGAGTACGCCGTTGTAAGTGTTGCGTAGTTCGCGCAGGCGCTGGTCGTTGCGCTCATAGAGCGTGCCCATGGCGTAAGCGGTGACCATGAGGATTCCGCCCCAGATCGTGATGTCGAACCAGCGTTCGGTGCTGCCGAGCACCATGTTGCGGCTAGACAGGACCGCGGGGTTCACATAGGTAAGGATGACGACGATACAGATGCTGGCGAGTGCGGTGAGGACGGCGTGACGGCGTCCGTAAACGTAGGCAGAGAAGATTGTGGGAAGCGCGTAGAGGTTCAGGATGAAGCCGTGCTGCGCGACGAGGTTATTCAAAATCCCCGCGATGATAAACAGCGAGAGGATGAGCCAAAGTTCGCGGTTCACTTCCGAGAGCCGCTGAAGAATGTCTTTACGCATGGAAGTATCGCCAACTACAGCGTTCGTGCGAGCAGTAGTGGGCGAATGTTAGTGCAAAATGAGGGGCGAAGCAAGAAAATGCGCGTGAATATTGGGGCAGAAGGTTACTAGTTAGGGTGGGTTAAGGTGAAGCCATGGGGATGGTGTTTGGAAGGCAAAAGAAAACCCCGCCCTATTGCTATGCGATAAGGACGGGGCACCCAGCTTGGTTAGTCTTCCGGCGTAGCGTAGCGGCGCGGACGACGGTTGGCCTGGAGGATCTTCTTGCGCAGGCGAAGCGTCTTCGGGGTGACCTCGCAGAGCTCGTCGTCGGCGATGAAATCGATCGCCTGCTCGAGATTTAAGTTCTTGAAGGGGACGAGGCGGATGGCATCGTCGGAGGTCGACGCGCGCATGTTCGTGAGCTTTTTCTCGCGGACGCAATTTACGTCGAGATCGTTATCGCGTGAGTTCTCGCCGATGACCATGCCCTCGTAAACGTCGACACCCGGACCGAGGAAAAGTTCTCCGCGTTCCTGCAATCCGAAAAGCGCGTACGCGGTGGTAAGTCCGTTACGGTCGGCGACGAGCGCGCCGGTGGGGCGGTGCGGGATGTCGCCCTGCCACTCGGTGTAGCCGGCGAAGAGCGAGTTCATCACGATGGTGCCACGGGTGTCGGTGAGGAGTTCGCTGCGCAGGCCGATGAGTCCGCGGCTGGGCACTTTGAACTCCATGCGCACACGGCCGTAGCCGTGGTTGGTCATCTTTTCCATCTGTCCCTTGCGGGTGCCGATCTTCTCAATGACCACGCCGATGAAGGTCTCGGGGATGTCGACGGTGAGCTTCTCGATGGGCTCTACCAGTTTGCCGTCAATGTGCTTGGTGACGATCTCGGGCTTGCCGACCATGAGTTCGTAACCTTCGCGGCGCATCATTTCGATGAGGATCGAAAGCTGCAGTTCGCCGCGGCCCGCGACCTTAAAGATGTCAGGTGAGTCGGAATCTTCCACGCGCAGCGACACATTCGTCAGCAGCTCTTTCGCGAGGCGCTCGCGCAAATTGCGCGAGGTGACGTACTGGCCGTCTTTGCCGGCGAAGGGCGAGGTGTTGACCATGAACTGCATGGCGATGGTCGGCTCGTCGATGGCGATGTGCGGCAGCGGCTTGGGATTGTCGGCATCGGTAATGGTCTCGCCGATGGTGATGCCTTCGACGCCGGCGACGGCCACGATGTCGCCGAGTTCGGTCTCGGTGATGTCGACGCGCTTGAGGCCGCTGAATGAGAACAGTTTCGTGATTTTCGTTTTGTGGAACGAGCCGTCGAGCTTGGCGATGACGACATCTTCGCCCGTGAAGAGGGTGCCGTTGAAGACGCGGGCGATGGCGATGCGGCCGAGGTAATCGCTGTAGTCGAGGTTGGCGACGAGGACTTGCAGAGGCCCGTCGGTTTTGCCCTTCGGCGGAGGAATGGTTTTGACGATGGCTTCGAAGAGCGGCTGCAGGTCTTCGCCCGCGACTTTCGCATCGGTGGAGGCGGTGCCGATCTTCGCATTGGTGTAGAGGACCGGGAATTCGAGCTGCTCTTCCTTTGCGTCGAGATCGATGAAGAGGTCGTAGATCTCGTTCAATACTTCCTGGGCGCGCGCGTCGGGGCGGTCAATCTTGTTGATCACGACGATGGGCGGAAGGTTCGCTTCCAGCGCCTTGCCGAGCACGTAACGCGTTTGCGGCAGTGGGCCTTCGGAGGCGTCCACGAGGAGCATGACGCCGTCGACCATTTTGAGGGCGCGCTCGACTTCACCGCCGAAGTCACTGTGGCCGGGCGTATCCACGATGTTGATCTTGATGTCGTGATAAAAGACCGCGGTGTTTTTCGCGAGGATGGTGATGCCGCGCTCGCGTTCGAGCTCGTTGCTGTCCATTACGCGGTCGGCGACCTGTTCGTTGGCGCGGAAGGTGCCGGATTGTTTCAACATGGCGTCGACCAGCGTGGTTTTGCCGTGATCGACGTGCGCAATAATGGCGATGTTGCGAAGTGCCTTACTCAAAATGTTCCCTTTCAATTGTGCCGCAGGGGCTAAAGCTCCCCTGTGATCTGGGAGCTCCGGTTCGGCAAGCTGAAGCTAACCGCTACCTCAAATCGAATGCCGGATTGCCGGGAATCACTGCGGATTTCAGCGGCAAGAGGTTGGTACTTCAAGTTTACAATATGGGCGCGATTTATGCGGCTTCGCGGCGGATTGAGTTACTTTCGATAGGAGAGAGAAAAGCGATGCGGATATACAATAGCGGCACTCTCATGAAGATCTCTCAAGTCGTTCTCGCGTCCTTTCTGCTTACCTGTTTCGTCGCATGCAATAAGCCCGCCGCGAACACTGCTGCGCCCGCCGCCGCCGCACAACCGGCGGTTGATCCGAACGCGACGATTCCGCCGAAATTTGTGAGCGGCGTGAATGCCCCGTTCCCCGACAACTTGTGGAACAAGCCGGGGACCGTGACCGTGGCTGCGACCGTGGGTACCGACGGCACCATCACCGAGACGAAGGTTGTGAGCAGTCCGCATCCGGAACTGAACGATTTGGCGACGAACGCGGTGAAGCAATGGAAGTTTGAGTCCGCGAAGAAGAATGGCCAAGCGGTGCCGTTCACGATTACCGTGAATTTGAAATTCGAGAAGCCAGCGCCGGGAACGAAGGTGCAGCAGATGCCCCCGGCGAAAGCACCGGCAGCGTCGGCGGAGAAGAAGCAGAAGTAACAGCTAGCATTCGTGCGGGATAGTGGTCTTTCGACTCCGTCGCTTCGCGACTTCGCTCAGGATGACAGACAAATTAGGAAGGGTGCTGTCGGTATCAATCGACAACACCCTTTTTGTTTTGCTCGTGCGCGCGTGCTTACTGCGCTTTATTGCCTCCGGCGGCGGAGCCTGCTGACATGGGTTCGGCGTCGCTGGTCCAGAGCTCGATGGGGCCTAACTTCAACTCTTGCAGACCGGATTCGATCTTTGCTTTGTCGCCGATGGTGACGAGAAGGAGCTTATCGGGCTGGACGTATTGCTTCGCGACACGCGACGTATCTTCCGCAGTGACGGCTTCGATCTTGCCTTCGATCTGGCGGTAGTAGTCCAGCGGGAGGCTGTAGGTCCAGATGTTGCCGACACCGGCAGCCACCGCGGCACGGGTTTCGAAGTCGCCGGGCAGCGAACGGATGACGCTGTCCTTCGACATCTTCAACTCATCGGCCGTGAGCGGACGAGTGCGGATGCCGTCGAGTTCGGCGAAGAGTTCACGCGCGGCGGGGGCGGTGACATCAGTACGGACCTGGGAGCCGGCGAAGAACGGGCCAGCGCCGCGACGCCACGAGAACGCCGAGAAGGCACCGTAGGTGAAGCCGTTCTTTTCGCGCAGGTTCATGTTGATGCGCGACGAGAACAGGCCGCCAAGCATGGTGTTCATCACGGTAATTGCGGGATAGTCGGGATTGCTGCGCGGAACACCAACGCCGTAGGCGAGGATGACCGACTGCGGCGCGCCGGGCTGATCGACGAGGACGATCTTGCGCGATTGCGCGGTGACCGTCTTTGGGGGCTCGGTTGCGCTTCCCTTCGCCGTCCATGCGCCGAAGTATTTCTTCGCGAGCTCGCGCGCTTTCGCTTCGGTAATGTCGCCGGAGAAGATGAGCGCCGAGTTCGCGGGGGTGTAGTGCGACTTCCAGAAGTTCGTTAGGTCGTCGCTGGTGGTGGACTTCAACGACTCGGGAGTGCCGAGTTCGATTTCGCCGTACGGACTCTGGGTACCGAACTCGGCGCGATTGCCAACGCGAATTGCGAGTTGGAAGGGATCGTCGCGGAGTTGGATGAGCCCGGTCTGGCGCTCCTTGCGAATGCGATCGGTTTCCTTAGCGTCGAACTTGGGATGCAGCACGACGTCAGAGAGAAGGTCAATCGCGGGGTCGGTGTTGTTGCTGAGCACACTCATGGAGACGGCAGCGTTATCGAATGTTGCGCCGGTGTTGAGCGTGGCGCCGAGCTTATCGGTCTCATCGGCGATCTGCGGCGCCGTGCGATTGGCGGTGCCTTCGGTGAGCATGGCGGCGGTGAAGCCTGCGACACCGGACTTCTCATGGGTATTCGCGTCGGAGCCGCCAAGCGACATCACGCGCATAGCTAGCAGCGGCAGCGAGTGGTCGGGCACGAGGTAAACCTTCAGGCCGTTGTCGAGCTTGAACTCGGCAGGCACTGGCAGTTGCAGCTTGGGCAGTGGCCCGGCCTTGGGCGCGGTGGCGCGCCACGCCTGCGCCTTGTCGAACTCCGCGGTGTACTCGGGCTCGACCTTCACATCGGCGTCAGTGTTCTCGGGGCTGCGGGGAACGTCGTCCACAACTTTTTTGCCCGGCGTGCAGAACATCGTGACCCGCTGGTTTTGCTGCAGGGTGGACTTCGCGGTCGCGAGCAGCGACTCGGGAGTCACGGCGTCATAACGCGCGATGTCTTTGGGCAGGTAGCCGGGATCGCCGACGTACTGGTTGTAGTAGTTCAGCATGTCAGCGACGCCGCCGAAGCCGCCAAGACGCTCGAGGTTGCGGATCTTGCGGGCTTCGATCGTGGTGCGAGCGCGATCAAGTTCGGCTTGCGTTGCGCCATTGGCGAGGAAGTCAGCCATCACGTCGTTCGTGGCTTTCTCGATCTGCTCAGGCGTGACATTGGGCTTGGCGGTGATTTCGCAGCCCATCGGCGAACCGAGGGCGAGCGATTCCTGGAAGCAAGTGGCGTCCTGCGCGATTTGCTGTTCGTAAACGAGCTTGCGATAGAGGCGGCTCGATTTGCCGCCGCCAAGGATCTGGTTGGCGAGAATCATTTCCGCGTCGCCGGGCGCGAAGGCTGCGGGCGCGAGCCATCCGAGCAGAACCTTTGGAAGCTGTACCTGGTCGGTTACGTTGAGGCGCTTTTCCTGCGTGATCGGCGGCGTCTTGATGTTGACGGCTTCTACCGGCGGGCCTTGCGGGATGGGGCCAAAGTATTTTTCGACGAGCGCTTTCGCCGCGGGCTTGCTGATGTCGCCGGTGATGACCAGGGTGGCGTTGTTGGGCGTGTAGTACTGCTTGAAGAACTCGCGGACGTCGTTGAGGCGCGCGGCTTCTACATCGGCATGCGAGCCAATTACGGAAGCGTAGTAGGGATGGCCCTTGGGATAGAGCTCGTGGAACATCAGCTCTTCGGCAATGCCGTAAGGCTGGCCTTCCACGCTCTGACGCCGTTCGTTGCGGACCACGTCGCGCTGGTTGGCGAGCTTGGTGCGATCGAGGGTGTCGAGCAGGAAGCCCATACGGTCACTTTCGAGCCAGAGCGCAAGTTCTAGCTGGTTCGCGGGCAGCGTCTCGAAGTAATTGGTGCGGTCGAAATCGGTAGTGCCGTTGATGTCGCTGGCGCCGGCAGCTTCGAGGTACTTGAAGTGCGCCTTCTCACCGACGTGCTTGGAGCCCTCGAACATCATGTGTTCGAAGAGGTGCGCGAATCCGGTGCGGCCTTCCTTCTCCTTCACCGGGCCGACGTGATACCAGAGATCCACGCCAACCAGCGGCAGGCGATGGTCTTCGACCATCAGCACCTGGAGGCCGTTGGGTAGCTTGTACTGCTCGTAAGCGATGGTGGGAACGTTGAGCTTGGATTGCGCGAGCAGCGGTGCTGCGAGCAAGAGAATGGCAAACAAACGACGGAAAGACGTCATAGATGAACCTCCGAGGGTGTGGCGGGCCGGGGGATTGATTGTAATTCGAGATACGTGGGGAGGGGGAGGAGAGTTCCCGATTGAATGGGACAGATTGTACGGCGACGGGCGGTTTTTTCACCACAGAGGCTAGGAGGCACAGAGGTTTTTCTATTATTTTTCTCTGCGTCTCTGTGCCTCTGTGGTGAGAAAAGAGCCTTCTTTCAACGAACGTTGCTGGGAGGTCAATTCGTGCCGGAGAGACTCTGGCGAACAACTTTCCGCGGCTATTCACGTTCTGTATGCTTGGAAGGCTTTCTAAGTACAAAGACCATGGCCGACAAGACGCCCAAACCCTTTCGCTCGCCGCTGGCTTATGAAAACCCAAAATTTGTAAATGGACCGGATGGCCGACCGCTTCGCATTATGTCGGAATATGCGGAACCGCTGGCGCGGTTTCGGCGGGAACGCATCCAGGACACGGTGGTGTTCTTCGGATCGGCGCGGTGGCATTCGCGTTCGATCGCGGAAGAACATCTGCAACTGTTGGAGAAGCCGGGTTCGGCGCAGCCGGCGCCTCCAGAAGAACAGCTGCGGTTGAAGATGGCGCGGGCCGATGTGGAGATGGCGCGCTATTACGAAGACGCACGCAAGCTGGCATACATGCTGGCGGGCTGGAGCAAAGATCTTGGTGGCAGGCGGCATCGGTTTGTAGTCACCACCGGCGGCGGACCAGGGATCATGGAGGCAGCAAATCTTGGTGCACATGAAGCGGGCGCGAAGACGATTGGGCTGAATATTCGTCTGCCGTTCGAGCAGATGCCGAACCCGTACATCACGCCGGAGTTGAACTTCGAGTTCCATTACTTCTTCATGCGCAAACTGTGGTTTGCGTATCTCGCGAAGGCGCTGGTGATTTTCCCCGGCGGCTTTGGGACCTTCGACGAACTGTTCGAGATCCTGACCCTGGCGCAGACGGAGAAGATGGCGAAGAAAATCTTCGTGGTGATATATGGCACCGAGTACTGGAAAAAGGTGATCAACTTCCAGGCATTCGTGGATGCGGGTGCGATCGCGCCGGACGATCTCAATCTGTTCAAGTTTTGCGATGATCCGCAGGAGGCATTCGAGTATCTGCGGGACGGGCTGACGGAGTTCCACCTGGGAAACACGCACAAGAGCCCGGAGATTGCGAAGACGAGACTGTAGGCATCGTGTGACGACAGGGGTCCTTCGACTCCGTCGCTGCGCGACTCCGCTCAGGATGACAGAGCTATGGACACTCTCCGCTGAGGTGGTCTACCTTCTGGAGTTTGCTGTTGTCTAGGTTCAGCTTGATCCACTCGCGAACGGGTGCGGTTTCTTTGCTACCGTCGCTTCCCTTGACGGGTTGGTAGCCTTGGCGCGGCGTGGCGCCGACTTCCTCCGCGTTCACGAGTTGCGCGAAGTGGAGCACCTGCACGTCGTTATTGCGAACGGCGACCACCTCGGTGCGGTCCGACTCGCTCGCGTACGAACGCTTCTCCGGGTGGATGTCTTTCGCATTCGCGAGGGTGGGATCGTCCATGGCGCGCTTGAGGATCGTCACCTGATCGGGTGATACGTTGACGTGCATTTCGCGATACTTGTCTGGCTCTCCGCGCCAGGCCACAGTCATTTTGTAGGCGTAGATGGAGCCGTCATTCCGCACCAGGACGCAATTCTTCTCGCCCGCAGAGTTGCCGCGGCTCTCGTAACGCTCGGTGATAAACAGCAACAGCAGGTTCTTGATGTGATACGGATTCTCGGGGCCGGTAGGTAGCTGTTTCTCTGGAATGCCGGAGACGATCTTGGTGATGGTCCTCTTCTCCGGCACGCAGCGATCGGCTTTCGCGGCCGAGCGCGCGCCGGGCTGCTTCATCGTGGCGTCAAACCATTGCAGCACCGGATCGAGTTGCGTGGCATAGGGCTTGCGATCAGCCTTGTTGGCGAAGCGGATCTGCTGGATGTCGTCACCGCGGTCTACGTCGATCAAGAGGAGGTCGGGCGAGTCCACGTAGCGTGCGCTGATGTGCTCGTGCTGGACCTGTTTGAGTGGGCCGGCGGCGAGATCTTTGATGGGCGCGTAGCGGGCGGAGTCGAGTGTGCCTTCAAAGACATCGGTCTTACTGCCGTGGGTGCGCTCGGCGTGATAGGAGGAGTCGCTGTAAACGACGATACAGCGAGAGTCCTCGGCGCTTTGCACGCGCTCGATGCGGACAAGCATGTCGGCAGTGGAGGTTTGGGCGACGAGAGGCAAAGCAACGAACACGAGGAAAAGGCCGTAAAGAAAACGCATGGACCGGAGGCTCCGTGGGTGGATTGTAAGTGTCTGGAGGAAGCAGTACCAAGGTCAAAAGAAAGGGGTTGGACCGAAATGGACGGTACGAAAGGGAGTGGGTGGCAAAATCGAAGAGGTTACTGACGTTTCCCGAGACAAGTCTTTACGTGGGCGAATCTGCTAAACCTGCGGGCGGGGATTGCCGTTGTAGGGGTTGTACTTACGCGGGCGTGGTAGCTCCTTGGGCACATGGACTGACCCTACCGTGGGATTCAGCAGGCCTGTTGGCGGGCGTACATTGCGAAACATCGCAGTGGGGCACGGGTTCTAAACAGGTAGCGATTCTGGTGGGGTTTTACAAAGAAGTGGCCAGTTCGGCAATTGGATTGCTGCAACTTTTTGGGCCCTCACCGAGTCTAACTAGTACGCGACCTTAGGGTCGGAGGTGAGAGAGATGGTTGAGAAGTTTTCGGAGCCCGAATTGACGGCCCTGAGAACCGAGCTCTTACAAGGAGCATCGGATTTCCGTGAAGCCGCCGAGGTGATGCAGATGTTTCTGGTAGGGCGCGGATACGGCGTCTCTCCCGAAGAAGCCCGCCATGCGGCGCTTCGTACTGAAGTGGCAGGTTGTTCGATCGAGGCCATCCAGCGCGAACTGGAAGGTCTGGCGCTGGTCAACTAACGGGAACCAACGGCAGGTGACCAACGTAAGTTGTAGATGTAAGGGTTCAGCAGGAGAATTCCGGAAGCGGTGACACGCAAGATCCGGAAGGTAGTACACAACCGAGGTCAGATCGCTGTTCCGCCATGGGCCGCCAGAAACCGGACGAGCCCGCGGACACAAAGAGCGATAACAAGAGCCAGGCGAAACTGCCTGGCTACTGTTTTTTGCAAGCCTCCAAATCCACGTCACACGCCTTCGCATCAGCCGTCACTGCACTCCCCGGCCCCTTGCGCCAAGCTTGCTTCGCCATGAAACGCTTTCTGCTCATCGTTTTCCTGCTCGCCACCGTCGTCCTGCCAACCCTTGCCGGATCCAAGAAAGACAGTTCGTCCACCCTGCCCCATACCTATGACGCGACACGCGATCCCGCGAAAGATCTCGCTGTCGCCATCGCAGAGGCGCACGCCACCGATCGCAACATCCTCCTCGATGTCGGGGGCACCTGGTGCAAGTGGTGCGGCTACTTGGATAAGTTCTTTACCGATCACGCCGACCTGCGCGAGCTTCGCGACAAGAATTTTGTCGTGATGTACGTGAATTTCGGCGCCGATAACAAGAACGACAAGTTCCTGGCGCAGTTTCCCAAGCTGAAGGGCTGCCCGCATTTGTATGTGCTTACCGCAGATGGGAAGCTGCTGAAGTCGCAAGATACGTCGGACCTCGAGGACGGCAAGAGCAGTTACGTACCGGAAAAAGTCCGCGCGTTTTTGACGGAGTATGGGCGGGAGAAGCAGTAAGGCAGTGCCGAAGGCACGCGATGCAATAGCCCACCACTTCCGAAGCGAGAGCTAGAATGTTGGGTTGATCCTCTATTACATAACGGACCGGCGGGCGCTGAAGGGCGACTTGATTGCCAAGATCTCCGAAGCCGCCCATGCGGGCGTGGATTACGTCCAGCTGCGCGAGAAGGACCTCTCCCCTCGTGAACTGGAGCGGCTGGCGCGTGGGGCGATGGATGCGATCTCCGGTACGAATACCAAACTTCTCGTCAATTCGCGGTCGGATGTGGCGATTTCCGTTGGCGCACATGGCGTGCACCTGACTTCCAACGACATTTCTGCGGGAGACGCACGGGCGTTGTGGCGCGAACGGCGGCCAGTGATTGGGGTGTCGTGCCATTCCACCGCCGATGTGCGGATGGCGGAGGCGCAGGGCGCGGACTTTGCTGTGTTGGCGCCGGTCTTTGGCAAAGGGGAACAGCCGGGGATCGGGCTACAAGTGCTGGCAGAGGCGACCGGCATTGTGCCACCGCCGGAACATACGGAGTCGGCGCCGCGGGCGGTACGGTTTCCGGCGCTCGCGCTGGGTGGAGTGACCGTCGAAAATGCGCGGATGTGTTTGGCGTATGGCGCGGCGGGCGTCGCGGGGATTCGCTTGTTTCAGGAGAACGATGTGAGCGCGGTGGTGAGAGCGCTGCGCGCCCACACCTCGTGAGCGATAGGGGTCCTTCGACTGCGCACGCTTCGCGTGCTTCGCTCAGGATGACAGAACAGCATCAACGTCCCCACCCTATCGCTTCGCGGTAAGGATGGGGCACCCACATTCCATGGCGCATTCTCCGCGACATTCGTTACTATCGCTGGAGATGGGAACAGCGCAAGCTGCGACAGACGTGCAGGTCGCGCCGGGAACACGGCGGGCGGCGTGGTATTGCGTGGCGCTGGCGCTGGTGCCGGTGGTCGCAGTGGTCGCGTCACTCGTGATTGCGCGCAGCCAGCGGTTCGTGCAGCACCAGAGGAATTCGTATCTTGCGATTTCGGATTATCCCTTCACGCTGACCAATGTGAATTGCGATGTGGTGGTGTTCGGCGATTCGTCGGCGCTGACCGGCGTGGCGCCTCAAGTGATCGAAGCAAAAACAGGGCTGAAGACCTGCAACATCGCGCAACCGAATACGACATTGGCCGTGGCGGGAACGTTCGCGCTCGACAGCTATTTGCAAAGCAATAAGGCGCCGAAATTCCTGGTGATCCAGTTCCTGGCGCCGCATTTTTCGGCATCGTTTGAGAACGGCCTTTCGACCGAAGGGGCGCTGCAGTTAGTGCGGCACCGACTGGACTTCACGACCGTGAAGTTGTTTGCGCGGCATCCAGTGGATGCGCTGGCGTTTTCGGAGTTCGTGCTGCGGTCAGCGATGTTCGACAGGGATCGGAGCGGCGAGACTTCGCGGCGCGCGTGGGCGCAAATCGAGGCGAACCGCGGAATGCTTACCGTGCCGGGACCGCCCTTGCAGAGTTGCATCGGCGAGAACGAACAACGCAATCCCGATGCGGCCTACATCTCGGCGCTGCGAGCGCGGTATGCGAAATCCGGCGCGCACGTGATCATCAATGCTGCGCCGTATCCGGCGTGCGATGCGGGATACGACTTCTATGCGAAGGCGCTCGCGGGCGTGAGTGACAATTCCCTTCCGAAATTCGATATCCAGTTGTTCAACGAAAAGGCGCACTACACGCGCGAGGGTGCGGAACGCAATAGTGCGCTGATTGCCGGGCAGATTCAGAACTGGAAATAGAGGAAGCGCGAGGCGGGCTTCATCAGCACGAAGCAGAGGAAGAACGTCGCGCTGATGGCGAGGCCCCAGGCCAATGTCGGTCGCCATTGCAGTCGCACCGGGCGATCGCCTTCGCCGAGAATTTCCTGGGTGTTGGGCAGGCTCCAGCAGATCGCGAAGAACGCGGCGATCATGAGCCAGAAGATGTGGTCGGCATGCGGCATGGCGCCGAGACCGTGCAAGCCGAGTGCGCTACGGATGACGGCATAGGCGTCGGGGACGGAGTCGGCGCGGAAGAAGATTTGCGCGAGTATCACGGCGGCGAGCGTGAGCACCACGTAGAAGACGCGGCCAATGCGCGTGGCTTCGATGGCCTTGCCCAGGGCCTTCGCCCAGGTGCGCCACGCGTGGTTGATACAGAGATAGATTCCGTGCAGCAGTCCGAAGGCGAGGAACTGGCGGCCTGCGCCGTGCCAAACGCCGGCAACAATCATCGTCACCAGCAGCGGCACACAGACCATGCGAGTGAAACCTTCGAAACTCTTCAACGCTTTCTTACCGATGGAGAGGCCAGCGTCGAGGCGGCTCCGATTGATGGCCATTGCGACCGGGTTGTAGATGTAGAGCGTGATGAAGTGGGTGAGCGTGATGTGCCAGCGCTGCCAGAACTCGATGATGCTCTGCGCCTTATAGGGCGAGTTGAAGTTCATGGGGAAGCGCAGGCCGAACATGCGCGCCAGGCCGATGGCCATGTCCGAGTAACCGGAGAAATCGAAGTAGAGCTGAAGCGCGTAGCTGAGGATGCCGCACCAGGCGCTGAACATTGGCTGATTGGCGGGCGCGTTGAAGAGCAGGTCGGCACGCGGGGCGATGGTGTCGGCCAGTACGACTTTCTTGAACAAGCCCATGATGAACCACGTTCCGCCGATCGCGAGTTGGTTCCAGTCGAGACGGAAGTCGCGCTTCGCGAAGACTTGCGGCATGAATTCGCGATGATGCAGGATAGGGCCCGCGATCAAGTGCGGGAAGAAGCTCACGAAGAAGACATGTTCGACGGGGCTGAGTAAGGTCGCGTCCTGCTGCGCGAGATCTACGAGGTAGCCGATCTGGGTGAGGGTGAAGAACGAGATGCCGAGCGGCAGAATGATGCTGCCGAAGTTGTGCTCGGGCGTCATGAGCGAACCAAAGCTGTTGAGGATTGGGAAAAGATATTTATAAAAACAGAGCAAGCCTACGTTGCCGCAGACGCCGATCCACATCGGGATGCTGGGGCGCTTGGCGTGGGCGATGGCGTGCGCGCAGAGCAAGTTGAAGGTAATGGAGCCGAGAAGAAGCAGGAGATATTTGGGGTTCCACCAGGCGTAGAAGAACAGAGATGCCAGATTGAGGAAAAGGAGTGCGGGAGTGCGTCCCATTCTTCCGATCAGATAAATCCCGAGCAGCACAGCGGGGAGGAAGAAGAAGAGGAATGGGATGGAGTTGAAGAGCATTGCGTCGAGAGCAATGTAACACGGGTGTGGGACACCCACATTCTGGTAGCGATAGGGGTCCTTCGACTGCGCGGCCTTCGGCCGCTTCGCTCAGGATGACAGAACTTGGAGTTGCTTGCCCAGCCCTTAGTCTTCTTCTTTGGGCATTAGCCATTTCAGGATGGTGTTGATTACGGCCAGAACGATGGCGCCTATGAAGGCCGCTGTGAAATTTTTTACCCAGAAGCCTTTCACCAGCTTGGCGACCAGCTCGATCATGAACGCGTTGATGACGAACCAGAAGATGCCGAACGTGAGGATCGTCAGCGGGAAGGTGATGACCTTCAGCACGAGGCCGAGCGTCGCGTTGACAATGCCCAGCAGCAGAGCAGCGATAAGCAGCGACCACACGCTGTTCACGTGGAAGCCCGGCACAACATACACGACGACCGCCAAGCTGGCGGCGCTCACGATCCAATGCAGTATCCAGCGCATATTTACTCGCTATCGTTGTGCCCGGGTTCGGGCATAGGGTCAGGGTCGGTGGAAGGTGGGTCGCTCGCGGGGAAACTCTCTTCGATGGTGTGGTCGAGCATGTGATCGCGTTTTTGCTCTTCGCGTTTCTGTTCGTCGCTCTTTTTAGGATCCTTCATAGCTTCTACTCGTAACGCAGGCTCTCGACCGGGTCGAGTTGGGCAGCGCGCGTCGCTGGCACGGTGCCGAACAATACGCCGACCATGGACGAAACGACGAGCGCGATGATGACCGACAAGCCGGAGATCGGCACGCGGTAGTCGGTAAGGAAGCGCAGCGAGACGGGCAGCGCCAACCCGGAGACGATGCCGATCACCCCACCGACGAGCGAAATCAGCACCGCTTCGGTTAAGAACTGGAGGCGAATTTCCTGGTTGGTAGCGCCCACGGCTTTGCGCACGCCGATCTCGCGGATGCGCGAGCTGACCGTCGCCAGCATGATGTTCATGATGCCCACGCCGCTGACGACCAACGTCACGGCAGAAATCAGCAGCAGGATCGCGGTCAATGCGTTGGCGACTTTTGCGGCGACGTCGAGAAGCTGGGTTAGGTTCTCGGCTTTGTACACGCTCTCAGGACGATGGCGCGATTGCAGGACTTGCTGGATCTCCTGCGTCGCCAAGGGGACGCGGTCGGAGTCGCTCATGGAGAAGAAGAGTTCTTTGACGGCGTCGGTATCAGTGAAATAACGGCCCACAGTGTACGGGATGAGGATGGTGTCGTCGGAGATTTCCGATTGGCCGAAGGTTTCTACACGCTCTTTAAATGTCCCGATGATGGTGAATGGCAGGCCGTTGAGCTTAATTGGCTGGCCGACGGCCGCATCTTCCGAACCGTAGAGCCGGATGGCGAGCGGCTTGGTGATGGCGGCGACCTTGTTGCGTGCGTTGGTGTCGTAGTCGTCGAAGAAGCGGCCGGACGGAATCACCAGGTTGCGCACGAACTGGTATTCGAACGAGACGCCGAGGATGAGCACGTCGCGCTCTTTACCGCCGGGAACGGGGATCTGGTCGTGGAGCTGGATCATGGGCGAGGCCGCGACGATGCCGGGGACCTGGGCGCGGATCGCCTTCAGGTCGTCGAGGGTCATGAAGTCGTTGCTGGTGCTGCCCCCGTAGATGGTGCCGCCCTCGTAGTCGGCGGTGATCATGTTGGTGCCGATGGAGTTCAGCTCGCGCAGGATGTACTGCTTGCCCGTAAGCCCGATGGTGACGACGAGAATCAGAGACGCGGTACCGATCACCATGCCGAGCGCGGTGAGAGCGAAGCGGACCTTGTTCGATTTGAAGGTCTCGATCGATACCGCGAGGATCTCGCGGTAATGCAGGCGTTCGTACACCGGCGGCTTGGGAACGACCGAGGTCATTGGCACTTAATAGATTAAATGAAAGGGGTGGGGGATGCGGAGATCCTCCACCCTCGGTTTCTTATGCGCCTTGGCGGGCCTCGTCTAGCTGGACGGGGACTACCATTTTGCGTTTGGCGCGGTAGATGGTGACCCGCACCGTCTCGCCCGCTTTGTGGGCGTTCATGGCGTGCGACAGGTCCTGCAGGTCCGCGATCTGCTCGTCGCCGATGGCTACGATGAGGTCACCACCGATCATGATCGGCGTGTTGCCGAGATAGGCGCGCTCGTTGCCGCCTTTCAGTCCTGCTTTGTCGGCGCCACGACCGGGGATTACGGCCTGGATGAGGACGCCGTAGTCGGCGGCGAGGCCCATTTGTTCGGCGAGCTCGGGTGTGATCGGCAGCCCGCCGCGGATTCCGAGCGACGGACGGCGGACTTCGCCGTACTGCACGAGGTCATTGAGCACGGCTTTGGCCGCGTTGATGGGGACAGCGAAGCCGATGCCGGCGCTCTGTGCGGCGCCGTTGCTGGCAATCATGGTGTTAATGCCGATGACTTCACCGCGCGAGTTGAGCAGCGGACCGCCGGAGTTGCCGGGGTTGATGGCGGCGTCGGTCTGGATGGCTTCGTCGATCTTGGTGCCGTCGGGCTCGACGATGGCGCGGATGGAGCTGATGATGCCGCGGGTCATGGTACCGGAGAGGCCAAAGGGATTGCCGATGGCGAAGACCTTCTGGCCGACAACGAGACCGTGACTGTCGCCCATGACGGCGGGTACGAGGTCAGGGGCGTTGATCTGGACGACCGCGAGATCGTGCGAGCGGTCGAGGCCAATAACCTTGGCTGGATATTTCTTGCGATTACTGAGGGTGATTTCCAGCTTCTGCGGATTGCCCTGGACGACGTGAAAGTTCGTCAGGATATGGCCCTGCTTATCAATGATGAAGCCGGAGCCCTGGCCCTCTTGCGGCACCGCGCCATAAAAGAAGTCGAAGGCGACCGTCGTGGAGGTGACGTTCACGACGCTGGGCAGACCTCTTTTATAGACCTCGATGTTGACCTGCTCTTCGGGGTCGTAGGTGACGGGGCCGGCGGCCTGGGTCAGCTCGAGGCGGTCGGGACGCGAGATCCAGACGTTGTCGACGTCGGAACCGGCGCTGGCGGCGCGATGGTGCGTGGTCAGGTAGAAAAAACCAGTGGCAAGCAAAACGCCGAGAAGAAAGGGACGGAGCATCTTTCGCATAAGAACGGGTACGCCGATCGGACGGGGACCCTATAAAAGTGTACCGCGAACCGGATATCCTCAACCAATGCTGGAGGCAACACCGCCGACACTTCCGGACTACCTCGGGCCCGGTCTGGATTTGGTGCTGATTGGGATTAATCCGGGGCTGTATTCGGCGATGAAGGGGCACTATTTTGCCCGCAAGAACAACCGGTTCTGGCCGGCGTTTTCGGCCTCGCGACTCAGCCTCGGGATGCGGGAGGGGCTGGGTCTCCAGACCGTAGGACCGGAACACGACTGCGAGTGCCTGCGGTTTGGGATTGGGCTGACGGATGTGGTCAAGCGCCCGACGGCAAACGCAGCCGGGCTCACGCCGCAGGAGTTCGCGCGGGGAGCACGAGAACTGATCGAGAAACTGGAACGGCTGCAGCCACGGGTCGCGTGCTTTCACGGGACAACCGGGTACCGTCCGGTGCTGGAACATGGATGGAGCCTGAGGCCGAAGGCGGTGGCTTTGGGCGTCCAGAACGAACGGATCGGGGAGACCCGGATTTTTGTGGTTCCGAACCCCAGCCCGGCCAACGCACACTTCCGACCTGCAGACCTGACCGCCTGGTACGACCGGCTGGCCGACTTCGTGGACACGGTTGGGTCATGACCCGATGGATTTTTCCGGCGAAAATTCGCGAAACTTCCCTTCGTAAGCAGTGTTCCTTCTCTTTATCGCAGTACCAGGCATGGAGCGATTTGGAGGAGCTATGAAGAAATTGGCAGGTTTATTTGCGGCGGGGGCTCTGGCGTTAACGATGCTCGGCGGGATGGCGTTCGCGGGCGATGATTACCACACCAGCTATACCGACCGGGACGGCACGAAATGGTACGCAAGCCCCGGGTTTGACCGTGGCTTCCGCGATGGCGGGCACTCCGGACATGTGGACGCGGAGCATGGCTTCCGATTCCGAGCGTCGGACCATGGGCAGTTCCGCGGCGGCACCGACGGCTGGAACGGCAACGGCGCCAAGGACGCGTACCGGGAGTCGTACCGGGCGGGGTATTTGAAGGGCTATCGCGAGGCATACGACGAGACGATGCGGAGCCTGGGATATCACAAGGTGAATTAGGGTGGGAATTCCCACCCTTCCTACGGGAAGAGTGGGGCACCCGCATTTCTGAGTGGCTGATACCATTGCGGCCATGCGAACCAAATGCGTGGTGGTGACAGCGGTTTTGCTGTTCAGCGCGGTGTTTACGCTGGCAGAGAATGCGAAGCCGCGGATTGTCCACGTGTTCGTTGCGCTCGCAGACAACAAATACCAGGGCATCGTGCCGGTTCCGGCCCGGATCGGCAATGGTGATGATCCGGACAATAATCTCTACTGGGGCGCGGCGGCCGGTGTCCGCACGTTCTTCGCGCGTAGCACCGACTGGAAGCTGGTGTGGCGCGGCAAGTCCGCAAAAGCCTTGGTGCTGGAGCGGTGCGTCTTCAAGCATCGTGATGGTGACGTGTACCTTGTCGCCGACGCCTATCGCGGACGCGAGATCAAACAGGCGATCATCGACTTTCTCGAAGCTGCGGGTGGGAACGGAGCGGAAAAGATCAGGCTTACGAATCCGGAGTTGAATATTTCTGCCGGGGGCGCCGCCGACCTTGTGGCGTACGTTGGCCACGATGGGTTGATGGATTTCGAACTGAGCCATTTCCCACCGAACAAGAACACCGGACGGCGCGATGCCATCTTGCTCGCTTGCGCGAGCAAGCAGTATTTCTCGGCGCCAATCCGGGCGTCGGGCGCATATCCGCTACTTTGGACGACCAACTTGATGGCGCCGGAAGCCTATACCTTGAAGGCGGCGCTCGACGGCTGGATTCTCGGGGAGGGCGAACGCGAGATCCAACAACGCGCGGCGGAGGCCTACAGCAAGTACCAGAAGTGCAGTGTGGGAGCCGCGAAGAAGCTGCTCGTCCCCGGTTGGTAGCCGCCGCAAGATTTTTTCGCAGTTGCACCTTAGGAGGAGACTGGCGCGAGGAGATTTGAGGTACTCTGAATCTTAAGTAAGTAGAAGGTCATGTCTCGCAGGTTTCTCGCCCTCGCTGTCGCCCTCGTTGCCGCAACCTCGCTTCCGGCTGGGACAAATTCGAAGAACGCACCGACGCGCACGGCGGTCACGACATGGTCGCGGGCGGCGCATCCGTTGCCGTATACGGTGAATCCTGACCCGACGTTGCGAAACGCGCGGGTTCCGTCACCGAACGGCAAGTACGAGATCGCCTGTAACGTCATCCCCAAAGAACAGAAGGTCAGCGAGGCGGTTTCCGAGACGCTGGATGCGCCGAACTGCGAACTCGTCGGGGCGCAGCGGCGGACGCCGATTGACCTTGGGGTTGGGCCGGAGGCGCTATGGTCGCCTGACTCGGATGCGGTAGCGGTCACTCATAGTAGCGGCGGCGCGATTGGGCCGTACCACGTGCTGATTTATCGTCCGCAGAACGCGGTGCCGCAGGAAATTGCGACCGCGGTTCGCAAAGACCTGGCGCGGCGCTTCCCCGCCTGCTTGGGCGGCGGCTGCACGGCGGCTGAACAGAAGAAGCTGCGCAAGTCGAGCGACTGGGTGAATGTCGCGGCCATCCGATGGATGGAAAGCTCCGACCGGCTGCTAATGATGGCGTGGGTGCCAGACAGCTCGGCCTTCGGCGCGAACCTTGGACGGTTCAACGGCTACGTGGTGGACGCGCGTACCGGGCACATCCTGAACCGGTACTCGGAAGCGGATTTCAAAAAGAAATTCAAGAAGTATTGCGGCGACTGGGGACTGTAGCCGTAGAATCCGCGCATGCTCACCACGAAACAGCGCGCAATTTCCTTCCTTGAAGTTTTGCTCGGCGCGGCGATCGTGATCGGGCACAACGTCTTTCACAAAATTCCCAATGAAGTGCCGATTCTATTCGTGCTGTTCTGGCTGTCGTTCGGTCTGCGCGAGCGTGGGTACGCGTTCACCGGGCTGCGGCGGCCGGCGTCGTGGACGAAGACGATTCTCTACGCCATCGGCGCCGTGATTTTGCTGCACGTCGGGAGCGAGTTGGTGATCCAGCCGCTGGCGCACCGGATTTGGCCGGCGCCGGAAAAGATCAGCAATGTAATCCATACCTCTCCGACGTGGAAGGAGTCGCTGACATTTCTCGGGATCGTGTGGACGTTTGCAGCCTTCGGCGAAGAGTTCAGCTATCGCGGGTATCTCTTGAATCGCGCGGCGGACTTGGGCAACCGGTCAAAGCTCTCGTACGTGCTGGCGATGATCTACGTCGCGGTGCTATTTGGCTTCGGGCACTGGTACAAAGGGCCAGCGGGCGTGGTGGATAGCACGTGGTCGGGACTGGTGATTGGGACGGCGTATCTCTTGTCCGGCAGAAATTTGTGGACTGCCGTGCTGGCGCACGGACTGAGCGATACCGTGGCGGTCGTGGCTTATGCGATGGGATGGGCGAATTGATAACCATCGAAGGGGCGAAAGAATTGCTGATCGAGGGTATCAACTACGCCGCCTACAAAGAGACGGACTCGTCTCTCTCCGATTCGGACAAGAATCGTCTTTATGGGGAAGAGCATTACTACTCTGGCCGAATGATTGCGGGCGAGAGCCCATGGTCCGATGGCGATTTCGAAGGAAAGATGGCGGAGCTGCTGACGTGGGCGACGCGACTGAATGCGTCGAAGCCCGAGTTTGCGGAGGCGCGGAAACTTTTGGGATCACAATCCTCGGTAATCGGGAGAGTGATTCGCAGGGCCGATGGGCCGGTGAATATTTCAGCGGCTGGTATCGCCAGTGGAGCGCTCACGGTATTGGTTTGGGTGCTCTCCTTACATCCGCTAGGCTTGCTTCGCGATGTATTCGGTGACACGCCTTGGTGGGCATTCGCGATGCTTCTTCTGGCTTTTGTCCTGGGAATCTTCGCTGCGACGCAGCGCCGAATCTGGTGGTGGATTGTGGCGACAGTCGGATTGTCTGGATTTCTGTTGCTCGCAGCGAATAACTAGAACTTCTGGAAGCAGATTCTTCGTCGGGCTGGCGACCTCATCTGAATGACAAGAGAGAGTGATGGAGATGCGGGCGAAGTGGTGGGCTGGCCGCGGAGAGCGGAGAACGCTAGGGGCAGGCTGAAGATGCGCAAGCAAGAAAACGAGGCGGCAAGTCCGTACGCGCAAAACTGCTGCATCGAGATCCATGATTCGGAGCTTGACGACATCAGCTTGAAAGGCGCCGATGCGGTGCTGCATTTCCCTAAGGTTTACGTTCACTCCTCGGCAGGACGGCCGTCGATTGATCGTGGTACGGGGTGGGGACAAGAAGCGGTGCTTCGGATCGGAAATGCAATGATCACCGGGGTATTTCTTGAAGAAAGCCGCACGGCCAACGGAGGAGTTCATAGTCTTTGGGACGGAGCGCTTACGATCGACGGGACCGTGTCGGATAATCTGGTCCCGATCCCACTCGATGTACATGGTGCCGTGGAACTCGAGATTCAATGCTGGGGCGAAACCGTCCGAATCTCAGGAGATTCAGCGAGGCTGGAACTTATCGGTGAGCCAAAATACATCGAACGATTCGAACCTGAAAATTGAACAGCAGATTCTTCGTCGGGCTGACGCGCTCCTCTGAATGACCAGAAGTAGCAGTGGAGATTCGGTATTGCGCGGGCTGGAATTCAGGGACGCGGTTTCAGTATTCGTATTTTGAAGGCCGAGACATCGAACGGGCGAGGATCTCCGCTCTTCTCTCCTTCGATCAACGCGGCGCGAACGCTTGCCTGTCGCATTTGGCAATCTTGCTTTTTGCGAATACGAGCATCGGGCGGCACGCTGGTTACACCCTCGCCAGTTTGGCTTGTTCCTGCAGATCGAGCCAGACTTTTTCGACTTGCTCTTCGGTGTGGTCGAGGACGCCGTTGTTATCGATTACGTAGTCGGCGCGGCGGGCTTTTTCTTCTTCGCTCATTTGCGCGTTCATGCGGCGCAGAACTTCCATGCGGGCGTCGCCGAGCCGCTGCTTCATCTTCGCGGCGTAGCGCTGGACCTTGGTATCGAACGGGGTGCGTACCACGATGATCTTGTCGTAGCGCTTCTCTCCCTTGGCTTCGAAGAGGAGCGCGGCTTCGCAGATCACAATGGCGTTGGGGTCTTCCTCGCCGATCTTGTCCATCCAGCGGTCCTGGAAATCGAGCACAGCAGGGTGCACAAGGTTGTTGAGCTCTTGCACCTTGTCGGGGAATGCAGCTTGCGCGAGGCGCGGGCGGTTAATGGTGCCGTCGGGATTGAGGATCTCGCGACCGAAGTGAGCGACGACCTTGTCGTAGACGTCGTTGCCGGGGCTCATCAGTTGGTGGGCAACGCGGTCGGCCTGGATAACGTGCGCGCCGCGGCGGGCGAACATCTCGCCGATGGTGGACTTTCCGGTGGCGATACCGCCAGTAATTGCGACTCTGAGCAAAGGGAATCCCCTTAAGGAATTAAACCGTGTTTCCGCGGCGAAGTTTCGCGGCTTTTACGGTGTTTGCCATCAACATGGCAATGGTTAGCGGTCCGACGCCGCCGGGCACGGGGGTGAACGCTCCGGCAACTTCCGCAACTTTTGGGTGACAATCGCCGACGAGCGTCGAGCCGTTCTTAGCGAACGCGGCCTCGCGCTTGGCATCGCCGGCGAAAAACTTTTCGAACTCGGCGCGGTCGGTGATCTTGTTAATGCCGACGTCCAGGACAGTGGCGCCGGGCTTTACGAAATCGGGGGTAATCATACCGGGGCGGCCGATGGCGGCGACAAGAATGTCGGCACGGCGGCAGACCGCGGGCAGATCGTGCGTCTTGCTATGACAGATGGTAACGGTGGCGTTAGCGTTGGTCAGCAGCATGGCGATCGGTTTGCCAACGATGTCGCTGCGGCCGACCACCACGGCATCTGCGCCTTCAACCGGAACGTTCGAACGACGAAGAATTTCCATGCATCCGGCGGGCGTGCAGGGCACAAGGCCGGGTCGCACCGTGGAAAGATAACCGACGTTCATCGGGTGGAAGCCGTCCACGTCTTTCTCGGGCGAAACGGCTAAGAGAATCTTCTTGGAATCTACCTGTTTCGGCAGCGGCAGTTGCACCAGGATGCCATCGATGTCATTGCGGCGGTTGAGCGACTCGACCAGTTGCAGGAGGTCGGCGGTGCTTACCGTGTCGGGCGGTGTGTGCTGTTCGCTGTAGATGCCTGTCATCTCGCAGGCCTTCACCTTATTGCGAACGTAGATCTCGCTGGCGGGATTGTGGCCGACGAGCACTACCGCCAAGCCGGGGGTGAGACCTTTGGCTTTGAGCTCGGCCACCTCGGCCGCGACTTCAGTCTTGATCTCGGCAGAAATCTTGTTGCCATCGAGAATGGTGGCCAGCATTGCGCTCCCCGGAAATATCGATTGGAAGGATTAGTTTAAACGTTTGAACGAGGATCGGGAAGGGTGAAGGGGAACTGGGGTAATGTCAATCAATGGCGGTCCGAGACGCTCGTGTTCAAGCAAATCGTGTCGGCGACGACACGAATCGTATTGCCATCAAGTTCGATTCGCTGCTCGTCAGACCCGCACGAATCGATCTTGAATTCAAAGGTGAGTACAGTACTGGCATCTCGGAACGGACCACAACGGATCGCCGAGTCGTGAATGGAGTCGAGTGCGGTGCCCCTGAGTAGGGAATGACCACTTAACGCCTGAACGTGCTCGCGATCCAGAGCGCAGTTATGGAACTGGATCTGTACCTCCACGTTGCCTTCGATTCGAGCTTGCCTCGCGAGCGGCGGATAGACCGGCACGTGCAAATCGACCCATTCGACATGCGGTGACGCCGCCTTCGGCTTTGCCGTTTGCTCCTGCGCACACGCAATTGCGCCAGAGAACAAAATCGCCGTGAGTAGCTTCACCAGCATTCTCCTTCGAGGGCTCCAGTGTACTGTTCGAGCACTTCGATGTCCCCTACAATGTGCACGCTGAACTCCTCCATTTCCTCGGCTGGAATCCAGTATTCGAGGTGAGCGTCGCTGCCGGCGCGCTGGATCTCATAACGCGAGAGGAAGTCGGTGTCGACGGCGAAGCGGAGAACATAACCGGCGTAGCCGGAGCGCTCGTGGCGAGTGTTCCAATCGCGCGCGATCTGGCGCGCGTATTCGATGGTGAGCACGGGTAGAAGATCGGCTGCTCGGGTAGACGCGGCGGAAAGGCCTTCATGCCGCTGGCGCGAATCAGTTCGAGTTCCAAGCGTCCGACGGGACGATAAAGAATTGTTACAGGCACGACAAGATTCTAGGCGAAGAAGGTTCGCATACGTACAATCACGCTCCGGAGAAAATGATGGCACTGACAAAGATGGTTGGCTTTGTGACGACGACCGATGCGGAGAAGGCGAAGGCCTTTTATGGCGATGCGCTGGGATTCACGTTTGTGAAAGACGACGGCTTCGCGCTCGTGTTCGACGCGCACGGAACGATGCTACGCGTGGCCAAGGCCAAGGAGCATAAGCCCGTCGTGGGCACGATTCTTGGCTGGCAAGTGGACGATGTGCATGCGACGATCCGCGAGTTGTCGGCGCGCGGCGTGAAGTTTGAGCAGTTTGGACTGCCCTTCATGAAGCAGGATGAGCTTGGGATGTGGGAAGCGCCGGGTGACGACCAGGTGGCCTGGTTTAAAGATCCGGATGGGAATGTCTTGTCGATTTCAAAACACGTGAAGTAGCGGAGGTGACGTTAGAAATTGAATAGTGAATTCGCTCTTTGGATCGCCTTCATTCTCTGCATTGTTGGCCTGCAGATTTGGTCCGGCTGGCGGCGGAAGCGCGCGATGCAGAAGCTCGCGAACGAGATTGGGTTTGTTTATATCGGAAACACGTTGCCGAGCTCCGTTCCTGTGGCAGGGACCGAGATTGCGAGGACGTCCTCGATCTGGAACGTGATTGACGGCGAACGCAACGGAATCAGGGTTGTCGCATTCGATTGCAGATTTGGGGCCGGCAAGGGAAGCTGGCGACGGACCGTGATCGCCGTGCATGCACCAAGAACGGCGTTCGGCACGGTATTGCTGGAACCTGGTTTCGACACTCAGGAAGCCGCGGGTTGGACGATCGAGTTCGAACCCAGGCGAATGGGATTTTCGCTTCAGCAACTCATGGACATTGAGGAGTTGGAAGCGAGGATCGCGGCCGTGGGGCGCTGAGATCTCCAGCATTCGTGGAACGATAGGGGGTCCTTCGACTGCGAATCCGGAACGGGTTCCGGATTCTCCGCTCAGGATGACAAAGGAACTTTTTGCAGCTATACGCCGTATAGTGTACAGTGTATAGCTGCAATGGACGAGAACACCTCGGAGCGGATTGCGGCGGTCACCCTGGAGATCGTCGAGCAGGAAGGCGCGGACGCCGTGAGCATGCGGCGCGTCGCCAAGGCTGTGGGCATTACGCCGATGGCCATCTACCACCACTACCCTACGCGCGAGGCGCTGCTGCAGGCGGTGACCGGACGCGAGTTCGAGCGGCTTGGCGCGTTCATGAGGGCGCATCCGGCGCGGGTTTCGGGCGATGCGTCGTTCTCGAAATTGCTGGATTTCTATCTGGATTACGCGTTCGAGCGGCCGCGGGTTTTCGATTATCTCTACTCGCAGGCGCGGCCAGATGCTCGCAAATTTCCCAAAGACTTTCGCGCGCGCAAGTCGCCAACCATGAATGGTACGGCCGATCAGGTTGCCGCGGCGATCGAGTCCGGATTGCTCCGCGATGACGACGTGTGGGAAATCGCGATGATGTTGTGGGCGATAGTGCATGGGTATCTGGCGCTCTATCGCGCGGGACGGATTGGGTTAGATGAAAAAGAATTTCGCGCGCTGTGCCATCGCGCATTGAAGAGGGTGTTCCATGGACTCAAGGCTTAGGCGGGTGGTGCTGGCCGCGGTGGCAGCGTCGGGCGCGATGTTGTTTTTCGCCAGTGGCGTGCATCCGCAGTGGTGGCTGATGTGGCCGGCGATGGTGCCGGTGCTCGCAGTAGCTCCGCGGATCCGCGCTAGGTGGGCGTTTGCGGCGGGGTTCACGAGCTGGGCGATCGGTGCGCTGAATTCGTGGAGTTACCTGGCGAAGGTCGGCGTGCCGGTTGTGGTTCGGGTGATCGCGGCCGTGGCTCCCGCGATTGCGTTCGCCCTGGCGCTGCTGTTGTATCGCTCGTATGCGGTGTGTGGGAAGCCGTGGCGCGCGGCACTGGCGCTGGCCTCGGCGTGGACGGCGTGGGAATTCTTGTTCAGCATGATGTCGATCCACGGGACATTCGGCAACATGGCGTACACGCAGATGGATTTTTTGCCGGTGCTGCAATTGGCGTCGGTGTTTGGGTTGTGGGGCGTGGAGTTTTGCTTGTTCTTGTTCGCAGCAGCGTTTGCACTGCGAACGACCGAGGCGGGACGTCGCGGAAAGTTTGTGGTCGCGGTGATCTTGCTCGCGGCGGCGGTGCTGGGATTTGGTGCGTGGCGGCTGAACAGCGGACCATCGCGTTCGGAGACGGTGAACGTTGGGCTCCTCGCATCGGATTTCAACGGGAACAACAATCCCGAAGGCCCGGACAAGCAGGGGCGCTTGCTGCGCGAGTACCTGGTGCATGCCGATGCGCTGATCGCGCGCGGCGCGGAAGTGGTGGTGATCCCGGAGAAGATCTCGGCCGTCGTGCAGCCGCTGACTGGGGAAATTGATGCACGCTACCAGGCGGAGGTGGACACGACGCAGGCGCCGATCGTGGTCGGCGTGATTCGAAAAGAAGACGGGAAGCTCTACAACGAAGCGCGGACGTACTTACCGGCGCAGGCGCATCCGGTGACCTACGAGAAGCACCACATGCTGCCACCGTTTGAGTCGGAGATGCTGCTGGGGACGTCGCGGGTAGTGGTGAACCGCGCGACGACATGGGGTGTAGCGATCTGCAAGGACATGGATTTTCCGCGGCTGAGCCGCGAGTATGGCCGCGATGGCGTGGGGCTGCTGCTGGTTCCGGCGTGGGATTTCGTGGTGGATGGCTGGCTGCACGATCGCATGGCGGTGATGCGCGGCGTGGAAAGTGGGTTCAGCATCGCGCGCACCGCGAAAAACGGATTGCTCACCGTGACCGATGATCGCGGGCGGGTGATCGCCGAGGCGAAAAGCACCGATAGCGAGTTTGCTTCCGTGCTGGCACGGGTTTCCGTGGAGCATGACCGGACGATTTACGCGGCGTGGGGAGATTGGTGGGGATGGGTTTGCGTTCTTCTTACGCTCGCGTTGATGGCCGCGGCACTTGTGTGGCGATAGGGAGGCTTCGACTCGGTCGCGCTGCTCGCGACTGCGCTCAGCATGACAGGACAAAAGGCTTCCGTGGTGAACGGAAGCCTTTTTCATTTACGGCGCGGCTACTTTGCGATTGCTTCGAGTTCCGGGTTCAATTTGATGGTTCCGCCGCTGAGGCTGACGGTACGCTGCCACGCAGTGAATCCGGATTTCGAGATCTTGATGATGTGATCTCCCGCGGGTAGAGGCACCGTGGAGGGAGTGTCGCCGACAAATTTGCCGTCGATCTCGATGTCGGCACCGGCGGGAGTTGAAGAGATGTCGAGGCTCGTGTTCTGTGTCGCGGGCGCGCCTGCGGTCGTATCGGCCGGAGGCTTCTCTTCAAATTTTGCCTGGACCAGCGGCGTGTTGCCGTTGACGTAGCCAGTGATCTCCGTGCCCTTGGGGATGGTGATGTCTTTGCCGTGAATGAAGAGGAAGAGCGGCGCGGCCGGGAAGAAGACGATGCTGGTGGCGACGATCGCGCCAGTCATAGCGCCGACGTGGCCGCCACCGTGGCCTTCCTTCACAGCGCGCAGCGCAACTTTCTCTCCGTCCGCGAGCCGAACGGAATCGATATTGATGTTGAGTTTGCCTTCGCGTCCCATGCTGCGCTTGTGGACGGCTTCCGTAACGGTCGCCCATGCGATCCCGCCCTTCGGAACCACAAGCAGGCCGTTCACGCGAACTTCCTCGAGAACTTCGAAATCGACGGTATCTCCGACCTTGGCTTCGGCAGAGCTAATAGTACGCGCGGTGCGCATCTTGATTGGGGTTGCGTCTTCGAGCCCGAAGGTCGTCATCGCCGGCCTGGCTGCAGCTGTCGTCGCCGGTTCCGCTGAGTGGAGCGGATTGGCCGGCGCCGCGGCATCTTGGGCGAGCATCTGGAAAGGAAGCAGTGAGCTACAAAGTAGAGCGGAGATGCGATTGATCATGGACTCCCTGGCAGACTCGTACACCGATAATGTAGCGAGCGCCCAGGGTTTGCGCGAGTGACGATGGTTACGTGGACGCGTGATGTTGCCGAAAGAGGAAAGATAAAGGCTTGCGATAGGGATATTCGACGCCGTCGCCCTGGGCGCGCGACTGCGCTCAGCATGACATGTATCCTTGGCACGGCTGGAGCCATGCCCTGATACAAGGCGCGGGGCTAAATTTCAAGCGCCGCCTAGATACTCAACCTGGGGGTGAAGAAGACCAAGAAGTCCTTCGTGGTCCTCCGTGTCCTTCGTGGTTTAGGATTTTGAGGGTTTGAACACAAAAAGGAAAGGGCTCCTTGTTTTCACAAGGAGCCCTTATTTATGTCGGCGACGACCTACTCTCCCACACACTTTCGCGTGCAGTACAATCGGCCCAGCGTGGCTTAACTTCCGTGTTCGGGATGGGAACGGGTGTTTCCCACGCGGTATGATCACCGGCAACTTGAGGCGATTTCGCGGCGTTTGAGCCGCGAGCCGAAATCCTGAGCGCTTTTCAGCGAAGGATCTCTTCACGCCAATCTTTGAAAGAACGAGTGTGACGATGTCACAACTGAATAGCATTGGAGTAATTACATGTTTAGTTGGCGGCACGTAGCTACCGTGCCCGAGATCCAGGTTCGAATCTCGTTCTGCAGTGACTCTTGTTGCGAGTTAATGCGCCAAGTAAATTTTATGGTCAAGCCGAACGGGCGATTAGTACTGGTAAGCTTTGTCATCACTGACTTTACACATCCAGCCTATCAAACAGGTGGTCTTCCTGTGCCCTTCTTCACCCTTAGGGTTGGGAGATCTCATCTTGAGGAGTGTTTCACGCTTATATGCATTCAGCGTTTATCACAACCGAACTTCGCTACCCAGCCGTGCCTTTGGCAAGACAGCTGGAACACAAGAGGTTCGTCCATCCCGGTCCTCTCGTACTAAGGACAGGCCCTCTCAAATCTCCTACGCCCACACCAGATAGGGACCGAACTGTCTCGCGACGTTCTGAACCCAGCTCACGTACCGCTTTAATAGGCGAACAGCCTAACCCTTGGAACCTTCTACAGCTCCAGGATGCGATGAGCCGACATCGAGGTGCCAAACCGCTGCGTCGATATGAACTCTTGGCAGCGATCAGCCTGTTATCCCCGGCGTACCTTTTATCCGTTGAGCGATGGCCCTTCCATACAGAACCACCGGATCACTAAGGCCTGCTTTCGCATCTGCTCGACTTGTAGGTCTCGCAGTTAACCACACTTATGCCTTTGCACTCGACGGCTGATTTCCAAACAGCCTGAGTGTAGCTTCGCGCGCCTCCGTTACAATTTAGGAGGCGACCGCCCCAGTCAAACTACCCGCCTCACTATGTCCCTTTCCCGGTTGACGGGAATAGGTTAGAACCACAGAACTCGCAGGGTGGTATCTCACCGTTGGCTCCTCCAAGTCCGAGAACCTGGAATCAAAGCCTCCCACCTATCCTGCGCAGCAAGTGCCATAGTTCATAGTGAAGGTATAGTAAAGGTGCACGGGGTCTTTCCGTCTAGGTGCGGGCAACCGGCATCTTCACCGGTGCTACAAGTTCGCCGAGTAGCTCGTTAAGACAGTCGCACGATCGTTACGCCATTCGTGCAGGTCGGAACTTACCCGACAAGGAATTTCGCTACCTTAGGACCGTTATAGTTACGGCCGCCGTTCACCGGGGCTTCAATTCAAAGCTTCGTCTTGCGACTAACCTCTCCTTTTAACCTTCCGGCACCGGGCAGGCGTCAGCCCCTATACGTCGTTTTCGACTTAGCAGAGACCTGTGTTTTTGTTAAACAGTCGCCGTGCGCG